>OZ255838.1:0-4935531 GCA_965277565.1 Granulicella sp. | reverse complement strand
AGCTGACGAGCTCGTTCGCAGCGTTCAATCTCCTTGCGTAAGCTCTCATTATCCTCTGCGCTCGAGGTTTCTAACAGGGGAGTGATCTTGGCATTCGCAAGCTTGATCTTCTCATTGAAGTCTTCAATCTTGCCGGCGGAATCACGAACCAATCCTTGCAGGCGTTGCTTACGCTCCGAAAGCTTCGCTGCCTCTGTGGAACGATGCACCAATTCCCGCATCAAACGGATGTCGTCTGTCTCGCCAGTCTCCAAATTGCAGCTTTCCACCAGCGTCTGGACAGTCTCCTTGAACTTGCTGACAATAGCTTCCATTCCGGAAATACGGTGTTCAAGCGAAAGCATGTCCCTGACTTGTGTTCTTAGGTCTTCGAGAAAAACGAGTTGTGCCCGTATCACGGCAATGCTGGAGTCTGGGTTCAGTCCAACGCCTTTGACTGCGGGCATCCATTGTCCCAACCACGCGGCTAAACCCGCGTCTGCGTTCTCCTTCCCTTTGGCTGCTAAGCCAGCTTCAGACAATGCGGATGCCAACACAGTGTCAAGACGCAAACGCTCCTTGGCAGCCAACTCTGCAGCCTGTTTGAGTTCCAACCCTATCTGGAGAAGGAGGCTGTATGACGCTGCTTCAGTCAAGTCGTAATCAGGTTTAATGCGACCAATTTCGCCCAGCAGTAGCTTGGTCGTTTCCGATCGTTTCGCCTTCAGAAGCTCCGCTTGTGTTTCACCGTCGTGAACACGATCGGAGGCCTGCAGTGCGCTGTCCCGCTTGTTCCTCCACACGTTGAAATCACTAGGAGATAAGTGGAATCCAAGCTTGCTCATGCTCTCGCGCCACTCCTGTTCAGCGGCCTCCTCGGCAGCGGCGAGACGGTTGACTTCAGCGCGATGCTGGTCTACGTCTAGTGACGTTTGCTCATGTTCCTGAATCTTAGCCGCCAGCCTTGTAGACTGCGTCGCGCCGGTGAACCTCTGATCGGTCACGTCGTCCGCATCATGAATCTGGTTTGACAGGAAGTCTACATCTTTGGCGTCCTCAGATTTGAAGTTGCCCGCTATCACGCGCTCTCGAATCGAGCTCACCGTGAGGTCCCTGGAGCTGCGCGCTTCGGACACTTGCAGAGGAGAAATGGCACCGGTCTCGTTGGCAACCTGCCGCTCCTGAAGCTCGACTTGCGCAAGCTTATCTACGCTCTTTTGCAGAGCGTAGCGTTCTTTGGACGTTTCATCCGTGAGGCGTTTCAGCCTAGCGGAGACCTCATTCACCAGTGCCTCCGATGGAAGCCGTAGACCTTTGAGATCGTCAATCTCTCCCATCCCAAGGGAGTAGTTGGTTCAACTGCTTGCTGAGCTCTTTTCGTTCGCGCTCGACCAAACGATCCGCGTTGCCTATCGCGATATCCAAGTCCCCTGCAGCTTGGGCCACCGCTAGTGCCGCCGAAAGTGAAGTCGTGTCTGCTTCACGCGCCAAAGCCTCTAGGTCTTCACGCGCCCGCTTTAATCCAGTTGCAGCATCTTCTTCGCGTTTGGTAGCGGTCGACGTCACGCCATCCAGCCCAGATCTTTGTTCCAGCAAGCCTCTGACTTCCGCTACCTCTACCAGCTTCGGTAAGCGTGTTTGCGTTTCGGTGGCTCCCTCGATGGCACACCCGAGCTCGGTCTGTAGACGGAGCAAATTGGCGGCGGCGGTCTGAAGCTCACCCCTCCTTCGTGGCAGATCTGCGAGACTGTTGTCGACGGCACCTCTGCCTTCTCGTAGTGCGTCGATCTCGGCGCGATTTGAGAGGAGATTGATTTCGATCACGATACCGTCGCTCTCTTCCTCATATACTCGCTTACGATCAGTCTCTTGCGACCGCTGCACCTCTGCCATCGAGATATCCTGCAGGGCTGCGCTCAGGATTGATGAGGCGTCGTGGGGAAGGTCGGTTACGGCTCCAAGCGCTTCCCACTCTGCGCGTGCGGCGCGCAATGTGGCGATGGGCCCAAGCGTTCGTCTCATGCGCTCGACCGCGTCTCGTTGCGCTTCGATGCCTTTGCGCTTGTCTCTTAGCTCAGCCAGCCCGGCTTTCATTTCGGTAACTTGGTCCCGAAGCTGGGTCCAAGCTGCCGGCTTAATCAATGCTTTTTTTTGTTGATCTTTTGCGCTTTCGTATTCCTTCACCGCTAGATGATAGGACTGGATGGTGGCGCGC
This sequence comes from Granulicella sp., assembly GCA_965277565.1. Classification (GTDB taxonomy): domain Bacteria; phylum Acidobacteriota; class Terriglobia; order Terriglobales; family Acidobacteriaceae; genus Granulicella. The sequence goes on along the minus strand of OZ255838.1, from coordinate 4,933,337 downwards.
CTGCCCCAGATCTCTTTGGCTTCCTGGTCGAGCCTTTCTTGCAACTCGGTGATGCCGACCAGGCCAGACCCGGCCGCAAATATTGCTTGTCCAATGTCATCCTTCGCCTCCAGGATCGCGTTACCGCCGTCTCGGAGCCGGCTATGATCGAGGCTGAACATCCTCAAGAAAGACTCTCGGGTTTGGCCACCGAGCAGAGCTGCGAGAATTCCCTCGTCCATCGGTAGGTCTTCCGCGTCAAGCAGCGTGTTGGAGCGCCCCTTTTTTCTCCGACAGGTAATCGTGGAGCCGTCCCGTGCCAACGTCGCCCCGACTCGCAATAGTTGTTTGTCATGTCGGAAATCGAACGGCGTCGAGTTCGGAAACTGAAATAGTAGGTCCGAGATCGCGGACATCGCCGTCGATTTGCCGGCCTCGTTCAGCCCGAAGATGACGTGCAAATCGATAGGTCTCTCCGGAAACTCGAGAGCGCATCCGTCGAAATGCCCGTATTTGAGGAGGTCGAGGCGCGCGAATCTCAAGAGGAGGCCTCCTCCAAGCGATTTGAAAGAGCAGCTACAGAATTGGAGATCAACTCGGCGACATTACCGTCGCGGACCTGTCGCAGCAGCCCATCGTCCTTGGTCAGGTCAGACGGCAATCGGTTCATGAAGTCGACAAGCTCGTCCATGATTTGTTGTGAGAACTCTCGGCTTGCCGCCGCCTCTTCAAGGATCGAGTGAAGCTCGGCGGCGGAGTGTTCTCGGGCCGAGATGGAAACAGTGGGCAATGTCTTTAGGGAGACCCTCTCGACCCATAGCTGCTTCGAGAGCGAAACTGCGATGGCTCTGACGTCCTGTTTTACCTGGTCTTCGCGAGAGATCAGCCAGCTGTGGAGGGGCGTAGCTCCCGTTACGGATAGGCGGACTACAGTGGGCAGACCATCTGAATTTTCTAGTGCCTCTTCGAGGCGGGAACGAATTCCTTCGTTGAAACTCTCTGGACGGTCAACCCCCGTCAAATTGACTTTGGCGTGGAACCATCGAACTGAGTCCAGCAGCCGTCTCTCGGGCTGAATGGAGATCGCACCGTCTGTGACTGTGACGAGCACCGCGCCTTTTCCTCCCGCCTCTCGAATTGTTCGCCCCTGTAGGTTACCGGGAAAGACGATGTAGGGATTAGTGCTCACAATCTCAAAATCGTGGACATGGCCCAGCGCCCAATACTGATATCCCTTAGCAGCTAGCTCGGCAACAGAACAAGGGGCATAGGGAGCATGTGGCGGGCGTCCGCTCAAAGCTGTGTGAAGCACGCCGATGTTAAGAACGCCGGGAACTGCTTCCGGATACTGGCTGGCAAGATTGTCCCTTGTGTCCTTGTCCCTATAGCTCCGCCCGTGTACGGCCGTGCCTGTGCGCTTGTGGGGGATAGTGTGCGCCTTGTTCGAGCGGAAGGCGTGAACGTTATCCGGTAGTGGCAGCTTCTTCGTCAGGACCGAGTCGGCGTCATGATTTCCGTACAGAAGGAAGACCTCGATCCCGGCGCGCTCAAGCCGCCCCATCTCGGAGCAGAAAAAGAGTCCCGTTCCGAAATGCGGCCAGTCACCGTCGTAGATGTCGCCGGAAATGACCACAAATTCAACTTTTTCTTCGATCGCAAGGTCAACAGCGTTCGTAAGTGCTGTGCGGGTGGCGAGGCGAATCTCCTCGACGGGCACGCCTTCGTATTTCGATAGCCCCAAGAGCGGGCTGTCGAGGTGAATGTCCGCGACATGCAGAAATTTGAATTCGTCCATGACACCGCTGCTCTAATAATCGATACCGTGAAGCTTATCAGCCCGCGATCTGGATAATCGACAATGTTCCGCTAAATGAAGGTTTTCCGAACAGCGGACGCGAAACGGGAGATGCTAGTCGCGAAAATCGCGCTTATCACCTTTTTGGCTTTTTGATTTCAATTGAAGCCAATGACTCGATGAAAAGCCACCGAGTCGCTCGATCAGCCAATGAGCGCTGGAAACGTGCATCTGCCGATGGCTTCGTTTTCGTTTCACGGATTTACCTAAGGTCGCTTGTGAGGCTTGAGAAGTGCTTCAGGAACGAACACAAGGTTTCCTCTGGCTCTTGAACAGGCTACGTAGAGCTTATTGCGCGTTTGGACATTAATATCGAGGAAGCTGCCGGTACGCCAAGCTTTCATGCCGGTCGAATTAACGACCACGCAAACATCCTGATAGCGGTCGCTACCCTTCGATGCCCCCCAGTTGTGGGAAAAGCATGCGTATTTATGATGCGCCTGATAGAAGAGTTTTACAGTTTGTGAATCTTCATAGATGGCAAGCGCAGCCGCGGGGTCTTCCTCGAATCTGACAACGCTCTCCCGGGCATCGTGGGCTTCGATGGAGATCCCGATCTTCTCCGTGATGAAGTCGCAAACATTCTTGCTACATCGGCGACTCTTCTTGAGGCTTTCTGTATCAACATGTATCTTCGCCTTTTTGAACCGGGACTTGTAAACATCATAGTCCTCGTGGAGGTTGGCATTCACATTCCCGTCGCGGCTTGTGTCGAAAGTGTGCTGGAAAAAATCACCGACGAATGTGACTTTCATCTTGGCAACGCTGATAGCCAAAAGGAAATTAAAGTCGTGGCCACCGAAGTCCTGCACTTCATCCACGAAGATGGCGTCGTAGTATTTCTCCAAGCGCGCGACAACAGCGCTCATCAGGCCTGACTGCTCGATGAATTTGGCAAGCCGATTTGAATAGAGCCGCCCGCTGGAGGTCATGTACCGCAGATCTTCTGTGAGTTTGTATGCAGGGAATTTGGCCGGCAGGTTGAACGTCAGCCCTTTGGTATTCTTTTCCGTTCGAAGAAACGGCCTGTAACAGAAGCCGTGAAGGAACCTGAAATAGGTAAAAACGGCGATGTTCACAGGGAAATGACCAAATCGCTGGAGGATCTTTCTGCGGATTGTTTCTTGGTTGGAATCGGTATACGTGACGATGAGGAAGCGGTGCTTCTCATCAAGACTGTCAATAAGCCGAGACGTCTTGCCCGATCCAGCAACGGCGAGGATTACGCGTTTATCCATGCGACCGCATCCTGAATGTACTTCGGCGCGACAAGTGCCGCGCCTTTCTTCTCAAGCAAGCTGAATGCAGCATCTGTCTTGTTCTTCAACATGTAGTCCTGCACTGTCAGAAGCTTGCGCCCGGCCGTAAAGAGCTCGTCACAAGCGACCTTGTTGTCTTCGTACATGCAGACTTCGAAGGTATGTCGTGCATTGTTGTTGTCTGCGAAGACCTTGATGGAAGGCGTGATGTGGTCAACGTAGTTCGTGACACAGTTCGTTTGGTAATCGGAATCATTGTCACGGATGGCTGCAACTTTGCAGCCGATCAGCTTCGCGAGTTCTAGGTAGCGCTTGAAGCTTGTCCCGTCAACAGAGAGCACGTGGACGCAGTCTGCCTCGGTGCTGGCGCCGTTGGCACTATTTCTGTAGAGCGCATCCATGAGAATAAACTCAGCGTCGCCTTCGACCAGAATTACCTTCTTGCAGAGCGCAAGTTCCAGAAGGTTGTTGTCAGGGGCCTTCATGAAGAACTTTGCGGTGTCCGTGGTGAGTTGCTTGAGGGAAAAGGATCGGGGCGGGTTTTCATTGCTGAGTACTAAAACCTTCTGGAGGTTCAGCCTCGTTGCAATGAAGCTGCTATGGGTAGCGATGAAAGTTTGCTTCTTTAGGGATCCTCGGATCCGCTCAATGAGCGAATGCATGTGGACATGACTTAAGTGGTTCTCGGGCTCTTCGAGCAGAAGGACGTCGAGTGAATGCTCACGATTTCGGAGGGCAAACTCCGTTTTGATAAAGCATTGACGTCCCCTCCCCTTGCTGTCGATCGGCATGTCTTCTTCTGTGATCATGATGTCGGTTTCGACACAGGCCTTCGGACTCTTTCGAATGTCAAACTTGTACGCACCCAGGGCCTCATTCATCTCTTTGAAAGCGAGATCCCGGAAGCTGACTTTAGCCCTACGATATTCGAGGCTGTGATAGCTGCGTTGGCCCACGCTTGCACTCGCGGTGTACATCGAGCGAGTGTACTCGCGATTCGCGTACTCGTTATTGATCTGTGAGCTGTCGAGCAGAAGGTGCTTGAGAGGTTTCTTGAAGGGGAGGATCGCGTCATCCGTGAACGTTTGGAACTGCAAAGCGTAGTACTCGAAAGGAAAGCTGTCGTGTTTCTCGTTCAGGATGGCCTGAATGTCCTTGGTGTACTGGTCAATGGGTTTACACACCATCTTGATCCCGAGGGCGTCTGCGCCCTTGCTGTTATTTCGCCCGTCCAGTTCGTGTTCGTTGATTCCTGCAAGGTATACCTCCACCAGGAGCTCGAGCAGATCCTCGATCTTCCTTTCCCCCGCCATGAATTCGGCGATACAGTCCATGTTGAAAAGAGTCTCGAGGCCGAGTGCTTCCACTTTGCTTCGGCTTGCGCTGAGCACAATGTCTATCGCCTGCAGTACAGAGCTCTTGCCAGCCTCATTGCCCCCGGACAGAATATTCAATTCGGGGTCGAAATCGAGCTCAAGTGACCTGAAACGTTTGAAGTTCTTCAGCACCAGCTTGCTTATGGTTGCCACCACAGCTCCATCTTCTAAAAGAGTTTTGCTTCTCTCCTATAATCTTGAGGGCCAAACCGCTAACTGTCGATAACAAAGCAGACTCATATTGATCTTGTTTTCTTCGGACTTACCCTGACTATCTCCCATAGACGGCCTCCTCCTCAGTTTTCTCCGGATGATGCCGACTCGTTAGTCATTTCGGGTCGCCTTCTCGGCGAGTGAGAAATCGCCAAAACCACTCGTCGAGGCTGAATCGAAAGAGACTTGTCGCCACTGGTCACGCTAGTGAAACGTATCCCGATCGCCACTAAGGTAAGGGCGAAGCTCGCCTGCCTCGTGATCCTAGTCGATAATGGTTGAGTTCGGAGTGTCAATCATTTCAATAGAAGAGCCCTAATGTTCGAGTTCTTGCGAAGACTGCTCGGTGGTTCGGAGCGAAGCGCTACCAGCGCCGCAATCAAAGTTCCGTCTACAGAACCCGTCCGTCGGATCCCTGAGAAGCAACAGGATCGCGCGGAGTCAGCAGATTCCTTACGACCGACGGACAGGGCTCTGTCTGGACGTGCCGCCGTCAATGAGTATTTCAGGCTGAGCGGGGTGATCGAATCTGCAAAAGCCAAAGGTGACTACAAGAAGGCGGTCCGAGCCGCGCGAAACAGTTTCCCGTTGATGCCTGCGGTCGTCGCACAGATGAAGAAAGAGTTCGGAGGGTTTGACATCGCAACGTCGCATGCAATTCATACGGGCGGCACATTGATGGCCGTTATGGAAGATGCGGAGGGAATCAGCGAACTCCGGCAAACTCTGGACAAGACTGTCGACTTGCATAGATGGCTGGAAAGCGCTGAGCAAGCGGAGAGCGATCTGAGATTGGTCAAAGCTGTCTTAGCAGCGGTCACCGCCAATCCAGGCGTCAAGCAAAATGAGCTGAAACGGCTCGTTGATGGGGATGGCCGACGACTCAGCACTCTGGTGTCTTGGCTAGACAAGGGCGGACGGCTTCATCGAGTCAGCCGGCCTCCGACCTATGCCTTGTTCATCGATGCTCCACTTAGCGACAGCCAGCCGCAGCAATCGACCAGTCAGACTTCGACTTCGTTGCATTTATCCGCCCCGAAAAAAAGGTCCGCTCGATCAGCTAGTCATGCCACCAAGCTGGAACTGAACAAGCTTCCGTATGTTCGCCTACCCAAAGCGCCACCTCCTTGGGAGGAAAAAGCACAGCCAAACAATTTGGCGGGACGGGTTCTGATTAGCTCCGATGATGAGAACGGCCAAGCGACTCAGCAGCGTTTCGCTGTCTCCTCTACCGACTGTCGGGTTCTAGAGGAGCAAAAGTTGACACCAGGAGAGAGGCCCAATCCTGCGTATCGGATGATGTTTCCAACGGGCGGGGCTACGGTCTGGTTAGACCGCAAAGGAAGACGGGAAGATTTTCCTGAAGCACGCAGCATCGTAATGACCACCGGACGGGATGGACAGAAAATTGCAGAGGAGGCCCTTCCTTTCGATGTCTACCGTTCCGATGTGAACAGTGATGGTTCGGGAATGATCTTCATGTCCAGCGATGGGTTGTTGCATGCCTACTCCGACACGCTGGAAACGATGTTTGTCGATCAGGTGTCGTCTTTACCCGAATACGAAGCTCAGGCCAAGAGGTTTGGCATCTCGGAAACACAGCTGAAGAATCACACCCGCTGCGTCGCGCTTTCCGCCGACAGGAGAAGATTCTTGGTCACTATCGTTGACGAAGCTTGGTGTTACGACGCGGAGACGGGCAAGCCAATCTGGGGTCTGAGGTTCCCGAGCAAAGAAGGCTGGAGCGAAGTGGCCACCGAGCGCTCAGGTCGTTCTGGAGTCAGCTCCGAGATATATGCAGCTCTGGATCTAATGGAACTGAAGCTGCCGGTGAGCCCCGAAGAGGTGACTCGTCAGTACAAAACGTTGGCGAAAAGATGGCATCCCGACAAAAATCAACAGGTACCTGAATTCACCCGCAAGTTTCAAGATCTCAATGCAGCCATGGAGATGCTTACGGGGATGGACCTATCACGGCTTTCAAAGTCAGAGATCGAGACATCATCCTATGAACAAATGCTCCACCGCGTTACAGTGCCTTTGGACAGAGGCCAATCTTTGACCTTCACTATCTCTCTTCAAGTCGGCGGTTCATTCGGCACCGACTGGATTTATGCTGCGAACTTTGCGTATGAAGGTGGCGGATCTTTCTTGGCGGGATACAGCGGTCGGGTGGTAAAGGTCGATGCTGAAGGTCGCCCTGTGCGCATTTACGACATTGGCACAGTCCCGACACAGATCACTGAAACGCCATCCCATCTTTACATTCTGACGCCCACCCGCCTCTACGTTCTTCAGGAAGATCGCCTGCTAGCCCTCGTGGATGTGTTCGATCAAGGACGAATCGTTGTCACGCATAACGGTTTTGGTCTCCTACAATCGAAGTCTTTTCGCTGGTTTTCCCCGGACGGTCGAAGCCTCGGGGACATAGTAACCAAAGATCCTATACGTAGAGTTTTTTATGGAAGCCACGGCTTATGTGTTGAGACCCGCACCCATCGTGCTGTGATCCAAGGCCTACAACCCTGGTGGTGACGCGACGATGGCTGACCGGAAGCCGACATATCGTTGCTTATTTGGGAATCTGCGTCACAGAACTATGGAGGTGGAGGAAGATCGATCAGCGCGTCTTTAGACTTCCAGTCAGTAAACCTCGAACTCATTTCAGCAGCGTGTTGGAGGATGAAAGGCTCATTTTGTAAGCGTGCCCAGCTTACGACGTGATCCCATACGGATTTCTTTGAGACCGGAGTCGCGGACTGAACTTCGGATCGGGTCGAAATCTTTCCGAAAGAGCAGTCGAAATCTGCCGACGCGGATGAGATTTAACCATGCTCACCCGGAATTCAGGCAAGAGTCGCATAACCAAGACATGGCTCCGCGCCTGCGTTCTCATAAAGTAGCCTCCCCGTGACCTCCACAGTCGCACCTGTTCTCGGGGCTTATCGAACCCATGACCTCTGCCGTCCTGCGACAGAGGAGCCAGTCGAGAGTGACCGCAGAAACCGCAGGAACTCCCGGCAAATTTGAGGTATGGACAGAGGTTTGGTGGACAGAGGACGCGGGTGCGATAAGGGTGCAATAAAGGGTTCCAAGGGGGTCTCAGGGCTCCAAAAGTGGCCATCCGGGGCTCCTGATTTCAATTAGTTACGAGATCCTTCCTTGCTGTCACGGCAGAAGTCATGATGTTTTTAGATCGAGTGATCGATTACGCTGCCAAGGATCGACTGAAGCGGATTACGAGCAAATTCGTGACGTTGCAGGCCTTCGCAACCAATCCTTCCATTTAGAATCAATAAGTTACGATCTCGCAAGTGCTGAGGATGTAATATCCCGCCAATATAGTCCATACTTGCATTGCAGGTTCAGATCGATACTCGCAACCATTGGTGGTCGGTGCAGAGCCTATTTAAAAATTTATCTATAGATAGGCACAAAGTTGGTCGGCCTTAGTGGAGAGACGAGACCGCCTACATCGCGCTCCACGTCGGCTCGCAGCAGTAGCATCCTCGTTCGTTTTTTGCCACTATTTGCCACTATTGTGGTTGACGCAAATTTGCGAGGCCGCGCTACTCATCCGCGCTAGATGTGGTCTCGTCGTCCGCCGTATCCGCATAGGCTAGGTACGGGTTCATGTTATGTGCAAACTCGATTCGTCTATTTCGAAGTCGTTAATGTCAAGTTTTTTTAAGATAGCTGGCAGGACCTGATGAATGATTCTCATGCCAACAAGAAGTTCATTCATGTAGATATCAGGATGTAATCGACTCGCGTTAAACCCTAATGACTCGGCTTCTGCCTTGTGCCCAAGTTCCCCATGCGTGTCACTTACCATGTCCAGCAACTCGGCTCTGAGCGGAGTTCCGGTGCGGAAAGCTGCATCTTTTACAACGGTTAACCAATTCTGGTAGTTATTTAACACCTGGTTCCTAAACGTTCTGAACTTGGGTGCAAATTTTTCATCGACCTGGATCTTGCAGGCGGCAAGAGCCACCAAGCACGCTTCAATGTTACTTGTTGTATCGAATAGAGATGGATCGTCATCATCGATCACGTGTGCGACGTACGCGACGTAGAACCCCCACGTGTCATTCAGCGATTCGAAGATGTCGTGAATGGCGGCTGAATACGGGTTAGTCTCAAGCAGCTCCCAAAGCGAATCAGGAGCGTCAGGATCATCGTCATCGGCCTCATCGTCACCACTGCCGTCAACACCGTCGAAATAGCGATCTAGCTCCGGCGGAAAAACTTGTGGCGGTTCGACTCCCATATTACTGAGCGTATCGGAAACCTGTACACACAATAGCCCAAGGTCATCTTGAAGTAATTCGGTATTGTATCCGGTTTCGGCACTGTCTTGGGCCTCTTCGGCCAAGCGGTGGATGAGCCTGTCCCATTTGTCGGCATCTTCAAGCGAGTCTGCCCACAGCACGAATTCCGGATGCTTTTCTCCGATATCCACCAGCGCTCGAAATTTGTCTTCCATGTCCGTAGACATATGCTCGCCGTTCTTCCATTTGCTGATCTGAGTCGGCGACACTGCGACACGTCGAGCGAGATCTTTTTGGTTGCATGATAAGATTTTCAGAGCAAGTTCAACCCATGCTTTGCTGGTGTTCATTCTTCTCTTCCTTTGATCGAGTAAATTCAAGCTGAAATTTAGTTCATCGTCGGCTGAGCATACATCTGGTTGGGTGACTTCGCAACTGAATTTACTAAATTTTAGCATCTGGACATCGCCAATTGTAGTAAACCGTCTCTGATGATGATCCTTTGAACGGCTACACGGCAGGGCGTATCCTATTCAAAGCAAAGGGCAGCGATAGCAAATTTGGGGCACTGCAGACCCCCGCAACCAATCAAATCAATGGTTTAGAGAGAATCAGAAAAACCGATTCACTCCCATTTACTTCCAATAAGAAAAATGGTCACTTTAGGCGCTCGCCCGCAAGGGCTTGAGCACCATCGTGACTACCTTTCCATTGGCTTCCCTCTTCGACTCCGGCATCGCGTGTCCGTACACATTCATCGTGGTCTGGATCGAGGCATGACGCATGAGTTCCTGTTGACCTTCATCGGAGCTCCGGTCTCGTCCAGCCACGAACGATACGTGTGGTGGAACGTGTGCCAGCCGATGTCGGCGAACTTGCCTGCTGCTGCCTTGCGCAGCTCGTGAATGACAACCCGCTTGCCGTTCGCAGTGGGTTGGCTCTGCACGCACCATTCGCCCATCGCCAAGCCGTATGTCGGACATGGAACGACGCAGCATCCGGAAGTGCGAAGATAGCGCTTCTGGATCTCGGTCGAATAGTAGGGCTTGCTCGAAAGCGGATTCGGAAACATCCATCCTTCTTCCGTCTCCGGGCACTTCTCGCACCACGCGATCAGTACCTCCAACAATGAATCGTGAATCGGCACGTGATCGTGGGAGTATTCGGTCTTCACGTCATCCACTCGCCCGTTCACGACGCTTCGTTGAACGAGAAGTTGACGGCGCTCGGTATCGAGGTCGCCCCACTGCAAACCGGTGATCTCGCTTACGCGAAGTCCCAGGCATTGCGCCACCACGACTATCGTCCGGTACGGTTCCGGCAAGCTTGCCAGAATCGCTTGGAACGCTTCGTTGTTGAGAATCATTGGCCGCTTACGCCGCTTCGTCGAATCTTTGACACGCACCATCTCGATTGGGTTGCGACGTTCGTTGAACAGTTCCCAGCGGGCGGCGCACTCGAAGATGACGTGCATCACGCTTCGAATATGAGCCTTCGTTTTGGGAGACTTGTCCATCTCTTTGAACCAACCTTCAACTGCCATCGGCCTGACCGCCCCGATGAGGTAATCTCCCCAACGTGGCTTGATGTGCTGGTTGATGTTCGACAGATACGACTTCCGAGTGGAGTAGCGTTCCGGCAACTCTTCCGCGATGTACCTGTCACAGAGACCGCCAAACGTCACGGTTCCCAGATGGTGCATGGGTTTTTCAGCGTTGAGTTTGAGGAGAATCGCTTCGACGGCTTTTCGGGCCTGAGCTTCGGTTTTGTACATATCGGTGGTGCCGATGAAGAGAGCCTTCCGTGCTCTCCCTCCAGTCGCTGCATCCTCGTAGTACCGAAACTCCCAGACGTCTGCGCTCTTCGCCCGCTTCTTCAGGGTTAAACTTCCGAATTGGTAATGTGCTCGTGATTTCAAGGTTTCCTCCCTGACTCACGGCACTAATGGCGTGGCTCAAGGATAGTCGATTGAGTTGTGAATTCGCCAGTAAAATCAGGCATTTCAGCCATAGCGAACGGCGTTCAACCTGCCTGTTTGCGGTCGATCCACTAGTCGATGGCGGACGCCCGGAAGCGCCAGAGCTTGCCTACCTGAACGCCTGCAATTTGCCCACGAAGAACCATGCGCTGAAGCGTGCGCGGGTGGACTCCAAGCACGGCGGCAGCAGCATGACTGTCCAGTAAAGGTTCGACACCTGCTCGACCGAGAATGGGCAGCAGGCGCTCAGATGCGGGTGGTCTTTTCTCGTCGAACATCCAGACCTCCAAGTACGTGACTCGAAGGTGAAGGTTTTTGAGATCGAAGTCCAATGAGTTTGCCGCCGGGCCTTATGCGGCGGACGCATAAGGCCCGGCCTCGACTGGCGGATACTTTGGATCAGCTCCGCTTCCGCAGGGTTAGAGCAGAGTGGAACCAAAGTTGATAATGGCTACGTCTAAGGTACTAACGGCGGTGGAGAACGTCGCCATTCTGCTGTTGGATTGTTGATCCCTCTTGGAGAGATTGGGGATAGGCCATGCAGCAGAGGTTCAAAACAAGGCATTTAGAAGCAGTTATCACCTTGGCCGAGGAGATGCACTTCGGCCGCGCGGCAGAGCGAGTCGGCTTATCCCAATCGGGCCTTTCTCGGTGCATTCAGAGCGCAGAACGCGAGGCGAACGCCAAGCTATTCGAGCGCGATCGACGTTCCATTGAAATCACAGACGCCGGCCGATCCTACGTGGAACACGCACGTATTTCACTCGCCCATGGCGAGAGGGCAATTCGGTCGGCTAGAGAGACGAAGGACCGGGCCGGGCATTTTCTGGAGATCAGAAAGTCGCCGGATGTGGACCCCGTCTTGGTAGAGGTTCTCTACTCCATCAGATTGCCCCTGTACTCTGACCTGGAAATCAGCATCCACAGTGAGCCTTCGCCCGATCTGGCACATGGGCTGATGAGCGCTGACCTCGATGTAGCGCTCATCACGCAACCTCAGCGAAACGCAAAACTGACGATGACTAAGCTGGCGGAGACGCCGCTTCACATCGTCCTGCCACGCGAGCACAGCCTTGCATCGAAGAGCGCAATCAAGCTGGCAGACTTGCGTGACGAGCGCTGGATTATCTACCAGCAGCGGACACATCCGTTGCTTTACGAGAGGATTATGAAGCTGATGCGGGATGAGCATATCCATCCGAAGCATATTGACCGGATACTCTACCCGGACGAGGCGGAGCACTTGCTGATGGCTAGCCGTGGAGTTGCCCTACTGACCAAGGCGAGTGCCCTAAAACTCGATGGAAAGCGGCTTGTCGCCAAACCTCTGGAGGAGGATGCGCTGTGCCTAGACGAGTGGATCGCTGCGCGCGGGGACGATAATTCACGGCTTGTTAGCGAGTTCGTTCGCGCATTCGTCACCCGTTCGACAATCGTCCTACAACCATCGCAAATGATCCTGCCGATCGAGAAGAACGGCTCTCCGTCCGCAACGTGCTCATCGTCGTAGCTTGTTCAAAGCTCGTCGGGTGCGAAGAAGCTTATTGGCTTCTTGTAGATCTTGCAGATGGCCCAGAGTTCCGCCACATCGATCGATCGCTCCCCGGATTCGCACATGTTCAGGTAGGAATGTGCCATACCTAACTTGAGCGAAACCTCCCGCTGTGTCAGGCCAGCTTCTTGCCGCGCAGAAATTAGTTTAGATAAGACTCCGGCGTAGTAATCTCTCATCGCGGGACTGCGCCCCTTCCGAGATTTCCGAGCCTCCGGTTCCGCTTTTCCTGCCACATCTGAAGTGTGGTGAACGGTTGACCCGATCCCCTAATAAGGGACATCATGGGTCGATCGAAGCGAGGCGAGAGGATGTCAGAATCGAAGCTAGAATTCCCAGAAGTTGTAGGCAAGTCGGTTGCCGAGGTCTCCATACTCGATGACCCTGAGTTCGGAAAAGAGGTCTTGCTGAGGTTTTCAGACGGGACGCAACTTTCAATTTCAGTAGGAGTCCGGCAGACCATTGACGCTCGGTATTGTCAGGAAGAAATGCCCGACACACCTATCTCGCATAAACAAGCGAATTGAGCTGTTGAAATTGGGCGCCGCGGCGAGGTCAACTTGATGCGGAGGACGCCTGCTCCCACGCCAGGCGCAATGCGGCGGCATCTAGTTCCTTCCGCGATTCGCTGAAATTAAAATCTCCGTAAGGGTGCGTCGTGCAGTGCAGGAGGGTTTCGTGGCAACCAGTTTTCACCCACGAGTTACCGTCGCCGGAGAGAGATACTCCGAACGCCTTCAGGGAAGCAAGAGCATTTGGGCCAAGCACCACGATAAGACGAGGTAATAGGGCTTCAACTTGGAATAGGAGAAATTCTTGGCAGAGCGCGGCGAACTGCGGCGAGTTCTGCCAGTCTCGCTTATCAAGCGCCTTCGTTCCGCTTCCTAATCGGAGACCAAGCACTGAGTTCGTAAAGAATGCACGGTCAGTGGGGAGATTGGCTCGGCGCACTCTGCTCTTAAGATTTTTCCAGGTGATTGGATTTTCAAAGCTCTTCAAACGTAGGGACTCGTAGCTCCGCAAAGTTCCGAAGTCGTTTCCAAGGGACATCATCCCTCCTCGCCTGATCTTTTTGGAAGACTGGGCTGAGAGTTCGCTATCTTCCCTCCACAGACCATCTCCACCCGGGAAAAAACCTTGCCCGGTAAGTCTGAATGGAAATGGACCTTGCCCCCTCGGATAGGCACGCATACCAGCCGAACGATGATGTTCCCTGAACTCGATTCTTTGATGAGAGCGGTCCCTGAGGGAGCTGCCAAGCAGGATTACGCGGACGCCGTCGTTTCACACAACTGCCTGCGAAAAGCGACTACTGCAACTCGGCGGTTGACGCTCCAAAGGCTCACTGAACTATATGGACTTGATCCAAAGGTGCCGATATTTCGCGTCCTCAGGCGTCTGTGGGACGCCGAGCCATCATCGGGACCGCTGTTCTCCCTGTTGACGGCCCTTGCAAGAGATCCATTACTTCTTGCCACGGCGCAGGTTGGGCCTCCCAGTCTTAGTGGCATTGTGCGGTTCGCTATTGGGGAAAAATACGCGTGGAGGAACAATCATCGTCGGAGGATTGAGCTTAGGCGGCTCTGTGGACATGATTCCGAATGCGACGCGTATCGCAGAACTTGCGGTTGACAAGCAAGCGCAGACTCTACTGATGCCTGTTTCAGCCCGCCGACAATTGAATGATCTTCCGGATGATATTTGGACGCGCATAAGCATCGAGTTTTATAAGGACGCTTCCGACGCAGTCTTCAAGGCACTCGTCGAGTGAGACATCTTTGCTTTCAATTTGGCCCTGCACCTTCTATTCGAGAGAAGGAACGACGCACCAGAACTACTATGGAAACCGGTATCTGCGACCGAAGGAGGTTCACAGCCCCGCAGACAAAGGAGCGAGATGCAAGATGTGGAAGTGCAGCGCTGGGATGGAGAAGGAAGTACACGCGCATTTGAATGGACAGTAGTGGGGATCGCTGAGGCGTTGCGCCTCGACGGACCATTTCGTTGTCCAGAGTGTCAGAAGCGAGTGCGAATCCACCGCGCCTCTGAAGACGGCTCCAATCCGGCCCATGCTGAACATCAAGTCGGCAGTAATACCTGTTCCCGGTCTTGCTATTACCAGTAGATCGTAGGCGCGCTAAAGTCGTCCTCGGGTGATGAATCAGCCGCATCGGACACGCCGAACAAACAATCATGTTGCTCCGGACACTCTACGATGAAGACTACAAATCTCGCGCAAGAACTTGAACCGGTCGCGAAGGACATACTTGAGGCATTCGATGCCATTGCTTCTGCGGCTCTTAAGGATCTCCGGTTCGCGTCTCAAGCCTCCACCGATGTTTTCGCCAATACGAGCAACTGAACATTCACGAACGCACTCTGGCTGCTGCACGTATCACAGACGGGAACCGACAGCTCGTGGCAGAATCCGAGCGTCTGCGCAGCGAGCCAGCCATCGCCAGAGTTGTCTATGATGATGGCGAGCGGGAGTGCGTCAGTTACGTTTGCCGGGCTACTCCACCGACACTCTCAGATCTGGATCTTATAAGTCAACGCGCTCCGCGTGGAAGGTTGGCGGCGCTACCGATTGGCGAAGCGATGACAACGCCGAACGGAAAGACACTCACTGTTCTGCAGCGCGTCGAAGTTCATCCTGAGCGGATCGGGTCGGGTTGGGACTCCAAGAACAATATCTTTAGACTTGCTGAACGTCGATCCTTGACTGTTGAATCCCTCATCCAACTTCCAGGAGCTTGTTGAAGAACACTCTGTCCGTGCGTCGCTGTTTGGGTTTCGAGCGACTTTATGAGTTTAATTTGTTCGAGCCGAGCGGCGAGCGGTTGTTTGGCGGACTTGGTAAGCCGTTCGAGGAGCCCTTTTCAGGCGTCCTTTTCTCGCTCAGGCGCACTGCCGGCTGAGTTCTTCGGTTCGATGTTGTGCGATCAGCCCTGGCAGCCTGAGCAAGTTGTGCGCGGCGCAGCTGAAGACGAAGACCCAGTCGACCTTGGCCAGCCCGCGCATTTTCACCTGATGTACCGGCCCGGTTTCCTTCAGCTTGTCCGTTGTCTCTTTTCGACCAGCCAGCGGCAGCTCAGGCTGAGGGCGTAGCCGGGGTGCCGGGTGGTCCTGGCGTCCATGTTGGAGCGGCGTCCGTTGTCGTTTTTGCTGATGTGCGGCGTAACGTTCAAGCCCCGCGCGGCAGTTACGAAATCCTCCGCGTCCTAGGCCTTGTCCGCGCCCACGGTGATGCGCCGCGAGCGGTCCTGCTGCTTTTCGGCCAGCATCAACAGCGCGGCATCGCCTACGGCGAAACCATCGGCCTGGGTGGCCATCGCGGCGGCGATCAGGCCGTTCCGGTTCTCGACCAGCACATGGCCCAGATAGGCCAGCTTCGATTCCTTGCCGTAGCTCTTTTTGTACAAGCGCGCCTCCGGATCGGTGGTCGATTGGTGCGTTTCGTTGGAACGCTTCTGGCCGTGAAAGTTCGTGCCGTGGTCGTCCGGGCCGCCGTCGCCGTCCTTCGGGCGGAAACTCTTCTGCGAGGCCCAGGCCTGTATCAGTGTGCCGTCGACGGTGAAGTGCTCGTCCGACATGAAGCCCTTCGCCTGTTCGAGCACGGCGGCGAAGAACTGTTGCGCCACATCCGAGGTCAACAGCCGGTCGCGGTTCTTACTAAACACCGCATGGTTCCACACCGCGTCGTCGGTGCCCAGCCCGACAAACCAGCGGAACAGCAGGTTGTAGTCCAGCTGCTCCACCAACTGCCGCTCCGAGCGCACCGAATAAAACGCCTGCAGCAACAGCGCCCGCAGAATGTACTCCGGCGCAATCGAAGGCCGCCCCGAGGCCGAGTACAAGCTGTCAAACTCTTCGTTCAACGACCGCAGCACAATGTCCGTCAACCGCCGAATCTCCCGCAGAGGATGATCCTGAGGCACACGCTGCTCCAACGTCACCTAGCTGAACATCCCATCCTGAAGCTGCGCGTCTCCACGCATACTCCATAGACGAAACAGCTACCCAATCAGTCGAAATGCTGGAGACTATTTCAACAAGCTCCTAGGCCATCCTCCGTTTAACGGCTGGTCCGCCGGACAACACCCTGAACAAACACCGGCTTCACAGCAGAGCTGTGAACCGTCTTACACCCGTAGGGCACGGGTCATCCACGAGAGATGACATAGCAAGACCGAAAGAGTGAGTCAACAGGCCTTTTTTCAATGTTCGTAGTCATACAAAAGACGCTTAGTCGTGCAAAGCTGGCCTACATGACAGCATAGCGGCGGGAATAGCGAGCCCTAGCGACCCGATTCCCTTTTTTGTTGCATTTAGCGGGATCTTGCAGCCTAGATAAAGATGTGGCGGAGAGACAGGGATTCGAACCCTGGATACCTTGCGGTATACACGCTTTCCAAGCGTGCGCCTTCAGCCACTCGGCCATCTCTCCATCCGCGGCGCCAAGTGTTACTTTACCACAATGACGTGTGGGTGGTGCGTGCCGGGAGCTTCATGCGGGGTCTGTATTGCCAAGGCCGCGCCGATGCTGATTGTTATACTTGGCAACACCGCGCGGTGAGTAATGCGATCGAAGCTCGACAGGGTACAAAGTCGTCGCCGAACCTCCACGAGGTTTTTCGCGAGGCGTTGCGGTGTGCCGGATCTCTTGTTGAGGCGCATCCCTTTGTAAGCTTCGCTGTGCTGCTGATCGTGTACGGGACGGCAGAGCTTGGCTACTCACTGGCCGCGCCGCTCTGGCACGACGAACTGTTCACCTTTTACATTGCGCAGGCATCGTCGTTGCACGCGATGTTTGACGACATCCGCAGTGTGGATCTCAATCCGCCCCTTTCTTACCTGCTTACCCGCGCCTCATTCGCGCTCTTCGGTGTAGGAACGCTGCAATGCCGCTTCCCGGAGATCCTGGGCTTCGCCGTGGCTATGGCTTCCACCTTTGCTTTTGTGAGGCGTCGTGCAGGCAATTCTTTTGCCCTGTTGGCTGCAGCGCTTTTGTTTGGAAGCAGAGCGGGTGAATTGGTCGTGCAAGCGCGCCCCTATGGGCTGATGCTGGGCGCAAGCGCCTTTGCCCTGGCATGCTGGAGAGCCGCAGCAGACCCCACGCGCAAAGGTCGTTGGTTTGCGGAATTGGGCCTGCTCGTTGGTCTCACCGCCCTTCTGCTCACACACATCTTTGGCCTGTTTGCATGGATGGCACTCGCGTTGGCCGAGGCCGTCGAGAGCTTCCGTCTCCGGCGCGTTTCGCCGCTGCGTGCTGGCGCCATGCTGGTACCGCTTACGGCCACTCTGTTTTATGCGCCACTTCTCCAAAGCCACGCGCAGTCCGCCTTCCCCGCAGCATTCCAGCCTACCGGCAGCGACATCTTCATCTTCTACATGGGACACGTTGACCGCGAGCTGATCACGTTGTCGCTCTCCGCGTTAGTCATCGTTGTTCTCGCCGGAAGAGCGTGGTTGCGCGGTAGCAGCCGCTTTCCCCTTACGGCAGCGGAGTGGGTTGCGATCTGCGGTTTTATGGCTGCGCCCATGGTGCTCATCGCATCGCTGATGCTGACCCATGGGGCGTTCTTTGATCGCTATGGCGTCCTTGCATGCCTGGGTACCGCTGTGTTCTTCAGTGTGCTGTTCTGCTGGTGGACAGGCGGGCGCGCCGGCGCTGCTGTGATCGCAACGGCCATCTCTCTTCTGATCACCCTGCGCCTGCCGAACGCGGTCCAGGCCGTTGCTGCAGCCCAGATCTTCCGTCACACCGAGCCCAGGGTGGTTCCCCTGAATACCTCTCTGCTCAAGGACCCTTCCCTTCCGCTGGTTACCAGCTCCGGTCTCACCTTCCTCGAAATGCAGCGTCGTGAGGCCAGCCCGCTGCTGCAACGCACATTTTTTCTAACGGACAACGATGCCGCGCTGCAGGGGGCGCATGCGACCATTTTTTCAGGCATGGAGATGGAGGCACGCCTCTTCTCTATCCAAAGCCATGTCGAACCCTACACACGGTTCGTCACGGAGCATTCGACGTTTTACGTGCTCGGTACCTACGATTACCCGGAGGACTGGCTGCTTCGCAAGCTCCAGGCCGACGGCGCACAGCTGATGTTGCTCGGCCGCGCCGAAGGCTCTTACAAGGACCACGAGTTGTACCTCGTACGGTTCTCCTCTCTTCAGCGGTAAGCAGACATCAGGGAGTTGCAGGATGAACATTTTTGAAGCACGCAGCGGGCAGACACTGTTCTTCGACGCCGACGATACGCTTTGGGAGAATAACGTCTACTTCGAGCGCTCGATCGCTGCCTTCATCTCGTATCTGGACCATCGCGTGCACACTGCGCAAGAGGTGCGCGAGCGCCTGAACCACTGCGAGCGGGCCACCATTGCGCAGCATGGCTATGGTGTGAAGAGCTTTCGGCGCTCGCTGATCAGCTGCTTTGAGCAGTTGACCGAGGAACCCGTCACCGCCGAGAAACACGCACGCATCGTCTCCTTTACGGAATCGATTGCAGCGCAAGAGGTCGAGCTGCTGCCCGAGGTGGAGCCCACGTTGCGTGGCCTGGCCGAACGGCACCGCTTATTGCTGGTCACCAAAGGCGATCGCGAAGAGCAGGTGGATAAGCTGGAGCGCTCCGGTCTTCGCGAGCTCTTCAGCGCCGTGGAGGTCCCCGCGGAGAAAACCGAGGCGATGTATCGGAAGCTGGTGGAGCGGCACGGCTGCGCGCCCGAGGCGACATGGATGATCGGCAACTCGCCACGTTCGGACATTAACCCGGCGATGGCCGCGGGGCTGAACGCCATCTTTATCCCGCACGATCTCACCTGGGTTTTGGAGCATGAAGCGATCGATTTGCCGCCGGCAAATCGAAGATTGCTTGAGCTGGCGCGCTTCGGGGACTTAGCCAATCACTTCTGAAGCGGATGATGGGAATGCGTGCCGCAGCACGAAAAAGCAGATCCCTTCGCTAACGCTACGGGATGACAAACAAGGGTTGCGGGGATTACAAAAAAAGGGTTACGGGATTAAAAAAAAGGGCTGAAAACGGTACTGCTGCCTTTTTTGTCATTCCCGAAAGTCATCTGCTGTGTGCCTGCAGGAAAAATGATCTGGTTTTACGGCTCGTCCTTGTAGATGCCCGTCTCCACATGCCCGCCCTCGACCAGATGTGCGCGGAACATCCCGGGCGAGTTGAAGCCCCAGGCGATCTGGCCGTCGGGGGTCATCGCGATCACGCCGCCATCGCCCTTCATCGCCGTGAGTTCGTTGCCGATCACCTCATGGACGGCAGCCTGCAGCGGCATGGCCTTGTACTGCACCAGCGCACAGATCGTCCGCGCCACGGTAAGCCTAATGAAATATTCGCCCGTGCCCGTCGCCGACACACCACACGACTGATCCGAAGCGTAGGTGCCCGCGCCGATGATGGGAGAATCGCCCACGCGGCCGAAGCGTTTCCCCTGGGTTCCGCCCGTGGTGGTTCCCGCAGCGATATGCCCGGCGCGATCGCGCACCACGATGCCCGTGGTGCCCCACTTATGCGCATCCGGGGTTTCCAGCTCGGCAATGGGCTTCGGCGGCGGGGGCGGCGCACCGGCCGGTCGCGGCGGAATCGGCCGCCCTTCTTTCACCAACTGCCGCACGAGGCTCTGCCAACGCGCTTCGGTGAAGAAGTAGGACGGGTCCACCCCCTGCAGCCCCACGCTGGCGGCGAACTGATCCGCGCCCGCGCCGACCAGCATGACATGCGGACTCTTCCCCATGACGGCCTTAGCGAGCGAGATGGGGTTCCGGGTGCGCGTGACACCCGCCACTGCTCCGGCGTTCATCGTGGCGCCGTCCATGATGGCCGCGTCGAGCTCATTTTTGCCTTCGGCCGTGAAGACGGCGCCTTTGCCTGCATTGAAGAGCGGATTGTCCTCCAGAACGCGCAAGCCAGCCTCTACGGCATCCACGGCCGCCCCGTTTGCGTCGAGCACTCTGGCGGCCGCATGGATCGCCTCATCGAGCCCGGCACGGTAGGCTTTGTCGCGTTCGGGTGTCATCGAGGAGCGCTCGATGACGCCCGCGCCGCCATGCATAACGATGGCCCACTTGCCCGCGGGCGCCTGCAGGCCGTCGACCTTCGTGGTGACCGCCGTCGCGGTCGAGGCCTGCCCTTTGGCAGCATGCGGAAGCAAGCCAATTGAAAGAGCCATCACGGTAACGCCGGTCAGCTTGCGCGGGAACATGTCGCCTATTCTGCCACGAAGCGGAGGAGTTCCTACGACTTCAGCACTCGGGCAACAAAGAACGCCAGCGATGGTATAGTTGTATCGGATTGCTCGTCACTCCTGACCACCGTATGCGTGGCAGGTCGCAAGCGGAGGTGGCGAAATTGGCAGACGCACTAGCTTGAGGTGCTAGCGCCGCAAGGCATAGGGGTTCAAGTCCCCTCCTCCGCACCAATCCTCAAATCAAGGACTTACGAGAAGGTCAGCCCGAAACGGCTGGCCTGAGCTTTTGTTACTGTCACGGTTTTTGTAACGGTTGCAGAAATGTTGAGGTTTAGCTGCTCGTCGAACCTTAGATCTGTCAGCTACCACCCGCTGGGTTTTGCGAGTGTACCCTTGCAATCCGTAATGGTCCGCGGAAACTGACTTGCCGCCAAGTCGCCTTGCCGGATGCGTTTGAGCAAGGTCGCATACTGCCTCAGTTCGCTGCTGTGAAATTCGCGCGGGTTGAGAATGCCGACTGGCAGCCCGAGCTCCTGCGCGACGATTCGTACTGGCTCGGCCAGATCGGAATCATTTGTTATATCGGAATCATTTGTTATGAGGACAGCGACCTCAAACTTTCCGGTGTAAGCGTCCCGTAAGAGATGTGAGGCCAGATTGACGTCCGAACCCTTCTCCTCGGTCTTGTCCACCCAAACCTTCTGAGCGGGGTTGACGTTCGAGAGGTACATCGGAACCGAATGCGTGCGGAAATGGCCATACTTGATTTGGAGGTTTGGGATCGTTTTGAGTGCCCGAATGTAGAGGCCCTGGTCGTGGGTCGCCGTCGGATTGTATGGACGGGAGCTGACGCGGGCCGTGAAGTAGTGGATATCCTGAACGGTGTAACTAGGCAACAGAGTTTATGCCAGTAAACCCGAGGTCCAGCCACTTGTACGCAGTGCGCTTGAGCGCGCCGTAATACAGGTTGAAACCCACGGTACCGCAATCGCTCAAGAGACGGATGGTGCAGGAGAGCCTTCGGAAGAATGATCTGATTTTCTGGCAGCCATCCATATCTCAAAGGCAGCCATCCATATCTCAAAGAAAGACCGCCTCGCCCCATGCATGCATGGGGCAGCCTGTGCTAACTGCTGAATGCGCCCCCGCCGTAAAATTTTACGTCGCTTTGCGCTGGAAGGCGGTCTTCTTGCCGGTGAAGGAGTTCTTGGCCTTGAAGGAGGCTGAGGACGCTCCCGGAATGGGCTTCGCCCCGCTCTTTTTCTGGGCAGCCTTCTCCAGTGCGGCCTGCAGCTTCTGCTGTGCCGGGCTGAGGCCGGTTTTTCTTGTGACGGCAGGTTTTGGGGGCAGATCGGTCATGAAGAAATCTTCTCACGGGAGGGATGGATCGCTTCCGACGAAGTTGATTTGGCGGAGGGAGAGGGATTCGAACCCCCGTAGCCCGTTAAGGCTAAGCGGTTTTCAAGACCGCCTGTTTCAACCACTCACACATCCCTCCACGGGGTATCGTACCGGGGAGCGCTCTGCGTAGAGATTACCCGATCTCCGGTGTACGCGCGCGGTGTCGTCCACCGATCAATTTGGCGCCCTCATGCCCCTGACAGCGATACCAACATGTTGGAGGCTTTAGCCCCGGTTCCCTGCTTAGGAAGAAGCCCAGGGCTAAAGCCCTTCCCGATCCAAGCTCAAATCAGCGGGCTGAAGCCCGCTGCTCCCTCCCAACGAAAGAAATCTATCGCTGTTCCTTAGGTGATGTACGCACCCTGCTGCATACCTTCAAGAAAATAGCTTTAGCCGCCGCCCCACAATGCCTCCGTGAATGCAATCGTGTTGCAAAGACAAAATTATTTCGCGCTCGCCAGATGAACCAGACACACTCCATTCCAATTCGTCTTTCCCGAATTCGCCGGCGGACTCTGACTCAGCCCGATAATTCCCGTATTCTTCGGCGCCAGCTGAAACCGAAGCTGCAGGTAGGCCCGCACCACCGTTGCCCGTTCCCGGGACCGCGTCAGCGCCTGCGCCCGTGTACCAGCTTCGGCGTAGCCCTCCACAATCAGCGGGCTGTCATACAGCGCCGGTATCTGGCTCACCGCCGCATCGATCTGCCCCCGCCCCTCCTTCGTCAGCGTCTCCGTCCCATCCGGGTTCTGCTGAAACAGTGAGGATGCGGCGATCCATTGCCGGCTTTGCGGTACCTTCTTCAGCAGCGTGCCGCTGCGGTATGGCTCCAGGGGCAGATGGTCCAGGTTGTCATATCCGCGTTTTTTGAAGAACCCCTTGAAAAAGAACTCGTGCTTCAGGGCCTCGGTGTCGTCGGCCAGATTCCCCGTAGCCTCATTCAGGTTGGTCAGCGACTGCTGCAGATTCGCCCCTGCATTCTGGCCATACTGGTCTTGCGCAAACGCGCCTTGCAGTGTTGCGTTGATCTGTTGCGACGCCTGATCCAGCTGCTGCGTCGCGCTCCTGGCACTGTTCAACGAGTCATCCACCTTGGCAATCAGTTGCCGCTGTTGCACGTCCTGCACAATGCCGTTCACCTGCACCGCGCTCGCATTCAGGCTTGCCGTCGCCCCCTGTGCATTCTGCACGATCTGTTTCACGTCCGCGGCCGTCTTCGGGTCTTCCAGCAGTACGCCCGCTGTCCCTTTTCCGCGGCGAATGTCGGTCACAATCCCGTTGGTGTTGTTCACGGCGCCCGTCACCGCATTCAGCGCGGTATCCAGCTTGCCCTGCACATCGTTCACCGTGCCGCCCACCTGGGTCAGCAGGCCATTGGCCTGCTCCAGCATCTTGCCAATCTCGAACGGTTCTTTCCCCGCCAGCGTCGCGTCCGCCGCCGCCTCGGGCGATTGCTCGGTACCACTGCGGATCAGCAGAAACTTGTCTCCCACCAAACCTTCGGTCTCGATGCTCACAATCGAATCGTTGCGGATCAGCCCACGCAGCCGGTCCTCCAGGGTCATCTTCAAGCGGAACTTATGGCCCGGCCCGGAAGGAATGATCACGTCCTGCACCTGCCCCGCGTCCATCCCGTCCACGCGCACCTTCGCGCCCTTTGCAATGCCGTCCACGTTTGCAAATTCCGTGTAGAAATCGGTGTGTCGCCGAAACGCCTTGTGCCGGTTGCCGATCAAAAACAGGCCCGCGCCGAACAGCACAATCGCGACCACAACCACGATTCCCACCAACAAATTGCGCCTGTTCATTGCCCATTCTCCGAGATAAATTCGTTCAGGTGTTTGTCGTTGCGGTCATCGAGCTCTTTTGGCGTGCCAAACGCCAGCAGCTTGCAGTTTTCGAGCACCGCAAGCTTGTCGCCCAACCGCCTGGCGCCGTGGATGTCATGCGTCACGATCACCATCGTGGCGTGCCGTTCCGTCTTGACCTTCAGCAACAGATCGTCGATCTCGGAGGCGGTAATGCGGTCCAAACCGCTGCTCGGTTCATCTACCAGCAGGATCTCCGGCTGCAGCACCAGCGCCCGCGCCAGTCCGGCGCGCTTCTGCATGCCACCCGAAAGCTCCGCCGGCATCTTGTCCCCGTCGTTCTCCAGGCCCACCTGCCGCAGCGCTTCTTCCACTGCATCCTTGATCTCGCCCTTTGACATGTTCTGATTCAGCCGTCCCAGCGGGATCGCCAGGTTGTCCTTCACCGAAAAGGAGCTAAACAGCGCCGCGCTTTGAAACAGAAATCCCATCTTCCGCCGCATCTTCGAGAGCCCCTCGCGGTCCAGTGACGCGACGTCCTCTCCCATCACCGTTACCTTGCCGCTATCCGCTTTCATTAAGCCGATCATCAGCCGCAGCGTCACGCTCTTGCCCATCCCGCTGCGGCCCAGAATGCAGAGCGCCTCGCCCCCGTTCACGCAAAACGAGATCCCATCCAGCACCTTGCGGTCGCCGAAACCCTTTACCACGTCCGCAAACGCGATCACTTCCTTGCCTTGATTTTCGGTCTGATCCGCCGGCTGCCCGGCGCTCTGCTCGATGCCGTGCTCCTCGTTCCGGGTCCCTTCCATCTGGTCCCCTGTCCTCTGGTCCCCTGTCATATCGCTTGGTCCGGAAAGATGAAGAAAATCAGTTTCACCAGGATTACGTCTGCCAGAATCACCATCAGCGACGAGACCACCACACTGTTCGTGGATGCGCGGCGCACCCCATCGGAACCCTCATTTGTCGTATATCCAAAGAAACAGGAGATCGTTCCGATCAGGAACCCGAACACCGCCGTCTTCAATGTGGGCGGAATCAGGTTCGCCAGCGCCACGCCGTCGAACGCTCGCGTCAGATACAGCCGCCAGCTCAGGTTGGAATTGAAGTGCTCCGCCACGAAACCGCCCAGCACGCCGGAAGTATCCATAAAGATGGTGAGCAGCGGAAGCATGATGGTGCATGCCACGATGCGCGTGACAACGAGGAACTTGAACGAATCGATGGATAGCGTCTCGATTGCGTCGATCTGCTCTGTTGCCCGCATATTCGCGAGCTCCGCGCCGATACCCGCTCCCACCCGGCCCGCCAGCAGCAGCCCGGCCACCAGCGGCCCGATCTCATTGAAAAACGCCATCGACTGAAAGGTCGGGATCTCCCCTTCCGCGCCGAACTGCACCAAGGTGCTCCGTGTGTGCAGCGCCATCACAACGCCCAGCGCAAACCCAGACGTGACGATCAGCGACAGCGACCCGACCCCAACGTCATACAACTGCTTCAACAGGTACTCAATTTCAAACGGCGGACGCGCCACATCGCGAATCGCCGCGAGGCCAAACAGGGTCACCTGCCCGAGGAACTCGAAATACCGCCTCAGCATATGTATGCCTCCAGCTTTGAAACCTGATCATGCACCGGGTCACCTGCAATTGCCGGAAAAGACGGCGCATTGCGGTCCTGACAAATTCTGCTTGCCGCCTCGACCTCAATCCTCTACGCTGAGATGCCGTGAGCGGACGATATGCCTTGGATGACTCGCCGTCGGTTCCGATTCACAGCGGCGGTCTCGTTGCAGCCACGTCCTTTGGTCGATATCGCAGGGCAAGCGCGTCAGACCGCACCAAAGCGCCACGTCGGCGTTTGCGGCGAGGCTACAGCAGCGACCTTCGGCCGGCAAAATGCGGCAGCGCAACCCGCGATCGCCAGGAGCGATCTGAGGACGTTCAATGTTCTTCCTCAGCTCCGGCTTTCAGGCTATTGTTGTAGCTGAACCAGACCAGGCAAGAAAAATACCGGACTCGCTGGGAGTCATGGTGTCGTGCGCACACGAAGGGATTTTCAGAGATGGAACGAAGCGCTCGCTTTGCGAAGCAGCACCGCCGACTGCGGCTGGTGATGTTTTTCATGCTTGCTTTTGGAGCCTGTTCCTTCCTCCCTGCGCAACAGCCAAGTGCGAATGCTCCGGCTGAGCCATCCAGCGCTGCGGCTGCCACTCCCCAGACGGAGCAGACCGCGGCCGCAAATGTGACAGGCACGATCACCGACACCGATAACGCGGCGATACCGAAGGCGCGCGTGCTGCTGGAGGACTCCGCCACGAAGACCGTTCGCGAGACGGAGACGGATGGAAACGGCGGCTTCAGCTTTGCAGCCGTACCGCCGGGGAGCTATAACATCCGCGTCTCCGCTCCGGGTTTTGCGGGCTGGAAGGTGGAGGATGTTCAGCTCACCGCCGGCCAGAATCTGGTTGTACCCACGATTGCGCTCGGGGTGGAGGCGCTTAACGCCACGGTGAATGCCATCACCGTGGAAGACCTCGCGGAGCAACAGATCAGTGCCGAGGAAAAGCAGCGCATCCTTGGTGTTCTACCCAACTTTTACGTGAGCTACGTCCCCCATGCGGCTCCGCTGACGCGCAAGCAGAAGTTCAAGCTCGCCGTCTATGTCAGCAGGGATCCACTCACCTTTGTGACGACCGGCGTCACCGCGGGGATTGAACAGGCTCAGGGAGATCTTTCCGGCTATGGATCCGGGGTTGGCGGCTATGCGGCGCGCTATGGAGCAAACTACGGTGATCGCCTGAGTTCAACGTTTCTGGGAGCGGCGGTCTTCCCATCCCTGTTTCACCAGGATCCTCGATACTTTTATAAGGGCACTGGCAGCGTCGCCAGCCGAGCCCTGTATGCGATTTCGACGGTGGTCATCTGCAAGGGAGATAATGGCCACTGGCAGCCGAATTACTCCAATGTTCTCGGAAATCTCGCTGCGGGCGGGATCTCCACCCTGTACTATCCGCGCAGCGATCGCCACAGTGTGCAGGTCACGATTGACAACACGCTGATCGGCACGGCCACCGGCGCCTTCGGAACCCTGTTCCAAGAGTTCCTGCTGCGGCGGCTAACCCATGGAGCGCCGCCGCTGCCTCCGGGTACCCGCCGCAAACGGGTGTTGGCTGCGGTGCTGCGGTAAAGGTTGATCCGTATTCGCCGGTGGAGAACGGCGTCCAACGAACCCTCGTTTACAGATGAGATAATTTGGACATGAGCGCATGGGTTCGCTACGGTGTTCTGGCGTTGATCGCGACAACTGCAACCGTGAAGTGGGTGGCGCCGACCACGGACATGCCTGCCTATTACAGCGTTCCGCCGCCGCACCGGAGCTATCCGCCGTTGATGAGCGGAGCGCAGCTTACCGGGCCTTTCTTCAGCCATCCCTACCAGGTGGTCGCGTACCAGATGGCTGCCAAGGTGGAGAGCGTGCTCTTTCAGGAGCCCTGCCACTGCCGTTGCGATCTTGCACTGCATCACAAGTCGTTGCACTCGTGCTTTGAAGGAACCCACGGCGCGGTCTGTGCAACCTGCATGCGTGAAGCGATGTACACCTATCAGCAGACGCAACAGGGAAAGAGTGCCGCGGAGATTCGCGCCGGCATCGAGCGTGGCGAGTGGCAGAATGTTGATGTACAAGCTGCGAAGCTTTAGCCCGTTGTGCGGCTGTCGCAGGTTGAAGGATTTCAGCACATCTGCCTGCACCGAAAGCGGCATCGCATTTCGCCGACGGCAATGGTGTAATGCATTGAGTTTGGCCAGCTAAGCCGCCCATGAGCTCCGATACGATAAAAGAAAGGACGCCTGCCTCCGCCGACGCGGCGAAACATAGCCACGGCGCGAGTCTGCAGCTGCTTTATCACGAACTGACGTCAGAGCAGAGCGATTACACGTATAGCCTCAACACCGAGGCGTTCAAGCAGCATCTCGAATACTTTCGGCAGCTGCGCTCGAGTCCCGACCTCGCGCTTCGGCCGGAGGTCACCTTCGACGACGGGCACGTTTCGAACTTTGAACACGCCTTGCCGGCCCTTGCGAACGCCGGTATGGTGGCGCGCTTCTTCATCACTGTGGGTTGGACCTCGACCCGTCCCGGGTACATGAGCTGGGAGCAGCTTCGTGAGCTGCATCGTGCGGGGCAAACGGTGGGAGCCCATGGCTGGACACACACGCTGCTGAACCACTGTTCTGACGCGGATCTGGACCACGAACTGAGGGATGCCCGACTCCTGCTCGAAGACAAGCTGGGCGCTGCAGTCGACACGGTGTCGCTGCCGGGCGGTCGCTTTGACCGCCGGGTTCTGGAGGCCTGCGAGAGAGCGGGCTATACCCAGGTGTTTACGTCGATTCCCCGCGCTGAGATAACGGCAGGCGCTCCGCTCGTGGGCCGTCTGAATGTGCGTGCCGATGCGACTGTGTCGTGGCTGGGGACAGTCCTGAATCCTCGCAGCGGAGTCCTGCGGCGGCTAGCGATTCAGTACCAATTCAAAGAGACAGCGAAACGCGCGTTGGGTGACGATCGTTACGCCAGATTGTGGGCGAAGATCAATCGAGCCGACCCCGCGGCGCACCTCGCCTGAGGCACCGATGAAGATCGTTCATATCATCAGCAGCGGAGGCATGTATGGCGCGGAGGCCGTGATTCTCGACCTTTCGCGCTGCCTGGAGCGTGAAGGGCACCGCAGCCTGATCGCTGTCTTCGCGAACTCCGCGCAACGCAACACCGAGTTTGAGGATCGGGCGCGGGCTCAGGGTTTTGAGACGCACATTCTCCCGTGTCAGGGTCAGCTTGACCGCGGTATGCCCGCTCGCATTCAGGACCTGGTGCGCACCACGGGCGCTGACGTGGTGCACGCGCATGGTTATAAGGCAGATGTGTATGCGTATTGGGCTCTGCGGCGGTCTGGGACGGCCCTTGTATCGACCTGTCACAACTGGCTGGATAACAGCCTCGCTCTGCGCCTGTACGGGGCTCTGGATCGACATTTGTTGCGCAGCTTTCATCGGATCGTGGCTGTATCTGCTGGGATCCGTAGCCGTCTTCTCGAAGACGGCGTTCGCGAGGAGAAGATACAGCTCATCCGTAACGGCGTGGATGTGGGGCCGTTCGCATCTATCGAGCGTTCCTCGCTGGCTGAAAGCAACGCGAGACCGCTCAAAGTGGGCGTCGCCGCCCGGCTTTCGCATGAAAAGGGCGTTGACGTCTTTCTGCGAGCAGCGGCGCTCGTTCATCAGAAAATACCGGAGGCGCATTTTCTTGTTGGAGGAGATGGCCCGGATCGCGCTTCACTCCAGGCGCTCATCGACGAGCTTCACCTGGGCAGCAGCGCCACCCTTTTAGGGCGGCAAGAATATATGCCGGCGTTCTACGCGGGACTTGACCTAGCGGTTTTGCCGTCGCGCGTCGAAGGTCTTCCCATGGCCCTGCTGGAAGCCATGGCGAGTGGTCTTCCCGTGGTCGCCACCTCCGTGGGCGAGATGCCGCAGGTGCTGCAGCACGGCCGCACCGGGCTGGTGGTCAAGCCGGAAGACCCTTCAGCTTTAGCCGAAGCGATGATCGAGTTGCTAATCGATGCCCCTCGCCGCTGCGCGATGGGCACGGAAGCGCGTCTTCGTGTCGCGGAGTCCTTCTCCGGCGATCGGATGACGGCCGACTACCTCAACGTCTATAGGCAAGCCCTTGTTGAGGCTCGGTCGTGACAAATCGCTCGCCAGCACGCAATCACCCGCCCACGAAGCCCTCGGCGGAGGCGACCATGAATGCCAGAGATCATCGCGGCCCGAAGATTGTCATGCTGGATCTGCTGGCCACGGTACCGTACTACACGGCGTATCTGTCGCGAGCCCTGTTACAAGCCGGGGCCAATCTTGATGTAGCATCCATCACCTACTACCTGGATCCGACCTGCTTCTCGGGACGGGGTATCAGGCTGCGCCCCGGCTGCCTTAACGTGGTGGGTAGATTTCCGCTCCCACGTGGTCCTCGCCGCATTTTGAAACTGGTCGAAATGGCAGCGAATCTGCTCGCTCTCACGATTCGATCGGCGATCCGCGCGCCGGAGATTCTGCACATCCAGTTTCTGCCCCTGCTGCGCAGTCCCGCGCCGATTGACCTCGCCTTCGCGCGCTTTTGCCAGCGGCGTGGCTCCAAGCTCGTGCTGACCGTGCACGATGTGATGCCGCACGACACCGCTGATCAGCATAAGGCGCTGTTTGAGAGGTTGTACCGCCGTATGGACGCGCTGATCTGCCATTCCGAGCACATCAAGACTCGCCTTCAAGAGGAATTTGGCATAACAACAAACAAGGTTGCCGTCATTCCGCATGGGCCGTTCTTCTACGATCTCCCGGCCACCACACAGCAGGAGGTTAGCGCACAGTTTGGCGTTCCAGCCGGTCATCAGATGGTGCTTTGGCAAGGCATCCTCTTTCCGTACAAGGGCCTCGATCTGCTGCTGGAGGCGTGGCAGGCAGTGGAGGGGGCGAACAGTGCGGCGCATCTGGTTGTTATCGGAACGGGCGACCCGGCTCTGCTTGCCGACCTGCGTCAGCAGGTGCAGCGTTTAGGTCTGCAGCGGCTGACTCTGGACTTTCGCTTCGCGTCGACCGAGGAGTTGGTAGCGGCATACCGCGCGGCGGAGATCGTGGTGTACCCCTATCGCGCCATTACCACCAGCGGCGCACTCGCAACGGGTCTAGCGCTCGGAAAGGCGATCGTCGCAAGCGATCTTCCAGTATTTCGCGAGATCCTGACCAGCGGCGAAAATGCGTTGCTTGTATCCCCCGGCGACAGAGTCCAACTCGCAGCGGCAATCCTGAAATTACTCAATGATGCGCAGCTCCGTCGGCAGTTCGCCGACAAAGTGGCAGCGATGAACTTCGGAGCGGAGTCGTGGCATGCGATCGCAGACGATACCCTGGCGGTCTACCGATCCGTTCTTCAGCATGGAGAGAAAAACAATGCCTGAACACCACCTTCGGGGAACGGTTGTTTTCTCAGGCCTATGGAATACTGGCTGCGCGTGCCTACGGTAGACATTCTGATTCCGGCTTACAATGCCGCGAAGTTCCTGGCCGAAGCCCTCGACAGCGTCATCGCTCAGGACTTCGATGACTGGCGCATTCTTCTGGTGAATGATGGCAGCACCGATGCCACGGGCGAGATCGCGGCGCAGTATCAGAAGCAACTCGGTGACCGGATGCTGGTCATCACGCAGCGGAACGCAGGCTTGCCGGCCGCTCGGAATGCGGCGATCCGCGCGTCCACAGCCGAGTTTCTCGCCATTCTGGATGCGGATGATGTGTGGCTGCCCTTTCGGCTGACGGAATCATTGCGATCCTTCGAGCTCCGGCCCGCGGCCGGGTTGAGCTACGGGCTGAACACGTGGATCGATCAACACGGCAAGGTTCTCACCAGCTTCAAAGGAAATCGTAAGCATGCGGAGGGGCGGATCGCGCCTTGGATCTACATGCGAAAGGTCGAGCTGCCCTGCCCCACGGTCACATTTCGGCGCAGTTGTGTTGGCGAGGTTGGCATGTTCGATGAGACGATGCGCGCCACCGAGGATCGTGACCTCTGGCTCAGAATCGCCCTGCGCCACGAGGTCGCCTATGTTCCCAAAGTCATCGCCTACTATCGAAGCTCTCCGAACTCCATGTCCACGGACATGGACCGCATGCTTACCGCGCAGCTTCAGTTCCTGGAGAAGCATCGAGGCGCCCCAGGATGCGGAGAGATCCCATATCGCATTGCAAGCTCGAGGGCGTACAAACAGCGCGGGGAGGTTTTTCGCGAGCGCGGCCGCTCCTGGCCGGCCGTTCAGAGTGCGTTCAGAGCCTGCCTGATCTGGCCTTTCAGTCAGGAGAATCTCCGCACGGCAACCTCGCTGTTGCTCCGTTTTGTGCGAAACGGACGGACTCGCGCGTAGCTCGCTTGAAATTGACTGCGGCTTCCTCGTTCCTCTCAGGTGGGCAGCGCCTCTGCACATTTTATTTCTGGCGACAATAGACTGTAGCCAGTAGCTCGCCGGGCGCGGGCCGTAAGCGGAGTTGCGAATCTCGGCTCCTCATCCTTCAAAAATCTGAACTTAAGTGCTTCCGTGCAGTGCA
This sequence comes from Granulicella sp., assembly GCA_965277565.1. Classification (GTDB taxonomy): domain Bacteria; phylum Acidobacteriota; class Terriglobia; order Terriglobales; family Acidobacteriaceae; genus Granulicella. Next base: position 4,901,272 of record OZ255838.1, on the reverse strand, counting down.
CGGTTGTCGCGCCTCTATGCTCAAAACAGGAGAACGATCCCCATCCCAACTCAGAGATTTGCCTCTATCGGGTCGCCCCGATGCCCTTCCGTTGTATGTGAAGTCCTTTTGGGCGATTCCAGTCCCCTATCCCGACCAACTATTTCTTGGTTCATCGTCGGCTGTACAGCGTGGCAAGCACATAGAGCCTCACGCGTTATTCCATCCCGCACGGATGGAAAGAACTGGCCGCAAACGACAAGGAGTAGCTGCATGACCCGTTTCTCGAGATTTTTAGCTGGCGCATGCGTCGCGTTGCTGTCCATGCCCGCATTTGCCGCCGCAAAACCGGTCATCTCGGCCGTTTTACCTGGAACTTTTACAGCAGGTACCAACAATGTTGCTTTCGAGATTAGAGGCACGAACTTCAGTCTAGGGTCCACAGTTCTTGTGAACGGCGCCTCCAGGCCGACCCTTGTCGCGTCGCACTCCCTGGTCGCCTCGTTTCTCTCCACAACGCCGACGAGCATGCAGCTGACGATTCGCAACGCGGATGGCGAAGTGTCCAACGCGATCACGGTGACCGTGAAGCCCGCGCCCGGAAAGAAGCCGACACCTACTCCTACGCCCGTCACCCCGAAGCCCGTGACACCCACTCCTGTAACTCCGACGCCCGTGACACCGGCTCCGACAGCACCGGTGGTCTCGATCCCCGTCACCGTGACCACAGCACCGCCGTCGCTTCCGACCTCGCCGGGCTCTACAGGGTCTACAGGATCCACAGGGTCTACCGGCTCCACCGGCTCCACCGGCTCCACCGGGTCTACCGGGTCTACCGGGTCTACCGGATCCACCGGGTCCACAGGCTCAACGACCAGCACGACGTCAAATGGAAGAACGACCTGGTATGTACGGCCCGACGGCGGTACGCGTTACTCCACAAACATGACGTCAGGCCAGTGCAATGGCATGGCCGACGCGGCCTACTCGGGCGTGGGCGTCAACCAGAATTGCGCCTTCAAAGACGCACACTATCTTTGGCAGGACGGCTCTTACGCCAACGGAAACTCATTCCCAGCGTGGGGATGGATAGGGAAAGGCGGGGATACCTATCTTCTTCGCGGCTCCATCGGCACGGGTGTCTCCTACCGCGTGGGTTGGAACAACGCCTCAGAGGCGCAGGATCCCAGCACGAACATCTACTCCGGCGTCGCGGGTGATCCGTACGGTTCCGGTATTCCCGCACCTCCCTCCGGCACAGCGGCTGCACCGACGCACATCCTGGGTGAGAACTATGCGAACTGCACAGCCCAAACCGCGCGGACGCAACTGCACGGCGGCTACGGCGTCTATATCGTTCTCGACCTTCGGGGAGCCAGCTATGTCGACGTTCAGTGCCTCGATATCACCGACTTCTCCAACTGCAGTCTCAACGGCAGTGCAACGACGCCCTGCAACAAGAGCCCGGGTACGCTTTCGGACTACGCAATCTCTGGCCTAGCTTTTCTCAATACGTCTACCAACATCACCTTGAGCAACGTTCGCGCCCATGGCTTGGCGGGGAACGGTTTCTTCGGTCCTACCGGCACCGGTGCTGTCTTCAATCACATTGAACTTATCGGCAACTCTGCTTCCGGCTGGAATGCGGACCCCGCCACAACTCCTGAGACGACCGGCAGCGGAACGCTTCTGGTGCAGAACTTCAATATCTCCTGGAACGGCTGCACCGAGGAGTACCCCATGACGGATGCTCTGCCTTACAACCAGTGCGCAGACGACAGCTCCGGTGGATATGGAGACGGCTTCGGAACGGCCTCTCTCGAAAGCAATCCAGGGTGGCAAGCCACCTTCGACCAAGGCGTAGTCAGCTACAACACCCAGGACGGGCTGGATGCGCTCCACCTGTACGGCCCGGGCGCCTTCATGACGATCTCTCGCGTTCTGGCCTATGGAAACATGGGGCAGCAGATCAAAATTGGCGGGGCAGCGGGAACGGCGCAGAATAACGTGATCGTCACCAACTGCAATGCCCTTCGGCAGCCGATTCCTGGGACACCCTCCGGCTACAACAACCAACTGAGCGACTTTTGCCGAGCCGCTGATACAGGCGTTGCGATTGCCGTCGCTCCAGGATCCGTGACCAAGTTCGACAACAACACGCTGTACACCGCTTCTGCTACGGCGATCGAGATCGACTGCGAGTACGGGGTGACCTGCGACAGCACCACGCAAATCGATTACCGCAACAACATCTTCGTTGGCTTCCGAAACAATCCGGAAGACGGCTACATCGGCCAGTGGGACACCGGCACGGGGGACTACTCCAACCCGATCTTCTACTCTTTCAATGCTTTTGCTAATCCCGGAAGCGTGTTCTCCAACAACATCACCTATCACCCGAAGAGCAACTGGACCTGTCCTGCGGCAGCCGTATTTGGCGAAATCAATGCGCTCTGCGTCGATCCTCAACTGACGGACGAGACCTGGCACAACTACGGGTATCCGAACGTCGAGCCCACCAGCGCCTCCCCTGCTCTTGGAAAGGGCTTGAGCATCTCGGGCATCACAACGGATTACCTGGGCCAGACACGTTCGAGCCCTTCCAGCATCGGAGCCTACCAGAAATAGGTTCCGTCCCCTATTCGCTACAACGGCACGCATGAAGTCTATGGCCGGGCGCTCCCAAGAGCGTTCGGCCATAAGCTTTGGCTGGCTCAATTTTCAAGTCTCCAGGTCTGGAGACACAGAGCGAAATTCCTTTAACCCCCGGTCTCGCTTGTTCGGCTTCCACAACTCCCTCGTTGACGCGCTATAGTGGTCGAACACGAAGCGACATACGCACGGAGCGAGAAGACAGTGACAACGGTCAGAAGCACGCTTTACATTCTGTTTTTCAGCCTCATCTCCATGCCGCTCTTCGCTTCCACATGGTACGTTCGTCCCGACGGCGGAACGCGGTACACGGCGTCCATGCCTAAAGGACAATGCGACGGCACTGCAGACGCGGCTTATCCGGGTTCGGGTACGAACCGGCATTGCGCCTTCAAAGACGTTCGCTTCTTCTGGCAGGACGGCTCCTATCCCAACGCCAACAGCTTCCCGAGCTGGGGATGGATCGGCAAGGGTGGAGACACCTATCTCATCCGCGGCTCCCTCGGCACCGGGGTCTCCTATCGATTGGGTTGGAACAACAACGCCAATGCCCAGGACCCCTCTACGGGTATCTATTATGGAATCCCTGGCGATCCTTACCGGGACGGCATGCCGGTACCGCTCTCTGGCACAGCGACGCAACACACACGCATTCTCGGCGAAAACTACGCCTCCTGCCATGCGGCCTCCGCAAAAACCCAATTGCATGGCGGGTACGGTGCGTACTCCGTGATGAACATGGCGGCGGCCTCCTACGTTGACGTAGCCTGCCTGGATATCACTGATTTTTCGAGCTGTGGGCGAGCGTCACAGCCGCACGACTGCAACACCTCTCCCGGAACGCTATCGGATTTCGCGAATAGTGGTATTCGCTGGTCGAACAAATCGACCAACGATACCGTGACCGATGTTCACGTTCATGGACTTGCCGGCAGCGGTATGTATGGACCGACCGGGGACGGCGTTGTCTTGGATCACGTGGATCTGATCGGTAATGCAGGCGCGGGCTGGAACGCAGACGCAGGAGATCATACGACCGGCACTGGATCGTTGCGCGTGGAGCACTTCAACATCAGCTGGAATGGGTGTGCTGAAGAATATCCAATCGTGCACGCCCTTCCTTACAACGAGTGCACCGATGACAGCAGTGGCGGATATGGCGACGGGTTCGGGACCGCGTCCCAGGCCAGTAGTCCTGCCTGGCATGTGACCTTCGATGACGGCATCGCTTCCTACAACACCCAGGACGGTCTCGATGCGCTTCACATCGAGGGAGCGGGCGCCAGCATGACGGTAAGTCACACGCTGGCCTATGGCAACATGGGACAGCAGATCAAGGTCGGAGGCTCTTCCGGAAATATCACGGATAACCAGATCGTCACCAACTGCAACGCCATGCGCCAACGCATTCCCGGTACGCCCGACGGATTCAATACGAGACTTAGTGACTTTTGCCGGGCTGCAGATGCAGGCGTCGCTATAGAGGTGAATAACAACATGCCGCTCAGGTTTGACGGCAACACCATTTATACCGCGAGCATCACGACGATCGAGATCGACTGCTCGGGAACGTCCTGCGACTCCGCGGCAAAGATTGATTTTCGCAACAACACCTTCATCGGCTTCAAAAACGACGCGGCGCACGGTTACTCCTCCGGTGGACAAGGAGAATACAGCAATCTGATTTACATCGGCGCGGGCACGAATCCTTTCAAGAACTCAGGCAGCGTGGTGTCCGGAAATGTAGCGTATTTCCCCAATAAGCCCTCACAATGCTCCCCCGGGTACGCGAAAGTTGCTTGCAAAAACCCTCACCTGACTGACGAGTCTTGGCATCTCTATGGGTACGGCAACATGACACCCGGCAGCGGATCGCAATCCGAGGTAGACCCTGGTGCAAATGACTCACAGAACTCCGAAGATGTTCAAGAGCCGAGCTTCCACATACATCATCCGGTCAGAATCCTGGGCGGCGTGTGCGCCGGCGTTCTAGTCCTGGCAGCGTGGCGAGGCAGCCGCTACTTTCAGAACCGGGACTGATGTTTATTCGATCAGCCTGCGCAAGCAGGCAAGCTTGCCTGCCTTAACTACCGATAGACGTACGGACTGAAGCCCGTACCCTTCCAAGATTGGACTTCATCAGACGTTTTTCGGCGCGCTGACACCTACTGCGCGAACAGATTGGTCTTTGCCTGCACAAAGGAGCGCACGGCGGGCAACACGCGGTTCCGCACCTGCTCCCGAAACACCACCGCGATCGCCAGCAGAAATACGGGCAAAATTACCAGCGTCTGCGCAAAGAACATGAGGATGCTGTGCGGTGGATACCATGCATTCATCAGGTACGAAGCGCCCGCGAAGGGGATAGCGCACAGCAGCATGGGGCCCCAGACCTGGCTGATCACCCCCCAGCTCGTCAAGCCGTTCAGCTTGCCGATATACGGCGGCCAAAGCACAAGCTGGGTGAACAGATTCGGCAGCAGGGTGCCGACCGCCACGCCGTAGATCCCCATCCAGTGCACCAGAATGATGCTCAGCGTCAGGTTCGTGACACCCTCGCCGATGGCCCACCGGGCAATCACCTTGTGCTTCTCCGTGCCGAACGCGATCGCAAACGCCGTTGTGTTCGCCTGCGAAAAGATCAGCGCTGTCCCAAGAATGATCAGCACCGTTCCCGAGATCTGCGAGTACTGCGGCCCCATCCACAGCCCAATAAAGGTTCTGCCCCTGACCAGCAGGGTCGTCAGGATGGGCAGCGACAACGCCATCGACGCACGGGTGCCCACGAGGTACAGCGACCGCAGCCGGTCCGTGTCGCCCGCGGCCTCGTAGGTGCTCGCCGCCGGCACGAAACTCATGCTCATCGCACTGGTGAACTGGTCCGTATACCGACACAGCGAGTTGCCGATGGCATAGAAGGTCACCGCGGACAACGAAACAAAGCTGCCCACCACAAGATTGTCTGTCTGGTAGAGCAACTGCAGCGCGACCGTCGTCATAAACGCATAGATACTGTAGGACCAGAGCGAGCGCAGGATCTCGCGGTCCGGACGCTTCAGGTACACGCGCATCTGCGGATAGATCCGCCGCGCAAAAAAGACCAGCAGAAGATTGCCGGCGAACGCGGCAACAAACTCGCACATTGCGATTGCAACGATGCCATAGCCGTTGTGCAGCACGAGCACAACACCCGTCACCCGCAGGCAGATCTGCACCAGCGTAACCGCGGTTTGCAGATCGTAGCGGTTCAGTCCTGAAATCACACCGCCAAAGACGCTCATCGACATGCCGAGCGTCAGGTTCAGGCCGATGATCAGCACCGCGATCCGGGAACTCACCACGAGATCCGGCGGGACCTTGAACAGAATGGGAAAAAGATACGTCAGCGCCAGCGTCAGCAGCAGCACAAGGACGCTAATCTGCAGCCGCACCCAGAGCGCGCCTGAAATCGCCGCGGAGGCCGCCTCATGGTCGCCGACCGTGTGCCCCTTGGAGACATGCCGCAGCACGGAGCTGCGCATCCCCAGATCAAGCATGCTGAGATAGTTGATCGAAGACATCGCCAGGACCCAGATGCCGTAGGCCTCGTTGCCCAGACGATGGACGATGAACGGCGACAGGAAAAAGCCGACTGCCATGGTGGCAGCGGTGCCCAGCCAATTGGAAAACACGTTCCGTGCGATCTGGCGAACCCGAAGCTGCACCTTAGATCCTCAAAAGCTCCTCAGCCACCGATCTGCGCGCTGCCCTCAGCTGCTGCACACGCTTTTGGCGCTTAGCCGGGCTCACGCCCATCCCCATCTCTATGGTTCTGCCAGTATAGCGGGGCCCCTGCCTTGATTCGCCACAGAACTGCGACCTTCTCCTACAACAGAAGGGGTGTGCTACGCCGGGATGCGATCGGCTACGATGATCTCTGGACTTGTGACTATCCCATGCGGCTGTTGTTCTGGCTCTCTCTTGCAGTGATCGCGTATGCCTATGCCGGCTACCCCGTGGTGCTCCGGGTGTTTGGCCGCAGAAAGCCGATCGCCATGCAGGCCGCGACTCCCCGCGTCTCCATCGTGATCGCTGCCCACAATGAGGAACGCAATCTGCCGCGCAAGCTGGCGTCTCTCCAAGCGCTTGCATATCCCCCGGACTTGCTGGAGATCGTGGTGGTTTCCGACGGCTCGACCGATCGCACACCGCAGCTGCTCTTTGAAGCAGGCGCGCGGGTGTTGCCGGTCATCCTCGACCATCCTCTCGGGAAGGCCGCGGCACTGAACCACGGCGTAGCACACGCCAGCAACGACATCCTCGTCTTTCTCGATGTGCGGCAGACACTGGATTCCGATGCTATGGCTGAACTGGTCTCTCCCTTCGCGGATCCAACCGTCGGCGCCGTGAGCGGTGAACTCATGCTCGAAAACGCCGACGGCTCCCCCTCGCCGGACGGTCTTGGAATTTACTGGAAGATCGAGAAGATCACCCGCAAGCTCGAGTCCGCCACCGGATCGGTCGTCGGCGCCACCGGCGCGATCTACGCGATGCGCCGCGAGCTCTACCAACCCATTCCCGCGGGTACCCTGCTCGACGATGTACTGATCCCGATGCAGGTGGCGCGCGCAGGACGGCGCGTCGTGTTTCATCCCGGCGCCATAGCCCGCGATCACATCTTCCCGGACGCCTCCAAGGAGTTCGGGCGCAAGGTGCGAACCCTTACCGGGAACTACCAGATGCTGCGCTTGGCGCCCTGGCTGCTCTCGCCGGCCAATCCCCTGCTGTTTCGCCTGATCAGCCATAAACTGCTGCGACTCGCCGTTCCGCTGCTGTTGCTGCTCCTGCTCCTAGCATCCGCTATGGCGCCCGGAGCGTTTTACAAGCTGGCCTTCGTCGCGCAGATGGCGTTCTATGCGATCGCTCTGGTTGGTCTGCTGGTTCCGGCTGCACGGAGGCAGCGCGCCGTCTCTGTGGCGTATACCTTCACCATGCTGAATGTCGCGGCGGCAATGGCGTTCTACAATTTCGTGGGAGGCCGGGCCCGCTGGGCGTAGCTGGGCGGCGGCTCGGACCGGGGGAGCGTTTGCTATGGGAACAGGAATAGGACATTTGATTCCCTTGGTCGCCTACCTGGGCTTCTGGGTGGCGATCTTCGTGTCGCTCTTCAAGAACCCGCAGTTCGGGCTCTTTTACATGCTCCCGTTTCTGCCGTATCGGACGATGCGTGACCATTTTATGGACTGGCCGCTAGGCGAAAACCTCATCACCATCCTGGTGGTCGCGGTGATCATAGGCGCCTTGATGCGCGGAAAGCGCCTGCCGAAATCGAAGCTCTATTTCATCTGGTTCGTTTACGCCTTTTATCTGTACTGTTCTATGTGGCTTGGAACCGCATTGACCTCGGCCCCTGCCCCACTCTGGCTTCAGGACGCCAATTTTGTCACCTGGAAGGATTACATGCTGATGCCGCTCCTTTTCGTCGCGGCCTCGCTTGTTCTCGAAGATCGTAAGTCCATCCGCACCGCGATCATGATCACAGCCTTCGCCGTGCTCATGATCGATCGCAGCTCCCTGATGGAAAGCCTGTCGCATAGCTGGGCGAATTTTGATGAAAATAAACGCAGCGGTGGTCCGCTTGCCTTTGGATCGAACCAGACAGCAGCATTTCTTGCACAATTCGCGATGTTTTTCTGGGGTTTTGGTCAGTTTCTCAAGCGGATGAAGCTGAAGCTCCTTTGCTACGGCACGGTTGCCCTTACGCTGCTCGCGACCATGTACTGCTTCTCTCGCGGAGCTTACGCCGCCGTTGTCGCGAGTGTGATCGTTCTCGGGCTCGTGAAGGATCGCAAACTTGTCGTGATTGCCGCCGTGTTTCTCTTCACGTGGCAGACCGTAGTTCCGACGGCCGTAACCGAACGCGTCAACATGACGCATAACGAGAATGGCCAACTGGAGATGTCGGCGCAGGAACGAGTCGACCTTTGGCAGGATGCTGAAAGAAGCTTCGTCCAGTACCCCGTCTTCGGAAAGGGCTTTGCCACCTTCCAGTACGGAGAGCACGTAGCCGATCTGAAGGACACGCACAACTGGTATGTGAAGGTGCTCGTGGAAACCGGTGTGGTCGGCTTCCTCATCGTTCTGTCGATGTTGCAGCAGATGTTCTCACTATCCTTCCGCATCTTTCGCAAGGGACGTGATCCCCTCTTCCGAGGTTTGGGTCTGGGGCTCTTTGTCTGCATGGCTTGTCTCGCCATCACCAACTTTTTCGGCGACAGGTGGACCTACATCGAGATCAACGGCCTGCTTTGGGTTCTGATGGCCGCTGCCGCCCGTGCTGACGCCCTCAAGGACGATGCCACTTCGGAAGCGGACGCCGGCCCCGCAGAACTCCCCATGCCACAATACGCCTTTGCGGGCTGAAGGATCTTCGCTTGTCCCATAGCTATTTGCCGATCCTCTGTCTCTCCGCCGGTCCTCCGTCCAGCAGAACTCCAGAGCAGCAACGGCTTCCCCACGTGCTGCTCGTCGTCGATGGCTTTCCAAAGACGCTGGGGGGCGGCGAGCGTGTCGTCCTGAAGCTGGCCGCGACCCTGTTTCGGTACGGCTATCGCGTCTCCATCCTCACCTTCGCGCTCGATCCTCGCAGCGAGTTCCAGGCTGCGGATGCTCCCTGCCCCACCTATCTGCTGCCGCTGCGCAAGACCTATGATCTTGCCGCTTGGCGCGGTGCCCTGGCTCTCCGCCGGTTTCTGAAGGGGGAGCAGGTTCAGATCGTCCAGACCTTCTTTGAAAGCTCAGACCTCTGGGCAGGGGTGTTCGCGCGTCTCCTGTCTCCCGCCAAGCTGATCTGGAGCCGCCGTGACCTGGGCATCCTCCGCGGCCGCAAGCATGCTTTGGCCTACCGCGCGCTGCGCCGCCTACCCCATGCCGTCTTCGCCGTCTCAGAACAGGTACGGCGGCATGCGATCGAGGTCGATGGCATTTCACCTGAACGCGTGCACACCATTTACAATGGGCTGGACCTCACACCAGGGGCCCGTGTGCTGCCGTTGCGTACCGAGAACGCAACCGTGACCACGGTCGGCAACATACGCCGCGTAAAAGGCCACGACCTGCTCATCCGCGCCGCCGCCGAGGTCGTAGCGAAGTATCCGGAGACCAACTTTACCCTTGCCGGCGAGGTCCTGGAACCGGCTTACTTCGAGGAGTTGCAGACATTGATCCGAGACCTCGGCCTGTCCGCACGCTTCCGCTTCCTTGGCCTCATCACGGACCTGCCTGCACACCTGCAAGGAGCGCAGCTCTTTGTGCTCCCTTCCCGCAGTGAAGGCTTCTCCAACGCGCTGATTGAGGCTATGGCGGTCGGCCTTCCCTGCATCGCCACGGACGTCGGCGGCAATGCCGAGGCGATTGAAGACGGGATCTCAGGCCGCATCGTCGCGCCCGAAGACGCCGGCTTGCTCGCATCGGTTATGCTGGAGATGTTCGCCTCTCCAGCTATCGCTACGCAGATGGGTTTAGCCGCGCAACATGCGGTGGAAACCAGGTTCACGGCCGATGCCATGACCCAAAAAGTCGCGGAACTGTACACCTCTCTGATCAACGTAAGGTAACACCGACGATCCCCGGTAATGGTTACTAAAGATTAGAAAATACCGTTTGACTACAACTTTCGTTGGGGTATGATCAATCTCGTTCGGTCCTACAAAGTACCACACGGATGAATGATCTTTATCAGTGTGTGTACATCCTGAATAACACTTCAGGGAAGGACTGGGGACGGCTTGTAAGGCAGGCATACCGAAGCATGCGGGTACGGCAGGGCTTCTGTTGCTGGTCAAACTCACCACTGAACCGCATCCGCGGCGTTTTTGGAGGCAGTATGAAGAATTTTAAGAAGTTCCTTGCTCTCGGTGCGGTGCTTGCCGCCTCGTCGTCCCTCGCTTTTGCTGACACCATCTCGGCCACGGGTGGCACCAGCTTCAACACCACCTTTATCCAGTTCGACGCACCCTTTACAGTGAATGCGGCGGCGAACGCGGCCGGCACTCCGGGAGGCTTCTTCTCTGGATTCAACACCATTAATTTCACCACCATGCCTCTCGTCTACACCACACCGGCATCGGCGTTTCCCGCGGGCGGTTTATTCGTTTTCTCCGTGTCGAACGGAACCGTGACCGATAGCTTCTACGCCACTTCGGCCATGCCGTCGGCTACCGATGGGCAGTACATGAACACCGATCCGAACAATTCGGCATATGTCGACCTTGGCATCGACGGTATCGGTTACTTCACCGGTTCTAACATCTCCGGCGACCTCGCTTCGGACTTCTTCATCACAACCCAGGGTGAGTTGGGGCCGAATGGCGTTTACGTTGCGGGCGCAGCTACCACCTCCTTCTCAGGAACGGCGACCTTGGCTGCTCCTACCTCTGTCACCCCTGAGCCGAACAGCCTCTTACTAATGGGCACCGGTCTTATCGGAGCCGCGGGCATGCTCTTCATGCGTCGTCGCAATGCCAACGACCTGGTCTAACCATTCCCTGTCACACGCAAAGAACGCCGCCCGCACGGGCGGCGTTCTTCTTTGCGCCTGAATTTCAATCTCTAGGGGAATCTCTAGATGTGGAGGCTCAAGAGGTTGTTCCCATTCAGCCGAGCGCGCGAGGCTGGGGTGTTGAGGTTGAGGCTAGCATGGGGGCGATGGAAGTTGTAGTCGTGCAGCCAGGCGTCGAGCTGGGCTGTTCGCTCTGAAGAGTTCTGGTAGGAACGGGCGTAGGCCCATTCGCGCAGGGCAGTTTGGATGAAGCGTTCGGCCTTGCCGTTAGTGCGCGGGGTGTAGGGGCGGGTGAAACGCTGTTTGAGCCGTTCGCCGCGCAGCAGTTTCTGGAAGCGATGGTCACGGTAGCAGGAGCCGTTATCGGTGAGCACACGGCGGCAGCTGAAGCCGAAGCGGCTGAAGTGAGCCCGCGCCAGATGGAAGAAGCGTATGGCGGAGGCGCTGGTCTGGTCGGGCAGGATGGCGGCGAAGCTGATGCGGCTGTGATCCCTTCGGCTACGCTCAGGGCAGGCTTGATGGCGACGTGAAGATACTCGTAGCCTGCGCCACGGGTTTCCCGTGTGCGGTCGCCGTGGACGCGATGGCCGGGCCGGACAATACGAGCCAGGCGCTTGCTATCGAAGTGGATGAGATCGCCTGGGTGCTTGTGCTCGTAGCGCACGGCGGGCGGGGGCGGATCGAGCGAGCGCAGCCGGTTGAGCCCGGCGCGGCACAGAAGGCGGCTGACGGTGGCGCGGCTCAGGCCGAGAGCGCGGCCGATGCGGTAGCCGGTGTAGCGCAACCGGCGCAGGGCAAGGACCTTTTCCACCACGGCAGAAGCGGTTCGGCGGGGCGAGCGTATCGGCCTGGAGCTCCGGTCCCGAAGCCCGTCCGCTCCGTGCTCGAGGAAGCGCCTGACCCACTTGGCCGCCGTCTTCGCGCTCACGTTGAAACAGGCTGCAGCCTGTTTCAACGTGAAACCCTGCTCAAGAACCTTCTTCGCAAGCTGCGCTCGACTATGAACCGTCAGTCGGGCATTCTGGTGGTAGTCCATTCGGTCTCTCCGGGAAAACTGATTCTTCGCAAAACCAGCTTCTCGCGTTCAGATCGAATGGACAACCTCCTGAAACTTCACATCTAGAGCAGAATCACACAAGCTGTGCCCAGCGCCAACGGCGCGTCACATCACAGCCTGGGGCGCAGCCCCAGGTAAGCCGCAAAGCATGCATCGAGGGCTGAAGGCCCGCAATATGAAGGCTGGGTACAGCAACCCTGTTCATGCTCTAATCAAGTCGACGAACGGTAGGTCACGGCTTCAGCCGTGACAATTAGGTCTGTAGAGTCAACGCGACTTTAGGGCAGTATTCCTGAAACTGTGACTTCGTGAAGCAGTATGCAGGCCAGTTTTCTTGAGGAAAACTGGCGCAAACGGCATCGACCTCGGGTACATCATCAGGAATACTGCCATAGCCGCTGAGGTGTGTTTGGTGAACCTCATCAGAGATTTCTCTAGGTGTTCTCTGTTACCGCGGAACGCAACTGAGGAATATCTTGGGGAGTGTTTGGGCCGAAGATCGAGATTCCACCGATGTTGCTCCGGCACCGCGCTTCGCGAACCCAAAGAACAGCGCTCAGACGCGCACAGCGAGTCCAAGAGTTCGCATTTAGAGCGGTTTCCGTGTTGGTATGAAGGCGTTATCGCGACCAGAGCAGACAGTTTCATCGTCTGCGGCGTGGAGAGATCCCTGTATTTTGCTCGGAGTTGCACAATCCAACGTTCAGCCACGAACCAAATACAGGGGTCTCTCCACTACGCTTCGCTCCGGTCGAGATGAAAAACTCTATAGCTACACGAAATTTGCTGTAGCGCGCGGGGTTCGATTTCCGTATTTGTCTGAAATTGCGGCTTAGAACCCCGCTTTATCCCAGGTGGGTAAGTGCGTCCGCTGCCTGTTTTCCGGCCTGGGAGCCGGGCGAAAGATCCGAAGCTTTCTTCAACTGAATCGCAGCGTTTACTTTATCCCCGAGTTTGCTGTACGTCATTCCGAGGTGATAGTGAATCGCGGGATCATCGGGATCAGCTTTGGTCGCATCTTCAAGCAGGTCGCGCGCAAGCGAATACGTTCCTTTGTGGTAATAGACCCACGCCAGGGTGTCGGCCGTTCCCGGCGAGTTCGGCATGCTGCGACGCGCCGTTTGCGCGTAGCTTAGCGCCACGTCCGTGTTTTCGCCGTTCTCCACCATGATGAAGGCTAGATTGTTGGCCGCGACCACCTGTGAAGAGTCCAGTTGCAGAGCCTTCTTGTAGTAGTCCGAAGCCTTGGTGATGTCGCCCTTGGTCTCCTCCAGGGATCCAAGCAACGTGTTCGCACGGGGATCGTCGGGGTGAGTGGAGAGCCACTGCTGCCATATGGCGATCGCGCCGTCCGTATTCCCGGTGGCCACCTCAGCCTGGGAATACACCTGAATCGCAGGCTGGTAGGATTTATCGAGCGTCAGGGCATGCTGTGCGCTCGCCTGTGCGCCACCGAAGTCCTTGAGTTGCAGCTGGAGTGCGCTCAGATCGGTATACAGCGCGGGGTTGTTCGGCGACTTCGCGATCTGAGCCTGGATCAAGGCGACCGCCTTATCCTGCTGCTTGGCCTGGAGGTCAAGCGCAACCAGCGAATTCATCGCCTGGATTTGGTTGGGATCACGCGCCAGCACTTGCTCAAGCAAAGTGGTTCCTTCGGGAATTCTCTTTTGCTGCAGCCGCAGCTCCCCAAGATCAAGCATGGCAATGAGGTTGTTGGGATTCTTCTGCAATGCGGTTTGAAAGTCCTTTTCCGCCTGTCCTAACTCTTGCTGTCTCGCTTCGGCGGATCCACGCCAAATATACCCATCTGGCGCCTCCGGATGCGCTGCGATCATCTTCTCGGCCAGCTGGCTCAGTTGATCGGTATCGCCGTGGTTCTGCGCAAGCACTGCGAGCCCGCGAGCTGCATCGAGATTACGCGGATCCAGCCGGGCCGCATCCCGCAGGTTCGACTCAACAAGTCCCGCTTTACCCGCCACGGCTGCTGTCTGAGCGAGCAGAAGACGCAGGTGCACATCATCGGGAGCGTTGCTTACCGCCTTCTGCAGTAGCTGAAGCGCATCGTTCGTCTTGCCCTGGTGCAGCAGAAGATCGGCATTCAGCCGCTGCACCTGAGGGTTGTTTGCATTCGTTTTGCTGAGGTCCTTGAGCAGATCGGCGGCCTGATCGAACTTGCCGTCCGAAAGCAGGAGACGCGTGTACTCAAGCTCGATCGGAATGCTCTTTTCATGACGCTTGTGCAGATCAGCAAACACGGATTCGGCATGGGGTAGCTGACGCGTCTGCGCATAAAAGTTGACCAGAAGACTTGCGGGCTGGTCCTTATCCGGCATCTCGTTTACAGCCTGCACGAGCGTCTGCTCCGCCGCTGCCTGATTGTTGTTGTGCACGTAAAGCTGGGCCAGAATGGCGCGCGCCTGCAGATTCTCCGGAGCCGCCTGGACACCGGCCTCGGCCTGCTGCTGCGCCCCTTGCATATCGCCGTTTTTCGCTTGCAGCTCAGCCAGGGCGAGGTGTGCCGACGGGTCCTTCGGGTTTAAGCTCACCGCTCGCTGCAGTTCCTGTTCGCCCTGTTCCTTGCCGCCAGGCGCAGATGCCTGCAGCAGCCCAAGGGAGGTGTGGAATGCTGCCCGGTTCGGATCGATAGACAGCGCATGCTGAATCAGAGCAAGCGCCTGCTCGTGGTCGCCCTGTTTTTGCGCCACATGCGCCAGCAAAGCGTACGCATCGGCATTGTTGGGCTGCGCACTGAGCACGGCTTTAGCCTGATCCTTCGCGCGATCCGGCACACCGCCCGCGAGCAGCATGTTGCCTAGATCGAGCCGTGCCTGCAGGTTTTTCGGATCCAGGTTCACGGTCCGCTGCAGCTCCTGGTACCCCGCGATCATGGAACCCAGCTGGATATAGGTCTTCGCCAGTTCGTAATGGGCAGCGGAGTAGTTGCGGTCGACCTTCAGCGCATTGGAGAACTGGATGGCCGCCTCGCGCAGCTTGCCTTCGTTCTCATAGCGCTTTCCGCTCTCGAGATATTTTTTTTTCTGAACGTTGGGATCGTGCTTGCAGCCCGAGAGGCCAACAACAGCAAGTGTTGCGACTACGGCGAGCCGTTTGTGCATCGATACCCGGTCCCACTTCGTAAACATACGAACCTACCCCCTGCGACTCGCCACTATGCGAGCGCATACCTTTGTAGCTGTATCAGTTAGGAACGTACGCCGGAAGAATCGGCGTGACAAGCTTTGCGAAATTTACCAGCCGGTCATGCGCCTCCATGGGATCCTCATCGGTCCCGAGTGGCGTAATCACGCGCACCAGAGCCGCGTCCGTACGGCCCAGGCGGATGGAATCTGTAAGCATGTGGAACTTCGCGACATAATCGCTGGCGATACTTCGGCCGTGTGTCTGGTACCAGTACAGCACCTCTTGCTTATAGCGTCCGTCTGAGATCACGTAGTCGCCCACGGTATAACTCTTGCCGGAGCTATCGGCGAATGTGGTCACGCCGGAGGAGAGAAACGACCACCCCGATCCCGGCAGGCAATTCTGCGGAGAGTGAATTGCCTGTCCTGTGCGCTGCGTCGGGAAATAGCCGATAAACAGTTGCACGGGCGCCGAGTTGCCCCGCCCCAGCTCCGGGGAGGTCACAGCCGGTCCTTGACGGGTGTACACACGGTTGAGAAAGTCCCCTTTTCCGAGCACTTCCAGGGTTACGGCGGGAATTGCGATATCCTCTCCCGTCCACGAGCCCAAACTCGCCGGAACCTCGTTCAGCGGCGCGCTTGGGGGAACCTGGTCCACATTTCCGCGCACCTGGATCAGAAACAGCGTTGCGATCAGCAAAGCCAGAGAACACCAAAATTGGGGAGATCTCATGCCGCGGCCCTCCTGGCACGTCCAGTGAAGGCCTCCAGGGACTTGTGCACCAGGTACAGCAAAGCCAGGGAGACCAGAAACATCAGCCAGCCGGAGAACTCATGGAAAAAGCCCTGCGCCTTATCAGGGTTCCAATATTGCACGCAAAGGCCCGTGCCGAAGATGCGCGCCACGTTGGCCGCCACGGCGATGGGCAGGCTGGCGAGCGCGAGCAGAACGCGCTTCCACACGCTTCGTTCAAGAAAATACCCGTAGATCACGGAGAGCGTGAAGAGACTCAGCAGGGATCGGATCCCGCTGCAGGCCTCGGCGACCTCCAGCTGCATCTCCGGCAGCTGGATGATGTTGCCATCGCGCAGAACGGGTACGCCGGCAAGCGGCAGCAGCCCACTTGCCAATTTCGACGCCAGCAATTGCAGCGGAAATGTGATTTTGTTGAAGATCAGAGCCGGCAGCGGAATGGCCAGAAACAGCACAAACAGACTGAAGGTGCACTCCCGGAGCATGGCACGTCCTGCCAATGTCCAGATCAGGCCTGCGGCGACGAGCATGAAGGAGAATCGAGACAGGAATAGATCAGCACCAAACAGGCCGGTGAGCAGCATGAACAGCCCGAGCACAATCAGGGGCACTCCCGCCCAGCTCGGGCGTACAGGCGTTCGGCGCAGAACGGCACGCTTCTCCCAGATCAGGTACGCGATAAAGAACGGAATCAGAAAGCCGTGCGAAAAGTCCGGAAGCTCATACCAATCGGTGACCAGCTTTACGGCCACATTGCGATAAAGTAGAGCCAGGAGAAGACTCAACAGCAGAACGGGCGCGGCCTTAAAGAGGCCCCGTTGCCACCGCTCCGGTACGCCTTCCGAGGAGGCCTGCCGATGAGCCGGTTCGGGAGCGGCTATGGCTCCGGAAAACGCAGAATGGGATTGAACACGCACCTGATCCCTTAAACCATACTAGCAGTTGTGCATCTTTGATGTACTTCTTTTGAGGGATTAGCAGAGACGACCGACATCTCGAAACTAGAGGCTCCCGATAGGGTTAGAGCAGACGATGTGACTTGATTCGTTTCCTCCATCGAGAGACACTGCAAGCATCTACACCGAATTGCCATTCCGTCAAGCCTGCCGCTCGAAAAAGCGCGTTGAATCCTATGAATAGACCCCTCTCTACACTCGCCCTTGCCGTCGCCCTTGCTTCCGCTGCTCACGGGCAGACGCCCGCTGCCGCTCCCAGACCGGCCACATCAGTCGACACTCGGCCCGCGGACGGAGGGCAATCGCCGCCTTCCCAAGCCGCCGCAACGGCGCACGCGCAAGCGGCTGACGTTTCCCCGGATTACGTGATCGGTCCCAGTGATTCTCTTGAAGTGAATGTCTGGAAAGAGCCCACGATCTCCGGAACCTTTCCGGTTCGGCCCGATGGCATGATCTCGCTTGCGCTGGTGGGGGATCTGCAGGCCTCCGGTCTCACCCCGGCACATCTCAGCGGGGAGATCACCGAGCGCCTTCGCAAGTTCATCAACGATCCTTCGGTCACAGTCGCGGTTCTTGGCGTGAACAGCAAGCACGTCTTCCTGCTGGGCGAGATCAGCAAGCCGGGGGAGATTCCGCTGTTGCCCGGACTGAACCCTCTGCAGGCAATCGCCTCGGCCGGCGGCCTTACGCCGTTCGCCAACGCCAAACGCATTTATATCTTACGGGGGGTGGCTGGAAAGCAGCAAAAAATCCCTTTTGACTACAAGAAGGCATTCAAAGACGGTAATCTGCAGGGGGTCACGCTGCTTCCCGGTGACACCATCGTGGTCCCATGAGAAAATCCCTTACCTTCGCACTCTTCTGTCTGGCGACCATCCTATTCCCGTGTCTTTCGGCCTACTCCCAGTCGATTCCTGCCGGCGTCGGTTCCGCGCCGAACATAGGTTTTGAGCTGCCTCAATTAGGGGGCAGCTTCAACTACTCATTAAACGCCGCCGAACTGGTTTCGACCGGCTTTTACAACTCGGGCACAGTCTTCACCACTACCGTTTCGGGAGATGCCGCCTATCTTTCTGGTAGTACACTTCATCCCTTTAGTGCCATTTACAGCGGGGGCGTCCTTTTAGCAAACTCAGGTCAACCAAATACTGTCTACCAGAGTCTCGCTTTGTCGCAGGGATACACCACAAAATACTGGAATATCGAGGTTCAGGACGCGGTCAGCTATCTGCCGGAGAGCCCGGTAAGCGGCCTCTCCGGGATTCCTGGGGTCGGCGATCTGGGCATTGATCCCGTTCCCATTGGCTCGGATGCCGGGATCGGCATCTTGACCACCTACGGGCCTCGCGTCAGCAATACCGTCACCGGCAGCGTCAGCCGGGTGATTGGGGCACATCTCTCCGCCCAGGGAAATGGGTACGAGGGTATCCAGCGCTTTGTTGGGGACTTTTCGAACCAGGGCGTCGATAACACCAGCGAAGGCGGAACCGCCGGCCTGAGTTATCACTTCAACGCCCGCAGCGCGGTAAGCGGCAACTACAGCTACACGAAATTCGACTTTACGGGAACGACGCTCTCCTTCAGCACGCAAAGCGGAACGATCGATTACGCCCGAAAATGGTCTCGGCGCATTTCGACGGACGTGTACGCCGGCCCGCAGTACATCTCCAGCACGGGACCGGGATCCGGCCAGCCTTCGACGCAACTTGCCGCAGGCGCGAGCGCCACCTACACCGGGAGAAACGCCTTTTATAGCATCGCGTATTCCCGAGGGGTGAACAACGGCTCCGGCGTCGTTGTCGGCTCCTTTTCTGACAACATCGTAGGCACGGCGCGTAAACAGTATGGCCGCAACTGGAGCCTCTCCGGCACGGTCGGCTACTCTCGATCCACTGGGCTTCCCTCTCTGAACGTCGCGACCTTCACCAGCGACGGTGTTTCCGTAGGTGGACAAGTTGTCCGGGCTCTCGGACGCAAGTTTGCGGCGTATGGCAGTTACACGATCGAGGACCAGAGCACGACTGGTTCCCCCACGATCCTGGGAACGGCTACGGCACTTAACGCTTTCAACGGCTTTTATCAGGTCTTCGGCATTGGCATCAGCTACTCGCCTGGATCCCTTTTTCTTCGTAAGTAAGGAGTGGTAAGCACATGCTTGGTCATCGTCCCATGGTTCCAGAGGACTATCTAACCATCCTCCGGCGCCGCTGGTGGATTGTTCTTCTGCCCCTGCTTGTGTTGCCCATCCTTGCCGTGGCGTTCAGCTACACCATTCCATCGCGGTATCTTTCGCAGACCCTGGTGCTCATCGAATCGCCGAAGGTGCCGGATAACTACGTGAAGCCGGTCGTCTCGGCTGACCTGGATAGCCGGCTCGCCTCCATGCGCGAGCAAATTTTGAGCCGCTCGCATCTCCAACCCATCATTGAGCGCTACAACCTGTACGGCACGCAGCACCTCGATATGGACGACCGCATCGACATGGTGCGCAAGGACATCGAGATCCAGCCGATCCACTCGGAGGTTGCTCACGCGAATGGCCTGCCCGGCTTCTTTATCTCCTTCAAGGCTGACGATGCGCATACGGCCCAACTGGTCTGCAGCGACATTACATCGCTTTTCCTCAACGAAAACACCAAGCAGCGTACAGCCTCCGCGGAAGGCACGACAGACTTCCTGAAGGGGCAGCTTGCCGATGCAAAGCGCGCGCTTGATGAACAGGATGGCAAGCTGGCTGCATTTCAACGACAGTACCTTGGGCGCCTCCCCGGCCAGGAGAATGCGAATTCAGACATGCTCACCAGTCTAAACACCCAACTGGAGGCGGTGACGCAGCAACTCGGCCGCGCGGAGCAGGATCGCAGCTACATGCAGACGCTGCTCTCTCAACAGTCGCAGGGAACCATCATCACCTCTCCAGGCTCATCCACGGGGTCTTCAAACTTCATCAATCCAGTTCAGCAGGAAGATCAGGCACAACTGCAGGCTCTGCTCACGCAAGAGGCCGAACTGACGGCACATTACACCGACGACTATCCCGATGTGATAGCGGTCAAGCGCAAGATAGCCGATCTGCGCAAGCAGATGGCAAAGACATCGGCACCCGTGCAGAGCGGCTCGGGTAGCTCCAGCGCTTCCATTCCCGTGCACGAGTCGCTCGGCGTGCAGCAACTCCGCGCACAATTACATGCAGCGGATATCGGCATCGAATCGAAGCGCAAGGAACAGGCCCAGCTGCAATCCAATATCAGCAGCTATCAGGCCCGCATTGAATCCAGCCCGATGATCGAAGAGCA
Organism: Granulicella sp.; assembly: GCA_965277565.1. GTDB lineage: Bacteria > Acidobacteriota > Terriglobia > Terriglobales > Acidobacteriaceae > Granulicella. Next base: position 4,880,899 of record OZ255838.1, on the reverse strand, counting down.
GTATAAGGAACTCAATCGCGGCTACCAGACGGCACAAAGCTTCTATGACGATCTGCTGGGCAAGATGAACCAGGCCAAGGAAGCCACCGATCTCGAAAAGCGCCAGGAGGGCGAGCAATTCCAGATGGTGGATGAGGCTAACCTTCCGGACGCTCCTTTCTCGCCGAAGCGGAGTCTCTTTCTTGCCAGCGGCGCCGGTTTCGGCTTGGTGCTCGGCCTTCTTATCTCCGGGCTGCTCGAGTACAGAGATACCTCATTGCGCTCCGAGCGCGATGTCTGGGCCTTCACAAAGCTTCCCACGCTGGGTCTGATCGGCTTTTCTGACGCCACCCAGCGGGAAAGCTCAGCGAAACCGGAGAAGCGCAAGTCGTTCTTTTCACGCAAGGAACGTCAGGTTGCAGGTGCTCAGGGCTGATTATGTATAAGCCGTTCTTTCATCTCGGAAGCGATCCGTTCACAATTAATCCGGATCCGCGCTTCCTTTTTATGATGCCGCAGACGCTGGAGGCTCTTGCCTCGCTACAGTATGGCATCGGCTCCAGAAAAGGGTTCATGGTGCTCACCGGCGAGGTGGGAACGGGCAAGACGACGCTGCTGCGTCACACGCTGAACGCGCTGCATCGGACGAGAATCCATAGCTCTTTCATCTTTAATCCTCGGCTGAACACGCTGGAGTTTCTTGAGTTCGTTCTCAGTGACTTTGGACTTACCCCGGCTACGCGTACAAAAGCGGGGATGCTGATTGAGTTAAATCGCTGGCTTATCGAGCGATTCCGGCAGCGTGAGGTTTGTGTCATCGTGGTTGATGAGGCGCAGAACCTGTCCGCAGAGATGCTGGAAGAGATCCGGTTGCTGACCAACCTGGAGACCTCTTCTGAGAAGCTCCTGCAGATCATCCTTTCCGGTCAACCGGAGTTGGAAGCCCGGCTGCGCAGACCGGATCTACGGCAGTTGCGCCAGAGAATCTCTTTGTGGTGCCGTACGCAGCCCCTGTCTTTGGAGCAGACTCATGCATACATTGCTGCGCGTCTCCAGATCGCCGGAACCGCTGAGACGATCTTCCAGCCGGATGCCGTGCGCCTGATCTTTGAGGCCAGCGGCGGCATCCCGCGCATCATCAACCTGATCTGCGAAACCTGCCTCGTCTTTGCGTATGTCGACCAGTCACCCCAGGTTCTGCCGAGCCATGTTTCTCTGGTCATCGAGGACCTGAAGCTGGGAGATTACGAAGAGATGCGCAGGCCAGATTTTGTCGCCACATAGCGCGAGTTCCTGCTAGTGATCGGCGTTTCGGTTCGGATTTTTACAAGAGGCACACAAGGTAGGGAGAAGGCGAAATGAGCAAAATTTACGAGGCACTTCTTCGGGCAGAGCTAGAGCGGGCGGTTGCGAACGGAGAGCCGCCCCAAGGGGCGACAATCGCGGTGCAGGACATGCTCCTGCCGCAGGAGGAGCACACATCCTCCGACGAGAGCATGGAGGATCTGCCCTCTTTCGCCGGCGAGATGCCCTCCGAAACCACGCTGCGCCAGAGTTACAATCTGTCGCCGGACCTCTCCCAAGTTGCGTTGCATACATGGAATCCCATGTTCGGCTCACTGCCCGCTTTGGACGAACGCGGGGCGGGCGTCGAGCAGTTCAGAAGCCTTCGCTCCCACATCAGTGAGTTTCGGGAACAGCGTCCCCTGAAGACCCTCCTGGTGAGCAGCGGTCTACCCAGCGAGGGAAAGAGTCACGTCACGCTCAACCTTGCCCTTTCCTTCGCGCGGCACAAAGGAAATCGCGTGCTGCTGATCGACGGCGACATGCGCCGCAGTTCCCTGCACAAGCTCCTGGGCGCGCCCCGGGAACCAGGACTTGCGGAGTATCTCTCTGGAGAGGCCGACATCCTCGATGTGCTGCAGCGTCCCAAGCCGCCAACGGGACTTCCGCTCGCGCCGGGACTCGCCTCGCTGACGTTTATCGGCGGCGGGAGGGACGCGGACAAAGGTGGCGATCTGGCCGCAAACAGCCGCTTTTCGCAGCTGATTACGACCATTGGACCGGCATTCGACTGGATCATTGTGGATTCCTCGCCAGTGAACCTTGTCTCCGATGCGGTCAGTCTGGCTCATTCCTGCGACGGAGTGATTCTGGTGTGCCGCGAAGGGATCACCAAGTTCAAGACGGCGCAACAGGCCCAAGCCCAGTTCAAGAGCGCCAATGTGCTTGGATTCGTGCTGAATGCCGTACACAAGCTGCCGAAGGGGGATTACTACGGCAACTACGATAGCTACCGGGCAGAGGCATAGCGGAGTTAAAGCTAAGCAATGATTCGCTTTCTCAACGTCTATTACCCGACCCGCACGGTGGTGTTGCTTCTTTGTGAAGCCCTCATCGTGAGTGGCTGTTTTCTACTCGCGACGCTGGTCCTGATGGGTCCCGATGCCTATCTGGCGCTCAATTATGAGCAGGGTTACACCAAAATAGCTGCCATTACGGCGGTAAGCCTTATCTTTTCCTATTATTTTGACCTCTATGAGCCGCAGATCGTATCTGCGCCCCTGGAGATCTATTTCCGTATTCTCCTTGTACTCGGGTTTGACTGCTTTCTTCTTTCCATCCTGATCCTATTCTTCCCTTCGATCGCCATCGCGCGGTACGTCTATGCCTTGGCATTCCTGTTTCTTACCCCCGCCCTGATCGGCTGGCGGCGAGTCTATGAGTGGATCATCGGTCAAAAGCTGTTTCGCGAGCGCGTCTATGTCCTGGGCGCCGGCGACTATGCCAGCACCATTGTCACTAGCCTGCAGGCTCGCAGAGAGCTTGGCATGGAGGTCAGCGACTGGCGGGATATCCGTCTGCTCGACAAGCCGGCTCGCAAGCAGGTGTGGATTGAAGAGCTGGCCCGGCTTGCGGAGGCGCGGCCCCCAATCCATCGCATCATCGTCGCGGTCGAGGACGCCCGGGGTGAGCTCCCGGTACAGGATCTGCTGAACCTTCGCTTCACCGGGATCACCATCGAAAATGCGACCTCTTTGCACGAACGGCTTTCCGGAAAAATCCAGTTGAGCGGTATTCGTCCCAGCAATTTCCTTTACAGCGACGGCTTCCGCATCAGCCGCACGCAACAGTTGATTCGGCAGATCGTTTCCATGATCGTCGCAACCATCGGCCTGCTCCTTTTTCTGCCGTTCTTTCCCTTTGTCGTTCTGCTGATCCGCTTTTCATCGAAAGGACCCATCTTTTTTCGTCAAACTCGGGTGGGGGTCGGCGGACGGAACTTCTTTGTGTACAAGTTCCGTTCCATGTTCATCGATGCCGAAGCTGGCGGCGCTCGGTGGGCGACGAAAAACGACCCTCGCGTAACGAAGTTCGGGATGTTTATGCGGAAGACCCGCATCGATGAGATTCCGCAGCTTTGGAACGTCCTGCGTGGCGATATGGGCTTCGTCGGCCCCCGGCCGGAGCGCCCGGAGTTCGTTCCCATGCTCTCTGAGCACCTGCCCTTTTACTACCTGCGTCACCTGGTGCGGCCTGGACTTACCGGCTGGGCGCAGGTGCGGTTTGGTTATGGGGCAACCATGGCGGAGACACGTGAAAAGCTCGAATACGATCTCTACTACATCAAGCACATGTCGCTGGGGCTCGACTTGCTCATCATGTTCGAGACGGTAAAGACGATTCTGCGGCGTCGGGGAGCGCAGTAGGAAGTGTCTGACAAATCATTTTTGCTTTTCGGAGGTAGGTCCGGGCTTCAGCCCGGACATGGAGTGCGGAGAAGAACGGGGCTTCAGCCCTGGGTTTTGCGTTGGCATCGGAGAGAACCCGGAGCTAAAGCCCATAATCGGCTTTACTTTTCGTGGGGCTGAAGCCCCACGCTCCCTCCCAAGATGCGCTTTGTACGATGATCATGACTCACACAGGCACTGCCTAAAGACGAGGAGCCCAGGTACGATCCGGGCTCCTTGGCAAACCATTTCTACGCTGTTGGTCGTACGCTATGCCGGCATGAGTTCCTTCGGAACCTCGCTCAGATACCAGGCAGCGGTCTTCTCCAGGCCCTCAAAGAAGTTCACAGAGGGACGATAGCCCAACTCCTGTTCCGCACGACTGATGTCTGCCTGCGAATGCAGGATGTCTCCGGGACGCGTCGGTCCATACTTGGGCTCGCCCTTAAAGTTGAGGATCTCTGCCAAGGCGCTATACAGGTCATTCAGCGTATGGGACTTGCCTGTGCCCACGTTGAAGACCCGTCCATTGGCGAACTCGCTCGGCGCAACGCAGGCAAGAAGATTCGCCTGGACCGCGTTCTCTACATAGGTGAAATCGCGGCTCACGAGCCCATCCCCGTTGATGGTCGGCGTTTCGCCCGCTAAAATTTTGTAGATAAACTGTGCGATCACACCGGAGTAGGGCGAATCCGCCGCCTGCCTGGGGCCGAAGATATTGAAATAACGGAGACAAACGGCCTCCATGCCATACACGCGGCAAAATGCCTGCAGATAATGCTCGCAGGTGAGCTTTTGCACGGCATAAGGCGAAAGCGGACGCGGCGTCATGTCCTCGTGCTTCGCCTGGCCCTCCTGATCTCCGTAGGCGGAAGAGGAAGCCGCATAAACGATGCGCTTTACATTCGCATCGCGTGCGGCCAGCAGCAGCGTCAGCGTTCCATTGACGTTGGAGGCATGAGAGCTGAGCGGATCCCTCACGGACCGGGGTACCGAGGCCAGCGCTGCCTGGTGCAGCACATAATCGACGCCCTCGCAGGCAGAGCGCATCGCCGCTTCATCCTGCAGGTCGGCAACCTCGAACTCGATGGAGGAAAGAATCGCTTCGAGGTTTGCCATGCGACCGGTTGAAAGGTTATCGATGCCCCGAACCGCATGACCCTGGTTCAGAAGAGCCCGCGCCAGTGTCGATCCAATAAATCCTGCTATCCCGGTGATGAGGTACTGTGCCATCCGAAACCCTCCGGCTCGCTTCTATTTAAACTCAAGCGAGCCCATTTACGTCGTGTCTTTCTAGAGGACAAGCCAGCGCCTCTCATGGTCAATGACACTTCCGTCCGCTACGAAAAATCCCTCCCTAATGAGAGACTTCCTATAGCAAGGATACTTTGGACTATCTATCCACCAACCGTGCAAAGCAGGATGCAATCATGACCTCCGATATGCAAATAGAAGCAGTGGCTGAACTTCCCTCCATGGCTGCCGAGCAGCTGAACCGCTTTCACACCCGTGAGGCCAAGATCGGGGTCATTGGGTTGGGCTATGTGGGCCTCCCGCTCTCCCTTCTTCTCTCCGGGGCAGGCTTTCAGGTCACCGGCTTCGATATCGATGAGCGCAAGGTCCGTGAGCTTGAGGCAGGCCGGTCCTACATTCTTCGAATCACCGAGGAGGAGATTGGGCAAGCTCGCCGGCAGGGCTTCTCCGCCACAGCCCAGTTCGCCGGCTTGGCGGAGCAGGATGCGATCATCCTTTGCGTACCCACGCCGCTTACCTCGCACCGCGAACCGGACCTCAGCTACATCGAAAAGACCGGCCACGCCATTGCGCCCTGGCTGCGTGACGGCCAGCTGGTCGTGCTCGAAAGCACCACCTACCCGGGAACGACGGACGATGTTCTGATTCCGATTCTTGAGGCCGAAAACCCGCAGCAGCTTTCCGCGCATCGGCCCGGCGACAGCGGACCCGGCTTCTACGTCGCGTTTTCTCCTGAGCGCGAAGATCCCGGCAATACCGATGTCGCCCGCAAGGACGTCCCGAAGGTCGTCGGCGGCCACGATCCCGTTGCGACGGAACTAGCGGCGAGTCTGTATGAGGCTATCTTCACGCGCGCGGTTCGCGTCTCCACCACCCGTGCGGCGGAGATGACCAAGCTGCTCGAAAACATCTACCGGTGCGTCAACATCGCGCTGGTGAACGAGCTGAAGGTCCTGGCGTTGCGCATGGGCATCGACATCTGGGAGGTCATCGACGCCGCCGCCACTAAGCCCTTTGGCTTCCAGCCCTTCTATCCCGGCCCTGGGCTTGGCGGTCATTGCATACCCATTGATCCTTTCTATTTATCCTGGAAGGCGAAGGAGTACGACTTCAACACGCGTTTTATCGAGCTGGCCGGCGAAGTGAATGAGGCCATGCCGGAGTTCGTCGTCACCCAGGTGGCGCGGGCGCTGAATACGCAGAAGAAGGCCGTGAACGGCTCTCATATCCTCATGCTCGGCATGTCGTACAAGAAAGATATCGATGACCTGCGCGAGTCGCCTTCGCTCACGATCATCGAGCTGCTCCGCGATGCGGGTGCGGAGGTCGTCTATAACGACCCGTACCACCCCAAAGTCGGTCAGGGACGCCACTATCGCCTGAACATGACGTCTACACCGCTCGAAAATCTGGGCCAGTATGACTGCGTACTGATCGTGACCGATCACTCGGACTACGACTACGCGGACATCGTCAAGGACTCGAAGCTGGTCGTGGACACGCGCAATGCGACGAAGGGCATCAAGGCACAGAACATCGTTCGCTGCTGAGTCGAGTAAGAAAACAGCCTCTTCAGTAAAGCTGAAACGGGATGGCCATCTGGCCATCCCGTTTTGATTTCTCCACCCCATCTGCCGGATTGATCGCACGAGAAAATCGGATGTTCTCCCTTACCAAGGGGTTCACTGACGCTTCCGTGCGCCTCAGGAGCCGTTCTGTTCCAAATCGGAACGCTTCGGCCCATACCTTGACCCGACTGGGCTTGCACTACAGCCAACGTGCTAGGTACCTACTCTGACACGGTTGCTAGACTCAGCCCAAGTCAAAGCTGCTCATCGAGATACCGCTATGAAACGTACCGCTGCTGCCCTTACCTTCGCCCTTGCTGCCACACTCACCTCGACCTCCGCCGTGGCTCAGACACGAGTCTGCATCGGCGGCGATCTCGATCATCTTTCGTCTACGGAGAGAGCCTCCTGCAGCGCTACCATGCAGGCCGTTCGGAGCGCAGCAGCAGTGATGCACGCGCCCAACGATTGGCACTTCGTCGTGGTTTGCGGTGAGGACGGGTGGAAAGACTACGCTGCCTTCTCGACGCACGGTGAAGCCGTTCTCCAAGCTGCGGCGGCCGATACGAACCTCGATCAGCAAACGACCTACTTCCGCGAAGATCGTCTTCATACGCCCCAGGCGCATGGCCTGCAGCACGTAGTGGCCCATGAGATTGCTGCGATTCTCCTGAAGACCGATGACGAGAACGCGATCCAGACCCAGATGGCAACCTGGGAACGCAATGGTCAGGTGCAGGAAGCTCTCCTTAAAAAGTAGTTCCTGAACGCTTCGAAGCGCGGTGGATGGCCGGGGCATAGCTCCGGCCGTAGCGGCGAATAAGACACGCCGGCAGGGCGCAGTCCCTGCGGCAGGTAGTCTCTACCGCAATCTGTCTGCCCTTCCTCTTTGGTCCACGAGGCGCTTGGCACCTCTTTTGCTGCCTTCGTTCGAACGTGTTCCCGTCCGCTGGTACCCACTCAGTCCAGCTTCCAAGCTAGATAACGTCTGACGAATGATGATCGTGGTACGAGGTGCATCGAAGCGCATCTTGGGAAGGAGCGTGGGGCTTCAGCCCACGAAAAGGAGAGCCCACTTTTGAAAAGGAGAGCCCATCTTAGGGGCTTCTAGCCCAGAGTTCACTCCCATGTCAGCGAAAAACCCGGGGCTGAAGCCCCGTTCTTTTCTGCACCGAATGTCCGGGCTGAAGCCCGGACCTATCTCCGAAAAGCAAGAAGTGACTCGTCATACACTGCCTAGCGCACGGGTCGTTCCTAAAATTCTCTCAATGCAATGCGGACTCGATGCAATGTGAGATGGACGCGCACGTCTGACGGGCCAAATAAATGGGACGCGCCAATCAGCACATCCCAGTTATCAGCCAAAGCCAACAAATGCTAAGCGGAAACACCCGAATTCACCCTCGCATCCGCCTTCGCCCGTCGACGCAGCATCTCAATGCCTGCAATTGCACCGGTCAGCACGAAGAGGAAGCTCCCGGGTTCTGGAGTGACGGTTGGGGAAGGCAGGTTTGTCACAGGTGTCGTGGGTACGTCGATCAAACTGGGGACTTCGGCAGTGACGAAGGGCTGAGCAGGAGGCGGCAGATCTGGGATCTCCCCCGGAAAGTTTACCGAGGCCAACATGGGTTCAAGCGGGAGAGGCGGAATCACCGCGGCGCTGGTCGGCGGTGGCGGCATCCCGTCCAGGTCTCCGCAGTCGATCTGAAAGCGATGCAGCGACTCAAGCGGGCTCAGCCGGTGACGACTGGGATAATGGTGAACCGGCGCCGGCTTCTGCACCATGGCAACGAGCCGGTACTTCGCAGCCATCAGGCGGCGGGTAGCTTTCCGCTGGAGGATGCCCTGCTTGTATTCAGCGAGCCAGCGGCTGCAGTCCGTGGAGGCATATAAAACCGGAGCCAGACAGCTCATTCCGGAGCACAGGACGATAGCGAGCACGATCCAGCGCGCACTTTTTGCGCGGCGGCGGGATCGATGGGCGCGTCGTGTCACCGGCATTTGCATTCTCCTGAGAGCAGTGTTTCCATAATGTACACCACAAGTGACCCCATTCTCAGGCAACCTTTTTGAACTTTGTGCCTCTTCCCTACATACTTTGGGTCATTGGCTGACCGCCTAACCTCTGAGTCAGTCCTTTGCTCTCGTACCATCACTTCCATCTCAGGCTTCCCCGTCCATTCACATCGCTGCGCTAAGCTCGTTGGAGATGAGCGCTGTGGAAGCCAAAGCTCCGGAATCGGGCAAGCGCGTACGAAAGTCGCAGCGCACGGGAAAAAAAATCAAGCCCAGCGCGGCCGCTCGCGAGAACCGCTACTTCAATCGCGAGGAAAGCTGGCTCCTGTTTAATGAGCGCGTTCTCGAGGAGGCGCAGGATCCGACCAATCCCCTGCTGGAGCGAGTCAAGTTCCTGGCCATCACGGCCAGCAACCTGGACGAGTTTCTGGAGATCCGCGTCGCCGGCATCCTGCAACAGTTGGAAGATGCCGGCGAACTGCCGCCAAGCACCGACGAGGGTGGCCTGACGCAGTCAGAGCGCCTCGAACGGCTCCGGCGACAGTTGCAGGCATTCTCCACCAAACAGGCGGACTGCTGGACCGAGCAACTCGCACCGGCGCTGACCGAAGCCAAGATCCGGGTAGTCAGCTGGAAGCAGCTTCGCCCCAAGGACCGGACGTTTGCCACACATTTTTTTCAGGAGCAGGTCGATCCGCTCCTCACGCCCGTCACGCTGGACCCTTCCCATCCCTTTCCACGCGTACTCAATAAAGCACTCTGCGTGGCGCTGCTGTTGCGAAACAAGCGCCACAAGGGATCCAGGACGACGCATGTCTTCGGCATTCTCACCATCCCGCGGACATTGCCGGCATTTCTGGCGTTGCCGGAGCGAAAGGGGCGCCATGACTTTCTTCCCATCGAAAAGCTGATTGAAGCGCACGTGGAACGCATGTTTCGGGGCTACCGCGTCCTCAGCCGGGCCATCTTCCGCGTCACCCGCAACAGCAATTTGTATATGCAGGAAGAGGAGAGCCGCTCTCTCCTGGAGAGTGTGCGCGAGGAGCTGCACAACCGCCGCAAAGGCGATGCGGTGCGTGTCGAAGTCGATCACTCGGCCTCGGACGAGATCATCGACCGGCTGCGCACGAACTTTGAGCTCGAGCCCTGGCAGATCTTTCCGACCGAAGCACCGGTCAACCTTTCGCGCCTGATGGATCTCTATAGTGCGGTCGATCGCAAGGACTTGAAATTTCCGGAATTCCACGGCCGGCACCTAAAGTTATCGCCGGGAAGTGCCGATATATTCGATGAGCTCCGTCATGCCGATGTTCTGCTGCATCATCCGTTCGATACCTACACGACCGTCGAGCACTTCATTCAGGCTGGGCAGTCGGATGATCGCGTCGTTTCCATCAAACAGACGCTGTACCGCACCAACGCGAACTCGACGATCTTTCGCGCTCTCAAAGACGCGGCGCAGACCAAGGATGCCACGGTCGTTGTCGAGCTCATGGCGCGTTTCGACGAGGCCTCGAATATCCGCTGGGCGCGCGATCTGGAGGACGCCGGGGTCCAGGTATTTCACGGCATTCTCGGCCAGAAGACACACTGCAAGCTCGCGTTGCTGGCCCGCCGCAACCCGGACGGCACCGTGCAGTCGTACGCCCATCTCGGCACCGGCAACTACAATCCCGTCACGGCGAGATTTTATACGGATATCAGCCTGCTTACGGCGCGCCCGGAGATCACGGCAGCGGTTCAAAACGTATTCCGTTATCTCACCGCAGACTGGCAGGCGGAGACGGCGGTGTATCGTCCGCTGCTCGTCGCTCCCCTTTCCCTGGCAGAGGATGTCCTCGGCCTGATCGCGCGGGAGACGGCGCATGCCAAGGCCGGCCGTCCAGCTCACATCATCGCCAAGATGAATGCGCTGCTCGATGCCGCAACCATCGAGGCGCTCTACACGGCATCCTCCGCAGGCGTCGAGATCGATTTGATCGTTCGCGGCATGTGCGCCCTCCGGCCCGGCATCTCCGGCATGAGCGAGCACATCCGTGTCCGTTCCGTGGTGGGCCGGTTTCTGGAACACAGCCGGATCTTCTGGTTCCAAAACGGCGGCGTCGCCGAGGTCTTCTCCGGCAGCGCCGACTGGATGCCCCGAAATCTGCATGAGCGCTGCGAGGTGGTGTACCCGGTGTGCACACCGGCAGCCGCGCAGCGCATGCGCCACGAGATCCTGGAGGCCTATCTTCGGGACGACGTGAAGGCCCGTCTGCTGCAGCCGGACGGCGCCTGCATCCGGCCGGAGCGCAACGACGATCGGGCGCCACTCTCCGCCCAGGACTGGTTGATACAGCTCTCGCAGACACAGGAGCTGCATTCGGCTCCGTTGGACAGCAATCCGGGACCAGGGCCCGAGCGGACGCTTGAAGAAAACATGGCGCGAGATCGGCGTTCCGCGAAGCCATGATCGAATCAGGGCAATCTGTCGGGGGCGCACCTTTTTCACAGGGCAGCAAGTGCGACAGCCGCAAAAACAAAAACGCTCATTTCTGCTGATAAACTAGTACTTCTACCGGACTTGCATTGTCCGCCGCTCTCTCGTGAAGGAGATTACTTTTATGGCACACCATCCCTTGAACGGCTCCAATCACTCCAATGGTGACGCAAACGGAACGGGCGCGGCGCCCAGCCTCCGGCTCAAGACCGGTCTTGCCGAGATGCTCAAAGGCGGCGTCATCATGGATGTGATGAGCGTGGAGCAGGCGCGCATCGCCGAAGAAGCCGGGGCGATCTCTGTGATGGCGCTCGAGCGGGTGCCTGCGATGATCCGCGCCGAAGGCGGCGTGGCGCGCATGGCCAGCCCCAAGCTCATCAAGCAGATCATGGCTGCAGTGACCGTCCCCGTCATGGCCAAGGCCCGCATCGGACACTTCGCCGAAGCGCAGGTGCTGGAGTCCCTCGGCGTCGACTTTATCGACGAAAGCGAGGTACTCACCCCCGCCGATGAGGTCTATCACATTGATAAGCACCGCTTCACCACGCCGTTTGTCTGCGGCGCTCGCAACCTGGGTGAAGCGCTCCGCCGCATCGCCGAAGGCGCGGCGATGATCCGCACCAAGGGTGAACCCGGCACCGGCGACGTCGTTCATGCGGTGCAGCACATGCGCCAGATCGTGAGGGAGATCCGCGAACTCACCGTGCTGGGCGACGAAGAGCTCTACAACGCGGCCAAGGTCCATGGCGCCTCCTACGAACTGGTGCGCATGGTCGCGAAGGCCGGCAAGCTGCCGGTGCCGAACTTCTCGGCCGGCGGGATCGCCACCCCCGCGGACGCGTCACTGATGATGCAGCTCGGCGCGGAGACGGTCTTCGTCGGCTCCGGAATCTTTATGAAGGAGCGCGCGACCCCGCTCGACGTCGATCTTTGGTGCCAGACGGACGCCGAAATCGGCATATGCACCAAAGGCGATGTCGGCCAGCCGCGTAACCCCGAAGAGCGCGCTGAAGCCGTCTCGCGTGCCAAGGCGATTGTTCTGGCCGCCACCCACTTCGCCGATCCCAAGATCGTCGCCGAGGCCAGCGAAGCAGTCACCGGAGCGATGAAGGGCCTGGCTGCGGCCGCGATTGAAGAGCAGCACCTGATGCAGACGCGCGGCTGGTAGAACAGGGACGAGAGCGTCATCACGCTGCCGGATGCCTCACTCATCGCGCAGCCTACCGCGCGATGAGTGGGGTGAAACCCATCGTCTCGCTCTTCAGTGTCTTCGCGGAAGAGTCGTGGACATCAGCGTCACCTCCGGAAAATCCTTCTCATATCGCCTCAAGTCAAACGTGAGGAGCCGGTCGCTGCGCAACAACGCGTGCGCTCCCACGACGAAGTCCGCGAGCAATCCGCGCGCCTCGCCACCACCCGATCGCCTTCTTCTTTCGGCATATCTGCGAAATCTCAGACCGGCTTCCTCCCACACGGCGAATCCCATCGCGAAGTCAACGTCGATCTTTGCGTCATGAAGGAATTTCTGCACAGCGTCCGGCTGCATCGCCGGATTCGCCATCATCTCCGCATAGGTCACGGCAGAGACAATCAGGCTCCCCGCCCGGCGAGCTTCCAGTAGCAGCGACTCCGCAAGTTGCGCCCGCTCTCGCCCCTCCCACATGATCGAAAAGACGTTCGTATCGACGGCTGTCTTCACAGACCAAGATCCTTCTCGTCCCACTCATCGTAGCCGCGCATCTCGCGCTGCCACCGGATCACATCGGCCTCGTTCTTGAACCCTGCCCCTGCAGCGCCCACCCACTTCGCAAACGGGTTCTCCTCGGACCGCGCCGGACGCAGCACCATCTGGCCCTTCTCAAAGACGAAGTCGACCTGGTCGCCCTCATGAAGCCCCAACCTCTTACGCACATCCACGGGGATCGTAATCTGCCCCTTGCTGCTGAGCTTGCCGCGGACCGAATCGATAGGGCGAAGCCCTGGTTGACCCTTCTCCGCAATTTTTGGTCTTGCACCCGCCTTATTTGCCATTGAGCCTCCTTACCTAATTGTAAGGAAGAGTCTCCTTACCGTCTATAATCGTCGTTATGCCGTCACAGCGTGACCCCCTCATCGGCGTACTCGCCCTCCAGGGCGCCTTCGATGTTCACGCCAAACGCCTCGCCGAGCTCGGCGCCGAGACCCGCCTCGTCCGCAAGCCCGAAGAGCTTCTCGGGCTCGATGGCCTCGTGATTCCCGGCGGCGAATCCACGACGTTCCTCAAGCACCTCGAGCGCGCCGGCTTTTACGATGCCCTGGACGACTTTGTACACAGGGTGCCGGTCTTCGGCACCTGCGCCGGGTGCATTCTGCTTGCGCGCGAGGTTACCAACCCGCCCCAGCGCAGCTTCGGCGTGCTCGACGTCCGCGTGGAGCGCAACGCCTACGGTCGCCAGAACGACTCCGCCATTCGTTTGGAAGAGACCTCCCTGCCCGGCGGTCCTCTGGAGGCGGTCTACATCCGCGCTCCGCGACTCACCGCGCTCGGCCCGGCGGTCCAGACACTCGCCAGCCGCGACGGCTCACCCACGCTAGTCCAGCAAGGCCGCATCCTCGCCGCCACGTTTCACCCGGAACTCAGCGAAGATCGCCGCGTCCATCAGCTTTTTCTTGACATCGTCCGTGCAAACGCCCCCACGGTGGCCGCTGAAACGATCTTGCAGCCTGCTGGCTAAGCCTTCCAACACGCTTCTACAATAGGCCTGTGCCCCCGCCACAGCCGATCCCGCCGGGCCTCCGTATCTGGCACCTGCCGGTCGACGCCTCGCGTCACGGACCCGCGCTCGACGCGCACCTCCTGCTTAATCTCTGGATCATTTTGGCGCTGCTTGCGCTGCTGCACGTACTCCTCTTCGCAGGACTCCTCTTCCGGCGGCGCGCACCCCGTCCCATCCACAAATTCACGCTCGAATACATCCCGCTCGCCGCCTTCACGCTGCTCTTTGCCTGGCTCGGCCTGCGCGCCCAGCACCTGTGGGCCGAGCAGCGCTACACCGGCGCCGATCCCGCCGCCATGCAGGTCGAGGTCACCGGGATGCAGTTCGTCTGGTACTTCCGCTACCCCGGCCGGGATGCCGCCTTCGGCCACACCAGTCTCGCGCTCGTCGACCCAGGAGCCGGTAACCCGCTGGGCATCGATCCCCGTGATGCCTATGGCCACGACGATCTCGTGAGCGGTCAGCTCGTCCTCCCCGCCGGGCGGGAGGTTGATCTCACCCTGCGCGCGCAGGATGTGATTCACGGATTTGCCGTCCCTGAGATGCGTCTCAAGCAGAACGCCGTTCCCGGCCAGGACTCGCATATCCATTTCACCCCGGACATACCCGGCGACTACGCCATTCTCTGCACCCAGGTCTGCGGCCTCGGCCACTACCGTATGCGCGCCGTGCTTCGCGTTCTGCCATCACACGATTTCGATCGCTGGCTCGCCGCCCGTGAAGCCGCCAGTCGCTCTGAGTCACAGCCATGAACTCTCACCGGGCTGTTTTTCTTGTTGTCATTCCCGGAGGGACTCTGCGTTGCGCTCCTGCCCCCGGCCAATCTCCCCAATGACGATTCCTTCCAAACTCGCCACAAACCCGGGTGCCCCATCTTCGCGCGGCTCGGTCGCGCTAAGGTGGGTCCACGCCATAAAGCGCCGCCTCTTCTCCACCGATCACCGCACGGTAGGCTTCGGCTATCTCTTCATCTCCTCCGTCGCTTTGGTCCTCGGCACAGTCCTTTCGCTGCTCATGCGTCTGCACCTCGCCTGGCCCGACTGGCAACTGCCGTTCCACGGCCCCATTCTGCCCGAGGAGTACCTTGCCCTCGTCACCATGCACGGCACGATGATGCTGTTCTTCGTGATGACCGTCGCGCCGCAGTCCGGCTTCGGCAATCTCATCCTGCCCGCGCAGATCGGTTCGGAGCGGATGGCCTTTCCGCGCCTCAATGCCGCCGGCATGTGGCTCACGGCAGTCGCCCTTGCGATCCTGCTCTCGGCGTTTTTCGTGCATGGCGGCTCGCCGATCTCTGGCTGGACCGCCTACCCGCCCCTTTCCGCAACCGAGCTCGCCGGCCCCGGCCAGGGAGCCGGCATGGACCTCTGGCTCGCCAGCCTTGCCGTCTTCGCCGTTGCCTCCAGCATGGGTGCCGTGAACACGCTCACCACCGTGGTCAAACTCCGCTGCGAGGGCATGAGCTGGGAACGCCTTCCGCTCACCGTCTGGGCATGGTTCGTCACGGCGCTCCTGGTCGTGCTCGCCTTCTCGGTGCTGCTGGCCGCGCTCCTGCTTCTTTTCTGTGACCGCCACCTCCACACCGGATTCTTCGTCCCGGCGCAGGATCTCGTGAACGGTGTCCTGCTTCAGCACAAAGGCGACGGCTCGCCCCTGCTTTGGTTGCATCTGTTCTGGTTTTTCGGCCATCCCGAGGTCTACATCGCCATCCTCCCCGGCATGGGACTGACCTCCATGGTGCTGGCCAACTTCGCGCGCCGACCCGTCTTCGCCTACCGCCTCATGATCCTCACCACCGTGCTCATTGGGCTGCTCGGCATCGTCGTCTGGGGCCATCACATGTTCGTCGCCGGTCTCAACCCCTTCGCCGGCACGGTGTTCAGCGCCGCCTCGCTCGCCATCGCGATTCCCTCCGCCGCCAAGGTGCTCAGCTGGCTGGCGACCGTCTGGCGCTCACGCCCGAAGCTCACGACGCCCATGCTCTTCGCCCTCGGTTTCGTGTCCTTGTTCGTTGCCGGGGGCCTCAGCGGTCCCATCCTGGCGCAGCCCATCCTGGACGAATATCTGCACAACACCTTCTTCGTCGTCGCTCATTTTCACCTCATCATGGCCATGGCCGGAGTCTTCGGGCTGTTTTGTGCGACCTACTACTGGTCGCCGCTGCTGTGGGGCCGCCGCATGTCGGAGACCCTCGGCCGCATCCACTTCGCCGGAACATTTCTGGGCGCGTACGCCGTCTTCCTGCCCATGCACCTGACCGGTCTTGCCAGTGAGCCGCGTCACTACGCCCAACTCAACTCCATTCCCGGCCCCGCAAGCACACTGCTTTCGAGCATCATGCCGCTGCAGCGACACATCACCGGCTCGGCAATTTTTCTGGCCGCCGCGCAGTTGCCGTTCCTGCTCAATCTTGTGCTGGTATGGCGCAAGCCACGAGAAAACGAGGAAAATCCGTGGCAGGCTACCACGCTGGAATGGGCGCCCGCATGCGCCGCCGCGCTGCCCTCCGGCCGGCCAGATGTTGCGGTGTACCGCATGCCTTGCTCCTACAGCTTGAGTGACGAGACCTTTTCACCCCAGTGGAAACCTGCACCCATCCCGGAGCACGACATCCCCCCGAAAGCAGAGTAATCTGATGAGGCAAGTTACCTCCGCGCCAAGGGCTACCCCATGCCGACGATCCTGACACCCCCCGAGATCGACCGCCGACACCACGGCGGTCCAGGTGAAGGCGATAACGGCTCCGGACGCCGGCCGCCCACGGACAAGCGCACCGGCGGCAATGGCGACGGCGACAACTGGCACAATCGTCCGCAGGGACGCCGCGGTCCGCGTGAGCGCCTCGCCTCCGCCCGTGTCGGCCTCTTCTTCGCGCTCGGCGGCGACCTGATGTTCTTTGTGGCCCTGGTCAGCGTGTTTTTCGTCACCAAAGCCAGCGGCCACTTCGACGCCTACGACCGCTACATCAACGAGTGGCTCCCCACCGCCATCCCATCCATTCTTTGGCTCAACACCGCTGTCCTGATCGTGAGCTCGGTCACCGCCGAGATCGCGCGTCGCGCCATGTTCCACGAGGATCACGTCATGGATGAGTGGTTCGGCTTCGGCCGGCCCACCTCCAAACGCGCCATGATCTGGCTCTCCCTCACACTCGCCCTCGGCCTGCTGTTCCTCGTCGGACAGTGGGTGGCCTGGCAACAACTGGCTGCGGCTCATGTCTTTTTCCGCTCCAACCCGAGCAGCCACTTCTTCTACCTGATCACCTTCACCCACGCCGCCCATCTCTTTCTCGGCATCGGCGGCATCATGTGGGCAATTTGGCTGCTCTACTACTCCCGCCAGATGGCTACGCGCCAGGTTGTGGTCGATTCCGCCGTCTGGTACTGGCACGTCATGGGTGCCCTATGGATCTTCCTATTCGGGCTGCTGGAATTCGCGCAATGACGCCCCGGTCTCGTTTTTCTTGTTGTCATCCCCGAAGGGGATCTGCGTCCCGTCGGGTGCCCCATCTTCGCGCGCAGCCTCATCGCGCGCTGAGGTGGGTTCCCGCCACAAACGGCCGCGTAGTCCATTACCTCCTGCTTACGATCGCGCTCCTCTTCCTGACGATCACCCAAGCTCACGCCCAGGGCTGCGCCCAGTGCCTCGACAGCACCCGAGCCACCCCACCGGAGGTCCAGGACGCCTACCGCCACGCGATCTTTCTGCTGAGTGGCTTCGGCGTCACGCTCTTCCTCGCGGGTGCCCTTCTGCTCCGCGAAAACGCTAGAGCATGATTCGTGCAGGGTGTACTCAAGAAGCGTCGTTCTTGGGAGGGAGCCGTGGGCTTCAGCCCCACGGAACAAGAGCGCAGTCCAAGTGCCCTTCAGGGCTGGGCTCTGCTTCCGTTCCCAAACGGCTCAGGGCTAAAGCCCTGCTTTCCTGCAGCGCTGGATTCAGCGGCCTGAAGGCCGCTGCTCCCTCCCAAGAACCGGGTATATCTATGGTGATCATGCTCTAAGCTCCTTCTTGGGAAGACTTTGCTCAAAAGTACAGGGGAGGGGTACCCTCAAGGTTTCAACATAATTTTCATCGAATCCGGTTGCGGATGCGCCGCCAAGTCCACGGCTTCGGCCGCCTGTTCCAGTGAGAATCGATGCGAAATCAGCTTCGTCAGATCCAGCTTCCCACTGCGATACCCCTCGAAGACCAGCGCAATACCCTCTTCCTGGATCGACACCGAAGCTGAATAAGACCCCATCAAGGTTTTTTCATCCATGCACACGGCCGCCGGATCGAACGGCGCCGTCCCATGCTGCGTGCTGGCAAACAGCATGACGCGGCCGCCCGGACGGATCGCCTCCATCGCCACCGCGATCAGCGCATCCGATCCCACCGCGACCAGCGCCACATCCGCCCCGCGGCCGTCGGTAGCCGATTTGCAGGCCGCAACCACATCGCCGCGAGCATCCAGCGGATGCTCCAGCCCAAACTGAGCCGCAATCGCGTGACGCTCCGGATACATGTCGCTGGTCAGCACAGTCGCGCCGGTCCTCCGCGCCAGTGCGGCCAGAATAATGCCGATGCTGCCCTGCCCAATCACCAGCACCGTCTCATCCGGCTGCAGCGCGAGCAGTTTTACGGCCTTGAAACAGGTATTCACCGGCTCGATAAACGCCGCCTGCTCGAAGGGGATGTCCTCGGGAATATGGATCAGCCCGGCAGGGGTAACCCCATCGCCTACGATCCAGTCCATCACCCGGATGTACTCCGCAAACCCGCCGCCCGCTGGCGAGCCCAACCCAGCGGTCGTACCCACCTTCTTGTACTGCTCGCATTGCGCAAAGGTCTGTTTCCGGCAGTAAAAGCAGCGGCCGCAAGGGATGTGGTGAAACGCCATCACGCGGTCGCCAACAACAAACCCGCGGACGCTTTCACCCACCGCCGCAACCGTACCCGCCATCTCATGGCCAAAGACCCGCGGAGCCTCATGCGATCCGGTGTGGATCTTCTTCAAATCCGTGCCGCAGATCCCGCAGGTATCAATCCGAAGGAGCACCTCACCCGGACCGATCTGCGGCAGCGGCAGCGTCTCAGTGTGGATCTCATCGGGCGCGCGGTATACCGCGGCCCGCATGGTGCTGGGAAGGGCGTTAGACATAAGCTCCTCAAGTTTACCGGAGCTTGCTCGCCCCCTCAGTAGCGGCTCACCAGCCAAACACCCGCAACCAGCAGCGCACACCCGATCAGCCTCCCCGGAGACGCCGGATGGTGCTTCAGTCCCATCCAGCCAAACTGGTCCAGCAGCACCGAAACCACCAGCGACGCCGTAATGCTGAGCCCGGTAAAGATACCCGAACCAAGCCGCTGCACCAGCAGGAGTCCCGCGACCGTGGACAGAATGCTGATCAGCCCGCCCGTCCAAGCCCACCAGCTCACCTGCCCCGCGTTGGCGACCGGAATGGGCTGCCGCACAAACGCCTGTACCAGCAGCATCCCCAGCAAACCGGTGAAATAGACCAGCACCCCGGTCCAGACGGGCGCCTGCAACTGCTTGTTCAACTGTGCGTTCGTAGCCGCCTGAAAGGGGTTGGCTACGCCGGACAGAATCGCGATCAGAAACGACAACCAGGGCAAGGGTCACCTCACCCCAGCTTGGACGCACATTTTACGCAAACTCCTCGATCATCTGCGCCAATCGCACGTGCAGCGCGCCCAGCGCCCGGTTACTTTCACGCCCAAGCTCCGCCGCCCGTTGCCAATGATGGGGCCGCAACGCGGTATGCAAGGCAAATGCGGCAGTGCGAAATTGCCCATGCCTGCCCTCAAACCGCGACAACGAAGCCAGTTCGAAGTCATGCGCGTCGGAGATGCCTTTCACTGCCCGGAACCCCAGTCCGTGAGCCTGCGCCAGCCGCGCCACTGTCGCCGCCTCCATGTCGACCATGGCCGCGCGGTACGTCTCCGCCAGCCGGGCCTTCTCGCGCACGCCGGCGATGGAGGCCGTGGTCGCAAGCACAACACCCAAACGGGTTGGGACCTCTGAAAACCGCTCTCCAGTGCGGGAATCCACCACGGTACTCGCCTCGGCTACATCACCCGCCGCCAGCCCTGCAATACACGAGCCTGCAAGGCCGGTTGAAATGAGCGTTTCGATCGAGCCGGTCGCCAGTGCTGCCTCCACCGCCACCGAAGCGCGGAGAGCGCCCATTCCCGCTGCCACGGCAATCGCCGCGCCCATCCGGTACAGATGAACCCCTTGCGCACGCAGAGCTGAATCCGGCTCAGTCCGCCCGGCCAGACCGCGCACCTCGCGCGGCAATGCGGCCACAATCGCCACCTTCGCCGCAATGCTGCCGAATGCGGGGCTCATACGCTTCCGGGAGGCGCCGACGCATAGCCGTTCGCGATGAACCATCGGCAGGCCTCGCGCAGCGCCCCTTCGACGGGCAGCACGCAAAAGCCAAGCTCTCGCACCGCCTTGGCCGAGTTCGCGAACATCAGCTTTTTGCCCATGCGCACGGCCTCGACGGTCGCGCGGGGCTCTTTACCGCGCAGCTTGCCGGTGATCGTCTCGTCGAAGAACGCAAACGTCATCGCCACGGCGTGCGGAACCTTCATCTTCGGCGAAGGCAGCCCGGTGATCTCCGCCAGCTTGTCCAAAATCTGCTTCAGCGTGAGATTCTCGCCACCGAGGATGTATCGTTCCCCGGGCCTGCCCGCCTCCAGCGCCTGGAGGTGCATGCGCGCGATCTCGCGCACATCGACCAGGTTCAAGCCTGTCTCGACATACGCCGGGAAGTTGCGATTCAGGAAGTCCACAACGATGCGTCCGGTCGGCGTCGGCTTCGTATCCAGTGCACCGATCGGCGTTGTGGGATTGAGAATGATGACGTGCTGCCCGGCCCGAGCCGCCTCGATCGCAACCTGTTCGGCCATCCACTTCGAACGCTTGTAGTGGCCGATCATGTCGGTCTCGCCGACCGGCGTGTCTTCATCGACCACCGTGCCATCCTTGCGGAAGCCCATCGTGGCGACGCTGGAGGTGTACACAACCCGCGGAACGCCGGCCTCGCGGGCAAGCTGCAGCAGCCTGCGCGTACCCTCGACGTTGGCCTTGTACATCTCCGCCGGATCCGGTACCCACAACCGGTAGTCCGCCGCCACATGGATCAGCGCATCGCAGCCCAGTAGCGCGGAAGCAAAAGCCTCAGGCGCTCGCAGATCTCCTGTAACCAGATTGGCTGAGGTTGGCAGGTGAGCACGGTTGGAGGCCGGCCGGAGAAGAAGGCGCAACTCGGCTCCGTGTTCGGCAGCCAGCCGCGCCACGTGCGCGCCGACAAAGCCCGATGATCCCGTAAGGAACAACCTCACGCGCCCATCCAATGCACACGGATGAGTCCGTCTGCAGCCAAAGCAAGGAAATCGCGATCTCCAGTGGCCAATGGCGCGTCTCGTTCCATGCTCAAAACCGCTGCAAATGCATCTGCGTAGGAAAGCTTATAACGAGCTTTCAGATCCGCAGCCGCATCCACATTCATGTCCGTTACGGACGCCATCTCAACACACGCCAAGCGAAGCTCTTGCCTGATGACGGACGCAGCAACCGCACCATGCCTTTGCACGGCGTTGTAGTGGATCTCGCCAACATTGATACGGCTAATGTAGAGCGACAGAGTCCCCTGCGCTGACCTCTCAAGAAAGGATCTGAATGCAGTTTTTCCTGGCTCACGTCCTCGTGCCCACTCCAGCACTGGCCACGAGTCCAGAACCAGCCTAGAGGCTTTCAGATTCCGTGCATCCGAACTTCCGCTCATCGTGGGCAAGTTCCCACTCCCGCTCACGCCTGCGCTCCTCGCTCGTGTCTTTGCCGTCGTCTAGAATTCCTTCCAGCAACTCCCAGGAAAATCTGATCTCTGACTTAGGTCGCAAGAGCGTTGCCCCGGAGAGTGTTCGCACAGCATAATGCGTCTCGGTCTCTTTCAAGTGCAGAAACTCTCGCGTGCTCGCAGGAATGTCAATCTCCGCTTTCTGCGGTTTCGGTATAGGTTGGCTCGCCATCGCTTCCCTCCGGTTCCTAGTCTAGCTTTTCCGGCTCAATCTGAATATCTCTCTCGCCCGCGGCCTTCTTCTCCCAGTACTTCTTCACCCAGGCCTCGAAGGTCTTCCCTGCAGCCGTATCGCGGCCTGAGAACTTCAGCGCGGCCACATCGCCATAGGGCACATTGACCCGCTCGACCGAGGTGCTCGGAGGCGCTCCCTTGGGCGGCGTCGGAATGATCCGGACCACGGAGTCGGCGAGTGAGGACCCGGTGCGGCGATCGTATAAATATCCCTCAATCGCAGAGCCATCTTTACGCGTGATCGTGACATCCCCGCGATAGTCGAAGGCCTTCTCCAGCGCCTCGCGCACTTCAGCTTCAGACGCTAATTCGGGGATCCAGCCTTCTAGATTTTCGCGCTCCCGGCCGGCGGCGTGCTCCAACTCGTTCGCGCTGGCATGTTGCAATTGCTCAACCTTCAGGTGCTCCTGATCCATCGTCGCCATCGATTAATCTCCCGCCACACCCGTCAGTTTACCGTCCACGGACGTCGTCACCACGACAGCGGTGGGCTTTGCCGCGCTACCTGCCGTAGTCCCGTTCGTCCCGTTCGCGATCTGCACCAGCGGCACATGGCCCTCGGGCTGCCAATCATTCAACAGCTTCTGCGCCCCCTCGTCCGGGTACAACGACGGGAACATATACTTTCTTGCCGTCGTGAGGAGCCCCTTCAGCGAGCTGAAGTTGTAATCCACAGCGGAGGCCTCATGGCCGGAGTGCACCATGCAGTTGGCGCAGCGCGGATTCCCGCTCTTGGCTCCGTAGTTCTCCCATTGCGTAGCGTCCAGCAACTCCTGGAAGGTATCGGCGTAGCCATCCTGCAGGAGATAGCAGGGCTTCTGCCACCCGAAGATCGAGTAGGTCGGCATGCCCCAGGGGGTGCACTCGAAGTCCTGCTTGCCCATCAGGAACTCGGCGAAGAGCGGATGGGTGTTGAACTCCCACTCCTTCTTGCGGTTGGACAGAATCGCCCGGAACATCCGCCGCGACTTGGCCTTGCCCAGAAAATGATTCTGGTCCGGCGCCTTGTCGTAGGTGTAACCCGGCGAAACCATCATCGACTCCACGCCCGCAGCCATCAACTGATCGAAGTGCCGCCGCACGGAGTTCGGATCGGCGCCTTCGAACAGCGTCGTGTTCGTGGTCACGCGGAAGCCCGCGGCAACCGCCGCCCGTACGCCTTCCATGGCGATGTCATATCCGCCCTCGCGGCAGACGCTGAAGTCGTGGTGCTCCTTTTCGCCGTCCACATGCACGGAAAAACTGAGGTACTTGCTGGGCGTGAACAGGTGAAGCTTTTCTTTAAGCAGCAGCGCGTTGGTGCACATGTAAACATACTTCTTGCGCGCTACCAGACCGGCCACGATCTCCGGCATCCCCGGATGCAGCAGCGGCTCGCCACCGGGGATCGAGACCATCGGCGTGCCGCACTCGTCCACCGCCTTGAAGCACTGCTCCGGCGTCAGCTCGGCCTTCAGAATGTGCGCCGGATACTGAATCTTGCCGCAACCGGCACAGGCCAGGTTGCAGCGGAACAGCGGTTCCAGCATCAGCACCAGCGGATAGCGCTTCCGTCCCTTGAGCTTCTGCTTCATCACGTAGGTGGCGACGGTAAACGCCTGCGATACGGGAACAGCCATCCTGAAGAACTCCTTTTCTCTCTGGCCCTGCAATCCCCATGCCGGCCAGATGAGACCCAGATCGGGCCTTTGTGAGATGAAGCGTAAGCCGTCTACGCTTCATCTGCTTTATGCCGCTTCAGCCGCTTCATGCTCCAGCGCTTTGCGATAGGTGGTCAGCGCCAGCAGCGGAAAGTATTGCTTATAAAGATGATAACCAAGGTAGAACACCCGTGGAAAGCCCGTTCCGGTGTAGTAACTTTCTCCATTGCGACCCGGCATCAACTCGTCCCAGCTGCCATCCTCATGCTGCCGCTCCGTCAGCCAGCGAACACCCTTCGCAACGGAGTCCGAGCGCGTGTCGTTCGCGGCCAAAAGCCCCAGCAAAGCCCACGCGGTCTGCGACGGTGTCGAGGATCCGATGCCACGCTGATCCGGGTCATCATAGGTGCCGCAGGTCTCGCCCCAGCCGCCGTCGGGGTTCTGCACCATGCGAATCCACTCGGCGGCCTGCTGCACCGCCGGCTCCAGATGCGAGTAGTCCATTGCCTGCAGCCCCCGCAGCACAAGAAAGGTGCCATACAGGTAATTCACTCCCCAACGGCCGAACCAGGAACCGTCCGACTCCTGCTCCTTGAGGATGAACTGCACCGCCCGCTCCACGCGCGGGTCGCGCCGCGTGTATCCAAAGGCAGCCAGCATCTCGAGAATGCGGCCCGTGATGTCGACCGTCGGCGGGTCGAGCATCGCATTGTGATCGGCAAAGGGAACGTACTGGAAGATGCTCTTGGTGTTGTCCTTATCGAACGCCGCCCAGCCACCCTCCTTGCATTGCATCGCGAGCACCCACTTGATGGCCCGCTGCTCGACCTCATGCTGATACCGCTCGCGAGGGTTCTGGACCGCCTTCAATGCGAGCAGAACCTCTCCCGTATCATCGACATCCGGGTAAAACTCATTGTTAAACTCGAAGTACCATCCGCCCGGCTCAACGTTGCGAACCTTTTCCGCCCAATCGCCCTTGTGACGAACTTCTTTGGATAAAAGCCAATCAGCCGCCTTTAAGAGACGCGGATCGTCCTTCGGCACGCCCGCTTCGCCAAGCGTGGAAAGCACCTGTGCGGTATCCCAGATGGGAGAAAAGCACGGCTGCATCCGGAAGGTGGGCGTCGGATAATCCGACGTTCCATTCGGCTCATCGATGCCCAGCTTCTCGAATTCATCCATCGCCCGGATGAACTGCGGATCATCCTGCGAGTAGCCGAGGTACCGTAGCGCAACAATGGCATTCAGCATGGCCGGATAGATCGCGCCTAAACCGTCGGAACGCTCGAAGCGGGCCAGCATCCACGCCTCCACCTTCTTGAGAGCGCGTTTGCGCAACGGCCGGATATGAACCCGCTCCGACCAGTGCGCGATCCGATCGCAAAAGAGGAAGAAATTACGCCAGGAGATCCAATGCCTGCTGTCCCAACGCAGGTGCAACTTGGCATTTTCACGGCCGCCGACAAAAAGCTCGTCAATGCTCTGTTCGGGAGTGAGCTTCTTGAACGGCTTCTTCGCGTAAATCACGGTGAGGGGGACGAGAATGCCGCGCGACCAAGAGCTGAACTCGTAGATGTTGAAGTAACACCAGTTCGGGAACAGCACGATCTCCGGCGGAATCGCCGGCACGGCGTCGTACTCATACTGCCCCAGCGCGCATAGATAGATCTTGGTGAACGTGTTGCACTCAACCACGCCGCCGAGCGCCAACACGTTCTCACGCGCCTTCACCATCAGAGGGTGATCGGCCTTCCAGCCCATCAGCTTCAGGGCGAGATAGCACTTTACCCCGTAGCTGACATTGGACGGACCGCCGGGGTAGAGGCTCCAGCCGCCATCCGCGTTCTGGTGGCGAAGAATCTCATTGATGCAGCGCGACATCTTGCCCGGATCGCCCGTGCCCAGCAGCGTGTGCATGAAGATGTAGTCGGCCTCGAGCATCGAGTCGGCCTCGAGCTCACCGCACCAGTAGCCCTGTTCGTCCTGCTGGCCCAGCAGCCAGGCGACCGTGCGGTCGATGGCGCTTTTGACCTGATCCATCCCAAGGTCGAGGCGTCCAAACCGAGGCTGCTTCGTTCCTTGCGGATTCAAATTAAATGTACTCATGAATTCTCGTGACAAAGGTTGAGACACCGGAGATGCCGCCAATTTACGATGCTACGGCACTACGGCGCAGGATGAATCGTAGGAGCGGAGGCGATCGCCTGCACAATCTCCGGCGGCAGCCCGAAGCGAACGTTTTCCGGCATGACCTCAACCTCATCGACAGAGCCAAAGCCTCTGCTTTGCAGAAAGGCGACCACCTGCTGCACCAGGATCTCCGGCGCAGACGCTCCTGCCGTGATGGCAACCGTGTTCACCGCCTGCAGCCACTCCGGCTGTATGTCTTCCGCCTTGTCAATCAGATAGGAGCCCGTTCCAAGATTCTGGGAGACCTCGACCAGGCGGTTGGAGTTGGAGCTGTTCCGCGAACCCACCACCAGCACAAGGTCAGCCCCATGCGCCACGTTTTTCACAGCCGTCTGGCGGTTTTCCGTGGCGTAGCAAATGTCCTGGGCATGCGGGCCAGCGATATTCGGAAAGCGCTGCTTCAGCGCCTCGATCATTGTCCCCGCTTCATCGAGCGACAGGGTCGTCTGCGTCAGATACGCCAGCTTGTCGGGATCCGGCACAACCAGCGCCGCGACCTCTTCCGGAGTGGAAACAACCTGGGTCACATCCGGAGCCTCGCCCTGCGTTCCTTCCACCTCTTCATGATCGCGATGACCGACGAGGATCAGGGAGTATCCCTGCTTGGCAAACTTGATCGCTTCAACATGCACCTTGGTCACGAGCGGGCAGGTGGCGTCGATCACCTTCAGCCCGCGATCCTTTGCCCGCTGCCGCACCGCTGGCGAAACGCCATGCGCGGAGTAGATTACGCGGGCACCTTCGGGAACCTCGTCCAGCTCATTGACGAAGATCGCACCTTTTTGCGCCAGATCGTTCACAACGTAGGAGTTATGAACGATCTCCTTGCGCACATAGATGGGTGCGCCAAAAGTGTCGAGCGCAATGCGAACGATGTCGATCGCGCGCACAACTCCCGCACAAAAACCGCGGGGTTTCAGAAGAAGAACGCGCTTGGTGGCCGGTGAGCGACCCACTTCCGGCTGCGCATCGACGGGGTCAAGAGTCGTGTTCATCACAGACGCTAGTATACGCCTGACCGCCGCCGAATCCCGGCATTCAGGCTCCCCCGCCATGCGCCTGCCCTGAGTCCTTCGGCTAGGTTCGTCCCGTGCATCCTGGATGTGGGCAGTCACAACCCAGGCTGGTCGATCCCATAGAGTCCTCGCACATCTGCGAACAGTACTTTCCCCCCGTGGTCATGCAGCTACAGCTCGGGTGCGCACATTTCTTCTGATCCGCCATAAAGTCTCCTTACACTCGATTGTTTGGAGGCGAATCGCTGCATCGGTGTTGCCCCGAGTGCCCGATTCGCCCTTAGCGGCTGGCCTCGACCATCTGCCGCGCATGCACACGGGAGGCCTCGGTGAGACTGGCCCCCGAGAGCATCCGCGCGATCTCTTCAATGCGCTCCGCGTCGGCCATGCTCCGTACCCCGGTGCGTGTGCGGCCGCCGCGCTCGCTCTTCTCGATCAGCAGATGGCTGTCAGCAAAGGCGGCGATCTGGGGTAGATGGGTGATGCACAGCACCTGCTGCGTGCGCGAAAGGGCCTTCAATTTCTGCCCCACCGCCTCCGCCGCCCGGCCGCCGATGCCGATATCGATCTCGTCGAAGACTAGGGTGCGCGGCAACGCGGCGCCACGTTTGCGCGCCAGCTTAGCCGCCTGTTCTTCGACCGCGACCTTCAACGCCAGCATGACGCGCGACATCTCGCCCCCGGAGGCAATCTCCGTCAACGGCTTCATCGGCTCGCCCGGGTTGGTGGCGATGCGGCACTCCACCGCATCCCAACCCGCCGCCGTCCAGCCGGAAGAGTCCTCGTTGGGCGTGACCTCAACAGCAAAGCGGGCGCGCATGGCCAGCTCGTTGATCTGCCGCTCGGCCACCTTGGCCAGCTTCTCCGCAGCCGCTTTCCGTTGCGCGGTAAGCGCTTTCGCAGCCTCACGATAGCTTTCCGCCGCCTTTTCAACCGCAGCGTGTAGCTCGGCGGCACGGGCGTCGCGGTTTTCCAGCTCCTCCAGCCGTTGTGCCGCGGAGGCTCCGAAGGCGATTACCTCCGCGAGCCCCGGACCGTACTTCCGCTTCAACCGGTCGAGCATCGCAAGCCGGTCTTCGATCTCGGCCAAGCGCTCCGGAGAGGCAGTCACGTTGGCGGCAAAGTCGCGCAGCGTAGCGGACACATCCTCCACCGCCGCCTGCGCGCTCCGCAGCTGCTGCACCGCTTCTGTAAAGCTGTCCTGAAATCGCGCCACATCCTCCACGTGCCGCAGGGCTCCTCCCAGCAGGCTTTCAGCCGAGACCTCGCCTTCGTACAGCAGCTCCAAGGCGGCCTGCGCTCCCGTGAATAGCCGTTCGGCGTTGGCCAGCAACCGCTTTTCGGCCTCCAGCCGCGCATCTTCCTCCGCATCCGCGATTGCCGCCGACTCGATCTCGCGCGCCTGAAAGCTCCACAGGTCCATCTGCCGCAGCCGGTCGCTCTCCGCGCTGTTCAGCTCGGCCAGTTCCACCTGCAAACCGCGCCAGCGGGCAAACGCCGTCGCCACCGCTTCTGTCCCGATCTGCGCTGCGCGATCCAGCAGCAGCCGCTGTTGTGTCGCGTCAAAGGCGGTCAACGTCTCCGACTGCGCGTGGACCAGCGCGAGCTCCGGCGCCAGCTGCCGCAAAGCCCCCACCGTCGCCGGCTGGTTGTTGATGAAGACCCTGCCCTTGCCGTTGGTCGCCACCTCGCGGCGCAGCACGATACCGTCTTCAGCGGAGTCAATCCCGTTCTCTTCGAGAACCTGCTCCGCCCCCGGCGTGGCCTCGAAGACACAACTCAGCACAGCCTTATCCGCTCCATGGCGCACCAGGTCGCTGGAGGCCTTGCCGCCCAGCAGCAGGGCCAGCGCGTCGATGAGGATGGACTTGCCGGCGCCGGTCTCCCCCGTAAGCAGGTTCAGCCCCGGCCCAAACTCGGCGACGGTGGCGTCAATTACAGCATAATTTTCAGCTCTCAATTCGAGCAGCATGAATCCTCAACCTTCGCCACGGCTTCGCCTCGCCAGCGTAGCACGACGGAACGCTCTTCGAGTGTCCCGCAAGTTCGGGTACCCCATTACGAGTCACCCGGTTACGAGTCACCGCAGTACACTGGCAAGAGCGTATGACGGTTCTCTCCCTCGCTCTCTGGCTGCAGGACACAGCATCCCTTCCTGCCGACTCTTCGCCTGTCGCCCCCGCGCACACCAGCGCCATCGGCGACATGCTGCACAACAGCGGCCCCACGGCCCTCACCGTTCTGGCTCTGCTGCTGATCACCAGCGTCTTTTCCTGGGCCATTATGCTCTCCAAATGGCGCTCGTTCCGCGAAGCCGATGCGAAGAATCGCAGCTTTGTGCGCGCCTTTCGCAAGTCCGGTCGCTTGAGCGAGGTCGCCGCCGTGGCCGAGCAGTTCCGGCCCAGCCCTCTGGTCTCGGTCTTCAACGAAATTCACGACGAGTACCAGCGCCAAGCCGGCGGCCGCGGCACACCGCCCAACCCGCAGGCGCTGGAGCGTGCCGCGCAGACCGCCGCCAGCGAGTCGCTGACCGTCATGGAACATCGCATGACGTGGCTCGCCACCATCGCGCAGATCGCCCCCTTTATCGGTCTCTTCGGCACCGTCATGGGCATCATCGACGCCTTTCACGGCTTGGGCACGGCCGGGGCGGCGACCCTGCGCGCGGTGGCTCCCGGCATCAGCGAGGCGCTCATCACCACCGCCGCCGGCCTGATCGTCGCCGTTCCCGCCGTGGTCGGCTACAACCAGCTCACGGCGCAGCTGCGCGACTTTGGCGCCCGCATGGACGACTTCGGCCGCGAGCTGCTCAACGCCATCGAGAACGCGGCATTGGTAACACCCGCACAGCCGCCGCAACCGCCCGCCGCCTACGAAGAACCACGCCGGAGGTCGTTCTGATGGCCTTCACCACCAGTCGCGGACGCACACAGACCTCGCTTGAGGGCATCAACATCACGCCGCTGGTCGACGTGGTGCTGGTGCTTTTGCTGATCTTCATGGTCACCGCCCCCGTGCTGCAAAGCGGTGTGGAAGTTGCCGTGCCGCAGACGCGCACCGTGAACCAGCTCACGGAACAGCACCGCGTGGTCACCGTCGACAAGGAACAGAACGTCTTCCTCGACGACAAGCCGGTGAACGTGCACGATCTGCCCCAGCTGCTTGCGCGTGGTCACGATGCCAAGCAGACGGTCTATGTGCGGGCCGACCAGCGCGTGCCCTTTGGTGCGTTTGCCTCGGTGATGGATGCGGTGAGGCAGGCCGGCATCGCGAACATCAGCATCGTCACGCAGCCGATGAAATAGTTTGAATTGTGGCTGTTTGCAAATTTCGTTTAGGTTTGTCATCCCGTAGCGTAGCGGAGGGATCTGCTTTCCTTAGGCTTGCTCGCCGGAGCTGAGGAAAGCAGATCCCTTCACTTCGTTACGGGATGACAAGTCCTGGAGGAGAATCCTCTACACCGGTTCAAAACGGCTATAAATGCAAAGATCTAATATGAGCCGCACCGATATCCTCCGCAACTACGATCCCCGCGATCCCGACCGCTTCGGCGGCGGGATGGCCGGTGCGGTCGTGCTGCATCTCCTGCTCGCAGCGGGGTTGATCGCCGCGGCGTACCTCGGGCACAGCTCCTCAGAGCACTGGGGTGAGAATCAGGCGTCCGTAGGCGCAATCCAGGCCTCGATGGTCTCGGCAATCCCGCTACCCTCGCACGCCAAGCCGGTCGAAAAGCAGGTGCTCGCCTCCGAGGACGAGAACCAGGCCCCGCTGCCCCCGCCCAAAGAGGCCACGCAGCCGCCGCCCCGGCCCACCGATGTCCTGATCAAAGCCAAGCCGCCCGCGCCGGCCAAGCCCTCGCCCGTGCACAGCGAAGCTCCCCCAAAGCCAAACCTCCGCAACGCACCGACCGAAGCGCCGCCGGTCAAACACCCGCAGCCGACCCCACCCACTCCCAAGGCCGAGACCGGCGAGACCACCGCCACGCAACTGCCGGAGGCGATCTCGCAGCTGAAGAACGGCACCGCGACCGCAACCGTGGAGGATCGCGCCTTTGGCAATCGGTACGCGTATTATCTGCGGCTGGTGAGCCAGCGCGTCTCGCAGAACTGGATCTCGGGCGAGGCTGACCCGCGCGCCAGCGTCGGCAAGCGCGTGACGCTGCTCTTCGACATCGACCGTGAAGGCGCGCCGCAGAACGTGCGTGTGCAGACCCGCAGCGGCTCCGCCTCGCTGGACCAATCCGCCCTGCAGGCGGTGCAGCGTGTGGATGGCTTCGGTCCTTTACCGTCCGGCAATCAGATCACCATTGAATTCAGCTTCGACTACAAGGCGAATCAGTGAATCAATGAAGGAGCACGGGTGTGTTTGTGCTACCGCAAGGCATCACAACGTCGCGAGCCGTTCAGATCTGAGTGTGTGCCTGTTATCCTGAGTCGAGGGAGTCAACCATGACGAATACGCAGCTTTATTTGTCGATCGGCATTCCGACTCTGCTTATTCTTGCCGGGCTCTTAATGAACTGGGCAGCCACTCGAGAGCTTTCGACTCGTGTTTCGGAGCTAGCAGCACGGTTTGCCGTGTTTGAAAGCGATATGCGCCAGTTTTATCACCTGACAGGTAAGCTGGAAGGTCGAGTCGATGCACTCGAAAAGCAGCGCTGAAGTATTCCATCCTGCTCGGCTTGCGCTTCTTCGTTGGAGTATGAAGTTCATATCTGCACCCTTTTGCCTTTACGGCAGACGTCCCGCAAAGAACGTTAGGCCGCCGTACCTGCCCGGGTTCATCATTCCCCTCGCCTCCGGTTACCCGATGCGGCTAGAGTGGTGAGCATGGCCGTTGCTTTCAAGCCGTACTTTCATTTGAACACCCTGTGGCTCAGGTTATCCTGCGCCGTTGCTTTGGCAACTCTGCTCACCTCCCCCTCGGATCTCCACGCGCAGGACCCATTCCACCTCGAAACCAGCACGGGAGCGCAGAAGCTCCGCTTGGCCGCAGCCAACTTTCAGCCTGCCGCCGCCGATGGAACCACCGTGCAGCTCGTCCAGGCCTTCAACACAACGCTGGCCTCGGATCTCGCCAACGCCGGCATCTTCGATCTGGTCTCGAAGAGCATGGAGCCGCAGGTTACGCCCGGTTCGCCCGCCGAGATCAGTCTTGGACAGTGGTCGGCCGCGCCTTCCAGCGCGGCGATGGTCGCCTTCGGCAGCTTCGGAAACGCGGGCGGACAACTCGTTGTAAAGGGCTATCTCGACGATACGCACAACGCCCAGTACCCACAGGTCTTCGCCAAGCAGTACAACGACGCCGCGGACGTGAACGGCGCCCGCCAGACCGCGCACAAGTTCGCCGACGACATCATCTTCCGGCTGGGCGGCGGCATCCAGGGCATTGCCGAGACCAAGATCTACTACGTACACTTCAGCGGCGACGGCAACAAAGAGCTCTGGGCGATGGACTACGACGGCCAGAATCAGCATCAGCTCACGCACCTCGGCCAGATCGCTCTCTCTCCGCGTGTCTCGCCGGATAACTCGCGCATCGCCTTCAGTGCTTTGGGCCGCGACGGCTTTCAGCTGCGGATGTACTCGCTTCTGCTCAACCGGCCGGTCGCTTTCAGCTCGGTAGGCGGAACCAACCTGTCGCCGGCATGGTCGCCCAACGGCCAGCAGCTGGCGTTCTCCTCCTCGCGTTCGGGTGATCCGGAGATCTGGGTCTCCGATCCGCAGGGCGCCTCGGCGCACCGCATCACCAGCTATAAAGGCCCGGACGTTTCGCCCACCTGGAACCCAAAAACCGGCGCCCAGATCGCCTGGATCAGCGGCCGCACCGGCCTGCCGCAGCTCTACATCATGGACGCGGACGGGTCGGGTGTCCAAAGGATGACCGACGGCGGCTATGCGACTTCGCCGTCCTGGTCGCCGAATGGCCAGTTCATCGCCTATGCTTGGAACCGCAAGTATGGCCCCGGCGCCCCGGGCGGGCAGGACATCTACGTTATGGAGGTCGCCAGCAAACGCTGGATTCAGCTCACGCACGACATCGGCCGCTGCGACTTTCCTTCGTGGTCACCCGATGGCCGCCACATCGTCTTCGCGAACACACCCGGCGGCCGCGACAGCAGCACCCGCGTCATGACCATGCTGGCCGATGGCACGGAGCGTCACGAGCTCACAACGGCCGGTTCCGACATGCCGAATTGGAGCTGGCACTGAGTATCGGCGATACGATAGAGGATGAGTTTCGTTTACGTTTCATTTAGAACGAGCCCGCTGCGATCTGCATGGCTATACCGGAGAAGGAAGACATGATCTCACGCACATCACTGTTAAACCGGGCGATGCTGCCCCTGAGCCTGGCCATGCTGGCCGTAACGGGATGCCACAAGAAGACGGCTCCCGTTCAACCGAACGCGCTGCCGCCGGCCACCACCGCTCCCGCACCAACCGCCACCATCACCGCGGATCCGCCGGCGATCGATCTCGGCCAGTCCGTTGTGCTGAACTGGCGAACGACCAACGCCACCAGCGTGAGCATCGACGGCATCGGTGCCGTGGCTGTCAATGGAACCCAGACTGTCTCCCCGGCCAACTCGACTAACTTCCATCTGGTCGCCAAAGGCGATGGCGGTACCACCGACGCGAACGTGCGTGTTACGGTACGCGTACCGCAGGTGCCTTCCGGAAATACGGCTGCCGATACCGGAGATCAGGGCTCTGACGCCGCCTTCCATGGCGCGGTGCAGGATGTCTTCTTCGGCTATGACAGCTATGACATTGCAGCCGAAGCCTCGACCAGCATCAGCAACAGCGCTCGTTACCTTGAGGCGCATCCGGCAATCAAGGTGCTGATCGCCGGCTACTGCGACGACCGCGGCTCGGCCGAATACAACATCACACTCGGAGAGAACCGCGCCAACGCCGCCAAGCAGGCGCTGGTAAGCGCGGGCGTCTCGCCGGATCGTCTCCGCGTCATCAGCTACGGCAAGGAGCGGCAGTTCTGCACCGAGGAGACCGATAGCTGCTGGCAGCAGAATCGGCGCGACCAGTTCAGCATCGATCGTTAGCCGTTGTTCTTGTCTTTCCCTTGTTTTTGTCTTTCTTGTCGTCATTCCCGGAGGGAACCTGCTGTTCTGCCCCGGCAGAACGCAGGTTCCTGCCTCAACACCAAGCATCGACTCCCACCCTGGTGCAAGTGGCTAAACTGTAAGTGCCGGCGCGGTATCTGTTATCAACCGCTGCCCAGGAGTTTCCAGGCATGAACCTCGCCCATAGTTGCCGCCGTACCGCACCCTTTCTCCTCCTCTTCGCGCTGCTGAGCGTCCGTCCGGCTCACGCCGTCAGCAAGGACATGGTGCAGCTGCAGACGCAGGTCCAGGAACTCATCGACAACCTCGCCCGCCTGCAGCAATCGAACGACCAGCAAATGGGCGTGATGAAGGATCTGCTGCAGCAGACCGTCGACTCGGTGAACAAGATGGCCATTTCCGTCAACGGCATGCAGCTCAAAATCCAAAACCAGGGCGATGCGCAGGCCACGCGCAATGACCAGATCTCCGGCCAGGTGCAGTCGCTCAACGATTCGCTCGATGAGCTGAAGGCGCGCATGCTGCGCATGGAAAAGTCGATCACCGACATTCAGAATCAGCAGCAATCGACCAATGCGATGCTCGGCAACCTGCCCGGAGCCGGTGGCGCACCCGGCAGCGCACCCGCCGCTGCACCGCGCGGTGCGGGCACACCGCCGCCAAGCTCGCCTGGTCCCGGTACCCCACCGGCAGCCGCCGCTTCGCCCGACGCCGGAGCCCCTCCCAGCGACAACGCCGCGCCGCAACCGACCGCTGCCCCTGTGGCAACCGGACCGGCAGTCGGCGATATGTACCGCACAGCCTACAGCGATTACATGGCCGGCAAGTATCCCTTGGCCACGTCAGAGTTCAATGGCCTGATCAAGGCCTATCCCGACGAAAACCTCGCCGGCAACGCCCATTTCTACATCGGGGAGATGGATCTCCGTGCTTCCAAGCAGAGCGCCGCGGTGAAGAACTACGACGAGTTGCTGGAGCGCTACCCGGACAACGCCAAAATTCCGGCGGCCCACCTGCACAAGGGGGAAGCCCTGATTGCGATGAAGCAGACCGAAGCCGGCGAGCGCGAACTGCGCGCCCTCGTCCAGCGCTTCCCGAACTCACCGGAGGCGGCGCAGGCGAAGACGAAGCTCAATGGATTGCGGGCTTCCACGGGGTCGCGCGGTCGTCTCGACTAGCAGGTGTTGTTTGTTTTTTTGTCATTCCCGAAGGGAATCTGCGTTTCGCCTGGCAGGAGTACACCTTCAACAGAATCAGTCCTGCCTTTATAGCTGTTTCCGTGTTGGTATAGAAAACCGGCCCTAAACCTTCACAGCCGTCTCTCGCTGAGCGGCATGCAGCTCCTGCAGGCACTCCACAGTTCCCTTCCCTGCCTGCAGCGCCTCGATCCCTTCGACAGCCGCTCTTGCGGCGGCAATCGTGGTGATCATCGGCACACGGGCGGCCACCGCTGCCCGGCGCAACGCCTGTTCGTCGAACACCGCGCCCTGGCCCGTAGGCGTATTCACGATCAGGTGAATGCGCTCGCTCTTGATCAGATCGACCACGTTGGGCCGGCCCTCATCCACCTTGTAAACGCCCTCCGCGTGTAGCCCGGCCGCGCCCAGCACGGCTGCGGTCCCGTGGGTGGCCACGATCTTGAAACCGGCGTTCGTGAACTCCTTCGCGAGAGGCACAACGGCATCCTTATCGCGGTCAGCCACGCTCAGAAACAGTGTTCCCTGCGTTGGCAGAATCAACCCCGCAGCCGTCTGCGCCTTCGCAAACGCCTCGCCGAAGCTGCTGCCGATCCCCATCACCTCGCCGGTCGACCGCATCTCCGGCCCCAGCACGGGATCGACGCCCTGAAACTTTGCCCACGGAAACACCGGCGATTTCACAAAGAAATGATCCCCGGTACTGAGGTCGTTGCCGCTCGCCACCTGCGCCGGCAGCAGATCGTGCAGCCGCTGCCCCGTCATCAGGCGCGAGGCGATCTTGGCCAGTTGCACTCCCGTCGCCTTCGATACATACGGCACCGTGCGCGAGGCGCGAGGGTTCACCTCGATGACGAAAACCTTGCCGCGCTGCACGGCAAATTGCAGGTTCACCAGGCCGATCACGTTCAGCGCCAAAGCCAGTTTGCGCGTGTGGGCGCGGATCGTCGCCAGCACCTCCGGCGTGAGATCCACGGAGGGCAGCACACACGACGAGTCGCCCGAGTGCACGCCGGCCTCCTCAATGTGCTGCATGATGCCCGCAATCACCACATCCTCCCCGTCGCACAACGCGTCCACATCGACCTCCTGTGCGTCCTCCAGGAAATGATCGATCAGCACCGGCCGCTCCTGCGAGTACTCGATCGCCGTGGCCATGTAGCGGCGTACCGCCTCGTCGTCGTAGGCGATCACCATGGCCCGGCCGCCGAGAACATAGGAAGGCCGCACCAACACCGGATAGGTCACGCGCCGCGCACCCGCGAGGGCCTCCTCTACGGAGGTCGCCATCGCCGCCGGCGGCTGAGGAATATCCAGATCCTGCAGCAGTTTCCCGAAGCGCTTGCGATCCTCGGCAAGATCGATCGATTCCGGCGAGGTGCCGATGACGGGAACGCCCGCCGCCTTCAACGGCAGGGCAAGGTTCAGCGGCGTCTGGCCGCCAAACTGCACAATCATCCCAATCTCCGCGCCTGCGGAGGCCTCATGCTCATACACGGCGAGCACATCTTCAAAGGTCAGCGGCTCGAAGTACAGGCGATCCGAGGTGTCGTAGTCAGTCGATACAGTTTCAGGATTGCAGTTGACCATGATGGTCTCAAAGCCGTCCTCCCGCAGCGCAAAGGCAGCGTGGCAGCAGCAGTAATCGAACTCAATGCCCTGCCCGATGCGGTTCGGCCCGGAGCCCAGAATGATGACCTTCTTGCGCGTCGTCGGCGCCGCCTCGTCCTCTTCGTCGTAGCAGGAGTAGAGGTACGGCGTGAAGCTTTCAAACTCCGCCGCGCAGGTGTCCACCAGCTTGAAGACGGGCTTTACGCCGAGCCGCTCGCGGGTCGCACGCACATGATCCGCGCCAGCCTTGCCTTTGAGGCCCTTCTCCGCCAACCGAAAGATCATCGCCAGCCGCTCATCCGAGAGCCCCATGCGCTTGGCAATCTGCAGATCAAAGTCCTCCAGTGACTCCAACCCGCGCTCGCCCAGCGATTTCTGCTCGTCTGCAATCAGCTTCATATGGTGCAGAAACCACGGATCCATCCCCGTCAGTCGCGCAGCATCGCGCACCGCCATACCGTGCTCAAAAGCGTAACGCAGATAGCTCAACCGCTCCGGGTGAGGCGTCACCAGACGCTGCGTCTGCCGCCGGGGATCGATGTCCTCCGCGCCGCTCTTCTTGCCGGTCTCCAGCGAGCGCACGGCCTTCATCAACGCTTCTTTGAAGGTGCGGCCAATCGCCATCACCTCGCCAACCGACTTCATCTGCGGCCCCAGCACCTCGTTGGCGCCCGGAAATTTCTCAAACTGCCACTTCGGGATTTTTACGACGACGTAGTCGATCGTCGGCTCAAAGCACGCCGGCGTGGCCTTGGTGATATCGTTCTGCAGCTCGTCCAGCGTGTAGCCCACGGCCAGCCGGGCAGCGATCTTGGCGATCGGAAATCCCGTCGCCTTCGAGGCCAGTGCAGAGGACCGTGACACCCGCGGGTTCATCTCGATCACGGTCATGCGCCCTGTGCGCGGATCGATGGCAAACTGCACATTGGAGCCGCCGGTCTCGACGCCGATCTCGCGGATGACGGCGATGGCCGCATCGCGCATGCGCTGGTACTCGCGGTCGCTCAGCGTCTGCGCCGGCGCCACGGTGATGGAGTCGCCCGTATGCACGCCCATGGGATCGAAATTCTCGATGGAGCAGATGATGACGACGTTGTCCTTGAGATCGCGCACCACCTCCAGCTCGTACTCCTTCCACCCCAGCACGGATTCCTCCAGCAGGCATTCGTGCACCGGAGAAAGATCGATTCCGCGGGAGAGAATCTCCATCAACTCCTCGCGGTTATAGGCGATGCCGCCGCCGGAGCCACCCAGCGTGAAGCTCGGCCGGATGACCACAGGAAAACCCAGCTTGACCGCAAACTCCAGCCCATCGCGAATGTTGTTCACCAGCATCGACCGGGGCATATCCAGCCCGATCTTCTTCATCGCGTCCTTGAAGAGCAGCCGGTCCTCGGCCTTCTTGATGGCCTCCAGCTTGGCGCCGATGAGTTCAATCCCAAGCCGGTCAAGAACGCCCTTATCCGCCAGTTCCACCGCCAGGTTTAACGCCGTCTGGCCTCCAACTGTAGGCAACACGGCAAACTTGCCGCTGCCGGCAGGCATGCGATCGAGTTCAAGCTGCAGGATCTTCTCGAGGTACGCCTCGGTCAAGGGCTCGATGTAGGTGCGGTCGGCGACCTCGGGGTCCGTCATGATGGACGCCGGGTTGGAGTTCACCAGCACCACCTCATACCCCTCGGCCTTAAGCGCCTTGCAGGCCTGCGTGCCGGAATAATCAAACTCGGCGGACTGGCCGATGACGATCGGCCCGGAGCCGATCACGAGGATCTTGGATATGTCATTTCTGCGCGGCATCTAGTCGTAAATGTCCTTCCGATGACCGATCTTTACCACGCTTACGACCAGGCGCTCATAGCGCAAATCGCAGATCATGCGATAGTCTCCCACACGGTAACGCCACCGGCCTGTGCCGTCAGTCAGTTGTGTTGCCAAACGGTATGGGCTTTCAGCTGCTGCGACTCGTTCTGTGAAAAAGCGATCAATACGATCCGCTACTGACCTGTCCAAACGCTTAAGCTGCCTCTGAGCCTTTGGCGTGTATACGATCGTCCAGGCCAAGTTCCCTCCTCAACTCCTCAGAGCTGTAAAAACGCGAGCCCTCCGCTTCTGCTTCACGCATAGCTTCTTCGGCATCGCGACCATCCTCGTAGTCTTCCATGAAGGTCAAGACCGCCTCCCGCACAAAATCCTCGGGGGACCGACCCATCTCCTCACAAAGCTTCAGCAGGTGTGCTTCCTGATCAGGGCGCAATGGCAGCAACATACAAGCCTCCTTTCATTTCTTCCACGCTTCCATCATCCTACGAATTCCGCGGAAAGAGCATTTGGATACGTCGATTCTGCGTGGCATTTAGCGGTAAATGTCTCCCCTGTGACCAACCTCGAGAACAAGCACGATGAGTCGGTCCCCCTGAATGTCACAGATGGCGCGGTAGTCCCCAATCCGAAACCTCCAAAGACCTCGCAATGCACCACTCAGCGGCTCGGCCAGTCTCTTCGGATCAGGATGCGCAGTCACGCGCTCCCGAAAATACTTCAGGATGCGTTCACGTATGCTTTTGTCGAAAGCCAGGATGTCCGTTTCAGCGATATCGGTGTACTCAACCAGCCACATCAGACCGGCGCTCCATCTCTTCCTGTGAGATCGTGTACTTCATCTGCGAAAGAGCACGGATTCCTGCTG
This sequence comes from Granulicella sp., assembly GCA_965277565.1. Classification (GTDB taxonomy): domain Bacteria; phylum Acidobacteriota; class Terriglobia; order Terriglobales; family Acidobacteriaceae; genus Granulicella. The sequence continues at coordinate 4,841,588 of OZ255838.1, read as the reverse complement.
CATAGTCCGCACGGTCTTCCAGCCAGAGCTTCACGACCTCGCGGATAAGAAAACTCTCACTTACCTTCTGTTCGTCAGCAAACCGACGCACCTGCTGCTCGATTTCAGGCTCAAGCTGTACTTCAACCATGACGAGACCTCACTTCTTCCACTCTTCCATCATTGTACGAAAGTCGCGGAACAGATAATGCGAATCGTGCGGCCCGGGACTCGCCTCGGGATGGTACTGCACGCTGAACATCGGATCGCGCCTGTGCTTCAGGCCCGCGAGCGTGTTGTCGTTCAGGTTCACGTGCGTCACCGCGACATCGGCCGGCAGGCTCTCGGGATCGACATTGAAGTTGTGGTTCTGCGCCGTAATTTCCACCTTGCCGGTCTCCAGGTGCTTGATCGGGTGGTTGCCGCCGTGATGGCCGAACTTGAGCTTGTACGTCTTTCCCCCCAGCGCCAAGCCAAACAACTGGTGGCCGAGGCAGATGCCGAACAGCGGCGTCTTTCCCTGCAACGCCTGGATATTTCGCTGCGCGTACTCCAACGGCTCGGGATCTCCGGGCCCATTCGAGAAGAAAACCCCGTCCGGCTGCATCGCCAGCACATCCGCGGCGGATGTCTGTGCCGGGACAACCGTCACGCGGCAGTTCTCACGCGCCAGCATCCGCAGAATATTCTGCTTGATGCCGAAGTCATAGGCGACCACATGCATCGTTTCACCCGCGGCCGCGTTGTGTTCCGGCAACAGGTTGTCGCCTGTGCCGTTGCGCGGATCAGCACTGTCCCAACTGTAGGGCTGCTTGGTAGAAACCGCACTGGCGAGGTCCGTGCCTTCCATCGCGCGGTGTGCCCGGGCCTTGGCCACCAAGCTCTCCGGATCGTCTGTTGCAGTGGAAAGGCAGCCGCGCATCACGCCATTGGCACGCAGATGCCGTACGACAGCACGCGTATCGATATCCGCGATCACCGGGATGCCGTTGCGCTCCAGGTACTCGTCGGCGACTTCGGTGGATCGCCAATTCGAGCTGATGGGCGAAAACTCGCGCACCACCAGCCCCTCGATGTACGGCCTGGAGGACTCTGCATCCGAGGGCGATGTGCCGTAGTTGCCGATCTGTGGATTCGTGAGAACAACGATCTGCCCGGCGTACGATGGGTCGGTAAAAATTTCCTGGTACCCGGTCAGCGAGGTGTTGAACACAACCTCACCCACGCATTCCGTGTGTGCGCCAAAACTCCGCCCGCGAAACACACGCCCATCTTCGAGGGCGAGCATTGCCTTCATGATCTCTCCCCTTTCCGGCGATCAACTGAGTTTATCAAGCCAAGGGAGCGCGCGACACCTGAAACGTAAATGACCCGGCCAAAGCCGGGTCATTTCTAGATTTGTTTATTCTTCTAGCGGTTGTCGTAATGATGATGATGGTGATGGTGGTGATGATGATGGTGGTGGTAGTCCTGCGCCTCTGCCGAGCTCAGCGTTCCGAACAAAACGGCTACGCCGAACAGGGAGAGCAACGCTCGCTTAAATGTCATGTCGTATCTTCTTCCTTTCTTGGGAAATCATCTCCCTAAAACCCTCAAGGGATGAGAGCAGCTCAGTTCAGCACCCTACGGCCTAGCGGCAGTAGCGGTGATGGTGACGGTAGTGGCAGTGCCGGTGCTGCGCACTCGCGGTGGTGAAGCCTCCCAGCACAATCGCCAGACTAAAAATCGCAAGCATTGCTCGCTTCGCCATGTCGTTCTCCTGTCGCGCGCCAGAGTCTCATCAGCTGCCGACGATCATGAGAGTATCCCGAGCGCACCAAGGGTTTGTCGGAGAAATTAGATTCTTTGGTAATCAAGATAGGTCCGCGAGTACCGTGCCATCCTCCATCCGCACCGGAAACACCTTGATCTGCCCCTGCTCCGGCGGTTCCGCCATCCCCGTTCTGCAATCAAAGGCCCAGGCATGCCAGGGGCACACCACCGTCTGCCCTTCGATCCAGCCCTCGGCCAGCGGTCCCTGCCGGTGCGGACACACATTATCCACTGCCCGCAGCTCACCCTCAATATTGGCCAGGCAAATCGTCTGCGTTCCAGCCTCGATTTCGCGCAGGCCACCCGGCTCGGGAGCCTGTTCCACGCCACACAACCGCACCCACTCCGCCAAAACCTTCCTCCTGATCTCGCCACGTAAGATGCAGAAGGAAGTTGCCACTATGCCGAATGCCAAGCCCAATGCCAAGCCCAATCGAAAACCAGCTGCCCGGAACGCTGCGCAGGCTCGCCGAGCCGCACCTGCAGCTGTTCCGGAGACAGTGGACCCGCGCTGGCTTCTACAGGCCATCGGCGCTGTCGTGGCCCTGGCACTGCTGTGCGCCTATCTCAGCGTGTGCGCACTGTTTTACACGCAGCAATGGCAGTTCGTGCTCCATCCCACCCGGGTTGTTCCCCGTACCCCCGCTTCGCTGGGGCTGAGCTTCCAACCAGTCCGGTTCGGCGTCGATCTGGCGGGTAAGCCTCAACTCGCCGGCTGGTGGATCCCGAGCGATCTGCCTACCGATCCCACAGTTCTCATGCTCCATGGCCAGGACGGCTCAATGAGCGACGCGCTTTCAGCCGTGAAACCCCTGCATGATGCCCGCCTGAATGTGCTGCTGTTCGACTACCGCGGCTACGGCCAAAGCGGCGGCCAGCATCCCACCGAGCAGCTCATGCGCGCCGACGCAAACAATGCGCTCTCCTACCTGACCCAGACCCGCGCGATCCCGCCGTCATCCATCCTGGCCTACGGATCCGGCGTGGGAGCCTCGCTGGCGGTCACACTCTGCGAGGGGCATCCGCAGATCGCCGCGTTGATCCTCCAAGCGGCCGATGGCGACACGGAAAGCCGTGTGCTGCGCGACGCGCGCGCCCGCATCGTGCCCGTCGGCCCCCTGTTCCACAACCGCTTTCCGCTGGCCGATCCCCTGCACCGCCTCAAGACACCCAAGCTGATCCTCAGCGACACGAAGGGCAGCGCCCCGGTAGACGCCGCACGGGCCGCCGACCCCAAGGTCACAGCCGAGCTGCCCAGCGGAGCCTCCGAGGGCGAAGTCACGGACGTGATCCGCCGCTTTCTCGATAGCTACGTGCAGCGGCCGCCGGCGGTCCTTCGACCGCAGGGGCCCCAAAGAGTTGCAGGATCGCTGTAGCGAAAGCATCTCTGGTGATAGCACCTTCGTGCCATTCCGCTTCCCCTCCGGCACGCATACGCTTCCCCTAGCCGGCCACAATGGCGTGTGCAAGGGGGCCTTGGAAGCAATGGAAAGACCAATCGAGTCAGTGGACGTTGTGAGCGACGGCATCCTGGTGCGGTTCAGCGATGGAATGCTGACCTACTTCCCTCACGAATTCCTGCGCAGCCACGTGGGCATTGGCTCCAATCAGGTGTTTCTAGAGCGCAGCGCCCCGCCGGAGACCCGTACTTTTGTGATCTCGAGCGAGCTTCTGCGGCAGGTGAATTAGGCGGATACCCTGAAGGTTTGCAGCAGCACAGAGGAGCAACAGAGAAGCAGGTCCCTTCGCTACGCTACGGGATGACAAACAAAAGGGCGGGAACGTCGTCGCTGTTGCTTTTCTTTCTGTCATTCCCCCGGAGCGCAGTCGAACGGGAGGGGACCTGCTGTTCGCCGCTACCGCATGGCAACGCGTAATTGCTTCAAAGCAGCTGAGAGAACGCCCGCAGCAGAAGCTCCGTCGAGTTCGCCCAGGTGAACTGGCTGGCGCGCTGGCGGCCAAGAACACTCGCCCTTTCCCTGGCTGCCGCATCGCCTAACAGCCCCACCACGGCCTCCACATGCTCGTTCGGGCGGTGGGCGGAGACCATCGCCGCCGCGGCTCCGCCGGCGATCTCGGGCAGCGATGAGCTCGTGCTGCTCACCACCGCCGTCCCACAGGCCATGGCCTCCAGAACGGGCATGCCGAAGCCCTCGTATTTGGAAGGAAACCACACCAGCTGAGCCCCCCCGTACAGCGCGACCAGCGCGTCTTCCTCCTGAAAGCCACTAAAAGTAACACCCGGCAGCAGTTTTGCGCTCTCCAGGTACACCGGCGCGTTGTGGCTCGTAACGACGAGCTTGAGCTCCGGCAGCATGCGTTGTATTGCGGGCCACGCTTCCAGAACCAGCTCGGCATTTTTGCGGAAGTGGAGACCTCCCGGCAGCAGGATGTACGGGCTGTCGACCAACCCCAGCTGGCCAAGAACCTGCCTGCCCTTCGCCGTGGGCGGCTGAAAGAAATTCGCTGAAACCGCATTCGGAATGGCCCGGATACGGCCCCGCAGCGCGGGGAAGAAATGCGCGATCCGCTCGGCGGAAAACTCGGAGATCGTGTGGATCATGTGCGCATTTTCGCCCAGTCGACGAAATAACAGCTGCCACTTCAACCGTTGCTGCAGCAGCCAGCGACTCATGGGGTGAGCGGCCGGCTCAAACAACTGCATGTCATGACAGGTGACGGCGAGCCGTGCGCGGACGGTCGGCACATACGACTCCGCCGTGCAGTACATGATCTCGGCATCAGCCCAGTAGCTCTCCGCTTTGGGTGCGTCGGCGAGGTACCAGACAGCCTGCTGGCGCGACGTATCGCGATCGAAGAAACTGTACTGGTACCCGGTCCAGGGCGCGCCCACCTTGGGGATGATCTCCGCATAGTCATGCCGGTCCGCCAGGATGCGGACCTCCACGCCGGGCGTTCGCGCCATGTGTTCGGTGAGTTCGCGCGCAACGCGGCCCGCGCCCGTCGAGCGATAGATATTGCGAAGGTGAACGTAATCGAGAATCTTCATGCGGCGTTGCTGCGTCTCGAAGCTGGTTCACCGTTCATGAAAGACCCCCAGGCCAAGGCACCCGCAACACGCCTCAAGAAACCCGCAATCGGAGATCACGCGGGGCTCTTTACTGTGCTAAACGATGCAGATAGAAGGATAAACCGGCTTTCCCCGTCTTTCACTGGAGCAAACAAGAACTTGCGCAGAAGTCGTTCCCAAAACGGGAATGCTTCCCGCATATGTGGTCACGGAAGAGATGAAAGGAGATTGGTGGAGCTGAGCGGGATCGAACCGCTGACCTCCTCGTTGCGAACGAGGCGCTCTCCCAGCTGAGCTACAGCCCCACAGTGCAGAACCGGAACCGCCGCAACGGGTCAGTCCACATCCTGCCGGAGCGCTCAGTTTAGCAGGAGTTTTCCTTCGCTCCAAACCCTCGCCTGGGTGAACCAAAGCGGAAATCGCATCGTATACAGCGAAGGTAGGAGGAACGAATGACGCCGCAAGAGCAAGAGATGATCGACGGCCTGATCAGCCGGATTCGCAGCACCCAAGTGGAGAACAAGGACACGGCAGCCGAACAGCATCTGCAGCAAGGGCTCGCGGGCTACCCGGATGCGCTGTATGTGCTCGCGCAAACCGTGCTGGTGCAGCAGTACGGCCTGGGACAGGCGCAAACGCAGATCGAAGCGCTGAAGGGACAGAACAGCGCTCTGCAAGACCAGGTGCAGCAGGCCTCGCAGGTGCAGCAGGCCTCGCAGACGCAGAGTTCGGGCGGCGGCGGAAGCTTTTTAAGCCATATCTTCGGGGGCGGATCGTCGCAGCACCCTGCCCCAGCCCAGGCGCCGCCGCCATACCAGCCGGTAAGCAACCCGGGGTACGGTGCACCTGGCTATCCCGGTGGTGGATACCCTCCGGGGCCCCCGGCGTACCCGCAACAGGCGTATCCGGCCCAGAGCGGCGGCATGTTCGGCGGCGGTGGTGGTGGTTTTCTCGCGGGAGCGTTGCAGACCGCCGCGGGCGTGGCGGCCGGCGAGGTCATGTTTAACGGCATGGAGTCGCTATTCCATGGCTTCGAGCATGGCGGGGGCGGCTACGGCAGTGGCTTTACCGGAGGCGGCGGCGAGACCGTCGTGAACAACTACTACGACGATGACAAAGGCGACCGCGATCGCGGGGAGGACAAGGGCCGCGACGACAGCAGCTTCTACAACCCCTCCGACGACGCCAGCCGCTCCGACACGGGCGCCCAGTTCGCGGACAGTGGAAATGATGACAGCAACGGGCAGGACTTTGGCTCCGGCTCGGACGACAGCGGCAGCTTCGACGACAGCGGATCCGACAACTTCGACGATAACTCCGGCTCGGACGACAGTGGCGGCGGGGGCTTTTAGAAGATCCCGCTAGCCCTTACGCTGCGCGGCCGGCGTCAGGCCAAGTTCGGCCATGACGCGCTGAAGGTCCTTCCAGGCTTCAGCCTTCTGGCGCGGGTCGCGCAGCAGAAACGCCGGGTGGTAGGTGACGGCAACCTTGGCGCCCCGCGATGCAAACCACTCTCCCCGCAGAGACGCCAGCGACTGCCGCACGCCGAGCACATAGGTGGCGGCGGTCGCGCCCAATGCCACGATCACCTGCGGTCGAACGATGTCGATCTGCCGCAGCAGGAACTGCGAGCAGGTGGTCGCCTCGACGAACTCCGGCGTACGATTGCCGGGCGGCCGGCATTTTACGATGTTCGCGATGTAGACGGCCTCCCGTGCGAGCCCCATCGCCGTGATCATATTGTTGAGCAGCTGCCCGGCTTTGCCGATGAAGGGCTGTCCGCTCGCGTCCTCATCCGCCCCGGGGCCCTCACCAACAAACATCAACCGGGCATTGGGGTCGCCCTCGCCGAAGACGATCGTATGCCGCCCGGCATAGGCCAGCGGACAGCGCGTACAGTCGCCGATCTCGGCGCGCAGGCGCTCCAGCGCGGAGGGGCGTTCAGCCGCTGAAATTGCTGAAGCTGGCAAAGGAATGAGATTTTCCAGGGGTTGCGGCTTGGGCATGGGCGCAGCGAGCTCCGGGGGAAGCGTCAGCGGGGTTGCGGCTTCCGTGCTGAAGTAGGTTTTAGCTGGTTCGGACGGTTGGGATGAGACTAACCGTCCGGCAGACGGCTGAGGCGGCGGTGTAGCAGACCGTGAGCTTGGGCCCGGCGCAGACCGCGCGGGAGAGACGGCCTGAATGGCCCGCAAAGGCGTGACAGGCTTTACGGCTGAATCGGCGTTCCGCGTCTCAGGCCTTGCGACCGAACGCGGAGCAGGGGCGGCCCGGAGCCGTTCGCGTACGCTCTCCGGTAGAACCACGCCCGGCGACTCGCGGCGATACAGGTCATACACGCCCATATCGCGCAGGTACTGCACCCACGCGCGTATACCCGGATCCCCGGCAAGCTGACTTGACGGGGTGGGCGCTCCCTGTTCGGGCGAGGACTCCATCCAGCTCCTTCCTCCCGCTACATGGAAGCGGGAGGTGCGGGCGGCTTTTTGCCCGTGAGTCTGAAGGATACCTTGCCGGAGGTGATCTCATCCTGTGCCACGCGGCAGGCCTTCATCGACTTGGAGATGCCTAACGGCGGTGCCCCCGACTGCAGCTGCCGGGCTCGGCGGGCGGCGCCCTTCACAAGGCTGTACCTGTTCTGCGACGGATCAGACGAATCACTGCCAATCATGCGCTGGACCTCAAAATGGAGAAACGGGGGAATAGCCCATAGTAGCCGCAAATTTATAACATCTCATGGCTTATCGAAAAAGTTTGGAAAATGTATTCAGGCTTTTACCCCTAAGCCAAGTTCCTACAGAGCGAACTTTCCTCGAAGTTACGGGAAGAACAGCAGATTTCCTCCCGTTCGACTACGCTCAGGGCGAATGACAGCAAAAAAGGCAACTGGTCACTTTTTGCATTTGTTTGTGATCCCGTAGCGTAGCGGAGAGATCTGCTTTTCTCGTGCTGCTGCACACCTTCAGGTAATCAGCTTCTAGGGAAACTCGCTGCAGCCCCCCCCAGTTCCACGTCGAAATGACGCAGGGCCTTCGTGAGCGCCTGCGACCGGCTCTCCGCGAGGCAGCGCTCTGCCAGACCGTGCTCCTCCCCTCCGCCGTCTCCGCGTTCCGTGAGCACAATTCCGCGCATCTCGGATGCCGCTTCGTCCAGATCGTCGTTGATCAGCGCGTACTTGTAACGGCTCAAATTTTTCAGCTCCAGCCGAGCCTGCGAGAGCCGCCGTTCAATGACGGCCTCCTGCGTTACACCCTCCGCCTGGCTGCGATTGCGCAGCCGGCGCTCCAGCACCTGCGGACTGGGCGGAAGGATAAAGATCGACACCGCGCGAGGCATCTTCTCCATCACCTGCAGGGCGCCTTGCACGTCGATGTCGAGCAGCAGATCGCGACCCACGGCTCGGGCATGATCGAGCGCCGAAAGCGCTGTGCCGTAAAAACTGCCGAAGACCTCCGCCCATTCCAGAAACTCGTCGCGCGCCGCCATCGCCAGAAACGTCTCCCGGCTGACGAAGTGATATTCGCGGCCATCCTCCTCGGAGCCGCGCGGCTCGCGGGTGGTGTAGCTGATGGAGAAATCAAGCCCTTCCACCAGGCGTCGCACCTCGTTCACGAGGGTGGACTTTCCGGATCCGCTAGGTGCCGAGATGATGAAAAGAATGCCTGCCATGACGAACTCGATTGCGGTTAGTGTAACCGGGGCGCCGTGATGTCATCTGTCCGAAATTTCTACGCCGGGCTACGACTTCTAGGCCATTCCCTCCACACCGGCCGCGACCGGCTCCCCTCCCCTGCGCTCCTCGGCATCGCCAAACTGCAGCGCATACAGCCGGCTGTAGGTTCCCCCGTGGGCCAGCAGCTCCTCGTGGGTTCCGGTTTCGCTGATGGAGCCGTGCTCCAGCACCACAATGCGGTCGGCGCGGCGCACCGTGGAGAGCCGGTGCGCAATCACGAGCACGGTGCGATCTTCCATCAGATTCGAAAGCGCCGATTGCACTGCGGCCTCGCTTTCCGTGTCGAGCGACGAAGTCGCCTCGTCAAGAACCAGGATCGGCGCGTCCTTCAACAGCGCCCGCGCAATCGCGATGCGCTGCCGTTCCCCGCCCGACAACCGCGTTCCCCGCTCGCCAATCACGGTGTCATACCCCTCTGGCAGCCGCACAATGAACTCATGCGCATAGGCCGCCTGCGCGGCTGCCTGGATCCGTTCCAGCGAGACATCCGGGCGTCCGTAGGCAATATTGTTGCGCACCGTGTCATTAAAGAGCACGGTCTCCTGCGTCACCTTGCCGATCTGCTTGCGCAGCGACGCCACCGTGATCTCACGGACATCCTGCCCGTCAACGAGAATCGCGCCCTCGCTCACGTCATAGAAGCGCGGCAGCAGATTCGCCAGCGTCGACTTGCCCGCGCCACTCGGCCCCACCAGCGCGACCACCTCGCCCCGCCGGAGGGTGAGCGAGATCCCCTTGAGCACCTCGGTGCGATCGCCGTCCCGCTCATAGGCGAAGCGCACATCGCGGAACTCCACCGCGCGCGAAAAGGCAGGCAGCTCCAGCGCGCGTTTCCTCTCCCGCACCTCGTCCTGCGTGTCGATAAAATGGAAGATCTCCTGGCTGGCGCCGACGGCCTGCTGAAAGCTGTTGTAGTAGAGCGGCATCTTGCGCACCGGATCGTAGAGCGCGATCACGGCGATCAGAAACGCAATAAAACCGCCGGCGGTATCGCCGTGCAGAATGCGCGTACGGCCGAAAAACAGCAGCAGCGCGATGCCCACGGCCCCGAGCGCATCCATCAGCGGCGAAGAGATGGCCTGCACGGCGATGGTGCGCATGTTGGCCGAGAACAGCCGCTCGGCCGCGCCACGAAAGCGCGTCAGCTCCCACAGTTCCATGCCGAAGGCCTTCACGATGCCGTTGCCGGTGATGGTCTCGTGCACGATGTTCTGGATCTCGGCGAGTTTGTCCTGGCCCTTGCGAGTGGTCGTGCGCACGCTGCGGCCGATGCGTCTCGCCGAAGACACAATCACCGGCAAAAACAGCAGAAGCACCCAAGCCATTTTGCCGCCCACCAGGATTACCGCGCCGATCATGAACAGCAACGTGAAAAGCTGTTGCAGAAAGTCGCTCAACACGGTCGACATCGCCGTCTGCACGCGCTCTACATCGTTGATCAGCGTGGAGACCAGCGTGCCGGTCGCGTGCCGCTGAAAAAAGCTGGCGGAGCGGCCGAGCAGGGCCTCATAAAGATCGTTGCGCAGATCGGTGATCATGCCGAAGCCGGCGCGATTCGCCAGCAGCGTACCCATGTAGTCGCACACCGCCTTCACCACGGCGGAGGCCACCAGCGCCAGCGCAACCACCGTCCAGGCATTGTGAAAGTGCGGGGGGAGCCAGCGCTGCAGATCGACTCGGAAGGCCGTGTGCGGCACCGTAAACACCAGCACCTTGGCCGGTGAGTCCTTGGGACTCAGCACATTGTCCACGATTGGCTTGATGAGCAAGACTCGAAACGCCTGCATCGCGCCGACGACCGCCATCAGGAGCACGCTGGCGAGCGTTTCGCCGGCGTAGGGCCGCATGTAATGTAATAGCCGCGCAATCCTGTTCACGCGGCGGCTCCGGGTCGGTCGTGCGAGGCCTTGGCCATAGCTTGAGTCTATCGCCGGGGAAAGTGGGAACGCAGAGTACGCAAAGGTAAGCGCAAAGGAACGCAGAGTTTTCTTTGCGCCCTTTGCGTACATCCTTTGCGTACTCTGCGTTCCCGCTTTGCTCTTCGACTAACCAACCCCGTGAATCGTCAGTCTGCCCGCTCTTCCTTTTCCCGCGCCAGAAAACGCTCCATGAACTTTGTATCAAACAGTCCAGTCCGGAACTCCGGATCGGCAAAGATGCGCTGATGCAGCGGAATGCTGGTATGAATGCCCTGCACGATGAACTGGCTGAGCGCCCGCTGCATCTTGTCCATCGCCTCTTCGCGATCCTTGCCGTGGCAGATCAGCTTGGCAATGAGCGAATCGTAGTACTGCGGCACCACGCCCTCGGCGTACTGCGCCGTGTCCACGCGTACGCCGTTGCCGCCGGGTACGTTGTAGACCGTGATTTTGCCGGGGCTGGGGATGAACTTATTGGGATCTTCGGCGTTGATGCGGCACTCGATCGCATGGCCGTTGATTTTGGGCTTTTCCGGAAGGATGTCCGCCAGCTTCTCGCCCGAGGCGATCCGCAGCTGCGCCTTCACGAGATCGACGCCGGTGATCATCTCCGTCACCGGATGCTCCACCTGGATGCGGGTATTCATCTCAATAAAATAGATGGAGCCGTCCTCGTCCATCAGGAACTCGATGGTGCCAGCGTTCCAGTAGCCGATCTCCTTTAGGGAACGTTCGATCGTTTTGCCGAGCTGTTCCCGCAGCTTGGGACTGACCTGCAGGCTCGGCGCCTCTTCGATGAGCTTTTGATGCCGCCGTTGGATGGAGCACTCGCGCTCGCCCAGCGACATCACATGTCCATGCTCATCGGCCAGAACCTGGAACTCGATGTGCCGCGGCCGTTCGATGAATTTTTCCATGTACAGCTCGCCGTTGCCGAAGGCATTCAGCGCCTCGGTCGAAGCCTGCTGGTAGAGTCCCGGAAGATCTTCCTTGTTGCGGCAGATGCGCATGCCGCGGCCGCCGCCGCCAGCCACGGCCTTGAGGATGACCGGATAGCCAACCGTCTTTGCCCACTCCAGAGCCTCGCCTTCGCTTTCGATCACGCCATCGGAGCCCGGCAGGATGGGCACCTTGGCCTTCTTCATCGTCTGCCGCGCGGTGGATTTTTCGCCCATCATGCGCGTGACCTCGGGCGGCGGACCGATGAACTTGATGTTGGACGCCCGGCACACCTCGGCGAAGTTGGCGTTCTCGCTCAACAGGCCGTAGCCCGGATGAATCGCCTCCGCGCCCGCAATCTCCGCGGCCGAGATCACCGCCGGCACATTCAAGTAGCTATCCGCCGAGCGCGGCGGCCCAATGCAGATCGCCTCATCCGCAAACCGCACATGCAGACTGTTGCGATCGGCCTCGGAGTACACCGCGACCGTGCGTATGCCCATCTCCTTGCACGCGGAGATGACACGCAGTGCAATCTCTCCCCGATTGGCAATCAGAACCTTACGAAACATCCCGCTCCGCTTCCCTTGCTGTTGCTCTTCTGGTTGTCATCCCCGAAGGAGATCTGCGTTTCCTCTACCGCCGCCGGCGCACTTTACGGACGAATCGCGAACAGCTGCTGCCCGTACTCCACCGGCTGCCCCGGCTTGACGAACGCCTTCACAACCTCGCCCGCCGCATCGCTTTCGATCTCGTTCATGATCTTCATCGCCTCGACGATGCAGAGAACCTTGCCGCTCTCCACCCGGTCGCCAATTTTGATGAAGGGGTCCGCACCCGGCGAGGGGGCGTCATAGAACGTTCCCACCAACGGCGATCGCACAATGTGCAGACCGATATTTTCGTCCACAGGCGCAGCCGGCGTCTCCGCCGAGCCTAGCCCCGCGGGCGAAGACGCAATCGGAATCGGCGGCGCACCTTCAGCCTCAATGGACGCCGCGGGCGCGGGAGAACCCGCCCCTGCGCTCATCAAGCGCGCCAGCGAGGCGAGATCGATACCCGCGCTGCCGGTGGCCGCACCTCTCGGCTCGTCGCACGAGAACTTCAACCGGACCTTCAGCTCCGGCCTTTCCATGTCGAACTCCGCGATGCCACTGGCCTTTAAAAATTCGACCAGCTCGCGCAACTCCTTCAGATCACCTTCACCCATTCCAATCAGGCTCCAACCTGTTGCAACATTCGCTTGTTAAATTCTAAAGTTCAGTCCAGGCCTTCGGGCTCGCCGCCGTCAGCACCTCGCCGCCGTCTTGCGTCACCAGCACCATGTCTTCGATGCGCACCCCGAACTCATCGGGAAGATATACGCCCGGCTCGACCGTGATCACCATGCCCGGCTCCAGCACCTGCTCCACCTTGGCCGCCAACCGGGGGCCCTCGTGGATCTCCAAACCGACCCCATGGCCGGTGGAGTGCGAAAACCACTTGCCCAGCTTGGCGCGCTGCAGCACGGATCGCGCGGCCTCATCGATCGCCGCGCAGGTCACGCCCGGAGCTACGGCGGCAACGGCCTGCTCCTGCGCGTCCAGCACTGCATGATACACGTCCCAGGCCCGCGCGTCCGCCTTGCCAAGATGAACCGTCCGCGTCATATCCGAGCAATAGCCGTTCAACACGACGCCGAAATCCAGAGTCACAAACCCGCGCCGCGGTAGCTTCTGCGCCGTCGCCCGGCCATGCGGCAAGGCACTCCGCTTTCCACTCGCGACAATGGTTTCAAAACTCATCCCCTCGGCGCCGTTCTGCCGCGCGCCGTATTCGAGATCGAGAGCCACATCGATCTCGCTCACACCCGCCTGAATCTGTTCCAGAACACCGTCGAAGAGCTCACATCCGAGGTTGGCCGCGCGGCGGATCTGCCCGATCTCTTCATCGTCCTTCACCTCGCGCAGACGGGCGACGGGGCCCTCCGCGGCGAGAAAGAAATTGCGCCGCGCTATGCCCATCTCTTTAGGCAAAGCCTTACGCATGGTCTCCAGCGCCGCTACCGTCGTGTGGTGCGCGTCAAACGCGCATTGCTTCGCCCCGCGGGCTGCCAGCCACTCCAACGCCAGCGCCGCAGCCCCCTTGTTGCCCACGACGATCCGCAGCTCCGGAGCCTCCGCCTTTGCCTGGGTGGTGTAACGGCCGTCGGTGAACAGGGCTGCACGGCCGCCGAACAGGGCCACGGCGCCGTTGGATCCAGTGAAGCCGCTGAGCCAGCGCACATCCGCGGCATGGGTCACCAGAAGCGCATCGGCGCCGGCCTCCGCCGCCGCGCGCATGGCGTTTCCCCGCCGTTGTTTTTCGAGCATCCGCCCATTCTACTGTCCAACTCCTGCTCCCATGAACCATAAACAACAGGATGGGCGGATCTGGCATGAAAGGGGGATTCAAGCGCCGCTCCCCCATTCGGTATCATGGGGTGTGGCTGTTGCGCAGATCGTTCCGGAGAATGCCCAGTTGGCGAGTCCAACCCGGCGCTCGTTTTTGATAGGAGCCGGAGCAGCGGCGTTGGGCCTGGGCCTGTATTCGGCCACCTACGCGCGCCATGAGCTTGAGATCGTGCGCCGCAACTTCCCCATAGCCAACCTGCCGGACGCGTTTGTGGGCATGCGCTTGGCGCAGATCTCGGATATTCATCTCGAAGAGTACACAGAGCCCAGCTTTCTCGAGCAGGTCGTCGATCAGGTCAACGCGCTGGACCCCGAAATGGTTCTGCTGACCGGCGATTTCATCAGCCGGGGGCCGGGACCGTACAGCGTCGCCATGCGGGCAGCCGGCCGCGCAGCCGAGATTCTTTCAGGCCTCAAGGCCCCGCAGCGCATCGCCGTGCTGGGCAATCACGACGTCGGGGTCAACGCCGACTGGGTGGTGCACGAGTTGGAGTCGCATGGAACGCCGGTTCTGGTGGACAGCTATCTACCCTTGGAACGGAAGCGTGAACGGCTCTATATCTGCGGCTCCGATGATGCCGGCACACGGATTCCGGATCCTTTTCTGGCCATTCCAGCCGATCCCCGCGCGCCCGTCATCTATCTCGTCCACGAGCCCGACTATGTCGACATCTTCCGCAACCACCCGCGCTTTCCGCTGGTGGACCTGATGCTCTCCGGCCACTCGCACGGCGGCCAGATCCGGCTGCCGGTGATCGGCCCGCTGGTCCTCCCGCCCATGGGCAAGCGTTACTCCTCTGGCCTGTACCATATCGATCGCATGCAGCTGTACGTCAATCGCGGCATCGGCACCGTGGGTCTGCCCTTCCGCCTGAACTGCCCCGCCGAGATCACGAGCCTCACGCTTACGCGCGCATAAGGCAGCAAATGGGTTTACCGCGCCTTGCGCACGGGCTTCCGCTGTCCTGATTCGGCGGCTTCCGCCTGTTCCGCTGCCCGCACGCCGCTCTTCTCGTCCATCCAGCCGTCGAGCAGGCTCTTGCGAAAACGCCAGCGATTGCCGAGCTTGAACGCCGGAACGAATCCCTCCGAAGCGTACCGGTATAGCGTGTCACCGCTGATGCCCAGGTAGTCTGCCGCCTGGCGGATGTCCATCACCTCGCGAACTGCAACCTGACTACTTACTGCTCCAGCCATCGTGGTCTCCCGCTCTGTGGGCGCTTTCTTCGGAACTCTTCGGTGTCCCTCCTCTTTTACCCCGATTTCCTCCGGCAGACAAGCGGAATCGTAAACCGAATACGAACAGTTCCTGCGCTGCCTTTCTTTCTGTCATTCCCGCAGGGAACCTGCTTCTGGGCGGCGCCACCAACCTGATTGGGGCGGATTCCCCTCGACAACCTCGGTCGGCTCGCCGGGCGTAGGCAGCCAGAGCCGCCACCCCTCCCGCGCCGCCACCACGCTGAGTTCCTCGACCGGCTGCCGCCAGCCGTGCAGAGCCAGGTTGAACAGCCCCCAATGGATGGGCATCAGCGGCCCGGCCTTCTCCGGCCCGCCCATCTGCCGGTAGGCCTCAGCCGCACCGTCCGGGCCCAGATGAATATCGGCCCATAACGGATGGAACGCTCCGATCTCCAGCATGGTGAGATCGAACGGGCCATGCTGTGCGCCAATCTCCGCAAATCCAGGCCACAGCCCTGAATCCGCACCGTAATAGACGCGATGCTTCGGCCCTTCAAAGACAAAGGAACTCCAAAGCGTTTGAAAGCGGTCCCAGGGAGCCCGACCGGAGAAGTGTCGCGCCGGGAACGCCGTAAGCCGGACGCCCCCTGCCAGCTCCGCTCCGGGAATCTCGCCGCTTTGCATCCAGTCGAGTTCGGCAACGCGTTCGGCCGGCACGCCAAACCCGCGCAGCCGCTTCGCCACGCCGAGCGAGGTGAACCATTTGGTTCGCGCCGTCGCATTCAGCCGCGCCAGCCGACGCACGGTCTCCGCTCCCAGGTGATCGTAGTGGTCGTGCGAGATAAGGACTGCATCGAGTTCCGGCAGGTCTTCCAACCGCAAGGTGGGCGGAAAAAAGCGCTTGGGTCCCATGAACTGAAAAGGGCTGGCGCGCCCCTCCCAGACAGGATCGATCAGTACGCGGACGCCGTCAATTTCGAGCAACAGAGCCGAATGACCGAACCAGGTCACCCGCAGTCCGGATGTCGGTGGCGCAGAGTAGAGACTTGCGTCTGTGGTGAACGGTCCGAGCGGGGTTCTGGGCTCCGTCTCCGCGCGATTACTCATGTAGAGCGGGAGAATTTTGAAGATAAACCCGAGGCCGCCGACCTCCGTCGGGACCGGATTCAGAAACCGGTTTCCCCGTTTTTCCGCGCGCTTCAACGACGACATCTGTACTTGGATGCACGAGACTTTCCCCCGAAGCGCTCAGCGGATACCTTCCGAATGTCTTCGGTGTAGCCGTGGGCTTCAGCCCACGGAGAAAGCGCCTCAAACGAAGGAGCCCTTCAGGGCCGGTGCAGCGGGGAATCCAAGGCTAAAGCTCGCGAATGTTAGCTGCTGAGCGTCGGCTAAACCCAACTTCTAAACCCAAAAGGAAAGCCCTGCCGAAGCAGGGCCCCTCTCCAAGAGCAACGAAACTTATTTGGTGAATATTTGTGATCCGGGAGTCTTGCCTTCGTCGGCATGAATGCGGTTCTGGGCGCGCTTTGCGCTATCCATCGCCTCATGATCTACCCGCTCCAGCGGTGTTTCCGTGGTGTCTGTCGCTTTGCCGCCCGTTGACTCAATGGATTCGTGAGAAGGGCGCGCCCCCGTCTTGGTTGAATCGAGACCCTGTGCCATACTTCACCTCGCCTTCTTGGGACGTGGGGAGCGCCCGACGGGTTGCATGGCCGTTCCCAGCCGCTACGCCGTTCTTAGCCGGTACACTGGGGCGGTGCCCCCGGCTTCCATCCGAAATAGGCTCCGCAGTCTGCTCATAGCCTGGTACCCGCGCGCCATGCTGGCCGTAGCCTCCGTCTGGTTCGCGCAGCTTTACTGCACAGAGCGGCACCCCTACATCGACCTCACCCGCTATGCCCACGGCCAGGAGCGCATGCCCTTCCAGGGCCGCGACCTGATGCGCTGGCCGATGCTCGCAGCCAGTCACTCCGCTACGCTGCAGCACATCACCGCCGGTCGCGTTCTGCTGCGCTCGCCGGAGTTTCTGGTCATGGAAATCGCCGCAGCAATCTCCATGCTGCTGGCCGGATGGGCGGCGGTGAAGCTGTACCGGCTCGCCGCACCGGGCGCCCCGCTGCCGGAGCTTCCCTTCGCGATCCTGATCGTGGTCTGCCTCTTCGACTTCGTGCTTACGGTGCCGTTCAGCTTCCCGTACGATCTACCCGCGACGGCGTTCCTGGGCTGGGGAACCTACTTCGCCATGCGGCAGAGGTTCTGGGCACTGTTGCCGGTCTTCTTGCTGGGGACCTGGAACCGCGAGACGACGCTCTTCCTCATCGGTGTTGTGGCGATGGTCGCGGCCTCGCATCGGCCGTCCCTGTGGAGCCGCCTGCCCCTGAAGGACTACGTACAAATTGCCGTTCTCTCGCTGGGTTGGCTCGGGATCAACCTGCTGCAAAGGCATCTCTACGCCGGCAATCCCACCGAGGCTGGACCGCGAATTGTGGGCAACCTGCAGAAAATGGCCAACCCACTACTCTGGCCGAATATCCTCAGCGCTTCCGCGTTTCTGCTGCCGTTTGTGTATCTAAACCGCAACAAGATTGCCTTCAAACCGTTGCGGGCGAGTCTGCTCTTGCTGCCGTTCTGGGTGCTTCTGTTGCTCTCGGTCGGGCAGATTCTGGAACTACGCATCTACGGCGACATCTCGGTGCTCGTCGCCGTAGCTGCGGCCCTAATCCTTGGGGGCGATGCCCGCGCAACTAGACTCGAAAGCCAGTTTGAGCCCTGGACCATCTTTCCCGATGGTACGTAGCATGCACCAATACAGATCCCTTCGCTACGCTACGGGATGACAATGAAGATAATCACTGAGCGTATTTTTGTTGTCATTCCCGAAGGGAATCTGCGTTTCAGGTGCTTCGCTAAATCTCGCTAAATGCTCAATCTCGCTGAATGTAGTTCGTCTAACCTAGCCAACTACTTGGCAGCCAGGATCTCCATCTGCTCGATCTTCGGCTCGTTGGAGAACAGGTCCGGGGCCTTTGCCATGAGCGCCTTGGCGATCTCACCCTTCAGGTGTGCATCGCGGCCGGCTTCATCGTTGAAGGTGTCGAAGACGCCATAGATGCCCGGCCCCATCTTCACGCCGTACCACGTCACGGTTCCCTGTTCATCTCCGGCCATCTTGGCGCCCTGCGCCAGAAATGCCTCAATCTCGTCTTCCTTGCCCGGCTTTGCTTTCAACATGACCCAGATTGCTTGCTTTGCCATCGTCGTTCTCCTCTCCTAAATAGGATGCGCGCTGCCCACGGGACGCCTTTGCGGGAGGGAGGCCGTTGCGGGTAGCCTGAAGGAGCCGATATGAACGTTCGCCATCTTTTTCGTCTCGCCTTAGCCATCTCCTGTGTTGCCGGTTCAGCGGCGTTTGCGCAAACGCCTGCACCTGCCCTGCCGGATGCTCCCAGCGCCCAGGTGCACGATGCCCCGGCCGCCGCGCCCACCGGCCCCACCGTGCTCTTTGACACCAGCATGGGGCGCCTGACCTGCCAGCTCTTCGACGCGGAGGCGCCGCAGACGGTCGCCAACTTCGTCGGCCTGGCCACGGGCACAAAGGCCTGGACCGATCCGGTGACCCATGGGCAGGTGATGGGAAAGCCGTTCTATAACGGCACCCAGTTCCATCGCGTGATCCCGGATTTCATGATCCAGGGCGGCGACCCGCTGGGGAACGGAACCGGGGACGCCGGCTTCTACTTCGCCGACGAGATCTCGCCGGCGCTGCGTTTTGACGTGCCGGGGAGGCTCGCCATGGCGAACTCCGGGCCCGGCACCAACAGCTCGCAGTTCTTCATCACTGAAACCCCTGTGCCGCAGCTGAACGGGCGGCACACCATCTTCGGTCAGTGCGATCCAGCCTCCGTGCAGCTCGCGGCGAGCATCGCCGCGGTGCCGCGCGACCCTGCGGACAAGCCCCTCACCCCCGTGGTGATCAACAAGGTCACGGTGGTTGCCGCGGGCCAGCCGATCCCGCCCGCGCCGCCCGTGCCATCGTCCGCACCCTCGGCTGTGAACCCTGCCGTGCCCGGTCCTCTGCACCGACCCTGAGTGTCGGGTGAGCGCCGCCTGCATCCAAGCAAACGAGACATCGCAAAGCTTGATCGAACGTCTGTACTGAAAACAAGGAGAAGCAATGCCAACCACCGCCATCTTCAAGACCTCTGAGGGTACGTTCAAAGCGAAGCTGTTCGATACCGAAGCGCCGGACACGGTCGCCAACTTCGTCGGGCTCGCCGAGGGCACCAAGGAGTGGAACTCGCGCTCCAAAAAAGGCGCCAAGCTCTACGACGGCACCATCTTTCATCGCATTATCCCCAACTTCATGATCCAGGGCGGCGACCCCGAGGGCACCGGCATGGGCGGCCCCGGCTACAAGTTCGCCGACGAGACCAAGGGCAGCCCGCACCACTTCAAGCAACCAGGCAAGCTGGCGATGGCCAATGCCGGGCCCAACACCAACGGCTCACAATTCTTTGTGACCACGGCGGACACCAGCTGGCTGACCGGCAAGCACACCATCTTCGGCGAGGTCACCGAGGGCTACGACGTGGTGGAGAAGATCAGCAAGCTGCCCACGGGCGCGCAGGACAAGCCCCGCAAGGATGTCGTGCTGGAAAGCGTGACGATCGAACGCAGCTAACCTCAAACCGAACCATGCATTTGAGGCAAAGCCCTGTCCCCGGACAGGGCTTTTGCTCGTCAGCTCACAGCGGGAATGGCGGTTCTGCGTCGGCCCTTAAACCAGCCTGTGATCGGCTGCTCAACTAGCCGGTACGTGAGTAGTCCGGCCAGCGTTGAAAAGACAACGACGGCGACGAGGGCCGATGGGATCTCCAACGCCGAGGGGTGCTGTATGTGGGCCAGCAGCAATCCCATGGCCGGAAGAGCAAAGGTGTGGATGAGGTAAATCGAATACGACGCATCCCCGAGCGCCAGCGCCCAGCGTGGGCTGCGCGAACCCCAGCGACTCTCCAGGCTTAACGCTCCTGCGACCACGGCCAAGGCAGGCAGGCCCCAAAACAGCCCACGCGCCGCCAAAACACCCGGCTCCGGCCAGAGAAACAACGGAAGCAGACCGACAGTCATAAGAGCAAGGCCGCCCCCCCACGGCAAGCGCCGCATCCAGGGCAGCGCATATCCGAGCAGCACGCCGAAGAGAAACTCCAGCAGCAAAGTATTTTCAAAAAAAACCAGCGGCGGCGGCCCGAGTGGATTATGGAAAAGCCTCCACAAGGAGAGACCAAGCAGTGGAGGCGCCAGGACCCAAAGCGGCCTTGTGCGCAACGCCAGCGCCAAGGCAAACAGGACATAGAACGCCATCTCAAAGTTCAACGTCCAACCCACCACCACCACCGGTTCCAGCGCGAACTCAGGGTTGAGGCTGGGTATAAAAAAGTATGAGCCGACGATGTGGCTCAGGCTACCCATGCTGTTGAATCCCAGCGTGGGAATGAGCAGCAGGACGGCAACCTTCGCCGTCGTGACCAGCCAATACAGGGGGACGACACGCTCCAGGCGACGCGCCAGAAATGTGCGGGCGGGGTGCGGGGCAGAACGCAGCGGCGCTGACGATACCGTCATCACAAATCCGCTGATGACGAAGAAAATGTCGACGCCACAGGCCCCATTCCGCCAGTTGCCGATGGCTAGATGATTGCGCTGGTTCAGCATGATGGTCGCGTGGTGCGCCACCACCATCAACGCGGCCAGGGCGCGCAGAATCTGGATCAGCCGAAAGGTCGGCCGAACCGCGGTCGGTCCGGCCTGCAGAGAGGAGAGCTCCCTCACGTGCTCGTGCTCACCGTTAGGCAACGCCGATGACGCTGCAGAGCTCGCGCACAGCCTCGGCGCTCTTGTTCAGCGCGGCCTGCTCCTCGTCCGTGAGCTTGATCTGGATGATCTGCTCCAGGCCCTTCGATCCCAGCTTGCAGGGCACGCCGACATAAAGGCCGTTGATGCCATATTCGCCCTGCAGATACGCCGCGCACGGCAGGATCTTCTTCTTGTCCTTGAGAATGGCTTCGACCATTTCAACAGCCGCGGCGGAGGGCGCATAGTATGCCGATCCGGTCTTGAGATGCTTCACGATCTCCGCGCCGCCATTGGCCGTGCGCGTCTCGAGCTCCTTCAGCCGCGCGGGCTCGATGAGCTCCGTGATGGGGATCCCGGCCACCGTCGAGTAGCGCGACAGCGGCACCATCGTGTCCCCATGACCGCCCAAAACGAAAGCGGTGACATTCTCCACGGACACCTTCAATTCCTCTGCGATGAAGGTGCGAAAGCGCGCTGAATCCAGCACGCCCGCCATGCCGATGACCCGCTCGCGCGGCAGTCCGGCCTTCTTGAACGCGGTCTGCGCCATCGCGTCCAGGGGGTTCGAGACGATGATGAGAATCGCATGCGGCGAGGCCTCGACCGCCTTCCCCACCACCTCGCTCATGATCTTGAAATTGGTGTTCAGGAGATCGTCGCGGCTCATGCCGGGCTTGCGCGCGATGCCCGCGGTGATGACCACGATGTCGGAGTTCGCGGTATCGGCGTAGTCATTCGTGCCGAGGATGGAACAATCCCGCTTCTCGATCGGCATGGCCTCGAGCAGATCCAGCCCCTTGCCCTGGGGCACGCCCTCCACGACGTCGATCAGCACGACATCGGCTAATTCCTTGCTCGCAATCCAATGAGCGGCAGTGGCGCCGACGTTTCCGGCGCCTACAATGGTGACTTTTTTACGCATTTTCCTCAATCTCCAAGTGGCCCGGAACATCAGGCGAGGCAAGTTGCCTCCGTTTCATCATACGTCCGTACTGGTGATTTGCTCACCGGGGCCGATTCTGGAGCTTAGTATACTGGTCAGGAATCTGGTCAGGAGATGCGTGATGGGTACATGGCAACTGCAGCACGCGAAGGCGCACCTCAGTGAGGTGATTGAGTCTGCGGTCAACGAGGGTCCGCAGATCATCACAAAGCGCGGCGTGAAAACTGCCGTTGTCGTTCCGTTCGCGGAGTGGGAGCGTGCGCAGTCGAGCCGGCGCTCCCTGCTACAGGTTCTCCAGTCCGGACCGCAGTTCGATCTTCAAATTCCACCCCGGGGCAAGCTCAAGACGCGCAGACCGGTGCGGCTTTGATCTTTCTATTGGATACAAACGTCATCTCCGAGCTGCGCAAGAACCGGCCGCATGGAGGGGTAATGCAGTGGTATGCGGCGCACCCGGAGTCGGATTTCGCTCTTCCGGCTCTTGCCCTCTACGAGATACAGGCGGCCGCGGAGATTACGCGGCGGCAGGCTCCAGAGAAGGCGCTGGAAATCGAGCGCTGGCTGGAAACTCTGATGCGGGAGACGGTGCTGCTTCCACTGGATGCGCGGGCGGCGCGGGAAGCAGCACGCCTGATGCAGGGAAAATCGAAGTCAGTCATCGAAGACGCGATGATTGCGGCCATTGCCCGCGTGAATAGGCTAACCGTTGCAACCCGGAACACTCGTGATTTTGAGAGCCTCGATGTGCCCGTGGTCAATCCCTTCGTCCACTTGGACTAAACGATTGTCTTCTTGGCGGCGGAGCGACCGCGAGGAGTTGGACTCAATGCAACGGGAAAATCTAGGCGCCTAAAGCCTCAGTTTGGGTTTATGCGTCTCTCGTCGTCACCGAACGATAAGGCGGCAAACTGTTCAGCGCTGCACGATCAGCGGTTTAAACAAAAATACATAGTTCCCGTTGCATTGGCCGCCGTTCACGAACAAAGTGTCTATTGACAGGCGCGTGGAATCTATATCGAGAATGCTTCCGAAGAGTTGTACTGTCGAACCGTCATCCATAACGAAGTTCACGAGGAGCCTGCTGCCCTCCACCTCGCTTCCGAGGGTGGTGCTTGTGGTGCCCTTGCTGAAACACGGAAAGCCCTGAAGCTGTACCGAACCGCCGAGGGCCAGTTGGCTGTAAACGGAAGCCGCCGAAAGCGGGTTGTACAGCATCGCGCCCTGCTGCAAGGTCAGGCTCATCGTAACCGGCGTGGCTGCGGTGCTGTTGCCCAGATTTGTAAAGGTGCTGCTCGTGCCCGTATAAGTGCCGGTGACAACCCCGATGGGTGTCGCGATGAAGGTCTCGGTCTGGGTGATCACGCAGGGCGGAGCGCTAACGGGCTCAGGAGGCGTGGAGGAAAACGAATACTTGCCCATCCAGGACGCCCCGGCGCTGCCCGGCACCGTGCCCTGCACGGTTAAATTTGTCAGCGGGTTCTGCACAGGGGAACTCAGGCTGAAGCTGCCGTCTGGGGCGATGGTTCCGGTGAGCACGGCGCCAAAGGTCGCTCCTACGGTCAGTCCGAGCCCTCCAGATGTGCCGCAGGTTGTTTGCAGGTCGGCTGACGCAATGATGTTGTTGCCGATGACATCGAAACTCATTGCCAGCCCGGGCGGACTGGACGCACCCAATCCGGATGACGGAAGAGAGCCATACAGCAGCCAATTCCCTGCCAGAAAGCTCGTTGGCGAGAGCATGGAAGGTGCAGGCGCCGGATGGGCGCCGCAGCCACAGAGCGACACGAGTAGACAGCCACACAGCAGACTGATAAAGACTTGCAGACGTACGCGCCAATGGATCATCGGGCGCAGCATAGCACCTGGCACCCTCAGCCGAAAAGATAACTTTGGTGCACGAGAACGGCGCGCTGTCTCTGGGAATTCCGTTACTCACGCGTCCGAGAACCGTCAGCTAGGCCCCGCCCCAGTGAAACTGGCCCGAGCTTCTTCACGCGAGTTGCACAATCCAAGGTGCGCCAAGCGGGAGACGATTCCGCCGCGAGTGCGCTGATGAACAGCTGCCAATTTCCTCAGAACCTTGCCGCTCCGAAACTCGCGCTCAATCTGCTTATCCTCTTGTGAACTCCATGGTTGTCCTGCCCGTCCGGGCCGCATTATGACCTTCGAAGGGACATTATCTAATTTAAGACGTTTCGAGGTCGACGAACCTGATTGGCAGGCCCGCTTGGATTTCTGAGCGCGCAGCCAACCTATTGCGCGTCGGCTATCTTGGAGAGCGTCAAGTCCCAGCGAAAGTGACCGTTGCACATCAGGGTCCATGATGATGCACTCGACGGAGAGTTTCTGATTCGTTTGCGGATCGATACCGAGCAAAAGAAACCGCAAAATTTTGCAAGCCTCTCGATACAAATCCTCATCTGTAATCTGCAGCATACAAAGTCCTCAAAAGATGAGAGCGCCCGGCGCCGGGCGCTCTCACCATCAGCGGACAGCAACAGCCTAGAACATCCCCCAAAGGAGCTGGTTATACACATCATGGTGGAACTGGATCTCCGGCGCCTTGATGATTGTGCCCAGCAGCCGGGCGCAGCGATCGGCGGAGGCCTGCTTCAGCTCCGCATAACGCGCCTTCACATCTTCGCCGAGCAGCTCGGTGATCCACTCCGCGCCCCGGAAGTCCTCGAGCGCGGTGTAGATGTTGTCAGGCAGATAGCGCTCAGCCTGGCGCAGGTTGGCGATGTCGGCTTTCTTGCCGACGAGGCCGGTCTTGAAGATTGAGTACAGCACCATATAGGGGTTCGCATCCGGACCGACCGAACGCACCTCCACGCGCGCTGACTTCTCGTTGCCGATCGGAATCCGTACCATCGAGCCGCGGTCCGTCGCCGAAGCCTTGATCTGGTTGGGCGCCTCGAAGTGCGGGTCGAGCCGGCGATAGGCGTTGACGCTGGCGTTCAGCAGCAGGCAAAGATCGTTGCCGGCGGTGAGAATCCGGTCGACAAAATCCCAGCCGAACTGCGAGACTTTTTCCTCGCCCTTCGGGTCCCACATCAGGTTCTTGCCGCCCTTCGTGATCGACACGTTGGTATGCATGCCGGAGCCGTTGACGCCGGTGACGGGCTTGGGCAGAAAGCTCGCCGTCATGCCCATCTGCGTGGCCACCTGCCGGCAGATTAGCTTGTAGAGCTGGATCTGGTCGGCCGCCGCGACCGCATCGCCATAGGTGTAGTTGATCTCGAACTGAGAAGGCGCAACCTCGGGGTGATCCTTCTCGTTTTCAAAGCCCATCGCGCGCTGCACTTCAGCGGAGACATCGATGAAGTCGCGCAGCGGATCGCCCGGCAGCGAGTGGTAGTAACCGCCATGGTTGGTGTACTCGAACTTGCCGGTCTCATGAAAGCGGCGTTCGGCGTCGATGCCCTCGAAGAGGAAGCCTTCGATCTCGTTGGCGGCGTTCAGGGTGTAGCCGTTCTGCTTGAACTGATCGCCGGCAAAGGTCTTCAGCAGACCGCGCACATCGCCCGCGTAGGGTGTGCCGTTTTTGTCGATCACCTCTCCGAAGACGAGGCATTTGCCCGCGCCGAAGATGTCGGCCGGCGTCCAGTAGAAGGCACTCCAGTCGAGCCCCAACCGCAGATCGCTCTCGCGCTGCGCGGTGAAGCCGCGAATCGAGGAGCCGTCGAAGGTGAGGTTGTCGTAGCTCTTGACCAGGAACTTCTTGTCGTAGTCCAGCATGTGCAGCCGGCCTTCCAGATCGGAGAAGACCACGGTGACCGCCTTGACGCCTTTGGTGTCGGTCAGGGCCTTGAGCCGCTCTTCCTGAATCTTGCCGGGATCGACGCGCTTTTTACGCTGCTCTTTGGCTTCGAGGTTTCGTTCCTCGAGCTCCTCATACGACAACTCCAGAAAATCGCGGTATTCGCTCGACATGGCACTCCTTCGGTTTGGCAGTTGAGGTCCCTACGCCGTGGCGTAAAAGGCAGGCTATGTAAAAAGTAGCAGAATCTTTAAACCTGCTGCCGCCGCAGGGCCGGCCTTTTACTAATTCCTTACGCTCCGTCATCAGGTCCACTACCCAGAACAGGGGCGGAGGACGCCAACATCCCACGATCACAGCAAGCATGGAAGGACTGATATAGTCATATCGAGGTGACTATGCCGAATCGAGCCGCTGTTTCCCGCGCAACTCATGAACAAACGAGGGAGCGCAAGATCACCAGCCCGAAGGCTCCCGCTAGGCGCAACGGCCCTATCGCCGCGGCCCAGGCCAAGACTCATCTGCTGCGCCTCATTGACGAGGTAAGCCGCGACGGCATCCCCGTCATCATCTCCAAACGCGGCAAGCCTCTCGTGCAGATCGCCCCTCTGGATACGCCTCCCCTCGATGATCCGTTCGGCTGCATGAAAGGCACCGTGACGATCACGGGGGACATCATTGGTCCCGAGCCGGATGTGTGGGAAGCCATGCGGTGATTCTTCTGGACTCCCATACCTTTGTCTGGCTCGCAAATGGCGATCCCCAACTCGGCGCTGAGGCAAAGCAGAGCATTCACGAGGCGTATCGGTCGGATTCTCTGTTCCTTTCCCCGATCTCTCTTTGGGAGATTGCATTGAAAGCCTCGCGTGGTCACATGCTGTTCGATCGACCCTTGCGGCCGTGGATGACAAACGCTCTCCGGCTGACAAGAACCCGTCTCGCGCCCATCACACAGGAGATCGCGCTCGACTGTGCGGAGCTCCCTCCCGGCTTCCATGGCGATCCAGCGGACAGACTCATTGCCTCCACCGCGCGAGTCAATGCCCTTCTTCTCCTTACCGACGACAAGAAGCTTCTTGCCCTAGCCCGTCAAGGCTATCTTCGAGCACAACAAATTTGAGGTCTCTTCGATGCCCAAATCCACCAAAGTCGCCCTCATCCAGATGTCCTGCGAGCCCTCCATCGAGGCGAACCTCGCGAAAGCCGTTGCACGCGTGCGCGAGGCTGCGGAGAACGGCGCAAAGCTCGTCTGTCTGCCGGAGCTGTTTCGGGCGCAGTACTTCTGTCAGCGCGAGGACCATGCGCTCTTCGATATCGCAGAGTCGATCCCTGGACCCTCGACGGCGGCGCTCAGCGCGGTCGTTCGCGAGTACCAACTGGTCCTCATCGCGAGCCTGTTTGAGCGGCGCGCGCCGGGGCTCTATCACAACACCGCGGCCATTATGGACTTCGCCAGCGACAATCCGGACCACGTGGCCTCGGTGTATCGCAAGATGCACATCCCCGACGATCCGCTTTATTACGAAAAGTTTTACTTCACTCCGGGCGATTTGGGCTTCCTGTCGCACCGGACTTCAGCGGGGCCGATAGGGACGCTGGTGTGCTGGGATCAGTGGTATCCCGAAGGCGCGCGCGTCACCGCACTCAAAGGCGCGGAGACGTTGTTCTTCCCCACCGCGATCGGCTGGCATCCAAGCGAAAAGAGTGAGTTCGGCGAGCGCCAGTACGACGCCTGGCAGACCATTCAGCGCGCCCATGCCATCGCCAACGGCGTCTTCGTGTGTGCGGTGAACCGGGTGGGATTTGAACATGGGGACGTGCAGATGGGAGATCCAAACTACGGCGGGGTGCTGCTGAAGGGACCTGAAGGCGCAGGGCTGGAGTTCTGGGGTGGAAGCTTTATCGCCGACCCGTTTGGCCGCATTCTGGCCAGGGCATCGCACGAAAAGGAAGAGACCCTCTACGCCGATCTCGATCCCAGGGAGGTTGAGATCACGCGCCAGCACTGGCCATTCCTGCGCGATCGCCGCATCGATGCCTACGGCGGCATCACCAGCCGCTTCCTCGATTAAGCTCGGCAACCCATCCTCTGCTCGTCCCTCTGCCCGGAGTTCACCCAGGAGTTCCCCTTGCTGCTTCCGCTGCTGCTGTTGATGTTTGCGCCCGCGCCCCAGGCGCTCGACCCTACCTTAACGCCGACGTCCGGCGCGATTACCGTGGCGACGGCACAGGGCCGTGGCGTGCAGATCTACCAATGTGTGCGGGAGAGCGGCACCTACGCCTGGCTCTTCAAAAATCCTGAAGCGACACTCTTCGAGCCCTCCAGCGGGAACCGCCTCGGTATGCACGGCGCCGGTCCGACATGGACCTGGACCGACGGGAGCTCGATCACGGGAACGGCGCTTGCCAAGATGCCCTCACCGGATGCGAGCAGTGTTCCCTGGCTGCTGGTGAAGACGCATTCGGTGGCAACCAAGGATGGAGTGCTGGCCCATGTCGGCTTGGTGCGCCGGTCCGATACAAAGGGTGGCCAGGCTCCCGCCGCCGGCTGCGACGCACAGCATGGAGACACGATTCTCCGCGTTCCCTACACGGCAACCTACACGTTTTACACGCTTCCGGGGGCCCCATCGGAGCAGCGCTGAGCCTGAACTTCTTGAGGCATGAAAAAGAGAGCGGACCGCAAGGGGCCCGCTCTCTTTTTCATGCAGAAACTACTTTTTGGTCTTTGCAGCTGACTTGGAGTGTGCTTCCTCGGAGGACTTGTGTGCCTTGCTCGAGGTCTCGTGGGCCTTGGTTGAGTGGGCGTGAGCCTCCGGAGTGTCCTTCTCGTGATGCTCCGCTGCCGTATGATGAGCCTTCGCCGCTTCCTCGTGATGCGCTGCTGCCTGCTTGTGTGCTTCCTTAGCCATGTTGCAACTTCCTCCTGGGCTATTAACCCCTTACGCTCTGACGCCGAGGCTTCGGCGCGTGTTGCTCTCTTCACCGGAGAGCAACGCGACACTACTCTCACCTCATGAAAGATGTCCAGCCGCCGTGTAGCATGAGGCCTGTGTCACAGGCTGAATCTCAACCCCTGCCTTATCGCATGCCCGCGGAGTGGGAACGGCACGCGGCCACCTGGATTGCGTGGCCGCACAACCCGGAGGACTGGCCCGGCAAATTCCAGCCGATTCCCTGGGTGTACTGCGAGATCGTGCGCTGGCTTTCGAGCGTGGAAGACGTGCACATTCTTGTGAATGACCTCGCAGCGGAAAAGCGTGCCACGCAGATGCTGCGGCGGGGAGGCGCGAACCTGGCGCGATTGCATTTTCACCATTGGCGCACGGATAGGGTTTGGCTGCGGGATTCTGGGCCGGTCTTTGTGAAGCGAGTTGGCGAAGAGCAGGTTCCCTACGGGAAGGACAGCAAGAAGAACAAAAGTGAAATCGCCAGTGATCTTGTCATCGCCAACTGGCGATTCAACGCCTGGGCAAAGTATGAAAACTGGCGCAACGACGATCTGATCCCGCAGCAGGTGAGTGAGCTGTATGCGATGCCGGCGATCGCGCCGAAGGTGATGCTTCCCGATGGACACGAACATCGCCTCGTGCTCGAAGGCGGCTCGGTCGACACCAATGGCGAAGGGGTTCTGCTCACCACGGAAGAGTGCCTGCTCAGCGAGGTGCAACAGCGCAATCCCGGTGTTTCAAAGGAGCAGATGGAGCAGGCATTTCGCGAATACCTCGGCATCGAGCAGGTCCTCTGGCTGCATCGCGGATGCGCCGGTGATGACACCCATGGACACGTGGACGACATCACTCGGTTTGTCGGCCCGAACACCATCCTGACGGCAGTCGAGCCGAATACAGCGGATGAAAACCATCTGCCATTGGCCGAAAATCTCGAACGTCTGCATGGCGCGCGCAACCTCGCCGGCGAACCGTTTGAGATTCGCACTTTGCCCATGCCTGCTCCGGTGATCTTCGAGGGCCAGCGGCTGCCGGCGAGTTATGCGAATTTTTATATCTGCAATGGGCTGGTGATTGTGCCCACGTTCAACGATTCCAATGACCGCGTTGCACTGAACACTTTGGCCGAGTGCTTTCCAGACCGCACCGTTACGGGCATTCACTGCACGGATCTCATCTGGGGCCTCGGCGCGCTGCATTGCATGACGCAGCAGGAGCCCGCATAGCTTGGCGTAAGGTATGAGTCTAGAATGGCGTCTGGAGGGTACGATGGTCGCAGTTCGAGACGCGGTGAAACTCTCTCTAGAAACCCTTCGGGAACTCTTCCCGGGTGAGTCCATGCCTGACTTGCGGCTGGAAGAAGTGATGCTCTCCGACGATGAGCGAAGGTGGGAGGTAACGGTATCCTATCTGAACCCGGACTTTGAACGTGATCTCGCCAGCCGCGAAAGAGGCAACCATGGTCTTGCGCAATTTCTGACCGAAAAACAGAATGTCCCGACTCGCCTGTATAAAACCGTTAGCCTGAACGCCGAGCTTGGAACGCTGCTTGGCGTTAGGAACGAGTGGGAGACATTTGGAGCCTGAGATGCCAAGGTCCCGCAGCAGCGCTCTCCTTGACGCAAACATCCTTCTCCTTGCTATCAGCGCCAAGGTTGGATTTCATCGATTCAGGTCATTTAGTCGATTGCAGATGTTTGTAGAAAGCGACGTACAGTTGCTGCACCGATTGCTCGAAGACTACGCCTCTATCTCGACTACGGCGTATGTACTCGCGGAGGTCAGTAATCTCGCGAATAAGTTGAGTGGGCAATTGCGAACAGACTGGTACAAAGCCTTGGCAGAGTATGCAGTTGTCACGGCAGAAGCGCACGTGGCGACCTCAGCGGTGGGCAAGCTCCCGGAAGTGATCCGTTTCGGAGTCACCGATGCAGCTCTCCGGCAGTTAGCACAGTCACATACTGTCATCACAGTCGAGTTCAGGCTCTCCGGATACTTGGAGCAGATCGGTTTAGATGTGATCAATTTCAATCATCTGCGTTCCAGGCGTTACTAAGCGGACGTGAGCCCTCATGCACTCCGTTGCTCAACCCAGTTAGGGGCACGCGTATCCTATCCCGAGCATGAGTTCAACTAGCAAACCCTGGCCGCCGCCGCCCGACCTTGATTCCATCCAGGAGCTCGTCGCCAACGCCGACGTGGAAGGCTTCATCGCCGATGGGGCTCCCATAGACGAGTACGATTCCGAAGCCGAGCAATTATTCACGCACATCCACGCGCTTTCGACAGAGGAGCTGGTAGCGGCAAAACTTCTCCCGCTGCTGGAGAGCATCTGGAACCGGAGCTTCGCGCTGGACGATCCAGGTCTGGCAAAGCGTCTGCCCAAGCTGACCGAACTGGCGGCGCAGATCGAGCGTTTCTTCGGTCCCGGCGCGCGGCCGCAGGTTCGGGGAATGTGACGGCGGTGGGCGATCGGGAGGGCGGTCAGGAGGGATGGATGCGGCTGGCGCTCGCCGAGGCCGCGGTGGCTGAGGCCGCGGGTGAGGTTCCCGTGGGCGCCGTGGTGATCTGCCCTGCGGGTGAGGTCATCGGGCGCGGCAACAACCGGGTTCTGCGCACGAACGATCCCACCGCGCACGCGGAGATCGTCGCCCTACGCGCGGCCGGACAGTTCCTCGGCAACTATCGCCTGCCGGGCTGCACGCTGGTGTGCACGCTGGAGCCGTGTGCGATGTGCGCCGGCGCGATGCTGCACGCGCGCCTTGCAAGGCTGATCTATGCCGCGCGTGACCTGAAAGCGGGTGCCTGCGGCTCTGTGCTTTCGGTGATGAATCACCCTGCGCTGAATCATCGGGTGGAGGTCAACGCAGGCGTGCTGGCGGAGGATTGCAGCGCGATGTTGAGCGGCTTCTTCCGCCGCCGTCGTGGGGAACAGGCCCAGATCGCGGTTGCAGAGAAAATTGCACCTTTGCATTCCGGAGCATCAGATGACGAGGACCGCTGATCGAGCGGTCGGAGAATGAAAACGTATGGCCGGTCAATTTGAGGGCAAGATAGCAGTGGTGACAGGATCTTCGTCGGGCATCGGACAGGCGATCGCCGTGCGCCTTGCGAGCGAGGGCGCGTCCGTCGTGATCGACTTCCACAGCCATCCGGAGGGCGCGGAAGAGACCCAGAACCAGATCGCCGCAAAGGGCGGCGCAAAATCAATCACCGTGCAGTCTGACGTCTCCACCGTGGCTGGCGGACAAAAGTTGATCGACGCCGCCTACGAGCAGCTTGGCGGCTGCGACATCCTGGTCAACAACGCCGGGGTGGAAAAGGGCGGCGACTTCTGGGAGGTCACCGAAGAGGACTACGACACCGTTCTTAACCTCAATCTCAAGGGCGCCTTCTTCATCACACAGGCATTTGTGCGACGCTTGCGCGATGCTCAAAAACCCGGGCGCGTGATCAATATCTCCTCGGTTCACGAGGACATGGTTTTTCCTCATTTCGCCAGCTACTGTGCGGCGAAAGGCGGCATTCGCATGTTGATGCGCGATCTGGCCGTAGAATTGGGGCCGCTAGGGATTACAGTCAACAATGTGGCTCCCGGAGCCATCATCACGCCCATCAACAAGAGCCTGCTTGACGACCACGCCAAACTCGATCCCCTGCTGCGCAATATCCCGCTGGGACGGATGGGCACGTCGGAAGAGGTTGCCGGCCTGGTATCGTTTCTCGCGTCGGAGGACGCGGCTTACATCACGGGATCGACCTACGTCATCGACGGCGGGTTGATGCGCAATTACCACGAGCAGTAAGTACGGCAAACATCAAAGACTATGGCTTTCGATTGGGCTTCGTTCCACTCCAACAGCACGAATACTGAGAGAGAATATGCGCATGGAACTTCTTGTCTATACCGCCGATTGGTGCCGCGACTGCCGCGAAGCCAAACGCTTCCTGAACCAGCACGCGATCGCGTTCAAAGAGATCGATATTGAGCGCACCCCCGGCGCTGCGGACGAGGTCATCGCCAGGACCGGCAAGCGCGCCATCCCGCAGTTCGTGCTCGACGGCAAATGGGTGCAGCCCTACAAGCCGGGGCGGGGATTTTTATACGACGAGATGAGCCTTTTGCTGGGCGTTGAACAGCCTGGCTGAAGCAGGACCCAAGGAAATAAAACGGGTGCGCTAAAGCTTTTCTTGTTTGTCATCCCGTAGGGATCTGCTTTTCTTTTGGAGAGGCAAAGATAACAGCAGATCCCTACGGGATGACAAACTAAAGAGCTGCCTACCAACAGGGAATTTGCCCTAAAACCTCGATGTCAGCTCGATGTTTTCCTCTGTACGGGAAGCGGACGGCGTTTCCGCAGCAGGTCCGTCCCCTGTGCCCTCGGAGGGAATGGCCTCAGCGTCAAGTGCTGCAATCTCCCGTTGCGGAGCTCCGGCTTCAGCGGCGTTGGCGGCCACCGTCTGCACCTGCAACGGAGCCGCGACCGGCGTGGCGGGAACGGTGATCTCCACGTCCGTTTGCGCGGGCTGCGCCCGGTGGCCAAACGGCCAGCGGAGCCGCAACACACGCTGCCGTGTGCCTTCCCGGTGAGCCTGCTCACTCCTCCCCTTGAGCAGATCGTCGATGGTGATAATGCCCAGCAGCTTGCCGTCGCTGGAGACCACGGGGAAGGACGTGAGCTTGGTCTCCGCCATCTCCACCGCGCAGACCTTCAGCGTGGTAAAGGCTGACATGGTGTTCGGGCTCAGTGTGCCGTCGGAAAGCAATAGCTTTCCTTCATCCTGCTCGCGTCCGGCGGCGATCATCTGCGAACGGGTGAGCGCGCCGGCCAGCCTGCCCTCGTCATCCACCAGAGGAAACAGCCGCTGCCAATGCGACCAGCCCTCCGCGCCGCGCTCCTCGGTGCGACGAAGCCACTCCGCGGCCTCGCGGCAGGTCGCCTTCTCGTTCAGCGCATAGACGCTGGTGTGCATGGCCTGCGAGACCAGCATGGTTTCCAGCGGATCGACAGAGAACTCGCGGCTCAGGTGCAGACCTTTGCGGCTGAGATTTTCCGTCAGCAGCGACCGCGGCTGCACCAGCACACTGACCGCATAGGCCGCACCGCAGGCCAGCAGCACCGGCAGCACCAGACCGCCGTTGTGCGTCAGTTCGATCGAAAGCATGGCCGAAGTCAGCGGGCAGCCGATGGCCCCGGTCAGCAGGGAGGTCATGCCGACCAGCGCCCAAGCGCCGGTGCTCATCTGCGGCAGGAAGTGACCCGCGGACGCGCCCAGGGCGGCCCCGATCATCAGCAGCGGAGCCAGAATACCGCCCGCCGTATTCGAGCCGAGGGAGAACACCCAGATCAGACTCTTGATGACCAGAACGCCTGCCAGCAGCTTCCAGGCGCCGTCCCCGGAGATCATCAGCTGGATCACGCTGTAGCCAACGCCAAGAGCCTGCGGAAAGATCAGGCCGCCCAGGCCGATGCCCAGACCGCCGATCGCCGGCCACCACATCCAATGGATCGGCAATTTTTCGAACAGGCCTTCGCAGGTATGCACGGCACGGCCTAGACCGGCCGCCACAAAAGCGGCGACGATGCCGATAGCCAGTGCGCCCAGCATCGCAGAGTGATAGACCGGTGCGCCCGTGGGAATCATCTGCAACAGGGGCTTGGGCCCCAGCAAAAGATGCCGCACGGCCCCGGCCGTGACACAGGCGATCGTGACCGGCACCAGCGAGCGCGGCTTCCACTCGAATAACAGGATTTCCACCGCCAGAAGAACCGCAGACATGGGGCAATTGAACGTCGCGGCCATACCGGCGGAGGCCCCGGCAACCATCAGCACCGTGCGTTCGGAGTCGGTCATGTTCAGCAGCTGGCCAACCACCGACCCGATCGCCCCGCCGGTGATGATGACGGGGCCTTCGGCTCCAAACGGGCCTCCCGAGCCGATCGCGATGGCGGTCGCAACCGGTTTGAGCACGGCTACCCGCGGTTGCACACGGCCGCCTCCGAAGACGATCGTTTCGATAGCCTCCGGCATACCGTGGCCCCGAATGAGCGGCGAAAGATACCGGGCGATCAGGCCGACAAGCAGACCGCCCAGAACCGGGATCAGCACCAGCCACCAGTGCCGGCCGGCCTGCCAGGGATCCACCTCGCGAACACTGATCCGGTGAAAATAAAAAGCGTTCGTCGCGAGCGCAATCATCTCCAGGAGTGCCCACGCAGCGAGTGCGCTCATGGCTCCCAAAATGGCCGCCAAGCCGCTTGTATATAAAATGCGGGCGTCGGCCGAGTAATCCCGAAGCACAGATTCGCCTGTTTCCTTCACGCAACCCTTTCGATGCCGGTTGAGTCCGGCGAGGAGCTCGACAGGAGCGACCTGCGCACCTCGCCCAAAGACTGCCAGAGGTGATCCCCACACTCCCCTTGCAGCTGTTCCAAATGCGATGCCACCATCTGTTGCAGAACCTCGTCTCCACGCGGCGTGAGCACCACCAGTGAGCGGCGCAGATCGCGCTCATCGGCGGCTCGCCGCACCAGTCCCGCGCGCTCGGCACGGTCCACCAGTTCCACGGTGCTGTTATGCCGCAGGACCATGCGCTCCGCAAGCAGGCTGATGGAAGTCGATTCCCCGGGCCCGATGGCGCCGATCACCTGCATCAGCTGATATTGCTGCGGGGCGATGCCGAACTTGTCCGCTTCAATCTCACTGAAGTTGAGAAAGCTTCGCAGGCGATACCGGAACTCCGCCAACTGCCTCAAACGCGCTGTTTGGGATGTGTCTGCCGATCCATCGCTCATTGCTTTCCCCCAGTATATCGTGCTACGACATGCGAGGCTTTGGAGCACAAGACCCTCTTGCGTCCTGGGTCGTACCACAGTCGACTCAATCTTTTGGCTGTACCACCTATGATGAGGGTACGGCGACGCAACGGCAAGTTTGGCCCTGCGTTTGCAGTCAAATCGTTTGGAGATGAGATGATCGCGCGTTACACCCGTCCGCAGATGGCCGCCTTGTGGTCCGACCAGAGCAAATTTGAGCGTTGGCTGAAGGTGGAGCTCGCGGCAACCGAGGCTCTCGCGGCAGCCGGCGTCGTTCCCGCATCTGCGGCCCAGGCACTGCGCGCGCACGCCGGCTTTACGGTCGAACGCATCGACGAGCTAGAGCGCGAGCTGCGCCATGACGTGCTCGCCTTCACTACGGCCGTGTCTGAGTCCGTCGCGCGGGCGGGCAGCGATGCGGCGCGCTGGCTGCACTTTGGGCTCACCTCGACCGACGTGGTCGACACGGCCCAGGCGCTGGCGCTGGTGGAGGCCTCGGTGCTCATCCGCGCGGGCATCGTTCGCCTGCGCGAGGTTCTACGCCGCCGGGCCATCGAATTTCAGCACACCCCCGCCATCGGCCGTACCCACGGCGTGCACGCCGAACCGACCACCTTCGGCATGAAACTGCTGCTCTGGTACGCCGAAATGGGCCGCAACCTGCAGCGCTTCGATGCCGCGGCAGAGGATCTGCGCGTGGGCAAGATCTCCGGCGCGGTCGGCAGCTTCGGCCATCTCAAGCCGGAGCATGAAGCAGCCATCCTGGCCGGATTGGGCCTGAAAGCCGCGTCGGTGTCCACGCAGGTGCTGCAGCGCGACCGCCATG
Source organism: Granulicella sp. (assembly GCA_965277565.1). Taxonomy (GTDB): domain Bacteria; phylum Acidobacteriota; class Terriglobia; order Terriglobales; family Acidobacteriaceae; genus Granulicella. The sequence goes on along the minus strand of OZ255838.1, from coordinate 4,805,413 downwards.
CGGCCTACGTCACCACGCTGGCCGTGATGTGCTCCACGCTGGACAAGATTGCGACCGAGATCCGCCACCTGCAGCGCACGGAGGTCCGCGAGGCGGAAGAGTTTTTCTCCGCGGGGCAAAAGGGCTCCAGCGCCATGCCGCACAAGCGCAACCCCATCACCAGCGAGCAGATCTGCGGCCTGGCGCGCGTGGTGCGCGGCAACGCCCAGGTCGCCTTGGAAGACGTCGCGCTGTGGCACGAGCGCGACATCTCGCACTCGTCCGCCGAGCGCGTCATCCTCCCCGATACGACCTCGCTGGCCGACTATCTGCTGAATAAGACCGCGACCCTGATCGACAGGCTGATGGTGTATCCGCAGCGCATGTTGAAGAATCTGGAGCTCACCGGCGGCCTGGTCTTCTCCGGCCAACTGCTGCTGGAGCTGGCCGGGGCCGGCATGACCCGCGAGGACGCCTATCGGCTGGTGCAGGGCCATGCGATGGATGCCTGGACCAACGATAAGAACTTCCGCGAACTGGTCATGGCTGACCCCGGGATCACGGCCCGGCTTTCGTCTGAGCAGCTGACGGCGGCCTTTGACTTCAACCGGCAACTCGGCAACATCGATGCGGTGTTTGCGCGGGTGCTCGCCGATGGTTAGAGAGCGTCTGTGTGAACATTTTTTGCTTTTCGGAGGTAGGTCCGGGCTTTCAGCCCGGACATTCAGTGCGGAGGAGGATGGGGCTTCAGCCCCGGGTTTTACGCTGACATCGGAGAGAAACCCTGGGCTAAAGCCCATCATTTTGTCTCTCCTTTTCGTGGGGCTGAAGCCCCACGCTCCCTCCAAATGTCAGGGTCAGGACCGTTCCAGCACCAGGCGTCTTGCCGCCTACGTCGCGAGCACAGGCTGGCCGTTCAGGCCAACGGTCAATTCCCCGTGCACCACGTCGCCGTACAGCAGCGAGGCCACACCCGCGACCTCGACATACAGACATTTCTCATCCAGTGTGCGCACCGTATTGCCCAGGAACTGCTTCAGTTCCGTCAGCCCGGACTCGCCGGTAAGCGCCACCGTGAACTCTCGGTGTTCTCCGTAGCTGAAGGCGCCGTCCTCCTCTTTCCAATAGCCGAAGAGGTTGGCGGCGGTCGCGGTATAGCCGCCGAAGTGCGCCATCAGGAAGTCATGAACGGACTGTTCCACCGTGTTGCCGCCCGGAAATGGTTGCTTCAGCTTGAGCGACGGCAGCAGAAAGCGCACATTCTTCCCAAGCGGTTTCTCGAAGTAGGCCATGAGTGGATTGTAGCGTTGCGCAGCCACGCGGAAAACTGCTCGAAGGTATACCCGCCGACACAGGCCGGGCAGTCCGCCGGACGGACAAACGAGGCTGAGGTCGTGTTCCCCAGTATGGCACCTAAAGTACGGACCTCAAGCACGGCACCTCAAAGCAAGTGGTGCGAGATAATCATTGCGATGCCGAACATCCCCTCAATGCAACCGTTGGCCGTAACCCTGGCGGTTACCGGAGCCAGCGGCTCGATCTTTGCGTCCGAGATGTTGCAGGCCCTGGACGCCGAGGAGCGCGTTGGCCGCGTGCACATGGTCGCCTCGCCCAGCTCCCTGCGGGTGTTCGCAGCGGAACTCGGACTGAGCGGCCGGACCGGGCTGGTCGAAAAGCTCCTGGGACATGCCTCCCCCAAGGTCGTCCAGCACGCACATGAGGATGTGGGCGCGGCCATCGCCAGCGGATCGTACCCCCTGGCGGCGATGGTGATTCTTCCCTGCTCCATGGGCACCCTGGCCGGGATCGCGCACGGTCTCGCGGGCAACCTGATCGAGCGGGCAGCGGATGTCTGCCTGAAGGAGCGCCGCCCGCTGGTGCTCTGCGTACGCGAAACCCCTCTAAATCTGATTCATCTGCGCAACATGGCCGCTGTAACCGAGGCCGGCGGAACGGTTTTTCCGGTTATCCCGACCTTTTACAACCAGCCGGCGAGTGTGACCGACATCGTTCGCAGCTATGTGCAGCGGGTGCTGCAGCATATCGGCCTGCCGCAACCGGGAGCCTTCCAGTGGGGCGGCGAAGCAGGGAGCCCCGACGCCGACTAAGCTGTATCGACCCAATGAATGGCGATCTCGACCGGAGCCCTGAGCGAGTCGAATGGGCGAAGTGGAGAGATCCCTGTATTTCGTTTGGAGCTACGCGGACCTTTATTCAGCAGCAAACAAGATACAGGGGTCTCTCCACTACGCACGACGATAAAGCCGTCGTGCTCCGGTCGAGATGACACCTTTTTATGGAAGACGGGCATCCCGAGACTCGACTTGAACTGCTCTCGCCAACTCGCCAACTCGCCCTAGCGGCTCATATTCGCCAACGTCCGCACACCACCCTCCGGCGGCGGATCGGACTTCAGGAAATCGGCCACGGCAGGCGCCACGCGAGCCGCACACAGGGACGGCGCCAAGTGCCCACAACCCTCGACAATGTCCAGCTCCGAATGGGAATCGAGCGCATGCATCTGCCGCCCCAGACCGAGGGGCGTCAACCGATCCGTGCTGCCCCAGACGATCAGCAGCGGCTCCGGCAGCGTAGGCAGAATGTCGTCGAGAAGCGTTCCCGAACGAAAAGCCTGCGCGTTTCGCTCGACGGTGGGACGCACCGCGGCGAACTGCCGCACCGCGGCGCGACGCACATTCTCGGGCAGCGGCCTGGCCTCCGGCTCCATCAGCGACCATAGCTTTGCCACGTCTTCCGGCGAGTTGGGTTCAAACAGGTTCTGCGAAATCGGTGGCTGGCCTCGCATCCCGGCGCTGTCGAACACCACCACCCGATCCGTCAGTTCCGGGTGCTCGTGGGCCAGCGTCAATGCGATCCAGCCGCCCAGGGACCACCCGCCCAGATCGGTCTTCTGCAGACCAAGCCCCTGGATGAAGTCGTAGATGAACTTGCTCTCGCCCGCGACAGAGTAATCGCCGTTCTCCGGCCGGGGCGACCGGCCATAGCCCAGCAGATCCGGCGCATACACATGGAAGCCGGCCCGCTTGAGCCGTTTGAGCATGGGCGCCCAGCTCTCGTCGCGATCGCCCAGCCCATGAATCAGCACCAGGGGCACGCCGCCGCCCGGGATCCGGGGCTCGGCGTCGTAGTAGTGCACGCGGCCCTCAGGGGTGAGGACGTAGTTGCTTTGCACGTGAGAGAGAAACAGCCCGAAGTGGGTGTACTGCCGCTCCAGCCAAAGCGGCTCACGCAGCAACAGGACGGCTCCCAACAAGCCAAGCACGACCACGGCCAACAAGAGGCGACCCAGAGATCTCATCCAGCGTCTTTTTACTCCTTGTCGATGCGGGGTGTGATGTTGCGGTGTGTGATTTGGACGCCCATCGTCTGTGATGCGCTCCCGCCGGTTCTACTCTAGCGCGAACTGAATGCAGCGTTCGGCTCAGTTTTCTCTCGCCTGCCTGCAAGGGGCGGCGAATTTACTTCAAAGGTTTGCCAAACTCCTCACCGAACACGGTATGGCTCAGATCGAAACGGCCGCCATGGAACTTATCCTGTCCATGGAGGTGCCCTACCGCGAGCAGAGCCACCACCCAATAGCTCATCGGCAGGCGCAGGGTCTCGCAGACCTTCTGCTGCTCGAACCCTTCGAGCGGGGCGGTGTCATAGCCGAGCACCTCGGCCATGAGCATCATCGAGGTATAGGCAAGCATGACCTGCTTGTTCAGCCAGCCAGTCATCTGATCGTCCGTGAAGCCGGACATGTAGGCCGGAACGCTCTGCTCCGCCTGCGCCGCGTAGCTCTCGCTCATGCCGCCGGCCCGGCCCATGCGCAGCATGTCGTCCAGGTCGCGACGCCATCCGTCCCGATCACCGCAGGCCACGATGATCGCCGACGCCTCCTCGACCTTCGCCTGGTTGTAGCTGGCGGCGCGCAGCCGCCTGCGCTGCTCGGGGTGCTGTACCACGATAAACCGCCATGGCTGCATGTTGTAGCCGCTGGGCGCCTGCAGACCGGCGTCCAGGATCTGTCGAAGATCGCTCGCGGGGATCGGCTCGCCGGTAAAGCTGGGCGTGGAGCGCCGCTCGCGAATGGCCTGAGCGAGCGATTTGGTTACAGTTGGCATCGATCTCCTGTCCTCACCGCGTCAGCGATGCATCTCCCGCGCTTCCGGCCGCAGCCCGGCACCCAGCTCACTTGGCCGCGGCAAACTCTCCCATGGGCCGCTCCGTCACGAACGGATTGGCGCCCGGAGCCTCTGCAATGACCCATAGATTATCGAACCCTGGACGCAGCTCCGGATGGGCCGCAAGCAGGGTGCTGGCAGCCGCCAGATTGCGGGCGGTCTCCGCATTGAAGTCTCCCTGGGAGCCGCTTGGGGACCCGCTGGGAGAGCCGCTGGGGGCGTCAGCCTTCAAATGCACCACCAGATTGAGCTGCTTGCCATTCTCCGAGGCCTCGCTGCTCAGACCCGTGATGCGGAACTCCGCCCCGTTGGGTCCGGCGATGGCGAGCGGCGTCCCCGCATTCAGCCCGCCTGAAAGTGCCGGCGGTGCGACCGACCGCGTCTCCGACCGCAACCGGTCCAGGTTTGTGGTGGAGACAAAATTGGCAGGACGCAACAGCTGATCGGCCTCACCGTACAGCAGCCACGCCAGCCAAGGCTTGCCTGCCTTGGCATCGGCACGCGCGGCGCTCCAGTACCAGACCCCGTTGTGTCCCGCCGCATCGCGACGGTGTGGGTAGAAACCGGCCATCTTCCATCCGCTCGCGTCCGACTGCAGGAGAAACGACAGCAGCCAGGGGTTTGGGCCGGATGCCTCGACCATGGCAAACGCATAATGCCCGGGCGGCAAGCCGCCAATGGCAAAGTCCGTCTCGGCGGCCGTTCCCGCCAGAGGACAGCTGAAATCCGCGTCCCCGGTTTCGTTCGCGGTGCGATTGCTCCCATCGAGAAAGTACAGCTGCGAAACCGCAAGGCTATCGCCCGCCAGCGAGCCCGAAGTGGTGCGAATCAGATAGCCCGTTTGCGCAAACTCGGATGCATAGGCCGGGATGGTGGCGTCCTGCACAGCCTTGCTGTCGCCCGCGAGCACGGACTGGGCCAGCCGGTAGGCTGCGGACCCCGTCTCCGTACGCTGTGCGGGGGTCATTTTGGCCTGCGTGATACAGCTCTGCCCCACCATCCATTGCCCGCTGCCCAGGATACCGCCAAAGATCCCGGCAAGAACCAGCATCCGCCGGGGTAGCGCCCCCTGTCTGCGATCAATCCGGAACGCCCTTGCTGTGCCCATAGAGACTCAGCATACGAAGCGCTTGGCTTCGCGTCCAGAGGGATCCTTCGTTCGGGACCTTCCTCAGTGCCATTTCGGGCCGCCGATACCATCGCCCATCGACCAAGTCACCCGCCCAAGCTACCCGAAGCCCCCTCCTGCACGTCCGAGAAGTACATGGTTGCCCCCCGCGAACTTCCCGGCATGTCTGCAGTAATTGCCTCCTTGACGTTTTTTGCGGCGTTTTTTGCGCCCGCGGGCTTGGCGTTTGCGCAGATGCCCGGCTCCGGCCTCGCGACGGCGCCCACGACGGCACGTTCCGGCATCGCGCCCCTCGCCGCGACAGGAACACCGGCTGCCCACCCCGGGGAGCGTCACCACCGTGCGCAGGTTAGCTGCACAGCCGGGCAACTGACGGTTCACGCCGACAACTCCAGCCTGAACGGCATTTTGCGCTCCGTCTCCCGCTGCACGGGCATGAGGATTACCGGCGGCGTTGTGGACCAGCGCGTCTTCGGCGACTACGGCCCGGCCGCTCCCGCGACGGTGATTGCAACGCTTCTGGACGGTACCGGAAGCAACATGCTTCTGCTGGAAACGGCTTCCGATCAGCCTGCAGAGCTGGTGCTGACCCCGCGCACCGGCGGGCCAACGCCTCCGGGCCCCAACGCTGTCCCCGACGACGATGCCGATGCGGAGAACGCCGCTGCCGTCCCCGCGCAGTCGGGTGGCGCCCAGACCGGCCCCGCACAGACCGGTGCCACACAGCCCGGTGCCACACAGCCCGGCCCCGCCCAGCCGGCCTATGGCAGCGCGGGAGGAAACGCCAACCAGACCCCCGTGCCGGTAGCCGCCGGGGGTTCGGCCGTGACAGGACCGGCCAGCATCCCGCAGCCGATCAACAACGTGAACGGAAGCGCCGGCAACACCTCGCCCACGGCGTCGTCCTACCCGACGACAAACTCGGTTTCCCTGGATTCACTGCCGACGCCCTCCACAACGCCGGGGACCAATGGCATCGTCGATTCGCCGAATCCTCCGGCGCCGGGGTCCGACACCGCCAATCTGCTGAATGGGGGCGGCGGCAACGCGCCCGGCCCGGCCACCCTGACCCCGGCGCCCACGGGCAGCGCAACCCAGCCCGGCGGCACAAATACCACCACGCCCGTGCCGACTGGCGCAGTGCAGCCGGGAGCCGACTCGACGTCGACCCCTCCGAATGGAACTCTTACGCCCCAGGGGGTCTATCAACAGCTGCAGCAGCTTCGTCAGCAGCAACAGCAGCAGCAGGCACCCACAACGCCCCCGCCGCAGTGAACGCGGCGACGGGTCCTGTAACGAAACGGCTTAGGGGGACTCTGAACCAGTCCTGCTGTTGCCTTTTTGGGAGGGAGCGTAGGGCTTATATAGTGTTTGACGAATTATTTTTTGATTTTCGGAGGTAGGTCCGGGCTGACAGGCTGCGGAAAAAGTCTTTGCAAAGCCGAAACCGCACCCCAGCGGCATTTAGCCTACGACAAACGGCTAAATACAAAAGGCTTCAGCCCCGGGCATTTTGTAGGGCCCAATCCGTTGACTTGATCGGAGCTTTCCTACACCGGAACTCGCAACGCGCGTTGTACCGAAGCGGCGATGGTAGGCTGACCGCATGCACTTCGCATCGCAGCTCACGGCTCCCGGCGATGGCCGCATTGCTGGCCAGGTCGCTATCCTCGGGGCGGGCAAGATGGGCGGCATCCTGCTCAGCGCCTTTGTCAGCTCCGGACTGTTGGGTCGCGAACAGATTCTGGCCACCGTCGCGCATAAAGAGCGGGCATTGGCGCTTGAGGCCAAGCTGGGCGTCCGCTGCCTGACCGACAACCTGCAGGCAGCCCAGGAGGCGGACCTGATCGTACTGGGGGTCAAGCCCACCCAGGTAATTGAGCTTGTGCGGGAGATCGCTCCCGCACTGACCGAAGACAAACTGCTGATCTCGATTGCGGCTTCAGTCACCACGGGCGCAATTGAAGCAGCTGCGGAACATGAGATCGCCGTTGTGCGCGCCATGCCCAACACCCCGGCAACCCTGGGAGCGGGCATGACAGCTCTGGTGCGCGGCCGCTTCGCCACCCCAGCACACATGACCCTCGCAGACCAGATGTTCCGCACCGTAGGCCGAGTGGTGGAGGTGGACGAAAAGCACATGGATGCCGTGACAGGCCTCTCGGGCTCCGGTCCGGCGTTCCTGTACATCATTCTGGAGGCCCTGGCCGAGGCCGGTGTGAACGTCGGCTTGCCCCGCGACATCGCAACCCAACTCGCTGCACAGACTGCCTACGGTGCCGCGCGCATGGTGCTCGAAACAGGAGCGCATCCGGCCTTGCTCAAGGATGAGGTCACCACGCCCGCGGGCTGCACGGTCGAGGGGATTCTCGAACTGGAGGCCGGCGGCCTGCGCGTGACGCTGATCAAAGCCGTCAAGCGCGCCACCGAACGCGCACGCGAGCTCGCGCGCAGTTAGAGCGCATTACCCTCAGGTGCGCAGCGCTGTTGCCTTTCTTTGTTGTCGTTCCCGCAGGGAATCTGCTGTTTGTCGTCACAAACGTCCATTCACGGCTTGTAACGCCGACCGGAACGCATCGTCCCCGCCGGCTCAGACCGGCGCGTAAGATGGAAAACATGGGGCGGATGCTCAGTTTTCTGCGCAGCGGACGTGGTCTCTCAACCTACGCAGCGGCCGTGCTCGGCTGGATGATCCTGGTCATCTTATGGGGCGCGGTCGTCCGGGCCACCGGTTCGGGTGCCGGCTGCGGAGCCCATTGGCCGCTCTGCAACGGCGATTTTGTTCCGCAGCATCCCCGCCTCGCAACGGTGATCGAGTTCACTCACCGTTCCATGAGCGGCATCTGCACCGGGCTCGTCGGCGCGCTCATCGCCTGGACCTTTCTGGCAAATGCCAAAGGAACCCGCGTCAGGAAAGCGGCTGTCTGGTCGGGAATTCTCTTGTTGACAGAAGCTCTTCTGGGAGCCGTACTCGTGCTCGGCGGCTACGTGGAGCACAACACCTCCGACACGCGGGTCCTCGTGCAATGCGTGCACTTCACCAACACGATGCTGCTGCTCGGCGCATTGACGCTCGCGTGGTGGTGGCAGCGGCCCCGCTCGCCAGGAGCGCTCGATTCGCCGCAAATGGTCCGCCTCAGCTGGTTTGCACTGGGATGCACCGTGCTCACGGGCGCAACCGGATCCGTGGCCGCCCTCGCAGACACTCTTTTTCCGGCGGCGAGTCTCCGCAGCGCTCTGCTCGCCGATCTTTCCTCCTCCTCGCCATTGATGGTGCGCATGCGCTGGATGCATCCGGCGGCCGCGGTGGCGGCCTGCGTTCTCGTCGCCGTGATTGCGCTCAGATCGGAACGCGGCCGGCGTCGCCTTCTCCTCTCGCTGCTCGCATTGCAAATCTTGCTGGGGGTTCTGGACGTGCTCTTACTGGCCCCGATCTCCTTGCAGGTGCTTCATCTGCTCGGAGCCGATCTGTTCTGGATCGCGCTTGTATTTACGGCGGCGGACATCCTTCAGCCTCAGGCTGAAATCTCCGCTGCAAGCACCAGGATTACCCAAAGGCAACCCGCCGGATCCCTCGCAGCCAAAGGCGTATAGCCGCAAGCTATTGCTACCCTGATGTGCTCTCCGCAGCATCAGCCAACGTCCATTTACAATTGCCGCGAAGAAAGGCATAGGTGGTTCGCGTGAAGCAGGCTCCCCACAGTCACAACCGTCGAGCATTTCTAAAAACTGGAGGAGCGGTTGCGGCGGGTCTTCTCGTTCCGGGCGCTACGGTGGCGGCCGACACTACAAATACCAAACCGCTTGCGCCGCTCCCGTTCAACCCCAGGACGCACGATGCGATGCCCACCCGCAATCTCGGCAAGACCGGCTACAAGGTCGGCATCTTTTCGCTCGGCGGCCAGGCGGCGATCGAGAAGGCCAATAACTTCGATGCGGCCGTGCCCATCCTCGAGCGAGCGCTCGACCTTGGCGTCAATTACCTCGATACCTCCTCCATCTACGGCGGTCCTGACCGCTGGAGCGAGCAGTATGTCGGCAGCGTCATGAAGACGCGTCGCAACGAAGCTTTTCTGGCCACGAAGACCAAGGAGCGCACCCGCGACGGCTCCATGCGCATGATCGAAAAATCGCTGCAGCTGCTCAATACCGATCACGTCGATCTCTGGCAGTTGCACGACATCGGCCTGCAGGAGGATGTCGACGCGGTATTTGCAAAGGGCGGCGCCATGGAAGCGCTGATCGAGATGCAGCAGCAGAAGGTCGTTCGCTGCCTGGGCGTCACCGGCCACTACCGTCCGGATGCCCTGATCGATGCCATCCACCGCCATCCGTTCGACTGCATTCTGATGTCGCTCAACGCCGCCGATCCGCACATGTGGAGCTTCCAGGAGAAGCTGCTGCCGCTCGTGGTCGAAAAGCAGATGGGCATCATCGGCATGAAGGTCCCCTCGCGCGGACGCCTGCTTGCGAGCTGGACGCCGCCGCCTGTGGAGGCGCAGAAGCACATGTGGGAGGGCTCCGCGATTGCGACCCGCCCCGGTGTGATGACGATGAAGGATGCGATGAGCTACGCGCTCACCCATCCGGTCAGCACGATCATCATCGGCTGCGACAACATCCCGCAGCTCGAGGAAAACGTGCACATCGCGCGCAATTTCACGCCACTTTCACACGTTCAGATGGCCGCGTTGGATGCGGCGGCAGAGCCGGTGGCGAAGCAGTCGCTGTTTTACCGGTTTACGGATCGCAGCAAGGGTTGATCTAACGAACTGTCATCCTGACAAGGTTTACGCTGACTACCTGAAGGCGTGCAGCAGCAGAAAGCAGATCCCTTCACTACGCTACGGGATGACAAAAATTACGCTAGGGATGACAAATCAAACGGCTACAGAATGATGAACAAAAAAGGCAGGAACTTCCCTGTACTTTTCTTTCTGTCCTTCCGTAGGGAATCTGCTGTTCGCAGTTGCCGCACAGGAGCGCTTATCCGTTTTGACTCAAGAACCCGGCAGTTATCCCAGCCACTTAGGATTTTGCGCGGTGCCGTCGAAGTGGTTCGTAGTCTTGAACAACTCATACTTACCCTCTGCCGCGGCGGTTTCCGTACGGCTCAGGATCGCCCCCTGCTGCGCCTCGGTCATCGGTGTGAAGTTGCGCACCGCCGCAAACGCCTGATCCAGCACGGGCATGGTGTCGATCCCCGTGATGACCACGGAGACCGGCTGCGATAGCCCATATTGCAGCGCCTCGATCGCCTGCACCGTTCCGCTCTGCAGGATGAAATGGTCGCCGAAGGTCTTCATCGCCAGCACTCCCGTGCCGTGTTTTTGCGCCACCGGGATGACCTGCTTGGTGAACGAGCGAAAGTGCGCATCCATCACATTCACAGGCATTTGCACCGTGTCGAAGTGGAAGCCGTGCTTGTCGGCAACCTCGAACATGCGCAGATGCACGGCTGGATCCTTGTGGCCGGTGAAGCCGATATAGCGGATCTTGCCGGCCTCTCGCGCCTTCACTGCGGCTTCGATGGCGCCACCCTTGGCGAAGATGCGGTCAGGATCTTCCATGCGGATGACCTCGTGAAACTGCACGAGATCGATCATGTCCGTTTGCAGCCGGCCGAGTGATTGCTCGAGCTGCTTTCCGTACGCATCCGCGGTGCGGCCGTCCATTTTGGTCATCAGGAAGACCTTCTCGCGATAGCCATTCTTGAGCGCCTGCCCGACGCGCACCTCGGAGAGGCCGTCGTTGTAGTCCCAGCAGTTATCCAGAAAGGTGATGCCGCGGTCAACGCCGGCATGCACCAGGCTGATGCTCTCCTGCGGGTCTTTCTGCATGCCGAGATGAGCGCCACCCATACCGATCGCGGAGACACGCTCGCCGGTGGTGCCGAGTTCGCGATAGATCATGTTAGGCGACTCGGCCCGCTTATTGGCCGACGCTGATGATTTGCTCATGGGTCCTCCGTGTTCCCCACTTGCGGGTAGAGCCGCGGCAAAACCCGCAGCGGTCGCGGACTTGATGAAATCTCTTCGCTCCATGCACACCTCCGTAACGGACGCGAACGCGTACGCCCCCTGCAGCCTGAGATGCATTCCCTTCGCGGACGAAGCTAGGCGGGGTGTACGGAAGCTCTCGCAATCAACACAGCGGAATACGCCGCGCCAAAGCCGTTATCGATGTTGACGACACAAACGTTAGGGCTGCAGGAGTTCAGCATGCCCAGCAGAGCCGAAGTCCCGCCAAACGAAGCTCCATAGCCAACCGAAGTGGGAACAGCGATCACCGGAACAGCCACAAGTCCGCCCACTACGGAAGGCAGCGCGCCCTCCATGCCCGCACAAACGATCACCGCATGGGCAGTAGCCAGCTGGTCTCGTACAGCCAATAACCGATGCACGCCGGCGACCCCCACATCGTAAAGCCGCGTCACCTGGGCGCCAAAGGTTTCGGCGGTGATGGCGGCTTCTTCCGCAACGGGGAGATCACTGGTGCCTGCGCAAAGAACGGCGATATGCCCGCGGTTTTCCGTTGCTTTGCTCTGACGCAGTGCCAGGGTGCGCGCCGTGCCGTTGTATACGGCCGCAGGATGACGCGCCAATACGGCCTTCGCTGTGGCTTCAGTTGCGCGTGTGGCGAGGACATCAACCCCATCGGCAGCTAACGAATCGAAGATGGCCGCCGTCTGCTCAGGCGTCTTGCCGGCGGCATAGATCACCTCCGGCAGCCCCGTGCGCAGGCTGCGATGATGGTCCACGCGGGTGTGCCCAAGGTCCTCAAAGGGCAGCGTCGCCAGCCGCCCGGCAGCGGTCTCCGGGGTGACGCTTCCCTGTTCCACAGCGGACAAGAGTTGAAGAAGATCGGATCGCGTCATCGCCTATGCCTGCTGCCTGTAAGCGCTGAGCGCCGCCTGCTGCACCTGCTTTAAAGGCACGCCGTGTTGCGTTGCGGCTGCGCGGCAGTCCTCGAACTCGGGTGCGACGTTGCGTTCTTGCCCATGCTGCGAGCCGACCTTCACGCGGATCTCACCAAACGGCGTGTTGACTGTTGTATGAGCGCGCTGCAGGCATATGCGTCGATCCTGCCGAACCCGCACGCCCAGCGTACCGGTTTCGCTGAGCAACAACTGCTCGAAGCCGGTTGCCTGGTTCGGGTCGCAAAGCACCGTGACCAACGTTCCGGGCCGACCCTTTTTCATGAGTACCGGCGTCAGCATCACATCGAGCGCGCCGTCGGCGAGAGCTTTCTCCGCCACGTACGCCAGCACCTGCGGTGACGCATCATCCAGTGCTGTTTCCAGCACCGTAACCAGCTCCAGATCCGGTTGCAACGCATTTTTCCGCAAGGTCTGCTGCTGTGATGCCGCACTCTGCATTTCACCGATACTGAGGCGCAAGACATTGGGAAAATCTTTTGGATTGCGTGTGCCTGCGCCATAACCGATGGCTTCCACCTGCATGGGCGGCTGCTCGCCAAAGCTCGGATCCAGAGCGCGCAACAATGCCGCACCGGTTGGCGTCACGAGCTCCTTCTGGATGTGTGCCGAGTAAGTCGGCGCACCACGGAGCAGGTCAGCGGTAGCGGGAGCGGGCACCGGAAAGGTTCCGTGTGCGCACTCGACCATGCCACCGCCCACGTTGATCGCCGAGGCGTACCACTTCCCGATCTGCAGATGATGAATTCCGGCGCTGGCCGCAACAATATCGACGATCGCGTCCACGGCACCGACCTCGTGAAAGTGAATTTCCTCGACCGGCACATTGTGAATCTTGGCTTCGGAGTGACCCAGCAGATCGAATGCTCGAATCGCTTTCGTCTTCACCTGAGCCTGCAACGGGGCCGCCGCAATCAGCGCACGAATCTGCGTGAGCGAACGGCCATGCGCGTGAGCATGCTCAGGTGCGTGGATGTGCTCATGGTTCTCGTGCTCATGCGTGTGCCCGGTTTTGTGCAGATGCTGCGTCCTGGGCTGATGCGTGTGGCCAAAGGCGTCCTGCTGATGCTCAGCCCCATCGTGTGAGTGCTCATGCCTGTGCGATTCCGCAAGCTCACCGCCTTCGAGCACGTGCACCTTGGTGCAGGAGATGCCACTGCGATCCACCGTCTCGATCTTCAAGCTCGCGCGGAGGTTCAGCGCGGCCGTTGCCTCGTGCAGAACCTCAGCGGGAACGCCTGCATGGAGCAGAGCGCCCAGAAACATATCGCCGGCGATGCCGGCGAAGCAATCGAGATAGGCAACACGCATAAAGTCTCTTCTGGTTTCCGCGCACGCAAAAATGCGCATTTTAATTCTAAAGTTAAGCCGACGGGAATTCACTCATGCTCGTGCGGATGCGATCGCCGAGGCCGGAAGCACGTCGTTCATCGATCCCGTGCGATACCCCTGTGTATCCAGCGTAACGTACACGAATCCCGCGCCGCGCACCGCCACGGTGATGCGGTCCAGGGTGTCGAGCGAGAGTGCGCGTGGGAGCTCCCCCCGGGCGATCTCCACGCGGGCGAGATCGCCGTGGTGGCGCACACGAACCTGCATGAATCCGAGCTCATGCAGCGCCTCTTCGGCACGCTCGACCTGTAGCAGAGCCTCCGCCGTGACGGGACGTCCGTACTCGATGCGCGAGGAAAGGCAGGCGCTGGCCGGCTTATCTGCAATCGGCAGTCCGGCCTCACGCGAGAGCGTGCGAATCTCCGCCTTTGTCAGCTGCGCATCGACCAGAGGCGCCAGCGCCCCATGCAGCGCGGCGGCGCGCTGCCCGGGCCGTATCTCGCCACGGTCGTCAAGATTCATGCCGTACGCGATGTGAGCGAACCCAAGCCGCTTCCGCGCCGTCTCCATCTGCTGAAACAGCTCATCCTTGCAGTGAAAGCAGCGGTTGGCGTCGTTGCGCCGATAGTCGGGATTCTGAAGCTCCGCCGTCGAGATCACCTGAATGGGAATGCCTTTGGCACTCACAAACTCCAGTGCCGCGGCGAGCTCCTTGCGCGGCAAGGAAGCAGAGTCCGCGATGACCGCCAGCATGCGATCGCCTAGCGCCCGGTGCGCGGCGTAGGCCAGAAATGCGGAGTCGGTGCCGCCGGAGTAGGCCACCATCACCGAGCCTAGTTCCCGCAGTCTCGCATCCAGCAGCGCCGCTTTTTCGTTCAGTTCCACGTTGTTGATTGTAGGCCTCAACCCTGGATCTCCACCTAACGGGCAAGCGTCGGCAGCCTGTCGCTGAGACCGAAGAGAAAAATAGCTCCCACGATGAAGCTGTAGGCTGCCGTGAGCGAGGTCACCGTGAGTTTTAGCTTCGGACGCTGCCTGCCCCCCGCGAAGATGCCCGAGGCGCTGGCGGTCATTATCGTGTTCATCAGCAAAAGGCCGACGATGAAGCAGCCCAGGCCGATCAGTCCCCGGCTGGTTCCACCAAGGTTTGCCGCGAGCAGAAAAAGCAGCAGCTGCGAGGGGGTCTCCGCACCGAGCCCGTGAATGACGCCGACCGCAAAGACCGAGCTGCGGTCGTAGCGGAAGGCGAACGAATCGGGTTGCGGTCGCGCGGGATCGAACATACGCCGCACACGCCAGCTCGCATAGCGCACCCCGGAGATGAGCAGCGCAATGCGGCTGCGCGCCACGTGCGGATGCTCTGCCCCGGCCTGCGTATGCCGCGCATGGGCTCGCCACGAGGTAAACAGCACATACATCGCGAGGACAACCAGCGTGGCGCCCACGAGCCGCTCACCGACGGCATCGAGCCCAGGGGGCAGGGACAGGTGCAAAAAGATGACCGCGATGCCGAGAACCGCGACCGTAAGCGCATGACCGAGCGCGTACAGCAGACCGAGCCCCATGCCCTGTCGCCAGCCGCGCTGCACGCTGGTGATATCGGTGATGGCCGCGAGGTGGTCATAGTCGAAGCCGTGGCGCAATCCCAGAAGCAGGCAGGAGACGAGCGCGAGTTCAAGCGGGGTCGACATCTGTGTGGTCAGCTTACGGAGGATGAGGAGGATTCGCAACGATGTGAGGTTTGCCCTTTTGAAGCCACGCCAAAATCAGGCTTCAACGTCGCCTCATCCCCCTGCATCCTAACCTTTCACTATGGCCAATGGCGGCACCATACCCCTGAAGCGGTTCGGTAAGACCGATGTGCAGATCTCTGCGCTCGGCCTTGGCGGCCATCACCTGGGCTCCGCGAAAGACGAGCAGACCGCAGTGGAAATCGTTCACCGGGCGGTGGATGGCGGCATCACGTTCTATGACTGCTGCTGGGAGTACAACCGCGGTAAGTCAGAGGATTGGCTCGGCAAAGGGCTGAAGGGCCGGCGGGACAAGGTCTTCCTGATGACCAAGGTCTGCACCCACGGCCGCGATGCTGCCCTGGCGACGCAGATGCTCGAGCAGAGCCTGCGTCGTCTGCAGACCGATCACCTCGATCTCTGGCAGATCCATGGCGTCAGCTTCAATAACGACGCAGAACTCTTTATGCGGCCGGGTGGAGCAGCCGAGGCGCTGCTGAAGGCAAAGAAGGACGGCAAGGTGCGCTTCCTGGGGTTCACCGGCCACAAGGATCCGGATATTCACAACTCCATGCTGGACACAAAATTTCCCTTCGATGCTGTGCAGATGCCGATCAATCCGTTCGATTCGAACTTCATGAGCTTCGAGCAGAAGGTTCTGCCGAGGCTGAACCAGCACGGCATCGCGCCCTTGGCGATGAAGCCGATCGGCGGGCATGGCGAGCCCGTGCAGCACGGCATCTTTACCGCGGAAGAGCTGTTGCGCTACTCCATGTCCATGCCGGTCGCGACGACGATCACCGGCGTAGCCGATTTCGGCATCCTGGAGCAGAATCTCAAGATCGCGCAGAACTTCACACCCATGACCGCGCCCGAGATGCAGGCTCTACGCGATCGCGCCCGGAAGCATGCGGGCGATGGCCATTACGAGCTCTACAAGACCTCCATCAAGTTCGACAATCCGGAGGCACGCATCGCGCATAACTTCCCGCTTGATCTGCAGCAGATCGAGGTGCGGCAGATGGTGAAGGCCACCGACAATACCGGCAAGCCGTTCCCTGAGGTCAAGGACCCCGCAAAATCTCCCTGGCCACAGACGATGGAATTCTAGAAACTGTACCCCTGATTCAGTCGGCAGAAGGCCACAGCGCCGCTGCGGAGGAGAACCGAATGTTATTCGAAGAAAAGAACCAAACGGTCCAGGCGGAGCTCTCTCGCCGGCGTTTTCTGCAGGCTGCCGCGCTTACCGGAGCCGCGGCCGTAGTGCCTGTTGCGAGTGCCGCGAACGATGCGGAAGCGCAGGCCACTTACCCCAAAGGCACAGGAAATTCGGCCGAAGCGAAGCTGCCAAACCCGATCATTCCCAATTTTCAGGGAGAGTACGGTGCTTCCTCGTCGCCGTCTTTTCAAGCGCCGAAACGCCCCATGGGCAGCACGGGCCTGCAGGTCTCCATCCTCGGTATGGGCGGCTATCACCTCGGCACGGCGGAGAGCCAAATCGTCGTGAACGAGATGGTAGCCAAGGCTCTCGACCATGGCATCAATTTTTTCGACAACGCATGGGAGTATCACAAGGGGCTCAGCGAGGAGCGCGTGGGGACCGCACTCAAGGGCAGGCGCGATCAGGCCATCGTGATGACCAAGGTCTGTACGCATGGCCGCAAAAAAGATGTTGCCATGACCATGCTGGAAGAGTCGCTTACACGCCTGCAGACGGACCACTTGGATGTCTGGCAGGTGCATGAGGTTATCTATTACAACGATCCGGAGCTCGCCTATGATCCGGACGGCGTGCTCGAAGCGTTGACCGCGGCCAAGCAGCAAGGTAAGGTGCGCTTCGTCGGCTTTACCGGGCACAAAAATCCGTCCATTCACTTGGACATGCTCAGCCGCGGCTTCCATTTTGATACGGTGCAGATGCCCATCAATCCTTTCGACCCGGGCTACCGGTCTTTTGAGATGAATGTGCTTCCCGTCGCCGTGCAGAGGGGCATGGCCGTATTCTCGATGAAGAGCATGGGAGGCTCCGGCGAGCCAATTTCGCATGGTGCACTCACACCTACCGAGGCGCTTTCGTATGCCATGAGCGTTCCCGGCGTCTCCACCACCATCTCGGGTATGGAATCGATGGCCGTACTCGATCAGAATCTTGAGATCCTGCGCAATTTCCAGCCGTTAAGTCCCAAACAGATGGCCGCCCTGCGCGAACACGGCAAGCAGTTCAACGATGGCAGGTACGAGCTCTTCAAGAGCACAGTAAAGTATGACGCCGCTATCGGACGCGAGCAGCATCACTATCCCACAACCGACGAACTGCCCGCGTAAACGCTTGTGCAAGGCCCTGGTTCAGTGACTTTTCATGGCGTCAGCAAGCAGTTGCTCGACCTGGGGACGCCATAGGTTTTGTGCGGACGGCTCCATCTCCTCCACTCTGCGCAAAGCGGCACGAAAACTCTCGGCAGCCTCCGCATTTTCATGTTTTCTTGCTAAAGCATTTCCATACACCAGCAGCGCATCGAAGTTCGCCGGTGAGATTGCGAGAGCCTTTCTCGCTTCGCTTGCCGCGATGGAAAGGTCTCCGGCCTTCAAGGCACGAATAGCGCGTTGCGTCGGCGCCATCGCCGCGGCATCCGGCAGAAAGAAAGATCCCCGAAAGACGAAGACACCATCGTCGATCACTGCATCTGGCTTACGCCCGACCAGAGGTTGATACGGATTGCGGACACGTGTGCCAAACTCAAAGCCGTTGATGTCGCCCTGGCTGATCAGCAGAATACCGGTAACCCATGGCGAGATGTCCATGTCTACATCTGCTTCGGAATCAAAGGTGGGCAGCAATGCGCAAGGAATACCATAGTCTGACGGCAGAATAAAAGGCGTAACAAAGTACGCGAAGTGGCAATCTGCTCCGGCGTTATTGGCGCGGACCCACGTACTGACCTGCTGCAGTTGCTGCCCCCAGTCGACGTTGCTGTCGGAAAGATACCGCCAGGTGTTTGTAGACCCACCCCAGGCTTCATTCGCGTAAGGCAGATATAGCGGAAATGCGCGCGCAGAGCTGGCTGCATGAACGAACACGCACAGGCCGACCAAAACAGCCCAGCCGCGACCACGGCGCGCCAGAGCGGCTCCACCGGCAGCGGCAAAGAGCAGCAGCAAAGGAATGCAAGGCAGTACATGGCGCACCCCGATATTTAGCCCGGAGCCGGAAGCCACCAGAAAATAAAATGCCGCTGGAAAGAGCACATACCAAAGCTCGCGCATGTTGCGCAGCCAGCCACGGGCCGTGGCGAAGAGGACGAGGCCGAGCAGAAGTAAGGTCCCCAGCGTCAGTTTGATCAACATTACAGCGGGAAAGTAACTCGGAAGGCCGTGCGCATAGATTCTGCCGAAGAGATACGTCGGCATGGAGTTGGCCACAAGACGAACGTCGGTGAGACCATACAGCCAGCTCTCTGGAAAAATATGCAGCCGGGCAAGCAGAAGAATGCCGTGGGCTTCCAGCGGGCGCAGCGGCCGCACATAGTGCGCGAGATCGGGTGACAGCGACAAGCCTTCCGGACGCGCTCGGTACCGAAAGCCATAAAATGCCCAGAGCACAAGCAGCGCAAACGCGATTACCGCGATGAGGCCGCCAGAAAGCGCCAGCACGTCGCGCTGCAAAGTGCTTCTGTTCTCTTGCGTGTGCATGCGGCGGCGCTGGACCGCGCGCAACACGACCTCGCCCGCAAACAGCGGAACCAGTGCAACCAGCAGCACAAGGCCGGAGTGTTTCGCCGCCAGCGCGAGCCCCAGGGTGAGCCCGAACAGCAGCGTTCGCAGGACTGTCGGTAGCACGGCATAACGGTATGCCGCCCATACTGTAGCGACGAACATGGTGCTGATGGCCATGTCGGTCGTGATAAGCGGGCCGTGCGTTAGCAGGTTTGGTTCAAACGCGAGCAGGCCCAAGGCCAGACATCCCGTAGCGGTTCCGAAAAACTCCCGTCCCGCAAAGAATACGAGCAGCGCAAGCCCAAGCGGAAAGACCAGCATCGCCAAACGCGCGCGAAACAACAGTTGCGGTCCGGAATAGCGAGGCATGTTGCCGAAAAGAAGATCGCGGCCGTCGCGGTATGACTCTTCCTTGAAGAAACGGCTTTTGAGCGGGGGGACGTGGAGATGTAACGACAGCAAGGGCAGTGCCGCCACCATCTTCGCCATCGGCGGGTGCTCTGGGTTCAGTCCGAAATCGCCACCGCGCAGACTCATGAAACCAGCGAACAGGTGATCTCCTTCATCCCACGTCACCGACTCGCGATATGCGCTGGCGGCCATCGAGAGCAGAAAGATCGCAAGGAGAACAAGGACCAGAATCGGCGTGAGCCAGGGAGAACTGCGCAGAGTCCATTTCATTGTCCAGCAGTGTAACTAGGGCTCTGAACCGTTGTCTCTCCTTTCGATTGCATTCGCTGGCGCCCACAGAAATGCGCTAAGCTGTGCTTCATGTCAGAGCCGGGCATCGCGGTGGGCAGATCGCCAACGAAGGTTGCAGCACATGGGAGCGAGCGACCCCTCAGCCAGATTGCCTTGCTCATCCCCGCCTGGGAACCTTCAGCCTTGCTCACGGCGCTAGCCGCAGATCTGGTTGCCCGTGGCTTCGACACGCTCCTGATCGTGGATGACGGCAGCAGCGCAGCCACACGGCCCATCTTCGATAAGATCGCTGTCATGCCCGGCATTGAACTTCTGCGTCATGCGGTGAACCTGGGCAAAGGGCGCGCGCTGAAAACCGGCTTTAATCACCTGCTGACTACAAAGGCCAGGTACATTGGCGTCGTGACCGCCGATGCGGACGGCCAACATACAGCCGATGATATTGAACGCGTCGCGCAGGCATTACTGGAGAACATCTCGCGGCCGGTGCTTGGCTCACGGGATTTTGGACGTGATGTACCCCTGCGCAGTCGCCTCGGCAACGTCCTGACGAGAAGGGTATTCGGCTTCTTGACCGGAACAAGACTGACAGACACACAGACTGGACTCCGCGGCTTGCCAACGGAGCTGCTGCCGGAGCTGCTGGCGCTTGATGGCGAACGTTATGAGTATGAGATGACTGTGCTTGCGCATCTGTGCCGCTCCGGACAGATCCCGATAGAGCTGCCGATCACGACTATTTACATCGAGACTAATCGGGGATCGCACTTCAATCCCGTTTGGGATTCGATGCGGATCTATTTCGTTCTGCTCCGTTTCTATGCGTCTTCCCTGCTCGCAGCGGGCGTGGACCTTGCAGTGTTTTCATTATGCTTCGCCTTGTCCCACAAGTTATTGCTGAGCGTGATTGTGGGGCGGCTGAGCTCCTTGATCAACTATGCCGTAAACCGCCGGTTCGTCTTCCATAACCACGCGCCGGTTCCGGGATCGCTGCGGCGCTACTATCTGCTGGCCGTTATCGTTGCCGCTGTGAGTTATAGCCTTATTCTTGTATTAACCACCTACGCGCACTGGAATATTTTTCTTGCGAAAATCAGTGTAGACATCCTCCTAAGCCTGGTTAGCTTCTCCGCGCAGCGCACCTTTGTCTTTCGACGGGGAGAAGCATTGTGAAACGGTCGAACTCAGGCGGATCGACTCTCCGGGACAAGGTTACAGAGTGCCGCGCCCTCACACAATGTGATTCCGTTGTTACGCCTGGATCGTGTGGTGACCCGTAGCGATGCTCTTTGCACTCCTGCGTTGGTTTGTGATTCGGTTTATTTTTAATGGTTTGCGGCCGCTCTCTGCTGCAGAGCCCAGGCGAGATTATTCTTTGCCAGCTGAAAGCCGGGTCTGAGTGCAACGGCCTTCTCCGCAGCCGTTACGGCGTCATCCCAACGATGCAACGCTTCTTCATCTGCGGCGATGTTGTTCCATGCCTCGGCGGATGTTGGATTCAACACGACCGCTTGTTTTGCTGCTGTGATGCTCTCGACGTATCGCCCTTGCTGGTTGAGCGCGAGTGACGCATTGATGTAGTCCGCTTCTGTCTCCTTTGAAGGTTGGCGATTGGTGTGATCGCCAGTCTGCGTGAGGAACCAGTGCAGATTATTCTGAGCAATTTGCAGAGATGGATTAAGCTTCAATGCCTGCTGCTCGGCGGCGATCCCGAGATCCCACTGCTTGAGCGCACCGTATCCCGCACCGATGTTGTTCCACGCCTCTGCGGAATGTGAATCAACCTGGAGCGCTCCCTTTGCGAGATCGATCGACCGCTGAAACTGCCCTGCCTGGTATGCCGCCAGAGACGCATTGATCAGAGTGCTTGCGGGGCTTTGCGGCTGGACGAGTGAACCGCCGTTCAAAACCGTGAGTGCTGATACATCGTCAGGCAGAATGCTCAAGGTGCTCTGCGCTAATGCACGTGCCGCAACAGAATTGCCGGCCTGTTCGTAGGCTTCCAAAAGCAGGTCTCGTTGCATGGCGCGCTGCCGATTCAACGTCACGGCTAACTCCAGCTGCGCGATGGCTTCGGGCATCCGGCCTTGCCCCAGCAGCCAGCGACCATAGTAGCCATGCGTGGTATCGTCACCCGGCCCTAACATGACCGCACGTTGAAAATGCTGCTCGGCTACCAGATTCAGCGCAGGTGTTCCCTGCGCGGCGAGTAGCCCATTCACGATGCCCAGGTTGATCTCCAGCGTCGGGTAATTGGGCGTGTATTGGAGTGCGCGCGTATAAAGCGAGAGCGCTTGCGGCAGGTCTCCGGCGTTCATGCGCGTGAGTCCGTAGATCATCAGGCCGCGGCCGTTGTGCGGGGATTTCGCCGCATCATCAGCCCAGAGCGTGTCCTCCGAGCGCCACACTTGATTGCGGCGATGCGCTCCGTAGGCATAGCCGCACAGGGAGGCCGCAGCCAGCGCGCACGCGGCGATTTGTCCTGTTCGCGACTGGTGCGCCCGGCCTGCGGCAGGCACAACCAGGCGTCCGTAGCCGAGATATAGTCCCCACACGACAGCTAACATCAGCCCCGGAAAGGAAAAGAACATCCGGTGATCGTTCTCAACCTCGCTGAGTGGATACAGCGAGGTGGGCAATTGTGTGATGACAAACCACAGGAGGCCGTATGCGACGGGATACCATTTCGGGCGTCGCGCGGAATACACGATCAGCAAAGCGAAGATGAGCAGGAGCAGCAATCCCGCAAGAGCATCAGCGTTCAGCGAGGAGAGCGGCTTCAGGTCGGTATCGACGTTGAGATGCAGCGGCAGAAAAAGCGCACCGCAGTAACGCAACCAGACATAGGGTTGCGTCAGCCGATACTCCGCCGGCGAGAGGATGGAAGGCAGAAAGCTCTTCGGCGTCATTGCAGACTGCAGCCACAGAAGAGCAGCCGTAACCGCGAGCGCTGGAAGCACGGCAATGGAACTCGTACGCCAGCGCGATGCGAGTGGAAGGGTATTCACCTCAAAAAAGAAGACGAACAACAACAGCAAAATGGGGAAGACAGCCGTCGGTGGTTTGGACAGCATCGCCAGCACGAACGGCAGCAGGTACAGGCCGTAACGACGCTTGTCACGGTAGCGGGCAAAGACAAACAGCGCGGCCACACAGCCCAGGGTGCAATATACATCGCCGCGCTGGATGACATAGTTTACGGTCTCTGCCATAGCGGGATGCAAGCCGAACCAAGCTGCAGCTCCCAGCGCCAGCCAGCGGTTTGCCGGCGACCTTTGCACGCGATCCAGCAGAAGCTCAAAGAAGAAAAAGAGCAGCGCCACAAGTACAAGGAACCAAACCAATGTGCTGAGGTGAAACCAGAACGGCACATACCCGTGCCCCAGGGCATAGTCAAGCGCCAGCGACGCAGTGACGACGGGGCGATAGGTCTGGTTCGCAGGCAGAACGCTGAAGGCAGCCGTATCCGTGAAGATGCGGTGGAGGTTGCCGAGCGAGCGAACAGCGGGGTTATCCGTGACCGTGTGAAAGTCGTCGAAGTGAAAGCTGTTCGCGAACGAATTCGCGTATACAAGGCAGATCGCCAGCAGCAACAGGGCGAGGGGGAGATTGCGTTTGCTCAACATGCGGCGCTCCTCTGCATGATAGCGGCGGAACGATATTGCAGAACACTGTTGCGATTACGATCTGTATTCGTATGTACCCGCAGTCAGCTCTTGGCCGTCTTCACTTATGAAGAGGAAGCACGGACGCGGTCGTTCTTTGGCCGGGGTCGCAGTCCGCGGCCAGCGAGCCGCCAACGCCACACGGTGGCGATAAGACTGACCAGCAAAGCGGCCTCGATGAACACCTTTCCACCGTCGAGAAGATCAGGATGACCGTCCTTCAGGTCGGGATCCGTCAGCACGCTGTGCAGAAACAGCAACACCGCAGCCGGAAATACGAGGTAGTGCAAGCGTCGCCACAATGGTCTGCCGATCCGTGCGCGCAGCAGCGACGAGACCAGGACGAGAACAATGAGATAAAGCGCGGCCGCTCCCGCGACATTCAGCTTGGGCTGCAGGTAGGAGTGCACGGGCCATAGCACATCGAGAAGGCGGAAGCGTGGCGCCTTCAAAAAGAGCAAGACAGCCGGATGGCTGAGTGTGAGACAAACGGCCAGATACGCGGTCCACTGATGCAACGCGAAAAGGTTGATGCGCCTGTGGGGCCATAAGCGTACCGGACTATACCGCAGCGACAGCAGCAAGCCAAGCAGGAGATTGCACGTGACCGCACCCACAGCTCCCAGGCCGAGGTACGAGCAAAGATCGAGCAGGCTCATCTCTTTCCTTTCTCCAAGATTCTGTTGCTGCGCATTGCTGCAACGCGCATAAGACAGAATCATTCTTACGCCGCGACGAAGCTCCTCGCGCTTCCGGCCTTCGCTTTCACAAATCCTCGAAATGCTCTCTACCACAGAAACATACCTTGCCTTCAGTATGCAACGCGCAGTCGCTCCCCCCGATGCAGCACAACGTGAAACGGAGTTGCAGCAGATTGTCAAAGACCGGCTCGTATACGATCGTGAAAAATCGATTCACCGCTGCAGACCGATCCGAGGAACCTCATGCCCATCTTCCGAAATAGCGTCGCCGCTTTGGCCTTTGCCGCTTCGGTATTGCTGCCCTCCGCATCCTGCGCACAGGATGCATCGCATCCCTCGCAGTATCCCGCCGCGATGCTCTCCGGCTTTGCCTGGCGTGATGTGGGCCCCATGCGCGGCGGCCGTGCGTATGCCGTTGCCGGCAATGCGATGGAGCCTGACACCTTCTACATGGGCTCCGTGGGCGGCGGTGTGTGGAAGACTGAGAACGATGGCCGCACATGGAAGCCGATTGCGGATGCGGGCATTCCCATCGGCTCCATCGGCGCGATTGCCGTTGCGCCTTCGGACCCGAACATCGTGTACGTGGGCACGGGCGAGCCTGACATTCGCAGCCAGATCTCGTATGGCATCGGCATGTTCAAGTCCATCGATGCAGGGGAAACCTGGACGCACATCGGCCTCAAAGACACGCGGCAGATCGGCAAGATTGTTGTCGATCCACACGATCCGAACCGTGTGTACGTTGCCGCGCTGGGACACGTGTATGACGCCAACGGGGAGCGCGGTGTGTTTCGCTCGACCGATGGCGGTACGCATTGGAAAAAGGTTCTGTTCAACCGGGAACATCCCAAGGATGTCGGCGCGATCGATCTGGCTCTCGATCCGCAGCACCCGCAGACGATCTACGCTTCGTTGTGGGCAACGCGTCGTCCGCCGTGGCCGGTGTATGCCCCAACGAACCTTCCCGGCGGCGGTTTGTTCAAGTCCACGGATGGCGGTGACACGTGGCGCCAGCTCACAGGCGGACTTCCCACGGATCCGGCAGTCGGCAAAATTGGGATTGCGGTCGCGCCGAGCGATCCGAAGCGTCTCTGGGCCGTTGTCGACGATCTGGGTGCGGCCGTGGCTCCGCCGCTGCGACCGCCCGCGGGACAGGCCGGATCTTCGCCGCAGCCACCGGAGGCGCCCGGTGGCGTGTACCTGTCCAACGACGCCGGCGCCTCATGGACCAAGGTCAACTCCGAGCAGCGATTATGGGGTCGCGGGTGGTACTTCGAGCAGGTCTCCGTCGATCCTCGTCGTCCCGATCGGGCGTACGTGATCAACACCGCAACCTACGTCACCGACGATGCCGGAAAGACCTTCAAACCGCTCAAGGGTGCACCGGGCGGCGACGACTATCACCAGCTCTGGATCAATCCCAACGACGGCAGGCGCATGGTGCTTTCGAGCGACCAGGGCACGATCGTCTCTGTCGACGGCGGAGCCACCTGGAGCACCTGGTACAACCAGCCGACCGCGCAGATCTACCACGTCGCCGCCAGCAACGACTTCCCGTACTGGCTCTACGGCGCGCAGCAGGACTCCGGCGCCGTTGGGGTAAGCACATGGTCGCGCATGGGGCTGCTGAGCTTCCGCAACTGGGAGCCGGCGTGCCTTGCGGGCGAGAGCAACACGGTTGTGCCTGATCCCAAGGACGGCCGCATGCTCTACGGCGGCGGCGCGCGTTGCAACCAGGCGTTGAATCTCCCCACGCCGGCAGGAGGCGAACTGCCCCCCGCTGATTCTGCCGATCCGGATCGGAAAACATGGACATTGCCTTCGGTCTTTTCGCTAGCCGATGAGGCGCTCTACTTCTCCAATCAATTTGTCTTCCGCACGCGCGATCGTGGGATCACATGGCAGAAGATCAGCCCCGATCTTTCGCGCATGAGTCCGGAGATCCCAAACAATCTCGACGCCCTCACGGCGCACGACATCGATCAGCCCATGACGACGCGTTTTGGCGTGGTGTACACCATCGCTCCGTCACCGCTGGAGGCGAAGACCGTGTGGGCCGGCACCGATGATGGCCTCATCCACGTCACCACCGACGATGGCGCGACCTGGAAAAATGTGACGCCGAAGCCCCTGACCGCGTGGAGCAAGATCTCGCAGGTGGAAGCCGGTCACTTTGACGGGCGCACAGCGTATGCCTCCGTAGACCGGCATCGGCTCGGCGATGACAAGCCGTACATCTACCGCACGCAGGATGGCGGCGCGAGTTGGACCGAGGCTTCGCGTGGCATCCCCGATGGCGCCTACGTGAACTCGGTAAAGGAGGACACAAAGCAGAAAGGCCTCCTCTATGCGGCTACGGAGCTGCGCGTGTACGTGTCCTTTGACGATGGCGAGGGCTGGCAGCCCTTGCAGGCCAATATGCCGGTCACCTCCGTTCGCGACATTGTGGTGCATGGCGACGACCTGGCCATTGCAACCTACGGCCGCGGCTTCTGGGTGCTGGACCACATGGAGGCGCTGCGCCAGATAGCCGCCGATGGCCGCAAAGTCGAGTCCGCCAAGGCGTATCTGTTCGCCCCCGGCGAGACGCTGGCCGTGCATACCGGCGGCCAGAACGGCACGCCGTTGCCGCATGAGGAGCCGCAGGAGGGGAATCCTCCGCCGGGCGTTCTGGCCTACTACTGGCTGAAGTCCGCACCGAAGGATCCTGTGAAATTGGAGCTCCTGGACGCGGCGGGAGGCGTGCGCGTGTGCGCCGCCAGTGATACGCCGATGAAGCCCGTGGACACCGAGGCGATCAACGTGGAGGCCATCTGGCAGCTGCCCTCGGCGCCGCCTTCCGCCGAGGCGGGCATGCATCGTTTCGCGCTGGACGTGCCCCCGTCGCGCAACTATGCTTTTGGCGGCCGGCCCGCTCCACCGCCGCCACCCGCCGACGCGTGTCATCCGACAGGTACGCCGCCCGTGGCGCTTAAAGCTGCGCCCAATGAGAGCACACCGCTTCATCGCGGCCGCACCGTAACGGGTCTGCAGGCCGGTGAGTACAGCGTGCGGCTCACGGTGGACGGAGAGACGTATACGCAGCCTGTCACCCTGAAGGCCGATCCACGCCATCTGCCCGCTGGCGCGGATGCTCCGCCCGAGGATAGCGATGATCAGTAGGGACGGTTCGCGGATTGCGCGATCTACGAGGTCGCGGATTGCGTCTGGGTGGGGCTGAACTGGCCGCTGTTGCTTTGGGTAGGGGTGCTGGATTCGGCGGGACTGGGTGCAGAGGTCTGCGTTTGCCCTGCCGGGCGGCCAACCCTGTTGCCGTCCGCATCGACCTCATTGGACTCGACATAGAAATATGTCAGGTAGGCCGCGCCGAAGCTGGTCGTGATGGCAACGTCGGCGGCGTCGCGCCCGGTGGCCATCAGAATGCGCCCCAGACGGGGGTAGTTATGCCGGGCGTCGAGGTTGATCCATTGTCCGTCGAGGAACACCTGGTACCAAGCGCTGAAGTCGCCTGGCCCGCTGTACGGCATGCGAATGTCGCCGATATATCCCGTCACATAGCGGGCCGGAATGTTCATGCAGCGGGATAGCGTGACGGCGAGGTGCTGGAAGTCGCGGCAGACGCCGATGCGCTCCATGAAAACATCCATGGCCGTTTTGGTCGGGCGCGCGGCGTTGTAGTTGAACGTCACCTTCTCGTGCACCCAGTCGCGAATCGCGGTTGCACGCGACCAGCCGGGCATAAACCCGCCGAACAGATCCTGGGCGATGGCGCCGAAGCGATCCACCTCGCAATAACGGCTGGCGAGCAGAAACTGCAGCGCCTCCGACGGCAGGTCTTCGATTGCAGATTGCTGCGCATCCGCATAGATCCGATCAGGGTAGGGGTCGGCATCGATGACATTAGTGCCGGAGAGCCGCAGCTTCCCCGCCGGAGCGACAAAGCGCGCGCAACGATTGCCGAAGGTGTCCAGATAATCCGTGGACGGAACGACGGTTGGCGAGCCGTCCACCGCGCCAGAGCTGAAGTGCTCCACCAGCAGATCGTTGCCGGAGCGAAGCAGCGGCCCGAGCGACGGATGCAGATGCAGCAGGGCCACAAAGGGAGTCGGCGCCGGGAGCTGGAATTGGATATCGAACTCAGAAAGGATGAGCATGGGCTCCCGGAGACTGGAGGGGATGGTTTCTGCGAGATGCCCAGTTTAGCGTATCGACGCGCCACCCTTGGCATACGCGGAACCGTTGCCCGACTAGGGAAATCTCTGAATAAGTCTTTTCGTCGCCTTTGGGAGGGAGCGTAGGGCTTCAGCCCTACGATAAAACGGCTAAATACAAGGGGCTTCAGCCCCGGGCATTTTGTTGAGCCGAATCCATCAACTTGATCGGAGCTCTCCTACAAGATCCTGGCCGCGGCATAAAAACGAGCCGTCGGAGCTCTGAAACGGGATTGACTCTATGTAATCGAACGATTACAGTTATCTGATGTTCTCGATCCGGCCTCTGCCTGAGTTCACCGCCTGGATCGATGCATTGAAAGATGGGACCGTCCGCGGTGTCATCGTGGCCAGGATCAAACGACTGGAGCGCGGTTTGATGGGAGATGTTCAACCGGTAGGCAATGGCGTTTCGGAGGTGCGCATCCATCTGGGCGGGGGATGGCGTCTATATTTCACCCAGCGCGGAACGCAGATCATTGTGCTGCTGGTCGGCGGCTCGAAACGCACACAGAAGAGAGACATCAAACGCGCCAAGGCCTTGGCCGCAATGCTCGATTCAGCGAAGGAGACATCATGAGCAAACGCATCAAGATTGCCGATCTGCCCGAGTTCGACGCAGCCCCTTATCTCGACAGTGAGACCTCCATCGCTGCCTACCTGACGGATATCCTGGAGGCCAACGATGCAAGTTTATTGGCGGCCGCGCTGGGCGACATCGCCCGCGCTCGCGGAATGTCCGAGATCGCCAAGACGGCCGGCATTACGCGGGAAGCCCTCTACAAAGCCTTGCGCCCGGACAGCGCTCCCCGATTTGAGACCGTAAATCGCGTATGCGCCGCGCTCGGGGTCCGTCTCGTGGCGCAAGCGGTTCATTCCACGGATGAAGTCGGGGTCTGAGACGATGGCAGCCACAACTTCCATCCCGGACAGGGGATTGCGTCGGTCATCTCCGCAACCTCCAGCAAGTTGGGTACGATAGCGGAAAGCCGCAACGAACAACGGAGAGGACCTGCGCTGTTCCAGGCGCGCGGGTGACCATCAACTTACAACGGTGCCGTACGAGGATGAATGGGGACACAGGTTGCACTGCACCACCGCACCCAGTACCGCTACGACAGGGCTGTTGCGCTCGGCCCCCAGGTCATACAGCTGCGTCCCGCGCCGCACTGCCGCACACCGATCCTCAGCTATGCGCTGGACGTCACGCCCGCCGATCACATTCTGCGCTGGCAGTTTGATTCGCTCGGCAATCAGGTGGCACGGCTCATCGTTCCGCAAAAAACAAGTGAGTTCGCCCTCGACGTTCACCTGATCGCGGACCTCACACCCTACAACCCTTTCAGCTTTTTTCTCGAACCGGGCTACGAGTCGTTTCCCTTCGCGTACTCCCCGGAAACAGCCCAGGATCTACAGCTCTACCGGTCCAAAGAGGCTGCCGGTCCGCAGCTGCGCACGTTTCTAGCGGGCCTGCCCACTGAGCCGCAGCCGACCGTCAGCTTTCTGGTCGATCTAAACGGACGGCTTCGCGATGAGATCAGCTACAACACCCGGCTGGAGCATGGCGTGCAAAGCTGTGAGCAGACGCTTGCGCAGCGCTCCGGCTCCTGCCGCGACTCCGCTTGGCTGCTGGTGCAGATCTGCCGCCAGCTTGGGGTTGCGGCGCGATTCGTCTCCGGGTATCTGATCCAGCTTGCGGACGAGGACGAGGGCCCGGAGGAATCCAAAGGTCCGAAGGAGGACACCGCCGACCTCCACGCCTGGGCGGAGGTGTATCTGCCTGGTGCGGGGTGGGTGGGGCTCGATCCCACCTCCGGCCTGTTCACGGCGGAAGGCCACATCCCGCTCGCCTGCGCGCCTACGCCTCTGCAGGCTGCTCCGCTTGGCGGCACGGTGGAGCCCTCGGGGGTGGATTTCAGCCACGCAATGACCGTACGGCGGTTGAATGAAGCCGCACGGCTCTCCAAGCCCTACAGCGATGCGGACTGGGCGAACGTGCGCGAGGTGGCGCACGGCGTCGACCAGCAACTGGAAGCACTGGATGTCCGCCTGACCATGGGTGGCGAGCCTACCTATGTCGGCATCGACGAGCCCGAAAGTCCGCAGTGGAACATCGAGGCCCTGGGCCCGCTGAAGAGAACCCGCGGGCTGGCATTGATTCGTTCTCTCCGTGAGCGCACCGCTCCCGGCGCACTGCTGCAGCTTGGGCAAGGCAAGTGGTATCCCGGCGAGGCGCTGCCGCGCTGGGCGTTTCACTGCATCTCGCGCATCGACGGTGTACCGGTGTGGGAGAACGGCGATTTGTTCGCGGTGGAAGATGGGCAGTACGGTTTTATGCAGGCCGATGCCCTTACCTTCCTGCAGGCCATCACGCGCCGCCTGCAGGTGAGCTCCAGCGACATTTTGCCGGCCTTCGAGCCACCCGGATATGCAACTAACTCCGAAGACGACGACACCCCCGCCGGCTACATTCTCCCGCTGCGACGCCGCCAGCCGGAAGGGCGCCTGGCGTGGTCGAGCCAGCTCTGGTTTCCTCGCCCGGAGCGGCTTGTGCTCTCCCCGGGCGATTCGCCCATCGGCTATCGCATTCTCGTGGAGTCCATGCCCTGGGTCGCCCCGGATACCCTGGTTTACGAACGCGAAGACGCGCCTTTTCAAGACCGCATTCAGCTTCCTACGCACCCGGCGCGACGCCCCGAGCTGTTTGCGAGCGAACCTATAGTCGATACGCTGCCCCCGATTCCGGAGAACGCGGAAGCGGCCACGGAGCTCATCCGGCCCTCGTTGTGCGTGGAGGCGCGTGAGGGACGACTGCATGTCTTCTTGCCCTACATCCCCGTGATCGCGGATTATCTCGACCTCATCGCGGCGATCGAGGACACCTGCCAATACCTCCGCAAGCCGGTGTGGATCGAAGGCTATACGCCGCCGTTTGACCCGCGTGTACGCTCGTTCAGCCTCACGCCCGACCCCGGTGTGCTTGAGGTGAACCTTCCCCCCACAAGCAACTGGGACGAGCTCGAGCAACTCAACGCCGTCCTCGCCGAAGAGGCGCAGCGCCATCGCCTGATCGCCGGAAAATTCGCCTACGATGGCAGTCATCTCGCCACCGGCGGCGGCAGTCACATCGTGCTCGGCGGCGCGACCATGCCCGACAGCCTCCTGCTGCGCCGGCCCGACCTGCTGCGCAGCATGGTCGCGTTCTGGCAGAACCACCCATCGCTTTCGTATCTTTTCTCAGGCATGTACGTTGGTCCAACCAGCCAGTATCCGCGTGTCGATGAGGCGCGTGTGGACGCGTTGTATGAGTTGGAACTCGCCTTCAGCCACCTGCCCGAGCACAACTGCCCTCCTCACATTCTCGATGGCCTGTTCCGCAATCTGCTCGTCGATGTAACGGGCAATACCCATCGAGCCGAGTTCTGCATCGACAAGCTGTATCCACCCGAAGGCACGGGGCTGCGCCTCGGTCTGCTGGAGCTGCGCGCCTTCGAAATGGCTCCGCACTACCAGATGGGTTTGGTCGAGATGTTGCTCGTTCGCGCGTTAATTTGCCTGTTCTGGAAGCAGCCTTTCGGCGGCAATCTCATCCGCTGGGATAGCGCGCTGCATGACCGCTTCATGCTGCCGCATTTCGTGGAACGCGACTTTCGCGAGGTCTTGAGCGCTTTAAACGGGGCCGGCTTTGAATTCGAAGACAAGTGGTTTGCCGCGCACCGGGAGTTCCGATTCCCCAAAATCGGATCCATCGACGTGGATGGCGTAGAACTCGAACTGCGTCAGGCACTGGAGCCTTGGAACGTGCTCGCCGAGGAGACCAGCTCCGGCCGCACGGGGCGCAGCGTCGACTCCTCGCTGGAGCGCATGCAGGTCAAGCTCACGGGCCTCACGGTTGCGTCACGCTACGTGGTCACCTGCAACGGACGCAGAGTGCCGCTCCATCCCGCAGGCAAGGCCGGAGAGTCTGTCGCGGGTATCCGCTATCGGGCACGCCGGTTGTCTGCTGCCCTGCATCCCACAATCCCCGTGCACACGCCACTCACCTTCGAGCTGATCGACACGTGGAAGGGCCGTTCAGCCGGCCGCTGCACCTACTTCGCCGGTCCGCCCGACGGCACGGTGCACACCACGCGGCCAGCGGACGCAGCGGAGGCGCGCGACCGCCGCCTGCAACGCTTCGTGGTGTCTCCGCCTTCCGTTGATCCAATCGCCGCACCGGAAGAAGAGAACAACGGGGTCTTTCCCATGACGCTCGACATGCGCTGGCCTGCATCTGAGGACAAAGCTCGCAACGGAGCACCGGGGCATAGCGCATGACCGGGGACCTCTACCAATCGCCTCTGCTCTATGGCGCAACGTACGAGGAGTCGTCAAGCGATGGGGTGACGCCGCGGCCGCACTGGACGCACCTCATGGAATCGCTGCGCGATCTCGGCCCCGAGGAGCTCGAGCGCCTGCGTACCCGCGCCGAGCGCCGCATCCGCGAGAACGGCATCACCTACAACATCTACGGCGATCCCCGCGGCGCGGACCGTCCCTGGCAGATCGATATCGTTCCGCTATTGATTCCCGCCGAGGAGTGGCGTTTTATCGAAGCCGGGGTGATGCAACGAGCGCAGCTGCTGAACCTGCTGCTCGAAGACCTGTACGGTCCGCAAAATCTGCTCACTGACGGACATTTTCCGGCAGCCCTGCTGTACGCGAACCCAGCGTTTTTGCGCTCGATGGTAGGGGTGCATGTGCCGGCGCACAGCTATCTGCACATGATGGCGATCGACCTGGCGCGTTCGCCCGATGGCCACTGGTGGGTTCTGGCTGATCGCACCCAGGCGCCCTCGGGCAGCGGCTATGCGCTTGAAAATCGCATTATCGTCTCCGACTTGCTGCCGGAGCTCTTTCGCAGCTCCAATATTCTGCGGCTCGCGCCTTTCTTCCGCGCGCAACGCGCTGCCCTGAACAGCTTGGCGGCACGTGAGAATCCGCGCATCGTTCTGCTCACCCCAGGACCGCACAACGAGACCTACTTCGAGCACTCGTATCTCGCAAAATATCTCGGTTTCACGCTGGTCGAGGGAGCCGACTTGATGGTGCGCGATCGCTCCGTTTATCTCAAGACAGTCGACGGGCTGGAGCGCGTGGATGTCATTCTGCGCCGCGTGGATGACAGCTTCTGCGACCCGCTCGAACTGCGCGGCGATTCGCTGCTGGGCGTAGCGGGGCTAGTCGATGCGGTCGTCGCGGGCAATGTGAAGGTCGCCAACGCGCTTGGCAGCGGGCTCATTGAATCTGCTGCCATCATGCCGTTTCTGCCCGGTCTTGCAAGGCATCTGCTCGGCGAAGAGCTCAAGCTGCCCTCGGTCGCGACCTGGTGGTGCGGGCAGCCGAAGGCACTCGACTGGGTGCTCAACCACCTCGAGTCTGTCGTGGTGAAACCGGCATTTCCCTCGCTCGGCATGGAACCTGTCTTCGGCTCCGAATTGCCCGAGCGCGAAAAGGCGAAGTTTCTGGAACGCCTGCAGGCTAGACCCTATGAATACGTCGCGCAGGAGCAGGTTGCGCTCTCCACCGCGCCCGTCTGGGAGAACGATCGCCTCAATTCACGCAGCGTGGTGCTGCGCACCTATGTGCTCAACACGGGCAATGGCTGGGTCGCCATTCCCGGCGGCCTGGTCCGCGTGGCTGAAGCCAACGGCTCGGTGGTTTCCATGCAACGCGGCGGCCATAGCAAAGATGCCTGGGTGCTCTGGGACGAGCCCGTGGACACCTTCAGCATGCTGCGGCCGCCGGATGAACCCGTCGAACTGCGCCGCGTCCCGCGTGTCGTGCCCAGCCGCGTGGCCGACAACACCTTCTGGCTTGGCCGCTATGTCGAACGCGCGGAAAATATGGCGCGCATTCTGCGTTCCATGGTGCCGCGTGTACGCCGCGCCGAGGAGACAGAGCTGGGCAGCCTGCTGTGTCTGCATGGCTGCCTGGGGTCGCGGCACAGCAAACTTCCGAAGCGCAAGCGGCCAACATTTGCCGCACTCGAAAAGGAGCTGCTCTCCCTGTTGTCCGATGGCAAACGCCCAGACAGTCTGCCGTCAACCCTGGGCGAGGTGTCGCGCATCGGCGGCAATGTGCGCGAACGTTTGTCCGCCGACATGATGCTGCTCATCGGCCAGATGCGTCGCTCGGTGCAAGGCAAGCCGGGCGCGGATCTGCTGGAGTATTCGGCGATGCTGACCACCTGCCTTGAGCTCCTGTCCGCCTTCTCGGGAATGGAACGCGAAAATATTCATCGCGGTTCGGGCTGGCTTTTTATGAGTCTTGGGCGTCGCCTTGAACGTGCCATCTATCTCACCCGCCAATTGCGCGAGATCACCAAACCGCTCCCCGCCGAAAACTGGACGTATCTGCGACTTCTGCTCGAAGTCGCCGACAGCTCGATGACGTACCGCACACGCTACTACACCACGCTGCAACCATTGCCTGTACTCGACGTCCTGATGGCCGATGAAACCAATCCGCGTTCTCTCGATTTTCAACTCGAACACCTCGCCGATCTGTATGCAAAGCTGCCCCGCCATGAGCCGGCCGATATGCAGGCGATGCAAAATGCACTCACGTCCTTGCGCCGCATCGATCTGGAAGCATTGCAAAACCCGGCTTCGGCCATGGCTGGAAAAGACAGTATTTTGCGTTTGCATCGCTTGCTTTCCGAGCTAGAACGGCTTCTGCCATCCTGGTCGAATAACCTGTCCAGCCAATATTTCAGCCACGCGCGCACGCTGCCGGTCGCGATGGGACTTTAAGCTAAAGATGATCTACCGCGTCAGCCATCGCACCACGTACAAATACGTCTATCCCGTCTCTGTCGGCAATCATGTGGCCTGCCTCAAGCCGCGTTCGTTTGCGCGGAATCAGGTGGTCCGCAACACGCTGCACATTTATCCCGCTCCCGTAACGCGGACCGAGCGAGTCGATTTCTTCGGCAATCCCCTTTGCTTCTTTACCGTGCAGGAGCCGCACAAAGAGCTTGTGGTCGAATCGAAGAGTGAAGTTGTCATCACGACTGGCGCTTCCGAATCTCCATCGCCTCCCTGGGAAGAGTCGGCGCAATCGCTCGCCGAAGATCACTCCCCTGATGGCCTAGCCGCGTATCAGTTCCAGTTTGAATCGCCGCGGGTACGGCAGCGGCCGGAGTTTGCCGCCTACGCCCTTCAATCCTTTACACCCGGCCGCCCTATGCGCGAGGCGCTTCGTGATCTGACCGCACGGATTCATCGCGACTTCCACTTCGATTCCAAGGCGACGGATGTGCGCACACCTGCCGAAGAGGTCTTCGAGAAGCGCCGTGGTGTCTGTCAGGACTTTGCCCATGTGGGGATTGCCTGCCTGCGCTCCATCAACATCGCCGCCCGCTACGTGAGCGGCTATCTGCGTACCTATCCGCCTCCGGGCAGGCCCCGGCTGATCGGCGCCGACGCTTCTCATGCCTGGCTCTCCGCCTACTGCAAGGACCTGGGTTGGCTGGACATGGATCCGACCAACGATGTAGCCCCGACCGACGGACACGTAACGCTCGCCTGGGGCCGCGACTACGGCGATGTCAGCCCCTTACGCGGGCTCATACTGGGCGGCGGCAGCCATACGCTCAAAGTGGAAGTCGATATGGAACCGATCGGGAACTAAAGGTCGCGGAATCTCTTCGTAAAAACTGCTCCCCAACGACTAGAACGAGTTACCTGTTGGTAGGCAGTTTTTCGTTTGTCATCCTGAGCGCAGGCGGGGTCCCCAGCGAGCGTTTTGCTCGTTGGGGTGCAAGCGGAGGACCTGCTTTTCAAAAGCTTACGGGTAGTAAAAAGATCCGAATACCACGACGAACTTCAGACTCAACACACCAACGAGTAATCAGCTATGGCTGAAACTCGCTCAACGTCTCATTCCTCCGCTTCATCAGAGATCCCGAAATCCACTCGCTACTCTGAATAGCTCCTATCACAGGCGGAATCCCGTGCGCGCAGAACACATTCCTTGTGTACAGAATGCGGAGATACCCGAACACAGACGATGCCTGCATTCTGCAGGAAGAGCTTTTGCCCCAGTATCTGAGCAAAAGATCGCGTCTCATGTGCTTATTGACATTGTTGTCACAAAAACGTATAAGCGACGCTAGTCACCCAAAAGTTGCACCTAAACGACACAGCGCGAGGCTTTACCGCCGCCGCGACCACGCACTTTTCGCAATGCTAGGAGGCAGGATGAGCATCCTGAAGTTCCGCAGAAGCGTTTTTCTCGTGTTTGCCTTTTTAGGAAACTTAGCGGTCGTTCACGCACAATCTGGTCTGGCCGACATCGCAGGCGTCATCAGTGATCCCGCCGGCGCGGTTGTGGCAGGCGCGCAAGTCATACTTACCAACGTGGACAGCGGCAACAAGCGGGAGGTGACCACGGCTGCCAGCGGCCGGTACAGCTTCCCTACAGTTCCTCCGGGCCACTACTCGCTCAGCATTACCGCGGCGAGTTTCGCACCCAAAACCGAGAATGGCCTGGTGGTTTCGCTGGATGCGCATCTCCAGGAAAACCTGACGCTTGAGACGGGTACCAACTCTGAAACCGTAACCGTGACGGGAACGGCAGCCGCGGTCGATACGACAGCCTATGACGTAGGCGGCGTAGTTACACAAGCGCAGATCGAAAATTTACCGATTCTGAACCGGCAATACCTGAATCTCTCGCTGCTGGTGCCGGGAACGACACAGGCTGCCAGCCGCACGTTTTACAGCAACGTGCAGGCGGGTGGCGGCCAGTATCCTTACGCAAACGGTTTTTATCTGGATGGTGTGAATAACCAGCAGACCGAAGAGGGTGACCCGCGGCAGAATATTCCCGAGGGCGCGGTCTCCGAGTTCAAGACCTATACCGCCTCCTTTCCGGCTGAACTCGGATGGGCGATGGGCGGTTTCACCACGGTGGTCACCAAGAGCGGCACAAACCAGATCCATGGCGAGGCTTTTGAATACTTCCGCGACACGCCATTAACCGCCGACAATCAATTCCAGCAGGCGACGGAGGTCTCGGAGGGAGTTGGCCGGGCCCCGTACAACCGCAACCAGTTCGGCTTCGACATCGGCGGCCCCATCTTCAGGAACCGCACCCACTACTACGGCGCGTACGACGGCACGCAGCAAACCACCTCTTACACCCTATATGTGGCTCCAGCCGTGCAGCAGAACTTCAGCTCCGTCCTGGGTACATTCTCCGCGCCTGGGCACGATCATCTGTTGACCTTGCGCCTCGACGAAGACCTCGCGACCAATCAGCAACTCTTTGTTCGCTACGCGCAGGAGTGGAATCTCGTCTCCGCAAACGGTTGCGGCGGCAGCACCACCATCGGCTGTTATGACGGGCAGATTCCGCGGCATGCCATCGTGGTGGGTCACACCTGGGAGCCGAATCCGAAGATTGTCAATGAGGCGCACTTCCAGTATGCCTACATCTCCTACGAACTCGGACCCTATGGCACTCCGTTGCCCACGCGCCCGACTGATTTGGTGAACCCCAATTACACCAAGAATGTGAGTGTGGCGTATCAGTTCCCCGACTTCGGATATGGCCATAACTACGCCGCGGTGGGCGTTGAAACACGCTGGCAGGTGAACGACTCCGTGACGGTGCAAAGGGGCGGCCACTCGCTGAAAGCCGGGTTCGATACGAGTTATGTGCCGTACACGGATGCCAGTGCCGTCAATCTGAATGGAGAGTATTTCTTCCATACCGACCAGCCCTTCAATCCGGCGAACACCTCCAACCTCACCAATCCGTACGAATTCACACAGAGTGCGGTTCCGCTGGTCTATTACCTGCCTTCTACGCAGCTCTCATTTTTTGCCGAGGACAGCTGGAAGGCACGGCCGAACCTTACGTTGAACTATGGCCTGCGCTGGGATCGCCAGTACGGTTCACCGTTCCTCGATACCTACACGCCCAACACCACCACTGAGCCGGTCATCCCCGGGGAAGGGAACCCCCACCAGCGTGGCGACCGCAACAACTTCGGTCCCCGTATCGGCGCCTCGTGGGATCCATTCAAGAAGAGCAAGGATGTTGTCCGCGCGGGTTACGGCGTTTACTACAACTTTATTCAAACCGAATTGAGTGAGGCCGAAAAGCTGAACTTCATCGCCTGCCCGATCACGATCGTTGCACCGACGGGAAGCTCTGTGGGTTATCCGAATCCATATGGAGGACAGACCGTAACGTCGTACTGCACGTCGTCAGCACCAAACGTTACGATCCTGTCACCGGGGCTCAGCAACCCATACCAGCACCAATTTTCTCTAGGATACAGCCGCCAGCTCAACAACACCTTGTCCTTCTCCGCCGATGGTCTCTATAACCATGGATTGCGCGATTACAAGGTCTACGATCTGAACTACCCGTTGAATGCACCTTCGACGGTGCGGCCGGACACTGCTCTGAAGCAGATATTGCAGCACGCAGCGTCGGCGCAGAGCGAGTACAAGGGGCTGTATCTGAAGCTGGATAAACGCTTCAGCAATCGGTACATGTACACGGCGTCCTATGCGCTTTCTTCGGGCCTCGACAACAACCCGCACGCGGCACCCGTCAACTATGCAAACCAGCAGGCGGACTACGGGCCATCTGCCATCGACACACGCCATGCGGTGGTATTGAGCGGCTCGGTGCTGCTTCCCGGTAAGATCATGTTGGGCGGTATCTTCACCTTCCGCAGCTCATTGCCCTTCAGCGTAACGACTACAGCGACGAATGCGGACGGAACAGCACAATACGTTCCGGGAACAACGCGCGATCAAGGCAACCGCAACCTCGATTTTGGAGCCCTGAATGCCTATCGCACCACCTTAGGTCTAGGCTCCGTATCCTCCAGCTCCATCTCTTCCACCAAGTACGAAGACTTCGATCTTCGGATTTCAAAGTACTTCTTTCAGCACGATGCAAGAAAGCTGGAGATCATCGGGCAAGCATTTAACCTATTCGGCAGAAACAACTTCACCAGCCTGATTACTACCGGTTATTCGTCCACCTTCGGCACACCTACCGCCGCGGGAACAGTACAGATTGGTGAGGTCGCAGCTCGTTACACCTTCTAATCACAAGACTTCCACAACTCTTCCCTATAAAAGCTGTGGGGTCTCCAGCCTGATGCAAAGGATTGCGTATGCGATTAGCCGTTTTCACCTTACTCGGCCTGCTTCTCTTCACGGTGGCCGTGGGTGCACAGAGCAACACAGCGCAGGTAGCCGCCTATGCGGCGAAGCTGCCACCCGCAACCTCGCCGGTATTTGATGAGGGAGTTCGCGAGATGCTTGCGGCCTCTGCCATCAGCTGCACCGATCGGCCGGAGGAGGAGCCACTCAACCGGAATTCCTATCTATGGCAGTACGCAAAACCGGCAACGCTGCCTGAGGGATACGACAAGGACCATGCCTTTTTCGGCTGCACCGATTGGCAGTCTGCGGCCGGCTCGATCTGGATGCTGCTCTCCCTTCTCAAGCAGGACCCGAAGATGGGCGTAACCAGCGACATCAAGGATATCGACACCAATCACTTCAAGAAATCGAATATGGATGGCGAATATGCCTTTTTCAATAACCTGAAAGGGCAGGCAACGAATTATGAGAAGCCCTACGGTTATGTGTGGTACCTGAAACTCTATGGTGAGGCCAAGAGCTGGCCGACTGCGGACGGCAAGAAACTCGCGGACGCCATGCAGCCCCTGGCGAAGTGGATGTCGGAGCGGCTGGTCTTCTACTTCTACAACCTGAAGTATCCGTACCGTACGGGCACCGAGGCCAATACGGCCTGGTCGATGTCGCTCGCCATGGATTATGCCTATCTCGCCGAAGACACCACGCTGCTGACAGCGTTACAGGCAAATACAACAAGGCTGTTCGGTAAGGACAAGGATTGTCCCACGGCGCTGGAGCCTGCAAGTGGCGATCAGATCTCAGCCTGCCTGAGCGAGGCTGCGTTGATGAGCCGCGTGATGCAAGGACCGGCATATGCGAAGTGGCTCGAAGCCTTTCTGCCGCCGGTGTATGCCGAAGGATTTCAGGTGTACGCCAAGCCGATCGACACCAGCCATGCAAGCGCCTCGGGACCCGATCGCCAGGTGCAGATGACGGTGAAGGCACATGAAATTGGGCTCAACTTTCAGCGTGCAACGGATCTGTTGACCATTGCCTACGCTCTGCCCAAAGGTGATTCGCGTATCGCGGTGTACCGCAATCTGGCAGCCTTCAGCGCACGCCAGGGATATGACAAGTTCGGAGACGCGGGCTATGAAGGGCAGCATTGGCTCGGCACGTATGCGGTTCTGTATGAGAACGAGCGCGTGGGCCCAGCGCCGCTTGGACCCCCCAAGCCGACGACGCCACCTACGCCAATCAATGCGCCAACGGGAAAGACTGAATAGCCTGTGCGCTTGTTTGTTCTCTTCAACGGTCAACGGTTCTAGAGGGAAAGTTTTAAGGGGAAGATTTCGATGCAGAGAATAAGAACACTGCTGGCCATAAGCCTGCTGGGAGCACCGCTTGCAGGCGCCCAGGCGGCGGACAACGCTAAGGTTGCACAGTACATGAAGAAGCTGCCCGCCGCGGAACCGCCCACCTACAGCGAAGTCGAGAGGCTGACCTTGGCTGCGAATCCGTTGGGCTGTGAAGATCATCCGCAGGTTTTGCCGCCGGATCGCGTGAACTATCTTTGGCAGCACGAAGACAAGCCTCACCTGCTGGAGCAGTATCCGGATCACCGCGCATTTTTTGGCTGTTTTGACTGGCATTCCGCTGTGAACTCCACGTGGATGATGGTGTCGCTGATGAAGGGCGATCCGTCGATCGCGGTAGCCCCTGCGATTCGCAACGAATTGGAGAATCATTTCCGCAAAGAAAATATCGATGGCGAGTTGAACTACTTCACGCACCTTGAAGGCCCGGCTGCGGATTTTGAGAAGCCCTATGGCTACACCTGGTTGTTGAAGTTGTACGGCGAGGCGAAGAGTTGGAACGATCCCGATGGCCAGAAGGTCGCCACCGCCTTGGAGCCGCTGGCGAAGTGGATGACCGAGCAGTATGTGCAGTATCTGCGCACGCTGGATTATCCAGTGCGCGTCGGCCTTCATCCCAACACCGGGCTCACCATGGGATTTGCTCTGGACTACACGGCTCTGACGCATGACGCCGCGACAGAGCAGGTGATTCATGACACGGCCTTGCGTCTTTTCGGTGGCGATAAACACTGTGCCACGGCGGCTGAACCGGTGTTCGGTGAGTTCGCTTCACCCTGCCTTGCCGAGGCCGCATTGATGGGTCGAGTGATGCAGCCCGCGGAGTACAGCACGTGGCTCGACGCCTTTATGCCGCCCGTGTATGCGGAAGAGTTTCAGGTGTATGCGAAGGAGATTGACGCTGTACACGGCAACAATCGCGACACCACCGGGACGGATGAAGAAGGGCTGCCCAATGCGCATCTGATCGGGCTGAATTTGCAGCGTGCCGCCGACCTCGTCACGATCGCGAACCATCTGCCGTCGAATGAACCGCGGGTTGCGGCGTACCGGCGACTGGCCAGCATGAGTGCCAGCCAGGGCTTTACCAAAATGGGGCAGGCCGGCTATCTGGGCACGCACTGGCTGGCAACCTACGCGTTGCTTTACGAGAATCTTGTGAAGCCTGTTCCCTCCACGCCGCCTGCCGATGCCAAGACGCAGGCGAAGGTAGAAGCACGATAGCTGTTGCACAGGGGAGTTTGTGATTGGAGTGAAGGCGAACGCGAACAGAACATGGAAGGCGCGCTTGGCAGCGTGTTCTCTGCTTCTTCGTGTCACAGCGATGCTTACACTGCTGTCGCTCGCGATACCGGCCTTTACACAAACAATCGACCCACAGTTCTTCAATGGCTTGCACTGGAGACTCATCGGCCCCTTCCGCGCTGGCCGTGCCGTTGCTGTTGGAGGCGTCTCGGGCGGATCGCCGGTCTTTTACTTCGGTTCTGTCGACGGCGGCGTCTGGAAGACCGGAGATGCGGGCATGGTCTGGTCACCGATGTTCGATACGCAGCGTGTGGCGAGCGTGGGTGCGCTCGCGGTTGTGCCGTCCGATCCGCAGACCGTGTATGTGGGCACCGGAGAGACGGATATACGCTCGGATCTGGCATCCGGTAATGGCATTTATAAGTCGAACGATGGCGGCGCCTCCTGGACACACTTAGGTCTCGACGACACACGCCAGATCAGCCGCATGGTTGTTGACCCAACGGATCCAAAGATCGTGTATGCCGGCGCGTTCGGTGATCCTTACGGCCCCAGCAAGAATCGCGGCGTGTACAAATCCATCGATGGTGGCGAAAGCTGGCGCAAGGTGCTGTACACAGACGACAGCACCGGGGTTGCCGACCTTGCGCTTGCGACGCAGCAGCCCAATCTGCTCTTTGCGTGCATGTGGAACGGCCATCGGCCACCCTGGAGTCAGTACCCTGCCATCGATGGCCCAGGCAGCGGCCTGTATCGCTCGCGCGATGGAGGCTCTACCTGGCAGCATCTCCAAGGACATGGCCTTCCTGATGGCCAGTGGGGACGCTCGGGAGTTGCTGTATCGCCCGATGGTCAACACATCTATGCGTTGATCGATGCGCCCAAGCCCGGCATCTATGCCTCCGATGATGGCGGCGAAACCTGGGAGTATCGCAACGGCGATCCACGGCTGACCGGACGCGCATGGTACTTCAGCCGCATCACCGTGGATCCATTGCATCCGTCAGTTCTGTATATACCGAACACAGCGCTGTACCGCTCGGAGGATGGCGGCAGGACGCTCGGAATCGTGCGTGGCGCGCCCGGCGGCGATGACTATCACGAGCTCTGGATCGATGCCAAGGACGCAAATCGCATGGTGCTGGGAACAGACCATGGCACCACCATCAGCATTGATCACGGCAAGACATGGACATCCTGGTATAACCAACCGACAGGGCAGTTTTACCACGTCGCGACGGATGATTCGTTCCCCTACGTTGTCTTTGGCGCACAGCAGGACGATGGAACCGCGGGCGTGCTCAGCCGCAGCGATCATGAACGCCTGAACGCGCGTGACTGGTTCATCGCCGCGCAAAGTGAAAGCGGCTATGTGGCTGTGGATCGCGTGCACAAGCAGTTTTTGTATGTCAGCGGACCGAACGGCTCGGTGGTGCGCTTCGACCGGCGTACATCGCTCT
Organism: Granulicella sp.; assembly: GCA_965277565.1. Taxonomy (GTDB): domain Bacteria; phylum Acidobacteriota; class Terriglobia; order Terriglobales; family Acidobacteriaceae; genus Granulicella. The sequence goes on along the minus strand of OZ255838.1, from coordinate 4,761,886 downwards.
CCAAGGACATCACGCCCTGGCCGCTGGTCGGCGGACCGGGCACGAATATCTCTGATCGCAAGTATCGCGACACGTGGACACCCGTGCTCGTGATGTCACAGGCCGATGGACATTCGCTGTACTTCGGCACACAATATCTCCTGCGATCTAGCGACGGCGGCAATCGTTGGGACCGCATCAGCCCGGACCTCACCGGGGCGAAACCGCGATTGCCATCACCTGCTGAACCAGCGTCTCCACCAACCGTAGCCGACGCCGCAGCGCGCGGGTACGGCACGATCTACACCATCGCGCCTTCACCATTGCAAGCTAAAACGGTTTGGACCGGCAGCGAAACTGGCCTGGTATACCTCACCCGCGATGGTGGCGTGTACTGGACGAATGTCACGCCTCCGGGGCTTGGACCCTGGAGCAAGATCTCGCTCATCGAAGCCTCGCACTTTGATCCGGCTGTGGCTTACATCGCTGTGGACCGGCATAGATTGAGTGATCGCGAGCCGTACCTGTATCGCACGCGGGACTTTGGCAAGACGTGGCAGCGCATCAACGAGGGCATCAGCGCGCCGAGCTTTGCCTATGCCGTGCGCGAGGATTCAAAGCGCAAGGATCTGTTGTTTGCAGGAACGGAGTTCGGCGTTTATGTCTCGTTCAACAGCGGCGACCATTGGCAGCCGCTGCAGAGCAATCTCCCCGTAACCTCGGTGCGCGATCTTGATGTGCATGGAGACGATCTTGTCATCGCGACCCACGGCCGGGCATTCTGGATCATGGACGACATCGCTCCGCTGCGGCAGGTGGTGGAGGCGAACCAGGCACGTAAGCCGTTCTTCTACCAGCCCGCGACTGCGGTTCGCGTCGATCATGATCCATTTCCGAGCACGCGTGTACCCATCGATGAACCGACCGCCGGCAACCCCGATGAGGGCGCGCAGATCGACTACTATCTGCCCGCTGCTGCGCATAAGGTTTCGCTGAGCATCTACGACGCGAAAGGTGAGCTCGTCCGCGCATTCTCTTCCGACAGGATGACTCCCCCGCGGGAGCGCAGAGCCGTCGTCGCGGATGCCTGGGTGTTGCATCCGGCTCCGTTATCCGTCGAGCCTGGCATGCATCGCTTCGCCTGGAGCCTTTCGTGGAACGACACAGGCGAGGTTGACGCCAACCTGCCCAACCAGGGCAGCGGCGGGCCGCCGACAGGCCCACGTGCGGTGCCCGGTGTGTACCGTGTTGTTCTGGATGTGGATGGGACGCAGCTGACGCGTAGTTTGAAGGTCGTGATAGACCCCCGCTCTGCGGCGACGGAAGCTTCGCTGAACGCGCAGTTCGAACTCGGCCGTAAGCTCTACGCTGCCTGCCGTGAGGCCGAAGGGATCATCGCGGAGGTACGCAAAGAACTCGCGTCGCAGAAGAGCGACGCGCAAGCCCTGCAGAAGCTGCTGGATCATACCGATGCGGAAGACGGTCGCGGCATGGGTCTGGTACAGATCGAGGCGCTGCTCAATGCGGATCTGAACGCCGTGCACACCGGCGGCGATGCGCCGACGGCCCAGGAGACAGCCGTATACCAAACCGCGATGGAAGCGATGCAGGGGCGGATCACCGAGTGGAAGATCCTGGGTGCGCAGCAGACCGTGAACACGTCACCGGTGGCCAACAAGCAGATGGAGGGAACCGGCCGGGACGCTTCACAGAGGGCAACCCATTGAAAAGAGGTGGTTTGATCACGGGATGGAAAGACGCGCGCCGCAAGCGGAGCGAGAGCCAGGGTTTTCACGCTGACGTGTTGACGGATGCAAACGGCGTCCGCTATACCTTGACGCGGTTTGTATACCCTGAGTACACGAGAACAGCCGAGATGACCGAAGCACTCCGTATCTACCGCGAGATGAAGCAGGAAATCGTCACTTGCAAATTAGCCCCCGGCCTATCCGTCTCCGAGCTGGAGATGTGCGCGCAATTCCATGGCAGTCGAACCCCTGTGCGCGAGGCGTGCCGCAGGCTGTGCAATGAATCCTTGATGCAGATGGTTCCCTTTCGCGGCTACACCATCCCCGCTCTCACCATTGAAGAGTACCGGAACCTTTATGAACTGCAGACGGTTGTAGAGCCTGCGGTCGCGGGCTTTGCGGCGGAGCGCGCCACGCCTGAACAGCTCAAGGAGATCACGGGCTGGGCCTCGTACGAGTACCACGCGGGCCAGAAGAACAGCTATTACACCTTTCTCGAATGCAATAAGAACTTCCATATCGCCATTGCGGTGGCAAGTCAAAATCAGGCGCTGCTAGAGATCGTGACTAACGTGCAGACGCGGCTGATGCGCTACTACTACCAAGTCATCGTGATGGATAGCTACGGACCTGCGCTGGTGGATGAGCATCGTGAGCTGGTGCGTGCTCTCAGTTCACGCAAAGCCGACGTCGCCCGTGCCAAGGCTTTGGATCACCTCAACAAAACAGTGGAACGTAGTCAGAAGGTCGATCTGCGCTCTGTGAATCTTCGCGATAAAGCAGTGCCAAACCACTTCAGTCAATCGGTCTGGCTGCCTTCGTTGTCCACCACCAGCGCAGCTGCGCCCAAGCGCCGTCGCAAGACGCATGCACGGGCATTCACCAAAGCCTGAACCACAGATGAAACTAAAGACAGAGCCTATGACCGCAACCACCGGGATCGCCTCATGCGGGTAGCCATCGACACGGGCGGCACGTTCACTGACATCGTCAGCTTTCAAGAAGGCAAGCTCACCGCGCTGAAGGTCTTCTCCACACCGGACGACCCTGGCCGGGCCGTGCTGGAAGGGCTGCGGCGCGTAGGCGCAGGCGACGGTGTGGACGTACGGCACGGAACAACGGTCGGCACCAACGCGATGCTCGAGCGCAAGGGCGGCCGCGTCGCCTTCATAACGACGAAGGGCTTTGAAGACACGATTGCCATTGGCCGACAGGCGCGTCCGAAGCTCTATGACTGGTTCCAGCCCGCACCGGATTGCCTTGTGCCGCCGGATTTGCGTTTCGGCATTACGGAACGTGTAAGCGCGCGCGGCGAGGTGTTGCTTCCTGTTGATGAGACGGAGCTCGATGCCCTGCTCAAGACCATTGCGGAGGCCGGCGCCGATGCGGTTGCGGTGTCGCTGCTGTTTTCCTTCGCGAATCGCGTAAACGAATCGAGAGTGGCGGCGGCTTGCGAACGGCTCGGTCTGCCGCTGTCGATCTCGCATCGCATTCTGCCCGAATTTCGCGAGTACGAGCGTGCCTCCACGATCGTGGCGAACGCCTACGTTGCGCCGAAGGTGGGTTCCTATATCGCAAGCCTTGCAAGCCGCGTGGCAGAAAACTACAAGGGTGGGCGGCTGGAGGTGATGCAGTCTTCAGGCGGTATTATCCCGGCACGGCTGGCTGCGGCGGAGCCGGTGCGCACCATGCTCTCCGGCCCCGCAGGCGGCGTGATCGGTGCGTTCAAACTCGCGCAGATGGCGGGCTTCGATCGCATCATTGGCTTCGATATGGGCGGCACGTCCACTGACGTCTGTCTGGTCGATGGACAAGCAGGCGGACCGCACATCAGCAACGAATCCATCATCACGGGCGTGCCGATCGGGGTGCCGATGCTGGACATCCACACGGCCGGCGCGGGCGGCGGTTCTCTGGCGCGCTTCGATGCGGGGGGCCTGCTGCGCGTCGGGCCGGAGTCGGCCGGCTCCGATCCCGGACCCATCTGCTTCGGGCGCGGCACACTGCCCACGGTGACGGACGCCAATCTTGCGTTGGGGCGGCTCGATACGCAGAGTTTCTTAGGCGGATCGGTTGCGCTCGATGTCGATCGCATGCAGCGCTACATGAACGAGTCAAAGGGACCGATTGCAACGGTAGAAGATTTCGCTGCGGGCATCCTGAAACTCGTCGAGACCTCGATGGAGAAGGCGATCCGTGTCATCTCCGTCGAGCGTGGCTATGATCCGCGTGACTTTACGCTGGTAGCGTTTGGCGGCGGCGGCCCGCTGCATGGATGCGCGCTGGCGCGTGCGCTGAGTGTGCCGCGGGTGCTTGTGCCCGCGCTGCCCGGAGCTCTTTCGGCGGTCGGCATTCTGCTCGCGGATACCACGCGCGAGTACTCCCGCACCGTGATGCTCGCGCTCGGAGATAACCCCGAGGCGCACTTCGCCGAACTCGAAGCCATGGGCGTGGAGGAGTTTGCCAACCAGGGCCTTCAAGGGCAGGTCTTCCGCTCCGTCGATCTTCGCTACCGAGGACAGGGATACGAACTCAACATCCCCTACGGTGCATCGATGGCTGAGCTCTTCCATGCGTTGCACAAACGCCGCTATGGGTTTGCCAATAAAGACCGAGCGGTCGAGATCGTGAACGTTCGCGTGCGTCTCGTTTCCGCAGCCGAGGCCTTTGAACTGCCTTCGCAACCCATACGCGAGGGCGATGGGTCGCAGGCGCTGATGGGTACACGGCAGGTCCATTTCGATTCGGGATTTACAGAAACCCGGCTCTATCAACGCGACGCCTTGATCGCCGGAGATACCCTCGCCGGGCCCGCGATTATCTTGGAGTACAGCTCCGCCACCATTCTTCCGCCCGGCGATGTGCTGCGTGTGGATGCGCTCGGCAACCTGGTCATTGAGGTGCAAGCATGATGAAGCAATCCATCAGCCCCATCGAGCTCGCGATCTTTCAAAACAGCGTTCACTCCATCGCAGAAGAGATGGGCGCGGCGTTGCGCCGCACCGCGATCTCGCCGAACATCAAGGAGCGACGCGATTACTCCTGCGCCTTGTTCGATCGGCATCAACGTGTCATTGCCATGGGCGATCACATGCCGGTGCATCTCGGCTCGATGCCGCTCTCGGTCGAAGCCGTCGTAAATACGATGACACTGGAAGAGGGTGACCTCGCGATCTTGAACGATCCCTATGCGGGCGGAACGCATCTGCCGGACATCACGCTGGTGCTACCAATTTTTATCAAAGATAGCGGCGCTATCGAGGGCAGCGGCGATGGGGACGACAGCCAAAAACCCGCGTTTTATGCGGCCGCGCGCGCCCATCACTCCGATGTCGGCGGCATGTTTGCGGGCTCCATGGGACCGGCGCGGGAGATCTTTCAGGAAGGCATTCGCATTCCGCCCATTCGCCTGATCCGCGCGGGAGAGATGAATGCGGAGGTGCTTTCACTGATTCTGCACAACGTGCGTACACCCGAAGAGCGAGAAGGTGATCTGGCGGCGCAGATCGGCGCCTGCCGCGTGGGGGAGCGGCGCCTGCGCGAGGTCGTCGCGAAGTATGGGCTCGCCAAGATCGATGCGCTTGCCGATGAATTGATTGAATACAGCGCACGGCTGATGCGGGCCGAGTTGCGCAAGATGCCGCAAGGCAGCTTTGAAGCCGAGGATTTTATGGACAGCGATGGGGTTACGGATGATCCCATCCGCATCGCGGTGCGCATCGACTTCGACCCTGAGACGGGCAGCTCGGAGATCGACTTTGCGGGCTCCTCGCCGCAGGTCAGCGGCAGCATCAATGCGGTGTATCCCATCACCTTTTCCGCGGCCTTCTATGTGTTTCGCTGCCTTTTGACCGACGATGCGCCCACCACCGCCGGGCTCATGCATTCCATCGCGGTCAAGGCACCGGCGGGCACCATCGTCAACGCGCGGCCACCGGCGGCGGTCGCGGGCGGTAATGTGGAGGCCAGTCAGCGCATCGTGGATGTGTTGCTGCGTGCGCTCGCCAAAGCTATACCGGAGCGTGTGCCCGCGGCCAGTTACGGCACGATGAGCAATCTCACCATCGGCGGATGGGACACGCGCTTCGACATCCCCTTCACCTACTACGAGACCACCGCCGGCGGTATGGGCGCGCGTCCCACCAGCGACGGCATTTCGGGCATTCATTGCCACATGACCAACTCGCTGAACACGCCGGTGGAGGCGCTCGAATATGCTTACCCCTTCCGTGTGCGCTCCTACAGCTACAGGCCGGGATCGGGCGGCGAAGGTCAGTTCCGCGGCGGCGACGGCATCATTCGCGAGGTAGAGTTGCTGACCGACGCACAGGTGACCCTGCTCGGCGATCGCCGCCGTTTTCAGCCCTACGGACTCGCAGGCGGAACGGGCGGTGCGGTTGGACGCACGCTGCTGCAGCGGGCGGATGGCACGGAGACCACGCTGGCGGCCAAGAGCAGCCTCCATGCGCACGCCGGCGACCTGATCCGCATGGAGACCCCCGGCGGCGGCGGCTGGGGCGATCCGGCAAAGCGGTAAGCGCGTGGGAACGGAACTAGGTGAGATGTGAGGACGATAGGGGTGAATCGAGCGTTCACCTCCTAAAAATTGTCATCCTGACCCTGAGCGAAGCCGAAGGGGAAGGACCTGCTTTTTGCTGTACCGCGTTTCAACGCCGGAGGAAAGCAGGTCCTTCACTGCGTTCAGGATGACAACTCCCAAAATCAGAGGGACAGAGCGAACTGCTTGGGAATGGTGAGGAGGCGGCTACCGGATGCATAACAAAGAGCCATTCTGGCTGACGCAATTGACCGCTAACGAGCGTTCCGCACTGCTTGCGACCTTCAGCGGATGGATGCTGGACGGCCTCGACGTGATGGTCTACAGCTTCGTGCTGCCGAGCCTCATCCTCATCTGGCACATCAGCCGGCAGCAGGCTGGGCTGCTGAGCACCTCGGCGCTGCTGCTCTCCGCCGTGGGCGGTTGGCTGGCCGGTCTGGCTGCGGATCGCTTCGGGCGCGTGCGCATTTTGCAGATCAGCATCCTCTGGTTTGCCCTGTTCACCTTTCTCAGCGGCTTCTGCAACAACTTCTCGGAATTGCTCGTGGCACGCGGGATGCAAGGGCTCGGATTCGGCGGCGAGTGGGCCGTGGGCTCCGTGCTGGTGGGCGAGACGATACGCAGCCGCTTTCGCGGTCGGGCCGTCGGCACCGTGCAGGGCGGATGGGCCATCGGCTGGGCTCTGGCTGCGCTCTTCTTTGCTTTTTTTCATGCCGTGCTGCGGCCGGACCTCGCCTGGCGTGCGTTGTTCTGGATCGGCATTCTGCCGGCGTTTCTGGCGTTCTACATCCGCGGCCACGTAGCGGAGTCCCACGTCTACCAGACCGCCGGCGAGACCCGCCTGTCCAAAGGCCGGCTCCGGGCAATGGATATCTTCTCGCCGGAGATTCTGCGGGTAACGCTGCTGACCTCGGCCGTCGCGCTCGGCGCCCAGGGCGGCTACTACGCCGTTACCACATTTCTTCCGCTGTATCTCAGCACCCGCGGGCTGTCCGTCATGCACAGCAGCATGTATCTGCTGGTCATCATCACGGGCTCGTTCTGTGGCTATCTCACGGGCGCGTGGCTCACGGATAAATTAGGCCGCCGCTCTACGCTGATTCTGTTTGCGGCCTGTTCGCTCGCGGTCGTGCTGCTCTACAGCGGTCTGCCCATCGGCAATCGGGCGATGCTGTTTCTGGGCTTTCCGCTGGGCTTCTTCCCTTCCGGTTCGTTCTCGCCCATGGGTTCGTTCTTCACCGAGTTGTTCCCGACACAGCTGCGCGGCTCAGGCCAGGGCTTTGCCTACAATCTGGGCCGTGGCATCGGGGCGATTTTTCCAACACTGGTCGGTCACTTCAGTGCGCACGCTGCGCTGGGGCGGGTCATCGCGCTGTTTGCCGGAATCGCGTACGCCTTGATGATCGTGGGCGTTCTGGCATTGCCGGAGACGCAGGGAACTGACCTAACGGGCAGCGCACAATCTTAGGGCAGTATTCCTGAAACTGTGACTTCGTGAAACAGTATGCAGGCCAGTTTTCTTGAGGAAAACTAGCGCAAACGGCATCGACCTTGGGTACATCATCAGGAATACTGCCATAGCCGCCGCCGCTGCCTTCCAGGGCGTTTATGTGTGGGCTGAAGCCGTACCCTTTAAAGGATTGGACTTATCAGACGTTCCTTAAATGACTGCCAGTTACCCCTCAGACAAGCGCAGAAACACCGGCGTCGCGAACCAGATTGCGACCCTGCCGCTTTGCCTGGTACAGCGCCTGATCGGCCGCCTCCAGCAGTTCCGTAACCCCCTCACACTCGAGCGGCGAAGCGGAGGCGACACCACAGGAGATCGTTGCACTCGCTCCCTCCAGAGTGCCACTTGCTTCCAAAGCCGGGAGTCCGGCCAGCTCCACCAGACCTCTAAGACGCTCCGCAACCCTCACCGCGGAATCCTTCGTTGCCCCGGGCAGAAGCACGATGAATTCTTCGCCTCCAAACCGGGCCACGAAGTCCTCCTTATTGCGCACGGCTTCTGAGAGGAGACGGGCTATGCGCCTCAAGACCCTGTCGCCATAAAGGTGACCATAGGTATCGTTGAGACGCTTGAAATGATCGATGTCGATCAGGATCAGAGAAAGAACGCTGCCCTTTTTCAGGGCGGCGTCCCAAAGCACGCCGAGCCGCTGTTCAAGAGCGAGTCGATTCGCAATTCCCGTCAAGCTATCCACGTGCGCGGCTTCGGCCAAAGCGCTGTTCACCCGCGTCAGCTTGGCAATCAGCGTATCCGCGCGCAGGCAGAGCAGGAAGTTCAGCCGGTCCTCGCGATTCTGGCCGTAGTTGGCTATCAGGGTGACCAGCATCGTGCTCAGCGTGAGGGAGAGGCCCAATAGCTTGCCGCCGTGGCTAAGAAAGCGGTCGTCAGCAAGGAAGACGACCTCCCCGGCCGCCGTGACGAGCGAAGCAGCAATCGCAAATGGGAAGCGGAGCCTCATGACCGTGTTCGCGAACAGGACTACCGCCACCATGCCGAACTGCGCGTAAGCGGACTCCGTTGCGCTTCGATTGCTTTCGATCGCGAGCTCGGCCAGGCCAGCCAGACAGCTGACAAAAGCGATGCTTCCCTCGCGCCATAGCTTCGTTGGCTGCAACAACATGCTGCCGTTTACCAGGAGAGCTAGCGGTGTCACGAGACCCAGGCGCACCAGCAATGCCAGCCTGAAGTGCGAGGCGGAGACGGCATGATCCAGCAGCAAAAAGACGTCAAACAGGACGATCCCAAGAAGACCCTCCAGCCAGAGCCTCTTGCATCGGGCGGCGCGCGTCGCTTCCTCGTAGGAGTCTTCCAGAGCCGGGGGCAACCTCAGCCGGCGAAATGCAAGGCCTGAGAGGCGGTCCAGCTCCGAGATGAGGCAATCTTCAGGTATTTGCACGGGCACGACTCAGCAAGGATCCGATCTCGTCAGTCTAAGAAGAACTCCTTAGGAAGGGAATACGCTCCCTACCTTTCCGTTACAACTTCCGAGCTATCAGCCCTCGGAAATGCGTCGGGGTGTGCTAATTTCCACCAACCTGGAAAAACCGGAAGCCTCAGCGTGCTCTCAGCCGCTCGGATCGGTGGCGATCCCCGAAGGCGATCAATCCCCGAAGACAATCAGTCGACAAAGTACCCGATCTTTTGCAGCGTGCGATCGTCCAGATCCACAGCCCAGAGCCGGGCACTGGGCGCGCAACTCAACTCGGTCATGAAGCGATCGAGCACGGGAGCGGAAAGATCGGTCTGCTGCTTCAGCATGGCGAGAAGCGTCCGGCTATCGGTCGCATAGGAGTACTCGCCGGGCAAGCCGGACGCGGGACGAATCATAAGGAAGACGGGAACCGAGTACATGTTTGGCATGAACCGTTCCGAGGTTTGCGCGGTAAGAGTCATTCGCATACCGGTAATGTGACAGTTACCTCCGTGTAGCTGAATACCGCCTCTGGGTGAAGGCGCTATACCTTTGGTGTCGTTGCCCTCTTCATCGCTCCTTGAAGGATGTGAGCCTTCAGGCGACGGTGCGGCGCAGCCTCCGCCTACCTCAACCCGGAAAGGGAGATCTGCGGCTCGCATTTAGGCAGAACGCGGGGAATGGAGCAGTTTGCCATCCCAAGATGGTCAATCTTTTGCACGTTTTCTGACCAGAGTTGCCGTTTTCCGCCACAGGTATTTGACAAACTCCGGCAACTCGCTAGATTGTGACTTAGGCCATTTTGCTGCAACGTCGCAAAAACCCGGATCAGCTGCGAACTACGTCGATCTCTGAGTTCCACGTGCAGGCTGACAGCTCCAAAGCACGGCTGGAGCATGTCGGCGTAGTCATACCGACGTACAATGCGGCTCGCCACTGGCAGGCCTTGCGCGCTGGGCTCGATCAGCAGGGTCTCAGCGGCGAGCAGGTCCTCATCATCGATTCCTCTTCCTCGGATGGAACCCGCACACTAGCCCGGCAAAGCGGCTACCGGCTCGTGTGCATTCCCAAATCCGAATTCGGTCATGGCTGCACCCGGCAGTCTGCATGCGGACATCTCCCCTGGGCCGAGTTCCTGCTGTTTATGACGCAGGACGCCGTTCTGGTCTACCCCGATGCGGTGGAACAGCTTTGCAGGGCGTTCGATGACAGGATGGTCGGCGCAGCCTATGGACGCCAGACGCCCCGGCCGCAAGCCGGTCCCATCGAACAGCATAGCCGGTTGTTCAACTACCCCGCTACATCGCAGGTGAGGACGTTTGAGAGCCGCACGGATCTCGGCTTCAAGGCTGCCTTCTGTTCCAACAGCTTCGCGATGTATCGCCGCATCGCGCTCGAAGACGTTGGGGGATTCCCGAAGAACAGCATCGTCTCCGAAGACATCACGGTGGCGGCGCGCATGTTAATGGCAGGGTGGAAGATCGCCTATGAGGCGGATGCGGTCGTCATTCACTCGCATACGCTGACGTTGCGCGAAGAGTTTTCTCGCTACTTCGATCTCGGGGTGAACCACGGACGCGAGCACTGGCTGCTGGAGGCGTTCGGTACGGCCAGCGGAGAAGGTCTGCGCTTTTTCCGGTCGGAGATGCGCTTCCTGCTCTCGGCCAAGCCGTCCTTGATTCCGATTGCTCTTCTGCGGACGATCAGCAAGTTGGTTGCCTTTCGCCTCGGGGTACACGAACAGAGCCTGCCGCACACCTTCAAGCGCAGGGTGTCAGGACAGCCAGAGTTCTGGTCCAATAAGGGAATCTCCGAATAACTTCCTGTTGTCGCCTTTGGGAAGGAGCGTAGGGCTTCAGCCATACGAGAAAACGGCTAAATACAAAGGGCTTCAGCCACGGGCATTCTGTTGGGTCCCATCCATTGACTTGCTCAGAGCTCCTCAGAACGCATTACCTACAGGCATAAAGGTGTCATCTCGACCGGAGCAGACAGTTTTACCGTCTGCGTGGTGGAGAGACCTCTGTATTTTGCGTGCTGCTGCACAGAGGTCTGCGTAGCTCCAAACGAAATACAGGGATCTCTCCACTTCGCTGCGCTCCGGTCGAGATGACACTGTATAGCTATGGATAATTTGTTTGTTGATGTGGTGAGTCTGAAGTTCGCTACCTGTTTGAACGCTCAGCGTTTTCGCTAATCCGAAGGAAAGCAGGTCCTTCGCTGCGCTCAGGATGACAAGTTTAATGAAGTGAATGAACGGCTCACCACACTAGTCCACAGACGCAACCCACGCGGCGAACGGCGGCAAGGTCACCGTTTGCAGTGTCCTGACGTTGCGCAGCGACGGGTCGCTTGCGGCAAGGGTGTGGACCGCGTTTCCTTTTACCCCCGCGCTGCTCACATCCAGGGAGACCGTCTTTGCTTGCGCACTCATGTTCATCGCTACAACGACGGGTGCAACGCCAGCGGGAGCCGTTCGGACATAGGCAAGCACATCCGCATCATCCCGGTTCAGCATCACGATGCCGCCGTCGTGCAGCGCGGCGTTGGAACGGCGCAGCGAGGTCAACCGCTTATACCAATTCAGCAAAGAATCCGGCTCGGCTGTCTCTGTCTGCACATTGACCGTCTTGTAATCGGGTGCGACGGGCAACCAGGTGTGCGGGTCCGTAGAGAAGCCCGCTTGCGGTCCGGGCGTCCATTGCATCGGCGTCCGCTCGCCATCACGACCCTTCTCCTTTGGCCATCCCGTGATGCCGATCGGATCCTTCACGTCTTCCTTGCGCGTAGGCGGCGTTGTGGGCATGCCGATCGCCGCGCCGTAGTAGGTCAGCGCCGTGGATCGCGTGGTGAGCAACACCGTCGCGATCAGCTTCGCGATCTCCACGTTGTGCACACCGTCTCCAAAACGATCGATGGAGCGGATGTTGTCATGGTTATCGAAGACAAGCAGGGGCTGCGAGCCATGCACCTGCGTCTCTACCTCCGTGATGTACTGCCGAAAGTACGACGCGTTGAGCTTTTCGTTATGCCCAAAGCCGACCAGCATATCCATGGGCAGCTGCAGCTCGTTTTGCGTGGCGCCGCCGTACCACTTGTCCAGCGCAAGCGTATTGGGCAGATAGGTTTCGCCGATCAATACGCGGTCTCCGGGGTACTTAGCCACCATCGCGCGCATCCGCCGAATCGTATCGTGAACCTCAGGCAGATTGTTGGTGTAGATGTCGCCGACCCTCGGATCACCCTGGGCATTGGTGCCGCCAAGCACGGGGTTATTGCGCAACTGCGGATCTTCAAAAAGGCTTGGAATCGCATCCAGCCGGAAGCCGGCAACGCCGCGATCCAGCCAGAACCGCATGACGCCGAACATGGCCTGCTCCACCGCCGGGTTGCGCCAGTTCAAGTCAGGCTGCTGCTTGTAAAACTCGTGATAGTAGAACTGCTGCCGCGCCGCCACCCACTCCCACGCCGAGCCGCCGAAGCCGGACACCCAGTTGTTGGGCGGAACGACCTTCCCCTTGGAACCCTCGTGAACATAGCGCAACTGGTACGGAGTTACGCCGGGCGCATTCGCCGGGACACCGTCATTCCACATGTACCAATCCGCCTTCGGATTGTTGCGGGAGCCCGCACTCTCGACGAACCATTTGTCCCTGTCCGAGGTGTGATTCAGCACCATGTCCAACACGATGCGGATACCGCGCTGCTTCGCCGCAGCCTGCAGATGATCGAAGTCCGCCAGCGTGCCGTACTGCGGGTCGACGTTTTCGTAGTCGGAGATGTCGTAGCCGAAGTCGACCTGCGGCGAGGGATACATCGGTGCGATCCAGATCGCGTCCACTCCGAGACTTTGAAGATAATCAAGCCGCTGGCGGATGCCGTTCAGGTCCCCGATGCCATCGCCGTTCGAATCCTGAAAGCTGCGTGGATAAATCTCGTAGATCACCGCATGTTTCCACCATGTTTCATCGCTGCTGGGACGGGCAGCGGCCTGAAGATCCGCGCTTACGTTCCCCGTTTGCGCGTTCCCCTTCGCGGCAGGAAGGCAGCAAAGGCTGAGAAGAACGGCCAGCATGGGCCACTGGAATGGGGTTCGCATGAGCATCTCCTGGGCACTCCGGGGGCAGGGCGCGTCGCGAAGATACCATCCCCCGGCGCAAGTTGTCCAAGGCGTCGGATGGACCGGAGATGACCCTAGATGGACCCGCCACCACTCGCGCTGGGATAATAAACCGTCATCGAGCGAGCCTTCGGTACACATCGATGTGGAGAATCATACGAATGCGTCGTTTGTCCCCGGGTGTTGTTCTCGCTTTCGTCTGCGTCCTCGGTCTATGCGGGTCCATCGGCAACAGGATGTGCGATCCGGTGCACACCTCAGCGCATGCGGACAGCAGACGCGAAGGGGCGGAACTCTTCGCGACCCGCGGTTGTGCACACTGTCACGGTCTAAACGGCGATGGCACTGACTCCGGGCCATCGCTTCTGAAGCTGCGCAAAAAGCTGAAGCCGCAACAGATCGAAGATCAGATCGTTCATGGAGGCCAAGCCATGCCGGCCTTCGGCGACACGCTTACGCATGAGGAGATCGAAAGCCTCGTCAGCTTTCTGCGTGCAAAGAACTGGACACCGGCACCGGTGCATGCTGAACCTGCGAAGTAGCTAGAGCATGACCATCATAGAGATACCCGGTTCTTGGGAGGGAGCAGCGGCCTTCAGGCCGCTGAATCCAGCGCTGCAGGAAAACAGGGCTTTAGCCCTGGGCCGTTTGGAAACGGAAGCAGAGCCCAGCCCTGAAGGGCACTTGGACTGCGCTCCTGTTCCGTGCGCTGAAGCCCACGGCTCCCTCCCAAGAACGACTCTTCTTGAGTACACCTGCACGAATCATGCTTTAACGCGGTTGCTGCACAGGTGTGCATTAGCGCTTTGAAATTGTCATCCCGCACCCTGAACTTGTCGAAGGGGGGAGGGTTCTGCTTTCCTCTGCGTTCCTGCAACCTGAAAGGAAAACAGATCCCTCCGCTTCGCTGCGGGATGACAAGCTAAACTGCATACCTTTGAGAGAACCGCTCTAACGTATCAATGCGTCTGTTCTTTCATTAACAGATCATGCATACGCAGGAAAACGCCGTTGGTCCAGCCAAACCCGATCACATTGGCCTTATAGCCCGCCGCAACTGCCACATTGGCTGATCCACTGACCACGTTGTACTTTTCGCGCAAGGTACCATCGCGCTCGAAGTTCTCCAGCACCGTCGCGGAGAACTCCCGGCTGACGCGAGCCGCATCCTGATGGAATCCGTAACGCTCCAGCCCTGCCACGGCGAGCCAGTTCGTAGGCGCCCAGCCGTAGGGTAGGTCCCACTGCGTCCCCGATGCCGTGCGGCTCATGGCGAGTCCACCCGGATGCTCGAAGTCGTGCAGATGGCGCTCCACCGCCGCGGCCTGCGCGGGCGTGGCCAGACCCGCCCACAGCGGATAAAAGCCGGTGACATAACTGTACGTCGACTGCTCTCCGGTGCGGCTGTTCCAATCGAAGAAGAAGCCTGTCTTCGCGTTCCAAAGATAGCGATGGATTGCCGTCCGCCTCGCTTCGGCCATCGCTGTCCAGTGCTTCGCCTCCTCTGCCCGTCCCAGCAGCGTGGCGAAGTGAGCGAGGTTCATCTCATACTGGAACAACAGGCTGTTCAGGCACACGGGCGCATAGTCCTCCGTCGATCCGCTAAACGGACCGAAGCGAAAGCTGGTGTCGAAGCCGGACTCCCGCATCGCCCGATCGCCTTCATAGAAATTCGCTGTAAGCCGGTGTCCCTCCACCACCGCCCGCGCACACACATGCGATTGCTTGATGTCACAACTGGTCTTCGCAAGCTCCGCGGCCTGCGCTGGGGTTGGTTCCGCGGGAGCGTTCAACACATAGCCCGTGCTTTCATCCGGGTGCGCGAGCATCCACCGGAGTACGTCGGGATAGTAGTTGCTGTCGTCCGCCATCTCCGGCACCGGCCCACGCCCGATGTCGTGGTAACGCGCCAGCCCGGTGTTGCCGATGCGATGCACGTCCGAAGCCCAAAGCGCGTGATCCCTCTCGGCCATGGCATACGCATGGGCCAGCCATGTCTTGTCGAGAGGGTTTAGCCCCGATCCCGAAGCGACCGGGTGCTCGTAAACCTCGCGAATCATGGACGACAGCAGGGGCGGCTGCGAGCGGGTGAGAAAGTAGGTGCGGTTGGCGTTCAGCAGCGCGCCATAATTCTCGATCTCGAAGAAGAAGTTCTCCACCATGCCGCGGGCCAGATCGTCGCGACCATCCTGCAGCAGGCCAAGGAGGATGAAGTAGCTGTCCCAGCCGTACATCTCGTTGAAGCGCCCACCAGGCACGACATAGCGGCTGGGCAGGTACAGTAGACCTTCCGCGGGCAGCTCCGCCGGCTGCACATCTCCCAGCTGATGAATCGCACGCGGCAGATGCTTCACCTCTACATGGCACTTTGCCTCCACCGCTTTGAGAGCCGGCGGCGTATCCATCCCAAACGGCAGGTACAGAATGGGTGGGGTCGTCACCTTCGGATCCAGGAGGGAAGCGCACTCGGTTGTGGAGCGCGACAATCCGTTCCAACCCGCTGCGATATAGCGAAGGATAGCCTGACTGGAGTCGCCCGGCGCTGCGTATACGCCGCGCGTCTGGCCCAGTGATGATGAGACGAGCAGCGCCGCCGCCAACGACAGCAAGGTACGCATGCGGCATGGAGGGGAGAGTGACATCGTTCGCAGCTATAAAAATGAACAGCTAACAGAATGACATGCCGTGGCCGCTAACGGCCTTGGCCGACGTGCAGCGTTACCCAACGCCGTCCCAGATACAGCTTCACGGCATCAGCCGACTCCGGCAGCATCTGCAGCGGCCGTGGATGAGGAAGAATCTGGTCGAGTTGCGTCGATCCCTGCGCGACCGTGTGACCGCCGATGTCCATGATCACGAACCTTTGGCCAACAAAACCGGCGCCATAGACGCCGGCGGCCAGCTGAGCATCTCCGATCTGCAGTGGAGTCTCCGTGACAAGATAAAACTGGTAACGCTCCTGCACATTGCTGGCGTACCCGGACGCGTCCACCAGTGCAGCCCAAACGATGGCATTGCCGCCGAAAGCCGTACCGCCCGCGTTGCGCAGCTGCAGGTTGGCTGTTCTGCCCTGAAAGTACACCGTCGCCGGAAGAAGCGTAGCCAGCTTGTCCGCCTTGAAGGGAACGCCCGGCTGCGCGGTTGGGCCAGGCGGACTCACCGTATCCTGAATCGCCGCATCCTGAATCGCGGGTTTTGGGGCGGCAGCCTTCACCAAAGGACTAACGGACGCAGCCAAAACGAGCACAGCCGTAAACCAGGAGCGGTGCCGAACGAGGGAGCGAAGAGAACGGAATGTGCAACGGACGCGCATGTTGGTCTCCGGGACAGCGTTGAAGCAACTTATCTCAAAAGAGTTTGCATTCTATTCTGGTGTCCGGGAACTTCGCCGCGTGTCGATACCTGAACGGTGTAGCTGGCCGGAGCGAAAAGCAGTTTCTTCGACTCCGTTTGGCTCAAAAGCGGGCCAAACTCCGCTCAGAATGACAAATCAATTGATGCGGCGAACTTGCAGGACACCACACTAACGGCCGGCATAGACCGCGCGGTAGACCTCACGGTTGCGCATGATGCTTTGCACGTAATCGCGGGTTTCACTGTAGGGAATGGACTCGACCCACTCCGGAACATCTTTATAGTCGCCGCTCGCGATCCATTGCCGCACCGGAGCATCCCCGGCGTTGTAGGCCGCGAGCGCGTACTCTACCTGGCCGCCATAACGGTCGATATTCTGCCGCAGATAGGTCGTTCCCAAACGCATGTTCTCGGACGGGTCAAAGAGCTCGTTGGCATTGAAGTGATGCTCTCCGCCCTTTTTGGCCAGCTGTTTGCCGGTCGAGGGCAGCAGCTGCATCAGGCCATAGGCGTTGGCGCGGCTTACGGCACCGGGATTGAACTCGGACTCCTGCCGGATCAGCGACGTTACAAGGTACGGATCAAGGCCGTTGCTTTGGGCGTCCGCGGCCAGCTGCTGCCAGTATGGCCGCGGGAAGACAAGCTGCCAATAGGCCACGGGAACCTCGTCCACCGGCAAGGAAAAGAACGGGACCTTGCTGCGCTTCATCGCCTGCAACGCGCGAGCGTTTTCCCCGAAGCTCTGATAAATTTCCGCCTCTGCGAGCGCGCCCCATTGGCCCGAGGTTGAACTCAGCTGGATCTCGGGGCGGATGTACTCGTTCAGCGCCGCATTGGCCAGCAGCCGGGCCTTGATCAGGTGCGGGTCGTCTTCCGGTAAAGCATCGATCAGGTGCGGATCTTCGATCGCGCGCACGGATGCCAGCACCGGCGAGGGCGTCGCCGCCGCCTCACGGTTGCCGATCACCGCCAGCCGCTGCCGTGCCAGCATGGCGTAGTAGCTGTTCACATAGGCCGCATTCAACGCCTTGTAGTAGTTCAGCGCCTGCCCGAAGTTGCCCTCGACATCCTCATACAGCCGGCCGCGCCAGTAGAGCGCCCCCGGGATCTCCTGCCCGCCGGGATAGGACGTGATTTGCTCATCGAACATCCGCGCCGCGTCCTGGTTGTGGCGCAGCCGATAGTTCAGCCACGCCGCCCGCCAGTGCGCGCTGGGAGCGTACACGCTGCGCGGAAACCGGCTGACCAGCTCACTGTACTCCGCGATCGCATGGGTCGAATCGCGCTTGATTAGATACATGTTGCCGCCGGAGTAGAGCGCCTCCTCCAGCCAGCGGCTGTTCGGGTACTGCTGCGACATCCCCGCCACCAGCGCGTCATGCGCGGCGGCGTCTCCCTCACTGCGCGCGAGCTCCGATTGGAGATACATCTTCAACGCCGCCGTGTCGTCGCTGGTGACGGGAAGGTGGTCCACATCGGCCCGCGTGATCCGCTTGAGCCGCAGATCGCACACGGCGGCGTAGATCTCCAGCGCCGACCGGTCGGCCTGCGAAAGAGTCGCGTCGTTTTGCTCCAGCGCACGGTACTCCCCGGCCGCCGCGGTGTATTGCTTGGCATTGAACAGCGCATCGGCGTGTTCTTTCCGCTCCGCGGCTGTCAGCGGAACATTCATCGCCGCCAACTGCAGCTTGGCGTTGGCCGCGTCGTTGCTCACGGGATCGCCAAGATAAATTCCGCGATACAGTGCAGCGGCTGCCCCCGTATTCCCGCTCGCCTGATAGGCCTTGGCGAGCATGACCCGCACCTCCACACGCGATCCGGCCGGGGTGTCGGCGAGCGGTTGCAGCACCCGCAGCGCATTGGCCGCGTCGTTGCCGGCCAGATACGCGCTCGCCAGCAGCACAGGGGCCTGCGGCACGAACAGCGAATCCGGGTGCCGGTCCGCGAAGTGCTCCAGAGTTGCAATGGCATCGCCGGGGCGCCCTGCCGAGATCGCCGCCTGGGCTCCGAGATAGTCGGCGTAGTCCGCCAGCGCGTCCCCCGCCCCCGCGGCCGCGTGGAAGGCCGCTTCAGCGTCGCCGTAGCGGCGATCCAGGGCATACGCGTGGCCGAGGGCAAGGTGAGCCGCCGAAGCCGCCTCACCGGGATGCGACACCGCGTAGCTCAGCACACCGTTGTAGGCCGTCGCACTGCGGATCGCCAGCAGCTGCTGCGCCATCGGCCGCAGCGTCGCGGAAGCGATAAAGGCGCTGCTGAGGCGGCGGCTCTCGGCAGTGGCGTGTTCAAAGACCGCATGGCCGGCCGGCAGCCCTCGCGTGGACACCCGGCGAAGGGAGGCATGACCGTGGGCCGTCCGGCTGTGCGCAGAGGTGCTCCGCGATACCACGTGATGCAAACTCGCTGAGCCTTTGCCATGGACCGTGACGTGCCGGTGCCCCTGTGCCTGCCCGAATTGCATCGAAACACTTGCCGCAAGCAAAAACACGGCGGCGAATCGGCTCGATCTCATAGAGCTCACCCTTAAATTGACCCCACGTCTTTGACTCTACGTCGAGTGCTCCTGTTTCACGAAGGAACTCACCCCGCCACAGAACCAGAACAGATACACAAAATACTCCAGCCCCTCCGTTACTCCGGTGCAAACCAACCCTGACTCGCACCCCCACCCCTCTCCCAAGTACACTGAAGGCAGACTATGGCGGCTCAATCCAGCTCCCTCGCAGAACCCGCGGCCATCGACGCACAAGCCGGTCCTCCGGCCGTTGCGGAACCGCATCCGGACCTCGCGCTTGTAGAGCGCGCGAAGGCGGGCGATACCGCCGCATTCGAACAGCTTGTAAAGCAGTACGACCGGCAGATCTACCGCACGGCGTTGCACATCACGCAAAATCGCGAAGACGCCGAAGACATCACCCAGGACGTCTTCTTCAAGGCCTACCAGAAGCTCGAACAGTTTCAAGGCAACTCCAAACTCTCCACCTGGCTGGTGCGCATCGCGGTGAATGAAAGCCTCATGCGCCTGCGCCGCCGCAAAACCTCACGCACCGTCTCCATGGACCAGGACGTCGAGACCGAAGAAGGGGCGATTCCGCGCGATTTTGCCGAATGGCGTCCCAATCCGGAACAGATTTTTTCCCAATCTGAACTGGGCGACATTCTTCGCAAGACGATCGCCGGTTTGCCTCCAGGTTTTCGCACCGTTTTTACATTGCGCGACATCGAAAACCTGTCCACCGAGGAGACGGCCGAGGCGCTCGGTTTGAGCGTGCCGGCCGTCAAGTCGCGGCTCCTGCGCGCCCGCCTGCAACTGCGGGAACGGCTGAGCCGTTACTTTCGGCAGAAGAAAGAAGGCGCGTAGTGAACTGCACGGAGTTTCTAGCCAAGCTCACCGATTACTTCGATGGGCAGATCGATCCCGCGCTCCTCGCCGAGGTCAAAGAACACCTCGGAGTCTGCCATCACTGCGAGGTCGTCGTCAGCACCACGCAGCAGACGATCTCCATCTATCGTGCACACGAGACGTATGAGTTCCCCGAAGATCTGGCAACACGCCTGCGCGCAGCTGTGATGAAGCGCTGCGAAGGCGAAAGGCGTCCGGCAGAGCGCAACCCTGCCTCGGATTCAGTTCGAACGCAATCGACGTAGAGCAGTAATCAGCAGTAATCAGCAGTAATCAGCAGTAATCAGCAGTAATCAGATGAGTAACCCCAAAGATTGTCATCCCGTAGCGTAGCGAAGGGATCTGCTTTTCTTCCAGGTTGCAGGAACGGAGAAAAAAGCAGATCCCTCCGCTGCGCTGCGGGATGAAAAATCTAATCTGTGGGTAACCTTCGAGAAACCGCTCCAGAAGCACCCGATCCACATCAAAAGCAAAAACGATCCCAAACCCAGTCGAATCTGTGTCCGATTTACTTTACAACCTGCTGAAACAGGGGCGAACCAAGCAAACTCGCAAACTGCCCATCGGACGAGGTGTATTCCACCGTCAGCGTGCCAGAGTTCGAGTCGATGTTGGTCTCGTCCAGTGCCGATTTCTCGATCGGCGAACCGCCGCTCTTCTGCAGAAGCATCACACCCTTCATCAACGTAGCTGCCGTGGCCGCCGTCATCGAGTCGGACATTACAACCGCCATATCGAACTTCACGCCGTTGCCGAAGTCCATGGTGTAGCGGGCAGACTTCATGCGGTTTTTGACCGTGTCGTAGTCAGCCAGTTGCGCGGCCTGACCCAGAACGCTGCGCATCATCGTCTGCGTACCCTTCTGGTCCAGCAAGCTCCACACGGGACGGTTGTCCACGGCGGCCATCTCATTCATCATGTCGCTGTTCTGCAGAAAATTCGCGCTCAGGCCGTCACGGGCATCGAGCGCCGCCGTCAGGGCTGCACGGTCGCCGAAGACCATCGTCGTCTGGTTCAGAAACGCCACGCTCATGCCGGCAGAGCCCATCGGGTAAATGCTGTTATTGCGCAGCGCGATGGGCTTCACCTTGTTCTTGGCGAAATAGGCCATGATGGCCTGAGTCTGGAACTGGCCCTGCGCTACGCCGATGACGCGCGTTCCGCCTTCCTTGATGCGAAACGCCGCAAACGCCAGCGTGTCGGCATCCTGATCCACCTTCAGTCCGGAGGTCTTCAGCGCCGTCTCTAGGCGCTTCAACTCAGGCGGCAGTACGCGGTCTTTGAGCTGCATAGCCGCCGGGGAGTTCTGCATCTGCTTGTAGTCCACCACGATCACCTGCTGCACGTCGCGCGGAATGGACGACCGCGCGTCACCGCTCAGCTGCGCCGCGTGTGCGGCAGAACCCAATCCCCATGTCGCCATATAAGCAGCGATCGCGATTCCATACTGCCAGCCCTTGCCCATCTTCACTCCCCGCTCCTTTAACCTAAGCGTCTGCGCGTAAAGTTCCTAAGCGGCTCCGCGCAAACTCCATTGTTTCTCGAAATACCTCATCCAGCAAGCACCTTTCGGGTCATTCAGGGCCACGGAAGGGGATGCCGCAGGCGTCGTTCCAGAACCTTGAGCTCCGGGTCGAACCCATCGGTTTGACGTACCCAGTCGGCGTTCGGCTCATACGCCTTTTCGGGGATAAGGCCGATCAGCTCGCCATGAGCGAAGCGTACGCCGTGACGCGCGGCAATCTCGTGCGCCGTTGTGCAGACCTTGGAGACCGGAGTGCGCTCGAAATCGGTGATGTTCATGCTCACCTGGGCGCGCCCATTGGCCAGCACCCCCATCGCCTTCACCCCGGGCAGACCGCCACTCGAAGCCCGCAGTTCGCGTGCGATCGCCCGCGCTGCGCTTACCTCCGGAGCACTGCCATCTCCAGCCAGGTAAAGGTTATAGGCGATCAAAAATCTACGCGCGCCGACGGCGCTCGCCCCGGCTCTGGGATGCAGCTCGGGACCGCCGATGTCCGGCCGGCGCGCCGTATCCCGCACCGAATCCCGCAGCAATCCTTCGAACTGCCCGCGCCGCACATCTTCCAGGTTCACCCGGTCCGGGCGCGAGGCCGCTGCCTCATAAAGGTACACAGGCACACCGAAGCGCTGCGCAATCAACGCCCCTGCCTGCCGCGCCAGCACAGCGCATTGCACCAGCGAAATGTCGCGAACCGGCACAAACGGGATCACATCCGCGGCTCCGATACGCGGGTGTTCTCCGCGCTGCTTGGTCAAATCGACCAGCTGGGCCGCCTTGCCCGCGCCGCGCACCGCCGACTCCACCACCGCCTCCGGCGAGCCTGCGACTGTCACCACGCAGCGGTTGTGGTCGGCATCCGCCGACCAGTCCAGCAGCGACACTCCGGGAACCTCCATCGCCCGGACGATGGCCAGGACGTTCTCCCGGTCCGCTCCTTCAGAGAAGTTGGGAACACATTCGACAATGGCTTCGGATCTATGCACGGCGCTGCGTTGCGTATCCTACTGTGTCCGGGGTGTTTCTGGCGTGAGCCAGCCGCGAAAGAACGGTTACTTCCACCAGCTATACCCAACGGACAGCTGCACACTGGCGTTTACGCCGGGATTGCGATCACCCAGACTGGCACTGGAAATATGCACCGCGTTGGCGCTGAAGTCCAGCGAGCGCTTCGGCTTCAAAAAATAATGGGTGCCGATGCCAAACTGCGGCGTAAAGTTCCACACGCTGGTATCGGAACCCGGCCCGGTCTCGTTTACATCCTGCGGGTTCGTGTTTCCGTAGGCCGGATACTTGTGATTGGTCCAGACCACGCCACCCGCGCCCTGAATCCAGGGCATCCAACGCTGACCGTGAGTGAAGTTCCAGCGCAGGATGATGGGTGTGACGCTCACGCCGCTGAAGGTGCCCCCGACGGTGTATGGCGCGCTGCAGGTGTTGGGGTTCACTCCTTGGGGGCCCGTGCTCGCGGGGCAGTTGATCCGTTGGAATTTGGGCGTGAACGACTGCCAGTACGGGAAAAACTCGACGGCGTACTCGAAGTTCCCCCGCAACGGACCCGTACCCAACTCCGGCGTGAGCACCTTTCCCAGATGTGCGCCGGCGGAAAAAAACTTGAAGCTGTTGCGGTCCTCGGTGAGCCCAAAGCCTCCCTGAAACAGCGCGCCATACTCCCAGGGCATCGTGTTCGCCTCCTGGCGTGCCGGCGACTCGACCAGCAGACCGTTGCTCGCCGGTCGCCGCGTGCTCTGCAACGGCACAGGCTCCCGAGTATCCACGACCGGCCCGCTGCTGTATCCCCCATTCATGGTGAACCGCGTGAGACTGTCGCCGGTAAACGGAATCGCGACTTTGTGAATCGGGCGGAAACCAGGCTCAACCACATCCACGGTGTACTCTCGCGGTATCCCCTGGAAGCGAAACCGGCCCTGCGCGTCGGTCCTGGTGTGCGTCACGACCGCGGCTCCCGTATAGACCGTCACCTCGGCACCCGGAATCACAGCTCCGGTCACGTCCGTTACGGTTCCACTCAGATTTGTTGTTTGCGCCTGCGGAGCTTCGGCGGCCTGCACGCGCCAGCCGGGCAAAGCCAGGGTTGCCGCGATGACCCATGTAGCAATTCTCAAACGCTTCCCTCACAACCGAAAGCCGCCAGCACTTGCCTGGCGGCCTCGCCTTCCATACTCTGATGCGTCTTTTTTACGCCGAAACGGCAGCCTCGTTCATGTCGAAATTCGAGTACACGTTCTGCGTGTCGTCCAGGTCCTCGAGTGTCTCCAGTAGACGCATCATCGCGTTTGCGGGTGAGCCTTCCAGCTTCTGGTAGGCGCTGGGCACCATCGTCACCTGCGAGTTTTCTGTTGTGATCCCGGCCTTTTTGACTGCCTCCGCAACGGCTTCATGATCCTTCGGGGCGGTGAGGATCTCCCAGTAGTCGCCGTCGTCGTTCAAGTCCTCGGCGCCGGCGTCGAGCACGATCTCCGTCAGCTTGTCCTCGTCGGCAGCGGATTTTTCGACGATGATTAAGCCCTTTTTCGCGAACATGTAGCCGACCGAACCCGACTCACCCAGATTGCCGCCGTTCTTCGAGAAGGCATGACGAATTTCACTTACCGCGCGGTTGCGATTGTCCGTCAGCACATCGATGATGACGGCCACGCCGCCCGGCCCGTAGCCCTCGAAGGTGATCTCCTCATAGCTCACGCCCTCAATCTCGCCGGTGCCGCGCTGAATCGCCCGTTTGATATTGTCCTGCGGCATGTTTTCGGCCTTAGCCGCCAACACCGCCGTGCGCAGGCGCGGATTGCCGTCCGGATCGCCGCCGCCGGCCTTTGCCGCGACCATGATCTCCTTGATCAGGCGGGTAAAGATCTTGCCGCGCTTGGCATCCAGAGCGCCTTTTTTGTGCTTGATTGTCGCCCATTTTGAGTGGCCGGACATGCAGGTACCTCAATGCTTTGTATAGAAATCGCTGCTGCTTCGCACGACCGCCCTTGAGCGTCCCGGACGTCCCGGGCGTCGCAACGCAGCTTCGTCGCAGGTGATTCTAGCATGGGATCCGAGCCGCTCACCACACCCGCAGCGGCTGCGCGCAGCTTACAAAAGCTCCGTCGCGAGCAGATCCTCCAGCGTCTCCCGCCGCCGAATCAGCCTAGCGGCACCGCTCTCCACCAGCACCTCCGCCGGGCGCACACGGGTGTTGTAGTTCGAGCTCAAACTCATCCCATACGCTCCGGCATCCAGCACAGCCAGCAGATCGCCGCTTTCAACCGAGGGCAGCAAACGATCGCGCGCAAAAAAATCGCCGCTCTCACAAACAGGCCCCACCAGATCGGCCACCTGGGTCTGCCCTTTGCCTTCAGCAATCGGCAGGACCTCGTGGTGCGCACCATAAAGCGCAGGCCGAATCAGATCGTTCATCGCCGCATCCGCGATCACAAACTGCCGCGCTCCATTCGCCTTGGTGGAAAGCACACGCGTGAGCAACACGCCCGCCTGCGCGATCAGAAAACGACCGGGCTCGAGCAGCAGATGTGCGCCCAACGACGCCAAGATCCCGCACAGCGCCCCGGCATACTCTCGCACGCGCGCCGCGGGATCGAACTCGGCCTGCCCATACTCGATGCCGAATCCACCGCCCGCATCGATGAAACGAATGTCGTGGCCATCCTCCCGCAACTCCTGGACGAGATCGCAAACCCGTCCGAGCGCCTCGGCAAATGGAGCCACCTCGCGGATCTGTGAACCGATATGCACGCTGACGCCCACGGGCTCGATCCAGGCGTGGCTGCGAGCTGCGGCATAGATCGCCCGGGCGCGCTCGATCGCGATGCCGAACTTGTGCTCGCGCAGGCCCGTGGAGATGTACGGGTGCGTCTCAACCGCCACATCGGGGTTCACGCGCAGCGCAAACCGCGCACGCTTGCCCATGGCCTCCGCGCGGCTGGCGAGCAGATCTAGCTCCGCCTCGCTTTCCACGTTGAAGAGCAGAATGTCCGCCGCAAGCGCCGCATCCAGCTCCCACGCCTGCTTGCCGACGCCCGAAAACACCACCCGCACAAGAGCCTCGGGCGCGGCGCGACGCACCCGCTCCAGCTCGCCCCCGGAAACGATGTCGAATCCGCAGCCGAGCTCGCCCAAAAGTCGCAGGAGCGCCAAGGAGGAGTTCGCCTTCACGGCATAACAGACCGTGTGGGGGACGCTGGCAAACTCCTGGCCGAAGAGCGCCACGCGCTCCCGCAGATGATCCGCCGAGTAGACATACAGTGGCGTGCCGTACTGCCCGGCCAACGTGCCGAGATCGGCGCCGGAAAGCTGCAGCCGTCGATTACGGTAGCGAAGCGGACGCGGTGCAGGAAACGAAGTCACATAGCGATGCTACCCGGCCCGGCGCCGGTCTGTGTGCCGCTTTGGGTATCCGTCTGCGCGGGCAGGGCATACTGCTCGTTCGGCATCACGATCCATGCGACCAGGTAGGCGATCAGCGGAAGGCCCGCAAACACGATGGCGAGCAGCACAATCAGCCGAACAATCACCACATCCCAGCCGTACCGCTGCGCGAAGCCCGCACACACGCCGGCGAGCATGCGTCCGTCACGCGGCCGCGTCAGGCGTTCTGCCCGGTAAACCACAGGGCGGTTGATGATCAAGGCGCGGCCGCAGCCACTGCAAAAGCGAGCAGTTGAATCAAGTGTCTGTCCACAAGCGGTGCAGAGCATCCTCTTCTCCTTCAGCGCTCGGAGTCTCCAGCGCTTCACGAGATCAAGATACGCCCGCGCGGGGCAATTGGTTCCATACTCCGGCGCACTATTTGCCGGTGAACGGCGATCCCATGTATCTGTGCGCCGCGTCCGTCTGCGACTGATCGCCGCCGGCGGCCGAGGCCACCCCGTACATGCGCATCGCGTCGGCGCGATGGTGCAGCCGATCGTCCATCTCCCCGGCATCCAGCGCCGCCCGCTTGCGCAGCCAGCCACTGCAGTTGGGCTGCTCTACCGCCTGCGTGTACCCAAAGGCTGCATCCGCGATGTCGTTATAGCCGCGTTCCGTGTCGGCGAGCCCAAACCAGGCCAGCTGCAGCCGCGGGTCGATGAAGTAGCCCGGCTTCGCAGCGTCCGCGATGACCTGCTTGTAGGTCTCACTCGCCTCCGCTCCACGACCCGCATCCTTCAGCAGGTTGGCTACTTCGAGCCGAAACAGATAGTCATGCGGATATTGGACCGCGAGCCCGTGCTGCACCTCCAGCGCCTGCCCGTAGCGGCCGTCATGGCGCAGAAACAGCGAGAGAATCGTCCGCGATTCCACCGCCGTCACCACGCCATGCGCGGCGGAATCGCGCAGCATGTCCAACCCTTTTTGCCTGGAGCCGCCCACCCCCATGATGCCGACCACCACGCGCACGAAACGCGGCAGACTGGCCACGGCAAACTGCTGGATGCCGGCCGCCATCTCCGCATCCGCGTACTCCGGGTCGAGCTTGAGCACCGCCTCCGAGTCGTTGCGCGACTGATATCCCTGCCGTGCCGCCGCGGCGAATGCATGGTCCACCAGCGTGATGAATGCCGCATGCATTCCGCGCGCGTAGCCACGGGCAAATAACGCGTTTTTGTCGTTGGGGTTCATTTTCAGCCGCCCATCGCACATGGAGATGACCTTGTCGGTCAGGCTCTCGATCCCATCGCGGGTCCCTTTCGGGATGTCCACCTGCCGTTTTGTGGTCAGAAAGCTGTCATGCGCGTAGTACGTGGTGTCCAGCAGATCCTGGTGATAAAGCTCGCGAAAGATGGTGGTGACCAGGATGTAGTTCCACGCCATCGGCTCCCCCGGGTGCTGCTGCGCGACGGTGTTGAAGATCCGCAGCGCGCCGTCGTAGTCGAGGTTGTAGAAATGCTCGTACCCCTGCCGCACCAGCGGGTCCAGGTTTAACGGATCGGTGTGCGGATTGGCCTGCTCACTCAGTGCTCCCGCGCTGAAGAACAAACCTATCGCCGCAATCAGCGCAACACGCAATCCAACAAGCCCTCGAAGCCTGCGAATTCCTCGAAACCACCGACCCAAGCGCGACTCTCCCGTAGCGGCTGCAATACCCGGCAGCGCGATTACACTATAGCTTGGACGCTCGCGACTCCCCGGCGGACCCACTCTCCTTATGAACCTCCAGATCCTTGTTCCCTGCTTCCTTCTCCTTATCGGCTGTGTTGTATATATCTTTAGGCCGCAGACGCAGTTTGCCTCCGCCCCGGTGCAAGAAAAGACGCGTCTGGACTATCTCAGTGAACGCAAAGACGTGATCTACGACAACCTGCGCGATCTAAACTTCGAGTTTCGCGCGGGTAAATTTCCGGAAGAGGACTACGCCCAGCAACGTGAGGCACTGGAGACCGAGGCCGCCCATGTGCTTGGCGAGATGGACACGCTGGGTGGCTGAACGCCTATCCGCCGCGCCCTTTTCAGGCAGGCGCTGACGTATCCTGAAAGGGTGCGATTCACCCGTCCCGCCTCGTCTCTCCTCCCCGCTCTGCTCCTGCTCACGTCGGGCCTGGCTGCACTGGCCGCCGCCCCGATCACCGGCACCGTGACCAACCGCACCACGGGCAAACCCGCCGCCGGCGATCTGGTAACCCTCATTCAGCTGCAGCAAGGCATGCAGGAGTCCACGCACACCACCACGGACGGGCGCGGACACTTTTCACTCGAAGTCCCCGATGACGGCATTCACCTGGTGCGCGTCACGCATGAGAAAGCCGCGTACTTTCAGCCCGTGCAGCCCGATCAACACCAGATCGCCGTCACCGTCTACGACGCCGCGCCGGAGATCGATGGCGTACACACCAGCGTCGAAGAGCTGCACGTCGAGGCCACCCCGACCGAGTTGCACGTCGTCGAGGTGCTGCAGGTACTCAACGACTCCAGCCCGCAGCGCACCCAGTTCGGTCCCAAGGGCTATGACTTCTTTCTTCCGCCCGGAGCGCTCGTCGGGCGTACCGGCGCCATCACCCAGGGCGGCATGCCGGTGCAGACGCCGGCGGTTCCGCTCAGCGATCCCGGCCACTTCAGCTTTCTGTTCCCCATCCGCCCCGGCGAGACGCAGTTCGGTATTGCCTATACCCTGCCCTACACCGGCAAGTTCACCTTCACGCCGCGGCTCACCACCCCGGTGAAGACGTTAGCCGTGTTGCTGCCGACGAGCATGAAATTGACGCCCGGCTCCGGGTCGCCGCTGGCCGCGCAACCCGGCAAGCCGGGCACACAGACGTTTCTCGCCCAGGATGTCCCTGCGGGCCAGACCTCCGGGTTCACCGTCAGCGGCACAGGCACCCTGCCTGAGCCAGCCGGGGAGGGCGCGGGCGCCAATGCGGGGGCCGGTCCGAACGCCTCCACAGCGAACCCTTCCGGCAACTCCGATGCGACCGCTCCGGCGGTCAGTAATTCAGAGTTGGCCGGCGGTCGCGGCCTCAACAATCCGCTGGACGAGAGCGGCGATCGCGACCCCTGGGCCAAGTACAAGTGGTGGATCCTTTCCGGCTTGGCCTTGCTCCTAGCCGGCGCCGCGGGTGTGCTGCTGCGCAAACCGGGTGGGTCGCCGACGAGCCCCGGCGGCGTCTCTCCGGCGGCGAGCGTTTGGCCTCCCCCGGCAGCGGCCGCCACCCCGGCACACCCACCGGACGCTGTCTTCTCGGCTTTGAAAGAGGAACTCTTTCAACTCGAAACCGAGCGGCTGCAGCGGCGGATCAGCGAACCCGCGTACCTCGCCGCACGAAGTGCGCTGGAGCTGATTCTTAGCCGTGTTTTGCACAGAAATTCTGGAGATACGCAGAATGGGGCTAATGGAAACGTGAATTTGGCCGATGAGAGCGATACAGGACACGATGCCCTGCAGACCTCCGAACAGGCCGAGCCCATCCTGACGGGCCAGAAGGACGCATGAGAACCAGCTTTCGCATCCTGCGGCTGATCGCGCTTGCGGTGTGGGTCGGCGGCATCGCCTTCTTCGCCTTCGCGGTCGCGCCGGTCGCCTTTAAGACGATGCCCGACGCTCATCAGGCGGGCATGATCGTGCGCGGCACCCTGCTTGCCCTGCACCGGATCGGGCTCGGCGCCGGAACTGTCTACCTGTTCTTCACGCTGTCTCTGCTGGCCAGCCAGTATGATTCGCATCCGGCTCGCGCCGCCGAGATCGTGCTTGTGGTCTCCATGATTGCCCTCACGCTGTATCTGCAGCAGTCGGTCCTGCCGCGCATGGAGACCGACCGGCTCACGCTGGGAGGCAATGTCGACGCCGCACCTGCCGACGCGCCCCCAAGGCGTCACTTCGAACGCCTGCATCGGCTGTCGGAGCATCTGGAAGGCGCTGTGCTGGTAGAAGGCCTGCTGCTGCTCTGCTTGGCTCCCATCCACGGCCGGGAGGATACCGATCGTTTCGCCTGAACTACCCCAAGACAAACCTCACTCAACGGGCAGCTTCGCCTTGTAACCGTCGCGGGCCACCACCGAGTACTTCAGCGGCTTGCCCTTCTCATCGGACATCTTCAACGGCTTGCCCTCGTTGTCGACGAGGTAGACCTTGAGCTTGCGATAGGTGCCATCGTTCTTGTTGTTGGTCGGCCGATAGGTGAGCACATACTTATTCCGGATCGAATCGCTGATCTGGGAGAAGATATCCGGCAATTCGCCCTGAAATACCGGCGAAAAATACAAGCCGCCGGTCATCTGCGCAAAGGTGCGCATCTCGTTCTGATCCTGCAAGGCGCCGATGTTGTCGCGGCCCATCTCGCGCAGGAAGCCGCCCGTGCTGATGGTGAAAATCGTGGTGTTCTGACTTCCCTTTATCTTCGCAAGCATTTGGTCCAGCGTCAGCCGCGACATCGTGTCGCGACCGCTGGAGATGAGCACGATATACTTTTGGCCCTCGACCCGACTCAGCCGATCCAGCGTTCCGTACAGCGCGTCGAATTCGTTGGTCTCATGCCAGGTAGGCATCATGAGGCTGCTCAGAGCCTCCCGCACGGTGTCGCGATTGTTCGTAAAGTCGCACAGAATGTGCGGACGGATATCGTAGGTCTCCACCGCGATGTAGTCGTCCGGCTGCAGCGTGCGAAAGAAGGCCGCTGAAGCGTTTTCCATGTCGTTGATCAGATAGTACGAATTCGCCGCAAACTCCAGCAGCATCACTGCGGTGATGGGCGTTTTGGCCAGCCGGACGGTCTGCACCTGCTGCTCCACGCCGTCTTCGACCACAAGAAAATTGTCGGGCTTCAACCCAGGGACGAACTGATGGGTCTTATCCAGCAGAACGCCCACGTCCAGGTTCACGATCGGCACATCGACACGCAGCGAGTAGATAGCCCCGTTTGGATTTTTCACCTTCTCCTCGGCGGGAGCGGGGGGCGGCGGCGGCTCTTCTTTTTTCTTCGGCAACACGATGCCGTCATTGTTGGTCGCCGGTCCACTGTCGTCGGTAGACGCGGGCGGCTTTGGCGCTGGCGTCTGCTGCGCAGGTGCCGTGCCGGTCAGGACAAAGGCGAAGGCCGCCGCCATGATCGCGAGAACCGGTCCCCTGGTCTTGTTAGTCTTAGTGGTTTTGCTCTTCCTGTTGGTCATGATCGAAAGCTCCACCGCGCCGGTTCAAAGGCACACAGACGCTCAGGTGTCACAGTTATAGACGATGCGATCACGGCTTGGGCTACATGGAACCCAAGGGAACCCAGAACACTGTGCCCAGAACCGGCGACAGCACCGCACCGTCTACGATGGATGGACGTGCGCTTCGAACTCTTCATCGCCGCCCGCTATCTGCGTGCCCGGCGCCGGCAGGCCGTCGTCGGCCTGATCACCGGTATCTCCGTCCTCGGGGTCGCCGCCGGCGTGGCCGCGTTGATTATCGCGCTGGCGATCACCAACGGGATGCGCCGCGACCTGCAGGACCGGCTGGTCGGCGCCACCGCCCATGTGGAGCTGCTGCGGGTCGCCGGCGACGGCATCCGCGACTGGCAGCCGCTGATGGCGCGGCTCTCCCATGTGCCGCACGTGGAGGCCGTCGCCCCCGGGCTGTACGGCCAGGTGCTCATCTCACGCGGCCCCCGTTCAGGCGGCGCGCTGATCAAAGGCATCGTGACCAACGATGAGCTGCGCATCGGCAACCTGCTGCAGTCGGTAAACGAGGGCTCCTACGCCGCTTTGCAGCCGGCTTCCCCATCCCCAACGGGCAGCGATCTCTCCCTGACCGATGTCGCCACCCCTCCGCTGGTCATCGGCCACGATCTCGCCGTCACGCTGGGCGCCACCGTCGGCGACACGGTCCTGATCACCAGCCCGCAGGGCGAACTCACGCCGCTCGGCCTGATCCCGCGCTACCAGCGCTTCGAGGTCACCGGGATCTTCTCCTCCGGCTTCTACCAGTACGATTCCGCCTACGCCTTCATGCGCCTCGCCGAGGCGCAGCGCCTGTTCTCCGAGCCCGACCTGATCAGCGTGCTCAGCTTCCGGCTTGACGACCTGAACCGCGCCCCGGAGGTCGCCCGGGCACTCGACCGGGCCGCCGGAAAGGGGTATCAGGCGACCACCTGGCAGGAGCAGAATCGCGAGCTCTTCCGCGCGCTCAAGCTCGAGCAGGCGGTCACGTTTATCGTGCTTGCCCTGATCGTTGTAGTCGCCGCGCTCAACATTTTGAGCGCTTTGACGATGATGGTGATGGAGAAGACCCGCGATATCGCGGTCATGATGAGCTTTGGCGTAACCCCAGCCCAGGTGCGACGTATTTTTCTGCTGCAAGGGCTGCTGATCTCGGCGGTGGGCACCGCTTTGGGGCTGGTGCTCGGATATACCGGCAGCCTGCTCGGGGCGCATTACCGCTTCATCCAGCTCGATCCCGGCGTGTACTCCATCGATCACCTGCCGTTCGCGCCACGCGCTACGGATGCGTTGTTGGTCGCCGCGGTTTCGCTCGGCGTCGCCCTGCTGGCGACGCTGTATCCGTCGCATTCGGCGGCCAATGTGCTGCCGGCGGAGGCGCTGCGATATGAATAGATTGGACCGCAGCTTCAGGTTATGATGAGCCCGAGAGAGTTTCCATGAGCGTGATCGAAGACACCCGGAAGGTTTTGCAGGATTTTCTCGCTCCCGAGCTGCGGTCCATCACCGTGCGCCTGGAGGCATTGGAAAAGCGGTTCGATACGGTGGACTCGCGGTTCGATGCGATGGATGCGCGATTCGACGCCGTCGGTCAACAGTTTGAGCGGGTGGAGTACCGTTTCGACGTCATTGAGAAATATATCGTCGCCTTCGACCAGCGGCTCATAGGCCTGGAAAAGCGTTTCGATGGCTTGGAGAAGAGCGTAGACAAGCGCTTTGACAGCGTGGACAACCGATTCGACAGCGTAGACAAGCGCTTTGACAGCGTGGACAACCGATTCGACAGCGTAGACAAGCGCTTTGACAGCGTGGACAACAGGTTCGACAACGTAGACAAGCGCTTCGACGACTCCGATCGGCGTGCAGAAAGGCGCCACGAGGAGGTCATGTCCTCCATCCGTCAGGTGATCGATCTGAATGCCATCCAGCAGCGTCTGGCCCGGTTGGAATCCAAAGAACCAGCGCATCAGTAGATTTCAAGATTTCAGTAGCTTTAATGGGCGGTTCGATACACTAAGCAGGACCATGCCGGCCCGTCCCCGTTATTCTGAGCTCGCCCCCGAGGGCATAGCGCACATGCGTGCGCTGGAACATTACCTCAATGCCTCGACAGCATTGTCGGCGGTGCTGCTGGAGTTGGTTCGGCTGCGGGTTTCGCTTAAAAACGGCTGCGAGTTCTGCGTCGGTCATCACACTCACGAGCTGCGGAAGCACAATGAGCCTCCAACGCGCATCGATGCCCTGCGGGATTGGCGGAACTCCGACGCTTTTACCCCGAAAGAGCGCGCTGCCTTCGCCTGGGCCGACTCCGTTACGGAAATCCAGACCTGCCACGCCGCGGATGAGGACTATGCGGCCGCAGCGACCTTTTTTGAAGTCAAAGACCTCGTCGATCTGACGCTGGCCATCGCCAGCATCAATGCCTGGAACCGTCTGTCAATCGCTTTCCGAGCCGAGTGGGATCCGGAGCACCACAAAGAACGAAGCGCCCTGCAGGGGGAGTCACCAGAGATCACCGCGCAGTCTTTGCCGGAGACCACACCCACCCCCGACGATGCCCCATTCCAAGACACCGTCGAGGACGACGGCGGCAAGGTTGCGCACGAGTGACCGGGCCGGCCACTCAGCTTGATGCATCGTCCAGGGCGCCCGCAGGCCCTGCTTTGCGAGCCGTCGCGCTCACAAAAATGTACGACGCCACGCAGCCCGGCGGTCCCGTCCTCCGGCTCTTCCACAACCTGCAGCTGGAGGTTGCGGCAGGCGAGGCGGTCGCGATCGTCGGGCGTAGCGGGTCGGGCAAGAGCTCGCTGCTGCACCTGCTCGCCGGCCTTGACCGGTCCACCTCCGGGCAGGTTTGGGTGGGCGACGCGGAGATCACGCGCCTCTCCCCGGACGCCGCCGCCCAGCTTCGCAACCGTGCGCTCGGCTTTGTCTGGCAGTTTCACTATCTTCTGCCCGAGTTCACGGCGCTCGAAAACATCGCACTGCCGCTGCTCTCCCGCGGTGTTCCGCGCAAACAGGCGCTCGGAGAGGCTGCGGAGTGGCTCCGCCGCGTTGCATTGGGCGACCGCGCACAGCACCGTTCCGGCGAACTCTCCGGTGGCGAACAGGGGCGGGTCGCCCTCGCCCGCGCGCTGGTGACGCGGCCCCAGGTGCTGCTGGCCGATGAGCCGACCGGCGATCTGGACGACATCACGGCCGCGCACCTGTTCGCGCTCTTGCGGAGGCTATGCAACGAAGGGAACCTCGCCGCGGTGATCGTGACCCACAACATCGAACTTGCGCGGGGGTGCGATCGAACCCTTGTCTTGCACAGTGGAAGCCTTAGCTCTGCCATACTCTGAAGGTTCACGGCACTAAACCGGGTGCATTCCCGAAATGCGACCGATTTCCCACAATCTCGTCAAATCAATGGTAACCAGCAAGGGCTCCACGCTTCGCAATCCTTTGAAGCGCAGATACACTGGTCCCAACTCACTGGATGCCTCCAGGCTTTCAGGTCCTTCCCGCCGCAGAGCAGCGCGGCGGCCACGGTTTTCCATCGCAGGCCACGCCCTCCGCTAACGGGCGAGGGTGATGGTTCGAAGGGGGAGCATGTTCGAACGTTATACAGAGAAGGCGCGGCGCGTGATTTTCTTCGCGCGCTACGAGGCGAGCCAGTTCGGTTCGCCCTACATTGAAACCGAACACCTCCTGCTGGGTCTTCTGCGCGAGGATAAGGCGCTTACCAATCGCTTTCTGCGCTCCCACGCCTCCGTTGAATCCATTCGCAAGCAGATTGAACAAC
This sequence comes from Granulicella sp., assembly GCA_965277565.1. Lineage (GTDB taxonomy): Bacteria > Acidobacteriota > Terriglobia > Terriglobales > Acidobacteriaceae > Granulicella. The sequence continues at coordinate 4,726,867 of OZ255838.1, read as the reverse complement.
ATACGACCGTCCGCGAAAAGGTCTCCACCTCGGTCGATCTCCCGCTCTCGAACGAGTGCAAGCGCGTCCTCGCGTATGCGGCCGAAGAGGCCGAGCGGCTGAGCCACAAACATATCGGCACCGAACACCTTCTGCTGGGTCTGCTGCGCGAAGAAAAGTGCTTCGCCGCGGAGATTCTTACGGAGCGGGGTCTTCGGCTGCCCGCCATTCGCGAAGAGCTGCAGCGTTCCACGCAAGAAAAGCCCCAGGGCGGTTCTTCGTCTTCCGCCGGGGGATCGAGCAAGCAGCGCGGGCAGCAGCAGGAACAATCGATGCTGGCCGAGTTCTCGCGCGACCTCACCCAGGCGGCGCAGGATCAGACGCTGGATCCGCTGGTCGGCCGTGACTTCGAGGTCGAGCGCGTCATCCAGATCCTCTGCCGCCGCACCAAGAACAATCCCGTGTTGATCGGCGAGCCCGGCGTGGGCAAAACCGCCATCGTCGAGGGTCTGGCGCAGAAGATCGCCGACGGCGAGGTACCCAGTTTCCTCGCCGAGAAGCGTGTTCTTTCGCTCGATCTCAGCCTCATCGTCGCGGGTACGAAGTACCGCGGTCAGTTTGAGGAACGGCTCAAGACGATCATGAAGGAGTTGATGGAAAACCAGAACTCCATTGTGTTTATCGACGAGCTGCACACCCTGGTCGGTGCCGGATCGGCGGAGGGATCGCTCGATGCGGCGAATATCCTCAAGCCGGCCCTGAGCCGCGGCGAGATTCAGTGCATCGGCGCCACCACCCCGGCGGAGTTCCGGAAGTCGATCGAGAAGGACCGTTCGCTGGAGCGCCGCTTCCAGGCCGTCAAGGTGCCGCCGCCCAACGAAGAAGATGCCATCAAGATCATCATGGGCATCAAGGACAAGTACGAAAAGTTCCACGCCGTCAGCTACACCGACGACGCAATCACCTTCTCGGTCACGCACTCCAGCCGCTACATCCCCGACCGCTTTCTTCCGGACAAGGCCATCGATCTGATCGACGAGGCCGGCGCCCGCGTCAAGCTGCGCCAGACCACCCTGCCGGAGGAGCTCACCGAGGTCCAGAAGCGCATCAAGTTCATCGTGCACCGCATGGAAAATGCGATAGCGAACCATGAATTCGAGAAGGCGCGCTTTTACTCCGACGAGGAGCGCAAAGAGCGCGAGAATCTGCGCGCACTGCGCGATAAGTACCACCTCGACGAGTCCAGTTCGGGCATCGTCACCCGCGAGGACATTGAGGACGTCGTCTCCCGCTGGACCGGCGTCCCGATCACCTCGATCAAGGAAGAAGAGACGCAGAAGCTGCTGCGCGTCGAGGAAGAGCTGCACAAGCGCGTCATCGCGCAGGACAAGGCCATCAGTGCCTTGGCCCGCGCCATCCGCCGCTCTCGTGCCGGCCTGAAGAACCCCGCTCGTCCCATCGGTTCATTCCTGTTCCTTGGCCCTACGGGCGTCGGCAAGACCGAAGTTGCGCGCACCCTGGCGCAGTTCCTCTTCGGCTCCGAAAAAGCGCTCATCCGCTTCGACATGTCGGAGTTCATGGAGAAACACTCCGTCTCCAAGCTGATCGGCTCGCCTCCGGGCTACGTCGGGTACGAGGAGGGTGGTCAGCTCACGGAACGCGTCAAGCGCAACCCCTACTCCGTCGTGCTGTTCGACGAGGTCGAAAAGGCGCATCCGGACGTCTTCAACCTGCTGCTGCAGGTCTTTGAAGACGGTCAGCTCACCGATGGGCTTGGCAACACGGTGGACTTCAAGAACACGATCCTCGTCATGACCTCAAACATCGGGGCCAAGCACCTGATGAAGCGGGAAAGCCTCGGCTTCCAGTCTTCCAAGGACGAGGTTGTCTTTTCGAAGATGCAGGAGATGGTGATGAGCGAGGTGAAGCGAACCTTCAACCCCGAGTTCATCAACCGCCTCGACGAGGTCATCGTCTTCACCGCGCTGACCGACCCGGAACTGATGCAGATCCTTGAACTGCTGGTTCAACAACTCAACACAAATCTTGTCCACAAGGCAATTACGATCTCCGTGCAGGACGAGGCCAAGCGTTGGATTATGGCCAAGACGCTGGTGGATCGCTCCTACGGGGCGCGGCCGCTGCGCCGGGCGCTGCAACGCTACATAGAGGATCCGCTCTCGGAGGCGTTGATCGCCGGTCAGATCGTCGAGCGGCCTGCGTTCCTCGAGGTTTACCTCGATGGCGACCAGCTCTTCTACCGCCCGGTGTCCCCGGACGGCAACAACGAAGAGCCGGCTATCGGTCTGGTTCTAAGCGCGGCCTAAACGCAAACGCAGTAACCGCAAACGCAGTAAACAAGATGGCCTCGTCAAAAAACGAGGCCATCTTGTTTGCTTTTCATCTCATTTCATTGGTTGTCATCCTGAGCGAAGCGAAGGACCTGCTTTTCGGGCAAATTACCTGTTGGTATGCAACTTTTCGTCTGTCATCCTGTATGGATCTGCCGTTGTCTTTGCTTTTTCAGAAGAAAAGCAGATCCCTACGGGATGACAAACAAGATGGTGACACTGAACACCACAGGTAAGCAGATATAGTCGGGCCACTGGACATGTTCCATAGCAAGACCGGCTCGTGCAGATGTATCCATACGCCCTGAACGCTTTCTACATCAGGCGAGAAGCAGAGTCGCTCACCTTACCGGCGGCCGTCTTCGAATACTCCTGCGCAGCTTCCATCGCGTCATTCAACTGGCCTTTGCTGCTGTCGATGAGTCTTTGGGCTTCCCTGCCCAGCCGTTCTGCCTGATCTTTCAGGTAATCGGCCGCATCGTTCAGGTTGTCCCCGATGTCTTCAAAACCACGCTTCAGCTTTCTGCGCGTCGAAGGCCCAGACTGGGGTGCAAACAGCAGCGCAGCAGCGCCCCCGACCAGTGCTCCCACGGCCAATGCAATCCAAAACTTCTTCATGCCTCACCTCTCATACCTGGGCATGAGATGGGCGATGCGAGGTCGAGGTTGGACTTTGGCCGCGCAAAGTCTGCGCCCATTTCCAGCCGCCGCGAACACAGGGGCGACGGAGTGGTATGGTGTTCACGACTAGCTTTACGGAGACGTGTCTGAGCATGAATGCAGCTCCCGGCCGTCCCGGGCCATTACCGCGCCCCGGGCGTGCACCTTTTATCTCCTCCGGCCATTTCACCCCGACCCTGATTGCCGTCCTGTGTGCTGTGCTGGTGGGAATCGCGTGGGAACGTGGCCGGGGCAATTTTCACCGGCTCACCACCGCGGTCATGCCCTCCCAGACCGCGCTGGGCCGCGCTCCCGGCCCCGGCGGCGAGGCGCCGATCCATCTAGTGCGTACGCCGGACGCCGTCAGCGGCGATCCGGAGTTCGTGTCGGCGACCTTTCTTCCCGGCCGCGGCATGAATCTGCTGCAGCTCACCGCCCTGATCCCCGGTCATGGCGAGGTGCCCCTGCTCATGGCCCCCCCGCTCGCCGAAGCGACCTCCATGCTGACCGGCACGGGGCCGGATGCCAACGGCAGCCTGAGTGCCACCATGGGCGGAGCCTTTCTCGTGCCCTGGGCCGGACGCCTGGCCGGCACGCCGTCCGGGAACGCGGGGGTGCTGCAAACTCTTTGGCTGGGCCAGCGGCTTACCTTTCCGGTCTCCGCTCCCGGCAGTCTTCAGTCCACCCGCGGTCTGCTGCTGGACCGCAGCGCCGACTCCAGTCACAGTGACGTGGTGCTCGACGGGCAGTCCGTAGAAGCCGTGTTTCACCCCGGAACCTTTTCCGGCAACTGGCCCTCCACCGGATCTGTGAACATTCTGGCGGAGATGGCCGGCCACAGCCTCGACCTCACCGTCTCCGTGCAAAACACCGGGGATACCCCCATGCCGGTCGGGATCGGTTGGCTGCCGTACTTCAATATCGCCAGCCATGATCGCGCCAATGCGACGCTGACCATCCCCTCCAGCACGCGGCTGGAGACGGACCGCGCCTCCGGCCTGCCTACCGGACGCATGCTTTCCGTTGCGGGTACGCCGTTGGATTTCGCGCGAGCCAGCGGAACAAAGCTCGACCGAAACTCGGTCGACGAGACCTATGGGCACTTGACCACCGGCATCCTCACGAACGGCCCGATCGCGGAGCTTCGGGACACGACCTTTGGCTACGGCCTGCGCATTCTGCCGCTGACTGCGAATATCCGCGGCCTGCGCGTCATTGCTCCCGCGGATAAGACCTGGGTTTCTATCGGGCCGGAGACGAACTACGACGATCCGCTCGGCCCGCAGTGGGACACCGCGGAGGGCTCCGGCATCAAGACGCTGCAGCCGGGCGATACCCTGCAGTGGAAGGTCCGCATCGAGCTGTTCACCTTCACCGCCGGGGCGCGATCCGGCGGGGGCTGATCACGGAAGCACGGTGGAGGTTTGACCCTCTTCCCGTGGACTCGTATTCTTATCCTTCAGAGGTCCTGTCCCATCCGTGCGCACCTGCGCAAACGGGGCTGCCTCAAGCTCAAAGCGCCGCCGCGCTCATCTTCGGAAGAGACCCCAAATTGACCCCCACTGAGACACAGGAAGAGACCGCCTTGGCCGAGAACACGGCAAATCTGCCCGCGACAACCGAGGCCCCCCAGGGCGAGGCTCGTGAGCCTGAGCACGATCACAGCCATGAGCACGAGCACAGCCCTGACCCCGAGCATCACCACCCCGCCGCGCCGACCTTAAATCCGGAGTTGATCCGCTCCATCGAAGTCGAAGCCCCGGCGGGCGATGTGGATAAGGCATTCCGCCAGGTTCTGCGCCGTTACGCCCGCATGGCCCGCATTCCGGGCTTCCGTGCCGGCAAGGTGCCGGAGTCGCTGATCCGCTCGCGTTTCGCGAAGGATGTGCGGCAGGAGGTGCTGGATTCGCTGGTCTCCGAACGCTTCCGCGCTGCTCTGGAACAGGGCTCGTTCAGCCCCGTCTCGCAGCCGCAGGTCTCGGAGCTTCAACTCTTTGAAGGCCAGCCGCTGCGCTTCAAGGCGACCTTCGAGATCCTGCCGGAGATCAACATCGACGGCTATGACAGCGTCTCCGTACAGCGTCCCGACGCGTCCGTGTCGGACGACGAGTACCAGGCCGAGCTCACCGCTCTGCTCGATCACCACGCCACCGTGGAGCCGGTCGAAGAAGAGCGTCCGCTCGCCGACGGCGACTGGGCCGAGATCAGCTTCAAGGGGCAGATGAAGGATTTAGCGCAGGTTGTAACCGAAGAGGGTGCTGAAAACAAGACCGAACAACCGGAAGGCGGGTCTCCCGAAATAAAGGGCGACGACGTTCTGCTGGAGGTCGGCGGCAAGAACACTCTTCCAGCGTTCACCGAGGCTCTGCGCGGCGCCAATGTCGGCCAGGAGCTCACGCTCGAGGTGGACTACCCTGCCGACTTCGGGGATGCTCGTCTGGCCGGCAAGACAGTCAGCTACGACGTCTCGGTCAAGTCCATCAAGCACAAGACCTATCCTGAGCGCGACGACGAGTTTGCCAAGCAGCTGGGCGAGTACGATAGCTGGGGGGAGTTTGAAGACAAGCTCCGCGAGCGCGTGTCGGAACGCAAAAAGGACTCGCTCGAAACCCAGGCGCGCGACACCATGCTCGATGAGTTGATCGGCCGCTTCGAGTTCCCCGTGCCGGAAACCTTTGTGCAGCAGCAGATCGATGCCCGCCTGGAGCGTGGCCTGCGGGCTCTGGCACAGCAAGGCATGAGCACGGAGGCGATGCGGCAGCTCGACTTCGCGCAGCTTCGTAACGCGCAGCGCGACCAGGCCGTGGCGGAGGTGAAGGCCTCGCTGATCCTGGACCGCATTGCGGAGCGCGAAGATGTCACGGTCAGCGATGAGGATATGGAGCGCGAGCTGCTGATGCTCTCCATTCAGGCCCGCGAACCGCTCGAAACTCTCCGCAAGCGCCTCGGCGAGGACGGCTCCCTGGATCGCATCCGCGAGCAGATGCGCCGCGAAAAAACCGGCAACGCACTCTTCGAGAAACTCGCTGCCTAGTGTACAGATCGTTGTCTGCTTCGGAGCTTCGCTCGTGGAACACGGTCAACGCTCCGGGCTGCTACGCTGAATGCAGGTCTTATTCTTCATGGTGTAGGTGCGGGCTTCAGCCCGCACGATCGAACATTGGAACAAACCGGGCTTTAGCCCTGGTTCATGCCAGGGGCTCACCTCAACGTCGCCCAAAGCAAAAGAATCGAACCGCAACAGAAGGAAAGTGAGAGCTATGGGACTCATACCGATGGTGCTCGAGCAGACGAGCCGGGGCGAACGCTCCTACGACATTTACAGCCGTCTGCTGCGCGACAACATCATCTTCCTCGGCACCCCGATCGACGACAACGTCGCCAACCTGATCATCGCGCAGCTGCTGTTTCTCTCCGGCGAAGATCCGGAAAAGGACATCCAGCTCTACATCAACTCACCGGGCGGTTCGGTCTCAGCCGGCCTGGCGATCTACGACACCATGCAGTACATCAAAAACGACGTGCAGACGCTGTGCATCGGCCAAGCGGCATCCATGGGCGCCTTTCTACTCATGGCCGGCAAGCAGGGCAAGCGTTTTGCCCTGCCCAACGCCCGCATCCTGATCCATCAGCCGCTCATCATGGGCGGCGGCATCCAGGGCCAGGCGACGGAGATCGACATTCACGCCCGCGAGATCCTTCGCCTGCGCGAACGCATGAACCGCATCATGGCCGAGCACACCGGGCAGAGCTTCGAGCAGATCGAACGCGATACCGACCGCGATTTCTCCATGGGCTCGCAACAGGCCAAGGAGTACGGCCTGATCGACGACATCATCACCCGGCCGCGAACCTAAACCGGCTCAACGCGACTCTAATCTACATGAAGCAAAAGCAGCGGCATTCTAAATGAATGCCGTTGCCGCTTTGCCGCATCACCAGTACCCAATCCGCCATGACTGTTGTGTGTGCGCGAACCGGGGAATTTTTCAGCAAAGGTGTAAACTTACGAGGTTCCGCAAAGTGCCTCGGTTGCACCGCGCGGACTCAAGGAGTCGCAAACCACATATGAAGACCACACGGGGCCTGGAAGAGTCACTCCGCTGTTCGTTCTGCCACAAGTCGCAGGACGCCGTGGCCAAGCTCATCTCCTCGCCTTCGGACTATCCTCGCGCGTACATCTGCGATGAGTGCGTCGCGGTCTGCAACTCCATCCTGGAAGACGACAAGGGCACCGAAGCAACAGCCGGAACGGCACCGCAGCACCTGCCCAAGCCCGCCGAGGTAAAGGCTTTTCTGGACGAGTACATCATCGGCCAGGACACCACCAAGAAGAAGCTGGCGGTTGCCGTGTACAACCACTACAAGCGCATCCAGATGAATCGCATGCGCGGCAATGACGTCGAGCTCGCAAAGTCCAACATTCTGCTCGTCGGGCCCACGGGCTCGGGCAAGACGCTCATGGCGCAGACCCTCGCCAAGATGCTCGATGTGCCCTTCGCCATCGTCGATGCCACGACGCTCACCGAGGCCGGCTACGTCGGCGAAGACGTCGAGAACATCATCCTCAAGCTGCTGCAGGCGGCTGACAATGATGTTGCGCGCGCCCAGGCCGGCATCATCTATATCGATGAGATCGACAAAATCGGCCGCAAGGATGAGAACCCCTCCATCACCCGCGATGTCTCCGGTGAAGGCGTGCAGCAGGCGTTGCTGAAGCTCCTCGAAGGCACCGTGGCGAACGTTCCTCCACAGGGTGGGCGCAAGCACCCGCACCAGGAGTTCACCATCGTCGATACGACGAACATCCTGTTCATCTGCGGAGGCGCCTTCGTGGGTCTCGAAAAGATCATCGCGCGCCGCATCGGCAAAAAGGCACTCGGCTTCAAGGCCATTGCCGACGCGGATGCCAAGAACCCCGCAGTCACCCCCATCCGCGCGCAACGCGACACCGAGATGCTACGCCAGGCGGAGCCGCAGGATCTGCTGAAGTACGGTCTGATTCCCGAGTTTGTCGGCCGTCTTCCTGTCCTCGGCCTGCTCGACGAGCTCGACGAAGCCGCGCTGATCGATATCCTCACTCGGCCACGCAATGCCTTGCTTAAGCAGTACGCACGCCTCTTCGATTACGAAGGTGTAAAGGTCACCTGGACGGACGATGCCATCAAGGAGATCGCGCGCGAGGCCCTGCAGCGCAAGGTCGGAGCGCGTGGTCTGCGCATGATCCTCGAAGAACTCATGCTCGACCTCATGTACCACGTGCCCGGCAACAAAAAGATCAAGGAACTCATCATCACCGAGGAGATGGTGAAGAGCCGCGACATCACCCTTCCCGTGATGCTGGAAAAGGCCGGCTAGAAGCGTTCATCGCTTCATCCTGCGCCGAACGAAGGACAGCCAAACCAAAGATAGATGTACCGCGGGTGAACGGCCTTCCAAAGCGGGAACGCAAAGTACGCAGAGTTGGAACGCAAAGTACGCAGAGTTGGAACGCAAAGTACGCAGAAAACACTCTGCGTACTTTGCGTTTAAAACTTAGCGTCCTTTGCGTTCCCGCTTTTTACACTGCTACTTTGCCAATCTGATCCGCAGTCATCAAACCACAATCAGGACCTGCCCACTTCGGATCGTCGATGCGCGTACAATTTGCTCCAAGCCGGACGCTGCATCGGAACGCTTTCAACGCACGTCTAATCGGGAGGCCCATGAAAAACGAAGACCGCGACTTGAATAACGGAACCCAGCGCAAACTCCCGATGATGCCCATCCGCGAGATGGTGATCTTTCCGCAGATGATGGCTCCTTTTGTGGTGGGTCGCGAGTCCTCCGTGCGTGCGCTCGAAGAGGCGCTCAACGGCGACCGCAAGATCTTTCTCGCCACGCAGCATGATGCCTCCGTGGACGAGCCCACCGCCGAGGATATCTACAACGTCGGCACCATCGGCAACATTGTGCAATCGGTTCGCCTCTCCGACGGCAACATTCGCGTCCTGGTCGAAGGCGTAGAGCGGGCCCGTGCCACCGAGATCAACGATGAGGACGGCTTCTTCGTCGCTACAGTGCGCACCTCGCGTTCAGAGCTCCAGGCGACACCGCAGACCGACCAGCTCGTCGCGCGCGTGCACCAGCTTTATGAGCAGTACAGCAAGCTGCAGCAGTCCTTGAACCAGGAGGCCGCTGCGGCCCTGCGCACCGACGAGCCCGCCAAGCTGGCCGACATGATCGGTGCCAACCTGCCGCTGACGATCGAAGAAAAACAGCAGCTGCTCGAGGTCTTCGACCCCGAAATGCGCCTCGCCCGCGTCGCCGATACGCTCGACATCGCCATCGAGAAGCTCAACATGGACCGCACCATCCAGTCACGCGTGAAGCGACAGATGGAGCGCGCCCAGAAAGAGTACTACCTCAACGAGAAGATCAAGGCGATTCAAAAAGAGCTGGGCCGCGGTGAAAAGAGTGAGTTCGACGAGCTGAAGAAAAAAATCGAAGATGCCGGCATGACCAAGGATGTGCAGGACAAGGCCATGCAGGAGCTCAAGAAGCTCGAAGCCATGCCGCCCATGTCCGCCGAGTCCACCGTCAGCCGCAACTATCTCGACTGGCTTCTCGCTGTGCCATGGCGCAAGCGTTCCAAAGAGATTCGCTCGATCGAGAACGCCGAGCAGGTCTTGAACGAGGATCACTACGGCCTGGAAAAAATCAAGGAGCGCATCCTCGAATTTCTCGCAGTGCGTCAGTTGGTAAAAAACCCCAAGGGGTCCATTCTCTGCTTCGTCGGGCCTCCGGGCGTGGGCAAGACCTCGCTAGGCATGTCGATTGCCAAGGCCACCGGCCGCAAGTTTGTGCGCATGTCGCTCGGTGGTGTACGCGATGAGGCCGAGATTCGCGGTCATCGGCGCACCTACATCGGCGCTTTGCCCGGCCAGATCATTCAATCCATGAAGAAGGCCGGCACGAAGAATCCCGTCATCATGCTCGACGAGATTGACAAGATGGCCTCGGACTTCCGCGGCGACCCCGCTTCGGCCCTGCTCGAAGTGCTCGACCCCGAGCAGAACAATACTTTCCAGGATCATTATCTCGACGTCGAATACGACCTCTCGCAGGTCCTCTTCGTGGCCACCGCGAATGTGCTGCACACCATCCCCGGCCCGCTGCAGGACCGCATGGAGATTTTGCGGCTCTCCGGCTACACCGAACTCGAAAAGCTGGAGATCGCCAAGCAGTATCTCGTCAAAAAGCAGCTTGAGGGCACCGGCCTGACCGCCGAGCAGGTATCGCTCGACGATGATGCGCTGCGTGGCATTATCCGCAACTACACGCGCGAATCCGGCGTGCGCAACCTGGAGCGCGAGATCGGCAATGTCTGCCGCAAGGTCGCGCGCAAGGTGGTCACGAGCTCCGATCACAAGCAAGCCATCACGGGCGAAAATCTTGCCGATCTGCTGGGCGTGGCGAAGTTCCGCGATTCGCAGGTGCACGAGCAGAACGAGATTGGTCTCGTCACCGGCCTGGCGTGGACGGAGATGGGCGGTTCCATCCTCCAGACGGAGGTTCAAGTGCTGGACGGTAAGGGCAAGATGACCGCCACCGGCCAGCTCGGCGACGTCATGCAGGAGTCCGCGCAGGCCGCGCTCACCTACATCCGCTCTCGCTCCCATCACCTCGGCCTGCAACGGGATTTTTACCGCAATATCGACATTCACATCCACGTCCCGGAAGGCGCCATTCCCAAGGATGGCCCCTCCGCTGGCATCACCCTGGCCACAGCCCTCGCCTCGGCGCTGACGAAGATCGAGGTGCGCCGCGATATCGCCATGACCGGCGAGATTACGCTGCGCGGCAAGGTGCTGCCGATCGGTGGCCTGAAAGAAAAGCTGCTCGCAGCCCATCGCGCAGGCATCTTCGAAGCCGTTCTTCCCGCGGATAACCGCAAGGATCTGGCTGAGCTTCCCGACCTGATCAAGAACACGATGAAGCTGAACTTCGTCGAAAACATGGATCAGGTGCTCGACATTGCCCTCGCTGGCAAGCTGCCGAAGCTGGAGGAGGAGACACCCGAGGCGCTCGCCGCCATGCCCCCGCCCGCCTCCGGTGAGGCACCTGTCCGCAACGTGCCGCGGCAGTAAAATGAATTCAAAAGCGTCAGAAAAGGCCCGGCAACTTGCCGGGCCTTGGCGTTTCTATGCTGTTCTACCCCGAATGAAGTGAAAGATGAACGAGATCACGGCAAAAAGGATCAGCAGGTGAATCGCGAAGGCGCTGATATGAAACACCAGAAAGCAGAGAACCCAGATGACGAGGAGAGTGACACCAAGACCAATAAACATATGTATTCCTTCTTGCCGCAAACGGTAGTTTGGGTGTGCGGCTTTGTAGATAAGAGCGGGTGCGTGCGATCTGCGTTGCTCGTTACCAAAGATTCGCCGGAATTGATTCAGCTGGATAACATTTGGGGTATCCACCTGCATCCATCTGGCGAGCTTTTGGCTCGGAGGCTGTCTTGGAACTCATCATTATCATCATTCTGCTCGTCTTGCTCTTCGGATCTTTTCCTGCATTTCCCTACTCCCGCGGCTGGGGCTATGCTCCCAGCGGCACGCTCGGCACCATCCTGTTGATTGTGGTGATCCTATATCTGCTGAAGGTCATCTAGCCCAGGTCGCTTACCCTTCGGATCGTCGGGAGCCGTAAGATAAAGGCGTGCCAGTTGGCACGTCTTTTTCTATGCCCACAGCTTCTATGCCCACAGCCATCGCCACACCCACAGCCGATCGTCTCCGCCTCAGCGAACTGGCCCCAGGAAACATTCAATCCGAGATCCGGGCCATGTCGGTCGCCTGTGCCGACGTATCCGGCATCAACATGGCCCAGGGTGTCTGCGACACCGACGTGCCGCATCCCGTAGCCGAGGCCGCCATCGAGGCCATTCGTTCCGGCCACAACATTTACACCCGTCTCGACGGTATCGCCACGTTGCGTCACGCGATCGCAGACAAATTCGCCAGCTTCAACGGCCTCAGGGTGAATCCGGACACGCAGGTACTGGTCACCTCCGGGGCTACAGGAGCCTTGCACGCCGCGCTGATGGCCCTGCTCAATCCCGGCGATGAGTGCATCGTGCTGGAGCCCTTCTACGGCTACCACGTGGCCACGCTGCGTTCCCTGCGCATACAGCCAACGATCGTGCCGCTCGAAGCTCCGCACTGGACGCTGGATTTGGACCGCCTCCGTGCCGCAGTCACTCCCCGCACGCGCGGTCTCATTCTGAACACACCCTCAAATCCTTCCGGAAAGGTTTTCTCGCAGGTCGAGCTCGAAGGGATCGCCGATTTCGCCATCCAGCACGATCTCTTCGTCTTCACCGACGAGATGTACGAGTACTTCGTCTTCGACGGCGCCCGCCACCGCTCGCTAGCCACAATCCCCGGCATGGCCGAACGCACGATTACGATGTCCGGCTTTTCGAAGACTTTCTCCGTCACCGGCTGGCGCCTTGGCTATCTCGCCGCCGACCCGCGGTGGATCCCCGCGATCGGCTATTTCCACGACTTGACCTATGTCTGCGCCCCCGCACCGCTGCAGCATGGCGCGGCCGCCGGTCTTCTGCAGCTACCCGCCAGTTTTTACAACGACATGGCGGTCGAGTATCAGGCCAAGCGCGATGCCACCTGCGCCTCGCTCACCCGCGCCGGCCTTACACCCTCGATACCCGCAGGCGCTTATTATGTGCTCGCAGAGGCTGCCAGCATCCCTGGCGAGGATGGGAAGGCAAAGGCCCGCAAGCTGCTCGCCGACACAGGCATTGCCGCCGTCTCGGGCGCTGCGTTCTTCGCAACCGATGCGGCCGGAAACAATCGCGGTGATCAGCTGCTGCGCTTCTGCTTCGCCAAGAAGGATGCCGAACTGGCAGAGGCGTGCCGCCGGTTGGATACGTACCGGCAGTACGCCTGAGAGCAAATTCCTTACAAGTGAAAAGGTGTCATCTCGACCGGAGCAGACGGTCTTACCGTCTGCGTAGTGGAGAGACCTCTGTATTTTGTGTGCTGTTGCACAAAGGTCTGCATGGCTACAAGTAATTTGCTCTGAGCTGAACCAGGAAAGGTGTCCAGCAGGCGGAGAAAAGCAGATCCCTCCGCTACGCTGCGGGATGACAAATCAGGGGAACGGATGCTGCGCGATGACGTACGATGACACAGCAGCCGGGCGAATGCTGCGGGATTTCAAGCAAAGTTCTGAAACAGTGCCGACGCCTTTTTTCTGTCATTCCCGCAGGGAATCTGCTTCTTTCCTACCAGCTTACGCAAGCAGGTCAGTCAATCCACCCGCAATCGACGGAATCAGCATCACCTCATCGCCATCCGCAAACGCATGCGATTCACCGCCCAGAAAGCGGATATCCTCATCGTTGATGTACACATTGATGAAGCGACGCAGCTTCCCTGAATCATCCTTCACATTCTGGGCCAGCGCGGGATAACGCGTATCCATCTCCTGCAGAAGCCCCGACAGATCCTTCGCCTCCGACGCGAAGCTCTTCTGCCCTTCCGTGTGCCGCGCCAACGCCGTCGGAATCACTACCTTCACGCTCACTGCACGCCTCCTGCCAACTCCAACTCCTCTGCCTTCGCGCCCACCAGCGCACCGTCCACCTCGCGGATATACGCATCAAAATCCGCCAGCTTCGGCCGCACGGGCCTTGCCGCATCGAAGCGCCCCGCGAGCACGTCCAGCGTCTTCAATCCATTGCCGGTGATGCAGACCACGGTCGTCTCATCGCGGCCGATGCGGCCCTGCGCGTACAACCGCGCGGCTACAGCCGTCGTGACGCCACCGGCGGTTTCGGTGAAGATACCCTCCGTCTCCGCAAGCTCCTGAATGCCGGAGACGACCTCCACATCCGACACATCCTCCGCATAGCCGCCGGAATCAGCGATCATCTTCGCGGCCGTCGGGCCATCCGCGGGGTTGCCGATCGCCAGCGAGCGCGCAATCGTATTCGGCCGCTGCGGCTCGATATAATCCCATCCCTGCTTCACCGCGTGCGCGATCGGCGAGCAGCCCGTCGCCTGTGCGCCGAAGAACCGCACCGGCTTATCCTCAACAAGCCCCAGATACGCAAGCTCCTTGAATGCCTTGCGGATCTTGCGAATCAGCGATCCGCCCGCCATCGGCACAACCACGTTGTCCGGCAGCCGCCAGCCAAGCTGCTCGGCGATCTCATACCCCACGGTTTTCGAGCCCTCGGCATAGTACGGCCGCAGATTCACATTCACGAGACCCCAGCCATACTCATCGGCAATCAGCGTACATAGACGATTTACGTGGTCATAATTGCCATCGATGCGCACCAGGCGCGCGCCATACACCTGCGTGTTGAGCACCTTGGCCGCCTCAAGATCCGCGGGGATCAGAATGCATGCTTTCAGGCCCAACCGTGCCGCCTGCGCCGCAACCGAATTGGCTAAATTACCCGTGGAAGAGCAGCCCACCACATTGAATCCAAAGGCCTGCGCATTGGCCAGCGCCACGGAAACCACGCGATCCTTGAAGCTGAGGCTTGGAAAGCAGACAGCATCATTCTTGACGTAAAGATTCGTTGCGCCAATCCGTTTGCCAAGCATCTTTGCACGAATCAGCGGCGTAAAACCGACCGGAAGATCGGGCTCAAAGCCCTTCGGAATGGGAAGAAGATCCCTGTAGCGCCAGATGCTGATCGGTCCGGCGGCGATGCTCTCGCGCGTTACGCGGCCATGCAGGCTGTCCAGATCGTATTGAACTTCCAAAGGAGCAAGGCAGTGATCGCAGGCTGACTGTGGCCGGTTGCCAAAGCTCTTGCCGCATTCGTTGCAGCGTAGTTCATAGGCCGTACAGGAATACTCCATCGATGGCTCCGATGGCGGAGGGGTGCTGCTGGTCTATGGCTGCCGTCTCACTTGGTCTTCAGGGTACGGAGAAAAACGGCATGCAGCGCTGAGTGAAGACAGTTCTGCTCCACCGAATCTCATGTGTCCTGTCGCCAGGCGAGAGTTGACACCGGTACTGTGTTCTGTCCGGTTGTCGTGGCGTCGTAGGGCTCGTCCCTCAACCACTCTGCATGAAACTCGACCCGCTCATCACGGGAGGATTGAATCTCTTGTAACACGGGTGTAGATGCGGTGCAAGTTGCCGGACGTTGCTCTATTCCGTCACATGCTTTGATTTAGCGCAGAACCTCAACCTCTTCCTTGGCTGTATGCGGCAATGCAGTGGAGATCGGAACCAGCATGTCTTCCTTGCGCATCACCATGTTGGTTGCGTTCAGGCTGGCCAGCTCAAAGCCATGCCCATGCGTGATCGCATCCGTCGGGCAGGCCTCGACGCAATAACCGCAGAAGATGCAGCGGTTGTAGTCGATGTTGTAGACCTTGGCATAGCGCTCCGCCGAGCTGATGCGCACCTCTTCGGTGTTCTCCGCAGCCTCGATGTAGATGCAGTTCGCCGGGCAGGCTGCCGCGCATAAAAAGCACGCGACGCACTTCTCAAGCCCGTTTTCATCGCGCTGCAGTTGGTGTTTCCCGCGAAAACGCTCTTGGAAGACCGCTCCCCGCAGTGGACCCTTGCCATCCGGATAGTTCTCAACCTCGGTAGGCTGAAACGTCTCACGGAGCGTGATGCCCATGCCCTTCGCGATCGCGGCTGCATTGCCCAGTATCGACATACGATAAGTATACGGCCACCAGCGACCCGCATCGCTTCTCGTGTGGCAGCTGTCCCAGGCTGAACGGCGCTGGGTTATCGACCCCCAAAAGACTGATTGACCTCATCGCCATCTCAGCTTGTAAAATCACCGCCATGAAAATCTTTCAACCTGGCCTCGGTGCCGCCATCGCCGGCGTCTTCGTGACGATGTGTGCGGGAGCCATGCCGGCGCAGGCACCCGCCACCGCGGTCACGAAGACAACATCCGCGCCTGCCGCGATGACCTGCCGCCGCCGTACCGCGCCAATGAGCCCCGGCGACATTGCCTTTGCGCGACACGACCTGCCCAAGGCCGAATCGCTGCTGGCCGAAGAGAGCAAAGCGCCCGGCGCGGAGGGCGACCGTGCCCACAACGCGCTCATCCGCGCGCTGCTCCGGGATTCAAAGTTTGACCAGGCCTGGCAGAATGCGCAGGCGTGGGCCTCAGCCGATCCAAAGAGCTCCTGGGCGGAGATCTCCGTTGCGGAGGTGCGCTGGAGAAAGGGTGAGGTGAGCGAGTCCGTTGAGGCCATAGTCGCCGCCGCCAAGCTGGACAACTGCAATCCCCGGATCGACACCGATTATGCGGAGTTGCTGGTCTTTTCCGGCCTGCAGGCAAGCGCAAAGAAGCATCTTGACCGCGCGCACCTGCTGGACCCCATCGATGACGATATCAGCGGCGATTGGATGGAGCTGCAACCCCGTTCGGTAAAGCTGGCAAGCCTTACCGCCTATCTCGCCCAGTCTGATTTCCTTACTCCGGAAGACCGTAGGTCGCTCCAACAATGGAAGGAACGATTGAGCGAGCCGCCGTCAGCGCAACGCTGTCATCTGGTCAGCTCCGTCACCAGCACATCCATCCCCTACAGGGCGATGCAAAACGGCCCCCGGGCACCGACATTCTGGGGTTTGGACGTATCCTTCAACAGTAAGCCACGACGCCTGGAGATCGACACCGGGGCGCATGGTTTGTTGCTGACGAAGTCCGCCGCCAGCGCCCTGCATCTCGAGGTCCAGGACAAGGGAAAGAGCTGGGGAATCGGCGACGATGGCGCGGTCACCTCGCACATCTCCCGGGTGAAGGACATCAGGATCGGGGCGCTGGAATTCGCTGACTGCGATGTAGAGATCCTTGAGAAAAATCCCGATGGCTTGACGGCAGAGGACGGCCTGATCGGCGGCGACGTCTTCTCCGATTTCCTTCTCACCCTCGATTTTCCGGGCCGTGTGCTGAAGCTGGATCCCCTGCCGGCAACTCCGGGAGCGGGAACGGAGGCGCTCTCCCTGACCACAGGGGCAACCGCCCCGGATACTCAAGATACGCCTGTGCGCGACCGGTACATCGATCCCAGCATGAAAGACTGGACCAAGGTCTTCCATTCAGGCCACCATCTCATCATGCCGGTGATGCTGAACGACAGCCCGCAACGCCTTTTCATCGTGGACACCGGAGCGCAGCTGAACCTCGTCTCCTACCAGATGGCCAAACAGGTTGCCAAGGTCTCCAAGGGCTCCGATATCGACCTCATGGGGATCTCAGGACATGTGAAGCAAACCTACACCACCGGACCCCTCAATCTCACCTTCGCCGGCATGCGCCAGACGACACCCGGGCTGATCGGCATGGACACCAGCGCGCTTGGACAATCCATGGGCGTGGAAATCGCCGGCTTTCTCGGAGCACCGATCCTGCACCAGTTGACGATGCAGATCGACTACCGCGACGATCTCATGCACTTTTCCTTCGACCCCAAGCGGTTGCAACGCTGCATGCCCGGTGTTCAGGTCGCCGATTGTTTCTAACTCAGACTTCGTCTACCGCTCGACGCTGCTCTTATTTCGCGCGCGCCGAAGCCAGCTTCTCTTCCGCCACGCGGGAGACGGCGTTCGCCTCGTCATACTTAGTCTGATCGTCGCCAGCCTGATTGTAGAGATCCTGCGCGTGCTGCTGCTCCGCCTGCGCCGCACTCACGTCGATCTCACTGGGCTTCAGGGCCTGCTCCGCCAGAATCGTTACGCGCTCCGGCAGCACCTCAACGAAACCCCATGCAACGAAGAAGGTCTGCTCGCCGCCGGAGCCGCCGTGCAGCCGCACCTCCCCCGCGCCAAGCTCGGCCAGCAGCGGTGCGGCGCCGTACAGCGCCTCCAGGTAGCCGGACATTGACGGCAGCTCCACGGCTGCCGCCGTCGCGTCCAGCAAAACGCGTTCAGGCGTCACCAAACGCACCTGCAGCAGACCGGATTGGTTTGAATTCTCAGCCATATTTCTCATTCCGGTTCAAGGCACAGGCTCGCTCATAAACGAATCCCTACGCCCTGGACCCTGTGCCCTGTTTCTACGCCGCTGCCTTCATCTTTTCAGCCGCTGCCAGCACATCCTCGATGCCGCCCTTCATGTAGAAGGCCTGCTCGGGGATGTCGTCGTGCTTGCCCTCAATGATCTCCTTGAAGGAGCGAATCGTATCTTCCACCTTGACGTAGGCACCGGGGATGCCGGTAAAGATCTCGGCCACATGGAAGGGCTGCGAAAGGAAGCGCTGCACCTTGCGCGCCCGCGAGACAGCGAGCTTATCCTCTTCCGAAAGCTCGTCGATGCCGAGGATGGCGATGATGTCCTGCAGGTCCTTGTAGCGCTGCAGGATCTTCTTCACACCCTGGGCGACATCGTAGTGCTCCTGCCCAACCACACGCGGCGACAGAATGCGCGAGGTCGAAGCCAGCGGATCGACAGCCGGATAGATACCCAGCTCCGACAGCGGGCGAGACAGCGACGTAGTCGCATCCAGGTGGGCAAAGGTCGTCGCCGGCGCCGGATCGGTAAAGTCGTCCGCCGGCACATACACAGCCTGCACCGAGGTCACCGATCCGCTCTTGGTCGACGTGATGCGCTCCTGCAACTCGCCCATCTCGGTCGCCAGATTCGGCTGATATCCCACGGCCGACGGCATACGGCCCAGCAGCGTCGAAACCTCGGAACCAGCCTGCGTGAAGCGGAAGATATTGTCGATGAACAGCAGTGTGTCGGCGTGCTCTTCGTCGCGGAAGTACTCCGCGACGGTGAGCCCGGTCAGCGCCACGCGCAGCCGCGCCCCCGGCGGCTCGGTCATTTGGCCGTAGATCAAGGCGGCTTTGCTCTTCGGCAGATCCTTCAGGTCAATGACGCCAGACTCCTGAAACTCATGCCAAAGATCGTTGCCCTCGCGCGTACGCTCCCCCACACCGGCAAAGACCGAGTAGCCGCCATGCTTGGTGGCCACGTTGTTGATCAACTCCTGAATGACAACCGTCTTGCCGACACCCGCGCCGCCGAACAGACCGATTTTGCCGCCCTTCATGAAAGGCTGGATGAGGTCGATGACCTTGATGCCGGTCTCGAACATCTCTTCGGATGTCGACTGCTCATCGAACGCCGGCGCCTGCCGATGAATCGGCCGGTGTTCGGTGGCATTCACCGGGCCAAGCTCGTCCACGGGCTTGCCCAGCACGTTGAGCACACGGCCCAGCGTGGCCTTGCCCACCGGCACCGTGATGCCGGAGCCCGTATCGGTCGCCTTCATGCCGCGCACCATGCCCTCGGTGGCCTCCATGGCGATGCAGCGCACCCGGCCTTCGCCCAGATGCTGCTGCACCTCCACCGTGACGTCGATCGGCAACGGCGTATCGAAGCCCTCGCTGGTGATGACCAACGCCTCGAAGATCGGCGGCATCCTTGCCTCGTCGAATTGCACGTCCACGGCCGGGCCGCTGACGGCAACTACAGTTCCCACGTTCCCTTTGTCTGCCATAACTCTCTCTGCCGGACAGCGTGCTAGATCGCCGCCGCTCCACTCACAATCTCAATAATTTCTTTGGTAATCGCCGCCTGGCGAACACGATTCATCGTCAAGCTCAGCTTGTCGATCAGGTCGCCGGCGTTCTTCGTCGCTGCATCTGTCGCCGTCATGCGGGCCGCATGTTCGGCCGCGATCGACTCCAGCACCGCGTGCAGAATCTGCGTCGTCACATAGCGCGGCATCAGGTGGCGAAACAGCCGTTCCGGCGGTTGGTCGTAGATGTAATCGACCTCGGACGTGCCGAACTTCTTCGCCTCCGCATCGATCTCGGTCTCCTCCGGTGCATTGATGGAGATGCCCGCCGTCTCCGCAGCCTTCGCTGCGGCATCCCGCTGCTCCTCCGTCATCACCTCGGCGGCCGTGATCTCATGCTCGCCCAGCTTGCGGATGGGCAGCAGCTTCTCCACCACAACGCGCTGCTGAATCACGGATTTGAACTCGTTGTAGACGATGTACACCGCATCGATCTCCGCGCGTTCATAACGTCCGATGATCGAATGCGCCATCGCGGAGATGTCCTCCACATTGGCCTTCAGCAGCAGATCCGGGTGCTCCCCGGCCACCTCGATCGGCGCCTTGCGATGCCGGATATCCTCGATGTGCTTGGCGAGATCATTGTCGTAGAGCTCTTCCTTGTGCTCATACTCCGCCGCCGGGTAGCGCCGCTTGTACAGCCCAATCGCCTTCCTGCCGATCGGCTCCAGATCGATATTCTGCCCGCGCCCGCGGCGCTCATCAATGAACCGCTGCGCCGCCTTGCCGATGTTGGAGTTGAAGCCGCCCGCAAAGCCCTTGTCGCCCGCGATGACCACCACGAGTACGGACTTCTCTTCGCGCTCCATCAGCAGCGGATCCCGCACATCCCCGGTGGCCTCATCGAACAGGTCCGCCCGCCGCAGCAGCGACTCCAGCACATTGGTCAGCATCTGCGCATAGGGCCGCGCCTGCAGCGCGCGCTCCTGCGCACGGCGCAGCTTGGCCGCCGAAACCATCTTCATGGCCTTGGTGATCTGCCGCGTGTTCTTCACGCTGCGAATGCGCCGCCGTAGATCCAGTACGTTTGCCATTACTTCCTAGCCACTACTTCCTAACTTCCCTAACTTTCCTAACTTCTTTAGATGAACCCTAAGTCTCCGAATGAAATTGTCATCCTGAGCGGAGCGAAGGACCTGCTTTTTGCTCGACTCCCATGATAAATGTGCTCGCCTGTCTACTGCTATCTAACTCGCTGCTTGCTGCCTCGAAGACGGTCTGCGTTCCGTCCCATCCAGACGAAGGTCGATTCTATCCAACGCCCGATGTAGCCGGCGAAAGCCTGCTCGATCAAAAATGATGCCAATCAGGATCGCTACCGTCTGCGCGATGCTTATCAGCCACAAATCTCTCATCAGAGGATCCTCCAGTATCGCTTACGCCGTTACCGCCTCTTGGGCCTTCTTGTGCTGCTGCAGAAAATCCGCCTTGTACTCCTCAATCGCGTCTTTCAAACGTTTGCGCAGATCGTCGTCCAGCGCCTTTTTGGTCGTGATGTCCGTCAGAATATCCGGGTGCGCGGAGTCGAGGAACGGGTAATATCCAGCCTCGAACGCCTGCACATCGCCAACCTCCACATCGTCCAGCAGACCCTGCGTTCCCGCAAACAGGATCGCCACCTGCTGCGCTGCCGTAAGCGGCTGAAACTGCGGCTGCTTCAGCAGTTCGGTGAGGCGCTGGCCACGATTGAGCTGCTGCTGCGTAACCTTATCCAGATCCGAGCCGAACTGCGCAAAGGCAGCCAATTCGCGATACTGCGCCAGATCCAGCTTCAACGTTGAACCCACCTGCTTGGTCGCCTTGGTGGCCGCCGCGAAGCCCACACGCGAGACCGAAAGCCCCACATTGACGGCCGGCCGCACACCGGAATTGAACAGATCGGTCTCGAAGAAGATCTGGCCGTCCGTGATCGAAATGACGTTGGTCGGGATGTATGCAGAAACGTCGCCGGCCTGCGTTTCGATGATCGGCAGGGCGGTCAGCGAGCCGCCGCCGTTCTCCTTCGACATCTTCGCCGAACGCTCCAACAGCCGCGAGTGGAGGTAGAACACATCGCCGGGGTACGCCTCCCGACCGGGCGGACGGCGCAGCAGCAGCGAAATCTCACGATAGCTCGCGGCATGTTTTGAGAGATCGTCATAGATAATCAGCGCAGCTTTGCCCTTGTCGCGAAAATACTCGCCCATCGCCGTCGCTGCGAATGGGGCCAGATACTGCATCGGCGCCGGCTCGGAAGCCGTCGCGGCCACAACGATTGTGTAGGCCATCGCGCCGTAGCGCTCCAGGGTTTGCACCACGCCGGCCACCGACGAGCGCTTTTGCCCAATCGCGCAATAGATGCAGATCAGGTCGTTCTTGGCCGAATTGATGATCGTGTCGAGCGCCACGGCGGTCTTGCCGGTTTGGCGGTCGCCGATGAGCAGCTCGCGCTGGCCGCGGCCGATCGGAATCATCGTGTCGATGGCCTTGATGCCGGTCGCCATCGGCTCGGTAACCGATTGCCGCGCGATCACACCGGGCGCAATGCGCTCCACCGGAAGGGTCTCCGTGGTGTTGATCGGTCCCTTGTCGTCGATCGGCTGGCCCAGCGCGTTCACCACACGGCCAATCAGCGCCTCGCCCACCGGCACGGACATGATCTTGCCGGTGCGCTTGACCTGGTCGCCCTCGCGCAGCTCTGTGTAGTCGCCCAGCAGCACGGCGCCTACCTGGTCCTCGTCGAGGTTCATCGCCAGGCCCGCAACGCCGTGCGGAAAGTCGATCAGCTCGCCCGCCATGACCTTGTCCAGGCCATGCACGCGCGCGATGCCGTCGCCGAGCGTCACAATAGTCCCCACCTCGTCGACGTGGACGCGCTCTTCATAGTTCTCAATCTGCTGCCGCAGCAGCTCGGTAATCTCGTTTGCCCCTATGCTTGGCATGTTCTCTCGTTTCCCTGCAAATCCAAATCTTTTTTCGCGTTCTCGCCCGCATTCGAGCGACCGCGCCTGTTCAGGTGGCCGCTACAGCGTGGCGGTCACCATGCGTTGCTTCATCTGCTCCAGCTGACCACGAACCGAGCCATCGTACACGGTGGAACCCACCCGAATCACCGCCCCGCCCAGCAGCGCCGGATCTTCGCGGTACGTGGCCCGTACCGACGTGCCGCCGGTGAGCTTGGCGATGCTCTGTTCCAAGGTCCGCTTGCTGACCTCATCCAAAGGCAGCGCGCTGGTGACCTCCGCTTCGGCAACCCCGCCGTCTGCGTCCGCGCGCTGCAGGTAGGCTTCAATCATCTCCTGTAATTCGTAGAGCCGCAGGTGATCGATCACGACGGCGAGAAAATTGCGCACGGTCCGGTTCATTCCCAGACGCCCCGCAATCGCATCCAGCAACCGCAGCTTCTGGTCCGCGGGGATGGACGGGTTCTCCATCACCTCGCGCAACTCCGGGCTGGCGTTCAAAGTCGCTGTAAAATCACCCAGCTGCGCCTTCACAGCAGCGCGCGAAAGGTTCTGCTGCACAACGACTTCATCGAGGGCATGGGCGTAGCGCAGATCAACGACGGCCATCAGTTCCCCCCTCCCTTTTCGCCCATCAGTTGTTGCGCAAAGCCCTGAATCAGCAGGCGGTCGGTCTCCGCCGTCACCACCAGGCGCTTGGACGCGTGTTCAATCGCGAGCTCTGC
This sequence comes from Granulicella sp., assembly GCA_965277565.1. Classification (GTDB taxonomy): domain Bacteria; phylum Acidobacteriota; class Terriglobia; order Terriglobales; family Acidobacteriaceae; genus Granulicella. Next base: position 4,703,624 of record OZ255838.1, on the reverse strand, counting down.
CGCATGACGCTGCAAGTCCCGCCGCGCCGTCGCCGTGGCGGCCTGAATCTCGCTATCGGCCGTCGCTAAAATCTTGGCCGTTTCTTCCTCGACCGAAGCCCGCAGCCGCTGCTCGTCGCGTGCCGTTTCTGCCTCCACGTGCGCGCGCATACCGGCAATCTCGCTGTCCAGCCGCGTCAGGCGAGCCTCCACGGCGTTCAGCCGTGCGCTGGCCTCTTCCGTCGCCGTCCGCGCATCCACCAGGTGCCGCTGGATAGCCGTATTGCGCTCGCGGAACGCCTTGGGCAGCGTCTTTAACGCGACAAAGCCGAGACCCACGGCGAGAATAAGAAAATTCAGAACCTCGAACGAGATCGCCGCCTGCTCGGCGTTCATGCCCACCACCGAGCCGATCTTCGCGACCGCCTTGGAGTGACGGTACTGGTCGTTTTCGTCCTTTTCCTGCTCGCGTTTTTCCGGCACCGCATTCATCGGCGTGGAGTGCTCTCCTACACCGGGACCAGTCTGCTGCGGGGTCGCCTGCGCCCAGAGCGCATGGCCCGGAGCCGCGGTCAGTATCAGTACAAGAAGGGGAAGAATGTGCACAGAAAATGCCTTCAACCCGCGCACGGCCATCATTGCCGCACCTCGGTACCGGCGGCCTTGGGCAGCAGGGTCTGCACGATGCGATCGCCAAGCTCGGCCACCACACCCTCAATCTGCCGCCGGGCCGCTTCAGCGGAGGTTTCAATCTCCACCTTCGCGCCCCGGATACGTTCGCCGGCCTGGTCGCGGGCCGCCGCCAGTGCACGGTCGCGCTCAGCCCCGCGCTCCTTCAGGCGGCGCTCCCGCTCGGAGAGAAGCTCCTGCCGCGCCGCCCGCAGCTTATCTTCGTATACCGCCGTTTCAGCCTCCGCGGCGGCGATGGCCCCACGCGCCTGCTCCACCGCGCCGGTCGTACGCACGCGCCGCTCCGCCAGCGTCCGCTCCAGCGGGCGCCGCACCAGCGCGCCATACGCGACGACCAGAAGGATGAAAAGAATCATCGTCGGCACGGAGCCGAGAATCAACGAACCCAATTGATGAAGAATCAACATGAACTAATCGTCTTTGATGCGCGCCGGGGACTGATATGCCGCGGGGCTAGCCGCATCGGCACATGCAAAACGTGAAAAAACGCACACTTGTCTTCCCATGGTTGTAGCAAAGCGAAGAACATCCAGTCAAAGGCGCGCGCGAACATCGGCCAAAATGATCGATATCCGCCAGCCCGCCCATTGTCTGCACTCAATCACGGCATCCGGCTTCGTTTGGCGTTAGACTGGATGCACCGCCACGACCCGTCCGGGTCATGCAGGCCGCGTGAACAGGGACCTACCTCCACTCCCTCCTCAGGCGGCCTGTTTTTATGTCTGCGGGCCCTTTGCCCCCATCGTCCCAGCGGGCTCCGCATCGCGAGCCTGATAGCGCCGATAGCGTCCCAGCAGCGACGCCGGCCCGACCGCATGGAGGTACAGCAGATTGCCCGCGAACCGCTGCCCGGAGAGGGTCGCGCCCCGTTCCAACGCCGCCAGAATGCGTCCCTCGGACTGCGGAATGCGAAACTCCGCTTCCACCAGCGGATCGGCGGTCAGCGCGGCATCCATCGCCTCCAGCAACGCCTGCAGCCCGGCGCCGGTGCGAGCCGAAACCAGCAGCTCGTGGGGTGCGGCGGCCGCATCGGGCGGCAGCAGGTCGGCCTTGTTCAGCACCTGCAGCGTAGGCGTATCGCGCACCTCGAGTTCGGCGAGCACCGCCTCCACCTGCCCCTTCTGCTCCTCGAGCGTGGGACTGGCCGCGTCGCGCACATGCACCAGCAGCTCCGCGCGCTCTACCTCTTCCAGTGTGGAGCGGAAGCTGGTCACCAGCGCATGGGGCAGATTGCGCAGAAAACCCACCGTGTCGGCCAGCAGCACCCGCCGCCGTGAGGGCAGGGTGAGCTGTCGCAGCTTCGGATCGAGCGTCGCGAACATGCGCTTGGACTCCAGCACGTCTGCCCCCGTGAGCGCATTAAAAAGCGTCGATTTTCCGGCGTTGGTGTAACCCACCAGCGCGACGGTGGCCACGGGCACAGCCTCACGCCGGCCCCGCTGCTGCCGCCGAATCCGGCGCACGCCCTCCAACTGCTGCTGGATGCGGTCGATGCGCAGCCGGATTTTGCGGCGATCGGTCTCCAGCTGCGTTTCACCCGGTCCGCGCGTGCCGATACCGCCGCCCAGCTGCGACATCGCCTTGCCCCGGCCGCCCAATCGCGGCAGCTGGTATTCCAACTGTGCCAGCTCCACCTGCAGCTGGCCTTCACGGGTGCGGGCATGACGGGCGAAGATGTCCAGGATCAGCTGCGTGCGGTCGATGACGCGGCAAGGCAGCCGGTCTTCCAGGTTGCGCAGCTGCGAAGGCGAGAGATCATGGTCGAACAGCACCACATCCGCTGAGGTCGAACGGGCCGTGGCCTCGATCTCCTCGAGTTTGCCTCCACCGACCAGCGTGGCTGGGTCCGGCTTGGCGCGGCGCTGAATCAGCAGCGCCGCGATGTCGGCGCCGGCGCTGCGCGCCAGCTCTTGAAACTCCGCCAGCGAGGCGTCGAAGTCGACCTCATCGCGCCCTGACAGGACCCTTTTTGTCGTGGATTCCAACGATTCCAACGAGTCGAACAATTCCAACGAGTCGCTCTCGGAACGCCCGGTCAGCGTCGCAGCGACCCGCGCCTGCCTGGCGATGGGAGAGACCTGCGGCCGCAAGCCCGTAAACTCCGCCGCAACCAGCACGGCACGTTCGCCGGAGGCGCGGCGTCGCGTCCCCAGCAGCGTTTGTTCCTCCAGCGCCCGGCGCCGGACGGAGCTTTCCTCTGATTGGCCAGGCCGCTTCAATGCCGGCGTTAGCGGGGCGCCGGCGCGCTTGCGGCCGCAACTCCGATGTCGCCGACCGGTACGCCGGGGGTGCGGGTTTCGGGGCGCCCTTCAAGGTGCGGCGCCCGTCCACTCACGACAGTCGAGATCGCGTGCTTGAAGATCAACTGTTCCTGAGCGTTGTTTTCAAGCAGAACGGAGTATTTGTCGAAGGAACGGATCTTCCCCGTCAGCTTGACGCCGCTCACGAGATAGATCGTGATCGGGCTCTTGTCTTTGCGGACGGTGTTCAGAAAGGTATCCTGAATATTCTGCGCCGGCTTCATGTCCATGGGGCCGATCTCCTGTTGTAGCTGGTTGTATCCGGGCGAGTCTATGCGCTCGTGAAGGCGGCCAGCCGGGCTTCACGAGCGCTTCGCTCTTCGACTCCACCCTACAGGGTTTGAACAAGCTGCACAAGCTGCCGCCCTCTCCGGAGAGCCGCTGCGCGATAGCATAACCGGATGCGCAGTGCCCTTTCGCCCGCGAAAACACCCGTTCCCCTGCTTGACCTCAGCCGCGAGTTCGCCGTCATCCGCGACGAGGTCATGGCCGCCATCGAGGAGGTCTGCGCGCGGCAGCAGTTTGTTCTCGGCCCGGCCGCGGAGCGCTTCGAACACGCTGCCGCGGCGGCCTGCGCAGCCTCCGCCGCCATCGGCTGCGCCAGCGGCACCGACGCCCTCTGGCTGGCCATGGCCGCGCTCGGCATCGGCCCCGGCGACGCCGTAATCACCACGCCTTTCAGCTTCTTCGCCACGGTCAGCTCCATCCTCCGCGCCGGAGCCACCCCCCTGCTCGCCGACATCGACGGGCGGACCTTCAATCTTTCGGCCGCGGCCGTCGCGAACGCGGTCGCGCTGGCCAGATCGCAGGGCAAGACTGTTCGGGCGATTCTCCCTGTCCACCTCTACGGGCAGTGCGCCGACATGGATTCTCTCGGCGCACTCGCCGACGAACACGATCTCTTCGTCGTGGAAGATGCCGCACAGGCCTTCGGCGCGCGCTGGAACGACCGTCCCGCCGGATCGCTGGGCGACTCCGCCGCGTTCAGCTTCTATCCCACCAAAAACCTCAGTGCCTTCGGCGACGCGGGCATGATCACCGTGATGGACCCCACGGTGGCCGAGCGCGCCCGCGCCCTGCGCAACCACGGCATGCGCCGCCGTTATTTTCACGATGAGATCGGCTGGAACTCCCGGCTCGACGGCATCCAGGCGGCGGTGCTCGAGGTCAAACTCCGTCGCCTGCCCGCCGGTAACGCCCGCCGCCGCGAACTGGCCGCGCTGTATAACGCAAAGTTCCGCGCCGCAGGCCTTGCCGCGGATTCCAACGCAGGTGGCATCGTGCTGCCCTTCGTGGACCCACGCGCCGAGCCGGTCTTCCATCAGTACGTCGTCCGCGCGCCGCGCCGGGACGGGTTACGCGCGGAGCTCACCGAGCGCGGCATCGGCTCCGAGGTCTACTACCCCCTGCCGCTGCATCTGCAGGACAGCCTCCGCCACCTCGGCTACAAGGCCGGCGACTTCCCCGCCGCCGAGGGGGCCGCAACCGAAGTGCTCGCCCTGCCCATCTATCCCGAACTCCGCGAGGACGAGGTGGAGACCGTGGTCGAAGCTATTCGCTCCTTCTACGGCTAGAGGCGCTACAGCTGAGGCGAATTCCCTTTGGCTGTACAGCGTTCCTGCCTTTGCTTTACAGCGTTCTTGCCTTTCTTTCTGTCATTCCCGAAGGCAACCTGCTGTTCCGGTCCCCGAACTGCAGGTCTCTCCACCACGCCCGACGAGAAGGCCGTCGTGCTTCGGTCGAGATGACACTTTTGAGGTTAGACGGGCATACAGATACGGCTTTATCGCCTCCGCCGCCTCCCCTTCGCATCCTTCTCCGGCTCGGGTTCAGGATGCGCGAGCGCTGGCGGCGGGCTGTTCGGCGGAGCGATCCGCCGGCAGATGTTTCCCTCCAGCCGGATCGCATCGTTGATCGTCCGCGCCGGCTTGATCAGTCCCGTCCTCGGATCGGGCACAGGCATCGGCGCATCGGCCGGCAGCACCTTCGTGATAAACGTCGGCAGCGGCCCGGCGAAGTGCGCATCCCGGTTGTACGGATCGGTCTTCATCCCGATCTTTACCGGCAGATAGCCCGCGATGTTGTGTTCGCGATAGCCGGTCTCATAGCGGTGCTTTCTTGCGTTCCAGATGAAGACGCGCACCTGGTCGAAGTCATACGGCAGCCCGGCCTTGAACGGCGAAAGCACCGTAACGTACTCCGGAATGCTGGTCACAGGCTGGCCGTTGTTGACGATCCCCGACTCCGGATCCTCGACATGCGTCAGGATGTAGGCGCCCACGATGCGTTGCCCTTCGGAGTAGCGCGCCAGCGCATCCGGCTCCGAGACATCGATCATGCGCGCGTAGATCCAGCCGGTGTTGCCTTCCTTGTCGCGCACCAGCCACCAGTCTTCCATCACCGGCGGCGGCGGCCCGGCCGCGGCGGCCGCATCGGCGGCCAGCGCTTCCTCGTGCAGATGCGCCGATCCGCTCTCCCGCACCGGCAGTTTGGCCGCGGAAGGCTTTCCGACCGCGGCGGAGGCGCCCGGAGCCGCGGGCTTCGGCACGGTGGCCCGCTCCAGCAGGCTCAGCGGCTCGTTCTCTCCCAGGCGGAAGAAGTGAATGGTCTCGCGCCCCGGCGAGAGATGCAGATATACCTCGTCGCGCGTCACGGCATTGGCTACCACGCCGTCATGCAGGTGGGTCTGCTTCAATGCGTCGAACTGGTCGGCCACACCCTGATCCGCCGTCAGCTTCTCTTCAACCCAGCCCTCGGCTCCGCCCGGCGCCCGCACGTGGAGAAATCGCCGCTGGTGTCCCAGCACGGTGAGCTTCTGTCCGTTGGTCACCTCGCCCGTGCGGTTGGACACAGCGGCCACCCGATCGCGCAGGTAGGCCTGCTTCGCCGTGACGTACACATCCGGCTCCGCGACGACTTTATTCAGCTTGGTGCAGCCATTCAGCAGAAACGGCGAGGCACACAGCCAAAGCGTAAGCAGGCGCAAGAAACGAACCGACGGTCCGCAAGCGGGAGCGGCAACCATCTGGCCGAAGGAGGTGAAACGAGGATGCATGTTGCCCGGAATGCCTTTCAGCCGCGACCCATAGCCCCGCGCCGACTCTAGTGTGTCATGGCCAGCAGCGCCGGATAGTCCTCATTTGTGCCCGTACCTGCCTTGTCCACCTGTGTCAGCACGCCGGCGGAGCTTACGGAATACAGTTGCACCCCAGCCGTCGCGTCGTAGCCCACCGCCACCGCGTAGTTCCCCGTATTGTCGAAGGCCAGCGCCGACACGTTCGCCGGGCCGGCAAAAGGCGACCCCGCGAGCTGCGTCAGCGTCCCATTGCCGGTGATGCCGAAGCCTGAGATGGTGCCGGCGATCTCATTGGCCGTGTACACGCTGTTGTAGCTGTGGTTCAACGCAATGGAACGCGGCGCGTTCCCTGCCGCGTAGGGCACCCTGTACTCAGGCGTGATGCTGGTCAGCGAACCGATGCCATAGACCGACACCGAGTTCGTCTGCGCGATATACGCGTAGTTGTTCGCATCCAGCGCCACCGCATAGTCGCCTGTGGGATTTGCCGTGGAGTAACCGGAGGCGATCGTCGCCGGGATACCGCCATTGCCAACCCCTTGCGCGCTCGTGTAGCTGTACACCACATCGCCGCTGATGCCGAGCGAGGCGACGACATACGTCCCATTTGGGGATACGGCTACGCTGCAGGACTGGCTCGCAGGCAGCGCCAGGCCCAGCGTACACGGGGTTCCCAGCAGCGTGAGAGGTGCCGCCAGCGTCAGCATACCGCTGCTGGTGTTCACCTTGTATTCCGCCATGGTCTGCCCGTCGACATTCAAGGTGAACAGCCAGTTGCCATCCGGCGACATCGCCATCGCGGCCACCTGATCCGTAACCAGCGCGGCGCCGCCATTGCCGACGGTAAGTTCTCCCGTCGATCCGATGTTGTAGAGATACACTCCGGGGCTCGTCACGCCCGGCACCGTGGCCACGTAGAGGAAGTTGTTGCTGGGCGCCACGGCCAGCGCCTCGGGGATGTACCCCAGCGAAAGAGTCCCCAGCGAGTTCAGCTTGCCGCCCGCGATGCTGTACTCGCTCAGGTACGTTGTGCCGGCGCTGCTGTTGGCAAGATAGGCGTAGTCGCCGGCGGTGCTTGGCGTGGGCGTCCCGGTCCCCGTGCCGGTAGTCGAGGTGGGGCAACTGGCCTTCTCACATTGGAAAAAACCGGAGCAGCCCGTCAGCGGCACAAGCGTCGCGGCCAGTCCGATGACTACAGCCAGAGGCTCTGTGCCAACCACGAGGCGTCTCAAGAGGCGTCTTCTCGAGATGCTCTGATTTTCCCGCTTTGGTGTAGGTGCGGGCTTCAGCCCGCACAACAAAAACACAGCATTCAGAAGGGCTTTAGCCCTGGCCCCCACAGATGGGGAATCAATCAGACCTTTCCTCAAGGTCATTCGCTTCCCTGCACACCCGTTTGCCGGCGCTTCAGCCATCTCAACCCATTCTCCGTCTACCTGGAAGATTCTGCCATCGATGAGACGAGAGAAACCGCAAAGTGTTTCGCATCCGCACCCCTCCCGCTTGGGTCCCCTTTGGTCCACCGGGGGAAAGGCCGTATCATCAAAGGTCGTATGCCTAGCTTTGCCGACAGTATCTTTTTGTTCATACTGGCGCTGCTTCTATTTGGCCCCAAAAAGCTGCCCGTGCTGGCGCGTGAGCTGGGCAAATGGGTCGGCGAGTTCCGCCGCGCCTCCAACGAGTTCAAGATGCAGATGGAGGACGAGCTGCGCGCCACCGAACAGGCCGACCGGCAGAAGCAGATCGCCGCCATGGAGGCCGCCGCGCCCCTGCCGCCGTCGCTCGAAGAGCCCGAGCACCCGCATCTGCCCCGCACCGCGTCCACGGAGATCCCCGAAAACAGCATCGCGCCGCCCAGCATGATCCGGGCCGATGCCATGAACGCCGCGGGCGAAGCCGAGCCGCCCACACCCGTACTCGATGATTCAGCCGCCGCCTCGCCAACCCCCTCCGCCGAGTCCATCGACGGTGTTCGTCCCATCCCCATCGCCACCTCCGGCGACCTGCACATGATGCCCCCCGCCACCGGCCTGCCCACGCCGCGTCCGCGCAACACCACCCCCTCGAACGCGAATGACGCGAACCCGCTGGGCGGCCTGCTGGACTCCATCCCCGAGCAGGCGCCTGCCACCGAACCAACCTTTGCCGACACCGCCACGGAGAACGCCGCCCATGGCCACTGATCTCGCGCCGGACCTCATAGAACGCGCCCGCTCCGCCGTGCAGGACCGCGCCGAACTCCCCGGCATGAGCCTGATGGAGCACCTCGAAGAGCTGCGTACGCGGCTCTTCTGGTGCGTCGGCTTCCTTTGCGCCGGCTTCGTGGTCGCATATATCTTCCACGTCCGGCTGTACAACTACGTGCAGAAGCCGGTCACCGATCTCGGCCTGCGGCTCAACTTCACCCACCCTACCGACGGCCTCAATCTCTACCTCAAGACCTCGTTTGTCGGCGGCGCCATCCTCGCCTCGCCGTTCATCCTGTACCAGATCTGGCTGTTCATCTCGCCGGGCATGTACTCGAATGAAAAGCGCTACGTGTGGCCGTTTATGGGCGCGACCATTGCACTGTTCCTCGGCGGCGCATGGTTCGGCTATCGTTGGGTGCTTCCCGGCGCGATCAAGGTGCTGGTCCTGCAGTTCGGGCACGCCTTCAACCCCATCCTCACCATCGAGGACTACACCGGCTTCTTCCTCGCCGTGATTCTGGGCCTCGGCGTGACCTTTGAGCTGCCCATACTCATCTTTTTCCTTGCGCTCTTCGGCATCGTCGACGCCAAATTCCTGCTGCGCCACTTCCGCTACGCCGTGCTCGCCATCTTCGTCGTCGCCGCGGTGATCTGCCCCACCCCCGACCCCATTGGCATGTGCCTCTTCGCCACCCCGATGCTGGCGCTCTACTTCATCGGCGTGGCCGTGGCCTTCCTCGTGCATCCCGCGCGCAGAGAAAAGAAGCTGAAGGGAGCCGCATGACCATACTTGCCTCGGCTTTTCTTGTTGTCATTCCCGAAGGGAATCTGCGTCTCCCGCGCCTGAGACGCACTCTCAAGTCGTGTGCCCCATTCGCACCCACCCGGGTGCCCCATCCTCACCGGCAGTTTCATCGCCGGTTAGGGTGGGCTCTCACGCTACTCGCGTGCACCTTGTACCTCGGTACGACCGCCCACGCAGTCTCACCCCAGGCCCACAACGGCGTCTCGGGCCAGCACGTGCTTCAACTCACCCAACAGCTCCTCCAGGCCGCTCCCAAACGCTTCAACGGCTCACCCGGCCACGCCGCCGCCGAGGCCTTCATCAAGGATCACTTCGCCCCAGAGGCCGCCAAGGGCAACTACGTCGTCGACAGCTTCGTCGCCAACACCCCCGCCGGTCCGCAGTCGATGCACAACCTCATCGTCAAGTTTCCCGGCAAGCGCGACGGCATCATCGTGCTCGCCTCGCACTATGAGACCAACTACAACCTGCGCGACATGAACTTCGTCGGCGCCAACGACGGCGCCTGCACCTCCGCGCTGCTCATCGCGCTCGGCCAGTACTTCCGCGAACATCCCCCGCAGGGCTACTCCGTCTGGCTCCTCTTCACGGATGGCGAAGAGTCCGTCAGCGGCAGCTGGAGCGACGTCGATTCGCTCTACGGCAGCCGCCATCTCGCCGCCAAATGGTCCGGCGACGGCACCCTCGCGCACATCAAAGCCCTCCTGCTCGCCGACATGATCGGCTGGAAGGAGCTGAACATCGACCACGACGGCAACTCCACGCCGTGGCTGCAGGATCTGCTCGCGCAGGCCGGCCGCGAGACCGGCGACTCCAAATATCTCTTCCACGACGCCCAGGCCATCGAGGACGATCACCTGCCCTTTGGGAAACGCGGCGTTCCCGTGCTCGACATCATCGACTACGAGTACGGCCCGCCCGAAAACCGCGAGGCCTACCACCACACCGAAGGCGACACGCTCGACAAGCTGAGCGCACAAAGCCTCCAGGTCTCCGCCGACCTGTTCCTCGCCACCATCCGGCTCATCAATCAGCACTGAGGCCAGGGCTCAGGGTCCAGCGTTCAGGGTTCAGGAGCCAGGGTTTAGGGTCCAGGGCTCCGTGCTTGCCGATGCTTTTTGTTGTCATTCCCGAAGGGAATCCGCGTTTGCCTTTGCCTTTCTGGTTGTCATTCCCGAAGGGAACCTGCTTTCCCACCTCTCCATCGGCAACTAAACCATAAATGACCACCCTCGCCCCTTGGCTCGGCTTCCACGCAGGCCTCCTTCTCCTGCTCGCCCTGGAGTGGTTTACCGCCCGCCGCGTACGCTCGCCGCACCGTCGCGCGGTCTACGCCACGGCCCTTTGGGTCTCCGCCTCACTCGCCCTCGCCGCCTATATCTTCCACGCCTACCGCGGCGTGGCGGCCACGCAGTACCTCGCCGGCTACGCTCTCGAAGAAGCCCTCTCGGTCGATAACCTCTTCGTCTTTCTTCTGCTCTTCCGCATCTTCCAGATCCCCGAAGGCAGGCAGCAGAAGGTGCTGTTCTGGGGTGTCGCCGGGGCCATCGTGCTGCGCGGAGCCTTTATCGCCGGTGGCCTGCAGCTGCTGGCGCGCTTCGCCTGGATCAACTACATCCTCGGTGCCGTTCTTCTCATCGCCGCGATCCGCCTGCTCTTCCCGGAGAGCACCCAAGACTCACAAAAGCCGCCCCGCTGGATCGCCTGGCTTACCCGCGTCTCCCCCGTCAGCGCCAGCCAGCAAAGCTTCGTCGCGCGTGAGAACGGCCACTGGCTGCCCACCGTTCTTCTGCTCGCGCTCGTCGCGGTCGAGCTCACCGACGTGATGTTCGCGCTGGACTCCATCCCCGCCGTGCTCAGCATCACGCGCACCCCGTTTCTCGCCTACACCTCGAACATCATGGCGGTGATGGGCCTGCGTTCGCTGTATGTGCTGCTGGCCGCCACGCTCAGCAAGCTGCGCTTCCTGCACTTCGGCCTCGCCGCGGTGCTCGCCTTCGCCGCGCTGAAGATGCTCTCCGAACACTGGATCACCGTAGGTCCGCTACTCTCGCTCGCGGTCATCGTCGTGCTGCTCGGCGTGACCGTAATCCTCTCTCTGGTCCTGCCGCGGCCCAAAGACGATTCCTCGCACCTCCAAACCTCATAGCTCGCTCCTCCTGTTTACCCGGAGTATCCTCATCCCATGCCCTCAGCCGGCACCCAACTCAGCAGCATCACCGTGCCCGTGCGCACGCCCTCCGCGCGCTACGACGTGGAGATCGGCACCGCGCTGCTGCCAGGCATCGCAGACCGCCTAGACGCACAGCTCGGCGGCCGCCTGCACGCCGGAAACATCCTCCCCTTCGTCATCACCTCGCCCGAGCTCGCGAAGCTCTGGGCCGAGCCCCTGCTCAGCGGCTTCCGACATCACCCCCAAGTGCTGTATCTTCCCGCCGGCGAGCAGCACAAACGCCTTAGCAGCATCGAGGAACTCGTCGAACAACTAGCCACCCTCGGCGCCGACCGCGACTCGATCCTTATCGCCCTCGGCGGCGGCGTGATCGGCGACCTCACCGGCTTTCTAGCCGCCATTTACATGCGCGGCATCCGCTACGTGCAGGTCCCCACAACGGCGCTCGCTCAAATCGACAGCTCGGTCGGCGGCAAGACCGGAGCCAACCTCCGCGCGGGCAAAAATCTCATCGGAGCCTTTCATCATCCGCTCGCCGTCTACGCCGACATCGATACGCTCTCCACCCTGCCCGCAAGAGAGCTCCGCGCCGGCCTGCAGGAGTCCGTCAAAGCCGGCATCATCCGCGACCGCACCCTGTTTGATTTCCTCGACAGCCGCCGCAAAGACGTCCTCAGCGGAGACCCCGAGGCGCTGCTGCACGTCGTCGCCGCCAGCGTGCGCATGAAGGCCGAGGTCGTCGCCGCCGACGAGCGCGAAGGCGGTCTGCGCATGATCCTGAACCTCGGCCACACCCTCGGCCACGCCATCGAGGCCGCCACGCACTACACGCAGCTTCTGCATGGCGAAGCCGTCGCCTGGGGCGCCCTCGCCGCGCTCGAAATCGCCCAGCACCGCGGCACCGTCACCGCAACCGATGCTGGTCGCATGGCCGGGGTCATCCGCGCCTACGGTCCGCCGCAGCCCTTCACCGCTGACCCCCCCGAGCTCGTCGCTCTCACCGCCAAAGACAAGAAGAATCGGGGCGGCGTGCGCTCCTTCGTGCTCCCCGTCGGCATCGGCGACGCTACCGTTGTGCACGACGTCACCGAAGCCGAGCTCCTGCGCGCGGCCGAACGCATCGTGGCCGAAGCGAAGGCACTGCCCCGCACATGAGCCCCTCTATCAGCACAGAACCCGCCATCAACCCCGGCGCGCGCCCCTCCGCCGAGGCCTCCGAGGCTGCTGCAGCGGCGCACGTCCGCTCCCTGTTCGACTCCATCGCACCCTCCTACGATCGCCTCAACCACCTGCTCTCCTTCGGTCTCGATCGCTGGTGGTGGCGGGAGGCCGCCCGCCGCTTCCGCGCTGTTCTTGCGCGTCCGGATGCGAAGATTCTCGACATCTGCTGCGGCACCGGCGACCTGACGAACGCCCTGCTCGCCCTTCGCCCCGCCAACGCCGAGCCTGTGATCGGTCTGGATTTCTCCCCCGGGATGCTCGCGCGCGCCCGCGCAAAATACAAGCATGCAAATGCGCTTTGGATGGAAGGCGATGCCATGCACCTGCCCTTCGCCGACGCGAGCCTCGATCTAGTCACCGCGGCCTTCGGCTTCCGCAACCTGTCCAACTACGCCGACGGGCTGCGCGAGATCGCCCGCGTCCTGCGCCCGGGAGGGGAGATCGGCATCCTTGAGTGCAACCAGCCCAGCGGCCTCAACGGCGCGTTCTATAACCTCTACTTCCACCACATTTTGCCGACGGTCGGCGGCCTCCTCTCCGGCGACCGTGCCGCGTACCGCTATCTCCCGGCCTCTGTCGAGCGCTTTCCACGCCCTCCCCAGATGCTTCGCATGATGTCCGAAGCAGGTTTCACCGGGAACACCTGGGACGGCTATCTCTTCCAGGCCGCGGGTCTCTATCGCGGCCACAAGCCCTAACCTGCGGCGCTACTCTGCATCGCCACCGCCCTAAACCTTGTCGTCCTGAGCATCGCGAAGGATCTGCTTTTCGCCTTTGCCCTTTTGTCTGTCATTCCCGAAGGGAATCTGCGGTTCTTCCGCAGACCCAAAAGCCCCCATGTATCCTCAAGAACGCAATGACCGCAACCGCCACGCCTGAGCATGTACAGCGCAGCGACGCCAAGCGTTCGGCAGCCCTCAGCTCCGTCCTGGCGGCCTTCGGCATCGCCCTGCTCAAGCTGCTCACCGGCCTGCTTACCGGCTCGCTCGGCATGCTCGGCGAGGCCGCCCATTCGGGCATCGACCTGATCGCCGCCGCCATCACGCTTTTCACCGTAGGCGTCTCCGATCTGCCCGCCGACGCCGAGCACAACTACGGCCACGGCAAGCTCGAAAGCATCTCCGCCGGCGTGGAAATCCTGCTCATGCTGGGCTCTGCCATCTGGGTCGCGTGGAAGGCCGTGGAACGCATCCTGCACCGCCGCCATCTGGCCCTGCATCTCTCGGTCTGGCCCTTTCTCGTCCTTCTGCTGTCGATCGCCGTGGACCTCACCCGCTCCCGCACCCTCGCCCGTGTCGCTCACGCCCAGCGCAGCGAGGCGCTCGCCGCCGACGCGGTGCACTTCGGCACGGATATCTGGTCCGCAGCCGCCGTCTTTCTCGGCCTCGCCGCCAGCTATGCCGGTGAGCGCTTCGGCATCGGCGGCCTTGAGCTGGCCGATCCCATCGCGGCCCTGCTCGTCACCGTAGTGATCCTGTATGTCACCATCCGGCTTGCCCGCAGCACACTCGATTCGCTTCTGGACGCGACGCCCCCGGAGGTCCGTGCGCAGCAGCGCGAAGACCTCATCCGCGAGATCGAGTCCATCCCCGACGCGCTCCAGGCGGAACGTGTGCGCGTACGCCGCTCGGGCTCGAACTACTTCGTCGACCTCACCCTCAGCCTGCCGCGCAACCTCACCTTCCAGCGCGCCGAACAGGTCACCTCCGCCGCCACGGAGGCCGTGCAAAAGCAGCTGCCCGGGGCCGATGTCGTCATCCACACCGTTCCCCGCGCCAGCCTCGGCGAAAGCGTCTTCGAGCGCATCCGTGCGGTGGCCGCGCAGGCCAACCTCTCCGTCCACGACGTCAGCGTGCAGGATCGCGGCGGCGGCCTCGCCGTGGAGCAGCACCTCGAGGTCCCCGAGATCATGCCCCTGCGCGAGGCGCATGAGCTCGTGACGGGCCTCGAAGGCGCCATTCGCCGCGAGGTTCCCGGGATCGCCACGCTGCTCACGCACATTGAAAGCGAACCCGTCACCATCGCCACCAGCGCCGCCGTCGGCACGGCCGCCAACCTCGAATCGCAGCTGCGCGAGACCGCCGGGGCCTTCCCCGAGATCCTCGACGTGCATGAGATCACCGTCACCCGCGGCCACTCCGGCGCCGCCTTTACCGTGCAGGTGAACTGCCACTGCACCTTGCCCGACGATCTGCCCATGGCACGCGTGCACGAGGTCATCACCGATCTCGAAAGCGCCTTCCGCCTGCAGCATCCCAACGTCTCCCGCGTCCTGATCCACCCCGAGCCCGCCACTGACAACCGCCGCTGAATTGCGTTGCATCCGGTGTGCAAAATATGCCGTTCGCATCGGCTTTTTTGGTTGTCATTCCCGAAGGGAACCTGCTGTTCGCCTTGGCCTTTCTTTTTGTCATTCCCGAAGGGAATCTGCTGTTCGCATGACAATAACGGTGACTCACGGTTGATTCCGGCGGTGACCTTTAAGAAGAACGCCCGTCTATCCTTCGTTCCCGGGCTCTACTTCCTCTCAGGCAAGGTCATGCGCATTCGCTGGTATGTAGTTTTGTGTCTTCTTCTGGCCGGACTCTTCGGCTCGGAGCGCGTGGCCTCGGCGCAAAGAATGGTTACAGTTACAGGTGCCGTAACCGACCCCTCCGGTGCGCGCGTTCCGGCGGCGACGGTGCAGATCAGGCCGGCAGGCCAGCCCGCGGATGCATCAACAACGCGCAACACGACTAGCGATTCCAACGGCAAGTTCTCCATTGCCGTGCCCGCCGGAGTCTACGATCTGGTCATCACGGCCGAGGGCTTTGATCCCTATCTGACACAGGTCCATGCCGGTGCCGAAGTGGTCAGCATTCAAGCCAAGCTGGTCCTCGGCACGGCGCAGAGCGTGGTTGAGGTCAACGGCGACAGTGGCCAGCTGAGCACGTCGGAGGATGCCAATGCGAGTGCGGTCGAAATAAGCGGCAGCAAACTCGCCAACCTCTCCGACGATGACGCCACCTTTCAGCAGCAGCTGCAGGCCATGGCCGGAGGCGATGGACAGCATCCGGCGCAGATCTACGTCGATGGTTTTTCGGGCGGCCAGTTCCCGCCCAAAGGTGCGATTCGCGCCATAAAAATCAACCAGAACCCCTTTTCCGCTGAGTACGACCAGCTCGGCTTCGGCAGGCTGGAGATCTTCACGAAGCCGGGTACGGGAAAGATCCACGGCAGCTTCGACGTGTTTGGCGATCCCTCCAGCCTCAACTCACAGAACCCGTTTCTGCAGCAGGCCGAGCCCGGCTACTACCGCCTGCACACGCGCGGAGACCTGAGCGGCCCCATCGATAAGAAGACCTCATTTTTCCTGAGTGCCGACTACTACGACCAGCAGAATAACGCGATCATCAATGCGCAGACGGTGAACAGCGCCGCGAATGTTGTCTCTCTCTCCGAAGCGGTGCCCGATCCGCAGACCACCCAGAGCTACAGCGCGCGCATCGACCGCCAATGGTCGACAAACAACACCTTCACCGGCCGCTACGAGTTCGATCGCGTCGCGCAGACCAATGCCGGTTTGTCGCAGTTTGTGCTGCCCTCCGAGGGCTATGCCAGCGCACTCAACACGCAGACACTGCAGCTCGGGAATACGCAGATCATCGGCTCGCATAGTGAGCTGGACTCGAAGTTTGAATGGGTGCGCACACGTATCGCGCAGGATCCCGTAAGCACGGCGCCGTCCATCCTGGTGGAAGGCACGGTGAGCGACGGTGGAAGCCCGCTGCAAACCTTGCATGACAATCAGGACCACCTCGAATTCCAGGAGAACGGCACCTACGAACACAAGAACCACTTTCTTCGCGCCGGCGTGCGCTACCGCCTGTATCGCGATGCCAACCTGTCCACGGCCAGCTACAACGGCGTCTTTACCTTCACCGATCTGGCCAGCTACCAGGCGTCGATAGCGGGGACGCCGAGCGCTTCACAATTCCAGTTGACCGTGGGCCAATCCAACTTCTCCGTCATCACGGGTGACCTTGGCCTGTGGGCCGAGGATGAATGGAAGCTGCGCAAGAATGTAACTGCGGATCTGGGCTTCCGCTTCGAGTCGCAATCAGCGATCCCGGATCACTCCGATCCATCGCCGCATCTCGGCGTGGCATGGTCGATTCACGGGACCGACAAGAAGCCTCCGTTGGTTGTGCTTCGCTCCGGCGTGGCGATCTTTTATGACCGCTTCGCCATTACGGATCTGATGACGGCTGTGCGTCAGGGCAGCCTCGCCTTCCAGAAGACCTATACCGTGAAGAACCCGCAGTTCTTTGCCACCAGCGCCGCGCAGCTGCAGTCGGAGCTCGGCCAGCCCGGCTTTTCTCTGGGAACGGCGACGGCCGCAACCACCTACCGCGTGAGCCCAAACCTTCGCTCGGAGTATGACTTCAACGCCGGCGGCAGCGCAGAGTTCAGCCTCGGCAAATATGGTACGGTCACGGCGAACTATCTCCTGGATCGTGGCATTCACCAGTGGGTTTCACGCAACGCCAACGCGCCGCAGGCCAACGGAACGCAGCCCTTGGGCGCGGCCGCCGGCGATAGGTACGAGTTCACGTCCGGCGGCGAAAGTCTCGGCAACTTCTTCTTCACCAACCCGCAGATCAACATCACGAAGAAAATTCAGGCATGGGGTTTTTTCATCGTGCAACACATGAACTCCGACACCTCCGGACCGGAGACGTTCACCTCCAACAGCTATGACATCCACCAGGACTACGGTCGCAGCCAATCGGACCGGCACCAGTCTGTCTTCACCGGCGTGGATGCGGATGTGAAGTGGGGCTTCCATGTGGGCGCCTTTCTCGCCGCGCGCGGAGGGAGGCCGTTCAACATCACCACGGGCCAGGACAACAACGGAGACACGCAATACAACGACCGCCCGTCCTTTGCCACGGCAGCGTCCGATCCAGCGAATGTGGTGCGCACAGCCTTTGGCAACTTCGACCTCGTTCCGCAGCCGGGAGAAGCCCTTGTGCCTATGAATTATGGGCATGCACCGCGTTTCGTCTCACTGCAGCTACAGGCATCGAAGACGATGAAATTCGGTCCGCGGATTGCAGAGCCTGTCGATGGCCCCGCCCCGCCGCCCGTACCGGGTAAACCGGCCCCGTTACCCGATCCCCGCTATGCGCTGGTGCTCTCGGTGGAGGTCCAGAATCTTACAAACACCGTAAGTCCGGCTTCACCGATCGGCGTGCTGAACTCACCCTTCTTCGGCCGTTCCATCGCCACCGCAAACAACTTCCTCAGCACCAGTGCGGCGAATCGTACCGTGATGCTTCATACCGCTTTTCGCTTTTGAGAACTGCAGCCGCGCCACGCTCTTTTGGTTCCCGGGACAAGCGGCGGAGTTTCACAACGACGGACGCAGCGGTCTAGAAACGGCAAAAGCGGTTCATGCTCTTCGTAACGAATAGCCGAAGCTGCGTGACACCCCGGGCAACAGCATTCAAAGGTTGAAGGACGGCACTCTTGTGACGTTCAAGCTGATCGAATGCCTCCCCTCCGGAACCGCCCAAACCCTGCAGAGTCCACTTTGGCGTCCCAGGGGAGGAAAGCCTAGTCTTCGGAGTAGCGCATGTTGTTGAGATCTTCGATTAGCCCGGGACCGGTCGCGAGCCAGCCGAGCCGCTGCTGCGTGATCGCGCTTGACGCCGAAAGGTCTAGACCAGCAAACATACCGACAAAGCCAAAGTTGGCAAGTGCCTCCTCCGGTGAAATGGAGACTACTGGTACCTTCAAGCCCCGGCCGATGACACCGGCGATGTCCCGTAGGGGTACGCCCTCTTCGCCAACCGCATGATACCGAGCTGCTTCGCGCTTCTCCAAGGCGAGCCTGTAGAGACGCGCAACGTCGCTGACATGCGCCGCCGGCCAGCGATTGAGTCCCTCAGCCACATAGGCGGATATGCCCTTCTGACGTGCTATCGCAATCAGGGTGGTGATGAGGCCTTGCTTCTCCGTGTTGTGAACCTGGGAAAGACGTACTACCGTCACGTTTACGCCCTGCAAACTCACTGCGCGAGCAACCTGTTCTGGAATGCGTGGATACGGCGAGACGGCAGGCTCATCCACGTCTTCCGTCACGGGACGTTTTGGCGAAGCAAGACCGAGCCCGGAGCTGACAATCAAGGGGCGATCAGAGCCGATAAGCGTGGTGCCGAGGGTCGTGATGGCGTGCTTTTCGATCTCGGCGTTTTCCTTGAACTTCGAGAAGTCGTGGTCGAAGGCGCAGTGAATGACTCCATCGGACTGCTGGGCTCCGTTACGGAGAATCTCTTGGTCATTAACATTCCCTCGGAGCACCTCGGCGCCAGCGGCGAGAAGAGATTGGGCTCCCGAATCCGACCGTGTCAGACCGAGTACCTGATGGCCAGCGTTGATGAGTTCCGGAACAAGGGCTGTACCGACAAGTCCGGTAGCGCCGGTGAGAAATACACGCATTGATTCTCCTTCACTTCGTGAAATTGGGGCGCATGTGCGTCCGGTGGTCTTGCGCTGAGCATAAAAGCGGTAAAAATCCCGAGCGACTTTCAACCATCGGCTGAATGGTTACTCTTGAATACCTACATAATGGAATGAGAGCTGCTAAAAAGGAAGACGGCACGTTCAGCTTAGGAACTGAGGTAGAAGTAACGCATGAAAAAAGACAGCAAAAGCAACGTGACGGGGCCAGTGGCCCTTACGTGCAGGAGCGAAGAGACGGAGCCGCTTCGCGAGTTTCTGGCGAAGATCGGAGACAAATGGAGCATCCTGCTGATCGTCACGCTGGCGAGGAAGCCGAGACATCGTGCCCGTTTCTCTGAACTTCACAAGTTGGTAGATGGGATCTCTCAACGGATGCTCACAACCACTCTGCGCCAATTGGAGCGAGATGGCTTGCTGTCTCGCGAAGTGTTTCCTGAGGTCCCACCAAGAGTGGAATATGAGCTAACCAATCTTGGACTCAGCCTGTTGGAGCCGATGCGGAATCTGGTTCATTGGATCGGAAGCAACTGGGATTCCATCAAGAAAGCGAGAGTTGGTTTTGACAATCGCGCGCGCTGAGCCGACGATCGTCCAGACCTATCCGGTTGTTTACGGCGTTGCGGAGGCGCTGCTTACAGCCCAAGTAGCGCTCCGTCGTTTGCACCGACACATGTCCAAGCAGAAATTGGATCTGTTCGAGTTCATCTCCGGCCTGATGGCAGAGACGGGCACAGGTCCTGCGCAGATCGTGCGGAGCAACTGCACCGAAGCCGCAGTCGGATGCTGTCTTACGAACGATAGCTGACGAGATGGTGGCTTTTCGTTACGTGAGGGAGCGGCCTTTGCAAGGCGATCGAGCCATTCGATCAACAGAGCACGTTCAGCTTCAGGTAAGACGTTCGGTTCAGACCGATGTGTCGCGCCAGCGCCGGTGACAAGAGCTCGTAGCGTGGTGGCTGCCGCGGCAACGGTCGGAGCAGGCAATATCGGTTGATCCGTGACAATGGCTGCCAGTGCCGCATCGCACGCTGTATCCGACAAGGATAGATCGCGCCCCTCGCCCGTCATGCCGAGCAGCGTCATTACGATGCCGCAGGCGGCTGCATGAAAGAGATGCGCCCCTCGTTCTTCGCTGACACGCAGCCGTCCAGCCGCTGCTACGCGCCCCATGTGATCTCGCAGCAGGCGGTGGGCTCGTTCGGCAGCAGAGCTCTCCGACCCTGAAAATTTTCGGATCCGGTTCGCCTTGAGGATGCGCTGAACGCGAAGGGAACTGATTCTCGTGCCTTCGGCAGGCGTAGGTACCGCCGTCAGCAGGTCCCACATCAACTGATCGTCCGCGGCGGGACTGATCGTCAGCATCTGCGGGTGTGTATCCGTATGCACCGTACAGCAGGAGCTTCGTTTTCATGTTCAGCTCCTCCTGTGCCACTGTCGGATCACGATTGACTCTGTGACTTGCATCAGCTTCATTCCGGCTTCACCTTGATGAAAACTAGCCCGCAACAGCATGCTGGGTATTTGTAACCTTGCCGGTCTCGAAAAGTTTTTTGAGTCGCAAGAGATTTGCCTGGATCTCCTCCGCCGGGGGCTTGCCAATAAGGTCAAGCGCAATCTGGCCGACTTCACCGAAGGGAACCTTCATCACCTCACGAACCAAGGTCTCTCCAAAGTGAGGACCTGCTGAGAAGTAGATCTCCCAACGCGTGGTCATCCTCGACGACGTGACAGTCTGGTTCGCAATGAGGCTATTCGTGCGCTCCTCGGGTACTTCGGTCGTCCAGTGTGTCGTGACATGCAGCGGTCCCTCTATCGTCCATTGAGAAGTTGTAGGTCCGGTCAGGTCGATCGTCATCACATCGCCGAGGAACTTCGGAAGATTGCGGAAGTCTCTATAGAAGCTAAACACTTGATCGACTAGTCGATTGATCGTGACAGACTTATCGATAGTATCTATCCGGCTTGGCCGAGATGCTGAATGTGCCATAAGTCAACTCCGCGACTCTTCTGCAAAATGCAGACATTCTGTCGAGGACAATAACCCTCGATAAGCTCGCCCCTCACGAACCAGGCCAGCGTGCCGCGGACTCCCAGTTGACGGCCCATGCGTTCCGATTCGGTGACGAGTGCAACGGCCGAGCCTTCCTCTAATGCGCGATGCAGCTCTTGTGATTAGCGCTCCTCGGGCTGCCTTACCAATCCTCAATGTCATCGCTGTTCTGCCTGGGCGCGCTGCATTCCTGCGTAAATATCGTTCATTTTCGGCCAGCGCCAGGCCGACGGTATCAAATTCTAAAGTGCGGAGAAGCTCAGTCGAAATGATCTCGAATCGTTGACCAAGATTCAAATTCGAAGCTACGGAATTCTTCAGGCAGAGAAGTAAACGAAGACGGTCGCGTTCCTTTTGCAGGCTTTCCTCACTTCGCCGCAAATTATCTTCGAGCTTTTTTTCGCTCAAGAAGCGATTCATCAGACTCACCTGCCACGAAGGTAGGTGAGTTTTTCCTGACTGTAAGGGCGGTTCGGCTAACCAACCCCTTCGCTCGGTGAACCGCCAGAGTTGCAGATTTCGTAGCGTCTGGGGACCGCTGCGACTGGCCTGAATGGCCGTTCCATCGGCTCATATGCAGGAGCGCGCCGCGTCCCGCTGGTTCGATCTTTCGAATGTGAGACACGTTCACCATAGCCGAGCGATGAACCCTGCGGAAGGATTGTGCATCCAGCTTTCGAGCGAACTCGCGGAGCGGCAGATGAACCAGATAGACAGCGCCGGACAGATGGACAGCGCTGTAGTCATCGGCAGCGTGAATATAAAGAATGCTTCCAACTTCGACGGGGATAATCACACCGCGATGCTTGACAAAAAAGCGCTGCAGAGGAGCTTCGCCAGTGCTGCCAATGCTCAACCGCTCCTCTATAGAATTTTCCCGCCCTGGCGTGACGGATCGTTCCATGTATCGATCAAGGGCACGCACGACTCTCTGTCGGTCAAACGGCTTCACAAGGTAGTCGAAAGCTGCCCACTCAAAGACGTGCACGGCGTACTCGTTATGGGCCGTTGCAACAATGACTGCCGGAGTTTTTTGGATCGGAGAACATCAAAGCCTGAGAGCAGTGGCAGATGAACGTCCAGGAAGATGAGATTGGGAGAGAGTGTCATGCCCGTTGCAATCCTCTCCGCGTCTTCGCTAGTGTTCACTACATTAGTTTGTCGAGGGTGATGGGCAGGTTGCGGATGCGTTTGCCGGTGGCGTTGTAGATGGCGTTGGCAATGGCGGCGCCAGTGCCGGTGATGCCAATTTCGCCGATGCCACGGGCACCCATAGGGGTGTGCGGGTCGGGGATGTCGGTCCAGATAACATCGATTTCAGGAACGTCCATGTGGACGGGGACGTGATATTCGGCGAGGCTCGGGTTCATGATGCGTCCGTTACGCTCATCCCATTCGGTTTCCTCCATGAGCGCGAGTCCGATCCCCATGATGATGCCGCCGCGGAATTGGCTTGCGGCAGTCTTCGCGTTGAGGATGCGACCGCAATCAAAGGAGCCAAGAATGCGGCTGACACGCGTTTCGCCGGTGATGGCGTTCACGCGCACCTCCGCAAACATGGCGCTGAACGAGTGCATCGACCAGTGCAGCATTTCTAGAGGCGGGGGAGCGCTGCCCTCCACGCTGACCTGGTCCTTGCCGGCTCGGTGCAAGATGGCGGCATAGGTTTCTCCGCGGGATGAGTCGGAGATTGAGTAGAGGCCGCCTTCGCGACTTTCAACCTCGTCCGGCTTGAGTCCGTGGAGGGGTGAGTCCTTTCCGGCGAGCTTGATGAGTTCTTCCACCAGTTCCTTGTGCGCGGCTATCACTGCCGAGCCGATGGAGGCTGTTTGCGAGGAGCCGCCGGCGAGAAAGGCGCCGACGAGTGAGGAACTGCCGTAATCGATGCGCACGCAATCAAGGTCCACGCCGAGGCGGTCTGCAACGACCTGCGATTGCGCGGTGGCAGTGCCCATGCCCATTTCATGCGCGGCGAACTCGGCGATGACGCGACCGTCGCCGGCAAGGGTGAGACGCGCCTTGCCGCCGGGCATGCGGTAATAGGGATAGGTGCCCTCGGCACAGCCCATGCCGATGAGCCATTCGCCTTCGCGGCGTGCGCCCGGCGTGGTGATGCGCTTCGACCAGGCAAAGCGTTCCGCGCCATCGCGAAACGCCTTCACGATGTTGCGCGAGGAGAACGGCTTGCCCGAGACAGGATCCTTCTCCGGCTCGTTTTTCAGGCGCAGTTCGATCGGGTCCATGCCGAGCTGATCGGCCAGTTCGTCTACAGCGCACTCAAGCGCAAAGGTTCCGATGGATTCACCGGGTGCCCGCATGAAGGTGTTGGGGACCATGTCCATGTCGGCGACGTTCTGGCCGATGAGGAAGCTCTTTGCCCCATAAGCATGGCGCGCGGGAAAGGTGAACTGTTCCGGAACGTTGTTGTGCGGCGTCATGGCCGTCGTGCCGGTGTGAATGAGAGCTTCAAAGTTGCCCTGCGCATCCGCTCCGATGGCAACACGCTGCTCCGTAGTGGTCCGGCCGCCGACGGTGCGGTAGACTCCCTCGCGTGAAAGCACGAGACGGACGGGCTTACCGGCGAGTTTGGAGGCTGCCGCGGCGAGAACGTGATGGTGCCACAGGGTCTTGCTGCCGAAGCCGCCGCCAACGTACGGCGAGGAAACGTGAACCTTTTCTTCGGAGATGTCGAATGCCTCGGCGAGTGTCCAGGCGGTTTGTACGACGGCCTGCGAGGCGTCGTGGATGTACAGTTCGCCGTCGTCCCAGAAGAGCGTAACGGCGTGCAGTTCAATGGGATTGTGGTTGTGGCGCGGGGTGCGATACGTGAGGTCGACACGATACGACGCGGCCGCGAGCGCGGCTTCGGCATCGCCGATCTCGACGCCTGGGGGCTCGCCCATAATGCTATCAAGTTCGCGGGGATGCCGGCGGGCTTCATCGAAATGAGTGGTGGCGGGCTCCTCCGCGTAGGTGGCGTGGAGGAGCGATTTGGCGTAGTCAGCCTGCTCCTGGGTGTCCGCGAGCACGACGGCGATGGCTTCGCCGTTCCAGTGAATGCAGTCGTCCTGCATGATGGGAAGATCGCTGGGACCAGCGGCTTTGGGGCTGCTGTTGAAGACGGGCGTGGGCTTGAGTTTTGGCGCGTTCTTATAGGTCATCACCAGGTGAACGCCGGGCGCACCTTCGGCGGCGGCGGTGTCGAGACCGGCGATACGGCCTCTGGCGACGGTGCTGAAGGCGACCGAGGCGTAGAGCATGCCGGTCACGGGAAACTCCGCGGCAAACGGAGCGGCGCCGCTGACCTTGAGCGGGCCGTCGATGCGCGAAACGGGCGCGCCGATGGCGCCGTGCTTGTGCTGGATGATCGGGTCGGGCGTGCCGCCCGGTATCCACTTGTCTGGGGCGGCCTCAATGGCTTTGCCCATCACCTTCATTGCGGCTGACTTGATGCTCATGCGGCTTCCCCTGCGAGCTGCTGCAGCACGGCGGTGATTGTGCGGGCGGCGAGCTCGATCTTGAATGCGTTGTGTTCAAGTGGCTTTGCGTCGGCGAGTTCGGCTTCGGCGGCGGCACGAAAGTTTTCGGCGGTAGCTGCTTTGCCGCGCAAAGCGCCTTCGGCTTTGAGCGCGCGCCAGGGCTTGTGGGCGACGCCGCCGAGGGCGAGGCGGATGTCTTTGACGGTCCCGTTGTCGAGATCGAGCGCAGCGGCAACCGAGACCAGGGCAAAGGCGTAGCTGGCGCGGTCGCGCACCTTGCGGTACGTGGAGCGGGTGGCGAAGCGAAGTGCGGGAAGCTCGACGGCGGTGATAAGCTCGCCGGGCTGGAGCACGGTCTCGATGTTTGGAGTGTCGCCGGGCAGGCGATGGGTTTCGGTGAAAGGAATGGTGCGCTCGCCGTTGCTGCTGCGAAGGTGAACAGTAGCGTCGAGCGCGGCCAAGGCGACGCACATGTCGGAAGGGTGTGTGGCGACGCAGGAGGGAGATACCCCGAGGATGGCATGGATACGGTTAAATCCGTCGATGGCGTCGCAGCCCTGGCCGGGCACGCGCTTGTTGCAGCGGGAGCCGTCGTCGTCGTAAAAGTAGGTGCAGCGAGTGCGCTGGAGGATATTGCCGCCGACGGTGGCCATGTTGCGGATCTGGCCGGAGGCGCCGGCGAGGATCGCCCGGGCGAGCACCGGGTAGCACTCGCGCACGAGGCGGTGTTCCGCCACGGCGGAGTTGCGCGCTCCGGCGCCGATGCGCAGGCCGCCGTCAGGCGTTTCTTCGATCATGGTGGAGAGGCCGGTGACGTCGACCAGTGACGTCGGGCGCTCCAGCGTCTCGCGCATCAGGTCGACAAGATTCGTGCCGCCGCCGAGGTACTTTGCGCCGCTCACGCTGCCGAGGCGAATGGCATCAGCAGCTTCGTTCGCGCGGCTATAAGTAAAGGTGTTCATCGGGCCTCCATGTATTCAGAGATGGCGTCAACGATGCCGTTGTAGGCGCCGCAGCGGCACAGGTTTCCGCTCATCCGTTCGCGCAGCTCGTCATGATCGAGGGTAACGAGAGAGGCAGTAAGGTCCTGCGTGACGTTGCTGGGCAGCCCGCGCTTGACCTCGGCAGCCATGCCGATGGCCGAGCAAATCTGCCCGGGGGTGCAGTAACCGCACTGGAATCCATCGTGCGCGATGAATGCCTGCTGCAGCGGATGTAACCGGCCGTCCTGCGCCAGTCCTTCGACAGTGGTGATCTCGCGGCCCTGATGCTGCACCGCCAATGCGAGGCACGCGAGAATGCGCTCACCATCGACCAACACGGTACACGCACCGCACGCTCCCTGGTTGCAGCCCTTCTTAGAGCCGTGCAGGTCAAGGTGATCGCGCAAGAGGTCGAGCAGCGAGGTGCGCGGGTCGAACTCGGCTTCGGTAGGCTTGCCGTTGATGACAAAATGCATAGAAGCTCCGGCAGGAAAAGATAGATTTTAGGACACCAGTATAGACGAAAGATTCAGAAGCCTGTTCCAACGCAAATCGTTTTGGGATGACCTCACAGGGAAAAAAATCATCCTCTCTCATTCCGGCGAACTGCCATCCGTGCCGCAGCGATGTGTGCATCGCTGCGGCCTCAGGTTATTTGCTCCGTGCACCCACAAGAGTGCCCTGACCACGGCTTTGTGTGTCTCACCAGCGCTCGGCATCGCTCTTGGGAACGTTGCCGACCAGCTTGCCGGGCACCCCATTCACAGTCGTTCCCGCATGAGAGAAGCTGGGTGAAAGGTCGCGGTTGAAATCTGCGGGGAAATTCAGAACCGGTTTTGACGCGCTATCCAGCTTCTGAACCTGCTCCGGTGTTAACTTCAGGTCGAGAGCTTTCAAATTTGCATCAAGATGCTCCTTCGTACGGACTCCCAGAACAGTGGCGGCAACGCTAGGCCTGTTCTGAATCCACGCAAGCGCCACAGATGCAACATCTGTGCCTAGCTCTTGAGCGACAGCCTCCGCGGCATCGATGATGTCGTACTGCCTCTCGGTAAGTTCACCGACAAAAGTACCGCGATACCCCTGCATCTTTTGCCCGTTGGCGCGGGTGTATTTGCCCGAAAGGGCACCCATCTTGAGCGGGCTCCAGGGCAAAACACCCATGCCGAGTTCTTCTGCCATGGGCACGAGTTCGCCTTCCACGGTCCGCTCCATAAGAGAGTATTCGACCTGCAGCCCAATGAGGGGCGCCCATCCACGAAATATCGCAATCATCTGCGCCTGCGCCGCCTTCCAGGCGGGAGCATCAGAGAAGCCGAGATAGCGCACCTTGCCCGACTGCACAAGATCGTCCAGGGCACGCATGGTCTCCTCGACAGGAGTGAAGCGGTCCCAGTTGTGCAGGTAATACAGATCAATGTAGTCCGTCTGTAACCGCCGCAGCGACTCGTCGCATTGCGCGACGATCGCTTTGCGGCTGGCTCCGCCGCCGTTGGGGTCTCCTGCAAACAGATTGAAGAAGAATTTGGTCGCGAGCACAACCCGATCTCGCTGCCCTTTCTTCTGCGCAAAGAAATCACCAATGATTTTCTCTGAGTGACCGCGCGTGTAGCTGTTGGCGGTATCGATGAAATTGCCACCCTCTTCGAGGTAGCGGGCGACGATGGCTTCGGAATCCGGAACGCTGGATCCCCAACCGAGATCCTCGCCAAAGGTCATCCCGCCCAGGCAGAAGGGGCTGACGCGAAGACCGGAGCGGCCGAGAGTGACATATGAAGTGAGTGGCATTTGATTGTTCTCCTCGTTTGTTCAAGCGCACATGTGCGGGTGATGTTTAGGCAAAAGCGCAGCAGCAGAGGACGGCACCGTATACTGCGCAAAAGCGTTCTGCGGCCCTTTTAGCGGGGCTTCCTGGCCGGCGATTAGACTTTGACAATCGGGACCGGCTGTGCAGCAATTCGCCCTACCCGGTTGGTAGACCCGCGAGCTTCGCATAGGTGACAGGATTGCATACTCATACACATGGATGATCTTTCCGTCGCGAGTGACGAACTTGAAAGTATAGATATTGTTTATCAAAGGCTGTGCCGGTTGCCTGGAACAGTCCGCACTAAGCTAGAACTTCCCGCTCTGGTTCTTCCACTCACTTTGTGGCGGAATCTCCTCGATGACATCCCAGTGCTCCGCTATCTTGCTGTTCGCAACCCGGAAGAGATCATAGTAAGCAACCGGCTTGTCAGAGATTGATCCGCCGGCGACCACGAGAACGAAGTTGCCTTGACCGAGAATGAGCGCGATCTTGTCTACCTTCATCGTTACGCCCTGTTTGGCCTGTACCTGCATCAGCGTCTGAAGCGAAGAAACGTTATCGCCACCCCGGGCATCGTGCCGGATGTACTTGTCTCCCTGAAAGAACTGGCCCATCTTCTGGAACTCAGCGCGGAGGAAAATCGTCTCGTAGAAGTCCTTCACAAGGGCTTTGTTCTCTTCGGTTTCCTCCAAATCATCCGCTTCGGTCGGGCCGTCGGTTGCGGTGTGTCCACTCTCATTTGGAGGGGTTGCGGCTGTGACATTGTCCCAGTGTTCGACGATCTTCTCGCCCTCGAATCTGAAGATGTCAAAGAATACTTTGGGTCCGAAAACGTCTCCTCAGCATGGGTGAAAACATAATCGCCGTCCTGGAAAGCCCGAACAACCCTAAGCGGTGCGGTTGCAGAAGGGAGATGGCTGATAAACCCCTGTACGCCGGCAACGCCCTCAGGCGCTTGCAAGTTATGGTTCACAAACTGAGTGGGATCGAGGTATTTGGACGCCAAGGAAGGATCCCGTTTAGAGATACCCTCAAACATCGTCAGGGCTTTCGGGATGTTGCCTACGTCGGTTGCT
Organism: Granulicella sp.; assembly: GCA_965277565.1. GTDB lineage: Bacteria > Acidobacteriota > Terriglobia > Terriglobales > Acidobacteriaceae > Granulicella. The sequence continues at coordinate 4,675,286 of OZ255838.1, read as the reverse complement.
GTGTGAAGAATATTTCCGAGAATGCTCATTGATGATCTCCTGTGTGGTTTGAGGTTCTGGCGAGGGCTGCAGAGACATGCTTCACCAGCCCAGTGTTAGAACCGTGCTCTTTGTGGTGTTCGTTGTACCGCTATGACGTACCTATCCGGCGCTTCCGTTAAGCATTACGCCGGCCTTCGTGCGCAAGCTTTGCGATCGCAAGGTTCTCGCCCAAACAGCGTTCCGGTTCGTGCTGTTCAAGTACGGCTCGGGATACGATCCCCCAGGACGCGGATAACAACATCTCCGTCATGAAAGATCTCTCTCATTACGTCGCCTTCAACTACCTCCTGCAATTGTTGCGCGGTGCGCGTGTTGCCCCCTCCAGTTAGGGAACGTAGAATCTTCCACGCGATTACCACTAAAGTTGCCGTCATGATCAACGGTGTAAGTTCCATAAAGTCCTAACGAGCCGCGGACGGCAGCTTTCGCCTCCTCGGCTGTGGCGTCCTGCCTATTCGGAGAGCCAAACCTAGAAGTTTCGGGGTTCGTCAAGACTTCGACAAAGTGAAGGTTGTCGCCGAACACCAATATGCCATCGGGATGAGGCCCGAATGGCTCCAAAGTCTGCCGACCTAGACGGTTGCGATGGCACTACAGCCTCCTTCACTTTGCTTGATCCACCCACCGCAGGCGGGTGTGCGGTGACCGCTTGCGAGAATCCGCTGGAAAGCAGGCTCGCACCGACACCGGTTGCAGTTCGACGAATAAACTCTCTGCGCTTCATGGTCTACTTAGGAGTCCGTGCAGTAGCGGCTGAGGCTGTCGCTACGCACACTGTGTCAACGAGTCGCTCAAGCACGAGCGCTGTACGAGGAGAGTAGGACAACATACCGTGTTCAGATTTGGTCACATCGTGCAAGGAACTTGCGCAAGAACTGGAAGGAAAGCCGCAGTCCTGCTTGCTCATCCTGTGATGATCCTGAATCGAGCGGTGTTTATCAGTGTTCGTCTCTATTTCAATTGTGATCGTCTTGACGTTGCCTCTTTGTGGGGGCGACGGTCTGTGGCTTTATAGGATGAAGCGGTGGGGCGCTCGTTTTTGTCTTTTCGTCACTTCGATCGTGAGCGTTTCCATATGCAGGTTCTCGAACAACTCGTCTCCGAACTACGCCAGGAAAGCTGTATTTTCTGCAGATTGGAAGCAAGCGAGCCCTGGCATGTCTCGAAGGGTCCAAGTCGTCTCGCCCCGTTTTACGTCATGCTGTCCGGACGAATGCGTGTCACGATCGCCGATGAAGTGTACGACCTAAGCTCCGGAGACTTTCTCGTGATGCCTCGCGGTGCAGCGCACGATCTCAGCGGCCTTGGATCTGACATCGCACCATCACTCGATCTGATCGCGATGTTCAAGGAAGCCGGCATAGAACTGTGGAAACCGGGTGTCCGCTTCCGGAGAATCGCACAAGTCAAAACCGGGGGCGCCGGATCGAAGAGTGTGATGCTCATCGGAGTGTTCTCTTTCGGAGATCCACGAGGAAACCCAATACTCGATTCGCTACCGCCAGCGCTGGTTGTCCGCGGAGGAGTGGAGGACAATCGAACGTGGTCGCAAAACATACTTGGCGGAATCGAAGAAGAACTTGCAAAGGATAAGCTCGCTTCGAACTTGGCGATTGCGAAACTCGCCGACCTACTCTTCATGCAGGCCCTGCGTACCTATTTTTCGAACGGCCCTTCCGAATCTCTTGGCTGGATGCGTGGAATGACTGATCCACGTATTGGGCGAGCTATCTCGGCCATGCGTTCTGCCCCAGAGCGCCGGTGGACTGTTCAAGCGCTTGCCACAGAGGTCGGCTGTTCCAGAGCTGTATTTGCGAAGCAATTTAGAACCTATCCGCAAATAGTAACGAGTAGGATTCTCTGGCAGGTAATTGGGCGCGGAAGCAGTCTGAGTTGGGCGATGCTTTGTTGTATGGCGCAGATCAAGTCTTGGACCGTTTCCGAAGCTCTTTGGGAGAAGATTGCTCCGCTGGTTCCCGGGCGCCTGCGACCTGACGGAAGATTGTTTCAACGCAAGCCGGGCGCTGGTCGCAAGCCGATGGCCCCCCGCCAGGTCTTTGCCGCCATCGTGTATGTTCTGCGCACCGGCTGCCAGTGGAAGGCGCTGCCCCGCGAGTTCGGCTCGGCCAGTGCGGTGCACAAGTATTTTCAGGCATGGCATAAGGCCGGCTTTTTTCTTCGAATATGGCAGGCCGGCTTGGCCGAATACGACGGGTTGCAGGGCATCGCCTGGGAATGGCAGTCCATCGACGGGGCGATGGGCAAAGCGCCGCTGGCCACCGAGTGCGTGGGGCCGAACCCAACGGATCGGGAAAAAAAACGGGCGCAAGCGCAGTCTGCTGGTGGACGCGCGTGGCGTCCCGCTGTCCATCATCGTCAGCGCCGCCAACGTGCATGATGTCAAGCTGCTGGAGAGGACACTGGATGGCATCGTCGTCGAGCGGCCCGGTCCGGAGCAACAGACGCCTCAGCATCTATGCGCCGATGCAGGATACCTGGGCAAAAAGGCGTTGGCCTCGGTGCTCAAACGCGACTATCGACCTCACATCCGTCCGCGCAACGACGAAGCGCAGCAAAAACAGCGTGACCCAAACTATAAGGCGCGCCGTTGGGTCGTCGAGCGCAGTCACTCGTGGCTGAATGGCTATCGCAAACTACTGGTCAGCTTCGAGAAAACAGAGGCCAGCTTCCAAGCTTTGCTCTACATCGCAGCAGCCCTCACAAGTTGGAGACAAACAATCCCTATTTGCGGATAGACTCTTAGTGCACTCGTTGGACAGAGCGTACTACGCTATCTGACTTCTTGGCGGATGCACGTCGCGGCTGGCTTCCTCCTTGAGGAAAGAAGCAACATCGCCGCCGTTGCCCTTCGTGTTGGTTACCGAAACGAAGCCGCTTTCTCGATTGCGTTCAAGCGCTGGGCCGGTCGTGATCCGCCACTGCCAAGTCTCAGCCGCGAAAGCCTCCTCAAGAAGGTCGGCAGCTCGTCAGCGATGGCTCTGTGCCTCACCGTAGGCTTCTCTCAGATCAGTGCCGAAAATCGCCTTCCATCAGTAATGCCCTGATCGCTTTCGCTAAAGGCGCTTGTCAGGACTAATCGGAAGCTCTATCTGGCTTGTCTTGATGTCTAAGCAGATCCGTGATGCGTTCCGCGACGTCTATACTGGCCGGCAGGAAGACCACCATCGTGAGGTCCTGCCGGCCGTCCACCCCGAAGGTCGAGGCTTCGAAGCTCATGATTCCAAGAACCGGATGTCGCAGGTTCTTGACTGCGTGGCCATTGTCCGACACATCGTTGTCTTGCCACATCGCCTTGAAGGCGGGGCTGGAGCGCGAGAGTTCATCGACCATTGCGGTGATCTCCGCCATGGCACCCGCCCGCGCCACGTCTGCACGGAACGCCGCAACAGCCATTCGTGCCACAGCCTCCCATTCGTAATACAGCGTCTGAGCATGAGGATCGAGAAAGACCATGCGCAGCGTATTGCGCTCTTGACCGGCGTTCAGTCCCAGGTTAGGCCAGAACACTGTCGCTGCTTTGTTCCAGGCCACAACATCCCACGTCGCTGTTTTGATAAAGGCCGGAGCTGGACTGAGTTTGTCCAGCACACGCTGGAGTCGAGGCTCGATGGCATCGGGCGGCCGGTAGCGGCTTTCGGGCGCTCTCCCCAGTCCAATCAGAAAAAGATGTTCGCGCTCGGCATCGGTCAACAGGAGTGCCTTGGCCAGGTTTTCAAGCACGTCAGCCGAGGGTGCTCCACCCCGGCCTTGTTCCAAGCAAATGTACCAGGCCGAGCTGATGTTGGCGCGTTGTGCTACCTCTTCACGTCGCAGGCCCGGCGTACGACGGCGGGCAGACGAAAAACCGAAAGACGCTGGATCGAGTTTGGACCGCCGGTCTTGAAGGAACTTGCCGAGTTTCTGTGTCGTGTTGTCTTCAGCCGCCACGCTGTTAGTCGCGATCATAGGATATATCTTCGTCTTTACTAGGATAACGGGACTCATCGATCATAAAAACTCGTGGTCACGGAGGACCAGGTTCATGCGTGTATTCGTAACGGGAGCGACGGGATTTATCGGGACGGAATTGGTGAAGGAACTCATACAAGCAGGGCATCAGGTTCGCGGGCTCACGCGCAGCGATGCAGGTGCGGAGCAGTTGAAGTCATTGGGCGCCGAGGTGCATCGCGGGAATTTCCAGGATCTGGACAGCCTGTGCAGCGGGGCCACAGGCATGGATGCCGTGGTGAATCTGGCGTTTGACCATGACATGTCGAAGTTTGCGCAGAATGCGGAGAACGAGATCAAAGCAATCGAGGCGCTGGGGTCGGTTCTTGAGCCGGGAAAGCTGCTGCTGGTGACCTCGGGTGTCGCTATCACACGCGGCGGCCCGGGCTATGTGCGCAAAGAAACGGATCCCGCTATGGACTCGCCAGAGATGCCGCGCAAGCCGGAACAAAGCGTGCAGGCTGCGGTGAAACGAGGTGTCCACGTGGGAGTGGTGCGGAATCCGCAGGTGCATGACACCCACAAACAAGGACTGGTGATCTATCTGATTCAGATTGCGCGCGAGAAGGGTGTTTCCGCTTATATAGGGGGTGGCCTGAACCGATGGGCTGCGGCTCCCGTGAAGGACGTGGCCCACCTCTTCCGGCTGGCTGTCGAGAAGACAGGACCGGGCATGACGACCTACCACGCGGTGCAGGAAGAGGGCGTGTCCTTGCGAGACATTGCGGAGACGATTGGCAGCGGGCTGAAGGTGCCGGTGATTTCTATCGGTCCAGAGAAGGCTGAGGAGCACTTTGGGATGTTCGGGCATTTCGCGATGATGGACATGCCCGCTTCAAGCGAGTGGACCCGCAAAACCCTGGGATGGGAGCCGACCGGGCCAGGCTTGATCGAAGATCTAACGAATATGCAGTACTCCTGACGTTAACTGCACTTGGGAAGGTTCGGCCACCATCGTTGTAGAGAGGAGAGGGGCCATGGCCCCTCTCCCTTCGAAAACCACAACCACCAACCCAGGAAAAACTCCAGTTATGAATGGCTGAGAAAAAGGGGGCAGGTCACACCACTCCGCAAACGGTAAAGCTGTCCCCTGCCACCCAAACGACGAAGACCTGTCGTTTGGGGCCCGGCGCTCCGGGTCGAGATGACACCCTTGTACCTGTAGGTAATTTGCTTTAGCGCCGCATCAACTCGTCTTTCCACGCTCTCTCCACCTGGGGGTCGAAGTCCGGAAGCGATCCGGAGGTAGCCTGCGCGATTGCTTGGATGGGCGCCTTGGGGGTTCGATCCATGGTGAGAAGACCATTCACCTCCTGGTACGTATCCGTGAATTGGGTGTAGCAAAAACCAGCCAGTGAGGGCAGGTTCCGCACACTTTGCAGCAGCGCACGGTAGCGCTCGAGGAACTGTTCCGAGCTCTCCGAACGTGAATACCCCCAGCTGCCTTCCAGTCCCCCGAACGCGATTCCCCCGAACTCCGTGAGCATGATGGGCTGGTAACACTCTGCATCCGCTCCAGCTAATGTCAGCAGACGGCCGCCGGGACGTTCCCGGCGCAGCAGCTTGGCTTCAATGTCTTCCATGCCGTAGCGCGCGCGGATGCGTGCCGGATCCCCTTCGTAGTCGTGGATGCCGATGATGTCGGTCGCCACACTCTCCCAACCGTCGTTACCGATCACGGGCCGGCTGGAATCCAATGCCTTGGTCAGGTGATACAGCGCCTGCACGTAGTGCCGTTGCGCGGGGCTCTCGGGAAGGTCGGGCACACCCCAGCTCTCGTTGAACGGCACCCAGGCGACGATGCAAGGGTGGCTGCGATCGCGCTCCAGCACCTCCATCCACTCGCGCGTGAGCCGCTGGATCGAGCGGTTGGTGTAGCGGTAGGCGCTCGGCATCTCCTCCCACACCAGCAGGCCAAGGCGATCGGCCCAATACAAAAAGCGCGGCCCTTCGATCTTCTGGTGCTTCCGCACACCGTTGAACCCCATGGCCTTTACCAGCTCGATGTCCTTGCGGAAGGCGTCATCATCCGGAGCCGTGAGGCCGGTCTCGGGCCAATAGCCCTGGTCCAGCACGAGCCGCAGGTTCAAAGGGCGTCCATTCAGGACGAAACGGTCTCCCTGAACCGCCAGCGAGCGCAACGCCGTGTAGCTGTACATCGTATCCAGCACAAGTCCGTCGCGTGTTCGCAGCTCCAGCTCGGCTTCGATCAGCGTCGGGGACGCAGGCGACCAAAGCAGTGTGTTGCGGAAGTCGTCGATGCCGGGATCGGACAGCGCGATGCGCCGGTGCACCTCCCCGGAGATAACGGTGTAGGTGTCCTCCGCAATCAGTTGATCTCCAGCGGACAGGCGTACCGAAAGCTGCAAGTTCTTTCCGGTCTCGCGCTGGTTCGAGCTCGGCGCATCCCCAGCCCGTGAGCCCGCACCGAGGATCATCGCCTCGATGCCGATCTCCCAGCGATCCAGGCTGCTGGTCCACTGGAGAGAGTGGATGCGCGTCGCGGGTACCGTCTCCAGCCACACGGTCTGCCAGACTCCGGTCGTTCGCGGATACCAGATCGAATGCGGCTCCACCTTCCAGTCCTGTTTTCCACGCGGCTTGGCCAGGTCCCCGGCATCATCCTCCGCACGCACCACGACCTCCTGCGTCAGCCCCCCAACAAGCGCATCGGTAATGTCGGTGGCGAAGGGGGTATACCCACCCTTATGCGAGCACACCAGCTTCCCGTTTACCCAAACGGTCGCTCGCCAATCCACAGCCTCGAAGCGCAATAAAAGCCGCTGCTCTGCGGCGAGGACCGGCTGCTCCCAAGTGCGCCGATACCAGACGGCGGTGTAGAAGCCGGTATCGTGCACGCCGCTGGCCTCTGTCTCAGGGCTGAAGGGCACCTGGATCTTGCCCTCCCACACCACCTCCGCGGGGGAGTCGAAGACCTGCGTCCGGCCTTTGCAAAAATCCCATTCGCCGTTCAACGTCGCCCATGCAGCGCGTCTCATCAGGGGACGGGGGTGCGGCTGCGCGTCGTTTTCGCCCGGTTCACTCATCCCGCGATACCTTCTTTCAGGTTGTACGCCTTGGTGTTCCGGAGAGACTCCGCATTAGGCTGGATCGCCATATCCCGTTGTCATCTCGGCCAAAGCATTGTCGATGAACCAAAGCATTGTCATCGCGACCGGATCTGATCGTACCCGGCTCACTTCGCGCCGTTCGTCGTCAGCACCGACCGGGTATCCGCACCCCCCTGCGGCATTATCGCCAGCTTGGCCGTCGGGTAACCCTCGGCAGTCGCCTTCGCCTCAATCTCTGTCAGCACCTCCGGGGCGAGCACAGCGGTGCGCGAAAGCACCCAGAGCGATTTGTGGTTCGGTGTGCCCACCAGCGCCCAGTCGTACGTTGGCCCCAGGGCGAGCACCCAGTACTTCTTTGAAAAAAAGTAAAAGTAACTCAGCTTCAGCTCCCCATCGCAGTTCTTGTCCAACTTGCCTGTCTGGTTCAGATCCTGGGCGCTTCCATTCTTCAACTGGCAGGACGTCCCCAGCTGAAACGTGCCGGCCTTGTCGCCGAGCGCGTACAGCACCATGCCGTTGTCCGCGCATTTCTTTTCGGCTTTCACAGGCAGGCGCGCAATCTCATACCAAACCCCGACATAGCGGTTCAGGTCCAGCTTGGGCACGGCGCTCACGGATTGGCCTCTCGCGACCCCCATTGCAGGGAGCAGGCACCCTACCGTTGCCACGCTCGCTGCCATTCTCCAGGTACGCTTCACGCTTGCCACCTCCTCATACGCTGTTCCTGCATTCGTGCATTCGTTCGATGCTAAGCGCCCGCCCGCTCCCGTGGGAATCTTTGCCGCGGCTCAGGCCAAAGGAGCATGTACCTTTTGCGACAAGCGTCCCCTGAATTCATGCTGCAGATGAACACTCGATGAGAAAAATGAGCGTCTCTTAACACCTCGCACTCGGTCCAGGAGGTCTGTCCGTCTCGCCTCCCCTCGCAAGACGTGCGTTTTCTGCTGCAAATCAAGACACTCGTAATCGTTTCGCCAAATTTTGCCGATGAGTCAATGTTTGGCCGCTGGTTTGCTTGTTTCAATTCCGTACAGCGGGGACTCATGTTTCAACACAAGGCGAAGATCTTCCTAAAGTCTTTGCGCAACAGGTCGATAAACAACTTGACCGGCTCTGGAGCCCTCTCCACAGCCCGGAGGATCACCATGTCAGTGGCGGGAATCACCAGGGGCGTTGCCGGCTACAGCAGCCAAACCATCCTGCAACAGCTTCAACAGCAGCTCCAGAAGCTCGGCCAGGACCTCAACTCGGGCAGTCTTTCCACCGCGCAGTCGGACTTCGCCACACTGCAGGGGGACCTCGCCCAGGGCAGCAGCAGCAACAGCGCAGCGTCGAGCCAGAGCAGCAACCCGATCGCCCAGGCGTTCAGCCAACTCTCATCGGATCTCCAATCGGGAAATCTCTCCGCCGCGCAAAAGGATTTTTCGACACTGCAGAGTGATTACGGAACGCAGGCGCTGCAGCAAAGCACATTGTCGCAGGGCGCTCAAGGGGCCGGCAAACACCGCCATCAGCACGGCAGCGACGGTGATTCCGGCAGCTCCAATTCGCTCAGCCAATTGGTCAGCCAGCTCGGGCAATCGCTCCAGTCCGGAAATCTCACCTCGGCCAAGCAGACCTATGCCGCCCTGCAAACGGATCTGCAGTCCTTCTCGCAATATGGTCAGCAACTGGCTACCACGGGCGCGCCGGCCGGCAGCAGCTTTTCCTTCAGTATCTAATGTCCTGAATCTAAAGTTCGCAACATAAGCATTGTCATCCTGAGCGAAGCGGAGGACCTGCTTCTTGTTTGGGTTAGCGGCAACGCTCGCTTTTGAAACGTGTAAAGAATTTCGGATTCACCACACACGGGCAAATCTGGAAATCTGAGTATTCAGCCAAGGGTCTAGGACCGTGGTTCAGTCCGGGCTATCGTTCTTTGAAAATTTGATGAGACTTCAGGTAGTGTCTGTGTACATCTTTCGGTGCAGTCGCGGGTTTGAAAGCCCCCGTGAAATATGGGCAAAACGAAGCCCTTTGTGGCTAAACCAAGGCTAAACCAAGGCTAAACCAGGGCAGGACCAGGGTTTCAGAAACCGTTCTTCCCTTGTTTTCTTCAGCAGGCTGAAGCCCCTGCCACACCACAGGGGTCCAGTCCGATTCACACCGACACAACCCCGGAAGAGCTTGAAAGAGCTTGCGGTTCCCTCGGAGGGGAAGGGTAGACTGCCCGTAGGCGGTGTTGGAGAGCTTCGCTGCTGTCCGAAACACGCACCCGCAGCAGATGCTCCACGGAGGAACGGTGAACGAGAACCCCGAAAGCCCTCAACCGCTCAGCGAAACCGAGCTGCATCAGATCGATTCGTACTGGCGCGCCTGCAACTATCTCGCGGCGAGCATGATCTATCTGCGCGCCAATCCCCTGCTGCGCGAGCCGCTCAAAGCGGAGCACATCAAGAATCGGCTGCTGGGTCATTGGGGCACCGACCCGGGGCAGTCCTTCCTGTGGGTGCACATGAACCGGCTGATCAAGAAGCTCAATCTGGACGTCATCTACATCGCCGGCCCCGGACACGGCGCGCCCGCAACGCTCGCCAACAGCTATCTGGAGGGACACTACTCCGAGGTCTATCCGGAGTGCGGCCAGGACGCCGCCGGCCTGCTGCGCCTGTTCCAGCGTTTCTCCTTCCCCGGCGCGCTCGGCAGCCACTGCACCCCCGAGACACCCGGTTCGATTCACGAGGGCGGCGAGCTCGGCTACAGCCTTTCTCACGCCTTTGGCGCCGCCTTTGACAACCCGGACCTCATCGTCCTGTGCGCGATCGGCGACGGTGAAGCGGAGACCGGCCCGCTCGCCACGTCCTGGCACGCGAACAAGTTTCTGAATCCCATTCGCGACGGCGCCGTCCTCCCGATCCTGCACCTCAACGGCTACAAGATCGCCAATCCCACCGTGCTCGCGCGCATCCCGCACGAGGAACTCGAGTGGCTGCTGCGCGGCTACGGCTACACGCCCTACTTCGTCGAGGGCGACGATCCCCTGACGATGCACGGGATTATGGCGCAGACCATGGAGCGCGCCGTGCTCGACATCCGTGCCGCGCAGCAGGCCGCCCGCGGCAGTGGGGAGGCGGACCGGCCGCGCTGGCCAATGATCGTGCTGCGCTCGCCCAAGGGTTGGACCGGCCCCAAGGAGGTCCACGGGCACAAGGTCGAAAACTTCTGGCGCGCGCACCAGGTTCCGGTGCTCGACCCCAAGACCGACGCCACCGATCTGAAGCTGGTGGAAGACTGGCTGCGCAGCTACGAGCCCGAAAAGCTCTTCGACGAAAGCGGCCGCCTCATCCCCGAGCTGCAGGCGCTCGCCCCCAAAGGCACCCACCGCATCAGCGCCAATCCACACGCGAACGGCGGCCTGCTTCGCAAACCGCTGCACATGCCCACGTTCCAGGACTACGGCGTCGACGCCAAGGGCCACGCCAAGGAATACATCTCACCCACGGCTACGCTCGCGAAGTTTCTCCGCGACGTGATGAAAAACAACATGACCAGCTTCCGCGTCTTCGGCCCGGATGAAACCGCCTCCAACAAGCTCGACGGCATTTACGCCGCTTCTGACAAGACCTGGCTGGCCGAGTTCAAGCCCGAAGACGCCGACGGCACCGAGATCTCCCTTGATGGCCGGGTCATGGAATACCTCAGCGAGCACACCCTGGAGGGCTGGTTCGAGGGCTACGTCCTCACCGGCCGGCACGGCCTGTTCAACACCTACGAGGCCTTCGTCCACATCATCGATTCCATGTTCAACCAACATGCGAAATGGCTCGAAAAGTCGAAGAAGGATCTGGACTGGCGTGCGCCTATCTCCTCCATCAACCTGCTGATCTCCTCACTTGTGTGGCGGCAGGACCACAACGGCTTCTCCCACCAGGATCCAGGCTTTCTCGACATCGTCACCAATAAAAGCCCAGACGTAACGCGCATCTATCTGCCGCCCGATGCCAATTGCCTGCTCAGCGTCGCCGATCACTGCCTGCGTTCGACCGACTACTTCAACGTCATCGTCGCGGACAAGCAGCCGCACCTGGTCTTTCTCAGCATGAGCGAGGCGGTCGTCCACTGCACCAAGGGCATCGGCATCTGGGACTGGGCCAGCACCGACGACGGCGCCGAGCCCGATGTCGTTATGGCCTGCGCCGGCGACATCCCCACCATGGAGTCCCTCGCCGCGGTGGAGATACTGAAAAAGCACTTCCCCGAGCTGAAGATTCGCTTCGTCAACGTCGTCGATCTGTACCGCCTCACGCCCGACACCACCCATCCGCATGGGCTCTCGGATCGTGACTTCGACTCGCTGTTCACAAGCGATAAGCCCGTCATCTTCAACTTCCACGCCTACGCTTCGCTCATCCACAAACTGACTTACAGCCGCGGAAATCACGCGAATTTCCACGTGCACGGCTATCGCGAGCGCGGCAACATCGACACGCCACTCGAATTGGCGATCCTGAATAAAGTCGACCGCTACAGCCTCTGCATGGACGCCATCGACCGCGTCCCCCAGCTGCAGCGCACCGGAGCCCACGTAAAGGAGTGGCTCCGGGGAGAGATCATCGAAAGCACCCGCTACGCCACCACCGAAGGCATCGACCGGCCGGAGATCAGCGGCTGGACGTGGCCGGAGTAAGGGGCCGGAGTAGCTGTGTCCAATCTCATCCTAGCGCTCAACAGCGGCTCGTCTTCGCTCAAACTCGCCATATTTGAGAGAGGCTCAACCGATGTAGTCCTTCAGCTGGCAGGCAGCGCCAGCGGCATCGGTCGCGACAGCGGGATACTCGTTCTCCGCTCGGCGCAGGGGGAGCCGCTGCTGAGCCGCGATCACATCTTCGAGTCGCAAACCGAAGCCTTTCAGCGGCTCGCCGAGGCCCTGAAGAACAACTTGCCCGCGCAGCCCATCGCAATAGGCCATCGCATCGTACACGGCGGCCCCAGGCTGCGCGAACATCAGCAGATCACGCCCGCAGTCCTCGAACAGCTGCGCGCAGCCACGCCGTTTGCGCCGCTGCATCTGCCCGAGGCCCTGCAACTCATCGCGCAGGCAGAGCAGCTCTTCCCCGGCATCCCACAGTTCGCCTGCTTCGACACCGCCTTCCATCGCACGCTGCCCCGCGTCGCCGCGCAACTGCCGATCCCAAGCCGCTACTTCGACGCCGGCGTTCTCCGCTATGGCTTCCATGGCCTCTCGTACGAGAGCATCGTCGAGCGTCTCGGCAACAAACTGCCGCCGCGCGCCGTCTTCGCGCATCTCGGCAACGGCGCCAGCCTGGTTGCCGTACGCGACGGCCGTTCCGTCGACACCACCATGGCCTTTACGCCGGATAGCGGCATCCCCATGGGCACCCGCAGCGGCGACCTCGACCCCGGCGTCCTGCTGCATCTGCTGAATGAAGAACACCTAAGCACAACGCGGTTGAACGACCTGCTAAACCACGAGAGCGGGCTTACGGGTTATTCCGGCGGTGAAAGCGATATGCAAGTTCTCCTCACTCGGGAAGCAGCCGGTGACGCCGCTGCGAGCCTCGCCGTAAACGCTTTCTGCATCGCCGTGCGCAAGGCCATCGGAGCCTACGCCGCTCTGCTCGGCGGCCTCGATCTGCTGGTCTTCACCGGCGGCATCGGCGAACACAGCGATCCCGTCCGCGAGCGCATCCTGGACGGCCTCAACTTTCTCCAGCTCAGCTCCTCAAATCAGCGAGTGGTCGTTCTACCCACACAAGAAGAGCAGCAGATCGCCCGCATCGTACAAGCTCTGCTGCCCTCGTTGTGAGTGGCTAAAGCAAATTACCTACAGGGAAAAAGGTGTCATCTCGACCGGAGGGCCGGGCCCCAAACGACAGGTCTTCGTCGTTTGGGTGGCAGCAGACAGCTTTATCGTCTGCACAGTGGAGAGCCCCCTGTATTTTGTGTGCCGTTGCACAAAATTCTGCGCAGCTACATGCGACATACAGGGGTCTCTCCACTGCTCCCATTCGACTCGCGTTGCTCGCTCAGGGCTCCGGTCGAGATGACACTGTATAGCTATGGGTAATTGCGTTACGCCGACTTCCCGTCCGGCCCCATCCCCTTCGGAGAAAAGCTCGCATACAGCAGTGGCAGCACATACAGCGTAAGAATGGTCGCCGTCACCAGACCCCCAATCACCACCGTAGCCAAGGGCCGCTGCACCTCCGCGCCGCGCGATTGAGAAAGCGCCATCGGAATGAAGCCAAGGCTCGCCACCAGAGCCGTAATCATTACAGGCCGCAGCCGGTCGGAGGCGCCGTTGCGAATCGCATCCTCGGTCTCCTGCCCGCCCTCACGCAATGAATTGATATGGCTCACCATCACCACGCCATTCAGCACGGCAATGCCGAACAGCGCAATAAAACCAACGCTCGCCGAAAGATTCAGATTGATGCCGCGAAGCCACAGCGCTGCAACGCCGCCCACCAGCGCCAGCGGCACGATCAGCAGGATTAATGACATCTGCTTTGCATTGCGGAACGTGGCATACAGCAGACCCGCAATGATCAACAGTGACACAGGAAATACGATCAGCAACCGGGCCTGTGCACGCTTCTGATTCTCGTACTGCCCGCCCCACTCCAGCCGATACCCTGGCGGCAGCGGCAGCTGCTTTTGAATTGCAGCCTCCGTCTCCTTGATAAAGCCGCCGAGATCCCGTCCTTCCACGTTGGTGGTCACCACCGCGCGCCGCTGCGCCTGCTCGCGGTTGATCAGGATGGGACCGCGCACCTGGCGAATCTCCGCGACTTGGTCGAGCCGCACAAGCTCGCCATCGGGCGTTTTGAACTGCAACTCCCGCAGTTGCTCAGGGTTGTTGCGCAGCGTCGCGGGCAGCCGAAAAGCAATCGGAAAACGCTCCTCGCCTTCAATCATCTCGGAGACCTGCTTGCTGCCGTACAGCGACTCGATCACCTGCTGCACATCGCTGACGTTCACGCCATAACGCGCCGCAGCCGCGCGATCGATGATGATCTGCAACTCTTCCGCGCCGGAAATTAACTCCATCTGCGTCTCCGACGCTCCCTTCACGTTGCCGATGATCGCTCGCGCCTGTTTTGCCAGCTGCTCCAACGTGTTCAGGTCCGGGCCGAAGATCTTCAGCGCCGCATCGCCGCGCGTGCCGGTGATGGTCTCGTCCATGCGCATCTCCATCGGCTGCGTGAACTCATAATTGACGCCGGGAATCTTGCTCAACGCCTGGTTCATCCGGTCCGAGAGCTTCTGCTTCTTCGCCGTGCTCTCGTCCTGCACCTTCTTCGTATAGGAGATGTAGGAGTCCGACTCATACTCGCCCATCGCCTCGGTCGCGAGATCCGGCCGTCCCAGCTTGGTGACCACATCGGTGATCTCGGGAAAGCTCATGATGGTGCGCTCGATCTGGTCCCCGATGCGAATGGATTCCGTAAGCGAGATGCCCGGCAGCCGCTTGGAGGTGATTACCAGCGAGCCCTCATCCAGCTTGGGCATGAACTCCGTGCCGATGAACTTCAACGACCCGAGAGCCACAATCACCGCAATCGCCGCAGCCGTAAGGATGATCTTGCGATGCTTCTCCGCCTTGGCCAGCGAGGCCGTGTAGCGATCGCGGAAGCGCTCGAACCAGCCCTGCTTTTTCTCCTTATGGCCCTGTTCCTTGCTCAGTGTGCGCGTCCGATGCCGCAGCGCCAGCGATGCCAGCGTGGGCACAACGAAGAGAGCCAGAAACAACGACCCGGTGAGCGCAGAGATCACGGTGACGGCCATGGGGCGGAACATGCGGCCTTCCAGGCTCTGCAGCGTAAGCACCGGCAGATACACCGAGATGATGATGAGCACGCCGAAGATGATCGGCCGCGCCACCTCATGCGCGGCAACGCGCACCGTATTCAGTAATCCTTTGTTCAGGTCAGGCTTGCCCTTCCCTTCCTTGGTGTTCTCCGGGCCACCCTGCGCCTCGTCCCCGGACTCCACCTCCAGCTTGCGGATGCAGTTCTCTACCATCACCACCGAGCCATCCACAATGGTGCCGAAATCGACGGCACCGAGGCTCATCAGGTTCACGGAGATGCCGAAGACATCCATGCCGATGAACCCAAACAGCAGCGAGAGCGGAATGGTGCAGGCCACCACCAATGCCGCGCGCCAGTCACCCAGAAAAATCAGCAGAATCACCAGCACCAGCACAGCCGCTTCGATCAGGTTGTGCTCCACGGTATGCGTGGTCGCATTGATCACATCGCTCTGGTCATAAAACGGAATGATCTTCGCGCCGCCGGGCAGCTTCATATGCGCGATCTTGGCTTTTACCTCCCCGATCAGCTTCTGCCCATTTTCGCCGCGCAGAATGATCACCATGCCGCTCACCGTTTCACCATGGCCGTCATGCATCACCGCTCCATGGCGCAGCATCGGCTCCGGTTGAATGGTGGCGACCTGCTTCAGCAGCACCGGAACAGCATTCACCGTACTGACGACGATATTCCCGAGGTCGCCCACATCCATCGCGCGGCCCAGCCCGCGAATCGTGTACTGCTGTTCGGCGTGCTCGATGTAACTGCCGCCGAAGTTGGCGTTGTTATCCGAAACCGCCTGCACCACATCATGCAGCGTGAGGTTGAATCGCCGCAGCGATTCGGGATCGACCTCAATCGTGTACTGCTTGGTGTAGCCGCCCCAGGAGTTAATTTCACTCACGCCGGAGATGGTCTGCAGCCCATAGCGGATCTGCCAATCGTTGAGCGTCTTTTCCTGCATCAACGACAGGTGCGGCGACTGCACGGTGTACTGGTACACCTCGCCGAACGCGGTCGCCATCGGTCCCATCAGCGGTTGCAGCCCCGCGGGCAAGCGGCCCTGCAGTTGATTGATGCGTTCGGAGACAAGCTGCCGCACCAGGTACTTATCCATGCTGTCGTCAAAGATCACGGTGACCATCGACAGCTCAAGCTTCGATGTGGATCGAACCATCTGCAGCTTCGGCATGCCCATCATCGCGGTCTCGATGGGAAAGGTCACCAGCTGCTCCACCTCCACCGGCGACATGCCCGGACACTGCACCGTCACGACAACCTGGTTGTTGGTCAGGTCCGGAAACGCCTCCAGCGGCAGATGCAGCATGATCGTGATGCCGCCCACAATCAGGGCAAGCAGCATGCCCGCGACCAGCCAGCGATTGTCGAGCAGGAAGTCGATCATGCGCCCCATACTCAGCCCTCGCCTACACTGCCCTTCAGCAGCTCGCCTTTGACCATGAAGGCGCCGTCCACCACGATGTGATCGCCTGGATTTAATCCCTCAATCACCTCCACCATGCCCTGCGAACGCTCGCCCAGCTTCACCGCTCGCACCTGAAACGTGGAGCCATCGTTCGTCACAAACACGACACGCAGACCGTTCACATCCTGCAACGCGCTGTCCGGCACATAGACCGCGTTCTGGGTCGCGGGCTCATCGATCTTGGCCGTTGTAAACATCCCGGGACGCAGACGAACGCCAGGATTCGGCACCGCGACCCGCACCGGCACCGTGCGCGTCTGCGGATCAAGCTGATCGCCCAGCATCTGCACCGTCGCCGGGAAATTCGTATTGGGATAACCCTGCGTGGTTACATTCACGTGCGCTCCGCGATGCACATTGGAGAGGTCCTTTTCGTTCACCGCGGCGGTCACCCATACGGTGGAAAGATTGGAGACCACAAACGCGTCATCCCCCGTGTTCACCACTTGGCCCGGCGTAATGTTGCGCGTCACCACTGTACCCGCGGCGACCGCACGCACCGGAATCAACTCACGGTTGTACAGATTGCCGGCGTTCAACGTGTCAGGATTCACCTGCAGCAGCTCGGAAAGATGCTCCCGCTCCATGTGCACATTGGCTTGCGCGTCGGTGAGGTCCTGCTGCGCCTGCCGCAGCCCCTGATCGGCTCGCTGCGCCTCCTCCTGCGAGGCCACCTGCAACCCATACAGGTGCTGATAGCGGTCGCGATTGATCTCCGCGAAGTGCACGCCGGAGGTTTGCCGTTCCACCGCGGCATACGCCTGCACCAGCGCACCCACGGTCTCGTGAATCACGTGGCTGTGCATCAGGGCCAGCGTCTGCCCCATGCGCACGTTGTCTCCGGGCAGCACCATCACGCGTTCGATCCGCCCATCCGCCATCGTTCCGATGTGGTCGGTATGCCGCTCATCCATCACCACCTGGCCGGCTACCGTGAGCTGGCGCGGCATGGTGCGCACCTGCACCTGCCCAATGCGAATGCCGGCCTTGGACTGGTTCGCCGGCTCGATCTTCACCGCACCCACGGGAATGGAATCATTGTCGGACTTGCTGGAGGTGTCCGTACCACTGCTCCCGCTGTCGGACCCACCGGATTTTCCCTTCTGACCGCTCGACGAAGAACTCGAAGACGAGCTCGACCCACCCGGCTTATCCGGCGAGCTGTCGCCGCCCTTGCATCCCGCAACCACGCAGATCGTGCACAACACCAGGACGCTCCAACGCTGCGCAATGATCATGGCTGCACCCCATAGCTCAGCTGCAGACGAAGCGCCGCCTGCTGGTACTCCGCCATCGAGCGCAACGCGTTGACCTCCACATCGAACTCCGTCCGCTCCGCGTCGAGATAGCGCAGCAGATCCACCCCGCCGATGCGATACGCCTGCGTCATCAGATCGAGGTTCTGCTTCGCCTTCTGCCGCATATCCGGCAGCAGTGTCTGCACCATCTCCTGTTCGCGTCTGTAGTTCGCTTCGCCCTGCGCGACCTCCGCCCCCACCTGGATCTCCAGCGTGGCAAGGTCGGCCTTGGCTACATGTACGCTGGCATTGGCTCGCTCGATCTCACCCTGGTTGCGGTTGCGCAGCGGCAGCGGGATCTGCAACCCGCCGTAGCCGGTGTTGAACGCGGAGTTGCGTTTGTATCCGCCCAGCAGATCGAGATCCGGAACCGCGTTGGCGTGCTGCAGCTTCACATCGGCTTCGGCGGCCGCGACCGCATCGCGCGCAGCGACCAAATCCGGGCGCTTGGCCAGCACCGTTGCGAGCGGCACGGCTGCAACCGGCGCTACCGCGTCGAGCGAATCGCTCAAGGTGACCTCCGCCACGGGCGCACGGCCCATCTGCTTGAAAAGTTCCAACCTCGCCTGCGCGGCATCGCGCTCGGCCGACTGCAAGGCCATCCGCAAACGATCGCGCTCGATCCCCATGCGCAGCAGATCGACCCCACGCATCGCGCCCGCATCGACGCGCTCCTGGTGATACCGCACCATATCGTCTACCGCCTTCATGTCCTGTTGCAGCAACTGCGCGATCTGCCCGAGCACCTGCGCGTTCCAGTACGCGCCGGCGACCCGTGCGGCAATCTGTGCATGCGCGAGATCCGCATTCGCGCGCACCTGCTCCAGTCGCGCGCTGGCCGCGGCGGCGCGCTTGCGGCGTTTCCCGTCCAGCTCAAAGGTTTGGCTCACATACCCGTAGTCTTCGGTCTGCGTGGGAAAGTCATAACCGTCCGCCCATGGCCGAAAGTCCTCGGATTGCAAAAAAAGCCGCGGATTGGAGCCCAGCCCGGCCTGCCGCAGAGAACCTTCGGCCTCCTCGACCTGGGCTGTCGCGATCTGTGCCTGGGGGCTGTTCAACGCCTCCGTGATGGCTCCGTGCAGGCTGAGTTGTCCCTGGGCCTTGGCGCTCAGCGGAGACGCACAGGCAAGGAAGGCGGTCGCCCGCAGCAACGCTCTGCTCAATCTCATGGCGTTCGGACGCCCTCTCCCCATGACACGGCGCGACGGACACTGCACAGGTCGATCTTACAGAGACCTATCCCGCTCCCTGCGGCGAGGATGAATTTCCGTTCATCCTCGCTGTTCAATCTGGAAACACACAGCCCCGCTGCATCACCGTACGCAACAGGGACGGTTTTTGGAGACGGCTTTTAGGCTATCTCCAGCTGCGTGTTGCTGCCTGCAGACAGTTTGCCGGCGAGTTCGGCCTTCACATGAGCGATGGCCTCAGCGGATCGCGCGAACTCGAGCGCTGCACGGTACTGCTTGTCCTTCCATGCACCCTTGGCCTGCTTTCTCATGCTCTTGAACAGCCTGGTCGCGGGCTTCGACAGATCGCCCGACGCGGCATGATGTTCCCCCCGCTCAAGGAGATGATCGTACTGCTCTTCAATCGCCTCCAGGAGCACCGGCGCCAGCGAGCGGTCGATTGCGGCGGCGGCGGCCAGCGTTCCAAAGCAAAGATGCTCCGCCGCGCGAAGCAGATCGGCCGCGTCCTTGGCGTTTCCCTCCCGCAACAGCTCCTGCGCCCAGGCCACCAGCTCCCGTGGCGACGACACATTCTCCTCCAGCAGCGGCAAAAGCGCCGCCACGCGGCCGAAGTGCTCATAACAGCGTCGCGCGTCCCCTTTGCGTTTCTCCGGGCCGTGATCCGCAGCCTTTTTCGCTGCCTTCTTTGCGGTCTTCTTCCCTGCTTTTTTTGGCGACATAGGTTCTATCCTAACCGCAGCTCCCGGGGTCTGCTGCACTGGATTGGATCGCGCCTCTTCAGCTTGGCTTAAGTGTAAGAACGTAGTCTATGCATACGATGTCGCGCAGGTTGATAAGGACGGTTACGGCGAGCTCCGTTCTTTGCTCGGCACTTCTGTTCGGCCACGCGATGGCAGGTCAGACCGCGGCGCAACCCACGGCGGAAGCCGTCACGGGCCTCACGCTCGGCGATGCGGTTCGGCGTGCCGAGTCCAACGAGCCCACCTTCGCCGCGGCCTTCGCGGAACGGCGCGCCACGGCGCTGGAACGCAAGGACGCTCGTGCGGGATTGCTGCCTTCGGCGACCTTCCACAACAACTTTCTGTTCACCGAATCCAATCACACCCATACCGATCTCGGTGCGCCCGGGGGAACGTTTTCGACCCAGGGCACGATTCAGCAGTCGCTGCCCGTGTTTATCGCCAACAACTCCATCCATGAGTACTACAGCCAGGGCGTGGTGAATGAGACCCTCGGTCTCGCGCAGATAGGCGCCGTCCGGCTCGCCGATGCCAACGCCGCACGCGCCGCCGCGGAGCTTGAGGTCGCCCGCCGCGGCCTGGTCTCCACCGTGGTGGGCTTGTACTACGGCCTTGGCTCCGGCAGCCAGAAGGTGGTGGTAGCGCAGCGGGCGCTCGATGAAGCCAATCGCTTCGTCGATGTGACGAAAAAACGCGAGGCCGCGCGTGAGGTCGCGCACGCCGACGTCATCAAGGCCCAGCTGTCGCAGCAGGGACGCGAACGCGAGCTCGCCGACACCAAACTGGCCGCCGAAAAGGCGCGTCTCGAACTCGGCGTTCTGCTGTTTCCGGATCCCACAACGGCATACGCGCTCGCCCCTGCGGCCGCCCCGCCCGTGCTGCCCGATCGCGCGGGTGTAAACGCCTTGGCGCGCGCGAACAACCCGGAGCTGCGCAGCGCGCTCGCCTCCGTGCAGGTCAGCGGAGCGGAAACACTGAACGCGCAGGCCGCGCTGCTGCCCGATCTCGCGCTCAACTTCACCTACGGCATCGATGCGCCGCAGTTCGCGCGCACCGGCCCCAGCGGCGCGCGCAACCTCGGCTACTCCGCCAGCGCCACGGTCGATCTTCCCCTATGGGACTGGCTGACCACGGAACGCAAGGTCAAGGAAGCCCATATCCGTGCAGACGCCGCGAAGGTCGCGCTCACCAATGCGCAACGGCGCCTGATCGCCGATCTAGCAGAGCTGTATGCGGAAGCCGACATCGCCCGGCAGCAGCTCGCCTCCCTCGATCAGAGCGTGGTCGACTCGCGCGAAAGCCTGCGCCTCACCAATCTTCGTTACATCAACGGGGAAAGCACGGTTCTGGAGGTCGTGGATGCGCAGAACACGCTGATCGCCGCCGAAGACGCGCAGCTCGATGGCGAGGTTCGCTACCAGACCGCGTTTGCGCAACTCGAAACTCTCACGGGGAGCCTCTAAGGCATGTACCTCCGCTCTTGCTCATCGCTCCGGACGCCGGCTCTTCTGCTGACGGCAGCCTGCCTCTGTTTCGTCTTGAATTTCACCTTGGATGGCTGCAAAAAAGCGCCCGATGCCGGCGCAAACCCTGACACTGGCGAACCCGCGGTTGCTGTACAGGCCGCGCATCCCACCCTCGGCCCGATCTCTGAAGAGATCGCCGCCGACGCCATCCTCGCGCCCCTCGCGCAGGCCGCGCTGGCGCCGCGTCTCAGCGCCCCCATACGCACGGAACTGGTGCAGCGCGGTGCGCATGTGCACAAGGGCCAGCTGCTGCTCACGCTGGAAGACCGCGATCTGCAAGGTAGCGCACTCGATACCCGGGGAGCAGTCACCTCCGCGCAGGCCGCGTTCACCACGGCCACGCAAGCCACGA
This sequence comes from Granulicella sp., assembly GCA_965277565.1. Taxonomy (GTDB): domain Bacteria; phylum Acidobacteriota; class Terriglobia; order Terriglobales; family Acidobacteriaceae; genus Granulicella. Next base: position 4,653,759 of record OZ255838.1, on the reverse strand, counting down.
TTCCAGAAGAGGTGCAGAAATCGCAGCTCGATGTCGATCAGGCCAAGGCCAACCTAGATGTCGCGAAACGTACCGCCGACGAGCGCACCCGCCTCTTGCGCGAGGGCGCCATCGCCGGTCGCGACACCGACACCGCACTCGCCGCCGCCGTGCAGGCGCAGGCCGCCTATGACACCGCCGTCAAGCACCTCAGCAGCGTCGAGACCACCACCCGCAAGACCGACGCCGAGGCCGCCCAGGGCACGTTGACCTCCGCCAAGGGACGCCTCGCCAACGCGGAGGCGCAGGTCAGCTACGCGGACATGCGCAGCCCCATCAACGGCGTTGTCACCGACCGCCCCCTGTTTCCCGGAGAGACCGCGGCCGCCGGCAGCCCCGTCATCACGGTCATGGATACCTCCGCGTTGCTGGCGAAACTCCACGTCGCGCAGGCCACGGCGCAGCAGCTCAAGCTCGGCGCAGCCGCTGAAGTCGATGTACCCGGCGTCAAGGATCCGCAGACCGCGACGGTCTCCTTCATCAGCCCGGCGCTCGATTCCGGCTCCACCACGGTCGAGGTCTGGCTCAAGCTCCCCAACGCGGATGGCCGCTACAAGGTAGGCACGCCGGTGCACACCGTGATTCACGGGCGCACGATCCCCAATGCGTTGCAGGTACCGCCCGCGGCCATTCTTCCCGCCGATGACGGCAGCACAACCGTTCTCGTCGTCGGTGCGGATGGCAAAGCCCACAAACGCACCGTCACCGTCGGCCTGCGCACCGCGGAGGAGGTCCAGATCACCAACGGCGTGACAACCGCCGACAACGTGGTCACCGAAGGCGGCTATGGCCTCGACGATGGCACCAAGGTGACGTTGGGAGACGATAAGAGCGGCGAAAAGGCTGCAGGCGAAACGAAGGCAGCGGGCAGCAGCAAGGGCGGGGAGAAGGACTGATGGCCACCGCTCCAGCACCCGCTGCCGCGCCCCCGCAGGCACCCGCTCCGCCACCGGCAACCTTCTGGCTTTCACGCACCGTTCGCACCATCTTTTTCATCGCGATCGCGCTCACCGCGGCCGGTGTCTACGCCTATTTTCAAACCCCCATCGCGGTCTTTCCCGATACCAACTTCCCGCGCGTCGTCATCGGCGTAGACAACGGCGTCATGCCGGTCGAGCAGATGCAGGTCACCATCACGCAGCCCCTCGAAGACGCCGTGAACAGCGTTCCGGGGCTGCAAACGGTGCGTTCCACCACCAGCCGCGGCTCCGCCGAGGTGGACCTCTTCTTCGACTGGACCGTCGATATCTTCCGCACCTTGGAGCTCGTGAACTCCGCCGTCAGCCGGGTGCAGCAAGCGCTGCCCGCGACGGCCAAGATCACCACCAACCGCCTCACCTTTGCGACCTTTCCCATCCTCGGCTACAGCCTCACTTCGGACACGGTATCCCAGCCCGATCTTTGGGAACTCGCGACCTACACATTGAAGCCGCCCCTGAATCGCGTCGACGGCGTCAGCACCGTCGTTGTGCAGGGCGGCCAGGTGCCGGAGTTTCATGTGGTTCCAAACATGGCCAAGCTGCAGGCCACGGGCGTCACCCTTCTCGATCTCACCAACGCCATCGGCGCTAGCAATATCATCGATTCGCCCGGCCTTTATCAGCAGGACCATCAACTGGTACTCGCTCTGGTCGGGGCGCAGGCGCATGACATCGAAGGGCTTAAGCAGCTCTCTGTCAAGACCACCAGCAGCGGCGCTCCAGTTCGTGTGGGCGACGTGGCGACGGTGGAGCGCGGCGTTCTTCCCGTCTACACCGCTGTCTCGGCGAACGGAAAACCGGCGGTGCTGCTCAACATCACGCGCCAGCCGTCAAGCAACACCGTCGCGGTGGCCAACGGCGTCGCCGCGGAGCTCGATCTGCTGCGCCCCAAGCTGCCCAAGGGCGTCACGCTGCAGCCGTTCTACGACCAATCGCAGCTCGTGCGCGAAAGCATCACCAGCGTCCGCGATGCCATCGTCATCGGCCTTGCCCTCGCCTGCGTCATTCTGTTTCTCTTCCTGCGCGACTGGCGCTCCTCCCTCGTAGCCGGCCTTGTGATCCCCGTCACCGTAGCGGTCACCGTGCTTGTGCTCTGGCTGATCGGGCAAAGCTTCAACCTCATGACGCTGGGCGGACTCGCCGCCGCTATCGGCCTTGTGATCGACGATGCCATCGTCGTCGTCGAGAACATCGTTCTGCATCGCGATGCCGGTGAAGATCGCGTCGAGGCCGTCCGCAAAGCACTGCACGAGATCTCGCGCCCCCTCATCGGCTCCACGGTCACTCCCGTCGTCGTTTTTCTCCCGCTGATCGCGGTCACCGGCGTTACCGGCAGCTTCTTCCGCGCGCTCGCCATCACGATGGCTGTTTCGCTGCTCACGTCGTTGCTGCTGGCGGTCTCCTGGACGCCCGGTCTTGCCATGTTGCTGCTGAAGCCGCGCAGCGAAAAGGCCGAGGGCTCATCGGGCCATCACTCCCCCAGCAATCACTCCGAACTCGCTACCGCTCAAAACACGTCCACCGAGCCTGCACACCCCGCACCCGGCCCCGTGATGGGGCGCATCATGGGTTGGCATCACAAGGTGCTCGAATGGTCGCTGGCCCGGCCGATCTGGCTTGGCCTGCTGTGCCTTCTGCTGATCGCAGGCAGCTACTTCGGCTATCGCGGCCTGGGTTCCGACCTGCTGCCCGGCATGGACGAAGGCGCGTTCATCATCGATTACGTAATGCCGGCCGGCAGTTCGCTCGCGTCCACCGGGGAGGTGCTCAATCACGTTCAGCAGATCCTTGTGCAAACGCCTGAGGTGGAAAGCACAAGCCGTCGCACCGGCATGCAGCTTGGCCTCGCCGCGGTCACCGAAGCCAACACCGGCGATATCAGCGTTCGCTTGAAGGACAAGAGAGGTCGCAGCATCGATGAGATCATGGCCGACGTCCGCGGCAGGATCAAGGCCTCCGAGCCCCAACTCGATATCGAGTTCACGCAGGTTCTGCAGGACATGATCGGCGATCTGTCCAACGCGCCCCAACCGGTGCAGATCAAGATCTTCTCCCCCGATCCCGCGCTGCTGAACCAACTAGGCCCACGCGTTGCCGATGCCATCAAGCAGGTAACCGGCGTCGTCGACGTGGAAAACGGCATCGATAACACCGTCAGCGGTCCCGCCACCAACTTCGCGGTCGACCCACAGCTCGCCGCCCGGCTCGGCTTCACCCCCACGGAGGTCGCTGAAGACGCTACCGCGATCCTCGATGGGGTCGAGGTCAACAATCCCGTCATCAGCAACAGCCGTCCGTACACCGTGCGCGTGCGGCTCGGCGACGAAACGCGGCAGTCCCTCGATGCCATGCGCAATACCGTCTTCAACTCAGGCAGCGGACACACGGCCTCGCTCGGCTCCGTGACGGAAATCACGCAGCTGCCGCCGCAAAATGAGATCCTGCGCGAAAACCTGCAGCGCCTCGTCACCGTGACGGCACGCCTGCAGGGCACAGACCTTGGCACCGCCGTGAAGCTCGTTCAGGCGCGTGTGCAGGCCATGCACCTGCCCGCCAGCGTGCGCATCGAGTATGGCGGAACCTACCAGGAACAGCAGAAATCCTTCGCGGATCTCGCCCGCGTGTTGCTCATGGCGCTGGTGCTGGTCTTCGGCGTTCTGCTCACGGAGTTCCGCAACTTCGCCGCGCCGGTCGCCATCCTGACCTCTTCCGTGCTCTCGATCGGTGGCGTTGTGGGCGCCCTGCTGCTCACCGGAACCACCTTCAACGTGGCGAGTTTCATGGGCCTCATCATGGTCATCGGCATCGTCGCGAAAAACGGCATTCTTCTGCTCGACGCCGATGAACGCTATCGCGGCGAAGGCTCGAACGCGCGCGAAGCCATGCTGATGGCCGCCCAGCGCCGGCTGCGCCCCATTCTCATGACCGCCATTGCCGCCGTCTCCGGCATGCTGCCCCTCGCGCTGGCACTCGGCGCCGGTTCACAGATGCTGCAGCCGCTGGCCATCGCCGTCATCGGCGGCCTCGTGATCTCGATGATGCTCAGCCTGGTCGTCACGCCAGTGGTTTACTTCCTGCTCACGCAGCACCACGCGCCTATCAACAACGCGGCTTAGAGTCTATCCGCAAATAGGGATTGTTTGTCTCCAACTTGTGAGGGCTGCTGCGATGTAGAGCAAAGCTTGGAAGCTGACCTCTGTTTTCTCGAAGCTGACCAGTAGTTTGCGATAGCCATTCAGCCACGAGTGACTGCGCTCGACGACCCAACGGCGCGCCTTATAGTTTGGGTCACGCTGTTTTTGCTGCGCTTCGTCGTTGCGCGGACGGATGTGAGGTCGATAGTCGCGTTTGAGCACCGAGGCCAACGCCTTTTTGCCCAGGTATCCTGCATCGGCGCATAGATGCTGAGGCGTCTGTTGCTCCGGACCGGGCCGCTCGACGACGATGCCATCCAGTGTCCTCTCCAGCAGCTTGACATCATGCACGTTGGCGGCGCTGACGATGATGGACAGCGGGACGCCACGCGCGTCCACCAGCAGACTGCGCTTGCGCCCGTTTTTTTTCCCGATCCGTTGGGTTCGGCCCCACGCACTCGGTGGCCAGCGGCGCTTTGCCCATCGCCCCGTCGATGGACTGCCATTCCCAGGCGATGCCCTGCAACCCGTCGTATTCGGCCAAGCCGGCCTGCCATATTCGAAGAAAAAAGCCGGCCTTATGCCATGCCTGAAAATACTTGTGCACCGCACTGGCCGAGCCGAACTCGCGGGGCAGCGCCTTCCACTGGCAGCCGGTGCGCAGAACATACACGATGGCGGCAAAGACCTGGCGGGGGGCCATCGGCTTGCGACCAGCGCCCGGCTTGCGTTGAAACAATCTTCCGTCAGGTCGCAGGCGCCCGGGAACCAGCGGAGCAATCTTCTCCCAAAGAGCTTCGGAAACGGTCCAAGACTTGATCTGCGCCATACAACAAAGCATCGCCCAACTCAGACTGCTTCCGCGCCCAATTACCTGCCAGAGAATCCTACTCGTTACTATTTGCGGATAGGTTCTTAGAGCATGATTCGTGCAGGTGTACCCAAGAAGGGTTGTTCTTGGGAGTGAGCCGTGGGCTTCAGCCCACGGAACAAGAGCGCAGTCCAAGTGCCCTTCAGGGCTGGGCTCTGCTTCCGTTTCCAAACGGCCCAGGGCTAAAGCCCCGCTCTCCTGCAGCGCTGGATTCAGCGGCCTGAAGGCCGCTGCTCCCTCCCAAGAACTGGGTATATCTATGGTGATCATGCTCTGACTGCGGTCACTTAAGCAAATTACCTTTAGAGCAGTAGCGCTTTAGGTGTACCCAGGGCTTTAAGTCCCAACGCCGTTTTTCTTCTAGAAAAATGGCACTCGTAGAAGTTGAATTGGGCACCATAACAGCGATTCTGCTCTAGCTAAAACAGAATCACACAAGCCGTGCCCAGCGCCAACGGCGCGTCACATCACAGCCTGGGGCGCAGCCCCAGGTAAGCCGAAAGAATGCATTGAGGGCTGAAGGCCCGCAACATGAAAGCTGGGTACAGCAACCCTGTTGATGCTCTATACCGTGTCCTCTCGACCGGAGGCTGCGCCTCCGGTCGAGAGGGCACTTCACAGCTGGACGTAAACTACCTACCGTCCGATCACCAGAATCGTAAACGTATCCGGCACAATCGCAGGCCGTGGCCGCGGCATTGCCGGTGTAGCGTCGGGCCGGGCGCCGAACTCCGCCGTCACCACATAGGCGCGATCCGTCGCAGGATCGTAGGTCATCGTGCGTGCGCCCTTTTGTGTCGGCAGCGACTCGATCGTGCTGTATCCATGCGCCGCATCCACGACGCTGAACGTGCCATCACTCCCATTGGAGCTGAACGCCAGCTGTCCCTTCTCATCGTATCCAGCCGCATCCGGTCCATCGCCGATCGACGCCGATCCAATCTGCTTCAAGCTGTCGGTGTCCACCACGGCCATCTTTTTGCCATCGCACACCGAGAAGAGCCGGTGATGTTCCCGATCGATCGACATGCCGGAAGGCGAATCGCAGCCTGTCAACGGCAGCGTCTTGGTCAGAGCCTTCGCATGGGCATCGAACTCAACCACCATGTTTTTATCTTCAATGTTATCGAAAACATGGCCCTTTCCATCGGCCTGCGGAAACTCCGGCTTGCCCGGCAGCGCAATCGTGGCTACAACACTCCGCGAAGCCGTATCGATCACCGTCACATTGTTGCTGCGTCCGTTGAACGCCCACACCGTCTTGGTCGTCGGCTCATAGGTCATGCCATCCGGATTCGTTCCCGCCGGGATGCTCGCAACCGTGGCCAGGCTCTTGCGATCGAACACGATCACCGCATTCGCTCCACCATCCGATATATAGCCGAAATGGCCATCCGGATCGAGCACCACGCCATGCGTTCCCTTCAAGCCTGTGATGGACCCAAGGAGCTTGCCGTCATGCGAATCCACAACGTCCACACGCTGCCCATGCGTCACGTACAGCCGGTGCGCTCCAGGGTCGGCGAGCAGATAATCCCAGCCGCCCGTGCCGCCAATCTTCCAATGGTCAAGCACTTTGTAGGGTTGTTGCGCCGCGACGGCGCCTGTACATAAAGCAAGCAGCACTGCCGCGCACCGTTGCGGGTTGCTGAACGAAAATCTGCGCATAAATTCTCCGGGCCAGCAACGCTGGCGCAAGCTCATTTTCTTCTGGATATGTTAAGCCTTGCTGAAGGTGACACGCACCGTTGTGCCGTCACCATGCCGGCTCTCCACCACGATCGCACCACCAACAGCCTCCACAATCGACTTGCAGATGGCAAGCCCCAGGCCGGCGCCCCCCGTTTCACGCGAACGCGAGGTGTCTTCACGGAAGAAGCGATCGAAAACATGCGGCAGAGCCTCCGCGGAGATGCCTACCCCCTGGTCCCGCACCGCCAGCATCACGCCCCCGGCAAGCGAAGCGTCGGGTTCCACGGCAATCGCGACCACCGACCCGCGTGGACTGTGCTGCACGGCATTCATCACAAGATTGGAGACCAGTGTCTCCGCATGTTCCGGCGACAACGGCGCGCACAACCCCGCAACCAGATGCGGCTGCAGCACCACCTCGCGCGCCTCCGCATAGCTTCCCACCCGCGCCAGCGTGCGCTCCACGGCTCGCCCCAGGTCCTCGCGGGCCCCCGCTTCCTGGGGCCGCTGTTCGAGATGAGCCAGTGTCAACATGCGCGAAAGCAACTCCTCGACTCGGCCGTTATCGGTCAGCACACGCGTCAGCCCTTGCCTGTATTCGTCCTCCGTACGCTGGCGCAGACTCAGCACCTGTATCGAGGAACGCACAACGGCCACGGCCGTCTTCAACTCATGCGCGGCATCCCCGATAAATTGCTGCTCCATCTCAAACGATTGCCGCAGCCTGGCAATGGCGGCAGAAAGCGCCTCAGCCAGCGGTCGAAGCTCCCGCACCCGAAGCGCCGCAGCCGGAGCCTGGAAATGCAGCGATGCGGTGTTCACCCCGCTGGCCTCCGCGGCAAGCTCCTGGATCGGCTGCAGCAGCTTCCCCAGCAGCCAGATCAGCATTCCGGCCGTGCAGCACAGCAGCACCAATCCAACCGCGGCATAAAAGCTCGCCGCCTCGAAGATCTCCTGCCGGATATGGTCTATCGGAGCCGCGTACACGATCGTCACAGGCCGGCGCAGGCCAACCCCACCATGCTCCGCGCGATCGATAATCCGCAACGCTTCACGCTGAAAAACCCGATAGGAATGCCCTTCCATGCGACGGTCCCGAAAGCCATCCGAAGACCGCTCCATCAGCCCTGCCAGCGCCTGTTTTGATGATCCCAGCAGCCGTCCGCCCCGGTTATACACGGCATACACATCGGTCGGCGGCAGGTTCAACTCTGCGGGATCGATCGTGACGTTGTCATCGGGATCTTCCGCATCCTGTATGGCCCCCAACAACGAATCGGAACGTCCCTGCAAGATCGTGTCGAACGCATGAAACCGGGTGCGCCACTCATGCAGCAGTGCGGCGCAGGAGAACGCCACAGCGCAAAACAGTTCCGCCAGCAACACCAACAGCACAGCCCGCCGTACCAGCGACTGCGCCTTTAGGGACTGGGCCTTCACCGCGCACCCAGACTTCTGACCACCAATCGATATCCGCGGCCACGCAGCGCCTCCAGGGACACCTCATCATCCGCCGATCGCAACTTGCGCCGCAGGTTGGAAACATGCGCCTCAATCACGTTGGAATGATGCTGCCACGTAAAGTCATACAGGTGCTCCAGCAGCTCCTGCTTGGAGACCACGGCCCGGGGGCGATGCATCAGGTACTCCAAGATGCGGTACTCCGTCGGCGAAAGATCGATCGTACTTCCCGCATAGGAAACCGTCTGCTCCACAACATCAAGGCTCAACATGCCGATCGAAAGCAGGCTTTGCGTGACACCTTTGCCACGCCGGATCAGCGCTCGCGAGCGTGCGATCAGTTCGCCCAGGTCAAACGGCTTCGTCATGTAATCGTCCGCACCCAGATTGAGCAGATCGATCTTGCTTCCAACCCCGTTGACAGCCGTCAACACCATCACCGGCGTGGCATCACTTCCCGCACGCAACTTACGCAGGAAGTCCTGTCCCCGCAGGCCCGGCAGCATCAGATCCAAAAGCACCAGATCATAACTGCTCGTTTCGCAGAGCAGAAGGGCATCGTTTCCGTTCCCCGAGATATCGACGGCATACCCTGAGCCCTCGCGCAGGGCAGTGGCGATGTTCTCCGCCAGCCTCGTCTCATCTTCTACAACCAGCACACGCATCCGGGCACTCCACAGAACCTGAACTGCTGTCAGTGTAATGCGGAGGATGCAGAGGCTCAGCGTCCGAAAACTCCAGCTGTGCCAGTTTCATATTAACGTATCTGCAAAATCGTCAGACCCAGCTTTGATACCTCATGTTCCACAAAAAGGTGTCATCTCGAGTGTGAATCAGCTCCGCTAGCGAACAACAACCTCGATCCCGAACGTGTGATGCACAACATACGTTCCAAAGCGTTTGTCATGCTCGGAGGGTTGTTGTCTTCCCTTCTCGTCGGTCGCCCTCGATTTCAGCACATACACTCCCGGATCCGCAGGCGCCTTCCACGCGAACTCCCAACGGCGCCAGACAAACGGCTCGGCCTCGCCCAGCAAGCGTGCGGTCTGCCAGGTCTGCCCATCATCAGTGGAAAGCTCCACTGCGGCAACCGCCGTCTCTCCGCTCCAGGCCGCGCCGCACACGCGATAGCTCTCTCCCGCCGCAATCACCTCACGAACCCCCGGTCGCGTGATGGCCGACTTCAGCATCATCTCTCCCAAAGCACGGCGTAGCGGGTTGCCGTCTTCGTCGTAGTCCCAATAGGCATAATCCGAAGTCTGAAAATATCCGCGAAACGGTTCCGTCACCACGCGAAGCCCGGTAAGCCACTTCACGGAAGCCATGCCATAGTGCCCCGGCACAATGGCGCGCAATGGAAATCCATGGTCGGTCGGAAGATCTTCGCCGTTCATCGCATAGGCGATTAATACATCCTTCGCCTTTGCAATTCCAAGACTCCTTGCATAGTGGAGCTCACCCGGCGGCACAGGTTCTTCCTTGGGAGTTCCATGATCCGCGGCCTCGAAGACGATCTCACATGCCTCAGGCGCCACACCGGCCCGCTCCAGCAGGGCCGGCAGCGGAACGCCCGTCCATTTCGCCGTGCTCACCGCGCCATTCTGCCACTGGGCGCCCTTCACCTGCGGCACAAGAAAGATGCGGCTGTTGCCCGCACACTCCAGCGTCGCCGTTCGCATTACCGCGGGCATGGCTTTCAATTCGTTCAAATCGATCGAGAAGGGTCTCTGCACAGCGCCGCGGAGGGTGAGCTTGTGCTCCGACGCATCCAGGTGAGGCGCTTTGAAGTGACTGCGAATGTAGAACAGCTCCGTCGGCGTAATCAGCTCATCCAGCTGATCGAAGGGAGCCTCTAAGTTCACCGGCTCCTGTTCACGGATGATGAGTCCCGCGTGTGACGAACTACGCTTTGCGGCGAATTCCATAGGGTTCTGCGACCTCGTTCCACCAAGGCTAACCGCTACGGCAGATCTGCTTGCGGTTATTTCACCTTGCCTCAGGATCGTAGTTGAGGTTAGGACCAAGCCACCGCTCTACATCTGCCAGGCTCCACCCTTTGCGCTTCTGGTAGTCGACGACCTGATCGCGATCGATCTTACCGAGGCTGAAAAATCGCGACTGCGGATGGGCAAAGTAGATGCCGCTCACGCTTGAGCCGGGCCACATGGCATAGGATTCCGTAATGACCATGCCGGTGTTCTCCTGCACATGGAGTAGCCGCCAGATCGTGCCTTTTTCGGTATGATCCGGGCACGCCGGATACCCCGGTGCAGGCCGAATGCCCCGGTACCTCTCCTGGATGAGTTCCGCTGGACTCAGACCTTCCGCGCGACCGTAGCCCCACTCATCCCGCACGAGCTTATGCAGGCATTCCGCGAATGCTTCAGCCAGGCGATCGGCGATAGCCTCCGCCATAATGGCGCTGTAATCATCATGCTCGGCCCTGAATCGGTCGCCCAGTTCTTTCAGGCCGATCCCGGTGGTTACGGCGAAGCTGCCGATGTGATCGGACAGCTTCGTGTCCTTTGGGGCGATGAAGTCGGCCAGCGACCGGCACGGCTCCTTGCCTTCCCTGTTGGCCTGCTGGCGAAGAAAATGAAATTGATCGAGGACGGCAGAGCGCGTGCAATCCGTGTAGAGCTCCACATCGTCACCGACCGCGTTGGCGGGAAATAACCCGTACACGCCATGCGCGGTGAGCAGTTGCTGCTCGACGATGCGGTCCAGCAGAGCGTTGCCGTCCGCGAAGATCTTCTGTGCTTCCACGCCCTGCGCCGGGTCATCCAGGATGCGCGGATAAAGGCCACGCAGTCCCCAGGTGTGAAAGAACGGTGACCAATCGATGTATTCGCGCAGTGTCGCCAAAGGGAAGTTTTTCAGCACGCGGACACCGGTGAACTCCGGCTGCGGTATGTCTTCGGCGCGCCACTCGATGGGCGTTCGTCTTCCACGGGCGGTCTCAATCGGCACACCCTTCTGGCGCGGCGAGGTGTGGGCCTTGCGCAAGGCCTCATATTCGGCGCGATGCTGCTCCACAAAGGCTGCCTTGCCGTCTTCACTCAACAAGCTGGTCGTTACGGGTACGGCGCGGCTGGCATCCAATACGTGCACCACGGGCTCGCTATAGTGCGGCGCGATCTTGATCGCCGTGTGTGCCCGGCTCGTGGTCGCTCCACCCACCAGCAGCGGCACCTTGAAGCCCTGACGCTCCATCTCCCGGGCTACATGCACCATCTCATCGAGCGACGGCGTGATGAGGCCGCTGAGTCCGATGATGTCGGCCTTTTCCGCCTTGGCCCGCTCAAGAATTCTCTCCGCCGGCACCATGACACCCATGTCGATGACCTCATAGTTATTGCAAGCCAGAACGACGCCGACGATATTCTTGCCGATGTCGTGCACATCGCCCTTCACGGTTGCGAGCACGATCTTTCCCTGCGTCCTCACCTCTTCACCTGCCGCGGCCGCGGCTGCCTTTTCTTCCTCCATATACGGGGTCAGGTAGGCCACGGCCTTTTTCATCACGCGGGCGGATTTGACCACCTGCGGAAGAAACATCTTGCCCGCGCCGAACAGATCGCCGACGACACCCATCCCGGCCATCAGCGGGCCTTCGATCACCAGCAGAGGACGCCCCAGCTTGGCGCGAGCCTCCTCGGTATCGGTGTCGATGTATGCATCGATGCCCTTCACCAGCGCGTGCGAAAGACGCTCTTCCACCGTGCCGTTGCGCCACTCTTCTGCCTTCTTGCCTTTCTGGTTGTCATCCCCGAAGGGGATCTGCGTCTCCGCGGCCTTCAGCGCTTCGCCGTGTTCTACGAGCCGCTCGGTTGCATCGGGACGGCGGTTGAGCAGAACATCCTCGACCAGCAGCTTCAGCTCAGGCTCAATCTCCTCGTACACCTCCAGCATCCCGGCGTTGACAATGCCCATATCCATGCCGGCAGCGATGGCATGGTAGAGAAACGCCGAATGCATCGCTTCGCGCACCTTGTTATTGCCGCGGAAGCTGAATGAGATATTCGAAACGCCGCCGCTTACCTTGGCGTGCGGCAGATTGGCCTTGATCCAACGCGTCGCGTTGATGAAGTCCACGGCGTAGTTGTTGTGCTCCTCCATGCCGGTGGCTACGGTCAGGATATTGGGATCAAAGATGATGTCTTCCGGCGGAAATCGGACCTCATCGACCAGCATCCGATAGGCCCGCTCGCAGATGCGAATCTTATCTTCAAAGGTCGCGGCCTGGCCCTGTTCGTCGAAGGCCATCACGACCGCCGCCGCGCCATATTTCAGCACTGTAGCGGCGTGCTCGCGAAACTTCTCCTCGCCTTCTTTTAAGGAGATCGAATTGACGATGCCCTTGCCCTGCAGGCACTTCAGCCCCGCCTCGATGACCTCCCACTTCGAGGAGTCCACCATGAACGGCACCTTGGCCACCTCGGGCTCACTCGCCAGCAGCTGCAGATAGCGGGTCATCGCGGCCACGCCGTCGATCATGCCCTCGTCCATGCAGATATCGATCACATTGGCGCCGTTCTCCACCTGCTGCCGCGCGACGCTCACGGCTTCTTCGTATTTGCCTTCCTTGATGAGCTTCGCGAACTTCGGCGATCCGGCCACATTGGTCCGCTCGCCCAGAATGATGTACACACCGGGCTGCTGCGTGAATGGCTGTGACCCGGACAGGCGCAGCGGCTTCGTCGTCTCGGCGGAACCGTCCTGCATTGCTGCTTCGGCTTTTGCTTTTCTTTCTGTCATTCCCGAAGGGAACCTGCCCTTGCCCTTGCTGTCATTCCCACAGGGGATTCCCGCATCTCTCTGCGTCCTGGGCGGTTTTCCTTCGCGCCCTTTGCGTTCAGCTTTTGCCTTTGCTTTCGTTCGCCAGCCACGCTCAAGTCGCCAGCGACCTCGGCTCCCTGCCTTCAAGCGCCTTCGCAATGGCCGCAATATGCTCCGGCGTGTTGCCACAACACCCCCCAGCGATATTAATCAACCCTCCCTGCGCGAATTCGTCCAGGTAGCGAGCCATATCAGCCGGTTCCAGGTCAAAGCCGGTCGGCGAGAGTGGGTTCGGCAGACCGGCATTGGGATAACACGAGACCGCCACATCCGCCTTGGCCGAAAGCTCGCTGAGAAACGGGTACATAAGATCGGGCCCAAGCGAGCAATTCAGCCCGATGGACAGCGGCTTCACATGCTTCACCGCGTTCCAGAACGCCTCAACCGTCTGCGCGGAGATCATCGTCTCGCCGCCCCGGCCCACGGCCGCCGAGATCATCACCGGCAGTTCCTGGCCTTTCGCGCTCAGGCCATCCGCATCGAACACCTCGCGGATGGCCACCAGGGCCGCCTTGGCGTTGAGCGAATCGAAGATCGTTTCCACGAGCAGCAGGTCGGAACCGCCGGCGATCAATGCGCGTACCTGCTCGACGTACGCGGCCTTCACCTGGTCGAAGGTGACCACGCGAAAGCCCGGATCATCGGCGTCGGGCGAATTCGAAAGCGATACCGTCAGCGGCCCGATCGCTCCCGCTACAAACCGCTGCCGACCGGTGGCGTCTCCTACCCGATCCGCCCATTCTCTGCACTGCCGCGCGGATTGCTCATTGATCTCCCAGGCCAGGTTGCTCAGCGCAGGATCGTCGATGATCTTCTGGTAAAACTCCGGATTTTTACGCCCGCCATGCTCCCGCGGATCGTCCACGAAAAACTCACTCTGCGAGATGCTGGTCGCGCCAAAGGTGTTCGTCTCAATGATGTCCGCCCCGGCCTCCAGGAAGCGGCGATGGATATCCCCGATCATCTCCGGCTGCGTCAGCGAAAAGATGTCGCCGTTGTTCAGCAGATCCTTCTTGGAATCCTTGAAGCGTTCCCCACGGATGTCCGCCTCCGTCATGCCGTAGGTGCGGATCGTCGTTCCCATCGCTCCATCGATGATGGCGATGCGGTTCTCTAAGATTTTTCGCAGCGGATGTTCCGGGGCTGTACTCATGTCTCCCTGATGGCCCACGCGTGGCCATGCGGTGGTAAGCGGGCGTGGATGCGATTTGTGGTGCCCCCGAGCCCGGAAGCCAATCTGCTTCGGCTCGCGGCTGGCACCTGCCGCACTCGAGAAGTTAGGTTCATCCAACTTCGGCGGATCCTGACGGGCTTCGTCTATTTTACTATTGCGCCCGGCGCGTCCTCCGCGCGGGTATCCTCAACGGGAATGCCTACACCCGTCCGGCTCGTATCCCAGCGTATTGCCGGGCGCAGAGGCCGCGGGCAAATGGCCGTGGGAACGTTCGCATCATCGAAGCCCGAAGCCCGAAGCCGCAAAGCCCGAAGCCGCAAAGCCCGAAGCCTCGATGATCGTACTTTACAGTCCTTCCCGTTGCGTTTCGCCCTGAACGATTACGCTCGCCGGTTCCTGCAGGTGGAGAAAGAATGCTGCAAATGAATCCAACAACAGAGCCATGCCTGCAGAAACCGCTACCCCGCTTCCAATCAGTAACACTGCCTCGACGATCATCTCCCACACTCCCGGAATGCCAGACTGCCTGATTCGCACGGGGAACGCCACGTCACGAAGGTTCCGCTTTTGATGACGTGTGTAATGGGTCCGCAGCGGCTGACTTGGCGTTGGGTCGGCGTGGCGGCGTGATTGCTCCTATGCGGAAGCAAAGCGGATTTTCGCCAACCTTTCGTTCGCGAAGGCGCCTCCCCTTCCGGTGGGAGATGGCTCATCCCGTACAATCGGTCTTGTGACGCGGTGGGGCGGTTAGCTCAGCTGGTTAGAGCGCCTGCCTTACAAGCAGGATGTCGGGGGTTCGAGTCCCTCACTGCCCACCAACCCACCCTACCCGCAGAATTCCGGCAGCAAAGCCGTCCCGCTGGACAGCTGCCTACGCGCTGTGGAGACCGACTCCGGCTCGCGGCGTCTTCACACCCGGTACACTCGTCTGTAACACTAAATTCCCAGCCTTGCCCCGAGGTGCCTTTGCGCGTTTCGCCCGCCGTTGCTGTCGTGCTGTTTCTTCTGCCGTTTTCATCAGTCTCTCCCACGGCTGCAATCGCACAAACGCCTGCGCCCCGCCCTTCCCTGTCGCAGCCGACGCTCTCGCCCGACGGCAAGGAGATCGCCTTCGTCTCCGGCTCGGACATCTGGACCGTGCCCGCCGGCGGCGGCGAGGCGCATCTGCTGCTCTCCGATCCCGCCGAAGAGTCGCGCCCGCTCTACTCTCCCGACGGCAAGCGCCTCGCCTTCATCTCCACCCGCACGGGCGGCGGCGACATCTATGTGCTCACCTTCGCGACCGGCCAACTGCAGCGCATCACCTTTTCCGACTCCGCCTCCAACCTTGACGCCTGGTCGCGTGACGGCGAGTGGCTCTACCTCACCTCCTCCGCAACCGACGTCGCCGGTCAAGGAGACATCCTGCGCGTGCGCTCCACCGGCGGCACACCGCTCGAGGTCTCGCACGAGCGCTACCTCAACGAGTTCGAATCCGCACCCTCGCCCGATGGCAAAGAGATTGCCCTCATCGCCAAAGGCATTTCCAGTTCCCAGTGGTGGCGGAACGGCCACGCCCACATCGACGAGACCGAGATCTGGCTGAAGCCCATCGCTTCTCCCAGTGCCACGGACGGCGGCTATCGCAAGCTCCTCTCCGCCGACGCAAAACACGCCTGGCCCATGTGGTCCGCAGACGGCAAGCAGTTGCTCTTCATGAGCGACAAAGGCGGGGACGGAACTCCCGGACATGAAAATCTCTGGGAGGCCGACGCAGCCAATAGCAGTGAAAAGCAGCTCACGCACTTCAGCAAAGGCCGTCTGCTATGGCCGTCGATCTCCTACGACGGCAGGACCGTCGTCTTTGAACGCGGCTTCAGCATCTGGCGGGCCGACGCCCACACCGGCAAGGCCGAAGAGGTGCACATCACCCTGCGCGGCCTGCCCTCCGGCCCCGGCGTCGTGCATGAGGCTGTGGGCGGCTGGCGTGATCTCGCGCTCTCGCCCGATGGCAAGAAGATCGCCGTCGCCGCACACGGCGAGATCTTCGCCGCGGGCTCCAAGGACGGCGGCGACGCGCAGCGCCTGACCCACACCGACGCCGCCGAAGCGCAGCCGCGCTGGAACGCCGACTCCAACGAGGTGGTGTATCGCTCCGAACGCGATGGCGGCTCGCAGCTCTACACCTACAGCTTCGTCACCAATAGCGAGCGACCCATCGCGCACGGTCCCCATCCTGCCTCCGACATCGATCTGGTCCCCACCTACTCGCCCGATGGCAAACAGCTCGCCTTCATCCGCAATCGCAAGGAGCTGCACGTGGTCACGCTTGCGACCATGACCGACAAGATCGTCGCGACCGGGGAGATCGACGATGATGCACTCACGTGGTCGCCGGATTCGCATTGGCTGGTTTATGTGCCTACAGGAACCAACGGCTTCACCGATCTCTGGGCGGTGCCTTCGGACGGCTCTGCGGACAGCCGGGAGCTCACCTTCCTCGCCAACGGCGAGAACGCCTCGCACATCGCGTGGTCACCCGACGGCAAGTACATCCTCTTCGACACCTCGCAGCGCGCGGAGACGCCGCAGCTGGCGCGTGTGGATCTGATCCCGCACGTGCCGATGTTCCGCGAAGACCAGTTCCGCGATCTGTTCCGCAAGCAGACCACACCCGGCGCGCCCGACAGCCCTGCCGATCCCGGAGAGCGCAACCACACCACACCCAATGAAGAGCGCACCCCAACCGGAGACGGCGACTTCTCCGCCTTGCCCAGCGACGACAATGGCCAGGAGTCATCCCCGCAACCTGAGAAGGCAGACGGCAAAATCGAGGCCGGTGCCGTACATAAACCTTCCGCCAAGAAGCCCATCGAGCCCACCAAGATCGTCTTTGAAGGCATCCGCGACCGCCTCACGCTGCTGCCCATCGGCCTCGGCGTCAACTATCCCGTGATCAGCCCCGATGGCAAGACCCTGGCCTTCCTCACCGAGGTCGCCGGCGTGGAAAACATCTACACCTATCCGCTCGACGAGCTGGCAACGGAACCACCTGCGCCGCGGCAAATTACCTATACCCACGGCGGCAAGAACGACCTCGCCTTCTCCCCCGACTCGAAGACGCTGTTCTACGTCGAAGGCGGTTCCGGCCGCGGCAACGGGGGCGGCGGCGATACCTCCGGCGTGCGCTCGATCGCGCTCGACAGCCGCACGCCGAAGACGCTTCCGCTGAGCGCCTCGATGGACGTCGATTTCGAAAAGGAAAAGATGGTGGTCTTCGATGAGGCCTGGTCCACGCTCGATCACCGCTTCTTCCGCGGCGACTTCAACGGCCGGGACTGGCCCGCGCTCAAGGCCGAATGGACGCCCTACATCGAAGGCGCGCGCACCGGGGGTGAGCTGCGCCGCGACATCAACCTGCTTATCGGCGAACTCGACAGCTCACACTCCGGCATCAGCAAAATCTCCATGCCCGCTGTGCGCACGGGACGCCTCGGCCTGCGCTTTGAGCGCGAGCCCTTTGAAGCCAATGGCGCGCTGATCATCCGTGAGATCGTTCCGCTCGGCCCCGTGGCGCTGGAAGGCTCCGTACACGTGGGCGATCGTCTTCTCGCTGTGAACGGCCAGGCCATCACCGCAACAACCAACCTCGATCAACTGCTCATCGATGCCGCTACGCGTCGCGTTGTGCTCTCGGTCGCTCCGGCCGGCGATCAAAGCAAGAAGCGTGATGTCGTCGTCCGGCCCGTCACGCTGCAGGTCGAGTCCGGCCTGCTCTACCGCGCCTGGGTCGAAAGCCGCCGCGCCTACGTCGACAAGATCTCCGGCGGCAAACTCGGCTATGTGCACATCGCCGCGATGGGCGACGCCGATCTCGCGCAGCTCTACCTCGATCTCGATGTGCTGAACCAGGCGAAGAAGGGCGTCGTCGTCGATGTCCGCAACAACAACGGAGGCTATGTCAACGGCCGTGTCATCGATGTCTTTGCACGTAAAAACTACCTGCTGATGACGCCACGCGATGGCGCCACGGAACCAAGCCGGCAGTCCTTGGGACAACGTGCGTTAGGTCTGCCCACGGTGCTCGTCACCAACGAGAGCACGTTGTCCGACGGCGAGGACTTCACCGAAGGCTATCGTACGCTGGGACTGGGCAAGGTCGTCGGCACACCCACCGCGGGCTGGATTATCTTCACCGGAGCGCAGCGGCTGATCGACGGCTCCTCCGTGCGCGTACCCGGCGATCGCATCAAGGACACCCGCGGGCAGGACATGGAGATGCACCCCCGGCCCGTCGATGTAGAACAACTGCGCCCCTTGGGTGAGACCGAGACCGGCGAAGACATACAACTGCAAAAAGCCGTACAAACACTCATGGGCCAATTGAAATAAACCGGCTGACGCCGTTGATGGCAGAATCATACAAGCTGTGCCCAGCGCCAACGGCGCGTCACATCACAGCCTGGGGCGCACCCCCAGGTAAGCCGCAAGGCCATGCGTCGAGGGCTGAAGGCCCACAACATGAAGACTGCGTACAGCAACCCTGTTCATGCTTTAAAAACAAACAACCTGCCCTTTTTGAAAAGGCGTGAAGGCTCCCGGTGTTCTGGGAGCCTTGGTATCAGGTAGGGGGAGGGTGGTGCGGATGGGGGAGGCCAGGACCCGAGGGAAGTGCCAGTCCGGCAGGTGCTACACCTCTTCAGACGCAGGTCCCGCAAAAAGGTTCTTCTGTTTTCCACATTTTTCCGAGCAGGGTATACAAAAAAGCAGATTTTTCGTCCGGCTACCGCCAAACAGGACCTTCTTCAAGCAAAATTCAGGAAGCTGGAGGTTCCGAGCTGCGATCCAGGGAAGATCTGATCCAACCTTCTTGTACCCAAGGTCCTGTACGCTGCCTCGCCCAGCACCGCGCGAAAATCCGTGGTCACAGAAAGATCGCGGCCTTCATTTAGCTGCTCGTTGGACAGTCCGGGCCAGCGGCCATAGATCTTGCCACCCTTCACCGGACCGCCAAGGACGAACATCACGTTCGCGTGCCCGTGATCGGTTCCGCCCGTCCCGTTCTGGCGTGCCGTGCGGCCGAATTCAGACATGGTAACCAGGGTGATCTGCTCCGCGCCGTCGCCCATATCCTGCCAGAAAGCAGCAAGGGTGTCGGCGAACTCCCGCAGGCGATTGGCGAGCTGTCCGTTCGCGGCACCCTGATTTTGGTGGGTATCCCATCCGCCGATGTCGGAAAACGCCGCCTCGACGCCCAGGTTCGCCTTCAGCAACTGGGCCGTCTGCTTCATGCTGTTGCCGAACGCCGTGTTGGGGTAGTTTGCTCCGTCCGCCGGCGTGTAGTGCGCCGGGTCCGCGGCCTTCAGCATGCGGACGGCTTCAAAGGTCTCCTGACCGGTGCCATGCAGAACGGTGTCGGAACTCTCGTCATACATCGCCTGGAAGGCATTGGAAAGCTGCGAGGTCTGCGGCCCTTTCCCGGCAACCGAAAAGTCCTGCAGGTTGGCGACAGCTACCGCCGGAATCCGCCCCTGCAGCGTGCGGGGAACCTGGGTGCCCAGCGCAACGGCGCGGAACGGCGATGGTTTGCCGGGCGCCGCAGGATCGGCCTGCAAGGCCCGATTCAGCCAGCCATCCGGGGTCGCCTTCACCCCAGGTGTACCAGATTCCATATAATCCTGCGCGTCGAAGTGCGAGCGGGTCGGGTCCGGTGACCCCACCGCATGCACAATGGCCAGGTGTCCGCGGTGATAGAGCGGCTTCAAAGAAGCCATGGCGGGATGCAGCCCGAAGAAGCCGTCCAGGTCCAGAACCTCATTGGGTTTCACCGCGATTGTCGGCCGCATGGCGTAATAGTTCTTTTCCGCGTAGGGCACAACGACGTTCAAGCCGTCACAGGCGCCGCGCTGAAAGATCACGACCAGCTTCTTGCCGCCGGCGGACGCTGCATCCATCTGCGCATAGACTGAACGCGTCAGAAACGCCGGAATGACGGAGGTGCCCACCAGAGCCAGGGCGCCATTGCGAAGAAAGCCGCGCCGTGTCACGCCATTGCGCCGTTGAAGGTCGCGACCGTCCATGTCGCAGCCCCAATCGCTCGCGTCCGTGAAGATCATCTTGTTTGCCATCGTCATTCTCCCTGCAGCCATGCGCACTTACCGCCGTTGAAAATCCGGAGAACCCAGCAGCAGCCCCGCCATGGTCGCCACAGGCGACTCCGGAGCCCCTGTTTGCCACGCCGGTTGGGCTCGGACCCGCCGGAATCCGCCCACGCCGGCCATCTCGGGGTCTCCGGCCGAACCCTGCTCAGCCGCCCCAGGCTGGGTGTGAAAGTTATTTTCCGCCGTCCGTTGGGTGGCCGGATCCTTGGCCTGCTCCAGCACCGCCCTGCGTGTGTTGGGCGCGGCCGCCTGGCCGAGAACCAGAGCTTCCAAGGTCTGCTCCGTCTTCCCGTCCGGCAGCGTATTGGGATTTGTATCCGCACCCAGCAGCGGCGCCCAGTCCAGGCGCGTTCCCGGCAGACGATTCCCGCTCAACACTAGCGCAAAATTCATCCGATTCACCAGCGCATTGCTGCTCACCCAGGCATCCGCCTGCCAGGAGTAGCCGTTCGGGGTCTGCATCCCGTAGATCGGCATGCCCAGCCGCTCCATGGCTCCGATCAGCGGAACCGGATTCGTGACCTCCGCGTCACTGGCGCGCAGGGCGGAGGCAACGAACTCAAGCGGCGTCTTCACTTTGGCGCGATATACCCCGCTCGACCAGAACTCGGGTGAGCGGTACATCGCCATAAGCACCGCGCCGACCTGGCCATCGCTCTTCAGATAGGCCGCCGTCATGCTGTCCACAAGCGCGGGCGGTGGCGTGTCGCTGACGAAGCGTTCTGCCAATTCCTGCGAGATAAAGTGAGCCGTCTTTGGGCTGCTCGCCAGGATGTGCAGCACCGCCAAGCCCTCGTTCTCGCCACCCTCCGGGATTACGTGCCCAAGTACCGTCTTCGACCCGGGCTCGTGCCGGTTCGGGTTGAAGGTGAAGGTACCGCCCTGGGCCGGCCGCTCGATCGTCCAGCCCGTAAAGCACTTCGCAACCTCGATCACATCCGCCTGGGTGTACCCTCCGTTGACCCCGAGCGTGTGCAACTCCATCAGCTCACGCGCATAATTCTCGTTGATGCCCTTCGACCGCTGGGCCTGCTTGCCGGCTGAACCCACTTGAGGAACGCTCGTCCGCTGCGCCGCACGGGAGTCCGGGCCTACGCTCGTCCAGTTGTCCAGGTAGACCAGCATCGCCGGGCTCTTTGCCGTCGCGACCAGCAGATCCTCAAACCGACCGAGCGCATGCGGCAGAATCGTCTCCCCCTGATATGCCGGCAGGAGGTACGGCTCGTTCTGATTTTTCTTCAGGTACACATTGAAGTGGTTGAGCCAGAAATCCGTCATCACAGCCTGCAGTTGCCGCTCCGAATACACATCGCGCAGCAGCCGCGTGGCCTCGGCCTCCGCGCCCACCACCCGGATCGGCGCCTGCATCGCTGCAACCTCTTCCACCTCTGCCGGGGAAAGCCCCTGCATTAAGCGCTGCTGGCCGGAGCCCCTCAACGCCGCTCGTAGCGACTGCATCTCCTCGGGCGAGAGTGCCAGGAGCCTTTGCATACGCGCGGCCGGCACCAGTGTCAGTATCGCCTGTACCGCCGCATCGTCCATCGGCGGGGCGCTGCCTCGCAGCTTTCCGGACGCGGCCTTATCCGGGGCCATCATGCCGCTCGCCTTGGCAGAGGCACCCTTTTGCGTGAACGCCGCATTCAATTTTTGCTGGTAACTGAGTCCCGCATCCGCATAGACGGCCGTCTCCAGCGGATCTACGGGCGCATCAACCGCTCCCTGGCTGTACTGCCGCAGCATCCCGGGAGTGGGAAACCGCTCGATCAGCTCAGCCTGCGAGAGCTGCATCGCAGGAAATTTCACCAATCTCGCTTGCAGTCCGGTATCGTCGATCGTGTCAGGATGAAGCTGCTGCTCGAACCACGCATCCAGCCCCATTTGGCGTACTTTGGCCTCGTCTCCGGGGCGCGGCCCGAAGGTGAACCGGTTTAGCGCGTGCAAAACCTGGTCGTGCGGTGGCATATGCGCAGCGGCTGAAACAACACGGTGATGCTGGGTTCTCTGTTCGGCAGCAGCGGGAACCGCCCCCAGCAGTGAACAGCAAACAAGCCCGCTCACCGCATTGAGGAATAAGGGACGCATCGGGTTGCAAGACCCGGCCCTGCAGCGCACCATCGCGGGCTCCTGACCAAAATCTCGCGGCGGCGTAGCCCACCGCTGTTTCCTTCAACACGCAAACCAGGGCTGGAGTTGCGATGCGCCGCTAAAAAGCAGCCAACTCGGCCATCGCCTCGAACAGCCGGTCTGCTTGGGGAAGAATGACATCCTCCAGGAGTGGCTGGTATGCCACAAAGGTGTCCATACCGCCGACCCGGCGCACCGGGGCATCCAGATCATGAAACAGCTCGTCGCCTATGCGCGCGGCCAGCTCCGCGCCGTAGCCCCAGCTCAGCATGTCCTCGTGCGCCACCAGCACCCTGCTGGTCTTGCGCACGGTAGCCGCGATCGCCTCCCAGTCGAAGGGGGTCAGGCTGCGCAGATCGACGATCTCGGCGTCGATGCCGCGCTCCCGCTCGAGCCGTTGCGCCGCCTGCAGCGCCCGCGGCACCACCGCACCATAGGTGATCACCGAAACATCCTTCCCGGGCTTGATGATCTTCGCTTTGCCGAATGGGACCGTGTACTCCGGTCCCGGATAAATTGCTCGGCCGAAGGTGGCCCGGTAGAGGTTCTTGTGCTCCAGGAACAGCACAGGATCGTCGCACCGGATCGCCGTCCGCAGCAGGCCCACCGCGTCGAGGGTATTGGAAGGCATCACGATCCGCACCCCCGGCGTGTGCGTGAAGATGCTTTCGCCCGATTGTGAGTGGTAGATCGATCCGCCCGTGAGATAGCCGCCGATCGGCACCCGCATCACCAGCGGGCAGGAGAAGGTTCCATTGGACCGCCAGCGCATCACCCCTAACTCGTTGCGCATCTGGTGCATAGCCGGCCAGATGTAATCAAAGAATTGAATCTCCACCACCGGCTTCATGCCGCGCACCGCCATGCCGATCGCGCGGCCGGTGATGTTGGCCTCCGCTAGCGGAGAATTCCACACCCGATCGCTGCCGAACTCCTTTTGCAGTCCGGCGGTCACCTTGAAGACGCCGCCCTTGCCCTTGAGTTTGCCTTCAAGGAGCTCGCGATCGCGAGTAGCGTCGGCGACATCCTCGCCGAACACAACGATCCGCTCGTCGCGGCGCATCTCGTCGCGCAAGCAGGCGTTAATGCCGTCCAGCATGGTGCGGTCGGAGACATCCGCGGCACCCGGAGCCGGCTCTCTCTCGAAGCGGGCATCAGTCGGCTGCATATCCTCGGAGTAGACATGGCGCAGAATCGACGCGACCTGCGGCGGAGCGGCGGCCAGCGCGCGATCCGATGCCCCTTGAATCTCGGCATCGACGGCT
Source organism: Granulicella sp. (assembly GCA_965277565.1). Taxonomy (GTDB): domain Bacteria; phylum Acidobacteriota; class Terriglobia; order Terriglobales; family Acidobacteriaceae; genus Granulicella. The sequence goes on along the minus strand of OZ255838.1, from coordinate 4,630,040 downwards.
CCCTCCAACACCCGCAGCTGCTCCGCATCCGCCACGCCGTTCGAGATCAGCCAAGCCGCCATGCGCGAGATCGGGTCGCGCAGGGCATCGGCCTCCAGCTCCTCCACCGAGCGATAGTGGGTCTCATCGTCGCTGAGCGAGTGCGAATATGGCCGGATCACATGCCCATGCACAAGCGCCGGACCGTTGCCCGCGCGGCAGTACGCCACGGCTTCAGCCAGGGCCTCATAGCTGGCGATCGCGTCGGTTCCATCCACCTCGGCAAAGTGGAAGTTCGGGAAATTGGCTACCAGGCGCGAGATGCTGCCACCGGGCGTATTCGCCTCCACCGGCGTGGAGATCGCGTAGCCGTTGTCCTCGACGAGGTACAGCACCGGCAGCTTCAGATTGGAGGCCGTATTCAGCGACTCCCAGAACTCACCCTGGCTCGTCGAGCCCTCGCCGATGGAGGTGTACACCACCTCATCGGGCTGAAAGGTGACGTCTTTGAATTCACGATAGTCGCCCTCGTGCTCCGCCGCGGCCCCGGGATGAGCGCGGAAGAACCGTCCCGCCTCCGCGCAGCCCACCGCATGCAGGCACTGCGTCGCGGTGGAGGAGGAGGGCGACACGATATTTAGCCTTTTGCTGGTCCAATGCGAGGGCATCTGCCGCCCACCGGAGCCCGGATCGGCCGCCGCGCCGACCGCCTGCAGCAGCTGCTCCTCCACCGTATTGCCCAGCGCCAGACAAAGCGCACGGTCGCGATAGTACGGGAAGAACCAGTCGTAGCCGGGCTTCAGCGCCATGCCGGCGGCCACCAGCAGCGCCTCATGACCGGCACAGGAGATCTGAAAGAAGATCTTCTGTTGACGCTTCAGCAGGATCTCGCGGTCGTCCGTACGCCGCGACAAAAACATCAGCCGGTAAAACTCCAGGAGCTGCGCGTCGGAAAGCCCGCCCCGCGCAGCCACCGGGGCCGACGGCTGGCCACTGTGCTCGCCGGCTGGCTCACGCCCGCCCGCTGTCGCCACTTTCTCCGATTGCCTCTTCCCTGCCACCCGGCTGCGCCTCCCCTGCCCTTCGACAGACAGATTGTACGCGCCGCGCGGCAGCCCGGTCGCCGGACGGGAGGCGTCAGCGCTAGCTCCTCATGCGTTCCTTCACATCGCGAGCAAGCTTTTCTATCTCGGCCGCCTTGCGGACGACATCGAGCGAAAGCTCATCCTTAGAGGTCTTCTCGACCTCCTCCTTCAGCTCCGTCGAGAGCGCCTGCAACCGGGCCGTGTCGGACAACAGCCGCTTGCGCCGGTCGTCCTCGCGCAGGTGCTCCAGCTTCGCCGGCGAGGGCCCCGCCAGCGGCATCGTGTCCGGGGCGCCGATGCCGGGAACCCGCGGTGACTGCCCCGGCGAGGGAGGCTGCGGAACGCCTTGGACCTGACCCGTACCCCAGGGACAAACCATGACCAGCATGAACGCGGCAAGCATCCCTGCGGTGGCATGCGCACGAAGAGCGTGTATCAATTTTTTGAACATGTTGAGGCCCCCTGTCGAAGTGCCCAGCACCAAACGGCGGAATGCCGGGTGTTGGGTATGCTTGGTTACGGCAGTCTTCCTGATGATGTACCCGAGGTCGATGCCGTTTGCGCCAGTTTTCCTCAAGAAAACTGGCCTGCATACTGTTTCACGAAGTCACAGTTTCAGGAATACTGCCCTAGAACGTCTGGACCACTCCATCATGCCCCTGCCCACGGTTGTGCCACAAGAGGAACACTCGGTACTCGCCATCGAACACGGCTGGCACATCGATCTCATCAACTTCGCGCAAACCGGCCTGCCCAAGATCCTGGGGGCTCTGGTTCTCGCCTTTGCCGCGCAGCGGCTGGTGCTCTTCTTTGTCGGCCGGATGCACCGCCGGGCCGACGCCCTGGTCGGCAACAGCCGCCGGGCGGCCCAGCTCCGGACCGTGGCCGGCATCGTGCGCGCCAGCGCCTATGCCCTGCTCGGGTTCTATGTGTTGATCCAGATTTTGGGCGCGCTCGGCGTTCCGCTGGGGCCGTTCATCGCCTCGGCCGGGGTCATCGGCCTGGGCATCAGCTTCGGTGCGCAATCGCTCTTCAAGGACATGCTGAACGGCGTCTTTATCCTCATCGAGGACCAGTACAGCGTCGGCGATACCGTCAAGATCGCCGGTCTGCAAGGCACCGTGGAAGACCTTACCCTGCGCTGCACCAAGCTCCGCGACGGCGACGGCACACTGTACATCGTGCCCAACAGCCAGATCGCGACGGTCTCGAACCTCTCGCGCGACTTCTCCGTCGCCTCGCTCGCCATCAGCGTCAGCGCGGGGGAAAGCCCCGATCGGGTTCTGACCCTGCTGAAGCAGCTTGCAGCCGAGCTGCGGGCCGATGAGGCCTTTCGCGAGGTCGTGCTCAGCGATCCGGATGTGCCGGGGGTCGATCGCATCTCCGCCCACGAGGTGATCTATCCGATCAACGTCCGGGTCCGCGCCAACCAGCGCGACGGCGTCCTGCGCGAGCTGCGCCGCCGCACCTTGCTCGCCTTTGCGCGCGAAAGAATCGTCTTTGGCGCCACAACCAGCACACTGGTCATGGGAGGGGCGGCCCGTGAGGAGGAAACAACTCGCGACTCACGCGACTCATCTCTCGAAACTGAACCAAACTCCCCTATGCCTCGCTAAAGCTCCCCCTGCAGCAAGGTCAAAAGCTGTTCCGGGTCTTTGACCGGCGGCAGGCAAACAAAGCCCTTGCACACCACAGCGAGACTCCCTTCCCCGATGCCCGGCAGGTGCGGCAGTGTCTCGGCGAGCGCCGGCGGCAGGCTGCTCATCTGCCCGGGCTGCAGCCGGACGACGCTCTTGTTGATCAGGAACCGTGCCGTGGCAGTCGCGGCAAGCTCCTCCGCCAGTGCATCCGAGCCGATCACGCACACCTGCACCGGCGGCGTGATCGCCCGGCGCAGCGCCTGCGCATAGCTGGCGGCATATAGGCCGAAGTGCTCGACGATGCCCGCAAAGAGCTCCAATGTGTCCTCCGCGCGGGTTCGATAGAGCTCCTTGCCGGTTAGCGCATGCAAGCGCAGCAGCAGCGTCGCCGCGACCGCGTTGCCGGCGGGCGTGGGCGAGTCCTGCAGCGGCTTGCGACGCATACTGAGCGCACCGATGCGCCCTTCCGCCGCGGCGCCCTGCGCGGTGTCGAAGAAGCCATCGCCCATCTCGTCATAGAAGCGCGCGAGCAGCGTCTCCGCAAGCTGCTCAGCAACGCTGAAGTAGCGCAGCTCGCCCGTGGTCTCCCAGGCGTCCAGCGCCGCGTTGCCGAGAAAGGCGTAGTCCTCCAGCACCGCCGGAACCGCTTTGGCCGTTCCGCCGTCTTCGCCATAGGCGACCACCCGCGACAGGCCAATCTCGGAATTCCACGCCGCTCCGATCACCCGGTCCAGCGACTTGAGCGCAAACGCCGTCGCCTCCGGTAACCGCAGCGCCCGTCCAGCCGCCAGGTACGCCGAGATGCACAACCCGTTCCAGCCCGTGTACACCGTGCGATCCACATAGGGTGTCTTCCGCGCGAGCCGGGCGGCGTACATCTTCGCCTTGGCCGCTTCAAGCAGCGTACCCGTCGCCTTTTCCGAACGTCCGAAGCGCTGCGCCAGCGTAGGGACGTCGGCAACGATGTGCAGCACATTCTTGGCTGGATTATGGTGCATGTCCCCCACAGCCCGCAGGTTGTAAAACGCCGCGGCGAGCTCAAGCTCTTCTGCCGACAGCACGGCCTCCGCCTCGGCGCGCGCCCACGTGAAGTAGTCGCCATCATCGTCGAGCGAGTCATCCGCGTCCTGCGAGCCGTAGAAGCCGCCGCGCTCGCGGTCGCTCAACCACTCGTCCATCCAGCGCAGCGTGCTCGCGGCTACGCGCGCAAAGCGTGGGTCCACGAAGCTCTGGAAGGCATGGGTATAGGCCCGCAGCAACTCGCTGTTGTCATAGGCCATCTTCTCGAAGTGCGGCACGATCCAGCGCTCATCGACCGAGTAGCGATGGAAGCCGCCGGCAAGCTGGTCATGGATGCCACCCGCCGCCATCTTCGCCAGCGTCACCGCGGCGACCTCACGCGCCTGCTCGGCCTGCGGTCCGGGCCGCGTGGATGCATCGATCAACAGGTCCAGCGCAGCCGGATGCGGGAACTTGGGTTGAGCACCAAAGCCGCCATTGCGCGGATCGAACTGACGCAGGATGGAGTCGATAATTTTATGCAGCAGCGGCTCGCCGGGTTCACCGGCGCGGCCCGAAAAGCTCTCGTTATGCTCGATGGCGAGCATCACGCTGCCCGCCGATTCGTCCACCTCCGCCCGCCGGTTCTTATAGGCTTCGGCCATGCTCTGCAGAACGCGCGGAAAACCGGGCCGGCCGTAGCGGTCTTCCGGCGGAAAATAGGTGCCCCCGAAGAACGGCTTGCCTTCCCCGGTCAGAAACGCCGTGAGCGGCCATCCGCCTTGTCCGCTGATGGCGGAAACAGCCGCCTGGTAGCGCGAATCCACATCCGGCCGCTCATCGCGATCCACCTTGACCGCGACGAAATGCTCGTTGATCAGCGCCGCAATCTCGTCGTTTTCATAGCTTTCGCGGTCCATGACGTGGCACCAGTGGCACCACACCGCACCGATATCCAGCAGAACCGGCTTGCCCTCGCGCTCCGCCTTTGCAAAGGCCTCTTCGCTCCACTCATGCCAGTCCACCGGTTGCAGACGCGCCGAGCGCAAATACGCCGATGAGGCCTGCCCGAGCCGATTCTCGGCGTGCTGCGCCAGCTGGCTCCCAGAGTGGTTCCCAGCTGCTTCCGCTACCCGGTCGATCCCCGGCGCTAACGGGCTTTCCATCTTTTGTGCCATCGGTGACTCCAACCCTCAGCCTACCAAGCCGGGGAGGAGTCTGCCGTTTCTATCGCTGCGGCGGAGGGGTCGTGAGGCTGAGCGGCTGAGGCGGCGCGGGCGCTGCCGGCGCCGTCAGTCCAGGAATCTGCGGCGCCTGCCCGACGGACCCCTTCACGGCCTCCTCGAGCGTAATGCCGTAGCGGTCCAGCGTGTTGGCCAGGATCTGGTTCAGCGACGACCGATCGCGCGCATAGGCGGCGTCCGCCGAGTTCAGGTTGTTCTCCGCCCCGGCAAAGTTTCGCCCCTGCTGCAAGACGTTGGCGGTCGTCGACGCACCCAATCGCAGCTTCTTGCGCTCGGCCTCCAGCGACTGCGAGGCGTACTCGCGGGCCGCCTGCGAGGCCACCACGCCGGCCCGGTCATTCTGTAGCGCATACAGCGCATTCACCAGCTGGATGCGCAGCTGCGTGTAGATCTGCTGCAAACGCATCTCCGCCTGGCGGTACTCCATCTGCGACCGCACCTGGTCGGCCTGCGCCGTGCGATTGCGCAACGGGATGGTGACATTCACACCCACCCCATAATCCGGGTAGCTGTTGTTGACCAGGTTGTTTAATTCGGAGCTGAAGCCCAGGGTCGGCACCAACCCCGCCGGACAGGGCTGAAAGGTCGTCGGTGTCCCCACCGAGCCAAAGGTCCCACCGCAGTTCAGCAATGCATTCTGCTGGCCGCCGAGTGCGGACGCGCCATAAAAACCATAGGCATCGACAATGGGCAGAAGACCGTTTTTCTCCGCGCGAATGGTGATCTTGTTGTTCTCCATCGAGAGCACGGCCTGCTCCACCTGCGGGTTGTTCGTATACGCCTGCCTTACCAGATCCTCGATCGTTTCATCCTCTTCCGGCAATTTATTCAGCCCCACGCGATCGGTCGGCACCACCGGCGCGTTGGCCAGCTTGGGATCGTTCAGATTGCGCGCGATGGCCTGCTTCATCAGCAGCTGCTGGTACTCCAGGTTGGAACGCGATGAGATGAGCGCCTGCTGATCCGATGCCAGCGAAGATTGCGCATTCACCACATCCAAGGGGGCCAGCGTGCCAATCTCGACCTCGCGGCGGTCGTCGGCCATCAGCTGCGTGGACTGCTCCACGGCCCGGCTCTTGGCTTGCTCATCCTCATAGGCGCTGACCAGCGCCCAGTAGATGCTCTCCACCTGGGTAATCGTGTAGATCACCTGCTCCCGGAAGGCCGCGTCGGCGTAGCGGCGGTTGTTCTTCGCCTGCACGATAAAGCGCTTGTTCAGCCATGGCCCAAACCCCTGGAGGAGGTGCTGCGTCGCCGTCGCCCGGAAGCTGGACTGCAGCTGTGGGTTGTACACCGCGCCGTCGCTATTAGTGGTCTGGCGATTGTTGTCGTAGGAGACCGTCAGCTGGGTGCCGGACGCAAAACCCTGCTGGTATTGGAAGTTGTAGGTTGTTGTGTTCTGCTGCAGATTCAGTGTTCCGGTCAAAAACGTGATGGTCTGCGGGATGCGCGCGCTTTCATACTGAATATTGCCGGTCAGCGTCGGATCGAAGACCTCCGGCAAGGGTCCACTGCCATTGGTGCTCAACACCAGACCGGAGGGGCCGGCACTCGCTGCGGATACGGAGGTGGTCCCAGCCGGGCCGCCGCCGCCGGTGATGGTGGAGCTCGATCCGCCCAGCGTATTGGTGATCAACCCCGCCGCCACACCGCGCAGCGTCGATCCGGCCTCCGCGCGCAGGATGTCGGTGTCGGCGATGTCGAGGTTCACGCGCGCAATCGCGATGTCGTAGTTGTTTTCCAGCGCCAGCGTCACCGCGTCGGCCAGGCTGAGATAGATCTTGCCGTCGCGCAGCAGATCATCCAGCTGCGCCGTGTTGCTGAGCCGCGGGGCGGGATAGTCCTTGGCTGCATAGATCCGCAGCGGGTCGGGGAAAAACGGGTTTCCACGCGTGTAGTTCAGGCCGGTGGGCCGCAGGTACATCGGCGTGGACGCCGGCTTCGGCGCTTGCGGCAGCCCGGGTGTGCCTGTGGTGTCGTTCTGCACGGGTTGCGGGGGCGCGGGGGCAACCGGACTCACCTGCCCAGCGGTGGTTCCCTGCTGCGAGGGCGAGGTCGCCTGCCCCTGGGCTTGTCCCAGTCCAGCAGCGTTGGCCAACGTGAGTGCGACGCACGCCAGGGCGTGCAAGCTTCTTGAGGTGCGTCCTTGCATGGTCACGTGCGAGTCCTTCGGAATGCTTCGCTGCTGGAACTTCCTCGGCCTATACGGTCGCGCAGACCTAAGTGTTCCGGCTGGGCAGGCGATTGGTTGTTCGGTGACGCCAGTATAGCGTTGGCGTCCCTTCCCAACCATTTCGGAGAAGCCGACGGCGATAATGAAGAAGACCGGGTCAGCACACCTCCATCGCTACGAAAGGACCCCCGCGCCCGCATGCCGCACTGGAAGCTCACCCTCAGCTATAACGGCGCGCAGTTTCACGGCTGGCAGGTTCAGCCGGGGCTGCTGACCGTCCAGGGTCTTCTGGCAGACGCGCTCGCCCGCATCACCGGCGAGTCCGTGCTGCCGCAGGGCGCCGGGCGCACCGACGCCGGCGTCCACGCGCTCGCGCAGGTTGCTTCCTTTTCGCTCGACGCCGACATCCCGCCCGCCAATCTGCAGCGCGCCCTGAACCGCATGCTCCCAGAGGGGATTCGCGTAAACGGCGCGGAGCTCATGGCCGCCGATTTTCACGCTCGCCACAAAGCCTGCCGCAAAACCTATGAGTACCGCCTCTTCGAACGCCAGCCTGCGAGTGATCCCGCCGAACGTGTGTGCTCCCCCTTCCTCGCGCCCTTCGTCTGGGACTGCCGCTGGCCGCTCCACTTCGATCGGCTGCAGGCCGCCGCGGCGCTGCTGCCCGGCACCCACGATTTTTCCGCCATGGCCGCCGCCGCGCGGCCGCCGCGCGAGACACCCGGTTTTCCCCCCGGCAGCCTGCCCAACCCGGTCAAGACGATCCACAGCTCCGCGTGGACAAAGGCCGATGGGCTACTCGTGTACCGGGTATGCGGCAGCGGCTTTCTGCATCACATGGTGCGCAACCTGGTGGGCACCATGGTGGATATCGGTCGAGGCAGCCTGGCGGTCGAGGAGCTGCCCCGCATTCTCTCCTCCCGCAACCGTGCCCAGGCCGGCCCGACCGCTCCGGCCAGCGGCCTTTATCTGGTCAGCGTGGAGTACCGCGCCGCACCATCCAGCGACCACGGTGAGCCGTGTGCTGACGAAATCCCCGGCGGGCCGGTCGCAACACAGATCGGGGCGCTCCGCTGATGCCGGCGACTCCAACCGACCAGCAGAGGCTATCCGCCCTGGCCGCCGATCCCGGGCTCCATCGTGCCTTCCGCTGGCTGCATCTGCACGAGCTGCAACTCCGCCGCTGGCAGCTGGAGTTCCTGGCCATCCCCGCTCCCCCCCTCGGCGAGGGCGAACGCGCGGCCTGGTTCCGCGAACGCTTTGCCGATCTCGGCTTGGCGGACCCGCATCTCGACGCTGAAGGCAGCGCCGTGGCGCTGCTGCGCGGCGAATCCGGTTCCCCGGAGGAGGGCGCGCTGCTGCTTTCCGCGCATCTCGACACCGTCTTTCCGCCGGAAACCGACTGCACCCCGCGGGAGGAAGGCGCGCTTATTCACGGTCCAGGCGCTTGCGACAACGGGGCCGGACTGGCAGCTCTGCTGGGTCTCGCCGCCGCGGTACAACACGCGGGCATCGAGCTTCCCTGTGCTGTAATCTTCGCCGCCAACGTCGGCGAGGAGGGCGAAGGCGATCTGCGCGGGGTGAGGCACCTCTTCGCCGCGCCCCCCTTCGCCGCCCGGATCAACGCCGCCATTGCCCTTGAAGGCGCGGGCAACGCTCTTGTAGTCGACCGGGCGCTCGGCAGCCGGCGGCTGCGCGTCACCGTCACCGGACCCGGCGGTCACTCCTGGGCCGATGCGCATCGTCCCAACCCGATTCTCGCGCTGGGCGCGGCGATGCTCGCGGTCACGCAACTCCCGCTCCCCTCACAGCCGCGAACCACGCTCAACGTCGGCCGCCTGCAGGGGGGCACCTCGGTCAACTCCATCCCCGCTTTGGCGACCGCCGACCTCGATCTCCGCTCCACCTCGGAATTGGAGCTCGACCGCCTCGAACTGAGCGTCTTGCAACGCATTTCGGCGGAAATTGGGGCCGAAAACGGCCAAGGGCGCGACGGCGAAGGGCTGAAACTCCAGATCGAGCGCACCGGTTACCGCGCCATCGGCGCCCTGCCCCCGGAATCTCCTCTGTTCCGGAGCCTTCGCGCCGTCGACCGCCACCTCGGCATCGCCACCGACCCGCGGGTCGGCTCCACGGACGCGAACCATCCACTCTCGCTCGGCGTTCCCGCGCTGGCCATCGGCGCGGGTGGCACGGGCGGCGGCCTGCACACGCTCGGCGAGTGGTACGACCCCACGGGCCGGGAGCTCGCTCTGCGCCGCGTCCTGATGTTGCTGCTCGATACCTGCTCGCACATCGCCACCTGCTCGCACCTCGCCGATCCAACCGAGAATGGGGCCGAGATCGGGGCCGAGAATGGCGAGAATGCCACCGCGACCCTCGGCGCCGGGCGCAGCCGGGGTAGACTCGGGGCGTGACCCCTCAAACACCCGCACACGCCACCCGCCGGGGATGCGCCGGTGCCGCTGTCCTTTGTCTCTGTGCCTTTTTCGGATCGCCCACCCACGCCCAGCAGCCCGCCCCCGATACCCTCTTCGTCCACGGCGACATCCTCACCGGGACGCGGCTGAAGGCGGGCGACACCGACCCGATCCCCGGCCGCGTCACCGCCCTGGCCGTGCGCGACGGCCGCATCACCGCCGCCGGCAGCGATGCGACGATCCTCGCCCTCAAAGGCCCACAGACGATCGTCGTCGATCTGCACGGCGCCTTCGCCATGCCCGGCTTCAACGACGCGCACACCCACATGGCGCAGGCCGGCCAGCAGCGGCTCGCCGTCGATCTCGTCGGCGTTCACTCCCTCGCGGAGATGCAGGCGCGCATCCGCACTTATATGGCGACGGCGAAGCCGGGCCAATGGATTCTGGGCGGCGGTTGGGACCAAACATTGTGGGCCTCGAAGACTCTGCCCACAAGACAGGACCTGGACGCGGTGACCGCAGGCCATCCGGCGTTCCTTGAGCGTGTCGACGGTCACATCGCGGTCGCGGACTCCGCCGCGCTGCAGGCTGCGGGGCTCAACCGCGACACACCCGACCCCAAGGGCGGCAAGTTCGACCACGGTGTCGGCCTCGAGCTCACCGGAATCGTTCGCGAGGCGCCCGCCCTCGCGCTGGTCCAGCAGCACATCCCGCCGCCCGACATTGACACCCGCAAACGCGCGCTCAGCCTTTCCATTGAGGACGCGCTCGCCCACGGCGTCACCAGCGTGCAGGACTTCTCCGACTGGGGCGACTGGCTGGTGCTCGAAGAGTGGGAGCATCAAGGCAAGCTGCCCCTGCGCTTCGCCGAGTGGATCGACTTCAACCTGCCGCCGGCGATCCTTGAACAGCGTCGCGCCAGCCATCCCGCCGATGATCCGCTGCTGCACCTGACGCAGCTCAAAGCCTTCATGGACGGCTCTTTAGGCTCGCGGACGGCAGCCCTGAACGATCCTTACAGCGATGATCCCGAGGACGCCGGCATCCCGCGCTACGACGAAGACAAACTCGAGCAAATGGCCTCGCAGCGCGCCCAGGCCGGCTTCCAACTCGGCTTCCACGCCATCGGCGACCGCGCCAATGACATGGCTCTGGATGCCTTTCAGGCCGCTGAACAGGTGGCGGAACAGGATCAGCAGCAGGATACCGACTCGTGCCTGAAGCAGCACCCTGAAGCGCGCGACATGGTTGATTCCTGTGGTCGCCTGCCCCGGCCGCCGCTGCCCTCCCGGCTTCGGTTCCGCATCGAGCATGCCCAGGTCGTTTCCCCTGGTGCCTTCCAACGTTTCCACGACCTCGGCATCATCGCCTCCATGCAGCCCAGCCATCTACTTACCGACATGGCCTGGGCCGAACAGCGGGTTGGACCGGAACGCATCAAGCGCGCCTACGCCTGGCGCTCCTTTCTCGATCATGGCGTCATTGTTGCCTTCGGCACCGACTACCCAGTGGAGTCCATCTCGCCCTTTCGTGGGCTCTACTCGGCGATCACGCGGCAGAACGAGGCCGGCACCCAGACCTTTAATCCGGGCGAACGCCTCACGATCAATGAGGCGATCTATGCCTACACCCAAGCCTCCGCCTTCGCCGAGTTCCGCGAACACATCAAAGGCCGGCTCGAACCCGGCTACCTCGCCGACATCGTTGTGCTCGACCGTGACATCACGAAGGCCTCGCCGCGCGACCTGCTCGCAACAAAGGTGCTGCGCACGGTGGTAGGCGGCGTAACCCGGTTCGACGCGGCGACGCCAAAAGAACACGGGAAAGTCGCGCCGGTCTTCCGTGCCCAGCCCGAATGACCGATGACGCCCGCGCCGGAGAGCCAGTTAAGCCTAATCGCAGCCTGGCAGCGCATCTGGCCCTGCTGGCAGTAACGCTGGTCTGGGGCACCACCTTTCCGCTGGTCAAAGCTGCCCTGCGAGAGGTTTCGCCGCTGCTCTTCAACCTCCTACGCATGGCGCTCGCCTCGGCCGTGCTGCTGGCGGCCAACTGGCGAGCCCTGCGCGGTCTGTCCCGCTCGCAGGTGAGGCTCTGTGCGACTGCCGGGGTCTTCCTTGCGTTCGGCTATGAGCTGCAAACCGTCGGCCTCACCCATACAACACCCTCCAAATCAGCATTTCTTACCGGCCTGGTGGTCGTCTTCGTTCCGCTTCTGAGCGCCGCTCCCGGCATCCGCGCCGCCGCCACGCCACGCCCTCACCTGCTCGCCTTTGCCGGGGCTCTGCTTGCCTTCGCTGGCATCGTTCTGCTCACGGCGCAGCCCGGTGCCGGGCTCTCGCTCCTCACCGGTATCCATACCGGAGAGTGGCTAACCCTCGGCTGTGCCGTCGCCTTTGCCTTTCATCTGCTCACCTTGGCAAAAGCCGCCGGAGCCGTCGCCGCGCGCACGCTGGGCACGCTGCAGATCGTCTTCGCCACGGTCGTAATGGCCGCGCTCCTGCCGCTCGATCGGCATAACGCAATGCATTGGAGCGGAACAGTTTTCGCGGCGCTCGCAGTGACCTCCCTTCTGGCCACGGCAGCGGCCTTCACGATCCAAAGCTGGGCTCAGCAACACCTGCCGGCCTCGCACACCGCGTTGATCTTCACCATGGAGCCGGTCTTCGCCTGGCTCACCTCGCTGCTTTTTCTCGGCGAGCGTCTCGGCCCCCGCGCGCTGCTGGGCGCGGGCCTCATCCTCGCGGGCATCGTTCTCGCCGAGCTCGGGCCAACCGTGCTGACCCAGGCGGCAATCTTACCCATGGAGCCGTAGTGAGCCCTGGATCGTTCCCGCAAGCGTCCTTTCGCTCCGGCGGGCGTCTATAGATGCGACGATCTCCAGATGCGACGATCTCCGTACTTCGACAACACAGGCGCCTCGGTCACGTCTCCACCACCGAACGATTTAGCATTGAGAAGAACTGCTCACGAGGAAAGACCTATCCATGGCATCTCACGAAACTCCTGAAGGCGGCCTGCGGCAGCGCGTTCGCCGTCGCCTCACCCCCACGACCACCTTTACCGCGCTCGGCGCGATCTCCGCGCTGATCCTCGCCGGCTCCCTGCTCACGGCCAAGGTGAGCGGCAAGGAGGGCCAGCGGATCGACTCCAGCGACGCTCGCCCGCTCGTCGTTCCCTCCCCGATCACCCTTTCCAATGGTTTCTCGACCATCGTGAAGCAGGTAGGTCCGGCGGTGGTCAACATCAACACCGAGTCCACGCCCAAGCAGACCCAGGGTCCGCACCGGGGTGGCCGTCGCGGCCTGCCCGAAGGGCCGCTTCCCGGCAATCCGGACGGTGGGGGTGACGACAACAACAACGATATGCAGGACTTCCTGAACCGCTTCTTCGGCGGGGGCGGGGGTGGCGGACAGCCCGACATGAGCACCCGGCGCGCCCTGGGCTCCGGCTTCATCGTCGATCCGCGCGGCTACATCATCACCAACAATCACGTGATCGACAAAGCCGACCACATCTACGTCAAGCTCTCCACCGATCCCGAGGACGCCCTCGATGAGGGCCGTCCCGCCAAGGTCATCGGCGTGGACACAGCGACCGATATCGCCGTCATCAAGATCGAGACCAAGGAACCCCTTCCCACCATCAAGCTGGGAAATTCTACCGGTGCGCTGGTGGGTGATTGGGTGCTCGCCATCGGCAGCCCCTTTGGTCTGTCCAAGACCGTCTCCGCCGGTATCGTATCGGCCATCAACCGTGCCAACCTGGATCAGGGCGGCGAAGGCGGCGGCATCGATCAAGCCTCCTTCCAGAAGTTCATCCAGACCGACGCGGCTATCAATCCCGGCAACTCCGGCGGCCCGCTCGTGGACATGGCCGGTGAGGTCATCGGCATGAACACGGCGATTTACACACAGTCCGCCGGTTCGGAGGGCGTGGGTTTTGCGCTTCCCTCCAACCTGCTGATCAACGTCTATAACCAGCTCATCGGGCCGAACCACACCGTCACCCGCGGCTCCATCGGCATCCAGTTCCAGGCGCAGCAGTCCTCCGCTGTCAGCCGGATGTACGGCTTCGCCAACGGGGGCGTTATCATCAGCACCGTCACGCCCAACGGTCCGGCGGCGAAGGCCGGTCTGCAGCCGCAAGACGTCATCGTCAGCGTCGACGGCCAATCCATCAAGGACGGCGATTCGCTCATCGCCATCGTCTCGGGCAAGGTGCCCGGCGCTACCGTGCACCTCGGTTACCTGCGCGGCGGCAAGCATGAGAATGCGGATGTCGGCATCGTCGACCGCTCCAAACTCTTCGCCAATCAGCCCAACCCGGATGAAAACGCCGGCCCGGATCAACCGGACGCCGGCCAAGCCAAGCTCGGCATCACGGAGCAGCCTACGAAGCCTGAAACCATCGCCAAGCTCGGCACTCATGGCGGCGTCACCGTCACCAGCGTCCGCCCAGGCTCCTTCGCCGAGGACATCGGCTTAGGCCCTGGGGAGATCATCATCGAGATCAACCGCAAGCCCGTTACCAGCGAGGCGGACTACCGCAGCATCGTCACCGCCCTAAAGACCGGCGATGACGTTGTCTTCGTCATCCGCAACCCCCGCGACGCAAGCGGCGGCGACTCCTACGTTGGCGGCACTCTCCGCTAACATCGCCGCAAAACCACCAAGCAAAGCCCCGAGGCAGGTCTTCTGCCATCGGGGCTTTTGTTTGGAGGACCAAAGGTGAGTCTCCTGACACAAACGGTGCACTTGTGTGGGCAACCGCACTAAGGTAACCTCAACGTGTTGCCGGTTACGCAGCCGTGCCGCACTCCACCCTGCGAGGTCTGATTCATGCGTGTGTTCTCAGCCGCATTTTGCGCGGCCGGCCTGTTGCTTCTTCCACTGTCCTCCCCGGCAGCGGTCCGTCCTCACCACCGCACCTCCACTCACCCCATGATGCGTCACTCCGGGATGCGGTCCGCGCACAGCGAACACAGCAGCTCCGAGCGCTTCGGTCCCAGCATGAGTTCGGAGCGCGCAACCGAGATCCAGACCGCCCTCATCAAGCGGGGCTATCTCTCCGGCGAGCCGACCGGCACCTGGGACTCCGCCAGCGCAGCCGCCATGCAGAAGCTGCAGGGCGACAACAACTGGCAGACCAAGCTGGTGCCCGACTCCCGCGCCCTGATCAAACTCGGCCTTGGGCCGGGCAGCACCCCAGCAGTCGCTCCCGCAGCCACTGCCAACACCACCGTCGCCGGAGCCGAACTCCCCGCTAACAATTAAAGCCTCTATACACGAAGAACAGCGGGAGCTAAGGCTCCCGCTGTTCTTCGTTCCGCAACGCCGTCGTTACCGTGAATCTGAACGCAGATTCCCTTCGGGAATGACAAAAAAAGACAGTAACAGCGGGTGCTTTCCCTCTATTGTTTGTCATCCCGTAGCGCAGCGTAGGGACCTGCTTTTCTCCGCTGGCTGCACACCTCCAGCGCTTCAGCCTTTAACCGTGATCACCACTTTACCCACCTGCTGATTCGACTCCAGGTACCGATACGCCTCCTGCGCCTCCGCCAGCGGAAACGTCTTCGCGATCTTGGGCACAAACCGCCCATCCGCCAGTCGCTCGAAGATGTAGCGCTTGGCTTCCGCAATGCGTTCCGGCTCTGCCCAGAGTTGATGCAGCGTGTAGCCGACCATCCTGAGTCCGCGGCCCAGCGCCGCCATGGTTGGAAAGGGCGTGGCCTGACCGGAAAGTCCGCCGTACAGAAACAGCGTTCCCTCCTGCGCGGCCGCCTTGGCCAGCGTTTCCACATACGGGCCGCCGACAGGATCGAAGATGATTCGCGCACCCTTGCCGCCCGTGATTTCGGCGACCCGCGCCGGCAGATCCTCCTCCTCAGTGGCGATTACGAAATCCGCGCCCAGCTGCAGCAACTCATCTTTCTTGGCGCCCGTGCGGGTCGTAGCGATCGACTTCGCACCCTCGGCCTTCGTGATCTGAACTGCCGCCAGCCCGACACTGCTGGAAGCCGCCGGAATGATCACAAAGTCGCCCTTCGTCACCCGCCCGAAGAAGACCAGTGCACCGTACGCGGTGACATACTGCATCCACACCGCCGCCCCCTCCACGGCAGAGAGCGTCTCCGGCAGCGCTGCGAGCACGTAAGCCGGCACGATCGCCTCCTCGCCAAGAACCGCGTATTTGTTCATCGAAAAGCCCGGAATCGTCCCAAACCGCTTGCCGATCAGCGAAGCGTCGCCACCCGGCCCGACCGCCTCCACCATCCCAAATGCCTCATACCCAAGCCCCGACGGCAGCTCCGGCTGCTCCATGTACTGGCCATGAAAGAACATGCTCTCGGCGCGGTTCAGCCCAACCGCCTCCACGCGCAGTTTTACCTCGTCCTTAGCCGGTTCGCGTACCGCTACATCCTGCAACTTCAGGACCTCGGGTCCGCCCAGCTTCTCGAAACGCACAGCCTTTGACATAAAAGCCTCCTGCTGAGCAGATGCCCTCCGCAGGAAAGACGATGCCGTTATCCGGATGGCGAAAAACCACGCCTGCTTGCAGCTATGCTGAAATCGTGAAACTGCGCTCGCTTGTGCCCGCATTGCTGCTCTGTCTATCGTCCACCGTAGCCGCACATGCCCTTACCCTGCGCATCTCCGCCGAAGCGCTGGAGCGGACACTGGACAAGCAGCTCTTCAAGGGTCCGGAAGGCCGCTACTACATCCGCGGACACGCCGGCTCCGGCTGCTTCGTCTACGCCGACGGTCCCAAGGTGAGCTTTCGCGACGACCGCGTCGTTGTACACGTCAAAACCCACGCCCGGCTCGGCTCCAGCCTGCATGGCGCCTGCCTCGGCGTCGGCCTGAACGTCGAAGCCGACGTAACCCTGGTGCCCGAGGCGCAGGGCGAGAGCATCGGCTTCCGCGACGCGCGTGTAGAAAACCTCAGCGAATCCCGGGAGCTCAACATCTTTCTCGAGCCATTCCTAAGCCACAAACTGCCGCAGGAGTTGAAGGTCAACGCCGCCGATCTGCTCCGACAGCTGCTTTCCAACTCCGCCCAGACCACCGGCTACGATATGCACCTGACAAACTTCATCATTCATTCCATGGCGGTACAGGGCGACAATCTGCTCGTCGATCTCGACGGCGATCTCGCCGTGCAATAGGTAGAGTTCAACGAATGTTTTCGGTGTAGCCTTGGGCTTCAGCCTGCGAACAAAAGACAGTGGCCTTTCCGCTTTTTGTTTGTCATCCCGTAGCGTAGCGAAGGGACCTGCTTTTCTGTGCTGCCGCACTTTTTCAGGGAATTAGCCATAATCCATCCATCACAGCCTTTACCGCCAGCTGAACGCCAAATGCCAGCGCAAACCCCGGTCAGCCGTCTTGCCGAGAACCCGCTGGTACTCCAGCAGCTCGCTCAGCACCGCCGCGCCCTCCTTGCCCAGCCGCCGCGGCTCCTGCTCCAACGCCTCGATGAGACCCTTCACCGTCTCCAGCCCCTCCTCCGGCCGAAACCACTGCGGAGGTGGCAACCGGTGCAGCAGCTCCGGGTTGCCGGCGCCCTCTTCGATCAGCAGGGCCATCGAGTTCTCATCAGCGGAAAAAAACTCCAGCAGCGGCCGCACGCCAAGCGTATGCGCCAGACGCTCCACCCCGGCCTCCTGCCGGGCCAGCGCCCGGCCGTTCACATAGATGTCGAAACCAGGGTCCTCACCCTCCACGACGATGTACATGGAAGCCGCCATGGCAAAAGTGTACAGAAGCTCAGCGAACCCTCAAGCGGGGATGCACCTTCCTCGGCACACCTCGTGTTTTAGTGGGTTCAAGGAATTGTTGCTCTGTCCCGACCGACCGCAAGCAGGTATCCACTACTCGCTGCAAGCAACGCAAAGGCCATCCAGGAGCGCCAATCGAGCACCGGCCGCAGCAGAAGAGCCCCTTCCAGCAGCGTCAGCAGTGGAATCAGCAGATATTGCGCGGACCAGCGCACTGCGCCGAGCCGACGCAAAGCCAACAGCGTAAGCAGAGCCATGAGCCCGTCCAGGGCCGCCGCACTCGCTGAAAATGATTTACTTTCCCCGGTGTGCTGTGCGCGCCAAGCCAGGCCCGCAAAAATCAATGCCGCGAACACCAGAGTCAAAACCAACAGCAGCGAGTTAGAGAGCGGGAATCTATGCTCCGACGGCCTGTCTTTTCTCCGTGCGGTCACGTACGACGCTCCCAGCCCCGTCAACAGCGGAAAACACAGCAGCGCAAGGTCATAGCGCCAATCGTCTAACGACGGTTGCGGCAGCAGGAGGAGCAGACCGGCCAAGCCCGCCAGCCCCGGCCAAAGCCTCGCCGCGAGATCGCCCTCCGTGCCTCCCATTGCTGGGAGGGCGACGGCAACAATGACGGGCGCCAGACTCAAAGCGAGAGTGGCACTATCGGCATGTACATGGCGGCTCGATATGAGGAGCGCTACGGCGGGACCGGTAAGAACCGCCAGCCCGCCGACTACGGATCGCATATCCACAGCACGCCAGTTCCCAGTAAGCAACGCGCCCTGCATCCGCACTCCCGAACGTAGAACCGCTCCAAACATAGCTACGCCGGCCGCCATGACGCACCCCGCCGCCTCCGTCAGATCCGTCGATCGCGCCTTCGGCCGGGCGCTCTCCAGCAGCCACCGATTCGCCGCGAGCAAACAAAGGGCGGCCATGGGCCAGGAAACTCTCCAAACCGCTCGCGCTCTGCCCTGCGGCTTCGGCAAAACTGCTCCTCTCCGCACTCTCGCAAACGCAAAACAACCGCGCTTTGCGGCGCGGCTGTTCGCTCCTCCTGTAAATCGCCCTTAACGAGTTGCGCCAGCCGGAGGCGTGCCACCGCCTGTGCCGGGACGCCGTCCGCGACGCCGGCGACGCCGGGCAGCCGTACCGGCAGCGCCGTCAGCCGGACGAGCACCGCCCTGCCCGCCGCGATTGTCACCTGGCTGGTTTGCGACGAGTTCGCCCTCTTCGGCACCCTCCTCGTCACCCTCAATCTCCTCATCACCCTCGTCGTCGTCGTCGAAGTCTTCGCCGCCCTCGATCGTGATGGTCTGCTCATGCTGCGGCGCCTCCGGACGTTCGCTGCGCTCTGAGCGTTCTGGACGCTCAGAACGCTCGGGACGTTCAGAACGTTCGCCACGCCCGCGGCCGCCACCCTCGCCACCACCCTCCGGAACCTCCGGCAAACCCAGCTTGGCGCGCTGCTCACGCAGCACCGCCTTACGGCTCAGCTTGATCCGGTTACCCTCGATCGCCAGCACCTTCACCAGCACCTGATCACCGTCGCGCAACTCGTCTTTCACTTCCTTCACGCGATGCTCCGCGATCTCGGAGACATGAAGCAAACCGTCCGTCCCCGGGAAGATCTCGACAAAGGCGCCAAACTCAGCGAGCCGCACCACCTTACCGAGGTAGGTCTTGCCAACCTCCGGCACAGCGGTGAGATCGCTGATCATCTGGATCGCCTTGGCGAGCCCATCCGCGTCGGACGAGGCCACATTCACGCGGCCCGAGTCCTCAACGTCGATCTTCACGCCAGTTGAATCGATGATGCCGCGGATCGTCTTGCCGCCCGGTCCGATCAGGTCGCGAATCTTGTCCGTCGGAATCTGCAGCGTGTGGATACGCGGTGCATACTGCGACTTCTCCTGATTCGCTCCCGCGATCACCGCATCCATGGTGTCCAGCAGGAACAACCGGCCACGCTGCGCCTGCGCCAGCGCCTCGCGCATGATCTGGGCCGTAATGCCCATGATCTTGATGTCCATCTGCAGCGCGGTGATGCCCTTGCGGGTACCGGCGACTTTGAAATCCATGTCGCCGTAATGGTCCTCGGCACCCGCGATGTCGGTCAGAATGGCGTAGTTGTCGCCCTCCTTTACCAAACCCATCGCCACACCGGCCACTGAACCTTTCAACGGGATACCTGCCTGCATCAGCGCCAGCGAGGCCCCGCAGACCGTCGCCATCGAGGACGATCCGTTCGACTCCAGGATGTCCGAGACCACACGCAGCGTGTAAGGAGATTCCTCCTCACCCGGCAGCACGGCCTCGATCGCCCGCCATGCCAAGGCGCCATGGCCGATCTCACGGCGGCCCACGCCCGTCATGCGCCCAACCTCGCCGACGGAGAACGGCGGAAAGTTGTAATGGAGCATGAAGCGACGCTTTTGCTCGCCCTCGTAGCTCTCCATCCGCTGTGCGTCGTCGGTCGTGCCCAGAGTGGCGGAGACCATCGCCTGCGTCTCGCCGCGTGTAAACAGCGCCGATCCGTGCACCCGAGGCAGCACACCGGTCTCGATGCTTACCTTGCGAATCTCGTCGAAGGCGCGGTGATCCGGGCGGGTGCGCTCGTGCAGCACCTGCTCGCGGAAGATCTTCTCCCGCATCAATTCGTAGTACTTGGAAAGCTTCTTACCCGCCGCCGGGTCGCCCTCGGGCAACGCCTTTTTCAGCTCGTCCTTGATCTCCTTGACCTTGACATAGCTCTCGAACTTGGGGTTCTTCTGCGTGTTCAACGCATCCTTCAGGCGGTCACCGATCTTAGCCTGCAGTTCGCTCGCATACGCCTCATCAAACTCAATCTCCGCAACCTGACGCTTCTGCTTACCGGCGCGGCTTACTAAATCTTTTATACCCGCAACAATCTTTTTGATCTCGCCATGGGCGAATTCGATTGCATCGACGACACGCTCCTCAGCAATCTCGCGCGCACCCGACTCGATCATCGTGATGCCCTCTTCGGTCCCTACAACCATGATGTTCAGCGTGCTTACCAGCCGCTCTGAGTAGGTCGGGTTCACCACGAACTCGTCGTTCACAATGCCGATGCGCACCGCGCCCACGGGACCGTGAAACGGAATGTCGCTCAGCGCCAGCGCGCAACTCGCACCGTTAATGCCGAGCACGTCCGGATCATTTTCCTTATCGGCCGAATACACAAAAGCCACGACCTGTGTCTCGTTCCGGAACGTCTCAGGGAACAGCGGCCGAATGGGGCGGTCGATCTGACGGCTGGTTAGGACCTCCTTCTCACTTGGACGACCCTCGCGCTTGATGAATCCGCCGGGGATCCGGCCACCGGCGTAGGTGAACTCGCGGTATTCCACCGTGAGCGGGAAAAAGTCGATGCCCTCTTTAGGGTCCGGTGAGGCGACCGCCGTAGCCAGTACAGCGTTGTCGCCACTGGTCGTGAATGCGGCGCCCGAGGCCTGTTTCGCGATCCGGCCCGTCTCGAACTTGATGTGCTTGCCCCCGGCAAGCTCAACGATTACGTCTTGCATGATATTCGTCCTTTAATCTCTCTGATCTGTTCGGGTTCTATACTCTTTGCGGTCTTCGGTGGCGGCAGCAGATCACAGCGCTCAACCTTGGCCAAAAGTAAGAAGCCCCGCTGGACCCATGCCCAGCGAGGCTTCCGCTATTCTTCTTCCATCGCCAAAGCTGGCTTCCGCACTCCAAACGCGAAGAGATTGGACACAAGGCCAACCCTGTTGCCCGGAAATGCTTTCTGCGCGGTGGAGAATCTCCAAATGAAGTGCACTCCTAAGATCGCCTGATCGGCGATTTGCAACTCGCTTACTTGCGAATGCCCAGCTTGCCGATAACCTCACGGTAGCGGTCGCCGTCCGTCTTCTTCAAGTAATCCAAAAGACGCCGGCGCTTGGATACCAGCATCAAAAGGCCACGGCGGGAGCCATGATCCTTCTTGTGGGTCTTGAAGTGCTCGGTCAGCTCGCCAATGCGCTCGCTGAGAATCGCAATCTGCACCTCCGGACTCCCTGTGTCCGAGTCGTGCGTGCGGAATTTCGAAATAATGTCCGTTTTCTTTGCAGGTGCCAACACGGCGGTTCTTGCTCCTGATTCTCTATGCTCTAGTCACTTCTCTCAGTGTCCAGCGACCAGAATATCACGCTGATAGGGTCCGAAACTGTCTCGGACCGCGCCAGCCTGCTCTGTTTGCAGCGTTTCCTCAGATTAGGTTCTCCTCCAAGAACGCCAGTGTCCTCTCACGGGCAAGCGCTGCGGCCTGAGGGTTGAAGCTCCCACGAGCATCACAGCTGAAACCGTGCCCGGCGCCTTCGTACAGAAAGATCTGCACATCGGGATGGCCATTCCGCACCGGGTCAATCTGATCCTTGCCGATGTGATCGTCCTCTGCGCCAAAATGCAGCATCACGGGACATGCAGGCTGCTCAGCCGCCACCTTGCCGATTCCGCCGGCATAATAGCCGACCGTGCACTTGGGTTCGAATCCCGCCTGTTTGCCTCGTGTCGCCGACAGCCATGCCATCAGGCCTCCGAAGCAATACCCGATTACCGCTGCTCCCTTGCCCTCACCCTTGACCTGCTGAAACGCCGCCGCAATATCCGCCAACGCCTGCGCGTCTTTCAGCTTCATCCGCAGATCTACGCCCTTCTGGATGTCCTCACCCTCATACGTCAACTCAACCCCAGGCTGCACGCGATCAAACATCGCCGGCGCGACCGCCACATAGCCATCCTTCGCAAAGCCATCTACAACACTGCGAATATGTGCGTTCACACCAAAAACCTCTTGGATCACGACCAGACCACCCTTCGGTGTGCCCTCTGGTCTCGCAACATACGCCGACAACTCGTGCCCGTCCTTCGCCTTCAACTTCTGCCAAGTACCCATGTTTTTACTCTTCCTGTCCACAATCGGGCTCTCTATACGCTAGGAGACAAGCAGCCCGACAGAGAGACTCCATAGACAGGGTACAGCCAGATGGAAAACTACCGGGGCCGCAGCATCCGTCGCAGCAAGCAGTCTGCGAGAACCTCAATGGGCACAAAGTAGGTGCCCTTCGTTATCGCCTCTCTCAACTCCTGGACCCGCCCCATCCGCATGCGGGGGTATTGATCTGAAAACGTGTTGCCCTGTTCGTGTGCCGGCGCGTGTACCGGCGACATCTGCAGATCTGCCGATTCTTCTTCCCATACAACATCGATTCGCGTGTTCTTTCGCATGCTCATGAAATCTCCCTAATGTTGTTATCGGCAGGTCTCGACAAAACATGAGGATGAATTAGAAAATTTTCAGCTTTTCTCCAAAAGCGTCTTTTCGCTCCACCAATGCAACATTTGGAAACAGAACGCTGACCACTGTCGCTAATTCAGCTCAGCGAGGCAGTCTTTCCTCTGACGCTTGGTCGACGTCGGCTTGGCTCCTAGAGCGCTGCGGAGCCGAACGACCGCAGAAGACCGGATCTGCGAGACGCGAGACTCCACGACGCCAAGCGCCAAGCCGATCTCCTTCATGTTGAGCTCCTCGTAGTAGGAGAGCGTGAGTACAAGCCGCTCCTTTTCGGGCAATGCCTCGATCGCCGCCATCAAGCGCTCCCGCATCTCACCGTGCAGGCAACGGAACAGCGGATCGTCCTCTGCAGGACCCTGAACATAGCTGAGTTCGTCTTCTCCGGAGTCCTCGTTGCGCTCCAGGTTCAGGCTGCCCACTTCAAGCCCCTTCAATTCTCCCAGCAACTGCTGATATTCCTCCATCGTTAATTCCATTTCCTGCGAGATTTCACCCGGTCCGGGTACCCGTCCAAGGCGGATCGTCAACGTTCTGATGACCTCTTCGATTGCGCGGCCCTTGCGACGCAACTCACGTGGGCTCCAGTCCAGCAAACGCAACGAATCCAGGATAGCTCCGCGGATCCGAAACTGAGCGTAGCTCTTGAACTGCACCTGCTTGGCATAGTCGAACTTCTGTGCCGCATCGATAAGTCCGATTGTACCCGCGGAAATCAGCTCTTCTAACTCCACGTGTTGTGGCAGCCTATCATGCATCTGTCGCGCGATAAAACGGACCATGGTCATATTCTCTAGAACGATACGATCGCGATCGGCACCGTTGATTTCTCTGGCGCTCACAAGAGGAAGAAGCGATTCCGGAGAATTGCAAGCTTGCTGCTTATCGTCGAAGGACAGCGGCAAGGAATGTTCTTTATCCGGGTTCATCCGATTCGCTATGTGCTGGGTATGCATTGGTTCGCTCCTTGAGAGTTTGTGATCGTTCCGGCAAGCCGGGCGCCCCGTTCAGCTTCACGAGGACAATCTCTGCGCTCGCTCGACTGAACGCTTTTCTAAAGAGCACGACTGCTGCCAAATGCAACACTGCTAACATGATGTTTTTCTAACAATGCATATCTCTTGCCGTTACATCTAACTCGTTCGCGCGACGCGATCCAAAAATGCAATCGCAAAGCCTGGCCCAAAAAGAGCAAAAGCTCTCCACGATGAATGGAGAGCTTTGGTATTGCTTAAGTTATGCTGGGCAGTAGTTAACGACAAAAGACCGAACTATGGAACCGAGAAGACATTAATGGTTTTCCTTAGTGCTGGTTTTCCTTAGTGCTGATTTTTCTTAGTGCTGCCACGTCGAGCGCTGACCGGAGCGACGCATCTTGATCTCTTCCGGCGTAATCTCCGGGTTATTGCCGGCGAGAATAGCTGCGCGCTGCAGTACGTGTCCCAGTTCGCGCACATTGCCCGGCCACCTATGCTGTTTCAACGTATCCATTGCCGCCGGGCTGAGATATTTTCTTGTCGCACTTTTCGCCAAATGTGAAAGGAAATGTTCAGCCAACAGGGGGATATCTTCCAGGCGCTCGCGAAGGCTAGGTACCTCAATCGGAAACACGGCCAGACGATGAAGTAGATCCAGACGAAAGCTTCCCTCCTCCGCGCATTCATCCAGTTGTTTGTGCGTGGCCGCAATCACACGCACATCGACACATATGGATTCGTTATCCCCCACCCGCTGTAGTTCTCCATTTTCAAGGAAGCGCAATAGCTTCGCTTGTAACGGAAGGGCCATCTCTCCAATCTCGTCTAAAAATAAGGTGCCACCATGTGCGGCTTCGATGCGCCCAACCCGGGACTGAACCGCTCCCGTGAATGCACCACGAGTGTGTCCAAATAGCTCAGCTTCAAGCAGAGCCTCAGGAATCGCTGCACAGTTTAGGACAATGAAAGGCTTCGCCACGCGGCCGCTTAGCGCATGAAGCGCCCGCGCCACTAGCTCTTTCCCGGTCCCTGTCTCGCCTTCGATCAACACTCGCGCACTGTGCGGTGCAACGAGCTGAATCATCCGTACCAGTTCCCGCATGGGAGCGCTTTGTCCGACAAGTTCTGGAATAGAAGCCTCGACCGGCGAGGAAGCTGCAGGTGAGGTCCGTCCCAAAGAGTTGCTGGCGGGCTGCTTGATTGCCGGAGAGACTCTTCGACCAGCGCCGGATGTCCAAACGGAGGTGGCAGGCGGAGCAGACGTCGGAATCACAACGGGCGCCGAAGCCCAGGCCGGTCCGTCAAAACCGGAGGTGCTCGTTGCTTCACGAAGTGCTTGCAACAGCTCGTGCCGACGTACGCTCCGGCCCTCTGCCGATTCAACCTTTCCGTCGATTCGAAGAAGCTCCATTGTTGGATAGAGCTGGCGGATCTCCCCGGCGAAAGCGCTCACCTCAAGATCGGGCAACCAGCCGTCCATGATGAGCGCCTCGGCAGGCTGCTCCTCCAGGTAGGCCATAGCCTCGGCACCACCTTGCGCCTCGCGTACCTGCCACCGCATTCCGACCAGGCTCGCGCGCAAAAGCCTCCTCAAAATAGGATCTGCACTCGCGAGAACAACCGTATGTTCCAGCTTTAAGTTGTTCATCGCGTTTGCCCTTCATACATTTCCGCTGCGACAAGGCTGCGCATCCGTGTCAGCGCCTCGCCGAGACGTCGAAGGTCGTCCAGTCCGCCAGAAACGGCATCGAGGAGAGCCTCCTCGCCGCCGAGGATTTTGCCGATCTCTAGCCGGCATTGCAGGCTGGCCATCGGTTGGGAGAAGTCGTGCAATTGCTGCCCTAGAGCTGCTTTAAGATTTGTTTCTTCCAAGTGATGCATATTTCTCCTGGGCGACTTATGCGCCGCGGGCCAGCATGAGTTCAGGACGCGAGTGGTTCGCGCAAGCTAGGCTGACAGTTTTGGAATTCAGACGGTATCCAGCACCGCGGACGGTCTCAATCAATGCTTTTCGGTCGAGCGGACCGAGCGTCGCCGAAGCGAGTTTCCGACGTAAATAGTTGATATACACATCAACCACGTTCGTGGCGCTCGTGGGATCTGTATGCCAGATCTCCCTCAGCAGCTCTTCTCTGGAACAGCAAGCACCCTTGCGGCGGATAAGAAATTCCAACAGGGCAAATTCCTTGATCGTCAGTTCGATGAGATCACCCTGCAGCCTGACGCTTCGACGGACCAGATCCATTTCTAGCTCGCCAAAGCGGAGAAAGGTTTCCGAAGGCCCTTTTTGACGGCGCAGAATAGCCCGGCACCGGGCTGCCAACTCATGGAAGCTGAAAGGTTTCAGCAAGCAATCATCGGCTCCGAGATTGAGGCACCGAATGCGCTCTTCGAGGTTGTTTCGCCCCGTAAGAACAAGAACGGCGGTCTGCGCAGACAGGGTGCGCAGTTCTTCGAGCACCTCGATCCCGTCGCGGCGCGGCAGGCTTAGGTCCAGCACCATCAAATCGGGCTGCGTTGCGCGCACGTGCTCCAGGGCGGCCTCTCCGTCCTCTACCCAAGAGGTCTCATGACCCTCCAGCTTGAGGCCCTTTTGGAGGAAGAGCCCCAGTGCGCGGTCATCTTCGACAATCAATACGGTCATTGCTCTGCTCCCCGCCTCGTTGAAGGCCCAGCCGCTCTGTTGCGGCGCTTTCATGCTCCTAAGGATGAACGAAAGAAAGGCGATAAGGGGAGTAGAAAGCGAAAATAATACGAAGATGAATGCCCATTTTGGCACCGTTGCGCGTTGAATCAAAATGGGAAAGTTCGGAGAATTCTTCCTGGATTTTTTGTGTTGCAGTTCGCTTTTTATTCGCTACAATCAGCGCATGGCTATCACACGGCGGCAGAAAGAGGTGCTGGACTTTCTTTCCAGCTTCACGTCGCAAAACGGGTACTCCCCTTCTTATGAGGAGATCGCGTCCGGTCTGGGGCTGAATTCGCTGGCAACCGTACACAAGCACGTGACCAATCTCCAGGGCAAGGGACTCCTGCAGAGGTCGCACAACCGAAGCCGTTCCATTGATGTGCTGCCACAGCGCTCCACGCGCAAAGGTGGTTCTGAGCGGCTACCGTTGCTTGGCCGCATTGCTGCCGGTCGGCCGGTTGAGGCGATTGAATCAGCCGAGACGATCTCCCTGAGCGATATCATCGGCAGTCGTGAGGTATTCGCCCTCGAGGTTCGAGGAGATTCCATGCGTGACGATCATATTGTTTCGGGGGACTTTGTTCTGGTGGAACGTACCCGCACCGCGCGGGAAGGCGAGATTGTTGTCGCGCTGGTGGATGGGTCTGACGCGACACTGAAGCGCTACTATCGTGAAGGAAATTTGATTCGCCTGCAACCCTCCAATGCGGAGATGGCGCCGATCTATGCCCCCGCTATCAATGTCAGCATTCAGGGTCGAGTCCTGGGCATCCTGCGGAAGTATGCCTGACGACTCAGAGTTTGATGAGATCGCCGGAGCGGAATTGAAGAAAGGAAAGTTGCAAGGCGGCGAATCAAGACCGGAAGGCGAAGGAATTTGGCTTCTGGTGTTCGATTTGGACGGTACCTTAATCGATTCGTCGCAGGATCTATGTTCTTCCGTGAACGCGGCGCTCACGCATGTCGGCCGATCGTCCCTTCCCCAGCACACCATTACCGCTTTCATCGGTGACGGAGCAGCCACACTGATGCGGCGTGCCCTGAGGGCAAGTGAAACTGCGGACGACGCGGTGGTCCTTGATTCCGACTTCGAGCGATCCTTCCCCTTCTTCCTTGAGTTCTATCGAGAGCACAAACTCGACACCACGCGGGTCTATCCGGGCGTGCTGGAGAGCCTGCGCGAGATCTGCGACCGCAATCCAGAGTTGCCCATGGCGGTACTCACCAACAAGCCGGTGCACCCGTCCAGAGAGATCTGTGCTGCGCTTAAACTCGCTCCATTCTTTTTTGCAAACTACGGCGGAAACTCCTTTGCGACTAAAAAACCTTACCCCGAGGGTTTGCTGAAAATCATGGATGAGGCTTCCGCCCTGCGTGCCGAGCGGGGCATCTCGCCGGCGCGCCTTTCCTCGAGAGGCGTGATGATGATCGGCGACTCGGCAACCGACGTGCTGGTTGGAAGAGCCTGCGGAACGCGAACTCTGGGCTGCAGCTTCGGGTTAGACCCCGACGCACTTCAGCGCACCGCTCCAGATCACTTGGTGGACAGCGCATGGGAGTGGCCGGAGGTTCTGGGACTCTAGTGCGGTGAAGCCGTAGTTCGTGACCTGTTTTAGACGGGAGCGTGTACGTCAACTCCAACAAATAGCAGGTCCTTCGCTTGCACCCGACGAGCGAAAAACGCTCGCTGGGGACCCCGCCTGCGCTCAGGATGACAATATCTTCAGGATGACAATGTCTATGGTACGAACTTTAGAGCATGATCACCATAGATATACCCGGTTCTTGTTCTTGGGAGGGAGCAGCGGCCTTCAGGCCGCTGAATCCAGCGCTGCAGGGAGCAGGGCTTTAGCCCTGGGCCGTTTGGAACGGAAGCAGAGCCCAGCCCTGAAGGGCACTTGGACTGCGCTCCTGTTCCGTGGGCTGAAGCCCACGGCTCCCTCCCAACAACGACCCTTCTGGGGTACACCTGCACGAATCATGCTTTAAACTCGTGACTCTAGCTCGGAAAAACAGCAGGTAGATTCACGCACTATTACTGCGAAATGGGTGGCCAAAGCCATGCCGCCCCTCGAACCCCACTCGAATCCCCGTGAACGTTTCGAAGAATGGGAGTTTTTGTGGAACCACCAAAGGTGTATTTGGCGATGTCCGACTCCAGTTCACCCATATACAGGCGGTCGAGATTCGAGAGTCCCCCACCCAGAACGACCACATCGGGATCCAGCATGTCCACGATCATGGCAAGCCCACGAGCAATCCGGTCCTGTAGATGATCCAGTGCCAGATTCGCCTGCCGGTCCCCTTGTGCAGCCTGCAAGACGATCTCTTTGCCTTCAAGGGGCAGGCCGGTTTGCTGCAGGAAGTCACGCTCCAAACCCGTACCCGAGATCCAGGTTTCAAGGCAACCAGAGCGTCCGCAATAGCAGGGAGGTCCGGGCAATTCATCCCCGGAAGCCCAGGGCAAAGGCGTGTGTCCCCACTCGCCGGCCACACCGTTCGGTCCAGCGTGTATCCTGCCGTGCAGCGTCACGCCGCCACCGCAGCCGGTGCCAAGGATCGCTCCAAAAACGACGTCCTTCCCTCGCGCCGCACCGTCTGTCGCCTCGCTCACAGCGAAGCAATTGGCGTCATTGGCGCAACGCACGTCGCGTTCCAATGCATTCGAGAGGTCCTGCTCCAGCGGTTGGCCGTTCAGCCAGATCGAGTTCGCATTCTTTACCAGACCCGTCGCGCGAACTACGGTCCCAGGAATTCCGACCCCAACGCTTCCCGTTTGCCCCAACGCCCCTTCGAGCTCCCGCACCAGCCCGACAATACTGCCGATCGTTCCCGCATAGTCACCACGAGGGGTGGGGACGCGGATGCGCTGCAGCTCTGTGCCACTCGCATTCAACGCGATCGCCTCTATCTTCGTACCACCGAGATCTACGCCAATCCGCACCCGCTACCCTCCGAAGCCAAAGTTCCGTTCGCGAGGCCCGACGATTCGGACCTGCAGCTGAACACAGTACGGTTCACCTTTAATTGTGACCTTCGTTCGAGCTGCGTCGCTCCTATGAGCGATAAACAAACTCCGGACCTGGCCTCAGTCGTTGGGCACGGCTTGGGTCGTCGGTGTGGTCGGTGTGGAAAGCGTGTAGATCACTTCGCCAGCCCGGGTGTAATGCAACTCTTCACGCGCCTGGTGCTCGATCGCACTTGGGTCATTCTGCAGTCGTCCAACATGGCCCTGCAACTTGGCGTTTTCGCTTTGCAGCTGCTGCATCTGGGAGCGCAGGCTGTGCTCCTCTTCGCGTTTTTTCGCGTAGGCGGTCAGGCCGTTGTGTCCGAAGACCACACCATAAGCCATCCCCAACGCGAGTCCCCCCGCAATGGCGGTGGCAGCGCGCCTGCGCCACGGACCGATGTGGGAACGCCATGCACCCGCATCCTTGGGAGCGGAGCGACCTCGTTGCTGATTGGAGCTATGCACGGAAGAGCCTCACCGGATCTTTAGTATCGCCCAGGCAAGCTCGTTTGCGCTCTCCCCAGGGAGAGTGAGAACCTTTTTTGCTACTCGCGGTTGCCGTTCAAAGAACCGCAAATGGCTACTCCGCGACTTGCGCATCATGCTTGCGCATCATTGAGGAGCCGCATCCCGCATTTGTTATCCTGAGACCTGTATGCGTGTGCTCTCAATGATCGCGCTCCTCGCCTTTGCGGGTCTGTTCTGGGCCTCCATCGCTGCTGCGCGCCACGTTCGTCGAGCCCGCCGCCGCCGTCGCTCCGGCCTGGAGCTTGAGAGCCAAACGGCCCCAAGCGCCGCGAAGGTTCCACCACCGCCCCCCGTGCAACACGAGAGTTCTAACAAACTCGATGAAACAACGGATAGCGGGCCACAGAACGCTGCGAGTCCGGATGCCGGCACTCCCGTTGCAGACCATGGCGCATCCTTGCCTGCAGAGACGCCGACAGATCTCCATGCGGACAAAACCTCCATGCTGCCTCTCCCTTCTGCACAAACGTCCATCCGGTCTGAAGATCACGGCAGACCAGGCGACCTGTCGGATCCAACACCGCCGCCTCCCAAGTCTCTGCATCAACGCACAACCCGCACCCTTCTGGATGGTCATGTCTAACTCTGCTATCGCAACCTCGCTATCGGCTGTATCGACCCAGAACGCCTCGATCAGTCGCCGCCTGTTGCGCGGCGTGGCTGCAACTCTTGTCGTTGCGGTCGCCGCGCACATCGCATTCCCTCTCCCGTTTACCCCTGTTCCCTTCACCCTGCAGCCGCTGGCCGTTCTTGGCGTGGGGCTCGCGCTGGGTCCGCTGGACGGCGCCCTCGCGATGCTTGCCTACCTGCTGGAGGGCGCAGCGGGGTTGCCGGTCTTCAGTCCCACGGGGCTGGGCGGCCTGGCGCAATTGCTTGGGCCCACGGGCGGCTACCTGCTGGCCTATCCACTGGTTGCATTGATTTGCGGCGGCCTTACCAGGAGGATCGAAGGGCGTCTGCCGGCGTTCCTGTCCGCGGTTCTCGGCTGTGGTGTAGCGGTCATCCTGCTGTTTTGCTCCGGCGCCGCGTGGCTTGCGCATGGGGCTCACCTGAGCCCTGCCGCGGTCTGGATTGCCGCAGTCGCGCCGTTTTTGCCCGGAGAGGGCGTCAAAATTCTCGCCGCGGCCGGTGCCTATCAGGCGCTGAAGCGTCCCACGCGGCTCTAAACTCTTCCCTTGCATCACATACTGACTGGATTGCCTCATGATCGCAACACCGCCACAGATCCGCGAAATCAACATTGCTCACAGTCCCGACTCCGACGATGCCTTCATGTTTTACGGCCTCGCCACGAACAAGGTGCGCGTTCCCGGATATCGCTTCAACCATACCTTGACCGATATCGAGACCCTGAATCGCAAGGCGCGGGATGAGCAGACGTATGACGTCACAGCGGTAAGCTTTCACGCTTACCCGTATATTCAGGACAACTATACCCTGATGGCCTGTGGTGGATCCGTCGGCGATAATTACGGTCCGATGATCATCGCGCAGCAGCCCTTCACGGTCGACGAAATTAAGCGCGTTCGCATCGCCGTCCCCGGCACCCTGACCACGGCCTATCTGACCCTGAAGCTGTTCGCTCCGGAGATCGAAACGGCGACGCTGCCCTTCGACCAGATCATCCCGGCCGTGCTCTCCGGCGAGTTTGACGCGGGACTCATCATTCACGAGGGACAGCTCACCTATGGCCGCGAAGGCCTAAAAAAGATCCTCGACCTGGGGATCTGGTGGGGGGAGCAGACCGGTCTGCCGCTTCCGCTCGGCGGCAACGCGATTCGGCGTTCGCTCGGGCCCGAGGTGCAGCGCATCGTGACAAATGCCCTGCGCGAGAGCATCCAGCATGCGCTCGACCATCGCGACGAGGCCCTCGCGTATGCCATGCAGTTTGCGCGTGATCTCGATGTTTCGCTCGCCAACCAGTTCGTCGGCATGTATGTGAACGAACGTACGCTGGAGTACGGCGAAGATGGCCGCGAGGCGATTCGCCGCCTTTTGGACATGGGCTTCGAGCGGGGCATCATTCCTCACCGCGCCAAGGTAGACTTCGTCGGCTAGGGCAGTATTCCTGGAACTGTGACTTCGTGAAACATTATTCAGGCCAGTTTTCTTGAGGAAAACTGGCGCAAACGGCATCGACCTCGGGTACATCATCAGGAATACTGCCATAGTCCGCGCCTCGCGGGGGAGAGAAGTCATGCTATTCTTAAGAGGTTGTGCGTTGGATGGCAGAAAACAGCTGCCCAAGGCACTTCCTCCGGCCTCATTGGACGCGTAGCTCAACTGGCAGAGCATTCGACTCTTAATCGACAGGTTGAAGGTTCGATTCCTTCCGCGTCCACCATAAACATACGTATAAACTTAGCAAAATCATACACTTATAAACCACCGCAGCGCGCGCGTGGGATCTGCCAGATTCGCTATGCGTTCGTTTTGTTCCTGAGTGTGCCATATCGTTTGGCACACTCATTGGCACACTCGCCTTTACACTTACCCGATGTCTCGCCTCACCCCAGACGAAGTGCTCGCCATCTCGTACAGAGGCGCGGGAGTACCTAGAGGACGGCGTATCCTGATCTCGTGTGGGATGGCCGGGAGGAACGTTGGATGAAGCTTCGGACCGAAATCGAGTGGTGGATTCCCTTCGGATACAGCATCGCCTACACGGGGACGCCCAAGACGCGCTCTGAGTGGATCCGGCTAACGTGGCGTGGCTATGTAGCTGCGTGGAGGCTATTTTGTAGCTGACCTTGCGCGGGCCTCACCTGAAACAGAAATGGCCGCCCTTGGCATAAGCCAAGAGCGGCCTCGTCCGAACTCCTAGCCATTGCATTGCGCCAAGGCCGGACGGTGCAACGGAATCAGTTTACGCCGACGTACATCTGCGTGATCAAGCCTGTGACCGCCGTTGCCGTCGTCGGGGCGAACCACATGCTTGAGGTGTACAGGTAAGCAGTGGGGAGTGCGTTCGTGGGGGTGATCGTTGCCACAGATGCACCATCAATGCCAAAGGTGACAGCCGTGCCGTTTACTAGGATGTCGAAGCTGTGGATGGCTGAGTCGATTGCCACGCCGCTGCTGACCGTCTGACCCGCGTGTGTGCCGTCCGACAGGTAGCATTGCCAGTACGTTGCATTCGCGAGAGCAAGGAAGGCGATCATCGGGTTGTCGTTCTGCTTGCCTGGATCGGCATAAGAACTAGCACTGATATACGCGGGGCTGAAGTTTCCGTTTCCCGAGTTCGCCATGAAACCGCAGATAAACGTGTTGGTCGTGGATGGATTGAGGACGGCCGCCGTGATGTGGAAGCTCGGCGAGCGCGCGAGAGACGCAGACGGATTGCTGTAGCCCACCTGAACGAAACTGCCGATGGTGGCATTCGACACAGCGGAGATGTACTGACGGCCAACGCTGTCTGTCCCGCTACCCTGCGATGCGTTGTTGCTCAAGGGGTAACTGTATATGCCGATATGATCAAAGCCACCATTAGACGCATTGGCGAACACCATGCTCCAGGTGCGGTCACGCGGGACGTTGGGCACGGCTGATGTGCTCAGCATCGTGGCGTCGATCTTGCCCGACGGGTTCAGCGCAACGATCTGCCCCGCAGAGGCCGTGCCCGTGGAAGCTGTTGCGGGCACGACCATCTTGAGTGCGCCACTGATCATGGCGAGATAGCGCGAGGTCGCCATTTAAGCCACCGTGATGGGAGTGCCTTGGACGAACTCAAGCGAGGTGGCAGAGATGGCTTTTCCGACGGGCTGGATGATGTTACCTGCGGTGGAGGGGGCTACCGCCGTTGCGCCGCCGACCGCCCCGAGAAAGTAGGTCGCTCCAATGGTGAGGCCCGAAAGTCCCGTGACCAGGCCGGACACATTGAATGAACCGGTTGCGCCCGAAGCAACCGCAGCGGTCGCGAAGCCGTTGGCCTCGGAACCGGCAGCCGTAGAATCAGCCGGGCGGACAGTGAGAGTGCCTGAAACTGAGTAAAAGTTGACCAACTGGCCGGCCGAGATCGCTGCGGAGGTGACTGCGGTGACGGTCGTGGCCCCAATTCCGGATGGCATAACCGACGGGTCAAGCAGCCCGTTGGACCCGAGCGCGACGATTGCGCCGCCGGTGGAAGCGCCAGACGAGGTGACGGCGGGAACGACCATTTGGGTGACGCCGTTGATGCTAGCGAGATAGCGCGCTGTAGCCATGGGTGAAGCTCCTTTATTGAATCAGAATTGGGGACTGCAAGCTGAGGAGGAGGCTGGTGGAGGTGACGGCGATGCCGACAACCTGCAAAAACCCGGAGGACGGCGCAATCTGCGTTGGAACGCCGTTGCTGCCGAGGAAGACGAGGCCCGGCGTCCAGGACCAGCCGTTGTAGGTGATCTCGCCCGCAGTCTGAACTCCGAGCGGCGACTGCGCGGCTGCCCCGGCTACAGCCACGCCCACCACCGCGCCGAACTGAGCAAGGTTGCCAGAGCTCGCAGTGGCCGCGACGCCGTTCTGGACCGCGACCATGGTGTAGGCGCTCACCGGAGCGGAACCGGTTGTGAAGACCTCCGGCGTGGCTGTGCCTGCGCTTTGGGCACCGCTGATGGAGATGACCGTCTGCGGAACCGCTGTCACGAACTGGCCTGTGTTCAACTGAGCGAGATCGAAAGAGCCCCTGACCGGATCGGCCACGATCAGCACGTTCAGATATGTCTCTTCGCGGTACGCTTTGTCAGTGACCGTGAAGGTGTAGCCAATCCCCGCCGGCGAAGTCTGCGATGGGTCCGCAAGCTGCAATGTGCCTACCATCGAGCCACCTGTGATGGTGCGCGAAATGGAGTCACCGATTGCCTGACCGCCGCCTCCGATGCGGAACTTGGAACTCGGCGTGACCGTTAGGGTGCCCGAAAGCGGCGAGCCGGAGCTGTCAAAGAAGCAGTCTGCCGCAAGGATTGGGAT
Source organism: Granulicella sp. (assembly GCA_965277565.1). GTDB lineage: Bacteria > Acidobacteriota > Terriglobia > Terriglobales > Acidobacteriaceae > Granulicella. The sequence goes on along the minus strand of OZ255838.1, from coordinate 4,595,270 downwards.
GTAGCTGCTCATCTGGGCTCCTACTGCTGATACGCGCCGATGGACGGTGACGTGACCGGGTTCCCGGCGAAATCCGTTGTGATGCCGGGAATCGCGATTCCCTTCCCGATCACCGGTGAGCCGGAGAGCGGTTCCACGTTCGGGTAGTCGTAGTTGTGCCAAGTCTCGTCTGTGAGCTGCGGGTCAAGGCAGAGCGCGTCCGTCTCGCCCAAGGTTGTGGCCGGGCAAGACCAGTTGCTCTTCGGGTGGTAGGTGAGGTTATTCGAGAACACGCTGCCGGGGTTCGCAAAGGCATTGAACGAGTAGAAGATCGGGTTGGCATAATCCCCGGTGCCCGTGTCGTACTGGCCGATGTAGCCGTCTGCCGGGCTGTTCAGGAAGCCGAGAAAGATGTTGTTTCGGTAATCGATAAGCGCTGTCGAATCGCAAGTTTCACCGTACTGACAGTCGATCTCGACGGTCGTGGCCGATGCCGAATAGATCGTGTTGTTGTCCACATGAAGTGTCGAGTTAGGCCCCACCGCGAGCGCGATGCCGGTGTCAGCGGCGCGGCAGAAGTCGCTCAGCCCAGAGTTATAGCCTGCAGGGGTGCCGGGGATCTGCTCTCGCAGCGCATTGCAGTTCGTGATGATCACGTTGTTCTGGACCGTAGCGCCCGCGCCGCCAACCTTGACCTGCTGACCCATGTTGCCGAAGGCCAGCGAGCGGCTGACGGCGACAGACGAGCCATTGCCGTACACGTGCAGGGCGTCGAGGCCATCCTGGGTGTTGTAGCTGGCGACGCCCTGATCAAACGTGATGTGCCAGCCGGGGTTGCTGGGGTTTGAGGATGTCCCAAACCCGTCCCCATAGCCGCCGCTACTGTCGTCTGAGCACTGGTTATACGGGAGTTGGTCCACAATTGGGTACTCTTCAGTACAACCGTTCCAACTGATATTGAAGTTGGTCAGCTTCAGTGAGCCGGTACCCGTCGTGCCGTCTCCAGCGTCGGCATTCCAGCCCGCTCCGGCGTTGCCGATCAGCGAAATGTTGTCCATCACCACGCCATCACCGGTGGGGCCGGAGAAGCCGGAGGCGGTGAAGCCGTGGGCGTTCACGTTGTTTACGGTAAGGTCCGTCGTGGTGTTTGAGAACGCCACCCCAAAGGTCGCATAGTCCGACATTGTGCCGGGGTTGGTATTGCAGGGCGTGGTCGCGTTGCCGTTTCGATTGCAGTTGGAAAAGTCGGTCAGGTCAAGGCACTCCACGTCCACATGCGAGACGCCGCGAAGGTCCAGCACCATGTAGACGCCGTAGCCGCCGTGCAGCTGAGTGCGAGCGCTCTGGGTGGAGCAGGCTGCGTAGTTCTCCCCAAGGATGCGGGTAGGCTGCGCTGCGGTGCCCGAAGGCGGGGCAGGGATGCCGGAACCGTAGGGATCGCCGGGAATGCCGGAGTAGGAGCCGTCCGGGTTGGTTGCGGTGCTGGCGTTATTCCAGCCGATGCGGTAGGTGACACCAGTTCCAAGGGAGCCCCGGATGAGGTAGGTGTCGCCGGCTTTGCCAATCCAGCCGTAGGACGGAAAGACGGCCGGGTTGGATTGCGGGTAGGAGCCGTCCTGCCACAGGTAGCGCACATCCTTGAATGCGCAGTGCTGATTCTGGCCCACGCCCGAGTAGGGTGCATCACCCAGGCCGTCGCACTGTCCCGAAGTCATGTTGGTCGAGTACCGCGTTCCGCCGTCAGGCCGCACATACCAAGTTGTTCCGCTGGTCACAGGCGCAGGTGGTGCAGGTGGGACGGGCGTAGGCGTAGGAACCGGCGTCGGCGTGGTAGGCTTCGGCAGCTTGACCCGCACCGTGAACGGCTTTGATGTCTCGCCAGCCGGGTTGCGGACTTCAAGCTGAAACGTCGCCGGGACCGTCGCCAGATACGAGCCGATCAGGATCGACGCCGCGTAGGATGTCGGCGCGGCGACTCCATCAATGAGCACCGTAGCGCCGCTGCCGACACCAAAACCGCTGCCCGTGATGATCAAGGGTACGGAGGTCTCGCCGACGGTGAGGCTGGACGGATAGACGGCCGATACCACAGGCACGGCGGCGAAAGCAGGCAGGCAAAGAAAAAGACCCATGAGGGTTTGAGTGAAACGCTTCATTTATTTGTCTCCAGAATAGCTAAATATTTCTCTTGCAATCCGTAACTTGATGCGATACGCTATACACATGATTCGGTCGTTCGCGCACAAGGGTTTGCAGCGTTTTTTTGAGACGGGCAGCAAGGCCGGAATCAACCCAAAGTTCGCCCCGAAACTGCGCCTGCAACTCGGTCAGTTGAATATCTCGATTGATCCACAGCAGATGGACATTCCCGGCTACGACTTGCACGAGTTGAAAGGTGATCTCGCTGGGCACTGGTCCGTAAAGGTAAACGCGAACTGGCGGCTCACCTTTCGTTTCGTGGGTGAAGATGTTTAGGTCGTCAACTTGCAGGACTACCACTAACCCGGTGCTCATGGCACCCTTACCCAACTCGGAGAAAAGCTATGATCATGCACAATGCACCGCATCCTGGAGAGATTCTGCGGGAGTGGATGGGCGAGGATATTTCGGTGACCCAGCTGGCCGCGCACATCGGCCTCACGCGCGTCACCCTTAGCCGTTTGCTGAACGGCGCAAGCGGCGTTAGCGCAAGCATGGCTCTGCGTCTTTCAGAGGCTTTCCCGAAAACAAGTCCCGAATACTGGCTGAAGCTCCAGCTGCACTACGACCTCAGTCAGGCCACAATGGAAAAGCGCAAGCCCGTAGCGCCAGTACGCGCAGCGTAAGTTCATCCGCCCGTGGGCGGCTTGCGTAGGTTTAGAATCTCCCCAACATGAAGAGTTCTTATTTGTTCGGACTGAAAGCTACGTTGTACGTTGCTGCGCTGCTCCCGATGTCAGCACTTTCGCAACATCCGAAACGCGGTGAGAATTGCGTAAACATCGTCAAGCCCGTGAATGGTGTCGGACCAGGTACAACGACGCAAACCGTTTGTGACAGTCCAAACCGCAAAGAGGAAGCAAGTAGCACGGCGACTGCGATCACCGCAGCCGGACTGAGTTACTTTCTAATCACGCGGCCAGACAGACAGGCAGCCCGTAATGAACAGGTACACGCTATCGAAAGCGAGTTCACGCCGATATATGAGGCTCTCGACGACCTTTCTTATATTGATATGCCCGTACCCGTTCGTTCATCCTACGAATCGCCGATGATTAAAGGCTATCGCTTGGGAGAGACGTGGCAAACTTTTGTTGACGGATCGCCCAACCTCCAGCGCCGAGTGACACAATGCGAAGCTCAAAAACCTCGCAAGACTACCAAGAAGCCTAAGACAGTTGAGTACGATCCATGCGAGGACGTTCGCCTCATGGTGGAAAACCCCAATGCGCACATGACTTTGGATTGTATGGAGGCGGCGATAGGGGCACCAAAGGACATGATCTGTCAGGATTTCAATGGCGAAGTGACATTTGATGGTGGCAAGCTGGTTTCCCTGAAAGTCGTCCTCGTTAAGAATTGGTCGGAAGTTTTTCCGGACGTAGTTGCCAAGTTCGGAACTCCTCAGGAACAGGACGGAACAAAGACGCTGGGCGTCTGGAACACGCTCCAGTTCCACTTGGTAGCTGCGCAATTTGGCCAGGAATCTGCCGTATCGTGGATCACCGCAGAACGCTACAAGGAAGAAGTGGTGGCTGCCAAATCCAAGTTGCAAGGTGAACAGCAAGGTCAGATCAACAGCTTAGATAAGTGACCTTGACGTCCCGCTCTTCACCGCAAAGGTGTTCTCCAGAACGAGAATCCGCCCCGGAAGCGGCTGGTAGGCTGGTAAAGGATGAGACTAATGAGTTGCGGCTGCGAAGATCCGCACATGCTCCGGCTGAAGCGTCGCCGCCCTGTTGACAGCCTGCTGTCTTGGCTAGGTCTCTATCCTTGGATCTGCCTGAACTGCAAGTGCAAGGTTTACCGTAGGAAGCGCAGCAAGACAAGTGCTCCAAATAACGACTGATGGCCCGTGTAGAGACTAAACACTCCGAACGTCCAAAGCTTTATCGAAGCACTCTTCGCTGCAAACGACTTCGGAGGCCAGAATTGGAATATTGCAATAGCTGCTCCGTGGCCGTGTCAGCCAAGACCTGAAGCAGTGATAGAGGAATAGAATCCGCATGGAATGCATGCTAACACAACAGCTTAGTTCTCGGTAGGCCCTTGGCACTGGACCATATACACCAAAGTCGTATTAGCCGGAAAGGTGCCACTGGTGAGATAAAACACGATTCCGCCGTGTGTATTGGTTGGAGCGGAGTAGGTATTACTCCAAATTGGAACAGCAGCAGCGGTCTGTGTCACGGGTGCAGGCGTTGTGCAGTTCGGAATCATGTTGTTTCCTGCGCTATCCTGCCATGACTTGCCGAATTGCAGGGTGGCTAGGGTTCCGCCCGCGCTCACTGCGGAACTTCCCGTCGTAATAATAATGGTAAACGCGTGGTCATCGTCCGGCCACCCGCCGCTACCTTCTCCTGGAATTGCTGCCGTTCCTCCGCTTGGACCGCTCATCATCGTCGGCGTTCCATAAGCTGTCGCACCACCTGAAAATCCCACGGTCGTCCCATCGTGATTTAGCCGGAAGAGAGCGCCTGGGCAGGTGTTGAAGTTTTGAGAGCTGCTATACGGCACGAGAAAGCACCAATCGCCATTGGCGGTGTAGACCCACGGCATTTGCGACTTTCCGCCTGTTGCGCCGATAGAGGCGTCAACCAAAGACAGCGCTCCCGCAAACGCAGCCGAGTTGTTTCCGTTGTAAAGATTCTCTGCGAACGTATCTGCCCCGTTTGCTGAGATGATATAATGCGCCCCGGCATAAGAACTCGATGTTGTTGACACTGTCATACTCGCGTTGCTGTTATTGCTGGTGACCGTTTGGGTTGAACCCCCACTGGTCCCGCTGTTATTGCCGTTGCTGTTCCCATTAACAGCACAGTACAGCGCGACGATAGATAGATTTGCTCCGCCGCTTGTGGGCGTTGAGCATTGACCATTGGTCAGTGCCGTAGAACTAGACGTTCCATAAGGATTCAGGAAGTTCACGATTCCATGCAGCATATTGTTCGGGTCGTAGATGCCATTCTGCCCAGGCAGCTCAATGTCTACGTTCTGGATATTAATCGTTGTAGGATTTGCTCCGCCGACGATTGAGTTGTCGCATTGCTGTGTCCAGATGTAATCGCCAGAAACGGAATTTCCGTGATAGCTCACAGGAATGTAGCTGGAATTATTCGTGTTCGCTCCAACGTCGAACACAAAGCAATTGTGGCCCAACTCGCCGTAGAGCGACCCAAACTGTGTGTGTTCCGTGAGAATCATTCCCGTGTAATAGCCTGCGGTAGCCACATCATCGGCGTAGTTTTGGAAAGCGTTCGCCAGTGTCGGAAATGCGATGCCGACGCTCCGACCGGTTGTGGGATCTGCCGCTGTTGTCGTGCTAACGAGCAGGTGGTTAGCCTGTAGGGACATCAACCATGTCCCATTTACCATCGTGATACTTGAGTTGCCAGGAGAAATCAGGGTCAGGTTCTCCAACTCCAGACCAACCCCAGTGAATCCCGGAAACCCGCCGCCCGATGCCGCATCATAGCCGCCGATGAAGTTGCCCGTGGTTGCGTTGGTTGCGATCCTTGCGCCGATCTGAGGCGTATTGGTTACCAGACGCGAGAGACCCTTGATGGCGATGTGCACATTCGGGTTGCTATAGTTCGGGAGCTTTGGCATTGTTAGGACGGCGTTTGCTCCACTCGTATCCTGCAAGGCCCCGTTTATGTTGTACGTTCCGTCCGGGACCCAAATCGTGCCGCCTAAGGATGACAGTGCATTGATCGCTGACTGGAAAGCGGAGGTGGCGTCAGTGTTCCCCGTGTTGTCGGCGCTGTATGGAGCTTGCGTGATGCAGAGATTGGTCGCGTTCGCAAGCGGGCACGGGCCGCTACTAGAAGCCGAGCTTGTGATCGTGACCACGCCGCCAGAGTTCGTACACGTCGTGCTTCCCGTGCATACCAAATTGAGCAGGGCTTGGGAGCCGTTCGCGTTGCCGTTCGTCTGAAGAGTGACTGTCGTTCCACCGCTCGTAACGCTAGAGAAGATAGCCCAATACGGCGACCCGATGGACGGGGTGTTCCCCGAATTGTCGGCGATGGTCGAATAGTAGGCGTTGCCCCCGTACAAGATCACGTCGCTCTTCTGGTAGGTCGACCCTCCACTCCAAGCCCCTTGGGGACTCATGTACATCCGCTGCTGCGCCAGCCCCGCATGAGGCACGGCAAACAGCGTCACGAGAAAGAACATCGCCTTGAGGATTCCGCTTTTCATGCACGCTCCAAAATAGAAAAGGCCGCCCGTGGGGGCAGCCGTTGAATCGAACTCTTTGTGGGTCTAGGTCCCGGAACAGGCGGTTGCCGAGGAAACGATATTGCCGTTGGTGTCAATGCAAGCATAGCGCTTCCCGCTCGCGGCCTTCTGTGCAGGGACGCTGAGGGTGTCCACCGTCATGGAGCCGTTTACTGTGAATACACCCGGTGTGCAGGTAGTCCCGAAGGCAAACAGACACGCAGTGCCGTTGCCTGTGTTTCCGCCACCAAGAGCGATCACATCCGGGTTATTTGGATAATGCGTGTCGAACGCAAAGAGGCTGCCGTTGATCGGAACATTCTGCAAATATTCAAGGCTGAACGCCGCCCCCGTCGTGGCCCCGCTATGGTAGCTGAAGTCCAGGCTGCTCCCAAAACTGCCGTTGATCGCAGCATGCGCAGTAGAGGCTTCGCTCTGAGTTGTGCTTGTGCAGACGCCGAAGCAGTCCGCGGTGAGATTGCCGGTAACCTTGGCATTGCCGCCAATCGTTAACCCGGTTTGACAGTCCCACGTGACAGAGCCGCCCGCCGCGAAGCTGTAAAGCGAGTAGGCCGTCTGGCCTGCCGCGCAGGTGGCTTGATTGGCAATCCATGTTCCGTTTGTGGGCGCTTCGTCATCAATCGCCCAACTCGTAGAACCCGTGGTGAACTTCAACTTGGAGAATGGCAGCGTCCCGGTTGGCGATAGACCGGTGCCCAGCCCCAAAACGAAATCCTGAGCCGAGGCCTGCGCAGCTCGGTTGGCCGCAATCCCTGAAGGGCTACGCTCTCTCCTGATTCAGATAGAGCGCGACGCATAAGCGCTATCCGATAGACCCGGTGCATGAGCACCCAATACAGAAAGAAGGAATGTGATGGGATACAGCGAAGCAATGGAGTTAGCCGGAGCAAAGGTACTCGCTTACCAAGAGTTCGGCTCCTATCAGGGCGACTGGTACGCCAAAGTTAGCTTTAGCGGGCAGGAGTTCTGGGTTCACGGGAGTTTCGGCTCGTGTTCAGGCTGCGATGCGTTCCAAGGCGAGTTCGGCTATGGCCAGGAGAAGTGCGAGGAGCACAGATACGACTATACGGATCATCGGGAGTGCACGGCGTGTGCGTCCACGAAGCAAGCTTACGATCGGCGTCTTGCCGAGTTCGGCCTGAGCTACTTGCAATCGGGAGACATGACCGACGCCGAAGCAATAGTAGAGGCCACGCGCAACGATTGGGACAGCAATAGCGCGGAGATGGAGGCATTCATTCGGCAGAACGCAATTGATCCAGAGAGCATACCTCCCGCGCGGCGGAAGATCGCACGCATTCCTGACCTATGCACCCCACCAAAGAAGCCGGCCAAATAGAGGAGATGAATTGACCCGAGTACGCGAATACCTCCGCTTCACTCCGCATCCGTCAGCGCGCGATGAATCAAGCGGCCTGTCGCTTGCGAAGCACGATCCGTACATCGGAGAGTGGCGCAGCAGTAACGGATCGCTCTGGAATCGGCGTACACGGGTGCTGGTCTGGTACCCGGGCACGGCTCTTTACATAGGGCTGCGGCAATCACGGTTTGGACAGACGAGACGCGCTGAGTTGCGGCGTTAGAGGGGGAAAGAGGCCTGAGATGGCAGCAAGAATCGAAGAACTGAAGCCAATCCTGACCACAAAGGAGGCGGCCAGATTGCTTGGCAAAGCTCCTTCAACACTGCGGCGTTGGCGCTGTGAACGCGTGGGACCACCATACGTTGATGGTTTGGGGTATCGTGAGGACGACATACGAAAGTATGTTGCCGAACGAGTGCGGACACCTCACGCGCGCGCTGCCTAGGAGCATCCATGGCACTCATTCGGAAAAAAGGAAGCCCGTTTTGGTGGTACAGCTTCACTTACGCGGGCAAACGCTACCGGAAATCCACCGGCGAGCGCACTAGGGCCGCGGCGGGTAAGGTCGAGGCCAACGCGTTGATGGCTCTTGGCGAGGGATTATCTTTGCCAAAGAAGTCAGCGAAAACACCAACCCTGCGTGAGTTCTCGGAACGGTTTCGCAACTGGTCCGACATAGCCACGCTCGAAGGCCGTCGTCTAAGCGGTTCTATCGTTATGGCGTTCGGCTCCTGCTCTTCACCCGCTTGGCGGATATACCCATGGATCTGATCACTTCCGAGATAATAGAGTGCACACCGTTCACCCGGCCGAAGTACGACCAGAAGACGCGCACGACTACGGATGAAATCATACCCTGTTCTGCCGTCTACGTTAATCAGGCGTTGCGCACCCTCAAGGCAATGGCCGGCAAAGCCGTTGACTGGGAAGTGCTCCGCACCCGTCCGCGCATATCCACCCTCAAGGTGAAAGGGCGGGATAGGCTGATCGACCAGGACACGGAGATTCGCTTGCAGTCGCAGATGGAAGCGCCGACCAAGCACGGTAGGCACAACCGGATGCGTCAGCAAGCGTGGCTGGTCATGGTCATCCTGCAGGACACAGGTATCCGCCCAGGCGAGGTGTTTCCCATGCGGATAAAGGACATCCACTGGGATCAGCAACGCATCTGGATACCCGAGGGCAAGACTGAAAACGCCCGAAGGTTCGTCGGCATGAGCGAACGGATGTCGTACATGCTCAAGGCCTGGTGCAAAGGTCGCGAGGGCTGGGTCTTCCCTTCTAAGCGTTCAGCGTCCGGCCACTTGGAATCCATCGCAAAGGGTTTCCAGCAAGCCAGACGCCGCGCCGGGATTGATTCCGCAATCGTCCTCTACTCAGCTCGTCACACTTACGGGACCTACCAGATGCAGGCTACCGGGAATGTGTTCGCCGTCTCCAAGTCTATGGGACACGCGGGCGTCAAGTCCATGGAACCGTATCAGCACCCCGACACGTCACAATTGAACACTGCCATCAACACGCGCAATCGTAGCCGGGAGGAAAGGCGGCTTGAAGTTCTCTCACAGGATTGGCACAAACTTTGGCACACTACTGAAATCGTGCAGTGAAAATGCTTATGAACATTGAGGATTCCATCATTCAACCATTCGACTCTTAATCGACAGGTTGAAGGTTCGATTCCTTCCGCGTCCACCATAAACTCCCCTCATGAAAGTACGTACAGCGGATCTGCAGCGCGCATACCACCTACGGCCGACCGCGGGGAACGGTCGACAGGTCATTGCTCATCACGTACACGGCGATGGCTACGAGAAAGAGAACAACGCCTACCCAGAAGCGCCAATCGCGATGCACACGCCGCCAGTATGGACCGCGTTCATCGTGACCCCGGGGAGGATGTGGCCCCGTTTGAGGGTGATGGATGTGCTTCCTTCCCTTCACTCGCCAACTGTTTCCTGCTTCGTTTTCTCAAACACCAGCTCGTCCCCCAGGTCCGTCGTTCCCTCTGAAGATCATCAGCATACAAGGAACCACATACGAGGATCTTCGCTCAAAAGCTGAACGAAAGCCCGGCCTGCAGGGTGCGAGGAACCTGCGCGAGGAACAACGTCTCGCCGTCGGGACCCACCATCGGCTGATATCCCTCTTCCAACAGGTTTGTCGCCTCGATCACAGCGTTTACGCCTTGCAGCCTGCGCCCGGACCAGAGCTTCTGCCGGAGCAGGCAGCTCAGATACGCCTGCTCCGGAGCCGCATTGTAGACATTCACGGCATTGAGAGTCCCCGCGGGCTGCCAACGGTACACCGCGCGAAAGCTGGTGCCGGTGCGCACCGACGTCCCATGCAGCGAGGCGCTGACAGCCGGGCTGACACGCGTATGAACGCCTGCCTCGATGTTTCCCAGCGCCAGCGGCGCGTCGCCGCGAGCCAGCGCGGAGCCAAGATCCATCCCAAAGGTGGTCGCCAGCGCGGGCGTCAATGAGTGTGTCAACGAGTGTGTCCAGGAAAAGCTCACACCATGGGCTGTATACCCGTGCACCGCCACGCGGAAGGTTCCGGTGCTGACGTCCGCCGCGACAGGCAGCCCCACCAGCTCCCTGGCGCTCAGATTTCCGCCACCCTGCAGCGCCACGAAGGGCAGCGTGTCGATATACACCGAAACTGTCTGCGTGTCGTTCTCGACGGTATGGCTTGCGGCCAGTTCCTGGTGGGATCCGCTGAGCGCAACGGGGCGGCCATGCGCATCGCTCAGGATCTCCGGTGTGATCTGAATGTTGTCCATGTCCTCGGAGCTCTGCAGCTCCGGCGCTGCGGCGTACCTGTACATCAACGCAAAACCGGCAGCGGGGGTCACAACGGCGCGTAAAAAGGGAGCAGCCTTCACGCGGCTGGCCATCAGCCGTTCTGCCGAGAGCAGCGTACCCGCATCGATCATCACGGCGTCACCGAACGCCATTCGCTCGCTCGATGCCAGGGTTACGCTTCGGAGTCCCGAAGCACCCGGCGCACTGACCTCGGGCTGCGAGGCGTAGCCTGCCACAACTCGGGTCTCCCCGCCGAACGGCGCTTGCCGCTGATAACCGGCGTTCACGGCGACCGAAGCGGCGTCTCCCATCGACGGCGAGACGCCGAGGTTCGCGCGCAGCACCTCCGCCCGTCCGCTCGCCTCCGAGCGCCCCAGGGTCAGTGCCTGGTGTGTTCCTCCGCTGCCAAAGCTGCCCTCATCCGTCATCACGGTCAGGTGTCCCTGCTCGGACGCCGCGGAGATGTGCTCGGGCCCAGACGACGAGACATCGGCCTCGTCCTCATCGCCGGCAACCTTCAGCAGTGGCCGGCTTGCGGCTGAGCGCAGCGTCCAGCGCCAATCGTCCCCAGCCTCACTCGCAGCGCGCCTCTCGGCCGGAAACCAGTTCCCGATCTCGACCAGGGCGGTCAGGGTAAGATTGGCCACCGCGCGCATATTCGGGCTGAGCCGCAGGTTCGTTCGAACGGCCGGCAGCAGAAACGCAGCCGAAGCACGCAGCTGATACTGTCCCGGCGCAGTCGCACTCAAGACATACCGCCCGTGTACATCCGTGAAGGTGTATGCAACGACGGTCGCGTCCACACGCATGAGCTCCACGAGCGCGCCCATCTGCGGTGTTCCGTGCAGGTCAAGAACGACCCCGGCGACGGCAGCCCCGCTTTGTGCTCTGGCCCGCAACAACGCAGGACACAGCATCAACAACAAAAAGGCAACACTTGGAACAACTCGCTTCACCGCGCCGAGAACTCCTTTGCGCGTCTACGGCTTCCTGAAGGCTCTCGGACGTCCATCAGCCGCAGAGCATGTTGCTGGACCGCCCACCGCCTTCGTATCCACGGTGCCATGTCCGAAAATCTATCTCGCCTCAGCGCTCCTATTGCTCAACCACAAACGGGGCGCTTTCCGCAATCTGCTGTTTGGAAACAACATCGTTGATCTTGATGACCACCTGGTACTTGCCCGGTTGCAGGCTGCCCAGCGGCATCGTCTTCTCCAGCGTAAGTTGGTCTGCATTCGGATTGAGCTTCGCTGCCGATTCCTCGGTCTCCAGCACCTGCTTGTTCGTCGCCAGATCCAGCACCTGGTACTCAATTGTCGCATCGTTGCGCTTGTTGTCGCCAATGCCGAGGTTGTACACCTGCATCCAGAAGTTCAGATTCTGCCCGCGATGAAAGATCACCGGAGTGGAGATGGTTGCCGGCACGCGGGGACGAAGCTTGGTATTGCCGATGACAAAGTTGCCCGCGCCGACCTCCTTGGAAGGAACGCGCTCCATCTGATCCGCGAGAATCAGCGAAGAATGGCCCAGGCGGTCGTCGTCAAATTTTGGAACGTCTACGCTGCGTCGCCAGGTGCCCACGTGGTCCGGGTTGTTGACGTCCTTGATGGCGATCTCGAGCTTGTACCGCCCCGGCGCCAGCGGCAGCGCCTTCCAATACACGGAACTGGCGGATTTTGTACGATCCAGGAGATCCGACGGCGTCTCAACCTTCACCGTATCTTCAAAGGTCTGCACAACGTGGTGGTTGATGTTGCTGATGCGCCCCAGAATGTTCACCACACCGGTGGCATCACCATCTTTGGTCTTATAGGTGATATCGCCGTTCCGCAGCTGCAGCGTGACCGGAACCAGCACGGTATCGTTCGTCAGCTTGACGTAGTCTGTCCGGACGTCGAAGAGGAAGGGCGGCCCGCTCAAGATCTTTTCGGAGGAAAGAAATGCATCCAGATCGGCAAATTTCACCGGCGGGGGCGCCATCAGCTTCGCAAACGTGTCGATGCGATCGAACTGTTTGCTTTGCTGCGAGGACGACATCGGACCGGGGCCGAGCTGCTCCAGGCCGCCGTTGAAACGGTCAGCCTGCTTGGCCTTGCCCATGCTCTCATAGAGCGTCTGTCCGGCGCCCGGGGTGTGCTTCAGGGCATCCTTCTCGGAACGATCAATGGTGGCGTGGTAGTCGCCGCACATGCAGGTATCGACAAATTCGACGTCAATGTTATCGCCCACGCCCGCGAGATAGCGATAATGCCAGGTCTCGAACGGAAACGTGGAGGTCTGGCCGCCGCCCTCTTCCATCGGGCGGTCATAGCTGCCGCCTGAGGGGTGGGAGTCGATGCTGTCCGGCTTGCCGAACGCAATATAGATATGCCCGCGATCGCTCATCCAGCCGGGCTTGCCGGCGGCGAAGTGCTCGTTCGCGTACGCGATCCGGGCGTAGTGCTCGTCGCGGAACTCGTTTTCGGGGCTGTCGGGATTCGGATTGCGCCGCTGCCAGAAGAGCTCGATGAACTGCTGCCGCTCTTCTTCGTTGGACAGGTTCTTGAAGGCGTGTGCCTCTTCGTCCGTGATGATCCAGCGAACATCCTCGTTGAGCCACTTCTTATCTTCAGGGCTCAACTCATTGCGGATGGCCTTGCGCCGCTGTTCTTCTTCGTGATCGCTCAGCCGGCGCTTCAGCGGATCCGGCCTTTCCTCCACCGGCGGAGTCTTGGTCACGCCCCCGTTATCCGGCGTCACTGGAACCGTCTGCGCGCGGAGGCAGGCAGACGCATCAAATATTACCAAAACCGCGACGACGACGAACAAATTGCGGAAACGCATTTGGTGTTACCCCGGACAGATTGGCCCTAGTGTACGGTGTGGGAACGCCGCCGGGCAAGCGTTTGTGCGGCGCTGCTATGCTTTGGTTCAGCTTCCGTCCAAAAAGGGATTGCCGGTTCCCTTTTTGGCCTCAAATAAACGGAACTGGAACCACCCGTAATCCCGGACCGTATCCGAACCGTATACAGACAGGCCGTATCGAGATAGCCGTATTGAAAGAGAAAGAGCAGCCCCCGCGGGGGCCGGGCAAAGATCGGATGACTGGCAAAAAGATCCTCTTCATCGTCCTGGGTGTGTTGCTTTGTGCGGGCATCATCGCCGGCACCGTGATTCACAACCGTTCCAACGTCACCGCGGTCACCACCGCCAAAGCCGCGCGTGAAGACCTGGTCGCTACCGTGAGCGGCACGGGCCAGATCAAGCCCAAGACCTACGTCAACGTCGGGGCGACCTCGTTCGGGCGCATCACCCACCTGTACGTCAAGGAAGGCGACCACGTGAAGCGCGGCGCCGTGCTCGCCACCGTGGAAAACGTGCAGCCGGAGGCGAGCGTCGCCGCCCAGCAGGCCACCATCTCCAGCAGCCGGACGGATGTCAGCTCCGACCAGGCCGCCGAGAAGACGGCCCAGGCCAACATCGCCGAAGCCAAGGCCGATCTGGAGCAGAAACAGCTCGACTACGGCCGTGCGCAGCAGCTCTTCGACGGCAAATTGATTGCCAAGCAGGACTTCGACAGCAAGAAGGCCGCCTACGACATGTCCGTGGCCACTCTCCAGGAGCGTCAGGCCGCGCTGGCCCAAAGCGAGGCGCAGACCGCCTCGGCGCGCGCCCACGTCTCGCAGGCCGTGGCGACACAGCGGTCCAACTTCGATTCGCTCGACAAGACGGTCAGCCGTGCTCCCTTCGACAGCCTGGTCACAAATGTGCCCGTGCGCGAGGGCGAAACCGTCGTCGTCGGCATCCAAAACGCCGGCGGCTCCACCCTCATGACCCTCGCCGACATGAGCGTCATCACCGCCGAGGTCAAGGTCGACGAGACCGACATCGTCAATGTAGCCCTGGGCCAGCCGGCCGAGATCACCGTGGATGCCTTCCCGGGCCGCACCTTCCAGGGCCACGTCACCGAGGTCGGCGATCAGGCCCTGCTGCGCACCACCGGCCTCGCCACCTCGCAGTCGGTGACCGGCACGGAGGAGGCCAAGGACTTCAAGGTCGTCGTCACGCTGGACGGCTCCGCGCCCGAGCTCCGCCCCGGCCTTTCGACCACGGCCAAGATCACCACCGCACACAAGCATGACGTGCTCACGGTTCCCCTGCAATCGCTCGTGGAGCGCGACCCGGTAACCGAGGCCGCGCTGTTCCGCAATCACGGCGCCGCCTCTCCGAACACGGTCTCCGCGGCCGCCCGGCAGCCGACCACCGAAGGTGTCTATGTCCTGGTCTCCGATGGCGGCAAACTGCGGGTGAAGTTCACGCCTGTCTCCACGGGCGTCTCCGGCACGACGGATATCGAGGTACTCAGCGGGCTCGCCGCCGGCCAGGAGGTCGCCACCGGCCGGTTCAAGGTGCTGCGCGTGCTCAAAAGCGGAACCGTCGTGAAGCATGACACCGCCGCCGCGCCGGCAACAACGGATAGCTCCAGCTGAGTTGGGCTAAGCTAGAACTGGGTTGACGGAGTTCACTCGTCAGCGCACAGGTTTGGAGGAGACGCACGATGGCCACCACGACCGCACCGCTTGAGCTCGACGCGCACGAGCGTGTGGGCGCCAACCCGGACGGACCGCATGCCGGTGATGTCATCGTCACCAACAACCTGTGGAAGACCTATGAGATGGGCGACCAGCAGGTACACGCGCTGCGCGGCGTCGACGTCCGCATCCAGCACAACGAGTACGTCGCCATCATGGGTCCGTCGGGCTCGGGCAAATCCACGCTGATGAACCTGATCGGCTGCCTGGATTCGCCTACCGTCGGTCGTTATTGGCTCAATGGCCACGATGTCTCCGAGCTGAACGATGACGAGCTCGCCCGCATCCGTAATAAAGAGATTGGCTTTGTCTTCCAAACCTTCAATCTGCTCGCCCGTGCTACAGCGCTGCACAATGTGGAGCTGCCGCTGATCTACAACGGCACACCGGCGGCGGCTCGCCTGGAACGGGCCAAGGCAGTGCTCGAAAGCGTCAACCTGGGCACGCGCATGCATCACAAGCCCAACGAGCTCTCCGGCGGGCAGCGCCAGCGCGTCGCCATTGCGCGCGCGCTCGTGAATCACCCCAGCATCATCCTCGCCGACGAGCCCACGGGCAATCTGGACTCCAAAACCTCGGTCGAGATCATGGCGCTCTTCGACGAACTCCACGCCCAGGGCAACACCATCGTGCTCGTCACGCATGAGCCCGACATCGCGGAGTTCGCGCACCGCGTCATTTCCATCCGGGACGGGTTTGTAGAGAGTGACGGGCCCAGCCGCCGCAAGCGCTGACACGTTTTCGGCGATGCCGGCGCGGATATTTTCTGCGAGGCTATGCATCTAAAAAACCAGCATGGTGAAATGGGCGACACGACTGTTTTTGGCGTTTCTTCTGCTCGCCGCCCTGCGCCCGGCCTTCGCTGTCGATGGGCGTTTCGACCTGGTCGGCCCCAAAATCGATATTCGCGTCACCCGCGGCAACAACACACTGCCCATCGCCTCCGTTCCGAACCTGCAGCCTGGCGACAAGATCTGGCTCCATCCGGATCTGCCCCCCACGCAGTCGGTGAAGTACCTTCTGATCTGCGTCTTTCTGCGCGGCACCACCAATCCGCCCCCTGAAAACTGGTTCTATCGCATCGAGACCTGGAACAAAAAGGTCAGGGATGAAGGCGTGTTCATCACAGTGCCCGACGAGGCGCAGCAGGCCGTGCTCTTTCTGGCTCCGGAGACCGGCGGTGACTTTTCCACGTTGAAATCCGCGGTGCGCGGCACTCCCGGCATCTTCGTGCGCGCCTCGCAGGACCTCGCCGAGGCCGGTTTCGAGCAGGCCCGCATCGAGCGCTACGTGGCCGATATACGCCGTGTTCCACCCGCCGATACGGCAGAACTACAGAACCACTCCGATCTGCTGGCGCGCACGCTGGCTCTCAAACCGAACGCCGACTGCTACAAACGTCCCGTAGATCAGCAGTTCAACTGCCTCACCCAGAGCGGATCCCAGGTGCTGCTGGATGACGGGCACGGGCAATCGATCGTCGCCTCGCTTTCCAACGGCCCGGGGTCGGACCTCATCAATCAGGCCAGCTACACGCAACTCGCGGGAGCCGGAACCTACTCGGCCTACGTGGGGGCCATTGTCGATCTCGTGCGCATCATGGGGTCCCTGCACACGGCACAGTATCGCTACATTCCGGCCATCGCTTTTCCCCAGGGGCAGGCCCTCAACCTGCGGCTCAATACCCCGCCCTCCTTTCATAATCCGAAGTCCGTCCTGGTCATCGGCCTTCCCAGCATCCAGGCCGTGCAGACGCCGCCGCTGCGTCCCGCCGACCCAGCCCATGTCGCCTGTCTCCTGCAGCCATCGGTCGTGCTCCAGGTGGATGGGGCGCCGCTGGTCTTCTCTACCGATTTCGCGACCAATTTAATTCTTCATCTGAACACCCCTGAAGACGCGCCCGCCGAGCCCGACATCGCCCTTATCCCCGATGCCTTCGAGGGTGGCCTCATGCTGCAACAGACCCCCGAGCATCACGTGCCCCTGCGCGACCCTCGCCAGGCTTTGACCACCGGCGACGCCGCCCGGGACCCTAAGAATCCCGCCCCTGACGCCAAATCCGCGCCGGCCCCCAAGCCCACCCGGCCCGAACCTGTCACGCTGACCGGGACCGTAAAAGGCAACTGGGGCTTCGATCACTTCACCGGCCCCACCATGAAGCTGCAGCAGCTGCCGGGAGGCGAATGGCATATCGTCAGCCCGGACGGCTCCTCCACCGATCTGATCGCCGGCAAAAACAGCCAGATTCTGCTCGCCTCCTCCGGCAGCGCGTGTGTGCACACCATCTCCGCCACGCCGGGGCAAGGCCATGAACCCATTCATTTGAACTTCAAGGATCAGCCGAACGGGGACCATCCAAACCTGCTCTCCGTTGCATTGCCCGGCGACCGGGAGATCAGCCCCGGTAGCCTCAACCTTGAGATTCAGCAGTACGGGCAGCCCAAGCCGGATGGACTCTCCGCGAAGACGTTCGCCGATCCGCCCCACATTGCCTCGGTGCAACTGGCTGCGGGCGACAGGACGATGCTTCTGCAGGGCACGAACCTCGGCAGCATCGACCGGCTCACCCTGGGCGATCTCGTCTTCAAGCCGCAGCCCGATCCCAACGACGCCGCGCCCGGCACCTCACTGCGCGTCAGCATGGCCGCGAATGCGCCGCCCCCCCCCACGCACCCCGGAGACCACCTCTCCGCGCAGATGATGCTGAACGACGGCCGGCAGCTTTCCATTCCCCTGACGGTTCTGCCGGCGCGTCCCGCGGTCAGCCTGCTCAGCCGCAGCTTCGATCCGGAGCCGGGCTCCGTGATCAGCCTGTCCAGCCCGGATGATCTTCCCCTGGCATCCCATGTCAGCTTCACGCTGAAAAGCCGCAGTTCCTTCCCGCGCAACGGTCGCGTCGAGATCGAAACCCTGGATGGAACGCTGCGCGCAGTCCTTACCCTTGCGCCTGCTGGAGGTCTCGTTCTCCAGGACCCTCATACCGTCGTTGCCGGCCTGGATCCGCTGCGTTCTTTCGGGCCAAGCGCCTTTGGCGCTTTGCAGATGCGGGTTGTCTTCCCGGACTCCTCTTCGAAAAACAAGCACATTGAGCCAGCGGGCGTCTCCAACGACCCCGCGCAGGCTGCCAGGCAGGACTCCGCTTCGGCTCCAGCCGATGACAACCTGGTAGATTTCAGCGACTGGCTTCCCTTGGGCACGCTTGTCCGTCTGCCCGTGCTGGCGCACCTGCAATGCAGCGCGGATGCCACGGTCGCCTGCAATCTCTCCGGCTCCAACCTGTTTCTGCTGCAGTCGGTCAGCGCGGATCCGGCCTTCACCAACGCCGATCCCGTGCCGGACGGGTTCACCGGTGGCACGCTCCCCGTTCCTCATCCTGCAGGATCCGCCGGAACCCTCTTCCTGAAGCTACGCGACGATCCCACCCCGGTAGACTCGGCGATCCTGCCTCCAGCGACCGTGACAACGCAGGCCAGCACGACGCACACGCATGGAACGTCCTCCCACAACTAGAACGAATCACATGCAGACATCCGGTGTTGTCGCCCTTTTTGTTGTCATTCCCGAAGGAAATCTGCTGTTCGCACCTGCTAGGTCTAGACGGTGCGCCGCGTACTTTGCTCCAAGTCTCCAAGACAGAAGGCCCCGGCAGCGTTCGCCGGGGCCTTCTGTCTTGTCGTCTCTACGCGCCGTATTCGACATGCGGCTCCTGAGAACTCGGCGGCAGCTTCTGCACCTTGCTGTGCTTCACGCTGTAGGTGAAGTAGATGATCAACCCGACAAACAGCCAACCCACCACAACGATCTTCGTGAGCGACGGCAGCGTCCAGATCAGGTACAGCGCGCTGAGGATGCCCAGGATCGGCACCAGCGGCACCAGCGGAGTCTTGAAGGGCCGATGCAGGTGCGGATTGCGGCGGCGCAAAATCCAGACCCCCGCGCACACGATCGCGAAGGCCAGCAGCGTACCCATGTTCACAAGCTCGCTCAGCTTGTCGATGGGCAGCAACGCCGGCATGAACGCTACGATCGTGCCGACCACGATGTTCGAGATCCACGGGGTACGAAATCTGGGGTGAATAGCGCCTGCCCACTTCCAAAGCAGGCCATCGCGCGACATGGAGAAGAACACCCGCGACTGGCCCAGCAGCATCACCAGCATCACCGTGCCCAGCCCGAAGACCGCACCGATCTTTACGAGGATGGAACCCCAGCGCACGCCGGTCGCGTCGATACCCACAGCCACCGGATCGGCCACATTGAGGGCGTGGTAGTTCACCAGGCCGGTCAGAACGCCGGAGACCAGGATGTACAGCACGGTGCAGATCACCAGCGATCCAAGAATGCCGATCGGCATATCGCGCTGGGGATTCTTGGCCTCTTGCGCCGCCGTCGAAACCGCGTCGAAGCCAATGTAAGCAAAGAAGATCGACGCCGCGCCCGCGGTGATGCCGCCAAAGCCAAAGGCGCCCGGACCCTGGCTGGGCGGGATAAACGGATGCCAGTTGGCATGGGCAACCGCAGGGTGCTTGAGCAGAAATCCGATGCCCAGAACGAGAAAGATGCCGACCACGGCCAGCTTGACGATCACGATCGCCGAGTTCAGGTTGGCAGACTCTTCAATGCCGATTACCAGAACCGCTGTAATGGCCACAATCGCCAGAAACGCCACCAGATTGAAGACGCCGGTCACATGCGGCAGCGCAGCCGCGTTCACCCCGACGGGCAAAGCCGCGAGGGCCTGCCAGCGATCGTGGTACAGGTACAGCACATTGCCCGGAGTCGTCGTCAACTGCGGCGGCAGGTGAATGTGGAAGTCCTGCAGCAGCCCGACAAGATACCCGCTCCACCCGGAAGCCACCGTGGCCGCGCCGAAGGCGTACTCGAGCACCAGATCCCAACCGATGATCCAGGCCACTAATTCGCCCAAAGTCGCATAGCCATACGTGTAGGCTGAGCCTGCAATCGGGATCAGCGACGCAAACTCCGCGTAGCAAAGCCCGGCAAAGGCGCACGTAATGCCCGCCACAATGAAGCTCAGCACAACCGCCGGACCGGCGTGTTTGGCTGCCGCCTGGCCTGTCAGGACAAAGATGCCGGCGCCGATGATGGCGCCGATGCCCAGCGTGATCAGGTTTAAAGGTCCCAGGGCGCGCTTCAGACCGCTTTCGCCCTCGTTGTCAGCCTCATGCAGCAGCATGCTCAAGGGCTTGATCGCCAGCAGATTCGCCATTCGGCTCGTTCTCCGTCTCCCTAGACTTGTGTCATCAGACCTTGTTATCCGCCGCTTCAGCTGCTGTTGCGCGCGCACGCAGCAGATAGACCGGAACCCCGAGCAGCACCAGCAGCAGCCCAGGCCATGTGTACTGAGGCTTGTATCGCAACAGTACACCACAGATCCACACCGCCATCACGATGTACAGCGCCGGCAGCACCGGGTATCCCAGTGCCTTGTAAGGCCGTGGTGCGTCCGGGTGCGTCCTCCGCAGAACGAACAACCCGACGATCGTCAAAACATAAAACACCAGCACGGCGAAGATCACATAATCCAGCAACTGCCCATAGCTTCCACTCAGGCAAAGCAGGCACGTCCACGCCCACTGCAGCCAAAGCGAGTTCACCGGCACGCCCGTGCGCGCGTCCAGCTTGCCGGTGGCTTGAAAGAACAGCCCATCGCGGCTCATGGCGTAGTACACCCGCGCCCCCGCGAGCAGCATCCCGTTCACGCAGCCAAAGGTGGAGATCAGGATGGCCCCCGCCATCAGCTTCGCGCCCAGTCCTGCGCCCGCGGCCCAAATTTGAGAGGCCGCAGATTCCATCACCGCCGTCGCGACGCGATCCTCCGCCGCAAACGCAATCCCCCTTCCCGCCAGCGTGGTCGCCGCCGCTGTTCCCTTCATCGGCAGAACCGCGAGATACACGAGGTTACAAAAGATGTAGAGCAGCAGCACCACACCTGTGCCCATCGCCAGCGACAGCGGCAGGTTGCGCTTGGGGTTGCGAATCTCGCCGGCGGTAAACGTGACGTTATTCCAGGCGTCGGAGCTGAACAGCGAGCCCACCTGCACCACCGCGATCAGCGTGAATACGCCCACCAGCGCGGACCCGCCGCCCAGCCCGAAGAACGAGCCGATCTCCACCGGATGCCGTGTACCCAAACTCGCATTCGCGAAGAACTGGCTTCCAGCGCCCGCGGCTCCCGTAAAGTTGGCCGCAATCGCCCTCGCATTTTTCGCCACCAATCCAACCGCGATGACGCCCAGCAGCGCCAGCACCTTGGCACTGGTAAAGACATTCTGTACCGCCGCACCGAGCTTCACGCCCTGCGTATTGGTGAAGGTCAGCAGCGTGATCACCGCAATTGCGGCGAGGTTTGCCGTGTTCAATCCGATGTTGCCGCTGCCGAGGTGCCAAAGCCAATGTGACTGGCTCACTGAGGGAAAAAATACCCCGAGGAATTTGCCAAAGGCCACGCCGACGGCCGCGATCGTCCCCGTCTGAATGACCAGAAACAGCGTCCAGCCGTAAAGAAATCCCCAGATCGGCCCCAGCCCTTCGCGCAGGTACACGTATTGGCCGCCGGCCTTGGGCATCATCGCCGCGAGCTCGCCGTAGCTCAAGGCGCCGATCATCGTCATCGCCGCCGTCACCAGCCAGGCCGCGATCAACAGCGCCGGCGATCCTAGCGTCCGGCTCATATCGGCAGGCACGATGAAGATGCCCGACCCGATCATCGAGCCCATCACGATCGCCGTCGCGGAGAACAGCCCCATTCCCTGCACTAGGTGCGCAGGCTGCTCATTCATGCCACGCGGCAAGGCCGCCGTCGCCGGCTCTCCCAACGCATTGTCATCCTGAGGCAAAGCCGAAGGACCTGCTTTTCTGCACGGCGATGCGCTTCGTGCCACGTTTGAGTTGTTGCACCCACGTTAACGCAAGCGGCGCAGAAAGTCCCGCACGGTCTGCTCCACGCTTTCGCCTTCAGCAAAAAGGCCGCTGATTACCGCTACGGAATCCGCACCTGCATCGAGAACGGACGCGGCATTTTCCCGCAGGATGCCGCCGATCGCGACAATCGGCTTGCGCGTGAGAGCCCGCGCCCGCCGTACGCCCTCCAGCCCAATCACCGGCGCCGCATCGGCCTTGGTGCCGGTCGCAAACACCGGGCCCACGGCGATGTAATCCGCCGAGCTTTGATCGGCTGCGAGGACCTGCTCATCCGTATGCGTCGACACACCCACCACGACCGGCTCCGAACCGAACACCCGCCGCACAGCCTCCGGCGGCAGATCCAGATGTCCAACATGGACAGCGCACCAGCCTGCCAGCACGGCCAAATCCGCACGATCGTTCATTACCGTCAGGCAGCCGCTGCCCGCCACCATTTCGCCGATCAGCTCCGCTGCACGAAGGATTTGCTGCGGAGATCCGTCTTTGTCGCGCAGCTGCACGATCTCTCCCCCGCCAGCGATCAACTGCCGGATGAAAAGATCGAGAGGGATGCCGCGCCTCTGTAGCGTCGCCCTATCGGCAATCGGATAAAGCCTCGGCACCCTCATTCTGCCCCTTGCTCGCTTGTGCTCGGCGTATTTGGATATAGAGCAAATACATGTGCCCATACAGCAAACCACAAAGACTTCTCGTTCCCACAAAGACTTGTCATCCCGATAAAGACTTGTCATTCCCATAAGACTTGTCATCCCGTAGCGCAGCGGAGGGATCTGCTTTTCGGCCAGGGTCACCGTGCACTTTGAGGCAAAAAGCGAGGAAGCAGATTACTCATAACGGAACAGCAGTGCAAAAAGCAGATCCCTCCGCTGCGCTACGAGATGACAACAAATGCAAGGGATGACAACAAATGCAAAGGATGACAACAAATGCAGGGGATGACAGCAAATGGAGGGGATGACAACAAATTGAGAATGGATAAGCGCCCGCCTATGCCTTCCGCGGCATATCGCGGTGCGCCGTCTTCGCCCTGTAGCCCGCGGCCCCAAGCCGCTTTTTCAGCTCCTCCGCGATCATCACCGAGCGGTGCTGTCCGCCCGTGCAGCCGATGCCGATGGTGAGATAGCTTTTGCCCTCTTTAATGTAGTGCGGCAGCAGAAACGTCAGCATGTCCGTCACTTTGTCGAGAAACTCGCGCGTCTGTGGAAACTGCCGCACATACTTCGCCACGCGCGGATGCTTGCCTGTCAGCTTGCGAAACTCAGGAATAAAGTGCGGATTGGGCAGAAACCGCACATCGAACACGAGATCCGCATCGGTCGGCACACCGTTCTTGAACCCGAAGCTATTCACGGTGAGGGTCAGGTTGCGGTCGCTCGCTCCATCCCCGCGATCGAACTGCGCGTTCAGGTGCGCGCGCAGCTCATGCACGTTGAACTTCGAGGTTTCGAGCAGAATGTCGGCTACATTGCGCACCGGATCCAGGCGCTTCCGCTCGGCCTGAATCGATGTTACGACGGTATCGCCGCGACCCAGCGGATGTGGCCGGCGGGTCTCCGAAAAACGCCGCACCAGCACATCATCGCTGGCTTCCAGATACACGACGCGGGTCGGCAGAACCTTGCGCACCTGCTTCAAAATCGCCGGAAAACGCTCCAGCCGGCTGCCTTCGCGTACGTCTACCACCAGCGCCGCGCGCGTGATCTCGGCGGACTTTGCCACCAGATCCGCAAAGCGCGGAATCAGCTCCAGGGGAAGGTTATCAACCGAATAGTAGCCCAGATCCTCAAAAGTCTTCAGCGCCGACAGCTTGCCAGAGCCCGAGAGTCCGGTAAGAATCACAAGCTCGCGCTCGTTGCCCTCCCCAAGGTCAACACGAGCAGCTTTTTTCTTTGTGGTCGTTGGGGACTTTGCGGTCTTCTTTGTGGAGGGACGGCGCGGCGCCATGGCTGCATCGTAGCATTCGCGCCGCTGCCCCATCGAAGACGGAATCAAGAAGGCCCGGCGAACCGGGCCCTTCCTCTTAACCGTCTGTATTCTACGGTGTGTTGAGGCTCTCGGCCACGCCGCGCACATCGCCGTCAGGATCCATGATGGGCTTGGGATGATCGCGAATCGTCTGATCGCGTTGATTGTGCTTGACTGCCTGCTGCTCGATGCGGCGCAGCGCATCATGCAGCACCTGCATCATGTCCGTGCCCTCGCATTTGGCTACCAGATCGCCGCCCGGAATCAGCAGCTCCACTTCAGCGATGCGGCGGTACTTATCCTCCGTCAGGATCACACGGGCACTCACTGCATTGGAAGCGATGAGAATGATCCGCTCCAGGTACCCCGTTGCTTCTGCCTTCAACTTCGCGGTGACATCACAGTGGCGGCCGACAAACTCTATATGCATGCGAACTCCTTACCCGCCATTCGATGCCTGTGACGGCTGTGGGGTCAACCTCCCCTAGCGACTGCGGCGTTGATGCGTACTCGGAATTCCCATCTCTTCGCGGTACTTCGCCACGGTTCTGCGGGTCACCTGGATGCCCTGCCGCTGCAGCTCCGCCGTGAGCACGTCGTCGGTCAGCGGCTTGCGCGCATCCTCGTCCTCGATGAGTTTTTTTACCTTGCGCTTCAGCAGCAGCAGCGGCAGATCGCCGCCTTCGGGGCCGTTGACGCCCTCCGAAAAGAAGAAACGCAGCTCATATACGCCCTGCTGCGTGTGCACATATTTGTTCGCCACCGCGCGGCTCACCGTGGAAGGATGCACACCGATCTCTTCAGCGACCTCCTTAATCATCATCGGCCGCAGACCCTCGATGCCGCTCTCCAGAAAATCCTGCTGCCGCCGCACAATCACTTCACAGGTGCGCAGAATCGTGTTCTTGCGCTGTTCCAGATTGCGCAGCAGCTGAATCGCCGACTTATAGCGCTCCTTCACGTAGTCGCGCACATCCCGCTCAACGCCGCTTTCGCGCATCATGCGCCGGTAGCCCGCATTCAATCGCAACGAAGGCAGATCCTCGTCGTTCATCACGATCACGAACTCATCGCCGCGCTTCACGAAAGCCACATCCGGCTCGATCAGCCGCGTGGTGGATAGATTGAAACGCTGCCCCGGCCGCGGGTCCAGCCGCCGAATCGCATCCCCGGCCGCTCCCACCTCGTCCAGCGTGGACCGGCACAGTCGTGCCAGCTCGCGCAGATCGCGCCGCTGCAGCAAGGGCAGGTGTTCGCGGATGATCGCCTCGGCAAGGCTCCAGCGACTCGCCTTGACGTCAGAATGGGCCGCGACACCAGCGCTGCGCAGCGCGTCGATTTGCAACAGCAGGCACTCGCGCAGATCGCGCGCGCCCACGCCGACCGGATCCAATTTGTATAGCAGCCTGCGCGCCGCCTCCAGGCAGCGCAGCCCCTCCATCGGGTCGCTCCAAAGATCGCCGTGCCCCAGCGCCAGCAGTTCCTCATCGCTGGCCGTCAGGTAGCCATCCTCGTTCAGGTTGCCGATCAGCAGCTCCATCGCGCCACGCAAGGCCGGGGTCATGCTCCTGGAGCCGATCTGCCAGATCAGGTGGTCGCCCAGGGTGCTGGGGCTGGCCAGAAACTGCTCAAACGAGGGCTTGTCGTACTCCTCAAAGGTCGAGGTGGTCTTATAGCCCGGATCCAGGTAATCCTGAAAGTAGCTGCCGAAGTCCACCTCTTCAAAGGGATCCCCGGCCGGCCGTTCACCCTCGACCGCCAAATCTTCGGCGCTGCGTTCGCGGTCGCCTTCGCGGCCGGTGCGCTCGTCCAGCGTCTCCTGCCCGTCTTCGATCTCCTCCAGCACGGGGTTCTCGACCAGCTCGTTGTTGATCATGTCCTTGAGCTCGAGATTGTTGAGCGCAAGCACCCCCACCATCTGCACAAGCCCTGGGGTCAGGACCTGTCGTTGCGAGAGTTTTACGTTCAGTCTCTGCTGCAACAACGTGGAATCTCCAGCGGTCGGGTAAGGATGGAACGTTTACCGGTGCGGTTTAGACCGCGCCTCGGCCCATCGATGTGAGGGCCGTTTGAAAGCAGTCTACTCCGCCGTGCGCCGCGCGCCACTGACCCGAAGGTCCGGTTGCCACTCCATCGAACGAAGCACGTCACGCGCTTCAGGCCGGAGGTCCCATCCCGTCTCCCAGCGAGAAATTCTCTCCCAGGTAAACCCGTTTGACCTCCGGATCGCGGCCGAGCTCACCCGGCGTCCCCGTCCGGAAGATCCGCCCCTCATTGATGATGTACGCGCGATCGACCACGCTCAGCGTCTCGCGCACATTGTGGTCCGTGATCAGGATCCCGATCCCCTGCGCCTTCAGGTTGTGGATGATGTGCTGGATCTCCAGCACGGCAATCGGATCGATGCCTGAAAAAGGCTCATCCAGCAGGATAAACGCTGGGTTGATCGCCAGGCAGCGGGCGATCTCCACTCTGCGCCGCTCCCCGCCTGAGAGCGCAAACCCCTGCGTCTTGCGCACATGCCCCAGACTCAGCTGATTGATCAGCGTCTCCGTCCGCTGGCGCCGTTGCTGCCATGTTCCCGGCTGCGTCTCCAGCACGGCGAGGATATTGTCCTCCACGTTCAGCTTGCGGAAGACCGAGGGCTCCTGCGGCAGATAGCTGATGCCATGCTCGCGGGCCCGCAGATACATCGGTGTGCGCGTGATGTCGACGCCGTCGGTGAGAATGCGCCCCAGATCCGGCCGCACCAGCCCCACGATCATGTAAAAGCTGGTCGTTTTGCCCGCGCCGTTCGGCCCCAGCAACCCCACGACCTCACCTTGGCGAATCTCCAGACTAACCCCGCGGACCACCTGCCGGCCGCCGTATGCTTTGCCAATCTCCTCGGTCGCCAGGGTTCGCATGCGTGCTTGGGGCTGCTCTTTCTTGCTGGGGGGAAGTTCTTCGTCGGCTTACTGCTGCTTTAAATCGGTTTCCGTGTGAACCCGCGTGGGCTTTGCCCCTTTTGCGGCGCCCGGCGTACCCCCTACCACGATGCTACTATCGCCCGCGCCAAACACAAGCGTCGCCCCGCTCACCAGCCCGCGCTGCGCGTCCTGAATGCGCGGCGGAGCCGTCGCCGTCCCCGTCAGCACGAAGCTGTCCGTGGCAGCCGTGTAGGTCAGCTGGCTTCCGGTTCCCGTGCGCCCCGGCTGGCTGAGGCGCACCTCGTCCAGCACCACAAAGCGATCCAGCCTTCCGCCCAGATTCGTCGTCGCCGGGCCCGCGTGTGCGTTCGGGCTGCCCGGCGACGATGCGAGTTTGGCGGCGGACGGCTGCAGGAAGGCCGCTCCGTGCTGGCCCGTGATCGTGCCCTCGGTGCCATGCACCGTCACGCCGCCCCCAAACGTCGCCTCGTGCTGCGCATCGTTGTAGTCCATCGCGGAGGCGCGGATCTCCACCGCGTCGCGGCTGGCCTCGGGTACATGGCCGCCCAGCGGTCCGCCGCCGCGCGACACCGCGGACGGCTTACTCCCCCCAGCCTCAGGTGTTCTTGCTGCCCCAGAGGTCTTCCCCATCCCCACTGCACCCCGCGCATTGCTGAACACCGCATGAACAGACCCGTCGCGGGTCTCCGGCCGCGCCGCAAGCGTATGGTGCGCGCCGTCCAGCACCAGCTTTGCCGCCTCCACCTGCGATCCGCCCTGCCACAGCCGCGCGGGCTCGGCATCCGTCCCGAAAAACTCCGTCAGGTCTGCCCGGTGCAGCAGCGCAGCCCGGGCGGCGAGCACATGCGTCGCCGGGGCTCCATTCTCGCCACCGGTGGTCGCGCGCACGTTGCCGGTAGCCTCGCCGTCGCCTGTGCCCCGGTGCAGAACGACCGTGGCCGCGCTCAACTGCGTCTCCCCGTCCTCCACCTCCGCGCCGGAGCCACCTCCAGCCGCACCTTCACCGGTCAGCGTCAACGTCCCAGCCGCCGCCTGGAAGGTCGCCTGGGGCGCACGCCCGATCGACGGACCCGCTGCCGGAACCCCCGGCTTGCCCGCCGGCCATGACTGCAGAACGACGTGCCCCTTCTGCACCGCCGAAACCAGCTCGACCGTTTTTCCACTCTTCCCGCCGCCCCCGAGCCGCTCCCCGAAGCTCGCCTCCAAGGCATCTCCACGGCTGAGCTGGTGCGCTCCATCGGCTCCCGTCTGCTCGAGCTGCGTGTGGCCAACCCCCGCCAGCCGTTGCAGCTCCGGGCTTCGCCCATCACTGGAGGCAAAGCTTCGCCCATCGCCGGGCGCAAACGTCGTCGTCAAATCGTCGGCATTCACGCGCGTCAGCGTGGGCGGCTGCCCTCCTCCTTTTGCCGGCGACTGCCCCTGCATCTGGCCCTGGACTTCGGCTGCTCCCATCATGTGCAGCGTCTGCAGCACCGAACGTTTTCCGCCTGCGCCCACCGGCACAAACCCGGCGGTCGCCTTCCCCGCCCGCAGCTGCCGCGCCAACGACGAGCCTGCCCCACTCACCGTCCTCGACAAATACGTCACCCCGCCGTCAGCAGCCGCCGCCTTCAGCGCTCCGATTTCCGACAGGCTGAGGTCCACATCCTGCGCCGCTCCCCGCGCCGGGCGCTGCGCATCGCTGTCCGCAAACGTCACGCCACCGGACAACAGCGCGTGCTTCGGCCGGTTCTCCGTCCCAAAGTCCGTGTGCATCGTGGGCGCGCTCACCGTCTCCGTCTTCGACCGCAGTTGCACCCCACCGTCCGCATCGCCTGTCTGCAAAGAGCCATCGCGGCGCAGGAGCAAGATCGCGTGTGCTGCACGCCCGTCGCGATCCCCTGAAGCGAGCTCAGGATGCACCAGATTCGCCGTATTCGCCTCCCGGTCCAGATCCGCCCGGGCCGCCGTCAGCGTGAACGGCGCGTCCCGCAGCGTCCCGGTCATGTGCACATCGGCCAGCAGCCGCAACACGTTCTGCCCGGAGTCAAACTCAGCCCCCCGCGACGTACACGTCATGCCCTTGTAACGGAACTCCGCCGGCTGATCCGTGGCCGCCACACCCAGCTTGCGCACATACACCAGACCGCTGGTGCGCACATGAATGAGCGAGGGATCCTCCGCCGACTCATCCCCCGGCGTAAAGCTCAGATCGGCCTTCGGCGCCGGCCGTCCCGCTGCCCCGGCGGGCGCTTCGAGGTCCATGTGCACCTCGCCGACCGCCCGCGCAATCCCCTGCCCTTGGTCATACTGAAACTGACTGCCGTAGATGCGATCCGTGCGCCCATCCTTCGCATACAGGATCAACACCGCATCGTGCAGCGTCCATTTCTGGTTTCCCTGCGGCACCGCTTTCGCCGCATGCAGCGTAAACACCGTGCGCTTGCCGTTCGACTGCGAATAGGTAAACCCATTCGTTTCGCGCTGCAGGTTCACGCCATTGCGCGCCAGAATGCGCTGCCAGATCTTCCCCGCGCGGTAGTTCGCCATGCCGAACACCGCCGCAATCACGCACGCCAGCAGCACCGCCCCGCCTAACAACACCCATCGGAGCTTTTCCGCTGACCAACGCATCGAGATATCTCTATCCTCTCATCCAAACGCATCGGGTCCACGCCGCTCTCTGCCACCGAACGACCCCACGCCATGCCGTCCTGTAACGCACGAACGGCCTACAATGGATCCATGGCAGATCAGCTTTATCTAAGCCTGTGGTACCCGAACTTCCGCTTCGCCGCGCTGCCCGCCGCGGTGATCGCGGTGCTGCGGCAGTTCGTGAAGGTCTCCGCGGGCGGCAGAAGTGACAGCGAATACAACCGTGTAGCCGCTGCCAGCGCCTATCCCATCGATTGGACCGAATCCCCCGTCTACCAGCGCGTCTATGTCAACGACAAACGCGCCGCCGACACAGAAGACGCAAAGATCGAAAATGCTGTCGCCGAGGCCACCGAACAGCTGCACGAGGACACAGCCTACGAATTCGAAATGCTCTGGGGGCTATGGCTGCCCGAATCCGCGATCCACTCCGCCACCGCGGGCGCCGCGGAAGAGGACGACGATCTCGGCGAGGCCAAGCTCGACTCGGCGTGGCGCCTTCAACCCACACGCGTTCGCGTGATCGGCTTTGGCCCCGAGTTCGATGAAGGCACCTACGAGAGTAGCGGCCACATTCGCGTCGACTTCGGCCTGGATACTCCCTTCACCCTCGAAGACGAGCTCCTCGAAGGCGCGGAGATCGACCGCGACGCCACCCTGCGCATTCAACAGAACGTTGAAAAGCTGCTCGCCTTCACGCTCTCCGTAGAAAAACACTGCGGCATCTCCAGCCGTCTGCTGTGGACAGAAAGCGGCGAACCATTGGCTGAAAAGCTCATCGCCCGGCTGCAACGGCTGCATTGATCGCGTTTAAGAGCCGGCCCCGATCTCGGCAGCAACGTCTGCCCTGATCGCGCCTGCAACATCTGCGCCGATATTGGCAGTAACGACTCACTCGGCCCGCAGCACGCCCCTTTAAACTGTCATCCTGAGCGAAGCGAAGGACCTGCTTTTCGCTCAACCTGGCTAACTGCCTGAAGACATGCAGCAGCACAGAAAGCAGATCCTTTCGCCATGCTACGGGATGACACACAAGAAAAGCCAAAGCGACGCGATAGCTTTTCTTTCTATCCTTCGCTTTTCTTTCTGTCATTTCTTTTTTCTGTCGTTCCCGAAGGGAATCTGCTTTCTGTTCCACCACCCCTACGCCATCATCTCAACCGGAGCGCAGCGACCCCGGTATTCCGCCCGTAGCAGCACAGAAATCATCGGCAATCCCACTACCCCGCCGTAACAATCTCGGAAAAATCCGCAATTCCCCCAAAGCCGCGCACAATCCCACGCAGCAGATGCAGTCGCGTCGCGCGCACCCCAGGGTCAGGATCCATGACCATCACCTTATCGAAAAATGCGTCGATCTCCGGCCGCAGCGTCGCCATCGCCTCCAGCGCCGCGTTGTACTTACGCCCCGTCACAAAACCCTGCACCCGCACCCGCACCTCACCCGCCTTCAACGCCAGAGCCGCCTGCTCGAGCACATTCGAATCCTGAGCAGCGTCATCACCACCCAAAGCCTCACCCCTCGCCTCGGCCTGCTCCAGAATGTTGCGCATGCGCTTGAACGCCGCACTGACCGCCAGAAAATCCGCACTGCCGCGCATCGAGCTCACCGCCTCCGCCCGCTCCACCGCATCCCGCACATCCGCAGCATCAGCCATGAGCACGGCCGTCACGACGTCATACGCAAACCCACGCACCTCGCGCAGATAAAAGCTCAGCCGCTCCGTAAAGAACGACCGCAGGCGCCCTTCGGCAGCCTCATTCGAAGCCGCATGTTGCACAATCACGTCGAGCGTGAGCGGCAGCTCCGTCTCCGCGAGAATCTTCACAATCGCGTTCGCCGCCCGCCGCAGCGCAAACGGGTCCTTCGATCCCGTCGGCTCCAGCCCCAGCGCAAACAGCCCGGCGAGCGTATCCGCCCGATCGGCAATGCCCAGCAGAGCACCCTCAACCGATCGTGGCACCCGGTCATCCGAGCCCGCCGGCAGGTACTGGTCGTAGATCGCCTCGCTCACCAGCGCGGATTTGCCCTCCGCCCGCGCATACAGGCCCCCGATGACGCCTTGCAGCTCGGTAAACTCTTTCACCAGCTCCGCCGTCAGATCGCTCTTCGCCAGGGTCACCGCTTGCTCCAGCGCCGGCCCATCCACACGCGTTCCCTGCGTTGCGACAGTTTCTGCCAGCCGCCGAGCCAGCACCAGCACACGCCCCGTCTTCGCCGCATAGCTGCCCAGATCCTTTTGGAATGTCACCTTCTCCAGCAACGCCACACGATCCATCAACGAGACCCGCCGGTCCACCTGCCAGAAGAACCGCGCATCGTTGAACCGCGCCCGCAACACCCGCTCGTTGCCCTGCCGGATCACCGCCGCGTTGCTTTCATTCAACTCAACATTCAACACGGTAAGAAAATGTGGCATCAACCTGCCGCTCTTATCCTCCACGGCGAAGTACTTCTGGTGATCCCGCATCACCGTCACCAGCACCTCTTCGGGCAGCTCTAAAAACTCCGCAGAAAACCCACCCAGCAGCACCTCCGGCCACTCCGTCAGGTGGGTCACGCTATCGACCAGCGCCTCATCCTCACGCCAACGCGCGCCCTCCACGGTGCGGCACACGCGATCCAGCTCCTTGCGAATCCGATGCCGCCGCGCCTCGACATCGGCCATCACATACTCGCCGCGCAGCTGTGCCAGGTAGCTCTCCGGCACCACAATCTCACTTGGCTCGCCGGTAGACAACACACGGTGGCCAAAGCTCACATGCCCCGCCTCGCGTCCGCCAAACCGCACCGGCACAACGGCATCATCCAGCAGGCACAACAGCCACTCCACCGGCCGCACGAACCGCTCCCGGGCTCCCGGCGAGCTTTGCTCGCTCGGGCGGGGCTTTTCTGCGCGCACGGGATCTTCAGCGTTTGTCTTTTGTCTGTTGGGGCTTAGCCAGTACATAGTCTTCGCCCAGTAGATCGCCGCGATCTCGCGCGGCATCTCCGCCGCGATCACCTCAGCCGCCGTCCGCCCAGCCTTCGTCACCGACGCCTGCAGATACTCGCCCTTCGGCGTCCTCACCGTCTTCAGCTGCGCAACTGGAACACCCGCCTTGCGTGCAAACGCCTCAGCCGCGGCGGTCGGCTGCCCATCCTTGAATGCGATCTTCACGGCCGGTCCATTCAGATCTTCGGTCAGATCAGGCTGCCGCTCCAGCACATCCTTCACCATCACCGCCAACCGCCGCGGCGTGGAAAACGAACGCGCACTCGTCTCCGTAATCACCGCGCCCGGCGCCCATAACTGCTCGCGCTCCAGCAACGCCACCGTGCGCCGCAGCAACTCTGCCTCGGCAGCGGCGATCATCCGCGCGGGCACCTCTTCCAATCCGATCTCCAGCAAAAAATCAGGCATGCAACTCGATCCCGTCCCTCATAACCCTTGTCATCCTGAGCGCAGCGAAGGACCTGCTGTTGCTCTTGCTCTTCTTGTTGTCATTCCCGCAGGGAACCCGCTGTTGTCCCTGCTTTTTTTCTTGTTTGTCATTCCCGAAGGGAACCTGCTTCTCGCCTTGCTTTTCTTGTTGTCATTCCCGAAGGGAACCTGCTTCTCACCTACGCGACCGTCAACGCCCCAAGCGCCGCCAAACGCTCCTGCTCCGCATACATCTTCGCCACGCCTACAATCAATGTCCGGACCCGCGCCATCACACCCACCCGCTCCGTCACCGAGATCGCCCCCCGCGCATCCAGCAAATTAAACGCATGAGAGCACTTCAACGCCAGCTCATAAGCCCCCAAGGTTGGAAACCGCTCCACCTGCACAGGATCCGCCAACTCGCCAACTCGCCAACCCGCCAACTCGCCAAACACTGCCTTCCCCCGCTCCAGCAGCGCCAGACACTCCGCCTCATACAGGCGCAGATGCTCCCACAGCTTGTCCACATCGGCATAGTCGAACGCATACGCCGAAAACTGCCGCTCTTCATGCAGCCGCACCTCGCCATAGGTCAGCTCTTTGCCCGTCGCCGGATCGCGCGACCAAACGATGTCATAGATCGAGTCCCGGTCCTGCAGGAACTGCGCAATCCGCTCCAGCCCATACGTGATCTCGCCCGAGATCGGGTCCAGATCCATCCCACCGCACTGCTGAAAGTACGTGAACTGCGTGATCTCCTGGCCATCCAACATCACCTGCCAGCCCACGCCCCAGGCGCCGCCCACCGGCCACTCCCAGTTGTCCTCTTCAAACTTGATGTCATGCTGGCGGAGGTCGATCCCGATCGCCTCCAGCGACTCCAGATACAGCTCCTGCACGCGCTCCGGCGGCGGCTTCAGAATCACTTGGAACTGCGTATGCCGAAACAGCCGGTTGGGATTCTCGCCATACCGCCCGTCCGCAGGCCGACGCGAAGGTTGCGCATACGCAATGCGCACCGGCGCAGGCCCCAGCACCCGCAGAAACGTGTCCGGCGACATCGTCCCCGCGCCCACCTCAAGGTCATACGGCTGCTGCAAAACACAGCCCCGCTCCGCCCAAAACCGCTGCAGAGACAACAAGAGTTCTTGAAAGGTCAGCGCTCCTGTCTTTAAGTCAGCCATTTCTGGATTGTACCCACGTCGAAGCCACCGTTGAACACTTCAGCGTTGTCGCTAACCACAGGGAAAAGCAGGTCCTTCGCTTCCACCCCAGCGAGCAGAGAAACGCTCGCTGGGGACCCCGGCTGCGCTCAGGATGACAACTCCTTGGTGCGAACTTTAGATTCAGGACACTCGGGCACAGCTCACTCGCCCTGCGAATTGAAATCCCGCTCAAAAAAAATCTTCCAATCCCCGTCCTCCCGCCGCAGCTTCAGCAGCGTTCGCGCACTGCCCGTCTTCATTCCCTTCGGCGCATTCACAGAGAAATTC
Organism: Granulicella sp.; assembly: GCA_965277565.1. Lineage (GTDB taxonomy): Bacteria > Acidobacteriota > Terriglobia > Terriglobales > Acidobacteriaceae > Granulicella. Next base: position 4,560,734 of record OZ255838.1, on the reverse strand, counting down.
GCCACGAATCGCACCTCCACCTCGTCCGCACTCACATGGTCGATGGTCGTGTCGCGGAGGTCATAGGTCATCAGCGTCGTTCCCCGCTCCTCCTCTGCCTGCATATAGTCGCGCACATATGCCCGGCTCACATCGGTGCGCAGAAAGTACCGTTCCACAGATGTCGCATACGAAGGCGCCACCTGCGCCGCATCGTTCGACAGCAATGCCGTCTGCCACCGCCGCAGTACAAGCCCGATCTGCTTGTCCTCGGTGATGTACCCAGGGCTCCCCGGAGCTGGACCGCCCCGCGAAGGGTCCGCCGCAGCGGGGATTTCAGGTGCAGCGACGGTGGCGCGCAAGCCCCTCGTGCTGCCGGACGAGGGTGGCTGCGCCTGTTCCACCAACGTTGGTTTCGCAGCGGGGGAGACCGGCAGCGCAGGCCCGGCGTCCGAGGAAGCCTGCACCGGCATATCCGCGCGGTGGAAGTGCTTGGCCAGCAGCATTCCCCCAAAGCCTGAAGCGATCACCAGGCACACCAGCAACACAGCTAAAAGGGGGCTTCGAGAAAGAGCCGGAGTTTCGTTCATCGCGCTGACTCCCTCAAAATCAGATGGCTCCGCATCACCTGCCGAGACCAGAACAGCATCGAAAACGGAGCACCCGCACCAAACCTTACCATCCGCCCAGGCAATTTACATCCGTCCCAACATAGCCGCGCTGCGCAGCCGTCGCTCCAGATGCCGTTCCAGACCCGCGAAGGCAAAGGCTCGCAAGTCAGATGCCTGTTCACGCGTCCACGCTCCCTTCGCCAGCATCCCCGGCAGCGATTGATGGGCCATTGCATAAGATTCCGCAACAGACGCCGGCACTAGAGAACCGCCGTGCGTTTTTCGGTCATCCGCACACGTTACCCCGTCCGCCACGGGCGACCAGTAAACCTCCGCACCACGGAGATCCAAGCCGCACACCGCACAATGCCCCAACTCCGGCAGCCAGCCCATCAGCCGGTTCATCCACACACAGAAGTACGTGACCGGCAACCACACCGTATGGTCTTCCATGGCCTGCAAAGTCGCCAGCGCGAGGCGAAAGATGTTGTCCTCCGGTGCGAGTTCGGGCAGCGCGCCCTCCAGCACCTCGAGAACCAGCTGCATGCCGGCCAGCCGCAGCGTATCCACCGGGGAGCGCAAAGGCGACCAAAGGATCTCGAAGCTGTCCAGCCGCACCAGATCCTCGCGCGGACGTTCGGTGTACTGCGCCAGAACCTGCGTCCCGGGCTCCAGCGCGCCGCCGAAGCGCCGCCGGCTGCGCAGCGCATGCCGCGCCACGCCCTTCACCACGCCCTGCTCGCGGGTCAGCAGGCTGACCAGCAGATCGGCCTCAAGGAACGGCCACGTCCGCAGCACAATCGCCTCGCCGTAATGCGGGATGAGCCTGCCTTGCGCCACGGGTTATCGTCTCATCCAAAGGATCGGAACGCAGAGAGCAGAACGCAGAGAGCGCAAAGGGTGCGACGCAGAGAACGCAAAGGGCCTCCGCGATCTCTGCGTCGCACCCTTTGCGTGCTTTGCGTTCCGCTTTTCGTCAGCTGCTTTTCGTCAGATAAAGAGCAACGCGCGACCGAGGCCGCGCGTTCATCCCCCATACTGCCGAATGGAACCTACCGCCCGAAGTGAGCCGCATTCTTCGTGCTGAAGTCGACCCATTTATCCGGCAGATCGTCGCCCGCATAGATCGCCGAAACCGGGCACACGGGCACACAGGCGCCGCAGTCGATGCACTCCACCGGATCGATAAACAGCTGCTCGGCCTCACCGTAGCCGGTCTCGTCCTTTTTGGGGTGGATGCAATCCACCGGGCACGCGTCCACGCACGCACTATCCTTGGTGCCGATGCAGGGTTCTGCGATGACATACGCCATGATTCTGTGTCTCCTGAAGCGAAGCTGGCCTTCGTCCGATTGAGGCTTTAGCCTGTCCAACCACGATTCTAACAAGGAATGACGAGCGGTCCAATGCCCGCCACCTGCATGACACTTCTATCGGAAAGCCAAGCTCTATCGGAAAAGCAAGCGGCGCAGGCGAAGCCTCAGGCGCTCAGCGACTCGCCGCCTCCGCCGCACGCCGCGCCGCGAACTCCTGCGGCGTCGGAATGGGTTCGAGATGGCGCCCGGCGAACATGTCCGCGAACAGCGCCTGCATCTCAGCGTGGATCCGTCCGTTGGTCGCAAAAACCTCACGGCTGTCCAGCGTGAATTTGCCGCCATCGAAGTGGGTGATGGCGCCGCCGGCCTCTTCCACCAGCAGATACCCTGCACTGGTGTCCCAGGGATTCAGGATGAACTCCCAATAGCCGTCCAGGCGTCCCGCGGCGACATACGCCAGATCGAGTGCCGCAGAGCCCGCCCGCCGCACCCCATGCGAGCGCAGCGTGAACTCCTGGTAAAAGTGCACGTTGGGGCTGCGATGCCGCTTCTGGCTGGGAAATCCGGTCGCAATCAGCGACTCCTGCAGCTTGCCTGTACGCGACACATGAATGGCTTCGCCATTCAAATTCGCCCCGCCGCCACGCGCCGCCGAAAACATCTCATCCCGCAGCGGATCGTAGATCACGCCCGCCACCATCTCGCCATCCTGACCGGGTGCGAGCCCCGCGGGCCGATGCTCGCAACCCAGAATCACGCAAAACGCAGGAAACCCATGCGCAAAATTCGTGGTGCCATCCAGCGGGTCGACGTACCAGCGATACTCGCTCTCCAACGCAGAGCGCGTGCCCTCTTCGCCGTACACGCCGTGATCCGGGAACGCTGCATGGAGCCGCTCCGTGATCAGCTTTTCGCTGGCGCGGTCCGCCTCGGTGACGAGATCCACGTCACCCTTGTACTCCGTGCGCACGCCGCGATGATAAAACTCGCGCAGCAACGCTCCCGCCTCGCGTGCGATGCCCTCCGCAACCTCAACAAACTGCTGGAAATCTGCCAAAGTGTGCGAGCCTCCCTTTTCGACACTACAACTGCGCTAGGCAGTGTCTGTATGTGATCACGATCAGCGTACGAGGTGCATTATCCTTCGAGGTGCATTATCCTTCGAGGTGCATTTTGGGAGGGAGCGTGGGGCTTCAGCCCCACGAAAGAAGAGCCAAATTTATGGGCTTTAGCCCAGGGTTCTCTCCAGCATCAGCGAAAAACCCGGGGCTGAAGCCCCGTTCTTCTCCGCGCTGAATGTCCGGGCTGAAGCCCGGACCTACCTCCGAAAAGCAAACACACAGACATTCCATCACACACACAGACAATATCTAACGCGCTGTGCTTTCAACACGCGAAGCTGCCCGGCGTACGCCCGGCGCCGTGCTTTCGGTGATGGAACGAATCTGCGACTTGTAGATAAACAGGTTCGGCTTGCCTTCGCGCGTCAGCCGCAGCATCATGTCGTCGAAGTACTCGATCCACCCGTTGACGACCTCGCCGTCACGCAGCTTGATCGCCACCGGCACCTGCCGGTCGCTTAGCGATTTGAGGTAAAGCGCCTCCTGCCCGGTCTCGCCCGACGGCGGTCCGCCTTTGCCGTGCCGCTTCTTTGTCACCATGCCGCGATTGTACCTTTGCGGTTGGTTTGTCATCCCGCAGCGTAGCCGGGGTTCCCAGCGAGCGTTCTTTGCTCGTTGGGGTGGAAGCCGAGAGATCTGCTTTTTCGTGCCGCGGCACACCTTCACGTAATGAGCTTTCCCTACGACGACGTCTGCCGCCGCCCATAGTACGAGGTGCGATAGCGGAGGGTATAACGGCTGCGAAGCGCAGGATCTTTCAGTTGCAAGCCGATCTGCCGCAAACCGGAGGGATCCTTGCCCTGCTGCGGGGCATAGTAGCCGATCGTGTACTGCGTTCGAAGGTCTTCGGAGACGTGCGCGAAGGCCGGGGCCAGATCATGTTTGTCCTCGACGTAGTAATACTTTCCGCCGGTGTCATGCGCCATCTGGATCAGCGCATGTTCCCCACCCTCATTGCGCCCCGCGTCCGCCGCCACAGGCACGATGATCAGCGAATAAATCATCGCCCCGGCGCGCTGCGCCTGTTCCAGGGCGGCATCGTAGCTGCCGTGATGCGTGGTGTTCTCGCCATCCGTGATCAGCACCACGACACGCCGCTCCCCCTGCACGGCAGGAGCCTGCGCGAGACGTTGGCTGGCGAGATAGATCGCGTCGTAGAGCGCTGTTGCCTCGCCGCGCTGGATACGTCCGATGCCCCCATCCACAGACTTCACATCGTTCGTGAACGAGACGACCTCATCCACGTTGTCCGCGAAGCTCATCAGGTCCACGCGATCCTGCGGCCGCACCAGACCCTTAAGAAAGCTCTTGGCCGCCTCCCGCTCCAAACCGCGATCGCTGAGTACGCTCTCACTCGCATCCAGCGCGAGCACGATGCTGAGCGGCGTGGACGACTCCTTTTCAAAGATCGCAATGTGCTGCGGCTTCCCATCCTCCGTCAGCAGAAAATCATTCTGCGTAAGCCCACCCACCGGTGCGCCATTCTCATCGACGACGTTCAAGGCAACGTTCACCAGCCGGCTCTCCACACGAATCGTCTCCGTGGGAGCCTGCGCCGGGGTGCGCCGTTCGATAGGAACCGCTCCCTGGGCGAAGGAGACCAAAGGCAAAGCCAACAGCGCAAATACTGGACCAGAAGCGCGAAGCCTCACCGCGGTGCTCCTCCAACAATTCCAACGATCGCCTCGGGAAAGGGTTCGCCGTCGGACCACACAGCGCCATCGACGAACTGCTCGTGTTTCCAGATCGGCACAGTCTTCTTCAGCGTGTCGATGACCCAGCGGCAGGCATCGAATGCCGCGCCTCGATGGGCGGAAGCGACGACGATCAGCACGCTTGTCTCGCCTACGAAAAGCCTGCCCAGTCGATGCACAATGGCCACTTCGCGCACACCGAAGCGCGCGATGGCATCCGCACGCAAGGCTTCCATCTGCTTATGCGCCATCTCTTCATACGCTTCGTAATCGAGATGCAGCGTCTCACGGCCACGCGTGTTGTTGCGCACGATGCCGTCGAAGACGCAGACCGCGCCGTCACCACCGGCCTTGATCTCTGCCGATATCGCCTCAGTTGCAATGGGCGCACGAACGATCGCCACGAGCGCATCGGAGCCACCGCTTACGGGTGGAAGAATGGCGACCTCATCGCCATCGGCCAGCAAATGGTTGGGCTGCGCGTACTCCTGATTCACGGCCACCGCCGCCGAATGCAGCGCGTCGGCCTGGAAGCGTCCCTCTGCCCGTAGCAAGTTCAGCAGGTCAGCCACAGAACTGCTTGCGGAGAGCTCGCGCAGCTCTCCGCCCTCGGGCAAGAGCGTCCGCCAGGGACCAAAGGAGAGCAACCGGATCCGCACACCTGTAGGACGCATCTCCCGAGAATACGTCAGGGAACTTCACGCCTCATCAAAGACGCCGAGCGGGCCCTGTGCGTTAGGTAGTGTCTGTGTAAATCATTTTTGTATTTCGGAGGTAGGTCCGGGCTTCAGCCCGGACATCGAGTGCGGAGAAGAACGGGGCTTCAGCCCCGGGTTTTGCGCTGACAGCGGAGAGAGCCCTGGGCTAAAGCCCATGTATTTGGACTCTCCTTTTCGTGGGACTGAAGCCCCACGCTCCCTCCCCACCTTGTTCCAAGATGCACCTCGTAGGATGATGCACTTTGTACAATGATCGTGATTCGCACAGACACTTCCTAGCGCGTGGTGCGATTCGCTTTTAGTTTCGCGCTACCCTTCTTCGACACGGTGTTTTTCCCTGAACCCACTGAGGAGCCTCGCGCCGCGGCCTTTTTCGCCGCGGCCGGCTTCTCGGATGGTTTTTTCGCGGCGCTTTTTCGCTTTTCGGACCCGCTGCCGCCCGCCTCCTTGATCTCGTGATACTGCTCCAGCAGTTCATGCCCCTCCTCCGCCAGCCTCTTCGCATCAGTCGCCGTTTGTGGAACATCCTCGCCCCACGCGTGGGCACTTAGCGCGAGGCGCGTAGGCTCGCCCTTTTCATCCTTCATGGGTCCGCGTGGGTGCGCGAAGTGACGGCGCAGAAACGAACCCTTGCGCACCATCTTCTCCGGTGTGTCCGCCGGCCCTTGTACGCCAGGCCGCAAATGCAAGCCTTCCTTTTTGGCAAAATACGCGCGTCCCTTCGCGGTTAAGCCACCCTGCGGGTCTTTGCCCGCCTTCGGCATGGATCCTGTCGCGATGGATCCTGTCGCGTTAGATTCGGACGCTTTCTTCGCTGCTTTCTTTCCCGCTGACTTGCTGCCGGTCTTCTTCGTCGTCATCTCGCCTACCCTTCTCGTGTTGAAGCAGGAACAGCCTCAACTGTTGCATGGCCGGGATACGAATCGAGCGCCTACGGTGCGAGAAGCGCCGTGGGATATACTCGGCGCAGTTTCCGGCCAGTTTTTTGGATGTAACTGAAGAAAGGGAGATCGTCTTGATCAAAGGATTCCGTGACTTCATTTTGCGCGGCAATGTAATGGACCTGGCCGTTGCCGTCATCATCGGCGCCGCCTTCACCTCCATCGTGACCGCGCTGACAACGAACATCATCAATCCCCTGCTCGGCGCTATCATCGGCAAGCCGAACTTCGATTACCTGGTGGCGAACGTGAATGGCGGTGAGATCAAGTACGGCACCTTTCTTACCGCGATCGTGAACTTTCTGCTGATCGCCGCCGTGGTGTATTTCTTCCTTGTGCTCCCAACGCAGTACCTGTTGAAAAAATTCAATCCACCCAAGGCCGAGCTACCCAGCATGCGTGCCTGCCCGCAATGCCTTGGCGACATTCCCCTGGCGGCTAGCCGCTGCAAGTTCTGCGCGCAGCCTGTCCCTCCCGTTACGCTGGTTTAATCGGTTTCACTACACTTTCGGAGGTCTACATGGTTCGTCTTCGGACGGCTTCGGCCGTCTTTTTCGTTGCGGGTGGTTTGAGCTTCGCCCAAGCACCTTCTGCGCCCCAATCCGTCTTCGGCTTTGCGAACTTCGCGCAGGAGGCCAAGTGGGACGCAGCCTTTATGGCCGTGCCGGATGCCAAGCTCGCCGGGGCACACCTGAAGGAGCTCACCAAGGCGCCGCATTGGGCCAGCTCGCCCGAAGACTACGCCACGGCGGAGTACGTTGCCGCGAAGTTCAAAGCCGCCGGACTCGAAACGCAGATCGTGCCCTACAAGGTCCTGCTGAACAAGCCGGTCAAGATTGAGATCACGGCTGTAAACGCACAGGGCAAGCAGCTGATGTCCGGACCCACGCCCGAGCATGTCGATCCGAACGCCTATGGCGGCGATCCGTTCCAGGACGACAAGCGGATTCTTCCCGCCTTCAACGGCTCCTCCGCTTCGGGCGATGTCACCGCTGATGCGGTATACGCGAACTACGGCACCCTGGAGGACTTCAAGCAGCTTGCCAAGCTGGGCATCAACGTCAAGGGCAAGATCGTGCTGGTACGTTACGGCGGCAATTTCCGCGGCGTGAAGGCCTACATTGCGCAGCAATACGGTGCGGCGGGCGTGATCATCTTCTCCGACCCGGCCGATGACGGCTATGCCCGCGGCGACAAGTATCCGCGTGGTCCCTACCGTCCCGATTCCGCCGTGCAGCGCGGTTCCGTGCAGTTTCTGCCGCTCTACCCCGGTGATCCGGAGACCCCCGGCATCGCGTCCACGCCCGATCTGCCCGACTCCAAGCGCATCACCGACCCGGCCAAGATGAACCAGCCCTCCATCCCGGTGAACCCGCTCAGCTACAAGGACGCCGCGCCCATCTTGGAAGCGCTGGACGGCCCGAACGTTCCGCACGACTGGCAGGGCGCGCTGCCCTTCGCGTACCACCTCGGCGGCACCGGCGCGGTGAAGGTGCACATGCACCTGGAGCAGGACTACAAACTGCGCACGATCTGGGATGTGATCGGCACCATCGAGGGCACCGATCCCGAGGATCCGAACGCCTGGGTGGTCGCCGGCAACCATCGCGATGCCTGGGTCTACGGCGCGGTCGACCCCAACAGCGGCACGGCGGCGATGCTCGAGACCGTCCATGGGCTCGGCGAGTTGCTGAAGGGGGGCTGGAAGCCGAAGCGCCGCGTCGTCATCGCGAGCTGGGATGCCGAAGAAGAGGGCCTGATGGGCTCCACGGAATGGGCGGAGGACCATGCGGAGCACCTCGCGCACGCTGTCGCGTACTTCAACACGGACGTCGGGGTCTCCGGCCCCAACTTCAACGCCTCCGCCGTTCCCTCGCTGAAGGACTTCGTGCGCGATGTGACGCGTGAGGTGCCCAGCGCCAAGGGCGGCAGCGTGTATGACCACTGGCTGCACGACCAGGCCGACAACCCACGTCGCCGCGGGGCTGCCAACCCCTTCAACGCGCCTTCCAACTCCAACGTGAACGCCGACGGTGTGCGCGTCGGGGACCTGGGCTCCGGCTCCGATTACACGCCATTCATCCAACACCTAGGCGTACCGTCCACCGACATCGGCTCCGACGGCCCCTACGGCGTCTACCACTCCACCTTCGACGACTACAACTGGTTCATTCGCAACGCGGATCCCACGTTTGTCTTCGAACAGCAGCAGGCCCGGGTCTTCGGCATCGAGATCCTCCATATGGCCGACGCCGACGTGCTGCCCTACAACTACCGCCTGTACGGCCGCGAGGTCATGAACTATCTCAGCGCGGCGCAGGCGCGAGCTGTCAACGGCAAGCTGCAGGTGAGCTTCGACGCGGCGCTTAAGGCCGCCACGCGCTTCCAGGCCGCAGGCGATCGTATCTATTCGCGACAGATGGCGGTCACCGGCGCCGCAAACACGCCGTCGGCGACCGGCACTAAGGCGCTGAATGTCGCATTACGCGACGCGGAAGAGGGTCTGCTGAACGAGGAGGGGCTGCCAAAGCGTCCCTGGTTCAAACACACCATCTATGCGCCGGGGGAGTACACCGGCTACGCTGCCGTGGTCATTCCCGGTGTGAATGAGGGCATCGATGCTGAGGATTCCGCACGTACGCAAGCGCAGTTGGACGCGCTTACAGCGGCGCTGACCCGGGCAGCAACGGTCCTGGAGAAGGCTGCGATGTAGTTACGGTGGTGTACTCCCGGTCCGGGGCACTGAAGTTTTTTCGAGGACTGCCGATGATACCTCTGCGGGCGAAAAGTTCCACTCCACTCCCGCGGAGGCTTCATGTATCCCCTGATCCTGATCTTTTGCATTCTCGCCGTCATTCTTTCGCCGCTCGTGCTGGACCTGTTTCTCAGCTTCAAAGAGGCACGCCTGGAGCGCCGCGCTCACCTGTTCGCGCGGAAGAACGGCTCGCACCTCGCATGGACCTCCCCGCGTGGCCGTTAGACCGGGGTGACTGGGGCTCTACCTGGAGCTTCGCCCCTCGGAGCCGATTCTCCATTGCGTCCTCTGCGTCAATACTTTGCGTCCTCCGCGTTCGCCGTTGTTCTTAAAAAACGGAACGCAAAGGACACAAAGGAAGCCTCCGCAGAGGACGCGAAGGCGACGGCGCCTGGCGACCGAAGCGACCTCAGCCGCGCAACGCCATCTGTTCCGTGACGATCTGCGTCAGATCCGGCTTCTTCAGGCCATGCACCTCTTCATTGAACTTGTCGACCTTGCTCGACCAGTTCATGGAGCAGAACTTCGGGCCGCACATGGAGCAGAACGCCGCCTCCTTGTAGTAGTCGTCCGGCAGCGTCTCGTCGTGCATGCCACGGGCCGTCTCCGGGTCCAGCGACAAGGCGAACTGCTTGTCCCAGTCAAAGGTATAACGGGCATGAGAGATAGCGTCGTCACGATCGCGAGCGCCGGGCCGGTGACGTGCAATGTCGGCAGCGTGCGCCGAAATCTTGTAAGCGATAATGCCGTCCTTGACGTCCTTCTCGTTCGGCAGCCCGAGATGCTCCTTGGGCGTGACATAGCAGAGCATCGCCGCGCCGTGCCAGCCGATCATCGCCGCGCCAATCGCCGAGGTGATGTGGTCGTAGCCGGGGGCAATATCGGTAACCAGCGGACCGAGCACGTAAAACGGCGCGCCGTCGCAGAGCTCGACTTCTTTCTCGACCTGCTCCTTGATCTTGTCCATCGGCACATGGCCGGGGCCTTCGATCATGACCTGCACATCGTCCTTCCAGGCCTGCCGCGTCAACTCGCCCAATGTCTTCAGCTCGGCAAACTGCGCCTCGTCGGACGCATCGGCTACGGAGCCCGGCCGCAACCCGTCGCCCAGGGAGTAGCTGACGTCGTACTTGGCCATGATCTTCGTGATGCGGTCGAAGTTTTCGTACAGGAAGTTCTGCTTGTGATTTGCGGTCATCCATTGCGCAAGAATCGCTCCGCCGCGGCTCACGATACCGGTAATGCGCTTCGAGACCAGCGGAATGTACTGCACCAGAACGCCCGCGTGAATCGTGAAGTAGTCCACACCCTGCTGTGCCTGCTCTTCGATGACCTCAAGATACAAATCAATGTTCAGATCCTCGACCCGCTTCACGCGGCTCAACGCCTCATACAGCGGCACCGTGCCGATCGGCACCGGCGAGTGCCGCAGAATCGACTCGCGGATCATGGGAATATCGCCGCCGGTGGAAAGATCCATCACGGTGTCCGCGCCATAATGTACGGCCGTGTGCAGCTTGCGCAACTCCTCATCCACATTCGAAACCAAAGCCGAGTTGCCGATATTGGCGTTGATCTTGCACAGCGATTCGACGCCGATCGCCATCGGTTCCAACTCGGGATGATTGATGTTGGCCGGAATAATCATCGTTCCCTTGGCGATCTCCGACCGCACCAACTCCGGGGAGAGCTTTTCCTTGTGCGCGACAAAGGCCATCTCCTCGGTGATCAGGCCCTTGCGCGCGAAGTGCATCTGGCTCATGTTCCAGTCGCCGCTGCGCGCCGCCTCTTCCTTGCGCTTTACGATCCACTCGCGGCGCGGCTGCGGCACCCCGTAGCGTGTCTCCGGATCCTCTCCATTGCCATTCTGACCATTGCTGTTCGCTGCCGCCAAACCGTTTTCGAATGTGCTCATCTGCCTAAGTCCCCCGCCCGGATTCGCCGCGCACCGTCGCTGCGCCTCAGCCCGGTGTTATCGCCAGAGTATACGCCGCGGGTGCGGCGCAGCTACGATGGAAGGAATGACGCGCACTCTCTACGCACTCGCCTTCTTCGCCGCATCGACCGGACTTGCAAACGCCCAGAACACAGGTCTGGTTGGCGACTGGCGCGAGCCGGGCGGGTCGGTGATTCGCGTCGCCCCTTGCGGCCCGGATGTGTGCGCTCGACTTATCCAGATCAGCTCTCAGGCGCCTTCGCCGTTAGACCTGCAAAATCCCGACGAGGCGAAACGGTCGCAGCGGCTTTGCGGCTTGCAGATCGGGACTGGGTTCCAACGCAAAGACCCGGACCACGCAGAGGACGGGCTTCTCTACGACCCTAAGACGGGCAAGACGTATCACGGCGCGATGACGCGCGAGGGCGACACGCTCCACCTCCGCGGCTATGTCGGGTTCAAGGCGTTCGGGCGGACAGAAGACTGGACCCATATCAGCAGCCTGAAAGCCACTTGCGCCGCAGCCTCAACTTAGGTGCAAACCCTTTGTGTTGTATGTACAGTGTGAGGGTGAGCACCGTCTCTTCCGGGCCAACCTCTCCTAAACTTCCGCTGGGCTTTCAATGGGGCTCCGCGAACGCCGGCATCAAGGCCAGCGGCAAACCCGACCTTGCGCTGGCGGTCTGCGCAGGCGGTGCGAACGCCGCCGCCATGTTCACGGCCAACCAGCTCGTGGCCGCTCCCGTGACGATTGGCCGGCGGCATCTGGAAGCCACCGGCGGCCGCGTCACTGCCGTGCTGGTCAACTCCGGCAACGCCAACTGCGCCACCGGCGAGCCCGGCATCGAGGCCTGCCATCGCACCTGCGTCGCCGTAGCCGAGCAGTTCGGCCTCGTCTTCGACGAGGTGATTCCCTGCTCCACGGGCATCATCGGCGTGCCGCTGCCGGCGGAAAAGCTCATCGACGGCATCCCCGCGGCCAAAGCCGCGCTGGGCAGCACACCGGAGCATCTGCTCGCCTTCGCCAACGCCATTCTGACCACCGACACCAAACACAAGGTCGCGCGCGCCACCATCGAAGCCGACAGCGGCGATCCGGTCCGGCTGTTCGGCTGCGCCAAGGGCGCCGGGATGATCGGCCCGCAGCTGATTCCCCATGCCACTATGCTGGTTTATCTTTTCACCGACCTGGACGCCACGCCCGCGCAACTGCGCGAGGTGCTCGGCCCCGCGGTGGAGAGCAGCTTCAACTCCATCTCCATCGACGGCGACACCTCCACCAATGATACGGTGCTGCTGCTCGCCAGCGGGAAGAGTGGCGTGGCGGCCACGGACAAGGTACTGCCCGCCTTTGCCGAGGCGCTGCGGCTCGTCTGCGAGTCGCTTGCGCACCAAATTGTCGACGATGGCGAGGGTGTGGGCCACGTGATCACGCTGGAGATCACTGGCGCGCGCAACCATGCCGAAGCCAAACAGATCGCCCGCAACATCGCCCGTTCGCCGCTGTGCAAGACGGCCTGGTCCTCCGCCGACCCGAACTGGGGACGGCTGCTCTGCGCTGCCGGGTACGCGGGCGTTCCGTTCGATCCGGCCACAGTTTCGGTATCCATCGCCGGTCTTCCGGTCTTCGCCTATGGCGTCCGCTCCCCGCACTTCGATGAAGCCGCCACGCACGCCGCCATGAGCGTCCGCGAGTACACCATCGCCATCGATCTAGGCCAAGGTGACGGCCACTCGCGCTTCCTTACATGCGATCTCACGCATGAGTATGTGACCATCAATGCCGACTACTCCACCTGAGGCAGCCCACAACGCACCTCAGGAGGCATGGTTGCCGCGCTTTGCACGAGTACGAAGTCCCGCTTTATGCGCTCCCGAAAGTCCTCATCAACCATGTCCAACTCGACAATATCGACCTTGATCGGCAGCGCCGAGTCGTCAAAATCCTCCGCCAAGGTGGAGCGCTCGCGCCACGTAAGCCGGCCCTCTACCGCGAGATCAAGATCCGAAAACCGCTTCAGATAACGGCCCGTGGCCCGCGATCCGAAGGCCCATACCGTCCGGTCCGGAATCACCTTCTGCAGAATCTGGTGGACCAGCGCCACATGCCGCTCTTCCATAACAAACTGCACCGCGAGCGCTTCGGAGGTGGAGGTACTCATACGACACTCGCCTTCCGCTGCATCGCGTCTAACATTGCGGAAGCCACCTCAACGAATCGGGGGACCTTCGCGGCGATCCCCTCCGCCATCGGCTCACTGTAGCAGGTGCGACGCGATTGCGCGCATGGCGAAACTCGATCCACTCCTCTACGCTCGCGTCGGTGTACCCAAACTCATTCGCCGTTCGAATCAACGTCGGAAAGCTCATCTCCTCAACGCTGCTGGGAGATATCCCATCCAATTCTATAAACCAGCGCTGCAAGGCCGGCTTGCACTGCCCGAAGCAGATCTCGAGCTCCAGAATGAGCGAGTTTCTGGTGATAACGGAAAGCAGCCCCTCTCGGTACTGTTTCTGGTCCTCCAGGGCAAGCGTCAGCGCCGCCAAGGACCTCCCAAACGCTTTTGAGCTCGGTTGCTCCATGTGCCTCATTCTAAGCCGCGCCTCGCGATCCCGGCGCAGCCTAAGCCGCTTCTACCCTCAAACGCGAACGCCTCCGCAGCAGGGCGGCTCCGCCCGGCAATATCTCGCGCGAATGTGCCTTGGCCATGCTGCAGCAGACATCTGTTCGTGCAAGCCCATTCGGGCCAGATTACTTCCGAGAAACCGACTTCCCGGTACTCAGGCGAGCTATAAGGCATGATTGAGACATCATGCGGATGCCGTGGGTTGTTCTCGGAATCACACTGTCGGCCTTTCTCGCGTCACCACTCAGGGCGCAGACAGCGCACGACGGGGCCGCGATTGAGGCAGTCCGCGCAGTCGAGAAAGAGGGCGGTACATCAGACCCGATGCGGCTTGTAAAGGTCTTGACCCAGAGCTTCGGTCCTCGTTTGACCGGTTCACCCTCCGAGCACAAATCTGCAGCATGGGCGCTGGACGAAATGAGACGGGTCGGGTTGAGCCACGTTCACACAGAAGACTGGACATTGCATCGAGGATGGAAACGGCTGTACGCACGCGCTCGCCTCACAGAGCCCTACGGTGCTGAATTAGCCGTTGCTTCTTATGGATGGTCAGGATCGACCCATGGTGCCGTTTCAGGCACGGTCGTCTTGGTAGATGGCAACGCACCCCTTAAAAAGGATTCAACGTGTGGATGGACCGGCAAAGTCGTCTTGATTGCTCCACTCTCGAGAGACGAGATTCGTGGAGTTGCTGACGCACCCCTTTTAGCAGCATGGGCAGAGAAAGCCCATGCGCTTGCAGTGATCGACGGTGTTACTCGCCCAGGAATGAGCCTGCACACTGGCCCGATAGGCTATCCGGGCCGGGAGTCTTCCGTGCCGTTTCTGGACATGCCGGAAGCACAGCGGCAGCAATTGGAACGTTTGGTCAGGCGGGGTGCTACACCCAAGATCAGGCTGGACATCGCCACGGAGTTCACCGACGGACCGATCGTGGCAGAAAACGTAGTGGGCGAGATCGAAGGTGCCGCACACCCGGAGCAGGTCGTCTTGGTAGGGGCGCACCTGGATTCCTGGGATCTCAGCCCAGGTGCAACAGACGACGGGACCGGCGTAGCAGCCATACTCACTGCAGCCCACGCGGTGCATGACTCTGGGGTACGTCCCGACAGAACAATCCGCTTCGTCCTGTTCACCGGAGAAGAGCAGGGACTGCTTGGTTCTCAGGCTTATGTGAAACAACACCGGGCCGAGCTTTCGAACTTCGTATGCGCTCTTGTGATGGATTGGGGCGCAGGTCCGATCACACGGTTCCCGCTGGCCGGGCATCCCGAGATGGAGAAGCCGTTCAAAGAATTGCTTCACACTGCGGACACATTGAAATCGGTCGATACCTCTTCCGGCTTTCTGACCTTCACGGACGGTTTCGCCTTTACGTACGCGGGCCTTCCAGGTATTGGAATGCTGCAGGATTCTCCCAATTACGACAGAGATGCGCATTCCACGGAGGATTCCATAAAGGCAGTCAACGCTCCTGCGCTCCGGTTCAACGCGAAGATGCTTGCGCTGGCAGCAGTTTGGCTAGCAGATGTGACTCAGAGGCCGGGTGTGATGTTCACGCAAAGTGAAAACGAATACGCACTCCACCCCGTGCGGAATGCTTTGCAGATGCTTGGAGCGTGGCCTTACGAGCAGAGCAGCGGCCCTACGCTGGCTAAGCCAGGTCCTTAGTTTCTATAGAGGCCTTTATGTTGAGCGACAGAGAGGCCTCGCGGGCCGCCTCCACCACGGTTCGCTCCTGGCCTCGCTTGATCCGTCCTCCAGTCCGGAGATACCGTAGCGCCGGCAGCCCGGCGCGTATATCGTAAAGAGGTCGGAACACACGCAAGAGGGAAATGATGGCATTGAAGGTAGACGAGGCCGTACAGCAGGACCTGACCGCCGAGATCGCGGAATGGATTGAGGCGTTTGATGCCGTGGTTGCGCACGATTGGGAACAGGGCGCGGCGGTTCTGTCGGCTTTGCGCACCCGCGCCCGTGAGGCCGGCGTGCCCGCGACGGGCGATGTCACCACGCCCTACCTGAATACCATTCCCAAACATGACGAGGTGCCCTATCCTGGTGATCGCAACCTCGAGCGCCGCGTTGAGGCGCTGATCCGCTGGAACGCGATGGCGATGGTGCACAAGCAAAACAAGTATGACGCGGGCATCGGTGGCCACATCTCCACGTACTCCTCGCTGGCGACGCTGCTGGAGGTTGGTTTCAACCACTTCTTCCGCGCCAAGTACCCGAGCGGCGTTGAAGGCAAAGGCGAGCAGCCGGGAGATTTCATCTACTTCCAGGGCCATGCTTCACCCGGTGTATACTCCCGCGCCTTTCTTGAAGGTCGCTTCGAGGAAACCCGCCTGAAGAACTTCCGCCACGAATTGCGCGATGAACCAGGGCTCTCCAGCTATCCGCACCCCTGGCTGATGGAGGACTTTTGGCAGTTCCCCACGGTCTCCATGGGTATCGGGCCGTTGAACGCGATCTACCAGGCGCGGTTCATGAAGTATCTCGAGAATCGCAGCCTGATTCCGCATACCGAGCGCAAGGTCTGGGCGTTTGTGGGCGATGGCGAAACCGACGAGGTCGACACGCTCGGCGCCATCTCGCTCGCCTCGCGTGAGCATCTGGACAACCTGATCTTCGTCGTGAACTGCAATCTGCAGCGGCTGGACGGCCCAGTGCGCGGCAACAAGCGCATCATCGACGAGCTCGAGGGCATGTTCCGCGGCGCTGGCTGGAACGTGATCAAGGTGGTCTGGGGTTCGGATTGGGATGAGCTTTTTGAACGCGATCACCAAGGGCTGCTGCTGAAGCGCATGGAGGAGTGCGTGGACGGCGACTTCCAGGCGTTCAAGGCCAAGGGCGGCGCATATCTGCGCAAGGAATTTTTCGGCAGGTATCCGGAGCTGTTGAAGCTCGTCGAGGACAAGACCGATGAGCAGCTTGGACGCCTGCACCGCGGCGGCCATGACCCGCTGAAGATCTACAACGCCTACAAGCGCGCGTTGGAGCACAAGGGCGGCCCTACGGTCATCCTCGCCAAGACGGTGAAGGGCTACGGGTTCGGCTCCACGCAGGCCCGCAACGCCGCGCACAACGAGAAAAAGCTGACCGACGACGCGCTGATGCAGTTTGTGCAGACCTTCGACATTCCGCTGCCCGAGGGCGCTGCCAAGGATGCAGCTTTTTACCGGCCGGAGGCGAACGATCCCGCGATCGAGTACATGCGGGCACGCCGGCAGCAGCTCGGCGGCTACATGCCCTCGCGTGAGGTGCCCCATAAGGACTTTCAGCTGGAGTTCGCGGCGCCAAAGCTGGAGTTCTTCAACGAATGGCTGGGCGGCTCGAAAAATCGTGCGGTCTCTACGACGATGGTCTTCGTCGCCATCCTGCGTGCGCTGATGAAGGACAAGAACGTCGGCAAGCTGATCGTGCCGATCGTGCCCGACGAGGGCCGCACCTTTGGCCTTGAGTCGGCAATCAAGCAGGTCGGCATTTACGCCCCCGAAGGCCAGAAGTACACGCCGCACGACTCGGACATGCTGCTCAGCTATAGAGAGGAGCGCGAGGGGCAGATCCTCGAAGAGGGCATCACCGAGGCGGGCTCGATGGCCAGCTTCACCGCAGCCGGGACGGCGTACACCAATTACAAGGTGCCCACAGTTCCCTTTTACATGTACTACTCGATGTTCGGCTTCCAGCGCATCGGCGACATGGCCTGGGCGTTCGCGGATTCGCGCGGCAAGGGCTTCCTGATGGGCGGAACGGCCGGCCGCACCACCATGCTGGGCGAAGGTTTGCAGCACCAGGACGGCCACTCGCACGTGCTCGCCAGCACCATTCCCACCTGCCTCACGTACGACCCGGCCTATGCCTATGAGCTTGCGGTCATCCTGCAGGACGGCATGCGCCGCATGTACGAGGCCGGCGAGGACAGGTTCTATTACGTCACGATGTACAACGAGGATTACCCGATGCCCGCGATGCCTGAGGGTGAGGGTGTTCGCGAAGGCATTCTGCGGGGGCTGTATCGCTTCAGGAGTGCGGCTGGAACACCCAATGGGGGTCCAGCCACGGTGCAGCTGTTCGGCTCCGGTCCCATCCTGAACGAGGTGGTGCGTGCGCAGGGCATTCTCTCGGATAAATACGGGATCGCTGCCGATGTGTGGAGCGCCACGAGCTATACCGAGCTGCGCCGCGACTGCCTGGAGGTGGAGCGGACCAACCGCCTGCATCCGTCGCAGCCGGAACGTAAGCCGTTTGTGCTGCACGCTCTCGGCGACGCGCAGGGACCCATCATCGCGGCCAGCGACTACATGAAGGCCCTGCCAGATGGCCTCGCACCGTGGCTGGGCAGCCGCCTGATGACCCTGGGAACCGACGGTTTCGGCCGCTCCGATAACCGCGAACATCTGCGCCGTCACTTCGAGGTGGACGCGGAATCGATCGTGGCAGCCACCCTCTCCAAGCTGGCCCGCGAGGGCTCGTTTGCCCCGGAGAAGGCTAAAGCTGCCTTCGCAGAGCTCGGAATTTCTCCGGAAGCACGCAGCGCAGCCTACGCCTAAAGGGCTGTGCCGCGCGCTGCAGCCCCCCGCATCCCGAACCCTTGAATCACCATCTTTGAGCACAGCGGAGGACCTCCGAATTGGCTGAAAATCCGTTGCTGCCGAACGCCCAGCTCGCCGCTCTGCTCGCCCTGACCAAGCGCTGCGCTGCCATGGAGAAAGCAGCTGTCCGTAAGTTCCTCCAGGCGAACCGGCGGCTGGCACGCGACGCCCAAGCAGCCTCCCGCGAGGCCCTGCTGGCGGCGACAACGATGCAACTGCGCCCCGGAGACATCCTTTTGGCGGAAGCCGGGGACAGCACGGCAGCCTTCCTCATGCCTCCAGCCAAGGAAGGCGTGACTTTAGTCTCCCCGCTACTGCCGGAGCTAGGGAAAGGCGGCTCGCGCATGATGCTGGCAGCGGCGATGGCGGCGGCTCTGCGGGTGGCGGCCACCGATAGCCTCGTCACTGTGCTCCTACGCGCCGGAACAGCGGAAACCGATTGGCCCGCGGCATTGGCATGGGCCCAGGAACAGCTCCTGCCGATCGTTTTCGTCTGCACGGATGCAAGTGGCCCAGCCGCGTTTGGCAGAGGTGCGCGAGCGGCCAGGGATGCCTTCACCTGGGAGGCCGTAAAGCGCTCCGCTGCCCGGCTGCAGCTGCCCATCCTGACCGTCGATGGTGAGGATGGCGTCGCAATGTACCGCGTTATGCAGGAGTCTGTGCTCCGCGCCCGCGCCGGTGGTGGACCGGCCATGATCTGGGCTATGCTGCCGTCGCCGAAACAGATCAGCGCCTCGCGACCCCGGTCAGCCACGCCGGTGGCTCGTTTGGAACGGTATCTGCGTTCGCGCAAAATCCCGTTCTAAGCAAGCTCTGATAAGTCAATGGAGGGTGCCCATCAAAATGCCCGGGCCTGAAGCCCCTTGTATTTAGCCGTTTTGCCGTAGGGCTGAAGCCCTACGCTCCCTCCCAAAGGCGACGACAAGACTTATGCAGAGGTTCCCTAAGCGCCACCCCGCACCACGCGCGCCACGCCCCTCTTTGCCGACCCTGCCGGATCGGGTCACATCCCGATACACTGTAACCTATGCTTCTCCGGCAGTCCTCTCGGCCATCGCGCGTGTTCGCTTCCGTTTTCGTTCTTTCGTTAGCTTGGATCGTTCCCTGCAGACCCCTGGCGCAAAATCCGAGCTATCCGTCCGTCCCGCCGCCGCAGCCTGTGCCCGTGAACACGCTGCCCGCGATGCCCGCCGCAACACCCGCGCAAAAGCCTGACAACGTGCCGACACCCGCCGATGCGCCCACGCAAAATCCGGCGCAAGCGCAGCCCTTGAACATCCAAGCGCAGCCCTCAACTATCCAGGCGCAGCCCTCGACCATCAACGCTCCCCAGCCTTCTGCGCCCACCTCGCCCGCCGGGCAGACGACCGGCCAGCCGCCGTACCAGGACCCGCTGCAGAACCCGACACCGATGCAGCAGGCGCAACCCGCGACACCTGCCCCGGGCCAGCCGGCCTACCAGGACCCGCTGCAGACGCCCATCCGGATTCAGCAGGCGCAGCCCGGCCAGCCGCAGCCGGTGGACATCGCACCGCCCTCGCCGGTCGCCTCCCTGCCGTCCATTCCAACGGACTATCCCATGCCTCCGGAGCACACGCCGCCCGACCACCTCGGCTCGACGTACATCCCCGTTGACGAGGTGATCTATCCCATGGCGCTGCGGCTGTACTCCATGGGATACCTGAACACGATCTTCATCAGTATGCGGCCGTGGACGCGCCGCAGCCTGCTCCATGCGCTAGAACAATCGGCAGCCTCCATCAAAAGCGACGGCAACGAGCAGGCGATGGGGATCTATGCCAAGCTGATGGAGTACCTGGCGAGCGAAGATCCCGGACCGGCAAACACGCTCAGCAATGAGATGACGCGCGGCCGGGTGTACGGAGTCGAGACGCTCTATTCCAGGTTCATGGGCATCAACGGCCAAACGCTGCGCGACAGCTACCACTACGGCCAGACGATCTCGGACGACTACGCGCGGCCCTACGAGCCGGGCTTCAACAACATCACAGGCTTTTCGACGGTGAACGAGTGGGGCCGCTTTTCCCTGTACGTCCGGGGTGAGTATCAGCACAGCCCCGCGGGCAACGGCTATAGCTACAACCTGGCCAATACCCTGGCGATCATCGACACGATTCAGCCCTTTGCACCGCCAAACGAACCCGAGGCCACGATTCCCTATGGCCCGATTCCCGGCGTGAATCCGTTCCGCATCCAGGAAGCCGCGCTTTCATTTCACTGGCTCGGCCACGAGTTCTCGGGTGGAAAGACGGACGCGTGGCTTGGGCCCGCGTACGGCGGCGCGATGGCGTGGAGCAACAATGCCGAAAATATCTACTCCTTCCGCATCAATCGCGTTGAGCCGCTGCACATCCCGTACGTCAGCTATCTGCTGGGACCCCTGCGTTACGACTTCTTTGTGGGCTCCCTGAAGGGCCACACCGACCCGAACTCGCCATGGGTGCATGCGGAGATGTTCTCGTTCCGTCCGACCAACAACTTCGAGTTCAGCTTTGAGCGGTCCATCATCTGGGGAGGCGAGGCTCATGAGCCGGTTACCCTCCATACCTTTTTCCAGAGCTTCTTCTCTTTCAATGACGTGACCGGCGCGGTAAAGTTCTCCACCAAGGATCCCGGAGCCCGCTTCAGCGACTTCAGCTTCTCCTACCGGCTGCCGTTCGTGAGCCACTACCTTACGCTCTATGCAGATTCCATCGCGCATGACGACGTATCGCCGATCAGCGCGCCGCGGCGTGCCGCTCTCCGGCCGGGCATCTATCTCAGCCAGATTCCGAAGCTGCCGAAGATGGATCTTCGCGTCGAGGCTTCCACCACCGATCCGAAGACCACCCGCAGCGTGAACGGCAAATTCAACTACTATGAAGCCATCCAGGTTCAGGGCTATACCAACAAAGGCTTCATCATGGGCGACTGGATCGGACGCGAAGCCACCGCGGAACAGGCGTGGCTGACCTACCATCTCTCCGCCAATGAATATGTGCAGCTGGAGTACATGGGCAAGCGCACACCGAACGACTTCATTCCGGGTGCGGCCAAGCAGAACCAATTCCTGGTGGACGTCGTAAAGCGTCTGCGCCCGGATCTCGAGCTGAATGCCTCGTACCAGTTTGAGCGCTGGGGCGCGCCCGCCATCCAGACGGCCAAGCAGACCGACAACGTCTTCACGGTGCAGTTCAAGTTCTACCCCAAGCTGCATACGCATCCGGTGCTGGGGTTAAACGGCAAGCCGCTCAGCGCGTCTGGCGGAGCGCAGTAGCCGAACAAACAGCAAAACAGCAAACCGGAATTAGCAAACAGCTATAGCGGTTTCCGTGTTGGTGTAGAGGCGTCGTCTCGACCGGAGCGGGACAGTTTTGTCGTCCCGCGCAGTGAAGAGACCCCTGTATTTCATTCGGGGCGCCACAGAATCTGTGTAGCCACAGACGAAATACAGGGGTCTCTCCGCTCCGGCTGCGCCTCCGGTCGAGATGACACTGCATAGCTATAGGTAAACTGCTTTAGAAGTCGTATTGGATCGCTACTTCCTGTTTGCTAATTCCTGTTTGCTGTTTGCTAGTTTTCTTAGGCTACTGCCGTCTCGCTCGCCACGCATGCCTTGAAGTAGTCGAGCGACTTCGCCAGCCCATCCCGAAGCGGTACCTTCGGCTCCCAGCCAAGCAGCCGCCGGGCCTTGGCGATATCCGGCCGGCGCTGTTTGGGATCATCTTGGGGCAGCGGACGGAAGACGATCTCGCAGTCCGACCCGATCAGCGCCTGGATCTCGCGCGCGCACTCCAGGATCGTCCATTCAACAGGATTACCGATGTTGGTGGGGTCGTGCTCGTCACTCTTCGAGAGCCGGACGATGCCCTCGATCAGGTCCGAAACGTAGCAGAAGGAGCGTGTCTGCGAGCCCTCGCCGTAGACCGTCAGGGGTTCGCCGCGCAGCGCCTGCATCATCAGGTTGGAGATGACGCGACCGTCGTTGGCCTGCAGCCGCGGACCGTAGGTGTTGAAGATCCGAACCAGATGCGTGTTGACCCCATGATAGCGGTGATAGGCGGAGACCAGCGCCTCGGAGAACCGCTTGGCCTCGTCGTACACCGAGCGCGGGCCGATCGGATTGACGTTGCCCCAGTAGCTCTCCACCTGGGGGTGAACCTCCGGATCGCCGTAGCACTCCGAGGTGGACGCATGCAGGAAGCCGGCGTTGTACCTTCGGGCAATCTCCAGGGCGTTCAGCGTACCGGCCGAGCCAACCTGCAGCGTCTCCACGCCAAGGCGCAGGTAATCCACAGGACTGGCCGGCGAAGCGAAGTTAAAGACGTAGTCCACCGGGCCAAGGTCGAAGGGAACGCAGATATCGCGTTCTTCGAAGCGGAAGCGGTCTTCGCGGTCGAGGTGGCGGAGGTTGGCCAGGCTGCCGGTCGACAGGTTATCGACCCCCAGCACCTGGTGCCCCTCGCCGAGCAGCGCATCGCAGAGATGCGAACCGAGGAAACCGGCCGCGCCGGTGACAAGAATCGAGCTTGGCTCCGTCTTCACTTAGACTCCCACCGCTTCCTGCTCGCGCACCGGCGCGACTGCCGAACGGCCGACGCTGAGATAGGTGAAGCCGTGCTGCAGCATCACCTGCGGATCGTACAGATTGCGGCCGTCCACAATGATGGGATAGCGCATCAGCTCATGCAGCCGGGACAGGTTGAGCTTTGAAAAGTCGCTCCAGTCGGTCAGGATGAGCAGAGCGTCGGCATCCTTCGCCGCATCGTCGATGGACGAGGCATAGCGGAGGGAGGCTGATGCCGGAAGCTCGCCTTTGGCGCGCTCCATCGCCGCCGGATCGTAGACCTCGATGCAGCAACCCTCGTTCAGCAGCATCTCGATCAGATCGATCGCCGGAGACTCGCGTATATCATCCGTCTCGCCCTTGAAGGCCAAGCCGAGGACGGCCAGACGCTTGCCGCGCAAGGTCCAGAGAGCCGACCGCACCTTACCGAGAAAGCGCTTTTTCTGGGCGACGTTGATCTTTTCGACCTCCTGCAGCAGGCTGAAGTCCACGCCCAGCTGCGCGGCGACGGAACGAAATGCCGCGACGTCCTTGGGAAAGCAGGATCCGCCATACCCGATGCCGGGCCTGAGAAACTTAGGCCCGATGCGGGAATCGAGCCCAATGCCGCGCGCAACCTGCTCCACGTTGGCGTCGGCGGCCTCGCACAGGTTCGAAACCGCATTGATGAAGGAGATCTTGAGCGCCAGGAAGGCATTCGACGCGTGCTTGATGATCTCCGCGCTCTTGGTCGAGGTCAGCAGCAGCGGCGGCGGCGCCTCCGTCGAGCAGTCGCCGCCAATCGTGCCATTGACCTTGTAATACGATCCGTCGGTCAGCGGCGCATAGATCGACTGCAGCAGGCGCGCGGCGCGCGCGCTGTCCGCGCCGATCACGATGCGGTCGGGGTGCAGAAAGTCCTCCACGGCGGTGCCTTCGCGAAGGAACTCCGGGTTGGAAACCACGTCGAACATGCTCCGGGGAACCCCGTTGCGCTCGATCACGCGCCGAATCCACTCATTGGTGTAGACCGGAACGGTGCTTTTTTCCACAATTACCTTATAGCTGGTGATGTGCCGCGCAATCTCGCTGGCGACGGCCTCGACGAACGAGAGATCCGCGTCGCCGGTCTCCGATTGCGGCGTACCCACAGCGATAAAGATGGCGTCGCTGGCCTGGGTGGCCTCGGCGAGATCCGTTGTGAAGCGGACGCGTCCGTTGCAGTACCGCCGCATCAGCTCCGGAAGATGGTTTTCGTGGATCAGGGTGTCGCCGTTGCGCAAGGCCGCCACCTTGCGCTCATCGTTGTCGACGCACAGGACGTTATGACCCATCTCGGCGAAGCACATGGCTGCCACAAGGCCCACATACCCGGAGCCGACCACCGCAATCTGATTTGCTGTTTGCATGTCCCTGATTTCCTGGGGATTGGATTTTGTTTTCTGGATCGACTTCGATTTTATGTCACCGGGATGGTACTTACCATCCCAGCCGGGGGAACAGAAGTAACCACGAGTGACACTTCTCGCGTAAACTGAAACCAATGAGTTCGCCGAATTTTGAGTCCAGTAGCGGGCCCCAGGACCCAACTTCGGTTGATTTGGCTGCCAACGATAAAAAAATCGACAGCACACTTTCCGATTCGCTGATGACCTTGCGCAAGCGGAAGTGGCTCATCATCGCCGCCGGCGCACTGGGTCTGGGATACGGGTACTATAAGGCCTCTACGCAGCCCCGCCTCTATGAAGCGTACGGCGATGTGGAGATCCGCAGCGGCGCCAACTCCGAGTACCGCGTCAACGCCGCCCCCCTGGCCGAAGACACCTACGACATCCCTACCCAGACGGCGATTCTCAAGAGCGACAGCCTGTTGCTCACCGTCGCCCGCGATCTTGACCTGCCGAACAACCGTGACTTTACCGGCGCCCCGGCGGGCACACCGCACCTGAGCCTGGATGAGCCCGGGGTGCGGCAGGGGATGCTGGGTGCCCTGCAAGGGGACATTACGATTGCGGCGATCAGCAAGACGGATATCGTGCGCATCTCCTGCCGCACGCTGAACCCGCAGCTCTCGGCCGACATCGTGAATAAGCTGGTGCGGGAGTACATCCAGCGCAGCTTTCAGTCCCGCTATGACGCCACCAAGCTCGTCTCCAACTGGCTTTCCAACCAGCTCGGCGACCTGAAGCAGCAGGTGGAGTCGTCCCAGGCCCAGATGATCGATCTGGGCAAACGCCTTGGCGTGCTCGGGTTCGACACCAGCCACAACGAGATCACCGCCGGCATCGACGATCTTACCCGGGCCGCCAGCCAGGCGCAGATCAACCGGATCGTGGTGGAATCGCGCTATCGCGTGCTCACCGGGATGGATCCCAACGCGCTGGATGCCTCGATCGGAACCATCGGCAGCGGCAATAGCGGAGCCCTGGCGGGTCTGCGCGGGCAGCGCGAAAGCCTGCTCGCCCAGTTGGCCGGCGTAGACGTCACGGCCGGCCCGAATCTGCCCAAAGTGAGGGCGATCCACGCCCAGGCCGCTGAACTCGATCGCGAGATCGCCGACGAACAGAACCGGCTGCTGATTCAGTCCAAAGAAGATCTGGTGGCAGCCCGAGCCAACGAAACGCAGACCCGGGGCGCCCTGGAAGCCGCCAAGTCGGACGCCTACAAGCTGCGCGACGACCTCGTCGAGTACACCATCCGGCAGCGCGAGTTCGAGTCCAACCGCTCCCTCTATGAAGGGCTGCTGCAACGCCTGAATACCGCCGGCGTACAGGCCGGGCTGGACTCGCAGGAGGTCGACATCGTGGATAACGCCGTCCCGCCGATCGGTCCCTCCCTCCAGCCCACCAGCTCGATCGTGATCGTCGATGTGGTCGTGGCGCTTGGGCTGGCGGTCGTTCTGGCCTTCATCCTGGAAAGCCTGGATACGAGCCTGAGCAGTGTCGCAGAGATCGAAAGCATCTCCGGGCTGCCCTCGCTGGCCCTGATCCCCAAAGCCCGGCGGCCCAGCGATACAGCCGGCCAGACCCCGGCGCAGCGAAATCTCGTGGTGCTTACCAACCCAAAGTCGCAGTTCGCGGAGGCCTTCCGCGCGCTTCGCACTTCCCTGCTGCTCTCCGTTGCCGGCCGCGAGCCGCAGGTGGTGCTGCTGACCAGCGCCACGCCCTCGGAAGGCAAGACCACGGCCTCGCTCAACCTCGCGGCGGTGCTTGCGCAGCGTGATGTGCGGGTGCTGCTGATCGATGCCGATCTGCGCCGCCCCACCGTCCACCACCGCTTTGGCATGAACGGCAAGATCGGCCTCACCTCAGTGCTGACCGGCAGCGTCAGCCTAAAGGACGCAGTCCAGATTGTTGCCGATCTGCCCTCCCTCGATGTACTCGCCAGCGGTCCCGTGCCGCCGTTTCCCACCGAGATGCTGAGCTCCGACGCGATGCGCCGCCTGCTGGGGGAGGCCCGCGGCATCTACACTCACGTGGTGATGGATTCGCCGCCTTTGCTTTCCGTGACGGATAGCGTGGTCCTGGCGCGGGAGGCCGACACCGTCGTGCTGATCGTGCGGCACGGAAAGTCGACCAAGCATGCCGTCCGCCGCGCGCGCGATCTGCTCATTCGCTCCGGCGCGCGTCTGGCCGGCATTGCGCTGAATGCCGTCGATCTCAGTTCGCCCGAGTATTACTCCTATTACGGCTACTCCGGTTATGCGGGCTACGGTTCCACCGGCGTCGACAGCGCCGCCTGGGAATCACAGAGCGCGGGCCAGAAGAACCCGCCGCGTCCGGGAGGGCCCGAAGCATGACGGCCACGTCGCTCTCTGCACTCATGTCGATCTCTGCACTCACGCCGCTCTCTGAACTCAAATCGCGATCCGCACGGCGGTTCCCCTTTTGGGCAGCAGGTCTGCGCATCGTCACCGCCCTGGCCCTCGCGATGCTGCTGCCCTGCGCGTCGCACGCTCAGTACAATGGCCCGCCGACGGGCGCGGATCGCGGCAATGTCAACAGCGTCACGGACAATCAGACGCTGCTCTTTCCTTCCACGCCGGACACGGTGCTCAGTTCAGGCGATCAGATCGGCATTCGCCTGTTCGGCGACTCTGACTACAACCTGAATGTGCGCATCAGCGTCGACGGCACGGTTTTGATGCCGCTCATCGGAACGCTTACGCTGCGCGGCTTGACTGTCGATCAGGCCGAACAGCTGATCGGCCGCAAGCTCGAGGATGCGGGCATGTACCGGGACCCCCAGGTCATCCTGCAGGTGGTGGAAGGGCCCTCCTCGGTTATCACCGTCGGCGGGGAGATGCATGCGGTGATCCCGGTAGTCGGCGCGCGTTACCTTTTGACCGTGATCGCGCAGGCCGGCGGCCTGCCCAGCAGCGCCAGCCGCACGGTCACGATCCTGCGGCCCGGGCAAGCTCAGCCCATCAATGTGGACGTGGGCAACGACCCCCTGCACAGCAGCGCAGCCAATATTCCCATGTTTCCCGGCGACACGGTGATCGTGTCGCGCATCGGCGTGGTCTACGTCATGGGCGAGTTCCGCAACCCAGGTACCGTCAACATGACCAACTACGGTCCGCTGACGCTGACCCAGGTCTCGGCGCTGGTCGGCGGCCCGGTCTATGATGCGAAGTACAGCGAGCTGCATATCATCCGGACCGTGGGAGACCATCGCACGGTCACGACCCTGAACATCAAGAATGTGCTCTACGGCAAGGCCCCCGATCCGATCATGCAGCCCAACGACATCGTCTTCCTGCCCCCGAGTGCCTGGAAAGCCTCCATTGCGAACGGCAGCCTTGGCTCGATCCTGGGGGTCATCTCCTTCGGCATCGCCGTGATCACGACCTTCCACCCCTAGCCGATGCCCGAAACCGAGGCTGGAACCGACAAAGGGCGCCGCGTCAGGCTCGCCTACCTGGTCAGCCATCCCATTCAGTACCAGGCTCCGCTGCTGCGGCGGCTGGCGCGGGAGCCCGGTATCGACCTAACGGTGCTGTTCGGCTCTGACTTCTCCGTTCGCGCGTACCCGGACCAGGGCTTCGGTGTCGAGGTCGCCTGGGACACTCCACTTACCGAGGGCTATAGGTGGCGTGTGCTCCCCGCTCTACATGACCCCGGAACTGTCTCCGCCACGACGCCGCTCAGCCGCAGCCTGCTCCGCGCCCTGCGCGACGAGAGTGGCCGCCCCGCCTACGATGCGCTCTGGGTGCACGGCTACGCCAGCCTGAACTCGCTGCGCGGGATGCTGGCAGCGCACGCGCTCGGCATCCCGGTGCTCCTGCGTGCGGACATCTGGCTCGCCGACCGACCCCGGACGCGTTTGCGCCTGCTCGCCAAGCAACTGTTCTTAGCGCTTCTTCGCCCTCTGGTGGACGGGATCCTGACGATCGGATCGAACAACGCGAAGTACTGGGACTTCTACTTCGGCGATCGGGTTCCGCAGTTCCTGCTGCCGTATGCCGTGGATAACGAATTCTTCGCAACCGAGGCTGCGGGAGCCGCATCCTCCCTGCCCGCGCTGCGCCAGGAGCTGGGGCTTGCACCCGGACGGCCGGTCATCCTGTTCGCCTCAAAGCTGCAGGGGCGCAAGCATGCCGACCATCTCGTCGAGGCGTTCGCCCAGCTGGTCACTCGCCGCGATGCCTACCGGCAGCCGTATCTGGTCATCGTCGGTGACGGCGAGGAAAGAGCGCGGCTGCAGGCGCAGGTCAGGGACGCGCAGGTACGGGAGGCGGGTCTCACGGACGTTCGGTTTGCGGGGTTCAGAAACCAGACCGAACTGCCCCGCTTCTTCGCCCTGGCGGATGTCTTTGTCCTTCCCGCCCGCCACGAGCCCTGGGGACTGGTGGTCAACGAAGCCATGGCGGCGGGGCGCCCGGTGGTGCTCTCGTCCGATGTCGGCGCGGCTGCCGATCTCGTCACCGATGGCGTCGAAGGCTATGTCTACCCTGTCGGCGATGTGGAAGCCCTCAGCGCGGCTCTGGGCCGGGTGCTCGCCTCACCCGAGACGGTGCGCCGCATGGGCGAAGCAGCGGCCAGGCGCATGACGGGATGGGACTTCGAGGCGGACGTCCGCGGTTTGCGCGCGGCGCTGGCGGCGGTGACGCATGGGATGGGCGCGGGAGCCATCGAATGAGCCGTACGCCGACCGTGACTGCTATCCTGAGCCTTCGTCCCGCATGAGAATCCTGCACATCGTCGGCAGCATCGACCCCGCCGCCGGAGGCCCGACCGAGGCGATCCGGATGCTGGTGCGCTATGCGCCGGAGGGCTACTCGGCGGAACTGGTCACCCTGAACAATCCGTCCGAGCCGTTTCTCCGCGATCTGCACTTTCCCGTACATGCGCTGGGAGCCGCGCACAAGCGCTGGTACTCACCCAGGCTGCTGCCCTGGCTACGCGCGAACGGGCGCCGCTTTGATGGCGTGATGGTCCACGGTCTCTGGGAGTACACCGGCTTGGCCGCGCGTCTGGCCTTCGGCGGAAAGCTGCCGTATGTGGTCTTTGCGCATGGAATGCTCGACCCCTGGTTTAAGAAAACCTTTCCCCTCAAGCACCGCAAGAAGTGGCTGTATTGGCTCGCCGCGGAGTATTGGGTTTTGCGCGGCGCTCACCGCGTGCTCTTCACGACAGCCCTTGAGCGCAATCTCGCGGCGAAGAGTTTTTGGCTGCAGAAGTGGCAGTCGATGGTGGTTCCGCTCGGCACCGACCCACCCCCAGCCTCGCGGGAGGACCTGCTGCGGGCCTTCGCCGATCGCTGTCCGGAGCTCGCCGGGAAGCGCTTCCTCCTGTTTCTCGGTAGGCTTCACCCCAAGAAAGGCTGCGGTCTGCTCACGCGTGCCTTCGCCCAGGTGGCCGCGCAGGATCCTGGCCTAAACCTCGTGATGGCCGGCCCGGACCCGAATGGCTGGCAGGAGGCACTCAAGGCAGAACTCGCAACGGCCGGCATGGCGGACCGGGTGCACTGGCCGGGCATGATTCGCGGCGAGGCGAAATGGGGTGCCTTCGCCGCCTCAGAGGCCTTCATCCTGCCGTCGCACCAGGAAAACTTCGGCATCGCTGCCGTGGAAGCGTTGGCTTCGGCAAAGCCAGTGCTGCTGGCCGAGCCCGTCAATATCGCCCCCGACCTGGAACGCGCCGGTTGTGCGCTCGTCGAGCCGGACACCCTCGAAGGCACGCGGCGGCTCCTGGAACGCTGGTTCGTTCTGCCCCCCCCAGAGCGGGCGGCCATGGGCGAGCGTGCGCTGGCCACCTTTGAGCAGCAGTACGACATGCGTCGCAACGCCGCGACCATTCTGCGCGTCTTCAAGACAGCGGACCGCAAGCCCGCCACGAAAACGACGCACGCGGAGGCCCTCTAGGTGCCGCGTCCCGCCGACTATCGCGCCTCCGACCACATCGGCTCGGAACATGGCGCCGATGCCTACACGCGGCCGGCGTTTTCCGCGGGCAATCGCGCGCGCCGGGCCGTGTGGAACCTCTGCTGGCTGCTGTTCTATCGTCCCTCCCCCCGCCCTCTGCATGGCTGGCGCGCCTCGCTGCTGCGCCTGTTCGGCGCCCAGCTTGGCCCCGATTGCCACTTTTACCCAGCCTCACGCGTTTGGGCGCCATGGAACCTGGTCTGCGCCGATCACGTCGCGGCCGCCGATGGCGTCGAGATCTATAACCCGTCCCCGATCCTGTTGGAATCCCATGTGATCCTGTCGCAGGACTGCTATCTCTGCGGCGCTACCCATGACTACAACGACCCCGCGTTCCCCCTCACGGCCTTCCGCATGAACATCGGTCGTTATGCCTGGATCTGCGCGCGCGCCATGGTGGCTCCGGGCGTGCGGGTGGGCGAAGGCGCCGTGCTGGGCCTGGGCTCCGTCGCGACACGCGATCTGCAGCCGTGGACCGTCTATGGCGGCAATCCGGCGGTTCCGCTCCGCGAACGCGTTCAACATCCAGACACGCAGCTGCCCTCGGCACCTGCGCCGGAGACAGGCTCGTGATCTCCGTCCTCATCCTCACCAAAGACGAGGAACAGGACCTGCCGGGCTGTCTCGATGCGGTGGCCTGGTCCGATGATGTGCACGTCTTCGACTCCGAAAGCACGGACAGCACGACCCGCATCGCCCAGGCCCGGGGCGCAACGGTGCACACGCGCCACTTCGACGGCTATGCGAGCCAGCGCAACGCGGCCATGCAGCTGCCCTTTCGCCACCCCTGGGTGCTGGTGCTCGACGCCGATGAGCGGCCGACTCCCGAGCTCTCAGCCGAGATGCAGGTCGTCGTACCAACGGCCGGCGAGAACGTCGCAGGCTTCCGCATGAGGCGACGGGATTTTCTCTGGGGCACCTGGCTCAAGCACGCCCAGCTCACGCCCTATTACGTTCGCCTACTGCGGCCGGAACGCGTTCGTTATGTCCGGGACATCAACGAGATTATTGAGGTGGATGGAACGATTCAGGAGCTGAACGCTCCCTTCGATCACTTGGCCTTTTCGAAGGGCTTGAGCCATTGGGTAGCCAAGCACAACGCGTACTCCACCAAAGAAGCCGAGTTGCTGGCGAGCGGCGCCGCGGTTCAGGGCGCCTCGCTGAAACAGGCCCTGTTCGCTTCCAATTTCCATGAGCGCCGCATCGCGCAGAAGGCCATCTTTTACGAAATGCCCGGACGCCCGCTCATCAAATGGCTTTACATGATGTTTGTTCGGGGCGCTGTTCTCGACGGGCGTTCAGGGGTCACGTATGCCACGCTGCAGGCGTTTTACGAGTACCTGATCGAGGCCAAACGCAGAGAGATCCTGCGCCAGGGGGCTGGGCAGGAGCTCTAAAGACACTTCACGCTTAGCTATGCAGCGTCATCTCGACCGGAGGCGGAGCCGAAGTGGAGAGACCCCTGTATTTTGTATGCTGTTGCACAGAGGTCCGCGTAGCTCCGAACAAAATACAGGGGTCTCTCCACTTCGCAGACGGTGAAGCTGTCTGCTCCGGTCGAGATGACACCTTTATACCTGCAGATCATTTGCTCCAAATCGTATGTAATCTACGCCCGCAGCTTCGCGAGCAGATCGGTGGGATGCACGGGCTTAGCCAGAATCTCGAACTCGTGGCCCTGCGCCCGCGCCCGTTCCAGCAGGTCAGCGGTCGCGGCCTGACCGGAGAACAAAAGAATCTTGCAATTCGGCAACTTGCTGCGGGTCTGGATCGCCGCTTCGATGCCGGTCATGCCTGTCATGATGACGTCCGAGATCAACATGTCCGGTTGAAAGCCATCGAGCGCGTCGATAGCCTTTTCGCCGCTGTATACGGCGCGTGCCTCAAAACCGGCCTGATTGAGAATGATCGCCAGCGTGTTGGCAATCACCTGTTCGTCGTCTGCAACGAGAACGCGCGGTTTGGAGCTGGTCGAGGTCGTCTCTGCCATGAATACGTTCCTGAATACCCTTCTTAAAGACGAACATACGATGCGGCGCACGGGGGCGACGATGCACCTTTGCCATGGTACCGCTTTTCCTCCGGATCGCCGATTGTAAGCGCGAGGAAGCCGGATTCGCCCCACCCGGACCTGCCACAAAGGGTCCATGCTCGCCCGGTTCCGGCGGTGCTACCCTGTAGGGCGATGGTTGACCTGCACCACCACCTTCTTCCCGGAATCGACGATGGGTCGCCCCAACTTGCGGTATCCGTCGAAATGGCGCGCATCGCCCACGCGGAAGGCATCACGCATATCGTCTGTACACCGCACGCCAGCAGCCGTTTTACCTTCGATCCGGCACGCAATCTCACCAAGATAACGGAGCTGCGGGCCGCGCTGGCCGACGCCGGCGTAAAGATGACCCTCGGTCTGGGCTGCGATTTCCACATCAGCTACGACAATATTCAGGACGCCCTCGCCCATCCGTCCCGCTACAGCATCAATGGCCACGACTACCTGTTGGTCGAATTAGCGGACTACAGCATCTCCCCCAACATGCAGGAGGCCTTCTATGAGCTTCGGCTCGGCGGCCTGACGCCCATCCTCACCCATCCGGAGCGCAATCCCACGCTGCAGCGCGACCCCGACCGGATGATCCCCTGGCTGCGCGACGGCCTGCTCTGCCAGGTCACCGCCGGCTCCGTGACCGGCGAGATGGGCCGCACCGCGCAGAAGTTCGCCCATCGGCTGCTGGAGAAACGCTGGGTGCACTTTCTGGCCACCGACGCGCACAACGTCCGGTCCCGCCCACCTCACATGCGCAAGGCCTACGGCATCGTCGCGCGCAAATACGGAGCCGCCTATGCGGACATGCTCTGCCTGCAGAATCCAATCTCTGTGTTTGAAGGTCGCCCGCTCGCGGAGCAGGAGATGTTCGGTCTCGAAGCCGAGGCCGAGGTGAAGCTTGAATCCTGGTGGCAGCGCCTCATGCGCATGTAATCTTTTTGTTGTCATTCCGCAGCGCAGCGGAGGAATCTG
The DNA here is from genome assembly GCA_965277565.1 of Granulicella sp. Lineage (GTDB taxonomy): Bacteria > Acidobacteriota > Terriglobia > Terriglobales > Acidobacteriaceae > Granulicella. The sequence continues at coordinate 4,527,446 of OZ255838.1, read as the reverse complement.
CTATTTATTTGCCGCTGTACACCTTCAAAGCCCCAGACCGCCATCGACCGCAAGCAGTTGCCCGGTGATGAACCGGGGCGCGGTCGCGAAAAATAGCACTGCTGCGGCGACGTCCTCCGGCTGGCCGTTGCGCTTCATCGGCGTCTTCTCCGCAAAGTGCTCATATCCGGCGCTGTTTTCGCCGGAGGTCACGATCATGCCGGGCGCCACGCAGTTCACGCTGACCTCCGGCGCCCAGGCCTTCGCCATCACTTGCGAAAGCATGTGCAGCGCCGCTTTAGAGGTGCAGTAGTGCCCGTGGGTCGCCCAGGGGTGAATGCCTCCCAGGGAGCCGATGTTCACGATTCGTCCCCGCGCTGCCTGCAAATACGGGAACGCGGCCTTCGCTACCAGAAACGGTCCCCGCGTGTTGGTCTCGAACATCGCATCCCACTGCTCGACGGAGATGCTTTCCAGTGCCGCCGTCTCAAACGCGCCCGCGCTGTTGACCAGCAGGTCGAGACCTCCAAGCGTCGACACCGTTCCCGCGATGGCCGCCCTCACGCTCCGCTCATCCCGCACATCGCAAGCTACGGCGGAAGCGTTGACGCCCAACGCCCGCAGATCCGCCACCGTCGCGTCAGCCTCCGCAGCGGAGCCGCGAAAGGTGATCGCCACGTCGCCGCCTGCCCGGGCCAGCGCGAGCGCTAGGCCACGACCAATCCGCTTCGCTCCGCCTGTGACTAAAACACGTTTCCCTTGTAGCGGCCCTGCCGATGCGCCGTCGGTCACTGGGGTGATCCCGGCGTCGCCGGTGCCGTACTGCTTCCCGGACTCGTAGCCGGCGTATTCGCCGGTGGCGTGGTGGCCAGCGGAGCCGTAGGCGAGGCCGCTGCCGGCGGCGCGGTGGTGGGCGTTCCCGGAGTCGCCGGCTTGGCGACATGGTGCTCCTGCACCCCAGGCTGCACCTGAGCCGCCCGGCCATTGTCGTTCTCATAGGTGGAAACCTGTGCCCGGGGTCTCTGCAGCTTCACAAGCAGCTGTTTTCCGCCATCGGTCAGATCGAAGTCGGTCGCAAAGGTCGCATACCCGTCGGCGATGACCTGCACCGTGACGTGGCTACCCACCTCAAGCAGATCGATGCTGGCCCGGCCATCGGGATCCGTCTTCATCTCCAGGTTGCCATCGGTCTGGTCGTTGCGCACCGCGCGAAACACTACGGCCGCATTGGGCATCGGCTTGCCATTCGCCTCCTTTTCCACCGTAATGACCACCGGAGCCGTGGGCGGAGGCGGCTTATAGCCGCGACCGTGCTGTTGTGCCAAGGCGAAGGGACCCGAAAAAACGAGCGGCAGGGTGGCCGTGAGGAACCGGAGCTGAAGCGAACGGCGCATTCGGGAATTTTACCTTGAAAGCGCAAGCAGCACAGGCTTTGCATGCAGGCGGTGGCGCTGCAGTAATCTGAGTGTCTTTCACTAATATTTCACATCGCTGTGATTGACAAGAGACGACAGCAAGGGCTACATTAGCAGTCGGCAGTAGAGAGTGCTAGCGTGTGTAGATCTCATCTCACGGGCGCTCGGCGACCTACCGCAATCTGCAAGAAAACACACAGGAGACACGCACTATGGCTTCCAACAAGTTCACGCCGTTGCATGACCGCATTCTCGTCCAGCGTATTGAAGAGGGCGAATCGATGCGCGGCGGCATCATCATCCCCGACTCCGCCAAGGAAAAGCCCCAGCAGGGTAAGGTCATCTCGGTCGGCAAGGGTAAGTCGAACGATGAAGGCAAGGTATTCCCGCTCGACGTCAAGTCCGGCGACACGGTTCTGTTCGGCAAGTACTCCGGCACCGAGATCAAGCTCGATGGCGACGACTACCTGATCATGCGCGAGGAAGAAGTTCTCGGCATTCTGGCGCAGTAAACAGCAAACAGCCGGCAGGAATTAGCTACCGGCAGGAATTAGCTAACAGAGTCTCGCAAACAGCTTTTACTTAGAACCAACAACTTAGAACCAAGAACGTTCAACGCAGCCCAGCGCTGCAACGGAGCAAACACAATGGCAAAGCAGATTCTGCATGGAGAGGATTCGCGTCAGGCGATCCTTCGCGGCGTGAACACGCTGGCGAACGCAGTCAAGGTGACACTCGGTCCCAAGGGCCGCAACGTTGTCATCGAGAAGAAGTTTGGCTCGCCCACCATCACCAAGGACGGCGTCACCGTCGCCAAGGAGATCGAGCTCCCCGAGGGCCTCGAGAACATGGGCGCGCAGATGGTCAAGGAAGTCGCGTCCAAGACCTCTGACGTCGCCGGCGACGGTACAACCACCGCGACAGTGCTGGCTCAGGCCATCTACCGCGAGGGTGTGAAGACCGTTGCGGCCGGCGCGAACCCGATGGCGCTCAAGCGCGGCATCGACAAGGCCGTCGAGGCCATCATCGGCAAGCGCGATGACCAGGGCGTCGTGCAGGGCGGCTCGCTCAGCGAGTTCTCCAAGCCGGTAACCGGCGACATGATCGCGCAGGTCGGCACCATCTCCGCCAACGCGGATCACCAGATCGGCACCATCATCGCCGAGGCCATGAAGAAGGTCGGCAAGGACGGCGTGATCACCGTCGAAGAGAGCCGCACGATGGAAACGCAGCTGGATGTGGTCGAGGGCATGCAGTTCGACCGCGGCTACCTGAGCCCCTACTTCGTCACCGACGCCGAGCGCATGGAAGCGGCGCTGGAGAACCCCTACATCCTCATCTATGAGAAGAAGATCTCCACGATGAAGGACCTGCTGCCGCTGCTGGAGCAGATCGCCCGCACCGCCAAGCCCCTCGTAATCATTGCGGAAGACGTGGACGGTGAGGCGCTCGCAACCCTCGTGGTCAACAAGCTGCGCGGCACCCTGAACGTCGCGGCCGTCAAGGCTCCTGGCTTCGGCGATCGCCGCAAGGCCATGCTCGAGGACATCGCCGTTCTCACCGGCGGCAAGGCGGTCACGGAGGACCTCGGCATCAAGTTGGAGGGCGTCAAGATCGAAGATCTCGGCACCGCCAAGCGCGTCACCATCGACAAGGACAACACGACGATTATCGATGGCGGCGGGCAGGATGCCAAGATCGAAGGCCGCGTAAAGGAGATTCGCGCCCAGGTCGAGAAGACCACCTCTGACTATGACCGTGAGAAGCTCCAGGAGCGGCTCGCGAAGCTGGTCGGCGGCGTGGCCGTCATCAAGGTCGGTGCTGCTACCGAGACCGAGATGAAGGAGAAGAAGGCCCGTGTCGAAGACGCGATGCATGCAACCCGTGCAGCCGTCGAAGAAGGCATCGTCCCGGGCGGCGGCGTCGCGCTGATCCGTGCGGCCAAGGCCGTCGACGCGCTCGTGCAATCGCTGCAAGGCGATGAGAAAATCGGTGCGCAGATCATCCGCCGCGCCGTGGAAGAACCGCTGCGCATGATCGTCCACAACGCGGGCGAAGAAGGCGCGGTCGTCATCAACAAGATCCAGGAATCCAACGACTCCAACTATGGCTACAACGCCGGAACGGGCAAGTACGAGGATCTGGTCGCGGCCGGTGTCATCGACCCGACCAAGGTAACGCGCACTGCCCTGCAGAACGCGGCCTCGATCGCCGGTCTGATGCTCACCACCGAAGCCATGATCTCCGACATCCCCGAGAAGAAGGAAGCCGCGGGAGCCGGTCATCAGCACGGCGGTGGCATGGACGGCATGTACTAAACAGCAGCAAACAGTAAACAGCAAGGCCCCGGAGCGATCCGGGGCCTTCTGCTGCGATGGAGGGATCTGCCGGCATCCAGGTATCGCTCTTACGGCATAGATTAACTCCCAGATTGTCATCCCGTAGCGTAGCGAAGGGATCTGCTTTTTGCTCGGAGCGCCTAAACGCTACTGAGAATCCTTTGAGTCTGCGATCGGTCAATCCGCAACCCGACCACAGCCGCAGCAAAGAGGGCCGCGAATCATTCGCGGCCCTCTTTTGTGGTGCTAACTTTTACTCTGCGGCCTGCTCTTTGAGGCCCGGGTGTACAGATGCAGGCGCGTGAATCTTTACCCCGGCTTGTTCGCTCTTCAGCTTGATGCTCACCAGGGTGTTGTTCTTTTCGTGAGTGGAGTTCGCGTCAAAGGTCACCAAGTAGCTTTCCCCCAGCACATTGCGAAACTCGTCAAAATAGGGCGAGAGCGACGGCGGTGTGATGAAGCCCTGATAGAAAGACTGAGCGCCAGTTGCCTCGGCGACCTGCTGCAGGTAGTTCTGCCCGCTGAAGCTCCCGCGACGTCCACGAAATCCGGAATCGGCATAGTAGATCGAATACACCGCCACGCCGGCTCGCTGCGCATCATCCTGGGCGGCTTGCACGTAGGGACTGTCCTGGTTCAAGACCGATGTGCTTCCGTTGTAAGGGTCGACGCCATTGGTGATCATCAAAACCATGCGCGCGGCCGATCCCCGCCCGGGCCAGTGCTTCACGAACTCTGAGAGGCAGAAGTACGGGCTGGCGCTGATGCCGGGCGCAGAGAAAGGTACACGCACCTGCTGCGCAGCTGCTGCGTGATCCGCCGTAAAGCCGCCTGCATTGCGCACGGTGCCGTTCTGCATATAACCCACCAGCACCTGGGTTCCTGCGGGCAGACTCTGAACGAACTGCTTAACGTCGTTGAGCTGCACGCCGAAGTTGCCGCGCAGTCCGTCGTCGATGAGCAGCGCTACCTGCGCGCCCTCTGCGCGCACCGGTGTGACGGACGCGATGGAGGCAGCATGACCGTTGATCTCGAGCTTCAACGCCGCCGTATTCAGCGGCTGGTTGTTCTTCGACTGTGCGCTGATCAACGCGGTGGTGGGAACGGGACCTTCCGTGGGCAGTTCCTGCGCGAAGACCGGAAAAGCAAATACGGCCAGCGAAAGAGCGGCGGAAGCGGCAGTGAACCGGCGTGCGTTCATGGAAAACCTCACATGGGGTTAGATGTGGAAAACCCGTAGAAGGATCTTGCACCCAGACGTGGCGGGGTAGCTGTTGTATTTCTTTCTATCATGATATTTTTTGTCATCCCGGAAGGGGATCTGCTTTTGAACATCAGCCAAACGCAGATTCCCTTCCGGGAATGACAACCAATAACTTAGGCCCTTGAATTTATTCTCCCCCCAGCCGCAGTTTCAGCCCTGACCGAAACGTAAATGGCAGCCCCGGATACCCAATCGGACCGATGTGCTGATCGTTCAGCAGATTGTCGAGTTGGGTATAAACCGAAAGATTTCTCTTGAACATATAAGTCCCGCCAAGATCGAGCTTCACATAGCCGAAGTCGAGATTGCGGTTCGGCAGCAGCAGCGTATTGCCATCCGTGAGATCTGTACCCTCGAGATTTGTGCTGTCATCCGCACGGCTGGCCATGGCGCCTTTCAGCATTAGATTCAGCTTGCGGTGCGTGTAGTCGACGGCGAAGAACCCGGTGTGCGGCGGCCTGCGAAACGGCCGTGCGCCGATCAACGGCGAGCCGCTGCCGATCGCTATGCCCGGCAGGTTCGGATTCTCCGTCGGAGTGCCCCCCAACACGGCCGTCACATCGCCCGAAAAGGATTGGCTGACCATAGCATCGAGATAGGTATATCCCCCGCGCACGAAGAAATTGCGCTTCGCCTGCCACTCCAGGACAAACTCCCCGCCCTGGGCGCGATAGGCCATCGAGTTCAGCTCGGCAAAGCCCGCATACGTTCCTTGATTGACGGGCACGAAACCGAAGTACCGCTCCAGAGCCGGGCCATTGACGAATTCAATTTCATGCGAGAACTGGTTGTGGAAGTAATCCAGTGAAATTTTTAGCTTTTGCCCGATGATGCTTTGATCGAGCCCAATATCTGCAGAGCGCGAACGCTCCGGACCCAACTTCTGAACGTTGAAGAGGGCTATATCCGCGGTATCTCCAGCCGAGGAAAGCTGCCGGTAGAGGCTGTAGTACTCCGTGGCGAGCGAGGGCTCCTGCACACCGGTCGAGAGGTTCGCCCGAAGCTTTGTCCCACGGAAGTAACCCGCCCCTGGCCGTACCGGAACGTAGGCCAGTCCCAGTCGCGGTTCGCCTGCATAGCCGTACAGATCATTCTTCTGAAGGGAGCCGCCGAAACTGTAGAAAATGCGGCTGAGAATGTCGCCTTGAAATTGCAGATTCCACTCATAGTTGGTTCTTTGCAGCCCCTCCTGCTCGCCGAACGCGGCATCGGCGAAGCTGCCACGCTCGTTGGTGTAGCGGAAGCCGAACAAAGCCGCGATGCGCTTCGGGAACACGTAATCGGACTGGTAGTAAAGCTCATCGCGGTTGCTGTCCTGGCTATAGTTGCTCGAAAAGAACTGCGCCTGCCCGGTAGCCGTGTAGCCGTTTGCGCCGCGAATCGTAACCGGATTGCCGACATACGCCGGAAACGAACCTATGTTCGGGTTCGGGTCGTTGATCGTGGTCAGCGTGCCTTGGTTGCCAAAGTAGTTGGCCTGCTCACGCTTGCGCGCGATGCCGTAGCGCACGAGGTTATGCCAATTGCTATCAGTCCTGTAGTCAGCAGTGATGTTGCCGTAGAGGTCCTGATCGCCCTGCTTCGCGTTCTGCGAGACGCCGTAAAAATCGTGCCCATCCGGTATGCCTTCGGCCGATACGCTGTCCCGCACCGTGGCGCGGATGCTTGCACCCTTGAACAGGTCGTAGCCCAGGTTCGCGACCGCCGTGGAATCGTGAAAGCGGTCGTACTGCAATGCGTTCGAGGTGTCGAATCGCGAGTAACCTGCGAAGTAGTCCAGCTTGCGGAAGGTTCCGCCCGCGGTCACCTCGTCGCGCCAGGTGTGCAGGTTGCCGGCGTCGCCGGAGTAGGTAAGCAGCGGCTTCGCCGTAAAGCCATGCGGGGTCGTGATGCTAACGACGCCAGTTTGAGAATCGCTGCCGTACAGGGCGCTGTTGGGGTCGCGGTAGAGCTCCACGGTGGCGATGCCGGTGCTCGAAACCGTACCGAAATCGAAGCTGCCGCCGACGTCTTCCGCAGGCACGCCATCGACCAGCACCTTATTGCCATCGGAAGGACCACCGCGAATAAACAGCGAGGTGAGGCCGCCGGTCTGGCCCGTCTGCACGACATCCACGCCGGGCGATTGGCGCAGCTCATTCACGATGCCGATGCGCGTGGCGAGATCGCTGCTTGGGATGATGCTCACCGGCGCGGTGAGCTGCGGCAGCGGTGTCGCGATACCGGTCGCGGTAACGCTGACCTGCTGCTGCACCGTGGTCGTCGAGAGCACGACATTCTGGTTGATGACATCCGTTGCACCGCCATAGAAGTCCTCGCCAATGCCCGGCAGATAGCCACCCGCGGAGCCGAGCAGCGTGAAGCGTCCCGCCTCCCCGGAGCGAATCTCATAGTTACCCTGCGGGTCCGCATAGGCGATCGCGACCACGGCGCCGTGCTCCACCAGCTGCACACGTGCGCCTTGCACCGCTTTCCCGAGTGGATCCGTGACCCGCCCCTGCAAAACGACGGCATGCGCTGGGATAACGGAGAAGAAGGCCAGAGCCGCAAGCAGGCCGGCGCGGTGGGTTGGAAAAAAATGCGTGGGAACCTTAGCGATCGGGTCCCCGGATCGATGGCCCCCTGCCGTTGGGCGATATTTCCGAGCAAACATGGACGTTCTCCTCCGCTCCCCCTCCGAGAGCGTGGCTTGGTGCGCATGGAAACCGGTCTCCTGACTGGCGCGATTTCAAAGCCGGACGCACAAACTGGCAAAACCCTTCCCGATCGCCAGGAAACGACGATCAGTGAGTCTGCCGGACCGGCTTCACCTTGCTTTTTCAAGGTGCGCGCTTCACAGTTGCGGGGCAGTGGCGGAGTTTCACCGCGCTTCCCGAACATTTCCAAGCGGCTACGGTGGTGGGGTGAGCCGTCCATGAAGCGGCGGCGGCGGTTCGGGTGAGCTACCAGTGTATGCTTTCGCAGGCTCGTTCCTGCAGTCCCTGTGCGATATTGCCACCATGTCCCAGAAACGCGCGCTCATAGGTCAGCACGTGGCATATGTCCGGCGCTTTTACCTTTCGGAGGTAGGTCCGGACTTCAGCCCGGACATTCGGTGCGGAAAAGAATGGGGCTTCAGCCCCGGTTTGCGCTGATGCTGGAGAGAACCCTGGGCTAAAAGCCCATAAGTTGGCTCTCCCTTTTCGTGGGGCTGAAGCCCCACGCTCCCTCCCCACCCTCCTCCAAGATGCACCTCGTACGATCATCGTGATTCACATAGACACGACCTACAGGATCAGCAAAACCTTGCCGGTCGTCCGACGGCCTTCCAGATCGCGATGCGCCCTCTGCGCCTCTTCCAGCGAGTAGCGATGGCCGATGCGGACCTCCAGTTCTCCGCTGACGACCCAACCGAAGATCGCGTTCGCGCGCCCCTCCAGTTCGGCTCGGGTCCGGACGTAATCCTTCAGCGTGGGACGCGTGACATACAACGAACCCATGGTGGACAGGCGAATGAGATCGAACGGCGGGACGGCGCCGCTGGACGCGCCATAGAGCGCCAGCAGCCCGCGCGGCCTCAGGCATTTGAGTGAATCCTCAAATGTGGTCTTACCGACCGAGTCGTACACCACCGGCAATCCCCTGCCTTCGGTCTCCTCCTTCACCGCATCCACGAAACTCGCCTGCGTATACAGGATCACGCGATCCGCGCCTGCATCACGCGAGAGTTGAGCCTTCTCCTCGGTCGAAACTGTGGCCAACACGCGCGCGCCGAGCCGCTTGGCTACCTGCGTCAGCAGCAGACCCACGCCACCCGCGCCGGCATGAACGAGCACCGTATCGCCTGGTTGAATGACATAGGTATCGAAGGCCAGATAGTGCGCCGTAAGCCCCTGTGTCATTACTGCCGCAGCCTGCTCGAAGCTGATGCCCTCCGGCAGATGCAGAAGGTCGCTCGCGGGGGCCACGGCGAACTCGGCGTAGGTGCCGCGTGTGCCCGTCCAGGCAACACGATCACCGACGGCAATACCTTCTACGCCGTCGCCCAGAACCTCTACCGTGCCTGCAGCCTCTTGCCCAGCAATGAAGGGCAGCGCGGCAGGATAACGGCCTTCGCGAAGATAAGTGTCGATGAAATTGATGCCGGAGGCGCGGACGCGCACAAGCACCTGCCCCGCACCTGGTTGAGGAATCGGCAGTTCGGCAAGCTCCAGAACCTCTGGGCCACCCGTCTTGTTGATCTGAATCGCACGCATAGGATGTCGGCTAGGTAGTTCGGTGTGAATTTGTTGTGCTTTTCGGAAGTAGGTCCGGACTTCAGCCCGGACCTACAGAGTGCGGAGAAGAACGGGGCTTCAGCCCCGGGTTTTGTGCTGATGCCGGAGAGAAACCAGGGCTAAAGCCCATTATTTGGCTCTCTTTTTCGTGGGGCTGAAGCCCCACGCTCCCTCCAAGATGTACCTCGCACGATGATCGTGATTTAAGCAGAACTACTACTGAACTTGCTAACTTGCTAACTTGCTAATCTGCTAACTCAACGAATCAGATGCTCCTCCGATGGCCGCATCCGCACAACGCGATCGATCGCATAGGGCGAGCGCTGGCCCTGGGCAAAGAAGTGCCGCACCTGCAACTCCCCCAGCAAACCGATGCCGATCATCTGGATGCCCGCCAGCAGAAGCACGGCGGCGATGACGAACCACGGCCCATGCTCCCCCACGACATCGTGCCTGGAAAGCAGTTTGTATGCCAGCAGCCAGCAGGCGATGCCGCTCCCGGAGAGCACGGCGAGCGCGCCAATGCCGCCGAAGAAGTGCAGCGGCCGCGTCATATAGCGCAGCAAAAACCGAATCGTCAGCAGATCGAACACAACGCGAAAGGTGCGCCCCAGACCGTAGTGGCTCTCCCCCGATTCGCGCGCTGGATTCGAGATCGGCACCTCGCAGATCGTCGCTCCGTACCAGCTCGCGAGGGCCGGAATGAAGCGGTGCATGTCCGCATACAACGGAATATTCTGGATGACCTCGCGGCGGTAGGCCTTGAAGGTCGTCCCGAAGTCGTGAATCTCCACGCCGGATACGCGGCGGAGCAGCCAGTTGGCCGACCGCGACGGCAGTTGTCGCAGCATCAGGCTGTCTTCCCGCTGCGCACGCCATCCGCTCACCACGTCGTAGCCCTCTTCGAGCTTGGCCATGAACTGCGGAATCTCCGCGGGGTCATGCTGTAGATCGCCGTCCATGGCGAGGATGAACTCTCCGGTGGCATGATCAAAACCCGCCGCCAGCGCCGAGGTCTGGCCAAAGTTGCGGCGCAGTTTAATCAGCAGCACGCGGGAGTCCACCGCGGCGATCTCTTCCAGCAGCCGATAGGTGCGGTCACGCGAGCCGTCGTCCACAAAGACGAGTTCGAAGCTCTCGTTCACCGTCTCCATGACGTCCTTCACGCGGTCGTAGAGGCGCGTGACGTTCTGCTCCTCGTTGTGGAACGGAACGACGATGGAGTACTTCGGCACACAGGTATTTTAGCCCTGCAAAGGCCTAATGCGAGAGCGCCGCCTGGGCCGCGGGCGGCAACGGCTTGTCCGCGGAGGAGAGCAGCAGCGTGACCTGCCACATCTGCTCCTCGCTGAGCAAGTCGGCATAGGCCGGCATGCCCGACAGCCGGATACCGTTCTTCACACGCCAATACGTGGCGCCGACGGGGTCGTCGCTGACGCCCACAACGCCCGCCCGATGCGATTTCCAAAGCTGCGGCACCGACGGATACATGTGTTTGCCATTTAGCGACGGCTTTCCCGGCAATCCGTGGCAAAAGGCACAGTTCTGCGTATACACAGTCGCCCCGGCGGCGAGGTTCTCCGGTGTCGGCTGTATCGGCGCGGAGGCCGGCATCTCGCGCGCGATCCGGGCGTGCAGCGGAACGTGCACAATGGCTTTTTCGAACGGAAATGCCGGATCCGTAACCGCAACGGGTGGTCCACCCACGCGGAGATAGAAGAATAGGACTAGCGGAACCAAAACGATGCCTGCGACAAAACAGGTGATTCCCAACCACAGCCTGCTCATACCTGAGTACGCTCCCGACACGGATAGATCTCACATCTTTTACAACAAGGTCAGATGGTCAGCATGGCATGTTGAAATGACAGACTGTTCATCTTTACCTCGCGCAGGCAACGGGATTCTCCTAATTCTCCTAAGATGATGCCATGCGTGTGCTCGTCATCGAGGATGACATCGCCATCGGGGACTTCATCGGCCGCAGTCTGCGCGAGGCCGGCTATGTCATCGACCTTGCCCGGACAGCACACGAGGCAGAGCTCCTTGTAGTCGAGCAGGAGCATGCCGCCATCGTTCTCGACCTTGGCCTCCCGGATCGTGATGGCTTTGACCTCATGTCCGCACTCCGGCAGCAAGGCGTGACGGCTCCTGTTCTCATCCTTTCAGCCCGCCGGTCTGTGGATGACCGCGTCCGCGGGCTCGAGCAGGGCGGCGATGATTACATGACCAAGCCCTTCGCCGTGGCGGAGCTCACCGCGAGGCTGCGCAACCTGGTGCGCCGCAGCGGCAGCGCGGTTCCTGTGACGACGCGCTTGCGGGCTCTCGATCTGGAGCTGGATCTGCTGCGGCGCGAAGCGACGCGCGGCTCGCGCAGCTTACGTTTGACGGCGCAGGAGTTCGCCCTCCTCGAATATCTCTGTCGCAACGCCGGTCGCGTGGTCACCCGGTCCATGATCATGGACCACGTCTGGAAGGTGCGAATCGATCCCGATACCAACGTCGTCGATGTGCATATTTACCGGCTGCGGAATAAGGTCGATAGTGACGGTGAGCAGCCGCTCATCCGAACGTTGCGAGGTGTGGGCTATGTTCTCAAAGACCGTTGAAACGGGCACAGGCACCGCTGCGTGGCGCATCTCGCTTTGGAGCAGCGTGGCCTTCGCGCTCGGCACCGCCATCGCCTTCTGGTTTCTGCAGAGCTTCCTCGCCAACGACATCCAGAATCGCGCCGATTCCTGGCTCACCGGTGAGCTTGGCGTGCTTGCCGACGTCACGCAGCGCACGCCCGCGAATCAGCTGCATGACACTGTCGTCGATGAGGTTGCCGAACTCGCCAGTCGCGAGGCGCCCCATGACGAGGCGATGGCCGGCCCCATGGACCGTGCAGTTTTTTTCATCCAGACCGCGCCGGACGGCACGTTGAAGCTGCATACCGGCGCCGGAGTTGGTGTCACCGACGCCGCCGCGATCCAGCACAGCACGATCGTTCCGGATCATCCTGCGAACGTCACCATTGGCGGCTTCCGGGTTCCCTTCAGGGTCGCGGAGGCACGGCTCTCCGACGGTGATCGCATCTATCTTGGACTCTCCACTCGATACGAACGCAAGGTTCTGCGCCGGTTGCGCTCCGAGTTTGCGGTCATCTGGTGCACCATGATCCTGCTGGGCGGCTTCATCGTATTCGTCAGTACCCGGCGCATGCTCTATCGGGTTCAGGTGATCACGGAGACCGCTGAGACCATCGGCCGCAAAAATCTCAGCAGCCGCGTACCCGCCATCGGACGAAACGACGAGATCTCGCGGCTCTCGCTGACGCTGAATAAGATGCTCGACCGCATCGAGTCCTCCGTGCAGCAGTTGCATGCGATGTCCGACGCCCTGGCGCATGATCTGCGCAGCCCCATCACCTCGGTTCGCGGCAAGCTGGAGCTGGCTTTGATGAGCCAACGCCCCGAGGTGAAGGAAGAGGCGATCGTGCATTGCATCGAAGAGATTGATCGGCTTTGCTGCCTGCTCAGCACGTCGCTCGATGTCTCCGAAGCCACCGCCGATGCGCTCCGGCTGCGCAAAGAGACCATCGATCTGCATGAAACATTGCGCTCCATGGCCGAGCTGTATGAGCCTTCATTCTCCCATGCAGGATTGACCCTGGATCTGCGCGGTGCAGGTCCACTGTATGTGGAGGCGGACTCCGCCCTGATGCAGCGAACCGTCGCCAACCTGTTCGATAACGAGCTGAAGCACCTTGCCCCCGGCACCACCGTAACCATCACCCTTCGCAAGGCGGCAGAGCGCGTCGTCATGCGCTTGGAAGATGATGGCGCGGGCTTCCCCGGCGATCTGCTTCCACGTGTTTTTGAGCGTTATAGCAAGGGGCCGCAGTCCGCGGGATACGGTTTAGGGCTGGCGTTTGTGGCAGCGGTGGTTCGCAGCCACGATGGCAGTGTCACCGCCGGAAACCGCCCGGACGGAGGCGCTTACATCGCGCTGGAGCTGCCCTTGCAGCACGCTCCAGTTCTTGCAACGACGATGAGTTAGAACGGGTTCGAAGATGTCGCAAGCCCCGTTGTCTTTCTTTCTGTCATTCCCGAAGGGAATCTGCTGTTCCGCCTGTAAGTCGCAGGTCTATTCGGTGACCGCTAGGCTGTCGTAGCGAGTGCACAGAAAAAGGGAGAGCCTGTTTGGCTCTCCCTTTTCTGCGTTCCGCATGATTTTCAGTACGTGGTGCGCACTTCCGGCTCGCGAGCCCAGATGCGCCCTTCGGCGGCCTTCTGCACATACGTCTTCGCGTCTCCGCCCGAAACCACACCGGCGTCGGGCTGAACACCCGCGCGATCCAGCAGCTTCTTGGCTCCGGCCGTGGCGCCGATCACCTTGAGATGAGCGAACGCATCCGCTACAAAGGCAACCGCTGCAGATTCCTTCGCGAGCATGGTGCCGCCCTCCTCGGAGAGCGCCAGGAACACCGTGTCGAAGAGAACCGAAGAGCCGCCCGCGAGTTGAAAGTCACCCATGATCATGGTGCCGTCAGCTGCCTTAGCTCCACCAACCTTGGGAGCGATGACAGCAAAGTCCGCGCCCTCGGCCTTGGCTGCCGTCTTGAGCGCCATGACGATGCCCGCGTCTGTGCCCTCGGCCACTAGGCAGCCAACCTTTCTGCCCTTGAGGGTGTGCTTTGCTTTGCCGATGATGCTCAGCGCCGGCGAGGCCTTAAGATCGGTGCGCGCAGGGATGCTGGTCTTGAAGGGCTCGACTGTTCCCTCCAGGCCGAGTCCCTTCGCCACCCTGTGCGCGATCATGAGATCGACAGCGGCCAGTTGCGACACCATGCGTTCGCGCACGGCCTTCGTCTCCACCTTGCTCAACTCGAAAGTGAAAGCCGCGATGATGTGATTCTGCTCCGGCTCGGTCTGCGAGTAGAAAAACAGCCGCGCCTGCGAATAATGGTCGCCGAACGAGGCCGCTCGGATGCGCAGTTTGTCCCCCTGCATCTTCTCGCGGAAGCTGGTGAAACCGCGATGCGGATCCTGTCGCGGCGAATCGGGCTGCAACGAACTCGGCGAATAGTTCACGCGGCCCTTCTGTGAACCCTGTTGCATGTGGCCGTCACGCTGATTGTTCAGCACCGGCACCAGTGGACGGTTCACCGGGATCTGCGTGTAATTCGGCCCACCCAGCCGGCTGAGCTGGGTATCGATGTAGGAGACGATCCGCCCTTGCAGCAGCGGATCATTGCTGAAGTCGATGCCGGGTACAACATTGTGCACGCCAAAGGCAACCTGCTCGGTCTCCGCAAAGAAGTTCTCGATGTTGCGGTCCAGCACCATCCGACCGATGATGCGCAGCGGCAGAATCTCCTCTGGAATCAGCTTGGTTGCATCGAGCACATCGAAGTCGAATTTCTGCGCGAAGGCATCGTCGAAGAGTTGTACGCCAAGCTCCCATTCAGGAAAATTGCCTTCGTCGATCGAGTGCCAAAGGTCACGGCGATGGAAGTCCGGATCGGCGCCCGAGATTTTCAGCGCCTCATCCCAGATGACCGACTGCATTCCCAGCTTGGGACGCCAGTGGAATTTCACGTAGGTGGAGTTGCCGTTCTCGTCCAGCAGCCGGAACGTGTGAATCCCGAAGCCTTCCATCATGCGGAACGAGCGCGGAATCGCGCGGTCGGACATGATCCACATCAGCATGTGCGTGGCCTCAGGCGTCAGCGACGCCCAATCCCAGAAGTTGTCATGGGCCGTTTGCGCTTGGGGAAAGCCGCGGTCCGGCTCCATCTTGGCAGCATGGATGAGATCGGTGAACTTGATGGCGTCCTGGATAAAGAACACCGGGATATTGTTCCCAACCAGATCCCAGTTGCCTTCGGAGGTGTAGAACTTCACGGCAAAGCCACGCACATCGCGCGCCATGTCCGACGATCCTTTGTTGCCCGCGACGGTGGAGAAGCGCACGAAGACCGGTGTCTTTTTTCCAGTCTCGTTGAAGATGGCGGCGCGGGAAACACCCTTGAGCGAATCGGTCAATTCAAAGTATCCATGCGCTCCGAAGCCACGCGCATGCACCACCCGCTCGGGAATGCGCTCATGGTCGAAGTGCTGCGTCTTGGTTAGGTAATTCCAGTCTTCCAGCAGCGTTGGTCCGCGCTCACCACCGCGCAACTGGTTCTCGTCATCCGCGATGACCGTGCCCGTTTGCCCGCTCATCGCGGGGTGGGTTCCGCCCGCGATCTGGTGAAGCTCGCCGGCATTGCCGACCTCATCGTCGGTTGGGTGAAGCGCCTTTGGACTGATTGTCTTGGATTGCATAAACTTCGGTTCTCCGTCCCGCCTGGCGGGCTGCTGCTGACTTTAATGATTGGAGCGGCGCTCAGCGCCCTGTGGCGATCCGGTATCGCACATGTATGCTATGACGCGACGAATGGATGCCCTGTTACCCGGGTCATCTCCAATGGCTTTGATAAGAGGAAGCATTCGACAAGAGGAAGAACCGCCAAGCGGTCCAGAAGACTGTGCCTCGGCCGAACTGTCGGTCGAATGACAGAGCAGTCATCTTCCTCACTCAAGGTTCATCCCCAAACCTGCGACGCATTTACCGTCGCCGCCGCGGGTGATATGAAGGAGGTTAACGCGCTGTTGGAGCTTCTCACAGCTCCCGACAGCCGCGTCCGCGTATGTGCGCTGAGAGGGGATGCTTACCTTGCGGATAACTGGAATGGCGAAACCTGGAACGACGAAACGTAGAGCAATGGGGTTCGTCGCCCTCTTCGCAATGATCTGTTGCCTGCTGGCGCGTGCTCAGAAGCAGACCTTCCAGGTAGACCCCGCCAGGTCCCAGGTGCAATTCACGCTTCCCGCGACGATGCACGAGGTGCACGGCACCTTTCACATCGATCGTGGAAGCATTGAGTTCTCGCGGGCGCACGGAGAGATGAGTGGTGTGATCGCTGTCGATGCGCATAGCGGAAACAGCGGCGAAAGCTCAAGAGACAAGAAGATGACGGGGGACGAACTGAAGGCGGATCAGTTTAACGCGGTCACCTTTGCTCCCAAGACGTTCACAGGCCAGCTGCCGCCGCAGGGTGATTCGGACATTGTGGTGGGAGGTGTTTTTACCCTGTTGGGCAGCCCGCACGACCTCAGTGTTCCCATGCACGTGCATATCGACCATGGCATGTGCACCGCGAAGGGCACATTTTCCGTGCCGTTTACGAAGTGGGGTTTGAAAGACCCGAGCACCTTCATGCTCAAGGTGGGCAAAGAGGTAACGGTCAATCTGGATCTTGCCGGGTCGCTCGTTCCCGCAACTGCCGAATGAGCGAATACATTCGCCCCGGGCGCTCGTCAAATTCAGTGGATGCAAGCATGATCAGAGTGACGGCAGCAGGGGAAGCACAAGGCGCACTGCGAGAACGGCTGCAGCGGGCCTATCGCGAGCATCTCACTGTCCCCCCAGGCACAGAGACCCAGCTGGCTGCGGCGTTGCGCGAGACCCTGCGGCGGCCGGGCAACCTGATTCGGGCAGAGCTTTCCGTTCAGGTTGCCGCCGCATACGGTTTGGAGCACAGCGCGGGCGAACAGCTTGCCATCGCGCTGGAGTACTTCCATACGGCCTCGCTGCTGTTTGACGATCTGCCCAGCATGGACGATGCCGTGCATCGCCGCGGAGCCGTGTGCATTCACCAGCTTTACGGTGAGGGGACCGCAATTCTGGCGGCTTTGACGCTGATCAATCGGGCATACTCCCTGGTTTGGTCTTCCATGCAGGATCTGACTGCGGCGAACCGTCGCTTCGCTGCAGCGTATGTGGAGCAACAGTTGGGACTGAACGGCATTTTGAATGGCCAGAGCCGCGACCTCCACTTCGCCGATGCCGAGGAGTCATCCTCCAGCGCACAGCAGATCGCGCTTGAGAAGACCGCATCGCTCATCCGGCTGCCCATTGTGCTGCCCGCGATCATGGGCGGAGCTTCCGCCATCGAATGCAACCTGCTGGACCGCTTGGCGAAGCTTTGGGGGCTTGCCTACCAAGCCCTTGACGACCTGAAAGACATTCAGCGGGAAGAACAGCAGACTGGAAAGACCGCCGGACGGGACGAGGCTTTGCACCGCCCCAACGCCGCGTTGGAACTCGGCACAGAGGCCACGGTCACGCGGCTGCACCGGCTCGCCCGGCTCGCTGAACGAACCGTACAAAGACTCACAAGGCTGAACCCCGCATTGCATTTTTTCCATGGAGTGAGCGAGCGTTTCGATGCGGACACCCGCGAAACGCTGCAGCGCAGCCACGAAACGCTGCAGCGCAGCCAAGGGGCAGCATGTTGTTTCTGAAGCTCATTCTCACCAACCTGGGCCGCCATCGCGTACGCACGGCGATCAGCATCGCCGGCATCGCCTTCAGCGTGGCGGCGATGCTCACTGTCGTCACGATCCTCCAGGGCGCGGTGGGCATGTTCGCTGGCCTGCTTGCCGCGGACAGCCAGGTGGTCGTCTTCGAGAAAAATGTGTCAGACCTCTTCTTCAGCAGTGTGCCGGACGAGGTCGTACAACAGATTCGGCGATCGCCGCTCGTCGATCATGCCGATCCTGTGCTGTTCGGCATTGTGTCGAGCCTCGATCATCCCATCATCACCTGCTTCGGCGTGGTCCCCGAAGATAGCCGGATCCGTGAAGGAACGTGGCTGGCCGGAAGCCGTGAGCAGTTTGGTAGAAACCCTCGTGAGGTTGTGCTCGGCGAGCGTGCAGCCGATTTCTTGAAGGCGGGTGTAGGCTCCATGGTGGCCGTGGGGCATGGCAGCTTCAAGGTCGTGGGTGTGCTCAGGACAAAAAACGGCTTCGAAGACGGTGGCGTCTTTATGCCCTTGCACGACGCGCAGCAGTTCTTTCATAAGGAAGGCACCTCCTCCGTGGTCACCGTCAAGCTGCGCGGCAAGGAGGACGAACGGACTTTCGTGCAGGAATTCGACACGGGGCATCCCAACCTTGTCGCGCTCAAAAACCAGGATTTCGACCGCTCCTACTCGCAGTTTCGGATCCTGAAGACTACAGCCTGGGCAGTTGGCGGCTGCGGTCTTCTGCTGGGCGGCCTCGGCGTCGCGAACACCATGATTATGTCGGTGTTCACACGCATTCGCGAGATCGCCATTCTGCGCGTGAACGGCTTTTCCAATGGGCAGATCGGCGCCATGATCTTTGGCGAATCAGGAATTGTTTCTCTGGTGGGTGCGCTTCTGGGTTTATGTGTGGGCGTAGTGCTGATCTTCACCTTGAAGCTGATTCCCGCCGTCCACGGCTATATCAACGCCGATCTACAGCCATGGGTATTTGTTCTTGTAGTGCTCTTGGCCTGCATCACCGGAATCTTCGGTGCGCTCTACCCTGCCTTTTACGCGATGCGCATACGGGCGGTGGAGGCCTTGCGCTTTGAATAAATTCCATTCACAAGCGACTGCCGCGCGCGTTGCCGTTCACGTTCAGGACCTCTGGAAGAGCTACGATGACGGCGCGATTCAGGTCTTGAACGGCGTCTCTCTTCACGCCGTGAAGGGAGAGACAATCGCTCTGTGTGGTCCCTCCGGCTGCGGAAAAAGCACATTGCTCCACCTTATGGGTGGACTCGATGAACCGGACCGTGGCGTGATTTCGGTGCATGAAAAACAGCTGCGGGCAGGGGCGAGCACGGTACATTTGCTGCGTCATGAGGTGGGCTTCGTCTTTCAGATGCACAACCTCATTCCTGACCTAACGCTGGAAGAAAATTGCCTGCTGCCAACCGTTGCCGCAGGCGTTTCCCACAAAATAGCGGCGGCGCGCCTCCGTGAACTTCTGGAGCGCACCGGGCTGACGCATCGAGCGCATCACAAGATTCAGAAGCTCTCCGGCGGCGAGCGGCAACGGACAGCCTTATGCCGCGCTCTTATGAATAAGCCGAGCATTCTGCTGGCCGATGAGCCCACGGGAGCGCTCGACGAACGAACCCGCGAGCAGGTCTTCGAGCTGCTCATGGAGATGGTCGGCAAGGAGCAGATCACGCTCATCATGGCCACGCACGACCGCGATCTCGCCCGTCGCTGCGACCGCCTCGTCGAGATGAGGGATGGCCGGATCTCGGAGCCCAACATGATTCACGAGTTAGAACCCCACATGCAGCGATGAACAACACAGACCAACTCGTTAGTGACTCTCATCTGACAGCGCTAAACAGCTCCCGGTGGTCGCCGGTGAACGTGGCGGCATTGCATGGCTTGGCTTGGCTCGCGATTGCAAATGTGATCGGGGTATGGCTCGCCTTTGTACTGCTCGTTCCATCCGCAAACAGCTGGTTAGGCGCCCTGAGCTATGGCCGCTGGATGCCGGTTCACCTCAACCTGCAACTGTATGGCTGGATCAGTCTTCCCCTCGTCGCGTGGCTCATCAAGGTTTACGGCGCCGATACACCGCCCATAGCCCGATGGAGCCGCACTGCGATATGGCTATGGTCGGGAGCTCTCGTGGTAGGTGCAGTCTCCTGGCTGGGCGGCCACTCCAGCGGTAAACTCTTTCTCGACTGGACCGGGTTCAGCCGCATTTTTTATCCGCTTACGATCCTGTTTCTCTGGCTCGTGCTCGCCTCTGCTTTTGTACGAAGCGTCCGGGGCAGAGCCCTCTCCTCCCCTGCTGGCGTGACGCTTCGAGCGATCGGCTTACTGCTCCTGCTTTGCATTCCCTTCGCGATCTATGCAGCGGCTAACCCGGCGATCTATCCTCCCGTGAACCCCGATAGCGGTGGTCCCACCGCCGCGAGCCAGCTGGAGTCGGTGCTGGTGATCGTGCTCATCCTGTTTCTGCTTCCCTACGGCATCACGGGGCGCAACAGCAGCAGTCCTCGATGGCTTATCACCGGTTGGGTGCTGTTCGTCGTAGAGGCGTTTCTTTGCCTCGGGTTGGGCCGAGCGGATGTCAGCCATCATCGGCCCACACAGTTTCTTAGCCTCGGCAGCCTGCTCGTGTGGGTGCCGCTCATCCCTGCGTATTACAAAGCGTTCCACTGGCCGGAACGCACGCGGCTGTGGCGCATCGCCGTGCTCTGCTGGTGGGCCTTGCTGATCCCGACGGGATGGAGCCTCTTTCTTCCCGGTGTGCTCGATCACCTGAAATTTACGGACGGCCTTGTCAGCCACTCGCTGCTGGCCATGGCGGGTTTTGTGACCAGTCTCCTGGTTCTGCTGCTCATCATTTTGCTGGGCGATTCCGTGGATGCGTTTGGCTCCCGCTGGGCCTTTGTCGCCTGGCAGGGCGGCACATTTTTCTACGTGCTTCTCATGCTCTGGGCTGGGTGGATCGAAGGCAATGATCCAACTTTCACCATGGTGCCGAGCACCACAAGAAATGTGATCTACGGCGTGCGGCTGCTGCTTGGTGTAGCCATGGCTGCAGGTTCTTTGAACTGGCTGCTATGGCTGGCTCGTCGCGTGTACGGAGAGGCGTTTTCCCCTGAACCCGCCGACGCGCCGCAACCACTGGAGCACGCCTACTCATGAGGCCACGCGCTTACTTCTGGCTGCTGCTTTACCAGCTTGCTGCGGGGCTGAGCGACACATGCACAGGTCTTCTGCTTGTGATCGCACCCACGCTGACGCTGCATCTCATGCGCGTAAACGAAGCTCCCGTGCCCGCGGTCTTCGTCTCTTACATCGGCGCCTTCGTGCTTGGCGTGGGACTGACGTATCTTTGGGTCCTGCTTCGGCAAGGGCGTGGGCTCAGCTCGCCGTTTGAATGGGAAGCACATTGGCGAGCCACCGCAACCATCCGCGGCTGCATTGCGGTATTTGTCTTCGCTCAGGTCGCCGGCGCACACCTGGAAAGATCATGGATTTCAGTCGTCGCTTCCGACGGCGCTCTCGCTTTGATTCAGATGATTGGGCTCCATCGCGGGTGGTTAAAGATGCTTCAGCGAGACAGGATTGACTGACCCCGACCAGCGCGGCATCACAAGCGGCGGACGCGGTGTTCTGCTCATCGGCTGCACCTATGTTTATTTCCTCATCTTTGCGCAGTTCGGCTTCCTGAAGCGGCTAGGTGAACTGCACATCGGGATCGACAGCCTAACGCCTGTCATGGCTGCAATGGCCGTTGGAGGCGTTCTCTCGAGCCTCTTCGGCCAGCGAATCCTTCGTCGCTTCCATCCCACCGCTCGGCTGCGCGCCGGTCTGCTCGGCTGCGCCTTGGCTGCGGCGCTCACCCTGCTGCCGCTCACGCCCTTCGCCGCAGGTTGTGTCGCGGCGCTGATCGGCGTTGCGTTGGGACTGCTGACCGTTACGCTTGTCTCCCATCTTAATCTCTGGATGGGAAGCCGCAGTCCGCTGGTTCGCGTCGCACTCGGGACGGGCGTTGGCTACTTCATCTGCAATATCCCAGCGCTTTTCAACGCCACGCCAAACGCGATTGCCTTGGTATCCGCGCTCGTTTGTTTGCTGGCCGTTTTCTTTGTTCATGAGGAGCCGCGATCTCAGCCAACAACACCTCTGCAGCAATTCACAGTACCTTTCGGCTTCGTTCTTCTCGCCTTTACAGCGTTGATCTGGCTCGATTCAGCAGCGTTTTACATCATCCAGAACTCACCTGCGTTAAAGACTGGAACGTGGGCAGGATCTTTTCACCTTTGGCGCAATGGGGTCATCCATCTTGTAGCCGCGCTCGCCAGTGCGTGGCTGATCCGCCGCCGCGGTCTGCTGACGACGCTGCTCGCGGCCTTTAGTTGCATCGCGGCAGCCTCGCTTCTGTTGCACCACTCTACCAGTGCTGCGCTTGCTCCGCTCTTTTATCCAGCGGGCGTTTCGCTCTACTCCGTGGCGCTTGTGGCGTACCCTTCCCTGCTGCTGGCGGCGCGGTCCAGCAACGAGCGTGAGAGGCAGGCCGGCGTCATCTACGCCATCGCCGGTTGGATCGGGTCCGCGATGGGCATTGGCATGGGCCAACACCTGCATCGCGTGCCCACGCCCTTTATTCTCATCGCCGGTCTCGCCGTAGCCGCTCCTTTCGCGTGGAAACTCCTGCAGAAAAACACCGCACCCGTGTGCGCGGCCATTGCGCTTGCAACTACTGCTGGAGTTCTCCACTACGCCTCTTCCCGCAAAGCGCAGAGTTCTTCATCGGCTCACGATTCCGAGATCACGCGTGGACGCCATGTATACATCGCGGAGGGCTGCATCCACTGCCACTCGCAGTACATCCGTCCCAACAACGCGGCGGACGTGTCGCTGTGGGGTCCGAGCCGCGACATCGAAACGATACGCCGCGAGCATCCTCCCTTGATCGGCAATCGCAGACAGGGCCCAGATCTCAGCGAGGTCGGCGGCCGACGCTCACCGTTATGGCTTCGCATTCACTTCATCAATCCACGCGATGTCAGCTATCGTTCCATCATGCCCAGTTATGCGTACCTATTTCAGGATGGTCGCGGCAATGCGCTGATCGCATACCTGGAAAGCTTGAAGAGCCCCGATGATGCGAAGCACCTTCGCGAAGAGCTTGCTTCCTGGACGCCTGCCTCGGGATCGGTTCGCATTCCTCAAGTGTCCACAGGCGAGCAGGTCTTCCAAAACAACTGCGCTACCTGCCATGTCCCTACGGGAACAGTCCGAAGAAAGTACGGTCAGCTATTTCGCGTCGTGCCGCCGGACGTGCTTAGAGACAATCTGAACCTCATCTCATCGAACGCCTCGGCCGAACAGCAAATTTTACAACTGGAACGCATCATTAAATTCGGCTTGCCGGGATCCGATATGCCCGGGCACGAATATCTTTCGGATCGCGACATCGTCACGCTGGCTGACTGGCTCGTCCACATGCGCGCACAAGCCACGCTGAGACCATGACACAGCAGTCGGCAACGTCATCGCAGGTCATGCAGCCAACGGACAAACACCAGCACGGCAAAGCCACTCAGAACGGCAACTGTATTCAAGTCGATCTCTTTGCGGGCTCCGCGTATGCGCATGGTCAGCGGAAGAATCCCGCTTTGATCAAAGGTTGAGCCCCCATAAAAACTTCTGCTGAACAGGGCTGCAAGGAAACCAAACAGGGGCGCGGCCGTCATCCATATCGCCAGATGAAATCGTGTTCTTTCTGCGATGTTCTGGTTCCACAGAACGTATTCCGTTATTGCCGTGAGAACCGCAACGCTGACGTTTTGCCACACCAGATGAAAGCGAGCGTGTGCCGGCCACTCTGGGTTGGTGGCATGTGTCCGGTTCAGATCGACGGCCAAAGTGGCGACACACTGCAAGACGGCGAACAGCGCCAAGAGTTCCGATGCAAGTTTTTCTGCCTGCTGATGTGTCATCGCCCGTATGCGTCTGGTCCGTATGCATCTGAGTGGTGGCCCGGGCAGGAGTCCAACCTGCGACCTTCGCCTTAGGAGTGCGCCGCTCTATGCATCTGAGCTACCGGGCCACATTACTGTCCATGGTGTAGAGCAACAGCACCGAAGCTGATGACCACCAAGCCGTCGAGCACTGCGCGCAGTGCCTCCGGATTTGCGTCAAGTGTAACACTTTAAAAATCGGCGTTCCTGGTCTCCAAACGCCCTTGACTCCGAACGCTTTCTACCTGAAGGTATCCCTATCACGACAATTTCAACGCAGCACCGCGGCGGATGTCGCAGGACTGCACCCCACGTCCGCTCTAGGCACAGCGATTCGCCATCGCCAACTGGACGGATGCCCTGGGCGCGAACAAGGTGAATGAGCTGCGCTTTCAATGGGGCCGCGATCTGGAGACAGCGGGCGCGAACGATCCAGGACCAAGCGTCTCGCTTTCCGCGCTCGAAACCTATGGCATGCCGAACGCTCTGCCCCGCATCGCGGAGCCGGACGAGACGCGCTACCAGATCACCGATGTCTTCTCGTATGTTCGCGGTCACCATGCCTTCAAGTTCGGCGGCGACGCCAACGTTGTGCACGAGATCATGATCAACCTCTTCCAGGGCGGCGGCATTTACAGCTACAGCGGCACCGCCGTGAGCGCCTTCAGAACTGGGCGTCGGACTCCTATGCGGGACAAGCGGGTGATACCACCGCCAACGCGGGGCGGCTCTACACCACCTTTGTGCAGACGATCGACAACATCAACGGTCCCACGACGGCGGACGGCGGCGACAACTTCTACATGCAGATGTATGACGGTTTCGCGGAAGATCTTTGGAAGCTGCGCAAAAACCTCACGATCAATGTTGGAGCGCGCTATGATATCCAGCTGACACCGAGCCCGCTGCACCCGAACACAACCTCCGCACTCGCAGCGGAGTACAACACGACCATCAAGTCCCCATCGGCCGCCGTCTCCAGCCGCGGCGGCGCTCCGGCCAGCGTAGCGTCCTTCAATTCGTGCTCCACAATGGGACCGAAACGATCCCACACGGAGGTGATCTCCCCGGCGATCAGGATCATCTCCGGCGAAAGCGCGGCCACGATGAACCTGAGCCCCTTTCCGATGGCCCTCGCCTGCCTGGAGATGGCTTCGACAGCAATCGGATGGTTCTCTTCTGTAAGCCGCAGCAGATCGATCACAGCGAGAATGGCGCGATCCGGCCGGATGTCGAGGGCAAACGTCACCAGCGAATCGTTGACCTCCAGCATGGTTGAGGGCCGACCACGAGAACCGCGCACGACCGCGCCTTCA
Source organism: Granulicella sp. (assembly GCA_965277565.1). Classification (GTDB taxonomy): domain Bacteria; phylum Acidobacteriota; class Terriglobia; order Terriglobales; family Acidobacteriaceae; genus Granulicella. The sequence goes on along the minus strand of OZ255838.1, from coordinate 4,502,531 downwards.
CGAATCCAACCCTCGCCGATCAGTTGTTCGACAATGAGTGAAATCGTACTGGGCTGCAGGCCGGAAAAACGTGCGAGCTCACGCGTGACACCGGTTGTCGGAAACGAATGAGTTCCAGCACGATATCGCGATTGATCTCACGGGCATCCTCGCTTGAGCCAGTTGCGCGGAAGAAAGCTCAATGCAACGAACTCCCTGAGCTCTTTCCCGATGCCGAGGTCGCAGTCTGCCTTGCAGCTGATAGCGGCGTCTTCATTGCGGCCTATGGTACGCGATCCATACGGCACCGAAAACCTCGTTGGGGCGTAGGCGCGATTCGCCCATCGTTCCCATGCCAGCTTCTGCGCAGATCGAACTTTTGCATAGCTTGGGAAAGATGACACAATGGCTGCCAGCAATGGGTCATGCTGTGACTCGGCGTAAAAGGTGCTCTCACCTCCTGTGTTTTTCAGAGTCCCACGAATCAACAGGGTTCGTTCCCTCTTAACGGATGGGCCGGCCCGAGGAGTGCTCCAAGCATGCCAGTGCAGGATCGAATCAGTCGCAGTGAACAGGATGCACCCAGCATTCGGCTCGAGCGCAAGCATCCGCTCGCTATCCGCTGGATGCATTGGATCAACTTTCCTGTGCTCTTCACCATGATCTGGAGCGGTCTGCTGATCTACTGGAACGACTCCGACAACGCATACCAGCATCCGCATCGCGTCTACCGCCTCGGGGTCGGAAAATTTACCCTGTTCCGCTTTTTCCCAGACTGGTTTTACGCGAAGCTGCATGTGCCCTATCACGTCACGCAGGGCCTCGGTTATCACTTCTTTTTCATGTGGTTCTTCGCCATCAACGGTATCGTGTATGTGCTGTACACGTGGATTTCCGGCGAATGGCGCTTCATCCTTCCCGAGCGACGGAGCCTGCGAGATGCCATTCAGGTCACGCTTGTCGACCTTCATCTGCGTAAAGGTCTGCCGTCACAGACCAAGTACAACGGCGCGCAACGGATCGCGTATAGCTCGGTCATCGTGATGGGCGCAGGCATGTTGCTCACCGGCCTGGCGATCTACAAGCCCACGCAAACCCATTGGCTGACGACGCTGCTGGGCGGCTACGAGATGGCGCGCTGGCTTCACTTCTGGCTCACCATGGGTTTTCTCGGATTCTTTGTCATCCATGTTGTGCAGGTCGCCCTTGCGGGCTGGAACAACTTTCGCTCCATGGTGAGTGGTCTGGAGATCCAGCGTGTCGAGGCTCCTTCACTGGAAGCGAAACGGAAGAGCTGGCGAGGAACGAGGCGAGGAACGAAATGAGCGATCCCACTCAAAAGCAACAGGAAAAACCTGCAGCCAAAAGCGCAAATCCGCAGGCTGAAACCCAGTCCGTGCGTGAGGGGCGGGAACGTCCTGCGGATCCCGACAATCCTGACGACGTCATGACACACCGCGCCACGGCCGGCAACACGTCAGATGCCTCAGATGCCTCTGTGCTGGAGAGTTCGCGAAGGCATACCCGCCGCGCGTTTCTCGCCGCAGCGGCCGGGACTGCCGCGGGCTATGACTTCTACCGGTGGGTAGATCGCGCACGGCAGGAGGACATGCTCTCCGCGCCGTTGCGGGGAGCGTTGCAGACGGACGCGGCTCTCTCCCGAGCCGTCTTCCACGATCATGCCCTCTCACCGACATACCCGCTCAGCCGCGCGGAGACGTTGCGCGTCAATGGCATCTATGGCCTGAAGAAGGCATTGCAGCCGGAGACTTATCGGCTGCAGCTTGTCGGCATGGCGAATGCAGCCGCCCATCCACGCTACACAAACGATGTCACCGCCTGGGAGTACAAGTACACGGACGAACATCCACCTGCAGATCAGGGTCACGACACCAAGGTCGATCCCAAGCTCGAGAGCGCGACCAAGATGGCGCCGGCGCCGATGGTTGGCAAAGCTGAAGAGGATGAGAAGCACACCGGACGCAAGCCGCGCGGCAAAGAGGAAGCAGGAGAGAGCTTTTCGACACTCGATCCGGGTACGCCGGGTCTGCTGCTCACCATGGATGACATATTGAAACTGCCGCGCCGCGAGCTCGTAACGCAGTTCAAGTGCATCGAGGGCTGGAGCCAGATTGTGCACTGGGCCGGGGTCCGCATGGCCGACCTTATCGAGGCTTATCCGCCCGCAAACATCGATGGCAAAGAGCCGCGATATGTGTACATGGAAACGCCGGATGGGGACTACTACACCGGCTATGACATGCAGGTCTGCCGTCATCCGCAGACGCTTCTTGTAACCGAGATGATGGGAGCACCGCTGACACAGCTTCACGGCGCCCCGCTGCGCCTGCACATGCCGACGAAATACGGCTACAAACAAATCAAACGCATAGGTCTCATCGCCTACACGAATACCAGGCCCGACGACTACTGGACTGAGCTTGGCTACGACTGGTACGCCGGCCTCTAAAAACCAAGGCTTGAACTGAATAGAGCGCACCCGCCCCGCCTTAATTCTCCTGCGAAGAGTTAGGGCCGTTGTAAGTGTTGCTCAAGCGTTTGCCGCGTGGTATCTCACGCTCCGCGCAACAGCACTACAAAAGCCTTGCCTGCCCGGGATGCCTGGATCCTTCCATCTCCAGGAGATATTGTTTGCGGCCGAGTCCTCCCGCATAACCCGTAAGACTGCCGTCGCTTCCCAGGACGCGGTGGCATGGAACGACGATGCTGATAGGGTTTCTGCCATTTGCAAGTCCCACCGCTCTGATCGCTCCCTCGTTGCCCAACGCAATCGCCAGCTGCCCATAGGTGCGTGTCTCTCCATACGGAATCTCACCCAGCAGGTTCCAGACACGTTGCTGGAAGGCTGTGCCCTTGGGAGTGACGGGAAACGTAAATTCTCTGCGCTTCAAGTCGAAGTATTCGGAAAGCTCTGATCGAACCTGCCCGAAGCCCGACAGCGTTCTTGTACCTAACGACTCCTCCCGCGGGCCGCGCAGATGTTCCGGCATGTAGAGCCCACTCAATACATCATCCGTATTGACTAAGGTCAAAGTGCCCAGCGGCGAATCCATGAAAAAATGCTCGATGATTGGCATAACATGCGTCTCTCCGCGACGGAAAACTCTGCGCAGCACCGGAGTCATCTCATCGGCGTTTCTGGCGCGTAATAGTCTCTCGCCTAAGGTAATCCTGACCTCACGGAATGGGCAAGGAAGACCAGATGACCTTCCTTGCCGCCTCCTCTAGCTAGACAGCGTTGACGCCGCCGTCAACGAACAACTCCACTCCAGCCACGAAGCTGGAATCGTCAGAAGCCAGAAACACCGCCACCTTCCCGATGTCGCTGCCTTCGCCAATACGGGCGCGCGGAATCATGCCGGTCACATACTGACGGACCTCTTGATTGCCCCCCAGCGTTGCGGCATTGCCTGCTGTGTGGATCGGCCCCGGGCTGATGACATTGACGCGAGGACCGACACCCTTCAATTCGGCCGTGAACGTGCGCGCGAAGCTCCGGACGGCCGCCTTCGTGGCTCCGTAGACCGACATCCCGGGAAAGCCCGAACTGCCAATGAAGGAACCATTCAGAATAATTGAGCCATGCTGGTCCATCAGCGGGATCGCCTTCTGAATGGTGAAGAATACACCTTTGGCATTGATATCAGCGCACTGGTCGTAGAACTCCTCCGTCACTTTGTCTTGGGGCATTTGCTGGTAAATGCCGGCATTTGCAAACACCACGTCGAGCTTGCCTTTCTTCTGCTTGATTTCGGCATACATCCGGTCCAGGTCTTCCAGTTTTCCGGCGTCCGCCTGGATACCTGCAGCACCGCTGCCCAAAGCCTCGACAGCTTTTTCGAGTTGGGCCTTTCGGCGTCCCGTGATGAACACGAAGGCCCCCTCCCGAATAAACTCATTGGCCGTGTCGAAACCCATGCCTTCGCTTCCGCCGGTGATCAGCGCAATCTTGCGATCCAGTTTTCCCACTTGACGCTCCTTGAGGATGTCCCTCTGGAAACTTAGACGATTGCGATCTCCCTGGTGAATTGAACGATCCGACTGAAGTGTTGCCCGATCCACCAGATTAGTGGATCGTCCGTCGCTCCCCGTCGTCTAATGGAAGAGTACAGGCGAGGAACAGGATGCCGGCAACAGCGCAGTTGGCAGCATTGATTCGAGAGTTATGTATACAGGACGGTTCTCACGGAACGGAAATTGAGGGCCTCTTTCTTACCCGATCCTCCACAACCGAAGTCCCGCGCACATCACTGCACAAGGCGGTGTTCTGCGTTGTCGCTCAAGGATCGAAGTGCACACTCCTGAATGAGCAACGCTTCGTCTATGACCCGAACAAATATCTTCTCGTTTCACTGGATCTTCCGCTGGTGGGCCAGATTGAAGAGGCTAGCCGCACAAAGCCGTTCCTCGGATTGAGTCTGGTGCTTGATTTCGATGAGATCGGGTCCCTGATGCGCGAAACGGACCTTCCGACCGAGAGCGCTCCGCCTTTGCGCCCGGGCCTCATGATCGGTTCGATGGATGACGACCTGCTGGATGCCGTGATTCGGCTGGCCGGACTACTCAAGAAGCCTGCTCAAATCTCGATCCTGGCGCCGCTCGTCCGACGCGAGATCTTCTACAAGCTGTTGCTCAGTGAACAGGGCGGTTTACTGCGTCGCATGGTTGCGGGTAGCGGCAAGGTGGAGCGTGTCGCCGCCGGTCTTGCATGGCTTAAGAGAAACGTTGCGCGCTCCATCCGCATGGAAGAGCTGGCTCGCGAGATGCGCATGAGCCCTTCCGCGATGCATAGCTGGTTTCGTGCCGTTACTTCCATGAGCCCGCTTCAGTATCAAAAGCAACTGCGGCTACAGGAGGCCCGTCGCATCCTGCTTTCGGAGTCTCTTGATGCCGGCACAGTGAGTCGGCGTGTCGGCTACGAAAGCGCCTCTCAATTTAGCCGAGAGTACCGCAGATTCTTTGGCGCCCCTCCCATGCAAGACATGGAACGGCTACGTGCCGCGCTGACACTATAGAAGGCAAGTCCTCGATCGGAACCCGAACCGCCAGGGTACGGCATTCAACCTCTCACTACGATTGCGCTCATAGCTGGAACAGAGACCTGTGATTCTGCGACTCGCTCAATCTGAGTCGCTGCCCAATGTCCTGTTGCCTCAACAGCGGAGCCTGCAAAGGTAATTCCAGATTTGCTGTCGGCCGCGGGTGCGGACAAGCGCATTGCCGACGAGCTATGAAGGCCCAACCCTGACAGGGAGATCGTCTCCTCTAGGCTACCGCGATTGATGATCACGACGGATCGTACCGCGCCGTTGTTGCCGAAGGCGTATGCGGTCAATTCCTCCATTCCCTCAGGCAGATCCAGTGCTCGGAGGTCGGTATTGCCTTTGCGCGCTTCCGCAAACGCGAGCATGCCATAGTACGGCGCGCCGGCGCTGTTCACGCCTTTGCCGTCATCCTGAATAGGTGAATACGGACTCACAAATCCAAGCTGGTTCACGCCCGTTTCAAGATTCACACCACTGCAGCCGTAGCTTCCCAACAGCAGCATGAAATCCAAGGTCCAGAGTGCGCCCACAAAGGTGTCGCTTACGCCAGGCCTGCCGCCGCCGAAGAACGAATTGGTCTCGCACATGCGCCAGGGAATGTTGCTCTGTGTCGAGGCGGTCCGCAGGCGGAGTAACTTGTCGAGCAGCCTGGGATCGGGCGTAAGTAACTGCTCCGCCGATCCTTGCTTCTGGTTCCCGCGATAGTAATGGGTAGTCAGCAGTCCCACTTCGCCATGCGCATCGCTGGCCATGTTCTCCACCCACTGCACGTTATCCGCGGTGTCGGGCGCAGCGAAGCGAGCCGATGGAACGGCTTTGTGAATGGCGTCATGCCAGGCGGCGTACTCCGTGCGGTAGGTCTCATAGGTGTAAGGGGCGGGGCGGAAGGTCTTTGCGCCACGCCCATAGTTTTCTACCTCGTTGCCGATCTCGAATGCCTGCAATTGTTTTCCGAGGATACTCGCTACGGCCGTCGCTTCCGTCACCGCCTGATCGAGCGATCCCTGCGCGAAATTCAGGTTCCAGATTACGGTCCAACCGATCTTTTTGAGAAAACCGTTGAGTTGTTCCAGGCTCGCCTGGGTGATGACCGTATGGTGCGGATCTGTCGAGATCGTGCCGTTGGGTTCATAGCGGGTATAGTCTGCCACAATGCCGCCCACGCGAAGAACACCGCTGCCGCCAAGCTGCTTCACCATCTGCACATAGCGTTCGTTGCTCGCGCTCAGCAGGCCCAGCGGCGCCACGGAAGACATCTCATAACCAAGCCCAATGAAGTTTGCCGGAAGACGGAAAGGCGCGTCCTTGCGGAACGAAAGCGCCATGGCCGAATCCGCTGTCGATTCCGTTGCGGCCCATCCGCGTGCGGCAGGCGCGACAGCTACGCCGGCAGAAACTATAAAGCTGCGTTCAAGGAACGTGCGACGAGTCAGCATGGAGCAATCTCCTGGATGGAATAACTGAAAGACTTACAGTTACCGATTGCATTACTCTATGCGCGGACGAAGCCTAAGTCGAAGTTCCCTGCTGCAACTGCGCACCAGCGCGCGAAGGCGCGGCTGGTGCGCAGTTTGTTCAGGCTTAGAAGTATTGCATTTGTTCCAGATCGGCAATCAGCCCGGGGCCGGTCGGATGCCATCCCAGCCGTTCCTGCGTTTGCGCGCTGGAGGCCGGCATGTCGAAACCCATGAACGGAGCGAGAAATCCGAACTGAGCTGGCGCCTCCTCCGGAGACAGGCTGACTACAGGCACCTTCAAGCCCCGGCCGATGACTTCAGCAATCTCCCGAACCGGTATTCCCTCTTCGGCGACCGCGTGGTAGCGGCTGCCTGCTTGCGCCTTCTCCAACGCCAGCCTGTACAGACGGGCAGCGTCGAGGACGTGCACCGCGGGCCAGCGGTTCAGTCCGTCTCCCAGATACCCCGCGGTTCCTCTCTCACGGGTCATTTGGACGAAGGGAGTGATGAGGCCCTGCTTGATCTGGTCGTGGACCTGAGGAAGGCGCACGACCGACACGTTGACACCGCGGTCTGCCACGGAAACACCTGCTACCTCCGAAGCTATGCGGGGATTTGGGTTGTTGAAGTTGACGACGTCCTCGGTCGCGGGTTGACCCGGCACAGTGTTTCCCATTCCAGTACCGGAGGTGATGACCAGGGGACGGTCAGAGCCGGCAAGCGCGTCGCCGAGAGCCTCGATAGCGCGCCTGTCCTTCTCGCAATTCGCTACAAAGTTCGAGAAGTCGTGGTCGAAGGCGCAGTGGATGACGCCGTCAGATTTGGCCGCTCCGCTGCGCAGACTTTCCAGGTCTTCAAGCTCCCCTCGATGCGCCTTGGCACCGGCGGCAGTGAGGGCCTGGGCACCCGCATCCGACCGGGTCAATCCGAGTACCTGATGACCCGCGTTGATAAGTTCCGGAACAATGGCTGAACCGATAAAGCCGGTAGCGCCGGTGAGAAAAATACGCATAATGCATTCTCCTTTATTTGGGTTTGAGAACTCCACTCCCAGTACTTGACTCGCTGGATAGTCGCTTCCTCGGATGAGAGGTCGCACGCGCGCCCTGTAACTAGCTAGATGGGACAGATGACGCGCACGATCTATACTGAGAGTCCGCATTATTGGCTCAATCGTCCCGGAGGCTGCATGGACCCGCTCTCAGATGTGTTGTCGTTGCTGAAACCACGGAGTTATGCCGCGGGCGGCTTCGGGGTGGAAGGCGACCTGGCTATCCGATGGCCGAAACATCAGGGCATCAAGTGCTATGCCATGCTTTCCGGCCAATGCTGGTTATCTGTGGAAGGCGTTCCCGACCCTGTGCTCCTCATGGCCGGCGACTGTTTTCTTCTGCCGCGTGGGCTGCCCTTCTGTCTTACGACCGATCTGTCCATTACGCCTGTTGACTTCGAGACGATTCGCTCGACTCGGATAGCGGCCGGCACGATCTTCAACGATGAAAACGGGGAGCGCTACATTGTGGGCGGCCACTTCGTCCTGACCGGCACTCACGCCGACATTCTGCTGAGATCTCTGCCGCCCATTGTGCATATCCGGAAAGAGTCGGATAAGGCGGCGATGCGTTGGTCGCTGGACCGCATGAGGGAGGAGTTGCGCAATCCGCAGCCGGGCGGCTCTTTGATTGCACAGCAACTCGCCTACATGATGCTCGTTCAAGCTCTTCGGCTGCACCTGGCAGCAGATGGGGCGGATGGGGCGAAAGGGGGCGTCGGCTGGCTCTTCGCCCTGGCGGATAAACAGATGAGCGCAGCAATCACATGCATGCATGACGATCCGGGTCATCCATGGACACTGCAGACATTGGCGGAGCGCGTCGGTATGTCGCGATCGATCTTTTGCCTCAGGTTCAAAGAGACGGTTGGGGCTACCCCCATGGAGTACTTGGCGCGTTGGCGCATGCTGCTGGCCGGGGACAGGCTGAAACATTCAGACGACTCTCTTTCTGAAATCGCGTCAGCGCTCGGCTACGAATCCGAAAGCGCCTTTGCTAAAGCCTTCAGAAGGGTCATGGGCTGCTCCCCCAGACAATACCGCCGTGGGGACAGCCCCACGCCGCGGTCTCTGACCGCCAAGGAAGGCAGCTACGACCGTCGGATGGAACTGGCCGTTATTGGGTAGGGCTTTTCTGTCCGGAGGGCCTACAACGCAGATCGACGCAAACCTCAAGGCGCTCGATCTGATACTCACGCCTGAGCAGATTGCCTCTCGCAACGATGTGTTCAAGCCAGTGCTCAATTTCCCTGCTGATTTCCTCGCCCAGTGAACGAACGATGCACCACACTAGATAGCCAAACCGCCCGAGACCTCGATGCGCTGCGCATTCACCCAGCGGTTGTCCTCAGAGAGCAGCGAAGCGATCATGGGGCCGATGTCTTCAGGGATACCTGCGCGTCCCAGGGCCGTCAGCTCCGCGATATGCTTGTTCACTTCGGGATTGTCTCGAACGATGCCGCCGCTGAAATCGGTTGCCACGGCGCCCGGAGCGACAACGTTGACGGCAATCCTGCGCGGTCCGAGCTCCTTTGCCATATATTTCGTCAGCACTTCAATTGCCCCCTTCATCGAACCATACGCCGCGCCTCCCGGCGCAATGATGCGCGTTCGGCCTGTCGATACGTTGACAATTGTTCCGCCGTCGTTGATGAGAGGGAGGAGCTTCTGTGTCAGGAAGAACACACCTTTGAAGTGAACGTTGTAGAGGCTGTCGAGTTCTTCCTCGGTCGTCTTCTCGAAAGCCATGTTGCGGTGATTGTTGCCGGCATTGTTGACCAGATAGTCGAAATGCGTCGCTCGGAGGCTCTTGAGTGCTGTCTGCACACTCTGCACAAACGTATCGAATACGCTGACATTCCCGGCATCGAGTTGCACGGCAATAGTCTGCGCGCCCACATCTTTTACGGCCGCTACAACCGCGTCGGCTTCCGCTCGATTGCTGTGATAGGTGAAGATGGAGTGAACTCCTCGCCGTGCGAGGCTCTCGACCGTATTGCGGCCTATTCCGCGGCTTCCTCCGGTCACAATGGCAATCTTTCCTGCGGTCTGTTGCGGATTCTGTTCGGACATTCTTTCCTCCTCGTTCCCGCACTCAGACTACATGCTCCATCAGCACGACGACACGGCGCACGCCGGAGACCATTCGAGTGGAACTCTCACGGGAGAGACGAGTACGGCTTTGACAAGCCTGTAGGGGCTACTGCACACTCCCCGGGCAAGGTGTTCACCGCTAGGGGAAACGCGCAGCGAGGATGAGATCATCGATGAGATCATCAATTGAAGCTGGTGTGTTTCTCCCCGCCTTCGGAGCGATACAACCCCAACGGAGGATCACGCACGATGGCAGCGCAAAGCAACGACTCCCCCGGCAGAAAGTTTCGCCAGGCGGTAGCGGAAGAGAAGCCTCTGCAGGTAGCCGGCGCCATCACCGCCTATACGGCGCGCATGGCGGAGGCCACCGGATTTCGTGCGCTGTATCTCTCCGGCGGCGGGGTGGCTGTCAATTCGCTCGGCATGCCCGACCTGGGCATCAGCACGATGGAAGATGTGCTCACTGATGCCCGGCGCATCACGGATGTGACCACGCTGCCGCTGCTGGTGGATATCGACACCGGATGGGGCGGAGCGTTCAATATCGCGCGCACGATTCGCTCGATGATCAAGGCCGGCGTGGCAGCCGTGCATATGGAAGACCAGGTGGGCGCCAAGCGCTGCGGTCACCGGCCGGGCAAGGAGGTCGTCTCGACCGGCGAGATGGTGGACCGGATCAAGGCGGCGGTGGATGCGCGCACGGACCCGGAGTTCGTCATCATGGCGCGCACCGATGCGCTTGCCGGAGAAGGCCTGGAGGCCACGCTCGCGCGCTGCCGGGCCTATGTGGAGGCGGGCGCGGATATGATCTTCGCCGAAGCCGTGACGGACCTGGCGCTCTACCCGAAGTTTCGCGAAGCAGCGGGGGTTCCGATCCTGGCCAACATCACCGAGTTCGGGCAGACACCGCTTTATACCGGGGAGGAACTGGCCTCGGCGGGTGTGGACATTGTGTTGTACTGCTGCGCGGCCTACCGCGCGATGAATGCGGCGGCGTTGAAGGTGTATCGGACCCTTCGCGCGGAAGGAACGCAGCGCGGCGTGCTTGATTCAATGCAGAGCCGGGCCGAGCTTTACGATTTTCTCGGCTACCACGAGTACGAAGAAAAGCTGGACAGGCTGTTCGCGCAGGCAAAGCAATCTTGAAGGGGTCGACGTGCGTGGGGCAGCACGTGGAGAACAGCAGGTTCCCTTCGGAAATGACAGAAAAAAAGACAGAAAAGAAAAGCAAGCGTGAGCTGCGGAGACAAAAGCAATGAGTGAAAGTACGCCGAGTGCCGATCAACCCGTCGCCTTCAAGCCGAAGAAATCCGTTGCGCTTTCCGGCACACCCGCGGGCAACACCGCGCTTTGCACGGTCGGAAGGAGCGGAAACGACCTGCACTATCGCGGCTATGACATCCTCGACCTGGCGACCGCAACCGAGTTCGAGGAGGTAGCGCATCTGCTGGTGCATGGCAGGCTGCCGAACCAGGCGGAGCTGACGGCCTACAAGGCCAAGCTGAAGGGGTTGCGTGGTCTGCCCGCCGCGGTGAAGGGGGCGTTGGAGTGCCTGCCGGCGGCGGCGCATCCGATGGACGTGATGCGCACCGGCGTTTCGGTGCTGGGCTGTGTGCTGCCGGAGAAGGATGACCACAGCGTAGCGGGTGCGCGGGACATCGCCGATGGGCTGTTGGCATCGCTGGGCTCGATGCTGTTGTACTGGTACCACTTCGCCACCCACGGCCGGCGCATCGAGGTGGAGACCGGGGATGATTCGATCGCCGCTCATTTTCTGCACCTGCTGCACGGCACCGAGCCCGGCGAGCGCTGGGTACGGGCCATGCAGACCAGCTTGAACCTGTATGCCGAGCATGAGTTCAACGCCTCCACCTTCGCCGGCCGGGTCATCGCGGGGACGGGCTCGGATATGTTTTCCTGCATCGCCGGCGCGATCGGCGCGTTGCGCGGGCCCAAGCACGGCGGCGCGAACGAGGTTGCGCTCGACATCCAGAAGCGCTATGACAGCCCCGACGCCGCCGAGGAGGATATTCGCCGCAGGGTGGCGGCAAAGGAGGTCATCATCGGCTTCGGCCACCCGGTCTATACAATCTCCGACCCGCGCAACCAGGTCATCAAGGAGGTCGCGCGGGAGCTTTCCGCGGAGGCGGGCAGCATGGCGATGTTTGAGATCGCGGAGCGGCTGGAGACGGTGATGTGGGACCTTAAGAAGATGTTTCCCAACCTGGACTGGTTCAGCGCTGTGAGTTATCACAGGATGCGCATTCCCACGGCGATGTTCACCCCGCTGTTCGTCATCGCCCGCACCGCCGGCTGGAGCGCGCACGTGATCGAGCAGCGTCTGGACGGGAAGATCATTCGTCCTTCGGCCAACTACACCGGCCCCGAGAACCTCGCCTTCGTTCCGCTGCCGGAACGCCGGTAAACAGGAACGCCAATAGCGATACCAAAGGAGAACTCCAGCTTTTGTCAGCGCACAGCCCCCAGCAGCACCAGGACTACGATCAGGCACTGGTCGACATCGTCGCGTACGTCGAATCGTATGAGATCAAAAGCGATCTCGCGTATGAGACCGCGCGCCACTGCCTGATCGACACGCTGGGCTGTGGCTTGGAGACGTTGGAGTACCCAGCCTGCACCAAGCTGCTCGGGCCGCTCGTGCACGGGACCGTGGTTCCCCACGGAGCCAGGGTGCCCGGCACGCAGTTCCAGCTCGACCCGGTGCAGGCGGCCTTCAACATCGGCTCGATGATCCGCTGGCTGGACTTCAACGACACGTGGCTGGCGGCGGAGTGGGGTCACCCGTCGGACAATCTGGGCGGCATTCTGGCCGTCGCCGACTGGCTTTCGCGCACCGCCGTCGCGGCAGGCAAGCCTCCGCTGCTCATGCGGCAGGTGCTGACCGCAATGATCAAGGCGCATGAGATTCAGGGCTGCATTGCGCTCGAAAACTCCTTCAACCGGGTGGGGCTGGATCACGTGGTTCTGGTCAAGGTGGCCTCGACGGCTGTGGTGGCGCAGCTGCTGGGGCTCACGCGGGAGGAAAGCCTGGCCGCGGTTTCGCTGGCTTGGGTCGATGGGCAGAGCCTGCGAACCTACCGCCACGCGCCCAACACGGGCTCCCGCAAGAGCTGGGCGGCGGGCGACGCCACCAGCCGGGCCGTGCGTCTGGCGCTGATGGCCAAGACCGGCGAGATGGGCTACCCCACCGCACTCACCGCGAAGATCTGGGGCTTCTATGATGTCGCGTTTCGCGGCCAGGAGTTCAAGTTTCAGCGGCCGTACGGTTCCTATGTGATGGAGAATGTGCTGTTCAAGATCAGCTTTCCCGCCGAGTTCCACGCACAAACGGCGGTCGAAGCGGCGATGACGCTGCATGGGCGGCTGAAGCTGATGGGCAAGTCGGCAAATGACATACGGCGCATCACCATCGGCACGCATGAGGCCTGCCTTCGCATCATCGACAAGAAAGGTCCGCTAAACAACCCGGCCGACCGCGATCACTGCATCCAGTACATGATCGCCGTGCCGCTGCTCTTCGGGCGGCTCACGGCGTCGGACTATGAGGATGCGATCGCCTCCGATCCGCGCATCGATGCGCTGCGCGGCCGCATGGAGACAGTCGAGGTGCCCCGGTTTACGCTTGATTACCACGATCCGGAGAAGCGGTCGATTGCGAATGCGCTAACGTTGGAGCTCGACGATGGAACCGTGCTCGATGAGACGGTCGAGTACCCCCTGGGTCATCGGCGCAGGCGCACGGAGGGCATCCCCCTGCTCGAAGCCAAGTTCAGCATCAATCTGGCGCGGCGTTTTCCCGCGAAGCAACAGGAGCGAATCCTGGCGGTTTCGCTCGACAGTGGAAGGCTCGAAGCCATGCCGGTGCATGAGTATGTCGATCTGTATGTGATCTAAATCATGATCACCATGCGTAGCTGGCCTCGACACGCGGAGTCCCGGGCTCACCACCGATGATCTGCGTGCTCAGGACGAGTTCGAGATTCTTCTTCTCCGCAGACCGGGTGAGCGATAAAACCTGATCGAGGAGCGCGGGTGTGGTGAGAAATTCGCCTGCGGCAATCGTGCCGCCGCGTCCTATGCCCGCAACCACCACAGAAATCCGGCCCGTATCACTGTCGGTGAATCGGGAGACGATGGCGTAGTCACGATACACATTGGTGGCGATCTGTTCGCGGCGGTCGACGGTCCAGGAGGTGGGCTTGCGCGAGGCCGTGTCGACGATCCAGAAGCGGGTCATCTCCGGGTTGTTGGCGAAGTGGAAACGGAGCGGCTCCAGGAGCCGTAGCGTCCAGGCATTGTCATACGCTCCGATGAATACGGTGGAGCCGCCGCGGAGATCGTTCAGGGTGGTTGCACCCTCCCCACGGATCGAATATCGTTTGCCGTTCTGCCGCAGGATGCCTGCCATGTCGACGATCGGGGCTACATCGTCAATGACCACAGCCGTGAGGCTGTCGCGCAGCACATTGATGTGGGCCGGCTGCGCCGCATCGCGCAGCTGGATGTCGGTGTACTCGGTCTGATCGGCGACGCAGAACAGGACAGGATCAGGTGAATTCAGCAAGGGTGCCCAGAATGCCTGGACGGGCGAAGCGATCGACCTTCGCCAGCCATACAGGCCGGCTGCAAAGAGGCACAGGAGAAAGACACCGGCTACACCGGCGACACGTCGATGCCGGCGCAAGCTGAAAGAAGGGGCGTGCACTGCATCGGTCGCCCCTGGATCCACCGCAGGCCGACGATCCAAAGGCAAACTGCCGCCAGCTCCTGCAGTTGGCAATTCGCTCCCGACCAGGGAAGATGGACCTGGGGTTTGCTCGACGGTTGCCTGTCGGGGTCGCGGCGCGTCGAAATGCGGCACATACGAACCGGCCGGCAGCGTGAGGCGCAACTCTGATTCGTGGCCCGGTTCACCGTAGTACAGCGCGATGCGCTTGCGGATCTCAGCCGCCGTCACCCGCACGATGGGATCGTTGGCCGTATCGTAATGCGCGCTTTTGCCGAAGACCTCGACGCCGAGTGTCCGCTCCTTCAGTGCGTCGGAGCGCCCTGCCAGTGTGTTCTCGACCACAAACCGCAGCAGGGCGGGAAAACGACGGCTGTGGCTGAAAAACGGGTTCGCGAGCACCCGTTCAAGCTGCTCAGAGACCGCAGCCTTCTCCTCTTCCGTAAAGGCAGAGGGCTCCGGATTCGAGGTGAGCAGCATGAAGCGTTCTCGGGAACGAGCATAAGTATAGCAGTCACCCCGTGTGCACTGTCTTTGCTTCCCTTGCCTAAGTGTCTGATTTTTATTTAACTTAACTCCGGCTCTTTACAGTAAAGACCCCCCTGCTTGCCGCAAAGAGCTTGCCCTTTCTTGTTTCCGACTTCTATAAATCTCGTGTTTTTGGGGAGCTCGCGCGAAACGCCGCGAGTGAGAGAGAGAGGCAAAGCTTTGAAGGTTGGCAACGGGAAAGCTCGGAGGCAAGCGCGACAGATGCGGCCAGGGGTGAAGCTCCTCGTCGGGCGCGTAAAGAAGCAAATGATCTCCCTCCTATGTTCTTTGATGGTGCTGGTGGCTGGGGTGCTCGTGGCTGGGATCATGCCTCTGGCGGCACAGGTGGGAGCCGGCAGCCTGAGCGGCACGGTGCTGGACGGGAGTGGAGCCGTTGTCCCTGGGACCAGGGCGCTCCTGCACAACGATTCCACGGGCGCGAACCGCAGCTCGACAAGCGGGAACAGCGGAGGCTTCAGCTTCGCGGCAGTGATCCCCGGCGACTACACCTTGACGCTCACCCGCGACGGCTTCGATACGTATAAGCGTACCGGCATTCATCTGAACGCAGGGGACACACTCACCCTGGACAAACTGCAACTGACCGTCGGCGCCACCAGCGATACAGTCACGGTGGAGAGCACGGTCGCCGGCCTGCCGATGGATAGCGGTCAGCTTAGCTCCACCATCACCGCGACCGACCTTGACCGGCTCTCGGTGGTGGGTCGGGATGCGACGGAGTTGCAGCGGATTCTGCCGGGATTCACCATCCGCAGCCTGGGATCGACCAACACGGCTCCGGACTTCTCCCAGGTGACCATCGGTCAGCCCACTCCCTACGCCTCCAACGGCGCCCCTGTAGCCGGCATCACGCTGAAGCTGGACGGCGCCAACCTGACAGATGCCGGCAGTCTCGGAGCCAGCCTCCAGAACATCAACGATTCGTTTGTCAGCGAGGTTCAGGTCCAGACCTCGAACTTCGGTGCCGACCAGGCGAACGGCCCGGTGATCATTCAGGGCGTGACCAAGTCGGGCACACAGACCTACCATGGATCGCTCTATACCTTTGCGCGCACCAACCAGCTCAACTCGAATGATTCGCTGGCGAAGTACGATGGGATTGCACGCCCGGACGACCGTTTTATCTACCCTGGCGGAACCGTCAGCGGCCCCATTCCGGGTACCAAGAAGCTGACCTTCTTCGCAGGTGCCGAGTTCGACGCCCAGAAGAACGTGTACGCGTACGGAGCCTCGAGCAGCGCCATCGTGCAGGCGCTGGTTCCAACGGCTGCCATGCGTGCAGGCGACTTCAGCACGGCATCCATCCAGAACTATCTCGGGCCGCAGTATGCGAACACGGGCACATACGCGCAGATTCAGCCCACGCCCACCATCGGGGACAATGGCAGCACGCTGAACAACGGCAATATTGCAGCCTTTCTCGACCCCGGCGCGATGGCGTTAGTCAAAGGCACTCTGCCGCTGCCCAACATGCCGACGAACGCGGCTGGCTTCAACTACCAGACTGAAAATCTGGTGGACAACAACATCGCGCAGTTCGCCGGTCGCGTCGATTACGCCATCACTCCCAAAGACTCCTTCTTCGTGCGCTACAGCTTCGAAAAGGGGTCACAGGGGGAACCGCAGATTCCGTATTACTCCCCGACTGCTTCGAGCGTGCTGGGGGCGGTGAATACGCCCGGCGGCGGATTGCTGAATAACATCGATGTGCATAGCGGGGCCGCCAACTACGTTCGGGTGTTTACACCCACGCTGACCAACGAACTCTACGCAACCTTGACGTATTTCTCGGAGAACTTCGTTCCAAAGAACGAGAGTGCACTGTTGAAGTCGAGCATAGGCTACCCCTATGAAGGCATCTTTCAGAACATCAGTCAGCAGTACCCACAACTGGGAACGTACGCCGAGTACGGCGGTCTGCCCTTAGGTCTCTGGCCGGACTTCTCAGAGGGTCCGCTTTATCTCCACAAATTCCAGCCCAATGCCGGCGACAATCTAACCAAGGTTTGGGGTAAGCACACGGTAAAGATCGGCTTTTTCGGTCAGCGCGTAACCAATAACCAGTCCATCACCAACGGTTCTACAAACGGAATCATTCAGAACTACTACTTCGGACCAGCAGGAACGCAGTTCAATACGTACAGCGGGTCGTACGCCAATGGAACGCCTGCATACGGCGGCGCTCACTTCAACAGCGGCAACACGCTGGCGAACTTCTTCGAAGGCCAAATTCAGGATTTCCATCAGCAATCATTCCTTCCCAAAACCGACGTTTACTTCTGGACCCTGGATGGTTATGCCCAGGATGCATGGCGGGTACAGTCGAACCTCGTGGTCACCTATGGGGTACGCATCTCCCATCTCGGTGCCTGGACGGATTCGCATGGGCTGGGTGCCGCGGTCTTTGAGCCCAGCCTGATTGGAACTTCCCTGAACCAGGGTACGAACCCGTTCCCGGGCTTCCAATGGCATGGCATTAACAGCAGCATTACAAATTCGGGCACCGGTTCCACCTCCGCCTTCTTTCAGCCGCGCGTAGGCTTTGCCTGGGACGTGTTCAAGACGGGCAAAACAGTGGTTCGCGGAGGCATCGGCGTCTACCGCTTCCATGATGCTGAGACCGATGTGGACGGCGCCTTCCAAACCGCTTCCGGGTTGCGTACGGCTGATCTTCAGGGCTTCGGGGGCAACACCCTGGCCGGTGTCAGTTCGGTCCAGCAGAACCCGGCCACCTACGGAAACGCGGGCGGCACCCAGACCGCACTCCCCATCACCTCCGTCACGGGGCTCATGGCGGGCGACCAGACCGACCCCGTCACCAACAATTACAGCCTGAGCATCGCGCAGCAACTACCCAAAGGATCCGTGCTGCAGGTCTCGTATGTGGGCAACAACAGCAACTCTCTCCTGAACAACGGAACGACGCAGTCGGTGGTGCTTAACAATATCAACGCAGTCCCCGTGGGCACCTTGTATACGCAGAGAACCGCTACGATCGAAAACACAGTGGCTCCGGGTACCTGCAACCCAACCGGATGCACACCGCAGCAAGTGGGAATGCTCTCGGTCCTTCAGAATTACGCCGGCGAAGCCAGTGTGCAAGCGGTACGACCGTATCCAGAATACGGAAACATCATCGTGCCCCAACACAACACCTACGCCAACTACAACGCCATGCAGCTTCTCTACATTAAGCAGGTCGGTCACTTGACCTACAACATCAATTACACCTTCTCCAAGGCGCTCGGCATTCTGGGTTCCGCGGCGGACTTCAACTTTACGGCGCCCATCACCCCGTTCAATCTCCAGGGCAACTACGGTCCGATGAACTTCGATCGTACGCAGGCTCTCAACCTTTCCTACTCCTATCAGTTCGGAAGGCTTGCACAGGAGCGGCTGCTTGGAGGCCTGGTAAACAACTGGCTGATCTCCGGCATCACCACGCTACAAAGCGGCGGAGATATGCAGACCGGCGTCAGCTTCTCGCCTGACTTCTACCTGCAGGGCACCATCGGCAACGGAGCGAATGCCTATGCCGTGAACAATCAGGTGATCCTGGGAACGCCTGACGTCAGTCTGCAGCCCACTTTGAAATGCAACCCCGGCACGGGGCTAGGAAAGAACCAATTCATCAATGGCGCCTGCTTCGGTGTGCCGGCAATCGGAACCAACGGGCAGAATATCTTCCCGTACGATCACGGCCCGGCGTTCTTCAACAGCGATCTGACGCTGGAGAAAGGCTTCAGCGTCGGCGGCGAGCGCAAGCTGCGGTTCCGTTACGCTGCCTTCAACTTCCTCAATCATCCCTTGCATAGCTTCGGCACCGGCTATGCCAGCCAGACCACGTTGAACCTTTCGGACACCTCAGCCAACGGCACTCCGGCATCAGCGGCGTACAGCCCTGCTTCAGGCTTCGGCTTTGCCCCCTTAACCATTGGCCGTCGCCTGTCCGAGGTGTCGCTCAAGTTCGACTTCTAGCCGGGAAAAGACGGCAGAAAGACAAGCCTCTGCCGTCCCTTTTCTCAGCCATTCGAGCGCACGTGGCGACTTTTGTAGAACTCAGCTCCATCCTGGGGAACGGAGCCTTTTCTCTCCCCATGGGAAGGAAACATGTCCAGTCAACACCGTCTTGTCCGGATGGCAGCGCTTTTCCTCGCGGCATTGCTGAGTGCATCTTCATTCGCTCAGGCAAATAGCCATGCACAGGCGCCTACACCTTGCGGCTCATCGCCAGGCGCAGTCACCTCAGTTGAGCCTTTCAAGAATGGGGTGGTGATCCACGCCGGGCATCTTATCGAGCAGATCACCGCGCTGCGCGACGATGTTGTGCGCATTCGTATATCGAGCACAGGAACGCTGCCGGAGGACGCTTCCTGGGCAGTCTTGCCGAAGGCACGCGAGGCCTCCGTAGCGATTCAAGCAGAAAACAGCGCAGAGAGCGCAGGTTTTCGTACCGCGCAAATGCAGGTCTCCGTCCGGCGCAGCGATCTCGTCATGACGATTCGCGATGCGAGCGGCAACATCGTGCAGCAGGAGGCGAAACCAATCTGCTTCAACAGCCACGCGTTTACGCTCACCAATGTCATGCCCGATGACGAACACTATTTCGGGCTCGGCGATAAGACCGGCCCCTTGGATCGCCGCGGGCAGGCGTTCACCTTGTGGTCTACCGACTCCTACCGCTTTCAGGAATCAACCGATCCGCTTTACAAGAGCATCCCGTTCTTTCTTACCTTTCGTGCGGGGCAGTCCACAGGCGTATTGCTGGACAACACCTGGCGTTCCGACTTCGACTTCGGCCGCACAACACAGGATGCGTACACCTTCGGCGCAGAGGATGGCCCCGTCGACTACTACGTGTTCCTCGGCCCTTCGCCGCGGCAGGTGGTGGAGACCTACGCTTGGCTGACGGGGACGCCACCGTTGCCGCCGAAGTGGGCGCTGGGATACCAGCAGTCGCGGTACAGCTACAGCCCGGTGCAGAAGCTGATGGAGGTCGCCGAACGGCTGCGCGCGGATCGTATTCCAGCCGATGCGGTGTATCTCGACATCGACTTCCAGGACAAGAATCGCCCATTCACCGTGGACCCAAACGCGTTCCCAGATCTGCCCGGAACCGTCGCGAAGTTGAAGGCCATGCAGTTGCATACGGTGGCGATCACGGATCTGCACATCGCCGCCGCGCCGAATCAGGGATACATACCGTATGACAGCGGGATCGCTGGAGATGAGTTCGTTCACAACCGCGACGGTTCAGTCTTCACCGGCATTGTGTGGCCCGGGCCGAGCGTCTTTCCGGACTTCACCGAGCAGTCTGCCCGCGCGTGGTGGGGGACGCTGTACAAGCCACTGGTCGCCGATGGCATCGATGGCTTCTGGAACGACATGAACGAGCCCTCGGTCTTCAACACGCCGAACAAGACGATGCCGCTCGATGCCGTGCATCGAATCGATGAGTCCGGCTTCGCCACGCGCACCGCCACCCATGCGGAGATCCACAACGTCTACGGTATGGAAAACACGCGGGCCACGTATGAGGGCCTGCTTCGGCTCCAGCCGGACAAACGCCCCTTTGTGATGACGCGCGCGAGCTATGCCGGCGGCCAGCGCTATGCGGTGACCTGGACAGGCGACAACAGCAGTACCTGGAACCATCTCCGCATGACCGCGTTCATGATGAAGAACCTTGGGCTGAGCGGCTTCAGCTTTGTGGGCGCGGACGTGGGCGGCTTCGCCGGCACCCCACCCCCCGATCTCCTTACGCGCTGGCTGGAGATCGGCGCCTTTCAGCCGATCGACCGCGATCACACGGAAAAGGGCACCGGCGACCAGGAGCCGTGGGTCGGCGGCCCGGAGCAGGAAGCGATTCGTCGCCGCTACATCGAAGAGCGCTATCGGCTGTTGCCCTATCTCTACACCGTGGCCGAGGAGTCCAGCCGCAACGGTCTGCCCATTCTGCGGCCGCTGTTTCTGGACTACCCCGATGCGGCGTCTGACCGGCATCCCCTCGACATCGATCCGAGCGTCGCCGGCGAGTTCCTGGTGGGGCACGATCTGCTCGTCGCGCCGTCGCCGTATCCCGAGGAGCCGGATGCGTATACGGTCGAATTTCCAACAGCGGTCTGGTACGACTACTGGACCGGCGAGCCGGTCCAGCGGACGCCGCCGAAGCCGCAGACGATCAACTTCGTGCCGACCGGTTTGCCTGCCGCGCCCTCGATTCCGCTCACCACGGAGGTTCACCCCACGCTCTCCAGCCTGCCCGTATATGTGCGCGGCGGCGCGATCCTGCCTGTGGCTCCGCTTACGCAGAGCACCTCGGAGACCCCCAAAGGGCCGCTCACCCTGCGTGTCTTCGAAGGGCCCGACTGCCGTGGCGATCTTTATCTTGATGACGGCGAGACGTACGCCTTTCAGCACGGGCATTTTCTGCGGATGAGCTTTACCTGCAGCGCCGCGCCGGATGGCCTGCATGTCACGCTTTCGCCGCATGAGGGCAATTACCCTGCGTGGTGGACGGAGGTGCGGCTGGAAGTGCATGGGCCGTCTCCGCGCAAGAGTGTCGTGCTGCGGAACGGCTCCGCGCACACTAAAGAAAACATCGTCACTGCCGATATAGTCGATGACGGCAAGGGCCAGACCGTTGTCATACGTTAGTACAAAGAACGAAGGTAGGGAGCTTGCTTCTTTTTCTGTTATTCCCGAAGAGCATCTGCCGGTTGTCGGCGCGACCAGGCTGCAGGTTCCCGCTGCTGTTAGTTTTGCTAGCCGCGCTCGTCAGCCCCGCAGCTTGCGCGCAGCCGCAACGCATGGTCTTTGCGCACTACATGGTCACCAATGGGGACTATGTTGGCGATAACGGCCACAACGAAGAAGAGAAGATCGCCGCATACGAACGCGAGATACAGCAGGCCCAGGCGCTGGGTATCGACGGCTTTGCACTCAACGTCGGCGGCTGGCTGAAGCAGACCTACTATATCCGCTTCAGCTCGGAGATCTTTGAGGCCGCACTGCGGCTGCACAGTGGATTCAAGCTGCTGTTCTCCGCGGATATGTGCTGCGGAAACGGTGTTGCGGATGTCGAGGACATGATGCGGCGTTTCGCGGGCAATCCACGTTATGCGGAGATCTACTTTCAGCGCGACGGCCGGTTCGTGCTGACGACCTTCGCCGGCGACAAGCTGGGCACGAGCGCCTGGCAGCAGATCCGGCGAGATCTTGAGAGTGGAGCAAACCCGTCTACCTCACTTGAGCCCGCTGCGCTGACGCAGTTTGCCGGCGCGCCGGGCAATGCACCGCTCCGCATCTTTCTGATGCCGGCGTTCTTTTGGGGAGGCGAACTGCCGGCAGCAGCCGATGTGCAGGGCGGCGTACAGAAGTGGCAATCCACAGTCGATGGCGCGTTCTACTGGGGCATAGCGGGCGTGCCCGGTTCCGGCGGCGCGCTCGATCCGTTGCGCAGCAGCGACGCCTATGCGGACGCACTGCATAAGGCAGGCAAGCTCTATATGGCGCCTGTCTGCCTGCAGTTCTGGGGTGCGAACGCGAACCGATACTATGAATATTCGGGCGGCAGCGGCATGGGCAAAATGTGGCGAGATGCCATTGAGACCAGCCATCCGGATTGGGTTGAGATCATTACCTGGAACGATTTCATCGAGGGAACCTATGTCAGTCCCATCGATGACCCGAATCGCTACCCAACGGCCAACTTTCTTAACGGAACCGGGGTGCCGTCCGGCACGCTGGGATACTTTCACAGTCATGCCGGAGCCGATGGTCTGCTGGCGTACTACATTCGCTGGTACAAGGCCGGCGTGCAACCGCCAATCACGCGGGATGCGCTTTATTTCTTCTACCGAACGCAGTCGAAGAACTTCGACGCAGGCACGCCGCCCGTGGCCCACAAGTATGGCCCTGTCGCTGACTTGATTTACATCACAGCACAACTCAGAGCGCCCGGTGTTCTGAAGGTAACCTCGGGATCACGTGTCACCCTCCGCGCACTTCCGGCGGGCACCACCGAATTCAGCGCTCCCTTTGAAGTGGGAAGCGCGCCCAAACTCGTCCTAGAACGAGGTGGGACGACGATCCTCTCCGGAGTTGGGGATGTTTCCATTCAGAGGGCACCGCGTTTTAACGACTACTATTACGCGACGGGTCGCTTAAGTGAAAACGGCAGCCGCTAACGACGTCCACTGCGCGCACCGGCGTATCAATTGTGGCCAGGCTCGATGTTATCGGCGACTGCGATGCTGTAACCGACACTTCTATCCATTCAAGCCAGTTGCTCAATGGTCGGTCCGGTAGGGATCTTGGATGAACCTGCGGTTCGTTTGGGATGGGAACCGCATGAGCCGCGCACGATCAACTCCACGGGAAGAACGATCTGCTTGCCCGCTTCGATTTGTCCCTCCGGGCCGAGTCTTGAGAAGAGCAGATGGGCTCCGATGCGTCCCATGTCCGTTGCAGGTTGGCGGACCACCGTGACCGCCGGCTTTAGCAGGTCGGCGGTCTCGAAATCGTCGAACCCGATCATGGCGATTGCGTCCGGCAGGCTCACCTTCAACTCAAGCAGTGCGTGCAGGGCGTGGCGTGTAGTCAGGTTGTTGCCGCAAAAAATAGCGCTGGGCGCGTTACGCCGCCTTAGCAGGTTGCGCAGGGTCGCGGTCATCTCGGCCTGGGTTGCGTTGCCGTAGTGCACATCGATCCGCAAACCCGCATGATGCATGGCCTGGCGGTAACCATCGCAGCGAGCCCGGATCGTATAAAGATCAGGAGAAAGGCCCAGGTAAGCGATACGGCTATGGCCATGGTCGATCAGGTGCTGCACCGCGATGCGGGCGCCATCCTTGTTTTGTACAACGACGCTATCAAACGTATGACCGTTCAGAGGACGGTCCAAAGTTACGATGGGAACGGCCTTGAGATCGGGGCCTGTGAGTCGCGTAACCGGCCCCGCCGAAGGAATGATGACCAATCCTTCCACATGCCTGCGCAACATCAGAATCGCCTCGGCAAACTCAGTCTCGGGGTCCTCGTACGACATGGCAATGTTTACGGAATAGCCATGTTCCTTGACCACCAAGCTGACCGCCTGTGCACAAACGGCGAAGAAGGGATCGTGCAGATTGGGGACGATCACGCCGATCTGGCGGGACCGCTGTTCCCGCAGAGAACGCGCGATCTGGTTGGGCCGATATTTCAGTTTCTCGATCGCCTCGAAGACACGCTTCCGGGTTGCCTCCGTCACATTGGCATTGCCATTGATGACGCGAGACACGGTCATCGTTCCGACACCGGCTAACTTGGCTACATCGCGCATTCGTGCCGGTCGAGTCAATTGGGTCAGGCCTCCTTGTGCATTTCTGATTACAGGCTAGACTCTCGCAGTGTATGCGCAAACAACCGCGCACGGCACCCTTCGCGTGAAGTCTCCGTCGACCCGACGGATTGCACAAGCTGCTGCCCTTGCCGCTTTTTCTATGGCTTGTCCCCAAATTTCACCTCGATCGTTTGCGCTTCGGCGTTCCAGCCGCGCAGGCCGATCCGGGCTCTTTTGCGGGCCGGGTCTGCAGGAAAGAGGATTTGAATGGCCTGCGTCTCGCCCGGCAGCAGCGAGACATAGTTATCCGAGTAGTAGGCCGGAAGAATGCGGGCATTGTCTTCTCCCAGCAGCGTCAGCTTGTTTTGTAAGCTGGGCACACCGCCTGGGTTGGTCAGTTGCAGAGTGATCCTGGTCTCGTCGCCGGCAGTCGCCATCACAGCCGTCACTCTCATCGGGGCTGGGGCTAATCGCGTTAGCTGACGGTACTGAGCCGAACTGCCCCCCAGCCAGTAGAGATTCTTCGAGAGTGTCGCCTGAGAGGCGTCCAGTACTCGCAACTCCACCAGAACCATTCCTTTGGCGAGGTACGGCGCCAGGTTGAGCGCGAATGCGGGCGCCGTTTGATCCGCGTCCACACTCTTTCCCGCGCTGGTTTCAAAGAGCAAAACGTTCGCGAGTGAATAGACCTTGGCGGATACGGTCAATCCCGCGCGCCGCTCGGGCGTTGTGTTCACCAGGTCTACCCACTGCGTGGCCAGATTGAGTTGCACATGCAGCGGTTCGCAGGCTTTTTTGCTGCCATAGAACGAGGCCTGCGTGTCGTAATCGGAGCTCAGGATCTGCCACATCGTGCTGGGCCACGCGGGTTGCGTCATCCACAGCATACGGCCGCTATTGGGGGACCAGAGGTTGGCATTCATGCCTTCGAAGATGGCTCGATAGTCGACGTAGTTGAGCATCTGAGCCTTGCGTTCAAAGTCTGGAAGCGAGGTTGGCGCTCCAAACTCCGCTTCCAGCTCAGCCATGAACGGCGCGACCTTTCCGTTGCCGCTCTCATGCCAATCGTGGTACGCCCAGACATCGTCGATAGGCCACTGATCGGGCTTTGGCACCGTGCTCTCGAACGATTCGAGGGTGGACATGGAAGGCGTTCCGGTCTCGACGGAAAAGCCCCGATTCAAGGCATTGTAGTAATGAGCGGGATCCTGGTAGCTATACGGTCCGCTCTGCTGCAGGTTGATCTGATTGGAACTCGGCGAATAAAAACGGGAGCCGTCGAGCGTCCGCACCAGGCGCTCGAGCCCCTGGTTGAGGATGGGTTGAGGCACACCCTCATTGCGCCCGCACCACAGCGCAATCGAGGGGTGATTGCGGAAGTGTTCGATGACATCGGCCGCGTTTTCGAGAAAAAGTTGAGGATCCTCTGCCTCGATGTTGTAGTTCTGGGTCGACTCCCAGAAATCATTCCACACCAGCATGCCGTACTCGTCGGCAAGATCGTAAAAGGTCTCTTCCGTGCTCTGGCCAACCCAGTTGCGGATGATATTCAGGTTGGCATCGCGGTTCAGCCGAAAGAAGGGCTCCAGGTGCTCCCGCGAGACCCGCTTGCGGGCATCGTCCATGCCCCAGTTGCCGCCTCGCGCCGCGATGCGGATGCCGTTCACCTTGATAACCAGGTAAGGCGCGGTCTTCAGATCGTCCGACGCTTCGATTGCGGGCGAGTGCTCTGCGCCGGCAGCCAGGGAAGAGACGACCGTGTGGTACTGATACTCGTCGCGCTCCTTCTCCGGAACGCCCAGGGCGTTCGCATCCGCGGAAGGAATCTCCCGCATGCCCTCATGGCTCACATCCACAATGGGGCGGGGGGCATCGGGAGCCGCCCCCGGAGTAAATTCGACCCGGCGCAGGTGCCCTGTGCTGTCGAGCAGGCTAAGCTCATAACTGATCTCGCGAACGCCAAAGTGCAGGTCCCTGCTATCCGCAATCTCCGTTCCAGCCGATACCTCGATATGCACTAGATAGAGCTCCGGTTTGCCGTAGCCGTTCGGCCACCAGAGTCGGGGATGGCGCAGGCTTAGCTGGGGAAATTCAGCCGGAGTCAGCGTTACGGTAGTTTCACCGGGCCTCACCGTGATCATTTTCCGCACGGTGATCTCTCCAAAACTCGCTTTTACCGCAGCCTGCAAGGGCTTATCGGTGAGGTTGTTCACCGGAACGCGCAGCTCAACTTCCGCCTGTGCCGTGTCGTGTTTCTTGAATGACGTGAGTACTTGCGTATCTCCGAGCCGCAGCTCGCCGGTCAGCGTGAGTGTTACCGGCTGCCAGATGCCGCTGTCACGATCGCGGATCGCGGGAATCCAATCCCAGCCCTCCGTCGCCAGGAAGGTAGGCCCATCCAGCTCCATCAGCCCGCCATTTTCACCGGGACCCCCGAGCATGGACTGCTCCTGCGGAATGCCCGGATGCGGCGGCGGCGAAATGCGGACGGCGAGCGCATTCCCCTCACCCGGTTTCAGCAAGGCGGTGACATCGTAACAGCCGCGACGAAAGGCGCCCTTCATACTGCCGAGCCTGCTGCCGTTCAGCCAGATCTCAGCCTGGTAATTGATCCCTTCAAAGGTCAACACGACGTGATGGCGGCCGTCGCCGAGCGCGGAGCGCATCGCGGCGGGAACGTTGAAGAGGTTTCGGTACCAGTAGTCCTGGCGATTGAGGCTTTCAGGGATGGCAAGATTATTCAGGCCGTAATCCGGGTCGGGATAGATGCCGTCATCGACCATGGTGGTGAGAACGGTGCCGGGTACGGTGGCGCGCATCCAGTCGGCTCCCGCGAACGAGGCGCCTGCCAAAGTGGCTGCGTCCCCCGCAACCTTCGGCGCTTCGCGCAGAGTCCAGTTGTCGGCGAAGGTCCACTCGCCGGGGCGGCTGGCATGCAGCGACTCGCCTGACGGTGCGCGCTTGATCGCGGCCGGGCGGGAGTACGGCGCGCGGCTCATGGGCACGGTCTCCGGGTCCTGTGGGCCGCGGTAGCCCGCCTGTCCGCGGGTCTGCACCGGCCAGGGCTTCGATCCCTCCTCGTACTGCAGCACGGCAAAGTCGGGCGGCGTTCTCTCCATCTGCTGCTCTTCGGCATCCGACAGGCCGCGCCGCAGCACCGTGAAGCCGGCGATCTGACCGCCGAAGTGCCCGGCCTGTGCAGGGATCAGGAGCGGCGGCGCCATCTGCAGAACAGGCGTCGCCGAGCCCAGGGTCAGGGTTCCGGTCGCGACCCGTACCCCATCACAAAACAGCCGAACCTGCGCGCCATCGAAGCTCGCGGAGACCAGGTGCCACTCGCCGGGTGCGAGTCTGGCGGCTCCGGCAAGCTCGTTGCCGTCCCCCATCCAGAGCGAAACCTTTCCGGGCGCAAGGGCGAGCATCCGCGGGTACTCGCTCGTGATGTCGCCCAGGCCGGCCAGAAACTCGCGTCCTGCGATTGCCTCCGGAGTTTTGAACCACGCCGAGAGGGTCCAGGGCGAATGGGGATGCAGGAGAGGGTCTTCCGGGTCGCGAACAGGGGTGCGCAGACCTGCGCCACCGGCCAGAAACGTGCCGTTGTAGGGGCCATATTGCACAGGGTCGTTGCCGGGGGCAGGCTGCGCACGCGCAAGACAAACGAGGATCGAGGCCAGCGTCAGAAGAAGGGCTACCGCACGCGCAACGGAGACCGACTCTCCTCCCCAACCCTTTGTCCTTTGCCTTGCGGCTGTTCTTTGCCTCCCTGCTGTCCTGTGCCTCCCTGCGCTGCGATCGGTCTTGCTCTGCATAGCCCTTGCCTCCTGGAAACCCGTAGCGAAGCCCCTAGCGGGATCACGATTTCGGTACAAAATGCGCGGGCTTGGCCGCTCGATGACCTGCCGCTTGCGGAAGGCGCGTTGGAAGTATGCTGCGATCGTTGACATGTCGGGTGATTCGGTCTTAG
The DNA here is from genome assembly GCA_965277565.1 of Granulicella sp. Taxonomy (GTDB): domain Bacteria; phylum Acidobacteriota; class Terriglobia; order Terriglobales; family Acidobacteriaceae; genus Granulicella. The sequence continues at coordinate 4,474,299 of OZ255838.1, read as the reverse complement.
ATGGTAACCGATTTGCTGATATCGATACCAACCATTCGCAAAAGCTTCTCCGGATCGCACCGGGAGAGGCCGATGGATGAACATATTCAATACAAAGAAAAAAGCAGCCGAACCGTTCGTCCGATGCGGAAAGTTAGAACACAGTACACGCCGACGTTTCGCGTGGCCATCACGCCTTGGGCACGGTAGGCTTGGGGAACTCCATGTATCGCTGGACGCTGTATCTCTGCTTCATCCTTGTGGCTGTCATCGCGGTTCGGCCCGCCTCCGCGCGGGAACGGCCGCTGGCCCCCGTACCGGCCGAGATCGCCTCGGATCACTTCGTGGTGACCGTCAACGGCCGGCAGACGCCGGTGATGCACGCTGCCCTCAATCTTTATTTCCTCAACTTCGACGCCGCGAAGCATACGAAGATCTCTGTGACCGCGCCTACGGACGACTTCTGGGACGCGGGTGTCGAGATCCAACCCTGGCGCCTCGGCATACGGCCGCAGCGCCAGGGACGCGTTATTACGTTTTCGCTCGATGGGCCCGCAAAGATCACCCTCTCACGCCCGAACGATTTTCTCAGCGGCGCGGAGATGCTGTACCTGTTCGCGAACGCGCCCGAAAAGGATCCACCCACCGCGGCTCAACCGGGCCTGCGCTACATCGGTCCCGGCGCCCACACCGAGAACATCGATGCCGCGACCGGCGACTCGATCTATCTCGCGCCCGGCGCGGTCGTCTTCGGGGCGCTGAACCTCTGGGGCGTCGACCACGTAAAGGTCTTCGGCCCCGGCGTCATCGTCTACGACGGCCCGCAGAACCCCGCCGACGATGACGGGTGGATGCACAAGCGCAACTGGCACTGCATCGTCATGGATCACGCCCACAACATCTCCATCTCGGACATCACCTGTGTCGTGCGCAGCCGAACCTGGCAGATCCAGATGAAGGACTCGCGCGATATCTTGTACGACAACATCAAGGTCATCGGGGCCAACCGGGACAATGCCAATGCCGATGGCATGGACTGGCTGGGCGGCGGCGATACCGTCGTGCGCAACAGCTTCTTTCGCGCCGCCGACGACATCTTTGCCATGCAGACAAGCTGGGAAGGCTATGGCCCCGTCCCCTTCGCGGCGCAGGGATCCCCGGTGACCAATATCTCCGTCGAAGACAGCGTTCTTTCCACCAGCATCTCCAATATCGTGCGCGCGGGATGGCCGGGGAAGAACTTCGAGGGCGGCAACTTCCGCATGAAGAACTCCGACGTGCTGCACATGGGCCTGGGCGGCTGCGGTGTTCCGTTCGCCCTGATGGAGCTCTGGGCAGACCCGGCCGGGCGAGGCGAAAGCGCTCAATTCAACTTTGAGGACATCCGCCTGGAGGACTGGTATTCCCTTGTGCAGCTGCGGCAACCCACCCTCGTCCGCGGCGTTCATTTCACGGACATCGCGGCCTTGCAATCGCCGTCGCTGGTGCCCTCGGTGCTCAAGGGAGACGTCGAGGATGTCACGTTGGACAATGTGGTGCTTGCCGGGAACCGCGTGGAGGGCGCGGGCGATGTGCCGATCGAAACTTCAGAAGGAGCAGCGCCGGCGACGATCACCGATACCGGACCGAAGGTTCAGGTCACCCACACCGGCGGCTGGCTGCATCCCGGGCAAAAGGTCCACTTCGAGGCAACGGAGAAGGACCCCACCTCCAAGCTTCACTACACATGGATCTTCGGCGATGGCACGACAGGCAAGGGTCGCAAGGTGAAGCATCGTTTTCCGGATACGGAGGGCACACTGCGGGATGGCTCCGGCCTGTTTCGCGTGCTGCTGCACGTCTCCAACGAGTCGGGCCGCCAGACCTGGATCAACGATCCTGTCGTGGTGCGTGATGCGCAGAACCCGGCTCTCAACATCGCTGCCGGCTCGTCGGGGGTCGCCTATACTTTTCAACCGATGCCGCAAGACGGTACCGATTCCGACGCCACCTCCGGAACGGCCACCAGCCTGGCGCTCGCCGATGTGCCCCATGAAGACGAAGGCTATAAGTTATCCTTCTCCGCTGACGTGAACGTGCCGGAAGATGGCGGCTACCTGTTCACCGTAATCGCCAATGACGCAAGTTCCATTGCTGTAGATGGCAAGCCGCTTGGCACGGGCCCACAAACCTTCGCGCAGGTGTGTGGACTCGCCGGGGACGCGGCGCGACCGGTCACAGTGGCCACCGAGCTTGCCAAAGGACTGCACCACCTCGATATCACGGAGTCACATCCCCTGGGCGTCGATAACTTCCAGGTCCTCTGGCAAGGTCCGGGGATCCCGCTGCAACCGATACCGGCAGCGCTCCTCTCCCATCCATAATCCGCCGTCGCCTCGCCTGTTTGCTGCGTCTCTTCTTTTCATCATCCTGTGTACCCTGGGCTCCAACCGATCCGAACGGCAGCGTCCTCCCCGCTCCGAAGGCGCCGCCAGTGCGCCAGGAAAGAATGAATCTCTCGATCGACCCTGGGGAGAAGCTATCCTGGATTTCATCTGATCAATGATTAGTTGAAAGCGTAATGCGGCTTTGTCAACGGCCTGTCATCTGATGCGAAGGAGTAGCATTCCACCATGCGGTTTCGGGCGATCTTAGCGAGTTTGTTGACGGCGATGCTGCTGTCGTTCTCGTGCGCCGCCTCAGCCTGCGAGATCAAATGCAGTGTGGGGAGTGTGGGTTCGCAATGTCATAGTGCTTCTCCACAGGGACACGCTCGGGATTCTCAGCCCATACCCTCTGCAATGGCGGGCATGACAGACGAGGGTGCGTCTGGGGCGAAGGGCTTCACTCTTTCCGCACCGCAATCCTGCGTCAGCCATGTGTGCGCCCAACAGCCAGCGTTGCTGAACGGCGAGAACGCAGGGATCTATCATGCGACTTTGAGCCATGCAGCGATCGTCATTTTTGCCGCGTGGCCGGTCCCAAGTGCTCCCCGCACGTGGATCACCGTACGCGGGTCGCCGTATCTTCCCCCCGCAACTCCCGTTTCACTCCATACGACGCTTCGCGTCTAGACGCTCTATCTTCGATCCGCCGACGTTCCTTTACGTCACCGGCCGGAGTGTGTCGCTTTGTGCCTGCGTGGACCCATCAAAGCCCCTCCGTGCTGTCGGCGTCACTATCAGCGCCCCATCAGGTTCCCGGAGCTATTTTCATCATGGCGAATCGCCGTTCTTTTCTTCAACGTGCACTGGGTGTAGGTGCGGGGCTGTTTGCCGGCCGCGCCGCCGCCGAGCCTACTCACCCGTCCAGTTATCCCACCAACCAAGTCGCCGCCCAGGGCGGCTATCGGGGTGTCAGCAGCGGATCGCTCTCCAAGATCGACACGCATCGCGGCTCTGTCCTAAACACCCCTGTGATCACCACCGACGTCGGTGACCTGCCGTACGAGATGGACGGCGACACCAAGGTGTTTCGTCTCACGGCTCACGTCTTCAAGCAGGGGATCGCACCCGACAAGACGATCGATGTCTGGGGATTCAACGGTTCGGCTCCCGGCCCCACCATTCAGGTCACGCAGGGCGACAAAGTCCGGGTCATCTTCAAAAATGAGCTGCCCGAATCCAGCTCGATTCATTGGCACGGGTTTGAAGACCACATCGGCTACGACGGCATGCCGGGTATCAGCCAGGAGCCCGTCAAACCCGGCGAGACCTTTACCTACAACTTCCTCATCAAGCAGGAAGGAACCTATTTCTATCACTCGCACATGGCCATGCAGGAGATGGCCGGGATGCTCGGCGCATTCATCATGCATCCGGAGGTTCCCTATCGGCCACACTGCGACAAGGATTTTGCCATCCATCTGCAGCAGTATGCCGTCCTGGCCAACTCCACCACACCGAACACCATGATGATGGAGTTCAACTGGCTATTGCTCAACGGCAAGGCGGGACCCGCGTCAACGCCGCTGATTGTGCGCCAGGGGGATCGCGTTCGCGTGCGCTTCGTGAACCTGGGCATGAATCATCATCCGATGCATGTGCATGGTCACACCTTTTATGTGACGGGAACCGAGGGTGGGCGCATACCCGAGACCGCCTGGTGGCCCGGCAATACCGTACTGGTCGGCGTTGCACAGGCCCGCAATATCGAGTTCGTCGCCGACAATCCCGGCGACTGGATGCTGCACTGCCATCTGCCGCACCACATGATGAATCAGATGGCCTCGCAGGCCGGCCCCATGACCCGGATGGCGGGTTTTCCCGGCGGGAAGGGGTTGCGCGGTGACGACAGCCACGGCCGCATGACAGAGCGCGGCCAGAACGGGGACGCCATGCAGGGCGACATGAAGGGCATGAAGATGAGCAGCACAAATTCCCCCAACGCCTCCACCGACCCAGCCATCCCCTCTGCGACTCTGGGTGCGGGAACGCAGGCGACAGCTCCCGATGGGCCGCTCGCGGACACCCATCTCGACGCCGGCATGATGGGCATGATGAAAGAGCAAGCAGGAAGCAGCCCACAGCTTAGCGAACTGCAGAAGCGCAACCTGGACGCCTTCGACATGGGGGCCAGCAGCATGAAGACGCAGGGGAGCGAGGCATCGCCGAACGCGAACAATGTGCCGAACTTCCCGCAGGACGCCTACATGGAAGGCCCGATGATGAACATGGACAAGCTGGTGGAGAAGCCGGAGAACCTTGGCCTGCGACCGAACTGGAGCCGCTTCATGCAGGGCATGATGACGTTTGTGCGCGTGCTGCCGCCGGAGCAATACAACGCGGTGGTCTCTGCCATGCGCAGCGCGTACCGGCCCGGCGATCCTTATGCCTCGCTCTACACCGCTCCGCACAGCACCCCGCGCGGCTGATCGAACACGCAAACAAGCAACGGGGTGCATTGGACAGGCCGCACCCGTTGCATTCGGGACAGCCGCACCACAGGACCAGCACTTTTGGAGAAGACATGAAGCTCAAATACATGGCGCTCAGCCTTGCCGTCGGAGCCGCCGCGTGCACTCTGCAGGCACAGCAACCCATGCCCGGCATGAGGATGGGGGCTCAGCAATCCAGCCCGCCGACGCATCGCACCGAGCAGCCGCCTGATGCGATGCCTGCAGACATGAAGAGCATGGGCCAGGATGCGGGTGAATCCAAAGCCAAAGCGGCCGCCGCCAGCGAACGGCAATCGGTCCAACAGCAGGTTGAACAGGCGCAAAGAAAGCCGGGCTCCGGAAGCGATGCAACCTCGGTCACCGTTCCGATCCAGGAGCTGCAGGAGCCGGAGGCGATCGGGTTTCACACGGGTGCGGATCTGCCCGCGCCGGAGCTGCTGCGCGAGGTCGCCGGCCGGCAGCCGATGACGGTGGAGAGCTTCATCGAGATGGCCGAGAGCGCCAATCCCACGCTGGCCCAGGCACAGCGCAATGTGGATCGCTCGAAGCAACAGGCTCGCCAGGTGGGCCTGCCGCCCGATCCGATCGTGGGCTACTCCGGCGATCACATCCGGGGCGGAAGCTATCACGGGGGTGAAGAGGGCGCCTTCTTTTCGCAGGAGTTCGTGCTGGGCCGAAAGCTCGCGCTGCGGCGAGATATTTACCGAACTGAGGGTCGATCCAACGAGTTCGCTGTCGAAATACAGCGCGCCCGCGTACACGACGACGTGGCGCGCGTCTTTTTCGATGCTCTGACCGCGCAGGAATCCGTGGTGGTACATGACCGGCTGCTGAAGGTAGCGCTCGATGCGGAGACCAACGCTCATGAGCTGGAGCGGATCGGGCAGGCCGACGCCTCTGACGTGCTGAACGCCGAGATAGCCGCTGAGCAGGCCAAAGTCGACTTCGAAGATGCGCAGCGCCTGTTCCTTGCGTCGTTCACCCAGCTCGCAACCTATGCGGGTCAGACCGCGCTGGCTGCTCATCCGTTGACCGGCAGCCTTGTAGAGCCGCCCGCACTCGACGCCGAGGCCCTGGTCGCGACCGACATGCAGGAGAGCCCCGCCGTACGGCAGGCGCAGGCGAACGTGGCCGTCGCCGAGGCTCGTCTGAAGTCTGCCAAACGCGAGTCTGTGCCCAACCTGAACGTAAAGGCGGGAGAGTGGTATTCGGGTGAGGATCTCGGCGCCGCCAACCTCAAGGCCGGCCCCATGAGCTTCGCCGAGGCAGGCGTTCAGCTGCCGCTTTGGAATCACAATCAAGGCAATATCGAGGCTGCACGCGTGGAGCTGGAGCGGGCTCATGGGGATGTCACGCGCACGCAGCTCCTCACGCGCAATCGGGCGGAGCCGTACGCGCAGCAGTACCAGTCGGCCCGCTTTACCGCCGAACGATATCGCACGGAGATGCTGCCCAGAGCGCGTCGCGCGTATCAGCTGGAGGTGACGAAGTATCAGCAGATGGCCCAGGCTTACCCGCATGTGCTGACCGCGCAGCACATGCTTTTCACTCTTCAGCTCACGTATCTTCATGCACTGAATGAGGAGTGGCGCGCCGCGCTTGCCCTCCAGAACTACACGCTGATGAACGCCCTCGATGAACCGATGAGCGTCGGCGGGGATACGACGACCGTGAATCTCCCGACAGCACCAGGAGGCAGCAATTGATGAAAGATCCGGTCTGTGGAATGAAGGTCGATCCGGCAAAGGCAGCGGCGACGGCCGAGCACGAGGGCAAAAGATATTTCTTCTGCAGCCAAGGATGCGCTACCAAGTTCAGCGCCGATCCGCAGAGATATCTGCGGCCCGAACCGGCCGCAGCTGCGCCGCAACCCTCGCAGACAGAGCAGCAGACTGAATACATCTGCCCCATGGATCCCGAGGTGAGCAAGATGGGTCCGGGAAGCTGTCCGAAGTGCGGCATGGCGCTGGAACCGGCGGTCCTCACCGCACCGGCCACACGAACCGATTACACCTGTCCCATGCATCCGCAGATCAGCCGCAGTGACCCGGGCGCCTGCCCCATCTGCGGCATGGCGTTGGAACCGCGTGAAAACAGCGTGGAAGAGGTGAACCCCGAGCTAGTCGACATGACGCGACGCCTCTGGATCAGTGTCGCTCTCGCGCTTCCGCTGCTTGCCCTTATGGTCTCCGGGCTCTTCCCGTCCATGCCGCTGGGGCATCTGCTCTCAGCACGAACGTGGGCATGGATCGAGTTCGCGCTGGCGACACCGGTGGTTCTCTGGTGCGGCTGGCCGTTCTTCGTGCGAGGCTGGCAATCGGTCGCTAACCGCAGTCCCAATATGTTTACGCTAATCGCGATGGGCACCGGCGCTTCGTATCTTTATAGCGTGGCCGCCACGGTCGCTCCCCGGATCTTTCCGCCTTCGTTCCGCGCCGAGGGCGGCGAGATCGCCCTGTACTTCGAGCCCGCGGTGGTCATCATCGCTCTCGTTCTGCTGGGGCAGGTATTGGAGCTGCGCGCCCGCAGCCGGACCGGGAGCGCCATCCGTGCGCTGCTCGGGCTGGCTCCCAAAACCGCGAGGCGGATCGATGAGGGGGGCGGCGAAATCGATGTGCCGCTCGATGCGGTAAACGTCGGCGACCGGCTGCGCGTCCGGCCCGGCGAGAAGATTCCCGTGGATGGAATCGTGCTTGAAGGCCACAGCTCCGTGGATGAATCCATGGTCAGCGGAGAACCGATCCCGGTGGAGAAAGATACATCCGCAAAGCTCACAGGAGGCACGGTGAATGGCACCGGTAGCTTTGTCATGCGGGCCGAGCGCGTGGGCGCGGATACCCTGCTCGCGCAGATTGTGAAGATGGTAAGCCAGGCGCAGCGGTCCCGGGCGCCGATACAGCGGCTGGCCGACCGGGTGGCTTCTTTTTTTGTTCCGGCCGTCATTCTTGCAGCCGTCCTTACCTTCGTCGTCTGGTATTTCCTTGGTCCGCAGCCCCGTTTCGCGCACGCGCTGGTCAATGCAGTGGCGGTGTTGATCGTGGCCTGCCCCTGCGCGCTGGGGCTCGCGACGCCCATGGCGATCATGGTCGGCACAGGGCGCGGAGCGGGAGCAGGCATCCTCATCCGCAACGCCGAGGCGCTGGAGACCTTCGGCAAAGTCAATACCTTGATTGTCGATAAAACAGGAACGCTTACCGCGGGAAGACCGACGCTCGACTGCGTGATTCCGCAGCCCGGTTTCAGCGAATCGGAGTTACTCCAACTGGTCGCCAGCCTTGAGCGGTCCAGTGAACATCCCCTTGCAGCAGCCATCGTCAAGGGAGCCGAAGGGAGGAAACTCACCCTCGTCGACGTGCAAGGGTTCAGCTCAATAACAGGAAAGGGCGTAAGAGGAGTCGTCTCCGGAAAGCAGATTGCCGTTGGAAATGCGGAGCTGTTTCGGGAGATGGGCATCGACCCCGCACCTCTGCTCCCCCGAGCGGAAGAGCTTAGAAAGCAGGGACAGACCGTCATGCTGATTGCCGCGGACGGGAAAGCGGCGGGGCTGGTCAGCGTCTCCGATCCAATAAAGGACTCGACGTCGGATGCGATCCGGGAGCTCAAGACAGCGGGTCTCAACATCGTCATGGTCACCGGTGACAATGCGACGACCGCCCAGGCGGTCGCAAGCAAACTCGGCATCGAGTTCGAGGCCGATGTCCTGCCGGAAAAGAAGGCTGAGGTGGTCAAAGCGCATCAGGCGCAGGGAGCGATCGTCGCGATGGCCGGCGATGGCGTCAACGATGCGCCGGCACTGGCGCAGGCGGACGTCGGCATCGCGATGGGAACCGGCACCGATGTGGCGATGGAAGCTGGCGGCATCACGCTCCTTACCGGGGATTTGCGCGGCATTCTTCGTGCTCGGCGGCTCAGCCAGTCCACGATGGGAAACATTCGCCAGAATCTTTTCTTCGCGTTTATCTACAACGCGATCGGTATCCCGCTGGCGGCCGGCGTGCTCTTTCCCTTCTTCGGCCTTCTGCTGAACCCGATGATCGCCGCCGCCGCGATGAGCTTCAGCTCCGTTTCCGTGATCGCAAACTCCTTGCGGCTGCGAAGAGCAAAACTTTGACACGCTTCATGGCTGAATTTAACCGGAAAATTGACCGGCCCATGCCAAGGCCTCCCCGCCTCCATCCTCTTGAACTGCATCCAAAGGCGCAGAGGCATTTCATGAGCAAAGAAGCGAATATCGCGACGGCTAAGAAGATGGGCGAAGCAATCAACAAGGGCAAGCTTGAGGAACTTCGCGATTACTTCGCGAAAGATGTCGTCGATCATGATCCCGCGCCCGACCAAGCCAAGGGTCCCGAAGGTTTCGTAGGATTTTTCACGCAGTTCCGTGCGGCGTTCCCCGATCTGAAGATCGCCGTAGAGCACATGGTGGCCGATGAAGACAATGTGGCCATCGCCTACACCATCACAGGCACGCAGCAGGGCCCGTTCCAAGGTATACCCGCAACCGGCAAGAAGATCAAGGCGCGCGGCATGCAGATTGCCAAATTCAACTCGGACGCCCAGATCAAGGAACGCTGGGGCAGCTCCGATGAGATGGGCATCATGCAACAGATCGGGGCGGTCACTCCGGCGGTACACATGGACGACCCACCGGCAATCTCCGGCGCAACAGCTTAACCACAACCCGAACGGAGGCTTCGGGAGATACCCGAGGCCTCCGTACGTCTCCATGAAGAATGGCCATGCGTGCAAGCAAACCTTCGATGCCCGATCTCAAAAATTCCTCGCACTATGACCTGCTGTGATCGGCTCCTGTCAAGCAGTAAACCCTCTTGCCGCTGCGTTTTTTGCGAAGGCGATGCTCGGGGCTGAAGCCCTACGCTCCCTCGCCAAAGGCGACGGCAGGACTTATGCAGAGATTCCTTAAACGCGACAATGATCTTAGAATCGCTATCGAGCAGTGCTCGCAATCCGCACAAACAAGGATGCTTCGAAGGAAGCACATCCGGAGTGAAAAACGATGAGCACCGAGAGAACACTCGACCGGGCACTTCAAGTGCTGAGGGACAACGGTCGTGATGTAGAACCTGCGATGACTTCGCTGGAAGGTGGAATGGTGATTCCTATCGACGGTATTCCTCGCACGGTCGACGAGATCCAGAAGATGGCTGAACGTCTCGAGCACACCCGCGATTAGGGAGTCCATCGAGGGGGCCACGCATAGCGAGGCTGCCCGTCTTTCGCATCACGTTCTTGAGAGGCGAGAACGATTCCAGTTGGAGATCGATAGTGCGACGCTACCTTCTCATCGCTTGCGGCGGGGCCATCGGTGCCATTCTGAGATATGTCATCGGAGCCGCAGCCGCGCAGCGCTTCGGCCCGCGATTTCCCGTAGGCACCCTGTCTATCAACATCAGCGCCTGCTTTCTCATCGGGCTGGTTCTTGAATACTTGAATCGGCATGCCGGTCTCAGCGAGGCTTGGAGATACCTGATTCCCATTGGGTTCATCGGTGCCTATTCGACGTTCTCGACCTTTGAATTCGAAGCCTGGGCAGACTTCACGCGCGGAGCCTACTGGAGCGGCCTCTTGTACGTGACGGCAAGCCTCGTGGGTGGCTTCATCGCCGTAGCCGCCGGGGCCGCTACGGCTCGCGCACTTTCATAATACGGCTACGCTCGCCTGCTTTTGCGAAGCCTTACGGTTGTCTTGCCCGAAGGGAATCGGCTTCTAGGCTGACTACCCGTTGGTGTGCAGTGCCACCTTTTTGTTGTCATCCTGAGCGAAGCGAAGGACCTGCTTTTTGTTTGGGTTGACGGCGACGCTCACCTTTGAATACGCCACATACTTCGGATTCACCACCCTAGGCTGACGCTCCTCTCAAAGCAGGTACGGCCCCGAGACCCGTCCCGGACACTGTATCCTTGACAGCGACGATGCTCCGCTTCCTCAAGTCTGCGTTTCAGATTCTCGCCCTGCTGATCGTCACCGCGTTGTTCGCGGGCATCACGCTGCGGCTGGCGCTGCACGTCGGCGAGGTGCGCATCCCGGAGCTCTCCGGCCTCACCGTCGCCGAGGCCTCCGATGCCGCACTCCATAGCGGCCTCGATCTGAATATCGAGAACAAGTTCTACTCCACGACGATCCCCGCCGGCCGCATCCTTTCGCAGGCCCCGGCGACGGGGTCGGAGGTCCGCAAGGGCTGGCAGGTCCGCGTCACCGAAAGCCTCGGCCCGCAGCAGGTGACCATCCCCAACGTGGTCGGCGAGCCCGTCCGCGAGGCCTCCATGGATCTGCGCCGCGATCAACTCGATCTTGGGACCCTCGCCCATTTCGACGCGCCCGGCGAGGGCGATCTCGTGCTGGCGCAGACCCCGCCCCCCGACGCCGGCGTCGACCAGCCGCGCGTCAACCTGCTGCTCAGCTCCTCCGCCTCTGACGCCACGGCCGCCTTCGCGATGCCCTCGTTCGTCGGCATGAGCTACACCAACGCCAATCGCGCCGCCATCGCACTCGGCCTGCGCGTCGCCACCATCGGCGGCATGCCCGCAACTCCGACGCCCGCAGCCCCCCCGACGGCCGTAGTCGCCGGCGCGAACGGCATCCAGATCGGCCCCAACGGCCAGCCGGTCACGGTTCCCGCAGCCCCGCCGGTTCCGGTCACCCCCGCCGGACCCGTGCTTACGCAGTCGCCCGAATCCGGGCACCGCGGCAGCAGAGGCGGCGTGATTCGCCTCTACTTCTATCGCCCCAACGCCTCCACCAACATCTCGCCGACGGCCTCCACCATCACGGCGCCTATCGCGCTTCCACCAACCCAGCCGCAATAGGCGTCTTACTCAGCGGCAAACGGTGGCGACACTCCGGGAATGCGGCTTTGACTCAAAACCGCTGGAAACAGCAGATTCCCTTCGGGAATGACAAAAAGAAAAGCAAGGGCGCTGTGACTTTGGACCCGCTCTAGTGTGGTGAATCCTAAGTTTTTTATATGTTTCAGCGGAGCGTCATTGCTAGAGTATGACCATCATAGATATACCCATTTTCTTGGGAGGGAGCAGCGGCCTTCCGGCCGCTGAATCCAGCGCTGCAGGAAAACAGGGCTTTAGCCCAGGGCCGTTTGGGGCGGAAGCAGAGCGCAGCCCTGAAGGGCATTTGGAATACGCTCCTGTTCCGTGGGCTGAAGCCCACGGCTCCCTCCCAAGAACGACCCTTCTGGGTACACCTGCACGAATCATGCTTTAACGCAAAAGAAGGACCTGCTTTGGCTCCGGAGTTTCAGTGGTGCTCCGGGGTGAAAAGCAGGTCCTTCGCGATGCTCAGGATGACAAACTATAACGGCTCAGGATGACAAGCTATAACGCGAGGCCATTACACCGTGCGCGAGGGCCGCTGCTTCGCCGGTGCCTTTGCCGACTCTTCAATGCCATCGCTGTACACCCGAATCGCTCTTCCACCAACGATGGCTTTGTCGTGCATCGTCGATTCGCAGAACGGGTTGTCGATGCTCTCGGTATCCAGCAGCTGACGCCAGGGAGTTTTATTCGGCGGCTCCGGCAGCACATACTCCACGCCGTTGTCGGAGGCGTTCACCAGGATGAGGAAGCTGTCGTCGACCACGGGGTTGCCGTCATCGTCCATCACGCCCAGGGTCTTGCCGTTGAACATGAGGCCGATGGATTTATTGCCTGCATGGTTCCAAACGTCGTCGGAGATCTCATTGCCATCGGTGCCCAGCCAGGCCACATCGCGGACCAACGAGCCGCGGATCTGGCGGTCCTGGAAGAAGCGGCGGCGATGCAGATTGGGGTGATCCTTGCGCAGCTGGATGATGCGCGAGGTGAACTCCAGCAGCCGCTTGCGCGGCTCATCGAGAGCCCAGTCATACCAGGTCAGTTCATCGTCCTGGCAGTAGCAGTTATTGTTGCCCTGCTGCGAACGCGCGAACTCATCGCCACCCGCCAGCATGGGCACACCCTGGCTCAGCATCAGCGTGGTGAGGAAGTTTCGCGTCTGTTTTTCGCGCTCACGATTGATGTTCTCATCATCCGTGGGACCTTCGGCGCCCATGTTCCAGCTGTCGTTATCGTTGGCGCCGTCGGTGTTGTTATCGCCGTTGGCTTCATTGTGTTTTTCGTTGTAGCTGACCAGGTCGCACAGCGTGAAGCCATCATGCGCGGTGATGAAATTAATGGAGGCTGAGGGTGCACGGCCATCGCTCTTGTACAGATCGCTTGAGCCCGTCATGCGATAGGCGAAGTCCGAGAGCTGCCCGGTGTCGCCCTTCCAGAAACGTCGCACGGTGTCGCGATACTTGCCGTTCCACTCCGCCCACAGGATGGGAAAATTGCCCACCTGATAGCCGCCGTCGCCCACGTCCCAGGGCTCGGCGATGAGCTTCACATCGGCCAGCGTCGGATCCTGGTGAATCGTATCGAAGAACGCGCCGAGCTTGTTTACATCGTGCAGCTCACGGGCAAGTGTAGACGCGAGATCGAAGCGGAAGCCATCCACGTGCATCTCCGTCACCCAGTAACGCAGGCTGTCCATCAGCAGCTTCAGCACCTGCGGGTGGTACACGTTCAGCGTGTTGCCCGTACCGGTGTAATCCATGTAATGGCGCTGGCTGTCCTGCACCGTGCGGTAATAAACGGCGTTATCGACGCCTTTCATCGAGAGGATTGGGCCCTTCTCGTTGCCTTCGCAGGTGTGGTTGTAAACCACATCAAGGATCACCTCGATGCCTGCTTTGTGCAGGCTCCGCACCATCTCCTTGAACTCGAAGACCTGCTGGCCGGCATCGCCCATGGAGGCGTAGCGCGGCATGGGCGCAAAGTAGCCCAGCGTGTTGTAACCCCAGTAGTCGCGCAGGCCTCGGTCGGTCAGGTGACCTTCATCGATGAAGTGATGCACGGGCAGAAGTTCGACGGCAGTGACGCCTAGTTTCTTCAGATACGCGATGCTGGCCGCGTGCCCCATGCCGGCGTAGGTGCCGCGCATCCCTTCAGGAACATCGGGATTGCGCTTGGAAAAGCCGCGCACGTGCACCTCATAGATGATCGAGTCGGCAATCGGTGTTTGCGGCGGACAGTCGCCTTCCCAATCGAACTCATTGGGATCGACGACGATGGACTTGGGCATGAACTTTGCATCGTCGGTGTCATCTTTTTTCAGATCGTCGCCGGAGGTAACATCGTAGGGGTAGATGGGACCCATCGGATCGGGGAGCGACGGCTTCGATTCATCAGGCTGCTGCCCTGTGATGGCCTTCGCATACGGGTCGACAAGCAGCTTTGCAGCGTTGAAGCGATGGCCCTTCTCCGGCTCCCATGGGCCTTCGACGCGATAGCCGTAACGCTGCCCGGGCTTGATGCCGCGCACTAGGCCGTGCCAGACAAACGCCGTAACCTCGTGCAGTGCGACACAATCCACCTGTTCGCCTTCTTCATCGAAGAAGCAGACGTGTACAGCCGTGGCATTTTCAGAATAAAGGGCAAAATTGGTTCCGAGCGAAGAGGGAGTGGCACCAAGCGGGTAAGGTTTACCCGGCAGCAGCGTACGTTGCATAAAAATGTTTTCCTTATGGTCGAGCGCGTTCTGCGCCGAGCCTGCAATCTTGTGGACAGGGCTTCAGATGCAGAGACGCGCGCCGGGCGCTGCTTGGCTTCCGGGCGGGTTCCGGCATCCATGTTTGCCCAAATGTAAACTGCCCAGATGCAGACGCTTCGTTTCGTCCTTAGTTTTGGACCGTCAGCGTGACTGCCGTCGTGTGCGTCACCACGGCTCCGGCCAGATTGGTGGAGGTGCCGGTGATCCCCACGCTGTAACTCTGCGAGGCAAGCGCCTGGCCCTGTTCGCCGACGGTGCGCGCCCCGCAGCCGCACAGCAGCAGGCCAAGGCTGAAGAGCCACAGACCGCGTCTTTTGCGGCGCATGAGCCCACCGCAGAAGAGGATCCCCCCAACCGCCCACAGTGTGCCGCTATTCGAAAAGCCCGGGCGGCGCAAGCCAGCCTGTGCGGCCGAGGTCTGCACGCTGACCGTCACGGTGGCCGAACCGACGCCGGGCACCACCTGCACCGGCGAGAAGCCCACCGTGGCACCCGCAGGCAGCCCCGTTGCGCTCAGCGTCACGATGCCGGTGTAGGGAGTGGGTTGCCCGCTTACCAGGAGACTGTAGGTCGCGGCGCTGCCCGCCTGCACGGTTGCGGTGGATGAGCCTGCGATGCTGATGCCGAAGTCGGGCAACGCACTGATCGTGGCGATCTGGGATGCCGAGGAGCTCGGCGAGAAGTTCACATCGCCTGAATACTGCGCTGAAAGCGTGCGGGCACCGGCCGGTGGCGCAAGATAAACGGCAGAGGTGCTACCGTTCACCAGAATTCCCGTCCCCACGACCAGCCCAGCGTCGAGAAACTTCACCGTGCCTGTCGGTTTGCCGCCCGTGGACGAGATCGCGTTTGCGCTGAGCTGCAACGGCATCCCGGAATAGCCCTGGGGGACGGCGCTGAGCAGGGTTCTGCTCGCTGCCTGTGTGACCTGGAGCAAGCCCGCGGCGGTTCCCGGAGCCACGACATAGTTCACACTCTTCGGCCCCGTCAACGAGGCGGTAATGACGTAGCTGCCCACATTGGCAGGCGTGGCGGAGAACACCGCAGTGACCTGGCCGGCATCCTGCGGCAGCACGCCCGTCAATGTGCCCGTGAGCGTGGGCAAGGGTGCACCGTACTGCACGGAGGCGGCGTTTGCTGTAGCCGTGACCGAAGCGGGTACGACGTTGAGTGTGGCGACGCTCGCAACGGTCGCCGGATTAAGGCCATCACCCGCATAGGTTGCCGTCAGCGTATGCGATCCAGCACCCAGCGCCTGCAGATTAACATGAATCGCAGCATTTTCTAACGTTCCGCTGGCTAGGGTTGCGCCAGCTTCCGTGACCGTGACCGTGCCTTGCGGAACACCGACGGAACCGCTAAGGGTAAGCGTTGCCGGCGCCCCTCCGCCATACGTCATCGTCAGGGGGCAGGTGGCCTGCAGGACGGACACGCGGCCTGAGGTCAGTGCTGCCGGCACAAAAAGCGTGCCGCTGGACGTGAGCACACGCACCGTGCCGTTGAGCGTGTCCGCCAGCGCGGGCATTCCGAAGCTGGAAACAGCCACGGCGCGAGGTGTACGCAAGGCGGTCTGCGATGCATTAGCTCCGTCGGTGCTGGTGCCCTCGCCTCCGCCTCCGGCCAGGGTGGTGATCACCCCTGCGGAGCTTATGCTGCGCACACGTTGGTTGTCGGCGTCGTCGATCAACAGCGCACCCGCTGCGGTGATTGCCAATCCGCGTGGACTGGAGAACGCTGCCGCTGCCGCCGGGCCACCATCACCCGCAAAGCCGCGCTGCCCTGTTCCGGCGAAGGTGCCGATGACGCCACTTGTTGCGACAACACGGATGCGGGCGTTGTGGGTGTCGGCGAGGAAGACGCGGCCGTCGGCCGCAACGGCTATGCCTGAGGGGGAGTCGAGCTCTGCGAGCGTTGCCGCAGCACCGTCGCCGGCGAATCCCTGCACGCCGCTGCCTGCCAGCGTCGTCACAACGCCGCCGCCGATGCGCCGCACGCGATGGTTGCCGGTATCGCACACCAGCAGAGCGCCGGTTGGGTCCACGGTCAGCGCCGTGGGCGCGCGGAAGCTGGCCGCGGTTGCGGTACCGCCATCGCCTCCGTAGCCAGTCGCGCCGGTTCCGGCGAAGGTGCTGATGCTTCCCCCGCTGACGGCACGGATGCGGGCGTTGCCGGTGTCGGCGATGTAGAGCGTGCCTTCGGCGCCGAACGCGAGTCCCTGCGGTTGGTTCAGCTCCGCCGAAGCTGCGGGGCCGCCATCGCCGCCGAAGCCCTGTGTTCCGTCTCCGGCGAACACCAGCAACGTGCCGCCCAGGGTGGCCTCGAAGACCTGATTGCGGTTCGTGTCGGCAATGTACAGATTGCCCGCGGCATCGTAGGCAATCGCCGACGGCATCAGGGGGGTGGACGGGGCAGTCTGCGCGCCCGCAGCCCGCGCGAGCCCGAAGACGAGCAGGCACGGGAGGGCCGCCATGAAGCAGCGGCGCACCTTCGCGCCAAGCACTGTCGAGCGTCCTGCGAGCAACCTGAATCCCCCTCTGGATGCGCCCGAATGGGTGCCGGCGCGTGCGGATTCGAGCCCATCATAGCTGGGGAAACGGCACGATTCGCGGGAAATCAAATACGGCAAATGGGGGATGCGCTCCCACTTTCGCGTCCGCTGCCCTACTCTGAATCAGGGCGCACTCCGGCCACCAGGCAAACTCAACCTATGCAGTTCCACACTGAATTTCTGCTCTCCGCCATGAGCCCCGACCACTTTCCCGATGCCACGCGCACCGGCGATGCACCCGAGGTCGCGTTTCTGGGCCGTTCCAACGTGGGCAAATCGTCGCTGATCAACAAGCTGATCGGCTCGAAGGCGGCGAAGGTCTCGTCTACGCCCGGCCGTACGCGGGCGATCAACTTTTTCGCGCTGCTTCAAGGCAACGCCTCCAAGCACAAGCTGAAGCCCTCGATCATCTTTGCCGACCTGCCGGGCTACGGCTACGCCAAGATCTCGAAGTCGATCTCGGCCGAGTGGCCTACGTTCATCGAACCGTACCTGCAGGAGCGCGAGCAGCTGGCTTTGTGCATTTGCCTGGTCGATTCCAACATCCCGCCGCAGGAGAGCGACACGCTGCTCATCACGGCTCTGCGCCAGATGGGACGCCCGCACCTGGTCGTAGCGACCAAGACGGATAAGCTCTCGGGCAACACGCTCGCGAAATCGCTCGCAGCGCTGAAGAAGGCTCATGGCGAAGAGCGCATCCTGCCGGTGTCATCAAAGGCGGAGAATGGAGTAAAGGCGCTGTGGCCGGAGATTCTTGGGGTGATGGAGAGTTAGAGAGTTAGCGAGTTGGCGAGTTGGCGATGATACCACTAACTTGCTAACTTGCTAACTTGCTAACTTGCTAACTTGCTAACTTGCTAACTTGCTAACTCGCTAACTTGCCCGCTCACTCTCCGTAATACTCCAGTCCAAGATGCGTGATCAGATCCTCGCCCATAATGTGCCGCAGCGTGTTTTTGAGCTTCATGGATTGAATAAACAGATCGTGCTCGGGATAGACCCCCGGCGCAGAGTCCGGGTCCTTGAAGTAGAAGCTCAGCCATTCCTGGATGCCGAGGCCACGCAGGCTGGGGGTGCGCTGTGCTAGATCCATGAACAGGCAGAGATCAAGAGCCAATGGCGCCGCGAGGATGGAATCGCGGCAAAGGAAATCGACCTTCAGCTGCATCGGATAGCCGAGCCAGCCGAAGATGTCGATGTTGTCCCAGCCTTCCTTGTTGTCACCACGCGGCGGATAGTAGTTAATTCGCACCTTGTGGTAAAGGTCGCCATATAATTCGGGGTTCTTCTCCGGCTGGAAGATATGCTCGAGCACGCCGAGCTTGGAAACTTCTTTGGTCTTGAAGTTATCCGGATCGTCCAGCACCTCGCCGTCGCGGTTGCCGAGGATATTGGTTGAATACCATCCGGCGACACCGAGTTGACGGGCCTTGAACGCCGGCGCCAGCACGGTTTTGATGAAGGTCTGACCGGTCTTGAAGTCCTTGCCGCAGATCGGCGCATTCATCTTCTTCGACAGCTCCTGCAACGCAGGAATATCGACGGTGAGATTGGGCGCGCCGTTCGCGAACGGGATGCCTTCCTTCAGGCAGGCCCAGGCGTACAGCATGGACGGCGAGATATCCGGATCGTCGTCTACCAAACCCTTCTCAAAAGCCTCCAATGTCTGGTGCACGGCCTTGGGCTCGAGATAGATCTCGGTGGAACCGCACCAGATCATCACCTGGCGATCAGTTTTGGTCTTGAACTCGGCGATATCGTTGCGGATCTGGTTGGCGAGATCGCATTTGTTCTTGCCGATCTTCTTGTTTTTCGGTGTAAGCCGCTTGACGTAGCGCTCCTCAAAAGCCGCGGGAAGCGGTTCGATCGACTCAAGAAACGGCTTCATGCTTTCCAGCTGATCGCGATCCAGCACAGAGGCCGTCTTTGCGGCGTCGTACAGGTTGCCGCCGAAGATATCCCAGCCGGTGAAGACCAGATCATCGAGCGGCGCGATCGGCGCAAAGTCCTTGATCAGCGGCGTGCGGTCGTCGGTGCGCTTGCCAAGCCGAATGGTGCCCATCTGCGACATGGAGCCGATGGGCTTGGCAAAGCCGCGGCGCACGGCTTCCACGCCGGCTATGAGCGTGGTGGCGACGGCTCCCATGCCGGGGATCATGATGCCGAGCTTTCCAGTGTGGGGCGTAATGCTTGCGGCGGACGGCTGCTGCGCAGCGTCGGGTGTAGACATTTCTGTTGCTTACCCTTCTAGGAACAATTTCCGTAAATCGGACAAACAAGTATCTCGCACGCTCTCGGCCGGGCGCAACTTCCAAGGTTACGCGGCTTCGTCACAGGTGCGATTCTTCCAATGCGTCCAGACGAAATAAGCGAATCCGAGCACCAGCACAAGCTCCACACCGATGTGGAAGCGATGAAAGATTTCTTTGAAACGCGGATCGGTCTGAAAGCGGCTGCCGAGCTTCATGCCCACGTACGCGAGCACGTAGCACCACGGCCACGAGCCGATGAACGTGTAGACGTGGAAGCGCAGCTGGTTCATCTTGGCGATGCCTGCGGGAAAGGCGATGAAGGTGCGCACGATGGGCAACATGCGGCCGACCAAAACCGTGATGGAGCCGAACTTCGCGAAAAAGTGGTCGGCAAGGTCGAGATCCCGTTTGCTGAGCAGCAGATAGCGGCCGTAGCGCTCCACCATCGGACGGCCGCCCCGGGCGCCTACCCAGTAGGCCGGGATAGAGCCGAGATTGGACGCCAGAGAAGCTACCGTGGCCAACAGCACAAGCTGCGCCTGCGAATGCGCCAGCGCGAAGCCCGCGAAGGGCATGATCACCTCGGACGGGATCGGAATGCAGGCGGACTGGATCGCCATCAGCAGAACGACACCGGTGTATCCGCCGGCGGCGATGGCGGCGGTGAGCAGAGCAATGAGCTTTTCGGACATCGAAAGCAAGTATAGCGACGAGGATTCGCCTCCCTGTGAATCCGGTACGATAAAAACATGTCTGACGCTGCTGTTGCCACGATTCCCGCCCCTGCCGCCGCCACCGAAGGCGCCGCCCCCGCGCGTCCCGCCGCGAGCCCTTCCGGCCAGCCCGCCGCGCACGGCGGAGCGCCCGCCAAGCGGCAGATTGTGTGCTTCACGTTCTACCGCGTGCTGCCCGAGTGGCGTCGGCTACCTGCTGAACAGAAGGCCGCGCAGAAGGCGGAGTTCGCGGAGAAGATTCAGCGCTGGAATCGCGCCAATGAGTTCCTGTCGCTGACCTACTCAACCACCGGCACGCGGGGCGACTGCGACTTCTGCGTGTGGTCGATCGGCTACACGCTGGAGGAGATGAACCGCATGCGGTCGGAGCTGATGGCGACTGCCTTGGGCGGCTATCTGGAGACGCCACACAACTTCCTCTCGATGACCAAGCGGTCGGTCTACCAAATCGATCGTGAGGATGAGAGCGAAGGCGAGGGCCGCGGCGCGATTCGTCCCGGCGGCCACAAGTACATCTTCATCTACCCGTTCTGGAAGACGCGCCCCTGGTATCTGCTCTCCATGGCCGAACGCAAGCGGCTGATGGATGAGCATATCCGCATCGGGCTGATGTTCCCGCGCGTGAAGCTGAATACGACGTACAGCTTCGGGCTCGACGACCAGGAGTTTGTGGTGGCGTTTGAGACTAACTTTCCTGAGGACTTTCTGGATCTGGTGCAGCAGCTGCGGGAGACGGAGAGCTCGATGTACACGCTGAAGGATTACCCGATCTTCAGCTGCGTCCGGCTGCGTCCGCACGAGATGCTGGAGCGTTTGGGTTAAGCCATGGCGGCCAGGAAGGTGCCATCGCCGACAGTAAAGCGGGCGCGTGCGACGGCGGCATCGCCGGCGAAGGCGCGGGCACTTGCGGCTGCTGAGCCCGTTGCTCCGAAGGCTGGCGAAAAAAAGGCTCGCAAGCGCAGCCGGACAGCCAAACCATTGGCCCCGGAGCGGATTGCGGCGATTCTGGACGCGCTGCGCAAGGCCTACCCTGACGCGGTGTGTGCATTAAACCATCGCAATGCGTGGGAGTTAACGGTTGCGACCATTCTCTCGGCCCAGAGCACCGATGCCGGCGTGAACCTTGCCACTCCCGAACTGTTTCGGCTCTTCCCCACGCCGCAGGCGCTCGCCGCGGCGAACCCGGCAGCCGTTGAGGAGCTGATTCACCGCACCGGGTTTTACCGGGCCAAGACCAAGAGCATCATGGGTGCGGCCAGGGTGGTCACCGAGCGCTTCAGCGGCGAGGTGCCGCAGACGATGGAGGAGATGCTGGAGCTGCCGGGAGTGGCGCGGAAGACGGCCAACGTCGTTCTGGGCTCGTGGTACGGCATCGCCTCCGGTGTTGTGGTCGACACGCATGTGCTGCGGCTGTCCAAGCGACTCGAACTGACCAAAAACAACGAGCCGGTGAAGGTGGAGAAGGATCTGCAGCGCGTGATTCCGAAAGACCGCTGGATCGACTTTTCGCATGAGTTGATCCATCACGGGCGGCGCGTGTGCGTGGCGCGGAAGCCTCGCTGTGAGCAATGCGCGTTGGAAACCGAGTGCAACTCAGGCGATAAGACGTGGAGCACGCATTAGAGCATGATTCGTGCAGGTGTACCCAAGAAGGGTCGTTCTTGGGAGGGAGACGTGGGCTTCAGCCCACGGAACAGGAGCGCAGTCCAAGTGCCCTTCAGGGCTGGGCTCTGCTTCCGTTTCCAAACGGCCCAGGGCTAAAGCCCTGCTTTCCTGCAGCGCTGGATTCAGCGGCCTGAAGGCCGCTGCTCCCTCCCAAGAACCGGGTATATCTATGGTGATCATGCTCTAAGGCTGATGAGGCGTCGCCCTGCAGTGTGCAAACAGCAGATTCCCTCCCGTTCGACTGCGCTCAGGGCGAATGACAGAAAAAAACGCTGCCTCGGGTAAATCTCCTAACGTGCACGCAAGGTCCTCATCACCGCTTCCGCGAGCGCGGAGACCGTGGCCTCGGGAGCTTCGGCATGCGCCGGAAAACCGAGTTCGTGCAGCGTCCGGCTGGTGATCGGTCCAATGGAGACGCGGAGACTCGCTGCCGGCAAGGGGACGCGGGCCGCCTCGCAAAGGGCGATCAGGTTGCGCGCCGTCGAGGAGCTGGTAAAGGTCATCGCGTCAGGAGGACGGGCGGTATCGGCAAAGAGCTCGCGCAGCAGGGGGACGGAGCCTTCCGGGATCACCGTGCGGTAGGCGGGGGCAACCGTGACCTCGGCTCCAGCCGCGCGGAGGGTTTCGGGGAGATGCTCGCGGGCCTCTTCGGCTCGGATGAGCAGGAAGCGGGTGGGGGTGCCATCCGGCTGAAGGGCGTGGGGCAGGAGTGCCTCCGCGAGGCTTTCGGCGACGGCTTGAGGCGGGACGAGGGTTGGCGCGCGACCGATCTTTTCCAAGGCGCGGGCGGTGGCCGGGCCTATGGCCGCGATCTGCGGGCCTCCCCGAAACCGCTGTGGCGCTTCCCCCACCTTAGCCACGATGAGACTGTCGCGAAGGTGGGGCACCCGGCCTTTGGCGGCGGTCTGGAGGGTTTCCGGGGAGGTCGGCGTTGCGTTCCCAATGGGGTGCGGCAGGCGTTTTGCGAAGGCTTCTACGGCATTGGCGCTGGTGAAAAGCAGCCAATGAAAAAGGTTGAGGTCGGCTAGCGCGGCGTCGAGTGCGGCGAAGGAGCTGGGATCGGCGGTCGCGATGGCCGGGATGAGGATGGGTTCGGCGCCGAGCGCGCGCAGGCGGTCGGCCAGATCGGAGCCCTGGTGCGAGGCGCGGGTGACGAGGACGCGGGCGGGAAACATGGGGATCGGCAGCAGAACACGTTGGATGCCCGAAACGGGAGGCCCGGCGGGTATAAACTCGGTCTTCAAACGGGAGCGGCGGACGATTCGTTCCCTCCCAGCCGGAGAGACATATGAGCGTAGGTGTGCGGGAGCGCGAGGGCAAAACGAGCGAGGACGGCGGGCGTTTGCGCGGGGATGCAGACGCGGTGATGCTGGGCGGCCGGAGCCTCGTGCCGAATGCGCGCACGCCGCTGGATCTGGGCGTCGTGGAAGAGGTGCGAGTGAACACCTCGGCCGTGGAGCGGCGCGCGGCGCAGGTGGGCGCGCGGCGATCGGTCAAGAAAGATTGGCAGGCGGCGTGGCTGCTGCGGGCGATCGCCTGCATGGACCTGACGACACTTTCGGGCGATGATTCGGCGGAGCGGGTGAAGCGGCTATGCGCGAAGGCGCGGCGGCCTTTGGCGGATCGTCTGGTAACGGCGCTGGGGATTGAAGAGCTGCGGCTGACCGTGGGCGCGGTGTGTGTGTACCACGCGTTCGTGGAGACGGCGGTGCGGGCTCTGGAGGGCTCGGGAATTCCGGTCGCGGCGGTTTCGACTGGATTTCCGGCGGGGCTTTCGCCGCTGGAGACGCGGGTGGAGGAGATTCGGCGCAGCGTCGCAGCCGGAGCGAGTGAAATCGACATCGTCATCACGCGCTCGCATGTGTTCAACGGCGAGTGGAACGCGCTTTACGACGAGGTGGCGGCCTTCAAAGAGGCCTGCGGCCCGGCGCATATGAAGGCGATTCTCGGCACCGGCGATCTGCTGACGCTGCGCAATGTGGCGCGGGCTTCGCATGTGGCCATGCAGGCGGGTGCGGACTTCATCAAGACCTCGACGGGCAAGGAGGCGGTGAACGCTACCCTTCCCGTCTCGCTCGTGATGGTGCGGGCGATTCGCGAGCACGCCGAGCGGACGGGCATGGCGGTGGGGTTCAAGCCGGCGGGCGGGATCAAGACGGCCAAGCAGTCTTTGGACTGGTTATCGGTGATGAAAGACGAGTTGGGGAGGCCTTGGCTGGAGCCTTCGTTATTCCGATTCGGGGCTAGCTCGATGCTGAATGATATTGAGCGGCAGTTGGAGCATTATGTTACGGGACGGTACTCGGCGGGGTACCGACATGCTTTGGCATGAGGAATGCTGGAGTGCTCCGTCTTTTTGATGTGTTTAGAACAGATTATTGCTGTTATAACCTGTCCTCTCGACCGGAGGCGAAGCCGAAGTGGAGAGACCCCTGTATTTCGTTTGGGACTGAACGATGGCTTATGCAACTCCGAGCAAAATGCAGAGGGCTCTCCACTACGCAGACGATGAAACTGTCTGCTCCGGTCGAGATGACGCATCTTGGGTAGGGACGGACCGGGCGCGGCCGAATTCGGACTGCTCTTATTGACTTTTAAAACCGCTCTTCAACATGTCGATACAGCCTTAGCGCAGCTGGAACTCGGGCGAGCCAAGCAACAGCCCTGTGACCAGGTTGAGCGTGTCGGAAGCGCTTGCAGCCGCGGGCTGTTGCGCGGTCTGCGCCTCGATGAGTGCGTGCGTCTTCGCGCTGACGGCACTGCCCGTAATGGCCTGCTCCAAAAGACGAGTGGCGAGTTCGGAGCCGGGGGCTGCATGACCGCCGAAGGCAGTATCCGCAGCAGGGGCGGAGATTGAGGCAACACGCAACGTTGCATCCGCGCCATGAGCGTTTCGCTCGGCAACCGGCGACGGTGCGCTGAGCGACAGTGTGCCGGAGTTCGTAAGCCCCATGAGGCCCATCGCCAGCAGCTTGGGCGCGTCGAAGCGTTGATTGGGCAGCTTGCCCCCGGTGAGCTGATAGGCGAAGTTCAAACGGTCCACCAGAGCGGTGGAGTTCATCCATTGGTCGGCGGTGAGGTAATACCCAGTGGGCGGCAGCGCGTAGTAGAGCGGCATGCCCATGATCTTTGCCTGATTGACTAACGCACCGGGGTTTTGTGGATCGGTTGCCGTTGTGCGAAACGCAGAGGCGAGAAACTCGACGGGAGTTTTGACCTTGTTGTGGAAGTACTGCCGCGAGTTGAACTCGGGCGAGCTGACGATCGTCTGCAGCAGCGCCTTGATATCGCCGTCGCTGGCGAGGTAGGTCTGCGTGAGGCGCGCAACCAGCGCCGGCGGCGGCGTGTCCGCGACGAAGTACTGCGCCAGCATTGTCGAGATAAAGCGCGCGCACTGCGGGCTGGCGGCGAGCAGCTTCAGTGCGGCAACGCCCTGCTGCATGCTCGCCTGGGTTGCGGGAGATTTTTCTGTTTCACAGGAGTGCGCATCGCGTACAAGCGATGTCACGGCGCCGTTTTCCGCGATGCAGTAGCCGAACCAGGCCTTCGCTCCAGGCTCATGGCGCTTGGGATCGAAGGCGAACCCGCCGCCCTCCCCCGGCTTGTCCACGCCCCAGCCGGTAAGGATCGCGGCAAGCGCGGTGACGTCGGCCTGCGTGTAGCCGCCGTTGACGCCCACCGTGTGCAGCTCCATCACCTCGCGGCCGTAGTTCTCATTTAAGCCGCGATTGCCGCGTTTCGCCTTGGGATTGGCCGGATTCACGCCGTTCGCAAGCGAATCGGGGCCGATCGACTGCAGGTTGTCGAGATAGACCATCATCGCCGGCGAGGTCGCCGTCGCCAGCAGCAGATCGCGAAACTTGCCGAGAGCATGCGGACGGATGACGTCGCGCTCATAGCTCGCGGTGTACCACTGGTCGGAGTCCTTGCCGATGAAGACATTGAAGTGGTTGAACCAGAGGTCCGTCATGACGGTCTCAAGCTGCCGCTCGGAGAGGATGTCGCGCACAAGGTGCGCCTGCGCGAGTTCATTGGCGAGATTGCCGGAGGAGCTCACCTGCCCGCTCATGGCGAGAAATGCCTCGCGCTCGCGGGGTGCAAAGTCCGCCATCAGCGCATTGCGCTGCGGTCCCGGCAGATTGCCGTTGCCGGTAAAGGCAATGCGATCGTCGACCGGCATGGCGACCAGCGCGTTCATGCGTTGCTCTTTGGGCATAGCCAAAAGTTGGCCGGCGATGCGCGCGGCAGTAGCTTGGCTGGAGAGCTTCTGCGCAGCCTTTTCGGCCTCGGTCGGCTCGGGTGCGGGTGCCTTGGTGCCGTCCGCATGCTTGCGGTCCTGCTCGGCGTTCCACTTGCTGACCTGCACCTCCATCACCGCGCGTTGCAGCGGGTCGGTCGGCAGGGGCGCCTTGCAGCCCGCGACTTGAGCCACCTGTCCACGGTCGGGAAACACAGCCAGCGCCTGTGCGGGCGACAGGCTCACCGTGGGCAGATCGCCGAGCCGCCGGTTCAGTGCGCCGTCAGGGATGGACGATGGATCGAGTTGCTGCTGGAACCAGCGATCCGCTCCCGTTGCGGGCACACGATCGATCTCGCCTGGACGTGGCCCATAGGTGAAGCGGTCCAGCAGCTGCTCGACACGCTCGCGCGGCGTAAGCGGCTGTAGCTGCGGTGGTCGTTCGATCGGGGCAGCACGTCTTCTGGCAACTCTCTGTGCGCAGACCAGCGGCACCGGAACGAAAAACAGGAGGCCGGCAGCAAACGCGAATCTCGGGATTGAACGCATCGCTTCACCTCGCCGCTAGTGTAGACCTCTGTTTCCAGTGGGGAGTTGCGGGGCAGCCGCTTACGCCTCTGCCGTGGCGATGCGTTTCGGCTTTCGCATACGCTTCTGCGCCGCGAACACGAGGCGTATGCCCAGCAGCACGGCGAGCACGGCGGTGTCCTTCCACGGCGTGCGCACACCTGTCTTCACCAGCCACCAGTAGTGAATCACGGTCGCGATGGCGGCGAGATAGATCAGCCGGTGCAGCCGCTGCCAGTTCTTGCCTCCCATCCGGCGCAGCACCCGCTGCGGGCTGGAGAGGGCGAGCGCCAGCAGGATCAGCCACGCGAACAGCCCTACCTGGATGAAGGGGCGCTTCTTTACATCGTCCAGCATGGTGGGCCAGATGAGTTTCAGCTGCCGCCACGGCTCGGCCAGATGCCCGGCGTGCAGACCCGCCACCGCGGTCGGCACGTCGTATCCCGAGAATAGAAACACATAGGTGAGCAGGTGCAGCGTGGCATAAAAAAATGCATACAGGCCGGTCATGCGGCGCAGACGCACCAGCCACGCAAGCGAGCTATGGATGCGGCGCACCGGCGTGATCGCAAGGTCCGTCAGCAGCAGCCAAAGCGCCCAATCGCCCGTGAAATGCGTGATGTAATTCACCGGGTCGGTCTGGTTCGCTAAAGATCCACTGCGGTAGGCCTCCAGCAAATACAGAAACGGCATCAGGCAAAGCAGGTGCACGAGCACCTTGACGTACGGAATAGCGCGTGTGGGCATCGAGCGTTTAGAGTGACCTACTCCGGAGGATAGATGCTACGCCATGCAGTGAAACAGGCTACCGGCCTCGTGGCAATGGGCCTTTTGGGGTCCCTTTCCTGCTTTGGACAGACGGCAACTGCCCCGGTTGCCGCAGCGACGGGCGCAACCTCCAGTGCGGTGCAGAGTCCCCCAGCTAGCGCGGCAGCGGAGGAGGCTGCCCGGGCGAAGACAGCCCAGGATTCCGCGGCCGACCACGCCGACATGATGCGCCAGCTCGGGATCGCGAACCTGCGCCACGGTGCCGACGGCAATGCCACGTCCGTTTTTGCCGCCAACTACGACGATGCCAAGGTTCCGGCCTTCAGCCTGCCCGATCCGCTCATCCTTGATAACGGCAAACCGGTGCGTTCGGGCAAGGTCTGGTGGGATCAGCGGCGGCCGCAAATCGTAGACCAACTTGAAACCAGCATGTACGGGCGGATTCCGGCCAACCCGCCGAACGTGCAATGGAGCGTCGTCTCCACGACGAATTCCACCGAGGGCGGCGTGGAGGCGGTCACCCGCAAGCTGCGGGGACACGTGGACAACAGCGCAGACCCGGCGATCGCCGTCGACATCGATGCAGAGCTCACCTTGCCTGCGCACGCCGACGGCCGTGTACCCGTGATGATCGCCTTCGATTGGCCGCCGGAATTCTTTGCGGCCATGGCGAAGCGCATGGGCCGCACCATGCCTGCGCCCACGGGTCCAACCGCCAGGCAGCAGGTGCTGGCGAAGGGATGGGGCTATGCGCTGCTGATACCCACCTCCGTGCAGGCCGATAACGGCGCCGGGCTGACGGGCGGCATCATCGGGCTCTGCAACAAGGGCGCTCATAGAACGCCCGAACAATGGGGTGCGCTGCGGGCCTGGGGATGGGGTGCCGGGCGCCTCTTGGATTACTTCGAGACGCTGCCGGAGGTCGATGCCAAAAGGGTGGGTATCTTCGGGCACTCACGTTATGGCAAGGCCGCGCTGGTCACGATGGCCTTCGATCGCCGCTTCGCCATCGGCTACATCAGTTCCTCGGGCGAGGCCGGCGCGAAGCTCAGCCGACGGCAATTTGGTGAGCTGGTGGAAAACGTCGCGGGGGACGGGGAGTATCACTGGATGGCCGGCAACTTCCTGAAATACGCCGGGCCGCTTACGGCCAACGATCTGCCCGTGGATGCCCATGACCTGATTGCCCTGTGTGCGCCGCGACCGCTGTTCATCGGGGCGGGCGCGACGCACGGCGACGGCTGGGCGGATGCCGAGGGACAGTTTCAAGCCGCGGTAGCCGCCAGCCCCGTGTACCACCTGCTGGGCGCAGGGGGCCTGCCTTCGGCGACCATGCCACCGCAGCTGAGTGAGGTGGAAGGCGGTGCACTGGCCTTCCGGCAGCACAGCGAGGGGCACACACCCGCTCCTAACTGGCCTTTTTTTCTGGATTTTGCACAGACACGACTGGTCGCGAGCGTTAAACCTGAACGCAGAAAACGTGAACGGTCCGGAAACTCCGTCTCACCTCCGGTAAGCGAACGGCCGCAGAGGCCCTATTAGAGCATGACCATCATAGATATACCCAGTTCTTGGGAGGGAGCAGCGGCCTTCAGGCCGCTGAATCCAGCGCTGCAGGAAAGCAGGGCTTTAGCCCTGGGCCGTTTGGAAACGGAAGCAGAGCCCAGCCCTGAAGGGCACTTGGACTCCGCTCCTGTTCCGTGGGCTGAAGCCCACGGCTCCCTCCCAAGAACGACCCCTCTGGGTACACCTGCACGAATCATGCTCCAGCGTCCTGAGTCTAAAGTTCGCACCATGGAGTTGTCATCCAGAGCGCAGCGAAGGACCTGCTTTCCCCTGAGTATGTCGACATTCCCTGCTGTGGTGAATCCGAAGTTCTTACGCTTTCAAAACCGGGCGTTGTCGCTGATAAAGAAAAAGCAGGTCCTTCGCTTCGCTCAAGATGACAAATTCTGTGAAGTGGATTAAGGATGCACCACTCTAAAAGTTCTTGCGCAAATCCATGCCCGCATACATGCCGGCGACCTGGTCTCCGTAGCCGTTGAACGGCAGGGTGGCCACGGTCTTCGGGAAGATGCTGGAGGAGTTCAGCAGCCGCTCATGAGCCTGCGACCAGCGCGGATGATCGACCGACGGATTGACGTTCGAGTAGAAGCCGTACTCGTTCGACGCTAATTCATTCCACGTGGTGGGGGGCTGCTTGTCGGTGAAACGAATCGTCACAATCGACTTGGCCGACTTGAATCCGTACTTCCACGGCACGATCACGCGGATCGGGGCGCCCTGCTGATTCGCCAGCGTCTCACCGTAGGAGCCGAAGGTGAGCAGCGTGAGCGGGTTCATCGCCTCATCCATGCGCAGGCCTTCGGTGTACGGGAAGGGGATGCCGGCGGGCAACTCCATCTGGTTCTTATCTGCCAATGACAGGAACTGCACGTATTTGGCGCTGGGCAGCGGCTCCATGGCGCTGATGAAGTCACTCAGCGGGTAGCCGTCCCAGGGAATGACCATGGACCAGGCCTCCACGCAGCGGAAGCGATAAACACGCTGCTGGATGGGTTTGAAGCCGATGATCTTGTCGATGTCAATGGTCTGCGGCTTCTTGCAGAGGCCCTCGACCTTTACCGACCAGGGCCGCGTATGCAGGGTGTGCGCGTTCTGTGAGGGATCGCTCTTGTCCTCGCCGAACTCGTAAAAGTTGTTGTAGCTCTGCGCCTTGGCTTCGGGCGTAACCGCCTCGCCGGGGACGGTGTAGGGGGTGCTCACGGTATTCAGCTTGGTCAAAGCCTCCGCCATGCCCGGGAAGGCTGCCCCTACGGCCGCGGCGGCGCCCACCGCGCCCACACCCTTCAGCAGCTGCCGGCGGCTGGCCTGAAATGCCCTGTAGGTCTCTTTGGAGGTGATCTCCGACGGGGGGATCTGTTCTTCCGTGCGCAAAAGCATGTTGTTCCTCTTCCGGATGGAGCCGAACGCAAAAAGCGTCAGGTATTGGACGCTCTCAAGCGGTCCCGGATACAGAACGCGTGGCCCGGGTCCGCGGATGTCTCCGCTGTTTTCGCTCCCACCACAGAAACGCCGCCGAACCCGCGACGGCGACAACCGCGCTCAGCAGCAGTTCCCTGCTGAAGTGGGCGCGCGAGAACACCACAAATCCGAAGCCCAGCAAGGCGAGGATGGGCGGTAAAGGGTAGAACCACAGCCGGAACGGTCGCGGAAGCTCCGGTTGCCGGATGCGCAGCAGGATGACGCCTATCTGCTGCAGGCCGAACTGCAGCACAATGCGCAGCACCACCAACGCGGCGATCACGTCGCGCAGGGAAAAGCAGCAGCAAACGCAGGCCACGGCTCCCAGGGTGAGCAAGGAGACATGCGGAAATCCGCGTTTTGGGTGCAACCGCCCGAACGCGGCAAAGAAATTCCCGTCACGCGCCGCCGCATACGGGATCCGCGAGTAGCCCAGCAGCAGCGCAAAGACGCTCGCAAAGGCCGTGATCATCACCAGAAGAGCCGCGAGGCGTCCCAGCCACAGGGCTGCATGGACGCCCAGGGACGGCGCGTACGCCGGTTGCATCACGGCGGTTAGCAACGCGGGCTGGTTCGGGTCGGCAGCCATGCCCATCAGCGTGGGAGCGCCCACGAGCGCGAGCACACTGGCATTCAGCAGCACGTAAAGGCCTGTGACGATGGCAATCGAAAGCAGCACGGCCTTGGGAATCGTCTTTCCGGGGTCGCGCACCTCGCCGCCCAGAAACGTCACGTTGTAGTAGCCCCAGAAGTCATAGGTAGCCACCAGCATGGCCGAGCCCAGCCCCGTGAAAAAGGCCGGTGTGAGCCGAAACGCACCCGACGGAAAGGCCACTGCCCGCGCCCAGTGACCGTGCAGCACGGCTGTTATCACCGTCCAGCCGATCGCCGTGAGCACCACCAGCAGCAGCCCGCGCCCCAGCGGCTCCACGTGGACTAGGTTGCGATACAGCAGCGCCACCGCCGCCAGCACCGCCGCGATGGCGATGAAGCTTTGCCAGCCCAGCGCGGCCCCCAGACTATACGGGCCCAGATGCGCGGTATGCGTGGTGGCAACCAGGCTCGCGCGAGGGAAAATGCTGCGCGCGTATTGCGACAGCCCGATGCATCCGCTCGCTACGCTGAGCGGAGCGGAGAGGCAGAGCTGAAAGACAAACAG
The DNA here is from genome assembly GCA_965277565.1 of Granulicella sp. Lineage (GTDB taxonomy): Bacteria > Acidobacteriota > Terriglobia > Terriglobales > Acidobacteriaceae > Granulicella. Next base: position 4,442,887 of record OZ255838.1, on the reverse strand, counting down.
AAAACTCAGCCAGCGCCCCAGCCGGCCCGGAAAGATGCCGCGCAGATAAGCATAGGTGCCGCCGGCCTCGGGCATGGCCGCGCCCAGCTCCGCCCACACCAACCCGTCGCACACCGCCAGCAGCGCGCCCAGCACCCAGCCGAGCATCGCCTGCGGGCCGCCCATGGCGCCGATCAGCAGGGGCAGCGTGATGAACGGCCCCACGCCGATCATGTCCAGCAGGTTCAGCGTCACGGCGCCCGGCAGCTTCAATGATCGCTCTAGCGGCTCGTCTTCTCTGTTCACAGTGCCCTTAAGTGTATGGAAACGGACGTTGCGCTGGCTTTCATGCCCGACGCGCTTCTGTAGCAGTATGCGTAGAATTGCAGACATGAAGCCGTCGGAAGTCTTTGCTCAGCACCGCGAGGTGATCCGGGGCCTGGTCAGCCAACACGGCATGTCCAACCCGCGTCTGTTCGGCTCCGCCCTGCACGGTGACGATCTCGACAGCAGCGATCTGGATTTACTCGTAGACGAAGCCCCGCGGACAAGCCTCTTCGATCTCGCCCGGCTGCAACTTGCGTTGGAAGACGCTCTCGGAATCAAAGTCGATGTCCGGCTTCCCGGCGAGCTCCACCCCGGCTTCCGTAACGAGGTGCTCGCCGAGGCCGTCCCAGTATGACCAGCCGTCGGCTGAACGCCCGTGACTACCTCCAGGACATGATCGAAGCCTGCGTCCACATCCAGGACTTCACCTCCGGAAAGACTCAGCAGGACTTTTCTGAGGATGTCATGACGCAGTTCGCCGTGGTCCGCGCGATCGAACTGCTCGGCGAAGCCGCGAAACAATTACTGGATTTGATACCCGAGGCCGAATCCCGATTCCCGTCTCTTCCTTTGCGCGAGATGTACGCCACGCGCAATCGCCTCATCCACGGCTATGCCTCTGTACTCCCTCAAACTGTCTGGGAGATAACCTTCGGCGATGTGCCGGCGCTAAAGCAGAAGCTCGAATCTCTGCTTGCTTCCCCGTTCGAAGAGGATTGCTAAAGGTAGCGGGTGCAGGGTGCCCGGATTTCTCTTATGAGAGCCTAAGCACATGAAGCTTGCCCTCGCAGCCGCTATCTGTCTCGCAGCGACCATCTCCGCCCAGCAGCCGCCCTTCACCGATCCCGCCAACCTGCGCGGCGAGCGCGTCAGCCCGCGCACCGGCCGCGAGCTGCCCATCGACGAAGGGGCCCGCGGGTTGGAACAGATGCTGCGCAAGCTGAACACCCGCGCCTCGCTGATGATGATCGTCGCGCACCCGGACGACGAGGACGGTGGCCTGCTGACGCTCTACTCGCGCGGCCTGGGCGCCCGCGTCGCGGACCTCTCGCTGACCCGCGGCGAAGGCGGCCAGAACGCAATGACCGGCGACTTCGAAGACGCGCTGGGCCTGATCCGCACCCAGGAGCTGCTCTCCTCGGATCGCTACACGGGTGTGGACCAGTTCTTCGGCACGGAGGTCGATTTCGGCTTCTCAAAAACCAAGGAAGAGGCCTTTGCCAAGTGGACGCACGAGCGGGTGCTCTACGACGCCGTGCGCGCCGTGCGGCTGTACCGCCCGCTGGTCATCGCGGCGGTGTTTCTCGGCGGCGTGACGGACGGCCACGGCCAGCACCAGGTCGCGGGCGAGATCGCCCAGGAGGTCTTCAAGGCCGCTGGCGACCCCAAGGTCTTCCCCGAGCTCACCGCCGAGGGCATCCTGCCCTGGCAGCCGCTGAAGGTCTACGCCCGCGTGCCCACCCAGTCCATCACAGCGCAGGGACTCTTCGACTACGCCACCGGCCAGTACGCCCCGGCGCGCTTCACCAACTATGTCACCGGCGAGGTGACTACGACGGCGCCGTCTGTCGATGTGACCGTACACGAGGGGCAGACCGATCCCCTGCTCAGCGGCCCCGGCGAACCAGCCCGCAGCTACGTTCAGTTCGCCCGCATCGGTTTAGGGCTGCAGAAGACGCAGATCGGGCCGGGAGTACGGCTGGCGGTCGCCGGTGCCTACGATATCGGCTATCACCGCTACGGCTCACGGCTGTCACCGGACCAGCAGAAGCAGAATGAAGACAGCTTTTTCGACGGCATTGACACAAGCATCGAAAGCATAGGCGAAGCTTATCCCTCGGTAGTACCGACAGACATGCTCTCCAATGTAAGTAGGGCAATCCATACCGCAACCGGCCAGTTTGACCCTGCTCATCCCAGCGCGACAGCGCCACTTCTCGCGATCGCCGCCAAGGATGTCAAGGAACTGATCACTGCCGTGGCGGACTCGCCTAAAGATCCCCTGCAGAAGGCGAACGCCCTTCACGAGCTGCGCACGAAACAGGTACAGCTGAACGACGCCCTTGCCCTTGCGCTTGGGCTGGGGATGCAATCCCAAGCCCCAGCGAACGATCTGTTAGCGGGCTCGGACCTGGGTGTGCCCATCCGGCTTGGGATCACGACTCCCCTCCCTAGGGACGATACGGCTGGTCTCGTGGCCGGCAACGCCGGCATCCAGACCGCGAACAGCGGAACAGGAGGGGGCGAGCCGAAGAAACTCTCGATTGACTCGCCGTACTCGGTTACTTTTACGCTGCAATCACCGCAAACGAGCACTATCACCCAACCGTACTTCTTTCGCACGAACATCGAGCAGCCCGTTTACACGCTCCGCGACCCGGCGCTTCGCAACGCTCCGGCAACGCCTCCGGCGCTGACCAGCTGGGCTCACGTTCGGTACCACGATGTGCAGATACAGATCGGCCGCGTCGTGACGCATACGGAACAGCCCGTCAGCTTCGTTCCGCCCTATAGCCTCACTCTCAATGCGCACGCCCAGGTCATCCCGGTGCCAGAAAGGTCCGTGCAGCTGATTCCCATGCTGCGGGCAACAACCGGTGTCGCTCCCGCGCAGGAGCTTCCGGTTTCCGTGCGTGGTCAAGGCGTTGCGGCCCGCAGCGTTGAAACGCCCATTCCCGGGCAAGCACGCCTTGACGTGACGTTACCCGCAGATGCGCGCACTGTCACTTTGGCCGCCGAGGTAACCACATCGCCTCACGCCATCTACGAGGGCCTCCACGCTGTGGGATACCCCGGCATCCCGCTGACGAACTACTACACACCCGCGACAGATCGCATCGTTTCCGTAGCGCTCAAGCTGCCTGCCAAGCGCCGCATCGCCTACCTTCCCGGCACCGGCGATCCTGTCCCTGAGGCCCTCGCCTCCATCGGCCTCCCCGTCTCGATCCTCGCCATCTCAGACCTCACGCCTGAACATCTATCCCAGTTCAGTACCGTCGTCCTCGGCGTGCGCACCTACAACGCGCACCCGGACCTGCACGGCGCGCCCACGCAGGCGCTGCTCGACTTCGCGCGCAATGGCGGCAACGTGGTGGTGCAGTATCAAACACCCGAGTTCACCGCTGACGACGCGCCCTATCCGCTCTCCATCGGGAACGCGGAGAAGGTGGTGGACGAGACCACGCCGGTAGATCTGCTCCAGCCTACAGCCGCTGTATTTTCCGCGCCCAACCGGATCACCTCCGCCGACTTCAACAATTGGATCGAGGAGCGCGGCCACGACTTTCTGCAAAGCTGGGACCCGCGCTACACCGCACTCACCGAAACGCATGATCCCGGCCAGGCGCCGCAGGAGGGCGGGCTGATCACAACGCAGCTCGGGCGCGGGCACTGGACTTACTGTGCCTTTGCGCTCTACCGGCAGCTGCCGGAGGCCGTGCCGGGGGCGTTTCGGGTGTTTGTGAATCTGCTGGGGCTGGCGGATGAACGCTAAAGCTGCTCAGGAGGCTGTTGGGTTTAGCCGGCTCCGTGAAAATTGCGCAGCGGCAGGAGAAAAGCAGATCCCTGCGCTGCGCTACGGGATGACAAATAAAAGCGCTGCGGGATGACAAACTAGAACGAATACTGCCCTAAACAAAACGGCCTCCCTAGGGAGGCCGTTTCGTTACAACAGCTGCCCTGCTTATTAGTGGCGACGCGTGGTGTGGGTGGTGGTCTTCGGAGCGGCCTTCTTGGGCCCGACGACAGCACCGTCCGCCATGGTGATCATCAGCGGCGACTGCGTGTAGGAGGTGTAGGTTCCCGAGAGCGTGACCGTCGCGCCCACAGCCGGCGGAGTGGTTAGCGGCGTCTTCATGTTGACCGTGAAGTCGGCGACCTTGCCCTGCACCGAATCGGGCGAAACCGCTATCTGCAGCTGGTCCGGGGTGGCTGCGACGACGAGCGCTCCGGGAATCTCGACCGACTTGCCCTTGATCGTGTCGAAGACCTTATCGGCATCGGCGGGCTGGCCGTACTGCAGCACGAATTCCTTGTCGCTGAGCGCCAGCGTGGCAAGATCGGGCGTGGTCGAGATCAGGTTCTTGACCATGTCCTCCGGCTTGGGCGCGGGCGTGATGGTAGTGCCCAGATCCGCGGGCGGAGTCACATTGGTCTGCGCCAGGGCGGTCAACTTGTCCGTGCCATCCGCCGATCCGTGATACTTCGTGTAGCAATACGTCGCCAGCTGCTGGATGGTGGCCTTCACCGCCGGGGGAGCATAGGCGGCCGAGCGGGTGGCGTACCAGGCGCAGTCGAGATAATCGGGCGGCGTGGAGGTGTAGTACGCCTGGGCCAGCGTGTACTCATCCTGCAGCACGGGACCGACGGCGGTGAGCTGCGCGGGATCGGCGCCGGTGATCTCGGTCTTCAGCGCGGTGATGGCATCCGCGTTGTCCTTCTTCGCCATATCGTCATCGGCAATGGCGGACTCAAAAACCGGCATGGTCTTGGCCTTCAGCGACGTAAAGTCGGCATCGCTCATGCCCTTGGGGGCGGTCGCGGTGAGGCCGCGCTGCGCGAAGCTGGCTACCTGATCGAGCGCGGTCTGCTTGGCTGTGGCATCGGTGAGCTTGTCGGCATCGGCGCGGCGGTAGTAGACCTCGAACGTTAACGCGCGCAGGTTGCCGGGATCGACCGCGAGCAGCCGGTCGGCCGCGTCGAGCGTCTTGGCCTGATCGCCGGACTGGCTGTCGGCGAAGAGGATGGCGTTGAGCGCCTCGACCTTGAGGGTGGAGTTCGGGTACTGCTTCAGATAGGCCTCAAAGGCCGCGGCCTTGGCCGCCGGGGTGGTGGCGGTCACGCCTGCCTGGTAGGCGTTGTACTCCTCCTGGGACAGCTGCACCTGGCCCCCGGCAGGCGCCCCGGCCGCGGGAGAGGCGGGTGTCGTCTGAGAGGGTGTCGCCTGAGTGGAGGGCGTGGCCGGGGTGGCACCCTGCGCCACGGCGAGGGATGGGAGAGACGCTGCGCCGGCAGCCGCGAGCAGCGATGCAAGAACGACCTGTTTCATTTGAACTCCTAAGTGATTCCCGAACTTGAGATGAGGCCCTGATGATGAAGCCCTGAGATGAAGCCAAGATATGCTGCCAGAGCCCTCGGCCAAAGGTCCTTCCATGACCTATGGCGAATGATGCGGATTATAGGAAGCGATGTTGCTCCGGCGCAAATCTGCGGTACGCCCCACGATACCGCAGAGAAGGCCAGCCGGTCTAAGCGATGACCGCTTGGGTGCTTCCCCAGGGCTCCCGCCGAGCACCCCAACCTGTAGAGTAGCTGCCCCCTTATCCACAACATCTTGGCTGCGGATGTTGCCTGTGAGGGTACCTCCCCATAGCATGAAGGGCAGCGCCGGGCCTGAGAATAAGGTTCAGCCGAGGAGGTCGAAAACACGTGCTTCAGCTGAAAAAGGTCCAGATTCTCGGCTTCAAGTCCTTTTGCGACCGCACGGAGGTCTCGCTTCAGGGCCACGGCATTGCGGCGATCGTGGGACCGAACGGCTGCGGGAAGTCCAATATCTCCGATGCGATCACGTGGGTGCTGGGCGAGCAGTCCGCCAAGAGCCTGCGCGGCCTAAAAATGGAAGACGTCATCTTTGCGGGCACGCGCGAGCGCCGCCCGACGGGTATGGCGGAGGTTTCGCTGACTCTGGTCGACCCGGCGGTGTACGAACCGGCGGAGGGCTCAGACGACGCCGGGGGGGAGCGCACCGCCGGTACGGTTGGCGATTGGGACGAAACTGCGCTGCGCGCGCAGGCTGCGCAGGAGACCGAAGAGGCAGTCGCCGAGGCGCAACCCGGACAGATGTACGAGGGTGCAGGGCCCAGGGTGCAGGGTTCAGAGGGCGAGGCAGGCGCTCAGGAGGTCTCTTCCGAGCTCGATGCAAGCGCTGCGGAGTCTCCCGGCAACGTCGTTTTGAAGGTGCGCCGACGCAAGTTCGGCCGCGGTCCGGCCCGTATGGGTGAGATCACCGTCACGCGGCGGCTGTTTCGTTCGGGCGAGAGCGAATACCTGCTCAACGGCAAAATCTGCCGTCTGCGCGACATCCAGGACATCTTTCTCGGCACCGGTCTGGGCGGCGAAAGCTACGCCATCATCGGCCAGGAGCGCATCGGGCAGCTGCTGAGCTCGAAGCCGCTTGATCGCCGCGCCATCATCGAAGAGGCCGCCGGCATCACGCGCTTCAAGGCGAAAAAGCGCCTCGCCGAGCTGCGGCTGGAGTCGGCCAAGGGCAATCTTTCCCGCGTGAACGACATCTTCGAAGAGGTCACGCGGCAGGTCGCCGTGCTGAAGCGGCAGGCCTCGAAGGCGGAGCGCTTTGGCGAGCTGCGCAGGGAGTTTGTGGCCAAGCTGCGGGTCGTGCTCGCCAGCCGTTTGACGCAGATGGACACGGAATCGGAGACGCTGCGCGGCGAGATCGAGCGGCTGGGCGCGGCCATCGAGCAAGGCGCGGGCGAACTCGATGCCCTGGATGCGGAACACACGGCCGGAACCGCGCGACGCTACGAGTTGGACGGAGAGTTGCGCGAGGCCAACACGCGGGCCAGTTCCAGCGCCGTCGAGCTGGAGCGTACCCAGGCCCGCATGGCTGCGAACACTGACCGGCAGGCCGAGTTGGTGCAGCGAATTCAGGCCGCGAATGACGAACTGGGCGGCGCGCGCGAAGGTTTGGCTCACCTAGCCGGCGAGCGCGAACAGCACCGCAGCTTTTTGGAGACAGCCACAGCCGAGGCCAATGCCCACAGGGCCAATGCGCAGGCGCAGCAACAGCGCGCACAGGATGCCATGCGCACTGTGCTCGCCGGCGAAACGCAGGCCGAGCAGGGCCGCCGCAACGCCATGAACGCGATGCAGCGGGCCAACGAGGCGCGCCACGAGATCGCACAGGCGGAGGCCGCGCTTGCCGGGCTGGACCGCGAGAATGAGCGGCTTTCGGGCGAGTCGAACGCGGCCCGCACGGAGCTGGAGGCGCTGGGCCATCAACGTGGGCAGGCGAAGCTCGCGTTTGAAGACGTAACCGAGCGGCTGAAGCGGCTGGAAGGCGAGATCGTCGAGTTGCGGCAGCGGCTGGAACAGCGCCGCATGGAGGAGACGCAATCGCGGCGACGCGGCGATGGTCTGCGGGCGGAGCTGGCCACGCTGCTCGGCCGGCGCGGCTCGCTGGAGGCGTTGATCCGCGAACACAGCTACTCCACCGACACCGTGCGCAACATCTTCCGTGCCAACGCGAAACGTGCGCAAAACAACGATGGGGGAATCGCCCCCGTAGGTACGCTGGCTGATTTTCTTGAGGTGGATGGGCGCTATGAGAACGTCGTCGATGAGTTCCTGCGCGATGAGCTGAACTACATCGTCGTGAAGAGCTGGGACGCGGCCGATGAGGGCGTTCGCCTGCTGCATGGCGACGTCGCCGGGCGGGCCACGTTTCTCGTGCACCCTGAGGATGGACAAACGGCGTTCGGCTTCACGGAGGGCATGCAGAGCACCGCACGGCCCGACCGCGAGGGCCCCGTTCCGGGCCTGGTTCCGCTGAAGGATTGCGTGCGTGTGCTGAACGGCTTTGGCCGTTCCCTCGAGGTCATTCTGCCGCGCCTGCGGGAGGGTTTTGTCACGCCCGACTCCGAGACGGCACGGAGCCTGGCGCTCTCGAATCCGCAGGCATTCTTCCTGTCTCCGACCGGCGAGACCTTTCACAACGTTACGGTGACCGGCGGCAAGCCGCGCACGCAGGGGCCGCTGGCGTTGAAGCGCGAGCTCGCCGAGGTACAGACCAAGGTGGAGACGCTGGAGCGCGATCTGGCGCAAAGTGAGCTCGCTACCGCTGCCCTGACGCGAGACATCACCGAGATCACCGCCACGCTGGATGCGCGCAACCACGAGCGTCGCGATACGGAGCGCGACTCGGCCAACTCCGGCGCGGCGTTGCGGGGGATGGAGGCCGAGGCCGGCCGCCTGGAGCGCCGCCTGAGCGAGTGGCAGCTCGCCTTGGCGCGCAACAAGGACCAGCGGGCCGGCCGCGAAGAGCTGATCGGCCGCAAGCGTGACGAGGCCGAGAAGCTGGAGGCCGAGCGGGCAAAGGTGGAAGAGCAGGTTGCGGACCTGACCACACGTCTGGCCACGCTGCGTGCGGAACGCGAAGAGTTGCAGGCTGCCGCAAGTGCCGCCAATGCCGCCTTGGCGGGTCTGGAAGAGCGCCGTCGCAATGCGGGCGCCAACGCCGAGCGGACAGAGCGCTTGTACACCGCGCAGGCCCAGCGCATTGCGCAGATCGAAGCCGCGATTGCGAATGCCACCGGCGAACGGACGCGGCGTGAGGAAGAAAATATCGGTCTGGCCGGTAAGGCCGAGGAGCTTGCAGCGACACGTGCCGAGGCAACGGGGGCAGCGGAGCGCCTCACGGCCGAAGGGGCCACGCTCAGGGGGAGGCTGGGCGAACTGGACGGCCGCCTGCGTGTCCTGCGCAGCGAAACCGATGCCCTGCGCGAGCAGCGAGCCACGCACACAGCGCGGCAGGCCAGGCTCAGCTCCGATATCGAGCACCTTGAAGCCACCTGCATCAACGATCTTTCCGTTGAGCCGCAGAGACTGCGCGACGACAGCTCCATCCAGCGCCTCACCGCCGAGACGCTGGCCGCAGAAGACGAGGCCGCGCGGGCGCTGCGCAAGCGCATGGAGGCCATGGGACCGGTGAACATGATGGCGCTCGACGAACTGCGCGAGGCCTCCGAACGCCACACCTTCCTCGACACGCAGCGCCGGGATCTGCTCGATTCGATCGACAACACGCAGGCATCGATCCGCGAGATCGACCAGGTCTCGCGCGAGAAATTCGACGAAGCCTTCCGCATCATCAACGACAACTTCTCGACCACCTTCACGAAGCTCTTCGGCGGCGGCCAGGCGTTCATGCGGCTGACGGAGACCGAAGACGACAAGGACCTCGCGGGGCTCGACATCATCGCCTCGCCGCCGGGCAAAAAGCTGCAAAATGTGCTGCTGCTTTCGGGCGGCGAAAAAGCGCTGACGGCACTGGCATTGCTGGTCGGCACGTTCCAGTTTCAGCCCGCGCCTTTCTGCGTGCTGGACGAGGTGGATGCGCCGCTCGACGAGACCAACGTCGGCCGCTTTGCGCGGCTGATTGCGGACATGAGCGACACCACGCAGTTCGTGGTCATCACGCACTCCAAGCGCACCATGGAGCAGGCCGACGTGATGTATGGGGTGACCATGCAGGAGCCCGGCGTCAGCAAGGTGGTGAGCGTGTCGCTGGGCGGCCGTTCGCGCGGCCGGGAGGCGCGGTCTGCGGCCTAGCCATGAAGCGGTACCGTTTCGAAGCCGCCATTCAACGCAGCCAGGGCTGGGGCGCGTTTGTGTTCTTTCCCCACGACGCAACCCAAGAGTTTCACAGCCGCGGTCGGGTCCCCGTACAGGTACGCTTCCAAGACGTTCCCTATACCGGTTCTCTTATGCCTCACGGCGACGGTTATCACCGGCTTTCCGTTCCGCGCACGGTCCTTACAACGCTTGCAAAATCACCCGGCGAGCTTCTACAAGTCGAGCTCTGGAAGGACGAAACGACGCGGGTCGTCGAGATGCCGGCGGACTTGGAAGCGCTCTTACACCGGGAACACCTGGCGCCCGCCTTCGCGGCACTCACACTCACCCGCCGCAAGGAGTACCGCAACTGGATCACCTCGGCCAAGCGCCCGGAAACACGCCAGCGCCGGATCGCAGAAGCCATCGATCTGCTGCGATCTGAAATAGGCATGCAGGCTCCAGTCGGCGTCCCTGCAGGTGGACTGCGCAGAGCGTCCGCAAAAACTTTAAAGTAATCTGTTCAGGGGAGGAATGCGCTATGAACATCGAAATTCATCAACCCGAACTCGAGGCTCTGATTCAGCAACGCATGGCCACGGGCCGCTTCCGCGATGTGGAAGACGTTCTCTTTCAAGCACTAAAATTAACGGAGGATCCCGGCTCGACCAGTTCCGAACCACATCTCGCCGAGGTTCTCGCCCAAGCGCGACTCCTGCTGAATGGTGAAGAGCTGAACCTTAGCCGCGATCCATCTCCGGGTCGCCCGGTCGACCTGTCGTGAGTTCCGGTTTCTTGCTGGACACGAATGTGGTTTCGGAACCAACCCGGCAACGTCCAGAACCTCGCATCGAGCTTTGGCTTCGAGCGCAGCCAAACAAGGACCTTCATATCAGTGCCATTACGGCGGGTGAACTCAGGAAAGGCGTTGAGCTCCTGAGCCCGGGTAAGCGTCGTGCGTCGCTTGAGCATTGGTTAACGTCCCAGCTGCCAGGGAAGTTTTCCACTCGCATTCTCCCCATAACAGGGGTGATCGCCGATCGCTGGGGCAGTCTGACCGCGAAACGCCAGCTTGCGGGCAGTTCTCTCGATCTAGCAGACGGCCTGATAGCCGCGACCGCGCTGGAGCACAATCTTGTTCTTGTTACACGCAATACGAGACACTTCGTCGACTTGGATCTCCATCTGCTCAATCCGTGGGACATTCAGCTACGGGTAGTGTGAAGTAAGACACGGGACCTGGCATCTGCAGCCCAATGACCCTCAACCCCCTGGACTGGCTCCTCCTCGCGCTCCTTCTCTACTCCGCCATCCGCGCAGCAATGAACGGCTTCTTTCGCGAGGCCTTCACGCTGGCCGGCCTGGTCATCGGCTTTCCACTAGCCTGCTGGTACTACCGCGCCGGAGCGCATTCCCTTGGCGGGCTGATCACCTCGCCCGCGCTGGCGCAGTTTGCGGCGTTTCTGCTGATCCTGGCCGCCGTAACCGTCGCCGCGAGCCTCCTGGGCAGGCTCTTCCGCCGCGGCGCCCGCACGGTGGGCCTGGGCATCGCCGACCGGATCGGGGGAGCGATCTTCGGGCTTCTGCGGGGAGCGATCATCGCGACGGCGTTTCTGCTGGCCTTGATCGCCTTTTTGCCCTCGGCGCCCTGGGTGCAAACTTCGCGAATCGCTCCCTATTTGCTCCGGGGGGCGCATGCGGTATCCTTCACCATGCCCACGGACCTGCGCCTTCGGCTGCGTACCTCGCTTGAACACCTCAAGCATGGCTCCGCCGGCCTTTTCAAGCACAGCTCTCCCGATTGGATCAAGTCCGGGCTCTCGTCGCACACTGAAAACGAACTGCAGGATTTAGCGAGGGTACGCGAGTGAAGCGCGAGTTGGAACATCTTGTTCTTGGTATGCAGGCCGCGGGGGTCAACTACCCCGACGCGGTGCGGGAGTTCAAGAAGCGCTTCATCCTGGAAGTGCTCGCGCGTCATCGCGGCAACCAGTGCAAGGCCGCCGAAGAGCTCGGCATGCACCGCAACACCCTGAGCCGCACCCTTACCGAGCTCGGCATGGACTCCGCCCAGATCCGCCGGGGCATGCGCCGACCGCCGCGGTCGGTCGGTCCCGTCCGGACAGGGCCAACAGATCTCCGCGTGGTCGCGGGCGGACGTTAGCGCCGCCCCTTCGTCCAACGGTATGACCCCATGCAGCCTCCCCCGCGGTACTCGACGAAAGCACTCCGCCCGGCCCCGAACGGCAAACGCGCCGTGAGCCTGCTGTGCGCGGCGCTGGCATGTGGGCTGGGAAGCGCGTTCGCGCAGACGCCCTCACCTCCGCCGGGCACAGCGGCGACCACCGCGCCGGCCAGCGTGCCCGCCGGGATGGACTCCCCGCCGCCCGTGGTGACGCTCCCACGAACCGTCGCGCAGCCGGATGTCCCCGTCAAGGCGCTGCACGAGGCCGAGGCGGCCTATCTGCGCGGCGCGCGCGCGCTCGATCACAAGGATCTCGCCGCGGCGGAGCGTGAGTTTGCCCGCGCAGCCGAACTGAACCCGCGCAACCGGGACTATGCGCTGGCCCTCGCCGTCACCCGCGAGCACCGGCTCACCGATCTGGTTCAACGAGCCGCGAAGGCGGAGAGGCTGGGACGGACCGCCGAAGCGGAGACCTTGCTCCAACAGGCGCGCGCGATCGACCCACAGAACGCCATCGTGCGCCAGCATTTCCTGTCCGATGGACAGTTGATGCCCCTCCCCGGCCCCGCAGTACCTCCGGACGATCCCATACGCGCGATGCGGGCGGCCGATGCGCGCGGCATCGGCGGTCCCATCGAACTTGCACCGGAGGGCGGCGTTCGCACCTTTCACACCCGCGGCGGCCCGCAGGAGGTTCTCTCCGCCGTGTGCACGGCCTTTGGCCTGAAGGCCCAGTTCGATCCCTCCGTTGCCGCCGGTCAGATCTTCCGCTTTGATCTGGAGAACGCTGACTACACCGAAGCCAGCCGCGTCGCCCAGACCCTTACCCAGACGTTTGCCGTTCCACTGCAGACCAAGACTGCGTTCTTCGCGAAGGACACGCCTGAAAACCGCACAGAATACGAGCCGCTCGTGGAGGAAACGCTGTTCATCCCCGGCGCCACGGCGGATTCCATGACCGAATACGCCAATCTGGCGCGCAATGTATTCGACCTCAAGACCGTCACCTCCGTCGGCTCTTCGGGGGGGCTGGTTTTGCGCGGCGACGCGGGCACCCTCGACCGCGTGAACGCCACCTTTGCCGACCTGATCGACGGCGGCTCCGACGTTCTGCTCGATCTTTCCCTGTATGAGGTTGACACCACGCGCACGGTGAACCTGGGCACGTCGACGCCGTCCTCCGTGGGTGTATTTCCCGTCGCCGCCGAAGCCGAGAGCCTGATCAACGCCAATCAGTCCCTGATCTCCGCCGCGATCGCCTCCAATCAGTTGGTGCTGACCGGCAATCCGTACACCGACGCGATTGCGGAGCTTGGCCTGCTGCTGGCTTCGGGCGTGGTCTCTTCCAGTCAGTTCAGCAACCTGCTGGGCGTCTTCGGCCACTACAGCGGGCTGCCGCTGGCAGGCCTTTTCCTGGGCTCGGGAACCACCATCAATGCCCTGCTGAACACCTCCGACGTGCGCATCCTCGACACCGTACAACTGCGCGTCGGCAGTGGGCAGGATGCCAGCTTTCGCGCCGGCACGCGCTACCCCATCGAGACCGGAATCTACAGCTCGAATGTGGGCAATTCCCTGACCTCCGCCGTGGCCGGCCTCAACATCGGCGGCACCAGCGTCAGCTCCCTGCTTTCGCAGTACCTGGGCTCGACTTCCGTCGCCGTGCCGCAGATCCAGTTTGAGGATCTTGGGCTGACCCTCAAAGCCACGCCGCAGGTGCTGCGGACCAATGCTGTCTCGATGAAGCTCGACTTCAAGATCGAAGCGCTCGGCAGCGGAACGATCAACTCCCTGCCCATCCTCAACAACCGGGCGCTTACCTCGCAGGTCACCATCCCTGCCGGGCAGACGGCGCTGCTGGGCAGCCTGGTCAACCGCAGCGAGCAGCGATCGATCGACGGCCTGCCGTTCCTAAGCGAGCTCCCCGGCTTCCAGGGCACCGAAAGGACCAAAGAGGTGGACACCACCGAGCTGCTCATCACGCTAACCCCGCATGTGGTGCGGAATCGGCGGATGGAGATTGCCAGCAGACGCGTCCTGATGCCGGTGGGCAGCAGTCGAGGAGCCGGTAGCGCGAATGGAGACGAGCCCCTGCCTCAGTTTGTGCCCGGAGCCGGCCCGTCCCAGGGCATACCCGCGCCGGGTACGCTCCCGCAAGGTACGCTCCCGCAGGGACCACGAACTACCACCAACCCCGGTCAACCCCTCGCATCACCCCGGTAAATCCGGCTCTTGGGCATTGGAGCGCCTCCGGCCGCTAAGCCTTTGCATGTAAGCTCCGGCTTTGATACATTCAGGTGGAAGGGCGGGAGTAGCTCAGTGGTAGAGTGCTTCCTTGCCAAGGAAGATGTCGCCGGTTCGACCCCGGTCTCCCGCTCCAAACGCCCTCTCCTTACCGCTGTGCGCCGATCGTGTCTTCGTGTGCCGTCGAGTCTGTGAGCGTAGTTTCTGGGCTCCCGTAAAAGGGTAAGGGCGCGGTACCCAAGTGGTAAGGGAGAGGTCTGCAAAACCTTTATGCGTCGGTTCGATCCCGACCCGCGCCTCCAAATTTCTCAACAACTTAGCTAAAGGTTCTCACCCCCTAGCTGCCGTTACGCTGCGAATAAGCGAATAACCGCTCATACAGCAGCTGTTTGCGCCGCCTTGGCGGAGAAAAAACCTCCGCCAAGCGGCCCGCTCAGAACCTCGCGGCGGCATCTGCCGATCCGTCGAGGACATGGGCGTAGAACTTGAGAAGAATGTCGGACTCGAGTGCCTCAGCCGTCCAGCGAGCGGTACTTTTCTACAAATCCGCGGAATGTCATCATCTTCTTCGGCTGGCACTTGGCATCGTTCATTGGTTCAAGGATGGCGGCCAGCTTCAGGCGAGCAGCCCTTTCCGAGCGAATCTCCTTCACCGTACCCAGGTTGACAGCCCTGCGTTTCCGCTCTGTCGTCCCTTCCTCGCTGACGATGTTCTCTCGGTAGAAGCCCTCCCACCACGCTGGTTCGCTATCCTCACGTAACTGGACGCTACCGGTCTGAATGCGCTTTCTTTTCATTTTAAAATGCCCCCTTTCCGCTGATTGGGGCACTTCCGTCGGGTAATTCCTGCCTTGCATCGCAGCGATGCCGCTCGCGAGTCCGGACATAGGTGGAAATCTGGAGCGGCTTGAAGCGAATGCCGCGTAGACCAAGGCGCACTGCCGGTAAAGGATCGGTGGCTCCCTTTTTTGGTGCGCTTATAAACCCAACCAGGCGTAACCCCGAGAAAGGCACACAGTTCGCGCGTCGTCAGCAGCTTCGGAGGCCCGACGGGCCTCACTGTGTCGATCTGCTCGCTAACTTGCAGGGGAGTATCCCTCATCATTCCTGGTCCGAGTCCGTAGTTCGTCAGCCCAAGCATCATGATTTCCGTCCAGATCTCGGTCAAATTTCCAGTCCCGAACTCCTCTGCCGCCATTCGGGTGCATTTGACCGAGTTTCAGGTCCGCCGCATGCTGGCTTCGCGTTCAAAGGAGGCGGGATGGATCGGAAACGGAAATACCTGCTCATAGCGGTCGGGATGACCGCTTTGGATCTATGGGTGGCTTTTCGATGGGGTCGCCGCTTGGCGAGCGTACGCGGCGTTTCTCCTGGTCCGGCTACTGCTTCTCTTATTTGTCGCAGTTTGGATGACAAGTCTGGCTAATCTGTGGACCCGGGCTGTTCGTGGCGCGGCAGAAACCGCTCCTCCCCGCCGCGAACGAGTCTCTGACGCCCCTGCGAGCACGGCAGCCAACACGGAGGCGAGCGATGTTTGAATCTCTCGCAGAGCTTTTCCGGGAAGCTGACAACGACGCAGATTCCATCCCTGCAGACGAGCTTCACCGCGAACTACGGGTCCGTTCCGGCTCCACATGCGGCGTCGCCGCAGGATCGCGTGATGATGGACATCGACGACTCTCTAGGCCAAGAGAACCTCAAGACCACTCTCGTAGCCGATCAGGCTGACGACGTTGTTCTCGATACTGCCGACCAGATGGAGCACCAGGTCGCGGTGAGCACACCGGGGTCGAATCCATTCCTCACGGCGCAGGCGCAGTTCGCCAATCTGCGCTGCCAGGCCTACATGCAGAAGATGCTCGCGGCCGAGTTGCGGCAAGAGGCGGGCCGGATCACCCATGACAACGTGCTTGGAAAACGCTGCGCGTTTCCCACTTTCCCTCCCTACGACGACGGCTGGGACAAGCTCCTTGCTTGAGGCACTCACTTGAGCTACAGTAACCGCAAATCCGCCCCTCAACACGGGCCGAACCGAACCACGCAAGCCGAAATCTCCAATCGCTTTTGGATTAGTTATGCGGGTCGGGTCACCCCACGAGAAACTCCAGTTATGAATGGCTGAGAAAAAGGGGATAGGTCACAACACAGAAATCTCGTCACCTTCAGACCACGGAAGCTTCTTTCCTGGACACCACGATCTACAAGGTGGAAACACGGTTGAAAGCAGCGATAAACGTGGTTTTACCCGGTCTACCCAAAGCGCTCTGATCTCCTTGGCCTATTCTGATCTCCTTGGCCTATTCTGATCTCCTTGGCCTATTTGGACCGTGCCCGCGCGCAAGTCATGTTCTGGCGACCGAAAAGCCACGCAGAATTGCTGCCAACCGGGGCTGCAGCGCTCGAAGGCGTTAACAACCGTCGTACATTCCTCGCTGATCCGAGAAGGCCGCGCGAAGCAGATGGTGTACTTCACGCCCGCTCGGTCGAGTGCGTCGTTCGACCAGCGATCCAAGGCACTCGGTACTGGTGATTAGATATGGCGCCCATCAACCCATGCTCCGCTTGCGTCCCTGACTGTTCCGGTGATGCTACCGGTGATCTGCTGCGCATAGCAGGCAAAAGCTGCACAGAAAAGCATGAGAAGAAGGAGGAATCGGGTGAATACTAACTTGCATTCTGCAGACGGCTTCTGGACTTCCGTGTGGATGCGGAATGCTGGTGTTGTTGAAGGCATACGGGCGCCCTGTCAGCGGTCCTGCCCCTTCTTGCTTGAGGCATCGGTATCTCGCGCGAGTCTGTCAAAGAGCGGAACAGAAGGAGCTGTTTTCGGATAACCTCGATAAGCATCGATCCCGAAGAGGACCACATCTTTGTCCTTCGGCAGTCGCAATTCGCGGGCGCCGCGAGGGATGTCGAGTTCATACGCGAAGATGTACGAGTACTGGTAGGGTGAGTTGAGCCCCCCTGCCGTGTGATGGTGCGAGGCGTACCAGGCCACGCTTGCGGGCTTGATATACCCTTCGCGCAGACCCACATAGTCGTCGGGATACGAGGGCGTTTTGGGCCACGCTTCCCTTTCTTTCACGTCGTCCGGCGGATACGGTCCAGGGTTCGCTGAAATCGACCAATCGCGGTCATCCTCGTGCTTCCACAGGCGCGTATCCCATTGCCCTATGAAGCCGTTCCATGCCTGCACCTTCACCGGGATCTTCCGGCCATCGATGTCGAAGTCCGCAGTGCGGTCTCCGTTACGGCTGGAAGCGAGGATGTAGAGCCTTTTGTAGTCACCCGAGGGTAGCGGGATGACCTGGCCTTCCGCACTCATTCCGCTGGCGCCCCCGTCCTCAGCCTGCTTGAGATCGAAGGGAACGCCGGCGAAGGTAAGGGACGGAGCAAACATCTCCGCGGGATAGGTATTGCCCTTGCCGTCAAATCCGCCGCCTGTGGACTTTGTTCCATCCTTAGTCGAGGCCACAGTATCGAAATGGAGCGGAAGACTGACGTACACCGGCTCGGCGGTCTGGGCCGAAGGCTTCGCCAACTTCACGGCGAAGGTCTTCGGCTCATACGCCCCGAAGCTTGCGACCAGCATGCCTCCTGAGACTTGCGCGGCTGCGACGTTGCGCTCCTGCGCGTCAACTTCCCTTGCTGAGACGACCGGCGCCGGGAAATTCAACTTCACATTCGCCTGGGACCTGCCATCGAGTTCCACCAAGCGAACGATGAGATCGTCAGAGTCTTCAGCCTTCTTCATCGCCAAAAGGCGAACGCGGGGATTGCTGACAGTGAGCAGCGAGAACGTCTTGCCCAGCGGGCCGCCATGCGCCTCGGTCACAAAAGGGCGTAACGGCTCGTTCAGGCCCTGCCCCAGCCAGTCTGTCTGAGCTTGCCGCCATCCCTGGGCGTGAGCGGCAAAGCCGAAGGTGAACTGATGTTGTCCCCAGTCCTGGTTTGCCTGGTCGATGTAGTTGTTTCCGCGGCCTCCCTTGCTGATGCCGGGAGTGCGGAGCAAGGTCACTCGGATCGTGTTGTTGTTCGGCTTGTCGGAGCCGTTCTTCGGGCCGGTGAGAACCGTCACACCAAAGGCGTTCGAGGTGTCGGTTAGGTCGATCCAGCGATGGGTGAAGACTTCGAACTGGCGGTCAAACGCAGTCGGTCGCGTGATGGCGCCGATGTCTTCGTTATAGGTCGCGTTCGGATTGGAGGCGGTGAGTTGGAAGGCGGCCTTGAGGTTGACTGCCGTCTCTCGCCAGTCGATGACATTCCCAAACTCGACGATCTTTCCCGCATCCCCGGCCGCGAGACTGATGGTCTGCTGGAATGAGGAGTCGCCATCCTTGCGTGAAACCTCGATGCTCGCGCGCACGGGCCCGTTTTCGACAACCTCGATCTTTGCCGCCCCTGCAACGTAGCGCAGCGGCGCAGCCTGCTCCTGATCGAAGTCCATGTTCCACGCCGGCCACTGCTTGGGAGTGTCGTTTGACAGCGCCAGGCGCACCGGCGCGGCCAGCATTTCCTTCTTCAGGTCCTTGCTGTAGATGCTCGAGACATCGCCCTCAGCGTTCAGTTCAACCTTGTAGTGCTCGTTTTCAAGCGTCGATCCCGATGCATGCACTTTGCCATGGTGAGAAGCTTCTCCGCGGATCAGGTGGTACACCGTATAGCCCACCGAGGGGACCTTCGCCGCAAAAAGAAGCTTGTCGCCTGCATGCTGCACAGGCATCTTCTCGCCGTTGCCGACGGCCATCAGCGGTCCCTTCAGGTCGGATTGAACTTCAACCACATCCTCCCGTGGAACGTTCAGGGCGTTGAAGACCACGACCGGCGTGCCCTCGCCTGAAGTGTCCATTGCTGAAGTCACGGCTTCGGTGGAGTTCGTGAACACCGTCGCGAACTGATTGCCCGCGATAATGTC
Source organism: Granulicella sp. (assembly GCA_965277565.1). Lineage (GTDB taxonomy): Bacteria > Acidobacteriota > Terriglobia > Terriglobales > Acidobacteriaceae > Granulicella. The sequence goes on along the minus strand of OZ255838.1, from coordinate 4,423,889 downwards.
ATCGTTCCATGCGTACTGGTAAGCGCGCGGCGTAGCGGTGCCGGCAGCAACGTCATGGAAGTGTCCGGCGAGCGCAAGCGTCCAGGCATCATTCAGCCGCTTCTGAGGGTAGGCGGGGCCGCCCAGCCACGCCGCTGCGACCGAACTCTTCTCTGCATCGTCGGCCAACGCTTCGTTCTGGATCACCCACTGCTTGTGATAGGCCTGCGAGGTGAGCGAGCCGGCCGAATGTCCGATCAGTTCCAGGTCCCCGCTGTACGTGGGCATCCGCGTTGCCATAGCGGGCGATATGTCGTTGAACATCTGGTCAGCCGTCGACTCGACGACGTGGACAGGACCTTCGCCGACCTGGACGGGGCCACTGTTCGGCATCAACTTCCGGACAGCCTCCGGAAAGGGTAGGACGGTGCGCTGCTTGGTGACGATTGCCTCCAGGAGCTTGACCGTGGATTCCTCTGTCGCGCCCCCGATATCTCCCGTGCCGACGTAGTGGTAGTCGGCAAAAACTCCCGTCACCTTACCGTCGAGGGCGATGCGACTGGCCCAGTCCTGCTCCGGCACCCTCGCAAAGCGCTGCAAGCCCGGGTGCTGGCCCGGCGCGCCGCCTTCCAACTGTTGCAGCGAGAACTGCGGAACGGCCGACCAGGGGTTCGGCTGCGAAAGATCCACATAGGTGTTGCCGTTGTAAGCGCCAGGATTGAGCGCGGCGATCACGTGTTTGCCGTCGGGCCCAATCCACAAGCCGACGTTGTACGGAATACCCTCGGGCGTCTTCTCCGGCGAGTCCGGGCCACCGATGCGTGGGGCAGGCTGCCACTGAGCATTCAGCTTTTGCGTCGAAAATCCCTTGGTTCCAGCCTCCGCGAGGATGGAAGGAAGCGAAGCCGGGAAACCGAAACAGTCCGGCAGCATGTATTCGTCGCTGGCTTTGCCGAACTCATGCCGAAAGTAGGTGTTTCCGTACAGGATCTGCCGGAAAATGCCTTCCGCGCTGGGGAGGTTGACGTCACCTTCCTCCACCGAGGACCCGGCCGGAAACCACCGCCCCTGCCGGATGTACCCGGCCATCCTGGCGTAGTCGGACGGGAAGTACTCCTTCATCAGGCGGTAGCGGTTGCTTCCTGTCCAGTTGAAGACGTAGTGCGGGTAGCGATCGATGTAATCGAAGTTGACCCGCATCGTCTTCAGCAGATATTCGCTGATGCTTTGCGGCATCTCCCATCGCCACTGCGTATCCAGATGCGCATACGGAACCACATACAGGGTGGGGGTCTTCGTGATGTCCGGCGCCTTCATCGTTTGCGATGAACCGGCCGCCGCGCCCATGAGCGCCCATGGACCGACGATCAGACTCCACTTTGATAGCTTCCTCGTCCAGCTGCTGAACACCTGTAACCCCCGCTTTCATCGCCTCTCGAATGGCGTCCGTTCCTGCTTTTTGAGCACGCTTGAAACCTGCTGCGATCCGACTGTAAAGGGATGGCCTTCCGCTAAAAACCCCAAAAGGAGGAAAGGCGGTGTAAAGTTCGTCTACACCTCCGCAAACGGAGCGAAGTGGCATATGTACTTCGTTCTCGCCGGCTTTGCAGGTGGCAGATTTCGCCGTTTTTCTGCGGCTTTACACAGTGGCGAAGTTATCCCACGTCCGCCCCTGAACGCGTGGGAATCTTCGCGGAGAGCTCCGCCATGCGCGCCAGCAGGTCCTGCTGCACAGCCGCATGCTCCGGCTGGCCCCAGACGTTCCGGGTTTCCTTCGGATCGTTCTTCAAGTCGTAGAGTTCGTGTTCGTTGCTTCCATCGGTGTACGCGATCAGCTTGTGCGTTTCGGTCCGAATGCCCCGGTTCGGGGCCACCTTCTCAGGATTCGGCCATTCGAAATACTCATAAAACCACTCCTCGCGACCGTGCCCCGACCGATCGGCTAAAAGCGGAAGCACGCTCTTGCCCTGCATCTCTTCGGGAGGACGGATTCCCGCCAGATCCAACAACGTCGGCGCAATGTCGATGTCGATGATCATCTCGTTGCGCACCGAGCCTGCACGAATCCGCTTCGGATAGCGGATCAGCAAGGGAACACGGATGCTCGGCTCATGCATGAGTCGCTTATCGAATAGCCGCCATTCGCCGAGGAAATAACCGTGGTCTGAACTGTGGAGGATCGCCGTGTCGTCCAGAATGTTCTTCGATTCGAGATAGCGGAAGAAGCGGCCCACGTTATCGTCCAGTCCCTCGATTCCCGCATAGTAGTCCTTGGCCATACCCTCAAGCGAGCCGGCCGCCAGATGTTCTGTCGTAGTGCCAATCTTGTTGCCGGCGTCCACGAACGACTTCGGTTTGCCTGGCCAGCCCTTCAGGTCGTCGTCGAACGTCGACGGCTTCGGGATACGCGTGCCGTCATCGAAGCGGTCGAACTTGCGGCGGGGCCGGAAAAAAGGCTCGTGCGGCGAAACCCACCAGACCAGCAGGCAGAAGGGACGGTCGCCGCGATCTTCCTCCAGCCACGCCAGTGCGCGGTCAGTTGCCAAGTCGTCCGGCCAAATGTTGGCGTACCTCTTCTCCGGTCCGATCGCGCCTTTCCGGCCCTCTTTGAAGAACGGGTTGACGTAATCGTTCGTCGCCGCGTTATGGCCGAAGTAGTAGTCCCAATACCGTTCCTCCGCGCCGTTGCGCAGGTGGGTTTTGCCAACGATGGCGACGTCGTACCCTGCCTTGTGCAGAAGGTCCGTGAACATCGGGATGTCCGGACTCAACGGAACATGACCCAGCTTGTTGGAAAGCGCTCCACTGGTACGCGAGTACAAACCTGTCATCAGCGCCGCGCGAGCCGGAGCACACAGCGCGTTGGTGCAGAACGCGTTGTCAAAGCGCGCGCCCTCGGCCCCGATGCGATCGTGATTCGGCGTCTTGAGAAACGGGTGGCCCATCAACGAAAGCGCATCGGCACGTTGCCCTTCTCCCAGGAAGAAGATCAGGTTGGGCCGCTTCGTCGCGGAGGACTGCGCCGCGGCGGTCCCCGCAACGGAGGACGTGGCAGCGGCTCCGGCCAGCGCGAGGGCATCCTGGAGGAACTCTCGCCGCGTCCAGGAAGACATGGTTGCTGGATCGCTGCTTGTCTCGCGCTTTTCGGCCATTGGCTCCTCGGGTGAAGCTTGGGAATGCTGGTGCGGCTTGGGCGACGGGGCAGATTCAGCTCGCCCCCGCGGCGCCCTCAACGCGGTTTGGTGGAAAGAGCATCCTGCTCAGCTTCATTGGCGCACGCGAGAGGAACCACATCACGGGAAAACCCCTGCGATCTATCCCGGACTTCCTCCCCGCGGTACGGTCCTTCCACTCCACGGAGTCTCGCAACTTATAATCAGGGAAAGCATAGTTCGCCATAATGGCAGATCGCAAGGGGGAAACACGGTTGAAGGCGTGTTCTCGGAGGCGTCTACACCGTGGATTCCGAAGAGTCGACGGCAGGGTGTTGCTGGAGTTTATTGCGATAGCCATCAACGGCACGATTCTGATGCTCGCAACATGCTAAGATTGGTGCCTCGCTGAAGGATCGAAGCAGGGATGGCCATAGCACAGGACACACAGCAAGCTCCAACAGGTCCGGCCAAAGCTTCAGCACCATCTTCCGAGTCACCCGAATGGCAGTTGGTCCAACGGATCGTGGGGAGCCCTGCCTTTATCCGATCCACGTTGCTTACCAACTTCCTCCTCTACGTCTGTGACCGGAAGCTGCAGGGACGCGAGGACGAAGTCACTGAGCACCAGATAGGCGTTCACGCGCTGGGCCGGCAGGCGAACTACCATCCGGGCGAGGACAACATCGTCCGAAATTACGCGCGCATACTGCGAAAGCGGCTTGAGGAGTTCTTCGAGAACGAAGGCAAGCGCGAGCGGATGCGAATCGTCATTCCGCGCGGCCAGTATGTGCCCATCTTTGAGCCTGTTTCGGAGCCCGTCCAGGCTACGGGGGAACCTGCACCGAGCCAGAAGCCGGCACCTGAGAGCGCTCGGGAAGAGATTCCGGCCGCCCCGGCAGTGGAAGCAGAACCATCGGCTCCCCAAACACTCAACAGGCGGAGACTCCTGATCTCGGCTTCGATGACGGCTGCGCTGGCGTCGCTCGGCTGGTTTGGTTTCCATAAAACAGAAGAGTCCTTACCCAGCCGTCTCTTCCACAGTTTCTGGACCCAGATGTTCAGTGCACATCGTGAGTGTTTCGTGGTGACGGGCGATAGCGGCCTGGTACAGCTTGAGCGGATGACGGGGCAAGACATACCGTTGAACAAGTATGTGAACGGAACGCTGTCCTCGGATCTGCATAAGTTTTCTGATGCTTCACCACTCGCGAAAGCATATTTCGATGCCGGGGTGCTTCCGCACTATACAACCACCACTGATCTCAACATCGCGATCGCGTTAGACCGCCTGGCGATGTCATTGCAGACCACTCCGAAGATCCGCAACGCCCGCGACATGCAAATGGATGAAGTAAAGCATTCGAACTGCATCTTTATCGGCGGCCCGAGAGCAAATCCCTGGATCCAGTTGTTCGAGCCGCGGACAAACTTCGAGATGAGATTCTATCCGGTGGGCAGCCCGGATCATGCGACTCAGTCCATTTGGAACAAGCGGCCGAAACCGGGTGAACAGCAGGAGTATGTGAACTCCTCAAACACTTCTCCTTTTACCACGTACACGATTGTCTCGTTCCTTCCGGGCATTGAAGACGAAGGATGGGCGCTCCTCCTGCGAGGCCAGAGCCTCTCGGGCACAAGCGCCGCCGGGAATTTTGTCACGGATCAGAGTGCGTTATCGCCGGTGCTCAACAGGGCCAAGAAGAGCGATGGAAGTATCGGCCCGTTCGAAGTGATCCTGGAAACGCGGGCCGTAGGTCCCGACGCATCCAAGGCTCGCATCCTGGTGGAACGATACGATCTGATGTAGCCTCAGGCGATGCCCGGGACCTGCTGTGAATCCTACACTGCCTTAAGCCGGCGCGAAGCTCGACATAGCGAACCCGTAACTCGACGCTAGACTGATATGGATATTGTCATCCACTGTGCTGGTTTTGCCCGCGGGCGGACGAGCCTTGTGGCGCATCAATGCGTTTACTAAGAGACGCTTGGCCGTTTTACACGGTTGAAACAATTTCCTGGACAAGCCGACAAGTTTGCGGAAACAAACACTTTGCTGCGTTGAATTTGCCGCTCCACGGTGAAAACACCTTGCGCACTTTTGAACTGCGGGAGCACTGTGTTCCGCGTTCAGGTAGACGTGATTTTTCGCGACGTAGCGCCGCAACGTTACGTTTAAATATTAGCGCTAATCATGAACGCGACTGTTTTCTATAGGAGAGATGGGATGAACCGCAGAAACTTTCTCAAGTCTAGCGCCGCTTTGACGGTTTGTTCGACTGTTCTGAACACCAAGGCCTTTGCGAACTCGCCGTTGGCCGCCGGACCGGCCAACGTCTGGGCTCGGCCTCTCCACTTCGTCTACCCCATCCAGGGCGCAAACGTCTCAGTCCCCCCTACCGATGCCGAGCTCTTGGCCGCGTTTGATCTGGTCCCCGGTGGACTCACGGCGCTCACGCCATTCCTCCTCAACGTGAAAAATCCGTCCCAATATTCGTCGATGATCAACGCGGTGCAAGCGAGAGGTATCATCTTCAACCCGGGCGTTGGAGGACCTGCCGCCGCTGGCCCGCTCTATACTCCGGGCAATCAAGCCATAGCCGCAGGATATCGGAACTACACCAGCTATATCCGGCTCGAAAACACGCAAGGGTTTTACCAGAATCCGGGTGGCCAGGCGGATATCCAGAGCATGATTGATTACTGTGTCAGCCTGGGCTTCGAGCACATCATGTTGAACCCGTGGCCTTTGGATGGCAACGGAAATGTGGTTCCGTTTACTAACCCAGAACTGGATGCGTCGTTTAACCAGGTGATGCTCGATTTCAACCACAGCACCTACGTGGTCACCCCCGACTCTAGAAACTGGATGGTAAATACGAATCAGGTTGGTGCAATCCAGGCTTACAGGCCTTCGATCAATATCGTAATCAATTATGAGAGCGAGCCGCAGCATGAGGCGCTCTATGACCTGGAGCTGAATCATCCGGGAAGTTCGATAGCCGCCATGAACATCACGGCGACCGAATGCCAGAACAGCACGCAAGGCTGGCATTGGGCCCCGCCATTTACGCACGTCTATGATCCGCTCGCATTAGGAACCTGGCCCTGGATAGCCAATCAGCTCGGTGACCAGCTAAATGCTCCGCCAACGCCGGGTTCGATAGACCTGCAGACCTCGATGGCGCTGACCGCGACCGGCACAGGCTATTCGGCGACGCTGAAGGTGACCAACATGGGTGCCGGCGTGGCGCAGAATGTGACCGTCACCTCGGCCACGCTCGGCTCTGCCGCCGGCACCACCCTCCCCGTCGTGGTAGGCGACCTGCAGTCGAACCAGTCCGTCTCCGTCACGCTCACCTTCCCCGCCTCCGCGGGCGCTCCCAACTCCCGGGCCGTCGGGCAGATCGCTGGCGTGTACAGCGGCGGCAACTTTGGCGGTACCATGCGCACCATCCTGCCGTAGCGCACTCTCGGCCTCAGCCCCAGGAAGATGGGTTTTGCCTATCTTCCTGGGACGGGCGCACCCGTTTCGCCCTGTTTCGCTTGACCAGCACCACTTATCCCACGTTCGAGGCCGTTCCATGAAGAAGCTTTCCTTTGCCATCCTTGCCGTCACAGGCGCTCTCTTCTCCGCTGCTCCCGCTCTGGCTGACACCGTCACCTATACGCTCACCACCGTCGACCCCACCGTGGCCCCCGGCAGCACCGTCACCTTTGACACCTCCATTGTGGCTCCCTCCACCAACGCCGGCGACATCTTCATCGATGGCGACTCGTCCTCATGCACCGCTTGCATGGTCGACGACACGGACTTTGGCAACACACCGTTCTTCCTCGCTCCGGGCCAGAGCTACGTAGGTCCGCTGTTCACTGTGACCACAATGATCCCAAATGCAGGCGTTAACAACGGCACCTTCGACATCACCTTTAGCAATGCAGCGGGCGTCAACTTTACCGACAGCGATCCCTTCGACGTCACCGTCGCCTCCTCGTCCGTCACGCCGGAACCCGCCTCGTGGCTGCTGCTGGGCACCGGTCTGGCTGGCGCGTGGCTGCTGCGCAGCCGTTTCTTACACGAAACGCAACTGCCTAGTGGCTTGTCTCAGAGGTTCGTGCTTCGTCAGCGAGCCTAACGTTGCGCTTAAATATCATCGCTAGTCATGATCGCGGCTGATTTATTTAGGAGAGATGGAATGAACCGAAGAAATTTTCTCAAAACCAGTGCAGCCGTGGCAGCTGCGGCAACAGTTCTGGGTCCCAAGGCGTTCGCCCAGGCAAACCCACTCTATCCCCGGAGCGTGCATTTCATGTATCCGGAACTGATACAGCAGACGCCTGACACTTTTCAAACTATCACCAGCGCGCTTGGCCGAGTCAACGGCGGCGTTTCGTTCCTGAGCCCCTTATTCCTGAACGAAGACAATCCGACGACCGATTATGCGGATATCTACAACTACGTAAAAATAAACGGTATTAAGTTCGGTGCGGCCGTCGGCGGTCCTGGCCCGGGTCATCAACTCATGGACGGCAGCGGCCCCAACGAGACATGCCTTAATGCGTATGACGAGGCCGCATTTCAACCGTATCTCCGGGTCGACAATTTGAACGGGTTCTACGGGAACACCGGCGGTGAGGACGATATCAAGAGCTTTCTCAGAGAGGCTATCAACATGGGCTTCCATAAGATCATGCTGAATCCCTGGCCGCAAATGCCGGCCGGCCAGCCGAACGCCGGCCAGTACATGCCCATCACAGAGTCGGACATCCTGCCTTACATCGATGCGTGTTTCCAGAACGCGGATTACCAGTCATACCTTGTCATTGATGCGGACATCCAGAACATTCTGACCCAAACTGCGAACCAGCCTCAGACCCCGCAGATCCTCATCAACTACGAGAGCCCAGGGCCGCAGAAGGTGATCAATAAGATGACCTTCGCAAATCAGTTAGCCACCTTCAAGAAGACGCTAAGCTCCGTACAATCCTACCCGCCTAAGGACCACCTGCATTTTGCTCTCCCCTTTACGGGAAGCTATGACCCGCTTCAGCAGCCGGGCGACGGTTCGAATATGTGGGATTACTATATGGTGCCTACGTACGAGAGCTTCGTGTAAACGCGGGTACGCATCTTTCATTCTGATCCAATACTCGATGTTTGCCGGGGCGGTTCGCCGCCCCGGCGAACCTCGGCAAAATTGAGCGCTATCTGCTGCGTGTCGTCTTCCATGGAAAAACACCGGTGTACTACTGCTGCTGGACGATGTTGGCGCTCTGCGTGCCGGCGTCTGGGCATCGTAAAGGGACGGACTGGACGACAAAAATGCGACGGAATCGGAGAGGCGCGAAACGATGAACAGACGAAAATTCCTGCACGGCACGGCAACCACCCTGGGCGCCCTCGGGCTCGATGCAGTTCAGCCCGAAAGGGCGGCTGCGCAAAGCCCGGCGCAAAGCCCGGCGCAAACTCCGGCGCAAATCAAGGGAAGCGTCCAACCGAAGCATCGGCCCAATGTCCTGTTGATCATGGCGGACCAGCACCGGCGCACCTGCATGGGTGCGGCTGGTGATCCTGTTGCCCACACGCCTCACCTGGACCGGCTCGCCGGACAGAGTGTTCGTTTCACCAACGCCTACTGCACCAACCCGGTCTGCGCTCCATCGCGGGCCTCGATGCTGACGGGACTGTATGCCCACAATCTCTACACCAAAGGCTCCGACCAGCCGTACTCGCCACGGCGAAAGACGGTCGCCGAACACTTCAGCCGCGCGGATTACCTGACCGCCTTGGTCGGCAAGATGCACTTTATCGATGCACAGATCCACGGCTTTCAGTACGAGCTGGAGTTCAATGACTGGTTTCAGGTGCTTGGACCCAGGGCCGGTTTCTATGCAAGCGAGACGTATAACCCCAACACGGGCGCCGGACTTCCGCAGATCCCCTCCTTGTGGAAGGCCACGGGAGATCCATGGGTGGACAGCCGGAAACCTGACGGCAGGTTGGGCCCCGTCGCCGTTGGCAACGCCTCGGAAATGGCCGAGGCCGACCATTTCGAGAGCTTTGTCGCCCGCGAGTCTATCCGTTTTCTTGAGAACTATGGCAAAAGCGACGAACCGTTTTTCCTGATTACCTCCTTTCTTAAGCCGCACGATCCATTCATGCCCGCCGAGCGGTTCGCCAACATGTTCCATGAGCAGGACATGAGCCTGCCGCCAACGTGGGGCAAGGCGGATCTGGCGAATCTGCCGGAACAGGTAGCTCATGACATCCGGACCAGCTCGGTGACGCCGGAGTTGCTCCAGGCACCGGCCGCCCGTCAGCGCATCGCGTCCTACTATGGCAGTCTCGCGCAGGTGGACGACTGCGTGGGCCGGGTGCTCGATGCCCTCACCCGTCTCGATCTGGACCGCGACACGATCGTGGTCTACACCTCGGACCACGGCGAGATGCTGGGAGACCTGGGCCTGTGGAATAAGTTCCAGTTTTACGAGGGTAGCTGCGGCGTTCCCCTCCTGATCCGCATCCCCGGAGCCGCTGCGTCGGTTTGCGAGACTCCGGTGAGTCTCATCTCGCTTGCGGCAACGCTGGCGGAACTTTGTTCGGTTCCGCTTCCCGGTCCATCGGACGGCCGAAGCTTCGCCGGCCTGCTCTCCAACCCGGCTTCCCCCGAAGCCTACGGCCCGGTGTTCGCGGAGTTCGACTTGGGCAGGCCCGGAGAGAAGTACATGATCCGCGACGGTGACCTGAAATACAGCTTCTGGGTGCATGACCGGGCAGAGCTTTACGATCTGAAGAACGATCCGCAAGAGACGCAAAATCTCGCCAACCGTCCTGAGCACCAGGCGACGGTAAGCCGCCTGAAGCAGTGCTTGTTCTCCTGGTATCGCCCTCCGGCGGTCACGTAACAGCAGATCGCCAAATCGCCGGTCTGAGTTGAATCCAACGACTCTTCACCAACCCCTTTACACCGTTGAACCCATGTCCGGCGATGCCGGAAGGCTTCTGCAAAAAAGCCCATTTTCATCGTTTCTGCGTGGTCTCCACGGTGATAACACCTTGCGTGTGCCGTGCCGTACGAGCAAGATATTCTGCGTCTCGCACAACATTCGCTGCTAAGGTCTGCGGCACCGTTTCGCAACTGCGGTGATATGGAACCTAGCTCCACGACCGCGTTACACGACTCCTGAATCGATGTAGAGGCCAACATGAAACGAATTCTGACGTTGTTTGTGTTCCTCATCGGCACCGTTGCCTCGGCACAGCAGACGGGCAGCATTGTGGGTACGGTCCACGACCCGAGCGGCGCCGTTGTGCCTGCGGCAAGCGTAAAAATCACCAACACAGAGACACAGTTTCAGCGCGTCGTGAAGACCAACGGCAGCGGCGAATACGTGGCGCCGTCGATGCCGACCGGCACCTACTCCATCACGGTCGACAAGGCAGGTTTCGAGAAGCTCGACCGCACGGGAATCATCCTGACGAGCGCGTCGACGGTCACGATAGAGCTGCAGCTCGCCATCGGGAGCGAGGCGCAAACGGTTGAGGTGACTTCGCAGGTTCCACTGCTGCAAGCGCAGAGCGGAGCGGTGAGCAACCTCGTGGACAGCCAGCAGATGGTGGACCTTCCACTGGCAACAAGGAATTTTGCCGATCTGGTTCTGCTTACCCCGGGCGCACACGTGGGTAACGCCGCCAACCTTGCCGAGGACGCCGGTACCTACTCGATCCGCGGCGGCACCGATTTCAGCATCAACGGTTCTCCGTCAGCAGGAAATTCCTACCTCGTTGACGGGCTGTACAACCGCAATCAGTGGCTCAACACCCAGGTCATGGTGCCGATAGTCGACTCTATCAAGGAATACCGGGTTCTCACCAGCAACTTCCCGGCGGAGTTCGGCGAGGCGGCCGGCGCCGTCACCACGGTTACGACCAAGAACGGCACCAACCAGTTTCATGGCGACGTCTGGTTCTTCCTGCGCAATCAGTTGATGAACGCAAACAACTTCTTTGCGAACCAGGCGGGAAGTCCGCGATCGGCCTACAAGCGTAACACCTTCGGTGGAACGATCGGCGGTCCGATTCTGCATGACAAGCTCTTCTTCTTCGCCGATTACCAGGGCATACGACAGGCGCAGCCCCAGCCATCGAACGTTGTGATTCCCACCGCGGCGCAGATTGCGGAGGTCGAAACCGGAGACTTTTCGCCGTTGCTTACCACGGGCTGCGGTGGGGGCGCCTACACCGTCAACCGCACCACGGGGGTGGCCACCTGCAATAGCACCGGCAAAGCCGATCCCGACCAGTTGTATAACCCCTACACGGGAACCGCCAAGGCACGGCTGGCGTTCGCGAACAACAACGTTTCCGCGCTTCTGGATCCGGCGGCAGGAAATCTCTTCAAACTTCTTCCTGCGCCCAACTACAGTGCACCCGGTAGCCCGAACAACTACTTTATCTCGCCGTCTTCCACGTTGAAAGACGACCAGTTCGACGTGCGCCTGGATGGGAACGTGGGCGCGGCGGACCGGTTGTACGCCAAGTACAGCTTCGATCATCCGCTACAGACGTTTCCCGGCTCGATTTACACGGCACTCAATGCGGCGTTCCAGGTTGGCCCATATATCGGCTACGGAACAAATGGGTACCTCGCGACGGTGACCACCCAGTCCGGCACCGTGGGCTATAGCCATATCTTTAGCCCGACGCTTCTGCTGGAGGCCCATGCCGGCATCCTGCGCTGGTTTGCCAACACCACCCCGCTGGACCAGAACTACGCATCTTCGACCGCGGTCGGCATTTCAGGCATCAATTACGACGCGTTGGCAGGCGGTCTCCCCGCAGTCACGATCACCAACTTCGCTGCCCTGGGCGACAACTCAACCTATCCCGAAGACAGCCGCATCACGACCTTTCAGTACGACGCGGACGTGATCAAGACCAGAGGCAATCACACCATCAAGGCCGGTGTACAGTTCCTGCGCCATCGCTTCAACGGCTTTTCCGAATCTCCGGCGCGCGGAACGTTCGGCTTCAACGGCCAGTTCACCACTCAGATCGCAAGCACCAGCACGGCCTATGCCGCGCTCGCGGATTATGCGATCGGGGCCGAAGACACCGCGTCGCGCAGTATCCTCCAGGGCGAGTTCGGCATGCGGTACTACCAGCTCGGCTTTTATGCGGAAGACTCGTGGCGCGCGACGGACCGGCTGACCCTGGAGTATGGCGCGCGCTATGACGACGACACGCCGCCATACGAGGTCCACAACCACTGGGCGAATTTGAACCTGGGGACCGGCCTGCTCGAAGTCGCGGGCATCAACGGCGCGAGCCGCACGCTGCGCAATACCGACTACAACACCTTCCAGCCACGGCTGGGACTGGCGTATACGATCGGCTCCTCGCGGAACACGGTTCTCCGTTCCGGCTTTGGAATTTCGTATGTCAATGAGCTGGTCGGCGGCACGCAGCTCTACAAGAACCTGCCCTACTTCTTTGCTCAAACAGTCGTCACCACCGCCACGGGCGCCCCACCCACAACGTTTTCGCAGGGCTTTTCCACTCCTGTGGCGCCCGATCCGACCAACGCCGTAGCGATCTCGACGGGAACGCCGACGGCATGGAATATGAACAACAAGGAGGCGCGCTCGATCCAGTACAGCCTGGGCGTGCAGCATAACTTCGCAGGAAACATTCTCGCCGAGGTTTCGTATGTCGGCAGCCGCGACGAGCACCTGCTGAACAAGCTGAATCCCGACCAGTCGGCGCCTGGCGCGGGAGCGGTAGGCCCGCGTCAGCCGTACCACACGATCAATCCCAACCTCACCGGAATTACATACTTCACGGGCACCGGCGACTCCCATTACGACAGCATGCAGGTCAGGCTGGAGCGCCGGATGCGTGGCGGTCTCAGCTTCGGGGCGTCGTACACTCTCGCCCAGTTCCTCACCGACGTAGGCGATCCCAACGCGGTCGGCGCCAACCCGCTTCCGCAGAACTCGTTCTGCCTGTCTTGCAACTACGGCGCGGCGGCCGGCGATCTCCGGCACACGCTGGTGTTCAATCACACCCTGGAGCTTCCGTTCGGCCATGGCCGGCGCTTCCTGAGCACGGGCTGGCTCTCCTACCTCGTCGGACCGTGGGATTTCGCCGGCATCTGGACGATCCACTCTGGCGACCGCTCCACGGTCCTGGATGCCACCAACGTTTCCAACTCGACCGGCGGCGGAACGCAGCGGCCGAACCGGATCGGGAACGGCAACCTGCCGGCCAATCAGCGCACCCTGAATCACTGGTTCGACCTCACGGCCTTCACGCAGCCAGCGGCGTATACGTATGGGAACTCCGGAAACGGCATCATCGCAGGACCCGGATACTTCGATGCCGACCTGACCCTCGAACGCCATTTCATCGTACGCGACCGTATAGACATCGACTTGCGGGGCGAGGCGTTCAACGCATTCAACCGGCCCAATTTCGGTGACCCCAATACCAGCTTCGGCAACGCGCAGGCGGGCATTATCAGCACCGAGTTCAGCGGCTCAGGGGGACCGCGCGTTGGACAGGTGGCGCTGAAGATTTCTTTCTAAATTGGAAATTCCGAGCAAGGAATCGCTGCATCGGACCTAGCGCAAAAATTCTCTCAGCTACAGCAGCAGGTGCACCGCGCCAACTGCGCGACCGCTTCCGCCCGAATTTGGAGATAGATATACGAATCGCAGGACTTTCTGAAGGCGAGCGCAGCGGCCGATGTGGCCGCGACCGCTCTTCATGAGTCCGAGGTAAAGACCAAAACAAAAAGGCCGAAGGTCCTCTGCATTTTCATTTGAAGAACCTGATAGGCGACGAAAGCCAGCAAGCCACATAATCCGTGGAGATCCCGTGAAAGTCCTTTTTCGCCTCACCTTACTTACCTTTGCAGTCGCCATGATGCTGTGCATTGCGTCCAGCCTCTTCGCCCAGTCCACCACGGGCACCATTTTCGGCGACGTTACGGACGCCACCGGCGCTGTTATCCCGAACGCCACCATCACTCTGACGGAGACCCGCACCGGGGAGAAACACAATACCGTCTCCGATAGCAAAGGTGAATACACGTACGCCATCGTCAACCCCGGGGACTACACTGTCACCGCCTCGCTCTCCGGGTTCAAAACCACGACTCAGACCGGCATTGCTCTGGCTGCCGACCAGAACATCCGCGTTCCTTTCATGCTCGCCACGGGCGAGGTGACCGAAACGGTTTCCGTGGAGGCCGGCGTCACGCTTGTCGATACCCGTGAAGCCCAACTCGGGGAAACGATCGACCAAAACAAGGTGGAGAACCTGCCCACCCTGAACCGCGACGCCTATTCGCTCCTCACGATTACGCCCGGTGTCACGAACTATACCGCCGATTCCAACATCGGCACACGAGCCGGCGTTTCGGTCAGCGTCAATGGCCTTTCCGCTGACCAGGCGTCCTATTACCTCGACGGGTCCTACGATACTGTGCTCGCCTCGAACGGCGGCAACAAAATCCCCAATCCCGACGCCCTGTCGGAGGTTCGCGTCCTCACTTCCAACTTCGATGCCGAGTTTGGCCGCTCCCCCTCCGCCGTGATCAACGCCATCACCCGCTCCGGCACCGACCGCTTTCACGGCGCCGCCTACGATTACATCCGCAACAACATCCTGGATGCTCGCAACTACTTCGTCGCGCCAACCAGTCCCACCAACCCTGCTGTTCAAAACCAACAGAACCAGTTCGGCGGAAGGATCGGTGGCCCCGTCATGCTGCTGCCCCAAACCTTCTTCTTCCTCGATTACCAGGGTACCGTCCAGCGCACGCAAGACGTCATCAACGCCGGTACTGTCCAGACCCTCACCGCCGCCGAGCGCACGGGCGACTTCTCCCAAGACGCCGCCGCACCCGCATCCGCCCCCGTCTTCGGGAAAACTGGAGCTTTCCAGAATCCGGCTGCCAAACTCAATGCACTCGCTGCAAACTGCGGAACCGCTACGGCTCCCGTCATCTGCAATGGAACCAACTACAACGCCGCCATCAGTGGGAAGAACGGGAGCGCAAAAAACTTCTTGGATCCCGTTGCCCAGAACGTGCTGAAGCTGGTTCCGGTGGGCGCTGCTGTGGGCTCGGCCCAGGGCGTGCATACCATCGGCCAGCAGGTCGCCTCAGCCCCTTCCATCAGCAACGAGGGCGTCGCCCGCTTCGACTTCAACCACTTCCACAACCACCAGATTGAGGCGATGCTCTACTATGCCAAGGGCAGCGACACCAATCCAACCGCCGGCACCAATCAACTCCTCGGCTATGGCGGCTCTACGGACACCGCGCAACAGTTCAACGTCGTCGCTGCCGACGTATGGACTCTCTCCGACAGGACCGTCAACTCCTTCCGCGCCTTCACCTCGCGCAACCACTACACCATCTTCAATGAGTTCAACCAATCCGCCCAGAGCTTCGGCAGTACGCTTGTGCCGGCCGGCAACATCTACGCTCCGTCCGAATTCAACATCAAGGGCTACATCGACATCGGTGGCGGAGCCCACGGCCCTGCCAACGTCAACCAGGTGGCCTACGGCGGCATCGACACCATCAATCTCAACCGTGGGACGCACTCCATCAAGGTCGGGGGCTCGTACGTCTGGAACGAGTTCTCCAACGACCTCGCCAAAACCGCGGGCGGAAACTTCACCTTTACCGGCAGTGTGACCGGCAACACGTTCGCCGACTTTCTCATCGGGGCTGCGAATTCCCTGACTCAGGCCAGCGTCGTCACACACAACAACTACAACTACGACCCCTCCCTCTACGCCCAGGATGACTGGCAGATCACGCATCGGCTCAATCTCAATCTCGGAGTCCGCTGGGAGGTCTTCACCCCGTACTTCGGCGATACCTCGTACGGCAGCTTCGCCGCCGGCGTTCAGTCCACCGTCCTTCCCTCTGCCCCCATCGGGATTCTCTATCAGGGCGACGCTGGCGTGCCGCAGGGTGTCTTCAACACCTCCTACCAAGACTTCGCCCCGCGTGTGGGCTTCGCTTATGACGTGAACGGCAATGGCAAAACCAGCCTTCGCGGTGGCTTCGGCGTCTTCTTCTTCGAGCAGAACAACGGCAACTCCAGCGCGCAGGTCGAGCCTCCTTATACCCTGACCACCACCACCAGTCAGACCCCAAATCTCGTCTGCCCCTATGGCGGCACGATTCCCCAATGCCCGGTCGGCACCACCGCGGGTACCGATCCCTTTCCCTACGACCCCACGCATCCGATCTTTCAGAACCCCGCTGGCGGCACCACCCTCTTCGCTATCCCTCGCGACGGCGGCGCGATTCCTTACGTGTATGAGTACAACCTCACGCTTGAGCAGCAGTTGACGCCCAGGATTGCGATGCACGTGGCCTATGTCGGCAACGCATTGCGCAAGAACTACATCACCGTCGACGAAAACTCTCCGGTGTACACGGACACCACGACCTTCGCGCAGAAGTACGGGACTATTTCTGAGACTGGGAACCCCGGCCTCTTCGACCGTCGTCCATACGAGCCATACGGTGCGGCCAGTACCCGCTTCAAATACGGCGCTATCCAGCTCACCGAACCCTCGGACAACGGCACCTATAGCAGCCTCCAGACCACGCTGCGCGGGCGCATCACCAGGCATTTCAACATCCTCGCCAGCTACGTCTGGTCGAAATCGCTCAACTATGACGGTCCCTCTGTAAACGCCTACAACATCAAGCAGAACTACGGCGTATCCAATATCGACCTTCGGCATCGCTTCGTCATCTCCTACCTGTACGAGCTGCCCACAACCAATCGTCTCGGCGTCTTCGGCCGCGAGGTGCTCGACGGCTGGCACATCAACGGCATCACTGCTTTCCAGTCCGGCAGCCCGTTTACCGTGACCTCCGGCGTGGATACGAACATGGATGGAGTGAACAACGACTATGTCAACATCGCCGGCAACCCCGTGCTGCCAGGCGGCCGTTCGCGTGCGCAGAAGATCCAATCCGGCACGCTTAACCCGGCCGCTTTCTCGGTGCCTGCCAACGTCAGCCCGGGCGATAACCCATACGGCAATGAGCAGAGGAACCAGTTCTTCGGGCCGGCAAACATCAACACCGACTTGTCTCTGTTCAAGGAGTTCCCGATCTACGAACAGGTTCGCCTGCAGTTCCGCGCCGAGGCCTTTAATGCCTTCAACAACGTCAACCTGAACGCCCCGCGCGCGGCTCTGGCCAACATCCAGACCGTGGGCCTCTCACAGATCACCGGCGCTGCTGCGGCAAGACGTCTGCAATTCGCCGCGAAGATTCTCTTCTGAGGCGTCGCGGGGGAGCACAGAGGCTTCCGGCGAGTGTCCAGTCTTGCCGCAATCGGATGGAACCCGTTTGAAGAAACCGCTTGAAAACCACACCTCATCGACAGAGGTGTGGTTGATCTTCGCAGTAGATCGCCGGGGTAAGCGATATTGGAAATACATGCTTGGATGAGGCGAAGATCAAGATGACACGTACGCTCCGGTTCGCTCTCGCGCTGTTCACGGCCGCTCCCCTCGCCGCCTACGCTTCCCATCCACTCGTCGTGAAAACCGATAAAGGCAAGATCCGCGGCACCTTCACGACGGACGGGCAGGTTCGCGCTTTCAAGGGAATTCCGTTCGCCGCGCCGCCGGTGGGCGAGCTGCGCTGGCAGCCGCCACAACCGGCGGCGAGCTGGAAGGGCGTCACCGTTGCGCCTTACAGGTTGTACAACCCGCTTTCGCATCCGTTCTTTGATCAGAAGGGCGGACGCATCATCTACCTCGAGGGCACATTCACAGCCAAGTTGAACGCCGCAAAAGTGGACGTGCCGTACTACGATTACAACAGCCTCATGTACAAGCTGGACTTGAGCGACCCGAGGCTGGAAGCGGCACGGGTGAAGTAATACAGTGCCTTCTGCGCGACGACGGATCTTCGTGAAGAAGGCGTTCGCACCATCTCCAATGTCCTGATCTGCAAGGCCGATATCATGCTGAAAGTGGCACGATGTCGGAAGGCGCAATTCAGATTGCTTTACACGGTTGAAACGCATTTCCAGCGATCCATCCAAGCGCAAAGAATCAATAACTTACATAATCGATACGGCCCTCCACGGTGAAATCACCTTGCGCGCACCAGAATCTCAGCGGAGTATGTTCTGGGTTCAGCAGAACGCAGCTGTGAAGATCGATTGTGATCCGTCATGAACGCAAACATCGGGCCGCCAGTATGACTGCCTGATCGGGAGACAGAGGAATGAACCGCAGGGACTTTTTGAAGACCGGAACAGCGGCCGCGGTGGCTACGACGGCCAGCCGGCAGGCCAAGGCGAAGACCAAGGCCAAAACCAAGAGGCCGAATGTTCTTTACGTCTTCAGCGATCAACATCGCGCTTTCTCGCTTCCTGGCGAGCCATTCAATCAGGCCCTGGCCCCCAATATCGAAAGCTTCCGAGAGAAGAATTGCTCAATGGAGCAGTGCATCTCGAACTATCCCCTCTGCTCTCCCCACCGTGCCATTTTCATGAGCGGACTTTACCCGCAGCAAAGCGGAGTGTTGGGCAATCAGGACATTCTCAACCCGAACGTAGGGCCATTGGGGGAAACCTTCCGCAACGCCGGCTACCACACGGGCTATGTCGGCAAGTGGCACATTCATGGCCAGGAATCGATAAGTCGAGCAGACGAGGAGTTTATCCCCAAGGGCAGCCCTTATCGCATGGGCTTTGAAGACTGGCATGTTTGGGCCGATACGGACGATCACTATCACTCCTTCACCTTTAACCCGGACACAGGCGAAAAGATCTCTCCCGAAGGCTGGCAGCCCATCCCGATGACGGACCAGGCGATCGCTTTTCTCAAGGCACAGCCCGAAGACAAACCCTGGTTCCTCGTACTCTCCTGGAATCCCCCACATCCTCCCTTTAATCCTCCCGACGAGGATAAGGTCCCGTATCCGTTGGACGGGATCAAGTTTCGCCCGAACGTGCGCATGTCGAACACCGCAGAGATGCACAAAGGTGTTCGGAATGAAAGCTCGCTGCGCAAATCCGCTCAGGGCTATATGGGAGGCATTACCGGCGTCGACAAAGAATTTGCACGGGTGCTTCAGGCGCTCGATGAGACCGGCCACGCGGAGAACACGATCGTCGTGTATACCTCGGACCACGGCGAGATGATGGGATCACAAGGCCTGATGGGCAAGCGAGTTCCCTACGAGGAGAGCTGCCGGGTGCCCTTTATCCTGCGCTATCCAGGCATTACGGTAGACCGCCACAAGTCCGACATCCTTTTTTCTTCAGTAGATATCTATCCGACGCTATGTGGGATGGCCGGAGTACCCATTCCCAAGCACTGCGCCGGGCGTGACCTATCCAATGCCATGCGCGGCCGCAAAGTCGAGCAGCCAGAACATGTGTTCCTGCTAAGTCAACCCGAAGTCAAGGCGCATAGTGGTCCGGGGGCAGAGGAAGGAACGGGCGCTTCGAAAAAAGGGGGAGGCAACGAGTCGGGATGCCCTCCTTATCGGGGCGTTCGAACGAAGACCCACACCTATGTCGTCGCAGACACCGGCCGCTGGTTGCTGTACGACAACATCGCCGACCCTTATCAGATGAACAACCTTGTCGGCGATAAGAGCCGGCAAGCGCTGATGGAAAAGTTGGATACGGAGATTGAGGCCTGGCTGCGCTCCGTCGAAGATCCGTTCCCGTATGCTGCGGCAAAGAACAATATCTTTAGCTTTTCCTAGTCACGGTCATGGCGCCGTCTACACGCCTAAGGAGAATCACGTTTTGAACGTCGCCCAACGCCTTGCTATCGCTCTTTCGTTTGTTCTCTTTGTCTCTCCCACTCTTGCACAAGACCATTGGGTCGCGAGCTGGGGCGCGGCATCGGTGAAAGACACAGGTGAGATTGTTCCGGCGGGCGGTGTGACGTATCGCAATGTCGTCCACATGTCGCTCGGAGGCAAGCAGGTACGCCTCACGCTTTCAAACCGATTCGGCACCGAGCCTCTTACCCTAGGCGGCGTCAGCGTGGCTCGAAGCACGGGCAATGACATCGTGAACGCCGCCTCTCTTCGGGACGTTACCTTCAGCGGCAAACCCGGCACTGTCATCGATCCGGGCAAGACTGTGATCAGCGATCCTGTTTCCATCGACGTCGCTCCGCTCAGCGACGTTGCCGTAAGCATCTTCCTGCCCGCCGAGAAGATTACGTTTTTCACCGAACATCCCCTGAGCCACACAACAAACTATAGGGCCGTCGGGAATCAACTCCGTGCCCCATCCATGCCCGGCGTCACGAATTTCAACCCGTGGCGCATCCTGGCGGCCATCGACGTCATGACTCCCGCCGCAGATGCCGCCATCGTCGCGTTCGGCGACAGTATTACGGACGGACAGGGCAGCACGAACGGCGCCAACCTTCGTTGGCCCAACCAACTCGCCGCCCGTCTTCAGGCAGATCCCAAATACGCACGCTTCGCCGTCGTGGATGAAGGTATCGGCGGCAATCGCATTTTGCATGCTGGAGGGGAGCCGGATGCCCGAGCCGGCCAACATCCAAGTGGCATGACACGCTGGTCCTATGACGCCCTCGACCGCTCGGGCGTGAAATACATCATCCTGCTTGAGGGCGTCAATGATATCGGACACTCGTCTCTGATCAGAGAAGGCAGCGCAAAGATGAGACAGGAAAAGTCCCCGGAAACGCCTGTCACCGCCGATGATTTGACTCATGCCATGACGCAACTTATCGATGAGGCCCATGCCAAGGGCGTGAAGGTGATTGGCGCGACCCTGACACCGTATGGAGGCGCTAAATACGAGCGTCCCGAGGGTCAAGAAACTCACAACGCGGTGAATGAATTCATTCGCCACAGCGGTAAGTTCGACGGCGTGATCGACTTCGAGAAAGCCACACAGGATCCAGCCCACCCGGACACATATCGATCCGGTTTCAACGATGGAGATCATCTTCATCCAAACGACGCGGGTGCCAAGGCCATGGTCGATAGCATCGACCTGAGCCTTTTTAAATAAGTGTCATGTCCGCGAAGCTAAGGGCACCTCGTCAGGCCGGGCCCAAGCGATTTCACGCACACGACACCTCATATATCCAAGTGAGCCGCCTTTTCGCTCGAAGACCAGACCACATCCTTTCTACTGAACGCAAGATGCTTACAGAGCAACTGCCCCAAGCGGCTGGTTAGCCGCACGTCGTGGCCCTGCTTGCGCAGCGCACGACCAAGGAAGTGAGCCCCTGAGCAGGCTTCCAGACCGATGAGCGAGGTCTGCAGGTGGTCTAGTACGCCAGTAGCTGCTTCTGAGTAAACTTCTTCTTCACCAGCACCTTGCCGGCTGCTCCCAGCGCCACCAGGTGAAAGGTCGTCTTGCCCAGGTCGATGCGTTGCCACACCCCAAGTTGCCCTTCCAGCTTCTCAAATCCTGCGTTTGCGAGAAGAGCACAGCGGCCCATCGTTCTATCCCCGGCATGCAGTCAAAGTGCAGCCGGTACAGCGAAACGAGGACGGTCTACACAACCGACGCTGCCAGTTTTACCTTTTCGAGGCGTTGGGCAAAAATAGCCGTGTTCTTCCACTCGCCCTTGACGTCAATGACACGCACCCGGTGAAGCAAGCCGTGGCTTCCGCGCATGATCGCTTCGGGCGTCTCGATGTTGTACCAACTTACCTCTTCAGACCCTCACCCGCACACTCGAGGGCAAACTTCGCCCCACGTTCGAACGATTGTATCCAGGACTTTTCGACGATGAACAAGTCGCCGCAGCAGCATGAAGAGCCCCCTACTTTCTGGCCACCGTACAACCTCGGACGCGGCAAATACCCACAGGCTTTCCATCGCGTCCACATCCATGTCACCGTTTCTTAACACTTACGGGTTACAACTGACCTCATTCGGCGATTCAGTGAGTTCCTTGCGGCATCCTCGCGCAGGCACTCCCCTCTGCGAGGTCATATGGTTCGAAAGTTTATTCGTGGAATTGCGTTCGTTTGCGTCAGCCTAATGATGTGTTTCTTCCTGCTCTGCCCCGCGGTCGAAGCGCAGCAGACACTTGGCAGCATCGCTGGCACGGTTACAGATACCTCCGGCAACGCGGTTGCGGGCGCCCAGATCAGCCTGCTTGATCAGCAGACCGGCTTGAAGCGCACTGTGGTCTCGAATGACCACGGTGGTTACTCCTTTTACAACCTGGCAATCGACAGGTACACGATCAAAGTGAAGCAGATGGGCTATGAAAGCTCGGTCGTTCAGGACGTTGCCGTGCAAGCCAATCGCACGGTGACCCTGAATCCGAAGCTCAGCATCGGCAACGTGACTGAAAGCGTCACCGTCACCGGATCCTCATTATTGAATGCAACCGACACCACCAACGGGTATGTTTTGGATAGCGCACAGATCGAGAATGTGCCGCTCGCGACGGGCAGCTTTACGCAGCTCGCGGTTCTGGCACCCGGCGTCTCCGCGGAGCTGCTCAGTGGTACCGGCACGCAAACGGGGCTAGGCAATCAACCGATCTGGGCCAACGGTCAGCGCGACACCTCGAATACGTTTCTGTTTAACGGCGTGGATACGTCGAACCTGTTTAACGGCAAATCCACCTCACAGGTTTCCAGCGGACGGGTGGTGCCGAACACCGGTGAGGGTGGCGGCAGAAGCAACGGCGGGGCGTACACCACCAACACCTCGGTCTACGATGCGATCGGCGAATCCATCCCGACACCCGCGCCCGAGATGATCCAGGAGATCCGCGTAAACACCTCAATGTATGACGCGCAACAGGGATCCACCTCCGGCGCCCACATCGATCTCAGCACCCAGGCAGGTACAAATTCGATTCACGGACAGGCCTATCTGTACCGCGCTACCGACTGGATCAACTCGGCGTACTTTTTCTACAAGCAATATGCCGCCGCCGGCGACTTCCCAGAGAATCAGGTGAATCCGCAGCTGCACCGTTTCACGGCCGGAGGAACGGTTGGCGGTCCGCTGATCAAAAACAAGCTCTTCGGATTCATTGGCTACAACGCGATCCGTGTCTCCGACCAGTCGCAGGGTATCTCGATTGTGGACCTGCCCTACAACCAGACGACGGGCGCCACGCTCACCGACGATCGGAGCTCCGGGACGTTGGCGGCTCTGGCTGGAATCAATCCATCGCAGGTGAACCCCGCCGCTCTGGCGCTGCTGCAATACAAACTGCCCAGCGGAGCGTACCTGATTCCGTCGGCGCAGTCCATCGTCGCTCCGATTACTTCTACCTCGGGCGGAACGACCTCGACGTCCCTCGGCTACGGAGTCGCAACGGTACTTGGCAGGCCGTATTTTTCAGCCGATCAGGCCGTCGCCGATCTCGACTGGAACGTCACCCCGCACGATGTGCTTTCGGCCAAGTACTTCTATCAGCATGACCCCGCCGTTTCTCCCTACACCGCCTCCAAGGTCAGCGGCTTCAATCAGGAGCTGGACGCCGGCGCGCACGTTGCCTCGATCGTCAACGCCCTGACTCCCTCCTCTCGCGTGAACTGGACCCAGGTACTTGGCTACGCGCGGGAGAAGGCCTACTCCTACGACCAGCAAGCGCTGAGCCCGCAGCAGGCTGGGATTAACCTTTTTGGCGGCACCACCTTCCCCGGCCTCTATGTTCGCGATTTCTCAGGCAACAATCAGGCCCTCAACCTCGGCAATACCGGAAGCTTCAACGATACGGGCGTGTTTCAGAATCGCATCGCGCCGTATTCCGACGTGATCATCTCGCTGGGCAAGAACACCTTGAGCGCGGGCGCAAACTACAGCTATACGCAGCTCGACGTTCGCAACCGGCGCACCAACGCAGCCAACCTTCAACTCACCGGCTTCAATGGCTTCCTCGAAGGAAACGTCGATAACACCACGAACAGCGAACTCCTGCTCGGCGCCAGCAGCCGGTATTACCGCTCCAACCAGGTTGGCAGCTATGTGCAGGATAAGTTCCAGGCCACGGCGCACCTTTCGCTCACGGCAGGTCTTCGCTATGACTGGGATGGACCGCTGACCGAGAAGTACGGCAACCTGTTCAACTTCGATCCGGCGCGATATGCCTACAACGCCGCCGCCGACGCAATCACCAACGACGGTTTCATTGTCGCCGGAAACAACAAGCTGTTCGCGACTCCGGGCGTCAGCAACTCCACGCTGAATGGCCGGCAATGGGGGGTTGCGCCGCGTTTGGGCTTTGCCTATTCACCCGAGCAGTTTCACGATAAGGTGGTCGTTCGCGGAGGCTTCGGCATCTACTACGATCGCGGTGAATACTTCACCTATCTCTCGCCCGGCGCAGGCTCGGGCATCTCCGGCCCGTTCGGCGTGACCCAGGAACCGCCGCTCGTCGTTCCCACCGAGGCCGCCAAAGGGGCCAATCTGTCCAATCCCTTCGGGACCACCAAACCCGCCCCGCCGACCGGAAATCCCGCGTCTTTCATTACGAATCTCCCGAACGCAGCGAGCATTGAGAGCGGCACAACGACATATCCGTTCGGCGCGTATGACGTCAACAACAAACTTCCCTATACCGAAAACTTTGCCTTTGACGTTCAGTACGCGCCTTTCAAGGATGTCGCCATCGACATTGGATATGTCGGCAATAGCGGACGCCATGGCGTCATCCCGGTTCCCTTCAACCAGCCCGGCATAGCGACGGCCGCCAACCCCATTCACGGGCAGACCTACAGCTACGGCCAGCAGGCGGTCGACACCAACGGCAACCCGCTCACGACCGAACCCTACAGCACAGCCGATGGCGGAAATACCGATCTCCGCGTTCCCTATCTCGGATATTCGATCAATTCAGTCGATTATCTCGCCGCCGGAGTCAGTTCTTATAACGCGCTGCAGTTCCACATTGAAAAACGCATGAGCCACGACCTGCAGCTAGGGCTGTCTTACACATGGTCGCACTCTCTGGATGAGCAAAGCGGATTGGGTCTGTTCTATAACGGCAACAATCCGCTCAATCTGCAGTCCGGCTACGGCGACTCCGACTTTGATCGAACACACATCACGAACTTCATCTATACCTATCAGTTTCCCAAGCTGCACATCGACAATAAGATCGTAGCTGGTTTTACCAATGGCTGGCAGCTCAGCGGTCTTACCGTTCTGCAGTCCGGCCAGCCGTTCTCGGTTACCGACTATACCGGAACCATCGGCAGCATCTACTATGGTCCGGGAAACGACGGCATCACGAATCCGATCATCCCGCTGGCGCCCGGTTTTACCCCCAAAACCGCGCGCACAGGCCGCTCCGGCGGCTTCGTAGGTCAGGGCGGCAACGGCCCCGCTCCCAACCTGAACGACCTCTACTTCAACTACAACGCCTTCAATGTCTCCACACTCGCGCCCGGGACCAACGGCGTTCCTTCGTGCGGTGTCTCCACCGCCGGCGCTCCGGTCTGCGATGTTGTAGAGACCGGCTTTGCACCGGGCGGCCGTAACATCTTCCGTCAGGCGTTCCAAAAACGCGCCGACATCTCTCTCATCAAAGACACGAGGCTGACCGAACGCGTAAGCGCCCGCTACACCTTCGATGTCTACAACCTGACCAACTCCAGCAGCTTCGACATTCCCGGCAACAACATCGGTCTCGGCGCCGGTAACTCGCAGGTGACCTATGATCCAACCATGAGCACAGCCAAGAATATCGCTCAGCAGTATGCCCCTCTGGGGAGTGCCGGGGACGCCTACAGTCAGGGTCTCGGCGTGGTGACCAATACCATCGGCGGTCCACGTCAAATCCAGATGTCATTGCATATCCTGTACTGATTTCTGCTCCCACCGGGGCTCCTCGTTTCCTCGCAAATCCCATCGTCGTTGATCAAGAACCGGAAGACTACGGAGATGTCCGGGGCCTTTTTCGGGATGGGTTGCAAACAGGGCCTATTCGTTAATCTCGACTAGCCTCTTCATCAGCCTCGACATAATCCGGGAACACTCACCGACCGCCGCGAACGTTGCGAATAGGGAGATATACATCAAAAACAACAGCCAGTTCATCCCGAAGTTCAGCGACCGATGGCGGAAGGGACGGATCAGCAAGGCATTTTTCGAATCGACGATCAACCAAGTTGTCAGCCGGCGATTTGCGAAGAGCAACACATGCAGTGAACGCTGCGGGGCGCTCATCTCCTGCTCCAGACGCATACCAGGGTCCTCCACAATGAACTGGAAGGAACGTGCCGCCAATGGTATCCGCTGTTCCGGCCCTAGCTGCCTACCCCCGACTTTCTGGCGCTCTCCCTTTAGACTTACCCGATCTACAACTATGCCGGCGAGAGCCAGCTCGCTCCTAAACATTGCAGAAATTTCATGTAGCAGTCACAAGCCTGTCAGCAATCGCCTGCAATACTCCTGTTCGTGGGAGTGTCCACCAGTCAGGCTTCCATGTTTCACGCCGTTCTAAGCCCTTTTCTAAGGCCTGCACAGAACATGTGCGACGCGACAGTGCGCCGCTTCGACCACATAACCGCAACCCGCAGCCAGCCGCCTCTGTCTGTTTGTCTCCTTTCCTCGCCATCGGCCGAAAGATCCAGCTTCTCTTCTCCGTACAGCCGGTCGGCTTTCATAACCTGCGTCGTCAAGAACCGTGAGGGATGATCGATGTTCAGCAAAACGTCTCGAGATGTAACTCGCAATCAATCCAACAAAACAGCGATTAACCGCTTGCTGCCGCTCGCCGGCCTGCTGGCGGCAGGGCTCAGCGCCACAGCGCTCGCGCAATCCGTACCGTTCCCGACCTACTCGGTAGGCGAAAACAAGAACGCATCCATGGGCCCAGATTACCCGTCAACCTTGCCAACACCGTGGGTCGTCAGCAGCGGCCAGATCATCACGCCTGTGGGCACCCCGGTGTATCTCGGCACCACAACCCGCGCCAAGGCTGTCGCGCTGAACCCGACGGGCAATCACACCGCCGCCGTCCTGCAGATGGGCGCGCCCCAGGCCGTCACGATCTTCAACACCCAGACCGGCGCCGTTCTGCAGACCTACGCAGCGGCTGCGGGCAAGGATAGAGACGGCAGCAACACCGGCATCACCTACACCTCCGACGGCAAGTATCTGTTGTTCAGCCAGGACGGCAGCTCCGGCCAAGGCAGCTACGTCGGCATCGCCAGCGTCAGCTCCACGGGCTTGCTTTCGGACTATGCCCATGTCAGCGTTCCGATGGCTGTGAACTCCTCCAACGTTCTCACCACCGTTACCTGCTTCCCCAGCAGCGTTCCGGGAACCACGGGCAGCAATGAAATTCCCTGCGGCCAGACCTACACGATCGCTTCCAATGGCGTAAAAAGCTCCGCTCCCTACGGTATCGCGATCTCGCCGGATAACAAGACCGCCTATGCCGTTCTGGACAACAACGATACGCTGACAAAAATTGATCTTACCGCCGCAACGCCGGTGAAAGGGGCGGAGATCCGCGTCGGCAACGTGCCGCACAGCGTCGTGATCTCGCCGGATGGCAAGACCGCATACGTCTCCAACGAGGCCGGTCGCATCGCCAAAGAGAGCGACTTTCAGGGATACTCGAATGGCACTCCGGTGGTCGCTGCGTTTCCGACCGGCTCAACGGCCGGCGGCACGGTTTCAGTGGTCAATCTGGCGTCGTTCACGGTCACCGGCAGCATCTCTACGGGTCTGCACCCGACCGGGATGGCCTTCTGGGGCAACAATCTGTTGGTTGCGAATACCTACAGCGACAGCATCTCGGTGATCAACACGGGCACCAACATGGTGACGGAGACGATCGATCTGGGGCTGCCCATCAAAGTGCCCGGGCAAAGTGGAGCAGCCTATGGCGCGGGGCCGAACTCGATCGCCGTCGATCAAACGAACAACGTCGCCTATGTCGCGCTGTACAACGCCAACGCAGTCGCCGTGGTCAACCTCAACGGCGGTGGCTCACTTACGGGCATGATCCCGGTCGGCTATGCACCGAGTTCGGTTGCCCTGGACTCTGCGGACGGCTCTCTGCTGGTTGCGAACGATAAGGGCATTGGCACCACAGGCTTTGCCGTGGCGCCTCC
This sequence comes from Granulicella sp., assembly GCA_965277565.1. Lineage (GTDB taxonomy): Bacteria > Acidobacteriota > Terriglobia > Terriglobales > Acidobacteriaceae > Granulicella. The sequence goes on along the minus strand of OZ255838.1, from coordinate 4,395,652 downwards.
TCCGACGAAGACGGCGGAAAATTCCTACGCAACTGCCCACGGTGTGACCAGCTTCAACACACACCAGGACCTCGGCACGGTGAGCATCATTCCCATCCCGACACCCAGTGCTTTGAGTGTTTTGACGCAGCAGGTCTTCCAGAACAATCACTGGGATCTGGCAGAGAATATCTTCGCCGCCTCCGGAGGCAGCAAGAGTGCCAAGCCGCTCGCCATTCCGGAGAGAATCGGTGCTCCGTCCAAGATCAAGCACGTATTCGTGATCATTCGTGAGAATCGCACCTACGATCAGATGCTGGGCGACGTAGCCGGCGGCAATGGCGAGGCCTCCCTGGCTGTCTTCGGTGACAACGCCACCTTCGGCCAAGTCAGCCCCAACGCACACGCGCTTGTGCAGCGGTTTCCGCTCTTCGACAACTTCTACGACCCGAGCCGGCAGTCCGCGGACGGACACAACTGGATCGTCCAGGCGATGGCGCCCTACTCCGACGACATCCAGTCGCCGGACTGGCTCCGCGACTATCCCTCTAATGGTGGCGATGCAATTTCCTACCAAAAAGTGGGCCACCTGTGGGACGTGGCCGCCAAGCAAGGGGTCACGTTCAAGAACTTCGGCGAATACATCGAATACAACACGTTCCTGACGCCCACCGGGTCGACCAAAGAGCCCCAATGGATCGACTTTTATAACGACACGTTGGCTTACGAGTCCGGCGCGGAGAGCCAGCTCTACAACGTCAACACGGTTGCCTCGCACTCCCCGCTCCCGAACCTGATCAACAACACGGTTCAGAACTACCCGCAATTCGATCTGGGCATCCCCGATCAGTTCCGCTTCGATGTCTGGAATGAGGAGTTCCAAAAGGACGTATCGAGCGGCTCGGTGCCTCAGTTGGAGTTCATGTGGATCAGCTCGGACCACACCGGCGGCCCGCCGACGGCGCAAGCCATGCAGGCCGACAACGACCTGGCGCTTGGCCGCTTCGTCGATGCCATCAGCCACAGCTCAATCTGGGATACTTCCGCTATCTTTGTCGAGGAGGACGATGCGCAGGACGGCGTAGACCACGTAGACGGTCACCGCAGCCCGGGCTACATCATCAGCCCGTTCGTTCAGCAGCAGGTGAAAAAGGATGGCAGCGGGGCTGGAGTCACCGACGACAGCACCTTCTACACGCAGGTCAACATGACCCGCACGGTCGAGCAGATTCTTGGATTGACCCCTATGAATCAGTTCGACCTTACAGCCTCGCCGATGAGCGAAATCTTCATCGACAATCCGCCGGCGGATAACTTCAAGCCCTGGACGCATGTGGCGAATGGGATTCCGTTGAACCAGGGTGTCGCGCAGACACCGGCTCAGCCCATTCCGGTGGGTAAGCTCGGCGCGACATCCACGACCACGAGTGCGACTGCGCTGTACCCGGGCCTTACGCACACACTCGCTCAGCCTGTCTCGGCGGCGAAGGTCAACGTGGCGCTCAAGCTCTCTGAGAGCCCTTCCGTCAAAGCTCTGAGGGCCGGCTGGATGAAGAAGAAGGCGCAGGTCTTCGCCGGCAAGCAACACATCCCGGACTCCGAAGATCCGTCCACCGTCAACCATCTCGACTGGTACGAATCCACTAACTTCAAGGTCCCCTATCCGGGCGAGAAGAAGGTGCGTCCTGCCAGCGACTTCAACAAGACCGCACCGACCGGCGACGGCGACGACGACGGCAATTAAAGCGACGTATTCAGCCCAAAAGACCCTCTTCCCGAAACATGGGAAGAGGGTCTTTTCTTTTGTGCCGGGAGCACTGTCCCTTGACACACTCAGAACGTGATGCATTTCGGTGGTTGCTACCTAAGCCGACTTCGCAGGACTGAGGGTTTGTGCAGAAGAGACTTTCATTACGAGGTTGCACCATAGCGGAGCCCGTCGATGAGAATATCCACCATTTTCCCGGCGTAAGCGGGTTTTTCGCCATAAGGGCCTCGGCACATCGTAGCCACCGTCCAGAAAAGTTCCTCGGCTTCGACATCGCTCCGGATCGCTTTAGCCGCGATGGCATTGTCCAGCAGCCTACGAAGCGCGCCGCCTAAACGTTGCATCACGTACTCGGGCAGAGCCGCATACGCCGGATCTCCCGAGTGGAGCGCTGCTGCCAGGCCCCGCTTCGCTCCGACGAACTCCATCAGGCGATGCAGCCAACGGACAAGCGCCTCCTCCGGTTGGTATTCACGTGCGAGGCTGGCAGCGGCATCTGCGCAGGCATCGACATGGGACTGCATCACCGCGACGATGAGATCGGAACGCTGCGGAAAATGTCGGTAGACGGTTCCAAGACCGACTCCCGCTCTGTCCGCGATCTCTCGCACAGGTGCGTCCACTCCAGATATCGCAAACACCTCGGCGGCAGCCTTGAGGAGAGCCGCGAGGTTCCGCTTTGCATGGGCGCGTAACGAAGGCGGCTTTGCCTCGGAAGCTTTCCCGGTCGTGCGAATACTCGGAACTTTTTTCATCGTGGCCTTGATAGTGGAACAGTGTTCCGCTATCATCGGAACACTGTTCCACTATCAATTCAGGGTAGCAGATCGCGAAGGAGGAAACAGATGTCGGATCAGCGCATTGCTCTCGTCACCGGAGCCAATCAGGGAGTCGGATTTCAGGTAGCCAAGGAACTCGCAGCCAACGGCGTCAGGGTCTACGTTGGATCGCGCAGTCTCGGTCGCGGCCAGGCAGCAGCGGAGAAGATCGGCAACGGTGCGATCGTCTTAGAACTGGATGTGACCGACGAGGCTTCGATCCGCGCCGCAGCGGATCGTATCCAGACGGAATTTGGCCGCCTCGATCTGCTCGTGAATAACGCCGCCATCTCAAATGCGAGCAAGGGCACTCTGTCGCTCCATGAATATGCTCAGACCACTCGTGCGAGCAACGTATCGCTGGACGAGATGCGGGCCGTTTGGGAAACCAACGTCTTCGGCGCTCTCGCGGTGTATCAGGCCATGCTGCCTCTCCTTCGTAAGTCGTCGAACGCGCACATCGTCAATGTATCCAGCGGTGTAGGCTCCCTCGCCATGAATGCGCGTCCGGACTATCCGTATCGCAAGTATTTTGGGCCCGTTTACCCCGCATCGAAGACGGCACTGAACGCCATCACGCTGGCGATGATGATCGAGTTGGAAGACACCGGGATTAAGGTGAACCTTGTATCTCCGGGCTTCACGAAGACGAACCTGAACGGGTATGAAGGAACGGAGTCGCTGGAGGATGGCTCCCGCGAGGTCGTACGAGTCGCCCTGCTGGGCGCGGACGGCCCGACAGCAACGTTCACTCGTTGGGAGAACACGACCATCCCGTGGTAGCTAATTCCTGTCTCTGCGATGTTCGGTTTCGGAAGGCTTTTCATCGCATTTGGTTAGGGTGGCAGGCGGAGGTGCCTCGCGCGCCTGCATGCTGCCCTACCCATGAGTCCCCATAAACGCGCTTCACGTCAGCTTGGCTACAACGTCAGTAACTTCGCTCCGCAAGCCTCGAATTGGCAAATTGGGGCGAAGTACAAGCACGGCAGAGACCTTTTCAGGTCGCGTTTCAGAGCATGATCACCATAGCTATACCCAGTTCTTGGGAGGGAGCAGCGGCCTTCAGGCCGCTGAATCCGGCGCTGCAGGAAATAGGGCTTTAGCCCCGGGCTGTTTGGGAACGGACGCAGAGCCCAGCCCTGAAGGGCACTTGAATTAGGCTCCTGTTCCGTGGGCTGAAGCCCACGGCTCCCTCCCAACAACGACCCTTCTGGGTACACCTGCCCGAATCATGCTCTAGTCGAGAGACGGATGTAGCTGACCTTTGGCCGGCATTGAAAGCGTGACCCGGGTGCCGGCACCGGCTTTGCTGGCGATTTCCACGCTCCCGCGGTGAAGCTGCATGATCCCCTGCACGATCGAAAGACCGAGACCCGTACCTCCCGAGGTTTTGGATCGCGACGGGTCTACACGAAAGAAGCAATCAAACACCCGCGGCAGTGCATCGGCGGGTATACCGACTTCGGTGTCGGATACTTCGATCAAAACGTTGACAGCTTCGCAACGGGTTGCAATCGCGACCGTACCGCCCGCGGGGGTGTGCGCGACCGCATTGGAAACCAGATTCCCAACAACCCGCTGCATCAGTGTGCGATCGAGTTCCGCGATGACCGGCCCACCTTCTCCGGCGCTGGTAAGAACGACTCCGGCGTCTGCGGCCGAAGCTTCGTAATAAGGCCGCACTCCCTCCAACAGTTCCGCAACATCGACTGCCTCCAGCCGCAGGTGGGCCTGAGCGCGTCTTATTCGGATTCCCGTTACTCGACTTCCAGGACATAACCGGAACCGCGAACCGTACGGATCAGTTTGGAAGCGAATGGATCATCCACCTTGCTGCGCAGTCTCCTGACGCTGACGTCCACCACGTTGGTCTCGCTATCGAAGTTCATGTCCCAGACCGCCTCCGCGATCACTGTCCGGGACAGTACCTCGCCAGCGCGCCGCGCCAGCAGGGAAAGCAGAAGAAACTTCTTGGTCGTCAGATCAAGCCGCTGCCCTCCGCGAGTGGCGCGATGCCGAAGAACGTCCACCTCAAGGTCAGCCATGCGGACCACGTCCTGCGGCCGAACCGGTGTCCGGCGCAAGCGGGAGCGCACGCGCGCCAGCAACTCCGAAAACGCAAACGGCTTTACGAGGTCGTCGTCGGCTCCAAGCTCGAAACCCCGCACTCTCTCGTGTACAGCGTCCCGCGCGGTCAGGAAGAGGACCTGCGTGTTCCTTGCCCGCATGCCGCAGGCCCGTGAGCACCTGCCAACCATCCAGGCCTGGAAGCATGATGTCCAGAACGATGAGGTCGAACTCCAGATTCTTGGCCAGTTCCAGCCCATCCTGCCCGTTCGAAGCAACGTCAACCACAAAGCCTGCTTCGCCAAGCGTCCTCGATCACCAGAACTCTCCTACGGAAACACCTCATTCTTGTTTTGCAATCATCATTGGTAGCGGAACGACCGTGAATGCTTGATTAGAACTCCAGCCGCAGCGCGAACTGGATTTCGCGCGGTGTGCCCGAGCCCACAGGGGTAGTCGGCGATACGATGGCTGTGTTCAGGTTGACCGTGTTGATGATGCTGCCGAAACCGGCGGTGCTTGAGGGGTTGAACGTGGCCTGCGGCTGACCCAGTTGCGGATGATTGAAAACGTTGTAGAACTCCGCGCGGAACTCCGCACGAGCGCGCTCTGCGACGGGAAACGTCTTGGCGACGCCGCTATCGACCTGCCAGGCGCCCGGTCCGGGGAAGAGGTCGCGCGGCGCGTCACCGAACGTCCCAGCCGCGGGAACAGCGAATGCCGCCGGATTGATCCAGTGCGCGATCGTCCTGCCTCCCGGCGGAATCAAAGGGACGCCCGGAACCAGATCGGGACGCAGCGTGCCGGAGTTCCCGTACGGCGAAATGTAGCTGCTCGGCAGGAGCACATTGACCGGAAAGCCGGTGCGAGCCAGCGCCGCCGTGGTCAACTGCCAATTTCCGGCGATAGCGGCGGCCATGCCATGGTGGAGCATCTTCTTGCCCCGGCCAAAGGGCAGCTCATAGACAGCATTGCCGTTGACCACGTGGCGGGCATCCCACGTGCCGCTCCCCCACTCACAGCGCAGACACAAGGGGTTCTGCGGTGAGATCTCATCGCCGTCGCCGCTGCCGTTGGAGCCGTTGTCGAGCTCGTGCGTGTACGCGTAGTTGGCTGCCACCAGCAGCCCGTGCGTGAACGGCCGGCGCACGGAAACCACGAGGCCGTTATAGGAACTCGCTCCGACCGAGCCGCGCCAGCCGATGCCGGGAGCAAAGGCCGGGTACTGCGCAACTCCGGTGGCCGGGTCGATCAGGTTCACCACGCTGGTGTCGAGCAGATGCACGCCCCTGCTTCCCAGATAGGTGAACGTGGTCACGAAGTTCGCAGGCAACTCCTGCTGAACAGAAAGGTCCCATTGCTCGGTATACGAGTCCTCCCGGTTCCGTTGCTCGGCATTCGGCGACAGGGTTCCGCTGCCGGTGAAGTAGGGGGTGACCGGGTAGGTCACGTCCGTCACGGAATAGGAGGGAACCTCGTTCTTCGCGGGCAGGTTCTGATCGTCGAGCTGGCCATCCTCGTGGTAGATTCCGAAGCCGGCGCGCAGGATCGGTCTCGTGTGACCGGCAGGGGACCAGATGACGCCCACACGCGGATCAACATCGCCGAAGTTCCGTTGGCCGAAGCCGGCGCCCACGCCGCAGAACCCCTCAGGTCCACACGTCGCGAAATCGAACGGGTCGGCTTTCCCGTGCGTCTCGTGAAAGGGGTCAAAGACCGTATAGCGAACGCCAAGGTTCAGGGTGAGATTGGAACTGGCCTTGTACTCGTCTTGGATATACCCGATGAACCAGCTCTTGCGCAGATCGTTGACCGGCAGCGCACCCGTCAGCGTCGCCTTTCGTACCTGATTGGCTGCCATCTGTTCCAGCGTGGCAAACGTCACGGTTCCATGCTCGCCGTAGTTCTGGTTGAGCTGGATCTCGCGAATCTCCACGCCGGCTTTCACGGTCTGCCGGCCCTGCAGCCAGGTCAGGTCGTCGATCTCCGAAAACGTGTTCCCGGCGTAGATCGTGTTGTAGTTGTAGTTCTCGTTGACGAATCCCGGCCCCGGTCCCGAGGAGATCGCCGTCTGATACACGGAGCCGGTTTGACCGGAGTTGTAGGTATTCGAGGTGGACCGGTTGAACCCAAACTTCGCCTCATTCGTAAGGTAGGGACTGAAGACATGCAGCAGCTCGACCGCTCCATTGATCGGCGTCGTCACCCTCTGCTGCAGGTCCGTCGCCGCAGCCGAGACCGGCTGCGTATCGACCGAGCGGTCGTAGTTGAAACGCAGAAAGCCGGTGGTGGCGGCTGAAAAATGCTGGTCGACCCGCAGCATCACCGAGTTCTCGTCCACCACCTGGGTGCATGAGCAGGTCAGCAGGTCATAGTTTGCGTAGAACGGGTCGCCCGGGTCATTTTGCGGTGTGTACGGCGTCACAACTGTCTTTGGGCCTGCTCCCGGGTAGGCATTCACGATCGCATATACCGGCGATGAGGCCGGGATGCTTGCCTTGAACGCTGCGCTCGGCACGTCACCGCTGGTCGGATATCCCCACACCTGCCTGTAGGCTTCGGAAGCCAAAAAGAAGAAGGTCTTTTCGTGCACGATGGGTCCGCCCAGCGATCCGCCGAACTGATTTAAACGAAGCGGCTGCTGCGATTCGCCGTTCGAGGCCCAGAGAGGCTCGGGCGCGTCGAATACGTTGTTGCGAAGAAACTCAAAGAGGCGTCCGTGAAACTGACTTGTGCCCGCGGGCGAAACCACGGCCAGTTGCGCGCCGCCGGTCGCGCCCTCCTCTGCGGTTGCCAGCAGCGTATCCACGCGGAACTCCGCGATCGCGTCCAACGGAATGGCGAGCCGCGCCCAGGCGCGCTGCGTTTGATTCGCTACGTTGGTTGCGTCCACGCCGTCATAGGTGAAGTTGCTGTCGTCCAGGCCCCGTCCGGCGAACCGGATCGACCGCTGGTTGTTGCCGCCGGTGTCGATGGCGCCGGGGATGTACGCCGTCAGCGACGACCAGTCGCGGCCATTGAGCGGCAGCTCGTCGGCCTGCTTTCTCTCAATCAGGCCCATCACCGTGCTGGTATCGTGGTCTAACAATTCCGAGCCGGCCGAAACCTCCACGTGTTCCTCGCCGCCGGATACCTTCAGACTCGCATCCAGGGTGCGCGTTCTCCCGACGACCTGCTCCACATTGCCGAAGGTCAACGTCTCGAAGCCGGGATGATCGACGGTGATGGTGTATCTTCCCACTGGAAGCGCAGCGAGCTCATACCTTCCCACGGCATCCGAGACCCCTTCACGCCGCAACTGCGTCGAGTTCTCTACCGCGGTGACGTGAGCTTGCCCCAGCAGCTTCCCTGAGGGATCCGTTACCGTGCCAGCTAAGCCGCTGCGATCCACTTGCGCGACGACTGGAACAGCGCAGGAAAATGGCAGCAATACAGAAACGACCAACACAGACGAAGGAAGAAACGAGCGAGACTTCTGCATGGTGGCCTCGGGGAGGTGAGTCGCACATGGTGCCAGAACAAGTTGACCTAGTGTGGTGAATCCTAAGTTCACTTCAAAAAAATTGTCATCCTGAGCGCAGCGAAGGACCTGCTTTTGTTTGCAGTTGGCATAGACGCCTCCCTTTATGACAGGACACGAACTACGGTTTCACCACTAGCGCGCACTTCTAACGAGCTCGCGTGTTGCAGTCTCGGTGCGTAAGCGGAGCGGCAACATTGCAACGCTGTAATCTTGGCCTTTTTACCGCGCCTTTGTTACAGGTTCTGGACTGGATGGTTAACCCCTGATGTATTCGTTCTGATTCGACACTCCGGTGTTGCGTAGCGGCAACGGTATGCGGGTGGTTCAACAACCGACGGCGCGCGTAATCCCCGCAATCCCGCCTGGGCGCTTGTTGCGGTGGTGTACGTAACCGAAGATTCACATCGGTGTGACACGAAAGCTTTACAGTGAGCGCAACTTCATCTTCAGGAGTTTTCCCATGCGTTCAAGCTATCTCGTGGCTGCCGCGGCCTTACTTTCGGCGAGCCTTGCTGCTCGGGCTGACAGCTTCAACTTCACCTTCGGCAACTCTTCCAATTCGTTCAGTGGCTCAGGGGTTCTTACCACGGGCACCTTGGAGGCTCCGGGAGAGTATTCGATAGCGAGTGTGACCGGGAACGCTGAAACAGCTCCCAATGGTCCGAACCTGGTGATCAACTCCATTCTGGCACCCGGCGCCTTTCCCACGCCCTCAAACGGCGATAGCTTTCCCGCCAACGACAATGTTCTTTTTGTGACGGACGGCGTCGGCAGCCTGGATGGAAACGGCCTCTCTTTTATTCTGAGCAATGGGGCGCAGATCAACCTCTACAATCCTCAAGGCTCCGCTTACGATGCGCTGCTGGAACGAGACAACGGAACAGATGTCCATGAGGATGTGCCGATTACGATCACGACCGTCGCAACAACTCCCGAGCCTTCCAGCTTCGCTCTGCTCGGCACAGGTCTGCTGGGCGTCGCCGGCGTGGTGAAGCGTCGCTTCGCTTAGAGCATCTGCTGGCGAGTTCCGACCCAGGTTCGCGGGCATCACCGCCGAGTTGAAGGGATGCCCCCCGACGGTGAGAAAGTCGTGGCACCGCTTTAGCCAAGCGGACGTGGACGGTCTACTCGATGAACCGCGGCCGGGACAGCCGCGCAAGCTTTCGCGCCGTTGATCGAATGCGATGGCGTCGCGATTCCGGGCTCATTGAAGGGAACGGGAATGACCAGATGGCGGCCGCGATTGCCGGAATAGCCCACCGTGATGCTGGGGTCGCGCGCCGCCTGGAACTGCACATCGAACATGAAGTTGATGACGTACGGAAGCTTGTGGTTTGTGGCATAGGCGCCGAAGTTCAGAGGCTGAACGCTGCAGTCGCCGCCGCTCGATTCGACGGTCAGACCAAGGCAGTCTGCGCGGATCTGGTGGCTGTAATTAACTTGCTGGCGAAGGTTACAGTATCGGATGAAGAGGCGGGGACCTCCATGACTTGAAAAGGGTTAGAAGATGAGTTTGAGGGCGAACTGCACCACACGCGGCGTGAAAGTGCTCGAAATGATGCCTCCGCCGCTGGGTGTGCCTGTGTTGGCCTGCTGTGCTCCGGATCCGGTGTAGGCCGTCAGCGTGCCCGAGAGCGCGCTGGAGGGCAGGTACAGGTTGGTGTGGTTGAAGAGGTTATAGAGCTCGGAACGGAACTCGACGTTGAGGCGCTCGATCGGGGTCGCAAAGCGCTTGTTGATGTCAAGGTCGAGCTCATTGAACTCCGGCGAGCGGGCCGGGTTGCGGCCGAGATTGCCAAAGGGCGAGAGGTACTGACCGGCGGCGTTCTGGGTCGCGGGGAGCTGCATCGCCTTGTAGTTGACGTACTGGAAGTAGCCCGTGTTCGCCTGCGGCGTGCTGCGGCCCAGCGTGAGTGGCACACCGGGCACGCGGTTGGGACGGTACAGGTTGAGACCGCGGTAGTTTGCCGTGATCTGCGTGGAGGCCAGCGACGCGGCGTTGGGCGTGTAGGTAAGGTCAAAGGGCGTGCCGGCCTGCGCGGTGTTGATCGCGGTGATCTGCCAACCGCCGGCGATGGCATCGAGGAACGGGTTCCAGTCGTGCCCGAACTGGCGGCCGCGGCCGAAGGGCAGGTCGTAAATCAGGCTCGTGACGTTGATGATAGGCAGGTTGTAATCAGACTGGGCGTACTCGGCGCGAAGATTGGTTGCGTCCTGGGGGGAGGGCGTGTTGCCTTCAAGCGAGGCACTGGCATTGTCAAGCGAGTGCTCCCAGGTGAAGCTGTTGAGCAGCGTCAGATTCGCGACCATGCGCTGCTCGTAGCGCACCTGCAGCGAGTTGTAGTTGGAGTACGCCTCGTTGAGGGCCTCGGTAATGTCGGAGGGCCAGTTTGCGAACGGGCGCGAGTAGACCGGAGTGGCAATAGTCCCGGAGAAGGTGGTGCCGACGACGTTGCGCTGGTTGCCGTTGATGATCTGCTGCAACTTGAGGCCGTGATTGCCAACGTAGGCGATATCGACCAGCGAGTTCTTGAAGAGCTGGCGCTGAATGGCGAGATAGTAGCTCTCCACGTAGCTGTCACGCGTATTGCGCGGCACCCAGGTGATGTTGTCGGTGGCCGGGTTGAAGCTGGTCGCCAGTGCCGAGGGGAAGCCCTGGTCGGAGGTGAGGTAACAGGTCTCGGTGGTGGAGCCCGTGGGGACAATCTGCGCGGGCAGCGGCGTGGTGCAGTGATTGGCGGTGCTGGGAGTGATCTGGCTCACCGCTGCGAACTGCGCCTGCGGAGCATTGATGGCGAGGATGTCGCCCGAGCCGGCGCGCGTGTAGTGCACGTAGCTGACGCCGAAGCCGCCGCGGATAGCCGTGTTCGGCGTCGCGGCGTACGCGAAGCCGACGCGCGGCGCGAAGTCGTTCAGGTCAGGGTTGACGAGCGTGCTGCCGTAGACGCCGCTACCGCTGGTCGGCGTGATGCCGTTGCCGGCGACCGCGCCGGGTGAGAGCGTCAGCACCTTCTGCGTCGTAGGATCCCAGTTGGAGACGTAGTTGTTCTGCTCCGAGTAGGGGGAGCCGTACTCCCAGCGCAGACCGAGGCTGAGCGTCAGGTTCGGCCTCGCTGTCCAGTCGTCCTGGGCGTAGGCGCTCTGGAGGTTCTGGCGCAGATGCGCCTCGAAATAGTTGGCCAGGGCATAGGCATTGGTGGTGCCGAAGAGGAAGTCGGCCCAGTAGGTGTCGGCGACCTTGGTGGTCGAGAGATAGGTGGGCGTGCCACTGGCCGAGGAGCAGGTGCCGGCCGGGTTCGTGCCGGCGGAAGCCGCGGCTCCCGCCGGGCAGGCCGAGTAACCGCCGCCGTAGGTGAACGAGCCGTAGAGCGGGTTATTGTCGAGCACGCCCATCCAGACTTTCTCCCACTCATAGCCGAACTTGAGCGAGTGGGTGCCCTTGACCCACGTGTAATTGATTTTGGGGTCCAGAAGCGAGGGGTTCTGGAACTGCGGGTTAGTCGTTTGACGGCCGAAGCTGGCGAAGCCGCCGGAGATGCCGATCGCGGGCAGACCGCCTGCGAGGTTTGCGGCGGTGGGCAGGCCAGGGATGTTGAAACTGGTGGAACCGATGCTCAGCGGCGTCTTACCGGCCTTAGTTTTAGAGATGCCGAGTCGCACGTCGAGCACGCGGTTGGCGCCAAATGTGCCCGTGTAACCCGCGGCGATCTGCTGGTCGAGGATGCGCTGCGGGCCGGAGCTCTGGCCGTCAAGCGGCTCGACGATGGTGTTGTAGTTGGTGCCCGTCTCCTTGCGGTCACTGATGCGGATGAAGTACCGTTGCGTGGCGCTGGGAACATAATCGAGGCGAAGGTCGCCCTTGTCGTAGAAGTCCTTGAATGGCACCAGCACCGAGTAGTCGTTGACGTTGACGCCTGTGGTCGCGGCGCCCGAGGCCGGCAGGCCGGAGATGGTCTTGAAGACGTTGACGATCCCCTGCGAGAGCGGGTTGATGGCGACCGCGGGGATCGCTGTGCCCGCCGGGTACACCACGCCGGTGAGTGGGTTGCGGACCGGCACGACGAGGATGCCATTCAGCTCGTTCTGCGTGGGCAGTGTGAGCGCGAAGAGCGGCTTGGTGATTGCGCGCAGGCCTTCGTAGTCAAGAAAGAAAAAGAACTTGTCGTGGAGAATCGGGCCACCGACGTTGAATCCAAACTGGTTGCGGTTCGTCGTCGGCTTTTGGAACGGCACGTTGCCGGTGGTGCCGATGAGCGTGGGCTTGAAAAAGCCGGCGGCGTTGAGGTCGGTATTGCGGAGGAATTCGTACGCCGTTCCGTGGAACTGGTTGCTGCCGGACTGCGTCGCCACGTTGATGGTCGCGCCGGAGCTGCGCCCGTACTCCGCGCCTTCATTATTGGTGACTACGCTGAACTGCGCGACCGAATCGGGCGGCACGGAGATGATCTGGTTATCGAAGCCCTGGTTTGACTCGCCGTAGGAGTTGTTGTCCATTCCGTCGAGCAGGAAGTTGTTGAAGACCGAGCGCTGCCCATTGACGTTGTACGCGCCCTGGCGCACCTCCGCATTCAGATTGCTGGACGTGGTCGCCGCGGTGGGTGCCTGGCGCACGCCGGTGACGGTCGCCAGCAGGTCAGTGTAGTTCCGGTTCACCAGCGGCAGAGCTTCGGTCTGCTGGTTGGTGAAGGTCTGATCGCGTTGGTTGGACTCGGTCTCTACCTGCAGCGTGACATCGGAGACCTCGACCGAGACCGCGGTATCCCCGACCTTGAGCTTTAGGTCGATACGCTGGCGGTTGTTGACCGAGACCGTGATGTTCTGCGCCACCGCATCAGAGAAGCCTGCGGCGGAAGCAGACACGGTGTATTTGCCCGCACGCAGCTGAGGCACATCATACTCGCCGATGTCACCAGTCTCCGTCTGGACGCTGGTGCCGGTCGCGGTGTTCGTCACCGTCACTTTGGCATGAGCGATGGGAGCTCCGCTCGGATCACGGATGGTGCCCAGAATGCTGCCATTCTCATACTGGGCTGGAGCTGCGCCAGGGAAAAGCAGGAGGAACAACAACGTGCATAGCACCGCCGCAGCGCGTGCATACAACCGTAGGTTAACGTTCATGCCTTACGGTAGACAGTTGAGGGTTACAGCAGCTTGAACCGATGATGAACCGTCCATGACAGCGCTCCTTGCGTATTCGGGAGGCTCAGGCATCGCACCGTTCTGTAAATGCCGACCGGCAGGTTTTGGAACTGATAGGTGCCGTCCTTCTTGGAGATGACCGAGAGTCTGATGCCGTTCTGATCGCCAACCAGCTCTATAGCTGCGCCGGAGACCATAGCGCCGCTTGGGTCGGTAACGGCGCCGTTCAAGCTGCCGAGCGTCTGCTGCGCGAAGGCAACAGGAGAAAGAAAATGCATGGATGCATTCGGCCTATGTAGGTGAATAGCTTTTGCGCGAGAGCACCCACGCAGAACCAGGAACAAACGGCAACCACGCTCGGGTGGCGCATATAAAAAATAAGTTGGTTGGACGGCGGCATGGGAAGGAAGGATGATAGCGCTTACATTATGGGCGCATGCGGACCAAGCAAACGCCGAAGCTCAATGGTACGGCTGTACACGGGAGAAAACGATGAACTTACCTCAGAACCTCAAATGGGCGGCGAGGCCTGTCCGGTATGCAAGCCTGCGATGGATGGGCCTGCTTGCATGTTTGAGCCTGATACCTGCGTTAGCCGGTCTGCTCCGGGCATGCGCTCAGCCTGTTGCCGCCACGTTTCGCAACCCGCTCCTTACGGTCGGACCGGACCCCTGGATTACCTCCGCGAACGGCATTTACTGTTACATGAACACCACCCAACACGACCTCACCATTCGTCGTACGCGCGACATCACCGACCTGGAGCACGCCGAGGTGAAGACCGTCTGGACCGCTCCCGCCATGGGTCCTTACTCCAAGGACATCTGGGCGCCGGAGCTTTACCGGCTCGGCGGCAAGTGGTACATCTACTTTGCCGCAGATGACGGGCACAACGAAAATCACCGTATCTACGTCGTCGAGAACCCGGCTGCCGACCCGCTCAACGGCACCTGGCCTTTTCGCGGAAAGGTCTCCGATGCCACTGACCACTGGGCGATTGACGCCTCTGTGTTTGAAGCCGCCGGCAGGGCTTACATGGTCTGGTCCGGTTGGGAAGGATCTAGCGATGGCGAGCAGCGCATCTACATCGCTCGCCTGAAGAACCCTTGGACCATACATTCCAAGCGCACCGTAATCTCGGTTCCCACGTACCCCTGGGAACGTGTGGGCGACCTGCCCAACCTGCCCAACCGGCCCGCTCTTCCGCGTATCGAGGTCCATGAAGGCCCCGAGATCCTCTAGCACGGCAAAGACATGTTCCTCGTGTATTCCGGGTCTGGCTGCTGGACCGATTACTAGTGTCCTGTCTCTAAAATAATTAGCATAAATATGGAGGGTTGCGTCATCGGATGGAGTGGGAGAACTCCGATGCCGAAGGGCCGTCCACTTGCGCCGCTGTCGATCGAGGAAGAGCCACGCCGTCAACTGATCTCTTGGAGTCGACGGCGCAAGACGGCCCAGGCCTTGGCCATGCGGGCGCGGATTGTCCTGTTGGCCGCCGGCGGGCTGAGCAACACCGCCATCGCCGAACAGGTCTCCACCACGCTGCAGACGGTGGGCAAGTGGAGGCGTCGTTTTCTCGACGGCGGCATCGACAGCCTGCTCGACGAGCCCCGTCTCGGCACCTCGCGCAAGCTGGGCGACGAGGACATCGAGCGTGTCCTGGCGCTGACGCTGGAGTCTAGGCCGGACGACGCCACGCACTGGTCCACGCGCTCCATGGCCGCCAAGACCGGATTCAGCCGCGCCAGCATTCATCGCATCTGGCGCGCCTTTGCGCTGGCGCCGCAGCGGTCGGAGACATTCAAGCTGTCGCGCGACCCGCTGTTTATCGACAAGGTGCGCGACATCGTGGGCCTTTACCTGAACCCGCCCGAACGCGCGCTGGTCCTGTGCGTGGACGAAAAGAGCCAGATTCAGGCGCTCGACCGCACCGCTCCGCTGCTGCCCATGCGCGCCGGCCAGGTCGAACGCCGCACCCACGACTACACCCGCCACGGCACCACCAGCCTGTTCGCCGCGCTCGACGCCAAGACCGGCGACATCATCGGCGAGACCCATCGCCGCCATCGCTCGGTCGAGTTCCGCGCTTTCCTGGACACCATCGAGAAGAACGTCCCGCCGGAACTGGACGTTCACCTGATCCTGGACAACTACGGCACCCACAAGACGAAGTTGATCCGCAACTGGTTGGCCAAGCGGCCACGCTTCCACCTGCACTTCACCCCAACCTCGGCCTCCTGGCTCAACTTGGTCGAACGCTGGTTCGCCATGCTTACCGAAAAGCAGCTCCGGCGCGGAGTCCATCGCTCCACCAAGGAGCTGGAACAGGCTATCCGCAACTACATCGACCACAGCAATAGCAACCCCAAGCCGCTCATCTGGCACAAAACGGCAGACCAAATCCTAGACTCCGTTGCCCGCTTTTGTAAGCGAACTTTAGAGACAGCACACTAGGAGCTTGGTGTCGTCCGGGCCGCTTCCGGCTCGAACCTGCTCAAGGCCGCTTCCTGGACCAAGTTCAACCATCCCTTCTTCCGCCAGAACCGCGAACACCACGTCTTCGCTCCAGGCCATAACGGCTTCTTTCGATCGCCCGACGGCAAAGAGGACTGGATCATCTGTCACGCCAACGAGGCTTCGGGCCAAGGCTGCGGAAGTTATCGGTCGCCCCGCATCCAGAGGTTCAGATGGAACGCGGACGGCAGCCCGGAGTTTGGCCGTCCTGAAGCTACAAGCACTGACCTCGCGAAACCTTCTGGCACTCCCTCTTCATTCACAGGCATTAAATTCACAGGCACTAACGGAACCTTGACCCAATGATCCCACGGACCTTTCTGCTTTCCCTTTCCCTGCTGTCCTTTGCCGTCGCCGTCGCGAGCCACGCCCAGCCTTGCCGTCAACCCATTGCGGTAGGCCCTCGAACGCCGCTGGTCGTTTCGTCAGCCGCACCGTCAGGCGTACTTGCCGCAGCCGAGGATCTCGCCACGGACATGGAGAAGGTCTTCGGAAGCAAGCCGTCAGTACTACATCAGATGCCGGCCTCCGCGCCTTCAGCAATCGTGATCGGCGAGGTGCCCGGCACACGCGGGTTGCTGCAGGCAGGAGCGCCTGCCGAGAGCTTCGGCATCGACGTCGAGTGCCCTGCCGGCCGCAATGGATTGCCGCGGGTCCACCTTGCCGGCGCCGACATGCGCGGCACTGTCTTCGCCATCTACCAGTTCTCGCAGCAATTCCTCGGTGTTGATCCCATGTACTTCTGGACCGACAACCAGCCGCGAAAACGCGCCTCCCTCACCATCCCTGCAAATTTCAGGCAGCTCTTCCCCGCTCCTGTCTTCCGCTACCGCGGCTTCTTCATCAACGACGAAGATCTCCTCACGGGTTGGGCTCCCGGTCCCCCGGGTGAAGGCACCGGCATCAGCACCATCAAGCCCGGTGCCGGTGCCTACTTCCACATCGCCATGATGAACAACGAGGCCAACCAGCTGACCGAGATGGTCTCACCCGAACGCATCTTGAGCGAACAGGCACGCCTCCAGAAGGCGGGTGCGACCAGCGTCTTTCTTGTCAATACCAGCGATATCCGCCCCGTCGCTATGACCGCCCGCGCCACCATGCAGTTCGCCTGGAGCGGCGCCCAGGGCGCAACCTCGGACGAATACCTGCGCCAGTGGGCGGAAGAGGAGTTCGGCACGGCAGCAGCTCCGGCCGTTATCGACGCATACCACAAGTACTATGCCGCCCCCGCCTACCTCCCCACCGAAGCTCATCGCGGCGAGCAGCCCCGTGTCTACGGCGATCAGATCTATCACACCGAAGCTCGCGAGATGATGCTCAGCGCCATGCTCAACTTCCCGCTCGCCTACCTGCAGGACCAGGCCCCCAAGTGGGCCCCACCCCACATCACCGGCTCCGGCAGCTTCGCACGGGCCGTGGCGCTCGCAAACAGGGAAGTAAAAGTCTGCGCGGAAGCCGCACCGCGCTGGGACGCCGCTTGGCAAGTAGCGCAGGCTGCTGAGTCGCAGGTACCGCCGGAGCGCAAGCCCTTCTACGACGCCGAAGTTCTCACAATCGCCATCCAGCGCGAAAGCAACGCGGCGCTGCTCTCCGTTTCAAACGCCATTCTCGCAAAGAATGGCCGCGACCTGCCGTCGGCTATCCGGGACGCCCAACAAGCGCAGGACGCGCTCGACCGCATTCTCGCGCAGGAACATTCCGTCGAAATCGGACTTTGGCAGCACTGGTACCATGGCGATTAGCTGGTGGGCATCCCGCGTACACGGCAGCTCGTCGCGGCGTTCCTCACCTTTCTCCACGACCCCGACTCGCCCGTACATCCGCCGATCCTTTGGAACGACTGGGAGGCCTATTACCACATCATGCAGTACGAAGGCGATCGCACCGTCGATGTGTCCGCCCCGACGACGAACTCCCTGCTCTTGACGGCAATCAACGGATCAACCCTAGAAGTGACGATTCCTCTTTCGCGATGAAGAGTCTCACAAGGATGCATTATCGAGTGAACCGCTTCGTGCTAAGCAAATGCACGGCATTGCTCTTGAGAAAGTGTTTGCGGATCTCGATTCGGCAGGGGCGCACTATTTCTTAATCGACCGCGATCTCTCGCTCGCTCCCGAGCGGGACTTCTTTGAATGATGCCGCAGCAGGATCTGATTGTAGAAATGCTCGAAAGCGCTACGCAGAAATTATGGAGCTTATCCTTAAGCAGCTTCCTGTCCGGTCATTTCGAATTGCATTCAGCTACCAAGGCGGGCGACAAACTGCGGTTTAGAGCGAACTCGATCACTTCATCGATCTTGCTTGCGCACAGCGGTACGCCGATACTCGGCTGTTCATGTGGCTTGCGAAGAGGTGACGCATGAACCTAGAATTCCAGCCGCAGAGATACCTGACCCGTTCGGCTTCCTCCAAAGTCCGAGCCGCGCGCCGATTGAATAACGCCGAAGCCGGAGGACGTGAGATCCAGCGTAGGGTCGGCCAGGTTGGTGTGGTTCAGCACGTTGGTAAAGGTCGCCTCCGCTCTTAAGCGTACTTGCTCGGTCAGGTGCACGGCTTTGCTGAGCCCTGTGGAAAGGTTAACGGTGTCAGGTCCGCGCAGATCACCAATCGACTCCGTGCCGAAGCGGCCGATGGGCAGTGATCCGGTCCCGACATCGCAGGTGCTGATCGAAGCGGGAGATGTGCTACCTGGGCATGCGAACGCATCGTTGTTGAACCAGTGATTGCGGTCTTGCGGGCCGCTGTTCGGATTGCCGATGCGGTCAGGCCGCTGGTTGGCACCGCCCAAATAGGTCCCCGAGCCCGTGCCCGATGGATCGATCGCCCCCGCAGGAAAGTATGCGGTGAGCGCCGGGCCGCTCTGCAGCAGAAAGATGCTGCTCAGTTGCCAGCCGCCAAGCAGAGCGTCCGCCAGTCGGCCTGTGTTGGCTGCGAAGCGTTTGCCGCGGCCGAAGGGCAGCTCATAAATGGCAGTCGTGAGCCAACGCTGGTGACGCGTGCCGGCCACGTTGCCGTAGTCGAGTCGAGCGTTCGTGCTATCCGTTGGGTTGTAGCCACCCTGCTCGTCGACAAATCCCGCGGACGAGGAATAATTGCCGTTGGTGCCCTGGTTATCCGCGAGATTCTTGGCAAGCGTGTAGGTCGAGTCCAGCGAGAAGCCGCCGCTGAAGCGGCGGAAGAACTCTGCCTGCAGCGACTGGTAGTCGGCTTCCCCACCGGGACTGCGGCGCGTGATCTGGTAAAAGTTCGGGAACGGGTAGTCCGTTGCTGCGGCCTGCGAAGCCAATCGCGTGGTGGAACGGGCCAATTGGTTGAACTGCGGTTGCCACACTAGGTGCCACGTGTGCATGCCGATATACGAGAGGCGACCGCCGAAGTTGTGCCCGAAGTCATGATCAATCGAAAGATCCTGCTGCAGCGAGTACGGGTCGTGCCACTGCGGATCCACCGCCGCATAGAAATACACGCTGCCCAGCGCGGGCGCAAACTGCCCGCTGGCCGAGGTATTGGGAAACACGAAGGTGGGCGCAGCGAAGCTGTTCGATGCGGCCGTGTTCGCCCCTGTCGAGTAGAAGTTGGAGAAGGTCTGATAGTTCTGCTGGAGAGTCTGCTCGAGCGCATAGTAGAGCGCGCCTGTGGTGGTGATGTTGAAGTAGCCTGCGCCGCCGCGGATCACGGTTTTCTCATTGCCGAAAGGACGGAGCGCAAAACCGAGACGTGGTTCGAAGCGAAGCGCCGGCGTTGTGCGTAGACCCGCAGGCAGGCCAGCCTGTTTATTGGTCACAACCGGCGTGCATCCGATGCCGTTTACGGCGGCTCCGGTCGCGTATGGGTTCGTAATGCCCGCGGCAGGGCAGGCGTTCACGTTGGCAAGCTCTTGGGTATCGAGCGAACTGGCATACCCTGCCGGGTAGATAAGTTGCCCCGTGCGCCCTAGAGGGCTGAAGTTGCCGTCCAGACCATTGGTAGATGCGAGCGCGGGATGGAGCTCGTAACGCATACCGAAGGTGACGTTCAGCCACGGTGTTGCCTTCCAGTTGTCCTGCACAAAGAAGGCGTAGCTGCTGGTAACCGCATTGTTGTCTTGCCGGATGTTGTTGCTCTGATTCTGGTAAGGAACACCGGTCAGGAAGTCGGCAAACTGGTCGCCCGTCGCAGAGTATTGCTGGTCAAAGTAGAAGTTTCCGTAGTTGATCGAAACGGTGTCCCCACCCGCTTCGGTATGCGCCAGCAAGTGCCGAGTGTCAAAGCCGGCACGCACCTCATGTGAGCCACGCGTCCAGGTCAGCGTATCGATGTACTGGAATACATGCGATTGCTCTTCGTAGTCCAGGCGCTCGCCGATGGAGGTGATGGGCGCAGCGCCGTTGTTGAAGTTGATGTGCGGAATGCCGTTGAAGAACGGCGTCACACCGACTTGCAGGCCGGTGCTCTGCGTAAAACCAAGGCCGTTGAACGGATTGCTGTTGCCGTCCTGCTCGAGCGTGAAGCCGAACTGAAACTCATTGGCCAGGTGCAGCGTAGCCGCATAAGCGAAGTTGCTGGACAGCACACGGTAGCGCGCGTACGAGTTGCTGTTGGGAAGAGCCAGGTCCGCAGGCTGAGTCTGGTTGTTGTTTTTCCAGGAGTAGCGCACGAACGCGCTTGCCTTGGCGCTAAAAGTTTGGTCCGCGCGCACGTCGAACTGGTCGGAGTCGATGTCATTGCGCCGGGAACTCAGGTAGTTGTATCCCCGGTCGGCAATCGCCGCGGCAGTCGACAGGTTCGCGTCTATGTTGGGATCGGGATAGAACTGCAGGAACTTCTGCGACACAGGATTCATCGGCACCTGTGCGTTGTTGAGTGTGCCCCCGGTAAGCGGGTTTTGTAGCGGCGCAGCGTCCTCCTGCGAGAAGTTGCCCTGCTTCATCAGCACCGTAGGCACAGTAGCGCGGATCGGAATCGTTTGCGGAAAGCGCAAGCCCTCATATGCGCCGAAGAGAAAGGTGCGGTTGCGTCCGTTGTAGACGTGCGAAAGCACCAGGGGCCCGCCGATGCTGGCGCCGAAGTCTTTCGCACTGATCTGGGGCTTGGTTTGCGCGTCTGTGCCGTAGGGTGTCGCGTTCAGCGCATCGCTTTGGAAGTAGAAGTACGCTGACCCGTGAACCTTTTCCGTACCGCTCTTGGTAATGGTCGTGATCTCGCCGGGCTGTCCATATTCGGCGTTGTTGCTCACGCCATCTACGCGGATCTCGGCGATGGACTCAGCCGACGGGAGCGCGTCAGCCTGCACGTTATTGCTAGTCTGGTTCTGCGCGGAGATACCGTCGACCGTGGTCTCGGTCTGCGAGGGCAAACCGCCCTGGATGGAGAAGCGCACCGCGGGAGCGGGATGTGTCGAAGGCGTGGGGGGAGACGCGGCGCTGTCCGGCTGCACGCCCGGGAGCGCCTGCACCACGTTCAAGGGCGAGGTGGATCCGGCGCCACGATAGTTGGCCGGCAGATCGAGTACCGCCTCCGGCGTCAGCACGGCCGACACCTGCGCATTCGCGGTGTTGACCACGCCGGCATCTGTCGCGTTCACCGTCACCGTCTCGTTCGCGGCGCTGATCTTGAGCGTGATGTTGAAGCGGAGTTGCTGACGCGAGTCGAGCGTGATGTTTGCGGCCACCGTGCTCGCCAGGCCGGCCCCGCCGTTCACACGGATGTCGTAATGACCCGCGGCGAGATCGACGGCGGTGTAGTCGCCGGCATCGTTCGCCGTGAACGTGATGTCTGTGTTGCTTTCCTGGCGGTGCAGGCGCACCGTCGCGTGCGGCACCACGGCGCCAGAGCTATCCTGCACCGTGCCGGAGATGCTGCCCAGCGTGGACTGCGCAAAAAACGGTGGCGCGGGAACGATCAACAACGTGGAGAGAAGCACAAGGGCGCGTTTCATTTCGGTAAGACCTCAAGGAGAGAAAAGGGACTCTACGCATGGCTCAATGCGCGCGAAGTGGATTGAGCAGGGGCAATGTCAGCGGAGCGTCGCTATGCCGTTCCGCACGCATCCGCCGCCTCCATAGCAACATAAGAATCGCGGCTGAGCTTACGGACGCACAGGCGCGACCGATCCATAAGCCCACCACGTTGAAACCGAGGGGAAAGGCCAGCAACCAGGAGATCGGCATACCGATCACCCAGTTGGAAAGAATGGCGGCCCAAAGCGGCGTGCGCGTGTCGCCGAGCCCGGTAAATGCCGCCTCCAGCAGCACTGAGGGCGCATCGCCGAGGATCAGGATGCTGCACAACCAGAACAGCGGAATGGCAGCACTGACCACATGCGGATCGTTGCTGTACACGCCTGCAAGCCGGTGCGTAAAGGTGAGGAAGACGAGGCTCGCGATCGCACTATAGCTCATGGCGAGCAGCATGGTCGCATGCACAGCACGCCGAATCCAGGAGAGATCATTCCGCCCCGCGGCCTGGCCGACATGGATCATGGTCGCGTAGGACAGGCCTGCAGGCACCATGTAAACAAAGGCGTTCAAGTCCAGCGTGACCTGGTGGGCTGCCAGCAGCGTGGTGCCGAGCCGCGCGCACAGCACGGACATCGCGGTGGACACCCCCAGCTCAAGTGAGAACTCCAGCCCGGACGGCCAGCCGATCCCAAGCAGCGCCTTGAGCCGCGTGGCATCGGGCACGAGCATGCGCCATTCTGGCCAGACATCCAGCTTGCGGCAGGCAAGATACGCGCCGGGCAGCAGAACAATCAGCATCCAGCAGCGCACAATCACGGTCGCCCATCCTGAACCCGGCAGACCCAGCGCCGGTATGTGCCAGCGACCCACATGCCCGTGGCCTAAGATGAGCAGCCAGTCGAAGAGCCAGTTGATGCCGCCGGCGGTGAGCAGCGACGCCGAGATAAGCGCCACGCGGTTGACGGATTGCAGGAACCGGCGCACGACCATGTACAGCATCAACGGCAACGTGGACCACACGAGCGCGTGCGTGAAGCGCGCTGTTTCACGCGTCAGATCCAACGCGACACCGCAGTGCGGCAGCAAAGCAATCGCGCCAAGATCCACGCCTATGACAAGAGGCGTGCCCACGACCACGATCCACATGGATTGCATCACGATCCGCACGCACTCCGTACGATCCCCGCGCCCCGCGGCCTGCGCCACGATCGTTTCTAGGCCGTTCAGCATGTAAATCGCAAAGAACACGATGCCGTAGTAGATCGTTGTGCCGAGCGAGGACGCAGCGATGGACAGCGCCGAATGCGGCATGCGGCCGATCATCAGCGCGTCGACGATGTAGGTAGACATCCAGCCCAGCTCGCCCAGAGCCAACGGTGTTCCCAGCCACGCACAACTGCGAACTTCCCTCCAGAAGGCCGTCCGGGACGTCTGTTCATGCGCGGATCCTTCAAGGAATATGCGCGAAGGTGGAACGATAGTTGTCAGTGTTGAAGCCCCAGATTTGCTGATCCGAGTGCAAGTTTGTCACAGAAGGCTTGAGGCTGTTTCGTGTCGTGGAAAACTACAAGCGAAGAGGTTCCCTTCACGAACTTGTTTAGAAGACGGGAAGATTCCCCGCCGAGATGGGCGGTGCGGTGAAGCCGATTCGAAGACGTGCCCGGCCTGTACAGATCTTTCAAAGTCCTAGGGCCAGACGGGAGTCGACTCCACCGCGATCCTTGTCCTATGGGTGTTCGAGCCTGAAACACGTCAGTGTGGTCTTGCCTATCTGGTCGTCATTACCGCCCAGACCGGAGATGAGTATGCCGACACCGGCCGGGATGTCACCGAGTACATCCTGCCACTCATGCGAAAGCACGGGATCCGTTACGTCCAGTTGGCGCGTCATGGTCACCTTGAGGCTGCCGGCATCACCGTGCTGGAGGATAGCAAGTCACCTTCACACTTCTATCTGCAGGGCGACTATCGCCTTTCAGATGAGCTGCGTTCCAACGGGACCGTTCCTCAGTTCGGTGGTGAGGCACCGTTGCAGTCTGAAGTTCAAAGCCTTCGTCCTCGAAACATGGCTCAGGCAGCATCAGACGGGTTCGGTGCGACACGCCTTCGGCTACAACGTCGCCGAACCGCGCCGCGTGGCTGAGTGTCAGTCCGCAACGGGCCGCCGAATCGCCTTCGGGTTCAATCGCGAGGAGCAAACTCGCATCGAGAGAACAGTCCGCTACGATTCTCCGGCCCGCGAGAGCTTCTTTCCGCTGGTGGAGTGGGGATGGGGCCGGGAAGATTGCCTTGCCTATCTGAAGGCGGCCTTCGGCATCGTCTGGCAGAAGAGTGCGTGTGTCGAGTGTCCTTTCAACGCACTTAAGGCCGACGCGCTAGAACGGCAGCGCCGACATCCCGAGCAGGTCGCCGATGCCATGCTCCTGGAACTGCTCAGTCTAGCCCTGAATCCGCGTGGCACCCTCTATCCAAAGGAGAGCCTGATCCAAATCACGCTGGTAAGCGGAGATGACAGCACCGCTGTGGCATTCCAGGCACTCTTACTTGGCTCTCAGTGGAGCGTCTATCGGGTCCGGCGAATTTATCACGCACGTACGTGCGTGCGGATCGGGAACCCGTCAGCCGAGGAACGGAACAGATCAGAGCCACTTTGAACGACCTGCAGACGCAAAGCACGGGCCAGAAAGTGAGCGCCAGGACAGGCCTCAATGCCAATCAGGCACGTCGGCATGTTCACCGTATGCGTAAGCAGGTGCTTGCGGCTGAAGCGCTTCTTGATAAGAATATGGCCGCCTTACTCAGGCCAACAAGGTGGAAGACCGTCTTGCCGATGTCGATGCCGCAAACGTGGACGTTTATGGGAGAATCCTCCTGTGCTCGCCTACATCCTGCCACAGCTGAGTTGGAGACGATGGACCATCCCATTACCTCAACGCTACGTGTCGTTCCGGCACGATTTGCGTGCTACTAGGGTCCGTTTTCTCCTTGTGCGACACGCTCGCCGACTGGTCTAGACCCTGTAGCGACGAAAGACAGCCGAAACTAAAGTAATAAGTAGGCCGGCTTAGGGCAGTTGTTCAATCCATGCACTGGACCTGCACCAGCTTGTCTCAAGCTCAGGGACGGTGAGTAGCCCGTGTCCATCTCGGCAAGTGAGTTCGTTCCCGTTGTATTCGAGAAAGTTCCAAGAAGGGCGGCCGATTCGCTGGGGCGGGGCAAGCGAGCGAAGGCAATGTCGACAGCGGCCTTGCCCATCGAGAAGGTTCCATCGGAGACCAAACAGCGCCATGATGACGAAAAGGAACAATTCCATGGGCAGCGCGGCAAAGCAGGCTTTGACCTCAAGAGGACGGCACACGTCAACGCTCACGAACGCCGACAGGAGCAATAGGAGAAAGACCTTTGCAACATGGAACGTCCAGGCGCGAAGCCAGGGTCTCGACGATTTGGAATCAGGCATGGCGATGTTTGCAAACGAGGTTGCGTAGCTGACAAACAGGGTAAGACCGGACGCAACCGTGAAACGCGGGAGCATACGCGCACTGAAGCCGAGTAGGTCTCCGGTGTAGTCGGCGAATACGACCGCTGGAAGTGCAGCAACGACGACGAGAGAAGAGAGCATTACAAGGCAGAGAACCGCTGTTCCTGACAGTACCTGTCGCCAGCGATCGGCACGGAGCCAGAGCGCATCACGAACCAGTCCCATGGAGAGATCATGTCGGCCACGGTGATGCTCATACGAGAGTTCTCCCTGCCAGGAACGTAGCCATTCGACTCTCTGATCCGCAGGCACCAGCCGCTGACCGCATTTGAGCAGGATGTCTTCCAAGCAAGACGGAAGAGGTCTCATGCGTGCTTCTCCGGCAGCAGGCGAGACAGCAGGGGGTAACGATCGGTGGCGACCAGAGCCGCGGCTTTGCCTAGCGAGGTGATCTTGTAATAGCGCCGGGTAGGCCGGCCAGAGCCGCTCACTTCAGCTTCCGCCTCCCACTGTGAGGAGACGAGTTCATCCCGTTCGAGACGCCGGAGGGCCGGGTACACAGTTCCGCTCGGAAGACCTGTGATCTCCATAATGTCGAAGCCAAAGCGATAGCCGAGGCTCAGAGCCTTGAGGATGAGCGCCGCGCTGTGGGAGAGACGAGTGGGCATGTAGGAGAGGTAGAAATACAGCTTGTACCTATGTAGTATTCTATCCCAGAGTAGTTCACTACATAGGTGGGCGCATGTTGGAATTGCGAAACGTCTCCAAACATTACCGCAGTATTCCGGCGGTTTCTAATGTGAGCTTCACTCTGAAAGCCGGCGAAGTTCTGGGATACCTGGGGCCGAACGGTTCAGGCAAATCGACAACGGTCAAGATCGTGATCGGCCTGATTGAAGCCACTTCCGGAAGGGTGGTGTTTGACGGCCGGAACATCCGGGATGACCTGCAGGGGTATCGAGCGCAGCTCGGCTATGTGCCGGAGGAGGCTCATGTCTACACGCATCTTTCCGGCATGGAGTACCTGCAGCTTGCGGGACGTCTGCGCGGCATGTCCGAAGCTCTGATCGAGATGAAAGCGACCGAACTGCTTCGGCTCCTGGGTCTGGAGGCGGCACAGTATGCGGCGATGGCCAACTACTCCAAAGGAATGCGCCAGCGAGTCCTGATTGCCGCTGCATTGATGCACAATCCGCGACTGGTCGTCTTTGACGAGCCGCTCTCAGGCCTGGATGCCGTTTCCGCCCGTCTCTTCAAGGATTTGCTCATTCTTTTAGCGGCAGAAGGCAAAGCCATTCTTTACATCTCCCACGTGCTCGAGGTTGTGGAGCGAGTGTGCGATCGGGTGATTGTGTTGTCGAAGGGAAAAGTCGTTGCGGATGCTTCACCACAGCAACTCGTCACCATGACCAATCTTCCCAGCCTGGAGTCCGTGTTTGCGCAGTTGGTGCAGCAGAGCGACACGGAGCAGGTAGCCCGGGATCTCGTACGCGTGATGGCGGTGAACCATGCATAGATTCGAAATCACGAGGCATTTGACACGGCACTTCTTCAGGCGCTTCTTCGACAACGACGTGCTGGACTCCGATGGAGAGGCGATCACGACGGTGGTGCGGGCGGCGTCCATCGTTGCCGCCCCCGGTCTGATTCTGGCCTTCTTCCTGCAGAACTCCTACCCGGAACGACCTCTGTGGGGAAGGATCGAAGACCAGTATTTCTTCGTCCTCTACTCATTTGTTGCGATGGCCGGTGTAGCGATCTTCGAGTGGGAGACGCTGTTTCCGGACCGACTGGACTTCCTTGTTCTTGCGCCCTTACCCTTGCGGCCGCGGCATTTGCTCCTCGCGAAAGCTGTAGCCTTGAGCGGCTTTCTCGCCCTCTTTCTGGTGGCTGCGAATGGCTTCGGCGTGTTCATGCTCCCTGCCGTGAGCAAGGGCGTGTTCTGGCGAATGGTCTGGGCACAAGGTGTTGCGGTCGGCTTGGCCGGGCTCTTCGCCATTTCGAGCATCATGGCTGTGGGTGGACTGCTCGTTTGCGTGCTGCCGTCCAACTTGTTCCGGCGAGTCATGTGGGTGCTTCAGGTTATCGCAACGGCAGCCCTTGGATTTCTCATCGTGGCATATGCTCGCTTTGGCGATGACATGGCTAAGGTGCTCGAAAACCCAGGAACCGTTGCCCGATGCGTCCCCCCGATCTGGTTTCTTGGTGTCTACCAAAAGCTGCTGCATGGAGCGTCGGCACAAGCCTTCGCAGAGCCTGCGTCCCACACGGCGTGGCTGGCGGTCGGCGCCGGGATTGGAGCCGCAATCCTGTTCTATCCCCTGGCCTGGATCAGGATGCAACGGATGGCGATTCAGGGTGACTCAACTCGCGCGAACGCACCGGTAAGGTGGTGGGCTTTTCTGCAAGGCCGCCTGATCTCCACCTCCGCAGAGCGAGCGATCTTCAGCTTCATAGGGAAGACCATGAGCCGGAACAGCCGCTATCAGGTGTATCTGGCGATCTACTGCGGCATCGGGGTGGCACTGGCGCTCTCCTGCTCGATTCAGTTGAGCGTGCAAGCGGGGCGGCCGCAGCTTGCGGCGTCCCGCTTCGGGCTGCATGCTGTCCTGCCTTTGCTACTGTTCTGGATCGTCGCGGGGCTACACAGCACGTTTGCCGTTCCTCAGAATCTACCTGCACGATGGATCTTCCGTGTTGCTGGCGTGGAGCAGCAGGCATGTGTTCACGCCACTCGTCGCTGGGTTGCTGGCGTGGGCCTGCTTGCAATCATCACCCTGACCGCACTCTGTGTGGGGCTTGGCTGGGAGTGGCGTGCGCTCCTTGTGCAAGCTGTATGGGGCTCATGTTTCTGTCTCACACTGGTAGAAAGCTTCTTCGTCGCTCAGCGGGGTGCTCCCTTCACTCGACCGAGATCACCGGGGAAGACCAACCTGCCGGCGGTGCTGACACTGTACATAGGTGTGTTACCGCCTTTGCTCTACAGCATCGCCTGGATTGAGTTGCGTGCAGAACAAAGGTTGATGGAGCTGTTCCTTCCGGTCCTCTTGAGTTGCGCTATCTGGGGAGCTCTCCGCTGGATCAGGGCGCGGCTGATCTGGGTCGGGGAAGAAAGTGAGACAGCTGACGGTGAGTTCCAGCTCTTAGGTCTGAACGGACAACTGCGCGCTTAATAGCCGTTAGACAGCGATGTTCCGCACTTGGAAGCTGGCGCCGAGCACGGTCATGCAGAGGCTGGTTGCTTGTGAGTCATAGGTCTAATCAGCAGGTGCAAGCTCAAACGTCAGCTCTCCGCCAGCGATGAGCTGCCCCTGAGAGATACATGGTTGATTATGGGGAACACCATTCAAGCGAATCTGCTGCACCTTCCACCGTCCGGTCTCTGCTCCATTGGCTATTATGTGGAACTTTTTACCGTCAGGTAGGCGCAATGTGATGTCATCAAACCGTGGCACCCCTGGCCAGTAGCGAGGCAGCCCCGGCGCTACCGGATAGAACCCATGGCAGAGAACACATACCAGGCAGACATCTGCCGGACCAGGCAACGGCATGAGGGTCAAGCTGGCATAGTCCTGGGTACAGGAGCCGGACAGAAAGTGCGTGCCCCGGAATCCCTGGATGCGATCATCTGCGAAGTAGTACGGAGCCACACATCTAATCTCGCCGGAGCGTGTCTGTGGGGTCCATGGGGTCATGCCGAAGGGGACGCCGGTGGCAGGAAGGTTTGCCCGTCCTTGGCGGTTCCTATCAACGGGTTTACCAGATCGACGGGTGGTGAATGCTGCCCAAGTGCCGTTCCGAGCGCCCACACCAATATCCAAGTCGCCCACAACCGTGCCGGTCCTCTGCTTTGCATCCCGCTTCCATTCTGGGAGTATGCGAGCGCAGGCGACAAGTTAGAAGTGGGTCCGTTACTTCGCCTTTAACGTAAAGGACTTTGTGAGATTCGGTTAGAAGTACAAAGCTGGATGTGTTTGCCTGAAGTTCTCACTCGAACCCACGCTACTTATCCTCTACTCTGACCTAAGCCGGGTTGGTACCGAGATGAGGAGCTTAAGAGCTCCCCTGCCTGCGATGGGCCTGGAACCGGAGGTGTCTACCGCTTGAGCCTTTCTCGCCGCAGCTTGATGAAGTTGGGCCTGCTCGCCTCGGCCGGCAAGGGCTTGCCCTCTTCCGCCTGTGTGCTTGGAGCCATCAGTCCGCAGCACCTGGCCCTTGGTGATATCACAACGGCAAAGCTGCGCCGCCGCGACAACTTCGATGAAGGATGGCGATTCACCTTTGGCCATCTGAATGAGCCGGCGCGGGACTTCGAATACGGTACGCCCTCACGCCTGGGTACGCTATCCAAGGCGAACAAGCTGCTTCCAGTCACAGAGTGGAGCTTCGACGATTCCCTCTGGCAGCCCATACGCTTGCCCCATGACTGGGCCGTAGAACTTCCGATCGTGCATGATGCTGCCCTCGTTATGCATGGGTCGCGCCCCGTGGCGCGCACCTATCCGGAGATCAGCGTTGCTTGGTACCGCAAGCGCTTTCACCTTGAAGCGGGGGAGCTCGGCCGACATGTCTCCATTGTCTTCGACGGCATCTTCCGAAATGCGCAATTCTTTCTGAACGGATATCACCTGGACCTGCATGAAAGCGGCTATATTCCGTTCGAGCTCGATATAACGGAGTATGCGGTGTATGGGGGCGAGAACGTTGTAACGGTTCGGGTGGACGCGTCTCAGCAGGAGGGCTATCGACTACTGCGCGCCATGCCGGGAGATCGTCATTGTTCTCGGCAAGGTTGGTAAGCCGGCTGTGCGGGTTGACATGAAGCGGATGCTCCGGGTCACTCACACGCACCTGCTCTGCAAACCAGGCGAGCCCCTCCGTTTGATAGCTGCGCCAATACTCCGACCAGTCCATCGCCGGAATCAGATTCCACGCGCTATTCCCCTCCGGCGGATGCGCTTGGGAGAAGCTGTCGTATGCAGCTCCCCAAGAACGGTTCAGGGCATCCACCGTACCGTATTTGCGCTCGAGCCAAGAGGGAAATCCACTCAGCGCCAGTGGTTGCTTCGCGGCGCCCTGTCCCGGCTCATTGAGCAGCAGCCAGGTATCGAGCGCGGGGCTGGCGCTATAGCGGCTTACCACCGTGCGGATATACTCCGCAGCTGCCTTCCGCGCCTCCGTGCTGCCGACGATGCCGCGGCCCTGGGTTCCGTCGCCTCCGCGAAAGGGCGGCGGCCCACTGGGAGTCAGCGTGGCGACGATACGAATATGCTCCCGCTCCGCGCGCGAAAGGCCTGATCGTACTCGGAGAAATCCCACACGCCTGGCGCGGTTTTCAGGTCGATCCACATCAGAAAGAGGCGTGCGACCGGCATATGTGCCTTGGCGAGCGTAGCGAACCAAGGATCGATCTGCTGCGCTGTCTGACCGCGCTCAATCCATATTTGCGCTCCAAGCTCAGGCGCCTGTTCTCCGCTTCTTGCGACGCTTCGTCCCGCTGCGGGCGCAGTCGACAATGCAGGCACACAGCAGAGTGTCAGCACGACGAACCATTTTCGTACCGGAGATATTGCCGATGACATTTGCGGTTGTTCTTCCCCCCCATCACTCGCCGGTTCTGCCTGCATCTAGTTGCAGCATTGTTTGGTATCCCGCTCTTGCTTGCTGCCCTTCCGGCTTCCGCTGCCACGACGTATTACATCAGCGCCCTGCATGGCAGCAACTCGAACAAGGGTACATCGGAGGACAAACCCTGGTCAGACTTCCGCCTTGCCAATGCGAAGACCTTTGCACCCGGTGACCGCATCGCTGTTGGAGCGAGGCTCGGTATGGAACAACACGATTCTCTCTCCCAAAGGCTCCGGCGAGGCCATCGCGAACGCTTTTCGCCACGCTCAGGCACCGTCCATCCCCGTGCAGCTCGTCTTCCGTTCGCGCGATGTTGTGCTGTCCGTCACTGACGACGGCGGAGGCTTTCAGTTTGACCCTTCGAAGGCGGGCTTCGGCATCAAGGCCATGACCAGCCGCTGCGAGGCGATCAAAGCTACGATCGCGATCACTTTACCGGCGGAAGGCGGCTGCCGCGTGCAGGTGACATCGCCATACCGGGTGCACCGCGGCCTGATCCGCTGGGTGGGTTGAGCTACTCGTCTTCGCTGATGCGGACGAGGGCTTGCCGTATTCCCGTCGCAATGGCTTCCGTGCGATAGGTGCTACCAAGCTTTTTCATAAGGCTCACAATGTGATTGCGAACGGTATTTTCGCTGATGAAAAGCGCAACGCCGATCTCGCGGTTGCGCAAACCTCGCGCAGCCAGGCGTAAGACATCCGTTTCACGCGAGCTGAGCGCGGCGCGCGAGAGTCGCTGCGTCAACTGCTTCGAGATCGGCGGCGGAAACCACGTGCTACCGGCCTTAAGGCAGCGAATGGCGTCGAGAATGTCGTCCATGCTGGCGCTCTTAAGGATGTACGCCATTGCCCCCGACTTTGACGGAGCGGAACACATCCTCGTCCGAGTGATACGTCGTCAGAATGCCGACGCCAACGCCGGGCGCGCGCCTGCGCACCTCCGCGATCAGCGCGTCGCCGCTCATGTCCGGAATGCGCAGATCGGTGAGGAGCACGTCGACGCTTTCAGCAGCGAGGCGCCCAGGGCCTCGGCCGCCGAGGCGGCCGAACCGACAACGTGAATGCCGGGTTCGCGGCGAAGCATATCCGCCAAGCCCATGCGGAGGATCGCGTGGTCGTCCACTAAAAATACGCGAATGCTCTCAGGTATTACTACGTCGCCCTGCTCCATCGCAGTCCGAAAAGTTCGGGGCGGGTTGAAGCCGCCCCCCGGTTCTTGTGGCGCGGTTAGAAGGTGATCTTGGCCGCGATCTGCAGAACGCGATTCGCGCCCGCAGAGGTCACCTGGCCATAGTTAGTCGCCGTGGTTACCGTGGAGATTGCATTGAAGTTGGTGTGATTGAACGCGTTGAAGGACTCGAAGCGAAGCTGCCCTTTCCAGCGCTCGGTGATGGGAATATTTTTGAAGATGCTCAAATCGAGATCTTCATAGCCCGGCCCGATGACGGAGTTCGGACGGGAGTTCCCAGGGCGGCCCGTGGGGATCGTCGCCGTCGAGAAGGCGGTCGTGTTGAACCACTTGCTGAACGTATGCGGTGCACCTTTGTTGGGGTTGGAGACGTAGTTCGGACGTTCCGCGGAAGCCACCGTGCCGGTCGCCAGCAGGCCTTGCCCCGCCGTGTCCAGCGAGCCGACCGTGACCGTGGAGAACTGCCCGGAAGCGAATCCCGCGATGCCCGAGAACTCCCATCCGCCCAGGAAATATCCGGGCAGCGAGCGCTTGTCGCGGAAGAACGGGAGCGCGTACACGAAGTTGAAGTTAAACAAGTGTGTGCGGTTCGCTCCATCCGGTCCGTACTCGGACGCGGGATCGTAGACATTCTGCGGCGAGTTGGCGTTCGAAAGCGCACGCGACCATGTGTAGTTCAGCGTCACGAGCGAACGATCATGGAAGCGCTTCGTAACCGAAGTCTGCAGTCCGTTGTAGTTCGAGCTGAAGGCTTGGATGTCCGAGTTGATCGGGCCATAGCCAAGGAAGGGACGGATCGTGTTCAGCAGCGGTGTGTTCGTTGCGTTCACGGCCGCACCTTTCGTGGTGTTGGCGGTAAGATATGCCCCCGGTAGCGGCTGGTTGATGTCTTCATTCACCGGCAGGTGGACGCCGCGGTTGCCGTAGTACCCCACATCCGCCAGAAACGAGTGGAAAAACGTGTGCTGCACGTCGAAGGAGTACACCTCGATGTACGGCGACTGCCAAATCTCCTGCGCCGCCTTAAGAACCTGTGGCGTTGGATTGCCGGTGCTCAGGTTCGCCGCGGGATTGGCGAAGTTTGTATTGTTGATCTGCAGATTCTGAATGTTCGGCTGGTTGCTATTGGCAAGGCTGCCGTAATCAGCCGTCGTGGACTGCAGGTAGTAGACGCCGAAGCCGCCACGAACCGCTGTCGTTCCCTTGCCGTCGACGTTATAGGAGAAGCCAAAGCGCGGAGCGAACTCGGTCTTCGGCTGCGTGTAGACCTTGCTGCCATAGGGCGAGTTCTGATTCGCAATGATGATGCCGTCGTATGCATCGTAGTTAACGTTGGGTACGGCGCCGGTGCAGGGTGCCTTCACGCAGACCAGTCCAGTCGCCGTGTCGATCGGGCCGGCCGTTGCCGTTGAGTAGTGGCTCGGCAGGAAGTTCACGAACGGCAGATACGGATGCCCCTTCAGCGTGCCCGACGACGGCGAGACGATGTACTCGTAGCGCAGCCCCATGTTCACGGTCAGATTCTGCAACGCATGCCAGTCGTCTTCCACGTAGTACTCGTACACGTTCGCGTGGAGGTACACCGACGGATCTGGACTCACCTGATTGAATGTGCTCACATTGCCGTCCAGGAAGTTGGCGAAGGCTTGCGCAAACTGCGTGGTTCCCGAGCCCGTTGGGGCTGTCGTCGCCTTGAAGGTGTAGGCGCCGGAATTGGTCGTGGCAACGTTGTTGCCTGCCTTCTGCCACTCCAGGTTGAAGCCGCCGGTCAAGGTGTGCTTGCCCAGCGTCTGCGTGTCGTTGGCAAAGACCTGCGACTGCGGCTCACCGTTCGTATACGGGCTGATGGTCGTGTACGTCGAGCCGCCAATGGTCAGATTAGGGATGCGGCCCGTCGTGTTGACATACGGCAGGGTCGGGTGCACGTCCGGCGAGTTCGCCGCGAGGAGCGAGCCGATCGCCTGCGCAGTCACATAGCTGCGTAGGTAACCGCCACCGGCCTGCAGCACGTTCGACGGGCTAATCACGTAGGTCCCGACGCCATAGTAGGCGCGGTCGCCGTCTGTGACGTTCGAGATCCCGACGCCCGGCGCCTGAATGCCTTGGCGCAGGCCATATGGAACGATCAGGTTAAACGGATCATCGAAGAAGCGGAAGAACACGCTGAACTTCTCGTTGAAGCGGTGGTCGATGCGGGCAAACGTCTGTGTCTCGTTATTTGTGCCCGGCTCCGGTGCGATCAATCCTTGTGGATCGGTCGGGCTGTTTGGCAGAGGCACCTTGTCGATCACGTCGGTCAGGTAAGCCTGCGCCGTGGGATTGATGGCGGTGATCTGGGTGGTACCGCCGCTGGTGTTGCAGGTGCCGTTTGCCGCGTAGGACACGCAAACCGCTGTCGTGAACATGCCTTGCCGCTGGGCCAGCGTCGGCACATTGCTCAGCGTTGCCTGGGTGCTCTGCTCGCTGCGCAGAAACTCCTGGCCGAAGGTGAAGAACGTCTTGCTGGTGCCGCGCTTCTGCAGGCCGGGAATCCAGAGCGGTCCATCGAGCTCATAGCCAAAGTCGTTGTAGCGGACCAGCGGACGGGGAACGCCCGCAAGTTTGTTGAAGTAGTTGTTCGCATTGAAAATCTGGCTGCGGTAAAAGGAGTAGAGCGAGCCGTGGTACGCTCCCCCGCCGGCTCGCGAGGCGATGCTGACGTATGCGCTGCCCGAGCCGCCGTACTGCGCGCCGAACGAGCTGCGCAGCAGGTTGATCTCCTGAATGAAGTCGATGCCGGGATACGCGCCGATCTGCGTACCGCCGGCCGAGCGACGCTGCAAGTCCTGACCGTCGAGGAAGAAGCCGTTGTACTGGGCCGGAATGCCGTTGACCTCATAGTTCGCGGAGTTCACCGTTCCCGTCGACGCGATGGCGCCGCGGTCCTGAACGCCGCCCGGGATGCCGCCGCTGACGCCGGGCTGAATCGCCACAAGCTGCAAGAAGTTCCGGCTGCTGAGCGAGAGCTCCTTGATCTTGGTCGCCGAAATCAGCGTTCCAGCCGCCGCGCTGTCGACCTGCGGCGCAATCACGGAGTCGGCACTCACGGTAACGGCTTCCGTCACAGAGCCTGGGGACAGGGTGACGTTCGCCGTCGAGTTGCTGCCTGTGTGCACGTCCACAAACGTCTGCGCGCCTCGGAAGCCCGTGGCGCTCACGTTCACCGAATATCGGGCTACCGGTAGCAGCGGAACCGTGAACTGACCTTCCGCGTTGGCCTGCACGGTACGGGCTACGGTCTTCTGGTCCTCATTGCGGATCACAACGGATACGTTGGGCACGGCGGCTCCCGTGGAATCCACGATGAGGCCGTCGATCTCACCCGTGAGTTCCTGTGCCATGGCCGTGCCGGCCGTGCAAAGGATAAGGAGTACCCCCGCCATGCGGAGCCTGCCTGCATTCGCCTTAAAGAATTTCATGTCGACCTCATCGCCGATCAAGCGCCCGGCCGGATTCGGCAGGGAACGCGCCCGGTCTCATTTGGAAAGCGGGAGCTATTCTAGTAAAGCGTTACATCGAAGCGCAATAGTGTGGGCAAAGGAAACGGAGTAGTAAAAATCGAGTACGCTCCGCGCGCATCGTCGAGCAGTAAGCCTGTGCGAAGGACTGACGCTTCCAGCCTGAACCAAGACTCGCTCATGTAGCAATGACCATGATGCTATTCCACATGACCTAGTGTCCTGAGTCGTTAATTCACTAAACTATTTACGATAATCGGTGTCTACCATGACAGGAGCAGGGTCATGAGACGAGGACCGCCGATTGCCGGAGTTGGAACTGAGCGAGGAGCAGCGCCGCACGTTGCAGGGCTGGACACGGAGAAGGAAGACCGCCCAGGCACTCTCGTTGCGGGCGCGGATTGTGTTGCGGGCGTCGGAGGGTTCGACGGCCACAGCCATCGCCGCCGAGACGCGTTGCTGTATTCAGACCGTCCGGAAATGGTGGCACAGGTTCCGCGAGCATGGCTTGGACGGTTTGCTGGATGAACCACGTCCCGGGCAGCCCCGCAAGCTGAGCGATGCGCAGATCGAACAGGTGATCGTGCGCACGCTGGAAAGCAAGCCCGAGGCTGCCACCCATGGGTCGACGCGCACCATGGCCCAGGCCACCGGCATCAACCAGACCGCGATCAGCCGTATCTGGCGCGCCTTTTCGCTGGCTCCGCATCGCGCCGAAACCTTCAAATGATCCAAAGACCCGTTGTTCATCGACAAGGTGCGCGACATCGTGGGACTGTATCTGAACCCTCCCGAGCGCGCGCTGGTCTTATGCGTGGACGAGAAGTCGCAGATACAGGCGCTGGATAGAACCGCGCCGCTGCTGCCCCTGCGTCCCGGCCAGATCGAACGCCGCACCCACGACTACGCGCGGCACGGAACCACAAGTTTGTTTGCTGCGCTGGATGCCAAAACCGGCAAGATCATCGGCCAGAACCAGCAACGCCATCGCTCCGGGGAGTTCCGCAACTTCCTCGATACCATCGAGAAGAACGTGCCCGCAGCGCTCGACGTTCACCTCCTCATGGACAACTACGGAACGCACAAGACCAAGCTGATTCAAGACTGGCTGGCCAAACGCCCCCGCTTCCATGCCCCTTCACGCCCACCTCGGTCTCGTGGCTTAACCTGGTGGAACGCTGGTTCGCACTGCTCACCGAGCGCCAGCTCCGCCGCGGCGTTCCTCGCTCGACCAAAGAGCTGAAAGCGGCCATCGACCACTTCATCGAACACCATAACCTCGACCGAAAACCCTTCATCTGGCACAAAACCGCAGACCAAATCCTCGATTCCGTTGCTCGGTTTTGTGAACGAACTAATGACTCAGAACACTAGCACGCTTTTACCTCCGACAATTCACATTGTCGTGGCCGCAAACTTATGCAACTAGGTCGAATCCGCAGGCGCCTGTTGAAATCAACGGCTAGACTAAAGTCACCTCCCAAAAGAGCGGTAGTGGCGAGATCACGAGACTTGAAGTAATCAGATTCCCTTTGCAGGGTCCAAATTCAAAGTCATCGAGGCACCGGAGCTTGCGGTAGGTACGATCCTCCCGGCCGGTGATTCACGCAGCAGCGGCAGCATCGCTTGTGTGACGGGCAATCACACCAAACATGTTCGTCTCGAACACAGCACGAATATCTGCGAGGACCACAGTGTCGCGATTGGTGAAATCCTTGAGCGCCCTGCCCAGGATCTCCTCGCTACTCCCATTCGAATACATGTTGGCGGTGTTGAAGAAGTTGATTCCAGCTTCGATCGCGTGGCGGATCAGGGAGCGGCTGGCTTCCTCATCGAGCGACCAGCTGGGATCGGCGTGCGAAGGGTCACCAAAACCCATGCAGCCGATAAGGAGGGCGAGACGTCAAGACCTGTGTGACCGAGTTTTTTTGTATTGCATAGCCCCTCCGAACCGAGTAGAAATGGATAACTCTCCAGTTACGTTCAGAGCGTAAAGGAGAACTCTCCGCTTAGTCAAGAAAGATGATGATCGACGATGAGATTTTGCGCGCAGATGCCCGGGCCAACAGGGATCACATTCTGGATATCGCGCGCGACGCGCTGGCTGCTGATCCTGCGGCATCCCTGAACTCAATCGCAAAGGCGGCTGGGGTCGGCGCCGGCACGCTTTATCGTCATTTTCCGAGCCGCGAGTCTCTGGTCCTCGGCGTGTACCGGAAGGAGATTGACGCGCTGGTAGCGCTTGCTCCGGTGCTGCTCACCAAGCACCCGCCGCTACAAGCCTTCCGTATTTGGTGCGATCGACTCGCGAAATTCGGGAGAATGAAGTACGGGGTAGCTGACATCATTCATGCGGCGACATCGGATCAGGACCTTCAAGAAACCTATTGGCCGATGCTGGGTGCGGTCCGCCAGCTTATCGATGCCTGCGAAGGTTCAGGCGAAATCCGCCCTGGCAGCAATCCCGAAGATTTCCTGGTGCTTGTGGGACTTTTATGGCGAATCCCTCCAAACTCAGCCGGAGAAGCGCGTGTGAAGAGACTTCTGGCGCTTGCCTTCCGTGGCCTCGGCGCGAACGATCGGGAATCATAACGCGCTCCTCGCCACCTCCTCTCGGGTGCGTCGCTATTCGGGTGCAGCGCTACTCAAAGAGTTGAATATCGTTGGCATACGATTTCTGACGTTTGGTGTACTGACCCCGAGTTCCACGAATATTGAGGATCGAATCAGATGAAAGCAACCCCTCTCACGGCAGGAGCACGAGTTTGCCGTGTGCTCGTTGGCTTTGGCTGAGATCGAGCGCTATGCGCCAATTTTCCAGAGGGAACGTGCGGTTGACCGGCACTGTGAATTTGCCTTCTGCTGCAAGCTGTGCAAAGCCACCCAGGGCGTCCCAGCGCAAGGTAGGATCTTCTCCAAAACTGCTGCGGACGCGAAGTTCCTTTGCCGCGCCGAAGTCGCTGATTGTAAGCACATGGGAGGGGTCACCTGCGATCTTGATCAGAGCGGGCAGGACGCCACTGGTTGGTGCCGTGTCCAGGATAAGGTCCGGAGATTTGCCTATGATTTCGAGAACTCTTTCCACCATGCCATCGCCATACGAGGTGACCGCAACCCCGAGCGCGCGCAACCGCTCAGCGAATGTCTCTCCGGCGGTAGCGATCACACGGGCACCGCGCATCACCGCCATCTGAACAGCGGCGAATCCGACTGCTGTTCCCGCGCCGTGGATCAGAATGGTATGTCCAACACCCACTCGCAAGATTTCAAGGTTGCGAAATGCTGTTTCGACAGCCAACGGCAATGCAGCGGCCTGAACAGGATCGAGGCTGGAGGGCCGATGCGTCCAGTAATTCAGGATCGCGAAATCCGACGCCCCCGCCACCGGCGCACCAGCGAAATCGGCTGGCCCTAGAACCTCATCGCCAACCGCGACATCCTGGACACCAACACCAACGGCGTCGACCGTTCCGGAGACATCGAGCCCGATGCCGCGTGGGAGATTTCCTGGGAACAGTCCCCGGCAGAGAGCCCAATCTGCCGGATTGAGACCGCAGGCGTGGACGCGCACACGGATGCGTTTTGCGCCCGGGCCTGGGAGTTCTGTTTCTTCCAGTCGCAGCACTTCCGAAGGTTCTCCATAGTCGTGGAATCGAATTGTTCTTGTCCTGACTGATCCAGTCTCAGCAACGCTCATCATTACCTCCGAGAAGTGCTCGCCGACCATCTCTTCTCCCTTTGTCCACAGCGCCTTGGCGCGGTCGGGATCATGGGCATAGGAGCGAACACCCGTCTTTGCGGAAAGATCCACACCTGCAAGCACGTCTTCCGTCGTGGATGTTGCGCCAAATTTCGCAGCCATGGTGGTTCTCCTTTGGAATTCGCGTTTCGTATACCCGCGCCGTTGTGCTTGGCCCACAAGGAAATGCACAAAACGGAGGCACGCTCCGAATAATACACGGAGTGTGCCTCCGTTTAGCAATATCCTGACTGTATGCGCAAAGAGGTGAAGCCAGGGGGACCACAAGGGAATAATGGGGCTGACCAGACTCAGCCGGTTCGCAAGCCCCGGGTTGACGCAGAGCGCAACCGGGAACTGTTGATGGTCGCTGGGAAGGCAGTTTTCGCCGAAAGCGGAGCGAACGCAAAGCTGGAAGAGATAGCGCGCCGGGCTGACGTTGGGATTGGTACCCTCTACCGTCATTTTCCAAATCGCGACTCGATCATCGAGGCTGTATATTGCCGTGAGGTCGAGCATCTAGCCAGTTCTGCAAAGGAGTTAGCGGAGCTATCCGATCCCGGCGACGCCCTTCACGAGTGGATGCGGCTCTTTATTGATTACATCGCGACGAAGAAGGTTCTGGCTTCAGCGTTGTGCTCGACCATCCGCGGCGCGTCCGACCTCGCCGCATCTTCCGGAGCCCGGATTCTGGAAGCCATCACGCTTTTGGTGAGTGGTGCAGCCGTTGCCGGAGACATCCGTTCCGATATCGTCCCCGGCGATCTCTTACGTGCTCTGGCAGGCTTCACCTATGGAGGTATGGGCCCAGATTGGGAATCGAGCGCGCGCCGGCTGGTAGATCTGTTGATGGATGGGCTGCGAACACAGGGGGACAAGCGGTAGAAGCCGTATGACTGAGGCTGATCGCCTAGCCATCAGTTCGGAACGCCGCACAGAAATCATGAAGCGATTGCAGCAACAAGTGAAAACCAATGTCGGCATCAGCATTGCGTTGCGACTGGCTGATCACATGACACTCGAGCGTTCCGCAGGAAAGGCCTGCCATGTGATCGACCGTCGCAAAAGAGCCAACCTCCAGCAACCCGGGATTAGAGCAGTATTCGTGCAGGTATACCAGAAGGGTCGTTTTTGGGAGGGAGCCGTGGGCTTCAGCCCACGGAACAGGAGTGTAATTCAAGTGCCCTTCAGGGCCGGGCTCCCCTTCCGTTCCCAAACGGCCCAGGGCTAAAGCCCTGTTTCCTCCAGCGCTGGATTCAGCGGCCTGAAGGCCGCTGCTCCCTCCCAAGAACTGGGTATAGCTATGGTGATCTTGCTCTAAGGACACCATGAATACCGCTTCTATCTGCGATGCCGTTCGTACACCCTTCGGCAAATATGGCGGTGCGCTCGCAACGGTACGCGCCGACGACCTTGCCGCTCTGCCAATCAGGGCGCTAGAGCAATAGCCTCGTAGGTGTCCCATGCTTTCATGTTGCGGGCTTTCAGCCCTCGGTGCCTATTCGCGCTATACCTGGGGCTGCGCCCCAGGCTGTTATGTGACCGCGCCATCCCCCACTAACGAGGGCAGCTACTTGTCGATAACGATTCAGCACAACAAGGAACGGCTGTCCCTTGCCCATATCACCGCAATCGCCGGATTAGGGCAGTATTCCTGAAACTGTGACTTCGTGAAACAGTATGCAGGCCAGTTTTCTTGAGGAAAACTGGCGCAAACGGCATCGACCTCGGGTACATCATCAGGAATACTGCCATAGCGGGAGTGAACCCATTGAGGCTGGCTGGCGGAGCTCAGGCCATAGCGCCGTTATTCCCACTCATCAGTTATTCCCACTCATCAGAAGAGGGTCGCAGTCTCGGTAGCCTTCCCTTTCTGGGTGCGTTTGGACTTCAAGGCTGGCTCACTTACTTCTGTCCCCATCAAATCGCCGGACGAGATCAAAGGACCAGAGCAGATACGCTCCAGCAGTTCTGCCTGTTGCGGTTCGAGGTCGATCAGCAGGCCGAGGACGTTGAGGACGTTCAGCAGCTCGGTGGTGTACTCGGGTAGCCAATGGTCCGGCTGAATGTCTCCGAGGGCGGACGGCTTGCGCCGGTCTCCGATGATGGGCCGCTCACGGTTCCGCTTGCGATAGCTGAACCACTGCGTCAGGACCTGCTTGCCTGACACCTCGTAGGCCCACATCGCCGGCGTCACATTGTCGATGAATCCGTGACCGACGAGCAGCCGCTGCTTGCCCGCGTCGTAGCCGAGGGTGTCCGGCATGTCCTCCGGCGCTTGAGAGATCGCGCCTGCCTTGGGGATTACAGGGCGTCGTTCGACCGGCAAGCGCGGCGGCTGAGCAGGCCGATCATGCTCAGGGTCCATCATGCGTTCACCGAAGGTGTGCAGCCAGATTACTTTCCGTCCGACATTAGCCGCTTGCCGAAAGAGTTCGGCATCGGACGTGAATGGAATGCGCAGGCCTGGCGTAGATAGGTCTTCCTGAAAGCGGCTGGTGTAAGCAGGGTTCGCGGCAACGGAGGCGATGTAGGACATCATCTCTTCTGCGGCAAGGGGCTCGCCATAGGAATTCGCGATTACATTGAGCATCCTTGCTTTGAGATTCGGTTCAGTTGCGTCCATATTTGCCCAGAGCGGAAGGGCTCGCCCCCCCTCGTCCGTTGTAATGATGGAGATCCGGAACGAGAGATGTAAAGGTAAGGGCAGGACCTACTGTGGGGGTACGGTCGGAAGGTGCAGTAAGGTAAATTTGCTTGTCAGACCTAAGCTCCCAGAGTTCAGGATTAGGCTGATTTATCACCCTGCTGTCCGGGATGATCCATTGTTGGTCGAAGGACCGATAGCCATACTGGACAGGGGGAAGTAGTGCTCCAGTTTCGGCCGCAACCGACTTGCTCTGCGAAGGAAATCCTGCCAAGGGTTTGCTGACAATTTTGGTGGAGTGCTTGTCCCCAACTGCACCGTTCCTTATGTGAGGATGGAAGAGCACTTCCTTCATGCTGGAAGGTACACTGATGAGCTTCTGCCAGCGCTCCTCAAGCGATCTCTCATCCGGCGCGATGATCCAGGTGCGGCCAGGCATTACACCCGAGCCGTTCCAGAGAAATAAATCTTCCAGTTTAGGAAACTCGCTCCATGCTCCAGTTGAAGCCGGCAAGAACGGTGCACGGGCTTCAACTGGACAGGGAATCCATGTCTTGCTCGCCAGTCGCATCGCCGCGAGCGCACGAAACTTCTCTTCGCGCTTCCCTTTGGGCAGTGCCTGAAAATGCACAGCGCCAAGAGCCTTTATCTTTTTTCCAGATCGCGAAGCCATGACGATGCAGATCGGCTGCTGAACACCCTGAAAGATGCGGGTGTTGACCTCCGGCTGGTGACCCTCCGGCGAGCAGTCGATCACCCAGATGTCGTCACAGGTCTCGCGGAGGTACGCGCGCATCTTCTGAAAGCCCGGACCGTTAAGAAACCCCGCGACCGTGATAAAGCACACGATGCCTTCATGAGGTCCCGGCTTCTTCCCATCGCCGATGTCGAAGACCTTCCAGGTGGCCCACCGCCAGAAGTAAATATAGAGATTGCGCAGGTGTTTGCTGTGCGCTCCGGCACCCCAGGCGGCCGGAGGCATCCAGGCCTGCAGCGGAGCGGGAATGTCCGAGTTCTTCGCCCCGCTCTCAACCCAGCTTCCCTTCCCTTTCGCCTTCTCCTTGTACGGCGGATTGCCGATCACGACGGTGATGGTTTCCTCGCGCATGATCTTGTTCGCGTCTTTACGTTGGTTCGCGATGGGAGCCAGCATGGCGGGAATCCAGCCGGACTCTTCTTCGGGATCGCTCAACGTGTTCGTGACATACATGCGCGGCGCGATCGTAGGTGTCGATCCAGTCAGCTGCACAACTTCAGCCAGGATGCGAAGCTGCGCTACCGCAAAGGGTCCCAGCTGCATCTCGAACGCGATTCGGGGCACTGCGTTCGACGGCAGCGGTTCGATCCCGACCCGCGCCTCCCAATTGCGTTCTTCGATGCAAATGGGTCCCGACTGGAGTTCATTCGTGTTTTTCGGGGCATGCACCGACTCTCCTGAGTTCCTAGCCCGAGAGCGTGCCGATTCGCCGAATGATAAACTTGGTCCGTTATGCCTTCTATTCAACGCCGTAAATCCGTCAGTGTGAACGTGGGCAGGGTTCGTGTCGGCTCCGAGGCTCCGGTCGTTGTGCAGTCGATGACCAACACCGACACGGCGGATATTGAATCCACCGTGCAGCAGATCTCTTCGCTGGCACGCGCCGGCTCTGAGCTGGTGCGCATCACGGTAAATAACGATGACGCCGCGAAGGCTGTGCCGTACATTCTGGAAGGCATTCAGAAGAAGGGATGGAACACGCCGATCGTGGGTGACTTCCACTACAACGGCCACATCCTGCTGCGCAAATACCCCGAGTGCGCCAAGGCACTCGCGAAGTATCGCATCAATCCAGGCAATGTCTCCATCGGCCGCAAGGATGACGATAACTTCCGCACCATGGTCGAGTGCGCGGTGGACAATCAAAAGCCGGTGCGCATTGGCGTCAACTGGGGATCGCTGGATCAGGCGCTGCTGACGCGCATGATGGACGAAAACTCTCGCGCCGCGCAGCCGCTTGACGCTCGCGACGTGATGATGGAGGCGATGGTCGTCTCCGCACTCGACAACGCGGCCGCGGCCGAGCGTTACGGCCTGCGCCGCGACCAGATCATCCTTTCGGCCAAGGTCTCCGGGGTACGCGATCTGATCGACGTCTACACCGAGCTCGCGCGCCGCTGCGACTACGCCCTGCACCTCGGCCTGACCGAGGCCGGCATGGGGATGAAGGGTGTTGTGGCTTCGACTGCGGGTCTCGCGCCGCTGCTGCTCGCCGGCATCGGCGACACGATTCGCGTTTCGTTGACCCCTGAGCCCGGTGGCGATCGCTCCGAAGAGGTTCGCTGCGCGCAGCAGATCCTGCAATCGCTTTCCATCCGCAGCTTTATGCCGCAGGTGACCAGCTGCCCCGGGTGTGGACGCACCACCTCAACTTATTTCCAGGAACTCGCCCAACGCATTCAGAGCTACCTCGTCGAGACTATGCCGGAGTGGAAGAAGCAGTACCCCGGAGTGGAAGAGCTCAAGCTGGCGGTGA
Source organism: Granulicella sp. (assembly GCA_965277565.1). Classification (GTDB taxonomy): domain Bacteria; phylum Acidobacteriota; class Terriglobia; order Terriglobales; family Acidobacteriaceae; genus Granulicella. The sequence continues at coordinate 4,351,202 of OZ255838.1, read as the reverse complement.
TGGGCTGCATCGTCAACGGGCCCGGCGAATCGAAGCATGCCAACATCGGCATCTCGCTGCCGGGTACCTTTGAGGAACCCAAGGCTCCAGTCTACGTCGATGGAAAACTCTTTACCACGCTCAAAGGCGACCACATCGTCGAGGAGTTCCAGGTCATCCTTGACGAGTACGTCGACCGCCGCTACGGCCATGGACGGGGACCGAACGCCGCGTCGGTCGCCGCTTGATACCGTTCACGATCTGCAACCAACGGGAAGGCCGGGCCAAGCGCTCGGCCTTTCTATTTTCACTGCGCAGTTTGGTCGCCTGCCACTCCCACTGGAACGGGCTGTTGTGGGGCCGTAGGTCGCTGAGGGGATAGAACGTGCCGCGCCAAAGCACGCCGCGCCGCCACCAGGTGACCAGCATGGAGCGCAGCATGGCCCACAGCATGGCCGCCGCGCCCAACGGGTACAGCCAGCCGAAGCGGGCGGGAATGCCGTTGATCTCGCCGAGGATGCGATAGCAGACCGCGATGCAGATCAGTGTGAGCAGGCTCGGCAGGATGGTCGGAAACCAGCCCAGACCCGCCAGCGGCAGAAAAAAAAGCACAGCGATGCCGCCCATGGTCATGAGCTGCATCCACGTCCAGAAGTTCACCACCGCGAACAGATTTTTGGTCATGCCGCGGATAAGCCCCCAGGCTCCGGGAGCCCAGTGCACCAGCACCAGCCCGGGCGCAAAGACGAGCCTTTGACGCAGGCCCGCGGCGCGCACACGGCGGCCAAGGGTGATGTCCTCGACCACCGCGAGCCGCTGCGGAGCCAGGCCGCCAATCTCCTCGAGGGCCTCGCGCCGCAGAAGATTGAAGGCGCCGGCGGCGGCGATATCCCAACGCGCGTTCGGGTCCGACACCCGCCATGGGCGTATGGCCCAGAGGGCAAATATTTGCAAAAAGCCGAGCACCGTGCGCTCGCCCCAGGTCTTCGTCACGGCCGTGGGCGCGACGACGAGGTGGTCCGCGCCGGTGATCTCGGCATAGGTCAGCGCGCGGCGCAGGATCGAGGGGGAAAACCACACGTCGGCGTCGGTGAACAGGATGTACTCCGAGCGGGTGCGCTCGGTCGCGACCTCAAGCGCAAAGGTCTTGCCCATCCAACCGTCAACCGTCTCGATAAGGTGAATGACGTCGAGCTTGCCGGGATGCGCTGCGGCAAACGCATCGAGCATGGCGCCTGTGGCGTCGGTGGAGCGGTCGTCGATGGCGAGGATGCGCAGCCAGGGGTAATCCTGCGCGAGCAGCGTCTCCATGGCGGGCCCGAGCGTCTCGGCCTCGTCTTTGGCCGGCACGGCGACGATAAGACCCGGGGCAAGCGTGGGGCAGAGATCCCACTGCACCTCGGACAGATCCGGGACCTCGCCGATGCGCTGCATCAGGGTTCGTGTACGCACGCACCAGGCAACGGTGACAGCCCAAGCCACTGCCTCCGCCGCGAACCGCCAGCCGACGCCGATCATGCGTCCCAACTCACAGCGTAAGTTAGGCCGTGCCTCATGCCGCTGCGGGCGCGTTTGGGGCCGACTCGTCCAGCGGCGGCGCAAAACGGGCGCCGATGAAGAAGATCACCGCTCCCACCAGCATCGTCACCAGCGTGACGCCGAGGCCCAGCCGCAGGTTGCTGCGATCGCTGATAAAGCCGATGAGCTTGGGCGAAAACATGTCGCCAAACACATGCAGGGCAAACAACTGGCCCGCCATTGCCGTCGCGCGCAGCCCGGCGGGCACCGCGTTTAACGTCGCTGCGTTTACGGGACCTGTGCCGAGGAAGATGAGAAACACGGCCACACCCAGTGCCGGCAAAGTGACTGACTTGGGGCCAAAAAAGCAGAGAACCGCGGGCGGAACGGCCAGCGCGGCACTGATCGCCGGAACCAGATAAAGCGCCTTGCCGGTACGCTTCGACCACCACTGTGCTAACGCCCCACCGGCAATCGTACCGCCCAAGCCGCAGGCCACCGTGAGCGCGCCCATGATGAACCCGGCGTTCTCCATGGAGCGGCCATCGACGCGCTGCAGAAACGACGGCATCCACCAGGAGATGCCGCCCAGCGAGAAGGTTACTGCCGCATAGCCGAAGATGGCGCACAGATACGCCTTGTTCTTCAGCAGCGACAGTACGGTTCCCTTCTCCAGCTTGCCGCCATGCGCTCCAGCCTTGTTGTCCCCCGTGCGCTTCGGCTCGCGCATAAAGATCAGGATCAGCAGCGCAATGACCGCACCGGGCACGGCGGAGGCGATGAACGACATGCGCCACCCGTAGCTGTGCCCAATGCTGCCGCCGGCGAGATACCCCAACGCCGCCCCGCAAGGGATGGCGATGTTGAAGATGGTCAGAACCTTGTTGCGCTGGTCGTCGGAGTAGTAGTCCGCCAGCAGCGCGGGCGCGAAGATGCCGAAGCTCGCCTCGCCAACGCCGAGCAGGGCATGACGTATGTTGAGCGAAGCATAGTCGTGCACGCTCGCCGTGACGAAGTTCATCGCCGCAATCGCCAGGCCGGCAACGACGATCATCGGCTTGCGCGGAAAGCGATCGCCCAGCCACCCGGTGATAGGCGACGAGAGCACGTAGGCCACCATGAACCACAGCGTCAGCGAGCCGATCTGGTTATCGGTGATGTGAAACTCGCCCTTGATCTGCTCCTGCACCGCGGGCAGGATGTAGCGGTCGAGGTAGTTGACGAAGTTCATCGCCGTCAGCAGGGCAAGCGCGATTGTCGCGTTGCGGGCGCTGTTGCCGCTGGGCCGATCTACTGTGTTTGCCGTGATGGGGGTGCCTGCCGTCATGCTGAGGGGAGCATATCAGGCGATAAGCATTCAAGCATGACCAAAGGAGCGTGGCGGGTGGCCCGTTCTTTGCCGCTTCCGGCAAAGGGCGGGGTGCCTTTCGCTCTGAGTGGCAATGATTTTCCGGGGATTGGAGGCCGGAACGCATCATCGTCTGCCGCGAACGAAAACCCACCCTAACGACGATAAAGCCGTCGTGAGGATGGGGCACCCGGGTCATTCAACCCGCAGTGTGAACTCCGGCGTTTCCTCCAGCGGTTGCACCTCGGCCACGGGGATTCCCGCTGGATCAGGCACACGGACCTTCTCCAGATACCGCCGGGAGTCAAACAGCGCACGCTCCATCGAGCGCACCCACTCCGTCGGCTGATCCGCGGGCCGGCCCGCCTCCACGCCGCTGGCGAACTCGCTGCGCATGGTCTGGAACTTGGCTTCCAAGTCATCCAGTGTGCTGAGCAGCAGCGCCTCCGGGGTCATCGGCAGCTTGGGGGAGCCGAACTCGAGCTTGCCGTGATGCGCGAGCAGCATGTGCTCCAGCACAAGGCGCAGAGGCTCCGGAAAGAGCTCCGAAGCAATGCCGCTTTCCGCTGCCTGGGCGCGCGCCTCTGCGTCGAGCGCCAGGATCTTCTCGCCGAGCATCCGTTGCGCGATGGAGATATGTCCGATCAGCTGGCCTTCCAGTGTGTACGAGAAGCTGCTCCGCCAGGCGAGCTCACGGACCTTGCCGATATCGTGCAGAATGGCGCCCGCGACCAGCAGATCGGGATCGACCTCGGGATAGAAAGGCGCCGTGGCGCGGCAGATGCGCACCAGGTGCAGCACATGCTCCAGCAGGCCGCCCAGCCAGGCATGGTGCAGTCGCTTGGCCGCCGGAGCCGAGCGAAACGCCGGGCCGATCTCCGGATCATTCAGGAAACTCAACACCAGCCTGCGCAGCCACGCATTGCCGAACTCCGCAATGTAGCCCCGCAGCTCCGCGTCCATGGTGGGAATGTCGTATTGCGTGGAGGGCACAAAATCCGCCGGATCGACCTCGGGCTCACACGCCGGGCGCATACGCGTCAGCGTGATCTGGAACTTGCCCTGGTATTTCGAGATCTGCCCCTGCACCTTCACGTAGCAGCCCTCGGCGCAGCTCGCGAGCACGTCGGCAAACTCCTCCCACATGCGTGCTTCCAGCTGTCCGGTTTTGTCGGAGAGCACCAGCGCAAGGTACTGCCCACCGCTCCCCTTCTTCTCGCGCAAGCTGAGTGAGGCGAGCGAGAAGAAGGCGGTTACGGTCTGATTTTCATAGCGGGCCGCATCGGCGACAAAGAAATCCTTCATCGCTTATTGGGGCGGCTGCGCCGAGGTGTTGGGCAGGTTCGGCTGCGTTCCGGTCACGGATGGAATCGGCTGCCCCGGCGACACCGGATTCGGCGGCGTAGGCGTCGCAGGGGGCAGCGTCGTGTGATCCGACGTCGTCGTGCCCGGAGTCGGTGTTCTGGTATCTGTCTGGCTGGGTGTCCCTCCGGTCGCACTTGTACCCAGCGACGAGTTCACGGTGGGGTCGACCCCCGCCGGAGCTTGCGTCGGCTTCGGTTTATCCTGCAGGCGCTCCTTGGGATCGCCCTTGATGCGCTTCTTCTTGTGCTTCTTCGAAGCATTCGGGTCGGCCAGTCCAAGCGGCGCAGCCTGCGCCTTTTCGTCGGAACTCTCCTCAGCAGTGGCGGCGGTTGGACGTTTCGTAGCCTTGACTTCAGCCGAAGCCAGCTTTACCTGCGCCTTTTTCTCGTCGGTCTGCGTCTGCCGCGCGGAGAAGCGAGTCTTCTTGTCCGTCGTCTCCCGGGGGGTAAGCGGATCCTCGTTTTCGACGCCCGTTCCCGTCGAAATCGAGGTCATCGACTGCGTGGGAGAACCCATGGCCGCACCCGGAGCCTCGCCCCCAAGTGCCTTGTCGGCATCGACCGGAGCGGCGCCCAGCGAGGGAACAGCGGTCGCGACCTCGGTCGGACCGTTCGGCAGCGCATTGCGCGGCGCCTGGCCGTAGCGCACCTTCTCACGCTTGATCTTCTTCGGCTTGCTGCGGCTGGAGGTGTTCTTCACGCCACCCTTTGAAACATTCGCGGCGTTCGCGGCGGCGTTGGCCTGCTGCTTCTGGGCCAGCTTTTCACGCGCCTGGGCCAGCTGCGCCTCCGCCTTGACCGCCTTCTCCTGCTCCGCCGCCTGCTTTTTCACAACCCTTTTCTTGAGCGGGGGAGGTGTATAGGTGGTGAACGCCATTTTGCTGTCGCCGTGATCCGAACCCGCGTCGATGAAGCCCGGCTTGATCTCCACAAAGGCATCGTCGCGCGCCTGCGTGAGATAGCTGCGCAGCGCGGGCTGCAGCTGGCTCATGTAAATGGCCTCCTGCACCTGGCCTTCCACCCCCTGCAACGGCGGCGTGCCTGCGGCTTGGTGGCTGTCTACGCGCAGGATCACAAAGCCCTGCCGGGTGCGAATCGGCTCGGTGTACTGTCCAGCGGCCAGCGGAAAGGTCGCCTTCTCCAGCACGTCGCCCAGCGTTCCGCGCTTGAAGTCGCCGAGATCGCCGCCAGCTGGGGCCGTGGGGCCGCCCGAGGAGCTCTTGGCGAGATCCGCAAAGTTCGATCCCCCTTTGAGCTTGGCTTCGAGCGCGTCCGCCTTGGTCTGCGCTGCGGAGATCTGGGCATCCGTGGCGTTGTCCGCCGTCGGCACCAGAATTTCACTCAGGTGAATTTGTTCGGGCTGCTCAAAATCCTTCGCATGCGCCGTGTAGTACGTTTGCTCCACGCTAGGCGTGATGTTGATGCGTTTGCCGACCTCATTACGCACCACCTCCTGCGTAATGGCCTGGTTGCGGATGTTCTGCTTGAAGTCCTGGAACGAGACGCCCTGCTGCTCCGCAGCCTTTTCGAGCGCGTCCATATCCGGCAGGTTGGCGCGCTTGCGAATCTCGTCCAGCTGCCGAATCGTCTCGGCATCACCCGTAATGCCCAGCTCCTTGCCCTTGGAGAGCAGCAACTGCTGATCGATCATGTCGCGCAACAGGGTCTTCTGCTTCTCCTCATACTCGGACGGAGTCCAGTTTTCCTGCTTGGCCTCCTGGACCAGACCGTCCTCGGAGCGCTGGTACTCCGTACGCGTGATCACCTGGTCGTTGACCCGGGCAATTGCGTCTTCCACCACAGACCCATTGGGCGTGATCGGCGCGGCCGTGGGCAACGGAGCCGGTTGGTAAAGGGCAGCATTGCCAAGGGCGCCGCCCGGCAACTGAAAGTTCGGCTGCTGCGCCGCCGCGCTTTGCGCCGAGGCCGAAGCTATCGTTCCCGCCGCAGCCAGCGCCGCAACCACCGCCACCAGCGCGCGTCTGCGCCTTTTCTCAATCTTCAACTCGTTCACCCAATCCTTCGCACAAAGCCCTTTTTTGCCACTCCGGCCACGCCTCGCCTTGTGGGTTGGACCACTCGATCAAGGCGTAGGTCATCCGTGGTTCTATTGTAATCGCGTCAACGAGGCCGATGCCGGTCTGTGCCGGACTGCGATGATTTCCAAACCGGGAACGCCGGCCGTGTTTGGACGGGCGCGACACGGCCTGTCGCTCACCCCGGATGGTATACTTCGTCTCAACGGAGACGCTGTATTTGTGCCGCAGCGCGGTCCGTCTCGAGGTCTCCCCCGCTCCATGAACCCATCCACACGCCGCGCACTTTTTTCGGCAACGGTCTTTCTTGGTGTCTGCGGCATCGCAGGCTCCGTGCTTGGCGGCAAGGTAGCAGCGCAGTCCGCCAACGACGAGTCGAACCTGCGCGACTCCATGCGCTCGTTCACGGATGTATACGCGCTGGTGGAGTCCAACTACGCCGACAAGATGAACACGGACAAGGCGGATAAGGCGATCTACGACGGCGCCATCCCGGGCATGCTGCATGTGCTCGATCCACACTCCAACTTCTACGATCCCAAGGCCTTCGCGCAGATGCGCGAGGATCAGAGCGGCCACTACTACGGCGTGGGCATGTCCATCCAGCCGCAGAACAACAAGATCGTGGTGCTGACGCCTTTTGAAGGAACACCGTCGTTCAAGGCCGGCATCCGCCCCGGCGACGTGATCCTGTCCGTGAACGGCAAAGCGACGGAAAACATGGATTCGGCGGCTGTCGCCTCCCTGTTGAAGGGTCCCCGCGGCACCCACGTGATCGTCACGATGGGCCGCGAAGGCGCGCCCAAGCCGCTCAGCTTTGATCTGGTTCGCGATGAGGTGAGCCGCCCGTCGGTCGACCTGTCCTTCATGGTCAAGCCGGGCATCGGCTACATCCACGTCACCAACTTCATGGAGACCACCTCGCGTGAGGTGCAGGATTCCATCGCCAAGTTCGGCCCCAACCTTCAGGGTCTGCTCATCGACCTGCGCGGCAACCCCGGTGGGCTGCTGAACGAGGCCGTCGAGGTCTCCGACCAGTTCCTGCAAAAAGGGCAGATCGTCGTCTCGCAGCACGGCCGCGCCTTCCAGGATCAGCTCTATCGCGCCCCCAAGGGCTCCGACGGCAAGTATCCCGTCGTCGTCCTCGTCAACCGCAATACCGCCTCCGCTGCGGAGATCGTCTCGGGCGCGCTGCAGGATCACGATCGCGCGTTGATCGTCGGTGAAACGACCTTCGGCAAGGGCCTCGTCCAGACCGTCTTCCCAATCTCCGAAAACACCGGTCTGGCGCTGACGACCTACCACTACTACACGCCTTCGGGCCGCCTGATTCAGCGCAACTATAACGGCGTTTCGTTGTACGACTACTACTACGTCCGCAACGATGCGCTGCCGGCCAATGTCAGCAACAAGGATGTAAAGCTCACCGACTCCGGCCGCACGGTCTACGGCGGTGGCGGCATCACGCCCGACGAGAAGGTTCCGGAGATCAAGGACAATCGCACCGAAGACACGCTGCTGATCCACTACGCGTTCTTCAACTTCACCAAGCACTACCTGGCCGATCACAACGTGACCAAAGACATGGTGGTGGACGACGCGATGCTCTCCAGCTTTAAGTCTTTTCTGAAGGACCAAAAGGTAGATATCTCCGATAAGGACTTCAACGACAACCTCGACTGGATCAAGATGTCGATCAAGGCCGAGCTGCTGACCTCGCAGTTTGGCCAGCGCGAAGGCATGCGCGTACGTGCCGAGTGGGATCCGCAGATCGCCAAGGCGCTGACCTTTATGCCCGAGGCGCTCGCGCTCGAAGAGCACAAGCTGCCCAACCAGAACAAGGGAACGCAAACGGCAAGCGTGAAGTAAAGCAGGAAGCAGCAGCAGACATGAACACGGAGGCCGCGCCATTAAGTCTAGCGCGGCCTTCACGTTTCACGATTCTACTTAGAGCAGTATTCGTGCAGGTGTACCCCGAAGAGTTCGCTCTTGGGAGGGAGACGTGGGCTTCAGCCCACGGAACATGAGCGGAGTCCAAGTGCCCTTCAGGGCTGGGCTCTGCTTCCGTTCCCAAAAGAACCAGGGCTAAAGCCCCGATTCCTGCAGCGCTGGATTCAGCGGCCTGAAGGCCGCTGCTCCCTCCCAAGAATTGGGTATAGCTATGGTGATCATGCTTTAGTAGGAAAACAGCGCTTCCTTCGAAGCCTCTGTTGCTACTTCCTATCTCCTACTTCCTAACTTTTTCTTGGAGCGGGAGACCGGGATCGAACCGGCGACATTCAGCTTGGGAAGCTGACGTTCTGCCACTGAACTACTCCCGCTCTGCGTCCGATTATAACGGCAGACGATCTGTGGCAGGAACGGACATTTGCAGCGGACTGCCGAGTTGGCGGGGGATGCTCTTTCGCCCGGCAACGTGCCAAACTGGAATCATGTCTCCCAGCACTTCTGCGCCTGCCACCGACTCAGAATCACCCCAAAAACAGGAAAACAGGTTGCGGCTCGTCAGCAAGCGCCACACGGTACTCGCGCGCACCCGCCTGCTGGACGGCTGGTCTCCCGTGGAGCGGGTGCACTACCAGCAGGTCTTCCGCGACGGCAGTGTCGAGGTGCAGGACCGTGACTTGAACGCCCGCGGCGACGGCGTTACCGTGCTGCTCTACTCGCGCCAGCGCGGAACCGTCCTCTTGCTTCGGCAGCCGCGGATCGTCGCCACGCTGCGCGGAGATCCTACGGGCGAGATGCTGGAGGCCTGCAGCGGTCTGCATGAAAGCGCATCGACGGCGGAATCCGCGCGGCTTGAGGTCCTGCAGGAGACCGGCTACGAGCCGCACCATCTAACCCCGGTTGCGTCTGTGTATGGCAGCCCCGGCGGCAGCCTCGAACTCATTCACCTGTTCACGGCCGAGTACACCGATGCTCGCCCGAACGTTGGGGGCGGTCTGCGCCACGAGGGCGAAGACATCGAGATTCTGGAGGTCGCCTTAAATAATGCCCTCGAACTCATGCGCTCGGGAGCCATCCGCGATGCCCGGACGATGCTGCTGCTGCAGCACCTGGCGCTGACCGGCTTCCCCCGTTGACGCGACGGTCACACGGCGGGAGTGCCTCGGCCTATGCGACCAGATGAAAGCCGGCAAGCAGATACCTCGAAACTACATCTTGCCCTTCACCGCCTGGTACACACGGCCAATCCCATCCTCAAGCGCGACGCGATGATGCCACCCGAGTTCATGCATACGCGAGACGTCCATCAGCTTGCGCGGCGTTCCGTCAGGCTTGCTTGCGTCGAAGACCAACTCACCGGAGAAGCCCACAACGCGGCAGACCATCTCGGCCAGTTCACGAATGGAAACATCTTCGCCGGTACCGATGTTCACCAGTGGCGGATGCTCCGCGTTCAGCAGCGAACCATAGGTCGCATCATCGGCCTCCATGAGAAAGACCGCGCCCTCGGCAAGATCGTCGGAGTGGAGCAGTTCGCGGCGCGGCGTTCCCGTTCCCCACACCGTCAGGCTTGCCGCGCCGGCGCGCTTGGCTTCGACCGCCTTACGAATCAGCGCCGGCAGCACATGCGAGGTCTGCAGATCGAAGTTGTCCTCCGTGCCGTAGAGATTGCAAGGCATCGCGGCCACATACTGCGTGCCGTACTGCCGGTTGTAGGACCAGCACATCTCCACACCGGCAATTTTGGCGAGCGCATAGGCGCGGTTGGTCGGCTCCAGCGGCCCGGTCAGCAGGTATTCTTCCTTGATCGGCTGCGGGCAAAGCTTTGGGTAAATGCAGCTGGAGCCGAGAAAGAGCAGCCGCTTTACCCCGGTCAAGCGGCTCGCCTCGATGACGTTGAGCTGAATCTCGAGATTTTCGCGCAGGAAATCACCGGGGTAGGTGTCGTTGGCGAGAATACCGCCGACCTTCGCCGCCGCGAGGATGACAAACTCCGGGCGCTCGGCCTCAAAACAGGCGTGCACAGCCGCCGCATGCGTGAGATCGAGCTCCGCATGTGTGCGGGTTAGCACGTCGGTGTAGCCCCTATGATGAAGCGCACGCGTGATCGCTGACCCGACGAGCCCGCGGTGTCCCGCCACATAGACCCGATTTTCAGGAGTCATCCGCATCCTATGTCTCCCGCACGTTGTAGGCGGTGTAGCCATGCCGCCGCACCAGCGCATCCCGTTCCGCCGCCTGGAGATCGGAGGCGACCATCTCCTGCACAAGCTGCTCGAAGGTGGTCCGGGGCACCCAGCCCAGCTTGGTGCGCGCCTTGGAGGCGTCTCCCAGCAGCGTCTCCACCTCGGTTGGGCGGAAGTACGCCGGATCGACAGCGACAACAACATTGCCCTTCGCGTCCAAAGCCTTCTCGTCCAGACCTTCGCCCGACCAGGTAAGCTCCAAGCCGAGTTCCGCGGCACAGCGGCGCACAAACTCCCGCACGCTGTACTGCTGCCCGGTGGCGATCACGTAATCCTCGGGCGCCTCCTGCTGCAGCATCAGCCACTGCATCTCCACATAGTCGCGAGCATGACCCCAGTCGCGTTTGGCGTCCAGGTTGCCGAGGAAAAGCTTGTCCTGCAGCCCCACCTTGATGCGCGCCAGCCCTCGGGTGATCTTGCGGGTGACAAAGGTCTCACCCCGCAGCGGCGACTCGTGATTGAACAGCACACCGTTGCAGGCGTACATGCCGTAAGCCTCGCGGTAGTTGACCGTGATCCAGTACCCATACATCTTGGCGACAGCGTACGGCGAACGGGGATAGAAGGGCGTCCGTTCGGTTTGTGGAATCTCCTGCACAAGACCGTAGAGCTCGGAGGTGGACGCCTGGTAAAAGCGGGCCTTGGTGAGACCGAGCGTCCGCATCGCCTCCAGCAGGCGGAGAACCCCAAGCGCATCGGAGTTCGCCGTGTACTCCGGCTCCTCAAACGACACCTTCACGTGGCTCTGCGCAGCCAGGTTGTACACCTCATCCGGCTGCACCTTTTCCATGATGTGCAGCAGGCTGGAGGAGTCCGTCATGTCGCCGTAGTGCAGGATAAAGCGTCGCCCACTGTCGTGCGGATCCTCATAAAGGTGATCGATGCGGGCGGTGTTGAAGAGAGAGGTGCGGCGCTTGACGCCGTGGACCTCATAGCCCTTGCCGAGAAGAAATTCTGCGAGATAGGCGCCGTCCTGTCCTGTGACGCCCGTGATCAATGCCTTTTTCAAACGATGTACTCCAAGGTCCAGCCGATAGCGAAGAAGCGATCTCTCCCAACGTACTATAGGCGGCGGAGAATACGGGGGAGTTCAGAGATCCTTGACTCCCACAAGGGTGTTACTCACGCCCCAACCTTTAGGAGCTGGAGCGGAGTAGAGGCATCCCAGGTAACCTCCCCTACTCGATAATGGTAATCAACGTCAACACTTTGTCGTCTATGAACAACTTTTGATCGAAAAAAGTGTGCGAAGGTGCGTCTTATGTGGGAAGCTGAGATCGCAGTCGGTCGCTCCGTCGTCCATCTGGTGTGTCTTATGCACCACAGCGCGCGGTCCTCAGCTGCTACAGCAGGGTGAGAGCTAAGGAGCAGAGAATGCAAGCAGTACAGCAGATCCAATCCACAGTTCTTCCGGTTGGGCGCAGCACCCAGTACTCACGGCGGCCCCAAAACTACTTCTTGCCTCTCGATGTGAGTAGCCGCTTCGGCCTGAAATTGCGGCAATTGCGTCGTGAACGGAACATGACCCAACTGCGCCTGGCGGTGGAATTCGGCATTGACCGGACCTTCATCTCCGATGTGGAGCGCGGGCGAAAGTCCATCTCCCTGCCCATGCTTGAGGTCCTTGCCTTGGGATTTCAGCTGAGCCTTTCCGAGCTTCTTCGCGATATCTGACTCACGCATAGGGCCGTAAAGGCAGCTTCGGCAAAAGACAGTTACGGCGGGTCCAAGTTCAAACGGCTACTGGCACTTTGATGGCTAAGAAGTAACAGGATGTCGTCGATAGACGACAATTTATACACATCTCTTGACATTCCAGCGTCCTACGAAGAGGATCACAACTCTTTAGGAGTCTGCCCATGAACTTTCGCGCTATTTTTGTAGCATCGGCTTTCGTTCTTATCTCAACGGCCTTTGCTCAACAGCAGAACGCCACCGCGGGCGACGCGTCCTCGCAATTAGCCCAGCTCCAGATCACCCAGCCCACCGAGGCTCCTGGCCTGCAGCTATCGCGTGGCACCTACTCGATTCATGTTGCCGATCGCCTCCAGGACCGCATCATCGTGCAAGTACGCAAGGTGGGGAGCAAGGATGGCGCATCGCTTCTGGCCTATCCAAATCCCGGACTTCGCGGCGGATCTTTCACCGGACCGATCACCTTCGCCAGCGGCCTGAAGGGAAAGCCGACGCTCCGTGGGTATGCCTTCGCGGGCGGCCCCGTGGTGGAGTTTGTCTACCCTAAGAGCGATGCGGTTACCCTTGCCAAGGCGAACGCTGTGCGCGTGATGGCGGTTGATCCCGCGTCGGAGGGCCGCGTGAGCCTGCCGAACCTTACTCAGACCGATATGAGCGAGGTTACGTTGTGGATGCTTACTCCCACGCCCGTCGATCCGACCACGGCCCAGCCCGGCATCCAAGCGGCCCGCTACCAGGCCCCCGCTGGATCACAGCCCGCGCCCGTGATCCAGGCGAGCGTATCTGAGCCACCGGCACCGCCGCCGCCACCCCCGGCTCAATCCGCCCAGATGGCTCAGGCTCAGCCCAGCGCGCCTGCGCACGTCTACCATCCGGCTCCCAAAGCGAGCTCGAGCGCTCCGGTGGAGGTTGCCAGCAACACACATGCGCCGCGCCTGCGTCCGAATGTAAAGCAACTTCCGCACACGGCCAGCAGCCTTCCGCTGATGTACCTTGTCGGTTCCCTTTCTTTCGTGCTGGCGGCGGCTCTCGGGATGCGCCGGAGATATGCGCGCCTGTAGGCTTAGCCCATGGGAAAGCTGCTTCGTTCTGCTGAGATTCTTCTTTGGATTACCGGTCTTCTGTGCGCCGTCCTCCTCATCGCCAACAGGGTTGAGGTGGCGGCAGCGCAGAGGACGGCAGCGGCGATAAACAGTGAAGCTGCAGCGGCCCCTGTATCGCGATCCGCGAAACCTGTCGTAGACGAGGACGTTTCACCAAAAGGGCGGATGCTGGGTCGCCTTGAGATTCCCGCGCTCCACCTGACCACTCCGATCGTTGATGACGATGACGCCCAGTCGCTGCTGCGGGGTGCCGGCCACATCCGAGGCACGGCTCTGCCGGGAGGCTTGGGGAACTTCGTCATAGCTGCGCATCGGGACACATACTTCCGCCCGCTTAGCGGCATCAAGCCGGGCATGAAGATTCGCGTAGTGACGTCTGACGAGACCTTCAGCTATATCGTCGACTCCACAAAGATCGTTTTACCGGAAGAGGTAGACGTCCTGGATATGGGCGACGTGCCGGAGATGACTCTGATTACCTGCTATCCCTTCCACTATATCGGGGCGGCGCCGAAGCGCTTCACGGTGCGGGCACATCTGGCAGGCTTCTGAGCGACGTTTCAGACGAAAGCAAAAGGTCTTTAGGCTCTGCCTGCACTACCTTCCTTTGGATGCTGCAGCTTTTTGCACGATCAATTGATAGCTGCTTCCCGGAAAGCGAAAAGCAGATCCATCCGCTTCGCTGCAGGATGACAGCAAAAAGGCCGTGCGCGAACGCCTCTAGGCCGCGGTGCTAGTCATCCGCACCTGCATGGGGACCGGCTGCAACTCCCCCAGCTTATCGCGCACCGCCGCCTGCAACTGATTCAGCACCGCCATCGACATGCGCGAGGAGGCCTCCTCCGGCGAGTGGGTAAGCACAAGCCAGCTCTGCTGGCCCAGGGTCAACTCGATGTCACAGGAAGAGACATCTGCGGTGTGTGAGAAGGCCTCGTAGAAGCTCGTGCCCGCGATCTTCAGGTGAACCGAGGTGAAGTGCAGCTCGCGGCAGGCTACACGCACAACCTGCCAGCACCCCTCCACCGTGCTCGCATCGGCAAGGGCAGTCCTCAGTTCCTCGAGATGAATCTCCTCTTGGACAGCCCGGCGCAGGGACGTGCGGGAGACCAGGCGGCTGAAGGCGCTGAACTCCACGTAGCCGAGTTGCTTGATGCCGAAGGCCAGAAAAAGAATGAATACGATCAACATGGGCCAGCCCATGCGGCGCGAGTCCATGGTAACCACCAGTGCCATGGTGGCGGTTGCGCAGCAGGCGCCATAGAGGATCAAGGCTGCGCGGGAGGTGGAAAATCCAAGTGCCAGAATCCGATGGTGAATGTGCCCGCGATCCCCCTGAAACAGGGGAACATTGCGTAGAAAGCGCCGCACGATTGCTAACCCCACGTCGGTGAGCGGAAGTGCAAGGGCCATCAGCGGGGCGGCGAGACCGATGAGGCTCTCCGTATGCTGCGTCCAGACCAGACCGAAGCAGCCCAGCATGAAGCCGACGGTCAGGCTGCCGCAGTCACCGAGAAAGACGGAAGCGGGGCTGAAGTTATAGCGCAGAAAGGCGAGCAGGGCGCCGGCCAAAGGCGCGGTTGCGAGAGCCAGACCATATCGCCCGTACATCAGCGCAACCGCCAGTGTGGTGAGCGTGCTCAGCAGGCTCACACCGGCGGCGAGGCCGTCCATCCCGTCGATCAGGTTCACGGCATTGGTGCAGCAGATCAGCCACACCAGGCTCGCGACGATGCCCACCACGGGCGGCAGATGCACCGTTGAAAGCCGGACGCCAAAGTAGATCGCGAGAGAAGCCGCAACCAGCTGTCCCAACAGCTTCTGCCAGGGCTTCAGCCCGATCATGTCATCCAGCAGACCCACGGCGAAGATGACACTGCTCGCCGGTAGGACAGCATGGAGGATCTGGCCATGCTGGATGTAGATCTTGCCGTGAGTGCCAAAGATCCAGTACAGCAGCCCAAATGAGCCGGCGCAGGAAAGCACAATAGGAATGCCGCCCATCCGCGGCACCGCGCGCAGATGGAACTTGCGATCGGTGTCGGGATGGTCGACCAGCCCGAAACGCAGAAAAATATCACGGCAGAGCGGCGTCAGAAACAGGCACAAGAGAAAAGCAGAGACGCCGAGAAGCAAAAGTACATACATGGAGAACCTCTACGGGCAGTTGCAAAAGCATCGACCCCCCTGAGAACGGATCAGGTTGTGGTCTGGAGATTGAGCCTGGCCTGCGATGCAGGGGACGGTCGTGCTGCCCCTAGGATGTCCGCAATGCGATCTACGCTTTGCGGTAAATCATGGAACCGAACCAACGACTCCCGGGCACGCAGGCCCGCTTCTTTCACCAACTCGGGATGCGCGGCAAGATGGAGCAGCAGCTTGGTCGCGCCTTCCGTGTCCCCACAGCTCACGCGCCATCCACAACCGTACCGGCCGATGAGCAGAGCCGGAGTGGCACTGGCGGGCCCGATGAACAACAGCGGTCTGCCGGAGGCAAGAATGCCGTACACCTTGCTGGGCACAACCGCACCACAGGACTCTTCGCGCTGCGTCACCAGACCCACATCGCCCGCGGCGAGACCCTCGCTGAGCTTGTCACGATCTACAAATGGCCGGAGTTCTATATTTTCGATGCTGTTGGCCGTGCAAAAGTCAGCTAATTCTTTTCGGCGGCCACCGGTTCCGGCGAAGAGAAAGCGGAAACGGCGGTCCTCCCGCAGGTTCAGCATCGCGCCCTGAATGGTGTCCAGGTCGTGCGCCAAACCCAGGTTGCCCGAATACAGCAACACCAGCTCTTCCCGGTTCCCGGGCCGCTCCATCGGGGTAATGGCCTCGCTGGAGGCCCAGTGCTCGGCGATGTGGATCTTGTCCGCCTCGACGCCGCGCGCGATCAATCGCTCCTTCATGCAGGGTCCGAGCACGATGATGCCGTCCGCATGGCGGCGAACGAGGTCCGCAAGCATCCCGGTCACACGATGGGTGAGGCCGCCAGCCTTGATGTATTCAAGATCCACGGCGATCTCGGGATAGAGATCCTGCTCCCAGATGAAGTGCCGTGAGCCGCGCAGGAACTTGATGCTGGCGCCCAGAAGCGAGATCAGCGGCGGGGTGGTCATGGAGACCACCACATCGGCCTTGCGAACGCGCAGGCCCTTCACAAACGCCGTTGCATAAAACGACAGGTAGGAGAACAGACGCCCCAGTTTTCCCCGGGTGAACGGCAAGGCGCGCACCCGGTGCACCTCCGCCGGCGGCGCCTCGGCCCCGGCAGCGCCTGCGTAGCCCCCCTCTCCGCAGAGGACCGCCACATCGACTCCACGACCGGCGAGCGCGGACACGAGATCCGTGAGCTGCTGGCTGGTTGCGGAGGAGTCCGGCCAGAAAAATTGATTGATGAACAGCATCCTCACGACCCAACCACCTCTCTTGCCACGGCCCGTACGTCCCTGATTTGAACTTCCCGGATCTGGACTTCCCTGATCTGAACTTCCCGGATCTGCCGCAGCCGCACACGGATCGCCGGATTGCCGGCATGAATCTCGAAATCCGGAACGGAACCCTTCACAACCGAACCCGCCCCGACCACCGCATACGACCCCAGAACCGTGCCCGGCATCAGAATGCACTTCGCTCCGGCCCAGGCGCCTTCGCCCAGGTGGATGGGTTCTATTCTCAGGCCAAAATGGGGGTCGCTCCAGTCATGATTTCCGGTACAAAAGTATGCACCCTGTGATACACACGCGTTACGATCGATATGAACCGTGGTGAGATTGTCGATCCAGCACTCTTCTCCGATCCAGGCGTGATCCCCGATCTCGAGGTGCCACGGATACTTCACCTTCACCGCCGGCTTGATCACAACGCCTGTGCCGATCCGCGCGCCAAAGGCCCGCAGCAGCTTGACGCGAAGGCCGGAGGACGGCAGCCATTTCGAGGCAAAGACGGGTTGACCCAGCAGCATCCACAGCGCGCGCTTGGCGAACGACCCGCCCGGGTGATACCACGAATTGTCATACGCACGAAGCTGGACCAGATCCATCTCTCTCACAGGAACGACATCTTGCTCACAGGAACAACATCTTGGCAGTGCTAGGTGGGATGCCTGTTTGCGCAAATTCGTAGAGGTCAGCCATCGCCTCGGCCACATGCCGGGGGTTATACAGAGTGGTAATCATCTCTGCGCCGAACGTACCCATCCGGCGGTTTTCTTCGGGGCTTCGATCCAGCAGATTCCGCAGCGTTTCGGCCAATTCCTCAACGTTTGCCCCGATCTCCCAACCGGCACCGTGGGCAGTTACCTCAGGCATGTTGCAATGATGGGTGATGATCGCGGGCACGCCTGCGCCCAGCGCCTCCAGCACACCCATGCTCAGACCCTCTGAAAAGGAGGGCAGGACGAAGCACTCCGCAGCCGCCAGGGCGCTCCACTTCATCGGCTGATCGAGCATGCCGGTGAAGGTCACGCTTCGTTCCATCCCGCGTGAAGCGATGACCGCCGCCAGCTTCGCAGCCGTCTCCTCGGAGTCTGGACCGGCCAGCACCAGGTGCGCCTCCGGATTGGCTTGAAATAAACGGCCCCAGGCGTCCACGAGGAGGGTTAAGCCCTTCTTGGGATGAAGTCTTCCCAGAAAGAGCACCATCCGCTTGTCGCGAAGAGCAGGGTAGGTCTCGAAGAAGAAGTCCGGCGAAAGGTATTCTGGGATCTCAACCGCGTTCGGGATGACGACGATGGGGCACTTCGCTCCAAATGCCCGGTACTGCTCCGCCTCGGCCGCCGTGAGCGCGTGCAGGCAGCTGGCGCGGCCCACAATGCTGCGCTCCATGAGGCGGCCATAGATTGCCTTCTTCAGACGCTTGTTCGCGAGCGCCCAGGGCTCCAGCATGCCGTGCGCCGAGACGATGTACGGCTTGCCGAGGCCACGGGCAGTACGGCCCGCGGCGGCCGTGCTCACCTCCCACAGCCCATGGATGTGGACCCCGTCCGCCCCCCGCACCCTTTCGGCAAACTGGCGCCGGAGAGCTCTGGACTGCAGCCATGCAGCCCGGGAGACAGGCCAGAAGCTGAGCTGTTCCTTGGCCAAAGTCGCGGGCTGAAACTGCTCCCCCGGTGCGCAGAACGCTGCCAGAGAGACCTCGAAGCGGCCCGTGACGGCTACATCCTGCGCGCCGCGCGGAACCGCGCTGCTCAGGCCGCCGTAGCGGGGATCGGTGTGACTGACCACCGACAGCCACCGGCCTGTGACCGCACGGGACGTCTCGGGAAAGGCGGTCAAAAGCGGGAGGGAGGAGGTCATTGCACCGTCTCAGGCAGCAGATGCAGCTTGCTGGCCTTGTCGTAGGAGCGCGAGATCGACGCCACGGCCCGTCCAAAGCCGCGCGGCGTGTAACCGGAGATAATCTCGGCGGAGCGCTGGCTCATGCGCTTGCGTCCCTCGGGCGAGAGCCTCTCCATTGAATGCAGCTGCGCGGTCAATGCGTCCGCGTCCAGTGGATCAAAGGAGAAGCCGTTTTCGCCCTCCATCACCAGATCCTCGCGACAGCCGCAGCTGCGCGACACTAGCACGGGGAGCTCGGCTGCCATCGCCTCGTTGACGACCAGCCCCCAGGGCTCACGTGTGCTCGGCAGGACAAAGCAGCCGGCGCCCGCGTAGATCGGAATGAGCTCGCGCATATTTCTCAGGCCCGTGAAGGTGACGTCGGCAGCAAAACCTGAAGCAGACGCCGCCGCCGCCAGCGCCCCGCGCCGCGGACCGTCGCCGGCGAGCACAAGCGGCCAGGACCCACCTTCGGTTCGGTACTGGACCCAGCTTGCGAGCAGCGACTCCACATTTTTCTCCTCGGCTAGGCGCCCGACAAACAAGAAGTACGGCCGTGCAGGTTGCGCCGAACCTGTCTCTTCTCTAACGGATAAAGCTCCCTTCCGGATGGCCTCGTTATCGACAACATCGTAGAAGCCGGCGATGCGGCGCCTGGGGAAATCCAGCTGATCCAGATAGCGGACGTGCGCTTTTCCCCCGGTAACAGCCCACTTGAAGAGCACACGCAGGATCATCTTCTTAACGAACTCCCGCAGGAACTGCCGCTTGTGATCGAATGCCGTGCTTTCGGTCATGAGCACACTGCAGCGGCGATGAAATCGAGCCCAGAGTGCGGCGGTAACACCGGGCAGGTGGTAATACCCGGGCACCAGCACAACCCGTGGCCGCAGAACGTTGAGCCGCTTCCAAAGCAGGATCGAGAGCCGCAGCTTCCCTGCCGCTCCCCAGCTGACACCCGGCATCAGCGTCTCGATCGCGAGCCCTTCCGGCAGCTCTTCCCGGAAGCGCAGCCCGGGATGAACTCCGGCCCCGCTTACCAGCTCCAGGCCAACGACCTTTCCGGCCAGCGACGGTGTGCCATTGAGCCCCACAAAGCGGGCGACATGGTAGGCGTACCAGTCGATCCAGATGACGGCCACCTCGCAGATGGCCGACTCGCGTTTCTCAGACATGGCTTACCTCCACGGCAGGCCCGGGCGCTTCGGCCAGCGAGCGAATGCGCCGGCGAGGCGCGCGTTGCAGGCGGCCGCCAATCAGCCGGGGGCGTACCCGCTGCCGCAGCGGCGCCTCCGCCCAGCGCCACAGCAGCCACGCCGGAACCGACAGCATGACGGTGCGAAAGATGACTGCCTCCATCGTCTGCATGACCAGATAGATCGAAAGGCAACTCAGGATGGTGTACTGCGTGGACCACCCGCCGCCCTTGAGCACAGCCTTCTTCCAGATGAACCCGTAGGTCCAGCCCAGCACCGCCATGGCAAGCACGGCGAGCCACCAGACCTCCACCCAAAGATCGGCCACAATCCCCGGCGCGGACCCGGGAGCACCCACCCATCCGAGCGCATCCCCAAAGCCCTCGCCCGTGCCGGCGTTGTATAAAAGCTCGGGAACGCCGAAGTCCTCGTATTTTGTCGGCCAGATGGCGCTGGGGATCGGCCTGACCATGATCTGCGCGAGATAACGCCGCATCCAGAAGTAGTGATCGCGCCGCTCCGAACTCAGCACGGTGCCGGTCCCGTAGACGAACTCGTTGCCCGTGTCGGCTGTGTTGACGATCTGGGTGACATCTTCCTTCATCTGGAAGCTGGACCCCAGATAAAGCTGGCTGCGGTTGGTTACCAGAAACAGCACCAGCCAACCGAGGCACACGCCGCCCACGCCAATGGCAACCAGCGGCGGACGCTTGGTCCGGTTGAAGTACCAGCCCATGGCCACGATGATGCAGAAGTCAAAGGTTGGGCCGCGCCGCCCCATCAGCAGGGCGCTCGCCATCCAAGGCAGACCGAAGGCCGCGATTTCAATCAGCGCGAGCAGGCGTGGACCGCCCGCGGAGATCGCCGTTACGGCAAACAGGATACCCAGGAGCATCAACAGGCTGCCGTCGCGGATATAGCCGCTGGTGTCCCAGCCGCCCGAATACGACGTGCTGAACGCCTGCCGAAAGCCGCCGACGTTGATGATCGTAACCAGCCAGCAGGACAGCCCGATGCTGCCCACAAGCGCGCCGCCGATCACGAGCCGCTGCGCCGTCAGCTGGGACATCGGCTTTCTCGGCGTGGAGGGGCGTTTTACGCGGGTGCCGACGGACAGGCAGGCTGCGACGAAGGCCAGCACGCCCAATACATTCAGGCCCTGCACGAAGCGGAGCTGGTCGGGGTCGAAGAAGCGGACCAGGGCATCCTTCTGCAGCAGCTGCCAAGGCATCCAGCCGTACAGGAACGCGAGCATCGGGCCGATAAAGACCAGCGGGTGGAAGACATCGCGGCTGCCATCGTACGCGACGATCAGACCGATGATGGCGATGGCGGCAGCGGCGTAGATCATGAGCTCAAACACCGCGCACCCCCCATTGCAGCCGGCCGGTCAACTTCGCCGCCAGCCCCACGAACACGGAGCGCGGCGGCAGCCATTGGTAACGCCGGCCAAACAGATACAGACCCGCCGCCGTAAGGGCGAAGAGCAAGGCCATCGCTGCGGTGAGCAAGGCCGTGTCGCCCCGCATCCCGCGATACAGGGAAAGCGCCGCCAGGCTGCCCACACTCAGCGCGGAAAAGCCAAACAACGGGATCAGACCGGCGGGGAGACGATCGCGTCGCTGCAGCAGCAGCAGCACAAGAACCGATGACAGAATGTGAGCGCAGAAGTAGATTGCCATCGCCTCCCAGGCGCCACCGCCGTGCAACAGCAGCAGCGTGGCCGTGGTCGCAACAAAAATGGCCCAGATCGTATTGATCGCCGCGGTAGCACGTATGGAAACGATGGTGAGCCGCGCCGCAGCCGGAGCCGTGCCCATGTGGGCGACCGCCGTGGCCAACGCCACCGCGACGGCCGCACCGGCTGCGTTGTAGGTTTTGCCGTACAACAGGCTCAAGCCCCACGGAATGACGATGATCCCCAGGGCTCCTAAAAGCACGGACACGCTCAAGGCGGCAAAGCAGCAGAGCGCCATGACGCGTTGCGGCGTCTGCGAGGCCTCATGCGTCGGATCAGCCATCACCGCATAGCTGCCCTCGGTCAGCAGGCTGGGCGGCAGCCCGACCAGATTGCGCATCTGGCTGGCAATGGTGAAAAAGCTCATCTGCACCAGCGTCGTGTCGTTGCGCGCGACCAGCGCAGTCAGCCACCAGCCGGCCAGGTTGGATCCGATCAGACCGGCGAGTTGCACAAAGCCGAAGCTCCAGACCTCGCGCAGAATCCCGCCCAGCGGCAGGACTTTGCCTGCGTAGGGGTTGCTGCGCCAGCCCAGTTGCCTTCCCAGAAGGCAGCAAAGCGCCACGGCAAACAATGAGATTCCACCCTGCAGCTCGATCATCGTCGTAGGCGAGTGGCGGTGCGCCGCATAGGGCAACAGAAACACCATGCCGGCGCCGACAGTGAACGAGAGGCTTAGCAGCGCGGTGACAAAACGCTGCCCGACAAAGAAGCCCCGGGCGCACTCCATCAGCACCACACCCGCGGCCGAGACCCAGGCACAGCGCAGCAGCGTTACCAGACGGTCTTCGCCCAGCACATGGGCGTACGGCCCTGCGCCCAGCCACAATCCTACCGACGCGATCACGGCTGAAACCAGCGAAACAATCGCCAGCGCCCGCACCAGGCTCGGATAGCCCGCGGTTCCGTGGCGGTATTTGCCGCTGAAGCGGGCGGCCGTCGCCCCGATGCCGCCGCCGGCGTAGGTGGAGATCTGGTTGGCGGTATTGATTGCCAGCGAGTACGCCCCGAAGGTCTGCGTACCGCCCAGCCGCGCGGCTAAAATGTTGGCCAGAAAACCAGCCCCACGCTCCAGCGCCACGCTGGCGCCGTACGCTGACGTCCCGTGAATCAGATGTTTGGTGACCCCTGCCGGGAGCCCCGTGGATAAGGCCTCAGACTCCGGAAGTGATTCCACCACCACCGGAGCCCAATCATGCTGGTTTAAGTCACCGGAGAGCAGCGACTCCGGAACCGGTACATGAGCCGGTTCCGGGCTTGGCTCCAAACTCGGCTCCAGTGCAGTCGCAGAGCCTGGGTTCATGCCGCGGTGACCGCCTTCCCGGAATCTCCGTCCCGGTTCTGGTACTGCTGATAGGCCTTGTAGTAGTGCCCGTAACCCTGGGCATAGGGATTGAAGTCGTTCAGGATCGTGCCCACGAGGTGAACACCATCGCGGTCGAAGAGATCGCGGGCGTTGGCCGCCTCGTCGAGCGTCGTAACGCCGGCCCGGACCACCAGAATCACACCATCGCACTCCCGCGCCATGATGCGGGTGTCCACCATGTGCAGGGCGGGTGGAGAATCGATCAGCACCACATCGAACTGCTTGGCCAGCGCGGCTAGCAGCTCGGGCATACGCTGCGAGTTCAGCAGTTCCACGCTATCTTCATCGCCCTCACCCGCGGGCAGCACGAATAGATTTGGGAACGCGGTCTCGCGCAGCATGCCCGCCCTGGTCACGTCGGAGGGATCCAGCTTGCCGCGCAG
Source organism: Granulicella sp. (assembly GCA_965277565.1). Classification (GTDB taxonomy): domain Bacteria; phylum Acidobacteriota; class Terriglobia; order Terriglobales; family Acidobacteriaceae; genus Granulicella. The sequence goes on along the minus strand of OZ255838.1, from coordinate 4,327,971 downwards.
GAAGTCACGCAGCCCCGGTGTCCCCCGGATGTTGAATGCCTTGCCCAGGCTGGGGCGGCGCATATCGCCGTCGATCAAGGCAACCTTCAACTTGGCTTTGCTCAGCGCCACTCCCAGGTTCGAGGTGATGGTTGTCTTGCCCTCGCCAACCTTGGGGCTGGAGACAACATAGGCGCGGGAGCTGCGACCGGCCTCCGACTGCAGGATGGAGAAGGTCGCGTTCGAGTAGGCCTCTGCGGCGATCGAAAACTTCTCATCCCAGTGCGCCATCCCCAGCGGGCTGGCCGGAATGGCTGTGCCGCTCCCGTCCACGCGCATCAGGTTCAGGGAAGCCGGTGACCCAATCACCCGTGCATTCGCCGCGTTTGCCGGGATGACGCCCAGTTCCTGCACGTCCAGCATGCGCATCACCTCGCCCGGCATGCGAAACACATTCTGGGTTCTTTCCCGATAGAACGCAAAGGCGATGCCGCAGACCGTACCCAGAAGCAGCCCGGCGAACGCTGCGGTCAGGCGCTTCGGCGACGCCGTGATCCTGGGAACCAGCGCGGGATCAACCACGCGGATGGTGGACGCCTGCATCGCGGACGCAAATCCCGCCTCCTTGGCGCGCTGCAGCAGGGTCTGGTACAGCTGCTGTTCGCTATCGAGCTCGCTGCGCAGCAGGCTTACCTTGGCCGATTGCTGCAGATCGGAAGAGACGCTCGCCAGCTGCGCATTGTAGGTAAGCGTCAGCAGCTCCTCGCGATGGCGGGCAGCCGTCAATTCGTTGTTGCTCAACGTCGTTGTGCTCGCCTCCGTTGACCTGAGCCCCGCTTGCGCGTCTTTGATCTGTGCGCGGATCTGCTTGATCTTGGGGTTTTCTTCCGTCAGCGGCGGCTCAAGCTCGGCCAGCCGGCTTTGCAGATCGGCCAACTTCACTTCGTAGGCCCGGTGCGCCGGATTTTCAACCGCATCCGGCTGGGTTCCGGGAGCGGCGGAACGATCTTCATCCGCCGCCGCCTCCTTGGCGATCCGGTCAGCCTGGGCCTTTACCACCTCATTCTGCAGCGATTGCAGGCGTTGTTCGCCCACACTCGTGTTTGCCTGGCTGAGCCGCAGTCCATTGCCGCCCACCGCCACATTGAGCTCATTTTCGGTCTGCTGCACGCGCGCCCGGATGTCTGCAACCTGGCGCGTCAGCCAGCCGCTGACCTTGGTTGCCTCCGAACTCCGAACCTGCAGGTCCTGCTCTTCGTAGGTGGTCACGAGATTGTTGCAGAAAGACGCTGAAAGCTGCGGATTCCAGGAGTCACACGTAATCTCAACCAGCCGCGTCAGTCCCAGCGGCTTCACCTTGAGGTTATGGGCAGCATCCATCAACGCATCGCGATAGGGGATCGCCTCCGCATCTCCGAGGTGCAGTGCGCGCCGCAGCTTCGAGATCCAGTCTTCCCGCTCCAGGCTCTCCGGATGCGGCTCCGCCATCATGTGGTCGATGGTCATCGCCAGCAGCGTATCGCTTTGCAGCAGCCGGATCTGGGTCTGCAGATTGATGTCCGAGTCCGCCGGGGTGTTGTCGCCGGTCGCCGAGACCGAGCGCATGTTCATGAAGTCGCCGTTGAGCGGACGGATGTCGAGCGAGGTCCGGGTCGAGTAGGTGGGCAGCGAGCCCGCGCCCAGGGCCAAAGCCACCAACGCACCCGCCAGCGCAAACAGCACCAGCGAAAGGCGATGCCGCTTCAACGTGAGCAGGTACTCCTCAAGAAGGCTGCCGCTCGCCTCGGGCGCCGGGGCCGCCATCACCGGCTGCGCGGGCCGGGCACCCCGCACCGGACGCCCGACCGCACGTACCTCCCGTACTCTCATCGCTCCCTTGGACAATGTGGACACTGGCTCCTCTGCTCCCTTTTTATGTTGCGCTTGTGAAGGAGATACACCTTCAGTTAACGGCCCGTACGCTGCATCGGATTTAGTGGTAGATCAAGACGCCGGTTGCCAATCCGATGGCCGCCTCCGTGGCGCGCCGGCCAGCCACCTTGAAGGTGCTGTTGGGCACAAACAGGACATCGTTTGGATGGAGTTGCACGTCCGGCGTCTTGCCCGCAAAGATCTTGTTTATATCCACCGGGATCTCCGACATGGTGCCGTCCCCGTTGGGCGCGGGCCGAATAATCCGGGCGTGCGATGCGGAGTTATCAGGGCCGAGGCCCTCCGCCAGGGTCACCGCATACAGCAACGAAACGGTGTTGTGCGTGGTCACCTCGAAGCCGCCCGCCTTCTTCACATCGCCGACCACATAGATCAGTTCCGCCTTGGGCACCGACACGACATCCCCGGGCTCCATGACAATGTTGTCCTGTGAGCTCTTGAGCGCCAGCAGAGTGTCCAGCGGAAGCGTCGTCGAGGATGTGCCCGTTGCGGCATCCTGCGTAACCGGACCGGCGTTCAGCTTGCCCCACTGCGGCTGCCTCGTAATGATGACGTTGGGGCCAGCATCCGGCTTGAGCCCTCCCGACATGGAGATCACATCGAGCAGGCGCTTCACCCCGACCATCTGGTGCAGACCCGGATTGGAAACCTCGCCGACCACCGAAACAGGACGGCTTTGCGTTTCGATCAGGTTCACCGTAACGTCCGGGGAGGTAATGTATTTGCTCAGCTTCTGCGCAAGCTGCTGACGGAACTGGTCGATCGTGAGCCCACTCGCCTGCACCTGGCCGATCATGGGAAAGTCCAACAGTCCGTTAGGTCCAACCAGCATCGGCCCCGCGGGGAGGTCATCCATCGCCGTCACATGGACGGAAAGCTGGTCCCCCACACCCAGGACGTAGTCCGCCGGCTGCTCCTGGGGTCTCTGATTCAGCACCTGTGCCTGCACGCTAAAACAAAAAATCAGCAGGATCGAGCCAAGCATGTACTTCATCTGGTATTTTCCTAGGTTACTCCAATTAAGGATGCCCGAAGTCCGCAATGCAGACGTCGCCTTATGACGACGCTCGTTTTTGTTTCTCGTGGACATACCCATGCGATGCGTCATCTCGTTTATAAGACGCTACCGGCCAACGAACTGAGAAGTTTTTCGGTGAAAAATAACGAAAATGGGGCAGTGCTGGACGCGTATGCGTCATTTAGGGTACTAGGGTGTTCACTCCGGTAATGTGCTTCAAAGATCCCGTTCTCCCCGGCGTGGCGAATGCTCCTGGGAACCGGGGCGATGGACCTCAGCAACAAGACGCCGACGCTGCCCAGGGAAGTTCTTCTGCCTCTGCCGGTCCTGTTTTCCACAGCCGTCAAGCTGCGGGCTCGCAGGCTGACCCGCCCACCGCGCGCAAAGCCGTCGTTGTGCATGCAGGCGCCCGCGATTCCTACCAACTGGCGCGGGCGCTGGCGGCGGAAGACCTCCTCGACCGGCTCTACACGGATCTCTTCTGGCCCGCCGAGCGCAAGCTGCCCAACGCCCTTGCCAGCCTTCTACCCTCATTCCACCGCCAGGCGCTGCAGCGCAGCGCTCGGGGGGTGCCCTTTGAACGGGTTCACCTCAACGCGGCCCGCGGCATGCTTTCGTTGCTGGTGGAGAAGATCCGCCGCATCCCCCCCGATCTCAGGCGTCGCGCCCATCGTTCGGCAGATGCCGCGCTGGGAAGCGCGGCCGGCCGGCATGCCGCCCGCGCCGGCGCAGGACTGGTCAGCTACAGCTACTACGGGTTCGACGCCATGCGCGCCTACCCGCGGCCGGCGATGCTGTTTCAGGTCCACCCTCACCCAGGCACGATGCGGCGGCTGCTGCGCCAGGAGCTCCACGATCACCCGGACTGCGCCGAATCGCTGGAGCAGGAGTGGGAGCTCGCGCTGCCCGAGGAGGACTTCGAGCATCTGGTCGCCGAGACGAAGATGGCATCGCGATTCATGACGGCGTCCACCTTTACCCGGAACAGTCTGATCGAGCATGGGGCCGATCCCGAGGCGATCACGGTGGTGCCCTACGGCGTCGATCTCCAGCGCTTTCACCCCGCGCCGGACCGTGGCGCACCGCAGCCCGGCTCCAAGCTGCAGCTCCTGTTCGTCGGTCGCATCAACCAGCGGAAGGGCGTGAAGTATCTGCTCGAAGCGCTCAAACTGTTCTCTCCCGATGAGGTGCAGCTGACGATCTGCGGCCGGGTTGTGGACTCGCTTTCGCTGTTCAAGTCCAGTGGCGTGGAGGTCGACATTCGACCGTCCGTGAGCGCGGAAGAGCTGGTCCGCGCCTACCAGGCCGCCGATCTGTTCATCTTCCCTTCCGTGGCGGAGGGCTTCGCGCAGGTGCTGCTGGAGTCCCTGGCCTGTGGTCTGCCGATCCTCTCGACCACGCACACCGCCGCTCCCGACCTCATCACCGAGGGTCGAGAGGGGTTCATCGTCGAGCCCCGCCGGCCCGACCTGCTCGCCGAGCGCATCTCATGGTGCCTAGGGAACCGGGCCGAGCTCTTCGCCATGCGCGAGCGCGCCCGCGCCACAGCCGAGCAGTTCACCTGGGAACGTTTCCGCACCCAGGCAGCAGCGGCGGTCCGGTCCTACCTTGAGGAGGCGCTTTGATTCGTCGTGCCGGTTATCTCGCGTTCTTTAGCTTGCTTGTTCTGACCGGCACCCGGCTTTTACCTGCGCAGGAGGCGCTCAAAGTGAGCTTCGGCGCAAACGGCCTGGAGACGCTGAGCTACAACGGCGTTGTGCTCGAAGATGTGCGGTCCGTTCCCGCGGATGCCTTCCATATCTGGCACATGAAGGCGACCGACGCACATGGCAAACCCCTGACCGGAGGCCAGTACGGCTGGGGAGAAAGCAACGACGGCCACCACTGGGACGCCGCCACCAAAACGTGGACCTACGCCTTCTCCTGGGGCAAGATCAGCGCGCAATATGTGCAAAATGGCGACACTCTGGACGTGCTGGTCACAACGGTGAACGCGCCCAACTCCGGGATCACCTTCGACGGCGCCAGTATCTATCCGCTTGCGCTGCACTTCCCGGCGCTGCCCAACGGTTTTGCGAACCCAACCTATCCGCAGCTTGCCTACAACACCACTGGACCCAGTGTCACGGTTGCGGACTTCGGCCGCGGCGAGGTGGTCGCCGTTGTGCCCGATGCAGGCAAACCGCTCTACAGCGGCTTCATGCCGGCGGACAACAACACGGCCTACACCGCGCTCATCAGCGGCACCGTACCCGACGGGCTGGCCACCTTCCAACCGCACAACGAACGCCCCGTGGCTCCCGGCGAGACCGATCGTTTCCGCGTTTCACTCCGCTTTCAGCCCTCCGGCACGGCAACGCTTCCCCTCGCGGCCGATGCGTACAGCAGCTGGGCGAAGGCCTACCCGGCGGTGTTGCACTGGACCGACCGGCGCGCCATCGGCACCGTCTTTCTGGCCACCTCACCGCAAGGTGATGCGAACCATCCGGCCGGATTTCCGAACAACCCACGCCGCTACTTCACCGACAGCAACTTCGGGGACTTCGACGTGAACAACCCCGCCGGCCTGGCCGCCTTTCAGAAGCGCATTCTGAAGCAGGCCGAGACCAACGTCTCCAACCTGAAGAGTCTAGGCGCACAAGGCGCGATCACCTGGGACATCGAAGGTGAGCAGTATCCGCAGGAGACCAGCTATGTCTGCGCTCCCGATCAGGTCGCGGAGCTTGCGCCGGAGATGGAAAGCGTGATCTCCGGCGGGGCATACAGCGGGATGAAGCTCGACGACGCCTACTTCAAGATCATGCGCTCCGCGGGCTTCAAGGTCGGCGTCTGCGTTCGGCCGCAGCACTTTACGCGGCACCCCGACGGCACCGCGCAGCAGGTCTTTCTGCCAACGCCGGAGGTGGCCGCGGAGCTCACCCGCAAGATTCGTTTCGCGCATGACCGCTGGGGCGCGACGATCTTCTACATCGATTCCTCCGTCGACGGCGACCGCGGAACGCTGCCCGCCGCGATCTTCAAGAAGGTCGCCGCCGAATTTCCTGACTCGCTGCTGATTCCAGAAGAATCCACACCGCTTTACTACGCCTACACCGCCCCCTTCGCGAGCTTTATCTATCACGGGACGACGGGCACGGACCCGGATGTCTTCCACATCTACCCCGATGCCTTCACTGCGGTGCTCATCAACAATGTCCCTCCGGAGAAGCTGGCCACCGCAGGCGAAAAGCTGCTGGATGCGGTGCGCCACGGCGATGTTTTAATGGGCCAGGTGGACTACCGAGAGCCGAATAATGCGACCATCGCCTCCTTCTACAAGGACGCGGGCCGTGGCGCAGGCGAGAGGGCGTCGCATCGTTAAAGCGACAAGAACCGTCGTGCAGCCGGTCGAGATGACGCCTTTTAAGTTCGCCCGCCTAGAATCGACCCATGGTCTCCCGCCGCCGCTTTCTCCTCACCGCAGCCGCCTCTGCACCCGCGTTCAGCCTCCCGGCACAACAAAGGCCAGCTGTACAACCGCCGGTTACAAGCGAGACTGGCCCGCTTCCCGCGCCCATCCTCGCCCTCACCGACCGCACCCAAGACGCCAAACCCATCACACCGGCCGAACGCGAAGCCCGCCTGGACCGCGCCCGCGAGCTGATGAAGGAGTACGGTCTCGATGCGATCCTCATCACCACCGGTGCGTCGCTGTTCTACTTCACCGGCGCGCGCTGGGGCCAGTCGGAACGCCTGTTCGCCTATGTCATTCCACAAGCGGCCGCGCCCTTTATCGTGTGCCCGGCGCTCGAACGCGATCACCTCTCCGATCTCCTCGCGCACTTCCCTGAGCGCGAAACCACGCTTACCTATCTTTGGCAGGAGAACGAAGACCCGTTCATCACCTTACGGCGCGGGCTGGGCGAAGAGAACCTCACGACCGGCACACTCGGCCTTGAAGAACACACCCAGTTCGCGTTCTCCTACGCCATCGCCAAGGCCTGCCCCGGCCTCAAGATCGTCTCCGCCACCCCGGTCACCGCGGGCTGCCGTTCGGTCAAATCGCCGGCGGAGATCGCGCTGCTGCGCCTCGCCAATCAGATCACCTTTGACGTCTACCGGGCCGTCTATCTTTCCTGCGGCCCCGGCGACACCAACGGCAAGGTCGCCGACCTGATCGAGCGTGCCTATGCCCGCTGCGGCGTGCACGGAGATGCTACCTGCAATGTCGGCGTAAATACCGCCGTGCCGCATGGCTATAGCAAGCCGCAGACCATCCATGAGCACGAGATGGTGATGCTCGACGACGGCTGCACCGTCGAGGGCTACACCTCCGACATCACGCGCTCCTTCGTCTACGGCACCCCGACCGACCAGCAGCGCAAGGTCTTCGATGTGGTTCGCAATGCCCAGTCGATCGCTTTGGCCACCGCTCGCCCCGGCGTCGAGATGCAAGCCGTCGACGCCGCTGCACGCAAGCTCATCGTCGACGCCGGCTATGGTCCCAGCTACGACTTTTTCTATCACCGCGTCGGTCACGGCATCGGTCTCGACATGCACGAGTGGCCTTACCTCGTCGGCGGCAACACGGGGAAGCTCATGCCGGGCATGGTCTTCTCCGACGAGCCCGGCATCTACATCACCGGAAAATTCGGCCTGCGGCTCGAAGACTGCATGGTGATCACGGATCAGGGGGCACAGCTCTTCACGCCGCAAAGCCCCAACCTCGACAATCCCTTCAACACGCCGGCGCGGAACGCCGTTTCCCCATAAGGAGCCTGTCGTCGACATGCCTACAACACTCGTCATCCCCGCTTCGTTCCTTGTTTGTCATCCCCGCCTCGTTCTTTGTTTGTCATCCCCGCTTCGTTCTTTGTTTGTTACCCGCTTCGTTCTTTGTTTGTTGTCCGCTTCGTTCTTTGTTTGTTATCCGCGTTCTTTCCTTGTTTGTCATCCCGTAGCGTAGCGAAGGGATCTGCTTTTGCTCGTCGCTTTCTCGCGCCTACAATCCGCCAAGCAGAGCAAAAAGCGGATCCCTACGGGATGACAATTCTTAGAGCATGATCACCATAGGTGTACCCAGTTCCTGGGAGGGAGCAGCGGCCTTCAGGCCGCTGAATCCAGCGCTGCAGGAAAGCAGGGCTTTAGCCCTGGGCCGTTTGGAAACGGAAGCAGAGCCCAGCCCTGAAGGGCACTTGGACTGCGCTCCTGTTCCGTGGGCTGAAGCCCACGGCTCCCTCCCAAGAACGACCCCTCCGGGTACACCTGCACGAATCATGCTCTAGGTGGTTAAGCATGGCTCTGCGGCCAGTGTGAACAGCAGATTCCCTCCGGGAATGACAGCAAAAAAAACGCTGCATAGCTGAAGGCAATTCGTTCTACGGCTCCGGCATCACCAGAAGCTCGATGCCGCTTGCCGCATCGGCTTGGTGAAATATCGTCTCCGTAGCCGCGTGAAAATCCGTCGCTGTGGCCTTATCGATATCCACAAAGGTCTGCGGATTGCGATCCGTGAGCGGAAACCACGAGCTTTGGATCTGAACCATGATGCGGTGGCCCTTGCGGAAGGTGTGGTTCACATCCTGCATCGTGAAGTTCACCTCCGTCGCTTTTCCCGGCACCAGGGGCTGCGGATGCTCCCATGAATCGCGGAACTTGGCACGGAACGGCTCGCCACGGATCAGCATCTCGTAGCCCTGCAGGATCGCAGGCGGAGCCCCCGTCACATGTTTGCCCATCGAAGCATCTCTGTCCGGATCGACATAGTTCTCCGGGTAAACATCAATCAACTTCACATCAAAGTCCGAGTCCGTGCCCGTGGACGCGATCTTCAGCTTCGGCGACACCGGCCCCGCCACCGTGACATCCTCCGTCAAGGGCGCGGTCTGGTACACCAGCACATCGCCGCGCGTAGTGGCAAAGCGCTGATCGTCATCCATGTATCGCTGCGGCACATCCGGGCCGGTAACGTAGGGCGTGAACGGCACCGGATGCGCAGGATCGCTGACGTACTCGTCCTTGCTGTCGCGCGCCGCCGGTGCGGTCCACGCGAGCCCGCCATCCGGCTGCAGATAAATCATGCGCGGCTGTGCGGCGGGCGGCGGCCACGCGGGATATTTCTTCCAGACATCGGTGCCGGTCTCAAAGGTGTAGGCCTTCGGCAGCGGCGTCCATGTCTTGTCCTTCAGCCAATGTTCGAAGAACGGCGCCTCGATCTCATTGCGGTAAAACACCGCCGTATCCGATCCGAAACTGATATCGCCGAGCCCCGCGCCCGTGCCGCGCGACCAGCCGCCATGCACCCATGGGCCTTCCACCAAGCTGTCCTCGGGCGCCTCCGGGCTTAGCTTGTCGACCGCATGGAAGACCTTCACCGGCCCGGCCAGATCCTCCGCGTCGAACCACCCGCCCACGGCCATCACTGCCGTGTGCACCCCATGCAGATGCGGTCCAATGTTGCGAACCTTCCAGTACTCGCTGTAGTTCGGATGGCTTACCTGGTCGTGAAATAGGGCGTTCGTGCCGCCCGCAGGCGAGTCCAGGTGCGCCAGCGTGTCCATGCCCAGGTAGAACGCATACATATTCTGCGTTGGAAACTGGAATGCGGGCGGAGGCTCCACGGTGAGCGGATTCTTCTGCGGCGCGAAAAACGGCGCGTAAAACGAGTGGTTGGCATCCAGCATGAACGCGCCGCCGTGGTACGCATCATCCCCCATCCACAGGTCAACAATGGGGGCTTGCGGGCTAGCCGCGCGGATCGCCGGATGGCTGTCCACGATGCTCGCCACGGTGTAAAAACCCGGATAGCTGATGCCCAGAATGCCCACTTTGCCGTTGTTGGCAGGCACATTCTTCAGCAGCCACTCCACCGTGTCATAGGTGTCGGTGGATTCATCGGTGGATTCAGCGATGCCCTTGCCCTTCCCCTTCGTATCCCGGGAGGGCGTCATCTCGACCCATGTGCCTTCACTATCCCAGCGCCCACGCACATCCTGGCAAACCAGGGTGTAGCCGCTCTCCAGCAGCTTCTGGTTACCCGTCACATGCGGCATCACCTTATCCGGTCCATAGGGCTGACAGCTATAGGGTGTTCTCGTCATCAGAAACGGGTAGGGGCCGGCGTCCTTGTATTGGCTGGCGAGCGGCGTGTAGACCGCCGTGTACAGCTTCACGCCGTCGCGCATCGGCACGTGATACTCGTGCTTGATGAAGTGCGTCGCAAAGAATTTCTCCATGCGATCTGCCTGCTCCTGAGGTGAGGGCTGCGCGGGAGAGGGTTGCGCGGGTTTCGCCTGCGTCGCGCCTTGCGCTCCTGCGGTTGCCAAACCCCAGGCTGCCATGAGCATCAGGGCCACGCTACATCGACCCCATTCATGTACTCGCTTCATCCCACTCCTCAGTAACCGCCTCGCTGATCATAATGTCTACAGCGCGCTTCGGTTGCCTACCCTCTCGTCTCCTATCGCACTCCGATATGAACGTCATAGCTGCACGGCGCCTGGTTGTCGCTACATCTTCTGAACGTGGATTTCAGAACTGCCGTGATGACCGGCTTCAGGAGCTTGGAGTCTCCGCTCACCGGAACGGCAGAGATCGCTTTACCGGCTGTAGTTACTTGAACGTGAACCACTACCACACCCTCTACCCCGTAGCAGCTAGTACCAACTTTGCAATCAATCGGGTAAAGATGGACGATCAGCGGAGGCGGAGGCGGCGGAGGCGGTGGTATTCCTTGCGCTGAAGAAGAACGCGTTTGTTGCGCGGCCAAGGTGTGGATAGCCTCAGCACCGCACTGCGGTATCCAGCATCCGGCCAAACCAACAACCGTAAGGAAAAGTCCACTCTCAAGACTTAGTTTTATCTTCTTCCTGTACACAAAACCTCCTCGGGATGCTAAATGCTTACGATGTTTATGGCCAGATTACGGTGGTGGGGATAGCGTAGCTGTATTCTGGGCCCATCCGATGTAGGCGTTGTCAAGATTAAGCAGTTGGCCAGCATTGCAGTACGAAAGTGCATAATAGGCGGCTCCCGCGGCTCCGACGTATGCACCACCAACTTGCCTTTCTTGTTGTCATTCCCGAAGGGAATCTGCTTGGGTCTCTGCATTTTTCTGTCATTCCCGAAAGGAATCTGCGTTTGTGATTTCCCCACGCTGAGCATGTCGGGAGATTCGATCCTCGCTGCCCCCATACACCTCCGGGAATAAAACATCTCATGATCTGGCTATCGGCAAATCCCGGAAAAACTTGAGCGCGCTGCCAGAACCGCACTTGCAGCAGAAGCAACTAAATTCAGCTATCCCGCAGAAGCCTCCGCATTCGAAGACCGCTTTGCCAGCCGCAAAACCAGGCGTTCCAGCACCAGCCTCTTATCTGGCGGGCTCGATCGTAGCTCCGCATCGGCCTTGGCGATTGCACGCAGCCCGCCGAGCAGCTCCGAACGGTTGCGATACCGCCGCGCCTGCGCAATCAGCGCATCCGCCGCGAACGGCGCAACCCGAAAACCCGGCCACAGCACCTGCCACATCGCCCGCTGATCCTTCACCTGCTTTTCATTCAGGATGATCATCTGACGGTAGGTCTTCGCCAGCGAGAACACGTGTCCGATCGCTGCATCCTCACCGTCAGAGGCGTTCAGCAGCCCCCCCAGCAACGCCAGCGCGGCAGCGGAATCCTTGCGGCTGATCGCGTCCGTAAGCTCATGCAGACTTCTCTGTTTCGCCGCCGGAACCATTGTCTCCACATCCTGCACGGTGATCTCAGCAGCGCCCCGCGCTCCAGCCTCAAGCGCCAACTTCTCCAACTCGCTCGCGACGCTCAGCATGTCCGCCCCAAGCGCATCGGTGAGCTCACGCGCGGCATCCGCCCCTAGTCGCAGATCGCGCTTCGCGGCCTCAGCCTGCGCCCAGACCGCGGCATCTGCCTCGCTCACCCCCTGCAGCTCGATGACTGCGCAGCTCTCACCCAGGGTCTCGCGTATCTTCTCCGCCCGCTCCTTCTCGGTGAAGTCCATGCGGCGCAGATCGCCGGGCAGATGCACGTGATCCGCGATAAAGAGGAGGACGGCCTGCGGATTCGGCCGCCGAAAGTAGGCGTCGATCGCCGCAAACTCCTCCTTCTTCTGCCCACGCCCATACAGGACCTTCACGTTGCGGATGAAGACAACCTGAAACGGCGCCATCAGGGAAGGCGTCTGCGCGAGGTCCAGCACCTCAAAGATCGAGGTCTCTCCCAGATCGACATCCTGCAGGCAGAAGTCGCGCAGATCCGGAGCAACCAGCGCCGACAGAACGCCGGCACGCGCTCTGCCGTACAGAAACGCGTCATCGCCCAGCAGCACATACCCGGCGCGGCGGTCAGCCCCACTGATATCAGCAAGAAATCGATCGACGGCCGCGAAGCTGCGCACTGCTTTTGCGGGGGCGGCCATCAGCGGAAGCTCTCCGTCATATCGCTGACCAGTGCCTGTGCGAAGTCGTGAGCCAGACGGCGCACCGCCGCCGTGTCTTCCTGCACAAAGCCTGTAAGGTCCTGTGTGGACTGATACTGCTCCCGCCAGGAGAACGCATCGTTGCGGTACAGCAGCGTCCCGTCGTGCGCAATCAAGCGCACCGAAGCGGTAATGGTCACAAGATAGCTCGAGGTCTGCCCGCTGGAGGAGTCATACGTCAGCGGCGTCACGGCTTCGGTCAGGATCGTGCCTCGCAGCACCGCATCCGCATCGGCGGTGCTGGTCTCCGCGTTGCCCGGCACCGCCGTAAGGATGCGGTAGCGCGTGCTCGTGTTCAGCTCCCGCACCACGGCCTGGGTGAACAGCGTCTCCGTGCGGAAGGCCTGCACCCGCGTAGCGAAGATGGGCACGGCGATGGTGTGGACCCCGGCCGGCACATGCGTCACCGCACCGACGGCGTGATAGCCACAGCCTAAACTGAGCAAAAGCAGAAGCGAGAGCAGCGGCGTGGCCTTTAGGGCAGAATCACACAAGCTGTACTTAGCGCCAACGGCGCAACACATAACAGCCTGGGGCGTAGCCCCAGGTACGGCGCAAAAAAGACATCGAGGGCTGAAGGCCCGCGACATAGAAGCCCGGGTACAGCAACCCGGTTTGTGCTTTAGCTTCACTGCGCCGACCTTTCTACGTTGACATAATACAGATCGGTTTCCACCTTGAAGTCGTCGGCGGAGGCCATCCAAGGCATGCTCTTCCACTCGGTCGTGTTCGGATCGATGCGCGTCCAGTGCTGCGGATCCCCCACCTCGATCGGCATGGCAAATGCGGGCTCGTCGGCCTTCCACCGGTATCGCATCACATGTGCCTGGGCATCGTATTGCAGGTCGAGCGTGGGAAGCGCGGCGTGACGAAGATACTCGTTGAAAAACGGCGTCAGATTCATCCCGGTGCGTTCGCTCCACCAGCGCACAACGTCCTCCGTCATGATCGTCTGGTACTTGAACTGCTGGTAAAAATCACGAATATCCGCAAACCACTTCGCGTCATTGCCGACGATGCTGCGCAGGGTGTTCAGCATCAGCGCTCCCTTGAAGTACTGATCTTCGGGCGGCTCCGTGTTTGTGCCGCGCGCTGTGATGATCGGCTCCTCGTTTTTGACCTTCGGCTTGAGCCCGCCCATGTACCGCAAAGCGTCTGCCTTCCCCCAGCGGTACTCCACGTACAGCGTCTCCATATACGTGGTCCAGCCCTCGTGAATCCACATGTCGGAGCGGTCTGCCGCCGTGATGGCATTGCCGAACCACTCGTGTCCGCTCTCGTGAATGATGATGAAGTCGAACTTCGGACTGATGCCTACGCCAGTCCAGTCGCGGCCGCAGTAGCCGTTCTCAAAGTGGTTTCCGTAGGCTACCGCGGACTGGTGCTCCATGCCCGCATACGGCACCTGAACCAGCTTGTAGCCGTCTCTATCGAACGGGTATTCGCCGAAATAGTGCTCATACGCGTCAAGCATCTCCGGCACCTGCTGAAACTGCACCTTCGCCTTCGCGAGATCCTCAGGAAGCGCGTAGTAGTCGAGGCTGGTCTGGCCATGCATTCCACCGGTGAAATGCTGGTACTCGCCGATATTGAGCGTCACATCGTAGTTATTGATTGGGTAATGCACGTGCCAGCGCCACTCGGTATACCCGTCGCCGAGATCATGTGAACCCGCAAAACGGCCATTCGACACATCCATCAGCCCGTTAGGAACAGAGATGTCGATCTCCATGCCATCCTGCGGTTCATCGCGCCACTGGTCCTTGTTCGGCCACCAGACGCTGGCGCCTTCGCCCTCACACGCGGTCGTGATCCACGGCTTGCCTTCCCTGTCCTTGTCGAAAGAGAAGCAGCCAAAGCGGCCCTGCTTCACCGGATGTCCGGAGTAGGCGAAATCGACGGTATAGTCCTGCCCCTTCCGCAACATCTTCGGAAAATCGACCCACACGGTTCGCTCTTCCCGCGTGTACTGCAGCGGCTTGCCGGCCTGCGTAAGCCCGTCAATGGTCATCTCCGGCGTGAGTTCCAACTGAATCCGCTGCCCATCCTCCAGCATGCGAAAGCGGATGGCATTGTTGCCCTTGAGGGTCTCTGCGACCGGGTCGACGCGCAGCTTCAGCGCATAAGACAGCAGATCGTTGTTGGCTCGGTAAGGCCCATAGGAGCCGCGTAGGAGATCGTCTTTCGTCGGGGCTTGCGGAGCCGTGGGCGTGTTCGCTCCCGCGCCGGCCTTGGTCGGCGTAGAGTTCTGCGTCCGAGCCTGAGACTTGGAGCCTTGTGGTCCAGCAGACGCCTGGGCAGAACAGCATTGACGTCCGAGACCGCCGAAGAAGACTAGAACAACGGCCGAAAACCGCCACTTCCACATACACCGTAGTATCGCATCGCAGAGCGCCCGTCTTCCTGAAGCTGTTTCTGCATAGGTGTGCACTAGCGCTTTGAAATTGTCATCCCGCACCCTGAGCTTGTCGAAGGGGGAAGGGATCTGCTTTCCTCTGCGTTCCTGCAACCTGGAAGGGAAACAGATCCCCACGCTTCGCTGCGGGATGACAAGCTCAACTGCATACCTTTGAGAAAACCGCTATAGGGTAAGTGAGGAGGCCAAAAGCGAAAAGCAGCCCGCAGGCTGCCTTTCATCTGAAACAGCAGTTGTTTATGCAGGGTTGGGAGCTGCCTCGCCAAAGCCGGGCTTACGTCCGCCTTCGGGCTTGGAGAGCTTCTGAGCCTCGTCGCCGCCGGGGCTACCCGGATCAGCATGGGCCAAGGACGACTTCATCGGCGGCAGATCCTTGCCCGCAATGATCAGCTCGATCTCGGACGCGTCCAGAGTCTCACGCTCCAGCAGGGCCTGCGACATGCGGTGCATGATCTCCTGATTTGCTTCGAGAATGCTGTACGCCGAGCGGTACGCCTCATCGACGAAGCTGCGGACCTCGGCATCGATCTGCTGCGCCGTATCGTCGGAGAAGTCGCGAGACTGTCCGATGTCACGGCCCAAGAAGACCTCCTGTTCCTTCTTGCCGAAGGTCATTGGACCCAGCTTGCTCATCCCGAACTCACACACCATGCGGCGGGCAAGATCGGTGGCTCGCTCGATGTCGTTGCCCGCGCCCGTGGTCATCTTCTTAAGGAAGATCTCCTCAGCGCAACGGCCGCCCATCATCATTGCCAGGCGAGACTCAAGGTAGTCCTTGGTGACGGTGTGCTGGTCCTCTTCGGGCAGGTAAACCGTCACACCCAGCGCCATGCCGCGCGGAATGATGGTGACCTTATGCAGCGGATCGGAATGGTCGCGCAATGCCGAAACGAGTGTGTGGCCCGCTTCATGGTAGGCGGTAATCTTCAGCTCATCCGGGCTGCGCAGCATGCTCTTGCGCTCCGCGCCCATCAGCACCTTATCCTTCGCCACCTCGAAGTCATACATGTGTACAGCCTTGCGATTGAAGCGGGCTGCGGTCAGTGCGGCTTCATTCACCATGTTGGCCAGATCCGCACCGGAAAAGCCCGGTGTGCCACGCGCAAGGATGTTGAGATTTACATCCTCGGCCATGGGCACTTTCTTCGAGTGCACCTTCAGAACCTCTTCGCGGCCGCGGATGTCAGGACGATCCACCACAACACGGCGATCGAAGCGGCCCGGCCGTAACAACGCGGGATCCAGCACATCGGGACGATTGGTGGCGGCAATGAGGATGACCCCATCATTCGACTCGAAGCCATCCATCTCCACCAGAAGCTGGTTCAGCGTCTGCTCGCGCTCATCATGTCCGCCGCCGAGACCGGCACCACGGTGCCGTCCGACAGCATCGATTTCGTCGATGAAGATAATGCAGGGGGCATTCTTCTTACCCTGTTCAAAAAGATCGCGGACACGGCTTGCGCCCACGCCCACAAACATCTCGACAAAGTCCGAACCGGAGATCGAGAAGAATGGAACATTGGCCTCGCCGGCAACAGCCCGCGCCAGCAGGGTCTTGCCCGTACCCGGAGGCCCGACCATCAGCACACCCTTGGGAATGCGGCCGCCGAGACGCTGGAACTTTTGCGCCTCACGCAGGAATTCGATGATCTCCTTCAGCTCTTCCTTCGCCTCGTTCACGCCGGCGACGTCCTTGAAGGTGACCTTCTTCTGCTGCATGCTCAGCAGTCGTGCGCGGTTTTTGCCAAAGCTCATCGCCTTGTTCCCGCCCGACTGCATCTGCCGCATCATGAACAGGAACAGCGCAAGAATGACCAGAATCGGCGCAACCTGCAGCAGCAGTCCGAACCAGAGCCCGCCCTGCGGATCCTTGATGCTGACATTCACGCCATGCGACTGCAGATCCTTGTAGAGGTCCGGGTAATTTTGGGGAATGGTTGTGGAGAAGGTCTCCTTGCCATCCTTGTATTTGCCGGTGGCCTCCGTCCCGGAGACAGTGACCTCCGAGATCTTGCCCGCATTCGCGTCGTTCTGCATCTCCGTCAGGCTGACGGTGCGGTTGTGCCCCGCATTCATGTTCTTGAGCACGAACTGCCATCCCACCAACAGGCAGGTTACCGCTACAACCCAGATCAACAACTGTTTGACAGTCGAGTTCAATTGACCCCTCGTTTCCCTAAGCCCCGAATCGCAACCGGCCTTACCGCCGTTGCGAATCCAATCTGTTAGACGGCAGTTGCGTGAAGAAGGTGCATGTCCCGCACCGGCGCCACGACCGCGCAAATAGACTTCCTCGAATTCTACCCTCCCTTTTCTTCCCCTGGATGGATTGTTTGCAGGGTCCGTCTACATCTTCGGCGGCATCAAGGCCCAGCTTCGGCAGCAATCACGTCCTAATCCGGGACAAACGGAGCTCCCGGGCCGAACGCTCCGCCCGCAGGCCGCCGGAAAGCTCCAGCCGCGCCCCGATTCTTCCGCCCGCAGCTCCGGCGCAGGGGTCCAGTCCGGCGAGCGCCAGCAGTTTTGCCGTTTCCTCGGAGCTTGGACGGCAGCCCAGCGTCGCCGCGGCCGCCCGCACCACCCGTCGCCGCACCGCCGGGACAAGCCCGCGCAGCCGGTCCAGCTCCATCGCCACCGACCCCTCGCCCACCGCCGTGCCCACCGCCCGCCCGCCGCCCCGCACGGGCTTGCCGGGCAGCAACATCCCCGGCAGCAGGCGGCCAATCTCCTTCCCCCAGTAGCTTTCCTCATCACGCGCAATGTTCGCGGTGCGCCCCAGCAACGCATCGATACCCGGATTAAAGCTGCGCAGCAGCGGCATCAGTTCGTGCCGGACGCGATTGCGGGTCAGCCGCAGATCGCGGTTGGAGCTGTCCTCGCACCACGGCTGCCCGCGATCGCGCAGAAACGCTTCGACCTCCGCCCGGCGAACGCCCAGCAGCGGCCGAACGATGCGCCCGCGACGCGCCCCAGAGACGGCGTGTTCGCCGGTACCGGATCGCCGCACCCCAGCATCCATCTCCTCGGTCTCCACTACAAGCGAGATGCCGCCCAGCCCCTCCGTCCAGGCGCCCCGCAGCAGCTTCATCACCACCGTCTCCGCCTGGTCATCCAGGGTGTGCGCCGTCGCGATCGCGTCGAGGCTGCCCTCTACGAGTAGCCGGCGGAAAACGCCATAGCGCAACACGCGCGCGGCCTCCTCCACGCCCTCGCGTTCCGAGGCCTGCCGGGCGGCGGTGTCCACGTGCTCCACCCATAACGGCACATCCAAACGCCCGCAGAGTTCCCGCACAAAGCTCTCGTCCGCATCGGCCTCCGCCCCGCGCAGGCCGTGGTGCACGTGCACAGCGCCGAGCACCAGCCCGAGTGGCTCCTTGGCCGCGTTTGCCTCCAGCAGCGACAGGAGCAGCGCCACGGAGTCCGCCCCGCCGGAGACCGCGCAATAAACACGGTCACCGGCGCGGAGGAGCGCCTTGTTCAAACCTTCCAACCTGACCATGTTTCTTCTATCTCACTTTGTTGCAGCCGGATCACACGGCGGATGACAGACTTGTCACGCAATCGTCGGAGGTACCTTCCCGTACCCTGTCCTTGCATTGCTTCCAACGGTATACTCGCCTTCCCATGGCTGTCTTCGTCATTCTTCCCGCAGCGGGCATCGGCACCCGCATGGCCGCGAGCTCCGGCGGCGCTCCAAAACAGTTTCTTTCGCTGGGCGGCCTGCCCATTCTTGTCCATTCGCTGCGTGCGTTCCTCAGCGTGCCGCGGGTAAGCGGCGTGTACGTTGCGGTGCGCGAGCCGGAGGGGGAGCGCCTGCGCGAACTGCTGGCGGAGCACGGATTGGCCGACCGCATCCAGGTGGTAAACGGTGGCGACGTGCGCCAGGAGTCAGTTGCGAACGCCCTGGCGGCGCTTCCCTCGAACGCAGACGACGACATCGTGCTCGTCCACGATGCCGTCCGGCCGCTGATCGACGCCGCCACGATCGAACGCACCATCGAGGCCATCGAGCGTCACGGGGCGGCCATCGTCGGCATGCCCGCCGTGGATACCATCAAGCAGGTGGAACGCACCGCCGACGGCGCGCTGATCACCGCCACCATCCCCCGCGAACTGATCGTCCACGCCCAGACGCCGCAAGGAGCGCTGGTGCCCCTCATGCGACGCGCCTTCGCCGAGGCCGCCGCCGACGAGTTCACCGGCACCGACGAGTCCAGCCTGCTCGAACGCGCCGGCGTTCCGGTGCATGTCGTGCCGGGCAGCGCCCGCAATCTGAAGGTGACCCAGCCCGGCGATCTGGAGATTGCGGAGTTCTACCTGGCAGGCTGACCGGCAGCAGTCGCTATACTTTTGTCATTCTGAGCGGAGCGAAGAACCTGCTTTCGCTCCCGCCCACCGTCCAGGGGGATCAGTACATGTCCATGCGCATCGGCCTCGGTTTTGACTCGCACGCCTTCCATCCAGGAGTTCCGCTGGTCATCGGCGGCCTCAAGATTGAACATCCGGAGGGCCTGGCCGGGCACTCCGACGGCGATCTGCTGCTCCACGCCGTCACCGATGCGCTCCTCGGGGCGGTGTGCGCGGGCGATATCGGCACCTTCTTCCCGCCCACCGACGAGCGCTGGAAAGGCGCCGACTCCACCGTCTTTCTGCGTACCGCGCTGGAGGAGATCGCGCTTGCCGGCTACAAGATCGTCAATATCGACTGCGTGCTTGTACTGCATCGGCCCAAGATCGTCCCCATCGCCGCCGAGATGCGGGAGCGGCTGGCCGACCTGCTGGGGCTGGAGATGAACTGCGTCTCCATCAAGGGCAAAACGCCCGAAGGCCTCGGCCAAGACGGCACCGCCGTGGCGCATGTGGTCGCGCTTTTGGAGTCAATCAAGCTGCCGCGCGAGCATAAGAAACTGGCTGTCGCGGACGAAGCGCCGGCTGACGAGGAGATCGACGGTGTCCTGAACACGGTGATCGCCGAGACGCACGACTTCAGCGCGCTCGGACGGAAGCTGCCGACGTTTGACACCGACGACCTGACATAATCGACCGGATCTTTCCAGCGGCCATTCCTCTGAAAAGTGAAGGCTTTGCCGAATTTGCTGGCAGTGTGCGTCACTCTCGGCTAAAGTGGCTGCAACTCGGGAGGCCTTATGGATCCGCAACAACAGCAGCAGATCGCCGGCATGATGGCCGGCATGGGCGCCGCATTTCTTCTCTTCGGTTTGCTTGCCGTCGCTTTTATGGTCTTCCTCTTCTGGAGGATCTTTACCAAGGCCGGCATGGCCGGCCCTTTGGCGCTGATCGTCCTGTTCCCCGGACTCGGCCCGCTGATCGCGCTTTGCATCCTGGCCTTCAGCCAATGGAGGGTACAGCCGGTCTCCTCCCTCTACGCCTCGGGGACACCGACCTACCCGCCGCCGGCCTATCCCCCGGCGAACTACCCGCCGGCCGGCCCCCCGACGCTTTAGTTTCCGGCGAAGCAGTTTCCGGCGAGGCGCGGGTGCAGCTTTGGTAGCATCGGAAACGAACCGATGACACCAGAGCTTACCCCAGCGTATATCCAAGCCTCGTCCGAGACAGGCCGCCCCACCCGCGTCCGCATCGCCCCCTCACCCACCGGCGATCCTCACGTCGGCACGGCCTATATCGGCCTGCTGAACTACCTCTTTGCCGCCCAGCGCGGCGGGCAGTTCGTGCTTCGCATCGAAGACACCGACCGTGCCCGCTTCGTCTCCGCCTCCGAGGGGATGATCTTCGACGCCCTGCGCTGGATCGGCCTCACCTGGGATGAAGGTCCCGACGTCGGCGGCCCCTACGGCCCCTATCGCCAGTCCGAACGCACCGAAATCTACCGCGAATACGCCGACAAACTGCTCGCCAGCGGCCACGCCTACCGCGCCTTTGAAACACCTGAAGAGCTCGAGACCGAGCGCAAGGCACAGACAGCCGCCAAGCAGCCTCCCAAATACAACGGCCGCTCGCGCTCGATGGCGGATGCAGAGGTCGCAGAGAACCTCGCCCCGTCTGACGGGAGCCAGCCCAAGCCCTTCACGGTGCGCCTCAAGGTGCCAACCGTAGGCTCGACCACCTTTCGTGATGAGTTGCGCGGCGACGTCACCTTCGATCACGCCAACGTCGATGACCAGGTGCTGATGAAGTCCGACGGCTTCCCCACGTATCACCTCGCCAACGTCGTCGACGACCACCTGATGCACATCACGGACGTGATCCGCGCCGAGGAGTGGATCAGCTCCACGCCCAAGCACGTGCTGCTTTACCAGGCTTTCGGTTGGGAGATACCGAAGTTCTGGCACATGCCGCTGCTGCGCAATATCGACAAGAGCAAGATCTCGAAGCGCAAGAATCCCGTCTCGCTGAACTACTACCGCGACTCCGGTTTTCTGCCCTCTGCGATGCTGAATTTTCTTGGGCTCATGGGTGGCGGCATGACCCAGCCCTCTGAGTTGGAGATCGTCAATAAGGGTCTCGACATGAAGCTGAGCGACCTGTTTTCGCTCGACGACATGCTGGCCCGCTTCGACTTCAGCCGCATCTCGCTCGGCGGCCCCGTCTTCGATCTCGTGAAGCTGCGCTGGCTCAACGGCGAATACATCCGCAAACAGTCGCCGGAGGAGTTCTTCTCCGCCCTGCGCGAGACGGTGTTCTCCGACGCGTACCTGCGCGCGATTGCACCGCTCGTGCAAACGCGCATCGAGACACTCGGCGGCTTCGGTGACATGGCCGATTTCTTTTTTCGCGACAATGTAATGCCACCTGAGAGCGTCTGGCTGCCCAAAAAACGCACCTCCGAGGAGACCCTCGCCTTCGCCGTCGAACTTCTGCTGGTGTTGGAAACAAGCCCTTGGGAAGCACCGGCGATTGAGGCGGGGATGAAGCAGCTTGGCGAAGCGAAGAGCTGGAGCGTGAAGGAAAATTTCATGCTGCTGCGCGCGGTCCTCACCGGCAGCACGCAGTCGCCGCCGCTGATGGAAAGCCTGGTGGTCTTCGGCAAAGCGCGGACGCTCGATCGTGTCCGCAGATTCCTCGATGCACAGAAGAAGAATGCGTTGGTAAAGAAGTAAGAATAGGAAAGCAGCCACATATCTGCGCTTTCTCCTCTGCTCCTGCCATTCTGGTTATCATTCCCGAAGCCGGGGTCCCTATCGAGCGCTTTTGCTCGATGGGGTGGGAAGGGAATCTGCGGTTCGCCGACACCCGGCAGAGCCTGTCAGGAAAAGAATTTCTTCCCACAGCCTCCCTTCCGCGAATAGCATGGCTGCCCATGAGTCTGACCCACAACACCCCCATCGGTTTCATCCCAACGCAGAGGCCCGAGGCCGCGCGCGTTTTTTACGAGAGCACGCTCGGCCTGCGCTTTGAAAGCGACGACAACTTCGCCCTCGTCTTCCGCGTCGGCCCCGCGCCCGGCACGATGCTGCGTGTCGTGCGCGTTTCAGACTTCACGCCTATGCCCTTCACGATCTTCGGTTGGGAGGTCGCCGGCATCGAAAACACTGTAGACGAACTTACGGCTAAGGGCGTCAGCTTTCAACGCTACGGCTTTTTCGAACAGGACGAGCGCTCGATCTGGCACGCTCCCGGCGGCGCAAAAATCGCCTGGTTCCAGGATCCTGACGGCAACACGCTTTCCATCTCCCAACACCCCGCATGAGCCGGGCTGGATTGGTATGCTGAACACATGCCCCGGCCCTCCGCCTTAGTCGACACGCGCATCATCTACTGTGGAGACTGCCTCGATCAGCTCAAGCAGCTGCCGAATGCGTGTGTCGACCTGTGCTACATCGACCCGCCCTTTAACTCAAATCGAAATTACGAGGTATTTTGGGGCGAGACGAAGGAGAAGCGTTCGTTCGAGGACCGGCACGAGTCCACGCGAGCGTATATCGAGTACATGCGGCCACGGTGTGTGGAGATCGCCCGCGTCCTGAAGAAAACGGGCTCATTCTACTATCACTGCGACTGGCACGCCTCGCATTACATGAAGGTCATGCTGGATCAGATCTTCGGCGAGAACAATTTTGTGAATGAGATCGTTTGGAAACGTACGAAGGCCCATAACGACTCTAAACAAGGAAGCAAACACTTCAGTCGCACCCACGATGTTTTGTTCTTGTACTCGGGTGGTGGTGACTACAGATGGAATCAGCAATACACTCCATTATCCGACGCATACATCGCTTCCCATTACACGAATATGGATCCCGATGGAAGGCGCTTCCGTTGGGACAACCTGACAGGGCCGGGTGGTGCCGCAAAAGGAAATGCCTATTTCGAGGTGCTTGGAGTGACTCGCCATTGGCGATACTCCCGGGAAAAGATGGAAGCCATGGTGCAGAATGGCTCCGTTGCGATTCCTCCCGCGGGCGAGATCCCTGCGCAGAAACGGTATCTTGATCAGTCCAAAGGTGTCGCACTTACGGACGTTTGGGATGATCTGCCCCCACTGAACTCACAGGCCAAAGAGTCTCTGGGCTATCCAACGCAAAAACCACTTGCCCTCTTGGACAGAATTCTAGCTACAAGCAGCAAGGAGAACGACATTGTTCTAGACGCCTTTTGCGGGTGTGGAACCGCGCTTGTTTCTGCAGAACGGATGAAGCGGCAATGGATCGGCATTGACATTTCACCAACCGCGTGTCGTGTTATGGCAAAGCGCCTGCGCAACGTGAATCGCCTTCCCGAAAGCGACAATTTGTGGCAACTTGGTCGTGGCTTCGTCGTTCGAGACCTGCCGCAAACCGAACAACAACTCAGGAAGATGCCTCCTTTCGAATTCGAGAACTGGGCCGTGATTGCGCTGGGCGGAATCGCGAACAAGGTTCAGGTCGGAGACATGGGACTCGATGGGCGCGTGTATCCAGTTTCAGTCGTGCCCACTGTCAAAAGCGGAACGCTCGACTTTATGGATGTGTGGTACCCCATTCAGGTGAAGCAGAAGGACAAGACAGGACGGCCCGACATCGACGCGTTTGAGGCGGCGATGATCCGCTCGGATCGCAACAAGGGCTTTTTTATCTCCTTCGATTACACGCGGGATGCCCTGGACGAGATCGCACGTTTTTTCCGCCAAACTGGCCGGGTCATCGTGCCGCTTACAGTCAAAGAAATCCTTGAGGATGAGATCGCTAGGAAGCTGATTTAGCCACGACCTCACGCACCAGTGATAAGCGGGGCGGCGGTACAGCGCTGAAGCTCAGAGTCGTTTTCAGCATACGGAAGGGCTCATCCAACATCTGCTCATCTTCGCCGAACAACGTGAATACCGGCTGATTTGCCTGCAGTCGGTCACCCAGCTTCGCATGCACCTCAATGCCCGCATGGGCACTCACGGTATCGCCGGGACGACTGCGCCCGGCGCCCAGCCGCTGCACCGCCCAGCCCACCTGTTTGCAGTCCATGCCGGTGAGATAACCAGCCCGCGCTGCGCAAAGCACACGCCTAGCCTTTGGTTTATGAACGGCCGCGGGATCCTCGAATACCGAAACGTCACCGCCCTGCGCTCGCACCAGAGGCAACCATGCCTCATACGCCT
Source organism: Granulicella sp. (assembly GCA_965277565.1). Classification (GTDB taxonomy): domain Bacteria; phylum Acidobacteriota; class Terriglobia; order Terriglobales; family Acidobacteriaceae; genus Granulicella. The sequence continues at coordinate 4,303,602 of OZ255838.1, read as the reverse complement.
TGCCGTTTCGTAGCAGCTCATCCGCAAGCATGGCTCCCGCTTCAGGAGTTTCACTTTTCCCGGCCAGATGCAGCATCCATCCAGCGAGCACACAGGAAAGCTCGATGAGATCCGTCGACATCGGGTGACGCACACCCTTCATGATGTCCACGCACTCCCAGACCTCAACCCAATTCCCCGCGAAACGCCCCAGCGGTTCGTCCATTCCAGTGAGCAGCGCGACGGTGCGTGTGCCGGCACGCTCGCCCGTGGCCACCATCAGCTCAGCCAGGTGTTTCGAAGCCTCGTAGCTCGGCATAAATGCGCCCGAGCCCACCTTTACATCCAGCACCAGGCCGCGCAGTTCCTCGGCAAGCTTTTTGCTCATAATGCTCGCCGTAATCAGGTACGGCGACTCCACCGTTCCGGTGTGGTCGCGCAAGGCATACAGGATGCGGTCGGCGGGAACGAGCCGCGGCGTCTGCCCTACCAGTGCGGCGTGGCACTCGCGCAACACCTCTTTCATACGCGGCAAGGATAATTGCGTATCGAAACCGGGAATCGTCTCCAGCTTATCGAGCGTGCCGCCGGTATGGCCGAGCGAGCGGCCGGAGATCATGGGCACACTGATCGAAGGCGAGCCCTCCAGCCCAGCCGCCGCCACGATCGGCGCAATCAGCAACGAGGTTTTATCGCCCACGCCGCCGGTCGAGTGTTTATCGACGGTGAAGGTGCCCAGATCGCCTGCGTCAAACGTCTCACCGGAGTAACGCATCGCCTGCGTGAAGTCAGCGAGTTCGCGCCCGGACAATCCGCGCTGAAACACAGCCATCAGGAAGCTGCCGATCTGCGCTTCGGAAAGATTCTCTGCTGCCGGCTGGGTAGGCTCATCCGCCTCTCCGCTGCGCACCACCGCGCGCACGAAGCTCTCGATCTCCCCGCGCGAAAGCTCTCCGCCATCCCGCTTCTTGATCAAAATATCGAGGGGATACAGTGCGTCGGGCATCTCAGCGCTCACCGAGGAACTCCAGGCGGAAGGCGTGCGGCAGCAGATCGCCGAGTGTGGTCTCCCGAGGCTCGCCGCCTTCGCCGGGATACAGAATGATCGTGCTGTCCTCGCCGAATTCGGTCAGGGTCTGACGGCAGGCGCCGCAAGGCATCGATGCCGTGCCATTCAGGTTCGCCACGGCGACAGCCCGCAAGCGGATATCCGGTCCATACTCAATCACAGCCCGCGTAACGGCGCTTTGTTCCGCACAGCAGGTCAGCCGAAAGGAGCAATTTTCAACGTTGCAGCCGGTCACCATCTCGCCATTCGTGAGCAACAAAGCCGCTCCCACGCGAAACCGGCTGTACGGCGAGTAGGAGTGCCCGGCCGCACTCGTGGCCAGCGCACGCAGGCCCGCCGCCTGCTCAGGCGTAAGTTCTGGTGTGATCGTCGACGGGCACATGTGAGTCGTTTAGCGTAGCGCCGCTGGCCTCACGATGCAAGCACCAGCGGTTCAGCTTTGCTGATTACCAGAGTTCCAGCCGGGCAATCTCTCGTGCGGCTCTGCCAAGCCACCTCGCGAACGCCATCCACCTCTCATCATGCATGCGTCCCTTCGCCCTCATTGCTGCTCTTGCTCTTCTTGCGTCTCCCCTCGCGTATGCCGATACGATCTCCAACTTCAACATTCAGGGAAGCAGTCTCTTCTACGGCATGGGCGGGGACGCCAACACGGTTACCGGAACCACCACCATCGATGTGACCACCGGCGTCGTGGAGGCGATCTCGTTCACCGCGGGCGGGCTCTTTGAATCGGGTGTGAACGCGCAGGATGGAGCCGATGTCTTCGTCGGCCCCGCGGACGCCAGCTTCACCTTCTCGGGCGCAAACCTGATCAACTTTTCGGGCGACAACTTCAACCTCAACGGCCCCAACGACCTCTATGTCGGCCAGGTCACCTACGCCGGCGCGTTCAGCCCAGCTTCCGTTACGCCGGAGCCTGCGGGCATGCTGTTGCTGAGCACCGGTCTGCTTGGGATGGCCGCCACGATGCGCCGCCGCGTGGCGTAGCCACCGGACTTCGCAGGGAGCCCGCTACGGGCAGGGCTTCCCGCGCGTCCTCCGCTGATACGTTCGTCGCTCCCCCGCATCCAACGGGGAAGCAAAACGTGACGAAAAAGCTCCAGCACGTGACGAGTCGCAAGCGAAAGCCGCGTGCCACCGCAGCCATGGAGGCGCCCCCGGAGGCTTCGCTCGTGATTGCCCCCGCTGCTGCCGCCCCCCCGGACGTTCTTTCGCTCTTCCACCCCGTAACGGCGCAGTGGTTTCGCGCCGTCTTCGAGGACGTCACAGCGCCGCAACGCGAGGGCTGGCCGGCCATCGCGCATGGCGATTCCACGCTCATCCTTGCTCCCACGGGCACCGGCAAAACGCTGACCGCGTTTTTATGGTGCCTGGACAGACTGATGCTGCAGCGGCCTGCGAGCTTCAACGAACAGCCGGGGTGCCGCGTACTCTACATCAGCCCGCTGAAGGCGCTCGCCGTGGACGTGGAGCGCAATCTGCGCTCGCCGTTGCAGGGCATCGCGAACATGGCGCAGCGCGACGGCATAGCGGTGCACATCCCCGAGATCAGCGTGCGCACGGGCGACACTAGCCCCAAGGAGCGAGCGCGTTTCAAGCGCCACCCGGGCGAGATCCTCATCACCACGCCCGAGTCTCTATACCTGCTGCTGACCTCCGACGCCGGCGAAGCGCTGCGGTCGGTGGAGACCGTTATCGTCGACGAGATCCACGCGCTGGTGCCCACCAAGCGCGGCGCGCACATGGCGCTCTCGCTGGAACGCCTGGAAGCCTTATGCGGAAGGCCACTGCAGCGCATCGGCCTGAGCGCAACCCAACGTCCGCTCGAAGAGGTTGCTCGGTTCCTCGGGGGCGCGGAAGCGAGGTCCGCTCTTTTCAGTCAGCCCACCCATGAAGTGTCATCTCGACCGGAGCGCCGGGCCCCCAACGAGAGTTCTTCCTCGTTTGGGTGGCAGCAGACAGCTTCATCGTCTGGGGAGCGGAGAGACCCCTGTATTTCGGCAGCTACGGCAGCTACGGCTGGCACGGCTGGCACGGAATCTTCGGAACCAGAAACAGGTCTCTCTTCACTCCACTCCGCTCCAGTCGAGATGACGCAGAACGGGCGGCTCGCAAGTGAAGAGTTCACCTCCGTAGCCGAGGCAGAAACCGAACCGGTAACCGCCTCCGGTCCGCGCTTTCGTCCCGTCACGATCATCAACGCGGGAGCGCGCAAACGGCTCGACATTCGCGTCGAGGTGCCCGTCGAAGACATGGCCAAACTGGGCGAGATCAACGATCTGCCCAGCGGCCCGGCCTCGCAGGGACCCAAGCGCACCAGCATCTGGCAAAGCATTCATCCACGCCTGCTGGAGATCGTGCGTGAGCGCACCTCGACGCTCATCTTCGTCAACGCGCGGCGTGTGGCGGAACGCCTTGCGGGAGCATTGAATGAGCTCGCGGGCGAGCCGATCGCGCGGGCGCATCATGGTTCCCTCGCCGCGGCACAGCGTTCCGAGATCGAAGAGCTGCTGAAAGCAGGCAGGCTGAAGGCACTCGTCTGTACCTCATCGCTCGAGCTCGGCATCGACATGGGCGCGATCGATCTCGTCATCCAGATCGAAGCGCCTCCCAGCGTCGCCAGCGGCCTGCAGCGCATCGGCCGTGCAGGGCACCAGGTTGGCGCGCCTTCGACCGGCATCATCTTTCCCAAGTACCGCGCGGATCTGGTTGCGTGCGCGGCGGTAACGCAGGCCATGCATGAAGGCCATGTCGAGCACACGCGTTTTCTGCGCAACCCGCTCGATGTGCTTGCGCAACAGATCGTTGCCGTTGTTGCACAGCCGCCGTTGCCGCTGGCCGAGGTTGAGCATCGCCGTAAGCGCACAGTCAAAGCGAAAACCCGCAAAGGCGCTGACACTGGTTATGAGGCCGAGCTCGAGGACGACGCGCCGGGCATCGGATATGACGCGCTGCTTGCACTGGTGCGCAGCTCTGCTTCCTTCGCAGGGCTCAGCGTAGCGGTCTTTGACGGTGTGCTCGACATGCTTGCGGGCCGTTATCCCTCGGATGAGTTTGCGGAGCTTCGTCCGCGCGTCACCTGGGATCGGCAGCGCAACTGGATCACACCGCGCGGCGGTGCAAAGCGGCTCGCCATTTTGAACGGTGGCACCATCCCAGATCGCGGCCTGTACGGTATTTTTCTCAGCGGCTCTTCCAACAAGCCACTGCGTGTCGGCGAGCTCGATGAAGAGATGGTCTTCGAGGCGCGCACCGGCGACACCTTCATCCTCGGCGCGTCCACATGGCGCATCGACGAGATCACGCAGGATCGCGTGCTCGTGAGCCCCGCGCCCGGCGAACCAGGCAAGATGCCCTTCTGGCATGGCGACCAGGCAGGCCGACCGATCGAGTTCGGCAAGCGCATCGGCGCGCTCGTACGTGAGCTGCGCGATATGCCGCGCTCCGTCGGAATCGCGAAGCTGACGAAAGAGCACGACCTCGACGAGAAGGCCGCTGAAAATGTGCTGCGCTATCTCGCCGATCAGGAGCTCGCCACGCAGCAGGTGCCCGACGATCGCACCGTTGTCATTGAGCGTGTGCGCGATGAGCTCGGCGACTGGCGCGTGTGTTGCCTTACGCCCTTCGGCTCGCGCGTGCATGCGCCCTGGGCCATGGCTGTGACCGCAAAGATCAAAGCCGCGGGCCTCGATGTCGAGACCATGTGGAGCGAAGACGGTTTTGTCCTGCGCTTTCCTGAAACCGATCAACCGCCCGATGCCGAACTGCTGCTGCTGGAGCCCCTGGAAGCGGCAGAGCTCGTGCAAAACCAGCTTGGTTCTACTGCACTTTTTGCCGCGAAATTTCGCGAGGCCGCAGCCCGCGCCCTGCTGCTGCCTCGCCGCCGCGCCGACGGCCGCACGCCACTGTGGCAGCAGCGCAAGCGCGCCTACGATCTGCTGTCGGTTGCCTCTCGTTACCCAAGCTTTCCTATTTTGCTGGAGGCCTATCGCGAGTGCCTGCGCGATGTCTTCGACATGCCTGCCCTTGCCGAAACACTGCGTGCGATCGGCAATCGCAGCATCCGCGTCCATGTAGCGGATTCGCGCACGCCGTCGCCCTTTGCGGGCGCACTGCTGTTCAGCTACGTTGCGAACTACATCTACGATGGCGACGCGCCTCTGGCCGAGCGTCGCGCCCAGGCCCTAAGCATCGATCAGGATCAGCTGCGCGAGCTGCTGGGGGATGCCGATCTTCGCGAACTGCTCGACATCAACGCCATTGAAGAGACGGAAGAGCAGCTGCAGAGCACCGCTGAAACCTACAAAATTCGCTCTCTCGACGGCATGCACGATCTTTTGCTGCGGCTCGGAGATCTGACCCGCGAAGAGCTTGCGCGTAGATCGACCGGCATCGATGTAGACGCTACCGTGGATCGTCTTCTCCGCGCGCGACGTGCGCTGGAGCTGCGTTTTGGAACTCCCGGCGGCGGTGAAAAGCGCGTCCTCGCCGTGGAGGATGCAGGACGGGTGCGCGATGCGCTCGGTGTGCCGCTGCCTCCGGGGCTGCCCACAGCATTTCTTGAACCCGTGCCCGAGGCACTGCTCGATGTGGTGCGCCGCTATGCCCGCACACACGGTCCGTTCACCACACCCGATGTCGCCACCCGCTATGGCCTGCCCAGGGAGAGCGTCGAAGCGACACTGCAGCGATTGGTCGGCAGCGGCCGCGTGATGGAAGGAGGTTTTCGCCCCGGCGGCCTGAACCGCGAGTGGATCGATGCGGAGGTGCTGCGTACCATCCGGCGCAAGTCACTCGCACGGCTGCGCAAAGAGGTCGAGCCGGTCGCTCAGGCAACGCTGGCTCGCCTGTTCACGCGCTGGCAGGGCGTCGTACAGCCGCGGCGAGGGCTCGATGCGCTGCTAGATACCGTTGAAAATCTGCAGGGCGCACCCTTGCCGGCTTCCCTGCTGGAGACCGAGATTCTGCCCGCGCGCATCAGCGGGTACAAGCCTGCCGATCTTGATACGTTAATCGCCGCGGGCGAGGTGACATGGATTGGCCTTTCGCCTCTGGGCGAACGCGATGGCCGCGTGGCACTGTACCTGGCGGAAAAATTGCCGCTGCTGTGGCCGCCGGGTAGAACATACAGGGTTCAGGGTCCAGGGTCCAGGGTCCAGGGCATCGGCCAGACAGCCTCCTCACAAAGGACGACAGACAACTCGCAACTCGCAACGGAACAAGACCCACTCTCCGACCGCGAACAAGCCATCGTCGAGTACCTGCGGCGCATCGGCGCATCGTTCTTCCAGCCGCTGCATGATGGCCTGGGCGGCGGCTATCCCGGCGAGACCATCGATGCGCTGTGGTCGCTTGTCTGGCGCGGCCTCATCACCAACGACGCCCTGCATTGTCTGCGCGCCTACTGCGACCGCAGCGGCTCCAGCAGCAGTCGCAACTCCAAACCTGTGCGCCGCGTGCACAATCAGGGGGGCTTCCGCAGCCGCCGCACTACGCCTCCCACGGCGGGAGGCCGGTGGAGTCTGAACGAAGTCGCCTTCGCCATCACGGTCCCCACCTCAATCCTCACCTCCTCGAACCTCGCTTCCTCAACATCGACCGCCTTAAGAGAACCGGACCAGCGCCAAATGGCCGCCGCCGCCCTCGCAGCCCGCCAGACCGAATGGTCACACGCCATCGCCCAACAACTGCTGACACGCTATGGCGTCGTGTTTCGCGAGACAGCACACGCCGAAGATCTGCCTGGCGGCTTCTCCGCGATTTACGACGTGCTGAAAGCCCTTGAAGAGAGCGGCCGTGTGCGCCGCGGCTACTTTGCCGCGGATCTTGGCGCGACGCAGTTCGCACAACCCGCCGCCGTCGACCTGCTGCGCTCACTACGGCCTGGCGAGGGCAACGGCAGCGCGGAAAATCCGACAGGGCAGGCCGCGGAAGCCGTGATCCTCGCGGCCACCGACCCGGCCAATCCCTACGGTGCGCTGCTGCGCTGGCCCGCGGCGCCGGAAGAAGGCTCGATGCTCACCCGCTCTGTCGGCGCGCGCGTGGTGCTCATCGACGGCGCCCTCACGGCCTATCTGCGGCGCGGCAACCCCGATGTCCAGGTGCTCCTGCCCGAAGAGGAACCAAACCGCGGCAACGTCATGCGCACACTCGCCGAGTTCTTCGTACACACCGTGCAGCGCGCCGAAGCCGAAGGCACCGATCGCACACGCGGCGGAATGCTCATCACAGCGATCAACGGCGTCCCCGTAGCCGAACATCCCATCGCGCGCGCGCTGCTCGATGCGGGATTTCAAGCCGCGCCCATGGGCTTCAATGTGCGCCGCAACCTCCCGACTCTGCCGGGACGTATTGCTGCTCCGGTGAAAGAGATCCCTCCAGAAAAACCCACAGACGAAGGAGGTGGCTTTGCCTGAAGGCGACACAATCTATCGCGCCGCCCGCGCCCTTCAAAAGGCCCTCGGCGGAAAAGCCGTCACAGTCTTTGAGGCCAACGTTGCCACGCTCGCCAGCGTTGCCGACAGCAAAGGCATCGTAGGCCGCACCGTCGAGAAGGTCGAGGCGCGCGGCAAATGGTGCCTGATCCACTTCTCCGGCGACTTGATCCTTGTCACGCACATGCTCATGTCCGGTTCCTGGCACATCTACCGTGTCGGTGAAAAGTGGTACTCGCCACGCCGCAACATGCGCTGCGCGATCACGGCCGGCGACTTCGTTGCGGTCGCCTTCAATGTTCCCGTCGCCGAGTTCCACACCGCGCGCTCCCTGGAGCGCTACTCGCAGGTGCCCAAGCTCGGCATCGACATTCTCGGCGATGAGTACAACACGGGGGGCGGTGTTGAAGCACTGCGCAATTACACTGCACAGCATCCTGACGCGGAGGTCGGCGTAACCCTGCTGAACCAGCGCGTGATGGCGGGCCTCGGCAACGTTTATAAGAGCGAGGTCGCCTTCGCCGCGGGCGTGAATCCCTTCCGACAGATGCGCACTGTCACCGAGCGCGAGTTCGAAGTGATGGCCGAGGTCTCCGGTCGCTACATGCGCGCGAACGTGCTCGATGGAGCCGCCGACGGCATCGTCACCTACGCCGGCAGTCGCCGTACCACGCACAGCATGAACGCCGGGGATCGCCTTTGGGTGTATGGACGGCAAGGCCAGGAGTGCCGCCGCTGCGGTGCGCTGGTGATGATGCGCAAACAGGGTGAGCAGGTGCGCTCGACCTACTGGTGCCCGCAGTGTCAGCCGTGGATTGCAGCGGAAGGACAGACCCCGGAGGCGCCGGTGGGCCGCATGACAAAGCTGCTCGGACCAAGAAGACGGGTCGGTTGCTGAGGCGGCTTCTGGAACGCCTACTTAGAGAAACTTACTTTTCAGCTATACAGATGTCATCTCGACGGAAGCGAACAGTCTCATCGGTCGCATAGTGGAAAGACCTGAGTTTGCCGGCCGGAACAGCAGATTCCCTCCGAGAATGACAGAAAGAAAAGCAACAGCGCTGTATTGAGGGAAGTAATTTGCTGTAGCAACTCCCAAATTTCGCCAATAGCAAGACAATTTACTGCGGCTGGTCCTGCCCATCATCTGTTGATGATTTTTTCTTGCCTAAACCAAACATCTTTTGCAACACATTGCGGTGCTTCTGCTCCGCGGCGGGTTGGTTCCCATCGATCGGCTGCTGCTGTGGCTTTGGCGATTGAGGCTGCGCCGGAACAGGCCGTGGCCCCGTTTGCGGAGACACCACCGTGCCCTCGCCTGATGTCGGGCCAAATAACTGGTTCCCCAGCGTCTGCACATCCATGCCCATGTGCGAGCAGGTGCTCTGCGGCACGGTGCCCATAAGAAAGGCCGCGCTGTATGTATCGCTTGGGCAGCTTTCATCCGCAGGCAAATTGCTGACGCGATCGATGCGCACAAGCTGAATGCCGTCCGGCAGTGGCAGGAACGGCTTCATGTCAGAGTATTGCGGCAAGCGAATGGCGCGATTCATGAATGCGGCCCAGATAGGCGCCGCGGCGATGGCGCCCTGCAGCTTGATGTCGGTGTAGTCGTCGTTGCCGATCCAGATGATGCAGATCAGGTTGGAGGTGTAGGCGGCGAACCAGGCATCGTTATCGGTACCGGTTTTGCCGGCCGCGGGTGCGGTGAACCCGAGCTTCCGCACAGCGATGCCATAGCCGAAGTTCATCACGCCCTCGAGCAGGTTCTGCGTCAGGTACGCGGCCTTCGGATCCATGACCTGCTTGGCTTCCGGCGTATAGTCCGCAACCACATCCCCGTTTGCGTTGCGTACGCTGGAAAGCAGCCACGGGGAAAGATGCACACCGCCGTTCGCAAACACCGTGTAGGCACCCGCCATATCCAGCGGACTTGCACCGTAGGTGCCCAGCGAGACCGCAGGCGTTCCTTTGGCCGAGACGATGCCCGAAGCGCGCGCCAACGCGGCTACCTGACCGAAACCGACCTGCTCCCCAAGCGAGATCGTCGCATTATTTAGCGAATGCGCGAGCGCATAGATCGCGGGCACATCGCCCTTGTAGTCGCCCTTGTAATTGCCCGGGCTGTAGGTCTGCCCATTGAAGGTGAAGGTGGTCTGCACGTCGTGCAGCGTGGTGAGCGCGGTGAACGGGGCTCCATTCACGTCCTGCCCGTTCACCGCGTCCTGCTCAGCCGTCGCATACACCCATGGCTTGAAGATGGAACCCGGTGGACGCTTGCTTGTGGCATGATCCAGCTGCGAGTTGCCGTAATTCCTGCCGCCCACCAGCGCCAGCACCTGCCCCGTATGCGGATCAAGCGCAACCAGCGCCACCTGCGGCATCACCGTCGGCGGTTCACCATGGCGATGCTGCGCGCGCACCAGATCGTCGACGTGCCGCATGCCCTGCTCCACCGCATCGGAGGCCGCACGCTGCAGCTGCGGATCAAGCGACGTATAGATGCGCAACGACGAGCGTGACGAATCGTAGTCGCCGATGCGCTGCACGATCTGGTCGTGCACGAGATCGACAAACCAGGGCGCCTCGCTCGCATCGACGTTCGCCGGCGCCAGCTGGATCGGCTCAGCCTTCGCGGTTTCAGCCTGCCCAGCTGTGATCGCTCCCGTCTCCACCATGGAGTCGAGCACGACATTGCGGCGCTCCATTGCACGTTCCGGATGACGGTACGGGTTGCGGCGGCTGGGACTCTGGATGAGCCCGGCGAGCATCGCGCATTGCGCCAGATCCAGCTGCTTGAGGTCCTTGCCGAAGTACGTCTGTGCCGCTTCGCCGAAGCCATTGATCGCAAAGCTGCCGCGCTGGCCAAGGTTGATTTCGTTGGCATACATCTCGAAGATCTGCTGCTTTGTAAACCGGCCTTCGAGCTGGTACGTGATCATGATCTCGGCGATCTTGCGTTTGTAAGTCTTCTCCGGGGATAGAAAAAAACCGCGCGCCAGTTGCTGTGTAATCGTGGATCCACCGCAGCCCTTATGTTGCGAAAGCACATCCTGCACAGCGCATTTGAAGGTGCGCACGTAGTTGATGCCGGAATGCTCGAAAAAGCGGCGGTCTTCTATGGCCAATACGGCCTGCACCATGCGCGGGGGGATCTGGTCATAGGTGACCATGCGGCGCTTGGTGCGATTCTTGTCTTCGCTGAGCGCCGTGATCAGCTGCGGCTCCAATTTGTAGCTGCTGAGCGCGGCGCCGTTGTCGGCCGTAATGGATTCCACCGAACCGCCGGCTGCCCGGATGGTAGCGCCGTCGGTAGCGAGATAACTCTGTGTGCCGGGCTTGATGGAGATCGTATCTCCGTTCAGCTGAAAGGTGCCCAGGGAACTGCCCGTGGAGCTGTTTGACCCGTCGCTGTTGTAGCCGGCCTTGCGCAGCCCTGCCGCGATGCTCTCCGCGGTAAGCCGCTGCCCCGGCCGCACCTCCTGGGGCGCGGCGTAGATCTGCGCCGTCGAGGAGAACAGGGGTCCCTGCGCGAGCCGCTGCGCTACCAGGCCCTGGTACTGGTGGTACTCATACGCGAATGTGATGCCGCCAACAACGGCGATCATCAGCAGGAGAATCAGCAACGCCGCGAGCGCGCGCCACACAAAGCTGTGCTGGCGACCGAGTCTGACGCGAACGGGAGTGTTCAGGGTTGTGGGCACGGAGCTTACTCTCCATCTACGGCAAAGGAGCTACTGCTTAGACGTGGCAACGAGCGCCTTCACGCGGGCGGTGAGCTGCGGCAGCGGCACATCCTCCGTCGCGCTCGGGGTTCCCGCTTGCAGCCGGTTGACCAACTCGACGGCGCCATCAGCCAGCTTCTTGCCAATGTTGATACGGAAAGGAACGCCGATCAGTTCGGCATCCTTGAACTTTACGCCGGCACGCTCATCGCGGTCGTCGAGCAACACATCAACACCCGCATCGCTTAACTCCCGCGCAATTTTTTCGCCGGCCTGCAGCAGCTCTGTCTCGCGCACATTGGTGATGGTGACGATGACCTCGAACGGCGCAATCGCTACCGGCAACGCATACTGTTCCGCGGGGGGCTGCTTCGCTGCGGGTTCTTTCGTGGCCAACGCAGCAAACTTCGCCGCGCTCGATTCAACAGCTGCGGTAAGAATGCGCTCCACGCCGATGCCATAGCTGCCCATGATCGGCGTAACCTCTTTGCCGTCGCGATCCAGCACGCGCGCGCCCATGGACTCGGAATACTTGTAGCCGAGCTTGAAGATATGCCCGATCTCGACGGCTTTTCCAAGCCGCAGCGGTTCGCCCCCGATGGGATCGAGTTCGCCTTCGTTGATGTTACGAATGTCGGCAATCAGCGTCGGCGTGAAATCACGGCCCGGCGTGACATTGCGATAGTGATAATCGAGCTTGTTGGCTCCGCAGACGAGATTTTTGCGGCCCTCGAGCGCGGAATCGAGCACAACGATAGTCTTCAGCCCTTCGGACGAATTCTGACGGAAGACATCTTTCAAGCTCTTTTCGTCGGCTCCAGTTTTAAGTTCGGTCAGGCTGTAAGAATTTAATACCTCTGGAATTCCGGTAGGCCCAAGATAGCCGGCCGGACCTCCGACATGAAGCGATAACTCATCAGGAGTCATCGGCCGTAATTCTGCAGTACCTCCCGCGGCATTCAGCTTGGTCTCATTGACGTAGTGATCGCCGCGTAGGAATGCAACAACGGGCCGAACCGGAGCCGGGCCAAGCGCACCGGCGGCTGTACCCATAAACGCCACGCACTTAATGTCCTGCGACGGCGCAATCTGCAGAAACTCGCAGATATCCGCAATCGCGCCCTTGCCCGGCGTATGGATCAGCTCCGGCATACCATCGCCGGTCGGCGAGACATCTTCAGCCGCAGCAAGCCTGCTCGTCGCCTTCTCCAAATTGGCCGCGTAGCCCGAGGCAGAACTCGCAATCAGATCCTCCCCCGCCTCGGTGTAGACCATGAACTCCTGCGACTGCGATCCGCCCATCGATCCCGAATCCGCTTCCACAGCCACAAACTCCAGCCCGCAACGCGTGAAGATGCGGCGGTACGTCTCATCGTGCTTGCGGTAGCTCTCATCGAGCCCGGCAGGGTCGAGGTCAAACGAATACGCGTCCTTCATCAAAAACTGGCGAACGCGCAGCAGGCCGCTCTTCGGCCTCGGCTCATCGCGAAACTTCGTCTGAATCTGATACCAGATCTGCGGCAATTGCTTGTAACTACGCAGCTCGTTGCGCGCAATCGAGGTCATCACCTCCTCGTGCGTCATCGCGAGTGCCAGCTCCGCGCCTTTGCGATCCTTCAGCCGAAACATGTTGTCGCCCATCGCCGTCCAGCGGCCGGATTCCTCCCAGATCTCGCGGGGATTCAGCGCGGGCAGATAAAACTCCTGCCCGATGCGGTCCATCTCCTCGCGCACGATGCGCACGATTTTGTTGAGCGAGCGCTGGCCGAGCGGCAGATAGCTGTAGATGCCCGCGCCGAGCTGACGCACGTAGCCCGCGCGCAGCAGCAGCTTATGGCTGGCCACCTCGGCGTCCGTCGGAGCCTCGCGCAGGGTGGGAATGAAGAGTTGGGACCAACGTTGCATATCGCGTCTGATTGTAACGAACGCATCGCCGTCAGCCCGATTTTGTGGCTACAAGGGACTCCAGCAGATCATGCATGTGCACAATTCCGAGTACCTGGCGGCTCTGCTCCTCACGCCCCCTCACTACCAGCGAGGTGATTTTGTACTCCTCCATCAGCACGAGCGCATCGCTCACAAAGACGTCGTCACTGACCGTTCGCGGAGAAGGATTCATCACCTCCGCGGCGCGTTTGTGGAAGGCCTTCGGGCCGTCCCGCTCCATCAGCCGCCGCAGGTCACCATCGGAGAGCACACCCAACAGCACGCCGTCGCGCTGTACCGTCGTCATCCCCAACCGTTTGGCGCTCATCTCATGCATGATCTCCGGCATGGCGGCATCGGCCGCGACCACCGGCAGCGCATCGCCGGTGTGCATCAGATCGCGCACCGGCGCAAGCCTGCGGCCGAGCTGCCCACCGGGATGAAGCTCCGCAAAGCTCTGGGGCGCAAAGCCCAGTTGCCGGCTCAGCTCCACGGCCAGCGCATCCCCCAGCGCCAGCATGACCGTTGTAGAGGCCGTGGGCGCCAGTTGATGCGCACACGCCTCGCGATCGACGCTGATATCCAACACGATCTCGCTGCCCCGCGCGAGCGTGGAATCCGCACAGCCGCACAGACTCAACACCGATACACCGAGCCGCCTCACCAGCGGCAGCAGTCGCAGCAACTCCTCCGTTTCACCGGAATACGACAGCATCAGCAGCGCATCCCCTGCGAGCAGCAGGCCGAGATCGCCGTGCAGCGCCTCCGCCGGATGCAAAAAGATCGCCGGAACCCCCAGCGAGATCAGCGTCGCCGCGATCTTCCTCGCGATCAGCCCACTTTTTCCAATGCCGCAAAGCACAATCCGCTGACCGTTCTGCACGGTTTGTGTCAGCTTGGCCAGAACAAGTTCAAACGCTTGCGCCGCGGGGCCATCCAATCGCAACGCCAGCGTGTGCAGCGCTTGGGCTTCGATGCGCACGAGCTCGGCGGCGCGCGCGCCTGCGCCGGATTGCCCATCACTGCCAGTTGAAGGCGTCAAACCGATCACCGAACGCGGCAAACTCACGAAGGAAATGCTAGCAGAGCACGCACCTCGCAGCGCTAAACTGGAGGGAAGGCGCCGCACGGCGAGGCGCCGCAAGAGGGAGATTTTGTGGCGCGCAGATTCGCAGTTTTGGCAGGGATGTTTGTGGTAATCGCGGCTCTGTTCTGGGCGGGTGTGCACAACCTCCACGCCCGGCGGGCAACGATGGCGGGCAATCGCATCGACCTGATTCCCGCCAACGGCGGCCCCGCCGGCGACGCGGCCCTGCCCGACGCCGAGGGTGCGGGGCTGCGCGGCAAACCCGCCCCGAGCTTCGCGCTGACGGATACTGACGGGAAAAAGGTTTCGCTCGGAGACTACAAAGGGCATCCAGTAGTAGTGAATTTTTGGGCGACCTGGTGCGGCCCCTGCAAGCTCGAAATGCCGTGGTTTCAGGAGTTCTCCAACAAATACAAGCCGCAAGGGCTGGTGGTCCTCGGCCTCGCCCAGGACGACGGGGCGTCGCGGGATGATGTAGCCAGCGCGGCAAAAAAAATCGGTGTGAGTTACCCCATCCTGATGCCCGACGAGAAGGTCGCGAAAGCCTACGGCGGCGTGGACTATCTCCCGGAGACCTTTTACGTCGACAGGACTGGCAAAGTGGTTGCGATCACCGCCGGCGCGCCCAGCAAGGATCAGATGGAGGCCACCATCCAGCAAGCGATTCATGGAGGCGAAGGCGGCGCATGAGGCACACAAGGAACAGCCATGATGCGGTGCCGCGCAGAAGCTCGCACCGAAGTGCCTACTCTGCTGCCGTTCTGATCTTTTCCACATTTGTGTGTAGCGGTGCTTTTTCGCTCAGGGCGTCCGCGCAGCAGATTCAGCTTGGAGATGAATCCGACACCAGAGCGGCCCACGCACAACGCGTCAACCTCGACTCCGATGGCTTCATCGTCGATGCAGGGAAACCCGCCTGGGTCGAACTGCGCTTCCATGTGGCGCCGGGATTTCACATCAACTCCCACAAGCCGCACGACGAACTGCTGATTCCCACATCGCTCAAGCTGAGCGCATCACCGGGGTATCGCGTGCTGGACGACGCCTACCCTGAAGGAACACCGTTGCGCCTGACCACCGGCGCAGGCGAAACGCTCAGCACGTACGGTGGCGAGTTCCGCGTGCGTGTGCAGCTTATCGCACCCAGAGGCAATGGGATGCTCACGGGCACGCTGCACTACCAAGCCTGCGATGCCGCGTCATGCTTTCCGCCGCGCGATCTGCCGATCAATGTGTCACTCTCCGCTCGCTGAGCCCCTATCGTTTGTTCGCGATGTTGACCCCGACTCCGGTACACTCGCCGTAACCTTTCCCCGGAGCACCCGCCTTTGGCTCGTTTCACCGGTCTGCTGGGACTCACGTTTCTTCTCGGCGTCGCGTACACGCTGTCTACGAACCGCCGCGCCATCCGCTGGCGCACGGTGGCATGGGGCCTGAGCCTGCAGGTCCTGTTCGCCTTTCTGGTACTGAAGTGGAGCTACGGCCAAAAGATCCTGCACACCGGCGCGACAGCCGTCACCTCCTTGCTCGCACACGCTGCCGACGGCTCCACCCTCGTCTTCGGCAAGCTGGGCGATCCCACCAGCCCGCTGCAGGTCTTCGCCTTCGCCGTGCTGCCGACGATCATCTTCGTCTCGGCACTCTTTGCCATGCTCTACCACCTCGGCATCATGCAGTGGGTCATCCGCGGCGTCGCCTGGATCATGCAGCGCACCATGGGCACCAGCGGCGCGGAGTCCACCAACGTGGCTGCCTCCATCTTCATGGGCCAAACCGAGGCCCCACTCACCATTCGCCCGTTCCTCGACGGCGCCACACGCTCGGAGTTGATGACCATCATGACCTCCGGCATGGCGCACGTCTCCGGAGGCATCATGGCGGCTTATATCGCCTTCGGCATCCATGCGCAGGACCTGCTTTCGGCTGTGATCATGACCGCGCCCGGCACCATCCTCGTGGCCAAGATGCTCGTGCCCGAGACTGAAATCCCAGCCACGCTCGGCACCGTTCAGATGTCGCCGGACGAGGAGCACAAGAACGAAAATCTCATCGGCTCCATCGCGCGCGGCACCATCGACGGCGGCGCCCTGGCCTTTAATGTCGCCATCATGCTGATCAGCTTTCTCGCGATCGTGGGACTCATCAACGCCATCATGCTCGGCATCTCGAACCTGCTCTGGGCGCATGGACACATTCCGTTTCCCCATTCGCTAGGCAATGCACTGGGTACACTCTGCGCACCGATCGCATGGCTCATCGGGATTCCCTGGGCGGAGGCCAGCAAAGTCGGCAACCTGATCGGCACGCGCGCGGTGCTGAACGAGTTCATCGCCTACACCGAACTTGGCCAGATGGCGCGCGCCGGGCAGGTCTCGCCGCGAACTCTGGCGATCGCTACCTTCGCCCTGTGCGGTTTCGCCAATCTCGGCTCCGTGGGCATGCAGATCGGCGGCATCGGCGCGCTGATTCCGAAACGCCGCAACGAACTCGCCAAATTGGGTCTGCGCGCCATGCTCGCAGGCACCATGGCGAATCTGATGAGCGCCAGCATCGTGAGTATGTTGATCAAGTAGCAGAGTTATACTTATGGCGATGCAAGCGAGCCAGCCCAGTGCGGAGGTCGATCAGCAAAAGGTGCAGGAGATCCTCGCGCGCTTCACGCTCCCGCCCGAAGTCGAACGCGTGGAAACAAGGTTCGGTTCCGATCACACCGGAGATCCAGCTGTCTATGTGAACTTCCACATCAGGATGGACGTAAAGCTCGGTCGCGAAGAGATAAAGCGGCTGTCCAGGTTCTCTTCAGCGGTTGCAAGCGCGCTGTACAAAGGAGATATCGGCGGTTTTGCATACACCCGGCTCGATCAGGCTGCATGAACCTGCCGAAAGATTTGCTCGTGCTTGCGTATCGTTTGTCCAACCTTGAGCCAAGACGGCCTCGGCAGGCAAGTCTGCGCAGATCGGTCTCTACCTCTTATTACGCCCTCTTTCACCTCCTCACAGGCGGAGCCGTAGCGATCCTAGGCCCGAACCTGTCCTCTACGGCGAACCGCAAGCTGCAACGATGGTTCAATCATGGTGAAATGAAGCGGGTAGCCGGGATGTTTGTTGCTGCAGCCACTCCCAAGCAGATTTCCTCCATCCTTGCAGTCGCTCCTTCGGCTGATTTGGAGGCTGTTGCGCTAGCTTTTTTTCGCCTCCAGGAAGCTCGCCACCAAGCCGACTATGATCTTGATACCAATTGGACCAAGGCAGCGGCTCAGGAAGCTGTTCAAGTTGCCGAGGAGGCGTTCTCTGCCTGATACCGGATACGTCATGAGCACGAGGCAAACGTCTTTGCTCTCGCTCTCCTTTCCGCAAAGCTCTTCGATAAGGAGCGCTGAATAACTATGAGAGGAGTCCGACGCCTTCTGTGAATGCTGTTCTGAGCTTCGCCTTCTTCCCCAGCCTGCTGAGCATCTTCGGCACGGAGACCCGCCGTGCCCTGGTGTTCGAGATCGTAAAAATCGGCGGCGTGGCGATTACGCCTGTTTTTCTGCTGAAAGCGGTGATCTTCCTCACCGTGCTGACGGTCGTTTCCAAGCTGGTGCAGCGCCTGCTTGTCGGACGCCTGATGCGCCACATCAGCATGTCGGATGCGGCCCGCTTCGCCTTCGGACGGTTCGCGACCTACCTGCTCTTCCTCGGCGGACTTTTCGTCGGCCTGCAGTCGCTGGGCGTCAACCTGAACTCGTTGGTCGTCTTCGGTGGCGCTCTCGGCGTCGGTGTCGGCCTGGGTCTGCAAAACGTCGTCTCCAACTTCGTCGCCGGACTCATCCTCCTGATCGAGCAGCCGATTCGCATGGGCGATCGCATCGAAACCGACGGCACCCAGGGCGATGTCGTCCGCATCGCCGCGCGCTCCACCTGGGTGCGCACCAACGACAACGTGGTCATCATCGTCCCCAATTCCAACTTCATCAACAACCCCGTGACGAACTGGACCGCCAACGATCCAACCGTGCGCATTCCCATCCCCGTGGGCGTGGGTTACAGCTGCGATCCGGATAAGGTGCGAACGATTCTGCTGCAAGCCGCCATTGCGCATCCGGATGTGCTCTCGCAGCCACCCGCGGATGTGATCTTCACCGATTACGGCGACAATAGCCTCAACTTCACGTTGCGCGTGTGGACCATGAACAAGGCCCACATCAGTGCCGTGTTGAAGTCCGATCTCTACTTCGACCTTTTCCGCCGCTTCACCGAGGCCGGTATCGAACTGCCCTTCCCGCAACGCGATCTGCACCTGCGCTCCTCGGATATTCCACTGCCCTTCCCCGGGCCGGATCATCGATGAGCCAACCGGATTGGCTGCGGTATAGTTCTGTCATGGCGGAATCAACACATCAGATGAGCGCCGAGGAGCAACAAGCGACCGCGCGAGGTCTCGTTGCTCAGTTTCCGCTTCCCGAGCAGGTCCCGAAAGTTGAGGTACATCTTGGTCCGGACTATCAGGGAGTGCCTTCATTATGGTTGGAGATCTCTGTTCGAGCAGGATTGGAGATCGACCGGCAGGAGATTAGGAACCTGACGAGTTTCACGAATGATCTGCAAGAGTATTTGCTCAAGAACGGAATCAGTCTCTTTACGTATACAACGCTGGAGCAGGTAGCTTGAGTCTTGCGCTGGATCTGCTTGAACAGGCACATCACCTATCCATCCGCGAAAAAAAACGTCCAAAGCAAGCGAGCCTTCGTCGTTCCATCTCGACCGCCTATTACGCACTATTTCATCTGTTAACGTCCGAAGCAGCCATCCAGCTTGCGCCTGCGGCGAACGAACAAACGCGGGCGTCTCTCCAACGCTGGTTTGATCACCAACAGATGCAGCGGGCTTGTGGCTTTTTCTCGGGTCTCAAACTTTCGTCCCCCGCCGACAAGATCTTCTCAGATCCGCTCTCCCCTGATTTACGATCCGTAGCGCGAGCCTTTGTACAACTGCAGCAGCTTCGCCACAGTGCGGACTATGACGTGGCCACCACATGGACACGGCTGCAAGCGCAACAAAGCGTACAAGTAGCGCGAGATGCCTTTGGGGCTTGGTCGCGCGTTCGGAGGTCGGCGGAAGGCAATCTGCTTCTTCTTGCGCTTCTCGACCTCAAAAGGCTGCAATCCGAACGTACATGACCAATGTAGATCAGTACACCCGAGCCTCTGCCGCTGCCCAATACATCCGTGCGCGTTACGCAGCGCAGTCGGCACTCGGCATTGTGCTCGGCTCCGGTCTCGGCAACTTCGCCGCGCAGGTAAAGAACGCGACAACACTCCCCTACGCTGAGATTCCAGGCTGGCCCTTGTCCACCGTGGAAGGCCATGCGGGCAAGCTCGTGCTGGGTGAGATCAACGGCATAGCGGTAGCCGTCATGGCTGGCCGCGTGCATGCCTATGAGGGCTACAGCATGGCCGAGGTCACCTTTCCCACGCGGGTGCTTGCCCTGCTCGGTTGCGGTGGGCTGATCCTCACCAACGCCGCAGGGGGCATCAATACGAGCTACGGGGAAGGCACGCTGGTTGCCATCAGCGACCACATCAATCTCACCGGCACCAACGCCGCGCTCGGCCCAAATGAACCGCGTTTCGCCACGCGCGAAGGTACCGGTCTGCGCTTCTTCGACATGACTTCGGCCTACTCGCCGCGTCTGCGGCAGCTCGCCCACACCGAGGCCACACGGCAGGGTTTTCCATTACCCGAGGGCGTGTACCTTGCCGTGCTCGGGCCGAGCTTCGAGACACCCGCGGAGATACGCGCGTTCCGCACACTCGGTGCAGACCTCGTCGGCATGAGTACCGTGCATGAGGTCATCGTCGCTCGCCATATGGGACTCGAAGTGCTTGGGCTATCACTCGTCACCAACATGGCTGCCGGGGTCTCCGACCGCGCGATCCAACACGAAGAGGTGATGGAGATCGGGGCACGCAGCGAAAAGCAGTTTACCGCGTTGCTTGAGGCGCTGATCCCGCAGCTCGCATCAACGCTCGCATCAACGCTTACCGATTACCCCACCGACGACGTTAAACTAGCCCTGTAAGCATGGCTGAACAACTCACTCTTCCGCAGCCTCCCGTCATCATCGGCATCGCAGGCTGTTCCGGTTCCGGCAAGACCACCCTTGCGCGAGAGCTTACGACGCAGCTCGAAGCCACATTGTTTCCGCTGGATCTTTACTACCGCGATCTCTCGCAGTTCCCGCTCGACACGCGCCACAAACGCAACTTCGATCACCCTGATTCGCTCGAAAGCGAGCTTTTCATCGAACACATCCGCGGCTTGGCGGAAGGCCGCACCATCCAACGGCCAGTCTATGACTTCCGCACACATTCACGCGTGCCGGATGCGTTCGTCGCCGTTGCGCCCACACGCTTTGTGATTGTCGAAGGCATTCTCGCTCTGCACTTCGCGGAACTCTGCGCACTGTATGACTTTTCGGCCTATGTCGAAGCGCCCCATGAGGTTTGCCTCACACGGCGCATCCACCGCGACATGCGTGAACGCGGCCGCACCGAGGAGTCCGTACGCGAACAGTACGATGCCGCCGTTCGTCCCATGGCCGAACTCTACGTTGTGCCTTCGCAAAAGAACGCGTCGCTCACCGCCTCAGGTTGCGAGGCGCTGGATTGGTCTGTCGAACAGGTCCTGCGCGGTCTGCGCGACCGCCGACTCTTGTAAGTTCGTCAAGACACCACAAACAAAACGGCAGAGCCGAAGCTCTGCCGTTTACGCATAAGCGCGAGCTAAGCCGTAACAGGCTCAAGCTTCTCCGCAAACGCCTTGCCCTTGCGCGCAGCCGCTGCTTTCTTGTGAAACGCATAACCCGCAATCAGCGGGAAAGCGATGGTCGCCTCGGAGAAGACCATCTGCTCATGCGTGAGATCCACCTTGCCCCAGCTCGATGCCTCCTTTAGGGTTGAGCCGGAGAGCGCACCATCACGGGCGTCGGCAACCGTGATCTGGATCGCGTACTTGTGCATGGAGGCCTCGACGCCAAGAATATCCGCGGCCACAACGATGTCCTGCGCGAAGTTCTTCGGCACACCACCGCCGATCATCAACAGCCCCGTGGTGGGATTCTGAATTTTGAACTGGGTCAGCTCATAAAAGTCCTTCACAGAATCGATTGAGACCATCGGCTTCCCCTGCCGCGCGTGCTGGTGCGCAACCAACCCAAAGCCCGCCGAGCAGTCGGAAAACGCCGGTACAAAGATGGGAACATTCTTCTCATAGGCCGCGAAGACGATGGAATCAGGGTTGCCCTGCGCCGGTGTGCGGCCGTTCTTTTCGAGATACGCGCCCATCTCGCGGATGAACTCACGCGAGCTGTAGGGCCGCAGCGGAAGCGAGTTCGCGATCTGCTCGGTGGTCTCATCGCAGATGCGCAGCTCCGCTTCGTCGATAAACGTGTCGTAGATGCGATCGATCATCAGCTCGCGCAACTCGGCATCGCCGCCGCCGTACTTATACTCTTCGCCCGCCACATAGTGCCGGTAGCCGAGCGCCTCGAAGAAGTCCTGATCGACGATGTTCGCGCCCGTCGAAACGATCGCATCGACCATGTTGTTGCGAATCAGATCGACGATGACCTTCCCCAGGCCGGCCGAGATGAGCGATCCCGCGAGACAAAGGATCACACCGCACTCGGTATCGCGCAGCATCATGTCATAGATAGCCGCCGCACGCGCAAGATCGCGCGAGCTGTAGGCCATCGTAGCCATCGCGTCCACCAGCGGCACAACGTTGTGCGCGGTGATATCGAATTGCTGAATCTGCGTCTTCAGAAGCTCTTGTTTGGTCGCCATATCGCCTCAGAGTTTATCATTCTGGCTGCTTTTGCCTTTTGCCGACTGCCTATTTCATCCACATGGGACACGACCGCCCGCGACCGCCCGCCGCCCTCGGGCAGGCCAACACCGGCGGCTCGCGTGGTAGACTTCAGCCGTTAATGCGTATGCCTGCGGAGGGCCCAGAGGATGGGGGATGATTTCGGCAAACTGCCGGAACACAGTGCATGGGGCACCCCACCGCCAACGGATGAAGCGCACCGCACCCGGCCCTCAGACACGCTGCTCCCCGACGCGCAGCCGCTGGCGGGGCCAGGAGAAGAGCCCGGCACACAGCCCTTCGTCCACCACTCGCCGGCGCCCGCAGGCAAGACCATCTTGCTCACAATCCTGCTGGCCATGCTGGGCTTTGCCGTCTGCGCCGCGCTCATTCATGCGTGCATACGGAACCCGCTTTATCTTCACGCCGACATCCGCAGCGGCAAGCTCCAGATCATGAGGGACTGGACGGGCCGCGCCTACTCGGCCAGCTTCGGCTCCAGCCACATTCATAATGGATTCGATCCTCGTGCCTTCGACCAGGCTCTCGCCGGATCAACTCTGGCGACCCGCAGCATCAATCTGGGTGTGGCCGGGGGCTCTCAAACGGAACAGCGGGCCATGGCTCTGGAGTTCGTCCGGCATCTGCAGCCACCGCCCGCTTCCTCGCCGCAGAACTGCCTTGTGCTGCTGGAGCTGAACGCGGGCGCAAACTTCGCGCCCAACCACCTGGTTCATCCCCGTGCCATCGATATCTACGATCTACAAAACACGCGCTTCGTCGGCTCGCTGATTTCGCCTCAGATGTCCTTTACGCAGCGAATGGGCCGCACCATAGTCGCGGATATCGTCATGGCATTTCACTACAGCAACGTCGGCATGTTGAGCAACGCGCTCTTTCCCAGCAGCGAACCCGACAGCACCTATGCCGATGAGACGGCGCTCGACCGTCGCGGCATTCTCAACATGGAGCCGTCGGTGGGAACGGTGAAGGCACTCACAAAGGTCATCGCGGAAGCTCCGCAGCAACCGGCCAGGGTGCCAGGAGAGATCTATCCAGGCACCTACTCGCTGATTGAGGAACTGCAGCATGCCTCCGCGCTGCGTGGCGTTCAGTTCGTCTACGTGGTATTTCCCAGAGTCTGGGATCTGCACCGCGAGGAGATATACCCGGAGTCGCTCCATGTGAATGGGATGGAGGTTCCTATCGTGAATCTTGGACGTCCGGATCTCTATCCACAGATCTACAAGACAGCCAACTGGTTCGACGATTCGCATCTGGATACCCAGGGAGCGGTTATGGTTTCCACGCTGATTGCGAATCAGTTAAAGGCGTTCTACGCCTCCCATCCCATCTCGTCCAGGTGCGGAGGCTAGTTTGCTCTTTGTAGAGCCTCGCTTTTTCCTGTTCTTTGCCGTGGTTCTCGGCGTGTATTGGAGTCTGCGCTCCAACAACTCACGCAAGTGGTTCATCCTGCTGGCGAGTTATTACTTCTATGGCAGCTGGGACTGGCGCTTTGCAGGCATGCTGCTGGTCTTATCCGCCGCGGATTGGTACTTTGGCCTGCGGCTTTCGCAAACGGGTAGCGCTGGCGCCCGCAAAGCCTTTGTCATCGCTTCGATTTCGATGAATCTAAGCGTCCTTGCATTTTTTAAATACTTCCACTTCTTCGTCTCCAGCGCGATTCAGTTCGCAGAGGCCGCACACTTTCATTTGGACCAGCCCACCCTGAAGATCATTCTTCCCGTGGGCGTCAGCTTTTTTACGTTTCAGTCGCTCAGCTATACCATCGATGTGTACCGGCAAGAAATACCGCCGGTAAGCAGCCTGCGCGACTACCTGATGTTCTCCTCGTTTTTCCCGCAGTTGGTAGCAGGACCTATCGTGCGCCCGCGCTACTTTGTTCCGCAGATGAGCAGCAGTCGAACCATCTCCGTGGACGATGTGAAGGCCATGCTGTACCTGTTTCTGCTCGGGTATATCAAGAAGGTCTGCATCGCGGACAACGTTTCTCCCTATGTAGATCAGGTGTTTGCGCATCCGCAGGCGTACAGCATCTCGGCATCGATCATCGCGACGTGGCTCTACACGGTCCAGATCTTCTGCGATTTCTCCGGCTACAGCGATATGGCGATTGCCGTTGCGGGACTGATGGGCTACAGGCTCGTACTCAACTTCGACGCGCCCTATCTTGCTATCTCCATCCAGGACTTCTGGCGCCGTTGGCACATCTCTTTATCCACCTGGATCCGGGATTACATCTATATCTCGCTGGGTGGGCGCAGCAAAACAAACCGTTGGTTCACCTATCGCAACCTGCTGATCACCATGCTCGCCGGCGGTCTCTGGCATGGAGCGGCATGGACGTTTGTGGCCTGGGGCGGAGCGCATGGCAGCGGTCAGGTAGTGCACGCCGAGTTCAAACGCGCTCTGCCGATCAGGCCCGCGCAGCAGCCATGGCGCAATGTTCTGGGCTGGTTCGTAACCCTGAATTTCGTGTGCCTGTGCTGGATCCTGTTTCGCGCTCCCAACTTCAACGTCGCATCGCTAATGATTCGCCGGTACCTGCTCCTGGCGCATGGGGGCTCGCAAACCCTTCCGCTCTGGCTGGGCGCCATCGGTCCTGTGCTGCTGGGGGGGCAGTGGCTCATGCGCAGGATCCAGGTGGAAGCTCACGCCGTCGCCTTGCCTCTGCCGTGGTACGGCCTGGCGTACGGAACCGTGTGGGCGTTCGCGATCAGCATGCTGCCGCTCGGCTACAGGCCGTTCATTTATTTCCAGTTCTAGGGAGCCTCTAATAAGTCCTGCCGTCGCCTTTGGGAGGGAGCGTAGGGCTTCAGCCCTACGACAAAACGACTCAATACAAGGGGCTTCAGCCCCGGGCATTTGCTGGGCCCATCCATTGACTTGATCAGAGCTTCCCTAAAGCTGAACGAGGTGACCCTCAGGTGACCGTAGAACCTCTGTGCTTCCCTTCCTTCCGGTGGTGAGTGAAGCGCCTCTATCGCTTGCGGAGATGACCGCCAACGCCACCAGGATGCTGATGACGCCGAAGTAGGGTCCATGATGGCGGGAGCCGCTTTCGAAGATGCTGTCGATGCACCACTGGTACAGCAACGGCAGCACGCAGACCCCGTACCAAACACGCCAGTTTTGTTCCCGAAAGAGCCAGGCACAGGCGGGCAGCAAAAGCAGGAAGAGCGCCATCCAGAACAGATTGCAAAGGAGCTTGCAACCGGCGTACACCACGGTGGAGGGCTGTCGGCCGCGCTTCATGCTTTCATAGACGCCATCGCTGTCGTCCCCCAAAAATACCACCTGCTTGCGCACCATGAGCTGCGCAAAATCAACGGGATGCTGCCGTATCCACAGCTTGGCCGCCCGATAGCCTTCGTCGCTGGCGGCGAACTCGTCTTTGGGCAGCACCTCTGCTCCCTCCGGCACGTATTGGGCATTGGCTTTAGGGTTGTTTGCACGGTAAAAGACACTGCCGCCATTGGTGGCGATCAGCACAGGACGATGAAAGATCCTGTAGTTGCGGTAGGTCCACGGCAGAACTGCGGCGAGGGTGGCGAGGCCCAAAAGCAAGGTGCGGCTCAGGACACGCCGCCAACGCCGCTCCCCAAGCAGCTCGTTTGCAAAGATCACCACCGGAAAGAGCAGGAACGCAGGCTGCGTCAGGGCCGCGCAGCCGATGAGAATGCCCGCAGCCGCCAGCCAACCGACTTCTGCCGCTGCCTGGCTCTCCCGGCTCTTCACGTACAGCAGAAACGCAGTCGTAATCAGAAAAGCGAGCAGCGTCTCTTTGGCATTGACCCCGGTATTGGCGATATCGTTTGGCCAGACGGCGACCAGCGCACAGGCGATCGCAGCGACCCGGGAGTCCCCCATCCGGCCTTCAAGACGACCTTCAAGGCGGCCTGCGAGCAGATACACCGCCCCATACGTTCCTACAAAGAGGAGCAGCGCGCACACAGCCGTCACCCACAGATGAGCTCCAAGCAGCACCAGAAAGGGGGCCTCGAAGAGCGGCAGACCGGGAGGGAAAAAGGCTCCGCCGTACCTGTGGTGCACCGCCAAAGAGACTGCCTCGTTGTAGTACGTGAGGCCATCCGCCTTGGGCATCACGCCAAAGACCAGAACCCAGCCCATGCGCGCCAGCAGACCCGCGAGCAACCAGCCTGTAAACCAGCTGCGACCGGGTTGCCAGTTCGTTGTCAGCGCCCGAAACGCGGTAGCGATGTATTTATGCAAGGCATAGGCCAGGAGCGCAATGGCCACGCACACGACTCCCGCCGCCCACGCCAGGGAAACCGAGCCCACAGCCAGAAAGACACTCCGGTAGGGGACAGAAAAGACGACCTCCAGACACAGGGCGATGAGCAGCCAACGGGCCAGCGTGCGGCTCGCCCCGAAGCCGGGGAGGATGGAGGGCGCCTCAGTGCTTGGGCCTGCCGGACGGCGAACTGCGTTCACGTTAACCTCTGCGCAAGCATCTGCATGGACACCCGCAGCCGTCCGTCGGAGCGGAATAGCTTGCTACGGAAATGCGCTCGCCCTGCTGTGATGAAACTCCCTTGTACTTTACTTCAGAAAGTCTCGGAAGGGCACCGAGTTCGGAGGACGGGAGGCCCTCCTGTCACCAAAGTTGCAGTTCTCGGTAACCTGTCGGCTAGGCTAGAGACCAGCCATGAATGTGAACTTCGCCGAGCGCGCGCACAACCACAACTGGAAGCTCGATCCGATCGTCCGCTCGCTCTTGGACACGGACTTCTACAAGCTGCTGATGCTGCAGTTCATCTGGAAGAACTTTCCGCGCACCGCGGTGACGAGCGAGGTGCATAACCGGACTGTTCATGTCCGGCTCGCCGAGCGCATCTCCGTCGGCGCCCTGCGTGAGCAGATGGAGCATGTGCGCGGGCTGCGCTTTCTGCGGTCGGAGCTGATATGGCTGGCCGGCAACACGTTCTACGGCGTCAAACATATCTTCGAACCGGCGTTTCTCGACTGGCTGGAGCACGGATTCCGGATGTCCGCCTACGAGATCGACGAGCGTGACGGCCAGCTCGCCTTGCGTTTTTCGGGGCTCTGGACCGAGGTGACGATGTGGGAGGTCTACGCGCTCGCCATCGTGAGCGAGATGAAGACACGCGCCGCGCTGGCGGAGCTCACCGAGCTCGAGCTCGACGTGCTCTACGCCCGCGCCAAGACCCGGCTCTGGGACAAGATCGAACAGCTGCGGCGCGTGGAGGGGCTGCGGCTCTCAGACTTCGGCACTCGCCGCCGGCACAGCTTTCTGTGGCAGGAATATGCCGTGCAGGCGCTTGCGGCCGCGCTGGGCGAGCGGCTCACCGGCACCTCCAACACGGCGCTTGCGTACAAGCACAACCTGGAGGCGATCGGCACCAACGCCCATGAGCTGCCGATGGTGATGGCTGCCCTTGCCTCCCGCCGGTCCGACGAGGCGCTGCGCCAATCGCAGTACCGCGTGCTGGAGTTGTGGCAGCAAAGCTACGGCGGCGAGCTGCTGATCCTGCTGCCGGATACCTTCGGCACCACGCAGTTTCTCGACAACGCGCCCGCCTGGGTCTCGCAGTGGACCGGCGAACGCGCCGACTCCAAGGACCCCTTCGCGGCGGGCGATGAGTACATCGCCTGGCTGATCTCCCGCGGTGAAGACCCGCATACCAAACGCCTCATCGCTTCCGACGGCCTGGATGCGGGCGACATCATCCGTCTGCACGAATATTTCAACCGGCGCATCCGCTTCTCCGCCGGCTGGGGCACGCTGCTGACCAATGACTTTCGCGATTGCCATCCGCGCGGCCCCAGCGTGGCGCAAGACACCTTCGCGCCCATCAGCCTGGTGTGCAAGGTCACCTCCGCCGACGGCATCCCGACCGTAAAGCTCAGCGACAATCCTCGGAAGGCGACCGGGCCTGCGGAGGAGATCGAGCGTTACCGCAAAGTCTTCGGCTCTCCCGTGCTGGCCGAACACGCGGTGCTGGTGTAGACGGCGAACTCTGCGGCCCTTCGCGCGTTCTTCTTTGCGACCTTTGCGTTCCGCTCTTCATTTCGCCAAGGAAAACGGAACGCAAAGGTCGCGGAGGTTTCGCAAAGAGCGCAGAGGGAGCCCGCCGCGGTTTTGGGTTGTGTTCATGTAGCGGCCGCTTTTCGCGCCGTATACTCAGCGCCATGGCGTGGTTTCGCTCCTCTGCTCGCATAGTAATTGCCTCTTCCATGGTCTCTCTGCTCGTCACCCAACCGGCGTGGGCCTGGGGCCGCGATGGGCACATGATGATCAACCGGCTCGCCGTTCAGAATCTGCCGAACGACGTTCCCGCCTTCCTTCGCAACGCCAATGCTGTGGACGTGATTGAGTATGAAGGCCCGGAGCCCGACCGCTGGCGCAACCGGGCTGAGGACGAGCTTTCGAGCACCCAGGCAGCCGATCATTTCCTGGACCTCGAGTACGCCGACCTTGCCGGCACAACCTGCGCCGTGGGGTCGGCGGGCTGCGGCGCCGATGGCGAGATGCTCCCCAAAAAGCGGTATGACTTCATCCGCGCGCTGGCCGCGGCGCAGGCCACGCATCCTGACCTGCCCTTGAGCCCCGACAAAGTCGGCATGCAGCCCTGGCAGGTGGAGGAGATCTGGGAGCGGCTGAAGTCGGACATGCGCGACTATCGCAATCTCACGGAGACCCACGGCGATACCGCCGGGGTGAAGACGATCATCCTGTTCGAGGCGGGCTGGCTCGGCCACTATGTCGCCGATGGATCACAGCCGCTGCACGCAACGATCAACTACAACGGCTGGGTGGAAAAGCACAACCCGAACGGCTACACGACCGAACACCGCATCCATTCGCAGTTCGAATCGGTCTATGTCACGGCCAATATCAAGGCTGCCGAGATCGCTCCGCTGGTCGCGGCCAGCAAGCCGAAGGTGATCGGCGACGAGTGGACGCAGTATCTGGACTATGTGCGCCACGCAAACTCGCTCGTGGAGCGAACCTATCAACTTGAAAAGGCCGGCGGCTTTACCGATGCGGGCAGTCCCGAGGCCAAGGCCTTCACCGAAGAGCGGCTGGCGTCCGGCGCCATCGAGCTGCGGGACCTCATCTACTCCGCCTGGGTACATTCCGCCGATCCGGTGGAGGAATATCACGGAGCAAAATAGATTTTGCATCAATCTGGTTTGGCCCCTGTACCGTACCCAGGAGATACATGCCTTTGCTGCATACGCTAATCCGGGCAGCGCGCGTGGCCGGAGCCTTCAGCGCCGGGCTCCTGGAACTCATCGTGCAGCGCCCCACGGATCGCCGGGCGCGCGCCGCCTGGTTGACGAAGACCTGCCGCCGTGTGCTTGCCGCCGCGGAGGTCACCTGGACCGTAATCGGCCCTGTTCCCCAGCAGGGGGCGGTGATCTCCAATCACCTGACGTATCTGGATATCCTGATCCATGGGGCGCTGCGCCCCTGTGTCTTTGTCTCCGCGATCGAAACGCGGCGCATGCCGCTGATTGGCTGGATGAGCATGATGGCCGGCACCGTGTATGTGACCCGGGGCGGCGGAGGCAGCGCCGCCCTGGCCGCCGGCGGCATGGAAGAGGGCTTTCGCGATGGCCTGCCGGTGGTTTTCTTTCCGGAAGGTGGCACGGGCGTGGGCGATGAGCCTCTGTTGCCGCTGCATAGCGGCCTCTTGGCCACGGCCCTAGCGGTCGGAGCCCCTGTCACGCCTGGTTACCTAAGTTACCACCTTGACAAAGAGGATCTCGCCTCGGGAAAAACGACCCGGGACGATGTACATTGGGGAAACCAGACCCTTCCGGCGCATCTGTGGAACTTCCTCGCCTTGCACAAAACGCAGGCAATGATTCGATTTGCAGCGGGCCCGATCGAGTTTTCCGCGGCTGCTCTGGCGGACCGCAAGATGGCAGCCGCAGAGGCGCGGGATGCATTGCTCCAGTTGGCTGGAAGGTTACCCGGGAACGCTTTTAATGAACTAAAGTAACATTTGATAACTTACTTCTGGGCCGAAATGCGTTACTCTTGATCTCCGCTATGATCTTGGCCTCCACCGCCCTCGTGCTTCTGCTGGCCGTTACTGCCTCTCTGTTTACCGCGGCTCTTCTGCACCAGCGGAAGCGCTGCCAGAGTCTGCAGGCGGAGCTCGAGCGCATTCGGGGCGAAGCCCAACAGCGTGAGGTGGACCTCCGCCAGCGGACGGAGCTGGACACGGTCAAAGATGAGTTCATCTCGACCGTATCCCACGAACTGCGTACGCCGTTGACCAGCATCCGTGGCGCGCTTGGCCTGCTTTCTGCCGGGCTGATGGGCAAGGTAGATGAAAAGGCGGCGAATCTTCTGCGCATTGCCAGTACCAATACAGACCGCCTCGTGCGGCTGATCAACGACATCCTCGATCTGGAACGCATGAGCTCCGGTTCCGCGTCTCTGCAGCCGCGGGCCTGCTCCCTGCGTGAACTCGTCCTCCAGTCGATCGACACCATGAGTTCCATGGCCGAGGGGGCCAACGTCCGGTTGGTGGCCATGCCCGAGGCCGACGACCCGGCCGTCATGTTCGAGGCAGATCCCGACCGCATTCAGCAGGTACTCACCAACCTTCTCTCCAATGCCATCAAGTTTTCTCCCGGCGGTTCCACCGTCTGGGTGCGCACCGAGACCGGACCGGGGGAGTTGACTGTGCGCGTCGAGGACCATGGCCGGGGTGTCCCGGCAAGCAAGCTGGAGACCATCTTCGAGCGCTTCAGCCAGGTCGATCCCGCGGACTCGCGGCAGAAGGGCGGAACCGGCCTGGGGCTGGCCATCTGCCGCAGCATCATCCAGCAGCATGGCGGGCAGATATGGGCCGAGCGCAATGACGCACGCACACCCGCGGAGCTCGGCACCACCTTTGGCGTACGGCTGCCGCGCGAAGACCTCCCTGAGCAGACCGGACTCCCATCCGCGAGTACGCCTGGAACGATTCTGGTGGTGGACGATAATCCCGGCGTACGCGGAGTGGTCGCCGAGCATGTACGCAACCAGGGCTACACCGTCCTGGAGGCCGAATCCGGCCAGAACGCCCTTGGACTCGCTGCGACCCAGCCGATCGAAGCCATCCTGCTCGACCTGTACATGCCCGGCCTGACCGGATGGGAGACAGTGGAGCGGCTGAAGGCGAATCCGGCGACTGCCGCCATCCCCGTTGCGGTTTTGAGTGTGCTTTCCCCGGCGGTGCGCAACGGCAGTCGTACGCCGGTCCTCGGCAAGGCCCAGGGACGGATTCAGAAGCCCTTCAATCCCAGCCTGCCGCTCGCCGAACTGGGACGCGTGTTGCATCGGGGCAATGGACCAGCCCGCATTCTGCTGGTCGAGGATGATGCCGATCTGACCGCCGTCGTGCTGTCCAGCTTTGAGAACCGATCCGGGGATTCCAGCCTACACGTCGACCATGCGGCCTCTCTTACTGAGGCCATTCACGCCTGCGAGACCCATCCGCCCGAGATCCTGGTCCTCGATCTAAGCCTTCCGGACGGCAGCGGGTTTGCTTTGGTGAAATGGTTGCGACGTCACCCAAGGCTGTCCACCCTGCCCCTGGTGGTCTATTCGGGGCGTGAGGTTACGCCGGAGGAGATGCAGCAGCTGCGTCTCGGACCGACACAGTTTTTGGCAAAAGCACGTGTTCAGCCGAAAGAGATTGAAGAACTCGTATTTGCCATGGTTCGGCATCTACAAAAACCAACACCGGACGGGTTTTCCGCTTAGACTTGTGGAAACTCTCTGGAAATAGAAGTTTGAATAGCCGAGTCTATGCGCCGCATACTGATCATTGATGACGAGGACGACATCCGCGAGGTTGCCGCCCTTTCTTTGGAAACTGTCGCCGGCTGGGATGTCACGACCGCGAACTGCGGGACCGATGGCATACGGAAGGCCGTGTCGGAGCAACCCGACGCCATCCTGATGGATGTCATGATGCCCACCATGGATGGTCCCACCACGTTTCGGGAGATGCAGAAAAACCCAGGGATCTCGCACATTCCCGTTCTGCTGCTTACGGCAAAGGTGCAGGGGGTGGACCAGCGGCGATTTGCCGGGCTGGGCGTCTCCGGCATCCTCTTCAAACCCTTTGATCCACTCACCCTTGCCGAACAGATGGCGGCGGCTCTGGGCTGGCGCTGATTTGTCTTGCCACAGTAACGTCTAACAGTAATACTGCAAAAGCAGCATCGGCAAAAATCTCAGGCACGACTAGGCTATGTCCATGTCCGCCCTTTCGCAAGCGCTCACGTCCGCAGGCTCACAGCAGTTGCTCGCTTCTGTGTGGAAGCGGAGTCTGCCCTTGGTTCGCCAGCGCCTCGCGCTGCTCAGCGCCGCAGCCCAGGCGGCGGAAGCCGGGCTCCTTACGCCAGCCATGCGCAAAGAGGCCGCAGATACGGCGCACAAGCTCGCCGGCTCGCTCGGGATGTTCGGCTATTTCCGCGGCACAGAGATCGCGCGGGAGCTGGAAACGCTTCTGGACGGCGAAGATCATGTCCCCGATGCGATTCTGGAACTCGCAACCGAATTGCTGGTAGTCGTTCCCGTTTAGAGCCGATTGCGCGCAGCTACAGCGCTGTTGGTTTTCTTCTTGTCATCCCGCAGCTTTCTTATAATCCCGCAGCGAATGCCCTCTACTGCGCAAGATCACACTCCACACCCGTCCATACCCCGGCAGCCGCGCCCGACGCACCCGTGATCTGAAGATCCAAAAACTCCCCCGCCGCAATCGAGACCGCGCCAGTAGCTGCGCAACTGTTCCCGGACGAGGCAGAGCAGCTGAGCGTCGTTCCCGTCATGCTCCCTGGTGTTCCTGCCCGCAACGTCACCGTGATCAGCGCCGATTGTTGTGAAAATACGTCCAGGCGAGCAGCCGTGCACGCGCGGGGAATCCAGACCAGCGTCGATGCCGCCTCCGTGGCGCTGGCGTTGGGGGTGTTGATGGAGTAGAAGCTGGTCGTGTAGCTTACGCTGTGGTAAACAGCCGTAGCCATCGGGTTGCCACTGCTTCCGCTCCCGCCTCCGCTGCCTGAACCGGTGCCGGCCGCACCCTGCGGGATCCCGAAGTTCAGCACCGCGGCCGTGCTTGTCCCGGAGTTGGTCACCGTAGCCTGTACCCCTGCCGCGAGCGTCGTGACGGTGCCCACGGAGACGCTGGCGGCGGCCCCGGTCGCCCCGGCAACTCCCGCGGCTCCCGTGCCACCCGCCTGCGCCAACACGGCCCAGACCTGCGGGCTCTG
Source organism: Granulicella sp. (assembly GCA_965277565.1). Lineage (GTDB taxonomy): Bacteria > Acidobacteriota > Terriglobia > Terriglobales > Acidobacteriaceae > Granulicella. The sequence continues at coordinate 4,270,242 of OZ255838.1, read as the reverse complement.
GTCCGGCTCCCCATTCCTGTTCTGCGCAAGAGCCAGGTACGTGGACCCGGCGAAGGTCACCGCATCGTTGACTGCGTAGTTCGACGAGGATGCCCAGGCGGACCGGAAGTTGATGCCGGGGGCCCCAGCCGCTCCCGTTGCGCCCGCCGCACCGGCGGCTCCAGCGATTCCCTGCGCCCCGACTGCCCCTGGCGGCCCGGCAGATCCGGTGCTGCCGGTCGCCCCCACAGACCCTGCCTGAGCCAACAGCTGCCAAAAGGCAGGCGCGGTCCCGGGCGTCTGCCCCTGATTACCAGCCAGAAGCGAGATGTAGCTCGATCCGGCGTAGCTCACCGCATCCCCCGCGCCGTAGTTGGTCGAAGCGGTGTAGGGACCGCGGAAGCTGAGACCGGTGGCGCCGGTCGCGCCCACTGGCCCGGCGACGCCTGCCGGACCGACCGCACCGGCCGGTCCCTGGGCACCCTGCAGCCCCTGGGCGCCCGTCGCACCTGAGACACCCTGCGCACCCATCGCGCCGGGGTAGCCCATCGGCCCTTCGAAGCCCGTCGCCCCGGTGGCGCCTGTTGCCCCGGAGGAGCCGGAGGCCGCCAAAAGGCCCCAGTACACAGGGCTATTGTCCGGCTCGCGGCCGGTGTTTGCGCTTAGGGCGATATAGCTCGATCCTGCATAGCTCACGGCGGCTCCGGTGGTGTAGCTGCCCGTGATACTCCAGTAACCGACAAAGCTGACGGGAGCCCCTTGCGCTCCCGTGGCCCCGGTTGCACCTGCCGGGCCCGCGGCTCCGGCAGGTCCGGCAATACCTGCGGCCCCTGTGCTCCCAGCCGGTCCCCCCGCGGCCAGAACGGCCCAGTAGCCCGGCGACTGGTCCGGCGCTTGGCCATGATTGTTGTTTACCAGAGAGACATAGCTTGCCCCGTTGTAGCTGACCGCGTCTCCGATCCTGTACGAATTCGCGGCAGCATAGTTTCCCTGGAACTGTAGCCCGGCAGCTCCCGTTGCCCCGGTGGCCCCGATGGCTCCGGCCACGCCCGCGGCTCCGGTCAGGCCGGTGCTGCCTGTGGCTCCGGTGAGCCCGATCCCGGTTGCCCCCACGGCGCCCGTCGCTCCTGGAGCGGCAAACATCGCCCATTGCGATGGGCTTCCATCCGGCGCATTGCCGTGGTTGTTGTTGATCAGGGAGACCCAACCGGCACCCTGCCAAAGCACACCCTGCCCCAGGCTGTAGTTTGTTCCCGAGTTGTACGCTCCTTGAAAGCTGAGCCCCGTCGGACCGGCTGGTCCGATAAGACCTATAAGGCCCTGGACTCCCGTGACTCCCGTGGCTCCGGGAAGTCCCTGGGCTCCAGCCTGCCCCGCGATGCCCTGTAAGCCCTGATCGCCCTTCTCTCCGGGCGGTCCCGTGGGTCCCAGCGAGCCGGTTGCGCCCATCACACCCGTCGCTCCGGTAGCACCTGTGAGCCCGATGGGCCCCTGCGCGGTCAGTGCACCCCACGCCCCCGGAACCAAACCCGGCGTGTTGCCATGGTTGAAGCTGATCAGAGAGGCATAGCTCGATCCGTTCCACAGCACCACGTCGCCGTTGCTGTAATTGTGCACGGAATCGTAGTTGCCCTGGTAGACCAATCCCGGCGTTCCGGTTGCGCCCGTGGCACCAGCCACGCCGGTGGCTCCCGTGACGCCCTGGATTCCGAAGCCGGGCGGCCCCTGCTGGCCCGTAACCCCGGTCGCGCCGATCGCACCCGTAGACCCGGCAGCGCCGACCGAAGCCAGCAGTCCCCAGCCGCCGGCAAACCCGGGCGTGTTGCCGTGGTTCGAACCCATCTGCGAGATGTAGGTTGAGCCGCCAAAGGTCACCACATCGCCGTTGTTGTAGTTGGTGGTCGAGCTATAGGCGCCCAGGTAGTTCACCAGCCCGGCACCCGCTGCGCCCGTAGCGCCGGTCGCTCCCTTCGCTCCGCTCAAGCCGGCTGCACCCGCGGGGCCCATGGGACCAGTCGCGCCCATCGGCCCGGTTGCCCCGGCAAGTCCACCGCTCCCGCTGCCGCTGCTTCCGGCCGCGAGCGCGATCTCCAATTGCGGCAGATGCGAGGTCTCGTCATTCTCCTTGCTGTCGAACTGCACCGCAGCCGCGGAGCTGCTCAGGGCCACACCGTTGTTGCTGCCCGGAGCGCTCACCCATCCCTGCACCAGTGCGGTCACGTCCAGGGTGACGAACGCACCCACGGTGCTCACGTTGGCAGAGCCAACGCCCGAGCCGAGCGGCGGCAGTGTGGCGTAGGTGACGGTAGACTCCGTCCAGGCGCCGTTCACGGGCTGCAACGTTACGGTGCCGGGCGTGTCGGCGCGGTTGCAGAAGACGCGCAGGGTCGCCCGGGTGATCTGCGCGGCAGTGGTGCCGGCGGGCAGAACTCCCAAATCAAACTGCATCAGCGCGGTGTAGCCGTTACCCACGTTGAGGTTGCTCAGCCCCCCTGCATTGACCGTGGGCTGCGCGGAGGAAACATGCGCATCCCCGACCAGCGTGGCTCCCACCGCCCACGCCTGCAGACCCGGCCACAGCAACAGCAAACCCAACAGCCAACGGCAGCGCCACCCATGAGGGAAGAGCCCCTTCAATTTCTAACGCTCCAGCAACGATCCCAACTCAGCGATGCACATTGCCGCTCGCGCCCAGAAACGACCGCAGCGGATACCAAAAAAGGAAAGCGAAAACGTGCTCTCCCCTTTTGGAGACGCTACGGAAATGTAGCGGGTGCGGCAATCACCCAATGAGGTGAGTTTGAGTTACTGTGCGCCCCCGCCGAAGGTGTTGCAGGCCGCCGGGTCGCCGTTCTGAAAGCCGCGTTCAAACCAGGTCTGCCGCTGCTGTGAAGAGCCATGCGTCCAGCTCTCCGGGCTGGCGGCCCGCCCACTCATCTTCTGCAGGTGGTCGTCGCCCACCGCCGCCACGGCGCTCAGCGCGGCGGGAATGTCCCCGGGATCGAGGATGTGCTCGGCCTGCGCATGGTGAGCCCAGACGCCGCCATAGCAATCCGCCTGCAGCTCCAAATCGACGGAAAGATGATTGCGCTGAGCAGGCTCGGTCTCCATCAGGTGCTGCACCTTCTGCTCAATGCCGAGCAGGTTCTGCACGTGGTGGCCAAGCTCATGGGAGAGCACAAACGCCTGCGCGAAGTCCGCGGTGGAGCCTCCGAACTGCCGCAGCTGGTCCCAGAAGCTGAGGTCAAGATAGACCTTCATGTCCTCCGGGCAATAAAACGGCCCGGTGGAGGCCTGGGCGTCACCCCCGCAGCCGGCCTCGGTCTCGCCGCGATACAGCACGATGTGCGCCTCGCGGTAGTTCTTGCCCTCCGCAGTCAGCGTCCCCCGCCAGAACTTCTGCACATCGGTATTCACAAAGGAGATCAGCTGCGCATCGCGATCTTCCGTAGCGGAGTGCGGCTGCGGCGCCGCTCCCGGCTGCACACCCTGGACCGGTTGGCTTCTCTGGGTTCCGCTGTTGCCATTGAAGAACCCGCCGAGGAAGTTGTGGCCCGTGATGAGGCTGATCACGAGCAGCACCAGGAAGCCGGCGATCCCCAGGCCACCCCCGCCGAAGCCGAATCCACCCCCGCCTCCGCCGCCACCCGTTTCATCCCTGCGGTCTTCGATGTCGTTGCTCAGGCCACCCGGCTGCCATTCCATGTCTGCTTCCCCTTTTTGCCAATCATATGTGTCTGTGTGAATCACGATCATCGTACGAGGTGCATCCTTGTAGGAGGTGCATCTGGGAGGAGAATGGGGAGGGAGCGTGGGGCTTCAGCTCCACGATAAACTGGGCCACAATCATGGGCTTTCAGCCCGGGGCTCTCTCCATCTGGTTTTTGGGAGCACGATGAAGCGCAGCGCAACCAAGCTAGGCCAGAACTTCCTCGTCGACGAGACCGCCTGCCTGCGCATCGCGGAGGCCCTGGGCGACGTCCGCGAGCGAACCGTCGTCGAAATCGGCCCCGGACACGGCGCGATCACAGCGCATCTCGCCGCTCGCTGCGCCCGGCTGCACTGTGTTGAATTTGACCCATCGCTCGCACGTGAACTCGCCTTCCGCTTTCGCAACGAACCCCAGGTCAAGGTGCACAACACCGATATTCTGCAGACAAATTTGCTGCAGTTTGCGCCGGAAGCACACGACGCCCTGGATATCGTCGGCAACCTCCCGTACTACATCACCTCCGATATCCTGCTGCACCTGTTCGCGGCCGCGCGCGCGGGCCCCCTGCGGCGGGCGATCCTGATGGTGCAGCGTGAGGTGGCGGAGCGCGTGGCCGCCGGCCCGGGATCGAGCGACTACGGCGCGCTTTCCGCCGTGACGCAGCTCCATGCGCAGGTGGCGGAGCTGTTCATCCTGCCGCCGGGCGCCTTCTCTCCGCCGCCTGATGTCTTCTCAACGGTGATACGGCTGGATTTCGCGCCCCGCTTCGAGGAATTGCAAGTCCCCTTTGAAAGCTTCAACCGCTTTCTGCGCTCCACCTTTGCGCAAAAGCGCAAAACGCTGGCGAACAATCTGCGTTCCGCCGGCTTCAGCGCCGGGCAGATCGCCGCCGCCTGGCCGGCAAACATGCCCCCGCAGGTGCGTTCGGAGACGGTCTCGCTGGAAGATCTGGCCCATCTCTACCGGTCGCTGGAGCCGTCTTTCCCCGCCGACGCTTGAGCCGGAGCGATCCCCGCGCCTTCCAGCAGCCGCGCCGCCTTGCGCCGCACCCGCTCCATCACCCGCTCGTCGTTCTGGATCGCTTCGAGCACAGGAGCGATGTTGCCCACCTGCATCGCCTGGCCGGAGTCCAGCGCACTTTGCAGGCTGGCCACTTCGGCGTCGAGCCCCAGGCGATCAAACCGCAGCTTCGCGGCCAGGCGGTCGCCGTATTGCAGCGTCTCCCCGAGTGCAAGAAACAGCGAGGTCGCGGTGTTCACCCGATCGTCGTCGGAGTAGTTGTACGTGCATTCCGCGACTGCCCCGTCGCCCGCATAACGGAGCGTCTTTGTCCCGGTCTGCGCAAGGTGCTTGGCGTGCGTTTCGCACCGGTGTGCCTTCACGAAGGGCACCGCCACCAGGAGCTTTTTCAGCGTGGGCTCGTCCACGGAGATCGGCACCTCTTTGCTCGCCGCCGCAGCAGCACTCGGCGCAGCATCGGAACTCGCTGTCCCTTCCATGCTGTAAAAGCCATGGCCCGTTCCTTCCTCGAGGCGAATGCCGTAATGCACCGGCAGCGAGCCGCTGCGGTCAATCGAGAAGCTGAGCCAATGCCGGGGGGAGTCAGGGGCAGACTGAGCGGCGGCAGACTGAGCGGCGGCAGGCTGAGCGGCGGCAGGCTGAGCGGCGGCAGGCTGAGCGGCGGCAGGCTGAGCGGCGGCGGCATACGGCAGGCTCAGCAACAGCAAATTCACAAGCGGCTTCACCGGCGCAGACCCTCTGCCGTTTGCGCATGGTGGATGTGACAGATCGCCACGGCCAGCGCATCGGCCGCGTCCGCGGGTTTGGGAGGGCTTTCCAGCTCCAGCAGTCGGGCCACCATGAAACCCACCTGGTCTTTTGCCGCCAGACCGTAGCCTACGACCGCACTTTTCACCGAAAGCGGCGCATATTCCGCTACCGAAAGGCCGCAGTTGGCCGCGGCCAACAGGGCCACGCCCCGCACCTGGCCGAGTTTCAACGCGCTCTTCGCATTGGCCGCAAAGAACACGCCCTCGATGGCAACACACTCCGGCTCCCAGAGCGTGATGAGGGCGGTGAGCTCGGCATACACCTGCGCCAGCCGCACGGCGGTCTGATCCTTCTTGTTCAACCGAATGGCACCGGCACAAAGGTGCCGCAGACGCGGCCTGAGCGACGAGTCGTCGGCCTCCACCACGCCATAGCCCGTCAACTCGGTGCCGCAGTCGATTCCGAACACCCGCATGGCCCGAGTCTATCGCGCGGAAACGCAAACGGGGATGGACTGGATAGTGTCTGACGAGTCATTTGTTGCTTTTCGGAGATAGGTCCGGGCTTCAGCCCCGGGTTTTGGGCTGACATCGGAGAGAACCTTGGGCTAAAAAGCCCAAAAATTGGCTCTCCTTCTCGTGGGGCTGAACAGGCTGCGGAAAAACGCCTGCTCTGGGGAAGGGGGTGGCTTCAGCCACCCCGTAAGTGCTTTGTTTGCAATTCGGCTTTAGCCGCTGGGGTGCGGTTTTCGGTTTTGCAAATACTTTTTCCCGCAGTCCCTGAAGCCCCACGCTCCCTCCCCACCCTCCGTCAAGAGGCAGCTCGATGCACTTCGTACGAGGATCGTGATCCGTCAGACACTGCCTGACCCGGTACAATCGGTGGGACCCGGAAGCCAATTCAAGTGAAACTCCTCGGGCTGAGAAGACGACTGACTGTGACGCCGACCCGACAAGCTGTCTTTGCCGCCCTTGTGGGGTTCACCTCCCTTCTTCCCCTGTCCATTCCGGGGGGGGCACAGCAGGAGACACAAGCACCGGCACCCATCGTCCGGGTCCCGCCGAAGCCGCCCACCGGCACCCAGCCGAAGGTCGTGCCGAGCACCCAGCCGAGGACCACAAACGGGACCACCGTCACCGTTCCTCCAGTTCGCCGAACGCCTCGGCTTGCGAGCGGGACTCCAGGCGCAGGAACCGGACAAACGGCGGCTGGTACACCGGCCACGCCAAGGCCCATCACGCCGAAAGCAGTCACTCCGAAAGCAGCGGTCGCGCGCAGCCCAGGCTCATCGGCTCCCGCAGCGAAGGGCGTTACGACGCCGGCGAAGCCCACAACGGCGCCGTCCACATCGGTCGCGGCAAAGGTTTCCCCCACGCAAGAAAAACCCGCCGCCCCCAAGCTCTCGGCCACCGGGCTGAACCGCAGCGTGGTCGTTCTGGACCCGGCGCATGGCGGAACGGACGGCGGCGCCCGCATCGGCGACTCCACACTGGAGAAGACTGTGACGCTGTCACTGGCGTTCCGGCTTCGCTCCTTACTGGTCGCGCGCGGTTTCACCGTCGTCATGACTCGGGACAGCGACGCGGCCACCGAGCCGGCATCGCCGGCAACTCCGCTCACGCTCGACGACCGCGCCGGCATCGCCAATCACGCCCGCGCTTCGGCCTGCCTGCTGCTGCACGCCACCGGACGCGGCATGGGCGTGCACCTTTACAGCTCTGAGCTCGATCCCGCGCCTTCCGAGGTGTACCTGCTGCCCTGGCTCACCGCGCAGGCCGCGTGGATCTCGGCCAGCCAGGGTCTGGAGCAGGGGATGGGCTCGGCCCTGGGCCGCTCGCACATCGCCCTGGTCAGCAGCACCGCCTCGGTGCGGCCGGTGGATTCGCTCACCTGCCCTGCCCTGGTGGTGGAGTTGGCGCCGGAGACCGACACCCCGGCCAGCGTCACCGATGCCGGCTACCAGGAGCGCGTGGCCGTCGCCATCGCCGGAGCCTTGGTGGTCTGGGAAAATACCGTGCAGCCGCCCGTGAAGCTTCCCCCACCCGTGATCCTGCACCGTCGCCCGGCGGCACTCACGGACGCCGCCCCGGAGGTCCAGCCATGAGCGCCCGGCGCATGCGCATCCTGTTCTGGTACCTGTTTGTCTGCGTTCTCGCCCTCACCGCCACCCTCATCGTGGAGCGCCAGCGGGCCCGCGACCGCGTGCGCGATCTGGCCGATCAGACGCCCATCGACGCGCCCTACACCGACACCGAACCCGTGACTCTGGATCTCGCCAACGATGATGTAGGCTCTGTTGCGGCCACCGAACGGCAGATTGCCCTTCCCAGTGAGGTCACCGCGCGGGCCCGTGCGCTGCTCGATCACCTCGTCTCGGAGTACGCCCTGCCCGGCTCGCCGCACCCCCTGCCCTCCGGCCTGATGGTGAACGAGATCTTTCTTCTGCCGCTGCCGGTGATGGGTCACAGCGTGGATTCGCACGCCGCCGCGGCCTCGGATGGCCGCGTGCAAACCGTACCCGTCCCGTCCTCCAACCCGGACGCCCTGCAGCCCAGGACCGCCGGCGGCGAGCTCGCGGTCATCGACCTGCGCGGCAGTTTCGTGAGCAGCCATCCGTCCGGGGTTGAGGTCGAATCACTGACGATCGCCTCCATCATCGGCACGCTGCATGCAAATCTGCCGCAGATCGAGCAGATCCGCTTCCTCGTCGATGGCCAGCCGCGTGAAACCCTCGCGGGCCATGCCGATCTGCTGCGCACCTACCCTTCCCACGACACCACGGCGGCCCCGGGCGGCAATCAGTGACGGCCGGTTCTACGGCGGTGAACCAACAGGAGGTGAACCAACGGATCGTAGGCGTCTTCGATTCAGGGTTCGGCGGCCTCACCGTCCTGCGCGCCCTCCTTCCGCGACTGCCCGGAACCCACTTCCTCTATCTGGGCGACACGGCTCGGCTGCCCTATGGCGACAAGTCCCGCGCCACCGTCGCCCGCTATGCCATCGAGGCCGCGCAGTTCCTCGTCGCACGCGGGGCGCAGCTGCTCGTCATCGCCTGCAACACGGCCACGGCGCTCGCCCTGCCCGAGCTGCGCGCCGCCGTTACGGTTCCGGTCATCGGGGTCGTGAAGCCCGGCGCACAGGCCGCCCTCGCAGCGGCTCGCAAAGCCTCGCCTGAACACGAAATCAGCGGCAATATACTCGTGTTGGCCACCGCCGCCACTGTGCAATCGCACGCCTATCGCGACACCTGCGCCGGGCTCGGCCTCCACGCCGCCGAGAAGCCCTGCCCACTGCTCGTTCCGCTCGTCGAAGAGGGCTGGACCGATCATCCGGTCACCCGCGATGTGCTGCGCATCTATCTGCGCGAGGCGCTCGCCGGCAATACGCCGGACGCCGTGCTGCTGGGCTGCACGCACTATCCGCTGATCGCCGCCCAGGTCGCCGAGGTGCTGCGCGAGCTTGGCTCCCATGCAGTCGTGGTGGACTCCGCGGAGGCCACCGCCGAGGTTGTGCGTTCGGCTCTGACCGGCAACGCAGACAGTCACGAAGCCGCGACCTTCGAATGCTTCGCCACGGACTCGACAGAAAAATTCGCCCGCTTGGGCTCCCGCTTTCTCGGCCGCAAGATCCCCCGCGTCGAACTGCTCGACTTGGGCGGCTGATCCCGGGAGCCGTTTGCAATCAGCTGCAACGGAATTTTCTCCAAGCATTGTCATCTCGACCGGAGCGCCGGGCCCCAAACGACAGTTCTTCGACGTTCGGGTGGCAGCGGACAGTCTCATCGTCCGCGGAGTGGAGTGACCCCTGTATTCCTCCCGCGCGCCGCCACACTGCATGGAAGGGCTAAGACTGCGCCGAGCCCCAACGCGCCGGATACACTGGCTCTACCCATGCCCTACCTCCTCAAATCCGAGCCCGAAAAGTACTCCTACGACGACCTCCTGCGCGACGGGGAAACCATTTGGGACGGCATCAAGAATCCACAGGCGCTGATCACGCTGCGCAATATGAAACGCGGCGAAGAGTGCGTCATCTACCACTCCAACACCGGCAAAGCGGCCGTTGGCACCGCGAAGGTTGTCTCCGTAACGCTCGAAGCCGACGGCAAAACGCCCCTCGTCAAGCTCAAAGCCGGCAAGCGTCTCAAACGCGAAAAGCCACTCGGAGAAATTCGCGAAGCAGGCGTCTTTCAGGGCTCCATCCTGTTCCGCCAGTTCCGGTTATCCGTCGTTCCGCTCACAGACGAGCAGTTCGATTGGTTAGTTCACGGCTGATCCCGGGCTAGTGTACTGAGTCACTGAATGTCCGGGCTGAAGCCCGGACCTACCTCCGAAAAGCAAAAAATGACTCGTCAGACACTACCTCCATCGAAGACATTCACATAGACACTATCTGACCCCAGGCTGACCTCACCCGAACCCCAGGCATCTCATCGCGCATGGGCGAATTTTCCACACTGAATGCAGTCGAGGGCGGCAGCTTTCTACTGGGTGGCGACCTCAAGGTGCACCGGTTCGGCTACGGCACCATGCGCCTGGTCGGCGAGGGTGCCTGGGGTGAGCCGCCGGATCGCGAAGACGCGCGCAACGTGCTGCGCCGTGCCGTCGAACTGGGCATCACGCTGCTCGACACCGCCGACGCCTACGGCCCGATGATTGCCGAAGAGCTGATCGCCGAAGCCCTGTACCCGTATCCCGCCGATCTGGTCATCGCGACCAAAGGCGGTCTGACGCGGCAGGGTCCGGCCAGGTCCGTGCCCTGCGGCCGCCCCGACTACCTGCAGCAGCAGCTCGAGATGAGCCTGCGCCGGCTGCGCGTCGAACGCATCGATCTCTATCAGCTCCATCGCATCGACCCGGAGGTTCCCCTCGCGGAGACGTTGGGCGCACTGAAAGCGGCACAACAAGCAGGCAAGATCCGCCATATCGGCCTCTCCGAGGTCACGCCGGAGCAGATCGAAGCGGCACAAGCCATTGTGCCCATTGTCAGCGTGCAGAACCGCTACAACATCACCGAACGCAAGAGTGAAGCGACGCTGAAATACTGCGAACAGCATGGCCTCGGATTTCTGCCCTGGTATCCGGTAAATGCGGGCAAGCTCGCCAAAGCAGCGGCGCCACAGCACGATGGGGGGAACCATCCCGTAGCCGAATTTGCGGAACAACACGAGGCCACCGTCACGCAGATCGCTCTCGCCTGGCTGCTGCAGCACAGCCCGGTCATCCTGCCCATTCCCGGCACAAGCAGCATCCCACATCTTGAAGAAAACGTCGCCTCTGCGGCTCTGCGCATTGGGGAAGACGACTGGGACGCGTTGGAACTCATCGTCGATACGCAGGCCAGCTAATCGCCGTTTATGTATCGCACGCAGCCTGCTATCCTGAGCAGCGATCGTACCTCAGGAGTTGAAGCATCATGATCGAAATGCAGGGACAGATCGCCGTCGTCTTCGGCGTCGCCAACAAGCGCAGCATCGCCTACAGCATCGCCGAATCGCTCGCCAAAGCCGGTGCGACCCTTGTGCTCTGCTACCAAAGCGATCGCCTCAAGCGTGAAGCCGAGCAGCTCATCGCCGATCTCGGCCAGGCGGACAAGGCCCGCGCAATCCAGTGCGATGTGAGCAGCGACGCCGAAATTGAAAGCGCTTTTGCGCAGATTAAAGAAGCGTTCCCCGCGATTCACACCGTTGTGCACGCCATAGGCTTCGCGCCCGCAGATGCCCTGCATAACGATTTTCTCGAAACCAAGCGGGACGATTTCCGCATCGCCCACGATGTCAGCGTGTACTCGCTGATCGCGATTGCGCGTGCAGCCGCACCGTTAATGACCGATGGCGGCTCGTTGCTCACCCTTACCTATTACGGCTCCGAGAAGGTTTTTCCCAATTACAACGTGATGGGTGTGGCGAAGGCCGCGCTCGAAGCCACCGTACGCTATCTAGCCGCTTCGCTTGGCGGCAGGAATATTCGCGTGAATGCGATATCTGCTGGAGCTGTAAAGACACTCGCGTCCCGCGGCATCGGCAACTTCAGCCTGATCCTCGACAAGGTCACCGAACGCGCTCCCCTGCACCGCAACGTGGAGCAGGCCGAGATCGCCGGTGCAGCCCTATTTCTCTCCAGCAAGCTCGCCAGCGGCATTACGGGCGAGGTCACCTATGTCGATTGCGGCTTCAACGTGACCGGCATTTAGCGCATCGGCATTTACAAGAATGTGAGCAGGCACATGACGGTTGCTGAACTGCTGTCCCAGAGTTGCGATATCGAATTCGGCATGACGCGGCGGATCCTCGATCGCGTACCCTGCGACAAACCGGCATGGGTCCCACACGCGAAATCCATGCCGCTCGGCAAACTTTCCATGCATGTAGCGACCTTGCCGAAACTCGCTACCTTGTGCCTCAGCACGGGCAGCTTCAACTTGGCTGGCAGTACGCCGCCAGACCTTGTGTTGCATTCTCATGAGCAGTTGCTGGCGACCTTTGACGAGTGCGCAGCCGCTGCGCAAGCGGCACTCGCTGCAGCCACCGACGAACAACTCAGCGCGCCCTGGCTCTTCCGCATCGGAGATCGCGTGATCTCCGACAATCCACGCGCGGTCACGTTGACTCACATGTTTTTTGGGCACCTGATTCATCATCGCGCCCAGCTTGGCACCTACCTGCGACTGCTCGATATACCCGTTCCCGGCGTGTACGGTCCGTCTGCCGACGATCGGTTCTAGTTGCAGGCTACTTCGCTGTCGTTCCCCGATAAAATAAGTCCATGGAGCGCAGAGACGTACTCAAAGTTCTGGGTCTTGCAGCCGGTGCACAGCTTGGATCCTCGCCTGCGTGGGCCTTCGCGGCGGAAGCGCAGAACACCGCGGTTCAAGCGGGTCCCGGCATCCTTCTGAATCAGCTTGGCTACCAGCCCCAAGCCGCGAAGATGGCAACGGTTCGTGGCATCGACGCGGCGCAGACCAATTTTCGCGTGCGCTCCGTGACCGGCGATCACGTGGTCTTTGAAGGCCCGCTCACACCGCCGCAGACCGATGCCCTTTCCGGCGATACCGTGCGGCAGGCGCTCTTCTCCACGCTGCACGAGCCGGGCGAGTACATCCTCGAAGCCGGCACGCAGCGAAGCGATCCCTTCTCCGTGCGCGTGAATGTGTACGCCGATGCGCTGCGCACCTCGATGCGCGGCTACACCGGGCAGCGCTGCGGCTGCAATGTCGATCTCGGTAACGGCTACCGCCATCCAGCATGCCATCTCGGCGGCGCGTACGGTGCCACCTCCGGCAAAACAGGTTCACTGCCCAATACAGGCGGCTGGCACGATGCCGGCGATTACGGCCGCTACGTCGTCAACTCGGGCATCACCTGCGGGACGCTGCTCTGGGCGTGGGAGATGTATCCCAAGGCGCTGCGCACGCTGGACCTCGGCATCCCGAAGCAGCACGGCAAGCTGCCCGACTACCTCCAAGAGGTGTTGTGGAACCTCGACTGGATGCTGCAGATGCAGGACACCGATGGCGGCGTCTTCCACAAGCAGACCAGCGAGCACTTCTGCGCATTCATCAAGCCTCAGGACGATCGTCTCGTGAGCGAGGTCATCGGCACCGGCTCCGCGCCATTCAAAAGCACCTGTGCAACAGCGGATCTCGCCGCCGTGATGGCCATCGCCGCACGCTGCTATGCGGAGTTCGACACCGCGCTTGCCGCGCACTTTCGCACCGCCGCGGAGAAGGCCTGGCAGTGGGCCATCGCGCATCCGGACGTTCCGTTCGACGATCCACCCAGCATCACCACAGGCTCCTACGCGGACCCACACTGCAGCGATGAGATCGCGTGGGCTTCCGCTGAACTGTGGCGCACCACCGGCGAGCCACAGTATGAAAAGGCCTTTCTCAGCGGCCTACCCACGAATCGCCAGGCCATGGCAATCGACGCGCCCTCATGGGCTAATGTCGCGTCACTGGCCTACTGGACCTATGCTATGGCCACGCGGCCGGGTCATGCCGCTGTGCAGGAAGCGATCCGCAGCAAAACAGTGCAGGCCGCACAGTCATTCGTAGCGCAGGCCCACGTGAATGGCTATGGCAACACCATGTCCGCGAACGACTATATCTGGGGCTCCAACAGCGTCGCCGGGAATCAATCACTGCTTCTGCTGATTGCGAATCATTTCCAGCCAATGCCTGAACTGGTCACGGTCGCGACCAACAATCTACACTATCTGCTCGGCCGCAACTGCTTCGGCGTTTCCTGGGTGACCCAGGTGGGTGTACGGCCGTTCATGCACCCGCACCACCGGCCCAGCGTCGCGGATGGCATCGCCGCACCGTGGCCAGGCCTGCTCTCCGGCGGCCCGAATCGGCGACCCGGCGATGCCGTCGCGAAGACACTTCCCGCCATGCCGCCCATGCGCATGTGGATCGACAACGACCAGGCTTACTCGATGAATGAGATCGCCATCAACTGGAATGCGCCGCTGGTCTTCCTGTTGGCATCAGTCAACGCATAGAGCAACGTAGCTATTTGATGTAGAGGGCTTTTCTCTCTTTGTTGTCATTCCCGAAGGGAATCTGCGATTGTCCTTGCTGTTGCCTGTTCTTTACACCCTCTGCGAATCCGCCCTAGTTTTGCGGTATGCTCGGCAGAATCATGCGCATTTCAGCTTGCCTTGCCTGCTTCGCGTTCGCCGTGACGCCATACGCGCTCAACTGCCAGCAGACCGCCGCGAACACATCATCGCAGCCTGTAGTTCTCCACGCGGCACATATGCTCGATGTCTCCGGAGGCAAGCTCATCTCACCCGGGGAAGTTCTCATAGAAGGTACGCAGATCCGTGAGGTGGGCGAGCATGTAACCCACCCCGCAAACGCGCAGATCATCGATCTCGGCCAGACGACGCTAATGCCAGGCTTAATCGACGCGCATACTCACCTGTTTCTGCATGTGGGTGACGAAGCCTTTCAGACGGTGAAGGAGTCCGTACCGCAGCGCACGCTGCTTGCTGCCGACGCCGCCAAAGCCGACATCATGGCTGGCTTCACCGCGGAGCGCGACATGGGCACGGAAGGCGCGGGTTGCGCCGACGTCGCTGTGCGCAACGCCATCAACGAAGGCCTGATTCCCGGCCCGCGCATGCGCGTAAGCTGCAACGCCATCGACATCAACGGCGGTCATGAAGATACGAGCGGCCTGAATCCAGAAGAACATCTGCTCTCGAATGCTGATCGAGCGAACACAGCAGACGAGATCATCGCAACCATGCGCGAACAGCGGAAAGAAGGCGCCGATTTCACGAAAATTTATGAGACAGGGCGTGATCGTCTTGCCGGCGATGTCTTCATCACTCCCTATCAGTACACCGAGGCGCAACTCGCAGCGGCTGTCACCGAGGCGCAACGCACGGGCTCACGCGTCGCCGTGCATTGCACCGGTGAACCCGGCGCCTCATACGCCGTTGCAGCTGGCGTGAAGAGCGTCGATCACGGCTATGCGCTCTCGCCTGAGACCATGCGCGCGATGCGCGAAAAACAAATCTATGCGGTGCCCACATTTGCTATCGCCGAGTACTTTGCCGATCACGCGGCGACACCCGCAATCGCGGAGCGTGAGCGCGCGCAGCAGGCGTACCACGCAGCGGAGTTCAAGAAGCAGATGGCCGCGGGCGTTCCCTTCGTTGTGGGCTCCGACGTGGGTCCGTTTCCGCATGGCACCCAGGCGCGTGAGTATGAGCTGATGGTGCAGTACGGCATGAGCCCCGCGGATGTGCTGCGCGCAGGCTTGATCAACGGGGCGAAGCTGCTGGATTGGGCAAATAAGATCGGTCAGCTGAAGCCCGGATTCTACGCAGACATCATCGCTGTTCCCGGCAATCCGCTGGAGAGCATCTCTGTGTTGAAGCACCCAGTTTTTGTCATGAAAAACGGCGAAATTACACGCCGGCAGTAGCTCTCGAAGCGGCTATCGGCGTTCGAGCCGCAACATCACAGGCCCACTCGGCCGCAGCGTGACAGACGGCTTCACCGCGATGGTCTTTGCTGCTCCCTCGGGAAGCGCGATGCGCCACTCCTGTGCCATTACCGCCAGCGCCAGCACGCCTTCCATCCACGCGAGCCCTTCGCCGATACACTGCCGACTGCCTGCACCGAAGGGAAAATAGGCAAGCTTGGGACGGCCGGCCTTTGCCTCCCTGGTGAAGCGGCTCGGATCAAAGCGCAGCGGGTCCTCCCAGAAGCGGGGGTCGCGATGCACAACGATCTGCGGCGCCAGTAAGAATGTTCCCGTGTGAATCTGCACACCGCGGTACTCATACGCTTCGCCGGCCATGCGACTCGTCACCCACACAGGCGGATAGAGCCGAAGGCCTTCAGCGACAATCTGTTCAGCAAACATTAGCTGCGGGTAGTCATCCGCATTCGGTAGACGTCCGTTCAGCACGCGCTTCGCTTCGGCAGCCAGTTCCTCCTGGATATTCTCGTGCGCGGCGAGCTGCCAGAGAATGAAGCTCAGCGCATTGGCTGTGGTTTCATGGCCTGCAAGCAGAACGGTGAGGCACTCATCGCGGACCTGCTCATCGCTCATGCGCTCCTCCCCACCGTCTCCCGCATCGACAGACGCGAGCAACATGCTCAATAAATCGCCACGGTCCCGAGGATCCGCACGACGTTCCGCAATGACACGGTAGATAAGTGTATCCAGGTGCTTACGCCCCTCCCGGATGCGGCGCATCGAGTGGATGGGCAAGCGTTGCAGCAGGTGCGGAAGCGGCAGAAAAGCCAATGGCAAAAAGCTTTGAAAGGCATCGACCGCAGCAGCAATCGCCTCGACATCCTCCTCAAAGTCCATGCTGAAGAGCGTTCTGCCGACGATGCGCAGCGCCAGCAGCAGCATCTCCCCATGCATGTCGATCGTCGTGTTTTCTCGCCAGCCTGACGTGGTGAGGGCCGTGGAGCTCGCGATCACCTCGCCGAAGGCGTGAATGCGCGCGCGATGAAATGCGGGCTGTGCAAGCCGTCGCTGCCGCATGTGCAGCGGCTCTTCGCTGGTAAGCAGCCCTTCGCCAAGAATTGCTTTGGAACGCTGCATCACCAGGTTGCGTTGGTGCAGCCGCTCATTGCGCACCAGCATGTCGCTGATCAGCTCAGGATGGTTGAACTGCAAGACCTCGCGACCCAGCGCGCGAAATCGCACCAGATCGCCATAACGCTGCGCATTGTGCAACAGATACTCGGTTGCGTTCTCGCGAAACAACTCACCGCTCAGCACCCGCGGCATAAAATCCGGCCCAGCCGGACGGCCCGGGGAACGCCAACGGATATCAGGAGAGGAAGCGCTCATACAAATCCAGCCTAGCCGTTCAGCCTCTGCATCGCTCCGCGCTCTGTTAGGCCGTGTTTAGGAGAGCAAACTGCCTCAACTCACCTTTTCGCTCAGCTCCATCCACCGCGCCAGCACCGCATCATGCTCCGCGTGCGCCGTTTCCAACTGTGCCAGCGCTGCAATCAGCGCATCGGCATCCGAACTCACCGCTGTATCCCCAACGTGCTCCTGCGCGGCCTCCAGCGCCGACTCCGCGGCAGCAACACGAGCGTCCATGCCATCCCACTCGCGCTGCTCCATATAGGAAAGCTTCTTGCGAGTTAACCCCGTTGCAGGGGAAACCGGAGTGATGTTCTCAGCCCCGCGCGCGCTGCCGTTCTTTGCAGCCAAAGGCTTGGAACCCTCACTGCGCCACGTCTCCCACTGCGCGTAATCGGCAAATAGCTGCGCATCGCCGCGGCCGTTCAGCCCCAGCACGAAGTTCGAAACGCGATCCAGCAGATAGCGATCGTGCGTCACCAGCACCAGCGCGCCGGGAAACTCCATCAACGCCTCTTCCAGCACCTCCAGCGTTGGAATATCGAGATCGTTGGTGGGCTCATCGAGCATCAGCACATCCGCCGGCTGCAGCATCAGCCGCGCAATGAGTACGCGTGCGCGTTCGCCTCCGCTTAACCGCTCCACCGGCTGATTCAACTGCTCGCTGGTGAACAGAAACTTTGCCGCATAGCTTGCAACGTGGGTTACACGGCCCTGATAGACGACCGAATCCGCATCCGGCGCGAGTGCCCGCCGCAATGAGAGCGAGGCATCCAGCTCGCGCATCTGGCTTAGATACACAACCCGCAGACTGGCAGCGCGCTTCACCACGCCTGCACTCACCGCGAGTTCACCCGTCATGGCGCGCAGCAGCGTAGTTTTTCCGGAGCCGTTCGGTCCCACCAGCCCCAGTCGCGCACCGTTGAACAACGCGAAGCTAACGTCATGCAGGATCTCGCGATCGCCCAAAGTGATTGAAACCTCTTCCATCTCGATGAGCCGCTTCGTCTGGCGATCGGTCGCGTCAAAGCCGATGCCCGCGTTCGCGGTACGCATCCGGCCATTCACGTCGGCAAGCTGCGCAATCAGATCATGCGCATTATCGATGCGCGCCTTAGCCTTGGTGCTGCGTGCCTTGGGTCCACGGCGCAGCCACTCGATCTCGGTCTTCACGCGATTCTGCAGGCCCTCCTGCATGCGCTGCTGCGAGGCAAGATAGTTGGCGCGCTCTTCCAGAAAACGCGAATAACTGCCACGCACCCGCAGCAGACCCTCAGCATAGACGCGGCTCAGCTCAACGACCTCGTTCGCCACGTTCTCCAGAAAATAGCGATCGTGCGTGACGACGACGACCGCGAAATTGGCGCCGCGCAGCGCAGCCTCGAGCCACTCGATGCCCTCAAGATCCAGGTGATTGGTAGGCTCATCGAGCAGCAAAACATCGGGCTTCAGCACCATCGCCTCTGCGATGGCCAGCCGCTTGCGCCAGCCCCCGGAGAGGCTCGTAGCCTCTGCATCCATGTGAACGCCGTCTTCGTTCGCGTCCACAAATCCGGCGCGCCCCAGCGTCTCGCGCAGACGCTGTTCGTGCTCGTCCGCGGGCACACCGGCGCGGTCGAGAGCCGCTTCGATAACACCTCGGACCGTGATCTTCTTCGCAAAATCCGAGATCTGGTGCACATAGCCGATGCGCGCACGTTTGCGCACCGCGAGATCACCGCTATCAGGCTCGGTCTCGCCGGCAAGGATCGCCAGCAAGGTCGATTTACCCGCGCCGTTCGGGCCGATAAGGCCGATGCGGTCGCCTTCATTGACGGCAAAAGAGATGTCCTGGAACAACGGAACCGCGCCGAAGCGCTTGGAAACGCCCTGGGCGTTGAGAATCGGAGGCATACACCTTCAGTTTACGGGCTTTGAGGCGCAGGGGGAGCGCGAGATCAGGCTCGCCCCGCTAATCCAAATCAAAATCGCGCAGCGGCTTCTCCGTCAGCGGCGTCTCTTTCGCCTTTTTCAAAGCCTCGGCGAATCGCTTGTCCAGCAGATCATCGCGATGCTTTTCCGCCTCTACGGATTGCGCGAACAGCGAGTCGCGACGCGCCTCCTGATCCTTCAGCGCACGGGCTGCTGAGCCGAGGTCCTCGAAGGTGCGCTTCTTTGGCGCGGAGGTGTGCGCAATGACGGATCGCGTTGCAGGATCGATCTTCAGCATATTGCCGCAGTCGGGACAGGTGACCTCAAACGGCTGATCGGACGAGTTCTTGATGCCCATCTAGCTTCGCCTCCGCAACGTCATTTTAGACCGAAGCTAGTGTGGGAATCACGAAGTTCGCGACGTATTCAAAGGTGAGCGTCACTGCCAACTCAAACAAAAAGCAAGTCCTTCGCTTCGCTCAGGATGACAAAGGTTCTGGAGCAAATCACGATTCCGAAGCTAGAAGAAGAGCACGCGGTGACCGGGGCACTCCTGCCCAGCTTGATCGACCAGCAACTGCGGCAGTGAGTCGCCAAGCCTCGCCAAAAACCACACCCCTGCTACCAGCCGCTCCTGCAGGTGCTCGTTCGGAAACAGGTTCAGCATCAGTGTGTTCGCCTGCTTGCGCAGCGACGCGTCGCGTTCGAGCTGGAAACGAGCCGCCATGCGCCGCAATCGGTTCATCTGGTAGCGCATTTTGCTGGCACTGACGCCGGCGGCACGACCCAGATCCGGGCTCATCGCGGTCATGTACTCGATCAATGTCGAAAGCTCATCATCAAGCGCGTTGCCAGCGACGGCGAGCTTGCGTTTGCCTTCGATCGGCATGGCGCGCGCACCCAACCGCGTGCTCAGTTCCTCGGCGGTGCGCGCGGCCAGCACCTGCGGCAGCTGCACCTCATGCGCTGCCATTAACTTCTCGACCGCCGGCTCAACCAGCGTCGCGGAAAGGCGCGGCAACACAGCCGTCACACGACCCAAAATGCGCTCGTACACGACAGCAGATTGCGCAAAATACGCGATCTCCGCCGGTCCACCGATGTAGGCCGCGGTAGGCAGAATGGCATCCTGAAACACAGGCCGCAGCAGTGCATTGGGGCTCAGGCGCTCGGGCTCGTTCCGCAGAATCGCAAGCAGATCCTGTGTGGAATAGCTTTGCGAGCCGGCCTTCCACCAACCCTCTTTCGTGCGCCGCAAGGCACGACGTTCGCTCGTTCCGTCCGTCACAGGCGAGAGGAGAAATAACAGGCTCATCTCGGGCGCGACCTTCACCTGGGCATGGTAGCCCGCATTTTCAAGCTCAGCGGAACGCTGCAGCAACGCCTCTTCGAGCTCACCCGCGCGTTCGATGGCAGCACGAAGCACACCGCCACCAAGCGCGTGAAAGACCCGTGATGAGGCATCCATGACCACAAGGCCCTGCTCCGCAAACACGTGCGACAGCAGCCGCCCACAGGCGCTGGCGAGCGTCGCCGTATAACCATCATGATCGGTATAGGCATCGCGTAGAACATCGCAGATAGGCGCGTAACCTAGAAGCTCTTCAGCCCAGGCCAGTGCAGGCTCGATGCTATCGGTCGTGCGCAGTTCCCCGGCGGGCACCGGAACACCCGCGACGCCAAGGTCCGCGCCCATGCTCTCCACGCGATCCTTGCCGAGCAGGTGAACCTGATCGACTTCTGCAACATCATGGTCTTCGCTCGCCAGCCAGAATACCGGCACATGCTCGCGGCCGGAGACCCGGGTCGCATCCTGCGCCTTACGGATCGCTGTGGCGGCCTTCAAAAGCGTGAGTAATGGACCACCAAAGAGCCCCACCTGCTGGCCTGTGACGACGGCCGCCGCGCCGGAGCGCAGCCGTTCGATGTTAGCCAGCGCCGTTTTCGAAGCTTTGAAGGTCTCTGCCTGTACAAGCAAAGCGTCAGACAGCTGCTCGCGATGTTCAAGTGCCAACGTTGGGGAGGCGTGCGCCCAATCCATGCGAAAGGGATCGGCCGGGTACCACCGGCGCAACCGCCCTACTGTCTGGGAGTCCTCTGCCTCCGCGTAGTCGCGAAAAAGCGTGGAGGTTCCGGGCAGAGTCGAGATGGGGTAACACTCTGTTTGCATACGGAAAGCCAGCCGCGCTCCTGGAAAGCCAGCTGCGCTCCTTTGGATGCCGGCGCGCGGCCGCTGATGCAGAAATCGCTCGCCGCTGCGTCCTCGTGTACCTTGGAGCCATGGCGACTCCCGACTCCGCGACCGAATTGACCGGCGAAGCTGAGGTTCTTTCCTCCGAAACCGTGTATCAGGGCAATATCTTCTGGGTTACGCGCGATCAGGTGAAGGAGCCGGGCAACGTCGTCGCCCGCCGCGATGTCGTGCGGCACAACGGCTCGGTTGTGGTGCTGGCCGTGGATGCGGCTACGAACCCGAATGATCCCGGTATCTTGCTGATTCGGCAGTACCGGTATGCCGCAAAGAAGTTTCTGCTGGAGCTGCCGGCGGGCCGCATCGAGCCTGGCGAGGAACTCATCCCCGCCGGCCGGCGCGAGCTGATCGAGGAGACCGGTTACCGCGCGGGCCGCTGGTCCCAGCACACGAGGTACTACGCCAGCCCCGGATTTCTCTCCGAGGCCATGAACATTGTGCTCGCCGAGGATCTGACGCCGGGCGAGGCCACGCCCGAAGACGACGAGCGCATCGAGGTGCGGATGACGCCGCTCTCCGAGGTGATGAAGCTCATTCACGCCGGCGAGATCGAGGATGGCAAGACGCTGATCGGCGTTCTGCTCTACGCCTCCAAGCAGCTCAAATAAACACACCAATCATCGAAGCTAATTCCTACTTCCAAGTCCCTTCTTCCTGTTTGCTGTTTGCTGCCTTATGGACAACATCACCCTAGCCCGGCTGCTCGATGAAACCGCGGCGCTGCTGGAGATCGACGGCGCGGACCCGTTCCGCGTGCGCTCCTACCGCCGTGCCGCCGAGGCGGTAGAGCAGCAGACCACCCAGCTCGAAACCCTGACCCGCCCCGAGGCCGAGCCCAAGGCGTTGCTGGAGATCGGCGGCATCGGCAAAGGCATGGCCGCCAACATTCGCGATCTGGTCGCCACCGGGACCATGCCGCTGCGTGAAGAGCTGCTGACGCGCTACAAGCCCAGCATGTTGACGCTGCTGCGCCTGCCCGGCATGGGGCCGAAGACGGTTGCGCTGGTGTACTCGGCCCTTGGTGTGGCGGATATCGACAGCCTGGAAGAAGCGGCCAAGCGCGGCGATCTGCTCACACTTCCGCGCATGGGGCGGAAGTTCACCGAGAAGCTCCTCAAGGGCATAGAGGACTATCGAAAAAACACCTCGCGCTTTCGCATCGATGTGGCGCGCGATCACGCCGAGCGCATCGCGGAGCTCATCCGCCAATTTCCCGGCATCGAAACCATCACCCCCGCGGGCAGCCTGCGGCGCGGGCGCGAGTCGGTCGGCGATCTCGATCTGCTCGTCACCGGTCCGGCCTGCGAGCCCGATGTCGTCGCCGCTGCCGTGGAGCATGTCGCGGCCCTGCCGTTGATCGACAAGCTGCTCGCCAAGGGCCAGAACAAGGTGAGCTTCACGCTGCGCAACAGCCTGCAGGTGGATGTGCGCCTGCTGCCGCGCGCGAGCTACGGCGCGGCCTTGCAGTACTTCACCGGTTCCAAGCACCACAACGTGACGCTGCGCCAGCGCGCCATCAAGCGCGGTTACACCTTGAGCGAGTACGCGCTGCTGCGGCTGGAAGATAATCACGTCATCGCAGCAGCAACGGAAGCCGAGATCTACAACGCGCTCGATCTTGAGTACATTCCGCCGGAGCTGCGAGAGAACTGCGGAGAGATCGAAGCTGCCGCCAAACATGAATTGCCGCACCTGATCGTGCGGGGCGACATCCGCGGCGATCTGCACATGCACACCTTCGAGTCCGATGGCACAAACTCCATCCGCGAGATGGCCGAGGCTGCCATCGAGCGCGGCCTCGAGTACATCGCCATCACCGATCATTCGAAAAACCTCGCCATGACCAACGGCATGGATGAGCGCCGCGCACTCGAACACGCAAAGCACATTCGGCAGGTCTCAGACGAGTTGGCGGAGGAATTCGCCGCAGGTCGAGGCCCGCAGTGGGCGCGTTATGAGCGTCGGCTGCGCGAAGATGAGCCCATCGCCATCAGGCCTGAGAGAGCTTTCCGCCTGCTCGCCGGCATCGAGTGCGACATTCTCCTCGACGGCAAAATGGACCTCGATGACGAAACGCTCGCGCAGCTCGATATCGTGATTGCGAGCGTACACTCCGGCTTCAATCAAACCGGCGAAGAGGTGACCGCGCGCGTGCTGCGCGCCTGCGAGAACCCCTATGTGCAGATCCTCGGACATCCCACCGGTCGCAAGGTGCTGAAGCGCGAGCCGTACCGCGTTGACCTTGAACAACTTCTTCCCACAGCGGCGCGCCTGGGCATCGCCGTCGAGCACAACTCGGCACCCGCTCGTTCCGATTTGTCGGATCTGCACCTGCGTCATGCAAAGGAGCTCGGCTGCAAGATCGTCGTAAATACAGACGCACATTCGATCGACGAGCTCGACCTGATCGATCATGGCATCGTGCAGCTGCGCCGGGCCTGGCTTGAGCCCAGTGATCTGCTGAACACGTTGCCGGTTGAGGACTTTCTCGCGAGGCTGCGGCCACGGCCCTCCTGATGATTCATATGATCCGTAAGCAGTGAAACAAGACACGCGCTATCCTTGAGCGCATGTCCGATCTGCAGATTGCTCCCGCCCGCGAAAAGAGTGTACTGCCCGCCCTGCTCATCGCCATCCTCGTGCTGGCAGCGATTGCCGTGGCCGTGTTCTACTTCAACCCGCACCGGATTGCCGATATTCGCGTCGTGGATGTGAAGACGTTTGCGCCGCACACTGAGCTGAAAGAGCTCAGCCCCGACTCAAACAAGTCCGGTATGCGCGTGATTCACAAAGGAAGCTACACGGCAGAGGATGATCTTTACGTCGTGGCCAAGGTCAACTTTACGGATAAGCTGCGTCTTCCAATCTTTCTGACGGAAGTCGAGGCCACCGTCACCTTCGCGGACGGAACGCAGGCGCAGACCCACATGGTCTCCGCGCATGATGTAAAGCGGCTCAGCACAATCTTCCCTGAGATTGCGCCGTTGGCAGTGGATCCCATCGAAGATGATGTGGAGATCGACCCTGGAAAGACCCTGGAGGGAACGGTGGTGCTGCCGTTCCCGGGTCGCGATGCGGCAGCCTGGGCTTCGAAACGAAATGCGACCCTCACGCTGGATCTACGCAATCAGGAGCCGCAAACAACACGGCTCCCTTAAAGCGCAAGACAGCCTGAACGCCTAGCGAGACTAGCAAGACTAAGGCAGCGCAATCGGACCGGGCACGTTCTTAGGTGTGCTCAGGTAGCCCTTGATCTGATTTTTGCTGATGTCATTCACCACGATCTCAAAGAGCGCCGGAGACTTGCCGGAGTAGAACTGCACCGGCTCATCGAGATTTTTATCCTTCTTCTCGATGTTTTTGTCGTCCGCGTTGACGTAGAGCGTGTACTTCGAGCGCTTCACATCCACCTTCTTCAGCGTCAGCTTGACCGTGCCCACGACCTGCGGCCCGGCACCCTTTTGCAATGTGAACTCATAGTAGTTGCGATCGCCGCGCCGGCGAAGCTCTTCCAACTCGTCGTGATTGGTCGCGATCAGGCCGCTCATCACGCCCTGGTCACCGACCACGCGCGTGAGCTGCGATTTGGTAGAAGCGAGATCAGCCTGGGTCGTCGCGACATCGTTTTTCACGCCGCCGACGTCCGTCTTCACACTCGAGACATCGCTCTGCACGGCACCGATCTGCTGCTCATTCGCCTTGGTCTCTTTCTGCACCCGCGCCGTAGCCGCGAGCGCGGTGCGCTGCACCTGCCGCTGCGCGGCAACCAGCTGGCTCGAACGCTCTTCCAGCTGCTTTTGCGTCAAGCCGACACTCTGCCCGAGAGCCTCGCCCTGCGCGCGCAGGCGCTCGTTGGTGTCTTCAATCTTTTCTCCCAGTGCGGTGCTCTGCTGCGTCGCCGCATTCAGATTCCGTTCCGCCGTGGCCAGGTGATTCTGCAGCGTCAACGCCCATGCGAGCGCTCCGAGCGCCGCCAGCAACGCGACGATGGCCACGCCTGCCAGCCAGTTGGGTGCCCGGTGTTCTACCAAAACGTCGTTTCGATCGTTCATGCCTGCTCCTTTGCTCTTGCCGCTCACCGGAACCATTCAAACCGTGCGATGAGCAAAGCTCCCTGTTATTCCATGGACGTGCCGCATGACAAGCGGTTTCAGCAAACATGCGCAGCCCACACCAAACTACACTGAAATGCAGGGGTATTCACCTTTGACGGCCACTTCCGACATAGATTCCGACATCGAGATTATCGGAGCGGGCATCATCGGCCTGAGTCTCGCACTTGAGCTGCGCCTTCGCGGGCACAGCGTCACCGTGGTGGAGCGCGGAACCCCTCTGGCCCAGGCCTCCACTGCTGCGGCCGGGATGCTCGCCGCAGAGGACCCGCATAACCCTCCGGGCCTGCTTCCATTGGCCCGACTCAGTGCATCACTATACGCCGCGTTCCTTGCCCGCGTCGAAGGGCTCTCCGGCTTTGAGGTTCCATTCCAAACGGAGAATACTTTCCAGGGTATGCCGGACGGCGCCACCCAGCGACTCGCAGAACGTTCGATCGACCCGCGACAGCTCGCCTCCGCGCTCTTGCAATGCGCGCGCGAGGTGGATGTGCGCTTTCGCTCAACGCATCCGTTCAACTCTGACAGAGAGCCATTTTTAGTGCCAGATCACCAGCGAATACGGGTCTATACGACAGGAGCATGGGGCGGAGACGGTGTACCCGTGTCACCACGCAAGGGCCAGATGCTTCGCGTGCATATCCCCGCGGAACTTGCGTTTCGCGATGTCTATCGCAATGAGCACGTCTACGTGGTTCCACGCACACAGGGACCGCAAGCCGGAACAGCGCTGATCGGCGCGACCGTGGAAGACGCCGGTTTCGACACCTCCACGTCGCCGCTTGCGCTGGCGGAATTGAGAGCGCTTGGAGCAGAACTCGTTCCCGCGGTGCGCGACGAGGCACGCGCACCGATGGTGGAAGCCTGGGCTGGCCTACGCCCCGCAACAGAAGATCTTCTGCCGATTCTTGGGGAGCTTCAACAAGCTGGAAAGGCCTTCGACACCGCCCGGCGGTTCGTGGCCACCGGACATTTTCGCAATGGCATTTTGTTGGCCCCCGCAACCGCTGCCGTTATGGCCGATCTGATCGAAGGGCGGCCGCCAGCGGTGGATCTACAAGCATTTTCGCCTTCGCGATTCAGCGAAGCGGCGGTTCTCCCACTTTCAATTGGTCGGCGATGACGATATTCGGTTACCGGCCCGTGACAACGCTTTCCACCATCTCCCATAATCGTTAACGCTGTTCTTTTACAGCCTGGAGCTTGAGCGCATGCCTACCCCCACTGCCGCACCCAAAGGCCTTCAAGATGTCGTCGCGAACGAATCGGCGATCTGTTTCATCGACGGCGCACGCGGCATCCTCTCCTACCGGGGCATCGATATCCATGAGCTCGCCGATCACTCCACCTTTGAGGAAACCGCCTATCTGCTCTGGCTGGGCAAACTTCCGACTGCTGGAGAACTCAAGGAATTTTCCGCAAGATTGTCCGATGCGCGCCGTTTGCCCGCGCCCGTAATCGAGTTCCTTCAGCGGTTGCCGAAGACGGCCTCGCCGATGGAGTCGCTGCGTACAGCGGTTTCGCTGCTCGCCATCTACGATCCCGATTCAATGGCCACGAGCCGCGAAGCCAACCTGCGCAAGAGCTTCGATCTGACCTCACAAATTCCGATGATCGTTGCTCTTCTCGACCGCATTCGCAAGGGAAAAGAGCTGGTCGAGGCTGATCCCACACTCTCGCACGCGGCGAACTTTCTCTGGATGCTGAAGGGAGAGAAGCCGTCGGAGACCGCGGCTCGCGCCCTGGATGTGGCATTGATCCTGCACGCCGATCACGAGCTGAATGCCAGCACCTTTGCGGCGCGGGTCATTGCCGCCACGCTTTCCGACATGCACTCCGCCATCACCGGTGCGATTGGAGCGCTGAAGGGACCTCTGCACGGCGGCGCCAACGAGGCCGTGATGAAGCTGCTCTATCAGGTCGAGGCGTCGGGCGAGGACCCAGTCGAGCACGTGCGCGAAATGCTCGCAACTAAGCAGAAGATCTCAGGCTTCGGACATCGCGTGTACACCACCGAAGATCCGCGCGCAACGCATCTGCGCCAGATGTCGCACGATCTCGGGCAGGATGCCGATCCGAAGTGGTACGAGATGTCGCACCAGATTGAGCTGTTCGTGAAAGACCAAAAGAAGCTGAACGCCAATGTCGATTTTTACTCCGCCAGCACCTACACGACGCTGGGCATCGACATGGATCTGTTCACGCCCATCTTCGCGATCAGCCGCATCGCGGGCTGGTGCGCGCATGTACTCGAACAGCATGAAGACAACCGGCTCATCCGCCCGCGCGCGGAGTACACGGGACCGTCGTATCCCACGCCCTATGTGCCGTTGGAACAGCGTTAGGAACGCGCTTGGTTGTCAGTTGTTGACTATTGGCTGTTGGCTGTTTCGATCTGCTATGAAGGTTCTTGGGAGGAAGCAGCGGCCTTCAGGCCGCTGATGAAACGACCCCAATATCCGGGCTTTAGCCCCGGACCTCTTCGCAGCATCGGAGGCCAGCCCTAAAGGGCTTACCTATCAGCTGTCCTTATCCGCGGGCTGAAGCCCACGGCTCCCTCCCTCTCCACACCACACGAACAACTTACAACTTACTTGGATCCTGGCGGAACGACGCCGTTCATGCGCAGATATTCGACCAGTTGCCCATAGTGGTCGAAGCCATGCGCCACGGAGAAGCTCGCAACCGTGGCGCGGGTCTCCATGCCATCGACGCCTTTGATCGTCTCGTAAGCATTTGCCGGCGTGATCGTCGCCACAGCCTTGTGCGCGAATACGAACGATGCCGCAAGCGCGGAGACAATCTCCTCCTTGGTCTTCAACCCGCTGAGCGATTTCACATCGACATCCGGTTTCATGCCGGGAAACGAAGCGAAGAAGAAGTAGTTGGCCTGCGCCAGGTGGATCGCCTGCTGCGCAAAGGTGCGCACACCCGCGAATCTGGCTTCTTGTGAAGGAGCAAACGTCCCTGCACTGGGCGCGAAATTGAACTTGTCCGCTGGCATTGCCTTCACTACGCCCATCACTTCGCCCTCAAACAGATTCAGCAAAATGTCCTGTGCCTTCGCGGGCTCCACAGGCGATCCCATCGGCGCACCCGGGCCGCTGGGCGCCATCTGCGCTCCGCTAGAACCCATGCAACATGCCAGAAAACCCGCTGCCACATACACCTTCAATCGCATACACATCCCCTCGTTCCATTTCGGAAGCGCCTCCAGCGTAGCAGAGACCTTTTGAGCAAACAGCTCGTTTCTATAAATCTGCACGCGGAGTACGCTTGAAGGGTGCGCATCTATCTCGACGCGAACGCCACCACGCCCGTGCTGCCCGAAGTGCTCGAAGCGATGCAGCCCTTCTGGACGGAGCGTTTCGGCAACCCGAGTTCTGCTCATGCGGGCGGCCAGGCGACGCGCGCGGCGGTGGAGCGGGCACGCCGGGGTGTTGCTTCCCTGCTGGGCTGCACAGGAAGAGAGATCGTCTTCACCTCCGGCGGTACGGAAGGCGATAATCTTACGCTCCTAGGGGTGCTCCAGCCTTTTCTCGATCGTCGCGAGCCTGCGCACCTGGTCACTGCGGCGATCGAACATCACGCCGTATTGTTCGCCGCGGAGCAACTGGAGCGCCGTGGCGTGGAGGTCACGTATCTGTCTCCGAATCGCGACGGCGTGGTCTCGGCGGATGACCTCCAAGCTGCACTGCGGCCGCACACGCGGTTAGTGTCGGTGATGCTCGCCAACAATGAGACCGGGGCGATCCAACCCGTCGGCAGACTCGCACGTATTGCGAAGGCACACGGAGTCCTGGTACACACCGACGCTGTGCAGGCAGCGGGTAAACTGCCCATCGATCTGGCGGGTGAATTCAAGAATGTCGACCTGCTCACGATCTCCGGCCACAAGATGTATGCGCCGCAGGGCACCGGCGCATTGTTCGTGCGCAAAGGCGTTACGCTCACGCCGTTGTTTCACGGCGGCCCGCAGGAGCGACAGCGCAGGGCGGGTACAGAAAACGTGCCCGGCATCGTCGGCCTGGGTCGCGCGGCTGAGTCGGCAATGTCATGGTTGCAATCAGCGGGTCCTGAGCAGATGCGGGCGCGACGCGATCGACTGGAAAGCGCTCTGCTGGCCGAGGTACCCGGCGTCAACATCAACGCGCAGTCTGCCTCGCGCATAGCCAACACCACCAGCTTGCAGGTAGAGGAAATCGATGCGGAGCGCCTGTTGATCGCGCTTGATCTTCAGGGCATCAGCGCAAGCTTTGGCGCGGCCTGCCAGTCGGGAGCGACCGAGCCCTCCCACGTGCTGCTCGCGATGGGCCTGCGTGCGGCGGAGGCGCGCGGAAGCCTGCGCCTCTCGATCTCGCGGCTGACAACGGAGGCGGAGATCGAAGCCGTTCTCGCGCTCATGCCTGCCCTGATCAGCAAAATGCGCGCGGTCAGCGCAATAGCAAGAGCGAACAGCAGATTCCCTTCAGGAATGACAACCAATTAGGCACCGTCGCGTTGTAATCCGATTACAGATACCAGGGAATATTCACCACGATAATTCGCTGATTGCCGCGCAGCAGCAGGAGCAGCTTCAGCAGCTGCACACGCTGGTTATGCAGCAGGTTTTCCCACCAGTGCCGCACCACAAGTTCCGGCAGCAGCACCGCGACCTTGCGCCCTGGGTTGGCGTCCTCCAGTTGCAGAATGTAGTCCATCAGCGGCCCAAGAATCGTCCGGAAGTTGCTGGATACGCTGATGAGCTCCGGCTCCGGCTTTCCATGCTCGCGGATAGGCGCCATCACCATGCGCTCCCACATCTCGCGATCCAGAGGCTCAGAGTCGCTTTCTACATTGACGACTTTTACGTCCTTGCTCATCACAATGGCAAAGCGCAGCGCCTTCTCCGAAATCTTGTCCCAGCGCGCCACCGGCACCACCACAATCGGCTCTTCGAGCCCGGTGAGCCGCATGGGAGAAGGATCGGCCGTCTCCAGATGCACCCGGCTGTAGTGACGCTTGATGCTGTACATGGTGAGGATGATCAGCGGCACAAGGATCGCGGTGATCCAGGCTCCAGAGGTGAACTTCGCCACCAGCACAACCACCAGCGTGATCCCCGTCGCGACCGCGCCGAGGCCATTCAGGAACATCTTGACGCCTCGATGGGGTGTGTCGAGGGTCTTCATCCAATGCTTCACCATGCCGGCCTGGCTGAGCGTGAAGGCCAGAAAGGCGCCAATCGCGTAAAGCGGGATCAGCCGATTCGTGTCTCCGCCGAAGATGATCAACAAAAGCGCGGTGAAACCGGTCAAGGCGTAGATGCCGTGCGAGAACAACAGCCGGCGGCCCCGCAGCACAAAGACGTGCGGGAGAAAGTCTTTTAAAGCAATGGCGCGCGCCATGCGCGGGAAGTCCGCGAATGCGGTGTTTGCGCTGAAGCTTAATGCCGCAAGAACGCTGCCCATGGTCAAGAAGTAGAACCAGCCGCGACCGAACACAGCCGCGACCTGAATGGAGAGCACACTTTGATACTGCGGGTCGTTGGAGTCCATCGCCGTGACGTTGTACGCCTTGGCGACATAGGAGAGACCGGCGAGCAGAACGATCAGGATGAAGATGATGACAGTAAGGGCCTGGTTTGCCTTATGCGAGCGAGGCTCCCGGAAGGCGGTGACGCCATTGGAAACCGCTTCGACGCCCGTCATGGCCGCGCATCCACTGGCGAAGGCCTTCAGCAGAAGCCAGATCGTAAGGTACTGCATCGTGGCGGGAATGGGCGGGGGAGGCGCCGTTACCGCCGCCGGATGGCCGTGCGCCAGAAGGGCATGGTAAATACCCACTACCACCGTAGCCATCAGGGTTCCGACGAAAAGAAACGTCGGCAGCATGAAGACAAACCCAGACTCCTTGACCCCGCGCAGGTTCACCACCACGATGATCAGCAGAATCAACAGGCAAAGCGCGACCTGATGGGGGTGAAACTTCGGAAACGCGCTCACCAGAGCCGTCGCGCCTCCGGAGATGCCGACCGCCGCGGTGAGGATGTAATCGATCATCAGCGCCGCCGCGGCCAGCAGCCCCGCATTGTCGCCAAGATTCTCGCTCGCAACCGTGAAGGACCCGCCGCCGTTCGGGTAAGCCTCGATCGTCTGGCGGTAGCTGAAGTACAGGATGACCAGCAGCGTGAGAATGGCGGCGAAGATCGGCATCAGGTGCATTCGCACCCCGGCTACGCCGAGCGGAATCAGCAGCACCATTGCCTGTTCGGGCCCGTACGCCGCGCTGGTGAGGCCATCGAGCCCAAAGATCGGGATTCCTGCGGCTACACCAATGTGTTCATGGGCGGCGTCGCTGGTCGCGAGCGGCTTCCCAATCAAAATGTCAGCAAAACGCATGCCTTACTTGTCCTAGGCGCGGGGAACGCACCGTGGACTATCCTAACGTGAGTTGTCAAAACTCCGTAAAGGTCCGGTCACGGCTTTCTTCACCGCAGGTGCGGAGCCCCGTGGCGAAAGGTGCCCGGCGGGGAGAGCGTCTTCCGTACCGGCGGAGCGGTAAGGTCCCGTTTGTTTCCCGTGAAGATCGCCTCGCTTTGCGAGATGAGATAATCCGCCGTTCGCGCCGCCAGCGCCTGAATCGTCAGCCCCGGATTGGCCGAGCCCTGCGTCGGCATCACCGAGCCATCCATGATGAAGAGGTTCGGCACATCCCAGGTGCGGCCAAACTTGTCGCAGACCCCGTGTTCGGCCGAGGCGCTCATACGCGCGCCGCCGACCAGATGAGCATAACGGGCCTCCTGGACAACCTCTACGGCGCCTGCGGCCTGCATCACTTCAATGGTCTTGTCTTTTCCAAATTCGATGAGTTTTTTATCGTTCTCCCCCAGGGTAAAGGTGACCTGTGCCACGGGCAGCCCGAAGCGATCACGCGCCTCGAAGCGCCCCTGCTTACCATCAGCGAGTGTCACGGAGTTGTTCTTCGCCGGCAGGATCTCGCCGAGCAGCCCGAGCCCGGCCCAGTGGTTGTACTCCATCATGTTGCGGCGCATGCCCCAACCCCATAAGCCCTTGGCCGCCATCATTTGCTTGGAAAATGCAATTGGCAACGGGCCCACGGTTTGAATCGCAAAACCGCGGGCGAAATCACGCTTCGGATCGGTCTCGTAGAACTCTTCCGTCAACGCGTGGGCCGGAGGCGCCTTGTACATGCGCACCAGCTCTTCAAAGCGGCCAAGAATGACATTGCCGGCCTGCGCCATGAGGTATTTGCCAACGCTGCCCGAAGAGTTCGCCAAGCCATTTTCATGCCCCGGACAGGCGGAGTTCAACAGTAGCCGCGGCGTCTCGATGGCGTAGCCGCACACCAGCACAACGCGGGCACGCTGGTGGTGTTCGTTGCCCTCCGCATCGAAGTAAACGACACCATCCGCGCGACCATCCTTGCCCATGGACACGCGCGAAACCATGCAGTTGTCGCGTATCTCGGCGCCGTTCTTCAGCGCATCGGGCACATGCGTCACCAGCGTGGAAGCCTTTGCGCCTACCTTGCAGCCCTGAATGCAGAAGCCGCGATAGATGCAGTGCGGACGATCTCCGTGTGACGCAGAAAGTATTGCCACGGGGCCACCCGCGCTTACGGGTATGCCTAAAGCCGTGCAGCCCTTGATGAGCACGTCACCCACGCCGCCCATCGGATGCGGCGCATACGGATGGCCATGCGGCTTGCCCCAGGGATAGTACGCCGGGCCCGCGACAGGCATCTCCTGCTCCAGCAGTTCGTAGTAGGGCTCGATGTCCGCATAGTCGATGGGCCAGTCAGCCCCCACGCCATCCTGCGTATACACCTCAAAATCAGAGGGATGGAAACGCGGTACAAACGAAGCCCAATGCACGGAGCCGCCGCCAACTCCCTTGCCGCTGTTGTTGGAACCGAGCGCTAACGGATGTTCTCCGCCGGTGATGCGCAGATCGTTCCAGTAGAGCTGGTGCGATCCCGCTTCGTCAGACACCCACTGCCGTTCCGTATCCCAGAAAGGCCCAGCTTCAAAGCCCACCACCTTGAATCCAGCACGCGCCAAACGCTGCAACAACACACCGCCGGCCGAGCCTACGCCCACAATGGCGAAGTCAATCAAGTCTGTGTCTTTGTGCCGGCGCGGCGGCACCTTGATGTGCTGCATGGGCCCGAGCCAGTGCTTGTCATCCTTAGGCGCCTCGAACTCGCCACCGATCGGAGAGTGACACGCCGGCTTACTGTTGTTGAACAGGCTCAATGCGTTCCCCCCTCGCCGTGTGGCGCGTCGTGTTCCTTGCCGGAACCCATCTTTTCTTCCGCATTGGAGATGCTGTCGGCAGGCGGAGCCCAGTGGTAGCGCTGCTCATCCACCTCCCACGGCTCCGGCTCACCCTCTTCGAGCCGCATGTATCCGCGTGGGTATGCAGGACCGCCAAAGCCGATCTCATCCCACGCCCAGGGATGCGCGTAGTACACCGAGCATACGTCCGAGACGAGCAGGCTCCAGAAGCGCTCAATGTTCAGCTTTTCCCACTCATCCTGCGCGGCTTTGGGCTCCGCATCATGAATGGACTTGAGAATCTCCTCCTGCTCGCGTGTCCCGAGTTCTTCAAAGGCTTTGCCGTGCAATGACTGGGCCATCTGCGCAAAGGCGCGCGCGCCGATACGGTACGCCTCCTGATCGGAGGGCATATCTTCGTAGCGATAACCCTCAATGCGGTTCACGTAGAGGCGTTCATCCATGCCGGGAAGAAGGGGAATGCGGCGAGCCGGCGTGCGATCCTCCTGAGGGAGAATACGATCGACCACCGCATACATGGTATTCGCCTCCTGAGGAGTGAAGAACCGGATCGGTGGCGTATTCGTAAGGCGGTCGGTGATTACCTTTCGCGTGGCCGCGTCCCAATACTTTTGTTGGCTCATGGTGCTGAACCCGGGGTAGTAGCCGGGCTGGTCGCGCGGCGACATCGCCGCACCGGTCAGGGGATTAGTTAACGGCTCACGCCTCGCCGTTTCTACCACTTTTTCGGCCATACGCTACCGCCTCTCTCGCCGCATCAGGTACGCCATCATTCCCAACAGGCCGCACGCGGCGAAGAGCATCGGCGCAAAGATCGGCGGCCCATAAATGATGTTGTAGAGCGGCTTTTTAGTGCCGCCCGGCCTTCGCAAAATACCGCGGATGTGAAATCCCGTTCCCACTAACCCGTTAGCGATGGCCGCTGCCGAGGCGATGGGCAGCAAAGTATTCGCGGCACGTTCACTCCTGAGCGAAAGTAACGCTGCTCCCGTAAGTACCGGGGTAAGCAGGAGCGGTGACCACTGCACGCGCGAGCTGAAATTGTCCTTGTAATGCGAGTACCAGCTCTCCGCTCCAGCGGCGAGTGTACCCACCGCTGTAACCACGCAAAGATGTTTCTGGAAGCGGCCAACGTGAATATCGTCGCGGAAATCCGGCTTGCTTAGCCGTGTGCTCATCTCGATGACTTTCGAGTGCATCCCGAGATCTTCCTCGCGCTGAAGATAGGAGGCGATCATCCCGAGATAGGCTGCTGTTGCAAATAAAAGTGGCGCAAACAGCGGCGGTCCCATCACGATATTCACGACGGGCATGCGCCATCCGCCGGGCTTGCGCGCCACGCCGCGGATGTGAAAACCAAAACCAACCAGGCCATCAAGAATCGTGGCGTAGCTGGTGTACCGCAAAAACGTCTGCGCCATGCGACGGCTGAAAAAGCCGGCCACGCCGGCAATGGAAAGCACTCCTGAAAGCGCCACCGGCGTATACATCACCGGGTTCGAGTAGCCGCCGAGATAGTGCTCGTACCCGACCTCCAGCATGGATACGAAGCTGGAACCGGCAGCGAGCAACGACATCGAACGCTGAAATGCACCCTTCTGGATGTGCTCGATGATGAGCTCCGCAGGCCCGCGCAGAGGCTTTGGCAAAGCTGCCGCCAAAGCCTTGGGCGAGGTGTCCGGAAGCGGGAGCTCGGTCATCGTGGGCTCCGCATCAGTTCAATCTGCGAGGACACACTGGCGGGGATCAGCGCCTTGTACTCCGGAACCGGAGTTTCACTCTCCAGATCGCCTTTGTCCCAAACGATGGCGCGCACCCAGGCGCCGCCTGCGTTCGCAATCAGGATCGGCAGGCAGGCGAAAAAACGCTCCTTGTCGTCGAGCAGCTCATCGGGAATGTGAATGTCTTCCAACAGCAGTTTATTAGCTCCGAGCAGCACGAGGTGCGCATCCGATTCCGCATCCGTTCCCGGGTATCCGCCCGTAGAAAGACCGTCCAAGCCCATGCCTTTTACGCCACGCTCCAACAGATACTTCGCTCCATCCCCGGTCATATAGGGCCATGCGGTGACGAAATCTTTTGTGTTTGCGCGCTTGTCGCCCCAGCCTGTCTTCAGCAGCACGAAGATGCCGGGTGTTATCAGCTTCTCGTGCTTGCGCAGATCATCGGCGGTCATGCCGTGCTCGGGCTCGAAGCCCTGCATGTCCAATGCAACACAGCGGCCGAAAAAATGCGAAATCGGCAACTCACTGATCGTCGGCAACTCGGGCTTGTAGTGAAACGGCGCGTCCACATGCGAGCCCGAGTGCGTCATGAACGTGCAACGCTCCACGGTGGCGCCTTCCACGATCGCGAGCTGCTGATATTCCACGGAGTTGGGCGGTTGTTTGGGAAACTGGGGTGCGCCGTTGAAGTGGGGCTGACTCAGGTCATAGATCATAGTTCTTGGCTCATAGATTTTGGCGATACCGCTCCGCGTCGGCGTGTTTGAACTCGAGCCCCAGGCCGGGGCGGGAAAGGTCAGGATGCATCTCACCCTGCACGGGCTTGCAGAATCCGTCGAACAACATATTTTCAATGCGCGCGTGATCGTGGAAGTACTCAACGTGGCGCAAGGGCCGAGCCGCACACGCCAGATGCATGTGGATCGAAGGTCCGCAGTGCGCGGAGATCGGCAAGGGATGTGCGTCGGCGATCGCGACAGCATCCATAAATCCTGTAACGCCGCCGCAACGTGTGGCATCGGCTTGAATGACATCGACTGCTTCCGCATCCATCATGGTTTTCAGATACATCGCCGTCCAGCCATACTCACCGGCTGCAATATCCATGCCCGCAGGCCCTCCATCGCGAAGAAGATGCAAGCCGGCCAGATCATCCGAGCTTACCGGCTCCTCAAACCAAAGCACGTTGTACTCGTTCTTGAACCGGTGAGCAAAATCTAGCGCCTGCTTGCGCGCATACGCACCATTGGCATCGACGAAAAGCTCCGTCTCGGCCCCAATCGCTTTTCTGGCCACCCCCACGCGACGCAGGTCGTCATCCGAATGCGTCCCGATCTTCATCTTCACGCGCGGTATGCCATCGGCAACCCAGCCACCCAGCTGCGCCGTGAGCTGCGCATCGTCGTAGGAGGTGAATCCACCGGAACCGTATACAGGAGCGCTGTCTCGCACCTGCCCGAGCAGCTTGCACAGCGGCTGTCCAAGCAGTTTCGCCTTTAGATCCCATACCGCCATGTCCACGGCGGAGAGCGCCGTCGCGGCAACACCCTCACGCCCGTAGTTGCGCTGCGATTTGCGCATCGCCGAAAAGATCGTGTTTGTATCCTGCGGATCGCAACCAACAACTTGCTTCATCAGGTCGCGAGACAACGGCGCGGCGGTCTCATGCGAATAGGTATAACCAAGACCTTTCGCATCACCGGCTTCAAGTTCAACGAGCACCAGCGTCGTGCTGTTCCAAGCGAAGGTGCCGTCGGATTCGGGAGCATCCGTCGGCACCTTGTAGGCCGTGGCTTTACCTGCAGTGATCTTCGCGTAGCTGCTCATTGCCTCGCCTTGCTGCCTTGCATGGAAAGGACGCCCAGCAGTGTGGGCGTCCATAAGCAGTTACACGATCTGACGCACCGTATCGGAAGCAGCAGTGAGCGCAATGCGGATACGATGGGGCTCTCCGCGCAGCAGCGCCTCCGAGAACTTTTCGGCCTGCTTCGCCGTGATCTTCGCCGGCAGCATCGCGGTATACGGGTCTACCTCGGCTTCGATGATCACCGGTCCGGGCATCGTGAGCGCCTGCTTGAATTGCTCACTCGCGGTCTTCGGATCGTCGATGCGCACCCCCGAAGCGCCAACCGCCTTGGCCAATGCGACAAAATCG
Source organism: Granulicella sp. (assembly GCA_965277565.1). Lineage (GTDB taxonomy): Bacteria > Acidobacteriota > Terriglobia > Terriglobales > Acidobacteriaceae > Granulicella. Next base: position 4,232,979 of record OZ255838.1, on the reverse strand, counting down.
ATCGGCAGCAGCTCGCACTGGTATTCAGGATTGCCCTCGAAGACCATCTGCTCCCACTTGATCTGGCCGAGCGTGTTGTTCTTGATGATCACCAACTTGATCGGCAGTTTATAGGCTACGGCCGTGATGATCTCGCCCATCAGCATCGTGAAGCCGCCGTCGCCGACAACCCCGATGACCTGCCGGTCAGGAAAGGCCACCTGCGCAGCGATCGCGTACGGCATGCCGCAGGCCATGGTAGCCAGGTTGCCGGAGCAGGAGTGCATCTGCCCCTGCTTGGCCATCATGTAACGCGCCCAGACGGTGGTGTTGGTGCCGGAGTCGGAGACCAGAATGGCGTTTTCCTTCACGTGCTTGCTCAACTGCCAGCCCACCACCTGCGGCTTCATCGGCTTGGTCATGACGGTCCCCTCTTTTTCAAGGTTGGCGTTCCATGACTTCATCTCCTTTTGCGCGCGCTCCAAAAAGCGACGGTAGCCGTTGCGCTTGAGCAGCGGCAGCAGAGCCTTGATGCTCTTCTTCGAGTCCCCCACCAGACCGACCTCAACCGGATAGCGCAAACCGATGCGCTGCGCATTCGCATCGATCTGCACACAACGCGCATCACCCGGCTTCGGCATGAACTCCATATAAGGGTAGGAGGTGCCGATCATGATCAGCGTGTCGCAATTTTCGAGCACATTCTGTGATGGCTCCGTGCCCAGCAGGCCGATGCCGCCGGTAGTGTACGGCGAATCGTCCGGCACACAGCCTTTGCCGAGCAGCGGCTTCACAATCGGGGCGCCCAGCACCTCGGCCAGCTGAATGAGTTCGTCTCCGGCATCGAGAGCACCCTGCCCAGCCATAATCGCGATGCGCTTGCCCGCGTTGAGCACCGCAGCCGCAGCCTTCAGGTCTTCCGGCCGTGGATCATTGCCGGTGACCGACATGATGGTATTGGTGTGGCCCTTCAGATTGCGTTCGGAGCGGTCTTTGCTGCTGAGCTCCTCGAGCTGCACGTCAATCGGGATGGTGATGTGCGCGACCTGCCGCTTTTCGATCGCGGAACGGATCGCCAAATCAATTGTAGGAGCCATGTGCGGCGCATTCATGATGCGCTCGTTGTAGCAGGCGACATCCATGAACAGCTTGTCGAGCTGCACATCCTGCTGCCCAAACGAGCCGGTCAAATCACGGAACTGCATGCCCGTAATTGCAAGCACAGGCGCCTGGTCCATCTTTGCGTCGTAAAGTCCGTTCAGCAGATGAATGCCGCCGGGCCCTGACGTTGCCAGACAAACACCCAATCTGCCCGTGAATTTGGCATAGGCACACGCCATAAACGCCGCCGATTCCTCATGCCGCACATGGATAAACCGGATCTTATCCTGCGCCTTGCGCAAGGATTCCATCACGCCGTTGATGCCATCGCCGGGCAGGCCGAAGATCGTGTCCACGCCCCAGGCGATGAGTTTTTCTACGAGAATATCCGAGGCGTTCATGTGCTCCCCTTTATGGTTGGTCCTGATCCGGCGTGCCGTTCTGTCTCCTTCGTAGACGCCTGACTGCAGCGGGAAGGTTGTGCACCGCGGCGCTCCACCGACCGTCAACCACCGCCACTGCGTTGTATGCGTTCCTTGTTCTCGCGCAGCAGCTGCAGAAAGGACTGGAGGGCAGGGCCAACGTGACGCGGGTTCCAGGCCACCGAGACCCCAAGAAACAACGTCTCCGGCGCGAGCCTGCAAAAAGCCATGCCCCGCCTGCGCAGCGATCGTATGCCCGCCGGCACCAGTGCCACGCCCTCGCCGGCCTCCACCAGGGTGAGCACGCCCGACCACGTCGTGGAGGTGTTGGCGATGGTGGGAGCGAGGCCTTCGGCGGCGCACAGCGACAGCACCGAATCGAAGAGCAGCGTATTGGCTGCCCGGTCCGCGAGCACCAGCCGCTCTTCGCCCAGTTCGCGCACGCGCACCGCTCGGCCGGCGAAGCGATGGTCCGGCCGAACGGCGACCATGACCGGATCGCGAAACAGGAGCTCGGACTCGAGAATGCGCCCCGCGGCGGCGTCCGGAGGCCGCGTGAGCGCAACGTCCAGCCTGCCCTGCTCCAGCGCCTGCACCTGCTGAACCGTGGGCATCTCCAGCAGGGAGAGCCGGATGTCGGGATGACGACGGCGGTATTCGCGGATCAGCCGCGGGAAGAAGCTGCCCACTCCGCCCACGAAGAATCCTATGGAAAGCGTTCCCGTTTCGCCGCGCATGGAGCGCTGCGTGACCTCGACTGCACGCTCGGCCGCCGCCAGGGTCTTGCGCGCCTCCTCGACAAACACGCTGCCCATGGGCGTCAGGCGCGTCTGCCGACCGGTCCGGTCCAGCAGCGCACCGCCCAGTTCGTGCTCCAGATCGGCGATCTGCTCGCTCACCGAGGACTGCGCCACATGCAGCCGACGGGCGGCCGCGGTAAAGCTGCCCAGCTCGGCCACGGCGGTGAAGTATCGCAGATGGCGCAGCTCCATCCCCTATTCTATCGGCAGGGCCGATAGCTGCCCCCGGAAAGAACTGTGAGCCAAAGCTGCTCGCTTTGCTGTCTACTTAAATGAGACGTCTGTTCGTCGCGGAGAGCGTGCCCTATGTGGATCGTCCGGCTGGCGCTCAACCGGCCTTATACCTTTGTCGTGCTGTCGATCCTGATCCTGATCGCCGCGCCGGTGGTAATTCTGCGCACGCCGACGGACATCTTCCCTTCAATCAACATCCCGGTGGTGTCGATCGCCTGGCAGTACACCGGCTTGAGTCCGGAGGAGCTCGAAGGCCGGCTCACGACGCCCTATGAAAAGGCCATCACCACGCTGGTCGACAACGTGGAGCATACCGAATCGACGACGCTGAACGGCGAAGCCATCGTCAAGGTGTACCTGCAGCAGGGTGCCTCGCTGGACACCGCCAACTCCCAGGTCTCGGCGGTCTCCGAGTTTATGCTGCGCCAGCTGCCGCCGGGCATCTTGCCGCCGCAGATCATTAATTTTTCGGCATCCAGCGTGCCCATTCTGCAGCTGGGCCTCTCGGGCCAGCACCTCAACGAACAGCAGCTCAATGACTATGGCCTGAACTTCGTCCGGCCGCCGCTGGTGACCATTCCCGGCATCGTCATCCCCAATGTGTACGGCGGCAAGCAGCGGTCGATCATGATCAACCTCGACCCGCGGCAGCTGCAGGCCAAGCATCTGTCCCCGGTCGATGTGTTGAATGCAGTTGCAGCGCAAAATGTAGTGGAACCCGGCGGCACGGCCAAGATCGGCGCCACCGAGTACGACGTTCGCCTGAACAGCACACCCACGACGGTGCAGGGGCTGGATAATCTGCCCATCCGGCAGGTGAACGGCGCGGTGGTGTACCTGCGCGATGTTGCTTCCGTCACCGACGGCTTTATTCCGCAGACCAACATCGTTCGCCAGGACGGCCATCGCGGCGTTCTGATCTCCATCTTAAAGTCCGGCACGGCGTCGACCCTGGACGTGGTCAAAGGCGTATTCAATCTGCTGCCGCGCGTGAAGTCCGGCCTGCCCACCGATTTGAAGATCACCCCGATCGGCAATCAGGCGACCTTTGTGCGCGGCTCGATCAACGGCGTGGTGCGCGAGGGGGTCATCGCCGCCTGCCTTACCGGGCTGATGATCCTGCTGTTTCTGGCCTCATGGCGCTCCACGCTGATCATTGCCGTCTCGATTCCGCTGTCGATCCTGACCTCGATCATCATCCTCAGCCTGCTCGGCCAAACCATCAACATCATGACGCTGGGCGGCCTCGCGCTCGCGGTCGGCATCCTCGTCGACGACGCCACGGTGGAGATCGAGAACACCAACCGCTACCTCGAAGAGGGCTACGGCGTTCGCGATGCCATCCTCGCCGGCGCCGCGCAGATCGCCATCCCCGCGCTGGTTTCCACGTTGTGCATCTGCATTGTATTTCTGCCGATGTTCTTCCTGTCCGGCGTTTCACGCTACCTGTTTGTGCCGCTGGCGGAAGCCGTGGTCTTCGCCATGCTGGCGTCGTACATGTTCTCGCGCACCCTGGTGCCGACGATGGCGCTCTACCTGCTGAAGCCGGTAGACCACCATGCGCCGCTCTCGCGCAACCCTCTGGCCCGCTTCCAGCGCGGCTTTGAACGCATTTTCGAGAGTGTCCGCTCCAACTATGCCGCGATGTTGGAGCGCTTGGTCAACGCCCGCAAGCTGTTCATTCCCGTATTCCTCGGTTGCTGCCTGGTGGCCATGCTGCTGCTTCCGTTTCTTGGGCAGAACTTCTTTCCTGCTACTGATAACGGTTCGTTTATTCTGCATGTGCGCGCCAAGACCGGCACACGCATCGAGGAGACCGCGCGGCTGTGCGATCAGGTCGAGAACAGCATTCGAACCATCGTTCCCCCGGCACAGATGGACAACATCCTCGACAACATCGGCCTGCCGTATTCCACGTTGAACACGCAGCATGCCACCAGTGGTCTTTTTGGAGCGGCGGACGGCGACGTCATGGTATCGCTGAAGGAAAATCACAGCCCCACGGCGAACTATGTGCGCGAGTTGCGCGAGCGGCTGCCGCGGCAATTTCCCGGAATCACCTTTTATTTTCTGCCGTCGGATATCGTGACGCAGATTCTGAACTTCGGCCTCCCCGCGCCTCTGGATGTGCAGATCGATGGCCGCGATGACGCGGGCAATCGCAAGGTCGCCGATAAGATTCTGGCGGAGATGCGGCATGTGCCCGGGCTCGTGGATATCCGCCTGCAGGAGCCGGATGATTACCCCGTGCTGAATCTCACGGTGGATCGCACCAAGGCCCAGCAGGGCGGTTATAGCGAGCGCGATATCGGCACTTCGGTATTGAACATACTTTCCGGCTCCACGCAGCTCACGCCGCAGTTTTTCCTGAACACGAAGAACGGGGTCCAATACAACATCGTCGCGGAAACTCCGCAGTACCAGATCAACTCGCTGCAGTCGCTGGAAAATATTCCGATCACCGCTCCGGGGGCGCAGACGCCGGAGATCCTGGCGGATGTGGCCTCTATCTCTCGTTCGGCGGAGATGCCGGTGGTGCAGCATTACAATATCCGCCGCACGCTGGACGTCTATGCGAGCGTGCAGGACCGCGATCTAGGCGCGGCGGCAACGGACGTGCAGCACATCATCGATCGCAACCAGGGCGCATTGAGCCGCGGCAACTTTGTGCAGATGCGCGGCCAGATTACAGCGATGCGCAGCTCATACACCGGTCTTCTGTTCGGCTTGGTGTTTTCTATCGTGCTGATTTATCTGCTGATTGTGGTGAACTTCCAGTCCTGGCTGGATCCATTCATCATCATCACGGCACTTCCAGCGGCGCTGGCCGGCATTGTGCTCTTTCTGTTCTTCACGCACACCACGTTGTCCGTTCCGGCGCTGATGGGATCGATCATGTGCATGGGCGTGGCGACGTCAAACTCGATTCTTGTAGTGTCCTTTGCGAAGGACAGGCTCGCCGATACAGGCGACGCGCTGAAGTCCGCGGTGGAAGCGGGCGCTACACGCTTCCGTCCCGTCGCGATGACCGCGTTGGCAATGATCATCGGCATGGTGCCAATGGCGTTGGGACTGGGCGAGGGCGGCGAGCAAAATGCGCCGCTAGGACGCGCTGTGATCGGCGGCCTGCTGTTTGCGACCGTTGCTACTCTGGTCTTTGTTCCGACCGTTTTTGCGCTTTTTCACGGCCGCCGCGGCGCTCCGCGCGAAATGCCCACGGGTGTCGCCGAAAGCTCTTTGGCGGATCACGCGATTGCATAGCTTTTTTGCTGCAGCACCCTGTTCCCTGCACCTTTATTGAAACCATGGCGATTGATACCAACACGGAAATGACCACACCCTCGCTTGACGCAGGCGAGGGCATCCGCACCTTGCACGCGTCGCCGCATCCTGACCCCGCGCACGCCCTGTCCGCGCCTCGCCGCAACTACGCCGTCCTCTGGATCGCATTGGCGGTGGTCGTATTGCTGCTGATCGTGGGCATCGCGATGGGCATCGTTTCGCGTTCGGTCGCGGAGCATCACCTCGAACAGGCGACGACCCGCGACGCCATTCTGAGCGTCAACGTAGTTCATCCCACGGTGACCGGCTCCGCCGCGGAGATCGCACTGCCCGGCAACACGCAGGCCTTCAATGACACACCCATCTACGCTCGCACCAACGGCTACCTGAAGAACTTTCTTGTGGATATTGGCCAGCAGGTGCATCAGGGTCAGTTGATGGCGATCATCGAGACGCCTGAGGTCGATGAGCAGCTGCAGGTGTCGCAGGCCAACCTGAAGAGCGCACAGGCCGATTTGAACCTGGCCAACACAACCAGCGAGCGCTATCAGAATCTATTGAAGGAGGACTCCGTCTCCAAGCAGGAGACCGACGTCGCGGTAAGCGGCGCCGCAGCTCGGAAAGCAGCCGTGGAGGCAGCCGAGGCCAATGTGCGCCGGCTGGGAGAACTGCAGTCGTTTGAGCGCGTATACGCCCCCTTTGCCGGCGTGGTCACCGCGCGCAATACCGATATCGGGGCTTTGATCGATGCGGGTTCAGGCAGCGCGCAACCGCGCGACCTCTTCCGCATCGCCGCGATCAATAAGCTGCGCGTGTTTGTGCCCGTGCCCGAGGTCTACGCGCCCGCGATCCATGATGGAGAGACCGCCACGCTGACGCTCGACGAATATCCAGGGCAGCCGTTCACGGGTGTCGTGGCGCGAAATTCGAGTGCCATCGACCCGGGCTCTCGCACCTTGAACGTCGAGGTTGACGTGAACAACACTGGCAGCAAGCTCCTGCCGGGCGCGTATGTTTTCGTTCACTTCAAACTGCCGCAGGCCAGGCAGATGCTGTCCGTGCCCGCGAACGCACTGCTTTTTCGCGCGGAAGGATTGCGTGTCGGTGTTGTCCATAACGGCCGCGTCCACCTGCAGCCGGTCACCATCGGTAAGGACAACGGCAGCAGCCTGGAGATCGCGACGGGGCTGAGCGCCGGCGATCAAGTGATTCTGAATCCGGCCGATTCGCTTGCGGAGGATCAGCAGGTGCGTGTGTCGAACACAGCGCAGACGACGGCGGGAGCGCAATGAGCCGAGCACTTCCGCTTCGACAGCGGCTCGCACCGATTGTCCTGAAGAATGCACTCAGTAAAATAATGCCGCTCAGCGCGTTGGCGTTGATGCTCTCCGGCTGCAACGTGGGACCGAAGTACACCGTGCCTACAGCGCCGGCGCCCCCGGCGTACAAGGAGCTCGGGCCGGACGCATTCAAGGAAAATGGCAACTGGGCCCATGCCGTGCCGCTGGACACCATTCCGCGCGGCGCCTGGTGGACTGTGTTCGGGGATGCCGAGCTGAACGAGATCGAGCCTCGGGTGGAGCAGGCCAACGAGACACTGCGGCAAGCCGATGCCAATTTGCGGGCTGCACGTGCGGAGATTCGGGTGCGGCAGGCGGATCGCTTCCCCACGGTCGGCATCAACCCCTACACGACGGGCGGTCGCTACACGCCGAACACGCCGTACTTCAATCCGGCGCAGCCCAACAGCGGCGCCTCCAGCGTGCAATTTCCACTGCAGCTTACCTATGAAGTCGATCTCTGGGGACAGGTAAGACGTAATATCGCGGCCGGAAAAGAAGAGGCACAGGCCAGCGCCGGCGATCGCGCCAATATTCTGCTTTCGCTGCAGACCGAAGTGGCGATCGACTACTTCGAGTTGCGCTCGGCGGATGCGCAGCAGAAGCTGCTCAACGATACCGTCGCTCAGTATCAGGAGGCTCTGCGCATCACGACGAACCGCTACAACGGCGGCGTGGCCGTGAAATCTGATGTGACGCAGGCCGAGACGCAGTTGGAGTCCGCCAAGGTGGCCGCTTCGGACGTTGCCATCAGCCGCGCACAGTTTGAACATGCCATCGCAGACCTTACCGGCGCGGCGCCTGCGCAGTTGAGCGTTCCCTTCTCGCCCTTGCCGGTGGATACGACACCGCCACTGGTTCCCACGGGCATCCCGTCGCAGCTGCTCGAGCGCAGGCCAGATATCGCTTCGGCTGAACGCCGCGCCCAGGAGGGCAATGAGGCAATCGGCATTGCGCAGGCTGCGTTCTATCCTTCCCTGCTGCTCAGTGCCTCTGTGGGATTTCAAAGCAGCGCCGCAGTGCAGTCGCTGTTCAGCCCTGCCAGCGTCGTGTACTCTCTGGGGCCGGGGTTGGGGTATACCTTCATCGACGGCGGGCGGCGCCTTGGCGTTAAGCAGGAGGCTCTCGCGCAGTTCGATCGCGATGCGGCGGTCTACAAGCAAACGGTGATCGATGCCATGCAGCAGGTGGAGGACAACCTCGTCGCTCTCCACATACTCTCCGACGAATCCGTGCAACAACGCACCGCAACCGCCTCCGCCGTTGAGTCGCAGCGCATCTTCGATAACCGCTATGTTGGCGGTATCGATACCTATCTGCAGGTCATCACGGCGCAGACGACCGCGTTGAATAACGAGCGCAATGACATCGATATTCTGCGCCGGCGCATGGATGGCACAGTGATGCTGATCAAGGCGCTTGGCGGCGGATGGGACCGCTCGCAGCTGCCGCCGCCGTAGCTTCTATTCTTGCCTGTCATTCCATAGCACAGCTATTCTTGCCTGTCATCCCGTAGCGCAGCGAAGGGATCGGCTGTTGCTTCGAAGCTGTACAGAGGCATCGGAGCCACCATCAACCAGCCCATTCCCGCCACAAGAGCCTGTTACATCTGCTACCCTGACCCGCGATGGCGCTCTTTCGCTGCAACCGGAGACAGTTCGTAAACCTTGCAGGCGGAGTCGCAGCTGCAAGCCTGCTCCGCGCGCAGTCGCCTTCACTCGCTCACGTCAATGTAGCGCAACTGGAACGCGAGCGTGTGCTCGCCGAAGCGAAGGTTGCGCTCACGCATTCAGTCGTTACACTCAGCGACACTCCGACACAAAAAAACAAGCATGATTTTTACTCGGAGGCAGAGCCGGACATACGCTCAGCGGGCGGGACCAACGCGCCTGCACTGTTTCGCGAAGATGCGAGGGCGTTGCGCGAGTTCTCCGCAACAGTCGCATGCCTGGCTGCTGCATTTCTGCTAACCACGGAGGCACGCTATGCCATGCGAGCCGCAGAGCACATCCGCGCCTGGCTGCTCACCTCCGCGACGCGCATGAATCCGAGCTTCGACTTAGCGGGATGCGCGCCCGGAACATTCACCGGAACGCCTGCAGGCTCCGTTGACCTGGTGCCCTTGGCGGAGCTCGCCCGCGCATTGGTTTTTCTGCTGGATAGCTCCGCTTTAAGCACCGAAGAGTGGGACGCCGTACGCGAGTGGATCAAAGCCGCGGACAATTGGTTGAACAGCAACCGCGCTGCGTTGATCGCGCGGGACACCAAGGATCATCGCGCCTCCGCGTGGCTGCTGACCGCGTCTGCCTTCGCTCGCTTCAGCCACGATGAACCGGCACTGGAGGCTTGTCGCAAGCGCTTCCGCTCGCCCACCCTGCGCAATCAGATTCGCTCCGATGGGGTATTTCCGCAGGAGGTCGCCACGCCAAATCCCTACCGCAACACGTTGTTCAACTTCGATCTGCTCGCCGGTGCATGCCAGTTGCTCAGCTCACCGTTCGATCAGCTATGGGACTATGAACTTATTGATGGTGTGGGGATGAGGATCGTCTCGGCTTACCTTTACCCCGTCATCGCGCACCCGGAGCGCTGGGGTTTCATCGCCGATGCCACGCACTTTCGTGATCTGCCGGAACACAGGCCGGGGCTGCTGTTTGCGGGTCGCGCCTATGACCGACCCGAGTACGTTGAACTCTGGCAGCAGCTGCCCGCGGGACCTCCGCCGGAGGCGATCGCCGAGAGCTTTCCCATTCGCGAACCGCTGCTATGGGCGGCACGCGCACAGCACGGCTATTGAAGTGGATTCGACGCCACAGCTGATTACCCGTTGGTGTGCAGTACCTCCTTCTTGTTTGTCATCCCGTAGGGATCTGCTGTTCTTCCGAAAAAGGCAAGGACAACAGCAGATCCCTACGGGATGACAAACCAAAAGTGTCTACCAACGGGTAATTCGCAGCTAAGCTGTTCCCTCGGCGCCAGCGCCACGCTTCTCGTAGAACTCCCGCACGATGGCAAGATATTTTCGTGCGCTTTCGGTGATCTTCTCTGCATGCCCGGCCGCAATGGCCTTTGTGTCGACCAGATCCGCTCCCACGCCCAGGGCGAGCGCGCCGGCCTCCAGAAATTCATGTGCGCTGGCGTGCGAGATGCCGCCCGTCGGTATGAGTTCGATCTGCGGCAGCGGCGCTTTCAGGCTCTTCAGATACTTCGCTCCGCCCATCGCGTTTGCCGGAAAAACCTTGATGACATCCGCGCCGGCCTGCCATGCGGTGATCACCTCCGTGGGCGTAAGCGCACCGGGCAGAACCGCAATGGAGTAGCGATTGCAAAGCTCAACCGTCTTTACGTTGAGCGCCGGGCTAACGATGAACTGCGCGCCTTCCAACATGCAGATGCGCGCCGTCTCGGGGTCGAGCACTGTGCCCGCGCCGACGAGAATGTCGGGGCGCTCCTTCGCAAGCCGCGCCATGACGCGCACCGCTCCCGGCACCGTCATGGTGACCTCGAGCACATTCACGCCGCCGGCCGCAATCGCCTCGGCCAGCGCAAGCGCCTGGTCTTCGCTTTCGGCTCGCAGCACGGGCACAAGCCCGACGCTGCGCATGGTGTTGATTACTTCCGCTTTGCTCAGCATCATCGTTGCTCACTCATCCCTTCACGTTACTGGCAATTGAAAGCATGGTTAGCGGCATGCAGAACCGCTCAGCGCACAGTTCCCGCGCCCCCGCCACTCATCAACCGTTCTACCTCGGCCAAGGTCGCCATGGAGCTGTCGCCCGCGGTGGTCATCGCGAGCGCCCCGTGCGCCACGCCACAGTCGAGCGCCCAGCGCAGGCCTTTGCCGGCCATCAACCCATAGAGCAGTCCCGAGGCGAAAGAATCCCCTCCGCCCACACGGTCCAGGATCTCAAGATCCTCAAAGCTCATGGCGGCATACGCCTGCCCCTGTGCGTAGCCGAAGGCGCCCCATCCATTGTGATTTGCCGTGTGCGGACGCCGCACCGTGCTGGCGATCACCTTGATACTCGGAAATTCGGCCACCACGCGCTCGGCCATGGGAGCGTAGCTTTCGAGCGTGTGCCATACGGGCCCATGTGAGCTCTCGCCGAGTGTCGCCGCGACATCACCCTCATGGCCGAAGAGCACATCGACATGAGGCATCAGCGCGCGGTTCACATCGACGGAACCCTGGCGGCCGCCGCGCGCCTTCCAAAGCGAGGGACGGTAATTGCAATCGAAGCTGACCACCGTGCCATGACGCTTGGCGGCGATCATCGCTTCGCGCACAAGCTCCGTTGTGTCTTCGCTGAGTGCGGCCATGATGCCGCCGGTGTGAAACCAGCGCACACCTTCAACGCCAAAGATCGTGTCCCAGTCCACATCGCCCGGCCGCATCTGCGACACAGCCGTATGCCCGCGATCCATGGTGCCCAGGCCAGCGCGCACCCCGAAGCCACGCTCAAGAAAATAAATCCCATTGCGCGCCGCGCGACCAATGCCATCGAACGGCTTCCATGCAAGGTGCGAGGTATCAACACCGCCCTGCAACATGAGGTCTTCCACGAGACGGCCCACAGGATTGTCTACCAATGCCGTGATCACCGAGGAACGCAAGCCAAAACAGCGCCTTGCGCCGCGCGCAACGTTATATTCGCCGCCGCCCTCCCAGACGCGAAAGGAGCGCGCACCGGCGATGCGGCCTTCGCCGGGATCGAAGCGCAGCATGACTTCGCCCAAGGCGATGAGGTCCCAACGGCACTCGGCGGAATTGCGCACCTGCAGCCCCGCAGAGTCACCCTGTACGTCTGAAGATCGTGCTTGCGAATCGTTTCTCGGCGTCATCGCGAGGCGTACGCTGCTCCGGGTGTGATGCCGAAGCGGAAATCAGCGTCAGAGTACAGGAAGCCCAAGAACGAAGGGCAGAAGGAGCAAGCCATGCTGAAACGATACAACGTGACGGTGCGACGTTTCGAGCCGAGCGCAGGCCCACAGGCCGCAAGCGCCGAAGAATTTATTCTGCCGGTGGATAGTCCCGATGAGGAGCATGCCGTGTCAGCGGCAATGTCGAATGCCGTCGCCTTCACGACCAAGGTGAACAATGGGCAAATCTTGCCTGTGGCCTTCACCTGCACGAGCGTGGAGCCGAGGAATTGATCCATGTGGCTCGGAGATAAATCGGGCGCGCCTAGTCGATTGAAATCTTGCGCAGCAGCCGGAAATCACTCAGCATCTTGCCCGTGCCGAGCACGACGGATGCCAATGGATCGTCGGCGATGGAGACGGGAAGGCCAGTCTCCTCGCGGATACGTTTGTCGAGATTTTTGATCAGCGCGCCGCCGCCGGTAAGCACGATGCCGCGATCGGAGATGTCGGCTGAAAGCTCGGGCGGTGTGCGCTCGAGCGCCACACGGATCGCATTCATGATGGTCGCAATCGATTCACTAAGGGCCTCACGGATCTCGGAATCTTCAATCGTGATGGTCTTCGGGACGCCCTCGATGAGATTGCGGCCCTTGATCTCCATCGTGATCGGCTTGTCGAGCGGAAAAGCCGAGCCAAGCTCAATCTTCACCTGCTCGGCCGTGCGCTCGCCTATCAGCAGGTTGTACTTGCGCTTCAGGTACGTCTGCACGGCATCGTCCATCTGATTGCCGGCCATGCGTACGGAGCGCGAATACACGATGCCTGCAAGCGAAATCACGGCAATATCCGTGGTGCCGCCGCCGATGTCGACGACCATGTTGCCGCCCGGCTCGGTGATGGGCAAACCCGCGCCGATGGCCGCAACCATCGCCTGCTCGACGAGGTGCACCTCGGATGCCTTGGCGCGATAGGCCGAGTCCATGACAGCGCGTTTTTCCACCTGCGTGATCTCGCTGGGAACGCCGATGACGATGCGCGGATGCACCATCATCTTGCGGTTATGCGCCTTCTGGATGAAGTAGTTCAACATCTTTTCGGTGTGCTTGAAGTCCGCAATTACACCGTCTTTCATGGGTTTGATGGCGATGATGTTGCCGGGCGTGCGGCCGAGCATCTCCTTGGCCTCTTTGCCGACGGCCTCCACCTCGTTCGTCACCCGGTTCACCGCGATAATGGAGGGCTCGTTGACGATGATGCCCTTGCCCGCGGCGTAGACCAGCGTGTTCGCCGTTCCGAGATCGATCGCGAGATCGCTCGAAAACAGCGAGAAGATAGACCGCATGTTGCTCACGCGGCCGGTACGCGTTTGAAAGCTCTTGGAGTACATGAAGCGGTTTTGGTCCCATTTCAACGAGGATGATCTATTGTACGGCTTCGGCTCTCCAGCGCCTTGGCTGCAGCGACGGGTTATCCTCAAGCCTTTGTGCCTGCCGCCAACCGCTAGAATCGAAGCAGGACCGGAGAATAGTTGGCATGATCATTGGCGTTCCCAAAGAAGTAAAGGATCACGAAAGCCGCGTGGGCGTGACGCCCGCGGGCGCAAAGGCACTCACAGAGGCAGGGCACAAAGTGCTGGTGGAACACGACGCCGGAGCCCTCTCGTCGTTCCCCGATGACGACTATCAGGCGGTAGGCGCGGAGATCGTCGGCGACGCATACAACGTGTGGCGGCTGGCGGACATGGTCGTCAAAGTGAAGGAACCCACCAAGGGGGAGTACTACCACTTCCGCGAAGGCCTGACGCTGTTCACCTATCTGCACCTCGCGCCGCTCACTGAACTCACCGACACCCTGCTGCAGAAAAAAGTCACCGGCATTGCCTATGAGACCGTGCGCGACCGCGCCGGGGCGCTGCCCTTGCTGACGCCCATGTCCGAGGTGGCGGGGCGGCTTTCGGTGCAGATCGGCGCAACGTACCTTGAAAAGGAGCACGGCGGCCGTGGCGTACTGCTGGGCGGCGTTCCCGGTGTCCCGCCCGGCAATGTATGCATCATCGGCGGCGGCATTGTGGGCACGAACGCGGCTAAGATGGCGCTGGGACTGGGCGCCAAGGTCACTCTGGTGGACCTGAACCTGAACCGCCTCCGCGAACTGGATGACATCTTCTCAGGCCGCGTGTTTACGCTGGCCTCAAACAGCTACAACGTCGAGCGCGCAGTGTCAGAAGCTGATCTCGTGATCGGCGGCGTGCTGATTCCGGGAGCCGCCGCGCCCAAGATCGTCACGCGCGCTATGGTCGGCAGGATGAAAAAGGGCTCTGTCATCGTGGACGTTGCCATCGACCAGGGCGGCTGCATCGAAACCGCCAAGCCCACCACGCACTCCGACCCGAGCTACGAGGTCGGCGGCGTGGTGCATTACTGCGTCACCAACATGCCCGCGGCAGTGCCCAACACCAGCACGCTGGCGCTAACGAACGCGACCTTCCCGTATGTGTTGAAGCTCGCCAAAATGGGAGCGAAGGCTGCCATTGCAAGCGACCCCAGGATCGCCGAGGGCGTGAACACCATCGATGGCAAGCTGACCTACAAGGCTGTGGCGGAGAGCCAGGGCCGCGAGTTCACGCCAGTTTCGAGTTTGCTTCGATAGCCACAAATACCGGTATACACAAACAGGGTGCCCCACCTTCGGCGCGGCTCTTGCGGCTAAGATGGGTGCGGGCCGCCACTGAGGTGCCGCGACAGGCGGACCCGAGCCCACCTTAGCGACAAGGAAGCCGTCGCGAAGGTGGGGCACCCGTCGGCGTAGACTGCTTTGCATGGGCGACAAAAGCAGCCGGCGGGCCTGGGTCATCGTTCTTCTCGTCAGCCTGCTGGTGCTGTTTCTGGCGCTCGCTGCGCTGAACGCGTTCAATCTTCGCCTGCTGGATCCGCAGTCGCCGATTGAGACGCTGGTCTTTCTCGCGCTCTCCATCGTTGCCTTTCTGCTGTTTGTGGGTGTGCTGGTTGTCCTGGTCCGCAATCTGCTGAAGCTCTACGCCGATCAGCGCAGCCGTGTGCTGGGTACGCGCCTGCGAACGCGCATGCTGTGGGGAGCGGTGCTGGTTTCGCTGGTGCCGCTGGTGTTCATGCTTGCGTTCAGCTATCTGCTGATGAACCGTGCGGTCGATCGCTGGTTTTCGCAACCAGTGACAGCCATTCGCGACGATGCCGACAGCCTGGCGAATGCCCTGGCGCGCTATGCCAACGCGAATGCGCGCTCTGAAGCCGACAGCATCGCCGTAGAGCTCGCGGATTCCCCTGCACTCTCGGCTGCAGCAAAACCCACCACATCCCATGCGCGCGCTGGAGACGCGGGCACGATCGCCGCGGTCCATCGTGCCCTGCAAAAACATGAGCTCACCTTACAGGGTGGCTTTGCCGTGCTCTACCGCGAAGGCGCGCCGGTCACCTCATTCCACCTTCCTCACGCCAATGCGACCCTTGCGGCGCCGTCCCCGAGTGCAGAGCTGGCCAGCCCCGAGGAGGGTGAAACCTATCCCCCGTCCGCCACACAGACGATTGCTGCAACGCCGAACGCAACCTCCTCCTCCACTGCCCTCGCCGTGCTGGCGGCGGCGCAGCGGAACGAGTCTTCGCTGTTCTCCATCAGCGGCGTCGACTATAGCCTCGCCATGGCGGGCCTGAAGAATGGCGGCCTCGTGATCGTCGGGCTGCCCCTGCCCAGCGATGTCGCGGCTACCAACCTGCGGTTGCGCACGGCAGCCGCGACCTACTGGACCATCTTCCGCGAACGCCGGCAGATTCGCAGTCTCTACACAGGTTTGCTGCTGCTCATCACCGTTCTGGCGCTGTTTGCGTGCTGCTGGCTGGCGCTGAACACCGCCAAGCAGGTAACACGGCCCATGGAATCGCTCGCCGAGGCGATGGAGGCGATCGCCGCCGGCGACTACGCGCGACGGGTCGAGCAATCCGCAACGGAGGAGCTGGGCGAACTGGTCGACAGCTTCAACGCCATGGCCGCCGATCTTGAGTCGGCGCGTTCCGCGGCGGAGGCCTCTGCCGCACAACTGAGCGAGCTGAACTCCTCACTGGAGCAGCGCCGCACCGAGCTCGAAACCATCATCGAAACCATTCCCACCGGCCTGGTCACGCTATCGCCCGAGCGCCGCATCGTGCTGGTCAATCGTGCGTTCTCCGAGATGCTCGATCCCGGCGGCGAACGGCTTTTTGTGGGCGTTCCGCTGAAGGAGGTTCTGCCGACGGAGACCATCGAAGTGCTCGAGCGGTTGATGCAGCGCAGCCATCGCATGGGCTCCGCCTCGGCGGAACTGCAGCTGCCCGCCAACTCCGGTGTGCTGCAGGTCTCGGCTGTGGTCGCATTGCTGGAACGCGGCCCGGTTGCCGCGCGCGAGCATCTGGGATACGTGCTCGTGCTGGAGGATGTGTCCGAGGTGCTGCGCGCGCAAAAACAGAGCGCGTGGAAGGAGGTGGCGCGACGCGTCGCGCACGAGATCAAGAATCCACTTACGCCGATCTCGCTGAATGCCGAACTTATTCGCCGTCACATCGATCGCCTGCAACCTGCGTTCGCGGAAAAGGGTCTGCCCACACGATCCATCGAAGTGATTCAGCATTCGACCGACATCATCGGCGCATCGGTAGAAACGCTGCGTTCGCTGGTCGATCAGTTCGGCGCATTGGCAGAGTTTCCCACGGCGCACCCGCGTCCGGCTGATCTGAACACCATTGTCGAAAACTCGCTCGCTTTGTTCATGGGCCGGCTTGGAAGCATTCGTCTGCGACGGCAGCTTGGCACGGCGCTCCCGTTGGTGCTTGCGGATCCGGAGGCACTCAAACGTGCTATCTCCAACCTGATCGACAACGCAGCCGAGGCGATGAGCGAGAGTCTGCTCCGCGAAATGACCGTGTCGACCCGGCTTCTGGAATCAGGAATGATGGAACTCACCGTATCCGACACCGGGCCTGGTCTTACGGACGAGATGCGCGAACGATTGTTTCTTCCTTACTTCTCCACCAAGCAACGCGGGACGGGGCTCGGCCTTTCCATCGCCGCGAAAATCGTTCAGGAACACGGCGGCAGCATACGCGCAGAGAAGAATCTGCCCTCGGGTGCGTGCTTCATCGTAGAGCTGCGGCCGGCTCCTTCCGTTGATGCAGAGACTGACGAATCAGCGTCGAATTCAGCTCCGTTGCAAACGGGCAGGAAGGAGCGAGCGCTGGCATGAATCACGTTTTGATCGTCGATGATGAAGCGGATATCCGCAGCTCGCTTGAAGCCATTCTGCGCGAAGAAGATTACGGCGTGACCACCGCCGGGAGCGTGGCGGAAGCACTCATTCTGCTGCGTGATGCCGATTTCCAGGCGGTTTTGCTCGATATCTGGCTGCCCGACGGCGATGGCCTGGACGTTCTCGCCGAGATCCGGCGCAGCGACACCGGCGATCGCCGCGCCAGCGCCCCCGAGGTCATCATGATCTCCGGTCACGGCACCATCGAATCCGCCGTGCGCGCAACCAAGCTGGGCGCCTTTGATTTTTTAGAGAAGCCGCTTTCGCTGGAGCGCACATTGCTTGTGTTGCGCAACGCTTTGCAAGCTCATCAACTGCGTGAGGATAATCACGAGTTTGTGCAGCAGCTGGCGACCACCGGCTCCGTTACCGGCCAATCTATGTCGATGAAAGCGCTGCGGCAGCAGATCGGCCTCATGGCCCCAACGAATGGACGCGTGCTTATCTTCGGCGAATCGGGCACGGGCAAGGAACGCATTGCGCGCTTGATTCATGCGGAGTCGGCGCGTCGCGACAGGCCGCTGGTCGAGCTGAACTGCGCCGCGATTCCTGAAGATTTTATCGAGACCGAGCTCTTCGGCTACCGTCATGGCGCCGGTCCCGGCGGCCCCAATCAACCCAACGAAAAGCGCGGGACCTTTGAACGGTCCGATGGCGGCACACTGTTCCTCGATGAGGTCGCCGACATGAGTCTGAAGACACAGGCCAAAGTGCTGCGCGCGCTGGACGAGCAGCGCTTTTATCCCGTGGGCGCTTCACGTCCTGTGCTCGTGGACACACGTGTGATCGCTGCAACGAACAAGGATCTCGAGGAAGAAATTATCCGCGGTAATTTCCGCGAGGATCTCTTCTACCGCCTCAACGTGATTCCCTTTTTCGTGCCGCCGCTGCGGGATCGCAAGGAGGATATTCCGCTGCTGGCGCGTGAGTTTTTAAGTGAATTCGGGCAGCAGTATGGCCGTCCGCGCGTAGAGATCTCCGAATCCGCACTGCTGCAGCTGCGCGGCTATCACTGGCCCGGGAACGTGCGCGAGCTGCGCAATGTGATGGAGCGTGTGCTGATCCTGAACCCCAAGGTCATGCGCATTGAGGTAAAGCATCTGCCGATGCTGGTGCAGAGGACAGAGGGCCGCACCAATGGTCGCGATGGCCGGGAAGAGTTCTCCACGTTGCAGCAGGCGCGTGAGGCGTATGAGCGCGACTACATCCTGAAGGAGCTGGACCGTTCGCACGGAAACATCAGCCGCGCGGCAGAGTCGCTGGGCCTGGAGCGCTCGCATCTGTATCGGAAGATGAAGGCGCTCGGCATCCAGCTAAACGACTAAGCCAAACAAAATGGGTGCCCCATCTTCGCGACAGCTTCCTCGTCGCTAAGGTGGGTTCCACGAAAGTGCTCATGATGAAAAGAAACAGCAGATTCCCTTCGGGAATGACAACCAGAAAAGCGGCCAATAAAAGTCAACAGCGTTTTCAAACAATACCGTCCCGCCAACGCCGGTAGCGCACCGTGCCGGGATGATCGCCGATTCCCACACAGATCATGCCGCAACGCTGCATGATCTTGATGGAGCCCAGTGCGGTCTCAAAGGCCTGTGCGCTGACGGAGCGCACCTCGGGACGGCATAGCAGCCAACTCATCAGCGCACACGCAGCTTCACTGCCAAAGCCCTGCAGCTGCGCGGAGTTCGCCACCGAGTAGCCGATCTCTACATCTCCGTCTGCACAAGGGAAACCGCCCAAACAGCCGACGAGCCGGCTCGGCTTATCTTCGCTGACCATGTAGCGATGCCAGCCGAAGGTGCCCGGCGATGCCCTGTACTGCGCGAGGATGTGCGCCCACACAGCTGGCTCCCAGTGCTCCGCCGGCCAATCAGCGGGGATCTGGGCCTGCAGAAGATTTCCCAGCGCGGCATGGTCCAGCGTCTCCGCGTTGAGCATCTCCGGCGTGATCGCGACGAGTCGCAGCCGTGCGGTGCGGAGCGGTACAGCCTGCACGCCCCAGCGCCGAAACAATGCGGAGATCAATCAGCGTCCTTGCTGTTTTCTTCAAGTTCCCGTGCCTCCGCTTGCGTGGACAGGCTGCGTGCCAGTTGTTGCTTGTCGGCGATGGTTTCCAGCTGCCGGCGCCAATCGAGCTCATCGACGAAGCCCGCCGAGGCGCGCCAGTCTTCACGCACCTTGACGAACAGCTCGAGAAACACGCGCGTGCCCAGCACCGCTTCGATCTCCTTGCGTGCCGTGGTGCCGATGCGCTTGAGCATCGAGCCTTGTTTGCCAATGAGAATCGCTTTTTGCCCGGTGCGCTCGCAGAAGATCGCGGCAGCAATTTTGGTCACCGGCAGCTTGCCGTCCCTGCCCTTGTTGCGCGTGGGCGGCTCTTCAAAACTCTCCACAACGACAGCTGCGGCGTACGGAACCTCTTCGCCGGTGAGCATCAGGATTTTTTCGCGAATCAGCTCTGCAACCAGGAAGCGTTCCGGCTGATCGGTGAGCTGGTCCTTAGGAAAATAGCGTTGACCTTCGGGCAGATGCGCGACCACGCGATCCAGCAGCAGCTCAAGGTTCTCGCTCTTGCGCGCGGAGATGGGGATCACCTCCGCAAACGTATGCAGCGCCGTCCAATGCGCGATGATGGGCAGCAGCGCGCTCTTGGGCAGCGCATCGATCTTGTTCAGCACCAGCAGAACGGGGCAATCGATGCGCTTGATAAGCTGCAAGGCGAAATCGTCTTCGGCCTTGGACAAGGAACGTTTGTGCTGGCCCAGCGTGCGCACCTTGCGTTCACCGCTTGCGTCCGCCTCGTCCTGCTTCGGCTCGGGTATAGCACCGGGCAGGCGATGCGTTACATCCACGATAAACAGCACTGCATCGCGAGCCTCCAGCGCATCCTGCACCTCCTGCAACATGCGGCGATCCAGCTGGGTCTCGCCCTTGTGTACGCCGGGTGTATCGACCATGACAATCTGCGCTGCGGGCCGGCCCGGATCGGTCTTGGTCTTTTTCCGCAGCGGCAATTCGAGCACGCCCTGAATACGTGTGCGCGTGGTCTGCGGCTTGTGCGTAACGATCGCGAGCTTCTGGCCCAGCAGCGCGTTCAGCAGGGTCGACTTGCCCGCGTTGGGGCGGCCGATGATGGAGACGAACCCGGAGCGTAGCGCCATGCCTCCATCATCGCACTACAGAAGTCCAAGGACACCTCCGCGTCCTCTGCGTAACCTTTGCGTCCTCTGCGTTCCGCCTCTATCCCGGTCGAAAAAGCGGGAACGCAAAAGCCGCAGAGTTTTGCACAGAGGAACGCAAAGAAACGCGATCTACTCCGGCTCTGTGGGGTTCAGGCCGCCTTGCAGGCCCACGCGCACGCGCTCCACCAGGCGATCCGTGGAGGCCAACACCTCCAGCCGCAGGGGGCCGTCCTCGACGACCTCACCGGGCAGCGGGATGTGGCCTGCGATCTCGCTCACCAGACCGCCCACCGTGGTGGCCTCATAACCGGTAAGCAGTTGCGGCAGCAACTGTTCGCGCAATTCTTCTGTGCCATCCTGCGCGGCTTCCGTGGATGAGGAAAGTTCGTCAGCCATCGACGGCAGAAAGAGCTCGCGCAGCCGGCTGACCTCGAAGCTGCCGGGGATGAGAAAGGTTCCGCCCTCTTCCGCGACGGGAGCATCGCCGATCTCAGGCGTATCGTGCTCGTCTTCAATCTCACCGACGATGGCTTCCAGCAGGTCCTCGATGGTAACGAGCCCCGCAACCCCGCCATACTCGTCGATGACGAGGCTCATATGCTGCTTGCCCCGCTGCATCTCGCGCAGAAGCTCGTTGACCTTCTTGGTTTCCGGCACAAAATGCGCCTCACGGGCCAGGCCTGAGGTCGTGCGGAAGGCAGCTTCGGATTCATTCACACCCAGCAGGTCGCGGGCAAAGGCGATGCCCGTCACGTTGTCCAGGGAGCCTGTGTACACAGGCACACGCGACACATTGCACTGCTTTACCACCTCCGTGAAAGCGGCGAGAGTCATCGTGGAAGGCACCGCGATCACGTTCGGGCGTGGCGTCATCACCTCACGGACAACCATGTCTCCAAACTCGACGACGGAGCGCACCAGCTCGCGATCGCCCTCCTCAAAGATGCCTTCTTCTTCGCCGGCCTCCAGCAACGCGTCGAAGGCCTCGTTCTGTGGGCGATCCTCGTCGGGGGTCTCCGGTTCGGCAAGGCTGACGATGGAGAGAACCAGCGAGATCAGCAGCGTGATGGGCAGTACAAGGTACAGCAGAATGCGCAAAGGCACGGCCACCCAGCGAATCCATTCCACAGGCGTGCGCGTGAACAGCAGCTGCGGCAGCAGACGGCCGAAGATCAACACCGCCAGCCCAAGCTCCAGCACCACTTGGCCAACCCGCAGCCAAAGATGCGGTTGGTTCCAGGCAATGCGGCTGGCAAACAACAACGCCAGCCCGCCAAGGGCTACCTGTGACAAGACCCACGCCGAGATCGCGGCGGAGTCCCGGCCCAGTCGCAGCCTGGGTTCGACGTCGTTCTCCCAGAACTCGACGGCCTCTCCGGCATCGCGTGGCAGGAATCGCTCCATCTCGACGTACATCCGTTCGGCGTACGCCGCCAGCGTCATCAGGCCGAGCATCGCGAGCACGCCGATGGTGTAGAGAAGGTTCAACGCGTCTCCCTGCGAGGCTTTGCCCCCGCCTGTACGCCGCGTGCCGACGCACGGCGAGTGGGAGTGCGCGTTGCAACGCGTGCAATCAGACCGACGGGCAGCCGCAAGCGGCGGCGCAGCTCGGCTTCGCGTACGGCCATCTCGCCTTCATCGGTTTCATGATCCATTCCAACGAGATGTAGCACACCGTGGAGCAACAGGATGCGAATCTCGTCGCGGAGCGTATGACCGTGCTCTTCCGCCTGGCGCGCGGCAGTCTCCAGCGAGATGGCCAGATCGCCCGCATGAACGCCCGCGAGTTCGGGCGGTGCGGGGAAGCTGAGCACGTCCGTGGCCTGGTTTTTGCCGCGGAAATCGCGATTCAGGCGGCGCAGCACGCGGTCGTCGGCGAGCAGGACCTCCAGCTCGCCGTTCAGCCCGGCTGCCGTTTGGGCGGTAGCGAGAAAACGGGTAAGGCCACCCCGGGAGAGGCCCAGCGCGCGCCAGGGATCGGCGGCGCCCGCGAACTCCCGTGGAGGCTCGAGCGCGATCATGCTCTTCCCCTGAGGTCGGCTGTCACCTACTGTGGTTTGCTCCTTGAGGTCAAAGAGGAGGTCCGGGATCCGTTCCCCGACTCCGCACCGACGGCCAGGGACATCGCCGATTCCGTCTCCATGGAAAGCGGAACCTGTTCGGCGCGCCCATGGCGGTCGTAGGCCTGCACGATGCGCTGCACGAGCGCGTGGCGTACCACGTCCACGTCCTCGAAGTGGCAGAAGCGGATGCCCTCTACGCCTTCGAGCACACGCAGCGCCTCGAGCAGGCCGCTCTTCTTTGGATTTGGGAGATCGATCTGTGTGAGATCGCCGGTGATGACCGCCCGCGAGCCGTTGCCGAGCCGGGTGAGAAACATCTTCATCTGCTCTTTGGTGGTGTTTTGGGCCTCATCCATGATGATGAAGGCGTCGTTCAGCGTGCGGCCGCGCATAAATGCCAGCGGTGCTATTTCGATGACGCCGGTCTCCAGCATACGGTCGACCTTGGCGGGGTCGATCAGGTCGTAGAGCGCGTCGTACAGCGGCCGCATGTAGGGATCGACCTTCTCCTGCAGCGATCCGGGCAGAAAGCCGAGCCGTTCGCCGGCCTCCACCGCTGGCCGGACGAGGATGATGCGGGTAACCTTCTTTGCCAGCAGCGCACTGACCGCCATGGCGACCGCGAGGTAGGTCTTGCCGGTCCCTGCGGGCCCCAGGCCAAAGACCATGTCGTTGTTCTCGATGGCTTCGAGGTATTTGCGTTGGTTGGGTGTCCGCGGCTGCACGACGCGCTTGGTGCCGGCGGCTCGCTGCTTGCCGCTTTCGATCAGGCCGCGCAGCGTCACGGTGGGGTCGGCAACGACGACGCGCAGCAGTGAGTTCAGCTCACCGTTGTGCGGGTGAATGCCGGTTCGGCGCAGGTGCTCAAAGTCTGTGAAGATGCCTTCCACGCGGGCCACGGCACCTGCCTCACCCATCACACGAACCGAATCCGATCGAAGGTCGATCTGGACACCGAGGCTATCTTCCATCAGACGAAGGTTCTCGTCGCGTGTGCCGTAAAGCGGCTCGATACCGGGCGTGAGGGGGAGCGATGTTTTTACCAAAGAGGGATCTGACCTCCGTCAGGGTGTTCCAGAGTTTTAGATGTGGGAAAGTGAACACCGTTGCGCGGGCGACGGGTCTTCAGGAGCTTTGGGGCTTGCAGGAATTCGAACATCTCCGCCGGCTGCTGCCGGTGGCCTGTCCTGCGCCACGCTGCCATCGAATTGGCTGGAGGTGCCAACGGCATAACGATATTGGGGGGAGCGTAGCTCTAGAAGGCCGAGCCGGTCAAGAGAATTTCTGGAAAACAAGGCTCAAACTCGACTCACCGATGGTTAAATCGCATTGGGGCCTTTGGTGACATTGGGGTCTTTGGGTGATCAGAGACCAGCAGAAAGGATGAGAAGTGAGCCAGACCCAAGTTCTTCTTCTTTTCGTCCTCATAGCTGCCGTGGTCGCGGCCTTGCTTCTTTGGGGAGCTTTTTTCTTGCTCTCTCAGGTCCGCGAGAAACGCTTTCACGTGTCCGCACAAGTTCTGGCAAATGAGCCGTTTAGACGGTAGTGGGTCAATTTGAAGTTTCCGAGAGCCGACTTCACGGGCAATTCAATTGCAGAAAACAAACCAGGCCGGCGCAGGACCTGAGGACAGGTCTAGAATGCTCCTATCGGAGAACTGTCCAATCCCTTGTCGGTCTGGTAAAGCACAATCAGGAGAGTTTATGGGAGACGAGCACTCAGAACGGAAGAAGCGCTTGCTGATGTGGAGTCGGATTGGAGCGTCAGCTCTCGTTGGCGAATGTATCTTCAACCGGCAGGCATTTCACGACCAGGGTTTCCGGGCATTCCTGCGCACCGATATCTGGGTGCCCGCATTCGCGGTGGTTATGTCGTATTGGGTTTTGCTTGTGGCGCAACGCAGGGAGACAACAACACTCGGCATCGGCGACGCCACAGCAAAGAAGCCCCGATAGCCTAACTGTTCTTCAGCCTGCTCCTCCCCGAGATTGCTCCCGTGTGCCAATCACCCGCCGGGGTTTCCGGCAACATTGATTGCGGCGGTCTTCAAACTGACCCACTACCGTTTAGACCAAAATTATTGACGGAGTTCCCCTTCGACTCTAAAATTGGAAAGTTGCAGTTGATGCGGCCTTTGCTGTGTCCGCACCGGCATTGGCCTGCAAACAGTCCCCGCATAGTTCGGGTTATGAAAAGAGTTTAGATGGCAAATCATGTCTCGTCCCTGAAGCGCGCCCGCCAGACCATTACGCGGACGGCTGTAAACCGTTCCAACCGTTCCAAGCTGCGCACTGTTCTGCGCGCCATGCGTGAGGCCCTCACCGCCGGCGATGCGCAGGCTGCCGCCACGCAGTACCGTGCCACCGTGTCGATCCTCGACAAGAGCGTGCAGAAGGGTGTTCTGCACAAGAACACCGCCAGCCGTTACAAGGGCCGTCTGAACGCCCGCGTGAAGGCGCTCGCGACCAAGGCTGCTTAAGGCAGTTTCCGATCGATATCTATTTGGATTTGTCATCCCGCAGCGTAGCGCAGGGATCCGCTTTTGCCAGGCTTGGTCGCCGAAGCTGAGGAAAGCAGATCCCTCCACTTCGTTACGGGATGATAAGTTCAATCATTCAACAGCGCTCACTCCGGCTTACTTCGGTCTTTATACTCGGGCTGCTCGCCGGGCTCAAGAAGGGTTGGTGGCTTCCGCGGCCCGGAATTGCTGTCCCCTGACACACTCGTTGTCTCTGCCGAAGCCGGCGAGGACCTAGCCGCAGGCGCTCCCGCAGCTACTGCCGCAGGCGCTTCCGCGGAAGCTGCAGTTGCCGCCGGAACCGGCGGTTGTGGCGCCGTGGTCTCCTCGGAGGAGACAGCCTGCTCTTCTTCGGCGACCGGGCGCGTGATGCGCCGCAAACTCACAGGTCCACTCGCCAGCGGCGGCATCATGGTTTCGGCATCCGCAAGATCCTTGCGATCACGCGCGCTTAGCTCCGGCAGTCTGTACAAATTGATCGAATCGGTGCCCAGAACGGCCAAGGTCCGGCCATCGGCGGAGAGGTCGAAGTTTTCCGGTGTGCGCGCCACCGGTAGGCAGGCGATGTTGAGCAGCAGATCGCCGCTTTCCGTCCCATACACCCGGATCTCCTGGATGAGGCTTCCCGCGTCACCGAGCCCGTTGATTCCTGACCCGCCGCTGGACGCGACGAGGCGGCTCATCGCGAAGCGGCCTGCCGTGGAGGCCGTTACGAAGGCCGGGGGTTGGGACATGTCGCCGAGGTGCTCCTCCCAGTTTTCGTGGCCATCGAAGCCGTAGGCGGTCAGCATCTCCGTGTCCTCCGAGGTGCCGCACGTCAGGGTCGCGAACTCGCTGCGGCCCAGCAGCTCCAGGCGGGGAGCGCAGGTGCTGTTTACCGCCGCGAGCTGTTGCGGCTTGCCCTCGTACTCGTTGAAGCTGACGGACCAGCGATTGCGCTCGAGATCGTCTGCCCACAGATAGCCGTCGCCATCCAGCGCCAGACGCAGCAGCTCCGGGGAGCCGATCACGCCGGCGGCTTGCAAGGCAACGGGTCCATCCTCTTTGGCGGGGACGGCGAGTCGATAGAACTCAACCACCGTGTGCTTCCGCCGGGGCTGCCCGTCGCCTTCGTCCTCCCCTTCTTCCGACTTCTTCTGCAGCTCCACGGTGATGATCTGTCCATCCGGCGAGGCGGACACCACCATGGGATGACCCGGCCGGTGCGGCAGGGCGGTTCGCAGGAAGGCCGTGCCGGAGGCGAGGCCGCGCAGCGGGGCGAATACGGAAAGCTCGTCGCCGGAGCGCATCAAAAACACGCCACGGCCAACGCTCCACAGATAGCGGCCGTAGTCGTGCAGATGCCACTCGGCGCGGGCGAGGACCTTGCCGCTGGGCACCTCGACGACCTCCGCGCCGACGAGCCGGTCATGGTCGTTCGCGTCATCGCCCGGGATGCGCGGCACCAGCGAGCGCAGCCCATAGGTGAAGAGCAGATGTTTGTCGTCGAGCACATGAATGGTGGCCATCGAGGCGCCGGCATGCATCAGGGCGACGGGATAACCGGGAAAACCCAATGCCGCGAGCGGCAGGCGCACCGCCGGGACCGGGGTTTTAGCGGCAGATGCAGCAAGCGTGCTCGCCAGCAACAACAGCGCAGGCAAGCATGTGCTCCACCCGCGCGACGCGATGCGATTGTGCCATGTAAAGGACATGGAGATTTGGCCTGGCCTCCCGCTCCGTTCCTTGTAGGCTATTAGTTTAGATGAAACAGGGGACAGCGGGCGAACGCCGCAGCGGCACACCGCCGCTTCCACCGCGTCGCTGCGAATAGAAGGAGTGAGATCCATGATGCAAGGTGTTTGCCGGCGCGCCGGCCTGACGTATACGGCTTTGGCTTTGACGGCTTTTGGGTTGCCGCTTCAGGCACTGGCGCAGGGTTCCGCAGCGGCTCCGGCAGCCATGCCCGTTATGCCGCATTATCAGCTCGCACCGGCGTTCGATACGTCTGCGCTCAATACGGCCGTAAATCCCTGCAACGACTTCTATAAGTTCGCCTGTGGCAATTTTGCCGCAAAGCACCCGATTCCCTCGGACCAGACCGATGTCGATCAGTTCTACACGCTCTACAACGTCAACTCGGAGCGGCTGCAGGGCATTCTGACCAAGTACGCCAATGACTCGGCGGGACGGACGCCAAACGAGGGGAAGATCGGCGACGACTATGCCGCCTGCATGAACACTGCGTCGATCGATGCAAAAGGGCTTGCGCCGGCGCAGTCGCTGCTGGACCAGATCGATCGCGTCACCAAGGCGGGCCTTCCCTACTTTGCCGGCGAATTGCAGCGCTACGGTGTCGATGTGCTCTTCGGCTACGGCGAGATGCAGGACTTCAAGGATTCCACCAAGCAGATTGCCGTGGTCTCGCAGGGCGGCCTGGGCCTGCCGGAGCGCGACTACTACACCCGGCAGGGGGACAAGGACAAGCTGCTGCGCCAGCAGTACGTCGAGCACATCACCAGAATGCTGACGTTGGCCGGCGAGCCCCCGCAGCGGGCGGCTGCAGACGCCGGGGACATCCTCGCCTTTGAGACCAGGCTCGCCGAAGCCTCGCTGACCAACACCGAGATGCGCGACCCCGCCGCGGTCTACCATCCGCAGGCGCTGGCGGCCTTTGAATCGAGCCTGAACGGCGTGCAGTTTGCGCCGTTTCTCGAGGCAGTTCATTCGCCGGAGGTCAGCTCGCTGAACGTGGCGACACCCAAGTTCTTTCCGGTGATGGTGAGTACCGTGATGTCCGCGAAGATCGAGGTGCTGCGCGCGTACTTCCGCTATCACCTGCTGCACACCTACGCCGCCGTTCTGCCGACGGCGTATGACGCGGAGAACTTCCACTTCTATGGAACGCAATTAAGCGGACAGCCCCAGCAGCAGCCACGCTGGAAACGTTGCGCGAAGACCGTGGATGGCGCCTTGGGCGAGGCCCTGGGGCAGGTCTACGTGCAGCAGTATTTTGCGGGGGACAGCAAGGCCAAGACGCTCGAGGTGGTGCACGACATCGAGGCCGCCATGGACCGCGACATCGACACGCTAACTTGGATGGGCCCCGATACAAAGGTGCGCGCCAAGGAAAAGCTGCACGCGATTACGGACAAGATCGGCTACCCGGAGCACTGGCGCGACTACTCGAAGCTGACGATCTCGCCCACTGACGCCTTCGGCAATAAACAGCGTGCGGATGCGTTTGAAAACGACCGCGAACTCGCCAAGATCGGCAAGCCTGTAGACCGGCTGGAGTGGGGTATGACGCCGCCGACGATCAACGCGTACTACGACC
This sequence comes from Granulicella sp., assembly GCA_965277565.1. Lineage (GTDB taxonomy): Bacteria > Acidobacteriota > Terriglobia > Terriglobales > Acidobacteriaceae > Granulicella. Next base: position 4,204,568 of record OZ255838.1, on the reverse strand, counting down.
CGAGTATGAATAACATCAACTTCCCGGCAGGCATTCTGCAACCCGCTTTTTATGATCCGAACGCGGATCTCGCCGTGAACTATGGACATATCGGCGGCGTGGTCGGCCACGAACTCACGCACGGGTTCGACGATGAGGGGTCGCAGTTCAACGGCCAGGGCAATCTCGACAACTGGTGGACCCCGGCGGACAAGAAAAACTTCGATGAGCGCACCTCGTGCCTGGATAAGCAGTACAGCAATTTCATTGCAGTGGATGATGTTCACGTAAACGGCAAGCTGACGCTGGGCGAAAACACGGCCGATAACGGTGGTCTGCTGCTGGCGTACATGGCCTATCTCGACCGCGCGAAGAAGGACGGCGTGGATGTAAATGCGAAGATCAGCGGGTACACGGGAACGCAGCGGTTTTACATCGCCTGGGCGCAGAACTGGTGCGAAAATACGCGGCCACAGACAGTGCGCGAGCGCGTGCTGACCGATCCACACTCGCCCGATCACTTCCGCGCCAATGGGCCGATCGTGAACCAGCCCGGATTTGCGGCGGCCTTTGGCTGCAAGGTGGGCTCGCCCATGGTTCCGGCGCAGAACTGCCGGATCTGGTAGTGAAGCGAGGGGGCCGCGCCTGGGGCTTTGCCGCCTGTGCGCTGGCCAGCGCCTTCTGGGGTTGCGGCTTCTTCTTCGGCAAGATTGCGCTGGCGGAGATGAACGTCGGCGCGATGGTCTTCTACCGCTTCGCGTTTGCCATGCTGGGCCTTCTGCCGATGCTGTTTACGCATCTGCCGCAGCTGAATCGCCGCGAGTGGCGATGGCTGCTGCTGGGCTCGTTTCTGGGCATTCCGGTGCAGTTTCTGCTGCAGTTTCGCGGGCTTGCGATGACCACGGTCTCGCACGCCTCGCTTATGGTGGGCACCATGCCGGTGATCCTGGCGGTCGGCGCGGTCATCTTTGCGCAGGAGCGGCTGCAGGCGCTCGGCTGGGTGGCGCTGGCCGTCTCCACTGCGGGCGCAGGGCTGATCGCACTCGGCGGCGATCATCATGCAACCGCAACCAATGGGCCATCGCTGACCGGAGACTTGCTGGTCGTTGTGTCGATGGTGATCGCGCTGTTCTGGATCCTGATCAACCAGCGGCTCATCGTGAAGCACAGCCCGGTGGTGGTGTCGGCCTATGGCCTGCTGGCCGGTTTTCTGATGCTCACCGTATGCGTTCCGCCGATCTGGGGATTGCCGCCGGTGCACGGCATCTCGCTGAAGGCATGGGCCGCGCTGGCGGGCAGCGGGCTGCTGTGCACGGCCAGTACAACGCTGCTTTGGAACTGGGGCATGACGCGCGTTCCGGCCTCGCAGGCGGGTGTGCTGCTCAATATTGAGCCGCTGATGGGTTCGGTGCTGGGCGTGGTAATCCTGCATGAGCATCTCGGCGGCGTGGCCTATGTGGGCGGAGCGATGATCGTGCTCGCGGCGCTTACGCTGACCACACGAGCAGGAGCAGCTGTATCGGCCGAGGTACCTGAAGAACCCACGGCCGTGTAAGCGCCCCGGATTGCCTGCTAAGATCACCCGCAACGGGTGTGGTATCCATGCTTCGCCCCTGCATTTCTGGAGATTGTGCCACCATGAAGCTGATCGCTTTTACCGCCGCTGCCCTGCTCGCCTTCGCCACCGCGCTGCCCGCGCAAACGGGTACGACACCCCAGACTGCACCCGCCGCGCCCCAGACTAGCGCGCCCGCGACGAAGGGCGCCAAGGCTCCCATGCAGGAGGCTCCCGGCGGTGGCCCGGACAAGGTCTGGGTGAACACCAACTCCAGCGTGTACCACTGCCCCGGCGACCGCTTCTACGGCAAAACCGCCCATGGCCGCTACATGACCGAGCCCGCGGCAAAGGCCGCCGGCGCCAAGGGCGTCGGCGGCAAAACCTGCTTCGCCGGCAAGTAAAATAGCGTTGTTCAAAAAGATCAAAACCGGGTGCCCCACCAGAACAGAGCCGGGTGCCCCACCTTCGCCGCAGTTTTTTCGCGGCTAAGGTGGGTTCCAGCCCAGGCACCTCGCTACGCGACACGCGGTCGCACCTCGCGCGAACCCACCTTAGCGACGATGGAGCTGTCGCGAAGGTGGGGCACCCAAAGTTCTGGCAGCGCTCACACCGGCGTGATGATGCCGCCCACTGGCAACGAAGTCGGCAGCGTTCCCGGCCGGCGAAGATGCATGGCGTCTGCAACCGTGTCGGTGTACTTCAACCCGGCGCCGGTGTTGAAGAGCACGACACGCTCGCCGGGCTTGATGTTGCCGCTGCCGCGCAGAGCATCAAAAGCTGCCGTGGCCGCCGCGCCTTCGGGTGAGAGAAACAGCCCTTCATGCTTTGCCCAATCCAGAATCGACGCGAGAATCGTCGCGTCGTCCGAGCTGACCACCGTGCCGCCCGACTGGCGCACGATGTCGAGGATGATGCTGTCGCCATACGGCTTGGGGACACGCAGGCCGGCGGCAAAGGTCTCGGCGTTGTTGTAGAAATCGCTGGCCGGTTTACCTTCGGCAAAGGCCCTGACCACCGGGGCACAACCTGCCGCCTGCAACGCATACATGCGAGGCCGTTTGCCCCCCGTCTTTCGAGTATCGATCCAGCCGAGCTGCTCCATCTCCTCGAAGGCCTTCCACATGCCGATCAGGCCGACGCCGCCGCCCGTGGGATAGAAGATCGCATCGGGATACTGCCAGCCGAGCTGCTCAACAAGCTCATAGCCCATGGTCTTCTTGCCTTCGACGCGGAACGGCTCCTTCAGCGTAGAGATGTCGAACCAGGCATCCTCGGCGGCAACGCCCGTGTCCTTTTGCCGCTTGATGTGTTCGCCGACCATGCGCGCGCAGTCCGAGATCAGGCCGTCCACCATGTTCACATCCGCGCCGTACACGACGCCTTCCAGATAGTTGGCCAGCGGAACATCCTGGGGCATGAAAAGGTGCGCGGCGATGCCCGCAGCGGCAGCGTAGGCGGCCAATGCACCCGCTGCATTGCCGGCTGAAGGCACGGCCAGATGGCGCAGACCGTAGTGCTTGGCCATCGTCACCGCCAGGCTCAGGCCACGCGCCTTGAAGGTTCCGGTGGGGTTTGCGCCTTCTTCTTTGATGAACAAGCCGTCGTAGCGTTTGGAACGCAGCATCGGCGTCCAACCTTCGCCGAGCGTTACGGGTTCGGCGTCAGGCAGAACGTCCCGGTAACGCCACATGCCGAGGCTGGCAGGCGACGCCGCGGCCAACTCCGCCGGATGCTCGCGCCGAGCGGAACGCTTCAGCGCCTCCATGTCGTAGCGGACATACAACGTCCCGGCATCGAGCGGGCAGAGAGTCTGGGGTGTCTCAGCGGAGATACGATTTCCGCAACGGGCGCATTCAAGGTAAGCAATCTTCGGCATCCCTTCCATGGTAGCGAAAACGGCTGATCCGCATAGCGAGGGTCAACCGCTTGCGCCGGAGCACAAGGGTTGGGATAACGGTGCGTGCGGCAAAGGTTTCTCCCTTGTGCGACGGTGCGCAGCGGCCGCGCTCACGTCTTACAGCGTGACCCCATGCGTCCCTGCCTCATTGCGATCGATATGGACGGCACGCTGCTCGGCTCCGACGGCCGGGTCAGCATTCGCAACCGCGCTGCCCTGCTGCGCGCCGAGCGGCAGGATGTGGAGATCGTGATCGCGACCGGCCGGCGTCACGCCTACGCGATGCGGGTGCTGCGCGATCTTGGCCTGCGCTCCACCAACGCACTCATCAGCTCCAACGGCACCGTCACGCGCACCATTGCCGCCAAACTCATCCATCGAACGCACATGCCTCTGGAGACAGCGCGCTGGCTTTGCCGCGAGGTCGACGATTTTCGTGACACCTTTGTCATGACATTCGACAACGTAGGCGAAGATGGTGAAGATCGCCACGGAGCCCTGATATGCGAAAGCACCGATGCCCTGCACGCCAGCATCGGCGCCTGGATGCGCACCAATGAGCCCTACATCGCGCGGGTAGAGCGCATGGAACAGGCACTGCGTCCCGTCGGACAGTCAAGGTCTGCCGTCGCCGTAGCAGAGGAAGAGAACGAGTCCACTGCCCATCTGCCCATCCAGGCCATGCTTTGCGGGACCGTGGATCGCATGTTGGCCGCCGAAGCGAAACTGATGCGGCATCCCGCGGTGGCCGGCGTGGGCGAGCCCGAGTTCCCCGGCTGCGAGATTGTGCTGCATCGCACGGTCTATCCCGAGCGGGATCTGGCCATCCTGGACATCTTGCCGGCGGGCTGTTCCAAAGCCTCCGGGTTAGCGCATCTAGCCAAGCTGCGAGGCTGCACCATGGGGGATGTGCTCGCCATTGGCGATAATTGGAACGATCTGCCCATGCTGAAGGCCGCTGGGCAAGCCGTGCTGATGGGCAATGCTCCGCCGGAACTGCGGGAACTGGCTTGGAGGCACGGCTGGAGGCTCGGCCCAACCAACGACGAGGATGGGGTTGCGATCGCCATCGAGGCCGCACTCGCTTAGGTGCTGTGAACGTTCATCTTTCTGCTATTCCTAAAGCAAATCTGCTTTCCTGAACCGCTTTTCAGCTGAAGGTGGCAGGAAAACAGCTCGACGCCGCGGCGAAGCAATGCTCTTGGCCAGCCGGCAGCTTGCCGAATCTGCGTTCGGCTCCTGAACAAAGCGGTGAAGGCCGAAGCCGAAGCTGTCCGCGGAGTTGAACCTGTTACCATGCCAGCCAGGAGGCCGTGACAACTATGACCAACACACAGTTGTACCTTTCGATCGGGCTCCCGATTTTTACGGTCATTATCGGATTTCTGTTGAACTGGAGGATGTTGTCCAGTTTCCGTGCTGAAGTCAACCGCCGATTTGACGGGGTAGATAAACGCATGGACCGGACGGATGCGCGCATCGACCGCGTAGATGCGCGGATCGATCATGTAGATACGGAGCTCGCAGCCATCCGTAACCATCTGACGACGTTTTATTCAGTAACCGGCGTTCTTCAAGGAAGGATTGACGAACTGTCCAAGGCAGGCTAATAACTCATCTCAGTGCGCATTTGCCTTGACGGCAGCCGCTATCAGTACGAATCCGCTATAACATCTCCCACAAAAGTGCGGAAACGCCCCGACAGGTAGAGCGGCTTTCCTTTGCGGTTGCTGGTAGTCTTACCGGCAGTGCGCCCTTTTTTTTACAGAACAGGGTTTCTGGGTCTCGCGTTTGCGTTGGGCGTGGCTGTCTGCGTCCCGGGTGCGGAGGCGATGCAGCGTGTGCACCTGCACAACGGGTTTTCTTACGATTGCACCCGGCAGGAGACCCTGGATAGTGCACACGTGCGTTTGTACCTGCTGGATGATGGGCCCGTGGCGGCGGGGAACTACGTTGATCTGCCCGTCACCGCGATCGCCGGAATCGAGACCCTGCCCGACCCTCCAAAGCCGGTAGTGGTGCAGGCCACGGACTCTCCTGCGACGGATATCCGCTCGCTGCTCACCCATGCGGGCGCGCTGCATGACATCGATGTGGAGCTGCTGGCCAGCATCGTGCATGCCGAGAGCGCTGGTCATGCGGCGGCCATCTCGCGCGTGGGGGCGGAAGGCCTGATGCAGCTGATGCCGGGCACGGCGCAGGCCATGGGCGTCTCCGATGCCTTCCGTCCTGAACAGAATGTGGCCGGCGGCACGGCGTATCTGGATTTTCTGCTGACGCGCTATCACGACAATCTCGCCCTGGCGCTGGCCGCCTACAACGCCGGCCCGGCCGCGGTGGACCGCTACCACGGCATCCCTCCGTTCCGCGAGACCCGCGCCTATGTCGCTCGCGTGATGACCGAGTTCAAGCGCCGCAAGCTCGCGCTGGTACCGACCGCGCGCAACCCACACGAAACGCGCTGATGGGCACATCAAGGATGCAGCTGCCCCCTTTGGCCAACACACAACGCTCGTCCCGGAATCGATCTTCGAGGCAGCGCCGTTTTTGGGTGCTTGGACTTTGCGCGCTGCTGGTGCTTGGGGTTGTGGGCTTGCTCTTTGCACGGCCGCGCCTGCTTGATGACCCGCATCGTTTTGCCGAGACCCTGCATTCGATCTCGCTCGCACAGCTTGGCCTGGGCCTGCTGGCAATCTATGCCGGGCTGCTGATCCGCGCAGTGCGCTGGGCGCTGCTGATGCCACGGGAGAACCGGCCTCCCGCGCGAGTCCTGGTGGCACCGCAGGTGGTTGGGTTCACCGCTGTGGCGCTGTTCGGGCGGGTGGCGGACCTGGCCAGGCCGTACTTTGTCGCCAGACGCACGGGCACGCCGGTTGCGATGCAGATCGCGGTGTACTCGGTGGAGCGTGCACTTGATCTGGCCGCAACCGCCGTGTTGTTTTCGGTGACGCTGCTGTTTGTTCCGCGCACCATGCCGCACCATGAGGCGTTCACGCGCGCGGGCATCCTGGCCTCGGCTGCGACCGCGTTTCTGCTTGGATTCGGACTGATGATCCGAGCCTCCGGCCAACGCATTGCCGCTTTTCTTAGAACCCGCCTCAGCCGCAAGGCTCCAGGGCTCGCCAACGGCATCGCAGACCGGCTGCTCGAACTGCAGATTGGCTTTTCTACCCTCCGCTCCGCGCCGCAGTTTGCCGGAGCCTTTGCGTACTCCCTGCTCATCTGGTTCGGCATCGCGCTGTCCTATCTGTTCACCGCGCACAGTCTGCCCGCGGTTCCAAAACTCGCCGGGTTAGGTCTGCCGTCAATTTTGCTGCTGATGGCGACCAGCATGGGAGCATCGCTGCTGCAGCTGCCGATCCTGGGCTGGTTGACACAGGTCGCCGCGCTCAGTGCCGCTTTCCATGAATTCTTCGGTGTTCCACCGGCCGCGGCCTCGCTGTGCGGCTTTCTCACGTTCTGCGTAAACACGCTCGGCGTCATCCCTTTTGGGCTTATGATGGCGCGCGGCAGCGGCCTTTCCTTACGCGAAGCGCGCACCGCTCCGACGACGGAGCAGGAGATGCCGGCCTGAACTGCAACGCACTTGCTAGAATGAACCACGCATGAAGTGCCCGTATTGCGGCCATACCCAGGACAAAGTCATCGACTCCCGCGAAAGCAAGGAGGCCGACTCCATTCGCCGCCGGCGCGAGTGCGAGCGCTGCACCAAGCGCTTCACCACCTATGAGCGCCTCGATGAGATCCCCTACATGGTCGTAAAAAAAGACGGCCGGCGGGAGAAGTTCGATCGGCAAAAGGTTTTGCAGGGCCTGCTGCTCTCCTGCCAGAAGCGCAAGGTCTCGACGACGCAGATGCAGGGCATCGTGGATGCGGTGGAGTCCTTCGTCATCGATTCCACGGAACGCGAACGGCCCACCGCGGCGATCGGCGAACTGATCATGAACCGCCTGCGCGAGATCGATTCCGTGGCGTATATCCGCTTCGCCAGCGTGTATCGCGACTTCAAGGACGTGAATGAATTCAAGCAAGAGCTTGAAGGTCTGCTGCGCGGCAAAGACAAACAGCTACGCAGACCGCTCGGGCGTTGAATGCAGATGTTGTCATCCCGTAACGGAGTGAAGGGATCTGCTTTCCCTAAGAACCGGCACCAGCTTTAAGAGAGCAGATCCCTCCGCTACGCTGCGGGATGACAACTCGGTTGAGGGCTCAAGAAGACAGCCCCGCTGATGTAAAAGACAGTACTTACCCCAAGAGGAAAAACCATGTCCGAGGCCACTGCAGCGTCACGCGTTCACCCCATCACCTTAATTCCCGGCGACGGCATTGGCCCCGAGGTCACCGCTGCGGTCGTTGCGATCCTCGAAGCCGCCGGAAAGCAGACCGGCTGCAGCTTTGACTGGCATCGCTTCGATGCCGGCGCGGATGCCTATGCGAAGACGGGCGAGTACATTCCGCAGGCGTTGATGCATTCGATCCTTGCGGACAAAGTCGCGCTGAAGGGGCCTGTGACCACGCCCATCGGCGGTGGTTTCTCGTCGATCAATGTGCAGCTGCGCAAAAAGTTCGATCTGTATGCCAACTTCCGCCCGGTCAAATCATTGCCGGGCTTGAAGACCAACTACCCCCATGTGGATCTGGTGATCTTTCGCGAAAACACTGAAGATTTGTACGCCGGCATCGAGTACATGGCTTCGCCCGAGGTTGCGCAGAGCATCAAGATCATCACCCAGAAGGGGTCTATGCGTATTGCCAAGGCCGCGTTCGAGTACGCGCGCAAGCACGGCCGCAAGAAGATCCACGCCATCCACAAGGCCAACATCATGAAGCTCTCGGATGGCCTGTTCCTGAAGTGCTGCAAAGCCGTCGCCACGGAATATCCGGAGATCACCTATGCCGAACACATCGTCGATAACACCTGCATGCAGCTGGTGTTGAACCCCTACCAGTACGACGTGATCCTCACTGAAAATCTCTACGGCGATATCCTGTCCGACCTTTGCTCCGCATTTGTCGGCGGCCTTGGCCTGGTTCCAGGAGCGAATCTCGGCGTGGATAGCGCGATCTTTGAGGCCGTGCACGGGTCTGCGCCCGATATTGCGGGGCAGGACAAGGCGAACCCGACCGCCCTGCTGCAATCCGCCATACTGATGCTGCATCATCTTGACGAGACCGAGACCGCAAATAAGGTGCAGGCAGCGCTCGAGAAGGTTTATGCCGAGGGCAAGACATTGACGCGCGATGTGGGCGGCTCGGCAAGAACCAAGGCGTTTGGCGAGGCAGTGATTGCCGCGCTGTAACCTTATTGCAACGGGCGCTCACGATGTACACTACAGCCCTTATCGCGGTGTACACTGGCCACATGGAAGTCACCATCACCCAGTTCCGACGCGACCTCTTCAACCTTGTCGAGCAGGCCATGAATGGCGTTGAGGTTCATGTGACCCACAAAGGAAAAAGCTTCACCGTAAAGCCAGATCATCCGCCGCCGGACCGTCTCAGCCGCATTACGCCCATCGACCTCATCATCGGCGACCTTGACGACCGTCCCGATAAGGAGGAGATGCGTCGCGCGTGGGAGAAGGACTGGGCCGATCTGTGATCGCCTACCTGGACACAAACGTGATTGCGTGGCTCGCCGCCGGAAAGATTCGTAAGCTCAGCAAAAACGCGGAACGTGCCATAAGGCGAGCAGACTTGCTCGTATCGCCCATGGTCCTGCTGGAACTGGAGTATCTGTATGACTTGGGCAGGACCAAGTACCGGTCCCGGGAGGTCCAGCTGAAGGTCGAACGTGAGTTGGGAGTCCAGGTGTGCGATCTAAGTTTTCGGAGCATCGCCGCTGTGGCCCTGGATGAGGGTTGGACCACTGATCCGTTCGACCGAATCATCGTGGCCCACGCCAAGGCGAACGGATTCGCCTCGCTCATCTCCGCGGACGAAGAGTTCGCAACACATTATTCCAAAACGGTTTGGTAACACACCAGGAGTCATCGCCGAAGTGGTCATCTATCGCTCGCTGCTGTTCGTCTTTCCCGTATCGGCCCTGTTCCTCGGTGGATGTCATTCGAATCCCGCGCCTAAGTGGGACAAAACAGAGAGAATTGGTCAGAGTTCCGCTGCTGTAGCCACCCCCATCGACCCTGCCACCGCCGGCAATATCACCGGCACCGTGCACCTCAAAGGCACGCCGCCCGCGCGTGTGCCGATTGATATGTCGATGGACCCGGCGTGCTCGCTTGCGGGGCAAAACCTGACCGAGCAGTACATCGTGAACAAGGGTGGGCTCGGGAACGTGTTTGTGTATATCAAGACGGGGCTGCCGGCATCGTCTACTCCGGCCGGAACGCCGCCTGTTCATGTAGACCAGCACGGCTGCCGCTTCATCCCGCATGTGGCGGCGGTGCAGCAGGGTGGATCGGTTGCCTTCACGAACTCCGATCCCACGATGCACAACGTGCACATGGTGAGCGTGGGCGGCGCCCCGGCGATGGACGTCTCGCAGGGTCCCGGCGCCGCGCCGCAGACCCGGCAGTTCAATGCGCCGGAGACGATGCTGTCCATTCGCTGCAACAACCACCCCTGGATGAACGGCTTTCTGAATGTGGCGCCGAACCCCTACTTCGCGGTAACCGACGCGGACGGCAGCTTTGCGATCAAGGGGTTACCAGCGGGTATCTATACGCTGGCCGCGGTTCATGAGAAGCTTGGCGAGCAGGACACGCAGGTGACGGTTCCGGCGCACGGAACGGCGACATCGAACCTCTCCTTCACAATGCAATAGAACCGCAGTTTCCGGGCTTCGAAAATTCTCCTGTAAGGCGCCGCCGATGAACGCTCGTACGCTGCTCGTGACCCACACACTGCCGTTGTGGTTTCTTGTGCTTTCGCTATTTCTGCCGCGTATCTGTATTGTGGTCGCCTGGCTGCAGCACAGCGTGCCGGTTTACATTCCGGCATCGGTGAACCTCATCCAGATCATCGTGGCGGCGATCATCCCGCGCGTGTTGATCCTGTTGTGGATCTATCAGGATCAGGGCATCGGCCTGTGGTTTCTGATCCATGCCATTGCGCTGGTCTTTGCGTGGGGCGGCGGCGGCACCAGCGTGATGCGAAGACGTCGCGTCGAGGTCGTGGACTAACGACTTCCTTATGCCGGCATCCCTCCCATGTGCGATAAACTGGGCGAATGGAACGACGGGATGTCGGCATTCTCGGCGCAACGGGAACGGTAGGACAGCGCTTCATCCAGCTGCTCGCCCATCACCCCTGGTTCAACATCACGTGGTTGGCGGCGAGCGAGCGCAGCGCCGGTAAACCCTACGCAGAAGCCTGCGCGTGGAAGCTCGATACGCCCTTGCCCGCGCGCATCGCAGAGATGGTCGTTGAGCCGAATACGCCGGAGGCTTCTGGGACAGTTGTGCCCCGCATCCTTTTCGCGGCTCTGGATGCGGGCGTTGCGCGGGAGCTGGAGCCGAGGTTTGCGGCTGCCGGATGCGCGGTGATCTCGAACTCTTCCGCCTTTCGCATGGCGCCGGATGTGCCGCTGGTCATCCCCGAGGTCAATGCCGATCACCTGGCGCTGCTGGAGATCCAGGCGACCCGCAAGAGTTCGGGCGGGTACATCGTAACCAATCCCAACTGCTCGGCGATTGGGTTGGCACTCGCTTTGAAGCCGCTGGAGCGACGCTTTGGGATTGAGAGTCTGTTTGTTTCGACGATGCAGGCGGTCAGCGGTGCGGGCTATCCCGGGGTGGCTTCGCTGGACATTCTGGGCAATGTGATTCCGTTCATCAAAAACGAAGAAGAGAAGCTCGAAGAAGAATGCAACAAGCTGCTCGGAACTCTTGGTGAAAGCAGCGTCTTGCCGTTACCCGCAAATCTCTCGGCGCATTGCAATCGCGTCCCGGTGGAGGATGGCCACACCGAATGTGTGTCGATCAAGTTCAAGACGCCTGCGACGCATGAGCAGATCGTTGCGGCCTGGCAGGAATTTCAGCCCTTTGGGCCAACCGCAGTGCAGTTCGGTGTGCGTCTGCCCACCGCGCCGGTGCAGCCCGTGGAGTATGAGCCGGCGCAGGATCGTCCGCAGCCGCGGCTCGACCGCATGCGTGGCAACGGCATGGCGGCGACTGTCGGCCGGCTTCGGCCCTGCTCGCTGCTGGACTGGAAGTTCGTCGTGCTTTCGCACAATACCATTCGCGGCGCAGCCGGTGCGGCGGTGCTCAATGCGGAGATCCTTGCGGTGCTCGGCAAATTCGACTTCAAAGGCTTTCCGCGCATGCATTCCGCAGCAGGCGCTCAAGTTCAATCGCAGACAGCCGAGCCGGTGAGCGCGTGAGCACACCGCGTCCGGGCATCGTCGTATTGAAGTTCGGCGGCACCTCTGTCGAGGATGCCGCGGCCATGCTGCGTACTGCGCACATCGTCGCGGGGCGCCAGGCGAAGGGTCTGCGGCCTGTGGTGGTCGTCTCCGCGATGAGCAAGGTGACGGACCAGCTGCTGGCCTGCGCGGGCGCCGCATCGGCGGGACGCGGTGATCGTGAGGGCGCCTTGGAGATTGCCTCACGGCTGCGGGCGCGCCATCTCGAGACTGCCGACGCCCTGGCCTCCGGTGAACGCTTGCAGGCGCTGCGCGAGGACATTCATCGAGCCTTCGATTCACTCGATGAGCTGGTGCGCGGCATTGCCATCCTCGGCGAGCTGACGGCACGTACAGCGGATCTCATCGTCAGCTACGGGGAGCGGCTTTCGAGCGTGATGGTGACCGCAGCCTTCGCCGAACAGGGCCTGCCCAGCGCGCACGTCGATGCGCGGAACGTGATTCTTACCGATGCTCATTACGGCAAGGCCACACCGGATGAGGCGGCTATCGAGCGTGCGCTCCAGGCCGAGGTTTTACCTCTGATCGATGCCGGAAAAGTGCCCGTGATGGGCGGCTTCATCGGCTCGTGCCATGGCGTGACGACGACGCTGGGGCGCGGCGGTTCGGACTACACCGGCGCGCTGGTCGGCGGCGGCTTGCATGCGGGCGCAATCGAGATCTGGACGGATGTCGACGGCATCATGACGACCGATCCGCGCATCTGCGCCGATGCCCTGCGGGTACGCAGCATTTCGTTCGAGGAAGCCGCGGAGCTCGCCTACTTCGGCGCCAAGGTGCTGCATCCCGCGACTATCCTGCCGGCGGTGCAGAAGAATATTCCCGTATGGGTGCTGAACAGCCGCAACGCGGAAAACGAGGGCACCGTGATCACGGCGATGCCGCCGCCCTGCGCGAGTCCCTTCAAATCGATCGCCGTGAAAAAGCGGCTGACGATCATCGATATCGTGGCGAGCCGGATGCTGCTGGCGCATGGCTTTTTGAAGCTGGTCTTCGACGTTTTCGACAAGCACAGATGCGCGATCGATATGGTGTCCACGTCGGAGGTCTCGATCTCCGTTACGGTGGACTCGCGCGAGGCGCTGCCCGCCATCAGCGCGGACCTGAGCCGGCTGGCGGATGTGAAGTTCGAAGGAAACAAGGCTTTGGTCTGCCTGGTTGGCGAGGATATCCGTGGGCAATCCGGCGTTGCGGGCCAGGTGTTCAGCGCGGTTTCGCACATCAACGTGCGCATGATCTCGCAGGGTGCGAGCGAGATCAACATGAGCTTCATGATCAATGAAGAGGACGTCGAGGAGGCGGTGCGCGCGCTGCACACGCAGTTCTTCCGCTCGCCCGATCCGGCGATCTTTGATGTTGCAAGCCGCTTCGCTGCAGCAAGTTCTTAATAAGGGGTTCTCGGTTCTCAGTTCTCAGTTCTCAGTTCTTAGTTCTTAGTTCTCAGTTCTCAGTTCTCAGGTGAGTAGGACAGGTCCACTGTTGCAAAGTAATGTCATCTCGACCGAAGGCGCAGCCGCAGTGGAGAGACCCCTGTATTTTGTTCGGGGCTTCACGAGGCTTGGCGGAGAGACGGAAGAAATACAGGGGTCTCTCCGCTTCGCAGACGATGAAACCGTCTGCTCCGGTCGAGATGACACGCTACACCAACATGCAATTGCTTCAACCACTAGCTAACAAACCTAACCATCAGCCACTAGCCACTAACTAACAATCTATCAACCGACAACTGACAACTGACAAACCACAACCGAAAGAGTCTCCCTCCATGCGCGTTCTTGTTCTCGGTGCCGGCAAGACCGGCAAACTCGTCGCCTCTGTTGCAGCCGAACACGGTCACAGCGTCCATGTGCTCGATGCCAAGGAAAACAAGGATGCGGCCGCTTTGACTGCGCCTTTTATCGCCGGTTTTGATGTGATCATCGACTTCACCACGCCGGAGGCCGTGTTGCCCAACCTGCGCGCCTGCCTGGCGAACGGCGCCAAGATGGTGATCGGCACCACGGGCTGGCATCACAAGCTGCCCGATGCGGAGGCACTGGCGAAGCGTCGCGGCGCTTCCCTGCTGCATGGCGCGAACTTCTCCGTCGGTGTGCAGCTGATGTTCAAGATCGCCGCGAATATGGCGGCCGAGTTGAAGCGTGCAGGCTACACCTTTGTCATCTCCGAGACACACCACCTCTCGAAGGTCGATGCGCCGAGCGGAACGGCGCTGACGCTGCGCGATTTTGTGCGCAAAGCTACCGATATGGATGAGATCGACATCCATTCGGTCCGCCACGGGGAGGCCGTGGGGACACATGTGCTCGAGGCCAGCGGTCCGGGTGACAAAATTGTCCTCACCCATGAGTCGCATTCGCGGCGGCCTTTCGCGGAGGGCGCCGTACGGGCAGCGGAGTGGCTTGCGTCAAATCCACCGGGCGTCTACGACTTTCGCGACATTTACGAGAAAATTTGATCGCTGTATTCGCTCGAAACCAGCCGACGTACACTGTTCGGTATGCCCGTTCGAGACGCAGCGGCACAGAACTTTCAAAACCTTCCTTTCGCAGAGAAACTAAACCGTCTTGCCGAGGTCGCCGTCCGCGTAGGACTCGGCCTCCAACCCGGCCAGGAGCTCCTGCTCACGGTGCCCACCGATGCGCTGCCGCTGGCGCGTTGCATCACCGAGCAGGCCTACAAGGCCGGCGCCAAGCTGGTGACGGTGCTGCTGGCCGACGATGCCCTGGCGCTCGCCCGGTACCAGCACGCTCCGGACGATTCCTTCGATTACGCCCCGCAGTGGCTGCATGACGGCATCGCCACGGCGTTCCGCTCGGGCGCCGCGCGCATGGCGATCTCCGGCACCAATCCGGCATTGCTGGCTGGGCAGGATCCGGGTAAGGTCTCACGGGCCAATGTATCGGCCTCGAAGGCCAACAAGCCGGCGATGGAGCTGATTACCCGCCACGAGATCAACTGGACCATCCTCGCCAGTGCCACGCCGGCCTGGGCCGCGCTGGTGTTTCCCGACGATCCGCCGGAGCTCGCGATCGGCAAGCTGTGGGACGCGATCTTCCACGCCTCGCGCATCACGTCGGCGGACCCCGTGACCGAGTGGAAGCAGCATGGCGCGAACCTGAAGGGGCGCGTCGATCTGTTGAACAGCAAGCGCTTCCATTCTCTGCGCTTCTTCAGCGAAGACGGGGCGACAGACCTGAAGGTGGGGCTGGCCGATCAGCACCTGTGGGCAGGCGGGGGCACCACGGCGGCCAATGGGGTGTTCTGCCAACCCAACATTCCCACGGAGGAGTGCTTCACGACGCCGCACAAGGGGCGCGTTTCCGGTGTGGTTTCGGCGACAAAGCCGCTTTCGCATCAGGGCACGCTGATTGAGAATATCCGCTGCACCTTTGCGAACGGACGCATCGTGCAGGCGACCGCCAGCGCCGGCGAGGAGGCTTTGAACAAGCTGATCTCCACCGACGAGGGCGCGCGCCAACTGGGTGAGGTGGCGCTGGTGCCGTTCCACTCGCCCATCGCGCAGTCCGGCATCCTCTTCTACAACACGCTGTTCGATGAAAATGCTGCCTCACACATCGCCTTAGGCCAGGCGTACTCGACCTGCCTGATCGGT
Organism: Granulicella sp.; assembly: GCA_965277565.1. Classification (GTDB taxonomy): domain Bacteria; phylum Acidobacteriota; class Terriglobia; order Terriglobales; family Acidobacteriaceae; genus Granulicella. Next base: position 4,189,138 of record OZ255838.1, on the reverse strand, counting down.
GGTGGAAAGATGAGCGGCGAAGAGCTTGCGGCGCTCGGCGCCAACGAGAGCCTCATCCACGTGGACTGGATGATTGGCGGCCCCCCCGTGCATGTGGACGGTGTGCACCCGGACGGCTCAGCCGAACCTCTGATGCGGGACGGCGATTGGATCTGACAAGGCGCATCGGCATTCAGACCAGGGGTCTGCTGCGGTCCACAGGCATCTATGGCTCCAACGTTCAGCACAGCGCGGGTTGAGGCGTTCTCCGACGGCGTCATCGCGGTGATCATCACGATCATGGTGCTGGAATTGAAGGTGCCGCCGGCCAATGGCGCCGCGGGCTTGCGCGCCATTGCGCCCACGCTGGCGGTGTACGCCTTGTCGTACACCTTTGTCGGCATCTACTGGATCAACCATCACACCCTGCTCCAGCCCATTGAGCAGAGCACGCCAGGCATTCTGCGGGCCAATCTGGTGTGGTTGTTTTTCCTGTCCCTGCTGCCCTTCTTCACCGCCTATGTGCTGGACAAGCGCGAAGACACGTTTTCCGTTGCGCTGTATGCGGCGTCGCTGCTGGCCACGGGTTTCTCGTTCTTCATCCTGCGCCTGGGCGTGAACGCGCGGCAGCGGCGCGAGGGGCGTTTCGAGCGGAAAGACACCGCCATGCAGCGCAAGCACTGGATCTCCATGGCGATGTACGCCGCTGCCATTCCGCTGGCGTTTTTCATGCCTGTTCTGGCGCTTTGCCTGATGGGCGCAGCTACGCTTCCGTGGATTGTGCCGACCTTTGGCGTGGAACATCTGCACGAAGACGTCCCGGGAAAGGATCAACCGCGCTAAACTCATCCCGGTATGGATCTGCAAGGCTGCGGCACCGCGCTCGTAACACCTTTCCGCCCGGACGGCGAAATCGATGAGGCCGCGCTGCACGCGCATGTGAACTGGCAGATCGCCAATGGCATCTCTCTGCTGATTCCGGCGGGGACCACCGGCGAGACCGCCACGCTGAGCGAGCGGGAGTGGCTGCGGGTCGTCGAGATCACCGTGAACGCGGCGCAAAACCGCGTGCCGGTGTTCGCGGGCGCAACCCACAACAACACGGCGCAGGCCGTGGAAAACGCCCGCAGGCTCGAGCGAATCGAAGGCCTTACCGGCATTCTGACCGCCAATCCGTACTACAACCGCCCCGGCCAGGAGGGCCAGTATCAGCACTTCAAAGCGATTGCGGAGGCGGTCGATCTGCCGATCCTGCTGTACAACATTCCGGGGCGCACCGGCGCCAACCTGGAGCCCGACACCGTGCTCCGGCTTGCCGAGATTCCCAACATCGTCGGGATTAAGGAGTCCAGCGGAATCATGACGCAGATCACCTCGATCGTCACGCAGGCGCCGCGTGCGTTTCGCGTATTTGCGGGCGATGATGCGCTTTGCCTGCCTACGCTGGCGGTCGGAGGCGTGGGTCTAATCTCGGTTGCGTCCAATGCGGTTCCGCAGCAGATGGCGCAGATGGTGGAGGCCGCGCTCACCGATAACTGGGTGACCGCGCGGCGCATCAACCGCCAATACTTCCGGCTGCTGCAGGCACTGTTCTCCGAGCCCAGCCCGGCGCCGATCAAGGCTGTGCTGTCGCTGCTGGGGCGCGGCAATGAGAGCCTGCGGCTGCCGATGGTGCCCGTGACAACACCCACCCGGCGCAAGCTGGAACGGATCCTGGGTGAGTTGGGGCTGCTGTTCGATCAGCCGCAGCGGGATGGCAATCTGCGGGTATTTTGAGCCGATTCCCTGTTTCCATCCAGCGGGGCGCGTCAGCAGCTATGGCTCACTACCCGAAGATGTACAAAGAATTGTCATCCTGAGCAACGCGAAGGACCTGCTGTTTGTTCGGCGTGTCGTGAATGTCCGCGCGGAAAGCAGGTCCTTCCCCTTCGGCTACGCTCAGGGTCAGGATGACAAATCAAGTGGTACCGTGGCTCAACTGCCCGCATCCGCCCAGTTCTCCACGTTGAGCCCCGGCACGCGGCGGAACTCCCGCACGTTATTGGTCACCAGAGTCAGTCCCAGGCTTCGCGCATGCGCGGCAAGAAACAAATCATTCGCCCCGATCATCTGCCCTGATCTCTTCAACGCCGCACGGATCTCCGCGTAATCCGGCGCCGCCCGCTCCGGGTAGTCGAGAACCTGCGTGTACTGAAGAAATTTCTCGATTGCTGAACGGTATTTTTCTGGGCCTGCGCTGAGTGCGAGACCATACAGCAACTCCGCCTTTGTAATAACAGAGACGCACACAGACTCCACGGACACCTGCTCCAACCGCCGTTGAACAGTGCCATTGGACTGCTTGATTGCGTAAGAGCAGATGTCGGTGTCCAGCATGTATAGCGCTACCACAAATTGCGGTCCTGCACCGGCAGATCTTCTACATTGTCCATGAAATCGGCAGGCGCCGGAGTTGTCGTGGCGAAATACTCCGCCCAGGTTTTCGTGCGCGGAGATAGGATCACATCCTCGCCTTCCTTCCGAATGGCAACCTCAGAAGTCGAAAACTGAAACTCCTTCGGCAAACGGACTGCCTGACTGCGATTGTTCCTGAAGACCTTTGCGGTTCGTTGCATACGCCCTCCTGCGAACTGCCGTATACACTGAGTATATGCCGCCCAAGCCTCGACCGTGCAGCCGCTACAATCAAGCTCTGACATGACGTCTCACAACACCCTCCAGCAGACCATCGAAGACCTCTTCGCGCTCGGCCCCAAAGCCATCTACGAGTCCGAAGCCCTCCCCGCCTTTCACCGGCTCCGCGACGCCCTCGAAGCCGGCACCCTCCGCGCCGCCGAACCCGACCCCGGGCAACCCACGGGCTGGCGCGTGAATGCCTGGGTGAAGCGCGGCATTCTGCTGGGATTCCGGCTGGGCGCGCTCGAAGCCATGAACGGCTGCCAGGCCGGCGGCGATTCCCTGCTCAGCTTTGTCGATAAGGGGACGTATCCCGCGCGCCGCTTCACGCCGGAACAGGGCATCCGCATCGTTCCGGGTGGCAGTTCCGTCCGAGCGGGCGCGCATCTGGCAAAAGGTGTCGTTATGATGCCGCCGGCGTACGTCAATGCGGGCGCGTTTGTCGGCGAGGGTACCATGATCGATTCTCATGCGCTGGTAGGCTCGTGCGCGCAGGTCGGCGCCCGCGTGCACCTGTCCGCGGCGGCGCAAATTGGCGGCGTGCTGGAGCCGGTGAACGCCTCGCCGGTCATCATTGAGGATGATGTGCTCGTCGGCGGCAACACGGGCGTGTATGAGGGAACGATCGTGCGCGCGAAGGCGGTGCTGGCGGCGGGCGTGGTGCTCACGCGGGGCACCCCGGTCTTCGATCTGCCCAACAACACCGTGATTCGCGCGACAGCGGAGGGACCCTTGATCATCCCGTCCGGTGCAGTGGTGGTATCGGGCTCGCGTGCGATCACGAGCGGACCGGGCAAGGAGCTTGGCCTATCCCTTTATGCTCCGGTCCTCGTCAAATACCGTGATGAAAAGACGGATCTCTCGACGACCCTTGAGGATCTGCTGCGTTGAGCTCGGGGGAACCGCCTGAGCTCCCCATGCGTATCGTTCGAAAGGAGACTGTGGTGAAGCTTTTGATCTTTCTTCTGCTGTGCGTATTCTGCTGGCCGCTCGCGCTTCTGGCGCTGATTCTTTATCCGATTCTCTGGCTGATTCTGCTGCCGTTCCGCATTCTCGGCTTCGCGGTTGAGGGTGTGCTGAGCCTGGTCTCCGGCATCTTTTTGTTGCCCGGCCGGCTGCTCCGTTCGGTTTAAGTACAGCAGCCCAGAGCGGGAAGGGGGTGGCTTCAGCCACCCCGTAACCCATCCGGGCCATAGAGCGGCTTCAGCCGCTGCGGTACGCTTGCCCCAGCCGTGGCTACCCCACAACGCCAGTCCCGCCCCGGAACATCCTTCGTCACCAGCGCGACATGGAATCGCCGCCGCCTCTTTCAAGCCACCGGGAACGCCGAGTTCTTCCTCGAAACGCTCCAGCACTACCGCCGGGAATGCCACTACAAACTCGACGCCTTCGTTGCCATGCCCGACCACATTCATCTACTGATCACGCCACAGAACGTCACCCTCGAACGAGCGATGATGCTGATAAAGGCGGCTTCTCACATCGGCTCTCCAGCAACTATCCCATATGGCAGAAGGGATTCACGGACCACCGTATCCGCGACCGCGCGGATTTCCTGATCCATCGCGATTACCTCCATCACAACCTTGTCCGGGCGCGGTTGTGCCAACTGCCGGAGGATTACGCGCTCTCCTCCGCGCATCGTCGAGCCCACCTCGGCGCCTGAAGGCGCTATTCAATGGCCAGCTGCCGGCGTGGCTGAAGCCACGCCCTTCCCGGTTTGTGCCTCCCGTATACCAGAGCCTTGAGCAGTTCTCCTGACGATCGTGTTGCGGCGCGTGCGCTAAACTGAAGATCCATGGCATTAGATAAACTGCAAATCACACCGCTGGGCGGACTGGGCGAGTTCGGCATGAACTGCATGGCCCTTCGCATCGGCGACGACATTCTTGTGATCGACGCCGGCCTCATGTTCCCGGAAGAGGAGCTGCTGGGCGTCGATATCGTCGTTCCCGACATCAGCTATCTGATCGAGAACCGCTCCATGGTGCGCGGCATCGTGCTGACGCATGGGCATGAGGATCATATCGGCGGCCTGCCGTGGATTCTGTCCGAGCTGAACGTGCCCGTCTACGGCACCGAGTTCACGCTGGCGTACGTCGAAGGCAAGCTCGACGAACATCGTCTGCTGGATAAGACGGAACTGATCGAGATCCTTCCCGGGCGCCGCTTTGCCCTGGGGCCGTTCAGCATTCTGCCCATTCGCGTCACGCATTCGCTGGTGGACTGCGTGGCTTTGGCGATCACGACGGCTGTGGGCACGGTGCTGCACACCGGCGACTTCAAGATCGATCTCAGCTCGCCCGACGGCCACCCGTTCGATCTGCAAGCCTTTGCCGATCTCGGCAAACAGGGTGTGCTTTGCCTGCTGCAGGACTCCACCAACGTCGATCGCCCCGGCTTTACGCCCGGCGAGCAGGCAGTGCGGCCGCGGCTGGACGACATCTTCGCGGCTACGCGCAAGAAGCTCTTCTTCTCCTGCTTTTCGTCGTCGATTCATCGTATCCGCATCGCGATGGAACTGGCGCACAAGCACGGCCGCAAGGTCGCGCTGATCGGCCGCTCGATCGACAACAGCGCGGAGATCGCGCAGGATCTTGGCTATCTGGACCCGCCGCCGGGGCTGATCATTCCGCCGGGCCATATCAAGGACCACCCCGATGACAAGCTCTGCATCCTGATCTCCGGCACCCAGGGCGAGCCGATGAGTTCGCTTTCGCGGGCGGCCGTGGACAACCACCGTTTCGCCAAGATCGACGCCGGCGATACCGTCGTGTTGTCTTCGCGCATCATTCCGGGCAACGAAAAGGCCATCTACCGCGTAATCGATCACCTGGAACGCCGCGATGCGCGGGTGATCAACGACGATGGCAACCATGGCCTCATCCACGTCTCCGGCCACGGCTCGCAGGAAGAACTCCGGCTGATGATCAACCTGGTGCGGCCGAAGTTCTTCATTCCCATCCACGGCGACTATCGCCATCTGAAGCGTCACGCCGAACTCGCCGCAGCTACGGGTGTTCCGGAGAAGGTGCTGCTGCTCGAAGATGGTGACGTGCTGACGCTGGACGCGAAATCCGCGCAGAAGACCGGCAAAATCACCACTGGCCGCATCTGCATCGACAACAACTCGACCGCGGATGTGGTGCAGGATGTGGTCATCAAGGACCGCAAACAGCTTGGCGGCGATGGTATTTTTCTGCCCATCATCGCGATCAACAAAAGTACCGGCGAGGTTGAAGGCCAGCCCGAGATCACCACGCGCGGCTTTGCGGTAGACGATCCCAACCTGCTCCGCAACGCTCGCGATGTTGTATCCCGCACGCTCATGGACTCCAGCAAAGAGGAGCGCCGCGACTACGGCGTGATGAAGGACAAAATTCGCGGCGATCTCAAGCGTTTTCTGCAGAAGAATGCCAACCGCCGGCCGTTGATTATGCCGATTATTTTGGAGTTGTAAGGTCTTTACCGGGTGCCCCATCTTCGGCGCGGCTTTTTTGCGCCTAAGGTGGGTTCGCGGTGCCGGAGTGATGAAGGTTGTTGCCCCGCGTGAACCCACCTTAGCGACGATAAAGCCGTCGCGAAGATGGGGCACCCAGGTTTTCGAAACGGGATCACGGCGCTAGGCAAACTGAAAGCGTTCGAGCAGACGCCAGGGGCCGCCCAGGTATTCCCACCACAGCAATCCCGTCGCCTGCACCTCACGCTTAACGAAGCCGGCCTGTAGCTGCGTCAACAACGCTTTCGCTTCGGCCGGTTCTACCTTGTTCTGCACGACCACGTGGGGCTGCAGCGGCTGCTTATCCTGCGGGATGAGAAAAGTCGCAAAGCTGGTCGCGAGCTTGCGATGCAAGGCCTGCAACTCAGGACTTGTCAGGGTGTACGTGACGCCGCGCCCCATGGAACGGACGCCGTCCAGATGCAACGCGAAGGGGGCTTGCGCGGCGGCCGCTTCGCTGAGTACGTGGCGTGTGTTGCGGTCGCCGGGCAGGCTGTGAAACAGGCTCAGATGAGCGGGGATGTGGTTCATGGCTGGCGGAAAATACTGCTGCCGCTGTTCTTCAAACCAATGCTGCGCCTTCTCGTTCAGCGCCAGTGTGAGAATCGTAGTCAAGAGGCTTCTCCAGGGTGTTTGGACGCCATCTAAAGTACAGGTGGCGTACGAGTCATAGGTGGTGTACGCCCGTGAGCTTGCCTTACTGACTTACTGAGATGAGTGTTTCCCGACGGCTTTTCAGCATTTCTGCAACCGTGTGTCTGCTGCTCAGCGCAATGCAGGCACAGGCGCGCATGGCGCTCGTGGTGGGTGAGCCGTTCGGCTCTTTTGGCACCATGATGTCGCAGGGTCATGCCGGCATCTACCTCGCCGACGCCTGCGTGGACACCGCCGTGCATCTGCGTCCGTGCCGTCCCGGTGAGTACGGCGCGGTGATCTCGCGTTATCACGATCTACGTCACCCACAGTTCGACTGGATGGCCTTCCCGCTGCCCGTGTTCCTGTACGGCACTCAGGATCCGGCGAAGGTCCCGGCATTTATGACCGCAGCGGATGAGGCGGACATACGCGAGCGCTACCGGCAGGCGCACCTCGCCGCTTATGTTCCCGATCTCCCCGACAAGCATGGAGTTCTGCGTCCTCCGCCCTACGGCGACTGGGAGGAAGGCATTGGCTCGGCCTTTGATCGTAGCCTGTTCGTCTACGAGTTCGACACGACACCGGCGCAGGATCTGGCCATGCTTGGGTGGCTGAACGATCGTCCGAACCGGCGCAAATACACCCTTGGCCGCGCGAACTGCGCTGACTTCGCCGCCGACCTGCTACGGTTCGCCCTGCCTGCGGTCGAAACCCGACGCAATCGGCTCGCCGATTTCGATATGACCACGCCGAAACAGCTCGCGAGATTGTTGGATGGGTATGTCCGCGCACATCCGGAGCTGCATCTCGCCGTGTATCGGGTGCCGCAGGTACCCGGCACCCTTCGCCGGAGCCGTCCCGTGCGCGGTGCGGCCGAACAGTTTTTGACCACCAAGCGCTATCTCGCCACCTTGCTTGTGCTGCAACCGGAGATCGTCCTCGCGGATTGGATCATCTACGAGAAGCGGGGCCGATGGAAGCTGGGGACGGATGCACAGACCATCGCGCCTACCGGGTGGCAACCTGCGGCTCCCTCCCTCGAACAAGCGATCGGCACAGATTCGACACAGCCGACGCCTGCGACCGAGTGAACGGAGTTGTGGATGATGGCCTTGAGGTGTGCAGCTGCAGGGAAAAGCAGATCCCTCCGCTACGCTACGGGATGACAAACCATGGGGGTGCGGGATGACGAACAGAGGCGGCGGTTTTGCCTTTCTTTCTATCATCTCGGAGGGAACCTGCTTTACCAACCGGCAAGCTACAGGTCTCTCACTACGCGGACGATAAAGCCGTACGCTCCGGTCGAGATGACACCGTATAGCAACAATGCCTACCTATCGCTCCTTGCGGGTGTCACCCGCAACCGGCTTGCGCGCGAAGTAGTAGAGGCTGAAGGCCAGCATCGCGAACATCACGACGCTGACCCAGTCCTTGTAGAGCGGATTGGTCGGTGAAAAGTGCGGAACGGTATGCCCGGAGACGTCCTCATAGATCTTGGTGGCCACGCCTATGAGGCCCATGATGCCCCCTGCGGCGATCAGTCCCGAGGCATACAGGCTTCCCGAGGAGATCTCGCTTTCGAGCGGCGAGCTTGTCTCCAGACCGCCCTTCGCGGCCGCGCTATCTACCATCCAGCGCACGACGCCGCCGCAGAAGATGGCCAGCGTGGTGCCAATCGATAGGTAAGCCCCGACCGCAAAGGTGAGCGAGCGGATGCCGAGCAGCTCGATGCCGATGACCAGCGCCACGCCGAGCAGAACCAGGCTCCAGGGCAGTTTCCTGCTCAAGATGCCGTTGATGACCGTCGCCATCAGCCGGCCCTGCGGCGCGGCCGCGCTTTCGCTGCCGATGCCCTGCACCCACTGGATCTCGATGCGCCCCGTGGCTGGGTTATAGAGGTACTTGCCGTCCTCCAGCTGCGAGGAGCCGATGCTATTGAGCAGCAGAAACTGTCGCGCGTTCGTGACCGTCTCCTTCGGCGCACCGGACTGAGCCTTCACGAGGGAGTGCGGTGTGAGCGTGAGGCTGTCGCGGGTGAACGGGCCCTGGTTCTGCACCCCGTCCGGCAATGCTGAGAGTGAAACCGCACGCGGGGTCTGCAGCCGTTGGAAGCTCTCGAAGCCCTTGTTCATGGCGCTGAGCGTGGGGCCGATGGCGAAGACGCTGACGATCACGCCAACCATTACCGCAACCTGCTGCTTCCAGGGGGTCGCGCCGATGAGATAGCCGGTCTTGAGGTCCTGCGAGGTGTCGCCGGCGTTGGAGGCCGCGATGCAGACCATGCCGCCGATCGTGATCGCCAGCGCGCCGAAGGCCGGGGCCGTCCACCCCTTTACCAGAAAGATAGCCGCGGTCGCCATGAGCGTCGCGATGGTCATGCCGCTAACCGGGCTAGCGCTGGAACCGACGATGCCGACGATGCGTGCGCTGACCGTGACGAAGAGAAAGCCAAAGACGATCACCAGCAGCGCGGCTGCCAGATTCGCCGGCCAGCCTACCTGCGCGCCGGGAACGGGCTTGAACTCGAGAAACAGGAACATCAGCAGCACCAGAACGAAGCTGCCGCCCGCGACGACGCTCATGGGCAGGTCATGCTCGGTACGCAGCCGGCCAACTGTTTCTATCGCGCCCGCCCGCTGCCCGCGCACCTCGCGGGAGGCGGCGACCGCACCGGCGGAGGCGAGGTTGGCCACATTCAGGCTCGGCTTGTCGAACGGCTCGGCGGCTTCGGACGCCGCAATGGGCGGGAGCTCCGCGGTTCCACGTACCCGATTCTTGCGCATCTCGGAGAATCCGGTGGTCAGGGCGCCGACGATCGTCGGTGCGGTTCGCAGCAGCGTAATCAAGCCGCTGGCGGCGACGGCTCCGGCCCCCATGGGCCGCACATAGGTCTTCCACAGATCGCTGGGGCTCATTTCGTTGATGGGCACGGTGCCGGGATAGAGCGGTCCGGGCAAATGACGGCCGAAGAACATGATGGCGGGCATCAGCACCAGCCATGAAAAAACTCCGCCGGCCAGCATGATGGCCGCGACGCGAATGCCGATGATATAGCCGACGCCGAGATACTCCGGCGTAACGTCGGCCCGGATGGCTCCGCCGCGCAGAATCTGCTGGCCGTGCGGGTCGAAGTTCGGCTCGTAGTTCGGTGTGGGCGGAAAAAGTCCGAGTAAGTTGTCGTTCTGGAAGAGCGTGTACAGGCCGCCAAGGCCGAGCCCGAGAAAGACGCGGCTGGCGAAGGATCCGCCGCGTTCGCCGGCCTGCAGCACGTCGGCGCAGGCAGTGCCCTCGGGGTAGGTGAGGGTGCCGTGCTCCTCCACAATGAGCTGCCGGCGCAGCGGAATCATGAACAGCACGCCCAGCCAGCCGCCAAGCAGCGCCAGGGCAAAGATGCGAAAGCTCTGCAGATCGAAGCCGAGGAAGATCAGTGCCGGCAGCGTAAAAATCACGCCCGAAGCGATCGACTGGCCGGCGTTGCCGGTTGTTTGGACGATGTTGTTTTCAAGGATCGAGGAACGCCCAAAGGCCCGCAGGATGGAGATCGACAGGACGGAGATGGGGATACTCGCCGCGACCGTAAGCCCCGCGCGCAGACCGACATAGACCGTAACCGCACCGAAGATGATGCCGAAGACGCTGCCCAGCAGCAGCGCCCGAACGGATAATTCCCTGGGGCTCTCGTGTGGCGGCACAAAGGGGCGGAAGGACGAGGATACGGCCATGGGGTTGGGTCTACTCCGGGCAAGGCGATTTCGATGTGGTTGCTGAGGAGTGTATCGCGTGAGGTCAGCGACGTGCCGGAGGCGTATGCGGATCCATAGCGAATCGCGCGAAGGGGGCGGGTGCCCCATCTTCGCGACGGCCTTATTGTCGCTAAGGTGGGGTTTGGATGAGCTGGTGTCGCTGGATGCTTGGGGCTCCCCGAAACCCACCTTAGGCGCAAGAAACCGCGCCGAAGGTGGGGCACCCGGTTCATGGCGTACCCCTGCCGCGCTGTATCGCTTTATCCCGCGATGCGCATAGTTCTGCCGTGGCGGCTCACGATGGCTAGCCGCTCGGCCGCGAGGATGCGGCGGGCCTGCGAACGTGCGTGGCTGGACCAGGGACCCGTGGGGTCCAGCCGCATGTAGGCTGTCCAGTGACGCAGCGCCTTGCGCCGCTCGCCGGTTCGCTCATAGGCCAGCGCGAGGTTGTAGTGCGCGTCGGCGTACTGGGGAATCAGCGCCAGAGCCCGCTCATAGGCCTCGATCGCCTCGGGCAGGCGGGCCTGTTCGTCGAGCACATTGCCCAGATCGAAAAAGGCGAGCGCATATTCTGGGTCGGCCTCGGTGGCGCGGCGGTACATCTTCTCCGCGCGGGCGTAGTTGCGTTCGTTGTAGCAGATGGTTCCCAGGTTGATGGCACTGGGAGCGTGGTTGGGCGCCAGCTGCAGCAGGCCTTCATACAGTGCCTTCGCTTCGGCGAGGGTCTCCGGTCGCTCTTCCAGCCGCACCGCCCGCTGAAACAGCTCCTGCAGCTCAAACGGCGTAACAGCCGGCTGCTGCGAGATGTGCTGCAAGACGGCATCAGCACCGGCATTGTGAAGATCGAAGTCGAAGGCCAGCTGCGAGGTGAGCGGATCGACTAAAGCCCCGCCCTGGCGAAAGGCGAGCCGGGCGCGATGTGGGGCTACCAGCGCTTCGGAAAGCGGATGTGCGAGGCCAGCGACGCGGCCCATGGCCTCCACAGAACGACGAATGCTCTTGGCCGAGATGCGCGTCTCAGCCAGTTCGCGGAGCTTGCGCAGCTGCGAAAGTGTGTCGAAACCATACACCTCGGCAGGGGCGATCAGCCCGGCGCGCTCCCACATCTCGAGTTGCCGCACCGGCAGGCGGAGGATGCGCAAGACATCCTGACGTCGGTACTCCTTCACGGCGCAGCCTCCCTCGATCGAATACTGGAGCGGGTACTGGGTATGGCACTTGCCACAATCCATTTCCCCGAGTATGCGCGGCGATGGTGTAGGCAGCAAGTATTCGCGTAAGCACAAACGAAGAAAGCCGTGGATAAGTGGAACCAAACCTGATTCGGGCCGATTCCCATATCGGATCAGTGCCGCAAATGGGAATCGGGCGCTCCCCTGAGCCTGCTCCCACCCGGAAACATATTTAGAATGAAAGATTTACGGCGGTCTACAACCTCTCGTACCCATCGGTGTACAAGCCGATAACGTGACGGGTTGGCGATTACTGTTGCCGGACGCTGAAGCGAAAGTGGGACAGCCACGCGCGACCGGGCCTTCTTATGCTTGGGCACAGATGACGACCCCTACCGCCCATCTCGAACAGCCGCGCATCGAGCGCCGTATCGAGCCGCGCATCGAACAGCCGCGCATCGAGGTGCTGGACGGGTACGATCTCGGCGAGGTGCCCCACGATCCGGCACTCGACGACATCGCGCGGCTGGCTGCCCAGGTATGCGGGGCGCCGGTGGCGGCGGTCACGATCCTTGAACGCGACAGGGTCGTCGTCCTGGGGCGTCACGGCTTGGATATCCACGAGGCGCCCCGGGGTACCCTGCCTTGCGAAACGACGGTCGAGGCCGATGGCGTCTACCAGATTCCGGACGCGCGCCGTGAACCGGCGTACGCACCCGCCGGTATTCCCGTCGGCGATCGCCAATATCGTTTCTATGCGGGCGCTCCGGTGCAGACGCCCGGAGGCGTCGCCATCGGCTGCGTGTGCGTGATGGACAGCGCCCCCCGCAAGCTCAGCCCCGCGCAGATCGATTCGCTCGAGACGCTGAGCCATATGGTGACCACGCGGCTGGAACTGGTGATGCGTGTGCGGGAGACAAATCGGGCCGCGCGTGCGCAGCAGCGGGTCGAAGCGGCGCTCACCGTGGAAAGAAATTTCGTCGCCGCCGTGCTCGATACCGTCGGCGCGCTGGTGGTGGTGTTCGATACAGCCGGACGCATCGTGCGGTTCAATCGCGCCTGCGAGATCATCTCCGGCTATGGGTCGAGCGAGCTGGTGGGACGATACGCTTGGGAGCGGCTGATCCCGGAAGACGATGTCGCGGACTACATCGAAGGCTTCGAGAAGATTCGCCAGGGTGGCTTTCCCACGGCATTTGAGAACCACTGGCTGGCGGCGGATGGCACACGCCGGCGCATCTCCTGGTCCGCCACCGCGCTGCTCGACTCGCAATCCCAGGTCGCCTTCATCATCGCCACCGGCATCGACGTCACCGTGCAGCGTGTGGCCGAGGGCGCCATTCGCGAAAGCGAGTCGCGCTACCGGCAGATCGTGGAAGGCTCGCTGGGCCTGGTGTGCACGCACGATCTCCAGGGAAAAATTCTGTCCATCAACGAGCATGGCGCGCAGAGCATCGGCCGTCAGGTGAAGGATGTAATCGGGCATGGGCTGATGGAGTTCATTCAACCCGGGCGCGGATATTTCCTCAAGCCCTACTTCGCCGCGCTGCTCTCGGTCGGCGAGGCGCAGGGGCTCATGCATCTGCATCATTTGAATGGCGAAGAGCGCGTACTCGCCTACCGCAACCGCCTGGTGGAACCGACCGACGGTCCGCGCTACATCCTGGGCTTCGCTGTAGACATTACGGACCAGGTGCGCGCCGAAGAGCAGCTGCACTCGCTGATCCGGCAGTCGAACTCCGTGCTCGAATCCATCGGCGACGGCATCTACGGCATCGATCTGGAGGGTCGCGTCACGGTGGTGAACCCGGCGGCCGCGCAGATGCTCGGCTACCGGCCTGAAGAGCTGCTGGGCCGGAACATGCACGAGCTGACCCACTACAAACGGCCGGACGGCTCACCCTATCCCGAGGCCGAGTGCCCGATCCGCGGCAGTGTGCATGACCTTACCTCCATCCGCGTGGCCAACGAGGTCTTCTGGCGCAAGGATGGTACGTCCTTTCCCGTGGAGTACGTTGCCAGGCCGCAGATCGAGGCTTCCGACAAGGGCGCGGACCCCGCCACGGAGGATGGTCGTGGGCGGGCCGTGGGTGTCGTCGTGGCCTTCACCGACATCAGTGAACGGTACGCGCTCGACCGCATGAAAGACGAATTCATTTCGACGGTCTCGCACGAGCTGCGCACGCCGCTCACCAGCCTGCGGGCCGCGTTGGGGCTGGTCACCGGTGGAGCCCTGAATCAGCGGCCGGAGAAGGCGCAGCAGATGATGGAGATCGCCGTTGACAACACCGAGCGGCTGGTGCGGCTGGTCAATGACATCCTGGATCTCGAGCGCATCGGCTCCGGCAAGGCGCAGCTGCACTTCTGCTCCTGCTCGGTGGAAGAGCTGTTCAAGCGGGCAACCTCGCTGCTGCAGGCCATGGCGGCCAAGGCCAACATCCGCTTCACCCTCGAGCCCAATGATGTGGTGGTCTGGTGCGATCCCGACCGTGTCTTGCAGATGCTCACGAACCTGATCTCCAACGCGATCAAGTTCTCGCCGGAAGCGTCTACGATCCCGAGCGAGATCAAGCTGTCCGCCAGCTCCGTGGGGCCGAATGAGGCGTTGATCGAGGTGCAGGATCACGGCCGCGGTATTCCTTCCGACAAATTGCAGACCATCTTCGATCGCTTCAAGCAGGTCGATGCCTCGGATTCGCGCACCATGGGCGGCACGGGTCTCGGGCTGGCCATCTGCAGCAGCATCATCGCGCAGCATGGCGGCCATATCTGGGCGACCAGCACGATGGGCGAAGGCTCCACCTTTCACTTCACCCTCCCGATGCAGCCGGCGAACAACCTGCGCTGAGGCATGATCACCATAGCTATACCCAGTCCTTGGGAGGGAGCAGCACCCAGTCCTTGGGAGGGAGCAGCGGCCTTCAGGCCGCTGAATCCAGCGCCGCAGGAAGACAGGGCTTTAGCCCTGGGCCGTTTGGGAAGGGAAGCAGTGCCCGGCCCTGAAGGGCACTTGGATTACGCTCCTGTTCCGTGGGCTGAAGCCCACGGCTTCCTCCCAAGAACGACTCTTCGGGGTATACCTGCACGAATACTGCGCTAAGCGGCGGCGCGATTGCCGACGCGGGCTCTGATCGGGTGAACATCATCCCGAGGTGTGCGCCGCGCACGGATGGCCGTGCGGGCATCTCACCATGGGAAAGCAGGAGGTTGATGCACTCCTGCAGGAGACTTCGTCACCATGGCACACAATCTACGTACAGGGTTGTTCGGTGCAGCCTTTGCGGCGAGCCTGATCGCCTCCCCCACGCTCTTCGGCCAGTCCGTCAGTACGGATTATGACCATCAGGCGCAGTTTGAGAGCTATCACACCTTCTCATTCGCCAAGGTCCAGACAGACGATCCGCTCTACCGGCAGCGACTGCGCGATGACATCTCGCGCGATCTGCAGGCACACGGGCTACAGATGGTTCCCTCGGGCGGCGATCTGGCGATCACGGCGATCGGGGGCGTCCATGACAAGCAGGAGTACAACAGCTTTTATTCCGGTCTTGGACCGGGCTTCGGCTGGCGCGGTTGGGGTGGCTGGGGCGGCGGCTGGGGTGGCGATGGCGTCACCAACACCACAGTTCAAAATGTACCCGTCGGCACACTGATGGTTGATCTGTATGACACCAACACGCACAACCTCGTATTTCGCGGACGCGCAACGGCGGACGTGAAGAAGAACAGTGAGAAGGAAACGGCTCTGGTGCAGAAGAGCGTCGATAAGATGTTCGACCACTTCCCGCCGAAGCACGCGATGTAAGTTGCTGAAGCCCACAGCTCCCTCCCAAGAACGACCCTTCTTGGGTACACCTGCACGAATCATGCTCTAGCTACGTAAACTTGGGTGCAACGCCCAACGAATACTGGGGTTTCTCCACTCCGCAGACGATAAAACCGTCTACTCCGGTCGAGATGACACGGTGTAGCAATGAGTAGGCTGTAACGCCATCAGTGATTCGTTGCCGCTACTCCAGCGTGTTTCCACCATTGACTGCGATCTTTTGCCCGTTGATGAAACTGGCGGCGTCGCTGGCGAGAAACGCGACGACCCGGCCTACCTCCTCCGGCAATCCCATGCGCCGTAACGGGACGGCGGCGGCATAGGCCTGCTGATCGGCTGACGAAGCGCCAACACTGCGCTCGGTGGGGATCCAGCCGGGGGCAACGAGGTTCACGGTGATGCCATCCGGGCCGAGTTCGCGCGCCCAGGAGCGTGTCTGTCCGAGCTGAGCGGCTTTGGCCGCAACGTAGTTGGCGAAGCGCGGCTGGCCGAGTTCGACGACCTCGCTGCCAATCTGAAGGACTCGCCCAAACTGCTCTCTGCGCATGCCCGGCAGCACCGCCTGCAGCAGCAGCAAAGGCGATTTCACGAAAAATTCCAGCTGGTCGAGGTACGCCTGCCAGGTCTGATCCTCGATGGCCAGCATGGGCTGATGCCCTGTCGCATTCACCACCAGAACTTCGACCGGCCCCAAGGCTGCTTCGACCTCCAGGACAAGCTGCCCCACCTGCGTCTCCTCGCGCACATCCGCGCCAAAGGCTTGCGCGACCAGTCCACGCGCACGAAGCTCGCCTGCCAGCTGTTCGGCGCGGATACGGCTGGCGAAATAATTGACCGCGACGCGATGGCCGGCTTCGGCCAAGGCCACCGCCATGGCGGCGCCGAGGCCGCGCGAAGCTCCGGTGACCAGGGCTGTGCGGGACATGGAACCCAGCATAGCCCACCGTCGCGCAGGTGCGCTCCCTGTCGCAGGTTGTGACTTGCCTGCAGCTAAGCCATGGTCTCGGGCATCCATTGCGCATGGCAGATGCAATTCATCCGGAGACGCGCCTTGGGCACGTTCATTTGCGCGTGGCCGACCTCGAGCGCGCGCTGCGGTTTTATCACGGCGTACTTGGCTTTGAAGTCATGCACCGTTTCGGCAACTCTGCCGCCTTTCTTTCGGCGGGCGGCTATCACCATCACATTGGACTGAATACATGGGAAAGCCTGGGTGGAATGCCGCCTCCAGCGGGATCGACCGGGCTTTACCACTTGGCGGTGGTGTACCCCACACGCGCTGCGCTGGCCGATGCGCTGCGACGCCTGATCGCGGCGGGCATTTCTCTCGACGGCGCGGCTGACCATGGCGTCAGCGAAGCGCTATACCTGCGCGACCCGGATGAAAACGGCGTAGAGCTGTACTTCGACCGCCCGCGCGAGCTTTGGCCCAAAGATGCCGGAGGCCAACTCACCATGTACACCAGGACGCTGGACCTCAACGCGTTGCTGGCAGAGGCATAAGCGCGCCACTGGCTGCTGAGCTGCGCCCGGCTTACGGCTGAACTGCGCCGGGCTCACGAAAGAGTCGCAGACCTTTCACAAACGCGTGCCGCTGCGGATTAAGCTGGGACGATGGGATCTCCCTCCAACATCGAGAGCCTCGCGATCCGCTTTGCGCCGTACATCGAGGAGCTGCGCGAGTTCTTCGTCCGGAGCGGTGTGCCCTTCGGCTCTCCCGAGGACCTCCTCCCGTTCGCTGAAGGCATCCGCAGCCCCGGCCCGTTTCATGCGGACATGCGCTCGATGGTCCGCTCGATCATCTATCGCGAGAACAAAGTCGTCACCAGCGCAGAGCTTTTGGAACTGCTCGTCCTGGCTGTCGGTGGTCCGCGTGTAGACGATGCAGCGCAGGACCTGCACCAGCCCGCCGGTCAGATCCTCGGGTTTATTCGCCAGGTATATCGTTCGCTGCAGCAGGGAGCCCCCGCGGAGCCGAGCGATACTGCGGAGCCAAACAATACCGCGCAGGCAACCAATACCGCGGAACCCCACAGCTCCGACGCGTTCCCCGGTACCGAGGCCGATGCGGAGCATCCGCAAGAAGTGGTCTCCGTGGAGCGACGGCGGCAAACAGAGCCTGCGCTCCAGGGCGCCCTTCCCCCTCCAGAACCGGCCGCGGACAACGAGTCAGCCCCGGTACCGGAGGCCGCGCCTCCGTCCGCTCCCGCCGCCTGGGCGCCCAGCAATATCTTTTCCCGTGCCCAAAGCCTGGCCGCTCACGCCGAAACAGCAGCCGCAGCAGAGGACGTCCCCTTCGTTCCGGTCTCGACGCCCGCTGCGACGGCTGCTTCCGAGCCCATTGAGCCCGTAGAGCCCCTTTTCGCGGAGGGGACGCAGATCGTTCCTCAACGGGAGACAGCCGAGGCATGGCCGTCACCGTCTCTAAGGGATATTCCCCGCGGGGAAAGTATTTCCGAGCTGATCGCCGAGACAACGCCGGCAGAACGGCGCCCGTTTCTGGTTCCGGCCCTCTACGTGCTAGCTGTCATTCTGCTGGCAGGGTTTTTTATACAGCATCGCCACTCCGCGGGCAGACCGCTCCCCGCGTCCGCCGGGGGGCTATCCCTCGTCTCCCCTGCCCCGCGTGTGACGAAGCCGACTGCCTATGGCGAGCCCGTCAGCAGCTCGGCAAACGCAGACGCCCGAGTTCGGGGACCCGCTTCTACGACATTGGCCGGCGAGGGAATGCGAAGCGGCTTGGGGCAGTCGGGCCAAACGCCGGGCCAGCCGGTGAGCGGAGATGCCGCGGCGCCGAACACTGTGGCGGAAGCCGCGCCGCTGCCTGCCACTGACCCCTTCGGCTCGCCGGACGCCTCCGCTCCGCCCGAGACCGGCGTGGAGGCCGCGCGCACCGTTGAGCCGCCCACGACCCATGGCCCGGAATCGCAGGCCCATACCTCTCGCTCCTCGCGAACCGGCCCTTCTGCCTCCCATCGGGTCTTTTCCGTGTCGTCGGGGATTATGGCCGCCAATCTCATCTCGGCGCCCCCGCCGCAGTACCCGAAGCTGGCCAGCTTTACCCATGTCGAAGGCCAGGTCATCCTGCAGGCGGTGGTGTCGCGCAACGGAACCGTCGTCGCGACGCACGTACTCAGCGGACATCACCTGCTGCGGGGGGCGGCCGAACACGCCGTGCGCCGCTGGCGATACCGGCCCTATCTGGTCAATGGCAGGGCGACCGACGTGGAAACTGTTGTCTTCGTGAACTTTCACCTCCATCACTGAGTTCCGAAGGCTCCTCCGTGGGCACCGCAACATCCTATGCAATGTGGGTTCTCCGAAAGAGGAGACCACGACGGCTCTGTCGGGAGATTCGGCAGAGATGTCCGGGACGATCAGTTGAATCCTGACGTCTTGCCTGCGTCCGTGCTGCGACGCAAGTTAGTGAGGGCCCATGACGGTATCGCCGCAACTTGAGAGTTCCCCAGTCCTCTTCGCCCCGTTCATTGAAGAGCTGCATCATTTTTTCGGCACGTGGGGGGTGCACTTCGGTTCACCCGCGGACCTTCCCCGCTTTGTGCAGCGCCTTTCCGCGCCCGGTCCCTTCCGGGAGGAGCTGACTTCCATGGTGCGCAGGACGATCTCCAGCCAGCCACAATCTCCTACCCGCGTGGAGCTGCTCGAGGCGATGGCCTTTGCCGTTGGCGGCCCCGCACTTGACCTGCAGGCTCCGGATCTCAAGGAGCCCGTTCGCCAGCTGTTTGCGTTCGTGTGCAGCCTGGTTCGCTCCTTGTTGAAGGCGAATGATGGCGGCCCGAGCGTTTTCACACCAGACAGGGCCGCAGAAGATGTCTTTCCGGCGCGGTCTGCAAGTGCGGAGCCGGATCTGAAGCGGGCCATCTTTCCGTCGCAGACTCTGTTCTCCCGGACGCCTTCGGCAGCGCGGGTCGTTGACGAAGAGCCTGTCCCCGAGCCGGAAGAGGAGCCGGAGCCGGAGGTCGCTGCGCCGTGGGTGCCGGAGATGGCGCTTCCGAGGACGCCCTTCCCCGTCGACTACCCGGCGCCTGAGCCGACCGGGTTGCTGAGCCGCGCTTCCTGGGTCGTTCTAGGCTGCGCATTGGCCGCCGGTCTCGCAATGGGGCTGCTGCAGCACGAGCGGAAAGGCGCCCCAAAAACGGATGCTTCCGGGCAAAGCCGGACAACGGACTTCCCGCTCGCAGCAGTGCCAAAGCCCAGCCCCTACGGTGAGGATTTCGCGGCGGAGGAAGTGGCGATTCCTCCTGCGGAAACGAGGGCGGCGGCTGGGAGGACGGCGGCGGCAACTCGTGCGGCGGCAGCGTCGCGGCCGTCAGTGGACAAAGTGCCGTGGGCCGTCGCTTCTCCGGCGCGCGGTTATGGGGTGCCGCGACGCGAAGTTGCCGAGCCGGATGCGAGCTACGCGGAGACTC
This sequence comes from Granulicella sp., assembly GCA_965277565.1. Lineage (GTDB taxonomy): Bacteria > Acidobacteriota > Terriglobia > Terriglobales > Acidobacteriaceae > Granulicella. The sequence continues at coordinate 4,169,177 of OZ255838.1, read as the reverse complement.
GGCGAGCTGCAACGCCAGTGCCCCAGCCGGGCGACAGCACAGCGCATCCGTCGGCGGAGCCGCCGACCTACTCCAATGCCCTGCGGACGGCTTCATCCAGGGCCTATCCGTCAGTGCGTCCGGTCGAGCCGAGTGCTCTGAGTTCCACCGTGCTGCCGCTCAGCGTGCCACGGTCAGCGGAGTTGGAGCGGGCGTTTCCGGTGGTGCCGCATGATGTGTTTCTGGCGTCGTCGGGGATCATGACGGCGCACCTGGTGTCCGCGCCCGCGCCCGAGTACCCGGCGCTGGCGAGCGCGGAGAAGGTAGAGGGTCAGGTAACGCTGCAGGCCGTGGTGGGGCGCGACGGATTGGTGGTTTCTACGCGCGTGGTGCACGGCAATGCCGTCCTGGGCGAGGCTGCCGAGGAGGCGGTCCGCCACTGGACCTATCGGCCGTATGTCATGGACGGCAGGCCGACGGAGATCTCGACCCTCGTGACGGTAGGGTTCCGGTTGCATCGGTAGCGCCCCCCGTACTCATTACGCAAAGGAGGTCTAACAGCACGGCGAGTTATTGCATTCGACTTGGGCCAGTCATTTGCTCCGGGAATCGACTTCACTTCCACCCCACTCGTTGTGGTCGTACCGTAATGGATGGGGCGGCCGCACAAGGTACCCCCTCCCCCGGGCTTCTTGACTTCTTGCAAAATCCTGTCGATGCGGGACTTAGCGGGGAACTGTGCGCTAAATTCCTCATTCGAAAAAGTTTAGGGGGGTAAATTTTTCAGAACAAGGCACTTAGCTGGCCCTGCTGCAGGCCGGAGCTGGGAGTGGTATTCCCATCCTACGCAGAGTGGCGAATTGAGGTGCAAAGGTGTGCGGAGGAAAGCGGTCGTTGAGGAGAGCCCAGACGAAGACGTGCGAGTCCACCAGCGCTCTCATGGGAAAAGCCGCACTAGATGTCCCGGCCACTCTCGAAAAGGTCGGCGATCTCGGCACTGGTCTCCGGTGAGTTGAAGTCTTCGGCTATCCAGAGCTTGCCGATACCGCTACCGATCAGGTCCCGCCGAGATGGCTTCGCGTCCTCCACCAGCACCAACCGCACCGCAGGCTTGCCGCCGCGCGCGATGATGACCTTCTCCCCGCTCTCGGCGGCGGCGATGAGCTTGGAGAGATGGGTCTTGGCGTGGTGGATGTTCACTTCCATGCTGACCAGCTTAGCTATTCAGTTTAGCTAGGGCAAACCTTATCACGGACACGTGAACGCATGCGCCCAGAAGCGAGACATGGGCACCGGGCGTTCGTGGAACCCACTCATCGCGATGTTGCTGCGATGAATGGGCACCCGGCGAGTTCTGCAAGTTGCTGGTCCCGGAGCAAGCATCAGTCCCCCAAACCTGATTTGTTCACGGGAGCGGTCGCGCTTGCGCGAGTTGCACCTTAGTGCCGGTGACGCCGTCGCCAAGGTGGAGCACTCCAATGTTGGCCGACCGAGCTGTTGGCTATACCAAGCCCTCAAAAGCCTTGGCGACACCGTCCATCTGCTGGAGAATGGATTCCGCTTCTTTCAGATCTTTGGCAAGCGCGTTTATTCTGGCTTGCAGAGCCTTCAGTTGGTTCAATCCCGGAGTTAGTGAATCCTCAGATGCCTGCAGCTGCACAGTATTGCCAGTGAAAACTACGAGGTCAAGGGCAGCTAGTTGGGTTGATGTCGCCGTCCGAACCGCAAACGCTGCGTCCTGTGCTGCTGGGGTATTCGCAGGATTGTTCGCTGCGTCGCTTGATGTATTCAGTAGCTGGTTGAGTGCGTCATAGGCTGTTTGCTTTGGATCAGCTGCTTTTGCAGCATTAACTGGCGCCGGAGTATTCGACATGAGCTGCCTCCTTGTTACTTGCTCGAAAGTGAACTGTAGAATCCGTTGATGGTTTGTGCGTCCTGAACCAGCTTGTCAAGCTCGAGGCGAAAAGCTGGGGCATTTTTCTGCTTTTTCGTCGCTGTTAACGCTGCGTGAGTGGCAGCAAGCGAAGCAAGCGATTTCGAAGTCGCTGCGAGCAATTGGTCGGACTGGCTTTGAGCCTGCACGAGCTTCGGAAGGGTCTCAATCTCTGTGCGCTTCTCCTGTGGAGTCAGGCTAGCGGAGTTGTCCCGGATAAACTTCTCCTCCGCAGCGATTTGATCGTCATAATCGCGGTGCAGGGCTGACGCGAGTCCAGGTTTGCCCAATGTACCGATATCGCTCTCCAGAACGGTGCAAATATTCTGGATCGGAGGGTTCATCTTATCGAGGATTTCAGGCAGGGAGCGAGACCGCTGGCGCTGAATCAGCACGCCACCTATCGTGGTTAGGGCCGTCGTAGCGAGGTTCTGCTCCGTGCTGCTCACCTTGAATCCACTGAAGTCGCTCGGCTGAAGCTTCAAAAGTGCACTACCCGCAGCCGCTGTCTGGGTCTCCAGATCGGTGATAGGTTGATTGCCACTGACTTCCGCTAGCAACGTAGCGTACTGCATCAAGGCGTTGAGAACTTGCGTACGTACTTCAAGGTCCTTCTCTGGCAGATACGGCTTGAGCTTACTCGGGTCGAAAGGCGTCGTCTGGTAGTTAGCGACGAGTGTTGCCGTTTGAGAGTCCAAGTACGCTTGATTGACAAGCTGGTAAGCGTTATTAGTCTGCGTCACAGAAGCTGCAGCGGCGGTCGAGAATGCAGCAGTGCGAGACGCGAGCGGCGAAAGAGAGGAGAGAGCGCAGCCTGAAAGGGACAGCGCGAGAACGAACAGGACGAACGTGCGACAGGCGCACAGGTTCTTGCTTAACACGAGGCCTCACAAGTGATGCAGGGTTTGTTCGATTATTTCAGGGCTCGTGCGTTTTCGCAAATTATTCGCCTCGCGCAAACGTAAAAGAGGGCAGGAGTCCACACGTTTTGGCTGTTGTAAGGAAGCATGCGTGAGCAGGGATTCTGCGGCCGAAAAGAAAGGGCGGACTCTTTCGAGTCCGCCCTTCTTGGTTGCGCGTGAGCGCGTCCGCTGCATGCAATGCCTACTCGGCGGCGAGTTCTTCCTGTTCGCCTTCCATGCGCATGGCTTCGAGCTCGCGCTCTTCGGCTTCGTGGGCTTCCATGACCTCGGCCTGAATCTGGGCTGCCGCTTCTTCGAGCTCTGGGGAGAGCGCGACCTGGCGGTAGTACTCCATGCCGGTGCCGGCGGGGATGAGGCGGCCGACGATGACGTTTTCCTTGAGGCCGCGCAGGCCGTCGATGGCGCCGTTGATGGACGCTTCGGTGAGCACGCGGGTGGTCTCCTGGAAGCTCGCCGCCGAGATGAAGCTGTCGGTGGAGAGCGACGCCTTGGTGATGCCGAGGAGCAGGGGACGACCGATGGCCGGACGGCCACCTTCTTCGATGACGCGGGTATTTTCCGCGTTGAACCGGAAGCGGTCGATCTGCTGCTCGAGCAGGAAGTTGGTGTCGCCGACCTCGTCGATCTTCACCCAGCGCAGCATCTGGCGAACGATCGTCTCGATGTGCTTATCCGAGATGCCGACACCCTGGAGCCGGTAGACCTCCTGGATCTGGTCGACGAGATAGATCTGCAGCGCGCGCTCGCCGAGGACATCGAGGATGTCATGCGGGTTGCGTGGCCCATCGATCAGGGCGTCGCCGGCACGGAGCCGCTCGCCTTCCTGCACGTTGATGTAGACGCCACGCGGCACCGAGTACTCTTCCTCGTTGCCGTTGTCGGCGGTGACGTAGACCTTGCGTTGACCCTTGGAGACGTCACCGAAGCGCACCACACCGTCGATTCGCGAGATGATCGCCGGATCGCGGGGCTTGCGGGCTTCGAAGAGCTCGACGACGCGCGGGAGACCACCGGTGATGTCCTTGGTGCGGGTGGTTTCACGCGGGATCTTGGCGAGGATGTCGCCCGGTGAGACCTCGTCGCCATCCTGCACCATGAGGTTGGCGCGGGAGGGCATGAGATAGCGCTTGGTGGTGTTGCCGGCCTTGATGAGGATGGTCGGCTGACGCTTCTCATCGGGGCTTTCGGCAACCACCAGGCGGGACAGCCCGGTGACCTCGTCGATCTCCTCGTTGATGGTCAGGCCCTCCTGCAGATCCTTGAATTGCACGGTGCCGGCGATCTCGGTGAGGATGGAGAAGGTGTACGGGTCCCATTCGCCGAGCAGGTCGCCCTGCTTGACCTCGGTTCCCTCTTCGACGCGGAGTTTGGCGCCGTAGACGATGGCGTAGCGCTCCTTCTCGCGGCCCTTCTCGTCGAGGATGGCGAGCGAACCGGAGCGGTTGAAGGCGACCAGACCACCCTCCTTGGAGCGGACGGTAACCAGGTTAATGAAGCTGACCTTGCCGGCGTTCTTGGCTTCGATCTTGGACGCATCGTGCACGCGGGAGGCGGTGCCGCCGACGTGGAAGGTGCGCATGGTGAGCTGGGTGCCGGGCTCGCCGATGGACTGGGCTGCGATGACACCGCAGGCCTCGCCCATTTCAACCATCTTGCCGGAGCCGAGGTTGCGGCCGTAGCAGAGGATGCAGCAGCCACGCTTGCTCTCGCAGGTGAGCACGGAGCGGATCTTGACCCGCTCGATGCCTGCGGCCTGCACAGCCGAGGCGAGATCCTCGTCGATCTCCTGGTTGACGTCGACGATCACGCGGCCATCGATGTCCTTGAGCTGCTCGAGCGAGACGCGGCCGATGATGCGGTCGCGCAATGGCTCGATGGTCTCGCCGGCTTCGATGATCGGCATGGTGTAGATGCCCTGGTCGGTGCCGCAGTCGTGCTCGGAGATGATGACATCCTGCGCGACGTCGACGAGACGGCGGGTGAGGTAACCGGAGTCAGCGGTCTTGAGCGCCGTGTCGGCCAGACCCTTGCGGGCGCCGTGGGTCGAGATGAAGTACTCGAGCACGGTGAGACCCTCGCGGAAGTTGGCCTTGATGGGCGACTCGATGATCTCGCCGGACGGCTTGGCCATGAGGCCGCGCATGCCGGAGAGTTGCCGAATCTGTTGCTTGGAGCCGCGGGCGCCGGAGTCGGCCATGATGTAGATCGGGTTCATGGCTCCTTCCTTGTCCGCGCGCTTCATGTTGTTGAACATCTCGTCGGCGACGCGATCGGTGACGCCGGACCACAGCTGCGTGACCTTGTTGGAGCGCTCGAGGTTGGTGATCGAGCCGTCCAGGTACTGCTGCTGCATGGTGACGACCTGGCGCTCGGCGTCGCGCACCACGGTGTACTTCGACTCCGGGATGACCATGTCGTCCAGGCCTACGGACAGGCCGGAACGGGTGGCGTACTGGAAGCCGAGCTCCTTGATGCGATCGAGCGCCTTGACCGTGACCTCGAGGCCGAGGTTCAGATAGCAGTAGTTGACGACCTGGCCGATGCCCTTCTTCTTAAGCAGGCCGTTGATGAACGGGATGCCCTCGGGGAGCGCATCGTTGAGGATGGCGCGGCCGACGGTGGTGTTGATGAACTGCTTGTTGAACTCGACCGGCTCGGTGTGCAGGATGTCCTGATCGTCGTAGGCGGTGGTCATGTCGAGCACCATGCCGCTGTAGCGCAGACGGATGGGCGTGAGGGTTTCCACCTGCTTGGCATCGAGGGCCATGAGGACCTCTTCGATGTTGGCGAAGACGCGGCCTTCCCCCTTGGCGTTGGGCTTGGCCTTGGTCAGGTAGTAGAGACCGAGCACGAGATCCTGGGTGGGAACGGTGATCGGCTGACCGGAGGCCGGCGAAAGAATGTTGTGCGAGGCCAGCATCAGGACGGAAGCTTCAATCTGCGCTTCGGGCGAGAGCGGGATGTGCACGGCCATCTGATCGCCGTCGAAGTCGGCGTTGAAGGCGGTGCAGACGAGCGGATGGATCTTGATCGCCTTGCCTTCGACGAGCACGGGCTCAAACGCCTGGATGCCGAGGCGATGCAGGGTCGGGGCGCGGTTCAACAGGACCGGATGATCCTTGATGACCTCTTCGAGGATGTCCCAGACGATCGGTTCCTGCTGTTCCACCATCTCCTTGGCCTGCTTGATGGTGGTGCAGTGGCCGGTCTGCTCGAGGCGGTGATAGATGAAGGGCTTAAAGAGCTCGAGCGCCATCTTCTTGGGCAGACCGCACTGGTGCAGCTTCAGTTCGGGGCCGACGACGATGACCGAACGGCCGGAGTAGTCGACCCTCTTGCCGAGCAGATTCTGGCGGAAGCGGCCCTGCTTGCCCTTGAGGGTGTCGGAGAGCGACTTGAGCGGACGGTTGTTGGCGCCGCGCAGCACGCGGCCGCGGCGGCCGTTGTCGAATAGGGCGTCGACGGCCTCCTGCAGCATGCGTTTCTCGTTGCGCACGATGACCTCAGGCGCATGGAGGTCCATGAGCTTCTTGAGGCGGTTGTTGCGGTTGATGACGCGGCGGTACAGATCGTTGAGATCGGAGGTCGCGAAGCGGCCACCGTCCAGCGGCACCAGCGGACGCAACTCGGGCGGGATCACGGGGATCACGTCAAGGATCATCCACTGCGGCTTGTTGTCGCTCTTGCGGAAGGCCTCGACGACCTTGAGGCGCTTGGAATACTTGAGCTTCTTCTGCAGCGAGGTCTCGGTCTTCATGCGCTCGCGGAGCTCGATGGCGAGCTCGTTGATCTCGACCCGCTTGAGGAGTTCCTTGATCGCTTCGGCGCCCATCATGGCCTTGAAGCCGGAGGGACGGTACTGTTGGTCGAGCTCGCGGAAGCGATTCTCGTCCTTGATGACCTCGCGCTCCTTGACGGGCGCGTCGCCTGGATCGACGACGACGTAGCTCTCGAAGTAGAGAACGGCTTCGAGCTCACGCAGCGAGATATCGAGCAGGTGGCCGATGCGCGACGGCAGGCCCTTGAAGAACCAGACGTGCGAGCAGGGGCTGGCGAGCTCGATGTGGCCGAGGCGCTCGCGACGGACCTTGGAGACGGTGACCTCGACGCCGCACTTGTCACACACGACGCCGCGATGCTTCATGCGCTTGTACTTGCCGCAGAGGCATTCCCAATCGGTGATGGGTCCGAAGATGCGGGCGCAGAAGAGGCCGTCGCGCTCGGGCTTGAACGTACGGTAGTTGATCGTCTCGGGCTTGGTGACCTCGCCGAAGCTCCAGGAGCGGATCTTCTCGGGGCTGGCGAGCTGAATCTTGATCGAATCGAAGTCGGTGATGGGTCCGGCCATTTCAAAGGGGCTGGTACGGAACATATGCTTTGGTCTCCAATGCAGCGCGTGGCTGCGGGGTGACTCTGTTGCTGCGTTTGTTGTCATCCCCGAAGGGGATCTGCGTTTTGTGCTCTCCGCTTGCCTGGTTGCCACCCCGAAGGAAACGCGGATTCCCTTCGGGAATGACAACCAAAAAAACGTTAATCGGCGACGGCGAGCTCCGGCAGTGCCGGCACGCCTTCCGTGGGTTTCTGTTCGGCGGCCTTGACGAGTTCGACGTCGAGGCAGAGCGATTGCAGCTCGCGGATGAGCACGTTGAACGACTCGGGCACGCCCGGTTCGATCGCCGCTTCCCCCTTCACGATGGCTTCGTAGATCTTGGTACGGCCGAAGACATCGTCGGACTTCGCGGTCAGCAGCTCCTGCAGGATGTAGGCGGCGCCATAGGCCTCCAGCGCCCAGACCTCCATCTCACCGAAGCGCTGTCCGCCGAACTGCGCCTTGCCACCCAGCGGCTGCTGCGTGATGAGCGAGTACGGTCCGATCGAGCGTGCGTGGATCTTGTCGTCGACAAGGTGCGAGAGCTTGAGCATGTAGATGTAGCCCACGGTTACGGGCTGCTCAAACACCTCGCCGGTCATCCCATCGATGAGGTCGGTCTTGCCGGAGGACGGCAGTCCCGCGGCGGCAAGCAGCGCCTTGATCTCACTCTCACGCGCGCCGTCGAAGACAGCCGTGCCGAACCAGATGCCACGCTTCATGCCCGCGGCGACGCGCAGAGTCTGCACATCGTCGAGGACCAGCAGCTGGTTGAGAGCGGCGGTGTCCTTGAAAGCACCCTTGAAGATCTCGCGAACCTCATTGGCATTCTGGCTCTGCTGGGCAAGCTCGGCGACCTTCTTGCCGAGTTCATGCGCAGCCCAACCGAGATGCGTTTCGAGGATCTGACCGACGTTCATACGCGAAGGCACACCGAGCGGGTTGAGGACGATCTCGGCAGGCGTTCCATCGGGGAGGTAGGGCATATCCTCTTCCGGCAGAATGCGCGCGATGACACCCTTGTTGCCGTGACGGCCGGCCATCTTGTCGCCGACCGACAGCTTGCGCTTCATGGCGATGTAGACCTTGACCATCTTGATGACGCCGGGCGAAAGCTCATCGCCCTTGGACATCTTGGCAATCTTTTCGTTGGTGATCTTGCGCAACACGTCGATCTGGCGCGAGGTCATCTCTTCGATCTCGTCGATCTGCTCGTTCACGCGCGGGTCCTTGTCGGCATAACGAATCCGCTTCAGGTTGCGCGTGCTGATGAGTTCGATCTGGTCGCGGTCGAGGATATCGCCCTTGGTCAGCAGCTTCTTATTGGTGCGCTCGTCGTGCAGGTCGAGCAGCACCTCCTTGGTGCCCAAGATGCCTTCGAGACGCTTGAGGCGCTCGTCGGTGAGAATGCGGATCTCATCGGCGAGGTTGCGCTCCAGCTTTTCGACCATCTCCTGCTCGATCTGCTGCGCACGCGCGTCCTTCTCCTGCCCCTTGCGGGAGAAGATGCGGACGTCGACGACGGTACCCTCGATACCCGGAGGGCAGGTCAGCGACGCGTCGCGCACATCGCCGGCTTTTTCACCGAAGATGGCGCGCAGCAGCTTCTCTTCGGGGGTCAACTGCGTTTCGCCCTTGGGCGTCACCTTTCCGACGAGGATGTCATTGTGCGAGATCTTGGCGCCGATGCGGATGATGCCCGACTCGTCCAGATCACGCAGTGCGTGCTCGGAGACGTTGGGGATATCGCGCGTGATCTCTTCCGGCCCCAGCTTGGTGTCGCGCGCCTCGATCTCGAACTCCTCGATGTGGATGGACGTGTAATAGTCCTCCTTCACAAGTTTTTCGGAGATCAGGATCGCGTCCTCAAAGTTGTAGCCGCGCCAGGGCATGAAGGCCACCAGCACGTTGCGGCCGAGACCCAGCTCGCCCTGCTCCGTGCACGGACCATCGGCCAGCACCTGACCCTTGAGAACACGGTCGCCCTTGCGGACCACCGGCTTCTGGTTGATGCAGGTGTTCTGGTTGGAGCGCTTGAACTTCGTGAGCTGGTAGATGTCGGAGCCGACCTCACGCGAGAGCTGCGTGGGGTGATGCTCGCCTTCGACACGGATAATGATGCGTTCGCTGTCGACCGAGTCCACGATGCCGTTGCGCTTGGCCAGGATGACGGCGCCGGAGTCGCGGGCGGTGACGCCCTCCATCCCGGTTCCGACAAACGGGGCCTCGGCCACCAGCAGGGGCACGGACTGCCGCTGCATGTTGGCGCCCATCAGCGCGCGGTTCGCATCGTCATGCTCGAGGAACGGCACCAGGGATGCCGCGACCGACACGAGCTGCTTCGGCGAAACGTCGATGTAATCGACCTCAGCCTGGGGAACCAGGACGAAGTTGCCCTGCTTTCGCGCGTTGACCAGACCTTCGGTCATGCGGCCAGTCTCGTCCAGGTCGATGTTGGCCTGCGCAATCGTGTGGCGATCCTCTTCCCACGCGGAAAGGTAGAAGGAGAAGGGCTCGAAGTCGACCGTGCGCTTGCCTTGCTTCACGAGCGCGGCGTTCATCTTGCGCGACTCCTCCACTTCGAGCGTGTCGTTTTGACGCAGGCCGGATTCACCCGCGTTTGAGACCGCAACGTAGTCGAGCACGCGGCCGTCCTTGACCTTGCGGTAGGGCGACTCGATGAAACCGTACTCGTTGATGCGCGCGAAGCACGAAAGCGAGCTGATGAGGCCGATGTTCGGGCCTTCCGGCGTCTCAATCGGGCAGATACGGCCGTAGTGGGTGGGATGGACGTCGCGCACCTCGAAGCCGGCGCGCTCACGAGACAGGCCACCCGGCCCAAGCGCGGAGAGACGCCGCTTGTGCGTGATCTCCGAGAGCGGGTTGGTCTGATCCATAAACTGCGACAGCTGCGAGGAACCGAAAAATTCGCGGATCGCGGCCATCACGGGCTTGGCGTTGATCAGGTCGTGCGGCATCGCCGTCGACATCTCCTGGTAAACGCTCATCTTCTCTTTAATAGCCCGCTCCATGCGAACCAGCCCGATGCGGAACTGGTTCTCCATGAGCTCACCGACCGCGCGGACGCGGCGGTTGCCAAGATGATCGATGTCGTCGACGAGGCCGATGTTCTTGCGAAGCTTCAGCAGATAGCGAATCGTCCCGTAGAAGTCCTCAGGCGTGAGCGTGCGCTTGTCGAGGCCGGTCGCTTCCTGGTTTTCGTACAGCTTGATGTTGAATTTCAGCCGGCCGACGCGCGAGAAGTCGTACTTGCGCGGATCGAAGAACATGCCTTCGAAGAGCGCGGTCGCGGTGTCAAGGGTTGGAGGATCGCCCGGACGCAGCTTGCGATAGATCTCGATCAGCGCCTCTTCGGGCTTGCGCACGGAGTCGCGGCGGAGGGTATTGGCGATGATCGTGCCCACGTCGTCGCGCTCGGGGAAGAAGACCTCGAGAGTGGTAACGCCGGATTGCGCGATCTTGTGCAGCTTGTCGGCCGAAAGCTCCTGGTTGGCCTCGTAAAGCAGCTCGCCGGTGGACATATCGACCACATCGGCCGCGGTGATGGCGCCTTCAAACTCACCGCTTTCCACTTCGACCGAGGTGATGCCCGCGGCGCGCAGGTTCTTGAGCGCCGATGGGGTAATCTTCTTGCCGGAGGCGAGGATCTCCGCGCCATCCGCGCCCTTGATGGACGAGGTGGTGCGGGTGCCGAGGATGTTCGAGACCTTGCCCTCTTCGGTGACTGCCCAGGTGAGCTTGCCTTCCTTCACCGCGACGGTGTCGACGGTATAAAAGGTCTTGAGGATCTCCTCATCGGTCCGCAGGCCAAGGGCGCGCAGGAAGATGGTGCCCAGGAATTTGCGCTTGCGATCGATGCGGACGTACAGGATGTTCTTCTGGTCGTACTCGAACTCCACCCAGCTGCCGCGGTAGGGGATGATCTTGCCGAGGAAGTAGGTGCGGTTGTTCGCCGTCTCGAAGAAGACGCCCGGCGAGCGATGGAGCTGCGAGACGATGACCCGCTCGGTCCCGTTGACGATGAAGGTGCCGTTGGCCGACATCAGCGGAATATCACCGAAGAAGACCTCCTGCTCCTTCATGTCGCGCAGGCTCTTGATGCCGGTTTCGGGGTCCTTGTCGTAGATCTTGAGCCGGATGGTGACCTTAAGCGGCGCAGAGTAGGTCATGCCGCGCTCTTCGCACTCCATCTGGTCATACTTCAACTGCAGGCCGACAGGATCACCGCACTTGGTGCAGAAATCAGGGGTGTTCTTGTTGTAGGTACCGCAAAACTTACACAGCACGTCGCCGGGATGAAACGGATCGGTGATGACCATGTGTCCGCAGGTGGAGCAGGTGGTGCGCAGGTGGTTCAGCCCCTTGAGATAGCCGCACTTGCACTCCCAGTTGCCGATCGTGTAATCCACGAATTCGAGCTCGGAGACGTTGCGGAAGTCCGTGATGGGAAACACGGAGGTGAAGACCGACTGCAGGCCGTTGTCTTCGCGCTCCTGCGGGAGCTTATCCATCTGCAGGAAACGCTCGTACGAGCGGCGTTGAACCTCGATGAGGTTCGGGATCTGGATGCTGGTAGGAATTTTGGAAAAGTCGAGACGAGTGCGAAGTGCGCGCGTTTCGGTAGTCGTGGAATTCGACATGCTCTCTCCTGGTACGTGACTCGAGGCCTCCCGGGGTACGCCAGCCCGCGTCGAAGCGGCTACAGCGTGAATCGAGAGGGAGAAGAGGCCGGCGGACCGGACTTTCTCATTGGGCTTCTTCAATTGGCGCCCGGATTCCGGCGCACTCGCTCCTCGTGGCGGGTGCACCCTTGGCGCATCGTGCAAAGGCCCCAGCGAAGCATTCTGCGGGGTGGGAAGTGTGGGCTGCCTCAGGCGATGAGGCGGGGTGAAGCGCGGGGACTGCCCGGGTCACACGCGCTTGAGCGTGAACGGGTCAGAAGCTGCTTTGTTCGTCTGCAGGTGAGCCGACGACAAAATCGCTCTGCGGGAACCAATGCCCGAAGAACGTGTTTGCACAAGAAATTGAGTTACTATGCTTGAAACGCTGGATATCGCCGCCTTTGAGCCCCTGCCCGTGGAGCCCAAGATTGCCGCTGGTCGTGCGCTTCACCCTGCTGATCCCGCCGCTCGAATCGCAAGGTGGCCGGCTCCGTAGCCCGTGCGCCCAAACACGGGATGAACCGGATGTTGCTGATGGTCTGCTATGGTTCGTCTATTGTTTACTGGCTTACGCCAGCCTTCCGAACGCCCCGACCAGCCTACAGCCGGACAAGGTGCGCCTGCCAACAAGAAGAATAGCGCACTTGTGGCCTTGTGTGCAACTTTTAGGTACTATGACTCGGCACGAAACCTCTATACAGGTGCATTCGATCTCTTGGATTAGACCTTTGGGGCGTATGCGAAAGGGTCCGAGCCGAAGCCCGGACCCACGCAGAATCCGTCATTGATGCGACGAAGTTACTTGATCTCGACCGTCGCCACGCCGTCGAACTTCTTGGCGATGGCAGCCGCGTCTTCCTTGGAGATGTTCTCCTTCAGAGGCTTGGGTGCGCCGTCGACCAGGTCCTTGGCTTCCTTCAAACCGAGCGCGGTGACTTCGCGCACAGCCTTGATGGTGTTGATCTTGTTTGCGCCCGCATCCTTGAGAATGACCGTAAATTCGGTCTTCTCTTCGGCCACGGGAGCCGCCGCGCCGCCGCCCGCTGCCGGGGCCGCCGCCGTGGCTGCCGCCGCGGAGACGCCGAGGCGCTCCTCAAGCTTCTTTACGAGCTCCGCTGCCTCAAGCAGCGTAAGGCCCACAATCGCGTCTTCAATCTGCTGAATGTCCGCCATGATCTTCTCCGTTTGGTGCTAGATTTCGTTGCTTCCGAACTGCATTCCCCAGGCTCACGCCTTGGGTTGCCGCCTTTACCGCCGGGGTTCCGGTGCGCTCAGACTGCGCCCCCGCCTGGAAAGACGACGAAACTTTGACTTACCCCTCGACCGGATCGGTCGTTTTCCCTTCGACGGGATCGGTCGAGGCGGCCTCGCCCGACTGCGAAGCGGTGCTGTTCTCCGGCTGTGCAGGCTCGGCCACCGGGTCTGCCTCCGAGGCTGGGTTCGCGGCGATCTGCTCAGCAGGGGTCGGGGCCTCTTCGGCATGGGCCTCGGCAACCTTGTCCTCCGCGGGGGGCGCGGGGATCTCGGCGGAAGTGGACGCTGCTGGAGTGGACGCTGCTGGGGTGGCAGTCGCCGGGGCGCCTGCCGCGAACTTGTTCTGCTCGACAGCCTGGTTCACCACCACGGCCAGGTTGCGGCCAGTGGCGTTGATCACAGTGGCGAGCCGCTGCGCCGGGGCGTTGATCAGGAAGAGCAGCTTCGAGAAGAGCTCTTCCTTGCCGGGCAGGCTGGCCAGGTTACCGATCTCCTCGACCGTGATCACCTTGCCGTCGACGATGCCCAGCTTGAAGGTGAACTCGGCGTTGTCCTTCACCCAGGTCGAGAGCGCCTTGGCCAGCGCCACCGGATCACCCGAGGTATAGGCCACGGAGCTGACGCCCTTGAGCCCCTGCAAGGCCTGCTCCACCTTGGTGCCCTGCGAGCTCCTGGCCGCCAGCTTGTTCTTGACGACATGATAAGAGCCGCCGGCGGCACGAACCGTCCTGCGTAGGTCGAAGTCCTTCGACGCGGTCAGGCCCTTGAAGGTGCCGACGATTGCGGAGGTGCTTTTCTCAAGATCGGCCGCGAGTGCCGCGATCTTTGCGTTCTTTTTTGCCTTGGTCAATGCCATGGAAATCCAGCCTTTAGCTGCTAGCGCTTCGCTGCTAGCTCAATTCTGTGGCGCTTCGCGCCTTGCCCTGCTCCTAAGTTTCCAGCGATACGCTGGGAGAAGAACTACGTATTACTTGCCGACGTCAGCGGTGGCGGCCTCAAGTTCAATGCCGGGCCCCATCGTCGAGGACAGGATGATGCGCTTGACGTACTTGCCCTTGGCTGCCGACGGCTTGGCCTTCACCACCGCATTCACCACGGTGAGGGCATTTTCCTGTAACTTTTCAGGCGTGAAGGAGAGCTTGCCGACGGGCACATGTACCAGCGCCGTCTTATCGGCGCGGAACTCTACCTTACCGGCCTTGATCTCGCGGATCGCGCCGGCGACATCGGTGGTCACCGTGCCGGTCTTCGGATTGGGCATCAGGCCGCGGGGACCGAGCACCTTGCCGAGACGGCCGACGGAACGCATCATGTCGGGCGTGGCGATCAGGGCATCGAAGTCGGTCCAGTTTTCCTTCTGAATCTTCTCCACCAGCTCGTCTCCGCCGAAGAACTCGGCGCCGGCCGCCTCCGCCTCACGAATCTTGTCGCCCGAGGCGATGACCGCGACGATCTTGCTCTTGCCGCCGAGGCCGTGGGGGAGAATCACCGTGCCGCGGACCATCTGGTCGGCGTGGCGGGTGTCGACTCCGAGGCGCAGCGTTAGATCGACGGTCTCATCGAATTTCGCGTACTTGGCCTTCTGCAGGAGAGGGATTGCTTCGCCAAGCGCGTAGGGGCGCTTTTCAACGAGCGCACGAGCCTTGGTCAGATTCTTGGAGATCTTGCGAGCCATAGGTATCCTTGTCTGCCACCCCTGGAGTTTTCATCCCCCGGAATGTGTTCGGGGGCTGAAGGACATGCGTTGAACCGCATGGGCGTGGTCTCGACCGTTATCCGCAGTTACGGCCAGACAACCTTTTTAGTATGGGGGAGATGGAGTTTCGAGTCAAATTTTCTCGATACACCAGCTGCGCTGAATCGGCTTACAGGCTACCTGGGGCTGCGCCCCAGGCTGTTATGTGACGCGCCGTTGGCGCTTGGCCCAGCTTGCGTGATTCTGCTTAGTCTTGGCTTTCCGACAAACCAGCGCGAAGGGCTCTACTTTCGGCTGCTTTTGTCCGTGGGCTGACGAGGCTGCAGAAAAACGCTACTTTGGGGAAGGGGGTGGCTTCAGCCACCCCGTAAGTGCTTGGTTTGCAATCCGGCTTTAGCCGCTGGGGTGCGGTTTCGGTTTTGCAAAGACTTTTCCCGCAAGCTGTGAAGTTCCACGGCTACACCGAAACCATTCGCCAGACGCTACCTAGCGCCGGGGCAGTGCTGCCGTGATGGCGGGAGCGTTGCGAGGCATCTTCTCGAATGCAATGCACGCCCGGGCGTCAGCCTCCCAGCCGCGGAGGTGCTCGTCGGTGACAAGGTCCACCTTCGGGCTGCCAGGCCGCCGAAAATAGCCCACGCCGGGCTGGCCGCAGTCCTGGCGCACGACGAGAGCGGCGAGCGGTGGCCAGCCGCGCAGAGCGCACAGGGCGGAGATCTCGGCCAGGGGACCACCCAGACGGCGAGCTTCAGCGGCCACGCCCGCACGCTGGATCAGGGAGCTGTAGCTGATGAGATAGCCCGCGGGATGCAGCTTCGGCTCGCGTGGTGCGCGTTGGCGGCGTGCCTCCCGGAAGTGATCGAGCAGAGCCTGCAGCAGCTCGCGGGTGAGGTCTCCGGAGCGCTTCGCCATGGGCTCCGGAGCCTATGCCCAGAGCCGGGCAAGCTCAAGCACGAAACCAACCGCGGGGCCTTCGCCCTCCACGGCGCTTGCGCCTTCCACGGTTTCAGGCTCCCGGTCAGGCCTATAGATCTCCACGACCTTTCGTTCAGGATCAATAAGCCAGGCGAGCTCCGCGCCATTGCTTACCCACATTTCCATTTTGGTCTGCGCTTCGGACAGACGATCCGTCGGGGATCGCAGTTCAATCACAAACTCCGGGCATAAAGGCGAAAACCGCTCTTGATCGCGGCGGCTGAGCGCGTTCCATCGCGGCCAGGAGATCCACGCCCCATCGGGGCTGCGCATGGAGCCATCCGGCAAGGTGAAGCCCCCGTTCGAATCGAAGCTCAAACCGCGGCCGTCTTCCTCCGCCCAGAGTGCCAACTGCATAGTAATAAAGGTGTTCTTGTGGCTGGTGCCGCCACCGGCAGGACTCATCAACAGAAGATCTCCGTTGCTCTCACGTTCGACCCGAATGACCTCATTGACCGTGCAAAAGCGTAGCAGCTCCTCGTCGCTCATAGGGCGCTCGGTGCGGAGCCGGACCGGTAGCTCGAGTTCGTGAATCGCGAACTGCATGACGGCAGTGTAACGCAGCTGAAAAAAGAGGTTGACGGACCGCGATCGGAATCGTACATTGACCAAACGGAGGCGAAGAAATGGCGAATATGGGCAGCACAGAGCCGCAGCCCGGCACGGCTCTTTTCCCAATTCTTCCCACGCAGCCCGTCGGCATGGCCCGGCTCGCCGCCCAGTCGACCCATGCCGAGGACGGGCACATGATCGAGTTTCGCGCGATGCGGGCCCGGTCGCTATTGAACCGCTCGGTCAGCAAGCGTCAACTATCGCTGGAATGGTCGATCAATCCGTACCGCGGGTGCGAATTCGGCTGCAAATATTGCTATGCGCGTTATACCCATGAATTTCTGCAGCCGGAAAAGATAGCCGAGATCCCCGTCGGCGCCTACGAAGGCCCGGAGCAAGTGTGGGCCAAGACATTCGAGCGCGAGATCTACCTGAAAGAGAACGCGGCCTGGCTGCTGGAGCAGGAGCTACGCCGCATCGACCCGCGGGAAGAGATCGCACTCGGAACGGCTACCGATCCGTATCAGCCGATCGAGCGGCGCGTGGGGATCACGCAAAGCATTCTCGAAGTGTTCAGCAGAAAGGCTGGGTACAAGCTCGGGATCATCACCAAGTCGAACCTGATCGTGCGTGATCTTCAGTTGCTGCAGCGCATTGCGGAGCGGAACACGCTTGTAGTCCACCTGACGATTACAACCGCGGATACGGAGCTGGCGCGGAAGCTGGAACCCCGGGCGCCGCGGCCGGATCTGCGTTTTGCCGCACTGCGGCAGTTGCGTAAAGGGGGTATTCGGACGGGGGTTCTTTGTTCGCCGTTGCTGCCGGGGATCAACGATGGGGAGGCCTCGGTGGATCGCGTGGCGAAGGCTGCCGCCGAGGCCGGAGCGAGCTTTCTCGCCGGGTCTCCCCTATTTTTAAAGTCGTGCTCGCGTCCCACCTGGCTGAGCTTCGTTCGCGAGCACTTCCCCCATCTGACCGGCGACTACGACCGCCGTTTCGCGACGGCAGACTTCGCGGACGGGTCGTATCGCCGGCAGATGGCGGCGATGGTGCGGCAGGTATGCCGGCGTCACGGGCTGGCCGAGCGCTCCACGGATGCGCTGCTGACGCGGGATGTGGGTCCGGTCGCGCGGAAGCCGCCTCGCCGCCTTGAGGGTGAGGCTCAGGCTGGTGGGCAACAGCGGCTTTTCGCTTAGAGGGTGTCTGGAAATGTGGCCTTTTGCCACCTGGACCCGAGCACAGGATTTCGTTCCAGGCAGGGCGTGCGGAAGGTGGAGTCCACCACGAAGCTGCAGAGGACGAAGACCTCATGGGTCAGGGTCTGCAAGCAAATTTCGTGTAGCTAAAGAGTTGTCATCTCGACCGGAACGAAGCGTAGTGGAGATAAAACTGTCTGCTGCCACCCAAACGACGAAGACCTGTCGTTTGGGGCCCGGCGCTCCGGTCGAGAGGACGCCTCTACACCAACACGGAAACCTCTATAACTTAGGAGGGAAAAAGAACACGAAAAGGCGCACGGATGAACCGTACGCCCTTCTTGCGTGCTGCGGAGAAGTTAAGCGACCACGTCAAGGCCCATGGAACGGGCGGTGCCGCGGATGGTCTTGGCTGCGGCTTCGACCGTGGCGGCGTTCATGTCAGGCATCTTCTGCTTGGCGATTTCCATGATTTGCGCCTCGGTGACCTTGCCGATCTTGTCCTTGTTCGGCGTTCCGGAACCCTTCGCCGCGCCGGAAGCCTTGAGCAGCAGCACGGGCGCAGGGGGGGTTTTGGTGACGAACGTGAAGGTGCGGTCGGCGAAGACGGTGATGACCACGGGAATCTTCATGCCGGTGAGGCCCGGATCCTTGGTGCGCTCGTTGAACTGCTTGCAGAACTCCATGATGTTGACCTGTGCCTGACCGAGCGCGGGGCCGATTGGAGGTGCGGGGGTGGCCTTGCCGGCCATAACCTGGAGCTTGACGTATCCATTGATCTTCTTGGGTGCCATGTGACGGTAATCCTTGTTTTCTTGCGGGCCGCACTGCGTGCAGGCACCGCGGATTTTTGTGTTGCGCAGGAGCTAGAAGGTCCGGTGATGCGGCCGGGCTGGGCTCCTGAAACCTGGGTGTGAGGCGTTTACTCCTCTGCCTTTTCGACGCTGGCGAAGGAGACCTCGGTGGGGGTCGGACGGCCGAAGATGGAGACCATGACCTTGAGGGTCTGCTTGTCTTCGTTTACGTCATCCACGGCGCCGTTGAAGTTCGCGAAGGGGCCCTCGGTGATGCGTACCTGTTCACCCTTGGTGAACTTGAGCTTCATCTTCGGCTTTTCCTTGCTGACGTCGGCGCGATTGAGCATCGCGTTGACCTCCTGCTCGGACAGGGCGTTCGGCTGATCGCCGGTCTGCAGAAAGCCAGTGACGCGGGGGGTGTTCTTGACCACGTGCCAAAGATCGTTGTCGAGCTGCATCTCGACGAACACATAGCCGGGCAGGAAGACGCGATCGATCGTGTATTTCTTACCGTTGCGGAGCTCGGTGGTGGGCTCGGTCGGGATCTCGATACGGCCGACGCGGTCCTCGAGATGGTAGGCGCGGACGCGGCTTTCGAGCGACTCCTTCACCTTGCGCTCAAATCCGGAGTAGGCGTGAATGATGTACCACTTGAAGTTGTTCGGCGGAGGCTCGGCAACAACCTCGGGTTCAGTGCCTTCCACCGGGGGCTCGCCATTCTCGCCGATCGTGCCGGCGTCGAACGCCTCGGTCTCGTTAGTGGCGTCGAGCGCCCGCTCGTCCTGCTGAACCTGTTCGATCTCTTGTGCCATGTGCGCTTTCTCGTGTCTTCGCTGGGTATCGCGTGGGGAGCCGTGGTCTGGTTATCTAATGTCCGGTGAGCTTGAGCAGGCCCTTGTCGATCAGGCGGCCGAGGGTGTTGTCGATGACCGCAAAGTAGGCGGCAAAGAGAAATACAGTCGCGATCACGATGATCGTGTTGGTCTGTACCTCTTCGCGCGTGGGGGTGACGACCTTGCTCATCTCCAGGCGGGTGTCGCGGAGGAACTGCATGAGGCGCTCGGGACCGGAGGCGGCCCGCTCGATCGCGTGGTTGTGTGATGGCGTATGCGGCGGCGCGTGTTGCGGCGTGGATTCAACGACGGTTTCGGCCATGGTGCGGCTCCTGAGGTGCCTTCCCGCTCGGTGATCGGAGCGGAATCGTGCTGATTTGCTTCAAACTGCGTACCGGTGATTGCCGGGTGAAGATGGCAGGGGAGCTCGGATTCGAACCGAGAAGTTCGGTTTTGGAGACCGACAGTTTAACCGTTGAGCTTACTCCCCTGTGGGAGCGGTGGGTTGGCTGGCGCTGTGCGCCGTTGGCGAGTTGGCATGATGCCTTGCTAATTCGCTAACCCGCCAACTTGCTGACTCGCTTACTTCGTTTCCTTGTGGTCCGTGTGCTGGCGGCAGGTATTGCAGAACTTGGAGAACTCAAGGCGGCCAGTGGTGGTCTTCTTGTTTTTGGTGGTGGAGTAGTTCCGGTTCTTACAGACCGGGCACTGCAGGGTAATGATCTCGCGCATGAAGTTCTCCTAAGTTTGGCCAACCACCTCGGTTGGCAAGCAGCTTGCAAGGGTTGAGCCCTGACACGCCGCGACGCAGGGTGTTGCACCCTGCTACTGAATCTCCCCGGTAACGACTAGGAATGGGGAAGTTGAGACAAAAATGTCCCGACTCGCCTATTATCCATGAAAAAGCTTCCGAAAGAAAGGGCGCTCCGTCGGGGTGTTATCTCCAGCTGTTATCTCCAGCCGTTATCTCCAGAAGCGGGAGGCGCGCAGGCGAAAACCAGCGATCGGGTCCCCTGCTTGCATGCTTTCCGGTCTCAAGAGCACCTCAGGTTCCTCCCTGGGACGATAAATCGTGAACTCGCCCGCTCGCGGATCGATCATCCAGGCAAGCTGGGCACCATTCGCGAGCCAAGCCTGCATCTTGGCTCGCAGCACCGGGCGGGAATCGCTTGCGGAAAGCACCTCAATCACAAATTCCGGGCATAACGGCGGAAATGAGCTCCTCTGCTGATCCGTAAGCGCGTCCCAGCGATCCTGCGAGACCCAGGCGGTGTCCGGATTCAGCAGGGAACCGTCCGGCAAGCTGAAGCCGCCGTTCGAGCTAAAAGCGACGCCGCCGTTCCTCTCGGCCCAAAGATCCAGCTCGCGGACTACATAAGCTTCCCAGCGGCTGCCGTCTCCACCTACCGGCGTCATGATCTCCAATTCTCCGTTGGCGTTGCGCTCGATACGATATAACGGGTTGCGGCTCGAAAATTCGAGCAGCTCAGCATCGCTCATCGGGACTGGCATGCGCAGACTCAGCGGCAAACGAACTCCGGTGAGCAGTCCTTCGAGGCGGAGTTCTGGTTGAGCCGCGGCAGCCATTCTCAGATTCGCAACAGCCATTCCCAGATTTTAGACCCGCCTGCCATGATCGCGAGACGCGAACGGGCCAAGCCTTCCTTTGGCTGAACCTTTGCTCTCGCCTTTCTTGTTTGTCATTCCCACAGGGAATCTGCTGTTTCTTACAAACTGCCACAGGGTTCCGGGCGAACAGCAGATCCCTTCGCGTCGCTACGGGATGATAACTCTGGGGCGGGATGAAAGCTCTGGGGTATGTTGGCGAGGTTGTCGTGGCTGAAGCCGTCCAGTTTACGGACATGCCTTATTCGCAATGAGGCTTTAGCTCTTGGGGTGGTTCCTACATTGCGCGGACATTTATCAGAGGATCTCTAGAAGATCTTCTTGATCCCTTTACCCGTGCCTTTGACAATCTTTCCGGTCCCCTTACCGGCACCCACACCCACGTCCTTGCCCGCGGAGACCCCGCCCTTCCCCACAGCTCCGGCGGCGTTCAGGGGATGAAGCGTCACCAGGTCTGCCGCTCCCTTGCCGGTGCCCTTTGCCAGATTGCCTGCCCCCTTGCCCGCGCCCTTGCCGATGTCCCCGCTGCCACTGCCGATATCGCCACCGGCGCTCCGGCCCCCCGGCTGTACCGGAGGCTGGTTCGTCGTGGCAGGAGGCTGTCTGGGCGCAGCGCCATTGGGCGTTGGAGCCGATTGGTTCTGGCCATCGGCACTCAAGCCAAAAGCGAGCAGCGCCACAAACACGATTTCGATTCCGGTTCTTTTCACGATCTCACTCCTTTTCATTGGATGCTCGGCGGACACGCCAGTCTGCCTGGAAACGCCGAGCCCTCTGGCGGGAGCCCCACCTTCGCGCCGGGCACTGGGTGCACGATCTTCACGACAGCTTCACCGCCGCTAAGGTGGGGTCTGCGGAGCCGAACACTCCTCAAACCACCAACATGCAATCCCCATAGCTGAAAAACCGGTACCGCTCCCGCACCGCGTGCGCATACGCCCCTAACACCTGCTCCCGCCCCGCAAACGCACTCACCAGCATCAGCAGCGTCGATTGCGGCAGGTGGAAGTTTGTCACCAATCCCCGAACCAACTTGAACCGGTCATCCCCATCGGGCCCCGGCGACAAAAACAGCCCCGTACTTCCCGAGTGGGCCTCCAGCCGCAGCGGATTTCTGGCACTCAAAGCCCCAAACTCCGCCTCAAACCGCCGCGCCAGGTGCTCCAGCGTTCGCGTCGTCGTGGTTCCCACGGCCACAATTCGCCGACCCTCACTCCAGGCCCGGTTCAGCGCCTCGGCCGTCTCGGGGGACAGCGTATATGGCTCCGCATGCAGCCGGATCTCCTCCGTCCGCTCCACCCGCACCGGCTGAAACGTCCCCAGCCCCACGTGCAGCGTCACCCGCGCAACCTCGACCTCTCGCAGCCGCAGCCGCTCCAGGATCTCCGCCGTAAAGTGCAGCCCGGCCGTAGGCGCCGCGGCGGAGCCGGAGGGTCCAGGGCCCAGCGTCCAGGGCCCAGAACGCGCTTCGGGCGTTTCAGCTTTCAGACCCTGAACCCTGAACCCTGTGCCCTGATCCCTGTGCCCGAAGGGCACACTGTACACCGTCTGATACCGCTCCCGGTCGTCCGCCGAATTTGGCTCCGTCTTCGAGCGGTGAATATACGGCGGCAAAGGCAGAAACCCAATCCGCTCCAGCACTGCATGAAACCCCGCAACCGGAACGAACCGCAGCGTCCGCTCCCCAAACTCACCCGCACCCACCACGGCAGCGCGCAACAGCGGCTCTCCCCCACTCGCGGCAGAAAACAGCAGCGTCTCGCCGACAGAGACCTTCTTCGCCGGCTTCACCAAAGCCCGCCAGACGTTCCCCTCCGCTCCGGAAACCTGTTCCGTCAGCAGGACCTCCACCGAGCCCTGCGGCGCGGGCGAGCCACTCTGCGTCCGCAGCCCCGCGCACGTCGCAAACAGCCGCGCGGGCAGCACCCGCGAATCATTCAGGACCAGCAGATCGCCGGGCGCGAGCAGCTCCGGCAACTCCGCAAACAGATAATCCTCGACAGCCCCCGTAACCCGGTCCAGCCGCAGCATCCGGCTCGCCCCGCGTACCGCCGGAGGCTCCTGCGCGATCAGCCCCTCGGGCAGCCAGAACCCAAACTCCGAAACCAGCATCGCCCCATTCTAGGCCGCTCCTCAAACCTCGAAGCCTCGCTGCTCAGCGCTGAGCAAAACCGCGCATGCGGCTCAGAACTTGACACTCGCTACTCCTCAATGAACCAGAGCAGAACTTAACACTCGCTACTCATAACTGAACAAGAGCCTAATCGCTACGTTCCGCCAGCACGACAGCCTCTTCCATCGCTGCCTGCACCGCCGCGATCTCCAATTCCCGCACATGCGCAGGCCAGCCAAACCGAACCGTCGTAAACGGCTTCGGGATCGCAAACCGGTCCCACGACCCGAGCCGCCAGGCACTCTCCGGCTGCGCATGGAAGCAGCCGATCCAGCTCGCCCCGGCAAGGGACGCCAGCTGCACCGGCCCCGGCTTCGCCACCCGCCGCGGCCCCTTGGGCCCATCCGCCGTGAACGCGCAGATGCGCCCCGCGGCATACGCCCCGGCCATGCCCCGCAGCCCCGCCGTCCCGCTCCGCGAACTCGATCCACGAACCGCCAGAAAACCGAGCCGCTCCACCGTCCGGGCGATTAGCTCACCGTCAAACGACCGCGAAATCAGGATTGCAATCCCCAGTCCGCGAAACCGGTACGCACAGCTCAACAACGACTCATGCCAGAACGCAAACACGGTCGGCCCGGCAATCGTATGCCCCACCGAAACCCCTTCAGCGGCTACATCACGGACCTTCCAAGTTGCTCCCAGCAGCCGGATCAGCGTCGCCGCCAGCGGCGGCGCAATGGCGAGCAGCAGCTTCTGCTTACGTGTGAAGGCAGGCATCCCGTCCGAGTGTAAGCGGAACCCGCTTACCTGAGCTGCCGGTGCAGCCGCTCGGCGAGCCGCACACAGAGCGCGCCCAGCGTCAGCGTCGGCAGCTGCGGGCCCCCGTCCGGAAACACCGCCGGGCTCGCCACGCTCAGGTTGCCGGCCCCATGCACCCGCAGCTCAGGATCCACCACGCTCGACCGCGGATCGGCTCCCATGCAGGCGCCCCCCATCGCGTGCCGCGCGTCGTCGATCAACCGGAGCAGCTCGGCATCCGCCGCCGCTCCCTCCGCGAACAGCGCCGGCTGCCACACCACACCGTCACTCACACCAGCCGCCTTCAGCCGCTCCCGCAGATGGCCCGCGAAGCTGCGAAACGTACCCAGCTCCGCCTTGCTGATCTGCCAATCAAGCATCGCGCGGGGCACGCCAAAGGGGTCCTTCTCGTCGCTCAGCGAGACAAAGGAGGCCGAGGGTGCATCCTGCGCCACATTCAGCTGCAAATGCACGCGCGCAGCCGGAGACACATAGCGCCTGCGTCGCACGCGCGCCTCCCAGGCAAGCCGCAGCGCATGGACGATCATCCCCGGCAGTTGCCTCACATGCACTCCCCACCCGCCATTGGCGATCCCCTGCTGCCGCGCTCGCAGCAGACTCCGCAGAGCCCCGATCCCGGAGTCTGCGGGCTCCTCGACCGTGAGGTGCGCCATGGCCGGGTGCAGCCCAAGCTGCTCCCGCAACGCCCGCGTGGGCTCCAGCTTCAGGCTGTACAGGCTTTGCCGCCGGTCACGATCGGGCAGCACCCAGGGCCGCAGCTCCGCGAGCATCCCCGCGCGCGCCTCGCCCGTAAACTCCGCGGCAGAAAGCGTAAGGTGATCGTGAAAGTTGCGGCCCACCTGTCCATACGCGTTGCCCACACCGCCGGGATCGACCGAACGCGACGCCAGCAGCAGCCGGCAAGTCTCCACCGTCCCAGCCGCAAGCACAAACTGCTCGGCCTCGACCCGCAGGAGATCGCCCCCCGGCGTGCGCAGCTCGACAGCCTCGATGCGGTCGCGCGTGGAGGCAAGAACGATCTCCGTGACGCTGGCGTGAAGCACAACCCGCGTTTGCGAGCTCGCCCGCAGCTGTTTGCCGAGCGTACGGGCAAGATTGCGCTGCGAGAACGGAAGAAACTGCGACAGCCTGCGGTTGATCTCAGGAAAATACCCAAGCAGTGCAGGCTGCCGCATGCCATGCTCCGCAAGGAAGGCCGCAGCGTCTTCAGGTGGCTGCCAATCCAGCTCACCGCGCCGCAAATCCGCCGCCGCTACAGGCCAGCGCGTATCGTCCGGCAAAGGGAGCAGCTGACCGCCCCACGTAATCGAGCAGCCGCCCAGAGCACAGACCCGGTCCTCCGCGGTGCCCCGGTGCGGTCGTCCACGAAACTCCGCTGAAAATGGATCGCCCGGCGCCACTTCCCGTCCGCCGCGACCGCCTGCCTCCAGCAACGTAACCGTGCGCCCAAGGCGCATCAACCGATGCGCCAGGATCAGCCCGGCAACACCGCCGCCGACGATGCACACCTGAGAGCGTAACGTTTGTGAAAGTAGCGTGAGATCGGTAGCAGGCTGAGCGAGATCGACTTCCATGCGCTTTCGGCGGCCATCTAGTTTATGCCTTCAAACCTCAGTTCGGACCAAGTGCTGCCATCATTCCCAAGTCTGCTAGCAGGCTTAACACTAAAAGCGAAATGATAGCAAAGCTAATGACCTTATCAAGGTCTTTATCTGAACCCAATTTCCGAGACAAAAGGAAAATGAACAGAATGAGCATAGCAAGACGGAGAATTTCAAACGCAAGCGGAGCCCACCAGAAAGTAACAACTCCACGCCTAGCGTAACGAGTAATACAAGACAACGCCGAACCCGCCGCAAGTACTGCGGGAAGCCCCCAAGTTCTAGACCAGGCACGCAGATTTTTCATTGTCATTCTATCCAAAGAGGTGCGAGTTCTGATAAATAGTGGACTGATGAAGGCCTAAGCACCTAGCAAAACCCAGCCCGAAGAACGCCGATGACAGATGCAAGGACACCTGCAAATATAGCAACCACGCCGCATATACCTAGCTGTACTTCAGCCAGCGCAGGATCTCAGGCAAATTCGGCTTCTTGCCATACATCAGGATGCCGACGCGATAGATCCGCGCCGACACCCAGAGAATCGCGAGAATGGTGACCGACATCAGCACGATCGAAAGCAGGATCTCCTTCGCCGGCACCTGCGTCAGCGAGATGCGCAGATTCATCAGCAGCGGACTGCAGAACGGAATCAGCGAGGCGATGCGCGAAAGGGCAGAGTCCGGCGCGCGCACGACCGAGAGCAGCAACACCATGCACAGAGCTAGCGGCATCACGAGAAAAAGGTTGAGCTGCTGCAGCTCCTGCTCGGAGTTCGTCATGGCACCCAAAGCGGCGGCGATGCTCGAATAGATCAGAAAGCCAAAGATGAAGTACAGCACGAAGAAACCGGCCTGCGCCGGGCTCACCAGGGCATGTCCTCCACCCGAGACGAGGCTCGCAGCCATGTTCGTCGAGAGCAGAAGCAAGGCCGCCCCCATCCAGATGCAGATCTGCGTAAGCCCCACCGCGCCTACACCGATGATCTTGCCGGCAAGCAGCTCATCCGGCTTGATGGTCGCGAGCAGTACCTCGAAGACGCGGCTGGTCTTCTCCTCGATGATCGAACGCGCGGTGTTCATGCCGTACAGCATGATGACCATGTACATCAGCAGAAAAAATACATACGCCGCGCCAAATGCCGCCGTGGTGTTGCCGCTGGCACTCGTGTCCAGCGTCAACGGCGAGGTCATGGCCCGCACATCGGCTTCCGCAATGCCGCGCCCGGCAAGCTGTTCCTTCAACAAAACAGAGGAGACCGCCGATTCAATCGCGCCCTTGGTAGCGATATCGCCCACAGAACGAGCGGTATATGCGAATACGGGCCGCTGCCCTACGCTCGCCGCCGGTGTCACCCAGAGATAGCCCGCGAGGGAAGAATCATGGTTGTGCAGCACGGTATCAAGGCTGTTGCGCATCGCCGGCGAGGGCGCATGAACGTCCACCTGCATGTGGCTTTCCTTGCCGCTCTCCAGCTGCTGCTTAAGGTCCGCGCCGAACCGCGCGTCGGTTGTCACGACGGCAATATGCGACGAGGTCTTGGTGTTGGACGCGAAGTAACCCGCCCCAAAGACCAGGCCGCCCATCAACAGCGGGATCAGGATCGTGGTCAGCAGAAAGCTCTTGGTCCGGACGCGCTCCAGGTACTCGCGTTTGATGATGAGCCACACGTTATGCATGTACGAGACCTCCCATCGCGGCATACTCCGGCGTTCCCTTCACCGTCTCGATAAAGATCTCTTCCAATGTCGGCTCAAGTACCTCAAAACGCGTAATCTGCGCTCCGCCAGCGACTGCCTCGGCGAGCAACGACTGCGCCGCTTCGGGAGACTGGATAATGATCTCGGCGATGCCCGCGTAGTTCTTCGCCTCGATCACAGAACTGTGGCGCAGAAAACGGTCACTGCCCGAAAACACCATGTGTACCCGGTTGCGCGGATAGCGTGACTTCACCTCGCGCACCGTGCCCTCCAGCACCAGCTTGCCTTGATAAATAATCGCAATCGCATCGCAGAGCTTCTCCACCTGATCCATGCGGTGTGTCGAGAAAAGGATCGCCTTGCCCTCGCGGCGCAGGTCGAGCAGCGTGTCCTGCAGCAGCGTCGCATTCACCGGATCCAGCCCGCTGAAGGGCTCATCCATGATGATCAACTCAGGCTCATGCAGCAGGGCCGCGATGAACTGGATCTTTTGCTGCATGCCCTTGGACAGCTCTTCGGTTTTCTTTTCGATGGCCTCGGTAATCTGCAGCCGCTCACACCACGTGATCGCCCGCTGCCGTGCCGTCGCCTCGCTGAGCCCGTGCAATTGCCCAAGAAAAACGAGCTGCTCGAGCACCTTCATCTTCTTGTACAGCCCGCGCTCTTCGGGTAGATAGCCGATGCGGTGCAGGGCGTCGCGGCTGAAGGGCTTGCCGAAGAGCTCCACGGTGCCGGAGTCCGGTACCGTCATGCCGATCATCATGCGAATGGAGCTCGTCTTACCGGAACCGTTCGGCCCCAGCAGCCCAAACATCATCCCTGGCTCAATGTCGAGCGACAGGCCCTCGACTGCGACCTTGGTGTCGTAAACCTTACGAATTTTCTGGAGTCGGACGATGGACATCGGGTCAAGCTCAGTGTAGCGCAGGGACCCGGGAGGCTATGACTGATTCCTCTGCTGCAGTTCCGTGCAAACAAAGAGGACGCGCGGATTGCGCGTCCTCTTAAATGTTCTGTTGGACGCTTACGGCTGCGCGTTCGGATCGCCGCCGCCTTCAGCCGCGCTCTGCTCTTCCATCTGCCGCTGCATCTCTTCGCGGCGTTTCTGGCGAGCGTCGGCACGCTTCTGCGCCTTCTCGCTCAGCTCCTGCTCGGCGCCGAGCAGCTCGATATACGCTACCTCCGCGTTGTCGCCCTGGCGCTTGCCCACCCGCACGATACGCGTGTAGCCGCCATTGCGGTCGGCATAGCGCGGAGCCACCGTGGCGAACAGACGGTCCACCGACTCCGGCGTCATCAGATAGGCGAGGGCTTGGCGGCGCGCGTGCACACTGCCATTCTTGCCGAGGGTGACCATCTTCTCGACCAATGGGCGCGATGCCTTGCACTTGGTGATGGTCGTCTGAATACGATCGTTGAGGATGACGCTGGTGACGAGGTTGCGAAGCAGGGCGCGGCGATGGCTGGTGTTGCGACCCAGCTTGAAGCCGCCTTTACGGTGGCGCATAGTGTAATCTCCTTCGGTCCAGGCGTTGCCTGTAGACCGGTGTGGTATCAGGGTCCAGGGCTCAGGGCCCAGAAAGCAAACAAGGTGTTCAGAGCTTTCGGATAAGTGAGTACAACATCTTGCTTGTCTCTTCTGACAAGGCGGTTGCACTCTCTAGGCAATTACGATCGCAATAGCCTAGCTCATTCGCAATGAGCAACTGTGTTTGCACCTCCAGTGTAGAGCCGCCGGCCGTGGAGAGGAACTGCCTGTATTCTCCACGGCTGCCACGACCATAACCTTCTGCAATGTTGCTCGGTACGGAGACACTCGCCCTGCGTAACTGGCTTGTAAGTCCGAACCGTTCGTCCGCTGGAAACTGAGCCGTCAAACGGTAAACAGAAAGCGTCAACTGCATCGCCCGCTGCCAAACCATAAGCTCTTTGTAAGACTTCACCATCAGACTGACCGCTTCAGTAGAAACTGGGCCCTAAACCCTGGGCCCTGAACGCTGTTAAAAATTTTCCTGCTCCGGAACCATGTCCAGATCCTCGTCCTCGTCGAGATCGTCCTCGTCGTCGAAGGCGCCGTAGCTCTGCGAAAGCGCGGCGGCGGGCAGAACCGAGGTCGGGCCCGGGACCGGGTTGCCGCTCTCGTCGATGCGCATGCCGAGGGACAGGCCCATCTGCGCGAGCATCTCCTTGATTTCGTTGAGGCTCTTGCGGCCGAAGTTCTTCGTCTTCAGCATCTCGGCTTCGGTCTTCTGAATCAGCTCGCCGATCGTCGCAATGTTGGCGTTCTTCAGGCAGTTGTAGCTGCGGACTGAGAGTTCCAACTCCTCGACCGAACGGTTGAGATTCTCATTGCGAATCGCCGGGCCGTCGTGGTCCCCGTGACCGCCGGCCTCCATCTCCTCCTCGAAGTTGATGAAGATGGTCATGTGATCCTTCAGCAGCTTGGCCGAAAGACCGAGAGCATCGGCCGGAAGAACGGTCCCGTTCGTCCAGATCTCAAGCGAGAGCTTGTCATAGTCGGTGATCTGACCCAGACGCGCCGCCTCGACGATGAAATTGACCTTACGCACTGGCGAATGAACCGAATCGATGGGGATGAAGCCGAGGCCAAGGTCACCGTCGAAGTTCTTGTCGGCCGAGACATAGCCACGGCCGCGCTTGAGGCGCATCTCCATGTCGATGCGGCCGCCCTCGGAGACCGTGCAGATGTACACATCGGGATCGAGGATCTCGACGTCGCCGTCGGCCTCGATCATGCCCGAGGTGATGACGCCGGGCTGGTCGATATGCAGATAGAGCGCCTTGGGGCCATCGCCATGCAGCTTGAACGGGATCTGCTTCAGGTTGAGGATGATGTCGGTCGCGTCCTCAACGACGCCGGTGATGGATTGGAACTCGTGGAGCACACCCTCGATCTTTACAGCGGTGACAGCGGCGCCTTCGATCGAGCTCAGCAGGGTACGGCGGAGCGCATTGCCGATCGTCGTGCCGAAGCCGCGCTCAAACGGCTGCGCGGAAAACTTGCCGTAGTTGTTGGTAAGGGTGTCCTGCTCGACGGCAAGGCGCTTGGGCTTTTGAAAACCTCTCCAAAGCATGGTGGATCCTTTCTTCGCCGCCGCGCGAAGCATTCTGCGCGGCTAACGGTGGTGCGGTTAGTACAGGGTGAGGGGTCCAGGGTTCAGGGTCCAGAGGACGAGAGCATCTGCTCGTACGCTGAACCCTGGGCCCTGTACCCTGCTTACTTGCTATACAGCTCGACGATCTGCTGCTCGTTGACTGGCAGCTGAATGTCCTCGCGTTGCGGCAGAGCGATGATCTTGCCGGTGAGCTGCTCGGGGCTTGCCTCGATCCAGCGCACGCGAGTCTGGCCGGAGATGAAATCCTTGGCGTTCTCCAGCAGGGTGAGCGATTTTGAGCCTTCGCGGACAGCGATCACGTCGCCGACCTTGCACTGGAAGCTGGGAATGTTGACCTTGCGGCCGTTCACCTGGATATGACCGTGGCGGACAATCTGCCGTGCCTGGCGGCGCGAAAGCGCGAAGCCCAGGCGATAGCAGACATTGTCCAAACGTGTCTCCAGTTGCTGCAGCAGCAGATCGCCGGTGACGCCGGTCTTATTGGCCGCCACCTCGTAGTAGGCGCGGAACTGCGTCTCCAGCGTGAAGTAGATGCGCTTGGCTTTCTGCTTCTCGCGCAGCTGCAGGCCGTAGCCCACAACCTTCTTCACCTTCTTGGACTGGCCGTGCTGCCCTGGGGGAAAATTACGCTTCTCGACCGGGCATTTGTCAGTGAAGCACTTGGGGCCTTTGAGGAAGAGCTTGACGCCATCTCTGCGGCACATGCGGCAGACGGGTCCGGTGTAACGAGCCATTTTGTTTCTCCTGATGCGGATGTCGATCGGTTTACACGCGTGGAGCGCTTCGGTCCCGATCCGGTGATTGCACAAGGAAGTAGGAAATAGCGAGTAGGAAGTAGCAAACAAATTCACTTCCTACTTCCTACTTCCTATTTCCTATTTCCTATTTCCTTACACTCTGCGTCTTTTCGGCGGACGGCAGCCGTTGTGCGGCATCGGCGTGACGTCGCGGATGGAGCGCACCTCGATACCGGCGGCGGCGAGGGCGCGGATAGCGCTCTCACGGCCGGAACCGGGACCCGATACCCGCACGTCCACCGACCGCACACCGTTGTCGCGGGCGGCGTTGGCGGCGTTCACGGCCGCCTGCTGCGCCGCAAAGGGAGTGCCCTTGCGCGAGCCGCGGAAGCCGAGCGAGCCGGAGCTCTTCCAGCTGAGCGTGTTGCCCCCCTGGTCGGTGATGGTGACGATCGTATTGTTGAAGGTTGCCTGGATGAATACCAGGCCGAATGGAACGTTCTTCCGTTCCCGCTTCTTGAACTTCTTGCCCTTGCCGGCCTTGGAGCCGGCGGTCTTCTGTGCAGTCTTCGCCATGGCTTACTTGGTCACTTTCTTCTTGCCGGCAACGGTGCCCTTGCGGGGGCCTTTGCGGGTGCGCGCGTTGGTGTGGGTACGCTGGCCGCGGGTGGGCAGATTGCGGCGATGGCGCAGGCCACGGAAGCTTTGAATCTCGATCAGGCGCTTGATATTGAGCGAGATCTCCTTGCGCAGATCACCCTCAATACCACCTTGCTGCTCGATCACGCCACGGATCTTATTCAGCTGATCCTCGTCCAGGGTCGCCAGCTTGACGAACGGATCTATACCGGCCTTGGTGAGGATAGACATCGCGCGGGGGTTCCCGATGCCATAGATATAGGTCAGGGCGATGCGACACTGTTTGTTTCCAGGGATGTCGACGCCGGCAATACGGGCCATGGGTATGCCTTTCGGTTGGGCTGCTTCGGACATATGCCGGAGAGCGGGGTGACAGGTGGAGCGGCTGACCTGAGCTATAGCCGTTGCTGATGGCTCTTGTCTCCTCCGGGTTCAACGCACGCCTTAGCTTCGGCGAACTCGCCCGGTGGGGCCGCGGAGAGGCAGGGTGCAGGTTTCAGGGTTTAGCGTCCAGAAAACTTACTGGACCCTGGGCCCTTAACCCTGCCTTTGCTTGTGCTTGGCGCTCGCCGAGCAGATGACGCGAACGACACCCTTGCGGTGGATCACCTTGCACTTATCGCAGATAGGTTTAACGGATGCACGAACCTTCATGGGAACTCCAAACTGGTTATCAGTTCTCAGTTGAGAGTTGTCAGATAAGCACCAAACGACTGACAACGGACAACTTCCAACTGTCTTCTACTTGTAGCGGTACACGATGCGGCCGCGGTTCAAATCGTAGGGGCTGAGCTCGATGGCGACGCGGTCTCCGGGGAGAATGCGGATGAAGTTCTTGCGCATGCGGCCGGAGACATGCGCCAGAACCTGGTGCTTGTTCTCAAGCTCGACCTTGAACAGCGCGTTGGGCAGTGTCTCAACGACAGTTGCCATGACCTCAATTGCATCTTCCTTCGACAAACGCTCTCCTCAGAGCCGGGCTTTGAAAGCCAGCTCCTCAATTCCTGCCAAAACAACCTGATCGCGGGCTTCTGATGTCCCCGTGCCCCTAAACGAATCCAGCGGGCACACGGAGGCTGCGGAAGGTTCACGCACCATCTGCAAGTGTATCCGAAGGCGGCCGATTTGGAAAGACCGGGTCAGGCTGCTCGCTCTCGCCCGGGATTCTTGCGTCGGCGGCTGAAGGGTGTGGCGGCTGAAGGGTGTGGCGAGGGAAGGGTAATCCAACAGAAGCGGTACAGACCGGCGATGATCCCCCTGCTAGCCTTTCCCGCATGCAGACCCTTCGCCCGGCTCTTGTGCCCCTGCTGCTGCTGCTTTCGTGTGTCCTGTTTCCCTCGCGTGTTCAGGCCGCGAAGATGCATTTTGTGACGCTTGGCCCCTACCGCAAGGTGCCCTACACGCCGCCGGAGGCTACGCCGGACAGCAGGAGCGAAGAGGCCATGACGCTCCGGATCCGGCCGCTGGTCGTAGATGACAAACCGCGTGAGTGGACCGTCGGCGAGCTGCATGAGGTGACGGACCGCACATTTGTGATCCGCCGCGTGATCCACATCAACGACTCCCTTCCGGCGGAACCCTCGCACTGGACCTGGCAGCCGGGTCCGTGGCTGCAGGTGGACCGCACCACCGGGCACATCACGCCCCTGCACCTGCCGAACTTCGACGCGCAGATCTCTGAAATCGCCTGGTTCCGCGACTATGGCGCGTATTGCGGCTTGGTGCCGACGCTGAAGGGCGGCGTGATGGCGACCGTTGTGGAGCTTGGCGCCCACAAAGCGGTAGCCCAGCACGTTTTAGCGAATTGGCCGCTGGACAAGCCCACCCATCCGGTCTGTGCGCCGGCGGAGTGGCAGCGTACCCCCATGCGCGCGACCCTGAAACTTACAGGCGGCGACCCCGTCACCTTTGACGTGGCCGGAACCAGTTCCCTGATCGAGGAGGGCGAAAGCGAGGAGGAATAGAGCGGGTTTGACTTATCCGCGCCTCTGCCTTACTCGCGCATCTGCTTTTCGCGCCTCTGCGGATCTAAGTACGAATTATATTTTTGCTTTTTGGAGGGAGGTCCGGGCTTCAGCCCGGACATTCAGAGCGGAGAAAGAACCGGGCTTCAGCCCTGGATTTTTGCGCTGAGGCTGGAAAGAACCCCGGGCTAAAGCCCATAAATTTGGGCTTTCCTTTTCGTGGGGCTGAAGCCCCACGCTACTCCAAAATGCACCTCTTCATTCACGGGCTGAGGCCCATGCTCTCTATTCAAGATGCACTTCGTACGATGATCGTGATTCACACAGACACTACCTCAAAGCCCTGCTGATTTCTGCGTATTCATATGCAGGCTGAAGCCCGCACCTACACCAAAGCGGAACATGCTTCGAGCGGCCCGGTCCCGGCGAGTAACTATCCCGGTGCGTTTCCATTGAAAACTTCACAGGGACAGGGGGATTGACGAAGTAGTATCGTGGACGAAGCGCGGACAGACGAGCTGGGATGTACGCCCACCAGGGTGGCGTGGCGGCCGGGGTTCGACGGCAGATCCTCCGACGAGGAAGGGAGCAACAAAGATCATGTGGAAACCGAATCAGGCTGGCGGCCAGACGCCTTCAACCCCCGAACCGGCGCGTCCCGGAACGCCCGCAACACCAGCGACTACCTTCGAGACCCCACGGCCCACGACGGCCGGCGTTCCCGGCGCCAACGCGACCGGCGAGCAGGCCACCATCGGCAAGAGCCTGGTGGTCAAGGGTGAGCTTTCGGGCTCCGAGTCGCTCTACATCGACGGCAAGGTGGAAGGCGCGATCACGCTGCCCGGCAACCGGGTCACCATCGGTCGCAATGGCCAGGTGGCGGCGAACATCTCGGCTCGCGAGATTGTGGTTCTCGGAAAGGTGCGTGGCAACTGCCAGGCCTCCGACCGCGTGGACATCCGCTCGGAAGGCTCGCTGACCGGCGACGTCATCGCCGCGCGCATCTCCATCGAGGACGGCGCCTTCTTCAAGGGCGGCATCGACATCCGCAAGCCGGGCGCAGAGGGTGCGAAGGGCGCACCGGCAACGGGTACGCCGACCCCTGAACCCGCAACCGCAAACAGCTAAGTTCCAGCATTTGCGACACGAAGAAGCCCCGGGCCAGAGAGCCAGTTACGGAACTCCCATTGAACAGGGGTAGAGGAGAAGATGCCTTCGCGGGAGCGAGGGCATTTCTCTTTTCTGGAGTACATCCAAGGCGACGGGCGCAGTCAGGGGACGTTGTTTCCTGTGGTGCTGGACGATCTGGTTCCGGCGGATCATGTGTGCCGTGTGCTCGACGCGTTCGTGGACGGGCTGGCGATGGCGGTATTGGGCTTTGAGCGGGCCGAGGCTGCCGATACGGGTCGTCCGGGGTACGATCCACGCGATCTGCTGAAGCTGTATCTGTATGGCTATCTACATACGATTCGATTCCTCGCGCCGTCTGGAAGCGGAGTGCCGCCGCAACGTGAAGTTGCTGTGGCTGCTGGGGCGGCTGTATCCGGACCACAAGTCGATCGCCGAGTTCCGCCGGATGCACCGCGACGCGGTGACCGCCGCGGGCGCGGAACCGGTGCCTCGCTTCAATGCTCATCACCAGTCCTTGCGAGTGTTCGTTTCCGAACAGAGCTTGTCCGGGAATAGCCACCATCTTCCGGTATGTGGCCCCACAATGGGAAATCTTCGCCAGTTTCGGTCGAAATCATTTTGGCCAACAACGTGCTTCACTCCCGTGCAATGGACATCTCCCGGCTCGACCTGAAGCGACAACGCACCCGCCGAAACCTACTTTGGGCGGCGGCGGTTGTGGTATTGCTGGCCGCAGCGACCCTCTTTGTGCTGCGGCTCAAGCCCGCGCTGCCCACCGTCGACGCCGCGGTCTGGACCGATACCGTCAAACGCGGGCCGCTGGTGCGACAGGTGCGCGGGCCGGGCACGCTGGTGCCGCGCGAGGACCGCGTCCGGCTCATCCCGGCGGAGACCGAGGCCACCGTGCTGCGCATACGCGTGCTGCCCGGCGCGCACGTGGAGCCCGACACCGTGGTGATGGACCTGGTCGATCCGTCGCTGGAGCAGCAGCTGCTCGACGCGCAACTGACGCTGAAATCGGCGCAGGCCGATTACGCCAACACGCGCGCGCGGCTCGAAAGCGAGATGATGTCGCAGCGCGCGGGCGCGGCCACGGTCCGCGACGACCAGAAGCAGGCGCAGTTGCAGGCGCGGACCGATGGCGAGCTTTACAAGCTGGGCGTCATCAGCGGCCTGAGCTACAGCGCCTCCAAGGGCAAGGCCGATGAGCTTGGCGAGCGCAACGACCTGGAGCAGCAGCGGCTCTCGGTGAACGGCAAGACGATCGGCACGCAGATGGCGGTGCAGGCGGCCAAGGTGCAGCAGGCTGCGGCGCTGCTGGCGTTGAAGGGGAAGCAGCAGGCGGCGCTCAGCGTACGCGCGGGAATCTCGGGTGTGCTGGTCGATCTGCCGCTGCAGATCGGCGAGCACGTCGATCCGGGCACGACGCTGGCCAAGGTAGTGCAGCCGGACCAGCTGAAGGCAGCGCTAAAGATCGCCGAGACGCAGGCGCGCGACATCCAGATCGGCCAGCCGGCGGAGATCGACACGCACAACGGCGTGATCGCGGGCCACGTCACGCGCATCGACCCTGCCGTGCAGAACGGGACGGTGACGGTGGACGTATCGCTGGATGGCGCGCTGCCGCAGGGCGCGCGCCCCGACCTGTCGGTGGACGGCACGGTGGATTTAGACCGCCTGGGGGATGTGATCTATGTGGGGCGACCGGCGTTCGGCAATGAGAACTCGACCATCAGCCTGTTTCGCGTCTCGCCCGATGGCAAGACGGCCACGCGCGTGCCCGTGAAGGTGGGGCGGGCTTCGGTGAATAACATCCAGGTGCTCGCGGGTTTGCAACCCGGCGACAACGTCATCCTCTCGGACATGTCGCGCTGGGACTCTGTAGATCGGGTGCGGTTGCAGTAGGGAGTGGGATTAGGGTGGTGAACCGAAATTCGTGACAGTCAAGCTGAGCGTTGGCGATAACCCCAAGCAAAAAGCCGGTCCTTCGCTTCGCTCAGGATGACAGATTTATAGAACGAGCTTCAAGGACAGGACAGTAGCACAAGCAGAAGAAAGGGACACGAGATGGCGACTACGCCCGCAAGCTCCACGACCAGACCTGACCTGATCACCATCGAGGGCCTGACCAAGATCTTCTTTACCGACGAGATTGAGACGCACGCGCTCTCGGGCGTGCACCTGAACATCGCGCGCGGCGAGTACGTCGCGATGTCGGGCCCTTCGGGCTGCGGCAAATCGACGCTGCTGTCGATTCTCGGGCTGCTGGATACTCCGACCGATGGCCGCTACACGCTGAACGGCCGCGAGGTCGCCAATCTCAACTTCGCCGAGCGCTCGCGCATCCGCAACCAGGAGATCGGCTTCATCTTCCAGAGCTTCAATCTGATCGGCGATCTCACCGTCTTCGAAAATGTTGAGCTGCCGCTGACCTACCGCGCCGGCATGGCCTCCGCCGAGCGCAAGGAGCGTGTGGAACATGCGCTCGAGCGGGTGCATATGGCACATAGACTTCGCCACTATCCGGCGCAGCTCTCGGGTGGCCAACAGCAGCGCGTGGCCGTAGCCCGCGCGCTCGCCGGCGCGCCGTCCATCCTGCTCGCCGACGAGCCCACCGGCAATCTCGATTCGCGCAACGGCGAGGCGGTGATGCGGCTGCTCGCCGACCTGCATAAGGAAGGCGCAACGATTTGCATGGTCACCCACGACCCACGCTTTGCCGCCCACGCCGAACGCCAGGTTCACCTCTTCGACGGCAAGGTCGTCGCCGAAGGCGAGCTCAACACGCTGCTCGCGCTGGCCGAGGCAGCGTATCGGACAGGCGGCGAGGTGGCGTTATGAGCAACCTTATGCATCACGCGCGCTTCGCTCTGCGCCAAGCATGGCGCTCTTTGCGTCAATCACCGTTCTTTGCGGTCACGGTGGTGCTCACGCTGGCGATCGGCATCGGCCTGAACGATTCCATCTTTACCGTGGTGGATTGCGTTCTGCTGCGCCCGCTGGGCTACCGCGATGCGGACCGCATTGTGGCGATACACACACGCACCAAAGGCAGAAGCACGTCTACAAACGGTGTAGGAGGAGATGATTACAACGACCTCCTTCGCGATGTGCACGGTTTCGCGGCGACGGCGTTCTATTCGAGTGACCCCGCCGGAGTGCGCATCGGCAATGACGCCGCCTACCTGCGCGTCGCCTCGGTAAGCCCCCGGTTTGGCGACGTGATGGGCGTTGAACCAGTTGCGGGCCGGCTATTTCAGAGCGATGCAGCCGAAGGAATCGAAGCGCTGGTGAGCACGGGCTTCGCCCAGGAGCACTTCGGCACAGCTGCGTCGGCACTCGGCCATACGGTGCAATCCGGTGCGCTTACACGCGTGATCGTGGGAGTGCTGCCGGATGGCTTCCGCTTCCCGCAAGACACGGCGGTCTGGCTGGAGACCGGGCCGCGGCCGGATGTCGCGAGCCGGACGGCCTATAACCAGCATGCGGTCGGCAAACGCCGTACAGACACGTCCCCCGCGCAGCTTGCGGCGGAGCTGGACACCTTCTCGCATCGGCTTGCGGCCAGCTTCCCTGAGGACCGGCGCAAACAATTGGAGATCGTGCCGCTGCGCGACGAGATCGTGGGCCGTGTGCGCCCCACATTGCAACTGCTGATGGGTGCGGTCGCGGTGGTGCTGTTGATCGTCTGCACCAACCTGGCGCACCTGCAAATTGTGCGCAGTACCCGCCGCATGCGAGCGGTCACAATCCGCACCGCGCTAGGTGCGTCACGGGCCAGCTTGGCTGCCGAGGCGCTTGCGGAGAGTGTCCTGCTCGCCGCGGACAAGCTCTTTGCCCCTTCTGTACTGCTGATCAACGCCACATTGGCACGGAAGCAGTTTCCGGGCCAAGACCCGGTCGGCAAGCAGATCATGTGCGGGTACGATTTTGATTCGAGTTGGTGGACGGTTGTGGGCGTTGTCGGTGACATTCACGCGAACGCGCCCGGACGACCGGTAACTCCAACCATGTATGTGCCTTTGGCGCAGCACCTGGAGAAGGCGCCCGATCTGCAGCTTGAGGTGCGCACCTCCACCAATCCCGCGGCCATGGCCGAAACGCTGCGCCTGGAGTTGAAGCACGCGTATCCCGACGTGGCCGTACGCTCCTCAACTATGACGGAGAACGTCGCGGAGACGCAGCGGCTGGAGCGCCTGCGGGGGATGCTCTTCGGCAGCTTTGCCGGGGTCTCGCTCTTCCTCGCAGCGATGGGGATCTACGGCGTTACGGCCTACTCGGTGTCGCAGCGAAGGTTCGAGTTTGGCCTGCGGCTGGCGGTAGGCGCAACCCGGGCGCATCTGCTCTCGCTGGTGCTGCGGGAAGCGCTAGGACTGGCGCTGCTGGGAACGGCCGTAGGTGCGCTGTGCTCGCTCGCCCTGACGCGTCTTCTTGACAGCGTACTTGGAAAGCTGCCCGCCTTCGATGCCTTGGCTTATGCCCTGGCTGCGCTTACCGTGCTGTTTCTGGCGACCTTGGCGGCGCTCGTACCTGCGCAACGAGCCGCGCGGACAGAACCCATGGAGGTTCTTCGGTATGAGTAGTGCCGATGCGACGGCGGCTCTGCAAACCCTTAGCTCCACTTGCCCGGATTTCTGAAATCCAGTTACGCGTTTATCGAGGCACACAGATGCAGAACCTTCTCCAAGACCTTCGCTTCGCCATCCGCTCCCTGCGCCGGGCGCCTGGTTTCGCCCTGGGTGTGATCGCGGTGCTGGCGCTGGGCATTGGCGCGAACACGGCGATGTTCACCGTGCTGCGGGCAACCTTGTTTCGGCCCCTTCCGTACCGGCAGCCCGGGCAGCTGGTTTCTCTGGCGACCACGAATCGGAGTGGCGAGCCTGCAGGCAATCTGTTGCCGGATGTGCTTCTGTGGCAGGCGCGCAATCACACGCTACAAAGTTTGGCGTATTACACCACGAGCGAGTTAGCGCTGAACTCCGGTAATGCGGAGATGGAGGCGACAGGCGTCAAGGCCAGTGCCGATCTGTTTCATGTGCTCGGCGCAGAGCCTGTTCTGGGCCGTACTTTCACTGTCGCGGAGCAGCAGCCCGGCCGTGATCACGTTGCCGTCCTCAGCTACGACGTGTGGCAGGCTCAGTTTGGCGGCAATCCTGCCGTGCTCGGCCGCACGCTGCGGGTCGATGAGGCTCCGGTCACGATCATCGGCGTTATGCCCCGCGGCTTCAGTTTCCCTGCGAACGGGACCACGCCTCCGCAGATCTGGGAGCCTGCGCCGCTCGGCCCCGGATCGTTTACGCGCATCGGCAGCGAGATCACCGTAGCTTATGACGTCATTGCACGCCGCGCAGCAAGGTCACCGGGCGCGATCTCCGCAGAGCTTTCCGCGATCCAGAAAGAGCTTGTTCCTCTTTACCCAGCGGACACGAGGGTTCCCGATATGGCGCCCTCGCGCGTTCTCGCGACCGGCTATCGCACGTCCCTGAATGCCAAGCAGCGCAAGGCCACCCTGGCCCTGACGGCCGCTGTGGGCTTGCTCTGGTTGATCGCGTGTGCGGATGTGGCCAGCCTTAGCCTGGCGCGCGCAACAGCTAGACGGCGTGACCAGGCGCTGCGGTCTGCCCTGGGCGCAACCCGTTGGCAGGTGGCTCGGCAATCGCTTGTGGAGGCCCTGCTTCTGAGCCTGAGCGGCGGCCTGTTCGGCCTAATCCTGTCACAGGGCATGTTGTCGATTTTCCATCGCAGGCTTGTGCAAACCTTTGGGTCAAGTTTCGCCTTTCATGCTGATAGCGCAGTCGTGTTTGGCTTGCTCGCGCTCAGCATCCTGAGCGCGGCAGCCTTTTGCGCCGCACCGGGGCTCTTCGCTACAGGGCTGACTCCCGCTCAAGCGCTGCGCACCGGTGGTGCACAGGCGGGCACAGGTCGCGGACAATATCGATTGCAGCGCCTGCTTGTGGTGAGCGAACTCGCCCTTACGCTGTGCCTGCTGGTCGGCTGCGGCCTGCTGCTGCGCACCGTGTTCGCGCTGCAAAAGGTGCCGCTGGGTTTCCGCACGGATCATGTGTTTTCCATCACGCCGCGTCTGCCTGTGGCGAAGTACAAGAACATCGACCCGAATGCGCTGGTGTACAAGCCGTTGGCGGAACGGTCGCGCGCACTGCCTGGCGTACAGTCGCTTGCGATCACCAGCGTGGCTCCCTTGGCGGGCCGCTTCGATGTCAACTTCATGTTCTTTCTGGGCAATAACCCAAACGATTCGAAGCTGACGCACACCCTGCAGGCAAAGCTGCGGGCCACCGGGCCGGAGTTGCAGACCGTACTCGGCTTTCGCATGGTCAAGGGGCGTTTCTTCAACGCGGGGGACACCGCGCTCTCACAACCGGTCGCAGTGGTGAACCGCGCTTTTGAGCGGCTTTACGCGCCGACCGGTGGTGACATCAGCCATTTTCATGTTGGCGCTAAGAATCGCCAGTTTCAAATTGTCGGGGTGGTCGATGACTTTCACCAGACCGGGATTGGGGAGCCTGCGGCACCGGAGATCGACCTGAACGCTGCACAATTGCGTCCGACAGACGTTTTCTACCAGCCCACGCTCGAAGCGCACGCCGAGATCCTGCTGCGTTCGGCACGCGATCCGCGCAGCCTATTGCCGGAGCTGCGTCATGCCCTGCTGCAGACCAATCCGGACCTCGCCGGAGCCGAGATCGAGACCATGGACCAGATCGTGGAGGACTCGATGGGTAGCCAGCTCCTCGCCGCGCATCTGTTGGAGTTACTCGGCGGACTGGCGCTGCTGGTTGCGCTCACGGGGCTGTACAGCCTGCTCGCCTACCTCATCACGCTGCGCACGCGCGAACTCGGCGTCAGGCTGGCGCTGGGTGCGCAGCGCGGCGACATCCTAGCGCTGGTGCTGCGCGGCGCGGGCGGGTTGCTGCTTGCCGGCTCCGCGCTCGGCGTCGGTTTAAGCCTCGCTGGAGCGCGGCTGCTCAGCCGCTTTCTCTATGGCGTTGAGGCGTACGACCTCGGCACTTTTATCGCGGCAACCTTTGCGCTTTTGGCAATCGGGCTCGTTGCCGCCTGGCTGCCCGCGCGCCGCGCCGCGTCCATCGATCCGAACGAAGCGCTTCGCGCGGAGTGAACGCAGGCAAAACAGGAGCTCCACCATGCACAACGTCCTCTCCGATCTCCGCTTCGCCCTTCGCCAGCTGCGCCGTTCCCCCGGTTTCGCTGTTACTGCGATCCTCACACTCGCGTTGGGCATCGGCGCGAATACCGCCATTTTTTCGCTGCTGGACCAGGCGCTGCTGCGCTCGCTGCCGATTCGCGATCCGCAGCAGATGGTTGTGCTTGAGGGGACGGGAACTGTGTGGGAGGGCCACTCCGGTCTGCAAGGCGGGGACCCGGAAGCCTATTTCTCGTATCCGATGTACAAAAATCTGCGTGATCGAAACGCGGTGTTCGAGGGATTGATCGCTACCTCGCCCGCGAATGTGGGCATCACGCTCAACGGAAACTCACAGGCGGGCCGGGGGGAGCTTGTCAGCGGCAACTACTTCAGCGTGCTGGGTGTGCAGCCCGCGCTGGGAAGGCTTGTGACCCAGGCGGATGACGCGCAGCCCAATGCGAATCCCCTCGCCGTGCTCAGCTTTGCATTCTGGAAGAATCACGCCGGCCTCGATCCAAAGGTGGTGGGCGGCGCGGTTTCCATCAACGGTCACCCGTTTCAGATCATTGGCGTGGCGCCCCCGAACTTTCGCAGCGCGGTGTGGGGCGAGACCCCCGATGTGTTCGTTCCCATGGCGATGCTCGGACAGATCGTGCCGGGGCAGGACCGGCGCCTCACCAACCACAAGGATCGTTGGCTGAACATCCTCGGCCGCCTGAAGCCGGGCTTGTCTCCCGGCATGGCCGAAGCTGCAATGAATCCCCTTTGGCATGCGCTGCGTGCCGAGGAATTAAAGGCCCTGGGAACACGCTCCACCCGCTTCGTTGACGATTTCCTGACGAACAGCCGCATGCGCATTGTGCCGGCTTCCAGCGGCTTCTCCTATCAGCGTGACGACTTCCGCAAGCCGTTGCTTGCCGTCATGGCGATGGCGCTGCTTGTACTTCTGATCACGGTAGTGAACGTCGGGAGTCTGCTCCTGGTGCGATCGGCTGGCCGGGTGCGCGAATTCACGCTGCGGTATGCGCTCGGTGCCGGCGCCTCTCGCATCATCATGCAACTGCTGATCGAGAGTCTGCTGATTGGCCTGGCAGGAGGAGTGGCCGGTGTGCTGTTGGCGCCGCTTGCCACGCGTGCCCTGATTCATCAGCTGGCGGGCGATACGAGTCGCGAGGCGTTTTCACCGGAGTTCGACGGGCGTCTGCTGCTATTCCACTTCGCGGTCGCGTTAGGGGTCAGCGTGGTCTTCGGTCTCGTTCCGCTGCTGCAGCTTCGGCGTTCCGACCTCACGCTGGCGCTGCGGCAGGTAAGCGGTACGGCAGGCGGTGCGATGCTGAGCTTTCGTCGCGTCGTGGTCTGCCTGCAGATCAGCTTGAGCGTTTTATTGCTCGTCGGTGCAGGCTTGTTTGTTCGCACGATGGAGAAGCTGCGTGCCGTTGATGTGGGCTTCAACACGAGCCATCTCATCACGTTCGGCATCGGCCCGAAGCTGGCCGGGTACGCGCCCGCGGCAATCCCTGCGCTGCAAAAGCGAGTGTTCGATGCGCTGGGCGTCCTTCCTGGCGTGCAAGCGGTGGCAGAGACGAATAATGCTGAACTCGCAGGGGATGACAGCGGCGGCAACATCACGGTCGCCGGTTACAACCCGCCGCCGGATAGCGACTTCGACGTGGAAGAGTCCCGGATTAACCCCGCTTATTTCTCCACATTGCAGGTGCCGCTGCTTGCCGGGCGCATGTTCACGGAGGGCGATGACGCACAGCATCCGCTCGTAGCCATCGTCAACGAGAACTTCGCAAAGCACTTTTGCGGCAGGGTCGCGGCTTGTCTTGGACGGCAA
Organism: Granulicella sp.; assembly: GCA_965277565.1. Lineage (GTDB taxonomy): Bacteria > Acidobacteriota > Terriglobia > Terriglobales > Acidobacteriaceae > Granulicella. The sequence goes on along the minus strand of OZ255838.1, from coordinate 4,125,513 downwards.
ATGGCGACCGGCGGCGGCAACAACGTCAAACTGGATACCGAGATCATAGGCGTAGTGCGCGACGCCAAGCACCTGGGTGTTCGCGAGCCCGTGCAGCCGACGTTGTTTCGCCCGCTGCAACAGGACAGCAATCCTGCCTATTTGTATTTCTATATGCGCAGCTTTACCGATCCGGCGCAGGAGCTCCCGACCGTGCGGCGCGCAATGCAGCAGCTCGATCCGAATCTCGTGCCTGTCGCTCTGCGCACGATGGATGCACAGATCGATGACAGCCTCTCAAATGACCGCATGGTGACGCTGCTGGCGAGCGCGTTCGGTGCGCTGGCCGCCCTGCTCGCGGGTGTGGGTATCTATGGGGTTCTGGCATACGCGACAGCACAGCGCACACGCGAGATCGGCGTGCGCATGGCAATGGGCGCATCGCGGCTTGGCGTGTCGTGTCGTGGCTCGTGCTCTCGGAGGCGCTCCGTCTTGCCGTGATTGGGTTGTGCGTTGGTTTGCCGGCGGCGGTGGCGATGGCATATCTGCTCAGCAGCCAACTCTTCAACGTGTCACCAGCCGATCCGTTCTCGCTGCTTGCCGCAGTAGTGCTGATCGGGGCCGTAACAGCCACCGCAGCACTGATCCCGGCGCGGCGTGCCGCCTCGGTCAATCCCACCGAAGCGCTCAGAACGGAGTAGTTGCAATGCCTGAAAACCTGATCGAACTGAATAACCTCGAACGCAGCTACAAGACCGGCCACACGCAGACCTTCGTCCTTCGGCGCGTGTCGCTGACCATCGCACCCGGCGAGTTCGTGACCGTGATGGGGCCGTCGGGTGCGGGCAAGAGTTCGCTGCTGAATGTGCTCGCGATGCTGGATGACGCGTGGCAGGGCGAGTTCGCCTTCGACGGCACACCCGTGCACACGCTGGGCCGCAAGCAGCGTGCCGATCTTGCACGCAAGCGTATCGGCATGGTGTTTCAGAGCTACCATCTGCTCGATGACCTCACTGTCGCAGAAAATATCGAGCTGCCGTTGACGTACAAGGATGTCAGCCGTGCGGAAAGGCAAGCACTGGTGGCCGATACGCTGGATCGCTTTGCCATCGTGGGCAAGAAGGATCTTTACCCCTCGCAGCTCTCCGGTGGTCAGCAGCAGCTCGTCGGCGTGGCGCGCGCGGTGATTCACAAGCCCGCGCTGCTGCTTGCCGATGAGCCCACGGGCAATCTTCACTCCGCGCAGGCCACGGAGGTGATGCAGCTCTTTCGCCGGTTGAACGAGGAGGGCACGACGGTGGTGCAGGTGACGCATTCGGAGGCGAACGTGGCTTATGGCTCTCGCATGATCGAGCTATACGACGGGTGGCTGACGCGCGATACGGCGCAGTCTGTTTTGGCCGGTGCGCGGGAGAGTGCTTCGCGATGAAATGGACTATGCGGGTGAATTTCCATGACGCGTCATCTCGACCGCAGCACCGGGCCCCAAACGACAGCTTTTGGTCGTTTGGGTGGCAGCAGATAGTTTCATCGTCTGCGGAGTGGAGAGACCTGCAGTTTCGCGGCGCCGGCAAAACGCAGATTCCCTGCGGGAATGACAACAAGAAAGGCAATGACCCGGAGAAAAAAGGCAAGGGCCTTATGCTGTTCGGCTTTATGTTCGTGCTCACACTCGGGGCGCCGCGCCCTCTGCACGCCCAGAGTGCTCCGCCAAGTACAGTCGCGGCACAGCCCTTCGCGCAGCCCGCGCCTGCACTACGGCTCGACCTGCCCTACTCGCATAATCCCCTCAACGCCTACCGTGCTGACCATGTGCCCGAACCCAACCTTGCCAACTCGCCGCGCGTGGACGCGCTCATTCACGACGGCGTGCTTGTGCTTTCGCTGAACGACGCCATCGAGCTCGCGCTCGAGAACAACCTGGATCTCGCCATCGCGCGGTTTAACCTGCCTATTGCACAGGCCGATGTGCTGCGGACGGAGGCCGGTGGCGTCTTTCGCGGGGTAAATACAGGAGTCGTGCAGAACACGCCCGGCGGCGGTGTAGGCGGCTTTGGCGCGGGTCCCTCGGGCGCGGGTGCGGGCGGCACGACAGGGGGCGCGGGCGGTGCGGGTACGGGCGCTTCGGGGCTGGTGCAATCCACGCTCGGCACGGGTACTGTGGTGTCCTCGTATGATCCGCTGATTACCGCAAATGGCAGCGTGGAGCACTATGCCGATCCGCTCGCGAACGAGGTCGGCTATGGCGTCCCTGTGCTCCACCAAAATACCATTCTGGGCGACTTTAATTATTCGCAGGCGTTCCCTACCGGCACGGTTTTCAGTTTTACTTTTGATAACACCCGGGCCACGCAGAACAGCGCCTTTACCTTCCTGAATCCGCAGCTATCCACCTACTATCATGCCGAATTCCAGCAGCAGTTACTGGCCGGCTTCGGGCTCGGGCCTAACCTGCGCTACCTGCGCATCGCGCGCAACAACAGCCGCATCTCCGACGCCGCTTTCGAGCTGCAGGTCAGCATCACGGTGACCCAGATCGCAAACTTATATTGGGATCTCGTCAGCGCTTATGAAGACGAGCAGGTCAAGAGCAGTTCGCTCGACTTCGCCAACCGCACGCTGGCCACAGCGAAGCAGGAGCTGCAATTGCAGGCGATTCCGGCCATCGATGTGATGAAGGATGAGGTGGAGGTTGCCAACCGCGAGCAGGATCTCTCCATCGCACGCTCGCAGCTGCAGTTTCAGCAGCTGTTGATGAAGAACGCCATAACGAAGAATCTCGACGATCCGTTGCTGGAGGCGATGCCGGTGCGCCCGACTGACCTGAGCAACGTAACCGGCGACGCGGCAGCTCTGGCCGCTGCACCGACCGATGACATCGTCAGCGAGGCCCTGCAACGCCGGCTCGAGCTCAAGGAATCTGTCATCGATCTGGAGAGCCGCAGCCTGAGCAAGAAGGCTGCGGAGAATGCCCTTTTACCGTCGTTGGCGTTGAATGCTTTTTACGGGGGCAGCGGGCTGGCAGGGCCGGAAAATCCTGGGTCAACGGTCGCCTCGACCGCACCGCTCGGCTTTGGCGGAGCCTTGGGCAACGCCTTCAACAACACCGCCCCGGACTACTACGTCGGCCTGGCGCTGAATATTCCGTTGCGCAATCGCGTTGCCAAGAGCGACCAATACCGGGCCGAGCTGGAATCGCGACAGGCCGAGCTGCGCCTCGCGCAGCTGCGCAAGCAGATTCGCATCGAGGTCCGCAACGCGCAGTATGCGCTGGCAGAGAGCGCGGCCCGGGTGCGCGCGGCGGAACAGGCGCGCGAGCTGGCCGCGAAGACCTTCGACATTACGCAAAAGGAGCAGGCCCTGGGAGCGGGGTCGGCGATCCAAACGCTGGGCGCGCGCCATGACCTCGCCACGGCGGAGAGCGCGCTGGTGGACGCACGCACGGCCTACCAGAAGGCTCGCATCGAATTGGACCGCGCCATAGGGCGCACGCTCGAAAGCAACGGCATTTCGGTAGAATCGGCTCGAACCGGCTCCGCTGCTTCGACGGCTGCGACCGGAACAACGCCGAGCTCCAACCCGAACCCGGCAATAAAGATTCCATAAGAGCCATAAGAGTCTCCCGATGCCGTCCGATTCTTCACCCCAACACGCGAGCACCGGAGTGTCAGCCGAAACGCCACCCTGCCGCTTGCTCATCGCTGATGATCAGCCGCATATTCTGGAGACGCTGGCATTCTTGCTCAAGCCGGAGGGTTATCAGCTCGAAACCGCGCGCACCCCGGCAATCGCGTTGGAATGCCTGGAAAGCAGCACGTTCGATGGCTTGCTGATCGACCTGAACTACACCCGCGATACCACCTCCGGACGAGAGGGACTTGATCTGCTCGCCGCGGTGCGGGTGCGCGATGCGCAGGTGCCCGTGATTGTGATGACCGCCTGGGCGAATGTGGAGCTGGCGGTTGAGGCCATGCGCCGCGGCGCTAATGATTTCATACAAAAGCCGTGGGATAACCTGCGCCTGCTTACCATCCTGCGCACGCAGCTGGAGCTGCACCGCGCGCAACGCCGCGCGCAATGGCTGGAGGCCGAGAATCGCACGCTGCGCGCCGAGGGCGCACCCGAGTTCATCGCGGAGGCCCCGGCGATGCTCCCTGTCATCGAGCTGCTAGACCGCATAGGCCCGTCGGATGCCAACGTGCTCATCACCGGCGAACATGGCACCGGTAAGGAGGTGATCGCGCAAACGCTGCATCGGCTTTCGCATCGCGCCGCGCGCGCGCTGGTGGCGGTCAACACCGGTGCGCTCTCGGAGGGCACCTTTGAAAGCGAGATCTTCGGTCATGTGAAAGGCGCCTTCACCGATGCGCGCGCTGATCGCATCGGACGCTTCGAGCTGGCCTCGGGCGGCACGCTGTTTCTGGATGAGATCGCCAATGTGCCCCTGCGTCAGCAGGCAAAGCTGCTGCGGGTGCTGGAGACCGGCGAGCTGGAGCGCGTGGGCTCCTCGCAGACGCGCAAGCTGGATGTGCGCATGATCTCCGCGACTAATGCCAACCTCCACGCGGAGGTAACAGAAGGCCGTTTCCGCCCCGACCTTCTGTTTCGATTGAATACGGTCGAGATCCGTCTGCCGCCGCTGCGGGAGCGCCGGGAAGATATCCCCGCCCTCGCCGCGCATTTTCTGAGCCGCTATGCGGAGCGCTATCGCAGGCCGGTGCATGGACTTGAGCCCGCGGCTTTGCAGCAGCTGCTCGAGCATGAATGGCCGGGCAATGTGCGCGAGCTGGATCACACCATGGAGCGCGCCGTGCTGATGGCGCGCGGTTCACAATTGAGCATTGCCGACCTGGGCCTGCAGCCCAACCGGCCATCGCCGCAAGGGCTAAAACTAGCATTAGACGAGCTCAGCCTGGAGCAGGTCGAGGCGATCCTTGTACGCAAGGCCTTGGCTCGTTCCGGGGGCAACGTAAGCCACGCGGCAGAGGCTTTGGGTCTGAGTCGCGGCGCTCTATACCGCCGCATGGAAAAGCATGGCCTCTAAAGACGATCTGCCCAGCGCTCGACCCCAGGGCGCTGATTACGCCGTCCCCGCAACTCGATCCGCTCCTTTCGCGATTCAATACAAGCGAAAACGTCTTCCGCTGGGGCGCAACGGCCGCCGCCTGAGCTTTGACCTGCGTCTTCGTCTGTGGCTTCTGGTTCTTGCGCTGCCCACCGTCTGTTGCGTTGGTTGCCTCGCTTATGCAAGCGGTTCCTCGGGCATTCTGGCGGTCGGCATCAGCATTGCGGTTGCACTGTTGTACGCCCTCGTCGCAGCTGCGCTATTCGAGCAAATCACGCGCCCCTTGCAGACGCTATCCAACGTGGTCGCCGCATTGCGCGAGGACGATTTCTCCTTCCGTGCCCGGGGAGCCCGGCGCGGCGATTCGCTCGGCGACCTCGCGCTGGAGATCAATTCCCTTGCCGGCACCTTGCAGGCGCAACGCGGCAACGCGCGCGACGCGCTCACGTTGGCCGAACGCGTCATGCACGCCATGCGTACGCCTGTGCTGGCCTTTGCGGCCGATCGCACGCTGCGTCTAGTCAATCCGGCAGCGGCTCATGCATTCGCACTCACGAGCGTGCGTGCGATCGGCCGCTCGGTCGAGTCGCTCGGCCTCGATCCGTTGTTTGCGCTCGCGGACGGCGCCATCTATGCGCGTCCAGCCGTCTCCGGCGTTGCGGGCGAAACGCGCTGGTCGGTGCGGCGCTCCACCTTTCGGCTCGGCGGCGTACCGCATGAGCTGCTCGTGTTGTCCGACGTGGATGCCGCGCTGCGCGAAGAGGAGCGCACTGCGTGGCAGCGGCTGATCCGCGTGCTCAGCCACGAGATCAACAATTCACTAACGCCAATCACCTCGCTGGCCGTGAGTCTGCTTACTCGTCTGCCCGGGATCGAGCAGATAGGTGAGAACGCAAACATCGGTTCCGCCAGTCTCGCCGATCTTCATCGTGGACTGCACCTCATTCAGGACCGAGGTATTTCGCTGCATCGTTTTCTGCAGGCTTATCAGCAGCTCACCCGACTGCCTCGCCCGAATCTCCAACCAGTTCCACTGTTCGATCTGGTTCATCGCGTTGTGTCGTTTGAGACGCGATTGCCCATTCAAATTCAGCCCGGTCCGGAGATTTGCGTGTCTCTGGACTCCGCCCAGATCGAGCAACTGTTGATCAATCTATTCGGCAACGCCGTTGAGGCTGCGCTCAGCATCGACGCACCCGATCACACTCCTCACGTCGCGGTCTCCTGGAGCGTAAACGCTTCGGAGATCTTGTTGCGTGTGGACGACAATGGACCGGGACTGGCGGCAACCGCCAATCTCTTCGTGCCGTTCTACACCACCAAACCGGGCGGCAGCGGCATCGGCCTGGTGCTTGCAAAGCAAATCGCTCAAGCTCATGGAGGCAGTCTCACGCTTGTAAACCGGAAGGGTGCAACTGGCTGCAGGGCTGAGCTGCGGTTACCGCTGCTCAGTGTTCGGAGCTAAAGCGGTTTATCTCTTGCTATGCAGTGTCATCTCGACCGGAGGCGCAGCCGGAGTGGAGGGACCCCTGTATTCGTTTGTGGCTACACAGATGTTTTGACGCCCCGAACGAATACAGGGGTCTCTCCATTACGCGGGACGATAAAACTGTCCCGCTCCAGTCGCGATGACACTGTACACCTATGGGGAATTTGCTCTAGCCCGAATCGAAGGCGGAGTGACAGAAACCAGAGGAAAGGATCGCGATGAGGACAGCCCTGTGCATCCCGTTCATTTGCCCATAGTAGCTCCGTTCAAGAATTCCATACGCACCCGAACAGATCGTGTCCGGCTCCATAGGTTTGCCGCGTGATTCCAGTTCCAGTGAAATGGTTCAAGCATGTCGTTAAGAATCGCTGTCGTCTCCTTTTGCGTTGCACTTTCGTCACAGGCTCCGGAACAAGTGGGCACAGTGAGCAGGGCAGCCCAGGGGAAAGTCGCAGCCGATCTACGCGGCCGCCTTGAAGCCTCTCCGTTGTTGCCCTTCAGCGCCGTACCGTTTGCCGCAAAGCCGGCCGAGGTCGGCTGGCAATCAGGGGCTGTTTCCGGAGTGGCCGTCGATAGCAAGGGCACCTTTTTACGAGATGCAACGGGGCGATAAAGCCGACCCGGTCCTTGTTCTCGATCGCACGGGAAAGGTCCTTCGATCCTGGGGAAGGGAAACCATACTATCCCGCACAGCGTTCGCATCGATTTTGCAGGAAACATATGGACCGTGGATGCGGAGTCTTCCGCCGTCATCAAATACTCTTCCAACGGCCAGAAGCTCATGACGATTCACGTGGGTGGACAGCCGCACAACGGCAGCCCCTTCAACGGAACCACAGACGTTGCCTTCGGACCTCACGGCTGGATCTTCATCACCGACGGCTACGGCAATGATCGAGTCTTGGAATACACTTCCCAGGGCAAGCGAGTAAAGCAATGGGGTAGTCCCGGCGAGTTCCGCCTGCCCCATGCAATTCAAATCGACGAGAAAAGAACGATCTATGTTGGCGATCGGGAAAACGGCCGCATCGAGAAGTTCGATTTGGATGGGAATTTCCTCGCTGAAATCCCTCACCTCGGACGTATGTATTCGCTGGAGCTGACTGATGGGGTGATCTGGTCAGCATGGGACCGTTCAATCAGCCGCCGGGATCGGGTGGCGTATGGGTGCTCAAGCTGGATCGCAACACCGGCAAGATGTTGGGTCACTTCGATATCCCCGAGTCAGAAGCAGGCCATGCGCTCGATGTGATGCCATCCGGGGAACCGATCGTCACCTTAGGTAAGAAATTGGTATGGTTGAAGGCGAAGTGAAGCGTTGAAGGCGAAGTGAAGCTTGGATACCTGCGCGGCTGCATGTGATGTGCAGGCGCAGTATCGTCGGTCTCATAGTTCAATCCACGCTCCCCGCGTGGGGAGCGACCGCCAACCCACGAGGTGCGGGCATGACGTGGAGTGTTTCAATCCACGCTCCCCGCGTGGGGAGCGACAGGTGTCGATTTGTGATGGGGTCGCTCACATGCCAGTTTCAATCCACGCTCCCCGCGTGGGGAGCGACACAAACCCACTTCCGAAGGAGTCAGTCATGGCAGTTTCAATCCACGCTCCCCGCGTGGGGAGCGACGCTCCCATCGAAATATAAGCGCCATTGACGCAAAGGTTTCAATCCACGCTCCCCGCGTGGGGAGCGACGATCGCGGAGTTGGCGACCCTCGCCACGGATGAGGTTTCAATCCACGCTCCCCGCGTGGGGAGCGACCCGCCGCCGATGGCCACAACGCGAAGAGGCCGGGTTTCAATCCACGCTCCCCGCGTGGGGAGCGACTTAAGGCTGTTTCGCCGGTTGACTCCGGGCGAAGGTTTCAATCCACGCTCCCCGCGTGGGGAGCGACGCGTCAAGCGTGAGGGTTACCTGAGTGCACACAGTTTCAATCCACGCTCCCCGCGTGGGGAGCGACCGCCCGGGCACCCGGGCACCTGAGAGCTGGAAAGGGTTTCAATCCACGCTCCCCGCGTGGGGAGCGACCTTCTTGCGCGGCCACGAAACGCCCGAAGTCTTTATGTTTCAATCCACGCTCCCCGCGTGGGGAGCGACATCACCTCATGATGCCAGCTCGCCTGAAAACGCGGTTTCAATCCACGCTCCCCGCGTGGGGAGCGACCGAAAATCACGCCAAAGTCGAGGCCGCGATCAACGTTTCAATCCACGCTCCCCGCGTGGGGAGCGACGATCGCGGAGTTGGCGACCCTCGCCACGGATGAGGTTTCAATCCACGCTCCCCGCGTGGGGAGCGACCCGCCGCCGATGGCCACAACGCGAAGAGGCCGGGTTTCAATCCACGCTCCCCGCGTGGGGAGCGACTTAAGGCTGTTTCGCCGGTTGACTCCGGGCGAAGGTTTCAATCCACGCTCCCCGCGTGGGGAGCGACGTCGTTGGTGTCCACGAACAGCCCGTCGGGGAACTGTTTCAATCCACGCTCCCCGCGTGGGGAGCGACGCCGCCGGCGTAGCCTTCTACGTTGAAGCGAGCACGGGTTTCAATCCACGCTCCCCGCGTGGGGAGCGACTGGGCGACGTGGCGCTGCAGGCGCGGGAAATGGCGTTTCAATCCACGCTCCCCGCGTGGGGAGCGACGCGGGACGTACTGCAGGGTATCGATGGTGAATTGGTTTCAATCCACGCTCCCCGCGTGGGGAGCGACCCACCTGGCAGGCCACGGCCTCAATGTTGGCATCGTTTCAATCCACGCTCCCCGCGTGGGGAGCGACCACACACTGAGTCAATGTTTGCCGTACTGATCTGTTTCAATCCACGCTCCCCGCGTGGGGAGCGACCCTCAACGTTGGCCGTGGATTCCTGCCCCGTCATCGTTTCAATCCACGCTCCCCGCGTGGGGAGCGACCATGATCGTTACCGTGCGGCCCTGCGCGCACGCGTTTCAATCCACGCTCCCCGCGTGGGGAGCGACGACGGCAAGCGCCTGCCCATGGCAGACAAGACAAAGTTTCAATCCACGCTCCCCGCGTGGGGAGCGACGTCGTTGGTGTCCACGAACAGCCCGTCGGGGAACTGTTTCAATCCACGCTCCCCGCGTGGGGAGCGACCTCCGGGTCGTAGTCGATGTACTCGATGGTGGAGCGGTTTCAATCCACGCTCCCCGCGTGGGGAGCGACGCGTCGCGGGCAAAGGGTTTCCCGACCAGATCCGTGTTTCAATCCACGCTCCCCGCGTGGGGAGCGACGCGCTCGGGGGAGCGCCGTAAAACATCACCAGGATGTTTCAATCCACGCTCCCCGCGTGGGGAGCGACGCGCACAAAGCGCATGTGCTGCCCGCTCCAGATGTTTCAATCCACGCTCCCCGCGTGGGGAGCGACTAACTATGTGGCCGTCAATACCTGGGCCGCGGGGTTTCAATCCACGCTCCCCGCGTGGGGAGCGACCAATGTCGGGAACATGCGTCACGGTGGGGTTGCGGTGTTTCAATCCACGCTCCCCGCGTGGGGAGCGACTCGGGTGTGTGCAGATCACGCACGACGTGAACATGTTTCAATCCACGCTCCCCGCGTGGGGAGCGACCGGAGCGGCAGCCGTGGGAATCGTTTTCGGCGAGGTTTCAATCCACGCTCCCCGCGTGGGGAGCGACGGCAACAGCCAGGAAAGCAATGTGGGCATCGCGGAGTTTCAATCCACGCTCCCCGCGTGGGGAGCGACGGGGTACGACACCGGCTTCGGTCCCGTCCAGACGTTTCAATCCACGCTCCCCGCGTGGGGAGCGACCCTGCAGCGCAGTACACGCTCTATGCTGCTGCAGGTTTCAATCCACGCTCCCCGCGTGGGGAGCGACCAGAAGGATGCAATGACAAAGACACAATATCGGGTTTCAATCCACGCTCCCCGCGTGGGGAGCGACTGATTCCTCTGTCCAATGTTGCGGTACTTTCACTGTTTCAATCCACGCTCCCCGCGTGGGGAGCGACACTCCTACCGTCAGGGACGGGAAGGACGGAGCGGTTTCAATCCACGCTCCCCGCGTGGGGAGCGACGACTCGCTAGGCCGGTTCCGCATCCTGGTTTTCGGTGTTTCAATCCACGCTCCCCGCGTGGGGAGCGACGACGCTGAGCAGGTAATTGCTTTCTTGGAGAAAGTTTCAATCCACGCTCCCCGCGTGGGGAGCGACCGCGCACCAGCTAAGTGCCAAGTGCGCTGGCTCTTAGCATGCCACAAACGCGGAGTCATGCTGCTGAAATGGGTTCGTCGGGCAGTTCTCGCGATACAAGTTCCGGATGTCGAATTGGATCAGCAGCTTACGCGAAACGCGAACCTGCCTGGCAACTGACGTGTGCTTGGGGTTCGCGCAGCGGCATTGTGCGGGTGGACGCAGGGCGCTCCACGGTCAGATCATGAGCGGCCCTTGCGGGTCATAGGCCGGTTTCGCCCCGACGTGCTCGACGCGCCGCTTCCATTCATTGCCGAGGAAGTAAAAGCGCAAGCTGTCCTGCTCCGGGTCAGCTTCCGCCATCAATGCGGCGCGAAAGCTGACCCACTGGGCGGCGTCGACCAGGCACTCGAAGACAGAGTTCTGAACCCGCTGCCCGCGATCCTCGCACAGCCGAGCAACGCGGCGCAGCCTGCGCCGACCGGCTTCGTCGCGCGTGCTGACATCGTAACTCACCAGGACCAGCATGGCTTGTAGCGCTACCTCCAAAGAAAAGCAGGATACCCATCCAGGCCGCCGCGAAGGAAGCGAGCCAGCAGCAAGGCTTGAACATAGGGCACCAAGCCAAACGGAATGCGCTCGTGCAAGAAGGGATGTTCGAGTTCCTCCTGCTTGCGGGTCTGCCACGCGGCAATTACCGTCTTGCGCGTTGCCTCCTCCAGGAGGATCCCACCGCCGTCCTGTTCGACGAAGCCCTCGGCCTGCACCTGGCGCCGATTGATGAGCGTCAACACAAGGCGGTCGGCAAGCACGCTGCGCAGCTCTTCCATCAGATCCAGCGCGAGGCTGGGGCGGCCGGGACGATCGGTGTGGAGAAAACCGACCGCCGGGTCGAGGCCTACGGTTTCGAGCGCGGATTCGATGTCGTGGCGCAGCAGTGCATAGACGAACGAGAGCAGGGCATTGGTCCGATCCAGCGGCGGACGGCGAGAGCGGCCTCCGAAGCGAAATGCCTCGCGATCCCCGGCGATCATCGCGTCGAAGGCAGAAAAATAGGTCTGGCCGGCCAGACCCTCATGGCCTCGCGCTTCGTCGACCGACGCTGCGCGCGAAGAGTCCGCACCAATCCAGGACAGCCGGTTGGCCGCCTCGCGGAGAAGAACCTGCCGCCCTTCGTCTTCCGTCTCACGCGCGGAACGCAGCAGAACAATCCGGCTGTTTGCGATTTTGGCGGTAACGATGGTGCGAACAACCGGCAGCGCCAGCTCGCCGCCATCGGCCATGCGGTACTGCTGACGGCGCAGGAGCACATTGCCCGAAACAGGCCCCTGTACGCGGGCGATAAAGCGGCCCTGCTCCGTGAGGAACGAGACACCCACGCCCTTCTCGCAGCAGAGACCCAGCACCGGCGGCGAGCAGGAGACCTGGCCCCAACAGACCAGACCCTCTAACGTGTGTACGGGAACGCGCAGCTTCAACTCCGAGCCCAACTTGACGGCCACCGTCTCGCCATCACGATGCAGATACATGCCCTGCGTCATCACATGCAGCGTGTTGAGGAGTTTGCGCATGACCGGCTAGAGTTCCTGTTTGAGGAAGCGAATCTGGATCGCGTTCCATTGCGCGGCGACGGCTAGGTGGGCGGTCGCGTGGGGCAGGCAGATGTCGATCAGGGAGCAGCGTTCGCAGTGTTTGCCCGGCTGCGCCGCCGGGGTCTCGTGGGCAGCGTAGAGACGGTGCATGGTGGCGGCGAGCGACTCGGTGCGTGTGCGCAGCTCTGGAGTGAATGCAACATCGATGCGGCGGCGCGGCTCGCCATAAAAGATCGCCCCACGCGGGACAGGAGCCCCTAACATCTCCTCCAGGCAAAGGGCCTGGGCACAGAGCTGCACGAGGTCGCAATCCGTGGGTTTGCGCTTCCCGCGCTTGTATTCCACCGGAAACGGCTCGGGGCGGAACTCGACGACGTCAGCGCGGCCAGTCAGGCGCAGACGCCGGCTCTCCAGCATCAACCCGCGCACGCTGCGCAGATCGTGCCGTCGCGACTGCCCGGGCAGATCGGCACGCTCATGCAACAGACGGCCTTCGGCGGTGAGTCGATTCTCTTTCCACGCCTGCTCGATGTGGATTAACGCCCATTGACGCGGGCAAAAAGCGAGGTGCTGCAAACCGCTCAGCGGCAGGGCATCGTCGAGTTCCGAGGGAGTGTTCATGCGGTGACGCGAATCGGAATCCATTCCTCGACGGTGATGCCATCCGGGACATCGCCAGTGAGCCCAATTAGATAATCGTGGCGTGAGCGCGGCGGCCGGTTTTCAGCCGCGAGTTCCGGTTTAAGCGTCGCAGAGACCAGATCGAACAGCTGGTCTGCGCGGGCATTCCCGGTGGCCTTCTCGTGCTTGAACGCGATGCAGCGCACCGGCGACATCATGCCCCGGGCAGCCGAACGGTCGAGCTCGAACATCTCGTTCAATGCGGCCTTGAAGAGTTGGAGGTCGTCCTCGCTGAAGCCGGTGCGCCCTGCGAGCGAAGCATTCAGAAAGCCGTAACAGCGGTACAGACCATAGGGTATGGTGAACTTGCGGCCGATGGTGCGTTCACTGTCGCGATCCTTCTCGTTGGTCACTGCGCAGCGGGTGATGGCGAACTCGCTCGGCACCACAGGGTCTAGGCTGCGTGCAAAGGTCAACTGAATAGGCCCGCGAACCTGGCCGGTATTCACGCCGGTCGTCATAACGGCTCCGAAGGTGCGGATGTCGTAGAAGTTTGCGCACATCCAGCTTGTCAGTTCGCCGGCCTTCTTCTCATCCTTCGGCAGCCTATTGTTTGTTTCAGGCTTGAGGTTTAGCGCAATGTAGGCCTCATTGTGAGCTTCGTTCAACACGGCGCGTTCGCGCACGTAGATGCGGTGCCCCGAACCGTTTGCCTTGGCATCGGCGACGTAGTTGCGGACCTTGCGCTTGAGGCACACATCCGTCACCAGGCCCTGGTTGGTCTCGGGATCGATACGCGGCAGATTGCCGGCATCGGGGTCGCCGTTCGGGTTGCCGTCGGTCACGTCGAAGAAAAAGACAAAGTCATAGCGGTTCTGGATGGGTGTGCTCATGCGGCAACGGTCTCCCCTTGGGGAGCCTTCTCCTTTTTGGTGTAGAGGTCCTGGCGCTGTTGAAAATACCCGACGACAAATTGGCCTTGTTCGGCAAGTGCAAGTTGGCGCGGAAAGCTGAAGGGCGCCGTCATCAGCTTGCCGATCAGCCGCTCATAGAAGATCTTGCTGGGCGTTGGCAGTTTGGCGAGATGATGGCCGTTCAACCGAAAAAGACGTGGGAAGACCAATGCGGGCGTAGCACTGGCCGCAGAGAAGTAACGATCCTTAACCGTGGTATTCAGTTCGCCGTCCGCGCTGTCCACCTGCGCCTTTTCCAGAATCGCGAAGAGCCGCCCACAGCGGTAGGCGATGTCATTGCATTGTGTATCTAGTTCCATAGGAACCTCCATGGGTGCACCGGCGACGCGCGCATTACGAACAAGAACGGCCTTGATGGCGCTGACGCGTGCGAAGGCGACCTCGCCGTCGCTGCGGATGCGCCGCACCATCGTGGCCAGCAGGGACTGCGGATACGGCGCGCCCGTGAGCACGGAACGAGCAAGGTCACCCGCCAGTTGCGGCGACACGGCTTTGGTGTCGAAGCCCTTCAAGCGGCCGTTCGGATCGTGCTCCGCGCGCCCAGTGGCCGCCACGATGCGCCACAGTGGCAGCACTCGATCTTCGCGGCCGCCCTTGAGCGCGATGTCCTGCAGATGCCAGCGCAGCTTGCGTTGTAATTCGGTCCCGTCCTGCTCTACCCACAGCCGAACGGAGAGCCGCGAGGCATTCGGTGCCAGGCCGAGGATGAAAAATCGCGTTTGCTGCTCGTCTCGCTCTACCGCGCGATTTTCGGTACCGTCGCGCAGCTGCGTCAGCATCCGCCTCGCCTGCTCGACGCGTGTCTGATCCTCTTGAACAGGCATTTCTGTCGACTCAAATGCGCCCACAAAAAGGTCATCCATCATGTCCAGCAGCAGTGTGTCGTGGTCGGCCCAGAAGACCACTGTCGCATCGCCCAATCCGATGCGGCGTTCGCGCTGCGACAACAGGTGATTCAGGGCATTGGTGTATTTGAATGTCGTGGATACACTTACCGGGGCGTTGAAGCTCTGGTCCTTGCCGTAGGAGGTAAATGCCGATGCATTGAAGGAGACGAGTAAGGCCCCCGATGTCTGTGCGCCGGCAACGCCCTTGATCTTGGGCTCGTGCAGGCGGGCTGCCGGAGCAAGCTCTCCCGAAACGAGACAGAACGCCAGTTCCTCCGGGACTTCTTCGGCACTCGCAACGAAAGGCACCGAGACGCGTTCGTGCACATAACGCAAATCTCCATCGAGAATACGGAAGACACCGAAGTTGGCCGCCTTATCCGCAAGCTCCTCCGCGCGAGCCGTCGCCTGCTCCGGCGACCAGTCACGCAGGAAAGCGCACACCGCCGTGAATGCGGGATCCGCAATCGTCTGTTCGAGCGCAAGGTGCGCGTCGCGAAGGGCGGCGAAGGCCTTCGGCGCACGCTCTGCCTTGGCCGGATCGACACTCCAGCCGAGCAGGTACTCGGGGCTGTCCCACAGGAAACAAGGCTTTAATCCAGACCCCGGAGGCTTACTTTGGCCCGGCACGACAAGGCTGCGCGGACGCATCACCTTGCCTTCCATGCGGCGCAGATCCTCAATGGAGTGCAGAGTGCCATCAGGGTTCAAGACGAGACAGAAGCTCACCTTCTGCACCGAAAAGCCCGGGGGCGCCAGCTCCGCCTCACCCCCGGCGACGATGCGGTCGTAGTGTTCGGCTAGCCGCTGCAGGATCATGCGTTCGCACCGGATAGCGCAGGCACGTCGATGACGCCGTCACGCATGGTTGCGCGGAAGAAGCGGGCTTGCTTGCCGGCCGCGAAATCGATGTCGTGCAGCATCCAGCCGAGGTCGCGTTCGCCCCTCAGGCTCGCGTCTACGGCAGGCGCTGCGGCCTCATGATCCAGCAGGGCGAAGTGCGCGGCGAACTCGCGGCAGCCGAGATACGGGCGCGTGTAGCAGGCGCCGACGCGGGCACGGCGCTGGAACTGGTCGAGGTGCTTGGCTGCGTTCTCCGGTCCGCTGACGATGTCGAAGTGCGCCTCGATGACATAACTCACGTCGCGTAGCAGCAGAGCCGCCCGCTGCTGCCGAACGTCACCGTCGGAGACCACCTGGCAGAGCTCTCCCCCGCCCTCCCGCATCACGCGCGCCGCGGAGACGGAGCTGATCTTGTCCTTTACCTCGTTGCGCCGGACAGAGGTAAAGCGGATCGGCCGCAGCACGGTCAGCCGGTCGACCACCCACCGTATCTCCGGCTTCCAATAGATTGCTTCCAGCACACCGCGCGCTGCCGAGGGCGTAATCGCGTCATAGCTGACGCGCTCCACCTTCATCTCCGGGCGCGTGAAACAAGCCCATTCACCCCAACACTGCAAACGAATCCCGAACGCCACGTATCCCTCTCGCCGATGGCAGCACTACGCGCCAGCTACACGCCCCAAGTGGTGGGATCGAGGCCGAAGGCATCGAGCTTGAGGCCGGTCGCCTCCATGTAGACATCCTCGCGAAGAAGAAGCCACACACCCGATTCATGCGCCCGGACCACACCGCTCGCCTCCATGGTTCGCAAAGTACGCTCGGGCACGGAGACCAGATAAGGCTGCAGCTGACGTTGTGGGACGAACTCTACATACCCTTTCCCAAGCTCGTCCAGATAGTGTTTTGCCTTTCTGCCGAAAGGAACCAGAATCGGCAACTGTGCATTCTTGATCAAGCGATAGGCATCGGCGATCTCGCGGAACTGAAAGTGAGCCTGATGGCGACGGTGATCGACCTGCATCCTGCGCAGGATCTTGTGCTTGTCCCACTCATCGCGCTTGCCCCAGTACAGCCGCTCGAAGTATGCCTCAATCGCTGCCGGCTCGAGCGGATCGTCGAAACGCGAGAAGCACTCCAGGCCAGCCTGCCGGCTTTCGCGAAGAAAGCCCGGCGGGGGTTCGGACTCCGT
The DNA here is from genome assembly GCA_965277565.1 of Granulicella sp. Taxonomy (GTDB): domain Bacteria; phylum Acidobacteriota; class Terriglobia; order Terriglobales; family Acidobacteriaceae; genus Granulicella. Next base: position 4,108,716 of record OZ255838.1, on the reverse strand, counting down.
GTCAAAGACGTGGGTGTGACCTTTCATGGGCAGTTTGCCTTCGCGGTTGCACCGGCCTGCCGCCTGCGCGATCGAGTCGAAGCCCGTCGCCGCTCGGTAGACCACCGGCAGATCGATATCCACTCCAGCCTCGATCAGCTGTGTGCTCACGATGCGGCATGGCTTGCCTGCTGCGACACGCCTTCGTATGCACCACAGCGCCACGCGGCGATGGGCACCGCACATCAGCGTACTGAGGTGAAAGCAGGAGTCCGGTTCCGCTGCTTCACTGAGCAGGCGGAAGAGCTTGGCCGCATGTGGCCGCGTGTTCACGATGCAAAGCACCTGCGGCTCCTTCGCCAGCCGCGCGACCAGGTCTTCATCGGTGAGCTTGCCCACATGGTCAACCGTCACCCGCTTCAGAGATTCGAACAGCGGTCGAGGGTCGGCGATAATGGGACGAACGCCTTCGATGCCGATGTTGAAATCCGCGCGCCGCTCCAGCGCCGGTTGCGTTGCGGTGCACAGCACCACCGTGCAGCCATAATTTCGCACCAGCTCGCGCAAAGCAATCAGTGTCGGTTCCAGAAGCTCCACGGGAAGTGTCTGCGCCTCGTCCAGGATGATGACGCTGCCGGCGATCCGATGCAGCTTACGGCAGGGCGTAGTCTTTGCCGCAAACAGGGTCTCCAGCAGCTGGACGTTGGTCGTGACGATCAGCGGAGCGTCCCAGTTCTCCACTGCAAGCTGGTTTGCACGTGTTTCTGTCTCCGGTTGAAGACTCGAATGGTGCTCAACTAGGGCACGTTCCGCAAGTGGGCCCAGCGCTTTGCGATACACGGCCGCGGTCTGCTCGATGATGCTGGTGAACGGAATGGCGACGATCACTCTGTGTAAGGCGGGCGCTTCGGAAGACCTTTCCCCCGTTGCATGATGGAGCGCAAACGCCAGCGAAGAAAGCGTTTTGCCGCCGCCGGTCGGCACCTGGAGCGAAAAGAATCCCGGTTCCAGTGTCGCCGCCGCCCTGCACTGCTGCAGCACTGTGTGCCGCTGTTGATTTACCGGGGTCATCGGGGCACCCTGCTGCATTTGGAGCAGGTGCGCGTCCAGAACATCGCGCAACGCAACCAGCGTTGGCCGGGCCCCGTGGCGTTCTTCGGCGGCCTCGGGCGTACAGAAAGCCTCTGTGCAGGTGCGATCCGCATCGACCAAGGTCGAAAACAACATGCGGGTCAGAAAGGCCATTTGAAACGGCATCTCCTTGATGGAACTCCACTTGAACGGCGCTGCAGGCGGGATCAGCCTAAGGCCGGGATCTTCGACGTGCGGAATCCCGTTACGCGCATCCAGGCGGCTCTCCAGGGTTGAGCCGGCGCTCGCGTCATCGCCCGCACTCCAGTCCGAGAGCCCGGCATGATGGCCGGCGATGCAGAACGCCAGCAGCTGCCCAGTCAATCCGCCGAAGGCCTTGGCCAGGTAACGCGCTCCAAATGTCGAATGATCGACACGTCCAGGCCGCGTGGCATCTTCCGCGCCGGCATTCGCTGCATCCTGGGTGTTCGGAGACCCGATGTACCGCTGAAACTCATCCGAGCCTTTGCCAAGATCGTGGCATCGGCCAAGTAGGTCGGCCCAGTCCCCTGCGCCAAACACCGCGGCAAAACCCGCAGCGCTCGTAGCAACCTCATCGAGGTGCTTATGCAGCGGCTCCCATTCGGTGTGAGGACGATCGGGGAGTGTGTGTGCGTAGCGTTGTGCGAAGGGGCTCACGGCCATCGGATAACAGCCTACACATGTTCCGCGCGAACAGTGCACAGGAACAGGCGCACCGATCGCCGGCAAAACAGCTCGACGGCAAAACAGCTGTCAGTGATGCCCGTATCCCGGAGCGAGAGCACACCGGTTTACGACACAATCCACGTCGCAATCCAGTCACAGGGAGGCGGCGTGAAGTTCAGAAAACTCATAAGTTATTTGGTTTTATGGAGCCGACGAACGGACTTGAACCGTTGACCTGCTGATTACGAATCAGCTGCTCTACCAACTGAGCTACGTCGGCGTTCCTTCGAGATTCTACCGGGATACGCGTGGGATGCAAAATGGCTGCGCGATGGCGGTCAGGCAGGGTCGCCCGGTTTACTCGGGGAGAACTGGGGGGCGGCGTTCTGGGGGTCGAGGTGCAGGCTGAGAAACTCGGCTTCCGTCGCGGGAGGCTTGCCCTGGAGGATACGAATCAGGGCGCGACCGCCGCCCAGAAACAGCCCCAGGAAGATCGCGGCCGCGCACAATAGCCCGGAAAACAGGATCACATCGGCCAGCAACCCGAAGGTCTTGCGGGTTTCGATCACATCCGGCGTGGGCATGGCCTTGTCCGTGCTCATCAGCTGCCGCAGATGGGTGTTTTCCACCAACGCCTGCGCGGCGTCGAGCGAGAAACTGCCGTTCGCAACAATGAGCAGCGATCCTTCACGCCGGGTCTTGGACTTGGTGAAGCTGGGCCCCAGGCCGGACAGCATGCCTTCCACCGAGCGCTGGTGACCGCCCGCGATAATGGGCGTGGGATAGAGCAAAAGGGTCAGCGTTTCGGCGCCGCGCCTGTCGTTATACTTCGCGGTCACGGCCTCCGCACTCTGCTGCCAACCGAGGCCGTTGGCAGGCAGAACTCCACCCTCTGCCATGTAGCTGCGAGGCCCGAGCGCATAACGCAGGCTCGCCGCTTGGAGACCGCGGCTCGGCACCAGGCTGGGAAGCAACGGCTGCAGCCCCTGGCTGCCGACCGGCTTGGGCATCACGTCGGCAAGCGATTTGAGCGAGGAAAGATCCGCCGCTGACACCGGAAACGCCACGGCTACCGACGCGCCTTCGATGAAGACCACGCCACCGTTGCCTTCGGCCGCGCGTGTGCCGAGATCCTTCAACTCTCCCATGCCGGGCTGCGCGAGCGTCGAGTAAGCCGCCAATGCCCCAGACGCGTCCTTGAACTGAACCGCCTCGATGTGAAGCGCCTTGCCTCCGACGCCGTTGTAGTTCAGGACGGCGGAGCGCTCCGGGCCACACTCCTCCAGCGCGGCTTTGTTGGCGTTACCAAGCGAAAACGCGGGTTCTGCGGCCGCCGCCGTCGTGGCGCCCGTGGCGGTCCAGCTTCCAAAGCTTGTCGGCAACAACGGCGGAGACAGACTCACTGCGGTTTGCACCGGGGGGGACGACGCCGCGCCTGCCGCCGGGGGCTGCGCGAAGACAGCCAGAGGGAGCGAGATAGCCGTGAGTCCGAAAGCAACGCCGAAGCGAACGCCCATACCGGGTCAGACTACATGAACGGCCAAAAGGTCGCAGCGAGACTGCTGCGCCGGCGATAGGCTACCGCTGCGCGCGCTCGGTCGGCCGAGATTTGGCCTTAGGACCGCCAGCTCCGTTGATGGTCCCGGCATAGCGCGCGATGCCCGTGTACAGGCTCTCGGCGACCCGTTCGCGGTACTCCGGCGTGTCCAGCTTGGAGGCGTCATCCGGGTTGGTGACGAAGCTGATCTCGGCGAGAATGGACGGCATATTCGCGCCGATCAGGACAACGAACGGCGCCTTCTTCACGCCACGGTCTTTGAGTCCGCCATTGCCCCTTTTCAGCCCGGTGTAGAGCGACTGGTCGACATCCGCCGCCAATTCGCGGCTCTCATCGATTTTGTCCTTCAGCGCAATCTGCTTCACCAGATCGCTCAGCTGGTTGACACGCTGCGAGCTGACGGCGTTTTCGCGGCCCGCGACCTGCATCGCCTCCGGATCGCTGGTGAAATTCAGGTAATAAACCTCGACGCCGCGCGCACTGGGGTCCGGCGAGCTGTTGGCGTGCACGCTGATGAACAGGTCCGCCTGTGCCTTGTTGGCGATCGCGGTGCGCGTTTCGAGCGGAATAAAGGTGTCGTCGGCGCGCGTATAAACCACCTCCGCACCCAGCCGGTCATGCAGCAGCTTGCCCAGGCGCAGCGCCACGTCGAGCACGACATCCTTCTCCTCGATGCCGTCCGGTCCAAGCGTGCCGGAGTCATGGCCGCCATGCCCGGCGTCGATGACGATGCGGCCGATCTTGAGCCCGAGCGCTCGCATCAGGGTGCTTTGACCATTGGCGGTAGGGGGTGGCGGGGCTGCAGGAATAGCCGCGATGTCCACGTTCCTGGAGGGTGCCGTTCGCACCGAGCGCACCGGCATCTTCGCGGCGCGATCGACCACCGGCCCCGTCGTCGGCTGCGTGGTGGCGGCGATCACACCTGGGCCTTCGCTCACCTCGGCGACCTCACGGTTGGTCGCCGACACATTGGAAGTCACTGAGTTCGGCACAGGCTTGGCCTCCGTCGGCTTCGCGGAGACGACCACACGCGGGCGTGCGACCGCGGCCTTGGTTACGGGTGTATCCCGCTTCGGCGGCAGGTCAAAACCAGCGCTGCCGTCCGTTACGGCCATGGGCGGCAGGGTGGAGACCTCCGTGCCGCCGCTCGGGGAAGGCACGGTGGCGGGGCGGGAGATGGGCGCGGGTGGCTGCTCGTTCCCTTCGCCGCTTGTGGGGCTCGGCGGCTCCGCAATGGTCCCATCGTTTCTTGCCGGAGCGGTGTTCGCTGCAGCTACGGCCTTCGCGTCGCCCGGCTGGCGGCCGTGGATATCAATAATCAGCCGGTAGGGATTCGGCAGCAGAAACGCCGAGTATTCGGCGACGGGCTGCACGTCCAGCATGATGCGCGTCACGTCCGGACCGGACTGCGCCGCGCGAATATTTTTCAGAAAGCCATCGTCGGTAATGGCGAAGCTCTTGCCGGCAAGTCCAGCCGCCAGCTTCGCTCCGTGGAGGTCGAAGAAGATGCGGTCGGGGTGCTCCACGCGGGCGGCCTTGAACTCCACCTCGCCGCCGAGGTCGATCGCCACCCGCGTGTAGGTCGCCGTCGACCAGTGGCGGATGCCGGTGACCACCGCCGGCGCGGGACCCGCGTCCGCCCGCACAGCGGTGTCGACCGGGTTAAGCGCAGAGGCTGCGGCATGGGAGCGCGCCGCGGGCTTTACATAGTGGGGCTCGTCCAAAGCCGACGCAGCAGTGTTGCCTGGGGACGCGTTCGTCGGAGCATCAGCGACTATGGCAGGCGTCACCTTCCTGCGTGCGGGGAGCGTCGCCGCATCAATGTCGGGCGTTTGCAGCAAAGCGGCTTGAGCGGCCGCACTGTGAGGGTACTGCTCCTTGAGCAGCTTACGAACATTGCCGGCTTCGGCATTGTTCGCCGCATCCAGGCGGAGCAGATCGAGCGCATGGCCCAGCGCCGGGGCTGCCAGCGAGCTTGCCGGGTAGGCCTTGGCGAGAAACTCATATTGCCCGGCCGCGGCGCGCAAACTCTTCGGGTCGTTCAGCTCCCGGCCCTGCTCGGCCAACAGTTCCGCAACCTCATTGACGGCGCGGGGGGAGTGCAGATCGGCAGGATTTCCGTGATAGATCGCACGGAAGTTGTTCATCACCTGGGCGAACTCGTCGCGGGTGTGCTCCTCGCGGGGCTCCGCCTCAAACGACTGCCGCGCCGCCGCCGCCGCCTGCCACGCGCCCTGCGAGCCCGCCTGCGCCCACGCGGAACCGGTCGCCACGACAGCACAGCCGAGCAGGCCCACAGCGCAGAAACGACTCCTCTGGAAAACAGGTGAACTCTGCCGCGGACCCGCCATAGCCCTTCAAGTGTAGGTCGCCGCCGCAGGGCCGACGGCTGTGAATCGGTTAAGGGTACTCAGACGTGCACCTGTACAGGAGTCGCGCGGAGTGCTAGAGCCAAATGCTGATTCCGCCGCCCTTCTTATTGTCATCCCGCAGGAATTTGCCTTGCCCTTCGTTGTTATTCCGCAGCATAGCGGAGGATCTGCTGCCCTTGCTGTTGCTATTGCTGTTGCACTTCTTGTTGTCATTCCCGAAGGGAATCTGTGTTTGCTGTTGCCCTTCTTGTTGTCGTTCCCGAAGGGAATCTGTGTTTGCTGTTGCCCTTCTTGTTGTCATTCCCGAAGGGAATCTGTGTTTGCATTTGCTGTTGCATTTCTTTCTGTCATTCCCGAAGGGAACCTGCTGTTCGCATCCCTCGGCACAACATCAGCGAAGTGGCCGAAGCCTCACCCCAGCAGTTCTCCCACGATCCCCGGAGCTGCCGCGAGCGCTGCGTCCAGCGCCGCCACATCGCTTCCCCCAGCCTCCGCGAGATCCGGCCGGCCGCCGCCCTTTCCACCGACCCTGGCCGCGATCTGCCCAACCACTTTACCCGCCTGCACGCGGCCCGTTAGGTCCTTTGTGACGCCCGCAATTAAGGAAACCCGGCCTAGCGAGACCTTGCCCTCCCCTTGCGTCGCCGCACCCAGCACCACAACACCCGAGCCCAGCTTGCCGCGAAGCTCATCGACCAGATTGCGCATCTGCGACTTGGCTTCCGAAGACTGCCCAAGCGCATCCACCCGCAACGCGAGCACCTTGACGCCCTTCACCTCAACCGCGCTCGAAGCCGCGTCGGCCGTCGCTGCGGATGCCGATTTCATGCGCATCCCTTCCAACTCGCGACGCAGCTTTTTTAGCTCCTCATCTGTTTGAGCCAAGCGCAACTGAAGCGTCTCCGCGCTGAGATCGCCGCCAACCACCTGCCCGGCGACCCGAGCCACATCCGCATCACGCCGGAAGAGTTGCAACGAGCCCGTGCCGGTAACGGCCTCCACACGCCGCACGCCGCTGGACACAGAGCTTTCCCCCACCAGCTTCAACAATCCGATCTCGCCCGTGGCCGCCGTGTGTGTGCCGCCGCAAAGCTCGGTCGAAAAGTCGCCGATCTTCACCACGCGCACAAACTCACCGTACTTCTCGCCAAACAGCGCCGTCGCGCCAAGCTCATGCACGGCCACATCGATGGGCACATCGACCAGCGTTTCGACAGAGTTATTGGCGAGCACCTGCGCGTTCACCAGCTTTTCCACCTCTTCGAGTTCTTCAGGCGCCACGCCCGCGAAGTGGTTGAAGTCGAAGCGCAGCCGGTGCGCATCATTCAGCGATCCGGCCTGTTTCACATGCCGCCCCAGCACCTCGCGCAACGCCGCCTGCAGCAGGTGCGTGCCGGTATGATTGCGCGTCGTAGCATGGCGCACACCGGCGTTGACGACGGTGTCCAGCGTGTCGCCTACCGTGATGTTGTGCTTCGCAATCACCTGGTGCGCGAAGACGCCCTGTACCGGCTTCTTGCAGCCGGTTACGTCAGCAACGGCCGTGATGTGATCACCCGCATACAGCCAGCCCACATCGCCCACCTGACCGCCGGAGTCCGCATAAAAGCTGGTGGCGTCAAGCACCACTTCACCCGTCTCTCCGGGCTTGAGTTCATGGACGCCAACGCCGTCCTTCACCAGCGCGAGTACCCGCGCACCGTCAAGCCGCGTGGCTCCGTAACCAACGAACTCGGTCTTCGCGAGCTCGCGGTAGACGGGCGCGGCGGATTTCTGTGAGCCGCCCTTCCATGAGGCGCGTGCGCGGGCTTGCTCTTCCTGCATTGCTCGCTCGAAGCCTTCAGTATCGAAGGCGATGTTCGCATCGCGCGCCGCATCGACCATGAAGTCAAGCGGCAGGCCGAAGGTTTGGAAAACATCGAAGGCCTTTCCTCCAGGAAATTGCCCTCGAATCGTGCCTTGGCCTCTGCGACGTGAGTACGCGTACCTGATGAACTGCTCAGGTTTTAAGAGTTCCTGTAATTCAGCTTCGAAGGCCTGATCTAAAGGATGCCCGGCTCGCACGTATTTGCGCATTAAATCGCTAGCCCCTTCATCCTGAAGCACGTTTACGGCACTTATAGTTGCTTGCCGAGAAGGCCAATGAAGCTCAGCTTCGAATATTTTCCATCCCTTCTCGATAACCCGAGCAAACTGCAACTCTTCCGCGAGCACCACCCTACTCACACGCTCAGCCGAGGCCTTCAACTCCGGGTAGGCAGCCTGCATCTCATCGCGCACGGCGAAGACCATCTCATGCATAAACGGCTTTTCCTGCCCGAGCAGCCGCCCATGCCGGATGCCGCGGCGCAGAATTTTACGTAGCACATAGCCCCGGCCTTCATTCATGGGCAGAACGCCATCCGAGATGAGAAATGTGGCCGCGCGTGCATGGTCGGCGATGATGCGCAGCGAGGCCGCGCCTTTCTCATCGCTTACGGCTAAGCGATCGATCTCGGCCGAAGTAAATATAGGGGTCTCTCCACTCCGGGCTGCGCCTTCCGGTCGAGATGACACCTGTTGGGTGGGCGTGGAAACCGGGTGCCCCATCTCCGCGACGGCTCCATCGTCGCTAAGGTGGGTTCCGGCAAACCCGGTCAAGCGAACCGCGGCCGCAAGCAACGGCGTAAACAAATCACTCTCATAATTCGATAACTTACCCTGCAACACAGCGGCGATGCGCTCCAATCCCATACCGGTATCAATCGATGGCTTCGGCAACGGTGTCAGCGTGCCATCGGAAGCGCGATCGAACTGCATAAAAACCAGGTTCCAAATCTCGACATAACGCTGATCGTCCTGCGGAAACGGTTTATCTTGTCCGGGCATTTCGGCGGCTTCGATCCCAAGGTCGTAGAAGATCTCCGAACAAGGCCCGCAAGGTCCCGTATCGCCCATCTGCCAGAAGTTATCCTTGGCGCTCATGCCGAAGATGCGTTCTTTGGGCACGCCGATCTCGATCCAATACTGCTCGGCCTCGTCGTCGCGCGGAACGCTCTCGTTGCCTTCAAAGATCGTGATGTAGAGCCTCGATTGATCAATGCCGAACCACTGATCCGAGGTCAGCAACTCCCACGCATAGGCAATCGCCTCGCGCTTGAAATAATCACCAAAGCTGAAGTTGCCGAGCATCTCAAAAAACGTGTGATGGCGCCGGGTGAAGCCGACATTTTCTAAGTCGTTATGCTTGCCGCCCGCACGTACGCACTTTTGAGAGCTGGCCGCGCGCGTGTAGTCGCGCCGCTCCGCGCCGAGAAACACATCCTTGAACTGATTCATGCCCGCGTTGGTAAACAGCAGGGTCGGATCGTTGGCCGGCACAAGCGAGGAGGAGTGCACGCGACGGTGCTCCTTACCCTCAAAAAAACGCAGAAAATCCTCACGAATTTGATTGCCGGACAAAGGACGCATAGACCTTCAGTTTAGCAGTGGAGACCTGAATGCACTACGTACTACAATGAGTTATATAGGGTGCAACCATGCGTCAGGTTTCTCTACGCGAAGCCAATCAGAACTTTTCCGCTTACATTGCCGAGGTCGAGGCGGGTGAGCGGCTTGTACTCACGCGGCGTGGCGAGCCCGTAGCTGAAATCGTGCCTTATTCCGGGCAGAAATTCGATCCAAAGCGCGAAGCCGCCTGGCAGGAGATGCTTGCCATCATGGACGCTGGCCTGGATCTTGGGGGCGTACCGTTCACCTACGAAGAGCGGCATGGGCGCTGACCGCTACACCATCGATACGAACATTCTGTTCTATGCGCTGGATAAGGGAGAGTCTGCGAAGCAGTACCGTGCGTTGCGCACGTTGGAACTGCTGCGGGGTGGGATGGGCTTTCTGGTGCTCCAGACTTTGGGTGAGCTTTGTAACTCCACGGCCCGGAAGCGCCCCGCGCTGCTTCCAGCGGCTCAGCGGTATGCGAGTCGCGCTGTGGATGCCTTCACTATCGTGGCCGCAAATCCGGAGGATCTGAACGACGCACTCTCTGCCCAGCAGGGACACGGTCTCCAATTCTGGGATGCCCTGCTTTGGGCAACCGCACGCCGCGCTGGCTGCACGATTCTGCTTTCAGAGGACTTCCAGGACGGCCGCATTCTGGGCGGTGTTACCTTTCGAAGCCCGTTTCACATGGCGGCGGACGAGTTTGCAGCTTTGTACCCCTAGCTCGCAACTCCTGGCCGCCATGTGATGCCTTCCAGTTGCAGTTGCCGATCCCCGGTCGCGCGCAAGCCGGAAAAATTCGACGCATGCCGAACCATCTCCAGTGTGCTTACCAGCGCATCGAATGCATCCTCGGAGCCTTCCGCTTTCCTCAGCACAGCACGGCCAACGGAGACGAACAAAATATCCTCACGGCGGCGCCGCGCCAGATAGCGCTTGCGGGCCTCCGCGTTGCTTTTGGCGACGGCGCCCGTCATCAGCCGCGTGTACATCTCAACGAGCAGCGGTCGCGGTTGCTGTTGATCCAAATCCAACGCCGCATCCTGGAACGGCCACACGCGCCAGCCAGCCTGATGCAGCCGTTGCAGCATCGGCATCGCGCGCAGAGAGCCTGTGCCAACCGAACCCGAGCCGCCGATCTGAAACGGTGACTTGGGTGTGATGCCCTTCATCTTGGCCGCGCGTTCCGTATCGCCGCCTTCGAGCGCCTGGGCGATTTTATTATCGTAGTCGGTGTGGCGAAACATGCTGCGCAGGCCCGCGCCCGAGAACACGGGCGGCCGTTTGTGTGGCTTGCCCCAGAAGCGGATGTCGCGCGCGGCCTCTTCAGGCGAGTCCTTGGCGAAGCGCGTGAGCCACTGCTCCCCTGCTCCGCTGTGAACCAATCGCCAGAAACTGAACACATCGGCACAGCCGAGTTCGGCCAGGAACCACGCCGGAAAACTAAAGCAACAATCGATACCGACGACCATGCGCGGCGTCTCCTCTGCCAAGTGGAGAAGCCACTCGGCGACCTCGTCGCGTGTGCGCCCGGCCTCGATCTGTACCTTCACCTTGCCGCCTGGAGAGACCGTCCAGATGCCTGCCCAGATATGCCGCCGCTGCCCCGCCGCATCGATTCGTCCGGACCAGTCGATTCCGACGAAACGCTGCACCCCCGGCGATGCTGCCGGGCTTTTTTTGTTGTCATCCCCGGAGGGGATCTGCGTTTCGTCTTTCCCGCGCGCCACGAGGATTAGAGGCTCCCGCCATCGTCTTCCGCGATGTCTACCTCTTCCACCGACGCTCCCCAACTACGCAACACAGCCCAGATGGCCTTGGAAGAAAAGCCGGCCGCCATCAATCGGCGCATCGCGCGGGCAGTCTCCTTTTCATTCTCCGGCTTGCGCATGCGTTTGCGTTCGGCATAGGCACGCGCCAAGGCGATCTCGTCCACCTCGTCATACGCGTTGCCCACGGCTTCGTTGACCGTTGCTGAGGCGACGCCCTTTTGCATGAGGCCCTGCTGCACGCGGCGGCGGCCGAACTTTTCGTTCTCCTGCCGCAGCCGCGTGTAGTCCGCCGCGAAACGCTCGTCACTCAGATACCCGAGCTCCTTGAGCTTCGCGACAACGGCGTCCATGGCGCGGGCGCCTTCGTCGCCGGGTTCGGTTCGCTGCGCCATCAAGCGGCGCAGGTCACGTACGCTTTTCATGCGGCTGGCGAGCGACTTCACCGCGTATTCCAGCAGACCCGCCTCATCCAGCGGCGGCTTTGCTTTCTGTGCGCGTCCGAAGCTCATGTGAGTAGTATCGCGCGTGCCCGGGAAATCCCACAGAAGCCTTTCCCCCCGATGCAGCGTCTTACCTGAGTAGCCTCATGCGACTCCGTCTCCTTAGCCTCGTTTTTCTTCTTGCTGCACCGCTCCCCGCTCAGCAAACGCCGGCAACCCCGGCGAACATTGCGGGGTTCGGCCCGCTGGATTCGGCGCAGCCTGCCGGGATTACGATTCCGCAGATTATTCAGCGCATGGGCGAGCGTGAAAGCGCGTTCGAGCACGCGCGCGACCGCTATACCTTCCGGCAAACGGTGAAGATGGACACCATCAACGACGACACCAACCGACCCGACGGCGAGTGGCAGGAGGTGACCGACATTACCTATGACAACGGTGGCCATCGCATCGAGCACGTCGTGTTTGCGCCGGGAAACACGATCGAACGCGTCATCATCAACGAGAACGATATCAACGACATTAAGCAGCGGCTGCCTTTTATCCTGACCACGGAGCAGCTGCCGGAGTACAACCTGACTTACCTGGGAAAGCAGAAGGTTGACGATCTGCAGACCTATGTCTTCGATGCGGCGCCCAAGCAGATCGTCAAAGGCCATCGTTATTTTCAAGGCAAGATCTGGGCCGATCAACAGGACCTTGAAATTGTTCTGGTGAACGGCATCAACGTCCCGCAGGATACCCGCCGAGGGCATGAAGATCTATCGCCACCCTTTACGACCTACTACCAGCAGATCGACGGCAAATACTGGTTTCCGACCTACACGCGGGCCGAGGGCGTGCTGCACTTCGCGGCGCAGGACGGTGCACTGTCGCAGGACGTGCACATGCGCGCGACCGTGCGCTACACGGACTATAAGCAGTACCACACCAGCATCACGATCCATTACGACGGACAGGATCTGCCCACGGATACAACCAAGCAGCCGGACGCACCACCCCCCGCTGCGACGCAACCCAAACCTTAAGCGGATGCTGCACAGCGGCGTCTGCGGTACCCTGCTTTTATGCCGTTGCTCCGCGCGCTCCCTCTTCTTACCGCTTGCCTGGTTCCCACGCTTTCAGCACAAACCCATGGGGCGGTGGTGAATCGTCCAGTGCCCGCCACGCTGCGGCCGTATGTGAGTTGCAAACTGCCGCTCGGCCCGGATCTGGTGCAGCGCACCTCCCTGCCGCAGGCGCCGATGACGCGCCCCGCGCAGACGCTTACCGGGCCCAAGCAGATTCGCCTTGTGGATGGGCTGTTTGCGGCGTATGCCTTCGCCGGCTCAGCGCCATTCGCCAACGTGAAGGTCGAGTTGCTGCCGGCCGCAAGTTACACGACGGAGAAGGCAGATCTGATCAGCGAGTTCGATAAGATCAACGCCACCGGCGAAGATACGCAACGCAATTATGCGTTGAAACCGACGCTGAATGGCTTCGACATCTACGGCTTCGACCGCACGGCGCTGGACGGCAACGTGCTGGGCATCTATCTCTTCTTCGATAATGCTCATCATGTAGCGACGACGGCGTATTTCTTGAATGCGCCCGAAGGTCAGCGCAAGTTCAACACCATCTCGGAGTACAGCAACCTTCGTGAGAATTTTCTGAATGCCTACACCGTTTGCGTACGCAAAGAGATCTCCGGCGGCGGAACGCCGGTAAACAGAAGTGCCTCCGTAAAACATGCAACAAAGCACTGAACCCGGGTGAAAACATGTAACAAGCCACTGAACCCGGGTGCCCCATCTTCGCGACAGTTTTTTCGTCGCTAAGGTGGGCTCTCCGGCATTCGATGCAAGCCTTTACATGCCCGGCACGTAGCCCACCTTAGGCGCAAAGAACGCGCCGAAGATGGGGCACCCGCTTTCAATAAGTGCTATTTCGATTGACTAACATTGCCTCGCCTTTATCGGTCTCTTCGATGACCTCGCCCACATCTTCACTCGCCTGCCGCGCGTCGATGCCGTAACGAGCGGCGAGTTCCGGAGCAAACCTCGCGATGTCGTTGCGCAGCCGAATCAGCGAGAGATCTTTGCTCTTTGACTCCAGCATGATGTCGGTATCGATCTGCTGGATGGAGCGCAGAAAGGTGATGGCCTCAAACGGGTTGTTGTAGTCTGCGTGACCGGTCCAGATGGGCGGCTGCAGCACCGTTTCGAGCTTGCCGGTCTTACGATTTCTGCGCTTTAACTGCCGCATCTCGGTGCGTGCGCAGCTGAAGTGCATCTTGGGCCGTACACCGCCAGGCCACGTGCGGCAGAACTTCGCAAGCGTTTCGACCAGCGGCAAGCCTTCGGGGTTGAAGCACCAGTGATGCTGATAGTCGAAGACGCACTTCACGCCCGTCGCTTCGTGCACCTTCAACACATCGGCGGCTGAGTAGCGGATGTCGTCATTTTCGAGCACTAGACGGCGACGCACGGGCTCGCCGAGACGTTTCCAGGTCTGCGCCCAACGTCGCCAGCCGGACTCGCGATCCCCGTACGCTCCGCCCATGTGCACGACCGTTACGGCCTCGGGGCCGCACTCCATTAAATCAAGTATCTCGGCCTGGGAGTCGAGATCCCACATGCTCTTTCTTGTGAGTTTTTCGTTCTCGCTGTTGAGCACGATGAACTGCGAGGGATGGAAGCTGAGCCGCACATCGGCCTCGTGTGCGAGGCGCCCAAAGCGGGCGAGGTCACTCGCGGATTCCTGCACCATGTTATGAAACTGCGGCATGTCAGGATGCGTGGCGTAGGGCGCAAGGTCCGAGCCCATGCGATACATGTGAATCGCGTGCTTGCGCAAATAGCCGATGACCTCGCAAAGGTAACCCAGCGAGACGCGCAGATGTGGATTCGCCTGCCAGCGGCGCGCATCGCTGGTCTTCAGGCCGCCTTCGCCCATGACCTTTACGGGAAACCCAAGCCGCATGGCCTCACGCGGAAAGGCGAGCTGCGGCAAACCTTTTATGGCCTCGCACTGCGACATCGGCGTGTTGATCATGCGTGCAAGTTCGACGTCAGCGATCTCTTTCTTGGTGGCGGGTTTCGGCTTCGCCTTTTTGGCCTTCTTCGCTACTTTCTTTCCCGCACTCCTCTTTGCAACCTGGAAAGAATTGTCATCACGCAGCGCAGCCGGGGTCCCCGGCGAGCGTTCTTTGCTCGTTGGGGTGGAAGCGGAGGGATCTGCTTTTCGCTTCGCCTTGCCTGCCCGCTTGCGCTCTTCCATCACATTCGCCATTACTCCACAACCTCCGCCAATTCCGCCAGAATATCTTCCGCTGTGTTCTTCAGGTCAGATGCTTCGGTCTCATCGACCACCATCTCCTCCCCGAATCCGATCTCCTGAATCCAGCGATTCCACACCGCTATGGGTAGCGAGCCGCCGCTGGCCTGGTTGTGGCCAAGCCCATAGGTCGCGTCGGCCTCCGGCGGCCGATGCCGCGCGAGAAACTCGATAAGATTCACGCCCGCGGGTGCACGGCCGGAGAAGCTCACCCAACCCGGCCGGTAGCCGGTGTTCACGCCAAAGACGACGCTTTTCGCAAACCGTCCACGCCACTGCTGCGCGATCAGCGGATGCACCTGACAGCCGGTGTGCATGCGAATGGCAACAAGGTCCGCGCCAAGCTCTGCGCGCATGGCTTTGGAGAAGCGCGGCGGCTGCCTGCGCGCGATCGACAGCGCCTCAGCAACCTCTTGTTTTGCGAGCTGCAATGCAGCGGTTTCCTCGTGCACGCCGCTTGTGACATCCTTCGGGCCAGAGGCCTTGATCAGCAGCGCCAGAGCGGCATCGGCACGGCCTTCTGCCGTTCTGCGCGGAGCGTTCAGCAGACTGGTCGCAGCGCGCATGGCACCCCCGCCAAAGCGGGTCTTGGCCGCTGTGAGCTCGACGAAGGGGGCTTTATCGCCGAGATCGCTCAACACCGAGATACCCGCCAGCCATAGCCATTCACCGGCCTTCTCCTCGCCGACCAGAGCGCGTGCACACCACCAGCAGAGCAGGCCGGTTGTAGCGATGTCTTTGCCGTCGCCCAGGGGATCGCCGGTGCCATAGGCAGTGATCAATGTGGAATCCTCGGGCTGACCGATAGGGTGATGGTGATCGATGAGCAGAAGCGGCGTAATTTCCTCGGCCACATCGCGCAAAATCACGCCCTCGCGGCTGCCCAGATCGGCGACGATCAACGCATCGATGCCCGTGGTCTCCGCCCGCTCGCGCAGCCGTGCGGCGATCTCTTCACCCCAGGCGGACTCGCCTTTGCGGCGGCACTCGCCATCGACGTCGCGGTAGCCGGCCTCGTGCAACGCCCGCAGCAGCAGCGCGCCCGCGGGCAGGCCGTCGCCGTCCGAGTCGCAGACGACGTACACCCGAGAGGCATTGCCCTTGGGCAATGCTTCGATCCAATCCACAAACCGCTTGCCAACCTCGTGCGCAAACTCCATGAGTGATGGATGCAATGCGGCTTCTGCCGCGAACCCCCAAGAATGTGCCATCTCGGAAGGTGTGTCATCTCGACCGGAGCGCCGGGCTCCAAACGACGGCAGTTCGTCGTTCGGGTGGCAGTAAACGGCTTTATCGTCTGCTGCAGCGGAGAGACCCTGTATCTTTTCCGTGGTATTACGAACTTCGTGCTACAGCGAGCAAGATACAGGGGACGGCGGATTCAAGGTTGAAGTGCAACAGAATTGATTTTAGGGGCGAATTGGGACCAGAAGGCAACGAAGTCGAAGGTTCCCTCTGGGAGGAAGAGTTCTGCGGGGGCTTTCCAGCCCAGGGTTTGTCTGGGGCGGACGTTGAGCTTCCAGGCGATCTGGTCCAGCTGCTCCTGGGAGAACACCGACAGGTCGGTTCCGCGGGGCAGGTATTGGCGGAGCAGGCCGTTGGTGTTCTCCGAGATGCCGCGTTCCCACGGGGCGTGCGGGTGGGCGAAGTACACCTCCACCCCGGTGGCGGCGGTGAGCATCTGGTGGTGGGCCATCTCGGTGCCCTGGTCGTAGGTCATCGAAAGGCGCTTCTGGCTGTCGATCCGGTTGAGGATTCTGCTGAAGCCCTCGGCCGTGGCGGCGGCCTTGGCGCTGTCCAGCCGCACCAGGGCGACGAACAGGGTCGACCGTTCCACCAGCGTGCCGACCTGGGAGCGGTTGCCCTTGCCGATCAGCAGATCGCCCTCCCAGTGCCCCGGAATCAGGCGCATCTGGACCTCGACGGGCCGCTGATCGATCAGGGTCATGTTGGGAATGGCCTGATTGCGCCGGTCTTTTCGGCTCCGCCGCGCGCGGCGCGCCTTGTGCCCGCGGCGCAGCAGGCCGAGCACGCGGGCGCGCAGCTCGCCGCGCGGCATGGCATACAGCGCGCTGTAAATGGTCTCGTGCGAAAGCCGGACGGGAACGGGCATACGAGCCAGTGTGCGCGCGATCTGGCGGGGACTCAAGCCCTCCCGGAGATGGCCGAGCACGGCGATCCAGAGCGGGTTGCCGGGCTGGAGCTTGCGCGGTTTCGGCGGCCTGGCCTTGCGTTGACGGGCGCGTCGCTCGGCCGCCAGCGCGCGATACCCGCCGGCGATCCGCGCTGGGCTCCGGGGCCGCCAACCGTTGCGCCGCATCTCGCGCAGCACAGTCGACCGCGACCGGCTCAGACCGGCGGCGATGGCCCCAGGCCTCACCCCCAGCGTTAACTGCGTCTGGATCAATACCCGTTCCGCGTAGTCCAAAGGGTGATACGTCTTCGGCATAAGGCAACTGTCTCCTATTTCGGAAATGTTGCACTTCAACCTTGAATCCGCCGACCCCTGTATTTCGTTCGGCGCTCCGCCAGACTCCGTGTAGCCGCGAATAAAATATAGGGGTCTCTCCACTCCGCTTCGCTCCGGTCGAGATGACGCCCCTACAGCTATATGAAACCGCTCTAGCTTTCGTCTGAAATGCGCGACTTTTGCCAAGCTCCTGAGCTGTAGAGCCGCGACGAAAAGCAGATCCCTCCGCTGCGCTGCGGGATGACAATCCGTAAATTGGATGGGAACCTGAAAGCTGCGGGATGACAACAAAAAAATGTGGGATGACAGCAAAAGCAGCACCATACCCTACAACAGCACCATACCCATAACCGCAGATGGCTCTAGTAGGTGTCCTGCGGAGCGCTGCCGGTCGGGAGAGGCTCCGGCGCATTGCCGGCGCCACCGGGCCGGACCTGGGCGACCTCATGCGCAGGCAGGCGGCCGCCCGCATAGCGGCGATACACGCTGATGTGGAAGCAGGCTTGGTGAAACTCCTCCTCCACATCGATCTTTCCCGAGTCCATCAGCGGCATCAGGTAGGCGCGCATCCAGGCCAGCTGCGTGGAGCTCATGCCGCGCTTGGCGAGATCGATCGCCTGCCCGGTGAGGTGCGGCGACGCCGCATCGCCATCGGTGGCCGCGGCGTTGCCGTTTACGCGCTGCAGCCGGGCCTGGTAGCTCACCGTGCGCACGGCTGAGGTTACATAAATGGGCTCGTGGAAGCGGTTGAAGAAGTCATGGCCGATATCACCCGCGAACAGCACCGTCCAGGGCCGGGCATAGCGCCGGTTGTACGGCAGGGCATCGTTTACGTGCAGGCCGTCGATGGCCGGGAAGCCCACCAGCTCACGATTGGCGCGCAGCCGGTCCAGTTCGCCATCATCCTGAATGCGCTCCAGCCCATCGTTGTTCGCCATCGTGTTCTGGTGCAGGAGCACCTCGCGCGATCCCTTAAGCGGCGCGGGCATGACCAGCCGGCCATTGCGATCGTAGATCTCCGGCAGCACCGCCGGACTGACGGCGGCCGAGGTGATGTCAAAGCGCTCTTCGAGCGTCGCGGGAGGCGGAGGCGGCGTCAGGCCGGGCAGCGTCTCCGCGCCGATCGGGTGATTCCTTCGCCGCGTCGTACCTGGATCGGCGGGAGCCACCGCAACCTCGCTGCCAAACCCCGACAAAACCCGTGCCTGGGAGGGCGGGGCGGGGGAAGGCTGGGTGCGCGAGGTCGGCGCGACCAGGACGGCCGCGGGTCCGATGGCGACGGTTGTCCCCCCGACCTGCGTCATCGGCAGAGACTCATCGCCCTCCGGATGCGCGGTGCCCTCGGCGTACGCCGCGCCTGGCGCATTGGAGGCGATCCCCTCGCCGCCGTAGTGTGTATCGCCGCTGCGGGGGACGCGGTAGGGCGCCCCTGTCGCTCCACGACCTGCCGCGGTTGCCGCTAAGCCGGAGGCAGCGGCGTACGGAGCGGGTGAGTGCCAGCGGAGCGGAGGAGCGCTCGCCCGCATCGCCGCGAATTGTGAACCCCAGCGAGCCTTGCCGGATCCTTGTGCAGCAAAGGAGCGGGCGTATTCGCGGCGGCCATGCGCCGATAGGTACGGCGTTGTGTGCTGGTGGGCGAGCACCCGTTCTCCGCGGGAGCTGTCATGAACGGCGTGGCGCACCGGGAACGACTGCTCTGCCACCAAGACGCGCCTGGACCTCTCCCGCGATGCCTTCCCTGCGCGTGTGTCGCTGCCACTGCGGAATGCGCCGCCCCGCAAGCCTGCCGGACGTCCTGTGGCTTGGGCGTTGCCCCGTGCCGAACCTTTGCGGCTCTTTGCCCCGTGCGCGGTGCCCGTCTCGACGAAGCTCGGGGGCGGCGGCGCCGTGGGGGAGGTCCTATGGGTGCGGGAACGTGTCCCCGCCAACGCGGTACCCGAAGCAGATGGGGCCGAGCAGACAAGCGCCAGCAAAAGCGCGCTGACCGCAAGCCGGCGGATGGTGCGGGACGCGCGCGTGGGCCTACGCCGGAGGGTCATCATCGATCAGTTGTCTTGGAGGCCGCGAAGCCGCCGGAGCCCTTTCAGATTAGTCAACCCGCCCGGGGGCTGTAAGTAGCGCTTTGGGTTCCGGCGGGAAACAAAAGCGTGATGTCCATAGCGTTTCTGTCGCGTTTTGCAACACAGACGAAGCAATTCCGTGAAAGCAAACCAAATCGTGATGCCGCCGATCGACTGATTGATCGGCTGATTAATGGTTGGGAGCATCCGGAGGCATCCCCGCCCCGGCGCGCACCCACTGCTCCACCGTGCTGATATCCGCATCGGAGAGCTTGCCTTTAGGCGGCATGGGCATCGGGTCATCCGGAGGTCCCTCATGCCGGATCAGCTTTATAAGCAGCGATTGCTCCGGATGTCCCGGCACGATCACGGCCCCATCGTGACCGCCGTGCATCAGCCCGGCGTGGCTGTCCAGCTGCAAGCCGCCGCGGTGATTGAACCCGCCATGGCAGCGATAGCAGTTGGCCTGAAAAATCGGCTGGACCCGGGCGGTGTAGAACGAAGTGGAGTCTGGGCTGGGGCTCGCCTGCGGTGCGGAGGCAGGCTTCGCCGGCGACCCAACCGCCGCGTGGAGAAGAAGGGCGAAGGCCGATGTTCCAAGCAGGAGGCCGAGGGTGCGGTTGCGCGAAGGCATTGGGGCGGTGCTTTTCTCCTCAAAGCCACTGTAACGCAGACTTCGGACGGTGCCTTTGATCGGGCGACAACGCTTTCCCAAGATGCATTGCAGCTCCGAAAAGCGGATCCCTCCGCCTCGCTGCGGGATGACAAAGAGGGCGAGTTCACCGACTCGGCATTGGGAAGCTCACAAAGCTTCCACTGCCCTAATAGGCGCGCTGGTACATGCGACTCATGCGGTCATGCCAGCCCATGCGGTCGTTGTCCATCCAGACCCAGGCGAGACCCAGACCCAGCGGGCACGCCGCCAGCAGGATCGACAGGATGCGGCGGCGCATGGCGCGGCGCGTGGGATTGCGATCGCCAAAGGTGCACAGCCCGATGCGCGCCCAGCGCATGCCGGGCGTACTGTCGGCGAGCGTGAAGAACAGCGCCTGGTAGATCACCGCAAACAGCCCAAGGGAGCCCAACGCCGTTCCCGCGAGCATCGGCAGGGTGAGGCCACGGAGGGCGGAACCGGAGACCTCGGCCACAACCGCCACCGCGCCCAGCCACGCCGCGCCCAGCAGGCAGGCATCGACCGCGGCCGACATCAGCCGCCGCTCCAGCGAGGCGGTCTGCGGGGTCAGCGAGATCTGCGCCTCGATCTCGATGGCCGGCAGGATCTCCTCGACCGTGGCGCTTTCGAGCAGCATCCCCTGCCATCCTGGAATCGCCTGCGGGTCGACCGCCTCATGCCCGGTATCCAGCTGCATGGCATCGACCTCGAAGATGCGCAGCTGCGGCTCTCCGCCCTCGTCGCGCAGCGGGCCCTCGGCCAGGCGAGGCCGGGCGCGGCGCGGCGCGACCAGCTCCCGCGGAAACTCGATCAGATTGCCGGGGATGCTCTGCTGCTCGATGGCAGCGGGGGCCGGGAACTCCGGCGCGCGGCGAAAGGCAATCTCCTCTTCGAGCGCATGGAGGTCGTCCGCGGACTCCGCTTCAAAGAGTCCCCGCATCGCCACGGGATAGGCGCCGTGTCGAGCACTCAGCTCCTCCGGCCGGGGCGCGGGCGCCGGCATGTCTTCAAACAGGCGCACCGTGAGCCCGGACGCCGAGATCTCCCGGATGGCCGGCTCGGGGTAGGCCTCGGTTTCCGTCATCGTCCCCTGCGGCGAGGCGTCCACAACCGTCAGCATCGGCGGCTCCGCGATCAGCTCCTTGGCGCCCATGACGATGTCGGCCAGCGCATGCGCCAGCTCGCCGCGCGCTTCGGCATCGGCCTGCGCGAAGGCGTACTCGCGCGGTCCAGGCTCGGGCTGGTTGACGCTGTCCAGCTCGTCCAGCAGCTGCATCTGAGCTTCAGCGACGGCGCGGGCGGACCGGGCGGCCACATCGGCCTCCGCCTGGGCCTGCGAGATGGCCCGCTCGGCCTCGGCGGCCAGAAACTCACGATAGCTTTCGCGGCGCTCGAAACGTGTCTTCACGGCATCGCGAACGACTGACGCCCCACGGCGCAGACCATCGCGCTGGGCTTGCGCAACGGCTTCCCGATGCTGGCGGGCACGGCTCTCCTGCTCGGCCTCCTGCGCGGCCACCGAGGCACGCCGGTTGCGGTGCGCCGCCAGTCTTTCCGCCGCCACCTGCTGCAGGTTGGCCGCGCCGTCCGTTCCTGTCGCCTGCCACACGCCCGACTCTGCCTCTTCCATCTGCACGGCACTGCTCATGCTCACCTGTTCCGCTCCCCAATTCCCCACCACCGGGACCTCTTCTCAATCTACGGGAGGTCCGGTTCGTCTAAGCTTGCATCTGTGGAAGGCCGCTCATCAATGCATTCCGGCAAGCGGGCGCCCCATTCAGGCAAGCGGGCCCCGGACCTGCGCCGGCGGCATCTTCCTGCGTTGCGGCTTCTCCTGTGGTTCATAAGTACCATTGCCCTCCCCTTCGGTCATCCACTTCTGCATGCACAGGCAGTAACGAAAAAGGCACTGGGGGGGCAACCCGCCGAAATTGCGGCAACCCCGGACGCCCCAGGACCGGCAAGAACCGCCCAAACCACTTCGCCGACCCCCTTGCCGGACCTGCCGGATTTGGACTCCATTCCCTTCGCGGTCCCCCTGCCACAGGCCAACCCCGACCACATCGTCGCTGACAGCGACACCGAATCCAAACACGGAGACATGTACCTGCTCGCCGGCGATGTCGAGATCACCTTCCGCAACCGCCACATCCGCGCCGACTCCGTGCAGCTCGACAAGGACACCGGAGACCTGATCGCGGAAGGCCACCTGCGGGTTTCAGGCGGCGACAACGACGAGTACATCCAGGCCTCGCACGGCGCCTACAACGTGCGTACCGGGGTCGGCCGCTTCTTTGACGCTTCGGGCTCGGTGGGTCTACACAACCAGACCGAGCGCGTGCCCGGCGTCACCACGCCCCTGGGGCTCGATAGCCCCAACCCGTTTCTGTTCACCGGCCGGATCGTCGAGAAGACCGGCCCGGAGAGCTACACGATCTACGACGGCACCGTGACCTCCTGCCTGCTGCCCAAGCCCGACTGGCTGTTCTCCTCGGGCCGCTTCGCAATCGCGGGCGGACGCGCACAGGCCTCCAGCTCTGTCTTCCATCTGCTCGGGCTGCCGGTTCTCTATCTGCCGTACCTCACCACGCCGGCGGGCGGCGACCAACGCCAGTCCGGCCTGCTCATTCCGGTGCTGGGCGATTCGAGCACCAAGGGCATCACGGTCGGCGAGGAGGCGTTCCTCGTCCTGGGCCGCTCCGCCGACCTTACCCTGGGCACGATCTACTACTCGCTGCGGGGCTTTTCCGAGTCCGGCACCTTTCGCTACAAGGGCCTGGGCGACAACTTCGACACCGTGCACTTTTCCGCCCTGCAGGATCGCGGCTACACGGCCAGCAACGGAATCTTCGTGAACCAGGGCGGCGAAGACCTCACTGCGGCCTTTCGGCGCCAGCTCTCCGCCAACACCCGGCTGGTGGGCGACGGGGAATACCTCAGCTCCTACATCTATCGCGAAGCCTTCACCGACAACTTCAACCAGGCGGTCTCCTCCGACATCACCTCGGTCGCCTATGTCACACACCAAACGGACGGCTGGTCGCTGGATGGCCGCTTCGAACGCTATCAGGGCTTGAAACAGGTGCCGATCGGCACCTCTCTCGGCGAGCAGGTGCACATCCTGCATGTGCCTTCGTTCGATCTGTTCGGCGTCGATAGACGCATCGCCGGAACGCCCCTGCTGTGGACCGTGGACGCCTCGGCGGCCGGATTGAAGCGCTCCCAGCCGGATTTCACCTCCGACGGCATCGTCGAGCGCTTCGATGTGCGTCCGGAGCTCAGCCTGCCGGTTTACTTCGGTGGTTGGAGTGTGCTCGGCAGCATCGCCGCGCGGGAGACCTTCTACTCGCGATCCAGACAAACGCCTTACTCCGCCGGCGCCGCGCCCGTGGAGCTCACCCAGTCCCTCAACCGCGCCGACGCCGAGATGAAGGTCGAGGTTCGGCCGCCGGTCGTCGAGCGTACCTTTGCCGTGCCCGAGAAGCTGCAGAGGTTCTTCGGCACAGAGCTGCGCCACACCGTCGAGCCGGAGGTGACCTACCGGGACGTGCGCGGCGTGGATAACTTCCTGAGCGTGCTGCGCTTCGATGAATCCGATCTCGTCAGCGACACCGACCAGCTGGAATATGGGCTGACGCAGCATCTGTACTTCCGCCCGGAGGCCAAAGCCGCACGGCATCTCCCGCCCGGCTGCCCCGCGGGGGCGGTCGCGCCGCCGGCGGCGACGGAGGGGGTCAATCCCCTGAACGAGATCGAGGGCAAGCTTCCCACCCCCGACGCCTCCGCCGTCACGCAGGAGAACATGGCCGCGGCCGAGGAGACGGTGCCCGATGTCCTCACCCCCTCCGCAGCCGACTCCACCGACGCGAACGGCATCGCCATTCCCTCCTCGGGCGCGCCGGACACGCCCATTCGCACCCATGGCCGCCATGCCTCGCGCTGTGCGCCCGCCGTGGGGACCGCGCAGCAGCCGCTGCTCAGCTGGCGGCTGACGCAGCGTTATTTTTTCGATCCCACCTTCGGCCACGCCGTGCTTCTCCATCGCCGCAACCTCTTCGAGTCCACGCTGTCACTCTCCGGCATCGCCTTCCTCACCGAGCCGCGCAACATCTCGCCGCTGCTCTCGCGCCTGCGCGTACGCACCTCCGGCCACACGGATGCGGAGTGGGACTTCGACTATGACACCGGCGCCGGCAAATTCACCTCCTCCAACGTCTACCTTGACGCGCACGCGGGTTCCGTCTTCGGCGGCGTCTCCTATGCCCGCCTGAATGCGCCGGGCCGCTTCGCCACGGAGGTCATCGACACCACGTCCAACCCATCTCTGGTCACCTCGCCGGTATCGAATTTTTCGCAGCTGCGCCTGCTGGTCGGCTATGGCGTGCCTTCGAAGCCAGGTCTTGCCCTGGGAACAAACGTCGGTCTCGATCTGATCGGCGGAACCGTGCAGTACGCCGCCCTGCAGACCAGCTACAACTGGAACTGCTGCGGCCTCGCGGTGGAGTACCGCAAGTTCAATCTCGGCACGGTACGCGATGAGAACTCCTACCGTTTCAACTTCACGCTGGCCAACATCGGCAGCGCGGGCAACATACGCCGCGCGGAACGGCTGTTTTGAGCTTCGTATTTAGAAAGCGATATCTCTCTTTCAAGTGATTCTTTCGAGTGAACCATGCGCCCATAAAATGTGGGCGCGGATCTAGGGATCCTCTGATTAAGCCGGAGTTTTGGAAGGGAATGGCTTCAGCCATGCCGAAAACAGCGTAGATCAGCGGGCTTAGCCCCGAAAGGAATGGATTGGGAGTTAATCAGAGCTTCCCTAGAACGGCACGACGCGAAGACCTGGAATATTCTCAAAGTGGCGCAAATTAAGCGTCATCACCTCGAAGCCAAGTTGCAGCGCAGTTGCGCCTATGATCAGGTCTTCAAAACCCAGATTGTTCCCCAGCGCCGCCTACTCACCCTCAATCCGGCCTGCTAAACGGGCTACATCGAGTGAAACGGGATATACCTGAAGGTCTCGAAATACCTCTTCACAGAAAGCGAATCGGCGGTTTCGTTGCGCCTCCGTGCGAGCCCGGTAAATTCCATGTGTCAGCTCGACCACGCTGATGGCGGACAAAGCTGCTTCTATCTCGGCGTGATCGAGCTGAAACGACTCCAGGACCTCTCGCCATTCGCTGCCCCGGCGTTCTATGGCGATTAGCACACTGGTGTCTAGAATCAGACCCAAGGCTCATCCCAACGAGACACTCGGGGTTTGCGATTCCGGATGATTTCTTTCATGTCCGCGGCGAAATCTTCATCCATTCCTTCACTGCGGCCGGCCCGCAGCCCGGCCCTTTGGAGATATTCGGAGAGGGTGCGAACCGGTCCAACCGGGTTTGCCGCGCGCAGTACGGCAATCGGCGATGTTCCCGCCTCGATCACAACCTCTTCGCCCGCGCGCACACGTTCCAGCAAACTTGCGAAGTCGCGAACCGCCTCAGCCTCCGAGATGTGCACCGTGATCATGCGCCTATCATAACGCCCGTGTCGCTCCCGCGGACAGCGCTTCGTGAGGAGTCATACCCAGCTTCATGCGCTCTGCGATAATCAACCTATCTTGGTTTTCGCGCGTTTTGCCTCACTCCCTCTTCTCGCCTTCGCACTGACGACCTTCGGCTGTCACGCACAACAGCCCGCACCGGGCAGCGCAGCGCCAGCCCGGGCGGGCAGCCCCCTTTCGCCGGATCTCGCACGCCGCATTGAGGTAGAGCTGCGCCAGAAGGCGAGCCTGCCGCCGGAATCGACCGTGAACGTAGGCGGCCGCACACCCTCCGAGTTCCCCGGGTACGACACGGTGCTGGTGACGGTGGCCAACTCCGGCCGCACCTCGCGGCCCATCACCTTTCTGCTCTCCCGCGACGGCAAAACCCTCGCGCAGATCACCAAATTCGACATCTCCGCCGATCCCAAGACGCTGGTCTCGGGCGCCGGCCGGCCCGCGCGCGGCGGCCCCGTTTCCGCTCCCGTACAGATCGTCGGCTTTGACGACCTGGAGTGCCCCTACTGCGCGCGCCTGCATGCGGCGATCTTCCCCGCCCTCACCGAGCGCTACGGCGATAAGGTACATATCGTCTACAAGGATTTCCCGATCGAGCAGCACCCCTGGGCCATGCGCGCGGCCGTCGATACGAACTGCCTCGGCGCCCAATCCACTCCTGCGTATTGGACCTCCGTGGACTATATCCACGCCCATGCAGGCGAGATGGGCGCCGATCCCAAAGATCCCAAGGCCGACAAAACGCTCGCCCGTGCAACGGAGCAACTCGATGCGGTGACCCGCGAGCAGGGCCAGTTCCGCAAGCTCGACATGCCGCAGCTGAACGCCTGCATCGCCAAGCAGGACGGCACCGCCATCAATGCGTCGAAGGAGTTGGGCGCCTCCCTCGGCATCGACTCCACGCCGACGCTGTTCATCAATGGCGATAAGATCGACGGCGCCGTTTCCCTCGAGTTCCTGTACGGCATCATCGACCAGGCGCTGCGCGTGGCCGGCGTACAACCGCCGCCGCCGTATGTCGCGCCGACACCGCCCGTTTCGCCAGGGGCAACACCCGCTCCAACCCCCACCGGCCGCTAACCTGACCGTATGCGCGCAAACGGCGCACGTTATGGGGCAGCACTGGACATTTTCTTCCCCGTCATGTCACCATAGAAGTGGGTGAAAGCTATGGGCGCACAAAGAGCACACATCGTACTGCCTGAGACTTTGGTCCGTCATATTGACGCCTTGGTCGGACCTCGCGGCCGCAGCGCTTTTCTGGTGGAATGCGCCGAGGCAGAGGTGCAGCGGCGCCAACTCTTGCAGTTTCTACAAAGTGATGAACCTGCTTGGAAGGACGAAGACCATCCTGAACTTGCGAACGGCACAGCTGCTTGGGTGCGTTCCTTGCGGAAGGAAGGCTGGCGTAGGATTCCCGATGCATCCGCGGAGACAAAAGGCGAGTGAAATTTCTTCTCGATACCACTGTCCTCATCGATACACTACGTTCCAGAAAAAACCGACGTACGCTTTTAGCCGAGTTGGTAGCCCAGGGTCATACGCTGAGTACCGCTGCGATGAATGTTGCCGAGGTCTATGCAGGTATGTGTCTTGGCGAGAAGATCCGCACTGAAGCCCTCCTTGACACTCTTCACTGCATTTCCACCACAGAAGAGGTTGCACGCTTAGCCGGGTCGCTCAAGAGCCGCTACGCACGGCAGGGAGTGACGCTCGATCTGCCGGACATGATTGTCGCCGCAACCGCCCTGGAGCACGGGCTTACCCTGATGACGGATAACCGCAGAGATTTCCCGCTCCCCGAACTGCAGCTGTATCCCTTGCCATAAAAGCCGGGTGCTCCGTAATAGACTGCGGCCATGGACATTCATCCACCGCAAGAACCCGTGCACAGCTGGCGCGATGCCCTCACTCACGTCGCCATCATGACCGTCGGCCTGTTCATCGCGCTTATGCTGGAAGGTCTGGTGGAGTATGTGCACCACCGCCACATCGTCGCCGAGGCGCGTGAGAATATTCGCCAGGAACTGCAGGGGAACCACGAAGCCATTCAGAAGGACATCGCTTCGGTAGACAAAGAATCCGACATGGCGAAGCACGGCCTGGAAGCCATGCGCTATATGCAAACGCACCCGCACGCGCATGGGCAGTCCATCAGCTTTCACTGGACCTCAGCTGACTTGCACGATGCCGCTTGGCGCACAGCGCGCGACAGCGGCGCACTTGGGTACATGCCTTACAAAGAGGTAAGAGACGATGCGGACGTTTATGGTCTTCAAACTACCGTAAGCGAACAGATGGTGCGGCTCGTGACACGACAGGCAGAGCTCCTCGCCCCCATCATCGCCCAGGGTGAAAACTTCGAAAAAATTCCTGACGCGGAATACAACGACATGCTGCGCGATACAGCCGTCAACATGCTCGATCTGACGACCTTGAAGCAGTTGATGCAGGGCCTCGATCAAAGCTACATTGACGCCTTGAAGAGCAAGTAGCTGAAAACTGCGGGTGCCCCATCTTCGGCGCGCCTTTTGCGCCTAAGGTGGGTTCGGACACCACGAATAGGGAGCACCGAATCGGAGCATCTGAGCCCACCTTAGCGACGATGGTACAGTCGCGAAGATGGGGCACCCGCAAGGCGTTTAAATAAATAAGACACGTGAATTGTGCAGCTAGACTGGACAAGCTGCGCCCACGCGCCCCGGAGCTCTTTTTGAAGATCGTTATCGCTGAAAAGGTCTCGCCCGCCACGCTTGCCATCCTGAAGGGAGAACCCGGTTGGGAGGTAGTCACCGCCGATGGGATTGCTGCCGGCGGCTTGCCCGCCGCGCTGGCCGATGCGGATGCGCTTATCGTGCGTTCGGCCGTGCAGGCCGATGCCGCATTGCTTGCGCATGCACCGAAGCTGCGGCTGATCGGCCGCGCGGGCGTGGGCGTAGACAACATCGACACCGCCGCAGCCACAAAGCGCGGCATCGTCGTGATGAACACACCCGGAGCCAACGCCGTTGCCGTCGCCGAACTTACGCTCGGCTTGATGATTGCGATGTGCCGCTCTATCCCCCGCGCCAACGCGACCATGCACGAAGGCAAGTGGGATAAAAAAACGCTGCAGGGCACGGAGCTGCGCGGCAAAACGCTCGGCATCGTGGGTCTCGGGCGCATCGGCCTTGAGGTCGCGCGGCGGGCCAAGGCCTTCGGCATGAACCTCATCGGCTATGACCCCTTTGTCGCCCCTGTCATTGCGCGTGAGAACGACGTCACGCTGGTGCCCATCGACGAGATCTTCGAAGAAAGCGATTTTCTTTCGTTGCACGTGGGCCTGACGCCGCAGACCGAAGGCCTGATCAACAAGACCTCGCTGGCCATCATGAAACCCGGGGTGCGCCTCGTGAACTGCGCCCGCGGCGAGTTGATCGTCGATAATGCGTTGGTCGATGCACTCAAGAGCGGCCATGTCGCAGGTGCTGCACTGGATGTCTTCCGCCAGGAGCCGCTCAAAGACTCGCCTTATTTCGACATCCCCGGCGTGCTGCTGACCCCGCACATCGCCGGCTCCACCGACGAAGCACAGGAGGCCATCGGCATCCAGCTTGCAAATCAGGTACGCGATTACCTGAAGCTCGGCGTCGTGCAGAACGCCGTTAACATGGCCTCACTCAGCGAGGAAGAGTACACCGAGGTTTCGCCGTATATCGAAATGGCCGCGCGGCTCGGGCAATTTCTCGCGCATACGATGACTGCGGAGAACGGGCGCACCATCGATAGCCTGACACTGCACTTCAATGGCCGTCTCGCGCACCTGAAGACCGATCTCATCCGCAACGCCGCGATTGCCGGCCTGCTGGGAAGCTCTGAAGGCGTCAACCGCATCAACGCCACCGCGGTCGTGGCCGAGCGCGGCATCCGTCTGCAGGAGAACAAGCGCGAGTACGCCCCCGGCGGTGTGGGTGACACGTTGCGCCTCATCGCCCACACCGCAGCGGGTGACTCCGCCGTGACCGGAACGGTGTTGCACGGGGGCTCGCCGCGCCTGATGCGCCATGACGGCATCGATGTCGAAGCGGAGCTCGCCGGCACGCTGCTTGTGATTCGCAACAACGATGTGCCCGGTGTCATCGGCCGCATCGGCACCGTAATCGGCGAGGCGCAGCTGAACATCGCCAACTTCGCCTTGGGACGCAAGCGCGCGGAGGACGGCAAGCCCCGCATGCACGCCTTGGCCGTGATTCAGCTCGACGGCATCGAGAGCGCCTCGCAGGCATCGCTGCAAACAGCGGTCGAACAGCTGCGGGCCGTTGAAGCCATCAGCAGCGTACGGGTGGTGGAGTTGGGCGAGTTGTAGCGCCGTCGTTTCCCTGCTCGGCAGTTTTTCTTTTTGTCAGGCGTTCTTTATTGTCAGTTACTCCTTTTTTGTCATCCCCGTAGGGGATCTGCTTTTCTGCCGAAGTGTCTCGGCTGCCGGAGCAAACAGCAGGTTCCCTCCCGTTCGACTGCGCTCAGGGCGAATGACAGAAAGAAAGGCAAGTTTTCCGTCCCTGCGGATCGTCGCGCATCCCACACTCGATGCCTACCCCAGCGAACGCCGCGCCCGTGGACGGCGCCAAGGTCTTCTCCAAGATTGCATGGCGGCTGATCCCGTACATTTTTTTCCTGTACATCCTCGCGTATCTCGACCGCGTAAACGTCGGCTTCGCCGCGTTGGAGATGAAGCGCGATCTGCACCTGAGCGATACCGTGTACGGGCTCGGAGCGGGGCTGTTTTTTCTCGGTTCGTCCATGTTCGATCTGCCCAGCAACCTGCTGCTGACCAGGTTCGGTCCGCGGCACTGGATCGCGCGCATCATGATCTCGTGGGGTGTCGTCGCCACCGCGATGATGTTTATACGCGGCGCGCACTCTTTTGAGATCATGCGCTTTCTCCTGGGCGTGACTGAAGCCGGCTTCTTCCCCGGCATGATCCTCTATCTCACCTATTGGTTTCCTTCGCGTGAACGTGCGCGCGCGGTGGCAAAGTTCATGACAGCGACGTCCATTGCCGGTGTCGTGGGCGCTCCCATCGCGAGCGCCCTTCTGAAGCTTGAGGGTCACAGCCATCTGCACGGCTGGCAATGGTTGTTTTTGGTTGAAGGCATCCCAACATTTCTCGCCGGATTTTCTGTGCTGTTCATCCTCAAAGACAAACCGGACGACGCGAAGTGGTTGAGCGATGACGAAAAACGCTGGCTCGATAATGAGCTGGAAAAGGATAGAAACGCAGGCGGCGCTGCGCAGCATCACTCGCTCCGAGACGCCTTTCGCACCCCGATGGTGTGGGTGCTCGCGGGTATCTTCTTCCTTGACCAGATTGGCATCTACACCGTGAATCTCTGGATGCCGCTGATCCTGAACAATTTTCTGCGCGGCGGCGCAGGCGCGCACAGCACAGCGATGCAGGGAACGATGCTGTCCGCACAGGCAGCAAGCCTGATCGCGCGCTACGCCACGCTGCCGTATGTTGCCGCCACCCTCTTCACCGTCGTTGTCGGCTGGTCAAGCGACCGCACGGGCGAACGGCGCTGGCATATCGCGGGCTGCCTTGCCCTCAGCGCGATCGGCTTCACCTGGGCGGGGCTCACGCACAGCTTCCCCCTAGCCCTGTGCGCGATGTCGCTCGCCGCCATGGGGTATTGGAGCATCATGGGACCGTTCTGGGCGCTCCCAACGCGCGTGCTCGGCGGGCAGGCAGCCGCCGGCGGCGTGGCGATCATTACGATGGTCGGCGGTGTGGGTGGGTTTCTGGGGCCCTTCCTCACCGGGCGTCTACGCGATCTTACGCATGGGTTCAGCGGCGGCCTCTTCACCATTGCCGCGCTGTCACTGCTCGGCGCGGCGCTATGTTTCGCGCTGTGATCACCGGCTGCTGAAACGCAGACACTCCCATGAGCAGGGCTGGCGTGCCCGCTCCTGTAAACTGGAACATGAATGTGTTGCGCCCTCCCCGCAGCCAAGTAGCTAAGTTATTCAGGATTCCAGCTGATGCGCAGATCGCTTCTCCTCCCCACCGCTCTTTTCGGAGCTTCGCTGCTGTTGTTTTCCGGTTGCCAGAAGGGCGCCACCGCCGGCGTTGTGGCCAAGGTGAACGGAAGACCCATCGCGCAGACTGACCTGGACAAGGTGTACGCCGCGCAGCTGCAAAGCAATCCGCAACAGCAGCCCACCGGCGACCAGTCCAGTTCGCTCAAGCTGAACATTCTTCACGAGCTCATCGTGGAAGAGACCGTGGAGCAGCGTGCCGCCAAGCTCGGCCTGACCGCGACCGATCCCGAGGTCGACGCCAAGCTGCAGGAGATGAAGGCGCCGTACACGGAGGAGCAGTTCAACGCTCGCCTGAAGGCTTCCAATCACACCCTTGAAGATGTGCGCCACGACCTGCGCCGTTCGCTCACCATCGACAAGCTGCTCAATAAGGAGATCAATTCGAAGATCACCGTAACGGACGGCGATGTGGACGCGTACTACAACGCGCACAAGGCCGAGTTCAATCTGATCGAGAACCAGTACCACCTCGCGCAGATCATCGTCACCGCCGCTCCGGCGCCCACCTCGGGCAATCTGCAAAATTCGAAGGCAACCTCCGCGCCCGAGGCCCTGAAGAAGATTCAGGCACTCAAAAACAGGCTGGATGCGGGCGAGGATTTCGGCGCCATGGCCATGAATTTTTCCGAAAACCCGCAGACCGCCTCCAACGGCGGCGATATGGGTTCGTTGCCGGAGTCGCAGCTCAAATCCAATCCGGCATTATTCAACGCCATCGGCAAACTCAAGGCCGGGCAGGACACCGAGATCATCCCCTTCCCCGATCCGAACGATCCGAAGAAGGTGGGCGGATATGCAATCTTCCGTCTGCTGGAAAAGGCGCAGGCGGGGCAGCGCGATCTCAACGACCCGCGCGTGCAGCAGGCCATCCGTCAAGAGATCCACGACAGCCGCTCCCAGCTGCTGAAGAGCGCCTACTTCGAGATGCTGCACGATGAAGCCAAGATAGAAAACTATCTCGCCGAGCAGATCTTCAAGGACGCTGCCAAGTGAGGTCCGTACGTCGGAGCCTGCTGCTCGCCGGCACTCTGGGCCTGTGCACCGGATGCCACAAACTCGCTCCACCTATCCCGCTGGAACAGCTGAATGCCGAGCAGACGCGCGGCTATCTCGCATTCCAAACGCATTGCGCGGTGTGCCACTATGAGCGCTTCAACGCCCCAAAAAATGGACCGTCACTGGACGGTGTCTTTCAGAAGACGTATCTGCCTTCCGGGGCGCCGGCCAACGACGAACGCGTCATGGACACCATCCTGCATGGTCACGGTCTCATGCCCGCACAACCCTATCTGGATGGAGACAGCGTGACCGCGCTGCTGGCTTACCTGCACACGGTGTAAATAGACGCAGGAAGTAGGAAATAGGAAATAGGGTGGTGAATCGTTAATTCACTTCACAAAAATTGTCATCCTGAGCGAAGCGAAGGACCTGCTTTTGGATAGGGTTGACGGCGACACTCACCTTTGAAACAGGACACGAGCTTCAGACTCACCACAGTAGAAACAGCTACCATTGCCGCCATGCCTGACGAATCTCACCCTCCAAACCGGTTTGAAGATTCAAAAGCCGCGCCCGCGACCGACACCGGTTTCCGGGCTCGCCACCTGCCCGGCACGCCTGCAGGTGAAGCCCAAGGCATGCTGCCCGGCATGGCGATGATCGGGCTGTATCTGCTGCTGATGGCGATGCTGAACGTCTTCGCGGCCGCGCGGGACACCTTTGGCGTGGGGACAGCAAAGTACAGCATTCTGAGCGTTTGCACGCTGATGGCGGTGGGAGTCTTCGGCATGCTGCGCCTGCGGCGCTGGGGCTGGGCAATCACGACAGCCGGCTGCCTGCTGATGGCGGCCGGTTATTTCTACGGCTTCCATCGCGCGCACCGGACGCCGTACATCATCCAGGGCCTGTTTGCTCTGGTATTTTTTCTCTACCTGAGCCGCCCCGAGACCCGCGAACGGCTGCGCTGAACAGGAATGAGTTCGACGCGCAACAGGGCATCAACTCATCCGTTAAATGCGCGCTGCACCTGTTCTCTCGCGAGGCGCAACGCCATCACCGGATCCCCCGTGGGATAAAACTCCATCGCGATCCAGCGGTCATATTTAAGAGCCGCCAAACGCTTGTACACATTGGCATAGTCGATCTCGCCCGTCCCCGGCTCATGACGTCCAGGCACGTCTGCGATGTGCACGAGGCCGACCCAATCGATGTTCTTTTCCAGCTTTTCGATGAGGTTTCCGCGACCGCGCTGCTCGTGGTAGAAGTCGTAGAGCACCTTGAGATTCGGCATGTTCACACCGCGCACGATTTCAAAAGCCTCCTCCACCCCTCCCAGAAAAATCGTGGGATTTTCCAAGGAATCGATCGGTTCGATCACCAGGCTCAAGTCCTTCTTCTGCGCGGCTTCGGCGGCGCGCTTCAGGTTCTCGATGGCCGTTTGATGCTGCATCGCCGGGTCCATTCCCGGTATGCGCGCACCCGACAGTAGATTAAGCTGCGGGCTGTCGAACTGACTTGCCCAACCCATCTGTGCCTCAAGCTGCTCAAAGAACCGGGCCGTATCGGCAGGCACGGCGAAGCCGGTTTTCAGGCCGCTCACCGTATCCACTTTCAATCCAAGCGACCGCAGTTGCGCTATCGTTCGCCGCGTCTCGTCGGGCGTCCACTTGTAGAACTCGCCGACAAATTCCACACCTTGATAGCCGGCCGCGGCCACAGTCTCCAGACAGCGCTCCAAAGGCGCTTTTTGTTCCAGTGTCCAGAGCATGACAGAAAATTTCGGCAGGTCTTGCCGCTGCGCAAGGCCGGCGCCGAAGGAGGGCAACGCCGGCGCAAGCGCGGTGCCTGCGATGAGGTGGTTGAACTGCCGACGATTCATCTGCCCGTGGCTCCTGAACGTATCAGCCTAAATGAGTTGTAGATCGCTGCCTAGATGCGGCCCGAAGCGCATATTCATCCCGCCACCGGAGGCCGCTTCGGGAGAGCTACAATCAAAAGACCGATGGCTCCGCTGCTACAGACCGACACACTCGTGCAGATCGATCTCGCCCCGCGCAAGCCGATAGCAAAACCGGCGTGGCTGAAAGCCCGTGCGCCTGTGGGCGAGACCTTTCACGCACTGAAAAAACTGACGCGTGAGTTGAATCTGCACACGGTTTGCGAAAGCGCCCATTGCCCCAACATCGGCGAGTGCTGGAACCATAAAACTGCGACATTTATGATGCTCGGCAACCTGTGCACGCGGCGCTGCGGCTTCTGCGCGGTGCCTAAAGGAAAACCTGCCCCGATCGATCACAGCGAGCCGGAGCGGGTGGCCTATGCCGTTGCCTCGCTGGGCTTGAAACACGCCGTCATCACCAGCGTGAATCGCGATGACGATAATCTCGGCGCGGCAACGGCCTTCGTCAACGTCATCCGCGAGATCCGCCGTCAGGCGCCGGGCTGCCAGGTGGAGGTGCTCACGCCCGATTTTCAAGGCGTGGATGAGGCCCGCCGCATAGTCGTCTCTGCCCGCCCCGAGATCCTGAATCACAACATCGAGACCGTGCCGCGGCTCTACCGTGTCGCGAAGTCCGGCGGCCGGTATGAAAAATCTCTACGCTTCCTCGATCTGGCCAAGCAGGAATCCTCCACCCATGCCGACGGCCCCATCGTGACCAAGACCGGCATCATCGTCGGCATGGGCGAGGAGATGCACGAGCTGCTCGGCGTCTTCCGCGACCTCGCCGACCGCAAGGTAGACATCCTCACCATCGGGCAATACCTTCGCCCTTCGCGCGACCACCTGCCCATGGCACGCTTCTACACGCCGGAGGAGTTTGCCTTCCTGAAACACGAGGCGCTCGCGATGGGATTTCGTCATGTGGAGTCCGGTCCGCTCGTTCGCTCGAGCTACCATGCACATGAGCAGGCGCAATCGACCGGGCTGGCGTAACGTTACGGCCGCAAAATCGGCATTGACATCCCGGCTGAAAGTGGCAGAATCATAGAGGTATGCAGGCTCGGCAGAAATATTGGCCTGTATATGTATTAGAGCCCCTGAACGGCGACGACCGCTCAGAGGCCCTGTGGTTAGAAGTGCACCAAATGCAGTAGCACCTCACAAGCCTTCACTAACAGGAATAGGAGAACTTCTCCCGGGACCTGTAATGAAAACCGCCGGTAGCGCACCCGCAAGGGTGGCAACATCGGCCTCACCTCCTTCACGTCGAGATCACCTCGGGGCTGCTACCCCGAGGTGTTTCGCTTTTCGGGCGAAACTTGTCTCCTGCGGCGTAGCCCTTGAGCGCGCCAGCTCTTCGTGAAGGCAAGGGAAGCATTTCATGGGAAGCTAAGGTATGGCGATTCCGCAAAAGACGCAGCAGGAAGACGAAGCCCCACGCGGCGATCGTCTGCAGAAGATCCTCGCGCAGGCCGGCATCGCGAGCCGCCGGGCCGCGGAGCAGATCATCACCGATGGCCGGGTGCAGGTAAACGGTGAGATTGTCACCGAACTCGGCACCCGGGCCGATCCGGCTCGCGATCACATCCGCGTGGATGGCAAGCTGCTGCACGGCCCGGAGCCGCAGCGTTACTTCATGCTCAACAAACCGCGTGGGTATGTCACCACCACCGACGATCCTGAAGGCCGTCCAACGGTTGCGCAACTGCTCGGCCAGGAGTCACAGAAGAAAGTCACAGGCGAGCACAAAAAGATGCCGCGGCTCTATCCCGTTGGCCGCCTCGATTACCTCAGTGAAGGCCTGCTGCTGATGACCAACGACGGCGAGCTCGCCAACCGGCTCTCCAAGGCCAGCGCCGGGGTGGAGAAGACCTATCTCGTGAAGGTTTCGGGCAAGCCGACCAACGAGGCCGTGGACCAGCTGCGGCGCGGCGTCATGATCGATCGCGGCCGCTTGAATGAGGTGAAATCCGGCCGCCGCGACCGCATCATGACGCAGCCCGCCCGGGTGGAGCAGGTCCGCGGCGGCGAAAATCCGTGGTTTGAATTGACCTTGACCGAAGGCCGCAACCGCCAGCTGCGCAAGATGTTTGAAGAGATCGGCCATCATGTCGAAAAGATCCGGCGCATCGCCTATGGAGCGCTCACCCTCGATGTGCCTCCCGGCGCCTTCCGTGAGCTGACCACCGGCGAGGTGCAGGCGTTGAGCCGCGCCGCTGCCGGAAAGAAGGTAGAACGCAAGCGCGAACGGCCCGAAGCGGCCCAGCTGAAGAAGCCGGTACCGCCGAAAAAACGCGTGCGTTCGCAAATTCGGACAACCCGCCCGCGAGGGTAACACCGAAGTACCACGCTGCGGAGAACAACATTTTCCGCATTTCTGCATTCATAGGTACTGAGAGGTGTTCGTTATGCACGTTCGCTCCGTTCGGAATGCACTACTTGCCACAGCCGCGGTTGTCGGTCTGGCTTTTGCTGCTCCAGCACCCGCCAGCGCCCAGGTTTCCTTTGGGGTAAATATCGGTGGTCCCGCTCCCATCTGCCCCTATGGCTACTATGGCTATGCTCCTTACAACTGCGCGCCCTACGGCTACTACGGTCCGCAATGGTTCAATGGCGGCGTATTTCTCGGCGCAGGCCCCTGGTACCGCGGTCGGGCAGGCTTTTACGGCCCGGTCAACCGTAGCTTCGATCCTCGTTACGGGTACCATGGTGGCTACCCCGCACACGGTGGCTACCATGAGCCGAACGATCACTGGAATAGCTTTCACGGCAATGATTTTCACGGGATACACGGTGAAAGTCACCCGGAAGGCTTCCATGGCGGCGGTGACCACGGCGGCCATCATTAATGCAATCCGGTTTATTTGCCGCCATGATTGTGGTCGGGAAGCAATATCTCCGTTTCGCCGCAGGATAACCATCTAAGGCTGCTCTAAGCTCGTCCGGAAACAGGGTTAACAAGAGGGTCTCGCGTTGCGAGGCCCTTTCTCTAGCTGGCCACTTAACCAAACGGGTAGAGGCGCACATCGTTGCAGTACGGTTTGCACACCTCACCGCGAGATGAACTGCCGGAAGAGGCCCACTCAGACGCCGTCATCTCCCAGACTTCGCTTGGGTGCCGACCGGAAACATAGTCCTTTTCTGTCGTTTCCACCAAACGCAGCCCGGTCTTCGCGGAGATGCGGCGGGAGCCCTCGTTCGGCACATGCGCAGCCAGGTAGCGCACGATCTCCCAATGCGGAAAGATCTCCTGGGTTCGCGGCGCATCGGCCAGCGTGAGCGGCGTAAGCCGCAGGCGGGAGGTTTCCAGCATCTCCGCGGGAGTCATGCCGAAGCGTAGCATTGGGCCCCGGCCAGGGGAACGGTCGGCTCACTGATAAACTGACTGCCGGGACTCCGCCGCGTTGCGCCGGCATCATCCCTCTGCCGCCGGATGCCTCCCCCTACGCCCCCTTCCGAAGTTTTCCCTCAAGATATCGAGCGCGCTGCCGATGAACATCCCATGTTCTTCGACGGCACCCTTGCGACCGGCGCCCCAGGCGTTGCTCCGGCGCAGCTGCATCCCGATCCCAATCCCGCGGAGACCGCGCAGCCCGGCCCGATCCGGAATGCAGTTAGGCGCATTGCACAGGCCTTGGGTGTTGATCGCGCAATTGCCTTCACCGTGCTCGCCCGCGGATGGTCGTCGTTGGCGGGTGTCGGCACACTCACCCTGATCGCACGCTTCCTATCCCCAGCCGAGCAGGGGTTTTATTACACCTTCTACTCGCTGGTGGCGCTGCAGATCGTCTTTGAGCTCGGATTTTCGGTTGTGATCCTGCAGACCGCCTCGCACGAGGCCGCCCATCTGCAGATCTCGCCGGAGGGCAAGGTGAGTGGCCCTGAAGAGGCCCATTGCCGTCTCGCCAGCGTGCTGCAGAAGTCCGTTCGCTGGTACACCGTTGCGGCCGTCCTGATGGCCGTCACCCTCGTGCCGGTCGGCCTCGCATTCTTCCGTCATGCGGCCGCGCGCCCCGGCGGCGGCGGCGTACATTTCGGTTGGCCCTGGTTTCTGGTGGTCGTGGCTTCGAGCTGCACCTTCCAGATCGATCCGCTGTTCTCCTTCCTCGAAGGCTGCGGCTATGTGCCCGAGGTCGCGCGCACCCGTCTGCGCCAGTCGCTCACAGGCACAGCCCTGGGCTGGGGAGCGTTTCTGCTGCATCGCGGCCTGTTTGCGCCGGGCTGCATGATCTTTGGCCAGGCCATCGCAGGCTGCTGGCTCGTCTGGACCCGCCGCGGCCTGCTGCTGCCGCTGCTCCGCCACGCCACCTCGCAGTTCCGCATCGACTGGCGCGCCGAGGTCTGGCCGTTTCAGTGGCGCATCGCCGTGTCATGGCTGGCGGGCTACATCACCTCGCAACTCTTCAATCCCATTCTGATGAACTTCCGGGGCCCCGTCGAGGCTGGCCGCATGGGCATGAGCCTGAACGTGTGCGCCACGCTCTCCTCCATGGCCATCGCCTGGATGAACACCAAGGCCGCCCCGTTCGGCCGCATGATCGCCCGGGAGGAGTACAGCCTGCTCGACCGCACCTTCTTCCGCGCGCTGTGGCAGTCCACCTTGGCGGCGGTGCTGGCCTGCGGCGCCGTCTGGAGCGTCGTCACCTGGCTGGGGGTGCGCGGCGTGCGTACCCACGGCGTTCTGCTGTCCAGCCGCCTGCTCGCGCCACTGCCGCTGGCGCTACTGTTTTTCGGCACGGTAGGCAACATCGTCGTCTTCGCCGAGGCTCTGTATCTCCGTGCCCACAAGCAGGAAAAGTTCATGATCAACTCCATCGCCGGCGCGCTGTACATCGCTCCGCTGGCCTACCTGCTGGGTCGCTGGCAGAATCCGCACGGCGGCGCCTGGGGCATCGCCGCCGCGTATGCTCTGGGAACGTTGATTATCGGCCTCGGCTA
Organism: Granulicella sp.; assembly: GCA_965277565.1. Classification (GTDB taxonomy): domain Bacteria; phylum Acidobacteriota; class Terriglobia; order Terriglobales; family Acidobacteriaceae; genus Granulicella. The sequence goes on along the minus strand of OZ255838.1, from coordinate 4,069,319 downwards.
CGGAACCTACACTTTTCTGCGCTGGCGGAGGATCTGGCATGTTGCCTGAGCTTCACACGGGCGCAGCCGCAAAGAGAACCGTCGAACACCTGCTGCTGACCATCGCCATCCCCACCTTCAACCGCGCTGACCAGCTCGAAAGCCTGCTCCAGGTCCTGGAGCCGCAGGTCGTGACCCATGCCGCCGACGTCGAGGTCTTCGTCTCCGACAACGCCAGCGAGGACCGCACGCCCGAGGTGATCGCCGCCGCCAAAAAGCGGTTCTGCGCGGCGGGAGCCCACCTGCGCACGCACCGCCAAGCCACCAACATCGGCTCCGACGCCAACTTTGCCTTCTGCTTCGCCGAGGCCGCCGGCCGCTTCTTCTGGATGTGCGGCGACGACGACCTCATCGTCCCCGACGCCATCGCCGCGATGCTGAAGCTGCTCAAAACACCCACCGGTAAGCCCGCCGAGGTGGATCTCGTCTATGCCACCAGCTACGGTTACCGGCAGGATTTCCTCGCCGAACGCATCGAAGATCCCCTGCATCGCCGCGTGCACACGGTTCGCGACGCCCACACCTTCGCGCTGGTGGTGAACATCATGTTCACCTTCATCAGCGGCATGGTGGTGAACAAGGAGCGGCTCCAATCCCTGCCGCATGAGGCCCCGGAGAGCTTCATCGGCACCAACCTTGTGCAGCTCTCCTGGAGCCTGCCGCTGCTGCTGCACCACCGCCGCTCCGCCGTGCTGTGGACGCGTCCGGTCGCCGCCCGCGTCGGCAACGCCCATGGCTATTCGCTGGGCCGGGTCTTCGGACGCCAGCTTTCCGATGTCGTACAGCGGCTGCTCCCCAACCGCCCGGACCTCTCCGACCCCATCCTCAACGTTGCCCTGCGGCGCTGGTTTCCGTCGGTGCTGATCGAGTTTCGCGGCCACGCCAAGGACCGTTTAAAGCTCAAAGAGGCGCACGGCGAGCTTAGCGGAGCCTACGGCCGCAACTTCCGCTACTGGCTCTTCACCTACCCGGCATTGAAGCTGCCACTGTCGGCGGCCAAGCTCTACGCTAGGGCCACTGCCACAGCAAGCAAACTCCTCTACATGGCGCAAGTCCCCGGCTTCTGGCGCAAGCAAACGTAAGCGCCAGCCACCGACAGGCAGGTATCCCGATTGCAACCGCTTCGCCTGCATACTGTTTCACGAAGTCACAGTTTCAGGAATACTGCCCTAGCCTGCGACTGATCATAGTACCGAAATTACACGGAATCAGCTCAAGAGCTGCTGACGGGCAGAACTACTGAAAATGTTGTTCCTTGATGGGGTCCGTTTGTCCGGGAGCGGACTTGAATCGATCCACCGTGTTTTTCGACGATCTGTTGACTTATCCACAGACCCAGTCCGTTTCCTACTGAACCCTTCGTGGTGAAAAACGGCTGGAACAGCTGAGGCAAGACCGTGTCGCTGATGCCTGGTCCATTGTCGGAGACGGTGATCCTGACCGAGTGCCGTGTCCCTCGAAAATTTCTGCATAGGGTGGCCCTTAGAGTGATTTTGCCGGCGTCAGCGATGGCGTCGATGCTGTTCATCAGGAGGTTTGCGATTACCTGTCTTAACTCTCCCTGAAAAGCGGTCATCTGGAGATCTTCTTCACACTGCCGTTCGATAATGGCTCGTTTGGAGAGTTTTTTGGCCTGTAGCAGGTCCAGAACATAGTCCAACAAGGCTGCGAGGTGAAATGTTGTCGGGGCGGAAGCCTCACGATAAAAGCCGAGGGTCTGCCGGGTGATGTGAGCGATGCGCTTAAGTTCGGCGTCTGCTGTTTGCAGATAGAGAACAGCCTCTTCGGGAAGTCCCTCGGCAGCCTGGGCGAGGAAAAGCACGTTCATCACGGCTTCGAGTGGGTTGTTGATTTCGTGAGCGAGGACAGCAGCCATGCGTCCAACCGATGCCAGCTTGGCACTGTTGACCAGGGCGTCTTCCGCCTTTTTTCGCGCGAGGATCTCCCCTCGCAGCTGTGTGTTCAACTGTTCGGCAACTTCGGTGAGTTCATGCTGGCGCACCAGGTTGAGAACCAATGCTTCGTTGATGGCGGTCACATCTGCCTGCACAGGCTCCCTGTTATTTGTCAGTTGCTTCGCCATGGATGACCTTTGCTGGAGCAGCGGGGTTGCTTGTTTGGTCCGGTATCCCTGTGATGAGGTGAGCGTATCCTCGCACGCGTTCACCGATCACGACGCCTTGCGAGGTGATTTCGTATTCGCGGATGTCTATGCTGTGAGGTCCGCCGCGCATCTTGATCACCATCAGAATCTTGCGAAGCTGGCCGTCAATTTCCACGTAGCGCATGCGAAGGATATCGTCCGTGAGAAACGAGATCATGTAACTGCTGAACAGGAATTTATCGAAGGCTTCTTCCATCTCGAGCGTGCTCAGGATGGTGATGCCAATCCCGGTCAGAGCGTAGATCATGCGGTACAGGGATTCTCTGAAGTCGGCCCGGAAGCCTGGAGCAAGAGCCATCTCGAATCCTGCCAGCGAGTCGATCACCAGTCGCTTCGCGCCGGTCTTCTGGACGACGTCGATCAACTCCTGCATCATTTCATCGACGGAAAGGTCGAGTGGTCGCAGATAGATGATTTTTAGGTTTCCGTCCTCGACCGATTGACTCAGGTCGAGGCCGAACTCGGCAGCGCGCCCGGCATACTCCTCGGGACGCTCCTCAAAAACAGCCACGATGCCGGGCTCCCCGGCACGCAGCCCGGCGGCGATGAACTGGGTGGCGATAAGCGATTTGCCCGTGCCCGACGCACCTGCGACCAGCAAGCTGTCGCCTTCAGGAATGCCTCCGCCCATCATCTCGTCGAGTGCGGGGATGCCTGTGGAAAGGCGCTGCCGCTCCGGCGATTTCTTTCTCGTTCCCTTCAGACCCAGAGTTCTGGAGAAGGCCTGGAGGCCGGCGTCCGTGATGCGGAAGGTATGCATTCCCGGCACCGACATCTGGCCGCGCAGCTTCATGATCTGCAGCTTGCGAACGACGGAGTTTCGCTCAACCTGCTGAAAAAGCCAGAAGAGGCCGTCGGCAACGGTAAAGACGGGGTTATCGATCAGTTCCAATTCGCCGTACTCCCCAATCAGAAAGGTTGTCGCCTCGCAACTGGTGAGGAGCAGCGCCAATTCCTGCACAAAGTTCTGGACCTCAATGTTACGGTCGCCATGGCGTTCACTGCGCAGCACGGTGCGGAAAGAGTCCACCACCACGATGCGGGGGTTGGCAGCCTCCACCGTTTTCTTGATCTCCGCCAGGACACCCTTCAGGCCGCGTTCGACCAGTTCCAAGCTGAGATTCACGAAACGCACAGCGGTGTTCAATTTGAGGGGATCGAAAAATGTATATTGCTGCTGGTACCGCAGCATCTTGAGAGCCGGCTCGCCGAGGACGGTGAAGTAGAGCGCGGGCCGCTCGGCGGTGGCATTGTTGAAGACGAATTGATGGGCAAGCGTGGTCTTTCCGCATCCGGGTGCGCCGGCGATGATGTTGAATGAGAATCCGGTATGCCGCCGCCGAGGATCTCATCGAGCCCTGGAATCCCGGAGGGGAGCTGGTTGATCTTTACTTTGTTGTTCTGCTTCGTTGTTCTGCTTCATTTCAGGTCCTTCTCCGGAGAGTGAAGGCCGAGTTCGGGTAGATCGGGCCAAAAGTCCAGCAGAATTCGCATGGTCAGCGTTTCTCCAATGAAAGCGATGAGAAGGTTGAGAAGGTGGGCCGTAATGATGGCCTGCGCCTCGCCGTCGATGCCCTCGAGCGATTCACCGGGGTCGATCTGGGCTGCGCTGAGGGCAGGAGACTCCCGCCGGGCCAGCGTCAGAGCGCGCGAAAGAAGAGAATTGAAGCCCGCGGCCCCCGCCAGGGTACCCAGGGGCAGGCGCAATTTTTCACAGACGCTGCAGGTCGCGAGCGTACCGGCCGCGGAAGCATCGAGGGCAGCAGCTTCGAGGGTCACAAGGTGCCCGGCGAGAGCCCTTATTTCAGCTTGGATGACTGCTTGACTTACCATCGCCCATGCGAAGCCCCAGGAATGCCGTTTACAGACAGGCTGCAGCGTGTGTTCCGCCAGGTACGCTTCCATGTTTTCACAAAAGATAGCGGGGTGCGAAATTTGCTCCGCGACGAATGGAAAACAGCTCCGTTTTGTCGGTCTGGTAAACACTCCCCCAGGAAGGCGCTTCTCACTTTCCAGATTCTGAAATCTCGGCTTTTCGGATCATGACATATGACCGGCAACGCGTACAACTTTCGTTCCGAAGCCTTTGTTCCCCTTGTGGAAAGCCTGTGTTATTCTCAGTTTGTGCTCATCTGTGAGTACAGGGTGCCGCGAGCAGGCGTGGATCTTCGTTGCAATGCGAAGACTCCGCAACTGGCCAGAGACCGCGAGCGCCACTACCGCCCACCGGGCGAGCCGTCTGCCGCACAAGGCAGTTCAAACGGCCCCGCACGTTGGTTGCTCTGGCTTGGAGGCGATCCAAACGGGATCAGTCTCGCCGTGCAGCAGCAGTGCTTTGTTTCCCTTCTCGATGAATTTTGAACGGAACGACCCATCGCAGTGCTGAATTCAGGACCTCGCGACGCCATTACGGGGACTGCACCCCGCCTCGCGTCTGAGCGCCGGTCCGCCCCACTCGCGTTTTCACCAAAGGAATCTTTTGCCTAAGACAGCATCCGCCCCCACGTCCTCCCGCTCCTCTAAATTCAACCATTCGAAGAGTTCCGGCCAGCGCGCCGGCCACACCAGCACCCCGAAGCACAGAGCGCCCGATCAGGCCGCCGTTGCCGGTGTCACCCTCGATTCGATTCTGAATCCCCTGCCGGTCAAGGCCGAACGCCGCGTCAGCGCAGCTGAGGCCTCCGCGCTCCATTTCAACGACTTCGCCATCTCCGATTCACTCAAGAGCCGTCTCGCTGCCGCCGGGTTCGTTACCCCGACCCCCGTGCAGGCCGGCGCGATCCCGCCCGCGCTCGAGGGCGACGACATTCTCGCCACCGCCTCCACCGGCACCGGCAAGACCCTCAGCTTCCTCATCCCCATGATTGAGCGGCTGGAGGAGATCTCCGAGCCCTCGAGCCTTAAGGGCCAGCGCAACCCGGTTCTCGCCCTGATCCTGCTGCCCACGCGTGAGCTCGCGATGCAGGTGCTGGAGCATTACCACAAGATCTGCCCGCAGCTGAAAAACGACGCCGTGCTGGTCTGCGGGGGCTTGAGCGAAGGTCCGCAGATCGACGCCCTCAAACGCGGTCCGCGTCTGGTGGTCGCCACGCCCGGACGCCTCGAGGACTACCTCGATCGCCGGCTGATCAAGCTCGGCGATGTCGATATGCTCGTCCTCGATGAGGTCGATCGCATGTTGGACATGGGCTTCCTGCCGGCCATCCGCCGCATAGTCGGCGCGCTGCCCAAGGATCGCCAGACGATGTGCTACTCGGCCACCCTGGACGCCAACATCCGCAACATCGTGCGCGACTACGTCAGCGATCCGGTACGGGTGGAGATCGGCCAGACCTCGCGGCCGTCCGACCGCGTGGCCCTGCGCGTGTACACGGTGATGGCGGACCAGAAGCTCTCGCAACTGGACAAGATGCTGACCACCGAAGAGGGCAGCTACCTGGTGTTCTCACGGACCAAGCACGGCGCCGACCGCATCGGGCGGAAGCTGGAAAAGCTCGGCCACAAGGTAGAGATCATCCATGGCGATCGCTCGCAGTCGCAGCGCACCACGGCCTTGAAGCGTTTCTCCGACGGCAAGGCGCGCATCCTGGTTGCCACCGACGTTGCGGCGCGCGGGATCGACGTCCAGCACATCGCCCATGTGGTGAATTACGACCTGCCGAACGCCTCGGATGACTTCGTTCACCGTATCGGCCGCACCGGCCGCGCGGGCGCGAAGGGAGTCGCGACCACCTTCGTCACGCCGCTCGAAAAACGCGACGCCAAAAAGCTGGAAAACGAGCTGAAGATCCAGTTTGAGTGGCTTGTGGCCGACAAGGATCTTGCCAAGGAAGAGCGCAACACGCCGATCGACCTCAGCAAGCAGCCGATGAATGGCATCGACGATCTGCTCGCGATGGAGACGCGCTCGTGGAAGAGCGGATCCGTCGAGGAGCAGGCCAACGGACAGCCCACACACCATGCACGTGGCGGTTCGGATGGAGGTCACGGTCGCCCCCACGGCGGGGGACGCTCCGGCGGACGGCCCAGTGATAGATCCTCCTCGGGTAGCGGCCGCAGCTCCGGCCGTCGCCGTCGCGCATAGTTCCTGTCGCTTGGAGGCAAGAGGGCGGACTTCGGTCCGCCCTCTTCCTTGTGTGTGCGCGAACATCGAATTCCCTTCGGAATGACAGAGAAAGGCGATGTCGCTGCTATAGAAAGCGCGACAGCAGCGATCCCGCCATCCCTCCGAACTCACCCGGGCCCGTCGGCGGAGCCTGCTGGCCGCCATTCGTCATATGCGCCATCACCATCGGAAGAATGGTTGCCAGGGCAATCTTCGCCACCTCGGGAGAAACACCCGCACGCTGCGCCGTCTGCTCCAGCAACCCCGTGCCGCCCAGGCCGGTCTGCACCTGCTCCGGCGTGGCTTGCTGATTCTGCCCGGTCGACCAGTTGTTGACGTGCTGCGCCATGCCCTGATTGCGGAACGAGTCCATTACCGCGCCGAGCCCGCCCGGATGCTCCCCCACCGATTGCAGAAATCCGCCGGCGACCCGGCCCTGCTCACTCGCGCCTGTGCCTTGCGCGCCCCCCATCATGCCTTCGATCGAATCCAGAATCCCCATCGCGTCACCTCGGGTGGTGAGATGGCGCCCACGCACCGTACGAGGAGGTATCAGCCGCGATTTGCGCCATTTTTCTTCGGCGGTGTCGACATCGCAGCGGCGGACGGCGACAATCTCAAGATGGATTCGAAGCTCATCATTACCTCCACCTCCGCTCCCGCCGCGATAGGCCCCTACGCGCAAGCCGTGCGCGTGGGCGACGTCATCTATACCTCCGGCCAGGTCGCGCTTGACCCCGCCACCGGCAACCTCATCGAGGGCGGCATTACCGAACAAACCGAACGCGTGTGCGAAAACCTGCGGGCGGTGCTGAACGTCGTCGACCTCACCCTGACCGACGTGGTGAAGACGACCGTGTTCCTGCAAAGCATGGACGACTTCGCCGCCATGAACGAGGTCTACGCTCGGCACTTCGCGCCCGAAAGCTACGTGCCGCCCGCGCGTTCCACCGTCCAGGTAGCCGCGCTGCCGAAGGGCGCATTGGTCGAGATCGAATGCATTGCTATGGCCAACCTGCCGCATTAACTTCCGGTCCGGGTGCCCCACCTTCGGCGCGCCTTTTGCGCCTAAGGTGGGTTCGGGTATAGCGGCCCAGAGGCACAGAATGCGAAGCTGTCGCGGCTTGATCCCACCTTAGCGACGATGAGACAGTCGCGAAGATGGGGCACCCAAGGGTTTCGTCGCAACCATAGGAGGACCCGGCATCTAACGATCTGAGGTGAACGATATGCCGACCATTCCCACCGGCGGTCCGCTCAGCGACGCCGCCACGCAGGACGAGACAAGAAAAGGCGTGGCAGCGGCCCAAACCAGAAAAGTAGAAAAATCCGAAGCCGAGTGGCGTCAACAACTGACGCCCGCGCAGTACAACATCCTCCGCGAAAAAGGTACCGAGCAGGCCTTTACCGGGCAGCTCGTCAACAATCACGCCGACGGGATCTATCACTGCGCGGCTTGCGATGCGCCGCTGTTCAAATCCGACACCAAGTTCGAGTCGGGCTCCGGCTGGCCCAGCTTCTGGGATCCCGTCTCGCCGGACGCCGTAGAACTGCATGAGGATCGCAGCTACGGCATGCGCCGCATCGAGGCCACCTGCGCCACTTGCGGCTCGCACCTCGGCCATGTGTTTCCCGACGGCCCCAAGCCAACCGGCCAGCGCTTCTGCATCAACTCGGCCTCGCTCGGCTTCACGCCGGACGGCTCGACGGTTGGAGAGAGATAGGCACTGGAGAACAGGAAATAGGAAGTAGCGAGTAGGAAGTAGCGGTAGCGGTAGCGGTAGCGGTAGCGGTAGCGGTAGCGGTAGCGGTAGCGGTAGCGGTAGCGGTAGCGGTAGCGGTAGCGGTAGCGGTAGCGGTAGCGGTAGCGGTAGCGGTAGCGGTAGCGGTAGCGGTAGCGGTAGCGGTAGCGGTAGCGGTAGCGGTAGCGGTAGCGGTAGCGGTAGGAAGTAGATGTGGAACCGGAACCGACTGCTCGTCTTTTCATAAACAAAACAGAGGCTCTGGAATATCCAGAGCCTCTGCTTTGCATACTCGCTATTTCCTACTTCCTACTCTTACGCTGCTTTTACAATCTTGCCGCTCTTGATGCAGCTCGTGCAAACTTTGAGGCGCTTGGAGACGCCACGGCTAATCTGCGCCTTGACCTGCTGCAGATTCGGGTTCCACCGCCGACGGGTTACGTTGTGCGCGTGCGAAATGTTGTTACCGAACTGCGGTCCCTTGCCGCAAAGCTCACATACCTGTGCCATCGAAGTCTTCTCCAGACAAAACTTGTGTCGCAAGAATCCCCAGCGCGCGGGTTCCTTGGGGAATGGATAAGTTCCCAAGGACAGGATGCGAGCGGGGAGTGGTAGGCACGATTGGATTCGAACCAACGACCTCTACCGTGTCAAGGTAGCGCTCTAACCAACTGAGCTACGCGCCTAAATTGCGTACAAGTCAGTGTAACCGGAGGCTGTCCGACACGCAACCTTGGAATGCCAGATCAGGGGAATGCCAGATCAGGGGAATGCCAGATCAGGGGAATGCCAGATCAGGGGAATGCCAGATCAGGGGAATGCCAGATCAGGGGAATGCCAGATCAGGGGAATGCCAGATCAGGCTGACAAAGCCTGGGTGCCCCATCTTCGCGACGGCCTTATCGTCGCTAAGGTGGGTTCAAGCTCAGACGATAGGGTTCCGCTCGAACCCACCTTAGGCGCAAAGAACGCGCCGAAGGTGGGGCACCCGGTTCCATCTACGACGCCTGGCCCGCAGGGCGCGGCTCCCCGCCTTGCGCCTGCACCTTGCGCAGCGTCGTCCAAGCGTATTGCGCGGCGGAAAGCGGCGCCAGGATTGCGACCAGCCGCAGAATCAGGTGCTTGGGTTCGCCCAGGCCGGAGTGCGGCGCCAGCTGCACGGTCATCACGATCAGCACCGCAACGATCTGCACGCCGGTGCTCGCTTTGCCCAGCCAGCTGGGCCGGAAGTCGCGCAGAATGTTGGTGATATACAGCAGCGTGGAGATCATCAGGATCCCCAGATCGCGGCTGAACACCAGCACCGTGACATAGCGCGGGATCACCCCGACATGCGTCAGCACCAGAAACAGCGTGCTCAGCAGGGCCTTGTCGGCGATCGGATCGAGGTAGAGCCCGAGCGCGGTGTGCTGTTTGAGCAGACGGGCCGAGAGCCCGTCCAGCCCATCCGAGATGCCCGCGATCCAAAGCAGCAGAAAGGCCAGCCGCCAGTGTGCGTCGAGGATCTCGATCACCAGAAACGGCAGCGTAAACAGCCGCAGCATCGTCAGCAGGTTGGGCGTGGCGCGAAACTGGCGGAGATCAGGCACTAAGGTAAGAGGTGAGATTCCGATGGTAGCCGATTCATCTGCGCATAGGGACGGCTTTCTCATCCTTGAGGCTGGCCGGCGTGTTGATTGCATGCGCAAACCGCGCTTCGCCTCCCGTTCTTCGTTGCATGGCCCCTCACCGCCGCCGTACACTGAAAACATCCGGTTTCGCCGCATCAAATGGCGAGGCTCCCTGCCGGTTCTTCTGGACATCTATGCTGCGGCTGACCAAAAAAGCGGACTATGGGCTGATGGCCCTGAAGTACCTGGCCGAGCACGCGGACTGCGGCGCGCAGTCCGCCAAGGACATCGCCGAGGCGTACCACATCCCCTCGCAGCTGCTGGCCAAGATCCTGCAGACGCTCACGCGGGCGGGCATCCTGATCTCCTCCGCCGGAACCAATGGCGGGTATGCGCTGGCGCGGCCAGGCAGCGAGGTTTCGGCGTTTGAGGTGATCCGGGCCATCGATGGGCCGCTTTTTATCACCAGCTGCATCACGATTCACGGCACCTGCGACCTCCACGGCACCTGCACCATCAAAGAACCACTGCGCAAGGTCAACGACTCCATCAAGGACCTGCTGAGCGGCCTCCGGATTGCGGACCTGGTGGAACCGGCGGATGTGACAGGAGCGGAGACGACCGCAGCCGGCGGGCTCGTAACCATTGCCGTTTAGCGCAAACTGGTTTAGCTGGACCGGCAGGTGAAGCAGATTCCTTGCGGGAATGACAACAAGAAAAGCAACAACAAAGCGCACGTTTTGGGAGCACGAAGATTATGGCTGAAACCATTGGAATGAACGTTACGCATACCAACGAGGCCCTGCCCGCGGGTGTGAAGCTGCCGATTTACATGGACAATCACGCGACCACGCCGCTCGATCCGCGTGTGCTCGAGGCGATGATGCCCTACCTGACCGGCACCTTCGGCAACGCCGCCAGCCGCAATCACAGCTTCGGCTGGGAGGCCGAGCAGGGCGTGGAGAAAGCCCGCGAGCAGATCGCGAAGCTCATCGGCGCCACCGCCAAGGAGATCATCTTCACCTCCGGCGCGACCGAGTCCAACAACCTCGCCCTCAAGGGCATCGCCGAGATGTACCGTGAGCGCGGCAACCACATCATCACCGAGGTGAGCGAGCACAAGGCCGTGCTGGACACCTGCAAAAAGCTCGAAAAGCAGGGCTTCCGCGTCACCTATCTGCCGGTGAAAGGCGATGGCCTGGTCGATCTCGATGAACTGCGCCGCGCCATGGACGACCAGACGATCCTGGTGTCGATCATGTATGCCAACAACGAGATTGGCGTCGTCCAGCCGATCAAGGAGATCGGCGCGCTTTGCCACGAAAAGGGCGTCATCTTCCACACCGATGCCGTGCAGGCGGTCGGCAAGATTCCTGTCAATGTGCAGACCGACAACATCGACGTGCTTTCGCTGAGCGGTCACAAAATTTACGGGCCTAAAGGAGTTGGGGCTTTGTATGTGCGGAGACGCAACCCGCGTGTCCAGATCTCCGAGCAACAGAACGGCGGGGGCCATGAGCGCGGTATGCGCAGCGGCACGCTGAACGTTCCGGGCATCGTTGGCCTGGGCGCCGCCTGCGAGATCGCAGGCAATGAGATGGCGGCCGAGGCCCAGCGTGAGATCGAGTTGCGCGACTACCTCCGCCAGAAGCTCGAGAACGCGCTCGACTACACCCAGATCAACGGCAACATGGATCACCACCTGCCCGGCAACCTGAACATGAGCTTCATCTACGTCGAAGGCGAATCGCTGCTGATGGGCATCAACGACATCGCGGTGAGCTCCGGCTCGGCCTGCACCTCGGCCACGCTAGAGCCCTCGTATGTGCTGAAGTCGCTCGGCCTGGGCGATGATGTCGCGCATAGCTCCATCCGCTTCGGCTTGGGCCGCTTCAACACCAAGGCCGAGGTGGATTATGTCGCCGACAAGCTGATCGATGTGGTGAGCAAGCTGCGTGAGCTCAGCCCGCTGTACGAGATGGTCAAGGAAGGCATCGACCTGACCAAGATCGAGTGGGCCGCCCACTAAGATCGAAATGATGGTACGCTGGACACCGTTTCCGGGCAGTGTTGGCAATAACTTGCGAGGGAGGGACACGATTCTATGCACGACGTACTCGTAGTCGGAATTCCTCTGCTGGCTATTCTGGCGGGAATCCTTTTGAACCGCCAGGATATCTCCAGCCTTCGCAGCGATCTGCGAGCGGAGATCGGCGGCCTTCGTTCCGAGATGAACAGCAGCATCGGAAGTCTTCATTCCGAGATAAACAGCAGCATCGGCAGCCTTCGTTCCGAGATGAACATCAATATCGGGAGTCTTCGTTCCGAAATGAACAGTTCCATCGGCAGCCTTCATTCGGAGATGCATGGACGCTTCGATTCCATGCATGGTCGCTTCGATTCCATGCAGCGCGATTTACACGATTTTTATGCCGAACAGGCTCGCCACGATGTGCGCCTTTCGAACCTGGAAAGTTCAGAGTAGGCTTTGGGGAATATGTCTTCAACAGGTGGAATCATGTTAGGAGCAAATCACAAGCGCAGGCGTTCATGGCCAGGTTGGCTCATTTCGATAACCAGTTGGTGCGTTTTTATCTTTGTTCTCGACCATGTTGATGGAGGGAGGAGCAAAGCCTACCTCGACGATCATTTGTGGCTTCTACTCGTTCCCCTTACGCTGATCTTTCTGGTCCTGTTCGTGCGCAGTTACTATCTACAGTACAAGCAGTAAGCAAGGTTCAGCGAGGGCGCATCCTTGCTCATGGAATATTGCTTCCTCCGTATTGCGGGTGCAAATAATACCATGTTCGAGCGATACACAGAGAAGGCACGGCGCACGATCTTCTTCGCACGTTATGAGGCCAGCCAGTTCGGCTCTTCTTTCATTGAAACCGAACACCTGCTGCTGGGCATGCTGCGTGAGGACAAGGCGCTTACCCTGCATTTTCTACGCTCACACATTCCCGTCGAATCGATTCGCAAGCAAATTGAGCAACATACAATCGTTCGTGAAAAGGTCTCGGTCTCGGTCGACCTTCCGCTTTCAAACGAGTGCAAGCGTGTGCTCGCCTATGCCGCCGAAGAAGCCGAACGGCTTGGCCATAAGTACATCGGCAACGAACATCTGCTGCTTGGCTTATTGCGCGAGAAAAATAGCTTTGCCGCGAAGTTACTCGGGCAGCATGGCCTGGAACTGGCCGAAGTTCGCAAGCAGGTTCAGGAGCAGGGCCCCTCGCCGACGTGGGGGCAATCCGCCGGATTCTTTGCTCCGTTGCCCAATCAATTCCAGCGCGGCGTAAAGGTCGCCAATCTCGAAGCTTCACTGGCCTTCTACAGCAAACTGGGATTCCATGCGATCGGCGGGAGCACACAGGAGGGTGTTCTTATCCTGGCGAACGGACGCTGCCACATTGCGCTATACGAAGCGCGTATTGCTGAGAACCTGTTCGACCTCCGTACGGGAGACATGGCCGCCGTAGCGCAACAGATTCAGACTGCCGGTCTGGTCTTCGAGATACAGCCCCATCGCGGCGAGCACGGCATCAGTGCCCTGCTGCGCGATCCGGATGGCAACGCAATTTATCTTGTCGCGAATCCGGGCGGCTGATCATCGCGGCGTCCTCGGCGATCGTTTTCAGTGTCCGGCGCAGCAGCTCTACCGGAACAGCTTCAAATTGATCGCATCGCCCATCACCTTGTAGCCCGCATCGCCGGGGTGCAGATGATCGCCATGATCCACCGACGGCTTGTACATCGCCGGATTGGCCGGATCGCGGGTGGCCAGATCGAAGTCGATCACCCCATCGAAGTGCCCGGCACCACGAATCCAGGTGTTCACGGCGACACGCACCTGCTCTCCCGCCTGTGACGAGTACCCGGCGCCCATGTACGGCGTCAGCGTCGCCCCGAAGACCTTGATGCCCCGCTCATGCGCGCGTTCGATGATCTGCTCATAGCCTTGAATCAAGTCGTCCGCGGTCACTACATCACCGGGGTTCTTCGGCCCGTAAGCGCGACCGATGTCGTTGATAGCTTCGAGCAGGATGATCGACTGCACTCCCGGCAGATCGAGCGCATCGGTACCGAGCCGGGCGAGGGCGTTGGGGCCGACTCCGTCGTGCAGAACGCGATTGCCGCCGATGCCTTCATTCAATACCGCCAGGTCGCGGGTACGTTTGTCGGCCTGCAGCCGTCGCGCGAGCTCGTCAGGCCAGCGCATATTGCTGTCGCGCGTGACGTAGGCGCCATCGGTGATGCTGTCGCCAAAGGCCACGATGGCGCCCGCGTCTGCCGGAGCGAGCACCTGGACATCCTTCAGAAAGGCATACGCGAAAAATGGCTCGGCTGCAGACAGCGTAGCTTGCGAGACAGCATTGCCCCGCACGCGGAAATTCGTCTGCACCGCATTGGGGTGTTCGGTGGCCGTAATGTCCTGAGCCGGCAGGTACAGGCTGATCGCCAGATCGGCGAGCGGTTCGACCTTCAGCTCCACGGGATCGCTGAGAACGGAGGCTCCCGCCGGAATCGTAATCCCCGGTTTACCTCCAAAGCGCAGCGGCCGCATCGAGTCGGCACGGATGCTTCCGCCGCCGGCTGAGACGGCCACGCTCGCCGCCTCGACGAGCAACGGCGCCGTCCCATCCTCGTTCGACAGCGCCACCCGGATCGAGTTCCCGCCAATGGAGATATGGACGATCTCGCGAAGCGTTTCAGCGCCCGAGGCAAAGGCGCCCAGCGTCGCGTCCGAACCGGCGCCGGCAGGTCGCGCTGGCGGGTTTCTCCCCCTTGCGAAGGAGGCGGTGGCCCAGGTTCCTACCCAATGAGCGGCGGGACGATCCGTGGAAGCGCCCGCGAAAGCCTGCGCGGCCGCCATGAACAGTGCTCCAGCAAGTGCAAACGATCTCAGCTTCATGCCAATCCTTCTCCCGTCGGCAGCATACACGTTCGAATGCTCCGTCTGCCGCGTCTGCGAGACTAGCTGTAGAAGCCAATGAAGGGTACGGCCTTCAGGCCGTACCTAAGTCCCGCAGGGGGAAACGCGTCTTCAGCCGCTGAGGGGAATGCTGAAGACTTGATCAGAGCACCCAGTAGGTAGTTACTGATGTGTGCTGCGTTCGCACTTTAGGACAGTTCATCCAGCGGTGAGTGCGCTACCCTTTTGAAACCGATGTTTGCTCGTCTGCGACTTTTTGCGGTTCTTCTTCTCGCCCCCCTCCTCTGCTGTCGCGCAGCCGATGCGTATTCTCTGCTTACGCATGAACAACTGATCGACCTCACATGGCAAAGCTCCATTGTGCCGCTGCTGCTCAGCCGCTATCCCACCCTCACGCCTGCCGAGCTCGAGCACGCGCGGGCCTATGCCTATGGCGGATGCGTCATTCAGGACATCGGCTACTACCCTCTCGGCGACGCGTTTTTCTCCGATCTCACCCACTATGTGCGCAGCGGCGACTTTGTCGTCAACCTCTTCCGCGATGCGGGCAATGCCGATGAGCTCGCCTTTGCCGTAGGCGCTCTTTCGCACTACATCGGCGACTCGGAGGGTCACTCCGAGGCAACCAATCTGGCCGTGCCGGTGGAGTTTCCCAAGTTGCGCGACAAATATGGCGATGTCGTGAACTATGCCGAAGGCGAGCATCAACATGTGCAGACCGAGTTCGCCTTCGACATCGATCAGATTGCCCATCATCGCCTTGCGCCCGTGCACTACCTGCGTCACGTCGGGCTGGAGATACCCCTCAAGCAGCTCAGCCTGGCGTTCTACCAGACCTACGGCCTGAACGAGGACTTCACTGTCGGGCGCAAACGGCGGATCAACGTCGGCGCCTACCGCTTTGCCGTGCACCACTTCATCCCACGCATCGCCTATGCCGTCACGGTGCTGCACCGGGGCCATGAGCCCGCTGAAATCGACAGCCCGGAGCTGCAGCGGCTGGAGCGCGAGGTCGCTGCCGTAGAGGGACAAAACAACTGGGCGGAGTATCGCCGCAAACCCGGTGTCGGCACCTACTCCCTGGCCGGTTTGCTGTTCGTTCTCCCGAAGTTCGGTCCTCTGAAGCTGGTTGCGGTCAAAGGGCCAACGCCGCAGACCGAGAGCGACTACATCCACTCCGTTGTGCAGTCGACGGATCAGTTGAAGCGCGTCCTGCAGCGCTTTACGCCACCACCTACGATCAGGCCGAAGATCGCGGCAGAGGCCGCAGCTGCGGATACCCACTCCGATCCGCCACCCTCCGCGCCGCTGCCGGCGGAGGCGAGCGCGTCGCAGGATATCCCGCGGCAATCGCGCGATCCCAAACACCCCCTGCCTAACCGCGATCTGGATACGGGCAACCCCGTGAAACCCGGCGGATACCGGCTTACGGATACCACCTACGCTCTGCTGACACACCGGTTGGCTATACATCCGCAACAGCCCATCTCGCCGGGGATTCAGGTGGACATCCTCGCCTACTACCAGGACCTCGACCGGCCCTTCGCCACGAAAAAGGATCCGCAGGCCTGGGCGGCGTTGCAGGGGGACATCGCCACCGTGCGCACCATGCCCACCAGCAAGGAGCCTGTGCCCTTCGCCACCTACGGCGATGACGACACTCCCGCAACGCCGTCGCCTGCTACACCTACAGCTTCAGGTTCGCCGGACAAGCCAAAGCCGTAGGCTATGAGGCACAAACCGGGTCGCATACCCAGGCTTCTATGTTGCGGCCTTCAGCCCTCGACGCCTTTTTGCGCCGTACCTGGGGCTACGCCCCAGGCTGTTATGTGACGCGCCGTTGGCGCTGGGCACAGCTCGTGATTCTCCTCTGTGAGGCACGCTTGCCCCGTCCGCGCGGCAAATTGCCTTCAGCTGTACAACATCGTTGCTTTCCTTTCCGTCATTCCCCCTGAGCGCAGTCGAACGGGAGGAATCTGATGTTCCGTCCGGTAAAGTGCAGGTTTCCCCACTACGCGAACGACGAGGCTGTTCACTTCCGCCGCATGACATCTGTCATATGACAGCCGTCACCCCACATTCCTGACGCCCTGCACTGCTGCGCAACCCCTTGCGCGCGGCACGATAGCTCTTGTCAGCCGCTCTCCACCCGGAGCGTCCCGAAGGAGCTTCGATGTTACCCAGGCACGGCATTGTCACCGTGGTTCTTCTAGCCGCCAACCTTCTCCCAATCGCTGCCCGGGCCCAGTCTCCCTGCCGCGCAGACGCTGCGATGGCCACGGGCCAGGTGCTCGACACGACGGGCGCGGCCGTCATGGATGCCACGGTGACGCTGCCTTCCATTCGCGCCGAGCTTCACACCGATCGCGAAGGCCGCTTCAGCACAACTTGCTTGCCCGCCGGCCCCTACGAGCTCACCGTCGTCGCCCCCAGCTTTGGCTCCGTGACCCGCAGCATCCTCGTCGGGGCGGGGAGCCGCCCCACGGTCGTCCGCCTGGATCCCGAAACCGTGCAAACCGAGGTGACCGCAGCGGTCACGGCAAGCGGGGTCAGCAGTGAGGACATTGCGGGTTCGCGCACGCTGGAGACAAGCGATATCGCGCAACTCGCCGACGACCCAGATGAGTTCGGCCGGCAGTTGCAGGTGCTCGCGGCAGCGGCGGGCGGCGCCCCGGGTGAGGCGATCGTCACCGTAAACGGCTTCCAGAACAGCGGCCAGATCCCGCCCAAATCGTCGATCGCCTTCATCCGCATCAACCCCGATCTCTTCTCGTCGGAGTACGCACGGCCGCCCTACCAGGGTGGCCGCGTGGAGATCTACACCAAGCCCGGCCAATCCGCGCTGCACGGTTCGCTGTTCACAACGCAGAGCGGCCAATACGTCAACGCCAAGGACCCTTTCTCACCCAGCCGCGCGGCCATCGGCAAGCAGCGCTATGGCGGTGAGCTGAGCGGACCGATCCGGAAAAATCGCAGCGATTTCGCGCTTGCCCTCGAGCACCGGCAGATCGACCAGTTCGCGGTCGTCGATGCGGAGACGCTCGACAGCAACGGCAATGCGCAAAACAACACCGCCAATGTAGCCGCGCCACAGTCGTTGTGGGAGGCGAGCGCCCGTTTCGGCCTCATGCTGAACCCGAAGAACAATCTCACCGCAACCTATACCGCCAACGTGAACGAGCTGGCGAGTCAAGGTGTCGGAGGCACCGTGCTCGCGGAGGCGGGCTACGGCAGCGTGCAGTCGGAGCACGTTCTGCAACTCGCGAATTTACAGACAATTTCAGCGAATCTCGTGCATGAGACGCGGCTCGGCTACACCTGGCGTTATCGCACGGACATGCCGAACTCGGCAGCGCCCTCGCTGCAGGTGGCGGGCGCGTTTACGGGCGGTGGCGTCACCACCGGGCCCCTGCGCTCGCATGAACGCGATCTCGAAGTCGACGACGACATCCTGTACAGCCACGGCAGGCACAGCCTCAAGGCCGGCTTGGAGCTGCTGGACACCTCGCTGCATAACTCCTCGCCTACAAACTTTAACGGAACGTATGTCTTCGGTGGGGACGGCAATCTCACCGGCTTCGAGCAGTACCGCAATGCACTGCTGGGTCAACCGGGAGGCACGCCGACGCAGTTCGATGTCACCACCGGCACCGCAGCCGTGTCGCTCAATCAGTTGCAAGCCGTCCTCTACGCGCAGGACCAATGGAAGCTGCGGCCACGGCTGCAACTCGCGCTGGGCGTGCGCTGGGCGATGCAAAATGCACCGCGAACAGTGGGCAATATCGCTCCACGCGTGGGTATGGCGTGGTCACCGGACCGCAAGCAGAAGACGGTCTTCCACGCCCGCATCGGCCTGTTCTTCGGCGCGGTCGATCCGGAGACCACGCTCGCCGATCTGCAACTGAACGGCACAATGCAACGCCAGCTCCAGATCAACAACGCCCCCTACCTCAGCAACCCACTGAGCGGGACATCGCTTCCGACGGGCACATCGACGATTACCACACTGCGCGCGCCGTTGCCGCCCCTCTCGCAGACGCCGTCGCTGCAATCGCATCTCGGCGTGGAGCATGATTTCCCCAGGCACTGGCACGCGCAGGTGAACCTGTATCTCGTGCACGGCTGGGACCTGCTGCGTTCGCGCGATATCAATGCCCCGCTGGATCAATCGCCCACGGGGCAGCGTCCACTGGCACAGAACCTGAATCTCTATCAGTTTCAGCAGAGCGGAAGAATCGGCGGCAACGTGCTATTCGCAGGGCTGGATCAGCACAGCCTGAAGCACTTACAACTTTTCGCTGGGTATATCCGCATGGATCTGCGCGGCGATGCCGATGCCGCCACGCTGTTCCCGCAAAACAGCAACTCCGATGCAGGCGAGATCGCACGGCCGTCCTGGGAGGCCACCCACCACCTCATCGCCTTCGCAAATTATGTGCTGCCGCGCGCAACGAACCTTTCAGTGCAGTTCGATGCGGCCTCAGGCCTGCCGTACAACGTCACCACGGGCTTCGATAACAACGGTGACGGCGTCTTCAACGACCGCCCCACGTTCGGCACAAACCCTGCTGCGACTCTGTACCGCACGCGCTTCGGCACACTTTCACCCGATGCCGCGGGTACGTCGATCGGCCGCAACGCCGGCACATTGCCCTGGAACGTTCACCTCGATGCAAATCTCAGCCACAGCTTTGCGCTGCCGCACAAGGCCGGCAAAGAGCCGCAAACCCTGTCCGCCAACATCCGCTCCACGAACCTGCTGAACCACACCAATGTCCTAGCGGTAGGCGGTGTACTCGGCTCGCCATTCTTCGCTCAGCCCTATCTTGCCGATCCGGGCAGGCGGATCGAAGCGGGCCTGCGCTGGAGCTTCTGAGGCTGCAACATCCTTCGGTTGTCATCCTGACCCTGAGCTTGTCGAAGGGGCAGGACCTGCTTCTCGCCTTTGCTTTTCTTTCTGTCATTCCCGTAGGGAACCTGCTTTTTCCATCCATCGCCCACACCCAAAAAGGAGAACCATCATGAACCGCATCGCCACTGCACTCGCCGCCGTTGTAAGCCTCTTTCCGATAGCCACGCTCCACGCGCAAACACCTGTTGCCAGCACCGCCGCGATCGCGCCACCGATGTTTCCGCTCATCGCGAACTACCGCTACTGGCCTGTGCAGTTCATCCAGTGGGTCGGGGCCGAGCTGCCCTATTCCATGGTCGAGCTCGATGTGGATCCGAACGGCAAACATCCCATGCTCTACGTCACACTGACGGATCGCGCCTCCGGAAAGCGCATCCACTACACCGACGATGATGGCTTGATCGCGGCAGCCACTGCCATGGGCGAAGAAGCCCATAAAACCGCGCTCGCCTATGAGCCCGCCGATACAGAAAACCCAGGGGCCGTCACCACGATCCGCTTCGCCATGGCCGATGGCAAGCCGCTGCAGTGGCGTTTCGTGCAGGGCTCCGACATCTCCGAACAAGGCAGCGGATTGAGTCCGCTCCCCGATGCGAAGCTACCGATCTTCGCCTATCGCGAGCAGGCCGCTGTCGCCGGCGAGGGCACGGCGTTGCAGATCGGCGACACGGTGAGCACCGCTGCGATGTGGACAGAGATCAGCCACCCACCGCAGTTCATCGCCTATCGCGGGGCGCTGACAGAAGGCGCGCATCTGCTCGTCTTTGCGCCCGGAAGGGAAAATTGGACGATCACCTTATCGCCTTCCACGCTCACCGGCGGCGCAGTGTGGAACCTCGACGAAGCCCATGGCGACCATCGCACCCTGCACATCGACAAGGTCGCTGGCGCGCATGTCACGATCACTTCAACGGACAGCCTTCGGCCCAACGTGCGCGCTGTTTTGGAGGCCACGCGCAGTGGTGATGCCTGGACCCTGGATCGTGTTCGTTTTTCTCCCGTTCGCGATGGCGAGAAGCACTTCCTCACCCTGCAATTCCCCTCGCCGCCTTCCACCGGCGCGAGCAGCACACCGCTCTCGCTGCTTGCGGGCAAGAAGACGATTGCCTCGGGCACGCTCACCCTCACGGGCGAAGCTGCCGATCGCAGCGGGACGTTGAGTTTCAGCAACCCCGCATGGCTCAGCGGTAAAACAGTAGAGGCTACGATTGCGCTGCACCCGGTCACCGCGTCCCCGCATCCGTAGAGCCGCTTGCCGGTAGAAAGGTGCTATGGGTAGTTTGTTCCAGGGTGAAAAATCCGAAGTTCGCCACCTGTTTGAACACTCAGCGTTGTCGCTTTCGCAGTTTCCGCGTGGGTGTGCAGTAGCGCTTTGAAATTGTCATCAAGCTCAACTGCATACCTTTGAGGAAACCGCTCTAACACAATTGAAAAGTAGGTCCTTTGCTGCGCTCAGGATGACAACTCTTATGGAGCGAACATTAGACTCAGGAAGCTAGAACAGCACGCGATCTACCAGAACTGTGACGCGACAATGTGCGGTGCCCCCGAACGTCCATCGATGACCGGCATCGCAAGTACAAGCTCCACGTTGTCATGCTTCGCCTTTTGGGGTGCCAGCCTGTTCAGATCCTCGAGCATGCGCTCGCTGGTGACAAACTCGCTAGCGGAGGTCGTACCCGTTGCCCCGATGCCGGCGACGATCATCACCGGCTGTTCAAGCAGCGGATCGAAGTAGCGCGCCACGATGGCGTAGTCCATGGGCATCTTCTTGTACGGCACCTTGAAGTCCACTCGCCACATACGGCCCGGGGTTTGGGTGTCCTCGATCACGCCCACCGAGTCGTCGGAGACATCCGCGAACTGGTAGCGAAGATGCTGGGTCAGCCGCATGGTCCAGCGGTTGTCGAGACCGGCGAAGAGCAGCACCGGACCTTTGCTCAAATCCGCAATATCCGCGTCTCCGGCGCCCGCCAGCCGGTAGCTTTGATGCTGCCCCGCCATGTAATCCGTCAGCCGGGCCAAGCTGCTCACATCGCTGAGCGGTACCTGCTCGCGCTCGTTCATCAGCTGCAAAACGGCCTCGGATGGACTCGCCGCATCCCCCTGCGCAGCCCGCAGCGCGTTGCCCTGCACACCCACGGTGTGATGGCCGATCAGCACCAGGATGGGCGCATCCCCCACCGTCAGCGGAGCCCAGAAGCTCCGCTCCGCATGCTCCCGCCAGGACGTGGCAACGGCCATGGACCGAAGCGCCAGCCAGGCCAGGAAGGCGCCGCAGCAGATCGACGTCAAAATCGTGAACCATGGACGAAGTCGCTGCCGAAGTTTCGGGGCGGAAGGGACGCTCTCCGATAGAACGAGCGGGGGCGTCAGCTCCATCACCGCGGCTTCGCCGGCCTCGGCTCCGTTCTCGGGCTCGGGGGGCTCGGCTATCGGCTTTGCCACCGGGATGGTCTCCACCGGCGAGCGGAAAAAACGCGGGCTATAGCTGCCTGTGGGCAGGTCGATGCGGAGCTCGCCGGTATGGTCAGGCTCCTGGTAGTACTGTGCGATCCGCTTGCGCACCTCGGCCGCCGTAACCCGCACCACGGGGTCCGTATTGGTGTCGTAGTCCGGCGCCCGATGAAAGACTTCGATCCCCAGCAGTCGCTCTTTCAGCTGGGCGCCTCTTCCGATCTGGGTCTGCTCCACGAGATAGCGCAGCAACGCCGGGTAGCGATGGCTATGGCGAAAGTGATGGCTGTCCAGCACCTTGGCGAGCTGGGCATCGATCTCCTCGGCCGTGATCGCCACCGGTACATGCTCTAGATCTGCGGTGGGCATAACTTTCCTGTTGGCCCGGCAATCCGCTCCTGGGCGCACGTGAACCATATCAGAAACGGTGTACGAAAAGCTCCAAAGGTCTGCGGAAACGTATGATACCCCCGGCCAGAGTGGCCTTGATACCTTATAAAATAGGGGCTTTTGGCTCTTTTCCCTCGCTACGTTGCCTTCCCGTGCACTTGTTGCCGTATCTTCCCTTGCCAATTACAAATTGGCTGCCTAGGATATCCAACGAACTTCAGACACGCTCCACATGGGCCTGAAAACAAAGCGGGTCCTGTCCCCGATGTCGCCGTGCAAGCGTGCGCTGCGGCGGACAGGTCTCCACGGTTCCGTATGTGCGTGTCGGCGGTTTCAGCTTGCGAGCTGGAAAACCCATGGCGTGAACCTGTCCCGCCGAACGCCTCCCCGGGTTCGGCGCAGTTCCGTTCAGTCAAAGAACCGGTAGTAGATGAATTGAGAGAGGCAGATGCAGTGATGAAGAAAAATAACAGATGGAACTTAGAATCTGGCCAAGGGGACGGTCAGCCGGCCGCCCCAAAGAAGGTGAGCCCGCTCTTTGAGCGCTCCTGGATTGAGGATGTGCTCCCCGGCGGCCCGCGCTTCCGGGTTAAGCCGGCCGTCAGTTTCCGGCGCACCTCCCTGGCGGTAGCCGCAGGCGTTATCCTGATGGCCTCCGGCACCGCCGCATATGCGCAGCTCACCACGGCCGATATCGCCGGCACGGTAACGGATTCCACGGGCGCCATCGTTCCCAATGCGCAGGTGCAGATTGAAAATCTGGGTACGCGCGCTGTTCGCTCGGCCACGACCAACGGGGCCGGCGACTATACGTTTACGTTTCTGCAGCCCGGCCGCTACTCCATAGACGTAAAGTCCTCCGGATTTAGCGAGTTCAAGATTTCGGAGATTTCCGTCAATGGCGGCGACCACGCCCGCGGTGACGCCAAGCTGAACGTCGGTCAGTCCACGCAGGTCGTAGAGGTGAGTTCGCAGACACCTTTGCTGCAGGCCGATTCAGCCAATCTCAGCACTACGATCACCGAGCGAGCGGTCGAAGACCTGCCCACGTCGACGCGCAACCTGACCTCGCTGGTCATTCTTACCCCGGGCGCCAACGAGGCGGCGACCATCGACGGCTTGAACAGCGGTGCGCGACCGGATGATCGCCGCCAAACCAGCTCGTTTTCCGTCAACGGCGAGGACTCGGAGCTGAATAACAACCAGATCGACGGCACGGACAACAATGAGCGCATCATCGGCACCATCGGCGTAAAGCCCTCCATCGACGCCATCGAGGAGGTTACGGTGCAGACCAACGACTACACCCCCGAGACCGGCCGCAGCGCCGGCGGCGTCATCAGCGTGTTGACCAAGAGCGGCACCAATACCTTCCACGGATCCGCCTTCGAGTTCATCCAAAACGACTACTTTAACGCCAAAAACCCGTTCGCCGCGCCCGGGCGCGCACCGGAGCTGCGCCAGAATGACTTCGGCGGCAGCATCGGCGGCCCCATCTGGAAGGACCATACCTTCTTCTTCTTCAGCTATGAAGGTTTTCGTCTAATTCGTGGCGTACAGTCGCCCGCAAGGAGCGTTGTTCCCACATTGGTACAGGAGCAGAACCCGGCGGCGGTGGTGGCAGCCGATCCGTACACGGCGGGCATGGCGCTCGATCCGATCGCAGTGAACTTGCTGAAGCTGTACCCCGCACCGAATATCGCCGGCACCGCACCGGGCCAGCAGAATTTTACCTTCGACCCCAACCAGACCCAAACCAGCAACAACTACGACGCGCGCGTCGATCATCGCTTCAACGCCAACAATCTCTTCTTCGCCCGCTTCACCTCCAACAACGTCCAGTCGGTGATTCCCACGGCTTTGCCTAACGTGGTCATCGGTGGCGTATCCATCAATCCCGGCAACGGCCAGTACGGTTACGCGGGGCCGGCCAGCGATATCGCCTATAACGGACAGCTGAACTACACGCATATTTTTACGCCCAACCTGCTTCTGGAGTTGCGGGCCGCCTACACACGTATCAATAACAACTCGAATTCACCGAACTCCGGCACCAACGCCGCCACAGCCATTGGATTTCCAGGAAACATCGACTACAGCGCCGCAAGCTCAGGCCTTTCGCTGATCGGCGTAGCCGGATTTGCGCCTCTCGGGGACAGCAACTTCCTTCCCATCTCGGATCTGACCAACACGTATCAGTATCAGGGCACGGTGACCTACACCCTCGGCAAGCACAGCCTTCGCTTTGGTGCCGAGTCCATCCGCCGCCAGGCACGTAATCAGCAGAGCAGCAACGGCGTGGGCAACATCAACTTCGGGCTGCCCCAGGACAACGGATCCACAGCACAGGACTACAACAACAATCTGGCGACCTTTCTGGTGGGCGCCTTCAACAGTGAGGGCCGCAACATCGACCTCTACACCCCAAACTACCGCTCCTGGGAGCCCGGCTTCTTCGGCCAGGACACCTGGCGCGTCACGCCAAATTTCACTGTGATCTACGGTGCGCGTTACGACGTCTACACGCCATTTACCGAGGCCCACGGCTATCTTTCCAACTACAACGCGGCGACCCGTCAGCTTCTCGTGCCGACCCAGGGTTACAACTACCTGAAGTCCCAGGGGGCGGATCTCACCGGCATCGTCGCCTCCACACCGACTGCTGGGCTCAAGACCACCTACACCAACCTCGCGCCTCGCGTAGGGTATGCGGCCACGGTGCGCCCGGGCCTGGTTGCCCGCGGCGGCTTCGGCCTCGCCTTCTTCCCGGGCAACTACACCTCCAACGCCTCGGAGAAAAACGCTCCGTTTAACGCCGTATATTCGCCTTCGGTAAACGGTGCAGGCTGCGCCTCCGCCATTGCCAACCAGATCGAAACTCGCTATGTCGCGGCCAATCCAAATAGTGGGACCGTCGCTGCGCCAGCTTGCCAGGCCTCCCTGGGACAGACCACTGCCTTGAGCCAAGGCATTCCCATCCCTTCACCCCAATCCCTGGTCAGCCCCAACCTGAGCCTGGGAGACAACGTCGATCTTAACTTCCGGACCTCCTACGTCATTCAATTCAACCAGCTGTTGGAAAAGGCCTTCGGACGCAATGTCGTGACGATCGGATATGTCGGTCAGCTTGGCCGGCATCTTCCCGCCACCATCAACGACATCAATGTGCCCGACCCGCATACGGCCTCTATAAACAATCCACTTACGGTTCGTCCCACCGCAACGGCGCTGCCAGGACTCGGCGGCGTGGGCGAGTATTACTCGATCGGCTCCGCCAGCTACAACGCCTTACAGACCAGCTTTCAGCGCCGGTTAAGCGCCGGCCTGACGGTCACTGCCAACTACACCTACTCGCACGCACTCGATGACGTCACCGATCTCAGCCTGGAAGGGCAGGAGGGCTGGGGCAACCTCGATCCGTTCAACATCGCCGCCTATGAGTACGGCAACAGCGATCTTGACCTGCGGCATCGTTTCGTCGCTGCGTTCACCTATGAGTTCCCGAAGCTGGGCCACGCCAACGCGATCGAAAAGATCGCGGTCAATGGCTGGCACTCCAACGGCATTCTGGTGTGGAACTCGGGTAGCCCGTTCAGCATCACGGACAACTACTCCTATCCCGGCAACTCTATTTACAGCAACATCGGCGGCGGTCCCACCCGTCCGTTGCAGATCGGTAACCCGCATCTGGCGCACAAGGGCATTAACGAATGGTTCAATCGAGCTGCCTTTGAAACGCCGCAACTGGGCCAGTTCGGCAATACGCCGCGCAACAGCCTCGTTGGACCTACCTTCAAACACTTCGACTTCTCCCTCTTCAAGGATTTCACTCTGACGGAACGCTACAATCTTGAGTTCCGTGCGGAATCCTTCAACCTTTCCAACACCCCCGGCTACTTCGTCGCAAACAACCAGAACGACTCCGCGACTACCAACGAGGTTGCCGTAAATCCGGCCATCACAAAGGCACCGCTCGCTCCAAGTCTGGCGTTTGCGCAGATCACAACGACGCATCCGTCGTATGTGCCGCGTGAGCTGCAGTTTGCGTTGAAGTTCCAATTCTGACCCACCACCCTCCACTGTTTTCCCTGGGGCGTGACGGAAGCGAAGGCTCCCGTCACGCCCTTTCTCTTTTTGCGCATACTTGCCTGCTTTTTGGGGATACTTGCCTGCTGTACCCCATCCTGAGTACGCCTTGAGGAATCTCTGAATAAGTGTCTGTCTGGAAGGGCGGGGACTTTACAGGCTGCGGAAAATGCTGCTTTTGGGAAGGGGGTGGCTTCAGCCACCCCGTAAATGCTTTATTCATCATCCGGCTTTAGCCGCTGAGCTTTTCCTGGCGCTGAAGCCCCCCGCTCCCTCCCAAAAAAAAGCGCCGCGCACAGCCTCTTGACACCCCTGATACCCTTTCGGCACTAAACCGAGATCCGCTTCCAGGCAAGGCACGGGTTTCCTGCGCCGGCTCCAAGTCCAGAGTCCAAAGTCCAAAGCTAAGTGTTTTCGATGGAAGACTTTACGGTAAAAGTACCCGGGGGGGGTAGGTTTGCCCTGGGTACTCCGCTCAAGCCTTGCTCTTCTTCTCCTGCCTAACATTTCTCACCCATCGCCAGATCGAAAAGCCGCTCGCGACCAGGCACAGGACCGCAAAGCCTTCCACCGACCAGCGAAATGGCGCGGACTGCATGAAGCGGAGCAGCGCCCCTCCAAAGCGCATGGCCAGGTAGGCCAGAATGACGAACCGCACGCCCCGGGCTAGAAAGTTCGTGATCAGGATCTCGGGCAGTGAGCGGTCCAGGGCGCTCGCCACGGCCACGACCAGCGTGTACGGGAACGGCGGAGGCGCCAGCGCACCCACGGCGATCGCCACGGCGGCGCGATGGCTGAGGCGCTTCTGCAGCCGGTCGAACTGCTTCTCCCCGGCCAGCTTGCAGATGCCCTGCTTGCCCAGCTTGCGCGCCACCAGGGCCAGCATCCACGCACCCAGCGTGGAGCCCGTGGCCGCCGCCAGAACATACAGCGGCGCCCCGTGGTGCTTGGCCGCCACCATGTAGATCAGCAGCAGATCATTGCCGAAGGGCAGGACCAGGAACGAGGAATCCAGCATCCCCATCACAACCGGGCCGAAATAGCCGAGGTGAAGCAGAAACAGGAGCAGCGGGTGGAAAAACTTCGCCAGGGGAGAACCTCCAGCCGGAAGCGGCCTTCCCTTCGATGCAGTTGACCGCAATTAGCCGCAGTTGACCGCAATTAGCCGCAATTGACCGCAGCTAGCCGCCTGGAGCCGCAGAACGTTGCGGCTCCAGGCAACTGAGTGTGCGGCCTACTGCACGGTGACCGAGATGTTGACCACCTGCGCCGTTCCCGAGGCCGGCGTGAAGTTCACCGGAACCGTATAGGTGCCGGCCGGGGCGTTGTTGCCGTTGCCTGAGCTACCGCACCCGGCAAGCCCCATAACCGCACCCGCGAACAGCAGCACGAGAAGCACCGTGCCGAGGCGCAGGGCTTGCAAAGAACTCTTTCGTCGACGCAGCATGAGCAACAGAAGGCTCGCCAGCCCCGGCCCCAGCAGCGTCGCCGAAAAGACCCGGGGGGCAGACCAGGCGCCCGGGCGTGTCGGCATCCACAGCGCCGCCGCCGGGGTGACGGCCGCATTGGTGGCGACGGTAAGCGTGGAGGTCGGGTTCGCCGCGCCGGTCGAGGCGAGCGTGAGGGTCGTCGTGGAGAACGCGCAGGAGAGATGCGCGGGCAGGGTGCCGCACGAGAGAGTAAGCGCTCCGGCATAACCGCCCATGGAGGCTGCCGTCAGCGTCGCCGTCCCCGAGCTGCCGGAGGTGAGGGTAAGCGAGGCGGGCGAGGCCGTAGCTGTGAACGACGGTGTCGCCACCGTCTCGGTCACCGCGGCGGAGGTCGACGCCCCGAAGACGCTCTGCGCCGGGTAGCTGGCAGTGATCGTCTGCGCGCCCGTCGGGAGCGTGGCCGTCGTGAAGGTGGCAACGCCGTTGCTCAGGGTACCGGTGCCGAGCGTGGTGGTTCCGTTGAGGAACGTGACAGTGCCGGTGGCCGGGCCATAGGTGGAGACGGTCGGCGTTACGGTGGCGGTAAAGGTCACGGAGGCGCCGGAGTTGGGCGTCGCATTGCTTGCCGTCAGCGTGGTCGTGGTCGCCACGGGGTTGGCGATGACCAGGCCCGGCTGCCCAGGTGAGGCGCTCACGTTGAAGGTCGTGTCTCCCGCGTAGACGGCGACGATGTTGTAGATGCCCGGAACGACGGTATTGGCCGGAACGGTCATCGTGGCGACGCCGCTGCTGTTCAGCGTTCCCGACGCGATGGCGGTCGTCGCCGCAAACAGGGTGACCAGGCCTGTGGGTGTAGCGGTCGATGCGGTCGAAGTCACCTTCGCGGTTACGGTTACGCTCTGGCTCGCCAGCACCGTGGCCGGTGCGGTGATCGTTGTGGCGCTGGAGACCAACGCGGTGAGCAGATTCGCCGCCGTGGCCGCGGCAAAGTGGTGACCCGTGGTCGTGGGGTGAAGGCCGTCCCAGATCAGGTAGACGTCGGGGCTGCCGGTGATGTTCTGCGCGGCAGAGGAGACATTCCCTAGACCGACGGACATAGGATTGGCGGCGACCCTCGCGAAGAGCGTGAGAATGTCCGGCTGGTAAACGTTGAACGTCTTGCCCATGGCGCCCTGCTTGAGCGTGTTCAGGCTGATCGTCAGCTGCTGCGCAAACGCCGCGCTCGCATTGTTGAGCGCCGTACCGCCCCCGCTCGCCACGCCTTCAGGAGTCGCCCCGAGCGGTGGGATGTTGGGCACCAGGAAGTTGGTCGCGCCCGCGGCCATCAGCCGCTGTATCAGCGCGATCTCATTGGCGACCGCGGTCGAAGCAGCCGCCATAGGGTCTTGTCCTGCCTCGGCCGCCTGCAGCACATCGTTCGATCCGCCCCACAGCACATAGAGCGTTCCCGCATTCGGTGTGGGGTTGGTCGCAAGATAGTCGGAGACCTGCAGCCCCATGTTGCGGACGGCGATGGATATGGGACCCTCGGTCACCGTGGTTGTGGTGGAGGCCGTGGTGGCGTCGCCGTACGCGTAATTGGTCCCGCCGTCCAGCGAATCCTTTACCGCGGGCTTGGCGGCGAAGGAGGCCGCAAGTTGCTCAATCCAGACACCTAGGTAGGCCTGGGCGGCGGGCTGCGTGTCCGTTCCGTCCGTAAACCGGCCGTCCGTGTAGTCGAACTTAAGAGCGGGGATGTCGGAGGGAAAGCGGACGGCTCCCCCGGTGGCGCTTTGGACCAGATGGGCGATATTGCCCGTGTCGGAGAGCGAATCCCCGAAGACGACAACGCTGTTGAACGTGGTCTGGGCCCGCGCGGAAGCGACGAGCAGCAGAGCGGAGCACACCAAAAGGAGACGGCGAAGGGCAAGCGGCACGAAAGGCCTCCAGAAAGTACAAAGGGGGAACAGGGACACGTTACCATCTCCGAACGGCGATGGGATGGAAATACGCGCCGTTTTGTGCTTTCGGCTCATTTGGGCAAGATTGGCCTTCGCACCGAAACGGTCCGAGTTATCATCAAAAGACACACGAGGAGTAATCCCATGGCATACAGTGACAAGGTTGTTGACCACTACGAAAATCCCCGCAACGTTGGCACCCTCGACAAATCTTCCGCCGAGGTCGGCACCGGCCTGGTTGGCGCGCCGGAGTGTGGCGACGTAATGCGTTTGCAGATCAAGGTGAACCCCGAGACCCAGGTCATCGAGGACGCGAAGTTCAAGACCTTCGGCTGCGGTTCGGCCATCGCCAGTTCGTCGCTTGCGACCGAGTGGGTAAAGGGCAAGACCGTCTCCGAGGCGCTCACCATCTCCAATACCGATATAGTGAAGGAGCTCGCGCTTCCCCCCGTGAAGATTCACTGCTCGGTGCTGGCCGAAGATGCGATCCGCGCCGCGATCGGCGACTGGAAGAAGAAGAACGGCGTCGCCGAAGAGGCTGCGACCGCAGTCGCCGCTCATTAGTCGGGTCATTGACAGCACTCCTTTCGTCAGGAATGCTGTAGAGGAGGGATTATGACAAAACCGAACATTATGCCCCGCATCTACCAGCGCTACCCGCGCCCTTCCTTTACAGATGGGTTTGCACATGCACTGGACCTGTTTGGCAATGGTTTCCGGTCACCTCTTCCCAATAAGCCTGGGCACGAGGTCGATGCAGAGGCCATTGCCAGTGACTGGGCCGCTATTGGCGACGATCTTCGGCGGGCTATGGGGCGCATCGGATCGAAGTGACGAACGAAGGTGAGCTGCCGACAGACGGACAGGTCTCCCCCTCTGCAGCCTCCGAACCGGGCACACTCACTCGCATCAATGCCGTCTCCCTTACCACCTACTCCGGCCCGCTTCCTCCTCCCGAGATCCTTCAGCAGTACGAGCAGACCTATCCTGGTGCCGCAAAGCAGATATTTGATGACTTCCTCCAGGAGTCGGCACACCGCCGTCAACTGGAGCGAAAAGTCGTCAATGCCGATGCCTTCAGCAAGATGAGTGGAGCTCTTTCTTCCGCTTTGATTGGTCTCCTGGGCGTTGCAGGTGGTCTTTGGCTCTTGCACGAAGGCCGCTCCCTGGCTGGCCTCAGCTCCGTTATTGCCACACTCGCCAGCCTGCTCAGCGTCTACATCTATCAGCAACGCAAGATGGGCGGCGAGGAAGAACAGAAAAACAGTTCCTCCGGTCCACCTGCTAAGACATACTGAACGTGTGTCTCGCCGCTGCTCTCACCCATCGTTTCTCGTTCTCCTCCTGGCTGCAGGCCTGCTGGCTGGAACGGTTCACGCACAAGCTCCGCTTCCCGCACAGCCGCACAAACCCGCGCTGCTGCTGGGAGCAGCGTGGTATCCGGAGCAGTGGCCGGAGCCGCGCTGGGATGCGGACCTGCAGCTGATGCAGGATGCCCACGTCGGCTTTGTGCGCGTGGGCGAGTTTGCGTGGAGCACGATGGAGCCCAAGGAGGGCGACTTCGAGCTCGACTGGCTGAACCGCGCCATTCGTGCGGCAGAAAAACACGGCATTGCGGTCGTCATCGGAACGCCCTCGGCGGCACCCCCCGCGTGGTTGACGCAGAGCTATCCCGAGACGCTGCGCACCATGGCCGACGGCCGCAAGGACGGCCACGGCGGCCGCCAGCAGTTCGACTGGAGCGACCCAAAGTATCGCGAGCTCTGCCGAATCATGGCGGCCAAGATGGCGGAGCGCTTCGGGCATGACCCGGATGTGATCGGCTGGCAGATCGACAATGAATACGCCAACGAAAGCTACGGTCCCTCGACGGATGCCCAGTTTCAGGACTGGTTGAAGGCCAAATACAAGACGCTCGACAGCCTGAACGCCCGCTGGACGACGGCCTACTGGAGCGAAACCTACCAGAACTGGAACCAGATTCCGATCCAGGAGTCGGGCGGCAACCCGGGGCTGATGCTGAACTGGAAGGAGTTCGT
Source organism: Granulicella sp. (assembly GCA_965277565.1). Lineage (GTDB taxonomy): Bacteria > Acidobacteriota > Terriglobia > Terriglobales > Acidobacteriaceae > Granulicella. The sequence goes on along the minus strand of OZ255838.1, from coordinate 4,037,472 downwards.
CTCCGACACTTGGCGCGGCTATCAGCGCAACCAGCTCGACGCCATTCGCCCGCTGGCGGACAAACGGCAGTTCATCACCACCAACATGATGGGCTGGTTCGACGCCTATGACCACTACACCGTTGCGCAGGATCTGGATTTGGCATCATGGGACGACTATGTCGGCACCGGGCAGCTCGACCCCGTGCGCAACGGGGCAACCCATGATCTGACGCGTGGTTTTTTGCGTAAGAACTTCTGGGTGATGGAGACGCAGCCGGGCGCGGTGAACTGGTCGCCGGACAACAACATGCTCAACAAGGGCGAGGTGCGCGCGATGGCCTGGAACGCCATCGGCCATGGAGCCGAGGCCGTCGAGTACTGGCAGTGGCGCAGCGCTTTGAACGGGCAGGAGCAGTACCACGGGACGTTGCTTGGCGCGGACGGGACGCCGGTTCCGCTGTACGCCGAAGTCGCGCAAGAGGGCGCCGAGTTCGCCAAGGCGGCTCCGGCGCTGGCCGGGACGACCGTGGAGTCGCAGGTTGCGGTGCTGCAGGATTACGACAGCCGTTGGGCAATCAACTGGCAGCGCCACAATAAGGCCTTCGATCCGATCGATTCGTTGATGAGCTTTTACAGGCCGCTGCATGGGGCTATGCGCTCGGTGGACATTGTGGCGGATACCGCTCCGCTCGATCGTTACAAGCTGGTGGTTGCCCCGGCGTTGAACCTGCTCACTCCGGCGGCCGTTGCGAACCTCCATGCCTATGTGCGCGGGGGCGGTCATCTTGTCCTGGGGCCTCGCAGCGCAATGAAGGATGAGGATAACAGCCTGTTCACCGAGCGTCAGCCCGGCCCGCTCACTGACCTGCTCGGAGCGCGTGTGGAGCAGTTTTATGCGATAAGGGACGCCGTGCCGTTAAGCGGCGACTGGACGGGTGGAAGCTCTGCGGCCGAAAGCACCCTCTGGGCCGAGCAGCTCGGTTCCTTGCGGCCAGGCACAGAGGTCCTGCTGCGCTACGGCAAGTCCAATGGCTGGCTGGACGGCCAGCCAGCCGCAGTGACGCGGCAGGTCGGCAAAGGCCGGATCACCTACATCGGCGCCTCGATGGACGAGGGCACGATGAAGGCGGCCGTGGCCTGGATGCTCTCTTCTTCGAAGCTCGCGCCCGTGCTCCCGGAGGTGCCCGTCGGGGTCGATGTGGCCGTGCGCTCGGGTGAGGGCAAGCGGATTGTGGTGCTGACCAACTACGACCCGGCACCACAAACGATCACGCTGCCCAGCGCCATGGAGGATGTGCTGGCGGGCGGAAAGGTCTCTACTATCACGCTGCCGCAGTATGGCGTGGCTGTGCTGCGCGCCCGCTAGGGAGTATCTGTGTAACTGGCTTCGGTGTAACCGGAGGCTTCAGCTCACGGACAAAACGCTCGAACGAAAGAGCCCTTCAGGGCTGGTTCAGCGGGGAACCAGGGTTAGGTAGTGTCTGTGTGAAGCAAGATCAGCGTACGAGGTGCCTCATCCACGAGGTGCCTCATCGTACGAAATGCCTCATCCTCCGAGGTGCATTTGGGAGGGAGCGTGGGGCTTCAGCCTCCGAAAAGGAGAGCCAAATTTACGAGCTTTAGCCCAGGGTTTCCCTCCAGCGTCAGCGCAAAACCCGGGGCTGAAGCCCCGTTCTTCTCCGCACTCAATGTCCGGGCTGAAGCCCGGACCTATCTCCGAAGGCAACAGTGCACCCAAGAACTATTTGCTGCGATTCACGCAGCCACTGCTTGGCGGCCAGACCGCCGTATACTGGTGGAGCTTTCGTCGGTCGACAGCATCGGATCGTTATGCCCGTTTCCTTGACCAGCCTCGCTCCCGGATCCACTGCCCCGCCCCGTCCTGAGTCGAAGGACCCGTTGGCGGGCATGATCCTGCTGACTGCGGAAGGCCAGCAGCCCCGGGCCAAGCAGGCGGTGGAGATCACCAGGAACGCCCTCAAGCGCATCCGCGTCGCCATGGCCAAGGAGGGCATCTCGCCCGATGCCGGCGGCCTGCGCCTGGGTGTGCAGGGCGGCGGCTGCTCCGGTTTGAGTTACAACATCCGCTTCGATACCGAGCCGCGTCAACGCGATCGCGTTTTTGTCTTCGGCGAAGGCGTGGACACGCCGAATGATCCCAGCGGGGCCCGTCCGGTGCGACTCTTTGTAGACCCGAAGAGCTTTTTGTATCTTGCGGGCATGGTGCTGGACTTTGAAGAGACGCTGATGCGGCAGGGATTCAACTTCATCAATCCGAACTCGACCAAGAGCTGCGGATGTGGATCGAGCTTTACCGCGTAGACAGATTGGCCTAAAACAATATTCATGCAGGTGTAAACCGAAGTGTCGTTCTTGGGAGGGAGCCGTGGGCTTCAGCCCACGGAACAGGAGCGTAATTCAAGTGCCCTTCAGGGCTGGACTCTGCTTCCGTTCCCAAACGGCCCCGGGCTAAAGCCTTTTTTTTTTGCAGCTCGATTCAGCGGCCTGAAGGCCGCTGCTCCCTCCCAAGAAACTGGGTATAGCTATGGTGATCATGCTTTAGTTGGAGCGAACAGCTCCATGTTTCGCGTGGTGGAGATATCCCCAGCTTGGCGCGGACAGCAGGTTCCCTTCGGGAATGACAGAAAGAGAAGCAACATCGCCCAAGAATCAAAGCACGATACCCTCAAGTCGCGACATCAGACCTCAACTTCCACGATCTCGCGCAGCTCCACGCGATTACGTCCGAGCTGCTTGGCCAGGTAGAGGGCCATGTCCGCTTCATAGAGCATCTCACCGGGGCCTTCGCTGACCTGGGGCGTCCGGCTGCACACCCCAACGCTCACCGTTACACACGCAGCGACCTTCGATGCCCTGTGCTCAAGCTGCAGCTGCTCCACGGCTTGGCGGATGTTGTGCGCGATGCGCAGCGCGCCGGGAATGTCGGAGCCCGGCAGCATGACGGCGAACTCCTCGCCGCCGAAGCGGGCAACCATGTCGTGACCGCGACGGGGATGCTCTTCGAGCACACGCGCGATCTCACGCAGGCATTCGTCGCCGCGCTGATGCCCGTAGGTGTCGTTGAGGGCCTTGAAGCAGTCCACATCGATCATCAACAGGGCTAACGGACGCTCGGTGCGCAGCGATCGCCGCCACTCCGTGTCGAACACCTCATCGAAGCGACGCCGGTTATACAGGCCGGTGAGGCTATCGCGAATGGAGAGCTCGCTCAGCAGGGCATTGGCCTCCAGCAGCTGGCCTTCGCTGCGCAGCAGTGCCTGCTGCGAGGCCGCCAGCTTGGCGTGCAGCTGCGTGAGTTCGCGAAAGCGCCGCTTGTCCACCGCCGCCGTGCCCAGCGTGACCAGGAGCACCAGGCCGAGGGTGACCAGAAGAGCGGTCTCGCCCACGCCGCTGCCATGAACGCTGCCCCGAGCCCGCGCAAACGCCGGCAGGGGCGCGAGGGCAAAGCCATGCAGCGCAATCAGGTGCGTGATGGCGATCCCTGAACCCATCACCGCGCTGCCGCCGACCCGCATCCATTCGCCGCGCGCGGGCGCATGGTTTTCGCCAAAGACCATCCACAGGGCCAGCAGAGACATCAGGGTGCCGAAAAGCACCGAAAAGACGATCCACGCGGGCCGGATCGCTACGATGATTGTGGTTCGCAGGGCCTGTACGCCGATAACGTGCATCACCTCAAAACCGCAGCCGAGAATCAGGGCAGCGGCGATTAAACGCACACGGGACTTCGGCTGCCAGGCGATCAGCCGGACGGCAGCCCAGGCGGAGCTGATTGCAACTAAAAGGCAAAGCACCACCAGCCGAAGCGAATACACCGCCTCGCTCGGGGAAGGGTCCTCGAGCGCGCCGAAGAAGTGCATCGACCACATCCCCAGCCCCAGGACGGCAGCCGCGGAGGTCAGCCATTTGCGGCGGCTCCAGAAGTTATCGGTGCGCCCGATACGCTCCGCAAGCGAAAACGCGGCATAGGCGGCCAGCATGGACGCAGTAACGGCCATGGCGCGCATCGCGTGTGAGCTTTGGATGGTCAAAGGATGCATCGGCAGGAAAATAGTTGAAACGAGTGTATCTGTTGATGGGAGACGGGCTACAGGATCTTTTAGGTAGGTCCTGCATCTTATGTGGGCTATCTATCTAAAATGGAGCGAAATGGATCACTTCGAGCTTTTCTCTTTGCCCCGGCACCTTCACCTGAGCGCACCGGAGTTGGAAAAGAGCTTCTACGCCCAGTCGCGACGGCTTCACCCCGACCGATTCGCGTCGCGTCCACCGGGGGAACAGGCAGAAGCCCTGGCGCGCTCCTCAGCCTTAAACGACGCATACCGGACGCTGCGAGACCCAATCGCGCGAACCGAGTACCTGTTATCGCTTGAGGGCGTGCAGATGGAGGAGCAGTCCCGCGCGGCTACCGATGCGGCGCGGGCGGCGGCGGGCACTGAAAAGAAGCAGGTAGCGCCGCCGGACCTTCTGGAAGAAGCGTTCGAATTGAACATGCAACTAGAAGAGATGCGGTTTGCTCGGCAAACGGGCGAAAAAGATGAGGCCGTGGAGAAGGATCTCCACTCTGCCCGGGAGCACTACACCGCCATGCTCGGTGATCTGGGCACGCAGCTGGAGGCTCTCTGGACCGGCTGGGACGTGGCCGTGGACGCCAGGGATGAGGCTGCAAAGACCACGGCCAGGGACGCCATGGTCGCCTTGCTGAACCGCCGTTCCTACGTCCGGAACCTCGTTCGCGATGTCAACGCAGTGCTGGAATAGCTTCCCCAACCCGGCAGCAGCGGCGGAAACCCGCGGGACGTGTTCTTCTGCTGTCATGCGCGCCCGGTTTCATCGTCTTCTCTGCACAGTTCTCGCAGCCGCTTTCGCGTTCGGGTCGTCGGTCTTTGCCCGTGGGTCGCAGGATCCCGCCTGGACGACGCCGCTGCCGCCGTTTCGCATCGCCGACAACCTGTACTACGTCGGCAGCCGCGATCTGGCGGCATATCTGGTCGTTACGCCGGCGGGCGACATCCTGATCAACAGCAACCTGCCGAGCTCCCCGCCGCTGATTCGCCATAGCGTCGAGCAACTTGGCTTTCACTGGAGCGACATCAAGATCCTGCTGATCAGCCATGCGCATGCGGACCACGCCGGCGGCTCAGCCGCAATCCTGAAGCAGACCGGAGCGAAATACGAGGTCATGCAAGGCGATGTCGATGTAGTAGAAAGCGGAGGCGGGACGGACTTCGCCTATGGCACCGGCAAGGACAAGACGATGCAGTTCGCGCCCGCCCACGTCGATCGCGTGCTCCACGACGGCGACAAGGTTGAGCTGGGCGGAGTCACGCTGACGGCCCACCGAACGCCAGGCCACACGAAAGGCTGCACGACCTGGACCCTGCGCGCGCATGTGCCGGGTGAGCCCGCCGGCACCCTACGCAACGTGGTGATCGTGGGCAGCTGGAGCGTCAATCCCGGCTACCGGCTGGCGGCTGCCCATGGTCGTCCACCGTCATACCCCGGCATCGCGACCGACTTCACGCTGACCTTCGCCGTGCTGCATAGGCTGCCCTGCGATATCTTTCTCGGTGCCCATGGGAGCTACTTCGATATGCTCGCCAAGCTGAAGCGGATGCCGGCCGAGGGAGACGAAGTGTGGATTGACCCCGAAGGCTACAAACGAGCAGTCTCGGAACGCGAACAGGCCTTTGAAGCGGCATTTGAACGTGAAAACGCGGAGGCGGGAGGCAAGCGCCGATAGGTCCGTCTTTCTCCGCACTGAATGTCCGGGCTGAAGCTCGGACCTACCTCCGAAAAGCAAGATTGATTTAAACAGATACGCCTACTCCGTAGTCAGCTTCGGGGCGAGCTTTTGGAGCGACGCGAGGTGATGCAGGTCGTGTCCGGCGGCAATTTCGACGATATTCCACAGCGTGACCTCACCAAGCTCCGGGTGGTGGGCCGGACGGCGCTTGGCCTCGTCCGAAAGCCCCTCGATTAAGGCGAGATTCCACTGCCGCACCGCCGTCCAGGTCGCGCGCGCGGCGGATGTGGTGTAGCCGACGCCGTCGTAGGCACGCGCCCAGGGATCCTGCTCAAAGGGCTGCAGCGTGGGGTTATCGGCACCGTAGATCAAACGCAGACGCCAGGCCCACACCATCTCGCAGTCGGCGAGATGGCAGAGAATCTCGCGGATGCTCCACTTCCCCGCTGCGGGTTTATGTTCGATCTGCTCGGCGGACAGGAGCTTCAACAGATCCGAGAGGTGGCCCGGGGTCTCGCGCAGGACAACAGCGGGATCGCGGTTTTCCAGGAGATGCATGTAAGGGCGCGCGAGGGCGGCTTCTTCGCTCATAGCCCTTGGATGCGATCTACGCCGAGGTTGCCGCTTCGAGAGCCGTCCAGGGACTGTACTCGCCCACTGACCACAGATAGCCCTCGGGATCGCGGACGGTAAAGGCTTTGCCGCCATAGCTCATCTCGTCGAGCTCCATGACGACCTCCGCGCCTGCCGCTTTGGCGGAGGCATACACCGGTTCGCAGTCCGGGACGATGAGGTACAGGGGCGAGGTGACGCGTCCGCCGATGTCCTCCGGGGTCGCATAGTACCTTGCGTTCGGACTCGGGTTGCTGGCGGAGCCGAGCATGATTATGCCGCTGCCGTGGCGCAGTTCCGCGTGCCCCACCGTGTTGTCCGGTCCCAGATAGACGGAGTGGCGGATAAAGCCAAAAGCGTTTTCCAGAAAGCGGATCGCGGCCTCGGCATCGCGGTACCGCAGGCTGGGGATCAGCGTGGAACCAGTGGATGCAGAGGCCACGGCAGGCGTTTGATCGGGCATTGTCTCGCTCCTGCCCAGCATCATCTACCCGCACACGGCATCTGTACAGAGGAATCGGCAGGGCTAAGGGCGCAAAGCGCGGGACAATAGGGTTGGGATTAAGGCTGACCGCACGGGCTACCTTCAGGAGAAACTCATCGTGGCAGAACAGCAGCGCGTCGTCGGCATCGATCTGGGCACCACCAACTCGCTCGTGGCCTTTATGCAGGGCGACACGCCGGCAGTGATCCCCGGCGAAGACGGCTCCCCCATCGTTCCCTCGGTGGTCGCCTTCGATCAGGACACGGCGCAGGGCTTTGCCGTCGGCAACGCCGCACGCGAGGTGCTGCTGCATCAGCCCGGCAACGCGGTTTACTCCGTGAAACGCCTGATGGGACGCGATCTCACCGACGTCGAAGCCGAGCTGAAGCTGTTCCCCTTCAAGCTGGCCGAGGGTCTGCAGCCCGGCGAGGTGCTGAAGCTCAATGTCGGCGGCCTGACGCTGACCCCGCCGGAGGTTTCGGCCTACATCCTGCAGCAGCTCAAGCGCAACGCCGAGCGCTTTTTCGGCGCGGCGGTCACCAAGGCCGTGATCACCGTGCCCGCGTACTTCAACGACGCGCAGCGCCAGGCGACCAAGGATGCCGGACGCATCGCCGGGTTAGAAGTGCTGCGGTTGGTGAACGAGCCCACGGCAGCGGCCCTGGCCTATGGTCTCGACAAGCTGCACGGCGGCACCGATGGCGTGATCGCGGTGTATGACTTCGGCGGCGGCACCTTCGATATCTCCATACTGAAGCTGCGTGAGGGCATCTTCGAGGTCATTTCGACCGGCGGCGATACGCATCTGGGCGGCGACGACATCGACAACTTGCTGCTTGCGGTCGCGCTGGACGACATCAGGGGGGATCTTGGCGTCGATGTTTCCGGGAATCCGGAGATGATTCAGCAGCTGCGCAAGGCAGTGATCGAGGCGAAGATTGCGTTGAGTTCGGGGGAGATGGCGCGGATTCAGCTGGAGATTCCGGCGGGGGTGGGAGAGAAGCAGGTTCCCTTCGGGAATGACAACCAAAAAAAGTATTTGCGTGAGATCACGCGGGAGCAGTTTGAGGGTTTGATTGCCGGAGTGATCGAGCGGACAGCCGGCCCGGTCCGCCAGGCGCTCAAGGATGCGCAGCTTACCCCGGAACAGATCGACGAGATCGTCATGGTGGGCGGCTCGACCCGCATCCCGGCGGTGCGCGCGCTGGTGACGAAGCTCTTCCACCTCGACGCACGCGGCAAAAAGCTGCACACCGAGCTCAATCCGGATGAGGTCGTCGCGCTGGGGGCGGCGGTGCAGGCGCAGATTCTCTCTGGCGCCGAAAACGCGGCGACTGACGATCTTCTGCTGCTCGATGTAACGCCGCTTTCGCTGGGCATCGAGGCGCTCGGCGGCGTGGTGGCCAAGATCATTCAGCGCAACTCCACCATCCCCGCGAGCGCGACGGAGCACTTCACCACCGGCGTCGATGGCCAGACCAACGTCGCCATCCATGTGCTGCAGGGCGAGCGCGAACTGGCCAAGGATTGCCGCTCGCTGGCGCGGTTCGACCTCAAAGGCATTCCGCCGATGGTGGCCGGCCTGCCGCGCATCGAGGTAAAGCTGCTGATCGACGCCAACGGCATCCTACAGGTCAGCGCAGGCGAACAACGCTCCGGTCAGGAGGCAGCGGTCGAGGTGAAGCCTACCTACGGCCTGACCGACGAGCAGGTGGAGACCATGATCCTGGACAGCTTTGACAACGCGGAGCAGGATATCCACGAGCGGCAGGTGATCGAAGCCAAGAACGAGGGCCAGACGATCCTGGAGGCCGTCGAGAAGGCCGAAAAGCAGCCGATCTGGCAGCAGCTGACCTCGACGGAACACGAAAATATCAAGGCTGCGGGGCTGGAGCTCAAGGCCGCGCTGGCCGGTGACGATCATCGCGTCATTCGCAACGCCATCGAGCAGCTCGACAAAAAGACCCGCCGGCTTGCGGAACTGATGATGGACACCGCCGTCACAGGCGCCATCGGCGGCAAGACCATGCAGGCCGCCGGCGAGAGTCTCGGCGAAGGGCCCAGCGCGCCGCATCCATTCGCCCCCGCGCAGATTGAGGAGAGCCGGCGCGGAGAGCCAAAGCCTGCTTCGACCGATGTGATCGTGCGAGCCGAGCAGAATCCGGAGACACCCGGACAGTCGAAGGAAGATTGAGCGTGAGACAGTGAATACATGCCTGTCGTTCTGCGGATTGGCCCTTATATCTTTTTCTTTTATAGCCAGGAGAACAATGAGCCGCCGCACGTCCACATACGCCGGGACCGCAGCTTGGCAAAGTTCTGGTTGACCCCTGTCAGCATTGCTTACAATAGGCGGTACCCGAATCATGAGGCCACGTATCTGCGTCAGCTTGTGGATCAGAATCGCGACCTTCTGCTGGAGAGATGGAATGAATACTTTGAAGGCACCACGGATTGAGTTCGACGGCACGGCCATTGACGTGGAAACGGATGAATATATGCTGCGTGTGCGCTTGGCGGACGGTCGCGAGATCGCTGCGCCGCTTGAATTCTTTCCCAGGCTTCGTGATGCATCGCCGGAGCAACGCAAGGGTTGGGAACTCATCGGCGACGGTTATGGCATTCATTGGGAAGAGATCGATGAAGACATCTCCGTGCGCGGCCTGATGCGCATTCATTAATGACTTTGCGCCTTTGGCGGGCAGCTTCGAAGGAATTTTTTCTGGACACGAGCGCGCCTTCTCACCAGCATTCACCCTCGTTTCCTTTTATTCAGCAACCCGAACACCGCAACCCCGTTGGGCGTCCCGAGAAACACCACGATTGGGAGCGCGAGGCACTCGCTACAATGGAGTCTGCCATGCCAGAACACGAAGCGAAGCCGTTGCCCCCGATCGATCTTTCCATTCCGCCGGCGCCCAACATGGTGCGCGTGACCTTCAAGCCGGAGAACAAGACGGTTGAGTTCCCCTTTGACACGCTGCCCTATGAAGGCCACGGCGAGCCCATGAGCTTTCTGGACGTCGCCGAAAACTACGACATCTTCCTCGACCACGCCTGCGGTGGCGTGTGCGCCTGCACCACCTGCCACCTGTTTGTGCTCCAGGGCGCCAAGAGCATCAGCGAGGCCGAGGAGAAGGAGCTGGACCGCATGGATCTCGCACCGGGGTTGCAGCTAAACTCACGCCTGGGCTGCCAGGCCGTCATCGAAAAGCCCGGCACGTATGTGGTGGAGATTCCCTCCTGGAACAAGAACTATGTGCAGGAAGGCAAGCCGGCGACTCCGAAGTAGCAGTGAGACAGCAGATTCCCTCCTGGAATGACAGAAAGAAAGGCAACAAAGCTGCTTCTGTCTCGTGATTTGTCAGTCCGTTCTACCCCTTGATTTGTCATCCCGCAGCGTAGCGAAGGGATCTGCTTTTCGTCGTTCCCTAAACAGCTGCGTGGAAACAGGTAAAAAGCAGATCCCTCCGCTTCGCTGCGGGATGACAACAAAAGAAAAACAGCATGCCCAGGCAAACTCGCTCTTAGACTTAAAACTTCGCCGGCCATTCCAGCAGCGAGTGGTGCTTCAGATCCGCTTGCAGGGTCATGGTCAGCTGACGCCCCTTTCGCAGTACATCCAGCGTCATCGGATGGCCCTTGGCGGCGTGCAGGCGCTTGGTCCAATCTTCCTGTTTGTGCAGCGCAAAGAGGTCCGCCCGCAGGACCACGTCACCTGCGCGCAGCCCGGCCTGTGCGGCGGGTCCCCCGGGTACCACAGACTGCACCAGGAGCCCGGTTCCCTCCGGCGCACCGAAGAAGTTGGCGAGCTGCGGCTCCATGACATCGAGCATGAGCCCGGCGGAGGACCCGTTGTGCAGCATGGAGCTGAGAAAGCCCTGACTGTGCGGAGGGCCTGGGGGCAGCGGCGGCGGCGCCGGGTCGGACGGCGCTTCGTCCGCGTATGACTCGACAAATCCCGAGAGCTCCGGCGGCTGTGCAGGGGATGCGGGCTGAAATGCGGTTGCTCCCGGGCTGCTCGCCGCCAGCCGCGCCATGGCGGCGCGGGCCACCTGGTCGCGGTCGCCCAGCTGCGCGTTCACGGTAAACGCCTGGCCGTTGCGCAGCACACTCAGCGCAACCTGCATGCCCGCACCGGCGTCATGAATCATGCGCCGCAGCGCCTCGGCGCCGGCGATCGCCTGCCCGTTCAGGCTGACAATCACATCGCGAGGCCGCAGCCCGGCTTTGCCTGCAGGACCGTCATGGTCCACCATCACGATCTCCACGCCGTGTAGATTGCGGGGGACAAGCCCCGTTCCATCGCTCGGCAGATCGTGAAATTCAATCCCGAGATAGCCTTGCGAACGGCCCCCGGCGGTTCCGCGCAGACCCGCTCCCGTGCGCGTTGCGCGTACCGGCTGCCCCGCAACCGCGTGGGCCGGAACGACAAACAGCAAAGCACAGCTGAGGGGCGCGGCGATCGACAACAGCACACGGCTGAGGCCCCGGCGGTCAGGGCAGTGAAGGTTGGCAAGCGGAAATGCAGAGGCGCACGGCATGCGCTCGCCCCTACTCAATGTCCGAGGCGCTCTGCAGCGCCTGGAAGCTGGCCGTGCGAATCGCCGGATTGGTGTCTTCGGCCGAAACCGTGCGCAGCGCCTGGCGCACGCTGGAATCCGCGCCCACGGGCGACAGCATGGAGACCGCCTCCGTGCGCACATCGGCGCTCCGGTCATGCATCAGCGTCTCCAGCACGGCGTCACGCACATTTTCGTCCTGCGCAATGTAGGGCTGCAGACCGGCGAGTGCTTTCAGTCGCACCACCGGGCTCTTGTCGTAGCGCAGACGAGCCAGCAGCGCCGAGCGAACCTCGTTCGTTGAACTTCCGGAATCATCCCCGCTGCAGGCGTGACCGATGCGGCACTCGTCGGCCAGCAAAGCCACGGAGTCCACGTGCGCCTGGCTCGTGCTCGCAAGCTGCGTGCCCAGCATCAAGAGCTTGCGAATCTCGGGGTCGTCAAGCGAGCCCTGTACCGTCTCCGGAACCAGCCGGTTGTAGTTCACCTGCACCAGATCGGAGTTGGGCGTCTGCACGATCCCGGAGACGCTGGCCACCGTTCCCTGCGAGGGATGCGACAGGATCACCGGCCGCGGCAGCTGCCGCTCATGCGCCACCTGATAGTGGGTATAGGTGTTGCCACCGAGAAATCCAAGCCCCACCAGAAGCACCGTCAGCGCGGGTGCGCCCTGCACATAGCCGAACCAGCGAAAGGTATTGCCCCACAGCCGCTGGCCCACCGAGCGCGCGGGCATCGCGTCCAGCGCCTCGTTCAGCCGCATGCGCGAGGCGGCCAGCAGATTCGGCGAGGGCTCCACCACCGGGTCCAGCGCCAACGATTCGTGCAGCGCCTGATAGGAGTTCCACTCGCGGCGGCAGTCCGCGCAGTGATTCAGGTGCTGCTCCAACGGCAGCTGCGCCTCATCCGGCAGCTCTCCGTACTGGGCCAGCACCATGCTGTTTTGTGCATCTTCACATCGCATCGTTGCGTTCCTCGTGGACCTCTCCAAAAAAGGTGTTGCCGGTGCGGGTCGTTTGCCCGCTTTGTGGTGCCGTCGTTGCTTAGTTGTCAGTTGTCAGTTGTCAGTGTTCTAAGAACTGAGAACTGACAACTCCTCCTACCTCACCTCGGCCAGACGCGTGCGCAGCTTGCGCGTGGCGCGGAATAAGGTGTTTTTTGCGGTCTCTTCCGTGGTCGAAAGCATCTCGCCGATGGTCCGCAGCTTCAGGCCCTGATAGTGCTTCAGCTCAAACACCGTGCGCTCACGGGGCGTGAGTTCGGCCAGGGCTTCCTGGATGGCCACATGCTGGTTTTTCCGCTCCAACTCCCGTGCCGGATCGGCCCCGGCGCGCTCGTCCTGCACATGCGCCATCAGGTCCATCTCTTCGCCGGAGGAGTCCAGCACCGTTCCCGGATCCTCGCGGCGGCTCTTGCGGCGGCGCAGCTGATCGAGGCAGAGATTGGTCACAATCCGGTACAGCCAGGTGTAAAAAGAGCATTCGAACCGGAAATTCGACAGGTGCCGGTAGGCCTTGATGAACGCATCCTGGTGCACATCCTGCGCGTCCTGCTCGTTGCCGAGCATATGCAGCGCCAGCCGCAGAACGCTGCGGTCATAGCGGCGCACCAGCGAATCGAACGCCGAGCGCTCCCCCTTCTGGGCGGCACGGATAAGTTCATCGTCCTCGGCGCGCTGCAGGGCACGCGCCTCCATCTCCTGCGGCGACAGCTTCGCGCGCCCGGCGGGTTGTGCGGCAGTCTTGGCGGTCACGGCTCCCGCTGATTCTATCGCCGTACCGGCCGCCAGCGTCTCCTGCAGGCCAAGCGCAAAGGGGCTGGGACGCCGGCGCAGGGGGTCGCCGGGAAGAACGATTGCGGGGGAGATACTCATGCTCGTGGCTGACTCCGGAGGTCAACTTTGTTGCTCACTGCGATAGACGTTCGCCCGAGAGCGAAGGTGAGCAACAAACAGACTTTGATCGGTTGCGTGATCGTCAAACTGCTAAGCTACCTTAGCAGGAGGGATGACTTGATCACTGCGACGATCTTCGAAGCCAAGACAAACCTATCAGCTCTTCTGAAACAGGTGCAGACAGGCGAAACGGTCATTATTACCTCCGGGCGGGAGAAGACGCCGGTCGCCAGGCTGGAGGCCTTCCAGGCCAAGCCGGAACCGCAGCGGCTTGGAGTCGCCTATGATCCAAACTTCGTGCTGCCCGATTCGTTCTGGGATCCTCTTCCCGAGGAGGAACTGCGGCTCTGGGAAGAAGGCGATCCTGACCACCCACTCTATATGGGACGCGAACGTTGAGAGTGTTGCTCGATACCCATGCGCTGATCTGGGCTACTGTAGCGCCGAACCAGTTGTCACAAACGGCGGCGGCGCTGATCGCAGACCCGGCGAACACGATTCTGGTCTCAGCCGCGAGTGCCTGGGAGATCGGAACCAAGGTGCGGCTCGGTAAGCTGCCTATGGCGTTTCACTTGGAAAAAGACCTGCTTGGCTACGTTGCCAAGGCAGGATACCTCTGGCTTGCCATGACCGCAGAGATCGCGCTGAGGGCTGCACGTCTCTCAGGCGAGCACCGCGATCCCTTCGACCGGATCATCGCGGCCCACGCTTTAGCCGAAGACATCCCCGTAATCAACGCAGATCGCAAGCTTGATCTTTTTGGCGTACGCCGCATCTGGTAAATGGCGCACCCTCACTGTGTATGTGACTGCATCCTGCATCTCATGTAAGCCCGGAACGAACCAACTGGCCTGCGGGATGGATGCCGCCAAGAGCAGGAACGAGGGAGCGAATGAACAGTAAGCGTTGGGGTATCGCAGTTGCTGCCGTAATTTTGCAGGTTGCGCTCGGCGCCGTGTACGCCTGGAGCGTCTTTCGCAAGCCGCTCACCGGGCGCTTCGGCTGGTCGATCGAGCAGGTCACGCTGACCTTCACGATCGCCATCTTTGTGCTCGGCTTTGCGGCCTTCTTCGGCGGCCTTTGGAATACCCGCAGCGGACCCCGGGTGGTTGCGATGACCGGCGGCCTGCTCTATGGTGGTGGCGTGGCGCTGGCCAGCCTCTCCAACCACGGCCTTTGGTGGCTTTACCTCAGCTATGGCGTTATCGGGGGCATCGGCCTGGGCTTCGGCTACATCATTCCGATCTCCGTGCTGGTGAAGTGGTTTCCGGATAAGCGCGGCCTGATGACCGGCATTGCGGTCGGCGGCTTCGGCGCCGGAGCGTTGATCACCGCGCCTGTGGCGACACGCTTGATCCAGAGTGTCGGCGTCCTGACCACGTTTTTGTATCTCGGCATTGCTTTTCTGATCATCTGCGTGGGTGGCGGCTACTTCATGCAGAATCCGCCCGAAGGCTACAAACCCGAGGGCTGGGAACCTAGCGCGGCGCTGCAGAAGACCGAGTCCTCGCGCAACTTCACCCTTGGGGAGGCCCTGCGCAGCTGGCAGTGGTGGGCGCTTTGGCTGCTGCTGTTCCTGAACACCTGCGCGGGCATCTCGGTCATCTCGCAAGAGTCTCCGATGTTTCAGGAACTCGCCGGCATCACCGCGCTCGTCGCGGCCGGGATGGTGGGCATCGTCTCGATCGGCAACGCGGTCGGGCGCGTCTTTTGGGCCTGGGTGTCCGACTTGATGCCACGCCGCTTCGTATTCCTGATCATGTTCCTGCTGCAGGCGATCCTGTTCTGGTTTCTGCCGAGCATCCACACGGTGGCGATCATCACCACCGTCTCGTTCGTCATTCTGCTCTGCTATGGTGGCGGCTTCGGCACCATGCCGGCGTTCGCCGCCGACTACTTCGGGCCGAAATTCGTCGGTCCCATCTACGGCCTGATGCTCACCGCCTGGGGCTTCGCCAGCGCCTTCGGGCCGCTGCTGATCGCGCACACGCGGCAGGCCACGGGTCACTATGCGAGTGGCCTGCACATCCTGGCGGTCGTTCTGCTCTGCTCGGCGATACTCCCGTTCATCGTTCGTCCACCACAGGCAGAGGCGCCCCTTACCCGATAAGCACCGGGTGCCCCACCTTCTAAACCCGGGTGCCCCACCTTCGGCGCGTTGTTTGCGCCTAAGGTGGGTTCACTGGAGCTCGGCTGTAGGAGCCCACCTTAGCGACGATAAAGCCGTCGCGAAGATGGGGCACCCGAACTGTTCCGGGCTGTCGAAGACGGGGCATCCCTCCCGGACACCGATCAGCTAACAGCTGAAGGAAACCGGGCGGCATACACTACAAGCGATGGCCTCGCTGTTTCCCGACGACCGCCCCCCCAAGCCGCGCCCCGCCGGCGGCTTCCGCAAATTTCCTCCCCGGCCCAAGGCGGTCGAGGCGGATCTGCCTCCATTGCAACCGGGCTGGGTGCTTGGCTACTGCGACGGGGGCGCCCGCGGCAACCCCGGCCCGGCCGGCTTCGGTGCTGTCTTGGCCGACGACGCCGGAATGCCTCTGGCTGAGCTGAGCGAGTTTCTAGGCTTTAAAACCAACAACTTCGCCGAATACTCCGGGCTGCTGGCCGTGTTGGCATGGGCATTGGAGCACGGGCACACCCGCCTGCGCGTGGTCTCCGACTCCGAGCTGATGGTGAAGCAGATTCAGGGCAAGTACAAAGTCAACTCGCCCGACTTGAAACCGCTGCACGAGGAGGCTCGCCGCCGCATTGCCCGTCTTGAGAGTTTCCAGATCCACCATGCGCTCCGCCACAAGAATAAGGACGCCGACCGGCTGGCAAATGAGGCCATGGATCGCGGCATGGGCAAATCCCGCCCGGCGGGCGCCTCGGAGCCGCCACTGCGCGCCACACCCTACCCCACCGCGGCGACCGCTCCTCCCGTGCCGGCCGGCTTTGGCGGCGTTCACGAGCAGACTGGCCTCCTGGCGCAGGCCGGGGAGTCACGAAGCACGTCCCATCGCGGCTTTGTACGCGATGGAGTCGTCCATGTACTCGGGAGTGCCAGACTTCCCGAGGGTTCATTCGTCAAGATCATCCCTGAGTAGCCCCGATGACCCGAGCAGCCCGATGAAACAAGCGTTTGCGCGCAGGAGTATGACGCCTCGGCCCCACCAGGTCCCCGGTAGCCTCCGTGCGCTTGGGGCGCTCTGCCTTACAGGCTTTGCCCTGGGCGCCGGGACACGCGCCCCTGCGCAGGGTTCGGATGCAGCACTCGCAGCCGTGCACGCCGCCGTCAGCGCGGAGCTGAAGTCCTCCGAACTGGACCACAGCGCCTGGGACTATCGCGACCACGATGTGCAGCCCGACAGGGACATCGTGTCGGAGGTGATCGAGACGCCTCAGGGCAATCTGAGCCGCATGATCTCGCTGAACGGGCGCAAGCTGACCGGCGGCGATGAGGCGGATGAGCTCCGGCGTATCCGCGATTTCGTCAACAGCTCATCCGAGCAGGAAAAGAAGCGCAAAGACGGCGACCATGACGATGCGCAGGCCCACGAACTCCTGACCATGCTCCCGGACGCCTTTTTGTGGAATATCACAGGGGAGAACGCGGAGGAGGTCATCCTCCACTTCCGGCCCAATCCAGCCTTCAAATCGCCGGACATGCAATCGCGTGTGCTCGGGACCATGGCCGGGGAGATGGTCGTGGCCCGCGGCAGCGACCGCATCAAGACGCTGCGCGGCACCCTCACCGACGACGTCCGCATCGGCTTCGGCATTCTGGGCAAGCTCGACCGGGGCGGCATCTTTGACGTCGAGCGGCGCGAGATCGCCCCCGGCCACTGGCAGATTACCGAAACGCATGTGCACATCGCCGGCCGCGCCGTTCTGTTCAAGAGCATCGGCCAGCAGGAAGATGAGACCAAGACCGGATTCCATCCGTCGACGGCGGCAACCCTCCAGGCAGCGGAAGAACAGATCTCGCGTTAGTGTTCTGACGAACGCTTCGGTGTAGCCGTGGGCTTCACTGGCTACGGAAAAACGCTGTGCTTGGGAAGGGGGTAGCTTCAGCCACCCCGTAAGTACTTTGCTTCAATCCGGCTTTAGCCACTGGGTAAGGTTTTGGGCTGAGCAGAGTGTTTTTCTGCAAGCTGTTCAGCCCACGGATCAGGGCGTGAATGAAAACCTTTGAGCTGGTTGCCGGGGGGGGGGGCGGAGCTATGGAGCGTCGGACAAAAGCACGCTCATGGGGAGAGATGCATCTGGAGGAACGTGGGGAGGGAGCGTGGGGCTTCAGCCCCACGAAAAGGAGCGCGAAACTTATGGGCTTTAGCCCTGGGCTCTCTCCAGCATCAGCACAAAACCCGGGGCTGAAGCCCCGTTCTTCTCCGCACCAAGGTCCGGGCTGAAGCCCGGACCTCCCTCCAAAAAGCAAAAAATGATTCACGCAGACACTATTGAAAGCCCGCGATGGTTCAGCCCGCAAAAGCCCGCTTCTACACCCCACGACCCTAACCCAAAGAACCGCTTCCTGCGATTCACACAAGCGCGCTCTAAATTCCTGTCTTTCGACCCTCCATTGCCCATCTCAGCATTTTCGGGAATGGCACCGAAGCGTCACACGAAAACCTCACGCAATTCGCATCCCCGGGCCGGGCATGGCACTCTAAAGAAACGTGCAGATTCGCTCCAAGCTCCTGACGGCGGCAGCCGTGGCCGTGCTGTTGCCGTGCGCTGTCATGAACGCGCAGAACGGCGCTCCCCCCACTGCCCCAACCAGCCCTGCGGCGAACCCGCCCATCGTGATTACGCCGTCAGGTGCCGCCACCGCGCTGCCGCAGGCGCCCAGTTCCTTGCTGGCCTCGCAGGACACGGGGCTGGTTCGTCCTCCGGGCTCCGGCGTTCGCTTCGCCGCACCCGGAACCATCTCCGGCCCCGGTGATTTTCCGGTTGAAAAAGCGACGGATGGCCCGCTCTCGCTCTCTCTCGACGACGCGGTCGCGCTCGGGCTGCAGCGCAATCAGCGGCAAAAATACGTGCGCGCCAATGAGCGCCTGCTGTACGGCTCCACGGGGCAGGTCAAGAATGCCCTGATTCCCAACCTGCAGTTCCGGGCCGCCTCCAGCACGCAGGAGATCGACCTCATTGCCCTGGGATTCAAGCCCAACCTGGTTGCTCCGCTGCTGGCTCAGTTGGGCCTCACCACGGCAAGTTTTCCGACCATCATCAAGGTCAGCACCACCTCCGCGCAGGTAAGCCTCAATCAGGTGTTATTCAACCTTCCCGACTTTGAGCTCTACCGCGCCATCAAACCCGAGGTTCGTTCCGTCAGCCTGAGTACCGCCGACAGCGGCGAGCAGCTGGTGCAGGCGGTTGCGACCGCTTACCTGCAGATTCTCGCCGACGAGGCAAACCTGAATAACACGGTCGCGCAGGAGACTGCGGCCAAGGCGCTGTACGACCAGGCCGTAGCCCGCGATCAGGCCGGCATCGGCATCAAGCTCGACGTCCTGCGCGCCCAGGTGGAGTACCAGCAGCGGCAGCAGCAGCACGTCTCAGCCGACGCGCAGGTAGACAAGGACGGCATTCAGCTCAACCGCATCATGGGCATTCCGGCCGGGCAGGAACTCGATCTGACCGACAATGCGCCCTTCGCCGAGCTCTCCGACCTGGATCTGGCGCAAGCGGAGCAAACCGCCTACACGCATCGCAGCGACCTGCTGGCGCTCGACGCCTCCATCGAGGTCACAGCGCACGAGGTACGCGCGATCAAGTACCAGCGCCTGCCAACCCTGGCGGTGAACGGCTTTTACGGCATTCTCGGGCTGGACAGCGGGCCCTACCACGGCGTGTTTACCGCTGAAGGCACAGTGCGGTTTCCGATCTTCCGGGAGGCCGCCCAGCGCGGCGAAGAGGAGACCGCCGCAGCGCAACTGAGCACCTTACGCGAGCAGGAAAACAACCTGCGCGGCACCATCGATGCACAGATTCGCAGCAGCCTGCTCGACCTCACCTCTGCCGACCAGCTCGTCAAAGTCGCGCAGAGCAACGTCGAGCTCGCGCAGCAGGAGCTCTCCGATGCGCGTGACCGCTTTACCTCCGGCGTCTCGGACAACCTGGAGGTTGTAGATGCACTGGCAACCGTGACCGGTGCGCAGGCGCAGCTGGTCAGCTCGCTGTACCGGTATAACGTGGCCAAGATCGGTCTCGCCCGCAGCACCGGCGTGCTCCAGTCGCGCTACCGTGCCTTTCTGGGCATGTAGCGCGCTGTTGTCTTCCTTCGTCTGTAGTGCTGTTGTCTTTCTGGTTGTCATTCCCGAAGGAACCTGCTGGTTGTACTTGCAGCACGGCAACGCGTAATCAGCTATCCATGTGACTCAATGGAATGGCACACTCGTTTGCCGTCGCAAACGACACCCTGAACCGGTAACACAGGGTTATGGCAGTATTCCTGATGATGTACCCGAGGTCGATGCCGTTTGCGCCAGTTTTCCTCAAGAAAACTGGCCTGCATACTGTTTCACGAAGTCACAGTTTCAGGAATACTGCCCTAATGCACCAGCTACGCGAGCGCCACGCGGGCCGGTGAGCAGTCGCGGGCTTCGGCGACAGGCGTATCAACGTCCAGGATGCGCCACGAACGCTCCTTATCCGCGAGCGGACCGCTGCTCCGGCGGGATCTCCCCCAGAAGTTCACACGGTCTTGCACTAAAGTTCTCTGTCCCAAAGCATTCCGAAAAGCCTATACTCCGGTCGAAACAACACCTCGGCCTGCCCGGTATCCTGCAAGACCTCTGGAGCAGAAACTCTATGTTCAGACGCTTCGTTCGAAAAGTGTTTTTCCGCGTCAAGCAGATCTACATCGCGGGTGCCTTGTGCGCCATGCGCAAAGCCTACTGGCGCTTACAAGGCATGCAGATCGGGCGAGGCGCCCGTTTCTCCTCGCTCGACGTCACGTGGCCGCATAAGGTCTCACTGGGGGAACGCTGCAGCCTGGAGCATGACATCTATCTGAACGCCGCCGGGCCCTACACCGAGGGGGTCAGCATCGATATCGGCGAGGGCTGCTTTATCGGCACCGGCTGCGAGTTCAACATCACCTCGCGGGTGACGATTGGCCGATGCAGCCTGATTGCCGCCGGCACACGCTTTATCGACCACAATCACGGAACAATCTGCGAAGAGTACATCAAGGATCAGCCGGAGACCTCGGCGCCCATCAGCATCGGAGCCGATGTGTGGATCGGCGTAAATTCCATTATTCTGCAGGGGGTCACCATCGGGGAAGGCGCCATTGTGGCCGCCGGCTCCGTCGTCACCCGGTCGGTGGAGCCCTTTACCATCGTCGCGGGCTGCCCGGCGCGCCCGAAGCGCAATCGACGTGAAGCCTATGCCGTCGGCGCCAAGCTGGTGCAGACCGCGCCGAAGCCGGTTCGTACCCCGTCGCTTGCCGACACCGTCATTGCGGCGCGCACGCGGGACGGGGTGGTCGCGGCTCGGGTATAGTCGCGGCTATGTCGGCATGGTTGAGGCGCAGCTTGCTCCTTCTGGGTTCTGTTCTTCTGGCATCCTCCGTTGCACCCGCGCGGCAACCGGACGTGGCGCCCGCGCCGCCCATGGGTTGGAACAGCTGGGATGCGTATGGCCTAGCCATCACGGAGGCGCAGTTTCGCGCCAACGTCGATGTGCTCAGGACCAAACTCAAGCCGTTTGGCTGGCAATATGCCGTTATCGACGAGGGTTGGTTCCTCGAAAATCCCAAGGCCCGCGCCAGGCCGGGGAAGCTGATCTACGCAATTGACGCGCATGGCCGTTATGTGCCGGTGCCCGCTCGCTTTCCGTCTGCCGGAACGCCAACGGCGAAGGCGAAGGCGAACGCGGCGACTCCACCTCCCAACTCCCTGGGAGCGACCATCGAAGAGACCAGCTTTACGGCACTCGGCACGTGGGTGCACGCACAGGGGCTGAAGTTCGGCATCCACATCGTGCGCGGCATTCCGCGCGCCAGCACGGAGCGCAATCTGCCCATCGAAGGCTCAAGTTTCCACGCGCGGGACGCAGCCGACACCGGCGACGCCTGCCCCTGGGATCCGACCAACTGGGGTGTGCAGGACAACGCCGCCGGCCAGGCCTGGTACGACTCTCTCCTGCAGCAGTACGCCGGCTGGGGCGTGGACCTGATCAAGGTGGACTGCATCTCCAACCGTCCCTATAAGTTGACGGAGATTCAACAGATCCGCCGCGCAATCGATAAGACCGGCCGGCCCATGGTGCTGAGCCTGTCGCCCGGACCCACGGCCCTCTCGCATGGGCAGGAGGTCGCGTCCCTGGCCAATATGTGGCGGGTTTCCGACGATGAATGGGATGTCTGGTCGTCGCAGGGAAAGGACTTTCCGCAGGGCGTGAAGGACCAGTTTGCCCGGCTGGCGGCCTGGGCGCCCTACGTGCAGCCGGGGGACTGGCCCGACGCCGATATGCTGCCCTTGGGTCAGCTGAAGCCCTCTCCGGGCTGGGGCGATCCGCGCGCCTCCCGCCTCACCCCGGACGAACAGCACACGGAGGTGACGCTCTGGGCCATCGCGCGCAGCCCATTGATTCTGGGCGCCAATCTGACGTTGCTGGATCAGCCCACCCTGGCGCTGCTGACCAACCCAGACGTTCTGCGGATCAACCAGACCTCCACCCATAGCGCACAGGTGCTGGGGGAAGGTGACTTGATCGCCTGGCGCGCCGACATGCCCGGCGGCGAAAAGGCTGTGGCGCTCTTCAACCTCGGCGACTCCGAGATCAGCGTGACCAAACAGCTTTCGGCGTTCGGCGCGGATCTTGCGGACCGCGAGTGGAAGGTGCGCGCGGTTTGGGGAGGTGGCGCGCCGGTCGCCGGACAGCAGTTTATCTGGCGCATCCCACCGCATGGCTGCGAGCTTCTGCTGCTGGACCTGTAGCAAACGTGTGATGAAAGCCCAGTCTCGGGAAGGGCATGGCTTTAGACAGCGTCTGTGCGAATCACGATCATCGTACGGAGTGCATCTTGGAGGAGGATGGGGAGGGAGCGTGGGGCTTCAGCCTCACGAGAAGGAGAGCCAAATTTACGGGCTTTAGCCCAGGGTTCTCTCCGTTGCCAGCGCAAAACCCCGGGCTGAAGCCCCGTTCTTCTCCGCACTCAATGTCCGGGCTGAAGCCCGGACCTCCCTCCGAAAAACAAAAATGACTTGTCAGATACTACCTAGCCGTCCAGCTGAAGCAATGCCCTTCCCCGTACCTTGATAGGTGATTTGTTCGAACGCGAATCCCTCAGAATGCGATTGCCCTACTTTACACTTTCGCCCTATCATCGCCTGAGACAATGAAGACCATGGCGTCTCCGCCCAACCCCCGCGCGCCGTTCGCGAACGGCGCCCATAAGACCAGCACCGACAGCGAGGCGAACCGGCTCGTCTCCGCCGGGGTGCTGGATGATGACGCGCAGTTCGAGCTGAAGCTGCGGCCGCATCGGCTGAACGAGTTCATCGGCCAGTCCAAAGCCAAGGAACAGCTCGCCATCGCGCTCGAGGCCGCCAAATCGCGCGGCGAGGCGCTCGACCATGTGCTGCTCTTCGGGCCGCCAGGGCTGGGCAAGACCACGCTCGCGACCATCATCGCGAACGAGCTGGAGGTCGGCTACCAGCAGACCTCCGCCCCCGCACTGCAGGTGCAGGGTGATGTCGCGGCGATCCTTACCAACGTGAAAAATCGTCAGGTGCTGTTTATCGATGAGATCCATCGCCTGCAGCCGATCATGGAGGAGAAGCTCTATACCGCGCTTGAAGATTACAAGCTCGACATCATGATCGGCACCGGTCCTTCGGCGCGCATTCATTCTGTGAAGCTGGATCCGTTCACCTTAGTCGGCGCAACGACGCGGCCCGGCCTCCTGAGTTCCCCGCTGCGCTCGCGCTTCGGCATTCTTTTGCGGCTGGAGTTTTACACCGAAGACGAGCTGCGCTTCATCGTCGAGCGCTCGGCCGAGGTGCTGGCGGTTGAAATCGACCGCGATGGCGCCGCGGAGATCGCGGTGCGCTCGCGCGGCACACCCCGCATCGCCAATCGTCTGCTCCGCCGCGTGCGCGACTACGCGCAGGTGCGTGCACAGGGCAGGATCGATCGCGAGGTTGCCATGCGCGCGCTGGATCTGCTCGAAATCGACGCCCACGGCTTCGATGAACTCGACCGCCGGCTGCTGCGCACCATCATCGAAAAGTACGACGGCGGCCCCGTCGGCCTGAACACGCTTGCCGCCGCGCTGGCCGAGGAGGAGGATGCCCTGGAGGCAGTCTACGAGCCCTTCCTCATGCAGATCGGTTTCATCGACCGCACCCCGCGCGGCCGGGTAGCGACAAAGCTCGCCTACGCGCATCTTGGCATCGAAATGCCGCGACGAAACCCGGCACTGCCAACGCTTTTTGATTGATCCTGCATCAGCGCTGCCCACCTCCTCTAAAGCTGTTTCTGCATAGGTGTGCAGCAACGCTTTGAAATTGTCATCCCGCAGCGCAGCGCAGGGATCTGCTTTCCTCTGCACCTCCTGCAACCTGGAAGGAAAACAGATCCCTCCGCTATGCTGCGGGATGACAAGCTAAACTGCATACCTTTGAGAGAACTGCTCTAAGAGCAAATTACTTACAGGTAGAAAGCTGTCATCTCGACCGGAGCGCCGGGCCCCAAACGACGACAGTTCTTCGTTTGGGTGGCAGCAGACAGTTTTACCGTCTGCGTAGTGGAGAGACCCCTGTATTTAGAGCATGATTCGTGCAGGTGTACCCCAGAAGGGTCGTTCTTGGGAGGGAGCCGTGGGCTTCAGCCCACGGAACAGCAGCGCAGTCCAAGTGCCCTTCAGGGCTGGGCTCTGCTTCCGTTTCCAAACGGCCCAGGGCTAAAGCCCTGCTTTCCTGCAGCGCTGGATTCAGCGGCCTGAAGGCCGCTGCTCCCTCCCAAGAACTGGGTATATCTATGGTGATCATGCTCGAGTGTGCTGCTGACGGAGGTCTGCGCAGCAGCACACAAACAAAAAGCAGGTCCTTCGCTTGCACCCCAACGAGCAAAGAACGCTCGCTGGGGACCCCGCCTTCGCTCAGGATGACAAAGTTTCTGTTGCGAACTTTAGACTCAGGACACTATGGGTCATTTGCATTAATAGCGCGGGCGGTTCCCATAAATGTGGCTTACAGCCACGGCATATCCACGCCGAAACCCTTCGCGATAGTCGTGCCGATCCGGTGGCGCGATAAAGTGCGGATTGCGGAACTCATCGCGGTTGTTTACGTTAGGTGGCCGATGGTTCTCGTAATCCTTGCGTGCGCCTTGTACGCCGTCCTGGAAACCGCGCCTCATCGCCTCCTGAAACGCCGGCGGGGGCGCATCCCAGCCGCCCTGCCCGTAGCCCGGCTGCGGCGGTGGTGGGCCATAGTTCTGGGCAACGGCAACGGCGGTGCTCGCGGCGATGGCGAGCGAAAGAACGGGTGCAATCCAACGTGTATTTTTCATGCGAATTTTCCTTCCAACTCCTCAGGATTCTCAGGTGTGCCGGCACCCTCCTGTTGCTTGTTGAAACCCAGGCTGGGGTGGCAAGTTGCAGACGCTTTTCCAGATGCAATTCGGCTAACCCAAAGCTTCAGAGGGCTCAGGACAGAGCCATCCGGAGAATACCCCCGGCCTGCATCAATCTCCGCTCTGCATCCTCGCGTCCCAGCGTAAGCCGCTGCATCACGATTGCCGTTTTTACACTCATGCCACTTGCCCGCAGCAGCTCGGCAGCCGTGCCGCGATCGCATCCGGTGGCCTCGGCGATGATGCGCTCAGCGCGATCCACCAGCTTGGCGTTGGTCGGCCGCACATTCACCATCAGGTTGCCAAACGTCGCGCCTGTACGCACCATCACGCCTGTGGAGATCATGTTCAGCACCAGCTTGGTTGCCGTACCGGCTTTCATGCGCGTGGAGCCGGTGAGCACCTCGGGTCCGGTCGCCGGCGTGATGGCGACATCCGTAGCCTCCGCGAGCGCAGACGCAGGAGCGCAGCTTAAACCGATCGTAAGCGCGCCGACACTCCTTGCATACGCGACGGCTCCCAGCACATAGGGCGTACGTCCGCTGGCCGCGATGCCGACGAGCGTGTCCGGCTCCCTGTCCGAGGCAAATCCGGCGGCCTGGAGATCGCGCGCACCCTCTTCGGTGGAGTCTTCCGAATGCTCACTGGACAGCCGCAGTGCACGATCACCACCCGCGATGAGACCTTGCACCAGCTCCGCATCGACAGAAAATGTCGGCGGGCATTCGCTCGCATCCAGCACGCCTAATCGGCCACTGGTCCCGGCACCCATGTAGAACAACCGGCCACCACGCTGGAATCGTTCCGTGATGGCGTCAACTGCTCGAGCGATATGCGGCAGTTCGGCACGTACGGCCACGGCGACCTTTGCGTCTTCATCGTTGATGACGCGCAGCATATCGAGCGTAGATAACTGATCCAGCTGCGCCGTCGCCGGGTTGCGCGCTTCGGTCAGCAGCGATGCAAGCTCAGAGGTGTCAGGCAACGGCTTCGCACTCCATCATTCCTTCATCATAGCGAGCGACGCACGAGAGGTCCCCAAACGCCGGATATCAGGTCTCCCGCACCGCTGTCTTGCTGAGCCTTCGCCACTGCCAAAGCAGAGCCAGTGCCGCCGGCGAAAGCCCCAGCGATAATCCCCACCACATGCCCACCGCGCCTTCATGCATGTGAAACGCGAACAGCAGACCCAGAGGCATACCCACGGCCCAGAAGCAGACCAGCTGTATGAGCAGCGGGGCCAGTGTCTTACCCGCGCCGCGCAAGGCGCCTGTGGCGGTGCTTTGCAGCCCATCGAAGAACTGGAAGCCGGCCGCAACCAGCAGCAGTTGTACAGCAGCCTGGATGACCTGCCGATCAGGCGTGAAGAGACGCGCGATCCGACCGGGTATGAGCACAAACATCAGCGCGGAAAGCAGCATGAAGCCTGCTCCCACGAGGATGCCGCTCCAGCCCGCGGCCGCGATGCGCTCGGCCTCGCCGAGCTTGGCGCGGGCGCGGCCGATCGCATGTCCCACACGCACCGAGGTCGCTCCCGAAATCGCCAGTGGCACCATGAACGTGGTGCTGGCGCACTGCAAGGCGATCTCGTGACCCGCCAGCGGCACAGGCCCAAAGGTCGCGATAACGGCGGTGGCCAATGCGAAGATTGCCACCTCCACAAAGATCTGCGCGCCCACCGGTACCCCGAGCTGCACAATGCGTCGCAGCTGCGCGAGCTCAATGCTTAGCGGCGTTTTGCCCAACCCGTAGCGGTGCCTGCGATCGGCCCGGACGAGAGCAACGAGCAGAAACAACATCAGGTAAAGCCGCGCTGCACTGGTCGCCCATGCGGATCCTGCGACACCGTAAGCGGGGACCACGAAGGTATGCAGGCTCACACGCCATCGATGCCCGTAGATCAATAACCAATCGCCCAATGCATTGATCAGGTTCGCGGAGATCAGCGCCGCCATAATCGCGCGGCCATGGTGCGCCGCCTGCAGATAGCGTCGCAGCGCGAAATACAACAGCAAGGGCAGCACACCGTAGTCGAGCCCACGCAACGCGGGAATCGCGCCCTGCAGCACCGCTCGATCCACGGGCAGATGCAGCAGCAAGAAGGGCAGCGCCGCAACGCCCAGGGTCAGCAGCACGGCAAGAAGGAATGCCGTGAAGACACCATGCGCCAGCCAGCGGTTCGCCGACGTCCGATCCTCCTCGCCCAGAGCCTGTGAGATCAGCGTATCCAGCGCAAGCAAAACTCCACCCACACCAAACGCGAGCGTGTTGAAGAGCACCTGCGCGAGCGCACTCGCCGCCAACGCCAGGGATGAGTTCGGCGCACGCCCCAGCATCGCCGTATCCACAACGGACATCGCGATCCAGCCGAGATCGCCCAGGATCAGCGGCAACGCCAGCGACAGCAACGGCGGCAGCTCGGCACGAATGGCTTTGAAGCGCATCCATCCAGACTACGGTGCATGGCCCCCGATGCAATGGCTGCGCGGGAAATCCAGTATGGGACCATAGTGTATGGAAGAAGGTGACAGTCAACGCCGGCTGACAGCGACCGTGGCGTGGGGGCATCGGGATTTTCGCTTTTATTCAGCGGCGCGGTTCCTTGGCGTGATGGGCGCGGAGGCGCAAAGCGTGGGTGTGGCGTGGCAGATCTATCAGCTCACGCATTCCGCGCTCGCGCTTGGCTATACCGGCCTGGCGCTATTTTTGCCTGGCATTCTTTTCACGCTGCCAGCGGGTCATGTGGCCGATCTTTATGATCGCCGGTCGGTGATTCTGGTCTGCTACACGCTGCAGCTTGTAGCGACACTGGCGCTGCTCGCGCTTACGCTGCATGGCGTGCGCAGCGTTTGGCCTGTGTACGCCATTCTCTTCATCATCGGCCTGGGCCGCTGCTTCTCCGGACCCGCCGCGCAGTCGCTTGTCCCCACGCTGGTTCCCAAAGAGCACTTTGTCAACGCGGTGACCTGGGGCGCCAGCATCTTCCAAATGGCCAATGCGTTTGGGCCCATGATCGGCGGTCTGCTCTTCACTCTCGCGCTCACCGGCAGGCTGCACGCGATGCATGGCGCGGCTCTGGTCTACAGCTTCACCTCTCTCTGTATCGCTGCATTTCTCGTGCTCGTCAGCGTGATCCACCCACGGGGCGCCGCCGAGAAAAAAGGCTTCACGGTCGACACGATGTTGGCGGGACTGCGCTACGTCATGGGCACGCGTCTGTTGCTCGGCTCCATTTCGCTCGATCTCTTTGCGGTGCTCCTCGGCGGTGCGGTAAGTCTTCTGCCCATCTTCGCGGAGCAGATATTACATCGCGGACCCCACGCGTTGGGTTTATTGCGAGCGATGCCCTCGCTCGGCGCATTGGTCGTCTCGCTCAGCCTCAGTGTGTTTCCGATCAAGCGGGACGCGGGTAAAACGATGCTCGCCTGCGTGGCCGGCTTCGGTGCGGCCACTGTGGTCTTCGGTCTCAGCCGCAATCTCTGGCTTAGCTGCATCGCGCTCATCATCACCGGCGCAACGGACATGGTCTCCGTGGTGGTGCGCTCGAGTATTCTGCAACTGGCAACACCGCCCGAAATGCGCGGCCGCGTCTCCAGCGTGAACTGGCTGTTTCTGGGTGCATCCAATGAATTCGGCGAGTACGAAAGCGGCCTCACCGCGCATTGGTTCGGCGCCGTGCGCGCGGTGGTGCTCGGCGGCATCGGCAGCATGGTGGTTACAGGGCTTTGGAGCGTCTTCTTCCCTGCCCTGCGCCATGCCGATCGCCTGAACGCCGAAGACCTGATCGCGGCGGAACGTCTGCTGAGCACAAGCGAGCCGGTTGCCTAGGCAAAAAGCGGGAACGCAAAGAACGCGAAGGAAAAACGCGCGAAGAACGCAGAGAATTCTCCAAGGCCAAAACAGAATGCGATTGGGTCAACCTCGGTTAGGCAGCACTCCTGGTCGTCAGTCCGCAGACGTACTTTGCGTCCTCTGCGTTCTACCTTCGCGTACTTCGCGTTCCGTTTTTCCCAAGCTACACCACGCGATTGGCTGCGATCACCTGCTTGTAGAACTCTGCACTGAGCTTCAGCGTTCGCTTCTGCGTGATGAAGTCAACGTAGGTGATACCGAAGCGTTTTTCGTACCCATCTGCCCACTCGAAGTTATCCAGCAGGCTCCATAAGAAGTAGCCTTTTACCGGCACACCTTCGCTCACGGCGCGTTGCAACTGGGTAAGATAGTTGCGGAAAAACATCACGCGATCTGTGTCGTAGATGTGGCCGTCGGGCGCAATCACATCAGCCGACGAACAGCCATTCTCGGTGATGTAGATTGCCTTTGGATGCCAGATGTCATGCACCATCTTTGGCACCCAGTACAGTGCTTCCGGACCCACATCCAGCCATTGGCTGAACATATGCGGATACGACGAGGGCTTGGGGACAACGACATAGCCCGCCTCGTTGGCTTCGGCGCGAATATAAGTAGGCTGATACACATTGGTGCCTACAAAATCGAGCGGTGAGGAGATGATCGCCATCTCCTCGGGGGTAAAATGCGGCGCATCGGCTCCAAGCCGCTTCAGATACAGGTCCGTGTAGCGACCGCCCAGAACCACGCCGAGATACTGCGCATTTTCTTCCCACATGGCCGTGTGCGCCGCCTTCACATGTTCCGGTGTCTCGATCACCGGGACGATGGCGCGCGGATTTTCCGCCAAACCCACCATGACCCTGGGAGCACTTGCACGAATCGCCCGTACCGCCATGCCGTGGGCAAGCACGACGTTGTGCGTCAGCTGCGCGACCCGCTTGCGCCCCACCTGCAGCCCAGGCGCGAACGTGCCCTCCGCGTACCCATGTTCTACAAATGTGCTCATCTCATTCATCGTCATGTAGTGCTTGACGTGGTCCTGCAGCTTGCCTGCGATAAGGCCTGCATAATCGGCGAAGGCCTTGGCGGTATCGCGATTCTCCCATCCACCGCGGTCCTGCAGCGGCTGCGGCAGATCCCAGTGATAAAGCGTTGCATACGGCTCAACCCCCGCAGCCAGCAGAGCCTCTGTGAGCCGGCGATAGAAGTCGATGCCCTGCTGATTCGGCGATCCTGTGCCGGTCGGAAAGATACGCGACCACGCCACCGAAAAACGGCAGGTCTTCAACCCGATCTCACGCATAAGATCAATGTCGGACTTATAACGATGATAGAAATCATCGGCTACGTCGCCGGTATCGCCGTTGTGCGTCTTGCCGGGCGTGTGCGAAAACGTATCCCAGATCGTCGGGCCGCGTCCACCCTCGTGCACCGCGCCTTCCACCTGATACGAGGCCGTCGCCGATCCCCAGAGAAAGCCGTTAGGAAAGCTGCGCGGCGCCAGTTGCATCGGCGCATCTGCCTGCGCTTCAGCCTCAGCCGTGATGCCCGGTAGCGAAAGCGCGGCTGCCGAGCCGCCGATCAATTTTGCAAGAGTTCGGCGAGAGATCTTCTGCGTCACTTCTGTCTCCTAGATTTTTCCGTGTTGGTTAACGATTGCGCGGCACTGCGGGAATACCTGCCGAGCAAGCTTACCCCACGAGCAGGACAGCTGTCCCCGGCAAATTTGCAGGCCATGGGAAGCGCACAACCGCTTCAGTACTGCCCATACCGCCCCTTTGCGGAATCAAGCAACTTTTGCGAGTCGTAGCCGACACCATCTTTGAACACGATCTCGGTATTTTCAATGTCCGTGATCTTTGTGCTCGGATCGCCCTTCACCACTACCAGATCTGCGTTCTTTCCGACAGCAATCGAACCGATCGAATCGGCGCGGCCGAGATAGGTTGCGCCGTTCAGTGTGGCGATCCGGATGGCCTCCACCGGTGTGAAGCCCGCGTCCACGAGCAGTTCCACCTCACGCTGATCGCCATAGCCGGGCAGCACACCACCATCACCGGTCGGGTCAGGACCGGCGAGCAGCAGACCACCCGCAGCCACAAACTCACGCTCCAATGCCATACCGTTGCGGAAGTTGGCCGCCCGCTGCTGG
Source organism: Granulicella sp. (assembly GCA_965277565.1). Taxonomy (GTDB): domain Bacteria; phylum Acidobacteriota; class Terriglobia; order Terriglobales; family Acidobacteriaceae; genus Granulicella. The sequence goes on along the minus strand of OZ255838.1, from coordinate 4,006,590 downwards.
CCCGTGGGCGTGCTCGCGCGGGTCAGTTCCAGGTTGCGCGTTATCAGGTAATCGTTGCGCGTGGTGGAGGTCATGGCATCGAGCACACGCGGCTGCAGATGCAGATGCTCGGGGTCGGAGCTCTCAAATACCGGCAGCGTGCTGGTGAGCGCAACATGATGATCGATCATTAATTTGATCAACGCCTGCGCCTCCGGCGAACCGGCCTTCATCTGCGTCAGCGTTGGATTGCCCACCGTGCGCGGACACACGTCAGGCTGCTTGCCGGGATCAAGCTGCGTGTTCACAAAAAAACCGTGCTCCAGATCGTCGATGCCCAAAGCAATGGCCTCTGGATAAGTCACGGAACACAGGTGCCCGGTAAGCTTCAGCCCACGCTTGTGTGCCTCTGCAATGGCCGCGCCGAGCTCAGCGCGCGTGATGTTCATATACGCCTTGAAGCTGGTGGCTCCCTCATCGGCCCAGAAATCCACCGTCCTGCGCGCATCGTCCGCATCCTTGAGCTGATGCATCTGAATAAATGGCGAGTGTGGGCCTTCAAGGTAGGGCGCGGTCACGTCCATGTGCGGCCCGGCGAGTTCACCCTTGTCGATCTGCGTCTTCAAGTTGAGATCCGTGTACGGCTCCACCGAGCCCGTCGTGCGCATCGTGGTCACGCCCGCACCGAGGTACAGGTGCGGCGAAGTAAACGTCATCTGCGGCACCACCAACGGTGCTTCACTATGGCCCTGCGCATCGAGATCCGGCCGCGCGATGTAGTACATGTGGTCGTGCATGCCGACCAGGCCCGGGAAGACGGTATAGCCCGTGAGATCGAGGCGTAGCATCGGCGCGCAGTGATCACAACCGAAGCCTTGTCTCGAAGAAGAGATATTTGCAATCTTGCCGTCGATCAGAGTGACGGTCGCGTCTTGGACAGCTTGCGCGCCTGTCCCATCGATCAGGCGCACATGTTCCAGCACGATAGTGTTTTTCGCGGAATCGAACTTCACATACTGCGTCACCGCCGCCGGTGTCTCACGCGGCGGGTTCGGCACGGTCTGCGGCGCGGCGGACTTCCCTTGCGCAAGTAAACAGGACGCAGCAAACGGCAACACAGCCGCGACGTGCAGCTTCACATTCATCGGAGAACCTCCACCACAAGGGTCGGTTTCCCGATCATATCCCGCGGGAGTCGAGTGCGAGCTACGACGCCGCGGGCGTGTAGTCGAACATCCAGCGAATGCCGAACTTGTCGTGCAGCATGCCGAAGTGCGCGCCCCAGAAGGTGTCCTGCAGCGGCATCGTCACATTGCCGCCTTCACTCATCGCGGCAAACAGGCGCTCCTCTTCTTCGCGGCTCTCGCATATCACCGAAAGGCTGAAGCCGCTGACCGGGAGCTCCGTCTTGCCCGGCGGCATGTCCGATGCCATCAGCACGGCGTCGCCATCGGTGATGCGCGCATGCATGATGCGATTGGCGGCATCCGCCATCGGCGCGCCCGGCGCCTCCGCGTAGGTTGTCATTTCAAGCTTGCCGCCGAGCGCCTGCGCGTAGAACTCCATGGCCTCCCTGCAGTTGCCGTTGAATGTGAGATACGGTTGGATCGCCTTCATCGTCTTCTCCTTGCACAACGTTGTGTTTGAGCCCGAAAACACGACATCCACATCACCTTACTTAAACAGAAGCGGCGCCACAGCCAGCAGATTCTGCCGCCAGACCAGCCAAGTGTGCTGCCCCGGAATTTCCACCGCGGTGATCGGCACGCCTTTGCTCTTGGCCCAAACCACAAAATCGCGATTGGGTTTGATCAGCGCATCATCAGTTCCACACGCGACCCAAAGCAGCCGAAGGTTTGTGCCGCTGCCTGCGTTCCCCGCCGCCAAGGAGGGAAAATGCTGGTCGAAGTTCTCCCCGTGCACCGCCGAGCTCATGCCGACGACATAGCTGAAAAGCTCATGATGCGTAAGCCCAATGGTCAGTGACTCCAGGCCGCCCATCGAGAGCCCGGCGATCGCGCGATGGTTACGATCCTTGGCGACGTTATAGTCGCGCTCCACCGCCGGCAGAATCTCTCCCGTAAGCATCTCGGAGTAGAGACTCACGTTGTCATCGACCTTTGCCGGATCCTGCCACACCCCATGACCGCTCGTGACAAACGTGTAGTCGCCATAGCCCTCCGGCATCACCACGATCATGGGCGCGATTTTGCCCTGCGAAAGCAGCGTGTCCAGGATCAACTCCGCCTGCCCTACCGCGGTCCAGCCCGCCTCGGTGTCGCTCCAGCCGTGCAGCAGATACAGGGTGGGATAACCGCCTTTGTGTTTGGGATCGTAGCCGGGCGGCGTGTAGACGAGATACGGCTCCTGATTTTGCGGCAGGTTCTTCGCGACGTGGGTCGTGTACACGTGGCGCGTGACGGCGCCATGCGGAATCGGGGTCAGCTCCCAGGGTTCCGGCGTCGATCCGGGCACGAGAATATCGCTCGAAAGCCCAACCAGGTTGGGCCGGATAGCATAGTTCAGCGGATCCAGCATCTCCACCCCGTCCACATGAAAGCTATAGCCGTAGTGCTCGGGCTTTAGCGGCGGCGTGGTTGCGGTCCATGTGCCCTTGTCGTCCTTCTGCATCGGCAACGGCTTGTAGACCGCGTCGGTCTGCACGCTGACGGCCTGCGCACCGGGATCGGTGAGGCGAAATGTGATCGATCCATCGGGGTTTACCGCAGTCGTTGGAGCGGACGCGGGTTGTTGTGCGACGGCGATCGATGACAGCATAAGTGCAAAGGGGAGAAGGGATCGCATGGCGTCGATAGTGTACGCTGCCCGATGCCGAATGCATCAGCCAATCGAGAGTAAGGAGGACAGCGCCGATAAGAGCGCAACTTCTTTCAGCGAAGCCGTACTCCATGTACGCGCGAGACCGACGCAGCCTTCGTGGGTCTCACCCCGTATTGCGCAGACCGGCGCTGATGCCGTTGATCGTCGCCGTGATGGCCCGATCCAGCTCTTCACTGCTTTCGCCGCCACGTTTGCGACGCAGCAGCTCCAGTTGCAGAAGGCTCATGGGATCCACATACGGATTGCGCAGCCGGATGGAATTTGTGAGCACGGGATTGCGCTCCAGCAGCTCCGTCTGCTTCGTGATGGCAAGAATCATGCGGCGGGTTCGATCGAATTCCTCGCGCAGCATGGAAAACACGCGCCTGCATAACTCACCGTCATGAACAAGGGAGCTGTATAACTCGGCGATGCCGAAGTCAGCCTTGGCTAACGCCATCTCCACGTTGCGCATCATGTCGAGAAACAACGGGAAGCTGGTGGCCATGGCTTGCAGCAGCGAAAGTCCACCTTCCTCTGTCTTGGCGAAGGTCTCCAACGCATAGCCCACACCGAAGTACGCCGGAACCACGATGCGTGATTGCATCCAGCCGAAGACCCAGGGAATGGCGCGCAGATCGGCCATGGAGCGTTGTTTTGTGGCACTGGCATCGGCACGCTTCGCCGGCCTTGAACCGATGCGCGCATGCTCCAGCTCAGCCACAGGAGTGGCCTGCTCGAAGAAGGTGAAGACCTCGGGGTCTCCGAGGATGTGCTGCTGATAAAAATCCAGCGAGACGGCCGAGAGCTCGTCCATCGCGGCCTCCCAAGTGGGATCGATCGCACCGGTGAGGTGTGTATTGGTCGCCGTCGGACGCATGGGCGCAAGGAATCCCGCCCTTTGCGATACAGCTGCAAAGGACGGGGCACCCGCCGCACCTCGTGCCTCACGGCTCGCATCTCCTCTCTCCTCTTTCACCTCTGTTCTGCCGCTCAAATCAGGCCGCTCAAGCGCATCCAGCGAGGCCGCAATCATCAACTCCAAACTGCGCTCCGCCAGCACCACATCGGAGTACTTAAAGTTCAGCACCTCACCCTGTTCCGTTAATCGTAGCTCGCCGGTGAAGCTATCGAGCGGCTGCGCATAGATTGCCCGATGGGTCGGTCCGCCGCCGCGACCCACCGTTCCGCCGCGGCCATGGAACAGCCGCAGTCGCACATCGCACTCACGCGCAACCTCATGCAGCGCGCGATGTGCCTTCCACACCTCCCACGTGGAGGCGATCATGCCGCCATCCTTGTTGGAATCCGAGTAGCCGAGCATGACCTCCTGCCGTCGATCCCACGCCTCAAGCAACGGCTGATACGCTTCACACCTCCATAACGCGCGGCATATATCCGGCGCGTTCTGCAAATCCGCGATGGACTCAAACAACGGCACCGGCTGCAGACCGGGATCGCACTCGCCATCCGCGGTCGCGCCTGCACCGTTCACCCGCACCCCGCTTAACCGCGCCAGCCACAGCACCCGCAAAGCATCTTCAGCCGAGCTTGCACCCGAGATGACATACTGCGCAATCGATGCAGGCTCCTGCGCCTTCAGCATTGCAACCTCACGCAAGGACGCGAGCACCTCCGCGGTCTGCGCGGAGGGCGCGGGCGGTAGCTGCAGTCCGTTGCCGGCCTCATGCCACGCCGAAATCTCTTCCACCGCCGCGGCATGAACGCGTGCGTGTTGACGAATATCCAGCGTGTGCAGATGCAAGCCAAAGGTGCGCACACTCAGCAGCAGGGGATCGAGATACAGCTCCGCAAGCCGCTCACCATGATTCTCCGCCAGCGATGCCCGCAGCACAGCGAGGTCATCGAGCAACTGCGCTGCACTCTCATAACGCGGAAGCGTCGCGGTATCGGAGAGCGCGAGGTTGCGATTCATGGTTGTCGGGGGCGCGCCGCCCAGCCGCAGCGTGATGCAGGCGATGGCGAGCCGCACAGCCTCATGCGGAAAACGCTCCGCGAACGCTGTGTGCCCTGACGCTCGCAGCTGCTGCAGGTACCCGCTCAGGCGCTCCTGCAACACTGCGGAGATCGGCGCCTGCTGCGTTGACGAGGCCAGCTGATCGAAGATGGAATGCAGCTGCGAAAGGTAGTGGCGGCGCAGCAGATCGCGCGCCATGGCTACGGCTTCGGCCGTGGTCTCCGCATTCACAAACGGGTTGCCATCGCGATCGCCGCCGATCCACGAGCCAAAGCGCACAACGACCGGCAACTCCGCGAAAGATGTTTTTGCCTCTTTTTCTGTCATCCCCACAGAGGATCTGCTTTCCGGCTCCCCAACCGGAAACTCCGCGTCCAAAGCCGCTGCGATCTCCGCATACAGCACAGGAATGGTACTGAACAAAGACGTTTCGTAGTAGTCGAGCCCCATGCGGATCTCATCGCGCACCGTGGGCCGTGCCGTGCGCACATCGTCTGTCTGCCAAAGCGCGGTGATCTCGGCGAGCAGTTCGTTCTCCAGCGCCTCCATCTCAATCGGTGGCGTTCCGAGGGCATCCAGACGCTCCAGCAGCTCCGCAATGCGACGCCGCTTGAACATCACGCTGCGCCGCGCAACCTCCGTAGGATGTGCGGTGAAGACGGGAACCACGCAGACCTTTTCCAGCAGCGCGAGCACGCTCGCGCGCGTGTGCCCCACCTCGCGCAAGCGGCGAAAGGTTCCGCGCAGGCTGCCACGCTGCGGCGGTGAATCTGCGTCGAGCAGAAAAGAGCGCCGGCGGCGCTTGCGGTGGTTTGTCTCCGCAAGATTGATCAACTCGAAATAGAAGGCAAAGGCGCGAGCCAGTTCGTAAGCCTGCTGTGGGTCGCCGGCAGCCTCACGCGTCAACGCCTGGGCTCGCTCGAGATGCTGCTGGGCCGCCGCTGCGTCGCCGGCAGCCTCCGCCTCGCGCCGTGCGATGGCGATGCGGCGCAGATCTTCCACTGTGGCGAACAGGGCATCGCCGGCCTGCTCCCGCAGTACCTGCCCCAGCAGGGCACCCAGCGAGCGGATATCGCGACGCAGAGGCGCCTGCTTCAGATCGCCGGAGCGAGCTTCCAGTTCGGCGAGACGATCCGACCATTGGGGGGGCTGCCATTGCGAGGGCATGAAAGTACTCTAAATGGCAACGCCCACGGCGCGATGCAATGCTGTGTTGCGAAGGCAATTTGCCTTACAAATTACGAGCCTGCTCATAAACTTTCAATTGAACATAGGCCGCAGTGAGCAATGGAGCCGCAACTCCCTTTGCGCGCTCAAGCAGATCGCCCAAAATGTGATCCGCCTCCACCGGCGCCCCTTTGATCATGTCGCGGTACATGGACGACGTAAGCGATGAGCCGGACTCCGTCATGCGTTTGCTATGGCCTGCCAGCATCGTCTCGCTGGCGGGGTAGCCGTTTGCAGCGGCGATAGCGGTACACTCCGCGATCACGGCGCGGGCAAACTCCGGTCCGCGCGGAGCCGCTGCGATCTCTCCAATGGCGCCGCGCCCAAGAATGCAGATGGAGCCAAGGCTCGCTAGAATCCACCACTTCTGCCATAACGTCGCAAGCATGTCCGGCTGCAGAAGCGCGTCGAAACCGGCGCCCTGCATTGCCTTATCGACGGCCATGACGCATTCCGTGCGTTCGTGCGAAGGCCCGGCCCCTATTTCGCCATAGCTCAACTGACCCAGCGTGGTCTCCTGGCGCACGCGGCCCTCCGCATCCACATCCGCCACTATGCGCACGGAGCCGCCGAGCACGTGTTCCACGCCGAAGCGCTCTTCGAGAATGAACAGCTGCCGCATGCCATTAAGAATCGGCAGCAGCAGCGTATGCGGCCCAACCGCAGGGACAATATCGTTCATCGCCGACACGAGTTGGTAGGCCTTGGTACTGATGAGGATGAGGTCAAAGACCTCTGGCTTTCGGCGTAACTCTTCGGCACTCACAATTTTCGGGTGCACCGTGATGTCGCCATGTGGGCTAACGATCTCGAGCCCACGCGTACACACCTCCTGCCCGCGCCGTCCACGCAAAAGAAAGGTGACATCACGACCAGCCTGCACGAGCCGTCCACCAAAGTAGCCGCCTGTTGCCCCTGCGCCGACTATGAGGATTCGCATGATCTCTCCGTTGAGCTAACACCTTTGTAGCAGTGAGGGGATAGGCGTACAGGCATAGGTTGAGGAGATGCGCTTTCAACGGGGCTTCACAGATGCGCGCTTGGCCATGCAGGGCAAAGCCGAGGTTGCCAAACGCAACACGGCCCTGCCTGATGGGGCAGGGCCGCCATTTCCCGTTGAAAGGAGGAAAAAGCTATGTTGCGCATCAACATTCGCTTCAACCTTGCGATCCATTTGCCTTTGCGATGGATTGCAGCTCTGCTCTATCTCGTCAGATAAGGCAGCCCAACAACTTCCGGTGGTATGAGGCCCACCGGGAGTCACATATAGAATACGCCGTTTGGGCGTTCTTGCAAGAGATTTCTTCCTCTTTGACGGCCGGTTGCATACCACTTACGCGGGTGTCTGCTCTTCAAGCTGCATGGAAAGCTCTTCCCATTCGGCGGACAGGCTTTCATGCCGGCTGCGCAGTTCTTCGAGCTCGGCGGCAAGCGCCCGCGCAGCCTCCGCGGTGCTATACATCGCCTGCTGTTGTTGCGCCTGCCTGATGCGCTGTTCAAGCTCCGGCAACTCACTCTCGATCGCCGATACACGATCCTCAACCTGCTTCAGCTTGAGCGGGTTCACGCGCTTTGCAGCCGGCTTCGGCGTGGACTTGACGGCAGCGAGCGAACCTTCGATCTCGTGAGTGGACGATGTACCGTTCGTAGGAGCCGGCGAAGATATCGGCGCCGCGGATACCGCTTCCATCGTGGTTTCGGGGATCATTGCGGGCTCGGCTTTGACCCCAACCTGCTTCACCGGCTTGAACATGCCGGTAGCTGCATCGATGGTGCCGCCGGTAGAGGCATCAGTCTTCATGCGTGTCGCGGCTTCGGTGGTACTTGCCGGTGCGCCGCCGGTCTTGCGGTGCATGTAGTCCTCGTAATTACCGGGATAGATGTGCACGCGGCGGTCTTCGACCTCGAAGACCCGCGTCGCCAGTCCATCGATGAAATAGCGGTCATGCGAGACAAACAATACCGTTCCGCTGAAGTTATGCACGGCTTCGAGCAGCACATCCTTCGCGCGCATGTCGAGATGATTCGTGGGCTCATCCAGCAGCAGAAAATTTGCAGGCGATACCAGCATCTTCGCCAGCGCATAACGATTGCGTTCGCCGCCTGAAAGCACCCCGAGTTTCTTGAAGACATCATCGCCGGTAAAAATGAAGCAGCCCAGCAGCGAGCGCAGCGTGACCACATCCACGCGCGGGTTGGATCCAGTGATGTCATCCAGCATCTTGGCTTCGGGGTTCAGCACCTTGTACTGATCCTGCGCGAAGTAATCTGCAACAACGTTGTGGCCCAACTTGATCTCACCACCAGTCGGCTTTTCCAAGCCGGCAAGCATGCGCAGGAGTGTCGATTTCCCCGCGCCGTTGACACCCACCAGCGCAATGCGGTCTCCGCGATCGACAGTGAACTCCACGTTGTCCAGCACACGCTTGTCGCCATACTGCTTGGTCAGGTTCTTCACCTCAAGCACGGTGCGGCCGCTCGCCTGCGGTTGCGGAAACGTGAAGTGAATCGTCGCTTCTTCCTCAGGAACCTCGATGCGGACGATCTTATCGAGTTCCTTGATCCGCGACTGCACCTGCTTGGCCTTGGTAGCCTGCGCGCGAAAGCGGTTGATGAAGGCTTCGAGGTCCTCAATGCGCTCCCGCTGGTTCTTGTACGCGCTCATTAACTGCGTGCGGCGTTCGTCCTTGAGGGTCAGGTACTTCGAATAGTTGCCGTGATACACATGCATCCGCTTGTTCCATACCTCAACCGTCTTGCTGACGGTCTGGTCGAGGAAGTAGCGATCATGCGAGATGAGAATGAAGGCGTTTTCATAGCTCTGCAGATACTCTTCCAGCCAATTGCGGCTTTCCAGGTCAAGGTGATTTGTCGGCTCATCAAGCAGCAGCAAAGACGGTTTTTGCAGCAGCAATTTTGCCAGCGCAATGCGCATCTGCCAACCACCTGAGAACTCCTCCGTGCGCCGCTCCCAATCCTCTTTGCTGAAGCCCAACCCGCCGAGCACGGCGCCTACCTGCGCGTCCAGCGTGTAGATATCGTGCACATGCAGCAGCTCGGCGAGTTCGCTGTAGCGATCGGCAGCCGTCGCATACTCGCGCGACTTCGGGTCGGCCTCGCTGAGCGTGTGCGTCAGCCCCTCGTACTCGGTTTCCAGCGCGCGCAACTCATCGAAGACGCTGAGGCACTCCTCGAAGACGCTTCGCCCGGAGAGCGCCAAGCCATCCTGCGGCAGATAGCCGAGCGTCATGCCGCGGGTGTGCGTGCGCTGGCCGTAGTCGAGGCCCTCGCTGCCCGCGAGCACCTTCAGCAGCGTGGATTTTCCCGTGCCATTGCCGCCCACCAGCCCCGTGCGCTCGTTGGGCGTGATGAGCCAGTTGACATCTTCAAACAGGAGCTTGTGGCCAAAGCGCTTACCGGCGCCGGATAATTGCAGCATCGCCCTTCTATTCTCGCAGACAGGCTCGGGCCGCTTTGCATTGTCCCCTTTTCTCTGCATTCGCATTCTTTGTTGTCATCCCGCAGCCTTTGTTGTCATCCCGCAGCGCAGCGGTGGGATCTGCTGTTTGCCTCTCGCTGCCCCGAAAGCCGAGAATCAGATCCCTACGTGTGACAAGCGGGGAAGGGCGGGGCGGCCTTTACCGCATCGAACCGACCCATGCATCTGACGCGCCCGGCAAAGACGGCGAGGCTGCCACGCTGTTAACGTGGTGAGAATGCCGTCGCACTCCCAAGGCGAGCTGTTTCCCGAAGCGCCCGAGGCCCCCGCCGTTCTCGCGGGCAAACCGGAGCTTGCGCCCGTGTGGTTGCAACGGCTTAGCTTGGCGATGCTGGTCATCTTTTGCCTGTATATCGGCGGCCTTGTGACTGTTCTTCCGTGGTCGCCGCGCTACTGGGACGCGAACGGCTGGATTCTCGGCCATCCCGCCGCGGCGAACTGGCTGCTGCGCGGCTGGGTGCGCGGCCTGCTGAGCGGCATCGGCCTGCTGGATCTGTGGATCGGGGTAAGCGAACTGCTGCATTACCGCGATCTGCGCCGATAAGCAGCCTTCGCGTCCTCCGCGCGCCTTCCTCTGCGTCCTTTGCGTTCCCGCTTTAAGAACAACAGCGAACGCAAAGGACGCGAAGAACGTTTGCCCCCTTAGACTCCGTTTTGCGCGGCTCGCGATACCATCTTGCGATGGCGGATGCAGACAATGGCAACTTAACAGCACATGAAGATGAGGATCGAAACCACCGAGAACCGAACGCCGCCCCTGGGGCTCTTCCGGCTGCTCCGCTGGCCTACCAAAACCCCGAGTTTCTCGACTCTCCCGACGGCCGCTCGCTGCGCATCCTCGCCGAATACTCCGAGCCGATGGCGCGGTTTCGCCGCGAGCGCATTCAGGACACCGTCGTGTTCTTCGGCTCGGCCCGCTTTCGCGCGCTCGATGTCGCCAACCGGCAGCTGCAACTGCTCGCCAACGAGGGTTCCGAGGAGCCCGCACCCGCCGAGGAGCAGCCCGCCACCGGGGAGGAGCTTACCCACGCGGAAATCAGCGATCTAAAGCGCAAACGAGCCGAGTCCGCCGTCGAGATGGCCCACTACTACGAGGACGCCCGTACCCTGGCACGCCGGATGGCCACCTGGGCGAAAAAACTGCCCGGCCGCCGGCATCGTTTTGTGGTCACCTCCGGCGGCGGTCCGGGCATTATGGAAGCCGCCAATCGCGGCGCCTGGGAGGCCGGCGCCAAGACCATCGGACTCAACATCGTGCTGCCGTTTGAACAGGTGCCCAACCGCTACATCACCCCCGCGCTGAACTTCAACTTCCACTATTTCTTCATGCGCAAGTACTGGTTCGCGTACCTGGCCAAGGCGCTGGTGGTCTTCCCCGGCGGCTTCGGCACGCTGGACGAGATGTTCGAGCTGCTGACCCTGGATCAGACCGGAAAGCTCGCCAAGAAAATTACGGTCGTCCTCTACGGATCGGCGTACTGGAAGGGCGTCATCAATATGGATTTCCTGGCCGAAAAGGGGGCGATTGCCCCCAAGGATAAAGATTTATTCCAATTTGCCGATACACCGGAAGAGGCCTTCGGGCTGCTTACGGAGGGACTGACGAAACATCATCTGAACGGCAGACCCGAAGCTGACCGCACCGAGGAGCCCATTCCCGCCGAGCCCGCCCCCAGCGCGCAGGAGCAGCTCGGGCCCGATATCGCAAAGACTCGCCCATAGAACAAGTTGCCCTCTGCAGATAGAGCGCCTACTGCTTTTCTTTCTGTCGTTCCCGGAGGAAATGCACCTTAACAGAATTTGTCATCAACAAGTTTTGTCATCAACAAAGTTTGTCATCCTGAGCGAAAGCGAAGGACCTGCTTTTTGTTTGGGTTAGCGACAATGCCCAGTCGTGGAGCGTGTAAGGAACTTCGAATTCGCCACGCTAGTCTAACTTCAACAAAAAGCGGGTCTCTCCACTACGCGGACGATAAAACCGTCCGCTCCGGTCGAGAGCACACTCCATAAGAACATGCATTTTGCCCTAACGTTCCGCGACCGGTACGCGTCCTAACGGAAGGCCAGAGATGAGGCCACAGAGGAAGCGAGCTGCGGAGGATTGCATGAGAGAACCGCGATTCCGGCCATCCATCGGTGTTTGGAGCTCGCTCGGCATTCACCTGGCGATCGGTCTGGCTATGGCGTTGGCGTTGAGATTTGCCTTGAAACATCCAGAAAGGCTGCGACTGCCTGGCACAGCCCGTGGTCAGCGCCTGCAGCTGACCTACAGCCCCGGCGGGCAGCAGCAGGCAGGTGAGCACATCACATCGCCAAAGGTGCCGCGGCATATCGCGCCGCAGCGACCGGCGAGCCGGCCGCTGCCGGCCCCGGTGCCTGCGCCAGCGCAGATGGCCGAGGCGGGGCCGGGCGCCAGTGGACCCAGCGGGCTGGGTGACGGCGACATCAAGATTGCTTTGCCCCAGTTCAGCCCCCGGCCTGAACCCGATCTGTCAGGCCTCCCGCACGGGACCTCCGGCAGCGTGATCGTAGACGTCGTGATCGACACGAGCGGCAAGGTAACGCAGCTCACGCTGGTGAAGGGCCTCGGCGGATCGATCGACAGCACGGTGCTGCAGACGGTGCACACCTGGGTGTTCACGCCGGCGACCCGGGATGGACAGGTCATCGCCAGCGAGCAGGAGATTCTGGTGCACTATGACCGCGGTTAATGGCCGCTGTAGCGGATTGCGCTCAGGTTTAGCGGATTGTGCTCAGGTTTAGCGGATTGTGCTCAGGTTTAGCGGATTGCCTGAAGGTAGTTGGACATATCTCTACTGGATTCAAGGTGTTCCAGCAGGCATTCGCTAGAGCAGAATCACACAAGCTGTGCCCAGCGCCAACGGCGCGTCACATAACAGCCTGGGGCGCAGCCCCAGGGAAGCCGCAAAGCGTGCATTGAGGGCTGAAGGCCCGCAACATGGAAGGCTGGGTACAGCAACCCTGTTCATGCGCTAAGAACGCAGCTTGCGCGGCACAAAGAACTCCTGCAGAACTCTCGGCAACGCACGCAGGTCGCTGGCGCGGTGTCCTCAGCGCAGCACTGCTGCGGGATCCCGCCCGCTCCGTAGCGTTTCCTTTCCCACCTGGCCGGTCGCTGGCGTCTCCGCTGCCCGGTGCCGCGGCTCTCCCCTCTCCGCCATCGCCGGCACCGCGGCCGCCATCGCAGAGGCGCACAACACCACCCGGTTGCGTCCTTCGCGCTTGGCCCGGTAGAGCGCCACATCCGCGCGCCGCAGCATCTCCGTCCAGGTCGTCTCGCCCGTATCCAGAACACCCACGCCGATGCTCATCGTAAACAACGCCGGCCGGCCGCCTTCGATCAACCGCAACCCGGCCACGGTCGCGCGCAGCGCCTCCGCGAGGCTGCCGGCGGCGGCGATGCTGCGCCCCGGCAGCAGCACGGCGAACTCCTCGCCGCCCATGCGCGCCACCGTGTCGTCGCTGCTTGTGCCCCTCTGCAAAAGATCGCCCACGGCGCACAGGGCGCGGTCACCCAGGCTGTGCCCCCAGGTATCGTTCAGCAGCTTGAACGAATCGAGGTCGATCATCAGCAACGCGAGCGGGCGTCCCGTGCGCCCGGCCAGCCGAACCTGCTGCGCCGCCCTCTCTTCCATCGCCCGGCGATTGCACAATCCGGTCAGCGCATCCAGGCGCGTCTCCTCCTGCAGCCGCCGCTTGGTCTCCGCCACATAGACCGCGAGAAAGGAGTATGCCAGCAGCGTCACGCTGAGCATGGTTGCGTGGCGGATCAAAAGCAGCAGCGGCGAAGCGGGCACATGGGGCTCCAGCGGCAGGCGCAGGAGAAACAGCGTGCCGATCGTGACCAAGAGGCACACCGTAGCGCGCGCGGGCCCGCGCACCGCTGCGCTGCCGGCCCGCCACAGCATCGCAACCGTGACGGCCATGATGCAGATCGCCCCCGCACTCGCGATCTGCATCGACCAGAGCATGCTGAACGGCGCCAAAACCGTCACCAAAACCATGCATCCACCCACCGCAAACAAGGCGGGAATCGAACGAAACTCCCGATGCGTCACAAACGAACGCAGACCGACATAGGTGAGGAAGAAGATGAGAACCAGCAGCGCGGCACTCGCGGCCTCGGGAGGCCAGCGGCCCGTGCCCCGCCACAGGGGCCGCAACCGAATGGCCACGGCATGCAGAGCACACGCCAGCGCCAGCGGGGTAAGCCCGCGCGCCCGCCGATCGCTCAAGGCGAGCAACACCAGTGTCAGCGCGGAGGTCGCCTGGGACACCAGGCTGACCACGTAAACGGTATGGGAGTCAATCATGCAGGCCCGGCATCGCGTCCTCGGCGGCCACAAACGCCATGATCCCACAACGGCCTTCGCCGTCCAATCCCCCTATGGTAACCACGTTATTTTTCCGTTAGGCGATACGCCCCTACTCTCAGGTGATCCACGCCGGGTCGGTTTTTCGCAAAGACTATGGATTTCTGTGCACTCGCCGATTCTCCAACCGCTCCAAAGCGAATGCCAGGGCTAAAACCCTTTGTTCTGAGCCGCCTTTCGTGGGGCTGAAGCCCCACGCTCCCTCCATAAAAGATGGGCGGTGCGATCATCAGTATTCGCCAGACGCTATCTCATCCCTTTCTCTTCGGGATCGTCACTCTCATTATCGGCAAAGCGTTCAAAATCTTTAGACCGAACAGTCCGGCTACCATGTGTGTGGCATGCCGCGCATCGCGTTCTTTCCCGACAGCTTTCAGGAGGTGAACGGCGTCGCGCACACCGCGCGCAACTTCGTCGCCTTCGCCGAGCGGCACGGCATCCCGATGCTTTGTGTGCACGCAGGACAGAGTGCGCCCTCAAGCGGCACGACCGGCAGCGTGCAGCGGCTGGGTCTTGATCGCGGGCACTGGGCCGTGCGCATGGAGCAGGACCTCTCCTTTGACCCCTTCTTCTTCCGGCACACGCAGGCCATCGCCGCCGCCTTGCGCAACTTCCGGCCGGAGGTGATTCACATCACCGGACCGAGCGAGCTGGGCATCCTCGGCGCCTGGTTTGCGTGGCGGATGGGCGTTCCGCTGGTCGCCAGCTGGCACACCAACGTGCATGAGTACGCCGGCCGGCGGCTCGCCAATAGCCTGCGGCGGCTGGGCAACACCGGCGGGTACCTGGGCCATGCGGCCGAAAGGACAACCCTGGCGGCAACGGCTCGCTTTTATCGGCTCGCGGAGGTGATCTACGCACCCAATCCGCAGCTTTGCGCCTGCCTGCAGGCGGAGGTTGGCAGACCGTGCCACCTGATGCAGCGCGGGGTGGAGACAGACCTGTTCTCACCCGCGCGACGCACGCGGCCAGTTGCAGCCGTCGATGATTCGCTCCCCACCCAGCCGAAATCTCCTGTACTTGGCTATGTGGGGCGTCTATCCGTCGAGAAGAACGTAGCCTCCCTGCCCGTCATCGACCGCGCGCTGCGTGCCCGCGGTCTGGATCCGCGCTGGGTCATCGTCGGACATGGCGGCGAGGAGCGGCAGTTGCGGCGTGACCTGGGCTCCGCGGCTGAGTTCACGGGTGTGCTGCGCGGGGAGGCACTCGCCACCGCCTACGCCAACATGGACCTGCTGGTCTTCCCGTCGCACACCGACACCTTCGGCAACGTCGTGCTGGAGGCGCTCGCCAGCGGCGTGCCGGCGATCGTCACCCCCGATGGCGGCCCCGCATCCATCGTGCGGGACGGAGAGACGGGCTGGGTGGTGCCGGATGATGAGTTCCCTTCCGCGATTGCCGCGCTGGCGGAAGACCCGCAAAAGTTCACCGCTATGCGCGTGGAGGCAAGAAGCTATGCCCTCGGCTGCTCCTGGGACACCGTCTTCGAGCGCGTTCTGGCCGCCTATCCGGTGTAGAGAAATTACTCGAACAACCTAATAATTTGTCATCCTGAGCGCAGCGAAGGACCTGCTGTTCGCCTGTGGTTGCCGTGAAGATATGGAAAAGCGGGTCCTTCCCCTTCGGCTTCGCTCAGGGTCAGGATGACAACTCATAGGAGTGAGCAGCACAGCTATAGGCTCTTTACTTCAACAACTCGGCTAGCCAACGTTCAGCGTCTAACGTTGACGATCTCCCCCACAAACACGGCGTGCGGCGGCAGCTGCAGCGATCCGGTGTTCTCTCCCGTCAGGGGCTGCCCCGCAAAGGTAAACAGCGCCCGCAGCGGTCCGGTACGGACGCGCATCCCCTTCAAATCAGCGTCCAGCGACAAGGTCACAGGTTGCGTCCCGAGGTTCGCCGACACCACGACATCCGCCACCGTGCGTGCACCCGCGGGGGCCCGCCGAACCCAGACCACGCAGTTCTGCGCATCGCGATTCAACACATTCTGCGCTCCGTTGCGCAGCGTGGCGCTGCCGTGGTGCAAGGCGATGAGCTGCCGGTACGCATTCAGCAGCGAGGCGTGATCCCGGTCTTCAGTCGCAACACTGATCCTTGCGCCATTGATCGGGCGGCTGAGCAATGCTCCCGAGGTAAATCCCGGCAGCGTGTCGGGAGCGGGCAGCGGCGCCGGGATATTTCCGTCAACCGACGCATGCGGCAGCGTTGGCTGCGGTCCGGTCAGGCGCGGCGACGGCGGGCGCACATAGGGCCGGTAGGGGCCATACACCGCCGGGTTGCCAGGTGACGCGGGCTCCCGCCGCTCCACGGGCGCGGGCGCAGGCTGCTGCACGTTGGCGGGCGTCCACTGCATCACGGGCAGCGCGCTTCCACGGTCGCTTTCGATCGGCGAAAACGCATCCAGACCGATCTCATCGCCGAAGTCGAACAGGGCGGCTCCGCGCGAGGCCAGCAGCAGTGCGGCATCGGCCGCGGCGTCGGGAGCGGCGGTGCGCGGGTCCTCGGCGAAACGCAGCAGCGGAACGACGCCGGGTGCGCCTCCCGCAGCGACCGCGGTCAGGCTTTGCCGAAGCGCAGCGGCGTCCGGCGGCTGCACCGGCAACGCCGCAAGAGTGGTGAGTTCCCCGCCCGCTCCACCCCCGAACAGGGCGGAGCCTCCCCGGCGATGCGCTCGAACGGGGGCCGCCGCGTTGCCCCCCGCCTGCGACGCTGGGTCTGCGAGCAGAACGCGCGCTCCCGGAAAGCCGCGCAGCATTCCGTCGAGCGCCGCAATCAGGCTGTCGTAGCCTGCACCTCCGGCCGCCCCGGCTGCATTGGAATGAGGCGCCCAGACACCCCCAACGCCTGCGCTTAACCAGCTGTGCACCCTGGCTAACAACGCCTGCCGATCCCCGGCCTGCATGGCAGGCGTGACGGTCAGGAAAACGCGCAGGCTGTGCTGGCTGGCGGCGCGAACCAGATCGTCCAATCCATTCGGGTCATAAAGCCCATCCAAAATGAGGGCGTCCACCCCTAAGCCCTGCAGGTAGTCCAGCCGCTGCGCTATCCCGGCGAGGTCGCCGCTGCCGCTGCTCCCGGAGTCCTGGAAGCGAGCCGGATCGATGCGATAGAAGACCGCGGAGCGCCACCAGGATTCCGGAGCCACACCCGAACCCGCCCAGCCGGGCCGCGCCAGCACCTGCGCTGAAAGCGGCGCGAAGCCTGCCCAGCAGGCGCACAGCAGCAGAAGAGACGTCTTGGTTCTGCGAAGAAGCAGCAGTTTGGCTCCGGGGGCAATCGGGTTGTCGTAGGCGCAGAAAAGCCACGCGGAGTTTTCGTTGACGCGGGAGTGTAGGGGCCATCGGCTCCGAACTCGGTCAAGCGGCTCCTACGCTATGCTATCCCTTGCCGGCGGATCTTGAGAGCTGCCATGCGGTCGCGCAGCAAGGCGCGCCCATGCGGAATACAATGGCTAGGGAAGCAGGAAACGATGCCGCTGTACGAGTATGAGTGTGAAAGCTGTCACCGCCGCACTGAGAAGATCCAGAAGTTCTCCGATCCGGAGCTGACCACCTGCCCCTTCTGCAGTGGACCGTTGGCGCGAACCTTAACGGCTCCGGCGATCCAGTTCAAGGGTTCGGGCTGGTACAAGGATCTTTACTCCTCCGCAAAGCCGACCCCCAACGGCGGATCAGGCGAAGGCTCCGCCGCCGGCAATGCCAGCGAGGGCTCGGGTGGCAAGAAGAGCGAAGGCGAGAGCGGCAAAAAGAGCGATTCCGGTAAGAGTGAGTCCGGTCCCGCGGCACCGACTGCACCGGCTAGCGCTCCCGCCGCGACCACCTCCAGCTCAGGCACGCCTTCTGCCTGAACCCGTTGCTGGCCCCTTCCCACAAAGGTCGTCTAGTATGTCACTGACGGGTCACTACTCCCGTAGCGAGGCTGCGCTATGATGCTGCGCATGAGGTTGTCCCGTTCACTCCGCACACTCCGACATGGCGTCGAAGATTCGATCGACTATGCCGCAAACGAAAGCCGCCTGGTTCTCCGGAATGTCGGGCTCGTCTCGGCGGGAGTGACAGCCCTTGCGCTCGGTGTCGTGGTCGGACGAGAGATTCGACAGCGCTACAAATTCCATCGGCGCACACCGTACGACCTCTATGCCCATGCAGGCGAGGGCAAGCACGATCTGGAGTTCGGCGTCGGCACCTGAGAATGCTCTCCTTAAATCGCTTTTGGTGTAGGTGCGGGCTTCAGCCCGTGACACTTGCGTCACTGAATTAACAGGCTGCGGGGTGCGATTTCTACTTTGCAAAGACTTTTCCGCTGCCTGTTTAGCCCCGGCTCCGACAGAAGGCGGATAAATCAGACCCTTCCTAACAGCCTTCTTGTGATACCAGGCGTCTTCACCGGCGTGGGAATGCATCGGCGCCGCATGGGTAATGGGGTCGAAGGCTGCTTGTTGTGCATCCAATCCGTGATTGCCGCATGGCCACCCTCAGTCTTCCCATCCCCGAATCCGAGTCCGTCCTCTCCCTTTGTTCCGAAGCGGAGTTGGGACATACCCGGCTGCCTGCAACGCGCGGGTTGCCGGAGGGGATAACGCGGTTAAGGGACAGTCACGGCCGGGCGATCACAGATCTGCGGCTCTCCGTCACCGACCGTTGCAACTTCCGCTGCGTCTACTGCCGCACCGGCGATGGGACGGGAGAAGGCGGAGTGACGCTTGGTGAACTCTCACTCGCCGACTACGCCCATATGCTTCGGCTCTTCGTCAGCCTGGGTGTCGAGAAGATTCGCTTTACCGGGGGTGAGCCTCTGCTTCGTCGCGGCTTGGTTGAATTGGTACGGGAGACGGCGCAGATGCGTCCGGCGTTCGCGCCCGACACGCGGCTGGATCTGGCGCTGACCACCAACGGCCACCTGCTCGCCCCCATGGCGCGCGACCTGAAAGCCGCCGGCATGACCCGCGTGACGGTGAGCATGGATGCCTGCAACCCTGAAACGTTTGCGCGGATCACACGCGTTCCCAATAGCTTCGAGCGCGTTCGTGCCGGCATCCGTGCCGCTCAGGACGCCGGGCTCGGCCCCGTGAAGGTGAATTGCGTGCTGCTGCGCGGCTTCAACGACGGCGAGATCGAAGCCTTTGCCGAGTTCTCCCGCACCGAAGGTGTGATCGTGCGCTTCATCGAGTTCATGCCGCTCGGAGAAGACCGCACCTGGGCTCCTGAAACGGTTGTCCGCCTGGACGAGATCGTCGAGCGGCTCGGACGCGTTCGGCCGCTGGTTCCCCTGCCGGCGAGTCAACTCTCCGAGACCGCTCGCCGCTTCACCTTCGACGACGGGCTCGGCGAGATCGGCATCATCGCGCCCGTGTCGCACCCGTTCTGCGGACATTGCAGCCGGGTTCGCCTGACCTCCGACGGCAAGATCCGCACCTGTCTGTTCTCGCAGATCGACCATGATCTCGCGGGGCCGCTACTTCGCGGCGCGAACGATGAAGATTTGCTCGATCTGATCCGTCGCGTAGTCGATCGCAAAGAGGCCAGGCACCACATTGGAGAGCCGGGATTTCTCAGCCCTTCCCGCAGCATGGTTCAAATCGGTGGCTGAACCGACTCAGGTTTTCATCCTCTGAAGCGTACGCTCTGACCAAGGAAACCCGATCGGAAGGAGGCGTTTGTTACGCTACCCGTTCAAAACCCTTGCAGTGCACGAATCACCTGTTTGCGGCATTGCCGCTTCCACGGTCTAGCGCTATGCTGGTGAACCGGGATGGCCGCTCCTGCGATCCCTGGGCCGGGGTGAACGCTGCTCAACTCCAGAAAAATCGCGAAGGCTCCCCACGCGGATGAGCTTCGGCTGTTCCATGAGGTTGCGCGTGCGCTTACCTCCAACCTTGAGCTCGAGCCGCTGCTGCGCGCCGTGCTGGGAAAGATGGAGGAGTACTTCGGCCCGGAGCGCTGGTCGCTGCTGATGGTCGATGAAGAGACCAACGAGCTCTACTATGCGCTGACCACCGGCAAAGGCGGCTCGGTTCCCTCGGGGATCCGGCTGCGGATGGGCGAAGGCATCGCAGGTTACGTGGCGCTGACAGGCGAGCCGCTCGTGGTGCCGGACGTTCGGCTTGATCGCGAGTGGTCCCGCTTTGCACGCGAGCATCCCGAGCTCAATCTGCAGTCGATTGCCTGCGTTCCGCTGAAACATGGCACCCGCACCCTGGGTGTTTTGCAGCTGCACAACAGCAAGCTCGACCTGCTGCCCGGCAGCTCCCTCTCCTTCCTGCGTATTCTTTGCGACTACGCCGCGATTGCGCTGCAGAATGCGCGCCAGGTGAACCTGGTCCACAAGCTAAGCATCACGGATGACTGCACAGGCCTGTATAACTCCCGCTATCTCTACACGACGCTGGAAGAGCAGATCGCCACCGCGAACCGGCGTGACGAGCTCCATCCGGATGAGCACTTCAGCCTGCTGTTTTTCGATCTGGATCGCTTTAAGAGCGTGAACGACACGCATGGGCATCTCGTCGGTTCCCGCCTGCTGGCCGAGACCGGAAACCTGATCAAACGCAGCCTCGGCCCCGGGAATCTCGCGTTTCGGTATGGCGGGGATGAATTTGTGGCGCTTCTGCGCGGGCTCGACAAGCCGGAGGCGGTCGCGACCTCGAGCGCATTGCGCGATCGGCTGCGCACGACCGCCCTGCTTACAGGCGAGGGACTCGATCTGCACATCACCGCCAGCTTTGGCCTGGCGACCTTTCCCCAGGACGGCAAAGACCTGCACACCATCATTCGAGCCGCCGACACCATGATGTACTGCGCAAAAGCCGATGGCCGGGACCGGCTCGTGGTCGCCAGTGCGGGCCACTCGGCCGATATGCCTCGCCCCCACACCTCGCGTCACACATGAACCCGCACTTCCGTCAGGTCGGCGCCATCCCAGCACGGGTTTTGAGGCCCATACACCTCGACCGCAGAAGAAACGGCGATGAGGCTCATGCCCTCACCGCCGCAGACTTTCATCTTTTATCGAATCGCCGCTTCCAACTGCTCGCAGTAGCGCACGGCAGAGATTCTAGTGTCCCGCCTCAACCTGCGGTGTGATGATGCCGATGTTGGTGACATCCGCTGCGTGACCGAAGCCGATCGCCTGCGCGATGGGACCGAAGTCGAGCTTGGCATCCCCCTTCACGAACATCACTTTCTCCGTCCGGGTCGAAAAGATCTTCTGCAACTCCGGTGTAATGTCAGCCTTTGCGAACGCCTGGTCGTTGATCTTGTAGCTGATCGGACCCGCACCCCCTGACTGCAGCTGCACCACAATGGTGCGCTGGTTCGTCTGATCCTGGTTCTGCTTCTTGGGCGGCTGCGGCACAAGTGCCTCCAGACCCTTGGGGTTGTTCGGCACAATGACCATGAAGATGATCAACAGCACCAGCAGCACATCGATCAGCGGAGTTACGTTGATGTTGGCGCCTACGCCACCGCCGCCACCTGCAGACATTCCCATAATGCACCTCCTGAGACCGGGGCGAGTGCGCTTGCGACTCGCCCGGCCGGTTTCCTTTAGCTGCCCGTGTTCACGGAATCGGTCAGCAGGTTGAGCTGGCTCACGCCACCGGTGCGAAGCCCGTCGATGGCGCTCATAACGTCACCGTAGTTCGCCCGGGTATCCGCACGAAAGTAAACGGACTTGTCATCGCTTGGGTTGGTCTTCTTGGCCTCAAGGGCCGCGACCTTGGTCCCGAGCTGATCCAGGTCCACCCGGTCGCCGCCCACGAAGTAGTGCCCATCACGGGTGACCGCAACGTTGATCGCATCTTCCTTGTTGGCATTGTCCATGATGGTCGCCGCGGTGACCACCGGCAGATTGACGTTGACCTTGTTGTTCAACATCGGGGTAACGACCATGAAGATGATCAGCAGCACGAGCATCACGTCCACCATGGGGGTAACGTTGATATCGGAGTTGACCTTCTTCCCTTCGTCCCGTTTTGAAATTGCCATATGCTTACTCCGTCCGGACCGGTTTGCCCGGTATCTGCCGCCCGCTAACGGCGCTTGGGAATCGAGGGCCGGGTACAACATGGGAAACGTCGTCCCATACCCGGCCTCGGCAGCCGTCGCTGCTTAGCGCTGCGCCTGCTTGATGAAGTAGTCGACCAGCTCCGACGAGCTGTTATCCATCTCGACGTCGAAGGCCTCGACCTTGCCGGTGAAGTAGTTGAAGAGCATCACGGCGGGGATGGCGACGAGCAGACCGAAGGCGGTCGTGACCAGCGCCTCCGAGATACCGCCGGCGACTGCGCCGATACCCGTGGCATGCGAGCTGGCAATCGAACGGAAGGCGTTCAAAATGCCGACCACGGTGCCGAACAGTCCGATAAAGGGAGCCACGGAGCCGATGGTGGCGAGACCGCCGAGACCCTTTTTCAGCTTTGCGTGAACGATCGCCTCAGAACGCTCAAGGGCGCGCTTGGAGCTCTCCACCTGCTCTTCCGTGATCGCGCCACCCGAACCAAAGGAGCGAAACTCGGTTAGCCCGGCGGTGACAACCTCGGCCAGGTGCGACTTCTTCGACTTGTCGGCGACCTTGATCGCCTCATCCAGACGGCCTTCCTTGAGCGCGTTCGCCACGCGCGGCGCAAACTCACGCGACTGGCTGCGAGCAGCCGAGAAGTAGATCGCCCGATCGATGATCACAGCCAGCGACCAGATCGACATGATGAACAGGATGATGACGACGGCCTGCGCGAGGTAGCCCATATTGTGCCAGAGCTGCATGGGGCTGAAGCCCACTTCGGGAGCTCCACCAGCAGCGGCGTCCTGGAAAAACATGGCAAGCGAGGATACGGAGACGTGGGCGGTTTGGGCGAGATGAGCAAGGATCACGGTGTTTCTTTCCTCCTGGGATCAGGTGCGAGGGGTCAGGTGCGAGGGAAATTTTGCTTTACGTTCGGTTCCTGTCGTTCGATCTTGCCGTCCGACGGGAAGCGGGGGAGGTTCAGGTTGCAGCGGTCATGGGAGCGACCGCAAGGAGTGGAGAAGAATTCGATCAAGCCCGGTGCCACTCGTTGGGCTTCGTTCTGAATAACTCTACCCTGCCCGTGGGAGTAAGTTCCATCCCACGGGCAGGGTAGCTGGTGCGCACGCTCGTCTTAGCCGCCGTTCAGGTTGAAGTTTACCGTCACGGTGGTATTCACCTCCGTTGGCTCGCCGTTAAGAATGTAGGGCTTGTAGCGCCACTGCTTCACGGCGTCGATGGCTGCACCCGTGAGCATGGCAGG
Organism: Granulicella sp.; assembly: GCA_965277565.1. Taxonomy (GTDB): domain Bacteria; phylum Acidobacteriota; class Terriglobia; order Terriglobales; family Acidobacteriaceae; genus Granulicella. The sequence continues at coordinate 3,983,425 of OZ255838.1, read as the reverse complement.
CCCGCTCACCACGCTGAGATCCTCAATCGAACCCGACTTAGAGATCTTCGCGCTGAGCACAACTGTACCGCTCAGGCGGGCCGAACGCGCGATCGCGGGGTATACGGGTTGCGGACCGGATACCTTGTTTCCGGCGATCACACCGCCCGAGATCCGCACCGGGCCCTTGGGCTTGGCGACCGAAACCACCGGTCCACCCGTTCCGGAACCCGTACCCTCGGTGCTCCCGAACAGCGAGCTCGGATTACCGCCGGAGGCACTGGCGAAGCTGGCGCCGGCAGAGCCCGGCGGCGGTGGCTGACCCGTGTCCTTGATCATGTTGATCTTGGGGATCTTGGCCGGAGCGCGCAGCGTCTCGTCGATCTCCGAAGGCGCGGCGGCCGCGGTATGGGGCACCGCAGTGGGCGGAGGCGGGGGCGGAGGCGGCGGAGGCGGAGGCGGGGGTGGAGGCGGCGGCGCTGTCAGGGAGGCGGTCAGCGAGTTGCGCGGCAACGCCTCCGGGTAGAGCAGCGGAATAATGATCATCAGGGCCAAAATCAGGCCATTGATGCCGAACGTCAGGATCATCCAGTACTTGGACTTGGTCTTGATCCGGCCGCTGGATTCGAGCATGGAATCTTCGAACATGAGGGCAACCTCGGGGCTTGCGAGCGCAGCTTGTTTGCTTAGACACCGGGGTTACCGATTTTGTTCCCGGATTCACATTGTGCCGCGAATGCGGTGCAATTCCACTTTTGGGGGAGAGGGAAGGTTGTCAGTTGTCAGTGCTCAGTTCGGCTCTTCGCTTGCGTACCCGGGGAGTCCATGCCGCCGCCGTCCTCTCACTCTGGCTGCCCCTGACCACTGAAAACTGAAACCTGCCCTCCTCTACCGCCGCACCCCTCGCGCCGCCGGCAGCGCAGTCCTTTTGCCCTTGCCTGCGCGCCAGTCCTGGTAGGCGACCAGCATGGGCGCGGCGACCGCGATGGACGAATAGGTGCCGATCAGAATGCCCACCACCAGCGCGAACGAGAAGCCGTGCAGCACCTCGCCGCCAAACAGATACAGGCTCAGCACGGTGAGAAACGTGAGCCCTGAGGTCAGAACGGTCCGGCTCAGCGTCTGGTTGATGGATCGATTCACGACCTGCGACAGCGTTTCGCGGCGGCTCAGCGCGAGGTTTTCGCGGATGCGGTCGAAGACGACGATGGTGTCGTTCATCGAGTAGCCGATCAGGGTCAGAATTGCCGCGATCACCGTCAGGGTGATCTCCTGGTTGGTCAGCGAAAAGAAGCCCACCGTGATGAGGGTGTCGTGAAAGACCGCCACCACCGCCGCCACGCCATAGATCAGCTCGAACCGGAACCACAGGTAGATCAGCATGCCCAGCAGCGAATAGATCGTCGCCAGCCAGGCTTGGTGCTGCAGCTGCTTGCCGGCTGTGGGGCCGACGATATCGACCTGCTGCACCGAAAATCCGGAGTCATGATAGTTCGAGGTGAGCGCGCTTTCCACCTCGGCACGTCCCTGGTCGTGCGCCGAATCCTGCGCGGTGGACTGCGGCAGGCTGACGATGACATCATTGGCGGATTGGCTGCTCGACGTGCCCGGTGCGGCCGAGATCCTCTGAATGCGCGCGTCGCGCACCCCCGCGCCGGCCATCGCGGCACGAATGTGATCCTCGTTCGGCGGCCGGTCGAAGTGCACCGTCACCTGCGTGCCGCCGCGGAAGTCCACACCCAGCGGAATGCCGTGCCAGAACAGCATGCTCAGGATGCCGGCAACCGAAAAAATAAGCGAAAAAGCCAGGAAGTACCACTTCCGCCCCAGCCAGTCGACCTTTACCTCGCGAAACAGTTCCACGTGATTGTTTTATCCTTTGCGCGGCGGTGGCGCCGCTCCAAAACGCAGATTCCCTTCGGAAATGACAACAAACTAAATCGACAATGCCGCCCCGCGCTCGCGCTTCGCCAGCAGCCAGTCAAAGATGGTGCGCGAAACGAAGACCGCGGTGAACAGGTTGGCGAGCAGACCGAAGACCAGGGTCACCGCGAAGCCCTTCACCGGACCGGTGCCGAAGATAAACAGAATGCCGGCCGAGACGATCGTGGTGATGTGAGTGTCGATGATGGTGATCCAGGCGTGCGCGAAGCCGTCCTGCACGGCCGCGGCGGCGGTCTTGCCCAGCCGCATCTCCTCGCGGATGCGCTCAAAGATCAGCACATTGGAGTCGACGCCCATGCCGATCGTCAGGATGACGCCGGCGATGCCCGGCAACGTCAGCACCGCATGGCTGAAGCCCATGAAACCGAGCAGAATCACCAGGTTCAGGAAGAGCGCGATGTCCGCGTTGATCCCGGCGCCGCGATAGTAGATCAGCATGAACGCCATGACGGCGAGCATCCCGGCGATGGCCGCCACTACGCCCTGGTGAACGCTGGCGGCGCCGAGCGACGGTCCGACGGTGCGCGTTTCAAGATACGAGATCGAGGCCGGCAGCGAGCCGGTGCGCAGCATCATGCTTAGGTCCTGTGCCTGTTGCTGGGTGAAGCCACCGGTGATCTCGCCCGAATCGCGAATCGCGGACTGGATGGTCGCCACCTCGCGCACGTGGTTCTGCAGCACGATTGCCATCTGCCCCGTACCCTTGTTGGCGTCGGTGTATTTGTAGAAGCGGTCGCCGGCCTCGGTGGTCAGATTGAAGGTGAGGTCCGGGCGGCCGTTCTGGTCGGTGGACGGCTGCGCGTCCCGAAAGTCGGGACCGGCGACTACCGAGGCCCGCTTCAGCACCCAGACGCGATCCGGCGTACCGGGCGCACCCACGCCGGGAACGAGTTCCTGATCCGGCGGCACCGTCCCGCCCAGAGCGCTGAGCGCCTGTTGCTGGTCAGGATAGCTGCTTACGGCCTCGTGAATCTCCAGCTTGGCGGTGGATTGAATGATGCTTTCCACACGCGCCGGATCGCTGACGCCGGGCAGCTGCACGAGAATCTGGTTGTCGCCCAGACCGTATTGCTCGATGACTGGTTCGGAGACGCCGAGATTATCCACGCGGTCGCGAATGGTCTCGATGGACTGCTGCAGGGTGCGCGCCTCGAGGTCGCGGATGGCGGTCTGCTTCATCGTCAGCGTGAGACCGCCGTTGGGCGCCGAAGCCACGTCATAGGCCGAATAGCTCGTGCCGTTCAGGACATCGTGCACGGCGCCGGCCTGGGTCGGCTGAAAGCCGGAGACGGTAATCACGTCGGGGTGCGCCGGCTCCAGCTTGGCCGCCGTTCCGCCGGTCGCCGCGAGCGCGGTGTTCAGGCGCTGCACGTCGGTGTCGGTGGAGGCGTTGATCGCCTCCGCCACGTGCACCTGCAGCACCAGATGCGTGCCGCCGCGCAGGTCGAGCCCTAGATGAATGCGATCCGTAAGCGACTGCTTGAGCCCGCCATGCGGAATGCCGATGATCCCGTAGACAAAGATCACCACCACCGCGACGATGAATCCTGCTCTTCCGGCTAAGTTCTTCCTACCCATGTCGATCCGTTACCCTTGCATGTTGCCTGCATAACCCTTGCGGAATCCAAGCGCCGCGCACTGTACTTTGCGGGCTTTGCGTTCTCACTCCGCGTTCTCTGCGTTCCAGTTTTTGTCCGGCCGCCTAGCTCTTGACCACGTCTTCCGTGGTGACAGCGGAGATGGCGGTCTTCACGATCTCAAATTTCACGCCATCCGGCTGTGTTTTCACGATCAGCACATCATCCTTCACGCTCATGATCGTGCCGCGCAGCCCGCCGGTGGTGGTTACCTTGTCGCCCACCTTCAGCGCTGCGAGCTGGCTGGCCCACTGCTTCTGCTTTTTCTGGTTGGGCGCGATCAGCAGAAAATACATCGCCGCGAACATTAACAAAATCAGCGGCCCCCCGGTAAATGAGGCCAAACCTCCGCCTGCCGCCAGCATCAACCATCCCAACGCCCCTAAACTAACTGTCACCACTCACCCAACCTGCCGGCCGGCACGCCCTCGCGTCCGCAGCCAAACCTTCCTGAAATTCCGGGCTCGTTGCCGCCGGCGGCCTTCCGTGCTCCCGCAGGCAAAGCTGCGACGGCGCGATCTCTCGCGAGACGCAAGCTCTGGCAGGCAACGCGTACCCAAGCCTTCAGCATCGGGGTTGCGGCCCCGCATGTCAAGATTTCGGACGTCAGCCTGCCACTCCCCGCGGCTTTATTGCGATGTTGCGGCCGGGGTAGCGGTGAGGGCGAGCCCGGTCAGATCGCCGTCGGTGACGGTAATGGACTCCTGCAGCGGCTGAAAGCGCGTGATGCTGTTTCCGCTCGCCGGCACATAACCGCGGCCGCCGTTCCCCGAAACCTGGGAGCTGGCGCCTACGCTCAGGGTGTAGTTCCCGGGCGGAACGTAGGGGATCAGGAAGCTGCCATCCGTTCCAATGGTCCCCAGCCGCCTGAGCGAGTTGTCGGTCTGGTCGGTCAGGAGCACCGTGCCCGAATGCACCGCGGCTGCCGTGGATCCGACGACTCCCGAGACATTGTGCATACCCGCGAGCCCCATGGTGATCGCAACGTCAACGCGTTCCTCCGCTCCCGCGAGGGTAACGACGGCGGCATCGCCGCGGCGCATTTTGCCCGGCGCATAAACAGCGATGTTGAGGGTTTGCATATAGCCGCGGTTGTCGCCGCCCGTGGGTGCCGGAGCCTGCACGTTCGCCCGCACAACATAGCTTCCAGGCGGAATCCCGGTGAGCCGGAAATGGCCGCGATCATCTGTAAAGCCGCCGGTAAAGGTACCGGCAAGGCTAGCCCCAAAACCTCCAGAATTTCCAGAACCGCCAAAATCCTGCCGCTGGCTCTGGGTCGCATTGCTTCCAGTGGCGCTGGCTACGGGTGCCGGCTGCGCGATTACCTGGATGCCGCCGGCGGGGCTGCCATCATCCCACTGCACCGTGCCGGCGATCACGCCTCCGCGCTGCAGGGTGAGCGCGGCACTGGCGCCGCCCGGCCCCACGCGCACCAACGGAACACCGGCGAGGGCGGCGCCCGGATCCGTGCCGGGAGCAGAGCCCTGGGTCCCGTTCTGCGCCGCGCCCTGCACCGCACTCAGGGCCGCCTGCACCTGACTGGTCTCACTGATATAGCCGGTCAGCATACCCGTGACGTAGTAATCTCCCGGAGGAACGTTAGTGGCACTGAAGTTGCCGTCCAGGTCCGTCCTGGTCGAGACACGCCGGCCACGGCCATCCATGCCGTCCGCCTCCTCCTGCGCGGGAATCAGAGTGACCTGCGCGAACCGGGCGGGCCGCTGCGTATCGCCGCAGAGCACGCGGCCGGTAACGGGGTAGCCGTTGGCCTGCGCCGCAGGCTGCTGATCCGTGACGCCGGTCCCAACCTGTCCGGCGCTGACCTGTGCCGCGCTGACGTCCCATGCAGGCGTAAACATCGACAGCACAGCGGAAAGCAGACCCAGGCTCCTGATACCGTTCTTCACGGAAGAACTCCTTGGTGCACTTCGTTGGACGCAGGACGGAGGGCAAGCGCCTTACGCGACGTGAATCGACGGGCCATGTGAGCTACAGCATCAGGAAATATCGGGTGAACCGTAGGAAGCGTTTGGGGATGCAGAAGCCGGCTTTTAGCCGGCTGAACAGCAGAAACAGTCGCGGGCTTTAGGTAGTGTCAGACGAATCCTCTATTTGCTTTTCGGAGGGAGGTCCGGGCTTCAGCCCGGACATGGAGTGCGAAGAAGAACGGGGCTTCAGCCCCGGGTTTTGCGCTGACACTGGAGAGAACCCTGGGCTAAAGCTCATACCTTTTGGCTCTTCTTTCGTGGGGCTGAAGCCCCACGCTCCCTCCCAAAAAAGATGCCTTGGTGAGATGATCGGTCTTCGTCAGACACCACCCAGCCCTGGTTTCCCCGCTGAACCAGCCGTGCAGGGCTTCGTGTCAGGGGTCTTTGTCCGTGGGCTGAAGCCCACGGCTACACCAAAGACATTCACACGGACACTAACTAGCCCCACTCGCATCTATTTTCGTTCGTATCGAGTTCCTATCGAAGGGAGCCGGGGGTTTGCGGTTTTCGTATCTTAGGTTTTCGTATCTTAGCGGACCGGGAGTAAAGTCGGTGCGTGAGGAAAAGTTCTCCCGTGGCGAAGCCATCGTCGGCGCGCCCGTTGGTACGCCCGGCCGCGCAGCAGAAACGCAGTCTGCGTACCGAAGACAAGCTGCTCGCAGCGGCGGCGCGGGTGCTGCAGCGTGACGGGGGGCTCGAGGGCGCAACCGTTCCGCGCATCGCCGCCGAGGCGAAGCTTTCGCCGGCGAGCATCTATCGTCGCTTTGCCGACAAAGACGACCTGCTGCGCGCCATGTTTCTGCGCCTGCTGGACACACCCATCGGCAATGGTGCGGACGGCCAGCGAACCCCGACGCAGGGCACGCTGGCCGAGACCGTGGAGGCGCTCACCTCCACGCTGCTCAAGGGGCATCGCGACCGTCCACAGTGGCTCCGAAGCCTGAATCGCATGATCGAGGCGGATCCGGAGTCCCCTTTCGCCGCGGAGGCGAGGCAGCGCCTCCCCACAACCCTCGTCCATGCAGCCGAGGCCCTGCTCGCGCATCGAGACAGCATCCGCCACCCAGACCCGGAGCGCGCCGCCCGCTTTGCGGTGCTCTCGGCTGTGAGCGCCATCGAGCTGGCAGCGGGGGACGGAAACTCACTCTGGCACGTGACGCTGCCGCTGAGCGAGAAAGCATTCAGCGCGGAGCTTTCGCGTCAGATGATGGCGTATCTGCGCCGCAAGCCATAATGCTGAACGCTTTCTGTTTGTCATCCCGTAGCGCAGCGAAGGGATCTGCTGTTCGCCTAATGCCAGATTCAAGGTCCGTGTGAGCGGCAGAAAGCAGATCCCTCCGCTGCGCTACGGGATGACAAAAAAAGGTGCTACGGGATGACAAACGAAACATCACAAGAGCCATCCGGAACGAACCACCACCTATAAGGCCGTTGCGGCAGTCGCCTTTCCTGCGAGCTCCGCCCGCACACGCTCCATGGTCTCCAGATAAAACGCGAGGTTGTGAACCGAGTTCAGCGTCGCGCCCAAAGGCTCTCCGCTCGCGAACAGGTGGCGCAGATAGCCTCGGGTGTAGCGCTGACACACCGGGCAGGTGCAACCCTCATCCGGCGGCCGCTGGTCTTCGGCGTTGTCACTGCGTTTGATGTTGAGCCGCACGACGGCGCTGGCCCGATCCTTCGGATCTTCGCGAACGAACAGCAGCCCATGGCGGCCGGCGCGCGTGGGCAGCACGCAGTCCATCATGTCCACGCCCACCCGCGCGTACTCCTCGATCTCATCGGGGTAGCCGACGCCCATCACGTAACGCGGCTTGTCCCGAGGTAGAAATTGCAGGGTGTGCGCGATCATCTCGCGGGTCACCTCGCGCGGCTCACCGACCGCGAGGCCACCGATGGCATAGCCGGGAAAATCCCTCTCTACCAGGCGTTCGGCGGACTCGGCGCGCAGGTCCTTGTACATACCTCCCTGAACGATGCCGAAGAGGGCTTGGTGGGAAGAGGGTTCAGGGTTCAGGGTCCAGGGTTCAGAAGACGGCGAGGCGAACCCTGGACCCTGGGCCCTGGGCCCTGCACCCTGTGCCCACGGCACCTCATGCCGGTGCGCCTTCCAATACTCCAGCGAACGCTGTGCCCAGGCGTGCGTCAGCCCCATGGAGTCGCGTGTGCGCTCCCAGCTCGCGGGCGTTTCGACACACTCGTCGAAGGCCATCATGATGTCGGCGCCAAGCGCGATCTGGACCGCCATCGAGTGCTCGGGCGAGAAGAAGTGTTTGGAGCCATCGATGTGGGAGCGAAACTCAACGCCTTCCTCGGTGATCTTGCGCAGTTTCGCCAGCGAAAACACCTGAAACCCACCGGAATCCGTCAGCATCGGCCGCCGCCAGCTCATGAAGCGGTGAACCCCGCCCAGGCGTCGGATCAATTCATGCCCCGGCCGCAGATACAGGTGGTAGGTGTTGGCGAGGATGAGCTCCGCGCCGCGATGGCCGGGGCCCAGCTTCTCCAGCACGCCCTGCTCCACGGTCTTCACCGTGGCGGCGGTGCCCACCGGCATGAACACCGGGGTCTGCACGATGCCGTGCGGCAGCTGCAGCGTGCCCCGGCGACCCCCTTCTGCGTTCACCGCGGTTACATCGAAGACAAGCGACATCGCCCTTCATTGTAGGGGCGGCGTCAACGCTGAGCAGCCTCCGTGGTTACCCGCGGGCAGGTGCCGTCGACTACGCAAGCACTCAGCATGGCTTGCACACGGTTGTAGAACGCGCGTCCTACCTCGCCCTGCTGTCGCCCGATAGCCCCTTGCAGCTGTCCGATGTCGCCCTGCTCTGCCCCCAGCGCGCCCTGCGCGACACCAATATGCTCCTTCTCGCTCGGGTCGGTAGCCGCTTTCTGCTCTGCGCCGAGCCTATCTTGCTGCTTATCCAGCGGCTTTTGTAGAGCATCGAGCACCTTCTGCTTGACTGCCAACTCACGCATGGGCGAGTACATCCGCTCGGCTTCGTTCACGGACTCGGGCTTGTCGAGCCGACGCAACTCGCCGTCCTGCGTGAAGACAATGTACGTTCCGGTGTGATCGTGAGCGTAGCGGCTTATTTGGAAGATGGGACGCCACTCCCCACTGATCGTCAGCACCTGGGAATGCACCACAAAGGCGAAGGTCCGTTTCTGACCGTCGCCACCCGGGAGGTAAGCAGTCTCGGGCTTCGTCTGCGCGAGGAGCCCGAGCGGCAGAAAAGTGAGGGAGAAAAATGCTGCAAATCGAGATGCATGCATGGGGAAGCTCCTGATGTCGGTGAACTGCAAGCTGCTGAGAAATGCCTATTGCTGCGGGGCTGTCTGTAGCTCCTTGAGCTGCTTTTGAAGCTGCAACATCTGCTCCGGCGGCAATTGCAGCGATTGCGCCTTCTGCGCCTCCTTGAGCTGATCCTGGAGGTGCTTCATCTCTTGCTGCATCTCCGGGCTTTTCAGCTTCGGCATATCCAGCATCTTTATTCCGTTGTTGATCTCGGCGCTGTGGGCGCGCAACTCAGCCATAGCGACGCTCATTTCAGCGTCCATCTCCGGCCTCATCATCGCCATCATCGCTGCCGGGGGCAGGCCACCGAAGCCCAATCCAAGACCCAAACCGGAGTCCAGCCTGCTATCTCCACCGCCCGCAGAGCGCCGGATGGTGTGGATAAACGTCAGCGCCTTCGGTGCCACGGTAATGATGGCAGTTTCCACCATGTCCGGCGGCCGCCGCTTGCTGCAGATATCGGTCGATTCCCCGGTTTTCATATCGCGCGTGTGCACTGAGCAGTGCCAATCGCCGGTCTCCAGCTTGCGCCGGAACTCCTCCACGTCGGCCACGTTGTACATGCCCGGCTTGTCGTAGCTGTAGGTCCGCACCACGTTGAGCACCATCCTGTGCGCCCGCTTGGCGTCGCTTCCCTTCACCATGTCGAGCGTGTCCGGGTCCATGTTCACCTCGGTGACATCGCTGGCGCCCTTGGCGAACTTCTCCGTGCCCGCGAAAAGATCGTCTTTCACCGCCAGATCGCCGGCCTGGCCCGGCGGCGGCGGTTGGGGCGGCGCGGGCGGGTCTACCTGATAACCGATGTACTTCGGAGCGACCGCATCCGCTGTCAACGCGGGCCCCTGCGCTCCCGCGGCAACGCCCGTTCCCATGACCGCGATGGCCGGGACTCCCAAGGCCACCAGATGCACCCAAAACCTCTTGCAATTCGTCATCGCCTTTTCCCCTTTGTCCTTGATCTTTTAAAAACCCTTCGAACTGTCTGTACCTTAGGTCGTGTCTGGGTGAATCCCGATCATCGTACGCGGTGCATTTTGGAGGGAGCGTGGGGCTTCAGCCCCACGAAAAGTAGAACCAAAATTACGGGCTTTAGCCCAGGGTTCTCTCCAGCATCCGCGCAAAACCCGGGGCTGAAGCCCGGTTCTTCTCCGCTCTGAATGTCCGGGCTGAAGCCCGGACCTACCTCCGAAAAGCAAAAATGATTCACAGAACACTACCTAGTCGTCCAGGTGAACGCCCGCCCGCTCAACCTGCTGCCGGGCCTGTTCCATGGCACGGTCGGTAATCCGTTCCGCGGTTTCAAACTGTGCGGTGGCGGCGGCGGCCCGGTGCTCCTGTTGCCGATGCCGCTCCAACGTCGTTCCCCCGGCAAACAGGCCAAACAGCAGCCCGGCCGCGATCGCGCCGCCCACCCAACGCTTCGCCTCCGGCCAACGCAGCAACCTTCCCCGCGCCGCGCCCTGTGCAGACGGCGCCACCGCCCCGGTCTGTACCCGCTGCAGAAGCCGATCCGCAAAGCCGTCCGGCAGCTTCAATGGCCGCATGGCCAGCGTCAGATCGCGCTCCAGGTCCGCCGACCCCGGGTCAGCCTCCCCCGCGTTTCCGTCTTCCTTTGCATCCGGCTCAGTATTCATCGCACATACTCCTTCATGGTTACGGAGGCTTTCTGCCGCAGCAGCTTCAGCCCGCGCTGCAGATTGCTCTTCACCGTCGCGATCGGCTGGCCGAGCAGCGCGCTGATCTCGTCCGGCGTCATCTCTTCGCTGTAGCGCAGCACCACGGCAACACGCATCGCTTCCGGCAGGCTGCCGACGGCCGTCTCCAGGCGCTGGGCCAGTCCATCTCCCATTCCGTCGGCCGCGCCGCGTGCCGCGCTATGCTGCTCATCGATCCACTCCTCCGCACCCGCCTCCGGCCGGCGAGCCAACCGCCGCAGCGCATCGCTCGAGCGGTGAACGGCAACGCGGCGCAGCCAGAAGCGCATATGATCCTCGCCCTCCAGGCGTTCGGCCGACCGGTGCAGCTCCAGAAACACGTCCTGCGCCACCTCCTCGGCGGTGCCGGGGTCGCGGGTGATGCGCAACGCGATGGAGTACACGGTTCGCCCATGCATCTCGACCACCCTCCGGAACTCGGTTGCGTCCATCGTCATCTGTCTTCTCTCGCCTATACGCCTTCAGGTGCGCGACGGGATGCAAAAACTTCGCCTGTTGTCGTGAATTGTTCATTCACTCTTATGACTTGTCATGGGGTGTGGTGAATTGTTGGTTCACTCTCATGAATTGTCATCCTGAGCGCAGCGAAGGACCTGCTTTTTGTCGGGATCAGCGACAACGAACAGCTTTGACCTATGCAAAAAACTTCTTATTTGCCACACTGGCTTTTCCCGTCCGTGGCCGGAGCACGAATGCCTTCCAGCGCGTCATACTCTGTATGCGCCGTCCCCTCGCCGTTCTGCTTCTGTTGATCAGCTTCACCTTCGTCGCCGCCCCCCACGCGGCGTCCCCCACACAGGAACCGGGCTCACGTCCCGAGCAAGCCGCGCCCCCCGAACACCCCACGAGCACGCCCTATACCGGCGACCTGGGCGTCTTTGAGGAGCCCAATCGCGACAAACTGCTGCAGATCGATCGCGTCATGGACACCCTGCGCCTGCATCCCGGCTCGACGGTCGCCGACATTGGCGCGGGCGGCGGCTGGTTCAGCGTGCGCGCCGCCCGCCGCGTGGGTCCGGACGGTCGCGTCTTCGCCGAAGACATCAATCCTCACGCCGTCGACAGCATCCATGACCGCGCCGAACAGGAACATCTGCCGCAGATCGTTCCCGTCCTGGGAACACCGGACGACCCCAAGCTGCAGCCCGATTCGCTCGACGCGGCCGTGATGCTGCGGGTGTATCACGAGGTCGCGCACCCTCCGCTGCTGCTCGGGATGCTCAACCGCGACCTCAAGCCGGGCGGCCGCTTCGGCGTCATCGATCATCCCGGCAATGGCGCCGACCACGGCATAGACGCCGACGTGGTGCGGACCGAGGTGGAACGCAGCGGCTTCCGCTTCGTCGGCCTGTATGACTTCACCAAAGGCGACCAGAACGACTACATGGAAGTCTTCGCGAAGCGATAGAAGTGTTTTATCGGCCTCCATCCGAATTACTTGAATTCTGTCTGTAATACGGGCACTATCTCCCGGCCCCTGACCACGATGTCTTCCGCTGCGCCCCGTTTGGGTAATGGGCGTCCCTCGCCGATCGCGGCACACTCGACAGTGCATGATGGAGACCACCGAAGCCGCTGCACCGCCGCAACGCGCAAGGAACTCGCCCGTGGCAGCAGCTTCTCTCCTCGCAGCGTCTTTCCTCCCAGCGCCGGGTGGACAGCCCGGAGAAGGCTCACCTTGCCCTGACGAGCGTGAGTTGGAGTTCTTCCGAAAGGGTTCACCCCTCTCTCTGCTCTCGGTTCTGGAGCGCGCCCGGCCCGATCTCCAGGGCTCCATTATTTTCGACGCGGAGATGCGCATTCTGCACATCAGCAAGCCGCTGGACCGCGTCCTCGAATTTTGCAACACCGAACTTTGCAACACCGAACGGGCTGAGCAGACCGTCCTCGGGAGTCTGGCGCCGCTGCTGGAGCACGGCATCGATGCTGCCGGCGGACGATTCCGCACCTGGATTGAGACAGCCATGGCGGAGCCCCTGGACGAACAAACGCTTCCCTTGCACCTGGGGTTTGAGCCGGGTCGTCGCCTCAAGCTCGATCTGCGCCCCCTGGGCGAGCTGTGCTGGGTTCTTTCGCTCGAAGAGCTGTCGCCGCCCCGCGACGCGAACAAAGATGTCTTCGCCGTGCTCTACCAGGACCCGCTCACCGGCGCCGCCAACCGTGCGCTTTTCGAGCACAAGCTCGACGTTTCGCTGCAGTCGATGAACAGCGGCATGGAGGACAGCGTCACCGTGCTGTTCGTCGATCTGGACCGCTTCAAGCTGGTCAACGACACCCTCGGACACGCCATAGGGGACGAGCTTCTGGGGCTGGTGGCCGAACGTCTCCGGACCGGCCTGCGCGAATCCGATACCCTGGCCCGCCTCGGGGGCGATGAGTTTGCCATTCTTCTGCGCCACGGCATCGACCAGCAACGGATTACGGAGCTCGCCCAGCGCTTGATCGACCTGCTTGCCCGTCCCTATCTGATCGATGGACATGTCATCCATATCGGCGCCAGCATCGGCGCAGCGCAGGCGCCCGAGGACGGCCGTTCGCGGGACGGTCTGCTGCGCAGTGCCGACCTGGCGCTGTATCACTCGAAGAGCGCAGGCCGGGGCGTCTTTCATTTCTTTGCGGCCTCTATGGAGGAGCGAGCGCAGGCACGACGCGCGCTCGAACTCGACCTTCGCAAGGCGCTCGTGCTGCGCCAGTTCGAGTTGCATTACCAGCCGCAGATCGATGTGGAAAGCCAGGAGGTCATTGGCCTCGAAGGCCTGCTCCGCTGGCGGCATCCGCAGCGCGGCGTGCTCTTCCCCGCTGATTTTCTTCCCTTGGCCGAGGAGATCGGCCTCGCTCTGCCCATCGGCAACTGGGTCCTGAAGACAGCCTGCAAGGACGCCGCGTCATGGCCCAATTCCATTACGGTGGCCGTCAATATCTCACCCGTTCACTTTGAAAGCGCCGAGTTCGCGAATTCGGCGCAACGTGCCCTGAAAGCTGCGAGTCTGGGAGGAAACAGACTTGAAATCGAGGTCACTGAAGAGCTGCTCCTCCGCGATGCGGGGGGTGTGCGCGCCACCCTCGCATCCCTGCGGGAACTGGGTGTGCGGGTCGCGATGGACAGCTTCGGCACCGGCCTGACCTCGTTAAGCCAGGTCGTCAACTTTCCGTTCGACAAGATCAAAATCGACCGCTCATTAATCGGGACCACTACGGAAAGCGCAAAAAGTCGCGCCATCCTGCGGGCCATCTCCGCACTCGGGCAAAGCCTCGGCATCGCGACGCTCGCGGAAGGCGTGGAAACACCGGAGCACCTCGCCCATGTGCGCGCCGAGGGATGCCACTCCGTCCAAGGGTTTTACTACAGCAAAGCCGTTCCCGCCAGGGAGCTGTCGGCGTTGCTGCAATCTTTATCCGCCAAACGTTTGCAGCCTGCCTTACGGTCTGCATAAGGAGACATCATGGAACAAGCGCTATTTCGCATTCTTTACTGCAGCCGCAACCTGGTCGGGAACACAGGCGGGCAGCAGATCGAGTCGATCAACCAGATTCTCGAGACCTCCCGCCACAACAACAGCCGGAAGGAGGTCACCGGGGCCCTCCTCTACAGCTCCGGCTACTTCGCGCAGGTCCTGGAGGGACCGAAGGCTTCCATTGAGCAGGTCTTTGAGCGCATTCAACACGATGGACGGCACGGCGAAGTCACAGTTCTGGAGTGCTCCGATATTCGCCTCCGCGACTTTCCCGAGTGGTCCATGGCCCGCGTACAACCCGTGACCGACACCCAGGAAGAGGTCGCTTCGAGCACGTTGCAGACGGCAATGGACAATCCGGAGGCGGCTGGACACGACCTGCTTGAGCTTCTGCGCTCACTGGTCATTCGGGAAGAATAGCTTTTCAAAGCTTCGGCAGTGAGAGAGGGTCAGTGCGCAAGTTCGCGGCCTGCAGGCGAACTCCTCGCCTTTACGTACGGTCCGCGTCTGCGAAACTGAAACTCATGCCGCACTCCCCGCAGACCGCAGATGTCGTCGTGATCGGTGCAGGCGCGGCGGGGATGATGTGCGCGTTTGAAACTGGGCGGCGAGGCCGAGATGTTACCCTCCTCGACCACGGTGAGCGCCCCGGACGCAAGATCCTCATCTCCGGTGGCGGCCGCTGTAATTTCACCAACACCGGCACGCGCGCAGAACATTTCATTAGTGAAAATCCGCATTTCGCGCGGTCGGCGCTGGCGCGCTACACACCGGCGGACACCATCGCGCTGGTCGAAAAGCATGGCATTGCTTATCACGAGAAAACGCTGGGGCAGCTCTTCTGCGATGACTCCGCGCGCCGCATCGTGACGCTTCTCGAGCGCGAGTGCGCCGAGGCTGGTGTCCGCATCAGGTGCAATGTGCGCGTAATGGGGGTACGCGCCGCCCCACCGCAACCTTCCGCAAGCAACCGGCCGCTTCGCTTTGTAGTTGAGACGAGTGCGGGGACGTTCTCCTGCCGCACGCTGGTCATCGCGACCGGTGGGCTTTCCATTCCGAAGATGGGTGCAACGGGCTTCGGCTATGAGGTCGCCCGGCAGTTCTCTCATCGGCTGCTTGAGCCGCGTCCCGCGCTTGTTCCGTTCGTCCTCGCGCCGGAGGACCTCGCCGATTGGAGCGATCTCGCCGGGGTCTCCACCGAGGTGATTGCGCGAGCGGAAGAACGCAACGATGGCCCCGCGACCCCCGGAGCGGACCCTAAAAGAGCGGACCCTAAAAGAGCGGACCATAAAAGCGTCCCACGCACAACTCGCGGGGGTCCGTCGCAAGCTCCTGCATTCCGGGAAAAGTTGTTGCTGACCCACCGCGGCCTGAGCGGCCCGGCGGTGCTTCAGATCTCTTCGTACTGGCAGCCAAGCGCAGAGGTCTCGTTTGATCTCGCGCCCGGACAGGCTGTGGTGACAACGCTCAAATCGGGCAGCGCCGGACGGGACCGCAAGGCACTGCTCACCGCTGTCAAACGCGTGCTGCCGGCACGCCTTGCCGAGCGCTGGGTGGAGAGACAGACCCGCGAGGGGAACGACTGGACCAACGCCGGGATTGATCGCGCCGAGGCTGCGCTGCACAACTGGCGTGTGCGGCCGTCGGGAACCGAGGGTTTCTCGAAGGCCGAGGTGACGGCCGGAGGCGTGGACACGCGGGAGCTGGATGCGCGCACCCTGGAAAGCCTGCGCGTTCCCGGCCTGCACTTCATCGGCGAGGTCGTGGACGTGACCGGTTGGCTGGGCGGCTATAACTTCCAGTGGGCGTGGGCCAGCGCCGCCGCCTGTGGCCGCAATCTGTAGCTTGAAAGTCGCTGCGGTTATTGCACCGTAAGCGTCAGATGGACGGTGTGCGTGATGCCCGCAGTCGCACCGCTGACAACAATGGCGTAACTCCCGGAGGGTGTAGGGGTGATTGAGCCTCCTGTTCCACTGCCTCCACCCGTCCCAGCGAGCGGGATCAAACGTCCGGCTCCGCAACCGGTGATCGATGTGAGCGCACCCAGGGACACACCCAGGGAAAGGATAAGCAGGAAGCAGGTCGACCACGCTTGCCGCCTAAGTAAAGCGGCCAGAGCTTGCCTGCGTCGCAGTCCCAGCAGAACAAACGGTGCAGCAGCAAAAAACAACGCGCTCCTCTTGCCGGATGACCACGGATCTCCCCGCGTATGCGAGGCGGAAGTCGTCATTCCGGTCTGGACAACTACGGAGACGAGCACGCTGCCGCCCAGGGCTGCCGTCGCCGGACTCACGGTGCACAGGCTGTTGGCGGGTGCGCCCGTACAACGCAACGCGACGCTGCCGCTCAGTCCCGCAACGGAGTTCAGGAGCAGCGGGAATGTAGCAGATGCGCCCGTGGCGACGCTGACGCTGCTTTGACCATTGGTGGCGAGGCTAAAATCCACGCCTGTTCCGCTCAATGCAACGCTATGTTTTCCACTCGCGGTGTTGTCGGTCAGGGTCAGCGTTCCGCTACGCCCACCCGCTGTCGTCGGCGTGAATGCCAGCGCCATGCTGCAGGCGTCCCCGGGGGCGATCGTGCTCCCGCAGGTGTTCGAGGCAATTGCAAAATCACCACTGATCGCAGTCGAAGCAACCACGAGCGGCAGGCCTCCATTATTGGTGAGCGTGACCGTTTGAGGAGTTGCGCTCAGTCCGACTCCCATGCTGCCAAAGCTGATCGTCTGCGGCGTAAGCGAAATGCCGGGCGGAGCCACACCCGTTCCGGAGAGTGTTACTGTCTGGGTCCGAACCTGATCCGTGATGGTCAGGGTGCCGGTGCGTGTGCCCACGGCTGTCGGCACGAATGTCACGGTAATGGCACAGCTGCTATGCGGATTCAGTGAGCTGCTGCAGGCGTTCGTGGCGGCAAAGTCGCCGCTGGCGACTGCGGCGGTAATCTCCGTGAGCGGAAGATCGCCGGCGTTTGTAAGAGTGACCTCCTGCGCGGCACTGATCGTGCCTACCTGCTGCTGCGCAAAGGTGAGGGAAGGCGGCGCAAGCGTGTCGGTTGCCGGCGCCTGCCCGATGCCGCTCAGCTGCGCGGTCTGTGTGCCGGCGCTGCCAGGCACGGAGAGCACGCCGGTGCGGGGTCCACTCGCGGTCGGAGTGAAGGTGATGACAATGGAGCAGCCGGTTTGCGAGGGGAGCGACGTGCCGCAGGTATTCTGCTTGACGGCAAAATCGCCCGTGATCGACGCAGCACCGAGGGTTGCGGGATTTCCGCCGGTGTTGGAGATGGTAATGATCTGCGAAGCCGCCGTCTGATGGACGATCGTCGCTGGAAAACTCAATGAAACCGGTGTAAGGACGATCGCGGCCGGGGCAGTAGCCATACCGCTGAGCGCCACAGTCACCTGCCCTCCCGCGATGTTGGCGTAGACGGTAAGCAGCCCGGAGCGGGCGCCGGTCGCTGTGGGCGCGAACTGAACGGAGATAGTACAGGTCGCGCCCACGGCGATGGTCTGCCCCGAGCAGCTGTCCGTCTCGACAAAGTCACCGGTAAGGGTAATCGACGAGATCGTCACCGGTGAGTTCCCCGTGCTGGTCAGCGTTACCGTCTGCACGCCGCTCTCAGTGGCTTCAGCTTGCGCGGCGAAGCTGAGCGTCGTCGGGTTCGCGACAAGTCCCGGCGTGAGCGCATTGACGGCGCTCAGAAGAGGCGTCTGCCAGAGGCCACGGCCATAGGTCGCCGCGCGCAGCATCCCGAGGCGGCCATCGCCGGTGGGAAGATTCGCACCCGCCTCGATCTGCGTCACCGGGGCGTTGGGCAGCCCCGCCCCGAGGGGGCTCCAGCAGTTCTGCGAAGCGCAGGTCGTAACCCCCTGGGTGACATATACACCGGTATCCATGGCGACATAGATCGTGCTGGCATCGTTCGGGTCGATGACCAGGCTGTTGGCCGGAGCGTTGGGCAGGTTTGCGCTGATATCCGTCCAGTGCGCGCCGAAGTCGGTCGATCGATAGACGTGCGGCACATCGACATTTGCGCCGAAACCCATTACGGCCGCATACACCGTCGCTCCGGTCGGGTCGTGCGGGTCGGCCACGACGGAAGAGATATCAAAACCCGAAGCATTGAAAAGCAGCGTGCCATTCGTTACAGCTCCGTTCGCCGCATCCGTCCAGGGGATCTTGCCGTTTGCGGTATTTGCAGCCTGCGTGACGAATATGTGCCCGCCCACGGAGCCACCGCCATCCAGCGCCCCCGCCATGCCTGCGTAGAGCACCTCGGAGCCCGTGTTCGCTGCCGTGACGGCGTTTGCGACGGGACCGCCCGCACCAAGTGAGCGGATCAGAGCGCTCGTGTCGCTGCACGGTGTAGCGCCGCCGTCCATAGCTGGACTCAAGGCATCCGCGGCGGTCCACGCGGAGCCGTTTGCGGCCGGTCCCCGCCATACGCGGCAGGTTCCGGCCAGCAGATTGGCGGTGTCCTGCGGGTCGAGCAGCGTGGGTGCATCCAGCAGGGCGGCATCCTGAGCGACCTGCGCCTCGCCGACCGTGGCAGGTGATAGAAAGTCCGTGGCATTGCAGGCTGAACCGACATCGCACAGCAGCAGGTTGATCCCAGCGCCGACCGATACATACCAATTCGCCGGAGTCGCGGGATCGATCTGCGGCAGTCCACCCTCGCCCGCCGACAGCTGCGGCCAGGCCTGCAGCGAGCTCGCCTGGGTCGTTGCAGCCGATCCATTGGCGCCGAGGCCGGCGATCAAAATGTCGGATGCGGCGGGGTCCTGGGCAAAGCCCACCACCTGTGCAAGCGATCCACCCTGCGCGATCGCGCCGTTCAGGTTGTCGAAGTGGCTGGCATCCGTGGCCGAGCAGGCTGGACCGGTCTGGGCGACACCATCGGTTGATCGCCACAGGCCGCCGTCGTTGCCGATGAAAAGCAGCGGTTCACCGGAGTTTTGCGCGATCGCGGCCAACGCGTGCTGTGCCGGGGCCACCATCGCCGGAGCATTGCAGCCATTGCCTGCATTGGTGGTATTGCGCAGGGTGCACGCCGTCGCCCCCGCGCCCAGGCTGCAGCGGTACAGGTCTACCGTGCCGGCGAAGAGAACGGTTCCGTTGCTTGCCGCGGGCGCGGCAGCCAGTGCAAGGTTATAGGTGCCTTGCGCGATCGCGGTTGCACCCACCGGGCTGCCTTGGCCGGCTTCCAGCGCGCCATTGTCCACGCGATTCGCGAAGACCGGGCTCGCGGTGGCGCACCCGCCGTTGGAGCCGGCATTGCACAGATCCTGCCAAAGCCCGCCGTCGTTGTCATACGCATCCACCGTGAGCGCATACAGATCGCCCGTGGCGGGCTGCACCGCCAGCGCTCCACGAAAGATGGGGCAGTTCGGGCTGCCAGCGCCGTTTACACCCACGGGGCAGTTGGCGGTCGTCAGCCCCGTCCCGGGCTGGTTCGCCAGCCGCTTCCAGGTCTGGCCATCAGCCGAACTGTAGTATCCATGCGCGCTCAGGGCGGCGAGAAACACACCGCGTTGCGCATCCCAAACGACCGCCGTAGCATTGTTGCCTGTTTGCGGAAAGCCGGGCGGCTCCGGCTCCTGAACAACGCCCGTGCCGTCAGACACGGTGGCCATGTGCCAGCTCTGGCCGGCGTCCGTGGAAAAATACAGTCCGGGCACGGAGTTGGAGGCGGTTGCGTCGACGATCTCGCCCTCCAGCGAGGTCGTCATTGCGGCAACGGCCAGGGTGGGCGTTGCGGTGCTCCAGGCCAGCGCGGCCGTGGCCAGTCCGGCGAGCGAGTGGAACCCGTTCGCACCGTCGTTCGCCAGGGACGCCAGCGTCCAGGTCTGGCCTCCGTCGGCCGAGCGGAGAATGCCTTCGCCGTAGTACGAGTCGGTGGCGTCGTTGGGATCGCCTGTGCCCGCAAGCACCACCGCGGTGCCGGCCGGCTGCACCGCCACCGCCCCGATCGAGAGCGACGGAACCGTCGTGGCCCCCTCGTTCGCGGCGAAGACGGGAAGCGTGTCCGTGATTGGGGCAAAGCTGGCCTGGGCCAAGCCCCCTGCCGCGTTTGTGCTCATCCACACGCCGCCGCCGGTGGTGCCAAGCCAGACAGTGTTCCCCGTGAGATCGTTCGGATCGAGCGCCATGGCCGTGATCCGTCCCGACACGGCACCATAGGCAAGCGAGTTGACCGCAACCGGGCCGAGCGGCTGCCATGGTGCGGTGAGATCGGCTGTAACAATAGCGGCTCGGAGACCGCGCCGCGGAAGCATTGCGGCATGCTGCAGGCGGGCCTGTTGCATCGCCTCAGCGGTCGGCGGCCCCTGTTGATTTCCTGCGGAGGGAAGAACGAATCGTCCGGCCAGAAAGCGCTTTGTGCGCAGCTGTGCGGCGGCCGCGTCACCCAACGCAGCGGGCCGGCTTCCCGTCGTCTGCGCGATCAGCGGAGCGCACAACAGCACACTCGATAACCCGAAGACGAAAATCGCCCATCCGGGACCGCCATGGAGTGCGGCCCGGATGAAGGCGGGAAGCCGAAGTCGACTTTGGCTTGCGAAACGGCTCTGCGGCAAGCGACGGTCCTACGGTGAGAACTACAGAAGACGAGGCCGGATACAACTCCGTACCGGCCAGGACAGGTGATCTTTGAGCCAAACCCGGTCACACGGTGGTTGCCGTGCGGCGACATCTCTCCCAAGACTTCTCTGAAGGTACCGGCGCACGCTTGCGTCGTCACTCCCATGGAGGTGGGATTACTACTGGGGTCGCGAGCTATGACCTTTCCCGGGAAGGTGGGTTTTTGGGAGGGAGCGTGGGGCTTCAGCCCCACGAAAAGGAGAGCCAAATTTATGGGCTTTAGCCCAGGGTTCTCTCCAGCATCCGATCAAACCCGGGGCTGAAGCCCCGTTCTCCTCCGCCCTGAATGTCCGGGCTGAAGCCCGGACCTCCCTCCGAAAAGCACAACATGGTCCGTCAGACACTACCTAAAGCCCTATTGATTCGCATCCCTAGCTGTGGCCGAGCACGGGGTGCGCCTCATACGGCTCCTCCAGCCGCTTGATCTCGTCCTCGGTCAATTTCACGTCAAGGGCGCCCAAAGCCTCATCGAGCTGGTACCTCTTGCTGGCGCCGATGATGGGCGAACTCACGCCGGGCTTCGCCATCACCCAGGCCAGCGCCACCTGTGCCGGCTTTACACTCCGAGCCTGCGCGATCTTCAGCACGCGATCCACCACGTCCCAGTCGCTATCGCGGTAGTAGAGGCTATGGCCGAAGTCGTCGGTACGGGCGCGCGTGGTCTCAGTCTTGCCGTCGCCGCGCTTGCGGGTTCCGGTCAAAAAGCCGCGGGCCAGCGGGCTCCACGGAATGCAGCCGACACCCTGGTCCAAGCAGAGCGGAATCATCTCGCGCTCTTCTTCGCGGTACACCAGGTTGTAGTGGTTCTGCATGGTTTCAAAGCGCGCCAAACCATTCTGCCGTTGATAGCTCAGCATCTTCAAAAACTGCCAGGAATACATGCTGGATGCGCCGAGGTAGAGCGCTTTTCCTGCCTTCACCACGGCATCCAGCGCCTCGCAGGTCTCCTCGATCGGTGTGTCTTTATCAAAGCGATGGATCTGATACAGGTCGACATACTCCACCCCAAGCCGCTTTAAGCTCTTATCGATGGAGGCCATGATGTGCTTGCGCGAGAGCCCGCGGTCGTTGGGCGCCTCGCTCATCGGGCTGTACACCTTGGTGGCGAGCACCAGCTCCTCGCGGCGCGGCATGAACTCGCGCAGCAGCTTGCCGGTAACGACCTCGCTTTCACCCAGCGAGTAGACATCGGCGGTATCGAAGAAGTTGATGCCGGCCTCGACCGAGCGCTGCACAAAGGGACGTGCTTCTTCCTCTTCCAACACCCACTCACGCCACTTCTTCGAGCCGTAGGTCATCATGCCGAGACAGATAGGCGAAACGCGGACACCGGTCGTACCGAGCGGAACATAGTTCATGAGTCAAATCTCCTCCGCATTGGACGTCCGGAGGCCCGGGCAGGTTCAGCGACGCGAAAAGCTTGCCCGCAACCCTCTCCACGAAGGCGCCCTGCATCGAATGTGGGAGCCCCGCCCAGCGCCTGCTTCGTGCTTTGCCATGCGATGGTCCCAAGCTGCAGGCAGGGTGTATGAAAGGAACGATATGCGCAACACTTGGAAAACTTGGAAACAAATGCTTGCATCCTCGCTCGTAGCGTTTCCCCTGGTGCTCAGCCCAGCGGCAAACGCGCAGCGCAATCAGAACAATCACGGCAACTTTTCCCGGGGCGTTCAACAGGGCGGCCATGGCGGCAGCTACAACCAGGGCCGCGACTACGGTCACGGTGGCGGATATAGCAATCACGGCGGCTATAACGATGGACGCTATCAGGGCCACGGCATCGGTACCGGGACAGGGGCTCTCATTGGCGGAGCAGGCGGCGCGGTGCTTGGCGCGGCCTTTGGCGGGGGGCTGAAAGGCTCCATCATCGGCGGCGCGGCGGGTGCGGGTATCGGCGCGGTTGCCGGCCACGAGCATCAGCAATCCATGAAGCGAAACTATTACGGCTACGGCCACTAATTGCCCTTGCACCAGATCCTTCAGCCGAAGCACGAAAATCAAAGGAAATCCTTATGCGCACGATCTTCAAACACGCTGCCTTCGCCACCGCTCTTCTTCTGCCTGCGACGCCGATGCTCCTGGCGCAGACCAACGGAGGCAGTATCGCCCCGCCTATCCAGCCGGTGATAGACCGCATGATTGTCCTGGCGCAGAACAACGGAGGCAATATCGCGCCGCCCTCCGCGCATGGTCAGACTGCCGCATCCCCTACCTGGAACACGGATCAGCTGCTCACGTCCACCGTCCACCAAGCCTGGCTCCTGAGCGGGAAGAACGAGGCCACCTTCTTCGAGATGGTGACGCAGCTGGCTGAAATTTCCGCGAAGAATCGAAATCTCGAACTGCCGGAGTCCGCCGAAGCAGGCCGCCGCGTCGGCGAGATGATCAAACTCGCCGCCAAGAGCGATCACGACGCGCTTCTCTTCGCCGTCGTGGATTCTGCCGTCCGCAAGGTGGGTAAGCCGCTGCCCGGAACACCCGGCCAGTAGCAAATAAGTCTGCGCCCATCGCCCTTCCGCTTGTTACAGTGAGGGAAATACCCTTTGAACAGGCGGAGCGGCGATGCTGGTTGTTTTTTCGAAGTCCGGAACACTTCTTGCTTTAGCGATTCTTCTATCTGGCGCCTCAAGGGGCATCGCGCAGACTGAAACTCAGCCGTTGTCCTCTTCCAGCGGGCAAGGGGACAAGTACCAGTGGCTCGAAGATGTTTCCGGCCCGCGCTCGATGGGGTGGGTAAAGGCCGAGAACGCCAAGACAGCGGCCGTGCTTGAAGCCGATCCGCATTACAAACCCTATCTCGCAGACGCGCTGCAGGTGGAAGAGGATCCCCGCCGTCTGCCCTCCCCCGGATTGCGCGGCGACGAGGTCTACAACCAATGGCGCGACAAGGATCATCCGCGTGGTCTGCTGCGCAAGACCAGCGTCAGCGACTACCTTTCCGCGGATCCCCACTGGCAGTCCGTGATCGACTTCGACGCGCTCGGCAAAGCGGAGGATGTGGGTTGGGTCTCAAAGGGCCTTAGCTGCCTGTACCCACGCGATCAGTTTTGCATGGTGGCCATCTCCGCCGGCGGCGAAGACGCGACCACGCAGCGCGAGTTCGACCTGAAGACAAGCCAGTTTGTTCCGAACGGCTTCACGCTGTCGCACAGCAAGCAGAACGTCGGCTGGATCGACAAGAACACGCTGCTGGTGGATCGCGACTGGGGCCCGGGCACGATGACCGGCTCCGGCTACGCGTTCGTCGTCAAAGAGTGGAAGCGTGGGACCCCGCTCGACAGCGCAAAGGAGATCTTTCGCGGCCAGCAGTCCGACCAGCTCGGCTCCACGGCACATGTGTTGAACGATGCGCAGGGCCATCAGCTTGTCACGGTAGAACGCGGCGTCACCTTCTTCGAGTTTCAGAACTTCATCCGCACACCGCGCGGCATGGAGCATTTGGGAATTCCGGCCAAGGCCAGCATCGAGGGTCTCATCGACGGCCGCCTGCTGGTGGAGTTGCGGCAGGACTGGACGCCCGAGGGCGGCACGCAACACTTCGTCCAGGGATCGCTCCTGCAGATGAACGTGGCGGATGTGATGAAGGATCCCACGCATCTGAAACCCACCGTGGTGTTCGCGCCGATGCAGCGCGAATTTCTGCAGGGTGTGGCGACCGGCAAGACCCGGGTCATTTTGACTACGCTCGCCAACGTGCAAGGCCGTGCCTACGTGTACACGCCGGACGCGGGCGGCTGGTCCAAGCAGCAACTCAACCTCCCCGCCAACGTCGCCGTAAGGGTCGCTTCCACCAGTGAGACGGACGATCGCTACTTCCTGACCGTAACCGGTTTTCTCACGCCGCAAACGCTCTATTTCGGCGATGCGGCCAAGGGCACTTTCAGAGAAGCGAAGAGCGAGCCGCCACGGTTCGACGCGTCGCATGACACCGTCGAGCAGTTCGAGGCAACCAGCAAAGATGGCACAAAGATTCCATATTTCGTCGTGCACCCGAAGGACTGGAAGCTGGACGGCTCCAACCCCACGCTGCTGAACGCCTATGGCGGCTTCGAGATCGCCGAAACGCCCACCTACAACGCGGAGCTGGGCAAGCTGTGGCTGGAGAAGGGCGGCGTCTTTGTGCTCGCCAATATTCGCGGCGGCGGCGAGTTCGGCCCCGCCTGGCATGAGGCCGGGCTGAAGACCCATCGCCAGCGCATCTATGACGACTTCGCCGCCGTGGGGAAGGATCTCGTCACGCGCAAGATCACCAGCCCGCGCCATCTCGGCATCGAGGGCGGCTCCAACGGCGGTCTGCTGATGGGTGTCGAGATGACGCAGCACCCGGACCTTTGGCACGCCATCGTGATTCAGGTGCCGCTGCTCGACATGCTGCGCTTCGAGCACATCGCCGCCGGCGCCAGCTGGGTGGGCGAATATGGCTCGGTCTCGAACCCCGATGAGCGCACGTTTCTGGCGGGAATTTCTCCCTACAACCAGCTGAAACCGGGCGTCCCATACCCCACGCCGCTCATCTTCACCACCACCAAGGACGACCGCGTGGGCCCGCAGCACGCCCGCAAATTCGCCGCGAAGATGGAGGAGTATCACGAGCCGTTCTTCTACGACGAGATTACAGAAGGCGGCCACGGCGCCGGCGCCAGCCTGCAGCAGGAGGCCCGCACCCGCGCCATCACGTTCGTGTATTTGGCGCATGAGTTGGAGTAGCAACCACCTGAAATGCGTCCTTTGCTTGTTCACGTTAGCTCTTTTGGTTTGTCATCCCTTTTGGTTTGTCATCCCTTTTGGTTTGTCATCCCTTTTGGTTTGTCATCCCGTAGCGCAGCGCAGGGATCTGCTGTCTGCCGGATGCGCAACGTAAGCAATGCTTAACACGGGCTGCCACGTCCAGCATAAAAAAGCAGGTCCCTCCGCTACGCTACGGGGATGACAAATTGAGCTGCGGGATGACAAAACGCGTTACAGGATGACAGAGATGAGCGGGCGATATACTCGGGTCTGCTCATGAAAAGATCACCGCAGAGCCGCTCAGGGCTCCCCGCCACACATTCGCAGACCGCTCATCCCATCGACCTAGCGCAGGGCCGTCGCGTCCGCTCAACCACAGTCCTCTGCGTCCGCCGCGGCGACGCCGTCGTCATGGCCGCCGACGGCCAAGTAACGCTGGGCGGCACCGTGATGAAGCGCGCCGCGCGCAAGCTGCGCCGGCTCGGCAACGACAAGGTGCTCGCCGGCTTCGCGGGCTCCACCGCCGATGCCTTCGCCTTGCTGACGCGCTTTGAAGCCAAGCTCGAGCAGTACAGCGGCAACCTGGGCCGCGCGGCCGTAGAACTCGCCAAAGATTGGCGCACCGACAAGCTGCTGCGCCAGCTGGAAGCGCTGCTCATCATCGCCGACGCGCAGCACATCTACGTGCTCTCCGGCGATGGCGATGTGATCGAACCCGATGCGACCGGCGACGGCGTGATCGCGACCATCGGCTCCGGCGGAACGTATGCGCTCGCGGCTGCTACGGCGTTGATTGAAAACACGCAGTTCTCCGCGCGCGAGGTCGTGGAACGCGCCATGAAGATCGCTGCGGATATCTGCATTTATTCGAACCAGTCGATCGTGATGGAAGAGCTGAGCACAGGCCCGACCAGCTCACAGTAGAAGCCCGAACCTCATCTCAAACCCTTCAGCAGACGCCAAATGAACAACAAACCCGGCGTATCGTCCATCTGACGAGAAGCGCGTTCCGAGTTGTGATCGCGAGCGAACTGAAATTGCCTGCACACCGTGCGCTGGTCTTATGCGTCGACGAGAAGAGCCAGACCGGGGTCCGCGGCCAGCGCTGTTTGCTGGCTGGGGTGGAGATTCACGCGCTCGAACGCACAGCGCCCCTGCTTCCGATGCGTCCAGGTCGAGCCGAGCGTCGCGCCATGATTACCTCCGGCACGGGACCACCCGCCTGTTCGCCGCACTCGATACCCAAAACCGGCTAGGTCATCAGCCAACTCCAGCGCCGTCACCGTTTCATCGAGCTCCGCAAGTTCCTCGATACGATCGAGGCCAACGTGCCGCCGGAACTGGACGTACACCTTGTTCTGGATAACTATGCGACCCACAAGACCCCGGCCAACCAACGCTGGCTGGCCCGTTACCCGCGCTACCACGTCCGCTTCACGCCTACCTCGGCCAGTTGGCTCAACCAGGTCGAACGCTTCTTCTCCGTGCTGACCGAAAAGCAGATCCGTAAAGCCAGCTATCAATCAACACGCCAACTCGAAGCAGCCATCCGAGATTACCTCAGCCATCACAATCAACAGCCCAAACCCTTCACTTGGACTAAAACCGCTGACGATATCCTCAACACCCTCGCAAAAGACTGCGAACGAACGAATGACTCACCACCCTAGCGGAACTTCTCGAAAGCGGCCGCCAGCTTCGCATGGCCCGCATTGTTCGGGTGGAGTAAGTCGACGAAATCCGTGCCGGGATCGAGCACCGCGTCGGTTGGCACCACCGTGATGTTCATGCCATCGGCGATGAGACTGCTGACCAGGCTGCGCAATTGGATGTTGTACACATCCGTCGAGTATGTCTGATTTCCGGAGGGCGAGTTGGTGATTGCGCCAACCAGCACGCGGGGCGCCCCCGCAATGACCGTGTAATCGCCCTGCGGAACGCCAGCCCAAAGTAGAGCTACAGGTGAAACCGGCGTACCGCTGGAAGTGAACGTAACCGTGTGTGCGCCGGCAGCTCCGAGCGGAACGGTCTGCAGGAAATAACTGTCCGATGTGCCGTTCTGCGTGGGTGGCCCGAATCCCGAACCCTCCGACTCATCCACGGTGGCCTGCGCGATGCCGTCAACAGAGATAGACGCTGTGCCTGCCTGACCAAGCGCAACAAAGTAAACGTGGTAGACGACATAAAGGTTGCGGCCGGCTACGGCCTGGTTCACGTTGAAGGTCAGGCTGGCAGCGGCGTCGGACGAGGTGAGCCCAAAACCCGTGTCGCTCGTCCACGTGCCCGTGCGCTCTGAAATTGTGTTGGCAAGCACCTTGTCCGTTGCCGGCATGCCAAGCCAGGCAAGCGCCGCACCGACCTCGTGGTTATAGCTGCCGAGGTTGAGGGGGCCAACCCCATATCGGTAGGCGTTGTTGGTGCCGATCATCACCGTGTAGAGCTGATTTGCTCCGAGAGCCGGGGAGCTGTAGAAGGGTACCCAAACGCGCGACAGGTCCGCTGCCTCATCACCCTGTCTGCAGTAGTTCTCTGCCCGAGCACCGACAAAGCGATCGAAGAGCCCTGCGTAACCTTGCGTCGAATATACGTTGTTCGTTCCGTCGTTCGGCTGTGCGTAAAAACCGCAGGTGATCGAGTCTCCAAAGTTGGTCACCGAGTCCACCTCAGCCAGGGCGGAACCCGTAAGCGACACAACCTGCGTTGAGCCCACCATCCCGGCCGAGTTGTCGGTGAAGACGAGACTTGCCGTATCAGCGATACTTGCCGCCGTGGGTGCGTACGTCAGCGTCTCGGTACAAGAACTGCCCACCGCGAGAATCTCATCGCAACCACCGACCCCCAGGATAAACGCCGAGGCATTCGCGCCTGAAATAGTGACGCCGCTGATGACGAGCGGCGCCGTCCCTGTGTTGCTCAAGGTGAGTGTTCGGGCCGTGCTCAGGCTGTTGCTGATCGTTTGAGGAAAGGAGAGGCTGCTCGGCGCAACGGTGGCCTGTGGCACCGGAACGGGGAGGCCGGTGCCCGAGAGCGTGAGCGCCTGCTGTACACCGACGCCTCCACCGCTGTTGTCCGTAACCGTCAACGTCGTATTCAGGAGACCCACGCTTTGGGGGTGGAACAGAACCGAGAAGATACAGCTTCCCCCAGGGGCCACCATCGCTCCGCACGTGGTTGCGATGCTGAAATCCGCTGTATCGCTGAGCAGGTACTTGCCGATCGTAAGGGGGGCCGTCCCCGTGTTGGTCAGCGTGACAGGCTGGGCGCTCGAGCTGGCGCCTACGATCGTTGCAGGAAACAGCAAACCTGGCGAGGCGAGGAATCCCTGCGGCACCGGCGGAGGGGCGCCAGTGCCGGTAAGCGATATGGACTGCTGTGTAGTCCCAGTCTCCGCCCCGGCATTATCGGTAAGCGTCAACATCGCGTCCAGGCTACCGATCGTCCCCGGCTGAAACGAAATGGAGAAGCTGCAACTCACAGAGGGTGCCAAAGCTGCACCGCAGGTCGTCGTCACACTGTAATTAACGGTGTCACTCAGGACTACGCCGCTGATCACAAGCATTGCCGTACCCGGGTTGCTCAGAGTGACTGTTTGTGGGGTAGCACCGGTACCGATGGGAGTTTGTGGAAATGTCAGGCTTGTTGGCACAAGAAGGACCTGCGGCAGAGGGACAGGCGTTCCCACGCCCGTCAGCGTGATAACCTGCTGTGCCCCGTTGCTCCCACCGCTGTCGTCTGTAAGGGTCAGCGTTGCGCTGAAAGACCCTGCGACCTGGGGATGAAAGAGAATGGCAAAGGTGCAGCTTGCGGATGCCGCCAGGGTTGCGCCACAGTTGTTGGTCAGGCTGAAGTCTGAGCTGTCGCTTAGAACAGCGCCGGCCATGGTAAGCGGCAGCGCGCCGCTGTCGGTGATGGTCAGTGCTGCGACCGGCGCGGCGTTGCCGACCGTCGTGGAAGGAAAACTGAGACTTGTAGTGCTGAATGCGATGGTGGGCGGCGCATCGGGAGCAACATTCTCCGACTTGTTTGCGCAGCCGCCCGCAAACAGTGCCAGTTGCGCGATGATGAGGCTGCACAGAACCTTCGAAAGGCGCCGCCACAAGTACCCGCATGACAATGCGCTGATGCTGGCCCGCAGCCGCACAGAAGACCTCGACGCTACAAAAATGCGAAACCGAATGTCATTGTCCCGCGCTTTCCAGGCATACGCAAGGGAACGGATCAAGCTGCGCAACCTATCGGGCAACCTATCGAACTACGCAATGGATACAGCGTGGATGATCGTACCCAGGCGCGCATCATCGTCTGGGATGCGGCAGGGGTTTACGAAAGTCGCAATGCCCTGGAGCAGGATGTCGGCGTTCAAGACGATGCCGCTTCCGCACGCAGCTTTGCACGAAGTCGTTTCGGCTCGGTCCCCTCAGAAGTTATAGCTGAAGGAAAACTGCGCGATGCGCGCTGGATTCGGCTGCGAGATCGAGGTGCGCGTACCAAATCCGCCGGTCCCGTTGTTTGCCGTCAACGTGCAGACCTGGTTCAGCGTCTTGCCATCGCCGCAGGTGGAACCAGTGGCGTTGTATTGGACCTGGTTGATGCCGCTGCCTGCCTCGACATAATAATTCGCCGAGTTGAAGAGATTGAAGATCTGAGCCTTCAACGAGATCGACTGCTTTTCGGTGAGTTGGAAGCTGCGCTCGACACCGAGATCGATCTCCGTGATCCAGGGACCCGTAAACGAGTTCAGCCCCTCACCGGGAGCGAGCCCAAAGCCGGGCGAGACGCCACCCACCAGACCGGCCGCGGTGTTCGCCGTGCCCTGCAGGGCAGCAGTATCGTTCAGCGAGTTGCCGCTTGTGTACGTGCCTGGCGTCGTAGTCGAGGGAATCAAGGAGGTTCCGACGACTCCGGTGTACGGCCGTCCGGAGTTGAACTGCGAGAGCAGGCTTATTTTCCAGTGCTCTGCCAGGGCTTGTGCAAAGCCGTTATCGAAGGCGGCCTCCGGCGCGTAGACACCCGCGACCGAGAGCCTGTGCCGTTGGTCAAGCAGCGAAAGACTGCGCGTCTCGCCCAGGTTGAACTGGTTATAGAAGTCAACGCCGCTCTGCGTACTCTTGGCCAGCGTGTAGGAGACGATGAAGTTAGCTCCGTGGCTCACTTGCCGGTTGAGTTGCACAAACAGCGAGTTGTAGTTATCGATGCCCGGACTGATCAGCGCGTTGATCTGCCCGAAGCTGGGCGCAATCAAGCCTTCCTGCAGCAGACCGCTGTCGAGGTTCGGCTCAACTACCTGTCCGCCGTTCGGCAGAATGTAGGTTGTCGAACCTGTGGGCAACTTTTGATTCAGGTCATAGGCACTGGACGACGTGAGATGCATCCCGTGCGACCACAACGTGCCCACCGTAAGGATGGTGTGAGGCGCAAGCTCCTGATCGATCTGCAAGCTGGAGTTGATCACCGAAGGTGTCTTGAAGTTGTTAGCGATAGTAACGATATTGGTCGCTCCCGCGAAGCCTGCGTAGGTGCTCGGCAGGGCGGACGGGAAGGACGGCGCTTGCGCAGCGGCGATGGTAGAGGTGCTGAAATCCTGCAGCGTCACCTGCGTCTGCGAGACGCCGTTCGCCTGCGTGGAATTCTGGTAGTTGCCGCCGACGAAGATCTCGTAATAAAGCCCGAATCCCCCGCGAATCACGGTCTTCGTCAGCGGGCTGTACGAGAAGCCGAGCCGCGGTGAAAGCCGTTCAAACTGGTTGTGGAAGACCTGCGTAAAGGGCAGCGCAGGATTGCCGACCGGATTGGGGTAGAGCTGAAAATCCTCGCGCAGGCCGGCTGAGATCGTCAGTTTTTCCGATGCGCGGATGGTGTCGTTGGCATAAAAACCCATGAACGGGTCGCTGAAGTTGAACTTCGGATCTCCCGCCGTCTGTTCAAAGATGTTCCACTTGCCGAGCGCAAACGCCTGTGGACTGAGGAAAATATATTGCCCGTAGAAAGCTCCCGGGTTGTTGTTTGCGATCGCATCGTGATTCAGGTTGTAGCCGAACTCCAGCTGGTTCTTTCCAAGCTGCCAGCTGATGTGATCCGCGAACTGCCACTGATACTCCCGCAGGTTGTTATAGGAGAAGGTAGCGTTTCCCAGCAGAAGCGTGGAAGGGGAGGTGAGAATCATCTCCGGCGAGGTCGCGGCGCCGGCCAGTCCCGACGGGCTATACAACTGCTCATCGCGCGCATAGCTCACATAGGCATCATTCACGAGCCGGGGGCTAAGAATATGCGTCCAGTGCACGACCCCGACGTGATCCCGCACACCGTTGTTGCCCAGCAGCTCATCACCGGCAAAGGACTCAGGACTGTACGTGATGATGCCGCCCGGCGTTTGAAAGTGATTGTAGTTATATAGCGCTGTGATGTGGTCGTTGCTTCCCAGCTGCCAATCGAACTTAGGGAAGAACTCATAGTCGTCGCGGCGGCGTGCACGGGAACCAAGATTTGAATGGATCACATTCAGCGCATTCGATACGCCTTGCAGGTAGATCGGGTTTGTCGGATTCGCCGTCGCCTGATCCTGTGAGATGGAAGCCGCCACCGGATAATGGCTGTTCGGAGCCGGCAAAGCAGTGCCCGCCGGCACGCCGAAGGTGACCTCGTTGGTCGCCGCCTGCGCGGGGTTCACCGCATACAGCGGATCCTTGTGCCGCTGCTGCTCATAGTCGAAGTAGAAGAACATCTTGTCCTTCATAATGGGGCCGCCGAGATCGGCTCCGAACTGCTGCAACACATTCACCGGCTTCTGGTTGCCCGCAGCCTTATCGACTGCATCGTTGGCGCCGGTGCCGGAGTTGCGATTGTAGTAAAAAGCATCGCCGTGCCACCTGTTGGTTCCGGATTTTGTGACGGTATTGATGAAGCCCGCGCCCGCGCCGCCATAAGCGGAGTTATACACATTGGGCTGCACCTGAAACTCCTGGACAGACTGCAGCCCAAACACATAGGGAATTCTCGTGAAGCCGCGATTATCCCCGTAGTAGTAGCTCGTCGAGTCCGCGCCATCCACCGTGAAGGAGGTCGCGCCGTTGGCGTTGGAGGCGCCCCCGGCGGTGTTGTTGTAGCCGGAAAGATCGCCGCCGGACTGCCCGGCGAAGCTGATGTGTCCGAACTGTCCGTCCGCGGTGACGTTCGGCGTCAACAGCACCAGGTCGGTGTAACGCCGGCCACTCAGCGGCAGTCCTTCAACGACGTCCTGCTCCACCAGCGTGCCCACCGTTGTGTCCGTCGGATTCAACGTAGAGGCGGCGCCGCCATTCACGCTGACGGTCTCGCTTGCATCGCCGATGGAGAGCGTAGCCGGTCCATCCGTCTCATGCCCCACACCGACGACCAGGCCTTTGATCGCAGCGGTTTTAAAGCCCGGCGACGTAACTGTCACGTCATAGGTGCCGACCTTCAGCGTGGGAAAATCGTAGATGCCGGCGTTGTTCGTGGTCGAGGTCAACCGCTCGCCTGTGCCCTCCGCAACGGCCACTACGGTCGCCTGCGCGATGACCTGGCCGGCGGGATCGTGGATCACACCGCTCAGCGCGCCCGTGGACACGCCGTTCTGGGCGAAGCCACAGCTCGCGGCTGCGGCCAAAAGCATGACACCCATAACACCGATGCTGCCGGCGAGGCGAACACCCATCCCGAACCTCCTTCATGCGTTGCGGATACAAAAAAACAGTTCCGTGTGCACCGATGCAGCGCACAGATTTGCCGGAATCTCTACCCCTGAACTCGAAGGCGGAAGGAAGAGCGTGTGAATGGAATGTTTCCCGGAGTGTACAGCACAGCGAAGCTGCCACAAACAGGAAAACGCACACACAACCCATCGAGAAATATCGGGACGACGGGGGGACAAGCCCATCGGCTACCCGCTTATCGCAAACTACATTCGCGTACACGTCGTCATCTTTACCCGTCAACTGCGCAGGAAAATTGCGGCGGATATACCGAAAATGGCCAGGCCCAAGGTTAACCAGGTGACGTAGTCACCGGGATGGCCGCTCTGCATCGCGCGCAACGCGGGTAGGCCACGCTCCAGGAAGGCGCCCAGGCGCAGCCGTCTCTGCAACCTGCTGCGAAATACGGAAGACAGCGCCAGCACGACAGCCAAACCGCATCCCAACGCACCGCGCAAAGCCGCCCCGGGAAGCGCCTCCCGCCACTCCGGCACAGGCACGGGAAGCGTCTGCCCCTTGTACAGCACATGCGCGTAGCTCGCCTGGTTCACCATCTGCGCCGCGCCGGCCTGCAGCACGGGCAGCCAGCCATGCCATACCGTCAGCGCCACCGCTCCGACCAGGCACAGCAGCGGCGGAACGAAGTGGTACGGCTCAATGCGTAGCTCACCGGTAGTTTCTGGCAGCTCCCCGACCTCGGCCGCGGCGTCGGTGGGTGGCTCATCCCCCCACCCCAGGAACACCCGCATGCCCACCCGAAAGACGGCCGCCCCGGTGATCAGGCCGCCAAAAAGGAAGACCCAAGAGACCTCCGGAAAGCGGAGCGCCTCCGCCGCATGGGATGCGCCGGCCTCACCGATCAGGGTTGCGAACGGTGGCGCAGCCGCCAGTCCCATGCCGCCCGCGAACCAAAGCGCCGCCGTCCAGGGAAAGCCCATCCCCTTGCGGAACAACGCACGTTCTCCGATGGAACGGAAGCGGTGCAGCATCATGCCGGTGGTAAAAAATAGGCCGGATTTGATCAGCGCATGGGCGAAGAGATACACCAGCATCGCGGCGATGCCCATAGGCCCCCCAACCGCCATCGCCAGCAGCATCAGCCCCGCATGACAGATCGTGGAATACGCCAGCAGACGCTTCAGATGATGCTCGGCGTAGCACATCAGACCGCCCAGCAACACCGTCACGATAGCAAAGCCTGCCAGAATGGCTCGTAGACCCGCCGGATGACCGGCAAACGTCTGTCCGAAGACCACGCTGTGCAGCCGCACAACGGCGAACAGACCTAGCTCCACCATCAAGCCGGAAAACACTACGCACACCGGCGTGGGCGCCACCGCATGCGCATCGGGCAGCCAGAGATGAAACGGAACGATGGCCGCCTTGACCAGAAAGCCGCAGGTCAGCAGCGTAAAGGCGAACAGCACCAGCGGATCGTGGCGCGAGCCCAGCGACAGCCCGATCTGCACCATGTTCAGCGCGCCGGTGATCGCGTAGAGCAGCGCGATGCCGGTCAGCACAAGGAAGGCGGCAATCGTGTTCGTCACGGCGAAGTTGAAGGAGCCCTGCAGCGGTGCGGGCTCAGCCGTTTTCAAACCGCATAAGGCGAACGCCACGGTGCTCATGAGTTCAAAAAACACGAACAGATTAAACACGTCCGCCGTCAAGGCAAAGCCGGACATCGCCGCCAGGAAGATCAGCATCAGCGGCTGGTAATGATTGCTTCCTGAGTCCACGTGCTTCCACGAAAACACCAGCGCCAGCAGGGTCAACAGCGCTGCCAGCGTAGCCACTGCAGCGCCCACGGGCTCCACGACAAAAGATATGCCCGGCACCAGGCTGCCGCGCGGATACCAGTTGCCGAACCAATACACGAAGGAGCCGTGCGCAGCGCGCAGCAGCAAGGAGACGTCGATCAGCAGCGCAGCCGCGGCGAACAGGATCGCCAACGAGTCCGCGGCTGCCCGATTGAGCCAGGTCCGCGCGCCCGCCAGTATCGCCGCGCCGGCCAGTGGAACAGCAACGGGTAGCGCCGGGAACTCACTCGCAATCGTCATCCGCGCATGGTCCGCAGATCTTCAGGGGAGGCGCTTCCCGATTTCTCATACGCCTTCACCACCATGGCCAGCAGCAAAGCCACCACCACCGCCTCCACCACCACATCGGTCAGCATCAGGGCCTGCACCACGGGATCGACGGCGGGATGCGCCGGAGAGATATCGGCAAACACCGGAGCGATCCCGCCCACACGGTAGCCAATCGCCAGCAGCAGAATGTACGTCGAACTTTGTAGCACGGTCAGGCAGATTACGGCGTGCACCAGGTGCCGGCTCGTGACAATGCCGTACAGGCCGCAGAAGAACAGCCAGGCGGCGACGAAGAAGGGAAAGGCGTGCAGGATGTGCGGCATGTTCCTAGTCCTCCGGCGACCCGCCAACAACAATTTCGTTGAGATAGGTTGAGATCACCAGCGTGAAGGCAGCCGTCACCTCAATGCCGACGCAAAAGCTGATCAGCGCAATCGTGCCGCTCCCAAACGGAGTTCCCGTCTTGCCCAGCGGCAGAAAATTCGTCAACAGCGGCAGCCCCGCAACCAGCGCCGCAAGACCGATCAGCGCATAGGAGCCGGCGCCAACGGCATCCACGACCTCCAGCGCTTTGCCTGACGTGATTCTGCGAAACGCCGTGAAGTTCTCGCACACATACACCAGCAGCGGCGCCGTGGAAACGATGACCCCGGCCTGAAAACCGCCGCCCGGGGTCATCGCGCCGTGCGTGCCGATGTAGAAACCGAAGATCAGGGTCAATAGCGCCGCCGGAAGACTGATGGCGCGCACCGCCGAACTCATCATGGAGGTATCCGCCAGCGTTCCCCGCGCCGGCCTGCCGTCTTCTTCCCGCCGCAGCAGCATCGTCACGCCCAGCACCGCGCTGAACAGGATGAACTCTTCGCCGAGAGTGTCGAAGCCGCGATAATCGTAATTGATCGAATTGACAGCGTCGGTCGCATGGCGCTGATACACGACCAGCCTCGAGATCATGTCGCCATAGGGCCCGCGGTAGTCGCCCCACGCTGGCAGATTCAGCGCGGCATAGCAGTAAAGGCCCAGAAACAACAGGCCGGGCGCCAGAAATACTCGCAGCCGCATGCGCTCAGTCATGGCTGTCGGCCTCTGTCGATTTTCTCCGTCCACTCACGGGCGCTTTCATGCGAGAAAGCGCCAGCATCACCATCAGCGGCAAAGCCAGTGCCCCCACCGTGATCTCCGATAAAGCGACATCCGGTGCCTGAAAGAAGAAAAACATCAGCGCCAGCACCAGTCCATAGAAGCTCAGCGAGATCGTTTGCGCGGTGACGTCGCGCTCGCGCACCAGGAGAAATCCTGAGATCGCCAATAACATCAGCAACGCTGCACCGAACCAGTTCATGGCTGCTCCTCCATTGGCTCTTCCGTATGCGGTCGAAACCGTTCCATCGGATCTCCGTCCAGAGGTTCCCAATGCCCCAGTGCCCGTGCCCGAAAGGCTCGCGCCGTTGCATGCGCGACGATGGAGTTGCTCGCCACCAGCACCGCCCCGGTCAGCACGGTCTTCCACGCCGTCTGACTGTTGCCGGTCGCCAGAAAAACCGCGGCGATCAGACCGGCAACGCCCGCCGTGCCCGGCAGCGCCAGATAATGCAAGGCCTCCGTTGGGGTCTTCATGCGCCACATGCCCAGCACACCCAGCCAACACGCCGCCACCACCAGCGTCAGTGACAATATTTGCAGCACCGCGTGGGCCGTCATAGATGTTTCCCCAGAAAGCGCGCGAACACCAGGCCGGCCCCAAACGAAAGAATCGCCAGCGCCAGCGGCAGATCGATGAACGGCAGGCGGCCGAAGCCCACGGTGAACAAGGTCATCGCAATGACGACGATCATGCCCGTCATCTCCAGCCCCACTAGACGGCGCTCCGGCGTGCCGCGCAGACACATCTCCGCGCACGGGATCAGGCATGCGGAGACCGCCGCTCCCGCCAGTACCCATGGATTGAATTCGCTCCACGCGCTCATCCCCGTGCTCCCAGCTCACGCATGGTTTCGCTGATCTCGCTGCGCTCCAACTGGTGCAGCAGGAGCCGGCTCTGGTCCGGATCGATCCCAAGGACAATGGCGTTGGGTGTGGCGCTGGTATAGGCCGTGACGAGAACCCTGCGCGCTACATCCTCCGGCCTGCGTTTGCTCGTCCGGAACCCGCAGACGCGAAAGGCAGACGGCGCGCGTTCCCCTGCAAAAACGTCAAGCGCCAGCACGCGCGTCACCGTCCACAGATCCTTCACGGTGTACCAGGGCAGGCGCCAGCCGGTAGCCAGATCCCGCGCCGTGAAGCGCATCTGCATTCCCCGCACCCGCGCGACCAGCCAGAACATTGCGCCTGCGCCAAGCACCGAGAAGCTCCCGACAATCACCTCATCGCGGTGCAATCCCCCCACCAGCAGCACCCAAAGAGCGGCCATCAGCGCGAGAACCCAAGCCATGGAGCCGGAGGCGACCTTCCCCAACGCCTTCGATTCCTCTTGTCTCTCCATCTTGCGAGTCTCCGTGATGCGCCGTCGCTTCACTACTCGCTTTATGCTGCCACGATCCTGCCCTCGTGTGGCTGGAAAAATATCCTTGTTTCGCAGTTAGATCATTCCACGCCAGCGAAGCAGTCCCGCTCCTGGAGAAAGCCTTACGAACGTCTTCGGCGTAGCCGTGAAGTGTAGCCGTGGGCTTCAGCCCACGGGAAGAGCATAGGCAAAGCAAAGCCCTTTGGGGCTGGACAGGGGCAAGCCCCGCTGTTAAACCTCGAGGCTTCCGTCCAATGCCTCAGACACAATCTGAACACCCTAATTCGGCGGTACACTCCCGCTGGGATCCCTGGGGTTGGCTTGCATGCCGGGGGTTGATGCTTTGCCGGCAGGGATCTCCTTTTTGCGCAGGCCTCGTTTGCCCGGCGGCTCCAGCGTGCAGGTCTGTGTGCAGGCGCCGCCCACCTGCGTCACCGTTGTGATGTGCAGCGTTTCCGGCGTGCTCGCGGTCGCGAGGTCCAGCTTGCCCTCGAGCGACACCTCATGCCCCACGAGGCTGTTCTTCGCCCCTGCCCCGGCCAGCTGCGAGCAGCTCTCCTTCGAGCGCAGAACGAGCGCGTCCGGCACAGCCGCCGAACGCGTGACGCATCCCGTCAACATCGCTTTGGTTTCTCCGACGGTTGCAGGTTTCGCGGTTTGCGACCACGCCGTTACACCGGCAGTCAGCAGGAGTACACCCATCATCCAGCTTCGCTGCATCATCAGCTCCTCATACAACGTTTCAGATCTCAAACACTTTGCTTTTCTGCGTGCTGATCAGCTCTGAGATCCATTCAAAAGCAAGGATCACCGCAGCTGCTACGAAGAACGACACCGGCGGCACAACGTCCACCAGTTGCAAGAGGAACGTTGACCCGACGGCTATAACAATTGCTGCCACAGTAATCCAACCCAGCACCGCTCGTTTGTTTTTTTCTGCCGTGAACAAGACCAGGAGCGCTTCGGTAGCGGCAACCCAGACCAGGAAAACGATCACCGCAAGCCAGAACGGCACCTCAGAGTAATAATGCCCACTAAGCAGCGCTTCGATGTAGTGCGCCTGCAATAGAGCACCCGGAACGTCGCCTCCGAGAAACGGATGTACATCTGTGCTGGACTGGCTTGCTACCACGACCACGCGCCCGCGCAGGTCAAGCGGCTTACTCCCCGCGCACCGATCTCCCCACTCCGCAAGCTTGGCCGTCCCTGCCGCGTCGCTGCACAGCAGCTCGGTCGCAGTCATTTCGTCAACCGCGCCCCGAAAGTCGCCGAATGGATGGGAATGTCTTATGAGGTTTGCCGCAATCGAGCGTCTCCCCGTAATGGTCGGATCTGCTGCAGCGGCGGTGGCCAGCGAAAATGTCTCGCCATCCGTGTCCTTCGCCGCAGCTCCGTGCCGGGCCTGCTCATCGTTCTGAAACACCGGCCAACGCAGCGGAATCTTCAATGGATTCTCGTTCAGTACCGTGTTGCCCTGCGTCACAGCGGCGGTTCCGAACGAGAATCCTTTCGATAACACCATGCACTGGCCGTCGTCCTGCTCGGAGGCGTTATGCGTATCCTGGCCCACGACGATTTTGGCATGGCTATGCTCCGTCGCCGCCACCAAAGCAGCGTTCGCCGCCTCCTGCCTGCAGCTCCCAACCCCATATTCCTTGTCGAGTGCAATGACGCTCACGCCATGACGATTCAATGCATCGATCACATCCGCCGTGAAGCGGCGCCCGGAGCAAACATCCGTTGATAAATCGCTGGCTTCGCTTTCGCCCATCGTCACCACCGATACCCGCGAGCTCGGGATGCCGGGGCGGCGGAACATCAGGTGCTTGAAGAAGAATTCCTCCGGCCAGGAAACGCTTGCCTCTCTGGAACGGCAGCCGGAATCATGCTGCAGCAGCGGAATCCAGTAATCCGTAGTATTCAACGCGATCAGCATCGCAAACAGGATCAGCAGCAGCAGGAGCTTGCGCAGGCGGTGGCTGCGCGCATTCGCCTTCGCGTTCCGATTGCGCAGCGTCTCACGCCGGTCCATGTGGGTGTTGTATCTCCGGGCCCGCGACCACGGCCGGGCGTTCTCCAAGGGCAAAGTCCGTATCCGGCTCGCTTCGGCTCATCACCGGATCCTGATGCCAGCCGTACGCCTTATAGTCCTTCGCGACCTCGGTGGACACGTGCTGCTGCACATAGGCGTACACCTGGCTTAGCGGCTCCGCGCCCCCCTGTTGCCGCAACGCTTCCACCAAGTAATAGGTAAAGTATCCGTGACGCAGACGGTCGCTTTCCATCGATTCCTGATCGTTCCTGCTGGCTGCAACGATCATGCGGCCCGTGCCCTGGCGTATGTGATTCAGCGTCTGCTCCGATACCGAAGCCGAAGTAAGTCCGGGCGCAACTCTGCGGTGTCCCGCGCCCGCCTGTTCGGTCATCGCGCCTTCGCTGAAGCAGGTGTCGAGAAAGATCGCCACACGGGTTGCGTGGATGCGTGAGGCCACCACGCTCGATATATCCACCATCGGAAACGCCGTGGCAAACAGCAGATCCGGATTCTGCTCTTCGCCAACCTCGGTATCGTAGGTCAGGACGTAATTTGCCCCCGCCGTATCCATCGATCGCGAGGTGCCGTGGGTCGCGATATAGATCACCACCAGATCATCGGGCGCCGCACTGCGCGCCAGCCAGTTCAGCTCCACCTTCAGGTTGCGCGTGGTCGCGTTGTCATCCAGCAACACATGGACGTTGTCTTTGGGAAATTGCCCTATCTTGGGATCAAGCAGGACATCGGCGAAGCTGCGGGCATCGTCACGCGTGAACTGCAGCGGCTCGACCGTCTTGTCCTTGAACTGCGAGATACCCACCACCAGCGCCCATTTCTGGCGGACTCGGCCACCTGGAGCCTGGGGCGCTCCCCTGGGGGCGGCAAGAGTGAATGGGTCCAACTGCTCTTTCAGCGCTTCGGACGAAAACACACCGGCCCGGCGCCGCTCCGACTCGGCAAGATCCTTTCTGTTCGCGCGATCGTCCAGCAGAGCACGGTAGTACCAGGCGTCCCCCTGCTCGGCGCACACGGAGTTCGCACGCTTCAGCAGCAGCTCGGCATCGCGCAGCTCGTCCGGCGTGCTCGCCGGGGTCATATTTTCAAGCGCGTGCACCACAAGATCCCTGGCCAACCCACACCGTTGCTGCGCGGACGCGCGCCCGGTGCCGCCGGCTGTGCCCAGCCACAGACACAGAACGCCGATCACTCCCCGCCACCGGTGCCGCTTCATTTAGCGCGTGC
This sequence comes from Granulicella sp., assembly GCA_965277565.1. GTDB lineage: Bacteria > Acidobacteriota > Terriglobia > Terriglobales > Acidobacteriaceae > Granulicella. The sequence goes on along the minus strand of OZ255838.1, from coordinate 3,942,473 downwards.
TCCCCGGCCTGGCCTGCATACGCCCATCCATCATCTGGATCTCGGCGTCGGTGGCTCCGGCCTGTTTCAGGCGAATCATCCCATCGACGCTGGTGTCGAACTGCACCCGCGGGCTGGTCTGGATCTTTCCGAGAATCATGCGCTCGGGGAACTTCGCCCTTACCATCTTCAGCACCGCGTCATTGGTAAGCACCTCGCCAACGGCTGCTGCATTCGTTCTGGGTGCGGCAACTGTCGAGGCCACCGGCGCTGCTGCCGCCGTGCTGCCTTCCGGCTGCGATTGAGCCACCCTTGCCTGCTTGATGGCGGCATCGATACGTTTCTGCCGAGCGTCGGTCTGCTCGGCGATCTTCCGGTAGCGCACCATCGCGGTTTGAATGCGATTCTGCGGCTCAAGAAAATACTTTTCCTTTGGGTTATCCTCCAGCGCCTTTCCGTAGGCGTTGCTGGCCTCTTCCAAGAACTTCTGCGCCGATTTCAGATCTTCAGCCTGATAGGCCAGCGCTTCATTGGCCACGCCGATGTCGTAAAGCCGGTACGCCTCATCCTCCGGCTTCTCCAGCGGCTTGGCGCCCTCCAGCATGGTGAGGTCGTCAGACCACTGCCCCGCCTGGGCACGCTTGTTGGCGTCGTCGAGCGTCGGTCCTTTGGCGAGCATGACATCCACCTGCTCCGACAGCAGCACCAGATGCGAAGCGATGAAGCGCGCCTCCATGGTCATCAGCTTTTGAGTGAGCTCTTCCCCAGTCGGCATCGCGACATTGACGCTGCGATTGCCAAGATTGGTGAGAAGCGTGCCGAAGCTTTCACTGGATTCGTTGTAGCTGCGATGATCGTTGCTCGCCCCATACACGCCGCCCAGCTGCGCGGTCTCGTTGCCCGCGATCACAACCATCCCGCTTTGCGCCGCCACCACCTGGAAGGTCGCGCTGACCGAACCGCTGAACTGCACGGTGGTCGCATTGTTCTGGCTTGTGAAGTCCTCGCGCGGTTGCGAGTAGCTCGTAATCATGCAGCGTATTTCAACGGCCGGCTGCTTTTCACTTATGCTCAGCCGCGGCCCGTTCCCCACCAGCATCGTTTCGAGGATGGCCTGGAGCCGTTGTGTTTCGTTACGGCCTTCCACCTTGACCCGGATGGGCAGGTCGGCCAAAGGCACATCCGGCGCCAGCCGCCGGACCAGCATCACCTTCTTCCGCCCGATCGCGCCGAAACCGTAGCCCTCTTTGAACGAAACGGCGCCGGCAACCTGCGTCAGAACCGTAAGCCACGAGACAGCCATCACAACAGAACGCCTCATCGGTAGGCCCCTATATCTGCTTATGTTTCCCCGTAACGGGTCGATCAGAGTTCGTCCATCATACAAAGGGCGGGCATATCTGAGAAGAGTTGTATTGCGCGGCGCATGCGCTATCATGCCAAGCGCAACGCTCCCGTTTCACGGCTCAGCCGCCCGTAAGGGGACTCAAACCGGACACCTCCCCTGTAAGTTGCATGTTGCGCCGCCGCCCTCACATCGTATACGTGTGACAACCAGATGAATGGTGGAGGTGACGCGATGGCAGATGGAGAGCAAACCGGGGTGCCGCAACCATCAAGGTTGCTGCCGTGCTTTTTGAACGCAGCCGAAGATGGTCTGATCCACAACGCCGTTATGCTATGCGAGGTGATCGGCGACGAGATCCAGAGCATCTCCCTGCGCGTGGCTGCCGATGCAGTCGCACGCTGGAACGGAAGCGCCGCAAACCTTCGTCCCGAACAGATCTAACCCCAAACCTCTCTAACCGAGATCGGATCCCATGAAGCAGATCGATGCAGAATGGGGCAGACGGCGGGCACGTTACTGTCCTGAAGTGGTATTTAAGCTGACATCGCGCTTGGGTAGTGTTGCCCTATGCTCGCGCCGCTGCTTCTGCTCACCCTCGCCACCCAGGGCCGGTCCGGCGATGCGAGCCTCGAACTTTTTAAAGGATCCGCCCTCTTCCACAGCTGCCAGGCGGAGGTCCGGCTCATGGACCTGCGCTCGCTTTCGGCGGCGACCCAGCCCGACCTGATCGACGGCTCCTACTGCGTCGGTTTTATCAACGGGTTCACAGGCAATCTGAGCGCCGGAAAGAACTCCATCTGCACCAAAGGCGCGAGCATGGGCACAGTCGTGCGCGCCTACGTCGGGTACATGGAAAAGAACGCCGACTTGATGGACAAGGACCGGCGCGTAGGCCTGCGGTTAGCGTTGCAGGAGGCTTACCCGTGCCCCGCGTCGGCGCAGCCCCATGGAATCGACCCTACTGCCAACCGGCAGAGGGTCCTGTAACGCACGACCGCAGCGCTTAGCCTGAATCTGCAGCTTCGCCGGGGACTGGCTGGGGCACAGTTCCCGGGTGTAAAGTCGAAGCCATGGTGGACTACGACCTTCTCATCGCAAGCCTTCAACAACGTGGATACCACGTGGACCGGGTCATCGAAGTTCCTTCGAACGCCGGGACGGCCGAGCTTGTCATCGACGGCAAGATGCTTAGTCTCGAAGAGGCTCGGAAGCTGCTTGAAGTCGCCGAGCCGAAGTGATCTTCGGCCCGGCTTGGCTGTTCTCTCGAAACGTGTGCAGCGGCAAGCGAACAGCAGATCTCCGCGCTACGCTGCGGGATGACAACAAAGAAGAAAGCCATTGGTTTGTCATCCCGCAGCGTAGCGCAGGGATCTGCTTTCCGTGCGGCTGCACACCTTCAAGTAATCCGTTCTAAGCGCCTACTGCCAGCCACCGCCGAGCGCGCTGTACAGCTGCACCAGCGTCAGGGCCTCGCTCTGCTGCGCACTGGCGAGGTTGAGCTGCGCCGCAAACAAGTTTGAGTCGGTGGTGAGCACCTCGAGGTAGGCCGTGGCTCCCCCCTGGTAGCGGATCCGCGCCAGTCGTGTGGCATCCTGCGCCGCCGCCACGAGCTTCTCCTGCTGTTCGCGCGCGGCGCGCTGCTTGTTGACAGCAATCAGCGCATTGGAGACGTCGTGGAACGCCGTTGCGATGGCTTTCTGGTAATCCAGCACCATCTCCTGCTTCTGCCGCTCGGAGAGTTGCAGCTGCCCGCGCAGCCTTCCGCCCTCGAACAGCGGCTGCGTCAGTGTTCCGTAGCCATACACCGTTTGCCCCGAGGTGTTGAAGAGGCTGGCAAAGGTGCTTCCCCCCAGGCCGCCCGAGGCGTTCAGCGTAAGCTGCGGGAAGAACTGCGCGCGGGCCACGCCGACCTGCGCATTCGCCGCCCGCAGCAGCGCCTCCTGCTGCTGGATATCCGGCCGCCGCTCCAGCAGCTGCGACGGCAGCCCCACGGGCAGATTCTCCGGCGGCGGCGCAAGCGCGTTCGGATCGGTGTGCGCCACCGGTCCGGGATTCTGCCCCAGCAACAGTTGCAGGGCATTTTCGTTCTGCTGGATCTCCTGCTCAAGCTGCGGGATCTGCGCGGTCGCGGTGTACAGCAACTGCTCGGCTTGGCGCAGATCGGAAAGAGGGGCTGCGCCGCCGCTCTCCAGCTTGCTGGTCAGGTCCACCGAGTCCTGGCGAACCTTCGCGGTTTGGCGTGCAATGGCGAGCTGCTGGTCGAGCTCGCGCAGCAGAAAGTAGGTAGTCGCGACCTGCTGCACCAGGCTCAGGCGCACCGCGCGCTGCGCCCAGGTCTGCGCCAACAGTTGATCGCGGGCTGCCTGTGTCTGTTTGCGATAGATTCCCCAGAAGTCCGGCGTCCAGGCAGCGGAAACGTTGTAGCTCCCGAAGGTGAGTGGGCTCGATATGGAGCTGCCAAGATTGTTCGGAAACTCCGCCCCGATGCCCGTGCCCCCTACGTTGATCTGCGGAAACTGCTGCGCGCGCGTGATCTTCACCTGCGCCTCGGCCTCCAGCACACGCTCCGCCGCCACGCGCAGATCGAAGTTGTTCGTAAGCGCGGTGCGGAGGAGCCCTTGCAGCTCCGGCTCACGAAAGACCGCCGCCCATTGCTGGTCTCCCAGCGAGCCTTGCGGATCGCTAGAGACCTGAGCCTCATCCGCTCCACGGAAGGCAGGAGGCACAGGTGCGGCCGGCCGCGTGTACTTGGGACCGATGTTGCAGCCTGTAACCAGGAGCAGCGTTATGCTTGCAGGCAGAACGACAGCGGGGGGCAGAATACGCCTGAAGCAAGCAAAGGTATTTTTCACGCGTGACCTCCAGTCGCGGTCACCATGCGCTTTTCGTCTTCGGGATCGACAGCCTCCGGAGCATGTTTCGAATCCATGGTGGTTCCCTTCCCGCCATGTCTGAAGCGGTGCGACAGGTACTCCACGACCGCGAAGGTCACCGGGATCATCAGGATACCCACCACGGTCGCCAGCAGCATGCCTCCAATCACGACGGTGCCCAGAATGCGACGTGAAACCGCTCCCGCACCGGACGCGGTCCACAGCGGCAGGCAACCAAAGATGAACGCCAGCGCCGTCATCACGATAGGCCGGAAGCGCAGCCTTGCGGCATTGAGCGCGGCGTCTGAGATCGACTGACCGCCCTTGTAGTTGGCCACCGCGAACTCCACGATCAAAATGGCATTCTTCGCCGACAAACCGATCAGCATGATGAGCCCGATGGTGGCGAAGATATCGTTTTCCAGCGAGCGTGCGCTCATCGCGACATACGCGCCCAGGATGGCGACCGGCGTGGAAAGCAGAACGCTGAACGGCAGCGACCAGCTCTCATACAGTGCCGCCAGAATCAAAAAGACGACCAGCAGCGACAGCCCGAAGACCACCCATGTGGGTATGCCCTGCGCGGCCTTCTGCTCCTGAAAGCTCATGCCCTGGTAGTCGAAACCCATGCCTGCCGGCATCGTCTTCGCGAAGGTATCTTCGAGCGCCGCGCGCACCTGCCCGGAGCTGTAGCCCGGCGCTCCGGCGATGTTGAGCTGCGCCGAGCTGTACTCGTTAAACCGCGTAATGAACTCCGGCCCGGTGATCTGCTTTACGTGCACCAGCGAAGACAGCGGCACCTGGCTTCCGTTCGCGCTACGGACGTAGAACTCGCCGATGTTGTTGATGGTGGTGCGCGAACTGCCCTCGGCCTCCACATAGGTCTGCCACTGGCGCCCGAAGCGGTTGAAGTAGTTCACCAGGTAGCCGCCCATGAAGGTGGCCATCGTGGTGTAGACATCGTTCAGGCTTACCTGCTGCTCTGTCACTTTTTCGCGGTCCACATCGGCATACAGCTGCGGCACGGCCGGCAGATACGACGGGATGGCCGCCGCAATCTCCGGGCGCTTGGAAACGGCGCCGAGAAAAGCGTAAAGATTCTTGGTCAAGAAGGCCGGATCGTCGTTGCCGGAGCGGTCTTCGATCACCATCTGCACGCCGCCCGAGGTGCCGATGCCGGGAATGGCCGGCGGCGGAAAGCTGAATGCAAGCCCCTGCCCCACAGCACCGAGTTTGCGGCCCAGACTGGCCTGAATGCCGGCGAGTTGCTCGGCCTGTGATTTGCGCACGTCCCATGGCTTCAGCGAGACGAAGAAGAACGCGGTATTGGTGCTCTGCGTCAGCGTCAACAGGCTGAAGCCGTTGACCGCAATCACGCCGCCGATGCCAGGGGTATGCAGCAGTGCATCCGAAACATCCTGCGCAGCCGCATCCGTCCTTTGCAGGCTGGAGGCATCGGGCAGCTGCAGGGCAACGAACATGTAGCCCTGATCCTCGGTAGGAATAAAGCCGGTCGGCAGCTTAGCGCCCATGAAAACGGCGACGGCGGCGATGATCGCAAGCGCAATCATCGTCATGCCGGACTTGTGCAGCAGCACGCCCGAGGTGGAGACGTACTTATCGGTGGTCCGGCTAAAGATCCGGTTGAACCAGTCGAAGAAGCGTTGCAGGGGGCCACGCTTGCGATTCTTATCGCGGGGCTTTAGCAGTAGTGCGGACAAAGCAGGGCTGAGGGTGAGCGCGTTGAACGCGGAGATCAGCACCGAGATCGCAATGGTGATGGCAAATTGCTGATAAAGCCGGCCCGTGATGCCGGGGATGAACGCTGTCGGGATAAAGACGGCAGCGAGAATGATGGCGATCGCCACCACCGGTCCACCGACCTCCTCCATCGCGCGAATCGTGGCGTCCTGCGGCGTCATGCCCTCGTCGATATGGTGCTCGACGGCCTCTACGACGATGATGGCGTCGTCAACCACAAGGCCGATCGCCAGAACGAGGCCGAAGAGCGAGAGCGTGTTGATCGAAAAACCCAGCAGGGGAAAGAGGATGAAGGTGCCGATCAGCGAAACCGGCACGGCCATCAACGGAATCAGCGTCGCGCGCCAGCCCTGCAGAAAGATGTAAACCACCAGGATCACCAGCACAAGCGCAATGATCAGCGTGATGAGGATCTCGTGAATGCCCGCCGTAACCGCCTTGGTGGTGTCGAGTGGAACCTCATACTGCAGCCCGGCGGGAAAGCGGGACTGCAGCTGATCCAGCCGCTTGCGCACGGCTGCCGCAGTTGCGACGGCGTTGGAGCCCGGCAGCTGGTAGATGCCCATCACGCCCGCGGGCGCCTTGTTGTAGCGTGCCGTCAGGTTGTACGTCTGCGTGCCGAGCTCCACGCGCGCAACATCCTTGAGGTGCAGAACGGAACCGTCCGGGTTGGCGCGCAGAATGATATTGCCGAACTGCTCCGGAGTGATCAGGCGCCCCTGCGTCTGCACGGTATAGGTGAACTGCTGGCCCGTGGGCACAGGCTCAGCGCCGATCTGGCCGGCGGGGTTCACGTTGTTCTGCGTGCCCAGCGCGGTGATGACGTCGGTTGCGGTCACACCCAGCTGCGCTAGCTTATCCGGCTGCACCCAGACACGCAGCGCATATTGGCCGCCGAAGACCTGCACGCGTCCCACGCCCGGCACGCGCGTCAGCTCGTCCTCAAGATTGATGATGGCGTAGTTGGTCAGGAAGTCCGCGCCGTACTTGCCGCTCGGCGAGCTGACGCTGACGATCATCAGCGGCGAGGTCTGCGCCTTTTGCACCACCACGCCTGCCGTGTTCACCTCCGCCGGCAGCTGTGACTGCGCCTGCGAAACACGCAGCTGCGTCAGCACCTGGTCGATGTTGGGATCGGTCTTGACGTCGAAGTCCACATACACGGTCGCCTGGCCGTTGTTGGCGTTCTCCGAGTACATGTAAATGCTGTTGTCTACGCCGTTGATCTGCTGCTCCAGCGGCGTCGCCACGGACTGCACCAGCGTGCGCGCATCGGCGCCCGGGTAGGTGGCTTGGATCTGCACCTCAGGCGGCACGATGTCCGGATACTGCGAGGTCGGCAGGCTCAGCATCGAGACCAAACCGATGATCACGGTAAGAATCGCGATCACGATGGCCACAATGGGCCGGCGAATAAAAAACTTCGACATCGCTTACCTTCCCGTCGCGTCGGTGCTCGTGGAGGCCACGGGCTGTGCGGTCACAACACCCGCATGCGGGCTCACCGGCACGCCCTCTTTCAGCTTCTGCAGGTTGTCGGTGATGATCTCCGTGCCCGGCTGAAGGCCGCCGGTAACCACCCAGTTCGGCCCGACCTGCGGCCCCAGCGTGACATTCACCACGTGCACCTTGCCGTTGACGACTGTGTACACCTGCTCAATGCCCTGCAGCTCCGCAACTGCGATCTGCGGCACCAGCAGCGCGTTCTTGAGCACTTCGGTCTCCGCCGAAACACGGCCGAACTGGCCCGGCCGAAGTAAATTGTTGGGATTGGCGAAGGCCGCCGCTACGCGGATTGCGCCCGTCTGTTGATTGATCTGCCGGTCGACAAAGACGATGTGTCCCACGTGGGGATAAACCTCGCCATTTGCGAGGGACAGCTTCAAGGGAAGGTTGGCTCCGCCATGCAGCAGATCGCCATGACCCTGCGACGCGCGGCGTGTGAGCGCCAGATACTCACCATCCGAGATGGAGAAGTAGACCTTGATGGGATCGAGCTGCGAGACCGAGGTTAAAACCGATTGCTGCCCGACGAGGTTGCCTACCTGCGTCGTGGCCTGCCCCGCAACACCGGAGATCAGCGAACGCACCTGCGTAAAGCCGAGGTTCAACTTTGCATTCGAAACCGCTGCCTGCGCCGCGGCGATAGAGGCCTGCGCCGTGCGCTCGCTGGCCTCGACATTCAATGCCTGTTGCTTGTCGTTGTCGAGCTGGCTTTGCGCGATCGCGCGCTCCTGCGCCAGCGGCGTATCGCGGTTCACATTGATCTGCGCCAACCCCAGCTGCGCCTGCGCCTGGCCGAGCTGGCCCTGCGCCTGCCCCGCCTGCCCCTCGGCCTGCTTCACCGCGTCTTCAAAGGGGCGCGGATCGATCTGGAAGAGCACCTGTCCCTTGCTGACCATCGAACCTTCGCGATACAGCTGGCGAATCAGATATCCACTCACCTGCGGCTGGATATTGGCATTCACAAAGCCGTCCAGGGTGCCGACCCATTGGCCGTTCAAGGGCACATCGCTGGTCGTTACCCGCACTGTCGATACCGGCATGGGTCCCATCGCCTGCGCGGGGGGAGCCGCCGGCTTGCCACAGCCCACCATTGCCCACACGAGCGGGCCAAGCAACACCGCGTAAGCCACCCAGCGGCCAGGCTCACACCATGCCGTGTTGCAGCTCTCCCCGCGTTTGTTATATCCAACCGATCCAACCATCATCGACACCACTCCAACTTTCGGGTCATGACTAAAACATACACGCATGTATCTTAGTGTGAGATTCTGTACAGGCTTTGGGCGATGCAAGAAAATCCGCTGGGCTCCGAAAAAGTCCTGTCAGCAGCAGCGCGCGCCAGCAGGACCGCGCCCGTGCCACCCGCGCCGAGCTCGTCGACGCGGCCCGGCGCATCTTCGCGCGCGACGGCTTCGAACTCGCACGGCTCGAGGACATTTCAGCTGCTGCCGGGAAAACTCGCGGCGCTTTCTACGCACATTTTCAAGACAAAGAAGACGTATTTTTCGCAATCTTTGAAGAAGACAAGATTCGCGACCTTCAGGCCATCAGCAAAAAGCTAAGCGCCCTCCATTCTCCCGAGGAGCGGCTGGAGGCCCTTTCGCAGTACCTGCTGACGCTCTTCAAAGACAAACGCCGCATGTTGCTCAGCTTAGACTTTAAATTCTATGCCATTCGCCAGCCGCACGGGCAGAAACGTCTTGCCAACCTTCACGCCGCCATGTCCATGCGTTGCGCGGACACACAGATCGACCAACTGCTGCCCGAGTTGAGCCACGCGGACCCACGCCGCAAACGCCGGCAAACAGCGATCTTCGCCGCCGTTCTCGACGGGCTGATTCTGAACAGGCTCTTCGATCCTTCGAGTCTGAAAACAGAGCAGATGCTGGCCCTCATCCGCTGCGGAGTGAACGTCGCCATTGCCCAGGCACGCGAGCATTAGCGAGTTGCCTATCGGTATGCAGCTTCTTATTGTCAGCCGTAGGGATCTGCTGTTGTCCTTGCTTTTTTACAAAGAAAAAGCAGATCCCTACGGGATGACAAACAAGAAGGTGGCACTGCACAACAAAGGGTAATCCCCTATAGCATTTGTTTTCCTGATAAGCCGAACACCTCGATTCTAACGGGTATTCGGACCTAAAAAATGCTTCAAAGGTATTCAACGACCGGCGATTCTCACGAGCGAGCTGTCAGCCCCATTCCAGGCTGACGCTCCTGTGTGCGTCAGCTTGCCTTGGGCGTTGCTCCAGTGCAGCTTCGTCACCTCGTATTTTCCCTGCTCATACGCGTAGGTTGTGCCGTCATCGTTGTACAGCGTAAAGTTCGCATCGGCTCCGGAATACACGCGCAGCTCGGCGATGGCCTGCTTCCCATTCGTGCTCTCCACCGGCGCGCCGAGCGGCAATATCGAGCCAGCCCGCACGAACAGGGGAACGGTGTCGATGGGCGCAGCGACCGTGATGCGCTGGCCGCCATGGACTCGCTCATCCGTCCAGAAGTTATACCAATCCGAACCCGCGGGCAGATACACGGAACGCGTCGCCTGCCCCTGTTCGGTTACAGGAGCCACCAGCAGCGCGGGACCAAACATGTACTCATCGCCAAGGTTCGCCACGTTGGGATCATTGCCGAAATCAAGAAAGAGGCCACGCATAAACGGTGCGCCGGTTTGGTGCGCAGACCACCCGAGTGAATAAATGTACGGCAGCAGTTGATAGCGCAGGCGCAGGTACTTCTCCAAAATCGGCTCCGCTTGTTTGCCATAACTCCAGACCTCGTTATGCGGACGCGATCCATGCGAGCGAAAGTTCGGCTGAAATGTCCCGTACTCAAACCAGCGCGTATACAGCTCCGGATAATCGTCGTCATGACCGACCGTCTCGCGCGCGTCGCTTGGGTCCAGCAGCGGCGGGTGCTCCGGCTTATGATATGCAGAAAGATATTGCCAGCCGCCGATATCGGTGGACCAGTACGGCATGCGGAGCCGCGCTCCGCAGCGATGCGGGCAGATCCATTTCCCTGCCCAAAGGCGCACATCGTGTCGCCCGCAGCCAACGCTCCAGCCGCAAACAGGAGCAGAATCCGGTACTTTTTCGCTCTTGCCCATGCGCCTGTCCGGGACCGGTCCTGGTGGATGACCTGATCTGAGAGTTTCGTTGCTGTCCCCCGCATTGCAACCCCTTAAACCCTTCTCCGTTACAACTTTCGCACAATGTACGCGCCCGCTCCCACCCCTTTACCGTTGCGGCTGAAGAGCAAGTACGCACAAAGGTCATCCCAGGCCGGAACAGGAAGACATGCCTCTGCGCACCAAGGTCGCGATCGTGCTCACGTTGCTTGCCGCAGCGGTGGCCACCAGTTGGGCCGCGCAGGTACATCCACACTCCTGGCTGCCGTTCTGGCTCTTGCTGCTGGCGGTTTTGCTCAGTTCGGGGCTCAAAGTCGCCATGCCCAGCAGCGAAGGGTCGATGTCCGCGACCTTTCCGTTCCTTCTTCTGGGCGTTCTTGAGCTTTCGCCGCTCCAGGCCATGCTGCTGGCGGGCGCTTCGGTCATTGCGCAGTGCCGGGGACCGATACGCTCGCTGTATATGGCCGTCCAGGACTCCTTCAATATCTCCAACGCCATGGTTTCGACGGCCTGCACGTATCTCACCTACCAGGGGCTGCACCGGTTGCATGTGGCTTCGGCCCCGGCCCTGGCCGTGGCTTCCCTGACATACTTTCTCTGGAACACGGGCATGTGCGCCTTGGTGATTGCGACCTCTAAGGGCGAAAATGCTTTTCGTCTTTGGCGCGGAGAATTTCCCTGGTATCTGCCCTTCTACATCGTAGGCGCTATGCTTGCTTCCCTTGCGAGCTGGCTCGGATCAAGATTTGGCTGGGCCACCGCACTTCTTCTCATTCCCGCGGTGTACACCCTGTATCGCGCCTACATGGGGCAGATGTCCCGCCTAAAGGAGCGTCAACAGTACCTCGAAGAGACAGAGGCACTGCATCTGCGGACCATCGAAGGCTTGGCGATGGCGATCGAAGCCAAGGATCAGGGCACGCATGACCATCTCTTCCGGGTGCGCAACTATGTCCAGGCTGTAGGCGAGTCGCTTGGGCTGGATAAGCTGGCCATGATGGCACTGCAAACGGCGGCGTTCCTGCATGACATCGGGAAGCTGGCCGTCCCGGAACACATCATCAACAAGCCAGGCAAGCTGACTCCCGAAGAGTTCGAAAAGATGAAGATTCACCCCGTCGTGGGTGCCGACATCCTGGAACGTGTGCGTTTTCCCTACCCCGTGGTGCCGATTGTTCGCTCGCATCACGAGTGGTGGAACGGGACCGGCTATCCGGACGGATTAAAAGGTGAAAACATCCCTATCGGCGCTCGCGTGCTCACGGTGGTGGACTGCTTCGACGCTCTGGTATCCGATCGTCCGTACCGCAGAGGCATGTCGACCCAGCAGGCGCTGGCCATTATTCGGAGCATGTCAGGCAAGCAGTTCGATCCAAAAATCGTGGAGGCCTTCGAGGTGTGTCACGCCGCGGCTGAACTGCAGTCCGAAGCGCTCGTGGAGAGCGTTTTTACCAAGCTCAACACGGAAGTGGAGGTTTGGAGAGGCGCAGCCCCGGGGGCCGGCTTTGAGGCTGGGTCCAATGAAAGCGCGCTTCTACGTCCGGTTGCACCGGCGGAAGACGCTCCCATCGGCGAACCGCTTGGCAGCGCCGATTCTCTGCCTTTGATTGCCGCGGCCATCCAGGAAGCGCAGACGCTTTTTGAAATGAGCCAGTCCTTTGCAAACTGCCTGAGCCTGAACGACACCCTGTGTCTGTTTACATCGCGCTTGCACCGCCTTATCCCCTATAGCGTTTGTGCTCTCTATGTTCGGCAAGCCGATGAGCTGATCCCGCGATTCTGGGAAGGCGACCAGGCAAAGCACTCTGACACGGCAACCATCCAGCTCGGAACAGGGATCTCCGGCTGGGTCGCTCAAAGGGGGCGCCCTATCCTGAACGGCAATGCCTCCGTTGAGCCCGGCATCCCGTTCGCCCCCGATGGGGCTTCCGGCTTACGTTCCGCTCTATCGATACCGCTGCTCGATCTGCAACGGCAGGTCTTCGCCGTGCTGACGCTCTACTCCCCCAAGCCCGATCCCTTTTTGCGCGATCACCTTCGCATCCTGCAGGCAATGGAATCGAAGCTTTCTCTCGCCCTGAGCAACGCCTTACAGTTCCGCCGCACGGAAACAGACGCCGACACTGATTTTCTGACAGGTTTACCCAACGCGCGCCGCCTTTTTCTCCAACTCGAAGAAGAGATCGAAAGAGTGAGGCAAACAAACGGCTCGCTGGCAGTCGTTGTCTGCGATCTGAATGCATTCAAAGAGGTAAATGATCGACGCGGCCAACTCGCAGGCAATCGGCTCCTTAGTCAGTTAGCGGACGGCTTCCGCCAAATTTGCGGAGATCGGCAAATCGTGGCCCGCATGGGGGGTGATGAATTTGTGTTTCTGCTGCCCGGGATCAATGAAGAAGCTGCGAGGGCGCGCCTGGACGCTATTCAGGAGACCATTGCAAGCGCCTCCCGACGCAGCGGTGGAGGCAACCGCATGAGCGCGAGCCTGGGCGTCGCATTCTTTCCTGCCGATGGAAGGGGCGCCGAAGAGATCCTCTCGGTCGCAGACCGGCGCATGTGCATTGAGAAAGAGCGCCACTACAGCAACAACACCGCACTTTCCGTAGAGCCGAGGGCGGCAGGATCCGGAGCCCCCGTGATGACATGCGCCGAATAACATTCAAATTCCTGCTCCGCGTGGGTCGTGTCCTTTCGCTGGTGCTGCTGGCTGCACTCGGCTCCACACTGCTGATGCGGTATGCTCCGGGATATTTCACGGAGGATCGCGAGCTCGATGCAGCACACGCGGACAACGCCCGCGCCCAGCTTGAAACGCTCGAAAATTCGCAGGGCTCACTCTCCTCTTTGCTGAAAGTTCAGCTGAAGGGCTGGGCGCATGGCGACCTCGGAAGATCAAGGCACTTCGACGTGCCCGTAAGCGGCTTGCTGGGAGAACGCTCCAGGACCACCGGCAGTTTGCTGCTTCGCGGCATGGGCACTGGATGGTGCATCGCTGTCGCGCTCGCTCTTCCCCTCAGCGGACGTCGTGGAAGCCGCGGCGAAGTTCTCCTCGCAGGCTCAACCGCCGCCTTGCTCGCATTACCGGTGGGCGTGCTCGCCACCGTATCGCTTCTGCTCAACAAGGGCGGACCTGTATTCGTTCTCGCCCTGCTCATTGCGGTTCGCGATTTCAAGCTCATCTACCGCCTGCTGCGCGGAAACTGGCGTTCCCCCCAAGTGCTGTATGCGAGAGCGCAAGGCTTTTCCTTCCTGCGCATCGCGCGAGCGCATCTGCTGCCGGTGCTCGGCCGCGAGTTGCTCGCACTTGCGATGATGTCGCTCGTCATAGCCCTCAGCGCGTTGGTGCCCGTAGAGGTTGTCTTCGATGTGCCCGGTCTCGGCCAGCTGGCATGGGCCGCAGCCACAAACCGTGACCTTCCGGTTCTGGTTGCCGTCACCGGAGTGCTGGGCTTATGTGTTGGCCTCGCCAGCCTTTTTGTAACGCCCGATCGGTCCGCCAAGGTCTCCCCATGCGCCTGACGGCCTCCGTTTTGCTCTTCGCCCTGCTCACGGCTGCGGCACTCATTCTCTGGCGTTCACCATGGGGTTATGCGGCCCAGGATCGCACCGAGATCTCAACCAGTGTCACCGCCCGCCACCCCGCAGGCACAGACGAGCTTGGCCGCGACCGGGCCGTCCGAACGGCAGCAGCCTTGCTGCTCGGCGTCGCCGGTTCCGTTGCGGCCAGTGCGCTGGCGAGTGCCCTGGCCGTCGGTTTAGGCAGCGCTGCTGCTTTTGGTCCGCTTTGGGCAGGCAGAACCTTGCTCTATTTCGGGGACCTTTTTCTCACCCTGCCCTGGATTTTTCTCCTGATGATGGTCCGCGCGGCTCTGCCGTTGACCATGGCGCCCCTCCATTCGGCTGCAATCACGTTTTTGCTGCTGGGCGTTTTGGGCGTGCCTGCGTTTGTACGCGTTCACTACACCCGGGCAGCCGGGCTGCGGCGCGCGGAGTGGCTCCTGCAGGCTCGCGCAGGCGGCTTGCGGCGGCCACAAATATTTCGCCAGGTGCTTCCGCACCTCCGGCCTCTGCTGTTCACGCAGTTTGTGCTTTATGTGCCGGCCTGCATCATCGCCGAAGCCAATCTCGGCACCCTCGGCCTGGGGATCAGCGAGCCTCTTTCCTCTTGGGGCTCCATGCTGCAATCCCTTCAGAACTCAGTGTTTCTGGGTAACTCGCGCCTGCTTTATGTGCCGATTCTTTTGCTGGTGGTCGTGCTGATGTTGCTGGAGCTGCTGGTCTTCAACATCGAGGAGACAACTCAATGACGCGAAAATTCCTGGCGCTTTTAAAAGTCGCTGCATTTGCAGTTCTGGGCCTCCTCATCACACTTCCTTCGCTTGCCCAAACGCCGAAAAACGGAGGCGAGATCGCCTGGGCAATCGGCTACGATCCGAAGATGCTTGACCCGGCAAAGGTCGATGACCAGGCCTCCGAGCTGGTTCGCTATCTCACTGGCGGCGTTCTGCTGCGACTCAACCGAAGCACCCTGAACCTGGAACCGGCGCTGGCGGAGAGCTGGAATATCAGTCCCGATGGACGGCTGATCACCTTTCAGCTTCGTCCAAATCTTCATTTTTCTGATGGTTCACAGCTTACTTCCACAGACGTCGTCGCAACGTTGCAACGGGTGCTGGCGCCCGCGACCGAAGCACCCGTTGCGGAGGAATTTCTGCAGCCTCGCAAGGTCACGGTGGACGCCGCCGGCCCGCTGACCGTGCGGGTACACCTGCCGCAGCGCGTCGTCTCGATCGCCAGTGCCTTCGATGAGATCGCGATCGAACCAGCCAGCCATCCTGGCGCCGCAAGCGTAACCGCCGGCCCGTTTACCGTCGCCGAGTACAAGCGTGGTGAATATCTGCGGCTGAAGCGCAACCCCTTTTATTGGAAGCGCGATGGGAGCGGCGCGGCGCTGCCATATCTCGCCTCGGTTCGCCTCGATGTGCTCAATAATCGCGAAACCGAAGAACTCCGTTTTGCACGTGGCCAATATGCGCTGCTGGACGGCGTGCCCGCGGACGGCTTCGACGCCTTGAACAGGCGCGCTGCGGGTAGTATTCACGATCTGGGCGCATCGCTGAACACCGAGCAGATGTGGTTCAACCAATCCCCCAGCGCTCCGCTGCCCGCGTGGGAAAAGGCGTGGTTTACCGATCGCTTCTTCCGCCAAGCCGTCTCTCAGGCCATCCATCGGGCGGACCTTGCGCGCATTGCCTACTCCGGGCACGCAACCCCGGCGAACGGCTTTATCTCCCCCGCCAACTCCGTTTGGTACAACCGTGCATTGCCGCCCGCCAGGGAGAGCACCGCCACGGCCCTGCAATTACTGGCTCAGGCCGGCTTTCACAAGCAGGGTAGTGTTTTAACGGATCGTGAGGGCCACCCCGTCCGATTTTCTATCCTCACAAACACCGGAAACCGTTCGCGTGAACGCATGGCCGCGCTTATTCAGCAGGATCTTGCTCCGCTTGGAATGCAGGTCAATGTAGTCACGCTGGACTTCCCTGCTCTCATCGAGCGCCTGATGCACAGCTCCGACTACGAGGCAGCTCTGCTTGGCCTTTCTGACGTGCAGCCCGATCCCAGCGCCATGATGAATGTCTGGCTGAGCTCCTCGCCCAATCACCAATGGAATCCGAGCGAAAAAACGCCCGCAACCGCTTGGGAAGCCGAGATCGACCGTGCCATGCAGGCACAGGCCGAGGTGTCTGATTTCAAAACACGGAAAAAAGCCGTCGACCGCGTACAGGCCATCGTCGCCGAAGAGCAGCCCTTCATCTATCTCCTCTATCCCAACGTGCTTTGCGGCGTTTCCCCCGCCCTGGGGAATGTTCGTCTTACCGTGCTGCAGCCGGACGTCGTATCGGACATCGAAACAACGCGCCTGACGGCAGGAAGCCGCTGATGGAACCGCTGCTGCAGGTTCATCTCAGCGCCGGATACGCGAAGCGAGCCGTGCTCGACGGCCTTTGCTTCACGCTGGACCCGGGCGAGCGCCTCGGCCTTGTGGGCACCAGTGGTGCAGGCAAAAGCACACTGCTCCTGGCGCTGCTCGGATTGCTGCCGTGGCGGGGTGGATGGGTCCGCGGTGAGGTGCGGCTGGGGGGCGTCAACCTTCTCAACCTGAAGGAGCGCGACGCGCGAGGCCTGCGCGGCAAGACGTTGGCGCTGGTTCCACAAAGCCCAAGCAGTGCTTTAAACAGTGCGCTGTCTCTGCAAACTCATTTTCAGGAGGCTTGGCGTGCTCATGAACCCACCGATCATAGCCGCCTGAAGCGTCGTATCGAGGCTTTGCTGCAGCGTGTCCATCTACCCACGGACGCTTCTTTCCTGAAGCGCAAACCCGGCGAGATCAGCGTGGGTCAGGCCCAGCGCTGTGCCATCGCACTCGCCCTGCTGCACCGCCCCGCGTTGCTCATCGCGGACGAGCCAACCAGTGCTCTCGACCCCACGACGCAGGTTGAGGTGCTCGCATTGCTGCGTGAAATCAGCCGCGAAGACGGCATGGCTCTGCTTTTTGTCTCGCACGACCTCCTATCGGTGCTGCGGCTTTGCCATCGGGTTGCTGTCCTAAGCGGGGGCCGCATCGCCGAATGCCTCCCTGTTCAGAACGCGGGTGAGGCGCGTCATCCGGCTCTGCGCCACCTGGTGAACACGCTTCCGGTCCCACCGCGCGTACTGCTGCAACACCTCGGGGAGATTTCCCGTGAGGCGCTTAGCGAACAGCAGGGGACACACTACCGAACCTTGGTAATGACTCCTTCGGGTTAGGGCATACCCCGTGGGTTGCATTGGCAATACACCACCCGGGCCCTATCTTCAGGAAGTCGTCAGCACCCCAACTCGTCATGAACGGGACGGGCGCTAAGTGCAGTGATCTTATTTCAGGGTCAGTTGACTCTGAATTGCAGTTACTTCTTCTCTCTCTTGGAGCTGTTTTCATGAATGCGTGGACTCGCAGGTCTCGTTATGCCCTTATCTTCGTTGGGGCAATCTCACTTCCTTCTCTGGCGTCGGCAGCCTGTACGCATCCCAAATGCTCGGCTGACTTGAACGCCGTCACCTCGTCCACCGTTCCTGTCATCGTGCAGTATGCGACAGATCCGGCTGACAACGAGGTAGCCGCGATTAACTCCATCGGCTCCGTCCACAACCGGATGCATTCGATTCACGCGGTCGCCGCAACCGTGTCGGCTTCCCAGCTGACGGCTTTGGCCGGCCGGCCGGGGGTGGCCCATGTTTCGCTCGACCACAAATTGGCAGCTCGGCAGAAGGCGGGTCCTCCGCCACCACCAGTTCCGGGTGGCCCATCCCCTGCTTCTCCTGCAGCGACCACGTTAACGCCGATCGGCGCCAGCCCGGAGTTTACCGCCGAGCCGATCAATGCGTCTTGGGCGATCGCACAGAACTTCAACGGACAAGGCATCGGCGTAGCGGTGATCGACAGCGGCATCACTCCCGTGGACGATCTCGGCGTCAAGGCTAAAGGCGGCAACCACAACCGCATCGTGTACAGCGCCAACTTCGTCCCGAATGAGACCACCACGCTGGATGCCTATGGACACGGAACGCACGTAGCTGGCCTGATTGCCGGCAATGGCCTGGATTCAAACGGAAAGAATAACTCCCGCACATTTCTCGGGATCGCGCCCGGCGCCAACCTCATCAATCTGCGTGTTCTCGACGAGAATGGCGAAGGTTCCGACTCTTCGGTGATTGCCGCCATAGAAACGGCGATCTCGTTGAAGAGCACCTACAACATCGCCGTGATCAATCTCTCCCTCGGCCGCCCGATCTACGAGAGCTACACCGTCGACCCGCTCTGCCAGGCGGTCGAACAGGCCTGGAAAGCCGGCATCGTTGTGGTCATCTCGGCGGGCAATGATGGCCGCGATCTCGCATTGAACAGCGAAGGCTACGGCACGATCGAAGCCCCCGGCAACGATCCCTACGCCATCACCGTCGGCGCTGCCAACACGATGGACACAGCTTCGGTTGCGGACGATGTGATGGCCAGCTACAGCTCCAAAGGGCCGAGCTTCATCGACCAGATTGCCAAGCCGGATATCATCGCGCCCGGCAACCTTGTCACTAGCCTGCTCTCGCCAGGATCCAACCTGCAGGCGGAAAACCCAACCTTCTACACTCCGCAAAGCTGGTATGTCACGAACGGTCCAGCAGCTGCGTCCACCACCTACTATCCGCTGAGCGGCACCAGCATGGCAGCCGCGGTAACCAGCGGCGCTGTGGCCGACCTGATGCAGGTCGCGGGGTATCTCACCCCGGACCAGGTGAAGGCGATGCTGATGTTCAGCGCGAACAAGAGCGTCATTCCGCAGATCAATACAATTGTCGACGCCGTGAGCGGCCTCAGCTACATCGCGCATAACGACGTCTTCACGCAGGGTGCTGGCTACCTCGACCTGCAGGCAACCATCAACAACACCTGGATGTACGCCTACCTCATTCCGCCCACCGGATATGCGATGTCGCCGGTAGCCAGCTACGATCCGACCTCGGGCGACGTCACTCTTGTGACCGACTCCACGGCGCTCTGGGGCAGAGCCTTGCCGCTCGGCGCGCTGAACATTACGGGTGCCAGCAGCGTGTACGGGCAGAACGCCTTCGTCTCGAACGCGGCAACTGCACTTTGGGGCCGCACCGCGCTCTGGGGCCGCAGCGATCCGCAGGCCTTTACCGCGCTCTGGGGCAGAAGCGACACCCAGGCTTCCACCGCGCTTTGGGGCCGCAGCGATACGCAGGCGGCAACCGCCCTGTGGGGCGCGAGCACAGCCAATCCCTCAAACGCGACCACCGCGCTCTGGGGCAGGTAAACGGGGCAGGTAAACGGGGCAGGTAAACTCGCACCCCAGACAACTCGAACCATTACCCACCAGGGAGCGCCGTTCTCGGCGCTCCCTTACCTTTTGAGGTGTTCCAGGGCGGTCAGGAGCTCTGGATGACCAAGCCATCTCACCGCCGCCCCCGCCTCAAAACCAAAGTTTGCTTCTGCCGGTCACCCACGTAATTCGTTCCATCCGTGGTTGCCGTCTTATGCTGGAGGGAGCACGTAAGGAGTTGGTTTGAGAAGCTGGACCACCACGACTGCCCTTTTCTTCTGCATCGCCGTCGCTGCCGCGGCCCTGTTCGCACCTCCGGGAATGCTCGCGCAAAGCACCCCCACCGCCAGTCGAGCCTTTGATCCGTCCGCGTTCCTGGGGATCTCAGGCGCCTACACAGGACTCGGAGGAGGCCGCAATCTGGGCATCACTGCCGGTGTGGATCTTGGTTTTCACCCCCTTTTCGGGCTCCTCCCGGCGATTGAGCTTCGTGGCACCTATCCCGTTGATAACGGAGCCGTGGTCGGCGAAGAGAGCTTTGAGGGCGGCCTGCGGGTGCAGAAGCGATACCGCCGGGTCCGGCCGTATGTGGACATCCTGTTTGGCCGGGGTCAGCTCAACTACCAGAACGGTGGCTATGTCGTCCCCGCGCAGGATTTTCAGTACATTCAGTCGACGACAAACGTCATTTCGCCCGGTTTTGGGTTCGAAACAGATATTACCGATCACTTCGCGCTTCGGCTGGACGGACAATACCAGCACTGGGACGTTCCCTTCACCCCCAACGGTTCCGGCATCGCCAGCAGCGCGATCTACTCCAAGACAGGAACGGTAGGTGTGGTCTATCGGTTCGGCTGGCTGGTGCATGGCCACCCGGCCCCGTAGCCTATCGAATTCAGTATTGCGTGATGACCTGGGGGTGCTGGCGCAACCACCAGCACGGCCCTGCACCCGCCTGGGGCAAGAGAGACCGGCTGCAGTCCACCGGCGTTACTTCTTGCCCATAGATCTCGAAGTGATTGCCTTTCAGCGTCGCCGCCGTAGTGGACGTGACCGTCACCGATCCCATTCCGCTTCCCATCGCCATGCGCAGCCGCCAGATAGCCCAGTCGGCGGGGTACGCCAAAAGCGCACTCGCCAAAGTGGCCACGAGGATCTGTCGAAGGCGCCGCTGGAGAGTTCCGCTTCGTCCTGTCGCCATGCTCGGCAGCGTAGCAGAAGCGAGCCGCCAAGCGTTCGGCAGCTATTTTCCCGGCCAAAATCGCGGGGCCGGGGCGAGACCGGCGAAACACCTCGTTCACGCTGGGGTTTAGCCTTAAAGGTATTCGTGAAGCATCTCTTGCCCCACGTTCTTCTCGTCTTTCTCGCTGCCGGGCCGGCACAAGTTTCCGGGCAACAGATCGCTTCTGCCAGAGCGACGCTGCCGGATGCGCCTTTGCCGCAAAGTGAGTTCAGCAGCTCCCTACAGCAGGAAAAACAGCCCTCACCGGCGCAGCCGCAGTCTACTCCGGCATCGCAGAACAGCGGCACTTCCTCCGCGCAGACGAATACAGGGCGGCCACATGCCAACTCCGCCGATCAGTTGAAGGCGGAAGAAAAGCAGCGTTTGCTGGGCATCGTTCCGGCTTTCAATACCATTGATAGCGCAGATGCCTTGCCGCTCACGAAGGGCCAGAAGTTCGATCTTTGGTACCACTCCTCGATCGATCCCTTTACCTTCGCGGTTGCCGGCGTGGATGCCGGCATTGAGCAGGCCGAAAACTCTTACTCGGGTTACCACCAGGGTGCCGCGGGATTCGGAAAGAGGTATGGGGCGTCATACGCCGACAGTGTCGACGGCAATTTCTGGGGCAATGCCGTTCTTCCGTCCCTTCTGCACCAGGATCCTCGCTATCTGCGTCTCGGCCACGGCACCCTCAAGCGTCGCCTCTGGTATGCCGCGATTTCCACGGTTCGCTGCAAGGATGACGACGGGAAATGGGCGCCGAACTACTCCAACGTGGCCGGAAATCTGATTGCAGGCGGCATTTCCAACATCTACTATCCCTCGTCCGATCGCGGGGTTGGGCTCATCTTTGAGCGCGGCTTTACGGTCACCGCAGAGGGCGCCTTCGGCGCGGTCGCCTATGAGTTCTATCCCGATGCCATTGCTTATTTGAGGCGACGTCGCGACAGGAACGCTGCCGGCAACGGGCTTGCGGCGCAGCAGGCCCAGACTCCCGCCCCTCAGCCCACGGCGCCCCAGCGATAGGCGGCCTCCGGATTGCTGCGGGGTTACAGGTTGAACAGTTCGCGCAGCCGCTTGGTTTGCGAGCGGCTGACCGGGATCTCCGTTCCCTTCTGGTCGTCCATCCGTAGCTGATATGTGGACTTGAACCAGGGCACAACCTCGCGGATGTGCTGAATATTCACCAGAAACGAGCGGTGCGCGCGCCAGAACTGCGAGGCGTCCAGCTGGTCGGCGAGTTCCTCAAGGGTGCGGACGTTTGAATCGCCTTCCAGGGTCTTCGTCACAACCGAAATGCGACCCTCGTCCACTGTCGCAAAACAAACATCCTTCTGGTCTACCAGCAGGAGACGTGTTCCGGTGCGCACCACCACGCGTCCGGTACGCACAGGCTGCGAATTTGCTCCGGGAACCGTGCCCGCCGCCTGCTCTTCCACCATGCGCAGCAGCGCATCCAGCTTCGCCTGGGCAACCTCCCAAATTCGTGTGCGGGCGGAACTCTGTGCCTCGACGCGCATCTCCGCTGTGCGGAAAGGGGGCACAGAAACGCGGGGTGCATCGGCGAGAAAGGCGGAAGGTCCGGAGGGCTGCCGTTCCACGCTTACGCCCGTTCCCGCCTCGGGCAGCTCCTCAGCTTGTCCGGAGTCCTCGGACGGCCGCAGCCTCCCCCTAACCTTTTCCAGCGTTCTCGTGAGGCGCTTGCTGTCAAAGGGCTTCAGCAGATAGTCGATCGCGTTGACCTCGAACGCCTTCACGGCGTACTGATCGAAAGCGGTCGCAAATACCACCTCCGGCAGGCGAAAATGCCGATCCGCTGCAAGAAGTCTGCGCAGAACCGCGAAGCCATCCAGCCCGGGCATGCGCACGTCGAGAAAAACGACGTCAGGCCGATGCGTACGGATGAGTTCTACGGCCTCAACGCCATTGGATCCCTGCCCAATGACGGACACGCCACCCGCACGGTCCAGCAGATATTGCAACTCCTGCCTGGCCAGCGGCTCGTCATCGATAATCAGAGCACTCAGGGGAACAGATGCCATGGGGGAAACGACTCTTGAACGATCCGATCATACAGATACGCACAGTTTGGTCGAGAGTCAGTCGCTGTAGGCACGCAGACGCCCGGGGGCGCCATCTTCCGCCAGGTCATGCCCGCAGGTCGTACAGAAGACATCCGTGATCTTCACCCCGCGATGGCAGATGCCGCACACTGGGGCCATCTGGAACTGGCACTGCGGGCAAAAATGGAAGGAGGACGCAATCGGGGTCGCGCAGTTCGGGCAGCGCGAAAGCACCGGCTGCCGCAGCAGAAAGTACACCACCGCACCGATACCCCCCGGCAGAACCAGGCACACCAGCATCCACAGCCCGGCGGACATGCCGCGCCGGCGCACGTCCCGGCTCACATAGCCAAGCAGCAAGGCATAGCTGGCGAGCATGGTCCCCCACGCATAGCCCATCATCAGGCGCAGCGGCAGCAACTCATGCTTGTGGTGCGGCATGATGTAGTGGAAGACGTATTGCATCGCCGCGAAGAGCAGGATCGCGAGCACCATCGACCAGCGCGGAATCATCCGCAACTCATCGTCGCCGCTGGATCCCGTATCGACCGTACGAGGGGTCCACCATTGGGTCATTTCGCAGGCCCTCCGGCGTTCTCCTGCTGCCCGCGGGCACGCCGAAACCAGATCAGGCCGAGGGCCACCGCGGCCACCGGGAACGACCAGAGCAGAAGCAGAAGCGGCATCTGATCGCTGGCATCGGGAATACCCGTCGGCGTCAGGTCATACCCGGCGAGAATGCACCAGGCGGCGTAACAGATCACCAGCAGCAGCGCCGAACAGATCGCCAGGGGAGCCCACAGACCGCGCGAGCGATGCCGCTGTTCGCGCATGCGCAACGCCTCGTCCCGCACCACCCGATGGGTGCGATTCACGACGGCAGCGCGCGCGCCGTCGGTGTTCCCGCGGCCCGAGAGCGCATTGAAATTGTTTGGATTGCCGCTCATGACCGCACCCCCAAACCTTTGGGGTGCGAGCGCAAGCTGATCAGGGCCGGCTTCAGCGCGGCCAGGCCACGATACAGGCGGGATTTCACAGTGGAAAGGGGCGCGCGCGTGATCGAGGCGATCTGATCGAGCGACATCTCCTCGTGAAAGCGCAGGGTCAGCACCTCGCGATAGCTGGGCTCCAAACCGCTCAACACCTGGGCCAGTTCGGCAGCGTTCTCCTTGAACTGATACCGGTCCAGCGGAGACGGGCTGTCTTCCGCGATCTCGAACGGCCGCTCATCCTCGCCGCCCTCGCGCATCTCGTCCAGCGAGGCCATGGTGCGCTTGCGGGAAAGATCGATTACAAGATTGCGCGCGATGGTAAAGATCCACGTGTCGAAGCGCGCCTTGCCGTTGTACTGTGAACCCCGCCGCAGCACGCGAATCCAGACCTCCTGGAACAGATCCTCCGCCACTTCGCGCCGGCCGGTGAGGAACATGAGGTAGCGCATCAACCGGTGTTGGTAGTTTTCGATCAGGTAGTCCAGCAGTTCGGGATCCTGCTGTTTTAGGCCGCGCGCGATCGCTGCATTTTCGCGCTCAATCTCCCGAGCGGCTTCCGCCGTCAGTGTCCTGGAAGAATTCACAATCGCTTGGACGGTGGATTTCATGGGAAAGTCTCCGGCACACTTTGAATATCGGCGAATCTCCCGAAAAGTTTACAGCCAAAATCGGATGTACCTACGATCAGATTGATTTGAAGGTCATCTTCGACCCCTACCAGGCCGGTGGCACCCCCACCCCCTCTCCCCTGGGGTATTTTGGGCGCAAGATCCCTGTTTTGTTGCACATGCAAGGAACACGCTCGCTAAACTACACAAAACAAGGCATTTGTGTGCAAAATGTCTGTTTTCAGCAATTTACTGAGCGGCCCACGGGTGCCGCGCGGAGCTGGGGTCCGTGAGTCGGATTTCGGGTGATTTCAGGATAGCCGGTTCTTGGGTGGTTCTGTGCAATGGCCGTATTCCGGGCTGTTGCGTGGGTTCTTGACGCCATTGGGATGGCTATCGCTACCGAGAATGCGACTTCACAGGATGAATCACGGTGTTGTGCAGAGTTGACTCTCGTTTACGGAACGACAGAGTGCGTCAGTTTTTCCCAATTGCCGTGCGCAAATGCATCTCTGCTTTTCGGCGAGAGGTCTGTCTCCGTTAGAAACGACCGCCCCTGCCGACCAGGCCGGTACTGATAGGGGTAGTCAGTCGAGAATAGAATGCGTTCCGGCCCAACAACTTCTAACGCCCGTCGCAGATACGCGTGACTCCACATGCCGCTGGGGGTTACGTAGAGGTTCCCGTGGAAGCACTCCTCTACCGATCGTTCGAGCTGTGCGACACGCGCCAGAGACTTGAGCCGTTCAAGGTAGAACAGAACGACCTCGCCCCAGTGGCCTAGAATCACTTGCAGATTCGGCAGTTGATCGAAGAGCCCCGCCAGGACCAATCGAACGAACTGGATGCCAGCCTCATAGTGCCACCCCAACCCAAACGTCGCAAAAGCCGTGTCCACCTCTTCGCCAAAGCCTGAATAGAGTGCGTCTCTGACAGCGGCCTGCGGTATCTGTGGATGGATGAAGACGGGAACGCCGAGCTCCGCAGCTTTGCGGAGCATGGGCAGGAAGTCAGGATGGTCCAGGTTCTTGTCGCGGGTACGCCCGCAGACCATCGCCCCACACAGGCCGAGGTGCGTAATAGCGCGCTCCAGTTCCAGCGCCGCTTCGCCCGATGCAGCCATTGGCAGGACGGCGAAGCCCTGAAAACGGGTGGGATTCTTGGCGATAGTTGCCGCAACCAGGTCGTTCGTTTCTCTCGCCAGCCGCACACTTTGTGCGGGTTCCAGGTTGTGCAGGGCTGGCGTCGTCACAGAGAGGACCTGAACGTCCACGCCGCTCTCGTCCATCAACGCCAGCCGGCCCTGATCTAGGTCTTCGAGCCGCTGTCCGATCTCACCCCGATCAAAGCTGCCGGTTCCCTCCTGCCCGATGGCCGAGTTTTCCCAAGCTGTACTTATCTCAGGTGTAACAAAGTGTTCTTCGATGCTGATGAGCTTCATCGTCCCTCAGTTTCCAGGCCCTTCAAGAAACGTGCCTTACCAAGGAACAACGTTTCCCTGGTAGTCGAGGTAATGAAGGCCACCCTTGCCTGCCTGTGCCTCCATGACGGCCACCAGCTTAGGGATGCTTTCGTCGACGCTGAGCTTCGCGTTGGCGCCGCCCATATCCGTGCGCACCCATCCCGGAGCCATCAACAGCATCGTTCGTGGATCACCGGCTCTCCGCGCCCGGAAACTGCGCATGAGCGAGTTGAGGGCAGCCTTACTGGCGCGGTACACCTCCCAGCCCCCCTTTTCATTGTTGGAGACGCTTCCCTGGCCGGAAGACATCACCCCGAGCGTTCCGCTTTCCACAACGAGGTCCTGAAAGGTCTCAAGCGAGCGCAAGGGACTCAACGTGTTCGTCACCATTACTCGTTCGAACTCGAATGTGGAGACCTCTGCAACGGTCTCTTTCTCCGAATTGCTCACACCCGCATTGTGGAATAGCAGATCGAAGCGCCGTCCTTCCAGCCGGGATCGGAGCGCCGTCAGCTGATGAGGGGAGGTGACATCGACGCTTTCAATTTCAAGCCTCCCCGCCATCTCCTCACTGAGTTTATGGAGCGCCTGCGAATGGCTCCGCTCCGTTGCAACAACATGCCAGCCGCGCTTCAGGTACTGTTCGGTGATCGCTAGCCCGAGTCCCTTCGAAGCCCCGATCAGCAGCAGCCGTTTCGTTGTGTCACCCATGATGCCCCTCCTTTGATCCCAGAGCATCGCTCTAGACGCTCATCACTCCGCTAGTATGGCCAGAATCAGTTATCAAATCCATAGCTCAGAGCGCATATTGACCATGCAAGAAGTGAATAAATCGATCGACAAGCTGGACCTTCGTTCCTTGCGCATGCTGAAGGTGCTTCTGGACACGCGCAGTGTGACCAAAGCAGGTGAGGCCCTTACGATCAGCCAACCCGCTGCAAGCAGGGTTCTCGCCCAGCTCCGTCATGCGCTACGAGATCCATTGCTGGTCAGAGGACGCCACGGCAACACGCTGACTCCGAGAGCGGAATCACTGCGGCCACCAGTGACGGAAGCCTTGCAGGCCATCTTTTCACTGTTTGAGCAGGAGAGATTCGAACCAGCCGGAGCCAAGCTCTCGATCCGGATCGCAACGACCGATCATGGGGCCGCAGTTGTTCTGGCGCCTTTAGTTCAGGTACTCGCGACGGCTGCACCAGGGATCACACTGGAGGTTGCGCCTTGGACCGCTCACACCCTCTTCGACCTGGAGTCAGGCCGGCTCGATCTAGCCCTGGATGCCATAAGCCCACTGCCGGAAAACTTTCACTTCCGCACCCTCTTCCATGAACGGTATGCATGCCTCGTCCGTCAGGAACATCCGGTGCTAAAAGCTTTACGTAAGGACGGAAGCCTTAATCCAGGGAAGGCTGCAGCATACCCGCAGATCGTATTTCTATACCCTGTAGGTGACCGGCTGGAGAGCGATGACGTCCTCACGGGTTTGGGTTACCCGCCAGAGCGGATTGCGATGAAGACGCCTTATTGCAACTCCGCTCCTTTACTGCTGATGGCACAGACAACCTCATACTTCTGCCGTCACGCTTCGGCCAGATACTCTCTCAGACGGCACCCTTGTCTCTCATACCTCTTCACGCCGAAACGGCATTCGAATACCGCCTGATTTGGCATGCGCGGACACAGAAGGATAACGGAGTCGGCTGGCTGAGAAGCCAGATTTACAAGGTAGTTCAGTAACGGCAAAACGCGTTTATGGGAAGTTGGCTCCCCTGCGCTGTCACAAACCATCGTTGAAGCTGCTACGTTCCCACTACCGCACCTCCGAACGCCGTTACACTGGCGGGATGGAGGTTTTGTACGGAGTTCATCCGGTAAGCGAGGCGCTGCGCGCGCGCGCCGGGCAGCTCGATCACGTCAGCGTGGCCCGCGAGCGGGAGGCGCGGGGCGATGGCCGCGTGGAAAAGCTCCTGGCGCTGTGCAAGACCGCCGGGGTGCGCGTCGACGCCGAGCCCCGCGATCAGCTCACCCGTTATGCCCGCACCGATGCCCATCAGGGTGTCATCGCCTTTGTGCGCGAGCGCAGCTTTCTGGCGCTGGAAGATCTGCTCGCCTTGCCGGGAAAGGCAGCACAGGAGAGCTCCTCGCGCTTCTTTCTCGCTCTCGACGGCGTTGAAGATCCGCACAATCTGGGTGCCCTTTTGCGCTCCGCCGACGGTGCCGGGGTGGATGGCGTCCTGCTGCCGGAGCGCCGCTCCGCCCCGATGACGGGCACGGTCGCCAAGAGCTCGGCGGGAGCCAGCGAACACGTTCGCATCGCCCGGGTTACCAACATCACGCGGGCGCTGGAGGCGATGAAGAAGGCGGGGGTGTGGATCGTTGGCCTGGATGAACGCGGCACGCCGGACTACACCGAGTTCGACTTCCGCGGCGACTGCTGTCTGGTGCTCGGCTCCGAGGGAACGGGTCTTCACGAGCTGGTAAAACGCACCTGCGATCATCTGCTGCGCATTCCGATGGCGGGCAGTGTGTCCTCGCTGAATGTGTCAGTGGCGGGCGCTGTGGTGATGTTTGAGGCCATGCGCCAGCGCCGTGCGGCGGCGGGCGGTGCTCGCCCGGAGGCCGCCGCGGCGTCCAAGAAGAACAGGCCGCAAAAGGGTCTCGGATCGTGAGGCGCGAGCGGTTGTTGTGCGGTTTTGCTAGAAGTTGGGCTGCTTGGGCGCTTTTGGGTGCAGGTTGGGGGGCGCAAGCCCTCGCGCAGAAGCCGGCGCCCGCACCCGCACCCGCACCCGCCGATACGTTTCCCCAACCCGAGCCGCTGCCGCCACCCCAGGGGCAGGTTATCATCCAGAGCCATGGCAACCCGCCGCCCGCACCCGACGAGACCGGTTACGGCGCGAACGCAGCCAAGCCGCCGCAGGAGCCGGTCGCCGACCAGACCGCGGAGGCCGATGTAACCGACGCCGACCGCTCCGCGCTGCTGATCAGCTCCTACGATCTCGACGCGCGGCTGAATCCGGCGCGCGCCGGCCTGAGTGTGCGGGCGCGGCTCACCGTCCGCAACGACGGCCCCAGCCCATTGAAGCAGCTCGCCCTGCAGATCTCCTCCACGCTGCACTGGGACAGCGCGACGCTGCTGGATGACGCCACCCGCACCCACCTGGCGCTCGCGCAGCACCAGCTGGACACCGACGCCGACCACACCGGCTCCGAAACCGAGGCCATCCTGCCCTTGCCGAAGCCGCTTGCGCCGGGCGCCTCGGTTTTGCTGGATCTGTTCTATTCCGGCACAGTCCCGCAGAGTGCCGCACGGCTGCAGCGGCTCGGCGCGAATGCCGCGCAGCAGGGGAACGCCGATTGGGATGCCATCAGCCCGTCCTGGACGGGGATACGCGGCTTTGGGGACGTGCTTTGGTATCCGGTCGCCACGCCGCAGCTCTTTCTGGCGGAAGGCAATGCGCTTTTTGAGGCGATCGGCCGCACCCGGCTGCGCGAGCAGCGCGCCAGAACGCAGCTGCGCCTGAGCGTCGAGTACACCGGCGGCGCACCGGCGGCAGCGTACTTCTGCGGCCGCCGGCAGGTGCTCAAAGCCGTCGCCGACGATCCCGATGCGAGCGCCGCGGCGGGCTCCGGCATCGCCACGGCCGAGTTTTCCGCCGAGCCGCTCGGCTTCCGAACCCCCAGCCTCTTCGTTCTGCAGCTGCCGGAGAGCTTTCCCGGAAGCGCCACGCAGGGCGCGGCGGCCGGCTCCGTCCCGGGAAGCTCCTCTTCTTCCAGCAGCTCCTCCGCAAGCGCTCCGGCACCCGCCGAGATTTCAAGATCCGCTCAGGCCGCCCAGACCGCTGAAAGTCCCTCGGAAGCGCCGTTTCTTGCCGTGGTCACGGACGATTCCGGCGCCGCCGAAGGCTTCGGCGCCGCCGCGGATCACGTTGCTCCCCTGCTGCGCGAGTGGCTGGGCGCACGGCCGCTTTCCGCGCTCACCGCCATCGACCACCAGGGACAGCCGTTCCAGGATGGCCCGCTGCTGGTGGCGCCCATCGCGGTTCTCGCCGGGTCGCCGGACGCGCCGGCCCTGGTGCAAAGCCTGACCCATGCGTGGGTGCAGACCGGTCAGCCGTGGATGGACGAGGGTCTGGGGCAGTTCTTCTCCCTGCTTTGGGTAGAGCGGGAGGGGGGCCGGGACGCCGCTATTGCGCAACTGGGCGAGCTCATGCGTCCGGTCACCCTTGCCGAGCCGGACCCCACCGCTACGCCCTCTCCCGGCACGGAGGGCCCTAAAGGCGAGCCGATGGTCGCCGCCGCGGACGACCTGTTCTACCGGCGCAAAGCCGCGGCGGTCTGGTGGATGCTGCGCGGCATCGTGGGCGACGGCAGCCTGCACCAGGCGCTGAGCGCGTGGCGCATCCAGCCGGCCTCGGGAGCACCCGCGGCGGAGCAGGCCGTGGCCTTCGAACATCTGCTGGAGAAGCTGAGCGGCAAGGACCTGGGTTGGTTTTTTGGCGATTGGGTGCTCCGCGACCGCGGTCTGCCCGACCTTTCCATTACCGAGCTCGCCGCCGCGCCGGAGACCACCACCCCCGGGCACCCGAACGGCTGGCTGGTCGCCGTGACCGTGCGCAACGAGGGCGGCGCGGTGGCCGATGTGCCGCTGATCATCCACTCCGGCCCCACTCGCATCGAGCAGCGTATGCGGATTCCGGCGCTCTCCACCGTCACCCAGCGGGTGCTCGTGGAGACCTCCCCGACCGGCGTGCAGGTCAACGATGGCAGCACCCCGGAGGTGAGCACCTCGGTGCATACGCGGGATATCAACTTACAGGTGCGGTGATTGCGAGGCCGGCTGCTGCAGCGGTTGGCCGCCCAGCTGCGGGTCATGGTCCAGCGGCGACAGGCTCCGCGGCTGCAGCAACGCCGGCGTTCGCGGCTGTTGTGTTCCCGCAGGCAAGAGCACCTGGGGTCGCCCGGTGGTCACCGTGGGCCGCAGTGGCGTACAGGTCTGCAGCGCCCCCCAAGGATGGCTGCAGGTGAAATCCACGCGGGAGGTCTGCAGACCCGTCGGAGGGAACGGCAGCACACCTTCGAGCCCATCTCCGAGCTGTGGCAGGTAGCGCGCAGGCAGCAGCATCGCCGCCGCACTGGCCGTGCCCACCGCGCTGACGGTATACCCGGTCGCCGAGATCGCCGCCATCACATTCAGCCCCGAGTTTGGGGCCAGCGGGATCGACACAGGTTGCATGACTAACGCAGGGGCGGCAGCCGTCGTGACCTTCGCGGCTGTTGCCGCGGCCGTTCGCCAAACCAGCTCTATACCTGCAGGGATGCTGCCGGAATTCGGTTTCGTTGTGCCTGCATCTGCGCCCGGAGCCGCTACGGGCGGCGGCGGCAGATGAATCTGAACGGTACCGTTCCACTGGTTCCCTGTGACTGGCGGCGCCGACGGATGTGCAACCGCCAGCTTGAATCGGCCATGGTGTGCCTTCGGTGCCGGAGGAACGCCCAAAGCGCCCGGCGGCCTATGCTGCAGCAGCAGATCCACCGTTCCCGCTGGGTGCAGATTGGTGGGAACGCGCGCGGAAAACAGCGCTGCCCACAGCAAACCCCAGTGCAGCGGCACGTCGCCGGCCATCACGGTCGCATCCGCCTGGTCAGGATGGGCGAGGTCCAGCGCGGATGAGGTGAGCACCATGGGCTGCGGCGCGCTGTCCGGCATGCTGCAGCGCAACGCCCGGAGCGACACCGACGCTGCCCCCAGGCTCGCCCCGCAGCTGATCTGCAGGTCCAGCGGCTGCGCGGGGGCAAACTCCGCGCGCCGCAGGCTGCCCAGCGTCAGCTTGGTCTCCAGTTGCGCCTCGCTCAGCGTGCCGGAGACCGTGGCGTCCAGGTTCAGGGTCCCGCGCCAACCCAGGTCGTTGCCGGTGATCAGGCGGCTTGCCTCACCCAGCGGAGCGTCGTGCCAGCTCACGCTCAGATTCAGCGGAATGCCCGGAGCGGTCTCCGCGCGCCGCAGGTTTCCGTCGAAACGCAGCACGCCCGGGTCGTTGATGCTTGTGTCCGTACGGGCCGGCTGGGCCTGCAGCCGCACCCGCCACTGGTTGGCGGTGGGCAGCCAAAGCGCGAAATCGGCATCGGTGAGGGAGAACGGCAGTTTATTCTCGCCGAGCTTGATGTTGACCCGTCCGCCGGTCGCCTCGATGTAGGGAAATCGCGGGGTCGGCCCCGCACGGCGCTGCCCCGTCGGCGCGGTATCCACGTGCGATCCATGCAGCAGCACGTCCGCCAGATTCCACCGGCCTTGCGCGTTGCGCACCAGGTTCACACTGGGCTCAATAAAGTGGACGGTCGAAAACTCCACCCGCCGCCGCCACAGCGAACCCAGCCGCAGCGTCGCCTCCACCGTGTTCGCGCGGATGGTCGGCTCGGCGCCAAAGGCCGGGTCCTCGCTTACCACCAAATTGCTCAGCGTCAGGCCGGGTACCGGCAGAAGGTGCAGCGTGGCCTTATCCAGGTGCACCGGACGGCCCAGACTGTCGCTCATGGACCGGGCAATCTGTCGCTGGTAGTGGCTCACGCTCACCAGAGGGGGAATGAAGATGAGCAATAGCACAACGACCGTGATCGCCGCCGACCAGACCAGTCGCCGTCGCAGCCGCGAGCCTGCCGCGTGCGTTCCCGCTTGGAGGTCGGGGGCGTTGGCCGTTGCCTCGGCGGTCGGGCTGGAAGGATGGAGTTGCATGGGCGTTAAAGGGTGTGGAGATCGGCGTTAGGCTCAGCCAAGCTGGAGACCGGTGTCCCACGCCGGAAGTTCGTTAATAGAATTGTCATCCTGAGCGAAGCGAAGGACCTGCTTTTCGTTTGGATGGACGGCAATGCTCGCCTCTGCAATGTGTCACGAACTTCTTTCTATGTTTCAAAGAAAGCATTGTCGCTAATGCAAAGAAGAAGCAGGTCCTTCGCTTCGCTCAGGATGACAAACCCTATGTTGAGAACTTCAAACCCACCACACTAGCGCACCACATGAAAGGTGCGGGCCCAGCGGGTATCGGTAACGATATGGGTGAACTCGTGCACGATAAAACCGATCCGGTCGCCCAGGCTCGTCTTGTTCTCCTGGTCGGCCGGCGTCTTGAAGGACCAGTACACGAACATCGGGCGACCCTCGATATTTTCCACCGGCACGAAGCCCCAGTAGCGGCTGTCCAGGCTCTCCGTCCGGTTGTCTCCCATCGCAAACACCTTGCCCGGCGGCACCACGAGATCGCTGCCCTGGATGTGGGTGGGGAGATTCTCCCGCCAGACCTCCGTCAACTGCTCATCGGGTGGGGGCGGCACATTGGGAAAGTCGTCGCGGTAGGGGTTATACCCGTGCTGGGGGTTGCCGTCGTCGCTCGGCTGCAGCGCGTGGGGCTCCGTCTGCGCGACGCCGTTCAGATACACCACCCCATGCTGCAGATGGATATGGTCGCCGGCAACGCCGATCGCGCGTTTCACTAGGATCAGGTCGGGGCTCTCCGGATTCGGCTTTAAAAATACGATCACATCGCCGCGATGCACTGGACGGTAGTGCACAAACGGAGCCCACTCGGTCGGCGGCGAAAGCGTGATGCGATCCACGACCACGTGATCGCCGATCAGCAGCGTGTTTTCCATCGAGCCCGACGGAATCGCAAAGTTCTGGAAGATAAAGCCGAACAAAAACAGGCCGATCACCAGCACCACGCACATGGACGCAAGCGCCTCCAGCGGCGTCTCCGCGTCTTCGGCGGCGTGCCTTTCGGTCCCCGCTGTCCGCATCGCGGGCTGAGCTCCAATGGGTGTCCCGGCGTAGCTCCCGGATGTCTTTTCGTCGGCGATCTGGCTCACTCGACCTCTCTTCGGCCATGCCGGCCGCGTTGCAGCGGACAAGCCTAGCCAGTGTAACCGAGCCCGGGGAGCGGGCCCCCGCAAATTTCCGCATCGGTAGTAGTTCAGTTTTGAACTTCAAAGGCGGAAAGACAAACGCCACCGGCAAGTGGCGGCGTTCTGACAATCCATAGGTCTCGCTCAGGGCGCTGCCACTCGTTCAACGTTTCGTAGATGGCAGTCATGACGTAGCTTGCGAGGACGAGGTATAAAGACCCGAATGTAGCGCTCATGATCAATGCTGCAGCTGCAATGAGGATCAATCCAAGCATGGTGAGTGCATCCATGGTATTCACTTCGTCTCCTCCTTCTCCCAAATCGTTCTACCCCATTGGACGGCGTAAGATGACCCTTCGCACGCTGCGCCAAAGAAGAAAACAAGTCCACTGATTCCTGACACCCCCGCGATTCGCCATCCTGTGACCTCGTCATGGTTCCAAAGGTTTAGAAGCGGTCTCATAAACGTCTGAGCAGGATGTGCAGGCAGGCGAGATGAACCAT
The DNA here is from genome assembly GCA_965277565.1 of Granulicella sp. GTDB lineage: Bacteria > Acidobacteriota > Terriglobia > Terriglobales > Acidobacteriaceae > Granulicella. The sequence continues at coordinate 3,908,253 of OZ255838.1, read as the reverse complement.
GCCGACGCAAGGGTCAGATCCTTGACAATTCTCCTCTTGTAAGGCTAGATTTCTGAAAACGATTACACCAAGCTTAGCTGTGGTTCATTGTGGAGGTTTTCTGTGAGGCATACCGTAAGAACAGTTTTGAGCACCCTGGCGGCGATCGCGCTGTTCGCGATCGCCCTAACGATGCACGCTCAGTCGACCACCGGAACCATCTATGGGACGGTCACGGACCCGAGCGGTGCGGTGATCCCCGGCTGCACGGTCAAGGCCGTGGATACCGCGACCGGGGTGGCGCAGACCACAGTCACCAACGGATCCGGAGCCTACACCTTCGCGACCGTGGATCCGGGCGACTATAGCGTCTCGACCACGGCCACGGGATTCAAGAATCTGACGCAGACAGGCGTTCGGGTAGCCGCGAATGACAACGTGCACGTAGTGTTCAATCTTCCCGTCGGCAGCGCCGCGGAGGACGTCAGTGTCACCGCGGGCGTGACCCTGGTAGATACCCGTGAAGCCCAGATTGCGACGACCATCGACCAGAAGCAGCTGGAGGAGCTGCCTTCGTTAAACCGGGATGCGTACAGTCTGGTGACGACGGTGCCGGGCGTGACCAATATTAGCTCCCCTCCTTTGACCGGAAACCTGGACGGCACCAGCTTCAGCGTGAATGGATTGCCGGCGAACATGGTGAGTTTTTATCTCGACGGCTCCTACAACAATGTCTTCAAGGACGGGGCGGCAGGCAATGCGGTGCCGAACCCGGATGCGCTGCAGGAATTTCACCTGATCACCAGCAACTTCGACGCGGAGTTCGGGCGCACCCCGGCCGCTGTAGTCAATGTCATTACGCGCTCGGGCACCCGGAACTTCCACGGAGAGGCCTACGACTACATCCGCAATAACATCTTCGACGCCAAGGATTACTTCCTGCAGACCGTAACCCCGCTGAAGCAGAATCAGCTCGGGGGCAACTTCGGCGGTCCGCTTCTGAAGAACGGGAAGGCCTTTTTCTTTTTGGATTACCAGGGCACGATCTACCACACAACCGCCAACATACCGGCAACGGCCATCGTCACGGCCACGGCCCTGGAGCGCACCGGAGATTTCCGTCAGAGCAAAATTCTCCCCAACGTCAGTTGCAATGGAGTGAAGTACGTGATCTGCCCCTCGGCGATCGATCCCGTGGCGGCCAATCTCCTCAAGTTCGTTCCCGTATACGATTCGACCTTGAATCAAACCGTGCAGCAGACGGGGAACGGCGATCAACTCGTGAACCAGGGCACGGCGCGCCTGGACTACCATGGCTTTCAGAATCACTCGATCGAGCTGATGTTTTTCACCCAGCACGGAACCCAGAACGCGCCGGGCTCCGGCGGCAATCAGATCTACAGCTACGCCGGGTCGGTCGATAACGAGGTGCAGGATAACATCGTGGCGGGCGATACATGGATCCTCTCGCCTCGCACGGTCAATTCCTTCCGCGCCTTTTATACGCAGAACCGGTATGTTCAGGCCAATACCATCAATAACACCTTGGCCAGTATCGGCAGTCAGGCAGGGGAAGGCGGTCCAATCTTTTCCCCGCCCGTCTTTATTATCAATGGCTTTTGGCAGATGGGGCCAAATGCCGCCGGCCCCAACGATAACGATCAGCAGGCTTACGGCGCGTTCGATACGGTCAATCTGACCCGGGGCCACCACGACATCAAGCTCGGCGGCTCCTATGTGTGGGAGAAATATTCGGCGAACGGCAATAAAACCGCAGGCGCGAATTTCACCTTTACCGGCGCCGCAACCCAAACCACCGTCGGCAACAAGACGACCAACGGAAATGCCCTCGCCGACTTTCTCCTGGGGAAAGCCAACAGCCTGCTGCAGACCAGCAGCTCCATCCAGCGGCAGTACTCGTACGACCCCGCGCTGTACGCTCAGGACGACTGGCAGATCCGGCCCCGCCTCAACGTGAACCTCGGCGTCCGCTGGGAGGTCTTCCCGCCTTTTCCGGGGGAGGGGGTTTACGGCACCTTCGCGCCCAACGTGCAGTCCAAGGTCGTGCCCAGCGCTCCTCTGGGCCTGCTTTTCCAAGGCGACCCGGGGATACCGGCCGGTGTCTACGCTACCTCATACACCCGGTTCGCGCCGCGGGTCGGCTTTGCCTTTGACGTATTCGGCAACGGCCGCACCAGCCTGCGCGGCGGCTACGGCATCTTCTACTTCGACCAGGCAGAGATACAGACCGGGCAGCAGTTGCAGCAGCCCTTTGTCGCCAGCGTTACAACCAATAAACCCCTGAACCTGGTGACTCCGTACGCTCCCGCTGCCGATCCTTTTCCGTTCGTCTACAACCCGGCGAACCCCCGGTTCGTCTCCGGAACCAGCATTTTCGCCGTCCCCAGGAGCGGCGGCGCCATTCCCTACGTGGAGGAGTACAACCTGAACATCCAGCAGCAATTGTCGACGAACTTCTCCATGCAGATCGGGTATGTCGGCAATGCCACGCGCAAAAACTACCTGCAGCACGACATCAACACCCCCGCCTATGTGCCCGGCGCCGCCACGACCGCGGCCGGCATCAATGCGAGACGCCCCTATGAGCCGACACCAAGTACCTATACCTTTCAGTCGATTGAGCTGAACGATAACATCGATAACGACACCTACAACAGCCTGCAGGCCAGCTTGCGAGGCCGTATAGGAAGAAAGCTCACGATGCAGGTGAGCTATGTGTGGGGCAAGTCGCTCGGCTATTCGGGCCCAATCGTCAACCAAGCGAATATCGCCCTGGACTATGGGCCACTGCCTATCGATCTTCGCCAGCGCTTCGTCGCCTCCTATGACTACCTGTTGCCCGAGATCCATCGCTTCGGCGCGTTCGGTGAAGAGGCGATCAATGGATGGCACATCAGCGGCATCACGGGCCTGCAATCCGGCAACCCCTTTGCTGTCACTTCGGGGGTGGACACCAACCTGGATGGAACCGTCAACGACCGCGCGGACGTAGTGGGCAATCCGTATTTTTCCAACTCACGCTCCCGCGCTCAGAAGATCCAGCAGTTCATCAATCCGGCGGCCTTCGCGATTCCGACCGGCCCCTACGGCGACGAGCAGCAACGCAGTCTGGTAGGTCCGGGCAATATCAATACGGATCTCGCGGTGTTTAAAACGTTCGCAATTCACGATAATCTCGCACTTCTCTTTCGCGCCGAGGCATTCAACGCGTTCGGCAATGTCAACCTCAACAACCCCAGTCTCGGACTGCCCAAGCTCAACACGAACGTAGCGCAGATCGCCGGCGACGCGGGGCCAAGGATCTGGCAGTTCGCGGCTAAGTTGCGGTTTTAATGGATGCGGCATCGACGGAGGGTTTTCATGGATAGACGTAATTTCATTAAATCGGCGAGCGGGCTGATTCTTCTGGCTGGGGCAACCCCATGGCCCGAAGCATTGGCTCAAGCGACCAAATCACCGAAGAGCAAACGCCCCATGAATTTGCTTTTCATGACTGCCGACGATATGAACGGTTTCATGCCCGGCTGGATGGGGAATCCGCTCAAGCCCACGCCCAACATGGACGCTTTTGCGGCTACGGCGCACCGCTTTACCGATAATCACGATGCGGCGCCGATTTGCCAGCCCTCACGGGAAGCGATGATGACCGGTCTGTGGCCGCAACGCAGCGGAGGCCTGGGCTTCAACCCGATCAACGAAGGAGTGCCCACCCTTGCCACTGTGCTGAAGGAGAAAGGTTATTTCTTAGCGGCGTTCAACAAGCTCGAACACATGCAGCCAGCCAGCTGTTTTCCCTGGGATTATTCCACGAATGATTCGGGCCGGAATCCACCCATGATCGAAGATCAGGTGGCGGAGGCCATCAAGCGGGCGCGGGCGCAGGGAAAGCCTTTCTTCATCAACTGCAACACGCGGGATCCGCATCGTCCCTGGCCACGATTGAACAAGGGAAGCGGTCCCGAGGGACAAGGCGCAGACTGGGCCAGCAACGGAAGTCCCATTGACGATGTCCCGAACAAAATTACGCCGGAACAAGTGACTGTGCCCTCGTTCCTTGAAGATCTGCCGCCCATTCGTGAGGAACTCGCCACGTACTACAACGCCGTGCAAAGGCTCGACCTGAGTTTCGGCAAGGCAATGGCCGCCCTCCAGGCGTCGGGCGAAATGGACAACACGATCATTCTCTTTGTATCTGACCACGGCATGCCGTTTCCCTTATCGAAGGCGACCTGTTACCGGAACGGCTCGTGGTGCCCTGTGACGATCCGCTGGCCTGGCATGGGCTCCCCGCGAACGTTCTCGGAGATGACTCAAAGCACGGATATCATGCCGACGGTGCTGGAACTTCTCGGTGCGGGAAAACCGGAGATGGATGGCCGTTCATGGATGCCTCTGATCCGGGGTGAAAAACAGAAGGATCGTGATTACATCATCAACAACGTAAATGGCGTCGCCTCCGGCAACCAATTTCCCATGCGGGTGGTGCAAACGAAAAAGAGCGCCTTTGTCATCACGCCGTGGAGCGACGGAAAAAACCGGCTCTTCGGAATTGATTCCATGGGTGGCCTTTCCTTCAAGGCAATGGTCGAGGCGGCGAAAACCAATCCCCGGATTAAAAAACGGGTGGACCAGTATGTCGCCGGCTATCCAATGGCGTTTTACGACCTGGAGAAAGATCCCGACCAGCGCGAAAACGGGATCAACAATCCGGCCTACCGGACGGAGATCAAACGGCTCCAGGACATTCTCATGGATTACATGGTGAAGACCCATGATCCGCAGTTGGATAATTACAAAACCCTTTTGGCCGGCGGCACCTGCAACGTCCAGACTACCGTTCGCAAACGCAAAAACACTGAAGGGTCTGAAACAAAGGATGGCCTCTAGCCAGGTCTAGACTGGATACTCGCGGCGGCGGCGCAGCAGCCAAATACCGGCCAAGCAGCCGGTGCTCAGCAGCAGCCACGAGCCGGGCTCCGGCGTGACGGATGCGGACGAGCCCACGGTGATGTCGAAAGGTGCGCTGTCGGTAAAGGTGTTGCCCAGGGCGTCGGCAAAGTTGATGTCGAAGGAGCCCGCGTAAACGCCCGCGGCATCCGTGCTCAGGGTTGTCGCGGTGAACAGCGGCCCCATGTAGCTCATGCCCGGAGCGAGCTCGAAGGGTGTGTTGTTGAAGTCCGTGTCGTCGATCGTGCAGCCGGCTTGGCATGAGAACGCGTCGGAAAGGATCGAGATGCTGCCGGTGTTGCCCGACGGAGCCACGATGGAGCTGTTGAAGGCAACGGTGCCGCCTGCGGCCACGGTGGGGTCGACGGTGGTGAGGCTATAGTTCACGGTGTCAGCCAAAGCGGGAGCAGCGGAAACAAGAGCGCCTGCAACGGCAAGTAGGGCAAAGGAAAGCTTCTTCATGGAATCGGCCTCGAGCATGGGATCGTTATGCTGGTAAAGCGATATGGGTGACTCATCTTTGGAATGAGCGAATCCTTCTTCCAAGGGTAAGAGTTACGGCAGGGCGGTGCGCATCGTACTGCCAAACGTGCCGCCGGGCGCGCCGGTGTACGTACCGGAGTACGTACCGGCGACGCGCTCGGCGGTCGCTGTGTTGTCCGCGCCGGCGGAGGCGGGGAAGGTGAGCGTGACGGAGGCGGACCGGTTCGGCTGCAGGTCGCCAAGCAGGGCGGGAAGCGTGGCGCCCGCGGCAGCACCAAGTGTGGCCGAAGTGACGGTCACGCTCGGAGCCGTGGCGGTGCCCTTGTTGGTCACCGTCAGCGTTTCCATGTAGCCCACCCCCGTCGTTGTCAGCACCATCGAGGTCTGCAGGTCCACCGAACCCGCTGCCGGAACGACCTGAAGTGCGTCGACAGAACTGATACAGTCCCATGACTGGAGCACTTCGCCGGTGGGCGTCTGGTCGTGCCAATCCTGCCAAGAGAGCTGTTGGCTGGTGTCGCGCACAGCCCATGCAGCTGACGCGTTGGCCTGCAGCCAAGCCAGGTAGGTGCTCTGGAGGTTATAGTCCAGCATGTAGTCGGCGGCCCAGCGTATGGCGATGGAATTGAAGCCCGAGTTGTTATTCTCGTCGCCGTACTTGTTGAGGATGTGGTACCCGTTTGAAGTAGGAGTGATGGCTCCCATCGTCATCAGGTATTGAGCAACGGAGTTCGCCTGGCTGAGATAGCCATTGAGTTCGGCGGCGCGAATGAAAATACCTTGGTTATAGGTTGTAGTGACATAGTCTCCGGTGCCCGGCATGTTGTTGTCCATGATGGCGCCGTTGCCCGTTAAATTGTAGAAATTGGCGATTTCGTATTGAACGATCGCCAGTGACTTCTGCTGATAACTCGTATCGTTGTAGAGCTGATAGATCAGATAGGCGGCAACAGCTCCGGGGCCCTCGACGCAGGCGAGCTTCACATTGTTCTTGGTGTTCCACCAAAGGCCGCCGTTGGTCGTATCCCAGCCTCGGGCGTACGCGAGGTCGAAGTTCGATTTGGCCACTGTCTTGAAGTTCTGCACGCCGGTGATCTGGTAGCCGCGAGCGAAGGCGATGGTGGCCCACATCATATCGTCGTTGTATATGTCGGAGGTCCAATTGGCGGTGTGGTTGACGAGAAAGCCGTTCAGCAGGGAAGTCACGAGGGGGACGTAGGCGCTGTTGCGCAGCGCGGCATCTTCGGTGGCTTCAATCTCTTCCGCTTCCGTCCAGAAGCCCGGCCCGGTTGTGTTGGCGCTGGTGGCATACTGCGCGCTGTAATAGCCGCTGCCGCTGCCTTTGCTGACGAAGTAATTGGCTTGAAAGCTGTTCATAAGAGTGTCGGCATCGGCCGAAGTGAATTGTGCGTAGCTAGCCCTGGCGGAACAAAGCAGCAGGGCGAAGGACAGGGCGAGAAAGGTTTTTGCGTTCATCATCTTCGAAGCTCCGTATTGCCGGCCCGTCCTTGGAAGATGGGCAAGCCCCTTCTCCCAAGGACGATGTAATGAGTTACGGCAGGGTGGTGCGCAGCGTGGCGCCAAACGTGCCGCCGCTGTACGTGCCGGCGACGCGCTCGGCGGTCGAGAAGTTGGCCATGCCCGCGGAGGCCGGAAAGGTGAGCGTGACGGAGGCGGACGCGTTCGGCTGCAGGTCTCCAAGCAGGGCGGGAAGGGTGGAGCCCGCGGCAGAGCCAAGCGTGGCCGAGGTGACGAGCACGGTCGGAGCCACGGCGGTGCCCTTGTTAGTCACCGTCAGCGTCTCCGTGTAGCCTGTGCCCGTCGTGGCCACTGCCATCGAGGTCTGCAGGTCAATGGATCCCGGCGTCGGCGGGTAATTCATATCGATGTAGGCGAACTCCAGGATGGCAGCGGCGGCGGCCGACTGGGTCAGCAGGGTGGTGGTGGCGTCCGGGGCGTGGCCGGTCCGTATCTGGTTCCAGTCGCTGGCGGCCCCGCTTGTTCCGTTGGAAAAGTATCCTGCGGTATCCCGGTTATTGTTAAGCAGAAAATCGATAATGCTCTTGGCTTCGTCGAAGTACGTTGCATTGTGATCCATCTCGTAAACCTGGCAGAGCAGGTTGACAATAGCGTACCCGCCGTTCACGGCATCCTGGGACACACCGCCGTTGGAAGCAATCCAAGTCGCCGCGACGAGGTTCGTCAAGTTTTCCGCATATTTGAGATACTGCGAATTGCCTGTGTTCCGGTAAAGTGCCAGCGCAAGGAGCGACACGTTGACCGACTCCCCGGCAAGCGGACCTACATTATTCGGCAGCCACTTTCCGTTGCCCTCGTAGGTTGTGCCGCCAATGAATAAACCACTTTTGCTGATGAGACCGAGGGCCGGATTGTTGACCTCGTTGAAGTAATTGAGGCCGATGGTGACATCGGCGCTGTTGTTGAAGACGGTCCCGTAATTCACCTCCGTCTGTCCGCTCTCGACCACGGGATTCATGTAAAAATTCCCCATCCCCAGACCAGCGGGGGTCTGGGGAATGCCGCCTTGAGCATCGGTGTTGCTCAAGACATAGTTCAGGGCGACGCTAGAGTCGGTGTAAACCTGCGCGGTGGGCAATACATGCAGGTAGACATCCATGAGGGTGCCGGCGAGCTGCGCATTGTCGTCGAAGAAGCAGGTCGCGTTCGCGGTTGTGCCGAAACACTCTCCATACGCGCTCTGATACTCATTCCAGCCCAATTGATTGACTGAATTGGAAAGCAGCGGCTTAAAATCGGCCGGGTTCACTTGGGCTCCCCAGTAGAGGGCGCGGATCATGTTCTCCTGGGTAAATAATTTGGCGTTGCCGGTGAGTTGCGTTCCATTGAGCGGGTCAATAGCGTCTGCATAGAGCGGCAAAGTGAAGCCGTTTTTGGGAGGTGTAGTCTGGAGAAAGTTCTGTTGAAGCTGCAAAAGAAACTGTTCACCCGCAACCGCATAGGGGTTCGAGGCCGCATTGGAGCCCATTGCTGGAGAGGTGTCTTGCGCGGATGCAGCCGCCGTGGCGCCCAGGGCAAAAACACAGAACAGTGCAGCCGATGCAACCGATTTCATTGAAACACTTGCCGTATTTGGGTTCATGTGCCGTGTCTCCGGGGGCTGGGAGTGGGATGTGTCAAGCGGGTATCACTTTAGAGCCGGAATGTAAACCTTGTCAATCAGGACTCATCACGATTGCCAGAGTGCAAGAAAAGCCGCGCAGGAGTGTCGAAAATCGACAGCCGGAGGGTGTAGAAGAGCGCTGCCGCTGGTGGGCGGCGCCGCTCCTGGTTTGCAGCTCCATTACTACCGGCGAGTGTACGCAAACAGCCGGGTTGATGAGATCGTCACTTTGCTATGCATGTACTCTTCCCAGATGGGCTGCCCATTGCGGTAGACCTTCTAGATCCACAGCATGTAACAGGTCGAGGTACTAGATGAACGTCACCACGCGCCGCCACTTTCTGGTCCAATCGGCTGTATCGGTGTGCGCCCTTGCCTTGCGCGCCGGGGCCGCGGAGACCACGGACGCCATCCGCAAAGCGCTCGCCGCCCATGATCGCGCGGTGCTGGTCAAGACCGGCTGGCTGCGCGACCCCATGATCTTCCTCAGCAAAGACGGCTACTTCTACCTAACCGGCACTGCGCTTTCTCCTGAAGCGGAAAAGGCCTTCGATGCCGGCGACAAGACCGGCCCGGACTGGCATGTCCGGGCCTGGCGCAGCCGCGACCTCGTTGCGTGGGAAGACCTCGGCGACCTCACCTCACTCAAGGAGACGCCCTACTTCAAGACCGCACACGCGGCCTTTGAAGCGACACCCGAACAGCAATGGCATGTCTGGGCGCCCGAGCTGCACCAGCGCGAAGACGGCCGCTGGGGACTAGTCTTCACCGTGCCGCCGCCGTTGCGTCCTGCCGTAGGCGCGGCCCTGATGCTCTCGGAAACATCCGATCTACACGGTCCGTGGTCCAACCCCATGGGCGACCGCGTCGGCCTGCGCCACGATCCGTCCCTCTTTCAGGACGACGACAAGACCTGGTGGATGATCTGGGGCAACACCGCCATCGCGCCGCTCAAGCCGGACTGGTCCGGCTATGCCGCGCCCCCGACGCAGCTCAAGCCCGCGGACTCCGACGCCATGGGCCACGAAGGCTGCACCATTCTCAAGATCGACGGCAAGTATGTGCTCTTCGGAACAGGATGGTCCACCAGTCGCTGGCGCAAGGGCACGTATAACCTCTACTACGCCATCGCCGACAAGATCACCGGCCCTTACGGCAAGCGCCGGCTCGCCGGTCGCTTCCTCGGCCACGGCACCCCGTTTCAGGACAAGCAGGGTCGCTGGTGGTGCACCGCCTTTCCTAACGCAAACAAGCCGGCGATACCCGCCGAAGGCATCGAAAAACTGGACACGGGCAACGACGCGCTCACGATCAACCCCGTTGGACTCACCCTCGTCCCTCTTTCCGTGAAGCGTGTCGGCGACGACATCCAAATCCTCGCGCTTGATCCGCACTATGCCACCCCCGGCCCAGACGAGGCGCCGCACTGGACAGGAAAGATTGAGATCGGCTGATGCACCCTGTTCAGGCTGGTGGCCAGCATCTTGGCCCGAAGCATGATTTGCGCCCGCAAACTCACCACCCACACCGCCTCGCGAACCGCCCACTCAATGCGATACGATGAACCCGCTGCCGCCGCGTGGAAGCGCTACCATCCTGCCTGCCCATGGAACCCGCATGAACCGCTTGCTCACTCGCCGCACCTTCTGCACCGGACTGGGCGCTACAGCCGCCCTGCTGAGTCAACCCGCGCTCGCGTCCGCTCCCACCGAAGCCGCCGCTACAAAACGCCCGAACATCGTCTACATTCTCGCCGACGACCTTGGCTGGGGCGACATCGACGCCTTCAACCCGCAATCCGAAATTCCTACACCGGTGCTCAACGGCTTTGCGCGGCAGAGTCTCCGCTTTACGGACATGCATTCCTCTTCGGCGGTCTGTACGCCTAGCCGCTACAGCATCCTCACCGGCCGTTATTGCTGGCGCTCCAGGCTTAAAAAAGGCGTCCTCGGCGGCAACGCCTCCAACCTGATCGAGGAGGGGCGCATGACCGTGCCCTCCATGCTCAAGACCGATGGCTACTACACGGCGGGCGTCGGCAAATGGCACCTCGGTCTGGGCAACGACGAAAAGAAGGACTTCTCCAAGCCCCTCACGCCGGGACCCAATGCACACGGCTTCGATTACTTCTTCGGCATACCCGCCTCGCTCGACATGGCGCCGTACTACTACTTTGAAAACGAGCACGTGGTTGAGGCCCCCACTGTCCAAGACCCCGGCCAAAAGCAGCCCCCGCGCGGCGTCTTCTGGCGGGAGGGTCTCCGCGCTCCACACTTCGATTTTCCCCAGGTGCTTCCCACCATTACGCAAAAGGCCGTGGACATCATCCAGCAGCGCGCCAAGACCCCGGACACGCCCTTCTTCCTCTATGTGGCTCTGCCGGCGCCGCACACCCCCTGGCTGCCCCTGCCGGAGTTCCGCGGCAAGTCCAAAGCGGGCGATTATGGCGACTATGTGGTCGAAGTCGACACGGTGATCGGTCGCGTTCTGGCGGCCATCAAGCAGGCCGGGCTCGACGAAAACACCATCGTCATCGCCACCAGCGACAACGGCGCGTGGTGGGCCGCCGAAGACATCAAACGCACCGGGCACCGCGCCAACGACGACTGGCGCGGCGAAAAGGCGGATGTCTGGGAGGCCGGCCATCGCATCCCGTTCATGGTGCGCTGGCCCGGGCACGTCGCGCCGGACACCGTCACGAATGAAACCGCTTCGCTTACCGATCTTATGGGCACGCTTGCCGCCGTGCTGCACATCCCGCTTCCTGACAACGCCGGCGAAGACAGCTTCAACAACCTGCCCATCTGGCTCGCGCAGAAGCATGCGCCCATCCGCAAGAGCATCATCGACCACTCCAACGACGGCATGTTCACCATCCGCGAAGGCGACTGGAAGCTGGAGCTCGGCCTGGGCAGCGGCGGCTTCACTCCGCCCGAGCACGTTGAGCCGGTGGAGGGCGGCCCGCTGGGACAGCTCTACAACCTCGCCGACGACCCGCACGAAACCAACAATCTCTGGTTGGGGAAGCCCGATATCGTCGGCCGCCTCACAAAAATGCTCGAAGAGCAACAAACTTCAGGCCACACGCGCTACTAGACAATCCGCTGGGTATACGCTGCGATGATATTCATTCAGCGTCACTGAGCCAGCAATAAGGTCCCATCGCCAGCGCATTTGGCCTGGCGCACGGAGATGTGATGGATCGTCGGAGTTTTCTTACCCTTTCCGCAACCGCTCTCGCGAGCGCTGCAGGTCCGGCGGCCCGGGCAGAGGAATTCCGCGCTGAAACAGTTGCCGACCCTTCTCGTCCCAACTTCCTGTTTTTTATAGCCGACGACATGATGTACCGGACGATCGGCTCCGTGAACAACCCGGAGGTCCATACGCCGCCATATCGACCGGCTAGTTGCCGAGGGCTGCTGCTTCACCCATTGCTTCCACCAGGGAGCATGGTCCGGCGCGGTGTGTGCCCAGCCGCACGATGCTCAACACGGGACTGAGTACCTTCCATGCCAATCGTCCGGATTCGGCGAATACGGCACTGAATAAGCCGATGTGGGGCCAGACCCTCCGCAAAGCCGGTTACGATACCTACATTACTGGCAAATGGCATCTGGACGCCGTTGGCCTGCAACGCTCTTTCTCCGAACAAGGACCAGTCGGGCCCTGCTTCCTTCCCTCGACGCCGGACATGTACGACAGGCCGGCGCCCGGAAACCGCTGGAATCCAGCCGACGAGTCGCTGCTAGGTCACTGGCTCGATCGAGAGCTTTGGCTGGGCAAGGGCAACTCGGGGACGCAGCACTCCAGTGAAGTTTACGCGGACGCCGCCATTGGGCACCTCACGGAGGAACTGCCGGGTCGAAGGGAGCCATTCTTTATGTACATCGGCTTCAACGCCCCGCATGACCCCCGGCAGGCGCCGCAGTCGTTTCTAGATAAGTACCCCGTCGATAAAGTCGCCGTGCCTCCAAATTTCCTGCCGGAGCACCCCTTCGACCAAGGCGAACATAGGACCCGCGATGAGTTGCTCGCCCCTTTCCCCCCGAACGCCGTACAACGTGCAAGTCCACCGGCGAGAGTACTACGCGCTGATATCGCACATGGACGCGCAGATCGGCAGGGTGCTCACGGCGCTGGAGAACTTCTTCGCCAAGCTCAAGCAGTTCCGCGCCCTCGCCACACGCTTCGACAAAACCGCCAGAAACTTCCTCGCCGCCACTTACTTCGTCTCTGCGGTCATCTGGTTAGATTGATGACAGGCCTTAGGCTGCGCGAAGCGTTCTGCGCAATACCTAATCGGCATGACAAATGGCTCACACCTGCTCGATGCCGGTCATTGCGTTGAGATGCTGCAAAGCATTACACCTACGACCGCATTCAAGTGGAGATTGCAAATAGTTCTAGCCATTGGGGGTATTGCGACTAACATATCGTCTGCTTCATCGAGAAGGGATCGACGATGTCCTCCCGGTGAATACCGTTGGTGCTGCTCATGAGCGAGCAAACTGCTTTACTACAGCAGTAATCATTACCCTCCTGTGCTGCCCTGACGCGTATCCTCGGGGCCGTGCAGTGTCGGTCTTGATTCTTTCGCTTCTCCCACTTCTGGCATAGCTCGCCACGCATCCAGTCCAGCCGTCGAGTCACGCTGTCAGCCTGAAGAAGCATCCAACAATGCGGTAGTGCGTGGAGGCCGAAGCTATGTCAGGTGTCGAAGGTAAGGTCGTCGTGATTACCGGGGCGAGCAGCGGAATCGGCGAAGCAATCGCCAACCCTAAGCATCTTTCCATTTCGATGGGTGCCACCTACTTAGAGGATGGGCAGCGAGAGAAAGGCCGGCCTAACACCGGAGGACTGCACTGCTATAACAACAGAGCTGGATCGTGAGAGCGAAATCGCAGCGCGACCGTTATACATCTGCACCACACGCGAGCCTGTGGGAGTACCGAGGTTATCGTAAAGTCTGCCTTCGCCAGCCAGGGAGAATCGAACAAACGCCCGCGAGTCCAGGCAGCGCACACCGTTTTCATCGTGCAGCGTCGCTTCCATGTGTGTAGCGTCCGGTGTGCTGCTCTTCTGAGTGAGTTGTAAGGCTGCGGGTTCTCCCCAGGGCTCGGTCTGAAATAGGAATTCGACCTGGTCGGTCAAGACCTCCCCGTTGCGGCGGCTAACGGCGAGAAGCTCATTGTGACCTGCCTGAAAAGCGAGGTTCCAGCGCAGACCGGCTGCGGGAAAATCCTGTGGGTCGCGCTTCCGGCTACCGGCTGACTTGCCGTTCAGGAATAATTCGACCTCCGCACAGTTCGAATACACTCGCACCAGGCGCTCCTGCCCGGGTTTTCCCCAGCGGATCGGCCAGTTATGGCCGTACAGGTGCAGCATGGGTTGCGCAGACCAGTAAGACTGAAAGACGAAGTAACCTTCCTTCAGCTCCATATCCCGTGTCAGCAAACCCTTCTGGTTGATGCGCGGAACGGGATTATCCACCCGCAAGGGCGTGGTGAAATCCTTAAAGATCCACTGGACTGCTCCGCTGAACCAAGGCAATTCTTCCAGCGTCTTGAGATACCATTCGAAGAGGTCGCAGGCATAGGTTTCAGACCACTCGCTATCGCGAGACACACGGGGGCTGCCACCTGTGAGCTTATAATCCAGACCCTTTTCAGCGGTGCTCTTCCCGGTTGAGATATGAGCAAGCGTGGGATCGGTGTCTTCGGCGTGGCGACCGGCATGGCTGTCCGCTCCCCATTCAACGTGCAGCAGATGCTTGACGGTGTAGCGTGCTTTTTCCAGCGCCGCACGATATTCCGTATAACTTCCGCCATACCATCCGGCCCAGATGGAGGGTGAATACACGTCGGGAATATCTCGGGCGAAGTCACAACGGCGATAGCTGGTTAGGCGAGTGGGATCGAGTTGGTGAGCGAGATCGCGCAGTGCCGTCATGTAGGCGCGAATCGCGGCATGATCCTTTCCGTTCAGCTCACCAGGCCAGTCATCCTCATTGCCGAGCCCCCAAAGAATCACCGAAGGGTGGTTACGATGTTGCTCAATCATGGCCCTGAGCTGTTGCCGGCCGCGCTCCTGAAAGAGCGGGGTGCCGCTGCCGCTGCGGCACCATGGCACCTCTTCCCACACCAGGATGCCCAGCTCATCGCACAGGTCCAGCACCAGGCGCGACTGCTGGTAGTGGGCAAGGCGAAGGAAGTTCGCTCCCATCGCCTTCATCAGGTGCATCTCCTGACGGACGAGATCGTCCGGCATGGCAGCGGCGTAGCCTGCGTGGTCCTCATGCCGATGGGTTCCACGGATCGGCAGACGCTGGCCATTGAGAAAGAACGGGCCGTGTTCCTCAAAACGGTAGTGGCGGATACCGAAGCGATGCGACACCGTCGTCGAGCCGTCTGCAGAGCTGAGCGTGAGCTCGCAGCGATAAAGGTTAGGCGTTGCCGGGGACCACGGCGCCGGGTTCGGAATCTCCAGCGCGGCAATTTCTATTTCTTCCTGCCAGGCGGTGCGAGTAAAGGTTCGCTGCAGAAGAGGCTCCCCCGTTGGCTCCGACACGGTGAGCCGCAGAGTCAGTGGGCTCCGAGCAGGAGAGGGCGCGTACAGCTGCGCCAGCACGGAAAGGTGGGCTGACTGGCCCGGCTCCCAGGTGATGCGGGTGTGAAGCAATTGAATTGCGACCGGGGGAACATACACGAGGTGTACGTGTCGATATAACCCGCCGTAGAGGGTGAAATCGCTTAGATCCGAAGGCATGCGCTCGACGTCACGGGAGTTATCGCAGAGAACAGCTACTGGCACAGGCTCACCCGGGGAAAGTTCACGGCAGAGGTCCGTAATGTCGACCAGAAATTCGTCGTAACCGCCGCTGTGCGTGCCGGCAAGCTGGTCGCCGATGTAGATCTCGGCGCGCTGCCCGGCACCTTCGAAGTGCAACAGGGTGCGCCCATTGCGATACGGGTTTGCCAACGTGAGCCGGGTCCGGTACCAACCCGGGCCGCGGTACGCCGGGGTGTCGGGATCGCAGCCGTCATACGCGTTGAAGCAGTGGGGCACCGTGACGACTTCCCACGTGAGGAGTTCTTCGCTGTGCCAGACCTGAAAACGTGGATCGAGAGGACCGCGATAAAACTCCCATCCCGAATCAAGATGGATGTCGGCGGCGTTGCTTTCACCTGACGGCGCCCCCTGGAACACAGAAGCGAGCATTGGAATACTCAAGCCGGTGAGGGCGCAAGCCGCTGAACCGGCTTTCAGAAATGCCCGGCGGGAGAGCTGCCCGGCGGTGTCTTGGACGTGTGTCATCGTGCGAAGCCGCTCCCGTTGCTTGCGGCCTTTGCGGCTGCGCGGGCACCATCCGGGAACCAGAGCAGCGGTTGGCGAACCGGATCATTACGAATGACCTCGGGATCGGTGGGATCCGGGTTCAGGCTGCGCCAGAGCTGAAGATACGTCGGCTTGCCACAGGCCAAACCACAGAACAGCAGGCCGGGCGAACGCACCGGCAGCGAATCGAAGTGTTCGACGTCCTTCCGGTGTGGCCAGGCCGACTTATCCTTCAGATAGGGGAAAAGAAACGCTGCTCCCTCGCAGATGCCTCGGCCGCAGATGCCTCGGCCATCGGGCAGGCTGAAGTGGAAAAGGTCTTCACCGCCGTCGAGCAGTGACTGGCAGAGCGCTGCCATCACATCGAAGTTGAAGATGGAGTAGCTATACGGCTTGTGCGGGCAAGTTCCCTGGGAAAGCTGCCATCGGAGCCCATCTGATCCGGGATGAAGATGGATTTGTACTGCGCACGGATCTCATCGCGGGTTGCGGATTCGCCTACCAGGCGCGCGAACTCGGACGCCTGCAAGGCCCAGCAGATCGAGTGATTGTTCAGCGCCTTCCGCTCCGCGATGCCCTTCTCGCTTGTCTTCAGCCAGTGCAGATACTCGCGAAACCAGGACATCAGGGCCGTCTGCTCGTCAGACATTAGCCATGTTGAGGCAACCAGGCTGGCCGCGCGCGCGACCTCCACAAGGTGAAGCGTATCGATGATGCCGTAAGAGCGCCCCGTGGAAACACCATGCACTCCCTGGGCAAACTCGAGATTGGGGTTCATTCGCGTCTCGGGTGCAACAAACCACGCACGCAGATGATCGGCGGCATGTCGGCCATATCGTCGATCGCCGGTGAGCAGCCAGGCGGCTGTGAGCGCTGGCATCCGGATGGAAAGCGCAATCATCGCCTTACGGTGACTGCTGAAGTTTTCGGGATTGCTTTGCCCATCGCGATTGACGTAGGGGCCGTCCGGATTGGCGGGGTTAGGCCAGAAGTAGTCTGCTTGGGAGAAGAAGTCGTGCGGTCCGCCAGGACTCTTCGAAGAAGGAAATGATGTGATCGTCGCGGGCGGCTTAGAAAGGTAAAGCTTTGCGGCCCTGAAAATCCGGGGGCGATCCACCTCGCAGACAAGGTTGTACCCCTTCCGGTCGTTGGGATCAGCAACAAAAGCAAGAGCCTTCCAGTTCATCGTGGAGGCAATCGCCGTTGTGGCACAGAAAGCCCGGCGTGAGATGCTCATTGCGGTTCGAGGCATGGATATGTGTCTTTCTAAGGCTGTCGCCTGCCCGTCATAACTCCTCAGCCCTCCATTCGCCGATTTGTGGAGACCACTATGCGGCAGCCTCTGCGATGTTGGCCAGAGCCAGTTAGAAATAGAAGCGCGAGGATAACTGTAGCGAGCGATTCGGTTGTGTTCCGGTGATCTTGCCGAAGCCGGAAGAAGTCGCGAATGTAGCCCTGAGTGGGTTTGTAGGATCCGCAGTTACTGATAGAGAACCGCTTGGCGAGGTGAAGTTGGTGTGATTGATCACATTGAAGGCATCGACACGGAACTGGAAGTTCAAGCGTTCGTAGATCTTGAAATCCTTCGCAACGGAGGCATCGAAGTCGACTTCTCCGGGTGCGCGATTGGAATCGCGTGAGACATTGCCGAAGCCGGTAGCAACGATCCGTGTCCTAACTCCGTTGATCGTGTTGTACACCGGCCCGGATGGCGTCAACGCAAAGGATGGGTCGGTGGCGGAGTCATAATACTGAAGCGACGGGCCATTCAGCACAGGATGAGCCAGCTTGACGAGTTGAGGATTCCCGTTGGGGCGCTGCGTCGAACCTGGTATCTCATTGGATTGCGTGATGTTGACCGGAAGTCCCGTGTGACCGACGAATACCGGCGAGATATGGAAGTTACGCAGCCACCAGGGTCCGGGCGTCGTGTACACAACGGCTATGTTCGCAATGTGCTCTGCGTTGATGTTGCTGACAGTAAAGTCCTTGATCCGGTTCGGATTGTCAACCGGATATTGCGAGTTGGCCGTGCCGTTGGGAGCGGAGAAGTTATAGATGGAGCTGGCGTCGTCTTCGCTTTTTGAGTAGGTGTAGTTGGAAAGAACAGCCAGGCTAGTGTTGAATTGCCGCCGAACCGTGATCTGCAGCGAGTTATAGTTGGATCCTTCGATGTTATCAGTGGTGCTGAAGGACTTCAGGTTCGGGAACGGCGACGCATTCTGGGTTGCCAGGCTGGTATTGGCTTGCGTGACTGCCGGGACGGACGCGAGAGGAACCTGGTTCTCACCAAGGACATAGGGCAGATGGAGTCCGTGGTTTCCAACATAATTAACTTCCATTGTGAGGGCGAGTGACAACTTGCGCTGGAAGCCAAGATTCCATTGCTGCACCATCGACATATGATTCTGGTTGTTGAACGAGATGGCGACGGTATAGGGATTCGCCGCCGAACTGGTCCCTAGAGCAAGCCCGGGATTCGACAAGTTCGCGGGTGCCGCGAGCGGCAAGCCGTGCGAAAGAGAGAATGGCTGGGCGATCGCCGTTCCCAGGTTGTTGTAGCTGATGGTGTTGTCGAATCCGGGGTAGGCAAGCTGGCCGCCAAGGTTCTGGAAAATAGTGCTGTAGAAGGTGCCGAACGCGGCGCGAATCACTGTCTTGTCGTCCAGACTATAGGCTAGGCCGATGCGCGGCGAAAGATCCGCTTTCGGCGTGTTGATGTTGAGCGAACTGGAGGCGTTGGCGCCTGCAACCAGCAACACTCCAATAACAGGATCGATACGACTGTAGACATTGTTCGCTATAGTCAGCGGAGATTCATACTCGTAACGAGCACCAAGGTTGAGGGTTAGCTTGGTTGTTACTTTCCAGTCGTCCTGCAAGAAAATTCCGTAGTTATAGTTGCGCCGGCCTGTCTCCGGCTGAGGCTGCTCGTATTGTGCGGTCTTGACTTTGCCGAGCAGGAAGTCCGCGATACCCGTGTTCGGGTTACCGGAGGCGCCATGATTCGTAATCGTGCCGTCGAAGGCGAACAGCCCTTCGGGGCTGGTGGCAGGATTGAAGGAATTGAACTCGTTTTTGCGCAGCGAGGCTCCGGCGCGGAAGGTATGAGGGCCTATGGTCTTGGTGATTGTGCCGAACGGCGTATACGTGTCAGTGATGTTGATCTGATCGGTATTCGTGTCCGAGCCAATGTTACTGAAACCGGGATCGGTCAGCTCCGGAGTCTGGTCCAGCGGCAGCGAAGCAATCCCTAACTGCTGCGCTGCGCCCATACCGGCTCCAGGGGGATTTCGAATCACAACATTACGGAAAAAGCCCATGTTCAGATCCATAACTAGCGAGGGCGTCCAGGTGCGGGTGTAATCGACAGACGGCAGCCATGCGCTATTGCAGGTGCAATCCCAAGTTGTATTGAGCAATGGATTGTAAGTAATCGGGTTAGGCGTTTGGGTTGTAAAGCGATATACGTTGAAGCTGAGCCTGTCTTTGGGCGTCACCACCTCATCGACGCGAACCACGATCCTGTTCACGTATCCGGTGAGATTTTGCAGTGATGCCCAGTTGCCGGTATAGCGATTATTTACGGGATCGTACACGCCAGGGGTGTTCGGGAGCGGCAGCAGCGCCAGGATCTTGGCTGCGGCCGGATCGATTCCGGTTACTTTGTCTCCGGCAAATAAAGGAGAGTTTGTCCCCGTAGGCTGGTAGATATTCTGCACCTTGCGGGCAACACCGTTGGCATCGACAGGCGCAAGCGCGTTCGAAAGATCTCCGGTCCTTTGCGCGGCAGTCGGTACAGTTTCGTTGAGCGTCGTCGAAGATGGCGTGATGGTGCGATCGAAGTTGACGAAGAAGAAGGTCCTGTCGCGGCCATTGTAGAGATGCGGGATCCGCACGGGGCCGCCTAACGAACCACCTGCCTGGAAGAAGCGATCACGGCTTCGCGGCAGAACGGCACCGTTCACCAGGGTGTCTTTGTGGAAATACTGATTCGCGTCAAACGCCTCGTTCCGAAGCAGAAAATACGCGTTGCCATGATAGGTATTCGTCCCGGAGATCGTGTTCACGGAGATGACCGCGCCAGAGGTGCGGCCATATTCGGCAGGGGCGTTGGTCGTGAGCACGCGGAAGGAATCAACACCATCCGGAGACGGCAGCGTGAGCGGAGAACCCGTCGAAGCCACAATCGTGGAAACACCGTTCAGCAGCACTTCGGTATTGAGAGTGCGGCTTCCGTTGATGGAAAGCTGTTATGTGTTGGGTGTGTCCGCCGCGCCGCCATGGGCCACGCCTGGAATGAAGGCGAGCAGGTTTTCGGTCGCGCGACCACTGATCGGCAGATTCTGGACCTCGCTGGGGGCGATGAGGGTTGAGACATCGGAGGTGCTGCTGTCCAACTCCTCGCCTCGTGAGTGGACGGTCACCGTCTCTGAAGTCTGCCCGAGTTCCAGATTCACGTTTATCGAAGCGACCTGCGCAACGGTGGCGACGAGGTTATCGAGTACGAACCGTTTCAGCCCAGGGGCATCCACCGTGACCCGATAGGTACCAGGGATGACCTGGGGAGCGACGAATGCACCCGCCGAATCGCTTTGACCGTTGAAGACAACTACTCCGGTTGCTTGATTCACGATGACGATTTGAGCCGAAGGAACGAGCGCGCCGGTCGGGTCCAGCACCTGGCCACGAATCGTCGCATTCGTATTCTGCGCGTGTGCCAGATTTATGCCCGGGATGACTCCTGAGAACAAGCAGCAGGTGGTGATCGCAAAGATCGCTCCTGCTCCCAGATTTGTCAAAACTTTCGGTGTGCGACTCAGCTCTTTTAGTACGGCTGGATGAACTTTCATGGAGTGCCTCCAAAGATGATTGCGCGGCAAGGCTCCAGGGGTGTGAAAGACTTCGGTCCACGGAGCGGTCTTGTCTCGCGAGCCAGCCCACATTCGGCGTCCAGAAGCAGCGTTCGCAAGTGACTCACCGTTTGCTTTCGGACGAACTGCACAGGATCAACAGAATGAGCGACTTAGCCTTGTGCTATTCCTTGTGACAAACGTCCCTTGCGCGTCCCGCCGGCGATCGGTATCATCGCCGACGATCGAGATTGAACACCATGAGATCCATTCTGGAGGCGTGGAGCCCGGATACGACGAGTGAGCGGGACGCGGTTCTATTCGAACTGGACTGCATCCTCGCGGATCCGCATTTTCGCAACAGCAAACGTTATCCTGCGCTGCTCCGCTATGTGGTGGAGCGCACGCTCGAAGGAAAATCGGATCTGCTCAAGGAGCGGACTCTCGGCATTGAGGTCTTCCATCGGCCGGTCGACTACGACACGAATGCCGATACGGTCGTGCGCTACACCGCCGGCGAGGTCCGCAAGCGCCTGTCGCTCTATTATCACGAGCACGAACCGAGCTCGGACTTTCAGATTTCGCTTCCCGCGGGCTCTTATGTCCCCGAGTTTTTAAAGCAACAGCTGGCCTCCGGCGGGCTTGCAATGATGGAAGCCACTTTGCCTCGATCAGCGAATGCTTCACGCCTCGTGGAATCGGAGGAGGCGCACGGGCCTGTCACTCCTCTGCATGTACGCCGCCGCCGCCCGTGGATGGCGGTGGGCTTGGTCTCCCTGCTCCTGTTCACTGGAGGCTTGACCTGGAGACTTGCCTCCCGTCATGGGAGCGCGATCGATCAGTTCTGGGCGCCTACCCTCCATGAGCAGGGATCCACGCTGATCTGTGCCGGTGGCGTTGTTTTCCAGAAAAACAACTACTCAGGTGTGACCACCGCCGGCAAGGACATCGATTACCCTTCGTATCGATGCAGATTGCCTCCGGCATCGGACGTGTGAGCGGCCTGCTGGAACGAGAAGGGGGCAGTTATAACATCGAGTCGTCGGCCTCCACATCCTTGAGCGATCTGCGGGAGCGTTCCCTTGTCCTGCTTGGCGGGTACAACAACGAGTGGACCCTGCGCCTGCTGAGTCCGCTCCGATTCCGCTTCTCGCCGGAGCCGATCGAGAGTATCGTCGACCGTGACCATCCCGATCGTCATTGGGCGCGGAACCGGTCCCAGCCGTACTCGAACGCGGACGATTATGCTGTTTTAGTCCGGTTTCGCGATAACACCACCGGAAGCATCGTCATTGCGCTTGCCGGTCTCGGCCGCAACGGGACTGAGGCCGCGGCTCAGTTCGCCACCAGTCCCCACTACATGCAGTTGCTCAGCGAACGAATTGGCAGAAAGCTGGGCAGCAGCAACGTGGAGGTTGTATTGAAGATCCATGTTATCGGCGGCAAGACAGGCGCGCCCTCGATTGAAAACATGTATGTGTGGTAGCCACGCTTCGGTCCTGTTAGGCATAAGAGTTCTGTCGCTCTCTCCAAGCCGCTGCGCTGGATTGGCCGTCTAACTCATTCAGCGCACATGGCTTGCTTGAAAGCGCAAGCTTTCTTGTGGGGATCGTTGAAGCCACTGCACGCATGGGCAGCAGAGAACAAGCAAACAATTGCGGCTTTCAGAAAGAGATTCTCCGAAAAGGGGAAAAGCGGATCTTGTGCGTGGGCACGTGTCCGTGTTGTTCCGGCTGGCCGCTATAGGTCCGAATTGGGCGCCGTTGACCTGATACTGGCCATAGTCGTAGTAAACATCCCCCGCACCCGCCATGAATAGCTTCGTTGGTGGGATAGCTCCGGTCCATTCCCACCGATCACAGTAATTCCATGCTGCCCCCGGCTCCCCTGCTCCCGCTTCTTGCCTCGGCGCGGGAACGTCTATCTCTCGCTCAGGGGCGTCATTGGTTTCGAGCTGGCGCGTGGCGGTTTGCAAATCTTCGTCGTCGAGGCCTTGTTCTTTGCTTCAGCTTGATCGCTGCGGCATTGCTGGGGTCTTTGCTCTCAGGGTGCGGCTCGAAGGTACAGGGGTTCTCCGCGGCTCCAGCGGACGTGCAACTCCACGGTATCCTGCACGGTGGACAACAACCCGTTGCGAACTCATCCATTCAGCTGTACGCCATGAGCACCATAGCCGATGGGGGCGCCTCCACGCCCCTGCTCAGCACCCCCGTCCTGACGGATGGAAATGGCGTTTTCGCGGTGAATGCGTACACTTGCCCCTCCGCCTCCTCACAGCTTTATATTGTCTCGATTGACGGCAATCCCGGACTCTCGTCCGACACAAATAATCTCAATTTGGCGGAGATGGCTCTGCTTGGACCGTGCGGCGGTGTCTCAAGCTCCACCTCGGTCATCATCAATGAAATCACAACGGTTGCAGCTGCCTATGCCCTATCGCCGTTCATGAAGTCCTACGCCGCGGTCGGCTCCAGTCCCGCCGATGCGCCGCAGCTGGATGCAGCCATTACTGTGGCCAATGAGTTGGCAAACTTTTCGGATGGAAGCACCCCGGGAGCGGGCCTGCCGCCGGGCCAGATTGCTCCCGTTGCCAAGCTCATGACCCTGGCAGACGTCCTTGCAGCCTGCGTAAACTCCTCCGGCGGGGCAGCCAACGACGGCACCGTTTGCGGAGATCTGTTCGCAGACACCAGCCTCCCCGCAATCACGCCTCCCGCAAACACGATCGACGCCAGCCTGGAGATCGCGCGCAATCCAGCCAATAATGTCTCCGCGCTTTACTTCCTGAGCCAAAGGGCGCCGCCGTTCGGGCCTATTCTGACCGCGCCTCCACCCGATTGGACCCTGCAGATCACCTCGGACGTTCCAACGCCGACGATGTTCCCAACGACGGGAGTCTTTAACGGACCGCAAGGGGTCACGCTCACCGATAGCAACCCTTCTGCGAAAATCTATTACACGCTCGACGGCAGTTCACCGTCCATCTCTTCCACGCTGTACTCCGGAGCCATAGCGGTGTCTGCTTCCACAACCATTCGCGCAATCGCCGTCGCGAACGGCATGGCCAGCCTCCTGGCACTGGGAAGCTACACGATTACTCCTCCACAGCTGGTTTTCCTTGCGAGTCCAACCGCCGGCAATCCTGGATCCGGACTGAGCCCAAGCCCGATAGTCGCGGTTGAAAACGCCGGTGGTTCCGTGCTCACCGCAACGACCGGTATTGTGACCGTTCAACTCGCCAACAATCCTGTCGGGGCCAGCCTGAGTGGCACAACGTCAGCAAGTGTCGTGAACGGAATAGCAACGTTCCCCAACCTGGTTGTAAGTTCAGCCGGCTCCGGGTATACGCTTACGGCCATTTCATCAGGCATGAGCGCCGGCACGAGCAGTCCCTTCAGCGTTGCAAATCCGGTGAGTGTGACGGTGATTCCGGGCAGCGCGACGCTGACGCCTTCGCAAACACAGCAGTTCACCGCAACGGTTGCCAACAACTCGAACACAGCTGTGACCTGGTCCCTGAGTCCTGCTGTGGGCAGCATCTCTTCAGCTGGCCTATATACGGCTCCGGCCTCCATCGCCAGCCAGCAGATGGTGACCGTGA
This sequence comes from Granulicella sp., assembly GCA_965277565.1. Lineage (GTDB taxonomy): Bacteria > Acidobacteriota > Terriglobia > Terriglobales > Acidobacteriaceae > Granulicella. Next base: position 3,883,892 of record OZ255838.1, on the reverse strand, counting down.
CCGCGGTCAGCGCTGCCGATAAAACTAAAGCGGCCAGCGTGAATGTGTCCCTAACTCCGCCTGCTGCGACCTACTACCTGTCTCCCACGGGAATGGATAGTAACAATGGCAGGTCGAGCAGTACGCCTTGGCTCACGCCGAATCACCCCGTGAATTGCGGCGATGTACTCATCGCATCAGGTAGCACGGCTTATTCGGCCAGTAATTTCACGAGCGGCAAATGGGGAAATGTTACCTGCCTGGGGAGCAACAATGTAGCGTGGCTCAAGTGTGCCACTTTCGATGCGTGTAAGATTCATGTCTCGTCCGGCACTTCAGATGGCATGAGAGTCAGCGCCAGCTTTTGGGGGGTGCAGGGCTGGGAGATCAGCAACACGGCAGGGGGAACGTTAGGGGGAAACTGTTTTAACGCAGTCCCTCCCACGCCGACCCAGAGCATTCACCACATCATCTTTGCTAATGACATAGCGAACGTTTGCCCCCTGGACGGTTTTTCCATTGGCCCTTACGGGGCGGCCAGTGTTGATTACTGGGTCGCGGTGGGCAATATAGCTTATAGCGCGGGAGTTTCCAACACCTACTGCGGAAGCGGGATCAGTGCGTACGAACCAGCAGCCACCGATTCTTTGCCGGGCACGCATATCTACGTGGCAAGCAATTTTTCGTTCTCGAATACTAATCCGTCAGGTTGCTACGACGGTAACGGGATCATCTTCGACACGTTTGACGGTGACCAGACGTCCATGCCGGTCTCGTACTCCCAGCAGAGCGTGATAGACAACAACATCTCGCTTTCCAACGGCGCAGTCGGAGTGAGAATCGAATACAACAATGTCGGAAATGGACCGAACCACGCAACGATTTACGCCCGTCACAACACAATGTGGAATAACAACTCTGGAACCTATCAATACGGGAATCCCACGTGCGGAGAAATGCAGCTCTACGAGACGCTGTCAACGCACGCGTATCTCAATCTCGCCGCGACAGCGCAGGCTGGATGCTATGGAGATCCTCAGAATCCTGCATATGCCTACTCGATGGTGAATGAAGACGGGACCAGTTCCGCATACCAGAATTTTGAATGGAGTGCCACAGGTTCTTATACTCAGACCATAGGCGCTCTGAATTTCAGCCTTGGAACAGGCAATATAACGAATACTAATCCTAACTTCTCGAATCCAACTACCCCCGGCGCACCCATCTGCAGTACGAATTCAAGCGTGCCAGACTGCATGGCTCCTGTGATCTCCAATTTCACCCCTAAGAATGCAGCTGCTGTTGGATATGGCTATCAAGTGCCCGGCTCTGCCCAGACCTACGATCCTCTCTTCCCGCAATGGCTGTGCACGGTAAACCTGCCGGCGGGGATGGTAACGATGGGATGCTTGCCCCAGCAGTGATGCGGCGATCAAGTTCTTTCGACCTCTCGGCAAATCGTTGCTCGGAGCCGCAGGATTGATGCGTGGGGCACCGCGGTGGTCGCCTGTTCGGTTCTCTCCGGGAGCTCTGACTCGCCACAACCAGCGTCTCGCATGCGATCGAATGGATAACCTTCTGATCCTTTTCATTCAGGTCTAGCGTGGAATCACAACAAGGCATGGTAGCCTTATCGTGCGAGGACCGTTTCGGTAGAAACTAGCTTTCTTTAAAGCGCGAAAGTAGCGCTGTCGAGCATTTTGTGAAGGCAATGTTTACGGCATCCACATTCACGCGAACTGCATCGGGCAATTGCGTCTCCTCGCTGCTTCTGGGTTGGCTCGTTTCATCGATGGTGGGATGCGCTGCCAAGCCGTCTCCAGGTGATGGTTCCTCCCCTCCTCCCGCCTCCTACACGTATCTTACTGGGAATTGGGAGTTCGTGCCCACGCCGGCATCCGGTTCAGCGCCACCTTTTACGCTCCTTGCGGGGTTCATCAACGAATCGGACGATCAACCCGGAGTCAATGACTTCCTTACGGCAGCGCTTCAGGTACAGTCCACGACCTGTTATAGTGACTCCCCGGATATGTCCTTGCAGGGAGTCGTTCTCGGTACCCCCGTAGGTCTCACTTCCTTCCCTGTCGAGAACCAGGTTCTGACGATCTCCGCGGCCAAGAATTCTTCTGCACCTCAGCTGACAGGAACCTACTCCATCGCAGGCGGCTGCGGTAATGGACAGACCGGCTCAATTTACGGAAATCTCTACTCTCCTCTCAACGGGACGTACACTGGAGCGATCGTGGGCAGCAGTCCGGCGAAGACGATCGAATTGACTCTAGCGCAGTACAGCCAAGGCGCGGGCGATGGACGCTCTTTTGTCACTGGAGTGGGAAAGTTCCTAGGTTTTGCTTGCTTCACGACGGCTAGCCTGTCCGTTCCCGACGGCTATGTTCTCGGACGTTCCGCTAGTTTCCTACTCACAACCAATGAGGCGGCAGGTTCCCAAATCGCTCTGCAAGGGATGCTCGACCAGGCGGCGGACACGCTCACGATCACTTCTATCGTTGTCTCCGGAGGAGCTTGCAGCGGCTCCTACGGCGCAACGACCCTCGCCCTGTGAGAGGTGGCCATCGGCGCCCGCCGGACAATTGCCTCCGCGTTCGCCGCCGCAGCAGGTCGGAAGGCTTTTTAGATTAGGTTTTCGTAAGGATTTCGGGCTATTCGGATGCGCTTGTTTCTTGCACAACGCGGCACTCACCGGGATACTCTCCGTGCGCTTGCCAAAACTGCGCTGGTGCTTGTTCTCTCTCCGCTGTTCACGAGTTGCAATACGATTCGCGTGCCGCTTCAGGGCGCATCCTTGCAATCGAATCTTGTCGGAAACTGGCAATTCGAGTTGTCACCCACCTCCGGCAGCCTCCCGTTTGCTTCCTTGGCAGGGTTTCTCGATCAGGAAAGCAGTTCGACAATGCCACTCCCGCTCACCGCTTCGCTGCAAATCGTTACACCTTCTCCTTGCTTCTCCTTTGCGGGGCTGTTTCCGTTCCACGGCCAGCTTTCGGGCAGTCAGGTGAACTTGTCTTCATTTTCCTATGACGGTCAATTCATGAATGTCACCACAACCGAACAGGAAAATGATTCGCAACTGTCAGGGACCTATGAGGTCATTGGCGGTTGCGCCGGAGGAAGCACCGGGACGATAGCGGCTACCAAATACGCTCCGCTTAATGGCACCTACGCCGGCGCAGTAACGGGCAGTAAACCTACGATCTCGATCACCCTTCACCTCTCTCAAAGCCCCAGTGCCCGCGGTGACGGTACGTCGCCGTTGAGCGGCTCCGCGGAGTTCACCGGAATCCCCTGCTTCACTCAAGGAACTCTCCCGGTCAGCGGTGGCTCCGCTCTCGGCAGTTCGGTTGAACTCGGGTTCGTCACGAATGATCCCGCCGGCTCACAAGCCGTTCTGAACGGGACCTTCGATCCAGCGGCCGGCACGATTACCCTTCCGTCCATCCGCGTCGTGGGGGGCGGTTGTGCGGGTTCGTTTGGCGCCGCGAACCTTCTCCTTCAATAGTTCACTGATGAATCGAGAGAACCGCGTTAGGCCGCAGCATGAAAGCCCAACTCTCGAAGCTGCTCGCGCGTGGCATCGAGGACCTGCACCGGGTCGGGTTTACCCAGAAGCGTCGGGATGCCGGCGCGCTCACATGCATCCCCGATAGATTGCTCATCTGGGTAGGAGACAATCATTTCTCCTGACGGCCTAGATGGGTCTGCCTCAGAGTAGGTCGTACATTTGAGTTGCCAGGTGCCGTCTGCATTGGGAGCCGTAGTGAAGCGAACGCTCAGAGTTTCCATTCTGCCGTTAGCCTAGCACCCGAACCGTTTGCATTGTGCGAATCTGTTTATGCAGGCCGCAGGCGCCCGCAGCTATGGCTTGAGGTGGAGGTTGCGGAAAGACTATGCAAGACCGCTTGATCACGAATCGAAAACAGGCGAACCCGATCCATTATTCGGCAGCGCTCATGCTGTTCCTGGCGCTCTGCCTGATGCTTGCGGAGCACCTCTCCCCCGCGCAGGCGCACAACATTGACGTGGACGCTGAGGTGGCCAAGCAGGGCGGCAGCTTGATCCGGCAGTTAGCCTATCTTGCCTTCGGACTTGTCGGCGCGATCGGTACCTACCATGTACTTGTCGTTCAGCGCGTCAAGCTCCGATGGAATCCCCGCGTGGGGATCATGCTTTCGCTTCTGCTAAGTTGGACCGCACTCAGTCTGGTGTGGACCGACGCCCCGCTGATCACCGCAAAGCGATTTCTCGTTCTCGGATTAATTTTCCTCGGTGCCTTCGGCGTCGTCCTGAGCTGGACCAGAACGGAAATAGTGAAGTTCATTGCGTTGAGTTCCGCGATTCAAATAGCCGTTGGAATCGCAGCGGAACTTCTCTATGGGTACTTCACGCCATACCGCGCCGACTATCGATTCGGAGGCATTCTGCCAGGAAACTCCGAAGGGTATGTTTGTCTGATCTGTGCCCTGTCTTCGCTTTGCATGACCAGACTGAAAACTTCAAATCGAAGGAACTATTGGATCGTTGCGGCCTTCAGTTTGGCGTTCCTGCTGCTGACCCGATCACGCGGAGGTCTGGCGGCCTTCATGCTCGCAGCCATTCTCTATCTCCTGGTGACCCTTGATCTGAAACATAGAATACTGGCCGCACTCACCATTGCTACGGTGGTACTCCTCCTGGTGATCTCCGGCGTCGTCCCGACCCTGGTGAACGTGCTGGATCGTGGCAAAGAAGGAACCGAGAATGTAAACGGCAGACAGCCGCTCTGGGAGGATTTAATGACGTATGTCCAGCGTCGTCCGCTGACCGGATTCGGTTATGAAGGGTTCTGGACGGTGGAAAGGATCGATGATGTTTCGGAAGATCAGGGATGGCCGATCGACCAAGCCCATTCAGGGTATGTCGAAGGCTTGCTGGAACTGGGCTGGATCGGAGCTATTCTCCACACCCTCACTCTTGTCATAGGCATGACAGAGGGGGTCCGGCAGTTCCGGCGGACGAACGAGTATGCATATTTTCTCGGAGCTAGCCTCTGCCTGGTGTACCTGGCGGGAGGATTGGTTGAGGCCCTCTTTATTGTCAAGGCATCGCAAAGTTCTTACTACTTTGCGATGTTGTTGTGTGTGCTGGCCGTCGAGCCGGAGCTGAGCCGGGCGAACGAACCATTGGGGCGGCAGCGAGGGGCTTTGAGAAGAAACGAAGCGATACGTTCGACTTGACCATGGATCAAGCGAAGCGTCTGCATTTCAGTTACCTGGGCCCGTATCTGACCGCAGATAGAGTCGTTCTCCTGAAACCCAACCATCGGAGATAGCTGACCGGGGCAAACGGGGAGCTGCCGCGGCAGGCATGTGGCTCAAACGCGATACCATAGCGCGGCATGAAGTGCGGCAGGTTGATATCCGTCTCCTGTTTCACTTCAACATTGAATCGCTGCTCAGGTGTGAGCTTGGCCCAAGTTTCAGGGGCGGGACCCACGCTGCAGGTGAATCCGCGATATTTATCGATGGGAACGTAGCTGTGCGGCGGATTTGTCAGGCGTTCGTCATTGATGTGTCCTCCATTCTCGAGTTCGACCGAGTAGTTGTATTCAAAGCCTCCATCCACCGTGTTATCGGGAACTCCCGCGGCCTGTAGTTCATTGGTCAAAGCCATCCGCGCGCGAGAGTAGGCGAACATATCATGGGTACACCCGATGCTGTAAAGGGCAGTCAACCCAACCAGGGCGGTGGTCATGCCGGGGAGAGACGGCCGGACAAACTCCTGATAGGCACGGGTCAGGCAGAGTGCTGCAACAAAGACGAATTCCAACAGGTAGCGGTCGAGCACCCAGGCCTTCGAGCGTGGGATCAGGAGGGCGAAGTACACCATCGCAAATGGCGCCAGGATATAGCGAATCTGCTTCCAGGATATTCTTGGCGTCCTTGCTGGTTGCAACGCACTCTGCTCTCGAATTGGCAGCTTTGGTGAGCGCAGGAGAAAGCTGATCACGGCCAACAAGCCGGCGAGCGAAACCGCGGTGAGGATCACGCGAACGCCGAAATCTAGCGCTACAGGCCCCCCGTTGTCCAGCAGCGCATACTGGTAAAACCCTTGTGGGGTCACCCAATCGCGCAGGAGCGGTTCTAACATAGCAGTCGCTCCGTGGCCCTTTGCCGTGCGAAACGCCAGTAGGGCATACCCGACGCATCCGCCTGACAGGACGAGCCAGCCACGCCGGCCGGCGCGGCGAATTTCGGGCAGAAACGCCACGATGAGAGCCAGACTAAGGAATGGAAGCTCCAACAACGCTCTCATGAGTTCTCGGACCATGTAGATGGCCTGATGCAAGCCCTCTACCTTCACCATCACGTGTTCCTGACAGGTGTATGGCTGTTGAAAGAACCAGTGCAAGCAGAAGACGAGGAATATCCACCCGGCCAGCGTCGCCGCGCCTCCCAGGACGACCACGCGGCGGTTCTCCTGAAGCAGCCAAAGGGTACAAGGAACCATGACCAGGACACCGAGCCAGGCTATCTGACGTGACGTGCCGAAGACCCCGTTTGTTAGGACCGCAAAACAGATCCAGCCCGCGGCCGCGCCGGAGGTCGCAGCCTGCAACGACCTGAGGCAGCCATAGACGCACGCAACGATCGCGAGGAGGCCACCCAGATCCGTCATAAAGGTGACCGACAACAACATATATAAGGGGGACAGCACCACGACTAACGTGCCGAAGCATGCATTGCGTTCGCTGATTCCGGCGCGAACAAAGGTGCGCTGCATGAGAAACGCAGTCAGGGTGCCGACGAGCAGCGTCGACACTCGGACACTGGTGAAAGAGAAACCAAATAGACGGACCAACAAGGCCGCAAGATATAGCTGCCAGCCCACAATGGGGGTCGCACACCAGTTGTATTTGATATGTCCAGTTTGAGCCAGAATGTGGACTGTCCGGACATAGGACCAGTCATCGGCGATGCCCATCTCAGCGAACGGCCTGGAGATCAGTTCACAAAGGAAAAAAACGACCGCGCACGAAACGGCGTAAAGACGATACCTGTTCACGAGAGACGTTCCATTCCCCGGGGGATCAAGCAATCCTGTTCGACTAGAACACATAAGCCCCGCGCGAAGATTAGGAGATTACTATAGATCGTCGCCGCGCTCTAAAAACCGACTCCAAAGGGAGACGCTGTTAGCGTTCCAAAGAGGCGGTCGTCCGCTGGTTGAAGCGAGCCCACAAGTTAGCCGAAGCGGACGTTCGTGGCAGGCTTGTCAGTGTTTCGCAGGTCCGGCTGCCAGAGGCGAAGCCACTGCACCGCGAGCAGACCTATAAATTGACTGTTCGTGAAGAGATAGCGGCGCCAAAGCCGGCGAGGCTCCTGACATAGTCGATAGAACCATTGAAGTCCAAGCCGCTGCAGAATCGCGGGGGGTTCCTTTAAAACACCGGAGTAGTAATCGAAAGCGGCACCCACGGCCAGCATCGGCATATTGAGATGCTGGCTCATCTCATAAGTAAACACCTCTTGCCGCGGGCAGCCCAAACCGACGAACACAATCTGCGCACCAGAATTCTTGATCTGTGCGACGGCCGCCATCTGTTCCTCAGGCGTGAGATGGCGGAACTGGGATGGGCGGTAGCCGGCGATCTGGAGCCCCGGGCAGAGTTGCCGCATGCGCGTGCAAAGCTGCTCAAGCACATCTGGCTTACTGCCATAAAAGAACACGGGAACGCCTTGCCGGGCAGACGCCTGGGAAACCATCAGAGTCATGTTCGGGCCATAGACTCGGTCGCGGAGCTTCGTTCCATACAGCAGGTTCAGGGCCCAACGCACCGGCTGACCATCCGGAGTGACGAGTTCAAAGGTGTTGAGGCGGTACCGGTGAACTCGGTCCAACGCACCGGTAATGACCCCGTGTACCGCAAGTGCCGTGGTTGCGAAGCGCTGATGCGCCTTAGCGTGGCTGATGATCGAATCGACAGCGAACTCATAGTCGACGGCGCTGATCGCAACGCCAAGAAGGTTCTTCTTGCCGCGGTTGATCATGAAGCCTCCTTAAACCAGCGATCCACGTTGTTATCGAAGATCTGCTGCAGTATCGCTGTCACGTCGTACTTCTGCTTCCAATCAGGATAATGTCTGGCAAACTTACCCGTGTCGCTGATCCACCAGATATGATCGCCGACGCGATTTGCTTCCTTGTAGGTATGCTGCAATTTCCGGCCCGCAATCCCTTCACAAAGTGAGATCGCTTCCATCATTGAGGCGTTGCTGAACCGCCCCCCGCCAATGTTGTACACCTCAGCGCTGCGAGGATTAAGGAAAAATTGATGAAAGCAATGGATTAAATCCGCGCTATGGATGTTATCGCGCACCTGCTTGCCATGATAACCAAATACCGTATAAGAACGACCCGTCGCGGTGCAGCGCATGAGATAGGCAAGAAAACCGTGCAGCGCCGTTCCGCTATGGTTCGGACCGGTAAGACAGCCACCACGGAAACACGCTGTCTTCAGTCCAAAGTAACGCCCATACTCCTGCACCAGAACATCCGCTGCGACTTTGGATGCTCCGAAGAGGCTGTGCAGCGTTTGGTCGATGGACATTTCTTCATCGATGCCGCCGGCATACTTGTGCGAAGGATCGATCTCCCAACGCGTTTCGAGCTCGGTGAGCGGCAATCGGTTGGGAGTGTCCCCATAGACCTTGTTGGTCGAGGTGAAAATAAACACGGCGTCAGGACAGAATTTTCGTGTGGCCTCGAGCAGGTTCAGCGTGCCTGTGGCATTTACAGAAAAATCCATATGCGGGTCGCGCGCCGCCCAGTCGTGTGAGGGCTGCGCAGCTGTGTGAATGATCAGGGCGACATCATTGCCCAGGTCGGCGAAGGTGCGCTCGACCTGATCCCTGTCCCGAATATCGAAGTCGGCGTGCCGATACCTGGAACCGAGTTCGCTTTGAAGTCGTTGCTGGTTCCAGGAGGTCGATGCTTCGGCTCCGAAAAACTCACGCCTCATATCATTTTCAATCCCAAGAACCTCAAACCCGAGCCCTGCGAAAAAGGTGCTTGCTTCCGAACCGATAAGACCGGCTGAACCTGTAATGATGGCGACACTCATCCTGCTACTCCGGAAAGGAATCGTTGTACACGCAAGTGGGCACCTACGAATGCGAGCGATGAAACTCGATCAGTTTTGCAGACGACTGATCCCACTATACAGAATGCATTGCAGAGGGTGATGCAAATTGGGAGATTCCGAAGCAAAGATGAAGGATTGCCTTTCGTTAGAAAGCCTCTCGATGACCATCTTCATCCTTTCTACTCTGCGGAGGTTACCTTTGCCGACTTCACCAGCTTACCTTTGTAACAAAGTCAACGCGCGCATCGAGGTTGTCGGCACCGCTAGGAATGGTATGCTACCGACGCAACGCCCTAGTTGAACGGAGAACCATTATCGTGACGGTATTTCGTGGACGTGCCCCTTTGCGGTTGGGGTTGGCGGGGGGCGGAACGGACGTATCTCCTTACTGCGACCTGTATGGGGGAGCCGTCCTGAGCGCAACGATCAGCTTATACGCGCACACAACGATCACTCCCTCACCTGACGGGCAAGTACACTTTTTGGCGCTCGATCAAGGCGTGCACGAGACCTTTCCGGCGCGTGGCGAGTTGCCGCCCGGCAATCGGCTCAGTTTGCATCGCGGCGTGTACAACCGCGTTGTTCGCGACTTCATGGAAGGCAGGCCCCAGGCAGTCACCATTTCGACCGCCTGTGATGCTCCGGCCGGTAGTGGCCTGGGCTCCTCCTCAACCCTGGTGGTTTCCATGCTCCGCACCTTTGCCGAGATGCTGAATGTCCCGCTTGGGGAATACGATCTAGCCCATTTGGCTTATCAGATCGAACGAGTGGATGTTGGGCTTCATGGCGGCAAGCAGGACCAGTACGCTGCAGCCTTCGGCGGCTTTAATTTTCTTGAGTTCCACGACTCGGATTATGCGTTAGTGAATCCTCTGCGTATCAAGGACTGGGTGATCTCCGAGTTGGAGAGTTCGATCGTGCTGTTCTTTACAGGCCAGTCCCGGTCCTCGGCCGAGATTATTGAGGAGGAGTCGCGCAACGTTTTGGAGAGGAACGAAGCCGCCATCGAAGCGATGCATCAAGGCAAAAAGCAGGCCTTCTTAATGAAGGAGGCGCTGTTGCGGGGACAGGTGAGCACCATGGGCGAGGTGATGCGCATTGCCTGGGAGCACAAAAAGCTCATGGCATCGAGCATCTCGAATGCACGGATCGACAGGCTGTACGACTTGGCCATGTCCAATGGAGCATTCTGCGGCAAAGTTTCGGGAGCGGGCGGCGGCGGCTTTATGATGTTTCTAGTGGATCCTTCTCGAAAGCTGGAGGTGATTCGCGCCCTTCGGGGAACACGGGATGGCGAGGTAATGGATTGCCACTTCATCGCGAGCGGTGCACAGGCGTGGAAGGTCAGCTAGTTGGCCAACGGATCGTGGCCTGCAACGAGAGGCTGCATTCATGATGGAAGCGATCATTCTTGCGGGAGGCCGCGGAACCAGACTCAGCAGTGTTGTGCCCGACCTGCCAAAGCCAATGGCTCCGGTAGCGGGCCGCCCCTTTCTTTCGTACCTACTGGATATCTTGGTAGCCCAAGGTTTCACGCGCATCTGCCTCTCCACGGGGTATAAGGCGGAGGAGATCGAACGGTATTTCGGCGCGAGCTTCCGCGGTGTGCCGCTCGTGCATGCACGTGAGCTAACTCCGTTAGGAACGGGAGGCGCCATTCGGGCGGCGCTTGCGGCTACGATGGCGCAAGATGTCTTTGTTATGAATGGCGATACGATCGCGCAGATGGAATTGCATACCATGTATAAGCAGCATGAGGCCTCCGGCGATCAGCTCACGATCGCCCTGACTCAGGTATCCGATTCGGCCCGCTACGGGGCCGTCGCCGTTCGCGACGATCACATTGAACGTTTCTGTGAAAAAGGGCTCACGGGGAGCGGCTATATCAACGCAGGTGTTTACCTCATAAGGCGCGACCTTTTCGATATCATCCCGTTACCGAACGTCTTCTCCTTCGAAAAGGAGGTCTTAATGGATCGTCTTGATGAGGTGCACCCCGGCGCGTTCCTCTCCCAAGGCTACTTTGTCGATATTGGCATTCCGGAGGACTACCTCCGTGCGCAACACGAGTTGCCGCTATTTTGTGCAAATGCAGAGGTCAAATGAATTTCATGAGTGGATCGGTCACCGCAAAGCTCCGCGCCCCACAGAGCTCCGGAACACCGACGCTACAGTCCGTATCGGCTCGATCGCAGGTGCCCGGGGGACGATCAAAAGTTGCGATGCTCGTAGGCGACAATCAGACCCTGCATTGTGGAGTGAAAGACGGAGCGCATATTCTGGCGGAGACGTTAAGTCACATCGGTTTCGACGTCGACGTCCTGGCTCCGGATACTTGGCGTCCGGCTGACGTGTGGAAACTTTTGCAGCAACTCAGAAGAGAAAGGTACGACATCCTGCATGTGCAGTATCCGTCTATCGGCTATCGCACTTCTTTGCTACCACATGTCTTGGGACTGCTGCGCTTGTCCCGTGCCACGGTGACGACGCTGCACGAGTTTTCAGCGTTCCCGAAACTGCAGCAGTTATCGACACATGCTTTCCGTCTGAGCGCGGGCACACTGCTTTTCGGAAGCGAGTATGAACGGTCGCGGTTCAATCGTGTGCTGGGTCTGTTTGGAGCAAAGCAGGAAGTCTTTCCGATCCTCAGTCAAATACCAGCGGTTCAATCGAGCGATCGGGATGCCACCGTCGTGTACTTTGGTCAAATTCGTCCACACAAGGGCTTGGAAGCCTACCTTGAGTTAGCCCGGCGCAGTCTTGAACTCAACAAACGATATAACTTCCATATCATGGGAAGTGTTTCCAGTGCTCACGAGACATATGCCCGCTCTTTGCAGAAGCACGCACCCAGCGAACTTCTCTGGTCATTCGATCTGCCTGTTGAGGAGATCGGCGGCACTCTCGGACGCTCGTTCGCAGCCTATTTACCCTTTCCCGATGGCGCAAGTGAGCGTCGTGGATCCCTGCTCGCCGCGCTGTTGAACGGTTTACCGGTATTGTCCCGCGTTGGGTCCGCAACGACACCGGAGATACGCGAGTTGTTAGTGATTGCAGACGACGCAAACGATGCTCTCAAAGCACTCGACGAACTGACGGCCCGACCCGATGAATGGGAGCGCATCAGTGGTGTGTCGCAGGAGTATGCGCAGAAGCATTCCTGGGACGATGTGGCAAAGCGACATGCGGATGTGTATCGGGCTCTGCTCGGCACGTGAGCGTGGCCATTCTGCAGATGCTCCGAGTAGAGCACGCGGTCAAAGCTTTAAAACTCCGAAGGTGCAAGAATGAATTCTGCGCCCGACGGCTTCCATCCTGTTCGCCTTTCGGTGGGCTCGCATTGCACTTTTTTGCTAACTCGATTACTTAGTCAAGCTATGTGAATTACGAACTGGCTAACGCCTCTATGGTCGCGTTAACGACCTCATTCCGGCTATGTGCGGTCATGCAAACAAGCTCGTGTGGGCAATCTGCGACACGGCCCAAATCGCAGCCGTAGCATGGAGGCTGGTTGTAGAAGAAACGGTCCCCCGGACGATCGGAGTACCAAATACCAGGTACGTTCCGGGCACAGAAGAGACCGAGAACGCGTGTGTCGACGGCTGCGGCAAGGTGCATCGTACCCGTGTCGTGTCCGAGGAATACTGCCGCCCGTTGGATCACTGCTGCAGATTCTCGGGGCGTCAAGCGGCCACAGGCGTTGACCTTAGGGCCGTTCCATGAAGCTGCGAGACGATCGTTTCGTGCACGTTCATCTTGCGAGCCAACGAAAACGACCCCTAGTTCTGGCTCAGCGGCACTTAGCATCTGTAGCACAGGTGACCAGTTCTCATCTCCCCAATCCTTGACGGGGATCTTGCCTCCGACCGAGAACGCAATGTAACGCTTCGCGAGCGGCATCTCAGAAATAATTTGTTCCGCCATGCCTCGCTCTGCTTCAGTCAAATCCAGAGACCTGTCGGAAGGTTCAGGCGGCCCCGGACTTCGACCATGGTTCAGGCTGCGCAACAAGCGAGATGCCTCAGTTTCCCATAGTTTTCCGGCCTCGATCTCGCGAGAATAGCGTAGATCGCGGGTCCAGGGAACCGCACAAACTTTGCCAATGCCGCAAGCTTTAAAGAACGCATAGTGCCGCGCAAGGTTAAGTAAGCGTTTCTCAGGAGTTAGATAATAGAGGATATCAACCTTCAGCGCGCGAAGTTTCTTATACAGTTCCGCAATGTTCCTGGCGCCACGGAGTGGCATCGGATACTCGACAGACCCCTCGATAAGACCACACGGCTTCAACAGCGCTTCTGCTTGCACCATCTTGTTGCCAATCGGGTAATTCGTTAACAGATGCCGCTCTGCCCCCGGATGCCGACGCGCAATCTCGCGATAACAGGGCATCGAGATTACCGTGTCTCCGAGACTTCCGATTTGAAAGATCAGAACTTTTTTACAATCCGTCATCCGTACCTTCTCCGAGACGTTCATGCAGCTAACTGGCAATCCAGAGGCCTTCTGTTCTGAGGAGCGCCGATTAGAAGATGGCGTAAAGGAAGGGGCTGCGCTTCGCACTACTGACATACAGAAGCATTACAAGCAAACAAACCGCAATCGTGCTGCAGGAATAGACTGACCATCGTCCCCAGCGGGGAATCGAGTTCACGATAGGATGGCGAGCATTTCTTCTGCGCAGGAAATCCCCGGCCTCCGCGACGGCATAGCCGCAAAGCCCAATGACAATCGCGCGGCCGTTCTGGGAAGCAAATGCGGAGAACGCGGGCGCCCAGGCTGTCAACCCCGAGAAAAGGTGACCGAGGATAAAGACAATATCACTCCAGCTTTGTGCGCGAAAACACACAAAAGCGACGGCAATGAGATGGAAGGTTGTTATCGGGCCGATCCTGCCCGCCCAAACCTGGGCTCTGGGGTGCTGCTTGTAATATAAACGGCGCCTCTTTCCCGTAAGTGCATCGACGGAAAGATACAGCGCGTGGACGAGCCCGAAGAGCACAAAGGTCCAGCGGAAACCATGCCACAGACCGATAAGCACCATGTTTGCAGTCAGGCTGATCATGAGACCAACATCCCCGAGTCTTCGTGTAGACATCCTTAGGGGAGTAAACACATAGTCGGTGAGCCAGAGGGTCAACGTGATGTGCCACCGTCTCCAGTATTCGCTGGGGCTCACCGCAGAATAAGGAGCTTCAAAATTTTCCGGCGCCACAATCCCGAACAGCAGGGCAGCCCCCACGGAGATATCAGTCAGAGCTGAAAAGTCAGCGTACATCTGGAGCGGGTAACCGTAGAATCCGAGGAGGACTGGCTCGTGGACGCTGTACAAATGCCGATAGATGTAATTGACCAGAACCGCGAGATTATCGGCGACGATGAACTTCTTGAAGAACCCCAAGAGTATTCGTTGCACTCCTAGCAGCACCGAATCGCGAGACGCAGTCACGGGCGGATGAAGCTGTGGCAGGAACTGCTCACTGCGTTGAATGGGGCCGGCGACAATCTGGGGAAAGAAGGTGATAAAGGCCGCGTAGTCTAAGAGGCTGGTTTCTGGATCGATAGCTCCCCAGTAAACATCCAGGAGATAACCCACCAGCTTGAATGTGTAGTAGGAGACCCCGAGCGGCATGAGCAGCCGGGTTGCCCACGGACCCGGGACAACCAAGGCGCCCTTAAAGACGATGAGCGCTCCGATGAGGAAGGCGACCGTCGAATATGTAATGACAGAGCGGGTTCGCTCAGTCGTGCCCTTCTGCAGCAGCGCGGCGTAAAAGACGAGCACTGTATCGAATGCAAGAAGCAAAAGAAGCGTGGAGCTGTTGAGGTAATAAAAGATACAGGAGCTTGCGAGCAGCACCAGCGGGCGGCCGCGTGGAGGCACCGCCCGATAGGCGAGGGCTGCGGCTAACAGGAACCCCAAAAAAGCAATTGTTGTGAAGTCCATAGCTTCCGCTTTACTTTGCCTTGGCGGCGATTACTTTCACAAAGTCGCCCACATTCTTTAAACCGCGCACCTCGCCGGTCTTCAGCCTGATACCGAACTCCGTCTCAACGGCAACGATCAGATCTACATGGGAAAGGGAATCCCACTCCTCCACATCCGCAGCGGTAAGTTGAGGATCATATTGCAGATTCGGCTGCCTAAAGATCTCACGCAAAATCTCCGTAAGTTTCATTTCAACAACGGCGGCTTCCACGGTTAAATCTCCTTGATGTATGTCGGTGTAAGTTGGAATTGGTGTGGGTCAAGCTTCCAGTGCGTGTGCCCGCCGGCGTCGAGTACCTGTTCGAAGCCAAATCGTGAGTAGAACTCTTTCACCATCCCATTCTTGGCACTGGGGATGTATTCGGCATCGATGCGGGACAGATTGCGCTCCAAAGCGAATTCGACGACCTTCGCCATCAGGTACTCTTCCACTCCCCGGGCAAGCACTCTGCAACTCATCAGCCAATTCACGATGTGCAGCTTGTCGGGCGCTTGTCGTAGCGTGATCACCGAGATAAGGCCATGATCTCCGAAACGGTCGGCCAGGCTTGCATAGATTGGCAGCCATTGTTCCTGGTCCAGCATCATTTCACGGCACTCGCCTTCGTTCAGGCGTTGCGTCGTCAAGTTGAATTGATTACTCCGCTGCGTCAGCTGTGCGATGCGGGCAATGTTCTCTGGGTCAAACCGGGCCACTCGGATTTGCATGTCGAGCGACAGTAGATAGGCGCCCACGTCGGTGACAGTGGTGCGCAGTTCTAACCGGTCCGCCTCTTCCTTGTACTGGTCGGCGCGACGGGCATCCTCGGGGGAAAAAGTAGTCGTTTCAAAGAGATTCAAGGAAGACAAGAACTGCACATAGTCCGCGGGATCTTCGGGAAACTCCGGCACGATGACCTCAGGGGCCAGTTGCCGAACCAGATTTCGCTCGAACGGGTTATCATCCAGGAAAACCATCGAGTCCAGACCTATATTCAGGCGATCGCGAATCGTTCGGATGTTGTCGGCCTTGTTATCCCAGTTCGCAACGAAAACTGCGATGTCCTCCCGCCGAAGCACCATGTCGGGATTGTCGTTGAACGGACGAAGCGCATTGGCGAGATCGTTCTTGCTGCAAACGGCAAGAACAATGCCCCGCCGCTTCAACGCGAGCAGGTAGCTCTGAAAATGATAGAAAGCCTCGCCGTCGCCGTGTGCTCCGACGTCGATGCCGAGATGGCCAAGGTCCCCGACGACACCGCCCCAGAGTGTGTTGTCGAGGTCCAGCACAATGCATTTCGTTACCCTGCCCATGAGGGTGAGCACGATCTCGACGATGCTTTGGCAGAGCAGCGGCAGATGTTGCAGCCGGCAAAAAGCCTTGGTCATGTTCCAAAGGCGTTCATCGAACCAGAGCACCCGGCCAACGTTCGAGGAGATCATCTCGACGTCAACGAGCGTGATGCTATTGTGCTCCGAGGCGGCGCTAGCCAACCCTGCATTCAAGCGGCCGACCGCCGCATAAAGAGAATTCGGCACCTGCAGATCGAAGCTCCCAAACAGGCGCTCATAGGGCATGGCGTAGTTGAACTGCAAGATCTGCGCGTTGGTGTGGGCGCGCAAACCGGCCCACACCTGTTGCATGCGCTCCAGGCTACGCCTTGCAAAGTCTCCTTCAGGGTTGTGGAAGTAGCGCGCGCGCAACGCCTGCGTGCAAGACGCCAGCAGGATGATATGGGGTTTGAACTTGTAGAGCTCTGAATCAGGGTTGAAAACCTCCAACTCAATCGCGTCGAACGCACCCTCGAAGATTTGAGCACTGACTCCATTCTCATGGAATAAAGCTCGCAGTACGGGCACGAACTGCTGCGAGGCGGCATCGGAAAGGATCGCGATGCGGCGCTGCGGGAAGCCGGGCTCATCCGGCAGCTGTTTGCCTTTGCCTGCCAGCCGCCGGTACGACAAATCGGGAGTATTCGAAGCGATCATAGGTCTTCACTTACCTGCGACGGGGTCCGCGGCCTGCAGACCGGCGCGTTCAAGAGTGGTGCGGCGTGACTGCCATTGTTTAAAAGAAGCGCTTTGCGTCTCAATGTCGTTGGCGACGATCTGCGATACCACCTCATGACCGAGCACATTCCAGTGGCCCTCGCCTGGCGGCATCTTGGGTCCACCGTGCAGATAAGCTCCAGTCCTTCTCACATAGGCCTGCAGTGCCGGCTCAAGGTGGATGTGATTGATCTGGTGAGCGGAGAGGAAGGAGTCGTAACGATGATCCCCATAGTTCAGATTGGGGGCGTTCATCTTTCGCTGTAATTCTTCAGCGACCTTTGGGTCGGGGTTGACCTGGAACGCATCGTCGGACGCGATGGTCCAAAACTCGGCACCGTGAGCAACGACTTGGTCGCGCATCGCCAAGCTTAGCCCATCAAGAATCTCCCAACCTTGTTCGATCTCCGGGTTGGGAGGGGGGATCAGCGTCCAGCGCCAAGGGTCGGCGCGAGGATCGTCGGACACGGCTGCTCCGGACGAGGCGAGTCCTTTCAGCTTCGCCGTTACCCGCTTCCGCACCTCGGTGGCGAGCAGGGCCAAGTCAAACGAGTTCACGACGGCCCTGGTCCGATTACTTTCCGCGATGTCGTGAGCCGTCGGTCGCTTAGCCTGCTCGCTAGCTGGATCCGGCACCACACCCGTATCTGTCACTTTGAAGTAAGGATAGGGTATGGAGGTCGTTGAATATTTCTTCGTACTATTCAGCACGTACTGCTTGAGCGAGACCTCGTCGATGACGATCTTCGGATGAAAGCGCCACACCTGATTTTCCAAGGTGTAGAAATCCTGGGCCGGCCCATAGCCTTCCACGGCAAAGTTGAGAACCTCGACAGGCGCACCGGGATGACTTAACTCCTTCTCCAGAAGCGCAGTGTAGGTTTGCTGTTGCTCAACCTCCAGACCCGCAGTCGTGGAGGAACCGAGGACGGCAATCCGGAAGGTCCCGGGTGCCGGCTCAGGGGAACGCAGCTGATCCCGATTTCCCTCAGCATTGATATGCACAAAAACATCGTTCTCGGTCGTGAGCCAACCGGTAGCGCCCGGGCGGAAGCTGTAGTCCCGGACCGGGTCCATCTGAAACAGCGAAGCATCAAACCGAACGCCGTAGAGATGAAGAGCTATCTCGACCACGCACAGGAAGAGGACGGAACTCCCTGCTGCCAAGAAGAAATCCCTTATGTAACGAGAGGTTCTCTCAGGTCGCGGCACATTGCTCATGATCTTTCCTCCTCCCGCACCCTCCAGGAAGAACCGAGGCTCCGCTTGCAAAAGCCTCGCATGGTGCCTTCCTGAAAATTGGCAGACATCCTATCTACGCGTAAGCCCAAAGGAGACAAAGAGGATATCCGGTTCATTCGAAACATGAGTGCCGCGCAGTCTTGTGGAGTCATGTTGAAAGTGGCATTTCCCTTAATGCTGCAGCGTCTCTGATCGTGCTCTGCCTATGGCGGTGGCTTGGTGGAAAGGTGACTTTTAGGAGCTGAGGAATGATCTTGGATGAGGCCTAGTTTACCATCGCGGTTGGCGATTGGAGGTTACAAAAGTAAGCTCTATCAGGTGCTCCCATACGCAGCGTGCGTTACCTGAGAGTACGCAAATCCGGGAAGAGCGGCAGTATCTGCATTGCTCCCGTCCTGCTCAGGTGAATGGAATCAAAGAAAAATAGATTCGAGCCCTCGGCAAAGCTGCAGCGGTCGCCGTGGCAAAGCACTCCTTTCGGATCGACCAGCAATAATCGCGGGTCCGCTGCTTTTACCGCGAGTATTTGGTCGGTAACCCGTTGCTCACCTGCGGGGACCGCAATACTCCGCAGTTCGGTGCTGCCATCTCCCTGTTCCGGTTGATCAGAAAAGAGGAATCGATTCAGGGCACGTCGAAAGGGCAGGTATCTTGTGCGAATGGCAGCGACGGGGTCGTACGGAAACTCCGGCGTGTCTTCCAGGACGATGACGTGCTTGCCCTTCGACTCGAGCACGTTCACCTCGCTCGCCAGGCCTGATCGAAGATACATTGCGTTTTGATCGATTGTGTCTTTGGCGGGATTTCCCTGGTGATCGTCCGGAACGTAATCGGCTCGCCAACGCCCCACAAGAACGACAGCGCGCACATCCGCCCGCGCCAGGATGTAATCGAGTGCGGCGCGGTTAAAACGCCGGCAGGAGTCCGCCAACGTACTGTCTGCCGCCCCCCATTGGCTCACACCGAGCGTCGGCGGGCAACTCTCCCTCGTCAGCGTGATGAGCTGCCACCCTTGGCTGTGCAGGAAATCCCTGAGGCCTTCCGCAAACGCCTCGGCGTGCCCACCGCCCAGCACAGCCATCCCGGGTTCCGTTGCACTCGGCGCCGGAGCGCACTGTGCGCTTAAGCGCAGATACGAGCCCGAAGAGATACACGGATAATGGCGGTACAGCGCCGCTCGACTCTCCAGACCATACAGCGTGGGACTGCGGGACGGTAAACCTTTGCTCACGTAGAGCGAGCCAGCAATGACGGTCATGACGGTGATCGCAACGGCATAGGAAAGAAGCGCTCTCTTTCCAGCCTGCTGCCTACCTCGGCGGTAACGCCGCTCGACCAGAAAGAACGAGAAGAGAGAAGCGACAACGCTCAGTGCCAACACGAGCAGGCGCGTAAGCGGATGCAACGGTCTTGCGCTGCAAATTTCGGCGTAGCTCAGCAGGGGCCAATGCCAGAGGTAAAGCGAATAGGAGATCAATCCCACACCGACAAGCCAGCGGCTGGAGAGAAGACGATGGATGCGGCTCTTCTCCGCAGCCAGGAGCAACACCGCGCCCGCAACGGGGAGCAATGCTTCGAAGCCCGGGAAGCGCATCTCCGGGCGGTAGGCAAAAACGGAGGTTAAAAGCATGAAGGCGCCAGCCACACCCAGCCACTCCCGTCCCCACCTCCCCTCAATCCTGGAGATCGGCTGCTCTGCCCGCCATAGCGCGAGCAGCGATCCAGCACCGAACTCCCATGCCCGCGTGAAGGGCAGATAGAAGTTCCAAACATGCTGCCTGTACTCGGCGAACACGGAAGCCGAAAAGGACATTCCAGATATGGCGGCCATCACAACGAAGGTTGTGCGCGGCGCTCTGTTCTTGAGCGCTATCAGCAAGAGAGGCAGAACGACATAAAACTGCATCGCTACGCCCAAAGGCCAAGTCATCAGAAGAGGCTGAGTAATAGCTCGCTCTGAAAAAAAACTACCCCGGATGAGGTAAAGAAAGTTGGATGCTGAAAGCGAAGCGGCAACGGCACTCTGTCCAAGGCGATAGACCTCCCATGGGGACAACACGAAGCAGCCCAGAACAAGGCAAAAGAGGATCACGAGGAACAGTGCCGGCATGATCCGGCGAAGACGTCCGAGGTAAAAATCAGCCAGGTCGAAGGTCCGGTGGCGCAATTGGCCATAAACCAAGGCGCAGATCAGGAATCCGGATAGGACAAACGAAACGTCGACTCCGACGAAACCGCCGCGCAGTAGCGGAACCTTATAGTCGAAAGCCACAATGGCAAGAACCGCAACTCCCCGCAGCCCTTCTATGTCCGATCGGTAAGCGTTAGTCGCGCGTAAGTCTTTCAACAACGTGTATCGCCTTTTGGCAGGTAAGAAGCCTGCGGATCGGTTCTACGCAGAGCCACCAGCTGCACCGTATTGCGTTCACTGAACAGGGTTATAGTAGACGCCGGTATTGACAACCTTGACATATCGCTCGACCTTGCTAAGTTTGCTTATCGGGACAATGATGAGGTCTCCCGGCTGGAGAGGGCGCAGCTCCATGCCGGGATGCGGCTTTTCCAAGGCATTGAAATCAATCAGCTGAGTTTCACCGGTCGTGTCGTCGATGCGATGAATGAGCAGAATCTTTGTGTGGCGAGCGGAAAGCTTGAAGCCCCCAGCGAGCGCCACTCCATCCTGAACGCTCAGCGGCCCCCGCAGTTCATAACGGCCGGGGGTCGCCACTTCACCAAGCACCGTAAAATGAGGTTTCTCGTAATCTTTAAGCTCAAGCGAAAGCTCTGGATTTCTCAGCCGCTTCGCGGCATCTTTTTCGATAAAAGCCTGTGCATCCGTTAACGTCAGGCCCCGAACCGGAACGGAGCCGAGCAGTTGGAGCGTCACGGTTCCGTCAGGCTGCACGCTCACCGTCTCGTTGTACTCGGGCGTGATTCGGTAAAGTACGGTGAACGAATCGCCCGCCTGAAGGCGGTACGGCGGCGGTGCAGTCAGAGGAGTGTCTGCGCGCTGCGCGTGTAGGCGAGAGAGACCGGCGCATAAGAAGCAGACGAGAAGAGCAAACTTAAAACGCATCATGGAAGAGACTCCTGGAACTGTGAGCCCATGCGCAAGCGCAACAGGCGTGCTATGCATACCGGCCTCGCAGGACCTACCACTAGCTGCGGCCGGCAGTTTCAAACATCGGAAATCTTTCTTCCGCATCAACGCTCCAGCTCCGCCACTCTGAAGCCAAACCAATGCCGAGGCTAAGAACGGCCGCGAACAGAAAAGCGGTGAGCAGATTGAAGCCGGAGGAGGCGGGCAAGACTGGAACTGTAGGATGTGTGGCCTCCACAACATTGCTGAACTTCTCGGGATCCAGCTCCTCTGCCGCACTGGCCGCCAACGCCTTGGTGCGGTACATATCAACGCTCTCCTGCAAAACTTTGATATTGCGGTTCAGGTTGTCGACGTCAATGCTGGCATGTTCCGTTTCTCCAAGCTGATTCTTCTCCTGCTCGAGCTGCCGGTTGATCTCAGTCAAGCGGCTGATCAGGCCCGCTCTGGTCTGGCTGAGCTGATTCGCTTCGCTGTCCAGCGCTTCCCGAATAGGATTCACGTCGCTCGTCGTGTCCTTCGAATGCATCCCCTGGGCATCGTTCAGTGCCGTCTTGGTGTCGGAGATCTCCTGATCCACCTGGACAAGGAGGGGGTCTCCGTCCACAAACTTTGTGCGGAGTTCGGTTCTGCGATTCTGCAGATCAACCAACTTCGTGTTCAGTTGCTCTACCGAATATTGATTCGCGGAGGTCTTCTCTTGGGTCTCTATGCGGGGAGTGGCCAACCGCTGTTGACTTTGCACCTTCTCCAAGCGACTCTCCGTGTCGGCAAGCGAGATTGCGGCTTCATGACCCGACTTTTGCAAATCCACTATCTCTTCGAGACCCAGATGCTGCCCCTCGGGAAGAAGCATGTACCCGTTTTGTGCCAGCAATGCGGCCCGCTGGTTCTCTGCCTGCTGAAGGCTTGTCTCTAGAGCCTCACTCTTTGATCGATAGAACGACGCCACACCACCCGCGTTGTGGAGCTTGGCGTATTGACTCAGGTATTCCCGGGAAAGGGAGTCGAGGACCCTCTTCGCCTCGTCACGATTCGACGAGGTGTAGGTCACCTCGATGACGGCAGATTTGCGTACGCCGGTAATGTCAAGATGCTTACTCAGCTTGCGTGTCGCCTTCTCCATCGCGACCGGCTTGTTGCTTTTCGAGGCGTCCAAAAACTCACCGTCAAGGCCGTTATCCTTAACTACGGCCTGTAGAAGCTCCGTGGACCCCAGCAACTCAACCTCCGAATTGATTCTTTCCTCGGTTACATCAGACTGCTGCACAGCGTTTTCGCTGGGATCCGCGCTGACGAGGCTTTCCGCTCGCTCATTCCGGACCAGAAAGCTCATATGGGCCTGGTACTTCCCCGGCTTGATCGCCAGCAGAAGGAGTAATACGGCGAAGATTCCAAGAAAGCTGAAGATGATCAGCTTTTTGGCTCGAAGCAACATGCTGAAGATCATTGTCATGCGACGAACCATCCCAACAACAGGCTATTCCAACCGTTACGGCCGTTGGCGTGGCAGGCCACCACACAAATCTCTCGTTCCGTAGGAAAAGAAGTGCCCTGCTTTGCGAATAAAGTTTGTTCTTGAGGTGGATATTAACAGCTTTCGGCTCGCTTGCCGATAGTTACGAAGGTTTATACCAATGGCAGCAATGCAAACAGGCGCCTCGCCCCGCGATGCTCTATCATTTACGAAAAAAACAAATGCCGCGCCAATGATCCCAAGAGCTCTCGTCCAATCCGGACTCGGCAAGAGATAATCACAGCATCGACGGTCAAGTCGGAGAAGGAAGGATTGCACGATGCGCGCCGAAACTGGGCTAGAAACAGCAGAGTCTGTTGACGCGACGAGCGAAGATACACCAGAGGCGAGTGACCAACCTGGAGTGAATCTTCGGCATAAGGTCCTCCGGGGCGGAGCCTTCTTGGCTTTTCGGCAGGCCGTTGGAATCGTCCTCAGTTTAACCGGCGTACTGCTGGTCACTCGGGTGATCGGGCCGCGTCAGTATGGAATTTATGCGATGGCGATGGGCATCGTCACCTTTCTCTACATGCTCGGGACCTGGGGTATGGATGTTTACCTGCTTCGGAAGAAAGACAAACCGAGCGAGCACGAATTTAACCAGGCTTTCACCGTGCTCCTCTGCATCTCGCTGGTGTTCGCCCTCGGCCTCGCCGCTCTGAGCCCTCTTATTGCGTCATTCGTGAAAACACCTGCGGTAACCAGGCTAATCATCTTTCTTGCAGTTGCCATACCCTTGAACCTGCTTGCGCTTCCCGCGATCGTGAAACTCGATCGGGACCTAGACTTCCGGCAAGTCGCCATCAATGAGTTGCTCGGACAGACGAGCATGTACGTTGTCGCGGTTCCGTGGGCCTTCGCGGGTGGGGGTGCCTGGGCTCCCGCGAGCGGTTTCGTCATGCAGCAACTCGTCCTTCTCCTGCTTAGTTACAAAAGCGCTAAGTATAGACCTTCCTTAGTTTGGGATGGCGCGCTGGTCATGAGAATGCTGAAGTACGGCTTGGCATATTCAAGTTCAACCTGGGTCTGGCAGCTGCGTGGTTTGGTGAACCCCCTCATCGTCAGCCGATTTGCGGGTGCGGAAGCGGTAGGGTACATCGCAGTCAGCATTCGATTCGTAGAGGTCCTGGCCTTCGCCAAACAAGCAACCTGGCGAATTGCAATGGCCGCGCTTGCAAAGATCTCGGAAGACAGCGGCCGTCTTCGCAACAGTGTCAGCGAAGGAATGAAGCTGCAGGCCATGGCGGTTGGGATTCCCCTGGCATTATTTGCCCTGGTTGGGCCGATTCTCATTCCGTTCGGGCTGGGACGCACTTGGGCGCCCGCCCTGATTGTCTTTCCCTTCATTGCCGTCAGTTATCTAACGAACGCCATGTTTAACCTGCATTCATCGGTGCTTTACCTGCGCGAGGAGAACCTTCAAGTCACCGTTTTTCATCTCGTGCATGTTGTCCTATTCGCCGGCAGTGCCATGCTGTTGGTGCCACGCGTTGGATATGTGGGATATGGGTGGGCAGAGCTGGTTGCTCTACTCAGTTATCCGATCCTCCATGGTTATCTGGCGCGTCAGGTCGCTAGTCCTTCCTACACCGTGGCCGCCATGTGGTTCGCAACCACGGCTTGCGTGCTCGCGGTGAGCTGTCTGAAGCCGCCGTTCCTATATGCTGGGTTTGCGGTGCTGCTGCTACCCTGGCTGTTACCCAAGGAGCGGGCCAGCATGCTCGGATACGCCAAGATACTGTTTCCCTGGATGGGCGCGTGACAACATCTCAACTTCCCCTGGTTTCCATTCTGATCAACAACTATAACTACGGTAACTTTGTAGGAGAAGCGATTGAGAGCGCACTGGATCAGACCTATCCAAACGCCGAGGTCATTGTGGTCGACGATGGCTCAACGGATCGCTCTCGTGAGGTGATTGCCTCCTTCGGTGACAGGATCATCACCGTGTTCAAAGAGAATGGAGGACAAAGCTCGGCCTTGAATGCAGGCTTCGCCGTAAGCCGGGGAGCGTGGATCCACCTGCTTGATTCGGATGATTTGTTCAAGAGGAACAAGGTCGAGCGGATCTCGGAGTTGGCGGCTGAATGTCCGGATGCCGGGATGATCGCTCATGACCTCGAGTACTGCAATCTTGGCGGAGATCCACTACGCTTCGCGCGTCCTTACATTTCGCAGCGTGCGCTCGTCGATGACCGCGAGTTAGCCCGGCGTGGGAAGCTCTCAGTGTCTCTGCCGGCGACCTCCGGCTTGTCGATCCGCCGTGATGTTCTCAAGCGCGTTCTGCCGATACCGGAGGAGATCCGTGTTGGGACAGATAATTACTTAAAATGGGTTATCCTGTCGCTTTTTCCGGTGTTGCTGGTGCCGGAGTTTCTAGCAAGGCAGCGCATACACGGGATGAATGCGGCGACAATCGCTGCCGAGACGGGAGGGGCCGAAGCCCGAGTCCGCTTAGCAAAGCTAAATGCAACGATATCCTTTCACATGAGGAAGCAACATCCGCACCTCACCAAGCTTGCCTGGAAGCAATATGGACGGGTTCTCCATGGTCTCAGGTCAGTTAAATCTCAGGAGTCAAGGGTGATCGAGGATGACATCCGTGCTCACTACAGTGTGATGGAGAACAGTCCTGCCTGTTTCTTTTATGTTGCAGCTGCTTTCACGAAGGCTTCGGTAGAAGACCTTCTGCGGAAGCTCTCAGATACCCGGGAGCGCTGAGCAGTGCGCCGCTTCGTCGGATCAGACGGCGCCGCCGCCGCGCAATACAGCAGGAACAGTGAGCAGGAGGATCTTAAAATCCATTGCCAGTGACCACTGATCGATGTAGGTCAGATCCTGCTTGATCCAGTCCTCAAAAGAGGTATTACTTCGTCCACTGACCTGCCAGAGGCAAGTAAGACCGGGACGAACGCTGAACCTTCGCAGGAGCCATGTTTCTTCGAAGCGAGAGACATCGCGCAACGGAAGGGGGCGGGGGCCCACCAAAGACATGTCGCCCCGCAGAACATTGAAAAGCTGCGGCAACTCGTCGATGGAGGTACGGCGGAGGAGAGCTCCGATTCGCGTCACCCGAGGATCCGCTTTGATTTTGAAAACGGGCCCCAGAGCTTCGTTCTTGTGTTCCAGCGATGCCTGTCGTTGTTCAGCGTCCACGATCATCGAACGAAACTTGAACATCGGAAAGCGCCTGCGTTGCAGCCCATAGCGTTGCTGAACGAAGAGGATCGGCCCGGGGCTGCTGAAACGAACAGCGAGGGCTGCTGCCAGCATGAGTGGAGAGAAGAGCACGAGTAAGAGGCATGCGCCGGCCATGTCGATGACGCGCTTCAGCGCTTGCTTCGGATCGTGGTTCAGTGTGCTCCAAACGGTGAAATGGTGAGGCTCCCGCGCATGTGCCCGGAGACGGGCGTGTTCCGTCTCGAAGATATCCCGCATGTATTGAGACTCGACGCCTGCCGCCTCACAAATCCCAATCACACGTTGGATCTCCGCGTACTTAGATTTCATCGGGAGCCCAATGAGCACTACCTCGATGGGATGTGACTTTAAAATTCCTTCCAACTCATCCAGTTTACCGACGTATAGATCTGCTTCAGAGTTGCTTCCTACATATTCGTCATCCACGCAGCCATAAAACTGAAAAGGGGCGTAGTAGCTTTGCAGTCGTGCTCTTAAGACGGAGGCTCGGCGTCCGGATCCGACGATGATGGCTGCACGTTTGCGCATAAGTCGCGGAGAAAGAATTGCGCCCACGAAGAAGGCGCAAAGCAGAGCAGCGGAGGCAGCCAGAAGACCAAAATCGGTCCAGGCAGCGAGCAAAATTCCCTGACTGTAGCGCGCTCGAGCGAAGTTGCCAGCAAGCAACAGCAAACCGCAGGCCGTTGAAGCCGTCGCCAAGCGCGAGAACTCGGCCAGCAGGTCGCGTTTTGCAGATCGACTGTCGTAGACAGAAAACCCGAGCCAAAGGTTCCAAAGGCCAACGATCCCAATTGCCAGGAGCAAGTGCCTGACCGTAATGGAACGGCCTAGAACAGCGTCAGGATCGGAACCGGCGCTCACATGAATGATCCACAGCCAGACACCGGAAAGCACAAGCACAGGAACAAACGAGCGGAGATTGCTATAAAGACTGCCGTTTCGAAGCTGCACGCTTCGAAGCCTTTCCAAAGATGCCCGAAACAGTCTTTTCCAATAGCTTTGATCGGAAGTCAAGCGATATTCTTCTGGGCAAGTGGTCGGTGAGAACATGAGCTTCTTACCTCGCCTCGGACGGGAAAATATTTCGCTGAAATATAGTTTTAAGGGTAGCAGGTCTCACGTTTCAGTGACAGCAAAACTTTGGTTACACGCTTTAGTTGTCTAAAGAATCTAAGCTCGATCCGCCCGCCCCAAATCCTGGTTCCGTCACGAAGACATCGAGACCGGCGCCATGCCGGTGTTCATCATGGGCTCGATTCTGTCCAGATGGAACAGGACCACACCGCCACCCTCCATGAGCGACGCGGTCAGGGCAAGCGCGCGGCGTCCAACTCGGGATTCCAGCGATCAGCACCCGCAAGAAAAACCCGCGGCTCAAACTTGTTTGCCTCCGCGGCGCTTAACTGATGCGACCAGGAGACACGCGCCTGCGCACGTGCGCCGGGTCCGGTACTTCCCCGCTCTGCATAAAATGTGTCGCGTGGTTCTTCGGCATTAGGGGTATCGTGGCCCCACGTTGACCAGCCTTGGGGGCTCAGGTTCTCGGGCATCTCCGTATTCAAGAAAACGACCCTGGAGAACGACCTCCACGGGCGGCCGAGAAAGAAAGGCCTTCCGCCGAGGTCGTCCGTTGTGATGCGTGAATGGCTGAAGACGTACCCGGTCGTCTGTGAGGCTGAGGTGCGGGATTGCGCGGTGAGATAGCCAGGGCGGATCTCATGGATCTCGCTTTTGTCGAAGACGGCGGTTGCGTTGCCAAAGATGAAGTCGACACCGCCGCTGATATACGACTCTGTGTAGTATTGCCGCCCATAGTTCGCAAACAGGGTGTCCTGGTCGCCGACGAAACGGCAGTGCTTGAAGACTGCGCGATCGGAACTGACCGCAATCGCGACCGCCTGTCCTGCAAGTCCAACTAGACCGGCGGTGTTCTCGAAGGTCACGTTGTCAGCCTCGAAGTGATCTCCGAGCACCTCAACCGTTTCACTGAAAAAAGTCCCCTGGGTGGACCTCGCATTTTGTGCACTCGCAATTACAACCTGAGAGGGGTCAGAGCCTGTACCAAGGAACGTGGTGCTGGGTCGCAGCGGCGAAACGTAGACGCGTTCGTGATACGTTCCCGGCGCAATGTGCAGAACGAGCCGGCCGCCCGGGCCGGGATCCGGAGCATGATCGAGTGCCATCTGGATCGTGGGAAAATCGTCACGGCTGGAGGTGGTGCCCTTTGATGTGGGTGATACCGACACGTGTACGTCCTGTGCGCGCGACGGCTCCGCCGCCTGCATCAGCATGACCAGCGCCGCTACCGAGAGCGCCAGCTTCCAGTTCCTCTGCGTCATTCCGATCCTCTTCCTGGCAGAGTGCGGAGGGCGCTGACCTCAGCCATGGGGTTCCAATCATCTCCGCCGCGAAGCAGCTGTTCCGGGGTAAGCTTTGCCTGCTCAATGCCCGTCAGCGCCGGACTGATCACGATGCGATGGCCGCCATTCACACCGGGGCCGTGCGAAAGGTATTCGCGATACGTGCTCGTCTTCAGCCGTCCGTCCCAATCAGACCAGCCGGCAGGATCCATCGTCTGCAGCATATCGGTGTCATAGAACAGCACGGTCGAATCGTCCCGCCATGGCCGCCCCAGCAGGATGCGGCTGCCATCATTGCTCCCCGTAATGCGGCAGTGCAGAAAGGTGTATCCGGAGACCTCCGCGGGAAAGTGCCGGCTTTGCGCAGTAATGGTAACGACAGGATGTACGCGGGAATGTAACTCGCAATGGTCGAAGACCGCGTCTGCATCGCCGAAGATGTAGTCAACATGCCCTTCGATGTAACAGTCGTTGAAGAACTCCCGGGACGCGTCGCAGGGCGTGGTCTGCGTTGTTGATCTGCAGGTCAGGCTATTTGCATAGAGCGTGTCCTGCGCTCCGAGCAGCCGCACGCGATCGAGCACGGCGCGATCCGAACTGAGCAGCAAGGCCACCGCCTGCGACCTGTTCTCCGCTTGGGGATGCTCCGTCTCCCAGGTGTTTTCGATGGTCAGGTTCTCTGCCTCGAAGCCATTCGCACTGACCGTCACACTGGCGGAACGCGAGGTGCCGTTGGCTGTCTTTGCGGAATCATCGAAGCTCAACACAACATCTTCGGGATGAGTGCCCGTTCCGATGAGATGAATATTCGGCTTCGCGATGGTAAGTTTCTCGTGGTAGCTTCCCGGCGCGATGCGGATGATCTCTCCTGTATCTGGCGCCGCATCGATTGCGCTTTGCACGGTGTGGTACTCGGCGTTGTTCTCACCGACAGTGGCTTGGGGCAGCTCGCCGCCTGCATGGGCATCGTTACTCCCGATGAGGCCAATACCCGCAAAAACGAGCAGGCCGTAAAAACGTATTGCGCTGCGAACGGCAATCATCGAAGCCTCCTTCTCAAACTCGTACAGATCACCAGTCACGCCGGTGCTGCAGTTCTACAATTTATGTTCTTAGCTGAGTTCGGTTCCCGTAAGAAAGGCGATGCTGTTCGCCAGCCAGCGCTGCTGCAAAGGGGGGCTGAACTCCGGCGCGCGGTGCAGCAGCACACGTGTAGAACCAAGTCTGCACGCAAAGCTGGCCGCACCCACTCGGCGGTCGTGATCGCGACTGTACCCCATGATCACCTCAGGATCTTCGGCGCCGGCCGCGCGTTCAATCAGCAGGCCGTTCGCCGCTTTGCCTGATGCTTGATAGTGGGTGCTCAGGACAGTGTCGGCGGGCATGGAGGCGAAGGTGGCGTGTTCGCGGACGAACAGCCAGTTGCCCATCCATGGCGCACGCAGGTCGCCCACCTGGCCTGCGTAGCGGAAGGCGCCGAGCGCGGCGAATTGTTTGGCCACGCCATCCGCCAGATCGTCATCGGGAACGATGGCGAGCAGCGGTGTGCCCGAACGCACAGACGCGAACACCGCATCTTGAATCTGCCCTGCGGTGCGCGGTGCTGTGGGAGCGCCCTTGGCAGGCTGCGCTTCCAGCCCTGTCTCGTCGCCAATGGCACGATCGAGCCGCGATCCGCTAACGACACCCGAGACAACGATAAGGTCATACCTATCTCCCTCGGCAAACTCCGAAAGCTCGATGCCGCTCAACATCGAGAGCTGCCGCCGCACCGCAGGCAGGACTCCGCTGACGCCCACGCGCAGCTTCTTCGCAAACTTCGGCTGCGCGTTCGCAACCCATATCTCGCGGGAGAAATTAGATAGCGGCTCGGCATCCGAGCTGAAGCGAAAACGGTAGATGCCTTCGCGGGTCAAGGGCGGAGTCGTGAAGGCGAGCTGCACCGTATAGCTGAAGATATCGACAACCGAGGGCGGCACGGGCCACGCACCCAGCTGCGTCAATTTGCCGCCCGGCTCAACCATCGAGAAGCGCAGCATGCCTGGAACGGGTCGACCGGTATCGTTCAATAAATACAGATCGAAGACGGCGCTCTCGCCGAGCGCATAACAAAGCGCATGCTGCTTGGCCACGGGACGCACCGGACGCAGGCTGGAAACGATGAGCTCGGGATTGCCTTTGAAGTTGCGCAGGTTGTCGACGATCCCGGAGTGGTTCTCGATCGCTGTAGACTCCCATCCGCTGATCGCCGCGAAGTCGATCTCGTCGCAGATGCGTGCGTTCTCCATGTACTGCTGCCAGCTCTCGTACACCTTGCCGCCAAGTGCGCGGTACAGGTGCTCCGATGTCGGAAATGCCTTGCGAAAACCCCAGCGCTCGAGAAATTTCTCACAGCCCGCGACGATCTGCCGATGATCTTCGAGATCGTAGCTCTTGCCATTGCCGCCGAACTGCCCCGTCTCAATCTGATGGATCATCAGCGGGTGATTGTCCGCAACGGCGCAGCCCTCCATCTCGCCGAACTCCACCAGAGCTGTCTTCAGTGGCTCGCGATAAGTAAAGTGCTGATGATCTTTGTAGAACTTGTCATACCACTGATCGCCAGCTCCCTGGTGGTTGTTCCACCAGTCCGCGAAGGGCTCCTCGTCGCTGCGATACATCACCTCGTTGTAAGGCGCATACCACGCCTGCGCGGCACTGCGAGGCGGCGCGACAAATCCATCGTTCAGGACCACCGACCGTGAGGGATCCTCTTCGTGCATTGCGTGCAGCGGCGTGAAGGTCTCCGGGTTCTTCAGGTCGGCGCCGATCTCATTCTGCAACGTGTACTGGATGAGCGAGGGATGACTGCGAAACGCTCGCACCATGGCCCTGCACTTGGCCAGTATGAACTGCTGCGAGAAGCGGTCCGCTGGGTTCGAGGCCGGCTGCATGACGATGCTTGCCGCGTTGACGGCCGCACCGGAGGGCAGCTTGCCGATCGAAAGCTTTCCCCCGCCGGGCTCCATGTAGCGCAGCAGCCCGAGCCGGTCATGCGCGCGGAACACCTCTTCCTTGCCGACATTGCGGTGGAAGTTCAGACAGTTTAAGCCGAGCTTCTTGGCTTGTGTCACTTCGCGTTCGGCGAGCTCCGGCGTCGGCCACAAGCCATTCAGGCCCCAGAACCCCCACGAAATCGACGAGTACAGCTTGATGCGACGCCCATTGAGCCGAAATACTGCATCTTTGCCCAGTCCGTCCGGCGCGAACCAACGAAAGCCGAAGGAGACGATCCGCACATCCTTCTGTCCGGCCTCCGTTGTGAGCGTGGCGCGCAGGTGGTAGAGCACGGGCGTGTCGAGATCCCATAACCGCGCTTGCGGGCAGCTCAGCGTGGCGCGCACCGTGTGCGTTCGTTCGCCAGCCGGAGCAGCTTGAGCCTCTCCATGGGCGCTTGCCAAGACGTGTCCAGATGCCGGGTCAATCACCTCGAAGAGCGCTGCGCCACGGACATTTCCTTCAAGGGCCGCGAACGCGTGAACCTCCTTTGGCTTGGGGGTGTTCAACACCCACACATCGGCGAGACGCGCATCCACCGGAACCGCCTGCAGCACAAGCCCACGGTCGATCCCCCCGAAGCCATGGGATCGATATACATTGACCTCTCCCCATCGAAGGGTGCTGCCGTCGACCCAGTCATAGCGGCCGCCCGGGTTGGTGATGCGAAGGGCGAGCGTATTTTTGCCGCCGGGCATCGCCGCCGCGGTCAGGTCGCATTCAAAGGGCAGCTCCTCCAGGATCGAGTAGCCGACCAGCTTCTCGTTCAGGTAGACCTCGGCCCGCATCCGCGCGCCGCGCACATGCAGCAGGAGGCGTTGCCCCTGCATCGCGGCTGGGATTTCGATCTCGCGCCACCACCACGACACCCCCCGATAGGCGCCGTTCTGGGGCGCCGGATCGTCAGCCGCGTAGCGGTACTCCTCGGGCGTGTAGGAACGGGAGCCGAACCGAGCCCAGAAGTGCTGCTCGACGGTCGAGGGCAAGGTGACGATCGAAGCGTTGGCGCCGCTCTTGTTTTCCTCAAGCGCCGGCCAGCCCCCGGAGGGTGGATTCACGGGCAGCGATGTCATATCGAACTCGCCGGGGAGATGGAGGGTGTCGCTCTCCCAGCTTGCCTCCGTATCGATCCAGAGATGCCAGTTGTCGTCGGGTAGCGGCACTCCGTTGCATGGAAATTCCTGTGTGGCTGCGTGCCTGCCGGGTTCGTTCCCCCTGCTGCAGATTGCCGAGGTGGCCAGTGCGCCGGCTGCTGCGCACCGTTGGAGAAACAGCCGTCTATTCACGAAGGAGATCCTCTGAAAGGAATGAATCGATAACGGTCTGGCATCGTTGCCACTTTCTTCTTGACAGCTATCGTGTAACACAACTACAACACTCTCGACCACTTTTGTCGTCTTTGTCCCACGCTGAAACGGGCGCGCTTTGGCAACGTTGCCGTCGTCGCGTTGTTTACGGCGGACGAGCCCGTGAAGCCGTTCGCGGGTTCCGAGAGGACGGAGCGGAACTACAACCATCTGGATGCGGAGACATCCAGATGGCGAACGAAAGCTTTTGGAGGATGTTGATTCATGAGGGCTCTGCACCGCAGTAGGTTCGTTTTGCTGTTCATTCTGGTTTGGGCCGCGGCTAACCTCGCCGCGCCTTCCATGGCTTCCGCGCAGGACCAGCGCGGCACGGTGCTGGGCAAAGTTGCCGATACCACCGGAGCGATCGTTCCCAATGCGCCCGTGATGCTCAAGAACGACAGCACGGGTGTCACGCTCTCGACCAAAACGAACAGTGCGGGTGAATACAGCTTCCAGGATCTGAATCCCGGTTCCTACTCGCTCACCACCGCAGTACAGGGCTTTGAAACATATGTGAAGGCCCATATGCAGGTCGACGTGGGAGCACGCGTGGAGACCGACGTTGCGCTTGCCACTGGCCACGAAAACACGACCGTCACCGTGGAGGGAGGCATCCAGCAGCTTAGCTACAGCTCCGCTTCCCTGGGCCTGGTCGTCGAGCAAAAAGCTATTACCGACCTGCCGCTTATTTACGGAAATCCGTTTGCGCTGGAGGTACTCGCGCCCGGCGTCACTCTTTCCGGCGTCAATCCGAATATTCATGTCTACGACAGCGGCTCGGCGACGGTATCGGTTAACGGTTCAGCTTTGAACGCACTGGATTACAAGCTGGACGGGGCTCCCGACAATCGCATTCGTTACTCGGCTTATACGCCGTCGACAGAGTTCATCTCGCAGTACAAGATCGACACCGCGAACTACGACGCCAGCGAGGGGCACAGCTCCGGCGGCTTCGTCAACACCCAGCTGAAGTCGGGTACAAATCGGCTGCATGGATCCGCGTTTCTTTATTACCAGGATCCCAAGATCAATGCGAACACCTGGAGCCTGCCCGCAACCAGCCCCGCGGCAAAACCGACGTTCGTGCGTGAAGGCGGCGACGCCGGCGGACCGTTCTGGCGCGACCGGGCGTTCTGGTTTGGGGGCTACGAGCACAGCCGCCAATCGGCCCCCAACGCGATGTCGCTTACGGTCCCGACCCTCCCGGAGCGAACCGGCAATTTCTCCGCGCTGTATGGGGCGGATACCAGCGCCAACGCCGGAAACATCTGCACGGCGGCGGGTACGCTCCTGCACCCAACTCAGGCGCCGAACAAGTACCAGATTTATTACCCGAACAGCGCCGTTTCCACGAATCCGGCGAGCCCAACCAACAGCAACTACAACCGTTCCTGCGTTCCCGGCAACATCATTCCGGCCGCGGACATCAACTCCGTCGCGACCGCATTGTTGAATCTCTATCCGGCTCCGAACAACACGGCCAACCAGGCAGCGGATGGGGAAAATAACTTCTTCTACGGCACCAACGAACCCGATCTCTATAACGCCGAGGTCGGCCGTGTCGACTTCACCCTCAGCCCGCGGCAGAGTCTCTACTCGCACATCGTCTGGAGCGAGCGGCATCAGCCCATCAAGAACAACTACTTCCCGCCGGTCAGCGCCACGGCCCTGGCCTATCTCAACCGGGGCGTGGTTCTGGGCTACACCTTTGTCCTCAACCCGACGACCGTGATTAATGCTGTCGCGGCGTACACGCGCTTCACCAATTCCAACACGCCCGGCGGCCAGGGCTCGATCGGTCCTTCTTCCATCGGCTTGCCGTCCTACCTTACCGCCGGTTTGCCCGTCACCGCGGATGCGCTCCCCATCATTACGCCCACGCTGTACACGCCGCTGAGTAATGCGTCGTCGACGGTAGCCGAAGACGATATCTGGCTGGGTTCTGTTGCCCTGTCCAAGCAGCTCGGCGCGCATCTGCTGCGGGTCGGCTCGGAGTACCGGCGCTACATCACCAATGGGATGTCCGGCTCGGGAGAGCAGGGCAACTACACCTCCAGCGGCAACCTGACGCTTCCCTCCAGCACCAGCACGCAACAGACCAATATCGGTTTCAGCCTCGCCGAGCTGGAGTTCGGGTATCTGAGCAGCGGATCCGAGACACAAAACTCCGATTTTTCCATTCGCTCCGATTACTACGCCGGCTACGCGCAGGATGACTGGCGCGTAAGCAACAAGCTCACCGTCAACGCCGGCCTGCGCTGGGAGTACGAGACCCCAGATATCGAGCGCAACGCCAAGCAGATCGTCTCCTTCAACTTCGGCGCGACCAACTCGACAACGGCGGCTGCGGCCGCGATCTACGCCTCCAAGGTGGCGGCCACAAATGCTCTCCTGCCTTCCACCATCACCCCCACGGGTGGGGCTGTCTTCGCAGATACGAACGGCGCAGGCATCAATCCATACAACTCTCCGAAATACGACTTCCTGCCCCGCATCGGGTTCGCCTATGCCGCCAACCAGAAGACCGTCATCCGGGGAGGCTACGGCATCTTCTTCGATTCGCTGAACAGTGAGTACCTGTCGGGCGGAAACGCGGGTTCCACCACCACGTTTCTTGTGCCGCAACAGGGTTACTCCAGCGTGTCTACGGTCGTTGCGCCGACCTTTACAACGGCTGCCGGTCTGGTCTTCACCTCAACGCTCGCGAACCCGTTTCCCGGCGGGCTCACGCCGGCCACGCGAAATAGTCTTGGCACGTCGACGGCACTGGGCCAGAACGTTCAGTTTTTGGAACCGAATCCACACATGCCCTACAACCAGCGCTACAGCCTGGGGGTCCAGCGCCAGATCGGAAACTTCGTGGCCGCCCTGGACTATGTCGGCAACCACGGCGTACACCAGGTTGTTGGTCAGATCTCGCAAGGCACCAACACCGGTGGCCGCGAATACAACAATTTTCCTCTTTCGGCCTACTCCACGGTCAACAACGGCTATGACCAGACCAAAAATCTGCAGGAGACGGCAACTGTCACCAACCCCTTTTACGGGTTGATCCCTGCCGGGGCCGCGGGCGGTCTTTCCAGTAAGACCATCGCCATCAGCCAGCTGCAACGGCCTTACCCGGAGTACGTGAGCATCAACGCCTTCAGTACCGAAGGCATGTCCATCTACAACTCTCTGCAGGCCCAGCTGCAACGGCGCTTCACGGGCGGTCTGTCAGCTACGGTGGCGTACACCTGGTCGCGAACACTGGATGCCACAACCTACCTGAATCCCACCGATGTAAGGCCCTGGTACGGCGTTTCCGCGAATGACCGCCCGCAGCGTGTTGCGGTCAGCAGCATCTATCAGCTGCCGTTCGGTCAGGGCCGCCGCTTTCTCAGCTCCAGCCGCGGTATCGTCGCCCAGATCGTGGGCGGCTGGCAGGCCCAGGGGGTCTACCAGATCCAGAGCGGCGCTCCTTTGACCTTCACCCGCAACGACCTTTACGACGGCACCAATCCCGGCGACAGCCACTGGAGCCGTGCGGCCTACAAAGCCAACGTCGGCACCACGCCCAACACCGCCAATTTCGGCCGGGGCAACTGGTTCAACACGGCTAATTGGGTAAATAACGGAACAGGCACCACCAATCCCATCAGTACCTGCGCGAATGCCACCGTGGCCTTCTGCCCGGGTGTTCTCCCCGGCACGTACCAGATCCGCACCTTCCCCTTGCGCTTCAACACCCTGCGCGCGGACAATCTGAATCAATTCGACGTCGGTGTGCAGCGTGAGTTCCAGATCTGGAAGCTCGGCGCGCTGCAGTTCCGGGGCGAAGCGATCAATGTCTTGAATCACCCGGTCTATTCGGCTCCGAGCACCGATCCCACCGTAGCGGCCTTCGCGGAGATCGTCTCTCAGGCCAACCAGCCACGCGTCTACCAGTTCTCGGGCTTCTTCCGGTTCTGAGAGCTTCTGCCAGTTGGGATAGACGTTCTGCCTCTGTCCTTGGGAGGGAGCAGCGGGCTTCAGCCCGCTGATTGGAGCTTGAAGACGAAAGGGCTTTAGCCCTGGGCTCTGTGCAGAGCCCAGAAACCCAGGGCTAAAGCCCTAATACATTGGCGCAATTTGCCAGGGGCCTGAAGGCCCCTGCTCCCTCCAGAAGGGAACAGCTGGATATCTACCAGGACACAACTGTGGCTTCTACCAGGAAACAACGATGGCCTGGATATTTACGAGGAACAGCGATGGCAACGCCCGGTTCGCGAGAGGTTTCTGTTGAAATACAGACCCGCTAGTTGGCTGCTGCTCCTCGCACTGCCGCTCGCTTTGGCAGCGCAGCAAGTTTCAGGTATCTCGCCAAACCCATCGCAAAGCGGGGCGGGAGGTACAGCCGGTCAGAAGACGATCCTGAAGGTCACCAGCCGGTTGGTTGTGCTGGACGTCACCGTGACCGACAGCGCAGGCAAGTCAGTCGAAGATCTGGACCGGAAAGACTTCACAGTCTACGAGGGAGGCGAGCCTCAACTCCTGAAATCATTCGAGCCTCCAGCAGCTCACCGGGTGCCGTCCTCCGTCGACGTACGATCCATCCATGGCATGGCGGATGTGCAAAGACTCATGCCTGCCGCGCCCGTCACTATGCTGGTGCTGGACGAGTTGAACACCGGCTTCACGGATATGGCCTTCGCGCGCGGCGCGGTGCGCAAGTACATCGAGGCGCAGCCTGAAACGCTCACCCAACCAACAGCCCTGCTGGCCGCGACGGACTCCAGCTTTCAGCAGATCGGGGAATACACGCTCAGCCGGCGGCAACTGCTGTCGGATCTCGAACACCTCAAGCCCTCTTATCCGTTCCAGATGACGCGCACCGGCATATCCGGCGAAGGGAAAGCGATTCGCTTCGCCCAAACGCTCGCCTCGCTGCAGCAAATAGCACAGGCCAGCACCGGCCACAAAGGGCGCAAGAACGTCGTGTGGATCGGCAGCGGCTTTCCGAGTATCGACCTGCGCGATGCTCCCGAGCACCAGGTCCAGCTTGTGACCGGCCTGGCGGAACGCACAGTGAACCTGCTGCGCGATGCCCATATCACGCTCTACACGATAAATCCCACCATCAATTCCAGCGGCGTCACCGATATCGGTACGGTCGACGATCCGTTCACCGACGAGACACACAACCCGAAGGATCCGTTCAACGGCACGGTCAGCTTCAACACGCTGGCCCCCGAAACAGGTGGTCGCGCCTTTTCGCTCAACAACGGCATCGACCAGGAGATCGCGGCCAGTGTTCGCGAGGGTAACTCCTTCTACACAATGGCTTACGTGCCCGCAAGCTCCTCGGACGCGGCGCAGGCGTACCGCGGGATCGTTGTCAAAGTCGATCGCCCGGGAGTGATTGTCAGAACTAGGCGTGGCTACTATGCCTCCGTGCCTCTCCCTCCGCCGAGGACCGCAAAGCAGGAGCGGCGGGCGACGGGGTTTGACCTTGGCACAGCGGTGACGAGCGACATGACCTATACAGGTCTAACCGTCGTTGCTGTGCCATGGGGGCCGGCGGGAAATTACACGCTGCAGGTCAGTGCCAGCGATATCGGGTGGTCCGTTTCTGCGGCCGGCGGGGAAAGCGCAAAGCTGATCCTCCTGGCTGTCGCGCTGGATGCTAAAAACAAGCCCGTCGGCAAGATCATGAATGAAGTGGATGCCAGGCTCGGACCGGAAACACCCTTGAGCAGCCTTCCTTTCGTGCCGCTGACCATCTTGCTCCCGCTTCCGCCTGGCGCGGTCCGTGTCCGCTTCCTCGTTCGGGATAGCTCATCGGGACAGCTCGGAAGCGCCGATCTTTCCTTGCGAGACAGCGCACCCAACGCACCGTAGTGCACCGGGTGATCACCTTCCATGAACCGGGTGATCCCTTCAATGATTTGATGGTTGAAGGCGCGATCCTCAGCGGGACCAGCGATAGACCACCTGCTGATGCACCTCGGCGCCCTTCTCACCGCGGGTCTGGGTGAAGGTCTCGGAGGCAACGCCCCTGAAGGTGTCGCCGAGACTGAGTAGATTCCCCGCAAAGAACGGCGGCTCCCCTGCCGTGCCAGCCGGCTGGGGAGTTGTGTGGTCGAGGCGCCTGGAGAGAGTGCTGAGGGAGTCGCGTGCTGCCGCGAGGTCTGCGCCCGCTTGGATCTGTGCGAGCATGGGTGCGGCGGAGGCCGTATGTGCGCTCGCCAGCACGGCCTGCATGGTGTCGTCATCGGAGCTTAGAACGCATATCCTGCCTTGCACATGCAAAGCCAGGTGCTGAAAGCCTTTGAGGTGAAGCCACTGGTCCGGCCTCCCCTGCGCTGGTTCCCAAGCGAGTCCCAAGCCCCCTACGGAGAGCTTTGGGGCAAATGCCGCGGCAAGTGCCGTTTGAAGTTCAACGCCGTTCCAGTCCCTGCTGCCTTCGAGGATGACCGCCGTGTGCATGGGAAGAAACATCCCAGGCGCATCGCCGGCGGCATCGATGTGTGCACTGAAGCGAGAGACGACGAGCATGGAACTCACCGCAGCGGCGTCCAGTCCCTTGCGCAAGGGGGCGAGCGCCGCCATACGTGGGGAAGCGGCAACAAGCGGCAGGTCGATGCGCTGCTCCAGATCGTCAGCGGAACCCGCAAGCGGGGTGCTGAGATCGGGGGTGGGCAAGGTGTGCGGATCGCTGAAGCTCCCCGTGGAGCGGGTCAGCAGCTTGTCCTCGAGCTGGGTCAAAACCGCGTCGGTGTCTGGGTGCGCCGTGGCCCGGTAGATCGCGCCCGAGGGAAGATAGCGCAGAACCTCCGTCAGATCGTTGCGCGTGGTGGGAGGTTCGTTGGCTGGGGAGTTGATCGGTAGCAGAATGCGCTCTTCACGGAACTCACCGGAGGTACGGTACAGGTCACTGACCGCGGCGCTGTACGCCTTCAGCTCGGTGACGTTCTTTTGAATCCAGTAGGTGCGGAAGTAGGGTGAGGGCACGACGGAGGCGAGGTTCAGTGTCATGCGGATCTCACTCGGCGGACCGGAGTCGGCTGGACTGGAGGCGGCGGCTTGGGCGGCAGCGTACCAAGGCTCGTGTTGCAGGGTAGAGGGGCCGGGATGCGCGAGGAGTTGCAGGGCATTCGCGAGAAGGTCCTCCCGCGTGGCGAGCAGGAGCAGATCGCCGCGTACCGCAAAGGCGACGGTGCGATGGGAGTCGCCTTCGGTGCGAACGTAAAAGGGTGCGCCCCCGGCGTTGCGTTCCTCATAGCGGTCACGCAGTGCGAGCAGCGGTGTCTTGGCGGCATCACCGGGCGGCATACGCGTGATGTACAGAAATTCGAGGTTGCCGATGTCATACCAGGCGAAGAAACTTTGCCGTCCGGCGACTGCGGCGAGAAAACTCGCGTCCGGAGAAAGCCCGGCGGAGGTGGCAAACTGGTCCTGCGCCTCCTTAAGCCGCCCGAAGAGCCGCGAGCGCGAGAAGCCGGCATAATCGTCACTTTTCAGCCAGCGCTGCTCCTCGGGCGAGCTGGACCAGGCTTGTAGGAGCGCGTGGAAATCAGGGGATTCGAGTGCCAGCAGCGCACCGGGAGGAGCATAGGCGCTCAGCGGCAGGTCGCTGACATCAGCGGTGCGGTCGCGCAGCAGAGCGAAGACCGTCACTGCCGAAATCGCCACTGCCGCAATCATGAGCAGCGCGGCGGCGGCGATCCTACGTGAGAGCTTCATGGCTGGCTCACCCTCCCGGAGGACGATGGAATGGGTGAGCCGGGAAGCAACCGGGGGCGCACCCGGCTGCTATCGGCGAGTGTGGCTTGGAGGATAGGACGGCGCGCGTCGTTCTCGCGTTTCAGGGCGAGTCCATAGGTGAGCTGCGCGATGCGAGCCTCCACTGCTGCCTGTTCCTGCTTGCTGCCCAGGTTCTGGGCTGCTTGCAGAAGCTGGAGCGCCTGTGGCTGCTCGTGAAGGTGCTCGTGCAGACTCGTTAAAGCGAGCAGAAGACGGCGGCGATCCGCTGCATCCTGCAACTCGGGAGGAACGGTCAGGGACGGGGTATCGCAAGCACTGTCGCAGGCGGCCTCGGGAAACTGATACGCGTTGGACAAAACAGCAGCGTTCACGGTGAGCTCCGGATAGTGTGCCAGCAGAGGCTGGATGGCTGCACTTGCCTGCTCGTCGTACCCGGCTTTGAATGCGGCATAGAAAAGCGCCAGCTGCAGCCGGCTGCGGAATGCCTCGGGCGCAATGGCGATCGCGGCTTGCAGCAGATGGGCGCCCGTGACGGGTGCCGCGGGCGCTGCGGCCGCGAGGCGGGCGTAGGTGAAGTAGGGCTGATCGGCGGTTTGGGGCGACGATGCGGCTGCACTGGCGATCATCGTAAGCTCGGCACTCGCAAAATGATGCGTGCCGGGCAGATTGCGCAATGCGGTGGCGGCGTCGGCACGAACGGCGTAGGGCGCGTTCGCCGAAGAAGCGACCTCCCCCAGCGCGTCCGCTGCATTGGGCGCATTACCAGCAGCGAGTTGGGCCATCCCCAGTCGCTGAAGATAGATAGCCTTCCACGGCGTGCCGTTCGCGAGCTTTCGGAGGAACGGAATGGCGTCGGCGTTATGGCCGGTGCGGACGAGAAGCTGTGCCGCAGCATCAAGCCCATCGTAAAAATCAGCGGTCTCCAGTGTGTATCGGCGGAGAAGGTCGAGAGCGCCGGGAGTATCTCCCGTGGCGAGCCGGGCTTCGGCCAACGCCAGGTAGTCGGCCTCTTCCAGCCCATTCTCGGCGAGCTTGCGGTTGAAGAGGTATTCCAGCAGGGCACGGCTTCCGGTGAGGTCCTTCTCATGGCGAAGCTGCTCGGCGGCGTTGCCGACTGCCCTGAGATCGGGAGCCTGATCGGGGTCCGAATTCCATACGGCAATGAGCTCCGGAATCCGGGACTGCTGTGCCGCAAGCTCGATGGCATACGGAGCAAACTCGGCGTTGGCTTGCTTTGCAGGCGGCAGGCTATCGAGCAGCTGCCGAGCCTGCGCTGCCTGGCGATGCTTCAAAAGCCAGCCGAGATATCGCGGCAGGTACGCATCGACCGCGCCGGACCCTGTATCGATGCTCGAAGGGGAAGCCGCGGCTTGCTCGGCCTGCGCCAACTCCAGCTCGCGGCGATAGACGGCGCCGCGTTGCGCATCGGGAAACCAGGTGCTGTCGATAAGATCGCTCAGCAGCGCGCGCTGGCTCTGTGCGTCGGCGACGAAGCCTAGAACGGATGCGGCAGCAGCGGCAGGACCGCGCTTCTTCTGTGAAACATAAGCGGCTTGCAAAAGCTCGGAGCTGCGAAAGCGGTCGTTCTTACGGATATAGGTTCGCAATACATCGCCCAGGCCGGAGTCGAGCTGCTCATTCAAGTTGTACTCGCGGATGTCGCTGGCTACAGCGGTGAAACTGGTCCAAAAGGTTTCAGGAACGCTGCGCTCGTTGATGAGGCCGTGCAGTTGCGCAAGCGCGTGTTCCCACTCTGCCACAGCCTCCGCCTGCTGGCCTTTGGCCCATAGCTGCTCGGCGATGGCGATGCTGGGGGCCGGGTCGGCCGGAGCGAGTTGGATCGCATGGCGAAACTCTGCGATGGCGGCCTCGCGCTCTCCCGCGTCGAGGTAGGTTCCCCCGAGTTGTGTGTACGCCACGGGAGCATCGGGCGCACCCTCCAGTACCGCTGGAAGGTAGTCTTCGGGATCGGCGGCCGGTGCCGGGGAGAGCGTGCGGTAGGCGCCGTAGCGCGTGCCGAAGGAGAACCAAAGGGCACCTGTGAGCACGCGGTTCGGGTCAGGCTTGCCGGCCAGCTGGGCACCGAGAGTGACGTCATGGAGTGCGGAGCGAAAATCCGCATCCGTGCGCGCGGAGACCTCGCGGAAGTAGAGCCCGGCCAGCGCGGAGTTGGCCGTGCGCCACACCGGAGGCAGGCTGCCATCGCGCGCGGCGATCGCGCGATAGGCGAGATCACGGCTGCCGTTGGCCAGGGCGTAGTTTGCCGCGGTATCGGAGTAGGGCGCGTTGGCGGAGACCAGCGCAAGCAGAGCCGCCGGATCGGACTGCAACAGGAGGCCGAAGAGCCTGTCCTGCCATTGTGTCTGCGCGAATGTGACGACCAGCAGGCGCAGATCGTGCAGCTCATGTGCGGTATCTCCGGCGCTGCGCCAGCTTGTGACGGCGGTGTTGAGGAGAGCGGGCTGGCGTTCCCGCTTCCCCTGTGCGGCATAGGTATCGAGCGTGGAGGCGAGCGTCGAAAAATCCAGGCGGCGCTGTTCCAGTTCGATATAGGGCTGGAGCTGGTTTCTTGCGGGATCGCCCGCTGTGAGGAGCAGATCGCGACGCCAGGCGGCCTCGCGGTCGAGCAGGCCGGCCTCGTGCGCCGCGGGAATCCATAGGCCGGCGACCTCTGCGGTCGAGGCGTTGGCGCGATGGGTATCGAGGAGCTTCGCGTAGGCGAGCTTCTCCTCTGGCGTGTAGAGGGCAGCGACGGCTTGCCCCAGAGCGGTAAGCGCCCCGGTAAGCGTCTCCTTCGCCTGCTGGTTGCGCCGCTTGGCCCGCAGCTCGCGCCACTGGGCATCGGTAACTGCGCCGATTCCCTCCTGCCGCACCTGCTCCACAACGATGGCCGGGCTCGATGAAGAGACGGAGGCGCTCCCCGACCAGGCGAGCAGCTTTGCCAGCGCCTCGGACGCATTCCCCTGCCGCGCCAGGATCTTGGCGTACGTCTTCACGCCGTCCGCATACTGCGCGTCCGCGAGGAGATCATCGCCGGCCATGGCGGTGCCGCGCTCGGCGTAGAGGCGGGCTTCGGGCAGAAGATTCCATTGCTCGAGCTGCGCCGCGACGTGGAAGAAATTAGCCGCGGAGACAGGGCGGTTGGTAATCCATGCAGCTTCCAATGCTTGCGTGGCGAGGTCGGGCTTGCCCTCGCGCACACGGGCCAGCGCGGCCTTCTCCATCCATTGTGGGTCGTCGTAGGAGAGCGTGAAGAGCCGGGCGTAGTCGCTGCAGGCAGCCTCGAAATCCTGGCGATGCTCTTCCAGGTCGGCACGGGCGATGTACAGATCCGTGCGGTCCCCCCGGATGGCAATGGCCTTCGAATAGGCGGCGAGA
The DNA here is from genome assembly GCA_965277565.1 of Granulicella sp. Taxonomy (GTDB): domain Bacteria; phylum Acidobacteriota; class Terriglobia; order Terriglobales; family Acidobacteriaceae; genus Granulicella. Next base: position 3,839,853 of record OZ255838.1, on the reverse strand, counting down.
GCGCCGTCATAGTCCTCGAAGAGCTCGTCGGCGCGGCCGAGATCGATGGCGAAACGGGAGTCGCGTGGCGAGTCGGCGACCGCTTTGTTTAGGAATGCAACCAGCTGCGGCTGGCGGCTGTAGCGGCGAGCGTAGAGAGCTGCCCGTTGCACCAGGTCAGCATCCTCCGGGGCGGCGCGCAGCAGGGCGATGAATTGATCTGTTGCACCGGAATAATCTTTGAGGTCGGTGAGCGCGGGGATGATGCCCTGCCGGGCAAGCGCGATGTCGGCGCGCTTCTCTGATCCAGATAGTGAGGAGGCCTGGATCGCAGTGATGGTGCCGGCGTAGAAGTCGCGCAGACCAGTGTTGTCGTGCGCCAAGGCGTAGCTGTCGGCTTTCAGCGCGATGTATTGCGCGTTGAAGGGATCGGCGGCGAGCAGCGGCTTCAATAAGCCGCGCGCTCCGGCATACTCACCGCTTGCGTTCGATTTCGCGATCGCCTCCAGCATGAAGTCGTGGGCAAGGGTGGGATTGGCCGCGCTCGCTGCCCCCTCCAGGGTGGCGACGGCACGCTGCGGCTGCTTGCCCTTCCAGTAAAAATCGACCGTCGTGCGCACAACGCCGAGGATCTTCGGCTGATCGCGGTAAACGGCTTCGACGATGCGCCCCGCGGAGGTGTCGTCGCCCTGATCTTCGTACGCGTGAACGAGTTGATATTCGAGATCGATGCGCTCTACAGGATCGGCGGCCAGGGAGACCTCACGCGTGAGGGCCTGCACATACGCGTGCGGCAACCGCTCGCGCTGGCTGAAGGCGGCGAGCTGCGTCAGTTCATCCGGTGTGGCCGCCGCGGTGATGGCGGACTGGACCGCTGCGGCGATCTCCGCCTGTCTGTGTTGCACGCGAAGCACGTCGACACGAAGCTGCAATGCGCCCACAGATCGGGTTTCCGTGAGGAGTTTGGCCGTGGCGCTGTCCACGGTAGCGGCGGTGGAGGACCGTCGCGCCAGAATCAGCAGACGACCCTTGGCGGTCTCGTTGGCGGAATTTCCCGGCGCTTCGGTATCGTCCGGCGATGGGCTGTTGGCGTTGTTGCCGGCAACAATGGCTTCTTCAGCAGCGGCGGTGCGAGCGTACTCGTCAATGGCTAGGGCCGGTTTGCCCATGTCTTCGTCGAGTGCGCCGGCCTCGAAGCCATAGAGCGTGGGCTCCCCGAACTGGCGGCGCGCGGCCGCAATCTGGGCGAGGGCCTTATCGAATTGGAAATAGTCCCAGAAGACAGTGGCCGATTGGAGATAGCCGTCCGGGACGCCACGCTGCACGGCACTGATGCGCGTCCAGTAGGGATCGGCCTGCGCCAGCTGCGCCGTCCCCGGCAGATTCAGCTCCGGGGATGTGCTGTTGGCATAGATATCGCCGATGGTGGCGAGGCGGTCGAGGTTCGCGGGCTGCGCGGCGGCCAGATTGCGCTCGATGGAGACCGCTTCCTCGATCCCCTCGGGATGCTCATAGGCGAGCGAACGAAAGACACTCTCCGCATCCTCGCCAACAACGGGGTCGGCGGGGTAGGCCTGGGCGAGTATCCGAAGGGAGGGCGCTCCCTGCTCGAAGTGCGACTGCCACAGGTGGATCTCGGCCAACTCTCGTATCGCGGCGAGGTCGTCGCGAGTGGAAGGGGCTGTCGAAGGATTCGTGGAATCGTTTGCGGGAGCGAGCTGCTGCAGCTGTGCGAGTTCGGCGGAGAGCGTGTGCGTACGGCTGAGATACTCGAAGAACTCCGCCTGCAGATCGGGCGCCTCCCACCAGTGCTGGCGCAGCAGCTTCTCCCGCGCCCCTGCATCCGCGGTGCCCTTGGCGCGATAGGCGGTGAGCAGGTTGCGCGTGAAGCGCAGGTCGTGCGGAAAGCGTGCGTGCGCATACAGGTTGAGCTGCAGATATACCTGAGGCCAGCTGCGGTTTACGTCCGCGAAGTAGCCTTCGAGCTCCGTACCGGAGAAGATGTCCGTGACCTTCCGCGTGAGCGCGGCAAAGTCCTCGCGCCGCTTCTGACGGATGTAAAAACGCGCGAGCTTGTTATAAAAGCCAGGCGAATTGAACCGTTGGATCGCGGCCTGATACACCCCCTCCTCTTGCGCGGACAGGTCGTTTTGGGCGAGAAACGCGGCGAGCCGGTCGTAGAGCAGCGGATCGTTCGGGTTGCGGTCGAGTTCGCGGCGGAGCACGGCAAGCGCGGCGGGAAGCTGGTCCGTCGCGGTGAGGCGGCTGAGGTATCGCTCCAGCACCTGGCCATAGGCCGCCGCGGGCGCCGACGTTGCGGGCCTCTGCACGGAGGCTTGCAACGAGCGCAGAAGCAGCTCCGCGGCAGGGGGTTTCGGCGTTGTTGCGGCCAACTGCGGAAAGTGCTGCGCATCCTCAGTGATTGCGGAGTCCCCTTCCCTGCTGGGGTCCGCCGCGGATGCTGATTGCACTGTGGATGGCTCCCCTGAAGGGTTCGCCGCGGTGAGCGGCATGCCTCCCAGCGAGCCCGCCAAGCTGGTCAGCAGAGAGTCGTAAAGGGCAGTCTCGGCTTGCGATTTTCCTTGACGCGCGTATGCGTCTGCTACCGCAAGCGCTACTTCGAGGCGATCGTTTGCGTGCGGAAACTCCGCGATGAACTGCGTGCCCCCGGTGATGAGGGCATCGTCTTCGCCATAGGAGAGATAGGCGCGGAGCAGCGCGGCATGGAGATGGTCGCGCTCGGGTGCGGCCGGAAAACGGGTGTCGAGAACGGAGAGCAGCTCGGCAGCCTTCCCGCGATGGAAGTAGGGTGTGGCCTTCCCGTCCTCGGCCGCCAGCTCCGTGGCCGGGCTGGTGGAGTTTAGCCAGAGCGAGAGAATGCCGTTCCAGTAGCCGGGGCCGGTATCCACCGTAGCGAGGTCACGATAGACGGAGAGATTGCCCGCGCCGAGCGCGATGGGCTTCTCCGAGCTGTTGAGAAGCAGGTCGATGGTATTTGCCAGCGCGAGTTGCTCCGCGGGTTCGGGCGAGAGATGCAAAGGTCCTGCGACGCCGGCCAGTGCGAAGTCATAGCGTGCGGCTTCCTCCGCGAAGCCCGCCTGGGCAAGCAACGTCGCGAAGGCGTAGAGCTCATCCGCAGACCAGGCGGCGCGGCGGGCTTCCTTGCTTGCGCGATATTGCGCAAATGCGTTGGCGGCGGCGGCGTTGCGACCGCCATGCTGGAAATATTGAAAGATGCGCGTAACCGCGGCCAGGTCATCCGGGTTTTTCTCAAGCGCCGCGCGTGCTTTGGCGAGCATGGCATGTTCTGTATGGGTGGCTTCAAGCAAAGTGAAGTAGCTTTGCGAGAGGTCGGCGGACCACAGCGGCTGGTAGGCCGCATCGTATATGGCCAGAGCCCGCGAACCGGCGTCAGGGCCGCCGGATTCCGCAGCGGCTGCGGCCGAGGCTTTGATGACGAAGCTCCTATCCTGCGGAAACGCCTGGCGGTAGGCGGCGATGGCATCGCTAGCAGCGCGGAGACGCTTCAGGCGCAGCATGGCGGCGATCTCGTTCGCGCGGGCGGCCGGCTGGGTTGGATAACGCGCGATCCACGCCGCGTAGATGGCCAGCTGTGCATCCTCGCCGAGGGCCTGTCTTTGCGCAACGTCAAGCGCCCTTCCGAAGTCGCGCCACGCGGCTTGCTGATCGGCTGGAAGGACCGCGTCGGCTATCGACTGCGGGGCAGTTGCGGAGGCTTCGAGCGCCCCGATCTCGTGCGGCCCATCGAGCCGGCGGCCGTAGAAGTCGGCCAGCTGCCGGTTTCCCGCTGCCTTGTCGGGAGCCTGCGCGGCGAAGGCGATCCAGTCTCGCGCCGCCGCGTCGAAATCGAGCGCCCCCTCTTCTGTCTGTGCCCTCAGGGCATAAAGCTCGGCCTGTGCGGGCGCGGCTGCGATGAGCTTGCTTACGGCTCCCTCGGCCGTGCGCGGCGGGCGCGGGTAGGAGACCTCCGCGCCGGGTAATTGCATCGGGCTGAAGAGCGCGGCCTCGACGGCAGAGGCGGAGACGACGGTTTGTTGCCAGAACGGCAGATCGCCCCGCGCGATGGCGGCGCTGCTGAGCGCCACCACAAGAGCCGCAGGAAGGCAGAGACGCAGCGGCCTGGAAATGCGGAAATTACTGCCGAAACGGCTACGGAAGCACGTCAATACGCACCTCCTGCGTGCCGAGATTGTGGGCGATGTCTTCCGCCGTGACCGAGACGGTGTAACTGCCGGGGGCGAGCGATTGGGGAACGCGCATCTCGCCCGTATTGGCGGCTGCGGCGTTGTTCCAGCGCAGCGGGACCGGCAGCGCGCCTTCCATCTGGGCAGTCAACGTCCGCGTGGTCGCGGAGGCCTGCGCGCGCAGCTGCATCATGTCGCCGCGATGATACCGAACGCGATCGAGATGGAGGCGAACGGTCGGCGCGGTGGAGGCGATGACGAAGGTCTTGGCCTCGGCGTAGGTGTGCCCGGCGGCATCACGCAGGATGAGGCGCACGGTGTACACCCCGTCGCCCATGTCCGGGGGCGCCAGAAAACGTGTCTCCCAGAGCCGGTCGCTGTCCGGCCCCGTTCGCTTGTCCTCCGAGGCAAGATGCCGCAGCGGCTGCGTCAGGCCGAAGGGAAAAAGAGCGATAACGGACACGATCGCGGGGTCGGTGTGGACGCGCAGGACGGGATCGCCAGGACGGATCACGCGCGGGCGCAGCAGGGAGCGGGGAGCGGCGAGGAACGAGGTGTAGGGCGTAACGAACTTGTAGCGACGCGAGAGGCGGACGATCTCCTCGATGGCCTCGCGTGTTTCGCCGTTCCGGGCGATCTCGTCCAGCAGCGCATCCACGCGCGCCTGCGCCCAAAGCCAGGGCAGCTCCGGATGCGCGAGCGCCTGCGGCGGAAGATCCACGGTGGCCGCGGCGTGCAGGGGAGCATCGACGCGTTGTGCCTCCGCGGTGAAGGTCACGTTCGCTTGAGGGCTGAGATAGTCGCCCACCCACGACGCTACGGAGCCCGGATAGACCGCGTCGTCCAGGGGATAAATCGTATGAATCGCCGCCGAGGGTGCGATCGCAAGATGCAAACCGGCAACCGGGGCGGAGATGCTGTGCGCCAGAAAGGCGCTCAGCTTGGCGTCGATCGGTTCGGTCGAAAGGACATGTTCGAGCACGCCGTCATGGGTGGCCAACTGCCGCAGCAAAGGCAGGTTTGCATCATCACCCACCGCGAACACGGTAGTGCGCGGATGCGTCGCGGAGCTGTTCCACTCGCGGGCATAGGCGGCGGCGATCTCTCGGGTCAGAACGGTGGCGCCGCGGTCGGAGTTGCCATCGGTGAGCAGCAGCAGGCTGGCGTTGGGAAGCGTGGCCTGGGCGAGACCGGCGGCCAGCGCTTTCCCTAGATCGGTTCCGCCGCGCAGGCGGCTCGCGCGCACGAATCGCAGCGCGGCCTCGATGTTTTCCGGGGTTGCCGCCACCGGTTGCGGCGCATACGCCGTGACTTCCTGGTTAAAAAGCAGAAGGGAAAAGTGGTCTGCAGGCGCCAGCCCGTGCAGTGCAGCCTGGAGGGCGGCGAAGCTGCGCTCGAGCTTGTCCCATTGCATAGAGAGCGAGTTGTCGAACAGGAGGACGAGATCGCGGGGCGGTGCGGACGGGCTTGCGGGCCCGCTGTGCGCGGGAGGCATCGCGAGCAGCGTCTGCGCGAGAAAGAATCCCGGCTCCGTGGCCCGCAGCGTGGCCTGCTCCGCGCCCGGCGGCGCGGGTGTGCGATCCGCCGGACTGGTTGCGATGGGTTCGGGGTTGCGGAAGGTGATGACGTTCAATGTATCGGCATCGGCGGGGTCGAGCTGCCAGCCGATGTTCAGGTCCTCGCTAAGCGCAACGTTGTCGCCCTGCCAATCGCCTTTGAGCGTGTGCGCGTCCGGGTGCGCGAGCTGCATCGGATAGGCAGCCGAGCGGAGGGTTGCGTCCGTAATGGCCGGGCCGGATTGCACCTGGAAATGAATCGCGAGGTGTGCGGCGGTTTGCCTGCCCGCGTCCGAGGGCCCGAGCGGAAGGACGAAGCCCTGCATGAGGCGATCCACGGGAAGGCGCTGGTGATACTCGAGCTCGAGGCGCTTGGTGCCGTAAGCCGGAATCGGCACGACCTTCACCGTGAACGTGTTTGGGGAGCGCGGGTTCACTTCCCCGTCGGAGCCCTCGTTCTCTCCGGTTTCGAGCAGGCCGGGATCGATAGCCTGCATGCGTGCCCGGTCGTAGACCGCCTCGGCGCGCTCCCGCTCGAGAATTACGGCGGGGATGCGCACCGGACCGTCCCAAACGGCGAAATCGGAGACCGTTGTGCCTGAGGGCAGCGCGAAGACGTAGGTTCCCTCTTTCACGGTGGCGGTGTGGTTGGCAAAGATCTGCACGATCGAAACACGAGCTTCGCCGTTATTGACGGCGATGCTCACCTTCATCTCTTCAAGCGAGAGGACGGCGGGGTCCGGTTGCTCTTTATCCCCGGGCAAAAGCACACCATCCCCGGGCAAAAGCACACCGGATTGAGCGCGCGCCGCCGGGGCTATCGCGAAAGCAAAAAGCGCCAAAAGAGTGGGCGCAAGGGGTGACCTCACGGCGTCAGCCTCGCTTCCTCGGCGCGTACCAGGCCGTTCTCAGTCCCGACGTACAACGTTCCGTCTGCCGCAGCCAGCGACGTGACGTTCAGCGAGGGCAAGCCGGCCGTCAAGCGCGTCCAGCGCCCCGTGCCCAGATCCAACATCAGCAGACCTCCGCTGAGCGTGCCGGCAAAGACATGCGTCGCCGTGCGCAGCATGGCGTTCGGATTGACGATGACTGGAAATGTCGCGCCTTCAATCGCAGAGACATGCCCCGCGTCATCCATTGCCATCACCCCGGCGCCGTAGGTGCCGACGAGGTATCCCGCATGCCCGGTGGAGCCCATTGTCCCGGGAGCTGCGGGCAGCAAAGCGGTGATCCAGTTGTGCTTCAGGCCGGAGTTTGCCACCGTGAGGTTCAGCCGAACCTGTTCGCCTTCCAGCAACGACAGACCGCCCAGTGTGCCGGCGAGCAGACGACCGCCCGTGGGTTCGGCCGCCAGGGTGTACACGTGATTGTTGACCAAGCCTTCAAAGGCATAAAGGCTCTCCGCGCCCTGGGGCGAGAGGAAGGTCAAACCCGCGGGTGTCGCAAGCACCGTCGTGTCGCCCGCAAAGGCGATATCCGTGACGTGATCCGCAATCAGGCCATCGCGGCGCAGCAGCACGGCACGGGCGCGTAGCGGCGATGCCCCGGGATCGAACAGCGCAAGCCCGTTGGCGGTCGCGACGTCTACCGTGTGCCGCAGCGGATCGTTGACGATGCGATTGATGCAGAAGAGGTGATCGTCTTCGAGATGCTGCGCGTGGTCCGAAGCGGCGTCCCAGACATCGAGACCACGGTTGAAGTAGCCAATCCAGAGCCTCCCATCCGGTCCAACGTCCAGCGCGGCGATATTGCGGCTGGATAGCGGTGACGGCGGGGTGGCCAGAACCGGGATCCATGAGCCTGAGGACTCATGCTCGAGCAGCGCGCCCGAGGTGATCGCGAAGAGCTTGCCTTGGCCCGCGAAGAATCCGCCGATCTCCGCGTTCGGTGGCCAGCTGCCGGCAGCGCGCCCCAGGCGAACCGAAGCCTGCGAGAGAGAAAGCTCCCGAACGCCCTGATCGATGGTTCCGACGAGGAGATGATCACCGTCCAGCGCCAACCTGTGCGCGAAGAGATCCGGCGCGAGTACACCTGCAAAACGGCCGTCGCGGAACTCCGCCACGCCTCTCGGCGTGCCTGCAAAAGCGCGTCCCGGCGTTACGGCCAGACTCTCGATCTGAGGATCGGGCAGGCCCGCGGAGGTGTCGAACGTATCGAGCTCCCCGGCGTGCCAATGGAGTAGGCCGCGGTTGCGCGTACCGATCCAGAGATTACCCTCGGTGCCCGCGAGCGCGGTCACATCGAGTCCGCGCAGCCCCGGCGCGAACGGCTGCAGAGTCCCGTCGGCTGCTCCGCTGTCCCCACTCCCCTGCAGCGGGCCGCGATAAAGCAGGACCCCCAGCTTGCGCGTGCCCAGCAGCAGGTCGCCCGACCCCAGAGGGAGAAGTGCGGTGACATCGCGGGCCGGCGCATCGCGCGGCAGCAGATGCCGGGCACGGCCGTACCCTGCGAAGAGCAGCAGCCCTTCGCCGCGGGTTGCGGCGATTACCTGCGGCTCCGGCTCGCCGCGCAGAACTCCGGCGGCGAGCGAAACGATGGGAGCGGGAGGTAGATCGACTCCGGGAACCAGCAGCCGGGGAGCGGCGGCGGCACTGCTGTACATAGCTATGCCACCGGCTCCCGCGAGCCACAATTCACCGTGCAGCGTCGCTCCCGTGATGTAGCCGGCCGGAGTGACGATCGGCTGAAAATTTGCACCGTTCGACGGTTCCGTCAAGGGGAAGATGTCGAAGGGGATCCGGTCCGCTCCGGCAACCTGCCGCTGCGCTTGTTGCAAGACGCGTTGCATGTGCGATCGGCCGTAGAACGCGGCGCCCAGTCCGAGAACCAGCACACCGGCAACTACCGCGGCGATCCATCGACGCATAAACGGCACGCTCGCGGGGAAAGGCTGAAGGCCAGATCAATGTAGCATGCACCCACTGCCCCTTCGTTCACCAGACCGCCCATCATCCAAGCGGAAGCCGAGCAATCCGCTCTGCAGCATGCAATGCCCCAAGCGGAAACTCACAAAAGCGAAAAGCACAGAAGCGGTGCCTTTTGCTCCGCCGAAGCTGGGAAGCGGCTTACAGGGTCAAAGTGCCGGTCCCGCTGAGCCAACGGGTCGCCAGATCCCGTGCAAGTGCGTCTGAAGCTATGCTCGCCGAGGCTGCATCCGGGAACTCGGCCCCGGGTGCTCTCTTCAAAGCTTCACGCTGGCGCCGCTCGCGGAGCAGCTCCTGAGCGGAAACCACGACCGGTGCGGAGGGCACAGCTTTGGTCAACGTTCTCCCCTCCGCTATTGGCTGCTCGCTTGCATTGGCTGTTTTCTTACGCGGCATCCTCAGGCGACGGGGTAGCTCCCTGAATTCAGTTTCAACCGGTGGGATCGCGTCGAGCTTCGGCGTGAGCTTCTTCAAAACGGCAGGCAGCTGAGCCAGATCGGCGACGATCCCGCGGAGGGTGGAAAGACGAAGCAGCTCAGCGTCGAGCTGCTCAAGAATTTGCTGCAGAAGCATAGGCACTCTTAGAACTTAACCCGATTTGCCGACGGAAACCAAACGGATGCACCTGCGCTGTTGGGGCAATCGCCTACGGTATCGCGGCAGCTTATAGCTGATTACCCGTTGGTGTGCAGCGCCACCTTCTTGTTTGTCATCCCGTAGGGATCTGCTTTTTCTTCTGAAAAGGGCAACGGCAACAGCAGATCCCTACGGGATGACAAACAAAGAGCTGCATGCAACAGGTGATTCGCTCCAGGGTGAGGAGCGGGCCGGCATAGGAGGTCATCACTCAGGCTGGCTTGCCTCTGACGGAAGACCGAGTGGTCTTTTTAAGGCCAAGCCAGCCATGGGCTTGGCCCCTTCCGTAATCGAAACAAACGGAGGCTAGGTAGTGTCTGACGAATCACGATCCTCGTACGAGGTGCATCGTCGGAGTGCATTTTGGGGAGGGAGCGTGGGGCTTCAGCCCCACGAAAAGTAAAGTCGATTATGGGCTTAGCCCAGGGTTCTCTCCGCTGCCAGCGCAAAACCCGGGGCTGAAGCCCCGTTCTTCTCCGCACTTCAATGTCCGGGCTGAAGCCCGGACCTACCTCCGAAAAGCAAAAAATGATTCGTTAGACACTACCTAACCGAGCCCTCCCTTGGAGTTACTGAACAGCAACCGTGACGGCATTGGAGTCCGTTGAGCCCGGATTTCGAATCGTTACGCTGACGCCGGCAGCGGTCTTTAACTCCGCTGCGCCGAGTGCGAACTGCAAATGCTGCGCATCCGCAAAGATGGTGTCGTGCACCGTTCCGCCCCAGAGCACACTCGCTCCCGGAAGAAAACCGGTGCCCGTTACGGCGACGTACTGGTTCCCGCCCCCGGCGGCAATTGTGCCTGAACCCACAGCGCTTAACGCAGGCGCGGGGTTGGCCGCCGCCTCTGCCGGCAGGACGAACGGTCCACGCATGAGGAAGACTTGCGAAGTGCTCGTGCTGCCAAGCTGAGCCGGCAGGATGTACGCCAGGCCGTCCTGTCCCCAACGCGTGCCGTTCACCCCGGAGCCGATCTCACTGCTCGGGAGCTGCACGGTGTCTTCCAGAACGAAATGCTGGGTATCGAAGCGCTCCAGGAAGGTCATCGCCGTGCCCGCGGCGTTGATGCCGACGTTGAACGACTTCGCTTCGGCGGCATACGGTATGGCGCCTCCGCCATACAAGCTGCTGCCGCCTTCCCCAGCGCCCAGCGGCAGCACGCCGACCTGGGTGGGCGGCGTCGTGGACGGATTGGCGATCCCTCCGCCAGAGAAGTAGACCAGCCCACCGTCTACGGCCAACCGCCCTCCGAAGCCACCGCTCCCCAGCAATGTAGTTCCATCGATCTGCGTCACTCCGTTGGCATTCACGGCGTAGCGGTAAAACTCCGCTCCGGTTGTGTACGCGTCGTAGGCATAGAAGTGGGTGGAGTCCGTGAAGACCGGGTTGTCCCCTGAATAGCCGAACCCTGAGTTCTTGCGGAAGGCACCCGTAGAACCGGAGATGTCAAAGATACCGATCCCGTCAAAGGAATCAATCTCGATGGCTAGGGTCGAGTCTGATCCTGGCACGGTCGCCATGCTGAACGCCGCTGCGGGGCCGGGGCTATAGCTTTCGTTTGTGGTCAGCGGCACAGTCAGATCGAGGGCCTGTGCGAGGAGATTGAAGCGCCCCAAACTCTTTGCCCCACTCAGGCCCACAAACATGTAATTGCCGTCACTTGTTTCGGAGAGCAGGTTCGGTTCGCTGCCCACCAGCACGGGCTGCCCGACGGCGCCGCTGGTCGGGTCAATCGCCACCAGGCTGTTGCCTGTGATGGCGGTTGAGGTGCTTGGCAGCGCGGCGTACAGCCTGCGCGTGAAGGGGTCATAGGCGATCGCGTTTGCCGGAACACTCAGCAGGTCATAGATGCTGACCGTTCGTCCCCCGGATTTGCCTCCCCCCGGCGCCGCCGAAGACACGGACACCTCCGCCCAGCCCAGCTGCGCGATCAGCGAAGCATCCACGGTCGCGGTAACCTGGTTGGCACTGACAAACACCGTCGGCAACGCGGCTCCGTTCCAAAGTACGGAGGAGGCCGTGCTGAAGCCGCTGCCATTGACCGTGAGCGTCGTGGTGCTCCCACCGGCCGCAATCAGGTTCGGCGAGACACCTGTGACGGCCGGCACCGCACTGTACAGGGCGCCCGTGACGGTCGTTGCGGCCGTGACCTGGTTATTCGCGCTGATGGCGTCGTAGCTCGTCGAAGCCACCGTCGCGGTGGTCTCGATGGAGCCGGCGAGTGTGGGCGTGGCCGAGAAGCTGATCGTCGCCGAAGCCCCATTCGCCAAAGCGCCGAGATCGCAGAAGTACACTCCGCTTCCGGCACAGCTGCCTTGTGAGGCAGTCACCGCGCCCGGAATGACCGACGCCGGGAGCGAGAAGGTCGCTGTTGCGCCGGAAGCCGGATTGGGACCAAGATTCTTGACCTGAAACTGGTAGCTCAGGGCCGTTCCGGTGGTTGCGGCGGACGCGGCCTGGGCGGTGATCTGCAGATCCGCTGGCAACGAGCTCACATCCTTCACGATCGGACCCTGCAGGATGTAAACCTGGCCGCCGACATGGAAGGCCAGCCCGGTTTGTCCCCAGCGAATCAGGTCGGCCGGCGACCCCGGTAAGCCGGTATTGGCGCCGATGCCCGTGACCGGCAGGCTGGAGACAGGATTGAACGTGGTCTCGTCGAAGGAAAGGATCTGGCCGGAGTTCCCGTAATTGCTGTACACGATCCAGGCACGGTTCAGGGTCGAATCGGAGAAGATCGGCCCCACGGCGGCCACCGTTGCAGTGGGATACGAGGCACTGGTCGAGAACTGGCCGAGCGCCGCGCCGGTTGCGGCATCCGCGGCGACGCCCACGGGAAAATACAACCGCCCGTTGTCGTACTGCAGTGTTCTCCCGCTGCCGGAGCTGCTCAGCTGCTGGGAGGCGGTGATCCCGGTCGCATCGACTGTCAGACTGTAGACGTAGCTTCCAATCGCCTCCGACGAAACATAAAGGGTAGACGCGGAGGCGCCGAAGGCGAGCCCGCCATAGTTGCTGATGAAGTAGGTTTGCAGACCGCTGCTGGTTTTGGGCCGTGCCACTCCCGCGTCGTAGATGGTCACCACGCCGCTGCTGGCGTAGACAGCCACGGAGTTCGGCTGCCCGGGCAGAACGGCGAGCGATTCGGCGGTAAACGGCGGGTTGTAAACGCCGGGACCGCCCCCAGCGCGAACTGCACGCCCGCCACCCCGGTCTGCAGATTGACCTGCCGTACGGAGCCGGCATCGTCCAAGCCCACAAAGGCCTGCGTTCCATCGTCGGAGATCGCCAGGCGGTTGGGTTCGCTCCCTACGAAGATCGTCTTCTGAATCGTCCCGGTGTTGGGGTCAATGCCCACCAGGCTGTTGCCCACGCCGGGACCGGCCGCTCCGGCCACCGTGGCGTAGATCAGGTTGTCCTTGGCGTTCCAAACGATGTCATTGGCCGGCAGCGAGAGATAGGTGCTGAAGGGTTGAGTCGGGGGCGCCTGCGTGCCGTTCTCCGGCGTAGCGATGCTGATGGCCGCTGTCCCCAGACTCGCCAGCAGCGAAGCGGGAACGATTGCGGTGAGCGAACTCGCAGACGCGAAGGTCGTGCTCAACGGAATGCCATTCCACTGCACGACGGTATCCGCGAAGAAGCCCTGCCCGGAGAGGGTGATTTTGGTGTCCGGGCTGCCGGAAGCCGCCGCGGTGGGGCTTACGCTGAACGACGCTGTCGGGTTGATCACATCGAGCACCGCCGGAGCGGACGCCTCCGGTGAGCCTCCCGTCGCGGCGGGATTGGTGACCACGAGCTGCAAAACCCCGGAACTGCTGTATAGGTACCCCGGCAGCGACACGACAATCTGCGTGGCGGTCTGACTCGCCACCGGTAGCGACTGTCCGTTGGCTTTGACCGTAGCCTTACCCGCGAAGTTTGTGCCCGTCAGGGTGACAGGGAGCGGAGTGCTCGTGCCATTGCCCTGGGGTATGCTCGACGGACTTACCGACGCAATCGATGGCACCGCGAGCACGGTCAGGGTCAGAGCTGTTGTCGTGCTCCCCCCAGGGTCAGGATTATTGACGGAGATCTGCCCGGAACCGACTTGCGCCAGATCGGCGGCGGTAAGAGCCACCTGCAGCGAGGTGCTGCTCGCAACCGTGGTGGGCCGGGCCGATCCGTTCCAGAGTGCGCCGGAGTTCGCCTCGAAGCCGCTTCCGTTCACCGTGATCATCGCCGCCGTGCCCTGCGGAACAGCAGTGGGAACCAGAACCGTGATCGCCGGCGTGGGGCTGCTTACGTTGAAGCTGACCGACGCCGCGCCTCCTCCGTCCCCGGCGGCATTGGTGACGGTGAGTTTGGCCGTTCGGCTCGCGGCCAAAGCGGAAGCGGGAACTGCTGCGGTTAGAGAGGTCGTGCTGCTGAAGGTCGTTTGCAGCGTTGTGCCGTCGAGGGCCACGACCGCCGATGCGGCGAAACCGGTGCCGGTGACAGTGAGCGTCTGCGCTGTCGCCCCCGCCGTCAAGCCCGCGGGAGAGACGGACGTAACCGTCACCGGGGGGGACACGTTCAACGCGGCGACGGCACTCATGCCCCCGCCGGGAGCGGGGTTCGCCACGGTGATCTGGCCGTTGCCGGCGCTGCCTACGTCAGCGGCGGTCAACGCGATCTGTAGAGAAGTGCTGCTGTTGAAGGTGGTGGGTCGTGCCGAACCGTTCCAAAGCGCACTCGAGCCGGCCGTGAAGCCCGTACCGGTAAGGCCTACCGTCACGGCCACGCCCAGTGGCACGGCCGCCGGCAAAAGCGCAGAGATCGCCGGTACGGGGTTCGTGATGGTGAAGCTGGCCATCGCCGAGCCACCGCCGTTGGCCGCGGTATTGGCCACAGTGAGCGTTGCATTCCTCCCCGCCGTCAACGCGGAGGCCGGCACCGCCGCTTGCAGCGAGGTGGAGCTCAGCAGCGATGTTTGCAGGCTAAGCGTATCCAGCGCCACAGCCGTCGAGGCAGTAAAGCCCGTGCCGGTGAGCACGATCGAGAGCGCAGGGCTCCCGGCCGTAATCGTCGCCGGCGCAATCGAGGCGAGCGTCAGCGGAGAGAGAACGACCAGGCCGGCAGGGGCGGTCGCGCTTCCTCCCGGTCCGGGATTGTTTACCGTAATCTGGCCGGCTCCGGGGCTTTGCACATCGGCCGCGGTCAGCGTCACCTGCAAAGAGGTGCTGCTGATAAAGGTGGTCGGCCGAGGCGAACCATTCCAAAGTGCACCTGAGTTCGCTTCAAAACCGGTACCCGTCACCGTCACCGTGATGGCCTGTCCCGGCGGCACGGCACCCGGCGTGATGGCGGTGACCACGGGCGTAGGACTCACAACGCTGAAATTGGCAGTGGGCGAGCTTCCGCCTCCGGGCGCAGGGCTCATCACGGTAAGCGCGGCTGCCTCGCCGCCCGCGAGAGCGCTGGCCGGCACGATGGCCTGCAGCGACGTCGAACTCACGAAGGTGGTTTGTAACGGCGTTCCATTCAGGGCCACCACGGAGGAAATAACGAAGCCTGTACCCGTCACGGTAAGTGTCTGCTGCGCCGCCCCCGCGTTCACAGTGGCAGGCGATACCAGGGAGATGGCCGGAACGGGATTCGACGCAGCCGCGGTTGAACCTGGCGAGGCGGCATTCGAGCCTTGTCCACAACCGGAGATCAGGGGCAACAAAACAAGGGAAGAAAGCAGAACAGCAAAACGGCGACCCACAATAATCTCCAGGGCAAAGCGGCGGCCAGAGGTGAACGAGAGACCCTTGACCTGCAAGCCGATTGTGAAGGTAAATTCCTGGCGGAGTATAGCCGTTACAAAGGCGGCTCACCAGCTTTTTTTTTCGCATGGGGAGCACGGGCAAAGATCGACGGCCTCGTCAGTTACCTGCGGATTACCAATGGGGGATGCAAGGTAACCCACACGACACACCGGCAGCATCTGGAGCGAAACAGGCGGCCGGTAGGAACCTCTGCATAAGTCCTGTCGTCGCCTTTGGGAGGGAGCGTAGGGCTTCAGCCTTACGACAAAACGGCTAAACACAAGGGGCTTCAGCCCCGGGCATTTTGTCGGGCCCGATCCATTGACTTGATCAGAGCTTCCCTAACTTTTCTTCGCGTGAGCTATGGCCTGAACAGCGGGCTTGGCTTGTGTTACTTGGCTGATCCGATGTCAATTCCCCATCGGTGCAGAAAATCAGGTTCCGGTTTCAATGCGCGGCTCTGGATCTCCCCCAGGTGTTGGGCCAAATAGACCCCGGTCTGCTTGTAGGTCTTTCGGTAGATGTCCCGGCACAGGTCATAGGCGGCGTGGCCGGGCCAGGCCGCGGGCAGCAGTGCCGCCGGCAGTCGCGGGTCATGCAGAACAACCCGGCGGAAGAAATGGATGAGCAGTGTCTGCAGCACAAAGGCCGCCTCGGGTTCGGGCTCGGGCTGCAACAGCGCGGGCACCGGCTTGAACTGCTGCAGGAAGCTGCGGTAATGCTCTCCCACGTGCCCAAGGTCCCAGCACTCCGCGGTGAGCGCGGCGGCAGAGTGGGACGAAAAGCCTTCGAGGTCGCGCCCGCGCAGGGCAATCGTCTCCCCCGCGAGAGCGAGCCGCTCGAGCACCTCATGCAGTGTGCGGAGATTGGGCCGGGGGTGGATAAAGAGCTTGCCTGCGAGCCGGCCGAAGCCCTCCCATTCCAATTCACGCCGCAGCTCCCCTCGCGCAGCCGCCGAACTGCCCTTCTCGCCGGGAATGACGATCGTCCAATTGCCGTCCCATTCCTTCGCGGGCGGATCGTAGATGCGGTGATAGGCGTGCTCGACGCGCTGCTGCCCGGAAGGCGTGAGCGAGTAGCGGCTGCTGCGGCCTTCGCGCTGCGACTGTAGCCAGCCCTCCTCGGCCAGCCGAAAGCAGCTGGTGCGCGCCAGCTGCGCGTTCACATGAAAAGGCCGCAACAGTTCGATCAGCTCGCTCAGCCACAGGCTCGGAACACACGGCAGCAGGGAGTCGCCGAAGAGGGTAATGATGAGCGATTTGGACCGCGGAGGTTGGCTCCGCAGCAACCGCCGGTTCCAGTTTTCGAGGCTGGAGCGCTTTGTGGCCATAGGGGAGTGCTTTCAACTGCGGATCATACATGCGCGCGCCGATGTCGGAATGACACTGGAGCAACCCACTACAAGTTTTCTGTTGACAATCGATATTTTGTACCCGTATAAGAAGTCTGTTATTGCGGACAAGGCTTCCGTGGAGGATCTCCGGATGTACGCACAGCTTGTGGATACCGGCGCGAAGAAGGTTCGCTCCACGGCGGAACTCAGCCCCGAAGAGCAGGCCTTTCAGGCGCGCATCGACGCCCGAATCAAAATCGAAGCGAAAGACTGGATGCCCGAGGGCTACCGCAAGACGCTGGTGCGGCAGATCAGCCAGCACGCGCACTCGGAGATCGTGGGCCAGCTGCCGGAGGGCAACTGGATCACCCGCGCGCCCAGCCTGAAGCGCAAATCCATTCTGCTGGCCAAGGTGCAGGATGAGGCCGGCCACGGTCTTTATCTCTACAGCGCGGCCGAAACGCTCGGCACCTCGCGCGACCAGATGGTGGATGACCTCAACGCGGGCAAGGCGAAGTATTCGAGCATATTCAACTACCCTACATTGACCTGGGCCGACATGGGCGCGATCGGCTGGCTGGTGGATGGATCGGCGATCATCAACCAGATCCCGCTATGCCGCTGCTCCTATGGCCCGTATGCGCGCGCGATGGTGCGCATCTGCAAGGAAGAAAGCTTCCATCAGCGCCAGGGCTACGACATCATGATCAAGCTCTGCGAGGGCACGACGGAGCAGAAGGCGATGGCGCAGGATGCGCTGGATCGCTGGTGGTGGCCGTCGCTGATGATGTTTGGTCCCAGCGATGCGGAGTCGGTCAACAGCGCGCAGTCGGCGGCGTGGGGCATCAAGCTGTTTTCCAACGATGAGCTGCGCCAGAAAATGGTCGACCAGACCGTGCCGCAAGCGGAATTTCTCGGACTGACGGTTCCCGACCCTGCTCTGCAATGGAATGACGAGCGCGGCCACTACGACTTCGGGCCGATCGACTGGGACGAGTTTTACAGTGTCGTCCAAGGCAACGGCCCCTGCAATCGGCAGCGGCTCGCCACGCGGCGGGAGGCACACGAGGATGGCGCGTGGTTCCGTGAGGCGCTTTCTGCCTACGCCGACAAGCACTCCATGGCGACGCAGGCCGCGTGATGGTAAGCCGGATTTTTTGTTGTCATTCCCGAAGGGAATCCGCGTTCCGACATTCCGGCAAGCTGCAGGTCTCTCCGCTTCGGTCGAGATGACAACTCAATGCAACGCGTTCTTAGGAGATGTGCATGAACAAGGAGTTTCCGCTCTGGGAGGTCTTCATCCGCAGCCGGCACGGGCTGGCCCACAAGCACGTGGGTAGCCTGCGCGCGTCGGATGCCGAAATGGCGATCAATAACGCCCGCGACGTATACACGCGTCGCAACGAGGGCGTGAGCCTGTGGGTTGTGCCCTCGGCCAGCATCGTGGCCAGCAGTCCGGCGGACAAGGAGCCGCTGTTTGAGCCGGCCAACAGCAAGGTTTACCGACACCCCACCTTTTTCCCAATGCCCGAAGGCGTCAAGCATATCTAGTGTGGTGAATCGTCAATTCATTTCAAAAAAAATGTCACCCTGAGTGCAGCGAAGGACCTGCTTCTCAAAGCTCCCGGGCCAACACAAGGACCAATGACTCCGACGATCACCACGGCACAATTCACGTATCTGACCCGCTTCGGCGACTCCGCGTTAGTGCTGAGCCAGCGTTTGTCAGAATTGTGCGGCAAAGGCCCGGCGCTCGAAGAAGACATGGCACTCGCCAACACCGCGCTCGACCTGCTGGGACAGGCGCGGCTGTGGCTGAGCTACGCGGGGGAGATCGAGGGCGCCGGGCGCGATGACGATGCGCTCGCCTTTGGCCGCGGCGACCGCGAATTTCATAATTTACTGCTCGCCGAGCAGCCCAACGGCAACTACGCGGATGTCATGGTTCGCCAGTTCTTCTTCGACG
This sequence comes from Granulicella sp., assembly GCA_965277565.1. Lineage (GTDB taxonomy): Bacteria > Acidobacteriota > Terriglobia > Terriglobales > Acidobacteriaceae > Granulicella. Next base: position 3,821,486 of record OZ255838.1, on the reverse strand, counting down.
CCTGGCATGGCTTGGCGTTGGCGCAACTCACCCGTTCGTCCGACCCGCGCATCGCGGAGATTGCAGCCAAATCGCAGAAAGAGGTCACCTATCATCTGCGCCGCAGCTCGGACCTCATCGTACGCCTGGGCGATGGCACCGAGCTGAGCCGCAAGCGGGTGCAGGAGGCCGTTACGGCTCTCTGGCCCTTTACCGGAGAGATGTTTACCGGCGATGCGGTCGATGCGGAGATGGCCGCGAGCGGCAAGGGCTTCGATCCGGCGTCGCTGCGCGACGAGTGGCTGCGCTATATGGAGAAGGTGTTTGGCCTCGCGACCGTCATTATGCCGGCGGAGGAGGCGTGGATGCAGAAGGGCGGAAAACAGGGCCGCCACACGGAGCATCTGGGCTATCTGCTGGCCGAGATGCAGGTGCTGCCGCGCACCTTTCCGGGAGCGAAGTGGTGAACGAAATTTTTTTGAGCGAAGCAGTGGCAAATACGCAACCCGGAAAGCAGCGGCCTACCATCGCGCAGTTATGGGCGTGGCTAAGCGAGTTGCCGGACCCGGAGATTCCGGTAGTTTCGATCGTCGATCTCGGCATCGTGCGGACCGTGGCGTGGAGCGAAGAGGATCCCGAACTCGCGCGCGTGACTGTGACGCCCACCTACTCCGGCTGTCCTGCCACCGAGGTCATCGGCCACCAGATCCGCGCGGAGTTGCAGCAACACGGCGTAAAAGGAGTGGACCTACAGGTGCAGCTTTCGCCGCCCTGGACGACGGATTGGCTAACCGACAAGGCCAAGCAGAATTTGAAAGACTACGGCATTGCGCCGCCGACCGAACGCGCCGCCCTGCCCGGCAATCCCCTCACAGCAAGCCTCGCCGGCCTCGAAATACTCGGCCAGGGAACACTCAAGCCCATCCTGCGCTGCCCGCGCTGCAACTCCGCCGAAACGGAGATGATCAGCCGCTTCGGCTCGACCCCCTGCAAGTCGCTCCATCGCTGCCTCGAGTGCCTTGAGCCTTTCGATCACTTTAAATGCCATTAAATGCAGTTGTCAGTACAACGAGCTATTACGATTACCCCGCAGCAAACTGGTAAACGCAACTACTAAACACTGACAACCTGCCTCTCATGAGCCGCTTTCACCCACTCCGCGTTCTTTCCCTCACGCCCGAAACGCGCGACGCCGTTGTCGTGACCTTCGACGTGCCGGAGGAGCTGCGCGAACGCTTCCGGTTCACTCCGGGGCAGCACCTGACGCTGCGCGGCGACTTCGCGGGCGAGGAGATCCGGCGGTCGTATTCCATCTGCTCGGCGCCGTTTGAACCGCGGCTGCGCATTGCCATCAAGCGCGTGCAGGACGGACTGTTTTCCACCTGGGCCAATCGCGAACTGCGGCCCGGCCATGCCATCGAATGCATGGAACCCGCGGGCCACTTCGCCGTTCCGCTGGAGCCGCAGCTGGCGCGTCACCACTTGGCCTTCGCGGCGGGCAGCGGCATCACACCGGTCCTCAGCATTCTCAAGACCACCCTCGCCTGCGAGCCGAAGAGCCGGTTCACGCTGGTGTACGGCAATCGCGCGTCGTCATCGGTGCTCTTCAAGGAAGAGCTCGAAGACCTGAAGGATCAGTTCCTCGGCCGGTTAAACCTGGTATTCATCATGAGCCGCGAGCAGCAGGATATCGAGCTGTTCAACGGCCGGATTGATCGCGAAAAGTGCGATGGGCTGCTGCGGCATTGGATCGATCCCGAGGACATCGATGTGGCTTACCTGTGCGGCCCGCAGACGATGATGGAGGAGGTCGCCGCGAGTCTGGAAGCGAACGGCATTCCGAAGGATCGTATGCGGATGGAGCTCTTCGGGACCGCGGTCCGGGCGCCGCGCAGGCATGTCACATCGGTCGAGCACAACGCCGAGGAGTGCAGGGTTACCGTCATCCAGGACGGTCGCCAACGTGAGTTCCACGCCGCGATCGGCAAGCAAACGCTGCTAGAGGCGGCGCTGGCACAGGGCATCGAGCTGCCCTACTCCTGCAAGGCCGGCGTGTGCTCCACCTGCCGCACAAAGATGACCCGGGGCGAGGTGGACATGGATGTCAACTTTGCGCTCGAAGATTATGAGGTCGCGCGCGGCTTTATCCTTACTTGCCAGAGTTATCCGCTTACGAAAGAGATTGTCCTCGACTTCGATCAGGAGAGCTGACAGAGGCGGAGTTACGAAGTAGAAAATGACGATACCTGAACTCAAAGTGGTGCGATGAAATCGAACTCTTCCAATATCTCAACGCTAAGCTTTTTCGATGATCCAAACAAAAAGCAGGCCCTTCGCTTCGCTCAGGATGACACTGTTTGTGGTGGAACTTCAGAACAGGACACTAGCACTTAACAACGTCCTAAGGAGGAGACATCTTGCACCTGCAAAGCTATGCATCAGGACAGTGGTTCACCGGCCAGGGTGGCGATGAAATTCGCAACGCCGTTACAGGCGAGCCCGTGTGCACGGTATCGAGCAAGGGGCTCGATTTCGCCGCCATGCTGCGCCATGGCCGCGAGGTCGGCGGACCGGCGCTGCGCAAGCTGACGTTTCATGAGCGCGCACTGCGCCTGAAGGCGCTGGCGCAGTATCTGATGGAGCGCAAAGAGAGCTACTACGAGGTCTCCTACGCCACCGGCGCGACGCGCACCGATTCCTGGATCGATATCGATGGCGGCATCATGACGCTGTTCGCCTATTCGAGCAAGGGCCGCAAGGAGCTGCCGAATCAGACCTTTCTTGTCGACGGCGCGCCTGAGATTTTGAGCAAAAACGGCACCTTTGTCGGCCAGCACATCTGCACGCCGCTGCAGGGTGTGGCGGTGCACATCAATGCGTTCAATTTCCCGTGTTGGGGAATGCTGGAGAAGATTTCGGTGACGCTGCTTGCAGGGGTGCCGGCCATCGTCAAGCCGGCGAGCCAGACGGCGTTCCTGACCGAGCCAATGTTCCGCGACGTCATCGCGTCCGGGCTCTTCCCTGAGGGCTCATTGCAGCTGATCTGCGGCAGCACGGGCGACCTGCTGGAACATCTCGAAACGCAGGACGCGGTCACCTTCACGGGTTCGGCCTCCACTGGCCGCAAGCTGCGCCAGATGCCGGCGATCCAGCGCAATTCGGTGCGTTTCACCATGGAGGCGGACTCGCTGAACTTCACGCTGCTGGGCCCGGATGCGGTTCCCGGCGCGCCGGAGTTCGATCTGTTCGTGAAAGAAGTGGTGCGCGAGATGACGGCCAAGGCCGGGCAGAAGTGCACCGCCATCCGCCGCGCCTTTGCGCCGCGCGCACAGGTGCCGGCGCTGATCGAAGCCATCGGAAACCGTCTGCGGAAGGTGGTTCTGGGCGACCCCAGGATGGAGGGCGTGACCATGGGCGCGCTGGCCAGCCTGGGCCAGCGCGACGAGGTGCGGGAGCGGGTGCGCGAGCTGCGCGAGGGTGGCGCCGAGCTGGTCTTCGGCGACCCCGACCACTTCGAGGTAAAGGGCGCCGACATCGTCGCCGGGGCATTCCTTGGGCCCATGCTGCTGCATAGCCCTTACCCCAAAAACCACGCGGCGGCGCACTCCATCGAGGCCTTCGGTCCGGTGGCGACGCTGATGCCTTATGACTCGCTTGAAGATGCGATTGAGCTGGTGAAGCTTGGCGAAGGCAGCCTGGTGGGCTCCATTTTCACCTATGACGACGACTTCGCGCGGGAGCTGGTGTTGCGGATTGCAGCCTTTCACGGGCGCCTGCTGATCGTGAACCGCGACTGCGCGAAGGAGTCCACGGGCCACGGCTCTCCCCTGCCCGCGCTGGTGCATGGCGGCCCCGGACGCGCCGGCGGCGGCGAGGAGATGGGCGGCATTCGCGGCGTAATGCATTACCTGCAGCGGACCGCGTTGCAGGGCTCGCCGGAGACCCTGACCCGCATCGGCGGGCGCTGGATCAAGGGCGCGGCGCGGCACGAGGGTGTGCATCCCTTCCGCAAATACCTGGAAGAGTTGGAGCTGGGCGACTGCGTCGTCTCGGGCTCGCGTTCCGTCACGCTCGAAGACATCGAACACTTCGCGCACTTCACCGGCGACATGTTCTATGCGCACATGAACGAGCAGGCCGCCAAGGCCAATCCGTTCTTCGGCGGCCGCGTCGCGCATGGCTACTACATTGTGTCGATCGCGGCGGGTCTGTTCGTCGATCCCGCGCCGGGCCCCGTGCTCGCCAACTACGGCGTGGATCATCTGCGCTTCCTTACGCCAGTCTTTCCCGGCGACAGCCTCAAGGTGACGCTGACCTGCAAGCAGAAGAGCCCGCGTGAGACTGAGGCCTATGGCGAAGTCCGTTGGGATGCCGCCGTCACCAACCAGGACGACGTGCTCGTCGCACAGTACGATGTGCTGACCATGGTGGCAAAGCGGCCTTTGGAAACCATGGCCGTGCAGGCCGCGGAAGAGCAGGCGATTGAGGAGATTGGGGTAGGCGCGTGAGCAACGAAAACGGCGTAAGCAATCAAAACACAACAAGCTACGAAAATATTCTGTTCGACATCGCGGGCGGCGTGGCGCGGCTCACGCTGAACCGGCCTGACAAGCTGAACAGCTTCACCACCGACATGCACGAAGAGGTGCGCGAGGCTGTTGCGCGAGCGGGCATGGAGCCGGGTGTGCGCGTGCTGCTGCTGACCGGCGCGGGGCGGGGCTTCTGCGCCGGGCAGGATCTGGCCGACCGGGCTGTTGCGCCCGGTGGTGAGCGTGTGGATCTGGGCGCCTCTATCGAGCGCTACTATGCGCCCCTGGTACTCGCGCTGCGTACCCTGCCGCTGCCGGTCGTCTGTGCTGTAAATGGTGTGGCCGCGGGTGCCGGCGTGAATCTGGCACTGGGATGCGATCTGGTGATTGCTAAGAGATCCGCGAGTTTTATCCAGTCGTTTGCCAAGCTGGGACTGATTCCCGACACCGGCGGCACGTATTTTCTTCCCAGGTTGGTAGGCACAGCGCGTGCAATGGGCCTGGCATTGCTGGGCGACAAACTGCCCGCGGAACAGGCTGCGGAATGGGGCCTGATCTGGCGGTGTGTCGACGACGACGCTTTCGAGGCGGAGACGGACAAGCTAGTGAAGCAGCTTGCCGCTGGGCCGACCCTGGGACTCGCCCGCGCCAAGGCTGCGATCCATGCCAGCGCGCAGGCGAGCCTGGAGGAGCAGTTGCAGCTGGAGCGCGATGTCATGCGCGAGCTCGGCAACAGCGAGGACTACCGCGAAGGCGTCGAGGCCTTCCTGCGGAAGCGCGCTCCGGTGTTCCATGGCCGATGAGATGCGGGGGCCTCTACAAACGCTCGCCGAGCGCGTTGTGGCCGCGATGCTGCGCGAGGATCGCGCCACGAAGGCGCTGGGGATGCGTGTGATCAGCGTCGCGGAGGGCACCGCGTGCATGGAGATGCCGGTGCGCGAGGACATGCTGAACGGCCACCTGACCTGCCATGGCGGCATTCTCTTCGCGCTCGCCGACACCGCGTTTGCGTTCGCCTGCAACAGCCGCAATCAGCGCACGGTCGCCGCCGGAGCCCAGATCGATTACCTGCGTCCGGCGGTAAAGGGCGATGTGCTGCGGGCGAAAGCGGTTGAGCTTTCCGCCGGGCGACGGCTGGGCTTGTATGACGTCGCCGTGGTCAATCAGCGTGGGGAGACGGTTGCGTTGTTTCGGGGCAAATCCTGCCGGATCGAGGGCACCGTCATTCCAGCGGCCGCGCTGGAGGACCAAAGTTGAATGTTCTATCCCAGAAATGCGGCATAGCCGCACCCGCAGCACACCGGCCGCCCCGGGCTTCGGAGATTTCGGAGACAACACCCGCATGAATACCGCATACATTTGCGATGCGATTCGCACACCCTTCGGCCGCTACGGCGGGGCGCTTGCCATGGTGCGCGCCGACGACCTCGCCGCGCTGCCGATCCAGGCTCTCATGCATCGCAACAGGAACGTGGACTGGGCCGCGACGGACGACCTCATCTACGGCTGCGCGAACGGGGCCGGCGAGGATAATCGCAATGTCGCGCGCATGGCCGTGCTGCTTGCCGGGCTGCCGGTCGATGTGCCGGCAACCACGGTCAATCGCCTGTGCGGCTCGAGCCTGGACGCGGTGGCGATGGCGTCCCGCGCGATCCGGTGCGGCGAAGGCGACCTCCTGATCGCCGGCGGGGTGGAAAGCATGTCGCGCGCGCCGTTCGTGATGGGCAAGGCGGAGAGCGCTTTTTCGCGCGCGGCCAAACTCGAGGACACCACGCTGGGTTGGCGCTTCGTCAACCCGGCGCTCAAGGCGCAGTACGGGGTGGACTCGATGCCGGAGACCGGCGAAAATGTCGCGGAGCAGTTCGGGATCTCGCGCGCCGATCAGGACGCCTTCGCAGCCCGCAGCCAGGAGCGCTGGGCGGCCGCAAATGCCCGTGATTTTTTTGCGTCGCAGGTCGTGCCGGTTGCGGTGCATCGGCCCAAGAGCGAGACGCACATGGTCGCGAGCGACGAGCAGCCGCGCCCCGACACGACCGTCGATGTGCTCGCGAAGCTGAAGCCGGTGGTGAAACACGGCGGCACGGTAACAGCCGGCAACGCGTCGACGTTGAACGACGGTGCAGCCGCCATTCTGCTGGCTTCGGAACAGGGCGCCAAAACGCATGGGCTCACGCCGAGGGCGCGCGTCATCGCGGCCGCCGCTGCGGGCATAGCGCCGCGCATCATGGGTTTCGCGCCGGCGCTTGCCGTGCCGAAGGTCCTGACCCGCGCCGGGCTCACGCTCGCGCAGATGGACACGATCGAGTTGAACGAGGCCTTCGCCGCGCAGGCGCTTGCGGTCACGCGCCATCTCGACCTCGCCGATGACGACCCGCGCGTCAACCCGAACGGCGGCGCCATCGCGATCGGTCATCCGCTCGGCGCCTCGGGCGCGCGACTGGTCACGACCGCGCTTCATCAGCTTGAAGCAACGGGCGGCCGATACGCCCTGTGTACGATGTGCATCGGCGTCGGCCAGGCCGTGGCGGTCATCCTGGAACGGCTGTAGCGCGGTGGCGTGTTGCTATGAGCATCACTTCACCTATTGTCATCCTGAGCAGAGCGAAGGACCTGCTTTTTGCCTGTGCCGCGTCCCAATCGCCGAAGAAAAGCAGGTCCTTCACTACGTTCAGGATGACAACTTAAAAAACTAGGATCACGAACAGAGCGTTGGCGGACTGTGTGTCTGCGCAATCGCGGTAGCGGAAGGTATAAGGGACTAAAGGTACAAGGGATTATATGAACATTTACGAATTTGAGGGCATCATTCCCGTAGTCGACGAGGCCGCCTACGTGCACCCTACGGCAGTGCTGATTGGCGACGTGCTGATCGGGCCACGCTGTTACGTGGGCGCGAACGCCGTGTTGCGCGGCGACTTCGGCCGGCTCCAACTCGAGGAAGGGAGCAATCTGCAGGACACCTGCGTCATGCACGGCTTCCCCGAGTGCGACACGGTCGTCGAACGCGATGGTCATGTGGGCCACGGTGCGGTGCTGCATGGGTGTCGCGTCGGCCGCAACGCGATGATCGGAATGAACGCCGTCATCATGGATAACGCGGTCATCGGGGAAGAATGCATCGTGGCCGCACTCGCGTTTGTGAAGGCCAACATGCAGGTGCCTCCGCGCAGCCTGGTTGCGGGTGTGCCGGGAAAGATACTTCGTGAGATAACGCAGCAGGAGATCGATTGGAAGACAAAGGGTACGGCTGTGTATCAGGATCTCGCCCTGCGCAGCCGGGCGACGCTGCGTCCCGTAGCGCCGCTGCACGCGCCGGAGCCCAACCGCAGGCGGCTCGGACCCATTGGCGGCCTCGATCCGCTGTTCAAGCTCAAGCGTACAACCGAGGGGTCTTCTGGCTGATGATCCTCGCTCCGCTCTGCCACGAAAATTTCAGCGCCAGCCGCTGCACCAAATAGCGAAGCGTTTTTCGAGTAGTCGACAGGCTGGGAGTAAAGTGACGTGAAGCGCGTTTGAACGAAGCCGCTTGCGCGGCGGCTGCTGCATGGGTGGCATGGAAGATCGGCGAGCGTAGGGTTTCGGTCACAAGGAGGATTCCCTGTGACCCGTCTTCGTCAGCGGATGCTGGATGAGCTCCAGCGCCGCAACTACTCTCCGCACACTGTTCGCTCCTACATGCACGCCGTGGAGGCATTCGCTTCGTACTTCCATCGTTCTCCGGACCAGCTTGGTCCGGAGAACATTCGCACGTATCAGCTTCATCTGTTTCGTGACTGCAAGCTGTCGGCACGGACCATCCAAGGCCAGACGGCGGCGCTGCGGTTCCTATTCGTCAAGACACTGGGCCGTGCGTATACGGCCGAGCAGGTGCCGTTTCCGAAGTGTCAGAAGCGTCTACCTGCCGTGCTTAGTCAGGCGGAAGTGGCGCGGCTGATCGAGTGCTGCGGCAGCCTGATGCAGCGGACCATGTTGATGACGCTGTATGCGACCGGGCTGCGCCGCGCGGAGCTGTGCCGGTTGAAGGTCGCCGACGTCGACAGCCAGCGCATGGTGCTTCATGTGCAGCAGGGCAAGGGCGGCCGTGATCGGGACGTGCCTCTGAGCCCGAAGCTGCTCGGTGTTCTGCGCGAGTACTGGCGCTGGATGAAGCCAAAGACCTATCTGTTCCCGGGCATGGAGAACAACTGGCGAGCCGATGTGCCGGTCACGGAGAAGGTGGTTTGGATCGCGGTCACGAACGCGGCGAAGGCCGCCGGCATCACCAAGCACGTCTCCCCGCATACGCTGCGACATAGCTTCGCAACGCACCTGCTCGAAGCCGGTGCCGATCTGCGCACGATCCAGATGCTGCTCGGGCATGCGAAGCTATCCGACACGACGGTCTACCTGCACCTCTCCCAGCGTCATCTGCAAGCGGTCGCCAGTCCACTGGAAGCGATCGAAATTGCGGGAGCGGTGAAGCACTCCAGGAGGCGCGCGAAGCGATGAGCCGGCCCACCCTCGAGGTGGCCGACATCCTTCGTGCAGCGGGCAGCAGCTTCATCGAACGCCATGGATCGCATCTCGCTCTCCAGCACCGCAAGGTGATGGACGCGATCGTTCGCTGCCGCACGGCGGCGCTCGGCGGCCATCGCGATCTGTGTCTCGGCTGCGGACATCAGGCCACCTCGTACAACTCGTGCCGCAACCGGCACTGTCCCAAGTGCCAGGGGAACGCTCGCGCCCGGTGGCTGGCGGCGCGCTCCGCAGAACTGTTGCCGGTGCCCTACTTCCATGTCGTCTTCACCCTGCCGCATGAGCTCTCCGCGCTCGTGCTTCAGAACAAGCGGCTGCTATACGATCTGCTCTTCCGCGCCAGCGCGGCTACGCTGCTCGAAGTGGCCCGCAACCCAAGACATCTCGGAGCCGACATCGGCATGCTCAGCGTGCTGCATACCTGGGGGCAGAACCTCCAGCATCATCCGCACGTTCACTGCGTCGTGCCGGGCGGCGGTCTCTCGCTCGATGGATCCAGCTGGGTCGCGGGATCACCGCGCTTCCTGCTGCCGGTCCATATCCTTAGCCGCGTCTTCCGCGGCAAGTTCATCGCCGGTCTCAAGCTGCTACTGTCTCAGAACAAGCTCCAGTTCCACGGCTCACTTCTTGAGCTTCGAGACCCGGAGCGCTTGCGCCGCTTCCTGCGACAGCTCTATACCAACAACTGGGTCGTCTACGCCAAGCCGCCCTTCGGCGGTGCGGAACACGTCCTTCACTACCTGTCCCGCTACACGCATCGCGTCGCCATCTCCAACCATCGGCTCGTCGCCCTTAAGCAAGGACAGGTCTCCTTCCGTTGGAAGGACTATGCCCATGGCGGCAAGCAGAAGGTGATGACCCTCTCCAGCGACGAGTTCCTGCGCCGCTTCCTGCTTCACGTGCTCCCCAAGGGCTTGGTCCGCATCCGCCACTTCGGCCTCTTCGCCAACCGCAGACGCGCCGCTTCGCTTGCACGCTGCCGGGTGCTGCTGAACGTCGCCAAGCCAACAGACCCTCAGGCCGACAGCAGCCAGCTTCGTTGCCCGCTGTGTTCCGGCCCGATGCTGGTCACGGAACGCACGTCCGGCTTACAGATCCTCTCGCGCATCTGCGCCGAATCAACTCCCGCAACCAAGTACATCGACAGCTCATGACCGTCATGACCAGTCTGCAACAGAACGGCCTCTACTTCAGCGGTCTTCACAGGCCGAACGCGAAGTCGTGCCTGGTCCAGCGCGCCGAGCGCGATTCCACGGCTGTCAAAGCTCTTTTAGCCAAGTCGAATACTGGCTGTTCGAGGTCCATCCCCGTCCCGCTGCTCTCTGACACCCACATCCATCCGCTTCCTCAAGGGCTCGCACCGATCCAAATCCCATAGCCCTGCGGCCGCCACTCCAGCGGCTTCCTTCAAACCGCCCTATCAATACTGCCCCGGAAGAACATCTCAGGGCGTCCCCGCGGGTCTGCAGCCGGGGCAGCCCTGATAGGGTCCTATCGTTTCCCGGTACTTACGCCGCTACCCCGTCTCGAGTGGTCCGCTCTGTTAGAACCTGCAGAACGAAGCTTTACTGCGGGAATCCACCTTCAAAAGCGAGTTCTTCCAAGCAACGACAGTCGAGTCGTTGCTCAACGAAGACTACGAAGTGATCTGCATATTCTCTGCACAGCGAAGCAGAGCACACCGCAACGCCTCGACTTCTCCCTGGCTGAGTCCCTCCGTCATCTTTTCTTCGATTCCAATAAGCACTTTGTTTGCTCTTGCTAAAAGGTCAGTGCCTTTGCGCGTAAGCTTGCTTTGCCTAATTCGGCCATGCGTGGGGTGCGGAACCCTGCGGAGCAAGTCCTGCCTTTCCATGTTCGCGACGATGCCTTGCATACTTTGCGCTGTCACAAAGGCCATGCGTGCGAGGGCAGCGTTCGAAATTCCCGGTTCTACCGCAACAGCGGAGAGCAGATTGTACTGAGCCGTGGTCAGTCCCAAGGGATTGAGCTGCTCGTCTATGCTCGTGCGCAATGCATGCTGTGCTCGTTTAAGTACATAGCCCAGCCGTTCTGACATTGGGTGCTCCGGCAGCTTTTTCTTTTGCACAAGCTTTCCCACCCTTGATATAAGGTTCCTTATATGTTTATATAAGGATCATGACATCTTCTAGCAACGATACCACTCCCGTGGAACTGATTGGTCCTAGTTTCCTTGCTCTCCAGGTGCGTAATCTTGAAGCATCCAGGGCTTTTTACGTCGATAAGATAGGGCTGAAGCCTCTGCCGCAGAACCCTCCGGGTGCGATCGTCTTTGCCACTCGTCCCGTGCCGTTTGCGATCCGTACCCCGCTGGTCGACCTGGATGCCACCAGCAAACTCGGTTGGGGTGTGTCGCTCTGGATAGCCGCGACCGACGCGGATGCCGTGCACGACCAGTTGGTGGAGGCTGGCGTGGCGATTGTGCTAGCGCCGGCTGATGGGCCGTTCGGAAGGTTCTTTGCCTTTCGCGATCCGGACGGGTACACGATCACGGTTCACACGGAAAAGCCCAAATAGCACGATCGTCCAGATGAAACCGATTAACCTTGCGATTGCTGCGGAGAGTGCATTGGACCAGTTGAGGACGGGGGCTCCGGCACTCGCCACTGTCACCTGTCCCTTGGACCAATGTCTGCCAGATTAGCCTTGATAAGTCCCTTAGCGGAAGCAACAATCACGACGATCCGTGACTACAATCGGTGATCTTCGGTGTAACGATTTCATCGGACGAAGGGGAGTTCTTGCTCTATGCCCGGAAACCTGCAATCACGTCACCCCTGCCGCGCCCGCTCGATCGCCCGCACCACTGCCCGCGCCTTGTTTCCGCACTCCTCAAACTCCGTCTGCGGAACCGAATCGGCCACTACACCCGCACCGGCCTGGATATAGCCTTTCTTCCCATCCATAAACAGCGTCCGGATGGCGATGCAGCTATCGAAATTGCCGCTGAAATCGGCGTACACGATTGCGCCGCCATACACGCCACGGCGCACCGGCTCCATCTCCTCGATGATCTCCATGGCCCGGATCTTCGGCGCGCCCGACAGCGTTCCCGCCGGAAAACACGAACGAAACGCATCCAGCGGCGCCAGCCCCGTTTTGAGCTTGCCCTCCAAAGCACTCACCAGGTGCATTACATGCGAGTAGCGCTCGATAAACATCAACTCCTTCACCTGCACCGAGCCAAACTCACTCACCCGCCCCACATCGTTGCGCCCCAGGTCCACCAGCATTACGTGCTCGGAGACCTCCTTCGCATCCGCGCGCAGGCTCGCCTCATGCGCCAGATCCTCGGCCTCATCCGCCCCGCGCGGTCGCGTGCCGGCGATGGGGCGGTACTCCACGCGGCCATCCTTCACCCGCACCAATAGCTCCGGCGACGAGCCCACGATATGGCAGCGACGGCAGGGTTCAGGGTCAAGGGTCCAGGGCCCAGAGGACCGGTCCGCTCCGCCGCTAACACCATGATCGTTCATCCCCACTCCCTGATCCCCGCCCTCTGAACCCTGGACCCTGGACCCTGGACCCTCCCTCAGCCCAAACCGCAGAAAATACATGTAAGGCGACGGATTCACGATTCGCAGCGAGCGATAAATCTCAAACGCATCCACCTCCGGCACGCAATCGAACCGCTGCGACAGCACACACTGAAATACATCCCCCGCCGCGATGTACTCCTTCGTCTTATCGACCGCCGCCAGAAAATCTTTAGCCTGCGTTCGCGGCGTAATGGTCAGCGGACCCTCCACAATCGGCTTCGAGAGCTTCGGCGATTTCGGCAGCGCCGCTTCCAACAACGCCTCCAGCTCATCCAGCCGAGCCTCCGCATCGTCGAACGCGGCCGCGGCGTTTTCTGTCGTTAAAGCCACGCGGGCCCCAGCCGTCACCACCAGCTGGATCGCCTGTTTCACATGATCAAACGCCAGCACCTGGTCGAAGAACATCAGGTGGGCATCCGGCATGTGCAGTTCGTCTGCCGCTAGCTCCGGCAGCCGTTCGATCCGCCGCACCACGTCGTACGCAAAGAACCCCACAGCACCGGCAGTAAAAGGCGGCAGTCCCGGCAGCTTGGCGGGCGTGTGCCCTTCGAGCGCCCGCTTCAGCTCCGCAAAGACGTCGCCGGCATAGGTCCGCTTCGTCCCACCTTGGGACACCGTGATCTCGCCATTGGCGGCCGTCAGCGTCCGGTAAGGTCGCACTCCGATGAAGGTGTAGCGCCCGATCTTCTCCCCGCCTTCGACCGATTCCAGCAGAAAAGCCTCGGGTTCATGGGCGGCCACCCGCAAAAACGCGCCCACGGGCGTCTCGAGATCGGCCGCGACCGAGCGCACCACCGGCACCAGGGTGTGGATCGCTGCTAATCGTGAAAATTCGTCGAAGTTCGGGGTCGTCTCGCTGCGGGGCATAGGGTTCATAGTATCCAAACAGATACCACCTTCGTGGGTTGCCAAACCCCATGCCGTGCGCCTACTATCGCCCGGTTTGGCTGGGGTTCAAACCCCAGGGCGCAGAACGATATATCGGCTCCGAACCACCCTGGCCCACATCCAACAGGTGCAGGCCAAGGAGGATCCGCAACATGGCCACAGAGAACCTGGTACCGACCGCACAGGCGCTTGCCGCCGGTCCGTACCCCGCAGGAAAGAAGGACAGCAGTATGGCTTCAGCAACAACCAGCAGCGCAGTCTCCCTCGCACAAGAAACAAATCCATGGGAGGCGCAGGCGGCCCGCTTTGACACCGCCGCCACCAAGCTCAACCTGGACGCCGGCATCTGGAAGGTGCTCCGTTACCCCGCGCGCGAGATCATCGTGCACATCCCTGTCGCCATGGATGACGGCTCAGTCGAGGTCTTCACCGGCTATCGGGTGCAGCACTCCGTCGCCCGCGGCCCGGCCAAGGGCGGCATCCGCTACTCGCCCGATGTCACCCTCGACGAGGTCCGCGCCCTCGCCAGCTGGATGACCTGGAAGTGCGCCGTCGTCAATATCCCCTTCGGGGGCGCCAAGGGTGGCGTAATCTGCGACCCCAAACACATGAGCCAAGGCGAGTTAGAGCGCATGACCCGGCGCTACACCGCCGAACTCATCGAGTTCATCGGCCCGGAAAAGGACGTCCCCGCCCCCGACATGAACACCAACGAGCAGACGATGGCCTGGATCATGGATACCTATTCCATGCACATGCGTCAGACCGTCACCTCGGTCGTCACTGGCAAGCCCGTCAACATGGGCGGGTCGCGAGGACGACGCGAGGCGACCGGGCGCGGCGTTTCCGTCTGCTGCGACGAGGCGCTGAAGCACCTGAACATGCGTCCGGAAGACACCACCGTCGTCGTGCAAGGCTTCGGCAACGTCGGCTCGAACTCCGCCAAAATTCTCTGGGATAAGGGCTACAAGGTTATCGGCATCGCCGAGTATGACGGCGCGCTCTTCAACACCAACGGCCTCGACATCTCCGAGTTGCTCGAGCACAAGGCCCGCACCGGCTCCATCCACGGCTTTGCGGAGGCGGAGGCCGCCGACAAGGACGAGCTGCTGCTCCATCCCTGCGGCATCCTGATCCCCGCGGCGACGGAAAACGTGCTCACCAGCCGCAACGCCGACCGCGTTCGGGCCCGGATCGTCTGCGAAGGCGCCAACGGCCCCACCACCACCGTCGCCGACGAGATGCTCGCGGCGAATGGGGTATTTGTGATCCCCGATATCCTCGCCAACGCCGGCGGCGTCACCACCAGCTACTTCGAGTGGGTGCAGGACCGCATGGGCTACTTCTGGACCGAAGCCGAGGTCAATCAGCGCCTCGACCGCATCATGTCCGACAGCTTCACCGACGTTCTCCAGTACGCCGTCGCCCACAATGTCGACAACCGCATCGCGGCCTACATGCTCGCCATCGACCGCGTCGCCTACACCACCAAGCAGCGCGGCATGTACGCCTGAACAGCGGTAGCGGGGTGAACATCGAAATTCCGCTATCGTTTATTCCCGGCTGCAATCACAGTGCGGCTCAACCGGGTCACGCCTGACCGCTTCGCTCCACTCCATTGCCTCTGCTTCGCGCTCCAAGTCTTCAGCCATGGCTCGATAACCTTGCATGAGGGAGCGATCTCTGCTTTTTTCAAGCGCAACCGCTGCCGGTATAAGAGATTCGGAAATCCGTAGACGCCTTCTTCCTTTCATTGAGTGCCGACCTCTCTGTGACAAAATGACTGTGTTGCCGCTCCGCGAGCCGAGCCGCCAGTGAATCTGCCCAACTCCATCACGCTGTCCCGCATCGCCGCCGTTCCGGTGCTGATCTGGGCGCTTTCGGCGCACTCGCCCTTCCGCGGCGCCCACGGCGAGCAGGAGATCTTCGCCTCGGTCGTCTTCATCCTGGCCTCTATCACCGATGGCCTCGACGGGTACTTTGCGCGCAGGCGGGGCCAGATCACCACGCTGGGGATGCTGCTTGATCCGCTGGCCGACAAGTTGATGGTTTCAGCGGCCTTCATCGTGCTCGTAGCGTACAACCCACACGTCGTTCCGCCCTGGATCGCCGTTCTGGTCATCGGCCGCGAGTTCCTGGTCAACGGCCTGCGCTCCATTGCCGCCTCCGAAGGCTTCACCATTCAGGCCTCCGATATCGGCAAGCTGAAGACCGTCATCCAGATCGTCTCTGTCGTCGCCGCCATCCTCAACCACCGCTGGTATGAGTGGGTCTTCGGCCCCGTGGTCATCGGTGTGCATCTGTTGGCCGTCACCGCGGTCTATTGGATGGCAGTCGTCTCCATCATCTCCGCCATCGACTACTTTGTCGGCTTCTGGAAGATGATCGACCACGCCAGCGACAAGCGCCGCAAAGGCCGCTCCTCGGTCCTAAGCCGCAGAAAGCCAACCGCAGAAAGCCAGGCCTGAGACAACCGCGCTCTACTGCGGATCGAGCTCTGCAAAGAGATCGGTCAACGCAACAGCAATCGGCGTCCCGGGAATCCGCAGAAAGCCGTCTGTGGGCTGCGCAAAGCCGTTCGCTCCGTACATGTAGGCGCGACGTTTCCAGGGATCGGCGGCCCAGACATGCACGACGCCCATGCCCCGGTAGTCCTCGGCCCGGCGGCGCATGTCCGCCATGGTGTCCTCGCTGGAAAGCACCTCGATGCAGAGCAGCGGAGCGGTCCGAACGATGAGATCATCCGGGTCCGAGCTGCGAGCGATGCAAACATCCGGAACACGAAAGCGCTGCGGCTTTACCTGAACGCGTTGTTCCGGCAGTACGGTTACAGCCCAGGCCTTTCGGTGCAAAGTAAATGTAAACAGGAAGTAATTCTGCAGCTTTGCGTGCGGCCGTTCGCCCAAATTCCTCTCCAGCACCTGTCCTTCAAGGTAGTCGCAGTCGGGACGGTAGGTCGTCTCCAGATATTCACTTAGGGGAACAAGGGTCGTGTTCGCCATGCGTCACCTCTCGCTGCATCGGATCATACGCGCAGGCGCAATGCCGAATGACAAGGAAATCGCTCTATGCAGCTCCGGCTATAGCGCCGGTACACACCGTGCGAGCGGGCCGATGCGCGTCGGCGGGTAGCATGGCGACCCGCCAGATCGACCCTGGAACTCGCTTCACGCCTGACTTTTTCGACGCAGGTTTTTACGCGTGGACCCGCGACGTATGCCCATGCACAAAATGGTACGGCGGCCACGGCCCCGACAGCTGCATCGCGCAGTCTTTCAGCTGCAGGGTCGCCGAGCTGTACTTGTTCTGGTAGCGCTCCACCGTCTTTTTATCCACCAGATGCGCAATATCCAGCAGCATCTTGCCGGAGTCCGTGCGCTTGCACGTGACCTCCTCCTCGAGCGGCAGGAACATGCGGTGCATCTGCACCGAAAGCGCCCGCGCGCGCGACTGGCGTTCCCGTTGCCGGGTAGCCGATTCGCGCAGGTGCGACAGATACGCCTGCCCCGCGGCATGGGCGGCAGTGCGATCGTCCTTCTCCGGACAGACATCGTCGACCAGCACCTTCAGGTGCATCTCGGCCTTTCCGCGCAGTCGTTCGACGTTGGCCATGAAGTGCCGCTGATTCGACCGAACGGAACGCCGCAACGCGTCGTCATCCTCGAAACAGGTGCCAAAACGGAACGGCAGCACTGTGGATCGTCCAAATGTGGCGGCAATCACCTTCGCGTGCTCGCGAGCAGCGTCGGCAGCATCCGGGCCGGTCATGCGGGCCGCATCCTCAGGCAGATGCTCGGAGACGATCACGGTTAGATCCGCCGCGGGAAACAGAAACGTCTGTCCGCCGAAGAGCCCGACCACGCCCTCCAGGGGCATCGGACGACGATGGTGAGCGAGTTCAGGAAATGCGGACCGCTCCCCAATGCAATAGGCATACCATGCCATAACCGTGTTGCTCCTCTGTCTGCCGCGCCGTCTCCGGCAGAAATATTGAATTCGAACAAAACAAAGCACAAATCAGCCGAACGCAAAGCTTCCGCGTGCTGCATTTCAAGTGCACTGTCCCGGTAGCGAGCCGATACTATGCCCGCCATCGCACGGTTTGCAAGGTATTGTTTTTTCGGGATCGGAAAAGGCTTCGTACGCCCGCGATCCCGGGTACGTACAGTGCGGTAAACCGTGCTGCTAAACTGAAACCAATGCCCGGCCCCGGTACATCCGGCGCGCCGTTCCAGGCTCTGTGAAGGACGGAAACTCGAGTGAACACCGCAATCAAGCGTAACGGCAAGCAAACGGATCAGTTTGTGCTCGCCGGAGAAAACAGCCTGCAATGGGCCCGCACCAACCGGCGCGCCACCTTTCTTATTGGCGGCCTGGCGCTGCTGTTGATCGCCGCCATCGCGACCGGCTATTCCATCTACCAGCACCGCACCACCGAGGCCCAGACCGCCTTCGGCGAAGCGCTGCAGACCTATCAGACCCCTCTGGTTCGCCCCGACCAGCCGCTGCCCCCGGGCATGAAGTCCTTCAACTCAGCCAAGGAGCGCGCCACAAAGGCCAATGCGCAGTTTACCGAGGTTGCCCGGCGTTTCAACCTGACCGAGCCCGGGAAGCTGGCCCTGTATTTCGCCGGCCTTACCTCCATGGAAGCCGGCCAGAACGGCCCCGCCGAGGACACGCTGAAGAAGGTCGCCGGCAGCTGGAACGGCGACACCGCTGCCCTGGGCAAGATGGCGCTCGCCCAGCTCTATGAGCAGACCGGACGCAACGACGCAGCGGTCACGCTCTATCAGGAGCTCGCGAAGGGTCACGCCACCACGGTTCCTCCCGGGCTCGCGCAGCTGCAGCTTGCTTCCCTCTACACCAATGAAGGCAAGACCGCAGACGCGCGGCACATCTACGCCGAGCTGAAGGATCACGACAAGGACGCCAAGGGCAAGCTCGGGGTCGCCGCCCAGGTAGCCTCGGAAAAGCTGAACCCGCAGGCCGCTCCCACGCTGCCGCGACGCTAGGTAGTGTCTATGTGAATGGTTTCGGTGTAGCCGTGGGCTTCAGCCCACGGACAGAAGCAGCCATAGATGGAGCCCTATAGGGCTAGTTTGTCGGGAAACCAGGGCTTAACAGGCTACAGAAAAAGTCTTTGCAAAGCCGAAATCGCACCCCAGCGGCTGAAGCCGAATTGCAAACAAAGCACTTACGGGGTGGCTGAAAGCCACCCCCTTCTCGAGAGCAGCGTTTTCTGCAGCCTGTCAAAGCCCTCTTTCGACTGCCGGTTCAGCCGGCTAAAATCCGGCTGCTACACCCAAAACCGTTCCTTGCGATTCGTCAGACACTACCTAGAGCATGATCACCATAAATATACCCAGTTCTTGGGAGGGAGCAGCGGCCTTCAGGCCGCTGAATCCAGCGCTGCAGGGAGCAGGGCTTTAGCCCTGGGCCGTTTGGAAACGGAAGCAGAGCCCAGCCCTGAAGGGCACTTGGACTGCGCTCCTGTTCCGTGGGCTGAAGCCCACGGCTCCCTCCCAAGAAACGACCCTTCTTGAGTACACCTGCACGAATCATGCTCTAACGTCCTACTGGTTACAGGTCCACTCCTACTCTGGCTCGTCGTCGTGTGAACTGAGGTGCACAGCGGTGGCCTGCGGGCTGATGTGGCTGGTGAAGGCGCCGGACTCCGACTCCGGCGCACTGAGCTCCCGCATCACCGCCCAAACATCGTTCGGCCTCCCCACTGTCGTGGGCGGCGTCATCCAATGCGGCAGGTTCAGGCGCATATATTCAGCCAGTGCGCACGCCGAGGGCTCATACAGCTTGCGCAGCGCCATAAAACGTTCGTAATGCCTTGCCCCCTGCAGCCGTGCGCAGGGCGAAAAGCTCGTCTTCGCCAACAGCTCGCACATACGTGCGAGTTCCTGCTCCGGCAGCCGGGTCAATGGCCCCTGCCACACCCGCTTCTCCTCCGCTTCCAAATGAAAGACGTGCACCAAGTCCACCAGCGTGTGCCGCCCGATCGCAAAGGTAAGCTGTGCCTGCCTGGTCTCGCGACCGTCCAGCGAGGCAATGATCAGGGCGCAGGCGTCCAGCAGCGCAGTCAGGGCGGCAAGCCAGCTCTGGTTGTCATGTTGCGAGCGGTAATAGCAGAGCAGCGGGTAGGAGATGTGCGTCTCCAACATCTCCGCGCACCAGCGTTCCCACTCCGCCAGCAGGTCCCGCAGCGCCTCCGGTCCGCCTGGAAAATCATGCCGCAGAAGCAGCTCAACCGCCGTCGGCGGTGAGCCGGCGCGCGCATCCAGCAGGGCCACCAGCACCTCACGGCGTGAAAACGCGGTATACAGCACCGGCACATAGCCGATCACCAGGGCCACAAAGCCCAGCCCTGTTCCCGCCTCAATCACTGTCAGCAGGCGCGCCAGATGGGACTGCGGCAGCACGTCACCCAGCCCCAGCGTGAAGATGGTGGTCCCGCTGACGTACAGGCACGAGCGCAAGCGTTCCCACTGGCTTGCGTCCCTGAGCAGGGGATCGTGAAAAGCTAGGCGCAGAGCGAAAAACACCAGCCCAAACCCCGTCGTCAGCAATAAAGCCCAGAGAAAGAAGAGGACAAGCAGCGAAAGCGGGCCGTAGATGCTGTAAAACTGCTCCCGGCTGGCCCGCGAACGCCAGGCCGGTGCTAACCATTTCCACGGTTGCCAGGTCGAAAGGAAGAAGAGGCGCGTGATGCGAAAACGCCCCACAGGCCGGCGCGGCAGAATAATGCTTTGAAACGCATCAAGCAGGACAACGGTGAGCAAAACCGCGCCGGCAAGCAGGGCAAAAAAGCTCATCGGTTCCCTTCTTCTGTAAAATCGAGCGAAATCGGCTGCACTATGAAAAAACCCGAATGGCGTTCGCAAAGGTCTATACGCCTCTCCGGGTTTGCCTTACACTACATCGTACGGCACCCGCATTCCAGGCTTGCCTTCCGCGCCGCACGATTTCCTTAACGAACGCTTACCCGATCTGTCCTCCCGCGGAAGAGGTTTGTGCCCATGAAAACACGCGTTCTCGTGATCGACGATGATCGGCTCGTGGCCGATACGCTGTGCATGATCTACAAAGTCAACGGTTTTGACTCTGAGGCCCGCTACTCCGCCGCGGAGGGTTTTGAGCGCGCGAAGAGCTTCGAACCCGCCCTGGTGCTGTGCGACGTCACTATGCCCGAGGAATCCGGCCTCCAATTTGCGGATCGCATGCAGCAGGTGCTGCCCGGGACCCAAATGCTGCTTTTGACCGCCTACGCGAGCAACGCGGCCAGCGTCCGCGCCCATTCGCGGCACATGCAGCGTCCCCTCAAGCTGCTCAACAAGCCCTGCCGCCCGGACGATCTCCTGCGCGTCACCCGCGCCATGCTTCAGGCCAGCTAACCACGCTTGCCAAAGCGGATTACCCGAAGTGAGCAGGGGCTGTTGTCCTTGCTTTTCTTTTGTCATTCCCGCAGCGAATCTGCTGCCGCCTTACTTTCTGTCATTCCCGAAGGGAATCTGCTGTCGCCCTTGCCTTACTTTCTGTCATTCCCGCAGGGAACCTGCTGCCGCCTTGCAGCTACCAAATCCAGAGATAGCCGCAAGGACGACCCGTCTCCACAACAAAAGCCCCCAACCCTGCTGAGCGTACACTCAGGGTCAACGTGCATGACGACCCAAAGCCGGAGGTGGAACTTACCCTGGCCAGTCTGCGCAGACGTGGCGGCCGCCGCCGCCCCGTCACGAGCACGCAACCGGAGCTCTTTTCCGGCCTCTTCAATCCTTCCGCCGAGCCCCCATCTTCACCTGCACCCCCCGGCCACCTGCTGGAGAGCTTATCGGTAGATCCTTCAAAAACTTTAGCGGAAACCGTCCCGGATAGAAGTCGGCCTCTCGCCCAGGCCCTTGCCACATCGCCGGCAGTGCGGCGGCAGGTCGCTCCTCCTGAACGCGCGGCAGCAAGGAACCCAGCGTTTACGCTCCTTCCCGGAGAAATCCCGGAAGCGGAGATCACGCCGCAAACCTGGACCGTCTCCGGCCTGGTGCGTCATGTCCGCGGCCTGGTCGAGCGCGGCTACGGCCAGATCACCGTGGAAGGCGAAATCTCCAACTGGCGGCCCGCCGCCAGCGGCCACTGCTATTTCACCGTCAAGGACGCCGGCGCACAGCTCTCCGCCGTGCTCTTCCGCCGCCAGGCCGCGCTGGTTCGCTTCCGTCCCGCCGACGGCGACGCCGTGCGCCTCCACGGTCAGCTCAGCCTCTACGAGAGCCGCGGCCAGATGCAGCTCATCGTCGAGTGGATGGAGCAGATCGGCTTCGGCGCGCTGCTGGCCGCCGTGCAGCGGCTTAAGGAGCGTCTGCGCGGTGAAGGTCTCTTCGACAGGAAGCGTCCCCTGCCGCCCTTTCCGCGCTGCATCGGCATCGTCACCAGCCCGCGGGGCGCCGCGCTGCGCGACATCATCAAGGTCTGCCGCCGCCGCCACGCGGCCGTGCAGCTGCTCATCTACCCGGCCGCCGTTCAGGGGCCCCACTGCCCGGCCGAAATCGCCGCCGGCGTACGCTGGTTCTCCGCGCATCCTGACCGCGCCGAGGTGATCCTCGTGGCCCGGGGCGGCGGCAGCTGGGAAGACCTCCACGGCTTCGATGCCGAGGCCGTCGCCCGCGCGATCGCCGCCTCCGCCCTCCCCGTCATCACCGGCATCGGCCACGCCACCGACTCCACGGTCGCCGATGCCGCCGCCGACCTCTGCGCCCCCACGCCCTCCGCCGCCGCCGAGCTGCTCACCGCCGCCCAGCACCGCGTCGAGGAGCGCGTCGATCGCCTCCACAGCCGCCTTCTCCGGGCCAGTTCCCTCGAAATGCTGCGGGCTGGAGGCCGTCTCGCTCGCCTGGGCGCCCCCGGCGTCCTCCGCCGCGTTCAGGACAGCCTCAATCGCCGCGCGCAGCGAACCGACGAACTCAGCTTTCGCTTGGAATCCGCCCAACACGACCGTCTGCGCCGCGACTACGGCCGACTGCAGACGCTCACCCTGCGGCTGAACCGGCAAAGCCCCACAGTGCGCCTCCATGCTGCCCAGCAATACGAAAGCGCATTGCGGGGGCGCCTCCAAGCCGTCATCCAGCGCACGGCCGAACACGCGGCACGCCGCCTGAATACCTCCGCCGCCCGCCTGGAAGCCATGAGTCCCCTGCGCGTACTCGAGCGCGGCTACGCCCTGGTCTACGGCCCCGGCGGCAGACTGCTTCGCGATGCCGCCTCAGCATCCGGCGGCCAGGAGATTCGCGCCCGGCTGGCCTTCGGCGAGCTCCGGGCCCGGGTGCTGCCGCCCGCTTGAGCCCAACCTTCCCGCATCCTGCGGCGGTTTGCCGAGTCTGATCACAAGCATTTGCACCCTGACCTTACGAAGCATCGCCCCCACCCGTGCCGGAACTGATCCAAACCGAAGCCGCGTCCGCCACAACCGTCTCTATGGGGCACGGTTCGCAGGTATCGGCAACGGCTCTTTGGCTTGGCGGCATCACGCTGGCCTGGAAGATCGTCGAGTGCGCCGTCTCGGCCTACGCCGCCATCACCGCCCACAGTCCGGCTATCCTCGCCTTCGGCTCCGACAGCGTCGTGGAGTTGATCTCCGCCATCGTGGTGCTCTCGCAGTGGTCGCGAACGGTACGCATCTCCGAGCGTCGCGCCGCTCGACTCGCGGGCATTCTGCTGTTTGTCCTCGCCTTTATCGTTCTGGGCGCCGCAGCCGGTTCGTTCGCCCTGCATATCCACCCCGATCAAAGCCGCGCCGGGATCGCGATCACCGTGGCCTCGCTCATCGTTATGCCCGTTTTGGCTCGAAAAAAGCGCGGGGAGGCGAAACGCATTCACAACGCCGCGCTTGCAGCCGACGCCATTCAATCCGCCACCTGCGCCTACCTCGCTCTGCTGGCGCTGCTCGGCCTGGGGCTCAACGCCGTCTTCGGCATTGCCTGGTTCGACGACCTCGCCGCTCTGCTCACCCTGCCCATCCTGTTCAAAGAGGCCCGCACCGCCTGGCGCGGACACTTCTGCGCCGACTGCTAGAGCAAATTACTTTTAGCTATGCAGTGTCATCTCGACCGAAGCGCAGCGCAGTGGAGAGACCCCTGTATTCGCATGTAGCTCCACAGACCTCTGTGCAGCAGCACACAAGATACAGGGGTCTCTCCACTGCGCAGACGGTAAAACTGTCTGCTCCGGTCGAGATGACACCTTTATACCTGTAAATAATTTGCTCTAATCACACCACCATTGCCTTTCTGTCATTGCCTTTGCCCTTGCCTTTCTTGTTGTCATTCGCGCAGGGAACCTGCTGTTGCTCCCCCACTCCAATCAAAGTTGGTAGAGCCCTCCTGCGCCAACCTCGTAAGATAGGCAGCGGAGAAACACATGCGTAAGTTGTTCGGAACCGACGGCATTCGCGCCGTTGCTGGAGAGTCCCCCCTCGATCCTCGTACCCTCTTCGCCATCGGCGCCGCCCTCGCCAAAAAACTCGGCACGGAAAACGATGGAAGGCCCGTCCGGGTCGTCCTCGGCATGGACACCCGCGAGTCCGGCCCCTGGATCGCCGCCACCCTGACCGCCGGCCTGCGCGGCGGGGGCGCGGAGATCGAGTTCGCCGGCGTCCTCACCACCCCGGCCATCGCGTTTCTCGCCCACACCCACGGCTTCCGCGCCGGCGTCGTCATCTCGGCCTCCCATAATCCCTGGCAGGACAACGGCATCAAGATCTTCGGCGGCGATGGCTACAAGCTGCCCGACGCCGTAGAACTCGCCATCGAGGCGCTCATAGAAGAGGAACTCACCCGCAATTCCAAGGGCGACCGCTCCAAGGGTGACCACGCCCTCGCCGCCGACCCGGCCACTCTGCCGCCGGTCAACGAGTCCCTGCGGGTCGAGTACGTCCAGTTCCTGCGCGACGCCGTCCCCGGCCTCTCGCTCGACAATCGCCGTGTCGTCATCGACTGCGCCAACGGCGCCGCCTCCGCCGTCGCCCCCCAGCTCTTCAGCGAACTCGGCGGCACCGTCGAGGTAACCCACGCCTCCCCGAACGGCCGCAACATCAACGAGCGCTGCGGCGCCCTCCATCCAGAGATCGTGGCCGCGGAGGTGCGGGAGCGCGGCGCCGTCATGGGCTTCACCTTCGACGGCGACGCCGACCGTGCCCTCTTTGCCGATGAACATGGCCGCGTCGTCAACGGCGACGCCGTCATGCTCGCCTGCGCCCGCGATCTGCAGGCCCGCGGCTTGCTGACCGGCAATACCGTCGTCGCCACCACCATGAGCAACATGGGCTTTGAGGCCGCGCTCGGCCGCTCCGGCATCCGCATGCTGCGCGCCCAGGTAGGCGACAAGTACGTGCTCGAAGAGATGCGGCGCAGCGGCGCAGCGCTCGGCGGCGAGCAGTCCGGACACATCCTCTTCCCCTCCAAGGCCACCACCGGCGACGGCCTGCTGACCGCGCTCACCGTCCTCGACATCGTTCATCGCTCCGGCAAGACCCTCGGCGAGCTCATTGCGGATCTGAAGACCTTCCCGCAGGTCATCCTCAACGTCCGTGTCCGCGAAAAGCGTCCCCTGGACACCCTTCCCGCCGTGATCTCCAGAATCCGCGCCGCCGAAGACGAACTCGGGAAAACCGGCCGCGTCGTCATCCGCTACAGCGGCACCGAGGCCTTGGCGCGCGTCATGATTGAGGCCGAAGACGAGACCCGCATGCGCCACCACGCCGAGGCCATCGCGGCCGCCATCCGCTCCGAACTGGGAGCCTGAACGTAGACCAGGAGCAGCCTGATTGGCATAATGCTGTCGCTTTTCTTTCTGTCATTCCCGAAGGGAATCTGCTGTCGTCCTCGCCTTTCTTTCTGTCATTCCCGAAGGGAATCTGCTGTTCGCTTGCTGCACAGGAACGCTTTATCTGCTTCACAGGCTGCGGAGAAACGCTGCCTTTGGGAAGGGGGCCGCTTCAGCCACCCTGTAAGTGCTTTGTTCATAATCCAGCTTTTAGCCGCTGGGGTGCCGGTTTCCACCTGCGCAGAGTCTTTTTCCGCAGCCTGTTCAGCCCTGGTTCTTCTCCGCGAACAATATTTCACACCTTTTCCATCAATCGCTCTTCGCCGCTCGTTAAAGTTCTCGCGCCGGCTGCCGATAAGTCCACTATGACCACGCACCGTCTTCGAGATCATCCTGAGCGGTTACTGA
This sequence comes from Granulicella sp., assembly GCA_965277565.1. GTDB lineage: Bacteria > Acidobacteriota > Terriglobia > Terriglobales > Acidobacteriaceae > Granulicella. Next base: position 3,795,790 of record OZ255838.1, on the reverse strand, counting down.
AACGTAATCCCACCTTCGTGGGCTCCTCACTCCCATTGAGGCATAGCGGTACATCGTTGAACCACTGAATCTAGATACGTCGCACCAGCCACTCGCTTCGCTGCCCCCTCGCGCGCAACCAAGACAGCGGATCGGGCTCTCATGAGGATCACTGTTGGAAACCTCCGCCAGCTTCGGCCAAACCATCTCCTATAGCGAGGGCGCCGTCTCCCTGTCTGAGGTGATCTCCGCGCTCACCTTTGCGCTGGACCTGACCGATGGCGCGGTGGCCGGCCACTCCCTCCGCACCTGCCTCGTCGGCATGCGCCTCGCCGAGCCATTCCATCTGCCTGCGGACGAGTTGACCAGCCTGTACTATGCTCTGCTCCTTAAGGACATCGGCTGCTCGGACAGTGCCACCCGCTTCTCCCACATCATGGCTGCGGACGATCGCGGTCCCTGGTCCCTCTCCGGCTGGGGGCGCGACTTTGCCGCCGATCCCATCCTGCTGGAGCGTATCTGGCGGGAGGTCCTTCCCAACGTGCCCCTGCCCGGCCGCATCGGCCGCCTTCTCGGCTCCGGCGCGGACAATGAGGATCCGCGCGGTGAGTGGGAGCTGCAAAGCTCCCGAGTCACAAAGATCATGCAGCACCTCGGCATGAGCAGTCTGACTATCGAAGCCGTCTGCCGCATCGAGGAGCGTTGGGACGGCTCCGGCCTGCCCTCCGGCCTGTATGGCGAGGCGATTCCACTGCTGGCCAGAATCTGCTCCGTAGCCCAGACGCTGGACGCCTTCGCCTCGGAACACGGCCCCGAAACTGCCCTCAAGATGCTGCGCACCCGCCGCGGCACATGGTTTGACCCCGCGGTCGTCCGTGCCGCGCAGCACCTCCACACCGCCGGCAAACTGTGGCAGCAGTGCCGGGCCTCGGACGTGGAAGAGACCCGCACCGAAGTTCTCCGCCAGGATCCCGGCCTGTCCTCCGCGCTCACCCCGGAACGGGTGGACCGGATCTGCGAAGCCTTTGGCAACGTTGTCGATGCAAAATCGCCCTTCACATACCACCACTCCCTCGGCGTAACCGAGGTAGCGGTGAGCCTGGCCGCTGAGTTGGGGCTTACGCCGGAGCGCATCTCGCTGGTTCGCCGCGCCGCCTTTCTGCATGACATCGGCAAGCTCGCCGTTCCCAACCGCATCCTCGACAAACGCGGCCGCCTCACTGCCCGGGAGTGGACCGTCGTCACCCGCCACCCCGCCCTGTCCGCATCGATTCTCCACCGGGTAAGCGCCTTCCGCGAACTCGCCGTCCTGGCCGGCGAGCATCACGAACGCCTGGACGGCTCCGGGTATCCGTTTCAGCTCCGGGACGAGCAGCTCTCCCTCGAATCGCGCATCATCGCCATGGCAGACTGCTACGCCGCGATGGCGGAAGACCGGCCCTACCGTCCTGGCCTGGAAGCCGGGCGCATCCTGGATATCCTCGCCGAAGACGTTCCCCACAAGCTCGATGCCACCTGCTTCGCCGCGCTTTCTGCAGCGGTGGGCCGCTGGGGAAGCAGCATGCCTGCCACAACCGCTCCAGCTTCGATTTCCACGGCAACCCCAAACAGCACCGCTGTCAGCACGGATGGCGTCGCCGCGGCATGCTGAGCACCCCAAGTTTCTCCCTCCCTCCTCCGAGCGTCTGCGCCTTCCCAGCGACGCCCATCCCCTGTGCATCGGAGGGAATGCAGTTGTCGGAGATCATCTCCGCGCTGACCTTTGCGCTGGATCTGACCGAAGGTGCACTGCTCGGCCACTCTCTGCGCTGCTGTCTGCTCGGCATGAGAATCGGGGTCGCCGCCGGCCTCAGCTTTGGGGAGCTTGCATCGCTCTACTACGCGCTCCAACTCAAGGACGCCGGCTGCTCGTCGAATGCGGCTCGCCTCTGCGCCATGCTGGGCGGAGGTGACGAACGAGCCGTGAAGAACGCCTCCAAGCTTACCGATTGGACCCGTCCCGACCGTCCCGATCTGCGTTATTTGCGCGAACTGTGGCGCCAAAGCCGTCCGCAAGACTCGATCGTAGACCGCGCCCAGCACCTCTTCCAGCTCGCAATCTCGCCGGAAAACCACACCAAGGAGCTGATGACCTTGCGCTGCGAACGAGGCGGCGCCATCGCCGCCCACCTGCAGCTCGGCGCTCCCGTAGCCGATGCGGTCCGCGGCCTGGACGAGCACTGGGACGGCTCCGGCTACCCCGATGGCCGGCGCGGCGCCGAAATACCGACTCTTTCCCGCATCTGCCTTATCGCGCAACACCTCGATGCCTACGCCGTGGCCGCCGGTCCCGAGCGCGCCGTGAGCGAACTCAACACACGTCGCAAAATTTGGTACGACCCCGACCTCGTCGCCGTCGCTCGCTCGCTGCATCGCGCGGGGCAGCTTTGGCAGCACTGCCTGCCCTCCGCCGATGTGGAAGAGACGCGTTTGGCCGTCCTCGCGCTTGACCCGGGCGTCATCACCGAGATCACCGACCGGCGCATCGATCGCATCTGCGAAGCCTTCGCGGGCATCGTCGACGCGAAATCGCCCTTCACCTACCGGCACTCCCTCGGCGTAATGCAGGTCTCCTGCGCGATCGCGGGGGAGCTCGACCTGTCCCGGGCGGCGTGCGACACCATCCGCCGCGCTGCCCTGCTGCACGATGTGGGAAAGCTCGCGATCTCTAACGCTATCCTCGACAAAAACGGCAAGCTCAACGAGGGCGAATGGGAACTCGTTCGCCGCCACCCCACCTTCTCCGGAAGCATTCTCCGCCGTGTCCCGAAGTTCGATCGGGTAGCTCAAATCGCCGAGCAGCATCATGAGCGTCTGGACGGCTCCGGCTACCCGCACCAGCTGGGAAGCAATACGCTCTCCCTCGAGTCGCGCGTCGTGGCTCTGGCGGATTGCTACTCCGCGATGGCGGAGGACCGCCCCTACCGCAGGGGCATGTCACGGGAACAGGTGCTTTCGCTGCTGGCCAAGGATAGCCCCGGCCAGCTGGATCCGGGCTGCTTCAACGCCCTCAAGAACGCTGCCAGCTCCTGGCCGGAGTCCTTTCCGGGACAGGTGGATCTGGATCCAGATCCGGCCCCGGCCTACACCACAGCCTGGAACTAGAGCACCTTGCTTTTTTGTTGTCATTCCCGAAGGGAATCTGCAGTTGCCCTTGCTTTTCTTTCTGTCATTCCCGAAGGGAATCTGCTATTGTCCCTGATTTTCTTGCTGTCATTCGCCCTGAGCGCAGTCGAATGGGAGAGCATCTGCTGTTGTCCTCGCTTTTCTTATTGTCGTTCCTAAAGGGAATCTGCTGTTCGCACCTGCCCTACAGGAACGCGTGACCCATAGACGCTTGTAGCCGAAGCATTCCTCCGTCATCTACTTGATATCCCGCCAGTTCTGCCCCAGGCCCACCTCAGCGACGATCGGCACACTGAACTCCGCCACCCCCTCCAGCTGTTCCTTAACCAGTGCCTGCATCTCCTCGGCTTCGTCCGGCACCACGTCAAACAGCAGCTCATCATGCACCTGCAGCGTCATTTGCGACCGCAGCCCGCGTCGCTGCATCTCGCGGTCGATCCGGATCATGGCGATCTTGATCAAATCGGCCGCCGTCCCCTGCAACGGTGTATTCACCGCCGTCCGCTCCGCAAACCCGCGTTGATTCGCGTTGCGGGACTGAATATCCGGAATGGGCCGCACCCGCCCAAACGCCGTCCGCACCGCCTGCGTCTTGCGCACCTCGGCCAGCGTGCGCTCGATAAACGTCGCTACCCCCTTATAGCGATCGAAATACCGCTCGATGTACTCCCGCGCGACCTTCTGATCGATCCCCAGATTTGCCGCCAGCCCAAACGGCGAAATCCCGTACACAATTCCGAAGTTCACCGCCTTGGCCCGCGCCCGCGTCTCCTTGTCCATCGTCTCCGCAGCGACCTGGAACACCTCCGCCGCCGTCAGCGTGTGAATGTCCTTGCCCGTCCGGTACGCGTCCAGCAGCAGCGGATCCTGTGAAAAGTGCGCCATCAGCCGCAGCTCAATTTGCGAGTAATCCGCCGACATCAGCAGATTCCCCGGAGCCGCAATAAACGCCGCCCGGATCTCCCGCCCCACCGCCGTCCGGATCGGAATGTTCTGCAGATTCGGGTTCGTAGAACTCAGCCGCCCCGTCGCCGTACCCACCTGATTGAACGTCGTGTGCACTCGCCCCTGAGCATCCGCCAGCACCGGCAGCTGATCCAGATAGGTAGACTTCAGCTTCTGCAGCTGCCGGTGCTCCAACACCATCATCGGCACCTCATGGTGCTGCGCCAGGTCCTCCAGGATGTCCTGCGCCGTCGAGATCACCTTGCCCTTGCCGTATTTCAGCGGCTTCGGCAGCTCCATCCTGTTGAACAGCACATCGCCCAGCTGCTTCGGCGAGTTGATGTTGAACCGGTGCCCCGAACTGGCATACACCTTCTCCGCCAGATCATCGATCATCACCGCCAGCCGCGACCCCATCTCGCCCAGCAGCGGCAGATCCACCCGCACCCCAGCCCGCTCCATCCGCAGCAGCACCGGCACCAGCGGCAGATCGAGCTGCCGATACACCTCGTTTAGCGACGAGTGCTCATGCAGTTGCCGTCCAAACTCGTCACCGTTTGACCTGCCATCCTGAGTGGAGCGAAGGACCTGCTTATCGCTTTCGTCTCTCTTGTTGTCATCCCCGAAGGGGATCTGCGTCTTGCCTTTGCTTTTGCTTCTGCTTTTTTTGTTGTCGTTCCCGAAGGGAACCTGCTGTTCGCCTGGGTCTGCACCAATGCCCACATCCGCAAACAGCATCTCCGCCGTCAGCGCCCCGCCCAACCCCGGCTCATCCGCCGGAATGTCATGCTCCACCGGCGCCGCCTCCGCCAGCTGTTCGTCCAAGGTCACCGCCAGCCGAGCCACAGCCGCAGCCGCCTCCGGCAAGCGATCCTTATCGGAGGGGTTCTCCTTCGTCGGCTGATGCACTAAGGCCCGACTGGTCGACCGCGCCGCGATATCGATCAACGTGTGCGAGCCATGCGTCGGGTTGATGAGATAGCTTTGCAGCATCACATCCGTGATCTCGCCCGCCAGCTCGATGCCATGCGGCTCCAGTGCCCGCAGAATCGCCTTTAGGTCGTGCACCTGCTTCGGCAGCGAGACCTCCACCAGCGCCTCCCGCAACCCCGGCGTCTCCAACGCCACCTCGATGCCCAGCATCGCTGTCGCCGCCAGCCCGATCCGGCACGCCGCATCCCCCGGTTCACGATCCGCCACGGCCGCCAAAGCCTCCGCCCTGGCCTCCGCCGCATTAACCGGCCCTCCAAACAGCGACATCGTCGTCGCCGGCTCCGGCTCGGCCTCGCCGCCCAGTTCTGCTTCGCTTCCCGCATCACCTGTCGCAGCCGCCACCTCCTCGCTCAGCGCCCGTGAGGTCTCCGCCAGCGCAATCGCCAGGTGCCCGGCCGCGCGCGCCTCTGCCAGCAGTTTTGACAAGTCCGCATCCGTTGCCCGCGCCACGTACTCCGGAACAACCTCCTCCACATCCGGCGCCAGGTCCCTCAGCAGCGTCGTAAACTCCAGCTCCGTAAACAGCTTCCGCAGCGCGGCTGTATTCGGTGCCGGAGTCCGCATCAGGTCCAGATCCGCCTCAATCGGCACCGCCGTATGGATCGTCACAAGCTCCTTCGACAGCATGATATTGTCCCGGTTATTCGCCAGCGACTCCCGGTACGTCTTGCGCTTGATCGCCTCCGGATTCTCCGTCGCCGCCGCAATCGCCGCCTCCACCGTCCCAAACTGCTGAATCAGCTCCACCGAACCCTTGTCCCCGATCCCCGGCGCCCCCGGGATGTTATCGATCGAGTCCCCCCGCAGCGCCATCACGTCGATCACTCGCTCCGGCCGCACCCCCAGCACGCCTTCCACGCCCGCCGGATCAAGGATCAGGTTGTCCTTCGTCGGGTTCAGGATCGACACATGCTCATTCACCAGCTGCATCATGTCCTTGTCGCTCGACACCACAAACACCTGGTGCCCCACCGCGCTCAACTGGCAGCTCAGCGTCCCGATCACGTCATCGGCCTCATAGCCCTCGTAGTACACGATCGGGATCCGGAACGCCTCCAGCGCCCGCCGGATGTACGGCTGCTGCTGAATCAAGTCCGGCGGCGTCTCGACGCGGTTGGCCTTGTAGCCGCCGTACTCCGTCGCCTCAAACTGCTGCGTCTTGATGTTGAACTTCTGCACGTCCTTCATTTGCGCCGCGAGCTCATTGCGGTGCACCGGCCGCCCCACGTCATACACCGCCGCCAGGTACGTCGGGTTGAAGTCCTCGCGCAGCTTGTTCAGCATGTTCACGAACACATATGTCGCGGCGGTCGGAATGCCCGTGCGCGTGGACATCGGCCGCGACCGCTGCATCGCGTGGTACGCGCGAAAGATAAAGGCCATGGTGTCGAGCAGATAAACGGGCGGCTTGGCGGTCTTGCTGGCAGTGGCTGGCATAGAGGCTCTCTCCAGCTTAGGATGCCACCGCTGCTCGCAACTCTCGCAGTCCCGTTGCAGCAGGCAGACTCGCCCACGGAGGCACTCCCCCCACCTGCGCCTTTGCTTTGCCCCTTCTCGTTGTCATTCCCGAAGGAAATCTGCTTTGCTTTTGCCTTTCTCGTTGTCATTCCCGAAGGGAACCTGCTTTGCTTCTGCCTTTTTTTGTTGTCATTCCCGAAGGGAATCTGCTGTTTGCTCTGGACCCACCCACAACGCTGCCTCTCGACCGGAGCGCAGCGCAGTGGAGCGACCCGCGGTTCCCGCCACCTTGCCTCCAGCACCCGGCAAACGTATAAATACCACCTATGCCCGGCTCTCGAACCTTCGCCAAAGTCGCGTCTGGACCCACCCCAGGAACGCTCCGCAAAGCGGCCCTTCTGCTCGGAGCGCTCGCGCTCGTTACGTCGGCATCCATGGCCATGCAGGCGCAGGACGGCAGCTCCAACCCCGGTTGCACCCTGCAAAAAGACATCTACACCTGCAATTGGGAGACCTTTCGCCAGGCGCTCAAACACGCGCAAACGATAGCCGTCGAGACCCAGCCGATGGACCGCTCCACCGCCGCCCAGCTCCGCCAGCTCGCACAATCCCTCGGCAAAACGGTCACGCCGGCATCGGGGGGCGAAGCCGGCGCTACGCCCCCTGAGCTGACCTTTCTACTCATCCCAATGGACACCGCAGGCATTCACTACGGCCCGGAAGATCACTCCCTGGCGACCCTCCGCATCTACGCCCCCGGCCCGAACACCACCCGCGGCACACTACTGTGGGCAGAAACCCTCCGCGGCCAGGGAGACCGCCCCTGGCCCTCGCAGGTCCACACGCTCATCCAACAGTTCCAGGACCGCCTGCCCAGGCGGTAGTGTGGTGAATCCGAAGTTCTTTGCACATTTCTAGACAGGGCATTGTCGCTAACCCAAACAAAAGCAGGTCCTTCGCTTCGCTCAGGATGACAAACTCTATGTTGCGAACTTTAGACTCGGCACACTAGGTAGTGTCTGACGAATGATCATTTGCTCTTCGGAGGTAGGTCCGGGCTTTACAGGCTGCGGAAAAACGCTGCTCTTGGGAAGGGGGTGGCTTCAGCCACCCCGTAAGTGCTTTGTTTGCAATCCGGCTTCAGCCGCTGGGGCACGGCTTCGGGCTGAGCAGAGACTTTTCCGCAGCCTGTTCAGCCCGGACATTCAGTGCGGAGAAAAACGGGGCTTCAGCCCTGGGTTTTGCGCTGGCAAGCGGAGAGAACCCTGGGCTAAAGCCCATAATCGGCTCTCCTTTTCGTGGGCTGAAGCTCCACGACCCCTCCCCACCCTCCAACAAGATGCACTTCGTACGAGGATCGTCTTTCGTCAGACACTCCCTAGCCCATTACTGACGAATGCTGTCGCGGCGAAACGCTCATAGACACAGCGACATCACGACATATTCGCCAGACCCTCGTCCAACTTCCAAGCTCATACTCTCAGTAGTATGCGTACAGCTTGAAAAAGCGATCACGCAGCGGGGGCGCCACCTGCTCCAGAGAGGCGAGATAGAGTTCTCGAATCTGGCCTTGATCGCCGGCGGAGAGCCTGCCGTACTGCGCGGCCGCAGAGGGGCCGAGTTTGCCGGCGGCGAGCACCGCTTCAAAGTCGCGAATGCGCAGACCGGCGCGGTCGAGCGACCTCAGGAAGGCCTGCACATCGATCTCGGAGAAACGGGCATCGACGGCGGCCTTTACCTCGCGAAAGGTGGCCTCATCCTCAACGACAACTTCGGGGCGCTCGTATAGCGCGCGGGTACGGTCCACTGCGCTGTTGTCCGCGGAGGAAGCTCCGGCGAATCCCACTGTGTCCTGCTGCATCTGGGGTTACTGCCCTTCTTTACCGCTGTTGTTCATGTGCTGCTTTGAGATCTGTGGAGCGGGAGACGGGAATCGGACCCGCGACCAACAGCTTGGAAGGCTGTGACTCTACCACTGAGTTACTCCCGCACTACAGCGAGTTGGCGGGTCAGCGAGTTGGCGAGTCGGCCTCGCGCATCGCGGATCCGGAACCCGCTCGAAAAACTGGAGCTGATGATGGGGCTTGAACCCATGACCTCTCCCTTACCAAGGGAGTGCTCTACCACTGAGCTACATCAGCTTACACATCACAACGGCCTGTACATCACATCGGCCTTTACATCAGAACGGCCCTTCGATGTCTCTCGAATGGCCGCCTTCTATCCTACGCGAACGCAGCCACGAGAGCACGACGCGGAACGCGAAAAATCCGAGCAGCAGCCAGGTGAGCTGCCGGTACTTCCCGGCATCCATGGTCCGCCAGACCAGCAGGGCCAGCAGCGCGATCACGGTCAGGGCCACACCCATACGCCCGGAGCTGCCGGGCGTCATGGCTGGACCTTTCGGAACCGGCTGCAGCGTGGTGTCGGGGCGCTTGAGAATGGTGCACAGGGGAGGATTCGAACCTCCGTACCTCGATGAGGGGCAGATTTACAGTCTGCTGCCATTAACCACTCGGCCACCTGTGCCTACGCTGCTCAGAGTCCACTCGCGATCCCCACCGACGCACACCAAAGCCCCGAACGCACCAACAAGCTATGGAAGATGCCGGCGAAGGGGGACTGGAGGCGGACGACTCGCAGTTTCAACCGAACCAACGACTCTGTTGCTACTCTTTTCACTGCCCGAAACTGGAGCTGGCGAAGGGATTCGAACCCCCGACCGCCTGATTACAAATCAGGTGCTCTACCAGCTGAGCTACGCCAGCCCAAACAGCGCAACGCCGCGGAAGGCCGCGACACTTGGCTGAGCATACCATAGCGGTCGGCCCAGTGATAGCATGGGGCCCATGTGGCGCAAGAGCCGCTTTCATGCAGGCGCTTTCCTTTTCGTGATCCTTTCCGTAACGCTCGTTCTGGGCTCCGCGCCACGCGCGCTGCAGGCGCAGGTCACGGACAATGACGGCCCGCTGCAGCCCAACACGGACGCGAGCCGGCCGATTCCGCTGACCAACGACACCATCGAGCGCATGAGCAAGGCTGGGCTGGATGACAACATCATCATTCAGACGATTCAAACCCATCCCGGCGCGTTCTACACCACGCCGGACGACCTGATCTCGTTGAAACAGGCCGGCGTCTCCCAGGCGGTGATCGCGGCGATGCAGGCGCACAGCGCGGGGCTGGCCGTGCGCGCTCCGGGAAACTCCGTGCAGCCCACACCGCTGTCGCCGGGCATCGACGAGATCGGGGTCTACTACAAAGATAAGGACGGCCAGTGGATTCCGCTGAAGACGGAGCGCGTGCAGTTCAAGTCCAGCGGCTGGCTGAAGAACGCCGCCACGGACGGCCTGGTGAAGCAGGACATGAACGGACACCTCGACGGCCGACAGTCGACGCTGAACCTGCAGACGGGCGTCCAGATCCTGATCTATGCGCCGGCCGGCACGCAGGCTGAAGAGTACGACTTCATCCGCTTCGACGAGCACTCCGGCAGCCGCGATTTTCGCGTGAAGACGGGCGGCCTGTTTCACTCCTCGACCGGCTCGGAGCGCAACGAGATCCAATTCACCCCGAGCAGGATTGCCAAAGACATGTATGTCTTCACCGTTCCGAAGGACATTGAGAAGGGCGAGTACGGCGTTCTGCCGCCGGGCTCGTCGAACGTGCCGGGAATCTCCAATGCAGGCAAGATTTTTACGTTTTCCATTCGAGAATGACGACGAAACAACGAGCTAAATGACGACAAAACAAAGATCATGGTGGCCATTCTGGGTAGGCCTGGCGCTGGTGGCGGCGCTGGCGGTGCTGATTCTGCTGCGGGCGAAGGCACCGCCCGAGGCGGCGCGTCTGCTGCCGGAGAGCGATGCGATCGTCTATGTCAACCTGCGGCCGCTGCGGGCGTTGACCCACTGGGGTGAGCCGGAGGCCGGGGTTCCGCCGCCGCGCAGCCGCGATCTGCAGCACTTTGTCGATGCCACGGGGATCGATCCGGAGCGTGATCTGGACAGCGCGGCGTTTGCGCTGCACCGGATGCCGAATCCGCGCGGACCCAACGGCGCGGTGGCGTATTCGGAGGTGTTTGTCGGGCACTTCGACGGCGTCCGCCTGCGCAGCTATCTGGCGGGGTTGGCCGGGGCCACGGAGACCTACGCCGGGCATGAGATCTTTGCGATTCCGGTGGAGGGGCGAACACTGCGGGTGACGCAGCTTGGATACGACACCATCGCGGCCTCCAACACGCCCACGCCCGAGCAGATTCATTCCATGCTGGACCGCGCGGGCGCGGCGGCGCTGTGGCGGCCGGGATCTTCGCTGCTGGCGGCGCGCTTTCACCGGGTCCCGCTGCTTTCGATGGCCTGGGGCATCGGGCGGATCGGCCTCCCGTTTGGGCAGAACGGCCGTTTGTCCGTGATGGGATTTGAGCTGCCCCTGCCCACCGAAACGGAGCTGGTCGCCAGCCTGCGCTTCAGCGGCGCCCTGCACCTGCGGGTGGAGGAGGTCGCGCCCGATGCACTGGCGGCGCAGCACACGGCGGATACCGTGAATAGCGTTCTCGGCATCTTGAAAGGGGTGGCCAGCGCGGACCAGGCGCACACGCCCCGGGAGGCCGCCATGCGGGATGTGCTGAGCACCGTCAACACGGCACAGCATGGAAACCGCGCGGTGCTCACAGCCGGCGCGAGCGTGCAGGACGCGCGGGCCCTGGTATCGGCCGATGCGTTGCCGTCACCGGAAGGTGCGCAGATCTCTGAAGTTCCCCGTCGCCAGGAACCTAATCCTTAGTGTGGTACCCACAAGAGCTCATCGGATACATTGATTTGTCATCCTGAGCGGAGTTTAGCGCTTTGCGTCAAACGGAGTCGAAGGACCTTCTTTTCGCTCCGATTGGCCACATCGTTTGAGTCCGGATATTTGTGTGGGCCTTCATTTGCGCTCGGGATGGCGAACTGCAGTAACGGCCTTCGGTGGCATGTTGAACCGCGGGTTTCTTCACTTCGGCTTCGCCTTCGGTCGAGAGGACACTGCATAGCTATGGGCAATTTGCTTCAGAGCGTTGTGGCGGACGCGAAGACCGGACCGCTGAGCCCTGATCGGAAGAGGAAACTCTTCTGCGCTCGCTCGCACCTTATAAGACGTGAAAACTAAAATCGCCTTTGGAGAACGTATGCGCCTGGCCCGCTTTGTTCCCTCCGCCCTGATCGCCGTCACCCTTTGTACCGTGTCGGCTTACGCACAGTCCAGCGCGCCTGTGACCGGCCAGGCCGCCTTCACCGACTACACGAAGGAGCACCCAGGCACGCTGCGGCACCTCACAGTCAACGATCTGCCCAAGCCCATGCCGGATACCTCGGTGGACAATGGCGCAGACGTAGTGCCAAGGCCCGAAGGCGCCATGCCGGTGGCGCCGGACGGTTTTCGCGTCCAGGTGTATGCGCAGGGCGGGTTTCAACAGCCGCGGCTGATCCGCACGGCACCCAACGGAGATTTTTTCCTGGCCGACTCCAAGGCCGGCGAGGTGATCGTGCTGCGCGGCACCAAGACGGACGGCGGCGTCGAGATGCGGGAGACCTATGCGACCGGCCTGGATCATCCGTTCGGCATTTCTTTTTATCCGGTGGCCAATCCCAAGTGGGTGTATGTCGCAAACACCACCAGCGTGGTGCGGTTCCCGTACAAAGCCGGCGATACGAAGGCCAGCGGGGCTGCGGAGACAGTGGTGCCGGTGCTGCCGGGCTATGCGCAGCTGCGCGGCGGCGGTCACTGGACGCGCGATGTGACGTTCTCAAAGGATGGCAAGCGGATGTTCGTGTCGGTCGGATCAGGCTCGAATGTGGACGATCCGGATACGCATCCGCGTGAGTTTCACCGCGCCGATGTGCTGGAATATACGCCCGAAGGCAAGTTCGTAAAGATCTACGCGAGCGGCATCCGCAACTGCGTGGGCGAAGCGATCAATCCGATCACCGGGTCACTATGGTGCTCTACCAATGAGCGTGATGGGTTGGGCGACAATCTCGTTCCGGACTACATCTCGAGCGTGCCGGAGGACAGCTTCTTCGGCTGGCCGTGGTGGTACATGGGCGAACACCAGGATCCGCGTCTGGTGGGCACGCACCCGGAGCTGCAAAGCAAGGTGCGCACGCCGGATGTGATCCTGCAACCGCACTTCGCTTCGCTGGAGATGACCTTCTACCCGGAGCATGGCGGCAACTTTCCCGCGAAGTTCGATGGCGATGTCTTCGCGGCGGAGCATGGCTCGTGGAACAAGAGCGTTCGGGCAGGTTATGAGGTCATCTACGCACCGTTACACGATGGCCGGGCGACAGGAGAGTACGGCGACTTTCTTACCGGCTTCGTGACGCCGGAGGGCAAGGTCTGGGGGCGGCCGGTGGGCGTGACGATCGCGAAAGACGGTTCGATGCTGGTGACCGATGACGGATCGAACACGGTGTGGCGCGTGAGTTATGTGGGCACCGGTGCTGCGGCGAGCGGTCGCTAGTGTCTGCGCGTGCGTGGGGCTTCTGTTGGCTCATGCAGGCGCAGCACAGAATTCGGTGCTCCGTATTCCTTCCGCGCAGGTTACGACATTGGACGGGCACGCAGTGACGCTTCCCGGATCACTGCCGGGGCGCGCAAACGTGCTGATTGTGGGGTTCGGAAGGCACTCGCAGAGCGCAACCACGGCGTGGGAGAAGCCTGTGCGCCTGCAACTCGCGCACCCGCCGCAGATCGGCTTCTACGACGTCGCGATGCTTGCCGAGATACCCGGCTTTCTCCGGCCCTTTGTCCTGCGTCGCATCGGTAAGGCCGTGCCGGATGTGGTGAAACCGAATTTTATTCCCGTGTTCGAGCAGGAGGACGCGTGGAAGAGGGTTGCGGGCTATGCCTCCGATCAGCCGGAGGCCGCCTATGTGCTGCTGGTGGATGCATCCGGCAGGGTGCGCTGGTCGACGCACACAGCCTTTACGCCCGCCATGTTTTCGCAGTTGAGCGATAAGGCGCATCAGTTAGTCAGTGAGCAGCATTAGTCACACTTTCAGGGAGATTTCGATGAGTATCAAAGAAACATTAGGCTTGGGTTCGGACAAGAAGGTGCGCTACGCCATTGTGGGCGTGGGCGATATCGCGCAGGAAGACATGATGCCCGGCGTGGAACACACAGGCAACTCCGAGATCACGGCGCTTGTGACCTCCGATCCAAAGAAGGCGAAGGAACTGGGCGAAAAGTATGGCGTCGAAGCGACCTTCACCTATGAGCAGTTTGCCGAGGCGATCACCTCGGGCACCTTCGACGCGATCTATCTGGCGACGCCCAACTGGCGTCATGCGGAGTTCATCGTGCCAGCCCTGCGCGCCGGCATTCATGTGCTGACCGAGAAGCCGATGGAGGTTTCAACCGCGAAGTGCGAGGAGATTCTGCAGGCTGAGAAGAGTGCTTCGGCGAAGCTGATGGTGGCGTATCGTCTGCACTTTGAGCCGGGCACGCTCTCGACCATCGACGCGATTCGCTCTGGCAAACTCGGCGAGGTGCACACGTTCAGCTCAGCGTTTGCGCAGCCGCTGGATCCATCCAATCACCGCGCGCACTCGGGTGATCTGGCCGGGCCGGTTCTGGATATGGGACCATATCCCGTGAATGCGGCACGCTATGTCTTCTCCGATGAGCCCACGGAGGTCGTCTCTGCATTTGGTTTACGCCATCCGGAAAGCGGTTTCGATCAGGATTTTGACGATACCGTGGCGATCACGCTACGGTTTCCCGGCAACAAGCTGGCGCAGTTCAACATTGGCTACTACGGTGGGCCGGTGAACAGCTTTGTTGCTATCGGCACCAAGGGCAGCGTGATGCTGGATCCGGCCTACATGTTCGGCAAACCCTTCGAGCAGACATTGGCGATTGGCGACAAGAAGAGCACGGAGAGCTTCAAGAATACCGACCACTTTGGCGGAGAGATGAAGTACTTCTCCGACTGCATTCTGAATGGCAAGGAACCGGAGCCGGATGGCGAAGAGGGCTTCGCCGATGTGCGTGTGCTCGAGGGTGTGCTGGAGGCATTGAAGACGGGAAAATCCGTGCAACTGAAGCCATTCACACGTGCCCGGCGCATCGACACCGCAAAGCAGAAGATGACCCTGAGCGCGGTGTCCACGCCCAACCTGGTGGATGCTTCGAACCCTGGGGAGGGCGTGGAGAAGCAGCCAAAGAATTAGGCCGTGCAAATACGTAACATCTAGGAACGTCATCTCGACCGTAGTGAAGAGATGACGCCGTAAAAAATAGGTACTCTGCCAAGCAATGCGAAAACGCACGAGCCGGTCATGCTGGCCGGCTCTCTTCCGTTCGAACTGTGATCTTGCCTTTACATTTCTTTGCAACGTACTTGCGCTAGCATGAATGCTCATGTCTTCTTCGCGAATCGCTATCTCCGGTGCTGTTCTTCTCTGCGCTGCCACGCTCGCCGGGCACACGGCAAAGGCACAAACGTCTGTTTCGCCGGCTGCCGCATTTCGCGCGGCGAGGATGCTGTATGACACCCCGATCGATCGCGGCCTGAAGGGCTTTCAGTGCGCTGTCAGCTTCGACTGGAAACAATTTCTTGAGAAGGCGATGAATGGGCCGGTCGAAGAGAACAACGAGCGCCTGGCGTATCTTCGCAGCATCAAGCTCAGCGTGACCGACGACCTGAACAGCACGGGAGAGTTACATTGGGTCGCCCCGACAACGGCGCCGGATGCGAGTGAAGAATCGATTGGCCAGATCCGCAGCGGCATGCAGGCGCTATGGGGTGGTTTCTTCCAAAGCTGGAACGGCTTTATGACCGGCGATCTTGTGTCGATTGCCGATAAAAATACGACGGTCGACCGCACCGCAAACGGCTTTCACGTGTTCTCAAGCCAGAATGGCAAAATTGCCGAGGAGACCTACAGTGGAGACTTCACGATGGAGTCGCTGCATGTATCGACGCCAGGGATCGACAACATGCTGAGCCCGGTTTTTGAGGTAACGCCGCGAGGACGGCTCGTCACAAACCTGAACAGCGTTGTGAAGCAGCCGCCGACGGCGCCGGGCACCACCATCAACACGACAATCCATTACGCGCCTGTAAATGGATTTCAGCTGCCGTCGGAGGTGCTGATCAACGTTGCGGGGACTGCGAGCTTTGATTTTTCGTTAAACAATTGCACTGTAAACATGAAGGTCACGCCGGCGATTCACTGAATCGCCATGCGTCAGCCGGCAGCGAGCATGCGGTTCTGTTTGCTCTTGAGCTCACTCAGCAACTGCTCCACGCGGTCTTCCTGTTCGAGCGCGGCGAAACGATCTTCGAGTGAGCCTTCGGGCAGCATGGTTTTGGCGGCGTGGTTCCGCGCCTCGGCGTCCCCGATGCGCGATTGCATGCGGCTGACAGCCTTAAGATGCGGAACGCCGGGCTTGCCGTTCTCCGCGGCGGCACGAGCCTCGGTAGCCTTCGCGACCATGCGGGCGCGGCGATGCTGCGCGATCAGCAACTCACACTGCGCCTGGGTCTCCGCCAGCTTGCCTTGCAGCTTCGTGTAGGTGGTGCGCAGGGCGTCGGATTCGGCGGTCTGGTCGGCGACCTGGGCGCGAAAGGCGGCCAGCATGTTCTCGTGGCTGAGCGCGCGCTCAAGCGCGGCGCGGGCCAGCGCGTCATCGCCTTTACCGACGGCAAGCTCTGCCTTGCGATGCCAGCTCGTTGCGGCGGCTTCCTGCTCGCGGGCTTTCTTGTCGAGCAGATGACCGTCCGCGAGTGCGATGGCTACCTGGGTCTTGACCTGCAGCAGTTGATTTTCCATGTCGAGCACGAGCTGTTTCAACATCTTTTCGGGGTCTTCGGCGCGGTCGATGAGGTCGTTGACGTTGGCGCGAAGAAGGGTGGCGACGCGTTCCATGAGAGCCATGTAAATATGCTCCTTTCGGGAGGTTTGTGGCGCAGCGGAGGAACAGCAGATCCCTTCGCTGCGCTACGGGATGACAATTCAAGAAAATTTCGAAGCACTAAGAACTAAGCACGAAGAACCTAGAATCGTCAGTTCGCCTTCGGTGGTGTGCCGTCCAGCGTCTTCGGTGCTGTAACCCCGTCAGGGCGGGCCGCCATGCCTTTCACATTACTCATCAGATCGCTCATCTTCATGCCGCTGAGAGCTTCAAACAACGCGGGCACCTGCGCAGCCATCTTCGTAATATCTCCGGTGAGCTTTGATGCGCCCACGCTGTCCGAATCACCGGTGGAGACGATGGTGATTTTGTCGACGTTGCTCAGCGGCTCGGCCATCGCGCGCACCACGTCGGCCATGTTGGTGATGAGCTTGTCGACGACCGCGGCCTGCGTCCACCCCTGGTAGGCCTCGGCCTTAACGTTCATGGCCTTGGCTTCAGCTTCGCCCTTCTGGAAGATGATGGCGGCTTCGGCTTCACCCTGTACACGGATGGCCTGGGCGCGGCCTTCGGCTTCGGCGATGAGGCGTGAACGCTCGGCGTTGGCGACATTTTCCACGCGCTGCTTATCGATCTCCGAACGCTTCAGGATCGTGGCAATGAGCTCCTTTTCGTTGCGCTGGATCTCGGCCTCCTGCACCTTCACCTGCGCCTCTTTTTCGATCTGCTGCACCCGCACCTGCTCGGCGATGACCTTCTGCTGCATGACGTTGGTCTGCAACTCATACGACTTGTCGGCCTGCGCCTGTTGACGGCGCGATTGCTCCTCGAATGTGGCGCGCTGGATGTCGAGATCGCGTTGCGCCTCGGCCTGTTTGGCGAGCGACATGGTTTCCGCAAGCACACGCTCCTGGTCGGCAGCGGCCTTGGCCACGGCTGCTTCTCTCAAGGCTATGGCACGGCGGATGGCCGTATCGCGCTCGGCTTCGGCGCTGGCGATCTCGGCGTCGCGGCGGATGCGCGCGATGTCCGGACGGCCCATATTGGTGATGTATTCGTTCTTGTCGCGAACCTCTTTGATCGTGAAGGAAACCACCTCGAGCCCCATCTTCGAAAGGTCTTCCGAGCAGGTGGCCCGCATGCGTTCGCCGACCATCTCCGGCTCCTTTACGATCTGCTCGACGGTGAGCTGGCCGATGATGCCGCGCAGATGGCCTTCCATGACGAGGCGAATGAGGCTCTCGCGATCGGCGGGTGTCTTGGAGAGAAACTGCTCGGCGGAGGTCATGATGGATTCGGCGTCGGAGCGCACCTTGATCTGCGCGACGGCCTCAACTGTGACCGCGACGCCCTGGCGTGTGTAGAGGTCCTGCTGCGGTGCCACGTCAAAGCTCATCAGCTCGAGCGAGAGCAGGCGCGCATGCTCCACCATGGGAAAAATAAATGTGCCGTGGCCTTTGACCACGCGCTGCCCGCGCATGCCGTAGACGATGAGCGCCTCGTTTGGGCCGGCCTTGCGGAACAGGCGGGCCAGCATGCCCATGAGGACAAGCGTTGCAAGAACGATAAGACCGATGATGACGATCACTTGATGGGACATCGACTGCCTCTCTCCTTTGAGAGGTGCCTGCGTCTGCTTCGTTGGAGTGTTGATGAGGGCCACGCCGCTGATTTCAGGCGTGGCAGTGAATTCAGAAGGAGTCAGCGTCGCTGGCGCTGTGGGCAGCCGGTTCATCGCCCAGCAGCACCTGCTGCATCTCGTCCCAGCGCCGCACGTAGGCGATGCCGCGCGCATGGCGCAGCACGACCACCTCGGCATGACGGCTGATGGGCACACCATCATCGGCGGCGATGGGCATGGAGCGGCGCGCGCCGTTCTGGCTGTAGAGCATCTCGCCGACGCCGCCCGCGGGGATGGCCGCGCTGACACGGCCGAGGACGCCGATGATGGGCGTGTCGGCCGGCTCCAGCGGCCGCTCCCGTGGCAGCAGCACCTTCACCAGGAACCAGAAGACGAGGCTGGATCCGGCAGCGCCGCTCAGCACGGAGAAGCCCAGCACCAGCGCCCACGTCAACACGCGGCCATGCGCGAGCAGATAGCCGGTGCCACCAAACCAGCACAAAAACGCCACCACGGTAAAGCCGTTGATGGGTGACATGTGGGGCGACACATGGCTCGCGGTGTGCCCGTGAGCACCGGGCGCACCGGACTTGCCGACGACGTGCCCATGCCCGCCAAGACGGAAATGCCCGATGTGGAGGTGCAGAAAGCCGCCGGCAAAGGCGAGCAGGCTGAGCACCAGCCCAACGCCGAAGCAGGTGAGATAGATGGCGTCCCAGTCGAGGTGTGCAAAGGTCGCGTTCATAATGCGGCTCCTTCCCCATTGGATTGCAAAGCGGATCGCAAAACAGATGTTCCTGAGCCCTGAACCCTGGGCCCCGCACCCTGTTCCGATGGCCGCAGCAACTCAAAGAGCCGGTCGGCGAGCTTCGGTGTTTCGAGTACGCTTTCGAGCAGCAGAAAACAGCGCCGCGAATCATCGTGCCGGGCCACGGCGAGCAATGCACGGCAGAGCTCAGGGTCTTTGCGAAAGCGCTCGACGCCGCCGACAAGCCAAAGGTCCAGCTTGTCCTCATGGTCGCGGACGTCCGAGAGCAGTTCAGCGTGGTAACCCTCAGGGTCGTCGACCAGATAGCCGGGATGCACCTTGAAGAACTTCGCCAGCAGCAGCCGCGAGGTATTGGTGAGGTGCGGGCGGGTTCCGGATTCAATCTGAGAGAGATAACTCTGGCTGAGCGACTGCCCCATCTCCTCACGAAAGGCGCGGACGAGCTCCCCCTGCGTCATCGCATGGTCCAGGCCGCGGAGACTTCCTTCCACCTCTCGCAAATATCGAAGTTTGTCGCTGAGCTTCATGGCTTATTGCAATCCGTAATCACTATATTGCAATTTGCGATTGTCGTCAAGAAGCTTTTAAAAAGGTTGTAGAGGCTCAGCTTTCGACCGCATCAGGTCTGAACCTGCAGTTCACTTTCCGAGAAGCCGCTAATCCGCCTGGCGTTGCTTTGTTCGCTATAAACCGACTTACCGGTACTGATACCGGCTTCTCAGGTGCATGCTGATGCAGCTGGTATCGTGGTGGCATCAACTCTGCACCTCGGAGGTGCTTGTGAAATCATTCCGAAATGCCTGCTCTGCATTGACGTTCTGGTCTGTAATGGCTGTCGCTCAGACGTCCGTTCCCCCAAATCAAATCTCCCCTTTGAAGGACACCTCTTCGTTAAAGCCGCCAGCAGGTGCCAAAGTAGCCATTGTTGAATATGAGGATTTGGAATGCCCGTTCTGCGCACGAGCGTTTCCGGTCGTGCATGCTGCCGCTAAACACTACCAAATTCCCATTGTGGAATGCGATTACCAGATCGACTACCACCATTGGAGTCACGATGCAGCGATCTGCGCCCACTATCTAAAGACCAAAGTCTCCCCGGACTTGGCCGAAGAGTACCGGCGTGAGGTTTTCGCCTCTCAGTTCCGGATCGCATCCCGAGATGACCTGCACAGCTTCACGCAGGCCTTCCTAACCCAACATGGGCAGCAGATGCCGTTCGTTATGGACCCAACGGGGCAGTTCAACCAAGAGATCAATGCGACGACCGCCCAAGGTAAACGAATCGGCATCACAGAAACGCCGTCGATCTTCGTGGTCACTAGTGACCACTGGATTCAGGTAAAAGACCCCAATCAGCTTTACGAAGCTATAGATCAGGCCGAGGCGGAAGCGGCACATAGCGTGCCTGTTCACAAAAGTTCTCATTCCGGAGTCTAGAAATGGGAAGGGGGACACCCAGGTTCCCTTCCCAGTTTCCTCGACCGGTGCTTTCAGAGCTGCCGCATTATGCGGTCCAGATGCTGTGTAAGCCCTGCCGAACGCGCTTGGGAGAAGCTAGGAGCCCGCCGCCGAACCGCCACCCAATTGCGCCATGGTGGTGCGCAGGTACTTATGGGGGTTGACGGCGGTGCCGCGGACCTGGACCTCGTAGTGGAGATGGGGACCGGTGGTGCGGCCGGAGTGGCCTACGAAGCCGATGACCTCACCTTTGACGACCTGCTGGCCGGCGGTGACGTTCCAGCCCTGTAAGTGGCCATAGACGGTGACGATGCCGTTGCCGTGGTCGATCTCGATCTCGCGGCCGTAGCCGTTGCCCATCCCGGCTTTGATGACGCGGCCGGCGGCGGGGGCATGCACGGGCGTGCCGTCGGGTGAACCGATGTCGAGGCCCTTATGGAACTCGCCGTTGCCCATGCCGAGGATGGGGTCTTGCCGCTCCCCGAAGCCGGAGTTGATGGGACCGATGATGGGCCACATATCCGGAACATTGGCGCCGCCAAGGCCGGAGCCGAGGTCCACGCCGGCGGCCAGATCGCCCAATGCGGAGGTCGAGCCGAGGCTGGGGTTGTAGCTCTGCGCCGGGGCCGCGATACCGTCGGTGGCGGTGTTGCGCAGGGCGTAAAAGGTGTCGAGCGACTTGTAGTAGCTGTCGTCGGTGAAGGCGGTCTCGTCTTTGAGCTGGGCCTTGGCGGCCTGTTTGGCGGCGGACTTGCCCAGGACCTTGCCCATGCGGAGGGAGTGCCCGTGCGCGAGGGTGAGCTTGCCGGCGGTGAGGCCGTAGATGGCGGAGACCTCGCCGGCCAGAGAGCCGAGGCTGGCGGCCTGCACGTCGCGCTCGTGGGCGGTCTTGGCGAGGTGCTGGTAGTCGCTCCGGCTGAGCGCGAGTTGATCGCGAAGGCGGTTGACCTTCTCTGCCTTGGTCAACATGCGGCCGTAGGAGCCGGCCATCCCCGCGATCGTGAACATCCCGACCAGCGCGGAGATCAGGAACACATACACATAGCGCATGGGGACCGACACGCGGTCGGTGTCCCCGTTCTCACCCCTCGTGACGTAAACGATGTAGCGTGTGCGCATGCGTGTGTGGCCCGACTTCTCCCACATGTGGGACGACTGCGAGCGGCCTGGCGTTGCAGGATGCGGTGAACTTCGAGCCGGAAAAGCCTCGAAGTCGTAAACACAACCCCGCAGTTTAACGATGACCAAGGACACATGCTAATGGAGGTATTTAGATGGAACAACGCGGGAGCCAGTTCGGGGAGGAAGATGGGGAGAAAGAACCGGGGAGGGAGAGTGGGGCTTCAGCCCCACGAAGAGTAGGAGCCAACGTTATGGGCTTTAGCCCAGGGTTCTCTCCGGTGCCAGCGCAAACCCGGGGCTGAAGCCCCATTCCTCTCCGCACTCAATGTCCGGGCTGAAGGCCGGAACTACCTCCAAAAAGCAAAAACGTTTCACAGAGACGACCTAACGTGCCGCGTTGTAGTCGGGGATGTTGGGCGTCATGCGATGCAGGAGAAACTCCTGGATGAGACCCCCTACCGCACCGAGTGCTGTGGTAACGAGGGAGTTTTCGACCGTAAGACCAACGCCGTTGCGATTGGCGGCCGGGTAGTACAGGTTGGAAAGGCTGGCCGAGGCTACGTTGCCGCCGATATTGGAGTAGTTCACCTGCCAATGGCCGTTGTCGCCCCGGCAGAGGACGGCCGTGGAGATGGCGTACAGGGCGCGGGACGGGATCGAGCCGGTGCCCTTCACAAAATAGCGGGGATCCTGGTGCAGGAGCGCCGGGAAGATGGCCTGGCCGAGCATGGTGCTCGAGAAGCCGTCGGCGTAGGTGGCGCCGTAACGTTTGGCGTAGCCGCTGACGCCCGGACCGTAGCCGGGAAAGGAGTGGCTGCGTTGCTCGGCGGCGGCGATGACGCCGGACAGCCCGAAGGCGACCGGATCAACGGAAAAACGCCAGGCGAGCCGGTATTTTTGGCCCGCGGTAAGCGGTTCGGCGTTCCAGACGTACGAGGCGTAGAAGTTGGGGAAGACGCCCAGGACGCGCTGCTTTTCGGCAAGGCCCATCTGGGCTTCGGCGATGTCGCGGCCGCTGGCGCGCACCTCGATGGCACTGGTCACAGGGGAGATGGCGAGGGCGATCTCCGGAACTTCGAGGGTTTCACCCCGGTTGAGGGTGGCGGAGCCGGTCCAGGGGTCGAAGCCGGGCGAGTCGATGGTGAGTTTGTAGGGGCCGGAACGCACCCCGGCGAAGAGGAAGGTGCCGTCACTGCCGGCCTGTGTGCTTTCCGCGTGGGTCGCGTCGGCGGGAAGCAGGGTAACGACGGCTCCGGGAACGATGTCGCCGCTGCGGTCGCGGACGGTGCCGCTGATGCTGCCGATCGCCCCCGGATCGGGTGCGTCGGCCCGTTCCGGCGGAGTGGCTGTAAGGCCGGAGGAAAGATGGGGGCTCAAGGAGGCGGTGAGCCTTTGTGCGGGTGCGGCAAGCGTAAGCAGGCCCAGGCAGCTGAACAGGACTAGACGCAAGGCGTAGGCGCGACCGGGCAGGATGCGGGCGATGCTGGGCGGGATGTACTCGGAGAAGGCGTCCACATTGACCAATCTGCCGTCAGTGACCTGCGTTCAGCCCTGCCGTGCGTAGGTTCAGGATCGGGTTTGCGGGCCGGGGCTGAACATCCCCCAAGGTGGTCAGGGCGCGGCAAGGATGTAGGAGAGCGCCGCGCCTGGTGGCGGTAGAGGAGGCTTGCCGCTGTATCAAAACGACACGGATTTCAGGATCGGGCGAGGGATTCGGTAAATGGCAGCGCAGTCTTGCGGCTATGCTGAGGCGATGGCGCGAGCGAAGAAATCGAGCGGATCAGGGAAGGAAAACGCCTCCCGCGCTCGCTTCGCGGGAGGAGAGCTGGCGCTGATCCAGCGGATCCGGCGACGGGCGCAGGCCGGCGTGCAAAGCGGCCGGGAGCTGCGGCTGGGGATCGGCGACGACTGTGCCATTTTGAGAACGCGGCGAGGGGAAGATATCGTGGTGACCACGGATTTTTCGCTGGAAGGGCGGCACTTTCGACGCGATTGGCACTCGCCGGAGAGCGTGGGACACCGGACGCTGGCGCGTGGGCTGAGCGATCTGGCGGCCGTGGGCGCGCGGCCGGTTGCGGCGTTTCTGTCGCTGGCGCTGCCCCGGGCCGTGGCTCGGGATGAGCGCTGGATCGAGGGCTTTCTGAACGGCCTGCTGGGCTTGGCGGGGAGGGTTGGCGTTCCGCTGGCCGGGGGCGACACCTCCGAGGCGCCCGGCGAGCAGGTGCTGGCGGATGTGGTGCTGCTGGGCGCGGTTCCGGTGGGCAGGGCCTTGCTGCGCAGCGGCGCGAAAGCCGGCGACCGGCTGTTCTGCACGGGGGCGCTGGGCGGGGCGGCGGCAGAGCTGCAGTCCCTAGGGAAGAAACGTCGGGCGGGGCGAGTTTTGCAGCAGGATGCAGAGGAAAATCCGCATCCGCACCTCTTCCCCGAGCCCCGCGTCGCCGCCGGGCAGGCACTGCGGCGACGCGGCCTGGCGACGGCGGCGATCGACCTCAGCGACGGGCTTTCGACGGATCTGCGGCATCTCTGCGAAGCCTCGGGGTTGGCAGCGGAGGTGGACGGGGCTCGGCTCCCGATTCACGCGCTCGCCGCCAGCGCTGGAGATGAGGAGGCGTTGCGGCTGGCCCTCAACGGAGGCGAGGACTACGAGTTGCTGTTTACCGTCCGATCGGGCGCGCGGGTTCCACGCCGGCTGGGAGGGGTTGTGTTGACGGAGATCGGACGCATGCTGAAGAGCCAGCGCGGACGGCCGACCGTCACGTTGCTGGATGCACATGGCAAGCGCACCGGCATGAAGGCCGCTGGATGGGAGCATCTGCGATGAGTGCGCGCGCGGAGAGCAGTGGATTTCCGCATACGTGGGCGGCGGAGGTGCTGCGTGCGGCTCCCCCGATCGCGCCGATGCGGCAGTTCGTGTACCCGCAGAACGTGCCGGGCGAAGAAGACGCGTTGAGCCGTGGAGCGCTGTTTGTGCAGGTACGACCGGCAAGCGGCGGCAACTTTCTGGCGACCTGCGCGCTGGGGTTCAAGGATGCGGCCCTGCCTTCGGGCGTGTGGGCGTGTCCTGCACCCGACGATCTGCTGGCGGTGGCGGGCGGCTACGGCTACCGGATCAACACATCCGATCCGGCGGGTTGCGAGTTTCTGCCGTTGCGCCCGATCACCTCGGTGATGACGGCCGTTGGAGAAGAACTGTTGATGTTGGCAGGCTTCCACAACGTTTTGGCTCTGGGCGCCGAGGGTGTGCGCTGGCACTCGGCGCGGCTGAGCTGGGAGGGTGTGACCCTGCGCGAGGTGCGCGGCGGTGTGCTGCACGGGGAGGGCTGGGACATGTTTGCCGACCGCGAGGTGCCGTTCACGGTGGATCTGCGGACGGGAGAGCATGAGGGCGGCGGGTACCGGCGGTAGGCTGGATGGACGCCTGCTATGAACATAGTGCGAACAGCAGGTTCCCTTCGGGAATGACAGAAAGAAAAACGAACTACAGAAAGAACTACAGAAAGAAAGAAATAAAGAAAGACGACATCGATGCTCTTACTTCAAGCTGTGACCGCTGTGGCATCGCTCGCATAGAAGCTGAGGGCGGCGTCGCCCTGCTCCAGTAAGCGCTGGCGGCGAAGCACTTTAAAGCGCTCCGGCAATGGTGTGCGGCGGGCGTGCTCGGCGATGACCAGGGCGTCCGGCGCAAGCAGTTTTTGTGCGTTTTCTGCCAGTGCTTGCAGGGTTGCGGTGTACTCCGCGGCGGCCTCGTAGGGAGGATCGAGGAAGATGAGGTCGAAGAGCTGTCCGGCTTGGGCGAGGTCCTGTAATGCGCGGCCGATCGAACGGCTGCTGACGGCGAACTGCCTGCGCTCCAGCCCCAGCGAGGCGAGGTTTTCGCGAATCGCCGCAAGGGCGGCGGGAGCGCGTTCGACAAAGCAGCAGAAGGCGGCGCCGCGGCTGAGCGCCTCAAGGCCCACCGCGCCGGAGCCGGCGTAGAGGTCGGCGAAGCGGGTGCCGGCGATCCGCGGACCGAGCACATTGAAAAGCGTTTCGCGCAGCCGGTCGCTGGTGGGTCGCGTGGCGTCGCCACGTGGTGCGATCAATCGCCGTGAGCGGAACTCTCCGCCGATCACCCGCATTTTTCAAAGCTCCACATGCTCTCGAGCATAGAACCATGCGCCCGACACTGAGGCAGTGTCTGGGCAGGTCCTGGAAGAGCTTGCCGCCCGAAAAGCACCGCAGATTCCCTTCGGGAAGGACAACAAGAAAGGCAGAAACCACCTCATAGCCAGATTTATACGAGACTGTTTAGAAGCCTATGTCCGCCGGAACGCTACAGAGTAGAGCCCTTGCAATCCGCCCTTATCATCCACCCTTACAATCGCCCTTACAATCAAGATGTGCTCCAGATGGCAGTTCCCTTCGGCCGGTGGTTTGGTGTCCATCTCCGGATTCACATCTCGTTTTTTTTGTTGCTGGCGTTGTCGGCGGGCTACTCGGCGGTGGCGACGGGCAGCACCGTGCGCGGCTTTGGCCTGTGGCTTGCGCTGTGCGCGGCGGTTGCGGTGCGCGAGGTTGCGCGGGCGATCGCTGCGGCCTATGCGGGCGTGCCGCTGCATGCGTTGTTTCTGCTGCCGTTTGGCGGCGTGATGGCGATGGAGCCGCGGCCGGGCGGGCTGCCCAAGCGCAGCCAGCGCCTGATCGCGGTGACGGGATCGCTGGCGAACATCGCGGCGGCACTGTTTCTGCTCGGATTTTCCTATGGCGTCGATCCCGGCGTGTCGCTGCTGCGGCAGCCCTGGATCACGATCGAGCACATCCTGCGCAGCGCGGTTTGGCTGCAGGCGGCGATCGGGCTGGTGAATCTGTTGCCGGCGAAGGCGCTCTCCAGCCAGAAGATCCTGCGGCCGCGCGCGCCCAAGGGACCACAGCCGGGCGAGATGGCGGAGAACGGCGAGCGCGTGCCCCCCGCCAGAGGCGGCCTGCCGCTGCCGGGGCTGCGCCGCCCCGCCTTTGGGCTGGGAACGGCGATCGCGCTGGCCTTTATCGTCTCCGGCTTTTTTTTGCAAATGCTTTGGCCGGTGCTGCTGGGCCTGACGCTGCTTTTCATGAACTACATCGGCCGATTGGCTGCACTGGGCTCGGGCGATACGGCCTCGCTGACCGTGGGCGATGTGATGCTCACCGAGTACACCCCGCTGCCCGCCGCTACCACGCTGCGCGATGCGCTGCGGCGCACCACGCACACGCTCGAGGACACCTTTCCGGTGGTGCGCGGCGACCGCCTGGTGGGCTGGATCTCGCGCCATGCGCTGGCGACGCGTCTGCAGGCCGAGGGCGACAGCTTCCTGCAGGGCTCCATGGTGCGGTCGTTGCAGATCGCCAGCCCCGGCGAGAAGCTCGGCGAGGCGCTGCGGCGGGCGGCGGCGCTGGGCGCGAACGAATTTGTGCCGGTGGTCGAAGACGGCGCCATGGTGGGCATGTTGACGCCCTCGAGCCTGGAGCGGGCTGTCGGGCAGTTCCGGCTGACGCAGCCGCCCGTGGAGCGGCAAACCAATGAACTCAGCTGACGCGGAGAACCGCGCGGCTCCCCCGGAGACATCTCAGACGAACACAGGGGACGCTCCGCTGGCGCCCGGGCTGTATCTTGTCGCCACGCCGATCGGCAATCTGGAAGACATCACCCTGCGGGCGCTGCGGGTGCTGCGCAGCGTCGACCGCATCGCCTGCGAGGACACCCGGCAGACGGCCAAGCTGCTCCATCACTTCGGCATCCGGAGACCGACGGTCAGCTATCACCTGCACAACGAGCAGGGCCGCGCCGAGGAGCTGATCGGGCCGCTGAAGGCAGGCGGGCGGCTCGCCGTGGTGAGCGACGCGGGCACGCCGGGCATCGCCGACCCGGGCGAGGCGCTGGTGCGGGCGGCGATCGAGGCGGGGGTGCCGGTCTTCCCGATTCCGGGGGCGAATGCAGCGCTGAGCGCCTTGATTGCGAGCGGATTCCCCGCGGAGCGCTTCACGTTTTACGGCTTTTTACCGGCAAAGGAAGGTCAGCGGCGAACGTTTCTGGAGAGTTTGCGGTCTGCGGCTTTGGCTGGCGAGGACGAGATCGCGCCAACGCCGATCTTCTATGAGACGCCGCACCGGATTCTTGGTGCGTTAGCCGATGTGATCGCGGTGTTCGGCGGGGGGCAGCATGTGGTGCTCGCCCGCGAGCTGACCAAGCTGCATGAGGAGTTTCTGCGCGGTACGGCGCGGGAGGTGCTGGCGGCCTTGCAGGCGCGGCCGGTGGTGCGTGGAGAGATGGTTCTGCTGCTGGATGGGCGGACAATCGCGCTTGAGGCGAATTCTGGCCAGCATGGGCCACAAACGCTTGCCGAAGAAGTCATGGCTCTGGTGAAGGCGGAAGCGCTAAGCGAGAAGGAGGCGCTGAAGCGAGTGGCAAAGACTCGAGGCCTGGGCAAGAGTGAAGTCTACCGCGAGTGGCAGCGAAGCCGCACCAGGCGAGAGTGATCCGCCTCTTAAGACATTGTCATTACCGAAACCCAAGGCAGCAGCTTCCAACGGCCATTCGATTTTTCCAGGACAACCCAGTACCAAGATCCGCAGAGCGAACCGCAAGGCTGACCGGCATAGACCATGGCCAGGCTATGGTGAGCGTTGAAGTACACCTCACTGAAGGAGTTCAGTCCCGGCGCCCCGGCGAACTCTTGTGCAAGCGCTAGGGCGGCTTCACGCGTGCTCCCGTTCCGCGATGCCCAGAATCTCTGCTGTGCGGACTCGTCCAGCACGCGGAATGGCGCCGACAACTGGAAGCTCTCCGGGGTGAGCGTCAGACGTTGGTGACAGTTGCGGTCGAAGTCTTCCAGAAGCTCCTTCAGATCGACTTCGCGGCCTGCGGGAGCTTTGATCGCATTGTGCGGATTGACCAACTCACTGGCATCGCCCGGAAAACACGGCTTGCCTGGTTCGACCACGGTCGTCGTAGTGTCTTCGATCAACCACAGCTTGCGTGGCCAGCCTTCAGATTCGTACTCCCTGCCCGGCATCAGCTGCGAGTAGATGGCATAAGAGTCCTCAAGGCGGTCGGGAGGCATCGGGACAGCGGCCAGGGGCAGTGCAACCGGAACCGGGACGCTTTGAGCTCGTCCGGCGGGCATAGCCCCGGAGACTACAAAAACCAGCAGCGCCCACGACATCAGCATGTTCACAGTTGCCCCCTGCGTCAAACCGTCTCCCGCCCCTTCACGCGATCATAGATATACGTATCGCTGGTCGTGCCCATGCTCTCGTTGTAGAGCGAAAGCGCGCCGGTGGCCTCCTTCAGTTCCTGGTCGAACTTGTGGATGCAGCGGAGGTGGTCGGCGGTGGCGGGCACCTGCAGCTTGGGCGTCGCGAGGAACTTCTGGTAGCCGCGGTCGAGCAGGCGGGAGATCTCGCCGCCCAGCACCCAGCCGGGTTTGGCGAGCAGGCGCACGTGGCCGCCGCCCGCGTCCGCCGGGGCGATCTCCGCCGCGCAGCCGTATTTGCTCACGCGGCGGGCGCCGCCGATACCCTTTGCACCGCCGGTGGCGGGTGCGACATCGAATCTTTCATTGCCGAGGGTGGAAAGCACCTCGTCAAACGTCAGCTGCTTGATCTTCTTGGCCATCGGGCTTTGGGACTCCGGGTTTTCGCCGCCGCTGCCACGTCGCCAAAGTTGACGAAGCGGCAAAGCTACACTCGCATTTAAACTGTCGCATACTGCCATGCGCACCAGCAATGTTTCTCGCTTAGCTCTGCCGGACCGAGGGCAGACGGAAAGGACCGGAACCATGACGGACGTCGTCAGCTCCACGTTCGCGAAGACAGCAGCCAGCGTCGGTGGCAAATTAGGCACTTCCCTGCTGGATCGCGTCGGCAACACGCCGTTGATTCGGCTGGATCGGCTGACGGCGCACCTGCCGGGCAACATTCAGATCCTGGGCAAGGCCGAGTGGGCCAACCCCGGCGGCAGCGTAAAGGATCGCGCGGCTTCGGCGATCGTCGCGGACGCGCAGCGCAAGGGTCTGCTGGGGCCGGGGCAGGTTCTCCTCGACGCGACCAGCGGCAATACCGGCATCGCGTACGCGATGCTGGGCGCGGCGCAGGGCTTTCCGGTGTGCCTGTGCATGCCTTCGAATGTTAGCCCGGAGCGCAAACACATTCTCGCGGCCTATGGCGCGGAGATCATTTATACCAATCCCGCCGACGGCTCCGACGGCGCCATACGTATGGCTCGCAAGCTCGCCGCCGAGCACCCGGAGCGCTACTTCTACGCCAATCAGTACGGCAACGACAACAACTGGCGCGCCCACTACTACGGCACCGCCAATGAGATCTGGGAGCAGACGCAGGGCCGTGTGACGCACTTCGTCGCCGGCCTGGGCACCAGCGGAACGTTCATGGGCACGACGAGGCGGCTGCGTGAGCTGAACCCGGCCGTGCACTGCTACTCCATGCAGCCGGACTCGCCGTTCAACGGCCTTGAAGGCTTAAAGCATATGCCCACCGCGATCGTGCCACCGATCTATGACGAGCACCTCGCCGAGCGCAATATTGAGATGCCCACCGAGCGCGCCTATGCCATGGCCAAGCGCTTGGCGAAGACGCAGGGACTGCTGGTTGGTGTATCGGCAGCGGCTGCGGTTGCGGCCTGCGTCGATGTGGCGGAAGAAGAGGCGCGAGCGGGGCGTGAGGCGGTGATCGTGACAATTCTTTGCGACTCCGCGGACAAGTACCTGAGTGAGCGCTTCTGGAGCGAGGACACACCGGAGGCCGCGGCTGCCGATGCGGTCGATAGCGAAGTTTTTGCGGGGCAGAACGCATGAGTGTTGCCGCGGCAGCAGCCTTCGACGTAATCCCTCTTTTGGTAGCCATAAGGCGAATTTACGGTTTGCCTTTGCCTCTAGTCTTTGTCATTCCCGAAGGGAATCTGCGTTTCCCGCCTGCACCGGCAATTTTCATCTGTGAGTCAAAACCGCAATGACCCTCAAAGTCCCTCAATCGCTCCACGACCAGATGCGCGCCCATGGCGAAGAGACCTATCCGCATGAGTGCTGCGGCATTCTACTGGGCCATGCGCGTGAAGATTCCATCGAGGTCATCAACCTCATACGTGCAGGCAATACGCGTACGGATTCCGCGCATAACCGCTATCACATTGATCCGCGCGAGCTGATTGCGGCACAGCGGGAAGGCCGCAAGTTAGGCCTCGACATCGTCGGCTTCTATCACTCGCATCCAGATCATCCGGCACAATGGTCGCAGACGGACTTCGCGGAGGCGCACTGGTTTGGCTGCGCGTACCTCATTACGGCGGTCGAGGGCGACAAGCAGACCGGTCTTGCCACGGTGACCAACAGCTTCCTGCTGACCGGAACGGGTGAGGAAGACAAGGCATTTCAGCCGCAGCCGGTCGTGATCGAATAGGGGTCGGATAGCATCGAAGGCTCGCAGGACATCCGCTGAAGGGCGATAATCAAAGCCATGAAGATTCACATCCCCACACCGCTGCGCGCGTACACCGGTAATCAGGAGACGGTGGTCGTCACGGGCACGACCGTGGCCGCCGGCCTGCAAGGCCTGGTCGATGCTTACCCCGCGCTCAAGCAGCATTTGTTTACGCCGGAAGGCAAGCTGCGGTCCTTCGTCAATATCTACGTCGGCGATGAGGACATGCGCTACCTGCCCGAAAAGGAAGACACGCCTGTAGCCGATGCCGCCGAGGTGACGATTATTCCCTCGATCGCCGGTGGCTGCCGCTGGAACTCGACGAACCCGGTGCGCCTTAGAACCCGGCGCGCCTATAATCGCTGCTGAAACGGAGGCGTTCCATGGCTGCCCTAGCGGAGGCAATGCTCGTGACGTTCGATTCCACGGCAGAGATTACCTGGACTACAGGCGGTGTGGGCACAGCCATCGCCACCTTCACCCACAACGGTCTGCTGGTTACGACCACCTTTGCCAAGGTTGGCGGGAACGAGTGGCAGGTGGGCTTCGCTATCTCCCCGGAAATGCAGCCTGCTACTGCGGTAGCGCGCTCATCGATACGCATCCTCAGCGGTGTATTTCAAGCCGTGAGGGAGTTCCTGGAGGTGCGGCAACCGTCCCGCCTGGTATTTGCCAGCAAAGAAGAGGCCCTCGGCAGCTTGTATGAGGCCTACCTTGAACGGCAGGATACTGCGCTCAAGCAGCTTGGCTATGAGATGGTCACGACGCGGATCGATCCACTCATCGAGTTTGCGCTCGAAAAAAGCACTCCTTCGGCCTGGCGCGAATAAGCGTGAGCAGGGATGCATGTGCGGTGTATCGAACGAGTCGTCCGCGGCATCTCTTAGCTGAGACCTTATGATTGCCACCGAAGAACGCACCCCCACCCTGCCCAAGCTGTCGAACGAAGAGATCGCGCGCTATTCGCGCCACCTGATCCTGCCCGAGGTGGGCATGGAGGGTCAGCAGAAACTCAAGGCCGCCAAGGTGCTCTGCGTGGGCACCGGGGGACTCGGCGCACCGCTGGCGCTGTATCTCACCGCGGCGGGCGTGGGCACCATCGGGCTTGTCGATTTCGACGTCGTGGATGAGAGCAATCTGCAGCGGCAGATCATTCATTCGCAATCTACCGTCGGCATGCTGAAGGTGGACTCGGCCGAGCAGATGCTCAAGGGACTGAACAAGAACGTAAACATCGTGAAGCACAACACGATGCTGACCAGCGCCAATGCGCTTGAGATTTTTAAGGATTATGACGTCATCGCCGACGGCACGGATAACTTCCAGACACGTTATCTGGTCAACGATGCCTGCGTTCTCACAGGCAAGCCAAATGCGTACGGCTCGATCTTCCGCTTTGAGGGCCAGGCTTCGGTCTTCGCAACAGAAAAGGGTCCATGCTATCGCTGCCTGTACCCTGAGCCGCCGCCGCCGGGATTGGTTCCTTCGTGCGCGGAGGGCGGCGTGCTTGGCATTCTGCCAGGGCTTGTGGGCGTCATTCAAGCGACAGAGGTGATCAAGCTCATTCTCGGGATCGGTGAGCCGCTGATTGGCCGTTTATTGCTTGTGGATGCGCTGGGAATGCAGTTTCGGACACTCAAACTGCGCAAAAATCCGGAGTGCCCGATGTGCGGCACACATGAGATCAAAGAGCTGATCGATTATGACCAGTTCTGCGGCATTGCGCCGCAAATGACGACAGGTCCGCTGGAGGTGAGTTCGCATGGCAGCGTGGAGGCCAACGCCAATGTGGTCGACGGCATTGCGCAGATGTCCGTGGAGCAGTTAAAAAGCGAGTTGGATGCGGGCAAGAACCCGTTCATTCTCGATGTGCGCGAGCCGCATGAGTACGCCATCGTCAATCTCGGCGCACCGCTGATTCCCGTGGGTCAGGTAGGGCAGCGTTTAAAAGAGCTGCCAGCGAACAAGGACGAAGAGATCGTCGTGCACTGCAAGACCGGCGGACGCAGCCAGAAGGCCTCGCTGGAGTTGAAGGCGGCGGGCTACACGCATGTGCGGAATCTTGCAGGCGGCATCACGGCCTGGGCTGAGAAGATCGATCCGTCGCTGCCGAAATATTAGGTAGTATCTGCCGAATTAAGATGATCGTACGAGGTGCATCGAAGCGCATCTGGGGAGGGAGCGTGGGACTTCAGCCCCTCTCCGCACTGAATGTCCGGGCTGATGCCTGGACCTATCTCCGACCCGATTGTCGTCGCGCATTGAGGTTCTCAATCCGTGTCGGGGTCGTCCACAACCAGGATCTCCAGCACCAGCGGCGGCTCTACGAGCGCGTCCATGCCGGACATTTCCGCCACAGCTAATTCCACAGTGGAGCGCAGACAGGGCTCCGTGGTGACAACGAACGGCAGGCGATGCGCGGGATAGCCGCGCCGCTGCAGGATGGAATCGATGTTGACGCTGAATTTTGCGAGTGCGCCGGAGATTGCGGAGATGATGCCCGGCTTGTCATCGACGACCATGCGCAGATAATGCGGCGCGAAGACATCGCCTGACACGGCAAAGGGCTGCGCGGTGCGCTGCACGGGATAGCTTCCGCGGGCGATCGCAAGCACATCGCTGATCACGGCGACTGCCGTGGCGTGGCCACCCGCGCCGTGGCCGCTGAAGACGACATCGCGGCCGAATTGACCGCTGGTCACGACCATGTTCTGTGTGCCGTGCGACCACGCGACGGGCGAGGTGCGCGGCACGAGCATGGGACCTACACGCGCACGAATGAGATGGGCTTGCGGCAGTCCGCCGAGCCGTGCATCAATCTGGGCGCGAGACACCTGGCGAATGGTGCAGCCGAGCTCTTTCGCGTAAGCAAAATCAACTGCGGAAATTTGTGAGATCGTCTGCGCCGGCACATGCGCGGGGTCCATCTCTGCCTGCAGCGCAAGACGCGCGAGGATGCACAGCTTGGCGCGCGCATCATGGCCGTCGATATCGGCGGAAGGGTCGGCTTCCGCATAGCCCAGGCGCTGTGCTTCGCGCAGCATCTCGGGATAATCGGCGCCGGTCTCCATCGCGCTCAGGATGAAGTTGCAGGTGCCGTTGACAATGCCGCTGAGGCGCGTGAGCCGATCACCGCCGAGGCCCTGCGCGATGCCCGGAAGCACAGGGACCCCGCCGGCAACGGAGGCGCCGTACAGCAGCTGCACGCCGTGCTCGCGAGCCAATGCAAACAGCTCCGGCCCGCGATTCGCGATGAGCTGTTTGTTGGCCGTGACCACATGCTTTTTCGCGCGGAGAGCAGCACGTATCCAGCCCTCGATGGGATCGAGGCCGCCCATCAACTCGACTACGACATGCACCGCGGGATCGTTGAGCACATCCTCGATCCGGTCTGTCCAGACCGCCTCTGGAACGACGAAAATCGCGCGAACATGGCCTCGCTTGCGTCCCACGCCGCGGTTGTAAACGTGCGTGACGCGCAGCGAATCGGAGGCGGTTGCGTGCAGCACCTCGGCGAAGCAGCTGCCCACCGTGCCGAAGCCCAGCAGCGCAACATTCAAAGGAAGTTGCTGTGCAGGCTGCGATGATCCGACGTTGGCGAGAAATGATTGTGGCATCAGTACTCCAAGCGGAAGGGGCTATGTTGCCAGGCATCGAAGCTGGAACGTGCTTCGTCGCCGAGTAAGCGGGTGATGGGAAGGGTGCGCTGGTGGAGTGGCTTTCTCACCTCTTCGTAGAGGAAGGAATCATCAAAGCCGGCGCGGGCGGCATCGGCGGCGGCGTTGCCGTAATAAATGGCGCGGCAGCGCGCCCAGTAGAGCGCCGCCAGGCACATGGGGCAGGGCTCGCAGCTGGTGTACACATCGCAGTCGGTGAGCTGAAATGTCCCAAGCGCTTGGCAGGCGCTGCGGACCGCGACCACCTCCGCGTGGGCGGTGGGATCATTGGAGGCGGTGACCTGATTGGCGCCGGTCGCGAGGACAACGCCATCCTTCACCACGACGGCTCCGAAGGGGCCGCCGCGGCCGTGGACGACATTTTCCGTTGCCAGCGCAATGGCCTGCTGCATGAACTCGGGACGTCCGGGCATAATCAGCAACATGGTACATGCTCTCCGTTCGCGCCGCGTGGTTATGCCCGAAGGCGAGCGCGAAGCCGTTGTGCTGATCGACGGCGAACGCATCACGGCGATAGCGGGGCCGGGCGATCTGCCCGCCGATCTGCCTTGTGAGGATCTTGGCGATCTGGCGCTTTTGCCCGGGCTGGTCGATACGCATCCGCATATCAACGAGCCCGGCCGCACGGAATGGGAGGGCTTTTGGACCGCGACGCGCGCGGCCGCCGCAGGTGGCTACACATCCGTCGTCGACATGCCGCTGAATTGCCTGCCGGAGACCACGAATGTGCATGCGCTTGCGCTGAAGCGCCAGGCTGCGCAGGGGCAATGCTTTGTTGATTATGCGTTGTGGGGTGGAGCGGTGGATGGCAATCAGGCTGAGCTTGCGCCTTTGGCGCGGGCCGGTGTCCGGGGCTTTAAATGCTTCCTGAATTACCCGGGATGTGAGGGGTTCACGTCGATCGATCGTGACAACCTGGAACGTGCGCTGCCGGAGGTGGTGCGGACGGGCTTGCCGCTGCTTGTGCACGCGGAGCTGGGGGCGCCGATCGATGCAGCGGTGGCGCAGCTGAATGCAAGCGGCGCTGATTGGCGGCGCTACGCGACGTATCTTGCCTCGCGGCCGGATGAGGCCGAGATACAGGCGATTGCCATGCTGCTGGATCTTTGCCGGCGCTATCGTTTTCGCCTGCATATCGTGCATCTGTCGTCCGCACAGGCATTGCCGATGCTGGCCGCGGCGAAGCGTGAGGGCTTGCCCCTGACCGTGGAGACCTGCCCGCACTATCTGCACTGCGCGGCGGAAGGCATCCCGGATGGAGCGACGCTGTTCAAGTGCGCTCCGCCGATCCGTTCCGCGGCCAATCGCGAGTTGCTATGGGCTGGGCTGCTGGACGGAACGATCGATCTGATTGCGACGGATCACTCCCCTTGCCCGCCGGAGATGAAGCAACTGGAGGTCGGGCGATTCGATCAGGCGTGGGGTGGGATTGCGTCGCTTTCTACGGCGCTCCCTGTGCTCTGGACGGAGTGTGTGCGCCGCGGCGTGTCCCTCAGACAATTCGTAAGCTGGACGTGTGCAGCACCGGCGCTGCTGGCGGGAATCGACGCGAACGTTGGCTCGATTGCGCCCGGAAGACATGCGAATTTCGTTGCGTTCGATACAGAGGCTGAGTGCACCGTCACACCCGAACAGCTCTTTTATCGTCATGCAATTTCGCCCTATATGGGTGAACGTTTGCGCGGTGTCGTGCGGTCGACATGGCTGCGCGGGCAGCGCATTTTTCATGAGGGTCGCTTCGAAGGCGAACCGCGCGGGCGTGAATATGAGTGAAGCTGTGACAAAGCTTCACGCATGGAATGGTATGGCGCTCGAAGCAGCCATCGATGCGATTCGGCCCTGTAATGGATCGCGCGCGTGGGCGACTGCTTTAGCGGAACGCCGTCCCTTTGCGGAGACGCAGGAGCTCTTCGCCGCCGCGGATCAGATTTGGCGAACGCTCCGTGCATCGGAGTGGAAGGAGGCCTTTGACAGCCATCCACGCATCGCCGAAAAACATGCGGCGAATGCCTCCGCTCAGAGTCTGCAATGGAGCCGTGGGGAGCAGAGCGCGGCAACGGCAGATGCGGTGATCCAAGCCCGGTTGCGCGAAGGCAATCGAGCGTACGAAGCGAGGTTCGGCCGGGTTTTCATCGTGTGCGCCACCGGCAAAAGCTCTGCCGAGATACTCGAGCTGTTGCAACAACGCATGAACAACGATCCGCAAGTGGAGCTGCTGGAGGCCGCGGAGCAGCAGCGCCGCATCACGCAGCTGCGGTTGCGCAAGTGGCTCGCGATGCCCGCGGTGGGCTGCGATGACGTGTAGAGTAGTCGCACAGCCATGGGTCTTTCAACGCACATTCTGGATACCGCCCTGGGCAAACCGGCCGCCGGTGTGGCGCTGGTGCTTTCAAAGCAAAGCGGCGGCGCATGGGTGGACGCTGGGCGAGGAGTAACGGACGAGGATGGACGTTGCGCCACACTGCTTGGAGAGAATGCGTTGGAGCAGGGGCAGTATCGCCTGCGTTTCGGAATTGCACCGTACTTCGCTGCGCAGAGGCTTACGCCGTTGTATCCGTATGTGGAGATCGTCTTCAGCGTCGCCGACCCGACACAGCACCTGCACATACCGCTGTTGTGCACGGCGAACGGGTACACGACGTATCGGGGAAGTTGAGAGTTGTTCGTTGTTCGTTTGGAGTTGAAGCGCTATGTCCCCTGTGGTACTTGCTAGCCATCGTTATGGAAAATCGCGCGTGCGCCTGATGCGCGTGACGCGGCATGACAGCCATCATGATCTCGACGAATGGACACTGGAGGTGATGCTTACGGGTGACTTTGCCGAGGTTTTTACGCATGGCGATAACTCGCGCATTCTTGCGACGGACACGATGAAAAATACGGTGTATTTTCTCGCGCGGCAGTCGCAGGCGTTGAGTATTGAGGTATTTGCGGGGGAGTTGATCGATTTTCTACTGAGCCGCAACCCTCAGGTTACAGGGGTGGAGGTGGTGGTTCAGTCGCATTTATGGAAGCGGCTGACCGTGGATGGGGAACCGTATCCGACGGCGTTCATGAAGGGCTCCGAGGAGCGGCAGACGACGCATGTTTCGCGCACCCGCGAGGGCGACGCTACGATGCGCAGCGGCTTCACCGAGATGACTTTGCTGAAGACCGCGCAGTCCGGCTTTGTCGGTTATATCAAGGACGAATTAACGACCCTGCCCGAAACGACGGACCGGCTCTTCGGCACGTCGGTAACGGCTGAATGGAGTTATACAGCGAAGGCTTTGGCGGAGGGCATCGAGTTTCACAAGGTGCGGCATCATCTGCGTGAGCGCATGGTGACGACCTTTGCGAAGCACGATTCGCTGAGTGTGCAGGGGACCCTGTATGCGATGGCGGAAGCGGCGCTGGGGCATACGGAAATCATCGACGAGGTGTTCCTGCAGATGCCGAACAAGCACAACTTGCTGGTAGATTTGGGCCGCTTCGGAAGCGATAACCCGAACCACATCTTTGTGCCGACCGATGAGCCTCACGGCACGATCGAGGCCACGGTGCGGCGGGGCTGAGCGAATGGCAGAAGGGTACAGCGCCCGTGCGGCACGGGTGATTGCGCGTTGCCGGGAGCTTGCGCTTGTAACAGACACAAGGGGCGAGACGACACGGCTGTTTCTCTCGCCGGCGTCGCGGGACGCGCACACGCTGGTGGGCTGGTGGATGCGGGGGGCGGGCCTGGATGTGCGTGTCGATGATGCCGGCAGCCTGCGCGGGCTGCGGAGATCGCTCGATGCGGATGCGCCGACGCTGGTGTTGTTTTCGCATCTGGATACTGTCCCCAACGCGGGTGCGTTTGATGGACCTCTGGGTGTGCTGCTGGGGCTGGCGGCAATCGAAGAACTGGCAGGTGAGCCGCTGCCCTTTCACATCGAGCTGATCGCCTTCAGCGAGGAGGAAGGAGTACGATTCGGCTTTCCGTTTCTCTCCTCGCGCGCCGCCGTGGGAACGCTCGGGGACGATCTGCTGGAGCGCACGGATGCGAAGGGCATCAGCGTGGCGCAGGCGATTCGCGCGTTTGGTTTGGATCCGGCCAAGATCGGCGAAAGCTGCAGGCTGCGCCCGCATACGCGGGCGGCGCTGGAGGTGCACATCGAGCAGGGTCCGGTGCTGGAGAGCGCGGATCTGCCGCTGGGCATCGTGGATACGATCATTGGGCAATCGCGGCTGGAGCTTACCTTCACCGGGCAGGCCAACCATGCGGGTACAACGCCGATGCTGTTGCGGCGCGATGCTCTGGTCACTGCCGCGGAGTGGATTGTGGAGGTAGATCGCTTTGCCGCTAGATACAAGCAGCTGGTAGCGACGGTAGGACGCATCGAGGCCTCGCCGGGTGCGGCGAATGTGATCCCGGGCGAGGTGCGGGTTTGGCTGGATGTCCGGCACCCGAGCGATGAATCGCGTCATGCGGCGGTGGCCCGGCTGCTGACCAAGGCCGAGGGGCTCGCGACGCGGCGGGATGTGCGCGCCAAGGCGAAGCTGCTGTCGGAGCAGTCTGCGGTGCCGTTGAATGGAGCGCTTGCGGATGGGTTAGCGGCGGCGGCTGAGCTCAGCGGATATCCTTCGCAGCGGATGTTTTCGGGTGCGGGGCACGATGCCATGATCCTAGCCGGGCATTTGCCCACGGCCTTGCTGTTTGTGCGGTCGCCCGGTGGGCTGAGTCACCATCCTGAAGAAAACGTGCGCGAGGTGGATGTAGAAGCCGCGCTGGCAACGGTGCTGGAGCTCATCATGCATCTGGGGCTGTGATTCGTCGCCGAGGGCGGCTCGCCCCATTCCCTTCCCTGTCCGCTAGAATCATGATTCATGCACCAACTTGGGTTTACCCGTAGCGCGAACCGGCGCGATCATCTGCTGCAGACACCGGATACGGTTGTGCGCACGCCCTTGCCGGGCCTTTCCGGTGGAACAGCCATTGTGCACGCCGCGCCGGAGATGGGGGCGGGCTTTGCCATGATGACGGTGGAGTTTGAGCCCGACGGAACGCTGCTGGAGGGGCCTACGCAGCGTTTTCTTTACGTGGTTGAAGGCAACCTGGTGCTGCGCGAGCCGGGCTCGCCAAGGCCGCGCATGCTGGCGCCGGGCAGCTTCGCGTATCTGCCAATGGAACATCCGCACATGCTGCTCGCGCAAAGCGCGGCTCGCGTACTGGTGATCGATAAACCGTTTGTGCCGCTAGGAGCTCCGGAGGAGTCCGCGCCCCGCATCGGGTCCCGCACGGAGACGCCCACGTTTCTTCTGGGATCGGAAGATGGCGCGGGGAGTTCCCCGCTGTACGGCGATGAAGGCGTGCAGGTGCGTGCGCTGGTGTCCGATTCCATGGCCTTCGATTTCGCGGTGAACACGATGCGCTACGATCCCGGCGCCTCGCTCGCGCAGGTGGAGGTGCACTACATGGAGCACGGACTGCTGATGCTGGAAGGTGGCGGGATTTATCGCCTGGGAGACAGCTGGTATCCGGTGCAGGCGGGCGACTTTATCTGGATGAAGGCCTTCTGCCCGCAGTGGTTTGGGTGCATCGGGAAGCAGGCGGCGAAGTACCTGATCTACAAGGATTTCAACCGGCACGTGCTGGCATGACAGCGGGCATCGATATCGATCGCCTGATGGCGGAGTTGCGCGAACTCGCGGCGCTGACAGACTGCCCGCGGCACCCGGACAGCTCCCTTTCCGGGCCTGCGCAGGCCGTTACGCGGATTGTGTTTACGCCGCGCGATACCGAAGCACGGGCCTGGTTCAAGCGGCTGGCCCTGGAAGCCGGATTCGCGGTGCGGGAAGATGCCGTGGGCAACATGTTCGTTCGCTGGGAGGGATCGGATCCCACCCTGGCGGCCGTGGGCACCGGGTCGCACACCGATGCCATTCCCCATGCGGGCATGTACGACGGCACGGTGGGCGTGCTCGGCGGGCTGGAGGCGATGCGTTCGCTGAAGGCAGCGGGTTTTCTGCCGCGACGGGCGGTTGAGCTGATCCTGTTCACGAGTGAGGAGCCGACCCGCTTCGGCATCGGCTGCCTTGGATCGCGATTGCTCGGCGGCGTGCTCGATCCGGAAGCGGCGGACGCGATGCCCGACCGGCTGCCGGAGACGGAACCCGATGCGCCGCGCGGACTTACGCTCCGACAGGTGCGGGCGGGGGCCGGATTTCACGGTTCGCTGGCGACGGTGCCGCTCGCATGGGGCCATTACAGCGCCTGGCTGGAGCTGCACATCGAGCAGGGACCGCTGCTGGAGCGCGACGGCATCGATTGCGGCGTGGTGACGGGGATCGCCGGGCCGGCAAGCTATCGCTTCACGGTAGAGGGCCTGGGCGGCCATGCGGGGGCGCTGCTGATGCCCGCTCGCCGCGACGCGCTTTGCGCGGCGGCGGAGGTGGTTTTGGCGGTGGAGCGCGCGGCGTTGGAGGCCAATGCGCAATCGGGTGCGGCGGACACGGTGGCGACGGTCGGCATGCTGACCGTGTATCCGGGGGCGGTGAACTCGGTGCCGTCACGGGTGGTGTTTTCGCTGGATCTGCGCGATACGGAGGCTGTTCGCCGGGAGCAGACGATGGAGGCGATTCGTGCAGCGATTCGGGTGGTGGAGACTCGCCGGGATGTGAAAATCAGCGAGGAAATGGTCAATGCGGATGCGCCGGTTGTCTCCGATCCCCGTCTTGTGCGGGTGCTGGGGGAGGCCTGCGCGGCCGAAGGGGTCAGCTTTCGCCCCATGGTCTCGCGGGCGTACCACGACACCAGCTTCATGGCGCGGATTGCACCGGCTGCCATGCTGTTTATCCCCTGCCGCGGCGGAGTGTCGCACCGGCCGGACGAGTTTGCGAGCCCCGAGTCGATTCGGCATGGAACGGCTGTACTGGCGAGGACGCTGGCGCGACTCGCAGGGGAGTAGATAGTGTCTGACGAATCATTTTCTGCTTTTCGGAGGTAGGTCCGGGCTTAAGCCCGGACATTCGGTACGGAGAAGAACGGGGCTTCAGCCCAGGGTTTTGCGCTTGCAGCGGAGAGAACCCTGGGCTAAAGCCCATAATCGGCTCTCCTTTTCGTGGGACTGAAGCCCCACGCTCCCTCCCAAAATGCGCTTCGATGCACCTCGTACGATGATCTTGATTCGTCAGACACTACCTAAGGCCGGAGAGTAAACTGCGGCTCCACCCTGGGCATCGCAGTACACTGGGCTCACCTTCGGGAACCTGTTCCGTTACCCTCGGGAGCCATAAGGAGACGGCAGCCGCAACGATGATTCAGTCCCTCAATCCCGCCAACGGCAAGCTGATACGCCACTTCGATCCGATCTCGCCGGAGCTGCTGGAGTCAAAGCTGGCATTGGCGGCGACGGCCGCAGAGCAGTACGCGGACGAACCGCTGGAGCAGCGACGCTTCTGGATGCGCCGCCTGGCGCTGCTGCTGGAGAGTGACCGCGAAGAGCTCGCGACGCTGATGGTCACCGAGATGGGCAAGCCGGTCAAGGCGGCTCGCGCGGAGGTGGACAAGTGCGTCTCGGCCTGCCGCTATTACGCTGAGACGGCCGCCCACATGCTGGAGCCCGAGGTGATCGAGACCGAGCACGAGCAGAGCTATGTGCGCTGGGATCCGCTGGGCGTGGTGCTGGCCGTGATGCCGTGGAATTTTCCGCTGTGGCAGGTCTTCCGCTTTCTGGCGCCGGCGTTGATGGCGGGCAATGTTGCCCTGCTGAAACATGCGCCTAATGTGCCGCAATGTGCGCTGGCCATCGAAACCCTGGTGCGGCGGGCCGGCTTTCCGCGCGGCAGCCTGCAGACGCTGCTGATCGAAGACCACACCGTCGACGTGGTGCTCGCCGATGAGCGGGTAGCCGCGGTCACGCTGACCGGATCCGAGGCGGCGGGGCGGCCCGTCGGAGCCCGGGCAGGCCACCTGCTGAAGAAGAGCGTGATGGAGCTCGGCGGCTGTGACGCGT
Source organism: Granulicella sp. (assembly GCA_965277565.1). Classification (GTDB taxonomy): domain Bacteria; phylum Acidobacteriota; class Terriglobia; order Terriglobales; family Acidobacteriaceae; genus Granulicella. The sequence continues at coordinate 3,753,279 of OZ255838.1, read as the reverse complement.
TCATCGTGATGCCGTCCTCCAACCTGCGCGCGGCGGTCGAAAACGGCGTCCAGGCTCGCTGCGTGAACAATGGGCAGAGCTGCATCGCGGCCAAGCGCTTCCTGGTGCACGAGGATATCTATGAGCAGTTTGAACAGGGGTTTGTCGACCGCATTGAAGCGCTCACCATAGGCGATCCGATGGACGAGGCTACGGACCTTGGTCCCCTGGCCAAGCCCGAGGCAGTGGAAAAGCTGCTGCGGCAGGTGGCCCTGGCGCTGGCGGCCGGCGGAGAGCTGCTAACCGGCGGCAAGCCCATCCCCGGCGAGGGGTTTTTTGTCGAACCCACCGTGGTGGCCGGGGTTCCGCGCGAGGCTGAGGTCTGCCGCGAGGAGACCTTCGGCCCGCTGGCGCTGCTGTTTCGCGTGCGTTCCCTCGATGAGGCCATCGCCTTTGCCAACGACACGCCCTTTGGCCTGGGAGCCAGCTGCTGGACCGCCGATCCGGAGGAGCAGAAGCGGCTGGCCTGCGAGATTCAGGCGGGCTCGGTGTTCTTTAATACCCCGGTGGCGAGCGATCCGCGGCTGCCGTTCGGCGGGATCAAGCGCTCCGGCTATGGCCGTGAGCTTTCCGCGGCGGGCATGCGCGAGTTCCTGAACGCGAAGACGGTTGTCGTGGCCACGGCAAAAGAGCTGCCCGGGCAGCCGGACCGGCCGTTTGCCGCCACCATGGCGGCTTCTCGTGAGGCGGCGGAGGCCCCGTTCGCAACGAACCAGGTCGCGCACGACCCACCGTCCGCTCTGCCGGTTGCAGAGGAGTTCACGGCGTCGGCGGAGGAGCCGGTAGCGGCGGAGGAGCGGACGTGGGATCGGTTCGCCCGCCGCTAGAGCAAGATCACCATAGCTATACCCAGTTCTTGGGAGGGAGCAGCGGCCTTCAGGCCGCTGAATCCAGCGCTGGAGGAAACAGGGCTTTAGCCCTGGGCCGTTTGGGAACGGAAGCTGAGCCCAGCCCTGAAGGGCACTTGGACTACGCTGCTGTTCCGTGGGCTGAAGCCCACGGCTCCCTCCCAAAAACGACCCTTCTGGGTCTACCTGCACGAATACTGCTCTAGTTGCGGTTCCCTCGGAGTTGTGCCGCGACAAGCGAACAGCAGTCCCTCCGCTTCGCTGCGGGATGACAACCACGAGATGTGCGGGCTGAACAGCCCGCACATCATCAAAACGAACAAATCAGAACATCTCTAAAAGTTGAACGAGGCCTGCACCTGGATGCGGCGAACAGCGCTTTGCTGCGTGTAGGGTCCGCCCTGCAGAACGATGCTCTTGCCGAAGTCCGTGGTGGAATCCAGTGTCGCGATCGGCGATGCGGGGTCGAGATTGTTGAACAGATTCTGCACGATCACACCGAAGCCCACGCTGTAGCGCCGGCCGGTGCTGGTGCCGCCGCCCCCATGGCTGCCGCCAAAGCCACCGAAGCTACTGGATCCGCCATGGTGCTCATGCCCACCGCCATGGTCGCCACCGCCACCGCCGTTATTGTTGTTGCTGCTGGCGAGTTTCTCGCCAAAGCCGAAGGTCTTGGTCAGGCGAAAGTTGAAGGTAAAGAGATTGGGGCCGGTGCAGGCGTTGATCGGTGCATTGCCGGTGGTACCCGGAGCGGGCTGCGTGAAGCCTAGACCGCAACCTGGGATGGCCTTCACCGTGCCTCCGTTGGCCATGCTCACCGGCACAACATCCGGCCGCTCGTTGAAGAAGCTGTCGCTGAGCGGGTCCGAGCCGAGCGTGACGTTATAGGGTGTGCCGCTCTGCGCGATCACGAACGGGCTGAACTGGATGAGGTGCGGCAGCGTGACCGAACCGGCGACAAAGGCGTGGTCGCGGGTGTCGAACAGCGTGCGTCCGTAGTCGGCCTGGATATCATAGGGCACGGAGATCGGCGTGGCCGCGCCCGAGCTGTCCCCCTTGGCGAAGTTCAGGGAGTAATAGCCGAACAGGCTGAGCCACTTGGCCGTTTGGACGCGGCCGTTGATGTTCAGCTGGTCCTGGTGGAACTGGCCCTCGGAGAAGTACTGCTCGTTGACCGCGTTGGGGGGCGTGGCGCCGTTCGTCGGGTAGTCGACGTCCTGCACGGCGAACTGGTGCACACCCAGGGAATGCAGGTAGTTCACCGAAACCGTGCCGTGCCTGCCGACCTGCTGGTCGAAGCCGCCCGCGAACTGCTCCAGGTAGGGGGTGCGCAGGACGGGGGCCGCAGTGCCGTTGGAGGGGGTGTAGACCGAGGTGCGGGTGGATTGCAGGAGCGGCTGGCACGCGGCCACGTTGCTGGGGCTGCAAGGGCTGCCCGCCGGTATGTTGGGAACCGTGTACAGCGTTTCGGCGGAGCCATTGTAGCGGGCGAGATTGAGCAGGTAGCTGGGACCGAAGCGGTCGTAAAAGATGCCGAAGCCGCCGCGGAGGACCGTGGTGGGAGCGCTCTTTTTGCCCAAACCATAGGCGAAGCTGATGCGCGGCGCGACGTCGTGATGATCCGAGATCTGGTTCTGCGTCTCATAGCGGATGCCGTAGCTGAGAGTCAGGTTGGGGCGCGCCTTCCAATCGTCCTCGGCGTAGAGCCCGAGGTCCTCGTAGAAGAAGCGCACACTGGGTACTTTCAGCTTGGTGAGCTGGTATTGCGACGGAACGCCCGTCTCATAGCTGTGGTCGATACCGCCTGAGGAGCCGGCCGCGGTTCCGTTGTTATTGATCAGGGTGGAATAGGTGAAGGTGCCGTTGGTGTTGCCCGCGGCGTATTGGGCCTCGCGCGTGGTGCGCAGGCGGCCGCCGAAGCGGATGAAGTTCTTCTTGAGCGCGACGGAGGTGTAGTTCTGCACCTCGAAGTGATCCTGATGATCGGTGGTGTTCTGCACCACATTGCCGCCGCTGCTGAATGAGCCCCCCACGATCACCAGGGGCGCGTTGTTGAGCGCGGTCTCGGACAGGTGTTCGCGCTCATACTCGAAGCGGGTCTCGTTGATCAGCTTGGGGCTCCAAGTTTGCGTGTCGCTGAGCTGGACCTCGGTCGATTTGCTGTCGGAGTTGAAGGCTGTTGAAGGCAGCGCGAGACCGCCCGAGAGGCCGGCGTTGATGGAATCGTTCTGAACGTACTGAAAGCGCGCCGTGAGAACGTTCTTCTCGCCGAGCGCGAAGTCGAAGCGCGGAGAGATGTCGGTACGCACCTGCGGATAGTGCGTGAAGATCGGCACCGCTACGGTTGTGTTCTGGCAGCTTGGCGTGTCCGGAGCGCAAGGCGTGGTCGCGCCCGGGAGACCGGAGATGGTGGCGTTGGTGAGCTCGTCATCCTGGATGTCGCGGTGCGATCCGCCGACGGAGAACGAGGTGTTCTTGCCGATGGGCCCCGTAATGCTGCCGAACATGAACAGCGTGTGGTACGGCGGCTGCGCCGCGTTGCTGAGCGGATTGCCCGAATTGAACTGCGAGGGGTTGTAGTTAAGCTGAAAGCTGCCGTGGTACTTGTCTGTCCCGGGCTTGGTGAAGACCTCGACACGACCGTACCCGATGCGGTCGAATTCGGCCGAAAACGGATTCTGGTTGATGCGAATCTCGCGGATGGACGACTTGGGCGGCAGCTGGCCGCCGGTGAAGCCGTCGACGTAGATCTGGCCGCCGTTGGGTCCGGCGGAGGGCCCGGCCAACGCTTCGAGCTCGGATTGCAGCTCATCGGGATCGTCCGAAAGCGCGTCCAGATCCTTGCCCTGCAGCACGGTGGCGTCGGCATTGGAGTCAGGGTCCACGCTGAGCTGAATGGCGTTGGCGTCCACATTGACCACGACGTTCTGCTCGCCTACCTGCAGCTTGGCATCGAGGGTAAGGCTGGAGACGGCCGCGATCTTCAGGTTCTGCACCACATAGGAGCTGAATCCCCTCATCGTGACGGTCATGCTGTAGCCACCGGGCGCCACGGAGACGCTGTAGGTGCCGTCGGCGCCCGAGGTGGCCAGCCGCGCCGGTCCCTTGGAGGGCGTAAAGGTCACGGTGGCCCCGGGGATGGCGGCCCCATCCGGGTCGGCGACCGTGCCATGCACCCGGGTGGCACCCGTCTGAACCTGTCCCGCCCCGGTGCTGACGGAGCGCACGGCGTTGCCGGTGCTCTGGCCTGTGCCCGTAGCGGGACCCGGCGTCGTTTGCGGCGGGGTCGCGGTTGCCGGTGCCGACTGCGCCCCCACGGAGGCTGTGAAACCGGCAACCAGACAAAGGCCCCCGAAACGCAAGATCCTGGGAAGATGCATCTTTCTCCTCGAAAAAACAGCTGCAATTCGTTCAAACTCTTGTGCGGCGCTCTGTCCGTGACAGAGTTCGGGGCTCCTGGTGCGTATCAGCGGGGCATCAACGCGGTCCGGCGTCACCACCGCCCCCGGCATCCCCCTCGGCTCCGGCCCCGCCGAGGCTCCAGGGCGAAAGTGTGGTCTCGCCCGAAGGATGGGCGGCCAGGATCTGCTCCACGCCCACCAGCAGGCTGATGGCCGTCGGCTGACCCGTCTGCGGATTGTTGGCGGCGACGATCATCACGGCATCGCCCGGCTTCAGGCCGGCGAGGGTCTCCGTGGGCAGGCGATTCATCATGCGGGACAGGTCTCCGCCTGCGCGTCCGGTGCCGCCACCGCCTGAGCGTTCACCGCCGCCGCGCTGGGCGCCGGCTCCCTCAGCCTGATCGGAGACAGGGGCCGAGCCGGGTTGACCGCTGTGGCCGCCGCCGCCTTCCCCGCCGCCGCTTTCGCCTCCGGCACCGGCACGGCCGCCCATCATCCCGGCCGCGCCCGGGGGCAAACGGCGCAGGTTGCTGCCCTCGGTCACGGCGACGGTGACAGGCCGCTTGGTGGCGAGATCTTTCAGGGTCACGGTTCCCGTAGCTGGATCGACAGCGGAGACGATGCCCGAGAAGTTGCTGAAGGAGCCGGTGACGATCTCGTCGGCAATAATGACATTGCCGTCAGCCGAGCGCTCGCCGCGCACCCGCAGCTGGTCTCCGGCGTGGATCGCGGGGACGGTGCTTGCGACCGCATCCTCAAAGCGAACCGAGGCGCCCGCGTAGCGGCGAACGATCGTCTTCGGGCTGGTGTCCACGGTCAGCGTACGCATGCCGCTGGCCAGCGTGATGACTCCCTTGGCTGGATCGACGGAACGCACGATCCCGCCTGCGCCCTGCGCCCACGCAGCCTGAGCGGCCTCGCGATTCGCGGCAATCGCAGTGGACTTCATGACGATGACCCGGGTCGCGTTGAGCATGGCCGCGGCGTCGCCGGGCGTTCCGCTGACGATCGCGCGATCGCCCCCGGCGATGTCCGCCATGGTTCCGGGCTGCGCGGCGCTGAGATCCCGGCTCCCAGGCGGCACCAGCAGGATCTTGGCGGTGGCGGGGACGGTCACGGCAACATCCTGCCCGGCAGCTGTGGTGAGGACGAAATCCTTCGGGGTGATCGCCTTGACGGTGCCGCTCTGCCGGGGTGCGGCGTTCCCCGCCGGCGCGCCCGCGGCGGGAGCCTGCGCGTGTGAGAAGACAGCCGGGGGCAGCAAAAGAAGAAGGCTAAGCGGAACGGCTCGCAGCGAGTTGGCGGACATAGAATCTCCTGCTCTTCCCCAGCCGGCGGCACGTAAGTCCTGGCCTGGGCCGAAGAAAATCACCAGAACAGACCGAGCTACCGGACGTTGCTTCACTTCAGATCGTGACTTGCTGCTGCCTTTGGAGCTACTGCCTTTGGAGCTACTGACTTTGGAGACGCTCGGTCAGGCTGAAAGTTTCCGCTTTGCCTATCATCTTTTGCTAAATGTGCATTCTCATGACAACGTTGGACACGGCCCGCGATGGACCCGCCTGGAAACTGTTTCCCTTAGGGTAGAGCAGAACCCTGCCCCAGCGGAAGCTCCAGGTGCGAGGGATACTCCGGCGAATCGAAGATCGTGACCGTCTGCGCCCCGTACGCGGAGGCGGGCGCGGTCATGATATTCGGCACAAAGCTCTGCGGATTGCGGTCATACAGCGGAAACCAGCTCGACTGCACCTCGACCATCACGCGATGGCCCCTGAGAAAGGTGTGGTCCACGCCGTGCAGGCTCCACTTATACTCATTTACCTCGCCGGGCTTGACCGCCTCGGGCGCCGTGAAGCTGTGGCGATAGCGCCCGCGCAGGATCTCCTCCGCCACCATGAGCTCGTAGCCGCCCTCCGGCTGCGCCACGGCGCCCGGACCGTCCCCGTCGTCCGGATAGACATCGATCAGCTTGACGATCCAGTCGCCGTCCGTGCCGGTGGTCGAGGCAAACAGGTCGGCCAGCACCTCGCCGGTGACGGTGACGTCGTTTTGGAGCACCGGCGTCTCAAAGTTGGCGAGATCCTTGCGATTCGAGACGAAGCTTTGATCCTCCACCAGCCATGTGCGCCAAGTGGAGTCCCCGCCATAGGTGGATTGGACCGGCCGATGCCGGTAGGGGATGGGATCGGCGGGATCGGCAGTGTACGCCGCGGATTGCGTCTCGTAGCTGCCCTTCGGCTCGGCGGAGGTCAGGACTTTGTCCGGCGCGAGATAGGCCTTTACGCTGCGATAGCCGGCCTGCGGCGGCCACGCGGGGTAGCGATGCCAAGCGTTCTCGCCGGTACGGAAGCTGGCGGTATCGGCGAGGTCGAAGCCGGTCTTGTCCTTGAGATAGAGCTCAAAGAACGGCGCCTCAATCGTGGTGCGGTAGTAGGCGCCGGTGGTCTGGCCGCCGAAGTGAATGCCTCCCCATGGGCTGACCAGCCCGTCGCCGGGGCCACGCGCCCAGCCGCCATGATTCCAGGGCCCCAGCACCAGGAAGACCTTATGTTTCGGATCGTTCGGACTCTCTTCCGGACGCATGGCGGCGTACTCGGCCTGCGGTCCCCACATGTCCTCCTGATCCCAGTAGCCGCCCACCTCCAGCGTCGGCACCTCGGGTTTGCCCAGCCGCCGCTCCACCGCCATGTCCTGCCAAAACTTCGTATAGGCCGGCTCATTGAGGAACCGCTGCGCCGTGGGAAGGTTCGTCATCCCGGCGGCGGCTGCGGCGCCGCCAAAGTTCACATGCGTGAGGAAGAAATCGTACTGGTCTTCCTTGGAGCTGGCGCGCACATCGGTCTTCTGCGCCTCCAACTGCTGCACGTAATCGAAGCCGTAGGTCTCGCGGAAGGCGCCGTTGTGGAAGAAATCATCGCCCCGCCAGACATCGGTCATCGGGGCCTGCGGGCTGATCGCCTTGACTGCCGGATGGGCGTCTACGCCCGCCATCATCGCCAGAAAACCGGGATAGCTGATGCCCAGAACGCCGACCCGGCCCGAGTTGTTCGGCACATGTTTCAGCAGCCAATCGATAGAATCACGCGTATCCGTGGTTTCATCCACATCGGCCTTGTTTTTGTGGGCAACGACGGGCCGGTTCATGACGAACTTGCCCTCGGAGCCGTAGCGGCCGCGAATATCCTGAAAGACGAAGATGTACCCGCTGTAGGCCAGCTCGGGCTTGCCGCTCTCAATGGCGCGCGCGGTCATCGCGGCGATGCCATAGGGTGTGCGCTGCATCAGGAAAGGAAACCGGCTGCCGGACTGGGCGCTGCCCTGCGGCCGGTAGACGATGGTATGCAGGCGAACGCCGTCGCGCATCGGAATCATCACCTCGCCCCGCGTGTACAGCGGGCCGATGTAGTTGGGCGGGGCCGCCTCGTCCTGTACGCCGGTGCGGTCGGGAATGACCGGCTCTGACTGCTGAGCCGCCGCGGTGAGACTAAGGGCCAGGGCCACGCCCAGGACCGCAGCAAGACCCGCAGCAGAAAGACCCGCAATCAGGCGCCGCGTCCATGCCTGCCGCATGCGGTTAATTGCCTGTCAGGTTGCCGGGGGTGGCCATGCATTGCCATCCCTGACGCGCGTGGGAGCCGTCACAGAACGGCCGCTTCTCACTCAGGCCGCAGCGGCAGAGGCTGATCGCCGGCTTGCCCGTGAGATCCCACTGCTGCCCATCCGCATCCTTGAGCACGATGTGCCCTTCAACCCGCAGCGGCCCGTTGGGCCGCACGGTGATGATCACTGGTTCGTCTGCCATAGGGTCCAGCATAGCAGCGTCCGGGGTAAGGGCCGAAAAGTGGGAACGCAGAGGGCGCAAAGATTGAACGCAAAGGGCGCAGAGTTTTTTCCTTCGCGGCCTTCGCGTCTTGCCTTTGCGTCCTTTGCGTTCCCGCTTTTGCAAAGGTCAGCGAGTCGCAACCGCCTATTCAAGTAGGTTCAGGCCGGCCTTCGCACTCGCCACAAAATCGATGATCACCTTTGCAATGAAGTCCAGCATGGGCTCTGTGAGCCCGGGAAAGGTGCCGATCCAGAAGCTCTGGTTCATCACGAAGTCGGTGTTGGTCATCTCGCCGACCACGCGATACTCCCAGCCCTCATACGCCGGCTGACGCAGCAGATTGCCCGCGAAAATAAGCCGCGTGCCGATCTTGTTCGCCTCCAGCGCGCGAGTGAGCTGATCGCGCTTAAACGGCGCATCCTCGCGCACGCTGAGGGGAAAACCGAACCAGCTGGGGTCCGCACCGGGCGTGGCCTCCGGGAGCATCAACACGTCCGCAAGCGGCTCCAGCTGCGCGCGCAAATACTTGAAGTTTTCCTTGCGGCGCTCGACGAAGTGCGGCAGCTTTTCAATTTGACTCACGCCCAGCGCGGCCTGCATGTCGGTGGCCTTGAGGTTATAGCCGACGTGCGAATAGGTGTACTTGTGGTCGTAGCCGCAGGGCAGCGTGCCCAGCTGCCAATCGAAGCGCTTGCCGCAGGTGTTGTCGACGCCGGGCTCGCACCAGCAGTCGCGGCCCCAGTCGCGGAAGCTCTCGATGAGCACCTTGAGCGCGGGCTTATCGGTGAGCACGGCCCCGCCTTCGCCCATGGTGATGTGGTGCGCGGGATAAAAACTCACCGTCGCAATATCGCCGAACGTGCCAACTTTTTGGCCCTTCCATATGGATCCCAAGGCGTCGCAGGTGTCTTCGACCAGCCACAGGTTGTACTTCTTGCAGAAAGCGACGACGGCATCCACATCGAAGACGTTGCCGAGCGTGTGGGCGATCATCACGGCCTTGGTCTTCTCGCTGCGCGCGGCCTCCAGTTTGGTGACGTCGATCTCGTAGCTGGGCAGCGTAACGTCGATAAACACCGGCACACAGCGATTTTGCAGGATGGGATTCACCGTGGTGGGGAAGCCCGCGCCGACGGTGATGACCTCGTCGCCGGGCTTGATCTGGCGGTCGCCCAGCTTGGGCGAGGTGAGCGCGCTGAAGGCCACCAGATTCGCCGAGGAGCCTGAGTTCACCAGGCTCGCGGAGCGCACGCCTACAAAGCGGGCCAGCTTCTTCTCGAACTCCTTGGCCCAGCGGCCGGTGGTAAACCACGCATCCAGCGCCGACTCGACGACCGCGCCGATGTCGTTGCCGTCGATGACCTTGCCGGAGACGGGGACCCCGGACTGGCCGGGAATAAACTCCCGCTGCGGGAACTGCTCAGCATGAAACTCGTGAACGAGGGAAAGAATCTGCTGGCGAAGCTCATCGGAACGCTGACTCATAGAGGTTCAAGGATAACAAAAGACGAAGGGGTGCTGCGCTATCATGGAGGCGAGTTCGCAACCCGCAATCGGCGTTGTTTTTGCATGGCGAACAGACCGAACGCAAAAACACGGGACGAACATACAGGGGCAAAGGATCTTCGGAGCATATGAAAGCGGTTATTCTCGCCGGCGGCCTCGGCACACGTATTGCGGAAGAGACCAGCGTCCGCCCCAAGCCGATGGTGGAGATCGGCGGCAGGCCGATCCTGTGGCATATCCTCAAGCTCTATTCGCAACACGGCATCAACGATTTCATCATCTGCTGCGGCTACAAGGGCTACATCATCAAGGAGTTCTTCGCCAACTACTTTCTCCATACCTCCGATGTCACGTTTGACATGACGGCTAACAAGATGGTCGTGCACAACTCCGTCGCCGAGCCGTGGCGCGTCACGCTGGTCGACACCGGTGACAGCACCGGCACGGGCGGCCGCCTGCGCCGCGTGGCGAAGTATCTCGAAGGCGAAGACACCTTCTGCATGACCTATGGAGACGGTGTTTCCGATGTCGATATCACCGCTTCGGTCGCCTTCCACAAGGAGCATGGCAAGGCCGTCACGCTGACCAGCGTGCAGCCCGTGGCCCGCTTCGGCGCGCTGGGGCTCAAGAACACGCAGATCTATTCGTTTCAGGAGAAGCCCAAGGACGAGGGCGGATGGATCAACGGCGGCTTCTTCGTGCTTTCGCCCAAGGCCATCGAAGCCGTAACCGATGATGCCGAGATGTTTGAGCGTGAGCCCATTGAGAAGCTCGTGACCGAAGGTGAGGTTCATGCCTTCTTCCATCACGGCTTCTGGCAGGCCATGGATACGCTGCGTGATAAACAACAGCTGGAGGAGCTTTGGAGCAAGGGCAAGGCGCCGTGGAAGACGTGGTGAGTTCGTGACTCGATCAAGCTGAGCGACGCGCAGGATCTGTCTTGGCCTTTCTTTTTGTCATTCCCGAAGGGAATCTGCGTCATGCTCGTGTCCTCTCAGCCGCGAGCGGAGGAACCGGTGCTACGAGCGCGGATTGACCGGTCCCCCGTTCATTGGCGCACGCGGCTATCATAAAGGCGATGACCGAAACAGCTTCGCTTTCATGGCGCAATCGCCGCGTCTTCCTCACCGGCCACACTGGCTTCAAAGGCGGCTGGCTGGCGCTTTGGCTGGCCTCCAAGGGCGCTGTCGTTCGCGGCTATGCGCTCGATCCGTACACCACGCCGAACCTCTTCGATGCCGCTAAACTCGGCGGTCTCATCGACGACATTCGCGGTGATATTCGCGATGGGGCGAAGCTCGACAAAGCGCTGACGGAGTTCGCGCCGGAGGTGGTCTTTCACATGGCCGCGCAGCCGCTGGTGCGGTACTCCTACCAGGATCCCATCGGCACCTTCGAGACCAATGTCATCGGCACCGCGCGTGTGCTGGATGCGGTTCGGCGCACGCCATCGGCACGTGCGGTGGTGAGCATCACGACGGACAAGTGTTACGAGAACAAGGAGTGGCTGTGGGGGTATCGTGAGACCGATCCGCTCGGCGGCTACGACCCTTACTCGAGTTCCAAGGCCTGCGCGGAGATCGTCTCGGCGGCCTTTCGGCAGAGCTACTTCCCTGTCGAAAAGATCGCGGATCACCACTGCGGCATTGCCACCGCACGCGCGGGCAATGTGATCGGCGGAGGCGACTGGGCCACCGATCGCCTGATCCCCGATCTCGTGCGCGGATTTGTCGAAGGCCAGCCCGCGCTGATTCGCCGGCCCCATGCGATTCGCCCCTGGCAGCATGTGTTGGAGCCGCTGCAGGGTTACATTCTTCTTGCGGAAAAGCTGCTTTCCGGCGACCCGCGCTACGCTTCGGCCTTCAACTTCGGACCGAGTGACGACGATGCGCAGCCCGTGGGCTGGATCGTTGAAAAGATGGTGGGTTTCTGGGGTGATGGCGCGCAGTGGGTGCCGGATCCGGAGCCCGGTGTACATGAGGCCGGCTATCTGAAGCTCGATGCCAGCCGTGCCCGCGCGGAGCTGGGATGGCAGCCGCGCCTGCGTTTGGAAACGGCGCTGGATTGGCTGGTGCAGTGGTACAAGGCTCAGGCCGCCGGCGAGGATGTGCAGAAACTCACGCTGGAACAGATTGCAAAGTACGAGAAGCTCGGTCCGGCGCGATAGGGCTTGCGACTGTTGAGAAGTTCAGACTCAGGACACTAGCCGGGGACGCTGACGTGCATCGCGCGCTTGGTCTCGTTGATGCGATTGAAATGGTACTGCAGGTACAGGCCTCCCAACAAATACACGAGAAAGGCGTTCAAGCGAAGGCCGATGGGCTCGGGACCATTAAAGTGGGCCAGCAGGTCTTGCCGAATGACCGTGCGCGAAGCGATGTACAGCCCCACCCAGACGAGAAACATGATGAAACCGTGGTGGGGTCCTACGGGCGGCCCGCCGAAGAGGTTGTAGTTGATGGTGTCCCAGCTTGCCGGCAGCCGCAGGAGGTAAAGGATCGCAATCGCGATGTACAGGGCAAGCGCGTTGCTGGCAGGCTGTACGCGCCGCATCCAGGCCGCCTGGACGATATCCCAGACGACAAAAAAGAGTCCGCCCGTGATCACACCCAGCAGGAGCGTGATCCACCACGGAAGATCAGGCGGATCCGGGTAGAGCGCCAGTGGAACGGTTCGTTGCGCCGTGAGTGGCTGAACAGGCGGTGTAGCCGCGAGCGGGAAAAGCTCAAGCACCGGCACCCAATCGACGGAGTCCTCGATCTGTGCGAGATCGCTGACGAGGATGTTGCCGGAGGCGAGATATTGACGCACCTCGGCCTCGGTGTAAGGGCCGAAAATCTGGAGGGTCTGTCCGTTGCGTGCAATGCGATAGGTCATGGGGAACTCGCTGGGTTTATACAGGGGTAATACGCAGAATACCGGCGTTCAGTTCACCTGCGACCCTCACATCATCGCAGCGCGATGAGCAGACCTTCTCCGCCTTCCACCGTCAGCATGCCCTCCGCCTCGGCGCCTTCGCCATCGAGCAGCGTCGTGAGAACCACCGTACCGGCGTCGCAATGCGTGGCCACGGGCTCCGCCCCTAGATTGAGCAGCACCTGAAAATTCTGCCCGACCCCGGTCCTGCGAAAGCGCAGCAGCGCCCCTTCGGCGGTGACCTCCGTTATCTGCCCCGAATGCAGCGTAGCGTGTTCTCTTCGCAGGGCCAGAAGCCGCCGATAGAGGTTCAGCATCGAGCGCGGATGGGCATTTTGCGCGGCGGCGTTTTCGGTCTGCCAGTCCTGTAGCAAGGGTAACCAGGGTCGGGTGCCGGGGGTCGTGAAGCCCGCGTTCGGTGCGTCGACCCAGAGCATCGGTGAGCGCTCCGGATCGCGGCCGCGGCCTTTGCCGGGCTCATTCAACTCCGCAGGATCCCGCACCTGGTCGGGCGCGATCGGCACATCCCCCATGCCCAGTTCATCGCCGTAGTACATCGTCGGGGTGCCGCGCAGCGTGAGCAGCAGCATCGCCGCCGCGCGTGCCTGCCCCGGGCCGATGCGCGAGGCCAGCCGTGGCTGATCGTGATTGCCGAGCACATAGTTCGGCCACGCCCCGGAGGGCAGCAGCGACTCATACGTGCGGATGATATTGGCAATCGCGCGGGCGTTCCACTCCGTCTGGATCAGATGGAAGTTGAACGGCAGGTTGGCTCCGCGCAGTTGCGGGATCTCGGGCGAGCTGCCTTCGATGCCGCCGGTCTGCGGCTCCACGCCCAGGTAATAATGGACGAGTTCGGGCAACGGCAGATAGATTTCGCCGATCAACACACGGTTCGAGATGGCCGTTCCCGGCGCTGGCTTCACGGTCGCAGGCGGGTCTTCCAGCGTGGGCCCATACGCATCCATCAGCGCGCGCATCTCGCGCACAATGGCGTGCGTTTCGGGCTGATCGGCGTTGTAGAGCGGCAGTGTCCGGGTGTGATCGTGCATGCCGGGGTGGTACTCGGTGTTGGCCGGATTGTCGCGGAAGTGTTCATCCTTGATCAGCAGCCAGAGCACGTCCATGCGAAAGCCGTCGACGCCGCGATCGAGCCAGAAGCGCATCCCCGCAAACATGGCGGAACGCAGCTCCGGATTGCGCCAATTGAGGTCCGGTTGCTGCTTCAGGAACGAGTGCAGGTAGAACTGCTGCGTCGCTTCATCCCACGCCCAGCTCGGGCCGCCGAAGTGCGAGGTCCAGTTGTTGGGATAGCGCTCGCTGGCGGGGCGGCGGTCGTCAGGACTCGCCGGCGGTGCGGGATCGCGCCACAGATACCAGTCCCGCTTCGGATCGGTGCGCGAGGACCGCGAGGCGAGAAACCAGGGGTGCTGATCCGAGCTGTGATTCGGCACAAAATCGAGGATCACGCGCAGCCCCTTACGATGTGCCTCCGCCAGCAGCGCGTCGAAGTCGGAGAGGGTGCCAAAGAGTGGATCGACGCCGGTGTAATCGGCGACGTCATAGCCGAAGTCGGCCATGGGCGAGGGATAGATCGGCGAGATCCAGATCGCGTCAACACCGAGCCCGACGAGGTAATCCAGCCGCGCAAGGATGCCCTTCAGATCACCCACGCCGTCGCCGTTTGTATCCTGAAAGGAGCGCGGATAGATCTGGTAGATGACGCCGGTCTGCCACCATTGCGTTCCGGCGAACTCGTTATCGGCCATGCGCCATTGGATGCAGGCGGCGTAGCATCACGACATGGCGACCGAAGCGCACGCACTGCATAGCCTGGACCACGGGGCCGAACTGGACGAGTTCCTGCTGCTGGAGTTACTGCTGGAGGCCGAACGCGCGCACGGCCATCTGTGTGCGGGGCAGATCCTCGGGGTGCGCATGGCGATGCTGGCGCTGCGGCGGTTGGATATCCACGAACCGCGAAAGAAGACGCTGCCAAACGGAGAGCTGAATCCCGATCGCAAGCGACCCGTAGTGTTTGTGGAGATCGATCGCTGTGCCACCGATGCGATCGGCGTGGTGACGGGCGCGCGCGTGGGCAAACGTGCTTTGAAGCTGCGCGACTGGGGCAAGATGGCGGCGACCTTTGTCGATCTCGACGCGAAGCTTGGTGGCGATGAATACAAGGGCCTGCGGGTCGTCGCGCTTGAAACCTCGAAGAACCGTGCCGGTGAGCTGTATCCGGACATGCCGAAGAACGAGGCGCAGATGCGCGCCTATCGCGAGCTGCCGGATGCCGAGTTGTTCGGCGAGGAGTGGGTGCGCGTGCCGCTGCCGGCCAACGAATTTCCCGGCTACAAAGGGCAGCGTGTGGTCTGTGCGCGGTGCGGTGAGGGCGTCAACTTCGACCGGTTTGTCGAGCGTGATAACCAACGCCTGTGCCTGTCGTGCGCCGCGCCGGAGAGCCTTTATTATCAGCCGATCTAACGTGCGGGTTATCAGTCAATCTAACTTGCGGGTGCCCCACCTTCGGCGCGTTTTTTGCGCCTAAGGTGGGGTTTTCGGCGAGCGAGATCAAGCGTCAGCCGCTCCCATGGGAACCCACCTTAGCGACGGTGAAGCTGTCGCGAAGATGGGGCACCCAGCCGGTGGCGGACATGACAGGTAGGCTCAGTTTTTTCGTCGGAGGGAATATGCTGTCTGCCGAGTTCGGTAGATGCAGGCTCAGCGGCTCAGGTTAAAGCGCAATCCGCCCTCTACAAGCCGTGGTGCTGCTAGCGTGAGAATCGGCGTGCGGCCTGCATCGATGGCGCGGTTTGCGAGGTTCTGCGCTGCGACATACAACGACAGGCCGTGGACTAGGGTGCGATCGGCAGAGGCATCGAAGCGCGCGTAGGGATGCAGAATGAATTGGTTTGCGGAGTCATCGAACTCGCGGCCCTCGTAGCTCGCAATCCAATGCAGGTTCGCAATGTGAGCCAGGGCATAGTTCATCGTCGCCGTAAGCGACTCTCGCGGCACCTCGGGAATCCAGTTCCCGGTCAGATTCGCCTGCGCGGACGAGCTTGTATTAAAGGCCGTGACCGTGGCAATCGCCAGTTGGTAACCGAGGGTCGCATCGAAGCTGTGCCAGCGTGTGCTCGTGGCTTCCAGGCTGACACCGCGGCTGCGGATCTGGCCCAGGTTCTGCCGCTGCAGGGTCTGCGCCGTGGCGGTCTGCGCGAGCAGAACGGCCGAGATGGGCCGGTTCACCTCGGTCCAGAAATAACTCGCGCGCAGATGGCCCAAAACGTGATCCAGATCGCGGCCGTGAGCACGCAAACTCGCAAACTCGCCACCAAGCTCAAACCCGGTGGCGCGTTCTGCCAGCAGGCTTGGGTTTGCCAGTGTCGTCTGCTGCCCCACCTGTCCGGTGCGGTATAGCTCATTCATCGTCGGTCCGCGAAATGCGCGAAAGGCGGACGCGGTCAGCGCAAAACCATGCGGCAGATTGCGTACAACGCCCAGATGCGGGCTGGCGACGAGCTCAGCCGTATCCGGTTCGGGCGTGATCGCAGCGGTGTTCGTCGCCGTCTGACGACCGTCGAAGGTGCGGAAGCTGTCCACGCGAATCGACGCCGCAAGCGACCAGTGCTTCGGCTGCCAGATACCCTCGGCATAGCCGCCCAGCTCACGCTGGTGCGCGCTGATGTCGGTCGTCGAGGTCACAGCGCCCTGGCTGACCGGGCTCTCCGCATCGGTGGCGCGAATGTCGCGCAGATCCAGCCCAAGACCTCCGGTAAGCGTATGCGCGAAGCTGTGCGAGGCGTTGACGGCGAAGCCGAACTCGTCGGTGGGCACGGCTTGCAACCGCGTCAGCGTCTCTGCATTCCGATTCGCCGCGATCGACGAGAAGCTCTGCCGGTAGGTCTCGCGATCGCCGAACAGACGCAGCGCCGCATGACCGGACGCGGCGTTCACATCACCTCCCCCGAGATAGCGCCAAAGCCGCGTCCCATTGGTCTGGTCGGGCGTCCCGTTGCCGCGCGCCTCGTTCAACACGTTGCCGAGCAGAAACGCCGTGTCTCCGTCCGGGCGCGTGGGCGTACGCAGCTCGAGCCGGCCGCTCTCTTCCGCAACGCCCGACGGCGTATCCACCAGGCCACGCAGCGCAGGCGCCGTGGTCACGTAGCCGCCGGTGTCCAAACCGCTGCCGGCCAGCAGCAGATTCACGGGATGCAGCGCAGCCGTGAGCAGCATATCGCCCTTGGCGGAGTTCTCGGCTGCCCCCACCGCATCCGCGGCGAGTTGGAAGCGAGGAGGAAAAACCGGATGAATCGTACCGATATCGATGACGCCCCCGATCGCGCTGGAGCCATAAAGATCCGCCGCCCCGCCACGCTCCAGCTGCACGTTTCCAACGGTCAGTGTGGGGATCTCATCCCAGTGGATCCAGCCGCCGAAGGGATCGTTCAACGGCACCTGGTCGCTGACCACGAGCGTGCGGCTGGCTGCGGTTGAACCGAGCCCGAGGAGGCTGATGCCTTCGGTGGTGGGGTTCGCCGTCCACGAGCCGGTGCGCCGGTATAGCTGAAAGCCGGCCACCTGATGCAGTTGGTCATCCAGCGCCAGCGCCGGCGGCGCGGCAAGCTGGTCATGCGTGAGCAGGACGACACTTGTAGCCTGATCGTCGATGCCGGCAAGACCGCGATCGGCGGTGACCGTTACGCTTTGCTGGATATTTTCAGGGTGCAGCACAAGCTCTACGGTGGCTCCGGGTGCAGGCTCGCTAATCGTGGCCTGCGCAAAACCCGAATGCTCGGCGCTCATCACGCCGCGCGCGTAGCCCGTCGCAGCTACGGCGATGGTCACACAGCCATTGCTTCCACTGACCGAGGTCGTCTGTCCCTGTACACTGCCGTCACCGGTTGCGCTTCGTGAGATGACTGCGCCCGCCAGGACCTTTCCCTGCTCGTCCACCACGCAAACGCTCGCCGTGGTTTGAGCGCGGGTCACGCATGGGAAGCACAACACGAGCCAGGCCAGCCAGGATGCCCTCACGCCGGCCAGCCGTGTGACTGCGAAGAAGAAGATATCGCTCAGCTCCCTTGCGCAGCTTCGATGGCAGCGCCCACCCGCAGCACGGTCGCCTCATCGAAGTGCTTGCCCAGCACCTGAACGCCGATGGGCAGGCCGGCAGCCGTGGTACCGCCTGGCACACTCATCCCGCAGATACCCGCCAGCGACGCGGCCACGGAGTAGATGTCTTCGAGGTACATCTGCAGCGGATCGTCGACCTTTTCGCCCAGCTTGAACGCCGGCGTCGGGGTCACGGGGCAGACGATAGCGTCCACCTGCGCAAAGGCCTCCAGGAAGTCACGCGTGAGCAGGGTTCTGACCCCCTGCGCTTTGCGGTAGTAGGCGTCGTAGTAACCGGCCGAGAGCACATAGGTGCCCAGCAGGATGCGGCGCTTCACCTCCGCGCCGAAGCCCTCGTCGCGGGTACGGCGATACATGGTGGAGAGCGTTTTGGCATCGGGGGCACGCAGGCCGAAGCGCACCCCATCGAAGCGCGAAAGGTTGGAGCTGGCCTCCGCCGTGGCAAGCACGTAGTAGGTCGGCACGGCGTAGCGCGTATGCGGCAGCGAGATCGGGTGCACGCTGCATCCGGCCGCGCGCAGGCTGTCCAGCGCACGCTCCACGGCGGCGCGGATCTCGGGGTCGAGCCCCTCGCCGAAGTACTCTTCCGGTACACCGATGCGTAGCCCAGCGACCGGCTTGGCCAGCTCGACGGTGTAGGAGGGCACGGGTTCATCCGCAGCCGTGGCGTCCATCGGGTCCGGCCCGGCGAGCACCTCCAGCATCGTCGCGGCATCGGCCACCGAGCGCGTCAGCGGGCCGATGCGGTCGAGCGAGGACGCAAAGGCGATCAAGCCATAGCGCGAAACGCGGCCATAGGTGGGCAGCACGCCGACAACGCCACAAAACGCCGCCGGCTGGCGAATCGAGCCGCCGGTATCCGTGCCCAGCGAGGCTACACACAACCCTGCCGCCACCGCCGCCGCCGAGCCGCCCGAAGACCCGCCCGGCACGCGATCCAGCGCGCGCGGATTGCGCACCGGCTTGTACGCGGAGTTTTCGTTCGAGGAACCCATCGCAAACTCATCGCAGTTCAGCTTGCCCAGAATGACCGCTCCGGCAGCCTCCAGCTTCGCCACCGCCGTGGCGTCATACGGCGGATGCCAGCCACTCAAAATGCGCGAGCCGGAGGTCGTCTCCACGCCCTTCGTCGCCAGCACATCCTTCACGGCCACCGGCACGCCTGCCAGCGAACCCAAAGGCTTGCCCGCGCGCACATCGGCGTCGATGCGCTCAGCCTGCGCCAGTGCGCGCTCCCGGCTGACGGCCAGAAAGCTGCCGATATCGTCGCCTTCCGGGCCATCCATCCGCGCGATGCGCTCCAGGTGCTCTTCCGCGAGCGCAACCGCGGAGGTGCGGCCCTCGACGACGGCGATGCGGGCAGCGGAAAGCGTGAGCGTCTGCAGGTGGGCGTGGGAAGCTTCGTTCATGCGGAGTGCGTGTTCCTCGGGGATGCGGTGCTTTGCATCCGCTCGTACAATTGTAGGTCCCGTCTACGCTAGCCGCACCAGCATCCAACGCACCAAAGATCGAAAGGGGACCATCATGGCGGACCGGATCACGCTTATCGTGCGCTTCAAGATGGAAGAATCCGTGAAGCCGGAGTTCGTGGCGCGGCTCAAAGAAGTCTTCTCACATATAGAACGCGAGCAGACGTTCGTAGAAGCGTCCCTCCAGCAGGATCTCGAGGATCCGAAGTCCATACTGAACTATGAGGTGTGGCGCGAGACACCTGACTCGTTCATGAGGAACCAGATGCCAAAGGAATATAGAAAGGCGTTCGAACAAGCAATCCTCGATCTGAACGTGGAGCGCTCGCCATCCTGGTACACGTCCTTCGCGGAATGGAAGAAAGCTTGATGGCAATGCCGGCCAGCGCGTCATCCTGCGTGCTTCAAGGCTACCCTTAGCGCTCAATCACTTTGGGCACCTTGAAGAAGCGGCCATCCGTCTCCGGCGCCTCTTCCATCACCAACGCGCGGTCGACCGAGGGCCGCAGCGCATCCCGGCGCAGCGCTTCCCCCGCCGACGCGGGCTCACGGCCGATCGCCTCTGCCACCTGCGCCATCGGCGGCAGCGTTGTTGTATCCAACTCATTCAGCTGCGCGATATAGCCCAGCACGGCGTCGAGATCGTGCGCCATCCGTGGCAACTCCTCGGCACCCAGTTCCAGGTTGGCGAGCTCCGCCACGTGCCGCACCTCTTCGAGGGAGACGCGGGGAACGTTGCCGGTTTCAGTCATGCTGTCGTTCATCGAAATCTCCTGCTTTGATTCAAATTCTTGCTTGCATACGGCGTAATTCCGCCGCGGTCCGCTCCATCTCGAAGTGCAGACCGTGCAACGGAACGCCGGCGGTACGGGCGAGATCACCCTGCAGCCGGTCGCGCATGGCGAGCAGCGGTCCCAGCCATTCCCGGCCACGCACCTGGAGGTGCAATGTGCGCTGGTCATCCAGGCGATCTACCCGGCAATGGGCGGCCAACGCCGTTCCGCAGACCACCGGCAGCGCCGCCGCCAGCCTGTCCTCTTCGGGCAACGTGCGCAGGCTGCGCGCGAGCGAATTTCTCAACAGATCACGCATTCCCTGCACAGCCGCACCCATCCCGTGACTATTATCTCGCGACCAGCGCCGCAGCTTCGGCCGCAGAGATCGCCTCCCCGGCAACCGCCGGCACGTGCCGCAGCACCAGGGCCCGGTAGCGCTCCAGAAACAGCGGCGTGGCGAACCCGGCAGCCCAGGTGCGGGCGTCCTCAGGCCGAAACTGCAACTCCCCCTCACGCTCCCAGCGCTCGATGGCAGCCACGGCGGACTCGACCGTTCCCTCGGCGAAATACGTTCCGGTGGCCCCGGAACCCGTTCCACGCACGGTCTCCAGCGAGCCGCCGGCCCCGTAGGCGATTACCGGCCGTCCACAGGCCTGCGCCTCCAGCGGCACCATGCCGAAGTCCTCATCGGCCGCAAACAGCAGCGCGCGGCAACGCGCATACTCGGCCCAGAGTTGATCGGTAGGCAGCTCCCCCAGGAACTCCACCGCCGCCCCGCTAGCGGCGGCCAACGCCCGCAGCCTGGGCTCCTCCGGGCCGGTTCCCGCGATGCGCAGCCTGCGGCGGAGCCGATGGCAGGCCTCCATCAACAGTTCGGTGCGCTTGTACGGCACCAGACGTCCCGCACAGAGGTAGTGCTCCTCCGGAGCTAGATGGGCGACGGCGGCCGCCCGGTGCAGATCGATGGGAGGATGGAGCACCTCGGCTTCGCGCCCATAGCAGCGGCGGATGCGGTCGGCGACGTAGCCGGAGTTCGCGACGAAGTGCGTGACCCGCGCGGCAGCGGCGGCATCCCAGCGGCGCACCCGGTCGGCGGTCGCGGTGAACGCCGCGCGGGTGAGGGGTCCCATCGACGCCCGGTACGACTCCAAGCCGTCCCAGAGATAACGCATCGGCGAGTGGCAGTAGCAGATGTGGATCGCCCCCGGAGAAAGCCGTACGCCTTTCACCGGTCCGCTGTCAGAGGACAGAACAAGCTCGAAACCGCGCAGATCGAGCCGCTCCACCGCAGCGGGATAGAGCGGCAGCAGGTGACGGTGGAAATTGCGAGCCCCCGGCAGGCGCTGCAGAAAAGAGGTGTGGACCGTGCGTCCGCGCAGGGTCTCCGGCAGGCCCTCGTCGCGGGAAAGTAATGTGAAGATCTCGGCAGTGGGAAACAGCGCGGCGATGCACTCCGCCACACGCTCGCCGCCGCCGCGGGTCACAAACCAGTGATGAACAATCGCTATCCGCATGGGCGCAGGCGTTTTCGCAAGAAGAGTGTTCGCAAGAAGGCATTGAGGCTCGATAGTGTTTGACAGATCACTTTTGCTTTTCGGAGGTAGGTCCGGGCTTCAGCCCGGACATTCAGTGCGGGAAAAGAACGGGGCTTCAGCCCCGGGTTTTGCGCTGCTGCCGGAGAGAACCCAGGGCTAAAGCCCATAAATTTGGCTCTCCTTTTCGTGGGGCTGAAGCCCCACGCTCCCTCCCATTTTCGTGGGGCTGAAACCCCACGCTCCCTCCCCAATGCTCCTCCACGACGCGCCACATACGATGATCGTGCTTGGTCAGACACTCCCTAATACGCCCCGTCCTGATTGGCCACCGAGCTCACCGTGCGGCACAGGATGCGGAGATCGCCCGTCAGGCTCCAGCCATGCGCGTACTGGCGGTCGAGCTGCACACGCTCAGGATAGCTGACGCGGCTGCGCCCCGAGACCTGCCATAACCCGGTAACACCTGGCTTTACGAGACAATAATCGGCGAAATACGCTCCATATTTCTCTACCTCCGCGGCCACAATCGGCCGTGGGCCAACCAGGCTCATGCTGCCGGTAATCACGTTCCAGATCTGCGGGAGTTCATCTAGGCTGGTGCGGCGCAGGAACTCGCCTACCCGGGTCACGCGCGGGTCCTGCTTGAGTTTGTGGTCCTTGCGCCATTCGGCGCGCGCGGCCGGATTGGCCGCGAGATAGTTTTCCAGCACCTCCGCCGAGTTCACGCACATGGTGCGGAACTTCCACATGGAGAAAAACCGTCCGTGGCGGCGAATCCGTCGGTGCGAAAAGAAGATCGGGCCGGGCGACGTCATGCGGATGACAATGGCGATCGCGGCAATCATCAGCAGCAGCACGGGCAGACATAGGCACACCAGCAGGAGATCGACGCCGCGCTTGATCACGCGATAACGAAACAAGCGTTCAGGGCTCAGCGCTGGGGACCCGGCCGGCCTCGAATAGCTCACTGCGGTTGGGGCATCAGGGAGGAAAAATCGTTGCGATGCTGCACCGAGCTCTTCGGAGTTACTCTGCTCAATCATTCCGGGCGATGCTCTCCTCGCCTTCCTCGGAACCTTCCTGGGACAGGCGCGTTGTTGGGGCGGAAACGGCGACAGGTCGCCTGAATCGACCAAAAGGGGTGCCTTTGCACACCGCTGAAGACCAGGTATCCTCCCTGTGAACCGCTCGCCGCTTCGCTCACTGGCTCGCTCGGAATCGAACCGCTAAGTACAGCAGATGGTGGCTCTTGCTCCGGCAAGTGTACCTGCCGAACAGCCGAAAAGCGACCTCCCTGCCCGGTTTCCGATCCCGTCCGGTGTTCACCAAAGCGGTACGGGAGTCGGGGACAGGTCGCCGGGGCAAGCGGGTTCTGCTGCACGGCGCCTGGCGGATGGGTGCCATCGGCGGGGGCATGAGGCTTCGTTTCTCTGCTGTAGGTTGAACTTCATTCTCTCCTGTATGTTGGGACAGATGCGGATTTCGGACACGGGGCTGCGCGCCGTAAAGCCGCTTTCGCCCCAACGCCGCCATTGGAGGGGAAGCAAACCAATGACAAAGGCCGTTTTCACGCTGGTCCTTACGGCGCTGGCCGGGAGCTTTGCCTCCGTGCACGCTTTCGCGCAAACCACGACGCTCATCCTTCAATCCGGGGGCAGCACACGGACGAGCCTGGTTCATCGTCCCGCGGGTTACGATCCCATCAAATCGTACCCTTCGTACCCTCTGATGCTGGCCTTTCATGGCAGTAACGGCACAGGCGCGGGCATGGAACGGATCACCGGCTTTGACGCGATTGCCGACCGGAACGGTTTCATCGTCGCCTATCCGGACAGTGTGGGCCCGCGATGGCAACTGACGGGAGCCGCAACGAAGAACGACATTGCCTTCGTCCAGGACCTCCTGCAGGCCATAGAGCGCAGCTACCGGATCGATCCGGCGCGCATCTATCTCAGCGGATATTCGCAAGGCGGGGCCATGGCGCAGGATCTCGTATGCTCCAATGCCGGGAAGTTTGCCGGCATCGCCGTGAATGGAGCCAATCTCAGTCCTGCCCGAGAGAGAATGTGCCGGCCGTCGCAGGCAATACCCTATATCCTCTTCCACGGCACGGCCGACCCACTCAGCCCATACAACGGGGGACCGAACGGCACTACGGGCGCCGTGACCAAGTCATCAAAACAGGCGGTGGCGTTCTGGTCACAGAACAATAAGTGCCACGGTACGCCCGTCACGACGGACATACCCGACACGCTCAGCGACGGCAGCCATCAGACTGATATCAAGCAGGAGCTGACCGGCTGCGCCAACGGCACCAGCACCACTTTCTACACCATCACCGGCGGCGGACACACCTGGCCCGGCGCGAAACGCGCCAATCCCCGGCTCGGACCTGTATCCCAGACGATCGACGCGAGCGCGATCATCTGGCAGATTTTTCGTTCGCACACCAGCTCTGCCCCGGTCACAGCAAAGTAACCCTTTTGGGACAAATTTCGTTTGGAGTAGAGGTGTCATCTCGACCGGAGCGAAGCGAAGTGGAGAGAGCCCTGTATTTCGTTCGCGGCTGCACGAAGTTTGCGGAGCGCGCAGCGAGATACAGGGGTCTCTCCACGCCGCGGACGATAAAACCGTCCGCTCTGGTCGAGATGACACTGTAACACTATGGGTAGTTTGCTCTAATCCACTGCTCGACCTTCGTCAATGCACCGATCCGCATCGCCTGGCCGGGGCAGTCCCTCGTCTCTGTCCCGTGCAGCAGAAATGCCTGCCGCAGACCGGCCGCATTGGCTGCGGCGACATCCGAGCATCGGTCCCCGACCAGCAGCGAGCGGCTGAGGTCGAGCTGGAGGTCGCGAGCCGCCCGCAACAGCATGCCCGGCGAGGGCTTGCGGTCTTCATGCTCCCGCTTCCATTCGCCCAGGCCATGCTCCGGGTGGTACGGGCAGTGGTACACAGCGTCAAGCGGAGCGCCTTCAGCTTCGAATGCAGCGCCCATCCAGCGCATCAGCGACTCGAACTCCGCGGTCGTATACAGCCCGCGCGCGATCCCGGCCTGGTTGGTGACCACGACGAGTTTGTAGCCCAGCGCCCGGGCGGTGCGCGCGAGCGAAAAGATGCCCATGACCCAGCGCACATCCTCCGGCCGGTGCAGATAGCCGATCTCGTGGTTGATCACACCATCGCGGTCCAGAAACAGCGCAGGCGAACGGGTTTCCATCAGGCAACTCCCTTTCCTTCCGCCGCCGCGATCTGCACGACATGGATAAGACCCGGCGTAAGCACACGCGGCGGCAGGTTTCGTCCTTCCGCCCGGGCGCGGAGCGACGTTTCCACCTGCCCTAGCACCATCGCCGGGGTGACTTCGCGGATGCAGCCGTTGTGCGGGCACGGAGCGTAATCGCGGCCGTCGTAGCAGGGGCGGCAGGCGAAGCCTTCGCCGCCCCAGAGCGCGACACAGTTCGGGCGTTGCGGCAGACGGCCATGGGGATCGGTCGGGCCGAAGAGCGTAACGATAGCGGTCGATGTGATCCCGGCCAGGTGCAAAGGTCCTGTGTCATGGGTCACGGTCACCTCCGCGGAGTGGAGCAACGCCAGCGTCTCGACCAGGCTGAGGCTGCCGATCAGGTCTGCGAAGCTCCCCGGGGATGCCTTCCGGGCAAGCTCGGCAAAGAAAGCCGAGGCCCATCGGTCGTCCGATCCGCCTGCGAGCAGGACCTCGTACCCGCGTCCCAGCAGCGCCGCGGCCAGAGCCACGTAGTTCTCCACTGGCCAGCGGCGCAGGGCGTCCTCGCGCAGCAGATTACGCGCACCCGCCGGCGCCAGCACGATGCGTACCCGGCCAGAGACCCGGGGATGCGGGTTCGGCGGAAGATCCGGCGCGGGAACAGGAGCGAGCTGGGCGGGCGTCTCTGTATCCGGTCGTCCGCTCAGGATGCGGGCGTACTCGTCCGTGTGGTGACGGCCGGGGAGAAGGCAAGTCGCGCGGTCCTGCCACGAGAGGCTGATGCGTCGCCGGGCGTGCACCGGCAGGGTCAAGATACGGTAGCGGCGGTCGTAGTAGAGGGTGGCACAGAGATCGTACGAGTTCTTCGCGGAACCACGCCGGAGGCTGCGCCACAAATCTCGCATCGCATTGAGCCTTGCGGCGATGCTGCCACGCAGGAGCCGCGCCTCATCGACGGGGATCACGTTGATCCACGGATACACCCGCAGCACGGGCGCAATGGCCGCGCCGACAACCCAATCCACGGAAAACCCCGCCTCATGCAGCAGCGCTGCCGCCGGAATGGCCATCACGACGTCGCCGATCGCGCCGAATTTCAGCAGCAAGAGCCGTTTACGACGCACTCCCGCCGCATCCGGCAACGCTTCGGCCGATTGAGATGCAGGCGAACTCACGACGTCCACACTACTCCCCGGGGCCTGCGTCGCGAGCCTTGGGCCAGCCCCGGTCGCGGAGGAACGCGCCTTGATGCCGCAGCACGCTGATGTAAGCCAGATAGCGCATCAGGAGTTCGTACCGGTTTGGCCCCAGCGCCCGCAATGTCCAATGCAACACCCGGTGCACGGCGAGCACGCGCCGGTCGTCCGGGTTGAACTGCTTCCAGGTGGACTTCCCGGGTGCCGCCTCCCCCTTGAGCAGCCGCTGCGCGCGGGCGAACTGCGCAAACGGCCCGGCGGCGTCAAATGGATCGGCGCTGTTGCCGCCAGGCCGGGTGAAGTGCTCCAGATGAGCCGCAAACAGGCGGCGCGCCAGCCGGTTCACGGCCGTGCCGTCGGACAGGCGATCGAAGCCGTACGGTAAACCCTCCGCCGCGGGAACGTGGTTGCCGTTGAGTGTCTTCTTATAGTCGGCGAAGAGCTGCTGGAGATCGGGACGTGCGCGGAGGTTAAAACGATTGCTGTGCCTGGAAAGCGACGCCGCATCTTCCGGCTCAACGCCGCTGAAGTGAAAGAACCGCAGCGGCACCCGGCCGCTCACCGGGCTTTCGACCTCGTAGCCGCTCTCCCCCGCATGAAGCGTGCGCTCGTGGAGATTCCAATAGGCCATATTCAGGCCCGCATCGCGCGAGATCACGACCTTGTCGAAGAGCCCCGGAACGAGATTCACCCACTTCTGATCCACGAACAGCCCCGTGCGGCCTTCGCTGTAGCCCAGGGTGAGACAGCGGTGCTCCCACCAGTCGAGCAGGCGGTGGCCCTCCGGCGTGTTTCCGACGGCGATAAACCCGAGGTTATAGGTGCCGTTATAGAGCAGATCCTGCTCGGCGGGCGACCGGCCGTCGAAGACCGGGGTGGTCATATGCGGTGTGATCACCGCCGTCGCACCCGCCGCAAGCTGCGCGAATACCGGCTCCAGGGGCGCATAGACGAAGATGTCCGGATCGAGGTATACCAGCCCGTCCAGCCCGTAGATCGCCATCAGGTGCTTCAGAAAGGTCGGCTTGATATCCGTATTCAGCTCGAGAATGTCGTACTTCATCGCCTCGACGCGGAGATCACGCAGGCCGATCTCCCCCAGCATCACGGGGGTGAAGCTCGGATCAACCCCGAAGGGCGCGGGATCGACGAGGTCTGCGACGATCAGCACGAAAAAACGCTGCTCCGGATGCTGGGCAACATAGGAGGCGGCGAGGGTTCGCGCGAAATGGAGGTAGTTCGGCGAAGCGATAGTGCAGGCGGCCAGGCTCAAGACGGAACCGCCGGGGTACGGTGAGGCATCCGGGCTAGCATATCAAGTGCGGGCGAAAGCCGTCGGCACTCCCCAAATACCTTTGTCAAAGCGGGATCCAGGTCCTGCTCTCCGGCTCCCACTGCCGCACCGGACGCGCCGGCGAACCCACGGCGATGGTGCGCGGCGGGATCGGCCCGGTCACCACGGAGTTCGCGCCCAGGACACAGCCGTCGCCGATATCGGCGCCAGCCAGAACCGCGACGCCGTCACCGATCCAGACGTTGTCCCCGATGCGCACGGGCGCCGCGGAGACGAGCGGACGCTGCGCGGGCGGCGTCATGGGGTCGCTCGCGTCGGGTCCGTCATAACGGCCATGCGCGTGGTCGCTGATCAGCACGCGGCTGCCGCAGAGCAGGTGATCCCCGATGGCGATGCGGTCGAGGCAGGCGATGTGGACGTTGTCGGAGAGCCGGGCGGAGACGCCGACAGTCAGCCACGGGGCGAAGTGCATCCTCCGCTCGCCCTCGCCGTAGCTGAGAACCGCCTCCAGCCAAAGCGCGTCGCCGGCATTGAAGTCCGGGCCGATGGTCATATGATCCAGGCCCAGCAGGCGGGGCGAGCTTCCGGCACGAAACCCCGGTGCCTGTAGATGACGCGCCGTGACCCTGTCGCGAACGCGGCGCAGGGCGCCGGCGTTGGTGCGCTTCAGCAGCTCACACCATCCATTGGCGCGTGCGAAGTCGAGTGGGGCAATCACCCCTGCGACTCCGCTTCGGCCGAACCGGCGCTTTGGCTAAGAAGCACATGCTGGTGGTCGGGCTTGGCGATCAGCTCAATGAGAAAGCGCAGGGGCGACACCCAGAACTGGACCAGGGCTCCGCCATAGGCCCGCGCGGGTTGCGGCTCCGCGGTGGGAAAGCAGCCGGTCGCGCGAAGGTGTGCCGCCGCTTTTTCGAGATCATGGGTCCGGTAGGCAAGGTGGTTGAGCACGCCCTTACCACGGCCGAGTTGACCGGCAATCGGACTGCCCGATCCGCATGGCGCTACCAGCTCATACACAGGCCCAGCGCCCGTGGGAGCCGCGCCGAACTGCACTGTCACGCCGAGGCAATCGTCATCCACCACCGCGGACCAACGCGAAATGCCCAGCGCGGTCTGGAGAAACGCCCTGCCCTGTTCGAGATCCGGGACAATCAGGCCGAGGTGGTCAAAAGCCAGCTCCGGGACCGAAGCCCAGGCGTCCCGCTTGCCGGACCCAGCCGTCATTTCAGGGGCCATGATTTCAGGGGCAGCCAGCGGCATCAGCGAACCTTCTCGCAGCTCGCGCCACCGGGAATGGGAATGGGTTGTTGCGGTTGCAAGGTGGTGAGCGGCCCTCACGGCAGGCGGGATCGGCCGCGACACCGATGGACCGGCTGCGGCTCCTGATTAGTGTAGCCCAGTGCAGCCCCAGCCCCGGTTATGAACCGGGGCTGTCGAGCGCCAGCGAGCCGGCATTCCTCCCGCGACCAGGCTCCGGCGCCTGTGCGGGCGCGGACGACACTGCGAGACTTCTCCCTTCGGCGGAGCCGGGCCAGCCATACAGAAATACCGCGTAGACGAACCAATAGAAGGCCATGACGGGGATGAAATCGAGCGCTCCATCGATCACCGCCATCACGATGTAGATCATCAGGCCCTTCAACGCCGCCCGCCTTATGGGATGGTTCAGGACCGTCGGGTCCCAAACCAGCAGAATCACGGGACTGAACATAATCAGCGTAAACGCCACCAGTCCCGCCCACCCCCAGTACTGGGCAGCCGAGGCGTACAGCACCTCCCCGAAGCCATACAGCGCCGACTCCGGCAGCAAGGTCGTGTTTGCGGCGGCATAAAACTGCCCGATGCGGTTTCCGCCGGTCTTGTCGAAGAAGAACTGCAGCAAACCTACGCTGATCCGGCTGCCCAGGGCGGCGATCACCGCGAACACCAGCGTCAGTACGATCGCGGCAATGCGGCGGCGCGCGGCCCCGAAGTACAGCACGGGAAAATGCCGCAGGGTTCGCAGAAGTTGCAGCGTGATCGAAAGCAATTCGCTGCAGATGAGGCCGACCCAGACGCCGCGGGACAGGGTCAGCAACAGCGCCACGCGCACCACCCCGCGCCGCAGCCGCCGCGGTTCAAGGCGGAGATACAGCGGCAGCAGAATCAGCGTCGCCACACCGTATAAATTCCCATTGTTGTAGGTCGAAATGAGCTTGAAGAGCGTTCCGCGGGCAATGTTCTTTGTGTTTTCCAGCTCCCCGTAGTCGGAGGCGTTCACCGTGATGTAGGGAATTTCGATGAAATGACCGGTCAGCGGGCGGAAAAAGAACAAAAAGATGCCCCACGCCGCGGCCAGAAACACGCAGGCACGAAACCAGCGCGCCAGCCGCTCCCCATCGAGCATGGGAAAAAACGGCGGAAAAACCAGCAGGAAGATCCACGGCAGCGCCGCCAGGCCGACAAAGGTGGCAAAGGTGAACGGCAGGTTGGAGATGCCGTAATAGTGTCCCGCGAAGAGGGACAAGGCTTGAAAAGGCAACAGAAAGAACGTGACCACCAAGGCCCGGCGCGAGAACCGCAGCGGCAGCGCCAGCAACCGGATGGCGAGCGCCACCGGGGTGATCCCCATCAGCAGCAGGTAGCCCCACGTGAGCGGGAGGCCGCCCAGGCGGCTGCCCCCCTTGGGCAGCAGGATCAGTAACACGATCAGCAGGCAGCCGGTGGGCGTACCCAGCGAAGACCGGCGGGAAGCGGTGGCGGGGGGAGCTTGCATAGGCTGCCCTAGAAGGCGCGACGCAGACGATGCAGGCTCGCCCGATGCTCGGGGTTGCGCAGGATACGCCGCGCCACCAGCACCCCCAGCACCGCTACCAGAGCCATGATGAGCGCGAACCCCAGCGCCGCGGCGTCGTACTGGTTGCGCGGGGGCCAGGACCGCAGCTCCGGTGCGATGGCCCGGTCGATAACCTGAAATACGGGATGCGACAGCTGCGAGTCCATGCGCGCAGAGCCGAACTGCGCTCCCATGGAGTTGACGGCCGCGCGGCGCGCGGCAACCACCTCCTGCGCGTGGCCGATCTGCAGGTTCAGCGTCGGGATGTCGGCTGCGGCCACGGCGGCGCCGATCGGGGTTGCCGCTTTGCTCGCCTCCTGAACGCGCTCCTGGCCCTGCAGCTGAGCGATCTGCAGGCGCAGCCGCTCCACGTCCGGGTTGCCCTCCGCCTCACTCTGCCTCAGCACCGCCAGCTGCACCTGCAGGCCCTGGATCTGCGACCGGAGGTTGGCGATATTGCTGATACTGGTCGCGGCCTGGCTCTCCGGAGCCACCTGACCCGTACGCTCCTGCAGGCGCAGCAGCTCCTGCTCGGCCTGGGTCAGCTGATCGCGCTGCTCCTGCAGCTGGCGATCGAAAAAACGCCGGGATTGGCTGGCCTGCGCTTGCGCCATCTTGTCGCTGAGGTCTTGCAGGCCGATAAGGTACGCGTTTGCGATACCCGCTGCGTTCTGTGCGTTTTCGTCGCGAACGGCGATGGTGATGATGGAATCGCCACCTTGCGCAAATGAGCTCTTGCCGCCGAGGACCGCGCGTGCGATCTCGTAGCTCTGGGTGCCGAAGAGTTGCAGCAGGTGAGCATGATTGATCACATCGTCCTGCACGCTGCGGCTATGCATCAGGCCAACGTACAGACTGCCAGGGCCGGTCGCATTCAGGATGGAGGCCAGGTTGGCCGCCTCGGTATGGCCTTCGGATGGCAGAAAGGTCGCCGTGGCCACATACTGCGGCTTCAACGAGTGAACGTACGCCAGGCCGCAGGCAGCGACCACCACAAAGGCGGCGAGCCCGGCCTTCCATTCCGTCAGAACGGCTGCAAAGACAGCAACCAGGTCGATGCCCGCGTCCAACGCCGGCTCGGTGTCATAGGGCAGCTGTTCTTCCTCCAGTTTGCGGTTGCCGACCATTGCGTCCCTGCCCTCCTTCTCTCTGCGTCTCCCGCCGCCGCGGATTCGGCGTTTTCATCAGCTCACCCATCCCCTGAGTTACGGGCGGGCTATGAGGTATAGCGTAGCCGCGCTGAAACCGAAGTTGCTGACGATGCCTGTCAGATCGATCACCCGCTGAAAGATACTTCGCCGGTCTATCACCGGTGGAACCACCAGCGTGTCTCCCGGAAACACGGGCGCGTGGCGCACGTCGGCGTATTGATTGCTGATGACCGAGCCGTCGGCGCGCAGAACGAACTCACGCTTCTTGTCCGCCTCGCGGTCCGGGCCGCCGGCGCGCCGCAGATAGTCCAGCATCCGGCGATCCGGGGTGTAGACAAAGGCGTTCGCGTTGTAAACCTGCCCTTCCACGGTGATGCTGGAAGGTACGCGCGGAATGACAAAACGGTCGCCATCCTCCAGCGCCAGATCGGGCAGTTGCGCAATCCCGGTGCTGTTGGGATGGAGGTCCAGCACGATGCGTCCGCTGGGAATCACGCGCCGCAACCGGTTCACGGCGTCGTGGGCGTCCGCCGCCGAAGCCGCCGCCGCGGTCTGGTCGGACCCGGAGATCGCGCGCGCGGTGTTGTTGGCGGTTACCGACGAGATCTCGGCGTCCAGCTGATCCGCATACTCCTGCAGCCGCTGCGCCTCCACCCGCTTCGTCGATTCGCGCGTGAACTCGGAGGCATACAGGTACGCTTCGGGAGTAAACCCGCCCGCGCGAACCAGCAGGCTGCGCAGCGTCTCGCCCGGCCGCACACTGTACACGCCGGGCGCGATAAACTCGCCCTCCAGCCGCACATAGCGGGTCTGCTGCGTGGTCGGAACACGAATGTCCGCGGTCGAGAAGATGGTGACGACATCATTGGGCTGCAGCTCGAAGTTCTGCGAGGCGTCTCCGTCCAGCACCAGCTTGCCGAGATTGAACGGGATCAGCGAGGTCTTCAGATCCACCGTGCTCAGCCGCTCGATCACGGCATAGCTCCAATCAATATCCGGCGCACTCAGGATCACATCGTTCCTGGCTGTGAAGGGTGTGTTGCTAGCCGTCAGCGCCGATCCTACCGAGCTCCCTCCCGCACTCCCACTGCTGTTCTGCCGGGTAATTCCAAGCTCATCCTGCGATTCACCGCGGTTCCCATCCTGCATTCCCGTGGGGTTCGCTGCGCCCTGGGACCTTTGCGCCTGGCTGCCTTGGGCGGTATTGCGCGTGTTTGTTGCCCCCTGCTGAATCTGGTTTTCGAAGACCTGTTCCTGCGCCGTGCCGCGCACCTGCAAGGCCCCCTGCGTGGGCTGCGAGGAAAGATTGCTGTTCGGCAGGTAGTCCTGCGACAGCTGTCCCAACTGGTTCTGGCGGCTCCAGTAGTTGCGCGTGATCAGAGCTTCCTTGTTCGGAAGCAGGTCGCCGACACGCATCCCGGGATGCCACACATATCGGCCCGGGCTGGCGACGTTGCCCCGCAGCGTGACCGCATTTCCAAACCGCTCCACGATGGACGAAACCGAAACGATGTCGCCGTTCTGCACCAGCTGGGTGCCACCGAACGCAAGGTTCACATCTTCCACACTGCGTTGGCTGTGTTCAAAGACCCGCTCCAGCCGAACCGCGCCGTTGCCGGCAATCGTTGTGGGGCCGCCGGCGAGCTGCAACATGTCTGCCACACTGGTCGCATCACGCAGTTCGTAGATCGCGGGTGTCTGCACACCGCCGGCCACAGCGACCTCTGGCCCCACAAAAGGAATAAAAATGACGTCGCCGGAGTCCAGCCGGATGTCCTTCGTCTTATCGCCACGCAGCAGCAGGTCGTAGAGATCGAAGTGCACGATCGTCTCCCCACCGCGCTTGACCTGGATGTCGCGCAGCGAGCCGTTCGGCAATGGTCCGCCGGAGGCGAAGATGGCGTTCAGCAGCGTGCTCAGCGATGAGATCGAGTAGCTTCCCGGAGTGCGCGCCTGGCCCACCACAAACACCTGGATCGTGCGCAGAGAGCCTAGATTCGCATTCAGCGTGAAGTTGCGGTACACCCGGCCGAACTGGGCCCGCAGATAGTCCTGGAGCTGGCCATAGGGAAGCCCGGCCAGGTGCACCGATCCCAGCAGGGGCACGCTGATGACCCCGGTCCGGTCGATTCTCAGGTCGAACTGCTGGTTGACCTGCCCGGAAAGCTGCGCGATGACCTCGTCGCCCGGCCCCAGGATGTAATCCGGTCCCACCGGAACGTCGGTGACGGGAGCAAAGGTGCTCGGCACGCCCGAAAAGAGGGATTCGCCGAAGATCGGCAGCGGCCGTCCGACGGAGCCCGCCACGAGCTGCTGGAAATCCGTGAGCTGATCCTGCGCGTAGGTGGCACCCAGGCCGCGTGACGTTGTCGCGGGTGGGGTTTCCGCCCCCTGTCCTGCCGTTGCCCCCGTGCGAGCCGTCCCTGACTGCCCTCCGGCAGCCTGAGCCGCCTGGGGAGCCTGTGCCGCCGGGGGAGCCGCCACCCCAACCCCGGCCGGCGCCGCCGGAGCTCCAGCGGGTGCTGCGGCAGGCGTCTGCGGGTGCAGCGGAAGCGCAATCGTAAAAAAGAGAATGAGTGCCGTCGCGGTTCTGAACAACCGTGAGGGAGTTGCAACGTCCGAAAAAGGTGCGTTCACGCCGGAAAAGTCCTGTGTCGAGAGCACAGCCACGCGCATCCGCGAGCCGCAAAGTGTAGGTAGCAGCAGTTTACCCCACGCCTCCTTTTCCTCGGAACGAAGTGTTCGCGGAAACAAGGCCGCCGTCTCTCCGCTTCGGCTGCGCCATCGGTCGAGAGGACAATGTGAAGAGGTCGATACAGCCTAAGGGGCCGCTGGTGTCTTCTCCACGCTCGCGCGCAGCCGGCGGCGGAGATCCGCCGTCACCTCCCGATGGCAGGGCAGGCAAAGGGTGCGCAGATTGTCCAGATCGCATTGCCCTCCACCCTCCGCGACCGGCAGGATGTGGTCGGCGTCCCACAGCGAGCGCCGGAAATCGATCGAGGGTAGACCCCACATGGCCAGCGCCTCCGCCCGCAGGCGTCCGCGACTGCGCTTCAGCCCCCGGTACGCCGCCGTCGTATCGGTGGAACACAGGGCGCAGATACCCCCATCGCGCGCAAAAACCTGCTCGCGCAGATATCCCGGATCGGAACGCAAACGCCACTGGTGCACGCAGTATTCCGAACAAAAGCTGCGCCGTCTGGACGCGAGAATCTCCAGCCGGCACCAACGGCAGAGCGGCCGGGCATGAGGCCCAAGCGCTCCCCTGCCGGCTTCATCTGCAATCCGGCGCAGGCGGCCGGCGTCGGGCAGTGTGCGTGGCGGCTTCGTCGAGGTCATGGCTCACCCAGCATAGCGAAACCCCCTCCCGGGTGCCCCATCTTCTCGACGGCCTTATCGTCGCTAAGGTGGGCTCTGCGGCGAGCATCTTTGCTCGCCGGGGTAAAACGCAGTCCTTCGCACAAACGCGCAGACATCCTCCTCCCGCGACACCGCAGACACCCACCCATGTCCGATGTTCCGAGCCATCGCTATGATGGACACGGGAGACAACTGATGTCCAGAACGGAATCGGCCATGGTGGAGCTGGGCACGACCGCACCAGCCTTTGAGCTGACCGATGTTGTAAGCGGCCGTGCGATGAGCCGCGACGACGTCTTCGCGCTGAGCTGGGATGACTCCGCCAGCGATGCCGTCAACACCGCAACGCGCGGCGGCCCGCAAGAAAAACACGGCCTTCTGGTGATGTTCGTCTGCGTGCACTGCCCCTATGTGAAGCATGTGGAAGAGGAGCTCGCGCGTCTCGGGCGCGACTACTTCGGCGGCGATAGCAGCACATTCAGGGCCGGCAGCAAGTTCAGGGCCGGCGAAGGTCCCATCGCCATTGCCGCCATTCAGTCCAACGACATCGTTCAGTACCCCGAGGATGGCCCGGAGGCCATGCGCGAGCAGGCGGAGCGGCTGGGCTGGCGCTTCCCTTACCTGCTGGACGAGACGCAGGAGGTAGCCCGCGGCTACGGCGCGGCCTGCACACCGGACTTCTTCCTGTTTAACGGCGAAATGCGTCTTGTATACCGCGGCCAACTCGACGCGACTCGCCCACGACGCGGCTTCGGCAACGGCGAGGCTGCCCATGGCGATGATCTGCGCCGTGCCCTGGACGCGGTCATCGCCGGCAAGCGCCCCGACCCCAACCAGCGTGGATCGGTCGGCTGCAACATCAAATGGCGTAAAAACTAAATCAAATGGCATGAAAGCCAAGGAGCGGCGGCTGGCATGGATGTGGTTCTGGAGCAGTTGAAGGAAGGTGTGCGCCGGTTTCGGACGGAGGTCTTCCCCGCCCGCGCGGAGGTCTTTCGCGAAGCGGCTACATCACCGCAGCGGCCGCACACACTGTTCATCACCTGCGCCGATTCGCGCCTCGATCCCAATCTGATCACCGGCGCGAGCACCGGCGAGGTCTTCGTGACCCGCAACATTGGCAATATGGTGCCGGCCTACGGCGAGATGCTCGGCGGCGTAGGCGCGGTGATTGAGTACGCCGTCTGTGCTCTAGGTGTACGTCACATCGTCGTCTGCGGGCACTCGGACTGCGGGGCGATGAAGGCGCTGCTCGCTCCGGAGACGGTCCGCGGGATGCCAACCGTAAAAAGTTGGCTGAAGAATGCCCATGCCGCGCTCTCGGTAGCCAAAATCCTTACGGATCGGCATGGCGAGCCGGAACGTCTCTGGCGGACGCTGACTGAGCAAAATGTTCTTCTGCAGATGCAGCATCTGCAGACTCATCCTTCGGTTGCCGCGGCGATGGCTCAGGGCGAGCTGACCCTCTCTGGCTGGCATTATGAGATTGGCAGCGGCGAGGTACGCATCGCTTCAGGCCATGAACACAGCTTCACGCCGGTAGAGACAAACCCCACCGGCGCGAAGGGATGATGCGGGATTACTTGCTTGTATCCGCGTCGGATCCGTGCTGCTTCACCATCTTGTTGTAGATACCCAGCAGCAGGAACGGCGCTACCCATTGGCCAACAAACAGGGCTTCATGCTTTTTGCCAGCAAGCTGAAGCGAGACCGAGCCCAGAATAGAGGCAATCGCCATGCCCAGGAAGGCGCTGGAAGGAACCTTGGCTGTGTACTGCTCAATGGCTGCTGTGAACTGGTCTTCTTTGGCCTCTCCGGCCGATACGCGATAGTCCGACATTGCACTCATCTCTCTCCGGCCAGTTGCCGTGTTCAGGGAGATGCGGTTTTGGGGGGCAGAGGTCGTCTGACTGCTTCGCAATTTCAGGGCATCAAGCGCTGCCCTGCAGTTTTGCCATCGGACAGCGCTGAGTTACTGCCCTTCCGAGATTGCATCGGAGCGGACAGCTACCCGGGCGTGGATTTGGCGTTGCGGATCACTTCGACCGTTGACTTTCTTTCTGCCTGCGCTTAGGTTAGCTAAAGATGCGCGGATTTTTTCACCATCGGCACTACGGCCATCACACCTCGTGCGTGTGGGAGCCGGTGTTCGGTGGGGCGGTCTAAGCAGCAGGACGCATCACAAGACACACGGCCCGCCAACGCGC
The DNA here is from genome assembly GCA_965277565.1 of Granulicella sp. Taxonomy (GTDB): domain Bacteria; phylum Acidobacteriota; class Terriglobia; order Terriglobales; family Acidobacteriaceae; genus Granulicella. Next base: position 3,716,575 of record OZ255838.1, on the reverse strand, counting down.
CCATCGCGAGCGGGCCTTTTCATGTGCAGGAAAGCTATACCCGGCGCGGCGGAAGCGAAGGGTGGAAGGATCGGCATGACAACGGTGGAAGAGGCAGCGATCGACTTTGGCAAGGCCGGCGGTCTCGTCGCGGGCATCGTTCAGGACGCGCGCAGCGGCGAAGTCCTGATGCTCGGGTTTCTCAATGAAGAAAGCTGGGCGAAGACCCGCGAGACCGGCTTCGTCACCTTCTGGAGCCGCACCCGCGGCAAGCTCTGGATGAAAGGCGAGACCAGCGGCAACCGGCTGCGCGTAGTCTCGGCGGCCACCGACTGCGACAACGACGCGCTGCTCTTCCGTGTCGAAGTCGAGGGCGATGGCCTGGTCTGCCATGAGGGCACCGTGAGCTGCTTTACGAAGCCGTTAGTAGTTGTGAGTTCTTAGGGTTGCTAGTTCTTAGGGGTTGCTAGTTCTTAGGGGTTGCTAGTTCTTAGGGGTTGCTAGTTCTTAGGGGTGCTAGTTCTTAGGGAGGGAGCGTGGGGCTTCAGCCCCACGAAAAGGAGAGCCAAATGATGGGCTTTAGCCCGGGGTTCTCTCCGAGGTCAGCGCAAACCCGGGGCTAAAGCCCCGTTCTTTTCCGTACTGAATGTCCGGGCTGAAGCCCGGACCTCCCTCCAAGAGCAGAGATGATTCTTCAAACCCTACCGAATAAGCACAAGAACTGCGAACCAAGAATAAGAACTAAGAACCAACAACCACAACCACAACCACAACCACAACCAACAACCAACAACCAACAACCAACAACCAACTGGATCTCCATGACCCACAAACTGAAACTCGGCATTCCCAAAGGCAGCTTGCAGGAAGCCACGATTGCGCTGTTTGCAAATGCGGGCTGGAACATCTACGCCAGCGGCCGCAGCTACTTCCCCACCATCGACGACCCGGAGATTGAGTGCATGCTGGTCCGCGCGCAGGAGATGGCGCGCTATGTGGAGCACGGCGCGCTCGATGCCGGGCTGACCGGCAACGACTGGGTTCTCGAAAACGAAAGCGACGTGGAACGCGTCACCTCGCTCACCTACTCCAAGCAGAGCCGCGTCCCTGTGAAGTGGGTGCTCGCCGTACCTGAAGATTCTCCCTTCCAGAAGCCCGAGGACCTGACCGGAAAGGTCATCGCAACGGAGCTCGTCGAGTACACCAAACGCTACTTCGCGAAGAAAAACATTCCCGTGAAGGTTGAGTTCAGCTGGGGCGCCACCGAGGTGAAGCCGCCCACGCTGGCTGACGCCATCGTCGAGGTCACCGAGACCGGCTCCAGCCTGCGGGCCAATCGCCTGCGCATCATCGAAACGCTGATGGAATCGGAGACACAGCTTATCGCCAACAAAAACTCCTGGAAAGACGAGTGGAAGCGCACGAAGATCAGCACACTCAGCCTCATGCTCAACGGCGCGATGGCCGCGCACACGCAGGTCGGTCTGATGCTCAACGTGCGCAAATCGAATCTCGATGCCGTGCTCGGCGTTTTGCCCGCACTGAACTCGCCGACCGTCTCCGAGCTGCGCGATCGGGAGTGGGTTGCGGTCAATACCATCCTCGACCAGTCCGTTGTACGCGATGTGCTGCCGCGCTTGAAGGCCGTCGGCGGAACCGGCATCGTCGAGTATCCGCTGAGCAAGGTCGTGCTATGACGAGGCAGAATGTGCAGGTGTTTGCATGAAGATCTTTTGGATTGTTCTCGCCGTACTCGTTCTCGGCTACGCCTTCTGGGCGCTCGTCAACTACCTGCTGCAGAAACGCCGGCAGGAGGCTGCGCAGCGCGAGGGCATGGTGGTCTATGCCACCGTGGTCTCGATCGAAGCCGGGGGCCGGTGGGCTAAACAGCTTAACTTGAAAAAGATCGTTCTACGCCTGCAGGAGCCGGGCGAGACCACGCCTCGTGAGGTCACGCTGCGCACCCGCGTCGAGGCCGGTCAAAAGATCGGCCCCGGCATCATGCTTGTCGTAGTCGTTGACCCGAAGGACCCCAAGCGCATCTATCCGGCCAATCCGGAGGCGGCCAAACGTGTCGTCTTGACGGGCTCGCGACAGGAGCGGCGGTTCATGAAGGCGGGGATGTCCGGCGCACGTCCGGGCGCACGCGAGATTCCACGCGATCCCGTGCCGATGCCCAGAAACAAAGGACGACGATGAAGATTCTGAAGACGTTTGGCGAGAACGCCAGGGCCGCCGAAGACGCGATCAAAACAATCGAGCAGCGCGGCGCCGTCAGCACCGCGAAGGTCGATGCGGTGGTGCAAAAGATCCTCGCCGAGGTGCGTCAGGGCGGCGAGGAGGCTGTGCGCGAGTATGCCGTTCGCTTCGACTCGCTCGGCCCCGATCAACCGTTGCAGGTAACACGCGAGGAGATGCAGGCAGCCTGGGAACGCACAGGCGAAGAGCTGCGCGCCGCCATGCGTCTGGCACAGGCCAACATCCGCGCCTTCGCTGAACGGCAGCTGCCCAAGGCCTGGAGCTTTCGCCCGCAGGATGGCATGGAGGTCGGGCAGATCGTGCGTCCGCTGGGCTCGGTCGGCTGCTATGTGCCCGGCGGCCGCTACCCGCTTCCCTCCACGCTGCTGATGACCACCACGCCCGCGCAGGTCGCCGGCGTGGAGCGCATTGTGGTGTGCAGCCCGAAACCGGCGCGCGAAACCATGGCCGCGGCCTACCTCGCCGGCGTCACGGAGTTCTACCGCATCGGCGGCGCACAGGCCATTGCCGCGATGGCCTACGGCACTGTCTCCAGCGGCGGAGCCATTGAGCCTGTGGACAAGATCGTCGGTCCGGGCAATCTGTATGTCACCGCGGCCAAACTTGCAGTCTCACATTGCACCGGCATTGACATGCCCGCGGGGCCGACGGAGATCGTCGTCACCAGCGAGGCCGGCGACGCGAACGGCATCGCCGCCGATCTGGTCGCGCAGGCCGAGCATGATCCCGAGGCGCTGCCCGTGTTCATCACCTCCAACGCCGAGCTGGCGGAAGAGGTCGCGTTGGAAGCCAAGCGCCAGGCGCAAGGCAACGAGGTCGCCGAGCAGTCGCTCGCCGAGCAGGGTTTTGTTTTCGTCACAGCCTCCGTCGAAGATGCGCGTGAGCTGACCAATCGCCTCGCGCCGGAACACCTGACCGTGGATGCAGGCAGCGACCTGCGCTGGGTGAAAAATGCCGGCTCCGTCTTCATCGGCCACCACACGCCGCAGTCCATGGGCGACTACATCAGCGGCCCGAACCACGTGCTGCCTACGGGGCGAAATGGCCGCGTTCGCGGTGGCCTGAGCGTGTTGGATTTTGTGAAGATCATCACCGTGCAGCAGTACACGCGTGATGCCCTGCGCGAGGTCGGCCCCCACACCATCGCGCTCGCCGAAGCGGAAGGTTTGCTCGGACACGCAGAGAGTGTGCGCGTGCGCATGCGTTAGTTGTCGGTTGTCGGTTGTCGGTTGTCGGTTGTCAGGATTTGAAGTCGTTGCTGTTGCTTTTCTGCTTGTCATTCCCGAAGGGAACCTGCTGTTCGCTCTTCGTCAACAGCAACGTGAGGTCAACATGAGCACAACGATCGCTCCAGAGGCTCCGAACATAGCCGCAACACTGCCACAACCGCGGTCACGCGTGCTCGCCATGCATGAGTACCACCCGCCCCTCGCCGGCCGCGATGCCTTACGCCTGGACTTCAACGAGAACACGCTCGCACCCAGCCCGCGCGTGCTTGCAAAACTGCGCGAACTCACCGCCGAAGGCCTGACGATCTACCCTGAGCGCGAGCCCGTAGAGCGCATCGTCGCAGAAAAACTCGGTCTGGAAAGCAATCAGATCATCCTCACCAACGGTGTCGATGAAGCCATCCATCTTGTCGCCTGCGCCTTCCTCGACGAGGGCGATGAGGCGCTGATCTGTACGCCGACGTTCTTCATGTACGACGTTTCGATCAGCATGATGAGCTCGAGGCTCGTGCGCGTGCAGGCCGACGATTCGCTCGCCTTTCCGTTTGAGCGTTTCCTTGCTGCCATCACACCGAAGACAAAGCTCATCATCGTGGCCTCGCCCAACAACCCGACCGGCGCCGTCGTCAGCCGCGAGCATCTGCTGTCCATCGCGAAGGCTGCGCCCCACGCGGTGCTGATGGTCGATGAAGCGTACTTCCACTTCTTCGGCGACACCGTGCTCGACGACATATCCACTCTGCCCAACCTCATCGTGGCGCGCACATTTTCGAAGGCCTATGGGCTGGCAAGTCTGCGCATCGGCATGTTGGCAGGGGATGCACGGTTGATCGCTTTTCTGCGCAAGGTGAGCTCACCTTACAACGTCAACGGCGTTGCGCTGGCCGTGTTGCCCGAGGCGCTTGCAGATCAGGAATATCTCGAATGGTATGCGTTGCAGGTGCATCAGGGACGCGAGCGTGTCTTCGATGTATTGCGCGAGCTCAACATACGCACCTGGCCATCCGCGGCCAACTTTGTTTTGATGGATATTGGTCCGCGGCACAAGAAGTTCTGCGACGTGATGCGCACTAGAGGCGTTCTGCTGCGCGATCGCTCCTCCGATCCGGGCTGCGACGGCTTCGTTCGCATCACGATCGGTCCCGCGGAGCATGTGACACTCGGTATCGACGCTCTGCGAGCTTCCATCGCCGAGATCGGTTGGACACCCGCCGAAGCCATGCACGCCCGCCGCACCGGCCCCGAGCCGCGCGAGTTTGAATGAATGCTTGCACCGAACTCGGGTGCCCCATCTTCGCGACGGCTTTATCGTCGCTAAGGTGGGCTCGCAGCAGCCGCACCCACCTTAGGCGCAAACAGCGCGCCGAAGGTGGGGCACCCGGACGTAAAATGAGTTCAGACGAGGACCCGATGGCCAGCCGACGCAGCAAGCCGATGTTCATTGCTCCCTTGATTCCGTTCTGGGGCGTTGTTGGTCTTTTTGCAATCGAATATCTGCATGGCACCCGCTTTTTCGCTGCGTTCGTTGTGTTGTGGACTACCCTGCTGATCGCACTGTTTGCCTACGTCGCGTCGCGGGCGGTGCAGGCGAAGCGAGCACGGCCGGGCCGCTGATTTTGTGTTGCTGGAGAGCCTATGAGTGATCTTCTGGAAGCGGTGGGCATCGTGCCACAGACAACAGACGCGGGCGAAGCGTCGCGCACCGGTGTCGTCGAACGCAACACGCTGGAGACAAAGATCTCGCTCAAGCTGAATGTCGACGGCACAGGCCGATACAACGTCTCGACGGGCATTCGCTTCTTCGATCACATGCTGGAGAGCTTCGCCAAGCACGGCGGTTTTGATCTGGACCTGCAGTGCAAGGGCGATCTCGATGTCGATCAGCACCACACGGTGGAGGACGTCGGCATCGCGCTCGGCGAGGCCTTTCATGAGGCGTTAGGCGACAAGCGCGGCATCCTGCGCGCGGGCTACTTCTGCATGGCCATGGATGAGACGCTCGCCGTGTGCGCTGTCGATTTGTCGGGACGTGTTTCTTGCGTTGTGGATGATGCACTCACACAACCCTTAGTCGGTGATTTTCAGACAGAACTTGTCCCCGACTTTTTCGACGGCTTCGCGCGTGGCGTTAAGGCGAACGTCCATGTTAAGACGATGTACGGCCGTTCCAATCACCACAAAATCGAGGCGATCTTCAAGGCGTTCGCACGGGCGATGCGTGGCGCGTGCTCGCGGGATGAGCGGATGCGGGAGTTGCTGCCGAGTACAAAGGGTTTGTTGTAACCCAACGTTTTCACGCTCATGCTCTTTGCTTGTCATTCCGCAGCGCAGCGGAGGAATCTGCTGTTTGTACGTTCGCGGCGGCACAAAAGCAGATCCCTTCGCTGCGCTGCGGGATGACAAGCAAAGAGAGTGAATCGTAACCGACCATGATCGCCGTCATCGACTACAAAGCGGGCAATCTCACCAGCGTCGTCAAGGCGCTGCGCTATCTCGGTGCGGACGACATCCTCGTCACGCAGGAGCCGAGCGAGGTGCGGCGGGCGGCGAAGATCGTGCTGCCGGGTGTGGGGCACTTCCGTTCCACGCAGCTTCTGCATGATCTGGGATTGACGGAGGCGACGCGGGCGGCGGTTGCGGAGGGTACGCCGTTCCTGGGCATCTGCGTTGGGTTGCAGTGGCTGTATGAGGGTTCCACGGAGGCTCCGGAGACGGCTGGTTTGGGGCAGTTCAGCGGGCGGTGTGAGCGTTTCCCTGCCACAGAAATCAAGCATATCGATGGCAAAGAAATAGCCGCCGAGTTGAAGGCTCCGCATGTGGGCTGGAACTCGTTGGAGTCGATCCGGCCGGACTCGCGGCTGCTGGCCGGCGTGGCCGATGGAAGCTTTGTGTACTACACGCACTCATGGCGCGCGCCGGTGTCGGACGATACGGCCGCGACTACGCTTTATGGCGGAGCGTTTACGGGCGCTGTGGAGCGCGGCAATGTGATGGGCGTTCAGTTTCATCCGGAAAAATCTGCCGATACAGGGCTGAAAGTGCTGCATAACTTTCTGGCGATCTAGCATCAGAAACGTAAATACGGCGATTTTGCCGGCCGGAACGAATCGCAGGTCTCTCCACTGCGCGGACGATGAAGCTGTCCGCTCCGGTCGAGATGACAATACTTTTCTAAGCACAAAACCAGACGCAATAAACAGGAGCAGCGATGAGCACAGCTACAGATCTGAACGATGCCGAGCAGATGGACGACACACAGCACATCTCGTCCCTGGCGGTTCCCATGATGAAATTGGACCAGATCAACAACTGGACCGGCGTGAACGAACTGCCCTTCGATCCGATGGCGGAGCGGGTGATGGAGATTGAGGCAGACGGTCCGAACGGTCACGAGAAGGGCGTGCTTTCCGTTGTGTTTGCGCGGCCGATCCTGCTTCAAGACAAGGGCTGGGCGTGCGTGTTCAAGATGAGCGCCATGGGGCGGGAACATGCGTCGCCGGCGCGCGGTGTAGATGCTGTCGATGCTCTGCAGGCGGCGTTCACGATGGTGGGCAAGCAGCTGGCCGGCATGGGCCGTATGCATCGGATTACGCTGAACGGCAGCGAGGATCTCGGCTTTATGCCTGCGAGTGCTCCCGCCGACGCAAAAGCGGCGGGTTGCCCCGTGATGGGCGGGAATATGAGCATTTCGTAGCGAACGCAGATTCCCTTCGGGAATGACAGCAAGAAAAGCGAACGCAAAGGTCGCGAAGGTAAGCGCAAAGGGACGCGGAGAAGAGTTGTGCTGACGAAGCGTGTGATTGCCTGCCTGGATGTGCGTGGCGGGCGCGTGGTGAAGGGTGTGCAGTTCGTCGATATCGTCGATGCGGGCGACCCGGCGGAGCTGGCGCATCGGCATGCGGCTGCCGGTGCGGATGAGATTGTGCTGCTCGACATTACGGCGACGCATGAGGGTCGCGGCACGCTGCTGGACACGGTGAAGCGCACGGCCGAGGCACTGTTTGTGCCGTTCACTGTGGGCGGTGGCATCCGCTCGGCGGAGGATGCGGCGGCGGTCTTCGATGCAGGCGCGGACAAGGTATCGATCAACTCCGCTGCGCTCACGCGACCAGCCCTGATTGGGGAGATCGGAGCGAGCTTTGGGGCGCAGGCGGTCATTGTGGCCATCGACGCTCGTAGAGGCGTGGGCCCGGCGCGCGGCGGGTTCGATCCGGTTGGCGAGGCTGAGGTTTACGTCTCGGGTGGGCGTAAACCGACCGGGCGGCGGGTGGTGGACTGGGCTCGTGAGGCGGAGCGGCGTGGCGCGGGGGAGATCCTGCTGACCTCGATGGACACCGATGGCATGCGCAACGGCTTCGACTGCGAGCTGACGGCGCGGGTGTCGGAGGCGGTGCAGATTCCGGTAATCGCGTCCGGCGGTGCGGGTTCGGCGCGGCACTTCGCCGAGGTATTCAGTCATGCGCCGGGCGGGGGCAAGGCCGATGCGGCGCTGGCGGCTAGTATCTTTCACTTCGGCGTGACGGATTCGCGGGCGTTGAAGGCTGAGGTGGCGCGCAGCGGTGTAGCGATGCGGCTGCCGTGCTGAGGTCGACAAAGCAGAAGGCATGGATAGTGTATTTGAGCTTTCAAGCGGTGGGGCTAGTGCATCTTTTCGCGCCATTGCCCTCCCGCTACAGACATAGCCTGTTCGTCTGGCGAGCCGTGAACTTTGGTTTACTCCCGGGAGATCTCTGCGCATTTTTAATGAACTGGTGGGCCAACGGTTATCGGCTTCTCCCTTTGCATTCCGTCAATGACTGGGTTTTAGGTTCTCTGACGCTGGGCATCAATTGCTCAGTCTTCGCTGCTCTGATCAGATTTCTTGACCGAAGGGGCCACCACAGAAATAGACTTCCAAGTGATGCTGATTCCTTCGATTGATCTGATGGGCGGCCGCATTGTGCAGCTCGTACAGGGAGAAACACCCAAGCTTTCTTTTGATGACGTTGACTATTGGATTGAGCGGTTTTCGAAATATCCCTTGGTGCAGCTGATCGACCTGGATGCGGCCATGCGACAGGGGAATAACCGGGCGCTGATCGAGATGGTGTGCAAACGGCTGCCGTGCCAGGTGGGTGGTGGGTTGAATACGGCGGAGGACGGCCGGCGGCTGTTGGAGACCGGGGCTAAGCGGGTGATCTATGGGTCGAGCCTGTTTGGGGCGGAAGACCCCACCCTAACCGACGATGAAACTGTCGTTGAGGATGGGGCACCCGGGGATGGGGTCTGCGCGAGGGCGCGGCGTCACAGGCTGATTCGGCTGGAATTTGCGGCGGAGTTGAAGGCGGCCTTGGGTGAGGAGGCGCTTTGCTTCTCCGTGGACACGAAGAACGGCAAGGTGGCGGTGCGGGGGTGGAAGGATTCGGTGGATCTGACGCCGGAGGAAGCCATTACCTGGCTGGAGGACTACTGTGCGGCGTTTCTGTACACGCATGTGGACACCGAGGGCACTATGCAGGGGTTTCCGGCGGACGTGGCCGCGATCCTGCGTTCGACCACGGCGAAACAATTGATCGTTGCCGGCGGAATCAAGGAGCGGCGCGAGGTGGATGAACTGGATGCGATGGGCGTGGATGCCGTAGCGGGCATGGCGGTGTATTCGGGCGCTATGGAGGCTTGAGACCGGATCTTTGCTGCTTTGAGCCGCAGTGCGGGTACTGTTGAGCGGCGAGAGATGAGGTTTGGAGGGGTGAGGGCTTGTTCAGTTGCACGTTGAGTTCCCCAGTTCTGAGTGGGGAGGAACGAGGGAGGGGGTAGCTGTGGCAGAGATTTCTCAGGAGGTGCGGGCGGAGCTGGGCCGGTGTGAGGATGCGTTGCTGTGGCCCGATGCGAGCGTGTCGGCGATCCAGTTGGAGGCGTTGCTGGCTGCCCAATTTCATGAGATCGGGGCTTCGGGCAGACGCTTGGACCGGCAGTTCGGGCAATGGGAGGCCGTCTTTCACCAGGAGACGCTTTGCGCTGATTGAATGCGGTCACGAAAGCGGCTGGCGGATATTATCACCAGCTCACGCGAGGACTCTATGAGAACGCTTCTGATTTGGTTTGCCCTCAGCGCCACAGTGACTCATGCCCAAGCCGCTCGGCAGAATCCGCACTATGAGGGGATCTGGGAGGGATACAACGGCGAATGGGACCATGTTTCCCGGCAGCTTCTCGCGTTGGCAGAGGCCATCCCGGCTGACAAATATTCCTGGCGTCCCGCGCCGGGAGTGCGCTCCGTGAGCGAGGTGCTGGTGCACATCGCGCAGGCAAACTTCTATCTTCTGAGCGTCACCGGGCCGAAGATGCCCTCCGATCTCGCGAAGGATGATCTCGAGAAGACGGTTACGTCAAAGCCCGTGGTGATCGCCGATCTGAAGCGGTCGCTGGAGGCGGTCAAGGCAGCACGAGCTCAGCTCAAGCCTGGAGACCTCGAGCGGAAGGTCGCAATCGAGGGCAAAACAGTTCCGGTTGACGGTATGTACCTGAGAATCATCGTGCACGACAACGAGCACATGGGGCAGTTGATCGCTTATGCGCGCATGAACGGAATCGTCCCACCCTGGTCCAGACCGGCAGGTTCGGACGCGAGCAAGTAAGAGGCCACAGTGGATGGTCTGTGGCTATGCCAAGAATTGGAACAGCAGGTTCCCTTCGGGAATGACAGAAAGAAAAGCAAAGGGATTGTGAGCTGAACACGGCTCAGACCTATTCCGTGTCGGCATCGCCGGCGACGGCGTAGTAGCCCTTGCGGGCCTGGACGTTGTTGCCTTTGCCGCAGTCGATTTCGATCTTGCGATATTTGCCGTCGGCGGATTTATTGGTGGGCGTGTAGCTGAGCAGGTACTGGGTGCGGAGCTCGTCTTGAATCTGGTCGAAGGCATCTTCCAGCTTGCGGCCGTTGTTGCCGACGTCGATGACGCGGCCACCGGTTTGTTCGGCGAGCTGGCGCATGTCGCGGTCGCCGGTGTACCCCATGCCGCCGTAGAAGCCACGGTCGGCGATCATGATGACATAGAGGATGGTGTTGGCTTTCTGCGCGGCCTCGGCGGCCGTCCTCAGGTTCTCCTGCGAGCCCTGGTCGCCGCCGTCGGTGAGCATGACGATGACCTTGCGGCCGGTCTGCGACTGCAGTTTGTCATGCGCGGCGAGGTAGACGGCGTCGTAGAGCAGCGTACCGCGGGGGTTGCCGGTGGGGAACGGGCCGCCACCGATGCCGGGGACGCCGGCGGACGAGCTGGCGGTGTTGATGGAGGCCTTGTTGATGGCGCGGCGGATCTCGCCGGCGTTGTTGGTGTAGTCGGAGAGCAGATCGACGTTGACGTCAAAGCTGATGAGGAAGGCCTCGTCCTTGGGGGTGAGCACCTCGGAGAGGAAGCGGGAGCCGGAGTCCTGCTCGAGCGGCAGGACGTGCTCCTGGCTGCCCGAGGTGTCGAGCAGAATGCCGATGGTGAGGGGGAGGTTTTTCTCCGCCGTGAGCCGCTTGATGACCTGCGGGTTCTTGTCTTCGGCCACCTGGCAGCTGCTTTTGTCTAGGCCGGTGACGAAGCCGTTCTTGTCGCGGACGGAAAAGTACACGTTCACGAGGTTGACGTTGACCTTAATGGTGCCGACGGAGTTATCCGTCTCCCGTTGCGCAGGTGCATTGCTCATGGGCGGCGGTCCGTCGGGGGTGGGCGCCTCCTGTGCGCGCAGCAACGGGGTCGCGCAGAGCAGGATTCCGACAACTCCGAGAATTCCGAGAATTCCGAGAAGAGGCGCGGCAGCGCGGGCAAACGAACGGACAGAGACAGCGGAACGCATACCTGATTAGACGCTTACGAACGCGGTTTTGGCGACAGCCGCCGCCGTTGCCGCAAAGGTTGGTAGAAGCTTTCCGACGCGGCGCAACGAAGCTTTGTAGACCTGCGTCTGAAGGGGTAGCGACTCCCTTTCAGCACACTGGTACTCTGTTGGGGGTGGGCCGGGGAAGATCCTGCCGCGCGGGCAGGGAGACAGGAAGCACAATGCGTTTTCGGGCGATGGCGGTGGGGACAGGGCTCTTGGGTGTGGGGCTGGGGTTTGGCATTGTGCAAATGCGGGCGCAGAACCAGGTGCCGGACGCGCCGAAACCGCAGGCTCTGCCGAACCTGAACACAATTACGCCCGCGGCTCCCTCGACCCCCAATGCGCCGCTGCCGAACACACCGCAGCCCGATGCCGGGACGGCCAACAACGGCGGCGTGACGCCGGGAACCTCATTGCCCTCCGCGCCGACGCCGGATGCGAATCAGGTTGAGCAGGATACCGACGCGGGAGCACCACCTGTTTCGCATACGGCGGGGCTGCGGGTTTTTACCAATTTTGTTGAGGTTCCGTTCACGGTGAAGGACTCCCGAGGAACTCTGGTTCCGGGACTGACCTACCGTGACGTGCGGGTGTACGAGAACGGATCGCAGCAGGCTCTCCGGCTGTTCACCGTGGACCCGATTCCGCTTTCGGTGGCGATCGTGATCGACCAGAGCGTCACCACGGACACGATGGATCGCATCAACGCGACGCTGGAGGCGTTGCAGGCTGCGTTTACGCCCTACGACGAGGTGGCGGTCTACACCTATAACAATGGTGTAAAGGAACAGACGGCCTTTACCGGCGCCCAGAGCGCGCGCGTGACGTTTGCGCTGCAGCGCTCAAAGAGTCAGGGCCGTGACCCCATGATGTACATGGGCGGACCGCTCAGTCAGACGACGGTGAAGAACAATCTGCCGGTTGACCCGAATACCAACCGGGGACCTGCCGGTGTGCTGACCCAGAATGTGCCGCGCGAGTACCACACGCTGAACGATGCCATTCTGACCGCTGCGGAGCAGGTGGCGAAGTCGGGCAGAGGCCGCCGACGCGTGGTCTATGTGATCTCGGATGGCAAGGAGTACGGCTCCGAGGCCAAGGAAAAGGGTGTGATTCATTATCTGCAAGCTAACGGGATCTCGGTGTATGCCACCCTGGTGGGCGACAGTGCGATCCCCGGGACCGGCTTCCTTGATCGTATTCACCTCCCCTTGACGATGCGTGATGATGTGCTGCCGCGCTACACGGAGGCGACCGGCGGCGAGTGCGACCGGGAGTTCCGGCCGCAGTCGATCGAGAACAACTTCGCGAAGCTGACCGAGCAGGTACGCACGCAGTACACCGCCGGCTATTACAGCCATGAGCCCTTTATCGACGGAAAGTACCGCACACTTGAGGTCCGGGTGCTACGTCCGAACCTGACGGTTGTGGCGAAAAAGGGGTATTACCCCTCGCTGAACGCAAACCCGACGGCGCCGCCGGCCAACCGCACGGCGGCTCCTGCTCCGACAGCTACAGCGCCCTCGACCCCTCCAGCTCAGTAGCACTGCCATGGACATGATGGCTTTGCCGGGTGCGGCGAGCGCCGGACTGGCCGTGCTGGCGGCGATCTCCTGGGGTGGCGGCGACTTTTCGGGCGGCATGGCGGTCAAATATGCCGGTGGCTCTACCCGCGGGGCGTTGCGTGTGATCGCTGGCGCCCATGCGGTCAGTCTCCTTGCGCTGCTGATCGTCATTGCGCTGCAGCATGGGCGACTGCCGCACGGAGCGCCTCTGGTTTGGGGGCTGCTGGCCGGGGTGGCGGCCGGGCTGTCGCTTACAGCGTTTTATATCGCGCTGGCGCGCGGAGCGATGGGCGCCTCGGCGGCGGTCAGCGGGCTTCTGGCGGCGGCGATTCCGGCTGCCGTGTCCATAGAGCTGGAGGGTGAGCCGACTGCGCTGCGGCTGTTCGGGTTTGCCCTGGCAGCGGCCGCGATCTGGCTGATCGCGGTGACGCCGACTGCGACGGGAGTGGGGGAAAAAACGCCGGAAACGATGGGGCTGGCGATCTGTGGCGGGGTTGGCTTTGGCGTGTACTTCGTGAGCTTGCGGTTCGCCAATCCGCTGGGTGTCTTTGAGCCGATTGCGCTGGCGAGGGTGGGGAGCCTGGCCATCTGCCTGGTGCTGCTGCTCGTGCTGTGCGGGGATTCAGTTGGGGGCGGCGCAGGCGGATCAGAGCGATGGCTCAGCCGCAAAGCGTGGCTTTGGGCCTTGGGCGTTGCGGTGCTCGATACGGGCGGGAATCTGCTGTTCATCGCCGCTACGCGTTCCGGACGGCTGGATGTGGCGGCGGTGCTGGCGTCGCTGTATCCGGCATCGACGATTCTGCTGGCGGCTTCGCTGCTGCACGAACGGCCGAGCAGGCGTCAGTACGTCGGAATGGGTGTTGCGGTGGCGGCGGTGGTGCTGATTACGGTGTGAGGCGGGCAACCTGCCTTCCTTCCGCCACGCCCACCCGCCCCTTGTCAAACAAAGCTATGGGATGACAAACAAAGGTACGGATGACAAATTAAGGCATGATTCGTGCAGGTGTACCCAGAAGGGTGGTTCTTGGGAGGGAGCCGTGGGCTTCAGCCCACGGAACAGGAGCGCAGTCCAAGTGCCCTTCAGGGCTGGGCTCTGCTTCCGTTTCCAAACGGCCCGGGGCTAAAGCCCTGCTTTCCTGCAGCGCTGGATTCAGCGGCCTGAAGGCCGCTGCTCCCTCCCAAGAACTGGGTACACCTATGGTGATCATGCGTTAGAAGGGGTATGCGTGGCAGAGGGGCACAGCCTGTAGCGCCTACGACTTGCCCTGCGTGATCTTTTTGCTGGTCGAGGGCGGGGCGGCGGGGTTGATGCGCTGCTCGACCTTCTTGGCTACGGCCTTGGCGCTGTCTTGGCGGAGGTCGAGGCCGGCGGGGTCGAAGGTGGGCGCGGGATACTTGAGCTTCAGCTCACGCATGGCCTCGACCAGGATCTCTGAGATCGCCACATTGCGATACCACTTGTGGTCCGAGGGGATGATGAACCAGGGCGCGTGCTTACCGCTGGTGGTGTCGAAGATGTCTTCGTAGGCCTTCATGTAGTCCGGCCAGAACTGGCGCTCCTCGAAGTCGGCGGGAGAGAGCTTCCAGTGCTTGTCGGGGGTGTCGATGCGCTCCTGCAGGCGGCGGGTCTGCTCCTCGCGCGAGATGTGGAGAAAAAACTTCAGGATGACGACGCCGTTGTCGGTGAGGGTCTCCTCCCAGGCGTTGATATCGTCCAGATGCCGCCGGGCTGCCTTGCCGGAGAGCTTGCCGTGCACCCGCGGGGAGAGTACATCCTCATAATGCGAACGGTTGAAGATGCCGATCATCCCGCGCGCGGGGACCTCCTGGTGGCAGCGCCAGAGGAAGTCGTGGCGGGCCTCAAGCGGTGTGGGCACCTTGAAGGACGCAACATCGCAGCCCTGCGGGTTGATGCCGGAGAAGATGTGCCGGATAGTGCCGTCCTTGCCGGCGGTGTCCATGCCCTGCAGCACGATCAGCAGAGCCTTGGACTGCGCGGCATAGAAGACCTCCTGCAGATCGTTGAGCTGCTTTTGGTGCTTTTGGAGCGTGGGGGCGGCCGCGTCGTTATCTTTGAAGCCGCCGATGCCATCCGTTCGGAGACCGCCGAGCTTGACTTGGCTGCCCGGCTTCACCCGATAGAGCGATTTCAGCTTCATGGGGCGGTGTACTCCTGGGGCTGTCGAAGAAAAGCAGGTTCCCTTCGGGAATGACAAAAGAGAGGCAGGAGCAACAATACGTAACCCGGACGCGGAGAGGCTCGGGTCGCGCTGTCGCCGTCGTGATTAGTCCTAGACTGTGGTGGGAGTCGTCGGGGTTTTAGGGCCCTCATCGGCGGCCTGGGGGGTGACGATGTGCGCGGTTTCGCCCGGTTTGGTGGAAGCGTTCGGTTCGTCCGTAATGCCCTTCATGCCTTCTTTGAAGCCGCGCAGGCCTTCGCCCAGGCCTTTGCCGAGCTCCGGCAGCTTCTTGCCGCCGAACAAAACGATCGCGACTACCGCCAACACAATCATGTGGGTCGGTGTGAAAAGTTCACCCATAGCATCTCTCCCGCTGCGGAATCGCGTTGGACCCGTGCAGCACTCTCTATTTTCGCACGGCGGGGTACGCGCTCGCCGCACGGAAGTTCTTACCAGTTCGATGCGAATCCGGCCTAAGCTGTCGCGGGCTCTGGGTGCAGGGACGGCCGAGCGTATATCCTGAAAGGGTTGCCGCCGCCCGGCGCGCACACGGGGGAGTTTCCGGCGTAAGCGGGAGCTCAAGCCCATCGAGGAAGATGTTGCAAACGAACCGCAGAAAGCTTCTCCCGGCCGCATGCCAAACCCTTGCCGCCTGTGCCCTTGCCCTGTCCACCGCCGCCGGCTCGGCGCAGACCTCGAGTTCCAGCCAGACGGGCACCACCGCCGCTCCCGGCACCGCTCCCATCAAATCGCGCACCGTGGCCGCGGCCATTGCGCCGCAGCGCGTGGCGACCTATGACGAACGCTTCGAGGTGTACGGCGGCATCAGCTTCATGAACGGCCAGGCGGGGCAAAACCTGCCCAAGCGCTACAACATGGTGGGCGCCGAGGGCATGGGCACCTACTGGCTCGGCCGGCACCTTGGCGTGGCTGCCGACTACCGCTTCGAAGGAGGCACCACGCCAACGGAGGCCAACGCCTACAACCTGAACCGCGTGACGGTGCTCCAGAACATCATCGCCGGCGGCGTGAACTACCGCGGACCCAAAAATCGCTACGTGGCGATCGATTACCACGCCCTCGTTGGCGCCAGCCGTGGAACCTTCAATCGGGCCGTCCTTGGTTACCCTGCGGGTTCACTGAATCCGCCCACGGACGGCGATATCGGGCTGTACAACAACAGCACCTCGCCGTGGGGCGCGGCGGGCGGCTCGCTGGACTTCAACTACAGCCCCCGAGTGGCGATTCGGCTCTCGCCCGACATCATCTTTGAGCACTTCGGGACGGAGACGCGGGAATTCGTTTCGGTCAGCGGCGGTGTGGCGTACCGGTTTGGGAAGAGAAGGAAGTAGGAAACAGGAAGTAGGAAGTAGGGCGGTTTTGGTTTATGACTGGGTAAGGAAAAGCAGATCCCTTCGCTTTGCTACGGGATGACAACTTGAGTTGGGATTACTTCCTACTTCCTACTTCCTACTTCCTAAAAATTCTGCGCCAGAAACTCCGGCGAAACCGGATTCTCATAGACCGAGTAGTCTCGCGTGACCACGGTCAAGCCGCTGGGTGAGACGAAGTAGTGTTTGCGGTCTTCTACGGGGTCGTAGCCGATCACGGTGCCGTCCGGGATGTTGACGTTGCGGTCGATGATGGCGTGGCGGATACGGCTGTGGCGGCCCACATTGACGTGTGAAAAGACCACGCTCGAATCGACATCGGCGTAGCTGTTCACGCGCACGTCGTGGGAGAGCACGGAGTTGCGCACCACCGATCCGGAGACGATGCAGCCGCCGGAGACGATGGAGTTGATCGCCGTGCCGGTACGCCCAGGCTCGCCAAAGACGAACTTTGCCGGCGGGTACTGGTAGGGACGGGTGCGCATCGGCCAGCTCTTGTCGTAGAGGTTGAACGTCGGCACAAAGCCGGCGACGTCCATGTTGGCCTCGTAGTAGGCGTCCAGGGTGCCGACATCACGCCAGTAGAGCGCATGCTGCTTGTTCTCGTCGACGAAATTGTAGGCGTGGGTGCGATAGCGGCCGAGCAGCTTGGGCAGAATGTCATGGCCGAAGTCGTGTTTGGAGTCAGGATCCTCGGCATCGCGCATAAGCTCAGGCAGCAGAACGTCGGTGTTGAACAGGTAGATGCCCATCGACACATCGACCATCTCCGGATTGAAGGGAGAACGCAGCCCGGTCTCTTTGGGCTTCTCGACAAAGCTGATGACCTCGCCGTTGCGGCCCACCTCGACGACACCGAAGGCGGCGACCTCGCTGGGCTGCACCGGCAGGGTCGCGATGGTGACATCGGCGCCGGAGTCGCAGTGCTGCGACATCATCAGCGCATAGTTCATCTTGTAGATGTGGTCGCCGGAGAGGATGAGGCAGTACTTGGGCTCCTCCGCGCCGATCGAGTAGATGTTCTGGAAGACGGCATCGGCGGTGCCCTGGTACCAGCTCTTCGAGACGCGCTGCATGGGCGGGAGGATCTCAAAGAATTCACCCAACTCGGTGGCGACGACCCCGCCCCAGCCCTCGCGGATGTGGCGATTCAGGCTGAGCGCTTTGTACTGCGTGAGGATGTAGACCTTGCGCAGGTCGCTGTTGATGCAGTTGGAAAGGGTGATATCGATGATGCGGTACTGGCCCGCAAAGGGGACCGCGGGCTTGGCACGGTCGCGGGTAAGCGGAAATAAACGTTCGCCGGCGCCACCAGCGAGCAAGATACCTAGGGTGTCTCTCATCGAGCAAGGGACCTCGGAGCCCACTCCCCTCTGACGCCAAAGCGGGGGTGCGGGACGCCCGAGTCTTCTGTGCCGGGGCCGTAATTTTCCAAGCCGCTCCGTTTGGCATCCGTTAACCGGAGCCTAGTTCGGCTCCGAGAGGTCTTCGCCGCCAGTGACGCCGTTTTCTTCCGTGGTGATGCGCAGGCTCTTCAAGAAGCTGAGATCGTGGTGGGTGAAGGGGCCATCCACCGTCTCATCCGCAGGCGTCTTGCCCTCTTCCTCGTCGTCGACCTGATTCAGGCCGATGGTGGCTTCGAGCATCAACAGCACATCGAAACCCTGCTCGCGAATCTCGCGGACCACGTCGGCGATCTCTTCGGATGCGCTGACCGACTCGTGAATGGCCTCGCCCAGCTTCTGGATAAGATTTTTCACCTGGTTGTTCAACGCCACCTCCCGGCTATGGACCTCAATGCGATGCCCACGCCATGGATATTTCGAGGGGTTCAGCCCTGGAAACGACAGCGGCAGGTCCGACACGTTTCAGGGTACGCTCTCAGCTCCGCCGTGCCAAATACCCCTTTTGGTGCTGCCCTTAGCAACGGAGGGAGCTGCGTGAGCGCACAGAATCAGGCACGGGTGTGGTGATCCGCCCAGGCCTCTTCCAGACGGTGTGCCAGGTCTTCTACGGGCTGGGCCTGGTATTTGCGGCTCCAGACCAGGAATCCGGCCGCTGCCGCACACAAACCACTCATCGTCCAGACGAACTTCTTCATTTCGGGGAACCCTCATCGACTTGGTTGCGGCTCGGGAATGGGAACGATCCGCTTTTTTCTTTGGATGCAGAGCGAGGGTGCGGCGTTCGGCATGGGGTGGGGGCGGGGGTAAAGATGCCGTGGCTGCCGCCATGCTCGTACACTGTGGGCTATGGACAGGGTTCGCCTGGGACGCGCGCTGGGCTATGGCACACGGCACGCCGCAAAAACGGTGGCGGCGGTGGTGGAGGCGGCGACGACGGAGGGCTCCGGGCCGAGGCCAGCGGCCCGCGAGGCGGGGGCTCCGGTGACGGGAATGCCAGCGACGGGGCGCCGCTTCGCCGCAGAACGCAGCCAGCCCGCTCGTGCGCGAAAGACGGCTGGACGCGTGGATGTGGGCAACGGCCTGCGGCAGATGAGACGGTCATTCTGGCAGCCTTTAGCGGTGTTTTCCGGGGCATTGTGGCTGCGGGTTACGGGGCTTTTCTTTGCGATGATTGCCTTGACCATGGGCGGCGGCGCCTGGCGGCTTCATCCCGGCCTTCACAGCGGAATCGCTTTCCCGGGCCCGCGCCGCTTCTGGGTGTTTGCCGCCTTTGCGGCGCTGTTCGGCTACTTTGCCGTGAGTAGTTTTGTGCGCGCGAGCCTGAGGGAACGCCGTGCGATTGCCCGCCCGCGCTAAACGGGCCAGGGCTCAGCTCACTTTGCTACCCTGAGCGAGACCGCGCAGGCTTTTCAGCGCCGATTGGAGACAGGACAAAACTCATGGCCATCATCGAACAGATCTCCACGCTTCGCCGCACCGCTCTGCACAGTACGCACCATAGCCATAAGGCCCGCATGGTCGACTTCGGTGGGTGGGACATGCCCGTGCAGTACCGCGGGCTCATCGAGGAGCACATGGCCGTGCGCACCGGCGTGGGCATCTTCGACGTCAGCCACATGGGCGACATCCAGCTGCGCGGGCCCAACTCGCTGGCCGCGGTGCAAAAGCTGCTGATGAACGATGCCAGCAAATTGCAAATCGGCCAGGCGCACTACTCGGCGATGCTGTACCCGAACGGGACCTTTGTGGATGATGTTGTGCTGCACAAGCTGGGCGAGAACGACTACCTGATCGTCATCAACGCCGGCACGCGTGAGAAGGATGTGCAGTGGGTGCGGGGGGTCATCGGCGGCATGAGCGGCGTTCATGTCATGGACGTAAGCGATTACTACACGCAGCTGGCGATCCAGGGTCCCAAGGCGCAAGCCACCCTGCAAAAGCTGACCGGGACCGATCTGGCGCCGATCAAGAACTACTGGTTCACGTGGGGACAGGTCGCCGCCTGTCACAACGTGCTGATCGCGCGCACCGGCTACACCGGCGAGGACGGCTTCGAGATCTACATCCCGGCCGATGAGCCGACCAGCTCGCGGGTGTGGGGCGAGGTGCTGGCCGCGGGCGCGGAGTTCGGCATTCAGCCCTGTGGGTTGGGATCGCGGAACACACTGCGGCTGGAGGCGGCGATGGCGCTTTATGGCCATGAGATCTCCGATGAGCTGAATGTGTTTGAGGCCAATCTTGGCCGCTACTGCAAGCTGAGCAAATATACGGAAGGGGGTACGGATTTTGTGGGCCGTGAGGCTTTGCAGAAGGTCATCGATGCGGGGGGGCCGGCGAAGCGGCTGGTGGGGCTGGAGATGATCGAGCGCGGGATCGGGCGGGATGGGTATCCGGTGCTTTCGGCTTCAGGCGAGCGAATCGGGGTTGTGACGTCGGGGTCGCCCGGGCCGTTTGTGAAAAAAAATATCGCGCTGGCGTATGTGCCGATGGCCTTTGTGGAGCCGGGGACCGAGGTGGCGGTGGAGATTCGCGGGTTGCCGGTAAAGGCGGTCGTAGTGCCGACACCGTTTTATAAGCGGCCGAGGATTGCGGCTCCGGTGATTACGGCGCCGCTTTCGGCATAAAGCGGAACGCAAAGGGCGCAGAGACACCTGGCACCTGGTGTCCTCTGCGTTCACCTTGGCGTCCTCTGTGTTCACCTTGGCGTCCTCTGTGTTCACCTTGGCGTCCTCTGCATTCACCTTGGCGTCCTCTGCGTTCCCGTTTTTTTGACGGAGCACAATCAGGCGCATGGTCGGCGCCTCACATCTTCTACAATCAGATTTGAGGAACACGCATGGCTTACCCGGAGAAGTATCGCTACGCCAAGTCGCACGAATGGCTGGCGTTGGACGGCGAGAACGGCAGCGTCGGCATCACAGATTACGCGCAGCACTCGCTCGGCGACATCGTTTTTGTGGAGCTGCCCAAGGTGGGGCAGGCCATCGAAGCCGGCTCGACGTTTGGCTCGGTGGAGAGCGTGAAGGCGGTCAGCGATCTGTATGCGCCCATCTCCGGCACGGTGACCGAGGTCAACGAAGCCCTGAACGGCGCGCCCGAGACGCTGAACGCGGATGCCAACGGGACATGGATACTGAAGCTGAGCGTCACGAATACGGACGAGAACAATGCCCTGCTGTCGGCGGCGGATTACGAGAAGTTTGTCGCGGAAGAGACCGGACACTAGACCGCGTCAGCAAAGGAAACTATGGATCGCGCACAACTCACCATCGCTATCCTCACCGCACTGACACCAACGGTGGCAGTCTTTCTGGCCACCCTGGTGCAACGGCAGGACGTACGCGACCTCCGGTCCGAGATGATTGCTTTACGCAATCAGGTACACGCCGACATGCTCATGATTCACCAGCGGGTCGCTAAGGTGGAAGCCAAGCAGGAGTAGGACATAAGTCCCAAAGGTCGGCATGATGTTCCCACAGCAGTTGGAAGTATTTGGCCCCACACTCAAGTTTATTCGAGACCTTGCAATCTTTGTAATCGCTGTCCCGATGATATTTTTCTTCCCCGAAATCGTTCTTGTTTTCAAGAGGGATTGGGAAGATAGCTGGTTTAGGAAGGCCTGAAATTTATGCGCTACCTGCCCAAATCCCCCGCTGACCGCGAAGAGATGCTCGCCGCGATGGGCGTTTCGTCCATCGAAGAGCTGTTCACCACGGTTCCCGAGGAGTATCGCCTCACCCGCGACCTCGCCATTCCTCGCCAGCACGCGGAGAGCGAGGTTCTCGACCGCTTCAAAGCCTATGCGGCGAACCTGGCGAGCGGCGATGCGAACGAGTTGGCCAAGCTGCCGACATCGCAAAAGTATGCGAGTTTTCTAGGGGCGGGAGCCTATCGGCACTACCGTCCCGTCATCATCGATTCGCTGGTGCAGCGAGGCGAGTTCCTGACCAGCTATACACCCTATCAGCCGGAGATCGCGCAAGGCACGCTGATGGCGATGTTTGAGTTCCAGACCATGATCTGCGAGCTGACGGGCATGGAGATCGCCAACGCGTCGATGTACGACGGATCTACCGGCGCGGCGGAGAGCGTACTGATGGCCTGCCGCGTTACCGGCAAGAGCGGCTGCGCCGTGGCGCGCACGGTGCACCCGGAATACCGCGAGGTGCTGCGGACCTCGACGCAGCACCAGGGCATCGATATCGCCGAGTTCAGTTATGACGCGAAGACGGGGCGCGTGAATATGGCCGAGCTGGAGGCGTCGATCACTCCCGATACGGCCGCGGTGCTGATTCAGTCGCCGAATTTTTTCGGGACGATTGAAGATGTTTCCGCGATTGCCGATATAGCTCACAGGAAGGGCGCGCTGCTGATCGTGTCGATTGCGGAGGCGGTGAGTCTGGGCATCGTGAAACCGCCGAATGAGGCCGACATCGTGTCGCTCGAGGCGCAGAGCTTTGGCGTTCCGGTGGGCTTTGGCGGACCCTACTGCGGCGTGATCGCGTGCAAGGAGAAGTTTCTTCGCCAGATGCCCGGGCGGCTGGTGGGCGAGACCAAGGATGTCAACGGCAAGCGCGGTTTTGTGCTGACGTTGAGCACCCGCGAGCAGCACATTCGCCGCGAAAAGGCGACCTCCAATATCTGCACCAATCAGGCGCTGGTGGCGCTGATGGTGACGATCTTCATGACCGTCTACGGCAAGCAGGGTTTGAAGGAGTTGGCGGAGCAGAACCTGGCGAAGGCGGAGTATCTGCGCAAGACCTTGCTGAAGTCGGGGGCGAAGACGCTATTCGATGGCATGCCGCGCTTCCATGAGTTTGTGGTGGATGCGGGTGCGTCTGCGGCAGAGGTGAATGAGGATCTGCTCGCGAAAGGCATGATCGGTGGCCTGGCGTTGGCGAAGTGGTATCCGGAGCTTGGTGACAACGCCACGTTGTGGTGTGCGACGGAACTGACGACGAAGGCGCAGATGGATGCCGCGGCTGCGGTGCTCGCAGGGGTAGAGAAGCGGGAGCTTGTGGGCGCGCGGTAGGAGAGCGGGAACGCAAAGGACGCGAAGGTCACGCGAAGAGCGCGAAGGATTACGGGGCAGTACGCAGAGAAGGAGAAGGAATATGAGCGATCTTCACGAGTACGCAGTCACTGTCACCTGGACCGGCAACACGGGCTCGGGAACCACGGGTTACAAGGAGTACAGCCGCAGCTTCGAGTTGGAGGCGGAGGGTAAGCATGGGATTGCGGGGTCGTCGGACCCTGCATTTCGCGGCGATGATGGCCGCTGGAACCCGGAGCAGCTGCTGGTGGGCTCCTTGAGCGCCTGTCATAAGCTTTGGTTTTTGCATCTGGCTGCGATGGCGGGTGTGGTCGTCACGGAGTACGTCGACCATGCCGAGGGCACGATGCGCACCACACCCGGTGCCGAGACTGGACGGTTTGAGCTGGTAACGCTGCGTCCGATGGTGACGGTTACGGCGGCTTCGGATGTGAGGGAGATCGTCTCGCTGCACGAGGATGCGCACCGGCGCTGCTTCATTGCGAATTCGGTGAATTTTGCTGTGCGTTGTGAGCCGGTGACGGTGCGCGAAGGTGAAAAAATGACGGAGTTGGCCGCAGATGGACGTTAGCGCAATTGAAGGGCAGGAGCTTACAGCCGTCGAATTCGTCTCGGACTACGTGCGCCTGCGCTTCGATGGACCGATGCTGACGCTGTATGCGTGGCCGCATGTGCTGCTGGCGGATTTTTCGATTGCGTTCGGTGAGCCGGAGTATCGCAATGCGCTGTGTGCGCAGATCGGTGAGATGGTGGGCACGGCGAAGCTGGAAGAATTAGATTCACTGACGATTGAGTTTGAGTCGGGTACGGTGATCGCGCTTAGCTTGAGGGAAGAAGATCTGGATGGGCCGGAGTCGGGGAGTTACTCCGAGGACGGTAGCGGCGAGGGTGAGGAGGAGTTCTAAGCATGACACCGGACGACAAAGCCGGATGGATGCAGTCCGGAGCGAGATTTATTTTGGGGGTCGTCTTCCTTGTCGCCGTACACAGGGCCAAGACACCGATGCAGGGCGCGATCGTGGGTATCTTGTCCGTAGCGGTCTTGCTCGCGGTTGGGAAGTGGATCGAGCGATGGAAGCATCGCTACGCAATTGGGAGTGCGGAGAGCTTGC
Source organism: Granulicella sp. (assembly GCA_965277565.1). Taxonomy (GTDB): domain Bacteria; phylum Acidobacteriota; class Terriglobia; order Terriglobales; family Acidobacteriaceae; genus Granulicella. Next base: position 3,692,556 of record OZ255838.1, on the reverse strand, counting down.
ATAGGTCTCCTCAGAGCACGGGAGAGAGATGACAGATACAAAGTTCATCGGCACGCCCAAAAAGGCGACCACGCACGTCAATCAAAACGAAGACCTGGTCTTCGAGAAATCCTCGCCCGGCAAGAAAGGCTATCGGCTTGCGGAACTTGATGTTCCCGCAGTGAACGCAAGCGATCTGCTTGGTGAGGCCGCACGCACGGACGACCTTGGCGCGATGCCGGAGCTGAGCGAGATTGAGATCGTGCGGCACTTCACGCGGCTTTCTACGTGGAACTATGCGATCGATCTGGGCATGTATCCGCTGGGTTCGTGCACGATGAAGTACAACTCGCGCATCAACGAGGCCGTGGCGCGGCTGGAAGGACTCGCGGAAGCGCATCCGTATCAGCCGGAGTCGCTGTCGCAGGGCGCGCTGGGCATCATGAAGCTGTTGAGCGAGTGCCTGATCGAGATCACGGGCATGGACGCCATTACGCTGCAGCCGGCGGCGGGCGCGCATGGCGAGTTCACGGGCATTCTGCTGGCGCGGGCGTATCACCAGAGCCAGGGCAATCCGCGCAAAAAGATTATCGTGCCGGACTCGGCGCATGGGACGAATCCGGCGACGGCGGCGATCTGCGGCTACCAAGTCTCCAATCTGAAGTCCAATGAGCTGGGCATGGTGGATCTCGCCGCGCTGGAAAAGCTGGTCGATGGGGACACCGCCGCGCTGATGCTGACGAATCCGTCGACCATCGGCGTGTTCGAGTCTGACATCCACAAGATCGCCGAAATCCTCCATGCCAAGGGCGCGCTGCTCTACATGGATGGCGCGAATATGAACGCCCTGGTGGGCAAGACGCGGCCGGGGGACTTCGGCGTGGACGTGATGCACCTGAACCTGCACAAGACCTTCTCTACCCCCCACGGTGGCGGTGGACCGGGGTCGGGGCCGGTGGCCTGCAAAGCTATTCTGGAGCCGTTTCTGCCCACTCCTGTTGTAAAGACGAACGAAGACGGCTCGTTACGCCTGGAGTACAACCGGCCGCAGACCGTGGGCCGCGTGCGCGCCTGGTATGGCAACTTCGGCATGTTTATCCGCGCGTTGGCGTACATCCTCGCCAACGGCCCGGATGGTCTGCGGCAGACCACCGAGGACGCCGTGCTGAATGCGAATTACCTGCGGGCGAAGCTCGAAGGCACCTTTGAGCTGCCCTTCAAGACACGCTCCATGCACGAGGTCGTGTTCTCGGACAAACTGCAGGCCAAAAACGGCGTGAAGACCGGCGACATGGGCAAGCGGCTGATCGACTACGGCTTCCACGCGTACACGACCAGCTTTCCGCTGGTGGTACAGGGCGCGATGATGATCGAGCCTACGGAGTCCGAATCGAAGGAGGAGCTGGATCTGCTGGTGGACGCGCTGCAGCAGATTGCGCGTGAGGCTGAGGAAAATCCTGAACTCGTCACGACGGCCCCGCATAACACGCGGCTGCAGCGGCTGGATGAGACCACTGCGGCGCGCAAGCCGGTGCTGCGCTGGAAGGCTCCGCCGGCCAGCACGCCTGTGCAGCCGGATACTGCGGCGAAGGAGTGGTAGGACGTGGAGTCCGAAGCCCTGAATGCCCTGTCCCGACGGGTGCTGGGAGCGGCCTTCCGTGTCCACTCAGAGCTTGGACCGGGGATGCTCGAAAGCGCCTATCGGGCTTGCCTGGCCTATGAAGTTGAGAAGCTTGGGCTTGAGGTACGGCGCGAAGTGGCTGTGCCGCTGGTGTATGGCGGTGTCAAGCTGGTCGATGTTGGATACCGGATCGATCTGCTGATCGCCAACGAACTCATTGTCGAGGTGAAGGCGGTGGAGGCAATCGCACCTGTTCACTGTGCTCAGCTTGTTTCGTACCTCAAGCTCGCTGGCCGGCGGCTTGGCCTGTTGCTGAACTTCAACACCGTTCGGCTTCAGGAAGGGATCTATCGGCGCGTGAATGGGTTGTAAAGGGGGGAACGCAAAGGTCGCAAAGATGAAACGCAAAGGTCGCGGAAAGAATGATCATACGGTGTACTCGTATTGAACCATCTTTATTAACTTTGCGACCTTTGCGTTCGTGCTTTGCGTCCTTTGCGTTCCGCTGTTCTTTTCCACTACCTCGAAAGCCTGATCTCCACCCACTCATCCACGTGCTCCCAGCGAACGTGGAGCTGAGTGGAGGTGCCGCTGGTCTTCTCGAACGAGATGCTCATGACCTCCCGCGGCGAGGCGAGCTTATTCTCGTGCATGGGCGTACGGCCGAGGTCCTGCGCCTCGTGGTAGACCGTTCCCCACTGCCCCGTCTCCTTGTTCACGATGAGCATCCACGGCGTTCCCGGTGCGGCGGGGAGCGTGTACAGCGTGTAGCTGCCGGCGGGCACGTGGAGGGTGCCGATAGTGAGATCAGCGTCTGTTTTGAAGCTGGTCGCCGGGTTGGCGCCCGTACGCCACACCTTACCGTAGGGCACCACGCTGCCCATGATGGTGCGGCACCGCACGGAGGGCGAATTGTAGTGAATCGTAACGCTCTTGCCGTTCAAGTTGACCTCGGCCGTAGCGGCAGGCGAGGCAAGCGGTTTTCCGTCCATCGGTTTTCCGTGATCCGCTAACGCATTCGAGGGGCAGGGTGTGCCCTGGGCGCGGGCAAGCGAGAAGCCGGTGGAAGCGAGGACGAGTAGGGCAAGGGCAAAACGCAAGCGAATCATAACCGTCCCATGCTACGCTAATGGAGTGCCGCAAGGGCGCCCGTAGCTCAGCTGGATAGAGCAACAGCCTCCGAAGCTGTAGGTCAGACGTTCGAATCGTCTCGGGCGCACCATCTCCTCCTCTTTTCGCGCAGGGCTGTCGAGACTCGGTTACCTCCGGATCGACCGCATAGGTTATCCGCTTTTAGGGCAGTATTCCTGAAACTGTGACTTCGTGAAACAGTATGCAGGCCAGTTTTCTTGAGAAAACTTGCGCAAACGGCATCGACCTCGGGTACATCATCAGGAATACTGCCGTAGCTGGCATGATGATTCCTAGGCCGTCTGCCACTCAGGATCTCTGATCTTCCCTATCCGGTAAAAAACCACCCCGGTCGCTGCCGCCAGTTGCCCGAACTGCAAACAGGAGGCGAGGGCCGCATGCCGCCCCGACCCCACCAGCATGGACATCAGGTTCTCAGAGACGGCACTGCCGAGCAGCAGGCTTATCGCCGTAAGACCAATCAGGTAGAAGGTCCCCACAGAATCCAGAAGGGACTCCCGCCAAAGCAGGACAAACGCAACAAAGGCCATGGCGTAGGCATGAAACCAGGAGACCGGCGAGAGGATCGGCGCCATCAGGCTCAATAGACCGAGCACCATGATTTGATCTCGTTTCCCCGTCGCTTTGCCTGTACGCGCAATCAATGCGACGAGTGCGAGGAGGGTGCCCACGGAGGCTGCGCGTCCCGCACCTATCGCGGAAGGGGACAGTGCTTGGGGGTACGGGGCCACGAAACCCGTTCGCAGCAGGGTGATCAGGCGCTCGGTTGCGGCGGCCAGCGAGAAATTGGTGATGTACGGTATGGAGCCGGACATGGCCGGCATGACGCGCGTGAAATACGTTTCCAGGGCATGCGGCGTATTGACCCACAGAGAGACGAGTGCGCAACCGAGAAGTGAGACCAGAAAGGCTCCGACCAGCCTCCATTTTCGCCAGATCAGGAACGGAACCAGCACCAGGGCCGGAGTCAGCTTGATCGCGGTCGCCAACGCGAATACCGCACCGGCGGCGTAAAGCCGGTCCTCCTGATAGAGGACCAGTCCCGCGACCCATAGAAGGAGCAGGAAGATGGTGATCTGGCCGTCGACAAGGCACTGCAGCACAGGGGTGAAGCAAAGCAGAGATAGGAGAATCAGCCCCCCTTTCGCGTCGAGGAGAGGAATCTTCAGCAATTTGACGAGAAGCAGCGCGGTGAAAAGGATGAAGGTTCCATTCGCAACAAGCCAGATCTGTGTTGCAGCCTTCAATCCCACAGCCGTAAGCGGAAGCAGCAGATCCGCCAGGAGGGGTGGATAGACATAAAGGCCAACAAAAGAGAGCCCTTGGGACCGAGCGGCACGGTAGATGGGCGTTCCGGCGGCCGCGATGGCCTTCTGCGGATCCGCCCCTGTATCCGCTCCGGTGTACAACTGGGCCGCGTTTCCTTCATGCACCAGTAAGGAAGCTGTGTAATACACGTTGAAGTCGACGGGATGGATCGCAGGGACCGGGCGTCGCAGCCGCGGCGCCAGGCATGTAACGAGAACGATCAGCAGTGCCACGGATGCGCGCTTCAGAGTGCCTTACCTCAGGTTCGATCGTAAAGGGCTGCCAGTCCGACGATGCCTGGGATGGCGATGGCGAGTGTAACCGCATAGCCTTTCCTGCTTGCTGGAATGAACGCGCTTCAGTCCCAGGCGTCCACCGTGACTATGCGGCGACCCTATTTGCGGGGAGGAAGAAGCCACGATGGGCCTTAAGACTTGCTTAGCAGAGCGAGCACCTCTTCGGCGTGCCCCTGCGGCTTGACGTTGGCAAAGGTGTGCAGCAGGCGGCCGTCCGAGCCTATGACGTAGGTGGTGCGTTCGACGCCGGTCACGGGCTTGCCGTACATGGTCTTCCCCTTCAGGAGGTCGAAGCGCTTGATGATCTCCTGGTCTTTGTCGGCGAGCAGGGTGTAGGGCAGTTCGTATTTGAGCTTGAATTTTTTCTGCGCCTTCCCCGTGTCGCGCGAAATGCCGAGCACCACCGCGCCGGCGGCCTCAAGTTCGGCAAACTGATCGCGAAAGCCACAGGCCTCGGTGGTGCAGCCGGGGGTATCGGCCTTGGGAAAGAAAAACAGCACGACGGGCTTGCCGAGAAAGTTGGAAAGCGTTATGGGCAGGTCGTCCTGGTCGGGCAGGGTGAAATCTTCGATAAGGTCGCCGGGCTGCGGTGCGGGCATGCGCGCATTCTCCTGAAAGAAGCATACCGCGCGCACCAACCTAAGGATTAGGTAGTGTCTAACGAATCATTTTTTGCTTTTCGGAGGTAGGTCCGGGCTTCAGCCCGGACATTTGAGTGCGGAGAAGAACGGGGCTTCAGCCCCGGGTTTTGCGCTAACCTCGGAGAGAACCCTGGGCTAAAGCCTCACAATCGTAGCTCTCTTTTCGTGGGGCTGAAGCCCCACGCTCCCTCCCCGTCCTCCTCCAAGATGCGCTTCGATGCACCTCATACCATGATCGTGATCCGTCAGAAACTACCTAGCGGCTAACCAGTGCGTCCTCCGGCACCTCTTCGTCGACAATCTCCTGGTCCGTGGAGGCGATGGCGCTGGCCAGCGGGAAGTAGGCGTTGGCGACATACTGGCCGAGCATCCGATGGGTGTTGAAGAAGGTGCCGTTCATCGCGATGCAGTGCTGCTGCAGACGAGCCCAGGCTTTCTTGTCGGCGAAGAGCGGAGCGACGCTGTTTTCCAGCTTCGCGTAAAGCGCGTTCGCCTCCTGGGCCTCATCGTCGAAGTCTTCTACAGCCCAGCCGGTGATGTTTTCGGCACAGCCCTCAATCCACCAGCCGTCGAGTACGCTAAGCGAGGGAACGCCGTTCAACGCCGCCTTCATGCCGCTGGTGCCGGAGGCCTCGTAGGGCCGCAACGGCGTGTTCAGCCAGACATCGACGCCCCCGGTGAGCTGCTCGCCGAGTTCCCAGTCGTAGTTTTCCAGGTAAAGAATCCGCAGTTTGGAGTCGTTGAGACGGCTCGCCGCGGAGAAGACGTCGCGGATGAGCGCCTTGCCCGCGTTATCCGCCGGGTGCGCTTTTCCGGCATAGAGGATCTGCAGCCCACCGAGCCTTTCGGCGATCGCATGGAGCCGTTCGGCGTCGTGAAAGAGCAGGCTGGCGCGCTTGTAGGTCGCAACGCGGCGCGCAAACCCGAGGGTCAGCACGTCCGGATTCAGCTCAATGCCGGTGCGTTCCCTGATGGTTGCAAAAAGCCGCTTCTGGCCGAGTTGATGCGTGGCTTCGATTACCGCCGGATCGATGCCGTAGGCGTTGCGGAGGTACTGATTGTCATGCCGCCAGGCAGGGATCTCCTTATCGAGCAGCGCCTGGAAGGCGGGCGCGATCCACGTTCCCGCGTGAACACCGTTGGTGATGGAATGAATCTTGTACTCCGGGAACATGCCCTGCGAGACGAAGCCATGCTGCATGGCTACACCGTTGACGTAGCGCGAAAAACGCAGCGCGAGGTAGGTCATGTTCATCAGGCCGTTGTGCAGGCAGCCGAAGCGCTCGATGGCGGAGGCGCGCTCATGGCCGAGCACCCGGTACATCTGATCCATGCCGAACTGATCGTGCCCGGCGGGCACCGGCGTGTGGGTAGTAAAGACGCAATGCTCCCGGACGAAGGCGGCGTCGCTGTCCTTGGCGTCGCGCAAGGGGACACCGCAAAGATGATCCTCCATCAAGCCGATGGTCAGCAGCGCGGCATGGCCTTCGTTCATGTGGCACACCTGCGGCCGGCAGCCCAGCGCGTGCAGCAGATGAATGCCGCCCAGGCCGAGCACGGCCTCCTGGCAGAGCCGGTAGTAGGTGTCGCCGCCGTAGAGGTGGTCGGTGAGCCTGCGATCCCAGGGATCGTTGCCTTCAACGTCGGTGTCCAATAAAAAGACAGGCAGAATATGCCCGGTGACGCCCACCACATCGAAGCGCCAGGCGCGCACGGTTAGTTCACGGTCCTGCAGGTTCAGTGTGATGGTCGCAGGGGCCTCGGGCAGCCGGGTCTCGGGATACCAGGGGACGTCGGACTCGGTCTGCTGACCATGCTCGTCGAGGTGCTGGCGGAAGTAACCGCAGCGGTGCGCCAGCGAGATGGCCACCATGGGAGCGCCGGTATCGGCGGCGGAACGCAAGGTATCGCCCGCCAGCATGCCGAGCCCGCCCGAGTACGTGGGCAACTGCTTGCTGAGGGCAATCTCCATCGAAAAGTAAGCGACGGTGCGTTGCGAAAGATCGATGTAGGGGGCCTGGGGAACGTCAACAAGAGTCATGCGAAAAGATCCTTCGTACCGAAGACCCATAAAGTCGGGCCAAGCCTGAGAGATGTTCCTCGAACAAGCGCCGGAATCGCCAACGGCGGTCTTGACTTCACTGAGACTGGAGTACGTCTTCTATGCAGAAGTCTACCAAGTCATCAACAAAGGTCACCGGCATGAGGCCTATCAGCGACTGTCTAAGGACCCTAGAAGGTCACGGGGGTAGGTGTCTGTAAGCCTTTTGTGCTATGAAGCCGCCGGCGAAACTGCCGATGATGGGGGTTAGATCGACTTGAAGCCGAACTTCATGGCCAATCCAAGAATCAACGCCAGAACCAGGGACAACGTGGTCAGCTTGCCCGCGCTGTTCAGCCGCTTGCGGGCAGCTTCCAGCCCCAGAATGAGGAGGTACACCGCTAGAGCCAGCAACAGTCCATCGAGCACGAAGACGCCGTGGGCGCCTGTTTGCACCTGCCAGCTTGGCAGAGAGGTGAAGACCGGCAGAAACGACCCGCCACCAAACAGCAGCAGAAAGAGCAGCGTCTGCAGCACGACGAGCACGGCCTTCATCATCGCTTCGAATCTCCCGCTTAGGGTTTTCAGGCAGTGTATCGCGATACGCCACATCCCTTGTGCTCTGCCCTGAAGCTCCCTTGTTGCTCTGCCCTGAAGTGGGACACACTACGTAGAATCTGACGAACCATTGTTTGCTTTTCGGAGGCAGGTCCGGGCTTCAGCCCGGACATTTGAGTACGCAGAAGAACGGGGCTCCAGCCCCGGGTTTTGCGCTGATATCGGAAAGGAACCCTGGGCTAGAGCCCATCATTTGGGCTCCTTTTCGTGGGGCTGAAGCCCCACGCTCCCTCCCCATCCTCCAAACCAGATGCGCTTCGATGCACCTCGCACGACGATCTTGATTCGTCAGACTCTACCTAGCGGATACCCGCCTCAAACACGGCGAACCTTCGCTCCAACTCCCATTGCAAAGCGGCTCGCCTGCTGCGCTTCAGGAAGGCTGCGCAGGTGTCGCTCGGAACGGTGGTTCCGTTCACGGGTGCGGCGCAGAGGGCGACCCTGCGCGAGAAGTCATCCGGCATGGCCCAAAGGCTTTCGCCGCCGATGAAGCTGTGCTCGAGCGCGGTGCGGGCGGAGCGCTTGAGATCGACATAGGTTAGGTTCTGCTCTTCGGCGGCCTTCACGTATTCGTGGGTCAGGTCGATGCGGCTGACGCCTTCGTCATCGGTCGACAGCGCGATGGGCACATGGGCCGCGCGGTAGGCCGCGAGTGGGTGGTCGGTGTGGGTTTGGCCGAGAATAACGTCGTTGGAGGTGAGATTGACCTCGATCATGATGTGCTCCGCGTGCATCTCGGCCAATAACTGCTCGGGGTGGTCTTCGTACAGGACGTCCATGCCGTGGCCGATGCGCTCGGCATGGCCGAGATCGATGGCTTCGCGGATGTGGAAGCTCAGGCCCGCAGGCGGCACCATGCCGAAGGCGAGTTCGCCGGCGTGCAGCGAGATGTGCACCTTGGGATAGACCGAATGGAGGTAGTCGAGCATGAGCATCTGGAGGTGGTAGTCCCGCATGGAGACGCGGCCGTCCTCAGGCATGACAAAATTGATGCCGACCACCTGCGGATTGCCGCTGTCGAGCTCAGCCTGCGCGACCTCGAAGCCGAGCAGGGTCTGGGCGAAGACCTGTTGGAGCGGGAAGCCGCGAAGTACCTGATAAAGGAAACGCACTTCCACGCTGCACGGCGGAGGTGAGTTTTGAGCCGAATTCGACAGGAGGCAGATCAATCCACTTGCACATTCGCGTGAGCTGCACGGAAGATTTTCCCGGCCCAGAGACCCGTCTGCGTGCTCCAGGTGCAAACGCAAAACCTGAGCGTTGGCAAACTCCTCTCGATCCCTTGAAACCTCATCGCGCAGGCCAGCCGCGAGCAGACGGTTGCGCAACGCAGAAAGCTCCGTTTTGTAGTTCGCCTCGTCGATCTCCGCAGGCCAGCCGAGCTTGTATCCGAGCGATGCGGCGTGACTGAACGTAGGGGTCTGCATCACCTCGAGATACTGCTCATTCTGCGCAGCGGCGCGCGTGGCAACCTCGTCGAGCCACTCGCCGGAGTAGTCCTTCAGACCGCTGAAACGGTCAAAAGTGGCAAAGAACTGATCATGGCCGTCGACGCCCTCCGTGGGCACAAAGGCGCGCATGGAAAAGCTGTCGATCAGGTCGTCATAGAGGGGCTGACGTTTGAGCGCGTCGGCTGCGGGCACTTGGCCGGGAGCGCAGTTCCCCCCTTTGCCGTCGACTGGCTGCAAGAGGTGCACGGCGTTCTGGCCCTCCGGCACAGCGGGCGTGCCGGGGTCTACGGGGGCGACGCAGAGACCCTGCTGGATGGCCTCGGCAATGAAGGTTTCGGCGTAGACCGCGCCGGACAGGTGCATGTGCAGATCGCCGCCCTTGGGCATGGGCTTGAGAAAGGCGTAGAGCTCCGGCTTGCCAAGCGTCTTTGCAGCGTTGAAGGCGCGGGTGGCGCGGGCTTCGCCGACCGTGAGCGCCGGAGCGTGCGCGGTGGTCTTGCTCCCCGGCACCACGGTTTGGGCGGCCACAATTTGCGGAGCGAAGGCGAGGGCAAATGCGGTGGAGAGAAGGATGGAACGAGGAGGCATCGGTCGCTCTCGGGCGATGGAGTGGGATGACCCAGCATACTGTGAACGCAGGTGAAGAGGAGAAGCTGGTTTGCCTGCGGGAAGGACAGAAAGAATGGCACAGCTGTACTCCGCCCAGCGGCATAGCTGCGGCATAGCTGCAGTCCAGAGGCGTCGCTGTGCTGTATTGCGGTGCTTTCTGTTTTGCTTTGCTGTGCGCTCTGCTTTGCGGCTCTTAGCTGAGTTGCTATACTGGCCGAGTCGTTCTCGACGGCCCCCGCGTTTTGTTCCGCGGCGCGGCTGTTCTCCTCCGTCCAGGCAGGTGAGTCGAAACGCCACCGGCAGCTGCCTTACAGCGGCTACGGTTCTCTTCCCTTGCGGAAGGCCAGATAGCTCAGTGGTAGAGCGCGGCCCTGAAAAGGCCGGCGTCGGCGGTTCGATCCCGTCTCTGGCCACCACATTCTAAAGAACTTAGCGGTGACCACAGAGTTAGTGTTTTAGCCCGACGTACAAATAGCGTACATCTCGGCTACGCGAACTTTCCTACCTGTACTGCTCCCTGCTCTGGCTTCGACTCCATCATGCTCCAGAGCACCTTGGCCGTTGTTCCGGTCTTGGTGATGTGAGCGCGTCCAAGCTTCGCGTAACGCTCTGTCATCTTGATGTTCGAATGACCGAGAAGCTTGGCGAGTTCGTAGAGATCGCCGCCATTCATCATGTACCAGGACGCAAAGGTGTGGCGCAGATCGTGGAACCAGAAGTTTCGAATCTGGGCTCGTGTGAGTACATCCTCGAAGCTCCCTTCCAGTCTTTGCCTTCCACTCTTGTCACCCCGTGTTGGCGGGAAGATGCGATCTTCACCGATCACCGCAGGGTACCGCCGAATCTCTTCGGCCAGCTCTGACGTCATGGGCACGTAGCGTTCCTTACCCTTTTTCAACTTTGCTCTCACTGCAATGAGCTCTTCGCGGTACAACACGTCCGACCAGCGGAGGCGATGAACCTCAGAGGAGCGCATCCCGGTGGAGACAGCGATCAATACAATCAGCCGCATCCGTAGATTGGTCTGATTGAGGTCCTTGGTCCCTTTTCGAAACATCTTCTCGTCCAGGGCGACCTTTAACCTCTCAAGTTCTTCCTTCGAGAGGAAGCGTTCCCGTGAATCATCGGGTCGCCTTACCTCAACCATGTCGGCTGGATTACGTTCAAGACCAGTCTCCTTGGACCAGATAGTCGAAGCCTTCTTCATCAGGTGATGCATGACGTTGAAGTGGCGTACGGCAGTGTTCTCCGCCAAGCCCCGCTTGCCCGTGAGGTTTTCGTACCAGCGCTGGACGTCAACACCGTCCACCTCCCGCACGAACATCCGACCCAACTCAGCCCGAATGCCCTCCACGATGCTCTTCTCTCGATCCGCAGAAGCCTTCTTGCTTCCGTAATGCAGCCAGTACCGATCAATCAAATCCGACATGCTGTAATTGACCTCTTTCCTCACATCGAGGTGCCGGTTCTCATCGCGCAGCGAGAGCTTTTTACGCTCTACTTTCTTCGCGAATTCGTCTGAGCCGTGAACCTTTGCGCTCTTATGGCGACCCCCTTCGCGCCAACGAACTTCATAAACTCCCTTTTCCTTCTTCAAAACAGACATATCTGCTTCTCCTTTAGTCAATGGTTTCGATTGTGTGTTGCTCGATGTAGCGTTCCAACGCCCGCATATCGAATCGCAACGCACGACCGACCTTGACGCAAGGGACCTCCCGCAACCGAGACTTTCTGTAGACTGTGTCTACTTCGAGTCCCAGGTATTGAGCTGCCTCCTTGACGTTCAGGAGCCGCCTTCCAATGACTCCATTTGACACCAGTTCAGTCGTCTTTTGGTAGAGCATTGTGCCTCCAATCCGCTGCTTTAGACCGCACACGGATTTCTTCATCCACGCAAACGCCTAGGGTTGTTGAAGTTATTGGGGTGACGGATCGAGGGACTTAGCGGACTCTGACATAGTTCCCATATGGCACCTCGCGTGGTCGATCAGCTTCGAGCGTGAAGTCTCCGCGAACTTCAGTCCAATACTTCTTTTCGATTTCGCCACAGTTTTTACCTATGTCTCCGGCGGCGCACAGTGTGGCAAGCGGTTACCTGAAGGAGGCCGGTCACCGCGCGGAGCCTAATTGACATTTTCGATTTGTAGCCGAGAATCGAGTCAAGCGCGGGTTTTTCCACAGCTGATCCATGGGCCTGTGGAATCGACGAAAGCCGAGTGGAGTACCAGGGCCGATGTCAGATTCCCTCACATTTCGTCTTCTCCGATACATCAAGGCAGCCTCTGAGACGCTGAACTTTACCCGCGCCGCCGAACAAGTCTTCGTGGCACAGTCGTCACTCAGTTCTCAAATCGGAAAGTTCGAAGATACCGTGGAGCTTCTGCTGTTCGTCCGTTTGCAGAACGGCCTAAAGCTGACCTCTGCGGGCCGTATCGTTGCGACGTTTGCAGAGAACACTCTGAAAGAGTGGGACGAAACGTTGGCGATAGCGCTCGCTGTTCAACGCAATGAGGTGCCGCCCCTGCGCCTCGGCTTTTCTTCTTTTATTAACGCGAGAGTGCTTGAACGATTTCGAGAGAACTATGAAGGAATGTTCCCCGGATGCGCCATTCAACTGTGGAGCGGCGATCCTCTGCTGTGCCTGCAACGACTCGATGCCAGGACGCTCGACTGTGCGATTCTCCCCCTGCCAGCGGATGCGACTCTCTACAACGTTCAGCAGATCGCTCAGTCTCCCTTAGTGGTTTGCATGCGGTCCGATGATGTACTCGCTGATCGCGCCCAACTCGACATTCATGAAGTAGCGGAACGCATCACGGTCTTCCGCGACCCAGAGCTGCATCCCTCGGCACATACGCGTCTCGTAGAGATGTTCAGGGAGGTAGGCATTCCGATCCATTTAGCGTGCGCCGCTCGCACTCCCTCAGAGATTCAATGGATGGTGAAAGAGCGCTATGGACTCGCCCTCATCGATCAGCTAACGCCTCTCGATCCGGGTCTCATCACGCGACCAATCGCGGGCGTCAACTGGACGGCAGATACCGCATTCGTTCATTCGAACCACATGGATCATGTTGCAATCCCGTTCATTGAACGATTCCTTCAGCAGACCTGGTCAGATTCGAGACGAACCAAGCGTCCGTCGAAGGCACGGCATCCTGAGCAATTGGAGCTGCTAGGTTGAGCGCAATATCTGCCATAGACAAAATGTGTGGCGAAATCGATAAGAACTGTTGGACGAGCCAGTGAAGCGGCTTTAGGTTTTCCCCTATGGCGACGGGTACACGCCATAAGGAGAATGCCTATGTCACTTCGTTCACGCTTCGGAAATCGCAACTTAGAAAGAAAGCTCATCCATGCCATCCGCGTGATGGCTTCAACCCTCCTGGCCCTCTCTTTTGCCGGCGTTGCTCACGCACAAGGGACAATGGACTTCTCAGGAGCGCAAACGCTCATGGGAACGTTTAAGACCTTCGCAATTTATGCGGGTGCCGTTATCTGTTTTGGCGGTTTGATTTTCGCCGGAATCCGTATGATGTCTGGGCGGTTTCAGGATGCGATTCCTGGGCTTTTCGGCGCGCTGTTTGGTGCCGGTGTCCTGGGATGGGGCGCGGGCTGGATCGGGTCTTTGACCGGTCAGTCGATGTGAGGTGCGCCCATGACCAAGCGGGGAGAGCCGTTACCAATCAATCAAGCGCTGAATCGACCGAGAGCCAAGCTTGGTCTCGATCTTACAGCATGGATGGCGATCATATTCGTCTGCGTGACGGTTTTCCTCGTTGGCTTTCGCCTTTTGGCGATGTTGGCTTTCCCGACGCTCGCGGTCGGCGCATGGCTCATCGTCCGCAAACACCCAAAGATGTTCCAACTGTGGGGCCTCAGCCTCAACCAGAAGAGCTACTATGACCCGCGCAAACACTGAGCAGCCCAAACATACGCCGTGGTTCGCCAAGGCAGGAGCCGCGTGCAGCATCCTTCCGATTGCACGCTTTGTCGGACCAGAGATCTTCGCCCTCAAGGGCGGCGGTTACGGATGCCTGTTCGCTCTCACCGGCATCGACGAAGAGGGCTTGACCGACCAGGAGCTCGAGTCGCGAATGCGATCCATCGAAGGCTCGCTGCGCGGCCTACCGGAGGGCTCGTGCCTTTACCAGTACACCCGTGTGATGTCGGGCTTCGATCTTCCGCGTCAGGCTAAGTACCAGAACCCCGCCACGGAAGTATTCGCTAGCGACCGTCTCACGTTTCTTGAAAAGTCTGCGGGATTCCGGAGGATCGACCTGCACTGGTGCCTCACGCTGGAGCTGTCGAAGGTAAAAGCGTTCGAGCGGAAGCCGCAGGAAAACGCCGTAGACACATCCCGGATGCTTGCTGATCTTGAGAAGACCGCGATCATTCTTCAGGTTCATCTGGGCAGCGCCATTGGGTTGCGGCTTCTTGGCAAGGCCGAAACCTTCCAGTTCTTCAGCTACTTGTTCAATCTAGAGGAATGGGCGGAACAGGACCAGCTTCGCAGCGATGCCGGTGTGGACCGGCAGATCGTGAAGACGCCGGTTGCATGGCATAGCGATCACCTCCAGGTCGGCAAGCGCCACGTACAGATGTTCTCGCTTAAGACGACACCGGAGGCTTCAAGGCCGTGCCTCTTCTCCGGTCTGCTAAGGCTCGATTGCGATAGCGTACTTTGCTCGACATGGAGGGTGAAGTCTGCATCCTCCGCCCGCAGCGAGATCGACGCGCAAGAGAAGTTCATCTCGTTTTTCAAGGTCGGTGTACTGACGCGTGTGATGAGCGGGCGCGACACCGCTTCGCTCGAAAGCGGCGCGGGCGCAAAGGCTGCCAACAGCAATGTCGATGACCTGAGCGAGGTCATCCGCTCCCTCGATAAGAAGGCCCAAGGGGAATACTCGCTGCGGCTGCTGCTGGCCGCTCGCAGCCAGGAACAGTTACGTAACACCGTGCCTGCTGTGCATCGCATCTTCGTCGATGCCCGAGCGCAGGTGATGGAAGAGACGCTTGGCAACCTGTCAGCCTTCTATGCGATGTTCCCCGGCAATCACAAGTTCAATGTCTTCCCGCTATGGCTCGCAGAGGATCATCACGCGCGGCTCTCCTCTGTCTTCGCTCCGCACATCGGCCATCCTCACTCGGAAGACCTAGACAACGAGTACCTCAATATCTTCGAGACTCGTACCCGAACGCCGTTCTTTCAGGATGTGTATGTGGACGGCGTGCGCGTCATGCTCATCATCGGACCCACAGGGTCAGGAAAAAGTGTGGTCGGTAACGCCACCGTCGCCCTGGAGCAGAAATACGGCGGTTTTACCTACATCTTCGACATTGGCGGCAGCTACGAAAGTGTCGTGGAATTGTGCGGCGGCAAGGTTGATCGCGTTGGTAAGGACGGCCCGCGGGTGAACCCCTTTGCTCTGGAGCCGACCGAAAGCAACATCAAGTTCCTTTACTCGTTTATCAAACTCCTCCTCACCAATGGCGGCGCAGAGCTGGAGCCCGAAGACGATGACGTGATCCATAAGGCAGTGCAGGATATGTACCTGCTCGATCCTGAGAACCGCCGCCTGTCCAATCTGTTTCTGCCAAAGAAACTCGACCGCTATCTGTCGAAGTGGGTTGGCAAAGGCATCTACAACGCCGTCTTCGACAACGTTGAAGACAGCCTCTCGCTCTCGCGCCTGCAATGCTTCGACTTTCAGGGCGTGAACAACGAGCAGTACGCCGACCTGGTCGAGCCGCTAATGGTATGGCTTCTTCGGCGTATCAATGACGTGCTTTACAACCCTGCCAATCTCGGCGTTCCTAAGCACATCCTCATTGAAGAGATCTTCTCTTCGATGAAGAACAAGCAATTGCTTGACGGCGCTCTCGCTTCCATCAAGACCGTTCGTAAGAACCTTGGCGGCGTCACCATGATTGGCCAGTCCGCCGACGATCTTGGTGCCAACGCCGACAGCATCGTGAACTCCTGCACATCGTTCCTGTTCCTGAAGGACGCGACCTTCAATCGGAAGCGTTATGCAGAGCTGTTCAAGATGAACGAGCAGCAGATCGCGTTATTCGAGAGTTTGCAGGACCGCGAAGGTCTCTACATGCGACGCGATGGCATTACCAAAGTCGTCACGTTGAACCTCGACAAGCGCAGCTACGCCACGTTCTCCACCAAGCCAAAGGACCGGGTACGACGGTCGAAGCTGATTGAAAAGTACGGCCTCACCGAGGGCATCGATCGCTTTGCCCAGGGCGAGACTGTGTAACCAACCCAACCGAAGAAAGGCCAGTGCCATGAAACCACTCATCCCCATCGTCGTCTCCGCCGGATTTGCGCTGGCCCCCGTAGTTCTTTGCCACGCCGCCGATAACCATCCTCTCCAACCGAACCCGCCGCGCACCGTCACTGTGTCTGAGGCGGACACGCCTCCTGTGGTCCGCGCCGGCCTCCTGCAATCGACGCTGATCGTCCTTCCCGCTGAGGAGAAGGTCGCCAACGTTTTCGCCGGTGACACCGTGGATTGGGTTTTCGACGGCGGTCATGTCGCCAGCCGGTTCATCAGCGTCAAGCCAAAGGTGGCGAACGGATCGACGGACATTCACATCGTCTCCGACCACGGCAACGAATACACCTTGCAGTTGCACGAAGTCTCCAGCGAGCAGGATGCCCACTTCGATTCAAAAGTCTTCATCGCTCCGGGTGACCAGGCTGCCAAGGACCGGTTGCCACAGCTTCCTGTCTTCGTTCCGGCTGCAGAGCTCGAAAAAGCGAAGCAGGAGGCGGCAACCGCGAAAGCAGCCCAGACCGCTGAACTGAAGGCTGAGGAGACGAAGGCCGAGACCTATCGCAGTCAATATCCAGCCAACCTACACTTCGATTACACATGGGATCAATCGAAGGGTAAGGCTCTTGGCCTTCAGCAGATATGGCGCGACGACAAGTTCACCTACCTGCGCGGACAGTTCCAGGAAACGCCTGCCTTGTATGAAGTCAAGGACAAAAAGGGCTCCCTCATCAATTTTGATTTCAGCGGTGGCTTGTACACCGTGCCGAAGCAGTTGGACAACGGCTATCTCGCCATCGGCAAACAGAAGGTTGAGTTTCACCGCGCGGGAGGGGCGAACTAACCATGACCGAGCCAACCCAGAGTGTCCCTGCGACTGTCCCCGAGCAGCCAGAGGCTAAGCCGCCTCTCAAGAAGGGTATGCCGGTCGTGATTGCCCTGGTCGCAATCGTGGCCGTGATCGGGATCGCCAACGTGTCAAGCCTGTTGAGCGGGAACAAGAAGTCAGCTCCCGCAAGTGCGCTACCGATGCGTCCCGCAGCTCCGAACGCGCAGCAGGTCAATAGCTTTGAGACTCAGCAGCAGATGCAGGCCCGCCGCGATGCCGAGGAACGCCAGCACCAGCAGGAGTTGGCCGCCGCGATGCAGCAGCTACAGGCCGAACAGAGTATCCCTGGCCCAGAGGCAGCTGGGACACAACCGATGACAGCGGCGCAGCGCGATGAGATCTATGGCAACAGCCCCAACGCACCGCAACACACCTCGAATATCTCGCAGGCCCAGGCAGAAGCCAAGCAAAAGCAGCTTGCGAAGGAAAAGCAGGCGCAGGACGCCATCAATAGCGATACCGTCGCCATCGACTTTGCCCATACGGGCGCAGACTCCGGCTCCGCCCTCCCCTTGCAGACCACAACTGCTGTCATGGGGGAGCACGACGAGGCACATCCCCAGACAGCATCGGAAACGACCCTCGGGACATCTTCGACCGACAGAGCCAAAGTTGAGCAAGCTGCCTCTGCGCAGCCGTCGAAATCAGATTCCAAAGCCAACGCAATGGCTGGATACGACTTCGATAACTATCAGGGGCGCCTCTATCGCATCTTCGAGGGCACGGTCTTTGAGGGCGTTGTCACCAACCATATCGACGGCGGCTTCAGTGGGCCGATTCTTGTCATGCTGACGACCGACTACTACTCGCATGACCATCAGCAGCTTCTCATGCCGCAGGGTACTCGTCTGATTGGCACAGTGCAAAGTGTCGGTAATGCCCAGCAGCGGAAGATGTTCGTGACCTTCCATCGCGCTGTGTGCCCCGATGGATTCTCGCTCGACTTCGACAAATACATCGGCCTTGACCCGCTAGGGACAACCGGCCTTGCGACCAAGGTGGACCACGGCTACCTGATGGCCTTCGGGGCAGCCGCCGCCATCGGCGGCCTCGGTGGGCTCGCCCAGATCGGTAACAACGGCAGTGTCTTCACGCCTTCGACCGAGATTCGCAACGGCATCTCGGAGCAGTCCGCCGCAGAGGGCGAGCAGGTGCTGAACCACTTCCTGAACCGGCTTCCGATCATCACGCTCAAGGAAGGCTCCCGCGCCCGCGTTTACGTCGGGCGCGACATCCTCATCCCGTCCTACGCAGAACATCGCATCGATCCAACCATGTGAACGCTCTTCCGAGAGGCAGTTGTATGAATGAGAGCAATTCCAGATACGTCCATCTGTTCCGCAAAGCGCAGGATGCCCAGCGCGGCGGTCGCGATGCCTTGGGCCGTTCAGTCCACCGGCGAGAAAGCCGCGGTTGCCCTTGTCCTCAATCGCGCCGATTGGCTTGCGGAACACGGATACACCATCGCCGAAGCGATCGAGCGGACGGGACCAGAGTGGGTCGCGATCATTCCGCAGGTTGCTCGCCAGCTTGCAGAGGAGGAGTAACGCAATGCAGACAATTCCCGCCCATCGCTTTTATCAGTTCTCTGGAATCATCGCCGCTATTGTGCTCGCTCTGCTCCTCGTCGGGACGAGTACCGGGCGGAACGCGCTCGCATGGATTTACCTCACGGCAACGGACGCGGTTGTCAACGCGACTCACATCCACGGCTTTCCCCTGGACAGGCTCGATCCGACCTGCCCGCAATGCATGTAGTTCAACCCAACCGCAGGAGGCTTTATGAAAATCACGCTGACTAACCGCCGCAAGTGGCTTATTGGTGCAGGCGCGGCATTGTTGCTCACGGCAACCCCGAGCTTTGCTCTCTTCGGCATCGGGGATATTGTCTTCGACCCGACCAGCTACGCCAGCCTTGTATCGCAACTCACCACTCTTCAGACGCAATACAACATGCTGAAGAACAACATCACACACTTTTCGGCCAAGCAGCAGTGGCAGACGATGCTTCATGCTCTTGAGAATGTCAACGTCGCCAATATGTTCGGTGAGACGGCAGGCATGAGCATTGCGCTCAATACCAACTCGCCAGGTGCGTCGAGTACGGCGTGGAAAGCAGCGACGGTCACGATGAACGGTGGTGCGCCTACTTACCTCGCCGGCCAGTCCCTCGGTAGCTCGCGCACCTCGCAACTGGCGATGATCGAGACTGCCGATTCCGTCTCTCCCGACTGCCTTACCGCTGTGGGCCAGTACCGTGCGGCGAGAACCCAGAACGCTAATGCGAACAACTCGCTCCTCTCGCAGCAGTTTGACGGCTCTGACTCCACGAATAGCGAAGTGCAGCAACTCAATCTCCTCAACGCAGCCGAGGCACAGCGGTTGGCGGAGATGCAATCGCAGGGCACACTTCATGCCTGCCTCGCTTCGCAGATGACGGTTGCCAATATGGAGCGTAGGAATGCAGCGGTCGAAGACCTCAATACCGCCGTCTTCGTACAACAGCAGCGCTCTACGAATGACGTAAGCGCAGCGAATGAGAGTAGCACCTGGCAGACCTATCTTCCCTAATACGGAGACACGATGCTGAAACTCATCAACACCAATATCCTTCTTGCGATCCTTGCGGCGCTGGTCGCCATCGGCAGCGCCGCGATTTATCAAAGTCACGAAGCACATAAAGCTGCCGAGGCCGCAGCCAAGGCAGCAGCAATCCTTCAACAGCAACAGCACGAAGCCGACGAACAGAGGAAGCGCGATGAGGCATTCCGCAAACAGGTAGAACAGGACAAGAAGCGGCACAACTCCGCAGCAGCCAACGAAGGCAAGACCTGGAAGACATACATCCCTTAGACCGCATCTGGAGAGTGCCGTTATGGTTGCCACAGTTGTTCTAGCACAAGCCCTACCGTCCGCGAGTTCCGGCGTCGATTGGCTCTACCAGTTCACCAACAATCTGACCAACCTCACGACGCAGAATGGTGGAGCGCTGACGCAGCTTGGATTGACGGAATTGAGCTGCATCTCGCTCTTCACGCTCATCAGCATGGTCATCAATTGGAACACGTCCGGCATGACGCTGCGTTTCCACACCCATCCTGTTCGGGCCGGCGATCTGACGAACTTTCTACTCCGACTTATCATCTGCTGCCTGCTGGAGAACTACTGGGTGAACCCGTTCCCCGGTGCCAGCTTCGGCATCAATCATTTCTTCTCGTATCTTTCGCAGGCGATGGTAGCGGCGTTCGATCAACACTCGCTCGACCAGTTTCTTCAGTTGCTCAAGACAGCCGGGGACAACACGCCCACACCGTCCTTTACCGCGCCCATACAGATCCTTTGCTACGTGCTCGTGCAGCTTATGCTCGGATTGGCATCCGCGATCTTGTTCGTCATCAATTGCAGTGCTTTCATCCTGTATGGCGTCACAGCTCTGTTCGGACCGATCTTCGTTCCGCTGCTGATGACGCAGACCTTCCGTGCCAAGTTCTTTCAGTTCCTCGATGTCCTTATCAGCTTCGCGATGATCCGTGCCGTTGCCGCCGCCTTCATCTTTGTGTGGGCTGGATTCATGAACGGCTTTCTTCAGCAGACCTTCAATGGCAATTATTCGATGGATATGTGGATCGCCAATCTGATCCCTTGCTTAATGGTCTTCGTCGCTTTCATCATTAATATGCTGTTCATTCCGAGCATGACCCAGGCCATCTTCGGAGGTGCTGCTGGGCTCACATCGGCGGCGGGCAAGACGATTGGTGGAACGGCATTACTCTTTGCGAAGGGTGGCGGAGCGTAAATTTTATGGGCGATCTTTGGGGATATCTTCTACTCAGTCGAGTACGGGTGCGCCGTCCTCGTTGGTTTGTGCCATTCATAATGATCTTCCTAGTCGGAGTGATCGTTGCCGGCTTGATCTATACCTATGTCGTTTTGAACGCAGTCCGTGAAAGGAGCGAGAACCCTCATGTCCACGCACACCGCACCCATTGAAAGCACGCTGACGCCGAAGCAAGCGCTGCTCACCGACCACATCGGAAATGAGGTCTATGCCTCCCATTATGCCGAGCGGAAAGCCTATCGTCTTGTCATCGGTTGCGGAACGGTATTGCTGCTTGGTTCCATGTGGCTAAACTTCTCATTGGCACACCGTCCGATTGCGAACCGGTACATCCGGATCGACGAGATGGGCCGCGCCCAGGCAATCCAATACACCGACCTTAACTACAGCCCGCGCGAGGGTGAAGTACGGACATACCTTACAGATTGGGCCAACTATCGCTACACCATTGGCCGGGACACCATCGCCAAGAAATACCCGCTCAACTACTACTTTCTATCGCAGATGCTCGCCTCGCAATTGATGACGGCTGACAATGCAAATCATCTTGTCTCGCAGGTGATGGCGGGGCAGATCGAGAGCAGCGACGTACAGGTGAAGAACGTCACCATTACGTCGATGTCCGAGGAAACCGTTCAGGGTGCGCAGATCGCCCGTGGAACGGCCCTAGTAGCCATCGACAGGTTTTACTCTGCCCAGAACTCCCGCGAGCCTCGCACCGAGCATTGGATGCTGAGTATTACCTATTATCTGAACCCCAAGCAGGTCAGTGACCAGGCCCGCATCTTCCCGCAGTTTGAGACGATCAACCCGCTGGGATTGACCATCACGGAGTTCCACGAGAACCGGCTCTCGGTCGATGCGATTGCTCCCGGAACCAATGCAGGGTTGCCGACACTCCCGGCAACGTCAGCTATAGGAGCGACTCGATGAGCTACCACCTGATCCTCCCATTCTTTCCCGAGGAGTTGCGGGCGCTCTTGCTTGACCCGTCCATCTCCGACTTGATGATTAACGGCACCACCGGTGTCTACGCGGACCGCAATGGCGTCATTGAGCATATCCCGTTGGCAACGCCCTACACGAACGATCGTCTTCAGGGTGCGATCGAGCGGGTAGCGCGCATCCTTGGACAGGACCTCACGACCCAGAATCCGATCCTGAATACGCGCTTGCCGGACGGCTCGCGTGTGGCGGTTGTGGGTGCTCCATCTTCTATCAACGGACCGACACTCACCATCCGCAAATTCAACCGCTGGTTTACCTCCGATGAGTTGATCGCAGCGGGCAGCTTGCCCGAGCCGGTTCGCGACAAAGTAATCGGCTTTATCAATGAACGAAAGAACGGGATTATCAGCGGCGGGACCAGTTCTGGGAAGACGACCTTGATGAAGGCGTTGCTTGACCACGTTCCCCAGCATGAACGTCTGGTAGTCATCGAGCAGCCAGCCGAATTGAAAGTGAACCATGCCAACGCCGTCCGCTGGGAAGCTGTTGAGGCAATTCCCGGCCAGGTTGCCATCACTCCGAGCCAGCTCTTAGCTGCCGCCCTGCGCCATCGTCCCGACCGCATCATCATGGGCGAGGTACGCGATGAGTGCGGATATGACTTGCTGCAAGCCATGAACACGGGGCATGGCGGAACGCTCTCGACCATCCATGCAAAGTCCGCATGGGACGCCTTGAATCGCCTATCCGATTTGGCCCTGAGTGCCAGGGCCAATCTCAACCACGCATTCATACGCTCGGAGACAGCGGAGGCCATCGACTTCGTTGTGTACTGCGAGCGGGATGCCACGGGCCGCCGCCGGGTGCGCGAGTTGATTACCGTGAACGGATACACCCACGCGGACCAGAGCTTCCAGACGGAGGACATCTATCGTGCCTCCGCCGCCTGAGCATCAGGCATACAGCTAGAGAACCGAACCCAGAATCGAGGTCACTTCGATGTACCGTCATGCTGCCAAATCGGCTGCACAGCCCAACTCGTCTCTAAAAGAGCCCACAGTGGCGATCCGGCATAGCCTAGAGCGCGACGGAGGGTGCTCGGAGCCGTCCTGCGGAGGAGCCTTTGTAGCGATGAGATGGGCTGCGGTTTGGGCGAACATTCACCGCCGGGATCGAGAGTTTGACTTCGGTGCATCGGGGAGCCTTCCGCCTCGTATCCCGTCCTCTGCTCGGGGTCACGCTTCGGGGCCAAACCGGCGCCCTGCGGCTCGGCGTCGTTCTGCTTCGACTATGTCGCCCCTGCGGGGTCTCGGGACCTCCCAAAAGAAGTTTGAGAGCCGCGGCAGAAGACACCGCGCAAACTTCTTTCGGGCCCCACCAAGAAAGCACTCCTTGGCGCTTGGGAGCCGGGCCCACTCGCTGGCTTTGCCAAGTGTGACCCGAGCAGGATACGGGAAATTCAACGAAACGGAGATCACCACCATGTACTCAAACAAAGTCACCCTCATCGGATTCACCGGCGCTGATGCAGAAGTTCGCACCAACAACGACCGCAGCCTTACCACTCTCTCGCTGGCAACCAAGTCCTCCTACAAGAAGGAAGGCAAGTACATCGAGCACACCGAGTGGCACCGTTGCGTGGTCTTCGGCAAGCTCGGAGAGTTCGCCGCCACGCTGAAGAAGGGCGCTCATATTCAGGTCGAGGGCGAGCTGCGCAGCCGGAAGTATGACAGCACGAAGACCGGCACGGAAGTGACGGTTTGGGAGATTCGGGTCAACTCGATTCTCAAGCTGGATCGTGCTCAGAAGGCAGCGGCGGAAGACGAAGAAGAAGAATCCACCGAGGAAGAGGCCGCATAGGCCCTTCCTCCTCTCCGAAGAGTCCGGCATCCAGCCGGGCTTCTTCGGCTGCTACAGGCCCGTGGCAACGCGCTCGCAGTGCAGGTCGGATTGGAGGTATTGAGATGAATGGAACAGCCCAGGACTTTCTTACCCGTTGCTTCGCCGGTGACACGATCGCTCTCTTGCTTCGCAACGAGAGCACCGCAAAGACCCAGCAACGCATCGTTCCTTTGGAACGTGCGCTCGCGCCACGTTACCGTGGCTGGCTGGCTCATGAAAACCACTACGGAGCGAATATCTATGTGGCCGCCAATCCGCTGCTCGCCGGCAGCCGGAAGCGCACCAAAGAATGCATCGCTTCCGTTCGCCACCTGTATATCGACATCGACGTGAACGGAGAGGCCCGGCTCGCTGCGCTGCGGGCGTCCGAGCTTGTGCCAGAGCCCAATGTGATCGTCTCCACATCGGCTGGCAAATACCAAGTGTTGTGGCGCGTGGAGGACTTCGACTTCTACACGCAAGAGATGACGCTCAAGCTGCTCGCGATGGGCTTCCACGGCGACATCTCCTGCACGGACTGCAACCGGGTTCTTCGTATCCCCGGATTCAAGAATTGCAAGTACGATCCCGCGCAGCTCGTCACCGTCGAGTACCTCTCCGATGCGACATACCAGCCGGATGACTTTCACCTCTATGTCCTTCGCGAAGCCTGCATGATTCCGCCTATCCCACAGCAGCCGATACGCCGCGACATGCAAACCAACTCCGAGCATGACTGGGCTTGGATCTCGCGTGAGCTTGCCCACGGCAAAGATGCCGTGATGCTCACTCTGGAGCTGGCTTCGCGCCGCTCCGATAAGCCCAATCCCACCTACTACGCCCAGCGCACCGTCGATATGGCCTCCGCCCGTCTCTGGCTGATCGAAGGTACTGCCATCGCGGATGTGATTGCCATGCTAGAGCGCCGCAGACAGCCTGAGATTCCCGCAGCACTTTGCTCCGCTCGTGCGCGGGAGATTGCGGCCACGGCACAGCGCATGATCGCACACAACAAGGTCGCCTGAATTTATCACCCAAAGGAGAACAGCAATGCCACTACTCGAAGTCATCCAAACCCGTCAGGTCAGCGCCTCTATCCGGCTCACTGACTCAACCGCTACGCAGGTCGATCAGTACGCCGCTTTCATCCACGCATCAGCAGATGATGTCGTGGAACAGGCGCTTGCTTATGTGTTCCTGAAAGATCGCGACTTCCAGGACTTTTTGAAGACGCCACAAGCGAAGCAGGCCTCTTCGACGCTCCGCATTCGCAGAGCGCCAGCTACCGATGCAGCGGAACCCCCCGCAAAGAAGCCGGTATCCACTGCGTCATCGCCAGCACAACCGGCAGCATTCGTGGCGGGATCGAAAGCATGATTCCGCTACTAGTGCAGTGGCAAAGCCACTACGGTGCTGCGCACCGGAAGAAGATTGACACTTGATCCCTTCCAGGGTGGTGTTTGAGGCGATAGGCGTATGCAGTTGTCTACTGCCCACCGCTCAACAGCTTAGAGATAGGCCGTATGCAATCGCATACAACGAGTATGCGATTGCATACGGCAATGGAGTACACAATGAACCCACAAAGAGAGATCACGAACAGCAGCATGGATGCTCGTCTTTCACGCTCGAAAGGGCGGCCTCCACGAGTCCACGTCGCCCAGGCCCGAGTCACCCAGCCCGAACAGCGAGAGCTTGAGGATGCCGCTCGGAAGGAAGGCAAGGCGTTGAGCGAGTGGGCACGCGACATTCTCTTGCGCGAAGCGCGACGCTCCACCGAGGACGCCATGTTCACGGAGCTGGTCGCCACGCGGATGCTGCTTGTGAATCTCATCAAGCCGCTCATCCTGGGCGAAAAGGTATCGCCAACGTGGATCACCGAAGCTATGACGATGGTGCGGAAAGAGAAACATAAAGCAGCTCAAGACGTGATGCAACAGTACACGCAGGAAGCCGGGAAGGAGTAATAACGATGGCAACGCAATGGGGTAGAAAAGAGACGATCATCTGGCCGCCGCACGCACCGGTCATGAGCTACACGGCCATCGCAACGGCCCTGCTTTGCACGGTGCTGTTTGTCTGGCAACGGCTTCATTTCTCGCTGCCACCGTTGCAGCAGTCTTATATCACCCAGTACATCCGCGCCGAGGTGGGAGCCGTCGTCCATACGCATGGCTCCTACCGGCTCCTGTATCTCGGCGGCGGCAAACCCAAGCCTCGTCTCGCTCTGCCAGTAGACTTCGCCGGAGGGCAGATGACGCTTCTGGACGGCAGAGTCGTTCCGTTCACACTGTCGGAGTTGGCACAGGCCCAGGGCTATCGCTTTCCGTTTCGTGGGCCTAGCCAAAAGCTCGCGGATGCCGCCATGAGTCATTGGTTACGCTATGCGATCTTCGATGGCAAGGGGCTCTTCGACGTCTTCGCTATCAGCTTCATCGAAGGTGGCCTCTGCCTGCTGGCGATGCTCTGGTTCGCCATTCCGAAAGACATTCAACGGTTCCGGCAGATGAAGTACGGACGCGTCTTGCGCGGCCCACTCATGCTCTCGCCGAAGGAGTTCAACAAGGTGCAGAAGGGCGATGGCATCGGCTTCAAGACCACAGAATCAGACAAGATGATGCGGATTCCGCTGCGGAAAGAGGCACAGCACCTTCAGCTCATGGGCGACACCGGGGTCGGGAAAACGCAATTAATAATGCAGTGCCTCCGACAGATTCGCCAGCGTGGAGACTCAGCTATCGTCTACGACCCGGCCTGCGAATATATCCAGAGATTTTACGATGCCGGACGCGGAGACATCGTACTAAACCCGCTGGACACCCGCTGCCCCTATTGGGGACCGGCGCAGGAGATGGATTCGAATGCCGAGGCGGATGCCATCGCGGCCTCGCTGTACCAGCCCGCCACGGCCGACAAAGATGAGTTCTTTCACCAGACCCCAGCACAGATTTTCGCGCACCTATTGAAGCTCGGGCCAACACCGCATCAGCTTGCCGAGTGGATGGCGAGCGATACGGAGTTGATGAAACGGGTGGAAGGGACCGAGATGGCCTTCTATATAGATAGGAAGGCAGGGCCGCAGCGCGCCGGTGTCCTTTCTTCCCTTGGCCTGGTCGCTAAATGCTTCCGGCTCCTACCGCAAAAGGATGAGAAGCGGCCCGTCTGGAATGCCCGGACATGGGCCAAAAAACGGAACGGTTGGATCTTCATCACGTCGCGTCCGCCCGAACGAGAAACGCTCCGTCCGTTGCACTCGCTATGGATTGATTTGCTTGTTATGCGTCTGCTGACCGCGCCGCAGCCGGGACAGAAACCCGTGTGGTTCGTGATCGACGAGTTGGCGAGCCTGCAGAAACTACCGCAGCTTCATACGGCGATCACGGAAAACAGAAAGTCGAAAAATCCATTGGTGTTGGGCTTCCAGGGCAAGGCCCAACTTGAAGTCATCTATGGGCATCTGGCTGAGGTTATGCTGTCCCAGCCCGCCACCAAGATCTTCATGAAGACCGCGGAACCCAAAGCCGCCGAATGGATCTCGGAGGCCATCGGAAAGGTCGAAATCGAGCGCCTGAAAGAGACAAAGTTTGATGGCTCCAGGTCAGGCAAGAACTTCACCGTCGAACGTCAAATCGAGCCGCTGGTGATGGGTTCGGAGATTACGGGCCTGGACGACCGCCACGCTTATTTGAAGTTAGGCAACAATGTGGCCAGGTTCGCATTTGACTACATGGACCTGCCCACGCCCACGCCGGGATTCCTGCCACGTAGGTCCCCGGACGAAGAGATGAGCTTCGACCCCGATACCCTCAAGCCGCGCGCTCCGACGATGACTGGCGTGGAAGGATCATCAGAACCAGAGGCCACAGATGCGTCAGAGACGGTGGCGAACGATGCGCCGCTGGCGCTCGAAAAGAATCCCATTCCGTGGCCCAAGAAAGATTCGAATGAGCCCACTCGCGCCGGCGAAGTGAGTCGGCCCGCGCCTGCCCCTACTCCCATCGTGGTTGCTGATACTGACATCGAACAGGAAGAAGTGCATGGTCCTGAATACATCCGGGAGATGTAGCCATGATGACCATCCCAAAAGCGCTCAGCTCCGGCCAGGCTCAGACGTATCACAAGCTGGAGTACACCTCCGCCGCCCAGAGCTATTACAAACAGGGTGACGAGGTAAAGGGTGAATGGCAGGGGCAGCTCGCAACCTCGCTGGGACTCTCCGGCGAGGTAACAGCCGAGGAGTTTTCTCGTCTCTCGGAGGGCCAGCACCCGCAGACCGAGGTGCAGATGGTTCGCCACCGAGAGGCAGTCGAGTACCAAACGGCCAGCGGGAAGACGGTCAAGGCGGTAGAGCATCGCGCCGGTTGGGATGCTACCTTCTCCGCACCGAAATCTGTCTCGTTGACTGCCCTGGTCGGAGGGGATGACCGGGTCCGTGAAGCCCACGCAACTGCGGTCACGATAGCACTAAACGAACTGGAGAAGTACACGCACGCGCGGATCGGCGGCAACAACCCAGCCGAGAACACCGGGAAGTTTATCGCCGCGAAGTTTGAACACGACACCGCCCGGCCCGTAGATGGCTACGCCGCGCCACAGCTCCATACCCATGCCGTCGTCTTCAATATCACCGAGCGAGCCGATGGTTCGACGAGGGCTCTCCAGGAACGGCCATTTTTTGAAAGCAAGCAATTCGCCACGGCGGTCTACCAGTCCGAATTGATGTATCGGTTGCGGGATCTCGGCTATGAAATCGAGCCGGGAAAGAGCGGGGCACCCGAGGTAAAAGGTTATAGCCAGTCCTATCTCGACGCATCGAGCCTACGGTCGCAACAGATCAAAGATGAGATGGAAAGGAGCGGGGTGAGCGGCCCTAGAGCCGCGCAGATCGCAGCTCACTCCACACGCGACAAGAAGCAGACCCTCACGCGAGAAGAGGTTCTTGAGGCCCATCGCAGCGTCGCCGCCGAGTTCGGCAATCAGCCGCGACAAGTCGTGCAGGAGGCGCGCGAACGCGCTCAGACACAGGAACGTAATCCAGATCGAGCGAATCGCGCGAAGGAAGCCATTACCTATGCGCGGGACAGTCTCTTCGAGCGCGAGGCTGTCGCGGATGAACGGCTCATCTTCCGCGATGCGTTGCGGCGCGGCATGGGAGAGACGACCTATGCCGAGGTTCGCGCCGACTTCGAGGCGAGGCTGCAGCGTGGCGACCTCCGCTCCGTGGAGGTCGCAAAATACGCATCGGGTCGCAGCTTCACGACACCGGAGACCATCGCCGCAGAGCGCGCCAACATTGCTCATGTTGTGGCCGGAAAGAATACAGTCCAACCCATCATGAGTGCGGAGTTGGCGCAGGATCAAGCGCGTTCGCGGGACTTCCTTAACGACACCCAGCGACGCGTGATCGAGGAAGTTCTCAATTCCACGGACCGCATTCATGGCTTGCAGGGACGCGCGGGCAGTGGGAAGACGACCGTGCTGGCTTCGATCCGTGAAGGCGCGGAAAAAAGCGGCTACACCGTCGAGGGTTTCGCCCCAACCTCCCGCGCATCAGCGCAGCTCCGCGAGGTCGGAATCGATGCTACAACCTTACAGAGTTTCCTTGCGCGTGGCGACAACCACCCCAGTGCCAGCCCTGAATTGCGGCACCTTTACATGCTCGACGAGTCGAGCCTCGCCAGCACACGGCAGATGCGAGCCTTCCTCGACAATCTGAATCCCAACGACCGCGTTTTGGTGATCGGCGACACTAGCCAGCATCAGGGCGTCGATGCCGGAAAGCCCTTCGAGCAGATGCAAGATGCCGGGATGCGCACCTCGCAACTTGACCACATCATGAGGCAGAAGGACTCTGAATTGCTGAAAGCCGTCGAGGAGCTTGCGAAGAATAATACCCGGCAAGGCATCGATATGCTAGCCAGCCAAGGGCGTATCACCGAGATCCCCAACAGGCAGGAACGCATTGCCGCTATCGCCATGGATTATGCGGCTCAGCCGGAGAACACCATCGTCGTCTCTCCCGACAATCGCAGCCGTCAAGAGATCAATGAGGCCGTCCGTGCCGAGCTGCTTCAGAAGGGTGTTCTGTCACCAGACGGGCAAACGTTTCGCACGCTCACGCATCGCTCCGATATGACTGGGGCCGACCGCACCTGGGCGGCGCGTTACAACGCTGGCGACGTGTTGCAATACACTACCGGCAGTAAGGCCGAAGGCATCGAGCGGGACAGTTTCGCCACCGTCCGGGCCGTCGATGCAAGAGCTAATACCGTTGCCGTCGAGCTTGCAAACGGATCGAGCGTGACCTACGATCCGCGACGCTTGCGTGGCGTCCAGGTCTTCCGCAAAACAGAGCGCGAATTCGCTACTGGCGACCGGATTCAAATGACCTCAACTAATCGAGAGCTTGGCGTCGCCAACCGGGACCTTGGCACCATAACAGCCATCGAGAATGGGCAGATTTCAGTGAGAATGGATGGGAAGGCCGAGCGCACGATCTCATTTGATACCGCTCAGTTCCAGCAGCTCGATCATGGCTACGCCGTGACCTCGCACAGCTCGCAGGGCCTCACCGCAGGGCGCGTTCTCGCTCACTTCGACACCGACGGCGCATACTCACTCATTAACACCAGGCTTGCTTACGTTGCCATTTCGCGGGCTTCGGACGATGCGCGTGTCTATACCAACAACGCCGAAACCCTCGGCCAACGGCTAGCGACCGATATCTCGAAGACCGTTGCTGTCGACTTCCGGCCATCGAGTTCCACGACCGAAATCCAGCAGGCCGTGGTCGCGTTTCGTGCAAACGATTCCGCGACAGGAGCAATAAAGTTGCAGGCGCAAGGGCGTTTCCATGAGTATGCAAACGCAGAGCATCGCATGGCCGCCGTCGCACTTGCGTACACCGCCCAGGAAGATCGTGCCGTAGTCGTAGCGCCTGATGCAAGCGAGCGACGGGAGTTGACTCAGTTCATCCGCGATGAACTACGGCAACAGGGACGACTTGCGGCGGAAAACCGCTCTGTCCCAATCCTGGTCGAGCAGCACCTCGGCAATCCTCGTCTCGCTGCCAACTACGCACCGGGTGACGAGATTCACTATAAAGTTGGCAGTCCCATGCAGCATGGCATTGCCGACAACAGCACAGCCACAGTTCTCTCCGTCGATGGCCGTGCGAACACTCTTACCGTTGCGACCCGCGATGGCAACGAGACCTCCTACAATCCCGCGCTCCTGAAAAGGCAGACCGGACAGAGCATGGTGTACCGCGATGAGGAGCGCGATTTTGCCGTGGGTGAGCGAATCCGGTTCACCGATTCCAATGGCGAAGTTCATGTTCGTTCAGGGGACTTTGGCACTGTGGAGCGGATTGGAAAAGACAACGCGCTCTCCGTGCGTCTCGATAATGGGAAATCCGTTGAGTTGCGTGCCGATCAAGCCCGGCATATCGAGTATGGCTATGCCGTGGAGATTACCCCACGTGGTGCTGTCGATCGCGTACTCGTGTCCGATGATTCGTCCACGCTTTCCCAACATCAGGAGGTGTTTGCGCGCCTTTCCCCGCATACCCGCGACCTCGCTCTGTACACATCCGACAGCCGAGAGCTAACTGTCGAAAAGACACTTCCGGGCGTAGAGAGTCCGCTGCTGCGGGATGGAATCTCTCCCAATATCGGGGACATCCCCGCACTTGGGATAGAGCACGAGGAGCTAGGAATCGGATTATGATAGTGGCGAACACAAGGCGAAGAAAAAGATTGGGTGCGGTACCCATTTCATGAGAATATTGGGTGTGGCACCCAATCTCAAATTCGGCCCCGTGGCAGTCCATCTGGTCACCACCGGAGTAGCCGTCAAGCTAACGGGGCTTTCCACGGAGCAGCTCCGCGAGTGGACGATTCGCCGGGCATTGATTCCAGCCGATATTAAGCCAAAGGGGCACGGTTCGCCAGCTCGGTACTCCTGGCAGACCATACTCCTACTTCGTCTCGCGCTCATTTTTCGCGACCGCTTCAAACTCGAATTGCATGCGCACAGGGACTTGTTTGCCGATCTAGCGCAAAGCCTGAGTCAGTTACCATTTCGATCGCTCTGGGGCAAATCACTTGCGGTGCAGGGCGAGCATCGCTGGAGTCTCCTTGAACCTGAAGAACTGGCTGGCACAACGGACGATTGTATTGTTCTCAGGCTTGATTCTCACCTTGAGGTTTTAGCTGAAGCTTTTTCATTGGGTCATGACGATTCGTCAGAGCAATATCAGCTTTTTACTCGAACAAAATCAGGGCTCCATGTAGTGGCAGCGGCGGGAGGGCGTTGAAATGAAAAAGAACGCCGTCAAAACCTCAACTCGGCGAGCCGGAACAAAGAATGTTCGCAGTGCGGCCTTCAGAAAGGCCCTCACCTATACGGGATACCTACTCTCGAATGGCAGCCCTGCCCCCGGTATGACTCTTGCGAGCCAGGGAGCAAACTCACGTTTGCGTCCGGCCCTCTCGAATAGTCGTGTGGGCTTGGAGGCCGATGCAGTATTCTCGGCGCAGAATACGCCTCTAGCGATTTTCAAAGACGCCGGCTCCGACCTCCCGACGACAGAGCAGATCATCAAGTGGCATGAGGCGGCTTGGAATGTGGGTTTAGCTCCTCTGTTGTGGATCATTACACCTACTGATATCCGTCTCTACAACTGTTATGAGTCTCCTGCAAAAGGAGGTTCGCAGGACCTGGCCGCGCGGC
Organism: Granulicella sp.; assembly: GCA_965277565.1. GTDB lineage: Bacteria > Acidobacteriota > Terriglobia > Terriglobales > Acidobacteriaceae > Granulicella. The sequence goes on along the minus strand of OZ255838.1, from coordinate 3,660,261 downwards.
CACTGGACACATTTTCTCTTGATTCTGAGGATCGACTCCGCTCCCTTGATGCGATGTGCGGGCGTTTCGCAACCGAAACTGGAGCATTCTGGTCAAGCGCCATAGGTGAGAAGATCGACCGACGGCACCGGGTAGACAGAGAACTCCTGGGAGAAATCAATGCGCTCGAAGAGCGTCTGACGCGGATCCCCCCCGCAAATGCTATAGCGGTGGAGGATCAGCGCGCAGAAATTCAGGCATCGCGCGACTTCGCTCAACGCTTGATTGGACGATGCCTCTTCACGTCGTATCTCATCGATCGCGGCATAGCTCAACCCTTTCTGCCTTCCACCTTCTCGGCACAAGTGTCCGATATGTTTGGGAGCGTAGAATCGACATTCGCGCTTTTTCAGTGGCTTCGCCAAACATTCAACGGTGATCTATTTCCAATGGATGACCCTGGCGCAGAACAACAACGTCTGAGCGATGCTCATTTGGAATTGCTCCGTGACTTTATCGAAGGTCGTAGTCTAGTTCAAGACAGCAATGGACAAGGGCGACTGTTTCGCTTTCGATATGATGCTATCCCTGTTGATCTCATCAGTTCGATCTATCAACAGTTCGCGCGTTCGAGCGCCGCGGACGAAGCACACGTTCAAGGTCTCCACTACACACCCGTCGAGCTTGTCCATCTGACGCTTGATCCAGTATTTGAAGCGCTACCGGCAAAGGCTCGTGTGATCGACCCGACCTGTGGCTCCGGTGCTTTTCTGGTGGAAGCTTTCCGACGTCTGGTTTGGAAGAACACGCGAGGGAAATCAGCGAATCGGGCCTTGGTTCGTAAAATACTCTACGAGCAATTGTTTGGCATCGACATTAATAGGTCTGCTTTAGGCATTGCTGCATTCAGTTTGTATCTGGCTGCCCTCGAACTGGATGAGGAAACGGTGACGGATGTAGCAGACCTCAAATTTCACAAGCTTATCGATAAGACTCTCTTCCATGCGGACACCGTTCATGATCAATTGCCGGTCAAGATCACGGCTAAGTTTTTTGATGCCGTTGTAGGAAATCCTCCGTGGACATTCGTTCGTCAGACCACTTCTCTTCCAAAGCGCGTCGCAGACGACGAGGGAACGGCGCGCCCTAGAAGGAGCCCCGATCAGGCATTTTTGGCAGTGGCTTCCCAACTCGCCGGGAACGCTGGTCGCATAGGCATGATTATGAAGGCGTCTCCATTCTTTTCTAAGGATGAACATGCCATTAAGTCCCGCGAGGTTTTTCTTCGCAATCTTGCGCCTGCATCTGTCGTCAACCTCTCTGCATTACGCAAAGAGGGACTTTTCCCTGACGCGTCTGGTCCGGCTCTACTATTTTTTGCGCGCTGTGCATTGATAGAACAAAAAGACCAACTCCTTGTCGGTTCCATTCCATGGACTCCAGACTTCAGACGTAATGGTCTTTTTCATATAGGACCGGGAGAGCTCAAAACAGTATCGTTGTCACGGGTTTTGCGTACCCCGGCAATGTTAAAAGCTGCGACCTTTGGAACCGTTCGCGACGGCTGGCTTATTGAGAAATTGGAGCGCTCCCTCCCAACTCTTGATCAAGTACTTACTAAAGCCGGTTTCGTCAAAGGAAAGACACGCGGACAAGGTTTCAAGGTTCACGGACACACGTATGAGCAGGCAAATCATTACTCCGGTATTCCGGTTCTGACGCCGGAATACTATGAACCATTTCGGCTTGACGAGAGGGCGTTGCCGCCATTCGCGCAGCCCCAACTGCATCGGCCACGCAAAGCCTCAATCTTCCAAGCGCCTCTATTGATTTGCCCGAAAGGTAGTTTTGAGAGCGCCTCGGAGGCAGGTCGCTATAGTGCGGCGGTAGCATCAACAAATGTCTTGTACACAGAGAACTTTTATGGGATTTCGTTTGCTGGACACGATTCCCATTGGGCGTACGTTATTTCAGGCATTTTGAATTCGAGTCTAAGTACATTCCAATTTGCTTTTGGAGGAGGAGCCTGGGGTTTAGAGCGTCCAACGGTTGAGCCGAAAGACTTGTTATCGATACGCATCCCCGATTTGGTGAATGCCAATCCACGACTTATGAAAGCCGTGGCGGAGGCGGAACGGGCGGCAGCAAATGATCCGGAGAATCCCGAACAACTGAATACCCTCGATCAAGCGGTCTTCGATCTATACGAATTGGACCGAGACGAAGCTGTTATCGCTCACGGGAGCGTGATGCGAGCGCGTATGTTCCTTTTCGAGGGATGGAAGCAGAGGAAGGAATTCATCAAGTCTCCTTCCTATGACTCCCTCGCCGCATATGCGAACGAAGTTGTTCAAGTGGTGAACACTTATCTTCGTGCGAGAGGAAAGCGCCATCTGGAAGCGTTGGTATATCCGCAGTCTGTTATTCAGGCGAATCTCGATAAAGGCTCTCCGGGGATAACAGCGGTCAAATTCCTAATGGTATCGGGACCACCTACAAACACGCCCATCGTCCGTCAGGGGCACGACGTCGATATGGAACACCTGACCTCACTCTTGAGAGGGCAGGTTAATTCAGATATCCCACCGTATTTGAACGAACGGCGTCAACTACGTATTTATGCCGACAAAAACCTTTCAATATTGAAGCCATCAGAAGTTCGATATTGGACACGCACTGCCGGCATCAATGATGCGGATGTCATTCTGGCGGACCACTGGATTAAGGATCGGCATGCATCTATCGCCTGATATGCCGATAGGCCGCCCCTCCTTCGAGCTTTCGGAGGATCAGCTTGCCACGGTTGTTGATCTCTTATGTCTTAGCGCCACTGAGGCCCGTAAATCGGTGACGCCTGGAATGCTTGAGGTTCCCATTACGATTCAGGTTCGGAAGGCGATGCTTCGAGTAAAGAAGCAATTGGGCCTCACCAACCTCCAGGTCGGTGGAGAGTTCGAGCTTTTGGACCCAAACACCGGCGACTCCGATGTGCTTGGACGAATCGATATCATCCTCCAATTTCTCCATCAATTCGGCGATGAAGAAGCTTACTTGGCCGTAGAGTGCAAGCGAGTTGCTGCGAGCGACACTCCCCTAAACCGAAAATACGTGACTCAAGGCGTAGACAGATTTGTGACCGGTCAGTATGCCCAAGGTCATCGCTGGGGGATGATGCTCGGTTACGTACTAAAATTGCCAGTGTCTCCCCTTGTGGACGAAATCAACAGTCGCATTGCATCGACCTACGGACAGTCTGCGACACTTGAGATTACGCTTGCGCATCAGGAATCATTGTCCATGCATAACGGGGCGCTTTCTCAAGGCGCTACCGGGCATGTCATCCGGTTATTACACATCTTTGTTGATATGACTGTCGCCGCGGCGCTATCGACTTAGATCGAAGGCCGCCGTCCTCTAGGTCAGATCAAGCTCCATCCGTGAATGGCAACAAATAACGTTCGACGAGCCGATCGGCGCGGACGGCAGACTGAGTGAGCAACCGGGCACACTCGTGGACGAGATCGGATTCCGAAAGCTGGGATTCGCAGAGGGCTTGGAGCAAGGCTCGTGCATCCGAGACTAGGGCGCCTAGCTTTTCATAGGTCATGGCATATGAGGCACCAGCAACCGCAGCTTTCGTGGCTTTATTCCCTGGATGTACGCTGATACGAATGCCTTGATAGCCAGGATAGTTCTTCGTAAACCACTCTGATGCCACCAGCAGTTGACCGTGCTCTTCTTTGGTGAGAGAGTTCTTCGGTTTCTTGCGGCTTTTCGCCTCTATTACAAAGCCCACTTTTTTCGGCAGCAGCCAAAGCACATCCGGGCCTTCCCCATTAGTGTCGTGCTGTTCCGCAGATAAACCGATCATGCGACCCAAGTCCGCAAGCGCGCCCTCGAACTGGTTAGCCGAACTGTTCGCATTCAGATAGCTCACGCGATCTTCGAACTCCTGCAGAAAACCACGGCGGAGACGGTAATCACGTAGCTGACTCACGATCGACAACTCCTGTGCTCCGGGCTGAGCCAGCGCAACATAGGGTGGCCGAACGGTAGGTCGAATCAGATTTCGATTATGAGCGAACGCCTGGCGCTGGAAGTCTTCTGCCCGTGTTTTATTGCCCCACATGTCCGCAATCCGAGCTGCGAGTTGCTCCATCCATCCCCGAGTCTGCTCGTCAAGTGACAGGGACGACGCGAGGAGCTTTTCGATCTTCGAGATTGCCTGTTGATAGTAACCGTCATGCCAGAGGTCAATAGCCCTTCTTTCTGTTACTGCTTGCTCGAATCGTGATGTATCGATAGGCTCCTCGTCAACAAGTTCCGCGAGAGTTTCCGCATGATACTTTACCCATCCCCCGTCGCGGTTGTAGCTGCGTATCATCGTGGACGCCACATCACGAAGGTCCTTCACCTCTTTACTGATGTCTGAACCCATCTCCAACTGTGCCTTCGTGGCTGCAGTGAGAAATCGAAAATTCGCAGATTTAGCAATCCAGGCAGCCAAATCTGCACCAACCAATAAGATCACGCAATGATCCCCTGAACCTCGTGCTCCTCGCCCTATGCCCTGCTCAATTCTTTGGGCAAGCATTCGCGTAATCGTAGCTCCGCCGTAAAGCGAGCTGGCGCGAAAAAGTTCATAATTAGACGTTCCCATTGGTAAGCCACTCATGATCAATAGCCGACAGGCGTTTCCTGGGAGGTCGATCCCATCGTAGCGATTAGCAAAGACGACAGGCCCGGAAGACTGTCCGCTTTGCAGAGTTTCCACCACCTTCGATACATCTTTGGAACTGGACGGAATTGTTGCAATATCCGCCCAACCCTTGGCAGCCTCCCCTGAAGGAACCAGAACCACGCTCCCTAGTTTTTGGTCCGAGGTCCACTTGGCGAGTTTCTTGCTGTCATCGACAGCTTGGTACGCAAACGGCATCAGATCTGGAATCAGGATCATCCTTTCGCTGATGCCGGCAAGCGAGCGCGATGTGAGGGGTTTCCGCACAGAAGCCTCCTGGGCGTCGAATGTACGAACAATTTCACTGTCGTCCGCAATCGTCGCCGACATATAAATTCGCCGTGGGGCCTCTGCAAACGTAGGGAAGGCATTCACCAAAGGAAGGATGGGTGTGATGGTAATCCCCCTTCGGCTGATGAGTGCGTGACACAAGTGGAGTTGGTCGCGGATAAGAGGCCAAACCAGCCCATGCTTGTCCGCGTCCGTCTTCAGCTGCTCCCGTACAGCATCCAACCGCTCTCGCCACGCCCAATACGGGATTTCTAGAACCCCATAGTCCGCGCCCGAAATCACGTCGTCAAACGTGCCTAGCCTGTTTGCCTCTTTGAATGCCTTTCGGAACAATGCGGCCAGGCTCAGATAACGGTCGCGATCATCGGTGCTGTCAATTTCGAGCGTGAACGATTCGCGGACCACTGCGAACGCCGCATGCGCGTCGTCTAAGATCACGGCCGCCGTAGACAGTGGTTGGCTCCCCCCACGAATACCAAACTTACTTCTACCGTTGAATAGTGCCTTGTATGTCGCCACCATCATTGCTTTTGCATTGATGAAGTCGTCGTTCAGCGGCTGGCCTGTTTCATAGCGGACGGCAGGTATTCCGTGGGCTCGCGCTTTTTCGATGGTCTGATCTACCAATTGGACGGTAGGTGTCAGATATAGTACGGGCTCCTTCATCTCGTTCAAGGTCGATTGCCCGATCAGGAGCCCGACAAGAGTCTTACCACCGCCTGTATGGAGCTTTAGCACAACGTCCCGTTCATTGCGCCGTCCAAACCACGACTGAAGTACCTCAGCTTGGCTGGTATAGAGATCGTTAATCCCAGCCGGCTTTGGCAATCTGCGAAAAATCTCTGACGGTTCGATGACCTCGACGGCTTTATTCTTCGTTCTCAGCTTTTCAAAGTCAACCATCACGTTCCTTTCAGTGCCATAGCGTTGCAACCAACTATCAGACTGCCCTTACCAATCCATCGTAGCTGCGTTGAATTGTTCCGCCGCACTCCCAGGGATACGCGTCCCCAGAACAAAAAGACCGCCTTACGGCGGCTCAGCATTTGCTGGTTCTCCGGAACGAACATGATAGATCAATGACCTACGCTACGATACTATCGCGCCCGTGCCTACTCGCGTCTAGTCATCCCGTGTCTCAGTCCACCGTGCCAGAGCCTTTTGGGCCGCTTCGAGAGCCTGCCGCTCCTCGTACATTACGATCCGCCACTCTTCGTCGTGTCTGGCAAAGACCAAGCCGCACTGGGCCATCATCTCGCAGATGAGATCGTAGATCGGAGCGAAGACTTCGATCGATTCCCAGACGAACTCCTGCAGCCAAAGTTCATGCAGGATGCGTTCGAGACGAGTTATGACATCTTGCACCTCCGGATTCTTCTGGAAGACCTCGTCCAGGCGCGCGGTGCGATCCTTAAGATTTCGTTCCACCCCGTGGGCGTGGCCGAGCAGGTAACCGGCGCAGATAAAAACATCACCGAAGATTTGCTGAAGCTCGCGAAACACATCGCCGGCGCCGCCCCCCTCGCGGTGTGCCTTGATCTGTTCCTTCGCCTCTGTAAAGCTGTCTTCGATCGCCCGGCACAGAATCCCTTCAAACTCCTCCACCGCTTCCGGGCGAAACGCCGCCGAAGACCGGCACGCAGCATATTCGCTCCAGACATCCATCGCCTTCAAGAAGGTCTGTCGCGAACGGTTCCCGCACTCCAGCGGCTTTCGATAGCTATCGGGAAACGTTCGGTAAAGATGACTCTCGTGTTCTACATGCGCGGCTTCGTGGGCGATGCAGCCCAGCGCCAACCGCTGCATCGCCGGCTCCGGAGAGAGTGTCGACAACGCGAGACCGCGACGCAACACGATATGGAAACGCAGGTCTCCCTCACGGCGAACTGCTGCCGTCCGTGCCATCTCCATGACCTCCGGCTGGGGATTCATCTCTAACGGAACCTGGCCTTGGGGAAGGTCTTGCAGCGCGCACGCAGCCGCACGGCAATCCGAGGCGACCGTCACGCCGTCCAGCGCCTGCAACTCGATCCCGGAAAACGTGACGACGTAGAGAATTTCTTCGATGACGATGGCCAGCGCGTCCTGTACCTCCGGTTCTTCAAAACAGGAGACATCGAGGCTACACCGGTCCGGCAGCGGCAGACGCGCTTCGCCTTTGGGTGCGAAGTTCAGTTCACGAATGGCGCTCATCGCAGATCCCCCCTCGCTCTTGCACAGGGAATCGTCAGGCATCCAAAGCCATGCCTCCATCGCTTGTCTACAAGCAGCGCAAATGCGTGCCTCTCGAACACGGGCAGATACCGTTCACAGGGAATCGTACGAGAAATCAGCATAACTCCTCCGCCGTGGAGAGAGGGAAAACGTCTGCGGTGCGCCCCCGCAAACAGCCCTATAACCCGAGGTCGGGGAGTTCGAAAGCCGATAGACAGGCTCCTGCGGCCTTTAGCTTTAGGGGCCTGGACATACGCCACAGGCTCCCCGACGCCAAAAGGTCTAGGGAGTTGCTCAGAGCGTCCGGCGACGCTCACTTGTCTATCGGGGTTTCGACACCCCAGAACGGTGCGTATCCGTTCCACATCCATCATCGGTCATACCCAATGCCTATGGCAATCGCCATCCACGGGAGGGGTCTCCTCCCGCGCTGCGACTGCTGCGCATTCTCCGCTTCCCACCACAGCGGCCTGTTCCTGCCGCAACGCGACCCTGAAAATCAGCTGCGCTGACGCGCACGGATAAGGAAACCAAACCTTGCTGAGGGCTCTGCCCTGGCGCAGCGCAAGGGGTTTCCCAACAGTCTTCCGCGCTCTCGCTTGTGCAGACCTTCGCTTCGCTCGTCCTCCGCTTTGCTCCGGATGGGAGATACCCCTCCCCTTGCGCTTTGCCGCCCCGCCTTCGCCAGGAGGCGTTCGGCATGTAGGTACATGCCACGCATGGCATGAAAAGCAACGGCAACAGCCAAGGAGGAAACACCCATGAACAGCGCAGCCACCATCCCCACCGTCACCCCCTCCACACAAAACCCCAAACAGCCGCAGCCACGGCAAACAGCGAAAGAGATGATCGCCGCCAACGTCCAGAGCCTCATCGAGCAGCTAGAGGCCGGACACTCCGATGCACTCACCGCGTACCTGAATGCGATGAGCCGTTTTCATTCGTATTCCTTCGGCAACGTCTTGGAAATTGCGAGACAATGCCCGACAGCGACGAAAGTAGCGGGGATGTATGCGTGGAACCAGCTTGGCCGCCGCGTGAAGAAAGGCGAGAAAGGCATCCGCATTCTTGCTCCCATCATCGGCATCAAGCGCAAACCAGACGCAGAAGCCGAGAAGGACATCACCAAGCAGAACACCCGCGTGCTTGTTGGCTTTCGGAATGCCTATGTCTTTGACGTGGAGCAGACCGAAGGCGTCGAGCTTCCCGCCATGCGTGAAGTGTATGGCGATGTAGGCGAGAACCACGACCGTCTCGTTTCGTTCATCGAGCGTCAGGGCATCGAGCTTGTCTTTACGGAGAAGATCGCGCCCGCGCTCGGCATGAGCTACGGCGGACGCATCGCCATCCTGCCCGGTCAATCGAAGGCGGAAACCTTCGCCACATTGCTCCATGAGCTGGCGCACGAGATGTTACACAAGGCCGAACGCCGCACCACAACAACCAAAGTTGTGCGCGAGACAGAGGCCGAGGCCATCGCCTTTGTTGTGGGCAAAGCTGTAGGGCTTGAGGTTGGAACTGCGAGCGCCGATTACATCGCTCTCTATCATGGCAACGCATCATTGCTGATCGAATCGCTGGAAGTCATTCAGCAGACCTCCGCTGTCATTCTTGCCGCATTGGAATCGTCCGCAGCCGCAGAGACGATGCCCGATGCAGAACTGGCGAAGGTGGCGTAATGAAGACCATCCTTCAAATCCTCAAGATGGCCGGAGGGTGGCACCCCGGCCTGTATCTCAAGATCGACAACGCCCCCCATATGGAGCTTGTTATCGAGGCGATGGACGAGTCCGGCCCGATGGGACTTCCCGCGCTTTCCGTCGCGCACTACGGCGAACAGAACGGCGACCTCATGCGCGACCCGGAGATGTGCTTCGAGCTTGGCATGGCGGGAGGCCCGCACCTGTCCGCGTTCTATTACCGAAACGATTATCTGGGCGTAGAGCAGTGGAGCCGGAACGTCGTGCGCGGCAACTATGTCCACCTGATTGCTTTGCATGAGCAGCACCAGCGATTCGCAAAGACATGGGACAACAACCTGCGCTTGCAGGGTTTCGCAGAGGCTTTCACGGACAAGTGCATTCGTGGCTAGTCCGCTCCTTGGAGCGGAACAGTCAGCGTGTCTCCGCTCCGCTACCGTTCACTTTCAACCGCTCGAAAGGAGCACACCATCATGGAAACGCAAATCGTCAATGCCACCGAATACCGCAACGTCTCTCTCGCTCTTCTGAGTGAGTCCAAAACCAATCCGCGCCGCACGTTTGAAGCGACGGCCTTGAAGGAACTGGCAGAAAGCATCAAAGCCCAGGGGGTTCTCTCGCCCTTGCTGGTTCGACCGCTTACCGAGAACGGCTTCGAGATCATCGCAGGAGCACGGCGTTACCGCGCCGCACAGATGGCCGAAGCCCCGACCGTACCCGTCCGCATCGTTCATCTCTCCGATGCGGCGGCGCTGGAGGCTCAATTGGTGGAGAACCTCATCAGGTCGGAGATTCATCCGATGGAAGAGGCGCAGGGATTCCGCGCTTTGCTGGACTTGGAAGACCCGAAGTACAGCATCGAGCAGATCGCGGCGAAGGTAGGCAAATCTCCCGTCTTCGTGGCTTCGAGGCTGAAGTTAGCCGACCTTGTCCCCGCTGCGGTCGAGGCGTTCTATGCCGATGCAATCGGCGTAGGACACGCGCTGCTGTTGGCGAAGCTACCCGCCGACCAGCAGGAAGCCGCGCTCCAAGCCTGCTTCAAGGAGGTCTACAACGGCGGATCGAAGCCCGCGCGTATCCTGCTACCCGTCCGCAACCTGCAATTTTGGATCGACAGCAATATCCTGTTGGTCTTGAAAGATGCGCCGTTCAACAAGCGGGACGCGCAGCTTGTTCCCGCCGCTGGCAGTTGTGCCGATTGCCCAAAACGGACAGGCCATAACAAGCTGCTGTTCGGCGATGACCTCGGACGGCAGGGTGACCGATGCACCGACCCCCACTGCTATCAGGCGAAGGTCTCGGCTCACATCGCGCAAACCATCGCGGCGAAACCGGAACTGGTGCAGATCAGCACGGCCTACGGTGGACAGAAGGAAGGCAGCCCGGTATTGCCCCGCAACAAGTACACCGCCATTCGGGATGACAAGCCGAAGTCGAAAGACGACGCGAAGCGGCCCGAGTTCAAAGTGTGCAAGTTCACCACCGAGGCCATCATCACCGAAGGCGGCGACGTTGGCACCATTCATAAGGTATGTGCCAATCCCACTTGCCCCGTCCATCATCCGAAGCAGTCAACCAGCCGCAACGATGAGAAGTGGAAGGCCGAGCAGGACAAGCAGCGTAAGGAACAGGCCATCGTCAACACGACCGGCCTCCGCGTACTCGCCGCTGTGAGTGCCGCCGTTCCCGTTCGTCTTATGAAGCGCGACCTGCTCTTCATCCTTGAGAAGCTAATAAGCGTGATGGATGAGAACCGAGTGGAGATGCTGGCGCGGCAGCATGGCATCCGAGAAAAGCGGGACGACGGAGGCATCAGCAAAACCTTGTCGGCCTTTGTTCGTCGCGCGGATGAGGGTACGCTCTCGCGGCTGATGGTCGAGTCGAGTATTCTGTTGGCGTCCTCCCGTGGCAATCCCACGGCGGTACTCAAGGAAGCCGCCACCACCTATAAGGTGGACACCGAAGCCATCGCCGTCAAGGTGAAGCAAGAGCTCGCCGCGAAGGAGAAGGCAAAGAAGACAGAACATCCCACAACCAAGACCGCCAAGAAAGCGGCGTAATTTCATTGACGTAGGGGCGGCACTTTGCCGCCTCCACTTGTTGCTCACCAAAATCGCGTCGGGAGAAACCTTGCTGGTTTCTCCCGGCCCTCATCCCGCCAAGTTCCCGCATTCGCTCGCCGGCAGCGCGTCAGGCATCGACTTTTCGACCCCGGGGCTATCGCTCAACCTTCTCATTGATCTCTGATATGCAAAGCCTACGATACCGCTAGGACGACTTCAAGTATTCGGATTGTATTGGTCGTCGTTGCGCGTTCTGCCGCCAAACAGCGGAAGAGCTACCAAATTTCCACATAAAAACGAGTCAGATAATTGACGAGCGCCTCGCCTGCGAGAGTGGCCTTTCCAATCGAAGACCGACGGCTCCCTTCTCGGATCAAGCACCTGTTTAGTCGCTACTCTCTGTCAATTCTCGATCCGGTACATCGGACAGAACGGCTTGAACCTGCGGTCGCTCGATTTGGACTGTCCAGGCATTTAGGTAGTCGAGCAAAGACCGCAGATGAACTCTCAGCTGAGGCGTGAGCTCATACTCCACATGAAGAACGGTTGCGCTGAGATCGCGACGCACAACAAAGCGAGACGCCTCTAAGGACCTCAGGCTTGCGGTGAGACCCTTCTTCGATGCTGCTGGAAGAACACGCTTCAAGTGACTCAGGCGAACCGGGTGGTCGCGCATCTCACAAAGGATTCGAACAGTCCATTTTCTATGGAGCAGTTCGATCAAGCTCTCGATTTGTCCAATGGCGGCCTCACGAGCATTTTCGACGTTGCGAGACCGGGTCATTGACCATCCTCCCATAAGCGGTTCTCTCGATGGCTTTGTTCCACTCGGCTAAGTAGCTCTCTCCGCAAAGACTGCCAGTTCGCTCTCGTTCGTACTCGACCACGATGCAGAGCCCGTTTGTTTGCGAAAGAATCGGTGGGTTCCTACGCGTCGCTATCGTCGATCGCGGCCGGCTTCGCCGAGAGTGCGGAATGAAGAAGCTCCGGTGTATCGCCGCCTCGTTCACATCTTCGAGATTACGAGAGCAAAATCTATCAGTCCAACGAAACATTCGCATAACAGTTATGCCTACCAAGCATAGATAAAGGTTGATGAGCCGGCGTCGACCCTCGCATGCTCTATAGCCTCTTCACCCCAGCACTCCGACAGTATGCCGTGTTCGGCGGGTCTTCGGTCGACGTTCTAGGCGCTCTCAAGCCATAGGTCGCACATTCGCCACGATTCGATGCTGGCGAGCTGCATTTAGGGAAATGAATCACGTAACGCGTTTGCGTCCAAAGGACGTACTTCCCTTTCGCTCTTGACGAATTCACTATATTCTGGCGCGTACTCTAGGCACGACGGCTTCGTATGATGGAGAGCAGAGAAGCTAGACGAGCCAAATGTACTCGTCTGCTCGACCGAGGTCGCGACCACATCAGTAAATTACGCGAATCGCATTTGGGAGGACTTACATCGAATGCTGCAAGTGCGGTTGCCAAATGGAAGGAGTCGTTCATGTCGGAGAATCGCGTCGCTCTCATCACCGGGGCCAACAAAGGAATAGGTCTGCAAATTGCAAAGGATCTCGCCGGTAGGGACTTTACCGTTATCATCGGGTCCCGCAAGCTTGAGAATGGTGCGGCAGCGGCCAAAACTATTGGGGAAAAGGCTTCCGCCGTTCAGCTTGATGTGACAGATGAAGCCTTGATCGCCGCGGCAGCAGAACAGATACAAAAGGAGTTTGGCCGACTCGACGTGCTGGTCAACAATGCAGGCATCTTTGGCGAATTCCCCGAAGGCACGCCATTTGAGGAACGATTCAAGTTCAATGCGCCCAGTCAGGCACCGCTGAGCTATGTCCGTTCCATTTATGAGACGAACGTCTTTGGCGTGATTGCGGTTACACAGGCCATGCTGCCATTGCTGCGCAAAGCTCCGGCCGGTCGCATCGTCAACGTGGGCAGCTCGGCCGGCTCGCTTGCGCTGAATGCGAATCCAGAGTTTCAGTATCGCAACATCTTCGGCGCTGCCTACAGCCCTTCGAAGGCCGCGCTCAGCGCAACCACGCTTGCCTTTGCGATTGAGCTAGAGAAGACCCATATTAAGGTGAACGTCGTTTGTCCCGGATACGTAGCTACGGACATAAACAATCACAGCGGCTACCGGACCGTCGAGCAAGGAGCCACACAAGCAGTGAAGATGGCGTTGATCGGTGCGGACGGCCCGACGGGTACTTTCACCGACGAGGATGGTACAGTTCCCTGGTAAGCATTTGCCTAGGGCGCATCCTGCGCTCCGTTGCGCCCTAACACTCTACTGAGACGAATGGGGTGCTCAACAGTCGTCAAGTTTGGCCAGGACAACGGCCAGCCCTGACCAAAGCGGGCGTAGTCGGCTCCGTCATGGCTGCTTGTGGTCTCTGGCAAGATATATATGCCGATTTGTGAGCCAATGACGAAGATCAATGACCGTTATCCCGTGCTCGTGATTGAACGTTCCGTCGAGGGGCCATGAGACTCCCCGGCCCTCAGCAAAAACCACGTGGTACTTGGCCATTGCGTTCTCTGGGTCCGCTGCTAGTTGAGCCCGAAGCTGCGCGACGGGCCAGATCTCGCGCCTTAGATGCTTTCCCAAGACCTGCTCTACAAGATCAGCAGCCTGTCCGTATGTGACTGTGTCACCCGCTACAAATACGACTTGCTTCACGATGGGCGGCTCAGCTGAGAGCACCTTGACCGTCAACCGCCCGGTGTCTTCCGCTGTCGTAAGCGTGACGGCATTGTCCCAACTCCCAAGTCCATGCACTGTACCCTGCTCAAGATCGAACACGCCAAATGCTGGTTCAAATAAGAAGCTTGTGAACATGCCCGTTGAGACGATCACCCATTGCATTTTAGTTTGTGAGCGTAAGAGCTCCCTCACATCGAGTTGTTCGTCAAACAGGTCCTGCGCGCTGCCTCGTCCTATCACGTCGTAGTCGACCCCGAACTGCCAGGGCACGAATCTCCTGACCTCTGCCAACAGGGCGGCTTCGGCTATTTTGCGCTGGGTTCCGCTACCGCCCACGAATCCGGTGCAGCTCACTACGGTATCGTAGGGGTGTAGAAGCTCCGCCAGCGCGGCTGCAGACAAGGTAGCCAGATCCCCCTCAATGAGCGACACACCAAGGGAACGAAGTTCGTCGATGCTCTTCTGTTTCGAACTGTCCAGAGATTTGCCGCTGTACGGCCGTAGCAGCACAGCGACTTTTCCAGGTTCCGCAACGGCTGCAAGGCTGCGCAGAACCGCCATCCCTAACTCTCCCGCACCAAGCACCAACGTCGACTGACGATACACTTTGCTCTTCTGCATGCTGTCTGCCCTTCCGCGATTCGCGCCAGAAATCCTAGTGCGGATCAGCCACCTAATAGATGCCGAGCCGTTCAAAAAGCATCGAGTAGTGGATCAGATCCTGCGCGGCCGGCCGCTTCGTCCACAGCGTTCGGCCAGCGTTAACAGCGCGCGTGGAGACGAATCCGCGTTCAGCAAATCACCCCATAGATCAGGCGATGGTCGCACTTTTATCACGTTCTTGAGCGCTTTCGCGGCTCCTGAGCACCCGGCTGGCATTCTTGTGCACAAAGTTCACCAATGAATGCACATGCTCACCCAGTTCGCAGCCCAAGGGTGACAAGCTGTATTCAACCTTTGGAGGCTTTGTAGCATGCACCTCCCGGCGAACGAAGCCGTCCATCTCGAGCCTGCGCAGTGTTTGCGCCAGCATCTTCTCGCTCACGCCACCGATAAGGTATGCCAGTTCACTAAATCGATAGCTGCGCTCCAGGAGAAGCACGAGTACGAGTGAGCCCCATCTTGAAGTAACGTCGTTGAGGATGATGCGGCTCGGACAATCTGCGGAATAGAGGTTCGCCCTCGGAACACGAGTGGTCTTTGTGGACTTGGGCCAAGGCATAGTAAGAGCTTACCTTAAGGTACGTACTTACGGAAAGTAAGCCTAACCGATATTCTCGTGACTGTAGGCCAGAGAGGCCGAACGGAGGATCAAGTGATCGTTGTAACGGGAGCAACCGGGCAACTGGGCCAGCTCGTCATGGACGAGCTGCTGAAGACAATAGATGCGAAGAACATCATTGCTGCCGTTCGCACGCCGGCAAAGGCGAAGAGTCTTGCGGAGCGCGGCGTTCAGGTGCGGGAAGCCGATTACTCACAATTGGAGACATTGGCGACCGCCTTCCAGGGAGCTTCCAAGCTCCTGCTGATCTCCAGCAACGAACTGGGTAAACGGGAAGAGCAGCACAGGGCCGTCATCGACGCAGCGAAAGCGGCTGGTGTCACCTTCGTTGCATACACGAGTATTCTGCACTGCGACACCTCGCCCCTTGCCTTGGCGAAGGAGCACTTGGCGACCGAGCAGCACCTTGTGTCGAGCGGGCTTAGCTATTCACTCTTGCGGAATGGCTGGTACTTCGAGAACCAGACAGCAGTCATTCAGCCCGCGATCGAGAGTGGTGCTTTCATGGGTGCGTCTGGTAAGGGCAGGTTCGCTGCCGCGTCGCGCTCCGACTTTGCCGCGGCAGCTGCTTCGGTCTTGACCGGGAAGGGTTATGAAGACAGTGTTCTGGAGTTGGGCGGCGACTGCCCCTATACCCGCGCTGAGTTGGCCGCCGAGGTAAGCAGACAGACCGGCAAGGAGGTTGGCTACCGCGATCTTTCGCAGGCGGATTACCGGAAGGTTCTGGGCGCTTTCCTGCCAACCATGGTAGCCGAGAGCATCGCGGATGCGGAGGCTCACGCAACTCAGGGCGCACTCGATGACGGCTCCCACACGCTGAGTCGCCTGCTCGGACGGCCAACGACCTCGCTTGCGGCGGACGTTGAATCAGCGCTCAAAACATCTCAGGAGGTTCACCAGCCGTAAGCGTGTCTCGCTGCGTACGAGGCCGCAACAACGCATTTGGGGTGAAGCAATCGAGCGTCTAAAACAAGCAATGAACATGCGTATAGTGCAGCTCGCAAGGAGAAGGTTATGGCGGAGAGTCAGAAAGCAAGTACATCAGGACTGAGTGAAGTTGAAACACAATCGATCAGGAAACTTTACCAAGCATTCAATGACCGCAATCCTGACTTACTCGACGAGGCATGTTGGCACGATTGGGAAGACGTACCGCTTGCGCCGGGGCAGGAACCGGGCCCCGACGGGTTCAAGAAGTTGATGCCTCTTTACTTTGCAGCTTTTCCAGATCTCAGGATCGAAATCGACGAGATTGTTGGCGCGTCTGCCAGAGCGGGAGTACGTGCACGTTTGGTCGGAACGCATCAGGGAGAGATCTTCGGCGTAGCCGGTTCGCAGCAGTCCATCGAGGTACGTCTCTACGAGTTCCACCATCTTCGAGAAGGACGAGTGAGCCGCACATGGCATCTTGAAGATTGGTTCGGCATGTTTCAACGCTTGGGAACATGGCCTCCGGCGCGGGGCTAATGCAAACTCGTCGATCGCTTTATCGGAAGCAACAGCACGGGCGCCGACCCTCTGCAGCAGCTCAGCTCGGTGACGGGCGAAGAGTGCTTGTTAGGTTTTAGCAGGGCCCTGGCTAGCACTTTGACAAATTTCGGCAGGCACTAGCGGCCTGACAAGCGATTCGATGGTTCTTGCCATCTGCTCGGCAGGCTTGCGATTCTTCGTCTGAGCCCAGCGGCTTGCGGCGCCAAAGATGGCCCACGCGAGGGTTGTTGCGAAGGTCTCTAGATCAACGCCCGCCGTGAGCGTGCGGCAGTCAACGCTGTCGCGGAAGAGAGATTCCAACACTGGGATGACGAAGCGGTCCTGCGGCATCTTGCTCAGGCTGCTGGGACAGCCCAGTGCTCTAGCAAGGTAATCACATACGCCGAGTGCAATCGCGTACAGCGCACCTTCGCCTTTGGGTGAGGTGATCCCGCGCTTTCGAAGCATCTCGCCGAAGCGCTCTGTTGACATGGCCTGCAAGAGGAAGCCTTTGTCGGGATAGTGGAGGTAAAAGGTCGCCCGGGTCAGGTTCGCTTCGTCCACGATCTCCTGAACCGAGAGCTCATTGAAATCCCTCTTCTTGAGCAACTTCCCGAGGGCGTCGATCAACATCCGCCGGCTACGCAGCACGCGGCGGTCCGTCGAGTCGGTAAGTTCAGGCTGCGCTGGCGCGAGGGACATGCCTAAGCATAACTTTTCTGAAACCTTTCGCAAAGCCATACATCTGTCTATTATTGTTACTGGACAGGTGTCCATGAATGGCCACCTGTATTCACGAAGGAGAGACCCTATGCCAACCCTGCTTCATGTCGATTCGAGCCCCCTCTACGGAGTGTCCATCTCTCGCGAACTGACCGCCGCATTTGTGAGCGAATGGAAAGCCGCTCACCCCGACGCGACCGTGATTGATCGCGACTTGAACGCTACCTCCATTCCGCCGGTGACGGGTGCGTGGGTCGCGGCTGCCTTTACACCCGAGCCGTCGCGCACTGAAGAGCAAAAACAGCAGCTCGCTCTTTCAGACACCCTGATTGCGGAGCTGCAGCAGGCCGACGAGTGGGTGATCGGCGTCCCGATGCACAATTTCAGCATCTCGTCACCCCTTAAGCTCTGGATTGACCAGGTCGTGCGCGCAGGAAAGACCTTCGCGTACGTCGACGGCAAACCGCAGGGTCAGCTCACCGGCAAGAAGGTCACCTTTGTCATTGCCAGCGGCGGCATATATGACGCCGGCACGCAGATGGCGTCATTCAACCACGTCGAACCGTACCTTAAGGACGTGTTTGGTTTCGTTGGTGTGAAAGAACCGAAATTCCTGACCGCCGGTGGAACCATGGCGCTCCGCCAGGGCAAGGACCGGAACGAGTTTCTTGCACCACACCTGCAAGCAGTCCAGACGCAAGCAGGTCAAGTCCTGTAGTGTGCCAGCTTCGGAAGGCTTTGCCTTGTGAAGCCGCTTCGCTATGGCTCAGCCGAGGAGGGAGCAGTCGCTTTCCCGTCCCGCGTGCAAGGCAGGAGATGAAATGCCAGATCAGGATGTAATTACCTTTGGAGCGGTTCACCTGGAGGTCCGAGATCCCGAACGGACGGCTTATTTCTGGGAAGAACTCTTTGGTTTTCAGCGACGCGTTGGCGGTGGTAGCAGCATCGCGGTCGGCACTGCCGAGGAAACTCTGCTTGTCTTGAATGGCGGCGCACGCGTTCCCTTTCAGAAGGGGCATAGCGGCATCTACCACGTCGCCATACATCCGCCGAACGCTCGGGACTTCGCACGAATCTTCAAGCGGCTCATAGATCACAAGTACCCGATGTCGCCGACAGACCATACCTTTTCAAGATCGATTTATCTTGACGATCCGGACGGTATCAACATAGAGATCACACTAGAAACTCCGGAGCGCTTCAAGGAGTGCATTCCCGGCCCTGGAAACCGGCTCACCTTTGTTGGAGCAGACGGGGTGGGACGGCCCGGGGCGTATGCACTGGACCTTGACGAGGTCTTCCAGCCGTACGAGGCCGGATCAGAGAGTGAGCCTGCGGCGAACGGGACCAAGGTCGGACATATTCACCTGTACGTCGCGAATCTTGAACAGAGCCGGAACTTCTACACAGGCCTTGGCATGGAACTGGCGCGTTGGTGGCCTCCGATGCAGATCGCTGACCTGGGCGCGGGTGGCCCGTTCAAGCACCGCATCGCCATCAACACCTGGCAGGGCATTGGGGCTCCTCCGTCTCCTGCAGGCACGGCGCGGATGCGTCACTTCGAGATGCGCTTCGCCACGTCCGAACACCTGCAGGCTGCGCTGGCCGCAAACCCTGCTGCCGTTGACGTAGGCAGTGCGTACGAGGTGACCGATCCTTCCGGCATCCGGTTGCGCCTCGCCAAAGCCCCGACCTACCAGTCAGCCAAAGCGGCGCAAGAGCTGCAATCGCAGGGGGGGTGAGCGATGCCGGAGAATGCCTATCGTGTGTCCCGGGTCATTGCTTTGGAAGAACACGCGTGGTCGCCGGAGCTGCGCAAGGCGCTTCTCCGATTCGACCCGGATGAGACGATTACCGCGTTCAGCAATCAGGAACCCACCAGCGGACGGCTGCTTGAAGCAGGGGACGAGCGGCTGGCCAGGATGGATGCCGCCGGCGTGGATGTTCAGGTGCTCTCCATCACCGCTCCTGGAACGCAACAACTCCCACGAGAGATAGCCGTTCCCGTTGCATGCGATGCGAACGACTTTCTGGCAGATGCGGTACAGCGCTATCCAGATCGCTTTCGGGCGTTCGCGACCCTGCCCACGCCCGACCCAGACGCTGCGGCCGTGGAACTCCGCCGCTGCATCCATGATTTGAACTTCGTCGGGGCGATGCTCTTTCCGCGTTCCGGCTCCGTTCAGCTCGACCACAGTAGCTTCCGTCCGATCTTCGAGGCAGCTGCGGAACTGAAGGTGCCGCTCTACCTTCATCCGGGGCTTCCACCGAAAGCAATACGAGAAGCCTGTTATGCCGGCTTCGAGCCGATGACAAACCTCATGCTCGCAACGGGCGGCTGGGGCTGGCACGCCGAAGCTGGACTGTCCGCCCTGCGGCTGATTCTTGCAGGAACGTTCGACCGCCACCCCGATCTTGAGCTCATCCTCGGTCATTGGGGAGAGATGCTCGTCCCCTTTGCGGACCGGGCCGATGCGCTCACAAAGACGACTCACCTTGAGCGGCCTGTGGGGGACTACATCACGGGGAACGTCTACGTTACTGCCGGTGGCGTCTTCAGCCATCGGATGTTGCGGCAGAACCTTGACGTGCTCGGCCCGGACCGCATCATGATCGGCGTGGATGACCCCTTCAGCAGCACGCTTGGACAGAAGGGCAAGAAACAGGTTAGGTCGCAGAGGGAAAGCGGCTTTGTTCGCACCTTCATTGAGACCGCCCCGCTCAATGACGAGGAGAAGTCAAAGCTTGCTCACCGGAATGCCGAGCGGTTGCTTTTTCGCGACGACCCTCCAACAGACTCAGGATGAATGCAGGCCGTTCCGGGGCTTTATTGCTTTTAGTAGGTGCTGGCTTCAGCGTTGTCGCATGATCCGCTCTAATGTGATCGTGATAGGCTCATTTTATGGGATTGGCGAGTGTGCAATTCTCCGTTGCGACGCACATCATGACTGTTGTAGCGGATCGGATTCATGAACAGGTAAACTCCGACTTTCTTGCCGAAAGCGTAAACACTGCGCCTACTTTTGTACGAAAATCGGTGTCCAAGCTCGTGAAGGCCGGCCTCTTGAAGGCCATTAGAGGGAAGCATGGCTATTGCACGCTGGCTAAACCTGCCACCGAGATCACCGTGGCGGATATCTATCGCGCGAGTGAGGCTCCGGCGATATTTACTGTCCACAGCTATCCAGTGGTGAAGACCTGTCGGGTGAGTGTACATATCCAGCAACTCATGTCGGATCTCCTGCCCAATGCGCAGGCTGGTTTCGAGCAGGTTCTATCGCGAACGACTCTGGCTGACTTGGTTAAGGCAGTTCGCCGAGCGAAGAAGTAGGCTGCACTGGCTCCTTTCCTTTGAAAACTCATGATCTTCTGCACGCCCCTCCACCGTCTGCGGTGCTTGCAGCTGGAAACGCGCGTCGCGTCTCCGAGGGGACGCCCAGGCACCGATACCGGCTGATAAGCAAGCAGAATGGATGCTGCATCTTTATGTGTCAACAAGCATCACATTAATGGCGGCGGTCTTACGGCTTACAGGACCGTGACAGGTATCCAGGAGGTGTCATGCAGTCTAAGAAGCTCTTTTCTGAGGTCCTTGTTGGATCTTACGTCCTTGGACATCGGGTCGTTATGGCACCCATGACCCGAATGCGGGCGAATCCAGATGGGACGGTAAGCGACATCATGATTGAGCATTATGGGCAACGTGCATCGCAAGGTGCGCTCCAGATCATGGAGGGTTCCGCAGTGTCCCCAAAGGGCAACGCCTTCCAGGGGTCTCCGAGTATCCACGATGATCGTTTTATACCGGGTTTTGCAAAGCTCGCGCGAGCGGTGCACGCAAAGGGCGGTCGCATTTTTTCCCAAATTTATCACGCCGGCCGCGCGTCTCACGTTTCTTTGCAGCCGGACGGTGAAGCACCGGTTGCACCATCAGCGCTACCGTTCGCGGGCGATGCTTATACGCTTAAAGGCCAAGTAAAGGCGTCTCCGGCTCGTGCACTTTCCTTGAATGAGCTCCCTTATATCGTTGAAGAGTTCCGAGCCGCTGCCCAGCGCGTGAAAGCAGCCGGGTTCGACGGCGTAGAAGTACATTTCGCAAACGGTTATCTTCTGGACCAGTTTCTCGAAGACGCCTCGAATAGACGCACTGACAGGTACGGTGGTTCCTACGAGAATCGAACCCGTCTCCCCCTGGAAGTCCTTGAAGCTGCGGTTTCCGTATGGGGGCGGAGTCGAGTGGGGGTCCGAATTTCTCCTGGCGGCAAGTTCAACAAGATGGACGATAGCAATACGGATGCTCTGTTCGGCTATCTCGCCGAACAGCTGAACCGATTCGACCTAGCTTATCTACATGTGGTTGAGCCCCGTATCTCAGGAGCCAATACCGACGAGGACGCCGAGTCAGTAAAAGCAGTCGCCTGCTCTCATCTTCGAATGTTCTACAGAGGCACGATCATTGCAGCCGGAGGCTTCGACAGGGAAAGCGCGGAGGCGATATTGCAAGAAGGTGATGCCGACCTGGTAGCGTTTGGGCGTTTCTTTATCTCGAATCCCGACTTGCCGACGCGGCTTAAGCACGGACATCCCTTGAAAGAATATGACCGCTCCGCACTTTACGGCGGCGATGCCAGAGGATACAACGACTTTCCGTCCTACTCGGAGCTGGCTGCTGGAGAACAATCCAGCGATTCTCTGAGTCTGGCTTGAATCTCATTGTCCGGAAAACATAGTCCTTCAGCGCCGGATAGGACTTCAAGTAGTTAAGGTACAACCCTCCGTCAACTTCGATAACGGCGCCGGTCATGAATCAGTTCCTGACCAGCAAAACGATGGCATCGGCCAGATGTTTAGCTTTACCGTTCCGGCCAACCAGTGAAGCATCCAAATATCACTTCGACATCTGTTCACGTGCTCGGTCCGGGACCCTGTCCCACCAAGTTGTCTCGACCACTCCAGGAGAAACGGCGTGGATGCGGATGGGCTTCAATTCTTTAGCGAGCGGCTTGATCATGGACTCGATTGCGCCATTGATGGCTGCGAGTCAGCGGTACCCTGAGGGTCTCAGGGCAAACAAGTTGACATTGTCAACCTTCTGGAGGTATGGTTGACATAGTCAACCTCATAGGGAGGGTTAGCAATGCCAACAGTTCTCATCACAGGTGGTCATTCAGGCTTGGGTTTAGCAGTTTCCAAGCAGCTCGCATCCGGTTCACGCACGAATCTCATTCTTGCAGGCCGCAATCCCGAGCAGATGGAAAGTGCTGCACAAGATCTGCGGTCGCGTCATGGAATCAAGGTCACAACACTTCAGCTCGACCTGTCGTCTCTGGCGTCGGTCCGAGCCGCGGCCGAAAGCTGCAAGGCCATGTTGAAGAGCGGCCAGATCGATTCATTACAGGCAATTGCATGCAACGCTGGCGGGCAGTTTCAGGGTTCGATTTCGTACAGCCAGGATGGATACGAAGAGACCTTTGCCACCAACTTTCTCGGTCATTTCCTGCTGGTCAATCTCTTGCTCGACAGCATCTCCGAGAAGGGCAGAGTTGTATTCACCGCCAGCGGAACGCACGATCCGGCGACCATGGATGGCAAGATGGTCGGAGCCGCTGCTGAGCCAGACGCAGTCGCTTTAGGGCACGAAGGGAAGAATGGCATCAAGCCGATCTCGGGTGGAAAGCGCTATACCAGCTCGAAGCTGTGCACAATCATGTTTGCTTATGCTCTGGACCGCAAGCTGCGAGAGAGTGACAGCTCGGTGCTTTCTGTCGCGTTCGATCCAGGGCTGATTCCAGAAACAGGTCTGACCAGAACATCGCCCAAGTTCGTTCAGTGGCTAGTTCGCACGTCGTTCATGAAGTGGTTTTTCAAACGGCTTGGCGTCACAATGGGAAGTCTTGCGGTCTCCGGTCCAGCCCTGGCCCGAGTCGTGTCTGACCCGTCCTATGCCGAGGCATCGGGGAAGTACATCCAGTCGAAGAACGGGTCCATCATCGAAGCGCGTTCTTCGCAAGTTTCCTACGATCAGGCCCGCGCGGCAAAGTTGTGGGCGGACTCTGAGCAGCTGGTCCACCTGCAGCCACAAGAAAAGCCACACCGTTTGGAGGAAGCCGCGCTCGTGTATGCGAACAGATAAGAAGCTAGTGGCAGCAGCTGCGGCTCTCCTCGATTCAGGTGGGGAGAGCGCGGTAACTCTTCGCGCAGTGGCAAGTGCTGTCGGTGTATCGCACAATGCTCCGTACAAACACTTTGAGGGCCGGAGCGCTCTGCTGGCAGCCGTCGCGATCGAGGATTTCACTGCTCTCACAGCAGCTTTCGCATCCATCCGCAGTTCCCAGTCGAAGCCGATGGGGAAGTTGAAAAAGGCTCTTGAGACTTTCGTTGAATACGGCCGCACCTACCCGGCACGCTACAAACTGATGTTCAGCGACCCGAACCTGGCTCCGAAGGGAGACGACCTGGAATCGGCTGCCATGAAGACCTTTCTTGAATTCGCCGCGATCGTTAAGGAGTGTCAGACCTCCGCACTCTTTCCTGAGATGGAGAACGTTGCTCTGACAGGGATTCTATTTTCCTCCGTGCACGGTCTGATCGATCTCGCAGCGGGAGGACGGATGCGCAAAGAGAAAGGCTTTTCTAGCGTGGGGGAGAGTGTCGATCTGTTGCTCGACCTGATTTCCCGAGGCGCCGGAAAAGGGCCCTTCAGTCTGAGCTTCGCAGGAGCGGGCAAGTAGTCCGCTGCACACCACGCCAACGTGACGTGAAAGGCAAACGCTTATGACGATGCAAAACCTCGAAGCTCTCGCGATACAAGGACGCATGATCCCTGACGCGCGAGTGCAAGACTCTCAGACGATCACGATCGACGCTCCCATTGAGAAGGTATGGGCCATTCAGACAGATGTCGACCACTGGCCAGAGTGGTACAGCTACCTGAGCAATGCGGAGCTCCAGGGGCCATTCGGCCCGGGCGCAAGGCTTACATATGGCGGAGTTCTCAAGCATCACCTGAATGTTACGAAAAGCGATGGTCCGCACTTGGTGATGATCTGCGGCACCTATATGGGCTTCTCCGCAATCACCAAGTGGCAATTCGAGGCGCTTTCGGAGACGCAGACGCAGGTTACATTCTCGGAATCCTCCGTAGGTTTTCTTCTATCTTTGCTCTACAGCAACGAGAAGCTTAGAGAGCACCTCCGTCGCTGGCTCGAAAGGCTCAAAGCGCAAGCTGAGACAGCATAGCGGCCTTCCGAATCGCGACGCACTGCCATCCTGGTCGAGCTATCTAGACTATTAGTTATGTCTTGTTTTGAAAATGTGATGTTGTTCAGGTCCTGAGTTTTTCCAATCTTACGTTTTGGGAACGCTGACTAAATACGGGACGGCTTAGAAGGAGTCAACACGTGTTTGCAGATGAATAGCCGCTAGACTTGAACCATCCCGCCATCGACGAAAAGTTCAGCGCCGTTCACATAGCTTGCATCGTCTGAGGCGAGGAATAGAACCGCTTTTGCAATCTCGTCCGGCCTGCCGGGGCGACCGAGAGGGATATCTTTCGACAGTTCCGACAAGAGTCGCTCGGCGTTCTCCCGGCCACCTGTCGCCTTCTCAATCGAAGGAGTTTGTACTGGGCCTGGGCTGACGACATTTACGCGTATCCGCCGCCCTCTGAGTTCGTTCGCCCAAGTCCGCGCGAAGCTCCTAACCGCGGCCTTGCTCGCGCTCAACACGCCGAATCCAGGTATTCCCTTGATCGTCCACATGGAAGCATTCAGAATAACGGCCGCTCCATCGGGCATTAATGGCAAAGCCTTCTGCATGCAGAAGAACACACCTTTGACGTTTGCGGAGAACCCGGCTTCGAACTGACTCTCAGTTACCTGTTCCATCGTGAGGTGTTCCGCTGTGCCGGCATTCGCGAACAGAATATCCAGCCGCCCCGCTTGCCCTCTCACCACCGTGAAAAGCCGGTCGAGATCCTCCAGCTTGGAAACGTCGCCCTGGATGCCCGCAGCTCCATGACCGATCTGCTCGATCGCCGCTGCGAGTTCTGGACTCCTTCGCCCTGTGACAAAAACCTTGGCCCCCTCTGCTGCGAGCAGTTTGGCTGTTGCCAATCCAATGCCGCTTGTTCCGCCTGTAACCACCGCAATCTTATGCTCAACTCTTCCCGACATACTTGCTCTCCTAACAGCCGATGATCTTCAATCTAACTCCAACGCTTTGGTTGGATATTACATGAGATTCCAACCTAGCCGTTGGAGATTCAAATAGAATCGGTTGATGGCCTGGGATACACAGGAAACACGCCGTCGTCTTCAGCAAGCGGCGTGCGCAGAGTTCACAGCACATGGTCCGGATGGTACGACCATGGCGCGAATTGCAGCTCTCGCGGGAATCAACAAGGAGCGGCTCTACAACTACTTCGGGGACAAACGACGACTCTTTGAGACGGTGCTCATTGAGGAACTGGAAAAGCTCGCTTTCTCCCTGGGTGCGAACGCTCCCGGGCTGGAGGATATCGGGGAATATACGGGGAGTATCTTCGACTATCATGCCGAGCATCCTCAACTGGTCCGGCTCTTGCTCTGGGAGGGTCTGGCCGAGGGTCCAGCCGTAAACGAAGCGGCCCGCACGGCTTACTATCAGCGCACGGTTGCGATCTTTGCCGAAGCACAACGGAACGGCACACTGAATGACGATCTTGATCCAGCAAAGCTGGTCTTTTTACTGATAGGACTGGCTGCGTGGTGGTTTGCCGTACCCCAGTTGTCGCGCATGATCACAGGCTCGGATGGCAGTGCTTCACGGGAGCGAAGCCGGCGTCGGGCCTGTGTTGTGAGTGCCGCCCGGCATCTGGCCTCTCCACGCCCGTAAGGAGCGGCTGCCGGATCGCCGGGAAGATGTTGGTGCCTATACGCGCATAGCTTCCCTTTGGCCGGTCTTCGCACAAAATCGAGCGGGAAAATGGAACACGCGGCCGGCCAGGAAGGTAGATGTAGGGGCAATGGCAGGCTATGTGATGGCTCTAATTCAAGGAAGGTCTACCTTGGCCCGCGATGGCGCCACACGCACAAAGTTTATATCGGTATTCGGCGCAGCCATTCAGGCGTGGCCCATGTAACGGTGGAGGATGCGGCAAAACCCAAAGGTGGTCTGCAGCGCTGCGCTTGACGCGGGTGCGCCAAGAGAATGTCTACGGGTATCGGTTTTCGGCTCTTCATCTTTGCTTTGCCCACGACCATCGCGGCATCACTTAGCTAGGTGCGCATCGAAGAAACGTGTCATCTCGCGGTACGCTTCCTTTGTCACTGGTGCGGTTGGGTCCGAGTTGAACTGCGCGTGAGACAGTCCCTCGTAGAGTTCCAGGTCCGCTTCGACGCCGGCCTCGCGAAGCTTGCGCTGTACCCGGATCGTGTTGGAGAGGAAGAGATCGCGCGTGCCGGCTGTGAGGATGGCAGGCGGCATACCGTGGAAGTCTCCGTAGATGGGCGACAGCTGCGGGTCTTTAAGATCGTGGCCGTGAGCGTAAAGTCGGGCGACGCGGCTTAGATAACCGTCGTAGCTGACGACCACGTTGTCAATCCACTCGTTCGTTTTATAGCTGTCGCCTACGCCTGTCATGTCGGACCATGGGGAGCCCGGTGCGATCGCTCCGGGGAGCGGCAGGCCTTCCGCCTCCGCTCTCAACACAAGCGCAAGCGTCATGCCGCCACCAGTCGAGGTGCCTTCGATCGCGATGCGACGCGGGTCTATCGTCTTCACTAGAGCCCGCCAGGCAGAGGTCGCATCATCCATCGCAGCGGGATACGGTGCGTCGGGCGGCATGCGGTAATCGATGGAGAGAACCTTGTAACCGCCGTAAGCGGCCATCAGCATGGCCTCACCTGTGCCCGCCTCGCCCGGACTGAAGATATAACCGCCTCCATGAAAATGAACGATCAGCTGGCTTTTGTGCGCGGCCGGGATCTCCTTCGGCATGAGGATGTAAGCCTTCACGCCGCCGATTGTCGTGGATACTATCGACACGCCGAGAGCCGCGCGCTGCTGCGCAAGCTTTGGGATAGCCGCGTCCGCGGCTCGCTTAACGATCGTTCGCCAGCCTTCGTCGTCGGGCGGGTTCAGGTTCCAGTAGGAGGAGTACGGCGCGCCCACCAGCGATGCTGTGGGAGCATCAAGATCGTCAGGCACAGGAATCGTTCTCGTGAGTGCCGTGCGCGGACCAGGCTTGCTGTTGGCGTCCTGCTGCTTTTTCTGAAAGGCTGTATCGGTGGCGTTCTGGGCCGCAGCTGTGCACGCGGCCATGGCCATGATCAGAGGGGCAAGCACCGCTGCGGGAAGCAGCGCGGATCTCACGTAACGTGACGATCTCGCGCGTACGCCTTCAGGCGTACCCATCTGCACATTGGAGATAGTCAAGACCTCCCATCTCAAAGCTGGGAGCCTCCTCCATCTACGACCAGTTCGGCACCTGTCGTATAGGTGGCCTCGAAGGCGAGGAAGATCAGAGCCTTGGCGACTTCCTCGGGATGTCCAAAGCGCTTCATGGGATTGTCGGCACTCATCTGCTGCTTGGTTTGTGCAGCGGCCTCTTTTGGCATCGCCTTCTCAAGGATTCCGCTGTCGATTGGCCCTGGGCTGACCGCATTCACACGGATGCCCTTATCAAGGAGCTCGCGGCCCAGCGTGCGCGTCATGGAACGTAACGCGGCTTTTGTGGCTGAGTACGCGCTGATCATCGGGATGCCGAGCGCATTCGCAACCGATGTGACGAAAACGATACCGCTGCCCTCCTTCATCAGGGGAGCAAGCTTCTGGACAGTGAAGTACGCACCCTTCGTGTTTCCGGCAAAAAGTTCGTCATACATCTCCGAGGTCACCCCGTCGAACGGCGCAAAGCGCGTCACACCGGCGCAAATAAGCAACGCGTCGAACGTTCCGAATTCAGACTTCACCTGAGACGCGAGCGCCTCGATATCGGTAAGCGAGGCCGCGTCACTTGAAACCACGAGCGCCTTTGGTCCGAGCTCCTGCCGTGCTGCATCCAGCGCCTTCCCAGCACGTCCGGTAATCAACACCCGTGCACCCTGGCTAAGCAATAACTTTGCGGTAGCGAGTCCGATGCCGCTCGTTCCGCCCGTAATAACCACCTGTTTTCCGTCGTATTGTGCCATGTTTGCGTCCTCGTTGTGCAGTGTCAGTCCCTCAGGAAATCATGTACTTCTATCGATGCCGGTGTTCCGCCAACTGGCTGAAGGGTAGGAACGTCCAGACCTCCAGTACAAGCAGATTAGGCGATCGAAGTCGTACAATCCATGCTGTGCCGTTCGCATTATCTTTGCGATCGTTCGGGAAGGACTTCATGGACGCCCTCTCAGACGTTCTCTCCTTAATGAAGCCGCGCAGTTACGCCTCTGGTGGCCTTGATGTCGGTGGGAACTGGTGTATTCAGTACCCCGTGAATCGAGGCATCAAGTGCTATGCCTTGGATTCGGGGGAGTGTTGGCTGCAGGTCGAAGGTGTTGAAGACGCGGTGCACTTGCAAGCCGGTGATTGCTTTCTGCTGCCGAGTGGACGACCTTTTCGCTTGGCGAGCGATTTGAGTTTACCGCCGTTCGACGCTCGGATTCTCTACGCGACACCCTTGAACGGCGGCGTTGTCTCACACCAGGGCGGAGGAGATTGCTTCTTCGTCGGCGGCTATTTCGTCCTCAGCGGCGACCACGTCGGCATGCTGCTAGGGATGCTTCCGCCCATCGTGCATATTCGGGGAGAATCGAAGAAGGCATCGCTGCGCTGGTGTCTGGATCGCATGAGGCAGGAGTTGCAGGAACGAGAGCCAGGCGACTCTCTGGCCATTCAGCAACTTGCGTACATGATGTTGATTCAGGCGCTCCGGCTTCATTTGGCGCACGAACCGAAGGGCGGCGTCGGCTGGCTGTTCGCTTTGGCCGACAAGCAAATGAATGCCGCGCTTAACGCCATGCACGGCGATCCCGCACGTCGCTGGACGTTGGAAATGCTGGCTGAGCGCGCCGGGATGTCGCGAACAACTTTCGCTTTGAGATTTAGAGAAGTAGTGGGGCTCCCCGCGATGGACTACCTGACCCGTTGGCGCATGATGCTTGCCGGAGACCGGCTGCAGACTTCCGACGACTCCATCTCCATCATTGCACCCGCTCTCGGCTACGAGTCCGAAAGCGCCTTCAGCACAGCGTTCAAGCGAATCATGGGATGCTCGCCGCGCCAGTACAGCCGCCGCCGGAATGTGGCTCCAGTCACCGGCACGAAGCGGGAACGTCGACTACCAGGAAAGGGACAGAGGCAACCTCCCTTGGCAGCGTATTCGTTAGTCTAGGTATGCGGCTCGGTTGACCGAAGGTAGGACGAATTGAAGTGTATAGGCGCAAAATTCCGCTTTTCCGACAGAATAGATTCATGTCTTCTTCGCTGCTTCGGATAGTGACGGCTCGCTCGCTTGCGGCAAGCAACTCCGCCACTTAGTCTACTTATGTCATAGCGGCTTCCAGAGCGTGCGGCGTCCATCATGAATCGAAATATCAGCAAGGTGAATGAGTCGCAGACGGGCCATCGTTGTGTTCCTTTCTCTTCGACTCTCTTGCTGCTTGAGTGAGCGCCTCGATCATCAGTTCCGGAAGAGTCTTCCCTGAGAGCTTCCGGCGAAGTGTGCGGCTAAGTATTACGAGTCTCCATTTGGGCATGCGAAAGCTCTGATCGCGAAAAGGCAGCATGTGCAACCGCAGTACCGGGGCGCACGCCTTCGCCAAGGCCACCGGCACAATGGACACGCCGAGTCCCCCGGCAACGAACTGCATCATTGTCTCGACACTGCTCACCTCATACATGCTCTTGCGGCTTAGATTGTGGTCAGCCAGACTTTTGTCGATGAGTGCCCGGAGAGCGCGCTCCGGCGTGAGGTCGACAAAGGGCCATTCGATCAACGCCTCCAGAGTCACGGATTTGCGCAGTGCCAAGGAGTGCGTGTCGGCGCAAATGGCGATCAGGTTATCGTGTGCAAAGGGAATGGCCTCGATACCGGCCGCAACCTGTTTTGTCGTGACTGCGTGAAAGCTAAGATCAACGGACCCTGACCGCACTAGTTCCGGCGCCTGCGTGCTGTCGACTGATCGGACCGAAAATTCCACATCGGGGTACTGTGCGTGAAACCTGCCTAGAACAGTCGGAAGATCGATATACGGGCTGATGCTCTGAAGTATGCCGAGGCTGAGCCGCCCGCGCACTACTTGGCTTTGAGAGCGGACAGCTTCCATGCCGTCGTTCAGCATGGTGACGGCCGGCCTGACGTACTCCAGAAACGAGACTCCCGCATCTGTGAGGGACACACGACGCGTGGTTCGTTGCACGAGCTGAACGCCTAGTTCCTCCTCCATCTCTTTGATCGTGACAGATAAGCCGGACTGAACGATATTCAACTTCCGTGCGGCGAATGTGAAGCTGCATTCTTCTGCCAACGCGATGAAGCTGCGGTAGTGCCGAATATCCATTGCGCCTCCCCTTTTCCAGATATCACCAAGGATGATAAATGACATCATGAAATATCGTGAGACGCCTCCAATTCCCACGCATCTTTATCTGTGAAGATGAGAAAGGTAATGATCGAATATGGAAGAGGTATCGCAGAAATGCCGGGCAATCTCCTTCAAGTGTTGGCGATCTCAGGCAGCTTGCGGGCAGCATCTTTCAGCACCGCCCTTCTTAAAGCGATGAGCCGCGAAGCCTTTCCGAGCACTTCGCTCGCCGTCAAGACTCTCAACGACATTCCGCCCTACAACGAAGATCTCGACATTGAACCGCCACTCGCGCCAATTGCGAAGCTGCGCGCTGACGTGTCGGCCTGTGACGGTGTGGTGATCGCCACCCCCGAGTACAACCATGGCGTTCCCGGCGTACTGAAGAATGCGCTCGACTGGGCTTCCCGCCCTGCGTTCGCTTCCTGCTTTCGCGGCAAGCCGGTGCTGATTATCACCTCTGCCCCGGGAGGCACCGGAGGCGTGAGGGCGCAGTATCAGCTGCGTGAAACGCTTGTTTCGATGCATGCGCATATCGTGCCGGGACACGAAATTCTATTGGCCGGTGTAGACAACCGGATCAGCGATGGCAAGGTTAGAGATCCAGATACGCTGAGGGTTCTTACAAGAGGGCTCAACTCGCTGCGTGAGGAAGTCTTGAGCCTGCGATTTCGGGAAGTGAGCGCCTGATGTCCAATGTCATGTATCGGCTTGGGGGTTTGCTGATGGTACTGGCTGCTTGCGCTGGCAACGTGTGTGCGCAGCAACAGCATCCACCGGAGCCGGCGATCAATCTCGGCGATACCAGCTTTCTCGACGCCCTTGGAGCGCCGGGCTTCCTGCTGGAACTGATCGGTGACGCGAGCCACAGCGGTGGGAGAATCGATGGCACGGGACAGGCTTTACCGGACGCTTCTGCAGTCAACAGCATCAGCGGGCTCACGCACAGCGTTCTGCTCAGCAAGCACACGCTGTTGGGTGCGTGGTGGGGCATTGAAGTGGTTGTGGCCGCAGCGCACGTAAATGCCGGCGCTGGCGGCGTTGCCGGCGGTTTCGGAGATCTTACGTTGTCGCCCCTAGTTCTACAGTGGAAGGCACTCAAGTTCGGATCGAGTCAGCTCAATCAGCGCTTTGTACTGGATTTCGAAGTGCCCGTGGGAGAGTACCGGCAAAACACTCCCGTCAGCTTGAGCGGTCACGCTTTTACCGTGCATCCGTACTATGCGTTCACGTTCTTTCCGACCAGGCATTTTGAGACAAGCTGGCGCGTTCATTATCTCTACAACGGCGTGAATCATGATCCCGCAGTCGGCGACAACGCGCGGTCCAGCCAAGCGGGTCAGGCAATCCACTTCAACGCGACAGCCGCTTACGGCATGTCGCACGGAGTTTGGGTTGGAGCTAATGGGTACCTGCTGAAGCAGATCACTGAACCGCGGATCAACGGTCTGGAGCTCGCGGGCTCGCCGGAGCAGGTGGGGGCTATCGGTCCGGGAGTGGTCTGGGATCGCGGTCAGTGGATCTTTTATGCAAACGGCTATCACGAACTTGGCGCATTGAACCGGCCCGAGGGCAACAAGCTGGTTCTGCGCGTGCAATGGATACCTGGCAGGCATGCGGGTATTGACGGGCCGCAGTGATCTGCAGAAGAAGAAAGGAAGACAGTATGAGTCCAGATTTCAAGAAAGTAGCGCTTCCCGGCGGAATGCATGGCTTCACAGCAGGCTCAGGAACGACGGTCGTTCTGCTGCCAGGATGGCCCGAAACCGCGGAGGCCTACAGCGAAGTCTTTGCGCAACTGGCGAAGAGCCACCAGGTGCTAGCTATAGACCCGCCAGGATTGGGAGATTCCGAGCAGCCGATAGACGGCTATGACACAGGCAACGTTGCGAAGGTGCTTGCCCGTGCTGTGAAGACCTTGGTGCCTGAACCGCTGCACCTGATCGGCCACGACGTGGGCGGCTGGATCGCGTATGCGTGGGCCGCACAGTTTTCAGACCAGCTCAGAAGCCTCACGCTTCTCGATACCGCCGTTCCTGGTACGGGCACGCCACAGAGCTTCCCCTTACCGCCGGAGGTGAACGTGAAGCTGTGGCAATTCGCGTTCAACACGCTTCCCGACCTGCCCGAAGCGCTGACAGCAGGGCGGGAACGCGAGCTGTTTGATTGGCTCTTCAAGCACAAAGCGGTGCAGCTGGACCGCATTCCACAATCCAACCGCGATCGCTACGTCGAGTGCTATGCCCGGCCCGGAGCCATGAGCCGAGGCTTCGCTTACTACCGCGCGGTGGCAAAAAGTGCGTCGCAGAACAAGGAATTCAGTAAGACGAAGCTGCCGATGCCTGTGCTTGCGCTCGGCGGCCAGAGCGCGGTCGGAGAACGCCTGAAGGCGTCTATGGAATCGCTCGCCGAACACGTTGAAGGAGGCTTCATCGACGACTGCGGGCACTATGTCATGGAAGAGCAACCGGACATCGTCGCCGAACACCTGCTGCGATTTTTCGATCGAGTGGAGGGCCGGCTTTGAAGGCTTACCTTCTTTCGTTCCTTTTGGGGTGTGCGGTAGGGGCCCTCTACGCTGTCTGCCGCGTCAAGAGTCCAGCCCCACCCCTTGTCGCCCTCACCGGGCTGCTCGGCATGGTGCTCGGTGAGAGCGGCTATGTCCTACTGAAGACCATGCTTCGCTAATTAAAGGAGAACACCTATGTCGAAGGGAATCGTTTCCGCTCGCCACGTCGATCATGTCGGCATTACTGTACCTGACCTCGATATGGCTATCCAGTTTTTCGAGAACGCACTTGGAGCCGAAATGCTTTGGAAACTCGGTCCATTTCACGAGACTCCGACCGGCGTTCCTATACACAACATCCATATGGCGATGCTCCGGCTTGGACCCAATATCAACGTTGAGCTGATGGCCTTCGACGCGGACACGCAAAACCGCACGATGCCGAGCAATATCGACTACGGAGCAACCCACATCGCCTTTTTCGTCGATGACCTCGAAGCCGCCGCTGCCGCCCTGAAGGAGCACGGCGCCGAACTGCTGAAAGGGCCACTCGATGCCAAGGGCGACCTGAAGCGGGGTGAGCGGATCTGGTATTTCAAAACGCCGTGGGGCGCATTCTTGGAAATCTTGTGGCGTCCTGATCACCTCGGCTACGAGAAGCTGACACCAAACCGGCTATTCCAACCAAAGGACACCTGGGCAGACCGCGCATAGTTCAACCGGAGCTGCGGACGATCGGACGCTTGAGTCGAGCAAACAAGCGAAGGAAGTTCAACTTGTACTGAACGGTTATGTTACTCCTGTCCTTGATGTTTTCTCGCCTCGGGGTCAGAACCGGCGAAGAAGCTAGCTTGCGGTACCTAAAGAGGCAAGAACGACATCAACCTGCAGCGCGATCAGGCGGCGCATATGGGCCGCATCCTTCGCAATGTCTTTGAAGCCCCGCATGGAAAAGATCAGCAAACGTGCCAGCTCCTCGGGAGTGGTCTTCAGCTTGGAATCGGCTACTCCCTCGCGAAGCAAATCTGCCCAGAAACTCTCAAGTGAGGCGTACATCTTTCGCACAGGAGCAAAGTCGAGATTGAACACGTCCTTTGCGTCGGGATGGGCTTTCGTCATGTCGTAGCCGACGCCGGCCCACTGTTCACAGCAGAAGTGCAATTTCTGCTTCAGGGTGCGCATCTTGGGCAGGCCTTGTCTGTACTGCTCAAGTTTGTTCTGGATCAAACGCTCCGTCACTGCGGCAAAAATGTCCTCTTTTCGAGGAAACACTAAGTAGAGGGCCGGTCGAGAGATCCGGGCTTCCTCGGCCACGTCGTTCATGGTGGTACGTGCGTGCCCGTACCGCAGGAACACTGCAGTCGCCGCGACAATTATTTGGTCCCTCTTCAGAGCCGCTTCTTCAGGCGTCTGCTTCACAGCCATAGCGACAGCACCTTTATTGACAAATATACCATACAACGTCATTATGCATATATGACATCTTGTCTACTAGGTACGCTAACGCCCGTCGGTCAGCGCGGGTAGGTAGCGAAGGAGCATGTATGCAGAAGCAAGAATATCTTTCCGTTTGGAACACGTACCTCTCTGCTTGGTCGGACCTCAGTGCAGGAGCGGGCGAGGCGGCTGGAAAGCTGCGCTGCCGAAGATTGTCTCTATACGGATCCTACCGAGCAGCGTCATACGCGCAATGACCTGATTGCGCGTATTGAACTTTCAAAGGAGAAATACCCGGGCTCTTATTTTGAAAATGACCGATTCGCTCATCACCACGATCAGGGTCTCTGCAACTGGACCATATACGACCGGGAAGGCAAGGTGCTGACGAGCGGGACAAGCTACTCCCGCATAGGGCAAGACGGACGATTAGTGCAGATGACGGGCTTTTTCTAGCGTCCGTTTGCCTTAAACCGAGATATGCGATGAAAGGACACAGCCGATGCCCGCAGTTTTCATTCATGGTGTTCCTGATACGTACCGGGTCTGGAAACCGGTACTCGGGCATCTAGATCGAGTCGACATCGTTACTCTCGCTCTTCCAGGTTTCGACAGTCCCCTCCCGAATGGCTTCCAAGCCACGAAAGAGGAGTACGTCAATTGGATCATCAAGCAACTTGAACAGCAGTCTGGTCCCGTCGATCTAGTCGGACACGATTGGGGGTGCATCTTTGTCGCGCGAGTCGCTTCTCTTCGTTCGGATCTAATCAGGACCTGGGCAGCAGGAAACGGACCCGTGAGCAAAGACTATGAGTGGCATCCACTCGCGAAGATCTGGCAAACACCGGGCGCAGGTGAGGACTTGATGGCTAAGCTCGACCCAAAGCAATTCAGCGGACAGCTTGAACAGCTCGGTGTCCCGCCGGACCTGGCCATCGAAGCCACAAATCACGTAGACGAACGTATGAAGGATTGCATCCTCCGCCTCTATCGTTCCGCGGTCAACGTCGGACGCGAGTGGCAGCCCGACCTGGCAAAGATTGAAGCACCTGGCCTGGTGTTGTGGGGCGCTTTGGATGAGGCCTGTCCGGTTCGCTTTGCCGACCAGCTTGGGCAGGACACCCGTGCTCGACGCGTGCTCAAGTTCGACACCGGCCACTGGTTTCCCCTTCAGGCCTCGGTTGAGACCGCCCGTGCGCTCGAGGAGCATTGGCAATCTGCCAGCTAGAAGCGGCTGTTCGCTCCGCTTCGCAATTCACTAAAACACAGGAAAGAATAGGCATTTAAACATGAATCTGACAGAACTGAATACGCAAGACATTGCGAAGGGCGCCACAGCCGTTCCAGAAAACACTCCATTCGTCATGTTGAATCTGCTGCGCTACAAGAAACAAGCCAACTATGGCGACCGCACCGACTTGCCCCCTTGCTCTGGCAAGGAAGCTTACTACCAGCGGTATGTTCCTGCGTTCGCGAAGATTGCAGCCCAGTCCGAGAGCACGAAGAACTTCAAGCCGGCCTTCGTTGGTTCTGTGCTGGCCGCGCTCGTTGGTTCCGAAGAGGAGCCTTGGGATGATGTCGTTCTGGTAGAGTACGGCAACTATGCTGCCTTTCGCGAGGTAGCCGAAAGCTCCGATTACGAACGCGAAGCCGCACCACACCGCAGAGCCGCGCTTGAGAACTGGCGTCTGATCGCCATGCACCAGCAGTCAATTGGCTGACAATTCAACATTTACGAATGAAGTCAGTAGACAAAGAAAAGGGAGAAAGTTATGACGCCAGAGATGATGCGTTCACAGTGGGAGCTTTACAGCAAAGCATGGTCGGCCGGCAGTGGAGAAGAGCGTAAGGGGCTGCTCTCGCAGTGCCTTTTAGCCGATTTCGGCTACGTCGATCCCAGGATCGAATGCCACGGCTATGGAGAGATCACAAAACTGATGGAAGCTTTCCAAGAGCGGCAGCCGGGCGGACGTTTTGCTCTCAGAAGTATTTTCGCGCACCACGGCACAGCCCTCGTAAACTGGCAGCTGGTCACAAGAGATGGAACGGCCTCGAACCTCGGGTTCGATTTCGTCAAATTTGACGAATCGGGAAAAATCCGTGATGTCACCGGCTTCTTCGTCCCTCCAGCCGCTAACGAGAGCTAGACAGAAAGGCGAGTGTGACCAAAAGGACATGAGAGTGCCAGTGCAGATTGCTCTAGTCGGCCCGCTCCAAATCATTGCACCCGTCGTTGTAGCGGTGGTCTTCATCACATTGACCTCCCTGTTCAAAGAACCTACCCGCCAGAAGTTCAGCGCATTGTTCATTGCAGGGGCTGGCTTCGTCTATTTCGGGAGCAGCTTCCGTGGGTGGGAGATCGCCTTTGGCGCTCTCTTCCTGTGGCTCGCGTACCGTTCGTTGACGGACTATAAATTCGTCGGCATCGGCTGGATGCTGCACGTTGCCTGGGACATCATGCATCATGTATACGGTCAACCGATCCTGTCCTATGTTCCTCTATCCTCGTTCGGTTGTGCGATCAGCGACACTGGCATTGCTGTCTGGTACTTCTTTGGCGCGCCGTCCATTTGGCGCCTGATTGCAGGACGGATGGGAAAAACTCACTCACCATCAGCATCGGAAGGTGGGTTGCGGTGATTGTGAAGACAACACCGCGCGAGTTCGACGTCATTCTGTATGGAGCTACTGGATTCACCGGCCGCCAAGCGGTTCGATATTTTCAACAACACGCGCCATCTGAGATCAGGTGGGCGATAGCAGGCCGTAACCATGACAAGCTGGAGCTACTCAAGGCGGGTGTACCCATTCTGGTGTGTGACTCGACCATCCGACAGGAGGCAGACGCGCTTGTTTTACGCACTCACGTTCTGCTGTCAACTGCAGGCCCTTTTGAGCTGTATAGCGATTCACTCGTCGAGGCCTGTGTCAACCGCTACACTCACTACGTCGACATTACCGGGGAGATCGCCTGGGTACGATCGTTGATCGACCGCTTCCACGCCCAAGCCGAGCGCGATGGGACGCGGATCGTTCCACTCTGTGGCTTCGACTCTGTGCCTTCCGATTTGGGTGTCTACCTGTTGCAGAAGAAACTGGGTCCGAGTCTGGCCGTGGCGAAGGCATATTTTCAAGTCGGTGGTGGCCGTCCTAATGGAGGGACAATCGCCAGTGCTCACCATACCTACAGCTCCGAGGCTAGCAATATCGGCAAGGCTCTCTTCTTACTGAACTCCGGGCCTCATCGTGCTCCTCAAACGCTGGAGCAGGATCCCACGAGTGCTTCGTACGACCATGATGTGGACGCCTGGATCGCACCGTTTCCCATGAGCATTATCGACACGC
The DNA here is from genome assembly GCA_965277565.1 of Granulicella sp. Lineage (GTDB taxonomy): Bacteria > Acidobacteriota > Terriglobia > Terriglobales > Acidobacteriaceae > Granulicella. The sequence goes on along the minus strand of OZ255838.1, from coordinate 3,622,247 downwards.
GAGTGGTACGGCGGAGCTGTGCCCTCGGTGGCCTCGATGTCGCCTATCAGGAATTCATGGTCTTCCATGGCATCCTGGCACCGGTCTGGGCGGCCCTTACAGCCGCCGGTACAAGATTCTTTTATGCTCTGCTTCGCTCGGCATTCAGCCGCAACCTGCTGCGGAACATGTTGAAGTCAGGTAGCGGTCCCTCGGAAGAGAGTATGGACAAAGGGTTTTTCCGTACTCGTGTATGGGGACGTACGCAGGAAGGAAAGACGGCAGAGGTGAGTCTATCCGGCAAAGGCGATCCCGCGAATCGCATCACCGTACTATGCGTTTGCGAAAGCGCTCTTGCCCTTGCGACTGATTCTTGTGAACTACCGAGCCGTGGCGGCGTCCTTACGCCTAGCACAGGTATTGGAGACGCGCTTGTCACTCGCTTGCGGGGCAGAGGTATCAGCTTTTCGCAATAGTCGACGCTCGCAGTTGGCAGACGCCCTTGTCCTGCGTACCACAGTGCCCTCTAGGCCGGCGGTCTTCTCCACTGTACAGCCGCTGGACATAAAAACTGTAGCGCTGCAGGGGTCGACAAGCCGTCGTTAACCGATCAAATTGAGAATGCGGTTTACACAATTAATCGGGCTGTCCGCCCACGGCTCAGCCCGATTACCCGTCGATGAATTTGGCAGCATTTTGGCAGCAAGTGCTGCCACGTATGCCGGTTTTGCCGGTTTTGCCAACTAATAAGTGCTATCCCGTCAACAGTTTATCTATTGACCCACAACATGGCATGAAAGAGTCAAACCCAGAGGCAAGACATAGGAGCGGCGAATAGGCGGTCCCCGAAAGGGACCACCTTCGTTCCGTCGTACATCACGATTCCAAGTTTCAGAGCATCACCACAAATCTCCAGTAGCTTCCTCATCCCTTTGAAGTCGCTCGCGTGGACGGTTGCGCTTGCTTTGACCTCAACACCGACCAGTGCGCCGTGCTCATCCTCTACGACGATGTCAACCTCATCCTGATCCTTATCCCGATAGTGATGGAGCGTATAGCCTTCGTCGGACCATGTGGTCTGCTTCATTACTTCGGCAAACACAAATGTTTCAAGCAGCGCACCAAACGTTGAGCGGTCCTTTGCTATCTGCTCCGGAGTCAACGCCAGCAAGGTGGCGAGCAACCCAGAGTCGACAAAATGCAGTTTAGGGGTCTTGATCAGTCTCTTAAGGTCATTGCGGAACCAAGGGGAGACCCGCTGCACGAGAAAGAGCTGTTCAAGGATGCCGGTGTATTTTCTCGTCGTCTTGTCGTCCATCCCGATCTGTCCGCCGATTTGAGTGAAGTTGGTAAGTTGCCCGGACTGGTGAGCAAGTGCCTGGAGCAGGCGCGGCAACTGATCCAGCTTCTCTACTTCCGCGATATCTCGCACATCCCTCTGTACGATCGCCTTCACATAGTCCCGTGCCCAAGCCTGGCGTCGCCGAGAGTCTTCTCTTCGCAGCATCTCCGGGTACCCGCCTACCAGCACCGCATGGACCAGTTGATCGCCTTCGATATCCGGCCCTGGCTTTACCAATTTGCCATTGAAAGCCATCTTCAGGAAGGTGGGCTCTTTGCCGAGTATTTCGGCTCTCGACATCGGCATCAGGTTTACGATTTCCATGCGGCCTGCAAGGCTCTCGGACACTTGAGGAAGAGTGAGAATGTTGGCAGATCCCGTCAGCAGGAAACGGCCTGCTCTGCGGTCGTCATCAACGGATCTCTTGATGGCTCTCAGAAGTTCCGGTGCTCTTTGCACTTCGTCGATGGTGACAAGATCGAATCCACGGACAAAGCCAGCGGGATCGTTGCGAGCGGCTTCAAGCACCGTGTCGTCATCCAAGGTCACATACTCGCGATCCTCATCGGCGAACTGTTGGACAAGCGTCGTCTTGCCGCACTGTCGTGGTCCTATAAGCATGACCACGGGAGTGTCAGTGAGGGCAGTGGCCACCCGTCGTGCTGCGAATCTCTGAACGAATTGGAAATTGGCGTCGGCCATCTCAGATTATTGTAGCGTCTAATCCGGATTAGCAGTCCGTCCGATTCGGATTAGGAGCCCGGCCAAATCGGAGAGGCTGAAAGCCTATCGCCCCACTCCCGGCAACCAATCACCACCAAATTCCAAGGGGGATTCGCTTGCCCCATAACTACGGAACGCCCCCTAAACACTGGGTCGACGTACAAATAGCGTACACAAAGGAAGCGAAATGAGCCCAAATGGTCCCATCCACGCCCAAAACAATTTCCGGTAACACCCATCCTACCAACAACTTCGATTGATCCTAAACCGCTTAGCATACTTGGAAGACGGCCCTGAAAAGGCCGGCGTCGGCGGTTCGATCCCGTCTCTGGCCACCAATCTTTGCAACAACTTAGAGGTGGGCAAAAAGTTAGAGTTTTAGTCGCGCGAACAATACGCGAACATCAAGCGATGTTCGCCGTGTCGCAGGCTTCTTCTTGCTGTGGTTTGTTCTTGTCCATCATGGTCCAGATCACCTTCGCTGTGCTTCCAGTTTTGGTGATGTGAGCACGCCCCAGCTTGGCGTAACGCTCGGTCATCTTGATATTGGCGTGGCCCATAAGCTTCGCCAACTCGTAGAGATCGCCGCCGTTCATCATGTACCAAGATGCAAAGGTGTGGCGCAGATCGTGGAACCAGAAGTCATGGATATTGGCTCTCTCGAGCAAGTCCTCAAAACTTCCTTCCAGCCTCTGACGCTTGCTGGCTGGCCCACCCTTCGGCGGAAAGATTCGATCTTGTCCGATCACTGCCGGGTACCCCCGAATCTCTTCAGCCAACTCCGACGTCATGGGAACAAAACGTTCCTTGCCCTTCTTCAGCTTTGCCCGAACCGCTAGCAGTCCTTCGCTATACCTCACGTCGGACCAATGCAGCCGGTGGATCTCGGCGGAGCGCATCCCAGTTGAAACGGCGATCAACACAATGAGCCTCATCCTGCGATTCGTCTGATTAGGGTCTTTGGTTCCCTTTCGGAGGATGCGTTCGTCCAGCGCAGTCTTCATGCGCTGGAGTTCGTCTTCCGACAGGTAGCGCTCCCTTGAATCGTCTGGACGTCTCACCTCGATCAGACTGGCGGGATTCCGGTCGATGCCGGTCTCCGGAGACCAAATGGTCGAAGCCTTCTCCATCATGTGGTGCATGACGTTGAAGTGGCGCACGGCTGTGTTGTCGGCCAGACCGCGTTTACCGGTAAGGTTTTCGTACCAACGTTGAACGGCTACGCCGTCAACCTCGCGCACGAACTTGCGACCCAGTTCGGATCGAATACCCTCCACAATGCTCTTCTCGCGATCTGCCGAAGCTTTCTTGCTTCCGTAGTGCGTCCAGTAACGATCGATCAAGTCAGACATTCGGTAGTTGATCTCCTTCTTCACGTCGAGATGCCGGTTCTCGTCTCGGATGGTGAGCTTTTTGTGCTGGACCTTTTTCGCGGCGTCGAATCCATGGATTCTTATGCTCTTCTGCCGCCCTCCTTCTCTCCAACGAACTTCATAAAGACCTTCTGTTTTCTTGTGAACAGACATAATGCTTCTCCTTTAGTCAATGGTTTTGATCGAGTGTTGCTCGATGTATCGCTCAAGCGCCTTCACATCGAAACGCAACGCACGACCGACCTTGACAGAGGGCACCTCCCGCATCCTGGACTTTTTGTAGACGGTGTCTACTTCGAGTCCCAAGTAGTGGGCTGCCTCCGTGACGTTCAGGAGCCGCCGGACAATGGATCCATTTGACACCAAATCAGCCCGTTCTTTGTAGAGCATTTCGTGCACCTCGATGATCGAACCCCGCGCGGCGGATTGCCCCATCTACTCGAAACGGCAGCAAATCATGACGAGTGACTAACCATGAACAGAGCTGCCGAGAAGTGCAGAAGCAACGCCTCGGCTCCTCACAACGGACTCGGTCCGGCAGGATGCGATCTCCGCCCGCGCTAGGCATGTGTAAAACGAGGTCATAACTCGGTCAAATTCGCCAGGAGCACGTGATCAGTGCTGATCGGGCTCAGTCCTTCGCGGGGCGGCATCGTCCTAGCAGAAACCGAATTGCCAATGGCCTTTCAATCAGCCTACGTAGGCGAGAACACGGCGTTCACACCAGAATTTGACCGAGTTTCAGGTCCGCCACATGCTGACTCCGCGTTTGAGGGAGGATGCATGGGTCGGAAATGCAAATACCTGTCCATTGCGGTCGCGCTTACCGCTTTGAACCTCTTGGTCGCTCTTCGATACGGGATGGCAGTCTGGCAGGCGTACTCAGACCTCTTTCCTATCCGGCTGCTGCTTCTCTTCTTTGTTGCAGTCTGGATCGCGAGTCTGGCTGATGTGTGGAGCCGCGCGAGATACCGCGATAGAAGAGCGACTCGCCTGCGCCGCGTCCGGCTCTCCGACATCGCTGCAAGTACAGCAGCCAGAGGGGAGGCGAGCGATGTTTGATTCCCTCGCAGATCTCTCCGAAAAGCTGACGGCGACCGGCTACTTCGTCGATCCGGTGATGACCCAGGTAGTCTTTCTCGCTGCCAAGCTGAAGAAACCGCTTCTCCTCGAAGGCCCGGCGGGATCCGGCAAGACGCAGCTGGCGATCTCCGTTGCCGCGGCGGCCGGAACGCACGTCGAGCGGCTGCAGTGCTATCGCGGGGTCAGCGAAGACAAGGCCATCGGTCGCTTCGATGAGGGTTTACAGCGCCTCTATATGGAGTTCTCGAAGGGGCAGCACGAAAACTGGCAGATCCTTCAAGCGAACCTGAAAGGCCGCGACTTCTTCCGCCCTGGACCGCTGATGCGGGCGCTGGAATGTGATCGTCCTTGCGTCCTGCTCATCGACGAGCTGGACAAGGTAGACGACGGATTTGAAGCAATGCTTTTAGAGATCCTCTCGGCTTGGCAACTTTCCATTCCGGAGTTTGGGACGGTAGAGGCCCGAAGCGTTCCCTTTGTGGTCCTCACGAGCAACGAGGAACGGCGATTAGGCGATCCGATTCGCCGGCGCAGCCTGTACGTGCGTGTCGAGCACCCGACGCCTCAGCGCGAAGCCGATATCATCGCGAGTCGCACCCGGAGCGCAGACGCCGAGTTCCATCGGGAGATGGCGGGGATCGCTCTCTCGTTCCGGAATTACTCGCTCGAAAAGCCACCCTCGGTGTCCGAGATGATCGATTTTGCGAACGCCCTTCAATTGCTTGGCACAGACCATGTTACCGAGGAACTGCGCGATGTTCTGCTGCCGTTTCTAGCAAAGACGGAGAAAGATCGCCGTCACCTGCTGCTTCGTGAAGGCTTCAAGAGCCTTCTGGATGATGGCGCACGTTTCGCCGAGAAGATGGCGCTAGCGGGAGGCCAGGAGCGATGATGCGAGTTCTACTTCTGTTCTTGCTTCCGCTGCCTGGCGTGGCGTATGCCCAAGCGCCTCCTTCCACGCTCGCCGATCGCTGCGTGCAGCGGTACGCCACCCAATACCGGGTGCCAGCGGAGCTGATTGCCGCGTTCATCGATGTGGAATCGGGATGGAACCCAAGGGCGGTTTCGGCCAGAGGAGCGATCGGGCTGATGCAGCTCATGCCGGCGACGGCACGGCGGTTCGGCGCGTACCAGCCCTTTGATGTCGAGCAGAACATCGCCGCGGGAACGCGCTATTTGACGACTCTCATGTGGGAGTTCCACGGCGATCTGCGTTTAGTTGCCGCAGCCTACTATGCGGGCGACCGCTGGATCGCGCGAAAGCAGTTGAGCTACCGCAATCCTGACGTAGTCGCCTACGTTCAGGCCGTCCGACGGCAGTACATGAAGCGAAAGAGCGCGGTCGTGCAGCCGCGAAGGAGATAACACGATGAAACTTCATTGGTTCATCCGGCTTGCAATCCTGCTTCCCATGCGAGGCGTCGCGTCAGGACAGATGGCAAACGCACGGGTCGCTACGGTCACCATCAAACCGTCCGAGATCACGCTGCTGCATCTCCGACCGGAGTTTGAATCGACCATCCGCATGCCCGAGGAGGTCACCTCCGTCATCCTGGGCAGTCCCGGCTCGTTCAAAGCGGAACACAACGAGGGTGAACCTGACTACGTATACGTGAAACCGATCACCAAGGAGTCAGCGCAGTCCAACCTCCTGATTGCCACCAAGTCGGGACAGCATGTGACGTTGGAGCTGATCAGTGATGGAGCCGCGAATAGCCCGGAACAGCCTGTCGATTTCCTGATCGAGTACCGGGCCGCGCGGAGCTTCCTCATCAACTCGGACGCACCTCCGCCTGCGCCTGCGAGAGCTCAAGCTGAGGAACACGGAAGCTCTGTAACGGACGTACAGCGTGGATCGGGATTGGTTTCGTCATCGGCCCTCGATGTGGAGTTTGCGCAACAGCAGCGAGTGAACGCGCCGAAGTGGACCAAGTGGGAGCGGAAAGAGATCGAAACCTCGATTGGCGATGTGCGGCAGTGGGACAACCAGACGATGATCTCCTACTCCATCCTGAATCGTTCCGACCGCGCCGTGGAGATCGTTCCGCCGCAGATCCAGATCACCGGGCGCAAGACCACTAAGAGAAAGAAGAAAGAGGGTAAGGGCATCATCTCCGACCAGCTTGAGATTCGGAGCTTCAAGCTGAGCACGACCCGGCTGGAGGCCGGAGCGAGAGCGGACGGGGTCGTGGTCTTCGACCGCCCGAACTTCAAGGAATCAACGGAAAAGCTGTTTCTGCAAATCGCCCAGGCAGATCAGGTCGACCAGCCGATCCTGATCCCGCTGCCCTTCACCCCACCCATTTCGGGCAACCGTTAGGAGAAAGGACTTTGAAGTATGACACCCAATACCGAAGACAGCAGAAACGGCCGGCGCAGGTTATCTGAAATCGTCGAAACCGTTGGTCCGTTCGCGGTTGAAGAGCGATCGCCCAAGGTGGAGGCGAAACAGGAACCGGCGACCGACACCACGCCTGCTTTCGCAACCCGGGCCGGTGTGAACGCGCTGGCCGGCGTCAGCAAGAACAAGCTCCTGCTTCTTGGCGGCGGACTCACAATCGCGGTCCTCTTCTTCATCTTCACCGCACTGGTCGGGAGGTCACCGAAAAGACAGATGACGGTAAAGACTCCATCGCAGCAAGGAAAACAGGAGATGACGCAACCAACAAAGGGCAGTGTGACCCCGTTGATGGAGACCGTTCGCAACCCTGCCCCAGACAACTCGGCAGGACAACTCGGGCCGAACGACATTCGGCGCACGCGTTCGTCAGAGGCAAAGATGCCGCCCTCGACGAGCGCGTCTACGCCTGCGAGTCCCATCCCTGCGAAGCAGGTACCGGCCCCGCCCCTAGCGTCGGTTCCATCTTTCGCCGATACCCAGCAGAGATGGGAGGAACCGCGGCCCTACGGAACGGAAGCTACCGCACCAACATCACCGCAGCAGACACTGCAACGAAACGCTCTGAAAGAGCCCTCCCTGATCTTTGTTCGCAGCGAGGTTCAAGATCGAGCGGCGTCCGCACTCAAAGACGGTTCGAGCGCGAGCGAGATTCCTCTACTCGACCTGACCCCAGGATCTCGGATCCAGGCCAAGCTACAGACACAAGTCTCGAGTGCGGTGCAGGCGCCGGTCGTCGCGATCGTGGAGTACACCTACGCCGTTGGTGACAGGGTCATCGTTCCCGCGGGAGCACGCGTCTATGGAGAGCTCCAGCAGGCAGATCCGAGTGGGCTTGTCAGCGTGAAGTTCGACGAGCTTGAGCTGCTGGATGGCGCCCGAGAGAAGATTGACGCCATCGGTACGGGCCTTGATCTAGGACCTATCAAAGGTGAGGTGACGGGCAAGAACACGGGCAAGAACCTCCTGGTTCGTGGCGCCGAGGGCATGGGCTCCCTGCTTGCCGATATCGCCGGAAACAACACCGGCGCGGCGTTCTCCGAAGGTGACATGCTCCGCGAGCGGGTGGCCACGAACATCGGGACAGCCGGTGACTCGGAAATCATGAACCTGAATGCCAAGAGCCGTGTCGTGGTCTCCGTGCCCGCAGACACGAAGATCTATGTCGTTTTCACAAAGCACGAAGCGGGTTCCAGTGAGTTGCGTCGCGTAACCTCCGCCAAGCCGTAAGCGATCTCCTCTCCTCACAAGCCCCGGCCAAATCGGCTGGGGCTTTCTTTTGCGACCGGCTGAGGAAGCTGGAACGGAACGCCGAACGTAGAGGGCCAAAAACCCGAGAGTGGCACTCTACCGCTCGCCGGTTTATCTTGGCTGTTCCCGGTGTCAAACCCTCGTCGCTGCACATCATCACTGATTGCGAGTAGTTGCCCCACACCGCGTTTGAGCAAGTGACGGTCCCGTTGACCCATTGTGGAGAAGGGTCATCGGCGTTCCACATCGTTTCACAAGCAAACCGATACCTAAGCGGTTGCGTTCACTCTAATATGGGAAATTATCCCTGGAAAGACGATGGTGCCGCATAGCGAGATGGTTGATACACATACCCGAAAGTTGCTGGATGGACTTCAAGAACGTCTGCACGACACGGTAGCGGTCTTTATGTGCGACCACCCAGACGTGCCGCCGGCGCTCGTCGGCCTCGCCGTCGGGAAGCTGTTTCTAGACCACTACCGTATCGCATATCCGGAAGATTTCGCCTGCGCCGCGCGAGACACCTTCACCCTGCTGCTTAAGGACGCGGATCAAGACTCACGTCCGAACTAGGGGGCTTCCGACTCACAGCGTCGCCCAGCTATTTGTGCATCATCCTAACGGGCCAGGAACGATCCCGATGCCTCAATACGGGATCGAGGCACAAGAGGTCCCGATGACCCACTCTGCGTATGGGCCAAGACCGGTCCGTTTGACCCAGTCCGCCTTTGAGGAGAGATCAGCCCCGTTGCCCCAATCCGCGTTTGGGACAGGAACGCTACCGAGAACCCACCCCGCGAATGGGGCTTGAACGGTCCCGATAGCCCAAAGTGCGGTCGGGTCACTCCGCACTGTCGCTCCCTAGATGAAGCAGGCACATATACAAGGACTCATCAGTGATCAGCCAATCGTGAAGGGACTCTCTAGCTGGCTCGCGATGGACCATGAGGCTTCACTCGGTGATGAGCCTTGTGGTTCCGCACTTCCGGCACATATAGGTATGTCGCCAATTCGAAAGGAGTTGCGGGAAGACCTCGCGATTGTACCGAGCCCGACGGCGCAGGTTCCGAACTAGACCGATTAGAAGAACTGGGCCTAGTAGAAGGAAGATCAACGCCACGCCAACTGAACTCGCGGAGCTCTTCGGGTGTGAGGAAAGAGAGCTCAAGCCGGCGTAGCCCCAAAACAGAGCGAAATAGATTCCGAATCCCCAAACGAGGATCGGCCGCAAGTAGCCGCGCGGTTTGGGCGGTGCCGCTACCTGAGCCGAAACAGATTGACTGGTTCCGGAATGGAGGGTTCCGGCGTAGGAGCGCGTTCCTTGCTGGTAGAGGAGCGAAACGGCAACGATACTCGCCGATCCACAACGATCACATTGATAGAGACTCTGCTGAGGTAAGGTTGCCATCTCATCTCTCCTGAGATCCATCGACAAAGGCAGCGACAGGTCAAGAAGTCCGAATAGAGAGGGATTTTAGCTCTTTCGGAGAGAGTCGAGCTACTGCAGAGACGTTCAGGCCGCGAACTCCGAGAATCCGTTTACAGAACAACTGCGGCGGTTCACCGTAATCCTGAATTTCATCGTTACCAATTATCTCTGGCCGTTTTTGACCGAGTTTTCGTTTGAACCCATTCTCTTCCTCGACACGGAGGCCACGAGCAGCCGAGTCCAGGAGAGAACAACACATGAGAACCGCACCAGCCTTCTGGCGGGGCTTCCAAGGGTCCCCTTCATCGCTAACCACAGTCTTTCAACGTCCAGCCGGAATCAACCGGATTCGCGCCTTCCTGATGTTCGCTTTGGGTCTCATCGTCTTTGCCAACATCCTGGCTCCCGCCGCGGCCACCGCGCAGAACCTGGGAACCGCTCCGGCCTTCGGGCAGGCGGTTCAAGGCCAGCAAGCGACCACCGTCGAAGGCACCGTCCTCAACATCGTGAACTGGTCCTGCAACGTGATCGCTCCGGTGATCGCTGTCGCATGCCTCGGGGTTGCGGGCTGGCACTTCAAGAGCGGCCGCGGCTACATGGGTTGGGGTGTCAGCGGCGTTTTGCTGATGGTCATCTCCGGTCTAGGCCGTATGGCTGAGGGCTTCATCACGCAAGCACAAGGCATCCAGTAACGAGGTTAAGTCGCGATGCCTGTGCCGCAATTCCTGCTCGATCTTCTTCAGCTGTTGTTGAATCTCGCCGTTCCGGCCGCGTTCTGCACGCTGGCCGCGGCGGGGGTAAACCTGCGGCATGAAGGAGGAACCAACTTCCACGTGAACGGTCGCGTTGGCAAGTGGGTGTTGTGGACGGTGGTCTTCTTGACGCTCCCGCAGCTCTTATCGTGGATTGCGGCACAAGGCATTACGGTTCCGTCGGGGAGCGGATCTGTGGGCACACCTTGGCTGACCAGCATCCAGACCGTGCTCACCAACTTTGTCAACCAGATCGTCGTCGCCAAGTTTGTGCCTATTGTTGCGGGCTACTTTGTCCTGAAGGCGACCCTCGATGGAGCCGCTGGGGAGAATCCACTCGCTTCGATCATTGCTGCCCTGTTTCTGATGTCTCTGTCCGGGACCATACAGCTTCTTCAAGACTGGAACTCCGGTGGGCAGTATGCCACGACGGACATGCTTGCATCGCTCTGGAAATACATCGTTGGGGAGATCATGCCGGCAGCAGCGGGGCTGGCGTGTGTCGGTGCGGTCATCAACTTCGTGCGGCACAGACCCTGGACACGCCTTGTTCTTGCCGCGATCTCTTTTTTCAGTGTGAGCGGGCTGCTCACACTCTTTCGGGCAATGGCAGCCTAGGAGGCTAACGATGAGTTTGAATGGCGCAATCACCAATCTTGCTTCCTGGGCCGGCAACACAATCATGCCCACGATGGCCGGCATGTTCTTCGCCGGAGCTGTCTACCGCTACAGCAAGAGCAGCCCCTTCGAGCACCTGCTCTACGGCGGCTTCGCGTCGCTGATGTGCTCGGGAATACTTCGCGCCATCGAAGGGTTTGTGCAGCACGCAGGTGCACAGAATGCGGATGGCTTTTGGCTTGCCACGATGAGCCTGGTGAACTGGACCGCGAACGTCATCCTGCCCATGTTTGCGCTCACCCAACTCGCGGCCATGGCGCTGCACATGGGTGGGGTGTTGACCGAGATCTACCCAGGATCGACGTGGATCAGGAAATTCATTGCCGCGGTCGCCGCCCTGATGGTCTCCGGAATCGTCCGGTTCGCTGAATCCATGGTCACGCATGCACACGGAGTTTGAGGTATTCGCCATGAGTCTCGAGATCACACCTGTCCATCGCAACCTGCATACGAAGGTATCTTTCCTCGGCCTGGAGTTCGAGGATCTAATCCTCGTCCTTGCTTTGGCTGCGCTGATGAACCTGTTGGCTCACTTTGTGGGCGATAACACCCGTGTACTTGGCATGCCGCTGAACGTCTTTATGGAGTTCATCGTGCCCGCGCTAGCTGTACCGTTCCTGATTCTGTTCAAGTACGGCCGACCCCGAGGCTACCTGACCGATTTGGTGCGTTCGTTCTTTTCACCACAGGCCTGGTGCGCACTTGAGCGAGATGCGGAGTTGACCCATAGTTACGTCGTCGAGGAGGAGGAATAAGAAGATGCGGGCTTCTATTGAAAGCAAGGTGACGGCTGTGATTCAGCAAGGACTCGTGATCCTCCTATGCGGGGTGTTGGCGCTCGGTGCCTACCGCTTCATGAGCTTGATCATCTCTGTCTCTCCTCCGCTTGACGAATGGGACAGTTGTGAACCTGGACTTCTTCGTGGCTGGACAGTGGACATCAACAATCCACTCGACGAGATCTGGAAGATTGAGGAGCGGATATGACTGCGAGTGCTCCCGCCGCCCTGGGCCGCAACTGCGCTACCGGCCAAAGTAGCTGAGCAATGCTTGCGCAACGACGCACGCTACCAAAGCAAGGAGAACTGAGATGCCAACGACCTATACAGAACACGAGAAAAAGCTGAAGGCGCCCGCAGTGTGCGAACTGTTGCCGCTGCGAGACCTGCCGGACGGCGACAACGTGATCGTCCGGACCAATGGTGCGTTTGTTGCAGGGTACGAACTGCGTGGGGTGCTCGCATACTTCGCCACGGACGGCGATCGCAACCAGACCAAATCCATGCTCGAAGCGCTCTTCCGGAGTGTGCCGGACGTCAGTATGCGCCTCCAGTTCCGGTACGAGATCTCGGAGCACCTGGGGGAGCTTTTCGAGGGCTATGTCGGCGAGCAGCGCACGGCTCAATCGGAGGTGATGGCGCTCGACACCCACCGGCTCAAGATGTGGCAACAAAAGGAGAGCGCCGGCTACTTCTTCGAGAACCGTCTGCATGTGTACCTGATCTGGGATGCCCGCACCCACGCCAAGCTATACCACTCCGCGGAGCGCAACCGCCAAACTGGCGGCTTCGCCGTTAGCCAGAAAAAGGCGATCCAGCGGACCAGACGAGAGCATGAGACCTACCTGGCTGAATTTGAATCTCTTCTGCGCGGCATCGAGGGATCGATGGAGGGCGCCAACCTGGGACCGCGGCGGCTTTCGACCCAAGAGCTCTTCGAGGAACTGAAGCATTCTCAGCACCCAATCCGGCGCGACCACCGGCCCTTTGTACCGGGCGAGGAGATGCTTGAGTATCGCAGCGCGCGGGAGCAGGCGACGCAGGCAAGCATCCTGCACGAGTCCGAGACCTACCTGAATATCGACGGCTATCTCTACTCGGTGGTGAGCCTGAAGGAGCTGCCGGACGCGACCTTTCCAGGCATGCTGCAGAACTTCTCCACGCTGGGCTTTCCGGTGGTGATCAGCGGGCAGGTCGTCATTCCCGATCAGGTGAAGGTGCTGAAGGGTTACAAGAAGCGCCTGCAGAAGATGACGGCTGCGCAGAAAGACGCGAACGGCAATTTTAAGTCGAACCCCGAGGCGGAGGTCGCGCAAGCCCAGCTCATCCAGGTGCAGCGGGATATTATTTCGTCGTCCCTGAAGACGGCGAAGCTGAGCCTGTCCGTCGTGGTACGGACATCGCACCCGGCAGTAACGCAGAGCGACTTGGAGCGGGCAGAGCGGGAGCTTGCCAATCGGACGCAGGAGGTCTTGAACGCTTTTACCCACATGAACGGTGCGAAAGCCGTGATGGAGACGATCGCAAAGCTGCGTATTTTCCTCGGCACCCTGCCGGGCATGGCTGAGCCGGACAAGCGCGATCAGGACATGCTGACGTCGAACGTCGCCGATCTGGTGCCGGTCGAGATGCCATGGACGGGAACGCGGCGGAGCCCGCTCATCCTGTTCGAGACCCCTTATCGGCAGCTCATTCCGTTCTCGATGTTTGACCCGGATCTGTCCGACGCGAACGGCTTGCTTATGGCCAAGAGCGGCGGGGGCAAGACCCTTGCCGCGCAGCAGATGTTGCTCATGGCCGCCCGCGCAAACCCACTTATCTCGATTCTAGAGCGCGGCGATTCGTACCAGCCGCTGGTCGAGCTGATGGGCGGCGAGATGATCGAGATGTCGCTCGACAGCGACCAGACCATCAACCCGTGGGATTTGCCGCGAGGCGAGGGCAAGCCGTCAAACGACCAGATCTCCTTTCTCAAGAACCTGAGCCGCCACATGCTCGGGGAGAACACGCCGCCGGATCTCGACATCGACCTGCTGGATAGCGTTCTACTCGAAGCGATCGCATCCACCTACAAGCGGTGCAGCGCCAAGACGTCAAATCCGATCCCGCTGTTCGGCGATCTCGCGGCGGAGTTGGCTCACTGGCAAGATCGCGACCGCAACCAAAAGATCAACGCCATGGCGCAGATGGCCTCCACCAAGCTCCGGGCCTGGGTGGATGAGGGACCTTACGCACGGCTCTTTGATCGGCACACAACCGTCCAGCTGAACAATCCTTGGCTTTACTTCAACGTCGAGAAGCTGAAGGATGATCCTCGGATCGAGCGAGCGATGAGCCTGCTGATCGCGCACACGGCGACCTATCGCGCCTCCGGCTTCACGGGTCAGCCCAGCATCGTTCTGCTGGACGAGTGCTGGGCGCTGCTCGAATCGCCGATCCTCGCCAGCGTGGTGGTACAGCTGTTTCGCACCGCACGCAAACGCAATGCCAGTGTCTGGGGTATCAGCCAGACCCCGGAAGACTTTGTCGGCACCAGCGACCGGCCAAACGTTCATGGCGCCGGCATCGTCAAGAACGCCACCACCAAGATCATCGGCAAACAGCCGGGCGACATGACGGCGCTGCGCGAGCACGTGCACCTGAACGAAACGGCACTCAACCAGATCAAGACCTTCGCTCACCCGAAGAAAGGCCACAGCGCAGAGTTCCTGATTGCAATCGGTGAGAAGGCAGAATCGACCCACGCCATTCGGATCGTGCCGAGTGCGGTCGACTACTGGATCACGACCACCTACGCGCGCGAGCGGAACTACCGGAAGTGGTGGTTGAACCGGCGCCGCACGCGGCCGCTGATCGAGGCCTACGAGGCGCTCGCGGCACAGTACCCGCGCGGCTTAGCAGAGGTTCCGCCGCTCCCGATGGAGCTGTCAGGAGAGATGCAGGAGGTACTCGCAAGATGAACACAACCAAACCTCTGCCACAGCGCTGGAAGAAGAGACTCACCACGGCTGTACTGCTTGCCGAAGTATGCCTGGCGGCGCCCAAGCTGGCTCATGGGCAGTTCATGAGCATCTTCGACGCTATCTTCAGCTCGATCCAGGACGACATGGGCGGCTCGCTTGGGAACATCGATCAAATTCAGCAGGGGGTGCAGCAGCTATATCAGACGACCGTGTGGCCGCTTGGGGCGATCAACCAGGCGAGAGGCTTCGTCTCGAACTCGATCAATACGTATCGCAACGCTATGAACCAGATCTTCAACACGCGCGTCTTAAGCGCTACGTTGACTGGCCCGCAACAGTTCGAGAACCTGCTGCACAGCCGGCTCTCGTCCCAGGTACCCTCCCTACAGACGAGCTTCACGGCGAACTACGGCTCGGTACCGGCGGTAAATGCGGCGTCGCCGCAGGATCGCGTGATGATGGACATTGATGACTCTCTGGGCCAGGAGAACCTCAAGACCACTCTCGTAGCCGATCAGGCTGATGACGTTGTTCTCGAGACCGCCGACCAGATGGAGAACCAGGTGGCAGTGAGCACACCGGGGTCGAACCCCTTCCTCACGGCACAGGCGCAACTGGCCAACATGCGCTGCCAGGCCTACATGCAGAAGATGCTCGCGGCGGAGTTGCGGCAAGAGGCGGGTCGGATCGCGCACGACAACGTGCTTGTGAAACGCCGGGCAACCGCCACGAGCGGCATCGGTGGCTTGGTCAATGGTGCCCTCACCAGATAGGAGACGACATGACAGACCCAAAGAGAAGCCCATCGAAGCTGCGCAAACCGTTTCTCTGGCTGCGCAAACAGACACCGACAACAGACACGCCCGGAGTGAAGGCAGATGCCGAATGGAAAGAGTGTTCCCATCCATGGTATCGGCCGAGCTTGCTCAAGACCGCGGTGGTGGGGCTGGGCGTTCTGATCCTTATGCCCACGCACGCCAACGGGCAGTTTGGGATCGATACGGCTGCCATACTCGCCGGGTTGGCGAAGATGCAATCGCTGATGAGCAAGTACATGGCCACGCCGCTCAAGACGATCAACCAGTACGAGCAGACGACCGCCAAGTATGAGCAGGAGGTGATGTATCCGATCAACGCGATAAATCAGGCGAAAAGCTCCGTCTCGCAGTTTGAAAGCCAGTTCAGCAATCTGAGCGGCCTCTTTCACACGAACGTCTCCAGTGCGACGCTGCCACAGTCGCAGAACCTTGAGTCGACCTTGCTCTCCCGCAACGCGGGCAACATGGCGGCCGTCTCGCCGCAGTTTCAGTCAGTCTTTGGCGTCGTCATGGCTCAGAACGCCGCTTCCCCTCAAGTTCGGGCGATGACCGACATGACCGACGCGCAAGCTCAGGACGCCATGAAGCGGGCGATCGAGATCGACGCCTTGGCCGATGCCGAGCTGAGCCAGGCGAATCAACTTGGACAGCAGATTTCGCAAGCCGCCCCGGGGAGCGCGCCCATTCTTGAAGCGGAAACGGATGTCTGGGTAGTCCGGGCCAACGCCTACACCCAAGCCGCACTGGCCGAGCTGATGCGGACACGCGGCATCGATCTCGCCAATCAGAGCAAAGCCTCCAAGCTCGCAACTTCCGACAACACAAACAACAACAACCTGATCAACGGATCGTTGACAGGCAGGTGAACACGATGGTGCCGCCGATCATGAACCTACAACATGGCCTGCCGGTGCTGGCGTTCCTGCAAAGCACACAGCTCAACCTGTTCGAGCGTTTTCTCATCCAAGCGGTCGCTGGCATCGATTCGACCAGCATTACGGCCGGCATGCAGAAGGCGGCATACGTCGTCCTGCTGGTCGGGTTCCTCTGGCAGGTCTATCAATCGGCCTTGCACGGCGGAGATGTTCGAGGGCTCGGCACAAACCTGATCAAGTATGTCGTGACCACGCTGGTAGTCATGAATTACCACCCGGTGTTTACGACCATCAACCAAGGTTTCGTGACCGCTGGAAACTGGATTGGAACTGCATCTGGAAGCGGCAATCTGTTCGACAGTTGGAAGACAGATATACAGACGCAGTTCAGCCAAGCGGGTGTGCAACAGCTCTGGGGCCTGATCACAGGCTCAATCGCTGGCTTGCTCGATTCAATACTGGTCATCGTCGCGTACCTGCTCTACCCAATCGTGATTGTCATCTTCGGTTTCTTCTACATCTTCTACGGCAGCATTCTTTACATTTTGGGGCCAATCGTAATTGCTCTCATGCCACTGGGTGCAACAAATCGGTTGGCCAAGTCCTACGTCGAGAACGTCTTCATCTGGAATGCCTGGCCTGTTCTGTACGGCGGTTTCGGAGCGCTGCTCAGCGCGGTCCAAATGGGCCAGGTCGGGCAGATGCTCAGCCAAAACTCCTTCTTGGGCGGCTTAGGAAACATCGAGGGCTCCTTCCTGATCGGCATCGCGAGCATCATCTTCTCCCTGGCGATCGCGATCATTCCGTTTATCGCTAAGCGGATCGTCACCGGCGACGTCGGAAGTACCGCCGGCGCGATGATCGGCGCGGCCGTGACCGCGATGACTCTAGGCGCGGCAGCCGTGGAAGGAGCAGCTCTTGGTTTGGCCGGTGCGGGAGCGGGGAGCGCGGCGAGCGGTTCGGGCACTGGTTCAGCGGCAGGTGCCTCTTCAGCTTCCGCCGGCTCCGCGGCTTCCTCCGCTGCTGGAAACCAGCCCACGCGTCCTCAGGCAGCGCAGTCAGCTACCGCGAGCGGCGAACAGGCTCCCGGTTCCTCCCCAAGTCAGGCCGGCGGTTCCTTGGCGGATGCTCACGCGGAACAGATGCGAGATTCCTTCCGGGAGGCAATGGGCGTCGAGGAGACTGCTGGGTCAAGCGACGCACAGACATCGGGGGCGGCTGAGAGCACCGGAGCAAATTCGGGTGGCGTTGAGAACGAAGACACAGCTGCGGAGGCGGGTTCTCCCCCACCCGCAAGCGCTGCCGCGTCATCCGGGCGCGGCTTTGCTAAACGGATGGTGGCAGCGGGTTTCGCGAAGCGAGGGCCGAGCGTGCACCGGTATAACGTCGGCACCTGGAGCACGTATCACGCCGCTCGTCTGACCGCGCGTACGTTGGCAGGCGGGGCCAAAAACACCACCCGGGATCGAGAGTAGGAGGAATCTCATGAAAAACCAGGAACTAGCACCTATCCAGGCAACGCCGAGCCGACCCAAGTATTACGAGATTGACGGAGCACTCAAAGCGAACGCGAACCGAGCGTGGCTGCTCGCTTTCCTCACGGTACCGATCGCGATGTTGGCAATCGGCTTCGCCATCTTTGTCCGGCTGCAGCCGCCCACGGTCATCCGCATCGGGCCGAACGGCGAAGCCGCTGTGCTGGGCAAACCTGCGAATGGTGTTGGGGGCGATACGGCGGCGGCCGGGACCGACGAGTTTCTCGACGAAGCCTTCGTGAAGCGCTTTCTAACCAACTACTTGAACTACGCGCCAGGAAACGTCGACGAGCGCTGGGCCAACAGCCTGAACATGATGACGAAGAATCTACGGGCTAACACGATGAAGGCGATGACGGACGACAACACCCGCGGAAAAATCGAGGACGATCAGATCGAGTCGGTGTTCCACCTTCGCCAGGTCAGTCTGGTGAAGGGTGAACCGCTGACCTATCTGGTCTATGGCGTCAAAGACGTCCACCGTCTCTCGAAGGGAACGGAGACTACCGATCACTTGGTGAACGAGTACCGCATTCGCCTCATCGCGGACCGCAGATCCGACACGAATCCGGATGGGCTTTGGCTCGCTGAATACAGCGAACGGCCTATCGACGGAGAGCGCCGCGACCGCATCCTTTCAACACCCGACGCGCTGCCGGATAGCAATGGCCCTGAAGGCAACGGAGGTCAGTGATGGAGCGGCCCTCAGCAAAGAGCAACGAGGCTCAGGTTCAAGCTGGCGCGGGGACAGAGTCCAGGCGTGGCCGCAAGCCGCGCCAGCAGACGGAAGAAATCGTTCGATACTTCCTTGCCAAGGAGGGATCGACGGTGGCGGTGCCCGAGCTGGGAGTGGAGGTTCCCAGCGAGGGCGACGCACTGATCAAGGCGTTTCAGTCGAAGGACGGGATCATCTATGCCGTCCTCGCGTACAAGGCGGAAGCCGAGATCCAAGGAGGAGCCCCGACATTGGTAAAGCGGCCCTTAGCGAAGTAGGGCTGCACGGTCAGCGCGGATTCAAAGAGGAAACATACCTGAAAACGGTTCCTGTAGGCCTCCTTTGACGCCTTATCGCACGCGCGATGAGGAATTCCGCTGACCCGGTTTGCATTCTCGAGCCTGGTTCAGAACACACCCACCCCTAACCCGGGCCGCCAGGCAAGAGACAAGGAAACCGGCGTCAGCCAATCTTGTCACTTCGTCCGCAAGCGCCAGACAAGTGAGGAGAACATGACAGCTAATACGACACAAAACACGAGCGTTGAGAACCGTCTCATTCTTGAGCTGAAGATCGATGCGTCTGGTGAAGTAACCCGCAAACAGAGCAAACTGGGCCGCAAGGATACGCTCGATGGAAAACTCCTCGCGCAGATCTATCCCGGCATCCAGGTAGCGCGCGTCAGTGTGCCGCATGAGTTGACGCCGTTTGAGCAGTCTGTGGTCGAGAACCGCATGGCGAAGCTCGTTTACGGCGGGGTCGAGTACAAGCTGGCAGGTGCGAGTGGTTCGGCGAAGGACGGCAAGTTCTACTTCGTCGATCAGGCACACGCCAAGCAGATTGCTGAGCGCTTTCAGCATTGGCCCGAGGCAGCGATCGTGTACTTTGCGATCCTCGTCTCCGACTGCAAGCTGATGGTTGAGGAGCCCAACTTGAACATCGTTGTCGTCAAGGATCACGACCTTGGCACCAACGATTGTCGCGGCTGGGTACGGGAATCCCTCTACCGGAAGCTGAAGATCGGCACGAATCGTTTTTGTCAGTTTCGGCTGGCATTCGATACGCGTGAACCAAAGCAGGCCAAGGGTGCACTGAAGGCGATGAGTGATCGCGTAGCTGACAAGCTCGGGGTCGACGTCATTTTGCCGGAAAGCGCCTGCAAGCCTTCACTGAAGGGAGGAGTACGTTTCCTTCCCCAACTGGGCACTTCGGGCAGGATGTATACCGGTCCAGCGATTCTCGGGATTAAGGAACTGTCCCGGGTATCGGAGTACGGATCGAGCTACACCCTGATCGAACACGCTTCGGACGAGGCGCTTCAGCTTGAGATCATGCTTCGAGCGATCGAGCGGATTCGCAAGGTGAGGAAGGCCTGGGACGAGAATGACTACGAATCGTTGTTCGACGTGATCGGCAAGTCCGAGATCGCCACGTTCGACGAGGACGCAAGCTTCGATCCGGACGCACTGGAACAGGAAAACAACCCTGTTTCTGAAGGCGTGGACCCGGCTGAAGCTGTACTGCTTGCCGATAGTAGTGGAACCAGCATCAAGTTCCCCTACGTCGCCAACCAGCTCAACCGCAAGTTGGCACGTTGGGCATTTCGTACCTGCACTGGCGGTGATCTGAAGTTGCCGGCATTCGCTCTCGCGGATGATGGCGTCCTGATCGAGTACCGGGGAAAGATTCTCTCGGCTTCGGACTGGATACCTCAGGACACCTCCATCACATCGTTGACGGCAGAACAGGGTCTCTGCATCCGTTATCCCATTCGGATGCAAGAGGATCTGCTTCCTGTCCGTCACCTCACTAACGACGAGCTCATCCCAACGCTCAAACAGGCGTTAGGTGTGCCCGACCTCGATGAATCGATCGTTGCCTACATACTTCAGCACCAGCTTCGCATGGAGGGGACCTACATCCTTCATTCCGAGACGGCGAAGAAGAACGGCGGCGACTTCGACTTCGACACCATCTGCGTTATGCCGTCCGATCAGTTCCCGAAGTTCCTCGCGGGACGGATCGCGTACGGAGATAAGTTTCAGCAGGAAAAGACGAAGCACCAAAAGGCCAAGTCTCCCTGGTGGAACATGTATCTGGTTGCAATGAAGGCGCGCGGAAACCGGATTGGATCGATCACCGATCTCAAGACCTCGTGTCTTGCGGCGGGACGTCCAGACCTGGCCTACAAGCTCGTTCAGCAGCTGCAGAATGCACTCGACTCGTTAAAACACCGGGTCGGGATTGATGAATCTGTTGTCAGCGAAATCCGGAAAGAGGTAGCGCAGGCTCCCTGGCTCAGGCACAAGCGTGAGCGCAGAATCTCTGATCTACCCGCCTATTTGGAGATAGCCGAAACAGATAAGGTCGGCAGGCTCTATAACGTGCTACGCAAGGAACTTGGCTTTCTTCCTGGAGAACTTGGCGGCAGCTTCGAAGAGAAGATGTCGATCGAGGACTTTCGCGGACTCTTTTCTGGCGAACTGGTCACGAAAGAGATGTTCGAGGAGTGCCAGCTGGTCAATTCGATCTACGCAGATATCGCTAGCCGGATTGTGCAGCGCGAGGAAGAGATCAAACTGCAGCTGAAGAACGCTCAAGCGCTATGGGAAGCCGTACGCAAGAGCGAGGACAAAGAACAAAAGCGGTCTGCGGTGATTGCGCGTAACAAGGCACAATCGGCGCTCTGGGAACACGAGCAGGATTCGAAGGATCAGTTCAGTTCGCTTCACCTGTTCGTGCACTACTGGGCGCAAGGCAAGGAAGAGAATCGACGGGCATGGGCACAGGCGATGAACACCGTCGTCACCGGTGGCACCGGGTCCGGCGCCGTTCTCTTCCAATCGTTTCCGCAAGAGGTCGTCGATACCTTCGCAGAGGTCACCGGCGGTCAGCGGGTTCGTGTACGCCTTCCCAAGACCATCAACGGCTACGTCTGGTTTGACTGCGAGCAGCGTGCCTGGCTTGTTGAACGCATCGTCAATCCGGAAGGTCCAGAAGGTGAGAAGAAGGTCTTTCTCTTTCAATACAAGGGAAAGCGTTCGCTGATCTTCGAAAACACGAGTGTTCCGGTTTCGCTCGGAAGCTCCTAACCGACAAAAGGAGAAGCTCAAGCCGATGGCTTGGCTTCTCCTTTCTGTTGCACAGCGTGCCCAGGGAGGCCGCGATGAAGTCCCTTCTCAGCATCTCTTTAGCCTTCGCCACGGTCGCCGGCGCACAGACGACGGGTCAGAACCAGATACGGCATGTGCAGACGTCACTGAACCACCTTACGGTTCTGGAGTTTGGCGAGCCCGTGACGACGCTCGCCGTCGCCGATCCGGATAGCTTTAAAGTCGAGCGCCACGACGACAAGGTCTTCGTGATGCCACTCCGTGAGAAGGTGGCCACCAATCTTTTCGTTTGGACGGCTTCCCGTCAGCTCAGTTACGAGCTCGATGCCGCAGGTCAGTTGACCACCATGGACGTATTGATTCGCACTGAGCCACCTGCCGGCGCTCATCCCCTTCCAGGAAGCCCGATTGCAGGTACTGAGACGGAAACCCGTAAGATCGCGTCCCAGGTCTCAGCCCAGACCATGATGGGCGTACAGGATGTCGCCCGCGATCCGAACAAGGTCGCGACCGGACGCGTTCAGGTCGAGTTGGAGCAGGTCTACCGCACCAAAGACCAGCTCTACATCCGCTATACCGTGTACAACGGGACAAACGCCCCCTATAGGCTAACGACGCCGGATGTATCAAATCCTCTGGCCACCGATCAACCGATCTCGCTGTTGGGGCTTCGAAATCACCAGCTCTCTCCTCAGACGTTCGGAATCTTCAAAGCCAAGTCGGGATCAAGCCTCACGATTATGCAAGCTGAAACAGCCGCAACGGACCTCACTCCGGGGCAGCGAACGACAGGCATTGTGAGTGTCCGGAACGCAGAGGGAAATCCACCCCAGCTCTTTCAGTTCAGTTTCGGAACCGTTCAGGAACAGCCGATCACAGCCGAGGCGGTCTTCTAGTCATGGACGCGCAGGGTCACGTCTCTCCCGCTGAAGTCCGGGCCGCGCTGCGTGCGCTCTACAACGCCGATCCCGAGTCGAACCTGCAAAAGGCCTTGCTTCGCTCGCTTGCCGACGACTTTAAGCCAGTTGACGCCAAGGGACGCTGGAGGCCGAGTCCGCTCCTCATCTTGATCGCCGTCCTCGCTTTTGCGTTGGTGGCTCTCTTTGTCTATTTCAGCCTCGGAGCGAAACGATGACGCCCTATTACGATCAGCCACGTCCCGCGCCACAGGGACCGCAAGACCCCGTCAGTCTGGTTGTGCTGCTCGGCTGCGCTGTGTTTGGCTTTCTCTGGTACATCGCAGTGACACGGCTGCACCTGCGGAATCAACAGTGCCTTGAGGTCTTCCTCTATTGCGCCATCCTGTTCTTCGGAGGCGGCCTGGTCATCACCCAGCTAGTGGGAAGAAGGTCCAAGCGGGAGGCAAATTGGCCTCATCCGAAACTCTTCGTCCGCGGGGCCAAAGACGCGGCCACTCTCGCCCAAGCGAATGAGAACGGTGCCACGTTGCTTGGCTATGACATCCACAAGGAGCCTTGGCTGTGGCCCGATGCGGTACGGATGAAGCATGGTGTCATCGTCGGCGGCACGGGCGCGGGTAAATCAACCTTCCTCGAAAACATCATCGCTCAGGACCTTGCAAGGCGCTTTGGCGATCGGAAGATGCCGATGATCATCTTCGACGGCAAGGGCGAGCGCGAGTTTCTGGACCGGCTGCTGCCGCATATTGAGGCTGCCGGCCGTTTGCAGGATCTGCGGGTTCTTGATCCAACCCACCCGTCTGAGTCGGCGCGCTACAACCCGTTCTACGCCCTCGACGACGCCTACCAGGAGCATGTCAACTTCATCTTCCGCTCCTTCGGTCTCCGGGAAGACTTCTTCAAAGGCCACCAGGAAGCGTATTTGTCGGACCTCGTTCGCATCCTCCAGTACACGGGCAAGCTCTTCAACGTCTACGACGTCCTGGTGATGGCGCTAGACGAGAAGGTGCTCCAGGAAGAGATCGAGATCGCGAAAACGCGCCTCGCTACACTGCCAAATATCTCCATGCAGAAGCGGCTGAACTTCGAGATGTCGGTGCGAATGTTGCAGCGGTCGTTCTCGGACCGCGAGCGTGTAGAGAAGATCCAAGGTCTTCTGAACGAATTGCTCAGCTTCTTGGAAGATGAGTTGTCCATCGTGACCGGCTCCTACCAGGACCTGCTCACCCTCGATGACGTCTTCGAAAAAGACCTGATCCTCTTCGTCTCGCTCAATACGAACAGGAACCAGCGTGCTGTCGAGGCGCTCGGCAAGATCCTCTTGCAGAACATCCAGCTGATGGTTGGCAAACGCTACGCGCAAGCAAGCGGAGATCGGGATGCGGACGAACCGATGCTCTCGGTCATCCTCGACGAGTTCGCACCCTTCGCTTACCCGGGGTTCACTCAGGTGTTGCAGACCGCACGTGGCGCCCGCGTCTCCTTCCTCTTCTCCTTCCAGAGCCTGCCTCAACTGCAGCGGGTGAGCCAGGCGTTCTCGGATGAGGTGTCGTCGGCCCCCGGAACGAAGATGATCATGAACGTCTCTGAGGAGAATACGGCGCAGTGGTTTCTGAAAGCCTCGGCGAAGATAGCGACTAAGCGACGCAATCTCTCTGTCCGGAGAACAGGGATACTCACGACCAAATACACCGAAACCGGCACCGGCAGCGAGAGTGAAATAAAGGAGACGCGAGCTCGGGAAGATCACATCAAGAACCTTCCGGTTGGCCAGATGGAGATCCTCATGGTCGACAGTCGGGAGGGTACTCGCTACTCGCACCTGCATGTTCGCCGCGCTCCCAGCTTCCGTTTAGAAGGCCTCGTATCCCGTCTTTATCCGATGATGCACAGCTATCTTGACCCGGAGATTGGCGTCAACCTGCGCTTTAGAGAGGCCGAAAACCGAAAGCAGCGGCGAAGAAGAACGGCTGGCGTTTCGCTCGACAGTCCTTCAGGAGAGTGACTATGCCACGCGTGTTGTCCAGAAAAGCTTTGCTTATTGTCATTTTGTCGATCGCGTCCAACAGGCTCGCCTTTGAACAGGCGAACGGCCAAGTTGCTTCACCGCCCCGTCCACAGCAGCGTAGGCAACAAGGCTTCTTCGACTACGCGCTTGGTAAGGTGAATCCGAATGGCAAGGATTATGGCGACTCGATGCAGTCCGGAAGAGACGCCGTGGTGCAGCACAGCGTCGATGATCTCTACTTCTGGTCGAACGTTGTCACCCTCTTGCTGCTGACCGGAGCCTGTGGCACGGTTCTCCTGCAGTGGCGCTCCGCCGACAAGAAGGAGGTCATTGCCGCTGCTCTGATTACCCAGCTTTGGAATGGGCGGGTCAGTGATCGGATCGAAATCGATCGGCGCACAGCGCAGTTCAACGATCTCGTCGCTACCCATCATGCGGAGGTCGAACGGGCGTTGATGCTTAAGGCTCAGATCCAGGAACCCGGAAAGGAAGCGGCGCAGAACCTGAGCCGGAGTGTCCGCAGCCTTAACAACACTCGCGACCAAGGATCTAGCAAAGCCAAGTCTCCTGAGCCGATCGCTCCCGAAGTCACATCCTCGACCGCCCCAAATGGGACCGCTCTAGATCTACAGCAGAGCAATCTTCTGCTTCAGAGACGGGTTGAAGCCATGCAAAGCATCGAGCAGAACCTCAAACAACGATTCAATCAGACGACGCTCCTGTTGGATCAAGAGCGCCGGCGTAACGCGTCTCTCAAGGGCGCCTAGAAAGGAGCATATGGTTTACAAAACACCATCCGATTTCACCAGCCACGACGAATGGCTCTCCTGCGTGCTCGAAAACGTCCCGGCTAGCGAACAAGCATTGGCACTAGCTTGCGGCCGTGGCCGTACAGAGTTGTTTACGAGCTTCTATAGAACGCAGGGTCGCTCGCTTTCCCTGGAACTCGCTCAGGAACTGGAGCACATCAAGGAGCTTCCCGAGTCGGAGAAAGCGGGCCGTATGGAAGACTTGAACAAGCGTATCTTCGCCGACATGATTGGATTCCTGTTCGATCAAACGAAGCATATTGCGCGAACTCCAAATGCCTCGCCGCAAAACTCCGCTCGGACGCAGGTCGAGGAGCTGCGAGCTTACCTGATGGACAAAAACCGTCACTTCGCCATCGCGGTGGCCTGTCGACAGGAGCTAAAGAGCAGTTACGACGTGGCTGGGTGGGACGGCTGTCTGCGCGACCAACTCGGATCAGTTAGCGAGGATGATGTCGCCTTTACGCATTCGATGGTCGCGCTCGATCGCCTGCTTCTCTACTTCCACGACAAGAGCCTGCTCTTGCCGAGGTATTTCTTCGAGCGTTGCTGGTTTCTGCATCATCTTCGCGGCCCGGAAAGGATGCTCCAGGCTAGGGCTCTATTGAACACGTTGACGTCGGAGAAAGACGCATGCGGGTCCGTGTAATCAGCTTCGGTACCAATTGGTGGGCCATGCACTCTTCCGCCGAAAGCGATCCCTATCGCTTTCGGCGGCGTGCGGCGTACTTCAATGCAGCCGCACTGATGTGCGGTAGGCGGCTCCATCACAGTGCGGTTTGGCCCGGTCAGATAAGGTTCAACGCGAACAGCGGCTTCAACCCGGAGTTCCCTGCACGATCTATCGGACGCACGTTCCTATGCTCCGGACCGAATCAATTTGGCGGGAAAGCTCACTTGTTATTCGTGCGTCTCGAGATCAAGGCGCAGCCGGACACGTACCTAGTCACTCTGAATTCAATCGAACATGGCTTGGTTCGCTTCGACAGACCTGGCTGGAGGTCGTCCGGGGTGCAGCCCCTCTCGATCAGTCTGCGAGGCGCGAGATACGAGGCGATGCTGCTGATGGGTGCCGAAGACTGGATCTTGAGTGATGTCGGACCATGGAAGATCGACGCCGATCTCAACCGGCTTTGGCTCGCGAATGGCATGGAAGAGGTTTACCGGTGAGGTATCACAAGGGACATCTCGCCCTCTCCGACACGCATGACGTGCCGGCGATGCTTCATATTCGCAACGCTCGGGCGATCTATTTTGACCAAGTCTGCGAGCTGTTATCGATCGAAGGAATTGCGGCGTCGCCCAGATCCCTGCGCTGGCGCACCGCACGGATCGAGGGAGCCGGCCTGATTTCGAGATTCGATGGGCTGCGCCATCTATCGAAGCCGGTGTTCGGCATCACGCAGGCGGGTTTGGCTTTTCTCGAATCGCGCGGACACTATCTACTCTCGCTGCCGAGTACAACCGACCGCATTCTGCATCCATCCCAGGTGCCGCACGCACTCGAACTGGTGAATATCCGCCTCGCGCTCGCTAGAGCTGGTCTCCTGCAATCGTGGAAGTGCGAGCTTGAGATCACATCACGGAACCTGGTTTTCGAGAGCGCAGCGACGAAGGATTTCGACGCCGTCGCGGAGATCGACGTCAAGGGAAGCATCAGCACCGTTGCTATCGAATACGAGAGAAGCCCGAAAGCCGCATCGCGCTATCGCGCGATACGAGAGGTCCTCGACCGAGATCGGACGGTCGATATGGTTTTGTACCTCGCGGCGAGCGACGACATCCTCTACCTTCTTGCTTCCGAGATGGGTGCCTCACGTAAGCGGATCGCGTTCGCATTGAGTGAATCCTTCCGCAGCTCACTGCTGGAAACGCGTACGCTGACGAACACTCACGACTCGGAAATCGTTCCTTTCGGAGAGCTTCTTCGGGCGTGATCAGCTCGCAAGCCTTTCTTAAAGACCGTTCCTGCCGGGTGTTTCGCAGACCAAAATTCCCGACCCATTGACTTCCCAATCCCATCCAATTCCATTCCGATTGCAGACCTTTTGACCTGTTTTGCCGTGTTATTGAGCAGAATCGGTCCCCTCTAAGTGTTCTCCCTTCTTTGACTTACGTCTTGACTATCCCTTTGTGCACCTGACTGATTTCGGGTGGGAGTCGCTGGGGTGCTTCGAGATGGATGAGCGAGAACGCCCGATTGCGAAGACAACAGGTGAAAGGTGGTAAGGAATGACTGAAGCTTTTGCACAAGTACATCGTTTGGCGCAGGAACATGGCAACGATTTTGCGTTCGTGGTGAACCATTCTGGCGGCAAGGACTCAACGAGAATGATGGGTCTGGTCCGGCAGATGTTCCCGGACTTCCGACACATGCCGTCATGGCGGACACCGGCTTTGAACATCAATTGCCCATCTCAGCCGCAGACTGGGCACGTGTGCGTTGTGCCGAATTCGGCCTGAATCTTACCGTAGTCCGCAACGCAAAGCGTACATATTTGGAGATGGTGGAGCAGCGTGGCATGTTCCCATCTCCGCAATTTCGGCAATGCACCTCAGATCTCAAGCGCGGACCGATCGACAAGTTCATCCGCGGTCTGCGCATAACGTCATCGTGAACTGCATCGGCATTCGCGCTGAGGAGTCACACGCCCGCGCTCGGTTGTCTCCGCTGAGCATCAACCAATCCTTGTCTACTCGGCAAAGGACCGTCTACACCTGGTTACCTATCTACGACC
Organism: Granulicella sp.; assembly: GCA_965277565.1. Classification (GTDB taxonomy): domain Bacteria; phylum Acidobacteriota; class Terriglobia; order Terriglobales; family Acidobacteriaceae; genus Granulicella. The sequence continues at coordinate 3,593,966 of OZ255838.1, read as the reverse complement.
AATCCCTCTCTGAAGTGCTCGACTGGCATTGGAGGAACGCCGTCCCGCTTCATCCGGTGTATGTGCCGGAGTACCACAAGGACGGTACGACTGGCGGATATCTCAGGAGTCTGTCCTGTAGGGTTTGCATCTTCTCGACCGATGCTGACCTTCAGGCGATCCATGTTCACGACCGGTCTGCGTTCGATCTGGTCGCCGATCTCGAACGCAAGCTCAACTTCACCATGCGCCCGGGTGCCAGCCTGGTGCAGATCGTAGAAGCTCGTTCCTCGGCTCAGAACGGGGAAGCTCGGCAGCAGAGCTTCTGTTTTTGAACCAGCCGTCCGTTCCAGTCAAACCTTTCACATTCCAACCTAACCCACCCGCAAGCCGAAGCTGCTCGGCTTGTGAAGGTGTGCTGCGCGCGTTCTGACTCGTGTAGGGCTACCCACGTCTTTGCAGCGCCCAGCCTCCAATTTCGGCTTTGACCCGCCCTGCCTCACCACTCAATTCGACAACTAAACGGCACCCTCGCCATTGCAGAAAGGAACTCCCATGCCCGAATTACCTCGGGTCGTCCTCGCTCCAGTTGAGTACGTTCCGGTTTTCTCGTTTCGGTTCGCTCGACGCGTCGTGCTCTGCCTGCTACTGACCGCAGGAAACATCGGAGTGATCACCTTCGCCAGCCCACCTCTCTACGGCGTCACTGCCGGTCATCTACTTCGAAGTTTAAGCGTGAGCTCACTCTTCGCAGCACTTCTTGGCTCGCTCGTCCGGGTCTGGCTTGTCGTCTTCCGTAAACCCGTACGCTAGTTCCCCAACCCCACCCCACCCACGAAAAAGAGGAGAGTCACCATGCAACGCAGCTTAGGCAAGATGTCCGCTCACAAGATGTTCAACTGGCGCGACCGCGCCGCAGACTCCATTCAACAGACCGTCTCCACATTCCTCGATGTCGGAGAAGCCATCGCGACTCGTTGGATCCAGACACCTAAGGGTGTTCTGCTCCTGCAAATGGTCCCGGATAACGCCTCGTCCGGCGCGATCTATGTCTTCGACCGCCAGCGCGACGACTGGTACATGCTCTCGTTCGAAGGTTGCGAAGACCAGTTCACCTCCGAGCAGTTCGACCGGATCTTCTCGGAGTACAAGCTGTTCAGCTATGTGGAACAGCCCGGCCTGCTGCTGTCCCAGCTGCACACGGCCACCACTTAAATCGTGACCACTCCCGTTCCGCCCCCCAACAACCAAATTCAGTTCACCCACACTCCAGGAGGAGTCGCCATGAGTCTGTCTGCAGGTCGCATCCGTGCCATTAATCGTGCTCTCGCCAAAACCCATGCAGCCGCCTACACCGTGCGGGACCGGAATCCCCACCGCCTACCCGCAAACCTGCCGTCGTCGCTATCCGCCATTCCGCCCCATACCATCAGAATCGTCGCCGTTCCCAAACCGATCTGCGGGTGAATCAAAATGAAGAATGGGCGAGCCAGTGCGCTTACCAGCTGCTCGGTTCGTCATTCTCCCGGACGCTTGCTCGATGAATGGGCCGGAACACAATCGCTATCACGACGGGCCGGCTGCGCATTGCAATGGTCGGCCATCGAGTTCGGTTAACCAACAAAGAAATGGATGATCCATCATGCTTTCTGTCGAAACCATTGCCTCCGGTGCCGCACCGGTCTGTCCCGACTGCGGCGTGAGACTGAACCCCGAAGTGCTCCAGAGTGCCGCAGGGTTTTACATCGGCACGAGGTGTGATTGCGGTCCCTAGAGCCGTGAGTCTGGCTACTTTATTTCTCGTGATCTTGCCGCGACCGCTCTTCAGAGTGGCGGCTTCGGCCGTTGACTCCAAGGGCGATCTGCGGATTTGACCGAGTTCTGAGGCCGGGATACAACCGCACCACTGGAAGGAGACCCCGGCTATGCCAGATCGCTTTTGCGTGACCCGCCAGACGGCAAACCAATTTCTCAAGCTTTTCGTCAACCGACTCGCCTACGGAATTCAACGAGACAAACCGCTTTCAGACGGAACGTTCCCGTACATAAAGCAGAAGCGGCCGCTCGATTCCGACGCGGTGCGGATGCACTTGAACGGGGACATCACCATCAATCTCTATGCCATCAACCCGCAAACCCAGAGTTCGAAGTGGGTAGCCATCGATGCAGATTACGACGGATCGCTCGAAGCTCTGTTCCAGTTGCAGTGGGAACTGAAGCAAGACGGCGTCGCTGCGGCGCTCGAACAATCCCGCCGCGGCGGTCACCTCTGGGTCTTTGGAGATCGATCGCTCCTGGCGTCCCAGTGCCGTATCTATATCTACAATCTGGCGCTTCGACTCGGAGTTCCGGTGAAAGGTGCAGGTCTCAGAGAAGGGATCGAGGTCTTCCCGCGACAGGATGAGATCAAGGAAGGCGCCTACGGGAATGCGATCCGCGCACCTCTGGGCGTTCATCGCAAGAGCAACCGGCGCTATTGGTTCTATGAAGCAGATCTGAACCCCGAAGCCCAATTGGCATATCTGCAAGGGCTGAAGAAGCTGACTGCAACCGAACTCGAAGTTCTCACTCGAGGGATGGCTCTGCCGCAGGCATACAGGCCCCCTCCAGAACCGGAGCCGTTCACTCCATTGCCTGCGATTGCGGGCCGTCGGGAGTTCCGCATTCTCGACCACGTTCGAACCACCGGCAAGCAGGACAGCCGGAACTGGAAGGCGCAATGTCCATCGTGTGCCAAAGGTGGCCGAGACCGCTCCCGCAACAATCTCGGGATCAAGATCTCGGACCAGCGCTTCTACGTGTGCCGCGCCGGATGCACCAAAGAAGACATCCGGGGGGCACTCGGTCAACCCATTCGCAAAACACTGACGGCTTAGGACGTGGACATGACGACGAAACCAGGAGCCCAGGAACCGTCTCTCACGTCCCGACGGTACGCTCTCCATGGGCTCTCGTTGCCGGCGAGTGTCTTGCGTGCACTTCAAAAGCGAGGGATCTACTGCACTCCCGGCATCTCGGTCGAACACCAGCACTTGGCCAAGCGCTACGTGCTGCGTGGCGTCGAGTCTGGCGGTGCGGTCGCTGACATGGGCCGGACGTGCGCTTACCTCTCGCCTCAGGGACACCCGCTTCCTTGGCTGCAGTCGATTGACTCCATTGCGGTGAACGGACGACATGCGATCTACATCGCGGAAGGTCTGGTGCGCATCGAGATGCTACGCACGATGCAAACTTACGAGTTGGCCATCACTCGCCATGAGCTTTTGCTTGCACCAGGGCGTACTCGTCCGGAAATCTCTTCTACTCTGCTGTTTCGAGGGCAGGACGGCATGCTTCATCTTGATCTCTGGAAGGACGTACACAAGGCAGTACGCGGCGAACTTGCTCCGACATTCTACAGTCGTGCTGGTGAGATGATTCAAGCCCCGGCTCATTTTGAAACGGCTGTTCGAAGGATTACGGGTGCTGTTTGCTGCGTTGGCTGTCGGCACACGCACGTCGGGAAGCAACCATCTGCGCGGAGGCCTGAACCGTAGGGCGCTGAGAAGTCAATCTCCTCTCGACGTTACTTCCCATAATGCGACCTCCCATTACCGGCCATTCATCGTTGAGAGCTGTACCTCTTTGGCTAAACGGGGCCGTGGAATCTGGCTGTACAAGACGGAGAAACTTTCGCGCAGGTAATGCTCGAGAGAATGTTTCGCGTTCTCTTGCCGCCATTTGTCTAGAGCCAGACGGAGAGTGCCCATGGCAATCATGGCAGCCATGCGGAGTTGGTCGCCCTGTGTCGGCAAGGGCCAAAGCTCGCGCATTGTCTCCACGAGAACTCGCTCAATCGCGACGAACTCAGCTTCCTTGCGAGCGCGAAGCGCTTCCGTGGATCGCAGCAACTGATCGACAATCACGGACTCCTTCGTCGTGAAACGCGAGGTGAGCTTAAGCAAGCATTCGCGAACGGCGTCAAGAGGATCCTGATCGGGCGATTGCTCAAGCATGGTAGGTCGCAGCGCCTGCGGGAAACCGCCGTCCCGCCAAGCCAGAAGAACATCCTCTTTCGATTTGAAGTAGTAGAAGAAGGTTCGGCGCGAAATACCTGCCGCTGCCGCTATCTGGTCGAGCGTCGTGGCTTCGTACCCATTCTCGATAAAAAGCTTCAGCCCTGTTTCGGCGATTCGGTCGAGCGTCTGGCGCCGTTTGCGTACACGCAGTCCATCCGGCTCTTTCCGTTTAGGCCCCATGACTTCCTTTCCTGACGCTTGAGCGCTGCACTTGAAACATCGCACTCGGTGTAATATAAACATGCACTGAGTGTAATAAGTATGAAGGAGAACTTGCGATGTCTACACCGAAAGTCTGGTTTATAACGGGTGCTTCACGCGGCTTCGGTCGCATCTGGACCGAGGCGGCCCTGGAGCGTGGCGACAAGGTCGCGGCCACCGCGCGAGACCCCAAGGCGCTCGATGAACTTGCCAAAAAGTATGGCGACTCCATCTTGGTCTTGCCGCTCGATGTAACGGATCGTGACGCGGTGTTCAGATCGGTGAACCGCGTTCATCAGCATTTCGGCCGTCTCGATGTGATTTTGTGCAACGCCGGTTACGGCTACTTGAGTGCTGTCGAGGAGATTGTTCCATCTGAGGCTCAGGCGAACTTCGATACGAATGTGTTTGGGACGCTCTCCGTAATCCAGGCGGCGCTACCGTTCTTACGCGCGCAGGGCAGCGGCCACATCCTCACGATGTCAAGCATCGGCGGCGTCATAAGCTCTCCGACAGGCGGGATCTACATAGCGACAAAGTTTGCAGTAGAGGCCCTGACCGAAGCCCTTGCGGGCGAGGTTGCAGGCTATGGCATCAAGGTTACGATCATCGAGCCGGGCGCCTTCACCACTGACTTTCAATCATCAATGAAGAAGACTCCGGCCATGCCTGAATATCAGGAGGTAAGGCGCTCCATCGAGGCGACATTCAAACCGGAGATGATGGGGGATCCAGCAGCAACCTCTCCAGCCATCCTCAAGGTGGTGGACGCGGAAGAGCCACCCCTCCGACTACTACTGGGATCCTGGCCGCTGTCCATGATCAAGAAGGTCTATGAGAGTCGGTTTGAGACGTGGGACAAATGGGCAGATGTCTCGAACGCTGCACAAGGCAATCATTCCGCGTAATCTCCGAAGGAAGGCCGCGTGTGCGGCCATTCCTTGCTTAGAAACGGCAGTACCGTTACGACCGTAGTCGCCGACTATGGCCTGCCTCCGACTGAGTAGCTGGACGGTGCTGGCAAAGAGCCGGATCTGAAATCACGATCCTGAAGAGTAGTCCTCAGAAACGCCGATCTCGTCAGCTACCCGGTTGAAGCGATGCGCGGCATCTCGAGTTGTCGCATTCGCCGCGCCATCTTCGCCGCAATGCCCCTTTTCCGATAAACAGAACTCTCAACTTCAGTAATGGCGCTCTCTGGAGCGCCATTTCATTTTGGAGGATGCGATGACTACTCACGAAGAGAAACTCACCCTCGAACCCAAAGCTCTGTTTGCTCAGCTAGCAGATCCGTTCGATCCGTCCGAGATCAAGTGGCGGGTGACGCACACAACTCAGGATTGCAGCCGGGGCGCGGTCATCGCATTTGCTGACCCGCGGGCCTATACCGACCGCCTCAATCAGATCTTCACACCGACGGGCTGGACTCGGAGCTATACCGTCACAAAGGTCGAGGGAGTCAGTCGTTTCAAGCGAGACAAGATCATCGTGACAGGCAAAGTCCTGGTTACATGCTCGCTCACCATCCATGACCTTGGCTCGCATACCGGCGGCGGTGAGGAGTGGGCGGACGAAGAGAACGCGATGACGAGCGCCGAGGCCCAGGCCTTTAAACGGGCGTGCACCTGCTTCGAGCTTGGGCGTTACCTGTACAACTTTGCGGAGATGTGGGTACCGCTGAACGATCATCGTAAGCCGCTGGAGTTTCCGACGCTGCCAAAGTGGGCCCTTCCCAAGCTGCAGAACAAAGATCGGCAAGAGCCCTCGCCTGCCGGAGCGCATCGGGGTCCCATCGACCAGAACGCGACAGCAAAGATCGACGGCTTCCGTCGCCTTCTCGGGGACCGTATTCACGGAGAGATCCTGTGGCGCGTCGCTCGGTCTGAGAGAGCTAGCGCCATCCCAAATGCTCAATTACAGAGCAGCGTGGTGGACGCCATGGAACGCGCCACTCGGGGCGTCTATCGAGCGAATGCTCTCGCTGAAGCCGTCGGCGATACGGCGTTCATCTCGGTGCTAGACAGCCTGCAGATCGGGTCGATGGCGACGATCGACAACCTCGAAACACTCAAGCGACTTGTCGTGGAACTCGAGCGTTTGGAGGCGAAGCAGGCGGCCTGATCTCCGCGCTGGCAAGAATCGATCAAGGCCGCCGATATATCGGAGGTAACCATGTGCAACGTACAGATGATCCGGGAGGAGAGAGGGCTCGTTTCCATCCCGGTCCAGAAAGCGGTTTATTGCGAGAACTGCGAGCAGATCTCGAACTCAGCTTGGATGCGCTGCGGCCGCTGCGGCTCCGAGGCTATCGTAGAGCTTCTGGGTCTGTTCAGAGAGCCGTCCCCGCCAGATCCGCGACCGCCAGTCACAGCTGTTGTCGTCCTTCGCGAGGCCGCATGACCTCATTTATCCCGCGGGATTAGCTTGCCCGCGCGGAAGCTGTGATGGCTTGCTATTTGGATGTAATTTGAACGTGATTGTGCTACAGTGAACGCAGTAGATAAGGGGAGGAACCCAGTCATGGCGACTGCATCCCTACCTAGACCAGATCTGTTTGCCCATCGCGAGGCTTTGCGGCTTCCGCTTGCAACCGTTGTTGGCAAGTTAGTCGAGATCGTCGGGCGTAAGCTCACTGCTTACATCGGCGGTGTGAAGGATGTTCGAGCCGTAGACCGTTGGATCGGCGGCGGTGAGATCTACGGCGATGCCGAGGCACGGTTACGATTCGCATTTCAAGTCGTGCGGACACTGAGCGAGAAGGATTCACCTGCCGTGGTGCAGGCGTGGCTGACCGGTGTGAATCCGGAGCTGGGCGACCGTGTTCCCCTGCGGCTGCTGCGAGAAAATGAAATCGATGCAGTCGCTCCGGCAATCCTGAGCGCTGCACGCGCCTTCCTTGCCGGAGGATAGGCGATGGTCCTAGAGAGTCGGCAATCGTCAGGGCTGGTCTATCGACTCGGTCGTCGTCCAAATGCATGGCAGCCGCCAGAGTGGTCCCTGGCTCACGCGGACGGAACGTTTGGGAACCGGTTCGACGATCCGGAGGGGTACTACCGCGTCCTCTACGCGTCATCTCAGCGTGTCGCTTGCTTTGTGGAAACCCTGGCGCGATTTCGTCCAGATTTGGGTCTACTCGCCGAGCTGACTTCCATCGACGGACCGGACGACTTCTTTCCACTGGGAACGGTTCCACGCGATTGGCTAGATGTCCGCACGATGGGAAGCGCCGAGATCGAAGGCACTTACGCAGTAATTTATGCTCCGGGGTGGGTCAGCCATCTGCGGAGGATACTGGCAGCCGAAGCGCTCAGACTAGGCATAAAGGACGTCGACCTGAGCACGCTGCAGATGGCGGAGCCTCGGCGATTGACCCAGTTGACCTCCCGTGAGGTCTACCGGTCCCACTTCGCCGGTGTGTTCTACGGATCGCGATACGGTCACTCTCTCGAGAACTGGGCCTTGTTCGAGCCGTTCTTGCTAGTTCATCCGAAGTCTGAAGTCTTCTTAGTAGACGATGCCGACTTGCTCGAGGCGCTTCGACTCTTGGACATCCGCCTCGCAATCGGCACCTAACTCTCGTCCCCTCTCTCAGGCGCCAACACTTCGACCCGCGAAGGAGCGCCAAGCTGCTCCGAAAAAGCCAAGTGGGCCCGAATGTGGGTGAGACTTCGAGCAAACACTATTCCAACCGCGAGGTGCACGATGCGTTCTGTCGCACGCCTGAAGATGGGCTACTACCCTTTGCCCGAAAGCGAAGGAGTCAAGCTTCGAAATCTCCTTGAGTTCTCGGCGCCGGCCTCCGTTGTCGATCCGTGCGTGGGACAAGGAACTGCCCTTCACCTCCTCACGACCGGCGCAGAGGTTCGCCGCTACGGCGTCGAGCTCGATGCGGAGCGCGCGCTGACAGCCCGGTTCAATGGAATCGAGACGATACAAGGCAATGCCTTTGACACAGTCGCTCGGTCGGAATCCTTCTCCCTGCTCTATCTGAATCCACCCTACGATTCAGAGATCGGCTCAGTTGCGAACAACCGCATGGAGCGGCTGTTTCTGGAACACACCTATCGCTGGCTTGTGCCAGAGGGCGTTCTCGTCCTGGTGATACCGTTCGAGCGACTGCATGACTGTGCGGGTATCCTGAGCTCTCACTTCGCAAGACTCAGCGTAATCCGGATGATGGACGAAGAAGCTGTTCGCTTTCGTCAGATCGCGGTCTTAGGGGTGCGCCGGAACGTTCGAGGAGCTCTACTCGAAGCGAACAGGCGCCAACTCCAGAGGGTCAGCCCATGCGGCAGCTTTTCCGAACTGATACCGCTTGAACCCGGCGTCTGTACTCCCTATTTGATACCCAGCTCGGCTGAAGCGGTACTTAGTTATCGTGGTCTCCCTTATGACTTGCTGGAAGACCAGTTGCCTCGCTCAGGCGCCTGGAAGCAGGCGGCGCCATTCCTATTGCCCCGAGAGGATGCCGCAACGGGACGCCCGATTACGCCTTTACATGGTGGCCACGTCGGACTGCTGTGCACCGCCGGGCTGCTCAATGGAGTCTTCGGACGCGGAGAAGAGCGGCACATTGCACGCTGGAGATCGGTGAAGCATGTGTCGACGTTTGTTGAGGACGAGGGAGAGTCGCAGGTCGTCCATCATCGGGAACGCTGGGCTAACGAACTGCGGCTCGTGTATGGGGATGGGCGCACGCTAAAGCTGACCGAATCTCCAGCAAAGCCGGAAGAGGAGAACAATGCAGAATGCACATCTACGGCTCGGGCTGCTTGAGTACCAGCGCATGACAGAGAAGATCTCGACCCGCGTTCGTGTGCGGGTCGATCGCTATGTGGGCGAAGGTCGGAAGGCGCACCTGCTCAGCGTCTTCGGCAATGATTCAGACGTGGGCGCCATTACGGCAGCAGTGCATGAGAAAGCGACATTCACGTTGACGTTCCCGGACGGTACCGCCAAGGAGGTAAGCCTGGGAGAGCACGCATCCTGCTACAAGGGCGCGGTCACCCTACCCGACCGGAAGCATCCCGTGCGTCATCTTCTGGCTGTCTCGGAAGAGCTTCACAAAAACGCGGGCGTGGGTCGCACGATTCTCCTGCGGTACAAGCGAGATGAAGCCTGGGCGACATTGGTCAGCTTTCTGGGGCTTCCGGCTGAGCCGAGTTGGGCCAGCTATGTCCTTGCTAGGATTGACAAGGAGAAGCGAATCCGAGAACTCGATGGAATCGGGTCTCAACCCGTGCTCATCTCTGCGACAGCGGAGGAGATTCTTGAGTGGGTGAGCAAAGGGATACGCTCTCAGGCGCTCAGCCTGCCAGAACGCAATGGCCCAATCCGGTGGCCGAACTTCGCGCTTGAGGACCTCCTGAGGCCGCAATCGATCGAACAAGAAAATTAGTCTATCGTCAACGTTCTGGTCGTATCACTGCCTTTGACTGCTCTAATAAAAGCAACTGGATTCCAGTAATCCTTGTAGTGAACGATATTTCCATCGCGCATGCGGATCACCGAGATATAGCGTTGGTTATATGCTTCTTTTGTCATCAGGCCCTCCCCCCACCCGGAGAACTCAAGGATGATCAAGTCCGGATCACTTACCTCAATCTCGGAGACGTCTGCAACTCCATCGATCCGAAGTAACTTCCTTATTCTTTCAAAATTCGCGATGATGGCCTCCCGACCTGCAAGCGGCGTGTTCAGGACATCTTGATCTCCTTGATCGGCAGAATCAGACGGGGCAGCTGACCACCGAAGCGATTGTCGCCCCTTTGCAATATATCGACTTCAACCTAGTGTACGACGGGCAGGCGGATGTTTGATCCTCTCGATGCATCCTGCAACTTCAGTACATCTGACTGTAAAGAAAGGAGCGACACCTTCTGAGCAGTAGAGAACAGGTTGATGGCGAATTTGATCGGCGTGTCGCTTGTCAGGTTGCCTGCCGAGTCGATCAGCCGGGAGACTTCATTTCGGCTGAGCACGGGCAGCAGACGCTTGTTGCTTCAGAAACGGATCCGTCGGACGGGTAGGGCCGGCGCAGTGCCTTGACGAACAGGAACCAAGCGCTGCTGCTGGCTCTCGATGGTGCGCGGCGACAGCTTGCGGTCGCGAACGGGGGACCTGATACTCGCGACGTTGGTCCGGTGCGAGTTGCTCCAGCGATAGCGGAACTACCGGGTAAACTCCTCAACCGCATGAACGTAAGATCGCACGGTGTTCGGAGAGTAGTTACGGCACTTGAGTTCGCTGAGCATTACTTACGAAGATGGTTCACCGTGGAAGCCCTCTTGTCACCCACAGCCTATCACCTGCCACCCGCGCCGCCGAAACTGCAATCCACTGCGCAAGCGGTTTAGTTCAAACGCACTTGTGGTCAGGTACCTCCGGTCGCCAGTGCCCGGAGATAGTGCTGGCTCAAGCGATCACACCTGAATACACGGCTTGCTCTTTGCGCACTTTTCTAATCCAGATTTTCGCGAGGCTTCTTCCATGGAGACTACGTTCGACTACCTGCGGGCCCACGCCGCGGAGCTTGGCACCCGCATCCTTGAAACGTATCCTCCACTCCAAGGCACCAAGGACACCGTAGCGCCTGGTATCAATACGCTGCTAAGGAAAGCGCTGCCCGCCCAGGCACTTGCCATCACAGGTACAGCAAAGTATCTGCGGCAGGCGAGGGCGGCGCGCATCGTCGCCGAGTGCGGTGCGGGTAAGACCTTTATGGCTCTGGGCGCGGTCCATGTTCTGGCCGCCGGACGATCCAGTTCAACGCTGGTGATGTGTCCTTCTCATATCACTCACAAGTGGGCGCGTGAGGCGCTTCTGACGGTGCCACGGGCTCATGCCTTCCTGATCGAGGACATGCGCAATGGCGGTGATTCGAAGCGACCGCATGGCATCTGCGAGGTCCGGCTAAGCAAGGGCAAGACTGTCTACGAAGGCAAACGCTTCACCTTGTCCGAACTGCGGCGGATCGGGCGAAAGGAATGGCAGCGGCGCTATCCAGGACCGACGTTCTTCATCGCAGGCAAGGACCGAGCAAAGCTGGGCTACTTCTGGGACCATGTTTTCCTGAAAGCAAAGTCGGGACCGCACTTGGGCGGGGTGATCAATCCAGACTCAGGGATTGCCATTCTGGATTCCGAGCAACAAAAGCTCACCTCGCTGGACTTCGTCGACAAGTTGAAAATGTCTGAGGTCTTGCCCTCGCAGCATGGGGGCTCGACGCGCTTTTCTGCCCTGTGGCAAGCGGACCGGTCGCGCATCCAGCGCATGGCTCCGCTCGAGTATATCGGCCGCTACATGACAGGTTGGTTCGACTTTGCGATTGCGGACGAACTGCACCAACTGGCGGGTGACACGGCACAGGGTAGTGGCCTCGGCGTCCTGGGACGCGCAGCGAAGAAGCTGATCGCGCTGACAGGCACGCTGATGGGCGGCTATGCCGACGATCTCTTCAATATCTTCTACCGGATGGAACCACGCGCCATGGTGGCCGAAGGCTTTGCCTACGGCGGTCAAGGGCGCCGCGACTTCCAGCAGCAGTACGGTGTGCTCGAAACAATCGAGAAAGTGCAGGAAAAGGACAACGCCTGCTCTCGCGCGACAAAGAAAACGATCCATGTTCTCCGGAAACCGGGCGCTTCGCCGTTGCTGTTCGGCAAATTTCTGATGAACACGACGGCGTTCCTGTCCCTTGAGGACATATCCGACAATCTGCCGCGTTACGACGAGAGCGTGATCTCGGTGGCCATGGACGAGGAGCTCCGAACTGCCTACGAAGAGCTAGAGGAAGACATCCGGTCAGCAATCAAGGAACACCGGGGCAATAAGAGCCTGATGAGCATTCTTCTCAACACGCTACTTCTGTACCCCGACCATCCTTACGGGTTCGACGAGATTTGGGCCCGCGCCTACGATCCGGTGAAGAAGCTGTACGAGAAGTTCCTGGTAACTGTTCCGGCGGCTCTCAAGCAGGACCAACTGTATGCAAAAGAGCGTTCGTTGATCGCAGATATTCGAGAAGAGTTGAGGCAGGGGCGCCGGTGTCAGGTATACGCCACCTACACCGGTGAGAAGGACGTCACCCTTCGTCTCGCGACTGTCTTGCAACAGGCCGGTTTTCGGGTAGCTGTGCTTCGTTCTTCGGTCCCAACCGACAAACGGGAGGACTGGTACGAGCGGCAGCTCAAGGCCGGTGTCGAGGTCGTCATCTGCCATCCGAAACTGGTTGAGACAGGTCTCGATCTCCTCGCATTCCCCACCCTCTACTTCTACGAAACCGGCTACTCACTCCACACCTTGAGGCAGGCAAGCCGGCGATCCTGGCGCATCGGCCAGAGACATGCTGTGCGGGTCAAATTTATTACCTACAACGGAACGATGCAAGAGACCTGCCTTCGCTTGATGGGTAAGAAGATGCTTGTAGCGCTCATGATGGAGGGCAAGTTCTCCGGCGAGGGACTCCAGGCTCTCGATGCTGACGAAGATCTGATGAGCGCCATGGCTCGCGAACTGGTCGAGAAGGCTGGTGTGGGCGAATCGGCGGACGCCATCTGGCGCGAACTCGACCAGGAACGAGGCAAGGTGTTGCCCCGTTCTGAAGGGGTCGCGCAACTGGAGGAGGAGCCTCACCCGGCCGCAATGCTGCCGGCGCTTACGCCACCTCCCGAGCCCGTACCGTCTCTCAGTATCCATCCCCCGCCTGCGAAGAAGCGCTCCAAATCCAATCTTTGGCCGACAGCCGCTGAGGAAGGCGTACAGCTTCGGCTCTTCGGTTGAGTGCTACGCAAGAACGAACAAGAAGGCCAGCTTCGGCTGGCCTTTCTGGTCCTGTACGGAGGCTAGTCATGCGGAAACGCCCTTTTCTGCCGGAGGATTTTCTGCCGACCAGGTTTTCGACTGCGGACGACAAGGCTGCCTTTGGAAACACGTTGCTGCACTTCCTTGAGTCGAATTGCAAGCGAGAGCTCTTCACCAACAGTCTCTACGATCACCTTTCTAAGTGCTTTGCGCACATCGCTCATTGTGATCGTGAGACCTTCTACCAAATGTGGTTCGATAACGAGGCGCATCGGCTGCGCTTCATCGAGCACACCTTGCGCGGCCGTTGTTGGCCAAATCCGGAGTTCACCTTCAGCGACGTCGAACGGGCCGTCCAGCGCGAAATCGAAAGTCGAGGCTACCTTGCTCGCTATGCATTGCAAGCCGCTGTCGCTGAGCACTCACGAGAGATGGAGATTCTACAAAGGCTAGAAGGGAAACATCGCTGCCCTGCAATGCCTCGTCCGACGTCTGAAGAGCAGCCCGTGGTTTCTGTTTCAGAGGAGTCGGAGATCGACGTGAGCATGATTCATCCCGTGCAGGCAAGCCTCTTTGACGTCGGATGACACGTGCGTTCATCACGGAGGACAACAACAAAGCTTTTACACCGCGCGGAGGCCACATTGGGTTACAGCATGTACTACAACGGCGAGATTGCCATCTCTCCAACTCTGACCGAAGCGGACGCGGCAATCGTTCGAGCTGTTGTCGCAGGAGAACGAAGCGAGCAGACGCAGGCAGTCTTCGCAGCGATTGCGGCCAGCCCGGAACGGGATCTACCCTGGCACACGGACATTCTGAGGGTTTCGGATGACCGGAGCCTAATCCTTCCTGAGGAGGACGAGAGCCGTCCCGGGTTCGGCATGTGGCTCAGGCTGTTGCTCGATCACTTCCTATCCGCGCGAGGATACGTCCTGAATGGCCAAGTGTCTTGGGAAGGTGAGGACCCCGATGACCGCGGCACTCTTTATGTCAGGGACAACGCCATCGAAATCGTCGATGACCTGATCTTCAATGCTGGGCCAAGCTGGGCTCCAAACCACTACGCCAGCGATGAATTGAAGCAAGCAGTTCGAGAGCTTCTGGACTCCGCTGACAACGCGGGATGTTCTTCCGACCTGACCGTCGTCGGAGCAGAACAGCTGGAAGCCGTGCGCGCCCGCCTTCCTCGGTCCTAGGCTCCTGATCCTCGACGGACACCAGCCAACCGGTCCACCAATCCTAAAAAGCCCCGCATCTCTGCTGGGCTGCTCTTGTTGCGCCCGTCACCGACTGGCAAGAGAGAAGACATGACTAATCCAGCAGCCATTCATGAGAATGGCTGTCCCCTTTGCCCTGTGATTGGCAGCGGTCCACGCGAAGCCGGTCAGGTCTACAGGCTGCTCTCCCTTAAGTTCAGCATCTCCATCGCCGAAGCCATGAGCCGCAGACATGAGCTGATCCGCGTGGAGCCGAGTGCATTGCAAGAGTGGCTCCGCCACGTCAAGATCGACGAACAGCATATCGGTCACATCCCGCCCCACGTACAGCACGGCATCATGGTCACGCTCCCGAGTGGCTTGGGACGACCGTTGATCGATGGGAACCATCGCGCTGCTCGCGCTCTGCGTGACGGCACGTACTTCTTCGCGGCGGTGCTGAACGAAAAGGAAACGAGGGAGCTTCTACGCCTCACCCTGGGGCGGCAAGTGGCCGATCGCCAATGGCAGTTGCTCAGCGGCTCCCATCGCTGAATAGAACCAGAACACAACAAGCAGTCCCGATTACTTTCAAGAGGAGATCAGCATGAGTGGCCTGAAAACCGAAGCACTTCACCGAGAGTTCTACTACAACGGCGTCCGCATTCCAGATCCCGGGCCTGGGCTGACGGTCGAGCAGGTTCGCGACCTGTTGACGCCGAACTATCCAGAGATCGCGACCGCATCCCTGTCGGGCCCGGAAGATACCGGTTCCGTGTTGCGCTACAGCTTCAGCCGAGCCATAGGGTCGAAGGGCTGATGATGGCAGCTCGAGAGATCACTCCTGCCGAGCTACTGGCCCTGCTAGCCAAGAAGGCTGCCGCACCACTCAAGGAAGCAAACCAGCTGTTCGTGAGACACCTTCAATGCAAAGACTCTCTCGATCTGTCCGCCGTAATCACCGGAGCGGCCGAACGCTACAGCGGAAATCACACCCCGCCCCTCCCAGCCCCGTCGGAGCTGTTGCTCCCGCTAGGATAATGACCCTCGCTCCTGCATTCGGTCAAGCCCTACCCTCGCTTGCACAGGTACCAGACTCATACAGCCATGAATTTCAAGCCGAGCTTGTCTACGAGGTATGCAGCGCCTTGGTCCGAGAGGGGCTCGGCACGCCCGAGCACTGGGAGAAGTGTCATGGGGACGTTCTGGTTTTCGCTCAAAACGCAATCATGAGCGCCATTGGTGAGGATCGCTGGAATCTACTGAATCGAAATGTTAACTATCACCTCACCGTGAGCGACGTAGCGGAACGGGATTTCCCAAATACCGCGCTCCACCGGGGCCAGCTGGTGGTGACGATCAACTGCAGTGGAGCGGGTTACCTGAAAATCGGTCCCGCTCTCGCCGCGCTTGAAGCTGAAGCCGAAGGATTGGGAGCGGCTTTTTACTGGACCTTGACCTACGGGCTATACCGGGTGATGAGAATTTACAACCACGACGAGGCATTGCAGTACGAAGAAGGCATGAGGGAGTGTGCCGAGCAGGATGACGACGAAAGTCGAACTCAATATGAGTTTCCCGAAGTCGAAAAGGCTCTTCCCGAGTGCGTGCGCAAGACGCTTACCAAAGGTGCCTTATGGACAAAGAGGCATGATCGTCGTCTTCTGAGGAGATGCCTCAAGGGGCAGTATGGCTCTTGGATTGAACGTGTACGGAGAATCGATTGCATCGCCCGTGTCCGTACGCTTCGATCGATCGAGTTTCTGGACTCGGGCTATTACGACAGCGATCCCTTGCCGTCGTTGCTGGTGACCTTCCGAGCGAATGATGCCATTGAGGCCTGTTTCGATGAGGACAGCCAGTCCATGATGGAGGGCAGTGCTGAACCAGCGCTGGCTGCCGTCTTCTCCCCCTGCAAACCAGACGAAGTTCGGAACGCGATCCGCACAGTGCGTCGCTTTCTCGCCGTCAACGAGGAGCTATTCCGGTTGGTAGAAGATCTACGAGAATGGGAGAAGAGTGATGGAAGTGAATATCTCGATCGGAGAGAACCGTCGCTTCAAGCTGCGTGAGGCGCTACTCGTTTACACAGATCAGCGAGATAGCTTCGTGACCAAGCATGAGGCCTTTTTGCAAACCGAGGGACCACCCACGCTCGGACCCGCCCAGCCGCTCACCTTGGCGTTCGTTGAGTCGCTAGTTCGCTCTCTCGGCGGGAGCTTGGTCGCGGAAGTGCTACCAGAGAACATCCTCGCGAAAGGAGATCGCACGATTGCCTGGTGGACCGCCGCACAGCGCAGGCAGATGTTCTATGAGAACTCGCAGGAGAAGGCTGTTGCCCTCAACGGCTGCATCTTCCCGCAACCGCCGTTGGTGTGGAGAGTTGAGAGTGGCTCTCTCCAGGTCCGTGCCCTCGTCGAGAATGCAAGACCAACGGCCACGACGGCACTCTGCGTGGCTCCGTTCTGGAATCTCTCGGAGGGCGGCGACGTCTGTACCGGCTCCATGCGCCGGCCAGATGCTGCAACTGTGGCGTCCACTGCAGATTGGGAACGCGGCTTCTATGAGAGCGCCTTTACTCACGCCAACGTCGGACGTTTGACTAGGCACGAGAGCGGCTTCGAAGGCCTGTGGTCAGAGCTTGCCGGAAAACGCACACAGTTTCCGGTGGAAGCACTCATTCAACTGCCGCAAACACTCGCGCAGTTTGTGCGCGGAGAAAGGAGCTGACATGCGGATCGAACACACCTTGCCGGCGGAACTTCTGCGCAATCATGCAGTCCGCGTACTGGTCGTCGGGGCGGGTGGTACCGGAAGCGCTGTCGTGATGGGACTTCCGTATCTCGATCAGGCGATGCGGGTGTGGGGACACCAGGCAGGACTCGAAGTCACGATGATGGACGCCGACACGGTCTCTCAGACAAACTGCGTTCGCCAGCCTTTCTCAGTGTCCGATGTCGGCCAAAACAAGGCGACGGTGTTGATCAACCGCATCAACCTTTTCTGGGGAACGAAGTGGACCGCGAATCCGAGCCGGTTCCATGCTGAATCCTTCAATCGTCATCGCGACTGCAGCCCGGATCTCTTGATCGGCTGCGTCGACACCCGTTCGGCCCGGACGGCGATTGCGCAAGCCTTCGCGAAAGGATTGAACTCGACCTCCTACTGGCTCGACCTCGGAAACAATGCGGCGAGCGGACAGTATGTTCTAGGCCAGCCATTGAACGCTAGGAACCGGCGCAAGGCGGAGCGGTTGAGAACAGTCAGCGAGTTGTATCCCGAGATCCTCAACGACGACGCGGGAGAAGATCCGTTGCCGAGCTGTTCCGCTGTTGAGGCGCTGGATCGGCAGGAGCCGTTTATCAACCAGACCCTTGCGTCGAGCGCGCTTGCCATGCTGGCGCAGCTATTCCGCTACGGAAAGCTCACGCATCATGGCGCTTTCTTCAACGCCAAGACAGGTCAGATGAGCGCGTTGCCAGTTGACCCGAGCCTATGGTCCAAGACGCGGCGGATTACTAAGAAGTTCCAAGCCGCTCCGTAGGCGGATAAAGTGCGGGAGATTTCTCATCGCAAGGTGAGAGCAAGGTAGCAGCTCATTGCGCTATCGGCTTCCCGTTACTAACGGCGACAGGGATTGCACCTTCGACCCTCCTGGAGCGAACACGACTGCATCCGAAACAACCTTCAATCGGAGATCACAATGTTCAAAGAGCTTGTACCGTACTTGCGGCACCGCGCCGTAATGCTAACCGTAACGCACCTCGAAGACGACCAGATTCGCGTCAACGTGATTCCAAAGAAGCTGAAAGAGGGAGAGAACGAGGCGTTGACGACGCCCTTGAGCATCACCGGAACGGCTGAAGAGCTTGATCAGGAACTACCGTCCACGCTGGTCAGCTTCGTATCCGCACATCTGCAACTGCGGAACTCACTCGAGAAGGCAAAAGCTGAGATGGACGCCGCTACCAAGATGGCACAAGCGGAAGCGCGCTCGAAGTCGAAGACACCGGCCAAGCAGGGAACGGACAAGCCTGCTGCCACGCAAGCAACGGCTGTGAAGCCTGCCGAAATAATTAAGTCGGAGCAGCCGAGAACGCCAAGCCTCTTCGGGGCGGAACCCGCGACAGCATTCATTTCTCCCTCCTTGCAAGACAGAGACGAGGAGAAAGACATCTTGGCCGAGATCAATCAGCAGAAGCAGGTTGACCAGTCTGACGATCTTGACGAAGCAGCATAGGGATTACCGGAGAAGGCTGATTGAGTCGGGTAGGTGCCCGAGCCGCCCAAGTGCCGATTTGAAACCTACATAGCAGAAAGTTCGCGACACCTAACACTGGTGAGGTCACTTTGTATGCCACATACTCCTGTACCGTCCGGTCATGGTTACATCGAGATCCCCCTCACCGGCGCTGCGAGAAAGCCTTTGAAGGCCGTTCAGGTGCATCAGGACGG
This sequence comes from Granulicella sp., assembly GCA_965277565.1. Classification (GTDB taxonomy): domain Bacteria; phylum Acidobacteriota; class Terriglobia; order Terriglobales; family Acidobacteriaceae; genus Granulicella. The sequence goes on along the minus strand of OZ255838.1, from coordinate 3,575,272 downwards.
AAAGGCGTTGAATGTCGATCTTGAGTTCGAGGACGACTCTATGCTGGAGATGAGCTTCGATGCTAGCTTTGCAGCTTCGGCAAAGCTTCTCGACTATAAGGATGGCGATTATCATCTCCGCAGGAGAATCAGACCGAGAAAATCCGAGTCTCTCAGCTGATGTCTTTCTGATGCGCCCTGAATGAGGGCTCACGTCTGTCATCTACGACGTGCATGTCTGACGTTTTATGGGCTCGACAACTCCGCTTGATGAGGATCCTGCTCTACTAGGCAGCGATTCAACGCAGATCTCGACTAGGTGGCCTCACCGGCAGAAGCCTTCTTCCCTGCTTTCTTCTGAGCAGCGTGTCGCTTTCGCTGAGCTGCACCTATTCTGGCCCTAACTTCAGGAGAGATCGTTCGTCTGGCACCAGGAGTTTCTGGTGACGTGCTGGTTGTTCCTTTTGGTCGTCCACGCTTCTTCACCGAAGTAGGCGCACCTGGAGAGCCGGAAAGCAGTTGTCTTGCCTGTTGCAACTTTGCGATCTCCGCGTTGATGGCGGTCAAGATTTCTTCTATGGGCATGCAGATCAGTCTAGCTAATCCGTTCGCTCCGGGCAGTGTTGGTCTTCGTTCTTAGAGCGGGCCTGTATAGCCGCACAAATCGGGTGTTCGGCGAAGCTATCTTCGTCCATCGACATCCGGCTGGAGTTGGTTTATGGAAACTTGTCCGGTTTGCGGAGACCTCGCCCGGTTTGGCGTAGACGAGGTGATCTGGGAGCTGCGTGAAGTTGTGATGTCTAGCTGTTGCGACGAGAACCTTAAAGGCTGGATAGAGACTTTCCGCTCCTTGTCCCGTGCTGAACGGGCGACGTGGATGTTCCAGCAGACGGGTATTCACGTCCGAGACATCCTTGTGTCTGGCGATGTTCTGACTTGGACTCTCGATTACGGCTTGCACCTCGAACAAGTATCCCTGGTGGAGGCGAAGAACTTCATTCGTGAACATCACCGTCACTGCGAGCCTCCTGTCGGTTGGAAATACGGAGCAGCAGTGTTCAACGGCAGCGAAATGATCGGAGTGATGACAGCGGGACGCCCTATCTCCGCGGAACTCGCCCGCCAAGGCTGTATCGAGGTGAACCGGGTTTGCGTAAAGGAGGCCACGCCCCGAGCTCTCGCCGAGAACGCCTGCTCCATGCTGTACGGATATGCCTGCAGAGAGGCTTTCAAGCGAGGTCACGATCGTGTCATTACGTACACGTTACGCACGGAACGGGGAACGTCGCTCCGGGCTTCCGGCTTTTTGCCTGTAGCGAAGACGCAGGGCGGCTCGTGGAACAGAAGAGCTAGGCCGCGCACAGATAAAGCGTTGACCATTCCGAAGATCCGCTGGGAGCGATGGCGAGACTCTGCTTCGCTGCCGGTTCAGCGCAGCCTGGCTCTTACGGCGTAGCAAACACTGAAACGAGCTCAGGAACGCCCTTGCGTTGGCTCGTTACTTCATCAACAAGGAGAGATATGACATCATCGAAGCTCTATGAAGCGCTTCACGCGCTAATCCACGTGCGTGTGCCTCTGCACATCTGGGGTGCCTGCGGCGTCGGCAAGTCGCAAATCGTCGCCCAAGTTGCGCACGACCTCGACTATGCCTTTCTTGACGTCCGCGCTGTGCAGCTCGATCCGGTTGACCTGCGTGGACTTCCCCGGATCGCCGAGCACCAGACCGAGTGGGTGCCTCCCAAGTTTCTCCCAACGACTGGTAAGGGCATTCTGTTCCTTGATGAGCTGACTTCCGCACCGCAGATGACACAGGCCGGCTGTTACCAGCTTGTGCTTGATCGAAAGTTGGGCGAGTACGTTCTGCCCGAAGGATGGGTGGTGATGGCAGCTGGAAATCCGGCCTCCGAACGAGGCGTGCATTTCTCGATGCCGCGACCCCTGCGAAATCGCTTCGTTCATTTAGATCTGGAAGCCAGTCTGGACGACTGGTGCCGGTGGGCCATCAAGTCCGGCGTGCGGCCCGAGATTATTGCTTTCCTTCGGTTCAAGCCAGAGCTGTTGCATGCGGCTGAGACGACCTCGGACGCAAACGCCTGGCCAACCCCCCGCTCCTGGGAGATGGCTTCCCATGTGCTCAAGGGCGTTGCGGGCCAACAGGGGACTGCTCTGTTATCCGGAGCGAGCGAATTCGAGGCTCAGCTGCTTGATGGGACGGTGGGACCGGCTGCGACCGCGGAGTTCGTCGCGTTTCTCCGACTGTTTCGCCAACTGCCCTCGATCGACGACGTCTTGCTCAACCCGGACACGGCACCGCTTCCCACGGAGACTTCGGCGCAGATTGCGATCGCAACGGCGCTCGGCCGGGCCATGACCGACAGCTCGCTCGGACGCGGTCTCCGCTATCTCGACCGCATGCCGACTGAAATGCGCGTCATGGCAGTGCAGGATGCCGCCCGGCGCGATCAGGCCATCACGCATACGCCGGAATTCATTCGCTTCGGCGTGGAATACAGGGAGGTTCTTCAATGATCACGGAACGCGCAATGCTCGCGGCCGTCCACATCAGCATCTGGACGGCGGTCAAACACGATCGCAAGATCAGCCGCGATGTCGCATCCCGGCACGGAGCGCACCAGGGGGCCGGCCGATACAATAAGCAACTCCTGCGTGGCGCCGACAAGCTGGACAACCTTCGCACAGTCGCGGGACAGATCCGGCAATACTTCTACAAAATCACTCTGCCCTGGTCGGATGAAGGATTCCGGCTGCTGCCGTCAAACTTCTACTTCGACCTTATGGAACGCATGCGGGAGTTCGAAGCCAGCTTCGAACAGGGCGTGGAGAGCTTCCTTGCGGTTTATCCCCAATACGTCGAACAGGTCCGTCCGGAACTGAATGGACTGTTCCGGGAGGAGGACTACCCCTCTGCGGACAGGTTGCGCGAGAAGTTCGGCGTCGGGCTCCAGATCCTACCCGTACCGTCGGGCGGGGACTTCCGCGTCGAGATGTCGGCAGCGGAGCAAGCCCGCGTCTCCCGCGAGATCGATGCCAATGTCCGCCATTCCTTGACACGCGGGACGGAAGACCTGTGGAAGCGGCTCCGGGAAGTGGTCTCCCACATGGTGGACCGTCTCAACGAGCCAGAATCTCGCTTCCATCGCTCGCTCGTCACCAACGTCTTCGATCTGGTGGAGATCTTGCCGCGCCTTAACGTGAACGGGGATGCCGAGTTGAACCGCTTCGCAGCGCAGATCCGACAGCGGCTGTGCAACCACTCCGCTCACCAACTCAAGAAGGACGACCTCCTTCGTGTTTCGGCGGCAACCGACGCGGCGAGCTTCGTCGCGCAAATGGATCAAGTGTTGCGTGATCGTGAAGCGGTGACCGCGCCACAGGGCGAAGAAGTAGCCCCGGCCGCCCAAAGCATCTTTGCGCACATGTCCGCGTACATGGAGGCGCCCGCAGCCGCATGAACCAGTGGACACAAGCGGAGCTTCGCATCCAAAAAGCGCGAACCGCGCTGCTGCTGGACCATCCCTTCTTCGGCTCACTCCTGTTTCGTCTGAAGGGACAGGAGTGCCGATCGGTTGCGACCATGGCAACCGATGGGGTGTCGCTCTACTACAACCCTGAGTTTGTTGACACGTTGAATTCGGCTACTCTCTGTGGGGTGCTGGCTCATGAGGTGATGCACCCGGGGCTTCACCATCATGTGCGGCGGTCTGGACGCGATCTCAGGCGGTGGAACGAAGCCTGCGACCATGCCATCAATCCATTGTTGCTCGATGCGGGCCTTAGCCTGCCCCAGGGCGTTCTTGTCGGTGAACGCTTTCGCGGGATGAGTGCTGAACAAATCTATAATTTGCTCGAAACGGAGGCTCGGCAGCACTCGGGCAGTAACGACGGAGAGAACGACTCTGCGGCGGACGGAGTAGAAGATGAGCCTTCTTCGCAGAACGGATCCCACGGATTCTCCGCTCCCATTACTCAAGGCGGATTTGGCCAGGTTCTCGATGCTCCTCTTCCAGACGAGAAGACTCTTACAGTCGAGGAACAAGACCGGGAATGGAGCGTCGCGGTCAACCAGGCCGTGACGCTGGCCAAGCGGGCGGGAAAACTTCCAGCAGGCATCAGCCGCACTCTCGAAGGTGCGGCCAACGCCGCAGTGGACTGGCGCGAGATGCTACGCCGGCTTTGGTCGGAGATAACGCCTGCGGACTATAGCTGGATGCGTCCGAACCGCCGCCATATCTGGGCAGGCCTTTATCTACCTGGAGTGATAAAGGAGGGCGTCGGGGAGATCGCGATTGCTGTGGACTGTTCTGGTTCGGTCAACGGGCGGCAGTTGCGGCTCTTCGAAGCCGAGGTCCGCTCAATCCTGGAAGGGCAGCGGCCGCAGCGGGTTTACGTTCTCTACTTCGATACGAGGGTGCAGAAGGTTGACACCTATGAAGAGGGCGAACGAGTGCATCTCGCCCCGGTAGGAGGGGGAGGTACTGATTTCGGTCCGTGCTTTGACTGGCTACACGACCAGGCAATCCAGCCCCAGACCTTGGTCTTCCTTACTGATCTATACGGCACCTTTCCACCTGCTGCTCCCTCCTATCCCGTCCTGTGGGCCTCGACCGGAGGGCGGCATACCCCGTTTGGGCAGGTAATCCCCATGGCTGCCGCTTAGCTGAGCATTTCCGAAGCAACCGGAACACCGTCCCGTAAGGGCAGTGGCACACGGGCAACTGCCGCGGAGACAGAATGCGTGATGAGGGCGGCAGCTTGGAGGCTCGCAATGGACAGAACAATCCATGTGTTCACGGACGGCTCAGCAATCGGGAACCCCGGTCCCGGAGGATGGGGCGCAGTCCTGATCCAAGGAAAGAGGCGATGGGAAATGTCCGGTGGGACGGCTTGGACGACCATCGAAGAAATGGAACTTCTTGCCGCTATCCAGGCCTTGCGGTCCGTATCGGCGCGGTCAGTCGTCGAGCTTCGATCCGATTCTGAGTACCTGATATGTGGGATGCGAACGTTCGTCTTTCGTTGGCAGAGCCAAGGATGGCGGAATCGAAGAGGAGCGGAACTGCGACATCGTGAGATGTGGACAGAGAGCTTATCCGGCTAGACACCGCGCTAAGTATCTAGTGGAAGTGGATCAAGGGGCATAACGGACACCCGATCCAGTCGCGCGCCGATGCGCTGGCGTACCGGGCAGCAAGGACCATGTGGCTGGAACAGCGTCTCGCAGCGTAGCAACAACCTTTCCCCTCATGGCGGCTGCCCACCGCTGAGGAGCACTCTGAACCTAACCCAGCATGGAGACCCGAAATGGACTCAATCGCAGCATCTAGCTCGCTCTTTGAAATCGACGCAGAGCTGGACGCGCTTCTTGAAGAAATCCAGGAAAACGTAGATTGTGATGGACAAGCGACAGAGGAATTGATGAACCGCTTTCGAGACTTCTGTGCAGCACGTGGAGAGAAGATAGACCGGTTAGGACGTTTTGTGCGCATGATGCAAGCTCGTGAGCAGTTCTGCCGAGCTGAAGCTGCTCGCCTTGCCGATCGGGCTCGTGTTGCCGCGAACAAGGTCGATCGCATTAAGTCAATGGTGCTCTTTTATCTGCTGAGCCAAGAGCTTAAGAAGGTAGAAGGTCGGGAGTTCACCCTACGAGTGCAGAAGAATAGCCAGGACTCTGTAAGAATCATCGACGAGAACGCGGTTCCGATTGCCTATTGCGATGTTCACCTTAAACTGGATGGCGCTCTTTGGAAGACTTTACTCTCATACCTTCCAGAAGCGTTTGCGACCACACTTTGTTCCGCGATTCAGGAGAAGCGTCCTAATACCGACGTCATAAAAGATGCCGCGCGGCGCGACGAGCAAATTCCCGGTGCCGAGGTGCGCCGTGGCTTCCACCTTCGGCTTGCATAGGCTGGCCTCTTCTCTTTCCAATGCGCAAGGGGGTACGAGAGGCGCGTAGGATCGTACTTTCTTACTCGCTTTACAATTTGGCCTGAGATACTCCTTCGAGTGTCCGCCGGACACTGTTGAAGATCGAGTCGACAAGCTAATCGTGAGATCCCCGGGCTTGTGAGTAGACTGAAACTTGTTTCGAGCAAAGCCTAATACAGGATCGCTGCCGGCACTGGCTTGGTCTCTCACTTCCAGGCACAGAGACGTAGAACAAGGCGAATACGCTGACGGCTTACAGCCGAGGTCGCGGGTAGAGACGACGCGGCATGATCACGGCAGCAGGACAAGGTGTCCACCCCCGACACCTTCCGCGAGCAGACGGTGAGCATCTGCGGCGTTGGCAAGCGGAAAGGTCTTCGCGATGCGGACATCAAAAGCTCCCGCCTGCGCCAGAGCTGCGAGCCGCAGTCTTGCGGCATTGCGAATGGCCACGCCTGCGGGATCTTGACCTGCGGAACCCCCGATCGCCAGAAAGTGGTCCCGCTTCGACCGCTCGAATGCAACGATTGTCGCGATGCGTGAGCGGTCCTGGAGCAGCTGTAGCGACACATCGACAGCTTCGTCTGTGCCAATAAAGTCGAGCGCTGCGTCGATGCCCTGTGGAGCTACACTTCGCACGCGATCCAGAAGGCCTTCACCGTACTTAACCGGGGTCACGCTGTATTTCTCCAATAGCCCGAAGTCCTTTTCGCTTGCCGTGCCGATGACATTGATCCCGTCGAGGGCTGCGAGCTGGACCGCAGAAAGGCCCACAGCCCCAGCCACCGCATGGACGAGGATAGTCTGGCCCGATCGAGCCCGGACCGCCGCTAAAGCGTGAACGGCGGTCGTACCTGTCAGCATGATGCTGGCCGCCTGCTCCCAATTGAGTTGCCGTGGCTTCGGCACGACCTGGGCCGCAGAGACCGTGATCGCGTCCGTGTAAGCCCCGTCCACCCGATAGGCGATCACTTCATCTCCGGCGACGATCGGCCCCGCAACGCCTATCGCCTCCGGTCCTACGTCGGTTACGATGCCTGCCGCCTCAACTCCAAGTTGCAGAGGGAATGTGAGCTCATCCCGTCCGGAGCTTTTCATGTAATCCCGACTCGCGTACATCTTGAAGTCACGGTGATTTACAGCGGCTGCGCGCACTGCAATCGCAACCTCACCTTTGCCTGGAGAGCGCGCCTCAGACGGGATCACTTTCAGGACATCGGGATTGCCAAAACCGGTTGCAACTACTTGCATCATTGCCTCTCACTTAAGATCTTAGCTCCAGGCGCATAGAAGGAAAGAGTTACGGTCGATAACGTAATCCCACTGACGTTCTGTTTGATCGGTTTTTCGGACAAACTCTTGGCAAGCTTTCGCTTTCCATCATCCTTGCCTTTCGAGATACTGGTCATCTGTAACGGGCTGAAGCCATTCAACTTGCGTCTCTTTAGGCCCCGCCTCTTGCATCGCGAGATGCACGAATATTTGATCCTTAACAGCACCATGCCAGTGACGCTCGTCTGGTGCAATGGAGACAGTGTCCCCTGGATAGAGGTCCCGCACTGGCTCGCTTTCCTTCTGAACGCACCCGACCCCAGAGACCGCCAAGAGGATCTGCCCTTGCGGATGGGTGTGCCAGAAAGTACGAGCCCCAGGTGCGAAGGTGACCCTCCCGACATGCAATCGAGATGAACCTTCTCCGCGGGCCAGAGTTTCATTCCAGACACTCCCGGTGAAATGATCGGCACCACCGGTTTCAGTCCGGTGTGCATTCGCTGTGACTAGCTTCATAGTTGTGATCCTCGATGCAAGATGTCCTAAAAATCCCTCTGGTCTGCAACCAAAACGAGTTTCTTGTTTACGAATTCGTTGATGCCCAGGTCTGAGAGTTCGCGGCCAAAACCGGAGTTCTTGATTCCACCGAACGGCAACTCAGGAGGGGAGATCACAGTCGAGTTGATGAAGACCATCCCGGTCTCCATCTGGCCCGCCATATGCTTTCCTCGCTCCAGGTCGGTTGTGATCACAGAGCCACCCAGGCCGAAGGGTGAACCGTTCGCGATAGCTAGTGCCTCCTTATCGTTCTGTACCCGGAAGATCATCCCAACAGGCGCGAAGAACTCTTGATCGAAAGCCGCATTAGAGCGTTCCACATTCGTCAGCAAAGTCGGTGCAAGGAAATATCCTGAGTGATCGAGCCGTTTGCCGCCCAGTAGAACCTTTGCACCTCCAGCCACCGCTTGTTCTATTTGTTGCAGGACTCGATCCAGCGCCGCTTTACTTGAAAGTGGGGCCATCCTCGTCTCCGCTTCGAGTGGATCGCCCGGGGAAAACCTACCGAGCTGTTCCTTGAATCGGGTAATGAATTCGTCCGCTAAACTCTCATGGACGATGAACCGCTTCGATCCCGCGCATGCCTGGCCGGAGTTTTGCATGCGGCCTTGGACTGCCAGCTTTACAGCCTCGTCCAGGTTGGCATCATCCAAGATTACGAAGGCATCGCTGCCGCCAAGTTCCATCGTGCTCTTCTTGAGTGCTTTTCCCGCTGCCGCTGCGACGGCCGACCCGGCTCGCTCGCTTCCCGTCAGAGCGACGCCTCTTATACGACTGTCAGCGACAATCTTTTCCGCCTGATCGTTCGAGACAAAGACATTGCTATACACGCCGTTGGGTGCGCCTGCGTTCTTAAGCAAAGCTTCTATAGCTAAAGCACACTGTGGAACGCCCGGTGCGTGCTTTATGATGACGGTGTTGCCCGCCATGAGGTTTGGCCCGATCACGCGCGCCACTTGATAGTACGGATAATTCCACGGCTCAATGCCGAAAATCACACCGAGCGGTGCAGAAGTGATCGTAGCTCGACCCTCTGCTACCTGTGTCTCGGTCGGAGACAGCATGCTGCTTGCATGTTCTGCATAGTATTCCAGGATGTCCGCGCAGCTGTTTACCTCGGCGACTGCTTCCCGGAGCAATTTACCCATCTCCAGCGTAGCGAGCTTGGCGAAGTGGTCTACGTTGATCCGAAGTTCCGCGACAGCTCTTTTCAGAACAGCACCACGGTCTTCGAACGAAAGATCGCGCCAGACCTGTCGATAGGCGAGATCGGCTTGGGCCAGAATTCGTTCGATGTCGCGTTCGGAATGTTCTGGGAAAGATTTCAGATGCTTTTCGGTGAACGGATTGACACTCTCATAGGCCATCGGAATTGCTCCTCAACTCTCTTATGGGTTTGCTGTTGGCAAGCTTGAGATTAGGTTGTTTTCTTGTAGGCGAAACTCGCCCAATTTCGCCATTCGATGGCGAGATGGTGCAGATGCCGTTCCAGCAGCCCGGCGGGTGCTGCCGCCGGCAGATGACTTGTGAGTTTCATATGAAGCCCGTCTTTGTCGTCTAGAAGTTCGCGCATGGAAAAGGCGACGCGCACCCCATCTACATCGATAATTTCTGCGGCGAAATGAATTGGAAACCGGCTATCCCAAGCCGAAGGAAGCGGGGCGTCTTCCGCGAGATTGCGGTAGAAGATGCGCCAAGGCAACTCGGTTTCACCTATGTTCTCGACAACCTCGCCCAAGTCGTCCGTAGGATGACTGATGAAGTGCTCGGGATGACCAGCGCGCAGTTCCAGCTCCCAGCCCTTCGTCATTGCGTCCGCATACCATTGACGAAAACTCGCTGCACTCGGCCCAGGCACAATGAGCTCCACTGAGCCGCCTTGCCATGCACCGTTCGAGGCCTTCACCCAGTCGCGAACGCACGTGGTCATCGTCAGCACGTCGTCTTTTAGAAGTTCCCGCATGGCATCGTTACCTATCTTCTGCTTCAGATAGGCGAGCGCATGTCGTGCTCTCGCGAGTTCGGTGTCGAGGATGTCGCGGTTTGACAGTCTGTGCTCACCGATAATCGCTGCTGCCGAAAATTCCAAATCAAATAACATAGTCCTCCTTATTTGAGTCAATGATTAGGCTTGCCGCCCCGTTATGCGTCTTCGTGGAAAAACCGCAGCAGTTCGTCAACGAGGCGCTCCGGTTGCTCTTCGGCCAGGTAGTGGCCGCAGTTTTCGATTACAGCGGCTCGCATGCGTTCGGTCAAAGGACGCACCGCGACTTCCAGTTCCGCGCCAGCACTTGCGGAACCAGCCACGGTCAGCACCGGCATCGGAAGCTTTGTCTTGGCGTTCTCGCGGTTGTGCTCGGCATCAACTTTGTGGGCGCGGAAGTAAGCGATGCCTGCCCTCAACGCACCGGGCGCCGCGAGCTGCTCAGCGTATCCGTCCAGCACGTCATCCTCGAGAGCGGCGATGTTGTAGGTCTGCTGCAGCATAAAATGCCGGACGAACATCTTCTCGCGGCCAATAATCAGCGCTTCGGCAAGTCCGTTTGGCGCCTCGAAGAGCGGTAGGTGGTACATGCGCGGATACTTGTCGGCGTCATACAACGTCTCAAGACCAAGACCCGCCAGCGCTGCTTCCATCAGTACCAAGCGCTTCACCTCGGACGGATAAGCAGAAGCATAGGCATAGCCGACCATCATGCCGACATCATGGCTGACGAGATTGATCGGTCCCAGCCCAAGCTGATGGACGAGTTGGTGGACATCTTCGGCTATCGTGCGCTTGTCGTACCCAGTATCCGGCCGGTCGGAAGCCCCGAAGCCCCGAAGGTCGGGTGCGATGACGGTGTAATGTTCTGCCAACGCGGGCATGACCTTGCGCCAGGCGTTCGACGTCTCGGGAAAACCATGCAGGAGAACTATCGGCTCGCCGGAGCCAGCCATGTGATAGTACACCCGAGTGCCATTGACCTCGGCTCTTCCAAAGCTCTTAGTCAAAGCGATTGGCTGAATGTTTGCCATAGTGATACCTCGCCCAGCAGTGTGAGCCGTTACCGATTCGTTGATTCAGACGCACGCAAAACTTCTATCCGCCACCCGCATGTACGAATGACTGTTCCAAAGATGCAAGGTTGGATGTTCGAGGAAGGCTGGCTTTTTATTCAGGTTTTACAATGTGAGGCTTGGAATTGAGAGCCCTCCGGCTGATAGGTCCGGAGGGGGATCTGTTGACGGCCGCGCGGTGCAGACGACTTCGTGAACGCGAGATGACGATTCGGGGTATAGCGAAACCCAACCAAATTCAGGAGGATCTTGTTTTCAGCACCAACGGCTTGAGGAAACTTACAATCGCGAGCCTGGATTACATGTCGGCTAACTGATCATGTCGACTTCGTTCCTCGCCCCTAAGTACAATCCAATCGAGAAAGAGGCGTAGTTTGGTAGGCATATGGGGCCGAGCCGCAAAAAGCACATTGATCGGCAGAGATGGAATTTCGTAGTTCGCGAACAAGCGCACAAGCCGGCCCTCGCGTATGTGCGATAAGAGAGTTGATCTACAACCAACGACAATGCCTAGTCCAGCGAGCGCAGCGTCAACGAGCGCGCGATCGTCATTAATGCGAAGCGATCCTCTGATTGGAACAGCATAAGTCTTGCCGCCTCGATCGAAGTGCCATATCGCTCGTGAGGAACTGGATGCAAGTAAAGATCCCAAGCATTCGTGGTTGGCAAGATCTTCGGGGCTGGACGGCGTTCCGCGCCTCTCCAGATAATCTGCGGCAGCACATGCCACGAAGCGATAGGGTGCAAGCGTGCGCACGTTCAACGTGGAATTCGGTAGCGGGCCGATTCGGAACGCTAGGTCGAACCCTTCGCCTATCACGTCTAACGGATTATCTGTCACTTCGAGATCCAATTCGAAAGAGGGGTGTTCTTTCATAAATTGCGCGAGCAACGGAACGAGGTGATTGCTTGCGAACGCTACGGGCGCGCTTATTCTCAGGGTTCCGCGGAGCGCACCGCTTTGCGCTGCCAGAATGGCTTCTGCGGCGTCAATCTCAGCTACAGCACGCTTGCACTGCGCATAATAGAAGCGTCCGACTTCTGTGAGACTTTGACTTCGGGTCGACCGATTAAGCAAGCGCGTTCCGAAGTGGTTCTCAAGCTCCCGGACCTGTTTTCCAGCCGCCTGAGAAGTGAGCCCCAGCTCGGCAGCAGCGGCTGTGAAGGATCCCCTCTCCACCGTTTTCACAAAGATGAGCATTGCCGTGAAGTGTTTTATTGGAAACTCCAGGTTGAAGCAGATGAAAGTCTTCTTTTCATTTGAATGCTTTCTGGCGAGCGGGGTCAAATCCCCCGGAGGTCGATGGCTTGCAAACAGCCAGTCCGGGCGGTCGGGACCGGCGTTTCCACACCGCCATAGTTGCGTATTTCGAAGTCCGGCGGTGATAACCCTACGAATTCGGAACGCACGTACGCCATGCGCAGATGCGCATTGTGAGCGCATCCAAGAGGTATCTAGAATTGCCTTCACCCCGCGCGGAGCCGAAGCGACGCTCGACGACATTGCTCGCCAAGTCGGTATCGGCTCGGGCACGCTGTACCGTCGCTTTCCAACCCGCGACGCCTGATTGGAAGCCGTTTATCACGGCGAAGTAGAAAAACTGACTGCAGCCGGGCGAAGCTTCGCCGTCACGTTTCCGGGGATCGAAGCCCTCCGCGCGTGGATGCTTCTCTTCATCGACCATGTGGCCGACAAGAACTCATCCTCCCCGTCATGGATACCATTGCTGTTGGCTCCATGCGTCTCCTCGAAGGGGCGCGCGGGCAGACCCACGGCCCTTCCTCGTTCTGACTCAACGCGCGATCGCCAGCGGCAATTTCTGTACAGATACGGAACCCGATGATTTGGTCCCTGCTCTCATCGGCGTCTTCCACAAGGTGGCTATTCCGGGCTGGGAGCCGAACGCCCATCGTGTCCCTGACGTCCTCATTGCGGGCTCACGCCCAACAAGACCCGCGCTGCCAAACATGGAGCCAGCAGGATGATACCGCCGAGAACTTGCCACGGGACAGAACGAATCCTAACAAGTGCGCCTTTCGTCGTCCACCGATTACTGACGATATGGCGATTTGTAAGTACTAATTCCGCGGGGCTCGGAGGCGTCGTAGATCACCCGAAGAGCGTATAAACCTTTCACAAGTTCCGAATGAAGCCCAAGAGTGCCTCTGAGGTGGCCTCAGATGCCTCGAGCTGAGGCCAATGACCGACTCCGGGCAGCACGATGAAACTCCGCAGATCGAGAAGATCTTTGGCCATAGCCTCAGCATTTGGCTGTGTCACGCGATTAAGCCCGTCCAGTTCTCCAGTGATAAACATGGAGGGCTGCTTGATTTTGGCTCCGGCGAAAGCAGCCCAGTGACGTGCAAAAATGTCTATCGCTCGATAGTAGTTCAAACCACCGTGAAAACCCGTCCGTGTGAACTCTCGAACCGTGTCTTCCATGTACACGCGATCAAAAGTACGCAGTGGCTTCGGCGCTGCTCGCAACAGACCGCGCGAAGGATCAAAGGCATCCCAGCGAGCCTCATCGTGAGCTTCTCCCGAGGTCCAGTAATACACACCGGGAATCGTGACGGCAGCATTCTTCCAAGCCTCATCGGATTCCTCTTTGATCTGTTCGAACATGTAGAACTGATGTGCGCCGGCTGCTCGCAGCTTGTCCAGAAAACTATCTCCTCCAGGAGCCATATAAGGAACGCTGATGCCGCATACTGCGGTAAAGCGATCTGGTCGCATCATGGTCGCATTCCAAGCCACGTTCGCGCCGAAGTCGTGTCCAATCACAGTGGCAGTCTCAATCTCAAGTGCATCAAGTATCGTCACCAGATCACCAACTGTATGAAACGGTGTGTAGTCCTCCGCGTATACAGGAGCGGAACTCCTGCCGTAACCGCGCATGTCAGGAGCGATAACCCTATACCCGGCTTTGGCCAAGGCCGCCATCTGGAACTTCCAACTGGACCAAATTGCTGGGAACCCATGACAAAGAAGAACCGCAGGAGCTTTGGCCCTTTCGCCCTCCTCAACAACGTGAAGAGCGGCGTTGTGTGCTTTTATCTCATGATGCTTCATAGAACTTCTTCCCTCTTGTGACGATGTGGTCGAGAGCGGTCTAAGAGCCGTGTCAATCCATCTACAATATGGATCGGTGGGGACCGGATTGTTTCGAGACATCGGACTGTCAGCGGCGGAAAGCCTGGTGTTCCTACTGGAGGGCAGTCTCGACGCGCGCTACGATTGGCTCCTTTCTCTGTCGTTCTGCTATCTCCGTATAGATTTTAGACCCCTATGATTTGGTGCGTGCCCTTATCGGCGTCTTCCACTCTATGGACATGCCGGGCTGGGAGGCGAGCGCCCGCAGGATCGTCGACATCCTTATTGCTGGCTCGCGCCCGACAAACCTGCAATGACAATCACAAGTCGAGGGTCACATTATGCGAGCTGCACTCCTCTTTCTGAATCTTGTAGCATCTCTCGTTTCGGCAGCGTGGGCCGTTGTTGCTCTTGTTCAACCTGCATCTCTCTCAGGTTCGGATCACATCTCAGGCGGTGAAAAGTTTTATGTGCACATGTACGCGGCGCGCTCCGTTCCGTTCGGCCTAGCAAGCGCGATCACACCGTTCTGTGCTGGGGGGAAAGCGGTCGCGTGGCTCCTCTTTACTGCCGCAGTGATTCAGATCGCCGATGTCGTGATTGCGGTGAAAAAGAAGAAGCGGGGAATGATCATAGGCGGCTCACTCGCCGCAGTCATTCATGTTCTCTGCGGTTTGGCAGTTCTATAGCTCTCCTCAATACGCTTCGGCGGAATCCGAATTGCTTCCGGCCTTTAGACTGTTAGCGTTGGAAGGCCTAGTGTTCTATCAAAGCGGCAGTCTCGACCTGAGTAACGATTGGCTCCTTGCTCTTCCGTTCTGCCCTACCAAATTTCCAGCGTGGGTCTGCATGGAAGCTGTCCCAATCGGAAGCGATCACTTCCACATCACGATGGCGCACCACATAATAGAGCACCGTGCGGTCCGGTTTGGCCTAATAGCCGACGCCCTCCATGTTGTAATCCGGCATGATCGGCTGCACGAGATTACGCATGGTTTCTTCAATATCCCGCATCTTGTGAGGTGCGATCTGTTAGGTACGCAGTTCATATGCACTCATAGAGCTCTCCGTTGCCATGTTCCGATCTGTGGAGCCGAAAATTCGTCACCGTTGATTTCGCCTTCGGTGCACAACCTGGCAACGTGCCCAGGCGAGGCTATAAGGCTCGTTCTCAGTCGCGACGACTAGATGCCATCGGCAGAAGCGCCATACATTCCGGGAAGCGGCAGACCAAAAGCGCGTATGTAGGTGCCGAGTTGAGCGCGGTGATGGATAATCTGGTTCAGGCCATTAGAGCGGTAGGCGGTGTAGCGCTCGCCGGAGAAAAGAGTCAATGAACCGCGCAAGATTCTCCATTGCTGATGAAAGGTCTCGTCAGAGGTCTGCTTCAGCGCGGTGAGGGCTTTGTCGGCGTCCTCATCAAATCGCACGAGCAACTGCGCCTTGCTCTCCATCGTGTATGGCTTCCAGGCAACGGCAATGTCTAAGTCGGAGCTGGTGAGTACGAGCGCGATGATGCGAAAGAGATCGGTGGTGTGGCCCGCGAGTCGGCCGAGGGGCATGGATTTCTCATAAGGCTTGAAATCGACTTCGCCGTCCGGCAGAGCCTCGAAGAGGCGACGAGTTTTACCGATCTCGATCTCGAATTCGGGAAGGAGCAGGTCGCGAAGAAAGATTGTTTCTGACATAGTTCCGTCCTTTGGATGTGTTTGAAGGTCAAGTGAAGGCATGTAGGTCATATACGTTGCGAACCACTCCAGCATCTGTTCCGGATGATGCTGGAAATACGCATACCGTCCCAGCGTCCTGTGGTTCCCTCAATCCAGAACAGCTTCTTTTCCGACAGAGGAATGTTATTAAACACGGTTTCCATGTCGCCGGGGATTGTCAGGATATCGTCATGCACTTGATAGAGGAAAGTCGGAACGCAAACGCTCTCCGTCCAATCCAGGCAATTGCGTGCATCGAAGCCAATGCTTGTCTTCAGGATGATTCGTTGATCCAGGTCGTCGATTCGGTCTTCCGGGATGCCGGCCAGCCCGAGTTGCTTCCGGACGATTGTCTTGGTGTTAACGGGTTGTGGTGCGACGAGGCATCGAACCCCTTCGAATGCCCCAGGATGCGACTTCATCGCATACAGTGTCGAATTGCAGCCGAGGCAGCGGCTGAACATGCCGATCGTCATATTTCGCGTATCTTCGCGACTGCGCACGTACCGTAACGAGCCGATCACATCGCGCGACTCAAAGATGCCGCTTGAACCGATGCCGCCGTTTGCATCACTGCTTAGACCGAAACTCCGTAAATCGTGGCCAGCACGTTATAGCCGGCATCATGCAGGATCTTGTAATCCGGAATGAGATTCACTTCGAAGTCGTTGCCGCTGGAAGCCCAAGCGCTCTTCCAGGGGTCGAGCTGGGTCGGCAGTCTAGAACGCGAGAAACCCATCGGGTGATTGCAAATCACGATCTTGTTGGAACCCGCGGCTGGGATAAACCAGCCGTCCAGGGTGGTTCCGTCGAGCGAGGGAAAGGTGACCTCCTCATATTCCAGCCCCACCTCTGAAGGCTTGTGCATAATGGGTGAGCGGAGTTGTTTTGCAAAGCCGTTTGCTATCTGCTGCAGCATCTCATCAGTTTGCTCGCCGGTCAGTACGGGTGCTTTCTGCTTAACAGCAACTTCTGACATGAATGGGGTCACCACACCAAACGTCGAAATTGTACGCTAGACTAAGGAGTTTGGACTGCCTCGTTTGAGGCTGAGAAGGGCCGTAGGGGCCTGAACGAGCCTTTGCGGAGGCGTCCAGCGGCTTGCCAGGTGTAGTCGCCAGTCAGGTTGATGTGCTCCCAGCCGATAGGCGAGAGGTGAGCTAAAGCCTCGTCGTCGATGGCAATGCCGTGCTCGCGGAGGGCAGCAACGGCCCGTTCGAGATAGACGGTGTTCCAGAGAATGATGGCGGCAACGATCAGGTTCAAGCCGCTTGCGCGGTAGCGCTGATTCTCGAAAGAGCGGTCGCGCAGATCACCTTGCCGATTGAAGAACACGGCACGAGCCAGCGCATTTCGGGCCTCGCCTTTATTGAGTCCGACCTGAACACGTCTGCGGAGGTCGGGGTCTTTCATCCACTCCAGCATGAAAGGGATCGCTCTATGCGTCCGACCTCTCGGAGTGCTGTGTGAAGGCTGTTCTGGCGAGGGTAGCTGGCGAGCTTGCGAATGATGAGGGAGGCGGTGACCGTGCCGTGCCGGATGGACGCAGCCAATCGCAATATCTCTTCCCATTGCGTTCTGACCAGCTTCAGATTGAGCTTGCCGCCAATCAGCGGAGCCAGTGTTGGGTGATCGCGCTCCTTTCCCGGTACGTAGAGACGCTTGTCGGCGAGGTCGCGGATGCGCGGCGCGAAACGGAAACCCAGCAGATGGCAGAGAGCAAAGACGTGGTCGATGAATCCGGCAGTGTCGGTGTAGTGTTCCTCGATCCGCAGATCGGACTCGTGGTAGAGCAGGCCGTCGAGGACGTGTGTCGCATCGCGGGCATTCGCGGCGATCACCTTGGTATAGAAGGGCGTGTATTGGTCGGAGATTTGGGTATAGAAGAGCACACCCGTTCATTGCCGTAGCGCAGATTCACCTGCCCGGACCGCTCACCGCGTCCGCTGGCGCGGAAGCGCTGACCGTCGGAGGAGGACGGGGAACCTCGCCCCAATGCTCGGAGAACGGATGCCGATGATGATGGTTGACCAGCTCGGCAAGCGCCTTCGTGTAAGCTTCATCCCGGATGTGCAGCGATGCTAGCCAATCGAGCTTCCGCGCCGTCGTGCCGGGGCAGGCTTCTGCCATCTTGGAAATGCCGAGATTGATGCCGTCGGCGAGAATGGCCGTGAGCAGAAGGATCTGATCCTTCGCCGGCTCGCCGGTTTTCAGATGCGTGAAGTGCTTGCTGAAACCCGTCCAACGGTCTGTGGCTCTGGCTGGAGCTGGAAAGGGAAGCCTGTACGCCCGGTACGCCAACAAAGAAGAGCTTTTCGCTGCCGTTGTTCGCCCCACGGTAGAACACTTCCAGCGGTATGCAAACGAGATTGCCCCGGAGTTGCCGTTATCAGGACGCCTGCGTGCTGTTGGTCTGGAAATACTGCACCAGGCGCTAAGGCCAGAAACCCTTGTGATGATGCGCCTGGTCATCGCTACGGTAAACCGCTTTCCCGAGCTGGCGCAATTAGCCGGCAAGATCGGCTGGGAGGGTGGCGTGGAACGTGTCGCTCAAGTCATCGCGGCTCGACGCGGACCGGATGCTCTTACCCAGGCAAAGCCCGCCGCTGCCTGGTTTATCTCTCTCACCTTTGCACACCAGCAAATGCGAGCGCTCCTTGGTGACAGCCCCTCGTCCCTTCACGCATCCGCGCCGGCTCGCGTCGATGAAGCCGTGAGAATGCTCGCAAGCAGCGGTTGGTTCGATGGGTGGCTCTAACTTGTACCGCCGATAGCCTCCTCAGAAGCAGCTAGCTTGGGCTTGGGCATGATCTCCTTTCTATTAAGCTCCCCAATGCGATCCGGCACCCGCGTGCGAACGGAGCTTAGCAGGGCAGAGACTCTCGCGAGGCGGTGATCCCGTGCGGTCACGGCAAAGACTAAAGCTGGGGAACCCTCCCAGGCTGGCAGCACCCGGGTCAGGCTGGAAGCTCCATAAGAAGAAGCCTGCGCAAGATGTACCGGCAGCATAGCAATTCCGAGACCTTCCTGGGCTGCATGGGCTGCATTTGCAAGACATGTTGTGGCACACACGCCATTTACGGGCACACGTTCGCGCTTTGTGCCGCTGCGCAGATCCCAGTAGGTCTCCGGCTTCTCTTCCAGGTGCCGAATGCAGAGGTGCTGCGCCAGATCTTTGGGCGAGGCGGGCTCGCCCTTCCGTGCCAGGTACTCCTTGGACGCAAACAGCAGCCGCGGAAAAGCGCCGATGCGATGGAGTGTAGACGAAGAGTCCGGAAGTGGTCTCTGGTGCACGATGACAAAAGCAATGTCGAGCCGGTCTCCCACCATCTCCGGTTGGCCCCGGGTGGCCAGGAGACTCAGCTGGATGGACTCGTGCTCGCGACAGAACTGCGCCAGTATGGGACCGAACACCGTGATGGACAGGTCGACGGGCACCCCGATGCGAAGGTGGCCTGAAATTTCGCGGGAGTCCCGGGACAGCTCGCCCTTCAAATTTGCGGCTTCCTGGAGCAGGTGCTCGGCTCGAGCAAGCACCTGTCTGCCTTGTTCTGTAAGAGCAACGCTTCGCGTGGAGCGTAGCACCAGCACAAAGCCCAACTCGCTCTCGAGCGACTGGATGCGTCGACTTAGCGACGAGGGACTGATCCCGAGTAACGTCGCAGCCCGGCTGAAGTTCCGCGCTTCTGCCAATTGCACGAACGATTCGATGCACTCCAACAATCTCACTTGGCTCACCCATTGCTGCGCGCTGCGCAACGATACCGTGCGCTGTTCGCAACAATTTTTACTCTACGACACGAATCATATGGTTGCGGACAGATCGGGGAGCCGCGATCGACAATTCCGAAGAATACCGAGGTGGATGATGAGTGAGATCTCACGTGTTTTGGCGGTAGGAGCCGCTGGCGAGTTTGCAGGGTTGGTGGTGCCCGAACTTTCCAGGCGCGGCGTGAAGGTGCGAGGGCTCGTAGCCAAGGCTGATAAGGAAGCCGCAGTACGTGCCCAGGGTGCGGCGGAGATCGCTGTAGGGGACCTCAGGAACGCCGACCAAGTTGCCGCAGCCCTCGCGGGGATGGATGCGGCCTTCTACATCGCTCCCTTTGCTCTTGAGGATGAGGCAGAGGTCGGCAAACAATTCATCCAGTTGGCGAAAGCGGCCGGTGTTCGCAGAATCGTGTTTTCGTCGGTGATCAACCCCAGCATCGTTGAGCTGAAAAACCATGCCGTCAAGTTGCCGGTTGAGGGAGCGCTGGTCGAGTCCGGTCTCGAATACACGATCGTGAACCCCGCGGTGTTCTTTCAAAACATCGCCCCGGGCTGGAAGAAAGCTCAGGAGACCGGAAAGCATGTGGAACTCTGGTCCAACGACATGCGGTTTAGCCGGGTAGACTACCGCGACGTGGCCGAAGTCGCAGCCATCGCTCTGACAGAAGATCGTCTACTCTACGGCACCTTTCAGTTGTGCGCGGAAGGCATCCTGAACGGTTACGAACTGGCTGATCTGATGACCGAAGTCGTGGGCCGTCCAGTAAAGGCAGAGCAGGGACCACTGCCCCCGAGCGGCAAGGTTCCAGAACAACTGATCGAGATGATGCGCTGGTACGACCAGCACTCCCTGTTGGGAAATCCGCTCACGCTGCGCGCCATCCTGAATCGGCCCGCCAGAACCTTGCGAGATTACCTCGCTGAACTCCTGGAGCGCTGATCGCTGTGCTTCGTCCCGGCGTTTTCAGGAAATCGAAACCCGGTACTTTCAGCTGAGCTATTGCGAGCGACATGGAAGCTGAACATTGTCGGGTTCTGCAATGGCAGATCTCCGACACTTGGGGAAGGTAGTCAAAATGGCAAGCAAAGATCCGTCAGCGTTGATCACAGCGCTGCGGCAAAGTGTATCCGGCTCGGTAGTCTCTCCTTCGGATGGCGACTACGACAAGCAGCGTAAACCGTGGCTGGAGGTGGTTGATCAGCACCCCGTTGCAATCGTGACTGCGGTTTCTATCGATGACATCTCGCATACAGTCCGCTTTGCAACGGAGCAAGGCCTGCCACTCGGCGTACAGAACACCGGCCACGGGATTACCCGGGCATGCGATGGCGGCATCCTGCTGCGGCTGGCGGAGATGAAAGAAATCAGCATCGACGTTTCGATCCAGACGGCGACGATAGGACCGGGTGTCAGTTCCGGAGATCTGCTAGTCGAAACGGAAGAGCATGGGCTTGTCTTCCCGTCTGGACAGGTTTCGAACGTCGGAGTCATCGGCTACATTCTGGGCGGTGGTCTCGGCTGGCTGAGCCGGAAGCTGGGTGCAGCCTGCCGGTCTGTGCGCGCCGCTACAGTGGTGCTCGCGGACGGCTCCGTGGTGCAGGCAAGTGAGGGGGAGAATCCGGATCTATTCTGGGCTCTACGGGGTGGAGGCGGCAACTTCGGCGTAGTCGCTTCCATGACCGTGGCGCTTCACCCGCTCGCAAGTGTGTTTGGTGGCATGCTGTACTACCGCATGAAAGACGCCTCCAAGGTTCTGGAGTTCTTTCGCGAGTGGACGAGCGACTTGGGTGCGGAGACCTGTGCGACGCTGCGCCTGATGAAGTTGCCGCCCAAACCTCGCTTTCTGCTCCATGCGCTTACGGAAACATGCGCCATTACGCTCTGCAAAGCAGATGTTTCGACGGCTGAGCGAATGCATCAACAGCTTCTTGCGTTCCAAGAGCCTGTGATTGACGACCTGAAGGTACGGTCGTACCGCGAGATGGCTCAATATGATGAGGCCTCCAATCGGGATGGTTCTGCCACTGTCAGTCATGTCGAATGCCTGCGGGAGTTGAGCACCGGCGTTCTTGAGAAGCTGCTTCAGACAGCGACGGAGAAGATGCCGCAGATCATGCAGTTCGAATTGCAGCAGCTTGGCGGAGAATTCGGGAAGGACGATCCCGATCTCGCGTTTCTATCGCCGCAGGCGCCATTCCTGTTGCACCTGGTTTCCCCCGCCATGAGCAAGAGCCTTCCAGAGCTTGAGCTTGCAACAAGGGATTCGATCAACTTTCTGGGATCTGTATTCACGGGAGAATCGCTGTACAACTACCTGCGCGCCGACCAGCAGAGCCGAGTCCCCGCCGTGTTTGGCCCAGAGCGCTATGAGAAACTCCAGCAGGTCAAACAACGATATGATCCCGCCAATGTCTTTCAACTTAACCTGAACATCTCTCCTGCTTCACCCCGGTAGGAGTCGTATTGCAAAGCTTTGTGTATCGATAATGTATGGTCCGCAGCGAGACTGCAAGGTTAAGGTCGGGCGAGAAGACAATTCTGCGCAAATGTATCCGGCCTTTGGGTGTAGATCGTCTCTCCTGGCCAGGATGAGATGCGCACGTGTCTGTCCTTTTGAACGCCGCGGTTGTTGAAGACCATTCTCGGTATCAGGTCTTAGACACGCCGTTGTTTACTGTTCTTTCGTCCTTGTTGCCGTTGCAGACTTTGGTGGAGAGCTTGGTTCGCCGTCATAGGGCGGTAAAGTGGGAACGCGATAGCGCTTCCAAGCCGGAGGTGCCTTTTCCGCGTTTAGGCTGGCATGGCTGCTGGCCTGTAGTCGTTGCCAATGGATAGCACAGCCCATGCAGTGAGAGCTAACTTGTTGGCCATGAGGACCACAACACCGTTTTTGTGCGCCCGGCGTCGATTCGATCAAGCCACGCTCCGATAGACACTCTGTCTCGCTTGATCCGCAACACGGCGGCTCGAGCGCCGTGGATCAGCAACTGCGCCTGGGCTGCCGGAGCTGCGACGGTTCGAGATGGACAAGCGAGCGGCGAGGTGATTAAAGGCGATCCGGCAAAGCTCGCCATGCTCATCTTCATCGCCACAGAAGGGCTCGTATCGATGTACACCGACAATCTTTTTGGGGTGAGCATAGAGGCATTTGCGGAAGAGATGGTGAGGCTGGCGATGGTTGGATTCCGTCCTCGTGGCTGATCAGCCGGTTTCGGAAAGTGGTCCATACCGCTGGTGACTTCGGCTCGTGCCTTGCGTTCCTCTTAGCATGTCGAGCAGCAGCTTGAGCGATCGTGGCATGAAGCGCTGTTTGCGGTAGTAGGCGAAGAACCCCGGGAAGGTTGGAGACCAGTCCTCCAGCATACAAACGAGTTCTCCCGTAGCGAGAAACGGCAGCAAACGATGTTCCGCCCAGAATGCGATGCCCAAACCCTTCGCGGCGGCGGAAACGGCGAGCTCACGGTCGTTTAAGGTCAACGCGCCTTTGACCGCTACGGCAAGCTGCTGGCCATCCTTCTCGAACTCCCAGTGGTATAGGGCAGGCGAGCCGTCCTGACGCCAGTTGATGCAGGTATGACGATGCAGGTCCTCCGGTCGGGTTGGGGTACCGCGCTTGGCTAGATATCCAGGCGAGGCAACAGCAAGCTGACGGATCGAATCGCCGAGCCTCACGGCAACGACCTCTTGTTCCAATAGTTCGCCCAGTCGGATGCCGAGGTCGTAGCCGAGAGCAACAATGTCTGTGATGGAATCGCTGACGGTAATGTCCAGCGTGACCTCCGGACATGTCTCGTGGAAGTCGGCCAGGATCGGCTGCAGGTGATCCACATAGGCTATTCGCGGGGTGACAATGCGGATCGTTCCTGACGGCTGCCGTTTGAATTCCTCAATCTCATTCGTAGCGGCGTCGAGCTCCTCGAAAGCCGGTTCGAGGCGCGCCAGCAGCCGTGTCCCGGCATCGGTGAGGGAAACGCGACGGGTAGTTCGATGGAGCAGTCGTACTCCCAGACGGCCCTCCAGAGCGCGTATGGTTTGGCTCATGGCTGACGCCGTATATCCCAGTTGCTTTGAAGCTCGCACGAAGCTGCCGTGTTCAGCGACGGCGGCAAAGGCCCTAAACTCTGCAAAATCGCTTCCCCGCATGATTGTTCCTCTCGCACATTATGTCTCGCTTGCTTAGTAGTTTATACAGAAAACAACCGATTCTAATTACAGTTCCAACCGCCTAGCCTTATGTGAAGAGGGACAAGTGCATGAGCAAACAGCAACGAATCTGGTTAATCACGGGTATTTCAAGCGGATTGGGTAAGGCGTTGGCGAGCGTCGTCCTTGCTTCGGGCGATACCGTCGTCGGCACCACGCGCACGGGAGAAGTAGATTGGGGAGAAGGCGAGCCGAGGCTCACTGTGATTCCTTTGGAGTTGACCGATCTTGAGTCCGTTCGAAAGGCGGTAGCCGATGCCTATGCATTACATGGCCGTCTGGACATCGTTCTCAACAATGCGGGCTATGGGCTGTTGGGCGCGATAGAAGAAGCGTCGTTGGAGGAAACGGAACACGTCTTCGCCGTGAACTTCCGGGGACCTCTCGCGCTTATAACAGCCGTGCTGCCCTTGCTTCGCCGGCAGCGTAGTGGACATCTGGTGAATGTTTCATCTATCGCGGGTCTGGCTCCCATGGCCGGCTCTGGCCTGTATGCCGCAGCAAAATTCGCCTTGGAGGGTCTGTCGGAAGCTCTGGCGCAGGAGGTGGAGCCGCTCGGAATTCGAGTTACGCTGGTCGAACCGGGTGCCTTCCGCACGGAGTTCCTGTCTTCCGATTCGATTCGACGCAGCAAGAGACGCATTGAAGAGTATGACCAGACCGCCACGAAAAATATCGACCACCTGACGAACATCGCAGGCAAACAGGCCGGAGACCCGGAGCGCGGTGCTAAGGCGATAGTCACAGCCATTGATGCTGATCGGCCGCCGTTGCATTTGGTGCTTGGCTCAGACGCGCTACGCCGCACGCGGGAAAAATTGGCTACGCTCTCAGGCGAGCTGGACTCATGGCGAGAGCTGAGCACAAGCACGGATTACCCAACTCAATAGTCAAGAAACGCGAGGAGATTTATGCAAGATTTGACACTCGGACTCGCAAACAAAGTGGCAATCGTAACCGGTGCGGCGCGTGGTATCGGACGCAGCACCGTCAACTTGCTGACGGCCCATGGTGTAAAGGTGGTCGCCGAAGACATCAATCCAGCCGTTAACGATTTGGCCCAAACGGGCCAGGTCGTTGCACTGATAGGTGACAGCTCTGAAGAAACGACCGCTGTGCGCGTGGTCCAGGTCGCGCTTGAGAGCTTCGGCAGGCTTGATGTGCTGGTGAATAATGCCGGCAAGACATTGAATAAGCCTCTCCTGGAGACGAGCGTTGCGGACTGGGACAGCATCATGGCGATCAATGCACGCGGGTATTTCCTTCACGCCCGCGAAGCGGTGGGTGCTATGCAGAAGAGCGGCGGCGGCTCGATTGTAAACGTTGCTTCCGTCGTGAGCGCTGTGGGAATGAAGACGACCGCCGCCTATGCAGCCTCCAAAGGTGCGATCGCCCAGCTGACGAAGGTAATCGCCTTGGAGCATGGCGAGCAAGGCATCCGAGCGAACGCAATCGGTGCCGGCGTGATCGAAACAGACATTCTTGAGGGTATCGTAGAGGACAGCCGGGCAACGTTAGCCAGCTACGCCCACATGCATGCCTTAGGTCGAGTAGGCCAACCGGAAGAGATTGCGCAAGCCGTGGCATGGCTTGCGTCACCTCATTCCAGCTTTGTTACAGGCGCGCTCGTAATGGTGGATGGTGGCTACACAGCTATGTAGCGGTCACATTGCTGAGAGCCGCCGTCAATGCCTGCGTCGGTCACGTCGACACCAGCGACGTATACGGGCCTCATATAACGAACCAGATCATCAAGAACGTTCTTCATCCCTAACGCCCCAAGCCTGAGCACAGCCGCCTTAGGAGCAAAGCGTTTGTGAGGACTCATCTTGCTTCGTTCGCGAAAAGGCGAGAGCGCGCCTATTACAGTCATCGTGCTTTCACCAGCTGTGCGGTTTCATCTTGGGAAATGAAGAGCTCGACGAGCACCCTCACGCGCTCTTTCTGACGGATGGGCGGAAATCGCTTGGTTCTTGTGAGCTCGGCGATGCCATGGAGGCTCGCCCAAAATAATTCAGATAGAACATATGACCGAGATCTCGGCCCCGGAAACAACTCCAAGAGTTGGGAGAACGCGAAACGCAACTCCGGAAGAGTGGCCGCTTCATCAAATGGTACGGTCAGGCTGAGACGAAACATCACTTCGTAAAGTGCTGGCGAAGACGCGGCGAACTCCAGATATGCGACCGCAACCGCTTCGGCCGCACCTCCACGCTTCATCCGTTTTCGCGCCTCCTCCAAAGCTAGGCCGATCTCCTGGAAACCCTCGATAGCCACCGCTGCAAGAATCGCTTCGCGGTTCTCAAAATGACTGTACAAGACGGGCTGGCTATAGGATACTTCGTCGGCTAACCGCCGAATGGTTACGCTGGGCCACCCTTCACCCTCTGCGATTCGTCGTGCGGCACTGACAATCTGTGCCCGGCGGGCCTGCTTGTCACGCAGTTTTCGTTGCGCAATTCGATTCGCTGCAAGTTTCGTTGCCACTGCTAGAAAGTATAGCGCGACAACGCACAATAACGTTTGCGGCTTCTGAACCTGTTTCCAACTGTACTGCATCTAACCTAGCATTGCTACATTTTTTATACGCCGTACAGAAACGTTAGCGACAACGGAACGCGCTTTGAGGAACGAGGAGAGTCAACATGCCGAATACAAAGTCAACGAGTGAGCACGTAGTAGATGAGTTTTTTCGCGCCCTGTCCGACAGGGACGTTTCGATTGCCGGGGCGGTGTTCGTCGAAGAAACAGTGGAGATCATCCCGCTAGCTATGGGTGGAGGTACGGAGCCTGAACATGTTTTTGACGGAAAAAACGCGGTACTTGGCTACCTTCAAACCATACTTGACAACTTCAAGCAAGCCGTTATGGTGGATCGAAAGACGTTTATCACTGACGATGGCGCGACCGTGTTTGTTGAAGGCCGCGGCGACTTGGTTTTGAAAAAGACTGGGCAGCCCTATCGCAATATCTACGTTTTCAAGTTCAGCATCTCCGATGGAAAGATTGCGGAGATTCGCGAATACGCGAACCCGGTCATCTATGCGAAGGCCCTCGGCTTGAAGGTCGGCTAAAGTCCTCAAGACGCTGATTACAGTCCGATTTTCAACTCGCCAGAACGGATTAGCGGCTAGACGGGCTTAGGCAATCCTCGGACGGTTGTCTTCATTCCGCAAGCGAAGCACGAGCGACAAGGAGACTCGATGAAGACGTTATGGAAAGCTGCACCTTGGATCAGCAAAGTTATCGTGCTGATGTCCGCCGCTATTTTTGTCATGATTGCGGTTGAGCCCCTCGCACATCCTCTGGCCAATGCGGCCGCGCAGAGTATTGCGTTTACATCCTCACTTGGGCTTACTGTGTTCCGTGTATCCTTTGCAGGCTTCCCGCTCGGCTGTGCTGCGTTCCTGGCTTACTGTCTTCTTTCAAATCGCAGAACGTTGACAGGTCTGATCTTCGCGGCTTTGATCCTGGGGACTCTTCTCCTTGTTCGTATCTACGGTATGGAGATTGACTCAACTGTCCAGCAAAGTATGCCTCTGGTCAAACCTGAGATTGTCCTCGTGGCCATTACGCTTGCAGGCATCGCAATCGAGATGGGGCTTCGGTCTTACGCGAGGCGCACGATCCCGATTGCAAATGCACCGCGCCTCACCTGACCCTCGCCTGGCTTATGAAAGCCACGGACATACGTTCTGTAAGGAGAACCATTCATGCGTAATACGATTCCTTTCTATCTGGCTGGTCTCCTGGCTGTGGCGATCGTTGTCATCGGCTCTTTCTACGTTTTCGCTCCGGAACGAATGACAGGATCATTTGGCCTTAAGCCGCCTGCACCCGATGCCGACACTCGTGCATGGCTACGCCTTAAAGGAATTCGGGACATCGCATCTGGATTGGTCGTGCTCATACTGATGCTGACCACGGACACGCGGACGGTAGGCATAGCTCTGCTCGTTCTTGCCGTAACCCCTCTGGGCGACATGTCAAACGTTCTGGCGTCGGGCGGTTCGAAGTCAACAGCTTTCTCGGTTCATGGCGTAACCTGCGCTGTGATGCTGGTCGTCGGCCTCTTCTTGATCCATGTCATTTGAGAAACTGCTCTGGCCATTCTTGTTCCGCATGCCGAGTACCTTCCCTTTGCGGAATCTTACATTTGGTGACAGATAACGATCAGGGACGTCGTGTGTCGAAGCGCAAAGATGAAAGTGGAGGATTATTTCGATGAAAGTATTGGTTATTGGAGCTGCGGGGAAGAGCGGCAGGGCTGTTGTCGAGCAAGCCCTGGCCGTCGGTCATGAGGTCACGGCCTTCGTCCACAAGATGGAGGGCTATTCACCCGACGCAGGCGTGCGCGTTCTCGAGGGCGATGCCAGGGACCGGTCCGCAATGGATTCGGCCATGCTCGGGCAAGATGCCGTGATCGACACGCTGGGCGGCAAGCTCTCGTTTACGACGACGACGCTTGAAGCAAGTGCCGCCGCGGCCATCATTGCCTCGATGCAGTCAAGCGGCGTTCGCCGCCTTGTGGTCATTTCTGTGATTGGCCAAGGAGAGAGCGTGGCGAATACGAACTGGTATGAACGCCTCTTCCTGTCGACACTCCTGCGGAGCGAGATGAAGGATAAAGCTGCGATGGAGGCGCTCGTGAATACAAGCAGCCTGGACTGGATTATCGTTCGTCTACCCTTTCTCACCGATGATCCAGGTACGGGAAACATTCACGTCTTTTCCACTGAAACTGGAGAGACTGCTCATAAGCTGACTCGTGCTGACCTCGCCGCTTTCATGGTCGCTCAACTTTCCAGCGATGAATATCTTCAGAAGGCCGTGGCCATCGCCAACAGCTAGCAGTCCCTCCCCGAACACTCGCGACCGCGTGTACGCAGCGGAGATACGCCTCGGAGAAGACGGAGCATCGCCGTCACTGCGGAAATGGCGAGCGTCAAAGGCACTTGATGCAGCGACCTTGAGCCAGCGTGTTGGCGAGGAAAGCGCCTTACAGCTCAGCCGGGAGTATCGTCGCTTCTTCGGTGCTCCCCCGATGCGGGACATCGAACGTCTTCGGACTGCCGCAGTTTACCTCCTCAAGCAAGCACTAAACGGTCTCTAAGAGTTACTCCTGCCTCCTCCGTTAAGGGCATAGCAGAAGGAGGGCGCCGGCCATATTGCCGTGGCGAACAGCCCATGACCCTCTTGAATGCTGTACTGAAAGCGGCTTCAGAGATATAGCCAAGCGAACGTGAAATGACGGAAATAGGATCTCCCGAATCCCTCAGCCGGGCTCCAGCCAGCAACATTCTCCAGCGCGTCAGGTACTCCATCGGTGAAGCGCCGACTTTCTCTCTAAACTTCACTGCAAAGGCTGACCTCGACATCCCGGCGCGCCCCGCCAGCTTCTGTATAGTCCAATTGCGCTCTGGATGCTCATGCATGCAATAGATAGCTGCGCTGATCTGTTTATCTGCCAAAGCGAAGAGCCATCCAACACTATCGATAGACCCCTGCGCAAGGTGCAGCCGCAAAGCTTGCACTAGCATCATGTGTGCAAGATCTTGTGCGACGAGGTACCCTCCGGGCTGCGGGTCCCGCAACTCTTGTGCCATTCGCTCCAGGCACCAGCGCAGGGCCGCTTTATCGTCCTCTTTTTGCAGATGCACGATGGGCGGCAACACGTCCAGCAAGATGTTGAGGTGGCTGCTTGCCACGGTAAAGTGCCCACCGATCAGAAAAAAGTCCCCACCGCCATTCCACGAGACCACGCCACTGGACCGTTCCCCTGAGTAAAGCTCGCTTGCGTCTATTGCTGGTAGGTTCAGGTCGCTAGCAGCACGAAACGACCGACCGCTTGGCAGCAGGAAACAGTCTCCGGCTCGGATGTGCACTGCATCGGGAACACCATCGACCGCTAGCCAGCACTCCCCCGAGACGACGGCAAAACATTTCATGCCTTCATGGTCGGGATACAGGATGGACCAATTTCCGCCAGCATCGAAGCCTCCGGAGCTATAGCTACGTGGTTTCAACAATGACAGCACATCTGAGAGCGGGTCCATTGCGCCTCCTATGGACGATTGCGAAGATAATGTGGACTCCAACGTATAGATTGTATCGCACGGCGGTCATATCGTAGAGGTTATGAGGTCGCGAACTGCAGGAGCACCTCATGAATTCAGACTTTGATCGAGGAGCGATCTTTATGCGCGTTTTTGTTACTGGTGCTTCCGGGTTTGTCGGGTCCGCGGTCGTTCAGGATCTTATCGTCGCAGGCCATGAAGTGCTTGGATTGGCTCGCTCAGACTCGGCAGCCAACGCGCTCATTGCCGCGGGCGCCCAAGTGCATCGCGGGGAGCTGGAAATGCCGGAGACCCTGCGAGAGGGAGCCGCCGACTCGGATGCTGTCATTCACACTGCTTTCATCCACGATTTCACAAGGTTTAAGGAAGTCTGCGAAGTGGAGCGTTTTGCGATCGAGGCTCTTGGGGCCGCGCTCGCGGGCTCGAACAAACCGCTGCTCATTACTTCTGGAACGGCGTTCGTCTCGCCGGGCCGCGTCGCTACTGAGAACGATTTATCAGTCTTCAGCCCGGACGTGATCCCCCGGGTCATCACGGAGCAAGCTGCGGACGCCGTCGCGAAACAGGGAGTGCGTGTGTCTCTGATACGCCTCTCCCCTTCGGTCCATGGTGATGGCGATCACGGCTTCGTTCCTACCCTCATTCAAATCGCACGAGAGAAGGGCAGTTCGGCGTATGTCGGGGATGGAGCGAATCGGTGGAACGCCGTGCATCGGCTGGACGCCGCCCACCTCTACCGGCTTGTGCTTGAGAAGGACTTGCCTGGAGCCAGGTATCACGCGGTCGGCGAAGAAGTAGTTGCATTCCGCGACATCGCCGAGGTCATTGGAAAAAGCTTGAACCTTCCAGTGGTTTCTAAGTCGCCCGAAGAAGCAGCTGAGCACTTTGGCTGGTTCGCCAGCTTCGCGGGTCTGGACTGTCCCGCCTCAAGCAGGCATACACAGGAAGCTATGGGGTGGAGTCCGGTGCAGCCCTCCCTGGTTGCTGATCTCGAACAGGGAAGTTACTTCAAACCATAACAATTCTCTTCAACCAGATTAGGGCGTGTTAACACTATTCACAGGAATATGCGATAGTGTGGGTGTGTGGAGATCACGTCGGAGCAGTATGCGCGCATCGAGGACAGCCTGCCGGTACAGCGCGGCAACGTAAAGCTGTCGAACCTGCAGTTTCTGAATGCCTTGTTGTATGTGGCCGAGCATGGCGCAAAATGGCGCGGTTTGCCGGAACGCTTCGGCAATTGGCACACGATCTACACGCGCATGAACCGCTGGTCGAAGAACGGCGTTTTGGATCGGATCTTCGAAAAGCTGCAGCTGGAGCAGATTGTGCGGATTAAGATCGAGGCCATCGCGCTCGATTCAACCTCGATTCAAGTGCACCCGGACGGGACAGGTGCGTTAAAAAAAACGGACCGCAGGCGATCGGCAAATCGCGCGGCGGCTGGACCACCAAGATTCATTTGGTTGCCGCGGATGCTCGAACGGCTATAACCTTTGCGCTCTCGCCGGGCAACGCCCACGACGCGCCCGAAGGCCGGCAATTGTTGCGTGACCTGCCACCCATGCCGGAAGGCCTGCCCCTGCTGATGGATCGCGCCTACGAGGGCGATGAAACCCGGCAGTTGGCGCTCGATCTCGGCCTTGCGCCAGTGGTTCCGCCCAAGACCAACCGCATCGTTTCGTGGAGCTACAACAGGGCGCTCTATGCCAAGCGCAACGAAATCGAACGGCTGTTTCGCAGGCTCAAAGGCTACCGACGCATCTTCTCCCGCTTCGAAAAGCTTGATACCGTCTTCCTCGGCTTCGTCGCCTTCGCCTTCATCGTGGAAGCGCTCAGATAGTGTTAACACGCCCTAGTTAGTAGACGTGCGGAGCTGAGTCTCCGCCATTCCCGAGGCAATCATACGAAAGGAGTCACACATGAAGCTTCAGAACAGGACGATCCTAATAACCGGAGGCACCAGCGGAATGGGCCTCGAATTGGCAAAGCAGCTTTTGGAGCGTGGGAATATTGTCATCATCACGGGCAGAAGCCAGGAAAAGCTGGACGAAGCGAAACGCGAGCTTAGCGGCGTACAAACCATCAAGAGCGATGTTGGCGATCCCGCGGCAATATCTGCACTCTATGAGAGTGTAATTTCAAGATTTCCGGAACTCGATACATTGATTAACAACGCCGGGATCATGCGTATTCAAAAGTTCAACGTAGACCAGGGCCTGGATGACATCACGCGTGAGATTGAGGTCTGCTTAAGTGGCCCGGTTCGCATGGCGAAGCAGTTTCTACCGCACCTCAAGACACGCAAGGGTGCGCTTCTTGTCAATGTATCGTCTGGAGCTGCACTCATCCCTTTCCCCATATCGCCGGTATACAGCGCGGCGAAGGCCGCTCTTCACTCCTTCACTGAATCCTTGCGCGTACAGATGGAACATACGGGGGTGACGGTCGTCGAGGTGATTCCGCCTGGTGTCGAAACACCACTCTTTAGAAATGAAGCATTCGAAAGAGAGATGAAGGTCCCCAAAGGCATGGAGGTGACGGTATTTGCGAAGAAAGCTATCGCGGGTATTGAAGCAGGCAAATTCGAGGTGCGCCCAGGTCTTGCAAATGTGTTGAACATCCTGAGCCGCATCGCTCCGGGGTTTGCGCTCAAACAGTTTGCGAAGATGACGCCAGCATTTGGACCCAAGTCCTCAACTACAGCAGCCAAGTCTTACACGGCAGGGGCCCGGGCCTAACTTAAAAAGGAGAAGCAACATGAGTGGAACGACAACGTCGCTTAAAGGAAAGAGGGTCGTGGTCATTGGTGGTGCGACTGGCATTGGCTTCGCTGTAGCCGAAGTCGCTCAGGAGCAGGGTGCCTCAGTCGTACTTGGCTCTAGTAAGGAGGCGAACGTTCAAGCGGCCTCCAAGCGGCTGCAAGCTGCAAAAGGCTATGCCGTCGATCTACGCGACGAAGGCAGCGTCGCAGACTTCTTCAAACAGGTCGGCACGTTTGATCATCTGGCAATCACCGCAGGCGACTGGGGTGGACCGATGTTTGTCTCCATTCAGGACCTTGACCTGAAGCAGGCGCAGGAGCTACTGGCGGTACGTTTCTGGGGCGCGCTTGCCGCGGTGAAGCGCTGCTGCCATACGATCACTAAGGACGGCTCGATCACGCTGACGAGTGGCATGATTGGGCATCGGCCGAGGAAGGGCACTCCCGTGATGGCCGCAGTGGGGGGAGCGGTAGAACACTTGACCAGAGGTCTGGCCATGGATCTCGCCCCCGTCCGGGTGAATGCCGTGAATCCGGGCTACGTCCTAACGGAACAACTGAAGCAAATGCCAGAGGCAATGCTGCAGTCGGTGGTAGCCCCTTTGCCTATTCCTCGCGCCGCAACGCCGGCGGAAGCCGCTCAGGCTTATGTTTACCTCATGCTCAACAGCTATGCGACGGGACAGATTCTGCCCGTAGACGGGGGCGGCTTGCTGGTCTGAAGGCCGAGCATCTCTCGGAGGACTCGTTCGACGTTGCCGCTTGACGAAAATGGAAAGAGGTTCCTACCATCTCTATCTCTGCACGCCTGAACGAGTCGTCCATTCCCTCAGCGAACAGTTCTTGATGGTTGTTGTGGTGTCCGATGTAGGTGCATGCGGACCTACAATTTTCCTTGCGCGAGGAGAGTCAGAAGTAGATCTACGCAACTCTCCGCCCATCCCAGTTGCTGCTTCTTTGTATCGCTTAATGTTTTGAGGCCAAGTGTGCTGCGCATGCTCATGTCTCCAAGCAAAAGAGCCAGAAACACCTCCGCGGCACAAGCTGGATTCGCAATCTTCGGGTTTCCTCGTCGATTTTTGGCTGCAAAGAAGATTTTGACGACCTCGAGAGCACGACCATAGCCCTCGTTCCAAAAGTTTTTAGCGAGCTCCGGGAAGTTTTTGCTCTCTCCGATTACTAGCGCGTGGAGACCACGGGTGTCAGGTCTTGCCATCATCGCGAGCATCTCCACTGCGTAGCGCACCAAAGCTTCCCGCAGGTCGCGCTCTGGGCTAAGCGGCCCCATGGCGTCAAACGTCCCCAGCGCCTTTCTTGTAATGAGCGCCCCAAACATCGTCTCTTTGTTGGGATAAGCGGTGTAGAGAGTTTCGAGCGAGCATCCGGCTTTTTTGGCGATTGCGGTCATCTTCGCTCTCGCGAATCCCGCTTCCAAAAACACCTCAGTCGCGGAGTCAAGTATCCGGCTGTTCCGGCCCGCGACTTCGCTAGCAGGAATGCGACCTCTTCGGGCAGGCAGGACGGTCTTTTTTGGCGTGGTCACACAACCACTCTACAAATGTTTCCCTCTCATTTGCAAGAGTAACGTACATTACGCTACTGTGTTTCTGGGACATTGCAACATCAAGGGCGATTGGCAGGGGATCAGCCTCGGCAAAGTCGCACGATCTGGAGGACCGCATTATGCCCGATAGTTGGAAGCCGAAGCACAATCCGTGGACGATCGCTCTGACCGTGACGATTGCGACGTTCATGGAGGTGCTCGACACGTCGATTGCGAACGTCGCTTTGCCGCACATCTCGGGAAGCCTCGGTGCGGGCCAAAGCGAAGCTTCCTGGGTGATCTCGTCCTACCTTGTTGCCAATGCGGTCGTCTTGCCCATCAGCGGCTACCTGGCAACTCTGGTGGGACGAAAGCGGTTCTACATGGCCTGCGTCGCCATCTTCGGCATCAGCTCTTTTCTTTGTGCGATTGCACCCAGCCTGCCGCTTCTTCTCTTCTTCCGCGTGCTGCAGGGACTCGGTGGTGGTGGTTTAGCGACTTCCGAACAGGCAATCCTGGCGGACACATTTGAACCCGCGAAGCGAGGACAGGCCTTTGCTCTCTATGGGTTCGCAGTCGTTCTTGCTCCGGCGGTAGGACCGCTGGTGGGTGGCTGGATCACGGACAGTTTCAGCTGGCGTTGGATTTTCTTCATCAACGTACCCGTAGCAATGCTGTCCATCTTTCTCACCAGTAAGTACGTGGAAGATCCGCCGCGGCAAGAGGCTGAAACCAAGAAGCTTCGCGGCAATCCTGGAGCTATTGACTACACCGGCTTCGCACTCACTGCCCTCGCATTCGGAAGCTTGGAAGTTGTGCTCGACAAGGGCCAGGAGGATGACTGGTTCGGATCGTCGTTCATTACGACTTTCATCGTCATCTGTGCGGTTGCGCTTCTCGCTCTTTTGGCGTGGGAGTTGTGGCAAGCCCGAACGGGAAAGAAGCCGGTCATCGATCTCAGCCTGTTCAAGAACGGCACGTTTTCTATCTCCTTCGGCCTCATGTTCGTCGTCGGTATCGTCCTCTACGGGACAACACTCCTCATCCCCCAGCTCTTACAGACTTTGATGGGTTATACGGCGACGACTGCGGGAAAAGCCCTCTCGTTGGGGGGCCTTGCGACACTAATTTTTATGCCATTCGTTGGATTTCTGATCTCAAAGGTCGACGGTAGATATCTGCTGGCGTTCGGCTTCACGATATCCGGTATTGCGCTCTTTCATATGACTCACATCAATCTGCAGATGACGACGGGGTACATGGCGGAACTTCGGTTTTTTCAGGCCGCAAGCTTGGGGTTCCTCTTCATTCCATTGCAGACACTTTCCTATACCGATATGCCGGAGGAGAAGAACAACGATGTTTCAGGTCTGACTAACCTGGCTCGAAACATCGGCGGGTCTGTCGGCACCTCGCTAGTCATTACCATGCTTGCCCGTCAGTCACAGAAACATCAGGGCTTCCTTGCCGGTCACGTCACGGGCGGAGAAAACGTGGTCCGTTCCGCCACAGCGGCGTTACAGGGTCAACTCTTTGGCAGCGGCTTTGCCCACGCACAGACTCAAGCCGGCGCGGTGGGTCGACTCTATTCGCAGCTCGTTCTGCAGTCGAACATGCTCGCCTATATCGACATCATTCAGGGATTTGCCATTGCTTCCCTCGCCGTTGTCCCTCTCGCATTCCTGATGAAAAAGGTAAAGCCCGGTGCGGCAGCAGCGCACTAGGAAGCTCGTGCCAACCCTTAATCAGATACGAACGGAGCTCGTTATGCAGATCCGCAGGACAACCAGAACTCCAGAAAGCAATGACATTAAGATGATCAATCAGCTTAAACCGGGCGGGCAAAGACAGAATGCTTGGCCCACATTGAACCGGGCGACGATCCTATGCGCGCTCTCGACTGCCCCGATCTTCGCCCAGACCCAGATGCCTCAGCCACAGAGTGCTCGCGTTCAACAACTTCCCCTCTCGACACGGGAGCAAGGCAACATCTCCGCCCAGCAAAGCGCGGGTTCTGGTGCGGCTGCAGGCGTTAACACGGTGCAGAGCACGGTAAATGTGACCGGGCAGTATCAAGGCAGCGTCTCTGATCTTTCCGCGACATCTAAAACAGTCGCCCTCTCGTTCAATAATGCGGTGCAACTGGGATTGCGCTTCAATCTTGGAGGCATTACGACTGGAAACCTGGAAACTCAAGTTCGCGGTCAACGGCTCGCGGCACTTAGCCAATTGCTCCCAAATATCACCGGCCTCCTAAGCCAATCGGTTTCGCAGGGCTACTTACCCGCTGAAGGTCTGTCGAGCTCGACGTTTGGCGGCGGTGGTGGGCTCAAAGTACCGGATACGACTGGACTGTTTCATTACTACACCCTTCAAAGCGCGGTCAGTCAAGATGCGTTCGACCTCACGGCGATCCATAATCTGCGCGGAGCCGAGGCAGCAACTGCCGCCGCCAAGCTGAGTGCGAGAGATGCGAGAGAGCTAATCGTGCTCGGGGTTGGAGGCACCTACATCCAGACCATTGCCGCAGCTGCAATTGCCGAAGCCCAGCGCAAGCAGGTGGGGCTCGCGGAGGCTAGCTACAAGCAGGCGTCGGCACAACACGGGGCCGGCACGCGGGCCAACATTGATGCAAATCGCAGCCTGGTTGAGTTGCGAACAGAGCAACAGCGGCTTGCTTCGGACGATGCGGAAGTCTCCAAACAAGAGATCCGGCTTTCCCGCCTTACGGTCTTCCGCCGGGCACGGCCATGACTCTGACAAGTCGACTTGCGGAGTCGATTCCGGCGCCTGGACCTATTGCGGAAGCGATCAAGCGAGGGCAAGCGCAGCGATACGACCTGAAGGCAGCAGAGCAGCAGATACAAGCCGCCGTTCAGGCGCGCAAGGCCGCTCAATCCGAATACTCACCGACGGTGAGCGTCACCGGCAACTACGGACTTCAGGGCACAAGCCCAGAGGTCGGAAGAGTCACCTATAACGGTGTGGCTTCCCTCAATATGCCAATATGGCAGGGCGGTCGCGTCAAAGCCGACACGACGCAGGCAGACGCTATTCTGGCCCAGCGAAGGGCTGAATACCAAGACCAACGAAGTCAGATAGAAGCTGATATAAGGACTGCCTACATCGACCTCAACGTAGCAATTCAGCAAGTAATAGTCGCTAGAGAAAACCAGGCTCTTGCTTTGGAAACGTTAGCGCAGTCGCAGGATCGCTTCGCTGCGGGAGTGACCGACTCCGTCGAAGTCGTCCAGTCGCAAGAAAGCCTGTCCTCAGCAAATCGTGATTACATCTCGAGTCTGTATGCACAGACGCTCGCTCGTCTTCACCTTTCCCAGACGACCGGTGAAGCGGAAGCACAATCTTCCACCCTGCTTCAAGGAGCCAAATAATGCCAGCGACCACAGAAGAGAACGCAGACAACCAGCGGCAGAGCGCTGGCGACAACGAGAATCATTCGAACAATGACGCGAAACAAAAAGGCTCGCAAGAGCAGCAAGGCGAAGACCAAGACACAAAAGAAGAGAAGCCAATGGACCCGGCAAAGAAGGGGAGATTCATCCTCATCGGATCTATTGTCGGGATCATTCTGGTTGTTGGAATCGTTAGTTGGCTTCTTTACGCCAGGACCTATGAGGAAACTGATGATGCCCAGATAAACGGCCACATTAACAGTGTTGCCGCGCGGATCGAAGGAACAGTCACAAACGTCGCGGTGGACAATAACCACTACGTCACAGCCGGCGAACCGCTTGTTGATTTGGACCCTAAGGATTATCAGGTTGCCTATGACCAGGCCAATGCAAGGCTCCTTCAGGCGAAGTTGACCGCTACCGCCTCTCGACCCAATCTTTCCATCACTCGAAGCAGCAACCGTGCGGATACGACA
This sequence comes from Granulicella sp., assembly GCA_965277565.1. Lineage (GTDB taxonomy): Bacteria > Acidobacteriota > Terriglobia > Terriglobales > Acidobacteriaceae > Granulicella. The sequence goes on along the minus strand of OZ255838.1, from coordinate 3,537,403 downwards.
AGCGCTGCCGCTGACGTTGCCACTGCACAAGCAATGTTCTCTGCGGCTGAGCACGACGTTGCACAGGCAGAAGCACACTTGAGGCAATCGGAGGCAAACAATTTACGAGCGCAAAACGATCTCGGCCGTTACAAGCAGCTCGTCGACAAGGACGAGGTTTCTCAGCAGCAATACGACCAGTACCTGTCTAGTGCCCGTGCACAGCAGGCGACTGTAGAGGCTGATCAGGCCGCGGTCTCCTCTGCGAAGCAAACAGTTCTCCAGCGCTCCGCAACGATCCTTCAGCAACAGGCCCGGCTTGCTCAAACAAGTGCTAATGGACCTCGGCAAGAGGTGATTCGTTCGACTGATATAGAAAACCAGAAGGCTGGTGTAGCCGTGGCGCAGTCCTCACTGGAACAAGATCAACTCAACTTGTCCTACACCCACATCGTTGCTCCAACGGCAGGCATTGTGATGTTGCGCAGCGCGGAGATTGGAGATCGCGTGTCCATCGGACAGAGGCTATTACAGATCGTGCAGATTGACAATCTTTGGATCGACGCCAATTTCAAAGAGACGCAGCTCAGAAAGATGCATCCTGGCCAGCGAGTCACCGTCCGAGTCGATTCTCTCAAGGAAGACTTTGAAGGAACCATCGACGCGATGCCTGCCGCTACGGGTGATCGAGCAAGCCTTTTTCCTGCAGAGAACGCTACTGGGAACTTTGTCAAGGTCGTTCAGCGACTGCCAGTGCGGATTCGTTTGAAAGCAAGACAACGAGATCTGGAGAAGCTGAGGCCAGGTATGTCAGTCGAGCCGAAGGTATCGCTCGATTGAGATTCACTGTGAACGTCCGACGTGCTCGCCGCAGCTCCAATCTCGGCCTGCACATTCCATCATGCTGTTTAGCCAAAAGGAGAACAGAACCATGCCGACTACACGATTTGAAACAACCATCAAGGCAGTGCGTGATAAAGCCGGTCTTTCACCGGAAGCCGGGATCAAGAACATCGAAGGCTGGGTCACTTACCTGAAGGACCACGACACTCCGAGCGTGAAGAGTATCGTCGCGGATCTCGAGAAGCTGAAGAGCCTGCTCGGAGCAAAGGAGCTGGACGGAGGCAAGATCAAACAATTGGTCGTCAAGCTCGGCAAGGAAACGGTCGCGCTTGGCAAAGGCGATGTTGCCAATGCCGGTCACATCGAGGAGCTTGGAAAAGCCCTTGAAAACGCCGCTTAGAAGCCGCTACACCGGGAAGGTCAGCTGAAAGCTGGCCTTCCACCCGCACCTAGACAACGCTACCCAGCATGAGATGAGGAGAACACCAATGATCGTCGTCACGACGCCGACAGGCAAGATCGGTTCAGAACTTGTTGAAGAGCTTCTTTCCGCCGGAGTGCCGGTGCGCGTCATCGTTCGCGACCCCGCTAGGCTCAAACCTGTAATCCACGACAACGTCGAAGTCGTCAAAGGTTCGAGCGATGACCAAAGCGTTCTTTCCGAAGCGTTTGAAGGCGCGGACAGCCTCTTCTGGGTGGTACCTCCTTCTTTCCGAGCGAACAATGATGAAGAGTATTACCTGAAATTCACCAAACCAGCGTGCCGGGCGATTCAAAAGCATGGAGTGAGCAGAGTTGTAGCGGTATCAGGATTAGGCAGGGGCGTTCCCGTCAAAGCTGGGCCAGTTACGGCGTCTTTTGCGAAGGATGCAGAGATCGAGAAGACCGGCGTGGACTTCCGTGCTTTGTGGTGCCCAGGGTTCATGGAGAACATGCTGAGTAGTGTCACAACCATCAAACAAGAAGGCGTGTTCTACGTTCCTTCTCCACCCGACCTTAAGATTCCGTTTGTTGCAACGCGAGATATAGCCGCTGCAGGCGCGAAGCTGCTTCTTGAAAAATCCTGGACGGGGCAGGGTGGTTTGGCGGTCCTCGGACCAGAGGACCTGTCCTACGACGACATGGCCTCGATCATGACAGACGTACTCGGGAAGCCCGTTCGCTTTCAACGGATCACGGGAGAAGCCCTCAAAGCGCAATTGATCAAGTCCGGCGCAAACCCAGTGTTTGCTCAGGGAATCGTGGACATGCGCGCTGCGAAGGCCAATGGACTCGACAACACGGAACCGCGAACGGCCGAGAACACAACGCCGACTAGTTTCCGACAGTGGTGCGAGGAAGTCCTGAAGCCTGCTGTCTTGAGCTAAACAGTGTCGGTCCACTCCCCTGACACTTGCCAATGTCTGAAGACAATTGCCGTTCTAGGTCACACAATCACAGGAGGAAAGATGCCCAGATCTGACAGAATGAAGCTGCGGTTCACGGGTGTCTTCTCCCTTGCTGGCAATGTTGGATAAGCCGCCGGTTCGTCGTTCGCCGCGAGCGTTAGCAAATTTCCAGAAGGTGACCCTTTCAAACGGCCGCCGCCAGCCGCAACCCTCCTGCTCACACAGGCGAATCAAACGGCGACCATCTCACTAGTCGCCTCTCGGAGGTCATGAGCCGCGACTGACGAGAAGCGCGTTTTCTATGAGCAGGTTACTGGTGTCAAGGGTTTGTTCTTTGTTTTTCCTTCATAGGCTTTGCTTTTGTTGTTGTTCTTGGTTTCGTTGCTCTCCACCGGGGTTTCTAGCACTCTGGATGAGCTGTCTTGAAGCAAGCTCGGTGCCGGTTGGGGTTCGAGAGGAGAGTCGATGCTGCCATTTATCGGTCGGCCTTGGAAGACAAAACGCGCACGCAGTCATCGGAACACGGTGTCGTCGCAACGGTTAAACAGGATCATTTTAGGCCGCTTGTTCGTAGAACGCTACGTACGGCTCTTGCGTAGTCCAGAGGCGGTGGAGTAGAACAGCCAGCTTGCGGGCTACGGCGACAATGGCCTTGCTCTTAGCCTGCTTGCCACCTCGTGCGGCTAGGTGCAGCCCCCACTTGTCGAAGCGCCGAGTCTCGCCCGTGCGGTCAGAGGATGTGGTTGGAGTACTCGATCAGTAGACTTCGAAGGTAGGCGTTGCCGGCATGGGTGATGCCGAGCTGAGGATCATGATCTCCGGACTGACTTCGACGAGGCCGCAGGCCAAGATAGCAATCAACATCCCGACTTCGACCGAACCGCTCCTTGCTGCCGAGCGTCAGCACGAAGGTCAGGCAGTGAGGTGGCCGACGCCGTGAACCTTCAGCAGCGCCTGCGTCTTCGGATACTCGGTCTGGCCGAGCTGCTGGATCTTCCGGTCGTCCTGCTTGATTTTGACCGTCATCTCCGCGATCTGCTCCAGCACCGGACCAGCGCTTGTGCCAGCCCAGGCGCCATGACAGCGAGGCAGCGTTGAGCGAAGCACGTTGTGGCGGAGGCAGGCATCCGGTAGCCGCATGACTTCGTCAGCCCACGAACGGCGTTCACCGCAGCCGTGCGCAGTCGCACCAGCAGGGCTCGCGCACGGATCAAGGTGAGGGCTTCCTGCTGCGCGACGGTACGGTGGGCAATCGGCCGGAGGATGTTCGGATCAAGCCGGGCATATCCTGCCAGCTTCTCAGCATCGACCTGGTCGCTCTTGCGATCGCTGTGCGAGATCGCGCGCAGCTCACGAACGTTCGGCACGGTGACTTCGTGCCCAAGCTCCTGAAGCTGTTCGCTGATCCAGATCGAGTGCGTTCCAGCCTCCATCGCGACCCGAGCCGGACGCAGGTCGGTGAACCACTTCTCGATCGCCTTCGGGGTCGTTCGGAAGCGGCCACGGTCGGCCACTTCTCCGTCCTGGTTAAGGGTGCAGTAATGGCTCCAGACATCGCCAAGGTCGATGCCGATCGTAATCTCCACCTTGGCCTGCCTGCGTGGGACTTCAGCGATGGGGTGCTGCGCTGGCTTCTTCATGGGAACAGTCTGCTCCTCCTTCGGAGGACCTGCTCATCCCATTTATGTAGACCTATCCGCTGCTCTGACCGCAGCCCTCCCAATGAGCGGTCAACCTGCATTTATGTGGAATGGAAATGCAAGGAGAATCTTTGCTAAGTTCTGTCAGGTCAAAGCGTCGGCGGGACCGGGGTACTGTGGAATCCCGCAGGAATTTCCAAGGCGTGTGGGATTTCTTCGATAACAGAATCAGAAAAGCTTTCCCACAGACCGTTTGCTCCCAGCTCTCCTCGAGGAGTGACTTGGCCTGTTCTCGTCAGATGAGGTGCTCCGGCTAATCACTTTCGAGAAGCTGACCTCAAGGGAGTTACGCTCTAGCGCTGGTTCGGGAGCACGGCTTTACTGCCCGTGCTCCCAAGGGAGATGCCGAGAGTCGTCGGCCCTTACTGTGCGGAGTCCGAAACAGCCTGCCATGCGCTCCATGTAGCGAGTCGGTCCGCATATGTCGAACGTATCTCCGGAAGCGCAGTGCTTCCAAGGATGAGGCGCAGCGGCGGCTCCGCCGCATCCACAACTTTCAGGATGGCCTCTCCGGTGGCTTTGGGATTGCCGCGCTCCAACTTCATCAGGGTGCCGATGAAGTCCCTGCGGAGAGTGTCATAGACCTCCAGCGTGTTCGCTCGCTTTGCGCTCTTTCCAAACTCCGTGGCATACGCTCCAGGTTCGATCATCGTGACCTTGATCCCGAACTGCGCAACCTCTTTGGCCAGAGCTTCGTGCAAAGCCTCAGCAGCTGCTTTCGTGGCGGAGTAGACACCGATGAACGGTGCGGGGACCACACCCACGCTGCTTGTCACACCGAGGATGTGACCGCCTCCCTGCTGCCGCATGAGGGGCAAAGCCGCGCGCAGAACGCGCACTACGCCGGTGTAGTTTGCGTCGAACAGGCTTGCAATCTGTTCGTCAGTTGCCTCCTCCGTAGTGGCAATCAGGCTGTATCCGGCGTTGTTGACCAGAACATCGATGCGCCCGAAGTGCTCGAAGGCCTCGCGCACCGCGACCGGCACATGCGCGGCGTTTGTTACATCCAGCTCTAACGGCAGGACGCTGTCGCCAAATCGCTTCTTCAGTTCCGCGATGCTCTCCAGGTTGCGAGCCGTCGCGACAACCTTGTCGCCGCGCTCCAATGCGGCTTCGGCCCAAACACGCCCGAAACCACGCGATGCTCCTGTGATGAACCATACCTTACTCATGCATTCCTCCAGCCGGGGATGTATTTCTTCGGCGTTTATCTGTACATTGTTTAGTTATGAGCCGCACCAGTCCTTCGGCAACCCCTTCGACTACTCTGCACAACAATAATCCCTTATCTAAACGGCGTCAAGATAACCCTGCTATCATTTCCAAAGCACGAGACAGCTACCATCACGGCGATCTACGCGCGGCACTCATCCAGGCTGCCGACGAGATGATTGCGCAGGGTGGGATTGAGGGATTTTCTCTACGTGCAGCCGCACAGAGGGCCGGTGTGTCGCCGGCAGCGCCCGCGCATCATTTCGGCGGAGCGAAAGGACTTCTGACGGAGGTGGCGATCCTGGCCTACGAACGAGCGGGAAGGTATATCGACGGTGCTGGCCGTTCGGAGGACATCGTTGCCGATGTACGCGCAGTGGGATTGGCCTTCATCAAATTCGCCGTCGATTACCCAGGGCACTTCCGGCTGATGTTTCGCAACGATCTGGTTGATCGTAGTGATCCACGGCTCTCAAAAGCCAGCAAGGAGCCTGGTATCCGCCTTGGACATGCGGTGCTCGCCTATCGTTCCAACGCAGTTCCGCAACCAGGCAGTTTCGAGGATTCGGCAGAGATGCTATGCGGCATTGCAGCCCTTCACGGGCTTGCCAACATGGTGATCGAAGAGAAGGCGGTGCAGTTCTTCAAAGGTGCAACAGCAAAGAACTTCGTCACTCGATACCTTCCCAAAGTGGTTGAGCACCTTTTCCCTCGCACTGAAGCCCACCCATCTGAACCGAAACCCTGAAGGGACGACGCATGAGTGCTGCAAACATCCTGAACACAAGAGAAAGTCTTCCGGCTCCCGTTCCTGTAGCGCGATTCGAGATGGAGCTTCCCGCGCAGCCGGCTCGTGGTGCAGCGCTGCAGGTACGTATTTCCGTGCCGCAGATCGGTGGCAGACTGCCGGTAATCCTTTTCTCGCACGGTAATGGCTCGTCTAAGAACGGCTACGGTCCGTTGGTCGATTTCTGGGCGGCGCACGGCTTCGTGGTTATTCAGCCGACTCATCTGGATTCCAGAACCCTTGCGCTCTCTCCCGACGATCCAAGGCGGCCTTCTATCTGGCGCTTGCGTGCGCTGGACATCATCTCCGCACTCGACCAACTCGACACTATCGAGCAGCTCTTTGCGGCTTCGGGGACCAGCCTCGACCGTGAGCGCATCGTGGCGGCAGGACACTCATGGGGAGGGCAGACAGTTGGTATGTTGCTCGGTGCAAGGCTTCCGGACCCGGAAACCGGAGACACGATAGGTCTTCAGGACGCGCGGATCAAAGCCGGGATTCTCCTTGCCGCACCGGGACGAGGCGGTGCCGACCTGAACCCGGAAACAGCAAAGCGCTTTCCGTTTCTCCAACCCAGCTTCGCCGAAATGACAACGCCAGCTCTTATTGTGTACGGCGACCGCGACTACTCCCACATGACAACTCGTGGACCGGACTGGAGAGCTGATCCTTACTTTCTGAGTCCCGCCCCGAAATGCCTGCTGAGACTCAATGGTGGAGAACACTCGCTTGGAGGCATTGCCGATTATCACGCGGCAGAGACAACGGACGAGAGCCCGGAAAGAGTATCGTTTTTACAGCAGCTCACATGGAGCTACTTGCAAACAGCGCTATACGGGAATTCCGCATGGTCTCGTTTGTGCGCAGCACTAGCGGTTGACGGCGAACAACTGGCAGCTATCGAGTGCAAGTGACCTCGGTAGCCTCCGATCCCCTGCGAACGAGAAACGCGCTTAGCGGATGCGATGCTTCTGGATTCGTGCCAAATCGCCGAGTCACTCACCGACGCGAGAGCACAGGCAACAGAGCCTAAGACGAGGCTTTCTCCTCGAAATATCCGAACATCGGGCCAAGCTCCTGCGAACTTCACTCTTGAACGCGAGTCTGCGCGGCGCTCAAGGCCTATCGCAGAACCATCGCCAGCATCTGCCGAGCGTCTGTCTCGAGCAAAGTCACGTTCTTCGTTCGGGTAAACGCATCCTCAGAGAGCAACATGGCGAAACCATGAGCCATGGTCCACACCGCCAGCGCTAATCGCCTTGCCTTCAAGAGGGAATCCTCTATTTCCTTCGCGAGTTCGTCAGCAATGCTGAACACGGACGTGGCAGCCACTCCCAATTCTTCGTAGGAGTTCTTGTCGATTCCGGACTGAAACATGACCGCGAAGAAGTCCGGATGATTCTTGGAGAAAGCGATGTATGCCAAACCGACCGCCAGCAGCCTCTCACGTGGCGTCCCTCCAAGTCCCGATGCAGACCTGAGTTCCTGTTCCATACGCTGCGTGCCGAGCAGGGCGACCTCCACCAGCAGGGCATCCTTGTCTCTGAAATGTTTGTAGGGTGCGCTCTTGGCGACGCCGGCCTGGCGAGACGCCTCATTGAGCGTGAAGCCACGTGGCCCGACAGAACGCACCAACTGGAGCGTCGCGTCAATTAGCGCCCGTTTCAGATCGCCGTGGTGGAAAGATTTAGGTTGTTTCGCCACAGGTGCATCCTTTCGGTCAACGCAGCGTCTCATGATTAAGTGAACGAAGTTCACCAGAAAAGAAAGGCTACTTTGACTAGATGTCAATTTGCTTCGTTGGAGGCAAGGCATGAGCGATAACGGTGCCTTTGAACCCACCTAGCGGGGGCCACCAGAGGCTCAAGCCAGATTGAACCAGCAAGTAACTAAAGCGGAGGGAACATGGGAACCGAGACACTGTACGGAGTGCGGTTATCCGAGCTGTTCAGCCTAAGTGGAGTCGTTGCGCTGCCGTGCTGGCTACTCTTGCTCGTCGCTCCACGATGGCGTGTGAGCCAACTCTTGGCGACCTTTGTCGCGCCGCTACTCATCGCAGCCGTATACATTCTGCTGTTGGTCTCGCACAAGGTGCCGCCTGGTTCCGGTTTCGGCTCGCTCTCGCAGGTAAGCATCCTGTTCCGATCGCCCTTTGCACTGCTCGCAGGATGGATCCACTATACCGCCTTCGATCTTTTTACCGGAGCATGGCAGGCGCGCGACGCAAAGCGGGTTGGGATCTCTCAATGGCTTGTGGCACCCTGCCTCCTCTTGACGCTCTTCTTCGGGCCGGCGGGACTGGCACTCTACCTCCTCTTGAAGTTGATGCTGCGCCGCAGTTTCGGCGCAGTGGATGAAGCGATATGACTCTGCGCGACGGACTACTTCTTTGCGCTGGCACTTCGTGAAATCAAGGGCTCCGGTTCGAACTCCATTGGCAATTGGCTGGTCACTTCAAGGCGAGCCATAGGTGTGTTTGGCGATCGGGTGCATGGCCAATGGCGAGGAAAGGAACATATGCTGACGACGATACTAGGGTGGCTTATGGCGTACCCGATTCTGGCGTATGGAGTATGGCTGCAACTCGGGCTGGCGCTCTTTGCACTTCTAGCCATGCCCTTCGACAAGCGTAAGATCCTAGGCATCAATCCCTGGATCAAACCGCTCAAGTTCGACCTATCGATCCTGATTGTCTTTGTGACGATTGCCGCTATTCTCACCGGCTTCGAGCGATATGCCATTGCCCGCACTTGGATTGCGGCGGCCATTTCGATCTCGCTTTCAGCGGAGAATTTGCTGATCTCCCTCCAGTCTTTTCGCGGAGTGCGCTCACACATGAACGAAGACACACCTCTCGATTCGAGGATTTGGTTAGCAATGGGTGTGGGATTGGGCGTTTTCGTACTGGCCGCAGTATTGCTTCTCGCACTCGCGTTCATTGGACATTTGAAATGGCCGGTAGCCGTGACGTGGGGTGTCCGTCTTGGACTGCTTCTGTTCCTTGCAGGCAGCGTGGAAGGACAGCCAATGGTGAACCATGGCGGTCATACTATTGGCGCTCCGGATGGTGTTCCCGGGCTGCCGTTCGTGAATTGGAGCAAAGCCTTCGGAGATTTGCGGGTTGCGCATTTTTTCGGCGTGCACTCGCTTCAAGCGTTCCCGCTCCTTGGCTTGCTCATCAGCCACACCAGTCTGAGCCAACACCTTCAGGTTGGTGGAGTTGTGGCAGGGTCCGCTGTCTACACAACAATCGTGTGGTTGATGTTCCGCCAGGCCATGGCAGGCAAACCGCTACTCCGCGCTTAGTAACCAATGTTCTTTCAAAGAGAGGTTTATGCGAATGCGTGTTTTCGTAACGGGTGCAACAGGACTGATTGGGTTTGCGGTCGTGAAGGAGCTCCTAGCGGCAGGGCACGAGGTGACTGGCCTTGCTCGATCTACTTCTTCCGCAAAGAAACTGACGGAAGCCGGCGCGCGCACTCTGGTGGGCACGATTGAAAATCTGGCCATCCTGCGCCAAGGGGCATCTGCCGCAGATGGTGTCATTCACACAGCCTTCTACCACCAGTTCTCGCACATGCCGCTGACGACACGTCTTCGCGTGCTCATGGGCGGAGCACCAAAAGGTATCTTTAAGCGCTTTATGCAAGCTGGGGTCGCCGCTGATCGTCAGGCTATCGTGGCTATGGGCGAAGCTTTGCAAGAGGGCAACGCGTTCGTTGCGCCGTTCGGCACCATGGGAATGAAATACGGGCAGCTCGCGACCGAGGACGAACCCTATAACCATGATCTCGCCGCATTCAATATTCTGCGAGCCAGGACGGAAGACGTTCTTAAGAGCTTCGTCTCTCGCGGCGTCCGTACCTCCGCAATCAGGCTTGCGCCCGTTGTTCACGGGCCAAGAGCCTTCGGCCTTGTTTCGCTGACTATTCCAACCGCCCGCAAGAAGAAGGAGTCCGCCTACGTTGGAGACGGCCGGAACCGCTGGCCGGCGGTTCACTACCTGGATGCTGCTCGACTCTTTCGCCTGGCGCTGGAAAATGGCCCTGCCGGAAGCACCTATCACGGCGTCGCTGAAGAAGGCATTCCCTTGTCCCAGATTGCAGAAGTTATAGGACGGCGCCTGAATGTACCGGTGACATCGAAGCAGCCCGGGGAAGTCGCGAAACATTTCGGCTTCGCTGCACCTTTCGTTGGCATTGACAATCCCGCTTCGAGCAAGCTGACGCAGGAACGCCTCGGCTGGGTGCCCACGCACCAGAAGCTCCTCGCACATCTCGAGGAAAGCGATGTGTTTGATCGTTGAGACGCAAGGCGGTTCACCGTTGTCTGGGCCCGCAGCTGAAATGAGAGATAGTTTGAAGCTCCGTGACCGTGCGACGGCACGATTGTCGGGAACTTACCGCCTTACAGCATGGCTGTGATCTGCACAGCCCGTCGGAAGACGCGAAGTGTAGAGGCTCCGTTCCGCGCGAATTTAGCGGGCGGGAGCCTGATCGTCAATACTCAGGCCGGTGCGACTCAACTTTCGCTAGCGGCGTAATGGAACCTGGGAGCTGTTGACAGCAAACCGGTAGGAGAAACAAATGAGCAACGAACCAAACACAGCGGAAAGTTCACTCGAGATAGTTCACATGTGCGAGAAATGCGGAACAGCGTTCACCTATTCTCAGGTGCCTGAGGATGTCACCATCACCGGAATAATTGAATGTCCGGTATGCGGTCACGTCGGCAGGCTTAACGTAAAGGTACGCGAGGCGCCCGATGAGAACCTCAGTTAGCTTTGGCAGCTTGTGGCGATCCTGTGTCGATCCGCTTCCCCAATCGCTTTATGAAAGCTCGAAGAAACGCACTAACCACCCGCGCGCGGTTGTCGGATCTGCACGCCAGCCTGGTTTCCAAGTGCACTTCACAGACTAGCGGACGCATTGTGATTCCGTTCTTTGCGATGCGCCATGCACCTGACTGAGTCAGTACCGCGACCCCAAGCCCACGCCGAATTAGATTCGAGCCTTCTTCTGCGGTCATCATGTGATGAAGCGACCGATCAGGCCTCGATGCCGGCTTTGCTGCCCGTACTAAGGAGTCATAAAGGAACGGCTGAACATGACGCTCGAAGAGAATGCAGGAGGATTCCTCAAGATCGATGCAGCCCACTTTCTTCCGGAGGGCGAGTGGATCGTCTTCCAACATTGCTACAAAGAAGGATTGATCGTCCACGACTACGGAGCTGATCCGGGACGTCGTCGGAATTCCAGTCAGGAATGCGAAATCCAGCGTTCCAGCGAGGAGATCGTGAGCCAGATCAGGAGCGAGCTTGCTGGTGACCTCGACTTTTAGTTTGGGAAAGAGCGGAAGGCGCAGAGAAAGCAGGTTGGTCAGCAGAAATGGATCGGTGTAGGGCGACTTGCCGATCCGAAGCGTATGCTCAGCACCTTCGTTTGCCGCACGCGAAAGCCGGATCGCCCTTTCCTGGTAATCGAGTGAGAGCCGAGCCTGCTCGACGAAGACCTCGCCGGCAACGGTCGGGACGACTTCTCGATCGAGTCGCGAGAAGAGATCGTATCCGAGGTATTTCTCCAAGAAGGCAATCTGCTTTGTGAGTGCGGACTGCCCTATATCTAATTTGAGCGCGGCCCGCGAGAAACTCGCTTCTTCTGCCAGCGCGACGGCGGCGCGGAGATGCTTCGTTGAGATTGTGAGCATGGCCCATCACCAGAGTCGGAGATGGCCTTCGGAGAGACGTCTCCGTACTAACGAGTGTTCGCTCTGATGTTAGAGTTTGTCAACAATCACGGACTCCATGCCACCATCGTACGTTCATCTGACAGCATCAACGCTCTTGGCTTGTGCTGTACTATTCCGTTTCGGAATAGTCGTCGGACCATTCGGAATAGAAAAGTTTGGGATCGAAATCCGGATTCAAGCGAAGAACGTTCACTCTTTAGTGGCTGACGAACAGTTTATTTGAGGTTGTTCACAGGAGAGATCTTCTGCTGCTGTACGCTTTGCGGCATACTGACCTCATCAGAGAAGAGAAAGAACTGTAGTGGCTTCCCGTAGAGTTCAGCCAGCTGCAGAAACTCAAGAACGTCAACGCGACGCTCCTTTGTCTCGCATTTGGACAGAAACGAATGAGCCATACCCAACCGTTCAGAAACATCGCGCTGAGTCAGGCCCGCTTCCTCGCGCGCCAAGATCAACCGTTCGATGAACCTATCGTAAACCGCTTGATGCGGAACGGTCCGAGCCTTCCGCGATTTGCGAGTTTCGACGTTCCGGTCGATGGACACATCTCAAGTGTCCGAACCGCTTGACGAATCCCCTAATAGGGGACACCCTGAAAGAAGCTGGAGGTCGATTTGCAATGTCGGAAAACTACGTTGAATGTCCTGAGATTTGCGGCAAAACGATCAAAATGGTTCGGATTTACAAGGACGATGGCGACGGGACAGAGATGCAGATTGACCTGACGGACGGAACCAGCTTCTCGTGTTCGTTCTGCGTAAAACCCATCTTGGAAGCGAGTGTGGTACGGACCAATGCAAGTGTGCCTGAGGTTCTCCATATATACGATCTCGATTAGCCAGCCGAGATCCTTCCTGCATTCCAAATCAGAATAGTGGGCGGACCGAACGGAATTGACAGCCGGAAATGTCGAAACATACCTTGCCTCTAGCTTGACTGTGCTGTCGGGACAGAGGAGCCGGTATGAAGAGCCCGGATGAAGCAGATTCGCCCGCGATAGGCCCCCTCCAAAAATCGGCCGGACTTACGCCTTTTCCAGAGCGAGAAATACGGCAGTCCTCGACCTGGAGTAAAGATGCTTTTACCATGGCCGCTCAAGCCAAGGTCTTGTCCGGAAACAAACTCGAGCAACTCGTCATGAGGCTTCAGCGACACTCAGGTCGGTCCAAAGAGGCCTGCTGGCGATTCATCATTCAGCATGGATTGAAGGGCAGGGTTGACCACCGCCGCTGGACCGAAGCCGACGTGGAACTCGTCCGTGAAGAATTGGTCAAGCGATCTGTGGAGGAAATCGCCAAGAAGCTGAACAGAACGCCTAAAGCGATTCGGAACATGCTTAGGAGGAACGATCTGAGCGTACGCGAGATCCGTTGCGATCTGTTTTCCGTGGAGAGTCTAGCCGGCGCCTTGCGTGTCAGAAAAGCGGAAGTCGTCTATTGGATCGAGCAGAACTGGTTGGAGGCCTCAGTCGAGGAACGAGGCAAGCGACGCGCTTACATCATCACACCCGAAGCGCTCACCAAGCTCTACAAAAACCACCAGACAGACCTCCTTAAGAGAGGGCTGCGTAACCAATCACTTTTTGAGGCTTATGTGCAGTACTGCTTCGCGCCAAAACACACATTAGGCGAACAATTACTCAATGTGCGACGCGATAAGCGTGAGCGCGAGGCCTACGCAGAACTCAATTGGGATGCCAACAACAGCAAACGAGAAGAGGAGGCCGCTCATGCCTTTGCTGAAGGGAGCTTTAATTTCGGAGCCGCAGATTCGGACGAGTCGTTCGACGACTCAGAAATCGATACCGAATGATGTTTGTCCTTGTTGCCAAAGGACGTCGGCCTCGACGCGACTTTCCACTGGAGAGATCATCGTGACGTCCTGTGCTTATGTCTGGTGCTAGCTCTGCTCGTTGTGGTCTGGCCTCCTGTCGAGCGCTGGGTGGATCAGCAGGAGCACAGGTGGATAGACAACATGACCTGGCACGAGCCCCTGGATCACTGGATCTAGCTCAGCACGTCATAGACCCCACGGAAGGCTGCAATCCTACAGGGCATTCTCGAGCCACCACTCTTTCGGCTGTTGCTTGTCTCCGGGCGAAGCCATGTGCTCACTCATCGGAATCCTCTAGTAAAAATCATGCGCCTCCAGGGGAGCGGCGGTCACGTTGAGTTCTTCGATGCGCTTGGCTCGGATGTGGATTACTTTGTCTATGTTCTGGAGCGCACCTTCTACCAGTAGGAACTTGGCGTAGGTGACAAGATTTCTGTTCACCTCGTATAGGTTGGGATCAATAATGACGTTCGTAATGCCCGTTTCATCCTCAAGAGAGAGAAAGATAAAGCCGTGCGCGGTGCCGGGACGTTGGCGGGCGATCACCTGGCCGGCGATGCGGGCCTTTACGCCGTGGCGAACCAGTTTGAGGTCGCCGGCCCGGAAGACGCTCATCTTGCGCAGTTCGTTCCGGCAGTGTGCCAGGGGATGTCTTCCGATGGTAACGCCCGTCCCGGCGTAGTCGGCGATCATGCGCTCCTCGGGGTTCATGGCCTGGAGCGGCGAGCTTACGTCTTCGTTGCGATCCAACTCGGCAAGTAGTGGCCCGGCCTGTCGTCCTGCACGCTCGACCTGCCAGAGTGCGTCACGACGGTCGCCGAGCGAGTTCAGGGCTCCCGTCTCCGCAAGCACAGTGAGATCTGCTTGCGAAAGCGCAGGGACGCGGCGAGCAAGCTCCTCGATATTTGTGAACCGGCGTAACGCTCGAACTCGCTCAATCTCTAGAACAATAGCCTGTCGCATACCCCGGACATAACGGAGTCCGAGCCGGAGTGAATAGGAATCGTCCGGTTCACGTTCCAGGGTGCAGTTCCAATCGGAAAAAAGAACGTCTACCGGCTTCACCCGAAGCCCATGCCGCTGCGCGTCTTTGACCAACACGGCCCCAGAGTAGAAGCCCATCGGCTGATTGTTGAGGATAGCTGCCGTGAACACGGCAAGATAGTGGAACTTGAGCCAAGCCGAAGCATATGCAATGAGCGCAAAACTGGCCGCGTGGCTTTCCGGGAATCCATAAAGCGCGAATGAGCTGATGGCTAAGATAATTTCTTCCTGAGCCTTTGGACCAACACCGTTGGCATCCATGCCCACTCGCAGCTTTACCTCCAGGGCCCGCATTTTGTCAGCAGAGCGCCGACTCCCGAGCGCGCGGCGCAACTCCTCGGCTTCGCCACCAGTAAAGTTAGCGATCACCATGGCAATGCGAAGTAGCTGCTCCTGAAAGAGCGGAACTCCAAGTGTCCTTCGGAGTACCGGCTCAAGCAGCGGATGGGGATAGCGGATTTTCCGCGCGTCTTTACGACGTTCCAAGTAGGGATTTACCGCGCCACCTTGGATTGGGCCGGGCCGAATCAACGCTACCTGCGCCACAATGTCGGAGAACTTGCTGGGTCTGTTGCGTGGAAGCGAAGCCATCTGTGCCCGGCTTTCCACCTGAAATAATCCGATCGTGTCCGCGGCCTTTAGCATGTCGTAGACCTCCGAATCGTCGTGAGGGATCTGAGCAATGTCGACTTGTTTTCCGTAGTAGTGCGGGATCAGTTCGGTGCATTCCTTGAGCACAGCCATCATCCCGAGCCCGAGTAGGTCGACCTTGATCAGGCCCATGTCAGCGCAGTCTTCCTTGTCCCACTGCACGACGTTGCGGCCCGGCATGCTGGCTGGTTCGATGGGCACGACAGAGGCAAGCTGCCCTTGGGCGATGATCATGCCGCCCGAGTGCTGACCCAGGTGCCGCGGCAGGTCGAGCATGCGGACCGTTAGTTCGAGACACTTTGCGATGCGGGGATGGTTGAGATCGAACCCGGCTTGGCGGAAGTGATGCTCCATGGTGTCGGTTGGTCCCTTCCATTCATAAGCACCAACCGGCCGCGTAAGCCGATTCTGCATGTCAGCGTCAAAGCCGAGCGACTTGCCGACCTCGCGTGCAGCGGAGCGGCCACGGTAGGTAATTACGTTCGCGCACATAGCGGCACCAAGCTGACCATAGCGCTCGTAGACGTACTGGATGGCACGCTCGCGGTCATCGCCAGAAGGCAAATCCAGGTCGATGTCGGGCCACTCGCCACGCACCTCGGACAGAAACCGTTCGAAGAGAAGCTCCATGCCGACTGGATCAACCGCGGTGATGCCGAGCGAGTAGCAGACCGCGGAGTTGGCAGCCGAGCCGCGACCCTGCACCAGGATGCCGTGTTTACGGCAGAATTCGATAATGTCCCACACGATCAAGAAATAACCCGCGAGGCCGAGCTTCGCGATGAGCGCGAGCTCTTTGTCGACTTGCTGGTGTGCGCGGGAGCGAAGCTTTGCGCTGCTTTTTACGCCGTATCTTCGTGCAACACCTTCGAGAGTCCGTTTGCGCAGAAAGCTGTCCATGCTCTCGTCATTCGGAATGGGATAGTGCGGGAACTCGTACCCCATATCTTTCATTTGAAAACTCAGCCGATCAGACAACGCAACTGTATTGGCAATCGCTCCAGGGACGTCGCGGAAGAGAACGCGCATCTCCTTTGCTGAACGCATGTGCCGTTTGCTGTTCTGCTGCAGCAGGAAGCCGGCTTCGTCAAGCGAGCAGCCGTGCCGAATTGTTGTCAGTACGTCAAGCACTTCGCGCTCGAACTCGGTTGCCATGCTGACGCCATTGGTCGCGAGCAGAGGAAGCTGGAACTCCCGTGCCAGTGAGATGAGAGCCTGGTTGCGAGCCTCTTGTTCACAAATGCCGTGACGCTGCAGTTCGACATAGACATTGTGCTTTTCAAAGGTCTCGACCAAATGTGCAAGTGCTTTACGTCCTTCTTCCAGGCCTCCGCGGTCCAGCGCTGCTGCAAGCGGTCCCTCGTCTCCCCCTGTCAGGCAGACCAAGCCTTCCACGTGCTGTTGCACGCTCAGGAAGGGAGCCACTCCATCACCCTTGCCTCTTTGGGCGAGCTTGTAACTGGAGATCAGCAGCGAGAGGTTCTTGTAGCCAGTTTGCGACTCGCAAAGCAAAGAAAGCCGTACCGGGCGACTCGGGATCGTGTGGGGCTGCCAGGAGGGAGGCAGGCGTTGCTGACCGAAGCCATCGACAGAGATCTCAGCGCCTATGTGCGAGCGGAGCCCCAGCTTCTTCGCTGTTGTGTACAACCGCGGCGAGCAGTATAAGCCGTCCCGATCCAGGATGGCTAGTCCGGGAAGCTCAAGGTTGGCCGCCTGCTGTGTCATTGCTTCAGGCAGCGAAGCACCTTCGAGAAATGAAAAGGCGGACCGGGCGTGCAGTTCCACGTAGCGATCAGTCATAGAGACCCACTACGAACCAGACTTTCGAGGCGAGGTCCTGCCGCAAGCGCAACGCTTGCCTAGGCTGCGTTGTTACAATATCCCAGAGATCGTCTTGCCACGAGTTGCTGTCCCACCACGACCCTGACGAGTGCCATGGACCGGCGCAGGCCTGGACTGACATCCGGGTCCCCTGCCAGAACAACATGCGTGGTTGATTGTCCGAGCAAGTTACGCGAACCGCTTGCGGCGGTCGGAACACTCGCATGGCAACGCGCGAAGGCTGACTTGCCTCCTCCGTCGTATGTGCGAGTTGAGGATTAAACGAAGAGACCGTGAACGCGTCCTCGCGATGACTGTTCTCGAGAGTTGGCGAACCGACATTCTCTCCCCCCGCAATCGACCGCAGTCGGGCGAGTAGCAGGTCCAGTTTGTCAGGCTCCGGGAACTGCGCTTGAAACAAACCGCGTTGGGCGGTCTGCGGCTGGGACGGCTCTGCCTCGAGCGTCACCGTGAGCACGCCTGCTGGTGGCGGCTTCGCCTGCAGCTCCAGATTGAGCAGCTTCAGGAAGGCTTCGCGATTCTGCGACGGCATAGCAGGGCGGATGCCGATGGCGTGCGGTTCGCCGCGTTCGAGTAACAGCGTTAGTTGGAGCGAACGGATCGCATAAGCTCGTTCCATCGCTTGGGTAAGAATCGTTTCCAGCATGGGTGAGAGAACAAACAGAAGTGAGTCCAATACCTCCACAGGACTGTCGAGCGCAGTCGTTACCGCGAGAGTGAATGCTTCTTCTTCAGGAACAAGGAGATGTTCTGCCTCTCCACGAGCAAGGGACTGCAGGCGTCGACCCTGTTGTCCTAGCCGGCTCACAAGTGCGGTGTCGGGAAGCGCGGCCAACTGGCCCAATGTGCGAATGCCCCATCGTGACAGTATGGCCAGCATTCGGGAGTCGCACGGGAGCAGCGTGACTGGCAGCGGCCGAAGTTTAGCGCGAACGTTGCCGTCATCTGCAATGACGATGCGGTGAGTACTCCGGGCCAGCATCAGCGCGGCTTCTGCATTTCGAGCGGTACCGACTCCAGCAGGAAAGCCATCGCCGGCCAGTTCTTCATGCAACTTGCGAGCATAGTTTTCGGTCGTTTCAAAGAGCGTTTCCATGCCGGAGCTGTCGAGCAGCATCAGTAAAGAGAGGTGTTGCGCTCCGCGATAGGAGTTCGCGGGTGAAGCGATGGCCTCCAGCCGCGGCGTGAAGCCCTCTACAACTTTGCATGCGGCGGTAAACGCACCTCGCTCCTCCGCCTGATCGCGGGGCCGGAACAGAGCGTCACATACTGTTTGGGCTTGCACCTTTGACATGCCATGCTGAACGCCGGACTTTAGAGCCTTTTCGCACCGCGAAGCAACTTTGTCTTGAGGTGCTACACCGTCGAGCAGAACCAATGGCCGCGAGTGCTCACCGAGCCTGCGCTTCCAAGCGCTTATTGGGAATTCCGGGATGTGGACGGCTGCATAGGACACACTACCTCCCCGCCGCTTGCATCCAGAGTGGGCTCGCGTCCCAGCTTGTTACCCGCCCTGGTGCCTTCTTGCCAAAGGCTGGCCCGCTTCTCTGCCGGGAGATCTGCGCCAACCGCGTCATGCCTGCAAGTACACCTTGCACGACTGGTTCCGCCTCGGACACACACTCCAGCACGCACGCCGCAGTCGAGCGGGCGCAAGGCTCTCTTGTGAGCAGAAGAAGAATCGCATCACCCAGTTGCGCGGCCTTCTGGAAACGCCACCAGGTCGCCGACTGGATACGCAACGCCTGCTCCGCAGGTACGGATGCGAGGTCCAAGACAACAATCCGGAAGCCGCCCGACTGGAGTACTTGATCGGTCGCGCGCAACGCGCGATCCAGCCGTGTCCACGGCTTCTGCTCTCGTGTCCTCTGAGGTCGATCGCTGGCCTGAAAGGTCGCACGTTGGCGAGCGGCCTGCGCTGCCACTCGGTCCGCTTGGCGCAGTGGGTCGCCCTCGTCGACTCGCCGGATGTTGAAGCGTTCCCATTCCACCTGACCTTGCGAAGCGGTATGCAACCCGAGCGGCTGATTGGGGTAGCCCGGCGTGCCTTCCATCTTGCGTCGGCGCCGTTCTTCTTTGTGGAAAAGCATCTGCTCCAGCGCCGGCACCAGATCCTTGGTCTCGCCACGCGGGTGCAAGATGCCGCAATGCCTCTGAGCCAATTGCCGCTGCTCTCGTCGGGTATCCACTTCCTGCGCTACTGCATTCGCCGTCGACTTCGGTGTCGCGCTCTGACATTTCTCGGCAAACCTGATCCAGAGAAGGTTGCGTAATTGCACGCCCGCGGCTGCTGCGCTTCGTGGGGACAGGGCATCGCTGACATCGATATAGGCGCAAGCACCCTCGCAGGAGGCACTTGCAAGCACAGACAGGGCGATTGAACTTCGGCCGGAACCGTCGGTGCCTGTTGCCTCGCAGATCGAGCCGAGAGGCAGACCGCCATCCAGGAGAACGTCCAAGCGCGCGTTACCGGTCGGATGCAATCGTGGTGCCTGCTGCGCAATGGGAGAGAGCGCTCCCGGTATTCGGTCGGCAAGCTTCGCTTCGATCTCCCGCCTGAGTACGGCTGCTTGTGCGTTCATCTGTTTCGCCTTATCTTCGCTTTAGGTAGTCCAATGTATCGCATATCCGGGTGAGGATTCCACCTTGCACTACCTTTGGTGCAGCTTCCTAAAGTGCGCCACCAGCAGTGCTGCTGGGATTGAATGACCTGAATTTAGGAACGAAACGCAGCGAGGAGGCTCGATCAGGTGAGCTACATCTCTCAGCGGGAACTCAGGCCTTATCAGCGCAATAACAGTAAAATAAAACAGAGTGACTGCAGTTTCATCGCTGAATGGATGGAGCAGCGTCGCTGGTAGGAGAGTTAGATGAAGCCCATGTTCAACATCACGCCGGCAATCGCTCGTGATCTGATCCGCATAGAGGCGGCCAAGCACATCATTAATTCTCTGCCGATAACTCCACGCCTTCTCGCTAATCTGCGCGAAACAGCCAGGCTCTATTCGACGCACTACTCCACCATGATTGAAGGCAATCTGCTTACCCAAGAACAGGTCGCAAAGGTGATTAGCGAGGATCAGCACTTCGCGGGCCGGGAACGTGATGAGCAGGAGGTGAGGGGCTACTATGCTGCCCTTGACGAAGCGGAACGGCTTACTCATGCAAACGGGAAAGTCACGGAACAAACCATCAAGAAGCTCCACGCGCTAGTGATGGGGGGAGGCAAGGTCACAGGGAGGCCAACTCCATACCGGACAGAGCAGAATGTGATCCGGGACAGCCGCACCAATCGGATTGTTTACATGCCTCCGGAAGCGACCGCGGTTCCTACGCTGATGGCCGAAATGGTGGTTTGGATCAACAAGGAAGACGAATTGCCGGTTCCCTTGCGTGCCGCGATCACACATTATCAGTACGCAACGATCCATCCGTACTACGACGGGAATGGCCGCACAGCGCGACTGCTGACGACGCTTATCCTGCATCTCGGCGGGTATGGACTGCGAGGCGTCTACGCGCTTGAAGAGTACTATGCGCGTGATCTGAAGTCCTACTACGAAGCCCTTTCAGTAGGGCCGTCGCACAACTACCATCTGGGACGGGCCGAAGCGGACATCACTGGGTGGATGGCCTACTTCATCGAAGGCATGGCGACGTCCTTTGAAAAGGTCCAGGCACAAGCGAGACGTGAAGCCGAGACAGGTGCTGCTGATCGTTCACAGCTGCTTAGGAAGCTGGACGCGAAGCAGAGGAAAGCGCTCACATTATTTGAGACTGCGCGTGACGTGACGGCAAAGGACATCGCTGCTCTCTTTGGCTTCCAGCAGAGGAATGCGGCGGCACTGTGCCAACGATGGGTAGAGGAGGGTTTCCTGGTTATTGCAAATCCAGCAAAGAAGACCCGGCTCTACCGGCTGCCCGATGCCCTAGAAGCCGCGGTCGTAGGGAAAGTGCCATAGCGACTTACGCGGATGCGCCCTCTCCGTACTTGAGATGGTGCTGTCATTGAGCGCAGGAGCGACAGTTTGGCGAAGATTGCACACCCTAGTCAAGGGTTTCTCATCATTGGTCATAGGCCGGAACGGTCCTCCAGCCCTTGAATCTAGCAAGAACCGAAGAATGCTATGTCACCTTCGAAGATTATCAGGCGTACCATGACTCTGGAACTAGTTTATCGTGACCACGCCATCGGGCGATGACGCTTTCAGCGAACCAGTCAGTCTTCAAGTCGGCGTGATCGGTAACGATAATCTGCATACCCGGCGCCATCTCGACCGCGGCGTCAAAGATGAGCTTGAAGAGATCCATAACGGCAGTTTGATCTTCGTCCTTCAATCCTTCAATCGCACCTTCTGCGTCGTTCTCGGGAGGGTAATGTGCCTGCGATGGCTGGTCCAAGAAAAGGAAGCTAGGCACAGGTCTTTCCTTCTGACGAAACCACTTGTGCAACGCTAGATGAGCCAGCACATGGTAACCGACCCAGTTCTCACCGCTCCCCATGCGCGACAAGGGAACCGGACCGTTCACCGTATCCGCAACGACAGTGAGCTGGCGTAGGTCCAAGCGCAACTGACTTCCGCGATGCTCCAAATCGAGCCGCTCAGAGTAGTCGGTCATGTAGCGCGCAACGAGGTTGAGGAATGTAGCCAGCCGCTCCTCGGCCGCTTCTGGGTCAAGTTCCTGTTCCAGAACGGCGACACGGTTTCGTGCGATCTCCACCTTAGACCGTAATGAACTGCTGGTATCTGCGGAATTCACGGATTCGACATACTGTGTGATCTTGCCAATAGTTCTCGCCTGAAGTACGTAGGTGTCCTGCTGGCTCTTCATGAGTTCATTCTCACGGACGCGCGCAGCAATGCGTCGCTGGTTTTCTTGCAGCCGCTCCTGCACCAGAGCCGCTTGCTGCTCCAGACTTGCTAACCGTTGCAACAGGCGCGGATTCTCCGCCTCGACGGCCTCAAGCTGCTGGCTCAGCGATTGCAGCGCCTGGTCAATCTGCTGTGCAGTAGGGACGGGTTCTGCGAGTTGGCTACGACACACCGGGCATTCAGTATGTTCCGCATTCTCGCGGGCGATCAAGCCAACGGAACTCAGCCGGGCACGTTGCTCCTTCACCTCGCGCTCGAATCCGCGGGTTTCCGTCGTGAAGTTTCGGGTCGAACGGAGCTCCGCATTGATTTGCTCAAGCTCGGTACGCAGTCCTTGGCGTTCAGCACGCATCTGCGCTAGCAGCTCCGCTTCATCCGAGATCACCATGTCGTCTTGCCACCTGGACTCCTCTGCGACGCGGTGGAGAACCATCAGAATGGCCTCATAGGTACTCGCCGGCGTTCGGTCGTCCAATAGACCAACGGCCTTAGCCTCGTCCATCAACGCGCGAGCGCGCGGAAACGTACTCGTGTCGACTGCTTCAACGTCACGCAGTTCGCGCTCCAACACTCGTAGCTCGCGCCGCGCCTGATCCAATTGCGATTGTTTCAGGAGGTGGTGTTCGTCGAAAGCGCCAAGGAAGTACGGCAGCGTGTCTTTGATGGCAGTTCCCATAAAATCTTCTCCCTGCCGGTGAAAGAGCCGCTGCTTGCTGTCGATATCGTTCTGATCCTGCACACACAGTAATAGCGCATGGCGGAACGTAGCCTCCAAGGGAGGCCGCGTGAAGCCAACCGGGCGATGCTCGTTCTCGCTGATTCCGAGTGCGCCGCCGAGAAACTTCTCAAGGCCGTCCACAGTGGTGTTCTTGACCAGCTCCTCTATTGGAGGTGTCTCGATCGACGAGCCACGAAGCAAATAAACTTCGGGATTAGTCTTATCGCCGATGTCGGGATTGCGCCGCGCGACAAAAATTTCTCCCTCGCCAAGTTGGAACAACACGGCGTACCACGCGACATGCTCCCGGATCTTGCCATCGGGTACTAAGCACTCGCCCCTGCCGGTGCAGTAGTCGACGATATCGACGATGGCAGACTTACCGGTCTTCGATGCTCCCGTGATGATGTTTAGGCGGCCGAGCTTGAAGGGCAGCTCCCGAATCATGCCTTGTTTGCTGTAAAGAACGATTTTACGGATTTGAAGGCTCACGGCGCGATACTCCAGGCAGAAAATATGTTGGCGATTGGGCCCGCAGCCGCGAACCACCGGCCCAGAAACCCGCATCGTTCTACGCACTCGTTCACTTCATCAGTGAAGTATGGCGCACGTTTGTTCGTTACGGTCCTACGGCGGCTGCCGGTCTTTACGAGGCCCTGTTCATCGATGCGCAAGACCTCCGTCTGTAATCCAAAGAGGAGCGCCTCGCGGCTGACGCCCTGCATCTGTCGCACCCGTTCGGAGAAGTCAACTAGGCTTTCCCGATGTTCCTGCATCCAGGGCAAGATCGCCGTCAGTGTGGTTCTGGGTAGAGACCGGCGTGTTTTCTCGTGCAAGATGATCGGCAGCACGAGGAAGGCTAACGCGAACGGCAAACCGTGATGAGCCTTGTCATCGTAGTGTGCAACTGCCTCGGCAAGAAGAACCGCGCCGAAAGCAGGATTCAAGAGGTTCGCTTCTTCGACGACCCGATCGCTCCATTTCCTCATTCCTTATCCTTCTCGGGATCATCTACCTTCTCCGGTTCCTTGAAGTCTGGGTGCCAACCTACCGCCTTCCGATTCGCGAGTATCTGAAAGCTTCCATGTGTCAAGAACCGTTCGCGTACCGTCCGTAGCGGAAAATCTGCATCCTGTTCAACCCATTGGAAGATCTTTTGGCCGCCCGAAATCTTCATCTCGGTAGCACAGGGCGTTGGCAAAGTATCCAGCA
The DNA here is from genome assembly GCA_965277565.1 of Granulicella sp. GTDB lineage: Bacteria > Acidobacteriota > Terriglobia > Terriglobales > Acidobacteriaceae > Granulicella. The sequence continues at coordinate 3,513,572 of OZ255838.1, read as the reverse complement.
GCGTGAAAAACCGCGGCTCCCACGCTTCCTTCAGGTCTTCTTCATAACGCTCAAGTTCGCCATCTACCAAAAGCTCTTGGCGCGTCCAGCGAGAACGCTGCTCATACGCGCGGTAGTAGTCCCGAATGGCGAGTTCGATCCGCTGGGTGCCGATCTTTATCCGCCGCAGTTGCTGCACGAAGGGACGCTTGTCCAAATCAGCGACGACCTCCGGACTGGGGTGGCTTCCTTTCACATCCACGGGGAGGGCCTTTCGCTGAAACTCCTCGCGTAATTCGTCGATGCGTTGATCGAGCGCGATCAGCGGGATCGATTTTTTGTTGACCAAGCCATCGATGACTCGTCCGAACCACCAGCCCTCCAATCGTTCTACGAAATTGGCGACCTGGGTCTTTGGGGCCGCCATGTACGAAGCTTTTTGGATCTCGTCGACGACATCGATGATATTCGGTGCATAATCCAAGATCGTGATCGAACGTAACAGGCTGAGACGAACTTCTTGGGACAGCCGATTGTAAGTCGTAGGCTTCGGCGTGATCCACGTTCGTCGAGGTCGAGGCAGTTGCAGCCAAGAGTTTGTCGGCTTCCTCCTCGCTGCGTTCATTCGCAATAGCCCGCAGGTAAGACGCCGCCGAGCCATCGGGTGCGCTTCCTGTTGTCATTAGTAAAAACTTCATCCTGAACGGTAGCTGCCCATCCGCCTTGACCGCCTTTAACCAGATTAGGAGGGTCTTCCAGAGATCGCTGCTCGCATCCGTGAGGCTTCCGCTCTTTTCGATGTGGTGCTTTGTCTGGATGAGTTCCGAGGGCGTGCCGGTGCTATCAAATGCAACGTCGTCAAAGCGTTCAACTGAGATCTCTTGGTTTATATTGAAGGGGATCACTCGGAGCGCCATCAGCAAGGCAATGCGACATTGATACAGATAGCCTGTCGCCGACGCGCTCGCTTCATGACTCTTCTTCCCGCCCGCCATCAACCTGCTCCTTGCGACGAATGCGAACCATGCTGAATCAGATCTATTTTAGACGGGTTAGACAAGTTGCTGTCATTCCTGCTTACAGTCATGCCTTCGAGCGTTGACCTTCGCGACACGGATGGCCGCATCCGCACCGCTGTTATTCATTGTGGGTAAAGCAGGGCATCAATCCCTGACAGACTGCCGCGAAGATCAATGAAGGGCCTGCTGCCGCGATCCGCATCAACGGAGGCAAGGTCGAGGGAGAATTTGAGTGATCGAGTCGTCTGGGCTCTGGTCACCGAGTCGGCTCAGGAATCAGTATCCCGTCTCGGGGTCCGCGATTTCCGCCGCTCCTGCGCAAAGTTGTGCCGGAAGGCAGATAAGTAGCAGCTCGTGGAGGCGTTCCGGTGCAAGCCAGTGGGACCGTAATCATGAAGAGCGTAAAGGCTTTTCACAACGGCACGAGCGACAATCATCATGTCCATGCCTTTCGGTCAATTAGCGCCTCCTCCCGTTATCAAAACTGCTCCGCCCCACAGCGGATGCGTTGTATGCACCCTTCAATGCCGGGACTAAACACCTAGTCGCAGTACCGTCAGCAACGGCCCGATCGCTTCCACGGAGGGCGTCTTTCGGGAACTGAACACATCGCCGCGTCGGGGAAGATGATCGAGTGCAGGAAAGGCGATCTATGAGGGAGGACAGACAATGGCAGGGATGATCGATCGCCTGCCTGAGCTACCGCCCAGCGCCTTCCTCAAGGAGGATAGCGGCGATGACGCCGACTTCTACGCGCCTGCCCGGCTGGTCACTCACATCGACGAGGCGGCGACGCAGGCGCTGACCGCCTATTACCGAGCAATCCTGCCGCCTGGGGGCGTGCTGCTGGATCTCATGTCGAGCTGGGTGAGCCACCTGCCGCCAGAGGTGGCCTTCACCGAGGTGATCGGCCAAGGCATGAACGCCGAGGAGCTCAGGACCAATCCCCGGCTGAGCCGGAGTTTCGTGCAGGACCTAAACCGCAATCCCATCCTGCCGTTAGAGCGCGACAGCTGTGATGCCTGCCTGTGCTGTGTCGGCGTCCAGTACCTACAGCGTCCCTTGGAGGTCTTCTCTGAGATTTTGCGGGTTCTGCGGCCGAACGCGCCCTTCATCGTCAGCTTCTCCAACCGCTGCTTCCCGACCAAGGCGGTGGCGATCTGGCGGGCCATCGACGCTCACGGACATGCCGCCCTGGTGCGCCTCTATCTTGAGCGCGCTGGCTTTCACGATATCAGCACAGAGGTGCTGAGGGACGGCTCCGAAAGCGATCCGCTGATCGCGATTACGGGGCGGCGTTGAAGGGGCAACTCCAGCCGAGAGTCTGCTTTGCCACGAACGCGCCTACCTCGACGTGGCCTGTCACCGAAGCACCTGAACCTCCGACGGAGACGGTGCCGACAGTCGCATTGTGTAAGTGATTCGGCGCGAGCGGGCCGCCCTGGAAACCCTCAAGCGCGCTAATGAGATGGTCCGCCGCTTACTTCGTAATTTTCAGCCGAGGATCGCTGGGAGCAGGCTTTGACAGGAGGATCATCGACATACAGATACACTCGATTGGCATTGATCTGGGCAAGAAGACCTTTCACCTAGTGGCGCTGGGAGCAGCGGGCAAGGTGCTGCTGAAGAAGAGCCTCAGCGCGAACAATACGCGAACAATGTCCAGCCTAGAACAGCACAAATCGTCCTAATCAGTCCCACCTGACTTTTCTCTAAACCTATTCCCTTCAATCAGATCCGCTGATTCCAGGCTACTTAGCTGCATTGTCCGGCAGCCCTGAAAAGGCCGGCGTCGGCGGTTCGATCCCGTCTCTGGCCACCACCACCGTTACGCACAGTTGATCCATTGAAAACCGGCCCGGAAGCCACACTTCCGGCCGTCTTGAGACCAGTTTTTTTAGTCGCGCGGCCAGAGCAGGCATCTGCGAGTAAGCTCATAGCCCTCCCATCCCCACCGAAGAGATCAACATCCCCAGAGACGTCGTAAACCGAACCTTGCCCGGTGTCCCTCGGTGTCAGGACAAGCTGGTTGATGTGGCGAGCCAATATCTCTTTCGCTTTCACGGGTTCCGAATCAAACGCCGCCTTGAAATCAAGGGTCTTGCTGGCTACGAAATCCCGTATTGCTTCAATCGAGAACGCCAGGTCCAGAGGCTGATTTGCAACGGCCAGGCTCTCATCAATCCGCTCGATCTCCGATTCGACTGCTGCCAACTGCTGCAACAGAGTCGCCGAATGGCCCATCTGCGCGATGGCTTCTCCTAGATTGTTCGCCCGCGCTTTCGACTCGCGCCGCTGGATTTGGAGCGTTGAACCGTGTCAGCAGCCTTGAGCGTCTGTTCCTGAATATCACGCAACCGCCTTTGCAACCGCTCCTGGAAACCCTTCAGTGCGTATTCGATGAGTTCAGACTTTGAGATTCGCTCTGTTAGCCCCGCGATAAGCTGGGCCTCCAGCCGGTCCTGTCTAATCATCAGTCCATTAGGGCAGGTGCCTCTGTACCGATGACTTGGGCAGCCATATTTCACATAACCGCGCTTGCCTGAGCCCGAGGCAATCACCATCTTGGAACCGCAGACGCCGCAGACAAGGAAGCCGCTGAATATATACCGCTTGCTCCGCTCGGTAGAGTGAAATCCGCCTAGCTGACTCGCAGAAAACCGCTTTCCAGCTGATCTTTTGCGTGCCTGCGCTCGTTCCCAAAGCTCTTCAGACACAATCCGCCACTCAGGAATGTCGATCCGCTTCCAGTCGCTTTCGGATGTCGAGATCCTGCGGGTGCTCTTCAACTCCGGCAAGTTTCGCCGACGCTACGACCCGCTGAAGTGGGAACCCACCGCAATCACGATCAGGAACCGCAATGCTCAGAGTTGACCACATCACGAAAGACTGGAAGGAAGCGGGATCATTCGCCGCGCAGGTGAACCTATACGGCTTCTGGGATGAGCACTGCTTCCTGACGAAGTCGGGCGACCTCGGTGCGGCTCTGCACATCGGCGGCATCGACTACGAAAGCCTGGATCGGGCCGGTCGGGACTATGCGGTCAAGCGTCTCGAAGCCGCCTTCCGCTCGCTTGACGACAAGTGCCGTCTCTACCAGATTCTTTTCAAGCGCAACCGGCCAGCGATTCCACACGCTGAGTATGAGAACCCGCTTGTTCGCGCCGCGGTGGAACAGCGCAGCAGATTCCTGCAATCGAAGGCAGACCGCCTTTACAGCATCGAGATTTACTGGGTCGTCATGATCGACGGCAGCTACCAGAAGACCGGCTTGCTGCACGCGCTCGCGCAGTTGCCAAAGCACCCGCGCTCGTCGCTGCGCGACTTGCACGCCCTCCTCTCCGGCAATAAGAAACGCACGCTGCTTTATGGACAGATCGAGCGCGACCGGCTCCGGCTGCAGCAGAAGGTTAACAGTTTGAGTGGGCAGCTCAGCGACCTCACCACGGTCGAGCTGCTAGGGGCGGAGAAGACTTTCCGGCTTGTCCGGCGTCTCGTTAACTTCCGCCCCTCCAAGATCGATGACGCTCCGCTGTGCGGTGCGCGTCATCTCGACTGGCAGGTCTGCGGCTCGGAGCTGGAAGCTCATCGCGGCTACCTGCGGATGGACGACGATTACGTACGCGTTCTTACCCTGAAGGAGCTTCCCGGCGAGACCCGGCCATTGATCCTCAATGGCCTACTCGACATCCCAGCGAACTTCCACGTCGTCACTGAGTGGCATCCCGTCGATAACGCGAAAGCCCGGAAAGAGATCGCTTCACGCCGCCGCCATCACCACAATTCGAAGACTAGCTTCGTCTCGAATCTCCAGGACCGGCAGAACACCGCGAACCAGGACAATTTGATCGATGACTCGAAAGCCGCCGCCGTCGCGGAGCTGGGGAACGCGCTCACCGCAATGGGCATGGAGGGTAAGAGCTTCGGTGAGTTCACGCTCTCCGTCGTGATCTATGACGAGGACCGCGTGAAGGTTGAGCACGCTGTCGCCGAGTTCCAGAAGCTCTTCACCCAGCACGATGGACTGCTGTACGAAGAGCGTTACAACCTGCTCAATGCGTTCTTTGCGACGGTGCCAGGCAACCAGCAGTTCAACCTTCGTAAGCAGTGGGCGCTCAACTCCAACTATGCCGACCTGTCGTTTCTCTTTACGGTGGATACCGGCTCCAAGTGGAACCCGCATCTCGAACGCGAGTACCTCGCAGTTCTTGAATCTACGCACGGCACTCCCTACTTTCTGAATCTGCACGCAGGCGATGTGGCGCATACCCTGATGCTGGGCGCGACGGGCGCGGGGAAGAGCTTTGCGGCTTCGACAATTCTCCAGTCCGCTCAAAAGTACGAGCCGATGACCTTCGTATTCGATCTTGGAGGCAGCTACGAGGCCCTTACACGCGCCTTCAATGGAACGTATCTGAACGTCGGCCTAAAGAACCCGGGCTTCAGCATCAATCCGTTTTCACTCGAACCGACGCATGAGAGCCTGAACTTTCTATACCTATTTCTCCGGGTGCTTTTAGAGTCCGGTGGCCGTTATGAGCTGAGCACCCTCGATGAAAAGGCGCTCTACGCTGCGCTGGAGCGCATCTACAAGCTGCCTCGTGAAATCAGGACGCTCACCAACTTTGCGTCCATTCTCGGGCCGCTGGGCGAACGCTTGCACCGGTGGAGTCGCAGCGGATCACAGGGGGCCGGGCAGTTTGGATACCTCTTCGACAACGTCGACGACACGCTGACGTTCTCCCGCTTCCAGACCTTCAACTTCGATGGCTGGTCCGAGTATCCCGACATTCTGGAACCGCTGCTGTTTTACGTCCTGCAACGGGCTTCCGCGGAGATCGAAAAGCCGGAGACCATCGGGACCTTCAAGATCTTCCTGATCGATGAAGGATGGATCTTTCTTAAGAACCGTGTCATTCGCGACTGGATCGTTCGCGCCGAAAAGACGTGGCGTAAAAAGAACGCCGCCATGATTTTGGCCACGCAGTCGGACATGCTGCACATCGTTAACGAGTCCTGCTCCACGAAGATTTTTCTGTCGAACCCGAATATCGACCGCAAGCTGTACGCCGATACCTTCCAGTTGAACGACACCCAGCTTGAGCTGCTGGAATCACTTGTCCCGAAGCGCGAGCTGCTGCTGATCCAGCCGCGCGGCACCAAAAAGCTGGTGCTCGAAGTCGATGCACTCGGTTATTGGATGGCGACCAACAATGCCCGCGACAACGTTCGCAAACAGGATTACTTCGCCCGCTTCGGCCCGGAGCAGGGATTGCTGCGCCTGGCTGAAGACTATCCCAACCCGCTTAACACATAAGGAGAATCATGCGCACATCACCCATCGTCCCGCTGTTACTAGGCTTGGCCGCGACCGTGGCTCACAGTCAGCAGACCGCCCGCCTCGTGAAATACCACGCCAACGACATCGTGAGTGTTCACGCAAAGATGCGCTACACCACGTTGATCGAATTGCCAGCAACCGAGAAGATCATGGAGGTCGCTACTGGAGATAAAGACTTCTGGATCATCGATACTGACACGCAACATAACCGGGCCGAACCTACGGCCCAAAGGAGAACAACCATGAGCAAACTGAAGATCGAAAAGGGCGCAAGCAAGGTACGGCGTGCACCTCTCAAAGTGACCATCGATGGAACGGTCGCCGACGACCTGGAGCTGATGTGCCAGTGGTCGGAAAATGAGAGCAGCTATCTCGTCAACCTCCTGCTCGGCTTCGCCATTGCACACAGCGAGGAGTTCCAGAAGTACAAAGCCGAACAGACGGCGGAGACGCCTCCTATCCGCAAAGATGCGAAGCCAGCCTTGGAGACGGCACGCAAAATTGTTCCATCAGCAAGTAGCGCCTCCGCAGTCCCTGACAGAGGAGCGACCGCATGAGCCTCTCTTCTCACCTCCGCAATCTCTCGCATCCTCTGGTTCAGTACCGTTTCATTCTTTCGCTAGGACTGAGCGCGGCCTGCGGCATTGTGCTTCACAGTCTCTATCCTGTCCACGATGCCGACCCTCTGTTACGGCTTCTCGAACTGGAGCGGCCTACCATCTTTTATGGCCTGCTGTGGAGCTACACCCTGTTTCTGTACAGCACGCCATTCCTGTTCTTCTCGATCCTGTTCTCGCTCGCTTACGTTCACTTCTATGCGCCGAAGCTCGATCAGGTCGCAGGATCGCTGCCTCCGTATCCTGACCCGATGCGGCGTGCGGACTTATTTCTGGTCGCTGGAGAACTCCACCATCAGTTGAGGCCGCAGCCCTCACCCGACCCGAACTGGCTGTGCATCTCGGAACGCGGCCTCTACACGGGTGTGTGCGTCGTCGGGGCCATCGGCTCGGGCAAGACCAAGGCGGTCATCCTGCCGGCGATGCGGCAGCTCTTCGCATACCAAGCCGCAGAATCCAGAACGTAGACTCTCGGGCGTCGTGCTGGAGGTGAAAGGCGACCTTTGCCGTCAGGTGCGGGCCATCCTCAATGGCTGTGGGCGGTCAAAAGACTACGTTGAGGTTTCACTGACCGGGAACGTTCGATATAACCCGCTCAACAATGACTCGGATGCTTATGCCCAGGCGTTCAATATCGCCTCGGTCATCACAGCAATCTGGGGCAAAGGCAAGGAACCATTCTGGCAACAGTCCTACACGGACCTCGTGCGATACGTCATCATGCTCCATCGCGTCCGCGACGGCTACGTGACATTGCTCGACATCTTTCGCACCGTCATCAGCTCGGGAACCTTGGAAGCCATGCTGACGATGACCGGCAGACGCTTCACGCCTGCCTCGTTCCTCGGGGTCGGTAAGGCTGACTATCAGGAATATGAATCCGTTCTACTCCGGTTCCGGTTTGCGTGGAGCGAGAGGCTCGGCCAGTACGTCGCCCCTGCGACGGACGAGTTGCAGACCGCCTTAATCCAGAGGACCTCAATCGCTGCATCCTTATATAGACGCAAGCTCGGCGACCCAGAGACGCAGGACTCCTGGCAGAGCATCCACTACTGGTACTGGGAGCATTGGAAGTTCTTTCGGGCCGAGGTCAAGACTTCGATCATTCAGGGAATCGCTGTGTTCCTGTCTCTGTTCGAGACGAACGCCCAGGTGCGGCGCGTCTTTTGCCCACCGAAAGAACTGTATGAGGGCAAACCTTGCGCCTCCGATCCTGACGGCGTGGTCCTTCCTCAGTTCAGCGATCTAATCGAGTCGGGCAACGTCGTGGGCCTGAACTTCCCGACGGCCCTTAACCCGGCATTAGCAAAGATCATCGGCACCATGATGAAGGTCGACTATCAGCGGTCCGTCCTGCTGCGTATCCCGGAGATGGAGGACGGCTCGGAGCGGCACTTCCGGCCCACCGTCTTCATCTGCGACGAGTACCAGAACTTTGCCACGGTAGGCGGCGACAATCCGACAGGCGACGAACGCTTCCTGTCCCTGTCCCGGCAGCCGAAATGCATCCCCATCGTCGCCACGCAGAGCATCTCGAGTCTCAAGGAAGCACTACCCAATGAGGGCGTGAAAACCCTGCTCCAGGCGTTCCGCACTAAGATCTTTCTCTCCACCTCAGATCCAGATACGGCCCGGTATGCGTCGGAACTGTGCGGCAAAGCGGACAAAACCCGCATCAGCTACACCGTCTCCGAATCGAGCAGCAATGCCAACGTTGGATGGCTCAGTGGCCGCACTTCGTCCAGCAAAGGCTCCGTCTCCGCATCGAAGCAGTACCAGAAACAAAAGGAACCGTTGTTCGAGGAGAACGTCTTCTTCGATTTGAAGAATGCGCAGGGCATCATCGTCGCCTTTGACGGCATCAGTCCTCTACCGCCAACCTACTGCTATCTCAAACCTGACTTCCTGCCCATCGACATGACCTGGTTTGATCAGGCACGGATTGCCTTCGATCCAGGGAGAGTACAGGCATGAGCTTCGATTTGATCTTGCCGTTTCTCAAACCAGTCGAGTCTCTGCTTCTGAACCCAACCATTAGCGAGATCATTGTCAATCCCGATTCGTCCGTGTGGATGGAAGAGGCCGGACAGAAGCAGCTACTGGAAGGCGTTCGATTCGAGCAAGGGACTCTTGAGACCGCTCTTGAGGTGATCGCCAATAAGTTTGGAAAACGGCTGAACGCTGATTCGCCCATCCTGAATCTTCGACTCCCTGACGGCAGCCGTTTGGCTGCTCTGATTCCTCCCATTGTGAACCCAGGTCCGTTGCTGACCATCCGAAAGTTCACCTCCAGGAACTTCAACATCGAGGATCTAGTGAGCCATCAAATGCTGACAGACGGTCAGGCGAACCAACTTGCGGCAGCCATTCGCCGGGGCGACAACATCCTGATTGCCGGTGGCACAGGAACCGGCAAGACAACTCTGCTCAATGTGCTGGCGGATTTCATCCCGGACGAGGAACGCATCCTCATCATCGAAGACACGGCGGAGCTGCAAATTCGCAAGCCCCATGTCATCTCTGCCGAGGCCCAACTCGACACGCATAAGAGCACGATCACATTCGACGACCTGCTCCGCTCCGTCTTGCGTCACCGCCCAGACCGCATCCTCGTTGGCGAGGTCCGGGGGGCGGAGGCTCGCACTCTCCTCGACGCCATGAACACAGGCCATCGCGGAACGCTGGCTACCATTCATGCGAACAGCGCAGTCGAGGCATTGCACCGACTGGGGTCGTTGGCACTTCGCGGTGATGCTCATATGGATACGTGTGGGATCAGGGAAGAGGTAGAGCGTTGCCTCGATATGGTCGTCCACATCGTGCGCGTGAATGGAAGACGCGTGGTCCAGGAGATCCACGAGGTTGGCTTCGAGGGCAGGCAGCGCTAGACGGCAGGGTACCGTTGCAGTGTCTGCAGGTCTCCTTCGTGGATACGGTAGAGTTCGCCCTCCGCCTTTAGTCCTACCTGGAGTTTGATCGAAAGAGAGACTCCATCAGTAAACCGGATGTCAACCTCCGGCACTCCCGATGAATCGTAGATGTACCGGACTCGTTCCACCGTCCTGCCGTTCGTCTCCGGGAATTCCAAGTAGCAATGCTGCATAAAGTCCTCTGTCATTTAGATACGCCGCCCCGATTCGCTTGGATGACTAGCTTCTAAGGCAGCATTCCCGATTTTGGGGAATCAGTCAACAGTCCCTCAGTCTCAGGGGGTGAACAAAGGCGACGCGGCATATCAACGAGCTTACCAAGCGTTCTTGAAACGTCTGGTAAAAGCACGTCACGATGCCGGCTATCTTCAGGAAGATGTTGCAAATCGCATGGGCAAATCGCACTCGTTCGTCTCCAAATGTGAGTTGGGAGAGCGTCGGCTGGACATCATCGAACTGCAAAGAATCGCAAAGATTTACGGCAAGACAATCGGTTATTTTCTTGGCGAAGATTAGGATATCCGTTTCACTTTCTGAAAGTGTTCTCTGGTCGTGGCCGACGAAGGTCCCTGCTTCAAATGCTGGCCATCCGACCGCAGAGGCGAGATCTCAAGGAGCTTCTGCAACAACGGCGAATGATTGTCCTCGCGGATGAATACACCCGATCTTCGCCTCAAGACATTGGTTGAAAGCGGCTTCGCTATTACACCTGTACGACCCGCAATCGATGTGCCAGCCAAAAGACAGATACCGACCTTCTGTTCCACATAGACAATCGCCTCGGGAGCCGAGTAAGCGTCGACCACGATGCGGGGAACAACTCCAAAGTCCGACAAATGCTCTTCAATTTCTTGGTGGCGTTCCGGCCAAGGATCCCGCGATACCGCGATCATCGGCTCTCCATCTAGGTCGGACGGCGAGACCGCAGGCTTTACCGCCAGCCGGTGACTTGTCGGCATACACACCATGAGGGGTTCTTCGAAGATCGTTCGAATGACCAGTTCTGGCGCTCGGATCGGCAAGAGACCGAATCCAGCGTGAACAGCTCCTTCAATCACTCCTCGTACCGTTGTCGTCGTGAGACCGGTCCTGTGTTCGATGTGCACGGGGCTTTCATCCTCTATGTGAAGTTGATTAATCGCTGCGATCACCTTGGGTGGAAGATTGGTCGAGTGGCCAATCACCAGATGATTGCTCTTGATAGCCTTCCGTGCTGCCAACTGGTCCTCCGCGAGAAGCACTTGTTCGACACCCCTTCTTGCGTCTTCGTGGAATGATTCGCCCTCCTCGGTTAAAGCCAGGCGACCACGCCTGCCCTCAAAAAGATGTATCCCGAGCGTCACCTCAATATTCTCAAGCTGCTTCCTGACTCCTGATGCAGAGAGTCCCAACTCATCCGCTGCTTCTTCGATGTTGTGCCTCGCCGCAACCGTCATGAACGTGATCAGATTATCGAGTTTTACCTGGGGCCGACGCATCCGATGCTCCTGAATGCAACTCTGCAAACTCACTCAGTACCTTCTACTGTCAACAAGAAAATGCGGGATCGCAAATCCCTTTGCTCAACAAGAGCGAAGTCTAATCACTCGGAGAAAGAAGGCTCGTTCATGCGGCGATCATGATATGGCCACGCCACACAGCTATTCGATGGGTAGCCAAGTCCAACGCTGTCACTTGCACTTCGTACTCGCCGGATTGCATGCCACTGAGAGGTACTTTTATGCGAATGGGCGTGGTGCCTAGATGGTCTTCCGCAATCGGTTCGGCTTCGATGGCTTGGGTTTCTATGATTTTCTTGTCCTCACAGAATAAGGTCACATAAGCTACGATGGGACCGTACGGCGGAAGCGCTGTGGTGCTTGCCGCGTTAGCACCCTGATAAGCCTGCAGGAGCACCTCCATCTCGCGGTCCTTGCGGAAAACGCGCGTCACGCTAGGGATGAGTTTGCCTTCAGAATTCACCAGCGGATCGACGGCGTCATTCTTCCTCTGATCCTTGCTCTTAATTGTATTGAACAGCGCGGACTTGGTATCGATACGCTGACTGCCTAACACCACGGAGCTGATGGGCAGCTTCTTCGTCTCGTTGTTTAGGTTAGGGATGGTGAAGCTGGTTTGATAGGTGCCGATGCGTCCCGTTTCGTCATCGCGTGCGAGGAACTTGATGCTGTAGCGGCCGGGCATCAATGTGAAACCGGTACTGTACTCAATGGGACGCTTGGTGAGTTCGGCCGCGGTGGCGTCGCTGAGTTTTACGTCCACGTTGTCGCGCAGGTTGGTGACGGTATTGCCGCCGATCTCATCCTTTACCTCACAGACGAAGTCGATGACGGTGTGTTCCGAGCTGAACTTCTTTGCAAGCGCGAGTTCGCGGCCGGGGATTTTGACCGTGATGGGCACGAAGTATTCCGCGCGGTTGAGCTGGAAGTAGTTCAGCTCCATCGCCACGGTGAGCTCAGTAATCGGATCGCCGAGCATCAGGGCATCCTCCAGCTGGCGTTCCTTCTCCAAGCCGTTGAACTTACCGAACTCTTTATTGGCGTAGTAGCCCTTTCGGTAGTCGAGCGATGCGTGCAGCGTTTCGCCCACTGTGATCTTGATCTGGCGGAAGGCTCCGTTCTGCGCGGTGTTGCTGGTGTAGTAGCCGATGAGGTAGTAGTCGCTGACCGCATTCTGTGCGCGCACAATACCGGCGTCGAGATCGTTATTATCGAAGAAAGCTCTGCCACCGGTGTCCGCGGCCAGGGCGTACAGCGTGTCCTGCGACTGTTGAAAGCGATCGTTCGAAGCCTGCGCCGCCGTTCCGCTGTACATGCCCTGGTTGCCGGGTGAGCCCTGTGATGCATCGCCGAGAGGAGCGCCTGCGACAAGGCCGCGCGCGTCGATGGGCCAGAAGGACACCCCTGACTTCACCGCGGCTTCCACAGTAGCGTGCAGCTGCGCCTGGTTATCGTTGCCGTTCAGACGCAGGCCGCTGGCGAAATACAGGAGCGTCTTCTTTTCATTCATTGCGCCCAGCATCGCAGCCGCGGTCTGCAGTGCGGAGAGTTGGCGATCCGTGTTGAAAATGTTGAACTCACCGGAGTCCTGGCCAAAGGCCGCGCCCGTATCCGAGCTGCTCGCATCGCTGATACCCTCATCATTGCCTTGTCCTTCGCCGACAATCATCGTCTCAAGGATGGAGAGCATCTTGTTGCGGTCGTTCGTAAAATCCTGCAGCACATCGACGGAGCCGCCCTGGTAGCGCAGGATGCTGACAAGGTCAGCGGCGGTCATCTGCGTGCGGATGAACTTTTCCGCAGACTGCAGCGCACGTAACTGGTCGTCCGGCTTCATGGCCGTCATGTCAAAGTACATGGCGATGAGGCGCTTGTCCTTGTACTGCGCGCCTTGCGCATAGGAGGTGCGTGCCAGCTTCTTGTAGATCTTGATTTCCTCTCCGTCAGGGTCCTGTTTGGGCAGTGGCACTGCGTCAGTGGGGAGCGACTCATGCTCGAAGACGCGAATCTTCTGCGGCGTGCCGTCTTCCGTGATGGTGAAGTCGCCGGCTTTCAAGTGCGGGATGAACTTGCCGCTCTTGTCCTTGATGACGACGGCTTCCGTGACGAGCTGCGACTTCACACTGAGCGTGAAGGTACCGTCTTTACCCTGTGGTTGGTTGGTGCCAATGGTCTGCGCGACGGCGGGAAGTGAGATCAGAATTGCGATGAGTCCGAGAGCTTTCATGATTAGAAGCGGAGCCTCCCGCTGAGTTCGAATGACCTCATGGAGTTTGCCGATACGGGCAGGCCGAAGGTGGTGCTGTTGGTGAGAGTGTTCCAGCCGGTAAACGCGACGTAATTCAGCACGTTGGTGGAATCGATGCGCAGGTCCAGCGAGAGCGGATCGCGGAGCTTGAAGACACGCGCTAGTGATGAGTCAAGTGTGACTGCGTTGGGGCCTTCAATGGAATAGCGTCCCGCGTTGCCGAACTGTCCCGCTGCCGGCGTGGCGAACGCCGCCGCGTTTAGGTGGTAACCATTGCTGGCTGCGTACAGATTGGCTGCGCTGCGGTTGGGCCGGATGGTTCCTGCGAAGCCCGTGCCTGGCAGCGTGGTGTAGTAAATGGGCGTCTGCGGCAGGCCGCTACCCGCGTTGAGCGACGAGGAGAGTGTCCACTGCTTCAGGGCTTTGCCACGCCAGCCCGTCAGCAGCGTGCCCCCCGCGATGCCCGTACCGGAGGTGTACTGGAAGGTGAACTTCAGCAAATGACGCTGATCAAACGATGCGCGGCTGCGCTCGGCCTGTAAGTTCTGCCAGCTCTGCGCGATGGTGTCAGAAGGTGTGTTGTACGGGTCCAGCGCGGAGTTGTATGTGGTGGTGGAACCGCCGCCCAGGTACGCATCGTTGTCGATGGAGTGCGCGTACAGGTAGTCCAGCGTGGCGGTGAAGCCGCTGCGGAGGCGGCGACGCAACTGCACCTCACCCGCGTGGCGGATAGAGTTACCGTTCGACGTGCGATAGAGGAATCCTCGTGGGCACGATGCGCATGTGGGTGCGGGTTGCGTGGTGGTGTTGTACGACGGTGCGTACGTGTTGGGCAGGAACTCCTGCGGACCGCGTGTGCCCTTCGATCCGAGATAGGTTCCCGTCAAAACAATGGAGCCGGGCAGGTCCTGCTGCACGGACAGTTTCCAGGTTTGCGCGTAGCCGACGCGGAAGTTCGGGTCGATGGCGAAGGTGTTGGACGTGATCCCCGCGCAATCCTGGAAACCGTTTGCCAACGTCAACGCGCAAGTGCTGCTGTTCGACACACTCAGGCTCTTTGACAGTGGGGCCTGCTGGGCCATGCTGCCTGCCGCGGACAGATAGACAGACGTGTCTACGTAAATGCCGTAGCCGCCGCGAATGACCAGCGGCGTGGCTGGCAGCGGTCGCCATGCAAAGCCGAAGCGCGGCTGGAACTTGCGGAAGTCCGGACGGACAAGAGACGAGGGATAGTGCGTCCCAGTGAGAGGGCCGACGGGATTTGACCCAAGCACCGGCTGCACTGCGGTGAAGCCAGGCGTGACATCAAGGTTGACGAGGCGACCTTTCAACTCTGTGATGGGCGCGCCGTAGTCCCAGCGGATGCTGGAGGTAAGCGTCAGTTCCGGCTTGACGCGCCAGTCGTCCACAACGAAGAGATCGCTGACGGATTCACGGAAGTACTTATCCGCATTGCCGAAGGCTACTTTGCTGGCATCGGGCACGCCGGTCAGGAAGTCGCGCAGATCAGAGCCTGTTGCCTCACCCGTGAAGGTGAAGGTGCCGCGAGGATTTGCCTGCTGCAACTGGTTGAACTGCTGCCGCCGGAAGTCGCCACCGAAGGTAACGGTGTGGCGCCGGTGCGTCCACGTTGCGTTGATGCCGACGCCGTCCGTCTGATTACGATCGAAGGCGCTGATGCCGTCCGTGAGCGACGCGATGCCGCTGGAGAAGTTCAGCGTGGGCGGTCCCCAGTTGGTAGCGTCCTGCAGATTACCGGTGATGCCGACGTTGCCGCTGACATTGGTTCGGTTCGCGAAGAACGGTGTCACGTCAGTCCTCAAACGCGAGAAGCGGTACGTCGTCTCCACAAAGAGCTGGTGCGGAAAGCGATGCTGCCACGTCACGTCTGAGTCAATGCCGAGTGTCTTTGTAGTGTCACGGAAGTGAAACAGGTTGGTCGCGTCCGCGCGAGAGTTCTGAAAGGCAAACTTGCCGTTCATAGTGTCGCGACGGCCGATGGTTTTGTCCAGGCGCGTCTGCAGCGAGTCAACATGGGTATTGTTGAGCACCTGTGTCTGGTAGTTGTACTGCGTGCTGCCTGCGAGGTTTGGCAGCGGATACAGCGCCAGCAGCGCGGCGGCTTCCGGTGTCACGGCTACAGTCCCCGTGGGCAGGACGCCTGCGCGTTGCGCTGCCGTCGGCACCAGACCGGACTGCGTTAAGGCTTCCGGGTTCCGTGTCCACTGGTACGCCGCGAAGAAGTTCGGACCGTTGTAAAACAAGTGCGGAATACGAAGGGGTCCACCCAGCGTTGCGACGCCGGTGAAGGTGGAGTACGACGCCTTTGGCGTCTGGAGGCCGGTGAGGGAATACGGTCGCGCATCGAACGGCGAAGCACTCAACTCGAAGCCAAGGCTGCCCGTGTACAAACTTTTACTGCCGGCACGACGCGTGCCGAACGCCTGTGCAAGCGAGTACTTGCTGGTGGCCGCATTGTTGTTGCTGCCGTTGATCAGCATGCCGTCCGCGGCGATATCCGCGTCATTGCCTGCTGGCGGAGGGGGTGGAGATGGCGCGTCCGTGCCATCCTTCTGCCTCCCTTTTGACTCGTCTGCAACGACAGGCGCGACCGGTGCAGGCGCGGACGGCTGTACGGTCTTTGCCGATGCGTGCAGGTCGGACAGCGGCAGCATCTCCAGCTGGACCGCTGCGAAGGGCGTGGTCTCAGGAATAGCGACCGTCGTATCGACCGCCTTGAAGCCCTGCATCTCAAAGTGCAGATGCCAGTCTCCCGCAGTGAGCGAGCGAAAATGAAACCCTCCCTCAACATCAGTAACCGTGGTTAGTGTTCGGTCATTCTGTTTCGCAGTCACTGTGACGCCCGGTAGTGGCATGCCATCTACCAGAACCCGGCCACTATGCTCCTGGGCGAATGCGGTACTTCCGACAACAGACGTGTATAACAAGAAAATCTTAAGTATCTTTGGAAGGCAAGTGAACTTGTTCGAAGTTTGCATCTATTCACCCCGATCATCTTGGGAACGCTCGATATTCGAAGCGATAGTCTGCACGACGCGCGGCAGGTCATCCGCTAACTCGGTGCGAATGGAATATTCAACCCTCTTGACGCGAGAATGGTACTCAGTTCGGCCTAACAAACCCTCGTCCTGTAGCCTTTTCAGGGTGTCGATGATTACTTTCTTTCGGCATTCAGGGATGGCTCTCGTGAGAGCACTCAGACGAACCGTACCTCTTGCAATTTCTTGAAGCACCCGAAGACGCCATTTGCCGCGGAAGATCGCTCGGAGCAACTCTGCGTCATTCGCACCTTTCCTAGGAAAGTCCTGGTCAGTGATGATCGTGTTGTTGGAAGCTGTTGACATTAGACTGACCTCTACCTGTCCCCCACTACTGAGATATTGGAGCTAGGCATGATTTGGCCGCGCGTAAGCACACCAACGTGCGAGCGTTGACGTTCGGTGGGGTCGTGCGACTTACCGTAAGTTCGTATGGAACCGGCTAATTTTCCTTCGGCCGCTCTATATGGTCGATGACCAACGTCGGTACCGGGCCTCTACTCGGCTGCAACTTCAACCCCAACTGCTCTTGCAGAGCAGTGAACAAAGGCGGCGCTTCGTCACTGCGTTCTGTTTGCTCAAGGTCAGGCGACCACTTGAACTTCAGATCGTATCTCGCTGGCAAACCAGTCTTATCGATAACAACGCGATCGGTCTGCCGACTTAGATAATTAGCTAACGCCGTCATCCGGAGATTCGATGCTGTGACTTGCATCCCATGAATGTCCATCCGGTCATCATCACCGCTCGGCAACGATGGTTTGAACTTGACGTCGGCCTTTGCGACAACCAAGTCGTAAACCGGCATGATTTTTGTATCGGTGTGCGTCTCTAAATGGAACCGATCCATAATCAAGCGGCGCGCCATGACACGTATCTGATCGTTGGTTAAGCTCTTGAGCGTTTCCGGATCTGCATCGACCACTTTAGCCTTAATATCAAAGCGGTCTGATTCTGCCCACGGCGGCAGACCTGAAATAAGGTCTGGCCGAATATCGTACGCCAACTGCAGTAGCCTTCTGATGGTAGTATTGCCCATCTCGAAGACAGCTCCATCGACGTTGATATGTATGTCGGTATTCCCAGAGTTATTTGGGCGAACAGTCGAGACATCGTACTTAGGCAGTTGAACGCCTTGCTGTTGCGCCGACATATCAGAGACAGACTGAACACGCCCGGTGACTACCGCCGGTCCCGTAGCCTCCATTTGACCTAATAAGAGCGGAGTTCCAACCGCAGCTATGGTGAAGGTCGAGAGCAATAGTCTGCCAGGCCAAGCCAGCCTCGCTCCCGGCTGTCCTCGTAGAATCTGCGCAATGCGACGCTTCAAATCCGCACCCGTCACACCCGCAACAAAGGCCGGTTCCGGCATTACGCATAGTTCGCAGACCTTCAAGATGCTTTCCGCATACACCTTCGGAGCATGCTTGAAAGCCAAGACCTCTTCGTCACACGCGCGCTCGCGTTCCTCTTCGAGTTTCCGGCCTAACCACCACACCATAGGGTGGAACCAGAACACGGCTTCGACTAACATGTGCAGCGTCGCGCAGAGATTGTCAAAGCAACGCACGTGACAAAGCTCGTGAGCGAAAATTGCTCTCATCTGCGCGTCATCGATGCGTTCGGATACTGCCCGAGGCCAAATCAATATCGGACGGAACATGCCATACACACCGGGCTGCTGCAGCGTGTTGGACGATAAGATACGCAACTGTGGCCATTTGCGAGAACGCATCCTCCGCAAGGTCTCCATTTCACGCCCCTCACCGAGAAACTCGTTCTCACGAACTGCATGCGCCACGCGAATCCACGATCTCAGCCACAGCAGAACCACCGCAAGGGAGCCTGCCAGCCAAACGATTATCAATGCTGGGATAATGTGACTCCACGCCATTCCAGCAGCGACCACTGGTTGCATGTCGATCGGGCCTGTATTTCCCGTGCCACTTGAAACGAACGGCGTCGCGACTTGCTGTATGACATTGACGATCCCGGAGTGGCCTGACTGCTGTGCTCGTCGCGTCAGCATGGAATCGCCGAGAGTCATCAAGAGTGAGAACGGAATAAAGAACTTGAGGGATGACGCCAGCCACAACCAGTAGCGAATGCGGGCCTCATTCTTCCGAAGCAATATGTTGATCATCACTATCACTGCGCCAAACGCCGTAGATTGCCATAGATGGTTTCTGAGAGCCAGGCTGTACTGCTCCAGAAGGATCTGAAGATTCATTGACATCATCGCGGCTCCCTCTTTTCCGTGTGTTGTTTCAAGAGCTTCTGCGCTTCCTTGATGTCTTCGCCTGTCAGTTTGCCTGACTGAATTAAGTGTGCGATCACCGGCTGAACACGACCGTCGAAGAAAGAGAAAAATTCATCCACGAGCCTTCTATGTGCCGCACTACGTGAAAGCGTCGACCGAAAGATTAGGGAGTTGCCGATCTTCTTTGCCCGTTCCACTGCTCCCTTTGCTTCTAGGCGGTTCACCATCGTTTGGACAGTTGTGTAGGCTGGTCGCCCCTTCTCCGGGAACTCATCCTGAATCTCGCGCACGGAACATTCGCCCTTCGTCCATAAGGCGTCCATGATTTGCATTTCCAGTTTCGACAGCTTTGGAATCGGCATTCCCTACTACCTTTGTGGTCGAAAGTACTACTCGTGTAGGAGTATGTCAACTGCCAGTTCATACAAAGCTCTGCTAACGAACCCAACTATGAGGTAGGCGAGTGTGGTGGTACTACATGAAACAAGACTGAACATCCCGTGCAGCATCGGTACGTCTTCTGCCGCGCAGCCGGCGAGCGGGGGCCGGAGTCAAGCGAATGAGGGTGCAGGGGGAAAACAGCATGTGTTCCCCTTGCCGCCGTTTTCGGCGCAAGAAGAAGGGCGGCAGGTCCGCCGCCCCTCCTGTGCATTGCTGCTAGCCGCTTTTTTGGCGACCATGACGGCTGGTTGTGCTGGCTTCTCGCTTTCACCTTGGCAGCAAATCCTGCCTTACCTTGGTGGCGATAGCCTCGGTGTCCACTTTGTACGCGGTGGCCGCGTCCTTGAGGATGGCGGTCGCGTTGCCGCGCGAAGCCGCAAGCAAGATGCTTGCCTCTACCAGCAGCCGGGAGAGTGTGCCTTCGTCGGCGCGGCCAAGGAATGCGGACAGCGTTTTCCGCACACGGCCATCGTCACGCTTCTGCCGGATGCCATGCTGCCGTGCTATAGCCTCGATGCGGTTCTCATCCATCAGAGACAACAGTCGCTCCGCGATGAAACGGAGGTCACGCTTGGGCTACGGAATCCGCGTATCTTTTCGACGTAAGGAAATAGTTCCGGATTCGTGACACCCCGGTTGAATGGTGCAACGGTATGTCCACCGGCTAAAGCGGCTTCTACGACTGCCGGTCCAACAAATACCGTCCCACCGAGGATGAGAATGCTTTTGGGTTTAGTGTCAGCGCGAAATGGAATTCTCCCAGAGAGGGTAGCCGTGGCCGATGTGTACAGTGAAGTCTTCAGGAAGCTTCTGCGTAGCATGAATAACCTCTTGGACGTGCTAATGCCAGAATTCCAGAGAATTTAGTGGTAATCCACTGCTTTGCAAGTAAAGGCCAGATCAACGCGGCGAATGACGGGTTTCTTAAGGCGAACTTCGGTGCCGGATCGGTCCCGGCACCCGGCGCATTGTGCCTCGGATTTCGCTTCGCCCGCTGGACTTTTTAGGAATCTCATGGAAATCTTTGCCAAGTTGATCACCCAAATGAGCCTTATGCTCGTGATGGATGTTTCTTCAGCGAGCGGTTCGATAGAGGAACTTGCGCAGCGTTGAACGCAGCCGATCTGCGGAAGGGGGAACGATGACATGTGGTACAGCCCCTCATTGCAACAGATCCTGTTCCTCCATACCGTCTTGGAGGAGGGCAGCCTTGTTCAGGCCGCAAATCGTCTTCATACGACTCATTCCACCATCTCCAGAAGCCTCAAAGCTCTAAGCAACCAACTCGGAATGGATCTTCTGGACAAGACACCACGTGGCCTGAAGCCGAGCGATGTCGGAAGAGTGTATGCGGCCCAGATGCGTAAGAGCTTAGAGCAGGCAAGATTGGCCTTCGATCTCGCACGATATGAGGCCGACCTGCATCAGCAACCTTTTTACGTCGGTCACTCACCATACATCCACGGCAGTCTTCTGCCCCTGCTCGAACAACTCATGCTGCCGGGCAGCGAAGCTCCACGAATCGTCCTCAAAAGCTATCCAACGATACAGCTAATACATCGTGTGCGGAACGGGAAACTCAGGGCGGCCTTTGGCGTGCTGCCTATTGTGGATAAAGATCTCTGGGTTGAGAGGGTGGCATACGAGCCATTCAGCGTTTGTGTCGCGGAACGCCATCGCTTTGCCGCACACTCCCGATTGGCGGTCCGGGAGCTGCGCAACGAAACGCTTGTCTGGATACCCAGAAGCCTTCATCGACCGTTTTATGACCAGGTCACGACCTATTTACGAACGCTGCAATTCGACCCGCAGCGCTTCCAGGAGGCCCCTACGATCACGCAGGCACTCGACTTCGCTGCCCACGGTGTCGGAGTAGCTCTGGTTCCACAGTCGGCATCGCGCTTTCAGCGCGCCGGTGTTCTCTTCAAGCCTTTGACAGATGAGCTAATACGCATCGAGACCGCTCTCTTTCTACGCAGCGACCAGGTGCGCACATCAATGAAGGATTTCATCTCGGTTGCCCTTTCCGGTGTCGCAGCGCTGAAGCTCAATCCTCTCGTAAAGCGGTAGGCTTGTCCGTCTGCGTTATCAAAAAGCTCAAACAGATTTGCGGTCCATATAGGCCTGCGCAGATTGGACGGGTAAACCCCGGAGTCGCATAATTTAGAGCAATAGAGGAGGGCTGTTCATGAGGAGATTCCTTCTAGTCTGCATCTCAGGCAGTTTGCTTCTTACATCGTGCAATGATGCAAAGAAGCCGAGCGACGCCAATCTCACTATCGCAATTGACCAATATCTATCGAGACATGGCGAAGCGTGCTCTTCAATCAATCGTCAGTTTCCGGTCGATGTTCCCCGCTCTCAGCCGAAGGACCAGTATGGGATTGGATCTAAGCTGGCTGCACTGGAGCAAGCCGACCTATTGCACGCAAATGACACAACAGCGGTTGTACACGGAATGCTCGATGCATTGAATGGGCCAACTCGTTCGCAACCTGTAAGGCACTACGAACTCACGGAAGAGGGAAAGAAATACTTCCGACTCATACCTGGGGGCGTTGTGGGGCAAACTGCCGCGTTCTGCTATGGACAGAAAAGCGTCGACTCCATCATCAAACGGATCGACCCAGTGTCCACAGGAGGCAATTCTCAGACGGAAGTCACGTACACCTACAAGATCACGCCCCTTGCTGCATGGGCAAGCCGGACCGATGTTCAACAGGCCTTTTCAGACATCAAAGCTACGATTGACGGTGCCTCAAAAACGAGTCAAGTCGCCGGGCTTCAGTTGACCAATAAAGGATGGGAGGTCCCTGGAACATGAGGGACTTCGGCGTTCGGCTATTTCCGATTCCGGCTGAAGAGCATTCAGCCAGCATGGAGCGCGTTGTTTTCAAGAGCGCATCATCATTTCGGCTTCCGTAAGGTGAAGCAAACAAAAGAAACTTCTGGTGAGCTTGCGCTCAGGCCTCAGGTGAGGCGAAGATAAGGCGAAGAGAGTGTGCCTTGATCGCCGCAGGTTCCGTTCGCAGACAAATCGAAGACGCGCTGGCACATCGGGTGCCCGGAGCTTTATCGCCCCCGCAGCGGATCGTGGTTCAACGTGTCGCATCCGGCGTGCCGGAGATCGATACATTGCTTGGTGGCGGGCTGCCAGTTGGGGCCATCACCGAAGTGGTGGGTTCCTCCTGCTCTGGGCGGACCTCGTTTGCACTGGCCTTCATCGCAGAGATTACCTGCGCTGGTCAAACAACGGCATGGATCGATGTTGCGGACGCACTCGATCCCGAGTCAGCAGCCGCAGACGGCGTGGACCTGAGTCGGCAGCTTTGGATTCGGTGTGGGAGCGACAGCAAACAACCAGAAGGAGATCTGGCACAGCCATCCGATGTGCCTGGCTTGCTTTGCGGAGAGCCTCGCAGAAACTCGCCCTCGGGTGGAGGCGGCAGTCCGCACCCGCGCAATGAGGTACGCGGCATGCCCGAAGCGATTCAGGCGTTGCTGCATCACGACCAACTGTGCCCTCGGGAGAACCCAGACCCGACAGCTGCCCACTACCCGTCTCCGATTACACGGGATGGTGAGAACCCAGCCGAAGCGCGCAGGCGGCGGAAAGACATTGGCACTCCCGGAACGCCGAACCGTCCACTGCAACCAGAAGCGAACGCCACAATTCCGCGTCGTGCGTGGGATCGAACGGAACAGGCACCGACCGACCGGCAACCACCACGGCGCGGGGAGCACTTTAATCAGCAGTCACGTCACCCCGCGGCGATCATGCCTTGCTGTGCGGAGACGCCGACGATGCGCATCGAAGCACGCCGAGGGAATGCGGGCTATACACCAGCGTTGAACAAGGCCGCGTTGCTAGGAAAGACGCCGGCCTTCGGCACAAAGACTGGGGCGAAACGGTCGGAGACCTTGACAGCGCTCGACCAGGCCATTCGTGCCGCTGACCTGTTGCTCAGCGCAGGCGGCTTTGCAGCCTTGGTTCTCGACCTGGGCAGCACGCCGGCCGGGTTTGCGTCTCGCATCCCGATGGCGACGTGGTTTCGCTTCCGGGCAGCAGCGGAACGTTCTCGCACCACCATCCTGTTGCTGACGCAACATCCGTGCGCACGCTCCAGTGCGGAGCTTGTGCTGCGACTCAAAGCATCAAGCGTCACCACTGCCGGCAACCTGTTCACCGGAAGGAGATACGAAGTCTCCGTCAGCCGTCAGCGCTTCGAGGCTGTCGAAGAGCAGCCTCATGAAGCGGGAAAAGTTGTTGCCATGCGCAAGCCGCCGCAGAGCGAACGGTGCGCAACCTGGTCGCGAAGCACAGCATGGGTCCCGTTTGCAGAGAGGGCGCGTGAAAAGACTGTGCTTGCATGGGCAGATGAACGATGAGCGGGCTTCTCCAACCGCTCTATTTTTGTCTACGTGTCCCCGAGTTCGCGGCACAAGCCATGTTGCGGTTGCGACCTGCGGAGCGCACGATGCCAGTTGCCGTAGTTGAAGGCGTACCACCCCTAGAAACGGTATGTGCGGCTAACTCCCGCGCCCGGCGCATGGGGGTAAAACGCGGCTTATCGCGTGCTGAGTTGGATAGTTTTCCCGGTCTCCGTGTGTTCCTCCGTTCCCCTGCGGAAGAGCGCAGCGCACGTACAGTCCTGCATGAACTGGCGGCCAGCTTCACGCCAAGATTTCAGGACACGAGCCAGGACAACAGATCGGCAAACAGCACGGATAGAAGTCGCGACGGCGCACTCCTGCTCGCCTTGGACATGACGGGAGCCGAGCGTGTGTTTGGACCGCCGGACATGGCGGCACCCAAGCTATTGCGTGCCGCCCACGATCTTGGTTTTCAGGTCCGTGTGGGTGCAAGCGCGAATCTTCACGCCGCAGTGTGCATGGCGCGGTCATCGCCAAAGTCGATTGCCATTCTCCAGCCCGGCACGGAAGAGACCTTCCTCGCCAGGCTGCCCCTCGGCGCGCTTTCGCCGGCTGAAACAGAGGCCGAGACGCTTGCGCTGTGGGGCATCCGCACAGTGGGTGAACTTGCCGCGCTGCCCGAGATCGCCGTGGTTGCACGTCTGGGCGAACCAGGACGAACGCTGCACCAGCTAGCCCGCGGTATACACCCTCATCTGTTGGTTCCAGAGGAGCCTGCTTTCTCGCTTATGGAGCATGTCGAGTTTGACGCGCCAGTCGATCATCTCGACTCGCTGCTCTTCGTACTCGGGCCGATGCTTCGCCAGTTGCTGGTTCGTGCCGGTCTGCGTGCTCTTGCGCTTGCCAGCATTACACTCACGCTTGGCCTGGAAGGTGCGCCCGAGCACAGTCGCACGGTCAAGCCCGCACTGCCGCTCTTTGACCATGCAATCTTGCTGAAGCTGGTGCAGCTTGATTTGCAGGCACACCCACCCTGTGCGGGCATTCTAGCGGTCAGTATCAGCGCCGAACCTGGACCTCGTGCTGAGATGCAGACCGGTTTATTCATGCCGCAGACGCCCGAGCCGACACGCCTGGAGGTAACACTTGCACGGCTTTCCGCATTGGTTGGCGAAGATCGCGTAGGTCGCGCAAGACTGCTGGATACGCACGCGCCTGAAGGCTTTCGCATGGAGCGCTTCTCCGTGACGGATGCTCCACGGTCATCTTTATCGCAGACATCCGAAACCATGCTTCGCAACGGCATCGCGCTTCGAAGGCTGCGTCCGCGTGTACCAATTGTTTCTCATTCAGACAATGCCACGCCGAGGACTTTTTACTTATATGGCCTTCGCTACATTGTTCGCCGTGTTCATGGTCCATGGCGACGCAGTGGACGGTGGTGGACCCCGGAGGTCTGGTCGCATGAGGAGTGGGATGTAGAGGCTGAAGCTGACACAAACGCGGATGACACTGCGTTGCTGTGTCTCTTCACACATGATCTGCTGCGCCGCGAATGGCTGATTGAGGGGCTCTATGACTAGGGCCAATCGCGTATGAAGGACGGCTACATCGAGCTGCACGCCGCCAGCGCGTTCAGCTTTCTTGAAGGCGCATCGGTTCCCGAAAACCTGATTCGGGCAGCTTTTGAGCGCGACATGCCAGCCATGGCTCTGCTCGACCGCAACGGCGTATATGGGTTGCCGCGCTTCCATGCCTCCGCGCAGGCGAACAAGATGCGGGCCCACGTCGGTGCTGAAGTTGCGGTGGGTGATTGGGGTGTGCGGCTTGAGCCGCCCGCGTGGGCACCGCATCGTAAAGCACCCGAGCCAGTGCGCTTGCCGCTGCTGTGCGCCTCTCGCACCGGATACCAGAACCTTTGTCGCATGATCACGCGCTACAAGATGCGCGAGCGCGGCAAAGCCGAAGGCATGGCAATCGCCAGCGATCTAGCCGAGTTCGCTCCGGGCCTGATCTGCCTAACAGGCGGGGACGAAGGACCGCTCGCCGCAGCGCTGACCAACGGTGGCGAAGCTGCAGGGCGTAAATTGCTCGAACAACTGGTTCGGCTGTATGGCCAGGCCAACGTCTATGTCGAGCTTCAACGTCATGGTGAGCGTGCCGAAGAATGGCGTAATCAGACTGCGATCCGTCTCGCCGAATCATTACGGCTTCCGCTGCTTGCGACGAATGGCGTGCGCTATGCCACACAGTATGAGCGTGAAGTGCTGGATGTGTTTACGGCCATCCGCCACAAGACGGATTTGGAACGTGCCGGGCGTTTGCTGGCGCTCAACTCGCAGCGTCAGGTGCGCTCCGCACGGGTCATGCGTCGACTCTTCCGAGATCTACCGGAAGCCGTCGACAACACGCAGCTGCTCTCGGAACGCCTGGAGTTCACGCTCGAAGATCTCGGCTACGAGTTCCCGCGCTATCCAACACCGGATGGCAGGCCGATGGCGGTGTTCCTGCGTGAGCGCGTCGCCGCTGGCATCGCTAATCGCTATCGGCCCAAGAACGATTCCACGCTCCATGCCAAGGCAAAGCAGCAAGCCGAACGAGAGCTGAAACTCATCGAGCAACTCGGCTTTGAGGGCTATTTCCTCATCGTCTGGGACATAGTGGAATATTGCAAGGCCAACGGCATCCTCATTCAAGGTCGTGGTTCCGCAGCCAATTCGGTCGTGTGCTACGCACTGGAGATTACGGCCGTCGATCCAGTCGGCATGGATTTGTTATTCGAGCGCTTTCTGAATGAGAACCGCAGCGAATGGCCCGATATCGACTTGGACCTGCCATCCGGTGATCGGCGTGAACAGGCGATCCAGTATGTGTATCAGCGCTATGGTGAGCTTGGCGCGGCGATGACAGCCAACGTCATCACGTATCGCGGTCGCTCGGCGGCGCGAGAGGTCGGTAAGGCGCTCGGCTTTGATCGAGAGGCGCTGGACCGTCTCTCCGGGCTAGTCGGCCAGTGGGAGTGGAAGCAGAAGGACGAGACACTTGCCGACAACTTTCGGCACGCCGGCTTCGATCTGGGCCATCGCCGGATCGCCAAGTACATCGAGCTTTGCGAACGCGTTCAGGATCTGCCGAAGCACCTGGGGCAGCACTCCGGCGGCATGGTCATCTGCCAAGGCCAACTCAACTCCATCGTGCCGCTGGAGCGCGCCTCCATGGTGGGCCGCACCGTTGTCCAGTGGGATAAGGAAGACTGCGCTGCGATGGGCATGGTCAAGGTGGACCTGCTCGGGCTCGGGATGATGGCCGTGCTCAAGGATTGCTTATCGCTCGTACCCGAACACTACGGCGAACACCCCGACCTTGCTCAACTGCCGGAGGGCGATAAGGCGACCTACGATGCGCTCTGTAAGGCCGACACAGTCGGCATGTTTCAGGTTGAGAGCCGCGCACAGATGGCCTCCATCGTGCGCAACGCGCCGCGCAGGTTATACGACATCGTTGTCCAGGTAGCCATCATCCGTCCCGGCCCCATCGTCGGAAAGATGATGCATCCGTACATGCGAAGGCGGCGCAAAGAAGAGGAGATTACCTATCCCGTCGAAAGCCTGCGGCCCGTGCTGGAACGCACACTCGGCGTGCCGTTGTTTCAGGAACAACTGCTGCGCATGGCGATGGTAGTGGGTGGTTTTACAGGTACGGAAGCAGAAGAACTGCGTAAGGCTGTCGGCATGCGCCGTAGTTGGGCACGCATGGAAGTGCTCATGGCGAAGCTCCGCGAGGGCATGGCCGCTAACAACATCGACCCGCACACGCAGGAAGCGATTGTGGGCAGCATTCAAAGCTTCGCCTTATACGGATTTCCCGAGAGCCATGCTGCCAGCTTTGCCCTGATCGCCTACGCTTCGGCCTACTTCAAGGTGCATTATCTGGCAGCCTTCACGTGCGCCATGCTCAATAACCAGCCAATGGGGTTTTACATGCCCGCCGTGCTGATTAAAGACGCGCAACGTCACGGTCTTCGCGTCAAGCCAATCGACGTGCAGATCTCTCACGACGAGTGCACGGTGGAGCATGAACCGGACGGCTCTCTCTCGCTCCGCCTTGGGCTGCTCTATGTCAAAAGCCTGCGCCGCGCAACGGCTGCGGCTCTGGTCGCCAGCCGTGAAGCGCGCGGCCCCTTCCGCACGATTGAAGATCTAAGCCAGCGTATGCCTTCCCTGAGCCGGAAAGACCTCGCGCAGTTAGCCCGCATCGGCGCGCTGAACTGGCTTGACGCCGTCGAGCATCGCCGCGATGCTCTCTGGCAAGTAGCGGAGATTGGCCGTCCCGCCGGACCTCTACTCAGGGTGGCATACGAAGATAGATCACAGATCATCGCAGTCTCATCATCAGCATGGCTGGGCACATCTGACGGCCTCACGCCGCTGAGCCGGATGTCTACCGATGAGCGGCTAGTTGCCGATTATGCTGGCACTGGCGTCACGGCCGGTCCGCACCCGCTCAGCTTCCGGCGCGACCAACTATGCGCCTCACATATCCTCTCGGCTGCAGAGCTTCACGCCCGCCCGGACAAAAGCTATGTCACTCATGCGGGCGCCGTCATTGCTCGCCAGCGCCCCGGCACGGCCCTGGGCTTCATCTTTCTCAGCCTGGAAGACGAGACCGGCATCTCGAACGTCATCATCCATCCCGACCTATACGATCAGGACCGCCTGCTTGTGACACGCGGCAGATTCTTCCTCGTGCATGGCCGACTGCAGAACCAGGACGGCGTCGTCCACGTTCGCGCCGAACGCCTCGAAGAGTTGGCCCTCGGCCTGGAACAGCTCGCTCGTCACTCACACGATTTCCATTAAGAATAGTATGGGAGCCGCAAGCGCAGCATACATTGGAAATTGCTTTGGCGAAGATCCTGTCTTGAAAGTTCTTCCGCTGTAGGCCCCGCGCTCGTGCAATCGAAGCATCCGTCGGTATCACCGTGTATCGATCAGGTATCCTGACCGTCCTGAACAGGGCCAGCCGCTTTTAGACTTATGCGGTCCAAGCTGGGCATTATGCTTTTTGTGGTGAAATTCCTTCTGACAGATGGGACATTTATAGATATAGGTCGGACCAGAACTGACGCGGGTACGCACAGAGGCCCGATACGGCGTATGCAGACTCTCTGAACTCACAGGTGGAATGCTTCCACTCTCCCCGGCAGTCAGTTCGATCGCGTATCGCGGAACGAATAGCTCGTTGGTGGTTCGAACACTCTGGATACGATCCAAGCGGTAGCTCCGCGCCTCGCCGGTAGCGCTCTTGACCGCATAGACGAGAATGTCGCCCGCGCGTGACCGACGCAGCGAGTATGGTTCGATCGTTCTTACCGATCCCTGATAACCAAGATCGACTCTCAATCTGTTTGCGCCAGCGAAGCGGATCGCTTCGATGTAGGAGGAGCCAACAACTCCCTGACGACGCGACACCCCGACCGCTGGGCGATAGAGTTCTTCCCCTGCAACTGCTTGGATGGAAGTGAGAACAACAGGGATCGCACCGGGAATGGTTGCTACGCTCGTCAGCCAATCGAAGAACTCTGGAAGGACGCCCCAAAACGATTCAAAGGGAGGTAGTACAGGCAGTTGGTGGCCGAGCATATTGGCCCAGTCTGTTGCCAACTCTTGCGCACGCACGCCTACGCTGGCCACACTCGGCAATGGAATCCGCTTAAACTCACACTTTCGCCGCAGGACTTCAAGGATCGAAGGGGCTGCTGGCCTGAATTCACTATGGCGGAACAAATTGACGACATCGTATAGATCCCGTGGCCGTGCTCGCTCTCCCAGAGCGCGCACCTTTTCCCCGAACAACTCCTCATAGGCGTAGCAGCGCGCGGCGAATCCGCCATCCGGGAGATCGCTATAGGGGTGTCCTACCGATCGCTGAATGGGAGGCAGCGCCAACAACTCGTCTGCGGTTAAATCGAGCTTGATACGCGGCATGGTGCCGCCACGAGGTAATGGGCCGGTGTAATAGATGCGGCCTTCGCAACTCATCCCACCACGGGGATTGTTATAGACATCAAAGCGGAGCCGGTCGCCTGGGATTTGAGTTCCTGTGTTCTCGTAGACCCAGGCCGAGACATCCCTGAAAGCACTGATGAGGAAGTCAGAACTGAGGTGTGTGGTGTCCGTGAGAGTAAAGTCCAGGTCTTCCGAAAAGCGGTATGTCTCGAAGTAGCACTTCTTGAGGCAGGTTCCGCCTTTGAACACCCAACTCTCAGCTAGGGCTGGCTGAGAGTTGATGCCAGCCAGCAGCCACCCGAGAACATAATCTTTCTCTACGACCTCTGGCGAGAGCGAGAGATCCGTCGCCACAGCGAGAATTTCGGCGCGGTCAATCATGCGATTCTCGGCCCCTTCCAGAGATCGGGAACCCTCAGACGCCACCGACGCACTACACGCGGCGATTCTAGGTCAGGATCGAGCTTTGCGTTTCCTGTAGTCAGGCGCTCTAAACTCGCGGCAATCAGTTCCGAGGGAGCGTTGAGTCTTTCCGCCAAAAATCCAAGACGCTTGAAGACAGCACCGTTTCCTAATTTGTCCCCGTACTCGATGAGGCGCGGTATGTCAGCGTCTTTGTGTTCGAGGTAGGCGCGCAGACAGTCTTCTACGTGGCGGATGCCTCCTCCCGACGACGGATCATCAAGAACATCGATCATGGTGCGGTGCAGATCAGAAATCTGAATCTTGATACGCGCCCGCCAGACAGTTTTCATCCCAAAAATCCGTTCCTGTGAGATGTGCCGCAGTTGAAACGTCGTCTCCTGCACAACTTGCTCCCCGCGTCGTACCGGTCGGACTGTGTAAACGAAAATGGTCCTAAAGAGCTGCTCGGTGAGATCCCAGTAGTGCGCCGCAGTCGCTCCCCCGATGTACGCGGGATCAAACAGCTCCGGCACCAGAGTCCAAGGATCCTCCAAGACTTGCTCTTCAGGGCTGAGAGCTAGTGGTACCGGGGCGTAAAGACCTCGTCGCAACCGTTTCAACCAGTGCTGCTGTCCCCATTGAGCTAACGCTTTGGCCGCCCGTGGGCGAGTCAGCATCAGCGCGGTTACAACATCATCAACGGTGATCAGATCGCCGCTGATGCGGAGAACTTTGGCCAAACGGCGCCGGGATGTGTCACGAGGCAGCATAGTGCAACTGCAATCCTTCTACATTTCTGGCAACAAGTGCATTCTGAGTATACCAACATTCTTTGATACTCAAACAGCAGTTATTCGTAGATAAGGGATCTTTCTGTAGTTTTGATATACCTAGTCGCTTGGGGCAGATGATGTTCCCTCACGAAAGGGAAGGCTGAGAACACTGCTCTGGTCGCATTTTTTTGTTCCAAGCAATAGTGACAAGTATCGAATCCGTTGGCCTCAAGAAGCCCATAACGGTTTGCCGACAGACAACAGCTAGCGGTGATCTTCAATACGAACTGGTGTGCGGTCAAGGCCGCCTGGAGGCTTGCCTTGCGCTCGGCAAGACACTTATTCCCGCGATCATCACGGAAGTGACCCGTGAGCAACAATACTTGATGAGCTTGATCGAGAACGTAGCGCGGCGTCCACCCTCTCATCGTGCCCTGCTCCTGGAGGTGCGCAGTCTTGTAGACAGAGGTTACAAGGCCGAGCAGATCGCGCAGAAGATTGGGCTGGATAAGACTCACGCATATGGGGTCGTTCACCTCCTTCAGCATGGAGAGAGCATTCTGCTCCAGGCTGTCGATGCAGGAAGAATTCCCATTCGGATCGCAATCGTCATCTCGACGGGAACGAATGAAGAAGTTCAGGCCGCGTTGATCGAAGCCTATGAAAGCGGAGACCTGCGCGGCGCAAAACTGGCTACCGCCCGACGCGTCATCGCGATGCGTTTGGCGAAGGAACGTGAAACCGGTCGGACCAGTCCATCCAAACGAAAGCTCTCGGCAGAGTCGTTGGTCGAAGAGTATGAACAACATGTTCAACGTCAGCGTTCCGCCGTCTCGCGCCTGAACGCAATCAATCACCGGTTGATGATCCTCGCTGCTGCGATGAAGCGGCTCTTGGAGGATGAACACTATGTGACTTTACTTCGGGCCGAATCCATTCAAACTATCCCTAAGCATCTTGCAGAGCGAATCGGATAGAACGGAGCTCATATGAAAGCGTCGACAGAAGTGGCCTTCGAGCTGAAGACCGTACTCATTCCCGTTGTGGCGATTTCACTTAAGGCAGATTTCATGCCGGAGGTCCGAAAATCCAGGAAGTATCGCCAGATAGCCGCTTCCATCGAGCATGTTGGACTGATCGAGCCACTAATCGTTTCTGCGGTGGGTGATGGAACATTCCTGCTCCTGGATGGAGCATTGCGGCTGGACATTTTGAAAGAGCGCCAGAATGAGACCGTCCGGTGCATCCTTTCGACCGACGATGAGGGATATACCTACAACAAGCGCGTCAGCCACTTATCCAACATTGGTGAGCACTACATGATTCTCAAGGCGCTTTCGAACGGAGTGAGTGAGCAGATGATCTCCACATCGCTCAATGTCGATGTCGAGACCATCCGCCGAAAGAGATCCCTGCTCGACGGCATATGCCCGGAAGCAATTCAGTTACTTACGACTCGACGAGTTTCAGTCCACGCGTATGGTTTTCTGCGGCGGATGAAGCCGCTGGGACAGATCCAAGCGGCGGAGAGGATGATTCACGCTAACAACTATTCAGCGACCATGGCAAAGACCCTCTTAACCATTACTAAGCCGGACCTGATCGCTCAGCCAGCGAAAACAAACCGGGCAAGTCCAGGCGCCGCTGCCAAGCTCTCTCTTCTTCAGGAGGAGTCTGATACGCTGCTCACGGACGTCAAGCAGGTGGAGGAGACCTATGCGACCCAGGCACTCGATCTGACCCTCAGCCTCGGTTATGTAGAGCACCTCTTGGCAAGTGTTCGCGTAGAGAAGTACCTGACGAAACATCACCCCGATATCCTGAACCAATTTAAGAAGTTGCTCAGCGAAAAGGCCGATGAAATGTCACGCTCTATTCCAGATTCAATCCAGCGCCCTCGGCGCAAAGTATCACCCCCACTCAAGTCTTGATCGGTACCGAACTGATTCTGGCCCGCAATGGTAGCAGAGCAATTGCGCTCAGCTCTAACTGACGGGGAGTGGCGACGCTTGCCCAGGTCTTGTGGGACACCTTCTTCCCACTTGCTCTGCAACCACTCTGCGCGTTCCAGGTCGGAATAAAGCCGGGTAGAGCATCCCCGATTTCAGACCAGTCCTCTTCGCGATCTCCGCTCCCGCAATCATCTTTCTTATCAGAGGATCAGCCCTTATAGTCTTTTGCGGGCGGGACCCGATCCGCAGAAGCGACAAGCTTCCGAGCATTGGGCTGGTCTTCGAGGATACGGTCCTGGATCTGAAATATCTCCATGTAGCTGTAGAAGCGCCCCGGCTCGATTGGGACGGTATCTGGGACGGTCACTCCTAGTTGAAGCAACAGTTCTGTTGGCCGGAGGATGGCGACACCGGCATCGATTGGATTCTGCTTTCTCCTCTTTAACTGATCTGCGGTTCGCGGAAGCTTCTTTTCAAGCGTTAGAAGCGCGTCCATGCCATTCCTGCGAGCAGTCCAGATGTGAAAGCAGTCCGGCAGATTTTCAGAACTGACAAATGCCCGCGCTAAAGCCTGGAACCAAGGGAAATCGTGAAGGCTAAACACTTCAAATTCATCGAGACCAATTTGCGCAGCGTGGTGTTCAAGCGCGGCAATCTCATCATTAGAGAGATTCGCGAGCCATTGGAAGAATGGAATCTGGTTGAACTCGCTCGGAGGAGTTCCTCTTCCGCGGTCTGCTTTCCCTCCTTTTGCAATCCACTCGTTCATGTGGATGGTTGTGCGGAACTTGGATCGTTCGACGGGCGCTGAGCAGTGCTGGACGCGACATTCGATAAAAGCATTCAGAAGCGGATCTCGTCCTCTGGAGCGTCGCCACAGTTCGACGTTCAACTCGACGTATGTGTAAAGCTCTATAAGTCCTTCCCTAGCCAATCTCCCAATAGTGAAGAGAGCATCCTTCTCGTGTTGTTGATCGGGATCTTGGCTAGGGTCGATTCTTCTGAATCCAGCAATCGTTGTGCGGGCTGATCCGTCACCCCATTTCAACTCCTGAATCCGCGAGTCTCCTACAAGGAAGTCTGCGGAACTGATGACACCGGTATCAACAAGCACTTTCATGGGCAATACCTTGGAGAGCAAACGGCAGATCTGTATATCACTGATGTTGGTACATAAGTCTTTCCAACTCGTGGGCCTGGCCGACTCCTAGACCGACAAGCTGTGTGAGGATCTTGTCGATACGCGAGCGCAGCTCATCCGGTTCGAATGCCTCTGGTGAAGCATGGAAGATCGCGATGAGGAGAGAGCCGATCCTTGCCCCAAAGCTCATCTCAATCCAAAACCTGTTGCTATCAGGGAATCTCTCAAGCCATTTCTCTGCGCATCCAACAATGAACGGCAACTGCTCGACACGAGGTGCGACTTCCATGAAGTTGAGGTACATCGTTGCTAGAAAAGGAGACCGAAACTCTGTTACGAAATCCCCAAGCAGCGGCAGGAACGCGTGTGCCCTCGGAATCAAAGACGGTGGCAGATAGCACTTGGATGGAACCAAACTGTTGTGGTCGTTAAAGCAGATCGGCCCGAGGGTACGCGCGAGGTGCATCTCGGCGCTCGCTTCGTCTCGATCCTTGCTCCAGCCGAATGTTCTCGTGCCGGACAGCTGATTCATGAGGAAAGTTCGAATCTGAATCAACTGCTCGGTTGATAATAAATTTGCGTCGAAGAATGCTTGGTCCGCACTGCGCAAGTAGGAAGGAAGGCAGTTGCAGAAGGATTCATCTGGCAAGCCGGCAAAGAGACCCTGAAGTTGCTGGCCAAGAGCCTCGGTTGTCAGACCGACGGCACATTTCGCCGCCAGCTCAAAGTACACCTCATTCCAGCTGTCCGGTTGTCCATCGTATTGTTCCTCCTTCTCCTGCCCAAAGCCATTGGCTTGACGAGTCCATTCTGCATAGGCGGACACGACAGCTCGGAGCCAGGGCCGCGCGTCGGGTTCGAAGATTGGCCGGGCTTGCTTGAGCCACAAAGCTGCCCTCTGAGAATCCACGCGCAGTTTCACGGAGTTGTACTCGGCAGCCTCCGCCGCATGATCCCGCTGTCCGTTTCGCCAGTAATCGCGTGGTCTTATCTTTTGGATCGGGAAGTCAGGCCACGCCGATTCGGAATTAGGTGCCAGTAGCCCACTTAATTCAGAGTCAATCTGTTTCTGTATGCGCTCATGGTCTGCGGCTCTGCTCTTACCCTTCTCCTCTTCATGCAGACCCCATGGCAGGTCTAGTCTTACGGCGGCAGCAAATGCGCACCGCAGTATCGCGAGAACGAGGAGCGGATTAGTTTGCTCCAACGTGGCTACAGCAGCCCCAAACCCATGCGCTGAAGCGTAGCCATTCGCAGATGCAAACTCAAGAAGGCGTCGCATGTCGCGACCTTCGGGGGCCCGTTGGAGCAGCAGCGCTTGACCAACAAATGCCACGGCACGCGGATTGAATCGCAGTCCGTCGCGCATCAGATACACCGGATCCGAATCTCCCTCGTGCACACGAGCAAAGATTGCACGCGCCCATGATCCGTGCTCTGCCAGCTGTTCCGGCGTACCGTAGCGAGCGAGCAGGGTTGCGGCGCTCACAACGGCTTCAACGCTGGTTAGATATTTTCCGCCCCTGTCGTACTCCGGACGATTTTCAAAGACGTTCGTGTGCTCATGTGCCCAGGCCGTGGCTTTC
Organism: Granulicella sp.; assembly: GCA_965277565.1. GTDB lineage: Bacteria > Acidobacteriota > Terriglobia > Terriglobales > Acidobacteriaceae > Granulicella. The sequence continues at coordinate 3,477,940 of OZ255838.1, read as the reverse complement.
GCTAGGAACTCCGGGGTGGGGGGCTCGCTCGCGTAGAGAGCATTCAAAATCCCGAGTTGCTGGTGGTTCTCTTCCAGCCGTGGAGACGCCGCTCTTTGTATTGGCTCCAACTGTTTCACTTCCGCTTCCGGCGACTGATACTGCAGAAGCGTTTGGTCCTTACCCTCCGAGTCTCTGACCGTTACCTCCTTCCAGTTCTCGCGATTCAGTACATTGAGGGCATGAATCGCCATCAGCCTTGGATCGCCGAGATCTGATTTCCCGTCTGGAGGTCCGAGCCTGGTAGTGGCACGCTTCAGCAAGGCCCGCACGTTCTCGACAGCGTCACTCGGACCAAAAGTCATCCGACACAGCACGTCGTAAAGGCTAATCTTGCGCGAATTGCGTACCTTGAGGCTACTCAGCGTTGCGGGGCCCACCGGTTCCTGTTGCAGTGCCTTCAGTCCAAAGAAGTCGGGAATCTCCATCGTGTCGTGAGTGGGCCTGAGTCTATCCATGCACAATAGTTCGGGACTCGCCACGAGCGGGATAGCTGCCTCAATCGCCTGCGACCCATGAGACAAGACGACATCAACGGCAACTAAGAGCACGGCGTTCGACATCGCCGGGTCGCCGACAATTTGGGCGACCACTGCATCGATCGGGTCACCGTCCTCAATTCGCTTGTGTGCCCATGCCTCCAGAGCCATTAAAGCGGAGGTCACCAGGTACGGGGCATTTCCGGTATCGCGTGACCAATAGTAGAACTCCGGCCACGGGAAGACGACCCCATCCTCGTCGAAATAAACGACAGTGGCATGGTCATCTTTCTTGTCGCCACGATAGAACTGAACCGCATAGGAAACGATTCTACGGATAAGACGCAGGCCCTCTTCGGGACCGTGGAGAAGGAGATCAAGAAAGGGACCTTGGGAGGGGGATGTGGGCAGAAATTTCAAGTCGGTGTATTCGAAAGGCTTCTCGGGGAGAGAACCCGAGTGACGGCGAGGCCTGCGCTCCACATTTCCAATGAGCGCGTCGATGGTAAAGTCTGCCAATTGCTTCGGCGCTGCCTGCGCGAGAGTACCCCTGAATTGCAGGATGCTGATTCTAGGTTCATCGGCATGCTGACGACCGGTGAAGGACTTGAGGTAACCAGCGGCGAGCTCTGGCGTGCGATGGCAGAAAAACAAGAAGGCCGTTCGTAATTCTGCTTCCATCACCTTGAGCTGATGGCCCGAGATAACACCGCCGAATACCTGATTCGAGAAGCCGTAGGGGTTGCTTTCCCGGTCGGCTTCGATCACCTGGAGCCATTGGTGGAGATATTGGAGAATCAATGGAGCAAAAATGTCGTTCCCCAATGTCCCAATCAGATATGCCGAATAGACCTTGACCGCATCTGGAACGGCCGAGGGGGCAACGCTGGCCGACTCCAGCAGCAGCCAACCGACCAGGTGCGCGCATGAGCTGTTTCTCGGAACCTGCCAACCCGGAGGGACCCCTTCTAGTTTTAGTCCACGTGCCCGCATCCGCTCAGCGGCTGATTCGAACTCTATTGCCGTGACATACCGCGCCAAGTCTTTGAAGAGCGCGGCGTCGTTCTCCAGCAAGACTGGACCCGCCGTCGCCAGGATCTTTATGGAGAGCTCTGATCGCACCAGCGCGAGAAGTACGGCCCTCCGCCAGGTCTCGTGACCATTTGTGAGCGACGCAAAGATCTCCTGCCATAACTTGAGGCCATCCGGCTGTTCGAGGGCAACGCGCGCGGCAAGTTCCGCGCCGCGCGCCATATCGGCAGTGGCGCGTTCGGCGAGTTGGAAATGTGAGCCGAAACCGTGCTCGCCAAATACAAGGTTCGCAATCGCCCATTCGCGGAGCACATCATGTCGAAAGGTAACGCGATCATTCCCGTAGTCGCGCAGAGTGCCGCTGGCGACGAGATGATCCAAAGCCTGCGCATTCTCTGAGGTCGCGTCGTATGGCTGCATGGAAGACAAGGAGTGCTCCGTCAATCTGCGGAGGAGGCGCGAGCGCTCACGCAATCCTGCATCGTTCCTGCCGTCGGCCAGGTCCCACCATTGCTTGGCCATCTCTGCTTCAGTGGCCGGCCATGGATCGCCATCTGAACGGTTCGCCAAGCGCGAGAGCCGGAACAGGTTTCGCACGATGGCACGTGCGGGATGGGAATCCGAAAGCAGTTTAGAGAGCCTCTGTGCTCGTTCTTTGAGCTCGCTAATTTCGACCTCGTCGAGCTCTTCGATCAAGACAGGATCGGTCTGGCCTAGACTGCTCAATACGTCGCTGGGAAGCCAGTTCGGCTCCGTTTTTGCGAATTCGATTCGAACGGTTGCGACGACCCAAATATTGGGCGTCTGCGATGCGAACCGCACGAGGTCCTTAACGGTTGTCTGCTCTTCACCTCTGAAGAAATCCAGGTTGTCGATGAACACAATGGCCGCGCCGCTGAGAGACAGCTCGGCCATGAGATCGCGACCCGTGCCGTCGTATTCGATGCTGGCCTTCATAGATAGCCAGCCGCGCTCAACAACCCGGTTCGGGCTGAGGACGAGGACCTGCGCCTCCGTATTGAGGTCTTCCGCGAGCCGTCGAAGTACCCCGGACTTGCCAACACCGGCCTCGCCCCGTATCTCGACATAGCGGCTCCGGGTCATTGCGTCGCGTACCGCGTCAACCCGCCGTTGACGCATGAGCTTTACACCCGAGACCTCGTCGTTGATATCCGACAGAGCCGACTGAGATTCTTCAGCAATGGACGCAAGCGCCCTTCGGTTATTACGACTCGAAGCGAACCAAAATGAGGTCAGGTCTGCAATGAGGGATTCCCTAGTCCGGTGTCCCGCGTTGACGGCAATTTGCAGAGCCAACTCGGTCAGACGGGACCAGAGATTGCGCGCCTCATCCGTCCCGCCCAACTCCAGGGCTCGCAGCGCACGTTCGTGCATAAGTTCGACAGAGGCAGAGTCCGAAGCCGTGAGGTCAAAAACCAGGATGTGAAATCGTCGAAGAACCTTCCATACGGTCTCGTCGTCGTCGGGCGCGCCAGCGGCTTTGAGATTCTTGCGAAACGTAGATACAAAGCTACGCATTACATCATTGGTTTCGCCCTCGCGGTTAAGCCTCGCATGGAATGTCGTCGCATCCTCGACATTACGTGCCCAGCTAAGGACATCCTGATAGGCAGTTTCAATTCTTTGCGTCGTCCGTGCGATGGCGACCGCAAGCTGGTGGTGGCTTACCCAGAAATTGGGGTTACCCATCGCCTTCTTGACCTGATTGACGACATCCTGGAAGACCTCGTCGGAGGGTGCAAAGGTGATGCTCCGCTTGACCTGGATCTCAAGGATCGCAGCTCTCCCGCTTCTATCCTGACCTTGGATGATTACATCATCCAAGGGATAGCCTTCCTGCCCTCGCTGCAGCCGAATGCTTTCGACCCGACAATTCGGCAAACCCCGCGCGTCTACTTCGAGAAGCATGGACAGCAGATATGCAGCACCGACCTGCGCCTCGAAGAGCGCACCAGATCCGCCAGTCGAAGCGGGACTAGGCATTCGGTGCATACCACCTTACGTATGCGGTCATTCAGCTACCGACGAGACAGGCACCGGTGTGGCAGCTTCTTCCTCCCTCTCGGGAACGTCCACAGCATCTTCGATCTTCTCTTCCGGGGGGCGCGGATGCGGTCGACAGATTGGGTGTTTGCTCGTTCGCAACGTACACTGCCTCCTCCCTAATTAGGGCCAGGAAGACGACGCTCTGTACAACCAGCGCCGCGTTGATGCGATTGAAGGCACCGGAGGGCGCGACGCCGTGCGCGACGAGATTCCGCAGATTCATGCCTCGGTTGTCGGTATATAGCACCTTAAGAAAGGACCAGAGCTTCGGATCGAGGGCATCCTTAACCGCGGGATCATGCAGGACATCATTCATATTCTTCGGCTGGTACCCATCGTCAGTGCTCTTAGTGATCGGGCGGCCAAGGAACCTCAGCAACTCTCTCAAGCTGTTCTCGACCTGGAAGACCAATACGTGGATGCATTTGACGTAGTCTTGGTGCTCAAAAGCCTGCAGGCCCTCCTGAAAAAGGGTTACGCGATCCGCTGGAATCAAGATACTGCCGAAAAGCGACGGCGTATTCGGAATGCCCCCAAGCTCAAACTTCTTCTTCCAATCTTCGAGCCCATTCAGGAAAAATGTGGTCTTCAATCCCATATCACGCGCCAACTCCATTACGAGCCGGCCCTCCTTATCCTGGTCGTACGTCCCGATTGTCGTCACAGTGAGACCATCGTCGCCGATTATGCTGACCGGGAGCAGCCTGTGAAAGATAAGCCCTTTTGTTGCCGCCTCAAACTTAGCCTCAAGCTTTTCCGGGTGAGGTGCGCAGCTGTTGGCTAGTCGATACAGTGCCACGAGCGGGTCCGCCACATCGATCATCTTGGCAATCGCGAACTCGACTGCGTTCAGGTCAAGCTTAAGTTCTACGCGCTGGGACTTCATTCCGGCCAAGACGCTCTTGCCCTTTTCTTCAAGAAGGAGCCGAACCCGATCTGTCTTGTCCTTTAGGCCAACGCGGCGATAAGCCTCCAGAATATTCTCGATATGGTGAGCGGCGATGGAGCCATCAAGCGAAGCCGCATTCTGTAAGATCGCTTCGCCATAGTTGAAGGTGATGTCCTTCGCGCGCTGGTACTGATGGCGGTCATAGAAGTACTTTGCAAGCATCGGACCTACAACAGTGATGCGAAAGATGTCCCCACTTGCGACCGTCGCCTCAAATCGTTGTGCGTGACGGTCGAGGATTCGCTCCCTTTGTGCCGCGCTTAGACCATTCAGAGGAAGCAACCGATCAAATGGCGCAGACCAAAGCCCGACATGGGCCTGCTCTACAGAGTCGGCGTACTTCATCAGGAATTCATAGCCGCGATCCGCGAGATCACCTACGCCGAGTTGGATCGCAAGCTGAACGCTTCGCGCGGCCGCATTGATGAGTTCAAATGGATGGTTGTCGGCTTGGTCTGCAAGTTCGAGGTAGGATTCCGCCGCCATTCGCCCGAAGCGGTAGCGATCCTTGCGGGTGTTTCCAAGTTGCCTACCGAGTTCCCATACAGCATCAGCAAATCGAGCCTTGAGGCGTTGATGCTTCACGGCATCGGCAATCTCGGCCCACTCGTCAACAATCTCGCTGGTCAGCAGAGCTAGATTCGGGAATTCATCCCGACCTTCTACAGCCTCCATCTTTGGAGCGAAGAAGCAATCCCAGGGGTTGGTGCCGGTATGGCGTTCGTGGAACTCCAGGGGTGCCAGTGACCGAAAAATCCTGTCAATATCGACCTGCGAGGCTCCCCGTTCCCGCAATCTATCGAAGACGCGGGAGCTTATAAGGTACAGCTCGATCCGATCACTCGAGTCGCCCTCGTTCAGTGACGAAATTAGGTCAATCACAAGCGTCAAAAGGTATCAAACCCGATGACTTATTGTGCCATATTCGCCTCGTCTTCGCCTCAAGCAATCGGGTCCCTGTATTTTTCGGGCGAGCGGATTCAAATCTGATGCAAAGACTGCTTTAATTAAGCTGCAAGCTGAAGGGTGAGACCGACGATGGGGATTTGCAAAGGCGTGTAGGGGCGGTATGTTGCTGGCATTGCCCCTTCGCTTGAAGTGTGTAACGGCGACCGATCCCGTCTCTGGCCACCACATTCTAAACAACTTAGCGGCGACCACACAATTAGTGTTTTAGCCACACGAATATCGCTCAGGCGATGTTCGCTGTGTCGCCTTCTTCCTGCTCTGGCTTCTTCTTTTCCATCATGTTCTAGATCACCTTCGCTGTGGTTCCAGTCTTGGTGATGTGGGCTCGTCCCAGCTTGGCGTAGCGCGCCGTCATCTTGATATTTGCGAGAACGAGAGGAAATCGAAACGATCGGTCAAAGAACCGTCGCGAGACAGAGATCGAAATCGGTGAACCGCGGGGGACCAGGCCAATCCGCTTTGCGATCTGCATGCTCGCAATGTAGGCATAAAACGGGTTCGAAACTCCGTCAAACTGAATCCGCCCTTCTCAATCCGCCTTGAGACGAAATTGGCCCGGCGATTCACGCGCATGGTGGTCGGCGCAACCGATCTTTCCTGCCATCGCACTGTTACGCGATGGGAAGGCTGAAGGTGAATACCGAACCATGCTCCGGCTGGCTGGTTACGGTGAGGTTTCCGTGATGCGACTCGATGATGGCGCGACTGATCGCCAAGCCCATGCCTGTTCCAGGGGTGCTTCCCGTTTGCGTTCGGGAACGGTAGAGACGGTCAAAAATCAACGTTTGTTCACCAGCGTCGATACCGATACCCCGGTCGGCAACGCTGGTCAGAACTTGGCCATCCTTCAGCTCGGCAGAGATGAAAATGGGGGAGCCGGGCTCCGAATATTTGGCGGCATTTTCGAGAAGATTGCAAAGAACCTTTCCAACCATCTCGGGATCGGCAGACACCTTGGGAAGAACAGGCAGATTGACCGTGACCGGATGAGTGCCCGAAACCCAAGCGCAGTTCGCCAGGGCCCACTCCACAACAGCAGGCACGGCGACCGGAGCGAAGTTCATATGAACCTCCTGCGCCTCGATTTGCGCCATTTCTACGGCCTGTCCTACCAGGCGGTTGAGCCGGTCTGCCTCCTCTTCGATGATGGTGAGGAGTTCGCGGCGGTCCTCGGCGCTTACCTTCTCCGTCGTGAGCAAGGTGCTGGCCGCACCCTTGATCGATGTGAGCGGTGTACGCAGCTCATGGGTGATGGAATCGAGGATCAAGGTCCGCAATCGCTCGTTCTCCTTATTGGCCTCGTTTTTCGTCACGGTTTCGAGCGCCTGCGCACGATCGAGCGCGATGGAGACAAGGCCGCCTACAGCCTCGAAGGTCTCAGCGGACACCTGCAGCCCAGTCAGGATCAACAGTCCACGAGGGCGAACGCCTGCGCGTAACGGAATCCGGGTCTCCCCATCGGGCGTTGTATCGGGCCCGGCGACACTGAGTGCGAGTTGCCTGAAGTGGGGCAGCTGCATACCGGATAATTGGCGTAAGCCCGCCTGGTAAAGGCGGTCGCCGTCTAAAAGGTAAACAACAACTCCCTCCGCGCGAGAAGCTCGGATGATGAGCTGCGGCAGCGCGTTCACAAGCTCAGCCACGTTTTCAGTCTGCAACAGCTCCCGACTTAAGGCGAACAAGAGTTCCAGTTCGCGCTGCCGGATGCGTGCCCGTTCCGCTTCCTCGCGTGCCTTTTGGGATAACCGGCTTCCGACCACACTGGTACAGAGAAAGGTGAAGAGCGCAAGCCAGTTCTGCGGATCGGCGATGGTGAAGGTTCCAACGGGTGGCAGAAAATAAAAGTTATAGCAAGCGGATGCCGCCAAAGAAAGAACGACAGCGTAGCGCAGACTCCAGCGTGAGGCTAAGAGAAGAACAAAAAGCACCAGCGTGAGGGCAACGGTAGTGGGACTGATGTGTGCCCAGTGCCGAAAGGCGATTACAATTCCCGCAAGAGCGCCGAAGGCAAGCACCCACCGGGTAGCCGCTAGATACCGCCGCGTATTCATAGGAGGATTTTACGGCGTGGCCAAAATACCGGACGGTGCGCGGAAGTCACCGGAAGACTGGCTCCGCGCGGCGGAAATCGAGACAGGGAAGGGACGCGGCCGCTTCAAGGTCTTCCTGGGGTATGCCCCTGGAGTCGGCAAGACCTTCGGAATGCTCAGTGAGGGTATTCGCCGCCGCAGCCGCGGCGAAGATGCCGTCATCGGTATCGTGGAGACTCATGGACGCAAGGGCACGTCGGAGCTCGCGGGCAAGCTGGAGCAGGTGCCACGCCGTGAGTTGGAATACAAGGGCACGCTCTTTACTGACATGGATGTGGACGCCGTGCTCGTGCGCGCTCCGCAGGTGGCGTTGATCGATGAGCTGGCCCATACGAATATCGAAGGCAGCCGATTTCCGAAACGGTATGAAGATGTGCTGCTCCTGTTAGAAAACAAAATCGATGTTCTGAGCACGATCAACATCCAGCATGTGGAGAGCCTGGCGCCGCGTGTTCAGGCCCTCACGGGCATCAGCGTTCGCGAGCAGGTTCCGGATTGGGTGCTGGACCGCGCCGACGAGATTGTGATCAGCGATGTGACGCCGGAGGCTCTGGTAACGCGCATGCGGCGCGGGGATATCTATCCTCCCGAACGGGTGGAGCGATCACTGACAAACTTCTTTCGGCGCGGGAACCTGATCGCTCTGCGCGAGATGGCGTTGCAGCGGGTTACGCGCGCCGTGGATCGAACGCTGGATGATTATGTAAAGCGCAAGCGGCTTGGCTCGCAATGGACGGTGGCGGAAAAAGTGGCTGTTTGTATCAGCTCCAACGCGCAGGCGAGGGACTTGATTGCACGCGGCGCCCGCTTGGCGGAAGCTCTCAATGCGGAGCTGTATGTGCTCCATGTGGCAAGCGACAGGGACGCCGGCACGGAACGCAAGCGGGTGCTCGATGCCAGCCTGCAGCTTGCCCGTAATCTCGGTGCGCAGGTGGTGATGCTGACAGGGAAAGATACCGCCCGGATGACAGCCGCGTATATCCGCGACCATCGAGTGACGCAGGCGATCGTGGGCCGTTCGGCGACCCATGGACTGCGATCCTACCTCTATTACCTTGCTCTGCAGAAGTTCATGGCGGAGGCGCCGCACGTAGATTTGCACATCGTGACGCAGGAGACTCATTGAAACGCATTTTGGTTGTGGACGACGAACGCCAGATCACCCGTATGTTGCGTGCGGCTTTGCAAAGCAGCGGGTATGAGGTCGCGGTAGCCCAGCACGGGTTGGAGGCGCTCGAACGCATACGCGAGCAGCCGCCCGACCTGATCATCACTGATCTTGCCATGCCGGAGATGAACGGCGTGGAGCTTACGCAAGCCGTGCGCCGCGTTTCAGAAACTCCGGTGATCGTGCTGAGTGTGCGTGATAGCGAGGCCATGAAGATACGTGCACTCGACGAGGGCGCCGACGATTACGTCACCAAGCCCTTCAGCATGCCGGAACTGCTGGCGCGGGTGCGCACCCAGCTGCGGCGTGTGCCCGCCGGCAATCAAGCCACGCATCTGGAGGCGGGTGACTTCACCATCGATACGGAGCTGCATGCGGTGCAGTTGCATGGTCAGCGCCTGCGCCTGACGCCCAAGGAGTTCGATCTGCTGCTGTATTTCATGCGCAACCCGCACCGCGTGCTGACCCACAAGGTACTGCTGCGTGCCATCTGGGGGCTTGCCGGCGAGGACCAGCCGGAGTACCTGCGCGTGTTAATTGCACAATTACGCAAAAAAGTCGAGGCGAACCCCGGCACGCGCTACATCCTTAGCGAACCCTGGGTGGGCTATCGCTTTGAACCCGAAGGCACGCCGGACGAAAAGCCTCCACTTACGGCTTCTTAACGCCTTTTCAACGGACTTCTACCCCTTCCCGGCGTTCCACTTATGGGGAGGCGTAATGAGTTGTCATCCCCTTTGTGTACGTATGGTTCGGTTTTCTTAGCTTCCCTCCTGTTCTCCGCACAGCTCTGTGCACAGAAGTCTCAAAACAGTACCGGCAGCACCTCGAACAACCCGGCTGCTCCAACCGCTGCTACTGAGACAACCGGCGATTTTTTCGAGCGCCTGGGCAAAGCCTATAAGGTCGACTGGACACCGGCGTTGACGCCGCCCCCGTCCACCACGGAACCGACCGTGCCTTCCGCGACGGTGCCCGACAATACCGTGCCGGCCGCGCCCGTGCGCCGCGGCTATCCCGCGCCTCTGGATTCACCCCCCTTTCCAGGCTCGGACTTCTCTGTCGGTGGAACTCCCACGATAGGCGCGCCGGATACGCAGACGTACATTTTGATGCAGGCGATCGACGGTAACAAGAGCCGCACGAAAATTTACGGCTGGTTCAATGGCGGCTTCAACGTCTCGACCTCGAACAAAGGCGATGGCGCAAACTCGCCCGCAGCCTATTACTACAGCCCGAACCGCATCACTGCCGACCAGCAGGTGCTCTACATCGAGCGCCTGCCCGACACTGTGCAAACGAAGCACGTCGACTGGGGCTTCCGCATCGCGCAACTCTATGGGCAGGACTACCGCTACACCACCTCGAAGGGCGTCCTTTCGCAACAGCTGCTGGCACGCAATCACCAGAACGGCTACGACCCGGTGATGTACTACATCGACATCTATGTGCCGCATGTGGCCAAGGGCATGAACATCCGCATGGGCCGTTACATCTCGCTGCCCGACATCGAGGCGCAGCTGGCGCCCAACAACTACACCTACTCGCACTCGCTGCTGTACACAGTCGATCCATACACGCAGACCGGTATCGTGGCGAGCATCAAGCTTTCCGATCACTGGCTCGTGCAGGCCGGCTTCTCCGACGGCAACGATGTCGCCCCGTGGACGGCCGACGCGCAGCCCACCGGCACTGCCTGTGTGGACTACACCTGGCACAAGGGCGGCGACGCGCTTTACACCTGCGCCAACTCCGTCAACAGCGGAAAATACGCCTACAACAACATCCAGAGCTACTTCGAGACCTGGTATCACGTCTTCAACAGCCGCTGGCACACCGACACCGAAACCTGGTACATGTACGAGCGCGATGTGCCGAACATCGGGGGCAATCTCGCCCCCGGACAGGTCGCTGTTCCCACCGAAACCGGCGCGAACGGAGCCTTCTGCTCCTACGGCGAGCTGCGCTGCTTCGCCCCCGAGGTTGCCATCACCAACTACGTGGAAGACAAGCTGAATACTCACAATTATCTCTCGTTTCGCAACGAATTTGTCGACGACATCAAGGGCCAGCGCACCGGCTACGCGACCAAGTACTCCGAGCACCTGATCAGCTACGGTCACTGGATCGGTTCCACAGTCCTCTTCCGCCCGGAGATTCGGTTGGAGCATTCCTACAATCTCGCCGCCTATGACCTTGGAACGAAGAAGACGCAATTCATCGTCGCCGGCGACATCACCTATCACTTCTGATCGGAGCTATCCATGGACGTTGTTGCTTTCATTGTTATGGCTCTGTTATCCGGCATCAGCCTCGTGTATGTACGGGGCTGCGATGCCTTGAAAGGAACACGCCGTTGATTCTGAATATCGTGCTGCTCGTGCTCTCCGCATTCCTGATGATCTATCTCATCTTCGCCCTGCTTCGGCCGGAGAAATTCTAACGTTATGACTCTGAACGGTTGGCTTCAAATCGCTTTGTTCATCGCGCTGGTGCTGCTGCTCGCCAAGCCGATGGGCACGTACATGACACACGTCTTCGAGCGGCGAAAAACCTTTCTCGATCCGGTGCTTTTACCGTGCGAACGGCTGCTCTATCGCGTGACCGGGGTACGGCCCGATGAGGAGATGCCATGGACCGAATACGCCGTTTCCATGCTCGTCTTCAGCGCGGTCACGATGCTGCTCACCTACGGCGTCGAGCGGCTGCAGGGCATACTTCCGCTGAATCCACAACACCTGCCCGGTGTGGAACCGGCGCTTGCGCTGAACACTGCGATCTCCTTCACGACCAACACGAACTGGCAGTCGTATGTGCCCGAGGCGACGATGAGTTACCTCACGCAGATGCTCGGGCTCGCGACACACAATTTCTGGTCTGCCGCGGTAGGTTTGGCGCTGGCCATCGCGTTTGTGCGCGGCATTGCGCGGCGCGAGATGAAGACCCTCGGCAACTTCTGGGTCGACCTCACGCGCGGCACGCTTTGGGTGCTCGTGCCGATTGCGACCGTATTCGCGCTGGCGCTCGTATCGCAGGGTGTAGTGCAGAACTTCAAAGCTTACGACACGGTGAAGCTGGTCGAGGCGCAGAAGGTCACGGGCACGAACGGCAAAACCAATACCTTAACGACGCAGACAATTGCACAAGGCCCGGTCGCCTCGCAAGAGGCGATCAAGATGCTCGGCACCAATGGCGGCGGCTTCTTCAACGCCAACAGCGCCCACCCCTTCGAAAATCCCACACCCCTTTCCAATTTCCTGGAGATGCTTTCTATCTTTCTGATTCCCGCGGGCCTGACCGTAACCCTAGGCCAGATGGTGAGGTCGCCCCGGCATGGCTGGGCGGTGCTGGGCGCCATGACCGTGCTATGGTTCGCCGGCACGTTCACAACCTATTGGGCTGAGTCGCACGGCAATCCGCTGCTGCACAACGTGGACACACACGCCTCGCTGACCCAGCCGGGCGGCAACATGGAAGGCAAGGAGGTACGCTTCGGCATCGCCAACTCCGCGCTCTTCGCCACAGTCACTACGGACGCCAGCTGCGGCGCAGTCAACGGCATGCATGACAGCTTCACCCCGCTCGGCGGGATGGTGCCGATGGTCAATATTCTGCTCGGCGAGGTGGTCTTCGGCGGTGTCGGCGCGGGGCTTTACGGGATGCTTGTCTTTGTGGTCATGGCCGTGTTCATCGCGGGCCTGATGGTGGGCCGCACACCTGAGTACCTCGGGAAAAAAATCGAAGCCTACGACGTGCAGATGGCCATGCTTTACCTGCTCATCTTTCCGCTGTTAATCCTCGGCTTTACGGCAGTCACCGTTCTGATGCCCAACTTGGGTTTGGCGAGTCTGGCCAACCACGGCCCTCATGGCCTGAGCGAGATCCTGTACGCCTATACCTCAACGACCGGCAACAACGGCTCGGCCTTTGCGGGTCTGAACGCCAACACCCACTGGTATAACTACTCGCTCGCGGTCGCCATGTTCTTCGGCCGCTTTCTCATGATGATACCCATGCTGGCGATCGCCGGCAACCTCGCCGGCAAGAAGATCGTGCCCGCATCCTCCGGCACGTTTCCGGTGACGACACCCTTGTTCACGGTACTACTCACAGGTGTGATCCTGATCGTCGGTGCGCTGACGTTTTTTCCTGCGCTCTGCCTTGGGCCTGTCCTGGAGCACCTTTTGCTGAGGTCCGGCCATGTCTTCTGAGGGAAGTCGCGCAAAGATGTTGGCCCGGACGCAGGTTCTTCGAAAGGAAACGGAACGACGTATGTCCACGCAAGCAAAACGACGCTCGCTGTTTGATCAGAAAATCGTGCGCCGCGCTTCGGTGGATGCACTCGCCAAGTTGAGCCCGCGCATCATGATGCGCAACCCGGTCATGTTTGTCGTCGAGATCGGCAGCGTGCTCACCACCGTGCTGCTCATCCTCAATCTTGCGCTGCATAAGAACTCTCCGGGTGAACACTTCCGCTTCGATCTGCAAATCACCCTGTGGCTCTGGTTCACGGTGCTGTTCGCCAACTTCGCTGAAGCCATGGCCGAAGGCCGCGGCAAAGCCCAGGCCGACGCACTGCGCCAGGCCAAGTCCGAAACGACCGCGTATCGGGTAAACAAGACAGCCCAAGTCGAAGAAGTCCCCAGCTCGCAGCTTCGTGTCGACGATGCAGTCCGCGTCAGCGCCGGCCAGATGATTCCCGGGGACGGTGAGGTGATCGAAGGCGTTGCTTCCGTCGATGAGTCGGCCATCACCGGCGAGTCGGCACCCGTCATCCGCGAGGCCGGCGGCGACCGCTCGGCGGTCACGGGCGGTACACGGGTGCTCTCCGACGTGATCACCGTGCGCATCACCTCCAACCCAGGCGAGACATTTCTCGATCGCATGATCGCACTCGTCGAAGGCGCGGAACGCCAGAAGACGCCCAATGAGATTGCCCTCAACATCCTGCTCGCCGGGCTGACCATGATCTTCCTGCTCGCCGTAGTGACCTTGCAGCCATTCGCGTTCTACTCCGGCGCGCCGCAGACTGTCTTCGTGCTGATTTCGCTCCTGGTTTGCCTCATTCCAACCACGATCGGAGGCCTGCTTTCGGCCATCGGCATCGCCGGCATGGACCGCCTGGTGCAGGGCAACGTGCTTGCCACCTCCGGCCGCGCGGTAGAGGCCGCTGGAGATATCAATACGTTGCTGCTCGACAAGACCGGCACCATCACCATTGGCAATCGCCAAGCGGCCGAGTTCCTCCCCGCCCCCGGCGTCTCCGCCGACCAGTTGGCCGATGCATCACAGCTCTCTTCGCTCTCCGACGAAACACCCGAAGGACGCTCGATTGTGGTATTAGCCAAAGAGAAATACAACCTGCGCGGCCGTGAACTGGGTCAGCTGAATGCGGAGTTCCTGCCCTTCTCGGCCACCACGCGCATGAGCGGCATTGAGCTCGATGGACGCTCCATCCGTAAGGGGGCCGTCGACGCAATCGCCCGCTACCTGAACGAACACGGCGCCCCCATGCCCGATGCCGTACGCTCCTCGGTCGAAGATATCGCCCGCGAGGGCGGCACACCGCTGGTAGTTGCTGAAAATGGCCATGCGCTCGGTGTGATCTATCTGAAGGATGTCGTGAAAGGCGGCATGAAGGCGCGCTTCGATCAACTCCGCGCCATGGGCATCCGCACCGTCATGATCACCGGCGACAACCCGCTCACCGCCGCTGCCATCGCCCGCGAGGCCGGCGTGGATGACTTTCTTGCCGAAGCCAAGCCCAAGGACAAGATGGACCTGATTCGCCGCGAGCAGGCCGATGGCAAACTCGTCGCCATGACCGGCGACGGAACCAACGACGCCCCCGCGCTCGCCCAGGCCGATGTAGGCGTAGCCATGAACTCCGGTACGCAGGCCGCGAAGGAGGCCGGCAACATGGTCGATCTCGATTCAGACCCGACCAAACTCATCGAGATCGTGGCCATTGGCAAGCAGCTGTTGATGACCCGCGGCGCGCTCACCACCTTTTCGATCTCGAACGACGTGGCGAAATATTTCGCAATACTTCCCGCCATGTTCGCCGGCGTCTTTCCGGTGCTCAATGCGCTCAACGTCATGCACCTGCACAATGCGGAATCGGCAGTTCTTTCAGCGGTCATCTTCAATGCGCTGATCATCGTCGGACTCATTCCGCTTGCGCTGAGGGGCGTCAGCTACAGGCCGATGTCGGCTGCGGCTCTGCTCCAGCGCAATCTTCTGGTCTATGGTCTGGGCGGTATCGTGGTCCCTTTTATCGGGATCAAGTTGCTGGATCTGCTCATCGTCGCCCTGCACCTGGCTTAAAGCCGGTTTTTCAGTTGGAGATCCTCATGAGGAAGCACCTCTTTACCGCTTGTCTGTACACGGTCGTTACCGCGTTCCTGCTTGGCATTGCTTACCCGCTCCTCATCACAGGCATCGCCCAGCTCGCGATGCGTGACAAAGCCAATGGGCAGCTCATCTTCCAGAATTCCCAGAATTCCCAGAATTCCCAAAACGGCGAGGCGGTCGGCTCCGCGCTGATTGGCCAGCCCTTCAACGGTCCCGGGTATTTTCATACCCGCCCCTCGGCAGCAGGAACCGGCTATGATGCGTCAGCTTCGTCCGGCTCCAACGATGGCCCAACCAATAAGGCGCTTGTCGATCGCGTGGCGGCCAGCGTAAAAAGCGAAGGGAACGGAACTGCCGTTCCTATCGATCTCGTTACGGCCTCGGGCTCCGGTCTAGACCCGGACATTACAATTGCTGCCGCCCTTTACCAGGTACAACGAGTCGCGCAGGAACGACATCTCTCCGGCGCTGCCGTCACAGAGCTGGTACGAAGGCACATTACGCCCCGTCAACTCGGCTTGTTCGGCGAGCCACGGGTCAATGTGCTTCATCTAAACCTCGCACTGCAGGCGCTCGCTGCACAACAATGAAGGTCAGTTGCAGATGTACACGAGCCGCGGTATTCAAGGCCCACTGTAGGCGGTGCGTCCCTGCATGCGTGATCGAATCATGCACCTGCTGCGGACACCGGCCAAGTCCTGCGCACACCAGTAAAGACTCCCGGCTTGCCTTCCCTGCAGCCCCGTAGCAAGGGCCCTCATCATGGAGGCATCAAGGCCACTGTAAGCCAGCGTGATCGTCAATGCATGCTCAGCCTTCAAACATGGTCGTTTTCTCAGGTGAAAATCAGGGTTTGTTTCAATAGAGCAGAATCACACAAGCTGTGCCCAGCGCCGACGGCGCGTCACATAACAGCCTGGGGCGCAGCCCCAGGTGAGCCGCAAAGCACGCATCGAGGGCTGAAGGCCCGCAACATGAAGGCTGGGTACAGCAACCCTGTTCATGCTCTAAGTACTTAAAACTGAGCCTCCGTAGGGGGTTCTTGCGCTAGACCCTGCGTGGCTTCGTCAAAAATATTTCATGTTCGTCAGATCCTCGATCAACCCGGGTCCAGTCGGCTCCCAGCTCAGCGTCTTTCGAGTCCACTCGCTTGAAGCCGGCATATCCAATCCCGCGAAGTGCGCGAACCACTCAAAGTGCTCGGCAGCCTTCTCCGGAGCGATCGACACCACCGGGATCTTCAGCCCTTTGCCGAGTGTCTCTGCGATCTCGCGCAGCGCTACGCCTTCTTCCTGCACTGCGTGATGCACCGTCACTCCCGGACCCGTCTTCTCGACCACGAGACGATAAAGGTGAGCTACGTCCTTTAGCGGAGCCGCGGCCCAGCGGTTCGCGCCATCGCCGACGTAGGCCGACACGCCCTTGTCGCGAGCCATTTGCGTCAGTAACGGCACAAGGCCCTGCTTGCGCGTGTCATGCACCTGCGGCAGCCGCACAATCGCCACATGCACACCGCGCTCGGCTACAGTCTTAGCGGTCTGTTCAGGCTGCCGCGGTATCTCTGCCGAACTCGCCGGCGGATCGCTCTCTGTGCGCACATGTCCCGGTCCGCCGCTCGTCAGTCCCGTCCCGGAGGTCACGACCAGTAGCTTGCCCGGTTCAAGGACGGAACCCAGCGCCTCAATCGCCTTGCGCTCATCCTCCCCGTTCTGCGCGAACTTCGAAAAGTCGTGGTTAAACGCCAGATTCACTACGGCATCCATGCCTGTCGCTCCGCTGCGCAGGCTGTCCAGGTCCTCAAGATCGCCGCGATGCACCTCGGCGCCCGCTGCCTTCAACTGCTCCGCGCCTTCGTTGCTGCGTGCCAGCCCGCGCACCTGATGCCCTGCCTCGATGAGCTCCTTCACCAGTTCCGTTCCAATAAACCCTGTCGCTCCCGTCACAAAAACTCGCATCGACCTTCCTCCTAAATCTTTTACCTGGCGTGACTTCGAAAGCACCGCGCCAGAATTGACGTTAACGTCCCTGCGAGATAAAACGGGGACAGGCTCCGAATAGATAGATAACCGGGGACTGTCTCCGGTTGCACAGATATTCTGCAAAGTTACGTATGTTGAAAACGCAGCCCTCGCAACCTTCGGTCGCACGCAAGCCCCGCGCGGATGCGCAGCGCAACCGCGAGCGCATCCTCGAGGTTGCCCGGCTCGTCTTCACACGGCACGGAGCCGAAGCTACGCTCGACGACATCGCCCGCCAGGCGGGTATCGGCTCAGGCACGCTCTACCGTCACTTTCCTACACGCGACGCCCTGATTGAAGCCGTCTACCGCAGCGAGGTCGAAAAACTCACTGCAGCCGGGCAGCGCTTTGTTGCCATAATGCCGCCGCTCGAAGCTCTTCGAGCCTGGATGCTTCTTTTCATCGATCACGTGGCCGACAAAAGGCTCATCCTTCCCGCCATGGATACCGTCGCGGGCGGCTCCTTGCGCCTCATCGAAGGTGCGCGTGGTCTCATCCACAGCGCTTTCGTCGCCTTGGTCCAGCGCGCCATCGACAGCGGCGATCTGCGTCCAGAGACCGATTCCAACGACTTCGTCCGTGCCCTCATCGGTGTCTTCCATACGACTGCTCTGCCGGGCTGGGAGCCGAGCGCCCGCCGAATCGTCAACATCCTCATTGCCGGCTCGCGCCCAACGAATGAGCAGTTTTACGCTTCACCCCGCGCTCTGAAGAAAGAGACGCAACAGACACATAAGAAGTGAGCGTGCCTTAAGACGGGATACGGGTCGCTACACCAAACGTCAGAAATCGTACGCTAACGCCTTGGGGCTAAGCACAGCCAACTTCCGAGAAGCGCGTTTCCAGGACTAGAGCATGATTCGTGCAGGTGTACCCAGAAGGGTCGTTCTTGGGAGGGAGCCGTGGGCTTCAGCCCACGGAACAGGAGCGCAGTCCAAGTGCCCTTCAGGGCTGGGCTCTGCTTCCATTTCCAAACGGCCCAGGGCTAAAGCCCTGCTTTCCTGCAGCGCTGGATTCAGCGGCCTAAAGGCCGCTGCTCCCTCCGAAAAAACTGGGTATAGCTATGGTGATCATGCTCTAATTCGGCTCCACTGCTGTGGGTCTGCGAGTGGGGTTAAAGTAGTGCTGTTATTGGGGAGAGAACATGCGGCCTTGGATCATTCCAGTTCTGCTTGGAGCCACGACCCTTTTGCCGAGTCTTGCGCAAGACTTGCGCAAGACTGCTGCTGCCAAGGCGGCATGTGGCTCGGAGGAGACGACGTTCGATGTGGATGCGCTACCTGCGCCTGTGTTGCCGCCGACGGACCCCCGCAAAGCTCTGATTTACATCATCGAACAGGAAAGCTCAACACCAGGGTTCTGCATCGGTCGATGTGGCGGACTCACGCTTAAGTTGGGATTGGACGGCCACTGGATCGGCGCTGTGAACGGCAGTTCATTCATTGTGATCGCAGCGGATCCAGGCGAGCACCACGTATGTGCTACTTGGCAGTCGCATGTTAAGAAACTTTCAGAGAAGGTGGTGCTGCACGGGTTCACCGCCGACGCCGGCAAGACCTACTACTTCGTCACGCACGATCTGGCGACCTCGCCAGAGGCAGGCAGCATGGCCAGTATCACACTCGAGCCAGCCAACCCTGATGAAGCGAAGATGCTGATTGAGGGCTATCCGCAAGTGAAGGCCACTTCAAAAAGGTAACTTAGCTGCTGCCTCTCGGTGAGATATGAGCCGAGAGGATCACGATGAGACTTCTTGGGTAGAGATGAGTCCTGCTGACTACGGCGCTTTCCTAAGCCAAAGACTTCTTCGTGCAGTTTGTTCACAGTGGGCTGATCCAGATAGACGGCAACACGGCGTCGGCCAGGTGGCTCATGCGAGAGGTAGGCTTGGGTGACGCGAAGAGCGGTCCTGGAAAGAGCTACTACAACAATTTCGGCCTATTCCTCGATGAACTCGAGAAGGTCGAGGGAAAATGGCTCTTCAAGACGCGGAACTATCCATACCTCTATCTCGACACAGATCCGTTTACCGGGAAGGGCATTGCTCTGAACGCTGAAATCAGCTTCACCTAACGATTCAGCTTCTGGACCTCTTGCCTTGTGGCGGTGAGCAAGCCTCGCAGCCACGAGGACACTGCATGCGAGCAAGCAGCAGACCGGGTCTATTAAGGACCGGTCTGGCAGCGAAAGCTTGTGGCGGCGTTCGCATCGCCTGCCACATACTTCGGCCAGCTTGGCCACGCACACAAAGGCCGCGTGCGGCGCATCCCCTTGTTGTTGTCAGAGACGATCAGTTCAGTGGGTGCAGCGCCTTGGTCCGCCCACCTGTCCAGAGTTCCCACCGTATCAAAGCCTGCATTGAATGTGCCATGGCCGTGGCCGAATCCAGGAATCAAGTACAGCCGCACAAATCCGTTTGTGCGTGATTGGCCCATGGCTTCAGCGATGCGCTTGTACAGAAACACCGAGGCATCGGTTGGGATGGTAGAGTCGGCCGTGCCATGCACCAGCAGTAACTTGCCACCGCGGCGCTCAAAGGAGCTCAAATCTGTAAGGCTGGCGTCGTCTTCCGCGGATTGCTGCAAAATGCCGGGAATCCACCTGCCCCCGGGGCCACCGTTTTTCGTGTCGAAGGTGAGGGCGTTAAAGTGAGCATCCTTGGTCAGGAAGAAACGTAGCACGCCATCGCCGACGAGGTAGTAAAACGAATTCAGAAGCACGATGGGAGGATGAAATGGGTGCCGGAACAGGCCCATGTTGCCCACCAGGTCGGCACCACGCAGGGTGTTGTATCCAGGCTCCGAATCGATTCCATTCTGCACCTTGAAACTGGACACCTGCGGAGTCGTGAACGCCGCGACAGTGCGCTCCTGCCCGTCGGACAGGCAGCCTTTATGATCTTTGCCATCGGCACAGCGCAGTTGGAGGACATCGACGTGACAGTCGGCAGGGTCATTCACAATTCCGTCTTTGAGCCCATCCTGCGCGTCACAGGCGTTCAGCACAGCATCGCGAAGCAGCTTCGTTTTAGCTGAGGGCAGCCAGCCGGCCTGTCCGTTCTTTCCCTTGGCATACATTGCCTGCGAGACCCGGATGAACTGCAAATCGCTCTCAATCTGGTTCCACGCGGCATAGGCGGCGATCACGCCGTCATAGTCCTGCGGCCAGCGGTCCACGACCTTCATGGCCTCACGTCCGCCAGTGGAACCGCCGATAAAATACATCCGCTTCGGGGGTGCATCGTAGCGGGCCTTCATCAGAGCGATTGCAACATCGTGGGTCTTTTTCAGACCCTCCGAAGCGAAGTTCTTTCGCTGCTCGTCGTTCAGCGCAAACTTCGCATTCACCGCATTCACGACATCCGGCAGCAGCAGGTAGTGGTGATGATGGCCGGAGTCGCTCCCGAAGGTGGCATAGCCCTGGTCTAGAGGTGTTGGCTGGCGTTGATCGCCCACAACCGTAGCACGCAACCCGTCTGACTCGTAAAGATAGCCGTCGAAAGCGCCTCCTCCAAACTGCACGGCCTTGCCGTTCCACGCCTCGGGCAGATTGACCTCGAAGCGAATCGGATCCGCTGCGGGATCGACCGACCGGATCTCTCCCAGCACCTTGCAGAAGCCTCCGTGCGCGTTGCCGACCCTCTTGGCGGATCGGACCTGTGCGCCATGGGTCTGAAGTGCGATCTCTGCTGCGCTCATCCGAAATGTCTTCAAGCCGCCGCAACGATCTGCCGCCGAGGCCGCAAGTGGACAAACCAAAACAACCAGGAACAGCATCACTGCACGTACGATCACCATCTCAACAGACTACCGAACAGCGGGCGCCCGTAAATCTCTATAGATCCACCGAGAAGAAGAATGCTGCACTTATCCTTAGCGTGGCCGCATGCATCATGATCGCCATTGCACTTTAGATCCCGGCCAACGAAGATTCACCGGCGGTGAACGTTCCCCAAAAGCGAAATAATCGAAAGCGAAACAATCTAAAGCGAAACAATCTAAAGCGAAACAATCTAAAGCGAAACAATCTAAGGAAAGTCTGAACAAGTCCATTTGCATTCCCTCCGTGGCCCAAAGCCACTTGTGAGAGTTCGAGCGCCAACAGCAGGAGCCTACAGTGACGATCATGACCAGCACAGTTTTTTCATCGCCGAGACCTGTGGCGCCTTTGGGTATCATTGCCAGCAAACTTGCCAGCCTGGCTAAGCAGGTCGATGCCATAGGTTTGCTCCCATCAACGTTTCGCGAAGAACTCCAGGATGTCCTGAATCTCGCAGTCGGGCTCGAGCCATACCTCATGGACTGTACCTCGCCTGAATCCGATGCTCTTGCCGCTTTGGCTCGCGACACGCGGTCGGCAGACTGGTCCAATCTCAGTGCCATCGGCGAGACCGCCATCGCGCTCGAGCAGGAAATGCTATCTGGACATGTGGAGGCTCAGTTTCTCAAGACCCTGGTGTATGCCATGGGCGCCAAGACGATTCTCGAGATCGGGCTGTTTACCGGTTATTCGGCGCTCGCCATGGCGGAAGCTTTGCCCGCGGATGGAAAGCTCGTCGCCTGTGAAATCGATCCCTATGTGGCGCGTTTCGCGCGCGATTGCTTCACCAGGTCGCCACACAGCGACAAGATCGACATCGAAGTGGGTCCTGCCGCTATCTCACTCAACCGGCTCGCTGCTGAGGGTGCGTCGTTCGACTTCGTCTTCATCGATGCGGACAAGGGCGGCTATCTCGGCTATTTCAACATCCTATTGGATCGGTCTCTCCTTGCTCCGGGCGGTCTCATCTGCGTCGACAATACGCTGATGCAGGGCCAGCCTTATCTGCCTGACGAGCCCACGGAGATCGGCAGGGCGATCGCCGAGTTCAATCGGGCCGTTGCCGAAGATTCGCGGGTCGAGCAGGTCATGCTGCCGCTGCGAGACGGCCTGACCCTCATACGCCGCGCCTGAACACCGAGAAGAAGAGTGGGGATAAAAGACCTTTGGAGTTGGGATAGTCGATGACGTTCAAGGCCTATGCAAAGACGATCGGGGCACTGGCGGCGCTTCTTGTGGCGCTACCGTTCAACCTCCTCGTCGTTTTGGCCGCCTTGCTCTTCCGGATGATGGTAAGCCTGCGCGATCCAAGGCTTGGCCGCCTGGTGGCCGCCGATCCGAAGACCGTCCTGGTCAGCGGGGGCAAGATGACAAAGGCCTTGCAACTGGCACGGTCTTTCCACTACGCGGGTCATCGGGTCATCCTCATCGAAGGCAGTAGATATTGGCTGACGGGACATCGTTTTTCCCGGGCGGTCGATAGGTTCGAGACCGTTCCTGAGCCGGGTTCTCCCAACTACGCCGAAGCGTTGCTCGCGATCGTCAAGCGCGAACAGGTCGACGTCTATGTCCCGGTCTGCAGCCCGGTGGCAAGCTATTACGATTCCCAGGCGATGACTCTCCTGTCCTCTTATTGCGAGGTGATCCACGTCGCTCCTGACAAGATCGAATTGCTCGACGATAAATTTCAGTTCGCCAAAGTATCCGAATCGATGCATCTACCGGTCCCCCGATCGTATCTGATCTCCGATCCGAAGCAGATCGAGACGTTCGATTTCTCGAATGAGACCAGACCTATGATCTTGAAGAGCATCAAATACGATTCGGTGCGGCGGCTCGATCTGACCCGGTTGCCCTGTGCGACGATCGACGAGACGATGGCCTTTGTGCGATCGCTGCCGATTTCAGAAGACAATCCATGGGTTATGCAGGAATTCATCTCCGGCCGGGAATATTGCACGCATGGCACGATCAGGGCGGGCGAGCTTCGAGTGCACTGCTGCTGCAAGTCGTCCGCGTTCCAAATCAATTATGAGCATATTGACAGGCCTGAAATCGAAGCCTGGGTGAAGCGTTTTGCCGAGGGGTTGGAGTTGACGGGTCAGGCCTCGTTCGATTTTATCGAGGCGGACGATGACGGCCGGACGTATGCGATTGAGTGCAATCCGCGCACCCACTCAGCCATCACGATGTACTACGACCATCCCCGTCTGGCCGATGCCTATCTGGGAAATCCCCTGCTCATCGCTCCCATCCAGCCACTCCCCTCCAGCCGACCGACCTACTGGATGTATCACGAGCTCTGGCGCATGATCACCGGATTGGGCTCGCTGCAGGGGACCTTACAGCGGCTGCGGACCATCGCTCAAGGCAAAGACGCAGTGTTCGACTGGCGCGATCCGCTGCCGTTTTTCATGCTGCACCATTGGCACATCCCGCTGCTGCTGCTCCGCGATCTAAAGCAACGACGCGGCTGGATCCGCATCGATTTCAATATCGGCAAACTAGTCCAGCCGGCAGGAGACTGAAGATGGCGCCGCGTCGCATCCTCCATCTGGTCGGCTCACCGACCAACCGGTTCTACCAGGAGCTTTCCGAGCTCTATGCCGGTGGCTGTATCCGGGCGCTCGAGAACCCCGATTGCTACGAGTTTGTGATCGCGCACGTTTCCCCGGGCGATGTCTGGCGGTTTCCGGCGGCTCTGACTTCTGATGCAATCGCGGCGGCGCCGGTGATGACCTTACCCGAAGCCATGGCGGCGATAGTGGACGGGCGAATTGCTGTCGCGCTACCGCAGATGTTCTGCCTGCGCGGAATGACGGACTACCGCGCGCTGCTCGATCTGATCGGAATTCCCTATCTTGGCAACCGGCCGCTCCAAATGGCGCTGGCTGCGGATAAGGCGAAGGCCAGGGCGATCGTTTCGGCGGCGGGTGTCCGGGTGCCCCCGGCCGAGGTGTTGCGAAGGGGGGAAACACCTTCGCTCATCCCTGCCACGGTCGTGAAGCCCAACGACTCCGACAACTCGGACGGGGTCTCTCTTGTTCGCTCGGTTGAGGACTATGCCGCGGCGCTGGACGCAGCCTTCACCTACTCCGAAACCGCCCTGGTCGAACGCTATATCGAACTGGGCCGCGAAGTGCGCTGTGGCATCGTCGAGCGAAAGGGAGTGCTGTTGCCGCTGCCGCTCGAGGAGTATTTCGTGGACACAATCGATCGGCCGATCAGGACGGGGAAGCACAAGCTCAAGCGAGATGACGCCGACACCCTCGTGCTGGCGGCGAAGGAGCGTTCCGAATCGTGGAT
The DNA here is from genome assembly GCA_965277565.1 of Granulicella sp. Taxonomy (GTDB): domain Bacteria; phylum Acidobacteriota; class Terriglobia; order Terriglobales; family Acidobacteriaceae; genus Granulicella. The sequence continues at coordinate 3,453,650 of OZ255838.1, read as the reverse complement.
CGTCGCCGACAGCGATCCGATCGTCGAAGCGGTGTGGGCGGCCGCGGTGCGTTGCCACAACGCACTCGGATGCCGGCAATATAGCCTGTTCGATTTTCGCATCGATCCTGACGGCGAGCCCTGGTTCCTTGAAGCCGGGCTCTATTGTTCGTTTTCACCGCAAAGCGTCCTCGCCACGATGATGGCCGCAGCGGGCACGCCGCTGGACCGCTTCTTCGAAAACACAATCGATGAGCTGATCGGCACCTGAGCGTCATCGACGATTTGCACATCCTAACTTCCGGATGTGCGATCGTCTGCGAACGCCTAGTGTCCTGAATCTAAAGTTCTAAACATAAGGTTTGTCATCCTGAGCGAAGCCAAGGACCTGCTTCTTTGTATTAGCAACAATGCTTCGTTTTGAAAATATATAAAAGAACTTCGGATTCACCACACTAATCATAGACAGCCTGCATCTTGGAGATCCGACCTATGTCGAATACCGTTTCGAGCATTAGAGCCTTTCTGGGCAGCTATAATAGTTCCCTTCTTGTCTCCGGCCACACGAAGAGTACGCTCGACATGCTGGTTGCCTCGGACGATTTTAGAGTTTTGATCCTCGCCCTTGTGAACTCCTCCGCCTTTTCGCGCGAACTCGGGCAGCAGTTCGCCGAGGCGGATGCCGTGACGGGCATTTCGGCTTGTCGCATGCTTCGTAGCGCCTTCAACCTGCCGCTCGGACAACTTTTTCAGTTGCTGGCTCAGCTCTTCGCGGCGTTTCGGGTGCAGGAACCGGATGATGCCTGGTTCACGTTCGCCGACCGGATACAGCTTGCATCTACCCTGACCAACGTGAAGCTCATCACATATCTGACGTCAGGAATCGATAACCGAGGTGTCAACACGTTTTACCGGGATCTCGCGGAGACACTGGTCGAGACGAATCCTCACGCGATCTATCCGACATCGCCCTATCGCGAATGTGACGGCTACGTCGAAAGTACGCCTGACTATCAGACCGTCGAAGCCGTGATGAGCTTCAGCACATTCTCATCGATCCGGATCGTCGATCGTTCGCTCGAAATCGGACAGACCGCCTTACGCGATATGTACCGGCCGCTGGGCCGATGCATTTGCCTGGTGGATAACAATGTCGAATCCCATTATGGCGAAGAAATTACCGCGTATTTCGACCATTACGACATTCGGCTCGAGCGACTCGTGTATCGCGCGCTGGAGATGGACAAGGGTATCGGCACCGTCGAGGCAATGCTCGGCGACTTCAAGCGACTTGGTGTTTCGCGCCACGAACCCGTTCTCATCATTGGCGGCGGCGTGCTTGCCGACACGGGCGGTCTCGCTTGCGCACTCTACGGCCGCAATACGCCCTACGTGATGCTTGCGACCTCGATCGTCGCCGGCATTGACGCCGGGCCATCGCCGCGGACGTGCTGCGACGGTTTCGGCTACAAGAATCTGCTTGGCGCGTATCACCCCCCGATCGTCTCGATGACCGATCGTTTCTTCTTCAAGAGCCTGCGAGAAGGCTGGCTGCGTCACGGCATCGCGGAAATTATTAAAATAGCGGTGGTGAAAAATGCCGAACTCTTCGCAAACCTGGAAGCCGCGCAAGCCGATCTAATCACGACCCGCTTCGGAACCGTCGATTGCGGTTCCGACGATCCGATTCATGCGCTTTCGCAGAAGATCCTCGGCGGCGCGCTGCGATCCTATATCGAGGCCGAATACGACAATCTCTACGAAACCCACCAGTGCCGGCCGCATGCGTACGGCCACACCTGGTCGCCCGGATTCGAGATCGAGGCGGGGCTGCTCCACGGCCATGCCGTCGCAATTGGGATGGGTCGGCGCCTTTCTCAGCTACAGAATGGAATGGATCGACGAGGCGGTATTCCATCGAATCCTGCGGCTTATGTCCGGGTTCGGACTGAGCCTCTGGCATGACATTTTGAAGAACGAAAAGACAATGATTGAAAGCCATCGCAAGATCATCCAGAAGCGCGGCGGCAATCTGGTGGCGCCGCTGCCAAAGGGCGGCATCGGTCAATGCGGTTATCTGAACACGCTCACCGAGCAGGAGTTGCTTCGGATGATGGATGACTACCAAACGATCTGCAACGGCTATCCACGCAATGGCCGCGGGATCGACCCACTGTGCAGCGATGTGGGATTGGAAGAACCCTCCACCGTTGCTCCGGTTGCGGTGCTTGCCTGATCCAGACCGCAGGCTGCTGGCTTGAAGCTGTTATAGAATTGTACACAAACTACCGCGCTGGGAAAGGCATTGCGTTGGAGACGGGATGCGATATTCTACTGCAGGCAGGAAGGATGTCTGCGAGGAGCGCCGGGTATGGCGGAAGAGTACGCAACCAAGACGGATATCGCCGAGTTACGAACAGAGATGGCGGCGCAGGAAATACGCTTGCTGGAGCGGATGGAGCAGGTCGAAACCCGCCTCCTGACCGAGTTTCGCAAGTGGGCTGTACCGATGAACTCCCGTACCAAGGTCTTCGAGGCAACCGCAGGTGCGCTCATGGAGCGGGTGACCATGCTGGAGGAGCGGGTGACGGGGTTGGAGACCGACCGGCGATGACGAACACCAGCGAATGCTCTCGATCGGGGTTTCAAGCCTTCTGGATTGGAACCTGGTCGTAGAGAGCAGAGAGCTTCTGCGCGATCTTGCGCGGATGCAGTTGTCGCGCAACGTCGAGATTTGCATCGATGATGGCGCGGCGACGTTCGGCAGAAAGCGACAGCACCCTTTCAATTACATCTCGAAGAGCTTCACTATCTCTCCGTGGATAGAGAAAGCCATGACTTTCCGACGGCAGTAATTCGCGCATTTGTGGCACATCAACGGCGACGAGTATAGCCCCTGAACTCATCGCCAGCAGCGCAACGCCGGAGGTCAACATCCTCTCGTAAGGCAGCACGACGCAAGCCGCGGAGCGCAACAATCGAGGGGCTTCTGCGTCCGGTACATGCCGGATATCCCAATGGACGTCCCCGCGACTCGCCTGCTGCGTAATCACAGCGCCGGCCTCAATGCCCTGCCCGCTGATCCGTATATTCGCTTCGTGAGAAGCAAGAAAAGTGGCGGGCAGCATCTCGATCATCTCGCCGAAGCCCTTCTGCAGCCGAATCCAGCCAAACCCCTGAATGCGCCTCTCCGTAGGCTCTACCAGCCCCGCCTGCAGTGCCGCCTCGTCCTCATATTGGTCGAGATAAGACGGGTGGGGGAGCAGTCGAATCTTCGAGCGGTCCAGTTGAACCTGTCCGGCGAGCGTGTCAATGGAAGCGGTGTTATGCACGAGAATGACATCGGCCTGCTGCGCGAGCAGCGCACGGATCGCCAGGAACTCCCGATGGAACGGAATGAGGTGAGGCAATTCGTTATGCACAGTCCAGAAGATCGTTCCGCGCGCGGCACGGATGCCGTCGATCTCGCTCGCAAACTCTTCCGCGGCAGATCCCGCCTGTTCGACAGATTCGCAATTGCGGAGGATAAATTCCTCCCAATGAATATGAACGATGACCGGTTTTCCCGCAAGGAGTTCCGCGATCGCCTTACGCAACGAGCCATCTTGTCGGTAAACGCGCTGGTATCGATGCTCGATTCCTTGAAACAGGAGTGGAATGTAGGTGCTCGTTTTGCTGACGGGGTAGCAATACACCTTGACTGCTTCGTCCATCTTGACGTCCATTTTTGCGGTGTGAGCTGCCAGTCTAACCCGCTCTGCGATATGCCTGGCCGGGCCTCGGTGAGACTTTACGCAGCCAAGGATTATGCAGCCAAAGGTTCTTCCCCGAGTACCATTCCGCGGTGCATCACGCGGTCGCCGACAACGCCGCTGTGGTCGGCACGGTGCATCGTCGCCCGGTCATCCCAAATGATGACGTCGCCTGCACGCCAGGCGTGTCGATAAAGGCCGGAGGGCCGAATGCTGTGCCGGTACAGAAGCGAGACGATCCGCGCGCTGGTTGCAGCGTTGACGCCACTCATGTCGGTGCAGCGTTCCGGCGTGGACAGGAAAAGTGCCGTCTCCCCAGTGAGGGGATGACGCCTGAAGAGTGGATGACGCCTGTCCTGACTCTGGCCATCAAGGCCCGTCGCGCGATGCAGCAACGTTTGGCCCTCGAGCCGCGAGCAAGCCCATCCCGGCAGACGGTCGACGGCGGCGACCTGATCGCTGAACAAGGTTTCGCCCCCTGCACCCGGCAGCGTCACCGAGCGCAGCGCTGTAAACGCGGGAGGTCGAACCACATAGCTGGTATCCGTGTGAAAGACACTTCGCGGAGGCGTTGTGCGTCCCATGTTGGAAACGATATTCAGGTCAGGCGCACCCGGTACAGGCGTCTCGCCCTCGGTGAACGTCAGTTCGCCAAAACCTCTAAGGAATCGGACCAACTCAGCATCGCCGGCGACCTGATCGCGGAAGACCACGACGCGATTCTTAGCAATGAGGTAGGCTAACTCTTCATATTGATTCTGGGGTATGGCACCGATATCGATACCCAGAATTTCCATTCCGAACGGGCTGAGGTTTCTTGTGCGCATGGGTCAGGCCAGGAGCGCAACGACGCGCTGGTCCAACACGCCGTTCCGATCGGCTAAATTCTCGACGACTAGATCGGCCTGCCAGAAATCCTGTTCCGCTGTAATTGCACCCGGTGTGGCGACAACTTCCAGCCCAGCGCGCTTGGCCGACATCACGCTGACCGCAGTGTCCTCAATCGCAAGCGCATCCGCTGCCGCGACGCCAAGGGCTGCCAAGGCTGCCTGGTACGCATCGGGAGCGGGCTTCCCGTGTTTGACGTCCTCGCGCGAGACGATATGGTCGAAATCGCTGGCCGAAAGACTATCGCCTGCCGCCTTAAAAATCGCGTCGATGTTTGGCTGGTATGTCGTCGTCACGAACGCCAGCTTCAGCCCCTTTTCCTTCGCCACCTTAACGAGCGCTGCCACGCCGGGGCGCAGTTGAACATCGCCGGAGGCGACCTCTGCGCAGGCCAGTTCGGTCTTCCGTGCATGAATTTTCTCGATCTGCTCGGCCGATAGCTTGGCGCCGGTCGCAGCCGACAACATCGACAAACGCTCCTTGCCGCCGGCTTGGCTGAGAAGATCGGCATAGGTATCCCGATCCCATTGCCAGTCGAGGCCTGCCTCTTTCATCGCCTGATTATAGGAGCGACGCTGGATGTCAGACGTTTCCGCGATCGATCCGATCGATCCGAACATGAGAGCGGCTTTGGGCATAATCTAGTCCCCTTCCGCATCATCTTACATCGCGGGTCTTTGCACCTTGCGACCCGCACGACAATCTGTTTCGCACTCATGAACCATGTGCGTTCCAAGTTGCAATCGGTTTTCCGATCGTATGAAACTCCGCTCTCTACGTTGCCGCACATTCGGCAACGCCCAACTCATTCTTGTGCGACCAGATGGGTACGCGTGGCGGTTCCCGGAGAAGCTGACGAATCCGCTCTCTCTGCCTGAACGGATGAGTGGTTGGATGTGCCTGCGGTGACCCATTTCGCACTCATCGCCTGGTATGTTCCGCCGCTTCGCAGCTAAGAATGCCGCTTTCAGTTGGGTGAGTCGGCCTCAATGACGCCGCGCCCTGGCGTCCCCAGGTAATAGCGCCCGAACACCTGTGGGTCTCCGGCGATGATGTTGGGATTGCTGTACTGGTGCGCATAGTCGTTAACCAAAACAAAGGTGTTGCCAGCATCGGTCGAGCGATAAATGCATTCCGTGGGTTGGGTGAAGCTGACCGTGTTCGGTGCGGCACAGTTGCCACCGCTCACATAACCGGTCATGTAGAGCGCAGGGTAGGTTCGGCCGGCAGCGGGAGCGCCAAAGCCCAGCCAGAAGCTCTGGTCGTTGCTCCCGAGAACGGTACCGAAGCTGCTACCGGAGTTCGTCGAGTGGTAGAGACCGTTGTAGGTCGTCATCCACAGATCGCCCTCTGCAGCGGGCGAGGCAAAGAGTCGATTGGCGCTCACCGAAGCCATCTGCGATTGCTGGGCAAAGGTCATTCCTCCGTCCGCTGAGAGATAGAGGGTTGCGGTCGAAGTACTGAAGAGATAGAACTTTTTTGCGTTGACGCGATCAGCCAGCACGATTACGCCGCTGGCCACATTCAGCGAAACTCCGTTTGACTGAGCCGGGCCGCCTGCGGAGCTATGCCACGTCTGGCCATGATCGGTGGAGTAGGCAGCCATGACTCCAGCGTCCACCGGCATCCACACCAGGTTTGAGCCATCGGCAGCCACGGCGATCGTGCCCTGACCTTGTGTGATGGCAGCTCCACCGGGAAGTGTTGGCAGCCCCGCTTGTGTGTTGGGCATCCAGGTAACTCCGCCATCCGAAGAGAACGCCTCCATTTGGTAAAGCGGAGTCGAGTTATAGGAGGCGTTGTAACCAACACGCGCGACGTTCATTGGGGACTGCCAAGCGAAATCGACGCTTGTGCCATCCGTGAACTGCGGGCTTTCCTGCTGCGCCTGCGATTGCGTGAGAGATTGATGCGTAAATCCGCCGAGGTCGTACATGCCGCTGAACAGGTGTGCGGGACCCGAGGGTGGACTTGCCAGAGCGAGAATCACTGTTTCCTCCACGCCCTTTGAATTGAAAGTCCAATCCGTGGCGGCCCCTACGCCCACACCGGTCGTTGCGGAGCCGGGTGTTCCACTGTCCAGATCTGTACCGTCCATCGTCTGCCAGATGCCATAACCCTCGGAAAACATGATGTGCGCTGGGTTGAAGGGGTCGATAGCCGGATGGTTGATCCAGTTGATTGTGGTGGTGGCCGAGGTCCCGAAGCTGTGCCAAGGGGCTATCGAGTCATCCAGCGTGGCTTTGGTCCGAAAGTCCACCCAGGTCTGCCCTCCATCGAGCGAGCGGAAGATATCGTCGAAGGGCGGCGGGTAATACCTGTCCAGCGTGGACACCATCACCGTGTTCGGATTGGAAGGATCGATCGAGACGCCGCTGAATCCGTAAGGATTGGAGACATATTGCGCGTTTGTTTCTCCGCTGAGCAGCGGTGGAGTGATATTGGTCCACGCACCGTTAGGGCTGGCGCTGGTCGGTAGGGTATAACGCCAGATCTGCCCATCGCTTACGTTTGTCGGTCCTACACTGATGCAGTTGGAGGTGCAGGGCGTCGTCTGCCCGTAAGCCGTAACTGTGGCAGCCTGACGCGCGTAGCTGAGATAAAGATAGCGATTACTGGGATCAAAGACACCCGAATTCAGGTAGTAGCCTGTCGGCTGTCCGGTCACGGTTGAGAAGCTCTGGCCTCCATCGTTGGAAACATAGAGGCCTGTTGCTCCCGTCGACTGAGTGGTAGCCGGATTGATGGTGGGATCGGAGACCCCGTAATAAATGGTCTTCGTGTTTCCATTGGACGCGGCGCCACTGGAATTCAGGAACTGCTCGAAGATGATGCCCACGCCGGGATCGAACGAGGTACCCGTGGCGCCTTTTACCGGAAAGCTCGCAACCTGATTCCACGTCGAGCCTCCATCGGTTGATTCATATAAGCCATTCTGGCGCGTACCGAAGTAGATGTGCTTGCCGTTCGCAGGATCGACCGAAAGGCGCTCACCCGCAAACCGTCCGTTGGCGTTGGAGCCATTGGCGAAAGGCAGCTGAACGGCCGTGAAGCTCTGGCCCATGTTGCTCGATGTAAAGATGTAATCCTTGTCGCCGCTGGTTACATATTCGCCCGTAGCGACATACAGCCGCGTGGGATCGTTGGGGTCCATCGCCAGGCTTTCGACACCCAATTGAGCTCCACTCTGATATCGGCCTGCGAAGTCCAGCAGCGGAATCCATTGCGTGTCTCCGCCTGCCACATTGTTCCAGCGATAGGCGCCACCCACGTCAGTGCGTGCATACATCAAGCCCTGCTGCTTGGGGTGGAAGTAAAGGCCATCCACGAAGCCGCCGCCGACAATCGGCACACTCTTGTAGGTATAGCTCGGCGCGGCTGGGATGTTGATCGTGTAGGAAGCCGTAGCAACCGTGCTGGCTGCGTGGTTCGCCGCGACTGCGATCGCGTTCACCGTCGTAGTCGTCGAGACCGTAAGGGGAGAGGTGTACTGCGTAGACGAGGTGGTTGGGGCGGAACCGTCCGTAGTGTAGTAAATCGTCGCGCCCGCAAGAGCATCGGAGATCGTGACGGTCTGCGGAGAACTGAAGCTGCCGGACGCCGGCGAAAATGTAGGCGTGGGTGTCGGCTGCGCAGCTATGGTCAGGGTATAGGTTGCGGAAGCCACCGCGCTGTTCGTGTATCCCGTTGCAACCGCGATCGCGCTGATCGTCGTTGTACCGGAGGTGCTAAGAGCGATCGCGCCGGTGTAGGCGGTCGATGACGTGGTGGGAGTGGAGCCGTCTGTCGTGTAATGAATGCTTGCGCCTGCCGTGCTGTCGGTGATCGCCACGCTCTGCGCGGTGGTGTACATGCCGCCCGCGGGCGAGATCGTCGGAGTCGCTGCTGTAGGTGTAACCGGCGGATTGGTCGGCGTAGTTCCCCCTCCGTGGCAACCGGAGATTGTCAAGCCTAAACCACAAATTCCATAGCAGAAAGAAAGCCGCAGAAAGCCTTCCCTTCTGCGCAATGTGGAAGCAATCAACCCTGTACGCAACATGAGCCCTCATTTCAGGCAGAACCCTGAAAGTCACCTGAACTGTAAGTTTGAAGATAAGACGGGCTTGCCACGAATCCGCGCGGCATCGCTTGCTCTGGCAAGCCCGTTTCGTTCTATGGATCCAGGCCAGGTGAACCACTGGCCTGGGGGTTAGAAGGTGTACTTGGCCATCAGTTCCACGACGCGGCGCCCTGTCTTATAGGGCAGCGTACCGAAGCCCCCGAGACTGTTGCTGCTGGTTTGCACGAAGCTGGCACTGTTCGGGTTCGTGAAGTTCAGTTGGTACTCAGCCGGAAACGCACCGGTAAGTGTGGTGAGCGGATGATTGACGAAGTTAAAGGCCGAGAGCCGGAAGATGATGCTCTGCCCATGCGGAATCGTGAACGCCTTCTGAGCGCTTAGATCCGAATCGAAGTAAGCGGGCGAGGTCAGGCGCGGCAGAATGTATTGACCATTCTGGCCGAGATTAGGCAGGCCGAAGCAGTTGCCATTGATGTACTGGTTGGGTCCCAACCCTGACCGCGGACTGCAGGTGACCGTCGGCTGCAAGCTTACGTCCGGCGTACCGAGATACACCTGGCTGCTGACCATGATCTGGTTTGGATTCGCGGTGCTTGTCCCGTTTACAGTGATATTGGTTGGACCGATAAAACCGCTGACACCCAGATTCGGAGCGGTAAAGGAGGAGATATCAGCCCCAGCCTGGTAGGAAGTAATACCGGACAGCTCCCAGCCATTCACAAAGCCGCCGGCGAACTTATTGTGAACGGGCGTACCCACCTCAAAGGTGTAAGTTGCATTGAAGATGTGGCGCCGGTCGAAGCTTTCCGTGCCGTAGTCGTTAGCGAGATTGAACGGATCTCCCGGGGTGCCGTTTTGGTTATAATAGCCCGCGCCGCGAACACCCAGAGCCTTGGAGAAGGTGTAGTTGACGTTGAACAGAACGCGACCGGTTTGACGAGCGATTGCCATTTGCAGGCCGTTGTAGTTTGCATACAGGTTATGCCGCAATACTTCGATGTCAGCGTACTGCACATTCGGCGTGTTCAGTGGACGGTACTGATCGAGTTGCACCGTGCTGACCGTGGCGGCGGTAAGCGCCGCGTTGGTCGGCGTACCCGTCGGATTGAGACCGGTGGGCGTCAGCACCTGACCCGTGATTGGGTTCGGCTTGTATAAGCCGCCGATCGGAATGGCATTCACGTCACTCAGGGCCGCGGTCGGCGTTGCGCTGGGGCCGTTAATCAGAAAGCGGCTGTTATCGCCGACATAACTGATCGTTGCGATCATGCGCTTTGGCAGGACCTGGTTATAGTTCAGGCTGTAGGAATCCGACAGCGGCTGTTGGTTATCACCCGGTGCTACCGCATATTCAGTACCGGTGGTGCTGAACATGTTGGTATTCGGCGGTGCTGTCGTACCGGGATTGATGTTCTGCTTGCTCAGTGCGGCAAGCGAGTACGGACTGCCATAAAAGACACTGTTCGTATTCTGCGTGATCCCCACTGCCGTCGAGGTGCTGTTCCAGGAGTCATGCCCGCGATACTCACCCCAGCCACCGCGGATAACCGTCTTGCCGGTCCCTAACACGTCCCAGGCGAAACCAACGCGCGGCTCGGTATAAAGGTCCGCGGAATGGACACCCGAGAGGGGCAGCGACGGATCGATCTTATGCCACAAGAAACCCGGATAAGGGGAGTTGCTGGCGCCACTGGTGATCAGAGAGGGATTAAAGGTTGCGACGCCATTGCCATAGGCATCGTTCCAGAGACCGTCATGTTCGAAGCGCACGCCGAGGTTGAGCGTCAGTCGCGGAATCACCTTCCAGGAGTCCGTCACAAAGAAATCGTTATTCCAAAAGTAGAGATTGATGTCGGGCAGGATGTTCTGTTGTCCGTACTGCTGAAAAAAGCCCTCGTAGTTGTCCGCGACCCAATTGCCGGACATGGTAGGCGTGGAGCCGTCAAGGTCCGTAAAGGTCTGACCGGCCGCCGGCAGATAGTAATTGGAGATATTCCCGTTGGTGTTGATGTTATCGGCCTTCTGATTGTTGGTGATGCGCTCGCCATAGACGCCCGCCACCACGGTGTGCTTGCCCAACACCTTGGTGAGATTATCGCCCACCTCGGGGATGAACTTGTGCGAGAAGAGCGGGCTCAGCGTGTAGTCGGGCGTGATCAGGAGAGGCAGACCGCCGCTTTGGTTCGTCGTGTATCCAGTGAGCATCGGGAAGGGATGCCGTCCGTTCGCAAACGCTCCCTGATAGGGGTAGTTAGCGAGAACGCTGGGATTGCCACTGACAAACGCCTGATCGAGGTAGATAAGATTTGCAAAGACCTGATTGGTCAGAGTTGAACTGATAATGGTGGTCAGGTTGGTTGCAGCGGACTCTGAGTTAATGCTGCTTTCACCGCCGCCCGGCGTGTTCAGGCCAGGCGGATTGTAGTAAATGGCCGCCGGTTCTCCGGAGGCGCCACGCTCTGTGGTATATCGCGCAAAAAAGTGATTCCTCTCCGAAATCGCGAGGTCGACACGGGCGATCACCTGATAAAGATCGTCATTGATGTAATCGACGCTCTGCCAGTTGAAGGGATTCGACAGGGTGGGAACGTTATTGGGGAGCGGGAAGGTCGAAGCAATGTAAGAGTAGCCTGGGTCGAAATACTGCGTCCCAAGTTGTCCCCCTACGACCGGCGTCCCATCCTTGGCGAACGTGGGCACGACGGCGACCTCTCCATAGTTGTCCAGGTTGGAGGCGTTCGCGTAGAGGGTCGGCCCAAGATAGTTCTGCAGCTCGCTTGCGCTATAGTTTCCTTGACGCATGTTCGCCGTCGGCACCAGGGAGTGCACAAGCGCACTCGCAGCGCCACCGTAGGCGTAGATGTCGCGCTGGGCGTAGTCCTCGGCGCCGGCAAAGAACGTGAAATTGTGATTGTGATTGAAGCGGGTGCCGGGGATAAGGACGGGACCGCCGACATTGAACCCCGGATAGACCTCGTGGTCCGGATCCTTGGCCTGGGCTGTAGGCCCGTTCAGGGCGTCTGAACTGTCCAGCTGGCTGGTGCGGGCGTAGGTGTAGAGTTCCCCGTGAAAGTGATCCGTGCCTGACTTGGTCACGGTGGCGATCACAACCGGCCCGTTCGCCTCATCGGCTCCGAAGTTGGAGGTTTCCACCTTCACCTCGGCGACCTGATCGTAATTGATGTTCTGCACCGATGCGCCATAGCCGCCGGGGTCGGTGATATTGGCTCCGTCGAGCTTGAGGCTGTTGCCGGTTGCGATATTGCCGTTGGCTGCGTAGCTGCCGATCGCGCCTGTAACGTTGACCTGCGACGGGTCGTACGCTGCATTGTTCGGCGTGCTGTTCGTCTGGGTGGCGATGGCAAAGCCGGGCAGCGTCTTCAGCAGCTCGGTTACATCGCGACCTTCCACCGAGAGATGTTTGATCTGCTCGGCCGTGATCAGATCGGATTTCTCACCGGTGTCCAGGGGTACATCGCCCTGGGCTTCGACGGTAACCTCTGTGTTTCCGCCTCCGGTCGCGAGCTTGAGGTTGGGCAGATTGCGACTGTCGCCCGGGTCGAGGTGGACGCCCTTTTCATTGAAGGTTTGGAAGCCGGGCGCCGCGATCGTCACAGTGAAGTCGCCCGAAGGCAGACCTGTAAACGAAAACAGCCCGGAGCCGTTGCTCTTACTGGAATACTTGCTGCCAGTAGCCTGATTGGTCAACACAACCGGGGCATGGGGAATGACGGCGCCCGTGGTGTCGGTGACCGTTCCGGAGATGGTGCCGTTTGTGACCTGGGCGAAAGCCGGCGTCGCGACCAGGTCCAGGACCGCCGGGGCAAGTAGACAGCCCGAGACCAGTCCTAAATGTACGGCGATTTTCAATCTGTGTTCCTGCTTCATCAATTACTGCCTCCAAAAGTTTGCTTCCAAATCCCTATCTGTCTTCAGTGGCGCCAGCCTCGATCATGACGCCGATCGGTCGTGCATGACTTCGAGCTGGCGTTCAGAGCGAGCCCATAAGAAGCGGCCGAAATCGGGCACACTCGGCAATGTTGAAGCCCAAACGTCCGACGAGTGGACGGCTCCGATCCAGCTAAAAGGCACCAGAACACCTCCTCTTCATGAGCGTGCCAACCATAGCTACGCCCGGAAACAGCTGAACAGGTGCGCTACTGCATGGAGCTTGTCTGGAAATGCTTAAACTGCTGAAAGAGAATAGCTTAGCGATCAGGGTGAGGACAGATGGGGCGGGGTATAATACTCCCCATCACCCTCACGGCCCATGCTGTATTCCCATGTCTAACGAAAATCAACTCGAAGGCGCTGCTGCTCCCGACATCGTCGAACGGCAGCTAATGCGGATTCAGAGCAGTCCTCACTTCAGTCACAGTCGCCGGTACCCGAGTTTTCTGAATTATGTTGTTCGCAAGACTTTGACCGGATGCCAAGAGGATCTCAAGGAGCGCACGATCGGGGTTGAGGCCTTCGGACGAAAGCCCGGATATGACCTAAACTCGGACCCGGTGGTGAGGGTGACTGCCGGTGAAGTTCGCAAGCGGCTCGCCCAGTATTATTACGAACCGGAGCATCAGGAAGAGCTCCGCATCGAGTTGCACCCCGGTTCCTATGTTCCAGAGTTCAAGCCTGCCCCCGGCCAGGGCGGCGGCATCCTCAGTTTAGAGGAGCCGGTGACGCTGGAAAGTCCGGTTCTGCCGGCCGATGTTCCTCGACGTGACCATACTGCGGATGGGGCTCGGACTTCTAAACGAGCCAAGGGTGTGACGATCGCGCTGGTCGGCACCCTTCTGCTCATCATGAGCCTACTGTTTGTAAGTTCCTACATGCGGACTTCAGCCGTAAAGCTCTTTTGGCGTCCCATTCTGGAAGATCATCACCCTGTGCTGATCCTGGTGGGATCAGTCTTGGCATTAACAGATGCTTCGACGGCAGGAGTCTATGACGCTTCTGTCGGTCTACACGCCCTACACTCAGATCCAGTCGCCCTGGCAGATACGATTGCGCTGGCAAAGCTCCAGGAAGTTCTTTCAGGGCACAATAAGATCATCAATGTTGAGTCGTCGGCGCAGGCGTCGTTTCCTGATTTGCAAAAGGGACCTGTGATTCTTGTGTCTGGCTTTGATAATCCGTGGACGATGCGACTCACTGATCCGTTGCGCTTTCACTTTGTCCGGTCCGCCGCCAATACCTTTGAGATTGAGGAGCGGGCTGACCGAAAACGCAGATGGTCCGTATACACCTTAGCTCCCCTCGACAAGGTCAACGAGGACTATGGACTGATCGCACGCTTTCACGACCCCACCACGGAGCAGGTCGTCGTTGTGGCCGCCGGGATTGGTGAGAACGGAACCATCGCGGCGGCTGAGGCACTTTCCGACGAGCAGATCTTAACCGATCTGAAGCAAAACAAGCGTATGCCACGAGAGGGAGGTAACTTTGAAGCTGTCGTGGAGGTCACAATCATCAATGGGAAGCCCGGGCCGCCTAGAATCGTGGCGACCTATCTGTGGTAGCCACGAGAGCTGCTCGATAGAACGGATTCATATCCGAACCTGAGTCGATTCCGTTTAGAAAGCTCTGATCAAGTCAATGGATTAAAGCGGTTTCCGTATTGGTATGAAGGCGTCATCTCGATAGCTATGCAAAATTAGCTATAGGTCCAACAAAATGCCCGGGGCTGAACAGGCTGCGGAAAAACGCTGCATTTGGGAAGGGGGTGGCTTCAGTCACCCCGTAAGTGCTTTGTTCATAATCCGGCTTTAGCCGCTGGGGTGCGATTTCCGCCTGCGCAGAGTCTTTTTCCCCAGCCCGTTCAGCCCGGGCATTTTGTTTGACCCCATCCATTGACTTGGTCAGAGCTTCCCGAGGCGCACTGCCGGCATGAGGCGGAGCCCGGAATCGTCAATTTGCAAGCCGCCTTCGGCGAGCACGGGAGCATAAAGGTGCTGCTACGATGGGAAAACCATCGCCGCACCCGGGCGAGTCGGGAAGTCGAGCGGGGAGTAGGGATGAGGCTAGAGGGTCTGCGCACACCGGAGGCGCGTCTTGCCGGGGTGCTGTCGGTGCTCGTCGTGGGCGTTCGCCTCTGGATGGCTCGTCCACTCACCTTTTGCGGTACGCCGGATGCCTGCTACTACCTCGGAATGGCGCAGACCCTGGCCTCCGGCGGAGGCTTCCATACCCGTTTTCTGTACGACTTTCAGCAAGCCCATCCCACGCTTCCCAACACCGGTGTCGAGTACTGGCGCCCGGGGATCAGCCTCCTGTTGATGCCCCTGCGATACCTGGGCGGCGTCACCCTTCATAGCAGCATCCTGGTTACCACGCTCGTCGGGGTGGTCTTCGCAGCCGCGGCGTGGCACATCGCGATGCGCGCCTATGGCGACCGCCGGTTGGCGCTGGGCAGCTTCGCGCTTTGCCTGCTGTCCTCGTCGGCCTGGATCGGGTCGCTGTCGCCCGACTCCGGGCTCCCCTACGGCGCGGCGGTGACATGGTTTCTCGCGCTTTTTACCGTGCGTCGCCAAGGACTGCTGCAGGACATCCTGGCGCTGGGCTGCGTGGGCGCGGCGTACCTCATCCGCAACGATGCCGCACTTCTGCTGCTGCCGTTGCTGGGGGTGCTTTGGCAGCGGCACCGGAACGCCTCCCGCGGCGGCGATTCGGCCCGCCGGCCCGGCAGCTCCGTGCCCTATGCGATCGCCATGCTGCTGGGCTTCATGGTGGCGCTGTTGCCGATGCACCTTCTCTACCGGGCGATTCTCGGAACCGCCTTTCCGTCGGGAACGGCGCAGGCGCTCTACCTGAATGACCTCAGCGACTTTGTTCGCTACAACGAGCCGGTAAGCCGCCACAGCCTGCTCGCGCATGGTTTGAAGCACCTGCTGCTGTTCCGCATCGGCACCTTTGCGACGGTCGTCTACCGCATCGCTGTGCTGATGATCGGCTACGCCGCACTGGTCTTTTTGCCTGGACTTTTTCTTCGCAACAGCGACACTCCCCGTGGTGCAGGAGGCGGTGCAGAAGCCTATGCAGGAGGCAAAGAAACTGCCGCAAGGAGCCTTCCCGAGCTCACCGGAGCTGCTGTCTTTTTCGTCGCGGCGCTGCTCGCGTACACGCTGATCCTGCCCGCCGTGGGTGGTTTTTCCGCGCTGCGGACAGCGACCGGCATGATGCCCCTGGCCTTTGTCCTGGTGATGGTGGCGATCCGCCGGGTGGCGCGCACGCCCCGGCTCGCGACCGCGCTTGCCGTCGCCGTCATCGGCGCCAATGCGCTGAGCGGTCTGATGGAAGATCGTCGCGATGTCGTGACCATGAACGAGACCGGAGCCGGGGACCGCTTTGAGGCTCAGGGGCTGGCCGCCCTGGGAGCCAACCCCGCTTCCGCCGTTGTGCTCACGGGCGACCCGGTACAGTTTTCCGTTACCTCCGGCTACGCCACCGTGGCGCTGCCTGTTAACGGTCTGGATGCGATCACGCAGGCGGCGCATGATTTCGGGGCAACGCATGTCATATTCAACACCGAAGATCTCCCCGGAAGCATGGGTGAGCTGGATAGTCAGCTCCATCCAGTGCGCTCCACCCTGTTGCCGGCGGAGCATAGTCTGATTCTGGCGCTTGGGCCGGAACCCGGCGATCATTAAGGATCATCAGAAGGTCATTAGAGGCGGCTGCAAGTTAGAAGCTGAGCTTGCAAATCTCACGCGGAGGGCGGGCCGGCGGTGCAGATTTCTGCGGAAGATCAGGTCAGGGTTGGCCGCGAGCTGCGTGTGGAGCGCGAGCACCGCGGCATGACGCTTGAAGAGGTCGCGCGCGCCACACGCTTCTCCGTGCGCCACCTCCAATCGCTGGAGGCCGACCTGTTCGACGAGCTGCCCGGCGGCGTTCTCCGCAAGGGAATCGTACGCAGCTACTGCCGGCACATGGGCCTGGACGAGGAGCAGTGGCTGGAGCGCTTCGCCGAGGGTGGCGGCCTGGATGAGACCGAGCCGGACCTGGCGCAGTTTGCCGAGAACGTCCACCGCGCCCGCCTGGAGGCCATGGCCCCCGTGCGCCGCCGCTGGTGGGGCGTGGTGGTGATGGTGGTTTCGGTGCTCGCGCTCGCGGTCGTCGTCTGGCACTATGTGGTGCAGCCGCGCGTGGGCCTGCACCGGGGGGACGCGGACTCGCAGGGAATGCTCGCCCCCACAAAACCCGGTCCAGTTTCAGAAGCCTGAACGCCCCGGAAGCGGGTGCCCCACCTTCGCGACAGTTCCATCGTCGCTAAGGTGGGTTTCCCGGAAGACGGGAATTTGACTTGACTCTGAGCAAGGAACCCACCTTAGCCGCAATAAAACTGCGGCTAAGATGGGGCACCCATGTGTCACCCTGTTCCCCGCTGGCGCGCAAGCGGATCATTGCAGTTAGAATTGAATATGTTCTGTGCCCTGCATTCGCAGGCATCGAACGCCCGGTTTTCTGCACCGCAGTTGCTCCGGGCGTCGGGCGTCCGCCTGTGCTTTGTCGAGGGGGGACGGGTCCGGCTATCTCATACCAGGAGCACCACCTTTGTCCACCACCGATCGTTACCTTTTCACCAGCGAAAGCGTCACCGAAGGCCATCCCGATAAGATCGCCGACCAGATCAGCGACGCCATTCTGGATGCCTGCCTCACCCAAGACCCTATGAGCCGCGTGGCCTGCGAGACGCTTACCTGCACCGGCCTGGTGGTCGTTGCCGGGGAGATCACCAGCAAGGCTCACCTCGATGTGCAGACGCTGGTGCGCGAGACGATCCGCAACATCGGGTATGACGATGCGCTGAAGGGCTTCGACTGCAATACCTGTTCGGTGATTTCGGCGATCAACAAACAGTCGCCCGACATCGCCCAGGGCGTGGACACCGGCGGCGCCGGCGACCAGGGCATGATGTTCGGCTATGCCACCAACGAGACCCCGCAGTACATGCCGACGCCCATCTCGCTCGCCCATCGTTTGAGCGAGAAGCTGAGTGAAGTTCGCCGCAACGGCAAACTCCCCTATTTGCGCCCCGACGGCAAGACCCAGGTCACGGTTGAATACTCCGCTGAGGGCAAGCCCGTCCGCGTGGATGCCGTGGTCATCTCCAGCCAGCACGCCGACGAGATCGGCAACGACCAGCTGCGCGCCGAGATCCAGGAGCATGTGATCGAGGCCGTCATCCCCGCCGAGCTGCTCGACGAAAACACCAAATACCACATCAATCCGACCGGCCGCTTCGTCATCGGCGGACCCATGGGCGATACCGGCCTCACCGGCCGCAAGATCATCGTGGACACCTATGGCGGCATGGGCCGGCACGGTGGCGGCGCCTTCTCCGGCAAGGATGCCACCAAGGTCGATCGTTCCGCGGCCTATATGGCGCGCTACGTCGCGAAAAACATCGTCGCGGCCGGCCTGGCGGACCGTTGCGAGGTGCAGCTTGCCTACGCGATCGGTGTAGCCGAGCCGGTCAGCGTGCGCATCGACACCTTCGGCACGGGCACGATCCCCGAGTCGCGCCTCATTGAGCTGGTGCGCGAAAACTTCAAGCTTACCCCCAAGGGCATCATCGAGAGCCTCAACCTGCGTCGCCCGGTCTTCCAGAAGACCGCCGCCCACGGTCACTTCGGCCGCAGCGGCGACACCTTCACCTGGGAACAAACCGACAAGGCCGAGGCGCTGAAGGCTGGCGCGCAGGCGGAGCTCGCAGCCAAGTAAATCTGTACGTTAAGTTCGTTTGTGGTGAAAGGAAGCCGTCGGGCTTCCTTTCACTGTTTGGCGCTCTTGCCTTTCTTTCTGTCATTCCCGCAGGGAACCTGCTGTTCGCATTTGCTGCATAACAACTACGGGCTTCGCTTCAAAAGCTGAAATTCGTATGCAGCGTCACCGTCCGATTCGCCGCCGTGATGCTCGAAGAGTTTGCCAGCGAGATCGACTGCCCGAAAAACGGCGAGCTCAGAATACCCACGGGGACGCCGGGATTGTTGTGGTTCAGCACATTCTGCCCTTCGACCGAGAAGCGCAGCTGATAGCGCGGCTCGGGTCTGCCTTGGGGCGCGGGCTGGCCGGGCGCGGGCTTCTCCGGCGCCGGCCGCGGGCCGAAATGGAACTCCTTCGAGGCGGTCAGCTGCAGCGAGTAGAACGCCGGCGACGTCGCATCATTGATCGGGATAATGCTTTGTCCCGCGATGGGTGCGGTGTCGAAGTTGCCGTAACGCGTGCGCACCACGGAGGCGCGGGTGAGATCCGTTGCAAATGCCGGGCGATCGTTGAAGATCGTGTCCCCGTTGCCGTCGGTCCCGGTCGTAATATTGAACGGCGTCCCCGAGGTTGCGCGGAAGAAGAGGCCTGCGTTGAGGCCTCCCGGAGCGTTGTACCAGACGCCGGAGAAGAGGCGGTTTTTGGTCACGGCAGCCCGGCCATAGTCCTGCGCAAGATCGTATTCATTCGAGGGAAAGGATGTGGATCCGCCCGAATCCGCGGTGCGGTTCTGCTTATAAAAGAACGCCCATACCGAAAGGCTCTTCGTCGGATTCAGATCGGCGCTGGCCATCAGGATCTGCGCGTGCCGTGCACCGTCGGAGCTGAACTGATAAAGGTTCTGTGTGCCGCCGAGGGGGCGAACGCCGCTCGCCGCGTCGGTGGGATCGTAGGTGCCGGGCAGCGGAGCGTTGATGTTGCGCGAGAGGTACTGGTGCACGCCACGCGTGACGATGTAGGTCGCGCTGATGGTGCCCTTGTCGTTCGCAAAGCCGTGCTCCGCGGAGAAGCTGCCGGTCATGGAGTACGCCGAGTGCAGGCTCGGGCTCACGTGATACGTCGTCGGCTCCGTGGAGGACGACAGGGGCAGCTGACCCTGGATGCAGGCGAGCGTCGTGCAGTAAAACTGCGGGTTTTCCACGAAGTAGGAGAGCTGCGAGACGCCGTTCTGGCGCACCGACGTCAGCAGATCGCCAACAACAAAGCGCTGGTCGAAGATGCCGAAGCCCGAACGCAGCACGGCGATCGGCTCCTTGCGTTGACCCGGCTGCAGAGCATACGCGACGCCCAGGCGCGGGGCGGGATCGAAGTGATCCGGAATAGCCGTCTGGCTTTCGAGGCGCAAGCCATAGTTCAGTGTCAACCTCCTGCTCAGCTTCCACTCGTCTTCGGCGTATGCGCCCAGATCCGCGGTGGAGACCTCCGCGGACGGAGTACCGACGGTCACGCTGAACTGCGAGGCCGCCGGGGCACCGCCCCCGACCGTCTGCTGATACGCGGCGAGGCTCGGAAAGGTAAACGAACCGTTGTAGCCGCCGGTAGAGGTATTGGCCTCGCGATTCACGCGAAAGCGGCCCCCCACACGCAGCAGATGCGCTCCGAAGACGCGGGAGATGTACTCCTGCAGCTCGTAGTGATCCCCGTTATCCGTGACCGTCTGCGCCCCGCTGCCGCCGCCGGAGAACGAGCCTTCCACCACCAGCGTGGGAGCGGTGCTGTTGGGGATCTGCCCCATGCGCGTGCGGACGTACTCGAAGCGTGTTTCGACGACGGTCTTCGTACCGACGGTCTGCGTATCGCTGAGCTGCAGCGTCTGTGAGGTCGTGCTGGTGGTCAGCCCCTCGGAAGGCAGCACCAGCAGGCCGACGCCGCTGTTGCTCTGGCCGCTGTTGTCCCATTCAAACCGTGCGGTGAGCACGTTATTCGCGGTGACCTGGCGATCGATCCGCGCCGTGACGCTGTTGCTGATCAGCGGGCTGGGCACGGCCTGCGAGGTGGTCGCCGTTGTATCGCCCGAGGTCGCCGTAACGGCATTCACGACGGCGTTATTCTGCTGATCCGTGCGTTCCCCGCTGATGAAATACGAGGTCCTGCTCCCCAGCGGACCGTTGATATTTCCGTCGAGGTAGAGGTCGTGATACGGCGGCTGCGTGCCGAGGTCATAGGGGTTGCGCGCGTTGAAGCTCTGGTCGGTGCCGGAGAGCTCCAGCGAGCCATGGAGATGATTGGTGCCGGGCTTGGTGAAGATCTCGATGCGGCCGAAGCCGATGGTGTCGTACTCGGCCGAGAACGGATTGCTGTTGATGCGGATCTCGCGAATCGCGTTTTTCGGTGGGAACCCGCCCCCGGTGAAGCCGTCCACGATGAGCTGCGTCTGCCCCGCGTCGCCGCCCCCCGCCATCGCCTGCACCTGCTGCTGAAACGTGGCGTTGTCGTCGGACAAGGTGGCGAGCCGGGCGCCGCCGAGGATGATGGCGGTCCGGTTGTCCGCCTCCGCCGTGCTGGCCGCATCCGTCGCATCCACGTTGACCTCGGCCGTATCGGCATCCACGGCGAGCGTGAGCGGCAGGTCCGCATGGGAGCCGGCTGTGACGACGACGGCACGCTGTTGGGGGGTGAAAAATCCACGGGCGCTCACGGTCACGACGTAGCTGCCGGCCGGCAGCCTCACGCTAAAGCGGCCTATGGCATCGGCCTTCGTTGTGCGACTCGCGCGGCCGTGCGTGAACTGTAGCGTCGCCCCGGAAATCCGCGCCCCCGTGGGGTCGAGCACCGTGCCTGTAACGACGCCGCTGCCGCCCTCACCCTGCGCGAGAGCGGTCCCCACCGGCAGCAGCAACAGGAATGGGATGGCAAACAGGAGGAAGCGGAGCGTTCGCGGCATGGAGGACTCTTGTATTCGACGCATCTGTGACCGCGAAGACGCGTGACTTCAACACGAAGCGTACGCATGTTCGACGAGACCGCTCAGAGAGTCAGGACATCCCTGGGATGGTGGGGCGTGAAGTTTGAAGGGATGCAATCTAGATGTTGTTATGAACTTGTTTGTGGAAGGGCACGGCTTCAGCCGTGCCGAAAAAAGGAACGAAAGCGGCGGCTTCAGCCGCTGAGGTACGCTTGGCCAAGCTTACCCCAGCGGCTAAAGCCGGATTGAAGCCAAAACACTTACGGGGTGGCTGAAGCCACCCCCTTCCCAACGCAGGAGTTTTCCGTACAGGTTCATAACAGCTTCTAAAACGTGAAAAAGCTCTGCACCAGAATCGTACGGTTGGATGCCGTCAGCGGGCTGAAGTCGCTGGCGAGGGAAAGCGAATGCCCGAAGTAGGAGCAGGCGGCAGACGCGGTGAAGCCGCTGCACATCGGCTCACCCGGTGTGGGCAGCACGCCGATGGGCAGCCCCGGGTTATTGTGGTTCAACAGATTTTGGATCTCCACCTGGAACTTCAGCTCCCACGGCCGATCCGGGATCGCCGGGGACGGTGCGAGTTTTCCTGGAGCTGAGGCCCCAGCGGTCTTCGCCGTTGGACGCGGGCCGATGTGGAAGTCCTTGTTCAGCTGCAGATCCACCCAGAACAGGCCCGGGGAGTTGCCGTAGTTGCGTGGAATGATCTGCTGACCCGGCATGGGCAGCGTATCGAAGCTGCCAAAGCTGGTGCGCACGACGGAGGGCCGCGTGAGGTCCGTGGCGAAGGCGGGACGGTCGTTGTAGAAGGTATCGCCGTTGAGGTCGGCGCCGGTAGTGATGTCGAACGGCGCGCCCGAGTGCGCGTTGAAAAACAGCGCGGAGCCGAAGCCCTGCGGCAGCGTCCATATCACCGCGGAGTTCAATGACTGTGTATCCACCCCGGTGGCACGGGCGTAGTCGGCCTTCAGATCGTACTGGTTTGAGGGATAGCTGGCGAATCCCTGCGGCTCTTCGATCTGCCGCTGCAGCACATAGAAGCCATAGATGAAGAGGTTTTTGGTGAGCTGCAGCTGCGTGTTGGCAAAGAGCAGCTCGTCATTTTCATTGGTGTCGGAGGAGAGCTGGTAGATGTTCTGCGCTGTGCCCAGCGGGCGTGTGCCACTGTTGCTTACCGCAGGGTTGTAGGTGCCCGGCAGCGGCGCGTTGATGTTGCGGGTGAGGTACTCATGGGTGCCGTGCCCATAAAGAGCTGTGACCGAAGCCGTGCCGCGCCGGCCGATGCTGCGATCGGCGCTGATGCTGGCCGCCTGCGTGTAGCTGGTGCGCAGGCTGGGATTGACGCGATAGATCGTCGGCTCGTTTGCGGTGAGCTGCCCGGTGGGCGGCAGCGTCGGCGAACCGTCCGGGTTCTGGCCGAAGAAGGTAGGGTTCTGGGCAAAGTAGGCGAGCTCGGAGGCACCATTCTGGCGTATGGCCTGCAGCAGACTGGCGGCCGGGAAGCGCTGGTAAAAAATGCCATAGCCGGCACGCAATACCACCAGGGGCATCGGACTTTTGCCATGCCGCACGGCCCACGCCAGGCCCAGGCGCGGCGCCGGATCGCTGTGGTCCGGGACGGCCGACTGGCTCTCGAGGCGCAGACCGTAGCTGAAGGTGACGGTGCGCTTCACGTGCCAGTCGTCTTCGGCGAAGATGCCGATGTCATCGGTATAGAGCAGCGCATTCGGCTGGCCCGTCGTAATGCTGAATTGCGAGGCGCCACCGCCGGCGGCCTGCAGCTGCTGCGGAGTGAGGCACAACGGGCTGCCGGGGTTCGCGCAGTTCGCCAGGTTCCGCTCCGTGAGCTGGTAGGCCATGATGTTGTTGAAGATGTACTCGCCATTGAAGTTTGCATTCGAGTAGTTTGCGTCGCGCAGCTCGCGAAGCCGAAAGCCAGCGCGCACCGAATGCTTGCCGCGATCGAGCTCGAAGCGGTCCTGCAGCTCGAAGTGGTCCCCGTTGTCGCGCAGCGCCTGGGCGGGATTGCCGAACTCCTGCAGCGCTCCCTGCACGATCAGCGTGGGCTGCGCGCTGTTGGGGGCTTGGCTCACGCGGCTGCGCAGGTACTGGAAGCGGGCCTCGTTGACTGCATGTGGGCCGAAGACCTGCGTATCCGCAGCCTGCAGCGTATCGGTAAGCGTGTTCGACGCGAACGCCGAAGACGGCAGCACCAGCGGATTGATGCCGCTGTTCGTGACGTGCGTCTGACTCCACTCATTGCGAAGGAAGCCGAAGTTGTTGGGGTTGAACTGCCGGTCAACCCGCAAGGAGTAGGTCTGCGTGAGCTGCGGCGCGGCCAGGGCCTGCGAAGTTGTGGTGGGCGTCAGCGTCGCGTCCAGCACCTCCGCATTCACGACGGCGTTGTTGGCCAATTGCTGAATATTCTCCGCCAGAAAGAAGGTGGTCTTCTTGGTCTTTTTATCGATCGGCCCGGTCAGGTTGCCGTCGGTTTGAAACTGATAGAACGGCGGCTGCAGCATGGTGTAGGGGTTGCGGGTGTCGAAGGGCTGGTCCGTCCCGGCGAAGTCGAGCGCGCCATGGAAGGCATCCCCTCCGGGTTTTGTGTCCACCTCCACCCGGCCAAAACCCGGCGTGTCGTAATACGCGGAGTACGGATTGCGATTGATGCTGATGCTGCGAATCGCCGCCTTTGGCGGAAGCCGGCCGCCGGAGAAGCCATTCACCAGGATCTGCGTGCTTCCCCCCAGCCCCGGACCGGCGATTGCATTGATCTGCTGCTGCAGCGTCGCCGGATCATCGGACAACATGTTCAGCCGGCTCCCCGAAAACACCAGCGCGCCGGCGTTGTCGTTCGGATCGGTGGAGCCCCCTCGCGCCGTGCCCACGTCGATCTGCTCTTTCACGCCCGCAACCGCAAGCTGGACCGGCAGCCGCAACACCGCGTTCGCCTTCAAGAGCACATCCTGGCTGAGGAAGGGCTCGAAGCCCTCGGATTCAACCCTGAGCCGATAGATGCCGGGCGCGACAGAAACGCTGAAGCGGCCCGCGCCATCGGTCTGCAGCTCCTCGTCGCCGCCCGGGCCGGAGACCTCCACGGCCGCATGGGGAATCAAAGCGCCGGTGCTGTCGGTAACGGTCCCGGAGAGCGTCGCGGAGGCTGTCCGGGCAGGCGCGGTGGTCTGTGCAGCGGCGGCGGCTTCGGGCGCCCAGCCCGATCCGCACCACACAGTCAACCCCAGGCCCAAAGATCGCAGAATACATCTCGACATGCGCAGAGTTAGCCCCCCAAGGCGGGAACTTCCATGCAGAGCAAGTGCTACAGTTCTCTATTTTCTACACGAAAATCGCACGGCTAACGCCAATCAATGGAAGAGTTCTGCATTAACCGGGAAATAACCCAGCGCACTGGCGCGAATCGCGACAAGTTGGCTGCGTACGGAACAAACCGGGAGAACCCGACGCAGCCCGTGCCGATGGCTCAAAATCGGGCAGCCGGAAATCGGGTAGATGGAACAGCGGACAGCTAGAATAGGAGCAGCACCGCGACTCCCCCATGCATTCCGCGTTCACATTCACAGTGTCTGATTCAAGTCGTTTCCCCCATTTGCCCTCCCGATGAAACTGCGCCCCATTCTTCTCGTCCTGATCATTCTCTTCGGCTTGCACTATCTTGCGAGCCGCATGTTCCCGTCCGGGACCCTCGCCGGCCTTCTGCACCCGATCGCCGAAGACGCTGCTACCGAGGCGGTGCACGGGCCGTTGGGCGAGTTCGGCCTTCGCGTCGCCTCCGCCGCGCCCGCCTTCGATACCGAAGAGCAGCAGAACATCGCCGTCTACAAGCGCGCGCTGCCGAGCGTCGTGAACATCACCTCGACCGAGGTGGCCTACGACTTCTTCTATCGCCCCGTGCCGCAGCAGGGGCAGGGATCGGGCTTCATCCTGGACAAGGAAGGGCATATCCTCACCAATCATCATGTCGTGGAAAACGCGCAACTGGTGGAGGTGACACTCTCCGACAAGCACAAGTACAAGGCCGCCGTGGTGGGCGACGATCCCAACCACGACCTCGCGCTGCTGCAGATCCAGGGCGCGGCCAATCTGCAGCCGGCGACCCTGGCCGAAAGCTCCAGCCTGACCGTTGGTCAGCAGGTGTATGCCATCGGAAACCCGTTCGGCTTTTCCGGAACGATGACGCGCGGCATCATCTCCGCGATTCGCTCGATCGCCATGCCCTCCGGCAACAAAATTGAAGACGCCATCCAGACCGACGCCTCCGTGAATCCCGGCAACTCCGGCGGTCCGCTGCTGAACTCGCATGGCGAGGTCATCGGCATCACCACGCTGATCGCCTCCAACCCCAACGGCGGCGCCGACCAGTCCGCCGGCATCGGCTTTGCCATCCCGATCTCGACCGCAAAGGCTGTCCTGAGCGACTTCGAGCACTATGGCCGGGTCCGTCGGCCTTCGCTTGACGTGGTCACGCTGCCCATCGGTCCCGACGTCGCCGAGCAGATCGGCCTGCCCGCCGACTACGGCATCCTGATCGAGCGCGTGCTGCCCGGCGGCGCCGCGGAACATGCCGGACTCAAGGGAGGAACGCAGCGCGCCTACATGGGTAACACCCCCGTGATGCTGGGCGGTGACCTGATCGTCGGGATCGACGGCCAGGAGATCACCACGCCGCAGGACCTTTCGGGCGCGCTGAACGCCCATCGCGCCGGCGATACAGTCACGCTGACGATCTATCGCGGCCAGCGCCGGCTGGATGTGAAGGTCACGCTCTCGGATGCCAAGCAGGTGGTCGGCGGCGGCCAAGCGGTCTAGCTCTTCCTAACGGCCGCAGAGCTGGGTGTCCCACCTTCGGCGCGCCTTTTGCGCCTAAGGTGGGTTTTTGGCGTCACTGATGCGAACTCTGAGACTATGCGTAAACCCACCTTAGCGACGATGAAACCGTCGCGAAGGTGGGGCACCCAGCTCTGATCAAGACGGAGGGCGGAAATCGTAGGATAGCTATGTGATTCCACGCCTGATCCTCGGCATCGAAAGCTCCTGCGACGAGACCTCGGCGGCGGTTGTCGCGGACGGCCGCGATGTGCGTTCCAACATCGTCGCCTCGCAGCTGGTTCATGCAAACTACGGCGGTGTGGTGCCGGAGCTCGCCAGCCGCGAACATCTGCGCAATATCATCCCCGTGGTGCGCGAGGCGATGAGCGCGGCAGGTGTGAAAAGCTATCGCGAACTCAGCGCGGTGGCCGTAACGGAAGGTCCGGGACTGGCGGGAGCGCTGCTCGTAGGCATCACCTTTGCCAAAGCCCTTGCGTTCGGCGCGGAGCTTCCGCTGATCGCCGTCAACCATCTCGAAGGCCACATCCAGGCGGTATTGCTGGAGGCCGAACAGCGCTTCGCGGAGGCCTCTCCCCTGCTGGCGGCGGTGGTCTCGGGCGGACACAGCCATCTCTATCTCGCTTCACGCGATGACCATGGCCTGTGGAGCTATCGCAACGTCGGGCGCACGGTGGACGACGCCGCCGGCGAGGCCTTCGACAAGGTCGCCAAGCTGCTCGGCCTGCCCTACCCCGGCGGCCCGTGGATGGACGCGCTCGCGACCCACGGAAATCCTGCAGCCGTGCCGTTTCGCTTTGCGCAGATCAAGACGAAATCGCATGGGCGTACCGCTCCGAAGCTGGTAGATGCTGCGGTCGAGGAGCACCGCCGCTTCGACGTCTCCTTCAGCGGCATCAAGACCGCCGTGCGCCGCTACACCGAGTTGCACGGCATGCGTGAGCGCATCGCCGCACGCGCCGCGGCAATGCGCAGTGCGGGGCTTTCGACAGCGAAGCCGAACGATCCGCAAGCCTTCGCGCAGGCACTGAAGCTGCTCGATCGCGAGACGCTGGACCTGATCGCCAGCTTTCAGGGCTCCGTTACGGGTTACTTCACGCGCACGGTCATGAACGCAGCCGAGCACTGCGGAGCGCGCGCCGTTGCGGTCTCCGGCGGGGTCGCCGCCAACCGCGAGCTGCGCACAAAGCTGCAAACCGTCGCAGGAAAGCGCGGTCTCCCTCTGGCCTTTCCTTCCCTCAGCCTTTCCACCGATAACGCCGCGATGATCGCCGCCGCCGCCTGGCCCAAGCTGCTCAACGGCCGCTTTGCCGACGACACACTGGAGGCTGCACCGGGGCTGCGGCTCGGCTGAGCACTCATGGATTGCTGGCCGTTGCCTTTCTTGTTGTCATTCCCGAAGGGAACCTGCTCTTCGCCGCGGCTTAGGCCCACTTCCTCGCATCTCGCATAGAATCGAGAAAGAAAATCACACCGGGAAGGCAGCCGGGCTGGGCCTTCAACCGCCACGCCAGCGGCATAGATATCAATCAAGCGCGTGGCTTCTCAAACTCCCCAGGCTTTACACCTCTTCAACACCATGTCCGGCAAGATCGAACCGCTGTACGCGGAGGACGGCCAGGACTTCCGCTTTTACTGCTGCGGTCCCACCGTCTATGACTACGGCCACATCGGCAACTTCCGCACCTTTTTGCATGTGGACGTGCTGCGCCGCGCCGCGCGTCTTTTTGGGCTGAAGCTAAAGCACGTCATGAATATTACGGACGTGGATGACAAGATCATCCGCAACGCCACCGCCGCGAACCAGCCCATCGGCGAGTACAGCGCAAAGTACGAAAAGGCCTTTTTCGAGGACATGGATGCGCTTGGCGTCGAACGGCCCGAGATCATCGCGCGTGCAACGGAAAACATAGCAGGCATGGTCGATCTGATCCAGCGGCTCGCGGCCGAGGACATCGCCTACAAGGCCGAGGACGGCAGCTGGTACTTCCGCATTGCAAAAGATCCAAGCTACGGCAAGCTCTCAAAGAAAGACCTCGAAGGCATTGAAGATGGCGCCCGCATCGCCGCCGATGAGTACGAGAAAGATGCGGTCCGCGACTTCGCCTTGTGGAAGGCCACCAGGCCCGGCGAGACAAGCTGGCAGACACCGCTAGGCGAGGGCCGGCCCGGCTGGCACATCGAGTGCTCGGCCATGGCAATGCGGTATCTCGGCGACAGCTTCGACCTCCACGCCGGCGGCGAAGACCTGATGTTCCCGCACCACGAGAACGAGATCGCGCAATCGGAATGCGCCACGCACAAGACCTTTGCGCGGCACTGGTTTCATGTGCGTTTTCTGCTCGTGGAAGGCCGCAAGATGTCGAAGAGCGAAGGCAACTTCTACACCCTGCGCGACCTTCTGTTGAAGGGCTACAAGGCCTCTGCGATTCGCTTTTTGCTGCTCAGCGTACCCTATCGCCACCAGCTAAATTTCACCTTCGACGGTCTGCGCGAATCCACCAACGCCATCGAACGGCTGCGCACGTTTGCGCAACGCATGCGCGAGGGCAAAGGCTTTACCGAGACCTGCGACGACACGATCTCCACCGCGATCCGCAAGGGCGATGAAGCCTTCACCGCTGCCCTCGCGAACGACCTGAACACCGCCGAAGCCCGTGCGGCCATCTTCGAGGTCATCCGCGCCGTCAACACCGCCGCCGCTCACGGCAAACTCTGCAAGAGCGACGCCGATGCAACGCTGGAACTTTTAGCCCGCTTCGACACCATCTTCGCCGTCATCGCAGACAACGATGCCGAGCTCACAAAGGCTGCATTGCAGTGGGCCGAAAGAGAAGGCCGTCTCGCCGAGGCCGATCCCGAGGTCATTGCGAAGTATGCGAATGATGGCCCGAGTGATGCCGAGATCGATGCCCTCGTCGCCGAACGCACCCAAGCCAAAGCAAAGCGTAATTTCGCGCGTGCCGATGCGATTCGCAATGAGCTTGTGTCCAAAGGCATCCTGCTCGAAGACTCTAAGGACGGCGTACGCTGGCGGCGTAAATAGCACTATGCATTCCGCTCACTCCAGATCTTCGCTTAATACTCCTCTCGTGGATATGATCGCCCATATGCGTGAGCACATAATTGCCGAGATCAAGCGCCTTACTGCTGAGAATGGTGTACCACCTGGCAAGCAAGTATTTGCGCGTCTGACCGGGGTCCGAGAGCATCAATGGAACGGTGTCATTTGGGCAAGGTGGGGCGACGCATTAACGGAAGCTGGAGTTGAGAAGAACCTTTTACAAGGACGGTTCTCAACAAAAGACGTGCTCATGAGAGTGATAGAAGCGTGTCGCCACTATGGACACGTGCCGAGTTACGCTGAGGTTCGGCTATACCGTGTTGGTAGACCCGGATTTCCAAGCCATACCACTATCGCAAATCACTTTCCCACCCGAGCCGTGCTCCTAGAAGCATTGATACAACACTCACGTGATGCTGGAGATTGTAACGATATTGCTTTGATGCTCCCGCATGTTACACAAGCAAAGACGTCTGCCTCGTCTGTAGCGGACCCTCAAGGTTGAAGGCTCCGTGTACCTACTCAAATCGGGTGACTATTACAAAGTCGGACGCAGTAATGAACTCGAGCGGCGTATGAAAGAGATACGCATAGCCCTGCCTGCGCCAGTCATCTTGGTTCACACGATTAGGACGGACGATCCAGCGGGCATAGAGGCCTATTGGCACCGACGGTTTGCTGACCTTCGGGCTAATGGGGAGTGGTTCAAGCTAGGACCGAATGAGTTGGCTGCATTTAAGAAGAGGAAATATCAATAGATTTATGGCCAGAGTTGCCCAAATAATTCGCGAAGCGGCGCGGACGACGCATTACCAGGCCTGGGAGAGTATTCATGATTACGCATGAGGAGTTTGCAAAAGTAACTGAAAATGCGAAGCAGATCGGCGCGCGTCATCCCCGCGCCATATCGGCAAAGTACGATACCCGCACCCGTCGCGTTGTGGTGCAGCTGAGCTCCCATCTGGGTATTTTCTTCTCGCCCCAGAATGCCGAAGGACTGGAAGAAGCTACACCGGAACAGTTACGCGAAATCGAGATCTCACCCTCAGGGCAAGGGCTTCATTTTCCGAAGCTCGATGCGGACCTTTATCTTCCAGCGATGCTGGAAGGAGTGTTCGGCTCGGAGCGCTGGATGGCATTGCGCATGGGAATGCGCGGCGGCAGTGCAAAGAGCGCGGCGAAGACGATGGCTGCGCGGGAGAACGGAAAAAAGGGTGGCCGGCCAAAGCGGCAGCGAGTGATATAGCCGCTTTGGAGCGCCGTAACCGCAGATTCCCTACGGGAATGACAGACAAAAGCAAATAGCGCTTATACCCGATTCACTCCTCGGCATCGCCTGCCGTCGCCATCAACTCCCGATCCAATATCTCCTTGGACGGCGTACCCCCCACCCGGCTCAGCACCACGGTCGCCACGGCACACACGATGATGCTCATGCCCGTGAGTTCGGTGGGCCCCAGACGTTCGCCGAGCAGCACAACGCCCAGCAGCACGGCGATCATCGGGTTCACGAAGGCGTACGTTGCCACCTTGGTGACAGCTACGTTTTGCAGCAGATACGTGAAGGCGACAAGTCCCACGAGTGAACCGAATACCGAAAGATAGACGATCGCCTCAAAGCCATCCCACGTCCACACGGCGCGATGGAAACCGCCGGTTACGAGCGCAAATGTGGCGTTAAACAGCCCAGCCGCACCGATCTGCCAGCCGGTGGCGACGAAGGTGTCGGCACGGAAGTGGAAGCGGCGCGAGAGCACCGAACCGATGCCGAAGCTCAGCGCAGCGAGCAGGCAAATCAACGTGCCCAGGCCCGCATGCGAGCCACCCGTCTCACCCCGAAGCGTGGAGTGCAGGACGTGCAGGTGTGGGGCATGGAGCGAAGGCCACACCAGCACGGCGATGCCCGCCGTCCCCAGCAGCGTGCCCGCCCATCCCCGCTTGTTCAGCGGCTCGCCGTTGGGCAGAAAGCGTTCCATCAGCGCGATCATGATGGGCATCGTGGACACGATCAGCGAGGCGAAGCCGGACGGGACCATGGTCTCGCCCCAGGTGAGCAGCATGTTGTTGCCGCTCATAAAAAGCAGGCCAACCAGCACAAGCTTCGGCCCTTCGCCCTTGGGTACGCGCAGGCTCTTGCCGCCGGCGAGCGCGATCACGAGGATCAGCAGCGTCGTGAGGATGGAGCGCGTGGCCGAGACCACCGGTGGGGGCAGGCGCTCGCCTGCGATGTGAATGGCGGCATAGGTGGAACCCCAGAAGAGATATACCGCGCCGAAGGCGATGAGAACCCGGGTGCGCTGTGTGGGGCTGAAGGGCATGCTTGCAGGATAGCTGGCCGCGCCGGCCGCGAGTTCTCTCCGTGCACGCAGGAGGTGTGTTTCGGGGCACGTGAGCGGTACGCGGTGCTAGCATTCGGCTATGCGCGTCCCGTTCGTCATGGCTTTGTTTGCGTTCTCTTTTTGCCCCTGCTTCGCGCAGGGGACGCCGGCCCCAGCGACCACGAACGCTGCCAATCCGACGCTCGCAGCTACGACACCCGCAGCTACGGCGACCATGACAAACTACCGCAACGACACGCTGCACCTGAGCTACAGCTATCCGTCCACCTACACCGATGCGAGCAGCATGGTGGGCACGGCGCTGCAGGCGGGGATGACCCATGAAGACCAAGGCGGCAAGGATATGAGCCACTGCCTGACCTTTCCGCTCTCCGCGATGGACGGCAGCGGAAAAGGATTGGGGCTTGTGCTGATTGGGCGTGCGGACGCGGCCTGCATGAAGAAGAAATTCACAGCGGAACAGCTGCCCGAATACACCCAGAGCGAGGTGCAGGAGCTGACCGCTTTTGGGACTCACCCGGAGTTCGGACAGCCGATGCCGTTTGCGGTGCAGGGCTATGCCGCGGATCTGCTGCGCGGCACCTTTTCCCTGCCCACCGGCCAGCGATTGCACACCATGGTGGCCTGCGTTCTGTTGAAGCCGGATGTGGTCTGCTGGCAGTTTCTGGCAAGTTCGGAGGAACGGATCAACCTCATGAGCGCATTTCCCGTGAGCCTGGATGGCGCGCAGCCTGCGCCGCTGGTCCCGGCGACGATGCTCGCTAAGCCGTGATGCGCAGGAATACGGGTGCCCCATCTTCGCCGCGGTCTTATCGCGGCTAAGGTGGGTTCATGGAGCGATCGTGAACCCACCTTAGCGACGATGAAGCTATCGCGAAGGTGGGGCACCCGATGGGTTATGTATGGTGCGCGGGAAGGGCACGGCTTGAAGCCGTGCCCTTCCCGAACAAGTTCATAACAGGCTTTAGAAGTGGAAGGCAATCTCCGCCGTCACCGTGCGCGGCGTTACATAATGCGTGCCGGAAAAGGTGGAGAGGAAGTTATACAGCGCATACTTATTGGCCACGTTGATGGCCGTCAATCGCGCGCCGATGCGGTAGCGATCGCTGTGCCAGTGATACACCGAATCATCGCCCAGCTCCATGTCGAACAGATTGCGCGGCTGGATGCGTTGCGGATTGCGGTCGTCATCCTCCGTGCCCGCAGTGGGAATCTTCACAAGCTGTGAGCTGAGCTGCGAAGACAGGCACTGCGTAAATCCCGATGTCGGGGTTGCCCGCACACCGTCGCACACGAGCCCGGCCTGAAACTGCTGATCGTATGTGTAGCCGCTCAGGTCGATTCCGGGCTGGCCATTGATGGTGATGGAGGTACCGCTGCATGCCGTGTTAGGGTCCGTGACGTTATAGCACGGCACGGAGCCCGCGACCAGGCCGGAATCATACTTCCAGTTGAACGAGTAGTAGACGCTCTTGCGGAAGGGCAGCTTGTATTCGAAGTGCGTGGTCTGGTTGAAGCGCTCATCGTGATCGATGCGGAACGGGTAGCCCGTCGGCGTACCCGGCGTAGCGCCCAGACCGCCCACCTGCGGATTGAAGAAGCGCGCAGCCACCGAAGAAAGCGTGACGCGCGCGGTGAAGCCCTTGTACTCCGTCAGTGTCGCGCTGGCGGCATAGCCGGGGATCTTGGAGTTGTGCCACTCGATAGGAAAGGTGATAGGCGTTGCGCCGAATACGGAAAAGTCATAGCCGTTGTGGGTGTACTTGCTGATCCATTCCGCACTGACGACAAAATGACGCCCCGCGCTCTGCTCAAAGCCGGCGTGGATCTCGTTGCGGAAGCCGGGATTGAAGGGCGCGGGAATACAGTTGCCGATGGTCGAAAAAACGGCGTTGACGACGGGATCGTAGCAGCCCTGGGAGGAAAGCACGAGGTTCTCGTTGAACGGCGTCTCCTGCGTGCGCGCATAGGAGACGCGCAGCACCGTGCCGGTCTTCTTGAGATTGTAGGAGACCCCGACGCGCGGCTCGCCTTCGCGCTGGATCGAAAGCCCATTGTAGAGATCGCCGCGAATGCCCAGATTGAACAGCCAGTTGCCCGCGGTGAGCGAGTCCTCGCCGTAGAGCGCAAGCTGCTTCACATCCGTCCGCCCATGAAACGTGTAGGTTGTGCCGCCGCGGGTAAGATCGTAGGGCGCAAGCACAGGATTGAAGCTGGCGCTTGCCGGGTCGTTCAACGCCGAATCGACGACCCCGAAGGTATCGTTTTCGCGCAGAAAGGTCTGCTCGTACATCCCTCCGAACTTCAGGCTGTTGCGGCCCAGCACGTAGGAGATGTCGGAGTGCACACCGGCGTTGGTCAGTGTTCGGTACTGCGCCACGCTCTCCTGTTGAATGGGCCCAAGATCGTTCAGCGGATTGTTGCTGGGGTAGTAGTTGTAAGAGTCGTGGCGAAGGTACGGGGCGAAGTTGAAGACGGCGTTGTTGCCGAGGGTGCGGGTGTAGGTGGGCGCTACCAGGATTGTCCCAATCTGCGAACGCTGGTCTGTCGGCCCGGTGGTCAGCCCATTGCCGGCGTAGCCGGACTGCGTGTCGAAGCTGTTGGGCGTCTGAAACCACGAACGGGTGTACTGGAAGTTAGTGTGAAGGGCATCCTTCGCGGTCAGCTGGTAATCGACGCGATCGAAGACGTTCTCCTCATTGCCTTTGTCGTGGATCACCGCGAACTCAGGGCCGTCGAGAAATCTGCCGGACTGCAGCGCGCTTGCCGAGATGAAATTGCCCCAGTTCTTCCCGCCATACGCCATATCGAGAGCGGCATTGGAGGTTCCGAAGCTGCCGTAGGAGAGCGAGGCGGAGCCGGTCGGCGAGGTGATCCCCTGGCCGGAACGCGTCGTGACGACGACGACGAGGGAGGTCTTATCGCCGTACTCGGCCGGGGGCGCGCCTTCGATCACCTCCAGCGATTGCACCGCATCGGCGGGCAATTCGTTCGAGAACACCTTGCTTTGCTGATCGGTGATGGGCTGGCCGTCTACCGAGAAGGAGGTCTCGTTATGGTCTCCCAGCCCGTGCAGCAGACCGTTGGAATCCGCCGCCACGCCCGGGGATAACTCCGTCACGATCGAGCTGAGCTGCGAGGAAGGGCTATCGACCGGCAACCGTTCGATCATGGTACGGTCAACGTCGGTATGGAAGTTCGGATCGTTCTCCGTAAGGTCCGGCGGAGCCTCGACATCGACCGTGGTTCCTGCCGCGCCTACCTTCAGCGAGAAGGGCAGGTTAACCGGCACGACCGAGGAGACCTGCGCCTGTTGATCTCCGGGTTGAAAACCCTGCTCCGTAACGGTCACCCGGTACGGGTTAAACGGCAGATTGTGAAAGACGAATCTTCCGGTCGCATCCGTGGCTTGGGTGCGGGTATAGCCGCTGACAGGGTTGCTGATGGTGACCGTAGCGCCAGGGATCACCGCTCCACTGGCGTCGGTGACAGTGCCGCTCACCGTGCCCGAGCTGCTTTGCGCAATGGCATTCGGCGGAGGAAAGAAGAAACAAAGCGCCAGCACGGCCCAAAGCACACGCAAATGCTGGAAAGGAAACTGCGGCGGAAACTGCGGCCCAAATTGCGGCATAGATAAACCCCTGAACTGCCGCGCCTGCTCACTGCTGTAGCGAGCGCAGCTTCTGGGCCGTGCACAAGAAGGCATACTCCACTCGTGCAAGGCCAATCGCCAGTTGAAGCGCTCTCGCACGAGAGCATCTTCTTGAAGACTCAGGCTTGAAACAGGGTGGGGGGAGGCCGGCTAAACTGCGCAAAGTGCCATGGCTCGGCAGCCACCTCGCGAGGAGCGCCCGGCACCATCTGCGCCACCACAAGAAGCTGCCCGACGACCACGGGCTGCACCGCGGGCAGCGCGGAGTGCGCGGCGGTGCAAAGGGGGCACAGCTGTTCGTCGTCTGCCTGCGAAGAAAGACCCGCCGACTGGAAGTGAGCCTGCTTTTCCGGACCGGGAGTCCGGTGCACATGGGCCGCCTGTGCCGTGCTGAACAGCGCAAACAGCAGCGTGTAGCAGAGCAAAACCCAACGTCGCCCTGGGGACGGCATGTGCAGCGAGGGGTCGAATTTGGCTCGGCTCGTCAAGAAAGCAGGCAATCGATACGGATGTGCTTAGTGACGCGCCTTCGTCCGAGAAAGACGCAATGCACCGGTGCGATCAAGCGACAATTCCCCGCCTGCTCTTCCGGCGATAGCACTCAATAGCTGAAAAATTCGTTCAGACCGCGGCGAAGGCGCAGTCCCGAGAGGAGACAGATCGCCGACAGCAGTGCCGTGACGCAGTTCCAATAAAACATCGGGTGGTGCCAGCCGGGCGAATACTGGAGATCCTGTCCGCTCCACAGCAGGGTCAGCGTGGCGATGATGCCGAACTGGAAGCCCATGACGATCAGCAGCTGCCCGCGGCGACGGCGGCGATCCAGTTGCTCAACCTGGGCGGGGGTCAGGGCGCGCTCTTCGGCAGGGATAAGGGTGTTGGCCATGAAACAAACTCCTGGGGGCGGGCTACACCTGAGATTAGAACATAGGTCGGGGCTGAACGACGCCTGAGACCTCCCAGCTTGTATAACAGCCTGTCGCTGTGTGGCAAAAGCCGGTCCCATGCAGCCTCGGCACACAGATGTCTAAACAAGGTGTCATCTCGACCGGAGATACTCAGTAACCGATGGCCAACACCTCAAGGACCGCTTGAAGCCAGTGTTTACTGTATTGATTCCCCTTACACGGCGATTAACCGCGGCTGCGGCCGGTGAAGGCGGCGCGAATACGCGCGGCGCGGTCCTCGACCGAGCCGTCGGCGGCGTCCTGCAGGAAAGCCACGGTCTGAATGCCGGCGATCTCAAAGCGCTTGCGGCAGCGAACGTTCGTGCAGGCGACCTGGTCGTCGCGGCGCACCATGTAGCTTTTGGCCTTATCGAACCGCGCGCGGGTGGCGTCGTCGGCGTAGCCGGTGGGGTGATCGCGTTTGCGGCGCACCAGCCAGGTCAGCGCGTAGTCGGCGCTCTGGTTGCAGTTCGGACAGACCAGGGTTGCCGGTTTCACCTCGGCGCGCTCGTCGAAGAAGTTCCGCTCGTCATCCTTGTTGACCGCGGCGACCTCTTTGGGCGCGCGCTCGAAGATGCTGTCGAGTTCATTGGACCAGCGGCCGTCGCGGGGGGCGCTCCCGCCGCCGGTGCGGCCGTTCGAGCCGGAGCCCCCGCCCGTGCGTCCATTTCCGCCGTTTCGACCGTCGCGGCCGCTCCAATCACTGCGCATTTGTATCTCCTCCGGGCCCGATGGCGGTGCGCGCCCGAAGGCGCTCTCCACAGCATAGACCCGCGCCGCGCAAGGGCGAAGAGGCGCCTCACAACTTCTCTCTTGACCGGCGGCTTCCCGAAGGAGACTCTTGGGGTGCAAACGCTTGGGATGCAAAGAAGATCAGCCATGGGCAAGACGAAAAAAGACGTATTCTCCGTGACCAAGGCGGTAAAGGCCAACGCCCGCGCCCGCCTCGGCACCCCGCCGCCGAGCACCTTCATCCCCGACCGCAAAACCAAAGCCGAGCACGGCCCGGAGAAGCACAAAACGCGGCTTTCGGAGATGATTCCCCCTGAGAAGGATGATTGCGAATGAAAGCTCTGCAGGCACTGCTTGCCATAGTTTGGATGGCCATTTCCCTTTCCTTAACGGCGCAGGAGATCCAGATCAACAAGGACAACCGGACTATCGCAATCACCACCAGCGGGGAGGCCTCGACACTGGCGGATGTGGCGATCGTGAGTATTGGGTTTCACAGCTTCGGCAAGGAACAGGACCTGACCTACCGGGAAGCGTCCCGAACCTCAAACGCCATCATCTCTTCGCTCACTGGAGCGGGCGTACCGAAGGAGGCGATCGAAAGCGCGGGACAGTCTCTTCAGCCGTTATCACCCAATAATGACGGAGAGAAGACGCGCTATGCGGAAGGGATTCTCTTTGAATTCTCCCAAAGCTGGCGTGTAACGGTGCCCGCTGCAAAGGCGGCCACCGTCCTGCAAATCGCGATTCCGGCTGGAGCCAATCAGAGTGGCAACATTCAATGGCGGCTGAAGGACGAGGATGCGCTGGGAGCCGAAGCCGCTCGAAAAGCACTCGAGCACGCTCGGCAGATCGCCGGCAACATGGCGCAAGGTCTCGGAGCCAGGCTGGGAAGCCTGCTTTATGCGAGCAACCAGACTCCGCCGCGCATTCCTTTCACCAATATGGGAATGGGGGAAGGCTCCGGAGCCGGTATGGGCGGCGGATACAGCGCAAAGGCGCTAAAAGACGCGCCGCTTGCGATCAGCCCCGAGCGCATCTCAAAATCCGCGACCGTGTACGCCGCCTTCGCCATTGAGTAGCGCCGGCACACTGAACCGCCGGGGTTCTGTACCCTAGATCCATGCCGATGAATCTGGCGCTGGTGATCTTTGAACTCGTCGTGATGCTGCTGGCCATCGCGATCCATGACTGCGCGCAGGCGTGGATGGCCAACCGGCTGGGCGATCCGACCGCCCGCATGATGGGCCGTATGACCGTCAATCCCATCCCCCACTTCGACTTCTTCGGCACCGCGCTTTGGCCGCTGATCTACGTCTGGCGGTCGCCGCTGATCCTGGGCTGGGGCAAGCCTGTCCCCATGACCACACGCAACTTCCGCCACCCCAAGGACGAGATCAAGGCGGTGATCGCAGGCCCCGTGGCGCAGCTTGGGGCGGCGTTCCTTTGTCTGCTGGCGCTGGTCGCCGTCAAGCACCTGAACCCCGCGGCTGCCTCCACCTTTGGCGTCGCCGAGGCCCTCAGCCTGCGCAACCTCGACGTCCCCACGCCCTCGACGCCGATCTTTCCGCTGCTGCTGTTCTTCTACTTCGGCATCCTGGTCAACCTGCTGCTGTGCGTCTTCAACCTGGTGCCGCTGCCGTTTCTGGACGGCGGCAAGGTGCTGGTCTACTACCTGCCCTACAACGCCGCGCGGGCCTACGAGCGCTGGGGTCTGTGGCTGATGTTCGGCTTCATGTTCTTCGGCTTTGGCATCGTGCTGGCGGTCTTCATTCCGCTGCTCAGCTACTTCAACCAGCTGCTGTATGCGTTGTGACCGAAGTTCGGGAGCAAGCGGTCGCTGACGAAGCTTTGGTGTAGCCGTGGGCTTCAGCCCACGGGAATAGGGCAACCCAGGACACAGCCCTTCAGGGCTGGTTCGGCGGAAACCAGGGCTGAAGCCCGACATTTCACCACCATCGATTCAGCGGGCTGAAGCCCGCTGCTATGCCGAACTGCAGCTGAGGCCCTTCGCAGGCAGGTTCCAGCCGGGGTGCCCCATCTTCGGCGCGTCTTTTGCGCCTAAGGTGGGTTCGTGTCACCGAACTCCTCGCGAGCCCACCTTAGCGACGATAAAACCGTCGCGAAGATGGGGCACCCAGGTTCGCTCGGGATGTATCCTGAAGGCTCACGCAATGAGCCCTTCGACATCACGCACCACCCCGCGGCCCCGGGTTCTCAGCGGCATGCGGCCCACCGGACGGCTGCACCTCGGCAACTACATGGGGGCGCTGCACAACTGGGTGAAGCTGCAGAACGAGTACGACTGCTTCTTCTTCATCGCCGACCTCCACGCATTGACCACCGACTACGCCGATCCCAGCCAGCTGCGCGCCAACGTCGATGACATCGCCCTGGATTTTCTCTCCGCGGGCCTTGATCCCGGCCGCTGTGTCCTCTTCAAGCAGTCCGACATCTATGAGCACGACCGGCTCACGACGCTGTTCGGCATGTTTACACCCGTCTCCTGGCTGGAGCGGGTGCCGAGCTACAAGGATCAGCAGGCACAGCTGGCCGAAAAAGACCTGAACACCTACGGGTTTCTCGGGTACCCGCTGCTGCAATCGGCCGATATCCTGCTCTACAAGCCGGACTTCGTGCCCGTGGGCGCGGACCAGGTGGCGCACGTGGAGCTGACCCGTGAAGTCGCCCGGCGGTTCAACGACCTGTACCCCGGCGCGTTCTGCCTGGCCCCGGACGCACAGCCCTGGGAGATGGGTGCAATTATGGAAAAGGCTCGCAAAAATGCCGGCGAGCCCAAGGACTCCACGCGTACGGAGTTCTCCCCGCACCAGCTGGTGCAGGCAGCCGAAGGCACCAAAAAGCTCACCGGCTTCAGCCGCCGCGCCATTCTCCCCGAGCCCCAGGTCCTGCTCACGCCCAGCCCCAAGCTGCCCGGCCTCGACGGCCGCAAGATGTCCAAGAGCTACGGCAACTTCATCGCCCTTTCCGAGCCCGAGGTCGAGCTCCGCGCCAAACTCAAGACCATGGTCACCGACTCCGCCCGCGTCCGCCGCGACGACCCCGGCAACCCCGATGTCTGCCCCGTCGGCGATCTGCACAAGGTATTTTCTGATGCGGAGACGATAGCTAAGGTGTACGACGGCTGCACCACGGCGAAGATCGGCTGCATTGAGTGCAAGAGCTGGTGCGCGGACGCGATCGTGCGCGCGATTGCCCCCATCCAGGCGCACCGCCGCGACCTGGAACAACGCCCGAGTGTCATCAAGGATGTCCTCGCCAATGGCAAAGAACGCGCCACCAAACGCGTCCGCGAGACCCTGGGCGAGGTACAGGCGGCGATGGGGCTATAGCGGCGGTTTTCGCTGAGAAGAGGTTCACCACAACAGGCCCGGAGCACGACGCATGAACGAAGATCTTGTCCCATTTCAGCACTTCCCCAGCCAGGAAACCCTGGCCGACCGCGTCCGGATCAAGGCGCAAAAGGTCCTGTATTACCTGATGACCGGGTACTGGAATACCGGCGAGCGGCTCCATCCTTTCTTCGTCACCAACAATTACGTCAATCATCTCCGCGTGTACCAGTACGTAAGCCAGTTCGTGCAGAACGAGGACGTACTTGATGTAGGCTGCGGCGTCGGCTATGGCACGGCGCTCCTGAGCAGGGCCGCGGC
The DNA here is from genome assembly GCA_965277565.1 of Granulicella sp. Lineage (GTDB taxonomy): Bacteria > Acidobacteriota > Terriglobia > Terriglobales > Acidobacteriaceae > Granulicella. The sequence goes on along the minus strand of OZ255838.1, from coordinate 3,413,054 downwards.
TCGCGTTGTGGGCATCGATTTGTCCGCTCTCACCGTGAAAGAAGCGTTTCGGCTCTACCCGGCCGGGGAGTTTCTGCAGATGGACGCCGAAGCCATGACCTTTCCCCCACGCAGCTTCGACGCGATCGTCAGCACGGAGAACTTCGAGCATCTTCCCGATCAGGCAAAGCACGTGCGCGAGCTGGCGCGGGTGGTGCGGCCGGACGGCTTGTGCTTCATCGCCACGCCCAACCCCGAACTGTTCGTCGGACTGAACAACCCGTTTCACACCAAGGAAAACACCTACGCAGAGCTGAAGGCGCTGCTTTCCGCCCAATTTCGCGAGGTGGAGATCGTCGAACCCACGCGCGTGCCCGCCAATGCAGCCGGGCGCGCGGCCCGCGAAGCACGCTTCGCCCGCGGTGAACACGGGACCGTCGTCACGCCGAAGCTGGAGGTCTTTGGAAAGCCGGTCGACCAGACCTACCTTTCCAACACGCACAGCTTCCACTGCTTCGCACGGAACCCCATCGCGTCATTCGCAATTCCGTCGGTCAGCTAAGGCGTGGCGATCGCAAACGGACACATACTGGCTGGACACATATTTGCTAAGGGGAGGCCGCCTTGGACGCGCAGGAATCGCCCAAAGAAGAGTTGGAGACAAGCACCGCGCCGGGAGGCGTCAGCGAGGCTGCGTCGCAGCCACCCACGCAACTCGCGGAGGCCTTTCAGCTCGAATCGCCTCCGGCGCCCCCCTTGCCCGATCCCAGACGCATTAGGAAGCCCGAACCCGAACAGGCCTCGCAGTCTCCCTTCTCCGTCGCCATCGGCAAGGTCTACGACGGCCCGTTCGATCTGCTGCTGGACCTGATCCGCAAACAGAACCTCGACATCTACGACATCCCCATGGCGCGCATCACGGCGCAGTTCCTGGAGTACACGCGCCATTTGAAGGCCGTGGACATGGACGCCGCAGGGGAGTTCGTCTACACCGCCTCCTTGCTGATCCACATCAAGAGCCGCACGCTGCTGCCCCGCGAACCATCCGCCGGCCAGGGCACGCTGGACGTCCAAGACCCGCGCCGCGAGCTCGTGGAGCGGCTGCTCGAACACGAGCGCTTCAAGGCCGCCGCGCAGATGCTGCAGCAGAAGCAGCAGATCGAAGCCGCGACCTGGACCAAGCCGGGCATGAAGCGCTTTCTCAACGATGAGGGTATCGAGGATCTCACCGGCGAGCGTGAGATCGCGGCCGATACCGTCGACCTGGTTCGCGTCTTTCGCGAGGTGCTGGAGCGCCTGCGCGAACGCCCCGTCCATCGCATCGATGAGGATGCCGTCACCGTGGCGCAAATGATCGACTACACCCGCCGTCGTCTGCTGATGGAGGACAAGCCGGTCAGTCTGCGGCGGCTGCTGCGCAATCTGTCCTCGGAACGCGCCTTGATCTGCACCTTTCTGGCCGTGCTGGAGCTGGTGCGCCTGCAGACTATCGTGCTGCATCAAAACGATGTCTTCGGCGATATTCTCCTCAAGAAAACCGATAGCTTCGACGAGGCCGGCGAGCCCGGAGAAGCCGTTCGGGACGATTGGCAGTAGGGCAATTTCAGGTTCGCCACGGCCGCCGTCGCGAACCTTAGCGAACCATTGCGCCCTCTGCGTCTGCTCTATGCCTCGCCCAGCTCACGCTCATAGGTCATCCCCGTAGCCCCGTCGAAACAGACAAACTCCACCGTCTCCAAGCCACACCCGTCGGCCAGCTCGCGGCAGGCGGCAACGGCGATCTGCGCCGCCGGCCCCTTCGGAAAGTGGTAGATGCCGGTCGAGATCGCCGGAAACGCGATGCTCTTCACGCCATGCTCACGCGCGAGTTGCAGCGAGCGCCGATAGCATCCCCGCAGCTTCTCCGCCTCGCCGTGATCGCCGCCGTTCCACACCGGCCCCACCGCGTGGAAGATCCACTTCGCAGGCAGCCGAAAGCCTGGCGTGGCCTTTGCATTGCCCGTAGCGCAGCCGCCGAGCTCGCGGCAGGCCTGCAGCAGCTCCGGGCCAGCCGCACGATGGATCGCCCCATCCACGCCCCCGCCGCCCAGCAGCGACGTGTTTGCCGCATTCACGATCGCATCCACACGCCGCACCGTGATGTCGCCGCGCACAACGTTCAGGTGAGCCATCCCTCGCTATGACGCGGGAAACTCGGCGGGCGCCCCACCTTCGGCGCGCTTTTTGCGCCTAAGGTGGGTTTTGGGCGCCACGGAGATCGGGGATGACCTAAACATCCAGCAAGCCCACCTTAGCGACGATGAAGCCGTCGCGAAGATGGGGCACCCGGTTTCAAGCTGGGCACCCGGCGAGCCTAATACGCCAGCGCGACGCCGTCGGCGCGCATCTCGCTTCCCGCGGCGTACACGCGATCGGTATGCCCGTCGAAGTTCGACTGCATCACCTCGATGCCCTCATAGCGGCCAAAGCCGCCGTCGCTCGCGCCCATCGGCCACCCCAACGCCTTCAGCGCCTCCTGTGTGGCTTTGGGCACGCCGGCTTCGAGCCGCAGAATCCCCTTCGGACCGAGCCCCGCCTGATCCTCGCCCATCGACTGCGATGAGCCTTCATGGTGCCAGCGCGGGCTGTCGGCGGAGGACTGTACATCGAGCCCATAATCCACACGGTTGACGATGATCTGCGCCTGGCCCTGGGGCTGCATGTCGCCGCCCATTACGCCAAAGCTCAGCCATGGCTTGCCGTCTTTGGCCGCGAAGCCTGGGATGATCGTCTGGAACGGCCGCTTGCCCGGCGCGTAGAGGTTCGGGTGACCATCCTGCAGCGAAAACAGCTCGCCGCGATCCTGAAACATGAAGCCCAACCCATCCGCGACCAGCCCGGAGCCCATGCCCCGAAAGTTCGACTGGATGATCGACACCATCATGCCATCCGAGTCCGCCGTGGTGAAGTACGTCGTGTCGCCGTGGCTCGGCGCCTGCCCCGGGTAGACCGGCGTAAGAATCTTCTTCGGATCGATCAGCTTCGCGCGTTCGGCGGCATAGGCCTTCGAGTTCAGCCACTCCACGGGCACCTTGCTGAAGTGCGGATCGGCATAAAAGCGGGCGCGGTCTTCATACGCTAACCTCTTCGCCTCGATCTGCACCTGCAGGCTGTCCGGCGACTGGAAGCCATAGCCGCGCATGTCGAAGTGTTCGATCATGTTCAGCATCTGCAGCGTCGCCAGCCCCTGGGTATTCGCGCCCATCGCATAAACCGTTGTCCCGCGATAGTCCGTCTGCAGCGGCGTCGGCCATTCGGCCTTATGCTCGCGCAGATCTTCGCGGGTCATCCAGCCGCCGATGCGCTTGAAGTACGCCGCAATCGTGTCGGCGATGGGACCGTCGTAAAAGGCATCGCGGCCGCCTTGGGCGATGATCTCGTACGTCCGCGCGAGGTCGGGGTTGCGGCGCACCTCATTCTCGTTCGGCGCACGGCCGCCCGGGGAGTAGGTGTGCAGCGCATTCGCGGTCTCCTCCACGCCGGAACCGGCTTTGGTAAAAATCGCCATATTCCGCTTGATATACCAGCCGATGATCTGCGGCGTCGGCGAACCGGCCCGGCAGTAGCCGATCGCCGGCTCAAACAGCTCCGCCCACTTGAGCTTGCCGTAGCGCTCGTGCAGCGCCCACCATCCGCCCAGCGCGCCGGGCACAGACACCGAGATCGCTCCCAGCTTGGGTAAAACCTGCTTGCCGTCCACGGTCTGCGCCCGCGACCGCGCCGTCTCCAGCGAAAGCCCCCTGGGCGATCCGCCCGAACTCGCCATGCCCGCGAGCTTGGTCGTCTTGGGGTCCCAGACGAAGGCAAAACAGTCGCCGCCCAGGCCGGAGCTCGTCGGCTCGACGAAACCCAGAATCGCATTCGCCGCCACCGCCGCATCCGCCGCCGACCCACCCTTCTTCAGCATGTCGATGGCCACCTGCGTCGCCAGCGGATGCGCCGTTCCGGCCGCGCCGTTGCAGCCCAGCGCCGGCGAGCGCGTGGAAAAGCTGGCCCCGCTCGGACGGTCGCCCGCATGAACGTCCGGACGCTCGAAGCGCTCCTGACCAGAATGCTGAAACTTCAGATCGGCCATGGGCACGCCCAGTTCCGTTCCTCGCGGACCACCTGCATTCATGATCCCGCGCCGCGGCTCGCCATTCTGGCCTTTCGCCAAGGTGATGCCCCCAGCAGCGGCGGCGGGGAGTGTGGCAAGAAAGGTGCGACGGCGCATAGGCGGGGGCTCCTGAGGCGTAAATGGCTGTTCCTGCAGCATAAAGCCGGGTGCCCCACCTTCGGCGCGCTCTTTGCGCCTAAGGTGGGTTTTCCATGCGGCGAGCTATTCCTGAGTCCACACCCGTGCTTCCCACGAGCCCACCTTAGCGACGATGAAGCCGTCGCGAAGATGGGGCGCCCGGTTTGGGCGGGGTGAGCCTCTGGGACCGGCTTGGTACACTGCTCCCTGCCGACCCATGAGCCTGAAAGCCAAGATCGAAGCCGTCATCTATGCCTCCGAAGAGCCGGTGACGCTGGTGCAACTCGTCAGCCTGCTGGGGCAGGAGGCCCAGGCAGAGCTGGATGCCTCCGCCGCGCTCCAAGGCCAGCTCGCGCTGCTCGATACCGATCCGATGGTGCTGGTGGAGGCCGAACCCGGCGACCCGGATGCCCTGAACGCCGAGACGCTCGGCATGGAAGACTTCATCGCGGTCGAACCACGGTCCGAGAAAGAGCCAGCCGCGACCGAAACTGCCGAAAATACTCAAACGAAGACGACAGCGGAAGGCGAGGCAACTTTAACCCATCCCGGCGAACCCACCCCGGCCGAACTGCGCGCCCGCGAACGCCGCCTGCGCGAGTCCATGCGTTCCGTGCTGGATAGCCTGATCGCCGAATACGGTGAGGGCGATCGGGGTCTGGAGATTCGCGAGATCGCCGGGGGCTTCCGCTTCGCCACCAAGCCCGAGTACCACGATGCCGTGCGCGGGTTTGTGCGCTCGCTGAAGCCGCCCTTAAAGCTGAGCCTGCAGGCACTCGAAACACTAGCCGTGGTCGCCTACAAGCAGCCGGTGACGGCTCCCGAGGTCTCCGAGATCCGCGGCGTCGATTCCGGCGGCGTGTTGGGCAGCCTGATGTCGCGCAAGCTCGTCACCACGGCTGGCCGCAAACAGGTCATCGGCCGCCCGATTCTTTACAAAACCACAAAAGAATTCCTTCTGCGCTTCGGCTTGAAGGATTTGGCCGAGCTTCCCAGCATCGAAGAGTTTGAACGCTTGGCCTCCGATATGAACGAGGCCGTGCAGGAGGAGATCCCGATGGCCGAAGCACCCGCACAGGCACGGTCAGAGCCATCCGGTGGCGGTTCGCCCGCCATGGATGAGCTGAACGCGGCGCCGGAGCCGACAAACGTTGCACATGGCAGCGCAGACGAAATGATCGCCGACCGCAGCGCCGCTCCCGAAGGCGGCGCCCAGGAGCCGGACGACGTCGCGGTGGCTGGCCGCCCGCGCGATCAGCACGAGGCCCAGGCTGACGGCACCCCCGACGAAACTCCGGCCAGCAAAACCGACCAGGAGCATTTGACACCCGCGCCCGACGGCCCCGGCGAGTTCACCGGCGACGAGTCCGTGCCGCCGGCCGATAACACCGAGATCGACGGACGCATCTCCGGCGTGCCACCCTCCTACGACAACGCCAACGACGAGGCGACCGATTCCCCGGCGCACGACGCCGAGGTGCAATCCGAACAGACGGGCAACACCGGAGAGGATGACTGATGAGCGACTACCCCGTAAGTCCCGCCGAGGTGCCCGACACCGTCCCCGAGAACGAACCCGACACCGTCGCCACCCCGGAAGGCGATAATGAGTACAGCCCCAGCCAGCCGCTACCCGGCGGAGCCGCCATGCCCACCCCGGAACGCCCGCGCGGCAACGAACCGCATCCCATCGCAGAGATTCGTCCCGCGGAAGGCACCTAGGCCAAAGCGATGACTCCGCTGTTTTTGTCATTCCCGAAGGGAACCTGCTGTACCGGAGCCGCCCCGGCCCTTCGGGGGAGAAGCAGATTCCTTACGGGATGACAAACCAAGGAGCAAGAAGCTAGCCAGTGACGGCAGTCTTTGCTAGTCGCGCGACCTCCACCAGCACCGAGTAAAACGTAGCCCCGCCGCCGAGATCGGTCAGCTGCTGACTGGTCAGCGCGTTCACATTCCCGCCCTCCGGCGAGAGTTTTGCCCAATCCAGCCGCGCCGCCACCACGCCGGAGGCAACGGTGTCGCCCACGCGCGCGACCAGCTCGATGCAACCGCGGGCATTCCAAACCTGCAGTGCGTCACCAGTCGTAATACCGCGCGCCGCCGCGTCGGTGGCGTGCATCTCGAGAACACCCGCCGTGCGCCGTTCCATCGCCTGGTGCCCGGGCAGGTTCGCGAAGGTGGAATTCATATAGCTATCGGCCTTTCGGGAAAGAAACTCCAAGGGAAACCTCGCGAGCTCCCCATGCGACTCCGGGTGCCCCACCTTCGGCGCGCTCTTTGTGCCTAAGGTGGGTTCCACGCGGAAGCTCCGGGCGTTCGAAACCGAGGTCTCGGCCAGCTTTTCGGGCAAAGCCCACCTTAGCGACGATGAGGCTGTCGCGAAAGTGCGGCACCCGTTATGCTCCGGCTCAGCCACGTTACGGAAGGAGCGCGACTCCACCGGAGCATGCCACAACGGAACCGGCAGTAGCTCTGCCCGGCCGCTCGCGGTCCGGAACCAGCTCGGATCACTGAACGGCAGCACCTCGCCCCGGTCGTTCGCCGGCAGCGCAAGCGCTACCTGCTTCGCCTCGGCCAGCGCCGCCGGCGTAACGCCTGCCATCCACGGGTGCGCCGAGTGGAGCGCCTCCGCGATCAGCTCGTCATCCGCAGCCTGAAAGGCGGCCTCCGTAAAGCCCATACGCCGCCCCAGCGCGGCGAACAGCCACGGGTTCGACCGCGCCTCGCCCAACGGCTCCATCGCCTGCTCGGAGAGCTGCGCATAGTAGTGCCCATAGGCTCCCATCAACTCCTTGTGCTCCAGAAACGTCGTTGCGGGCAGCACGATGTCGGCGTAGTCCGCGGTATCGGTAAAAAACTGCTCATGCACCACCGTGAACAGGTCATCCCGCCGCAAACCCGCGAGCACCTGGTTCGAATCCGGCGCCACCGCAGCCGGATTGCAGTTGTACACAAACAGCGCTTTCACCGGCGGCTCCCCGCCGGGCTGAACAGCGGATCCACGGTCCAGTTCAATGACTTCGCCTACTTCCTTCTCCGCACTTCCTACTTCCGGTTCCCTACTTCCTACTTCCTGCTTCCTACTTCCTACTTCCTGCTTCCTACTTCCTGCTTCCCTTCCCAACTCCGTCAGCGCCCATCCCAGCCGATTCATATTCACAACCCGCGATGGCCGCCCGAGCGGACTTTTCCTCATCAGCTCCGGCATCTGCAGCTTGGCGGCGTTGAACGCAAACGCGCCCGAGGTGGAAAGCAGCAAGCCCCCGCCCCGCTGCTTCCACCCGCCTGTAAGCAGCGGCAGCATGGCCACGCAACGGGCGGCGGTTCCGCCATTTTCGCTGCGCTGAATGCCGTAATTCACGCGAATCGCCGCCGGCCCGCGACCCTCCCGTCCCGCCTGGCCGTAAGCGCGGGCCAGCCGCTCGATCGCCGCCTCCGTCAGCCCCGTAACCTCCGCCGCGCGCGCGGGTGCGTGCTCAGGCCGCAGCGCATGTTCGCGCAGCTCCCCCCAGCCATGCGTGCAGGCCTCCAGGTACTCGCGATTCTCAAGGCCATCGCGAAACAAGACATGCATGATCGCCAGCGCGAGCAGCACGTCCGTGCCGGGTCGAATCGCGAGCCAATCGTCCGCCAGCGCCGCCGTGCGGGTGCGATACGGGTCGATCACGACCAGCTTCGCTCCCTTGCGCCGCGCCTGCTCGATGAACGGCCACAGGTGAATGTTGTTGCCGTGAATATTGGCTCCCCAGGCGACGATCAGCCCGGCATGCGCGAAGTCCTGCGGCGCGGTCCCCAGCCGCGTGCCGTACACGCTGTTCAGCGCCGCCGTGCCCGCACTCGCGCAGATGGTGCGGTCCAGCTGCGACGCCCCCAGACGATGAAAAAAACGCCGGTCCATCGATCCGTAGCCGAGTTGCCCGGTTGTGCCCGCATAGCTGTAGGGCAGAATGCTCTCCGGGCCATGCGCCTCGCTGATCGCCCCCAGCCGCGCCGCAATCGCATCCAGCGCCGCATCCCAGGAGATTCGTTCGAACGCCTCCGCCTCGCGGCCTTGCGGCAGCGGCGCTTTGGGTACGCCTGCCCGGCGTCGCATGGGGTGTAACAGCCGCTCCGGCGAGTACACGCGGTCCAGGTACTTCGCCACCTTGCCGCACAGAAATCCACGCGTCACTGGGTGCGCCGGGTCTCCCCGCATCTTCGTTGCGCGGCCGGTCAGCTCATCCACCGTGACCAGAACCCCGCAGGAATCCGGGCAATCCAGCGTGCAAACGGCATGAACCTCGCGCGTGGGCATCCCTCATTCTATGCTGGGCACAAGCCACTTCAGGAGTTCCCCATGAGCCGTTCGCTCCGCCTTTTCATCCCGCTTTTGTGCGTCTTTCTTGCCTCCTTCGGCATAACGGTGCAGGCCCAAAACCCAGCGGAGGGAATCACTGCGCTATTGAACCGGCAGGCCGCCGATTGGAATCGCGGCGATCTGGACGCCTTTGCCACCGGCTACAAAAACTCACCCGACATCCTGTTCATCGGCAGCACGATCGAGCACGGCTACGCCGGCATGCTCGCCGGCTACAGAAAGCACTACCCCACGCACGAGGCCATGGGAACCCTGAGCTTCACCGATCTCGCCGTGCAGCCGCTCGACGAACACTTCGCCACCACGACCGGGCACTATCACCTGCAGCGTTCGCTCAAAGGCGGCGGCGATGCCAGTGGCTTCTTCCTGCTCGTGCTTGAAAAAACGGCAGAAGGCTGGAAGATCGTGCGCGACGACACCACCACCCTGCACCCGCGAACAAAGTCATGAGAATCGCACGAGGAGGCTTTTTTGGAGGGAGCGTGGGGCCTTGGGAGGAAGCGTGGAGCCTTGGCGGAAGGGTTGGGGCCTTGGAGGGAGCGTGGGGCTTCAGCCCCACGAAATCATGGTCGGCACCAGGGGGCTTTAGCCCTGGTACCTGATACGCGGCCAGCGCTTCGTTTATAGTTTCTCCACGTCTGAATGTTCGTATGACGAAAGCCCCACAAAACGGGAAAGTAGACCATAGGACTATGCGCTTCCATTTGCTTTCCACCGCCGCGCTCATCCTCGCGAGCCTGGCTGCGCCCGCCCAGACCGGAGCCCAAACCGGCGGCCAGCTCTACACCGCCAGCCGCGAACAGCTCGACGTCACCAAGGTCGTGCTCGCGCAGGAGACCGCCTGGAACAAGGGAGATCTCGACGCCTACCTGGCGCGCTTCAAAGACGCCAAGGACACGGAAGCCGTGCTCAACGGGCCTGTCCTCGGGCTTGAAAACATTCGCGCGGCCTATCACACCAGCTTTCCGAACAAGGACGCCATGGGGACGCTGGAGCAGAGCGAAGTGGAGGTGCGCGAGCTGGGTCCCAGCTTTGCGCTCGCGACGGGCCGGTATCGCCTGAACCGCTCCAAACGCAATGGCGGCGATGCCGAAGGAACCTTCACCGAAGTCTTTGAAAAAACCGAAGCCGGATGGCAGCTCATCTTCAGCCAGACCAGCTAGAGTGTCAGCCGGCAACAAAGAGTAGAGCGCCCGGCAAAAAGGAGCAGAGCGCCTTCGGCGTTGTTGCTTTTCTTTCTGCCATTCCCGAAGGGAACCTGCTGTTTTCGCCAACCATAGCTGATTTCGTATAGCTACAGAGGCGTCATCTCGACCGGAGGCGGAGCCGCAGTGGAGAGACCCCTGTATTTTGTTCGCGGCGGCACGGAGTTTGGCGGAGCGCCAAGCGAAATACAGGGCTCCCTCACTACGCAAACGCGAAAACCGACCTAAAACGAATCAGCCACTCAGAACAGCCGAGCTCTTCTATTCTGACAAATGTGAGCTCCCCTGCCATCCCCGATCTGCCCATGCTGGAGGCCCACAGGCTCGTCAAGGACTACGGCGCATCCCGCGTAGTGGACGGCGTTTCGCTTTCCATTCAGCGCGGCGAAACTCTTGGCCTGGTCGGAGAATCGGGCTCGGGCAAGAGCACCGTCGCCCGCATGATGCTGCGACTCCTCGAACCCACAGCCGGCGAAATCACCTATCGCACGCGCGACATGCACGGCGAACTGCAGACCCTGAACCTGCTCCACGTAAAGCCCCGCGCCCTGCGCAAACTGCGCCGAAACCTGGCGATCGTCTTCCAGGATCCCTACGCCGCTCTGGACCCACGCATGACCGTGCGGCAATCGCTCGCCGAGCCCTTCCGCATCCACGGCGAGCGCCCGCCCGAAGGCCTTGACGCACGTCTCACCGCGCTGCTCGCAGAGGTCGGACTTGAAACCTCCGCGCTGCACCGCTACCCGCATGCCTTCTCCGGCGGCCAGCGCCAGCGCATCAACATCGCCCGCGCGCTGGCACTGCGGCCCGAGCTGCTGGTGCTCGACGAGCCTGTAAGCGCGCTCGATGTTTCGGTCGGCGCGCAGGTCATCAATCTGCTGCGCGACCTGCAGGCCCGCCATGGGCTGACCTGCCTGTTCATCTCGCACTCCATGCCGCTAGTGCGCTATCTGTGCCATCGCGTGGCGGTGTTGCAACGCGGTCGACTGGTCGAAGAGGGCCCTTGGCAGCAGGTCTGCGAGCACCCGCGGGAGGCGTACACGCAGCAACTGCTCGCGGCCACGCCAGAGCTGCCGGAAATCGCTGTTTAGAAACGGGCACAAAACCGGGTGCCCCACCTTCGGCGCGCTTTTTGCGCCTAAGGTGGGCTCCGCAGCGCCGGAAACGCTCGAAGTGAAACATCAACGCCCGAGGCAAACCCACCTTAGCGACGATGAGACCGTCGCGAAGATGGGGCACCCGGTCTTACACCGCTTCCTGTCTTTTCGCCTCGAAATCGCATACATTGCGCAGGTAATCCCACGAGTACAGCCCCGTCTCGTGGCCATCGTTCCAGCGAAAGCGCAAGGCATAGTTCCCCACGGGCTCCACATCGATCGGCCGCACCGGAGCCTCATACATCGGCAGCAAGGACGCGGGTTTTGCCTTCCCCACACCCGGCGCGCGACCCTCCGCCTCACGCGCCTCATGGCAGGTCGCACACGGGCAGGCATCGCGCAGCCAGCGGAAGCTCCAGTGGCTCTGGTGCCCATCGCGCCAATCGATCGTCACACCCGTCCCGCCGGTTTTATCGACGCGCACCTTCGCCGGTTTCAGGGCATCGCCCGCCAGCTTGCGCCGTTCGCGTTCACGATCCGCGGCAGCCTCTTCCGCACTGATGAACTTAACGCCTTCGTGGCTCATGCGTACCGCTGCCTCCAGAAGAAATACCCTGCAATCACGCAGCCTACGACAACGACGATGGTGCGCAGCACTGTCCCATTCACGCGCCGCGCACAGCGTGCGCCGATGTATCCGCCCAACGCGGCGAACGCCATGCTGACCACGCAGAAACGCCACTCAATCGCGCCACGCACGATAAACGTAAAGATCGCACACAGGTTCGAGGCGCACGCCGCAACCACCTTCATCGCATTCAGCGCATGCATCTCTTCCATGCCGAACAGCGCCAACACGGTCATCACTAAAAAGCCGCCGCCCGCACCAAAGTAGCCGATGTAAAACGTGATCGGAAACAGGCATAACGCCAAAGGCAGCACCGGAATCGGCCGCTCGTGCTCCGCATGGGACTCGCCGGCCCGTTGGCGCAACCACTTTGAGACCGGACCGGAGATCCCGAAGATCGCCGTTCCGCCCAGGATCAGCCAGGGAATGAGATACAGAAACGTTCGCTGCTGCGTGTGCAGCAACACCTCGGCGCCGGTGACTCCACCCAGCAGACAGGTCGCCAAGACGGTCGGCAGGATATCGCGCCGGACATCGCCGCGCAGCGTGGCCAGCGAGGTCAGCTGCCCCGGCCACAGCGCCACGGTGTTAGTCGCGTTCGCCTGCACGGGCAGTACACCCATGCTCAACATCGCGGGAAAAGAGATAAACGATCCACCGCCCGCCATCGCATTCATCACCCCGGCGATCAACGACGCCGTGACGAGCCAGATATAGCGAACATGCGGACCGGCGAAAACCTGCATCTGCTCATTCTATTGGCTCGCGCTGGCCCAACTGGGCGCGCCATCTGGGTACTTCTTACACTTGGCGCGCACAACACGCATCGTTCCCTAACCCATGAAATGTCATCTTGACCGGAGCGCCGGGCTCCAAACAACAGGTCTTCATCGTTTGGGTGGCAGCAGACAGTCTTGTCGTCCGCGGAGTGGAGACCCCTATATTTCGTCCGTGGTGCCGCGAACATTCATATAACGACGAGCAAAATACAGGGGTTTCCCCGCTGCGGCTGCGCCTCCGGTCAAAATGACAATACAAGGGGAGTTGCGGAGAAGGTTAGCTCGAAGCCTTCTCTTCCTGATAATGCCCGATGTGGCTATAAGTCTCCTTTGGAAATCGCAGGGACTTATACACGTTGCCGCAGTCGGGATCGTGGCGGTCGGGAATGATGGGGAACTCCTGCTCCGCCTGCCACTCCAGGATGCGTTCGCGCCGTGGCGGCGAATAATCCCGGCCTTCGACCTGCACCAGCATCTGCCGCGCGTCTTCGTCGGAGAAGTCCTTGTCTTTGGTGAGTTCTGCGAGAACCTCATCGTCGGACAGGAAGTGCCGGGCAATCATCGCAAACGTGAGGCGGCCATAGTGGCCGATGTCCTCGCCGCGGCCGAGCGCATCCAGCAGATGCGCCATCATGCGGTCTTCGCGCAGGGCTTCCACGCCATGCGTTTGAGGCTCGCCTGCGGGATGGCCCACGGGCGACTGCGCGGCCGGTTGTTTGCTCGCATCCATTGACCCGGGCTCGACCAGATGCCTGCCTTGCGGATCAGGCTTTGAGGCATTGCCGGTGCCGGACGTATGCGTACCCTGGGTCTTCACCTTGGCGAGCTCCGCCTCGGCGCGTTCCGCACGCTCCACGGCGCTCTGCAAAGCCTGACTCTGTTCATCCATGACCGGTTCATCGAGTTCCACGGTTCGTTCACTCATTCGTTGCACCTCATCGGCATTTTTGTTGGTGTCGGAACTTCGCCTTATCTTCGCTAGTTCGGACGCTTGGATGTTGTTTTGCGTTGCTCTCCGGCAGGTGAAAAGCAGATTCCTCCGCTGCGCTACGGGATGACAATTTCAAGACGGGGTCAGAGGCCGGGGCGTGTCTCAGGTGAGGGGCAGTGCGAAAGACAGTGCCTCATCCACGCTCTTCGCCACCAGCAGCGCCCCGCGATTGCCGCGCAGCATGCCTTCCCGCTCGCAGACATCCAAAAACGCCAGCATCGTGTCATAGAAGCCCGCGGTATTCACCAGCACAACCGGTTTTTCATGCAGCTTCAGCGTCTGCCACGCCAGCACCTCAAACAGCTCCTCCAACGTCCCGAAACCGCCGGGCAGAATAAGAAATGCGTCGGCCATCTCACCCATCAGGCGCTTGCGCGTGTGCATCGTGTCGACCACATGCAGCTCGCGTACCCCTTTGTGCGCGACCTCTTGATCGACCAGCACATGCGGAATCACCCCAACCACACGCCCACCGGCAGCCAGCGCCGCATCCGCGCACGCGCCCATCAGACCGACATCCGCACCGCCATAAATCAAGCCGATGCCGCGTTCCGCCAGGCTGCGGCCAAGCTCTTCTGCTGCCGCGCGATACTCCGGCCGCGCGCCATTCGCCGCCGCGCAGAAAACGGCGACGCATTTGCCTCGTTCCAGCTCTTCCATGGTCTAAGCATAACGAGGTTTCTCCGGGTGCGATAAACCGGGTGCCCCACCTTCGGCGCGTCTTTTGCGCCTAAGGTGGGTTTCTCCAGCGTTCAAAGGGCTTTGTGGGGCCGCCGCCCTGTAGAACCCACCTTAGCGACGATAAAGCCGTCGCGAAGATGGGGCACCCGTTTGGTGCCGGTGCGGATCAGAGCAGGGCTTGGACGAACTCCCGGTCCAGTAGCCTTTGAGGACCGAAGTGCTCGCGCGCCAGCCGCAAGGCCGCAGCCTCTCGCCTTCGACGCAGATCATCCTCGCGCAGCAGCCGAACTATCGCCGCCGCAAAGTCCTCCGCCTCGTCGGCGATCTCCACCGCCTCCGCAGCCCAGGCTTCCAGCCCTTCCACACCGATGCGGGTAGACACCACAGCCTTGCCGAAGCCGAGTGCCTCCAGCAGCTTGATCTTGATGCCCGTGCCGAGCAGCAGCGGCACCAGGCAAACGGCCGCGCGGGCGTACTCCTCTTCCAGCGACGGCACGATGCCCAGCAACTCGATACCCCGCGAGGCGACGTTCACCGCTCTAGCATCGGAACCGAGGCTTCCGCCTACAGTGCCTGCGATCGCCAGCGTCGCTCCGGGCACTTCGGCGCGCACCCGCGGCCACACCGAGCGGAGCAGGAACTGCAGCCCGGTCCGGTTCGGCAAGATGTTGGATCCCACAAACAAGCATCGTCCCGGCGTCACGCGCTCTTCGCCCAGGGATCGCGGTTCGAGCACCACCGGCGTCACGAGTACGCGAGTCGAACGGTCTGCAGACAACCGCGAACGGACCGCCTCCGCCTCGTGCTCCTGCGCGGCCAGGACCGTATCCGCGGCGGAGAGCCAATGCATCTCGTCCGCCTCGGGGATCGGTGGACAATCGAGCGGTAGACCGGCATTTCGAAAGCGCTGCACGCGTGCCGAAAGCAGATCGTGCATGAGGATGGCGGTGCGGCGGCCGCCCAAACGCCCGTCCGCGAGCAGCGGTCCCCAGATGCAGTAGTTCGCGATGACCGCCGTGGCGTGCAACGCCTCGACCTCGCGGGTCGCCGCTTCGCACTCCGCGGGGGTGGGCGGCGTCAGATCCCAGGCGCCGGTGTAGAGTGCCTCACCATAGATGCGCGTGATCAGACTGGCAAACGGACGCAGCCAGGCGCTCCGGACAGCCAGGCGGGCGATCATGCGCGCCCAGGCCTTGGGCCGCAGCGGGAGGATGTAGAACTCGCCCAACCGCATGTATCCCGGAAAGCAGAGCTGTACACAGGGCGGAATCGATGTTCGCACACGAAAAACTAGCCGCGGAGAGCGGCTGAACGCAGTCGTCGCGACCAGTGTCACGCGAGCGCCTTGCGCGCCCAGCAGCCCCAGCAAGCCAAGCGCATAGGTGGTGCTGCCGGCCTGCTGATGCACGACCGGATCGCGCGTAAGGAAAACGATGCGGGCAGCTGTATCAGGCTGGAAAGAACAGGCCATCCGTGACGATTGTAGAGTCAGCAGCCGGCGTTGACCCTGCACCCTTGGCGTGAGAGGTCCGCCGTCCTGGGGGACGACTTTCAGCCGCGGATTTCAGATGACACCGAAGATAAGGTTCTTGAGAAGGTTCTGGGGAAGGGCACGGCTTCAGCCGTGCCGTAAAGAGAGGGTGTGAATCCGGCTTCAGCCGCGGAGGTGAGCTTGGTCAAGCTTACTTCCGCGGCTAAAGCCACTGCACGCGGCGAACTTTCGGCATAGCTGAAGCCGTACTCTTCCCATAACTTTTATAGGGAATTCGGCTAGCTGACAGCCAGGGTATTTCCCTGCAGCGCGGAGGTTACGGTTGCCAGAACGCTGCCCGCGGCAAGTCTTGCCGTTCCGTTGACGACAGTGATCTGGGTGCCTTGCTGCAGCTTCAGCGCGGTTGTCTGGCCGGCGGCGATGGTCATCTGCTGATCTCCGGCCTGGATGGTGAGCGCGGTTGCGGAGTCATTGCGCATGTTGAAGCTGATCGGCTTGGGTTGGGCGGCCTTATCACTTGCCGTGTGCCCAAAGAGTGACGGAGGGGCGGCCCAAACGGTTTGTGCTGCAAATACGGACAACGACATAGCCATGGCGGCGCTGAGGATACGACGATTCATAAAGTGCCTTCTTTCCTGTTTGGTTGCCGATCTTCCGCCGCCATGGTTCAGCGGAAGACCGGTGCCCTCTGATATACGCAGTCGATGTGAAAAGGTTCTGCGTTTTCTTCGAGATTTCGCAAACAAATGCCGAAATCTTTTTGCATCTTCGGCGCGCTGCACGGGCGTATAGAGATGCCCTCCTGCACGCCTGCAGGCGGTAAAATGGAGGTGTGGCCGACCTCCTTGCCAACATGAATCCGCAGCAGCAGGAAGGCATCGTCTCTGTCGATGGACCCGTGCTGTTGCTCGCCGGCGCGGGCTCCGGCAAAACGCGCGTGATTACCCATCGCATCGCCTATCTCATCGAGCAGCGCGGCGTCTCTCCCGACGCCATCCTCGCCGTCACCTTCACCAACAAGGCGGCGAAGGAGATGCAGGAGCGCGTGGAAAAGATCCTCGGGCATTCGACTCTGGCCAAGCCGACGCTCGCAACCTTTCACAGCTTCTGCGTACGTGCGCTGCGGCGCGATATCGAGGCATTGCGCGTCAACGGCAAGGGCCTCACGCGCACCTTCGCCATCTACGACGAGACCGATCAACAGGCCGTGGTGAAATCAGCGCTCAAGCGTCTCGGCATCGATGACAAGCAGCTCAAGCCGCGCGTGGCGCTGGGCCGCATCTCCTGGGCGAAGAATCACATGATCGACCCGCAGGAGTATTTTCTTGCCTCCACCAATCCGATGGAGGAAAAGATCGCGCACATCTTTAAGGTCTATCGCGATGAACTCTTCAAAGCCAATGCACTCGACTTCGACGATCTGCTGCTCGAAACCGTGCGTCTGCTGAAGAGCTCCAGTGAGGTCCGAGACCGCTACAACCGCAAGTACAAATACCTGCTCATCGACGAATACCAGGACACCAACCGGCCGCAGTATGAGCTGATGAAGCTGCTCGGCACACATGGCAATGTGTGCGTCGTCGGCGATGAAGACCAGTCGATCTACTCCTGGCGTGGCGCGGACATTCGCAACATCCTGGAGTTTGAGAAGGACTTCCCTGCCGTGCAGACCATTCGCCTGGAGCAGAACTATCGCTCCACGCAGAATATTCTCGAAGGCGCGAGCGCCGTTGTGGCGCAAAACATCCAGCGTAAGGGCAAGAACCTGTGGACCTCGCGCGAGGGCGGCTCGCTTATCGGCTTATATGAAGCGCCAGACGGCGAGAGCGAGGCGATCTTTATCGCCGATCGTGTGAACAAATACCTCAAGACCGCCGGCGAAACGGAAGACCTGCCGCGCTGCGCCGTGCTCTATCGCACCAACTCGCAGTCGCGGCTGGTGGAAGAGGCGCTGCGCCGCTACGGCATCCAGTACCACATGGTCGGCGGCTTCAGCTTCTACGACCGCTCCGAGGTGAAGGACCTGCTGAGCTATCTGAAGCTGGTGCAAAATCCACATGACTCCATTGCATTGGGACGCGTGGTCAATTCGCCACCGCGCGGCATTGGCAAGACCACGATGGACACGATGGAGCGCATGGCGCTCGGCACCGGATTGAGCAGCTGGGATGCGATCGAGCGCGCGATCCAAGACAAGCTGCTGCCCGCGCGCGCACTCGCCGCGTTAGCCAATTTCCGCAAGCTGATCGAAGATGCTCGCGCCATGATCCATCTGCAGGGGCCGGGGTTCGCGGAGAAACTCGCGGCTGACGTGGAAGTTGTTTCTGATCCCGCCACAGATGTGTCATCGCGACCGGAGGCCGTAGGCCGGAGTGGAGAGACCCCTGTATTTCAAGAGGCTGAACGCGCCACCAGCCTAAGCGAAGCCGATGACTCCAGCTTCAACTTCGGCTTCGATTTCGGCGCCAACGCGCAAGCACCGCAAACAGTCACAGCAAACGACGCCAACTCCGACTTCGATACCAGCTTCAACTTCGGCTTCGATTTCGGTCCGAGCGAAGAGATCAGTACACTCGCGGCGGAGAACTCTGAACTCACACATGGGCATCCTGCCTCAGCGAACGAAAAGCAGGTCCTTCCCCTTCGACAAGCTCAGGGTCAGGATGACAATCTTTTTGGGGACGAGGGCGATGCACCGGGTGCCCCATCTTCGCCACAGCTCCGCGACAGCGGAGATGGGGCTAAGGTGGGCGAAGCGGCAATCAGCTTCAATCCCTTCGCTCCCATCCCGCTGAAGCAATCCGCCGCCGATCATATTCGCGAACAAAATAAGGCCCGTCTCGATCGCATCGTCGCCGCACAAACAGCCGATGACCCAACTCTCGCCGTCCGCGAAGGACCCTTTCGCAAACCCGGCGATCCGGCCACGCTGCCCGAATTAATCAAGTTCCTCAACGACCGCTCCGGCTACCTGCGGGCACTGGAAGAGGAAGGCACACCGGAGGCCTTCAGCCGCATTGAAAACCTGAAGGAACTCGCCAACGCCGCGCAGGATGCCACCTCGCGCGGTGAAACGCTATATGAATTCCTCGATCATGCCGCGCTGGTATCGGACGCCGACAGCTACTCCGCCGAGGCGCGCGTGACGCTGATGACCCTTCATGCTGCCAAGGGCCTTGAGTTCCCCTTGGTTTTTCTCGCCGGCATGGAAGAAGGCCTCTTCCCGCACTCCCGCTCCATCACCGACCCCACGCAGATGGAGGAAGAACGCCGCCTCTGCTACGTCGGCATGACCCGCGCCATGGACACGCTGGTGATGTCGCGCGCGCGCAACCGCCGCCGCTATGGCAACGATATGCCGGAGATCACGGTGGCCTCGCGCTTTCTCGAAGAGGTGCCCTCGCGGCTGACCGAAGATCTCGGCTCACCCGGCTTCGGTTACAGTGACTCTGGCGCGCTGAGCTACGGCAACGCGTACGCCACGCCCTATCCGCAAAAGCGGCGTTTTGCCGCAGGCGACGACAGCGGTTCCGGCGAACGCCACTACAGCTACGAGGATGAATCTCAGGAGTCCGGCAAAGCCGGCGGTGCCCGCCAGTACGCCTCGCAGCGCTTCGGTGCAGCCCCGGCGCGGTCCGGTTCGGGGCCGCTCGACAACACCGCCGCCTTCTTCGGTAAGGGCGGTAAGACTCCGATCGGCGGGGGCGCAGGGTACGCTTTGGGCGACAAACGCTATCCCGGACGGCCCAAAATGGACCTTCCCACCCCCACCGGACGCACCGGACTGGGCAAGAACACTCGCGTACGCCACCCCAAATACGGCGAAGGCACCATCGTCGGACGCGAAGGGGACGGCGATGACGCGAAGATTACGGTATCCTTTACAGGGCACGGCGTAAAGAAGCTGGTGGAAAAATTCGCCCAGCTCGAACGGCTGTAGACCATCAGCAGCCCGCCGCACAGGATTCGCAGGAAACCGGGTGCCCCATCTTCGCGACAGCTTTATCGTCGCTAAGGTGGGTTTCGATCCCGGAGATCGACATCTGAAAAGGAAACGAAGCACATGGCAAACACCACCAAGATCACCGACCGCACGGAACGCAAGAAGATCAAGCGCGCCGCCCGCAAAAAGGCCACCCCCAAGACCGCCCGCACCTGGGCGCGCGGCGAACATAAGCAGAAGCTGAAGAAAGCATCACGCGGTCAGTCCAAGCGATAGAACAAGAAGCAGATCCCGTTCGGGATGACAGAAAAGAACACAAGGGCAGAGCTTCGGCTCTGCCCTTTTCCGTGCACGCCGCCTCCTCCGCATACAATCGCTGTAACTTCACCGTAACGATCCCGCTGACGAGGACCGAACGCTGCCCCGACAAATCTTTGCCACCAAGTCCATCGACAAGCTCATCACCGAAAGCGAGCGCCCGGAGCATTCGCTGCGCAAGACGCTGGGCCCCGTCTCGCTGACCGCGCTGGGCATCGGCATCGTTATCGGTTCGGGCATTTTTACGGTCATCGGTACGGCCATCGGCGGCAACCCCGCCAAGCTGGCCGACTGGAAGGGATCGCCGGTCATCGATCTCATCCTGCACCATGGCGCCGTGGCGGGCAGACCCGGCGCCGGGCCTGCGCTGGCCATCTCGCTCGTGCTGGTGGCGATCGTGTGCGCCTTTACCGGGCTCTGCTATGCCGAGCTCGCCAGCATGATTCCGATCGCTGGCTCGGCTTACACCTACACCTATGCCACGCTCGGCGAGCTCATCGCCTGGATCATCGGCTGGGATCTCATCCTCGAGTACGCCTTCGCCAACATGAGCGTTTCGGTGGGCTTTGCGGCGCATATCGTCGATCTGCTCGACTGGCTGAACATTCGCCTCGATCCCAAGTGGCTCTCCCCTGCCTTTCTGCCGCAGGGTCTCCAGGATCTCGCCGGCAAAGATATCTTCCCGGTCGGTTGGCACGCCGGCTTCGATATCCCCGCGTTTCTTGTCGTCTTCTTCATCACCGTTGTCCTCGTGATCGGTATCCGCGAATCCTCGCGTACCAACAACATCATGGTGCTCATCAAGGTTGCCGCGATTCTTGCGTTCGTTCTCTTCGGCGTCGGTTTCATTCACCCGGGCAACTACCATCCCTTTGTGCCGAACGGGTTTTCGGGCATTCTCGCGGGCGGCTCCATCATCTTCTTCACCTACATCGGCTTCGATGCCGTCTCCACTGCCAGCGAAGAGTGCAAAAATCCGCAGCGCGACGTGCCAATCGGCATTATCGCAACGCTGGTGGTTTGCACGATTTTGTACATCGGCGTGGCGCTCGTGCTCACGGGTATGGTGCCGTGGAACACGGTGATCGGCGATGGTGCTCCCATCGTCAACGCTCTCAAGCGCCTCTCGATCGAGCCTGGCGGTCACCGCCTGCATTGGGTACGTCTCTTCGTGCTCATCGGCGCCATCCTCGGCATGATCTCGTCGATCCTCGTCGGCCAGTACGGGCAGGCGCGCATCTGGTTCGCCATGTCCCGCGACCGCCTGCTGCCGGACGCCTTCAGCAAGGTTCATCCGCGTTTTCGCACACCCGCCTTCTCGACGATTATTGCCGGCATTCTCGTATCCATTCCCGCGGGCATTTTTGACGTCGGCTCGCTGGCGGAGATGTCCAACATCGGCACCCTGTTTGCCTTCGTTCTGGTCTCCATCGGTGTGCTGGTGCTGCGCCACAAACAGCCGGAGCGCCGCCGCGGCTTCCGCGTTCCCGGCGGCCCGGTCTTCCCTGTGCTCAGCGTAATTTTCTGCGTTTTATTGATGGCTGGTCTGCCGATGATCACGTGGATGCGTTTCTTCGTGTGGCTCGTGATCGGGCTTTGCGTTTATGTGACCTACAGCCGCAAGCGCAGTGAGTTTTATCGTGGCTAGTTTTTAGAATCTGCCCAAGAACATTCGCTCATCGAAGCGGTATGGTTTCGGTCCCTTGGGCTTTAGAGATCGCGATCCCGGATGGAGCGGATTGATCAAGGCATTCCACTCGCCTTCTACAACAACTGAAGGTACGAGCAGGACAGGAGATCGCAAGGAACTCGCCCATTCATCGCCTATCACTTTCACATCCGGGTGCTCGACACGTTTCCAGTCTGGCGGCAATCTCTCCAGATCGAGACGCTCCGCCCGCCTCTCTTTTATGCCGAGGTCCACGGAGACATACACGTAATCGTCCGGTTCAGCCGCGGTCTGCATAGGGACGAAGACCTCAAGCACCGCAAGGGACAAGGACAATGAGGTGTACACGACAGGTACACCTACCGAGTTCCAACGGCCACCATACAAACGCGGCCCTTCGCCGGTAAGTGCGGCTTCAGCATACTTCCGTTTACTGAGCCGCCAGCCGATGAGACCATGCATCAGCTATAAATTCCCCAAGCGATGCGTCCCAGCACGGTTTCTACGGAGCGCACACCCGCATCGGTGTCCAATAGCTCAAGAGGAACCTGGCCTTCAAGGACGGAATTGGGTGCCTTAAGCCAAAGCAACACCTTCTCGAGCGTTCCGAACGTATCCGTGGCCATGGCGACAACCCGGGCCAGCCGCACCATACGATCGCTTTCCTCGGCGGAAAGCCGGGCCGAATGTGCCAGCCGGCGGCTAAGCGTACGGTCCGATATCCCGACGACCTTCGCCAGTGCTTTGCGCTCTATCGCCAGCGCCGCGGCAAGTACCGGCATGGTGCTGACCGGCAAACCCTGGCGCGTCAACGTGCGCAGATCGGCATCCGTCCCCACACGCCGCTTCAGCGTGCGCGTACCTCCGAGAACTTCGGCAATCGCGGCAACTGTCATATGACAATTGTCCTCCCGGCAGATGCCATCTGGCAATCACATTTATGTGATGCCTGAAGTTCACCCTGTGCACCTCGAACCTAATGCATGATTCGTGCAGGTGTACCCAAGAAGGGTCGTTCTTGGGAGGGAGCCGGGGGCTTCAGCCCACGGAATAGCAGCGTAGTCCAAATGCCCTTCAGGGCTGGGCTCTGCTTCCGTTCCCAAACGGCCCAGGGCTAAAGCCCTGTTTTCCTGCAGCGCTGGATTCAGCGGCCTGAAGGCCGCTGCTCCCTCCCAAGAAACTGGGTAAATCTATGGTGATCATGCTCTAGTGCGCGGCTAGCTGCTCCGGATCGACCTTCGCATTTTTCTGCGGCACGCGCATGATCCACACCAGCGGCGAGAGGACCAGCACCGTCGCGGCCAACACCACGAAGGCATTCTTGTACGCCAGCATCGAGGATTGCAGCTGCAGTTGCCCGTAGGCGGCGGCCATCGCGATGGATTGCGCGGCGGCAAACGAAGTATGCGTGGCGCTGGCGAACTGGCTCACATACGCCGAGATCGCAAAGCCGCCCGCACTGATATTCGACCCCAGCGACATCTGGTTAATCTGCGACGAGCGCGCGAGAAACGTTGTCAGCAAGGCCGTTCCCGCGGAGCCGCCCATGTTGCGCGCGAAGTTGGAGAGCGCTGAGATCTGATTGCTCTTATCGCGCGGTACGCCAACATAGTTCAACGTGCTGATGGGGATAAAGATGAACGGCAAGCCAATGACCTGCAACATGCGCCACACGGTGACCGTGCCGAAGGAGCTGTACAGATCGAGCCGCGTGAGGTTGTACAGGCCGGCGGCAACGGAAAGGTAGCCCAACATCACCATCAATCGTGGATCGCCCTTGCCCAGCGTGCGCCCGGCGATGGCCATCCCGGCCATCATGACAAAACCTGCCGGAGAAAGCACCATGCCGGCCCGTTCCGCGGTGTAGCCGAGCAGGGTCTGCAGGAACTGTGGGATGAGTACCGTCGAGCCGAAGAGCACCATGCCGAGGATGAGTTGCAGAAAGACCGCTGTGCCAAAGTTGCGGTTTTTCAGGAGCTTCAAGTCTACAATGGGGTCAGGGTGATTCCACTCCCAAAAGACGAAAAAGATCAGCGTAAGAACAGCCAGCGTGGCCGTTGACTGGATCATGCCGGAGCCGAACCAGTCCTTCTCCTGACCCTTGTCGAGCGTGAACTCCAGCAGCCCAACACCGATCGCGACGGAAAGCAGGCCGATAAAATCAACCGGGTCGCGACGTTTGGTACGCGCCTGAATCTCCGGTGGATCTTCGACCATGCGATTGGAAAGGTAAAGCGAAATCAGGCCGATGGGCAGATTGATGAAGAAGATCCAGTGCCAGTTGTAGTTGTCCGTGATCCAGCCGCCCAGCGTGGGACCGATCGCCGGCGCTACCACGACCGCCATGCCGTACAGCGCAAAGGCCTGCCCGCGCTTTTCGATGGAAAAGGTATCGGCCAGAATGGCCTGTTCGCTGGGCGCGAGGCCGCCGCCGCCGAGACCCTGCAGAATGCGCGCGAAGATGAGGATCGGCAGCGTCGGCGCGAGACCGCAAAACAGCGAACACACCGTAAACATCGTCACGCAGATCATGTAGAAACGCTTGCGCCCGATGCGATTGGAGAGCCAGCCGGAGATGGGCAGGATGACGGCCGAAGACACGAGATAGCTCGTCAGCACCCACGTCGCCTCCTCCTGCGAGGCGCCCACCGAGCCCGCAATGTGCGGCAGCGCAACGTTGGCGATGGAGGTGTCGAGCACCTCCATGAACGTCGCCAGGGTGACCGTCAGCGCGATCAGCCAGGGATTATGTTTGGGCTTCCAAACTGCTTCGGTCATGTCAGTGTGCTGATATAGAGTAACAGGAGAGTGTAAGGGGACTGATATGGCACCTTTGCGCAATACGCCTTTGCGGAATACAAGAGCAGCGGAGGCGCGGCGCTGCAAGGAGGCGATGCGCGATCTGGGGCTCGGCTACCGGACGCGGATCGAAGACGCGATGCGCCCCACCGGCGTCACGCTGCCGCAACTGCGCGCGCTCCATGCCATCGAGCAGCAGCAGGGCGAGGTAAGCGCCGCGACCATCGCGAGGCAATGCCACGTCACGCCGCAGACGCTGCAAAGCATCCTGACGCGTGCCACCCGCGAGGGCTGGATCGTGCGCGGCAGCTCGCAGCGCAACGGCCGCATCGTGACGGCGTCGCTCACCCGCAGCGGCAAGAAAATCCTGAAGCTTGCCACGGAGACGATGGATCGCATCGAGGGGGAGATCTGGCGAGGCGTGCCACTGAAGAGTATGGAGGCGATGCGCCGGACCATGGAAGCAGGACTCGCGAACCTCGATCGCGCTTGAGGTGGCGCGGCATCAGAACACCTGATGCCCTTCACATTCCTCACCGCCGCGTGGCGCAAGCTGGTCATGGCGCAGTACGAAGTCGCGCCCGAGTTGCTGCAACAGCGCCTGCCGCGTGGGCTGGAGCTTGATTTCTACCAGGGCCGCTGCTTCGTCTCGCTGATCGGATTTTTATTCGATCGTGTACGCATTGTGGGGATTCCTCCACCGTTTCACACCCGCTTCGAAGAGGTGAATCTGCGCTATTATGTGCGGCGGCCGATGCCGGACGGAACCTCGCGCCGGGGTGTGGTGTTTCTACGGGAGACAGTTCCCAAACCAGCGATCACCCTCATCGCGCGGGCACTCTACGGCGAGGCGTATGCGACGGCGCCGACACGGCACACGTGGAAGCTGCTGCCCGGGCAGCAGCTTGAGATTGAATACCGGTGGAAACACAAACGCGACTGGCAGGGGATCGCCGTGCGTGCGGAGAATCAGTTGCGTGCCATGCCGCCCGGCTCGCTCGAGGAGTTCATCACGGAGCACTATTGGGGCTACACGCCGCGTCGCCGCGGCGGCGGCACGGCCGAGTACGCCGTGGAGCATCGCCGCTGGAAGATTTATCCCGTCCGGCAGCATCGCATCGCTTGCGACTTTGGCTCACTCTACGGTTCGGAGTTCGCGGAGCTCACCGGACGCGCGCCCGATCACGTGCTGCTTGCCGAAGGCGCGCCGATCAGCATCCGTTGGGGCGGCAATATCGCTTAGAAGCAGGTTCTCTGCGGGAATGACAGAAAGAAAGGCAAAGGCCAAAGCAGATCCGTTGCAATTACCCCGTTTTTCGTCGCACCCTGCGGCTCCTGCTTCCTAGTTCCTGTTTGCTGATTCCTACTTCCTACTTCCTACCAAGCGACCACAGGCGAACTTGAGCGTCTAATGCTCAGGTGCTGTGGTCGACGGCTAGCAGCGGACCCGGCGCAGAAGATAGGATTGTTGCCATGAGAACCATCGATGTATCCCAGGGCGGCGTACGCGTCCTGGACAGCCGCTCCACCGCCAGCCTGCTCAGCAAGGTGCTGTGGATCACCACCGCCGGGTTTCTGTTCACGGCGCTCGGAGCCTACATCGCGCCGGATTTCATGGGCGCGAGCATCTTCCTTGTCTTCATCGTGAACCTTGGCCTGATCTTTGCGGTTAACGCCGCCAGCCGCCGCTCGCCAGGCCTCGCGCTCGTGCTGTTCTACGGCTTCGCGACGCTTATGGGCGTGGAAATCGGCCCGCTGCTGCACGCGTACATGCACTTTCCCGGTGGGCAGACGGTCGTGTTCCAGGCGGCGCTGACCACCGCCGTCGGCATGGCAGCGATGGGCATCGTCGCGCAAATTGCCCGCTTCGACTACCAGCGCGTAGCCAACTACGCGTTTGCGGCGTTGCTCGGCCTCATCGTCCTGGGTTTCCTGTCAATGTTTGTGCACTTCGTTTCGCCTGGACTGTATGCCTGGGCGACGCTGGCGATCTTCTCCGTGCTGCTGCTGGTCGATTTCATGCGGTTGCGCGATGGCGGCCGCGGACTCGCGCCGGTGCAGCTTGCGCTCAGCATCTATCTCGACGCTCTGAACATCTTCATCGCGCTGCTGCAGATCTTCGGCAATGGTGGCGGTGGGCGGCGGCGCGGCAGCTGGAGTTGATGTACGAATTGAGGATTATCCAAAGGCCTGGCGAGACTTGCCAGGCCTTTTTCCTTTGTCGCGGCGAAAGCGGAACGCAAAGTGCGCAAAGGTTACGCCAAGGTACGCAAAGGGGGCTTTCGCGCACCTTAGCGTATCTTTCGCGTTTGCGTCGATTTTCCAAACGCATCGGGAGCGCATATCGCCGCTATCCTGCCGATATGCTTAGGGAATGCCTAGACACGCTAAAGGCGAACGCACCGATCCGATCGAGATTCGCGGCTGGCTGCGCGGTCTGCCCAAAGCCGAGCTGCACCTGCACCTTGAGGGCTCCATCACGCCCCAAACGCTGGTCGAGCTTTCCCGCAGCAATGACGCCGTTCCGCTCACCGCAGAGGGGGCGCGCGGCGTCTACGGCTACCACGATTTCCCCAGCTTTCTGATGAGCTTTAAAGCCGTCACCGAGCGCCTGCACACACCCGCGGACTACGAGACCATCACCTACAACATGGTCCGCGATCTCGCCGCGCAGGGTGTGCGTCACGCGGAGGTCTATCTCTCCATCGGCATCCTGTATCGCTTCGGGCGCCTGGATGTGGACGCCGTGATGGAGGCCGCCGAACGTGGCCGCGAGCGCGGTGAGCGCGACTTCGGCACTTCGGTTCTGTGGATCATCGATGCCGTCCGCCACTTCGGTGTGGAGGAGGCGCAACGAGCCTTTCGCAAGGCCGCCGCGCTGCGGGTGCACATGCCTGCCGTGGTCGGCATCGGCATTGGCGGCGACGAGGCAGGTGGCCCGGCGCATGGCTTTCGCGAGGTCTATGCGGAGGCCAAGGCCGCGGGCCTGCACCTCACCTGCCACGCCGGAGAATCCGCCGGTCCTCAGAGTATCTGGGGTGCGCTGAACATCGGCGCCGAGCGCATTGGGCATGCATTGACGGCGCAAGAGGATCCGGAGTTGATCGAGGTGCTCGCGCAGCGGCAGATTCCCCTCGAATTAAACGTCACCAGCAATCTGCGCACGGGCTGCTGCCCAACTTTGTTTGAGCATCCGGTGCAACGCTACTTCGAAGAAGGATTGATGGTCACGCTCAACTCGGACGATCCGCCGTTTTTCGGAGCCAATCTGCTGGATGAATATGAGCTGGCGCACAGCGACTTTGAGTTCTCGCTGGATCAGCTGCGGGAGTTGGCCGCTAACTCGATCGAGGCAAGTTTTTTGCCCCCGGAACGGAAGCTGAAGCTGCTGGGCGAGGTGGAACGGTACGGCTGGTGACGATTTTCTCCCCAGGACTGCCCCGAAATAGGCATGTTGCATTTGGTTCTGGAGCCGATACTCTCGCAGGAGCCGTCATCCTGAGCGCAGCGAAGGATCTCCGTATTTCTGCGTTCGACCTGCACGTGGTGAATGAATGCACTCCGAGTACGCTTATGTTTATATCGTCGCCAGCAAAGGTAAGCGCCTCTATGTTGGTGTAACAACCATGCTGGAACTGCGCATTCGTCAGCACAAGGCCAAAGTACATCCCGAGTCGTTTACGTCGCGGTACAACATCGACCAGTTGGTCTACTTCGAACGCTTTTTGAGAGTGACGAATGCCATTGCCCGCGAGAAAGAGTTGAAGGGCTGGTTGCGATCCCGCAAGATTGCCCTCATCGTCGCGCAAAATCCAGATTGGCGAGACCTGAGCGCGGAGTGGGAATTGCCGATCGGTCCATTCCGTGAGCGAACCCAGACGGCGGAGTGAATATGCCTTAAGAAGTAGCCACCCAGTGGAAAATACAGAGATCCTTCGCTACGCTCAGGATGACGGTTGTTGAGAGATGATGGACAGCTGTTGAGAGTGACATCGGTTGTTGAAAGATAGGATTCGGCCCAGAGTTTCCCCTCGAGCGGAAGACCTGTTGGGCGCTCATCGTCCCGGCGGCGAGGGCACCATCACGGCATCCGGATCGATCTTCGGGATCCCGAAGTGGCCGGCTAAATGCAACAAATCCAGAGGCTTTAATAGGCCCGAGACCTCGATCAGATTCATCTGCTTGGGCGCGCGGATGAGCACGGCGACATCGTCGATCTCGGTGCCTTTGTAGTGTAGCCACAGGTCGCTGACCGGCTTTACCGGTGAGGCTTCCTCGCGCGGGCCCGCGTGCGCGTCGACCAGATGCTTCCAACCCGCGGCGTCATACGCGTGCCGCAGGGCCGCGAGCTCCTCGGGCACATAAAACGCGGTCTCGTGAAAGCGGTAGTTTTCGATCGTGACCGAATTCAGACCCACAGATTGATTGCCCAGCATGCTTTGCAGCATGTCGCGATCAAAGGTGAAGGCGCTATGCGAGGCCGGTTGCGTGCTGAGTTCCCCCAGCGCCTCGGCGGCTCCGGGCGGCTGCGCTCCGGGCGCTGCCGACGGTGCTGGAGCATAGGCAGGCGGCGGGACCGGAGCGGCGCTGGGCGACTCGCGCTCGATCGGCGCCTGCGCGCACACCGCGGCTGCGAATACGAAGGAGAAGGCAGTGGCGGCGAGCGTTGGGAAGAGGCGCATACCCCGTTAGACCCGCGCTTACCGGTGGGAGTTTCGGCGCAGCGGAGGAAAAGCAGATCCTCCGCTGCGCTACGGGATGACAAGCCTGAGGTGTACGGAATGACAAGCTTCAAGTACGGGATGACAAGCCTCGCGCGCGGAAGAACAACATCCCCCGAAGGGTGAAGATTGGAGACGAACACAACACTTACTGCGGAGTGCGGGGGGCGAAGTAGCCCTTGCGCGCATGCACCTGGTAGCGCTGATCGAGCGAGACGAGATAGATCGTGCGGAAGGAGCCGTCCTGCTTGAAGTCCGCCGGGACGTACTCCAGCGCGTACTGCGAGCGCAGCTCCTGCTCGACGTTGGCGAAGCCGGTGGCCATGTCTTCGAGCTTGGTGGGAAAGAACGCACGGCCGCCCGTGGCATCGGCGATGCGCTGCAGCACGTCATCGCCCTTGTCCTTGCTGGGGCCGGTGTTGGTGCTGATGGCGTAGATGATCGTCTCCGCGCGCTGGCACATCTTGATCGCGTCGGACTCCTGGGAGCGGCTGTAATCATCGTCTCCGTCGGAGACCAGAACCAGGCCGCGGCGAACGGGCATCGCGTCCTTCAGGGTCAGCATCTGGTCGCGGCAGGTCTTGTACAGGCCGTCGAAGAGCGAGGTGCCGCCGCCGGGCCGCAGCTTGTGAATGCCGGTGTCGAGCAGATCGATGCGGTTGGTATAGTCCTGCGCGATATCGGTCTGCACGTCGAAGCCTTCGACGAAGGCGCGGTCAGCGGGACGCAGAATCTGCAGCAGAAAATCGATGGCAGCCTGCTGCTCGAAGTCGAAGCGCGCGCGGATGGAGTTCGATGTGTCGAGCATGATGCCGACGCGCAGCGGCAGATTGCTCTGCTGCTGAAAACGCACCACGCGCGCGGGGGGGCGGCCATCGTCGAGCAGGCCAAAGTTCTGCTGCGGCAGATGGGTGATGAAGTTTCCCTTGCCGTCCGTGACCGTAAACACAAGGTTAACCTCGCGTACGAACACGGGGATCGTCGTAATGCCGGCGGGGGGCGGAGCCGGTTGATCGCGCGGCTGCAGTGCGGGCGGGGGCGTCTGGCCAGGAGACGCAGCAGGCGCTTGGCCAGGCGGTGTTGACGGCGGAGCAGTCTGCGCAGGCGGTTGGGCCGGAGTCTGCGTGGGGGAACCGGCAGCGGTTTGCGCGAGCGTGCCAACGGGACAACCGAGCAGCAAGCTGATCGCGATCAAAGAATTTCGAACTCGTGCACTGGCCGCTTTCATCTTGTTCATCTTGTCTCCATCTTACCCAA
Source organism: Granulicella sp. (assembly GCA_965277565.1). Taxonomy (GTDB): domain Bacteria; phylum Acidobacteriota; class Terriglobia; order Terriglobales; family Acidobacteriaceae; genus Granulicella. Next base: position 3,382,865 of record OZ255838.1, on the reverse strand, counting down.
AGGGACCGTCGGCGGCTTGCGGTCTGCGGACGCAGGCATCCCGCCAACCTTGGTAAGAAATTGCTCCAGCTCAGCCGGCAACGGGGAGCGCAGATCCAGCGTCTCGCCGGTTCGCGGCTGCGCAAAGCTCAGTTCGGCGGCGTGGAGGAAGTTGCGGCCCAGCGTGGGCTCGGAGTCCTCGGTCTGGCCCGTATTCTTGCCGGGCCTCTTCCCGGTTGCCGGCCGCCGCAGCCGGCCGTGTGCGCCGTACAGCGTGTCGCCGACCACGGGATGCCCGACGGCGGAAAGATGTACGCGAATCTGGTGGGTGCGGCCCGTCTCGATGCGCACCTCCAGCAGCGTGAACTGTCCCAGCGGGCCGGGATTTTCTTTGCTGCCGATGCGCTCCAGCACGCGCCAGTGGCTCACGGCCATGCGCGCGCCCGCTTCCACGCCGCGCCGGGTCGTCATACGTGTGCGGCGTACCGCATCGCGGCCAATGGGCAGATCGACCGTGCCCTCGTCCTCCGCCACCGTGCCGTGCACCAGCGCGAGATACACCTTGCGCAGCACGCGCGTGGCAAACATCTCGCTCAGCCTGCGATGCGCGGCGTCGTTTTTTGCCACAACGATCAGCCCGCTCGTCTCTTTATCGAGCCGGTGCACGATCCCCGGCCGCAGCGCATTTTCGTTCGCCTCGCCTTCCGCTGCAGGCGCGGTGGGCAGGGTGTAGCCGAAGTGAAACAGCAACGCATTCACCAGCGTGCCGCGGTTGTGCTCCGCATCCCCCGCACCGGCGTGCACCGTCATGCCCGCAGCCTTATCGATGACCGCGAGGTCTTCGTCCTCGTAGACGATCGCAAGCGGAATATCCTCGGGCTCGGCTTTCAGAGGCGCGCGATAGGGTTCGCCTTCGATCTCGATGCGCTCGCCACCACTGAGCTTCAGACTTGCCTTGGCAGGCTCGCCAGCAACGCGCACCTGGCCGTGATCGATGAGCAGTTGCACCCGGCCGCGGCTCAACTCCGGCATCACCATGGCGAGATACGCGTCCAGCCGCTTGCCCTTCGCTGCGGCATCCGCCGTGAAGCTGCGCACACCGTCTTCCGTCTCGAATTCCAAAGGCTCGGCGAGCGCTGACGTGGGTGGCGTCGCATCGGCTTGCGGAAGATTTTCCAGCGCATCAGAACCGGCAGCGATGATGCCCTGCTCCGCCTGTTGTTGCGCAGCGGCATCAGCCTCACGCACGGCATCGCGATGCGCGCGGTATTCCTTTTTTACTGTCTGTCTGCGCTTGCCTTTGGGCAACATGTTTTTCGAAGGCATCAGTGCACCTCCGTGTGCAATGGGTTGTTGTGCATGGTTGTTTCGTGCGGTACTGCGGTAGTTGCAGGAGCGGATGGGAGTGCGTCCGCGGACATCCTTCGCATGGGCGCAAAGGTCCAGAGCAACGCACCCGCCAGCATGGCTCCCAATGCGACCCACTGCCCCGGCTCAATGCCCAGGTCAACAGGTGCGGCGATCGGCTGCGTGAACATGTCGAGACAAAACGCTGCGGCGCCGCCGAGCATGAGGCCGAGCGCCGCCAGACGCCCACGCCGGCGCTCAATCGAAGCTCCACGGCGCAGCAGGGTGCGCCACAGGGCAAACGCGATGTACAGCGAAGCCGCAACGCCGTAAACCGCCACTGGATGCACTCGCAGCGGCACGATGCTCCATGGGTCGCGTACACCCCACGGCAGAGCGGTGGGCATGCCCACCTCAGACCCGTCGAGCGCGTGGCCTAGCTCCAACCACGCGGCCAGCAGAGCGGCGGGCGCGGCGAACACATCCAGCAGGAGCAACAGATGAAGCTCTTTGCGGCGCAGATAAGCCCACAGCATCACCGCAGCCACCGCCATGCCGCCAAAGGTCAGCGAAGGCAGGCTGAGCACCAGCAGCGGATAGCGCAGAAAGGCCTGCGGATCACGGAGCACCAGCAGCAGGCGCGACGCCAGAAAACAGCTTAGGATCGCGAACAGCCCCGCATCCCACACAGCCTCCGGGTCGAGGCTCGCCGCCCGCGCGAGCCGGCGCGCAAAGGCCATGCTCACGATCAGCCCGGCTGCCGCACATAGACCATACGGGGTAAACCGCAGATGACCGAGGCGCAGTCCGCGGACGACGAAAATATCCGCAACGGCGAGAAAACTTGTCATCATGATTTCCGATTTCTGCTCAGGCAGAAACGGGGAAGAAGAGAAAAGACCGACCCACGGGGCCGTGAAGCGAAGCGCCGGTGAACCCGTCCTAAGACGGCGGGACCCAACCGTGGCTCTTTAGGCATTCCGGACTGGCGGACGCTGCACACCGAACCATATATACGAGTTGAACCCCTGTTCAATGAATGTTGGTTCAACCAGCGTAGATCGCCTCACCTGCTTTGCAGGCCGGTCTCTCTGCATCGGATGCTACCCGGCATGGCGCCGATGCGCAAGCGCGGCAAAGAACCGCCGGGCTATTGCATTGCCCTGCGCTTTCTGCTTGACGTCGTCGGGCACAGCAAGGCACTCGAAATCCGCAGCCAGTTTTTGCAGTGAGGAAAACACCTAAGCCCCGCAGAATGTAGAACGGCCTATTTCGCTTTCGCTTTTTTGCTTGTCATCCCCCTTTTTGCTTGTCATCCCCCCTTTTTGCTTGTCATCCCGTAGCGTAGCGAAGGGATCTGCTTTTTCCCGCTAGAGAACACCTCATGAAGGAGCCCTCACAGCGGCCCTAGCGCGTGAAGGCGGATGGGAGCGATGCGCAAGGAGCCGCGGAAGACAAAACTCCGCAGCGCCTTGCGCTCAGTATTTGATTTACGGCGCCTTGCGCTCAGTATTTGATTTGCGGCGCCTTAATATTTGCGCACAAACGTGTCCCTCGGTATCCCCGAGCGGCGCGCACGGCGAAGCGTCTCCCGTGCGTCGTCGCTGCTCATCGGTCCGCCCAGGCTTACCAGATAGGGCGCTCGGCCGTTGGGACTGAACACCGCTGCATGCAAGCCGGAGTGCCGCGCATCCAGGCGCTCCGCCTTCGCGCGCGCCTGCGCCTCGTGGTTGTACGTAAACGCAATGACATACCAGCCCGAAGCGCCACGGGCCGTCCCCACAGCCGGCTGACTTGCGTCCGAGGCTGCTGCGGCCGCTGGAGCGGCAGGAATTCCCCTGTCATGCGCAGGCGCGGCGGGCTGCGGCGGCGGGGCGGCAACCACCGCCGGGCTTGCCGGCGTTGGCGAGGTGGGCTTGCCTGCAAAGAAATGCCAGCAAAGCAGGGCCACCAAAACGAGTGCAGCAGCCCCGAGCAGCAGCACATTGCGCGAAGGCCCGGTGCGGACAGGCTCTTCCAGCTCTGCGGCCTGGCGCGCACGCACATGGATCGGAGCCTCGGCACGCACACGGGTAGCCTCAGCCGCGAGCGGTACGGCGGCTGCAGGGGAGGAACCAGCACCGTTCGCCGACAGCGGCGCCCGCCCACTGGTCGAAGGCGCCGCGCCCATTGCCGCCCTTGCACTGGCCGCCGCCGACGGCGAAGCCGCAGCGGTCTTTGGCGTGGAGAACGACGGCGTCAACACCGACTCGATCTTCGCCAGATTCCAGCTGCCATCCAGCGCGGCAGGGATGACGCGGCTGAACGGTTCCGCCAGGCGATGGGCGGTGGTCATCTCCTTCTCCAGCGTCAGGCAGCGCAACAGCAAGGTGCCGAAGTCGTGCACATCGCGCTTGCGCAGCTCGTCGCAGGCCTCCTCCGAGGTGAACTCGCCATCGGCAACGCACTCGCGTACGCAATCGCTGCGCAGCTTCACCACGTCCCCCACCGCGAGCACATTCACCGGTTCCACGTGCTCATGCACAAGACCGCCGGCGTGCAGCGCGGAGAGCGCCGCCGCTACACTTTTTGCCACCTCGATCGTCTCTGCCGTGGTGAGGGGGCGCTCCTTCAGCACATCCTCGAGGTTGGCGTCATTGCGCTCCATCAGCGCATAGGTCAGCGCCACGCCGTCAAACGTGGTCTTTCCCATGCGCTCGATGCCGACGAGATTGTCCTGACGCAGATCGGCGACCTGGCGCCAGCGCTTTAGAACCTCTTCTTCGTCGAAGTGCGATTCGGTCAAGCGGATCACGGCAGAGTCACCCGTGCTGTTTGAGGTTGCGAAAAATCCATTGCGGCCCTCCGAGCGCAGGAGCTTGCCCAGGGTGTACGCCCCTGCAACGGTTCTGCCTTCGTATTCGGTCCAAAGATGCATGAGTGTGGCTCCGTTCTTAATCACTGGGTGATCACTGGGGGAGAATGATCCCGGAGAGGCCGCGAGCGCAAAGGCTCCAGGGTGCCTCCCGGAAGGCAAATGCCCTTCCCCTATTGTGAACCGAAGCGACGCATGAGAGCACGCTCAGCGGCCTGTGACCATACAGAAAAAGTGTTAGAACCAGCGAAGGTACTTCCATTGCCGTTCGGGGGCAACTTTCCTCTTCAAGGCGCAGTGCCGCCCAGCAGAAAGAATCGATCTTTTGCTTTTCGGAGGCAGGTCCGGGCTTAAGCCCGGACCTTGAATGCGGAGAAAAACGGGGCTTCAGCCCCGGGTTTTGCGCTGACAGCGGAGAGAACCCTGGGCTAAAGCCCATCGTTTTGGCTCTACGTTTCGTGGGGCTGAAGCCCCACGCTCCCTCCCCATCCTCCTCCAAGATGCACCTCGATGCACCTCGTACGAGGCTCGTGATTCACACAGACACTCCCTAACCGACCTTGCGTTCGACCAGAACCTCATCCAGCATGCCCGCCAGCGAGCCCGTACGCGTGCGCACATTGCTTTGCGCCTGGTTGAGGCTGCCGTTCAGGGAGTCGAACCGGGCCCGCAGCGCCACCAGTTCATCCGCAATATTCAGCGCGGCCAGCACCGCCACGCGCAGAGAATCCACCGTGGCGCCATGCGCCGAAACCGCACGCATCTTCGCGTCCACCAGCGAAGCCAAACGCTGAATATGCTCCGAATCCGTGCCGCGCAGCTGGTACACCTGATCGTAGATATCCACGATCACCGCGCCCGCATCACGCGCCGCCAACTCCGCCCGCGACAACTCCGCCGCGCTCTTTCCCGCGTTTCCGTTCTCTGCCAAAACTGCTCCTTACAATCAGGGATTAGGGGAATAGGGATCAAAAGCGGACCCAACCTAATCCCTAATGCCCTATTTCCTATTTCCTATTTCCTGCTTCACAAAAGCTCGTCGATCTGCGCCAGCATGCGTTCCACGCGGCCGTGCACGGCTTCCCGCTCGCGGTGAAAGCCTTCCAACTCTGTGCGCACGGTGCTGTTGGCCTCTTCGAGCGAAGCCAGTCGCTCCTGCAGGGCGGCCACCTCGGCCTTGGCCGCGTCACGCTCCCCTTCCACGGCGGAGCGGGCGTCGCGCTCGCGGCGAATCATCTCCACGGCCTGCAACACCTTGCCTTCAAGGGCCTGAAACTCGTCGGCGCTGATCATGTTTCCGGTCCCGTTGCCCCCGGTTGCAGCCCCGCTCGTCTCAACGCCTTCCATGAATCCCCCATAATGCCCGAATGATGCCCGAATCAACTTCGCAAACTGCCATTCCGGTTGAAGTATAGCCATTCGCGTGGTGGATTCCCGGTACCTAACTCGGCGAGGAACCTTTGTGAATCCCTTTTTGGGGTTGGCGTCGAAGAAAATTGCGTGCCGGGAAGCGAGTGGCCCGAATTCGGCCACGCGATCAGCAGGTCTTGCCCTTCCGGGCGCGAACCTGCCCTGTTGGTGGGATAGCCGCTGAAGCCGCCGGGACACAGACTGGGAATCGAGCCATGAATCCTGACGTATACGAACCCGTTCACCAGACCGCTGTCGCCTTCCATTACCACCGCGAGCTGCTCGGCAAGGCCATTCCCGATCCAGCCGACACCACGCTATTCAACCGCCTGATGGCGGAGGCACGGGCGCAGGGCATGACGTGGATGGACGGCCTGGAGTATGTCATCCATAAGCGCCGTTCCCTGCTGAATTAACGTCTTTGTAATATCTGCTCTTAGCGGCAAATTCCTTGTAGCTATGGGGTGTCCTCTCGACCGGAGCCCTGAGCGAACAAAGCGAGCCGAACGGGCGCAGTGGAGAGACCTTTTCGTATGTGGCTCCACAGACCTCTGTGCAGCAGCACACAGAATACAGGGGTCTCTCCCCTACGCAGACGGTAAAACTGTCTGCTCCGGTCGAGATGACACCTTTATAGACTGCAAGCAATTTGCTCCTCAGGCTCGTTGCGTACCGCCCAGCGCCGTTAAAGCGTCCGCGATGCGAGCCGACCAGCCTACCAGTTCTTCTTCGGTCAACGTGCGTTCGACGGACTGGAAGACTACCCGCAGGAGCAGCGAATAACGTCCGACGGCGACGGCCTTGCCCTTCGGGTCGCGGAAGATCTCGACTGGCTCAAGCCGCTGCAACTCGGCAATTTGAAGCCCGCGGACAGCGCTTTCCACCGCTCCCCAGGCAATGCTGTCCAGGAAGACGAACGAAAAGTCGCGGTCAACCGCCTGGAAGCGTGAAAGCTCATGCAAGGCGGGCTGGCGAAGCGCTGTACGGAACAGGCGCGCTGCATCGATCTCCGCAAGGGCACAGGGCTGGCGCAGCTTGCGGGCGCCCAGCTCCGCCGCGCTCAGCTCCCCGAACACGCCGAGCAGCTCTCCGTCCAGCAACACCCGCGCACCGCGCCCGCGCTCGATCCAGCTTGGCAGCGGCTGAGCCTCGGAGCTAGGCCCAAAACCCACCTCTCCAGCGAACTTCGCCAGCAATGCCTCCAGTGCCCCTTTCATCTCGAACAACAGCGTGTCTTCAGCCCGATGCAAAGCGCTCGCACCTGCGCCGCCAGTGGCGCCCAGCGCCAGGTCGGCCCGCTCATGCACCTCGGCGGTCGACCCGGTGAACACCGTACCCATCTCGAAGAGCCGCACTGTGTTCACGTCCCGGACAAGATTGCGCGCCAGCATATTCGTCATTCCTGAAACCAGCGACGGCCGCAGCATCCCGGCCTCCTCGCTCAGCGGATTGCCCATCGCCACGGAACCGGTCGCGCCGTCTCCGAAGCCCTTCGCCTCGGCAGCCGAGACAAAGGTGGAAGAGACAGCCTCAGTGAAGCCCAGCGCGCGCAGGGTGGAGCGGATCGCCGCTTCCTGGCGTTTGTGCGGCTGATCGTGGACCTCGCCCGCCCATCCCGGCAGCGTGTCCGCGAAACGGTTATATCCGTAGACGCGCGCGACCTCCTCGATCAGGTCGATCTCGCGCTCCAGGTCGAGGCGCCAGCTCGGCAGCGTTACGGCGTATTCGCCAAACGCGCCGCCGGTGGGCTCGAGCCCACAGCCAAGTGCACTCAGGTACTGCGTTACGACCTCCTCATTCAGCCCGGAGGTGCGCTCGCCCGTTTCGAGCACAGCGTCTTCCAGCGTTGTGCCGAGCATCCGCTGCACCTCCGGCACCCGCAGCACGATGCGATCGCGACCGGCGGTTCTGGCGGCGATCTCCGGGACGATCACATCGACCAACGGACCCGTCACCACCCCTCCGGCCTCCTCCATGACGAGCCGCGTGACAAGGTTATTGGCGAGCGGAGCGGCGTTGAAGTCGGCTCCCCGCTCAAAGCGGTGGCTCGCATCCGTATGCAGCCCGTGGCGGCGTGAACTCGCGCGAATCGCCGCCGGATCGAACCAAGCAGCCTCTACCAGAATGTTCTTCGTCGCCTCCGTCACGCGCGACTCCCAGCCGCCCATCACGCCGGCCAATCCCAAGGCCTTACACTCGTCCGCCACGACGAGGTCATCCGCCGTCAATGTGCGCTCCGTACCATCCAGCAGCTGCAGCTTCTCGCCTGCGCGCGGCCGCCGCACGACGATGCCGCCCTCGATCTTGTCGAGATCGAACACATGCGTGGGCTGCCCCATCGCGAGCCAGCCGAAGTTGGTCGCATCCACCGGCCCGGAGATCGGCTTCTGGCTCAGCGCGGCGAAGTACTCGGCGATCTGACCGGAAGAAGGCTGAACGGTAACGCCGCGGATCACGCGCGCCGTGAAGCGCCCACAAAGGTCCGCAGCCTCGATGCGAACCGGAAAGCCCTCGCCGGCACTGATCTCGACCACAGGAGCCGCGATGCCGTTTTCCAGCTTCGCCAAAGGCAGATCATAGATCGCGGCAGCCTCGCGCGCGATGCCGTAGTGATTCATCGCGTCGACGCGGTTGGTGGTGATGTCCATCTCAAAACGCGAGCCGCCACAATCCGCCGGAAATACACCTTCTACGGCAATGCCGCGCAAGGTGAGATCTTCGGCGAGTTGCGCGTCGGAGACAGGGAGTTCGGGCAGAAAGGAGCGGATCCAGTGGGAGAGGATATTCATGCGGTCTGTTTCAATCCTGCGTCATTCGGTGCGCATGTAGCAAGGTCACAAAGGTTAGGAAGGTTGCCGGGAGCTCATAACTTTCCTAACCTCACTTGAATTCCCTTCCAGCCAAAATGCGTGGACGCTGCGGATCGTCGGCGATCGTCTCGACGAGGGGATAGAAGAACGCGTCGAACTTCGCGGCCGCCTGAAAGTCCACCGGCTGCGTAAGGTCGTCCTGCGGGCGGTGATACTGCACCTGGTACCAGTGCCGGTAGCGTTTTTCTGCGTCAGTCCCGGGATCGAAGCCGAAGACGAACCCGATGGCCGGCACACCTGCCTTCAGAAACGGATAGTGATCGGCGCGGCGCAGCAGCCCGCGTTCCGGCTCGCGATCTTCGCGCAGCTGGATCCCTTGCGCGGCGCCGACCTGCGTCGCGGTTGCCCCCAGCGTTGTGTCATGGATTGCCAAGGCCGTGAGAATCTTCAGCGGAAACAGCGGCCGCAGTTGGTCAAGATTGATATCGGCAGCCAGGTTCGCGATGGGAACCGTGGGATGCTCGACAAACCATGTAGATCCCAGCAGACCCTTCTCTTCGCCGGTGAAGGCGCAGAACAGGATCGAGCGCTTTGGCGGGGGAAGCATTGCCGTCCGCTGAATGTCCACGTTGCCTTGGCGAGGCTGGCCCGGTCGACCGTTGTGGAGGTCATCGGCCATCTGAATCAGCAGCGCCACATAGGCGGCGTCATCCAGCGTGCCGTTGTACAGTCTGTCCCCCAACACCGGCGTGCCAAAACCGTAGCCGTCCAGATGCGCCGCGACCACAACGTACTGATCGCGCAGCGCAGGATCGGAGCCCGGCAGCACCCCGAGCACGTTCGGCGAGCTGATCTCTTTTTCCGTCGTGTGGAGTGACACCTGGAGCTTCGCAGGCAGATCAAAAGGCGCCAGCGGCTGCTGTGCGCCGCCGGCCTTCAGGATTGCAGCCGGATCCTTTCCCGTGCCGGCCAGAAGTTTCGTAAAGGCTGCAGCACTCAGGCGCATGGGCGGCAACATCGTGCCGGTACCACGGCTGGCTGACGCGTGAGCGGGCTCATTCAGCGTGACGCTGCGCGCGTAGGCATACGGCCAACGTGGTGGTTCGATCGTGAAGTACGGATCATCGATGTTGATCATTCCCAGCGCGCCGCCTTTGCGCGCGTTGGCCATGCGTTCCCCGCCGCTCGGCAGACCCTGCCGCTGCGTGCCGAAGCAAAGAACGATTTTGCCGCCGATGTCGTTCATTGCATCCGCGCCGCAGTAGCCGCGAAACGTCAGAGAGCCTTCGCCATGCATCGGCATGTCACGCGAGGGGGCCGTGGTGATCTCCTGCAGAAAGCTCAGCGGCAGCCGTGTTCCACCGTCGCGAACCACGGTAAAGCTCGTGCCCTCGGGTGATAGATCGACCTCATGCATGGGCACGGTCTGGAAGTAGCTTCCGTTATCGCCCGCCGCCTTCAGACCAGCCGCCCCGAAGCGCCCCGCAACGTAATGCGCTGCACGCTCATAGGCCGCGGTCCCGGTGTCACGACCCTCCATGCTGTCGTTCGAGAGCGCTTCGGTCGTATGCCACCAGGCGAGCGTGTCGGGGTCGTGGATCTCAACGTCGCGGGGGTGCTGGGCGACAGCGGCGAGGCCGAAGAGTAATAAGAAATAGGCGAGTTGGCGAGTTAACGAGTCGGCGAGTCGGCGTTTCACCGGAAGGGCGGGTTGGCAAGTTGGCGAGTTAGCGAGTTGGTGTTTCATCGGTGCCCTTCGTCTTCAGTGAGCGGAGCAGACCGTTGATCAGCCGGGCTATTGTGTCGCAGTCCCGCAGCAGGACCTCGACCGTTTCGGCAGGTAGAAACGCCAGGTCGCCAGCTAACATGAGTTGAGTTTCAACTTCGTAGAGAGACCCTCTCGCTTGTGCGCAACATACACCTGTTTAGCCAGCTGCATCGAGCGCTGCCAGGCAATCAACTCTTTGAAGTGCCTGGTCCTCAACCAACGCCTCCCGCCAACATAAATGAAACCAACTCGCTAACTCGCCAACTCGCTAACTCGCTATTATGCAAACTGCTCCAAAAACCGCACATCGCCCCCATACAGCAGGCCGATGTCGCTGATCCCGTAGCGCATCATCGTGATGCGGTCGACGCCCATGCCGAAGGCGAATCCACTGATGCGGCGGGTGTCGTAAAGCGGATCGCGGCCGAGCTCGACCCGGCGCTGGTTCACGGCTTCGAAGACGTTGGGATCCACCATGCCGCAGCCCAGCAGCTCGATCCAGCCGGAGTGCTTGCACTTTCTACAGCCCTTGCCGCCGCAAAACGGGCAGGAGATCTGCACATCCGCGCTGGGTTCGGTAAACGGGAAAAATGATGGGAAAAACCTTGTCTTCACTCCCGAGCCGAAGAGCGCCTTCATCGCGTGATCCAGCGTGCCCTTCAGGTCCGAAAAGGTGATGTTCGTATCGACGCAGAGCCCTTCGACTTGGTGAAACACCGGCGAATGCGTGGCGTCGGCGGCATCATTGCGGTGTACCTTGCCGGGGATAACCACCCGCAGCGGAGGCCCCTGCTCCAGCATGGAGCGCACCTGCACGGGCGAGGTGTGGGTGCGCATCAGCAGGCGCTCGCGCAGGGGTTTCCTGTCCTGATCCGCGATCACGAGCGTGTCCTGCGTGTCGCGCGCCGGGTGGTTGGGTGGAAAGTTCAGGCTCTCGAAGTTGTAGAAGTCCGACTCCACCTCCGGCCCCAGCGCGACGGAGTAGCCCAGCCGCTCAAACACCGAGACGATCTCGGCCATGGTGCTGATCAGTGGGTGCTCCGCCCCGATGCGCTGCGCGGTTCCGGGCAGGGTGAGGTCGAGCGCCCTGCCCGTATGCGCTCCGTGCGCGTACGAAGGCGCGGCAGCCTCGGCCACCATGGCTTCGATCCCCTCCTTGAGTGCATTGAAGCGTTGGCCGATGAGGCGTTTTGCATCAGCCGGTGCAGCCTTCAGCCATGCATCGGATATTGCCTTCAGCCGGCCCTGTTTGCGTCCCAGCCACTCGAGGCGAAACGCCTCCGGGTCAAACCCGGGAGCAGCAGCGGCTGTGCGAGCGTCGTTTATGACGGACGCGAACGCCGCATCCAGGGAGGCTTCAGAGAAATCGGTCAGATCGATCGGTTCATGGACAGAGGCAGAGGGCGGCATCGCCCATATTCTAGCTGTTGCCGTCGTTTAGAGCGCCCACCAGATCACCAAAGCCATCAGCACCCCCATGAACAGGCTGCGCTTGGAGGTGATGGCCCACACCACCGGATCGTCATGCATTTCGCCGCGGCTGGCGAGCATCCACACCTGGCTGAGCCACAGCAGCAACACCGGCACAACCAGCCACAGGCGCGCGGTGTGTGCATACAGCTTCGCTGTATCGGGGTTGGTGATGTACAGCGTCATCACCACCACGGCGGCGTAGGCCGCGCCGGTGCCCAGGGAGCGCAGCTGCTCCAGATCGCCGATCCAGTAGCCCCGTCCGTTGGTGACCGCGGCTCCGCGCTCCCGCAGCGACTCCAGTTCGCTGAAGCGCTTGACGAAGGCCAGCGACAGGAAGAAGAAAACGCTGAAGCCGGCCAGCGAGGCGGAGACCGGAACGCCCGTGGCGGCGCTGCCGGCCAGAATGCGCACGGTGTACAGCCCGCTGAGCACAAACACATCCAGCAGCAGCTTGCGCTTCAGGTAGAACGAATAGCACAGTGTGGTGACCGTGTAGAGTCCGAGCCACTCGATAAAACGGAAGGGGTCGGCGAGTGCATGACCGCCCGGAATCGCCGCAAACAATCTTGGCACAAGCAGCGCCAGCACGACGGAAACGGACATCATGCCGACCACAGCGGCGACGCCGGCAAAGGCGGAGATGTCGCCCGCAGCGAAGGGGCGACGGCGCTTGCGCGGATGGCGGCGATCGGCCTCGATGTCAAGCAGATCGTTGATGATGTAGGTGGCCGAAGCGCACAGCCCGAAGCTGAGAAAAGCCACACAGGCTGCGGCGATTGCCGCGGCGTTCCAGGCGTGGGCCAGCAGCAGCGGCACAAAGATCAGCGTATTTTTCGCCCACTGGTGCAGGCGAACCGCCTTCAGCCAACTCTTGACGGGGGGCGTGCGGTCCTCGAACGAACGCACAGGCACGACTCCGGCCCGGCGCAGCGAACCTTGGAGGGAGCTGTGCGGGTTCGCGACCATGGGCGACTCGCACACCGTCAGCAGCTCGTGATCGGGGCTGGCGTTGCCGATATAGCAGAAGCTTTCCCCGAAATGGGAGCGAAAGGCCGTCAGCTTGTTTCCGCCGGCGAGGTTGGTCGCGCCATCGGAAGCGAGTACACCCGCGAAGATGCCCAGGTGCTCCGCCACCCGCTCGGCAAGCCTGCGGTCAGCGGCGGTGGCAAGATAAATGGCGCGGCCGTCCGCATGTTCCACGCGCAACCACTCCAGCAGGGGCTGGTTGTAGGGCAGATGCTCCACGTCGAGTTCGACGGCGCCCGTGACATGCTGCTTGAACGCGGCCTTCCCCTGCCCGATCCAGCCCGGAATCTTCACCAACTTTGCCGGATGCTGACGGGCGATGGCTAGAACCGAGTCCACCAGCGTATCCGACTTCACCAGGGTGCCGTCCAGATCGACGCACAGCGGCACACCGGGGCGAAGCATCACCGGTGGGAGGTCCGATCGTGGTTCCAGGGTCGCAGCGGGCGACGCCATAGGCTCCTCTGGCTCCTCTGGGGGCGGCGTGTGTCTGGCTCGCCCTGTGGTCACTATACCGCTCCGGACAGGCAGGAAACGTGACAAGCTGGCCCCTGTACCGTCATAGGACAGCGACCGCAGCCGCCAAGCAAATGGATGCACGAAACGCGCGGGAAGGCCGTCGCGTCTAATGGAAGGAACGGGAAACACCCATGGCGTCTCGAAGCATGCCCTTTTATTTTCGCCTCGCCGTCGCGCTTAGCGCTGCGGCGGGTCCACTGGCGCACGGCCAGATGCACCACGTGGACGCCCCGGAGCGCGTCACCCGGGCGATCGGCGTGTATGAGTGGACCGGCGACCTGAGGGAACCCACGGCAGCGCGTTTTGTCCCCGTTTCGCTTTTTATTGACGGGCATTTTGAGGATGCCGGCCTGTATCTCGCCCGCCCCGTGCCCTTTGCCCTGCAGCCCGGCGATGTGTACGCGCTGGAGCAGGCGGGCGAGCCCGAGGGCCTGCTGGATCTCGACCTGGCCCATCGCGTCGTCACCGGAAAGGCGCTGGCGGACGACAACCCCGCCGGTGCGTGGTACGCCTTCGGCAAGTTCACGCCGGAAGCGGCACCCCGGCCGGCAAGTCTGCACCCCTCCAATCATCTGAGCAAAATTGAGTCGAGCCCGGGGCCGAATACGCCCGCCGGAACCAAGCCGCCTGCCGAGGAGAAGGACGGCGGCGAGAGCAGCGGGCCTCATCTGGATCGCCGGAACGGCAGTACGGGAGCGACCGGGAACACGGGAGCAACCGGCAGCACAGGCGCCACCGGAAACACGGGCTCCACCGGAAACACGGGCTCCACCGGCAGCACAGGAAATTCCTCCGGCAGCACGGCGTCGACGACGTCGACAACCTCCGACAACTCGAGCGACGACACCGACAGGCCCACCCTGCGCCGGCGGGATCCTGCGCAGGACTCCGCGCGGCGCCGCCAGGCCGGCTCGAAGAACAACACGGCGAGCGTCACCGCCGCGGGTCCGGCGCTGGGGGACGACCCGGATCGTCCGATTTTGGGACACAGCAGCGGTGAGCCCACAGGGACGCCCGAGCTCACCGGGCTGCCGGCGGATCTGCATCAGGCCGTCGGGGTCTCGGACGCCAATCACCGGGACGCCCACGTCTTCACCCGCGCGTGGGACTCCTCTACGGAGCAGGCGGATACGCTGGTGGCCATGGCCGCAGTCGCGAAGAAGCGGATGGCGGAGTACCTGGCAATCAACCAGCTCCAACCTTCAAGCCTGCCCATTCCCGCCGAGGACACGCCGGTGACGGCTGGGGGAAAGGCGACGGGCCCCGCTCCGGCCCCAACTGTCGCCGTAGCCCCGGACGATGCAACGGCCGTCCCTCCCAAGCTGCAACGGGGTGTGCCGCAGCAGTACAAGACCGACAAAGCCCCCGGGAAGACAGCGCCTCCGCCAACAAAAGCCCCAGCACCCTCGGTACCTTCTACGACCGGCAGTGCCGTGGCAACCCCAACTCCGGCCGCCAAGCGGACGTCTACAGCGGCTCACGCGGCGCATCGCGCGACAGCGGTGGGGGCGCCCAAGGCCGTGCCGCTCCGGCTTGCCGAGGAGAACGTCTCGGGCTTCACCCTGAGCTACGGCGGTTTGCCGACGTTTGTGTACACGGCGGCGACTGCGGTACAAACGGCGAAACCCTCCAGCAGTGTGGCCGCCACCGCCGGTCCCACGGCCAAAATCACTCCTGTGGCGTATGTGACCGTGGTGGCGCAGCGGCTGCCCACCGGGGAGCTGCAGGTGGCGCTCAGCGCGGTGACGGACAGCGGTCACCTCGACCGTAGCCCGCACCTGCGGCTGGTCGACGCCGTGGATCCAGACGACTCCCATCGCGCCAGCCTGCTGTTCGAGCTGCGCGGGGGCAGCAGCCGCCAGTTCGCGCTCTACCGCCTGACCTCCGTCCATGCAGAGCAGACCTTCTCCACGGCGTCGCTCGAATAAATGGCTGTCATAAACCCTGGCTGGAGTGACATCCGCCGTGTCCTCTCGACCGGAGCGCAGCGTAGCGGAGAGAGATCGCGTGTTTTGTTCGAGGCTGCACGAAGTGTGGTGGAGCGCCGAGCGAAATACAGGGGTCTCTCCACTACGCGGACGATGGAACTGTCCGCTACGGTCGAGATGACACCTCTTTGGTGGAACACCGGCGTTGCCAAAGCGGGTGCAGACGGCGCTGCCAAAGCGGGTGCAGACGGCGCTGCCAAAGCGGGTGCAGAGGCATTGCCGATCAGCCGCTACATCCTTGGGGACGTGAATGGGACCGGCTCGGTACACTAGCTCCAGGCCGCTTTTGATAGAGGCTCGCACCAGCAATTGCCGCAAAAGGACGACGCGACGCCCATGAGTGAAGAATCAGCCGCAGAGCAGAGCCCCAACACGCCGGACCCACAGATTGCCCTGCTCTTCCCCGGCCAGGGTTCGCAGGCAGTCGGCATGGGACGGGCCTTCTTCGACGCGCAACCCGCCGCGCGCGCCGTGTTCGAGGAAGCCGACGAGGCACTCGGCTTCCCGCTTTCGAAGCTCATCTTTGAGGGGCCGGAAGAGGACCTGAAGCTCACCGAAAACACGCAGCCCGCGATTCTTACGGCCTCGATCGCCATGTGGCGGGTATTGGAACCGGCATTGGGGGAACGCAAGCTCAAGGTGTGCTTCGCGGCGGGCCATTCCCTCGGCGAGTACTCGGCGCATGTGGCAGCGGGGTCGTTCACCTTTGCCGATGCGGTGCGCACGGTGCGCGCCCGCGGCCAGTTGATGCAGTCGGCGGTCCCATTTGGCCAAGGGGCGATGGCGGCGATCCTGGGCCTGAGCTATGAAAAGGTGAACGACCTTTGTGCGCGCGTCTCCGATGAGCTGACGGCGCCGCCCCCCGAGGATCCGGCCGATCCGACCGAGCAGAGTGCGTCCGCGCGCGATGCGCTGGCCGATCCCTTCAACCCGGCCAGCACGCCCGCCGAGGCAGCTTCGCGCGTCTCCGCCGTGGTGTCGCCCGCAAACATCAATTCACCGGAGCAGATCGTCATCTCCGGCGCCGCCGAGGCCGTAACCCGTGCGGCGGCGCTGTGCAAAGAGGCCGGCGCGAAACGCACGGTGATGCTTCCGGTCAGCGCTCCCTTCCACTGCGCGCTGATGCAGCCCGCGCAGGAGGGCCTTGCCAGCCATCTTGAGTCCGTCGCCTTCGCCGATCCCTGCTTTCCCGTTATCTGCAACGTCGATGCGCGGGCCATCAAACGCGGGCCCGATGCGCGCGACACGCTCATCCGCCAGGTAACCGGCGCGGTGCGCTGGGTGGAGTGCATTCAGCAGCTGCAAGTTTGTGGGGCAACGCATTTCCTGGAAGTAGGCCCCGGAAAGGTGCTCAGCGGCCTGAACCGGCAGATCGACCGCGCTCTTGTGACAGCCAATATCGACGATCCGGGGAGCCTGGAGAAGGCGCTCGCAATGTTTGGGTAGCAGTTCGCCTTACGGAGATCACCCCCGGCTAGGCAGTATCATCTCGATCCGAAGAGAACCCAAACAGTGTCATGTCGACCGAAGGCGCAGCCGAAGTGGAGAGACCCCTGTATTTTGTCGGCAGCGAGAGCAAATTACCTGTTGATATGCAGTTTTTCGTTTGTCATCCCGTAGGAACCTGCTGTTGTCCTTGCTTTTTCAGAAGAAAAGCAGATTCCTACGGGATGACAAACAACCAAGGTGGCACTGCACACCAACGGGTAATCAGTTTTAGAGCATGATCACCATAGACATACCCGGTTCTTGGGAGGGAGCAGCGGCCTTCAGGCCGCTGAATCCAGCGCTGCAGGAAGAACAGGGCTTTTAGCCCTGGGCCGCTTGGGAACGGAGCATAGCCCAGCCCTGAAGGGCACCTTGGACTGCGCTCCTGTTCCGTGGGCTGAAGCCCACGGCTCCCTCCCAAGAACAACCCTTCTTGGGTACACCTGCACGAATCAGCTTTTGTCTAACCACAAAAACCGTCCCCTCACTGGTTACACATTCGTATGCAAGGGTGCATACAGCAGATTCCCTTCGGGAATGACAGAAAGAAAAACAAGACGACAGCGCTGTGTGATCTTATCCAACCGGCGAGCTTACTTTCCCCCCACTCCTCCGCTCCCACTCACGAGCGTGCCGTTGATGTCACGCACCTCTACCGGCCCCAGCCCCGCATCCTTCAATCCCGGCTCGATCTTCGTGCGGTCACCGGCGGCGACAATGGCAAGCTGACCGGGATGCACATCCTCCGTCGCCACCTTCGCCACCTCGGCCGAGGTGACCGCGGCGTACCTGGCGGGCAGCGCGGCATAGTAGTCCAGGGGACGCTCGTAAAGGAAGATGCTGCCCATGGCGGTGGCGGTTGAGCCAACCGTCTCGAACTGACCTGGCAGGCTCTGGATTGAGGCGGCCTTGGCTGCTTTCAGCTCGTCTTCGGTGGGTGGATGCGACGGGAAGTTGCGTATCTCGGTCATCAGCTCTTTCGCCGCGGGCGCCGTTACATCGGTGCGCACCAGACTTCCGGCAAGAAATTCGCCGCCCGCGCGATATTGCGGGTATTGCGAGAACGCGCCGTACGTGTAGCCGTGAACCTCACGCAGGTTCATGTTGATGCGGCTGCCGAAGGCTCCGCCCAGCGTGTAATTCATGACCTCCAGCGCAGGCACTTCGGGCGAGTTCGCCGGGACGCCCACACCGAACGCATACAGCGCCGTTTGGGGTGCGCCGGGCTTGTCAATGATCACCACGCGCGTGGCCTGCGGCTCCGCGGCGGGCGGCAGGTTGATCGCCGCGCTGGCAGTTCCACTCCATTTGCCGAAGTACTGCTCGGCGAGCTTCCGCGCGCCGGCCGCATCGATATCGCCCGCCAGGATGAGCGCGGAGTCCGCCGGTCCGTAGTGGTTCGCGTAGAAGCTCTGGACATCCTCGCGCGTCAGCGACTTTACGCTCTCCGTTGTGCCCGTGGGCGCGCTGCCATACGGTGTGTCGCCGAAGACCAGTTTGGGCCCGACGCGCAACGCCATCTGCTGCACGCTGTCCGTCTCCTGCGCGATGCGCACCAGCCGTTGCTTGCGGCGAAGCTCCAGGTCCTCGGGACGAAACGCCGGGTGCTCGATCACGTCGCTCAGCAGCTCCATGCCGCGCGGCGTATTGCTGGTCAGAATGCTCAGGCTGGTGGTGCTGCCGTCCATGGAAGCCGACGGCGCGATGCGTGCGCCGATCAGGTCCTCATCCTCGGCCAGCTTGCGCAGATCGCGGGTGGCCGTGCCGTCGCCCATCAGCTCCGCGCTCAGCGTGGCAAGGCCGCCGTGATCGGGGCTGTTTGCGTCACTGCCGGCCCGGGCCACCACACTGGCCGCCAGCACCGGCAACGCGTGGTTTTCGACGACATATACCTTCAACCCGTTGGCGAGCGTGAAGCTCACCGGCACGGGCAGATGCACCTGCGGAACCGGACCAGGCTGTGGCATCGTCTTACGCCAGTTCTGCGCGGTCTCAAACTGCGGCGTGTAGGGATTGATCGTTTTGACGTCGGCGTCGGTGTCCGCGGGCGAACGCGCCACGTCGTCGACGACCTTTTTCCCCGGCACCACACACACCACGACGGCACTGTTTTTCGTGAGATATTTTGCCGCTGCGGCCTGCGCATTGGCGGGTGTCACCGCCTCGGTCATGGCCACATCTTTGGGCAGAAAACCGGGGTCGCCGGTGTACTGGTTGTAGCGATCCAATGTGTCCGCAACGCCGCCGAAACCACCTAAGCGCTGCAGGCCGGTGATCTTCGCCGTCAAATTGCGGGCCTTGGCGGCTTCGATCTCGTCCGCGGTCGGACCGGTGGTATTCAGCCGGTCAATTTCGCTCCAGACCGTCGCCTCCAGATCCTCCAGCTTCACTCCCGGACGGGCCGTCACCACGCAATCCGCCACGGTGGTCAGCTTTTCCGCATCGCTTTCGCACGTCACGCTTTGCGCGACCTGTGTCTTGTACACCAGGGCCTGATCGAGTCGGCTCGCCTTGGTTCCTCCCAGCGCCAGCAGCGCGGCACTCACCTCGTAGGACTCCGGTGTAAACGCCGGCGGCGTCAGCCACGCGATGCGCAGCTGCGATAGCTGCACGGTGTCCGTCACCGTCGCTCGCCTCTGCGCGGTGATGGGCGGCGTTACCACGCTGACCGGCGGCACGGCCGGCCCCTTCGGGATCGGCCCAAAATACCTCGCCAGCAACGCCCGCAGAGCCTTTGGATCGAAGTCGCCGGCAACCGCGATCGACGCGTTGTTCGGTGTGTAGAACTGCTGGTGGAAGTCGCGCACATCCGCCAGCCGTGCCGATTCGATGTCCGCATGGCTGCCGATCACCGCGCCGTAGTATGGGTGCTCCTTCGGGAAGAGCAGGTGGTATTCCTGCTCCTCGGCCAGGTTGTAGGGTCGGCCTTCGCCCTGCCGGCGCTCGTTGCGCACTACGTCGCGCTGGTTGGTCAGCAGCTCGCGGTTCAGGCCTTCCATCAGAAAGCCCATGCGGTCGCTCTCCAGCCACAGCGCCAGCTCAAGCTGGTTCGAGGGCATCGTCTCGAAGTAGTTCGTGCGATCGAAGCTCGTAGTGCCGTTCACATCTGTGGCGCCGGCGGCCTCCACATCCTTGATGTGCGCTTTTTCGCCCACGTGCTCGGAGCCTTCAAACATCATGTGCTCGAAGAGGTGCGCGAACCCCGTGCGGCCGGGCCGCTCATTCAGCGGGCCCACGTGGTACCAGAGATCCACCGCAACCAGCGGCAGGCGGTGATCCACGTGCGTGATGACCTTCAGGCCGTTGGGCAGCGTGTAGGTCTCATACTTCAGCTCGGGCAGCTTCGTCTTCGCCTGCGCGACAGACTGCTTGGCAGCGGTTAGGCTGCCGGCGACACCGATCAACAAGACTGCATGGAACACACTTCTGCGCACGACGGACATCGGCTCTCTCCTGCGTAACACCTTGAGGCTGTGCTCGCTAGCATAGACCGTTTCCGGCGGCTCCCGTGAGCCAAAATGAGGTGTCGGTTTGCGATTATTCGCTCGCTTGGCTGTCTTGAACGAGAGACAGGTGAGCTTCGATCTCGTCCAATCGCCCCTCCAGGGACCGCACCAGCTCTTCGAGCGACGCCACACGGTGCGCCAGCGATCCGTCCCCCACTCCGCCTTCCGCTCGGCGACCCGCTTCCGCCGCTTGCGGCAGAGCAATCACAGGATCCTCTGTCTGGCCGTCCAGCAGATGCCGCCAGCGAACCTCGCGCGCGCCGGGCTGCCGCGCCATCGCCCGCGTCAGAGGCTCTTCGCGAGCGGACAGCCGCTCCAGCGTCGCCGCCACCGCAGCGGTGTCGTCGAACGCATACAGTCGCTCCGCACGCGAACGCAGCTCCGCCGGTGTCTGCGGGCCGCGCAAAAGCAACAGGCAGATCACGGCGATCTCATCGCGGCGGAGATTCAGCCCATCGCGCAGGCGGTGCTCGAACTTGGACACCCGGGCATCCGGAATCACACGCACCAGCCCCTGGTCCTCAAGGGAGTTCAGCGCGCCACGCACATCCCGCTCATTGAGCTCCATCACGGGGTCGCGGCTGCTCTTTTGATTGCAGGCGTTCACCAGGGCGTTGATGGAGAGTGGATAGTACTCCGGCGTGGTGATCTCCTTTTCAACCAGTGATCCCGCCACGCGCGCTTCGACATCGTTCAAGACAAGCATGGCTTTCATGCTAACGGAGGCAGTCGAAAGGAGGCTTAGGTAGTGTCTGTGTGCATCACGATCATCGTACGAGTGCATCATCGTACGAAGTAAATCTGGGAGGTAGCGTGGGCTTCAGCCCCACGAAACGTAGAGCCAAAACGATGGGCTTTAGCCATGGTCCTCTCCCAATGTCAGCGCAAAAACCCGGGGCTGAAGCCCTGTTCTGCTCCGCGCTGAATGTCCGGGCTGAAGCCCGGACCTACCTCCGAAAAGCACAAAACGATTCACACAGACACTCCCTACTCCTTCTTCGAGAGCTCCTCGTCACTCTCGATCACGTTCGTGATGCGCGGCATGAACGAGCTGAGCAGGGTTAACAGCTTCGCCGGATTGAAGGACTCCAGGACATGGTCCGCACCCTCGCAGAAGGTCTGCTGCGGCGTCGCAATCAGCACGAGAGGTGTTGCCGGCTGCAGCTCCTTAAGTGAACGGATCAGGTCCGCACAGCTCATATCGTGCATGCCGGCATCCAGCACGATGCCGTCCACGGCGGGGAAGCGACCCAGCGTCTCCAGTGCTTCCGCGCCGCTGTACGCCGTGATCACATTCAGCTTGGCCGTTTCGATCACCAGCTTACGGGTGGAGATGCTGCCCGCGTGTTCGCGGTCGATCACAAGAAAACAGGGCCGGGTCATGATGCCTCCATTATCGGCCAGGGTGTGACGTCCTGGGAGACAGGAGCCGCGGCATCGGGCGTTTCATTCGCCTAAAATGGACGGATGGCGTTCTCAGAGCAGTTCGATGTGCTGGTCGTGGGTGCGGGGCACGCGGGCTGCGAGGCAGCGGCGGCGGCGGCGCGCATGGGCTTGCGCACCGCGCTGTTCACGCTGAATCTCGACCTGATCGCGCAGATGAGCTGCAACCCTGCGATCGGCGGCGTCGCCAAAGGCCATCTCGTGCGCGAGGTCGACGCGCTTGGCGGCATCATGGGCGAGATCGCCGACGCCTGCGGCATCCAGTTTCGCCTGCTGAACACCTCGCGCGGCCCCGCCGTGTGGTCGCCCCGCGCGCAGTGCGACAAGGCGCTCTACCGCGTGAAAATGCGCGAAAAGCTGGAGTCCATCCCGAACCTCTTCATCAAGCAGGCCGAGGTGGTGGATGTGGTTGTGGAACAGGGGCCAGGGTTCAGGGTCCAGGGCTCAGAAAATCAGTCTTCTGGGCCCTGGACCCTGGACCCTAAACCCTGTGTCACCGGCCTCAAACTCCGCGATGGCCGCACGATCCATGGCCGCGCGGTCGTTATCACCACCGGCACCTTCCTCAACGGCCTCATCCACTGCGGCGAACAGCAGTACACCGCCGGGCGCTCCGGCGAGCCCGCCAGCGTCCTGCTCGGCGAGTCCCTCAAAAAGCTCGGCCTGCGCGAGACCCGCCTCAAGACCGGCACCCCGCCCCGCCTCGACGGCCGCACCATTGACTGGACGCGCTTTGAAGAGCAGCCCGGCGACGCCGACCCCACGCCCTTCAGCTTCCGCAGCCTGTCCGCGCTTGCGCGCGAGGGTTCAGGGTCCAGGGTTCAGGGTCCAGACAAGGCCCAGAGTACAGAAGACCTGAACCCTAAACCCTGGACCCTGAACCCTGCGCAATGGCACCCGCCCTTGCGCCAGATCTCCTGCCATATCGCCTACACCACGCCCGAAACCCTCAACTTAATCCGCGATAACGTCCATCGTTCCCCCATGTACACGGGACAGATCGAAGGCATCGGACCTCGCTACTGCCCGTCGATTGAAGACAAGATCGTGCGCTTCCCCGACAAGGCCCAGCATCAGTTTTTCCTCGAACCCGAGGGCCTCAACACGCATGAGGTCTACATCAACGGCATGTCCACCTCCCTGCCCATGGACGTTCAGTCCGCCATGGTGCACTCCATCCCGGGCCTCGAAAACGCCGAGATGTTGCGGCCCGGCTACGCCATCGAGTACGACGCCATCGACCCCACGGAGCTCGACCGCACGCTCAAGGTGAAGAGCTACGAAGGCCTCTATCTCGCCGGCCAGATCAACGGCACCTCCGGCTACGAAGAGGCCGCCTGCCAGGGCCTGATGGCCGGCATCAACGCCGCGCTCTACGCGCGGCAGGGTCAAGGGCCCAGGGTCCAGGGGACAGTCGAAAACCCTGGACCCTGGACCCTACACCCTGAACCCTGTTCCTTCACTCTTGACCGCAGCGAAGCCTACACCGGCATCCTCATCGACGATCTCATCAGCAAGGGCACCGACGAGCCCTACCGCATGTTCACCTCGCGCGCCGAGTTCCGCCTCCATCTGCGCATCGACAACGCCGACACCCGTCTCACCCCCCACGGCCGGCGCCTGGGGCTGATCGACGACGACGCCTGGGCGAGCTTCGAGGCCAAAGGGGCCCGCGCGCGGGCGCTCACCGCGCTCATCGAACGCACCAGACTCACCGAAGCCGACGCGGACGCCCTGAACGCCTCAAACCTCGCCGCCTCGCCCCTCACGACCTCATCTCGTCCGCCAGATTTTACGAGTCCCAACGCGCAGCGCGCAGCTGAAATAGCTGAATCATCTGAAAGACCCCTGGATTTCGCTCGCACCACCGGGAGTGCACAGGGTATCGCTGCAGACCCGGAAACTCCCGGCCACGCGGCAACCCGGGCCGCTGCGCCACAACCCTTCGTCAAGGGCGATCACGTCTCGCAGCTTCTCAAGCGCCCCCATCTCAGCCTCGAGCAGCTGCTTCCCCTTCTGCTGCCACGCATGGCGGAGAGTGAGGAATTCGCACCCTGGCTGGCCGCCCTTGCCGCCGCGAACTACGAAAATACCCACACGCTTCCCGCCTGGGTGCGCAACGAGATGAAGACCGTCGAAACCACCATCAAATTCGCCGGTTACCTCACGCAGCAGCAGCGCTCCATCGACCGCCTGAAGCGCGACGAAGCCCGCGCCATCCCCGATTGGTTCGACTACACCCGCGTCTCCGGGCTGTCCCGCGAGATGGTCGAGAAACTCGGCCGGGTCCGCCCCTCCACACTGGGCCAGGCCAGCCGGCTCCCCGGCGTAACCCCCGCCGCGCTCAGCCTGGTCCAGTGCTTCCTGGAGATCCAGGCGCGGGGGAGAACGGCTTAGCCACTCCAGAGCAAACCCGGTCCGGAACACGTATCCTCCACGTCGGGCAGCTTTGGGACCTGATCACAAGCGCGTTTGAACGAAGCCGCTTGCGCGGCGGCTGCTGCATGGGTGGCATGGAAGATCGGCGAGCGTAGGGTTTCGGTCACAAGGAGGATTCCCTGTGACCCGTCTTCGTCAGCGGATGCTGGATGAGCTCCAGCGCCGCAACTACTCTCCGCACACTGTTCGCTCCTACATGCACGCCGTGGAGGCATTCGCTTCGTACTTCCATCGTTCTCCGGACCAGCTTGGTCCGGAGAACATTCGCACGTATCAGCTTCATCTGTTTCGTGACTGCAAGCTGTCGGCACGGACCATCCAAGGCCAGACGGCGGCGCTGCGGTTCCTATTCGTCAAGACACTGGGCCGTGCGTATACGGCCGAGCAGGTGCCGTTTCCGAAGTGTCAGAAGCGTCTACCTGCCGTGCTTAGTCAGGCGGAAGTGGCGCGGCTGATCGAGTGCTGCGGCAGCCTGATGCAGCGGACCATGTTGATGACGCTGTATGCGACCGGGCTGCGCCGCGCGGAGCTGTGCCGGTTGAAGGTCGCCGACGTCGACAGCCAGCGCATGGTGCTTCATGTGCAGCAGGGCAAGGGCGGCCGTGATCGGGACGTGCCTCTGAGCCCGAAGCTGCTCGGTGTTCTGCGCGAGTACTGGCGCTGGATGAAGCCAAAGACCTATCTGTTCCCGGGCATGGAGAACAACTGGCGAGCCGATGTGCCGGTCACGGAGAAGGTGGTTTGGATCGCGGTCACGAACGCGGCGAAGGCCGCCGGCATCACCAAGCACGTCTCCCCGCATACGCTGCGACATAGCTTCGCAACGCACCTGCTCGAAGCCGGTGCCGATCTGCGCACGATCCAGATGCTGCTCGGGCATGCGAAGCTATCCGACACGACGGTCTACCTGCACCTCTCCCAGCGTCATCTGCAAGCGGTCGCCAGTCCACTGGAAGCGATCGAAATTGCGGGAGCGGTGAAGCACTCCAGGAGGCGCGCGAAGCGATGAGCCGGCCCACCCTCGAGGTGGCCGACATCCTTCGTGCAGCGGGCAGCAGCTTCATCGAACGCCATGGATCGCATCTCGCTCTCCAGCACCGCAAGGTGATGGACGCGATCGTTCGCTGCCGCACGGCGGCGCTCGGCGGCCATCGCGATCTGTGTCTCGGCTGCGGACATCAGGCCACCTCGTACAACTCGTGCCGCAACCGGCACTGTCCCAAGTGCCAGGGGAACGCTCGCGCCCGGTGGCTGGCGGCGCGCTCCGCAGAACTGTTGCCGGTGCCCTACTTCCATGTCGTCTTCACCCTGCCGCATGAGCTCTCCGCGCTCGTGCTTCAGAACAAGCGGCTGCTATACGATCTGCTCTTCCGCGCCAGCGCGGCTACGCTGCTCGAAGTGGCCCGCAACCCAAGACATCTCGGAGCCGACATCGGCATGCTCAGCGTGCTGCATACCTGGGGGCAGAACCTCCAGCATCATCCGCACGTTCACTGCGTCGTGCCGGGCGGCGGTCTCTCGCTCGATGGATCCAGCTGGGTCGCGGGATCACCGCGCTTCCTGCTGCCGGTCCATATCCTTAGCCGCGTCTTCCGCGGCAAGTTCATCGCCGGTCTCAAGCTGCTACTGTCTCAGAACAAGCTCCAGTTCCACGGCTCACTTCTTGAGCTTCGAGACCCGGAGCGCTTGCGCCGCTTCCTGCGACAGCTCTATACCAACAACTGGGTCGTCTACGCCAAGCCGCCCTTCGGCGGTGCGGAACACGTCCTTCACTACCTGTCCCGCTACACGCATCGCGTCGCCATCTCCAACCATCGGCTCGTCGCCCTTAAGCAAGGACAGGTCTCCTTCCGTTGGAAGGACTATGCCCATGGCGGCAAGCAGAAGGTGATGACCCTCTCCAGCGACGAGTTCCTGCGCCGCTTCCTGCTTCACGTGCTCCCCAAGGGCTTGGTCCGCATCCGCCACTTCGGCCTCTTCGCCAACCGCAGACGCGCCGCTTCGCTTGCACGCTGCCGGGTGCTGCTGAACGTCGCCAAGCCAACAGACCCTCAGGCCGACAGCAGCCAGCTTCGTTGCCCGCTGTGTTCCGGCCCGATGCTGGTCACGGAACGCACGTCCGGCTTACAGATCCTCTCGCGCATCTGCGCCGAATCAACTCCCGCAACCAAGTACATCGACAGCTCATGACCGTCATGACCAGTCTGCAACAGAACGGCCTCTACTTCAGCGGTCTTCACAGGCCGAACGCGAAGTCGTGCCTGGTCCAGCGCGCCGAGCGCGATTCCACGGCTGTCAAAGCTCTTTTAGCCAAGTCGAATACTGGCTGTTCGAGGTCCATCCCCGTCCCGCTGCTCTCTGACACCCACATCCATCCGCTTCCTCAAGGGCTCGCACCGATCCAAATCCCATAGCCCTGCGGTTGCCACTCCAGCGGCTTCCTTCAAACCGCCCTATCAAAACTGCCCCGGAAGAACATCTCAGGGCGTCCCCGCGGGTCTGCAGCCGGGGCAGCCCTGATAGGGTCCTATCGTTTATCAGGACTAATGCTCATTCGACACTTGTTGATCTGGGGCGTGGTAATGCCGACGACTGTCCGCGAACCTGCTCTACGAACAAGCGGACTTGCCTTTCGAGCAGCACAGGCCGGTCTACCTGAATGTAATGACCACTGTGGGCTGCAATGACCCTCCGACTGTCTGCGGAAATCATCTTGAGACATTCCTGCTTTTGATTCCAGGATTCATCTGTCGTCCACCGCGAGAGAATCAGGATCGGCAGTCTAGAAGCGGTGAATGCGGCGGCTTCCGTACCCGAAGGATCAAAGTTGTTTTGCTCATCTCGGAACGTCTCAAGGTGCTCTCTGCACACACCCTCCATCCTGGGCGCAATTAGGTGCAGCCGAAAGCCTGGGAGACTTCCGGGGCACGCTCCCAGCAGGCGATTGAAGCCCACTGCGAACGCGGCATTTTCGATCACACTCTCCGGTAAGGGTGTTGATCTTTGGTTTGGGTAATTAGCCCTTGAATGCTCATCACGAGGTGGAACTGAGGCATCAACGAAGACAAGCCCGGCCACCTGTTCGGGATACCTAATTGCATAATCGCGGATAAACAGCCCGGCAATCGAATGTCCTACCAATATGAGCGGACCGTGTATCCCGGCAGCCCTCAGCAAATTATGCAGTTCAATGGAAACGTTGTCCGCGTCGCGTCGTGTAGTCACAGGATCGCTCCACCCGTACCCTGCCCGATCAAATGAACACACGCGAGAGGTCTTCGCGAAGGCCGGTTGCACACCGCTCCAAATCAGACCATCGTTGCCCAGCCCAGCATCAAGAACAATCGTCGGAGCGCCAGAACCTTCGCAGTAGATTCTCATCCGATGACCGTCAACGACGTACATACTGCCTAGCGGCACTTGGTCGTGGAACGCTATGGCGTCAGTGCTACTGAATGCCACAATAAAGAGAGCTGCGAGAGCGATAATAGAGAGCGGCAGTTCCTCGGCAAGAATCCGCCTTTGAGAACAGTCACGCTTTCGCAGCATCATGATGCGGCCAGTGGAGAGCGCGACTATGAGGAGGCCACCAAGGGAGATAGCGAACGGGGCAATGGCCATAGCAACGTCCTTGTTTTGATCCTACCCGTGTCGCCCATTGTTCATCGGAAGGCTCTTATCGCGGATTAGTACCGAGAAGTCGTCTTCTCGGAAGCAATCTGCGGTTCCGCCTGCCCGTTCTCCCGAACCACGGGCAATGCGGAAACTGACTCACCACTGACGTCCCATCCCCTTGTCACCTGATGGCTCCGCAAGCTAAAGTTACATTTCCGAGCGGCCCAGTGCGAATGCTGTAATAAGCCGCGGGACGCAGAGGTTGTTTCGTCCTCATGACTGCTGCATTGAAAACGAAAACGGGCCGTAAAGCGGACCGGAAGATGAGCACAACCGCCACGCGCAACGGCTCCGGCCCGCAGGTGGACTGGCGGCGCGTGGCGAAGACGTTTCTCCTGTCGCGCGCGCTCGACGATCTGGAAGAAACGAAGCTGCTGCCGGAGAAGAAAATCCTTTACCAGTTCAGCGCGCGTGGGCATGAGCTTGGCCAAATCCTTCTGGGCATGCAGCTGACCGGCAGGCGCGACGCCGCGAACGGCTACTATCGCTCCCGGCCGCTGCTGCTGACGCTCGGGCTCAGCATGAAGGATGCGCTGCGGGGCGGCATGGCCAAGGCCGGAGGAATTTGCGATGGACGCGACGTCGGCGTGGTCTTCAACCTGCCCAACCACAACGGCTGCACGGTGCTGCCCATGGCCGGCGGCGTCGGCACGCAGTACACCACCACCGCGGGTTGGGCGCACGCCATCCGCTACTACAGCGAGACGCTCGGCGATGCGAGCTATCGCGGGTCGATCGCGGTGGTGCTCGGGGGCGACGGTTCGGTGGCCAGCAACGGCTTTTGGGCTGCGCTGAACACTGCCACGACACGCAAGCTGCCGATGCTGTTTTTTCTCGAGGACAACGGCTACGGCCTCAGTGTGCCCTCCACGGTGCAGACGCCGGGTGGCAACATCGCGAAGAACCTCGAGTCCTTTGGGGATCTTCGTCTGCTGCACGCAGACACAACGAAACCGGAAGAGACCGCGCAGGCCGTCGCCGAAGCGGTGCAGCACGTCCGAACAGGCCAAGGAGTCGCGCTGCTGCGGCTCACCATGCCGCGTCTCAGCGGGCACTCCGGGCAGGATACGCAGACCTACAAAAACGACGCGTTCCTCGCGAACGAGCGGCGCATCGATCCGCTGCCCCACCTGCGCTCTTACCTTGTACCGAATGTGCTCTCCGAGGCGGAGTGGAGCGAGTTGGAGCGCGAGGCCGGCGAACTCGTGCAGCAGGGGCTGGCCGAGGCGCTGGCTTTGCCCGAGCCTGAACCCTCCAGGGCTGCGGTGGTGCGGCACCTGTTTGCCGAGGACGAGCCCGCCGAGCCCGTCATCCCCGCTACACCAGCCCCGCCTGAACCCTCGCGCACCAACATGCTCACGGCCATTCGGCGGACACTAGAAAGCGAGCTGAAGGCCAACCCCAAACTGCTGGTCTTCGGGGAAGATGTCGGCCTGAAGGGCGGCGTGCACGCGGCCACGGTGGGTCTGCAGGCCGAGTTCGGCGCGGATCGCGTCTTTGACACCAGCCTGTCGGAAGAGGGCATTATCGGCAACGCGGTCGGCATGGCGCAGGCCGGCCTGCGGCCCGTGGCGGAGATCCAGTTCCGCAAGTACGCCGACCCCGGCACCGAACAGCTCAACGACTGCGGGACCGTGCGTTGGCGAACGAATAACCGCTTCAGCGCGCCCATTGTGGTGCGCATGCCCGGCGGCTTCGGCTCCAGGTGCGGCGACCCATGGCACAGCGTCTCAAGCGAGGTGACGTTCGCCCATGCGATCGGCTGGCAGGTGCTCTATCCCTCCAACGCCGAGGACGCCACCGGGCTGCTGCGAACGGCGATGCGCAGCGCCAATCCGAGCATCTTCTTCGAGCACCGCGCGCAATTGGACTCCGCGTGGGCGCGCCGGCCCTATCCCGGCGACGCATTTGTCCTGCCGCTTGGCGTCGCCAGAACCGTGCAGACCGGCACGGACATCACCCTGGTGACCTGGGGAGCGATGGTGGAGCGCTGTCTGCTGGCCGCCGCCCAGATCGGGGCCTCGGCCGATGTGCTCGACCTGCGCACGCTGGCGCCGTGGGATCGTGAGGCTGTTTTGGCCTCCGTCCGGCGCACCCACCGCTGCATCGTCGTGCACGAGGACACGCTCACCGGAGGCTTCGGCGCGGAGATTGCCGCCGTAGTCGCGCGGGAGGCCTTTCTCAAGCTGGATGCCCCGGTCGAGCGCCTGGCCATGCCGGACATCCCCGTGCCCTACAACGTAGCGCTGATGGATGCGGTGCTGCCCACGGTGGAGACCATCGCCGCGCAGATCCAAACCACCCTTGCCTTCTGAAAGACTCCCGAAAAGGACGCCCCTGTGCCCCTCGTTGAAGTACGCATGCCGGATGAAGAGAAGGAAGGCACGGAAGCCTCCCTGGGCAGATGGCTCAAGCAGCCCGGCGACCTGGTGTCGGAACACGAGCCGCTGGTGGAGATCAGCACCGATAAGGTGACGCTCGAGATCCCCGCGCCGGCGAGCGGCATCCTGCAGGCGCACAGTAAAGTCAGCGGCGATACCGTGCTGCCAGGCGACCTGCTGGGCACCATCGGCACAGGCGTTGAGAGCACGGAAACGGTCCCGCACGTGAGGGGAAAAAATGGAAACGGAACCGTTCCGCCCGAGTTTGTCGTAGATAGAAATACGCCTTCGGGAGAGCCTGCCCTGCAAACCGCACGTGATGAGGCGATGTCCACCTTTTCGCCTGTGGTACGGCGGCTTCTCGCGGAGCTCGGTCTTGATCCGCAGGCTATTCCCAAGGTCAGCCGCGGCGGTCGCCTCACACCCGATGATTTGAAGGCCTATCTCACCGCGCCGTCACCTGCGCAGGCAAAAACGGCCATTCCGCCGCAATCCGCTGAGCATAATATTTCTACCGGACGCATGGTGCCGCACACACCGATGCGCAAGAGCATCGCCAGCCACATGGCGCGCAGCGTGCAAACGGCGCCGCACGTCACCTCTGTCTTCGAGGCGGATCTGTACAACGTGCTCGCCGACCGCGAAGCGCGCAAACCGGCCACGGACGGAGAAGCGGCGCCGAGCGTGACCGCATATCTCATCCAGGCCGCGCTGAAGGCCATCCAGCTCGTGCCGGAGGTCAACAGCAAGTGGCACGACACGCACCTTGAGGTCTTCGACCACATCCACTTCGGTGTCGGCACGGCGCTGGACACCGGCGGGCTCGTCGTTCCCGTGCTCCGGGATGCGCAAACGATGGATCTGCTGACGCTTTCGCAGAACCTTCGCGAGATGACCAAGAAGGCTCGCAGTGGCAAACTGACGCAGGCCGACATGGACGGTGGCACGTTTACGCTCTCCAATCACGGCGTCAGCGGCAGCCTGATGGCCACGCCGATCATCCTGCCGCATGGACAGGCCGCCATTCTGGGCGCGGGCAAGCTGCAGAAACGCGTCATCGTGTGTGAGACCGGTGGCCGCGAACTCTTTCGCGTTCGCCCGATGATGTATGTCACGCTGACGGTGGATCACCGCGTGCTGGATGGGCAGCAGACCAACGGCTTCCTCACGGCTTTTGTCGCGGCGCTGGAGAACCCTGCCGCAAGCTAGAGGATGTTTCGTGCAGGTGTACCCAAGAAGGGTCGTTGTTGGGAGGGAGCCGTGGGCTTCAGCCCACGGAACAGGAGCGCAGTCCAAGTGCCCTTCAGGGCTGGGCTCTGCTTCCGTTCCCAAACGGCCAGGGCTAAAGCCCTGTTTTCCTGCAGCGCTGGATTCAGCGGCCTGAAGGCCGCTGCTCCCTCCCAAGAAACTGGATATATCTATGGTGATCATGCGCTAGAACCGCTTCGTCGAAGCATGGCGCTCTTACTTCAGGTTCAGGATGACGGCTGATTCGGAGTCGACGTGCAGCTTGAGCAGATTCGGTTGCGCCGTAAAGAGAGCGGGTGCTGACGATCCGGAGTCGTTTCCCAGGAGGAACTGTGCCTCCGTGGCCCCGGCAATCGCAGTGGCCTCGGTCGGTACGGCAATATCCTGCGCGACTTTGCTCTTGTTCACGGCGATGAGGATGCGCTGCACGCCACCGGGCAGAGCCAGCGTTCGCGCATAGACCAGGACATCGTTGCTTACGTAAAGTACCTGTTCCTCACCGGTTTGCAGGGCTGGGTGCCCGTGGCGCAGGGCTAAGAGCTTTTGAAGCGAATTGAAGGCCTGCGTCTGCTCGGGCGTGCGATCCGCCGCGTTGAAGGCATCGTTGAAGGCATGATGGACCACACCCGGAAAACCGCCGGGGAAGTCACGACGGTCGTCAGGATCTGCCCCCCCGCGCATGGCAATCTCATCGCCGGAGTAGATCTGGGGCATGCCGCGCATGGTGGCAAGGACGGTGAAGGCGAGATCCAGCTTCCGCAGCGAGGCGGCCGGATCATTCATGAAGCGGCTTGTGTCGTGGTTGCCGAGGAACGGCACCAGCCGCTCGGGATGGGGGAAGAGGTTGTCGAGGCGCAGAATGTCGGCGAGCCGGGTCATGGGCTCGTCCTTGAGGAAGACAGCGCGCAGAGCGAAGTAGCTTGGGAAGTCGAACGGTGTGTCGAGGCCGGTATCGATGCCCGTGCGCGTGACGCCGCCGGCAAAGGTGGAGGTGATGGTCGCATCGCCGTTGAAGATTTCGCCGACGGTGGTGAGGTGCGGGTAGAGCTCGTGCAGCTGGGCGTGGAAGTCGTGCCAGAAGGGGCGGCCGACATAGGGAAACGTATCGAGGCGCAGACCATCCACGCCGGCCTCTTCGACCCACCAGACGGCGTTCTGGATGAGATACCGCTCCACCGCCGGGTCTTCCTGGTTCAGATCGGGAAGGACGTTGGCAAACCAGCCTTGGGTGATGTTGCGCTGATCGCGCCAGGGGGCGTGCGGGTCGGTGATGGGAGCGAATTCGCCCTGGGCGAGAGTGTGTTGCGCAAGCGTGCCGTGGAACCAGGTGGGATCGGGGCTGTCGGTCACCCATGGATGCTTGGGGCCGATGTGGTTGGGCACAAGATCGAGCACCAGCTTCATGTGCCGGGCATGGAGGGCGGCAGCGAGCTGCTGGAGATCGGCTAGTGTGCCGAAGTGCTCGTCGACACGGTAAAGATCGGTGGCGCCATAGCCGTGGTAGCTCTGGGGCTCATGGTTCTCATCCACCGGGGTGATCCAAACGGTGGTGATGCCCAGTTCCTGCAGGTAGTCGAGGTGCTGGAGGATGCCGCGCAGGTCGCCGCCGTGCCATCCACGCGGCGCCGCGAGCTCCGCAGTGTGATCGGGGCCGTCGTTGGAAGGATCGCCGTCGGCAAAGCGGTCCGTCATGATCAGGTACATGACGTCCTTCGAGGAGAAGCCGGCAAACCCGTCGTCGGGGGCGCGACGCGGCGCGAAGGTGTACGCAATGTGCGCGGAGCCTTCTCTGGTCTTGGCTGTGATCTGGATGGTCTCGGGATGCGAGGCGGTGGCGCTGAGCCAAAGCTGTGCGTAGTGGCCGTTGGCGGAAGGCTTGACCTCCCTGATGCGGAGCGCGGAGTCGCTGAGGCTGAACTGCGCCGTCGCCAGGCCGTCGCCGTAGACGAGCAGCATGGGCCCGAGCATGGGCCCGGATAGGGGCCCGGGCATGGGCGACCACCAGTTCGGTGGATCGACCTTACAAATGCGCGGGGCAGGCGTGGGAATGGCTGCCGTACTGCAGGCGCTCGAGAGCTGTGCCTGCGCGCAGGTAAAGCAACCGGCAACGAGCAGGCCGTGAGCTAGATATAGCCGAAGGTGCGGCATACAAAATCCTTACTTTGTGGTGCGATCGGCACGGCCGGGCACCGAGCCGGCCTTTGCTCGCAGAGACGCAAGCCATGATGTCGTGCAGGAAAGGAAGCGCCTCGAGGCTGAATCCATCGCGGCGCTTCAGCGGGACAACGTTAGAAGGTAAAACGGGCTGCAATCTGCAGTTCGCGTTGCGAGTCCAATTCAGTCCCGGTGATCTTGCCGTAGTTCGTATCGGTCAAGCCGCCATCCGGGTTGGTGAACTGCGGCGTGTTGGTGACGTTGAAGGCATCCGCGTGCAGTTCCAGAACATAACGCTCGGTGAGATAGAGGTTCTTCTGCACCGAAACATCGGCTGCACGCTGGCCCGGGCCATACAGGGTGTCTCTTCCGACAGTGCCGAGCCGGGTGAAGACGTTCTGGCCATTGGCCTGGACCACGGGTGGGCGGGCAAAGGCTGCCGTGTTGAACCATGTTCCCAAGATGCTCTTGGGGTAGCTGATCGCCCCCACGATATCGGGACGATCCGCGTCGGCGGTCCCGCTGCCGGCGGAAAGATCAAACGGATTGCCTGAGGCGATACGGCCGATGATGTTGATCTGCCAGCCGCCGATGGCAAGGTTGGTGAAGTACCCGGAGCCACCCGCAAAGCGCTTGCCTTTGCCAAACGGCAGTTGGTACAGGATGGAGGAGCTGAAGACGTGCCGCTGGTCCTGCAGCGAGTTGCCGTAATCCCCTGCCGGATTGTAGTAAAGCGCCGCGGTGGAGCCCAGATTCGAGCCTGGCGAATCATCCAGCGAGTGGGACAGAGCGTAGGAGCCGGTGAACAGAAGATCGTTGCCCTGGCGGTGTTCGTAGTGAATCTGCAGGCCGTTGTAGTTGGCATTCCCGTTGTAATTGTTATAAGTAATGCCACCATACGTTGGGAAGTTCTGCAGACCGGTGTTGAACCGATAAAGATTGTAGTTGTAATAAGTCGATAGGTGATCGGACTTGCTGCCGACGTAGGAGATGTCGATCACGTCATACCTGCCGATCTGCTGGTCGAGCTGCAGGTTGTACTCCTGAATCTGCTGGTTCTTGTCATTGCGGTTCACGGCCAGCGTGCTCAGCCCTGCAGGCGGGGTCGCAGCATTGAAGTTCGGAAAGCCGGGCGACGGAAGAGCCGTCGTCTGTTGTGCCGATTGGTTGCAGCCAAAGGCAGAACCCGGGGCAGGCGTTTGGCCGGTGAAGCTGACGCAATAGCCGTTCTGTGCCGAGTAGGCTAAGCTGCCGCCGAAAGGAACCTGCTGACCCAGCTGGTTGCTGATGCCGCCGTAGTCCGGAAAGTAGAAGATGCCGTAACCGCCGCGGATAACCCGCTTGCCGTTGCCGTTCAAGTCATAGGCAAAGCCCACGCGCGGAGCCAGATCGATGTAGCTGTTGTTGATGATGGACCGCGAGACGCCATTCTGGCCGGCCACCAGCACCTGGCCATAGGTCGGGCTGGTGGGGGCGATGTCAAACGAGGCCTGCCGGTTCTGCGCCTCATAGGGCCGCGTGAGAATGTCATAGCGCAGGCCAAGCTGCAGGGTCAGGTTCTTGCTGGCCCGCCACTCGTCCTGCCCGAAGAAGCCGTCCTCATAGGCGATGTTGCTGAAATAACCGTTCTGCGCGCCGATGCTGTAGGAATCCGTAAAGCCGATCAGCATCTCGGCGCTGGGAAATCCGGTGAAGTCGCCGTTGCCGAAGTTGAAGTAGCCCTTGCCGGAGATGGGACGGAAGTACTCCGTATTGCGCAGGATACCGGTTGCGCCAAAGCGGAAGGAATGATGCCCGTGGGTGTAATCGACGCTGTCGTTCAGCTCGATCGTGTTCTGGGGCACGGCGTAGAGGCCGTAGTCGCCGGTGTAGTCGATGCCGTTGTTGCCGCCGATCAGCGCACCGCCGCTGGTCTCCTGGCTGCGATTGACATTGACGATGCCCAGCTGTGCCGAGAGCGCGTCGCCATAGAACGGCGGCTGATAGCCGTAGTTATCGCGGTTATAGCCGAGCAGGAACTGGTTGACCACCGCGGGCGAGAAGGTGTGCGTGTAGCCGAGGGCGTACGAACGGGCATGCGTGTACGAGGAGCCCGTGCCAAAGCCGGAGGGAAGGGTTCCCAGCTCCGGAGTCTTCGTAAAGGCCGAGTTGTCGTAGCTGAAGCGAGCGAACAGCACATCTTTGGTCGTGGCGTCCCAGTCAAACCGGACGTCGAAGGTGTTGTAGTGGGTGAACTGCTGCTCGTGCGCCAGGAAGTTGTTCGTCACTCCCGGACGGCTGGGAGCCGGATAGGCTTTGAAGTAGTTCAGAGCCGCCGTGTTGATGGGGATACCCGCGGCCGCGATGTTGTTCCCGGAGATCGGCGTGCACGTTGCCGGATTGTAAAGCTGCCCGTTCTGTACATAGTTCTTCACGCCGGCGTGGATAAGACAGTAAGGCTCAGAGAATTGACCGTCCACCGACTTGCCATTCTGGGTGTCGAAGTTGGGTGAGGACGCCAGCAGCTCGCTGAAGTCCCCGGTGCGCATGAGCGCCGTGGGGACGGTCAGGTAATACGGATTGATCGGCTGCGTCTCGCGGAAGGCCTGGTAATCGCCGAAGAAGAAGAGTTTATTCTTCAATATCGGACCGCCGATCGAGAAGCCGGGCTGATTCCGATTGAAGGACGGATTGGGGCTTGCGGGGGCGTTGAGGAAGCGGTAGCTCGGGTTGGCATCGAAGTTGCCGCTGCGGTAGAACCAGAACGCCGAACCGTGAAAGTCGTTCGTGCCACCCTTGATGGAGCTGGCCACGATGGCGCCGCCGGCGCGGCCATACTCCGCCGGCGCGACGCTGGTGTCGACCTTGAACTCCTGGGTGGCGTCGATGTTCGGAAAGATCAGGATGGTGTTGAGGAGCGAGTCGTTGTCGTCGACGCCATCGAGCAGGAAGTTGTCCGCCTGCGGACGGATACCGTTCACGGACAGGGCTGCGCCACCGCTTTCCTCGTTGCGAAACGTTTCAGAGTTCCCTGATGTACCGCTCGCCGCGTCTCCATAGGCACCGCGGGTGACGCCGGGCGTCAGCAGAGCGAGGCCGGTGAAGTTCCGGCCGTTCAGAGGGAGGTCGGTTACCTGCTTGCCTTGAATGACGTCGCCTATCGTGGCGTTCGACGTGTCGACCAGGGGCGCGGCGTCGGTCACGTTTACCGTCTGTGTTGCCGAACCGACCACCAGCTTAAAGTCGAGGGTCTGAGTTGTCGTCACCAGCACCTGGAACTTGACAGCCTGGCCCTGGAATCCTTGCGCGGCAACACTAGCCTCGTAGTCGCCACGGGGGACCGCCGGGATACGGAACTCGCCGGAGCCGTTCGCCGTGGCTTTGAACTTCAATCCGGTTTGCGTGTTGGTGACCGTCACCGAAGCGTTCGGGACCACGGCGCCCGTCTGATCGGCCACGGTGCCGACGACGGTGCCGTTGTCAGATTGAGCGATGGCTGGGCCGGCGGTCCCGAGAAGACCCATGCCCATGGTCAAGAAAAGGAGCACTCGCCTGGCGCCCTTGTACGTACTCATTGTTCGTTGTGACATTTGTGCCTCTCCAAATTCCTGCTGGAACCGTGACGTACTTTTCCACTTCGCACACCGTTTCTTTGTCTATGGGTGCATGAACAAGTAGATCGCCGGAGCTTCCGACGACTCCGAAACCGTGCGAATCGACGGGTCCGGTCATGTACTACCAGCAGCATGTAAATGCTTTTTCGGTTGCGGGAGGACTTTCCTCCAGCAGCGGAGGTTTACGCAATGGATTCGGGATATTCTCTCGATGAAGCAGACCTCACCTTCTAAACCTTTTACGTTGAGTCACTTGCGGTGCCCGATTAACAGTGTTGTACTCCCGCCGCGGAGGGGAGTACACTCCACCGCGGGCCACTTCCGTTCGCCTCGCCGGCAACGAATGGGCTGTCAGGCCAGGGAACATGATGGTTTCGGGGGATCAGCTCGTCGTTCGAGTCGGCTTTGGCCTTTATGAGGTCGATCTGCAGACCGGCGAGCTGTGGAAGGCGGGTCGCAAGATACGGTTGCAGAGTCAACCGTTCAAGGTGCTGGCGGCACTGTTGGGGCGGCCCGGCGAGGTCCTTACCCGCGCCGAGTTGCAGACCCTGCTTTGGGGCAAGGACGCGATCGGAGACTTCGATCAGTCCCTGGGTACCGCTGTCAACAAGATCCGCGATGCGCTCGGCGACACTGCCGACAATCCTCGGTTCGTCGAGACTCTGGCGCGACGTGGGTACCGGTTTATTGCACCGGTTGCCATTTTGCTGCCATCTCCGCAGTCGGTGAGTCAGCCGGTACCGGTGCCGCCGGCCGCGACGCCTGTGCCCGGCGAGGCATTCGGGGCGGTCGACATCGCGGCACCCCGGACGGAGGCGTCTTCCCTCCAGGTCTCGGCTATCTTCCCGCCGCGCGTAGCCTCAGCCTTGACGGAGCCGACGGTCTCCCCCCGCTTGGCCGGGACCGCCGGGCCCGAACGAGTGATCGGGAGGCGGGTCGTCTTGGTCACTGGGCTTTTGGGAGCCTTTGTGCTGGGTCTCATCATTGCCTGGAGTCTGGCCTCTCGTCGCGAGGTTGGCGCGACCGCCCCGCTGCTGCGGATCGAGCAGCTGACGCACATCGGAAAGATTGCCCCGGGGATGCCGGGTATGGAGAGCCTGCCGGCCTCGGTGAGCGACGGTCTGCGCATCTTTGTGCCGGTGCTGGTGGATGGACGATCGGTGCTTTCGCGCGTGGACGTGCACACCGGGGCCGTACAGGCGATCGATCTGCCCCACGAGGTCGCCTCGCCGATGCTGGGGGATCGATCGCCTGATCTTTCCACCCTTCTGCTCCGCAATCACCTCTCGCCGGAGTCCGAGCAGCCATTGTGGCTGGCGCCCACGGCTGGGGGCAGTGCGCTCCGGCTGCCGAACGTTGTGGGCCATGATGCCACCTGGATGCCGGATGGGAAGAGCATTCTGTACGCGGTGGGGAATCAGTTGGTTGTGAATCGTCCGGAAGATGGCGTCTCCACCCCGTTCGCCGCCCTGCCGGGCAGGGCTTTGTGGCTGCGTTGGTCGCCGGATGGAAGCCTGCTGCGCTTTACGCTGCTGGATCCGCTCCGGCACACCATGGGACTTTGACAGATGGACAGCGCGGGCAAGAACCTGCGGATGATTCTGAATGGGTGGGATCAGCCACCCTCCGAATGCTGTGGCGTGTGGGCCGATGACGGCAAATACTTCGTTTTTCAATCGAATCGGGGCGATCACACCGATCTCTGGCGGCTGGCGGGCAACAGCACCTCCTCGCCGGTGCGTGTAACGGATGGCCCGCTCAGCTTCTCGGCTCCAGTGGCTTCCGGTCACGGCAGTCGTATCTATTTTCTGGGCTTGGATACCCAATCCATGTTGCAGCGCTATGACGCCGCGAAGGCCCGTTTTGTGCCGGATGACAGCTTTATGACCGATGCCAGCCGGGTGGAATACTCGCGAGACCGGAAAAGCGTCGTTTGGGTGGATCAGGCAGGACGCGCCTGGCGGGCGCAGGCGGACGGCTCGGAGCGCATTCAGCTGACTCCGGACTCGCTGCAGGTGTTTATGGCGCATGAGTCGCCGGATGGGCAACAGATTGCCCTGATGGCGAGAGAGCCCGGGGAGGCGTGGCAGCTGTATCTGATGTCCTCGGAAGGGGGCACCCTGCATCATCTGGTCACGGGCAGCCGGAACGCTGCGGACCCCTCGTGGTCGGCCGATGGGAAGGAGATCGTCTTCGGCCGGGTGAATGATGTGATGGGAGACGAGGGCGCCCCCCGCTTCCTGGAGATCTTCCATGTGCAGGCGGGCACAAGCACGCCGGTACCCGGCTCAACCGGCCTGTTCAGTCCGCGCTGGTCGCCGGATGGACGCTATATTGCCGCGCTGTCTCTGGATCAGAATCAACTTCTGCTGTTCGACATGGCAACAGAGCATTGGCGGACGCTCGCCCAAACGACAGCGGCGGACCCGGTCTGGGCCGCCAATAGCGAGGCGATCTATTTTCACGCTTCCCTGGCGGAGATGCAGCCGATCTATCGCGTGTCGATCCCGGATGGCCGGCTGCAGCAGGTGGCGAACCTTTCCAACTTCGCCAATGCCCCGACAGACTACTTTTTTTCCGGGCTGACGGTGGCTGACGCTCCCATTGTGCGGGCCAGAACCGCAACGGGCGATCTGTATTCGCTGGATCTGGAAGAACATACACAGGCCGAGCAGAAGCGATCCCGTACTTCTGGTAACAAGCCTTAGAGCATGATCATCATAGATATACCCAGTTCTTGGGAGGGAGCAGCGGCCTTCAGGCCGCTGAATCCAGCGCTGCAGGAAAGCAGGGCTTTAGCCCTGGGCCGTTTGGAAACGGAAGCAGAGCCCAGCCCTGAAGGGCACTTGGACTCCGCTCCTGTTCCGTGGGCTGAAGCCCACGGCTCCCTCCCAAGAACGACCCTTCTAGGTACACCTGCACGAATCATGCTCTAACGGGCACCTTTACTGTGACTGGTACTTTTCGAGATACGCCGGCACTCCCAGCTTGCCTGTGCTTTCGCCGGGAGGCGTCTCCGGCATGGGCCAGGGTTGAACGCCGATGCGTTTTGCCCAGTCGTCCCACATGGCGGCCATCATCTTGGCGCGCTCCGGCTGGGCTGCGGCCAGGTCGTGCATCTCGGTGCGGTCCGCCTCCATGTCGTACAACTCCCACCGTTCAGGGAAGCGCGCGACGATCTTCCACTTGCCGTCACGCAGCGCCTTGTTGCCTTCATGCTCCCAGTAGATCGGCGCGCGGATGCGTGATTTGCCGGCAAAGATGGGAACGAGGCTCTGTCCCACAAGCGCCGGCACCGGTCCGGCAGCCACTTTGGAGGGATAGGTAGCGCCCGCCACTTCGAGGAACGTGGGCATCAGGTCGGTTTCGTGGCCCACCGCATTCACGGGCGCTGCCTGAGCCTTGATGACGGCAGGCCAGCAGGCGATGAAGGGGGTGCTGATGCCGCCCTCCTGCGTGTAGTGCTTGTACAGGCGAAATGGCGTGTTGGCGCAGTTTCCCCAAGGAATGCCGATGCTTTGGAAGGTGCTCAGGTCGCCCGGCATCACGCCGGGCACGTTGCCCGCGCAGGTCATCCCAATCTCGCAGGGCTCCGGCTGCCCGGGAAAATTTGTTCCGTGCAGGCCTCCACCTTCATGCATCGAGGCAGCAGCCCGCCCACGCCCGCGGCCAATCTCTTCGGCGTTCCCGCCATTGTCCGACATGAAAACGATCAGGGTGTTCTCGGCGATGCCGGCCTTTTCCACGCTGTCGATAATGCGGCCGATCCCGTAGTCGAGCCGCTCGATCATGGCGGCATACACGGCCATGCGCCGCATCTCCCAGTCCTGGTTGTCGATCTTCTCCCATGCCGGAACGCGTGGGTCGCGCGGGGTCAACGGCCATTTGTCCGAGACGAGACCCATGGCGAGTTGCTTCTTGTGCCGCTCCTCGCGCAGCTGGTCCCACCCTGATGCATAGCGCTTGGCGTATTTCTGCACCAGCTCTTCCGGGGCCTGAATGGGCCAATGCGGCGCGTTATACGCGGTATAAAGAAAAAACGGCTGCTTGCTCTGCGAAAGCTCGGTGACATAAGACACCGCATGGTCCGTCCAGAGATCGGTAAGGTACTGATCATCGGAGGGCGGCGGCAACGCGTCATTGCCGCTCATCAGATGCGGCGATTCGTAGTACACCGACGCACCGGCAATCATGCCCCAGAACTTGTCGAAACCGCGCTGCAGCGGCCAGTCGTGCTTGCCTTCACTGTCTTCGGTGCCGAGGTGCCACTTGCCTACCATCGCCGTTTGGTAGCCGGAGGACTTCAACGCCTCCGGAATCGTAACCGTCTGCGCGCTGAGCTCACCTGCGTACTGCGGATAGGGATAACGACCATGATCGGCAACCATCATGCCCATGCCCGCCTGCTGCGCGTACAAACCGGTCATGATGGACGCGCGGGAAGGACAGCAGCGTGGATTGTTATAGAACTGGTTGACGCGCAAGCCGCGTCCCGCCAGCTTGTCCAGGTTCGGGGTGGAGACTTCAGAGCCGAAACAGCCGATATCGGAGTAACCCATGTCATCGGCAAGGATGAGGATGATGTTTGGCTTCGAGCCCGCGATGCGCGACTTGACCGGCGTTGGCAAGGCGGCTCCCGCACCGTTTGTGAGCGAGGCTGCGGCTACCCCTGCGCCCATTTTCAGAAAATCCCGACGGTTTGACACGCAGCGGCTCCAGCGCGGCGATCGGGCCGCGAGGACTTGAAATGTAAAGGGTTGCAGGAGCTGCTGTCAACTGATCCATCGACGCTGTCTCTCCGCAGAAGACTGCCCTCTTCTACGCGCGATAACGCTGCTGGTGCCAGGTCCATGCCGAGGCGACAATTTTGTCGATCTCGGGAGTCTGCGGATGCCAGCCCAGCACGCTTTTCGCGCGTTCCGAACTGGCGACCAGACGCGCCGGATCGCCAGCGCGGCGCGGCTTGATCTCGACAGGAATGGGGTGGCCGGTCACGCGGCGCGCGGCCTCGATGACCTCCTTCACGCTGAAGCCCTGGCCGTTGCCGAGATTGCAGATGATGCGGTCCTGGGTGCCCAGCGTGTCGAGCGCAAGAATGTGGGCCGCGGCCAGGTCCACGACGTGGATGTAGTCGCGAATGCAGGTGCCATCAGGGGTTCCGTAATCGTCGCCGTAGATGAAAATCTTCTCCCGCCGGCCCAGCGCCACTTCGAGGATCAGCGGGATGATGTGGGTTTCGGGTTCGTGTGCTTCGCCGCGGCCCGGCAGCGCTCCGGCAACGTTGAAGTAGCGCAGCGACGCATAACGCAAGCCGTGGATGCGATTGAACCACGGAAGGGTCTGTTCGACGAGCAGCTTCGATTCCCCGTAGGCATTCGTTGGCGCCAGCCGGGCGTCTTCGGTGATGGGCACGCGCTCCGGTTCGCCGTACACCGCGGCCGTCGAACTGAAGACCAGCCTGCGCACCTCCGCCGCGTGCATGGCTTCGAGCAGCGCGAGCGTGGAAGCCGTATTGTTGCGGAAGTAGACCTCGGGGATCCGCATCGAATCGCCGGCCTCAATCAACGCCGCGAAGTGGAGCACACCGTCCGGCTTCAGCGTGCGCAGCAGCGCTTCCACGCGGGGGCGGTCGGCGACGTCGGCCTCGACGAACTCGGCGCCGGCGGGCACCTCGTCGCGTCGCGCATGGACCAGATTGTCGAGCACCGTTACCTGGTGGCCGCGCTCGATCAGGATGGTGGCGACCGTGCCGCCGATATAGCCCGCACCGCCGGTAATGAGGATGTTCATCGTGTCTCCTGTGGGACGTGCGGGGCCATCGCTGAGCGCAGCGTTTCGGCGGCACTTTCGGGCGTGATGTCGCGTTGCGGCGAGCCGAGCAGCTCAAAGCCCACCATGAACTTGCGCACCGTCGCGGAGCGCAGCAGCGGAGGGTAAAAATGCGCATGCAGCGTCCACTCCGGGTGCTCTTCGCCATCGCACGGTGCGGGGTGGAAGCCCATGGAATAGGGGAACGGCGTATCGAAGACGCGGTTATAGCCGGCCGTCACCGTGTTGAGCATCTCCGCCAGGCCGCGCCGCTGCGCCCCGCTCAAGGCGCGCATCGTCGCCACATTCTCCCGCGGCACGAGCAGCGTTTCAAACGGCCACACCGCCCAGAACGGCACCAGCGCGACCCAGGTCTCGTTCGCGGCGACGATCCGGTCACCCCCCTTAAGCTCCAGCGCCAGATACTCCGCCAGCAACGGGGAGCCACCCTCGGCAAAATGGGCCCGCTGTGCGGCGAGTTCGAGCGCAGGCTCGTTCGGCATGTGTTGGGTGGACCATATCTGCCCATGCGGATGCGGGTTGCTGGCGCCCATCATCGCGCCGCGATTTTCAAAGATCTGCACATAGCCGATCTCCGGCATGGAAGAGAGTTCCGCTTCCTGCGCCGCCCAAACGTCGACGACGTTGAGGATCGCGGCCGGGGTCATCGTTGCGAGCGTGAGGTCGTGGCGCGGGTCGAAGCACAGCACACGGCAGATGCCGCGCTCGGTGGAGGCGCGCAGCAGCCCAGCGTCCTCTATATCCATGGTGGTCTCGGATACATCCGGCTTCAGCGCAGCGTAGTCGTTTTCGAAGACATACGTCGAGGTGTATGCGGGGTTTTTGTGACCACCGGCGCGGGTGTTGCCGGGACAGAGGTAACACGCCGGATCGAAGCGCACCTCGGCCGGCTTCGCGGTATCCTCCGTCTGCCCCTGCCAGGGACGCTGGGTACGGTGCGGCGAGACCACGACCCACTCGCCTTTCAGCGGATTCCAGCGGCGATGCGGTGTCTGTAAAAACGTTTCTAGCATGACGCCGCCTCCGGGCTCGCACT
Organism: Granulicella sp.; assembly: GCA_965277565.1. Classification (GTDB taxonomy): domain Bacteria; phylum Acidobacteriota; class Terriglobia; order Terriglobales; family Acidobacteriaceae; genus Granulicella. Next base: position 3,338,899 of record OZ255838.1, on the reverse strand, counting down.
CCCCTTCGCGGCTCGGGCAATGGCGCCGTCCACCGCCTCGCAGACGTAGGTTTCCAGTTCGATGCCGAAGCGCTCGCGATAGGCGGTGTGCAGGGAGGCGCCGAAGGCTTCGGCAGCGTCGGTCTGGACGAGGTTGACGGTGCAGCCGCCGAAGCCGCCGCCCGTGAGCCTCGCTCCATAACAGCCAGGGAGCGCAACCGCGGTATCGACGAGGAAGTCGATCTCCTCCACGCTGCACTCGAAGTCATCCCGCTCGCTGACATGCGCGGCGGTCATCACTTCGCCGAGCCGGGCGGCATCCCCGGCCCGCATAGCCGCCGCCGCCTCATGAACCCGGCCGTTTTCGCTGATCACATGGCGGCATCGGCGGTAGCTTGCGGCCGACATCGCCGCTTCCGCGGTGCTCAATTGATCCAACGTCGCGTCACCCAGATCCCGCAGCGCGGGAAAGCGTTTACAGAGAACGGCCTGCCCCGCCTCCAACTCACGGCGGCGCAGACCATAATCGCCGCCGCTGATGGAGTGACGCACACCGGAGTTGGCCACGACAATGGCGCAATGGGCGAGTTCGCCCCGGGTGAGCGGCAGCAGCGTGTAGCTGAGATTTCGCGTCTGCAGCAGCAGAGCGTGCCCTGCCTCCGCCGCCGTGATCACAAACTGATCCATGATGCCGCAGGGTGAACCCACGTAATCGTTTTCCGCCCGCTGGCAAAGGGTGGCGATCTCCGCGAGCTCGAGGTTTGTACCGGCATGGGCGAGCAGCGCCATCGCCGTCGCCACCTCTACAGAAGCCGATGAGCTCAAGCCCGCACCATGCGGCACGTCGCCGCGCAGGCGCAGCTGAAACGGTGGCGGGTGAATGCCTCTGTCCTGCAGCTGACGCAGCACCCCGACGGGGTAATCGCTCCAGTCCCCCACCTTCCCGGAGCGGTCTGCGAGCGTAAGCTCGCGAACTCCCGGAAAGTTATCGGAGGTGAAACGGTACCCACCCTCCGCGGACGGCACAACCGTCGCCTCCGTGGCGAATGGAATGGCCATGGGCAGCACGAATCCACCTGTGTAGTCCGTGTGCTCACCGATCAGGTTCACCCGGCCCGGAGCTATCCTGATGGTCTGTGGCACAGGGCCTGCCGGGTTCACGGTCGCAGAAGCGGTGCTGATCATACGTTTCGTCTACTCCAAAGTTGAAGTGTACGGGGTGCCCCAAACCCGAACATACAGTACGTCGAAGAGGGTGTAAATCATTACAGCAGACGCGGCGCGCAGGGTCTGGCAGGCCAGACACGCGTCCCGCAGGAGACTGGCATGGCTGAAAAGCGCACCGGCGTCTCGATGGGTTATACAAAAGCTGCCTGTTTCAGGAGAGTGAAGTGACTCACGGCAGCTTGCCGCTGAATCGCCGAATTTCAGTGCCTTGACAGCGTTCCATGCGCTGATAGAGATTCTTGGTGACGGGTGTAAAGCATTTCAGCCGGCGCCCCGCGGATGCCGGCATTCCGCAAAGCGGCATAACGCGGAGTTGTAACGAGAAGCCGGTGACTTTGCAGCGAAACCAGTCACCAAGGGAGAGAGATGGTTCGACAAGTGGTCTGGGCGTGCGCATCGATTCTGATGGCTATCCCCTTGTGTGCGCAGTCAGCCGTGCAGTCCAAGTCCTGGGGCGCGGGGCCGGACGGGAAACCGGTCGAGCTGTTCACGTTGAGCGACTTCGGCATCAGCGTGACGCTCACCAACTACGGGGCAAGAATCGTCAGCATCGATACCCCGGATCGAACCGGACACGATGCCGACATTGTGCTCGGCTACAACAACCTGGCGCAGTATGTGAACGACCCGACTGACTATTTCGGCGCTACGGTTGGCCGGTACGGCAACCGCATCGCCCATGGCACATTCAGCCTTGATGGACAGGCCTATCATGTGCCTTTGAATAACAACGGCAACGCTCTGCACGGCGGCACGGAGGGTTTCAGCAGCAAGGTCTGGAAGGCCAAAATCGATGGTCCTCGAAGCGTCGAGTTCACGCTGGTCAGTGCCGACGGCGACATGGGTTTTCCGGGCACGCTTACGGCACATGTTCGTTTCACGCTGGAAGGCAAGCGCCTGCGTCTGGACTATTCGGCGACCACCACGAAAACGACCGTGCTGAATCTCACCAATCACACCTACTTCAACCTAGACGGCGAAGGGAGCGGCAATATCCTCGGCCAGAGGCTCCGCCTGGATGCGGACCGCATCACCCCGATCCATGCGGGACTCATTCCCACGGGCGCCCTCGAGCCTGTCGCCGGAACGCCCTTCGACTTCAGAAAAGCGACTGCAATCGGCGAGCGCATCGAGGCACAGAACGAGCAGTTGAAACTGGCCGGCGGCTATGATCACAACTTTGTACTGAATGGCGCCTCCGGTGCGCTTCATAGGGCGGCATACGCCGAAGATCCGGTGAGCGGACGCACACTGACCATTCAGACCACGGAGCCCGGCGTTCAGTTCTACTCCGGAAATTTTCTTTCGGGAGCGGTGACCGGCGCCTCCGGTCATCCGTATAGACAACATGACGGATTCGCGTTGGAGACGCAGCATTTTCCCGACTCACCGAACCAGCCGTCTTTTCCATCGACGACACTGCATCCGGGGCAGCAGTGGCACTCCACCACCGTGCTGACCTTTGGCGTGTCGCCCAAGACGTAATTCCGGTGCAGGCAGAGTTCCAGCTCCGCCGTTGCTCCCAGAGGTGCTTATGTCCCAAGGCTGCGGCCCGCAAATAAAGAGCTGCTGTGCTCCCCAGGACGATCACGCGTCAGCGGCTGTCGCGCATGAACCGGCAATCACTGCGCCGGAAGCCATCGACGCTCCGTGTGCCTTGCACGCCGAAGGGCTCGTAGCGTTGCCGGGTGGAACGTTCTTGATGGGGACCGACTATGCGGAGGCCTTTCGCGATGATGGCGAGGGCCCGGTGCGCCCGGTGACCCTCAACGCCTTCTCCATCGAAAAATTTCCTGTTACCAATGAGCGTTTTCTCCGCTTCGCAGCAGAGACGGGGTACATGACGGAAGCGGAGCGATTCGGCTGGTCGTTCGTATTCTGGTCCAGCATTCCGAAGAGGCGCTTTGACCAAGTCGTGGCCGATACGGTGCGGGCCACACCGTGGTGGTGCAAGGTGCCGGGCGCCAGTTTCCGAAGCCCCGAAGGTCCGGGCTCCGATTGCCGCGAGCGCATGAATCACCCGGTCATCCATGTGAGTTGGAACGATGCCGACGCCTTCTGCCGCTGGGCCGGTATGCGCCTGGCCACGGAGGCGGAGTGGGAGTACGCTGCCCGCGGTGGACTTGAGCAGAAGCTCTATCCGTGGGGTGACAAGCTGCGTCTCGGCAAAGAGCACCAGTGCAACATCTGGCAGGGAGAGTTTCCAAAGCTCGACACCGGGGATGATGGCTACAAGGGCACATGCCCGGTAGATGCGTTTCCACCCAACGGGTTTGGGCTGTACTCGCTCTCAGGAAATGCGTGGGACTGGTGTGCGGACTGGTTCGGGACCACGCACCCTGAGGGCGGAGCCACGAATCCAACCGGACCCTCTACCGGTGCGAGCCGCGTTATGAAAGGCGGCTCCTTTCTTTGCCACAAGTCTTATTGCAACCGCTATCGGGTTGCAGCGCGGACATCGAACACACCCGACAGCTCGGCTTCCAACATCGGCTTCCGCTGCGCTGTGAGTTGACGCCCGAGGGCGCACACAAATCTCGGGCACCGTCCCGGCACTTTACTCCCCGCCTTCCTCATTGCCACTCTGGTCGACGCCGGGATAGCCGAGAGCCAGTTGCTTGCGCGAGCGCTGCTCTGTCGCTTCAAGATCGCCACCCACCTCCGCCACCATGCGTTCGTGCAGGGTTTGAATGAGTTTGGCATGCTTCGGATCGTTGGCGAGGTTATGGAACTCCTGCGGATCAGCTTGCATATCGAAGAGTTCCTGCTCCACGGGCATGTTGTCGGCAGGCTTGCCATGGTGGATGTACTTCCACTTGCCGGTCCGCACCATGACAATTCCGTGGGCGATGAACTTCGCGTAATATTCCGTGCAGGCCATGTCCTTCCACTTATGCGAGGGATCATCAAGCCAGGGCACCAGCGAATCGCCGTTCCAATCTCCGGGTGTCGTACCGCCTGCTATGTCGATCACGGTCTTCACCAGATCCAGGTGCCCGGAGGTCAGGGAACGGCGCTGGCCGCCCTTCCAGCGTTGCGGCCATGAAATGATCATGGGCACGCGCGCGGCCTGGTCATACATGCAGTTCTTCCACCACAAGCCATGTTCGGCCATGTTTTCGCCGTGATCGGTGGTGTAGATGATCACTGTGTCATCGGCGATATGCGGGTTGGCGCGAAGGGTGGCCAGCACCTTGCCTACCTCGTTGTCCATCCACGACGTGAGTCCGTAATAAAGCTCGCGGCCCATCTTCACGGTAGGAGCAGGCACATCCGTCTCCCCAAAGCCCGTACGCTGCAGCTTATAGTTGGTCGGCAGGTTCTCAAGGAAGCCGGCGGGGATTTCCGGCATGGGGATCTTATCTTTGTACGGGGTGTAAAACGGCTCCGGCACGATGAGCGGAAAATGCGGAGTTAGATAGCCGACCAGCAGGAAAAAAGGTGTATCCGAGTTACGCTTGCTCAGAAAATCCACGGCTCCTGCAGTTACCCGGATATCATGTCGAACGCTGCCGCCATTGTTGCCGGTATGAAATTGCTTGAAACGCCCTTCCAAGGGAGTGTGCTGCTTGATATCGCCAGGCACCAGACGCGAACCGCGACCGTTCTTCGGATAGTTATTGAAATCCCCACCAGTTTGAATGAAACCGTAGCGCCGGGATTCCTGATAGTGCATTTTTCCGCAAAGATAGGGCTCATAGCCCGCACCACTCATCGCGCGCGCTATCGAAGGCATATCGTCGCTGGGAAGCTCTGAAGTAAGTCCCCAGACATCGACGCGGGAGGCGTATTTGCCTGCCGTAAAAGAAGAGCGAGACGGGACGCATAATGGCGAATTGCAGTAGTGGCTATCGAAGGTAACGCCCTGCGCGGCCAGCGAATCGATGTGCGGCGTTGTGACGATCTTGTTGCCGTAGCAGCCGGAGACGCGCTGGTTGTGTTCGTCGCTCATGATGAGCAGAATGTTCGGCTTCTTCTGACCCTTGCCCACCCGGAAGAACGAGGGATACGCGGAAGCCAAGCCTGCGAGGGCGCCATTTTTTACAAACTCACGGCGGTCGATTTGCAATTCACGCAAGGGCATAATCGATTTCCCCTAAATGTAAAGGTTCTCATAAAAGCCGCTGCGCCCCTTCCCCGGAGAGGTATTTCGCGGCAGCCATTGCACTTCTACAGCAAGAAAGCAGGCTTTTGCAAGCGCCGCAGGATTCACAGGGCGATCTCTCCCCTTTGCGTCCACTGCCAACGGGTGAGCCTGCAGGCTCACTCGAATTGCCCGACGAATGAAGCCGGCAATCGGTTGCACATAAAAGCATGGCGAGGCGAGTACATCTGCATCGGATATGCTGAGGCATGGACATTCAACAGGTGGCTAAGCTTGCGAATGTGTCGACCGCCACTGTTTCGCGAGTTCTAAACGATTCACCCAAGGTGAAGCCCGAGACCTTTCAGCGCGTAAAAGAGATCATCGAAAAGGCAAATTACGTGCCTAACACCAGCGCGCGCAGCTTGCGGATGGGCAAAAGCCAGCTGCTCGGACTCATTGTTTCCGACATCAACAATCCCTTTTTCCCGGAGTTGATCGACGACTTTGAAGCGCGTGCAAGGGAACGTGGCATCGATGTCGTCTTCTCCCACACCAACTACTTGAGCGACCGGCTGGAACACTGCCTGAAGCGCCTTATCGAGCGCAACGTGGATGGCATTGCCATCTGTACCTCCGAGACTAACCGGGGGGCGCTGGAGTTTGCCAAACGGCACAACCGGCCTTTCGTTCTTATGAACCAGGAGGGAACGAACACACCTTACAACAATATTTACGTCGATCACAGGAGCGGCGCGCTGGAGGCTGTCAGTCACCTGCATCACCTCGGCCATCGCCGCATCGGCTTTATCTCGGGGCCGCGCCGTTTTGAATCTACGCGCCTGCGCCTGGAAGCGTTTCAGGCGGCGATGAAGATGTGCAACCTGCGGTTGAAGTCCACCTGGCTGGTGGAAGGCGATCTGCACATTGAGGGAGGCCAGCTTGCCATGGAGCAGATGCTGAAAAGCGATCCCCGGCCGACAGCCCTGCTCTGCACCAACGATCTCATGGCTTTTGGTGCGCTCCGTACAGCGCACCAGCTTGGCATAGCGGTTCCGGAAGAGTTCTCCATCATCGGATTCGACAATCTTCCGGTCTGTGACCTGGTTACGCCGCCGCTTTCCTCCGTGAATATTCCTCGCCGGGAGATCGCCTCCCATGCATTCCGCATGCTGATGAAGTCCGCTGAATCGAAGGGCGGCCGCAAGCTACCCACTCCGGAGATCAAGACAGGATTGATCCTGCGTGCCTCCACGGCTCCGCCCTTCGATCTGCGGAAGTAATCCATGTGGCATCAACTGTAATGGGACTATGCGGGCCCCGGCTTAGGCCGCGTAAACTCCTTCACCGGTAACCCCGTGTCGTAGTCCAGTTCGAGCGGCAGATAGCCGTCGCACTTGCGCTGGCGCGTCATGGCGAAGAACTGCCAGGTCTCCTTAAACTCAGGTCGCCACGGCCGATGACCCCAATAATACCCACGAAACGGGTCACGAGAAGTGTTCATCCATTGCAGCAGTTGGTCGTGAAGTTTATTGCGTAAGCTGGCGTGCTCCGCGGAATCGATCAGGTTGCGCAGCTCTCCAGGATCTGTTTGCAGATCGTAGAGTTCATCGCCGCTCATCAGGTTGATGGAGAGCTTGTAGCGTCCATCGCAAATGCAGCGGATCGGCTGGTAGCCGCCAAAACCGTCGTGGTCCACCTCGTAGCGTCCCCACTCGATAAACGCCACTTCGCGAGTCGGCGCCTGCGCGTCCTTGAAGGCGGCCAGCACACTCTTGCCTTCCAGCGTGGGCGGCACGTTGAACCCCCAGAAATCCATCAACGTGCCTACGATGTCGATGTGGGACATCAGGTTCTCGTTCACTGTTCCGGCCGGTGTATGCCCAGGCCAGCGCACAAGGAACGGAACGCGGGCGATCTCGTCATACATGGCCGGCCCCTTGTCGGTCAGCCGATGCGATTCCAGAAAGACGCCATGGTCCGATGTGAAGATGACCATGGCGTTCGGCGCCGACTTCTGAATCTGGTCCAGCAGCCGACCGATCTGTGCGTCGACAAATGTGTGAGAGCCGAAGAACTGCTTATCCCGGATAGGCGGCTGCTGCGCGTGCAGGCGAGGTCCTGCCCAGATGCGCTGCTCGTCCGGTTTGTCCGTCAAGGGATCGTCGACGTTTGCTGATCTTGGGAACACGAAGTTTTCGTAGGCATCGCTGTACTCCTTAGGACAGAGCGAAGGATCATGCGGTTCGTCATAGCAGAGACACATCATGAACTCGCGATGCTCGTGGTCCACAAGAAAGCGCAAGGCGCGATCGGTACAGCGCTTGGCGTAGCACATGTCAGCAGTCCACGAGGGATCGTTTCCGGTCTCCTTCTTCCGAGAACGCACCCGGTCCTCGGGCGAGAGTTCCGAAAGATAATCGCGCATGTCATACCAGTACTCCGGGTCCCAACCGCCGGGTGCGCGTCCCGTGCCGAAGTAATCGACGCCATCGAGGTGCCACTTACCGATCAGAGCGGTGTCCACCCAGCGATCGTGCAGGAACTGTCCCAGCGTGTGCGCCGTGTCGCCGAGGGGCATGCTGTTGCCCCAAACGCAGTTGGTGTGCGGATAAAGGCCTGTCCAAATGGACGAGCGCGCCGGCGCGCACACCGGCTGGCAGTTATACGCACGATTGAAGCGCATGCCTTCTGCCGCAAGCCGGTCGAGGTTGGGCGTCTTGATCCCAGTCTGGCGATAGCAGTTCAGCATATCGGCGCGCACCGACTCGCCCAGGATAAAGATCACCTGCCGTGGCGGGTCCCTGTTGTCCAACGCCTTCATCGGGAGGGAGGAGGAGGCGACTCCAGCGGCGGTAAGCGTCTGCACAAACGTTCTGCGATTCACGATCTGCCTTTCTAATGTGCTGCGTACGAAGTTCGCTAAAACCAGAGTTGTCATCCTGAGCGCAGCGAAGGACCTGCTTTTATTAAGGTTAAAGAAGGCGCTGCTCGTAAAACAGGTCAAGAACTTCGAGTTCCGTACACTAGCAGCTAGCAGCTGTCTGTTACGAAGGATCCACAGGAATGCGGATCACGGTAACGCTCTCGTGCGGCAGAGTTACATGCAGGCTGGACTTAGAAGCTGCGCTGACCGATTCCACCAGCGGCACCACGTGCTCCGGTTCCACCTCATCGTTGCGTTCGTACCGGCTGACTGCGCGTATCTGGTGCATCTGTGCAGCACCGGTGATGTGTTCAGCGCTCAGGTCAAAGCTCGTCGGCACGTCCTCGCTCAAGCCCCGGTTCACGCAGAGCAACGTGACGAATTTACGGTCTGCGCTGCGGGTAGCCACGACATCGATCACCGGAACATCCGGCACGGTCTCATAGGGCCGATCGCCGCCTTGAACCGCGTAGGTGCCGGTATCGCTGGTGGTGGATAGAATCGTGTTGCCCTTGACGGCGGTGTACATCTGAAACGCGTAATACGAGGGCACGGCATACACCTGCTCCCTCCGCTTCCAGATACCCGCGAACTCCATCAGCCCGGTCATATCGGTAAGCGTGACGGTGTCGGCGTGACGCAGCACTGTGTTGAAGAAGCCGGCAGCCAGCACCGCGCCACCCTCATTCATCCAGCTGGGACTTTCGTTGGTGAAGTTACGCTCACCATAGCCCTTGCTGTTGAAGAGCCACTCCGTCGCTGCGAAATGAACCTTGCCGCGCAGGTCGGGTTTTGCTTCGAGTTGTGCCGCCATTTTGTCGATGGAGGCACCGCCGGCGTATGGAATCGCGTATGCGGCCGCCGCAACGAAGTCAGGTCCCAAAGACTCCTTCACCGGATGGTTGGTGCCATTGATGAAATGGAAGGAAAGATAGTTAAAGGTGCCTGCCGGATTGCTCTCCTGCGCCGCGTTCCAATCGCCATTACCGCCTGGCCCCAGGCCTGTACCAATAAGTTCGGCATCCGGCGCAACCGCGCGAACCGCCTTGCTGAACGCCAGCGTCCGTGCGGCGACTTCACCCATGGTTGGATAGCCCGTCTGCCACTTGCCGTAAAGCTCATTTCCTAGCTCGTATAACACGCGTCCTTTATGGTGGGCGCGAATGTACTGCACCCAATCCGCTGCTTCCCCGGGCGTGCCGCTGCCCATATTCAGGTTGAACTGCGGGACGACACCCAGCAGATCGCATAATTGCAGAAACTCGTCCGTGCCGAAGTTGTTGTACTCCGGAATGCCCCAGGCGATGTTCTCCATGGTGGGCCGCTTGTCCTCAGGACCGACGCCATCGCGCCAATGGTAATACGAGCTGAAATTGCCTCCGAAGCGCAGCTCCGTAATGTTCATCGCCATGGCCATGGCCACGGCATCGGGGTCCAGCGTCTCGATCGCATCCGTGGGCATGAGCGACAGTTGGTCCACGTCCATGCGCTCGTTGCCGGTCAGCGCCACCGCAAAATCGACAGGGTCGAGGCGTCGCACCTGGCCCGGGGCGAGCTGCAGCGTGGTCGTGTACTTAGTCCAGTTTGGATTCATCACCTCAATGGGCGATGCAGTGAGCACCTTGCCACTCGCGTGATCGCGAAATTGCACGTTCAGCGTAGAAGGCCCATCCACGTGCCGTGCATACAGCGAAACTTTATAACTGAGCACACGATGCACCGGCAGATAGACCTTCTGCATAATGCCGACGGTCGCGTCCGGCAGACCCATCATCTCTAACGACTGCCAGCTATTGGCCGCGTCTCCCACATGGAGTTCGAATCGGTTGCCGGCGGCCTTATTCAGCGGCTCCCAAGGAAGGGGTAGCCCGTTTGAATTGCTCGACTCAATCAACTCAGGCTGTTCGCGAAAAAGATCCTCAAGATTGGTGTGATTCCAGAGCCCTGCTTCGAGGCTGCGGTTCACCAGTATCTCGGCAGCAATGCCGTTGTTGATGGAGTTACCGATCGGCTCGAGAAAGCTGCCGAAGATAGCGTCGGGCACGCGTTGGGTGCCAGTTGCCGATACATGAACCGTAACTGCCTTCGGCATCGGACGCGAGGTGGTGATCTGCGCGGGCAATCGGAATGAAGCCAAAGACACTACGGCTGTAAGCCAAACCGTGCTGCGATACACGCCTGTTGAACGTAAGACATTGCTCATCACTGCTGCTCCTAACCTTACTCCGTCGGTCTCTGAACGCTGACCAAAGCCACGGTCCCCTTAGTTTTTTCACCACAGCAAGACAGCTTCAACTCTCTATGGACTCAAAACGTAGCTGCGCGTTCAGCAGTTCGTAAAATCTTACGTGCTACTGCGTCCGGCTGCTCGCGATTCGGGTCGATAAGCCGGCATCGAACGCCTGCAAATCCTGAGCGTTGTGCACGTGAACCGCAATCACGTTTTCGGCGTTCGGCAGGATCGCCGCACGCACGGCATGGCTGAGCGGCCTGTGCTCGTACCTGCCTTCAGCAGCTCTGTTGTTCCCTTGTTGGGCAGACGCCTGAACCCCATTGATGTAAAGCTCCAGCCGTCCACGATGAACCTCGGTAAGCACAAGGCTCTGAATCTGCTCGGATGTCAGGTCGCCGGGATTGAAGTGCCGCCGCAACCAAATTTCTGGTGTAGTCCAAGGCGTGCCCACGTGCTCGCCAGCGCTTGCAAACGGTCCTGGCCCCTGCGACCAGCTTGAATCGTCGTACTCCTTCCCCGACCAGGATCCAGCCGGTGTGCTCGTGACATAGCGCCACGTTTGTCCATTCGCCTGTGACGTTGGAAGCACCGCCTTGTAACTGGGCGGGGGAAACTGAAATGTGTTTACCTGCCGTATCGTTTCTGCAGGAAGCTTTGGAACGCGATCATAGGTCAGTAAACCGTTGATCTCGGTCATGACATCGGTCAATTCCGTATAAACGACAGCGCTGAGGCCCTTTCCATCGCGCAGTTGCCGAACCTGGTCGATGAACTCGGCGTAGAGATAGAGCAGGTCTGCCGGTGTGTCCACCTCCACATAACCGTGTCCTTCGCGTTGCCAGGAATGGTCCGGGATGAGATAGCCGATGCCGCCAAACTCCCCGCACACCAGTGCCTGTCTGCCGTTGGGTGAACGAATCGCAGGCTCCGGATAACTGTGAATATCGTTCACATCGCCGAAGCCCTTGATTTCACCTCCACTGGCTTCGTTTATCGGGCGAGAGCTATCCAAGCTCCGGACGATGTTGACCATGCGTTCCGTATCGAACTGTCCTTGGCCTTCATTGAACACAACCCACAGGATTATGGACGGTGTATTTCTGTGCAGTTTCACCAGACGGGTGAGATCGTTCTCAAATGCGCCCTGATCGACCGGCGGGGGTACGAATGCTCTGCCAGGATAGGAGTTGCACGACGGCATATCCTGCCATACCATCAGGCCGAGTTTGTCGGTCCAGTAATACCAGCGCGCCGGTTCGACTTTAATGTGCTTGCGAACCATGTTGAATCCCATGGCCTTCATCTGAAGAATGTCATTCTTCATGGCGTCATCGGTGGGTGGAGTGTAGATACCATCCGGCCAGAAACCCTGGTCCAGCGGTCCGATCTGAAATACAAACTTGTTATTGAGAAGAAGTTTCTTCTGCCCATCGGCATCGCCGACGTGTGTCTTGCGCATGCCGAAGTAACTGCTCACAAAATCGACGGTGCGATGACCCTGTTTCAAAGTTAGGTCCAACGAGTAGAGAAAGGGGTCATCCGGTGACCACAGTCTGGCGCTGGCGATGGGGATGGCGGTTTCCTTGTTCAGTGGAATGGAGAGCTTGGATATTGTCGCCTGGTCCGTCCTGACGACAACCTCGATGGCATGGCTGCCGTCGGTTCCCACACCATCCACGGTCAATTGCAGCACTCCGCCGTCGATGTCGGGAATCATGGTGATCCCTTCGATGTGCGTTGGATGCACCGGTTCAAGCCAAACGGTCTGCCAGATTCCCGTGGTGGGTGTGTACGTAATTCCCCTTGGCTTGGTGTTTTGCTTGCCTCGCGGCTGTCCTCCACTCTCGGTCGGATCGAAGACGCGAACGACCAGTTCGTGGTGCTCTTCTCCCTGCAGAAATGGGGTGATGTTGTAGAAAAATGGATCGTAGCCACCGGTGTGCAAACCCACACGGCGCCCATTGACGAAGATCTCCGACTCATAGTCGACCGCGCCGAAGTGCAGAAGCACGTCTTGTCCTCGCCAAGCCGCCGGTATGGCGAGTTGCCGCTTGTACCACAGGCGATCATGGTGCTCCATGACACCCGAAAGAGCGGATTCTACCGGATAGGGAACCAAAATTGTGCTGTTCAGCGTCCGTCCAAAAGGGGCGGCTTCGTCCGCAGCCGTTCCGGGTTGATACTCCCAGACACCATTCAGATTGAGCCAGTCCTTGCGGACGAGTTGCGGTCGCGGATAATCGGGGTGCGGCGCTCGCGGGTCCACCAGAGAAGACCAGCGGGTCATTAACGGCGATCGTTTCGCCGCCCAGGGCAGCGCCGCCATCGCTCGTCCGACCAAAGAATCGGGTCCCTGCTGACGCATGGTGGCCCACAGCACCCGTGGCCGGGTGAGCAGTGCCGAGAAAGCCGCCAGGTGTCCAAGGAACGACCGCCTGGAAATTGTGTGCTTGTGTCGTGATACATCCTTGTCCATATGACTTTTTAGCTCCTCGCACTTTCAGCAGACTTGCTGCGCGATACAACACAGGGCTCGCCGGCGGGCGAACTCGCCCACAACCCGCAACCAGTGGTAATCGATTGCATTTCAGCGCATCCCCCACGGTAAACAGCTCGTCAGAAAGTGAAGACTACTGTAACAGGGCCCACACACTCGGGTCGACCACTATTCTAAAAAGATAAGCCTCTGCACCGAGGAGCGTTCGCTTCCCCCGGACGCTTCAAAATAGATGATCATGGTGCAGGTCACAGGGCGAACAGTCTTCCGGAGCATCCACGTCTTGATTCCAGAGGGGCTCGCAGAGTCCTTCATTCGTCTGGGCGGTCCGGGCAACGCCTCAGCCTTACGATCTGCGAAGGATGCAGGAGTCGTTTCTACAGAATCTTAGACAAGCATGTCCTCTTCAATGAGATCCAGGCCGTATTGCATGTTCCAATACTGAGTCGTATGCCTGACGAATGCCTGACGTGCCTTTTGCGAGTTGCCCGTGCGGATGCCTTCCAGAATACCAAGATGCTGTTGCACCGCCGCAATCCGTTCGCCCACCGCGTTCGGCGCATCCGGCCACCTGCCCACCACGGAGAAGACGAACAGACGGAATGTAATCATCTCCAATAGATCCTGAAGATAGTCGTTGCCGGCCAACTCCCATATCTTGCGATGAAAAAGCACATCACAATCGTGAAAGCTCTTTACGTCGACATCCCGGCCAGTACCGGCCATCGTCATCACCAAGTCGGTTAATTCCTTGTCAGACTCGGCCGTCAATCGCTTGGCGGCTCTACCGACGGCAACAGCCTCCAGAGGAATGCGGACCTCCAGAATCCGCCGGTAATCCTCTGGACTAAGCTCAGTCACATAGGTGCCGCGCTGCGGCAATTTGCGCAGTAGCCCCTGATGCTCAAGTTCCCGCAGCGCTTCGCGCAAGGTAGGCTGCCCAATGCCGAGACGTGAAGACCACTGCTGCTCAAGAACCCTGTCGCCACCCTTTAACTCTCCGGAGATGATGGCTTCTCTCAGAGCTTGCGCGGCAGCCTGCGGGGCGGTCTGAATAGACAAATATCCGGCCGGTCTGCGGGGTGAGAGTGACTTCAACGCCTCGTCCTCCTATTATTTTTAGTCTATCCCAAAGTGGAGTTCGCATTTGGCTGGCACTACGACCTGGTAGCCGAGCACAAAGTGCCACTGCGGCCGCCAACTCTTGATCAAGGGAGCGACACCAGTTAAGTTACGGGATGTAGGAGTTCGGCGGTGGTCCGTCGTGACGATAGGGAGCGTACCAGTTGTGCTTCGTCGACCACTTCGTCTGATATTTTGCGTTCTGCGGTCCCGTCGGCAGACTGTCCTGCATGCGGATCGTCCACATCGCGAGCTCGGCCATCAGTTCGCCCTGCGCCTTCGAAACCTCCGGTCTGCCGAAGAGATTTTTGAGCTCGCACGGGTCATTGCGCAGGTTATAGAACTGGCCGTATGCCATCATGTCGTAGACAAGCTTCCAATCACCCATGCGGACCATCTTCTGATTTCCGCTCTGCGTGACTTTATTCAATTCATCGAACATTCCCGGCCGTTCGGCGTTGTGCCCGACAGAAAGGGGAACCTTGTCAGAATCCTCGTAGTAGAGGCCCCCGACCCCGACGCCAGCGTACATGCTGCGAAACTCTACGCGAGGAAAATCCTCGCCTTGAAGAATGGGCCAAAGGCTTCTACCCTGCACGCCATGAGGAATCTCCGCTCCCATGACCTCGCACAAGGTTGGCATCAGGTCGCCCATCGAGGTAAAAACATCGGACGCGGCCGAGGTATGTTTGACTCCATAGCCGCACCAGATTTGTGGAGTATGGATAAGGGTTTCATACAGACTGACGCCTTTATGCCCCAGCCCATAATCCAAAAGAAAATCGCCGTGGTCCGCGGTGAAGACGACGATCGTTTGCTTCGTCAGTGCCTTCTCGTCAAGATGGTCCATCAATCGCTTGATCTGATCGTCGATCATGCGCAAGGCGCCGAAGTAGTTTGACCTGTATCTTCTCCATAACTTCTCCGTATCCGGGAAACTGTCCTGCTGCATGCGATATTCCCATTGCGCGCGCTGCCCCATGTGGGCGAGTGCCTCGGGGCCGGCACAGCGGTCCGGCAGGGATTCGGGAGGAAACATGTTCCAGTACGGTGCCGGGACCTGCTCTGGATCGTGCGGCTCCGGGATGCTGACCTGAAGAATGAAGGGCTGGCCTGCGGAACTGTCGATGAACTGCATGGCGTCGGAGACGATCCGATACGGAAGCTGCACCTCCAGCGGATACGGTGTCGCAGTCTCGGAGATATTGAAATTTAGCTTTTTCAGCCACTTATCGAAGTTAGCAGTTTCTTGAGGCGAATCCGGATAGACGGGGCCGCCGTCATGGAAATACTCATGCCATACATCCAGGTCTTCTTTCTTTAAATAGGTGTGATTCTTCCCGATAAGCGCCGTGCGATACCCTCGCCCCTTTGCCACCCCGTAAAGATCTTTCTCAAAGAACGCGGCGTCAGCTTGCAGATTCATGCGCACATGGTGCGCCTCCGGCCAGCGGCCCGTGAGCATGGAGGTGCGGCTCGGAACACACACAGGCGTGGTGCAATAGTTATGCTGAAACCCCACGCCGTCCGTTTGCATGCGATCCAGCGTCGGGCTGGTATCCAGCGGATAGCCTGTCGCCTTGCTATAGCCGAAGCAGCGCTGGTCACACACGATGAAAATAATGTTTGGCTTCTCAACCGGCGCCTCAGCCTCAATGCCTTCCGGCATCGCCGCGACTACGGCGCTCATTGCGCCCATCTTCAGGAATTCACGTCTTTCCACTGCTATTCTCCCGGGTTCCCGCAAGTGTGCGGAGAATGCTGCGCTTCTAGTGCTAAGGAAGCTCTGATCCGTCAATGGGTGGGGCCCAACAAAATGCCCGGGTTGAAGCCCCTTGTATTTAGCCGTTTCCTCGTAGGGCTGAAGCCCTACGCTCCCTCCCAAAGGCGACGACAGGACTCAATTAGAGGTTCCCTAAGCTGTCGCTCGTGTTGCTCCGGTGGAGATTCCCCCATCCACCAGCAACGTCTGACCCGTGATATAGGCGCTCGCATCGGAGGCTAAAAATACGACCGCTCCATTCAGATCGTTCGGCTGCCCGGGACGTTTCAGCGGGATGCGGTCTTTGATGTACTCGACCCACTTCTCATTTTCGTAGAGAACTGCATTCTGCTTCGTCTTAAACCACCCAGGAGCGAGACAGTTGACTGTAACGCCGTGCGATCCCCACTCATCCGCGAGACTCATCGTCAGCTGCTTGATCCCGCCACGGCTGGCACAATACGGAGCGATGCCGGCATAACCGAAGACGCTGGTGACCGAGCCGATATTGATAATTCGTCCATAACCGCGCTCCACCATGCCGCGCGCAAACGCCTGCGCCACAAAGAAGGAGCCGCGCAGGTTCGTATCCAGCACCAGGTTCCAATCGTCCCAGGTCACATCGAGCGCAGGCTTGCGTACATTGCAGCCCGCATTGTTTACCAGAATGTCGATCTTTCCGAAGTGGCTCGAAGCGTCTGCGGCTGCTGCGCGAATGCTCTCAGCGTCGCGCAGATCGAGTTCCAAAGGGAGCACCTGGCGGCCCAGGCCTTCCATCTCAGACTGAAATGGCTTCAAGTCCTGCAGGCGGCGGCTTGTAATCACCAGGTCCGCGCCGGCTCGCGCGAGCGCGCGGCCTAAATATTGACCCAGGCCGCGACTAGCGCCTGTCACCACAGCTACCTTCCCGGTCAGATCGAATTGAGTGTCAGTCATAGATTCCTTCAGGGCTGCAGGATCACCTTCATCAAACCGGGCTCGCGCGCGTAGAGCCGGCTGAACCACTCGGCGCCCTCGCTTAGCGGAGCAAGCGCCGAGATGAGCGGATCGACATGGATAGCGCCGGTTTCCATAAGTTCAATGCACTCGCGATACTCGCCCGCTGAAGCGCACGAACCGAGCAGGCGTAGCTGGCGCGTGACCACAATCTGCAGAGGTATCTCTACCCGGGGCGCCAGGTTTCCGATGAGCGTGACAGTTCCTCCCCGTCGCACACCTTCGATGGCCGCAAGAATCGATTTCTGCGCGCCCACGACTTCGACCGCAATATCGGGGCCCTGTCCGCCGGTAGCCGCCCGCAGCTTCTCCAGGAGCTCAGGATCAGTGGCAAGAAAGGTCTCGTCAGCTCCAAGTTGTCGCGCCATTTCGAGCTTCTTTTCTTCCAGATCGACAGCGATGATTTTGCTGCAACCGAACACCCGAAATGCCTGGACAGCCAGCAGTCCAATCATGCCCGCGCCGATCACGACCGCCGAACTCCCTGGCTGGATACCGGTAATCTTCGCGGCGTGGACCGCAATGGAGACCGCCTCGATCAGCGCCGCTTTTTCATACGGAAACGAATCGGGAAGCGCATAGACGATGTGCTCGGGGACGGAGACGAACTCGGCGAAGGCTCCGTTGCGACGGTACTCGCCGCAGGAGACACCAAGCACCTGCCGGTTGTCGCAGAGATTCACATCGCCCGATCTGCAGAAGCGGCATGTGCCGCAGGATACCGTGGAGTCGAAGGTGACGCGGTCACCGATGTGAACCGAGCGAACCTCTGCGCCCGTCTTCGCCACGATTCCGGCGGCTTCATGGCCCATGATCAGCGGAGGAATGCGGCGACCGGTGCTGCCATCATAGCCGTGCACATCGCTCCCGCAAATGCCGCACGCTTTGACGTGAATCAAGACCTCGTGGGGGCCAGGTTCCGGTTCGGGAACTTCCCGGATGTTGAGAGTTCGAAGTTCATCAAGAACAAGAGCTTGCATATAACAAAAGATAATCTATAATACCTGCTGTGTCCAGGGTAGCCCTTCATCCCTCTCCGAAAACCGCAGCCGCGCATCCAGAGTCTTACGTCTTCACCCGGAACGATCCATACGACCGGAACGCGCCGATTGAATACGTCGTGCCCAAGCTGCTGGAGAGCCGCGCATACATGCGGATGATTCGGGAGTTTGCGGTTCCCGCGGACGCCATCGCTGTCTGGTACCTGGGGCAAAACGGATTTCTTCTGAAGGATGCAACTGGCCCACTGATTGGCATCGATCTCTATCTCAGCAATCGTTGCGCGGTAGCATTCCCTGATCTTCCCTTTCGTCTCGACCGCCAGCTGCCCGTCTTCATCGAGCCTGAGGATCTGGACATCGATGTCTTCCTCACCACGCACTCACACGATGATCACGCTGATCCGGAGACGATCCGCCGGATGAAGAAAACCCCTTCGACACGCTTTCTCGGTCCGCTCGACTCCATGCGTGTATACCGTGCGTGCGGTGTACCAGACTCCTCTTGCCGCCTCCTACATCCCGGAGAAACTGTTGCGTTAGACGGCGCGACGACGGTGCAGGCCACATTCGCCATACCGACCGATGCTACGGATCTGAACCACACCGGAATCCTTCTCCAGTTCGCGAACGGCATCCGCTTCTACAACACCGGCGATACAGCATATGCAGAGCGACTCGCGGCCCTGCTGCCGGAGGAAGTCGATATCTGCGCGATCTGCATCAATGGTCGCTTCCATAACCTGGCGCCAGCGGAGGCCGCTGGAATCGTCAAAGCGATCCGCCCGCGCGTGGTGGTGCCTTGTCACTACGATTTGATGGTGAATAACACTGGCTCTCCCCAAGCGTTTCGGGTGGCACTGGATGACGCCGGTTCCGAAGCTGCTTTTGTCCTCATGAAGTACTACGAACCGTGGCTGTACCAGCGCCACGAGCCGGGTGTATCCCCGCGTCAGAAATAGGTGGTTATGGAAATCTCTCTTGCAGGCAAAGTGGCTGTTGTCACTGGCGCATCTTCCGGTATCGGGCTCGCGATCACACGGGCGTATCTGGATTGCGGCACGATGGGCGTCATTGCGGTTTTTCGCCGACCGGAGGTCCCCGAGGAATTGCAAGAAGCCTTCAAGCTCTATCCGGATCGACTGGTCATCGTTCGCGGCGACGTGGCGGAAGAGCAGACCTCGATCGACTTTACAAAAGCTGCGCTCGATCGCTTCGGACGGCTCGACATCCTGGTGAGCAACGCGGCGATCAGCATCGTCAAGGCCATTCATCTCCACACGCCAGAGGAGTGGGACTCCGTCATGAATGCGAATGTAAAGAGCCTGTATTGGTCGGCGCGCCACGTGGTCCCCGTGATGATCCAGCAACGGAGCGGCCTGGTTCTGATCAGCGGCTCCATCTCCGGTGAAGCGGGCATCCCCACGCAGGGAGCGTATGCGCCCTCCAAGGGTGCACTGCATCAGATGACGCGGCAGATGGCCATCGAGTATGCACAGTACGGCATCCGCGTGAATACCGTCGCGTGCGGTACGGTGGACACGCCGATCGTGCATAAGTCGGCTGAAGCATCCGGCGATCCCGCTGCGTACTGGGCCATGCTGAAGAACGCTCATCCCATCGGCCGTATCGCCAGTGCCGAAGAGGTAGCCAGCTTCTATGCCTATATGGCGACTGACCTTGCCAGCTTTTTTACTGGCGCGGTTCTCATGATGGACGGCGGCTACACCGCGCAGTAGGGAGACTCGATGAAGACCATGCTCGCTGCTCAATATCTTGGACCCGGCCGGATCGAGGCGGAGAAGGTTCCCCTGCCGGCGATCGGCGACGAGGAAGCGCTGCTTCAGGTGGAGGCTTGCGGCTTCTGCGGCTCCGACATCAACATCGTTGCCGGAACTCATCCACGCGCGAAAGCGCCGCTTACCGTGGGCCATGAACTCTCCGGACGCATTGCCCAAATCAGAAGTGCGGGGAGTGCATTCGCGGTGGGCGATCGCGTGACGGTGTATCCGCTCATCTCGTGCGGCATCTGCCACGCCTGTACGCATGGCAACCCGCATGTATGCCGTCAGCTCCGGCTCTTCGGCTTTGACGTCGACGGCGGCATGGCGGAGTTCGTGAAGCTGCCCGTCGCATCGCTGATGAAACTACCGGCAAACATGCCGGCACACATCGGTGCGATCATCGAGCCGCTCGCGGTTGCGGTGCATGGGGTAGCGCGCACCAGCTTGGAGGATGTGAACGTTGCGGCGGTGCTGGGAGCGGGCCCGATCGGCCTATTGACGGCGCTGGTCGCGCAGGCGCGCGGGGTACCGCACGTCCTCATCAGCGATGTGCTGCCTTCACGCCTGGAGCTTGCCGAGAGCCTCGGCTTGCGGGCGGTGGAAGCAGGAGACGACCTACGCGCCTCCGTGATGCAACTCTCCGGCGCCAACGGCGCCGACGTTTTATTTGAGTGCGCGGGCCATCCATCCTCCGCGCGGGAGATGACGGCGCTCGTGCGCTCACGCGGCGTAATCGTCAATCTTGGTGTCTTCAAGAAGCCCGTCGAAGTGGATATGCAGGCGGTCAACTTCAAGGAGATCGACATCATTGGATCGAGAGTCTACGAGCGCAAGGACTTTCAAGCGGCCATCGATCTTGCCATGCAACTCCCGCTCGACCCCATCGTGTCGCATACGTTCTCGTTGCAGGATGTGACTCTCGCGTTCAGGCAGTTCCTTTCCGGGGAAGTCTGCAAGGTGCTCATTGTGCCTTCGCTGGGTGCTGCATGAACCGTTTTACCGTGGAAGGCAAGCTTGCTCTGGTGACAGGCGCCACGCGCGGCATCGGCCTGGGTGCGGCCCGGGCGCTTGCCGAGTCCGGAGCCAGCGTGATCCTGGTTGGGCGTGACGAGGTGGAACTCGAGCGTGCCGCCGATGAGCTTCGCGGGCTAGCTAGGCAGGTTTACGTCGCTCCGTACGATCTACTGCAAACGGCGGGAATCGCGGATTGGTTCGATCACCTGTGTTCAAGAATCGGAACGCCAGCGACACCGGACATCCTCGTAAACTCCGCCGGCATCTCCCGGCGCGGCGCGGCCGTCGACCTGTCGCTCGACGACTGGAACGACGTGATGACCCTGAATACAACCGCGATCTTCGAACTGAGCCGAACCTTTGCGCGAGCACTGATTCGCGAAGGCAAAGGCGGCCGGATCATCAATATTGCCTCGCTGATGACCGCGGCAGCGAGGCCTGGAACCTCGCCGTACACAGCCTCGAAAGGCGCCGTGGGACAGTTGACGAAGGCGTTGGCGGTGGAGTGGGCCAAGAACGGCATCCTCGTCAACGCCATTGCACCCGGCTACATCGATACGGACTTGAATAAATCGCTGGTAGCCGACCCTGCATTCGATAGCTGGGTCAAGGGACGGTGCCCTCTGGGGCGCTGGGGCGCTCCAGAGGACATCGCGTGGCCAGTCGTCTTTCTAGCCAGTCCCGCAGCGAACTTCGTCACCGGTCAAGTGATCTATGTTGACGGGGGCTGGCTGGCGACGTTTTAGGCCGGAGCGGATCCCTTGATGCGACAAACCGCATTTGCTTTTTGTCGTTCTCGCAGGGAATCCTTTCTTAGGAACATTGATTTTAGAATGTAACTTTCGCCCCCAACTGCAATGAGCGCGTTGGACCAGCAGCCGTTACCTGGCCGTAGTTGGTTGCGCTGGTCGTTGTCTGGATCCCGCTGAAGTTAGTGTGGTTGAACACGTTGTATGCTTCAGCCCGAAGCTGGAAGTTCACAGCCTTTTCAAGGCGCACATTCCGATAGACACTGAGATCCCAACTACCATAACCGGGTCCGATGATATTCGCCACGCCGGCATTTCCCGGCGTCGTCTGCGTACTCGGATAAATTGTAGGAAATGCGGCGGTGTTAAACCATTCATTGAACGTGTGCGGTGCACCGACGTTAGGGTTGGAGACCTGGTCAGGCCTGCCCGTTGCGGGGCCAACCAGGAGACCGAGTCCTCCCGGATCCGTGGCCGTCGTTGTCGCTGTAAGAAACTGTCCGGATCCGTAAGCGACAACACCAGACAGCTCGAATCCTCCTGCGATGCGGCCAACCACACCACGCTGACTCTGATAAAAGGGAAGCGGATACGCAAAGCTCGCATTGAATACATTGATTCTGTTGTTTGGATCGGGACCATATTCCGCGGCGATATCGGCGGTGTTCTGCGGGGTTCGCGCGTTCGTCAATGCCTTTGCGTAGGTATAGCTAGAAGTAATGATCGCGCCGCCACGGATTCGCTGACGGAGAGAGACCTGCAGGCTGTTGTAGTTCGAGGTGAAGATATCCTCCTGAGTGGTGATCGCACTGTAGCCCAGATAAGGCCGGATTTGGTTCAGGTAGGGCGTATTCCCTGCGTTCACAGCGTTGCCCGGGATCAATCCGTCCCGCGCGTACAGGCCTGCCGGCGCTTCATTGACATCGACATTGGCGAACTCGTGAACGCCATGGTTGCCGTAATAGCCGACGTCGATCACAGTTCCCGATCCAATCTGTTGCTGGAAGTCGAGGCTGTATTGTTCGGAGTACGGCGCCGGGTCGTGTACCTGCAGCGCTTGGAGAACGCTCGGGGATGTGCTCACAACGCCATTGCTCGGGTTCGCAAAGGTAGTGTTCGAGATCGTCGTGTTGATCACATTTGGATAATCCTGTGATGTAGCAAATTTCGCCTGATTTCCGGGGACCGCAAAGTAGTAAATGCCATAGCCGCCGCGCAGCGCCTCTCTGCCATTCCCATGAATGTCATAAGTGAAGCCGACCCGCGGTGCGAAGTTCTTGCTTGGAGTCGTCTGAACGTCAGCCCCAAACGGCGAACTCTGCCCGCCGACAATAATCCCATTCAAGGAGCTATAAGCGGGGTTGGGGATTTTGCCGCCAGCGCAAGGCGCCGTGGTGCAGATGACACCGGTACTCGTGAGGGTCGGCGCATCTGCAGGATTGTAGGCAGCCGGATCGAAGTTCTGCACCGGCAACGCGGGATGACCCGGCAAGGCCGCCTCAGTCGCCGACGCAAAGTAGGAGTAACGCACTCCACCCGTCAGCGTAAGACGCGGCGTAGCCTTGTAATCGTCCTGAACATAGCCTTCGTAAATGTTCGTGTGGTTGGTTCCGGCAACGTCCGTATTCGCTTGCGTGAACGTCGCCACTTTGCCGAGCAGGAAGTTCGCGAAGGCCTGATCGAATTGCGTTGCGCCGCCGGCAGGAAGCGTCCCTGGTGAGAAAGTAAAGGTGCCCGCGTTCGCGGAAGCGGCGGTGCTGCCACCGGTTTCGAGTTCCACGTTGAACCCAAGCTGAAGGGTGTGACGCCCCAGCGTATTGGTGTTGTTCACAAAGATCTGGGTGAGCGGGCCACGTTCGTCATAAGGTCCGGTCACGGCAAAGTTCGACCCGTTGATGTTGACGTGAGGGACTTGGCCGAGCGTCGATGCATAGGGAAGTTGGACGTGGATGTCCGGTGAGTTCGCCGCCTCCAGGTAGCCAATCGGCTGGGCCGTTACCCAATTGGCTCTTGTGGAATAACCGCCTTCCAAGACATGTTTTGTATTGATCACATAGGTGAAGTGTCCCAGCCAGTTGGTCGATCCGTCTGTCATTCTGGAGGTGGCCACCCCTGGAATGCTGGAGGTCGACTGAAACCCGTCAGGAACGACAAGATTGAACGGATCGTCAAGGTAGCGGAAAAAGACATTCAACTTGCTATTGAATTGATGATCGATGCGGATGAGCGTCTGCGTTTCATTGTTGAATCCGGTGGCTTGAGTAATAAGGCCTTGTGGGTCGGTGGGGTTATTCGGCATGGGAAGTTTGTCGATGATGTCGGTGAGATATTGCTTAGCCGTCGGGTCGATCGCAGTAATGGAAGTCGTGGTGGTTGCACAAGTGCCCTTGCTGTTATACGACGTGCAGACAGGGACGCTGAAGACTCCCGCACGCTGTGCCGGCGTCGAAGATTGGTGATGTTTTGCTGAACCGAATTGGCGCTCCGTAAGTACTCCTGACCGAAGAAGAAGAAGGTTTTCGCGTTGTGACGATCACTTAGCTTGGGAATCCAGACCGGACCACCTAGATAGTATCCAAAGTCGGCGTATCTCTGACCGCCGCGCGGTACACCGGCCCGGTTATTGAAATAGGTGTTGGCATTGAAGACCTGGCTGCGAAAAAAACCGAAGGCTCCGCCATGGAAGTCCGCGGTTCCGGATTTGGTTTCCATGCTGACGAACGCGGCTCCGGCTCCCCCAAACTCCGCACCATAGCTGGAGCGCTGCAGATTGATCTCCTGGATGAAGTCGACGTCTGGAAACGCGACCGGCTGTTGCCCAGCGCGCTTCAAGGTATCTGCTCCGTCCACAAAATACCCGTTCGCAGCGCTTCCATTTCCATTTACGGAGAAGGTCTGAGTATTCACCTGGCCGCTCGTGGTGATATTTCCCCGATCGTCGGGGCCAGGAATCCCGCCACTGATTCCCGGCTGCAGGTAAAGCAACTGGAGATAATTTCTGCTGCTTAAAGGCAGCTGGGTCGTTTGTTCGCTGTCGATCAGCGTGCTGGAAGCAGCTGTATCCAACTGCGTCGAAACCTGATCTGCCGTTACGGTCACGGCCTGCGAAACTGAGCCGGCGGAAAGAGCGACGGGCACAGCGGACGGCTGACCGACGTGAACCTGGATTGCGTTGATCGTACGAGGCTCGAATCCCGGCGCGGACACGGTGACGGAGTATGATCCGATCGACAGCAGAGGAGCGGTGAAACTGCCCTGTGCGTCACTTTTCACGGTTCGCTCGACGAGGTTCTGATCGGTGTTCGTGACCGTTACCGTAGCATTCGGAACGACAGCGCCGGATGCATCCCGTACAGTCCCGTCGATCTCTCCCGTCAATACCTGCGCATACGTACGCGGAATGACGCACAACAAGAGGGCAATGCAAACCGCGTGAACCACATGAATCGCTCGATTAAGCGAAGCCGGGGACCTGTTGGGCGAACGTCTCATCGAGAGGAACTGCATGAGGTACTCCTTGGTGCCTGATGTGCTAAGAAATATGGCGAGAGAAGAGTGGACCGAAACTTAACTCAGATCGCCGAGTTATCCGTACAATGTATTCGTTCTATTACAGGGTTACAGGTACAGTCCCGTCATGAACGAAGCGCGTGACGGCAGCCTGGCCCAAACTGCGTGTCGAATCTTTTTGTTTTATACCAAGGTGATCTCCAGCTTGGTGACGGACGCAGCCGGTACCGTCACGTTCACCATGTCACCGTTGACCGACGCCGTGAGCCTCGCCGATTTCACCGCGTTGGGCTGCTCAAAGGTGTTGTGCGCGTGCATATCGTCTGCCGTCAGCACGATGCCCGTGACGCGCGCGATTGTGGCGCCACGGAGCGCGACCTGAATGTCGGACGGGCTCGAAAGCGCGGGATTCACCATCGTAAGGGTTACGACGTTGCCCTTCCGTGAGGCCGAGCCGTTGAGCCCCCAGAAGCTGGCGGACTTGCCGTCCCGCTCGTAGTGGATATCCGGCGCCGCAAACTCCGCCCGCAACGACTGGCCACCCTGATGCGGCGCGTACATCTCGAACACGTAGAAGTTGGGCGTGGAGAAGAAGCGATCCTCATGGCAGAGGAAGAGTGCGTTGATGTTGTTGACCAATTGCGCGCAGGTGGCCATGCTCACCTTCTCCGCATTGCGATTGAACGCGTCCAATGTCAGCGCGGTTGCAAGCGCATCGCGCACAGTTACCTGCTGGCCGAAGATATGCGTGGGGTCCAGCTCCGTCCCTTCGCGGTACCAGGGTCCGTATTCATCCACGACCAGCTTCACTCGATGCTGTGGGTCGTATTGCCCCATGACCGCCCATTGATCGTCCATAATCTCGTCGATGCGATTGCATTCATGCAATAACTCGTACCAGTCCACCACGTCGAATTTCAGGGCATCTCCCTTGCCCAGGATGAAGTCTTTCGTCTTGCCGCGGCTAAGGTTGGAGGCGTAGTGATGAATGGACCAGCCCGTAAAATGTGGGTTGCGATACACATGCCCCGTGTAAAGCTCCTCGAAGAATTTGTGTGTCCAGTCTCTGTCGTTGCCGTTTGGCCCCGCGCCGATCAGTTGCAGGTCCACGCCATAGCTCGGAATCCAATTGGTGTAGCGGCGAAACTCCGACGCATACTCCTCCGGTGCGAAGTTGCCGCCGCAGCCCCAGCTCTCGTTACCCACACCCCAGTACTTCACGTTGAACGGCTCGGTAGACCCTCCCGCGGCCCGCATACCCGCAAGCGTCGTGCTGCCCGCGGGAGAGTTGCAATATTCCACCCACTGATCGAAGTTCAGCGCCGACAGACTGCGTAGATTGGCGGCGACATAGGGCTGCGCCTCCGTGAGCTTGCAGAAACGCATGAACTCATTCGTGCCGAATTGATTCGGCTCGAAGATCTGCGGCCCTTTCTCGTGCAGACGCGCGGAGTCTGGATTGTCCTCCCAGAAGTTGGTTCGCGTTGGGCGCTTCGAAGCTGGCCCGATGCCGTCCTTCCAGTCGTAGCTGTCGGCGAAACATCCGCCCGGCCAGCGAATGACCGGAACATGGATCTGCTTCATCCGTTCGACTAACTCCGTGCGGATGCCGGACTGGTTGGGAATCTTCGAGTGTTCGCCGACCCATACTCCGTCGTAAATGACTCCCCCGATATGCTCAGTGAACTGGCCATAGATATTCGGGTCAATCAAACCCTGGGTGTCATCCAGGAAGATCTCGACATGGGCATCCGCCGACTTTGCCCAGATCCGCTGGCCGGAGAACGCGAGCACCGCTCCGGCCATCGTCGAACTCTTCAAAAAACGTCTACGATCCATCGTTCAACTCTCTTTCGCGTGGAACATGCGGCGCTTGCCGCGTCTATTTCGTCTCAAGCCGCTGTTGCAGCTCCTCAAGCGTGAAACCCTTCGTTTCCGGAAAGAATCGCAGCACCACGAAGAACTGCAGGACCATCATCGCGGCAAAAAAAATGAATGGGCCGGCCGCTGAATGCACCGCGACCACTGGGAAAAAGTTGGACAGCATCGCGCAGGTCAGCCAATGCGTAAAGCTGCCAAGACTCTGCCCCTTGCCCCGCACGGAATTTGGAAAAATTTCGCTG
The DNA here is from genome assembly GCA_965277565.1 of Granulicella sp. Classification (GTDB taxonomy): domain Bacteria; phylum Acidobacteriota; class Terriglobia; order Terriglobales; family Acidobacteriaceae; genus Granulicella. The sequence goes on along the minus strand of OZ255838.1, from coordinate 3,311,895 downwards.
ATGTAAACCCAGATCACCGATCCCTGCGACACCGCGAAGAACGCCACGAAACCCACCAGCGGCCATAGCAGCAGGTTCTGATGTTTGCCCGTGACGAACAATGTGCTGATGATGGAGAGACACGCGAATGTGCCCACCGACCCGACGATCAGAAGTTTCTTCCGGCCCACTTTGTCGATGATGGACATCGCAACCAAAGTGAAGAGCAGATTCGTCGCTCCGATCGCCACGGCCTGTAGGTCGCCCGAGACCTTGCTGAATCCGGCCTTCGCGAAGATATCGTTCAGGTAGTAAAGAATCGGATTAATGCCCGAGAACTGGTTGAACAGGGCGAGCGTCACGGCCAGCATGACCGGAATGCGGTAGCGCCGGGAAAAGAGCGGCTGGTTGCCGGCCGCGCGGTCGCTCGCAAGCGACTCCTGAATTTCGACGATTTCCGCCGATGCCGCGCGCCCGGCAATCCTGTCGAGAACTTCACGAGCCTCAGCCGGTCTTCCCTTCTCCACCAGCCAACGCGGGCTGCGCGGGATCCGGAAGAGCATGAGCAGGAAGAGGATAGCCGGCGCCGCAGAGACGCCAAGCTTCCAACGCCACTCCGTCGGACCGAGGTTCAAGGTGCCGATCAGGTAATTGGAAAAATACGCGACCAGGATGCCGAAGACGATGTTGAGCTGAAAGGAGCCGACCATGCGGCCCCGCCAATGCGCCGGTGCGATCTCGGCGATGTACATGGGACCTACGACCGAAGACGCCCCAATGGCCACGCCCGCGACAAACCGGAACGCAAGAAAAGAGGTCCAGTCCCAGGAGCAGGCGCAGCCCAGCGCCGACGCGGTAAAAAGGACCGCAAGAATGCGGAGGCTGAACCGGCGGCCGTAGCGGTCTCCAGCATACCCTCCACAGGCTGCACCCACGATGGTTCCCCAAAGCGCGATCGCAACCGTAAACCCCAGCGAGGTAGGCGAAAGATGGAATTTATTGGAAAGCGCGCCGGTGATGCCGGCGATCACCGCTGTATCGAACCCGAAGAGGAGCCCGCCCAGTGCCGCCGTAATCGTGCTCTCGACTACGGTTCGGTTGAGAGGGACCTTTTCGGTGATTCCGGGTTCGGTGGAGGCAGACGCCAAATACATGAAGCCCTCAAGCGGACATATTTCCCGTCAGGCGGTTTTATAGACTATAAATACTTGCACTGTCAATCGCTTCCTGGTTCAGGGAATGTCTAACGAATCACGATCATCGTACGAGGTGCATCGTCGGAGTGCATTTTGGGAGGAGGCGTGGGGCTTCAGCTCCACGAAAAGTAAGTCACAATGATGGGCTTTAGCCCAGGGCTCTCTCCAGCTTCAGCGCGAAACCCGGGGCTGAAGCCCCGTTCTTCTCCATACTGTATGTCCGGGCTGAAGCCCGGACATACCTCCCAAAAGGGACAAGTGATTACCTGGTGATAACGGCGCAATGTTTCAAACGCAGAGTCATACGCACCAGTGGCCACCTATTGAAAGATGAGCTGCCACTTCTGCGAGGGAGTGTCCGTACGCGTGTTCAGCCACATCTGCGTTCCCTGCGAGGTCTTATAAGAATCCAGAACGAGCAGAGAAGCCTTGTTTTGGAGGACGAAGCTACTGCCATCCGGCGCCGGGATGAACTGCCATAATTGGCTGCCTGCGCCGTTGCAGGCATGTTGCCAGAGCATCGTGCTTGTTCCTGGCGTTTGCGGAAGCGTGCGGGATGGCGTGGTATTCCCAAACGGATCCTCAAGACACATTCCGCCCGCAGCGCTGGCAATTTCGAAGTAGCCGTCGTGGCGGTCATGCAGCCTCCAGAGCTGTGTTGCCGACGTCACCACCGGATACGGAGCGAAGGCGGGAAACTGGATTACCGCTGCGTCATCGGCAGCCGGCGAGGCGCATCCGTTACAGGCAGTGGACAGGTTCATGCGACTTGCCCCATTCCGAAGAGCATAGGTCCGGCCGTCCACGGGCACTCCCGGCGAGACACCGAAGCTGGTGTACTCAGCCTTCGTGTTCTCGACAATCACACCGACCTGTCCATTGCTGCCGTGCAGGGGCGACTGCCCGGGACTGAGAGTGAACTGCCGGGCCTGACACTCCCCCGACAGCATCTTTCCATTCACCCACACGGTGAACATGCCATTGGCTGCCTCAACCGCCAGGGTGTTTGCTGCCTTGGCATCGAAGCCTGCAGGCAGGGCGCAATTTTGCCATCCCCTGTCCGCTCCGTCGACCACGGCATCGGTCGTGACACAACCTGGGCTGCGGCAGGAGGTGATGTCGATCATCGCGAGGAAATAGTTTTTATGGTCCACATAGGCGCCATACACGCCGTACTTGGGGTGCGGGTTTCCCGTGCCGGTCGCGACCAGTTTGATCTTGGTGTACAGCACGTAGTCCTGCCAATTCGGATTGGCGCCAAAGAAATTTCTATCGAAATGGTCTGGATCCAGGCTGGTGCTGCTGATAGCCGCGGGTCCCGAAGAGTTCCAGGCGCCGGCAGGTTGACCGTCAGCCCTATCGCCTTCAGCGGCGTCTCCAAACGCAGCGCCCCATGCGGGCACCGTCAGCGTTCCACTGCCATCGGCAGACGGAAACGCCAGCGGAACATCCTCGCCGGTGTGATCCAGGAGGTTGTTGATGTCCACCGGATACCCCATCACGAGAGACCCCGCAGGCGACCAGCCCGCCTTCTGCGCGCGGATCGAGCGATCCCGCCAGGTCTTTCGATTGATGGTAGGGCAGTCGTTGAGGCAATCGGTCCCATGGTAGACGTTCCAGAGTTCTGTTCCGTCCGGAGAAGCCACTGTGACGTTGCTGGCCGTTCCGTACGACGCATGATGGCCGTCGAAGACAGGGCCCTGCTTGATCCACGAGGCGGGATTAGTAAGGGGGTTTCCGGCGCCATTGGGCTGAGGGGGATGGTTGTTGATCAAAAGGGCTTCGCTATAGTCATCCGCGGTTCCACTAAAGCTGGCCGAGTAAAGAATGTAATCCACGCCGTCATGCACGAAGCCGAACGGTCCCTCCTGCGTAGGAAACGTGCGCGTCTCCCACGGCTGGGTTGGATTGGAGAGAGCGACGGTTTGGCCGGTGAGATGCAGGGGATCGCTCATCTCCGAAAGGCAAATCGACTGCTCTTTGCTGCTTCGTGAACCTGTATTGTCCTGCCGGCAGGCATAAAGCAGGTAGTACTTGTGATCACTGGCAAGGAAGACATCGGGATCGATCCCCCATACACTCTTCCAGTTCGTCACGAGTTCGCCACCTGGCGCTCCCGTGGAAGCAACAACCCAAGGCTTCAGCGGCTCGCCGGGTGTGCCCGGAACAAGCGCGAAGAGCTTGTGATCATTCAGGCCCGCGACCGAGCCCGCGGCATAGTAGACGTGAAACTCGCCGCCCAGAAAGTCGATCTGCGGAGCCCAGATGTCGGCGGAGTTCGGACCGGAGGCAGGAGCTGTCCATATGACTACCGGAATCGCCCGCCCCAGTTCCGGAAGCGTGGGCGAGGAACGAATGCAGATGACCGGCGTGTTGCCTTGGTGAGCGCATCCGGATTGCACCGAGTAATAGACACCATGGTGCAGGATCACCGAAGGGTCAGCTCCCCTGCCGATGATGGGATTGGCGAACGTCTGAGCGCCTGCCGCAGCGAGAAACAAACCTGAGAGAACCGCGCAAAAGATTGCGTTTCTGGTCTTGGATCGCATCATTGAGTTCGGCTCACAGTCAGACTGCCGCGTGTCTGTTAGATAAATATAGTCTATAACTTTTGGAGCCAGCTTTGCTGCTCACCAATGAAATTACCCATATACAAGCTGGACGGCCGTTCTGCCCAGAGAACGCTCGGGAGCCGTTCAGGAAGAGTTAATGTTCAGTGGCTAGCCTTATTGTCCAAGCGCAGTTCCAGGCAATGGTTGCCACAGCGGTCAAGCTTGAAACAGGAGAACGTCGAATGTCGAAGATAACGTCCGGGATACGGCTTGCTTGTTTGTCGCTCGCCATGTTTCTACTCGCCGCCGCGATACCGGCCATCGCGCAGACGAAGTGGGATGTAAGCAGGACGATGCACATCGGCGGTGAAGGTGGGTGGGACTATCTCACCGTGGATCCGGAGGCACATCGGCTGTTTGTTCCGCGTGGCACACATACGCTGGTCATTGATTCGAGAACCGGCAAGGTTCTTGGCGATATCCCGGGACAAAAAATTGCGCATGGAGTGGCCATTGTGCCCTCCTTGCATCGCGGCTTCATCACGGATGGCGGCGGCGAAGGCGCCATCCTGATCTTCGATACCAACACCTATGCCGTGTTGGGCAGGCTGGTCACCGTTCCTGACTCGGACGGAATCATCTATGACAAGGCTCTTGGGCAGATCGTCGCGGTTTCAGGGGATGGGGGCCTCCTGATGACCTTCAAGCCGGATATTGATCCAAAATCAGGCCCAAAATCAGGCAAAGTCGAGCGCATAGATTTGGGCGGCAAGCCGGAGTTCCTCGCCGCCGATGAAACCGGGAAGGTCTACGTCAATCTGGAAGACAAGAACCTGGTGGCCGAGGTCGATCTCCATACGAACAAAGTCCTCGCGCGCTGGCCGGTTGCACCGGGCGGTCATCCGGTGGGATTGGCTCTGGACAAGGCCACGCACCGCCTGTTTATCGGTTGCCGCAACCCGCAGAAGATGGTCGTCATGAGTGCACAGGATGGCAGAATTCTAGGATCGGTGCCGATCGGCGCGGGCGTGGATGCAACCGCATTCGACCGGGGGCAAGCCTTCGCCAGTTGCCGCGACGGTTCCCTGGTGGTGGCTGAAGAAAAGTCGGGAGCCTACGCGGTCGAGCAGGTGGTGAAGACGCCTGTGGGAGCGCGTACGATGGGCATCGATCCGATCAGCCAAACCATCTATCTGCCGACTGCTGCATTCGAAGACACGCCTCCCGCCTCGCCACATCACGCCCAAAGCCCAAGCCCGACAGCTTCATGATCGTGCAGGTCGGTCACACCGGTTCTGCTAAGTGACCATTCTTTGTGCCAGGTAAGTACCTCAGGCGACACCTCAGGAAATCAGTGAATAAGTCCTGTCGTCGCCTTTGGGAGGGAGCGTAGGGCTTCAGCCCCGGGCATTTTGTGGGGGCCATCCATGGACTTGATCAGAGCTTCCTCAGGCCGGCAGTGATTCTGATTCATAGGGAGACGCGACTCAGGCCATTTCCTGAACGAGTGGCGTGCCGCTCTGGCCCAGAGCGGGCGCCCTTGTTTCCGTAAAGGTCATGCGGATTCCGTGCTTCGGTCGCAGGATCACCATCGGGCGTGCTTCGATCGTCTGGCCCGGCGTCAGCTGGAAATCGTACCTTCTGAGCAGAGCGCGCAGAATCATGAGAATCTGCAACATCGCGTAGTTGGCCCCGATACAGCCGCGCGGTCCGGCTCCGAAGGGAAGATAGGTGAAGGGGGTGCGCAGCTTTTCGTTCTCTTTGATGAAACGCCCCGGGTCGAAACTCTCCGGATTCTGCCAGTGGAGGGCCGCATGATGCGCGCCGTACACATACACGATGACCGTTGATCCTTTGGGTATTTCGAGATCCGCAACGCGGTCGTCCGCGACGGCCATGCGGTCGATCATCCAGAACGGCGGGTAAAGACGGAGGGCCTCCTGGATGACCTGCGTGGCAAACGGAAACTTCGGCACATCGCCGTGGCTCAGAGGTGCGTCGCCCAGCACGGAATCGAACTCCACCCGCACCCGTTCGAGACAGTCCGGACGCGAGCTCAGGAGATAGAGCAGCCAGGAGAGAGCGTTGGACGAAGTTTCATGGCCGGCGACCAGCAGCTGCATGCTTTCGCTCAGGACCAAGGCATCGCTCATGCCTTCACCGTCGCTGTAGCGGGCATCCATCAGGGTCTGCAAAAGATCGTTGCCGGGGGGTCCGTGGCGGCGTTCCTGGATGTACTCCAGCAGAACGCTGTCCGCGCGGGTGCGCAGGTCTTCGTGCCTGCGCAGTTCGCCGGAGGCTGCGAACCAGGGGTTCAGGTAGGGCTGCAGGGTCTGCCGAACGATGAACTCCTGGACGGTGCAGATGGTTTGGCTGACGAGATCGATATCGCCATCCTTCAGCCGCGCGCCGAAGAGCGACCGGGCGACCATCGCGAAGGTGATCTTCATCAGCTGGGGGTAGATATCGATGGGGCCGACACGGGTCTGCCGGTCGAAGTCCCGCAGCGAATCGGTGACTGAGTCCTGCATGATCGTGGACAGGGCATCGAGCTGCTTGCGATCAAAGCCCTTCTGGATGAGCCGGCGCTGTGTCCGCCAGGCTTCCCCGTGGGTGGTGAGCAGACCCTTGCCCAGAAAATGGCCCATCCGCTTCACTTGAATCTCTGACTTCTGGTAGTTCTCCGCGTTGGTCTTCAACACGTGCTGAATGACGGCTGGGTTGGTCGTCACCAGGGCCTCTTTGAGGCCGCCCAGATAGAAGCGAAAGGTGTCGCCGTAGCGTTCGGTGTACGCCGCTAAGACCTGTACGGGATTGCCGACCATCGCGCGCGAATCCGCAAAGGAGCGGAAGCGGGAAACTGTGGGTACAGGCCGGGACACGTTCTACCTCGCTGCCCAGAATGCCGGAGCGAAATTCTGGGATCTTCGCTGCTAATTCTTTGAAACGCTGGAGAGGACCGGTTCGCAAAAGACGATGGTGCGACGGATCAGTTTTCGCTTCCCAGTTGTTTTTCGTTCCCCAGTTGTTTTAGAAGAACCAGGTGGTGCCATACCGCGCGCGTCATGGTGGGATTCTGCCGGTAGGGAACACCAAATTCCTCCGCAGTCTGCTTCACGATGCGCGTGAGCGGAGCGTAGTGGGTGTGGCACACGAACGGGCAAAGGTGATGGACGATGTGATGGTTGAGCCCGCCCACAAGCCAGCCAACGACGGGGTTGGTTGTCGCATAATCCGCCGTCGTCGCGAAGATGTGATAGACGCCGTTATCGAATTCACCACGGTCCGAAGGAAAGTACGTGCTGTCGACCGTGTGGGTCGTTTGGAACACCAGGGATACGGTCAGCCCAACAATCAAATGCACCAGCAGGAATGCGACGGCAACCAGGGGAACAGATTTTCCCAGCACGGTCATCGGCAGAACGAGCATGTAGGTGATGTAAAACAACTTCCCCGCGAACAGGATCACGTACTCCCGCAAAGGGTGTTCCGTACGTTCCAGGTAATCGTGAGATGGGGAGAAGAAACACTCGAAGTCCCGGACGAAGACATAGTCGAGAGAGAAAAACGCGTAGAGGAACAGCGCGTAGACGTGTTGGAAACGCTGCAGGGGCCTGCGAGGTTCATGGGGGGTAAACCGAAGCAGACCGCGGCCCGTCAGGGCGTCGTCTTCGCCGTGGATATTGACGCAGGAGTGATGGCCTCGATGATGGAGGATGCGCCACATATAGGAGTTGATACCGCAGACATCGAAGACATAGTTCAGGGTCTTGTTGACCGTCGGCACCGAGGAGATGGCGTTGTGGTTGCTGTCGTGGGCGATGTTCAGCAAAAGGAACGTCTGGACGAGACCGCCTAAGACATACAGGCTGACAAACTTCCACGAATCCGGCCTGTAGACGTAGATAGCAACCCAGCTGCCCACGAGTACCGCCATGCCAACGGCGATCTTGATCCACATCGCCCGGTCGGCCTTGGGAGACATCCCCTTTTCGGCAAAGAACTGATCGAGGCGCCGCCGCAGGACTTTGGGGAAGGAAGCGGAAGCCGCCGGTTCGCCGACCCGGGGCTGCGGCGCGGCCTCATGCGGTACGAGATCATTCAAGGGCGGCTCAAGGGCCACTACCGCTCCGGTTTCGGACGTCACCAGCTCCTCCATGATTCGTACATGATTCGTACCAGGTCGTTCCGGCGCATTCCGATGCTGTACGCCGGCGTCGTCCCCACCAGTGTAGCTGTTCGCCGCCGCCAGAAGCGCCGGATCGCGATTACGTTGTGAAAACTTCGGCAGATTCACGCGGTTTGGACCATACAAGGATGACAGGCGCGAGTCAGGGACGAGATCGCTTGTCGCAATCTTTCCCGGCTCTGCTACCATCATCCGTAGGCTGTACGAACGACAACGCTTTGAATGGGGCTGCCACTCGCCGGGGTTCCGTAAGACTTCCTTGCCTCGTGCGTTCGGCCATCGAGGGTCTCCTCGAATCGGACCGGACGACGGATGGCGCAGAACAGCATGGCACAGAACAGATGAGCGTTTGGTTTCATGACCGATCGCTACTTAGCTCCAATTTTCCGAGACTCAGCCACGTTGCCTCATCACTTTGAGGGGAGCAGCATGGTTTTCGCCTTGTTGAGTACCGAGTCTTTCCTATCCGAAGTTGGAGGGTATTGCTGATTTCTTATGGCATCGATCGTAGATAGCCTGGATAGGCTGGGGGATGAGCACCCGCACAAGCTCCTTTATTCGTACCTTGACCTGAACGGCAATTCGCTCGAAACCTACACCTACTCGTCGTTCATTGAACGGACGAAGGCGATCGCTGGACACTTGCGGAAGGGGGGTCGCTTCGCGCCGCAGGCCCGGCTTTTGCTTGCCTACCCGCCGGGGCTCGAGATGATCTGCGCGTTCTTTGGCTGCGTGCGCGCCGGCCTGATCCCCGTGCCGGTGTATCCGCCCAGTTCGCGCGGTTTCCAGAGCGCTCTGTACAAGATCGTTCACATTGCCAAGGACTGCCAGGCCGCTGCCGTTCTGACGAGCAGCGACTACCATGGGTCGTTGAAGACGAACCTTGCCAGAAGCGGCGTTTCAGCAGCGGGTCTCGACCTTGACTACATCTCCGCCTTGCCATGGATCGTGACAGAGGACTTCACCGAAGACTTCATCGATCCGATTTCGGATGAACTGTTACCCGATACTTCCAACATTTTATTTCTGCAGTACACGTCCGGTTCGACGATGGAGCCCAAGGGCGTCATGGTCACGCACGACAATATCCTGCAGACCTGTCCACTGGTGATCGATCACCCTTCGCCGATTGTCGTGTCCTGGCTTCCGCAGTATCACGATATGGGATTGATCGGGTGCTATCTGTACCCGGCGCTGCGCGGCGGCACGACCTACGGCTTCGCTCCAACGCATTTCATTCAGCGCCCGGCCCTGTGGTTCGAGACGATAACGAAGTATCGGGCTACCGCCACGCCGGCCCCCAACTTCGCCTACGAGTATTGCCTGCGCCCCGGCAGAACTTCCAAGGAGAGTCTGGAAGGTTGCGACCTCAGCTCGCTCCGGGTCCTGATGGTTGCCGCCGAACCTGTGAAGGCGGAGACCTACACGCGGTTTCTACAAGCATTTCAGCCCTACGGACTCAAGTCGGAAAGCTTCTATGCCGCCTACGGACTGGCTGAGAACACGCTGGCCGTTTCGACGGGTGGACGCAGTTTCGTTGCAGTGAGCAAGCATGCCCTATCGCTGGGTAAAGCCCGCATGGCTACCGAGGTTTCCGAAATCGATGGGGCTGTGCAGATTGTCAGTTGTGGAACTCCGCTGGAGGGCGTCGATCTCAGAATCGTGGATCCGGAACGGCATGTCGCCCTGAAGGAAGGCCGTGTCGGCGAAATCTGGATTGCCGGAACCGGCAAGTGTTTGGGCTACTGGAACAACCCGGAGCTGACGTTAAAACAATTTCGTGCGCGCCTGGTGGACGACACCCCCTATGACGACGGCTTCCTGCGCACCGGCGACATGGGATTCATCCATGACGGCGAACTCTTCGTATGCGGTCGCATCAAGGACATGATTATCCTGCGCGGACAAAACTATTATCCGCAGGATATCGAGGGCGTCGTGGAACGGGCGTCGGGCCAGGTTCGGGCGCATTGCGTTGTGGCCTTCCAGATTCACGAAGACACAGAGCCCGCGCTTGCCATCGTGGCCGAGGTGAAGAATCCCAACTCGCCCCCGGATGCGCGAAAGATCGCCACGGCGGTCCGCAATTTCCTGAACGTGGAAGTAGCGCTGATCTCCTTTATCGCGCCGCGCGCGATCCCGAGAACCAGTTCGGGCAAGATCATGCGCCACAAGACCAAACAGATGTGGCTGGCGGGTGAGTTTACCGTTCTGTCCGAGTTTTCGCGGGAGAAGGACGCAGGGCCTGCCGCCTCCGCGTCTGCAGCCCATTCGCCCTTCGACGAATTGAAGATCAGGTACAACCTGACCGGTACCGAGTCCTACAACCTCATCGAGGCCGGGCTGGATTCCCTGGACCTTGTCGTGTTCATGCACGAGATCAAGGAACTGCTCAAGGACAGAGGCGCCGAGGTGCTTGCGCGGCAGGTGGATATCGGCGTGATTCAGCGGGTCAGCGTAGCCGAGCTGTTTCAACTGGCGGAACAGTTGGAGCGCGCTCCCGAAGAGGCGCTGCTCCAGCTGCGTCACTCCCTCGCGGCGTTCCGCGAGGAGCAGAGCACGGCGGAGAAGGGGATGATGAGCGACGATCGAAAGCTGATCTTCACTCCGCCTGTACCCCCTCCCCTGCCGGAGGTTCCGGTCCTGCAGCATGTGTTGCTTACCGGCGGCACGGGTTTCATCGGTCCGTTCCTGATGAAGAGTCTGCTCGAACAGACGCGGGCCAAGATCTATGTTCTCGTCAGGGCTGCCGATGAGGAACAGGGCAAGCAGCGGCTCAGGGCGGCGATGGAGTCCATGGGGCCTCCCGCGCCCGGGCTGATGCACACCTTCGAGGCTCGCGTAATTCCGCTTTGCGGCGATCTGGGACAGAAGAATCTCGGCCTCGCGCAGGACGCCTGGGACTTCCTTGCGAATCAGATCGACACGGTGTTCCACAACGGCGCGACCGTGAACTACCTGTTCAACTATGACCGTATGCGCGATGCGAACGTCCTGGGAACGAACGAGGTCTTACGACTGGCGTTCGAAGGCCGGCCCAAGGAGTTCAACTACGTTTCGACGACGTTCATCTTTGGCTGGGCGATGAAGAAGGTTCTGTGGGAGACAGACCAGAACGAGAACATGGAGCTCCTCGACTTCGGCTACAGCCAGACGAAATGGGTTGCGGAGCAGGTGGTTGCCGACGCGCGCCGTCAGGGCCTTTCCGCCCGCATCTTCCGGCCCGCGCTCGTGAGCCCCTCGGTCACCGGGGGCGGCAACAACTTCGATATCGCGGTTCGCCTGGTGGCGTTCATGGTGAACCACGGCATTGGCGTCGATGCTCTGAACCAGGTGAGCTTCGTTCCCGCGGACATTGTGGCCAACAACATCGTTGCGATTTCGACCACCGCGGGCACCGCCAACCAGACCTACCATGTGACGCGTGACGATTACGCGAACATGATGGACATTACCGGACTGATCACCAAGTCGACCGGGCGCCGGTTCGAGATCTTCAGTCTTCCCGACTTTGTTCCCGAGCTGATCCGGCGATGCCGCAAGGAAGATCTGCTGTTTCCGCTGCTGGACTTCCTGGTAGGTTCCGTGGACAACATCTCTTCCATGGAGTTCAAGCGCTATGACAGTTCCACCTACCAGGCGGCTCGGGATGCTTCTGCCTGGGGCAAGGCGGATCCATCGCTGGAGGACACGGTGAACGGCATTCTGAAGTTCATGCACCGGAAGGGGATCATCTCGGTCGCGCCTCGCGAGGTCAACGATGCCGTCAGTGTCCGCTTGGGGGTCTGACCTGAGCAGTCGGGGCCTCTACTGCTTCTGAAAGACAAGGTTTTCCGAGACGTGCTGGCCGGTTTGCAGCGTCCCTTTACTCGTCAGGGTCAGCGTCCGCCCATCGGGGGAGACGACCCAGCGATCCCGTTGCGATATCTGATCGTCGCGCCGGTACACCGCATCCACCGTGTGCGGATCGACGAGGGAAAGCTGCACGGTATCGTTGGATGAGTTCCGCAGGTCATACTGTTTCCCGTCGAATCGGCCGATGAAGCTGTAGCCGCCTGAAAAGCGGATGCCGTCGCTTCCGTCCGGGTCGATCTTGAGCACCAAACCCTGGCGCATGCGAGTCTTGCTCCCGTCCTGTGTCCATTCCCCGGCGAAGAGATCTTTACCCACCGCCGCGCCGCCGGTGCGTGTCCACACGGTGATCTGATCGGGCCGGTCTTGAGCTGGGGTTGCGGTTGTGATCGTCAGCTCTTTGCCGTCGTTGGAGAGCTTCTCGCGAACGGTTGCCACGGGAGCGCCGTCCTTCTCTTCCTTGACCTCGGACTGCTGCTTGCTGATCCTATGAAGCTCGATCTGGTCGAAGGCCGGATTGCCCGCTACGGCTGTCCCGTGTCCGTCCGACCGCGCGGTAAAGTCGAGATGAACTTCGCCTGACATCACGAGATGCACGCCATTCGGGACCGGGGTGATGGACAGTTTGTTCGGGGGATCCAGGGCAGACTGCGCAGAGACGAGTGTCCATGAACCGATGCGTGGATCAGGATTCCCCGACGGAAGGGCAGCAGCCAGCGCAAGGACCGCGAAAAAGGGCATTGCTTCTCCTCAACAAACGAAATCAATTGAGTAGATGCCGGTGGAGCATCCGTTGGCCGCTTGCGCGCGTGTCGCAGGGTTCCAAGTCGCCCTTATCGAACATCGAGATGGATGATGAAGCTTAGAGCTAATTTCGTATAGCGATAGAGGCGTCATCCCAACACGGAAATCGCTTCTAGGCTCGTGTGACATCATGAGTCTCATGAATCTGCGTCGGTCGTCGGGGACTTTAGTGGCTGTGGTGGTCCTTGCCGCCGTCCTTGCACTCCTTCCGTTTTCCTTTCATACCGAGCGCCGCCTGGAGACAGCGACCCGCGTCGAGGGTAGTCAAGCGGAGATCGTCAATCAGGAGTTGAACACCGGCTTTCACTCCCCTTTCGTTGACCGCGTGGCTCTGGTGATTCAGGGGCTTCCAGCTGCCGATTCAGAGGGGGGCGGCCAAGCCCTGGCGAGCATCGTTTCTGCAGTCAGAGATCAACGCGGCGTCTCTGGAGTGGTGTCCTATCGGGAGTTGCGCGATCCGATCTTTCTGGGCAAAGGGGGAGGAACATTCGTCCTCGTTGGACTCTCGCCGGTCGACGGCCCTGTTGAACTTCTTGTGCCCAAGCTGCATGTGCTGGAACATTCTCTGGAAGATCAACTGCGGTCCCAATACCCGGCCGTGAAGATCACGTTGACCGGCGAGACTCCCCTAAACTTCGACATCCGCAAAGCCAGTGCGAATGACGTTCGACGGGGTGAGAGCCTGGTCATTCCGGTGACGCTTGCGCTGCTGCTGGTGGCCTTTGGAAGCCTCGTCGCTGCCCTGATTCCTTTGGCCGTTGGCCAGCTTGCGATTGCGACGACGCTGGCCATTGCCGGATTTCTGGCTCAGCGCTTTCACCTGTCGATTCTGGTGCAGAATCTGGCCACTATGCTGGGGTTGGGTCTTGGCATCGACTACGCGCTGCTGATGGTCAGCCGCTTCCGGGAGGCCATTGCTGCCGGGCACGACGGCCCCACCGCCTCACACCTAGCGGCGCGCCAGGCAGGGCGTACGCTGTTGATTTCGGCGTCCACCGTGGCCATCGGCTTCCTTGCGCTGCTGATCGTTCCCATCAGCGAAATTCGTTCCATCGGCGTTGCGGGATGCCTGGTGGCGGGCATGAGTGTGTTGCTCACCAATACGCTCGTCCCGGCGATGTTGTCATGGCTCGGGCCGCGGATCGATCTCGGCCGGATGCCGTTCGCGCCCAAGTTGGATGCATGCCACAGCGAACGCACGGGAATCCGCTGGCGCCGCTGGGGGACAATCGTCGTCGCGCATCCATGGCTGGCGATCTGCCTGGCGGGCGCGCCTTTGCTTCTGCTCGCGTGGCAGGCCACACGGCTCGATACCAGCGTTCCGCAAGGCGATTGGCTCCCCCCCGCCGCGGAGTCGGTGCAGGCCCTGCACACCCTTGAGGGCATGGATCGCGCCGGCGTTGTGCAAACAATGCGCGTGATGATCGAACTGCCGGCAAATTCCATCGCGCACACCGACGCGGGCTGGAACGTGATCGACAGTGTTTCCAAGCGGCTGGCGAGCGATCCCCGTTCCCAGAGGGTCATCTCGATCACGAGCATCGCCGACGGCAACCGCTCCGTCCTCGATAGCCTTTCCCGCGAGACCCGGCGCACGTTCCTCAGTGCCGACGGACGGACGGCGCTGATCGAGGTCTTGCCCAAGGGATCGGTCTCCCTGCGGGATCAGGTGGACTGGGTGCGGGAACTTCGTAAGACCGGGGCGACGGCGCTTACCGGCGTACCCGGATCCACCTTGCTCCTTGGCGGCATCCCAGCGCTCAATGCGGACTATCAGACCATCGTCAAGCGCAGTTTTGCCCCAGTCACGGCGCTGGTGGTCGGCGGAACGCTTCTGGCTCTGCTTCTTGGCTTCCGGTCGTTGATCGCTCCGGTGAAGGCCATCGTGTTGAACCTGCTTTCGGTGATGGCATCCTTCGGAGCCCTGGTTCTCGTTTTTCAGGACGGGCACGGAAGCCGCCTGCTGGGGGTCAGCGAGGCAACCGGGAGTATCTTTCCCTTGGTTCCCATCGTCGCCTTTGCCATCGTCTTCGGACTCAGCATGGACTATGAGGTGTTTCTTGTGGCCCGCGTTCGAGAGGCTCGCAAAAGCGGACTCAATGAAGCGGATGCCATCTCGGAAGGACTGGCACGAACCGCTGGCCTGATTACAAGCGCTGCCGCGATCATGATTGCGGTCTTCGCTGCATTCACCTTCGGTGACTTTCTGGTGGTCAAGATGATCGGGTTCACCTTGGCGATCGCCGTGTTCATCGATGCGACGCTGGTTCGCATGGTGATCGGACCGGCGCTCCTTCGTGTTGCGGGTGACTGGAACTGGTGGCCCGGAGGGCTCGGGAGAAAAATCAGCCCTAAGAATCAGCTATAGAGGTTTCCGTGTTGGTGTAGAGGCGTCATCTCGACCGGAGCGCCGGGCCCTAAACGACAGGCCTTCGTCGTTTGGGTGACAGGGGACAGTTTCATCGTCTGCGCAGTGGAGAGACCCCTGTATTTTGCTCGGAGTTGCATCATCCATCGCTGGAGCTGCCGGTCGCCAGCCGAAGATCCAAAGAACCCAAGTTCATTGTGCAAACCGCCTCCAGCCCTCATCGGGGCGTTGACAGGCTCTCACCGCACCCGATAGCTTAATCAAGTTTCAGTGCAGAAACATTTTCCATTCTGCCCTATCTATCTTCGCCGGATCGTGAGGAGCGACGTGACCCAACCCATCACCCGACAAGCACGGCCGCGCAGACTGTACGCGGCCGCGTTGCTCGTGCTCGCCGCACCGATGGCCATGTCGCAGCCTGCCGCGACGCTCCCCGACGCGCCGGCAAGCATGAATCTCCAGTGCGATTGGCTCCCTACGCCTTTGGGACTGGATGATCTGCACCCGCGGTTCTCCTGGCAGATGCAGTCCCGGCGTACGGGAGCGGCGCAGACAGCGTATCGGATCACGGTGGCATTGAACCCCGGCAAACTCCAGGGCAAGGCTCAGGACGGCGTCGTCTGGGATAGCGGACGCGTTTCGTCCAATGAGTCGGTCGGTATCGAGTATGGCGGCGCCCCCTTGCAACCCGGCACACGGTACTACTGGCAGGTGCGGACGTGGGATGAACACGACCAGCCCGTCCGGCCAAGCGAGCCGAGTTGGTGGGAGAGCGGGCTGCTGACGCCTTCAGGTTGGAAGGCACAGTGGATCTCGGGGGAGACCACGACCGAGCGGGAGGACCGCGCCGCCGCTCCCGAGTGGATCTGGACGGCGGGCGAGGACGCGCTGCACCATGTCAAACAGGGCAGCCATCATTTCCAGCTCGACTTCTCACTCGCCGGGCAGCCGGTTGAAGGAACGCTGTTGATCACGGCGCAGGACACGGTTGCCGCCGCGATCAACGGGAAGCCCGTCTTACAGGCGCAGCCCACGCCGCCCTGGGGGCCATCGTTTCCGTGGGGAACGTTTCGCACCGCCGATGTGACCTCGGCGCTTCAACGCGGAGCCAACATTCTTGTCGCAAATGCCGAACAGGTCAAGCCCGGCCCCCACGGCTCTGGCGCGCTGATCGCGCTGCTGCGAGTGCGCTTCGCCGATGGCCGTGTCGAGCGCTTTGTCAGCGACGGCAAATGGACTTCGAATTTTGGCGCAGAGGCTAATGCCGCCGCACAGCCGGCGCAGGTAGTTGCGCAAATCGGCGAGAATCCTCTGGGCACGCCCTGGCCACCGCGGCCCGCGATGCTGTTGCGCCGCTCCGTCTCGCTGTCGCAGACCGTTCGCCGCGCCCGGTTGTATGTGACTGCGCTAGGCGCGTACCAGTTTCACATCAATGGCAACCTGGTTGGCCATGAGGTGCTCGCACCGGGCTGGACCGACTACCGGGCGCGGCTCTACTACCAGACCTATGACGTGACGGCCATGCTGCACAAGGGCGAAAATGCGCTCGGCGCCCTGCTCGGCGATGGATGGTATGCCAGCGGTCTGGTCACCTATCAACAGCGCTTCAACTTTGGGCCGCCGCCGCTTCGACTGCGGGCGCAGTTGGAGATCGAATATGCCGACGGCACGCATGACCGGGTGGTCAGCGACCCCGGCTGGCAGGCCAGCGATTCGGCCGTGCTGCGCTCGGATCTGTACAACGGCGAACAGTACGACGCCCGCGAAGAACAGCCGGGTTGGGATACCAGTGGCTTCCACGCGGACGGCCACTGGCGCCCGGCCAGCCGCGGGGATGCGCCGTCGGCTCAATTGGTAAGCCAGAACTTCGAGCCCATCGAGCTGGAGCAAATTTTAAAAGCCAAAACCATAACCAACCCGTCCCCGGGTGTCTATTTGTTTGACATGGGGCAGAACATGGTCGGCACGGAAAAGTTGCTGGTGCGCGGACCGCGCGGAACGCGTGTGCAACTGCGCTTCGGCGAGGTATTGCAACCGAATGGGCAGCTCTACGCCGCAAACATGCGTACGGCCGGTGAGACCGATGTGTACACTCTCCGCGGCGGCGGCGAAGAAACCTTTGTGCCGCATTTCACCTATCACGGCTATCGTTATGTGGAGATCACGGGCTACCCCGGCAAACCGTCTCTCGACGCGGTAGCCGGGCTGGTCTTTCACACGGCCGCACCCTTCACCATCAAGTTCGAAACCGGCAACCCGACGGTCCAGCAACTTTGGAAGAATATTCTGTGGGGGCAGCGCGGCAACTTTGAAAGCATTCCCACCGATTGCCCGCAGCGCGATGAGCGGCTGGGCTGGATGGGCGACGCGCAGGTCTTCTGGCGGACAGCCTCCTACAACATGGATCTAGCCTCCTTCTCGGAGAAATTCGACGCCGATATGCGCGTGGCCCAATCGGCCGAGGGCAACTTCTCCGACATCACGCCGCGCGTCGGCACGGTGGTGGGCGATGGCTCACCCGGATGGGCGGATGCGGGCGTCATCATCCCCTTTGTGGCCTGGACGCAGTTCGGGGACCGGCGCATCGTCGTCGACGCTTGGGAATCGATGGACCGCTATCTGGGCCTGCTTCTCTCACAGAATCCGGACTTCATCAGTCATCGCCAAGCCTATGGCGACTGGCTGGCCATCGGCAGCACAACGCCTCAGGATCTGATCGCCACGGCGTATTGGGCCTACGATACGCAATTGATGGCCCAGATGGCGCGGGCAATCGATCGCCCCGCGGATGCGAAGCGCTATGAACAGTTGTTTGCGCAGATACGGTCGGCATTTCAACAGCGCTTCGTTCGCAGCGACGGATCGGTCGGCAGTGACAGCCAGACGAGCTACGTTCTGGCGCTGCACATGGGTCTCGTGCCCGACGACCTTCGCGCGGTGGTGGCGCAAAAACTGGTCGCCGATCTGCAGGCGCATCAATGGCATCTCACCACCGGTTTTCTCGGTACGCCATACATCATGGAGGTGCTGAGCAACACCGGCCACAGCGACGCGGCGTACAAGCTGCTGCTGCAAGACACCTTTCCCTCCTGGGGCTACATGGTGCGGCACGGCGCCACCACGATGTGGGAGCGCTGGAACGGCGACCAGATGCTCGCCGATCCGGGCATGAACTCCTTCAACCACTACGCCTACGGAGCCGTGGGGGAGTGGCTTTACCGCTATGTCGCGGGCATCGATCTGGATTCCCAACCGCATTCACAGCTGAACCAGAAGGACCCTGGGTTTCATCATCTCTTCCTGCATCCGCAGTTCAACAGCACCCTGGGCCAGGGCGGCGCGACCTATGATTCGGTCTATGGCCCCATAACTTCGATGTGGAAGTACCAGGGCAGCATCGTGCAGTGGACCGCGACAATTCCCGCCAACACCACGGCAACCGTCTCTGTGCCCACAGCCACGGCGACCACGGCGCTGCTGAACGGAACGGCGCTCGACGCGGAACACCCGGGCGTAACGAAACTCTCCCGCACCGCCGGCGAAGTCCGTTTGGAGATAAGCAGCGGAACCTACCAGTTCATGCTGCCGCAAACAGAGTCCAGGATGAGCCCGGTGGGGACAAATGACGGACGTTGACCGATTGCAAGTGGCATAACATAACCGCATTCATCGGAATTTTTATCTGGGTTTTTGTCTGGGTTTTTATCTGGCCGTGTCGCGCGTGACCAGCCGGTGTGGCACATAGTTATAGGGCGGAACGGTTTGGCCGTGGATAATCGAGAGCCCCAGCTGAATCAGGTTGGCTCCGTAGAGATGCGCCTCGTGGGAGACTGAACCGATGAGGGCCGATTGCGGATTGGCCAACTCAGCGGCGGCCTCGTCTATGCAGTCCTGTCCGACGATGACCACGTGCGACTCTCGCTTCAACTGGCGAACCGCGTCCAGCGCGCCCAGCGCGCTGCTGTCGGTAGCGGCGGCGATGAGGATGTGCTTGTTTTTTACATTCCGTTGCAGAAAGTCAGAGATCGCCTTCCGGCTGCGGTCGCGCTTGCCGCGGCCGTCCAGGCGAACATAGCTTTCCTCCGGCAACTCGGGCAGGGCCTTGCGAACGCCCTCGAAGGCGCCTGTAATCCGGCTCTGCACCAGTTGCCCCGCCTCGGGCAGATCGAGACCGACAACCCAATCCACCTTGCCCGCCCAGCGCTCTCTGGCGTAGGTGGCCAGCAGTTCGCCGGCCTCCTGCCCAACCCGGTAGTTGTCCACGCCGAAGTAGGTCGCATGCGGATGCGGAATATCGATGGCGATCAGGGGGATGTTGCTTCTGGCGATGCAGTCGCCCACAATGGGAGCCACCTCCTGCTCGACCTGAAACTCGATCACCAGGTCGACCCGCATACGCACAAACTCTTCGGCGTTGCGGATCGCGGTTGCGGCGTCATAGTGGTTGTCGAGGATGAGCAGATCGATCCCGGCCCCGGCCGCGGCATCCTGAATACTTTGGGTGACGGCGTTGGAAAATGGCTCTTCCTCGCTTTGGCTGCCGAAACCGAAGCGCAGCTTTTTGAGCTTGGTGATGTGGCGGTAGTTGCCGTCGGGCAACTGCGAGACATAGCCGCGATGCACAAAGGTCTTCAGGATGCGGTAAACCGTCGTCTTGGAAATTCGGGTGCGTTTGTACAGGCTTTCCAGCGTGGCCGGCTGGTTTTCCGCCTGCAGCAACTCCAGGATGTCCAACGCCTTGGACAGCACAGGGATCAGGTAGGTGGGCTTCGGTGTGCGTCGCAATGGATGTGAGCCTTTCAAACAGCGGCTCCTTAAGTATCAAGGAACGACGGCCTGGACGCCAACACGGATTCTCCGGGGCAAGATCAGATTCGTCTCCGCCGCGATTGTTTTCGCGCGGCCCGGAGAAATGCAAGTATGAGATTCAATAGAGAGTATGTTTCAATTTCAGCAGCGGCGTCGGATAGGATGGAGCCCAATGTGAGGCGGGTATTTATGCAAGCAGCTCCATGGCGCCGTTGTGGCCTTGTTTTCTCTCTGATGCTGGCCTGCCCGGTCGCCAACTGGGCGCAGGACGGTGGCTCATCCAACACAGGACAAGATGCTCTGCAACGTGGGTTCCACGACCCGCCCAACAGTGCGCGGCCGCGCGTGTGGTGGCACTGGATGAACGGCAACATCACGCCGGAAGGCATCCAGCTCGACCTTGACTGGATGGCGCGTGCCGGCCTTGGCGGCCTGACTGTTTTTGAGGGCTCCCTGGACACGCCGCAGGTGGTGCCCAAGCGGCTGATCTACATGACGCCGGACTGGAAGGCGGCCTTCAACGGCGCCCTCCGCGGGGCGATGGCGCACAACTTCGAGTTTGCCATCGCCAGCTCGCCCGGGTGGAGCGAGACCGGCGGCCCCTGGGTACCGCCATCGCAGGGCATGAAGAAACTGGTCTGGAGCGCCACACGAATCGATGGTGGCCATGCGTATCAGGGCATGCTTCCGGCGCTGCCCCACGCCACGGGCACCTTTCAGAACTACGATCTGGAGGGGCACCGCGATACCGGCAATGCGAACGCCAAACTCCCTCCTCTCCCGCGGTTCGCAGCGGATGCGGCGGTGGTCGCGTATCGCATCCCGGATGCCGAAAAGACGCAGGGGGAGCTCCATCCTGCCGTGACCGCCAGCGGAGGAACCGTGAATGTGGCGGCGCTCTCTGATGGCGACGTCCAAACGCCCGCCCTGCTGCTGCCGTCCGCCGCACCCGGTCAGTCCGCCTGGGTACTCTTCGACTACGGACACCCGGAGGCCATTCAATCGATCAGCATCGGGACTACGGACGACATGGTGAGCTTCTTCGGCTTTGACGATCAAAAGGCCGGATTTCCGTACCTCGAAGCGAGCGACGATGGACAGAACTTTCGCCGCGGGGCCGATCTCCCATACAGCAGCGTCGCGCAGCGCACCGTCTCCTTCGCTCCGGTCACCGCGCGATTCTTCCGGGTCAGCTTTCCCACCCCGGCAGGAGCGACCCAGGCGCATGTGCACCAGATCACGGAACTGGATCTGCACGAAGGCGCTCGCACCAATGAATGGGAGCGTCGCGCCGGCTTTGCCACCACGCCCAACTACTATGCCATCCCCGACCACCCGGCAGCCTCAGCCTTTGTTGTGCGCAAGACCGATGTCGTTGACCTGACCAACAGGATGAAACCAGACGGCACACTGGACTGGACACCGCCAGCCGGCAGATGGGAGATTCTTCGCCTCGGAGAATCGCTTACCGGCCGCGAAAATGAGCCCGCGCCCGCCGAGGCCACCGGCCTGGAGGTCGACAAGCTCAACCGGGGCTATGTAAAGAACTACCTTGACCACTACCTCAAGACCTATGCGGATACGGTGGGGCCGGACAAAATGGGACCGGCCGGCATCACCTACATGGTGACCGACAGCGTCGAGGTGGGAGCGCAGAACTGGACCGACGACATGCTCGGCGAGTTTCAGCGGCGGCGCGGCTACAGCGCGCTGCCGTGGCTGCCCGCATTGACTGGAGTCGTGATCCAGAGTACGGCGGAGACCAATCGTTTCCTGTGGGACTTCCGTCGCACGATCGCGCAACTCTTCGCTGAAAATCACTACGGCGCCATCTCCGAGGAGCTGCACAAACGCGGGCTGCGCTACTACGGCGAGGCGCTCGAGTTCCGCCGCCCCTCGCTCGGCGATGACATGGAGATGCGCTCCAAAACGGACATACCGATGGCCGCGATGTGGGCGTTCGCCGAGAAGGATGGGCCCAACCCAACCTATGTCGCCGATGACCTGGGCGCGGCCTCGGTCGCCCACATCTACGGCCAGAACCTGGTAGCGGCGGAGTCGATGACCGCCGGTCCACCCGCCTGGATCTGGTCGCCGAATACCCTCAAGCGCATCGCCGATATGGAGTTTGCGCTGGGCATCAATCGTTTCGAAATCCACGAATCCACCCATCAGCCGCTGGTAAATAAGGCGCCCGGGCTGACGCTGGGCATCTTCGGCCAATGGTTCACCCGCAACGAGACCTGGGCTGAGGACGCCAGGCCTTGGATCGACTATCTCGCACGATCGTCGTACCTGCTGCAACAAGGGCACTTCTATGGCGATGTTGCGTATTTCTACGGTGAAGAAGGCCCGCTCACTGCGCTCTTCGGCATTCATCCGCAGCAGGACGCACCCGAAGGCTACGGGTTCGACTTTGTCAACAGCGACGTGCTGCTGCACAAGCTTTCGGTCGAGGACGGCCGTCTGGTGACGCCCGCGGGCACGAGCTATCGCGTGCTGTACCTCGGCGGCTCCAGCCGGCGCATGACCGTGCCGGTATTGCGCAAACTTGAGGCCTTGGTGGAGCAGGGCGCCGTGGTGGATGGTAACCGTCCCGCGGATACTCCGAGTCTTGCCGACGATCCGGCGGAGTTCAAACGCCTCACCGATCGGCTTTGGGGTGACCTGACGAACGTCCCAGGTAACCAGAAGAACGCCTCCGGCTATCGCACCATAGGAAAAGGTCGCGTCTATTACCTCAGACCAGCCGGCGAGGTGCTCGCCGATCTGAATCTGCCCCGCGACTTCGCCTACAGCAAACCCCAATCTGATACCAAGCTCATGTTCCTTCACCGCCTGCTTCCCGATGGCGATCTTTACTTTGTCGACAGCCGCAATGAGCAGGCGCAGAGCGTGGACACGACCTTCCGTGTCGCCGGCAAGCTGCCTGAGCTCTGGGATGCCGCTACCGGCCAGAGGACACCGGCCTCGTACCGCACCGCTAATGGCCTGACTACGGTTCCCTTGCACCTGGATCCCTACGGAACGGTGTTTGTGCTCTTCCGGCACCCCACAGGAGCCACACAGCGAACAGTTCCTGCGCGCGCGGAAACAGTTCTTCCCTCGAAAGGATCCCTGGATACCCATTGGCACATCGCCTTTCAGCCGGACCGCGGCGCGCCCGCACAAGCCGAAATTCCACGCCTGCTCTCCTGGAATGACAGCCCCGATGCCAGAATCAAATATTTTTCCGGCGCGGCCACATATTCCAAGACGGTCGAGGCACCTGCGGCATGGTTTCACACTGGAGCCGATCTATGGCTGGATCTGGGTGAGGTGCATGAACTGGCGGCGGTTACGGTCAACGGAAAGCCGGTCGGGACAGCCTGGAAGGCGCCCTTCCGGATTGACGTGACCGACGCGCTGCGACCGGGTTCAAACATACTGGAGATACGCGTGACCAATCTTTGGGTCAACCGGCTCATCGGAGACGCGCAGCCGAAAACGGAACAGAGATACACCTTCACCGACATCGTGCCGTATAAGGCGGACTCCCCGCTGCTCCGTTCAGGACTGATCGGACCGGTACGATTCTTTTCCGTTCCGAAATAGTTTCAGCCTTCGACAACACGCAAACTTTACAGAAGGACCATAGGCGCCATGCTTTCCGACGCCTACGGCAGTATTCCTGATGATGTACCCGGGGTCGATGCCGTTTGCGCCAGTTTTCCTCAAGAAAACTGGCCTGCGCACTGTTCGGAGAAGCCACAGTGTCAGGAATACTCGCCTTGTGCGAACGGCAAATGGGTTAGGCCCATGACCGGCGGCGGGCCGCCCCGGCAGCAGCCAGCACTCCCGTCCCGAGCAGTATGAGGCTGCCTGGCTCAGGAGTCGGCGATGTGGATGTCTCGACCGTAATGGTGTCGAGCTCGGTCGTGTCTCCGCCTGCGGCGGGTCCGTAGACCGCGTTCTCAAAGAGCGAGGTGTCGTTCAAACTGACATAGTTGCCATTCGCCAGCAAGAACGAAACTCCGTTGAAATCGAAGAACTGATCTGCGTTGATGCCCGGGGTGCCTGGGAAGATCAGGACGTTGTCGTTGCCCTGAAAGGTATTCACCGGCGCGATTCCGGCGATCGCGGATGCCGCGGCGCCGGTGAGCGCGACCGATCCGTCATAGACGGACGAAACGTTGTAATTGCCGGTTGTGCCGATCTGTGCGGCGTCGATGTACCCAGATCCGGAGAAGGCGGCTCCGTTGAAGCTGAAGCTAAATGTGTCGGCGTAGGCGGAGGCACAGGAAAAGGCTGCGAGCGCCAACGATCCCAGGGCGATGGATAACTTCTTCATGCAAGAATTCCCTTCGACAATGATGAGATGAGATAAGAGGTCTGCTGACCCGGATCACACCCTGGGATGCCGGAGTTCCGCTCCGGCATCCCAGATGCAAAGCCTTCCATCAGTAGGTTCCGATCAGGTCAAGCTGGAAGTCCGGACCCCATGGAACGGTTTCGTTGAGGCTTTGGAACCCAATCTCGATTTTGGTGATGTTGCTCCGATAAGCCCATTGGCTGACATCGAGAACCAGCTTGTTCCACTGATTCGGATTGAACGGAGTGAAGGTTTTCGTGAGCGTCTGGCCCCCGCTGGTGAGCGTGATGAATGCGCTGAAGGTGTCGCCGGTGTGGAGCCCGTACGAGTCCATGTAGGCAACAAAGCTCTGCGCACTCGACAGATTCAATGGAGTGGACGGTACCAGCACAACGCTTCTGGGAATGTTGGCGACCACCGTTTTTCCCGTAGCTTGAAGGGCGTGACTGCCGTGGAAGGCTTTATTGGGTCCGTTCGCAAAGGTTGTAACCGAAGCAACCGAACCGACATTCTGACCAGGAGCCCAACCTTCGGTTCCATCCTCAAAATCATACAGAGGATTGAGCGCCGGCGTGGAGGCTGTCAGCAGATTCAAAGGCGCCGGCAGAGTTTGTCCGTTATAGGCGAAGCAGACCTGTGCCGGTGACGCGTTCGCAGCAAATTCGCTGAAGCTGGAGGTGAAAGACTGCGTTCCACCGGCGGGAGAGAGATTGAGGGTGAACGATGCAGGGCTCAACGCAATACCTGAGCAGTTCTGGGCCGTCGTCGTTCCGCTCAGCGGGAGGGTTCCGTTGTTGATCGCGGTCACGCTTACCGGCTCGCCGGTGCTTCCGGGCTCCACTGCGTTGAGTTGGAAGTCGACATTGGACGAGGTGGGGGTGCCGATCGAGCCTGCCAGCCCGACCTGACTGATGGCGAAGGTGCCGGTCCAGTCGTCGTTGGTCGTTCCGCGCACCCAGACCTTGATCTTGGAGATCTGGTTGCGGTACTGCCAATGCGAAAGATCGATGCCGATCGGCGTCCATCCCTGGGTGGGGTCCAGACGCACCACGCCGGCGGCAACCTGCTCATTCGGACCGTAGATCCTGACCTTGGCGTAGAAGACGTTGCCGGGCTTCAGCTGCCCTGGCTGGAGCGGAGGAACGTTGATGGCCAGGGTGAGATAGGGCGTGCTCGAAGCGTCGATCGGCTGCTGGAAGTTGACCTCCGCACCGCGCCAGAATTTGGTCTCAGCGTATCCGTTGTTGGGGCTGAAGGCGACGGTAAGCTCTCCTCCGCCACCATACCCTCCGCTGCTCGACGCCTGCACGGAGTCTGCGTTATCGGCGTAAATCCATCCGTCGGTTCCGTCGGTAAAACTAGAAAGAATCTTGGCATTGTTCGCGCCCGTCAACCTTTCGGCTCCCACCTGCGTTTCGGGATCCGGTTGCGTGGCAAGCTGTGTGGGATCGAACTGCGGAATCGCATCGTTCCAGCTTTGAATGCCAATGATGGGCAGAGCGAACTGGGTCATGCTCAAGGATTCCGGCGTGTCGATGTATTTATAAATCTCATGGATGAAACGCGCCTGTCCGGCGGATGAGCCTGTCCGCTCGGGGTCCGGAGCCCAGAGCGAGTCGTGCAGAGACTCGCTGGGCGTCGTCACCTGCCGGTAAAGGATGAATGAATCGATATGTGGCGTGAACCTCAACTTATAAAACGCATAGGCGTACGCTGCAGCCTGGACCTGTTCGTTGCCAAAGGCGCTCAGCGTAGGATCCTGCGGAAGATTGACTCCTTCCTCCGAGCAGCTGATGCTGCGCACCTGGCCCTCGTACATGTTCTGCGGCTGCTCCAGATATTGCGAGAGAACCTCGATATTCTTGAAGGTGATGTACTTGGTATTCACGTCGGTGGTCGCGCTGGTGTCGTCGCGCCAGAAGTACGGATCCGTCAGGTCCTGCGGATAGGGATGATAGGCGACCTGCCACGGGAAATCGCCCTCCTGCTTTGCGAGAGAGGCGATCTCATCAAAGGTGCCCTTTCCCGTGTAGTACTCCAAGGGCTGAGAACTGTTACCCGAGATGGTCCAGTAGTGGTCGAGCGATATGTAGACCCTCGGATTGGTATATGCCGAGCGCATGGCCAGATAAGCCAGCCGCAAAGCGCGAGAGTAGTATTCCGCGAAGTCGGCAAGCGTCTGCTGACCCATGTTCTGCCACGTCCACTGAGAATCGATTTCGTTGCCGATGATGAAATCGACGGCGCGTCCGTAGAGTTCGTCGGTCCGCGTATAGCGCTGTGCAAGAAAAGCAAACGCGGCAGTCACATACTGAACTCCCTCGTCTGTTTTTGTGTTGAATGCGTACAGGGGGCCGCCTTGCGTGGTATTCGCATCGGGGTGGATCAGGATGGACGCCGCAGAGTTGGAACTCGTATTCGCCGACAGGTACACGATCATGTGAACCTGCATACCGTCGTGGTTGAGCACCAGCAGTCTGTGGTCGAGCCCCTCGATCTGGGTCCGATCGAAGTAGTAGGTTCCGCCGTTGAAGGAGAAGCTGATGGTACTGGCCGGGTCACCCGGTCCGTTCAGCATGAAGGCGGAAGGAAGAACATTGATCGCGGCGTGACGGGTGCCGATCTCCTCGGCGTCATCGGAGATGCCAAGCGGCTGAACACCCTTGATGCTGGAAGCAGTCGGGTAGGGATAATCGTTGGTTCCCTTGAACTCGAAGTCGTCCGCGAAATGCGGCGCGCCTAGCACCTGCTGGCCATCGGTCATCGCCACAAACTTGGAGTACAAGCGGTCATGCTCGCCGGAGAACCGCGCGATGGGAGCCGTGAAGGTAGTTCGGCCGGCCGGCACGACGACTTGGCCGATCTGTTGGGCGGAAGCGTCTGCGGCTGAATTGGCGGCCGCGCTCAGTTCGTAAAATGTGACCGTCGTGTCCGTAGTCGAAGTCGCTGCCAAGTTGCCTGAAAGGACCACGAAGGTCGGGAAAACGCTCACCTGCTGGATTCCGGCTGCGTGCAGCGCGTTTGCGCTGCAAAGCACTACAAAGGACAACAAAGCGAGCAGGATTGACGAACTCGAAACAGCACCGCGTGAACGTCCCGTCTTCATGCGTATTTCTCCATTGATCTTGTTTCCAGATGATTTTCCGAATCGCCGCGAGACTAAGGCTCGGAGAAAGTAAATGTCAAGTAGAAAATGTTCCGTACAGGAAACATGGGGGTTGCCGTCGGCATCTGTCGGTTAGGGCTGTCTTAGGTAGGTGTACAGGTACCACGAAAAGCAGATCCCCCTCGACAAACTCAGGGAGCGGGATGACAACAGGAAAACAACATCGCCACCTGTCGTTTACGCGCGTGCATCAGATTGTGCAGTCCTGCATCCAAACGCTAGTTGAGCGTTTCCGCCGATGGTTACCTGATGACATCAAAGACCATCCTGTCCTCGGAGAAGCGGGGAACGCCTTCTTTGACCGCCTGCACCTTCAGCACGAGGCTGCCTGCGTGGGGCGGCGTCTTGAAATTTGCCAGAACGGTTTTCTGCTCGCCTCTGGGAACCTGCACGGAAACACTTCCATGGGCAACACGAGTCGAGCCGTAGACTGCCTGCCAGTTGATGGTGATGCGTTCTCCGGCCAGATCATCGTTGAAGACGGTCAGCGTTCGTGTCACGGGGGTCCCTGCCGGCAGCTTCGGCCGTATCACGGGCCAGTCGCCGTTCGCATTGCTTGCGGCATTCGCGCGATCAAAGTCGAGATCCGCCACGGCCACCGGAGCGTAGCACTGCTGCAGAAGTTTTATATGCGGATTGTTCCAGGGATCGGTGATGGCCGGAAGAATAGACCAGTCGGCGGGATTGCCCATCTTTTTTACCTTGCGTTCCAGCACCTCCGTTTGAGGCCCTTCGCCCGGAACGTAGTTTGGCCACGCGTTGTTCAAGACATAGTTACGCAGATCCGCATCGCCCGCGGGCCGCCGCAGGCGGATGCTGGTCGCCATCCAAGCGAAGCCCTGCAAGGTATTGTCCGAATCCCAGATCGCTTCTGTCTCGCCGTAGGGCCGATCGGACCGCGCCGCGCCGCCTGTAACCGGCAGTTTGCCTACGCCACTGACGTAGTGCTCCATGTTGATGATCCCGGATCCAAGGTCCTCTTTTACGCCGTCGGCGATGATGGGTCGCGTGGTATCCACGCTATGAATGACGGAGATGGCCTCCGGCATGGGTTCGGCCCACTCGTTTGCGGCGCTCCACACCACGATGGCAGGATGATTGCGGTCCCGGAGAACCATCTCTCGATCCATGGCAAGCATGCTTTCGTGTCCGGCCACCCAATCCTCCTGGTGCTCGGAGCCGCGCAGTGGGCTTTCCGCGACGAGCATCAGGCCTTTCTCGTCCGCAACGTCGAGCATGTAGGGCGTGGCCGGAATCTGGTGAATGCGCAGCACATTGAAGTTCAGACGCTGAAGGTTGTCGACCGCCTGTGGCCACCCACCGTTGGACGGGGTCGGCCTTCCGAAGCCAGGCTTCACGCCGTAGGCGTCGGTGCCGAAGTCGGCTTCCTGCTGATTGTCTCCGCGCAGGTTTACATGAACGCCGTTGAGTTCATAGTGATTCCCCACAGCCTTGAATTCCCGAAAGCCAAACCGCTGCTGCGCACTGTCGATCACTTCGTTCTTCGCAGAAAGCTGCACCGACAGCACGTGCATCTGCGCCTGATAACCCGGTCGATACGGTACGTTCGGCCACCAATAACTTTTGGGCCCGAGCGGCCAAAGAACGGGAGCAAAGGAGACATTTGAGGTGGTATGCGCGGGGATCGTTGCCGTCAGGGAAACAATTTTCGGATAGTGGGCAGGACCTCCATTCAACGATAGAAGTGTGCCCGTCAGCATTACTCTTTGTGGGGTATTGCCGGCGTTTGCCACCGCGATTGTGGCGTGGAGGATGTCCGGATTCCGGGAGGTAACAACATGGATGTCTTCGATGTGAACCGATGGCCGCACCTGTAACTCGACGCCTCGGAGAATGCCATCCGCGAGGCCGGAAAACCAGGAAGCGCCTTCCGCTACAGAAAATTTGCCGTTGCGAAGCAGGTATGTGTCGCGGCCCTTGACCTGGACCTCGATCACGAGCGTCGCTCCGGGGCTGGCAAGCTCAGTGAGATCGGCGTTGAAGGGCATCCAGCCATTCAGATGTTCCACAACTGTGCGAAGGTGATTTTCATCAGGTCCCGCGAGAACCGCGGCCCCGAAGTTGACGGCAGCGAAGGCCACGCGTACGACGCTTCCCGGAGCGTACACCGGCAGCTGCAATCGTGTGCGGTAGGTCCCCTCCCGGGTGACAAAGCCCTGGGGCTTCCAGCCGCCTTCCGGGACTCGGATGGGTCGCCATTCGCCGCCTTTCGGCCTGAACTCCCAGGCTTGCCCGGCCGCGCTTGATAAATCGATCGACTTGTTCCCGGCCTGCGAGATGGAGGAAGGAGGACGCGAGCTCTGGCCGTTAGACTTCTGCGCGGGAAGAAAGATTGCGGTGGTAAACCAAGCCGCGGCAAGCAGAACCGCAGGTCTTGAGAAGACACACCGCCGAAGCAAAGTTGACATCGAGGCCTCCATACGGCACAGGGATGCGCCTACCCCTTGTGATGAATTCGAAGTTCTTTACACATTTCAAGACCGCGTATTGTTGCTGATACAAAAAAAAGCAGGTCCTTCGCTTTGCTCAGGATGACAAATTCTGTTGATGCATTAACGATTCGCCACACTGTTTGCAATGTGAATGGAAGAGCTAAGCGGCAGGTCGCGGGAGGACGATCCGACGCTGATGGAATAAGTGCCGGGCTGTACATGCCAGCCATGCTCCATTACGCTCCAGTAGGCAAGATCGTCGCGCTTCAAAGTCATCGTCACGGTCTTTTTCTCCGAGCGTTTTAAATCGACGCGGACGAAGCCCTTCAATTCACGAAGCGGTCGTGGAACGGGACTTTTGGGAGCTCCGACGTAGAGTTGGGCCACCTCAATGCCCTCCCGCTGCGAGGTGTTCTCTACGTCCACGGAGACGAGGGTGCCCCCATCGGTCATCGGCGAGGTGCGCAGCCGGCTGAACCGGAAATTCGAGTAGGTGAGGCCGAAGCCGAAAGGGAAAGCCGGTTCTATACGCTGCTTGTCGAAGTAGCGATATCCGACGAAGACGCCTTCTTTGTAATTTACTTCCGTGTAGTTTTCGGTGCCAACACCATGAGCCGGCGAGTCCTCCAGGCGCCTGGGCCAGGTAAAGGAGAGCTTGCCCGAAGGATTTACTTGGCCCAGCAGCGCTTCGGCAATAGCGGTTCCGCCCTCCATGCCCGGATAAAACGCATCCAGAACCGCCGGCACTGAGTGAATCCAGCCATCGACCGTGAATGGAGATCCGTGGATGAGAACGACCACGGTATGCGGATTAATGGCGGCGACGGCATTGATCGTCTGTTCCTGCTCCTTCGGAAAGTTCATGTTCTGACGATCGAAACCCTCAGAGTCCAGGGCGTGTCCCCACCCACCGACAAAGATAACGGCGTCGGCGCCTTGCAGCTTTGGCCGCAGGCGTTCGATCGCATCGGAGGCCTCCTGATCCGTCTGTGGCCGCGCCCACTCGAGATGCAGCGACGCGTCGCCCGTGCCCGCATGATAGTGGAGTTCAACGTCGTACGATTTGCCCGCTGTGAGCTGCATTCCGCTCCCCTCGGTTCCAACTACACCGGATGTCCTGCTGGAGATCACCGGATTCCTGTCGATCGTCATAGAGAAGGTGTCCTGCCCGCGCACACGCAGGGTATAAAAGCCGCTGATCTTCGGAACGAGCTTGCCGTGGAAGATCGCGCTGAAGCCGTCGGTGTGGATCCTGCTCGGGTCTGGAGAGCTCATCTCCCAGGTGAAATCGACTTGCGGTTCTACGCGAACCAGGGCCGGTTTGTTTTCTCCGTCGTTTGAATATTGCGCTTCGAGACCCGGTTTGCCGGCGATGGGAACCCAGAATTCAGGCCCGATCGGCCTGAAGCTGTTCGTCTCCCCGGCAGCGATGTAGTCCACCTCGGCTTTACCCGCTAACGCATTGCGGATGCCCGCGAGTGCTGTGATTTCAAACGGAGCCTCCACGGCGGAACTGCCGCCAAAGCCGTGCTTGCAGAAGCGCTGATCCGCATTGGGCCCAAGTACGACAACACGCTTCAGCGCATCGAGCTTGAGCGGCAACGTCGCGTGATCGTTCTTGAGCAGCACCATGCTCGACTCCGCGGCGCGCAGTGCGAGGGCTTGGTGTTCCGGCGTATTCAGACTTCCGCCGGTGGTCGGAGCGACCCCGTCGAGAAGTCCGACAAAGGCCATCACGCGCAGAATGCGCCGCACCTTGTCATCAATGTTGGATACCGGTACCTCACCATGAAGAACCGCGTCCATCAGCGGCTTTCCGAAGGGCGTCGTCTCCCAATCTCCCCAAGGCATGCCGATGTCTAGCCCGGCGCGCGCCGCGCCCAGGGTGGACCGAGCCTGATTGAAATCCGTGAGCACCAAGCCTTGAAAACCCCACCGATCTTTCAGCACATCGCGGATGAGATATTGGTTGGTCGCGGCCAGGCTGCCATTGACGCCATTAGCAGCAGTCATCACTCCCCAGGATTTTCCATCCTGCACGGCGGCGCGGAAACCCGGCAGATAGATCTCGTGAAGAGTGCGCTCATCCACGTTGGACATGTACCAGTCGCGATTGAGCTCGCGGTTGTTGCAGGCGAAATGCTTGACGCAGGCAGCCACCTTTTGGCTCTGAATTCCTTCGATCATGGCGGGTGCGAGGCGCGCATTCAGATACGGATCCTCCGTGGTGTATTCGAAAAATCGTCCGCCCAGCGGATCGCGTTCGATGTTGATCGCGGGGCCGAGAATCATGGTCTTGCCCAGAGCCCGGGCCTCCTGTGCAATGGCCACACCGATCTGTTTCTGCAGATCGAAATCCCAGCTTGAAGTCAGGCCCACGCCGGTCGGAAACGACGTTGCGCTGGTCGGCGACACAGCACCACGCGGCCCATCCACAGGAATCAAGGAAGGTATGCCGAGACGAGGGATTCCATAGAGCTGGACATAGCCGGGCCGAGTGCCGCCGAAACACATGCGGACCTTCTCCTCAAGCGTCATGCGGCCAATCAGGTCCGTAATCCGTTCTTCGACAGGCAACGCTTGGTCACGATACGGAAGGACGCTTTCCACGGCATACACGTTCAGCCGTGGCAGCGACCCCCCATGCGACAGGAACAAGACGAGGAGAAGAACAGGTGTAAGAAGGAGGAAGCGGGCGAATCTCATATCTCTCTAACTCCAACAAAGGAGAGTTCCTTTGCTTGTTGTTTACCGGTGCGCTGCGGAGTTTTCTTACTCAGCAGGCATCGAGGCGAGCCTGGAAGCACTAGTGATTTTGCAATACATGAATCAGGTGTCTATTGACACTGCCAAGCGAAATGCTATACCACTTTCCTGATCGAGAAGAAGACATTTTTATGGGTATGAAAAGCTTTCTGCGGGAGCCGCGATCCATCCAATCGGACATGGCCTGCATTGCCGCGCTCTGCGCCGGTTGTTCGCGGATTGTTTTCTCAGGGGCTGGCCCGCTTCTGTGTGTCTGGTTGATCATCGCTGCTTTCTCCGCTGCCCTGCCCGGCGTCGCTCATGCGCAGACCTCCGTCTATGACGATCTGCGCGCGCGATGGTTCGAGCACCTTACAGGCGATGCTCACGGCGACGCGGAGGCTCCGGATATCGTCGCCGCAACGCAGCTTTTGACCCGCAAGGCGCAGCGTGCCTGGCAGAGCATGGAAGCGGAGCAGGCCTCCTCCTCGGGTTGTTTCGCCGCCAGCGGGTCGCCCGCGGGGCAGACGACGGAGTGCTATGGGAGTTTGCGCACGATGGCTCTGGCGTACCAGGCCAAGGGCGGCAATCTGTATCACAAGGCCGAGTTAGCGCATGCAATCGTGACCGAGTTGGAGGGTCTCTACGCACACAGCTACAACGAGCGCATGGCCGAGAAGGGCAATTGGTGGTTCTGGGAGTTTGGAATTCCCATGCCGCTTGAGGATATCGTCGTTCTGATGCATGACTCACTTACCCGCGAACAGGTCGCAAGATACATGCGAGCGATCGACCATTTTCTCCCCTCGCCCGCAACCTCCACAGGCGGTGGTCTTGGAGCGAACGGCGCGTGGTCGGCGCGGGTCTGCACACTGAAGTCGATCCTGCTGGACAATGCGGACGGAAAGCTGTCGAGCTGCCGCGATAAATTCAATGAACTTATGCAGTACGTCAAGGAGAATGACGGTTATTATCCCGATGGTTCCTATGTCGGTCATGCGTATTTCGCCTACACCGGCGGGTATGGGATGGCCCTTCTGGGAACTCTGGGCGAGGCCTTCGTCCTGTATGCCGCGCCGTCGCCGTTTCCGCTCGATCTGCAGCACATGGAGATCGCGGCGCAGTGGGTCGACCGCAGCTACGCGACCCTGCTATACCACGGCGAGCTGCCCTACTACGTTGTGGGACGTGGGTTCGGCCGGCCTGATTCGAGCGACTTCAATCGCGGCAGGGATGTCGCTCTGGCGGCGATCGATCTTGCGAACAACCTACCCGCATCGGAAAACACGGACGGCATGGAGGTCAGGCGGTTCGCCAAGACGGTGCTGGCTGAGTTGCAGACGGATCCATCGCCGCCCGGCGGCAACTGGTACGCCGGGATGACCCCGGGTGAGCTTCGCCGGGCGAAGGCGCTGCTGACCAACGACGCCGTGCCGATTCTTTCCAACGCTTCAAGGTCGACGATCTTCGGCCGCATGAACAAGGTGGAGCACAACACGCCGACCTTCGGCTTCGGAATTTCCATGTTCTCCAATCGCATGGAAAACTACGAAGACGCGGGCGAGAACCGGCATGGATGGCACCAGTCTGATGGCATGACCTACCTCTTCAACGGCGATCGCGCGCAATACGACAATGGCTACTGGCCAACGGTGGATAGCGACCGGCTCGCGGGTACAACCGTGAATGAGGACGATGCGATTCCCTCCAACCTCTTCAACGGAAATCCCTTCGCAGGCGGCGTCACCCTGGCAGGTAGATATTCTGCCGTCGGGTTCATCCTGCACCCGGCGGGCGACACCCTGACCGCGCAAAAGGCGTGGTTTCTGTTCAATGACAAGGTGATCTGCGTAGGCTCCGGCATCACCGACACGCACGGCGCCCCGGTTGAAACAATTGTGGAAGACCGCAAGCTCGACGCAACTGGAGATCCGGAAAAATCCTTTCAGCTGACCGTCGATGGCAAGGCGTACGGTCTGTCTTCTTCGAGTGAAGCGGCCGAGATCGCGAATGCGCATTGGATTCATCTGCATGGGCCGGTGCCGGGCTCGGATATTGGCTACTGGTTTCCCACGCCCGCCACGGTGAAGCTTCAGCAGGAGTCAAGAAGCGGTCGGTGGTCCGACCTCCACGGCGCGCAGCATCCTCGCCAGCAAGTCGGCGTTGCATCGGCTCAGCCGCTCGGTGGGTCTCCCGGGCAGGCCCAGGCGGCGCCGCATGAGACCGGCGCGGAACTGCCTCCCATTTCAAACACCTTCTTTAAGTTATGGATTCCGCACGGAACCGATCCCACAAATGCGCGCTACCAGTATGTCCTGCTGCCGTCTATCGGTGCTGGGAGGCTGGCAGCGTTCAGCAAGCATCCTCCGGTAACCATTCTCGAAAATACAGAGGATGTTTCCGCTGTGCGCGACGATTCCATCCACTTGACGAGCGTCCTGTTCTGGAAGGACGGTCTGCACAGCACAGCGAGCAGTAGCGGAGGAGAGGCTTTCGTCACTTCGGATCACAGGGCCGCTCTGCTTATCCAGGAGAGCAAATCGGTTATCAGCGTGGCCGTAGCAGACCCCACGCAGGAGTTTGCCGGCACCCTGCATATCGAGATCGCGGCTAAGGGCAAAACGGTTCTCGCGCGCGATCCATCAATCACCGTGACCGGAACAAGCCCGACCATTCGCCTGGAGGTCAATCTCCTCGGAGACAAAGGTCCCAGCGGGCGGTCTCTCCATGTCGAGATAACCCGTTAAAAGCGGGCCCTGGCCTGCTTGACAAGGGCTGGTCCGCCGCGTAACAGTGTTATCCCATTAGAGAAATTGTTTCTCGCATCTGTGAAAGGTGTACGTCAAGGTATGACCTCTTGGGCTTAAGGAAAAATATGCAATGGAAAGTTCACGCTGTCTGCCGTTTTCTGACTGCTCTGGTTGCCATGGCGGCCCTTTCAGCGCTTGGGCAGGGTTCGCCGGGCGACCCAGTCGCGAGCATCACGCTTTCCGCGGAGAACGCCAGAGACGCGACCCTGACGATGCTGCCGGACGGCGCCGCCGAGATCCACGTCACCGGCTCGACCCCGACCGTAACCGCCGTAATGCACGGCACGCTTCAGCCGGAGCAGCAGCGTGTGCTCGCCTTTGAATATTTCTCCGCGCATGCGACCGATCATGTTCGCCTGGAGTTCGACTCCGCCGATGGCAAGCATCACGTTGCGCAACTTGCCGGACTCAGTCACAGCGAAGCGTTCACGACCTACACCAGCGATCTCAGTGTCGTGGATGGTTGGGGGAGCGCAACGGCTGTAACCAGGCTGGGCTTTGAAAGTGTGCCCGGCGAAACCATCCGGTTGCGGGGTATCGCTCTCCGCGCGCCCACCGCGGAAGAACAGCGCGCCGCCTCCCAAAGGGCGGAGCTGCACCGGCTGGATGCCGTGCTGCAAAACCACCTGAGCGCCTATCTCCAGAAGAGTTACGACGCGGAGATCACGAATGCGTATGTCGATGAGAAGGAGGTGCATATCCGGGGTACGGTGTCCTCGGATCAGGACGTTTATCTCGCCGAGGTGCCGCTTTATGAGAATGTGACGGAGCTCAAGAGCTACGACTACATGATTCCGATCCACGCGACTAACGGTCGTTTCGAGGCGACGCTGACGCGCTTCCGCACACTGCCGGACCACACCTACGATCGCGTTTATTCGCGGTGGATGCTCGTTCATAAGTCGCCCGGCGGAGGCATCGAGCCGATCTCTCATGCGCACTACGCGGACGATGTGACGGCCCGGTGGGCGCTGCCGGACGAGGAGCCGCGATCGAAGAAGGGACTTGGCGGATTCAGCGTTGGAGGCCCTGCTCAGGACCTCGATGACCTCGGGCTCAGCAGCGTCACCGTCAATCTGTACCTCAACTTTCTGCGAACCTCACCCGGCGAGGATCGTATCGAGTTCAGCTACGGCGGCCGGACCTACTACGCGGACCGAAGCATCATCGAGAAATATGATGAGACGCTGCAGTACGCGGCGGCGCGAAGGGTGATCGTGGCGGCCATTCTGCTGGTGCCCAAGCGCAGCGCGCATTCGGAGCCCCAGCGCAGCGCGCATTCGGAGCCCCAGCGCAGCGCGCATTCGGAGAAAGACGCGCCATCCTTTGCATATCCCAACGCGGATCCCGCCGGCATTTATGACATGCCGGACGTTGCCTCTGCGGAAGGTCTGCAACTGTACACCGCGGCCATTTATTTTCTGGCGGAGCGGTACAGCCGTCCGGATGAGCAGTACGGCCGTATCCATCACTGGATTATCCACAACGAGGTGGATGCGGGATGGGTGTGGACCAACGCCGGAGACAAATCCGAGTTGACCTACATGGATCTCTACATCAAGTCCATGCGGGCGGTGTATCTCACGGCGCGACAGTTCAATCCGCACACCCGTGTGTTCATCTCCCTGACGCACTTCTGGAACTGGACCGAGGACAAGCACTTCTACCTTCCGCATCACATGCTCGATGAGCTCGTGCAGTTTTCTAACGTGGAGGGAGATTTCGAGTGGTCGATTGCCTATCACCCCTATCCGGAATCGCTCTTCAAGCCCCGCACGTGGGAGGATCATCGCGTCGATTTCACATTGAATACGCCTTTGATCACCTTCAAGAACATCGAGGTCCTGGACGCGTGGGCGAAGCAGCCGCAGACCTTCTATCGCAAGACGAAGTCGCGCACGATTTATCTGAGCGAGCAGGGCTTCAACTCGCCGGACTATAGCGCGGCTTCTTTGGCCGACCAGGCCGCCGGCCTGGCGTATGCATGGAAGAAGATCGAGCACCTCGACACGATCGAGGCCATGCAATATCACAACTGGATCGACAACCGCGGCGAAGGCGGCCTGCGCATCGGCCTGCGCAAGTTCCGCGATGAACCGGGAGATCCGCTGGGCAGAAAGCCGATCTGGTACATGTACCAGAAGCTTGGCACGCCGGAAGAAAACACTGCGTGTGAGCCCTATAAGAAGGTAATCGGCATTACGGACTGGAACTCTATCCGCTATCACGGAGCCATCGGTGGTGTGACGCAACAGAGTGAACTTCGGGATCTCAAGGCCGACACGTGGGTGGCCACGGATGCGCTGGGACGAAAGCTGCCGGGCTATGACGAGGTTGGCCCTCCAAGAAAGCGGTTTGTCGGAATCTTTTATTTTCTTACCTTCGGGAGATCTGGAGCTCCAGGTCCGCTGAATGCCACGGAGATGATCGCGAAGCAGCCGGACCCCACGACCTGGCCGCGGGGAACGTACTACTGGGGGCAGCCTGAGGCCGGCTACTATTTGTCGACGGATGAGTGGGTCATTCGCAGACACGCCCAGCTGCTTTCGGATGCAGGGGTCGATGTCATCGTCTTCGACACAACCAACGATCGCAGTCACCGGGAGGCCTACATGCCGCTCCTTCGGGTGTACGCCGCCATGCGGTCCGAAGGAGAAAAGACGCCTCAGATCGCTTTTCTGGCCAGTCAGCGCTCGGTGCAGCAGGTGTGGGACGAACTTTACTCCAAGGGTCTGTATCGCGACCTCTGGTTTCAGTGGAAGGGCAAGCCGCTGCTCTTGACGGGGCAGCAGAGGGGCATGCTGCGCCCCGAAGAGATGCCGTCTCCGATCCAACGCTTCTTCACCATTCGACAGAGCTGGGCGTGGGATTCGCTCCCCTGGTTCCGGGATGGCCGTGACCAGTGGCCCTGGGTGGCGCATACGCCCCAGGTCTCAGGGTGGAGCGAGTCGCCGTCGCGAGCCGAGGCGACTCCTGTCGCCATCGCGGAGCATCCGCTCTCCGCGATAGGCCGAAGCTTCCACGATGGCGCCGAGCCGGCAACGGATCGCTTCGATCTCACCCCTGTTACCGCTCAAGGGCTTTACTTCCAGGAGCAGTGGAACCATGCATTGGCCGTTGACCCGGAGTTCGTATTTGTAACCGGATGGAATGAGTGGACAGCCGGCAGCGTAAAGATGGGCCAGCATGAGGCAAAGGAGCTTGCCCGTTTCGACTTCTATCCAGGCGCGAAGCTGGGGCGGGCAGGCCATCCGCTGAGGCCCGGGGATGTCTACTTCATCGATCAGTACAACGAGGAGTTCAGCCGCGATGCCGAGCCGATGCTCGGCGGCCACACGGACGACTACTACTATCAGCTCGCCGCAAATATACGACGCTACAAGGGCGTACATGCGCCCGATGAAGCGAGTCCGGCAAAGCCCATTGATTTGCGTGGCAGCTTCGGCCAATGGTCTGCCGTGGAGCCGGAGTTCGAGGACCACGCCTTCGACACCCTGCCGCGAAACAGTCCCGGAAACTTCCAGGCCGGCCCCTACAAAGACACCACCGGACGGAACGACTTTGTCTCCGCCAAGGTGGCGCGCGATTCACAGAATCTCTACTTCTACATAAGAACCCGCGATCCGATCACATCCTACAAGGATCATTTCTGGATGCTGCTTTTTATCGACGCGGATGAAGACACGAAGACGGGCTGGCAGGGATACGACTTTGTCGTAAATGCAAAGGTGATCAACTCGCGTGCGACGACCATCATGCGCTCCGACGGGTCCGGACACTGGATTGATCCGGTGCGCATTCCGATGCGTATCGAGGGAGACGAGTTGATGGTGGCCATTCCTCGCGAGCTCCTGAAGCAGGCTTCGAACCGCGTCGCCTTGCAGTTCCACTGGGCCGATAACATCCAGCGTTTCGGCGACATCACGGAGTTTTTCATGCACGGCGACAGCGCTCCGGACCGGCGGGCAAACTACCGCTATGTCGCCACCGATACGCCCGCCCTCGATACGCCCGCCCTCGATACGCCCGCCCTCGATACGCCCGCCATAGATACGCCCGCGGCGCGCTAGCTCCGTGGAGGAGATTCTTTGAGACGCTTTCGTTTCCAATGCTTTGCCTCTGCGATTCTGGTCTCCGCTGCAGCCGCTGCTGTTGCCGCGGGTCCCACCGCCTCCCACTTGCAGGTCCAGTTCGCCAACGATCCGCTCGCAGTGGGAACAACCGAGCCGAGGCTCTCATGGTGGGGTGACGAGGCTCGCTCGGGTTCCAGCCAATCGGGGTATGAAATCGAGGTCTGTGAGGCGGGCGGCGTCGGAAGAGCGCAGACGATCGCCTGGTCCAGCGGCCGGGTCCGATCGGCGGATCAGCGGGTGAGCGTGCCGGCGGGCCGGCTGCACACACGCGCGCAATACACATGGCGGGTTCGGCTCTGGGACGATCGAAGCCAACAAGGTGCATGGAGCGCTCCGGGGCATTTCGGCGTGGGCGTGCTTGCGGCGAGCGACTGGGACGGCGCCGCGTGGATTGCCTATCGCGACGAGGGACGGTGGGGGAAAGAATGGAAGCAGCGAAAGGCGGAGGAGTATGCGAGGTATCCCGTCAAGGAGCTCACGCCCGTCGTCACATCGGCGCACATGACGAGTTGGCAGCTGCTGGACTCGGTGACGCCGCGCTATGATCCTTCGCCGCTGCTTCGGAAACAGTTTCAAGTGACGGCTCCCATCCGATCGGCGCATTTGTATGTTTCGGGCCTGGGGTACGCGGTGGAGTGGATCAACGGCCGCCGGCTCGACACAGCGGTGCTTGATCCGGGATGGACGAATTTTCAGAAGGATGTGCTCTACCGCGCCTTCGATGTGACGGCCGATCTCGAGCGCGGTCAGAATGCGCTCGGCATCATGCTGGGGCGCGGCTTCTATGGCATGCTGGCGAACGATCGCTGGGGATTTTCGCGGCATGCGCCGTGGATCGACCAGCCTGCGGTTAAGGCGCTTCTGGTGATCGAGTACAAGGATGGCCGCCGGACGGAGGTGAAGACGGACGGGAGCTGGACCGTAAGCGGAGGCCCGGTCCTATACGACGACCCATGGCTGGGAGAGGTCTACGACGCGCGGCAGGAGCACCGTGGCTGGACAGAGGCCGGCTACGATGACGGAAATTGGGAGAAGGCGCACCTCGTACCCGGGCCAGCCGGCCGATTGCGCCCACAGATCATGCCTCCGGTGCGCCCGACAGGAACCGTGTCGCCCGTGTCGCAGAAGGAAATCTCCCCCGGCGTTTGGCTCATCGATCTTGGGGTCAACATCGCAGGGTGGATGCGGCTGACGGTCCAGGGAGAGGCCGGGGACAGGGTTCTGGTGCAGATGGCGGAGAAACCCGAGCCCGGAACCTTCATCGACAAGACGACTGGAAACTTTCAGCAGTTTGGGTATGTTCTCAAAGGCGGTGGAGAGGAGACGGCAGAGAGCCACTTTGCTTACATGGGGTTCCGCTATGCCAAAGTGACGGCAACCGCGCACTCCGGCGCCGCGCCCAGCCTTCGTTCTGCCGTGGGTGTGCTCGTGCATACCGACGCCTCATCCGCCGGATCGTGGACATCCGGCAATCC
Source organism: Granulicella sp. (assembly GCA_965277565.1). Taxonomy (GTDB): domain Bacteria; phylum Acidobacteriota; class Terriglobia; order Terriglobales; family Acidobacteriaceae; genus Granulicella. The sequence goes on along the minus strand of OZ255838.1, from coordinate 3,271,013 downwards.
CCTGCTCAACAACATCAACACGGTGTGGCGGCGTACGCAGTTGAACAACATGCACAGCATTCCCACCGATTGTCCCCATCGGGAAAAGCTTGGCTGGATGGCCGACGCGTTCGTCGCGCAACCTGCCGCGATGTACAGCTTTGATCTGGCGCCTTTTTACGAAAACTTTTCCGAGGATCTTGCCGGCACTCAGGATTCGCAGGGTCTGCTCTCCACGATCGCGCCCTCCTTCGGCTACACCGAGGGGGATTCCCCCCTATGGGCGTCAGCAGACATCTGGATCCCGTGGGAGCTGTATCTCTACGATGGGGATCGCGAGATCCTTCAGCGGCAGTTCCCGCAGATCAAACGCTTTCTCGACGCAACGCTCAAGAACAATACCTCCGCCGCGCAACCGTACATCCTGCGCGATGTGCTCGGGGATTGGGACAGCCCCGGCCATGAGAACCCGCCCGAAGGCCAGGAGCCTTACAGCACGGCCTACTATTTGCTCAACTGCCGTCTCGCCGCGCGCATGGCTCGCATCCTTGGAGATGAGCAGGCTGCGTCCGAACTGGAGGGTCGCGCCGATGCTGTGAAACGCGCTTTCAACAAAGCCTTTTACGCCCCCGGTCAGAAGATCTATCACGGCTCGAAGCCATCCGAGTACCGGCAGTCGATCAACGCTCTTGCGCTTTGGTCGGACCTCGTGCCCGCGGAAGACCACGAAGCGGTGTACGCAAATCTCCGTCGCGACGTACTTGCGCATGCGAGCCATCTCAACACAGGCATCATCGGAACCAAACCCCTGCTGGAGGTGCTTGCAAACGAGGGGGATACCGACCTCGTATACCAGGTCATCACGCAGACGACCTATCCGGGCTGGGGCTACATGCTGGCGCAGGGCGCCACGACGATGTGGGAGTCGTGGGATGGCCATGACTCGAACGATCATCCCATGCAAGGCACCGTTGTTGAGTTTCTTTACCGGTATCTCGCGGGAATTCGCATGGATGAAAGCCACCCCGGCTTCTCAAGATTTCTCATTCAGCCGATCTTTCCCAAGGGGCTTACCCAAGCTCGGGCAACGTATGCCTCTGCACGAGGCCCCATCACGTCAGCGTGGGAGCGCCACGGCGAGGACACCACGCTGCATATCGAGGTTCCCTTCAACTCGACTGCGCTTGTGTCGCTTCCAGTGCGCAGTGCAAACTCCTGCTCGCTTACGGATCAAGCGGGAAACAGCAGGTCATATGACGGCGACAGATCGAAGGCAGAGTCCGCACACCTTTTCCGGCTGCAAATGGATCTCGGCTCAGGCAGGCACGATCTGGATCTGCGCTGTCAGCAACTCAGGCCTTAAAAAAACCTTGACACTCCTTCCCATTGGGAATTAATGTTTCCTCGCTGAAATATCCATTAGGAAAACAGTTTCATCTGCAGGTTGCGGGGCTTCGATACGTCCAGACTTGCACTGGGGGCAAATGATGTTCAGGAAGTTCGCATTAGGCTTGTTGCTGCTCACCACCACCGCATTGGCTCAGACAGACCGAGGCACGATACGCGGTATCGTCACGGATTCCGGAGGTGCGGTCATTCCGAATGCGGCCGTGCAGGCGACAAACAATTCAACCGGCGAATTGGCCAAAGCCAGCAGCAACGGAACGGGCGTCTACAACATTCCCGCTCTCCTGCCTGGCCAGTACAAGCTGACCGTAAGCGCACCCGGGTTCCGCGATTTTGTGCAGCCGACGCTGGAAGTCAGCCTGGGCAACGTCTCGAACGTGGATGTGAAGCTCTCCGTGGGAGCGGCCGCCGAGGTGGTGACGGTCAACAGCGGTGTTCCGATTCTCAAAACGGAACAAAGCGACACGAGCACGGAGGTGGACGTGGTGGCCTACAACAAGCTGCCGGTAAGTGCGACCGGCGGCCGCGTCGCCTCGTCTTTCCGTAACCTGGTGCCCGGGGTCAACGGGGCCTCCGTCAACGGCGGCCCGCAGTACGCGGCAGAGGTCCAGGTGGACGGCGCCTCCATCGTCAGCGGAGAACTCTTCGGGGACACCCGCAACCTCAAGTTCCCGCCCGATGCGGTCCAGCAGCTTTCGTTCACAACCAGCGCCTACTCCGCCGAGTACGGCCAAACCGGAGACGGTGTGGAGCGCTACGAGATCAAATCGGGAACCAACCAGTACCACGGAAGCCTGTACGAATATCTGAAGAACACGATCTTCGACGCCGCCGGCTACTTCAATGCCAAGACGCCGATCGATCACCAGCATGAGTACGGGTTTACGATCGGCGGGCCGGTTTCGATCCCCAAACTCTACAATGAAAAGAACAGGAGCTTTTTCTTCGTCAACGGAGACTGGTTCCGAACCAGGGGGGCGGGCGCCACTTTGAGCGGTGTATCGCTACCCACCGATGCCATGCTGCAGGGAGATTTTTCCGCGCTGCTGCCCTACGGCGTGGTGATCTACGATCCCGCAACGACCACGGCAGTAGGAAATACCTACACGCGCCAGCCGTTCAAAAACAACATCATCACTCCGGACCGCTTCAGCCCTACCGGAGTCAAACTCCTATCCTATTTCCGGTCGGCGTTGCTCCCCGGAACGACGATCAACCAGACCCAATATCTGAACAACGCGACCATACCGCAGTCCGCATCCACCTCCCATGCCAACGTCGTCGTGGTCAAGGGAGACCAACTCATCGGGGCCAAGCATCATGTCGCCGTCTCCCTGCAGCACTCGAGCGTTCCCTTCATCAACGCGTCGGTTTTCGCCGATCCCGTCAACACGCAGATTCCTAATGGGCGACTGTATGAACTCGCCCGCGTCGCCGAAGATTGGACGGTAAGCCCCACGCAACTGAATCAGCTCCGTTTTTCCTATAATCGCCAGGTACAGTCACAGGTCAGCACGGACTACGGACAGGGATACGTACAGAGCCTGGGTCTTGGCGGAGGCTTCTCTACCGCGCCGGATTTTTTTCCCACCATCAACGTCGGCGCGTACACCTCGTCGGGAGCACTCGCGGCCACGCACGGCATCAATCTTCCCATCTCCAACACCTACATTCTGAGCAATGCCTTCTCCTGGTCCCTGGGCCGGCACAGCCTCAAGTTCGGCGTTGAAGCCCGCGACTACCGCCACGGCGTACGACGCAACGTTCCGGCATCAATCTCGTTCAGCCGCAATGAGACGGCCTCGCCCACGGCGCTGGCCACCACCGGCAACGAGGTCGCGAGCGCACTGCTGGGGCAGGTGGACTCCTCCTCCATTCCCAACTATGCAGGCGTGGCGCCCACATACTTCTGGAAGACGGTAGACGCCTACGCGCAGGATGACTGGAAGACGACCTCCAAACTTACACTGAACCTTGGCGTTCGCTACAGCTTTATGTCACCCATGGCGGAGCGCCACAATGAGTACTCCGTCTTCGACCAGAATGCGATCAACCCGGCGACTGGGCTGCCCGGATCCTACGTCTATGCCGGCCAGGGTGGACAGGGAAACCGCCTCACCTATGCCAAGAGCGATCTCAACTACTTCGCTCCGCGCTTCGGCCTGGCCTTCAAGGTCCATGAGGGGACCGTCATCGGCGGCGGCTTTGGCGGCTCGTACTTCCCTGACGGCGCCTACGGGACCGGCAACAATACCTTTCTCGTGGACGGATTTACGACCACCTCGGGAGTATCGTCTCCCAACAGCGGGATTTCGCCCGCATTTCAGCTCGACCAGGGGTTTCCCGCTGCAGACCTGCAGACACCCTCGCGTGACTACCACTACGGCATCAACGGCGGTTTTAACTACTGGCCTGTAACAGCCGGCCAAGCGTCTTATATTGAAAGCTATAACCTTTCTCTGCAGCAGGCCTTTGGCCCTAACTGGGTCATGACAGTCTCTTATGTCGGCACGATGGGCAAACGCCTCGGTGTGCGCGGCAACATCAACCAGGTTCCTTCGCAGTATGCCGCCCTGGGCAACGTGCTCCTCGGCAAGCTGATTACTGACCCGGCTGTGGTTGCGGCCGGATTTACAAGTCCTTACCCGAACTTCGTTGCCCAGCTCGGAAGCCGCGCAACCCTTGCGCAAGCGTTGCGTCCGTTTCCGGCGTACCAGGGCGGAGGGCCGTTGAGTTCGGATCTGCGCGGAGTTTCAAGTTACAACGCGCTGCAGGTCAAGCTCAACAGGCGCTTTGCGAATGGCCTCTATGTCCTTGCGGCGTTCACCTGGGACCAAAACCTATCGAATGCGGATGCTACCTTCAACGCAGGCGAGGGCGGCGTGATCGACGAATACAATCTCACTCGTGATTACACCTATGCGGATGCCTATATTCCCATCGAACAGACAGCTGCGATTACGTACGAACTGCCTTTCGGCCAAGGCAAGCGCTTTCTCGGCAATGCAGGAAGGCTTACACAGAGCCTGCTCGGCGGTTGGACTGCCAATGGCATTCTGACCTATCACTCAGGGCCCCTGATCGCCGTCGGCGCCTCCGATAACCTGGGTATCTTCGCGGGACCGCAGTATGCCTTTCTGAATGGAACTCTTCCCGTCCGTCTGCCCTTCAACGGCCATGCCGGATCCACGGGAAGCAAGTGGCTCAATGTGGCGGCGTTTTCACAGCTGCCGTCCACGACAACCAGCTTCAGCCCGGCGAAACATTACATCCCCGGACTTCGCGGTCCCATTTACGCCAATGAGGACCTGAGCCTCATCAAGCAGATTCCGATCACCGAGCGATACCACGGGGAACTCCGGTTGGAGGCGTTCGACGCTCTGAACCGGGTCATTTTTGGCGGTCCGAATACCAGCCTGACGAGCCCCGCATTCGGCACCATCACCAGCCAGGCGAATAGCCCACGCAACGCTCAGGTTGTTTTTAAGCTCACCTTCTAACTCTGTCCGGGCACGCTCAAAAAGGTGCCCGGATCTTCAGACAATAAATACCGATGCTCTTTTCTCCTAAGATCCGCAGCCACATAGCGGCCACAAGCTTTGTGCTCTTGCTAACAACCGTGCCGCTATGCTGCCAACAGGTCCCTCCGGCAGCAGCTGCGAAGGCCAAGCCTCCCTATGTCGGCGATGCGCCGGAGAATGCCGGACCGATGGCCACTGATCTATCCTCGGATCTTCGCCCGGGCGCGATACGCAAAGCCATGCTGAAGGTGGGAGACTGGCAGTTGCGCCAAGCTACAGGAAAGTTCTCCCGGTCGTGGGAGTTCGGCGCCATGTATACCGGGTATGTTGCCGCCGGAGAGACGCTGCTGCATCCTAAGTATCTACAAGCGATGACCTATATAGCGGAGACGCTCGATTGGAAGCTGAACACCCCAGATACGAATCCGGATAACCAGGCGGTAGCTTTGATGTTCCTGGATCTTGCCGCACGCGAGCACCGGCAGAACGTGTTGGAATCGATTGAGGGTCAGTTCGATCACCTGCTTGCAACGCAACAGGACACCCATCCATGGTCATGGTGCGACACCTTGTTCATGGCTCCGCCGGTGTGGGCTCGACTTTATGAACTCACCGGAGACAAGCGATATCTCGAATACATCGACCGGGAATGGTGGGACACGACTGCCAAACTCTACGTGCCGGACGAGAAGCTCTTCTTACGTGATGCCACCTATGAAAACAAGCATGAGAGCAATGGGAAACGGATCTTCTGGGCTCGAGGCAATGGCTGGGTGCTGGCGGGCCTCGTCCAGGTGCTTCAGGCGGATCCGGCAACCGACAGCGCTCACGCGCGGTATGTAAGCCAATTTCGCGAGATGGCTTCGAAGATCGCTCAGCTGCAGCAGCCGGACGGATCCTGGCATGCAAGTCTGCTCGATCCACAGAGTTATGATCAGCCGGAGAACTCGGGAACAGCGTTCTTTGTGTACGGTCTGGCGTGGGGAATCAATCATCGGTTGTTAGACCGCGCGACTTACGAGCCTATAGTCGCAGCCGGATGGAAGGAACTCGTCACTCATATCTATGCGGATGGCCGACTCGGAAACATACAGCAGGGTGGTGGATCTCCTGCTCACTTCTCTCCATCCGCGAGTTACGTCTACGGCGTTGGAGCCTTTCTGCTAGCTGGATCCGAGGTGTTCAAGCTTGCTCATGCATAGGTTACGGAGAATATCTATTACCCGAAGTTATAAATCTTCGATGGCGCAAGCCGCCGTGCTGCTGTGCGTTTTCATAGGCATTCTGAGCGTTCCGGCGCTGGCCGAGAAGCAGATTACTCCTCTCCTCTCCGGTTGGAAGTTCCGCCAGGTCCCGGCAAGCACCAACACAAGCAGTGCTCCGTGGTTCCCCGCTGGAGTGCCGGGTGATGTGGATACGGCTTTGCTCCAGAACCATCTCATCCCCGACCCTTTCTATCGGGAGAACGAATCCAAGCTCCAGTGGATCGAGAAAGCGGACTGGGAGTACGAGAGCTCCTTCGATGTCCAACCAGCAGTGCTCGCACATAAGAATGTAACGCTCGTCTTCAAGGGCCTGGACACGAAGGCTATCGTTTCAGTGAATGGCAAAGAGGTTCTTACAGCAGACAATGCATTCCGGGAGTGGCGTCTGGATGCGAAGCCGCTGCTGCATCCAGGCGAGAACAGAATTCACGTTCTCTTTCCGTCAGAAACGGCGGCCCGCGGTCCGAAGCCTTACATCCGAAGAGCTGCCTATGAGTACGGCTGGGACTGGGGACCCCGGTTTGTCCTAAGCGGGATCAGCGGTCCAGTGCAGTTAGAAACCTGGGACGACGCTCGCATCAGTGATCTCTCCGTCCGTCAACCGCAGGTCTCTGCGGAGGTGGCCCACCTCAGCGTTGAAGCCGATGTAATGGCCTCGCACGATGGAACAGCCGAGCTGATACTGCGCTACGGAATAGGCGGAGTTCACGAACTGCAACAGAACGCAATGCTGCACACCGGGCTAAATCACCTAATGTTTCCGGTGGAGATTCTCCACCCTCAGCTCTGGTTTCCGGTTGGATATGGGGGGCAGCCGATCTATGACTTTCACTTTGACGTCAGCATGGACGGCAGAATGCAGGACTCGCGCAATGTGCGTACCGGTCTGCGCTCGGTGCTGCTGCGACGAGATGTGGATACCTGGGGCCGATCATTCGAATTCGTTGTGAACGGCATTCCCATCTTCGCCAAAGGCGCGGATGTGATCCCCTTCGACAGCTTTCCCTCACGCGTCAAAACTGCCGACTATCGGCACATTCTCACCTCGGCCGTGCAGGCGAACATGAACATGATTCGCCACTGGGGAGGCGGCTACTATGAGACAGACGAGTTCTATGATATCTGCGATGAGTTAGGCCTTATGGTCTGGCAGGACATGATGTTTGCGAATAACTGGAAGCCTGGCGACTACGCGCTCAAGCAGAATGTTGCTATTGAAGTAGACGAGCAGATTCGACGCCTCCGCAATCATCCCAGCATTGTCCTGCTCTGCGGCAACAATGAACTCGAACCGGTATTCCAGGGAGAAAAACAGACCGCCGGAATCACAGTCGATAGGCCGGCGCTGCAGTATTACCTCACAACCTTCAGCGGTATCATCGGCGCCGCCGCCGCGCGATTGGAGCCTGAGATTCCCTTCTGGCCGAGTTCGCCCAGCGCAGACTACGAGCCAACCTCCGCCGCTTACAACTCCGGCGACGTGCACGACTGGACTGTATGGCACGGAGAGCAGCCTTTTTCCGCCTATGAGGAGCATTTTCCGCGCTTCGTGACGGAGTATGGGTTTCAATCTTTTCCTCTCATGGACAGTGTTCGCAAGTTCACATTGCCGGAAGACCGTACCGGCATCACCACCCCCGTCATGCTCGCACACCAGAAGAACGCGAGTGGCAATGCCCTCATTCATGAGTACATGCTCCGCGATTACAGCGAGCCGAAGGACTTCGAGTCGTTCCTTTATGTAAGTCAGATTTTGCAGGCCGAGGGAATCAAAATAGGCGCCGAGCACCTTCGGCGGAATCGCAATCGAATTATGGGTTCGATCTACTGGCAGTTGAACGACTGCTGGCCCGTCGCTTCCTGGTCCAGCATCGATTCTTACGGGCGCTGGAAGGCGCTGCAATATTACGCTCGGCGGTTCTACAGCCCGGTACTGGTGTCTCCTCATGTGGAAAACGGTATGCTGCGAGTATCCGTCGTTTCGGACGGGACCTCTGACCTCGAAGCCGAGCTGCGTGTGCGTCTCGTCACTCTGACGGGGAAGGTCCTGGGCGAGTGGACAAAAGCAATAACCGTTCCGAAGCTTTCCAGCAGCGTCTTTGAAGAGAAGAGCATGCAGTCGCTGCAGGCGATGGCTCCAGATTTAGATCAGGTCTTTGTTGTGACGGAACTTCATCGGAAAGGTATTTCGCTATCGCAGAACCTGCTTTATCTGGTGCCCACGAAGCAGGTGCAACTGCCGAAGGCTCATTTATCCTGGTCGCTTCAAGCTGGATCTGCCGGCTTGTATACGCTGCACATCAGATCAGAGGTGCTGGCGCGTAGCGTGTGGATACGGTTTTCCGAAGATGACGCCGAATTGTCTGATAATTTTTTCGACATCATTCCCGGTGAGAGCGTCGACGTAAGTATCAAAAGTGAAGCATCCATTGATGAACTCCGCAAGAAAATCAAGATTACTTCGCTTATCGATGCGTTTGGCAAAACGTAGTTAGAATCCTCTCTTTTGTCTTAATTCCACTCACAGTCCTTGTTCAGAGAAACACTGATGCTCTCAGCGCACGACGGGGGGATCAAGCGAACGGAGCCGGTTGAGCGCGGCCCGGCGCAGGAGGCGGCTCACCCATTTGGCCGCGGGCTTCGCGCTCACGTTTGAAGCTGGCCGCACCCAGCTTCAAACGTGCAGCCCTGCTCAAGAACCCTATTCGCCAGTTCTTCTCAGGACGCAACCGTCGTTCTGGCATTCTGGTGGTAGTCCATTCGGTCTCCTGTGGGATCACTGATTCGTCGCAAAACCAGCTTCTCGCGTTCAGATCGAATGGACAGTATGATTGAAAGGCAAGACAACGAACGAGAACGAGGACGTCAATGGCTCAGAGCCACACTGTGGTGAGTTGGTTCAACAACGCAATGAGCTATGACTCTCTCGGGGACTCTCTCGGGCATGATGGTGGTCTGAACGCGTTCTGCCCCTGCAGCTCGATCCAGCTGGACGGCTATGTTGTCGCTCGGGCCTGCTCCACGTTTCCCTTCGGAGTTCCCGGCAAGAGCTTGCGCTGCTGCGGCAGCATGCTTTTCGCCGAGTGACGTAAGCAGCAGATCCGGTGGAAATGCCCGGTTCGGATAGCGACTCTTCAATATCCCTCCCAAACTGTGATAGGGAAATCTGAGGTTTATCAGCAGCTTCTCGAGCCCGGCCCCACTTCACAAACTCCGCAAACAGCATCAAAGTTATTAGGAACGCTCAAGCATGGCTGTACACCTGATTAACCCCAGTGATAACTCCTTTGGCACGGCCGTCATCACACCTCGTTGGCTTTTTGTACTGGCAGCCGCCACACCGGCGTCCTTCGGCGATCCGATTCTGGTCGATGAGTCCATCGAGCCTCTCGATCCAATGACCATCGCGGCAGGCGATGTGGTAGGCATCAGCGTGCACACAGGCAATGCGCTCCGTGGCTACCAGGTGGGGCGCCTTGCGCATGAGCGCGGAGCCACCGTTGTCTACGGCGGCATTCATGCAACGCTGTTTCCAGAGGAGCCTTTTGAGCGCGGCTACGCCGATCACGTCGTCAAAGGCGATGGCGACGTTGCCTGGGGCAAGGTGCTGATGGATATCCGGCGCGGTGCCGCGGGCCGCGGCGAGGCTCAGCGAATCTACGACGGCGGCAAAATTGAAGGCGATGAGTTCCTCGCCGCACGCTGGGACTTGATGCAGACCGACAAGTACATGTGGGCCTCCGTGCAGACGATCCGCGGCTGTCCCAAGCACTGCTCCTTCTGCTCCGTTTGGCGCACCGATGGCCAGAAGCCGCGGCAACGCAGCTTCGAGAAGGTCATTGACGAGATCATCGATTTGCGTCGCAAAGGTTTCCGCTTCATCGCGCTCGCGGATGATAACTTTTATCCCGTCACGCTTACGGACCTGCGTCTCGCCCGTGAACAGGGCAACACCGAAAAGGTCGAGTCGTTGCTGGCCGTGCGCAATGAGCGCTTCATGCTGATGGCTGAACTTGCGAAGCTGCCCAAGGACATGGTCTTCTTCACGCAGATCACGATGGAATCCGCCGAGGATGGCGAGTATCTCGATGCCATGCGCCGCGCCAACATCAAGGGCGCGCTGGTGGGCGTTGAGGCGGTTACACCCGAAGGGCTGAAGGCCGTTTACAAGGACTTCAACTACTCCGGCGACCGCCTCATTGAGCAGCTGCAGATGTTTCGCAAGCATGGCCTGCACGTGCTGGGATCCTTCATCTTTGGGCTGCCCACGGACAAGCCAAGCACCTTCGACGCCACAGTGGAGCTGGCGATGAAGGCCGATGTCACCTTCGCGCAGTTCGTCATGATGACACCCTTCCCCGGCACCGTCGACTTCGGCCGCTGGGAGAAGGAGCAGGCGGCCAAGCCCGAGATCGAGAACGTCGACGGTACGCCGTTGACGCGTTACTGGCTGATCCCCACGGCAGTGCGGCCGAAGATGTTCACGCCGCATCCGTCCATGAGTTCTTCGGAGATCAGCCAACGAACACAGGCTGTTTGGGATCGTTTTTATGACCTCAAGGAGGTCTGGAAACGCTCAGCATGCACACCTACGCTGCGGGCCCGCCTGGCGTTTGTGTTGCTCTCCAAGCTGTATCGCCAGATGTACGCGGGTACGGGCATTTCAACCGATAGTGCACGGCGTAAAAAGGCCAAGACCTCGGCTCGCTTTATCGCACGGCAAACACGCAAGATCTTTCAGGCCAAGCCCATGCCTGAGCTCGCGTCGCCTGTGTGGGAGCCGCGGGGTAAGAGCCGGTCGAAGCTGACCCAGCTCACATTACAGACTCCGGACGGCCAGGAAGCTGAGTAAGTCGAGCCTGCACTGCAATCCGATTTCTATGAAACCGGGGATCTACTCTGCCCCGGTTCAGCTGCACGGCTCTTGCACGCCGCAAACGCTCGCAAGTTGTACTGCGTTGCAGCTGCGGCCCGAGCTTTTCCTGCTCTGCCGCAACCTGCAATATCAGCGACTTTTGATGGCAATCAGTGTCTTGTCTGGACTAAAAAGCTGAACGTTCATGTCCACCTCTCTCCTGCCGCCGGCGAAACGCGAGTCAATCCACTTGGATGTCTTTGCCGCGACCTGTTCTGCAAGCTTTCTGTACGGAATGAGCGCAGCTTGTTTCGAAGGCACTCCATTCTGCACGTCTGGTTCTGCTGTTTCCAGATGCACGGTGATGTGAATGCTGGGCGCAGGCGCATAAAGCGAGCCGTCGGGAAGTGGTTCGCCGGTGCGCGGCTGCACCGTACCGGCTCCGCTTACCGATTCAATGATTTCTTGCAGTTCTGCGAGTTCAATGGCGGTGAACCCTTTCGTTTCGACTCGCAGCTTGTAGCGTTCTTCTCTCATATCTCTAATGATGCCACCATGCGGTTCAACAATGGTTCCACTTGAGGCAGTCACCAGGATCGGCCCGCGAGAAAAGCCCAAAGACCGATGGATGTCCGATTGCGATGCTCCAAGAGGAAGCGACGTAGATTACGACCGCGCTGCCTGAGTCGAAACCGCGACATACACCTTGGCTAAGTGGGTTTGCTTTGCCCATAAGTCGCGCTCTTTCCGTGTTTGCGAAAGTAATGCCGATCCAGGAGTGCCTGGGAGACCTCAACCCTATTTACCTCTAGCGTCAGGGTGCGATAGGCCATACGCGCCACGGCTTCCAGAACTACGGCAATATGGGCTGCGTCCTCCGCTGTCTTTCCCCAGACAAAGGGAGCATGGCCGTTCACAAGGCAGGCCGGAACAGCAAGCGGGTCGAGCCCCGGCGTGTCCTCGTCACCACGAAAACGCGCAACGATCGCCAATCCCGTTTCATGGACGTATTTGCCTGCAATCGCCGCATCGGAAAGCGGTGCGGTCACGGGAACCGGGCCGTAAAAGTAGTCCGCGTGTGTTGTTCCGAAGGGGGGAATGGGCATGCCCGCCTGCGCAAAGCTGGTTGCAAATTCAGAATGCGTGTGCACGACCGCGCCGATGGTGGAAAATTCACGGTACAGCAGGGTGTGGGTGTCGAGGTCGGAGGATGGCTTGAGATCGCCCTCGACCACTTCTCCCTGCAGATCCGTCACGACCATGTGCTCCGGTCGCAGGTCGGCATACTCCACACCGGACGGCTTAATGACGACGAGACCCCGTTCACGATCCACGGCGGATGCGTTGCCGAAGGTGTAGAGAACCAGTCCACGCCGCACCAGCTCCAGATTCGCCTCCAAGACCTCTTCGCGCAGCTCTTTCAGCAGCATCGTTCTTTCCTCTCGTGTGATTGTTTTTACAGCCTTGCGTATCGCACAGCCGCGACGCTATATCTTGTACCTGTCTCCGCGTTGCGGTCTGTACTTTACTGTGCGGAAGCCACCAAGGTATGCGCCGCGGAGGCTATCTCGCGTAGTTTGCGAAGAACTCCGGACAGATCTGTTAGCGGCGCAGCGTTGTCCCCGAAGGCGAAATACACCTTTCTGTACAGTGCATAAAGCTCTTCGTACATCTGTGCTTGCTTCTGTCGTGGTTCGTACACCTGATAACGGGGACACATGCGGCTCTGTGCCTCCTCTACCGAGCTGAAGATACCGGCCGCAAGCTGCGCGAAGATTCCGGATCCGATGCTTGTCGGCGTGCTATCGGGCACAAGCACCGGCTTGTTGAGCACATCGGCGTACACCTGATTCAAGACTACGTTCTTCTGCGGGATACCGCCTGCGTTGATGACGCGCTGAATCGGAACCCCGTAGTCCGCCATGCGCTCAAGAATGATGCGCGTCTGAAAGGCCGTGCCTTCAATCGCTGCAAAGAGCTCATCCTGCGCGGTATGCAGCAGATTCCAGCCGAGCGTAATCCCTCCCAGCTCACTTTTGACCAGTACGGTGCGATCCCCATTATCCCAACAAAGGCGCAGCAGACCAGTCTGTCCCGCGCTGTACTGATCGAGCCCTCCGGAGAGCTGCTGCACATCCGTGGCCGCACGCCGGGCGATCGCCTCAAAGATGTCTCCCACAGCGGAAATTCCTGCTTCCACACCGGTAAACGCCGGATGCACGCTCCCGGGCACCACGCCGCAGACGCCAGGGATGAGTTGTGCCTGCTTGCCCATCGCGATGATGCAGGTGGAGGTGCCGACGACGTTCACGACATCGCCCTCGCGGCAACCGGCGCCGATCGCATCCCAGTGGGCGTCGAACGCACCCACTGGAATGGGGATTCCCGGCCGCAAACCGAGCCGCTCAGCCCAGGCCGGCGCGAGCGTTCCGGCGAGATGATCCGACGTCAGCACCTCCCCCGCCATCTTGTCGCGCACCCCATCGAGCAGCGGATCGAGCTCGGAAAAGAACGCCTGCGAAGGGTAGCCTCCCCATTTCGGATTCCAGAGCCATTTATGGCCCATGGCGCAGGCGCTGCGCTTCACAGCCTTCGGATCGGTGATGCCGCACAGGGTCGCGGCCACCATGTCGCAGTGCTCAAAGGCCGCAGCGAAATGCGCGCGCTTCGCTGGGTTGTTGCGCAACCAATGGAGCAGCTTAGCCCAGCCCCACTCATGCGAGTACACGCCGCCGCACCACTCGATCGCCTCCAAATTCCTGGCGTGGGCCAATGCGGTAATCTGCTGCGCCTCATGGAGAGCACGGTGATCGCACCAGAGATAGTAGTCATCCAGCGGGCGCATCGCGTCGTCAACCACGATGACACTGGAACCCGTGGTGTCCAACGCTACGGCCTCCACCTGGGCACCGTCGACACCCGTCTGCCGAAGCACGTCCCGCATGGCTCGCACCAGCGCATCCATCTGGTCACCATGCGACTGCATCGCGAAGTTTGGATCATCACGCCTGCGTTTGAGCGGGTACGATGCATCGGCTGTTCCAAGCCGTCCGTGCTCTGCGTCCAGCAGCGTGACCCGCGTACTCAGCGTTCCGAAATCGACTCCCGCAACTATGCGCAAAATTCTCTCCTTGTCCTGATTACCATGCGTTATCGCAGGGCGGCCTCGTTCCAACGCAGCTCCCGGCGCAGGTCCGCGATGCGTGTCGCAGCGTCGATTCGCACCAGCTCAACACCTGCTATCTCAGCGAAGTCTTCGATGATTTCGGAGCGTAATGCCTGACTGAAGCTCGTATGGTGCGCGCCCCCCGCATAGATCCAGGCGGCTGCCGCGATCTTTAGATTCGGTTGAGGAATCCAAACCGCACGAGCGACTGGAAGCTTCGCCAGCGGCCGATCCGGCTGCACCACCTCGACTTCGTTCATCACCAGGCGAAAGCGTCCGCCCATATCGATCAGCGATGCTACAACGGCAGGTCCATCAGGAGCCGTAAAGACGAGGCGCACAGGATCCGCTTTGCCCCCAATGCCTAGAGGATGAATCTCGAGCGAGGGCTTCTCCGCGGCGATCGAAGGGCATACCTCCAGCATGTGTGCTCCCAACACCCTCGGCGTTCCGCTGAAATCGTAGGTGTAATCCTCCATAAACGACGTTCCGCCCGGCAGACCATCGGCCATGGTTTTCATGATTCTTACAAGCGCAGCGGTCTTCCAGTCGCCCTCCCCGCCAAAGCCGTATCCCTTTGCCATCAGTCGCTGGACGGGCAGGCCCGGCAGCTGAGGCAGGCCATGAAGGTCTTGAAACGTGTCCGTGAAAGCGCCGTAACCACCCTCGGTGAGAAAGGCTTCCAACCCTAGCTCAATGCGCGCAGCCTCTGCTATGGCCTGCGCCTTATCGTGCTCCGGCGCAATGCTGTACATTTTGCGGTACTCGGCAACGAGATCCTGAACCGCCGCCTCCGTAACCTTGTCCATAGCGGCGACCAGATCGCCAACGCCAAAGCCATCGACACTGATGCCGAACTTCGCATGGGCGGCGACCTTATCGCCCTCTGTCACCGCCACCTCACGCATGTTGTCGCCGAAGCGCGCCACCTTGAGGTGTTGCGCTTCATGCCAGCCCGCCGCGGCCCGGCTCCATGCAGCTATCTCATGGATGGTTTCGCCTTCCTGCCAGAAACCCACCACCACCTTGCGCGGCAGCCGCAGACGGGCGGTGATGAAGCCAAACTCTCGATCTCCATGCGCGGACTGGTTCAAGTTCATGAAGTCCATATCGATGGATTCCCAGGGAAGGCTGCGATTGAACTGGGTATGCAGGTGAAGCATCGGTTTGCTGAGCAGCGTAAGCCCCGCAATCCACATCTGCGCCGGTGAAAAGGTGTGCATCCACAGAACGAGCCCGATGCAAGCCTCAGTGTTATTTGCGTCACGGCACAACTCGCGGATCTCCTCCGGCCGTGTCATGACAGGCTTTACAATCACACGCACCGGCATAACCTTTTCGCTGTCGAGGGACTCGGCGATCACGCCGGCGTTGGCGGCTACCGATTTAAGCGTCGTCTCGCCATAGAGGTGCTGGCTTCCGGTCACAAACCAGATTTCCAGCGCTTTCAGATTGCTCATTGCCTGCTCCTCGTGCGGTTTTCAGCCGCTCTTTTCCCTATAGGCGAAAGCCCAATGCCGCAGCTGTTGATGGATATCGCGAAGATCGGTACGGCAGTATTCCTGATGGTGTACCCGAAGTCGATACCGTTTACGCCAATTTTTCACAAGAAAACTGGCCTGCACGCTGTTTCACGAAGTCACGGTTTCAGGAATACTGCCCTAGCCCCCCACCCTTTCTCTCGTTCAGATATGTAGTGCGGTTCCCCAAGATCACAATAGCTGACCCGGTAACTTTCTGGCCGGGATGGTTGCGGTTACAGTTTACGATTGCTCTCCTTCCGCGTTCGAACCCTGAAGCCGCCTGCGCTGACAGCCAATCCAGCAAATCTTATTCTGATCATCTCCCAATCTGTAGCGGTCATGCCGACCAGGCCAACCGCAAGCGCGGTCGCAACAAACCACAGCGCAAGCATGGAGGGATCCGCGGGGAGCATGCCTGTTCCTCTCCAGGAGGTGCGGAGCAGAACTAAGGGAATAAGGCAGGTGAGCGGACGCAAGAGGCTGTGCGTGATGAATCTAGAGGAAGGCATAGCAATCGCGGATCGCGTGAGCCGCATGCTGACCGTGAGGTGCAGGCCAAGGCTCACAACGGCTCCGGCCAGGGTACCGAATGCAACGCCGAGAGCGCCAATCCTGCGTGCAAGCCAGACACTCACCACGACGTTTACTACGGCTTCAGCGACTGCGGCAAGGGTGGCAAACCGTTGCCTGCCGGTAGCGATGACAACAAGAGAATAGGTCAAGCCGAGCTGCCGGATAAAGTTGCTGATCACAAGAATTTGCAGGAAGAAGACCGTTTTCATCGCGTAGCCGTGTCCAACCCAAAGCGACAAAAAGGGAAAGGCGCCCACGGTGAGCGGCAGGCTGAGAAGGCAGAGGACCAGGGTGCAATAGCGCGACATGCGCAACGTGACCTTCCCGATATCGACAGGCGTGCTGGTGACCTGCATGGAGGAGACAGCGGGAAGCAAAGGCGAAAAGAGGCTGTTGACGACCATGGGCAAAAGGTTTGTGGCGGTGGCTGCAATGGCATAATAGCCGGTATTGGAATAATCGAAATGGCCAACAATGACCAGGTCGAGGCCGCTGACGAACAGGCCCCCGAGCGTCCAGATGGCAAGCACGCCGCCGGACCGCAATAGTGTCGCAGCGGTGTCGCGGTGCAGGCGAAAGAGGGAGAACGCAATTCGTTCACCCGCATAGCGCTTAAAGCCAGAGAACTGGGCAAAGGCGGTCATCATGTTCACGGCAGCCATCGCGAGCGCGAGCTGGAAGAGGCTCGCGTGCAGCAGGGACAAAGCAATCAGGATCGCCGCAGATACAAAGCGGCTGAACAGGGCGACGACCGTGGGGAGTCCATACTCCTGCAAGCCGGTAAAAACCGCGGCAAACGAATTGAACGGCAAGCCGAACGCCGCGGAAACTCCGATCGCAAACAGTCCCAGGCGCACCTGGGACAGGAGCGCGACGGGCATCTGGTGAAAGAGCTGTGGAACCCGCCAGACCATCACGGAGACGATAACGATACCGATTCCCGCAATGCCTGCCAGCACACTGAAGGATGTACTGAGAAGATCGCGATTTGCCTCGCTGTTTCCGACGCTATGGTTCTCTGCGATCAGCTTGCTGACGACGGTCTGGAGGCCAAGATCGAGCAGGTTGACATAGGCGCTCAGCTGGAGGATCAGAACCCAGGCACTGTATTCCGCCTGCGAAAGATGGTGCACCAGAATGGGTGGAAGAACGATTCCCACCAGCACGGAAAGCGCCAGCCGGATGACGTTGGAAGCAGAGCCTCGCAGGAGCTTTCGGGTCGGCAGCATACTATCCGAGTCAGTTTCTCCGGCTCACAAAGCTGGAAAGTACGATGAGTTCAGATGTTGGTGTCCTGGCGTCGCGCGGACTAACTTGATACATCGAGCTTGGGCCGGCTTCATCGCTTTTCGAAGAATATCTTAAGTTCTCAGCAATCACATTGCGCAGACTCCGCTCGACGCAGGCCGGTCATGAGCCGTGAGCGAATAAGCGAATGCAACCACGACGAACGCTATAGCGGTTTCCGTGTTGGGATGAAGGCGTCATCTCGACCGGAGCCGACAGTTTCATCGTCTGCGGAGTGGAGAAATGACGCCTCTGTAGCTATACGAATTAGCTAAAAGCACGTTCACCTCTCTATTTTTTGCTGAGCCTTCTAGAAGCTGACTCCCATGGCGTCCACCCATCCCTAGAAGCGGTCTCATAAACGTCTGAGCATCATGTGCAGGCAGGCGAGATGGACCATGCCAAGGAAGTTTTCGATGTGGTGTTCCCATCGGGTGACGAGGCGGCGGAAATTGTGCATCCAGGCGAAGAGCCGTTCGACCTTCCAGCGTTTCTTATAGCGGCGGTTGGGCGCGATTATCTCGATGCCGTATTCCTGCTTGAGTTGGCCGTCGAGTGCGTCGGAATCCCACAGCATGCCGTCCAAAACGGCCGCAGCACCGGCTCCACCACTGGGAGAAGCCCATTGATCATCGGCGCAAAGCGCTGAAAGGTTGCAAACTGACCCATTATCTGCGGACTGCCGGCGCTGGAGACAGTGATGCGTCAATGCGGGACACCGACCCGCTGCCGCACCCAGGCCAAGACCCACCGCAACCGCTCGACGGGGCCGCCATCGGGTGCGTCGGCTCCGTCCGGTACCGCGAAGTACACCAGCAGCGGCCGGCCCACGATCATGGGCCGCGGCACAAATCCCCAATACCGGCTGTCCTCGCTGTTATTGCGATTGTCTCCGAGCACAAAATAGGCGTTCGCCGGGACGGTCAGCTCGCCATCGGCCGACAGGCTGCGCCGCAGCATCAGCCACCAGCGCGGATCGACGTTGGGATCGGCCTCGCGCAGGTTCGGAAACTCATCGCGAAAGACCTCCGGCTGCGCGGGCGTGTAGAGCGCATAGGTCTCCGGCAGCGCCTGGCCGTTGATGAAGACACGCCCGTCATGCAGCCGCAGCCGCTCCCCCGGCAGCGCCACCACCCGCTTCACCAGGTCGTGCGAGGGGTCGGGCGGAAAGTGAAACACGGCCAGATCGCCTCGCCGCACCGGGGTTGGCGGCAGCAGATGGTGCTCTATCCAGCCGTCTATGCCGCCGTCAGCCCGCGGTCCGAACGTGGTCTTGCTCACCAGCACCCAGTCGCCGATCAGCAGCGTGTTCTCCATCGAGCCCGACGGAATGCGGAACGGCTGGATCAGAAACGTCAGGACAAATATCCCGATCACCAGCACACGCAGCAGCGCCGAGACCGTGGCCAGCAGGCTCGGCTGCTCGGCGTGTACATGGTGCCTGGGCCGAACCGCTGGCGGGGCGCTCACGCGTCAGCCCTTTACCGTCGGCTTGCGATCCCGTGCCCGGGCTCGGCTCTTCGGCTGCTGCTCCTCAGTCAGGATTGAATCAGAGGCAGCGGCCTTCGCGGCACCCCCCCAATGCTGCAGTGCGATCCCCGCCGCCGCCTGCTGTGCTTCTTTCTTGCTCGCGCCCTCTGCGGCCGCCAGCGTGTGCACGGCGCCATAGACAGTCTCCAGCCGTGCCTCCACCGCGAACTGCCGCGCGTGTGCCGGCCCGATCTCGCCCACGTCGGCATAGTGCAGCCGCCCCGCACGCTCAGCCTGCACACGCTCCTGGAGTCGGCTTTTGGCGTCGCGCAGCGCCCCGCGTCCGGAGTCCGCCATCAGCTCCGCACGAATGCCCGGCAGATCCGGCTCCACCAGCAGCCGCTCCACGATGCCGCGCACCACCCGCAATGCTTTTTCGTTGGTGCGGGCACGGGCATCGGCTCCGCGCACCACGTCCAGGTACACCGCGCCCAGGATCGCCTCGGCGGTATTGGCCAGCACCGCCGGCTTTTGACGGCCTTCGCCGATCTCGGCACTTCGGCCCATGCGCAGCAGCTCCCCTAACCCCAGCGTTGCGCCCAGCTCCGCCATGCGCTTGCGGCTGACCAGGCTGGCCCTCATGCGCGTCAGCTCGCCTTCACTGCGCTCGGGAAAGTCCCGCAGCAGCAGCTCCGTCACCGCCAGCCCCAGCACGGCGTCACCCAGAAACTCCATCTGCTCATTGTCGGTACCGGGCTCGTTCGGCTCATCGGCGTTGGTCTTCGCCCGCCCCAGCCGCGCCTCGTAGATGTACGAGCTATGCGTCAGCGCGAGTTGCAATAACTTCGCTTGTTGAAACTCATAGCCAAGTGCCGCCTCCAGTGCCCCCGCCGTGGACTGGGGCTCGGCCCCCTCATCGGTACGCTCCGTTCGCCCCGTGGCGCCCGGAGACGAGCCTTTCTGCACAACCCGATCTGCGCTCCGCTTCACCAAATCAGTCTACGGCCAACCGCAACCCGCACCCGGCGGTCAGTGGAATCCGCCAACCGGCGTAAAACGAATCACGATCACCGATACGAGGTGAATCTGGGAGGGAGCGTGGGGCTTCAGCCCCACGAAAGGAGAGCCAAAATAATGAGGCCTTTGCCCAGGGTTCTTTCCGATGTCAGCACAAAACCCGGGGCTGAAGCCCCGTTCTTCTCCGCATTGAATGTCGGGGCTGAAGCCCGGACCTCCCTCCGAAAAGCAAGAAATGATGCGCACAAACACTGCCCTACTGCGGAGTTCCCGGCCGATACGCCTCTTTCTGCGCCTTTCCGGTCGGATCGAAGCTGCTATCCTCCGGCTTCGGCTGCGGCTGCCCCGCCCGTTGCGGCAACGCAAACGGCTGCTTTACTCCGTTTTCAGCGGCGAGTTTCGTATCCGGCCGCGCATCACGAGCCGCCAACGCCGCCTCGTACTCGGAGACCGCCTTGGGCCGATCAGGCGGGTTCATGTTGTCGTAGAGCCGTCCCAGGTAGATGTGGCTCCACGCCACGGTGCGGGGGTCCTGGCTCAGCTTCAACGTCGCCGCGAAGCCCTCCATGGCTTTGTCCGGCTGCCCCTGCATCAGGTCAATCCGGGCCAGCACGTACTGCGCCCGGCCATGATCTCCCGCCGGATCCGCCATCACCTTGCCTGCCAGGTCGGACGCATCCGCGACATCACCCTTCATCAGGTCCGATTCAGCAAAATCAATCGCTCCCGTCTTATGCGGCTGCGTGGCCACACGGCCCCCCAGCGGGTCGCTCGATGTGTCCTTCACGAACACCATCGTCTCGGCCCGCTTGCGCGCCCCATCTACGTCGAGTCCATAGATCATCGGCGCGATCTCATCACGCAGACCGTCCCCTTTGTCGCCCATCGTGCTCAGCGCCTGGTAAAAGTACCCGGTCAGCACCCACCCGGCGCGGTCATCCTTGGTAGCCAGTACGTTTTGTGCCGCGACCGTCTCGCGGTCGTAAAGCGCCTTCGCCTCCTGGTACTGCTCCACCTCGGTACGATTTTTGATCGTCGCCGGACGCTTGGGCGCGGGCTCCGCCAACTGATACAGGTGCGCTTCGATTGCCTTGATCAGGCACTCCGTCAGCAGTGCCTCCACATCGCTTTTGTAGGCAAAGTCGATCGGCGCATCCGCCACCCCGCGCAGCAGCGGCTGGATGCGTTCCATCGCGCTGCCTCGGCTGTACACCATCGGCTCCACCACATAATGCAGATAGATGTGGCGAATGTCGTCCATCCGCACCGGATCACCGGTCGGATTGTCATCCGGCGACGTGACGATGATGTAATCCGACCCGTAGATCCGCGCGTTGGTCAGCGCGGGTGAAAGCATCGGCTCCAGCAGCACCAGGAAGCGCCGGCCGTCATAGCTCGAAACCGGCTGGTGCAGGTAGATGTTGGTGCGAAGGATCATCGCCTCCATCGGCTCATGCACACGAGCCGCCAGCGCCTCATACTCCGGCCGGTGCCGCACCCAGATCAGGTGCAACTGCGTAGCCTCCGCAAAATTGCGCAGGGGCGGCAGCACATTCACCACCTGCGCCGCCTGCGGCGGCAGTTCGGATTCATCCAGGTTGGGCTTCAGCTCCGGCGGGGGCGAGAGATACAGCGCCAGCGAGACATACTGCCCCACATTCAGCGCCGAATCCGCCAACCGGTGCTGCGTCAGGTAACTGCAGAGCGCGTCCCGGCTGCTCCGCGCCTCTTCACTGGAGGCAAAGGCCTCGTTGAGCTCTTTGCGCACCGCCAGCCGCACCGGCGCCGAGTGCTCCAGGTCGGCGTCATAGCCGCAGACATTCAGCGCGCTCGACAGGTCAAACAGCGGCTCGTTGTATTCCAGCGTTACGGCCGCGCCTCCGGGCTCGACCTGGGCCGCTCGGGGCCGCTCCAGCGGATTTGCCTGTTCAACCGCCCGGTCCGCCGGGGCCGCGGAAGACGAGGAAGAGGGCGTCTGCCCCACGGCAATGAAGCTTAAAGACGCAAAAAGCGCGGCCGCAATGAGCGGAGCGATACACGACGGGGAGGGAGCCCGGAGAGGCATGGTACAGGTTCGGCGCACGGAAGGAGTCTAGGAGAGATGCGTGTCTAAGCGCAAATCGCCTTCAGCGCACAGAGTCAGGATGGAGATCAGGAAAACCCTATCCACGCACCGAAACAGCGGTATACGTCATCATCGCGTGACCCGGAACAGGCACCCCAAACACAGTCGCCGGCTTGAAGATGCTGCCCAGCAGATTGGCTTCGATCCGCGTACGGGTCTCCTCATCCTTCGGTCCCTCCACGATGTCATAATCGTAGACCCGCCCTTCGGCATTCACCTTGACGTCCACCATCACCGCGACAAAGCGGTTACTCGTCGTCACGGACTCGGGAGGAGTCACCGAGTAGAGAAAGCGCGGTGCGTTCAGATGCGCCAGCCGGTCGTCATTCGCCTGCACCGGCGCGACTGTGCCGATCAGCCACGTTAGACCCGCCACCAGCACCAAAGCGGCAGAAAGCCCGGCACCCAGCCGCATGCCCGCAGGCAACAGGTACGAGCGCCAGAACGCGCCGAAGCGCTGGGTCGGCGAACGATAGGTCCCACGCTCCAACTCACCCGCCAGCGCATCGCGCAGTTGCGACTCGAGTGCCCGCGGCACCTCGGCCATCCGCAACTCACTCAGCGCGGTGTGCATCGAGCGCCACGCGGCAAACTCCGCCTCGCATTCGCGGCAGGACTGGAAGTGAGCCGCCATCTGCCCCATGACGCGGCCGTCGAGCGCGCCATCGAGGTAGGCAGAAAAATTTTCACGCGCCGCCGTGCAATCCGCAGCCTGCCGCTCTACGCTCCGCCCCGCTCCCTGTTCCTGCCCGTTCACCGCCCCACCATCCCTTCGCGTTTTAGGATGCCTCGCGTGGGCGCCGGGCTCGTGACAGTTTGGTTGGTCTTTCCACTTCTTGATGACTTTTCCGGCGCCCGCAGCGCCTCCCGCAGCGCCGCGCGACCGCGCATCAGCCTGCTTTTCACGGTGCCGACACCCGTTTGCAGAATCTCCGCAATTTCGTCGTAGCTGAATCCCTCGATCTCACGAAGAACCACGGCAGTGCGAAATACCTCGGGAATCTTGTGCAAAGCGGCCTCAACCTGCTCGCGCAACTGAGCCCGGGCCACGTTCTCAAACGGCGACGCTTCGCCGGTCGCCAACAGGTCGCCCAGGGAAAAGCTCTCTCCATCGTCGTTTTCCTGGGTGTCGTCTAACGTCATTTCCTGCCGTTTGTGGCGAGCCCACCAGCGGCGCTGATTGGACGCCTCACGCAGCGCAATCCGGTAGATCCACGTGCGCAGGGTAGCCTCGCCATGAAAGCTGTGGATGTTGCGGAAAACTTTGACGAAGACCTCTTGGGTCACATCCGCGGCATCGTCCGGGTCCCGCAGGCTGCGCGCGATCAAGGAGTACACGGGCCGGCTGTACTGCGCGATCAGCAGCGCAAACGCGGCCTCGGAACCCGCTTTCAGCTCCGTTACGAGGCTTAGCTCCTCGCTCCCAATCGCTAACGCGCTCGCCAGATCACTCATCCCAGCCCTCACGAAACGCGAACTCATCCGCGGGTCGCCGCGGGGTGAACAATACAGTAGGCCAGAAAAGCTACAGATGTCCAGCAAAAGTCTGCCGTCGAACGGATGCGAGAAAAATTGCGCCGCCGGCGGCCGAGTGCTCGCTCACTCTACTCCGCTTAGACACCGGATATGCAGGCTTTGTTCCCCATGCTGTTTGACTTAGCCCTCCCGATCCGCGAAAATACGAAGGTCCCTTCAGAGTGGGCCTGTGGCGCAGCTGGGAGCGCGCTTCCATGGCATGGAAGAGGTCACCGGTTCGATCCCGGTCAGGTCCACCAATTCTTTTCAAGCATTTAGCTCGCCCCCTCTCAAATCGTTTGCCCGCATTTTGCCCGCAAATTGCAAAAGCTTGCCGCGAGGCGACGCTTCGATCTTTGTTTCCTCTCCTTCCTTCGTGTTTTGCCTTGGGGAGCGGTCTTGGCTGATGTTACTGAGATTTTGTTCGCCCTTTAAACTCCCGGCGGGTGCTGCCGCTGGCTGTTGAGGTGTTGGTCCCTCAGTACCCGTGGCTACCAACTCATCGTGAATCGAGTTGATCGCCGTGCGCACCTCCTTCTCCAGCGACTGCATGTACACGTCCATCGTCGTTGCCAGCCGGGTATGTCGCATCAAGCCTTGGATGTCCTTGGGATGACCCTTGGTCTTGCCGAGCGTAGCGATTGTGCGGCGGATTACCTGGAAGTTCAGCTTCGGGAGGCCCAGCTCTCTGGCCAGTTTGTGCAGGACGCGATGGCGATAGTTGCTGGAGTCCATCGGTCCCCCTAAGCGGCCTGGAAACATAAAGCCGTCTGGAGAGGTGTCCCGTCCTTTGCTCCGACACTCCTCTCGATACTCCACGATCTCGTCCGCCAAAACGTCAGCGATCGGAACCTTGGTCAGGCTTCCCTTGGTCTTGCCGAAAGAACGGATCTTACCCTTGTAGGCCGTCTCCTGAATATCCAAGGTATGTGTCTCCTCGAGCAAGCAGCGCCACCGGAGTGGAAATAGCTCGCTGGGCCGAAGAGCGTTCGACATATCCAGTTTCATCAGAATCCAGTCGCGAAGACTGAGCTCATCCAGCTTCTCCAAGGCTGCACGCAGCTGATCCCAGGACAACGTCGTCTTATCGACCTCCCTGAGGTTGGTGGGAGTCTTGACCATTCGCGCAGGATCCTTTTCGAGATAGCCCTGATCGACTGCCTCCGCAAAAATAGCCCGCATGTACGATCGGATTTGCAAGACTCTGTCCTTGGAACGACTCTTCGCCAGCTTGTTGAGGTGGGTCTGCAGGATGAGTTTGTCGAAGTTCTCCAATCGATAGTCATGGAATGCATCGACGAGATCTGCCTGGATCAGGTACTTCTTGACCTTGGCAGTCTCCTCTCTCCAGTCCCCCTCCTTCAGAGGCAGGTAACGGTTTTTGACGAACCATTCGAAGGTGGCAGCTCCATTTGGGACAATTTGATCCCCCGTCGAGCGTCCACCCAGTTTGGCCAGTTCAGCCTCTAATCGTTCCCGGGCCTGAGACTTCGACATCTCAGTTCGAAGCCCAAGGACGATGGAGGCTGTTATCAGCTTTGGTTCACTCGTTGCAGGGTCAAGCTCGGTGCGGCGGAAACAGCCATGCCATTTCTTCCCCCGTAACCTGACCCATCCTCTTTGATATGAGACTCCCATTTGCTCCTCAGTTTCTGTGTGGAGGAAACAAGTGGCCGCTCCCAGTTTACCGGCGTCTCCGGTGCAAATGGGTAGCCTGTTCCCGCTCGCTTAGGAATGCTTCGATCTGGCTGGACCGATAGCGGAGCGCCCCGTCGCTCATGCGAATGACCGGAAGGTAGGGCAATCTCCGGGACGAGTGATCCCAGACCCAATCCCTCGTTACGTTCAATCGCGTCGCGACATCCTCGGCTGTAAGGAGAGGATCGGTATGTTCCGCCCAATCCTGCATCTGCAGTAACGCCATATCTGTTCTCCTTCACTTCTCTCGTGGTTGTCGGCAAAGCCGGCGAACAGAGGCATCTTGGGTCTCTTCCTGATCTCGGTCAAATCTAGGTGATCGGGACGGGACCCGCGCAGTCTTGGTCGGCGAGCGGGATGAATTTGACCGAGTTTCGGTTGGACCCCATGCTGGCTCCACTTGAGGGAGCGAACATGAGAGATCGAACGTCGAGGCTCTGGGTAGCGGTCCTGACTACGGCGATGGACTCAGCCGTCTTTAATCAGCTTGTCGGTGGGATCTGGCCCATTTGGGCCAATAACGCGTGGATCCGATCCGTTCTGATTCTCACACTGGTTTTGTGGACGAGCTCAGCCGCTATTCTTTGGCTCCATGTTGCCCTCGGCTCGCGCACCTGCCGATTAGAGCGAGACCGCATTTTTCTCCGCCCTTCCGGAGCGCCCCCACTTCAGGGGCAGAGGTCAACCAATGTTTGATTCACTCGATGAGTTGTCACAGAAGCTCGCGGCGACGGGATACTTTGTTGACCCGGTAATGACCCAGGTCGTCTTTCTCGCGGCGCGACTGAAGAAGCCACTGCTGCTTGAGGGCCCGGCGGGCTCCGGCAAGACTCAGCTGGCGATCTCGGTCGCAGCTGCGGCGGGCACCCACGTTGAGAGGTTACAGTGCTATCGCGGGGTCAGCGAAGACAAGGCCATCGGTCGCTTCGACGAGGGGCTGCAACGCCTCTACATGGAGTTCTCGAAGGGCCAGCATGAGAGCTGGCAAGTCCTCCAAGCAGACCTGAAGGGCCGCGACTTCTTCCGTCCCGGGCCGCTGATGCGGGCTCTGGAGTGCGAACGGCCCTGCGTCCTGCTCATCGACGAGTTGGATAAGGTGGACGACGGCTTCGAGGCGATGCTGCTGGAGATTTTGTCCGCTTGGCAGCTCTCGATACCAGAGTTTGGCACTGTGGAGGCCAGAACTATTCCATTTGTCGTCCTCACGAGCAACGAGGAACGGCGATTGGGCGATCCGATTCGCCGGCGCAGCCTATATGTGCGTGTCGAGCACCCTACTCCCCAGCGCGAAGCCGACATCATCGGCAGCCGCACTCCCAACGCTGACACTGACTTCCATCGCGAGATGGCGGGCATTGCGCTCTCCTTCCGGAACTACTCCCTCGAAAAGCCACCTTCCGTTTCCGAAATGATCGATTTCGCGA
The DNA here is from genome assembly GCA_965277565.1 of Granulicella sp. Classification (GTDB taxonomy): domain Bacteria; phylum Acidobacteriota; class Terriglobia; order Terriglobales; family Acidobacteriaceae; genus Granulicella. The sequence continues at coordinate 3,244,188 of OZ255838.1, read as the reverse complement.
ACGCGCTACAGCTGCTTGGAATGGATCACGTCACCGAGGAACTGCGTGACGTCCTATTGCCCTTTCTGGCCAAAACTGAGAAGGACCGCCGTCACCTGCTTCTCCGCGAAGGGTTCAAGAGCCTACTTGATGACGGTGCACGTTTTGCCGAGAAGATGACGTTCTCCGGAGGGTCGTAGCGATGAGATGGCCCGTGTTTTTCCTCTCGCTTCTGCTGTCCGGGATGGCCTGCGCCGAGGCATCTTCGCCGATGACGGAACGCTGTGTGCAGCATTACGCTGCACGGTACCGCGTACCACCCGAGTTGATCGCGGCGTTCATCGACGTGGAGTCGCGGTGGAATCCGCACGCGCTGTCGGATAGGGGCGCGATGGGACTCATGCAGCTAATGCCCGCCACCGCGCGGCGTTTTGGCGCCGTTCAGCCATTCGATGTCGACCAGAATATCGCTGCTGGGACAAGGTATGTGACAACGCTGATGTGGGAGTTCCACGGCGACCTTCGCTTAGTTGCCGCGGCTTACTACGCCGGCGACCGCTGGATTGCTCAGAAGCAGCTGAGCTACCGCAATCCTGACGTGGTCGCCTACGTTCAGGCTGTGCGGCGGCAATACCTGATGCGAAAGATCGCGGCAGTGAAGCCGCAAAGGAGATCGACACCATGAAACTACGCTGGCTCATTCCGATCGCCGTGTTCTTCCCGATGCGGCTTCATGTGTCCGGGCAGACGACGAGCGCACGCATTGCTACGATCACCATCAATCCTGCGGAAGTTACGCTCCTGCACTTGCGGCCGGAGTTCGAGTCTACGATCCGCATGCCTGAAGAGGTCACCTCCGTCATCCTAGGCAGCCCCGGCTCGTTCAAAGCCGAGCACAACGAGGGTGAACCTGAGTACGTCTACGTGAAACCAGTCACGAAGGAGCCGGTGCAGTCCAATCTCCTGATCGCCACCAAGTCGGGACAGCACGTGACGCTGGAGTTGATCAGTGGTGGAGCCGCCACCAACTCGGATCAGCCTGTCGATTTTCTGATCGAGTACCGTGCCGCAAGAAGCTTTCTCATCACTTCGGCTGCTCCTGCACCTGCGTCTACGAAGATCAAGGCTGAGGAACACGGGCACTCCGGAACGGATGTACAGCTTGGATCGGGAGCGGTTTCGCCGTCGGCTCTCGATGTCGAATTTGAGCAACAGCAGCGGGTCAACGCACCAAAGTGGACCAAGTGGGATCGGAAAGAGATCGAAACCTCGATCGGTGACGTGCGGCAGTGGGACAACCAGACGATGATCTCCTACTCCGTCCTGAACCATTCCGACCACCCAGTGGAGATCGTTCCGCCGCAGATCCAGATCACTGGCCGTAAGGCCACTAAGAAAAAGAAGAAAGAGGGAAAAGGCATCATCTCCGACCAGCTTGAGATTCGGAGCTTCAAGCTGAGCACGACCAGGCTGGAAGCCGGTGCACGGGCTGACGGCGCGGTCGTCTTCGACCGCCCTAACTTCAAGGAATCAACGGAAAAGCTGTTTCTACAACTCGCTGAGGCAGATCAAGTCGACCAACCCATTCTGATCCGACTGCCCTTCACACCACCCATTACGCCAGATCGCCAGTAGAAAGGATCATTCATGACACCCAGCACCGAAGACCGTAGAAATGTCCGGCAGAGATTATCCGAAATCGTCGCAACCGTCGTTCCACTCGAGGCTGACGAGCGATCGTCCGAGGTGGATACCAAACAGGAACCGGCAACCGCCACCACGCCCGAGTTCGCAACCAGGGCCGCCGCAACCTCGGCGGCCGGCATCGGCAAGAGCAAGCTCCTGCTCTTGGGTGGAGGATTTGCGGTAGCGGTCCTTTTCTTCGTCTTCACAGCACTGGTAGGCAAGTCACCGAAAAGACAGATGGGAGCAAAGGCCCCCACCCATCAAGGAAAACAGCAGGTTACGCAGCAAACAAAGGGCAGTGTGACTCCTTTGATGGAGACAGTTCGCAACCCTGCTCCGGATAACTCTGGAGGACAGCTCGGACCGAACGATATCCGCCGCACGCGTTCGTCAGAGGCAAAGCAGCCGCCCTCGACGAACGCTCCTTCGCCTACGAATCAAGTTACTGCAAAGCCGAAGACAGGCTCGTCTCTAGCATCGATTCCTTCCTTCGCCGATACCCAGCAGAGATGGGAGGACCCGCAGCCATACGGCACGGCAGCGGCTGCACTTACGTCATCGCCGCAGGCTCAGTCTCAACAGCAAAGTTCTCTGAAAGAGCCCTCCCTGATCTTTGTTCGCAGCGAGATTCAAAATCGAGTGGCGGCCGCGGCTGAAGGTAGTTCAGGCGCGGGTGAGTTTCCTGTACTCGATATGGCGCCAGGATCTCGGATTCAGGCCAAGCTGCAGACTCAGATCTCGAGCGCGGTTCAGGCGCCGGTTGTCGCGATTGTGGAGTACACCTACGCCATTGGCGATAGGGTCCTCGTTCCGGCGGGAGCACGCGTTTATGGACAGCTTCAGCAAGCGGACCCGAGTGGACTCGTCAGTGTAAAGTTCGATGAGATTGAGCTGCTGGATGGCGCCCGAGAGAAGATCGAGGCGATCGGCACTGACTTGGATTTGGGACCGATCAAGGGCGATGTAACCGGAAAGAACACGGGCAAGAACCTGTTGGTGCGTGGCGCTCAAGGAATGGGCTCCCTGCTTGCCGAGATCGCCGGCAACAATACCAGCGCCGCGTTCTCGGAAGGTGACATGCTCCGCGAGCGGGTGGCCCAGAATGTAGGGACAGCCGGTGATTCGGAGATCATGAACCTGAATGCCAAAAGCCATGTGGTGGTCTCGGTGCCGGCGGACACAAAGATTTACGTCGTTTTCACGAAGCATGAATCGGGCTCCGCACAGCTGCACCGGCTAGCCTCGGCCAAGCCCTAATCAGGACCCGCATCTCTCGCAAGCCTCGGCCGACATTGGCTGGGGCTTTTCTGTTGCGACCGGCTTCGGAAGCCGGGGCGGAACGGGAACGGATGAAAGCAGAGAGCGAGCGATTCGAGACTGGCACTCTACCGCTGGCCTATCTTGTCTTGGGTGTTCTCTGCGCAATCATAGTCGAGCGACATCGCTAATTGATTCCCAATAGTTGCCCCGAACCGCGTTTGAGCAACGGAGAGTCCTGTTGACCCATCGTGGAGAAGAGACATCAGCATTCCACAAGCGTTCACAAGCCTACCTACTTATCGAGCGGGCTACCCTGGTTCTATCATCTCGACAGCTTGCTCGGAAAGGACAATGGTGCCGAATAGCAAAGGGTGGACACACATACCCGTACGTTGCTGGATGGGCTACCCGAACGTTTACACGACACGGTAGCGATCTCCATGTGCGACTACCCAGACGTGCCGCCAACCCTCGTGGGTCTCACAGTCGGGCAGCTTTTTCTTCACCACTATCGCATTGTGTACCCAGATGACTTTGCCAGCGCCGCACGAGACACCCTCACCCTGCTGCTCAACGACGCAAATCAAAATTCACGTCAGAGTTAGCGCGCGTCCGTCTACGACGTCGCCGACCTACCCTCTTATAAATACAGACGGGCAGGGGATGATCCCGATGCCCCAACACGCGATCGGGGCATAAGAGGTCCCGATGACCTATTCAGCAGGTGGGTGATAATCGGGCCGCCTGCCCCGGTCCGCTTCTGAGGAACAAGCAGCCCCGTTGCCCTAGTCTGCGTTTGGGACGGTAACGCTCCGAAGAACCCAGACCGCGAGTGGGGCGTGAGCGGTCCCTATCTCTCAAGATGCGGTTGGGTAATTGTCTGGATTTGCAATGTGACCCGGATCCCGACCCACACCGGTTACTCAGAGATCAGGCGTGAGTTTCCGCACTTCTGACAGGTGTAGGTATGCTCCCAATTCCAAAGAAGCTGCGGGAGAACTTCGCGATTGTAGAGGGCGATTTGTCGGAGGTTCCGCACAAGACCGCCAAGGCAAATCGCACCTATGAATAGCAGTAGCACATCCGCAGTTCCCGTCTTTGCAGTCGTCTGATGTTGAAACATCGTGCTCATAACCGAAATGCCCCAGAAAAAGCAGAAACAGAGCGGGAATGCCCAGCGGAGGAGCGGTCCCGCAGTACTCTTCCGCCGAGGTGGCGCCGCCAGCTGCGCGGAGTGAGTTTGGCTGGTTCCCCACCGGAACATACCGGAATAGGTACGCGTTCCCTGTTGAAAGAGAACCGGCGCGGCGGTGATATCCCGCGTGCCGCATCGATCACATTGATAGAGACTCTGCTGAGGTAAGGCTGCCATCTCATCTCTCCTGAGATCCATCGACAGAAGCAGCGACGGCTCGAAGAAGTCCGAACAGATAGGGATTTTAGCTCTTTCGGACTGACGAAGCCACTTTCCAGACGCTCGATCCGCGAAGTGAGGGACTCGCAATCAGAACAGCTCCAGCGGTTCAAGTGAGCCTGCATCGATTGCCCGCTAATCGTTATAAGCGCTTTTGACCGAGTTTTCATTTGAACCCATTCTCTTCCTCGACACGGAGGCCACGAGCAGCCGAGTCCAGGAGAGAACAAAACATGAGAACCGGATCAGCCTTCTGGCAGGGCTTCCAAGGATCCCCTACATCAGTCACTACAACCTTCCACCGTCCTGCTGAAACTGGCTGGATTCGCGCCTTCCTGACGTTTGCTTTGGGCTTGATCGCCTTTGGAACTCTGCTAGCTCCCATCGCCGCCCATGCCCAGAATCTGGGGACCGCTCCGGCGTTCGGGCAGGCCGTACAGGGCCAGCAAGCGACCACAGTTGAAGGCACCGTCCTTAACATCGTGAACTGGTCCTGCAACGTCATTGCGCCAGTGATTGCGGTTGCCTGCCTGGGTGTCGCCGGATGGCACTTCAAGAGCGGCCGCGGCTACATGGGTTGGGGCGTCAGCGGGGTCGCGCTGATGGTGATCTCCGGTCTGGGACGCATGGCCGAGGGCTTCATCACGCAAGCCCAAGGAATCCAGTAGGAGCTTGACCCCGATGCCTGTGCCGCAATTCCTTCTCGATCTTCTTCAGCTATTGTTGAACCTCGCTGTTCCGGCTGCGTTCTGCACGCTGGCTGCGGCAGGGGTGAACCTGCGGCATGAGGGAGGAACCAACTTCCACGTGAACGGCCGCGTTGGCAAGTGGGTGTTGTGGACGGTGGTCTTCCTGACGCTGCCACAGCTCTTGTCGTGGATTGCGGCACAAGGCATTGCTGTTCCGTCCGGGGGTGGGTCAGTTAGTACACCGTGGCTGGCCAGCATGCAGAACATCCTGACCAACTTCGTCAATCAGATCGTCGTTGCGAAGTTTGTGCCTATACTCGCGGGTTACTTCGTTCTGAAAGCGACGCTCGATGGAGCCGCTGGGGAGAACCCGCTTGCTTCGATCATCGCGGCGCTGTTTCTGATGTCTCTGTCCGGGACCGTACAGCTTCTTCAAGGCTGGAACTCCGGTGGGCAGTATGCCACCACGGACATGCTTGCATCGCTATGGAACTACATCGTTGGTCAGATCATGCCGGCCGCAGCGGGGCTGGCGTGTGTCGGTGCGGTCATCAACTTCGTGCGGCATAGACCCTGGACACGCCTCGTCCTTGCCGCGATCTCTTTCTTTAGCGTGAGCGGGCTGCTCACCCTTTTTAAGGCCATGGCGGCTTAGGAGCCAAAGATGAGCTTAAGCGGTGCGATCACCAACTTGGCATCGTGGGCCGGCAACACGATCATGCCCACAATGGCCGGCATGTTCTTCGCCGGAGCTGTCTACCGGTACAGCAAGAGCAGTCCGTTCGAGCACTTGCTCTACGGCGGTTTCGCTTCGCTGATGTGCTCGGGGATGCTACGCGCGATCGAGGGCTTTGTGCAACATGCAGGCGCGCAGAATGCGGATGGCTTCTGGCTGGCGACCATGAGCCTCGTGAACTGGACCGCCAACATCATCCTGCCTATGTTCGCTCTGACTCAGCTTGCGGCCATGGCGCTGCACATGGGCGGCGTTATGACGGAGATTTACCCAGGATCGACGTGGATCAGGAAGTTTATTGCCGCAGTCGCCGCTCTGATGGTGTCCGGTATCGTCCGGTTTGCGGAATCCATGGTGACACATGCTCACGGAATTTGAGGAAAACCACAATGAGTCTCGAGATCACGCCTGTTCACCGCAATTTGCACACGAAGGTGTCTTTCCTGGGTCTGGAATTCGAGGATTTGATACTTGTCCTCGCTTTAGCTGCACTGATGAACCTATTGGCTCACTTTGTAGGCGACAGCTCCCGTGTCTTCGGCATGCCACTGAATGTCTTTATGGAGGTTGTCGTGCCTGCGCTGGCGGTACCGTTCCTGATTCTCTTCAAGTACGGCCGCCCCCGAGGCTATCTGACCGATCTCGTGCGTTCGTTCTTCTCTCCGCGCGCTTGGTGCGCACTTGAGCGAGATGCGGAGTTGACCCATAGTTACATCGCTGAAGAGGAGGCGTGAGTCATGCAGGCGTTAGTCGAAACCAAGCAAGACGGATCGGTGGTTCTGCAGCTCGATCACCAGGCAGCGCGGGCGATGTTTGCGAGTGTGCTGTTCACCTCCCGGTATCACGAGGGCATCGCGCTGCTGGCCCGAATGGCGGAAGAGGGCTTGCGCTACGAACCGAAGCAAGAGAGCACGGGGAACTGAGATGCCAACCACCTATGCAGAACACGAGAAGAAGTTAAAGGCGCCTGCGGTGTGCGAGCTGTTGCCGCTGCGAGACCTGCCCGACGGCGACAACGTAATGATCCGGACCAATGGTGCATTTGTCGCGGGGTACGAACTGCGGGGGGTTCTTGCGTATTTCGCGACCGACTTCGACCGCAATGAGACTAAGTCCATGCTCGAAGCGCTCTTTCGCAGCGTGCCGGACGTCAGCATGCGCCTCCAGTTCCGGTACGAGATCTCGGAGCACTTGGGTCAGCTGTTTGATGGCTACGCCGGCGAGCAGCGCACCGGGCAACCGGAGGTCCTGGCGCTCGACACGCACCGGCTCAGGATGTGGCAACAGAAGGAAAGCGCGGGCTACTTCTTTGAGAACCGGCTGCATGTGTACCTGATTTGGGATGCTCGCACCCATGCGAAGCTGTACCACTCCGCGCAGCGCAACAGGCAGATCGGCGGGTTCGCCGTGAGCCAGAAGAAGGCGATCCAGCGAACCCGTCGCGAGCATGAGACCTACCTGGCTGAGTTCGAGTCCATTCTGCGCGGCATCGAGGGATCGATGGAAGGTGCCAATCTGGGGCCGCGGCGGCTTTACACGCAGGAACTCTTCGAGGAGCTAAAGCACTCACAGCACCCTACGCGGCGCGATCACCGGCCCTTTGTGTCAGGCGAGGAGATGCTCGAGTACCGCAGCGCGCGGGAGCAGGTGACGCAGGCAAGCATCCTGCACGAGTCCGAGACCTACCTCAACGTCGACGGCTATCTCTACTCCGTGGTCAGCCTGAAGGAGCTGCCGGATGCGACATTCCCGGGCATGTTGCAGAACTTCTCCACCTTGGGTTTTCCGCTCGTGATAAGCGGGCAGGTCGTCATTCCCGATCAGGTGAAGGTGCTCAAGGGATATAAGAAGCGGCTGCGGAAGATGACTGCGGCGCAGAAGGACGCCAACGGCAATTTCAAGTCGAATCCAGAGGCGGAGGTCGCGCAGACTCAGCTCATCCAGGTGCAACGCGACATCATCTCCTCATCCCTGAAGACGGCGAAGCTGAGCCTGTCCGTCCTTGTGCGGACATCACAGCCGGCGGTGACAGTGAACGACCTGGAGAGAGCGGAGCGGGATCTCGCCAACCGTACGCAGGAAGTCTTGAACGCCTTCACTCACATGAACGGAGCGAAGGCTGTGATGGAGACGATCGCGAAGCGGCGCATCTTTCTCGGCACACTGCCGGGCATGGCCGAGCCGGACAAGCGCGATCAGGACATGCTTACTTCGAACGTCGCCGATCTCGTTCCGGTCGAGATGCCTTGGACCGGAACGCGGCGTAGCCCGCTCATTCTGTTTGAGACGCCCTACCGACAACTTATTCCGTTTTCGATGTTCGACCCCGATTTGTCCGACGCGAACGGCTTGCTGATGGCCAAGAGTGGCGGAGGCAAGACACTGGCGGCGCAGCAGATGCTGCTGATGGCGGCGCGCGCAAACCCTCTTATCTCGATTCTGGAGCGGGGCGACTCTTACCAACCGTTGGTCGAGTTGATGGGCGGCGAGATGATCCAGATGTCGCTCGATAGCGATCAAACGATCAATCCATGGGACCTGCCGCGTGGTGAAGCTAAGCCCTCCAATGATCAGATCTCGTTCCTCAAAAACCTCACCCGACATATGCTGGGCGAGAATGCGCCGCCGGACTTGGATATCGACCTGCTCGATAGCGTTTTGCTCGAGGCGATCGCCTCTACCTACAAGCGGTGTAGCGCCAAGACGTCGAATCCAATTCCGCTCTTTGGTGATCTCGCGGCAGAACTGGCTCATTGGCAGGACCGTGACCGCAACCAGAAGATCAACGCCATGGCCCAGATGGCATCCACCAAGCTGCGTGCCTGGGTCGATGAGGGGCCTTATGCGCGGCTGTTCGACCGGCCTACGACGGTTCACCTTGATAATTCATGGCTCTACTTCAACGTGGAGAAGCTGAAGGACGATCCTCGCCTGGAACGTGCGATGAGCCTTCTGATCGCGCATACGGCTACTTATCGCGCTTCTGGCTTCACGGGTCAGCCAAGCATCGTTCTGCTGGACGAATGCTGGGCGCTTCTTGAATCACCCATCTTGGCAAGCGTGGTCGTGCAGCTCTTTCGCACGGCTCGGAAGCGGAACGCCAGTGTATGGGGCATTAGTCAGACCCCGGAAGACTTCGTCGGGACCACGGACCGACCGAACGAGCATGGCGCAGGCATCGTGAAGAACGCAACGACGAAGATCATCGGCAAGCAGCCAGGCGACATGACAGCTCTCCGAGAGCACGTTCACCTCAATGAAACAGCCCTCAATCAGATCAAGACCTTCGCGCACCCGAAGAAGGGTCATAGCGCAGAGTTCCTCATAGCAATCGGTGAGAAGGCGGAGTCGACGCACACGATTCGGGTCGTACCCAGTCCCGTCGACTACTGGATCACGACGACCTACGCGCGCGAGCGCAACTATCGAACGCGGTGGCTGCAGCTGAACCGGCAGCGTCCGTTGATTGAAGCGTATGAAGCGTTGGCATTGCAGTATCCGCGCGGGCTCGCAGAGATCGCTCCCTTGCCTATGGAACTGTCCGGAGAGATGCAGGAGGCGATAGCGAAATGAGCGAGACAAAGGACTGTACGACTGGCCCTCTCCTGAGTGGCTTACAGCATGCGGTAGAGTCATCCGCAATGCGGAGGGCTAACAAACAAGGTCGTTGGAAGAAGAGAGCCGCCGTGTCCATTCTCCTTGTGGAGGCGTGCCTGGCAGCACCGAAGTTGGCTCATGGGCAGTTTTTCGGACTTTTCGACTCCATCTTCAACTCGATCCAGAGCGATATGGGTAGTTCGCTTCAGGCGATCAACCAAGTTCAGCAGCAGGTACAGCAGCTCTACCAGGCGACGGTATGGCCACTGGCAGCGATCAATCAGGCAAGAGGTTTTGTCTCGGGCTCGATGAACACTTATCGAAGCGCGATGAACCAGGTTTTCAATACACAAGTTTCAAGCGCAACGCTGGCTGGCCCGCAGCAATTCGAAGCCCTCCTGCACAGCCGTCTCTCGAGCCAGATTCCATCGCTGCAGACGAGCTTCACAGCAAACTATGGAGCGATCCCAGCAGTGAACACAGCCTTGCCGCAGGATCGCGTGATGATGGACATGGACGACGCTCTGGGCCAGCAGAACCTCAAAACCACACTCATCGCCGATCAGGCCGGCGACGTCGTGCTCGAGACTGCAGACCAGATGGAGAACCAGGTTGCCGTGAGCACGCCGGGGTCGAATCCTTACCTGACTGCGCAAGCCCAGATCGCAAATCTTCGGTGCCAAGCCTACATGCAGAAGATGCTCGCGGCGGAGTTGCGGCAGGAAGCGGGTCGCGTCGCGCACGACAACGTGCTTGTGAAGCGCCGTTCCACCGCCATGATCGGAATCAGCGGCTTGGTCAACGGCGCGCTGACGAGATAGGAGAATTCATATGACAGACCCAAAAAGAAGCCCGATTAAACTGCGCAAACCCTTCCTTTGGCTCCGCAAGCAGAACGTCGGCTCAGACCGAGCGCAAGATGCCACTGACCTCGGAACGAATCAGCCAAAGCGTCACTGGTATCGACCGAGTTTTCTCGAGACTGCAATGATGGGATTGGGTCTCCTCATCATGATGCCCACGCATGCCAAGGGGCAGTTCGGGATCGATACAGCTGCGATCATCGCAGCTTTGCAGAAGATGCAGTCACTCATGAGCACCTACATGGCCGCGCCGCTGAAAACCATCAACCAATATGAACAAAAGACGGCCAACTACGAGCAGCAGGTTATGTATCCGCTGAATGCAATCAATCAGGCGAAAAGCTCGGTGCTGCAGTCTGAGAATAAGTTCAGCAACCTGAGCAGCCTCTTTCATCTGAACGTTTCGAGCTCGACTCTACCGCAGTCACGCAGCCTCGAGTCCACTCTGCTCTCGCGCAACGTGAACAGTGTTCCGGCACTCTCGCCGCAATTCCAGGCAGTCTACGGCGTGGTGATGGCTCAGAACTCTGCTTCCCCGCAGGTGCGAGCGATGACGGATATGACCGACGCGCAGGCCCAGGACGCAATGAAGCGAGCTATCGCGATTGACGCACTCGCAGACGCGGAGTTGAGCCAAGCCAATCAGCTTGGGCAGCAGATCTCGCAGGCTGCACCTGGAAGCGCACCGATTCTCGAGGCCGAGGCGGATGTCTGGGTAATCCGGGCTAACGCCTACACCCAGGCAGCGCTGGCCGAGCTGATGCGTACTCGGGGGATCGACCTTGCTAATCAGAGCAAACTTTCTAAGCTCGCGGCCTCTGACAACACGAACAACAACAACCTGATCAATGGATCGTTGACGAACAGGTAAAGACAATGATGCTGCCGATCACCAACTTCCATAACAGTCTGACGATGCTGGCGTTCTTCCAGAGCACGCAGTTGAACCTGTTCGAGCGTTTTCTGACGCAAGCCGTCGCCGGCATCGACTCGACCAGCATCACGGCCGGTATGCAGAAAGCGGGCTATGTCGTTCTGCTCGTCGGTTTTCTTTGGCAGGTCTATCAATCCGCTTTGCATGGCGGGGATGTTCGGGGGCTTGGCACGAACCTCATTAAGTACGTCGTGACCGCACTGGTCGTGATGAATTACCACTCGGTGTTTATAACCATCAACCAGGGCTTCGTGAATGCCGGTAACTGGATCAGCAACGCCTCTGGCGGAAATGTCTTCCTAAACTGGGCGAACGACCTCCAAACTCAATTCAATCAGGCCGGAATCCAACAAACGTGGGGGTTGATCACCGGCTCCGTTGCTGGCCTGCTCGATGGAATCCTAATCATCGTTGCATACATCCTCTACCCGGTCGTCGTAGTGATCTTCGGTTTTTTCTACATCTTTTACGGCAGCATCCTCTATATCTTTGGCCCCATCGTCATCGCTCTCATGCCTCTCGGAGCAACGAGCCGGATCGCAAAAGCTTATGTAGAGAATGTTTTTATTTGGAACGCATGGCCAATCTTGTATGGGAGCTTCGGAGCTTTGCTCACCGCCGTGCAGATGGGGCAAGTCGGCCAGATGATCAATCAGAACAACTTTCTTGGCGGTTTGGGAAATCTTGAGGGATCGTTCCTCATTGGGATCGCGAGCATTATCTTCTCCTTAGCTATTGCAGTTATCCCTTTCATCGCGAAGCGGATCGTCACCGGGGATGTCGGCAGTACCGCGGGCGCGATGATCGGCGCGGCCGTGACTGCCTTGACGGTTGGCACGGCCGCCATGGAAGGCGCAGCCGCAGGACTAGCCGGTGCAGGTGCTGGCGCGGGGAGCAGTTCAGGCGCTGGTTCCGCGGCAGGTGCATCTTCAGCTTCCGCCGGCTCCGCGGCTTCCTCCGCTGCTGGCAACCAGCCGACGCGTCCTCAGGCGAGTCCACAAGCTGCCGCGAGCAGCGGTCAGACTTCCGATTCCTCACCCAGTAACGCTGGTAAATCTTTGGCGGAAGCTCACGCGGAACAGATGAGGGATTCCTTCCAGCAGGCAATGGGCGCGGAGGCACCTGGCGGGGCAAGCGACGCACAGACATCGTGGCCAGCTGAGAGCACCAGAGCCACGAGTTCGGAGGCTGGGGAGAACGAAAACGTAGCTGCAGAAGCGGCGGGCTCTCCCGAAGCCAAAGGCAACGTCGCTCAATTTGGACGGAGAGCTGGTAACCCGCCACCGTCGGCGGGTTTCGCAAAGCGAGGGCCGAGCGTGCATCGGTACAACATTGGCACCTGGAGCACCTATCAGGCCGCTCGCTTGACAGCACGTACGTTGGCGGGTTCCACCAAGAACATCCGGGATCGGGAGTAGGAGGAATCTCATGAAGAACCAGGAACTAGCACCCATCCAGGCGACGACGATCCGGCCCAAGTATTACGAGATCGACGGGGCTCTCAAAGCGAACGCGAATCGAGCGTGGCTGCTCGCCTTTCTCACCTTACCGATCGCGTTGCTGGCAATTGGGTTCGCCGTTTTCGTCCGGCTGCAACCGCCGACGGTGATTCGTATCGGGCCGAACGGCGAAGCCGCCGTGCTGGGCAAGCCTGCAAACGCTGCCGGCTTCGATACGGCTGCGGCTGGAACGGACGAGTTTCTTGACGAAGCCTTCGTAAAACGCTTTTTAACCACCTACTTGAACTACGCGCCGGCGAACATCGATGAGCGTTGGGCTAACAGCCTCAACATGATGACGAAGAACCTACGGGCTAACACGATGAAGGCGATATCGGATGACAACACGCGCGGAAAGATCGAGGACGATCAGATCGAGTCGGTGTTCCACCTTCGCCAGATCAATCTGGTGAAGGGTGAACCGCTGACCTATCTCGTCTACGGCGTGAAAGACGTTCACCGGCTCTCGAAAGGCACGGAGATTACCGATCACCTTGTAAACGAGTACCGGGTTCGCCTCATCGCGGACCGCAGATCCGACACGAATCCGGATGGGCTTTGGATCGCTGAGTACAGCGAACGGCCGATCGATGGGGAGCGCCGTGACCGCATCCTTTCGACCCCCGACGCGCTGCCGGACAGCAGTACCCCTGAAAGCAACGGAGGTCAGTAATGGAGCAGCCCTCAGCAAAGAGCAATGAGGTTCAGGTTCAGGCTGGCGCGGGGACAGAGTCCAAGCGTGGCCGCAAGCCGCGCCAGCAGACGGAGGAGATCGTTCGATACTTCCTCGCGAAGGAAGGATCGACGGTGGCGACGCCCGAGCTGGGTGTGGAGGTGCCCAGCGAGGGCGATGCGCTCATCAGGGCGTTTCAGTCCAAGGACGGGATCATCTACACCGTCCTCGCGTACAAGGCGGAAGCCGAGATACAAGGAGGAGCCCCGACTTTGGTAAAGCGGCCCTTAGCGAAATAGGGCCGCACGGTCAGCACGGATTCAAAGAGGAAACATACCTGAAAACGGTCCCTGTAGGCCTCCTTTGACGCCTTATCGCACGCGCGATGAGGAATTCCGCTGACCCGGTTTGCACTCTCGAGCCTGGTTCGGTCCACACCCACCCCTAACCCGGGCGGCCAGGCGAAAGACAAGGAACCGGCGTCAGCCAATCTTGTCACTTCGTCCGCAAGCGCCAGACAAGTGAGGAGAACATGACAGCAAATAGGACACAGAACACGGCTCTCGACGATCAGCTCATTCTTGAGTTGAAGATCGATGCGTCTGGGGAAGTGACCCGCAAACAAAGCAAACTGGGCCGCAAAGATACGCTCGATGGAAAACTCCTCGCGCAGATTTATCCCGGTATCCAGGTAGCGCGCGTCAGTGTGCCGCATGAGTTGACGCCGTTCGAGCAGTCTGTGGTCGAAAACCGCATGGCAAAGCTCACGTACGACGGGGTCGAGTACAAGCTTGCGGGTGCGAGTGGTTCGGCGAAGGATGGCAAGTTTTACTTCGTCGATCAAGCACACGCGAAGCAAATTGCTGAGCGCTTTCAGCATTGGCCCGAGGCAGCGATCGTGTACTTTGCGATCCTTGTCTCCGACTGCAAGCTGATGGTTGAGGAACCCAACTTGAACATCGTTGTCGTCAAGGATCACGACCTTGGCACCAACGATTGCCGGGGCTGGGTGCGTGAATCCCTTTACCGGAAGCTGAAGATCGGCACGAATCGTTTCTGTCAGTTTCGACTGGCATTCGATACGCGCGAACCGAAGCAGGCAAAAGGTGCCTTGAAGGCAATGAGCGACCGCGTAGCTGACAAGCTCGGGGTCGATGTCATTCTGCCGGAGAGTGCCTGCAAGCCTTCGCTCAAGGGAGGAGTACGTTTCCTTTCGCAGTTGGGCACATCGGGCAGGATGTATACCGGTCCAGCGATTCTCGGGATAAAGGAACTTTCCCGCGTATCGGAGTTTGGATCGAGCTACACCCTGATCGAACACGCTTCGGACGAGGCTCTTCAGTTTGAGATCATGCTTCGAGCGATCGAACGCATTCGCAAGGTGAGGAAAGCCTGGGACGAAAATGACTATGAATCGTTGTTCGAGGTAATCGGCAAGTCTGAGGTAGCCACGTTCGACGACGACGCCAGTTTCGATCCTGACTCGCTGGAACAGGAGAGCAGCCCCGTTTCAGAAGGTGTTGATCCCGCAGAGGCTGTACTACTGGCCGATCGTAGCGGAACCAGCATCAAGTTCCCTTACGTCGCAAACCAGCTCAACCGCAAGTTGGCACGTTGGGCGTTTCGTACCTGTACTGGTGGTGATCTGAAGTTGCCTTCCTTCGCTCTCGCGGATGATGGCGTCCTGATCGAGTACCGGGGAAAAATTCTCTCGGCCTCGGACTGGATACCTCAGGACACTTCCATTACATCGTTGACGGCAGAACAGGGTCTCTGTATCCGCTATCCCATTCGGATGCAAGAAGATCTGCTGCCTGTCCGCCATGTCAATAACGACGAGCTTATTCCGGCGCTCAAACAGGCGTTAGGTGTGCCCGACCTTGACGAAGCGATTGTTGCCTACATGCTTGAGCGTCAACTTCGCATGGAGGGGACTTATATCCTTCATTCGGAGACGGCGAAGAAGAATGGCGGTGACTTCGACTTCGACACCATCTGCGTGATGCCGTCCGATCAGTTCCCGAAGTTCATCGCGGGAAGGGTCGCGTACGGCGAGAAGTTTCAGCAGGAAAAGACGAAGCACAAAAAAGCCAAGTCTCCCTGGTGGAATGTGTATCTGGTTGCGATGAAGGCACGTGGAAACAGGATTGGATCCATCACCGATCTCAAGACCTCTTGTCTTGCGGCGGGACGTCCAGACCTGGCCTACAAGCTCGTCCAGCAACTGCAGAACGCACTCGACTCGTTGAAACATAGGGTCGGAATTGATGAATCTGTCGTCAGCGAGATCCGAAAAGAGGTAGCCCAGGCCCCTTGGCTCAAGCATAAGCGTGAGCGTAGGGTCTCGGATCTACCTGCGTTCCTGGAAGTCGCAGACACAGACAAGGTCGGCAGGCTCTACAACGTTCTACGCAAAGAGCTTGGTTTTCTTCCTGGAGAACTCGGCGGCAGCTTCGAAGAGAAGATGTCGATCGAGGACTTCCGTGGACTCTTCTCTGGCGAACCGGTCACGAAGGAGATGTTCGAAGAGTGCCAGCTGGTCAATTCGATCTACGCAGATATTGCCAGCCGAATTGTGCAGCGTGAGGAAGAAGTCAAACTGCAACTGAAAAACGCTCAGGCGCTATGGGAAGCCGTTCGCAAGAGCGAAGACAAAGAACAGAAACGGTCGGCGGTGATTGCGCGCAATAAAGCACAATCTGCCCTTTGGGAACACGAGCAGGATGCGAAAGACCAATTCAGTTCGCTTCACCTGTTCGTACACTACTGGGCGCAAGGCAAGGACGAGAACCGACGGGCATGGGCACAGGCGATGAATACCGTCGTCACTGGTGGCACAGGTTCCGGCGCTGTTCTCTTTCAGTCGTTCCCGCAAGAAGTTGTTGACACCTTCGCAGAGGTCACCGGCGGTCAGCGGGTTCGAGTACGTCTTCCAAAGACCATCAATGGTTATGTCTGGTTTGACTGTGAGCAGCGTGCCTGGCTCGTTGAACGCATCGCTAACCCGGAAGGACCAGAAGGTGAGAAGAAGGTCTTCCTCTTTCAGTACAAGGGAAAGCGTTCGCTGACCTTCGATAACACGAGTGTTCCGGTTGCTGTCGGAAACTCTTAACCAGCAAAGGAGAAGCTAGAGCCTATGGCTTGGCTTCTCCTTTCTGTTGAACGGCGTGCCTAAGGAGGCCGCTATGAAGTCGCTTCTAAGCATCTCTTTAGCCGTCGCCACCGTCGCTGGCGCACAGACGACAGGCCAGAACCAGATACAGCATGTGCAGACGTCACTGAACCACCTGACTGTGCTCGCATTTGGCGAGCCGGTTACGACGCTCGCCGTTGCCGATCCGGGCAGCTTCAAGGTTGAGCATCACGAGGACAAGGTGTTCGTGATGCCGTTGCGCGAGAAGGTGGCGACCAATCTCTTCGTTTGGACGGCTTCGCGACAGCTCAGCTACGAGTTGGATCCAGCGGGTCAACTGAGCGCGATGGATGTGTTGATCCGCACCGAACCGGCCGCTGGCACTCACCCAAGCTCGGGATCGCTCACCGCAGTCACGGATTCGAGCAATCGTAAAGCTGCATCGCAGGTCCTGGCTCAGACCATGATCGGCGTCGAAGATATAGCCCACGACTCCGGGAAGCCTTCGACGGGACGAGTTCAGGTTGAGCTTGAGCAGGTTTACCGCTCCAATGATCAGCTTTACGTTCGTTACACTGTCTCCAACCAGACCAATGCTCCTTTCCGACTGACGACGCCCGACGTGTCGAACCCTTTACCGACGCAGCAGTCGATCTCACTGGTCAGCCTACGGAACCATCAACTCTCGGTGCAGAGCTTTGAATCGTTCAGGGCGAAGCCGGGATCAAGCCTGACGATTGTGCAGGCCGAGACCGCCGCCAAGGACCTGGCCCCGGGTCAGAAGACCACGGGAATTGTCAGCGTCCGTAGCGCAGAGGGCAATCCTCCCCAGCTCTACCAACTGACGTTCGGAGCCGACCACGGTCAACTCATAGCGGTCGGGGCCGTCCTGTAACCATGGACGCGCGGGGGTATGTCTCTCCGGCCGAGGTCCGCGTCGCACTTCGGTCTCTTTACAGCGGTGATCCTGAGTCGAACCTGCAAAAGGCCCTCCTTCGATCGCTCGCCGACGATCTCAAGCCGGTTGACGCCAAAGGTCGCTGGAGACCGAGCCCGCTTCTAATTCTTGTCGCGGTCCTCGCGTGTGCGATCGTGGCGGTCTTCATCTACTTCAGCCTTGGAGCCGTCCGATGAGTCCCTATTACGATCAGCCCCGGCCTCCGCAGCAGGGCCCTCAGGACCTCGTTGGCGTTGTTGTGCTGGTCGGTTGCGCCGTGCTTGCCTTCTTCTGGTACGTGGCGGTTACGCGTCTGCATCTCCGCAATCAACAATGCCTGGAAGTCTTCATGTACTGCGCCATCCTGTTCTTTGGAGGCGGTCTTGTCATCGCGCAGCTGGTCGGTAAGAAGGCCAAGCAGGAAGCCAGCTGGCCTCACCCGCCGATCTTCGTCCCAGGAGCAAAGGATGCCTTTACCGTTGCCGAAGCTAATCAAAACGGCTCAACTCTGCTCGGCTACGACATCCACAAGGAAGCGTGGCTCTGGCCCGATGCTGTAAGGATGAAGCATGGTGTCATCGTCGGCGGCACCGGTGCCGGCAAGTCGACCTTCCTCGAAAACATCATCTCTCAGGACCTTGCAAGGCGGTTCGGCGATCGCAAGATGCCGATGATTATCTTCGACGGTAAGGGAGAGCGCGAGTTTCTCGACCGGCTTCTGCCCCACATCGAAGCCGCAGGGCGTTTGCAGGATCTGCGGGTTCTTGATCCGACACACCCTTCTGAGTCCGGGCGTTATAACCCGTTCTATGCCCTTGACGACGCATACCAGGAGCACGTGAATTTCATCTTTCGCTCTTTCGGCCTGCGCGAAGACTTCTTCAAAGGTCACCAGGAAGCGTATCTCTCAGACCTCGTCCGCATTCTCCAATACACGGGCAAGCTCTTCAATGTCTACGACGTGCTGGTGATGGCGCTCGACGAGAAGGTTCTCCAGGAACAGATCGAGATCGCGAAAACGCGCCTCGCTACGTTGCCGAACATCTCGATGCAAAGGCGGCTGAACTTTGAGATGTCAGTGCGCATGCTGCAGCGTTCGTTCTCCGACCGCGAGCGCGTGGAGAAGATCCAGGGACTTTTAAACGAGCTGCTGAGCTTCTTAGAGGACGAGCTGTCAATTGTGACTGGCTCGTATCAGGACCTGCTCACGCTCGACGACGTCTTCGAAAAAGACCTGATCCTCTTCGTTTCGCTCAACACAAATAGGAATCAGCGAGCTGTCGAAGCGCTCGGCAAAATACTTTTGCAGAACATCCAGCTCATGGTCGGCAAGCGCTACGCGCAATCCGCTGAGACTCGGGGCGCAGACGAACCGATGCTCTCGGTCATCCTCGACGAGTTCGCTCCATTCGCTTATCCGGGATTCACCCAGGTCCTGCAAACCGCGCGTGGCGCCCGTGTCTCCCTTCTCTTCTCTTTCCAGAGCTTGCCTCAGCTGCAGCGCGTGAGCCAGGCATTCTCGGACGAGGTGTCGTCGGCCCCGGGAACGAAGATGATCATGAACGTCTCTGAGGAGAACACGGCGCAATGGTTCTTGAAAGCGTCGGCCAAGATTGCGACGAAACGACGGAACCTCGCTGTTCGGAGGACTGGAATCTTCACCGCCAAATACACGGAAACAGGTACGGGCAGTGAGAGTGAAATGAAGGAGACCAGGGCTCGGGAAGAACACATCAAAAACCTGCCCGTCGGCCAAATGGAGATCCTTATGGTCGATAGCCTTGTGGGTACGCGGTACTCCCACCTGCATGTGCGCCGTGCTCCCAGCTTCCGTTTGGAAGGCCTTGCTCCGTCCCTTTATTCGAAGATGCACAGCTATCTTGATCCAGAGATTGGCGTCAATCTTCGCTTCAAAGAAGCTGAGAATCGCAAACGGCGGCGCAGAAGAACGGCTGGTGTGTCGCTCGACAGACCTGCAGGAGACTGAGAT
Source organism: Granulicella sp. (assembly GCA_965277565.1). Taxonomy (GTDB): domain Bacteria; phylum Acidobacteriota; class Terriglobia; order Terriglobales; family Acidobacteriaceae; genus Granulicella. Next base: position 3,224,798 of record OZ255838.1, on the reverse strand, counting down.
GCGTCAATCCTTGATCCAAACTCTTCTCGTGATCTCCGTACTTTGTCTTTCCCAATGGGAATGCTTCGGGCAAAGTCAGAACCACGCACCTACGGCACCCTCGCCGGCTACGCACAAGCAACGTGGCTTTTTCGATTACGTGCTCGACAAGGTAAACCCGAACGGCAACGACTATGGCTCCGTAATGCACACGGAAAGAGAGTCGATGGTTGAGCACTCCATCGATGATTTGTACTTCTGGTCCAACGTCGTGACGCTTCTCCTTCTGACAGGAGCGGTTGCCATCGCCTTCTTACAATGGCGCTCGGCCGACAAGAAAGAGGTCATTGCTGCCGCTCTGATCACCGAACTTTGGAATGGGCGTGTGAGCGACCGGATCGAAATTGATCGACGGACAGGGCAGTTCAATCGGCTGGTCGAGACCCACAATGCAGATGTGGAACGCGCATTAATGCTGAAACCGTCAGCGTCAGAAGCAGCGAACGAAGGCGATGGGAGCTTGAGCAAGAACGTTCAGAAGATGACCGCGAAGGGTGCAGGCAAGACGTCCAACGGCGACCCAACACAGCTTCGCCTCGATATCGGGAAGCCTTCCCCGTTAGGCGCCACAGAGTCTCTCGATGCCTCACAGGAAAATCTCTTGCTGCAGCGGCGCCTCGAAGCGTTGCAGAATAGCGAACTGAATCTTAAACAGCGCCTGAATCAGACGACACTTCTGCTCGATCAGGAGCGCCGTCGCAACGCATCATTGAAAGGCGCATAGAGGTTTCTATGAACGACAAAACACCCTTCGACTTCAGCACCTATGGCGATTGGCTGGCCTATGTGCGCGAGAATGCCCCGGCCGCAGAGCAGTCCTACGCACTCGCACGCGGTCGCACGGAACTGTTCAAGAGCTTCTATAAAGTCCGCAAGGAGATTTTCCCCGTCGAGTTCACTATGGACATGGAGCACATTGAGGCGCTTCCTGATCCCGAACGAACGGCCCGTCTCGAAGGTCTCAATGGCCAAATTCTCGCCGCCCTCATTGAGCTGTTGTTCAATCCGTCTCGGCCCAAAGTCGTTCGGGCTGACCAGATTCCCTCGGCCCCTCCACGGGAACGTGTACAGGAACTGCTTGATCATCTGGCCATTAAGAACCCGTATCTCGCGTTCTGGGTTGCGCACAAAGAGGCCGACGGAGCTGTCCTGGATGGGAGGATGTGTGAGACCGATCTCCGGCTGTGGCTCGACTCGAACAGCAAGAATGATGTCGCTTTCACGCTCGCAATGGGTGAACTCGGAAAACTCCTGCTCTTCTTTCGCGACCGAAACCTGTCCTTGCCGAAGTACATGTTCGAGCGGTCCTGGTTCCTACATGTTCTCCACGAGCCGGAGAGGATGCTCCAGACTCGCGCCCTTCTGAACACGCTCACTGCGGAGATCGAGGCATGCGCGTCCGCGTGATCAGTTTCGGAACGAACTGGTGGACGATGCGCTCATCGCATACGACGGATCCATACTGCTTCCGGCGGAGCGTGACGTATTTTAACGCTGCCGCTCTCATGTGCGGTCGTCGCCTTCACCACAGCGCTATTTGGCCAGGCCACATCAGGTTCAACGCAAACAGTGGCTTCGATCCTGAATTCCTGGTGCGTACGATCGGCCGTACATTTCTGTGCTCTGGCCCAAACAAAATAGCTGGAAGAGTCCATCTTCTGTTCACGCGGCCCGTGTTCGAAGAACCGCCGGATGCATATTTGGTCACGCTGAACTCCGCTGAGCATGGCGCAATCTGCTTCAATGAACCGGGTTGGAGGTCGTCTGGAGTGCAGCCGATCTCGATCAGCTTGCGCGACTCAAGGTTCGAGGCGATGCTCTTAATGGGTGCAGGCGATTGGGTTTCGGGTGAATTGGGGAGATGGACAATCGAAGCTGCCTCTAACCGTCTTTTGCTTGATGAGGACACCGAAGGCGGTCAGAGATGAGATATTTCAAAGGCTATATCTCGATCTCGGATGAGCGGGATATCCCGGTTCTCCTGCATATTCGGAATGCGCGCGCTTTGTCATTCCATCAGCTCTGCGAGCTTCTGATATTGGACGAAATCGAAAAACTGCGCAGGGTCGTCAACTGGCGAGTGACTCGGCTTCAGAAGCATGGCCTCATCCAACGGTTCAAACAGGACCGGTTTCGCGGTCAACCGATCTTTGCCATCACGCCGTTGGGACTGCGCGTACTTGAATCGAGAGGCCACTATCTGTTGTCTCTGCCCTCGACGGCTGAGCGCATCATTCACGTAAACCAAATCCCGCACGCGATGGAACTGGTTGAGATTCGGTTGGCCCTATCGAAACAAGGCATCCTCCGATCCTGGCAGAGTGAGCTTGAGATAGCCTCTCGTAATCTGGTTTTGGAAAGCAGAAGCGCGAAGGACTACGACGCAGTTGCGGAGATCCTGATCGATCACGAGGTGCATTCGTTCGGAATCGAGTATGAACGAACCGCCAAAGCTGCCGCTCGATATCAGGAAATTCGCGAAACTCTAGGGCGCGATCGGACTGTTGATGTTGTGCTTTATCTCACCTCGGATCGCAACATTCTGTATCTCCTGGCAATCGAGATCGCTGGAGTAGCGAAGCGAATTGGAATAGCTCTGAGCGAATCCTTCCGCCAGGATCTGTTGGACGCGAACACTCTTCTTGTCGCCGAAGGCTCAGAAGTCGTCCCCTTTCGCGCCCTCTTCAACGCCTAATTTGCTGCCCTCGAATAAACGTCCCCTGTGTTCCGCGACTTGGTTCGCAAGGTTATTGAGCGCGTTGGCTTTGACGTCCTATTGCGGTGACAGTCCATCCCTTTGAGCGAATGAGCTGCGCTCCAAGTGCCCTCCGCTGAAACAGTTGCGAGCTGACTATCCCCTTGTGTACATGGTCGGTTGGGGAAATGGAAAGGTAAGCAAAGAGACCCGTGTTTGGGAGCGCACAGCAGGACAAAGGAGCTGAGGAATGACAGCAGAAATGGAGCAATTACGTCGTTTAGCGCAGGAGTTTGGTGAAGATCTTGCGTTCGTAGTGAACCAGTCCGGCGGCAAGGACTCAACAAGAATGATGGGTCTGGTGCGCCAGAAGTTCCCATACACTCCGACCTATGCCGTCATGGCCGACACCGGCTTCGAACACATAGCGCCGGTCACAGCGGCGAATTGGGCAAGAACACGATGTGCTGAGTTCGGTCTCGATCTTACTGTAGTTCGCAACCCGAAGCGGACTCATCTGGAGATGGTGGAGCAGCGTGGCATGTTTCCATCGGCGCAGTTCCGGCAATGCACCTCTGATCTGAAACGCGGTCCGATCGACAAGGTCATTCGTAGCCTGCCGCACGCTGTCATCGTGAACTGCATTGGCATCCGTGCCGAGGAATCGTACTCCCGAGCCCGCTTGTCCCCGCTGACCGTCAACCGATCCCTCTCAAGTCGTCAGAGAACGGTTTACAACTGGTTCCCTATTTACGAAGAAAGACTCTCCGATGTGCTTGCTTGGCATTGGTTAAATGCCATCCGTTTGCATCCGGTGTACGTGCCGGAGTACCACAGAGATGGAACAACCGGCGGGTATCTCAAACGTCTCTCTTGTCGAGTTTGCATCTTTTCGACCGATGCCGATCTCCTAGCAATCCATCTTCACGACCGGGCCGCGTTCGATCTGATCTCGAACCTCGAACGCAAGTTGCACTTCACGATGCGTCCCGGCGCCAGCTTGGTGCAGATTGTGCAGGCTCGTTCCTCAGCACTCATCGAGGAAGAACGGCAACAGACCTTCTGCTTTTTAGCAGAGCAGCCAGCTTGAGCTTGTCCATTCTCCCCCAAATAAATCATTGCGGAGTCACTGCCACTTGACTTCATTCATTGTTCCTTCCTGACCGACGGCCGCAGAGAGTGTCCGTCGGTTTTTGGACTGCCCGACGCCGCTGCACCCAGTTCTCCCCCACCTGATCTCGAACTCCACTAACCTAACCGGCACTCGTGCCCTATCAGAAAGGAATTCTCATGCCCGAAATTCCCCGCATCGTCTTGGCTCCCGTCCAGTACGTTCCCGTTCTTTCGTTCCGCTTCGCGCTGCGATGCACGCTCTGTCTCGTTCTGACCGGCTTCAACGCCGGGGTGATCGCCTTTGCCGGCGCTTCGCTTTACCAGGTGACAGCTGGCCACCCGCTCCCGATTTTCGGAGTGAGCGTGCTCTTCGCGGCACTCCTTGGATCGCTAGTGAGGGTCTGGATCGTCACCCTGCGATCTCACAACCGTTAGTTCTGAACCATTCAACCCAATCACGAACGAGAGGAGAGTCACCGTGCAACGTAGCTTAGGAAAGATGTCCGCTCATAAGATGTTCAACTGGCGCGACCGCGCCGCAAGCACCGTTCAACAGACGGTCTCCGCATTCCTGGAGGTCGGAGAAGCGATCGCTACACGCTGGATCCAGACACCGAAGGGCGTTCTGCTCCTGCAGATGGTTCCTGACAATGCATCGTCGGGAGCGATCTATGTCTTCGATCGGCAGCGCGACGACTGGTACATGCTGTCCTTTGAGGGCTGTGAAGACCAGTTCACTTCGGAGCAATTCGACCGGGTCTTCTCGGAGTACAAGCTTTTCAGCTACGTCGAGCAGCCTGGTCTGCTTCTGTCCCAGATGCAAACAGCCAACGCATAACAACGGTCTCCCGTTTCGCCCCCCCCACAACTCAACCCAATCACTTCAACTCCCAGGAGGAGTCGCCATGAGTCTGTCCGCCGGTCGTATCCGTTCCATCAATCGTTCACTCGCAAGAACCCACGCATCCGCCTACGCCTCGCGGGACAGGAACGCGCACCACCTGTCCCGGAACCTGACATCTTCGGCATCAGCGATCCCGCCGGCACCATCAAGATTGTGGCGGTACCGAGGCCGATCTGCGCCTAATACGACACCCGGAATCGGCGAGCGAGCTTGCTCAACAGCACTCGGCTCGCTGTTTCCTACCAATTTGACCGAGTTTTGGGACCGGGGTACAACCACACAGCAAGAAAGGAGACTCCGGCCATGCCTGACCACTTTTGTGTTGACCGCCAGACCGCAGACGAATTCATGAGACTCTTCGTAAATCGTCTCGCGTATGGCATCCAGAGAGACAAACCGCTCCCCGATGGGACAGTGCCCTATATCAAGCAAGCGCGGCCTCTCGATTTAGGTGCGGTACGGATGCACCTGAACGGGGACATGACGATCAACCTTTATGCGATCAATCCCCAGACCCAAAGCTCCAAGTGGGTTGCGATCGATGCCGATTACGATGGCTCGCTCGAAGCTCTCTTTCAGTTGCAATGGGAACTGAGGCAGGACGGAGTGGACGCGGCACTGGAGCAATCACGTCGCGGAGGTCATCTCTGGATCTTCGCCGAGAAACCGCTCCTCGCATCGCAGTGCCGTATCTATACCTATAACCTTGCGCTGCGGCTCGGGGTCCCGGTCAAAGGTGCCGGTCTCAAGGAAGGGATTGAGGTTTTTCCACGACAGGACGAGATCAAAGAGGGCGCTTATGGGAACGCCATTCGCGCGCCTCTGGGGGTCCATCGCAAAAGCAATCGGCGCTACTGGTTCTATGAGGCGGACCTCAATCCCGAAGCCCAGATGGCATATCTGCTGGGGCTCAAGAAACTTACTGCGACCGGACTTGCATCGCTCACCCAAGGGATGGTGCTGCCACAAGCGTATAGGGCACCCAATCCTGAGGCGTTCGTTTCGCGGCAGCCTATCGTTGGCCGTCAGGAGTTTCGGATTCTCGACTACGTGCGGCCTACTGGGAAGCAGGACAGCCGTAACTGGCAGGCGCAATGCCCATCCTGCGCCAAAGGAGGACGGGACAGGTCCCGAAACAATCTGGGAATTAAGATTTCGGACCCGCGCTTCTACGTGTGCCGCGCCGGATGCACTAAAGAAGATATCCGCGAGGCCCTCGGTCAACCTATTCGCAAGAGTGTGCTGGTTTAGGAAGGTAATATGACGATCAAACCGAGGATCCAAAACCCGTCGTCTGCGTCTCATCCCTACGCCCTCCACGGACTCTCGCTGCCGGCAAGCACCCTGAGAGCAATTCAGAAGCGAGGAATCTACTGCATTCCCGGCATCTCGATCGAACACCAGCACCTCGCCAAACGGTATGTCCTCCGTGGCGTCGAATCTGGCGGAGCGGTCGTCGATCTGGGCCGCGCATGCGCTTTCTTGTCGCCGGGTGGTTGCTCGCTCCCGTGGCTGCAGTCAATCGACTCCATCGCTGTCAACGGGCGCCATGCCATCTTTCTTGCTGAAAGCCTGGTGCGTGTTGAAATGCTGCGCACAATAAGAACGTATGAAGTAGTCATTACCCGTCACCACTTGTCTCTTCCGCCCGGACGAACACGTCCGCAGATTTCTTCGGAACTGCTGTTTCGCGGACAGGACGGTGTTCTTCCTCTGGATCTATGGAGGGAGGAACACAGGGCCCTGCGTGGTGAACTTGCTCCGACGTTCTACAGTCGCGGTGGCGAGGTGATCGATCTACCGACGCGCTTCGAAACGGCGGTCCGGAAGATTACGGGCGCGGTTTGTTGCATTGGTTGCCGACACACCCATTTGGGAATGCCCCCGGATGCCAAGGAGGCATGACATGCCTCCTGAGTCGGAACCGCTCATTATCGTTGGAGAACCAACTGGGCGCCTTTAGAGAGGGTTCTTACTCGGCGAGCATGTGCCGCCTTTTTGTACGTGGGCCGGGCTGGTGACATAGAGCTCTACAAGCATCGAGTGAGCCGCCGATACCTCAATATCTGCCTCGATGGCCGGAGATTCTATCGCTCTTGGAGGCCGGTATGTGGAGGTGACTCGATCTGAGGCGTTGGATCGTGTACGCAACTGAATACAGAAAGGAGCAGCACCAATGGCAAAGGGCATTAACAAAGCGCTCCTGCTTGGGCACGTAGGCAAAGATCCTGAAATCCGCTCGACGAACAGCGGCACGATCGTCGCCACGTTCTCTCTGGCGACTGCTGATCGGCAGAAGGATAGCAGCGGCAACTGGACCGACAGGACAGAGTGGCACCATCTCGTCGCCTTCAACCGCACCGCCGAGGTCATTCGGGACTATGTGAAGAAGGGCACCCAACTCTTCATTGAGGGCAAGATCCAGACGCGGTCATGGGACGACAAAGCCACAGGCGAAAAGAAATACCGGGCTGAAGTCCTGATCGATCAGTTGACCTTACTGGGCGGGACCCAAAGCAGAGAGAAAAGGGATCCGGGTTACGGCGGCGGTAAGGATCATTCCGCCGGCCAGTCCTCCAGCTTTAGCAGGCCGGCATCGTCTGCTGGCTTGAATGACTACGCCTATCAGGGGATCAGCGACGACGACATCCCATTTTGACGGTCTCGTTCAGGAACTCACACTCGGCGCTCTTCGGAGCGCCGATTCATTTGGAGAAGAAAATGACGACTGAAAACGCAACCCCAATCCTGGAGTCTGCCAAGCTACTTGATCAATTGGCAGACCCATTCGATCCATCCGAGATCAAATGGCGTGTCACGCACACAACGCGAGACGGGAGTCGCGGAGCTGTGATTGCGTTCGCGGACCCACGCGCCTACAGCGATCGACTCAACCACGTCTTCACTCCCAGCGGGTGGACTAGGACCTATGAGGTCAATACAGTCTCGTCGGTCACCCGGATGAAGAAGGACAAACTCATCCAGACGGGCAAGGTTCTGGTGACCTGCATGGTGACCATTACCGGAGTAGGAACCCATGCAGATAGCGGAGAGGAATGGGCTGACGAAGAGAACGCTATGACAAGTGCGCAAGCCCAGGCATTCAAGCGAGCGTGCATCTGCTTTGGCCTCGGGCGTTACCTTTACAACTTCGCGGAGATGTGGGTGCCGCTCAACGAATACCGGCAACCGATCAACCTGCCGCCCCTGCCTCAGTGGGCTCTGCCGAGAGCGAGGGCGATAGAGCGACACTCCAGCACGCCACCTCCCGCAGTTCAGCGGGGTCCCGTCGATCAGATGACGACTGCGAAGATCGAAGGCTTCCGACGCATTCTCGGAGATCCGATCTACGGTGAGATTCTGTGGCGCGTATCGCGGGCACGGCGGGCGAATGCAATTCCCAATGCACAACTCCAGACAGGTGTCTCCGACGCAATAGAACGTGCGGCGCGTGGTATCCGCAAAGCTCATTCTCTCGCGGAGGAGATCGGCGACACGCAGTTTGTCTCGGTGCTGGATCAGCTACATATTTCGTCCATGACGACCATACCCAATCTTGAGACGCTTAAGCGCCTGGTCACGACGCTTGAGGATTTCGCGGCACGCATCGCAGCGTAAGCGCAACGGCGTGGGTGGCAAGGCTTCCGCCCGCGCAGCGCAGGAGGTTGTTATGTGCAATGTGCAGATGATTCGGAATGAACCGGGCCTGATCTCGATCCCACTCGAGCGGGCGGTCTTCTGTGAAAACTGCCAGAGCGTGTCTAACTCGGTATGGACTCGATGTGGTTCGTGCGGGTCCGACAAGCTCCTTGAACTCGCTCCTTTGCTGGGCGGACCGTATGAACCGGGACCTGGATCTCCAGCCACCCCTTGCGTAGTGTTACGGCTCACAGCGTAAGTTGGCTGCCTCGGGCCGCATCGTAGGAACGTTGAAAGAACAATTCACTTGGAGGCTCGTTCCAATGACTCCTGAAGACAAGTACCCGTCGCTCATGGCGTATATCAAGGAGCGCAGCAGCACAGATGAAAAGACCGCATGGAGTATGCTGCGCTCAGATGAAGCGGCTGCGGTTCAAGGCGGCTACGCAGAAGTTGCGCTGGAACTCGAAAGCGCTCAGGCGGATTATGCAGCCGCTCAGATAACGAAGGGTGGAAGCGGTTATCCCTATAACAGCGACATGGGCATCTTTCTCGGATTGCCTCTGCGAAGCAACCACGAGCCGCCATGTGGGTACTACTTTGCCGGACAGGTGATGCGTCACTTCCGATTTGGGGCCGCTAAGCGCCAAGTAGAGGCTCTTCTGGCCGGAGGAAGCCATCTGAAGATTGTTGCTGCCCGCGACAAGACAACAGGTAGGCCTATCCGGTTTACAACCTACAAACCTCATCAGATTCAGATCGAGGGGGACACGATCGTTTGCCACAATGACAAGCAAAGTGTTCGACTCACCTCCAACTGGTCGATAGAAACGGCTCTACAGAAGGTGGCCGAGGCACTTCGGACTGGCAAGCATTATGGTTATGACGCTACACGCGATGACGGGAAGGCTTCTGTGCCTTCCTTGCCGATTCGCCACAGTGCGGATGAGCTCATGCTTTTTGGATAAACTTACGCTCGAAATCACATCAACAGACTCCAAAAGATGAAGGATGTTCGCGCCGTCGACCGGTGGATCGCTGGTGGCGAAAGCTACGGAGATGCTGAAGCTCGGTGGCGCTTTGCGTTCCAGCTCGGCCCGCACGCTCAGCGAGCATCCCAGTGCCTAAACCAGCATTCTGCCATAATGGCCAATATATCTTGTCATCATGGCAGAGTGGGGAGTAAGGTTTCACTATGGCTGTTTTGGTAAAAACAAAAGCTCACGATAGACCCATATCAGAACGGAAGGAGTCGCGGTTCCGCAGTCGCGGCTCCAGTCTTGGAATCCAATCAAGTGGAACTGCGGAACTGATCGAACAGCTGGAGGCCGGCTTTCCCTTCGACGCTCTGCAAAAATTCGCATCGAACTCTGGCGTCGAGGCAAACTTGCTGGTCTCCATCCTCGCCATTCCGGAAAGGACGCTTGCGCGCCGGAGGACAGCAGGGAGATTCGCGCCTGATGAATCCGAACGCCTTCTGAGGATTTCGATTGTGTTCGAGAGGGCAGTGGAGCTATTTGACGGGGATGTTGTATCGGCCGTCCAATGGCTTACGACTTCGAAGAAGGCTTTGAGCGGCAAGACTCCCCTGAAGTACTCAAGAACGGAACCGGGCGCCCGCGAGGTTGAGAACTTGATTGGTCGCGTCGAACACGGCGTCTTTTCCTGATGAAAGCGTGGCGCATCACGCAACGGAGGCGTGCAGACACGGCGTTTAGCGGAGAGGGAGCCCGTCTATTTGGCGGAAGGTGGAACAGTCCCGGAGTCCCGCTCATTTATGTGGCGCAATCGCAATCTCTCGCAGTACTTGAAGTACTCGTTCATCTTGATACTCCGGCCTTATTAGAGAAGTACGTGCTTTTTGAAGTAGAGTTCGCATCTCCGCTCATCATGGATCTGGATCGATCGACGTTGCCCAAGAACTGGAAGTCCGATCCGGTGCCCGAAGGTGTCCAAGCGATCGGCAATAAGTGGGCGTCATCAGGGATCTCGGCGGTGCTCCGGGTTCCCAGCGTCCTGGTCCCGGAGGAATCAAATTTCCTTATTAACCCGAGCCATTCTGACTTTGGGACGATCGTGATTTCAGATCCTCAATCCTTCCAATTCGATTCGAGGCTGGCGAAACGAAGGTGATTGAGGGTTTCCAATCAAGACGGGTGGCCTTCGTGGGTCCCTCTCTATCTGTGATCAAGAGTCTCAAGAGATGTGATTTAGAATCCGCAACAGAAGCTGCGCAATCAGGACGAAGACGCTCGTCTTCCGTTGAGACTCATCAGGATTGTGTGGGTTGTGCTACTGTCCGGCCGCGGGACCACAACCAACCAGCTTCTCTCACTCAGGTGAATCCATGCGCAATGCCGCAGGCCTAAAATGGGGGACTACCCCTCTCAGAAAGTGAGGGGGTCCAGCTTCGAACCTTACTATCTTTTATAGAACCAGCTTCGGTGCTTGACCCCTGGATCAACCGGCTCGGCCCCAAAAAAATACTATCGAGTTTTTTATGCGTCATCCCAGCTGCTGGCGTGCTTTGTCGAAGGCCCTGATGCGGTTTCGGCCTGACCTCTCTCTCCTCGCGGCATTAAATGCGATTGACGGAGAAGATGACTTCGTTCCTCTCGGAACGGTTCCTCGCTGCTCGGTCTATGTCCGCACTATGGGAAGAGCCGAGATCGAAGGAATCTACGCGGACATTTGAAGCATAACGTGCCAGTAAGTACGAAAGAGAACCATAAAGTGGTAACGGGTGCGACGGGCGAATCCGGCTGTCGCGAGCGAATCATCACACCAAATCATTAGAATTCGGCTGCCCGGGGACAAATATAGGACGGGTGTGATCTCCGCTCCCGCTATTTCTCCTTCGGGGATGGAGCCTCATCGGATGGGACGAAAAAATCTAGGAGGAATATGCCGTATGCTAAGCATCCGAAACGCCAAAACTGCTGTATTGAAGGGAATGGATCAGAATCTACCTTGCATAGACAGGTTAATCCAAAGGTAATAAGTAGAGCAGCCACGCACGGAATGAGTTTGTCGTGCAGATAGGAATGGTCTAGCCGTCGCCATATCGACGCAGTTCCCACAGCAGCGAACGAGAATATCACAGCCAGAGCAAAGGCCCCGAATGCCCCGGCGTTTCCGTGCTTTTTCATTAGAGCAAGGTATTCCAGCGGAAAGACGTTAGGCGTCTGAGTGAGGAGAGCGATCGCAAAAAAGCCTATGGAAAGGACCCCGAATAATTGTTCAAGTCTTTAAGAGAAAGCGTCACCTAAGGCTCCGAAGGATAATTTCTCTGCCGCGTTCGGCTAACGCTCTCTAATCATAACGCCGGGGTTCCGCAATGAGGAGAACGGGGCAAGTCAATTGGCAAGACTCGTGCCACCCCTCTTTCGAAAGTGAATTAAATCTGGAGTAATAAGGAGAGGCTATGCGGAGTGTCGGTCGGATTAAGCTTGGCTACTATCCCCTTCCGGAAGCGGAGGGAACCCGTTTAAGGAAGCTCATGCAGTTCCCGGTAGAATCCAGTAGTGTCCTCGACCCTTGCGCAGGTACGGGGCGGGCTCTGCTGCAATTGACAGAAAGAGCGCCCGTTTCGCTGTTCGGAGTCGAACTGGACGCTTGTCGGGCCGCCGAGGCGTCCGCCGCTGGAGTCGAGACAGTCCATGGCAACATCTTCGACGTCCAGGCAAAGGTTGAGAGCTTCTCAGTCCTCTACCTGAATCCGCCATACGACTCAGAAGTCGGCACGCTCGACAACAAACGCATGGAGTTTCTGTTTCTGGAGCACACCTATCGTTGGCTCGTTCCTGGTGGGGTGCTGCTCATGGTGATCCCGCATAAGCAGTTGGACACCTGCGCCTCCTTGCTTGCCGCCAACTTCACATCGTTTCGTGTGTTCCGCTTGTCCGATCCCGAATCTCAGCGCTTCGATCAGGTTGCGCTCATCGGTGTCCGCAAGAAGATGAGTGGTGAGGCGTATCACCGCAATCGCGGCTTGCTCGTCCAGGCGATCTGGAAACATCGCCTTGCCATCTTGACAGGAGAGGAGACGCCCTACAGCATCCCGCCAACGCCCTTGACCGCTTTGACCTATCGAGGTTTACCGCTCGATCAACTCGAAGATGTGGTCGTGCGGTCCGCAGCCTGGAAGAAGGTCGAACCCTTTCTGCTTCCCAAGGAAGAGATGGCGGGAGGCAGGCCCATCACTCCTTTGCATGGTGGGCATGTGGGGCTTCTCTGTACAGCCGGCCTGCTCAACGGTGTCTTCGGCGAGGGGCGCGAGCGCCACATTGCGCGATGGCGCACGGTGAAGAGTGTCTCCACGTTCGAGGTCGCAGAGAACGGGTACAAGGAAGTCCACAAGCGCGAGCGCTTTTCGAATGAACTGGCCCTGATTTACGAAGATGGGCGAACGCGAGTGCTAACCGGGGCGACGAAGGAGGAGGAGCATGCAGAACGCGCACTTACGGTTGGGGCGGCTTGAATACAGCCGCAGCACTGAGAAAACGAGCACACACATCTTCCTCCACGTCGACCGGTACGTCGGAGAGGGCCGACAGGCTCATCTGCTGAGCCTGTTTGGCAACGATGCTGAGGTCGGCGCGATCACGGCCGCCATCCATGAGAACCACACGTTCAATGTCATCTCTCCTGACGGCAAATCGCAGGTGGCCGGCTTTGGCAAGGATGTCTCTTGCTATCGAGGCTCGCTGAGCCTGCCGGGTCGAAAACAACCGTTCCGTCATCTTATCGCGGTTTCCGCGTCGCTTCATGGCAACGGCAGCGCAGGCCAGACGTTCGTCCTAAATTACCAGCTCGAGACCCGAGATCTGACGTGGGCAACCCTGGTGAGTCTGCTGGGGCTGCCGGCAGATCCGCGTTGGGCAGACCAGATTCTGGGGGAGTTGCAGCGTCTGCACAAGATCAAACAGCTGCCCGGAATCGGATGTGAGCCAGTCGTCATCCACGCAACGCGTGAAGAGCTTCTTGAACAGATCGGACACGCCTGCGCCAAGAGGCATCTTCCGTTCCCCGATGCGAACGGCCCGGTCATGTGGCCGAGGTTCTCGATGCGTCAGGCGCTTGCCGCAGCCTAGCACTCCTCGACTCATGTTCCGAGTGAGAACCGCCGACAACACGCGGTAACAAAACCAGGATGCCGAAGTGAAAAGGCCAGCCTCCGGGCTGGTCTTCGTCTTTGCCGTGTACTCGTTCCCAGGAGGAAAGCCGTGGAAACTTATTACGATTACCTGAGAACCTTTGCTTCGGAACTGGGCTCGCGCATCGTCGAGATGTACCCGCCTTTGCAGGGTCCGAAAGACCCTATCGCGCCTGCGCTCAAGACACTCCTGCGAAAACCTCTGCCTGCCCAGGCGATGACGATCACAGGAGCGGTGAAGTATCTCAAGAGTGCAATTTCCGTGCGTATTGTTGGGGAGTGCGGCACCGGCAAGACCCTGATGTCAGTCGGCATCGCCCATGCTCACGCCGAAGCGAGGCCGTACAGCGCTCTCGCGATGTGTCCGCCGCACCTGGTCCTAAAGTGGGCGCGGGAAGTTCTGGTCACTGTACCCCGGGCACGCGTCTTCGTTCTGTACGATTTGCGCAACGGTGGCGATCCTTCGAAGCCGCATGGCGTGGTTGAGATGAAGCTGCGCAATGGGCACGCCGTCAGCAGTGGTCTGAAGACATCGTTATCTGAGCTGCGCAAGATGGGCCGTAAAGGATGGAGGAAGACCTGTTCAGGACCCGCGTACTTCATCGTCAGTAAAGAGACCGGAAAGCTGAGCTACTTCTGGAAACATGCCTACACCTGGTCTGAGTCTGGACGGCGCCGACTCAGCGTTACCAACCCCGACACCGGTCGCTCGATCTCGAAAACCGACGGCGGTTACTTGGGCCGGGCAGACTTTGCGGAAGCCAAGCTGAAGGAAAGTTATGAGCGAGAGAAGGGCGGAACCGAGGCTCATTCGGCCCTCTGGCAGGCTGACCGGAACAAGATCCAGCGCATGGCACCCTTAGAGTTCATCAGCCGCTACATGAAGGGCTGGTGGGACTACGCGATTGCGGACGAGCTCCATCAACTCGCGAACGACACGGCTCAGGGCAACAATCTGGATGTGCTGCGGCGTTGCTCCCGCAAGCTCATCGCGCTCACCGGGACCATGATGGGCGGCTATGCCGACGACCTGTTTTATATCTTCTATCGGATGGAACCGCGCAAGATGGTGGAGGAGGGTTTCGAAGCGAGCAGCCAAGGCCGCGGGGACTTCCAGGCTACCTATGGTGTTCTCGAATCGATCGAGAAGATTCCGGACGCTGATAACGCTTGCAGCCGTGCAGCCAAGAGTACGGTGCGGGTCTCGCGCAAGCCGGGGGCCTCACCGCTGCTATTCGGCAAATTTCTGATGAGTTCGACAGCGTTCGTCACGCTGGAAGACATCGCGGACTATCTTCCACCTTATGAGGAGACGGTGCATGAAGTCGCGCTCGGTGCCGAGCTTGCTCCTGCGTATGAGGGGATCGAGGAGGACATTCGCAAAGCACTTCAGGAGAATCGCGGCAATCGCAGCCTGATGAGCCTGATCCTTCATCGCCTGCTGCTCTACCCTGACCATCCGTTCGGCATCGGGGATATTTGGGCCAAGCGCTTCGACGCTCAGGAGGGCCGCCTCGTACCGTTTCTGGTGACGAGAGCGCCTGATTTATCTCAGGAGATCGTCTATCCCAAGGAACAGAAGCTGATCGACGATATCCGCGAAGAGCTTCGTCAGGGTCGTCGCTGTCAGGTCTATGCCACGTTCACGGGGGAGCATGACGTTAGCAGCCGCATCGAGCGCGTGTTGCGACAGGCCGGTTTCCGTGTTGCGGTCCTTCGTTCAACAGTTCCGACGCTTCGCCGCGAGCTGTGGTACGAGAAGCAACTCAAGGAAGGCGTCGAGGTGGTCGTCTGTCATCCCAAGCTGGTCGAGACAGGGCTTGATCTGCTTTGGTTTCCAACCATCTACTTTTATGAGACTGGCTACTCGCTTCACACCCTTCGTCAAGCTTCTCGCCGGTCGTGGCGGATCGGACAGACGCTTGGGGTTCGCGTAAAGTTCTTCATCTACGCGGCTACCACGCAATTGACCTGTCTTCGATTGATGGGCAAGAAGATGCTGGTGGCCCTGATGATGGAAGGCAAGTTCTCCGGCGAAGGTCTCCACTCCATGGACACCGACGATGACATGATGGCGGCGATGGCGCGCGAGCTGGTAGAGAAGGGTGGTGTCGGCCAATCAGCCGATGCGATCTGGGACGAGTTGAAGCGTGAAAGAGGAACGCACGTTGCTTCGGGACCGAAGCTGGTGGAGCCGTTGGCGCTCGGTGAGGCTGTCGGCACGCCTGTCATTCTGCCCGAACTTGCAGCGACGCCTGCACCAAATGCACCGGGCTTGACGCTGGTGCATTCGGATGCAAAACCGAAGGCAAAGCCGAAACCGATTTGGCCCACCGGCACCGTTGCTGGCGAGCAGATGAAGCTGTTTGGATGAGGCAATCCGGGATTTGCTCGATTCGACGGATCGTACCGGCTGCTCACCCGATCTGACCATTGTCGCTTCAGAACGGCTTGACGCTGTGCGTTCACGCCTGCCTCAGTACTAGTCAAAGCGACGCGTTCAATACGACGACCAGCTACCGCACCAGCCACAGGCCGGCTCGCGTAGCTATGTTCCCTCGTTGTGCCCCTCCCCCTCCGTCCCAGACAAAGAAAACAATGAGAGATCCAGAAGCCGTTCATCAGAACACTTGCGGCTTGTGTGCTGCCGTCGGAATTAGCAGACCCCTTGCCGGCCAGGTTTACAAGTTGCTCTTCCTCCGCTTCAGTATTCCGATTGCGGAGAGGCTGAGCCGCTACCACGACCTGATCCGAGTTGAGCCGAAGGGTCTTCAGACATGGCTTGAGCACGCAACAATCGATAACAACCACATCGATCACATTCCGCTCAATATCCAGCACGGGATCATGGTCACGCTTCCGCATGGCCTTGGCATGCCCCTGATCGACGGCAATCATCGGGCGGCGCGCGCGTTGCGCGAGGGGACCGACTTCTTTGCCGCGGTCCTGAGCGAAAAGGAAACGCGGAAGCTCTTGCGCCTCTCCATCGGACGCATGGCGGCCAACCGTTGCTGGAAGCTCCTTACCGCTTCCGGACAGCGCACCAAACAGCAATAGGAGAAGATCATGGCGAATCTGAAGACGGAAGTATTGCAACGCGAGTTCTTTTATAACGGCGTCCGCATTCCTGATCCCGGGCCGGAGTTGACCGTGGAGCAAGTCAGGGATCTCATGACTCCTAACTATCCCGAGATTGCCACGGCTTCGCTTACCGGCCCCGAAGATACAGGTTCCGCCCTGCGCTATACCTTCAGCCGAGCGATCGGCAGCAAGGGTTGACGATGCCGCAACCACAGATGACGGTGGGCGAGCTAATTGCGCTGTTTGCCGTAAAGGCGGCAGCGCCACCCAGTCAAGAGAGCGAGTTGTTCGCGAGGCACCTGAAATGCAAAGACTCCGTCAACCTATCCCAAAGACTTTGCCAGGCGGTCAGTTGCCACGCCGGAGAAAACGATCACATGCTGCCGGTGCCGACGTCGCTGCTTGTACCCCTCGGCTAACGACGCTGGCACCTTCCTTCGGCCAAGCTCTACCCTCACTTCATGGTGTTCCCCTGTCGTACAGTCACGAGTTTCAAGCGGAGCTGGTCTATGATCTGTGCGCCGCTCTGGTGCGAGAAGGGCTAGGGACTGCTGAAAACTGGCTCAAGTGCGGCCAAGATGCTCTTGTCTTTGCGAGGCAAGCGATCACGATTGGTGTAGGCGAGCGTCGCTGGAACCTTTTGAAACGGAATGTCGAATATCACCTGCAGGTGAGCGACGTCACGGAGCGGGACGTTTTTGACGCGGCCCTGGAGAGCGGACAGCTTGTCGTGACGATCGAGTCGAGTAACGCCGGTTATCTCAAGATCGGACCGGCAATCGAAGCGCTGGAAGAAGAGTCTAAGGGACTCGGTGCAGCCTTCTACTGGACGTTGACGTATGCGCTCTATCGCGTGATGAGGATTTACAACCATGATGACGCGATGCAGTATGAAGAACGCATGAGGGAGTACGCCGAAGAGGAAGATCAAAGCAATGGGACACAGTATGAGATCCCCGAAGTTGAAAATGCTTTGCCCGAATGTATTCGCGAATCGCTCAAGCATGATCATAAGCAGCGGACGCTTGGTGCCCAAAGTCTTCTCGATCGGAATGGGAACGGAAGATACCGCTCCTGGATTCAGCGGCTACGCAAGCTCGTGCAGATCTCTCGGGTCCGACTGCAATCATCACCGGATTTCCTGCAATCGGGCAACTACGACAGCGAGCCGCTGCCGTCGCTGCTTGTTGTCTTCAAGGAGCAGGACGCCATCACGGCGAGCTTCGACGAAGAGTCACAGTACATGCTTGAAGGCAGCTCAGAACCTGCCGTGGGTGTTACCTTTTCGCCGCAGAAGCCTGACGAGGTCCGACACGCGATGCGCGTCGTAGGGCGATTTCTTGCCTTTAACCAACAACTCTTCGAGCTAGTTGAAGAGCTACAAGAGTGGGAGAAATGCCATGCAGGTGAACATCGCGATCGGGGAAAACTATCGCTTCGAGCTGCGTGAAGCGCTGCTCGTCTACGGAGACCGCGATAAGAGCTTCGTAACACGCCACGAAGTGAAAAGCCAGAAAGATACAACTCCGACTCTTGGACCTGCGCAGCCGCTTACTCTAGCGTTTGTGGAGTCGCTGGTGCGCTCGCTGAGCGGCAGCTCCACTGCTGAGGTTCTGCCCGACAATATTCTCGCCAAAGGAGACCGGCTGATCTCATGGTGGACGCCGGCACAGCGTCGTCAGATGTTTTATGAGAACTCCGAGAAGAAGTGCGCAACGCTGAACGGACGCGTCTTCCCCCAGCCTCCTTTAGTGTGGCGGGTGGCAAATGGAGGACTGGCCATCCGCGCCCTTCTCGAGAACAAACGACCGGAAGCAGCTACGAAAGTTGCTGTCGCTCCCTTCTGGAACCTATCTGACGGCGGACTTGTCTGCACCGGTTCGATGAGACGCCCGAGCAGCGCTTCCGTGGCATCGATCTCGGATTGGGAGCGCGGCTTCTACGAAAGTGCATTCACGCACGCTAACGTCGGCCGTTTGACCCGGCACGAGGGTATGTTTGAAGGCTTGTGGGAAAGTCTAGCGGGCAAGCGTAAGGCGTTCCCACTTGAGACGTTGATCAGGCTGCCGCAGACGTTGGCGCAGTTCATCGGTGGAGAAAGGGCCTAGCTATGCGAATCGAACACACGCTACCTCCCGATCTACTGCGGCACCGAGCTGTCCGTGTACTGATTGTTGGTGCCGGCGGAACAGGCAGTGCGATCGCCATGGGTCTGCCGTATCTCGATCAGGCGATGCGCGTCTGGGGACACCCGATGGGTCTGGAGGTAGCGATGATGGACGGGGACATTGTGTCTCAGACCAACTGTGTTCGCCAGCCCTTCTCGGCATCGGACATTGGGCAGAATAAAGCAACCGTACTCATCAACCGACTGAATCTTTTTTGGGGAACAAAGTGGTCAGCCCTACCGAAACGTTTCCATGCCCATTCGTTCAGTCGGTACGAAGACCGAGTTCCTGATGTTTTGATCGGCTGCGTCGATACCCGTGCTGCCCGGAAGGAGATCGAGTCTTCGTTCACCAAGGCTTTGAACTCTACCTGCTATTGGCTCGACCTTGGCAACAATGCCTCGAGCGGGCAGTACGTTCTTGGCCAGCCACGGAACTCACGCAATCGGCAAAAGACCGATCGTCTGCGAACCGTCAGTGAGTTGTACCCGGAGATCATTGATACGGATGCGGGGGAGGACAGCCTGCCGAGCTGCTCCGCGATTGAGGCCTTGGATCGACAGGAGCCGTTCATCAATCAGACACTCGCATCCAGCGCACTTGCCATGTTGGCACAGCTCTTCCGCTACGGGAAGCTCACGCATCACGGTGCGTTCTTCAACGCAAAGACCGGCCAGATGAGCCCACTGCCAATCGATCCGAAGCTATGGTCTAGAACAAGAAAATGTTCCAAGAAAGTTGCTGCACTTTGCTGCATAATCTGACTCCGACAAGCCCGGCAAGGTCGAACGTACAGGAGATTGTCCATCAAGGATGACGCTTGATTTTGACCGCGCTTCGGAAGGGAAGGCCTTGGTCGCACTCGCATGAAGCCGTCGGGACAGCCTCTCGGGCGGCGGTAGCAGCGCGTTTATGACCTCGCACGTACAGCGAAAGCACAGATCTCTTACGACGTTTTATCGCGCATTGGAGACGGCCCCGAACTCGTTAAGCAGGTGAGAGAGGTATCACTTCGTAGTGACACATTTCAAGGAGAAAATCATGTTCAAAGAGCTTGCACCCTATCTGCGGCAGCGCGCGGTCCTGCTGACGATCACCCACCTTGAGGAAGATCAGATCCGTGTCAACGTCATCCCCAAGAAGTTGAAAGACGGCGAAAACACCGCGCTTACCACGCCCTTGAGCGTGACCGGAACCGCGGAAGAGCTTGACCGGGAGTTGCCGTCGACCATCGTGCAGTTCGTTTCCTCCCATCTGCAGTTGAAGAACTCGCTTGATCGGGCGCAGGCTGAGATGGACGCCGCCGTGAAGACGGTACAAGCTGAAGCGCGCGCGAAGGCAAAAACACCCGCAAAGAAAGAGGCGCCAAAGCAGGAGGGATCGACGGTCGCGGTCCCACTAAAGGCTGCGGAGATTGCCAAGCCAGAGCCCCCAAAGACGGCCAGCCTCTTCGACGCGCCATCCCCCGCGCCTGCCCTCTCCGAAACTTCGAAAAACCAGGAGGAGGAAGACATCCTTGCAGAAATCGATGAGGAGCCGCAGGACGAAGATCTGGATGAGGCGGCGTAGGCAATAGATGTCTTACCGACAACACGCTGTGTCGGCTTTGCGCTGAATTTCGCAGGCATGGACGGGCACATTCAGGCTCCAAAACATTGCGTAGCAGAGGCTCATGATATGACGATTGCGTTCACAGAGGAACAGCGCAAGCAGTTGGAAGGCATTCTCATCACACACATTCACAATATGCGTACTGAGTTCATCGCTGCTCACGGCCGCGATGCAGACCGAGCCAAGTTCTATTGCGAGAAACTCGAGGCGACCGAGCGTCTTCTTCCTTTGTTTCAAACACAAGACCATGAAGACGAGGGGGTATGGGACGACGAAGACGATGATGACGAAGAGACGGAGCCGATCGTCTGATTGTCCAGCGTCATGAGTCGAAGATCGAGCCGGATTCTGCAAACGAATAGACATAAAAGCAGAAGTTGCCTGTCTCTCACGATTCAGGTCTGCTCACCGCGCGCGTCGTCTTCGCTAAACGAGCCCTTTGTTCTTGCGGAATGACCACCCGAGACACGATGCAATCGTGAAAGGAAATCCATGCTCAATATCGTACCGAGCAGCCCCAAAGAGGTTGCGCGGTTTCTGCCCGCCGCTTATGACCTTCGCCTGCCCGCCTTTCTGTGGGGGAAACCGGGGATCGGAAAGTCCGATCTTATCCGCCAGTTCGCGCAAGACCAGAAGATGGACCTGATTGACCTGCGTCTGACGACGCTGGAATCCTGCGATCTTCGCGGTCTGCCCCGGATCAACCATGCCACCGGACAAACGGAGTGGATGAGGCCGGAGTTTCTTCCCGAGATCGAAGCCCCCGTGGTGATCTTCCTCGACGAGCTAACTGCGGCTGAACCGCGCATCCAGGCCTCGGCGTACCAGCTCATTCTGGACCGGTGCATCGGGAAGCATCGGCTGCCAGAGCAGGCGTGGGTAGTCGGGGCTGGGAACGCCGTCGAGGACGGAGCCGTGAGCTACGGCATGGGAACAGCCCTCGCGGATCGCTTCGTGCATGTAAGGCTCGTAGCCAATCCGCAGGACTGGATGGACTGGGCGATGCGTCATGCCATCGCGCCGGAGGTCGTCACTTTTCTTCGGATTCGTCCCGAGATGCTCGACAGCTCCGGAGGGCAAGAGCAGACGGAACAGATGGTGACGCCGTCTCCGCGGTCATGGGCGCGGGTATCCCGCGTTCTGTCGCAGACCAAAGATCATCGCATCCTTTCGCTCACCGTCAACGGACTTGTCGGAGAGTCTGTTGCGGTGCAATTTTTCCATACTCTTGAAGAGATTGGTCAACTACCCCCAATCGAACAGCTCTTGAAGATGCCGTCCACTGAGGCGGCCCGAAAGGTCCCCGCAGCCATCACCGCCCTGTACGGACTCACCTACTCCCTCGTTCGCTACGTCGAAAAAGTCGCTGAGTACGAGAAGGCCATCGCACTTCTCGACGCGGTAGCCGCGATCAGCGATAGCCTCCCACGCCGGGAGATTCAGTCGCTCGGCATGGAGCTGCTCCTCGGCAAGGCGCACAGCCACCATCTCTTTCAGGCCCTGATTAAGTCCAGGACCTACCAGAGCGTCTATCGCGAGAAGGCGGAAGAGCTGGTCGAGCTCAGGAGCATAGCCGCATGACGCCGCAGGAATACCTGACGCTCACCATCCGGCGTGCCGTGACCAAGGACGTTGGGCTGGCGAGCATCCTCCTGTATGTGCCGGCCATGGTCATCTCCGATCCGGACTGCATCGCGCGAACGGATGGTGTCCGGATGTTCTTCAGCGAGCGCTACTTCGACTACTCGCCCGAGGAGCGAAGCGCGCTTGTTGTTCATGAAGCCATGCATGTGGCATTGCGGCATGTGCAGCGAGGCCGGGCTCTCAAACTTAGAGAGGGCGGGGAGTATGACGCGCGGCGTTGGAACATCGCCTGTGATGCTGTGATCAACCAGTCGCTTCGAACCTGCCGCTGGTGCCAACTGCCCAAGGCAGCCTGGTATCCGGAGCACTGCCTGACGGGCGCGCAGTTGCGAGAACGGGCCGCGGAACTCTGGACAGCCGAAGAGATCTATCTTGAGCTAAAGCGAGAGGATGATCAGCGCGGCGAGCTTCTCAGGAATGCAGACGAGTTTTCGGGCGTGGATCTCATCGACTTAGACAGCGCCTGCGCACTGTCCGGCGCTGTCCATGAGCAGCGCATGGAAGACGCTACCTGGCGGGAACGGCTGGTGCGGGCGCAGGCCGGCTCATCTCCGGGCTCGATTCTACGTCGTCTGTCGGCCGATGTACCAAGACCCGCAGTGCGGTGGCAGTCGGTGCTGAGAGACTTCATGGTTGCTCGTCTGATGCCGATCACAGAGAGCTCGTGGAGCCGGCCGGCCCGTCGAACCCTGGCGCTGGGAGATGCCGCGGCCTTTTTGGAGCCTGGTGTAGATCGCCAGCGCGGAATCCGCAGAGCGGGGGTGGTGATCGATACCTCCGGCTCTATTGACGATGACCTGCTTCGTGCCTTTCTATCCGAGATCAACAGCCTCATGGTCACGACGGGCTGCGAGGTGATCCTGATCGACTGCGATGCGGAGGTGCAGCAGGGATCGCTACACCGGACGCCCATTCGCGATTATGTAGCCAAGGGCGGCGGCGGAACCGACTTCCGCCCGGCTTTGGCGGCACTGGCGCAGGTGCGTCTCGAAGTCGCCGTGTACTTCACCGACCTTCAAGGGACGTTTCCCGAGAAGGCTCCTTCGTTCCCGCTGCTTTGGGCGGTCACAAACGATCTCTCCGTGCCCTTCGGACGCAAGTTGCTTCTCCCTAATCAAGGAGGCTTATGAACTTCACAGCCGCAGTATCGACTGCAGCCCTAATCGCCGAACCATTCACCATCGACGTCGGCGACTATGACACGATCCCATTTGAGTTCACCTACCGCGTAGACGGCGGCGGTGGTTGTCGTGACGTCGAGTATGGAGGAGCCAACATCCCGTTCACCTGGGCCCCGTCCCTCCTTGAGGGTCTTGAAGGTGAGGAACGGACAGAGGCTCTCCACGATCATGCGAGAGGGATCTTCTGGGATGAGATTAACGATCAACTCGATGAAGACCGCGTTCTTGTCGAGGGCGACTACGGCTCGGAGGAGGTCATCTTCGAGCAAGGCAGCGACGAGGAGTTGGAGCGGCTTGTCCGGCTCACGCTGTATGCATTCCCGGCTATTTGGGACGACCGAGACGAAATCGATGTCACAATCATCGCCGGCACAGAATGCGAAGAGACGTCTGTCGACGAGTACTGCGATCTGATGCAAGATGACGCCATCTCTCAGGAAGATAAGGAGCGCATCTGCGCCCTTCTCGATCTTGCGCTCGACCTACATCAACCTGTCGGATGTCACCTTGAGTACAACGACGGCGCGTCCGGACGCTTGAGCGGGTATTACGAATGCGCGAACACGGTCTGCTACACCGTTCCGAAACCCAGTTTTCATGAGCTTGCCGAAGCCAGAGAACAATTCTTTGCCGCCTTGGGTCAGCCCGACTCGGCAGAAGACATTTCGCAATACCTTCCACAGGAGGCTGAAGTCGATGGGGAATGTTCAATTTCACAGTGAATCGTCCGCACGCAAATTCGGCGGTACACCGGACGACTATGTGCCGATCCATAAGTTTCTTGACCAGTCGAAGCTCTACCTCGCTGACTGGCGTCACCGGGCCCTGCTGCATACTACGTTCGGCGTAGCGCTCTGCGAGCAGCTCTTCGGCGATCTCTACAAGAGGGCCTCCGATGGGGAGCATGTGGCAACGCGAACCATCGCCGAGGTCCACATTCTGGAGGACATGAAGGCGATCCTGACTCCGGCCGACTTCCTCCGGGAGATGCCAATCCGAAGCTGGATGAATGGACTTACGGTCTCCCAACGTCGCGCTGCGCAGTCCTTCCGTATCCCGGATGCAGGAGGCGAACCGAAACCCAACGACGCTCAGGAGGAGGGTGGATGATGGAACAGGAAGTCGTCACGGGCGTGTCAGCGTATGACTCGCAGGTAAAAGCGCAGTTCCTGCATGGGTCGCTTGAAGACCTAGCACGCGGTGTTCGCGACGTGCTGTGGGCATGGCCGCATGTCTTCGATAAAGGGGAGACAGTCGTCGTTCATGTCAGCGGTCCCAAGCACGAGAGCCGGGAGAAGCCCTTGGAACTTGTGTCATGGCAGGACTGGCGCAGTGCGATGCTGCAAGTCCCACGGGATCTATTACGCAGACTTGAAACGGTACACGCCGCCAACATGCCGGAAGAGCAGTATGCAAGCTGGTCATGCGACTGCGAGGAGTATTGCGATCAGGACCATGGAGAAGGCAGGCTGGAGCTAACGGTCAGAAAGCCTACCTTCCATGAGATGGCCGCCGCCTTAAACGCCTCAAGATAGCCGCAGCGCCACCTACCCAGGAGAGCGAGCTGTTCGCGAGGCACCTGAAATGCAAGGACTCCGTCAACCCATCCCAAACACTTTGCCAAGCGGTCAGCTGTCTACCGCAGGCGCTGCGAGACTAGTTACCCGACGCGTGAAGAGTTTCTGATCGCCGCACCGGCTGTGGTCGAGCTAAAGGCTCGGTATGGGCTGGATTGGTTCGAACGGCAATAGGCTTCCCCAGATATCTCTCTTCGACTGAAGCCTCCAGCAAAAGCCAAACGGGCGCGCGGTGAATGCGTTGCGGTTGATCTGCAAGTCCAGGCACTCTCTACCATCCACTCATGCTCTTAGAGGTTGCATCCATGCCAAGCTATTCTGTGCCTTCAGGTCACGGCTATGCGGAGGTAACGCTCGGCCCTACCGAGAGGAAGCCGCTCAAGTCAGTTCAGGTTTATCAGATGGAAGAATCCTTGAACGTCGATCTTGAATTCGAAGACGACTCAATGCTGGAGATGATCTTCCGGGTGGGCTTCCGAGCCTCGGTAAAGCTGCTCGACTACAAGGATGGAAATTACCGCGTACGTAGGAGAATCAAAGCGAGACGTTTGCCCACATAGGCCAAACCCGAGTCACCCTCTCGTTAGACTCTTGGCCGCGGAGATCCTGCCGAATCACCGAACGGAAGCTGAGACACTTAGCCGTTTGGACTCTTTTCGGCCATGGGAACCGCGCGTCCGGAAAGCGATTCCACTGACTGCGGACAAAGCGAGTTATGCCGCTTGTCCGGAACCGGCATTTCTGGCCGCTTTCCTCTTTGCAGCATGACGTTTGCGCTGAGCTTCCGCCATATTCGCCCTACCCTCGGCAGACACTGTTCGTTTAGACGGGCTCACTTTCACAGCGATCCCGCTCTTCGAGCCTTTCGCTCGCCGACGTCCCGCCACAATCTGAAGGGCATCTGGAGCACCCGACAGCAGGTGCCTCGCTCTTTGCAGCTTCGCGATTTCCTCATCGATCGAAGAGATGATCTGCTCGATAGTCATGTGCAGTAGTTTAGCGGCTTGTCTTGATCTAGCGGGTAGCGCGCCGGTTTGCCTAGTGGCGGCGGAAGTACCTGCGTAAACCGCTTCCCGGCGTCCTCGCTCGGAGCTCACAACAGAGCGATGAAAACGGGCAGGGAATTACCCGTCAAACGGTTCCAACTATACGTGCGATCCTGCCTGCGATTACTTGCAAATTGGCTCAACCGATCTTAAATCGGAGCGAAGCAAACTCCGAAGCTATCTTTACAGGGGATGTCCCCGAAGTTTCTCAAGAGGCCGATACGATCTCACGGCTTCAGGAGGTGGTCAGCGATGAACTTTGTGTTTGACGACGGGGGCAGGTCCTTGGCGGGATTCAAAGGATCGACCGGAGACTGCGTCAATCGGTCGATTGCTATCGCGACGGGCAGGCCGTACCGGGAGGTCTACGATGCTCTTAATGAACTTGCCCTTTCGGAGCGCACGGGCAAGCGCAAGAAGCGAAAGTCGAGTAGCCGGACAGGCGTATTCCGGAGAAGCTATCAGCATTATCTGGAATCGTTAGGCTGGACGTGGATCTCCACCATGACCATCGGCTCCGGCTGTACGGTTCACCTGCTTTCCTCGGAACTGCCGTCCGGACGTCTGATCGTCAGAGTTGCCCATCACCTGACGAGCGTTATCGACGGAACTCTCCATGACACGCATGATTGCTCCCGTGGAGGAACAAGATGCGTCTATGGCTATTTTGATCGGTGAGTAAGGTATACCGATCGGCACCGGTGCGAAGGCCCCGATGATTTTGAGGCTGTCCATCGCTCAAGGTGCGTTCCCCATCGCAATCCAAGCGCAAAAGTTCTCAATTCTTCTATGAGGAGTCCTCGATGGAAATCTGCCCCTCTTGCGGCGCTTGGGCCAGCTTCGAGGTCACAGACATTTATCTCGACACGCGCGAGGTTATGCTCGATGCGTGTTGCGAAGCGAATCTGGATGGTTGGCTCGAAACCATGGCCGCATGGTCACGCAAGGAACGTTCTCGCTGGATGTTTCTTCAGACAGGGATCTTCGTGAAAGACATCATCACGACGGGTGATGTCCTCAGTTGGACCCTGGATTACGGATTGCGCCTTGAGGCAGTTTCATTTGCCGACGCGAAGGAGTTCATCCGCGCCCATCATCGCCACTGCGCTCCGCCCGTTGGTTGGAGATATGGAGCGGCGGTTCTTAATGGTGGCGAGATAGTGGGCGTTATGACCGCCGGGCGTCCGGTTGCCGCAGCGCTTGATCGACAGGGTTGCATCGAAATCAATCGAGTTTGCGTGAAGGACAGTACGCCGCGCGAGTTGGTGCAGAACGCCTGCTCCATGCTCTACGGATACGCGTGTCGCCAAGCGTTCAAGCGCGGCTATCAGCGCGTCGTGACTTATACGCGCGCCGGCGAGGCAGGTGTTTCCCTGCGAGCTGCTGGATTTGTGCCCGTCGCCAAGACACAAGGTGGATCGTGGAGCAGGACGATGCGGCCGCGCATTGATCGTTCGCCAACGATCCGAAAGATCCGGTGGGAACGCTGGCAGGATTCAGCCACCTTGCCGACCCAGCGAAGCCTTCCACTTGCGGCTTGAGTAAAGGCCCAATCTTGTACGATTCGCCTGCCTTCCATTAAGTGATGTCCGTTTCGCAACCAAGAACCAAGGGGAAAAGTGATGAAACCATCCAAGCTTTACGAGGCGCTTCACGCGTTGATTGGGGAACGTGTGCCCCTGCACATCTGGGGCGCATGCGGGGTCGGCAAATCTCAGATCGTTAGCCAAGTCGCCGGCGACCTGGGCTTCGACTTCCTCGACGTGCGTGCCGTGCAACTCGATCCGGTCGATCTCCGTGGACTCCCCAGGATCAATACGGACCAGACCGAATGGGCGCCACCCAAGTTTCTTCCGAAATCCGGAAAGGGCATCCTCTTCCTGGACGAGCTGACCTCCGCGCCGCAGATGACGCAGGCTGGATGCTATCAGCTGGTTCTGGACCGTAAGCTTGGAGAGTATGCGCTTCCTGAAGGATGGGTCGTGATCGCGGCCGGAAACCCCGCCTCCGAGCGCGGTGTTCACTTTGCGATGCCGCGGCCCTTGCGGAATCGGTTCGTTCATCTTGATCTTGAGGCCGATCTTGACGATTGGTGTAAGTGGGCCATCACGGCTGGCGTTCGGCCCGAGATCGTTGCATTCCTTCGGTTCAAGCAAGACCTACTGCATAGCGCGGATACGACGCCCGACGCCAATGCGTGGCCCACCCCTCGTTCCTGGGAGATGGCCTCAAACGTTCTGAGTGGTATCGCTCGCCGGCAAAAGACGGTTTTCCTGTCGGGAGCAAGTGAATTCGAGTCGCAACTGCTGGATGGAACGGTAGGAGCCGCCGCTACCAACGAACTCTTGGCGTTTCTTCGCCTGTTCCGGCAATTGCCCTCGATCGACGAGATCCTGCTAAACCCGGACACGGCTCCGATTCCTGCGGAGACTTCGTCCCAGATCGCAGTCGCGACAGCCGTCGGCCGCGTCATGACGGACAGCTCGATCGGTCGAGCACTCAGGTATCTCTCTCGGATGCCAACCGAAATGCGGGTTATGGCCGTGCGAGACGCCGCGACGCGCGACAAAGCCATCACGCATACGCCAGAGTTCATTCGCTTCGGAGTGGAACACAGGGAGGTTCTCCAATGATCACAGAACGGGCGATGCTCGCAGCCGTTCACATCAGCATTTGGACGGCGATCAAACATGACCGCAAGATCAGCCGCGATGTCGCGAACCAGCACGGAGCGCACCAGGGCGCCGGTAGGTACAACAAGCAACTCCTGCGCGGCGCCGACAAGCTGGACGACCTCCGCACGCTCGCGGGACAGATCCGGCAATACTTCTATAAGATCACCCTGCCTTGGTCGGACGAAGGATTCCGGCTGCTGCCATCGAACTTCTACTTCGATCTCATGAGCCGGATGCGCGAGTTCGAGGCCAGCTTCGATCAAGGCGTGGATAGCTTTCTCATTTTCTATCCCCAGTACGTCGACCAGGTTCGTCCCGAGTTGAATGGGCTATTTCGTGAGGAGGACTATCCTTCCGCCGAACAGCTGCGAACAAAGTTCGGCATCAAGCTTGAGATCCTGCCCATTCCGACCGGAGGAGACTTCCGGGTTGAGATGTCGGCGGAGGAGCAGGCTCGCGTCTCCCGCGAGATCGATGCCAGTGTGCGTCAGTCCCTTACGCGGGGCACGGAAGATCTATGGAAGCGGCTCCGAGAGGTCGTGTCTCATATGGTCGACCGTCTGAATGAACCGGAATCCAGGTTCCATGGATCACTGGTTACAAACGTCTGCGATCTGGTCGAGATACTCCCGCGCCTCAATGTCAATCAAGACACGGAGTTGAACCGCTTTGCTGAGCAAGCTAGGCAACGGTTGTGTAATCACTCGGCTCATGACCTCAAGAAGCAAGACTCTCTCCGGCTCGCCACTGCTGAGCAGGCTGCAGACATCATCTCGCAGATAGATCACGCCTTGATGGACCGTGAACGCAGGAGTTCTCCTGACCCAGAGGAACCGCCAACGGCCAATGAGATCTTCGCCCATATGTCCGCGTACATGGAGGCGCCCGCCACGCTATGAAATACGATCAACCAACGGAGCAGCGCATCCAGAAGGCTCGGACTGCG
Source organism: Granulicella sp. (assembly GCA_965277565.1). Taxonomy (GTDB): domain Bacteria; phylum Acidobacteriota; class Terriglobia; order Terriglobales; family Acidobacteriaceae; genus Granulicella. The sequence goes on along the minus strand of OZ255838.1, from coordinate 3,195,324 downwards.
CTGTTGCTGGATCATCCTTTCTTCGGCTCGCTGCTGTTTCGTCTCCAGGGACGGGAGAGCCGGTCGATAGCGACCATGGCGACTGACGGCGCGTCACTCTTCTACAACCCGGATTTCGTGGCCACGTTGAACACCGCAACTCTTGCTGGAGTTTTGGCCCACGAGGTCATGCACCCGGCACTACACCATCATGTCCGGCGCTTGGGACGAGACCCCAGGCGGTGGAACGAAGCTTGCGACTACGCGATCAATCCGCTTCTGCTTGACGACGGACTCTGTCTACCCGAAGGCGTTCTGGTCGATCCTCGTTTTCGCGATATGAGTGCAGAGCAGATCTACAATATGCTCGATCCGGGAACGAAGGATGTGCCAAGGGGTCAGGACGGAGAGAACCAAGCGGCGGGAGCAACAGATAGCGAGAGGCCGGCATCCCTGAGCCCCGCGGATGAACTGTCCGCCCCAACCAGCGAAGGTGGAGTCGGCCAGGTCCTCGACGCGCCACCGTCCGGTGAGAACGTCCCTGACCCCGAAGAGCAGGCTCGGGAATGGAGCATTGCGGTAAGCCAAGCGACAACCCTGGCGAGACAGGCAGGCAAGGTGCCGGCAGGAATAGTGCGGGCGCTCGAGGGTGCCGCAAAGGCTTCGGTCGATTGGCGCGAGATGCTGCGTCGATTTTGGTCGGAGACCGTGACATCTGACTATAGCTGGATGCGTCCGAACCGGCGCCACATTTGGGCAGGCCTTTACTTGCCCGGAGTAACTCGTGAGGGTGTCGGGGAGATAGCAATCGCGATAGATTGCTCCGGCTCTGTGAACCCGCGGCAGCTAAGCCTGTTCGAGGCTGAGGTGCGTTCCATCCTTGAAGGTCAGCGGCCGCCACGCGTTCACGTCCTGTACTTCGATTCGGTGGTACATCGGGTGGACACTTACGGAGCCGGAGAACGAGTGGATCTCGCCCCAATCGGAGGCGGAGGAACTAACTTCAAACCATGCTTCGACTGGCTTGACGAACATGGAATCTCGCCTCAGACCTTGATTTTCCTGACCGATCTGCATGGCACCTTCCCGGCCTCCGCACCCTCCTATCCAGTTCTCTGGGCTTCGACCGGGAGCCAACGCGCTCCGTTTGGGCAGGTCATCCCGATGCAAGCCGCTTGATCGATTCCACTGACAAATTGACTAAAGCATCTTTTCCGGCCGGCACGCCTCGGCTGCCAGCAAGGATGTGCTTGCTTGAGAGAGGCAGGAAGGCAGACATGGACAAGACAGTGCGGATCTTCACAGATGGTTCCGCAATCGGCAATCCCGGACCGGGCGGTTGGGGAGCGGTCCTTATACAAGGACGAAAACAGTGGGAGATGTCTGGTGCGCTTCCATGGTCCACGATCGAGGCCATGGAGCTGCTTGCCGCGATCAGAGCGTTACGTTCGTTGCCAGCCGGATCGATCGTCGAGCTTCGATCAGACTCAGAGTACCTTGTGTTCGGCATGACGGTGTTTGTGTCTCGATGGCAGCGAGGGGGATGGCGGAACAGCAGAGGTGCGAAGTTGCATCATCGTGAACTGTGGACAGAGTTGATCCGGCTGAACACAACCTGCCTCATTCGTTGGATTTGGATGCGCGGTCACGACGGGCACCCGAGCCAGTGTCGCGCGGATGCGCTCGCTTACCGCGCAGCAAAGACCCTCTGGTTTGAGCAGCATGTCGCCGCCTAACCCTTGTCCGTTTAGAAAGGGACCGCCTAATAGCAGTGCTTGGACACAGCAGAGGCCTAAGGAGACTGTGAATGAATCTAATCGCACCATCGCACTCGCTCTTTGAAATCGACACAGAACTGGATGCACTCCTTGAAGAGATCCAGGAACAGGTTGAACTCTTGGGGGAGCCACCCAAAGAACTAACAGATCGCTTCCAGCAATTCTGCCACGCTCACGCAGAGAAAATTGACCGGCTCGGGAGGTTTCTGCGCATGATGGACGCTCGCGAGCAATTCTGTCGCGCTGAAGCTGCGCGCCTGCTTGATCGAGCACGAACATCTGCTAACAAAGCGGATCGCACCAAGTCGATGATCCTCTTCTACCTGATGAGCCGGGAGCTCAAAAAGGTCGATGGCCGGGAGTTTACCTTACGCATGCAGAAGAACAGTCAGGATTCCGTCAAGATCGTCGATGAGGCCGCTCTGCCGATTGCCTTCTGCAAAGTTGACCTCAGGCTGGATGGCGTCGTTTGGGAGACGGTCCTGTCCTATCTTCCTGAAGAACTTGCGAAAGCTGTGTGTTCCTCGCTTCAAGATAGACGACCAAATACAGACGCCATCAAGGATGCCATCCGTAACAATGAACAGGTGCCCGGTGCAGAGGTGCTCCGCGGATTTCATCTTCGTATCGCTTGAACTTTATCTCACTACGAGAGCCCAACCGGCCTCCACGACTGTGCGGCCTCAGTACTGTGTGCAGTCCTTGTACTCCGGCCGGCGGACGTAGCAAGCCGGATATGCTCAGGTGTAGCACCCCCGCATGCAGCGGGAGCTGTCGTCCTGCGCCCCGCCCCCTCTTCTCTTTGAGGAACAGCACGCGATTGAGCGCCAATGACTTGAGGGCCTAGAGACCGCGCCTCTCGGCGGTCCTCACTTCAACGGCAATTAAAACTCCATTGCTGCCAGGCATTGCCTTGGTAAGCGCAGCGGCGGGTATGGTTCGTCATTGACGAATTGGCAAGCCTGCAGCAGCTCCCGCAACTTCACACGGCCATCGCCGAAACGCGCAAGAGCCGGAATCCAGTCGTTCTCGGATTCCAAGGCAAGGCTCAGCTTGAATACCTGTACGGCCATCTTGCAGAGGTCATGCTCTCGCAGCCCGCAACCAGTGTTTGGCTCACGACCAAGGAGCCGAAGGCCGGTTAGTGGGTGAGCGAGTTCATTGGGAAAGTCGAAGTGGAAGGCTGCGCGGGACGCACTTCGATCGGACTCGCGCAGATCGAAACTGCGCTCTTGACCGTCAGGTAAAAACGCTTGTGTTGGGGTCCGAAATCTCCGGCCTCACCGACTTGCATTCCTTCATGAAGTACCACACTTGTGTGACGCGGTACTCGTGTCCGTATCTCGATATGCCTGTCCTGGCGAACAGATTTGAGCCACGCGAGCGCCCCGACGATAAGCTGCCGTACCAGCCGAAACGGACTGGCGGGGCCGAGCCTGTTCCAATCGAGTTGAAGCAGGAGCCTGAGCCATTCGTACCACCACCTCTGATGCCATTTCCAACCTCGAGCAGATCGAACCCGAGGCCGCGGTGGTTCCTGACGAAGACGTACAGAATCTCAGCACGAGTGCATAAAAGTATGCCATGCTGACCACTTTCAAGCCGCTCTCTTCTACACAGGCGCAGACGTATCATGCAAAGAAAGTTCACCGCGGCGGAACAGAACTACCTGCACTCGTGTTTGCATCTCTCACGGACAAAATGCCCAGATCAGTAGCGACAAGTGACCTTGTCGGAGCCGTCAACATCGCGTCCTGATCGAACGGCAAAGCGGGTGTAAAGGTTTATCACTGCGGAAGACCGCGCTACAAATCTTGACGTTGCCGCTTGGAAAGCTGAAGTAGCCTGATTGACAACACTGGGTCCGGGCGGAAAGTGCGAGCGGCAGCTTGTACAGTAGGGTACATGCGACAGCTTGGGCTAACGAATGGGAGCCGTTCGGGGCTTCCTTCACGAGAACGTTCGCACACGCAAGAGGTAGACGATGAGCGGCACGACCACCAAGGCCTACCCGGGCACTCTCGATGAGAAGAACGATACCGAGATGCGGCTGACTCCGAGGCCGAGCCTGCTGGTGGTGGACGACGACCGTGAGCTCTGCCGACTGGTCTCGGAGTACCTGGAACCTGAGGGATTCCAGATGAAGGCCGTGCACACGGGAGCAGAGGGAGTTCGCGCGGCGCTTGCGGGTGATGTTCAGCTGATCGTGCTGGACGTTATGCTGCCGGACATCAAAGGATTCGATGTGCTGCGCACCATCCGGAAGAGCCTTACCACGCCGGTTCTGATGTTGACTGCAAAGGGAGATGACTTCGATCGCATTCTCGGTCTGGAGCTGGGCGCGGACGACTATTTGGCCAAGCCCTTCAATCCACGCGAACTGGTGGCCCGGATCACGGCGATCCTGCGCCGGGTAGAGTGGCGGGAGACCTCCGCGGCAGCCCGGCCGGCGCAGCTGCAACGGGAAGATCTGACGCTCGATCCCGCCTCGCGCATCGTGACCAGAAGCGGGATCGAGGTAAAGCTTACCTCCGCTGAGTTCGATCTGCTGACGGTCTTCCTGGAGTCGATGGGAACGGTGCTCTCTCGCGAATACCTGGTGGAAAGGGTGCTGGAACGTAAGTTCTCGCCATTCGACCGCAGCATCGACCTGCACGTGAGCAATCTCAGGCGCAAGCTGGGGCCGCGGCCCAGGGGCGGCGAGCGCATTCGAAGTGTGCGCTACGCAGGATATCTGTACATCTGGCCGGAAGCGTAAGAACGCATTGTCCGGAGCACCTGAGTCCGCGCATCGAGACGGACGGGGGGAGGCGGGAGGGTAAGTGAACGTAAATCGCTACAAGTCGAAGGTTGCGACGCTTTTTGCTGGCCAAAGATTATTCCTCAAGATCTTTTTCTGGTTCTGGTTGACGGTGGCCGGCCTGCTTGGGGCACTGGCGGTCGGCCTCAGCTTTGGCTTCAACTTCAGCGGAGTTCATATCGTAAGGCCGCCGAACATGAACGCCACGGTGGCCGCGATCCTTGCTCCGGAGGCTGTGCATGCGTACGAGACGGGAGGACCGGAGGGATTCGCCCGCTTTATCCAGAGCAGCGCGGATGAGAACGAGCGCAAGCTTTCTCTGCTCGATGGAGATTACAGAGACGTGCTTTCGAGACCGGTCTCGGACGAAGCATTGAAGCTGGCTCGTCTGGCGCGTTCCGGTCAGCTCACGGTGTTTCGGTCGCGCATCGCAGCCTACCGATACATCTCACCTACGGGCAAGCCATACATCCTGCTTGTCTACATCCATGGCCACGTCGGGACGCTCGAACAGATCGTGCAGGAAGAAGGGATCGGGTTCGTCGTCGGGGTCTTCCTGCTGGTGACGTTTTTGTGCTTCGGGCTGGCGCATCATATTGCGGCGCCGATGCTCGAGCTCCAGCTTGTGGCGAGGAGGGTGTCCGAGGGAGACTTGCAGGCCCGGACCTCCGCGGCCATGCTCACGCGTCATGACGAACTCTCCGACCTCGCCTTCGATTTCAACATGATGGTGGAGCAGATCGAGGCGCTGCTGCAGACCCACAAACATCTGCTGGCCTCGGTGTCCCATGAGGTGCGATCGCCTCTAACGCGGCTGACGATCGCGGTGGCTTTGTTGCGGCGCGCGCACAAAGGAGGCACTGAGCCGCTGCTGGACCGTATTGACCGCGAGATCGTGAATATGGACGTGCTGATGGGGCAGCTGCTTACGCTGGCGCGCCTGGAGAGCGGGGTGGAGCACACGACCGGCGGCCACGTAGCTTTGGGTTCTCTGCTCGAAGAGATTGCAGCCGACGCGAACTTTGAATTGGAGCCTCTCGGCAAAGCGGCGTGGGTGAACCTGCGGTGCGAAGCAGTTCTGGATGGCGCGGATACGGCCGCGCTTCGCAGCGCACTCGAAAACATCATCCGCAACGCAGGGCGATTTACTCCTGTCGCTTCTGATGTCGAAATTATCCTTGATTGCCGTAAAGACGGTTTGCACGAAAGCGCAGTGATCGTGGTGAGGGACAATGGGCCGGGCGTGCAGGCGGAACACCTGGAGGCGATCTTTCAACCGTTCTTCCGAAGCCAGACCGAAGCCGTGCCTGATGGGGGCAATGGACTCGGTCTGGCCATCGCGGCAGAGGCAATACGGCTGCATTCCGGCAGTGTCGTAGCGCGCAATCGTGCGACGGGTGGATTGGAGGTCGAGGTCACTCTGCCGCTTGATCGGGTCCGGAGTGCGGTGGCAGAGGCGGTCGCTGCGTTTAGCTAGAGTGGTGTGGGCAAATGGAAAACCCAGACCGGAGGCTCGTCTGAGCTTTTTGCCGGTCTCCCAGCTTGCAACAAAACCTTACATGCGCCAGACCATGCCTTACTCTCAACGGCGCGCGGATGATCCAACATGAAGGTACGGACCAAAGGTCATCTGGAGATGCCGGCGGCCGAATCAATGGCGGATCGCGAGCGCCTACTGTGAGCATACCTTGTCCGATCTTCCCTCAATCCACGCCGCGGCCAGCGTAAAACCGCATCATTCGAAGGACGCACTTCTCGAGATCGAACGGGAGAACCGCTCGCCGCACCCGCGCACCCTCTATGTTCTCGTCCTCATGGCATGTGCTCTTGGATGCGCGGCGCTCGTGTACAAATTGCACGGACCGCGTGGCGTTCAGGCTCGACCCGAGGAGAGCGCAGTCCTGGTGCGGACCGTTCCGGCCGAGCAGGGCGACATGGCCGTGAATCTCGATGCGCTGGGCACGGCGGTCCCGGCGGCGACGGTGAACCTCTACAGTCAGGTCTCCGGCACGGTCACCGCGGTGCACTATCACGAAGGCCAGATGGTGCGTCAGGGGGATGCTCTGGTCGATATCGATCCGCGCTCGTATGAGGCACAACTGGAGCAGGCTGAAGGCGCGCTCGACCGGGATCGCGGATACATACGCCAGGCCGAGATCGATCTGGCCCGATATCGCGAGGCCTATGCGGAGCACGCGGTCGCGAAGCAGGTTTTAGACGATCAGGAGCAGGCTCTGCGGCAATATCAAGGGCAGAGTCGCAATGATGAAGGTCAGGTAGCCTACGCTCGGGTTCAGCTCGGATACTGTCATCTCCGCGCGCCGATTGCGGGCAAAATCGGACTGCGGCTGGTGGACCGGGGGAACACGGTCTTTGCCGGCGGCTCGGCTCCGCTTGCGGTGATCACGCAGATGCGGCCGATGACGGTAGTCTTCAATGTTCCCGAAGATCGCCTGCAGGAGGTGCGGCAGGCGATGCCGCGCGCGGGCACGCTTCCGGTAGAGGCGCTCGATCCGGAGGCGAAGACCGTGCTGGCAAAGGGGCAGTTGCAGGCGCTCGATAACCAGATGGACTCCGCAACCGGTACGCTGCGGCTGCGCGCGACGTTTGCCAACGACGATTTATCGCTCTATCCGAATCAGTTCATCAACGCGCGGCTGCGGCTCCGGACATTGAAGAAGGTCACGCTGGTACCTTCGAGCGCGATCCAGCGTAACGGCGCAGACGCTTACGTCTATGTGCTGGCAGGGCAGCTGGCTTCCATGCGGCAGGTGACGGAGCTGAGCGCGGATGCTCTCAGCACAGCGGTGAAGGGACTGTCGCCAGGCGATCAGATCGTTACCACAGGCTTCGATCTGCTGCAGGATGGAACGCGGATCAAACCGGAAGCAGCTGCAGGAGAGCGCGAGGCGGCAAGCGAGTGAGTCCGTCGCGCAGCTTCATCCTTCGTCCGGTCACCACCTGTCTGATCATGGCGGCGTTGGTGATTGCCGGCATCGCGGCGTATCTCACGCTGCCGATATCGGCTCTGCCGCAGGTCGACTATCCGACGATTCAGGTGCGAACGTTCTATCCCGGCGCAAGCCCCGAGGTGATGGCCTCGAGCGTCACTGCTCCGCTCGAAAGGCAGATGGGCGAGATTCCCGGGCTGACGCAGATGAACTCGGTCAGCTCGGATGGAGCGTCTGCGATCACGCTGCAGTTTGCCTTGGACCTGAACATCGATGTCGCGGAGCAGGAGGTGCAGGCGGCGATCAACATGGCGCAGAGCTACCTGCCTGTGGACCTGCCGGTGCCGCCCGTCTACAGCAAGTCGAACCCAGCCGACGCGCCGGTGCTGACGCTTGCGCTCACGTCAACTTCCATTCCTCTGTCGCGGGTGGAAGATCTGGCGGATTCGCGCCTGGCGCCGAAGATCTCGCAGGTAAGCGGCGTCGGCTTGGTGACGATCAGCGGCGGCCAGAAGCCTGCGGTGCGTATCCAGGCGAACGCTGCCGCGCTGGCGAGCTATGGGCTCGGCATGGAAGACCTGCGGTTGGCGCTCGGCAACGCAAGTGCGAACACGGCCAAGGGAACGCTCGATGGACCGGTGCAGAGCACGCAGCTCAATGCCAACGATCAGATCTTCTCCAGCAAGGAGTACGCCGAGGTGGTTGTCGCTTATCGGAACGGCGCGCCTGTGATGCTGAAGGACGTCGCCCTCGTGGCCGATGGCGTCGAGAACACGCGGCTGGCGGCGTGGAAGGATCGCACACCGGCTGTGCTGCTCAACATACAGCGGCAGCCCGGGGCCAACACCATCACGGTTGTGCGAAACGTGGAGAGTCTGCTGCCGCGGCTTGCGGCTACGCTGCCCGCGGGTATCAAGGTCACGGTGCTGACAGATCGCACGACGACGATTCGCGCCTCGGTGGCAGATGTTCAGTTCGAGCTTGGATTCACGGTGCTGCTTGTGGTGCTGGTCATTTTTCTCTTCCTGCGCAGCGCGCGGGCGACGATCATTCCGGCGATTGCGATTCCGATATCGCTCATCGGCACCCTGGGCGTGATGTATCTGCTCGGGTACAGCCTGAACAATCTGACGTTAATGGCGCTGACCATCGCAACGGGCTTCGTGGTCGACGACGCGATCGTGATGGTTGAAAATATCTCGCGGCTTCTCGAAGACGGTTTCACGCCGATGCAGGCCGCGCTCCAAGGCTCGGAGCAGATCGGCTTCACCATCGTGTCGCTGACGATCTCTCTGCTGGCCGTATTGATTCCGCTGCTTCTGATGGGCGATGTTGTCGGGCGGCTGTTCCGCGAGTTTGCCGTGACCCTTGCGGTCAGCATCGTGATCTCGGCTGCGGTGTCGCTCACGCTCACGCCGATGATGAGCGCGCGCATGCTTCGCCGGAAAGCGGAAGCAGGGAGCAGCCGGTTGAACCGCTGGCTGGAGAGTCGATTCGAGGTGCTGACTTCGTTCTACGGCAGGACGCTGCGAGCTGTGCTTCGGCACCAGGCATTGACGCTGATCGCGAGCCTGGGCGTGCTGCTTGGGGTGATTCTGTTCTACGCTGTGTCTCCCAAGGGGCTGTTTCCGCGGCAGGATACGGGCCTGCTGCAGGGGATATCGCAAGCGCCGGAGTCGACCTCGTTCGCCGCGATGAGATCGCTGCAGAAGAAACTCGCCGAAATTATCTTGCAGGATCCGGCGGTGCAAAGTCTGTCGTCTTCGATCGGCGTCGATGGGACCAACATGACGCTGAACAGCGGGCGGTTTCAGATCAACCTGAAGCCTCTGGCCGAGCGCCGCCTCGGCGCGAGCGAAGTTGCGGAACGGCTTGAACGCAGGCTCGCCACGGTTACAGGCGTCCGACTATTCCTGCAGCCGGTGCAGGACCTTACCACCGAAGACAGGGTGAGCCGCGCACAGTATCAATTGACGCTAAGCGACGCCAATCCTGAGGAGCTGGAGCGGTGGACCGGCCTGCTGATAAAGCGGCTTCGCGAAGCTCCAGAGCTGCGCAACGCGACAACCGACCAGCAGCTGCATGGAGTCGGGGAGCGCCTGGTGATCGATCGCGTGAACGCATCGCGCTTAAAGATCACGCCGCAACAGGTGGATGCCACGCTGTACGATCTGTTCGGACAGCGGCAGATCGCGACGCTGTACACGCAGTTCAATCAGTATCACGTGATTCTGGAGGGATCTCCGGAGCTGCTGCACGATCGCGCGGCGCTCGACCACATCTACCTGCAGGGCGGTGCAACGACAAGCGCCAACGCAGCGGCCAGCAGCCGTACCGCCGCGGCTTCCGCAAGCGGTTTACAGGCGACGCTCTCTCCATCGAACCAGTCGAACGCCGGCGTGCAGCAGAACGCGCTGCGGAGCGCTCCGGCATCCACCGGCGGACTAACCGCGATGGTGGCCGGCGCGCTTGAGGTGAGCCAGGGCAGCGGCCCAGGATCGTCTGTTCTGCAGCCGTATGGCGACTACCTTTCCAATACCAATTCGTCCGCCAGTGCTTCGAGTATGGCAGCGGCTTCCGGCAATGCAGCGAGTGCAGCCGCGGCAGCTCCGGCTGCTTCCGCAGGCGCTGCCACCGCACCGGCGAACACCGCGGCGCCGGTTCCCCTCTCGGCCTTCGCGCACTTTGAGATAACTTCGTCGCCGTTGACGATCTCGCATCAAGCCCAGTTCCCGGTAGTCACGATATCGTTCGACCTTGCGACGGGAGTCTCCTTGAGCGAGGCGATTGCAGCCGTGCGCAGGGAAGAAAAGGCTCTAGACCTGCCAGCAAGCGTGCAGACAAATTTTCAAGGTTCGGCGGCAGCGTTCGAAGCGATCGGCCAAAATGAGACGCTGCTGATTGTGGCCGCGCTGCTGGCGGTATACATCGTCCTTGGCATTCTGTACGAAAACTTCTTTCATCCTCTTACGATCCTGTCCACGCTGCCTTCAGCGGGAGCCGGAGCTTTGCTTGCGCTGAAGATCTCCGGACATGATCTCGATGTCATCGCGGTCATCGGGATCATTTTATTGATCGGGATCGTCAAGAAGAACGGAATCATGATTGTGGACTTCGCTCTCGATGCGGTGCGCACACGCGGTCTCGATCATGGGGCCGCAATCTTCGAAGCCTCGATGCTGCGCTTTCGCCCGATCCTGATGACTACGCTCGCAGCTCTATTTGGAGGAATACCGCTGGCGTTCGGATCCGGCATCGGCTCGGAGCTGCGGCGGCCCCTCGGCATCGCGATGGTAGGCGGCCTGCTTCTCAGCCAGTTGCTGACGCTCTATACGACGCCGGCAATCTACATTCTCTTCGCGCGCCTGGCCGACAAGTTTGCCCGGCGGCCGCGCCTGGAACATAGCGTCGTGCTCACGGCGGATCAGATATGAACATCTCGGAGTTTTTCCTGCGTAGGCCGGTAGGCACGACACTGCTTGGCTTGGCGCTTCTTCTGGTGGGTGCTGCGGCGTTCCGTCTGCTGCCAATCGCATCGCTGCCTCTGGTCGACCTTTCCGCCATCAGCGTGTCGGCTGCTTTGCCGGGCGCGAGTCCAGAGACAATGGCTTCGTCTGTCGCAACGCCGCTCGAACGCCAGTTCAGCCACATCGCGGGTATCAGTGCGATGAGCTCGAGCAACACGCTCGGCATAACGCAGATCGATCTAAGATTCGATTTCACGCGCGACATCAACGGGGCCTCACGCGATGTGGAAGCGGCCATCAACGCGGCGCGCACCTATCTTCCCGCGAACTTGCCGGCCAACCCCACCTATCGCAAGATCGATTCCGCACGTGCTCCGGTGCTGGTCCTCAACTTGACTTCGCGCAACGCAGCCCCCGGCGCTCTCTACGATACGGCCTCCTCCATTCTGCAGCAGAAGATCTCTCAGATTGCCGGTGTCGGGCAGGTGCAAGTCCTGGGCGGATCTCTGCCTGCCGTGCGGGTGGAGATCGATCCTTTGAAGCTGAGCCGGTTCGGTATCGGCCTGCCGGCGCTTGCGGGAGAGTTGGCGGCGCAGAATGTGACGCAGCCCAAGGGTCAAATCGAGTTCGGCGACACCATTGCGGATGTGCTTGCCAACGATCAAATCTCAGAGGCGCGAGAGTACAAACCGCTCATCGTCGGCACAGGCGCGACAGGAAGCGGCGCTGTGGTCCGGCTTCAGGATGTCGCCACCGTTAGCGACTCGGTGCAGAACGTTCGCTCGGCGGCTTACGTCAACAGCCGTGAGTCGGTGAGCCTGCTCGTGTACTGCGTGCCGGGCGCGAATGTGATCGCAACCGTTGATGCAATCAAACGCGAGCTTCCGTCCATGCAGGCCTCGATTCCGGCAGGGCAGCGGCTAGCAGTCACAGGCGACCTGACGACCACTATTCGCGCGTCGGTCTTTGATATCGAATCGACGCTGGTTCTCTCGATCGTTCTGGTCGTGCTGGTCGTCTTCGCGTTTCTCCGCGATCTGCGCTCCGCCAGCATTCCTTCGGTCGCTGTCATTGTCTCGATCGTGTCGACCTTTGCCGCCATGTATCTGCTGCGCTACACGCTCGACAATCTTTCGCTGATGGCGCTTGCGATCTCGACCGGCTTCGTTGTGGACGATGCCATCGTCGTGATGGAAAACGCCGCGCGGCTGATCGAGCTCGGCGCCTCTCCGATGGAGGCTGCACGCAAAGGCGCGGAGGTAACCGGTCCTACGGTGGTTTCGATGAGCCTCTCGCTGATCGCGGTTTTTGTCCCGATCTTTTTCTTGCGCGGCATTGCGGGCCGGCTGTTTCACGAATTCGCGGCCGTGTTGATGATCTCGATCTTTATTTCGATGGTCGTCTCGCTCACAATTACGCCGATGATGTGCTCGCTTCTGCTGCAGCCGGCACACGCGCAACGGCATGGAAAGGCATTTCGCTGGACCGAACATGCCTTCAATGCGGTACTGGAAGGCTACAGGGTCTCTTTGCAGTGGGCGCTGCGCCACCCGCGGCTTGTGCTGCTGCTGTTTGCCTCAAGCGTGCTTGGCAATGGTGTGCTGATCGGCAAGGTGAAGAAGGGATTGTTTCCGCTGCAGGATACGGGCGCGCTGATCGGCGGGATCCAAGGTCCGCAGGACGCTTCGTTTACGGCGATGCAGGGATATCTTCGGCAGGTTGAATCGATCATCCAGACTGATCCGGCGGTGGACGTGGTCACCGGATTTACCGGCAGCTCCTCTGGCCCAGGCAGTGATAACGGAAGCAACAGCTGCTTCCTGTTTGTCAGTCTGAAGCCCGCGCCGGCACGCGAGCTGAGCGCATCGGAGATCATCGACCGGCTTCGGCCGAGGCTCGATGCAGTGGGCGCCGTAATCACATCCCTGAAACCGATCCAGGAGTTTCCGTCGAATGGTAAAAAGAGCAATGCCAGCTACCAGTACGCCTTCTTCGCCGACAACACTGGCGACTTGAATACATTTGCACAGCGCTATACCGAAGCGCTGCGGCGCGAGCCCGAATTCCGCGATGTCACGCTCGATCAGCAGAGCCGCGGCCTCGAAACCATGCTGCACTACGACCGGCTCACTGCCGCACGCCTCGGTGTGACACCGCAGATGATCGATCAGACGCTCTACGGCCAGTTCGGACAGGCGCAGGTTTCGACGATCTACAAGACTCTGAATCAGTACTACGTGGTGATGGAGGCAGCACCGCATTACACGCAGGACCAGACAAGCCTGCACTCGGTCTATCTTGTCCCGGGCGGTTCGGGCGCTGTTCCGCTCGACAGTATTGCCCGCTGGAATCTCGCGACGGCTCCGCTCTCAGTCTTTCACTCCGGTCTTTATCCGGCCGCGACGGTTTCGTTCAATCTTAGGCCTGGCGTGTCTCTCGGCGAAGCTGCCGAAGCTCTGGTACGCCTGCAGCAGCATCTGAGTATGCCCGCGACCGTACGTGGGGGGCTTGCGGGCGACGTGGCGGATTTGAAGAAGTCCTCGCTCGATCAGGTGCTTCTCTTCGCTCTTGCCCTCGGAGCGATCTATGTCACTCTGGGAATTTTGTACGAGAGCCTGGTGCATCCCTTGACCATCCTCTCCACGCTTCCACCGGCGAGTGTCGGGGCCATGCTTGCGCTCATCCTGTTTCACAGCGAGCTCGACGTGATCTCCGGAATAGGCATTTTGCTGCTGATCGGCATCGTGAAGAAGAACGCGATCATGATGATCGACTTTGCGCTGCTCGCGGAACGCAAGGAAGGCAAAACATCGAGCGATGCCATCTTTGAGGCTTGCCTGCTGCGCTTCCGGCCTATCCTGATGACTACTCTGGCGGCTCTGTTTGCTGCTTTGCCCCTCGCTCTCTCGCGCGGCGCCGGGTCGGAACTCAGAAGGCCTTTAGGGATCGCCGTCTCGGGCGGATTGATGCTGAGCCAGGTGCTCACGCTGTATACAACTCCTGTCATCTATCTTGTGCTCGATCGATTGCGTCTGAGGTTCGCGCGTCGTGAGCGAAATCTACATGGCCTGCCTGCTCCAGAGTCGGTTGGATAAGGACCGCACGCATGAGCGCTTTGACTTCGATCCGAAGCAATATTCCTCGTCTCCCGGCTCCCGCGGCCTGCGTTGTGTGGATGGTGTGGCTTTGCGGGTGCAACGTAGGCCCGCGCTATCATATGCCGGCGATGCCCGCTCCGCCGGAGTACAAGGAGATGAGGGCGCCCGATGGCTCAAACTGGCAGACGGTGCAGCCGGGGAGCGGCGCATTGGCTCAAGACTGGTGGAGCGTCTACCGCGATGCTGAGCTCGACTCACTGATCCAGGAGCTGAACCGCTCCAATCAGACGATTGCTCAGGCCGTGGCGAACTACGACGCATCGCGCGCGCTGGTTCGGCAGGCCCATGCCAGCTTGTATCCAACCGTCAGTGTTTCGCTGGGTTACACACGCGAGCGCTCCGCGATCACGCTCACCGGTAGAGGAAGTAATCCCAATGGAAATCTGTTCACGGCACCTATTACCTTCAACTGGGAGGCGGATCTGTGGGGCAGGCTACGCAATCAGGTGCGCGAGCAGGCGAACGCGGCGCAGGTCTCGGCGGCCGATCTGCAAGCGCAAAAGCTCTCCCAACAGGCTGCGCTGGCCTCCTATCTGTTCGAGCTTCGCGGTCAGGATGCGCTTACCGTGCTCTATCAGCGTACCGTGGCCACCGACCTCGAGGCTCTCCACGTCACGCAAGTCCGCTATCGCACCGGACTCGACAATGAAGAGACGGTGGCTCAGGCACAGATCACGCTTCGCAGCGCTGAAGCCGCGGTGACCGGATCACAGATTATCCGGGCGCAATACGAGCATGCCATCGCTCTGCTGATAGGAAAGGCGCCATCGAATTTCGAGCTTGCTGAGCGAGCACTGGACACGGAGCCGCCTGCGATTCCAGTAGGTATCCCATCGCAGCTTCTTGAGCGCAGACCCGACATCGCCGCAGTGGAGCGCACAATGGCAGCGGCGAATGCGCTGATCGGCGTCGGCAAGGCGGCATACTATCCGGTGCTGAATCTGTCCGGGACCGGGGGAGTAGAAAGCACAAACGCGAGACAGTGGTTCGATTGGCCCGCTCGCTTCTTCGCGACCGGCCCGTCACTGACAGAGACGGTCTATGACGGCGGCCTTCGCCGCGCCGTAGTGGCGCAATACACCGCGATCTACAACGCGGATGCGGCGTTGTATCGGCAGACGGTGCTCGAGGCCTTCGGGCAGACAGAGGACGCACTCGTGGCGACTCGTCTGCTTGCAACGCAACGCATTCAAGAGCAGCAGACCGTGGACGCAGCGCAGCGCTACTTCGATCTGGCATCGGTTCGATACAAGACGGGACTGGATCCGTTTCTCAATGTGTTCACCGCGCAGCAGACTCTCCTTGCCAGCCAGCAGACGCTGCTTGTGTTGCGCATTCAGCAGATGATCACGAGCGTGCAGTTGATTCAGACGCTCGGCGGCGGCTGGGATCGCAGTCTGCTTCCAACGGAAAAGCAGGTTGGTTCGCGCTAGACTCATTTGCCGCGCTGGCGCGGTCTACAACTGGCGGCCTTTCTTTTACAAAACCTGTCACCTTCAGAACACTCGCCAACCGCACGGATGTGGCCCAGCTTTCATAGTGAAAGCAGAGGTATTCCCATGGACCATGGATGGAAGATCAACCTTCTCAAATCCCTAATCGCCGCAGCCTTTCGTATTCTGCTGATCATCCTTTGAAGCAGGACAGAGGCGCGTTTTATGAGCTGATGTGCTCAACCGCGTTCCGATACACAGCGACTGCCCTACGACTACAAACCCTGACGAAGCATTGCTACTTACTGACTGTACTGGCCTGCATACACCGACAGAATAGGCAGTAAGGAGGAAACACCATGATCCAGAAAATTGTGTTTAGTCAAACCACCTGGTTTCTCTGCTTCGCCTTTGTCCGCTTCTCCTTCCTGTTTCTCTAGCGGCATGTCCATTCGCATTCTTAGAACTTCATCCCTCAACACTGACCGCATGTGTTTACATTCTGTGATCCGGCGATGAATGATCCCTGAATGATCCCTGTTCTCGACGAGCTGCTCTCCTGCCCGGTGTCGCAATGCTGCATACCTCTGGCATACCGGATGTCTTTTTACCGGCGAACTTGGAGCGCTATACAAATCCATACGTTGCCATGCGTTTTCTACAGCGAACGGTAGGAACGAACGAGAAACAATGAGGCAAGTACTGAGTGCGAGAACAAGCTCCTCGGTTCCAGCAGATATCCAAATGAGCGGATTGCTCTCGGAGGCAGGATGCTTGAGGTTAGATCATGAGAGAAGTCTTGAATCATAGCTCCCCAGTTCCTGGTCTGCCGGCACCTGCCACGGTGGCCAAAGTTATCCGTTGGAAGCGCGCCTTTCGCAGGGATGCACGCCTCCTCCGATCTTCCATGATCGCCTGTGCCTCATTTCTGCTTTGCATGTTTCCTCTGACGGCGTTCTCGCAGCAGAGAAATTCCTCGACAGGCATCAGCAGCGGCAGCGATCTGCCGGACGCGCCTCTCCCCCACTCCGATCAACAGGCTTTTGTCGAAGTGAAGCCGCTTGGCGAGGGATCGGCGCGCATCTCCGGCGTCGTTCTGGACACAACCGAGGCGGCTGTTCCTGGAGCCGAGGTCAGCCTGACAAGCATGGATGGAGCGCACCTGCGCTCCACGGTCTCCGGCCCGGATGGTGGATTTACGTTTGGCAGCCTCCCTCCCGGTTCCTATCTTGTCCTTGTCGAGCGCAGCGGATTTGAGCACTATAAGTCGGTCGCCATCGAACTTACGGCGGAACAGGCTTATGACTTGCCGCGCATCCTGCTGCAGATCGCATCGGCGAATTCGGAGATATTTGTTCGGCCGACGGATGTGATCGCCGCGGCGCAGATCAAGCAGGAAGAGAAGCAGCGCGTCTTCGGCATCATCCCTAACTTCTATATCAGCTACGCCAAGGACGCTGCTCCCATGACGACGCGTCAGAAATTTTCGCTCGCCACCCACGATGCTTTCGATCCCGTCGGCTTTTTGGGCGCCGGCATCTCCGCCGGAATCGAACAGGCGAACAACTCGTTCGCAGGGTATGGGCAGGGCGCAGCGGGCTACGGTAAACGGTATGCAGCAAACTTCGGCAATGGTCTCTTCAGCAACTATTTCTCTCACGCGATCTATCCCACGATCTTTCACCAGGACCCGCGTTACTTCTACCAGGGAACCGGTTCGAACATGTCCCGGCTAAAGCACGCAGCCGGCTTCGCTTTTGTGCTGCGCGGCGACAATGGCAAGCCCACGCCCAACTACTCCTTCCTGCTTGGAGACCTTACCGCAGCCGGTCTGTCGAACCTCTACTATCCCCACGCCGATCGCGGCGGCACTCTCATCTTCGCCAATGCAGCCATCGGCATCGCGGGAAGAGCCGGCGGAACGATTCTGCGAGAGTTCCTTCTGAAGCGCATCACGACGAATGTGCCCAGCGACGGAAAGCCTTAGCGCGATGCCATCGCGCGGTGATCAGCAATTCTCCTTGCCGCTGATGCTAGAGGAGTGGGACAAAGCGGTTAATAGAACGAGAATGCTGCAACTGATGTCTTGCGTGTCCTCGATTCTGTAGAGCGAATCATCAACTCCGGGAGACTGCGACGACCATCCGCAACGATCCGGAGGCAAACGCGGCAGCTATGGCGCGGGCGAAGACAGACAAGCTGCTCGAGATGAAGGCTGGGCATGACGGCACCTGGGGTGCGCATCCAGGCCTGGCTCCAGTGGCTATGGAGGTGTTTGATCAGGATGTGCCCGGACCGAATCAGCTTCCGCTCAAGCCCGATCACGAGATCGTCATCATCGCTGTCAACCTGCTTGAGGTTTCCTCAGGAGGGATCACGGAAGAGGGCTTCGTGCGCAACGTGGAGGTCAGCTTGCTCTATTTCGAGTCTTGGCTGCGCGGGCTGGGTTGCGTGCCCATCTTCAATCTGATGGAAGACGCCGCCACAGCCGAGATTTCGCGTGCGCAGCTCTGGCAGTGGAATCGCTATCAGTCGACAACGGAGGACGGGGTGCTCATCGACACGCAGCGAATCCGGCGAACGCTCGATGCCATCTTGAGCAAGAGGCGAGCCGCCATGGGCGATGCTGCCTTTGAGCAATCGAAGTTCACTCGTGCCGGCGAGTTGCTGATGGAGTTTGTCGAGGGGCCGTTCCGGTCTTTCTTGACGACCGAACTCTACGGAGAACTCGGATAGATCATACCCATTCGACCTGGAAGGTATAGTGCCCTAACGCTGCGGCTAGTCGTTCACTCTCTCGCGTTGCGGCGACTTTGGCGACGAGACCGCGACGCGGATCCTGTACGACGTTGACGTCGATGTTCTCTAAACCGAGAGCAGAGGCCTCGTCACGCACAACACGTGCAATCTCGCGCATGTGCAGAGCAGGCTTGAAGATCTTACCCACAGCCGTCAGCGGAAGCGCGTCTACGATCTCAATGCGCTTTGGAACGGCCGGACGCTCGTGAATGGCCGTCTTTGCAAACTCCAAGAGTGTCGCTGCATCGGACTGCGCTCCAGGCACGAGCTGCACGTAAGCTACAGGAACCTCTCCGGCGTAAGCGTCGGGGCTACCGATGGCTGCAGCAATAGCTATGGCAGGGTGCGCCTGCAGCGCCTCTTCGATCTGCTTCGGGTCGATGTTGTGGCCGCCGCGAATGATAAGTTCTTTCTTGCGCCCGGTCAGCCAGAAGTAGCCTTCCGCATCCTGCCTCCCCAGATCGCCGGTGTTCAACCAGCGTTGATTGTCGATCTCAAGCCATGCGCCTTGGTTGTGAAGCTCGTCGAGATAGCCGGCGAAGACATTCGGCCCGTGGATCGCGATAACTCCCGCTTCCTCTACGGAAGCCGGACCGGCATACCTGCCGGCATCATCGAGCTGCACCGCGCGCATCTGCTGGTAGGGCAGGCGCAGCCCGATTGAACCGATGCGTCGCTCGCCGCCGGCCGGATTCGCCGACGAGGTGCAGGCTCCTTCGGTCAGTCCGTAGCCTTCGAGAATGCGGATGCCCGAAAGCTGCTCGAAGTTGCGAAACAATTCGGTGGGCATGGGCGCGGCGCCGCACAGCGCGTACTCGAGACTCGACAGATCCCGTCCTGCGACAGGCTTCGAGATCAATGCAGCAAAGATTGTTGGCACCCCCGAAAAGAAGGAGATGCGAAAGTGCTCCACCATCTCCCAGAAGCGGTCGAGCACGCCGGCTCCGCGGTAGCCTTGCGGCGTGCCGAGCACAACAGACGCGCCTATCGTCCAGGGTAGCAGCCCGGTCACGAGCTGGCCGTTGACATGAAACAGCGGCAACCCGCAGAAGTACACGTGATTCAGTTTGCCGTCGGCGACATTCTGCGCCATCGCCCAGGAGTCGTAAACCTCGCACCCGTGCGTCCTGACAGCGATCTTAGGCAGGCCCGTTGTGCCGCCGGTGCAGAAATACGACGAGCGGTCGGCACTCTGAATCTTGCGGCCGGTGACGAGCTCCGCTGCGGGCTGCTGCTCGAGAAGCTGACGAAAGTCGTGGATTCGGATGTTCTCGCGGGTGCGCCGTTCCTGTGCTGCCAGATGTTGCAGTCCACTCCCCTGCGCCTCGGACATATACGGCGCCAGACTGACCCATACGATATCGGTTATAGCGGGTAGCGAGGCAAGCTGGCTCAAGACCTTAGGCCAGAGGTCCGTACCCGGAGTGGGGGCAAGGGTAACAATCACCTTTGCCTTGGCGCTGCGCAGCAGTTCACCCATCTGCGATGCCTCGAGCAGCGGATTGATCGCCATCACAATACCGGCTGCCTCACCGCCCCAGATCGTGAAGTGGGTCTCGGGCAAGTTGGGCAGAACGTAGGCCACCACATCTCCAGGCCCGATCCCAAGAGCATGGAACGCATTGGCTGCGCGCGTTACGTCGCCGAGAAGCTCGCGATACGTCCAGTCGTGGGTCTCCGTAAAGTTCGAGGCGTCCAGGAAGAAGCGCAGAGCGGAAGCTTCAGGAAAGCGCTCCGCGGACTGCTGCAGCACGGCGTAGGTGCTTGCCGGCAGCAATCGTTGGTCCAGCGGCACTTGCTCGATGGATTCAATGTCAGCTAAGGATTTGATGGCCACAAGATCACCTGTTGCACTTCGTTGTGAGGTTCGCCGGACTTCGTCATGACGCCGGCGAGTGTTTCAAGTTCCGTTCCGGTTCGATGGCGGTGTTCGGCAGCGCGAGACCCGTCTCGCCCTATGCTCCCGGCTTTGCAGCAGGAAGAATCGATCCGATCGGGCCGTTTGTAATCTCTTCCGTTGCGAGAGCACGTGTGCGCGGACCGAAGACAACGACTACGATCACGGCGAGGAGGGCAGCTCCAGTGATGAAGGCAAGCACTCCAGTGACGCCCGCCCGCACCAGGATAAAGGCGATGACATATCCTCCGAAAGCCGCGGTAAGACGGTCAATGGAGTAGACGAGGCCGATGGCACGGCCGCGCACCGCCGTGGGAAAGAGTTCGCTGCGATAGGTGTGAGTTGCGTAGGACGCGAGATTGTTGCCGATCGTGATCAGAAGGCCGAAGACGATCCAGCCTGCAACCGCGGTCTGCCGGGCGAACAGCAGGCCGGCGGCGGCGGTGAGAGAGGCTCCCGCGACGATCTGCCACTTGCGTTCGAACCGGTCGGCGATGAGGCTGAAAAAGAGCGGCGCGATCGGATAGGAGAAAGCAATAATCGCAGAGTAAAGCAGACTCTTGGTCAACGTCACGCCGCGCGCTTCGAGCAGGCTGGGAAGCCAGTTGCCGAACCCGAAGAACGCGGCGGTCACGGCGCTGCTGGTCACGATTAACATGAGGGTACGGCGGAGAAGCGGTCCGCGGAAGAGATCGAGGTAGCTGCCCGGCTCGACCGAAGGCGGGTTCTCGGGATACACCGGCTCGGCAAGCGGTTGCCCTGTGCTCTGGCGGGATCTCTCCTCGGCGTGGCGGACGATCGCGTCGGCTTCAGACCATCGCCCATGCTCGGCCAGCCAGCGGGGCGACTCGGGCAGACCGCGCCGCAGCCACCCAATAAGCAGCGCGCCCACGGTGGGGACGTAGAGCATCATGCGCCAGCCTGCGATGCCGCCGATCGTCTTCTTGGCGAGCACCGCCGCCAGAATGCCCGCCAGTGGAATCGCCGTGTACTGCAGGCTCTTGCTGATGGCAAAGCCGCGGCCTCGCATCGCCTTCGGCAGCAACTCGGCGAGGTAAGCGTCGACCGCGACAATCTCCGCGCCCACCCCAATCGCCGCGATGAAGCGCCAGACGCAGATGGAAAGTGCGCTCGTCTGCAGGCTCATGCCAAGCGTTGCGACCGCGTACCAGACCAGAGACCAGGTGAAGATTGGGCGGCGCCCAAAGGAGTCAGCGAACTTCGAAAAGAGCAGCGCGCCAAGAAATAGGCCAGCGAAGGTGGCGAAGGCAAAGGTAGCGAGGTCGGGCATCCCAAACAGTCCGCCGCGTCCCTTATGAAACACGCCCACCGCAACCAGTGCGGGAGCCAGCAGGCTGGTGAGGGCGGTCTCATACACCTCGAAGAAGGCGCCGAAGGAGATGCGCGCGACCCAGGACCACACCAGCCCGGAGGACGGCAGGCGGTCCATACGCGCCGAAATACCCGCGGGTGACTCGAAAACTGGCATGGCTGATCCTCTTGTTGTCTTGGCGGCG
Organism: Granulicella sp.; assembly: GCA_965277565.1. Classification (GTDB taxonomy): domain Bacteria; phylum Acidobacteriota; class Terriglobia; order Terriglobales; family Acidobacteriaceae; genus Granulicella. The sequence goes on along the minus strand of OZ255838.1, from coordinate 3,173,545 downwards.
TTATGAGATTTCAATATTCATCAAAGGAACAAACTGCTGGCCGCCGTGCGTGTCGCCGTCGCCAAGCTCGCCTTGGGCGAGGGGACGGGGAATGCTGAACTTGAAGGCAAGCGCATTTTCACATTCGAAGAAGCGCACTGCCTCCACCGGACAGCCATACAACCTGGCAAAGAGATCCGCGGTCAGCGCACCGCTGTCGAGAACGTGCCGATAGCTTGCCACGTCCGCGAACAGAATGTCGAAGGTAAGCGAGAACGGACCGGCGTTCTTGCTTCGGATCAAAGACGCGATTTCAGCGAGGATCATGACCTGGTCCCCTCGAGCGAAAGAAAGTGGGTGCGAAACATCTCGGTTGGCGTTGCCGGCACGGCTGCATGGTGAAGATTGAAGCGATAGACCGGCCCGCGGTCGACGACGGCAGGATTGTGAAGGCATGCAAAGGCGGTGATCGAGCCGGACCACTCCTTGATCGGATAGTGCAGCAGCGGCTGGCGCGAGAGTTCGGCGATGGTGTGCGCCAGGGCCTGGGTGGGCGCGGTCGCTTCAAGCACGATGCCCACCTCATGCGGAAGTTGCGCCGGCTCGGGCTCCAGGCCTCCCATCACCGCATCGATGCCGTACTTGTGGAAGACGAGGGTGTAGCCTTCGCCATCTGCGGACTCTCCCAGCACCCGGGTCACACTGTCCTCGATATAGCTTTTGACCTTCCCGAGCCACTGGTCGAGCTGCCGGATGATGTAAGGGTCGCGAATGCCGCCCACGATGATGCTTTGGTATCCAACCAGTTCGGCGCCTTCCAGCTTGACCGTATAGGTCTCTGGAAGGAACTCTGTTCCCCGGATCGAGACCATCTTCTCGTCAATTGCTTCGAACCGCGTGTTGGTCAGATCAAGGGTGCCGGAGCACTCCCGGTGCAGGTAAGGGTCGGTTGCCTCATACAGGCTATGCGCTGCCACGCTCTGCGGGGTGCAGCGTAGATCGCCGCCGACCGGACGGATGGTCACCTCGTCCTGGCTGACCGTCGTGACAATGACGCCTTTGCCGAGATGCTCGCAGACGAGCGTTCCGCACTCGGACACCTTGCCGGCGTGCCAGGCCAGGCCGGGAGGGAAACCCTGCATGATGGGAATGGCGGCAAATAAAGCGGAGTCGCTGCTGCGTCCGGCCAGCACGAACTCGGCTCCGTCGCGAATGGCTGCCTGAATGGGTTCGACTCCCATCATGCCGACAATACGGCTGCTGCGGTCGATCATCTCGTCATTGATGGGAGGCGCGGGATCGAGCGGTAGAATGCGGTTCTCTTCAAGCAGAGTCTTGAGGTACTGCTTATCCTGATCGGCATAGATTACCGCGGTCCGCAGCTTCAGGCCGTGTTCCTGAACGACCTCCCGCGCGATATCGAGAACCCAATCCACGTGGACATCGCCGCCAGCCGTGCCCGCTGATCCGACGATGACCGGAATGTTTGCCTCGCGTCCTGCGCAGAGGATCAAAGCGAGGTCGCATTTTACTGCCTGTCTGGGGAATGCTGGGAGACCGGTCCCTAATGAAAAAGGTCCAGCGTCCGTGGTTCCGGCATCGCAGGCGATGAAATCGGGAGACAGAGACATGGCTTCGCGGAGCGCTGTTTCGCTGATTCCTCCGCCGATGCTTCCAATTGGCGAGATAAATCGAATCTGCTGAGCTCTGACCTGCTGGACCTGTTCCATGAACGTCTGTTCCTGCGCGAAGAGAGATGCGGCGAAGAACTGCCACGGTCACTATACAGGTTTGCAGCTAAACTGTCCTACACTTTTGTTTGAGGTTTTCCGTTGCGGTTTGCCTTCCCAAGCTGCCGATCGGCCGCCGACGCTTCGTCGAGCAAAACTTCCCGAGCGTGAGCGAGATGTAAACGCATCACCCTCTCGCAGGCCTCCGGGTCGCGGGCAGCGAGCGCATCAAGGATGGCATCGTGATCGGCACGGGCAAGCGGAACCCGGCCGGAACTGAGGATTCCAGGATAGCGGTACAGCCGGAGCAAGCACCAGATATCCCCGCACAGCAACTCGATGAGGCGCTTGTTGCCGCTGGCGAGCGCTATCTGGTAGTGGAAATCGAGATTATGCCAATCGCTGTAGATATCAGAGAGCCGATCGAACTTCATCTCCTGGTGCCGGATCAGAGTCGCCCTCAGCTTTGCGATCTCCTCATCAGTAATCTTGACTGCAGCCAAACGGCAGGCTGTCACCTCCAGGCCCTCGCGCAACTCCAGAAGCTCCCACAGCTCCTCTTTGGTCAGCTTGGCCACCGAGGTGCCCAGGTTGGGAAGCCGGACGACGAGTCTCCGCCCCTCCAGGCGTCGCACTGCTTCACGCATAGATCCGCGCGCAACTCCGAGAGCGTTGGCGATCCTGGCCTCGCGAATCCTGGTTCCCGGCGGATATTCGCCGCGGAAGATCGCCGCCTCAAGCCTGGCTACCAGTTCATCCACCAGCCCTACCGAATTTTCCTGTTGTTTCAGAGGGCACCTGTGAGTGCGACTAAATTTTCGGTACAAGCTTCATTTGTCGTGACTTGCCGCCGGCTTCTCAACATTCGGCAGATTGCCCTTGACATTCGACCAGCTGGAAGGAGAGTATACGCCTGCTGGAAAGTGTCCTACACCAAATGCGTTGAAGGTCAAACAGAGCAAAGGCGTTTCGGTCTCACATTCCTAGCGAGAGGGGCTTGGAGTTTCCCCCCGTGTCCGGGAATGTTCGGGCGCACATAAGACCCGGTAGTTGCTTCAGGTTCGCTTCGTGTAAGGAGATTATGTGAAAACCGACAGAGTTCGTCGCTTGATCGCCGTTCGGGCCGGTCAATATGCAATCTTCGTTCTCATCTTCGTCTTATCTCTGCTGGGCGGTCGCTTCGCCCACGCGCAAGCCTCCGGAGGTTCGATCTCGGGGCTCGTTTCGGATGCATCTGGCGCCCGCATCGTGAACTGCAACGTGAAGGTCACTAACATCGAGACTGGCGTAACCCGTACGGTCTCGACAAACGGGGCCGGCAACTATTCGGCGCCCAATCTGCTGCCAGGATCGTATGAGATCACGGCAAGCGCCCCTGGTTTCGGCAGCAAACGTTTGGCAGGCATTACCATCACGGTCGGCACGGCGCAAACGTTAGACTTTTCGCTCGGCCTCTCGAGCCGCGTCGAGCAGGTCAATGTTGCGGCGGATACACAGGATCTGCAGACCGGCACGTCCGACATCAGCGGTCTGGTGGATAAAAAAACGATTCAGGACCTGCCCCTGAACGGGCGGAGTTTCTCTGATCTGGCGCTTCTGCAGCCGGGCGTAGCCTCCATCCAGACACAGGCCAACTTCACGACCGGTCCCGATCGCGGCACGCGTGGATTTGGGTCGCAGTTGACTGTATCCGGCGCTCGTCCGCAACAGAACAACTACCTGTTGAACGGCACCAGCCTAAATGATTATGCCAACGGCTCGGGCAGCGTTCTTGGCGGAAATTTGGGCGTCGATGCGATCTCCGAGTTCACGGTGATTACGACGAACGCCTCGGCACAGTATGGCCGCACCTCCGGCGGAATCATCAACGCAGTCACCCGCTCGGGCGCGAATGCCTTCCACGGGAGCGCCTACGAGTTTGCGCGAAACAGCTTCTTCGACGCCAACGATCCCTTTCTGGGGCCAATCCAATTCAGTCGCAACCAGTTTGGTGGTTCGTTGGGAGGTCCGATCAAGAAGGATCGCACCTTCTTCTTCGGCAACTATGAGGGCGTTCGTCAGACACAGGGCAGCAGCAGCGTCGCGAATGTTCCGAGCCAGGATGCGCGCAATGGAATCATTCACAACCCCGACGGCACGACAACAACAATCGCGGTCGATCCTGAGGTGTCAAAGTATCTTGCGCTCTATCCTGTGCAGAACGGCGGCTTCCTTCCCGATGCAAGCTATGCCGGCGGCTTCAATCCGAACGTAGGCATCAGTAACCTGAGCTCGCCGCAGATCGGTAATGAGGATTTTGCCGTCGTGCGCGTCGATCACCGCCTATCCAACAAAGATTCGATGTTTGTGAACTACCTGTTCGACCGGGCGCCGTATACGCTTCCTGACAGTCTGAACAGCCTCTTCGTGTTGAGCCAGACGACCAGGCACGTTGCCACCATTGAGGAGACCCATACCTTCTCTCCCACGATCGTCAATACGCTGCGAGTCGGCTTGAACCGGACGGTAGCGGTCAACAATGTCCCCGCACAGGCGATCAACCCGGCGGCCGCTGACCCCACCATCTCTTCGGTTCCTGGAGAGTATGCGCCCCAGGTGATCGTGCCGAACCTGACCACGTATGTCGGCGGCATCAATTCGAACGGCACAAATTATGCCTGGACCTCGCTGCAGTTCGGAGACGATGTTTTTTTAACGCGTGGACGGCACTCGATCAAGGCCGGCTTCTACTTCGAGGGGATGCGGCTAAACGAATTCACCCGCGCCGCGGTCAACGGGCAGTTTCAATTTACTTCGCTCACCGGCTTTCTGACGAACCACCCCTTCATCTTCGATGCCACGACCGTTCCTCCAACCCCCCGCGATCTCCAGGAGGATATCTTCGCGGGGTACGTACAGGACGACTGGCGCGTCACTCCGAAGCTGACGATCAACATTGGACTCCGCTACGAAGCTTCGAGCGTGGTTCATGAAGCCAAGGGCAAGCTCTCCAACCTGGTGAACCTGAGCGACGCCACGCCGCAGCTCGGCAGTCCCTTTTTCAAAAATCCGACCACTCTCAACTTCGAGCCGCGTGTTGGATTCTCACTCGATCCCTTTGCGGATGGGAAGACGATTCTTCGCGGCGGCTTCGGAATCTACGATGTCCTGCCTTTGCCTTACCTTTTCATTCTGCCCGCTTCAGTCGCAGCACCTTATGCGCAAATCGGTGTGGCTGCAGGTCCTGGGCTTCCCGCAGGAAGTTTCTACAGCACGGCCCAAAATGCTCTCAGCCCGTACTTCCTCACCGGAGCCCACGTAGAGACTTCGCCCAAGCGCGACTACGTCTACCAATACAATCTGAATATTCAGCGGCAGATAACCAATCACCTTACCTTGCTGGTCGGCTTCGTCGGTTCGCGCGGGCTTCATCAGCCTTACTACACCGACCAGTTCAACATTGTATTTCCCACCCAGACGGCGCAGGGCTATCAATGGCCGACGGCAGTGGACCCCGCCACAGGCCAGCTCGTGGTCAATCCTCCACCGCCGGTCAACCCGGGCTACGGAGCGATCCGCGGCTTGGAGTGGAAGGCCGACTCCTACTACGATGGCCTGCAGGTCGGCTTGCACCAAAGCCTGAACCACGGCGTGCAGTACCAGGTCTCCTATACCCAGAGCAGGAGCATCGACACGAGCTCGGCGAGTCTGGCTCCCGATGCCTTCTCGAACTCCATCGCAGATCTTCCTTTCTTCGCGCCCTCACGCGGCCGCGGTCCTTCAGACTTCAACGTCGGCCGCGTGCTGGTCGTAGATGTCATCGCTCAAGTGCCGCATGCGCAGTCTGATCGCGCGGCAGTAAAGTGGCTTACCGAAGGCTGGCAAGTGGGAACCATCCTTACCGCACACGATGGCGTGCCGTTCACACCCACCTACGGCTCGGACGGAGATCCGCTCGGCTCAAGTGGCGCGGGAGGAATCGGCGTCGGCATACAGGATTATCCGGACCGGCTCACTGGTCCTGGCTGTTCTTCGCTCACTAATCCCGGCAACCCAGTTAATTATGTTAAGAATCAGTGCTTCGCCGTTCCGCAGGTCGGGTTGCTCGGCAACGCCGGACGGAACATCCTCACTGGTCCAGGTGTGCTGGAGCTGGATGGTTCCGTGTTCAAGAACATTCAAGTACCGCGCGTCGGGGATCGCATAAAGGTACAGTTCCGGGCCGAGGCCTTCAATCTTCTCAATCATGTGAACTACGCGAATCCCGGCGCGACCGATGTGTTTGACTCAAACAATTCCCCGCTCTCGACCTCAGGCCAGATTACAGGGACGACCACGCCTCCGCGCGAGCTCCAGTTCGGGGTTAAAGTTCTCTTTTAAGAAGATCACTTGATAGGAGTTAACAAATGTTGAAGCAGAGAGATACTCTTCGAATTGCTGCCCGCGGCATGGTTGCGTTCGTGCTTTCACTGATAGTTGGGTTTTCAGCGAAGGCACAGTCTTCCGGAAAGCCGTCTACCGACTATGAGTTCACCGGCGACATCTCGCTTGGAGCCCCCTCGTTCAATGACTATCTCACGTTCGACCCTGGAAGCCGGCGCCTCTATGTGTCGCACGTCGATAGAGTCACTGTTGTCGATGTGGCAACGCGAAAGATTGTGGGTTCGGTGGGACCATTTCACGATTCGCACGGGATTGCGATTGTATCGAAGCTGGGTAAAGGCTACGCGGATAGCGGCGACGAAGGCGTGGTGAAGGTGTTCCATCTCAGCGATCTCCAAATCATCAAGGAGATCAAAGTAAGCCCCGATGCCGATGGGATGCTCTACGACGAACACACCGGTTCGGTCCTGGTTGTGGCGGGAGATTCACACAATCTGACGATCATCAATCCTGCGGATGACGCCGTAGTGCGAACAGTCGATCTGGGAGGAAAGCCCGAGTTCATGGCGACTGACGAAGCTGGGAATGTTTATGTCAACCTGACCGAACCGGCTGCCGCCATCGCGAAGGTGAACCTTGCGGCTGGAAAGGTTGAGGCGACATGGCCGCTTGCAGACTGCGAAGCGCCGCATGGTCTGGCTTACGACCGAACGACGAAACGCCTCTTCAGCGGCTGCTCGGACAAACATCTCGCGGTCGTCGACTCCTCCAACGGTCGTAATGTGGTCAACCTGCCGATCGGTTCGCAGAGTGACAGCGTCGCCATCGACACGCGCCGGCGGCTTGTGTTCACGGCGAATGCGCCCGGAACGCTTACCGCGATCAGCATTGGAGCGGGCGATCACGTCAGCGTGGTACGAACGTTGCCGACGTTCTTTGGCGGACGCAACATGGCGCTCGATCCAGCCACTGGCGAGCTTTTCGTGGCGCATGGGCACATGAAGGTAGAAAGTTCTTTAAAGGATCTGCAAAATCTCCGGTTTGGATGGGATGCGATCGAGATTGCGACGTTCGAGCCGCGTCCGTAGAAGATCCCACTGAAATCCAATTCCTCGGAGGAATGAATGCAAACATGGAAGAAGATTGGCAAGATTGCTTTGCTGGTTCTTGCGCTTGTGATTGTCGCGGCAGCGATCTACGCTGCGAGACTGATCTATCCCGGAACGCCTAGCTCAACCGCGAACATGAAGTTCGAAGGCTACATCCTCCTTCCCAAGGGCGGTAATCTCAGCGTGCTCGATTACGTCACAATCGTGAAGAATGACCTGTTCGTCACCGCGGAGAGCGATGGCTCGGTCTTCAAGGTCGGCCTGCGCAACGCCTCTTCTCCGGCGGAGGCAACAGTCCAGACATTCCCGGGCAACGGAGCCGCACATGGCGTAGTCATCGATCCGGTCAGTCATATAGGGTTCGTGACGCGCAGCGAAAGCAACACGGTGGACGTCTTTGATCCAGAGCGCCTTACTCTTTTGAAGCAGATTCCGGTTCCTGATGACGACGACGCCATCTTCTACGATCCCAGTAGCCAATTGATCTATGTCGGCAGCGGTGATGCGCATGTCGTCACGCTCATCGATCCTGCGAAACAGGAGGTCGCCGGTTCCATCCCGCTCTCAGGAAAGCCGGAGTTTGCGGCATTTGATCCCGCCAAGAAGCTCTTCTACCAGAACCTCGAAGATAAAGACACGGTCGCGCTGGTCGACACGTCGAAGAAAGCTGTGGTGAAGGAGTGGCTCCTTCCCGAATGCCAGGGACCCACGCCGATGGCGATCGATGCTCCCAACCGGCGTCTATTCCTTGGGTGCGGCGGGAATGCGAAGTTTGTGGTCCTCGATCTGGAGTCGCAGCGCGTCGTCGCTACTCTCGACATCGGCGCCCATCCTGACTCGATCGCGTACGACGCCGACCTGCACCGCCTCTATGTCACTGGAAAGGCCGGTGTGCTCTCGGTCATCGCGCAGAAGAATGCAGACAGCTACGAGACGCTGGACTCGATCAGTACCCATTACGGCGCACATACTCTTGCGGTCGATCCGGCCACTCACCGCGTCTATGTTGCCTACGCAGGGCTGCTGGTCGCGCCTCGGCTGGCCGTCTTCACGCCGAAGCAATAGATAGTAGGATCAAACGGCGCAGGTTTCATGCTCTGCGGATCGGGACCGTGTGTACGGCCAGTCCGCAGATCCATTTCTATCCTGGCACTTACTGTGCGACCGAGGTGGTTTCAGCGAAAGCGGCAGCAGGTTGGGAACTGGATGCAGCGCTCGGAAGCCTTCGACGCCGCTTCCGAACGATCCAGAGGACGCGCGCTAGCAACAGACCAGCAAGCCAAAGCGTGTGGGGCAACGGCGTCCAGACACCCGGCTCTACCAGCCACCAGAAGTGGATGCACCCGGCGATCGCGGCGGCATAGGTTAGGCGATGCAGCCTCTGCCAGTTCCTCCCTCCCATTCTGCGCAGCGCTACGGTTGGAGACGTGATCGCAAGCGCAAGCAGGATGGCCCACGCGAACAGGCCTACCTGCAGGAAGGGCCGCTTCCGCAGGTCTTCCCAAATCGCGGGCCAGATACCAAGCCAAACAGCTACCCCACGTATCCCAAGCTCACTCAAATGGCTCCGTCTTGATCCCACAAGGGCCGCCTGCAGACCGGTCTCGGAAAAAAAGAAGACATAAGTCGCGAGGTGGAGCGAGGCGTAGAACAAGGCGTAGAGACCGAGGAGTCTCCGAAAGCGAATCAGGTTGGACAGCCGGTGATGCAATCTTCGAATGGGGGTGACGGCGAGCGATCCGAGCAAAATCCACAGGGCGTAGTCGCCCGTAAAACGCTGAAGAGACTTGACGAGATCAGGCTCCAACCCCAACTCTCCCGAGCGACAGCGCTCGAAGAGCATCAGCAGCGGCACCAGGCAGAGTAGATGTGCGAGTGCTTTAGCGTAAGGGATGAAGCGAGTAGGCATGGATGTGAAGTCTCCTGATGTGCCTGCCTTACTGACTTAATCTGGTCCAGGATCGTCCAGAACGCGAGTTCGTGTTTAGTTACGGTCGGTAAGCCAGTAAGCCACGTGCCAGGTTTCGATCCATCGCAGCCGTAATGGTCATCGGATCGGCGCCTCAACACTTCGCGGTTTTCCAGCCTTTCCGATCCAAGACGGAGTCCACCAGTTCCAGCGGCCCATGAGCGAAACCAGCGCCGGGACAAGCAGCGTTCTGATGATTACCGCGTCGACGACAACGCCGGCGGCAAGCGTGGTCGAGATGATCTTGGGGATCTGGTTGGGGTCGCCGCTAAGCGAAAGAAACGAGATCATCAAGATGACAGCGGCTGAGGTGACCAGGCGTCCGGTCCGTGCAAGCGCTGCGATGGTCGCCTGATCCGTGTCATGGCAGACGTCATACTCTTCCCGGATGCGCGCAAGGACGAAGACCTCATAGTCCATGGAAAGCCCAAAGAGGCAGGCGAAGACGACGACTGGGATCCAGTCGCGGATCGCACCCGTGGCAGGAACGCCATAGATTAGGTTGGAGCCGTGGCCGCGCTGCCAAAAGAGCACCATGAAGCCGAACGCAGCGCCGAGCGAAACGACATTCAGCAGGACAGCCTTGATGGCGAGAGCGACTGATCGTAGAGCTCGAGTGAGAATAACGATGCTGAGCAGACAGACGATGGTAAGCATCATCGGAAAGTGACCGTAGACGGCGTTGGTAAACGACATATCCCCGGCCGAGGATCCTCCTACCTCAGCTCCTCCGGTGACGTTGGCGAGCCGCTCGGAGAGGCTGGCGACGATCTGCTTACCCTCTCGGGTTCCGCCTTCCGAGGTAGGAATGACCGTCAGCAAAGCGTCGTTGCCTCGCCGGAACGATGGGGTGTCGGGCGCGATCACGGTGAAGATTCCGGGTGTCGCCAGCGCGATCTCCGTCGCCTCTTGAATACCTGCTGCGCCGCCATGCGTAATTACCTGAATGGGGAAGTCGACCGCGCTGGGAATGCCGTTCGCCGAGAGCTCATGAAATGCAGAAGCGGCCGCGCCTTCATTGTTGAGCGAACCGATCAGAGGCTCCGCCGTGTTGATGGAAAACGCGGGTGCCGTGATCAGGGCAAGCAGGACGATCGTGCCCCCGGCGGCCAGCCAGCGGTAGCGCAGGATAAACCGTCCCCATCGCTCCCACGCGCGGCTGTACGTGGAAGACGTTTTGAAGAGACGCAGCTTCTCGAGGCGCGGTCCCCAAGCGGAGAGAGTGACAGGAAGCAGAGTGAGCGCGGCGATCGTGGCCACCAGCGGGACCAGCATGCTTCCGATACCGACGCTACGCAGAAACGGCACCGGCAGAAGCACAAGCGAAAAAAGACCGACTGCAACGGTGACTCCACTTAGTATGACGGTGTGGCCGGCGCTTCGGATGGCGCTTCGGATGGCGTCGTGATTTTCCAGTCCGCGTTCGCGCTCCTCACGCCATCGCGTGACGATAATGAGTGAATAGTCGACCGCAAGACCTGGGGTGAGCAGGACGATCATGTACGGGACGAAGTAGCTGACGGGCGTAATGTAAGTCAGTCCTAGAGCGCAGTACATCGTTACCAGGATGGCCGGCAACGCCATCAGCACCGGCACGATCGCGATCGCGGATCCGAAGACCAGCAGCAAAACCACGCAGGCCGCGACTGCGCCGATCTCCACCCCGATGATCAGATTCTGCCGGTTTGGCCCCGCGTTCGACAGCATCTGGGCGAATCCGGTGAGGGTAAGCTGCGAGCCCGGCGCCACGGCCTTCTGCATTGCGGGTTTGACGCGCGCCTCGATACCCGCTCCCGGTCCAAAATCCGGGTTCGGCATGTTAATCAGCGCCCACGTAGACTGGCCATGATCCAGCAGAAAGACCGGGTTTTTTGTGTTGGCGTAATCTGCCACCGCGACGGGGCCGGCGTTCGGCGGGGAGGCAAAGGTGGTTTCGGCCATCTTCTGGCCCTCGGCCGTATTCATTCCGCTGCCTTTGGGCAGATGCAGCACCGCAAGGAACGGCTCGAAGGTCGGGTCGACGCCGAAGCTGCCTGTAATGTGCTGGTTCGCGATGAAGCCCGGCTGTCCCGGCGTGGTGTAGGTGTAGTCCATCCGATGCATCATGGTGCCGGCGAACTTCACGCCAAGGATTGCGAGCACCAGCCACATTGAAACGGTCAGCCATTTATGGCGCATCATGAAGTCGGTCATCTGCTACAGCCCTCTTTTCCCGATCTACGAAATCGGCGGCGACACTCGCGCTTTGAAGCACCTGGCGGTTTACAGCGGAATGCCGGCCAGTGGTAAGTTTGCGCTACAGAAGAACCAGAATAGTGTTAGACAGTGTAAGGAAATGTAAGCAATGGTAGCAACGGAGAAGAACTAAGGCTGCTCCGATTAAGTCTCTCCAGCGGGTCGACACTTCCTTCGATTCTGTTGAAGAACTCAGGATCGCAGGTTTTTCGTTGTTGCTTTTGAGATAGGTCCGGGCTTCAGCCCGAACTTCAACCGTAAATAATGCAGGGCTTCAGCCCCTGAAATATGCCTTCCCTTCATGAGCGCACGGAGCTAAAGAGCTTAAGAATGCCTTTGCCGCGATACCACAGCTTAGCGGGTGAGTCCGCCCCAGCTCGCCCTGAGCCTTCAGGAGTGCAGCCCGAGCATCGCCAGCGCTTGCAGCACGGTAGTTCCGGGGGGCACCGGCTGCCACTTCGACTTCAACTCTTCCTGCTGCTTGTTGATGTTCTTGAAGAGCGCAACGCGGCCAGTGAGATTAAGCTTCGTGGTCTGCGTCTTCCACACTCCCGGCCCGACCTCGGTACGCCGCAAGGTGTACGTTCCGCCCTTCTCCAGCGTTCCAAGAATGCCGTAGCCAAACTGCACCGGTTCCAGCACGACGGCATCAATAGCCGTCAGACGCATGCCCGGCTTTGCGATGGTAAAGGTGCCTGACATGCCATGAATGCCCCTCTGCTCGTAGGATTGCGGTTGAACCTCCGGATTCGGCCTGAACGCGATCGTTTCCCTGCCGTTGGTCTCCCCGCGATCTTCCAGTAAAAACATCTTAGGCAGAGCCTGCATCAGCGTTGCGGCGTCTTTGTTCTCCGACTGGAAGCTAGTGTGCATGGCGTCACGCGACTGTGCGCTGTGCAGCAGTCCTTGCAGCACTTTATCGTTTTTGATCTTCTCCGGACCGTTAGGCGCGTGTCCGTCCACCGAGATGAGCTGCTTCACATCCCCGTCTATGGTTTCGATGGTTCGGTCTACGTAGACATGACCTGCCGAGCGCCGTTCGGAGGTGCTCTCCCAAAGCGTGGAGCTGGTCTGCTGCCGTATCTCATTGGCGCACGCAGCATCCATCATCTGCTGGGCTGTCTGCGCGAAAGAGAAAGGCGTCCAAAGAAAGATGAAAGCGAGAAGGCCGACTAATACTGGGATGGGCTCTGTTGAACTTGGATTGGAACGAATCATAGAAATCACAGGGAACGCGCGCACACATTAATTCTCACCTTCCTCTGTAACGGTGTACGTAGCGGAATGTTCGTAGATTGCAAGGATTTGTAGAGGTCATGTCCTCTGCGAGCGCATCGATCGGACTCACCTCTTTCGGAGTGGGGATCATCCCACCAAACATCAATAATCCTACGCTCGTATGTTCGGTTTGTAGCTGATCGATCGTACGCAGGTCATGACAGACCGAGCGTAGCTCCGGGTCGCCATACATGCTGCCCGAAGCCCGCATGAATGCCTGAGCCGGGTCGAGCCGTATCCGGCAAGCGCGAGTACAAAGGTGGACATTATGCTGTGAAGCGCTTAATGAGCAAGGCTTGGGTGGCGTTGAGGTTTCTAAGAGAAGGTTAGACGTGACGGTTCGGCCAGGAGACAAGACCCGGTCGGTTGGAGACGCTTCAGCAGATGATGAAGCTGGCGTTGAAGATGACAAAGATCTTCGACGAATGCGGCGTGAAGATGCTCACAGGGAGCGACTTCGGCGGCATGTGGATGATCTCTAGCGTCTCGCTGCATCAGGAGTTCGATCTTCTGAAGCAGGCAGGCCTGAGCCCGCTGCGGGTGTTGCAGATGACCACGCTCCATGGCGCTGAATTTCTCCAACGCTAGGCCACGATGGGCACAGTGGAAGACGGCAAAGATGCGAATCTCGTATTGCTTGACCGCAACCCGCGCGCCAGCGTGCAGAACCTGCACAAAATCGACAGCGTCATCCGAGCTGGAAACTACTACTCGAGGAACGCGCTCGAAGAATTGAAGAACGCGGTAGCGGACCACGTTGCAAGAGCGTAATTCTTCGCAGTGATCAATATGAGGGCGAATGCAGCGAGTAAAGGGACGAGGCGAAACAAGGTTCATCAAACTTGCGGCTATGCCGTGAATGACGACCCGAATGATCGTCTTTAGATGAATTGCAGACTCCCGGGACAGCTTCGGACCGGCGTGCTCCCGTTGGTCATCATGGCTCTGATATTTGATTAGCGTTTCTTTCTAACCTGATGATAGGCAACGCTACAGAAAACGTGGATCCGACGCCTACTCTGCTCTGGACCGCGATGTGGGTTCGATGAACCTCTGCGATCCACGAAGCGATGGAAAGACCCAGGCCCACTCCGCCGGAGTCGCGTTGACGCGCTTTGTCCGATCGGTAGAACCGCTCGAAGATGAGCGGCAGCTCCTGCTCTGCAATACCGATACCTGAATCCTGGACACTTACGACCGCGTGTGCGCCCTGCATCTCCACATTCATCCTGACGTGGCCGCCCGCTTGCGTATACTTCACTGCGTTCTCGAGAAGAATCAAGAACAGGCGGCGCAGCATGGTCGACTCTCCCGGCACCCCGATCTCCTCGTCAGGCAGATTCAATTGGAAATCAACGCCCTTCTCAAAGGCACTTCGTGCTATATGCTTGCCCGCTTGATGAACAATCTCACGCAGATCCGTGATCTTCAAGACGACTTCTGAGTTGGAGCGGTTGGAGTCCGCGCGCGCCAGCTCCAGCAGATGTTCGATCAGCACGGTCATGCGCTCGGACTCCTTGAGCACCTCTGCGAGAGCGCCCCTGTAGTGGTCCGGGTTTCGAGGTCTGAGCAATGCAACCTCGGCGGTCGTTCGAATCAAGGCCACCGGTGAGCGAAGCTCATGGGACGTATCAGCGGTGAAACGAACCATGCGCTTGAATGCATGGTCGAGGCGTTCGATCATTTCGTTGATTGTCTCTGAGAGCCTCTGCAACTCATCTCGACTCTGAGGGACGAGGAGGCGTTGTGAAAGATTTTGATGACTGATGGCGCGGGAAGCCTCGATGATGTGATCCACAGGCGCGAGCGCCCGGCGGCTGAGCCAGTACCCGCACGCGGAGGCAGCCAATACCAGGAGAGGAATGGAGCCGATCAGCAAGCGGGATAAGCTTTCCATCGCTCGAAAAAGAGGCATCAACGTTGCCGCAACCTGAATGACGAAGACTCGGCCATCGATCGACATCGAGGCAGTTCGCACGCGAAACGGAGTTTTCTTTAGCTTGAGTGTTTGAAGCGCGACAGGCAAAGCAGTTTTAGGTGCCGCAATACCCAGCTCCGCCATAGACTGAGATTGACAGAGCCACTGACCCCGGCCGTCGGAGATCTGCAACATCTCCCCGCCGATCGGTTCTAAATCGGGGTTTGTTCTTGCCGATTGAATCAGCACATTTTCTTCAAGCTCGTCCTGAATCCTGCTTTGATCAAAACGCGGGACCTCGCGCCTCAAGAAGCTCTCTACCGCTACGATTCGATTGGCCAGATGCACATCGACGCTTGCCTGGAGGACGGCGCGGATGCCGAAGTACATCGTTCCGGCGAAGACAACCAGGGTTAGTAAATTGAGCGAGGAGTACCAGAGAGTAAGGCGGACGCGAATCGGCAGCATCATTCCCGCTCCGAGGATCGCAGGCGGTATCCGATGCCTCGGACGGTTTGCAGCAGCGGGTTGGATCGACCTTTATCGACCTTCAATCTCAGCTGTCGCATGAAGACGTCGAGCGTGTTGTTTTCCACATTTGTAGAAAAGCCCCAGGCGGCATCGATTAGGGTCTGTCTGGCCACAACTCTGCGCGCATTCTTCATTAGAAACTCGAGCAGGAGGTACTCCGTGCGCGTCAGCATAATCGGCGTCTCTCCTCGGATCACCTCCCGGGTGCATGGATCAAGTGAGAGGTCGCCGACCTTTAATGGATCGGAGTGTATTTCCGGCCGACGGCGCGCCAAAGCATGGAGGCGAGCAAGCAATTCGAGGAAGGAAAATGGTTTTGTCAGATAGTCGTCTCCCCCGCTGTTCAGACCAAAGACGATGTCAGCTGAGGTGTCTCGCGCGGTGAGGAAGAGGATAGGCGTCGAGACGCGCAGCCTTCTCAACTCGCGTCCCACTTCGAAGCCGTCCATTCCGGGAAGCATGACGTCGAGTATGACCACGTCGAAGGGAAACTCTGTTGCCAGCTGAAGACCATCCAGTCCGGTAGACGCCAGCTTGACCGAACAGCCCTGTTCCGTCAGCGCATCGCGAAGCAGCGTCGCCATCGCTTTTTCGTCTTCGACTAATAGAACTCGCAGCATTTGCATTGACCTATCAGTGCTTCCGGGCAGGGTTGCCAGAAGTGTGAATGAGCCATTTTCCCATACATGGGTTGCCGCTGAATGAGGGCGTTTGTTCAGCTAAAAATCAGGTTCGCTTTACTTGAGGTTTATACAGCGCCCATAAAAGGCAAGGTAATCAGAGCTCAGTGAGTTCTTTTCGTGCGGGCATCGATCTTCTCTCGCTCGGGATATTCCGATCATGCATCTGCCCAGACGTAAATTGCGAATCTCTCTCCTTGTCGAGGCATGCCTAGAGAATCATTGCATGACTTCAGGAGATCTTCAGTTCCATGCAACTCTAGCGTCATGTCGACGGCCTACTCTCTGCTCATCGGAACATAGACGCACTCATCACTTCTCTAAGGTTCCGGCCCATAAGGCGCCGGAAAGCGCTCGGTCTAACTGGGCAGCGTTGAGTAAGTGCGCCCGCATCTTCGGGGGGAGACTGACATCATGCCGCGATCGAAAGTAATATGTGCAAGTCCGCCTGCACTTCTCTTCATTCTTTGCGCGCTCGTTCTTGTGTTTGCCTGCGCGATAGGAGCCGTGGCATTCGCTCAATCAAGCCAGAGCCTGGTTACAGGCTCGGTGAGGGATAATGCCGGAGCACGGATCTCTCAAGCAACCGTCTCGGTGTCAAACATCCAGACGGGATTGAAACAGACCGTTCTCGCGAACCGAAGCGGCGCCTATTCCATTCCGAACCTCGTTCCCGGAAGTTACGAGCTCGTGGTGTCCGCGGACACGTTCGCCACGAAGAGGATGTCAGGGATCAATCTCATCGTAGGAGGTCAAGAGGTAATTGACGTGACTCTGGATGCTGCGGCGAATATGGAAGAGGTTCAGGTCGGAGCCAACCTTCAAGATCTGCAGTTTGAATCTTCAGCCATCAGCGGACTTGTGACCGGCGAGACGATCCGCGAATTGCCTCTGAACGGCCGCAGTTTCTCCGATCTCGCCCTTCTCCAGCCTGGGGTTGCTCCCGTCGAAGCACAGCCGGCTTTTATTGTGGGAACCGATCGCGGGAATCGAGGCTTCGGCTCTCAATTCATCATCTCCGGCGCCCGGCCCCAGCAAAACCTCTACCTGCTGAACGGAACCAGCATCAACGACTACTCCAACGGCTCCGGCAGCGTCAGTGGAGGAAATCTTGGCGTAGATGCCGTCTCCGAGTTCTCCGTGATCACCACCAACGCGCCTGCGGAGTACGGCAGAACTGCCGGCGGCATCATTAACGCGGTAACGCGCAACGGCACGAATTCTTTCCACGGCAGCGGATACGAATTCGCTCGTAACAGTGCGCTGGACGCCAAGAACTACTTTGACGATCATTCAAAGCCGATTCCATATTTCAGCCGCAATCAGTTTGGCGGAACTATCGGCGGTCCTATCAAGAAAAGTCGCACGTTTTTCTTCGCAAACTATGAAGGCATCCGGCAGAATCAGGGAAACAGCGGATTCGCCATTACTCCGACACAGGCTGCGCGCAACGGAACCCTGCACCAACCTGTGACGGACCCCGTTACGGGCCAGCAATCGATTGACACCATTCAAGTGGCAGTCGACCCTTCAGCTGCGAAGTACCTTCCCTTGTTTCCGCTGCCCAACAACTCGGCTCCGGGAGGAGCTGATGTAGCCAGCGGTCTTGGCGACCTAGGCAGCTATACCTTTTCTGCGCCGCAAGTGTTGCAGGAAGACTTCGCGATCGGCCGCATAGATCATCAGATCTCCGAGAAGGACTCGATCTACGGGACCTATGAGTATGACCGGACGCCTTATACCTATCCCGATAGCTTGAATGATCTGTTCTATCTCAGCAAGACTGCCCGGCAGATTGCCACGGTTCAGGAGAGCCATATAATCTCCGCGAACCTCGTCAATACGGCGCGCGTTGGACTGAATCGAGACGTGGTCACTAACAATGTTCCTTCGCTGGCCATCAATCCACTGGTGTCTGACCCATCGCTGGGCGCAGTTCCTGGATTCAATGCAGCCCAGGTCGGGATAGGCGGCATTACAGGCTTCGCGGGCGGCTCGGGGGCAAGCGGTGCGACCTACGGCTGGACATCGTATCAATTCAACGATGACGTTTTTCTGACTCGCGGCAGCCATGCCCTCAAGGCTGGTTTCGCCACTGAGATCATGCGGTTGAATATCTTCAACAATCCTGTCGTGACGGGACAATTCCAGTTTTCTACTTTACAGACATTTCTTACCAATCAGCCTCTACTCTTTGACGCTGCCAT
Organism: Granulicella sp.; assembly: GCA_965277565.1. Classification (GTDB taxonomy): domain Bacteria; phylum Acidobacteriota; class Terriglobia; order Terriglobales; family Acidobacteriaceae; genus Granulicella. The sequence goes on along the minus strand of OZ255838.1, from coordinate 3,155,547 downwards.
TGTCTCCACGGTCACACCGCGCAACTTACAGGAGGACCTCTTCGCCGGCTACGCTCAAGACGATTGGCGAGTCAATCCAAGCCTCACCGTCAACTATGGCGTACGCTATGAGACGGTTACCGTACCGCATGAGGCGCATGGCCGGCTCTCGACGCTGCGCAACCTGACGGATGCGACCCCCCACCTCGGTGATCCATTCTTCAACAATCCCACTCACTTCAACATCGAGCCTCGTGTAGGCTTCTCTGCCGCTCCGTTCGGCAGCGCGCGCACGGTCGTTCATGGCGCCTTCGGCCTCTACGATGTGCTTCCTCTTCCTTATCAGTTCATCTTGCCAGCAACCGGCGCCGCGCCCTTTACGCAATATGGCCTGGCGTTCGGCAACCTGCCGCAAGGCAGCTTCTATGCGGGCGCTAACGCACTTCTGGGTCCGTTTACACAAAGCGCCAGCTACGTTCAACCCTCACCTAAGCGCAACTATGTCATGGAGTACAACCTGAATGTGCAGCATGAGTTCCCCGGTTCCTTGTCGCTGCTGGTAGGATACGTGGGCACACGCGGACTGCATCAGCCTTACTATTCGAACGAATACAACATCGTGCTGCCCACGAAGACTCCTCAAGGCGGCTATCAGTGGCCTCTTCCGATCGGCAGCGGCACGAAGCTGAATCCTCACTATGGCGGCATTCGCGGTCTGACCTGGAACGCAGATTCATACTACGACGGTTTGCAGATCGGGTTGAACAAAGACCTGAAGCATGGCGTACAGTTCCAGGTCTCCTATACCTGGAGCAAGAGCATCGACAATACCTCCTCCAGCCTTGCACCGGACGCCTTTGGAAATTCGGTGTCTACGCTACCGTTCTTTGATCCGGCGCGCAGCCGCGGACCCTCGGACTTCAATATCGGCCGGGTTCTGGTGGTCAATGGGATCGTGCAAATTCCCGGAATCAAAGCCAGCCATTCAGGATCGAAGCTGCTTACCAACGGCTGGCAAGTTGGAGCCATCCTAAGTGCAAGCGATGGTATCCCGTTTACGCCGACCTACGGCTTCGGGGCCGATCCGCTCGGCTCCGGCGGCCTGCAGGACTTTCCCGATCGCGTGAACTCGCCAGCCTGCTCGTCACTGATCCATCCTCGCAACCCGAACGGATATGTGAAGACGGAATGCTTTACGATTCCGGCGCCAGGGCTGCTTGGCAATGCCGGGCGCAACATCATTACGGGGCCGGGCGTGCTCAATCTGGACGGCTCGATCTTCAAGAACGTCTTCGCCTTTGGCGACCGGTTCAAGCTGCAGCTCCGTGCCGAAAGCTTCAACATTCTCAACCACACCAACTTCGCTCTCCCCGCGACGAGCGATGTCACCGTACCAACCGCCGGCATCATTACACAAACCCAGGGATCTTCACGTCAGATCCAGTTGGGTGTGAAAGGAAACTTCTGACCTGCCGGCGTTAAGCGAGAAGAAGGGATTGAATTTTCATGTTGCGTCGAACCTGCAGCCAAGACGCAGTGACTTACAGCACCGTGAAGGGAAGCAATGATAGATTTTGTTTTACGCAGGAAGGTGATCGTGGCGCTCGTCTGGGTGGTACTGGCGGTGCTTGGATTCAAGCTCAACGCAACTCTAGGCCCGCGGTTAGACTACTCCTACACCACTCCAGGGCAGCCAGGATATGAAGCCAACCTGCATATAGAAAATCGCTTCAACCTCGATGCTGCCTTCGAACCCACCATTGCGATGCTGAAGCTGCCCGCGGGTGTGTCGATGTCTTCGGCCTCCGGCCAGGCGATGGCGGCGAGTACCTTCGCGGCAGGCGAAAAGGCTGGGGTGGTTGCTGTCGCCGACTACGCCGATACGCACGATCCAAAGTTCATTCTCGATGATGGCAAGACGACCTGGGCCTTGCTGTCTCTGCCCAACCCAGACTACGGACTTGGCAAGGGCATGGCCAAGCGGCTTGCCTCCAATCTGAACGGCGCTACGCCCCCTGGGGCAATGCTCACGCTTACCGGATTTGAGCAACTCCTATCCAACAGCAACGTGAAAGATCCGAACGTGCTGCTTGAGCTTTTGCTCGGAGCCGTTGGCGCGCTTGTCATTCTCCTTCTTGTTTACGGCTCACCTATCGCCATCGTTCCCGTTATCATGGCTCTTCCTACCATGCTGGTTGCCTTTCTCTGCGTCTATGGGATGACTTACTTCGCGCAGGTCAGCTACTTTGTTCCGGTTCTGATCTTATTGCTTGGACTCGGAATTGCCATCGACTACTCGCTGATTGTGGTGGTTCGCTGGCGCGAAGAGCGTGAACGGGGTCTGAGCAATGAGGACGCTATCCGAGCGGCAATGAAGAGTGCCGGGCACGCGGTCGTTCTGAGTGGTGTCACGGTCACCGTCGGCCTGCTCTCTCTGGTGGTGCTTCCGGTGCCGTACCTGCGCAGTGTAGGGTATGGCGGCATGCTCATCCCGTTGGTAGCGACCGCATCTGCGTTGACGCTGCTTCCGGTCACGCTCTCGGCGGTTGGCCCGTGGCTCGATGAGTTCCGCTTCTTTCACGGGTCGACAACGTTCAGCAAAGGCTGGCAGCGCTGGGGCCAATTTATCCTTCGTCACCGCATCGTGGCGATGCTCGCAGGTCTTGTCCTTATTTTCTCGCTTGCGATTCCAGCGCTCCAAATCAATACCGCTGAGCCGAACATCGCGTCTCTTGCCGGACAGGGGCCGGCGCGGCAGGAGTTCCTGCATCTCCAGCAAAGCGGTGTGCCGAGCGCGATCGATTTTCCCATTCAGGTCCTGACGCACGGAGGCGATGCCGCGGTGCGAAGCGCAAAGGCCATTGCCCTGGCGACACCGGGAGTTTACGATGCCTTTTCTCCGGACACCCCCTTTTTTCGAAAAGGCGATGATGCTGTGCTTATCGTGATCCCCACCGCCGAGGGCGGCACGGACGAAGGCAGAAATATCGTCTCCAGGCTTCGTCAACAGATGTCCGGTATCGCCGGCGGCGCGGAGGTAGGTGGCTCCACGGCATCTGACATGTCCTTCACCGCCGCAGTCTATGGAAACTTTCCAAAGATGCTGGCGTTGGTCTCGCTCATTACTCTGGCGATCTTGACCTTCGCGCTTCGCTCCATCGTGCTTGCGATCAAAGCCGTGGCGCTTAACCTCATCTCGCTCGGAGCCGTGTTCGGCTTCATGGTGCTCTTCTGGCAGAAGGGGTACGGCATCCATATGATCTATGGCTATCCGCCGACCGGCGCAATTCGCATGTGGATACCAACCGTCATCTTCGCCTGCCTGTTCGGCCTGTCCATGGACTATGAGGTCTTCGTTCTGGCGCGGATGCGGGAGGAGTACGACCGTCTTGGATCAACAGACGCGGCAATCGTCGAGGGCCTCGCGCGGACCGGACGGCTCGTCACCTGCGCAGCCATCATCCTGATGATCTCATTTCTATCCCTGAGCGGCGGTCCGAACCAGATCAACAAGATCATCTCGACGACACTGGCATTCGGCGTTCTCCTCGACGCTGTCCTGATCCGAACACTCCTTGTACCCGCACTGGTGTCGCTGATGGGCAGCGCGAACTGGTGGATGCCTTCATGGCTTTCCCCTGTGTTGCGGCGGAAAGAGATGACGCACTAGCCATGCAAAAAGTATCCAGCTTGCATGAAGCTTCAAACAATGCAGAGTGACAGAAGATGGAGAAAGGAGCGGGTCTGCAGCGGGGTTCATTGTCTGCAGAATCGCACATCCGAAAGGGGCACATGTGCCCTTTTACTTTATGCTCTAGCTTCTCCTGAAGGCGCTTAAGGAAAAAGTGTGTGCCTTCAGGCGAATGCAGCCGCACCTGAATTTCAGCAGTCTTAAGGTAAATATCAGCCTGCCGTCACGCAATCGTCATTACCGTTGGCTACGGTCTTTTAAAGGCAACCATTCGCAACGGCTTGTGAGGACTTCCCATGAAGCGCATTGCTTGTTGTGTGCTGGCTGCAGCTATGCCTGTGCTGGCGCAAACGGATCGCGGCACATTGACCGGCACCATCACGGATTCATCTGGCGCGCGCATGCCCGATGCGTCGATCACGATCAAGCAGATGTCGAACGATGTGAACCGAACCAGCCAGACCGACGGTCAGGGTGTGTACTCCATCGCATCCTTGCTGCCGGGCCGGTATACGGTCACAATTACCGCACCCGCCTTCGCTACGCGCATTTTCGAGAACCTGCAGATTGATGCTGGCGTGATCCGGATACTGTCACAGGCGCTGCAGCCCGCCGCGAGCTCGACCGAGGTCAACGTCAGCGTCGCGGACTCGGGCCTGGCCCGAGCCTCCGCCGAAATTGGCAGCGTTGTACAGGGCGAACAGACGCGCGATCTGCCGCTGAACGGGCGCAATTACGTCAGCCTCGTCGCCCTTGTGCCCGGCGCGATCGATTCCGGTACCGGAACTCAGGACCAGGTACGTTTTGCCGGCCTCTCCGCCGAAGACAACACCTGGCTGCTGGATGGCGTCGACAACTCTGGAATCAATCACCAGTACCAGAAGATCCCGATTCGCCTGCAACCCTCGACCGATGCCATTGCGGAGTTTCGCGCGAACAGCGCCGTATACAGCGCGGACCAGGGCGGCACCGCGGGCGGCCAGATCAATCTCGTCTCGCGCAGCGGCACAAGTCAATTTCATGGGGCAGCATGGGACTACCTGCGCAACAACATCTTCGACGCTGCGCCCTGGGGCGCCAACGGAACGCTGCCGCCACTCCGTCTCAACGACTTCGGCGCGAACCTGGGCGGTCCCGCACTCCGCGGCAAGCTCTTCTTCTTCGCGAATTACGAGGCAATCCGCCAGATCCAAACGCAGGTCCTGACCGGCTTCGTGCCGAGCGACGCGTTCCGCACCGCCGTAACCACCGCCTCGCCCGCCTTGCGCTCGGTGATCGCCATGTACCCGGTTGGAACTGTCGCCACGTCCAACGCCAACGTCTCTACCTGGTTCGGCAGCGGTCGCTCTTTGGACCACGAAGATTCCGGCCTCGCGCGTATGGACTACCGCATCAATGAACGCACGAGCGCTTTCGCGCGTTACAGCACCGACCACTTTCTGCTCACTGCTCCGGGCAATCTCACCGGCTTGACCCAAAACACACTCGTTACGCCATCGATTGTGCTTGGACTGCAGCGAACCTTCTCCCCCTTTGTCCTCAATGACGCGCATTTTGGTTTTAACCGCGCGGCCTTTGTGCAGGGGGAGACCCAGGTGCTGCCTACGTCCATCGTCGTGCCCGGACTCACCAAGCTGGACGACGCCACCGGCACCATTCGCTATGACAACAGCTTCACCATCACGGATGACCTGACGCTGGTGCGCGGCCGACACACCATCAAGGCAGGCGTCACCCTTCGGCGCATTCAGGAGAACCGCTCCTCGCCAAGCGCACCGGATGAGGTGGTCTCATACACCAGTCTGGCCACCTTTCAGGCGAATGTCGTCAACCAGGATCAGTACGGCGGCGCAACCCCCGTCACCGGCCAGCGCATGACACAGAGCTTCGCCTATGTGCAGGACCAATTCCAACTCTCGCCGCAGCTGACCATCAATGCCGGCCTTCGCTATGAATACTTTGGCGTAGATCATGAGGTGCTGGGTCGTGGAGTCGTCGTGGAGCCGTTCCTCTGCCCCAAAGTCATCTGCCCGGCCGGTACGCAATGGTTCTCGCCAAACCTGGCGGACTTCTCACCCCGCGTGAGTGTGGCGTATGCGCCGGCCTATGCGAAGGGTAAGCTCGCGGTTCGCGCAGGTTTCGGGATCTACTACGGTGATGGGCAGTTTGGCAATCTTGGCCAACCCATTACAAACCTGACCACGCGCTATACCCTTTCGCAGAAGCAGTCCCCCGGCCTCAGCTATCCCGTCGCGCCCACGCCCAGCTTGGCTGCCGCCAGCTCCAGCCCGTCCAGCCTCCAAGGCAATCGGCGGGACACAGCAGTCAACGAGTGGACGGCCTCCGTGCAGCAGGAGATCATGCGCCGCACCGTGCTTCAGGTGGCTTACTTCGGCACAAAGGCTGCGCACGTCTACTCCGATCAGGTGGTCAACGGCATCGATCCGGCAACGGGCAAGCCGCCCTTTGCAAGCTTTTCTCTGATCGACTACCGGGGCACACTGAACGATGCGCACACCCATGCGCTGCAGATGGGAGTGCAGCGCGACATCTCTACAGGCCTGCTCGTATCGGCCAATTACGAATGGTCGCACTCGATCGACAACGGTGGGATCGGCGGCGGTGAAGCGGTCTTCCCGCAGGACTACCGCTGCCATGCCTGCGAGATCGCCAACAGCGACCAGGACATGCGCCACTACTTCAGCGCAAGCAGCATCTGGCAGCTGCCGGTGGGCCGCGGACACACGTATCTGTCCCGCAGCTCCGGTCTCACGGAAGCGCTGCTGGGCGGATGGCAGTTCAGCAGCATAGGCACCGCGCGTGCCGGTCTGCCGATCAACGTGACCATCAGCCGCAGCACCGCCGACCTGCCCGACAGCCTCACCTTCAACCAGCGCCCGGACCTCGTCCCGGGCGTGCCGCTCTACACCACAAAGCGCACCCCCGCGCTCTGGCTCAACCCACTTGCCTTCCGCGCTCCGGCACCCGGTGTCCATGGCAACGCGGGCCGCAACATCGCGCGCGCACCGGGCCTATGGCAATTCGACAGCGCCATTGAAAAACGGTTTGCGATCAAGGAACGGCTTGGCGTGCGGTTCCGCACGGAGGCCTTCAACCTCTTCAACGTGGCACATTACGGGCGGCCAGCGAGTGTCTTTGCTGCGCCGACCGCGACCTCCAATAATCCCGCCAACTTCGGGGTCATCCAGACCTCATTCAACAGCCAGCCTATCGGGACAGGTACGCCCCGCGAGCTCGAGTTTCTGTTGAAGATCGATTTCTAGCAAGCACTCACAAACGGGAGATGGATAGATGACCAAGTGGATGTTGCGGCACAAAACCATTGTCGTGTTTGCGTGGCTGCTGCTCGCGGTGGCTGGATACCTGACGCAGAGTCATATTCGCCGGCGCCTCGACTACAGCTACACCACGCCCGGCCAGCCCGGCTATGTCGCCAATTCGGCTATCACCGAACGCTTCGGCCTGGACGCCACCTTTGAGACGACGCTCCCGGTTCTGCGCCTGCCGGAGGGCAAGGGCATGGACACACCCGAGGGCCAGGCAATCGCCGAGCGCACCTTCGACGCCGCCAACCACGCCGGCTATCTCGGCCTGAGCGACTACGCGAACACCCACGACGCCCATTTCATCCTGGACGGCGGTAAAGTCACTTGGGCCATGCTCACCGTGCCCAATCCGGACACGGGCGACGGCACGGGACGCCGCATCGATCCCTCGTTGAAGGCAGCCATGCAGCCCGGCACCTCGCTTTCCGTCACCGGCTTTGAACGCATGCTGTCGAACAAGGGCTCTAACAGCCAGAACCGCTACAAGACGACCACCATCGGCCTCATCGGAGCTTTCCTCGTGCTGCTGCTGGTGTATGGCTCCTGGATCGCGCTCCTGCCCGTGCTCACGGCCATCCCCGCCATGTTTGTCACGTATCTGGCGCTCTACAGCCTCACCTATGTCACGCACGTCAGCTATTTCATCCCGTACATGATCACCACGCTCACTGTGGGAATCTCCATCGACTTCGCATTAATTGTCGTCATCCGTTGGCGCGAGGAGCGCGAACGTGGTCGCGGCAATGAGGAGGCGGTCATCGTGGCCGGCGACGTGGCCGGGCGAGCCGTAATGCTAAGTGGTCTCACTGCCGCCATCGGCCTCTTCTCACTCGTTGTTCTGCCGGTGCCGTTCCTGCGCAGCATCGGCGTAGGTGCCATGGTCATCCCGTTTGTGCCGGTCGCCATCTCCGTCACGCTGCTGCCCATTGCTTTGGCAGTGCTGGGACCCGCGCTGGACAAGCACAAGTTCTGGTCGCACTCCACCGACACCAGCAGCCGCCCGTGGACGCGATGGGCGCAGTTTGTGCTCAAGCATAAATGGTCTACTGCCATCGTCGGCATCGTGGTGCTGGCCGCGCTCGCCCTGCCTGGATTGCGCATCAACACCGGCGAGCCGCTCATCTCTTCGCTTTCCCCCAACGGTCTCGACGCCGCGCGCGAGTTTCAGCACCTTCAGGCGAACGGCATTCCCGGAGCCGTCGACTTTCCCATTTACGCCATGGTGCATGGCGGCGACAGCGGCCGGGATCGCGCCACCGAGATGATCCGAGCAACCCCTGGCGTCTTCGACGTGATGTCTCCTGCAACCCGTGCCTTCCGTCGGGGCGACGACTCGCTCCTCCTCATCGTTCCTACCATTGAAGGTCCCTCCGCTGAAGGCAAGCACATCGTGCTTGACCTTCGGCAAAGGCTGTCTGCCCTGCCCAGCGGCGCAGAGGTCGGCGGTTCTACCGCGGGCGATATTGCTTTTACGGATGCGGTCTACGGTCATTTCCCACTTTTGATTACACTTACCTCGCTGGTCACCTTTGTCGTTCTGACGCTCGCCCTGCGCTCCGTCGTCTTGGCGCTGAAGGCCGTTGTGATGAACGTGATCTCGCTCGGTGCAGCCTTCGGCTTCATGGTGTACTTCTGGCAGGAGGGCCACGGCTCCAATCTGATCTATGGACTGCCCGCGACCGGTGCGATCCGTGCCTGGATTCCAACGGTCGTCTTCGCCTCGCTGTTCGGCCTATCCATGGACTACGAAGTATTTGTGCTGACACGAATGCGGGAAGAGTACGACCGCACCGGCTCCACCGATCAGGCAGTAATTGCGGGCCTGTCACGTACCGGACGCCTGGTCACCTGCGCCGCGCTGATCCTGATGGTCACCTTTCTCTCGATCAGCCTCGATCCCAACCAACTCGTCAAAATCGTTGCCAGCACCAGCGCCATGGGCATTGTGGTGGATGCGGTGATCGTCCGTACGCTGCTGGTGCCGGCCATCGTGGCGCTCATGGGCAAGTGGAACTGGTGGATGCCCGCATGGCTTTCCTTTGGAGCGAAAACTCCTAAGCTGGCGACTCATCTTTAAACCCTTGGACAGGCAATGACACGGTTAGAGTAACTTTCTTGGGCGAAGGCGGGTTGCTGGGGAGTTTGGATCAGCTGCGACGTTGTAGACTTCAGAATCTTTTGTTGACGAAACGGACTTCATCTCTGAAGTGCGGTTATCGCGCCAAGCACGAAGCTGTTCCTGCACTGTCTTCCACGGAGGAAAGTTGCTAGGCAACTGCCGCCACTGACAGCCCGACCTCACGACATACAGCATGGCATCGGTGACCCGCCGCAACTCGTACTTGCGCGGACGGTCTCCGCCGTACCGGCTGTCCCGCCGCTCCAATAGCAGAGGCTCCAACTTCGCCCAGTGACCTTGGTCAAATCGCTCGGAGACATGCATTCAAGCTACGAAAAACAGCCCGCACAGACTATTCCTTCCAAGGTTTCCTACTCTAGTTTTGGACAGGTTCTAAGGACGTGCCCAGAAAAACGATAGACCGCGCTTGTGTTTCGCCGCTCTGACAAGTCAATCAGTCGACCAAGCTTATCGATGGCTCGGAGCAGGTACTTCCTCCGACCTTCACGTAGGTTTTGTCCACGCGCCAAGAGGTTGCCCGATAACCTTGAGGGGCTTAGGAAGCAACGGACTCAGAGCGGGTCCTTTCTGAGGAAGCTTAGCAGCTCTTTGTAGAGGTTGTTGTTGCAATGATTGAAGCGAAATTTTGTCTCTTTGAGGTGGAGATAGAAGGTGCGTTTGGGCACGCCGCAGAACCTTGAGAGGCGGCGTTTTGCCAGGCTCCAGAAGCTTTCGATACCGTTGATGTGGTTGAGTTGCTGCGCGAAGATGTTCTCCCGGTGCTCGACCCTCAGGTGCTTGTCGTAGCCGAGATCGACCAGGCCGTGATAGGCTGCCCAGCCGTCCGTGTGAACGATCGACTTAAGGCTGGCTTTGCCACGAATCACCGCTTGCAGAGCGGCTTTGGAAGCATTCGGCACAATGGCGGTGTAGACCCTGTCTTCGCGCTTCAGCAAGCCGAAAACGATGGTTGCACCGCCAGCACTTCGGCCGCATCTCCCGCGCACGCGCTGTGGTCCGAAGTAGGATTCATCGGCCTCGAGCACATCTTCCAAACGGGGACTGACGTTCGCACTCGGCGGTGATCTTGATGCGCATGTGAGGGAAAATTGCGTTCACAGAACGAAGCGAAACGCCGGTCAGATGCGCCGTCTGAGTGGCTGTCAAATCCAATGCAAAACACCGGACCAAGTGCCGGAACTTTGCCTCGGATAGCTTTGAAAACCGAAAGTAACGGTTCGACTGCGCCATTGCTGCACTTTACCGCTATCGGGCAGCCCTTTGCTTCCTAATCCCCTCAGAAATATGACTTGTCGAGACTGATCGGGCGGCTTCTGCGGCCAAGCTCATCTGCAATGATGATGCCGATTGATTTTCAGTATTTAACCTGAGTGCGTGAAGCTGAAGTAATTCTAGCGAAGAGCGTCTCTTCCGGTGTTGAGGAAAGACGGTCATATCCTAGCCTGAAGAGCCACAGTGCTTGATCTGCTTCCTGAGACGAGGTAATCGGAGCAGTGACCCAAGCTTCACTCCATCGGAATGGCTTGGCAAGCTTCAGTGCGACCAACCGATCCCGAAGAGCTTTCGTGAGCGCGAGATGAATCTCGCCATTGAGATGAATATGACCGAGTTCGCCACCCCTTTCGACGTGGAACTCAACTCCGTCCACGCGGCTCGAATCGCCCAAGCGCCAGTGCGTGGCTGCGATCAATCCCGGCCACGACTGCAGTTCGGTTGAGACGTCCTCAGGCAGTCCGTTCAACTGGGGCGCGGGTTTGATGGGGCCTTCGTTACGAAGATGAATCATGTTGGAACCCTCCGACTTCATCGTTGAGGCTCACCCATACAGGTCAGCAGCCTACGCCAGGCGAGATATTGGTCGCTCAGCTCAGGACCGCAGGTTTCAGGATTTCTTCACACCACTGGTGGAAGCTGGTCGGGGTAGTGTTCTCAGCCGTGCACGCTTCGATATCGTCCATTCCGTTGTCTTTGGCCAAGAGCATGTCTACGATGCCTTGAGCGAAGATTGCATTCGCCCCGTATTGGATGAGCTGCGCTTTGTAGGCCTCCCCCGATACTTGCTGGAAACGGACCTGCTTGCCGAGCACATCCGACATAATCGCAGCCATGTCGTTGAAGGAAAGATCCTCCGGCCCGAGCACAGCACAACCGCCTTGTCCCGTCCAGGTCCGGTCCAACAGAAATCTTGCACCCATCGCACCAACGTCCTTCGTCGCTACCTGGGGTGTCTTACCATCCGGGTGGCTCGGCGAGAAGAAGATCCCCTGATGCTTGATGGTTTGCACGTTGTTGAGCATATTGTCCATCAGCGCTTGGCACCACAGGGCGCTGTAATCTACCCCGCTCCTCTCAATCTCCTCATTTTTTGCGAGAGATGCCGTAATCGGTCCTGCCTTCTTCGCCAGCTCCGAACCCCGTCCCAGCACCGATACATTGACAACTCGTTTGATACGCTGGCTCTTGGTCGCTTTAAGCGCGGGACGCGTGAAGTGCAGATAGTACTCCGCATCGTTGTTGTCGGTGAATGAGGGAGGCACAACCAGAAAAACGCTCTCCGCGCCTTCTAATGCTTGTTCCATAACGGCTTCATCGTCCAGGGAGCCGACCACGACTTCTACCCTTTCGCGGACCTCTGGCGGCAACCTGGCAGGGTCTCGCGCTATCACCCGAACAGTCTCGTTCCCAGCAAGCAGGTGCGGGATGAGCTGCGATCCTATCTTCCCCGCGGGTGTTGTTACAACAATCATGTGTTCCTCACGCTGATACTGTTGTTCGTGCCATTAGGTAGCCCTGAGATGCTTTGCTGCTTGCGAAGGCTTGACGCTGCGGAACTCAAGACAGCAGCCTTTTACTACGGGCTATAACTCATCACCAGGCTAATTCGCCGCCCGTCTCCAGGAACTTGCCAGTAGGCGGAGCGTCGACCAGGGCGAGGCGCACAATCTCCGCAGCACCCTCCTCCACAGTCTGCGAGCCGCTGTGCCCGTTCAGGTCCGTTGCCGTGTAGCCGGGGTTGACGGAGTTCACGGCGATGTTTGCGTCGCGGAACTCATACGCCAGTTGGACGGTCATCATGTTCAGCGCGGCCTTGGACGCACAGTAGGCCAAGACCTTGACCGGAAAGTATTTCCAGGCGGGATCGATCTGCCGGCTGATACATCCAAGTTCGCTTGAGACGTTGATGATCTGCGCCTTCCCAGCCTGCTGAAGCAAGGGCAACATGGCCTGTGTCACCGCGACGCTTCCTAAGAAGTTGGTTCGCATGATTGTCTCTACGTCCGAAAGGCTGACCTTGCTCGGCGGTCCGTCGGCTTTGCCGGAGACTCCAGCATTGTTGACAAGAAGATCAAGCTTGCCGAATTGCACCCGCATCGACTCCGCTGCGGTTATAGCCGTTTGATGGTCGTCCAAATCGATGTGAATGAAGTGCACATCGAGACCGGTTGCTCGCAGTTTTGCGACCGCCTGCTGCCCAAGTTCCTCGTTGCGCGCAGCAGACAGCACGGTCCAACCGGACTTGGCGATCTGGCGCGCAACCTCGAAACCGATACCCTTGTTCGCTCCAGTGACGAGGGCGATTTTCTTTGTCTCTTGCATCTTCTTTCTCCTTCCATTATTATACGAAGGAAAGTTCAGGTTTCCATTCGCATATGACAAAAGAGGCCCTGCTCGAACTGGAGCCAAGAAAAACGCCGCAGCAAAGCCGCTCTGTCATCACTGTGCAGGCGATTTACGACGCCACCATTCAGGTTTTGTTGAAAGAGGGACACGAACGACTGACGACCGTACGAGTTGCGCAACGTGCCGGTGTGTCTGTTGGAACGCTCTACCAATACTTCCCGAACAAGCAATCTCTGCTGTTCGCAGTACTCGAACAGCATATGGACAAAGTTACGAGCGCCGTGGAAGAGGTTTGCGCGGCAAACCATTTTGAGCCGCTGGAGGTCATGGTCACAGAGCTGGTAAACCGTTTTGTCGATGCGAAGCTCACAGATCGGGACACTTCGGTGGCTCTCTACCGCATAGCTGCGGAACCGGGAGGCAGCTTGGTCGTGGATCGACTTCGGGGGCGCTATGAAAACGCTATGTTGGCGATGTTTCAGACGGCGCGATTGTCCGTCTCGGCGGACCTCAGATACATGACGCACATCGTTTTCCTAACGCTGGCAGGAACCATCCGTGGCCATCTTGAAAGCAGTCCCTCGCCCAAAGCCGTTCGCATGTTAAGAGAGCATCTTGCCAAGCTGATTCTTGCGTATTGCGAAACGGTCTAAACGCGGCGCCGAGCATCTCTCTCGAAAACTCCCCATTCAGCCTCTTCCCGACGAAGACGCCTGCAAGCAGAATTGTTTCTTAGTTGCGATTACTCCTCGATGGAGGCGACAAGATCATCTAGTTCAAGGTCTACCGCCGCCAGTAACGCAGAGGTGCTGACCGGTGATCATCATCGCGCCGTCCGAAACGAGGAAGGTGATGGCTCCCTTCAGGTCGTCCGGCGTCAGCATGCGTCCGAGCGGAACAGTTTCGGTATATTTCGCTCGCTCTACGTCCGAAAGATGGGTGACGACACCGGCGCCGGCAATAATGCCTGGATCGAGCGTATTGACCGTGATTCGGCGCGGTCCTAGCTCTTGCGCGAGCACCTCGGCCATCAGTCGGACCGCTGCTTTGGTGCCCGCATAGACACCAGCGTTGGCAGGTGGATACAGGGCAATGGTCGATGCGGTCGCGATAATCCGGCCGCCATCTACAACTTGGCGCGCGGCCTGCTGGAGGACGAAGAAAGTACCCTTCACATTGGTGTCAACGATCAGATCGAGATCTGCTTCCGCTAAATCGGCGAAAGAGGCATCTACCTTCTCCACGCCCGCGTTAGCGCAAACAATATCGACACTCCCGAATCGAGCGATGGTCTCCCGAAAGAGTTGCTCGACATTCCTACGCTTGCGGATATCGCCTCGGACGAGAAGCGAATCTGTACCTATCGTGCGTAAAGCCGCAACTGTGGCTTGGTTGGCGTCATCGTCGCCATGAAAACCGAGCGCCAGATTGCAACCCTGTTCTGCCAAAGCGCGAGCGATAGCGGCACCCACGCCTTTGGTGCCTCCAGTGACGATGGCCGTCTTGTTGCGACTGCTCATGAACTTTTCTCCTTGGTGCTGCCGTCTCAAATCATGCCGCCGTTGGCGCGGAGAACCTGCCCATTGATCCAATTGCTGTCCGGCCCGGCGAGAAAGGAGACAACATCGGCGATATCCTGCGGCTCACCGATGCGCCCGAATGGAATCATCTTCTTGATCGCTTCGAGCTGCGCATCTGTCTTGCCCTCAAAGAACAAATCTGATGCCGTTGGCCCTGGCGCAACTACGTTCACACAAATTCGGCGAGTCCCAAGCTCTTTAGCAAGAACATGAGTGAGGCCTTCCACCGCGGCCTTCGTTGCAACATATCCGCCATAGCCCGGTAGATATGCACCGTTCGCGCTGGACGAAAGGCTTATGATCCGGCCGCCGTCCGACATGCGCCTCGCTGCTTCGCGCATGCCATAGAAAACGCCCTTGATGTTGACGGCCAGCAGCCGGTCAAGAGCTGAATCTTCGAGCTCGGCGATGGGGGATAGGTGCATGAAACCCGCGTTGTTGACCAGTACTGAAATCTTGCCTAGGGCTTCCTCGGCCTGGTCGAACAAGCTGGCGACCGCGGCTGAACTGCTCACATCGGCCTGTATGGCTATTGCCCGTCCTCCATCACCCACGATCCGTTTGACGACCTCGCTCGCGGAATCACTGCCGGTAGAATAGTTGACGGCAACAGCGAAACCATCTTTGGCGAGGCGTTCAGCAATTGCTGCGCCTAGACCCTTGGAAGCGCCCGTAACGATAGCGTTTTTGTTGCCCTTATCAGTGATAGCCGGCTTCGACATGTTATTTAAGTTTGTCTCCTCGTAGCTCACGACACTCAGAGTATGAGTTTGTTGGCTCCAGGAAAATGCCGAAATTCCGCATTTTATTGCCAAATCCTGTCCGGTAGACTTCATCTGTAATGCGTGCTGGCCCTGAAAATACAAGCCGGCTAAACGATCTCGCGGCTGTGCTGCGACGCCTCACCGACCCTCAAGGTAGCCTCAACACATTCGCCACGAAAATCGAAGGATTCACGATTCTACGGTCGCATCATGAGCAGGAACCGTCTCACCGCATCTTCAAACCAGCGCTCTGCATCACAGTTCAGGGCGCAAAATGGACCATGTTTGGGCAAAAGCGCTTCAAGTATCCGGCGGGTAAGGCGTTGGTCGTAAGTGTCGAAATGCCTTCACGTGGCACAATCTCCGCGGCCAGTTTGACCGAACCGTTTCTGGGAGTTGTCATCGAGTTTGATCTGTCGATCATGCAGGATGTCATCGAGCAGCTCGCAGAGGACTTGAGTACGGGCGAGATCGAACAAGGGCAAGGGATTTTCGTAACGGATTTGGACGAGGCCTTGACGGACTGCGTACTACGCAGCCTTCGTCTTCTGGACACCCCGAAGGCGATCCCGATGCTCTATCCGGGGATTATGCGCGAGATCTGCTACTGGTTGCTCACGGGAACAAATGGCAAGCAAATTGTGCCCCTCGTCAGCGCCAACGGTTGCGATCAGAGGGTGATCCGGTCGATCCATTATCTGCGCGATCATTTTTCAAAACCGGTTCACATGGAGCATCTCGCTAAAGTTGCGCACATGAGTCCGGCCACGCTGCATCGCCAGTTCAAAGCCGTCACAGCGATGACGCCACTGCAATATCAAAAGCAGACACGCTTGCTGGAGGCACGACGATTGATGATGGCCACTGATGCAAACGTAGAGACAGCGGCTATCCAGGTCGGTTATGAAAGCTCGTCGCAGTTCAGCCGTGACTATAGTCGCATGTTCGGAAAGCCGCCTCGCCGCGATATATGGGATCACTACACCAAACATAAAAACGCGTCTCGACAGAATGCATCGCAGTCCTATCGACGATCTTAGACGGGGGGACATCTTGTAGGCAGTTTAGCTTATGCGTTCTCTGTGTGATGAGCCTCGAGCACGTCCGGCCGATCGGGCCTCCCCGCGTCTTCAACCTCAACGCGTTCACCTCGGCGGGTCCGTAGCTGCATCCATCCCTCGGCCGATTGTTCTGCATGATCGTGAGCAGGGCGGGGGAGAGCGGTGTGGGATTCCGGGCACCCGACTAAGGAATCCGAAGCGCTGAGAAGATTGATGTGCACCAACTTTGGAGCTAAAGATGAACCTTACTCGCATCGACGTTCACGCGCACTTTCTGCTGGACTTCTACCGCGATGCTCTGATAGAAGCCGGCCAAACGGATCCAGATGGATTTCCGGGCATTCCCAAGTGGAGCGAGGAAGACGCTCTTAACATGATGAACCAGCTTCAGATTGAAGCTGCTCTGCTGTCCATTTCGTCTCCCGGAGTTCACTTCGGGGAGGATCAAAAGGCCAAAGATCTTTCGCGGCGCATCAACGAAGAAGGAACGCGTCTCAGACACGTTTACTCCGGGCGCTTTGGCTTATTCGCCGTGACTCCTTTGCCGAACATCGAGATGGCGATCGAAGAAGCCACCTATGCCATGGATCAACTCGGGGCAGAGGGTGCAGGCGTCGAATCCAATCGCCATGGCCTGTACCATGGCGACTCTAAGCTCGATCCGTTCTATGCCAAGCTGAACAAGCGGAAAGCAGCGATGTTCGTTTATCCCACGTCGCAATCGTGTAGAGGCTGCTTGTTGCTCTCGCTTGGGTATGCAAGGCCGATGCTGGAGTTCATGTTCGAAACGACGCGGACGGTTACAAACCTCGTTCTCTCGGGCGTGACGACGCGGTTTCCAGACATTCGGATCATCGTTCTTCATGCCGGGGCAGCGCTTCCCGTTCTCGCCAGCCGTGTGGATAGCGTGGCCCCTTTTCTGAGCAAAGGATCGCAAAAAGAAGTCCCGAAGCTAAAAGTTGAGATGCGCAAGCTCTATTACGACATGGCCGGTGCGCCTTTGCCGGAGTTGCTCGATGCCTTGCTGAAGATCGAGGATGCGGGTCACCTTCTGTATGGGAGCGATTGGCCCTTTACGCCGATCGCCGGCGTGCAAGACGTAGCCTCTGGGCTTGACTCCACGCCTCTGTTGAATGGAGACCTACCTCAAGCTGTCATGATGACGAACGCTCTGAAGCTCTTTGCTGGCTTAACCAAACAGCAGACATAACCGTTGAAAGCTGCCAAACGCTCACTGGCCGACCGTAAGAATTCAGCGCCGTTCAGCTTCGTTGACTGAGGCATCTGAGCGGTTATACTTTCTCGGAAACAGTGTACTTTGGGGGCAGGCTGCAAATGCGGAGGAATATCGCATAGTGGAACTCCGACATCTACGCTATTTTGTCGCAGTAGCAGAGGAGCAGAACATCAGCCGCGCAGCGAAGCGGTTGCATGTCTCGCAGCCGCCTCTGAGCCGGCAGATTCGCGATCTTGAGACAGAACTGGGCGTATCGCTCTTCGAGAGAGATGCCAAATCTGTCAAGCTGACGCAGCTTGGGGAACTCTTCCTCATCGAAGCTCGCGCCGCGTTACAACGTGTGGAACATGCGGCGGCATTCATCCAGGCAGTGGCCCGACGGGCGGATGACCATATTCGCATTGCGCATACGAACGCGATCGCGGTCGAGGTTCTGCCGCTTTTGTTGAGTACCATTCAGCGAAAGCACGAGCGCCTAAGGATAGAAGTTTCTGTAAGTACGAAGAAGTGCATCGTGGAAGGCTTACAGTCCGGGGCATTTGATCTAGGGCTCATCATTGGCGATAAACCGAGAAAGCTTCGGGGGCTCTGTTGCGAACAATTTGCCTCGTATCAGATTCAGGTTGCGGCTCATCAGGGGCATCGGTTCGCAAATCTTACCGAGATTCCTCTGGTTGAGTTCAGCAAAGAGCGCGCGATTATTCTTTGTGGAAAGGACTCGCCATACTACAGCAGGTCTGTCACAAGCCTGCTTAAGCCATACCGCCCCTTTGCCACTGATCCCGAGGAGTACATAGACCCGCTAAGCGGACTCGCCTCAATTGAAGCAGGAAGAGGCGTTGCGATCTGTTATGAAACTCTGGCCAAGGTAGCCGGCGAGCGAGTCATTCTACGTCCTTTGACACCATCTCCGCCGCGTATCCCAGCCCTGATCCTGTATCGCAAGGAGGGATCCACGGCATTGATGGCAGACTTCGTTGCAGCCGCACAATCCTTGAAAGACTTGCCGAAAAGTGTGCCGAAGATCTTCGCCTCGTAGGCGGATTTCGCGCTTGTATAAAGGAAGCCTAAGCACGCTATGCAAACCCCGGCGTTCGGAAAATGCGTGACAACGTGCTTGTGGAGCGCAACCGGTATGTCTATGGTAATTTCTTCGGCCGAAGAGCACTTCCAGAAGAGGGCTCAATTTAGGTTGAGAGGACGATCTTGCCGATGCCACCCTTTTCAACTAGTCTTTGAGCTTCGGCTGCGTGTGCCAGCGGCATCACGCGATCAATGGGAATTATCAGCTTCTTGATCGCAACAGCCTCGGCTAGATCGCGCAGCGTGCCTGCATTGGGGTGCGTGGCCACAGCCTCAACACGCACCGTGGGATGCAGGTGCGCGTTGGCAGGTGGACCCAACACCGAGGCGAAAACGCCGCCCTTACGCACCTTTTCCATCAGCCGTTGTGCCGTATCGTGGTTCACCGTGTCCGCGACGGCATCGAGGGAACTTAGCTTGGCGACCTCACTGTCGTCGTCTATTGCGATCACGCGATCCGCCTCAATAGCTTCCGCATCCTTCATCTGTCGCCGACGTACGCCCGCGATTACGGTCGCCCCGGCTTGTTTGGCGGCAAACACCGCCGACCGGCCGACCGATCCGACGGCACCACTGATAAGCACCGTCCAGCCGCGCTCGGGACGAACGCCGTTCATAATGAGCTGCTGCCCGGTGAGCACAACCAGAGGCAACGCTGCAGCACCCACTGTGTCGAGATTCTCCGGAATCAAAGCCAAATCCGTTGCTTTCACAACAACCTGCTCCGCATAGGCTTTGCTGGTCATCGCCATCACGCGGTCGCCAAGCTTGAATCCGGTCACCCCCTCGCCGAGGGCAAGTACGGTTCCCGCCAGATCCACCCCGAGGATATAGGGAAACTCGACTTTCACCTTTTCCTTGGCCTCTCCCGCACGTACCTTTAGGTCGAACGGGTTCACGCTGGTGGCTGCGGTGCGCACCAACACCTCGCCGCTGGCGGGCGACGGGTCTGGCGCTTCCTGATATTTCAAGTTGTTCGGTCCGCCGTACTCGTAGAGCATCACTGCGTGCATGGTTTCGCACCTCCAGGCATTGGGATGCGTATCACGTCCCTCGCTGTGTCGCATGCGAGGTATACCTTGCACGCATGAAACTATTCCAAAAGAGTATGGTTTCTTCCCTGCTTGAAGCGTACGGTGCCATCGCAATGGGCATCTCTTATGCAAAGAAATATTGCTATTCAGGAAAGAGAGGATGCTGCATGATTGTTACCGACCGGACCACCGAGATGGTTACTACCGGAGACGCTGTCATTGAGACCTTCGTCGATGGTGAAGGTCCCGCCGTCGTAATGCTGCCCTCATACGGGCGTGACGTTGCCGACGATTTTGATGATTTCGCGAGAGAAGTGGCAAAGGCGGGCTTCAAGGTGCTAAGACCGAGACCGCGCGGAATTGGACGTAGTTCAGGCTCGATGAGCGCCTCCTTGCAGGATATGGCTGATGATGCAGCAGAGGTAATCCAGAACCTCGCTGATGGCAACGCCGTCGTCATGGGCCACGCATACGGCACTGGTGTGGCAAGACTTCTCGCAACGACACATGACGAACTTGTGAGGGGATTGATTCTGGCGACGGCGCCCGCGGATAACCCGCCACACGACACGGCGCCGCTACCGTTCATCGCGGGCAATCCAGCTCTCTCTGAAGAGGAAAGGCTGCAAGCACTCACCAAGGGCTTCTTTGCACCCCATCATGATCCTCGGGTTTGGCTGACTGGTTGGTATCCCCAAACCCTTCAAATGCAGAAGGCCGCGCTTGCGGCAATGGACCCATCCACTTTTAGTGGAGCAGGTACGGCACCCATCCTCCAGATCATCGCGGAAAGTGATCCATTCAATCCATTCAGCTCCTGGCGTGAACGACGTGAGAAGTTCGGAGCTCGAGTTACGACGCGGATCGTCGCGGATTGTGCCCACTCGCTTTTTCCGGAACAAACTCCCGCAGTCGCTGACATCGTCATTGGCTGGCTGCGATCTCTCGATGGCAAGCCGTGACCCGCTGGTGCTCTCATTACTGAGGCCTCGTAGTCCAAAACTAATCCGATAACAAAGCGCGTTCAATCGCAGAAAGAGTGGAATTGATGGCTGACAATACGGACTTTGGCACGTTTGGACGATTTCAAGAGACTCCTATAGGTGAAATGTCTCCAGAGATGAAAGAAGCCTATGACTTCACGATGAAACTGCGCGGCATCGTACCCGGACCACACAAGATATGGTTAGCCAATCCAACACTGTCAAAAACAATCGTTCCAACTGGTTATTACTACCAAAAGCTTTCCACCCTAAAGAAGGCCGAGATCGAGATCGCCACGAACATCATCAACGCTCAGTGGCGTGCGGCGTACGGAAATTATGAACACGAAAAGATCGGCGAAGAGCAGGGGCACTTAGAACCGGAACGGGTCCAAGCATTGATCGCAGGCCTGCCTACGTCATTTGCTGACCCACGGGAACAAGTTGTCTATGAACTCGCCTCGGCTCTCGCGGCGCACAGAGTGGTTCCCACCGGACTCTACAAACGTGCCAAAGAGTTGCTGGGTGACGCTGGCGTCGTGGACGTGACAGTGTTGATGGGATGGTTCACGATGGTCTCTCTCACTCTCATGGCCTTTGATGTTCCCGCCAACGCAGTAGGTCTTCCACAGTAAGGAGAGCAGCATGAACCCTCAAGATGAAAAGCTTGGTGGACGTATACCGCTGGTGAAGCCTGATGAGCTTACATCGGCTCAACGACCCCTCTATGACAGTATTAATGCAAGCCAGGTACCATGGGCTGAAAAAGCAGGCTTCGTCGCGAAGACACAATACGGAAGTTTGGTTGGACCCTTCAACGTTTCCCTACAGAGCCCAGCAATCGCATCAGCATTTGCCGCATTGCAGAGCGCTGAAGCTGCAAACACAACACTAAACGAACGCACCAGGCAGGTAGTGATCCTGACTGTCGGGTCGATCTGGAAGTCGCAATACGAGCTCTATGCCCACAAAGCCGTCGCTCGAAAAGCAGGCATTCCGGAAGCCGCAATCGAGGCCGTAGCCACCGGAGGCTTAGCTGACGTTCTCACCGAAGAGGAGCAAACGGCTCAGGCCTTCACCTTGGCGATTACGCGTGATCACCAGGCGTCCAATGAGATTTTCGATCGAGCTAAGGAGACTTTTGGAGTCCGGGGTATTGTCGACATTCTCTTCCTGGCCGGCTGTTATGACGTCGTTTGCTCTTTGCTGAATGCCTTTCAGGTTCCTGTCCCCGAAACTCAAACTCATTGAGTGTGGACAAGCCACCAAAACTGACTTCACAAGCTAACAAGAGGAGGTACGCATCCTATGTCTCACAACAAGGCTCCACAGGCAACGATTACCACGGTTGCGGAATTCCCCGTTCAGTATTTCCTAGAAAATCTCGTTGTACGTAAGGACAACTCTGTTCTGATCCATGTGGCGAATAAAAAAGAGTTGTGGTTTGTGCCGCCTACCGCAGCGGCACAAACGGTACAGCCTGTTCGTCTACACACATACCAGGAGAATGCGTCTGGCATGGTTGAGCTTGAGCCGGATGTTTTCATACTTTTCACCGGCAACGTGTATACAACCCACGAATCGTTCGTTCACCGTCTCGACTTGCGAGATTGGACTCCAGGCTCTGTCATCTCCCCAGAGCTCATCTGTCAGTTCCCAGAGCAAGCACGCGGCGTGAACGGTGCCTGTTTACTCGCACCGGGTGTGATCCTCGTTGCGGATTGCTTCGCAAGTCTGATCTGGCGTCTTGATTTTCCAGCGAACGGAGAGAAGCCCACTTTTCGGGTTTGGCTGGAGCACGAGAGTATGGGCTACTACCCTGGGAAGATGAAGCCAGAGCAGCCGGGAGTAAATGGTGTCCGCTATGCGGCAAAGACAAACTTTCTCTATTACACCTCGACCGCAAAGAAGCTGTTCCTGCGGGTGAAGGTGAATTCAAAAACTCTTGAACCAGCTGGCGAACCTGAATTGGTGGTCACAGGAAGAATGGGCGACGACTTTCTCATTGACGAACAGGCTGAGGTCATCTACGTGACCACCCACCGACAAAACACGATTGATGTGGTTTCGATGGACCCTGGTCTAAACAGCGGCTTCACCCAGACTATCGCTGGTGATCCATTTTCAGAGGAGATGATCGGGCCATCTGCGGGTGCTTGGAGAAGAGACCCGGGCGACATCGGGCGAGTGGCATATTTTACTTCGGACGGTGGAACGGCCTCTCCGCCACCTGACGGTGCGAAATCGGCCAAGCTTCTCCTCGTGGAGTTCCAGGAGATGCCGAAAGAATTCCCGGGATCGGCTGGTTGACAGTTCGATCTTTGCTGCCATGTTTTGAGGAAAACAGATCGAAGGTTGTCCGTCCTTTTCTGAGCAAGGGGGATGGCAAAGCGCAAGTGACGCGAACAACCCAGCACCTTTGGTATAGGTTCAGCTTCAATCTTGGTACAGCAGAAAGGATCACCGTGTCGCACAACAAAGCACCGCAGGCTTTGCTTAACACGGTAGCCGAGTTCCCCGAAGGTTTCTTCCTCGAAAATCTCGCAGTCCGCAGCGACAATTCAGTTCTCGTTACCTTCTTGAATAACGGTCAAATCTGGTATGTACCCGCCCAGCAAGAGGAGGAACAGGTCGAACCAGTGCACCTCCATACTTTCGAGCAGAACGCAGCGGGAATTGTTGAAATCGAACCTGATGTGTTCGTCATTATGTGTTCCAACTTCTACACGACACATGAGGGTTTCGCTTATCTGCTGAACCTGCGTGGATGGCAGCCAGGACAGCCCGTCGAACCCGAACTTCTGGGACAATTTCCCGGCAAGGCACGTGGTCTAAACGGCTGTTGCTTGCTTGCCCCAAGCGTGCTTCTCGTTGCGGATAGCTTTGCAAGCCTGATCTGGAGGGTGGATCTTCCTGCTGCCGGGGGCGAACTCGTTTATCGAGTGTGGCTGGAACACGAGAGCATGGGTTATTACCCTGGCAAGATGGAGCCCGAACAACCCGGTGTGAACGGAGTACGCTTCTCGTCGGGCTCCAAGCACTTGTACTTTTCGGCCACTGCGAAAAAGTTGCTGATGAGGGTAGAGGTAGACCCGATATCCCTGAGTCCATGTGGGAAACCAGAGCTGGTCGTCGCTGGGCGGATGGGAGACGACTTCTGCGCCGATGACCATGCGAAAGTTGTCTATCTTACGACTCATCGCCAAAACACCCTTGATGTGGTTTCCATGGACCCGGGGTTAAACAGCGGATTCACGCAGAGTGTGGCTGGCGACCCCTTTACGGAAGGCTTGATCGGACCATCAAGCATAGCTTGGAGACGTGGTCCCGGTGATTACGGTCGGGTTGCATTCATGACAACGGACGGGGGCACAGCCTCGCCGCCGCCTTCCGGACCGCATACTGCGAAGCTGCTAAGAGTGACTCTACAGCCTCTCGGGACAGACTTCCCTGGATCTTCATGATGGAAATGCCTGCCGCTCACCGGGCCAAACGAGATGAACTGCTGGTCCAGTGGAGGCGATTCTGATCTTCCACTTCTTGCGTGCGTGGCTCCTCTCTTGTTTTTTCCACGCGCAATGAGCGATGTTGCACCAGCACTGGGAGCATTTCATGACTTCTCTGAATGTGGCGATTTTTGCGGGGGGTCTGAGTTGGCCGATTTACGTGGCCCAAGATCACCGTTTCTTTACTCAATGTGGACTCGACGTCCAAGTGACAGAGATACAAGATTCTGTGGCGCAGATCAAAGGGCTGTTTGAAGGAACCTATGACATTGCGATGACTCCGTTCGACAATGTTGTGGCTTACCAGGAGGATCAAGGGGAACAGCATCTGAGTGACAAGCCTGACCTCTTCGCCTTCATGGGTGGGATTAGCAGTTCACTCCGTCTTTTGACTCGGCCAGACGTGGCATCCCTTGAAGCTTTGCGCGGTAAGGCGATTGGCATCGATGCGGAGCACACCGGATACACCCTCGCCTTATATGAGTTGCTGGCTCAACACGCACTGCTTCCCGGGAGCTATTCGCTTACCCGAGCGGGCGGGACTTCGTTTCGTGTAGAAGCCCTGAAGAATGGGAAGATCTGTGCGACTATGGTCAGTTCGCCTCAGGAGATTGCCCCAGAGCAGGAGGGATACCGAAGGTTGGGTGACGTTCAGACCATGATTGGTCCATATCAGGCTCTTTGCGGGGTCGCGCGTCGCTCGTGGGCAGCAAACACAGGCGGAACACTCCGGACCTTCATCTCTGCGTATGTCGATGCGAGCGATTGGCTCAGCACCCCCGCTAATCTCGAAGCCGCTTGCATTGTGTTCCGCCGACACGTTCCCCATAGTTCCGACGCACTAGCCCAACGGGCGTGGCAGATCTTGATTGGCGGGTCAGAGGGCTTTCAAGCGGGGGCCAAGTTCGATCCAGCGGGCGCGGACACGGTTTTACGAATACGCTCACGATTTGGCCGTCCCACCAAACTGCTAACCGACTGGACGCGCTATGTCGATGAGTCGTTTTATCAAGCCCGAAGGTCGACCTGCTCGGAATGAGAGACCGGATACAAAGGCTAGGATTCGTGTCCTTCGCGCCAAAGCGAGCAACGACCTTCCAAGGGCAACTAGAGGAAAATGTCAATTCAGAACGGTACGGTGTGAGTTTGCAACCGGACCGGCCTCCTACCAGACCAATGGTTCGAATCGGAGAAAAACCAAATGCGAACGAAGGAGCTGAATTCTTGGTACGGCGTGATTCCAGTGCCAGCGAGCCTCTGCCTCCAAAGCACACCGACTGTTCTATTCCAGAGAAACCACACACGCGGCACAGCCGTCGCAGGATGCAACTTTACAGTTGCTTACAAAACTGGTTTATACCAGCGGCTTCGCGCGACATATAACGTATAGAGAGGTAGTCGTACACGCTGTCAAATCATTTACTGATCTCAGGTCAGGGCTCTGCTGCCTGGGCAAAGTTAATCGCTTATCTAGCCCCCTCGCCTATTACCCAGACTAGGGGCCTGCTTTTGAGAAGGAGTAGAGCTATGAAGTTATTCATCGTGACTGTATGTGGTGCCGTGATGGCGGCATCTTCGTTGAGTGCGTTTGCCGCAACCGATAAGGCAAAGCTGGATGAGCGCCTTACCAGCGCAAAGGCGGTGCTTACCGAGATCATGGCGACGCCGGATAAGGGCATCCCGGACGGCGTGCTCTCAGGCGCGACGTGCCTAGTGGTGATTCCGGGCTTTAAGAAGGCCGCCTTCGTGGTTGGCGGCCAGTATGGGGAGGGTGTCGCAACCTGCCGAACGGGCAAGGGCTGGAGCGCCCCGGTGTTTGTTCGTCTTGCGGGCGGAAGTTTTGGTTTTCAGATCGGCGGGCAGTCGACGGATTTGATTCTGGTTGCCATGAACCAGAACGGGCTGCAGAACCTGCTGAAGAACAAGGTCAAGCTGGGTGCGGACGCGGCAGCTTCCGCAGGTCCGGTCGGCCGCAACGCACAGGCGGGAACGGACTGGAAGCTGAACGCGGAGTTCCTAACCTACTCGCGGTCCAAGGGTCTGTTTGCTGGAGTCGATCTCGATGGGACGGAGTTGTCGCAGACGCAGGCCGACACCAAGACGTTCTATGGATCGGACGTTCCGTATGACAGCGTGCTCAAGGGTAATCAGCCGACGCCGCCAGACGCCGAGCCGTTTGTGGATACGGTGGCGAAGACGTTCAAGACGGCGAAGGCGGCGGAGTAGTTCTCATGGATGATTCGATAGGACTGAACAACAGCAGGCAGCGCTCCTAAATACCTGCGTCTCAAGTGCTCATGGAGGGGCTGAATCTTGGAACGGCCGGGATCTTCACCGACACGGACCGGGACCTCCGAGCACGGTAAGCTTGCGAAATTAGGGGCAGCATTCGACGAAGTACAGAAAGCCTCATGGCTTGCGGGGAATTGCAGGGAGTTCATGTGATTGAGCCAACGCGAGTACGGCTACTTACGGTTGGACTGCTCGTGTTCACGGCCCTGGAGGCGGGAACGGGGCCCCTAGTTCTGCTGATACATGGCTTTCCGGATGGACCAGAAAGTTATGGCAACCAACTCACAGCGCTGGCGGAGGCGGGTTTTCACGCGGTTGCGGTCACATTGCGCGGCTACGAGAATTCCTCACGTCCGTCAGACGCCAGCTACCGAATCGTCGATCTTGCCACCGACGTGATTGGCTGGATGAATGCACTTGGTGAGACGCAGGCCCATATTGTTGGGCATGACTGGGGAGCGACAATCGCCTTTGCCGCAGCCGTCAGCGTGCCTGAACGGGTTAAGACTCTTACGATGATCGCTGTGCCACCACTGCGTAGGCTAGCGACGGCTATTCGTTCCGATCCTGCGCAGCGGAAGCGTTCTCGATACATGTTCTTCTTCCAGCTCAAAGGGGTCGCGGACTGGTGGTTACGCCGCCGAAACGCGGCCTTGGTAGAGCGTCTTTGGAGAAAGTGGTCGCCCGGTTTACACATCCCACTTTCCGCGATCGAACGAGCTCGTGCTCGATTCTGCCATCCACAAGTAAGTTCGGCTGCTCTCTCCTACTACCGCCAGACGCTTGACGTGTGGTCTAAGCGAGGACGGAAGTCATGGGCACTGATGATGGGTTGTGTTCATGTGTCGACGCTCGGCTTATGCGGTGACCAGGATGGTTGTGTTGCTGCGGGTGTGTTTATGGCGAGTATGCGCCCGGAGGATTTCCCTGCAGGTCTGAGCAAGCACAGCATCTCCGGTGCAGGTCATTTTGTTCATATTGAGAACCCCGAAGCCGTCAATACGCTCCTGCTTCAGCACCTAAGAACTCCGTCTCTGACTGAGACCTGACCATCTCCGGTAGCGATGCTGTAGGGAGCGATTGGCTCAGCAGCTCCGCTAATCTAGAGGTCGCCTGCATTGTTTTCCGCCGACACCTTCCCATAGCTCAAATGACCTGGCCCGGCAAGCGTGGTCAATGATGATTGGCGGGTCAGAGGACTTTCGGCGGAAGCAAAGTTTGATCCAGCGAGCGCGGACACGGTCTTGCGAATACGCTCACGGTTTTGGCCGCCCACCCAAAGCACTGATTGATTGAAGGGGGCCATGTCGATGTTTCTCTTTATCGCATACGCGCTCGTGATGCTTGATAGAAACTCTGCTGCGATGACTCACATTGCCTTAACTCCTCAAAATGTTAGTCTACCGCGCCCACGCTGTTAAACCGCCATCAACAATTATGGCCTGTCCAGTAATGTATGAGGCTGCGTCACTGCAGAGCCAAACGGCAACTTCTGCCGCCTCCTCTGGGCGTCCTAGTCTGCCTAACGGGGTTCGCGCTATCTGCCCAGCAATCGCTTCATCGATCTTAGCTTGATTGTTCCCTACCATCTGGCTCACAGCGCCCCTCAGCAGTTCTGTATCGAAGCTCCCCGGCACCAATGCATTGATCCGGATATTTTGGGAGGCATACTCTTGCGCTGCGCTCTTCGTGAGAGCGAGAATTCCGGCCTTCGACATGGAGTACAGTGCAGCTCCACGGGAACCGCCTAGTCCGCTGACAGAAGACGTATTCACGATCGCTCCTGCTGGCGTCTGCTGTTTTTCCATCTGTTCGAGCTCCGCTTTCATGCACAGCCAGATGCTGCGAAGATTATTCCTAACTTCGGAATCGAAGTCTTCCTCCGAAAAATCTCCGGCGCGACCAAGCTTGCTTCCCGCAGCGGCATTGTTGACCGCACAATCCAGACGGCCAAAGCGTTCAACGGTCGTCTTTACACAACCTGCGACTTGCTCATGCTCAGATACATCAGCTTGAATGTAGAAAACGCTTCCGCCAGCCGATTTTAGGTGGTGCTCTGTCCGCCTGCCTCTGTCCGGATTGCGACCGGCGATCACAACATGCGCTCCAGCTTGGGCGAACAGTTCAGCAGCAGCCTTACCGATGCCGGCAGTGCCACCTGTCACCAGCACAACCCTGTCTTGAAACACACGAGACTTCATAGAAGTTTCGATTATAAAACACCTCGTTCAGTTCGTCACAGGAGATCGCCCTAGTGCAGGACGGTGATGAGGATTATGCGTAACACTAAAACTCTGGACGCGGTGTGTCGATGGATCGTTTTATGGATCCCGAGATCTGTGTCACGTGCGCATGTCGTTCACTTCGTAACTGGTCCGAGGCACAATTTCTATTTACAATCGTGCACCTTCTATACCAATGACGAATACCAATAT
Organism: Granulicella sp.; assembly: GCA_965277565.1. Classification (GTDB taxonomy): domain Bacteria; phylum Acidobacteriota; class Terriglobia; order Terriglobales; family Acidobacteriaceae; genus Granulicella. Next base: position 3,126,794 of record OZ255838.1, on the reverse strand, counting down.
ACGCACAAGGTATGCTCTCTTTGTTTTCCTAGAGCTTCAGTTACGCATCTGTTGGTGGTAGCCCGTTGAGCAAACGAGTGTCGACACGAATTCATTCAAGAGGGATAGGTGGTCATTACTGAGCGATCAACGGAAGTGGTCTCGAACGGGAGCGCTGCTATCGAAGTATTTGTCGATGGCGCGGGTCCTGCCATTGTCATCGTGCCCTCGTACGGGAGAGATGCTGCAGGCGACTTCGACGACTTTGCAAAGCTGATTGCAGCAGCTGGCTTTAAGGTCGTGAGGCCGCAACCGCGTGGAACCGGACGAAGTTCAGGCTCGATGAGTGCTTCTTTGCAGGACATGGCCGATGATGCCGCAAGGGTCATCCAGGTCCTCGCAGGGGGAAGAGCTGTGATGATGGGCCATGCTTTCGGGTCTTATGTTGCAAGCCTTCTAGCCGCAACTCACCCTCAGGTTGTGAGAGGGACTATATTGGCGGCGGGAATCAGCGAAGGCACCGCGAATGATATCGCGTCACTCCCGTTTATCGCGGGAAACCTAGATCTCCCCGAAAGTGAAAGGCTGCAGGCACTATCGCGAGGTTTCTTTGCGCCGCACCATGACGCTCGAGTGTGGTTGAGCGGCTGGTACCCCGCGACTCTCCAGATGCAGAAAGCCGCGTTTGCTGCAGCGGACGTATCCACGTTTTACGATGCTGGAACAGCTCCGATTCTTCAAATATTCGCGGAAAATGATCCGTTCAATCCATTTAGCGGTTGGCGGGTACGCCGCGAGAAGTTGGGAGCGCGTGTCACATCACGGATCGTGGCAGATGCTTCGCACGCTCTTTTTCCGGAACAGACATCCGCGGTTGCCGGAATTGTCATCCACTGGCTACGTTCCCTCGATCCTCAGAAATGACTGTTGGGCAATCTTGGACTAGGTGAGGATCTTGACGTGTCTTTTTATGCTGTTCTAACCGGCGCAGGATCAGTGCTCGGGTCTCTCTTTTCGCAATCAGCCTGATGTGGCGATTCCTTTCAGCACAATACATCACGCCATGGTGACATACCGAACATCAGTCATATCCACGACTGAGTTGGGAAGGACTCTCATATCCCACTCTGAACTTGGTTTGCACGCTCCATGCGACCTTCGCCCAGCGGAAGTTAGCGCAGGGGACTTTCATGTTGAGTTCGGCCACAATCGGAAAGACCTTGGTCGTCATGTCTGTCAGCCTATGCGGCCTGCACATGCCTGCTTTATCTGGTGAGCAGAGCCGAGAGTTCAGAGTGGCCCTGTCACGCGTAACGTAATCTCGGAGCTGTTGAGAGCGAACACGTTAGGAGAAGCAAATGAGCAACGAGGCAGACACTGCGGAAAGTTCGTTTGAAATAGTTCACATCTGCGAGAAATGTGGCGCAGCGTTCACCTACTCTCAGGTGGCTGAGGATGTCACCGTCACCGGAATCATCGAATGTCCAGTATGCGGTCATGTAGGCGGCCTTCACGTAGAGGTACGCGAAGCGTCCGACAAGAGCCTCAAATAGTTTCGGCAGCTTGTGCCGATCTTGTGTCGATCCGCTTTCCCAAGCGTTTCACAAAAGCTCGAGCGAATACGCTAACCACCCTGGCGTGATTGTCGGATCTGCACGCTAACCTGGTTTCCAAGCGCACCTCACAGATTAGCGGACGCATCGTGATTCCGTTCTTTGCGATGCGCCATGCACCTGACTGGGTCAGGACTGCGACCCCGAGCCCTCGCCTAATTAAATTGGCACCCTCTTCCGCTGTCATCATGTGATGAAGTGATCGACCGGATCTCGACGCTGGCCTCGCTGCTCGTACTAAAGAGTCATACAGGAAGGGTTGAACGTGACGCTCAAAGAGGATGCAGGAAGATTCCTCAAGATCGACGCAGCCTACTTCTTTTCGACGGGCAAGGGGATCGTCTTCCAACATAGCCACAAAGAAGGACTGCTCGCCCACCACCACAGAAGTTATCCGGGAAGTCGTTGGGATTCCAGTCAGGAAGGCGAAGTCCAGCGTTCCAGTGAGGACATCATGAGCCAGATCAGGAGCGAGCTTGCTGGTAATCTCGATTTTCAGATTTGGAAAGAGTGGAAGGCGCAGAGAAAGCAGGTTGGTCAAAAGAAATGGATCGGTGTAGGGAGACTTGCCGACCCGAAGCGTATGTTCAGCACCTTCGTTTGCCGCGCGCGAAAGCCGGATAGCCCTTTCTTGGTACTCCAGTGAGAGCCGGGCCTGTTCGACGAAGACCTCGCCGGCAGCCGTCGGGATGACTTCTCGATCAAGCCGCAAGAAGAGGTCGTATCCAAGGTACTTCTCTAAGAAGGCAATCTGTTTTGTGAGTGCGGACTGCCCTATATGTAATTTGAGCGCGGCCCGTGAGAAATTTGCTTCTTCTGCCAGCGCGACCGCAGCGCGGAGATGTTTCGTTGTGATTGTGAGCATGGCCCATCACCAGAGTCGGAGATGGCCTTCGGAGAGACATCTCCGTACTTTGAGTGTTCGCCCCGATATCAGAGCCTGTCAACAATCACGGGCTCCAAGAGCCTATCGTACTTTCATGTGACCGCACCCAGGCCCCTCGCTTGTGCGGGACTATTCCTTTTCGGAATAGTCGTTTGGTCACTCGGAATATGAGAGGTTCGGACATAAATCCGGAGTCAGCCGAATGACGTTGACCTTTAGCGCCTAGAGAACTGTTTATTTACCTTTGCTCACAGGAGAGCTATTCTGCTGCTGCACATTTTGCGCGATACTGACCTCATCAGAGAAGAGAAAGAACTGCAGTGGCTTACGGTAGAGTTCGGCCAACTGCAGAAATTCAAGAACGTCGACGCGACGCTCCTTTGTCTCGCATTTGGACAGAAACGAATGAGCCATACCCAACCGTTCAGAAACATCTCGCTGAGTCAGGCCTGCTTGCTCGCGGGCCAGGATCAATCGTTCGATGAACCTGTCGTAAACCGCTTGATGCGGAACGGTCCGAGCCTTCCGCGATTTGCGAGTTTCGACGTTCCGGTCGATAGGCACATTTCAAGTGTCCGAACCGCTTGACGAATCCCCTAATAGGGGACACCCTGAAAGAAGCTGGAGGGCGATTTGCATGTCGGAAAATTATGTTGAATGTCCAGAGATTTGCGGCAAAACGATCAAAATGGTTCGTATCTACAAGGACGACGGCGATGGGACAGAGATGCAGATTGACCTGACGGACGGAACCAGCTTCTCGTGTTCGTTCTGCGTAAAACCCATCTTGGAAGCGAGTGTGGTACGGACCAATGCGAGTGTGCCTGAGGTTCTCCATACATACGATCTCGATTAGCCAGCCGAGATCGTTCCCGCATTCCAAATCAGAATAGTGGACGGACCGAACGGAATTGACAGCCGGAAATGTCGAAACATACCTTGCCTCTAGCTTGACTTTGATGTCGGGACAGAGGAGCCGGTATGAAGAGCCCGGATAAAGCAGATTCGCCCGCGATAACTTCCCACCAGAACTTGGCTGGACTCAAACCTTTCGCAGAGCGAGAGATACGACAGTCCTCGGTCTGGAGTAAAGAGGCCTTTACTATGGCCGCCCAAGCTAAGGTTTTATCTGGAAACAAACTCGAGCAACTCGTCGTGAGGCTTCAGCGACACTCAGGTCGGTCCAAAGAGGCCTGCTGGCGATTCATCATTCAGCATGGATTGAAGGGCAGGGTTGACCACCGCCGCTGGACCGAAGCCGACGTAGAACTCGTCCGTGAAGAATTGGTCAAGCGATCTGTGGAAGAAGTCGCCAAGAAGCTGAACAGAACTCCGAAAGCGATTCGGAACATGCTTAGAAGAAACGATCTGAGCGTACGCGAGATCCGTTGCGATCTGTTTTCCGTGGAGAGTCTGGCCGGCGCCTTACGTGTCAGAAAAGCAGAAGTCGTCTATTGGATCGAACAGAACTGGTTGGAGGCCTCAGTCGAGAACCGAGGCAAGCGATGCGCTTACATCATTACACCCGAAGCCTTCACGAAGCTTTACAAGAATCACCAGATAGACCTCCTTAAGAGAGGGCTGCGTAACCAGTCACTCTTTGAGGCTTATGTGCAGTACTGCTTCGCGCCAAAACACACATTAGGCGAACAATTACTCGACGTGCGACGAGATAAGCGTGAGCGCGAGGCCTACGCAGAACTCGATCGGAATGCCAACAACAACAAACGAGAAGAGGAGGTCGCTCATGCCTTTGCTGAAGGGAGCTTTAATTTCGAAGCCGCAGGTTCGGAGGAGTCGTTCGACGACTCAGAAATCGGAGCCGGATGACGTTTGTCCCTCTTGCCAAAGGACGTTGGCCCCGACGCGACTTTCCACTGGAGAGGTCATCGTGAACGTTCTGTGCTTATGTCTGGTGCTCGCTCTGCTCGTTGTAGTCTGGCCTCCTGTCGAGCGCTGGGTGGATCAGCAGGAGCACAGGTGGATAGACAACATGACCTGGCACGAGCCCCTGGATCACTGGATCTAGCTCAACACGTCATAGACCCACGCTCCGGCCAAGCTTTTCCTTGTTCTGATCTACCAATCACAAACAGCGCGACCCTGGCAGCGATTTGGACAGATCATCTTGGTGTCTTGATTCAGAACCAATCGCAAGCTGTAGGTTTCGATCTCGTAGTGTCAGCGCGTGCAGCGCCAAATACGGCTTACCTAAGTGCCGCGATTCGACTCCATCAAGACTGCTCGTCCTGCAGGTTTCTCTCGATCTCTTCCCAGACGACGCGGACGAATGCAACGCAGTCGCGGATTTGTTCGCGAATGGGTACTGTATTAGCGCTCATGTACTGGCTTTGCCGAAGGCGGAAGGCTGCGATTCTACAGGCGTTCTCGAGCCACCACTCTTTCGGCGGTTGTTTGTCTCGGGGCGAGGTCATGTGCTCACTCATCGGGAGGCTCTAGTGAAAGTCATGCGACTCCATGGGTGCGGCGGTCACGTTGAGTTCCTCGATGCGCTTGGCTCGGATGTGGATCACTTTGTCAATGTTCTGAAGCGCCCCCTCGATGAGGAGGAACTTGGCATAAGTGACAAGATTCCTGTTCGCTTCGTAAAGATCGGGATCGATGATGGCATTCGCGATACCCGTCTCATCCTCAAGGGACAAAAAGATAAAGCCGTGCGCGGTGCCGGGACGTTGGCGGGCGATCACTTGGCCGGCGATGCGGGTCTTTACGCCGTGGCGAACCAGTCTGAGGTCGCCAGCCCGGAAGACACTCATTTTGTGCAGTTCGTTCCGGCAATGGGCCATAGGATGTCTCCCGATGGTGACCCCCGTCCCGGCGTAGTCGGCGATCATGCGCTCCTCGGGATTCATGGCCTGAAGCGGCGAGCTTACGTCCTCGTCGCGATCCAACTCGGCGAATAGCGGCCCTGCCTGTCGTCCTGCACGCTCGACCTGCCAAAGCGCATCGCGACGATGCACATTTTCGCTCAGAAAGTTCAGGGCTCCAGTCTCAGCAAGCACTGTCAGGTCCGCTTGCGAAAGCGCAGGAACGCGGCGAGCAAGTTCTTCGATATTTGTGAACCGGTGTAACGCTCGAACCCGCTCAATCTCTAGAGCGACAGCCTGCCGGATACCCCGGACGTAACGGAGTCCGAGCCGGAGTGAATAGGAATCGTCGGGTTCACGTTCCAGGGTGCAGTTCCAATCGGAAAGGAGAACGTCTACCGGCTTCACCCGAAGCCCGTGCCGCTGCGCGTCTTTGACCAACACGGCCGCAGAGTAGAAGCCCATCGGCTGATTGTTGAGGATCGCTGCCGTGAACACGGCAAGATAGTGAAACTTGAGCCAAGCCGAAGCATACGCAATGAGCGCAAAACTGGCCGCGTGGCTTTCCGGAAATCCATAAAGCGCGAATGAACTGATGGCTAGGATGATTTCTTTCTGAGCCTCTGGACCAACACCGTTAGCATCCATGCCCGCCCGCAGCTTCACTTCCAGCGCCCGCATCCTCTCGGCGGAACGGCGGCTCCCTAACGCACGACGAAGTTCCTCCGCTTCACCCCCGGTAAAGTTCGCGATCACCATGGCAATTCGCAATAGCTGTTCCTGAAAGAGCGGAACACCTAACGTGCGCCGCAGCACCGGCTCAAGTAGTGGGTGCGGGTACGCGATCTCCTGTCTGCCCTGCCGCCGCTCCATGTAGGGGTTCATCATCTGCCCTACGATTGGTCCAGGGCGGATGATTGCTACTTGAACGACTAGGTCGTAAAACTTGTCCGGGTTGTTACGCGGGAGAGACGCCATCTGAGCACGCGATTCGACCTGAAATAGACCCACGGTGTCCGCCGCCTGCAACATCTTGTAGACCTTAGGATCGTCATGCGGGATCTGGGCAATGTCGATTTGCTTTCCGTAGTAACGCGGGATCAGTTCGGTACATTCCTTGAGCACAGCCATCATGCCGAGGCCCAGGAGATCAACCTTGATCAGGCCCATGTCGGCGCAGTCTTCCTTGTCCCACTGCACCACATTGCGGCCAGGCATTGAGGCTGGTTCGATGGGCACGACAGAGGCAAGCTGCCCTTGGGCGATGATCATGCCGCCCGAGTGCTGACCCAGGTGCCGCGGCAGGTCGAGCATGCGGACCGTTAGTTCGAGACACTTTGCGATGCGGGGATGGTTGAGATCGAACCCGGCTTGGCGGAAGTGATGCTCCATGGTGTCGGTTGGTCCCTTCCATTCATAAGCACCAACCGGCCGCGTAAGCCGATTCTGCATGTCAGCGTCAAAGCCGAGCGACTTGCCGACCTCGCGTGCAGCGGAGCGGCCGCGGTAGGTAATTACGTTCGCGCACATGGCGGCACCAAGCTGACCATAGCGCTCGTAGACGTACTGGATGGCACGCTCGCGGTCATCGCCAGAAGGCAAATCCAGGTCGATGTCGGGCCACTCGCCACGCACCTCGGACAGAAACCGTTCGAAGAGAAGCTCCATGCCGACTGGATCAACCGCGGTGATGCCTAGCGAGTAGCAGACCGCGGAGTTGGCAGCCGAGCCGCGACCCTGCACCAGGATGCCGTGTTTACGGCAGAATTCGACAATGTCCCACACGATCAAGAAATAACCCGCGAGGCCGAGCTTCGCGATGAGCGCGAGCTCTTTGTCGACTTGCTGGTGTGCGCGGGAGCGAAGCTTTGCGCTGCTTTTTACGCCGTATCTTCGTGCAACACCTTCGAGAGTCCGTTTGCGCAGAAAGCTGTCCATGCTCTCGTCATTCGGAATGGGATAGTGCGGGAACTCGTACCCCATATCTTTCATTTGAAAACTCAGCCGATCAGACAGCGCAACCGTATTGGCAATCGCTCCGGGGACGTCGCGGAAGAGAACGCACATCTCCTTTGCTGAACGCATGTGCCGTTTGCTGTTCTGCTGCAGCAGGAAGCCGGCTTCGTCAAGCGAGCAGCCGTGCCGAATTGTTGTCAGTACGTCAAGCACTTCGCGCTCGAACTCGGTTGCCATGCTGACGCCATTGGTCGCGAGCAGAGGAAGCTGGAACTCCCGCGCCAGTGAGATAAGAGCCTGGTTGCGAGCCTCTTGTTCACAAATGCCGTGACGCTGCAGTTCGACATAGACATTGCGTTTTTCAAAGGTCTCGACCAAACGTGCAAGTGCTTTACGTCCTTCTTCCAGGCCTCCGCGGTCCAGCGCTGCTGCAAGCGGTCCCTCGTCTCCCCCTGTCAGGCAGACCAAGCCTTCCACGTGCTGTTGCACGCTCCGGAAGGGAGCCACTCCATCACCCTTGCCTCTTTGGGCGAGCTTGTAACTGGAGATCAGCAGCGAGAGGTTCTTGTAGCCAGTTTGCGACTCGCAAAGCAAAGAAAGCCGTACCGGGCGACTCGGGATCGTGTGGGGCTGCCAGGAGGGCGGCAGGCGTTGCTGACCGAAGCCATCGACAGAGATCTCAGCGCCTATGTGCGAGCGCAGCCCCAGCTTCTTCGCTGTTGTGTACAACCGCGGCGAACCGTATAAGCCGTCCCGATCCAGGATGGCTAGTCCGGGAAGCTCAAGGTTGGCCGCCTGCTGTGTCATTGCTTCAGGCAGCGACGCACCTTCGAGAAATGAAAAGGCGGACCGGGCGTGCAGTTCCACGTAGCGATCAGTCATAGAGACCCACTACGAACCAGACTTTCGAGGCGAGGTCCTGCCGCAAGCGCAGCGCTTGCCTAGGCTGCGTTGTTACAACATCCCAGAGATCGTCTTCCCACGAGTTGCTGTCCCACCACGACCCGGACGAGTGCCATGGACCGGCGCAGGCCTGGACTGGCATCCGGGTCCCCAGCCAGAACAACATGCGTGGTTGATTGTCCGAGCAAGTTACGCGAACCGCTTGCGGCGGTCGGAACACTCGCATGGCAACGCGCGAAGGCTGACGTATCTCCTCCGTCGTAACTACGATTTGAGGCTCATATTGAGAAAGCGTAAAGGCATCTTCGCGATGGCTGTTTTCGAGCTTCGGCGCTCCAACATTGCCCTCACCGGCAATCGATCGCAGCCGGGCGAGCAGCAGGTCCAGTTTGTCAGGCTCCGGAAATTGAACGTGGAACAGACCGCGTTGGGCGGTCTGCGGCTTGGAGGGCTCCGCCTCGAGCGTCAACGATAAGACGCCCGCCTGTGGCGGCTTTGCCTGCAGCTCCAGATTGAGCAGCTTCAGGAGAGCTTCGCGGTTCTGTGACGGGGTAGCAGGGCGGATGCCGATTGCGTGTGGCTCTCCGCGTTCAAGTAAGAGCGTCAGCTGGAGCGAACGGACCGCATAGGCTCGCTCCATCGCTTTGATCAGGATCGTCTCCAGCATGGGCGAGAGAACAAACAGAAGTGAGTCCAGTACCTCCACAGGACTGTCGAGCGCAGTCGTTACCGTGAGGGTGAATGCTTGTTCCTCCGGAACGAGGAGATGGTCTGCTTTCCCACGGGCCAGAGATTGCAGGCGACGGCCCGATTGTCCCAACCGGCTCACAAGTGCCGTGTCAGGGAGTGCGGCCAACTGTCCCAGATTGCGAATGCCCCATCGTGACAAAATCGTCAGCATTCGTGAGTCGCACGGGAGCAACGTGACCGGCAACGGCCCAAGCTTAGCGCGAATGTTCCCGTCGTCTGCGGTGACGATTCGGTGAGTGCTTCGAGCCAGCATGAGCGCGGCCTCAGCATTTCGAGCAGTACCGATGCCTGCTGGAAAGCCCTCGCCGGCCAGTTCCTCATGCAGTCTGCACGCATAGTCCTCGATGGTCCCGAAGAGCGTTTCCATGCCGGAGCTGTCGAGCAGCAACAACAAAGAGAGGTGTTGCGCTCCGTCATAGGAGTTCGCGGGTGAGGCGATGGCCTGGAGCCGCGGCGTGAAGCGCTCCCCAACCCGGCATGCAGCGGTAAACGCACTTTGCTCCTCAGCCAAATCGCGAGGCCGAAACAGAGCGTCACACACTGTTTGAGCCTGCACCTTCGACATGCCATGCTGAACGCCGAACTTGCGGGCCTTTTCGCACCGCGCGGCCACTTTCTCTTGAGGCGCTACACCGTCGAGCAGAACCAACGGCTGCGGGTGCGCACTCAGCGTGCGCTTCCAACCGCTAATTGGAAATTCCGGGATGTGGACGGCTGCATAGGACACACTACCTCCCCGCCGCTTGCATCCAGAGTGGGTTCGCATCCCAACTTGTCACCCGCCCTGGTGCCTTCTTACCGAAGGCTGGCCCGCTTCTCTGCCGGGAGATCTGGGCCGACCGCGTCATGCCTGCAATTACGCCTTGTACGACCGGGTCTGCCTCTGACACACACTCCAGCACGCATGCAGCGGTCGAGCGGGCGCAAGGCTCTCTTGTGAGCAGAAGAAGGATCGCATCACCCAACTGCGCGGCCTTTTGGAAACGCCACCAGGTCGCCGACTGAATGCGCAACGCCTGTTCGGCAGGCACAGATGCGAGATCCAAAACAACAATCCGGAAGCCGCCGGACTGAAGTACTTGATCGGTCGCGCGCAACGCGCGATCTAGCCGCGTCCACGGCTTCTGTTCTCGAGTCCTCTGAGGTTGATCACTGGCCTGAAGGGTCGCACGTTGGCGAGCGGCCTGCGCTGCAATCCGATCCGCTTGGCGCAGTGGGTCGCCCTCGTCGACCCGCCGGATGTTGAACCGTTCCCATTCCACCTGGTCTTTGGAGGCGGTATGCAACCCGAGCGGCTGATTTGGGTAGCCCGGCGTGCCCTCCATCTTGCGTCGGCGCCTTTCCTCTTTGTAGAAAAGCATCTGCTTCAGCGCCGGCGCCAGATCCTTGATCTCGCCACGCGGGTGCAATATGCCACAATGCTGCTGCGCCAACTGCCGATGCTCACGTCGCGTATCCACTTCCTGCGCTGGTGCACTCGCCACCGGCTTCGGTGTCGTGCTCTGACGCTTCTCGGCAAACCTGATCCAGAGAAGATTGCGCAGTTGTATGCCTGCGGCTGCCGCGCTTCGTGGGGATAAGGCGTCGCTGACATCGATATAGGCGCAAGCACCCTCGCGAGAAGCACTTGCAAGCACTGACAGTGCGATCGAGCTTCGGCCGGAACCGTCCACGCCTGTGGCCTCGCAGATCGACCCGAGAGGCAAGCCGCCATTCAGGAGAGCGTCCAATCGGGCGTTTCCGGTCGGATGCAATCGTGGCGCCTGCTGGGCAATCGGGGAGAGCGCCCCCGGTATTCTGTGAGCCAGCTTCGCTTCGATCTCCCGTCTGAGTACGGCTGCTTGTGGGTTCATTTATCTTCGCCTTATGTTCGCTTCAAGTAATCCAATGTAGCGCACACCAAGGTAAGGATTCCACCTTGCACAACGTTTGGTGCAGCTTTCTAAGCAGTGTTGCTAGGATCGGATGGCTTGGATTCAAGAACAAACGCAGCGAGCCTCGCTCGGGCTAGCTACGTCACTGAGCGAGAACTCAGGCGGTATCAGCACAATAACGGCAAAATAAAGACAAAGTGACTGTCGAAAGAACTCAAGGGGCTACCCACATTCGCTGTCCGCTAAGCTCAAGAGATTAGAGGGGCGGTCAGCTTCGATCAATCGGCGGTGAAAGAATCTCGAGTGTTGGGAAGTAGTCCTGTATCGAGCCACGTCGCGCGTGAGCAACGCAAGTCGTTCAATGGCAGCATGGGCACCAATGTAAAAATCCGGCAAGGGCGTGGTGCGGCTCCCGCCACGCCGCTTGTATACCAAGAAGGACTTGCCGGCCAGAAAGCCCGCTTCCCATGGCAGGGCTTCGCGTCGATAGATACTAGTGGGGAGAGCCGCGTTGAGTGCTTCGATGGTCGAATACCCGATCGCAACTTCTGCGTAGATAATCGGATTCAGAACCAGCGGCACTCTCTCCGAGCATTGTGCGAGAGCGCTTCCGGACCAGTCACTCCACTTCGGATCGGCCGTTGCAATATCAAGCAGCACGTTACTGTCCACCAGGACACCCCGACAGTCGCGTAGACGTTCTGATAAGCGGAGTAGTGCAGGACTCACTTGCGGCTGCCGCTAAGACGACTCTCATCACGAGTCAGAACCAATATCTCGTCAGTGCTCATCCGAGAATCAGCCGTGCCTCGAAGTGCCTCAAGTGCCCTATTACCTCTTCCACCTTGATTGCCCCGGCGATCCAGTTTGCGGATGCGAGCATGATCTCCGGCCACTTCGAACTCCACCTCCGTATGGGGAAGCAAGCCAAGCTGATTACGGACATTCTGGGGAATGGTGACTGGCCTTTGCTGGTTATTTGCACGGTATTACTCCTACGCGTAAGGATACCACTCTAAAGGAGTTCGACCAGAATGGCTGGTCAATCACCAGTCCTCTCGCTGGCCGGAACACGCGCTGCAGGTTCAGAACCTCTCTGAAGCTGTTTGGACGCATCCTCTCCGTCGAACGAGAATGGGACAGCCCTGCAGCCCTGCAACTTTCGACTCATTCCAAATCTCTTGCGATGTAGATAGGCTGGCACGATGCAGAGGGGCGGTTTTACGTTCTCCCTGGTCTCTTGCTGGCCCATCCCTAGAACGGCTGCCTGCTGCGGGTGTCGAAGTCCGGGTCAAAACCGCGAGGGATCTCATACACCTTACGAGTTATGCCACCGATGGATGCTTACTGCGTTCCGAAGAACGCCCGGACATCGAGGTTTTACTATGGTTAGGCAGAGACAGCGCAAGTCCAATGCTGTCCTGTCCTCGCGTGCACGGCTTGCCAGGTTATCGCCGGCCAGCCAAGCCTGTGCGCAGACGATTCTGGCATAGTGAAAGATGAGGCCGAACGATGCTGCGCATCCTTCATACTGCTGACTGGCATTTGGGCCAGACTATCCGAGGCTACAGCCGCGCGTACGAGCAACAGTGCGCTCTCGACTCGCTTCTGCAAGTTGTCATAGAGCGGGACATCGACACGCTCATCATTGCAGGAGATGTATTCGACAGCCAGCACCCGTCGGGCGAAGCCCAGCACATGTTCTATCGCATGCTTGCGGGTCTCCACGCCGAAAACCCGGCGCTGAACACAGTCGTCGTCGCAGGCAATCACGATGCCGCTGGCCGGCTTGAGGCACCTCATCCACTGCTTGCGGCATTCAAAGTTCACGTTGTTGGCAATGTTCGCCACACACTGGATCGACTCGACTGCGACCGGCACCTGATCACACTCCGCGACGCGCGCGGCGAGGCATACTTGCACGTGATTGCCGTTTCGTATCCCACGGCGGCTTGCCTGCCGGCGCTTTCGCGGCTGGAGCTTGAGCCTGACGAAACAAACGTGGTGCGCGCTGTGCGCGAGCTCTACCAAGAGCTTGCCGAGACACTTGCTCCCCGTCTTGCAGGTCTGCCATTCCTGACCACCGGACATCTTCACGTACGCGGCGGAGCGGAGTCCGAAGGTGCTGAACGTCGTATCTTAGTGGGCGGACAGCATGCCGTGCCGCATGATGTCTTCCCAGCAGATTCCGCGTATGTCGCGCTTGGCCATCTCCACAAGGAACAGTCGTCCGGTGAGGAGACGATTCGATATAGCGGTTCGCTGATCCCGCTATCAGCAACCGAGCAGCCCTACAGGCACGGTGTAACACTGATCACCATTGATGAAGGTGTGGTAGCTACTGAGCACATTGGAATTCCGCGTCCTGTTCCTTTCCTATCGCTCCCCAGTGCTGGTGTAGAGATCCGTTTGAGCGAGCTTGGCGATCATCTTCGTGCACTTGCAGTGCCGGCGGATCTACCGCTTCATCTGCGGCCCTTTGTCCAGATACGCCTGTCGCGTTTGGGGCTGGGTGCTGGCTTTCGTGAGCAAGTGGAACAGATTGCCTCTGGGTATGCAGTGAGGATTGTAGATGCCCGTCCAGAGCCCCTGCCCGGCATCGTTTCGCAATTGGCCAGTACAGCTCCGTCGCAGCAGTTGCTCAGTCAGCGTGAGCCTGAAGAGATGTTTCTGCTTGCGTTTCAACGAGCCGTTGGCATCCCCGCTACGAGTGCACATCTGGAGATTTTTCATCGCGTTTACAGGGAGGCGCAGGAGTAAATGCGGATCCTCGCCATTCGCGGAGAGAATCTGGCCTCTCTCGGCCAGCCGTTTACGTTAGATTTCGAAGCTGAACCGCTGGCCGGCACCGGGCTGTTTGCCATTACGGGCGAGACGGGTTCGGGCAAATCGACGATCCTCGACGCGCTATGCCTGGCGCTCTACGGCCGCTATCCGCGCTTTGCGGAGCAGCAAGTGGACTCCTCGCCTGATCCCGGTGGCAAGATGCGTATTCTGGACGGCAGCACGATTCTACGACGCGGGGCCGGTCGAGGGTACGCAGAGGCGGACTTCATGGGTCAGGACGGACAGCGCTATCGTGCCCGTTGGGAGGCACGGCGCTCTCACAATAAGGCTCACGGTGCGATTCAGGATGCTAAGCGGTCGCTGTATTCCATACACCCGGAAAGCTTGGTCACGGTGGCCACGACAAAGACAGAGGTACAAGACGCCGTCCACGCAAAGACGGGGTTAACCTTGGAACAGTTTTGCCGCACCGTGTTGCTGGTACAAGGGGAGTTCGACAGCTTTCTACTTGCTCCCGAGCGGGAGCGGGGTGACCTACTCGAAAAAATTACCGGAACCGAGATCTATGGGCGCATCTCTCGGCGCGTTCGCGAAGGGACGAAGGCGCTGGAAGCGGAGTTGGTCGAACTGGAACGCCAGCTGACGACCATGGGTCTGCTCCCGCCATCCGAGCGGGAAGCATTGGACGCGGAGCTGACCGCATTACGAGCGGAGCTTGCAGCCAAATCGGCAGAAGCGGAGGGATTACAGCAAAGGCTCGGCCGCGTGGATGCGCTTTCGGCTGCACGCGAACGCCTAGCCGACGCGGAGCGAGCGCTACAAACGGCGCAGGGGGAACAAGCGGACGCTGGTCCGCTTCGGGAGCAGGTCGCAGAGCTGGCAGCAGTGGAAACGTTACGCGCACGATGGTTGCTTACCGCGGAAACTAGGTCTGCGTTACCGGGCGCGATGCGAGATCACGCCTCCGCGCAGGCAGCGTTCGAAAAAGCTTCTGCCGAGGCGACTCGTGCTGCAGAGGAGTTGCGTTACTCGCAGGCGCGGAGCGACGAGACCGAACAAGTCTTCAAGGAATTCGGGCCGCTATGGAACGAAGCTGCGCAGCTGGATGCAAAAGTCGTGGGCGCCCTTGAAGAACTCGGCAGCGCCACGGAAAGGGCGCAGCAGACGAAGCTTGCGGCCGAGAACCTTGCGCTGGAGCTCGCGGGATTCCAGCAGGAGAGCAAGAAACTGACCGTTGAGCTCACCGAAGCTGAAGAAGAGCTTGCAGCCCGCGCACATCAGGGTGCTCTTGCGGACAGACTGGAAGAGATCGAGGAGCTGCTGAGCCGCCATAAGTCGGCATTAGTCGATGCAGGCACAGCAGAACGGAATGCCACCAAAGCCCGAAAGAAAGCTAACGAACTTGACGCTACACTCGCGAGGTTGAGGGAGGAATCGGCCGGCGACACCTCCATGCTTGAACGTCAAACCGCGGAGGCAAGCGCACTGCGTGAAGAGCTTACCGCTTGTAACCAGCCCGCACTTGAGCAGGAAGGGGACCTGCAAGACGCCCTTGGGCAGAAGCTTAGCAACGCGCTGCGCGCCGCGGCGCAGTATGTTGCTGACGTCGATAAGCTCGAACAGACGACCACCGCACTATCCCAAGCAAATAGCGCTGCTGCGAACGCCGCCGCTCGTCAGACCGATGCGACGGCGCAGGCGAACGAGTGTCAGGAGCGTCTTCTGGAACTCTCGCCGCTTGCGGAACTCGCCGAAGCGAGCCTGGATCAGAGAACGGTGGCGCTGCGGAGCCAAATGGTCGCCGGTGCTGCGTGCCCGGTGTGTGGTTCAGAGGAGCATCCATACCTGGCGCCGGGGATGAAAGACGCCCTGACCGCGCTGGCAGGAGAGCTGCGCGAGCGGCGTGATCTATTGAGCGCGCAGCTTGCCGCGCTCCACGAACAAACGCGCAGTGCGGCGATCGAAGTCGCCGCTTCTGATGCCGAATCTACGCTGACCAGTCGACAGAAGAGCGAAGTCGACCAGGAGATGACGCGCCTGGAAGAGGCATACATTGAGGATCTTGTGGGTCTTCGGGAGCTAACGCAGCAGCTTGCGCTGCCAAAACCGCCCGAGTTTCTCAACACAGGCTCAGAGAAAAGATTGGAGGCGCTGGATCGTGCTTGCCGTGATCTCCGCAAGCTTTCGAAGGTTCGCCTGCAGCAGGTACGCTCGCTCCGATCTCGATTGGATGCGACGGACGTAGAGCGACATCGGACACAGCAGAGGCTTACGAAAGGTCAGGGACATATACGAAGCGGCGAAGAGGTCGCGGGAATGGCCGCAGTCGCTGTGCTAAACGCGAAGGGCGAGTCAGATCGCCTGCGGCAAAAGGTCGACCATATGGAAGAGCAGCTGACGCCGCTGCTTGCTCTGGCTGGGATCACATTAGAGCGGTTACGAAGGGACAATGCGAATGCGGTCCAGCAGCTCCGAGGAGCAGCCAACGCCGTGATTTCGGCTCGCCAGCGGCAAGCGGAGCTCAGCAGACGCGCACATGAAATTGCCCCAGCTCTCGAGAGTAATGCGGGACTCCATGCGGTAGCGTCGCGGCAATATGAGGATTCAGTCAGCTCTGAAGCGAACCGCAGACAGACACTCGATTCCCTTCAGGAGTCACGACTCCCCCTCCTCGGTGGTGAACCCACGGACGACCATCGTACGCGCATCAACAACGCGCGTATCAAGGCGCATGAGCGGCAGAGTGCTGCGTATATCGCCGACAGTGACGCGAAGCAGAAGCAAACATCCGCGCGTGCTACAGCGGATCAGGCACTGGAGCGCTTGGAAGCGGCGCAGACTGAGATGGAAGGTGCTGTCAAGACATACGAAGCGGGCTGCGAAACCATGGGCTCCACGCCCGAGCGAGCGGATGCGCTGCTCGCACAGCCCGCCACGATAGCCGCGACGCTGCGCCTGCGGCTGGAAAAGCTTGACCGGGCCGTGCAGTCCACACAGGTAACTCTGAACGCACGCCAGGAGGACGTGGACACGCTGGCTGCGGAGATAACTACACCAGACGACCGCGACGCGCTGGCGGCAGCGCTTTGCGCCTTGCGGGAGGCTGAGGCCGCGCTCAACCAGACCCTAGGCCAACGGACGGGCGCCCTCAATCGCGACACGCTGCTGCGGCAGAATGCGGCCGCGCTCGAGTTCGATATGCAGGCGAAGCAGGAGCAGCTAACAACTTGGCAGGAGGTAGATACGGCTATCGGCTCGCCCAACGGCGATCGCTTCCGCCTATTCGCACAGAGCCTTACGCTTGAGCAGTTGATCTTGCTTGCCAACGAGCATCTCGACTCCTTCAGCAAGCGTTATCACCTGGCGCGCAGTCCTGCCAGTGACCTTGCCCTCCACGTCACAGACCGCGATATGGGGGAGGAAGAGCGGCCGACGCGCAGCCTTTCAGGTGGCGAGCGCTTCCTGGTTTCTCTATCGTTGGCACTCGCCTTATCTGGTCTCGAAGGCCGTGACTTATTCGTCGACACGCTCTTTATCGACGAGGGCTTCGGCTCACTTGATGCAGAGACGCTTGATGAAGCGACAACTGCCCTTGAGAGTCTGCACAGTCGCGGTCGCAAGGTCGGCGTCATCACCCATGTAGCAGCGATGATCGAAAACATACCAGTGCAGGTCAAGGTGGAGAAACTCGGTGGCGGTAGCTCCGTCGTTCGCCTCACGGATGGACCTGGTTACCACTGAGGGATGCTTTCGTCGCGGGAGAACTTCTCTTCCAGAAGCCGACCTACCAGTACGGATGAGCACTAAGCGAGTTGGAATCCTGCTCAGGTCGCCGCTCCTCTACAACTTTCGTGGTGATTTTTGTGTCGGGATGCCGCTCTAGTATTCTTCTAGAGACTTCATCCGTCAGCATAGGTTCATCATGGCGATTCTCATGGTTTTAGCGTTGCTGCTGGTGGCGGGACTGGCGTTAGCCTATCGATTGTCCGCCCCGGTCTCTGCGCGCAAGCGGGCAGTGGCCGCTTTAGAGCAGATGCAGAGCCTTCGCGCAGAGCTGACGACGCAATCCGAAGGAGTAAAGGTATCTATTTCGCAAGCGGCCACTCGCTTGGAA
The DNA here is from genome assembly GCA_965277565.1 of Granulicella sp. Taxonomy (GTDB): domain Bacteria; phylum Acidobacteriota; class Terriglobia; order Terriglobales; family Acidobacteriaceae; genus Granulicella. The sequence goes on along the minus strand of OZ255838.1, from coordinate 3,109,104 downwards.
CATGATGTCCGATCCGAACGACTTCAAGCAATCTCGATAGACGCAATCAAGCATCATTCCGCAGGCCTTCGCCTGCAGGCACTTAGGGATGCCGGGTTCAACACGGTCCATGATCTGCAGGGGTGGAGTGCCCAGCGGCTCTCCGGAATTCGCGGTGTGGGACCCAAATCGGCGGGCTCCGTTGCTGCAGTTGTACAGACACTTACCCGCTCATCCAAAGCGATTCCCCTACGCTGCCCCTTACCTCCATTTGCTGGTTTGGCGGAACGGAGGCTCCTGTGCACGGTTTACGTCGACGTCTTCTTAGAAGCCAGATTGTCTGAACAGGGAAACGAATTTAGATCGATGGTGGATAAGGCAGAAGAAAGGCTTGCCATGATCACCGCAGGAACGGCGTTCCCGAAGTGGTTGATGGGGCTGTTTGCCTCGGGAAAAGTAAGCCGAACACAAGAGGATGCTGAGGCGCTCGTCCGCGACCTTCAGGAGGACCCTCGAACTGTGGCCCTGAAGCGATCAATCGAGGAATCTCTGGCTCATCTGCGAGGCCACCGCCACCGAGAGATCCCTCAAGAAGAGCTCATGGCTGCCTATGAGGGAGACGCTCCACTCTACGAGTGGAAGATGGCGAAGGCATTGGGAATTTTAGAGAGTGCTGACCGTCCAGTTCCTCTTCAGAGACACGGGCCAGCGACGGCATTGGTAGCGCAGGTTCAAACGCAAGCACCGGAGCTGACGCTGGACGCATCCACCCTCGATGAAGAGTCCACTTCTCAACAGAGAATGGACTCTTTGTCCATTAATCAGGCTGAGACGATACTCGCCTCGCAAGATCAGATCTTCGAGACCGTAAACGTGGAGTTCGGGCGTCTCTTCCCCGGCCCACCCCCGATCCCCCAATCACCTCTGGTCGCATACTCGCCGAAGCAGCTTACTTACGCGAAGACAACTGCAGAGGCGCTGCAGCAACTTGACCAAGTCAGAGCGGCACGAGAGGTAGGCAGAACTCTTCAAGGAAACGCCGCCTTGACACCGTTAACGACATTGGATGAGTTGGTAGTCTTGACAGTCGGTCAGCCAGCAGATAAAGGCGAGACTAAGATCCCTCTTCCCGCGAAGCCGGCAATTGCTTCCAGGAAGAAAGCTCGTTGGGTCACACCCAGCGACACGGTCGAGATTCAGGGGATTGCGATCTCCGGAATTTACTTCTTTTGTGGGTCCCCCAGCAGGACCTCAGAATCCTTCGTCCTTGACCCATCCCTCTCTGTCGCACGAGAAACACAGCAGATCGGAGAGGAGAGCGCCAACTTGTATCGGTATGGCTCGTTTACTCCACACCTTCGTTTCCGCTATCTGCAATGGTTGGCCGCTGGGGCCAGCGACCGTGACGTGCCGTCAGGATTCGGGAAATTGTACTTTCAGGGAGTGGAGCGGCGTCTGCTTCAGCATCTTCGCAAACCTGAGCCGGATGCAGATGGGGAAATCGAGGCCTTGATCAAGGAAGTTGAGAGAATCGACCGATTATTCGTGCTGATGCCGAACTCAGTCAGCTATCAAGCGAACTCCCTGCTGAAGTTTTTCGCTGCCCGTGCATTCGTTGGATCCTCCATACCGGCTCTTCCCCTGCTAAGCGGGCGAGCGGATGATTTGCCGTTCCAGCTTCGGCTTGGATTGGGTTGCTTTATGAAAGAGAATTCACCCATCCCCGCAGAATGGGCACTCCGCTGGGCTCAAGCCGAACCGACTATTTATCTGCGGACGGCGCCTTTACGCTGCCCCAATGAGTTTGAAGCTGCATTCTGTTATCTCTATGGTGAAAGGTACGGGCAGGGACTCATCCTCAAGCCAAACAAGACGATGCTCAGCATCGAGTACCAACCCATGTGGTCTGGCGGTGACGACTCCAAGGTTCAGCTCACGTTCACCGATGTGCCCGATGTGAAAGCTTTAACCGCACCGCAAAGCGCGCTACGCCAGCTAGTCTCGGAAGCCACGGAGATGATCGATGGTTATAGTCGGCTGCTTGGACCTAATATTACAGGAGCCGGAACTCTCGAGTCTCTGCTGCGCCTTCCAGCATTCATTTGGTCGAGCGAGGCTCTAGCGGCACTGCAGCAACTTCGTTCCACGCTTGTAGAGCCTATGTTGCCGACCACCTGCCAAATGATCTTTACTTCATTCGGGGGTACTGGGGAGATCGGTCCCACCCGCGTGATGGAGTTCGCGAGATACCTCCGGAAGGTTGGCATAGGATTCGAGCCGGACGTACTTGCGGGAGCGCGCAAACCAAAGCCTACGGATTGTGTAGTTCTCTTTCCGCTGCGGGAGGCAGCGGAGGACGTGCCATCTGCGTCGGTCAAGGCTGCAACGGTTGCGGTGACTCTGGCCGCCATTCTCGCGATCGCCGATGGGCACGCGAGTGAAGAAGAGGCGACCACTATTCACGGGCTGATTCGACAATGGGCGGGCTTGCCGCCGAATTTTCAGGCCAGGCTGCGTGCCGTCTATCGGTTCACCGTTCGGCAGCCTCCTACCTTACTCAGTCTGAAAGCCCGGCTCGAAGCTTTGGCAACTGAAGATCGCAAACAGGTTGCTATGGCTCTCACAAAGATGGCAGCTTCTGATGGTGTCGTCTCGCCGGAGGAAGTCAAACTGCTTGAGTGGGTTTACCGGGCACTGGGTTTGGAGGCAAACACGCTCTACGCCGACCTGCATAGCGTTTCGGAGCTCGGCGCTTTCCATTGCTCTGAAGCGCATTCATCTCCGACCACGCGTTCTTCTAAAGGACTGCTCGATTTATCGCGATTGACCCGCCTGCGACAGCAATCGAGTGAAGTGAGCGAGCTGCTTGCGGGTGTCTTCGCTGAAGAAGACGATCTAGTTATGTCGATTTCAGTCTTGCAATCTAAAACTGTTCCCGCCGCACCCCGGCAGTCGTCCAGCGATTCGGCCGCCCTCGCTTTGCCGGGCCTCACTCCCAAGGATCATCATTTCGTCACTCTGCTCGTGAGCAGATCTACCTGGTCTCGAGAAGAGCTCCAGCGATCGGCCGCCGGTATGCAGATTATGCTGGATGGAACCCTGGAACGCATCAATGAAGCCGCTCTCGATCGACTCGGAGACTTCCTGGTCGAGGGAGACGATCCAATCTACGTTCAGCAAACACTCTTGGAGGCCGCTGAGTAATGCCCACGATTCGGCCCCGCGAACGCGATGCACTCCTTCAATCTTTGCGAGCTGGCGTCGTCCCCCGTCTCGGTCAATACCTCATTCAGGTCGGCCGGATCGAAGAGTTGAAAGCCCTCATTGCTGATATTGACCGCGTCGGAGATGGCAGCTCCACCTTTCGCCTGGTGATTGGGGAATACGGTGCGGGTAAGACGTTCTTTCTCAACCTCGTTCGCTCCATCGCTCTCGAAAAAAAGCTGGTCACGATGCATGCTGACCTCAATCCGGATCGGCGCCTTCAGGCCTCCGGCGGTCAGGCACGTTCGCTCTTCGCGGAACTGACGCGCAATACGGCAACCCGCACCCGTCCCGAAGGTGGTGCCCTGGCCGGAATCTTGGAAAAGTTCATTGCTCAGGCCCAGGAAGAGGCGGGGCTGCTCAGCCTTTCCACGGAACAGGTCGTCCGCAGGCAGACCGCGCAACTCGCCGAGATGGTGAATGGCTACGACTTTGCCGATGTAGTAACTGCCTATTGGAGGGGATTCGACACTGGTAACGAACAGCTAAAGGGCGACGCCATTCGTTGGATGAGGGGTGAGTTCTCCACGCGCACGGACGCGCGCGCAGCTCTCAACGTCCGAACAATCGTCGACGACGCTTCTGTATACGATCAGCTCAAGCTCCTCGCCAAGTTCGTTCGCCTTGCCGGCTACAACGGCCTGCTCATCTGTCTGGACGAGTTGGTGAACCTTTACAAGCTCACGAACACACAGGCCAGGAACTCCAACTACGAACAGATTCTTCGGATCTTGAACGATTCGCTGCAAGGCTCTGCCGAAGGACTCGGCTTTATTCTGGGCGGTACTCCGGAGTTCGTCCTCGACACGCGCCGCGGACTCTACAGTTACCCCGCATTGCAGTCGCGACTGGCCCAAAACACCTTTGCAAAGTCGGGTCTGACGGACCTTTCCGGTCCGGTGATCCGGCTAACTGCGCTTACGCCGGAGGACTTCTACCTTCTCCTTGAAAAACTCCGCGACGTCTATGCCTTTGGCAATCGCGAACGGTATCTTCTCTCCGACGAGGGGATTACGGCTTTCATGCAGCACTGCAGCAAGCGTCTAGGCGAGAGCTACTTCCGCACGCCTCGTACGACGATCACTTCCTTTATCGATCTGCTGGCGATCCTTGATGCACACCCGGATGTTCAGTGGACAAGCCTGATCGAAGGACACGATGTCGAACCTGACCGGGGCGGCGACCTGGAGAGGTTTACCGAAGACGATGACGAACTTGCCAGCTTCAAGCTCTGATGAGGGCTCGTTCCTCCTGCTGGATCCACGGATCCAGCAATGGATTTGGACGCAGGGTTGGACGTTTTTGCGCTCCATTCAGCAGCGGGCCATCGCTCCATTGCTGACCGGCCAGAGCGATGTCATACTTGCCGCGGCAACCTCCGCAGGCAAAACGGAAGCTGCCTTCCTTCCACTCCTCACCCGCCTTCTTCAGGATGGCGGAGCAAACGGCGGGCGTGAAGGATCACAAGCCGGCTTGATCCTGTCCATCAGTCCTCTCAAGGCTTTAATTAACGACCAAACGCAACGTTTGAGGGCTCTCTGCGAGTTGCTCGACCTTCCGGTGCTAGGTTGGCACGGCGACGTTTCGGCTGGCAAGAAACTGCATTTCCTCCAGGGACTGCGAGGTGTTCTTGTCATCACGCCGGAATCGTTGGAAGCCTTGTTCGTAAACAAGGGGACCACGATACCTGCGCTTGCCACGGCGATCCGCTCCATTGTGGTGGACGAACTGCACTCCTTTATCGGCACCGAGCGCGGCAAGCAGGTGCAGTCACTGATGACCCGGCTCGATTTGGCCGCCGGCACCCGCATCACGCGCGTAGGTCTCTCCGCCACTCTTGGGGACACCACTCTCGCGGCCGATTTCCTGCGCCCCGGCCACAAGCATCAAGTGACCACCATCGACACCGGTTCTGAAGGCTACGAACTCAGACTCATCGTGCGTGGCTACCTAGACAGCTGGGAGAAGCCTGGATCTGCGGCAACGATTGCTGAAAGCCCTTTCGACCCTGCGTTAGGCACCACGATCGAACACAAAGAAGATAACGAGAGTCAGGGTTCCTCAAAGCACGCGATCGCCGAATATCTTTACCAGAATCTTCGTGGCTCGAACAATCTTGTTTTCCCGAACAGCCGCGGAAAGGTCGAGGAGTATGCCGATCTGCTCCGCCGTCGTTCCGAGCAGGAAAATGTTCCGAACGAGTTCTGGACCCATCACGGCAGTCTTTCCCGTGAGATCCGCGAAGAGGCCGAGGCAGCTCTCAAACAAGGCTCCACGGCAGCCACCGCCATCTGTACCACCACGCTCGAGCTCGGGATCGATATCGGCAACATTCGTAGCGTGGTCCAGATCGGTCCACCGCCGTCGGTGGCTAGCTTGCGCCAGCGTCTCGGCCGTTCCGGTCGTAGAGCCGGTGAGGCCGCCATCCTCCGTTGTCTCTGCCGTGAAGACAAGCTCACACCGAAGTCGCCGTTGTCGGATCGCCTGCGCGAAGGACTGGTTCAGACAATCGCCATGGTGCGCCTGCTCACGCAATCGTGGGTCGAGCCCCCAAGGAGAGAAGCACTTCATGCTTCGACTTTTGTTCAGCAGCTACTATCCGTAGTCGCGCAGCGTGGAGGTGCTACCGCAAAAGAACTCTGGGCCACTCTGGTAAGCAGCGGCACATTCAGCCAGATTAAAAAGTCCGAGTTCGTCGATCTGTTACGCTCCCTTGCCGCAAGAGAGATCCTGCAGCAGGAAAGCTCCGGTGCGCTCTTGCCTGGCTCCATTGGAGAGAAGCTGATCAATAGCTACGACTTCTACAGCGCTTTTAACTCGGGAGAAGAATTCCGGCTCTTGGCTGAAGGCCGCACTCTCGGGTCCATTCCGATCGCTCGACCGCTTACCATCGGCCAGCGAATTATCTTCGCCGGTCGACGCTGGCGCGTCCAGCAGATCGAGGTCCAGGAGCGCCTGATTGTCGTGTTTTCCGACCCGGGTGGCGCTCCGCCGGCTTTCGACGGAGCAGGCGGCCGCGTTCACGATCGCGTTCGGGAGGAGATGAGAAATGTTCTCTCCGAGAGCACACCCATTCCTTTTCTGGATCTTTACGCTACTGCCATGCTGGAAGAGGCGCGCAACGCTTTTCGGTTAGCCCACCTAGATGAGACAAGCATCGTTCCCGACGGTTCAGGAGTACTCCTGCTCACTTGGCACGGCGATTGGGCCAACGATGCTCTTGCGCTGCTCCTCACGGCTTGTGGCCATGAAACAACCAATGAGGGCCTGTTTCTCCGCGTGTCGAACTCCACTGTACTTCATGTCGTCCGGACATTAGGGGGGTTCGTGCAGCAACCCGCACCCACGGTAAAGGCTCTGAGAATCCGGCCTAAAGATGCGATAAAGGAGAAGTGGGACTCGCTATTACCTGAGCCTCTTCTTCTTCGCTCTTTCGCATCTTCCGAACTGGATATCGAGTCCATTCCCCAAGTCGTCCTCCGTCTTTTAGATTTCACAAACGAGCTGAGCAGTACAGGTGGACTCCCAAAGAGCATGTAATTCAACATCTCTCGCGTTATAACGCGATACTGCGTAATGCTAAAGTGCGCTATTGGTGAGTCCCTGTGCTTGACGGACACTGCGAGTGTGCCAAGAGACAGGCGTAATAAAATTTGGTTATTGGGCCGATCCCACACGGATCAGCCCAACCGGCCACTTGCTGTAGTTTGCCCGCATTTTGCCCGCAAATAGCGCCCATTGGGCCGGTTTTGCCGATTGTGCCGACTCATAAGTGCTTTACCGTCTGCCATTTGCGATTTGACATGCTCCATGGCATGGAAGAGGTCATCGGTTCGATCCCGATCAGGTCCACCATTTCTTTTCAAGTATTTAGAAGCACATCCCCAATCGCTAGCCCGTATTTTGCCCGCAAATAGCAAAAGCTTGCCGCGCGGCGGTTTTCCTGTCCTTACCATTTCCTCTTCCGGAGCACTCACGTGCTCCTTCGCTGTTGTTGCGTTGGCGTTCGGAGCGGCGACCTCTGCCTCTCGCTGCCGACTTCGCCGTGAAGCAGACGGCTTCTTCGGAGTCGATCCTTCGGTGCCGGTTGCCATCAGCTCATCGTGGATCGAATTGATCGCCTTTCGTACCTCGGGTTCGAGGGATTGCATGTAAACCTCCATCGTCGTCGCCATCCGGGTATGCCGCATCATCCCCTGGATGCCCTTCGGGTGCCCTTTGGTCTTACCGAGCGTCGCGATGGTGCGCCGGATCACCTGAAAGTTCAGCTTTGGCAGGCCGAGTTCTTTGGCCAGCCTGTGCAGCACCCGATGCCGATAGTTGCTTGAGTCCATCGGTCCCCCGAAGCGCCCTGGAAACATGAAAGCGTCCGGAGAGGTGTCCTTGCCCTCTCGCTTGCATTGCTCTCGGTACTCTAAGATCTCGTCCGCCATCACTTCGGCGATCGGCACCTTGGTCAAGCTGCCCTTGGTCTTTCCGTACGGCCGAACTTTTCCCTTGTAGACCGTCTCCTGGATGTCCAGAACCCTGTGTCTCTTGGTTCAGGCATCTCCACCGGATCGGAAACAACTCGCTTGGCCGCAGCGCGTTCGACATGTCGAGCTTTGCTGAGGCGATCGATCAGGACTTCCTCACCAAGGACCCCGCGCGTACCGTCAAGCCTCCCACGAACTTCCGTTTCTCGCAAAACCGAAAAGGATCGCCGTCATCTTCTTCTGCGTGAGGAATTCAAGAGCCTGCTCGATGACGCGCCTCCTCGATCGGCAGATCGATCCAGAGGTCAATCTGGTAGTCGGACTGTACGAACGGCAGACGCTCCGCCAGATACTGGCGCGCGTCGAAGCTCTCGGGCCTCTGAAACGTTGCTGTGGAGAGTTGAAGTTGTGTCACGCGATCCAGCCGGAACGTTCGCGTCGCCTGGCGATCAAGGCAGTGGCCAATCAGGTACCAGCGACCATCTGTGTGCAGCACCGCATACGGCTCAATCTCCCGATCTTTTATGGATTACGCGGATATCGCATTTCGCCCCGTGAACCACAGTCAGAGATCCAGGCGGTGTGACGGAACGGTCCTTGCAATTTGTCTTCTCACACCTGAAGGGGTGAGGACATGTTCAGTCAGGTGCGAGCAACGGTCTTCTCATATATTTACTCTTCTTTACTCTTCGCCTGTACCCCGCCTAAATCGCCTCGAACTGCCTCCCGCAAGCTCGCAAGAGTGTCTATGCTAGAGAAACAGTCAGCGCACCTCCAGTCGGAGCGACTCGCCACACGGCGAGATCATCGCCCCCGCCGCTACACCACTGGTCTCGCTGGTAAGATGATGCTTGGAGGAGCGATGCCAGATACAACCCCCGTGCGCCCCGGCATGACGCTGCAACGCTTCCACAGCCATGCCGAGCAGGAGAGGGCGACGCTGCGATACTGGGCAGGTCGTCCAACGCAGGAGAAAGCGCAGGCCGTTGCGGAAATGGCTGAATCGTTCGCCCGGCTACGAGGCATAGATATCGATGCTCAAGGACCAAAGCGAGTTGTTGCTCGCGTTCAACGAGTGCGGAGTTGACTATCTGGTTGTCGGTGGACAGGCTGCCAACTTTCATGGTGTTCCCCGGTTGACCAAGGACCTTGACGTATTTATTCGCAGTAGTGAAGCCAACAGCGAGGCTGTTTATCGCGCTTTGGCCACATACGGCGCGCCGGTCAAAGAGCTTTCCCCCGCGGACTTCCGCGATCATCCCGAAGACATCATCCAGTTCGGCGTAGCTCCCAACCGCGTCGATGTTCTGCAAAGCATCGGCAAACTGACCTTTGAAGAGGCTTGGAAGAATCGTGTCCGTTTTGCCGTGGACAGCTCTGTTTCAGCGGACTTTATCTCGCGCGACGACCTCATCCGCAACAAAATCGAAACCGGGCGGCACCAGGATTTAGCGGATGCCGAACAGCTTCAGAAACTCAAGGCTGAATCATAACTATGGCCATCTATCTCCCCGGCACCTCCGAAGACCAACCTCTCTCGCTGGACGAGATGACCCCGCGCGAGATCGTCGCCGAGCTCGACAAATACGTCGTCGGGCAGGATGCGGCCAAGCGCGCTGTTGCCGTGGCGCTGCGCAATCGCACCCGACGCCAGCGGCTCGCCCCGGAACTCGCCGAAGAGATCATGCCCAAAAACATCCTCATGATCGGCTCAACCGGCGTGGGCAAAACCGAGATCGCGCGGCGGCTCGCGAAGCTTACAAAATCGCCGTTTCTGAAGGTCGAAGCCTCGAAGTTCACCGAGGTCGGTTATGTTGGCCGCGATGTGGAAAGCATGGTCCGCGATCTGGTTGAGATTGCCATCGATGAGGTGCGCGAAGAGAAGCTCGAAGAGATCGAAGACCGCGCCGAAGCCGCAGCGGAAGAGAAGCTGCTTGAGCTGCTGCTCGTGCAGGGCAACACCTCCGCTCCCGCGGTGGAGATGCGTCCGCGGCCTGTCAGTGTGGCGGAATCATTGCCCGGGGGCACTCTGGAAATGCAGCCACCGCCGCATCCCGCAGCCGAGTCGCTGACGCCCACCGGCGAGCCCGCGCATCTTGTGGTGCTCACCAAGGATGACGGCGAAAAGCAACGCGATCGCGAGCGCCTTCGCCAGCAGTTCCGCGAAGGCCGACTCGACGACCGCATGGTGGAGCTCGACACGCGCGATCGCTCACAGCCCACCATCGAGGTCATCTCCAACGGCGGTCCGGATGAATCAGAAGCGGGGGGCATCAAAGACATGCTCTCCGGGATGCTCGGCGGCCGCACGCGCAAGCGCCCCATGAAGGTCGCCGACGCCTTCGACTATCTGGTGCAGGAGGAAGAGGCGCGACTGCTCGACATGGACGCGATCACACGCGTTGCCGTCGAGCGCGTGGAAGACTCCGGCATCGTCTTTCTCGACGAGATCGATAAGATCGCGGGACGCGAAGGCGGCCATGGCCCCGACATCAGTCGCGAAGGCGTACAGCGGGACATCCTGCCCATCGTCGAAGGGACCACCGTCAACACGAAATACGGCTTCGTCACCACGGATCACATCCTCTTCATTGCCGCCGGTGCGTTCCATGTCTCCAAACCCAGCGATCTCATTCCTGAGTTGCAGGGTCGTTTTCCGATACGCGTTGAGTTGAAGCCGCTTACGGTGGGCGATTTCCTGCGCATTCTCACCGAGCCGCGCGCCTCCATCGTGAAACAGTCCGTGGCGCTGCTCGAAACCGAAGGCTTAGGGCTGGAGTTCACACCCGATGCGCTGGAAGAGATGGCCCGCTTTGCGTTTGAGGTAAACGAGACCACCGAGAACATCGGTGCGCGGCGCCTGCATACCATCATGGAGCGCGTGTTGGACGAGATCAGCTTCAACGCTCCCGATCTGGTGAAGACCGCCGGTTCAGCCGGCGGCGATGAGTCTGCACCGTTAGCCGAGAAGGACAGCAAGCTTCCCGCACTCGTCAAACGCAGCAACGGCAGTGGCCCCGAGTACACGCTATCGGTGGACCGCGCCTATGTGCAGCAACAGGTGGCGGCGATTGTGCAGAACCAGGATCTGAGCCGCTACATCCTCTAAACCTATGCGTTTGTTTGTCGACGGCCAGGATATTGAATACACATTCAACACCGCCTTGGGTAAGGTCGCGGCGATTGCCGAGGTCAGAGTGGAGGGGGAGTACACTTAAGCTGGAAAATGTGGCTTTTTACCCCTTAGGGGTCGAAAGTCTGGTCCTTGGGGTTCGGGTACTTCTGGGTATGGCGCGCACTGTCGAACAACTCGCGGGGATGGACGGCTTTCGTGAAGTGATCATCATAGGCAAGCGGCTTACAGGTCCGAACCCCGGCCGAGCCCTTTACCTTCGGAGACGAATCGTATGAACTTCACTACACGGATTCCGCAACGAGTACCTGACCACGAAGTAGACCGGCTTTGGGCCTCGGCAAGCGATCAGGAGACGTTTCTCAGGCTCTTGCGAGAGCACGGAGCCACAAAGATCGAGTGCATTCGCACACTTCGAAATGTCGCGCACATCGGCCTCGGCGAAGCCAAGGAGATCGTCCACTTCAGTCCAACCTGGGCGGACCGCCGCGCCTCCGACGATGCCTTCCATGATGCGGCTGAGCAGGCCATAGAGGCCTTGCAGCGCGAAGAGGAGCGCAACCCCGAGCGGCTCGCCAGTTAATTGTGATCCCGGGGCTTGCACAGCAATTCAAAGGCGGGACTCGTTACGTTATGCTTCTCTGAAGCGACGCGATGGCCTGATGCAAGAGGATCCCAGGAAAACATACGAGTCCAACCTCCAAAACTGGAGGTTGAGCGAGCGCTTTTTGCGCAGCCTCATTCTCGGTTTGGCAGCACTCTTCCTTTTGCTCTTTCTCTACGCCGCGGCAAAACGGCTGCGCTACCCCTTCGAGATAGACTGGATTGAGAGCGGTGTGCTCACCAGCACGCTGCGCGTCGCGCATGGGCAAGGTCTGTACGTCGCCCCCTCGCTGCACTTTGTGCCCTACCTGTATGCCCCCCTCTACCTTTACGTCGCAGCGGCGGTGACGCGGCTCACGGGTTTGGGCGCAAACGACTACAGCGCTCTGCGTCTGGTCTCGATTCTCAGCAGCCTGGGCACGGTTGCGCTCATCTGGGCATTTGTTTACAGCGAAACACAAAGCCGGGTCGCCGCCGTCGCGGGAGCCGCGCTCTATCTGGCCTCCTACGCGCTGCTGGGCACGTTCTTCGACATTGGCCGCGTGGATGCGCTGTTCGTGTTTTTCATCGTGCTCGCGCTGCTTGTACAGCGCCGAGGCTATCCGGTGTTGGCCGCCCTGGTCTGGGTGCTTGCCTTTCAGACCAAGCAGAGCGTCATTCCGCTGGCGTTCCTGATCCTTCTGGCGGAGTGGCGGCAACCGCGTCGCCTGGCCGCCACCCTGACCGTGTTCTTCGCCGCCGCTCTGGGCAGCGTACTTGTTCTGAATCACGCCACCCATGGCTGGTACACCTTCTACGTTTTTCGCGTGACGCAAGGTCTCGGGATCGTGTGGAGGCAAGCGGCTCTGTATTGGCCGGTGAATGTGTTGCAGCCACTCGGCATCGCATGGCTGGCGATCATCGCTGCCGCGCTGTTTACAGGGGTTCGCTGGCGGAGCGCCTCGGCTCTCTTCTACCTTCTGGTGTCGTTTGCGCTCTATGGCGGAGTGTGGTTCGTGGAGGCCCACCGCGGCGCTTCGAGCAACGCGCCCATGCCTATCTTTGCGTGGACGGCGATGCTCTTCGGCGTGGCCACAGGCAGGCTTCTGCGGGCCGCAGAGACGACCCAGGATATCCCCGTCACCGGCTTGGGTTCAGCCCTGCCGCAACGAGTGGCCGTGCTGGTTTTATTCGCCGCCGCGGCGCAGCTTTTCGCCTTGATCTACTACCCCGGGTGGTTTCTGCCGCCGCCCGTGGCCTATGCCCGCGGCAACCTGCTGGTACGCGAGATCGGTTCTCTGCCCGGCGATGTGTATGTGCTGAACCACAGCCACGACGCCGTTCTGGCCGGCAAGGAGCCCCTTGCTGAGGGCGAAGCCTTGGGCGCCGTGCTGGACGCCCACCTCGGCAGCGTGAGCACCGACCTGCGACGGCAGTTCGATGATGAGTTGGCACAGCACCGCTACAGCGCAATCGTGGTAGATGATCCTCGCCCGACCGATACAAGCTGGCAGGCCGATCGCTGGTACCCTCTGAGTGTTTCGACACCGACGATTGGAGACCACGCGCTCACGTCGCAGCCCCAGTGGTTTCTCTTTCCCTGTTCAGCCCCCCCATCGCAGATCGAGAGTGTGCGAGGAGAAGCCAGCATTGTCTACGATCAGGCGTGTGGCGGGGCGAAGGGCTCGGCCCGCTAAAGCCGTTTTGCGTAGGGGTGGAGTAGCGTCTTGAGGTTGTCATCCCGCAGCGCAGCGGAGGGGTCTGCTTTCCTCTACGTTCCTGCAACCTGGAAGGAACGCTACTTTGCGCCGGCAGGCTCCGGTTTGCCGAGCTCCGCCACCCGCTTGGCCAGCAGTTCTTCGAGGTGCTCGAGCGCCTCGGAGAAGCCTTCGATGCCTTCCTTGAGCTTGTCATGCGCCATGTGGTTTTCGGCGTGCATCTTTTCAAAGGTCGCTTGGTCCATGGAGATTTTCTCGATCGGATCCTTACCGGCCTTCGCCGGATCGAGCTTACGCTCCAGCGTGCCCTCGGTGTCCTGCAGTTGCTGCAGCAGCTTGGGCGCGATGGTCAGCAGATCGCAGCCGGCAAGCTCGACAATCTCGCCCATGTTGCGGAAGCTAGCGCCCATGATCTGTGTCTTGTAACCGAACTTCTTGTAGTAGTCGTAGATCTCGGTGACCGACTCCACGCCCGGATCGTCCGCAGGAGGATAATCCTTGCCGGTGTCGTGCTTGTACCAGTCCAGGATCCGGCCGACAAACGGCGAAACCAGGGTGACCTTGGCTTCAGCACAGGCCGCCGCCTGATGGATGCCGAAGAGCAGCGTGAGATTGCAGTGAATGCCCTCTTCTTCAAGCTGCTTTGCGGCTCCAATGCCCTCCCAGGTGGAGGCGATCTTGATCAACACGCGTTCGCGGCCGATGCCGGCCTGATCGTACTGATGAATGATGTCGCGGGCCTGGTCCATCGTCTTCTCTTTGTCGTAGCTCAACCGCGCATCCACCTCGGTGGACACACGACCGGGAACGATGTCCAGGATCTTGCGGCCGAAGGCGACTGCCAGCGTCTTGAACGCTGCCGCGGCGACCTCTTTGTCATCCGCATCGGGTCCGAGCGACTCGCGCGCTTGGCTGAGCACATCATCGACGATCGACTGGTACTCCGGCATACCCGCGGCGGTCGCGAGCAGGGACGGGTTGGTGGTCGAGTCGGTGGGCTTGAACTGCTTAATCGAATTGATGTCGCCGGAGTCGGCGACAACGGTCGTCATCGACTTGAGCTGATCGAGAAAGTTGGCCATGACAATAACTCCTGGGGCAAGCCGCGCAATGCCTGCGCGTAAGCCCTGATTACACGTAAGCTCTGATTATAAGATGCGTCCGGGCCCAGCACGCTGCAATTCACCCGCGCGTTTCCCGCAGGAGATTCATACCCAACGCTACACTTGCGCATATGCGCGCTCGCCGGCATCTTTGGATCCCATTCGCTGCCCTCACCTGCTTGGCCAGTGCCCAAGACCCGTCTCCCGCGCCGGATATAGCCAGCCTCGTGCAACAAATCACGGCCCAGAGCGCCCATCCCGCACCCGACTACTTCGATGCCCTCGACCGGTCCGTACAAGCCGAGCCCCTGTCCGCCCTGCAGCGCCAGATTCCGGCTGTGCTTGACCTTGCCGACTTGCCAGACCCGCCCACACGCTTTCTCGCGCTGGATGTTCTCTTCGATTTGGAAAACCGCAAAGCCCCGGATGCCCGCTCGATCGATCTGGCTGCGCGTGTCATGCTGGTGCCCTACATCGCCCGGATCGCGCCCAAGCTGCACGACCCAGACCCGCCAACCAGCGCCATGGCCTTCGAGGTGCTACAAGGTTTATCAGTCTTGCGTCCCGCGCCGCCTGAGTTACTGAACGTTCTCCTAGAAGAATTGCGCCGCCCCGACGCGACGACCGCCATCCAGCCCCCGCCCGACCAGGGCCCCGGCGCACCTTACTCCCGCTCCAAAGGACCCGTGCCGGCGCCGGGCCCGGAAGTCCTGTTCATTCTGCTTGCCGCCGACGCGACCCTCTTCCGCGATCCCTCCACCGGCATCCCTGAAGGCCGCAACTCTCCCGAGATTCAGGCCGCTGTTATCGAGTTCATCCGCCGCAAAGATCAGATCCCGGCGTCCCTCGCCGAGACCATGCGCGCCATCTCCCTCGCCCAGCCCCAGAACACCGAGGTCAACGCCGCACTCATCCCTTTTCTCGACAGCAGCGATCCCCTCGTACTACGTGCCCTGCTCAGCTATATGAACCGATTCAGTCTTGCACCCGAGACCTATGCCGCAGCCCACGCCAAGGTGGAGCAGATCGCCGCCAACGCAAACGCGCCGGTTGACGAGCGCACCCTCGCCAAGCGACTTCTCGGCTGCTGGCACAACAATCGCCATGAGATGTGCGACCCCTCAATGCAGCCCTGACTGCAGCCCTAACTCATGCGCGCGGCGATCAGCTCCCGGTAGAGTCCGATCGTCTGCTCCGCGATCGCCGTCCAGGAAAAATGAGCCTCCACGCGCCTGCGCCCGGCTGCTCCCAGAGCCTTTGCCTTGGCGGGATCCCCGAGCAGCCCGTTTAGGCGCATGGCCAGATCCTCGGCGAACTGCGCCGGGTCGAGGGGAAAGCTCGTCTCCGGATCCCCCTCAAACGGCACCAGATAGCCGGTCTCCCCTTCCACGACCACCTCCAGGATGCCGCCGGTGGCCGACGCCACCACCGGTGCGCCGCACGCCATAGCCTCCAGGTTGATGATTCCAAAGGGCTCATACACGCTCGGGCAGCAGAAGACCGCACAGTGCGAATAGAGCTGGATGGCCTCTTCCTTGGTGACCATCTGCTCAATCCAGACGATGTTGTGGCCAATGCCGAGCGGGTCGCCGGTGGCGATCGAGTGTCCCGGGGGCTCCTGGCCCGGCGGCGTGAAGTTTTCCACCGCGGCCGGCTGGCTCAGCGGCGTTTGCCGGCGCACAGCCTCCACCTTGGCGCGCATCTCCGCGGCGATCTCCGGGGTGTCCGGCGCGCCCGCGCACAGCACCACCTGCGTGCCCGGCGGCAGATACTGGATCGCCTCCACCAGATGCGTTACGCCCTTCTGCCGCGTGATGCGCCCCACGAAGAGCACATACGGCTTCGTCTCATCCACGCCGTACTTCCGCAGCGCCGAGATCTCGGGCGTGTACTGGTACTGCCGCAGATCGATGCCGTTGTAGATGACATGAATGCGCGCGGGATGCACGTCGGGGTAGGCGCGCAGGATGTCGGCCTTGGTGCCGTTCGAGACCGCCACAATCGCGTCCGCATCGAGGATCGCCGTCCGCTCCATCCACGAGCTCAGCGCATATCCCGTGCCAAGCTGCTCGGCCTTCCACGCGCGCAGCGGCTCCAGCGAATGCGTGGTCAGCACAAACGGTATTCCGTAAAGTTTTTTGGCGAGAAATCCCGCCATCGCCACATACCAGGTGTGCGTGTGGATAATGTCCAGCCGGTCCAGATGCAGGTTCTGCAGCAGATTCAGGGACAGCGCCTCGAGCGCTCCCTTGAACTTGGCCTCTGTGCCCTCGCTGATCGCGCTCCAGGGCTGCTCGAAGTGAATTTCGAGATTTGGGTTCGGCGGCTCCGCATGACCGGGCATCTGCTCATGGGCCGGAACTTCACCCCAGGCGTGAACCTCCACCTCGATCTTTTTGGCGAGTTCGCGCGACAGATACTCCACGTGAACCCCCGCGCCGCCGTACACATAGGGAGGGTACTCCCGCGTCATCAGGCCCACACGCATCGGATCTCCTCTCGCATCTGATACCCTACCGCAGATGGAGGCAGCATGACGAATACGCAACTACTGCTGACCATTGGCATTCCCAGCGTCCTGATCGTGCTGGCGTGGCTATCCAACAACACGCGGTTATCCGCGCTGGAAAACCGGTTTTCCGGGCTGGAGAATCGGTTGGACGGACGCATGAGTTCCTTAGCCGCCAGGCAGGAGTCCATGGCCGACACGCACCATCGCGATGCCGTTGAGCTTCTCCGTGCCATGACGTCCCTGCACGAGCGTGTCGCCAAGGTGGAAGCGCGGCAGCCGTAGTTCAACCCTTGGTTCTTCGAGTACAGTGAAGCCAACCCACGCCAGAGGTTTACTCCTGCTCGCCCGAACGCTCCCCGCCCTTCTTCCTATAGCTCTGATCCTGTCCATCAACGCGCGCGCGCAGGCGCCTGCCACCCAAACCTGCGATTGCCGATCCGCCGCAAGCACCCCGGCGACGCCGGAGGACAAGAAGCTGCAGGCCATCTACAACGCCGAATGGAAGTGGCGGGGGCACCTGAACGGCGATGACGAAGAGGACGAGACGCAGCCCCACATGCGGCCGCATCTGCCGAAGGTCGACGCGGCGACGCAGGCCGCCAAGCTGGCCTACTGGACGCAGACGCTGACGCAACTCGGGGCGATCGACTCCGGCAAGCTCTCGCCTGCGGAGCGACTGAACTTCGAGGTCTACCGCGCACAGATTCAGGTGCTGGTCAACGCGCAGCGCTACCGCCAGTACGAAGAGCCCGTGAACTCCGACTCCGCCTTCTGGTCCGACACCGCCGGCGCGCCGCAGGACCCCCTGCGCACCGCCGCCGACTACACCAACCTGATCGCCCGCATGCGCGACATCCCCCGCTTCTTCGCCGAGGAGGAGGCCAACATGCGCGCCGGTCTGGCACGTGGCTTCACACCGCCCCAGGTGACGCTGCAGGGCCGCGACAAATCCCTGAGCGCCACCGCCGACGCACAAACGCCCGAGGCCACCGCCTACTGGAAGCCCTTCGCGTCCATGCCGGCCTCCATCCCCGCCGCACAGGCGGAGGCGCTGCGGGCGCAGGCTCGCATCGCCATCACCACGGCAGTCATCCCGGCCTATGCAAAACTCCTGCGCTTCTGGGTCGACGACTACGTTCCGCACACTACGAAGACGCTCGCCGCGACGGCTCTTCCAGATGGGCAGGCGTACTACCAGTCGCTCATCCTCGAATATGCTACGGTCACGCTCACCCCCGGCCAGATCCACGCCATCGGCCTCAGCGAGATGGCGAAGATCCACGCCGAAATGCTGACGACCATGAAGGATGCCGGCTTTCATGGCGATCTGCCTGCGTTTCTGAAATTTCTGCGCACCGACCCCCAGTTCTACGCCAAGACACCTGACGAACTGCTGATGCGCGCGGCTTTTATTGCCAAAGAGTTCGACGGCGTCGCCGGCCGCTACTTCGGCTACGAGCCGCGCGGCCGCTTCGCCATCCGTCCCGTTCCGGCAGCCATCGCACCGTTCTACACCTCCGCGCGCGGCGGCCCCAGCGTGTACCTCGTCAACACCTTCGATCTGCCCTCGCGCGGCCTTTACTCGCTGCCCGCGCTCACGCTGCACGAGTCCGCCCCCGGCCACTCGTGGCAGCTCTCCATTGCCGCCGAGCACAAAAACCTTCCCAAATTCCGCAACGCCTACATCTCCGCCTACGGCGAGGGCTGGGCGCTTTACTGCGAGCGGCTGGGCACGGAGATGGGCATGTACCACACGCCCTACGAGCGCTTCGGCATGCTCAGCTACCAGGCCTGGCGCGCCGCGCGGCTGGTCGTCGACACCGGCGTCCATGCCCAGGGCTGGACCCGCGAACAGGCGCAGGCGTACCTGCGCGAAAACACCGCGTTGAGCGATCACGAGATCGAGACCGAGGTGGACCGCTATATCTCCTGGCCCGGCCAGGCGCTCAGCTATTATCTCGGCGAAATGGCCATTCAAAAGGAACGCGCCAAAGCAGAAACCACGCTCGGCCCGAAGTTCAACCTGCGCGCCTTTCACGATGCCGTGCTCGAAACCGGCGCCGTCCCGCTGCCCGTGCTGGAAGAGCATCTGAATGCATGGATCGGCGGCGGCGGCGTGGGGCCGTACCCGGAGATGGAGCGATAGCACCCGCGCCCCTTTGACTTTCTTTTTGTCATTCCCGAAGGGAATCTGCGTCTTGCCTTTACTTTCGTACTTGCCCTTCTTGTTGTCATTCTCGTAGGGAACCTGCTTTTGCCTTTACCGTCTTCACCCACAGATCAATCAGGCTTTCCTGCACTGCCTTCAGGAGTCCCGCCATGCCCGAGACCATCGCACCACCGTTCACCGACCCCGAACTCGCCGCCCGCAAGGTGCAACTCGCCGAAGACCTTTGGAACACCCGCGACCCGAAGCGCGTAGCCGCGGCCTACACGGAAGACTCCGAGTGGCGCAATCGCACCGAGTTTCTCCACGGGCGCGACGAGATCACCCGCTTCCTCGAGCGCAAATGGCGGCGCGAGCTCGATTACCGGCTGCGCAAGGAGCTTTGGGGCTTTCGCAACAACCGCATGGCCGTGAAGTTTCAGTACGAGTGGCACGATGACAGCGGCCAATGGTTCCGCAGCTACGGCAACGAGCTATGGGAGTTCGCTCCGAGCGGTCTGATGCAGCGCCGCGAGGCCAGCATCAACGACCTGCCCATCGCCGAAGCGGAGCGCAGCGTGTTTCCGCGCTGACAGGCAGCGGTCGCGGAGTCGTGCCGCCAAGTTGCCGTGCCGCCAAAGAGCCATGAACAGGAAGTTGTAGGGCGCGAAAGCTCAGCCGCTGTAAGATGGATCTATCGAGTACATCGTCTGCGTGCCTTTGGGCCAACCCGCCGCATTCCCTTGCGGCGGGTGCAGCGCGGGTGCTCCCGCTACGCCCAGCCCGGGCGAACGCCCTCTCTCGCGCCTTGGAGAACCCCACCAGATCCACCAATTTTCTGGAGTACACATGCGTTCCGAACAAATCCACAGGGCACTTGAGCAGGAGAACAACCGCTTCCAGATCTGCACGATGGTAGGCAAGGCGTTGCGGGTCACCCACAAAAGCGGAACCCGCGTGGAAGATTCCATCGGAATCGAGCTCACGCGCATGGCCGTGATGGCGCTCACCACGAAGACCGCGTAGAAGAGAATCTAATTTATCAGTCAGGGTGTTAGGTGCGGGGCTTCAGCCCGCACCTATGAGATTTTCTTGAAGTTGTCATCCCGTAGCTCGGCGAAGGGATATGCTTTTCGTTGCCCTGTGCACCTGTGGGGGAAGTAGCTAGAGCCCTGGTTTTCCGCATAACCAGCCCTGAAGGGCTCTACGTTCGTACACTTTGTCCGGGGGCTGAAGCCCACGGCTACACCGAAAATATCTGTCAGACATTACCTTCTAGTCGTCGTCATCCTTCTTGCGGGCGCGGGTAGAAGGATGCAGCAGCTCCGGCGGCAGCGGCTTGTCACCCATCGCGTCACGCCACAGGATGGCGTTGAGCTGTGCGGTGGGCGCCTGGTCAGGATGCGTGAAGTCCATGCGCGACGAGGCGGCTGCGCCCGGGCTGCGAGTCGTGTTCATCTGGTAGATCATCCCGTTCTCGCGGTTGCTGGTATCGGCCGTATAGGCCGGCTGGTCGCCTGCCCCTGAAAATAGCGGGGACATCAGCGGCGCAAAGGCGTCGTTGTTGTTCATCGGCGGCAGTTCCAGCAGGGTTTCCATGGTGCGGATCGTGCTGACGGTGGTGTAGAAGCGGTGGTCAACAAAGGGTGTTCCGCTCTTTGCACGCGGAGCATACTTGCTGATCACCAGCGCCGTGCTGCGATGCGCGTCCACGTGGTCGGCGCCATCCTGCGCGTCGTCTTCGAGGATGAAAAAAGCCGTATCCTCCCAAAACGCCGAGTGGGAGATGGCCTCCACCGCGCGGCCGACGGCCAGATCGTTATCGGCCACCGAGGCGTTCGGCCGCGGCATATTGGGCCGTGTGCCCGCGGTGTGATCGTTGGGCAGGCGCAGCTGGATAAAGCTCGGCATCTCATCGTGGCCCGCAGTTCGCGCGGCGGTCCAGGTGCGGAACTTCGTCAAAAACTCCTCCACCCGCAACTGGTCGGGAAACGCCAGTTCGAAGTCGGGGTACTCCGGGTCGAAGTGCCCCACCAGTTCGGGCTTCGTGGCGATGTTCTTCGCGATCATTGGAATGGGCCACGGGTAGGGGCTGGTGCCGCCGCCGTAGTTCGCGGGCATCGGCTCGCCCTTGTGAATCGCCGGCCGCGGACAGCCGGCGGCTTCGTCCTCTGGCGTCCCCAGCGTGGGCGACTGCTGCTGCCGCGCAGCGATGGTTTTTTCCGTACAGAAGGTTGTGGAGATGTATTCGCCGAAGTGATACAGCGACTTGCCATGTGCGGCGAGGTTGGTCCACAGATAGCCGCTCGCTGGCTCATTCACATCGGGAATGCCCTCAAGCAGCGGATAGCCGCCCGAAACCACGCCTTCGAAGTCGTAGGAGCGCTCGCGGCCCCGATAGCTCTGCTGCCAGGTCTTCTCCGTGTAATCGGAGGTGATCGCGGCGTTCGACCAGACGTGTCCGTCGCCGGAAACCTCGGCGGAGTCGTAAAAATTATCGAGAATGCCGAACTGCTCAGCGAGTTTGTGCTGGTTGGGCGTGATGCTGCGGCCGTACATGGTCAGGCTCGGGTCGCCGTTCGCCGCAGCCTCGTCGCCGAGGATCTGATCGTAGGTCCGGTTCTCCTTAATGATGTAGATGATGTGCTTGATGGGGTTTGTCCCGGAGGCGAAGGCGATCTTTTCCTCCGCCGCGCGCATGCGATTGTCGCGCAGCACCTCCTCGGTATCGCCGGCGAGCTGCGCAGGCAGACCGGCGAGCGGCACCCGCGCAAATGATCCGTAGAGCAGCGTACCGATATAGGTGCGGTCGCGGCGCGCGTCGTTGGGCGCCGCATTCCGCTGCGGCATGTTATTCGGGCCGGTGCCTTGGCCCTTCGCGGTGGCAACCAGGAGCTCGCCCTGATTTACACCGAGCGCGGTGGGATACCAACCTGTGGGCACGAAGCCGGTCGGTCGCGCGGCTGTGTTTGCAGCCTTTCCATGAATCTTCGCCTCCAGATTGAAGACAGCGATCGCATCCGCACTGGCGTTGGCAGCGAACAGCTGCTTGCCATCGGGCGAGACCGCCACCGCATCCGGCACGGCGCCGAAGTAGGTCTGCCCCGGCAGCTTGGTATCGAAGAAGCGCTTTGGCCGCATGGCCTTGGTTGATTCAGCGGGCACGTCCACCGCCGCCACCATGTCGCGGTTGGCCAGCGCCACATACAGGGTGCGCTCATCGGGGCTGAGCGCCAGAGCCGCCGGGTGCGATCCCGGCGAGGTTGGCGTCTTCGGCCCCAGCAGGGTTACCCGGCCGAGCTCGCGGCCGTGCACCAGATCCAGCTCCACCACGGCCGAGCTGTTCCAAAGCGCGACAAATCCACGCCGTCCATCCCGCGTCGCGGTCACGACAATGGGGTACGAGGCCGGCACCGCCGCCGAGTTCGACAGATCCCAGCGCGTCACGATCTCCCCCGAAGCCGTGTCGAGCAGCAGCGCGTCATCGGACAGATCATCGGCTACCAGCAGTGCATCGCCGTGGCCTTCGCGGTGCACCAGCGCCAGCCCCGAGGGGTACGGGATCGCCATGCCCGCCGGAACTGGGTCCTTCAGCGTCGAGGCCTTGCCGGGGGCAAGCTTTTGCAGCGGAATCGGGATCAGCCGCTCCGGCGTGAGCTGGCCATCCTCGAAGCGGTACACGGCGATGCCGTTGCCGGTCGTCTCCGGCTTGCCGCCCGTGGGTGCGGTCAGCGAGGCCATGCTCGCGTACAGGCGGTGTCCGTCGCTGCTCCAGGACAGGCCTTGATACAGCGTCTGGTGTGCCCGCAACCCGGTGCGCGCGTCGGGAAAATCCAGCGGTTTGCCGGTTTGGAGGTCGACGACCAGCACCGACTGGTCATACCGGCTCTCCGCCGTGCCATAGCCCGCGTTCAGCGTCGCGGCGTAACGTCCGTCCGGGGAGACCGCCAGCGACATGGGCAGGCTGTTGGTCTTAAACGGCGAGCCCGGCAGCGGCAGCTCCAGCTGCTTGCTGCTGGGCAGGTCGAGCGTCTGCGCGCCCCCGCGAGCAGGCGGAAAAGCCACCATGCCAAAGACGCAAAGACACGACAGGGCAGAAAGACGAAGCATCCTCCTAACATATCGGCACAGGGCGGCCAAACTTTAGCCTGCAATCGAATTTTCATGTATTCAGCCTCGCCGCTTTCCCGCTTCGGCGCTCAAACCGCGCCTGTCAGACGCGTTCCAGAATGGAACGTTCGTGAAAGCAAAGAGCAGCCAGACTTCCGAGAACCGCGTTTAGGGGGACTTGGAACCAAGATCCGCCACTGCTGAAGTGAACTCTCGTTGCTGCATCGTGCTTATCGGCCTATCTTCCGCGACATCGCACCTCAAAAGACTGACCTCAGCAAGCGCTTCAAAGATAGCTGGCGTGCGTTGCAGCCGGGCCACCGTCCGAGCCCCTTCTAGAGCGGCTACCAAGGCAGATGCGACAGCGGATGCTCTCGGAGAGGTAAAGCCACATTCCCGGAAGTGTGATGCGATCACCTCGGTTGAATCGACAAAGCCGCGGGCGACTCGTTTGGTCAACTCAGGGTCAAGCGCGGGTAGCTCATTCGCAAGATTTTGCATGAGGCAACCGTACTCAAAATCAGAGGCGACCATTTCGGCAGCGAAGGTGGTGAAAATCTTCTGAACGAACCCTTGCGCGTCTCCGGTTGTAGTGGCCGAAATCTCTTTCAAGACGGCGATTCTTCTCGCAACGTACTGGTCGATTGTGTCTTCTGCGAGCTGTGCCTTGCCGCGTGGGAAATGAAAGTAGAACGAACCCTTGGGTGCCCCGCTTTCCGTGAGGATTTGGGTCAGCCCCGTCGCGGTATAGCCCTGGATGCGGAATAGCCGATCCGCCGTGGCGATGGCGCGGGTCCGAGCTTCAGTTTTGCGTCCCATCGGTGAAAATATTAGCCCTCGATTGACATAGTATACCAATCGCCATAGTATTGCTTGTATTGAACTATGGCGAACGCCATACAAGGAGCGCCGATATGCCACTTAGGACACTGCCCAGCCGGCGAACTGTTCTGTCGATGGGTGCAGCGGGCCTCGTTGCGGCGTCGTTCCGAATGGCTCGCGCAAAATCATTAGGAGAAACAAGTATGGACACCTCAGATTTCGGCAATGGAACACTGCCCAGTACCATTCGGTCGCGCATGGTTCATGGAGTGAACGGCCTCGATGTACATATCCTTGAGTCCGGCTATCAAAGCCCCGATCGGCCGCTCATCCTGCTCTTGCATGGGTTCCCGGACCTGGCTTACGGCTGGCGGCACCTTATGCCGCTCCTGTCTGACGCTGGATACCATGTTGCCGCTCCAGACCAGCGCGGCTTTGGCCGCACAACCGGCTGGGTAAATAGCTATGACACCCCGCTGGAGCCCTTCAGCATTTTGAATCTGGTGCGTGATGCCGTTGGTTTGGTGTCGGCAATGGGGTATCGGCAAACAGCAGCAGTTGTAGGCCACGACCTTGGTTCACCCGTTGCGGCGTACTGTGCACTGGCCCGGCCTGATGTGTTCCGCTCCGTGACTTTGATGAGCGCACCCTTCCCGGGCCCTCCAGCATTTCCGTTCAACGAGATGGGAGATGCGTTTCCATCAGCTCACCCGAATGCTGACAATCAGAAGCTGGCAGCGGCCTTAGCAGCGCTCGATCCTCCCAGGGAGTACTACCAGCAATACTTGAGCTCAGAGAAGGCGAACGATGACATGTGGCACCCTCCGCAAGGTTTACATGCCTTTCTTCGAGCACTCTTCTATGTAAAAAGTGGCGATTGGCCTGGCAACGACCCACATCCGTTGAAGGGGAGAACTGCTGCGGAACTCGCAAAGATGCCAACCTACTACGTCATGGAGCTGGGCAAGACGATGCCTGAGACGGTCGCTCTTTTTATGCCTACGGCCAAGGACATCGCTGCCTGTGAATGGCTCACCGAGGCGGACCTCGAAGTCTACACGGCGGAGTACGAGCGCACCGGATTCCAAGGCGCCCTGCAAGCGTATCGCGTGTTCTCCGATCCAGAGCTGATCGCTGATTTGCGCCTATTCTCGGGCAAGACCATCGATGTACCGTCGCTCTTCATTGGTGGGAAGAGCGATTGGGGAACCTACTCGGCACCCGGAGCACTTGAAGTGATGAGAAGCAAAGCGGTGACGAGGATGGGTGAAATTGAGCTAATCGATGGAGCTGGACACTGGATTCAGCAAGAACAACCGCTTCGGCTCAGTGAGCTCCTACTCGCATTTATTGAGCAGCAGGGATAGCTGTCGCTCCTTCGCGCTTCACGATGCGTCTGAAGCCCTGTGAGACGGTTTCGCCTCAGAGACACGCCGTCCTCACTCGCCTGCTACGCATTTCTTTGTTTCACGATCACACCCAGTTGCATGGAAGGAAAACTGATGAACCACGTCGAACTTTGCTTTAAGGATGCAGTCGCCACAATGACACTCAGTCGCCCTGGCGGCAACAGGATCGACTTCCAGATGCGGGAGGAGATTCGGGATGCCATCATCCGCGTGGCTGAGAGCGACGCGCGAGTCCTTGTCGTAAGAGGAGCCGGTAATGACTTCTGCCTGGGAGGGGACGTTCGTGATTGGGTAGGGGTCTCAAGTGCGGAGCTGCGGCCCCGCATTGGAATCTATGCCGACGCACTGGATCGCTTCGATAGCCTTGCCATTCCGACGCTCGCAGTGATTCAGGGCGGCTGCAGAGGTGGTGGCTTCGAGCTCGCGCTCAGCTGCGACTTCATCCTTGCCGCAAGGACGGCGGAGTTCTCCTTTCCAGAGGCACAGGTGGGGATCCTGACGCTCCAGGGTGGCATGTACCTGCTTGCTGAGCGGATCGGGCTGCCAAAAGCAATGGAACTCGTGATGCTTTCTACCCCTGTCAGTGCTTCCCAACTGCTCAATTGGAACGCCGTAAACACCGTAGTGGCAGATGACGAACTGGAGGCAGCCGCCTCGGAGATGGCAGGCCGCCTTGCGGCAGGTCCAACGGCTGTTTACGCATGCACGAAACAGCTACTCAGGCTATGGCGGGACAAGGGTCGTCCGGCAGCCCGCGAGGCTTTGTACGACATGTCCATGCCTTTCTTTGACACGCCACAGGTACAGGCATCTCTGAAACGAGTTGCCAATGCGTCAGCCTAGATCCTTGTTGCGGAATGAGAAGTGACTGGTCGCGACAAGTCCCATTGTTGGAAGTGATAACCATCCAAATGGCCTCCGAACTCCTCGCAACAGCCCGGAAGAGGGCCGTTGCACATGATTACCCAGGAACCAGCTACCCTGAAATCACCGGAATCCGTCCTCATCGCCCCCCCCGCAGCCCGTACGTAGCCGTACACCCTCGGTAAGTTGCTGAAATCAGAGATTTTGTACGCAAATTCTTTGTTTTGAATATTTTGCAAGGCTACGCTCCTTGCATCTGTAACAAAACAAAGAATTTGCGTCCAAGACATCCCAGTGGAGGGGGAGGGGGCGCCTCGGCAGGCAGTCTGCTGCACACGGCCCAGCGAACAGGACGCGAAGAATCCATTTCGCGGGAGTCAGCTTGCATGGCGTGGGTTCGGCAGGGGATCGGTGTCGGTAAGTCGGCTTGCGTTTACCGCCCCCCTGCAAACGAATGCTATCGAACAGATGCTCCGCCGGTCCTGCCTGCGCACGCGGTACGATGGGTTCACGCTTCAACATGTCTCGATTGCCTCAACGACCGCGGTTTACGGCCGCCCTGCTCTTCTTTCCCTCATTGGCAGGAGCTCTGCTGTGCCTGATCGCCGTGCCGCTTCGTGCCCAGAAGCCAATCGATTCGCAGGTATTGCAGGAAGGCAGCACCACCACCGAAGTTGGCCTGCTCGACGGAGCGGAGTACCGCATCGACGTTCCGGCGGACTGGAACGGCTCGCTGGTGGTCTACTTCCACGGGTATGCCGAGCATGGCGTCTCCTATCACATCGCGCAGCGCCTCCATCCGGACCTGGAGACGCTCATCGACCGGCACTACGCCGTGGCGCAAAGCGCGTACTCCGAGGGCGGCTGGGCGGTGCAGCAGGCTTATCCCGAGACCGAGGCGCTGCGCCATTACTTCGACCATAAATACGGTCATCCCAGGGAGACCTACGCCGTCGGCGGCTCCATGGGCGGCGCGCTGGTAATGATTACCCTGGAGCTGAACCCCAAGCCCTACCTCGGTGGCCTGGACCTGTGCGGTGCCGTGGGGCCGACGTTTGTCTCCTTCGACCGCCGTTTTGCGCTGCGGGCAGCCTTCGATGTCTACTTTCCGGGCGTGATGGGCCCACTGGTTCCCATTTCACCGGAGTTCGACGACACCGCGGCGGTGCGCGAGCATATTGCCAACGCGCTGAAAAACAACCCGGCAAACGCCACCCTGATCCGCAATCTTATGGGCCTGCACACGGATGCCAGCGTGGCCCGCGATATCAGCTACTTCACCTTTGTGCTCGCGGACATGCAGCGCCGCGCGGGCGGCAATCCCTTCGACAACCGCAACTGGATCTACAGCGGCGCAAACCCGAGCCTCACCGCCAGCGATGTGGAGCTGAACGAAACCGTCCGCCGCTACACCGCCGATCGCAGAGCCCGCGACTATCTCGTGCGCCACTACACGCCGACCGGCCACCTCGGCCGCCCCATGCTGGCCGTGCACACTATTTACGACCCCCTGATTCCGCCAACGCTGCTGACCCTCTACAACGAGATGGTCGAGGGAGCCGGCTTCGGCGATCGCCTGGTGCAGCAGTACGTACCGCACGACGGCCATTGCTCCATCACCCCGGAGGAGATCGGCAGGGCCTTCGACGAACTCATCACCTGGACGCACGGCGGGGCGCGACCCGTGCCGGGACTTTTGCGGTGAAAAATTGAGGGTATTTGTCCTAAAAAGCGACCTTTCGACCCGAAGCGAAACGGCTGTATCGTCTCCAAAGCATTGCTCTCTCGACCGGAGGGAGAACCGCCCAAGAAAGCCGGATCGATTTCCTCGCTACACACCGTCGCTATAATGAACCATGGCAAATGTCTGGTCAGAGGTGCCTGCGCGCAGCGTTGCTGAGAACGCGGCCGGGGCCATTCCGGCATCACCAGACGCGCATCGGAGTGCCCCCCCGGATGCCCTGCACAACGCCGGGACCAGCGACTCCGGGATGCGCCTGGAAGCTGCCCTGCCCAGCCTGCCTGGGGCGCTGCCGCAAAGCGCGCAGGTAGCGCTGGACGAGCCCTCCGGCGCGTTTTCGCCGGAGCCGGCACCCGAAGATCAGGCAGAGGCGAAGACACCACCCGCCGGGACTCCCCCACCCGCCGCCACCCCGAAGTCCACCACCGATCCACTGCATCTCGAAGAACGCTTCGAGCACATGCTGGCAACCCTGCATTCCAATCGGCCGGGCGACGACCAGGATCTGGTGCGCGCGGCCTGGGCTTTTACGCAGGCACAGCACGACACGCAGAAACGCGCCTCCGGCGAGCCCTACATCATCCATCCGCTCGAGGTCGCACAGCTGCTCGCCGAGTTGAAGATGGACGCCACGGCCATCGCCGCCGGTTTGCTCCACGATGCCGTCGAAGACACACCCGTCACCACGCCCGAGATCGCCAAGCGCTTCGGCGAGCAGGTCGCGCACATCGTCGACGGCGTCACCAAGCTCGACAAGATCAAGTTCGCCAACCGCGAAGACGCGCAGGCCGAGAACATCCGCAAGATGCTGCTGGCCATGGTCGATGATGTCCGCGTCGTCATCATCAAGCTCGCCGACCGGTTGCACAACATGCGCACGCTCGAGCATCTGCGACCGGAAAAACAGGCCCGCATCGCCAAGGAGACGCTCGACGTCTACGCTCCCCTGGCGCACCGTCTGGGCATGGGCAAGCTCCGCGGCGAACTCGAAGACCTCGCCTTCCGCTTTGTCGATCCGCTGAGCTACAACAAACTCACCGCCGAGGTGGATTCCCTGCGCGGCGAAGGCGAAGCGTTCCTGGACCGCATCGTCACCACGCTCGAGACCAAGCTCCGCGAAGCCAAAATTCGCGCCGGCGTGGAGTCGCGCATCAAGCGGCTCTACTCCATCCAGCAGAAGCTAAATCTGCACGCCATTCCAGTAGAGCAGGTGTACGATCTGTTCGCCGTGCGCGTTATCACGGAGACCGAACCCGACTGCTACGCCGTGCTTGGCCTGCTGCACGCCACCTGGCGGCCGGTTCCGGGACGGTTCAAAGACTTTATCGCCATGCCGCGGCCGAATTTCTATCAGTCGCTGCACACCACGCTGATCGCCGAGGGCGGCCACCAGTTCGAGGTGCAGATCCGCACCCAGGAGATGCACCGTGTCGCCGAGGAGGGCATCGCTGCGCACTGGAAGTACAAGGCCTCCGACGCCGTAACGGCCAACGATGAACAGCGGCTCGCCTGGCTCCGCCAGCTCATCGAGTGGCAGCGCGAGATGCCCGACCCCAACGAGTTCATGTCCACCCTCAAGATGGACATGTACCCCGAGGAGGTCTACACCTTCACCCCCAAGGGCAAGGTCATCGTGCTGCCCCGCGATGCCAGCCCAGTCGACTTCGCCTATGCCATTCACACCGACGTCGGCCATGCGACAACCGGCGCCAAGGTCAACGGCCGCATCGTTCCGCTGCGTTCGCGGCTGCGCAACGGCGACATCGTCGAGATCACCACGCAAGCCGGCCATGCGCCCTCGCGCGATTGGCTCAGCTTCGCCAAGAGCTCGCGCGCGCGCAACAAGATAAAGCACTGGCTGAACGAAAACCAGCGCGCCCGTGCGATCGAGATCGGCAAGAAATTGCTCGAACGCGAGGCCCGCAAGCTGAAACTCGGTCTGAACCGGTTCGAGACGGCGGACTTCGATCGCGTCGCCAACGAGTACGGCCTGGGCGGCGAACAGGATCTGCTGGCGGGTATCGGCTTTGGGAAATATTCCACGCGCCAGGTGTTGAACAAGCTCGATCCAGGCGCCCGGGACGCCAACGCTGCGGAGGCCGCACACGAGGAAGGCGCCGTCTCCAGCGCACTCTCGCACATGAGCGAGGCCGTCAAGCGCGTCTTCTTCGGCAAGGGCTCCGAAAGCCTGCAGGTGGAAGGCCAGGACGATCTGCTCGTCTATCGGGCACGCTGTTGCAATCCCATCAAGGGTGAAGAGATCATCGGCTACGTCACCCGCGGCAAGGGGGTAGCCGTCCACGCGCGCACCTGCCCCAACGTGCAGAACCTGCTCTACGAGGCCGACCGCCGCATTGAGGTGGAGTGGGCCACCTCCGCACCCGCCCCAGGCTCGGCGAACAGCCACAACAACGGTGCCAAGCCGACCACCTATCCGGTCAAGCTCACCGTACTCGTCGATGACCGATCGGGACTCTTGAAGGAGTTCGCGGCGATCATCTCCGAGGACGGCACCAACATTAAAAGCGTCGACACCCGGCCAACCGAAGATGGTGGCGTCCACGTGGACTTCGTCATCGAAACGCTGGACCTTCGCCACCTCACGCGTATGCAACAAAATCTGCGCAAGGTGCCCGGCGTACGCGACGTGCACCGCGTTCAGAAGCTCTAGCGGAAACCCTGAGGTCACGCAGAGCAGTTGCTTTTCTTTCTGTCATTCCCGCAGGGAATCTGCTTTCCGGTCGCGCCTGCACAGCTTCAGCCAAGCCTCTTCCTTGCAGGCCCGATCCAGTCGTAACGGCACTTCAGATAGCACGTAAAACACCGAAGTAATGACATCCTCAGGCCATTACCCCTGCTCCAGATGTGCAAGAAACTACAAAAGAGGTATCTTCATCGGCAACAGATTAGGGGATGCTTAGGCATTGCTTCCACTTCCCTGCACGTGTAGAGGCTGCCTCCTATGCATCAACTCTTTGCCGCTCTGTTTGCGATTTTGATCTCCTTCTGCCACCACTCCCCCGCCTCTCAAACGCCTGAGAACACCCTCGCCTACGAGAGCGCGAAGCCCACGCCCGTTCTCTCCTTTCCAGCTCGGGAAGACCTCGCACGCAACACCTCCGAGGCCAGCTATGCTGGCTCAGAATGCCTCTCCTGCCAGACGATGACCGTCTCCTACATCGCGCGCTAGATCTGGCGCGCGAGGCAGCAGCCTTTGCCTCGCCCAATCCGGCGGTCGGCTGCGTTCTCGTCCGGGATGGGCAGGTGCTCGGCGTAGGTGCACACCGCTACGATCTCCGCGACCACGCCGAGATCGTCGCCCTGAAAGATGCCGCAGGTCGCGGGCACAGCGTGGGAGGCGCTACCACCTATGTCACGCTGGAGCCCTGTTATCACCACGGGCGCACCGGCCCCTGTGCCGACGCGCTCGTGGCCGCAAAGATCGCCCGCTGCGTCGTTGCGACCGTCGATCCCAACCCGCGGGTGCGCGGCAGCGGCATCGCGAAGCTCCGTTCCGCAGGGGTCGAGGTCGCCGTTGCCGATCCAGCCTCCGCCCTGGCACAAGCTGCGCGTCGGCTGAACGACGCCTTCGCCTTTTCGATTCAGCATGGCCGGCCCTTCGTCATTCTGAAGTCCGCCATTTCCTCCGACGGCAAGCTGGCTCCCGCCCCCGCCGCGCGCAAAGGCAGGACACCGCACTGGCTTACCGGCCCCGCCGCGCGCGCCGATGTGCAACGGCTGCGTCATTTTTCCGATGCTGTGTTGACCGGCATCGGCACCGTGCTCGCCGACGATCCCGAACTCAGCGATCGCACCGGCCTGCCCCGTCGCAGGCCGCTTCTGCGCGTAGTTCTGGATTCCGCGCTCCGAACGCCGCTGGACTCCAAGCTGGTTCGCTCCGCGCAAAGCGATCTCCTGCTCATTGCGTCGCCCCAGGCCCCCACGGGCTACCAGCTCGCACTGGAGAACTGCGGTGTAGAAATTGTCCGGCTCCCGCCCGCGGCCCCGGAAACGTTTTTCCACTCCCTCTTCGACACTTTGCTCCAGAGCAGAGGTCTTCGCAGCGTGCTTGCCGAGGCCGGTTCCACCCTGAACGGCAGCCTTCTATCGAGTGGCTACGTTGATCGCCTCGTCTTGTACAAAACCCCTACTCTTCTCGGCCCAGACGCCCTTCCCTTCGCCGTCGGCCTGCCCGATCCCGACACCTGGGCAGAGCGTCTCTCCTCAACCGCCCAAAAACCGTTCCCGAACGGATCAGGCGAAGACCTCCGCATCACCGGGTATCTGCATGATCCCTGGGCTCATGGGACCGCCGAAATTTCCCCACGTGCGTGATGCCTAGCGACTTTGCACCAAGGCCAGAGCGGCCCTCGGGTACTGCAGCGCAGTTGCCTTTCTTTTCTGTCATTCGCCCTGAGCGCAGTCGAACGGGAGGAAACCTGCTTCTCGTCTTTGCCTTTCTTTCTGTCATTCCCGAAGGGAACCTGCTGTTCGCATTGCTGCAAAACCATGCCTGATCAGCTTGTCACCTCCTGCTCCACGCCGCGGCACTGTAGCCTAGAACCATGTTCACCGGCCTCGTTGAAACCACCGGCTCCGTCATCTCCCTGGAATCCACGAGCGGCGCAACCCGCCTGCTGATTGAGGCGCCTTTGCTCGCTGGCCGCTGGAAACAGGGTGACAGCATCGCTGTGAACGGCGTGTGCCTGACCGCGATCCCCGTCGGCGCAGCCGGAGCCCCCGAGATCGCACGTTTTGCCGCCGACCTAGCCACCGAGACCGTCGAGCGAACCACCCTGGCCCAGCTGCAGCCGGGCGCCTTGGTCAATCTCGAGTTGCCCACCCCTGCCGGCGCGCCGCTCGGCGGCCATGTTGTGCAGGGCCACATCGACGGCAAAGGCACGCTTGCCTCTCTTCTGCCGCTCTCGTCGGATCTCCAGAGCACGGATTGGCGCATGACGGTCAAACTGCCGCGCGAACTCGCCGGGTTTGTGCTTCCGCAGGGATCCATCACCGTTGACGGCATCAGCCTTACTGTCGCGAAGGTGCTTCCGCCTGACGCGCAGGGGAGCGTACCCATCGAAATCGCCGTCATTCCACACACCTACCGCAGTACGCACCTCCATGCGCTCGCCCCCGGAGCTCCGGTCAACATCGAAGCGGACGTTCTGGCAAAATATACCGAAAAACGAGCTTCGGGCACCCACGCCGCGGAGTGGCTCACGGGCGACTACCTGCTCGCGAACGGCTACTGAGCGCTGCTGTCCTTATCGGCAAATAGAATCAAAACATGAGTGAAATTCTCACCCCTGCACTCCGCCAGTTCACGCTTCCCTTGCCTCCCGGCGAGTTCAAGGCGTACCTCTTCGACTGCGACGGCACCGTCGTCGACTCCATGCCGCTGCACTATCTCGCCTGGCGCCGCGCCCTGGACGCCGTCAGCTGCGACTTCCCCGAAGAGCTCTTCTACGAGTGGGGTGGCCGACCGGTCGAGGAGATTCTTCACGATCTCAGCCGCGCGCAGGGCATCCACCTGCCCGTCGCGCAGACCGCGCAGATCAAGGAAGGCTACTTCCACGAGGCTCTGCCGCAGCTCACCGCCGTAGCCGAGGTGCTGGAACACATCGACGACGCCCACGGCCGCGTTCCCTTCGCCATCGTCTCCGGCGGCGGCCGTGAGTCGGTCCTCCGCTCGCTGCAACAGCTCGGACTTTTGGATCGCTTCGAAACGCTGGTCTGCGCCGAGGACTACACCCGCGCCAAGCCCAACCCGGAACCCTATCTCATCGCCGCCGAGCGCCTGGGTGTCGCTCCGGCCGATTGCCTGGTCTTCGAAGACACCCAACTCGGTGTCGATGCCGCCACCGCCGCCGGTATGAAGTGGGTCAAGGTGCCGCATCCGCTCGATCGTCGAAACAGCTAAGCTGTCCAGATAGATAAATAGCGGCTTGTAGGTCGATCGGATAAACTGGATCCCGAAATGAGTGCCCCTGTCCTATCCTTTCCAAAACGAGCCATTCAAGGCATTTCCGATGCCTTTCTCACCGAGTGGGCACAGTTATATCGCGGCGACGTTTTAAAAGTCTACGAGCGTTGGCCATCGCCAAATTGCATCATTGCTGACGGACCCTATGGCTTAGGCAAGTATCCCGGAGAACCGAAATCAGCGGACAGATTAGCCGATTGGTATGCCCCTCATGTCGCTGAATGGGCAAAGCGCGCTCACCCAAGCACAACCCTATGGTTCTGGAATAGCGAGATTGGGTGGGCAAAAACCCACAGCATTCTTGAAGCCCACGGTTGGCATTACGAGGAAACAATCGTCTGGGACAAAGGCATTGGTCATGTTGCCGGAAACTGTAACTCAAAGACAATTCGGGGAGTTCCGGTCGTAACCGAGCTGGCAGTTCGGTATTCGCGAAGGGTTGAACTTGAGTCTGGTGGAAAGAAGCAACCGTTGAAGGAATGGCTCCGAAGCGAGTGGCTGCGTAGTGGTTTGCCAATGAACCAAGCCAATCAAGCTTGTGGCGTGGCAAATGCAGCAACACGAAAATACCTGACACAATGTCATTTGTGGTACTTCCCGCCCGGGGACGCCATCGTTAGCATGGCTAGCTGGTGCCACCGATACGGCAAAAAGACCAAGGTTCCTTATTTCTCCATTGATCGTCTCACATCGCCAACTAACAAACAGTGGGAGGAACTCCGCAGCAAGTGGAATCACACTCATGGTCAGACGAACGTATGGCAAGAGCCAGCGGTTCACGGTGCTGAGAGAATTAAGTTGCAAGGTTCAAGTGCACTGCATGCTAACCAGAAGCCATTGCGTTTAATGGAAAGGCAAATTCAAGCATGTACTGACGAGGGTGACGTTATTTGGGAGCCCTTTGGAGGGCTCTGTTCTGCTTCGGTTGCAAGCATACGACTTCATAGACATGCATACGCAGCAGAATGCTATGACGAATATTACTCTGCGGCTGCGTCTCGCTTAAGTAACGCCGACACTGTGCTTAGGCAGAGCCTAGCATGACGACGAGAAAGCGAGCTCAATTCAGCGGTACGGTATCGTCCGATCCTGTCATGACCTCAGCAGCCGATCCGGGGCCGTTGCCGTTCGGAGGCCCACCAGCAGAGTGGAATGATGGTCTTTACCAACGTGTCATTACCGCAATTTACGCTCTGCCCAGCTATTTCCAGACCTCCCTGGTTATCGCAGGGATCCGTG
The DNA here is from genome assembly GCA_965277565.1 of Granulicella sp. Classification (GTDB taxonomy): domain Bacteria; phylum Acidobacteriota; class Terriglobia; order Terriglobales; family Acidobacteriaceae; genus Granulicella. The sequence goes on along the minus strand of OZ255838.1, from coordinate 3,074,021 downwards.
CCACGGACTTGTATACGCTCAATACGGCGCTCGGGGCTGCAATCGAACAATCCGTAGTGGACAATCTAAATTCTCTCCGCTCGATTTGGGATCCGTCCAGCAAGTTCAGCTCTTATTCTTTTGTGCGCCAGCCGCAAGCCTTCCCAGATGTTCGCCTACAGGCATCCTCGCCCGTAAGCGATCAACAGATTCTCATGGGGATAGAACTTAAAGGGTGGTTCGCGCTTTCAAAGGAGGGCGAACCATCTTTTCGCTATTTGATCAATCCACAAGTTTGCGCACAAGCCGATCTCCTTGTTGTCTTCCCTTGGATTTTGGATGAGGTAATCTCAGGTCGACCGACGCTACTCCGGCCTTTTGTCACTGAGGCAAGGTACGCGGCAGAACAGCGTAACTTCTACTGGCAAGTGAGTCGGGGCAAGTCTGGCCCTGATGCTGCGATTAGGCCCGCCAAGCATACCGCTCCCTATCCTGCGAAAGCTGATAAAGCCAATGATGCGGCGGTATCCGATCCTGGGAAGAATTTCGGCAGGGTCGCTCGTACAAAGCTGATGGCCGAGTTCATAGCGCATCTGATGATGCAGCCGATCGCGGGTATTCCGCTGAATGCTTGGCAGCAATTCATCAGAATCTTTGCTGAGGGCATCTCGTCCGACGACGTACAAAAACGTCTCGCGTCCATTGCAGAGCATGCTGCTAAATCAGGATTTGCTGACAACGATATCGTAACGGCGTTGGACAACCTTATGAACGCCTACAGAGCTCTCCTAGAGCGTTTGGGGTAACTGTACAAATCAATGGCGGCGAGAGCAGGAGGGAACTCCTGCTGCCGCCGCCAAATCGAGCTACAGCGAGTTCATGTTATGCAGAAACTCGCTATTATTCCGGGTTTTGCCGAGTTTGTCTGAGAGCAGTTCCATGGCCTCGACCGGCGAGAGTGGATTGAGTACCTTGCGCAGAATCCAGGTACGCTGCAACTCGTCCTTGGGGATCAGGAGCTCTTCCTTACGCGTGCCGGAGCGCTGGATGTCGATGGCCGGGAAGACGCGCTTGTCGACCAGCTTGCGTTCCAGAATCACTTCCATGTTGCCAGTACCCTTGAACTCCTCGAAGATGACCTCGTCCATGCGCGATCCGGTCTCCACCAGCGCGGACGCGATGATCGTCAGCGAACCGCCTTCTTCGATGTTGCGCGCCGCGCCGAAGAAGCGCTTCGGGCGTTGCAGGGCGTTGGAATCGACGCCGCCCGAGAGGACCTTGCCGCTCGGCGGAACGATGGTGTTGTAGGCGCGGGCAAGGCGCGTGATGGAATCGAGCAGAATCACCACATCACGCTTGTGCTCCACCAGCCGCTTGGCCTTTTCAATCACCATCTCGGCCACCTGCACATGACGCGCCGCGGGTTCGTCAAAGGTCGAACTGATGACCTCGCCCTTCACCGAACGCTGCATATCCGTGACCTCTTCGGGGCGCTCATCGATCAGCAGAACGATCAACACCACCTCCGGGTGGTTAGCCGTAATCGAGTTCGCGATCGACTGCATCAACACCGTCTTACCGGTGCGGGGCGGAGCGACGATCAGGCCGCGCTGGCCCTTGCCCACCGGGGTGAGCAGATCGAGCACACGGCCGGAGATGCCCTCGCGGACGGTCTCCATCTTGATCCGCTCCTGCGGGTATAGAGGGGTCAGATTGTCGAACAGAATCTTATTGCGCGTCTCCTCGGGCGACTCGAAGTTGATCGCCTCAATCTTGACCAGCGCAAAGTACTTTTCCCCTTCGTGGGGGCTGCGAACGTTCCCGGAGATCGTGTCGCCGGTCTTCAGATCGAACTTGCGGATCTGGCTGGGAGAAACATAGATATCGTCAGGACCCGGCAGGTAGTTGTAGTCCGGCGAGCGCAGAAAGCCGTAGCCGTCCGGCAGAATCTCCAGCACGCCCTCGGCGAAGATGTGTCCTTCTTTTTCGCTTTGAGCCTGCAAAATCTTGAAGATAAGGTCCTGTTTGCGCAGCGCGCTGGTGCCGGCGATCTCCAGACCGCGGGCGAGCTTGCCGAGTTCGGCTATGCTCTTTTCTTTCAATTCAGAGATGGTCATGTGCTTCTGGTGCTTCTTTCAGGTTTTTGGATGGGAGGAGCGGAGGGGTTCTACAAAGCGGCATGAGCCGCGCGAGCAACCTGTAAAGGTGCTCGCAATGGAAAAGGCGGGGGGACCTGCGGAACGAATACTGCGGAACTAATTCGAAGAATTGCGGAACTACGTTGGAATTGCTGTCAGCTTATCAGAACTAGAGTGCAAAGTATCCGAACCAGCCGGAAAAATTAGAGGAGAATGCGGCAGCAGCCGCACAGCTTACGCTGCGCGGCGCTCGGTCGCCAGAATCTCTTCCCCCTCGGACGCGGCGTCCAGATCACCCATCGGAACGGTGTCCTTAAAGCGTTCGAGAACATCATTGGTGGTGTCCTGGAGCCGCGTGTTCGGCTTGTGCAGCTTGCGCGTCGCCTTGGACGCCAGTTGGCATAGCTGATAGCGGTTATTTACGTGCGTAAGGGCTCCAAAAATGAGATCTGAGCGCATAATGTGTCTCCTCGAAGTGTTAGGGGAGGCCGGAATATTCCGCTGCCTCTGAGTATAAGAGGCTTGCCCCGCGAGATTGTACGTAGGCTGCCACGCACATATTCCCGGTTATTGAATTAGACGCAACTTGTGGTCACAAAGGTGCGCCCGCCGAAAACTTCTCGCAATCCAGCGCGCAACAACAGCCTGCGCAGGCACTTTCTCCGCTTTCGGGGAATTGCCAAGAAGTCGTATGTGATGTTTCACGGCGCTGCGCCGTGTCTGGGAGAGGCAAAAACCGCCTCGTTTCTGGGCTGCTGCCGTCGCAACTCTTGCAACATATCGTCTGCCGATGCTCCGGTCAATACTTTTTTTTGGACTTGAAGACGATTCAATACCAAAAATGGAATTTCCCACAGCACTGTCCCAATCAGTTCGCCCAGTAGCTCCGGTCCAGGGTCCGGTACTGAATCGCCTCCGCGATATGCTTTACCGCGATGGACGAAGCTCCTTCCAGATCCGCCACCGTGCGGGCCACCTTCAGGATCCGATCATGCGCCCGGGCACTGAGACCCTGCTGCTGCATGGCTCGTTCCAGCAATCGCTCGGCGTCGCTGGCCAGCTCACAGTGCTGCCGAATCTGCGCCGTAGTCATCTGCGCATTCGCAAACACGGCACGGCTGGCTGCGGTCTTCGATCCACCCGTCCGCGCACCGGCCTCTAGAAAACGGGCGTGCTGCCGCTCGCGCGCTTCAAGCACACGGGCGCGGATCTGCGTGGAGGCCTCCGCGGCCGAACCGCTGCGCAGTTCCTTATACTGCACCGCAGGAACCTCGATGTGGATGTCAATGCGGTCCAGCAGCGGCCCGGATACCTTGCTGACGTAGCGCTGGATCATGGGCGGCGTGCACATGCACTGGCGGTTTTTGTCGTTGAAATACCCGCATGGACAGGGGTTCATCGCGGCGGCGAGCATAAACCGCGCCGGAAAGCTGAGGCTCATCGCCGCCCGGGCAATGGTTACATTGCCGTCCTCCAGCGGCTGCCGCAGCACCTCCAGCACATTGCGCGGAAACTCCGGCAGCTCGTCCAAAAACAGCACACCGTTATGCGCCAGCGATACCTCGCCCGGACGCGGCACCATGCCACCGCCGATCAGCCCCGCGTCGGAGATGGTGTGGTGCGGCGCGCGAAACGGCCGGTGCGTGACCAGCCCCTCGTCGCGGTTCAGAACGCCGGCGACGGAGTGAATTTTGGTGGTCTCCAACGCCTCCTCGAAGCGCAGCGGTGTCAGGATGGACGGTAAACGCTTCGCCAGCATGGTCTTGCCGGAACCGGGCGGCCCGATCATGAGGATGTTGTGGCCGCCGGCAGCGGCAACCTCCAGGGCGCGTTTGGCGGTCTGCTGGCCACGTACATCCGCGAAATCCGGCACACCCTCCTGCGCCTCCGCCAGCAGCGCCTTGGAGGCGACCCGCAACGGCTCCGCTCGGATGGTCCCCATGGCCGCACCGTTCAGCAGCTCGCGCACCTCCAGCAGGCTCTTTACCGGGTACACGTTGACGCCGTCGACCACCGCCGCCTCCCGCGCATTGGTCGACGGAATGAGCAGGTTCTTGATCCCCGCCGCACGTGCCGCGATCGCTATGGGCAGCATGCCCTGCACGGCCCGCAGGCTGCCGTCGAGGCCCAGCTCGCCTACCAGTACAAAGTCATCCACCTGCTTGATCGCAAGCCCGCCATAGGCGCCCAGAATGCCGACCGCGATGGGAAGATCGAAGCCGGAGCCCTCTTTCTTGAGGTCTGCCGGGGCCAGATTAATCGTGATGCGGGTGGGCGGGAGATCGAAACCGGAATTTTTGATGGCGGAACGCACGCGGTCGCGGCTTTCGCGCACGGCGGCGTCGGGCAGGCCCACCGTGCTGAAGTTCTCCTGATCGAGTTTGACCCCGGAGAAGTCCACTTCCACATCGATAATGTGCGCGTCAATCCCGTAGACCGCCGCCGAGCGCGTCTTGAAGAGCATGTCCTGGTGAAACCGCCTGATCCTGCCTGCAAGGCTCGGTAAAATCCAAAAGCCCGGCCAGTCTAGCGCGCCGGACGCCCTGCCCAAATACCACTTCCGCGCCCGGCGACCTACAATGATCCAACCCGCCTCGGCGGTACGCATGAACACCAGCCTCTTCGAACTCTTCAAAATCGGCATCGGCCCATCCAGCTCGCACACCGTGGGGCCGATGCGGTCGGCGCTGCGCTTTGCCCGCGGGCTCGATGCCGGCGGTCTGCTGCCGCGCACGGCGAGGATCACCGCCGAGCTCTTCGGTTCACTCGCGCTTACCGGAATCGGCCACGGCACGGATACGGCGGTGCTCCTGGGGCTGCTCGGAGAGGCGCCCGACAGCGTCGATCCCTCCACCGTGGCGGAGCGGCTGGCAGAGATCAGCCGGACGGGGCAGCTTTCCCTGCTCGGCGGCCACCCGGTTTCGTTCGCCGCGGCAACCGACATGCTGCTCCATCGCGACCGGATGTACCCCGAGGAGAATCGGGCGACCCACCCGAACGGCATGCGCTTCAGCGCTCACGACGAATCCGGAACCCTTCTGCAAAGCGGTGTCTTCTACTCCATCGGCGGAGGCTTCATCCTCTCGGCGGAAGAGTTCGCCCAGCGCAACGCCGCGAGCGAAACGCCACGGCAGGTTCCGTATCCCTTCCGCTCCTCGCTCGACCTGCTCGCCGTCGCGTCCACGAATGCCCTTTCGATCGCCGATCTGTTGCTGGCAAACGAGATAGCCCTGGCGTCCGAAGCGGGAATCTCGCGGCCCGCGCCTCGGGATGCGGCTCTTGTGCACGACGCCGCTACGGAGATCGAACAGCGAATCCTCGCCCTTTGGGAGGTCATGGCCGCTTCCATCGAGCGTGGCATCGCCACCGAAGGCACCTTGCCCGGAGGCCTGAACGTCCGCCGCCGCGCGCCCGGGCTGGCCCGCCGTCTCGCCCAGATGGATGCCGTTGGCAAAGCACGCGATCCGCTGGCGCCCCTCGATGCCGTGACGCTGGCGGCCATGGCCGTAAACGAGGAGAACGCAGCCGGAGGCCGCGTCGTGACCGCCCCGACCAACGGAGCCGCGGGCGTCGTTCCAGCCATCGCCTACTACTATCTGCACCACGCCAGCCCCGGATTGACGGAAGTCGAACGCACCGCCGGCCTGCTGCGCTTCTTTCTCACGGCAGCCGCTATCGGCATTCTTTATAAGGAAAACGCCTCCATCTCCGGCGCCGAGGTCGGCTGTCAGGGCGAGGTCGGCGTGGCCTGCTCCATGGCGGCGGGCGGCCTGGTCGCCGCGCTTACGCCACCCCCGGACCCGGCGCTTCCGGCCCGGGAGCGCCGGGGGCAGATCATCGCCACCAATGCCGGGATCGAGCATGCCGCCGAGATCGCCATGGAGCACAACCTCGGCATGACCTGCGACCCCATCGGCGGCCTGGTGCAGATCCCCTGCATCGAGCGCAACGGCATGGGCGCGGTGAAGGCAGTGAACGCCGCCCGCCTCGCGATGAACGACCGCGGCAGCCATAAAATTTCGCTCGATCAGGTGATCGAGACCATGTACCGGACAGGGCTGGATATGCAGTCGCGGTACAAGGAGACGAGTTTGGCGGGTTTAGCGCTGAATATCATTGAATGCTGACAGGTGAGACTTCACAAATTTCGAACTCTGTTGACGGCGGTTGCGCCTCCTTCTAGGCTGGAGCCATGACGATTCAGCTCACCGTCGAACAGGAAAAGCAGTTGACACACCTGGCTTCAAATTCGGAGCAATCTCTCGGCCTGCTTGTGTCGGAGATCCTTACTGCTTACCTGGACCGGCACAATGAGCTACTTGCTGAGTTGACGGAGGCTAGGGCCGACTTGGCTGCCGGACGAGTGCTCACCTCGGAACAGGTTTGGGAGCAAGTACAAAAGCGGTTTGCTGTTTCGTGATTGTCGTCTGGACCCAGGGTGCCCGCGAGGATCTGCAAAACATCTTTGAGTACATCGCAGAGGACCAAGTAAGCGCGGCGCATAGCGTCACGGAACGCATCGTCAACGCGGCTGAACATCTTACCTCGTTTCCTCTGCTAGGGCGTTCCCTGGGGCCTGTGGCGCTCCGCGAACTCGTGGTTCGTTCCTTACCTTATGTGATCCGTTACAGCGTCGAAGGTGAGTACATACTCATCACCCGTGTACGCCATGGCGCACTGGACGATCGCGAAGGGCGGCCATGACCCGACGCCGCTGGATCGCCGACACCTGGACCGACACCAACGCCAGCCTCACCGGCGATCAGGCCGTGCATCTGGCGCGGGTGCTGCGCGCCGAGCCCGGACAGGTCTTCGACGTGCTCGCCGGCGGTTTCCTGCGCCGGGCCGAAGTAACAAGCGTCTCGGAGCGCGAGGTCGTCTTTGCGCTGGGCGAAGAGCTCGAGACCGATTCTGCCCTTCCCGTGCATCTGCTGCTTGCGATCATCAAGTTCGATCACTTCGAATGGGGGCTGGAGAAGGCGACTGAACTCGGCGCCGCGCGGATCACACCCGTCATCGCCCGGCGCACCGAAAAGCATCTCGGATTGGCCTCTGCGAAGCGGGTGGAACGCTGGCGCAAGATCGTCCGCGAGGCCGGGCAGCAGTCTCGGCGCAGCGATCTGCCGCAGATCGACGACCCGCAGCCGCTAAAAGCCGCGCTGGCGTTTGTGGCCGCGCCGCACAGGGTCTTGCTGGCTGAAACCGAGCAGGAAAACACCTTGGTCGCCGCGCTCCAGCGCCGCCGCGCACACAACGGTCCCGAGGCGGAGCATAGCCGCGAACTCGCCTTGGCGATCGGCCCCGAGGGTGGGTGGACACCAGAGGAATTCATCCTGTTTCAGGTTCAGGGCTGGGAGAAGGTCACCCTGGGCCCGCGTGTCCTACGTGCGGAAACGGCGGGCTTGGCGGGGCTGGCAATCTGTTCGGCGCTGCTGTAACCACGACAAACTCTCCCCATCCCACAAACTGTCATCCTGAACGCAGTGAAGGACCTGCTTCTCGCCGGATGCCGTAGCGCTCTCAGCGAAAAGCGGGTCCTTCGCGTTGCTCAGGGATGACAATGTAGAGGGATGTTTCTGCTGATTGCAGCCGTTAACTGAACATCTCCTTCACCTTATCGAACAGCCCCCGCGACTGCGGCTCATTCGCCATCGGCATGGTTTCCGCGAGCTGCCGCAGAAGCTCCTTCTGCGGCTTCGAGAGCTTGCTCGGCGTCTCCACCCGCACCTCCACGATCAGATCGCCCTTGCCGTGCGCGTTCAGGTGCGGCACGCCCTTGCCGCGCAGCCGGAACTCCCGTCCGCTCTGCGTGCCTTCGGGCACCTTGATCGATTCACGGCCATCCAGCGTCTCGATCTCGAGATCCGTGCCCAGCGCCGCCTGTGGAAAGCTGATGGGCATGGAGCAATGGAGATCATCGCCATCACGCTCGAAGAAGGCATGAGCCTTGACGTCCAGCACCACGTAAAGATCACCGCTCGGGCCACCGAAGCGTCCGGCATCGCCCTCGCCGGAATAGCGAATCCGCGTGTCCGACTCCACCCCCGCCGGGACCTTCACCCCGATCGTGTGCTCCTTCTGCACACGCGTATCGCCGCCACAGGTGCGGCACGGGTTGCGAATCACTTGTCCCGTGCCGGAGCACACCGGGCAGGTGCGCGCGACGGAGAAGAAGCCCTGCTGCGAGCGGATTTGGCCGCGGCCGCCGCACTGCTGACAGGTCTCCGGCTGCTTTCCTCCTTCGGAACCAGTCCCGTGGCAGACCTCGCACGTCTCCATGCGCTTGATCTTGATCTCGCGCTCGACGCCGAACACCGCCTCTTCAAAGGTCAGGCTCATATCGAACTTGAGGTCACGCCCACGTTGCGCCCGCGAGGCACGGCCGCCCCGACCCTGGCCGCCCATATTGAACATCTCGCCGAACAGATCGCCGAAGATATCCCCCAGGTCGCCCTGCTGGAAGCCGCCGCCGCCGCCAAACGGGCTGCCCCCGGCGAACGGATTGCCACCGCCAGCACCCCCCACGGCCTGGTGCCCGAAGCGGTCATAGGCCGCGCGCTTGTCCGCATCGCTGAGCACGGCGTAGGCTTCCGAGCACTCCTTGAACTTCTCTTCGGCCTGTGGATTGTTGGGGTTGCGGTCGGGGTGAAACTGCATCGCCAGCTTGCGATAGGCGGTCTTGATCTCACCGTCGTTCGCCGTCCGCTCGACGCTCAGTACCTCGTAGTAGTCCCTCTTCATCGTCGCTGTCGCCATTCGCTGCCTGTCTGTCTGTTCGCTGATCCTGTGTTCGTCTCACGAAATTCTCAGTTGTCAGTTGTCAGTTGAAGGCTGCCGTAAATCCACTAACAACTGAAAACCAACAACTTCTTTATGCGTCCCGCTGCGCCGCATTCGTGGCAATCTTCACCAGCGCCGGCCTAAGCAGCTTATCGCGCAGCTTATAACCGCGGCGGATCTCTTCGATCACCTGGTGATCCGGGTACTCCGGCGTCTCCACGCTGCCCAGCGCCTCATGCACATGCGGATCGAACGGAACGCCGACAGACTCAACGGCCTGCACATTCAGCCCGCGCAACGCCTCGTCCATCTGCTTCAGGATCAACCCCACACCGCCGCGCAGCTGCTCGATCGAGCCCTCGGCCTTGAGCGCCAGCGCGAAGTTGTCCATCACGCCCAGAAACGGCTCCACGGCGGCCTGCGTAGCATAGTCGCGAGCATCCTGACGCTCCTTGAACTCGCGCTTGCGGGCGTTGTCGAACTCGGCCTGCAGCCGCGCCAGCCGTTCCTTCAGCTGATCGCGCTCGCCGCGAGCCTGTTCCAGCTCCGCATGGGCCTGCGCGTCTTCCATCGTCCCAGCGGCAGCACCCTCGCTGCCAGCCTCAAAATCCACCCGGCCGCCGGCCTGGGACTCGGTCCCCTCTTCGGCGGCGACTGCTCCATTCGCGTCCATCTCGCGTTCCTCCATCGATCTCGCGTCCTTCCCATTGTTGCCCATCCCCGCCCAGCGCGCGAACCGGTCCGCCAATCCCTGTTTTTCGTCCGTCATGTCCCTGTCCTCCGAGCTGTTTCGGGCCGTCCTGCCTTCTGTATCCTGCCTCGGATCCCCCGCCGCGCCTCCGCCGGGCCTTCATCCCAACGACCCCGCGCCAACACCGGTTCAACCTTCTTCAGATGAATCTGCGCGATGCAGCGACTCAGGCCTCCTGCAAAGCTATCCTCCGCCGCGATCCTCAAGCGCCCGGTCGAACAGCCCGGCCACATAGCGCACCACGCCCATGGTTGCGCCGTAGTCCATGCGCGTAGGCCCCAGAACGCCCACCGTACCCAGCGTCTCGCCGGCGAACCGCGCGGGCGCAGCGATCAACACCAGGCCGGCCAGCTCCGGGGCCTGCTCCTCCAGCTCGAAGACGACGCTCACGCTCTCCTGCCGGGAATCGATGTACGCGGCCAGCAGCTCCGCCACCCGCTGCTTGGCCTCCAGCGCCGCCAGCAGCTGCCGCAGGCGTTCGCGATCCTCGCGCAGTCCCACGAGGTTCGCAACCCCTTCGACGAAAACCACGCGCTCGCCGCTGAGATTCGCGGCGTCTGCAGGCACGGCCCCGGTCCAAAGCCGCTCGGCGGCCTCCATCATGTGCTGGTAGGCGGTACGCTCGCGCTCAATGCGCCGCAGCAGCTCGGCACGCACCCGCTCCAGCTGCCAGCCGCGAAAATGCTCATTCAGGAAGTTGGCGGCAGTCTCCAGTTGCCCGGCGGAGAGGTCCTCCGCCACGGCCAGCACACGGTCCCGCACCGTTCCGCTCTTGCCCACCACAACGGCCAGCACCCGGCGCTCGGCCAGCCGCGTAAAGTGCACATGCTCCAGCAGATCGCTCGCGGCCATTGCACCCACGGCCAGGCCCACCCCGCTCGAAAGCGCCGCCAGCACACCGGAGGTCCGCGCCAGCATCGCCTGCGTCCCGCTCACCCCCGCCAACCGGGCATTGATGGCGGTCTGCAGCTCGGAGCCGATATTCATGCGCTCGGCGCCTACCCCGAAGCCTGGGCCGGCATGCAACCCCTGCACGTACAGCCGAAACGCCTGGGGCGAGGGCACCCGTCCGGCCGAGGTGTGCGGCTGCTCCAGCAGACCGGCATCGGCCATCTCCGCCATCTCATTGCGCACGGTCGCAGAGCTCACACCGCCGCCGTCGCCCACGAGCGCCCGCGCGATAGCGCCCGAGCTCACCGGCTCTCCCGTCGCGATGTAGCTCTCCACCACGGCGGTGAGGATCTGCCGCTGCCTCGCCGTCATGTGCCGATCCGTCATGCGTTTCCGTTCTGGGTACCCGTTCCTGGGACCAGGGCTTAGATAGTGTCTGTGTGAATCGTTTTTGCTTTTCGGAGGTAGGTCCGGGCTTCAGCCCGGACATTCAGTGCGGAGAAGAATGGGGCTTCAGCCCCGGGTTTTGCGCTGAAGTTGTAGAGAACCCTGGGCTAAAGCCCATGATTGTGGCTCTATTTTCGTGGGGCTGAAGCCCCACGCTCCCTCCCCATCCTCCTCCCAGATGCACCTCGCGGGATGATCGTGATTCACAAAGACACTACCTAGTGTTTGCAACAACGAACAACTTCACCGGATCTCCAGCACATCCTCATTCTGCGCCCCAACCTGCTCCGCCCGCCCTACCACTTTGCGGGCAAGGGCCATGAACTCACGCCCCCGCACGGTCTCCTCGCCGGCAAGTGCCGAAGGCAGCCCACGATCGCCGCCCTCGCGCACCAGCGGGTCCATCTCGACCGCGCCCAGAAACTCAAGCCCATACTGCCGGGCCGTGCTTTCGGTTGCGCCCGCGCCAAAAACATCGATCACAGTCCCATCGGGCAGCGTCATCTGGCTCATGTTCTCGATCAGGCCCAGCACCTCGACGTTGACCTGGTGAAACATCTCCAGCGCCTTACGCGCATCCTGCAGCGCCACGCTGGAGCCGGTCGATACGACGACCGCTCCACTCAGCGGCACCGTCTGCACCAGCGAGATCACCACATCGCCTGTGCCCGGCGGCAGATCCACAATCAGAAAATCCAATTCACCCCACGCTACCTGCTGCAAAAACTGCTTGATGATGCCGTGCAGCATCGGCCCGCGCATCATCATCGGCTTATCGCCCGGCGACAGCAGTCCGATGGAGATGAACTTCACCCCATGCGCCGTCAGCGGCTCGATCCTGTTGCCTTCGAGCACCTTGGGTTGGCGCGTGATGCCCAGCATCGTCGGCACGTTGGGGCCATAAATATCCGCATCGATCAGCCCCACGCGGTATCCCAATTTCACCAGCGAAATCGCAAGGTTCACGCTGACGGTTGTCTTGCCCACGCCACCCTTGCCCGAACCCACTGCGACGATGTGCCCGATGCCGGGCAGCGCCACCGGCCCCTGCGCTCCCCCATGCCCCATATGTCCCATACCAAAACCGCCTTTGCCAACTCGCCAACCTGCTAACTCGCTAACCTGCTAAACATTCCACTCATGCCCCATCACCGCCCGCAGCTCCTTCTTGCGCGCCACCTCATCCGTCCGCATCGTGCGCCGGTTGGCTGCGTCCTCGTACCGCCGGCGCTGGTGCTCCGTCTCCGGAACAACCGAGGGCACCTCGATCTTTTTGCCGAACATATCCATCGCCACGTAGGTCAGGTAGGCCGAAGCCACGTGGCGCGTGGTTCCATCACCGCGCAGGTCTTCCACCATCGCCTTAACGCCTACTTCCATGGACGTCCTAAAGGCCCGGTTCACGCTCGCCTTCAGGATCAGCAGATCGCCGACCTTCACCGGCGCAACAAAGTCGAGGTGATCCATGCTGGCCGTCACCGTGATCGCCCGGGCATGTCTCGCCGCCGCAATCGCGCCCACCAGATCGATAAACTGCATCAGCCGGCCGCCGAAGAGACTGCCGATGGCATTCGCATCGTTGGGAAAGATAATCTCACTGCGTTCCGCCTGTGACTCGGTTACCGTCCGGCTCTTTACACCATCGCTCATCGCTCCATTCTAAATTGGCGCCCCCGGCCCTTCTCTGCGGCCTTCGCGCAACCTTTGCGACCTCTGCGTTCTGCCTTAAAAGTGCGGAACGCAGAGAGCGCAAAGGAAAAGCCCGCAAAGGGCGCGAAGAAGGAAATGCGCAACTACACTGACCCCATGGACAAGATCGCCGCCCTCACTGAGATCCTCGCGCAGAACCCCGCCGACAGCTTCGCCCGCTACGGCCTCGCCATGGCCTATGCCGCCGAGGGCAAAACCCACGAAGCCTTGCAGGAGTTCGCGACCGCCACCAGCAACAACCCCGACTACGTGCCCGCCTACCAGATGTCCGCGCAAACGCTGCTGAAGCTCGGCCAATCCGAAGCCGCCAAGGCACGGCTTACGGAAGGTCTCGCCGCCTGCCAGCGCACCGGCAATACCCATGCCGCCAGCGAGATGCAGGCCATGCTCGACGATCTGAGTTGAGATCTGAGCTGAGATCCGAGCTAAGTCGCAAATCGAGTTTCGCCGCATGGAGGTGAAGCCTCCGCCGCACCGAATGGCCCGTTTCCGGCGTCTATACTTGATCCATGGCGATTTTGACCGAGCAAACGGCCCCTGCGAGCACTCTTCCTCAAACCCTCGGCGAGCTGCGCCAAAGCCAATACACCCCCGACCGCGTCGGCCGCAGCGTGAAAGATGAGTTGCGCGACAACCTGATTACCCGGCTGCGCGCGCTCGCGCCCGGAGGCTCCGAAGAGGGCGAGTCGCTGTTCCCCGGCATCGTCGGCTATGACGACACCGTCGTTCCGCAGGTCATCAACGCCGTGCTTTCGCGGCATAATTTCATTCTGCTCGGCCTGCGCGGCCAAGCCAAGAGCCGCATCCTGCGCGCACTTACCACCCTGCTCGACGAGCGCATTCCGTACGTCGCCGGCTCCGAGCTGCGCGACAACCCCTACCAGCCGCTCTCGAAATTCTCCAAGGACCTCATCGCCGCGCTGGGCGACGACACCCCCATCGGCTGGCTCACGCCGGACGACCGTTACGTCGAAAAACTCGCAACCCCCGATGTCACCGTTGCCGATCTCATCGGCGACGTCGATCCCATCAAGGCCGCGCGCTCCGGCCATGAGCTCGGCAGCGAGCTGACCATGCACTACGGCCTTCTGCCCCGGGCCAACCGCGGCATCTTCGCCATCAACGAGCTCCCCGATCTCGCCGGCAAAATTCAAGTCGCGCTCTTCAACATCATGCAGGAAGGCGACGTGCAGATTAAGGGCTATCCCGTTCGTCTGCTGCTTGATGTCGCGATCGTCTTCTCCGCAAATCCAGAGGACTACACCGCCCGCGGCAAGATCGTCACGCCGCTCAAGGATCGCATCGGCTCCGAGATCCGCACCCACTATCCCGAGTCGCTCGACGAGGCCATTGCCATCACCGAGCAGGAGGCTTGGACCGCGCGCGCCTACACCGATACCGACGGCCAGAACGGTCCCACCATCGAGCGCATTCACATCCCCCACTACATCCGCCAGATCGTTGAAGGTGTCGCCTTCGCCGCACGCGAAGACAAGAAGGTCGACAAGCGTTCGGGCGTTTCGCAGCGTCTGCCCATCTCCACCATGGAACTCGTGGTCTCGAACGCCGAGCGTCGTGCGCTGCTGCATGGCGAATCGCTTGTTGTGCCGCGTGTCGGCGATATCATCGCCGCTCTGCCGGGCATCTCCGGCAAAATCGAGCTCGAATACGAGGGCGAGATGAAGGGCTCGGAGGTCGTCATTCGCGAGATCATCCGGCAGTCCGTCGCCAGCGTCTTCGACAGCTACTTCGCCGACACCAACACGCAGCAGATCGAGCAGTGGTTCAATCTCGGCGGCTCGGTGGAGCTGAACGACAAGCAGCCCTCCGAAAAAGTGCTTGCCTCGTTGAAAGAAATACAAGGCCTCTTCGACAAGCTGCAACCGCTCAAAACCACGCAGTGGACCGAGCCCGAGATCGCCGTCTCCGCCGCCGAATTTCTGCTCGAAGGCATGACCGCGCACAAGCGCATCTCGCGCAGCGAAGCCCGCACCTTCTCTGCGGGCGAGAAAAAGCGTCGCAACGAAGACGCTGCCCAACTCGCCGACCGCATGCGCGACCGCGAGCGCGAAAACGCCATGAATCGCACACGGCGGGGCTTCAACTAAGCCGATGACCTTTCGCCCGAACAGCAGATCGAGGTGCTGCGCAGGTGCTGCGCTTTGCTGTTTTATCTTTTGCGCGACGCTCCTGCACGCACAGAAGATCAAGGACCCCAAAGCCTCGCTTCTGGACGTGCCGGCCCGCCGCGCTTTTCTGCAGAGCGCCCCCGATCCACGCATCAAAGCCGCCGTGACGCAACTGCCCTCCTGCGGCGCTTTAGGGGTCGTTAAACCGCCGCCGGGAGTAATCTTTATCCCCAGGCACTATCTTCAGGATTCGCACGGGCCGACAAACCCAGCGGAGGCTGTCGCCACACGCGTCTATGCCGCGTTTGAGATGCGCATTACAGCCGGCATGAATCGCTACGTGGCGACCGGCAGCGAGGTGGAAGCCAAGTGCGCACTCGATCAGCTGGACGGATGGGCACGGGCGAAGGCCCTGCTCAACTATGATCGCGACGAGTCCTCTCAGGCCTGGTATCAGGTGGAGTGGACGCTCAGTTCAGCAGGAATCACCGACTCCGTTCTTGTCACCGACCCGACACTAGATCCCGGGGAGCAACAACGCGTAACAGAGTGGCTCGACGAGGCTGCGCATAAAGACATCTCCTTCGAGCGCCCGAACGCCGACAACAATAATCACCACTATTGGCGAGCGCTCGCCGCAACCTCCATCGGCATCGCGGCTTCCGATGACAAGCTGTTTCGTTTCGGCGTCAGCACCTACAAGGAAGCCATTGACGACCTCGACAGCCATGGTGCGTTTCCCAAGGAGATGGCACGTCACGAGCGCGCGCTGCCCTACCAGATCTTCGCGCTCGATCCACTGATCCTAATCGCGGAATTTGCATCACGTCAGGGCATGGATCTCTACAGCTACAACGCGCACGGACAAGCCCTGCGCACGGCTATTGTTTTCTTCGGTCGCGCGATGGCGGACCCAAGCCTCATAAAGGCCTACACACCGGAAGATCAGATCGGTAACTTCGGCCGCGGCGATCTGGCCGGAATCGATTTTTATGCGGGCCATTTCGGGGCCGCAAATCTTCCCCCTGCCCTGGTCACCGGGCTCGCTCAACCCACAGGTTCCACTCGTCTTGGCGGCAGCGCCACCGTGCTGGCCGGTCGTTAGCGCGCAGCAATCCTCAAATCAGCATCGCGAAATATGATGGAAAATCGCACAGTAGAGGTCTTCAACGCGACCGCCGGCACCTATGACCCCGCACGCAGGAAGCTCATCCCCTGCTTCGACGATTTCTATCAGGTTACGATCCACCTCATTCCCTCAAATTCCCGCGAAATACTGGATCTCGGTGCCGGAACCGGGTTGCTTTCGGCTCTTGTGCGCAACCGCTTTCCCGATGCTTCTCTCCACCTGGTCGATAACTCTGCACAAATGCTGGCGCAGGCCCGGCAACGCTTTCACGCCGATCGCAACATCGAATTTCAACTCGCCGATTACACGCATGCTCTCCCTGTGCAGCAATACGACGCAATCGTCTCTGCGCTATCTATTCATCATCTCGACGACACTGCCAAGAGGAAGCTCTTTCGCAGCCTTTATGCCGCACTGAAGCCAAGCGGCATCTTCATCAATGCCGAACAGATCCTCGCACCCACAGCGCAGCTTGAGGAGCAGGCGAAGACCGCATGGCTGGCCGAGGTGCATGCGCTCGGCGCCACGGAAGAAGACGTGGCAGCCTCAATGCTTCGCCAGACCGAAGACCGCTGCGCAACGATCTCTGACCAACTGTGCTGGATGCAGGAAGCAGGCCTGAAGGACGTGCGCTGCTCGTTTCAGCAGGGCCGCTTTGCCGTGCTTTCCGGCATTCGCTAAGTCGCAGACATCCTCACGACAGACCGACTGCAAACCTTACAGTGAACTGCTCTAAATGCCATTGGCGCCTAATCCGCAAGAAAAGGCTCGGCAGAAACTCTGCCGAGCCTTTCAAATCAACAGAGACGAACCGCAGCCTAGTGAGGCGAAGAGTCGTTGATCTTCTGCTTCTCCTGCATGGTCTTATCTTTCGTGTCCATATGCGCGTTCTTGGCATTGTCATGGGCCGCGGTCGCAGGCTCGTGCTTGTCGCCGAAGAGCTTCTCGGTTCCTTCCTTGGTCTTGTCGTAACCCTTCACGGTGCCTTCCTTCGTTTTATCCGCGGCGACCGTCGTGCCTTCCTTCGTTTTGTTGACACCCGTACGTGTTCCGCTGGAGGTCTTATGGTAGGTCTTCTTGGTGGTGTGCTTTACCGCATGGCCGGTGTTGTCGGCAGCGTTCTTGGTGTCGGTTCCGGCGTTATGCATGTCCTGCCCGGCAGTCTGGGCCAAGCTGATCGCTGGCGCCAAAAGGCTCGACGCCAGCACGAGGGAACCGAAGGCTGTAGCGAATGGATAAGGTCTCATGCTCTATAAGGTTCCGTTTCCTGCAGGGAGGTTGCTATCCTGCAAAGCAAAATCTACACCAAAGTTCCTCAATCCAGTTCCGGGCGTATCCCGCGAGTCACGTCGCTGTAGTTCCCGGCTCCAATTTAGCCGACCGTGTTCCTGCCGGTCGAAACGGCCGCCTGCTCCGTGCATTTCAGATGCTGGGAGCGCAAAGCGTGCTCGCGACCGCGGCGCGCTGAAAGCGTCTAATCTGTACAGAAGGGGCCAAACCCATGAAGCTCACCCGTTACACGAAATTTACCGGCGATCTTTCCACGAGCTTCGACCTCGAAGACCTGATGGAGGCCCTCAGTGATTTTTTCCTCGACTCCGGCTTTCAGGATCCCTTTTCGCCGTTTCAGAACTCGGGCGACAACTCCATGGACGACCTGCGCGAGGCCGTGCGCCAGGCGCTCGACTCCGGTGAGCTGCTCGACGAAGATGCGCAGGACAAATACGAGGAGCTGCCGGAAGAAGGCAAGCAGGAGCTTGTAGAAAAGATCATTCAGCGCATGAAAGCAGAGGCATTCCTGAACGCCGAAGAGCCCGCCGAGGGCGAGGGCGAACAAGGCGATGGCGACGGCGAGAACGCACGCTTTGAAGTCACCGACAAGGGCATGGATTTTCTCGGCTTCAAGGCTCTGCACGACCTGCTTGGCCCCTTGGGCAAGAGCTCACTCGGCCGCCACGATACGCGTTACGAGGCCGCCGGCGTTGAGACGAATGGCTCCTCAAAACAGTATGAGTTCGGTGATTCGTTGAACCTGGATATCACCGCCACGCTGAACTCTGTCTTCGCTCGCGAAGGCGCGCCCGATGGCTCGGGCACGCTGAATCTCGAGTACAGCGATCTTCATGTGCAGCAGGCTGATTATCAGAGCTCCTGCGCCACCGTGGTGCTGCTCGATTGCTCGCATTCCATGATCCTGTATGGCGAGGATCGTTTTACGCCGGCCAAGCGTGTAGCCATGGCACTCGCGCATCTGATTCGCACGCAATACCCCGGCGATCAACTCAACCTCGTGCTCTTCCACGATTCCGCTGAAGAAATTCCGATATCGCAGCTGCCCCGCGTCAAGGTGGGACCGCACTACACTAACACGCGTGAAGGCCTTCGCATCGCGCAGCGCATCCTGAAATCATCCGGCAAGGACATGAAGCAGATCGTGATGATCACCGATGGCAAGCCCTCCGCGCTCACGCTTGAAGACGGCCGCATCTACAAAAACGCGTTTGGCCTCGACCCCATCGTGATCTCCGAGACGCTCGAAGAGGTGGGGCGTTGCAAGCGTTCCAACATCATGATCAACACGTTCATGCTGGCAGACGATTTTCAGCTGGTTCAATTTGTGCAGAAAATGAGTGCCATGTGCCGCGGCAAGGCGTACTTCACCACGCCGCAGACATTGGGCAATTATCTTCTGCAGGACTACATGACGCGGCGTTCCAAGGTAGTGAATTAAGCCTCGCCAGTCGAGGCTGCCGGTTCTGGAGCAAGGAGAAGGAATGCTCTTGTCGCACGCCGCACAATCAAAACCCACGCCCCCTCGTCGCGCTCACCTGCGCCGGGCGCGGCACTGGATCGCCAACCGGGGATTGCGCGGTTTCGCCGCGGAGATTCTGTGGCGGTTGCGCCTGAAGCTGAAAGGCGAGCCGCTCCCCGGACGTCCCGGACCAGAAAAACCTCCTCATCCGTTCGACACCGCGTACAACGTCGATACCGCCGGCTTGGTCTGGGGTGAGTCGCTGCTGTCCCAGCCGGCAACCGGCAAGGACTCGAGCTACTGGGCTACCGGCTACTACGGCGTCGCGCCTTCCGCCTTCGAGGCCGCGCTGAGCCGTCTCGATCTCGAGTGGCCACGCTTCACCTTTATCGACATCGGCTGCGGCAAGGGACGGGCCCTCCTGCTTTCCTTACGCTATCCGTTTCGCAGGATTATCGGAGTGGAGCTTTCGCCTTCACTGGCCGCTGTCGCCGAATTAAATCTGGCCCTATTCAACGCTCCCTGGCGCAAGCGTGAAGTGCCTGCCCATATTTTCACGGGTGATGCGACCACCTTTGAGCTTCCGGATGGTCCTTTGCTGCTCTTCCTCTATCACCCATTTGCCGCTCCCGTGATGCAACGCTTTCTCGAACACCTGGCCCGCTCGCTGGAAGTCAATCCGCGCCCCATCTATCTGCTCTACACAAATCCTGAGTTAGCAGCGATGCTCGACAAAGTCTCCTTTTTAGAGCGGCTCTGGGACATGCGCTTCACGCTCCATGATGAGGATGTAGCTGCGGATCGCTTCGGCTCACGCTGGGAGCGCATCATAGCGTACCGCACACCACCCACGAAACTCTGAGTTGCTTACCAGAGCACGGCGTCAAACCTGCTGCCGGTCGCGCCATACGCGGTATACGCCCCACGCGGCCGCAGAGCAGTTATCCATCACGCGACCATCGAGCAACATGCTTTCAAACTCTTCCACCGACACACGATGAACTGTCATGTCGTGCTCCTCAGGATCACGGTCGTGCTCTCCCATGGAAAGGCCTTCCGCCAAAAAAACGTGATGCACCTGGCGCATCACACCGTACCCGATCCAAAGCCTTGCAAGCGGAACCATACGATCGGCTCGAAGTCCTGTCTCTTCGCGCAGTTCGCCGCGCGCCATCTCGTCTGGATCGACCTCAGCCTGCTCCCAGCCTCCCTGCGGAAGCTCGAAGTAGGTATCGCCCACGGTATAGCGAAACTGCCGCACCAGCCATACGAAATCGCCCTCCGCAGTGCGCTCCAGCGGGATCACGATGCACGCTGGATCCTTATCGACGACGCCATAGATGCCGCGCTGCCCGTTCGAGCGCTCAATCACATCCTCGCGCACACTCGTCCACGGGTTGCGATACACCTCACGGCTGCTGATCGTTTTTATCGACACGTCACTGTACCTGCAGAACGGCAAGGCTCATCTCGGGCAGGCGGATCTTCTTCTCTTGGAGGGTGACCCCTGCACGTGAGGAGAGCTTGATCGCCTCCCCTTCGCGCAACGGCCAGTCGATCGTTTCCCCTCCGATGTTCATCACCACACGCGTAGCTCCACGGCGCATGGTGAGGCCTTTGCCATCCCCGCTGCAGGAAACCTCCATGTGTCCGAAGTCGCCATCGTTGAGATCCACCGTGCAGCGCCGCAGACGAATCAGGTCCTTCACCCACTCCAGCATCTCGCGATGCTTTCCCTCGCGCACCTCGCTCCAGTCCAGCTTGGAGCGCTCAAAGGTCTCAATCGCCTCCGGATCAGGCACATCATTTTCTTCCCAGCCGAAGGCGGCGAAGTCGCGCTTGCGGCCTTCAGAGACAAGCCGTCGCATCTCTTCTTCTTCATGGTCGGCGAAATAAAGAAACGGCGCCGATGCAGCGAACTCTTCGCCCATCCACAGCATGGGAATGAAAGGTGCCAGCAGCACAAGACCAAGCGCAACCTTGGAGGCCTCCATACCGACCAGGTGCTCCATGCGCTCCCCTGCCGCGCGGTTGCCGACCTGGTCATGGTTCTGGATATATCCCAGGAAGTGATGCGCAGAAAGGCCATTCACGGGTCGCCCATGCGTGTGGTGACGATACCGCGAAAATCTGCCGTCATACACAAAACCGTGACGCAGGCTTTTCACCAGATCATCCATGCTGCCGAAGTCGTCATAGTAGCCGCGGCCGGGGTCGTTCCACAGCAGCGTGAACAGCGCGTGGTGAAAATCGTCGCTCCATTGCGCATCCATGCCATAGCCGTGCGCCTCACGCGGGCGCACAAATTTGGGATCGTTCAGATCGCTTTCGGCGATCAGCACAAAGCGCTTGTTCAGCGTGTTTCCAAGCCGCTCCACCTCGGCCGAAAGCTGCTCCATGAAGTGCACGGCGGAGCGGTCGATATACTCGTGCGTGGCGTCCAGCCGAAGGCCGTCGCAGTGGTATTCACTCAGCCACATCAGCGCGTTGTCGAGAAAAAATCGCCGGACCTCATCGCTGCCGCTCTCGTTGAAGTTCACGGCGGCGCCCCAGGGTGTGTGGTATTTATCCGTGAGATACGGCCCGAATTGATTGGTGTAATTTCCCACCGGCCCGAAGTGGTTGTACACCACGTCCAGCACCACCGCGAGATTCTTTGCATGGCAGGCGTCCACAAAGCGTTTGAAGCCGTCGGGACCGCCATAGGGCTCGAAGACAGCGAAGAGAAAAACACCGTCATATCCCCAGCCGCGCCCACCGGCAAATTCGTTGATAGGCATGATCTCCACGTGAGTGACCCCAAGCTCCGCCAGATAGTCAAGATGCTGGATGGCGCCTTCGAACGTGCCTTCGGGGCTGAAGGTGCCGATGTGCAGCTCATACATCACAGCGCTTGCCAGCGGAGGCGTATGCCAGTGGCTGTCCGTCCATTGGTAAGCGTGTTGGTCGTACACACGGGATGCCGCATGCACGCCGTTGGGCTGCGCCAGGCTGCGCGGATCCGGATACGGCGTGGGATCGCGATCGATCAGAAAGGCGTAGTCCGTTCCGGGGCCAGCGTCTCCCACGCACAGCTTCCACCAGCCGCGTTCCCCCGGACCATCCATGGCGAGCGGCTCTCCGCCGTTCAGCTGCAATCGCATCTCCTGCGCACGCGGCGCCCAGACTTTGAACTCTTGCATGTTTCCGTCTCCTAATACTCGCTGGACTCGCTATGCGCGCGTACGGGTTGAAGCCTCTGCGCGCACCAGCAGTGCCACAGGGAAGGTCTTCAGAATCGAAGCGACGGGTTGATCGCCGCCGCTGTACATTTCGCCGGTGAGGCGGTTACGCCAACTGCCCAGCGGCAACGCAAGCGTCGCGTCTCCGATGGCTCCGCGCTTCGTCCAGCGTGGAACCACTGTGATGACAGCGTCGCCGCGCAGATAAGCCAGCACACGATCAGCGTCTGCGCCCTTCGCCAGCAGAGGATGATAATCAGCCTCTGCGCTGAACCACTCCGGATGCTCGTTGCGCAGCGCGAGCGCCTCTTGCACTACCCGTAACTTCGGAAGCCCATCGTCCATTCGCTCCAGAATGCCCTTTGCATCCAGCTCACCAAGCTCGTCCAGCAGCTTCGAACGCAGCCTGTAATCCACGGGCCGGCGATTATCCGGATCGACCAACGAAAGATCCCAAAGCTCCCCACCCTGATACAGGTCGGGCACACCCGGAGCGGTGTACTTCACCAGCGTCTGCGCCAGTGAATTCACGCGTCCCGCCGGAGTGATGTCCGCAACATACGCTTCGAGATCGCTGAGGAATATCTGATCCCCAAGCAGCGTTTCCATGTATCTGTTCAGGCCGTCCTCATACTCCAGATCATTCGCGACCCAGCTCGTGCGCACCTTTGCCTCG
Organism: Granulicella sp.; assembly: GCA_965277565.1. Lineage (GTDB taxonomy): Bacteria > Acidobacteriota > Terriglobia > Terriglobales > Acidobacteriaceae > Granulicella. The sequence goes on along the minus strand of OZ255838.1, from coordinate 3,051,418 downwards.
CGCATGGCCTTCTGCATATAGGCCTTCAATCGATCGATATCGAGGGGCCATGCACCAATCAGTGTTTGAAAGAGAAACCACTCGGTGCCGGCATCGACCTCCTCACCGCGATAGCTCTCCGTCATCTCATGCCAGCGAGTAAGCGCCTGCAAAAATCCGTCCGGGTCTTCACTCAACACCGCCAACCGCGCCCGCACATCATCCGCACGCTTGGTGTCGTGCGTGCTCAGCGTGGTCATCGTGGTTGGAAACGTTCGCTGCATGGTGCTTTGATAGTTGTGAAAATCAGCGAGCGAAAAACCGCTGCAATCCGGGTTGCCGCCCACCTCATTCAATGCGGTCAGCCGGTTGTAGCAGTAAAACGCCGTGTCCTCTACACCTTTAGCCATGACGGGACTGGTGAACTGCTGAAAGCGATAGACGAACTCCGTCTCCTGTTCGCCGGCAACCTTCATCTGCAGCACGTCGCTCATAAAATCGAACAGCGATCCATCGATGTCGAGCCGGTTATCCTTGGCGCATTCGGTGGCCTTCGCAATCGTCTCGCGATCCTCGTCGTTGATCTCGTTGCGGCCGGGGATTACGTACGTCCGGTAGATCGCAAAGCAGGATGCCAGTTCGCGTATGGCGCGCCGGATCTCCGCGCGCGTGAAGTCTCGAAACTCACGATTCTGCTCACATATTTCTACAAAGATCGTGGCCAGGCGGTTTACGTCGGACCCCAGCGCCTCCTGTGTTACGTTCAGCTTTTTGTCGTGGGCCGTCACCGGGAACGACGCCTCATCGCCTGTAAACGTGCGGTAGTGCTCACCCAGCCGCTTCAAGCCTTGCGGGTCCACCATGACCCCTAGAACCTGGTTCAAAAAGTCGTATCCACTGGTGCCCTGAATGGGCCAGTTGTCAGGCAGCCACTCGCCGGGCTCCAGAATTTTTTCGCCGATCACCCACGCATCCGGAGCGGCCGCGCGCAGGCGTTCGAAGTATTGCAGCGGATCACGCAGACCGTCGGGGTGATCTACGCGCACGCCGTCGAGCACACCCTCGCGGAGCCAACGCAGAATTAACGCGTGCGTCTCTTCAAAGACGTATTCACGCTCCATGCGCAACCCAATCAGCGTATTCACATCGAAGAAACGCCGGTAGCCAAGCTGCTGATCCGCGGTCTTCCAGTACGACAACCGGTAGCTCTGTTGGGAAAGCAACTCATCGAGAGCATCGGGATCGTTGTTCATCTCCTCGATCACATGATCGATCTGCTTGCAGGTGGCAAGTTCCTCGCTGCACAGCCGCTCCAACAGCGTTTGCAGCACACGCTTGTCGCGATCGCGTGCGTTCAGCTTCCAGCGATCCCACTCCTCCGCCGAAGGCAGGCGGCCGAAGCTCGCCGAAAGAAACCGCAGCGTATCGCTGCCTGCGCGATCTGCTGCCTTGGACAGAATCAACGGCAGCGTTGTGGGTGAGATCGGCAGCTGCTGGCCCGCGGCCTCGATCATGAAAACCGAATCCCGGCGTTTGATCTGAACGCCGCCGTCGCGGATCACACGACCATATTGATCCCCGAGAATCGGCACCAGCACCTTATCACGCAGCCGTTCTTCACTGGAGCGCCAATCGATGTCGAAGAACCCCGCATAGCGGCTATAGATGCCGTTCTCCAGCACATCCCACCAGTAACGATTCTGCTGCCCCAGGCTCATATGGTTCGGCACAATGTCGAGCACCTGGCCCAGACCAAGATCGCCAAGGGCCTGACAAAAGCGTGCATGTGCTTCCGCGCCGCCGAGTTCTTCATTCACCTTGCGATGGTCCACAACGTCATAGCCGTGCATGCTGTGCGGTGCGGCCTGCAGATAGGGTGAGGAATAAACGTGCGTCACCCCGAGCTTCTTCAGATAGGGCGCGATCTCCGCTGCCATGTCGAAGCCGAAGTTCTCATGCAGTTGCAACCGGTAGGTTGAGTGGGGAACACGCGCCATCGTAAACCGCTCCGGCTCCTGGGGGTGATGGGGAGATCAAGGGCGTGGCACACAGACGGCGCAATGCCGCTGCCTGCATTCTCATGCCCGCATCCTCGCTGAGAGTCCCGGGGCGAAGCCGGGGGTTGTATGCGCGGGCCTCAGCAACGAGGCCCGGTATGCGGCACCGGGGTCCATTGGCCGGAGAGTGTAAACGCAGCATGAACCAGTGCCAGATGCGAAAGGGCTTGCGGGAAGTTCCCCAACATGCGTCCGGCTACAGGATCATACTCTTCACTGATCAGGCCAACATCGTTGCAAAGCGCTATCAGGCGTTCAAACATCGACTTTGCCTCCCCGGTACGCCCCATCAGGTGCAAACAGCTCACCATCCAATAACTGCACGCCAGAAAAGTGCCTTCGCTACCCTTCAACCCGTCCGGCGTTTTGCTGGTGTCGTAGCGCTCCACCAAGCCATCTCGTGTGAGTTTTTTTCCGATCGCCTCCACGGTGCCGATCATGCGTGGATCCGTCGGCGGCAGGAATCCCACCAGCATCATGCGCAGACACGCGGCATCCAGCGTCTTCGAGCCGTAGCTTTGCGTGAATGCGTTCAGCCTTTTGTTGAAGCCCTTTTTGCAGATTTCCTTGTGCAGCATGTCGCGATTTTTACGCCAGCGCTTCACATCGCCCGAGCCATCGAAGCGCTCGTGATCCTTTACCGCGCGATCCAGCGCCACCCAGGCCATCACCTTGCTGTGCACAAACTGTTGGCGGCCGCCGCGGGTCTCCCATATGCCCTCGTCCGCTAACGGCCAGATGTGACAAAGGTGATCGATGAGCGCAGCCAGCAGCTTGCTTGCAGGCATGCGCACATCGTCATCCACCTCCGGCGTGCGACTCAATGCGGCAGCCACCTCGCCATACACATCCAGCTGAAACTGCTCCGAGGCCGCATTGCCGATGCGCACCGGCTGGGAGTGCTCATAACCGGCCAGCCAACCCACAGTCCACTCCTGCAAGCGCCGCTCGCCGTTGATGCCGTACAGGCTTTGCATCTGGTCGGGCGAACCCGCGATCGCGCGCAGCAGCCAGATCCGCCAGCTGACCGCCTCCTCGGTATACCCGGCAAGCATCAAGATCAGCAGCGTAAACGCCGTATCGCGCAGCCAGCAGTAGCGATAGTCCCAGTTGCGTTCACCGCCGACGCTTTCCGGAAGGCTGGTGGTAGGAGCCGCCACGATACCGCCCGTCGGCCCGTACGTCAGCGCCTTCAATGTAAGCAGACTGCGCTGCACCGCCTCACGATAAGGCCCGTTGTACGTCGATTTCGCCGACCATTCCCGCCAGAACGTCTCTGTATCGCGCAGCTCGTCTTCCACCTCGACGGGCGGCGGAATCTCCTCCAGCGCATTCGCATAGGTGAGCGTGAAGCAAACGGAATCCCCTTCGCGCAGGGTGAACTCAGCGCTGGTGGTCAGGTCTTCCCCATGGAAATGCACGGCCTTGCCCTGCATGCACTGGCTGCGCAGAACCGCCATGTTCGGCCCCGCGATGGCGCGCAACTCCGTCTTGGCCATCGTTACCCACGGCACCGTCAGGCCATAGTCGAAGCGCAGCACCAGATCCAGCCGCATCTTCACCTTGCCGCGCACACCGCGCACAAGCCGGATAATGTCGGAATGCTTTCCACGCGGCGGCATGAAATCAATCATGACGACCTCGCCATCCGAGGTGAGGAAGGTCGTTTCCAGGATCATGGTGTCGTGGCGATAGCAACGGCGCGTTTCCTTCACTTTGCCCAGCGGACTGATCTGCCAATAGCCGTTTTTCTTCGTGCCCAGCAGGGCCGCAAAACATGCCCCGGAGGAAAACGCCGGCCAGCAAAGCCAGTCGATCGAGCCGTTGCGGCTGACCAGTGCCGCCGTTTCCAGATCGCCGATCATCGCGTAGTCTTCAATGCGAGCGCCGTGCAGGGGCGCCTTCGATTTCGTTCCGAATTTTTCGGGCAAGCGCCCCTCCTTAGCTACTGCAACGCTGCTGCAACACCACCGCGGTGAAAGCCGACAACCAGCCCCGCGCCTCGTGCATCCCTCAGGGTGGTCCGCAAGCATCGGGGAGCACTCCATTCAGATGCAGGTGCGCACCGATCTACCTGGATTGACGGAAAGACCATTTCACGAACACAAAAGCTGGCCTTCGCCGTAGGCTCGCCGTAAAGAAGGGATGCAGATTGATGAAACCCATCGAGGGCCGCCGGCGCGTGGTCATAGAAGAGGTGCAGCCGCAGGTAAATGGCGGCCGCTATCCAGCAAAACGCGTCCTCGGCGACCATGTCACGGTCACCGCCGCCGTTTTTTCGGATGGGCATGACCATGTAGCTGCCCGCCTGCTCTACCGCCACAGCTCGGAGCGGCAGTGGAAGACGGTGCCCTTCACCGCGCTGCCGAACGACCTGTGGACAGCCCGGTTTCCCGTCGACAAACTGGGCACGTGGATATACACGGTAGAGGGTTGGGTCGATCACTTGGACACCTGGGTGCACGACCTCCGCAAGCGCCTCGCCGCGCAGCCCGATCCGGAGCAGCCCACGCAGCAGGTCGAGCCGCAGGATATCCCCTTACAGCTGCAGATCGGCGCGGATCTGCTCGAGGAGGCGGCCGCGCGCGCGAAGGCCGCGGATGCCGCAAAGCTGAAGGCCGCTGCCGAAGATCTGCGGGCGCTTGCAGCGGAAAACCGGCCCTCCTACATGGAGCCGCTCGCCGATGAGCTGGTCGAACTCGCCGCGCAGTACCCGGACCTCACTTACGCCACGCGCTACGACGCCGAGCTGCCGGTCTGGGTCGATCGGGAACGTGCGAGATTCTCCGCCTGGTATGAGCTTTTTCCGCGTTCCTGCGCCCCTTCGCCCGGGGAACACGGCAGGTTGCGTGATGTGATCCCGCGCCTGCCTGAGATCGCCGCCATGGGCTTCGACATCGTGTATCTGCCGCCCATTCACCCCATCGGCGTACAGTTTCGCAAGGGAAAAAACAACGCCGTAAAGGCCGAGCCCGGCGACCTCGGCAGCCCCTGGGCCATCGGCGGCGCGGAAGGCGGACACACGGCGATTCACCCGCAGTTGGGAACGCTCGAAGACTTCGACGCACTCGTCGAGGCCGCCAAGTTGCAGGGGCTGGAGCTTGCGCTCGATATCGCCTTTCAATGCTCGCCCGATCATCCCTGGGTCGCCACGCATCCGGACTGGTTCAAGATGCGGCCGGACGGCACCATTCAGTACGCCGAAAATCCGCCGAAAAAATACCAGGATATCTATCCCATCAACTTCGAGTCGAAGGATTGGCGCGCTTTATGGGAAGCGCTCTACAACATCTTCAAGTTCTGGATCGACCGCGGCGTACGCGTGTTTCGCGTCGATAACCCGCACACCAAGGCGCTGCCCTTCTGGGAGTGGTGCACGGGCGAAATCCTCGGCGATACACCCGACGTCATCTTTCTCGCCGAAGCGTTCACGCGCCCGCACGTCATGTATTCGCTGGCGAAGGCGGGCTACACGCAGGGCTACACTTATTTCGCCTGGCGGAATACCAAGGCCGATCTCGAGGCATATTTCACCGAAATCTCGAACCCGCCTGTGTCCGATTTTTATCGCGGCAATGTGTGGCCCAACACGCCGGATATCCTGCACGAACAGCTGCAAGAACCGAATCCTGTCCGGCGGCGCGCGATATTCATGCAGCGCGCCATTCTAGCGGCCACGTTGAGTTCCAACTGGGGCATCTACGGCCCGGCATATGAGCTTTGCGAAGGCCGCGCAGCCAAGCCCGCGGCCGGCAAGAAAGGCTCCGAAGAATACCTGGACAGCGAAAAATATCAGATCCGCGACTGGGATCGCGCGGACCCGATCTCGATCGCGCCGCTGATCTCCCAGCTCAACCGCATCCGCCGCGAAAACGCCGCGCTGCAGCGCAACGAAAACCTGCACTTCCACATCGCGGACAACGATCAGGTGATGTGCTACTCCAAGTCCACCGGGGACGGCACGAACAATATCCTGGTCGCGATCAGCCTCGACCCGAAGGCCGAGCAGACCGCGTGGATCAAGCTCGCGTTAGATCAACTCGGGGTGCCCTGGGGCTCAGACTTCGTGGTCGAAGATCTGCTAACCGGAGTGCGTTTCACATGGAAGGAATGGAGCCACGTCGCGCTGAAACCGGAACAGCCCGCGCATATCTTGCATGTGATCTTGCCTGGATCTGCAGAGGTGATAGCCTGATCACCTCTGAATGGCTCGGCCTACAGTCTTCCGGTTAGCGCTCAAATCATCTCAGCAGCCGCGCAGCGTAGCCCCGCTTTACCAGCAACGCAACGGCTCGACGGTCAAAGGACACGAATTCTCCGCCTCGCCACGTACCTTCATGAGCGATGACGCCGTCCGCGAAGTCTCCACCATCTCTCATCAGGGCCAATCCCGCCTCGACCGCAGGCCGATCGACGGCTACAGTTGCGCTCTGAAGGAGCTGTTCGATGGCTGCGGCGACCTTCGCCGGAGAGTATCCGTATACCCCGCGCAGCACCCAAACAAACTCGCAGAGACAAGGCAGACCGATAGCAATCGCTTCGGCATTCTTTAGCACTTTTTCTGCGCTGCGCACCTGCGCGATGTCGTCGTGAACTGCGATTCGAACCAGCACATTGGCATCAACGGCGATCTTCAAATTGGCCCGCCCAGCCCATTCCGATGGCTTCGTTCATCTCCTCGATCGTGGCGACCTTGCTTGTCTGTCCGGCCAAGATCCCAAAAAAATCCTCGATGTTTCCGGCAGGCCGAGCCGCCTTCAGCGACGCGCGCCCGTCCGACAGTAAATCAAGCTCAATCTTTCCGCCCGGTTCGATCCCAAGGTGATTTAGAACCTCTTTGCGAAAGGTCACCTGCCCCTTCGCGGTCACCGTCAATGTAGCCATCGCGACCTCGCTTCTGCATTGTAATGCAAATCTCCATTACGCCGATAGCCTCGGTTGCCTGCGGGTATACACGCTTCGACAGCCGCAACAGTCCGGCTGACACACCCACGCCCGTTCGCATCCTACGCAGTTTGGAGAACCGTGCACGTGAAGAAACCCTGCAGCGCCACCGATCCGCTTTGGTATAAAGACGCGATCATTTACGAGCTTCACGTTCGCGCCTTTGCGGATTCCAACGGGGACGGGATCGGTGACTTTCAGGGGCTCATCTCCAAGCTCGACTACCTACAGGACCTGGGAGTCACCTGCCTTTGGCTGCTGCCGTTTTTCCCCTCGCCCGGGCGAGATGACGGCTATGACATCGCCAACTACAACGATGTGAATCCGAGCTATGGCACCATCGCCGACTTCAAGGAATTTCTGGACGCGGCGCACGATCGCGGCATGCAGGTGATGATCGAGCTCGTCATCAATCACACCTCCGATCAGCACCCGTGGTTCCAGGCCGCGCGCAACGCACCCAAGGGATCGCCGCAACGCGAGATGTACGTCTGGAGCGATACGGACAAGCTCTACGACGGCGTTCGCATCATCTTCACCGATACGGAAAAGAGCAACTGGACATGGGATGATGTGGCCGGGCAGTACTACTGGCACCGCTTCTTCTCTCATCAGCCCGATCTCAACTTCGATAACCCGCGCGTGATGGACGAAGTGCTCAACGCGATGCGTTTCTGGATGGACATGGGCGTGGATGGCTTACGCCTGGATGCCATTCCGTACCTCGTCGAACGCGACGGCACAAGCTGCGAGAATGTTCCGGAGACCCACGTCAAAATCAAGGAGATTCGCGCGGTAATGGATGTCGAGTACGCGAATCGACTTATTCTTGCCGAAGCCAACATGTGGCCTGCCGATGTGCGCCCCTATTTCGGCGAGGGTGACGAGTGCCACATGGCCTTTCATTTCCCGCTGATGCCGCGCATCTACATGGCTGTGCGGCAGGAAGACCGGCTACCCATCACGGACATCATGGCGCAGACGCCGGATATTCCGGACAACTGCCAATGGGGTCTGTTCCTGCGCAACCATGATGAACTCACGCTCGAGATGGTCACCGATGAAGAGCGCGATTACATGTACATGGCTTACTCGGCCGATCCGCGCATGCGCATCAACGTCGGCATCAGGCGAAGATTGGCACCGCTGCTGGATAACAACCGCCGCCGCATTGAATTGTTGAACTCGCTTCTGCTCAGCTTTCCAGGCACGCCGATCATGTACTACGGCGACGAGATCGGCATGGGCGACAATATTTATCTCGGCGACCGCAACGGCGTACGCACGCCCATGCAGTGGAACTCCGATCGCAACGCCGGCTTCAGCAAAGCCGTGCCCGCGATGCTGTACTTCCCCGTAATCATGGACCCTATCTGGGGCTACCAGGCGATCAACGTCGAGGCACAGCAGGCCGATCCCTCGTCGCTGCTGCACTGGACGCGCAATATGATCGCGCTGCGGAAATTGTTCCGCGTATTCGGCCGCGGCACGCTGGAATTTTTGCATCCGGACAATCGCAAGATTCTCGCCTACATCCGCTCCTATGAAGCCGAGGACGGCCACTGTGAGACGGTGCTCTGCGTCGCCAACCTGTCGCGCTTTGCACAACCGGTGACGCTGGATCTTGCCAAGTACGCCGGCCGCCAGCCGGTCGAGATGCTGGGCTACGTGTCTTTTCCTGAGGTGGGCAGAACGCAGTACACGCTGTCGCTCGCGCCCTACAGTTTCCTCTGGCTTGAGCTGCAGGAGGCTGCACCGATTGCGGAGGCCCCCGTCGTTGACGAACCCGCAGCTACGCTGGCCGAGCGCATGAAGCCCACCACGGCAAAGTCGGCCACCGGCGTAAGCGCGCTGCTGAATGAATCCAGCCAAGCGCTGCTGGAGCAGGTGCTGCCCGGCTTTATCGCGCAGCGCCGCTGGTTCGGCGGCAAGTCGCGCACCATCCGTTCGGCACAGATGGCCACCGTGATGCCGTTGCCGGGCACGGAATCCGCGCTGGCCTCAGTGAATGTGTTGTATGACGACGGCACCTCCGACCTGTATCAACTGCCGCTCGCGATGGCCTCCGATGGCGAAGCAGAGAAGCTCCGCGAATCTTCCCCCAGCGCCATCATCGCTACGCTGAACCGCGAGGACGGCCCCGTGACGCTGTACGATGCCACCGCCAGCGCTGATTTCCGTTCCGCTTTGCTGCAGCTGATCACGCGCGGATCAGAGATTGCCTATGATCTCGGTGCCTCGCCCGCGTCTCTGGCGGCGAGCAAAGCGACCGATCTGGATGGCCGCGAGTTGATCGAGCTGTCATCCCGCGTCGGATCCGCTGAGCAGTCCAACACCAGCCTGCTCTTCGATGAGAAAGCGATTCTTAAACTCTTCCGGCGCCTGCGTCCAGGTGAAAATCCCGATGTTGAGATCACGCGCTTCCTCACAGAAATCGCACATTTTCCTAATATTCCAGCCTACCTCGGCGATTTGCACCGCACCGATGACGGAACCACGCTGGCGTTCCTACAGGCGTTTGCGGCGAACGAGGGCGATGGCTGGGCGTGGACTCTGGCGGAGTTGGAACACTTCCTCGAGTCCGTGGCCAATTGTCCGGCGCCCGCCGGCACCGGCGGCCCCGCTGTGTACGGCGTCGACGTGAACGTGCCTGCAGAGGCTCGCGAGCACGCGGGGCTGTTCCTTGACGCCGCCCGCCTGCTCGGGCGGCGAACTGGCGAACTTCACGTTGCTTTGGCCACGCCAACAGAGAACCAGGCATTCTCCGCGGAAGCATTTTCGGCACAGGATCTGGTGGCTGAACGCGAGCGCGTCGCCGAGCAGGCGCACGTTGCATTGGAGACCCTGGCGCACGCCGCAGACCGCGTCCCGGCCGATGCCCAGGAATCCGCGAAAACCCTGCGGGGCCAGTACGCGGCGGTGGAGAAGCTGCTCGCCGGTCTGGATGGTGACCCCTCACTTTTTGGCCAGCGAATCCGCATTCATGGCGACTATCATCTCGGCCAAACGCTGCGCTCGCGCTCCGACTTTGTATTCGTCGACTTTGAAGGCGAGCCGGCGCGCTCCCTCGACGAGCGTCGCCGCAAGCAGTCTCCGTTGCGTGACGTGGCAGGGATGCTGCGCTCCTTCAGCTACGCCGCGCAATCGGCTCTGCAGCGACAGGGGCAGCGGCGCCCGGACAGCGTGGAAGGGCTGCGGCCATGGGTTACGCTTTGGGAGAACGCCAGTTCCGCTGTGTTTCTGCAAGGGTATGCTGAGGCTGTTGCCGTGCGGCCCGGGCTTGTGCCACAACCGGCACAGGCACGTACACTACTCTCGGTCCTGCTTTTGGAAAAGGCCTTTTACGAACTGCTGTACGAGTTGAATAACCGGCCCACATGGCTTTCCATCCCGCTGAACGGGCTACTGAGCCTGCTTTCTCCACCGGATGAGTCCAATGCTTCGGGAGCGCACTGATGTCCACTCTGCCGACGGTCGATCTCCAAGCTCCGAGCGCAAGCGCGGGCAATGGCATCAGGCCTCTGCTGATCTGCCTGCCCTCCATGCCCTCGGATGCCGCGGCGAACGTGATAGCGGAGTTGGCCGTCATCTTCGCCGACGAAGCGGTCGTCATCGCCTCCCCGGACTATGCCGAGCAACTTACCGGCGATGCTTCCCCCCAGGTGGTCTCCTACACACAGCCACGCGGAAACAGCGAGTGGGTGCTGAACACGGATGATTACGTCGCCGCAGCAAGCCTAGCGGAAGAGCGCAATGCCGCCGGGGTGCTTCTGCTGGGGACGCATGTGGCCTCGCTCGACCGGCAGGCGTTGCGCGCGATCCAGGCGGGGCTCACAGGGGGTGCCGATCTTTCTCTTCCGCGTTATCGCACCGCATCCGACGATGGCCTGGTGAACTCGGCGCTTCTCTACCCGTTGACGCGAGCGTTGTTTGGCGCGGATATCCGCTTCCCGCTGCCGCTGGATGCGGGACTTTCGCTGCGTATGCTCACGCGGCTTGCAGAGCGTGCTGAGCGCGCCGGGGTGCAGCCGGACAACGCCTTGCTTTGGCCGGTGGCGGAGGCTTCCATTGCCGGGTTTTCCGTGCGCCAGGTCGAAGGCGGGGCTCGAACTCTGCCGCAGCCGCAAGAGGCCGATCTGAATCAATTGTTTCCGGCCGTGACCTCGTCCCTGTTTGCCGATGTCGAAGCCAAGGCGAGCTACTGGCAGCGTGCCCGCGCCTTGCCCGCCATGCGACCCACCAGCCCCCGCAGCAGCACAGGGGCAGGTCAGGAGACGCCGGAGGAGGTGCGCGCCCTGGTGGATGGCTTCCGCATCGCGTTCAGCAATCTCCGCGAAATCTGGTCGCTGGTCTTGCCGCCGCAGTCGCTGCTGGCGTTGAAGAAGCTTTCCGTGAGCACACCGGATACCTTCGTTTATCCGCCTAATCTGTGGGCCCGCACGGTGTATGACTTTGCCCTCGCCTTTCATCTGCGGACGTTGAACCGAGGGCATCTGCTTGGCGCCCTTACGCCGCTTTACCTGGCTTGGGTAGCGAGCTTTCTGCGAACCAGCGATGGAGATGAAGGGGCGGGTTCCGAGCTTTTGCAACTGACCGCCGCGGCGTTCGAGCAGGAAAAGCCATACCTCGTTTCACGCTGGCGCTGGCCGGATCGATTTAATCCGTAGTCTGTTGAACGCATACATTGTTGGCGACGCACACCGTTGCAGAAAGGATCGACCGTGGGACCTCAGATTGAGTTTGCTCTGAAGCAATCGACGCAACGTGTGCTGGGGGTGCTCGTCAGCTTCCTCCCCGGCCTGCTGGTCTTTCTTTTTTCCATCCTGATTCTCACGGGTGTCGGCTGGCTGCTGGCGGCAATCTGCCGCGCCATCCTGACGCGCCTGCACTTCGACGAAAAACTCGCCTCCAAACGCCTGCCCGGCGCAGCCACCAGCTTCGGTGACTGGTCGCCTGCACATTCACCGACGCTGCTGCTTTCGCGTACGCTGCTCTGGCTGTGTATCGTTGTTGGTATCGCTATCGGCATTACGGCGTTCGACGCGGCCTACTCCGCCAATGCCCAGGTCGAAATGTTTGTGCTGCCCTATATCACTCACCTCATCGGCGCAGTGCTTCTGCTCTTCGCTGGCGGCCTGATTGCGCGGTTTCTTTCGCGCTCTGTACTGATCAGCGCGGTAAATGCGCAGCTGCAGTACGCACGCGTACTTTCGCTTGGCGTAAAGTGGCTGGTTCTGGTGCTGACCGCGGCGATGGCGCTGGACCATCTGCACATCGGCGGCACCATCGTTGAGCTGGCGTTCGGCATTCTCTTCGGCGGCATCGTGTTCGCGCTTTCTCTCGCGGTCGGCCTGGGATCTCGCGACCTCGTCACGCGTTCCATCGAACGCATCGAGCGTCCTGCCGTTGTACCCACCCCAGAGGCCACGCGCACCGCCGAGGCTCAGGCCGCAAGACAGCGGTTGCGGCACTTTTAGCCCCGCCGAGGGTCGCCAGCTGACCTCTATAATTCATTGAGGAACAAACAGACTCAATGCAGCAGAAAGACATCTACGCGCAGCTCACAGAGATTCTTCGCGACATCTTCGATGATGAGACGCTGGAGTTGCGCCCCGGCCTGACCGCGGCAGACGTGCCCGAATGGGATTCGTTCAATCACATCAACCTCATTGTGGCGATCGAGTCGCGCTTCGGCATCAAGTTCCAAACCGCCGAGCTTGAATCCATGCAAACCGTGGGTCACTTGGCCGATCTGATTCAAAGCAAGCTGGCCGCGCAGGGGCGCTGACAAAACTCTGTCGCACAGGGTGCATGACGCAGAGCCTGGCTTCCGCTATTCTCTTCCGAACACCGCATCCCGCTGAACCGCACAGGATCACGTAAGGGGCTTGGCATGGCCGGGAAGAATGAACAGATAATAGAAGCCTCGCTGGGCACATCGCCGCTTCGCAAAGAGGGCCGTGCCAAGGTACTCGGCGAGGCCAGGTACATAGACGACCTTGCCCTGCCCGACATGTGGCACGGTGCCACGGTGCGCTCCTCCATCGCGCGTGGACGCATTCGTGCCATCCATTTTTCGCCTGAGGTGAACTGGCCGGAGTACGCGATCGTGCGCGCGGCCGATATTCCCGGGGAGAACACGATTGTTCATCTCACCAGGGATCATCCCTGCCTGGCAGCCGAGTTCATCAACCATCCTGAAGAACCGATTCTGCTGCTTGCACACCCGGAAAAAGCTGCACTGCTGAAAGCCGTCGCAGGCATTCGCATTGATTACGATTCCCTGCCGGGCGTGTTCACAATCGAGGACAGCGAAGCGGCTGTCACAAATAATAATGTCGATCGCGTGATATGGAACGGTGCTGACTTTGGCAGCTCTGCCAATTGTTTCAAGCACTACACGATGTACTCAGGCGAGGCCGACACAACCGAAGATGGACTGGCGCACGCCTTCGAAACTGCCGACTTCATCGTGGAAGGGGAATACACCACGGGCGCGCAGGAGCAGCTGTACATTGAGCCGAACGGCGTCATCGCCGAATGTTTTCGCGATGGCGGCGGGAACATCGAGAGCGTTTGCGTGCGTGGCTCCATGCAGTGTCCGTACTATCTTGTGCATGCTCTTACGCTGGTCTTCGGCTTGCCGGCGGAGCGTTGCCGCGTCATCCAGACCGAAACCGGTGGAGCCTTCGGAGGCAAGGAAGATTTCCCTTCGGTCATCGGATCCCATGCGGCGTTGCTGGCCATGAAGTGCGGCCATCCCGTGAAGCTGGTGTATGACCGCGCGGAGGATATGGCGTCCACCACCAAACGTCATCCCTCGCGCACACGCCATCGCACGGCCGTGAGCAAAGAAGGCGGACTGCTTGGTGGAACCATTGAATTTGCCATTGATGGTGGCGCGTATGCCACGTTGTCTCCTGTTGTCCTTTCACGCGGAACGATTCACGCGCCGGGACCTTACAAATGGCCTCATCTGCGCGTGCGTTCCAAGGCTATGGCGACCAACGTGCCTCCCCATGGCGCCTTTCGCGGCTTCGGTGCGCCGCAATCGCTGTTCGCACTCGAGCGGCATATGGATAAGATCGCGCGCGTGATTGGCATAGCTCCTGAAGAGTTGCGCCGCCGCAATTTTCTTTCTACAGGCGATCACACAGCCACGGGACAGTTGCTCACCGAAGCTGTAGATATGCAGGGTTTATTAACACAAGCGCTTGCCGAACATGGCTATCACGAGAAGCTACGTCGCTTCCCTGAAGAGAACATGCACTCCATGATCAAACGCGGTGTCGGCTTTGCGTGCTTCATGCACGGCGCTGGTTTTACCGGTTCTGGCGAGCGCCGTCTCAACTCTGAGGTGCGGCTTGAGGTGGATGAATCTACGCTGCGGCCTGTGCTTCTTGTCTCTTCGACAGAGTTTGGACAGGGTACCAATACGATCCTCTGCCAGGTGGCGGCCGATACTCTGCAACTGCCGTATGAAGAGATCGATATCTGCCAGCCCGACACACAGCGCGTCCCCAACTCCGGTCCCACGGTTGCAAGTCGCACGGCGATGATCGTCGGCAAGCTTGTTGAACGTGCCGCAGAGAAGCTCTTACAGCAGCTGCGCAACTTCGCCCGCTTGCCCGCGCAGCACAGCCCCGAAGAGTTTCGTGACGCAGTCCGATGTTATCTGGCAGAGCACGGCAAACTCGTGGCAACCGTTATGTATGAGCCCGTAAAGCCAGTGCATTGGAATGACGAGCTATATCGTGGCGACGCGTATCCTGCTTATGCCTGGGCGGTATACGTGGCCGAGGTCGCTGTCGATATGAGCACCTACGCCGCTACGGTCACGCGCTTCGATGCTTTGCAGGAGGTCGGCAAAATACTGCATCCCGTGCTTGCCAAAGGACAGATCGAAGGCGGTGTGGCGCAGGGGATCGGCTATGCGCTGTATGAAAAATGCGAGTGGGGGGAAGGCCGCATGCGCAACAATCAGATGACCAACTACATCATGCCGACCAGTGCGGATTTGCCGCCGATCCACGTGCATTTCGCCGAGGTGCCCAGCGCCCATGGCCCCGGCGGCGCCAAGGGCATTGGAGAACTGCCCATGGATGGACCAGCGCCAGCGATTCTAAATGCCATCGAAAACGCGACCGGCTTCAGCTTCAACAGCATCCCCCTGCTTCCAGAGGATATCTTCGAGCGCATCACGGGCTTCACCGAACCGGCGCATGGCGGCAGCGAAGATCTCGATCCTGCCACCGATCGTGACACCCGCACGGAGGTCGCCGTATGAGCACCGTGCTCTTGCAAATACAGTTGAACGGAGTTGCACGCAGCGTCGACGTTCCATCCATGAGGCGTTTGCTGGATGTATTGCGCGAAGACCTCCGGCTGACCGGAACCAAGGAGGGTTGCGGCGAAGGCGAGTGCGGGGCCTGTGCTGTGCTGTTGAACGGCGATCTGGTGAACTCCTGCCTCATCCCCGCGCTGCAGGCCAGTCATGCGGTGATCTGCACGATCGAAGGCGTCAGCACGGAAGGCAATTTACACCCTATACAGCAGTGTTTTCTGGAGCGGGGCGGCGCTCAGTGCGGCATCTGCACGCCGGGGATGATCCTCGCCACGCAGCACCTGCTCGCGAAATTTCCAAAACCCACACTGGCGCAAATTCAGGAGGGCCTCGCCGGAAATTTATGCCGTTGTACAGGGTACATGCGTATCTTTGAGGCCGTTGAGCAAGCGAGTATCCGTATGGTGGAACGATCAGAAGCACAGTAAACTCTTCTATTCGTAATCCTAAGTTTCGGTTCAGAACCGATCGAAAGTATCGCGAGACATGCACTCGGACCCGCACCAATACGATCTGATCGCGGCCTCATCGCTCGATGCGGTCCTGCAGCAACTCGCTGCCGCGCCCGGCCGCTACACCCCGATGGCGGGCGGCACGGAGTTGATGGTCGCATTCAACGCAGGCCGGCTCACAACCCATTCGCTTATCTCGATTCAGCATCTCCACGAACTGCGCTTCATCCATGCTGACGAAGGCAGTGTGCACATCGGAGCAGGGACGACGTTCACTGAAATCCGCCGCAACGAAACCATCGCGCGCGAGCTTCCCCTGCTAGCGCAGGCAGCCTCCTGGACCGGCTCGATAGCCAACCAGAATCGCGGCACGATCGGCGGCAATCTCTGCAACGCTTCGCCCGCGGCAGACACACCGCCTGCGCTGCTTGCATACGATGCCGAGGTGACGCTGATCAGCGCAGGTGGGAAGCGCACACTGTCTTACCGCGACTTTCATCTCGGCTATAAGCGCGTCGCGCTGCGCCCAGACGAGTTGCTGTACAGCGTAAGCGTGCAACGAATTTTTACGGACTGGCGACAATACATCCGCAAGGTGGAAACCCGCAACGCGCAGGCTATCTCAAAGACGGCTCTCGCTGCGGTGGCGAAGACGATGGATGGTCACATCGCAGAGATTCGCCTCGGAGCCGCTTCGCTTGCGGATCGACCTCTGCGGCTCTTGGCAACCGAAATCGCTTTACGCGGAAGGTCGCTCGATCCTACGCAACTCGACACCACGGTGCGACTTGCTCGTGCCGCATTCGCGAGCGAGGTCAAGCCGATTGACGATATTCGCTCCACTGCGCGGTACCGCACTGCAGTGGCAGCGAATTTGCTCGAAGAATTTATTCGCCAACTTGCGGTGTGAGATCGCGTTCAAAGAGGAGTCGTGCACGGGCAATATCCGCCTCGGTATCCACATCCACATCGAGCCCCTGACCCTCGATCCCATATGCCTGCGCCAGCAGCATGCGTGCGCCGGCATCGCCTTGTAATTCAAGCAACTGGTTGAAGCATGCGGCTGGAAAATATGCCGGCACCGCAACCTTTCCCGCATAGCTTGAACCGGTAAGCCGCTCCGGTTCCGCATAAAGTGCGCGCAGGTGATCGGGCCGCGTGCCCGGCTGATCGCAGGTCATCAGCACCACGCCTGCCACTCCCGCTAAAATCTGGGTAGCGCGTACACCCGCACGGATGGAAGACGCTAACCCCTCTTGGGCCTCGGCATTCAAAACAACGGTGCAGCCAAGCCCATGCAATTCGGGAGCGAAAGCAGCATCACCGTTGCACACAACAAAAATGGGAGCCAACCCGGCCTCACCCGCGACATGCACGCTGCGCTCGAGCAGCGTTTCCCCTGCGATGCGAACCGTTTGCTTTGGCCTGCCCAATCGACGCGAGAAACCCGCCGCTAAGACAACGCCCGCAACGCTCACAAAGCACACTGCGCCTGCAAATAGCGCGAGGCTCCACCCAGTTGGATCTGCTCGGCAACGGTGTGGGGAGTCAGGCGACGCGAATGCGGAAGCTTGCCTTGAATGCAGGCCTGAATTTCGGCAACCGCGCTGAGCGCAATGGCCTCCGCCCCGTCGCCGCCAAGGTCCAGGCCCACCGGAGAAAACATGTGCTCGCATGCCTTAGCGAGACTGCAGTGCAACGCCTCGGCCGCCTCGTTCACCAGCAGCGCACTGCGATGCCGCGAACCCAGCAGGCCGAGGTACCGCGGTTTACAAGGGAGAACCTGTTTCAACCATTCACGATCCGCTTCATAGCTGTGCGTCATCAGGATGACGGCATCATTGGCAGTCGGCCGCAAGGCTCCGAGCTCCTGCGTGGCGAGGACGCGCTCAGCCTCTGGAAAGCGCTCCGGCCTCGCCCACGGCATGCGCCCATCCATCACAACGACGCTCCACCCCAGGGAAGCGGCGATATAAACCATCGGCTTCGCATCATCGCCGGCGCCGAAGACAAACAGCCTCTGCGGTGGAGTAAATTGCTCACGAAAAATCGACTCGCCGACTTTCACTTGCAGTAGCTCACGGTGAAAAAGGATCTCGCCACACGCGTCCGTGATCTCTCTAGAGAGCAGCCCGCCACCCTGGGGCAACCAAGTCGTCACATGGCGGATCTCGCCGGCCAATGACGAGATCATGGCGTGCATGAGTGCTTCGAACTCCGGTGTCTTCACAGGCTCGATCAGCACATCCACGGTTCCACCGCAGCCTAAGCCGTACGGAATTTCGGCGGTGTCGTCGAACAGCGTGGAATAGCGCTCCACCGTGGCGCCCGCTCGCGTAAGCCACTGGGCTTTTCGGACGATCTCCGCTTCCAAACAACCGCCGGACACGGAGCCAAAATACTTGTTGTCGTTGCCGATCAGCAGCCGCGCGCCTTTCTTGCGGTAACTTGATCCCTCAACGCGCACCAGCGTCGCCAGCGCAATGGCATCGCCGCGTTGCCACATTTCGATGATTCCCCGGCGTTCAATCAAGCGCTCCGTCCTCTCTGCGATCGGCCTACGATGCCTTTTCGCTGAAGGTGTGGATGCCGCATTCCAGCTTCTTGCCGCCCCAGCGGCCACTGCGAGGATCCGCACCGGCCTGCGGAATTGCAGTGCAGGGCTCGCAGCCGATGGAGGTATAACCCTGATCGTATAACGCGAGCCTGGGAATGTCGTGTTCCCGCGCGTAGTCCTCCACCTCCTCCCATTTCCAGTCGGCGAGGACGCTTACTTTTTGGAGCAGCGTGCCCGTGGGCAATTTGTGGCCTTCAATTTTTTTGAGGTTTGCGCGCGTCGGTGACTGCTCACGGCGTAGCCCGGTGAACCACCAGCGATAGGGCTCCAGCGAGCGCATCAACGGCTCTACCTTGCGAATCTGACAGCACTCGGTCGGTTGTACGATGTGCAGCAAACCGCGTGTGCTTTCGTGCTGTTCGCGCGTGGTTGCGGGCATGGCGTTAATCAGGTTTAGTCCCCAATCGCGCGCCAGGCGATCGCGATATTCAATCAACGTGGGAAAATGGTACCCGGTCTCCAGGAAAATCACAGGTACGTCCGCCAGGTGCTCACGCAGCATGTGCAGCACAATCATGTCTTCGGTCTGGAAGCTGCTGGTGAGACATACATCGCGACCCCCAGATGCTTGCATCACGGCCTCCACGACCGCCTCGGCGGCAAGCGGCTCAGGGTTCGCCAGCGCATCAGCGGCTGGCGTTTGCAGAGGAACTTTCGTCAGGAAGTCTTGTGCGCTGTTCACTTCTCCTCCCTCCATCGCGCTACCGCGTCATTGCTGTCGAGAAACCCGCCTCCCGCGATCTCACGCAGAGCTCTCAATGTAGTTTCCTGCAAGTTCGCATTGGCGGAAAGTGCAATCGTACCCGCCAGCTGCAGCGCACGCACGGCACCCGGCAACGAAGCCTCCGGGATTAGCGCATCATCGACGATCACGGCAGTATGGCCTTGGGCCCTTAGTTCTTGCAGTAGCGAATGCAGCTGTTCCGCGGCGTTCGGCAGATGGATGAAGAGAGGCATCCGCTTTGCTGGAACAGCTCCCGCCGCATTTTCCATGCCGGAGAGCATCATGCCGGCGCCGAGTGTCGCATTGCTGAGCGGGTCGATAAGAATGAACGAACCGGTGGAGCGGTTCTCCGCATAGGGATCGAAGAACAGCGGAAGGTTGGTTTCGAGTTCCAGCTCCCCAATGTCGTTCAGCGCGAGCGAGGATGCATCGTGATGTTCAGCCGAGTTCACATCGACCCGGTAGCGAACCGCTTGTACGGTCGCACGCACGGAACGCGTGGTGTGCTTGAGCAAGTAGGTAGAGCCGACCGTCAGCGGTAGCTCATGCATCCACACAGCCATCGCGCGCAACTTTGTGCTCACGAAAGGAAGCGCTTGCTCTTCAGCAACCAGCATCTCGCCGCGGCTCAGGTCGATCTCATCCTCGAGTTCCACGGTGACACTTTGGGGAGCGTGCGCCGATTTCAGCTCACCATCAAAGGTGATCAGCGATCGTATGCGCGTGGTGCGTCCGCTCGGTAGAGCCCTCACCTGTAATCCGGGGCGCAATTCGCCACGTTCGACACGCCCCGCAAACCCACGGAAGTTCGCATCCGGCCGCACTACCAGCTGCACCGGAAAGCGCAGCGGACCATCACTCTCACGCAGGGCGAGCGGCACAGTCTCCAGATAGTCAAGCAGCGTTGGCCCGGCGTACCACGGCATCGCGGGGCTCGGTTCCACGACGTTGTCGCCGTTCAGCGCGCTCACCGGGATCAACCCAACAGAATGCAGATCGAGCCGTGCAGCCAACGCGGAAAACTCATTGCGAATCGCCTCAAAGATCGCAGCGTCGTAGCCGACGAGATCCATTTTGTTCACCGCGGCAACCACGTGCGGAATGCGCAAAAGACTCGCGATATACGTATGCCGGCGCGACTGCGGCAGCAGCGTTCCGGCTTTGGCAAAGGCCTTCGCATCAATTAGCACAACGGCTACATCTGCGGTGGAAGCGCCCGTTGCCATGTTGCGCGTGTACTGCTCGTGTCCGGGCGTATCCGCAATGATGAACTTGCGCTTCGACGTGGAAAAATAGCGGTACGCAACGTCGATGGTGATGCCCTGCTCGCGCTCCGCGCGCAGACCATCGGTCAGCAGGGAAAGATCCATCGCTCCGCCGGAACGATTGACTCGGCTCGCGCGAATGGACGCGAGCTGATCCTCGTAGACGCTTTTCGTGTCATGCAGCAGACGGCCGATCAAGGTGCTCTTGCCGTCGTCCACCGAGCCGGCCGTGGTGAACCGCAGCAACTCCTGATCTAAATGCGCATCCAGAAAGTTGCGAAAGCGCGTCTCGCGCGCGGCATCGCCCGTGTTGGATTCAAGGTTGAGTTCTTCGAGAGCCATCAGAAGTATCCCTCGCGTTTTTTCAACTCCATCGAGCCTTCTTCATCATGATCGATCGCCCGATTTTCGCGCTCGGAGCGGCGGAAGGTGATGAGCTCTTCAATGATCTTGGGCAGCGTGTCTGCGTCGGAGCGGATCGCGCCCGTGCAAGGCAGGCAGCCCAGCGACCGCATGCGCACACGAAGCTTCTCCGATCGCTCGTGGGGCAGCAGATGAATCATGGGATGGATCATCTGCAGGGTTTCGCCGCGCTTAACCACCTCACGCTCTTCGGCGAAGTAAAGCGGCACAATGGGAATCTGCTCCGAGTACAAGTAGAGCCAGATGTCGAGCTCGGTCCAATTCGAGAGCGGGAAGACACGGATCGACTCGCCTTTGCGCAGCCTGGCGTTGTACAGGCTCCACAGCTCGGGGCGCTGATTCTTCGGATCCCATTGCCCGGCGCCATCGCGGAAGCTGTACACGCGCTCCTTGGCACGACTCTTTTCCTCGTCGCGCCGCGCGCCGCCGAAGGCTGCATCGAAGCCACCCTCGGCGAGTCCATCGAGCAGTGAACGGGTCTTCAGCGCGCCGCAGCAGTTCTGCGTACCCATGCCCCACGGACTCATGCCGCCGGCGATGGCCTCCTCATTGCGGTGCACGATCAGCTCCGCGCCGATCTCACGGGCATAGTGATCGCGGAAGGCAATCATCTCCGGAAATTTATAGCCCGTATCGACGTGCAGCAACGGGAACGGGATTTTGCCTGGAAAGAACGCCTTTTGCGCGAGCCGCAGCATCACGCTCGAATCCTTGCCGACCGAGTACAGCATCACCGGCCGCGCGAACTCAGCGACGGCTTCACGAAGGATATAAATGCTCTCCGCCTCGAGCGCCTGCAAGTGGTTCAGCCGCTCGCGCCCGAGCGTCGCCAAATCTCCATCCGTTGCGCTGGGTACCGGCAAACGACCTCCAAGAGACTCCACTCCAAGGGACTGCAAGATTCACCGGGAGTGTGACTGCAATCAGTCTATGGATGAGATGTCGCCCAGCGCCATCCGTCGCGCCGCATCGCAAACCCCTGCCGAATTCTGCTAAACTCTTGGTGTCGGCGACGATGCGGCGCGCCCTGCCCTGGGTTCAGGATGGGTATTGTAGCTGCGAGGTCACCCGAAGGCCGGCGTTCACAAGCAAACAAAGGTTCGGGGCGTAGCGCAGTCTGGTAGCGCACCTGCTTCGGGAGCAGGGGGTCGGAGGTTCGAATCCTCTCGCCCCGATCACTTCTTGCTTGTCAGTCTCCTTTTTCACTTCCCGCAAACCCAAATCTGCCGCAACACACTGTGTTGCTCGCGTCTCGTAAACTCAAGAAATACCGGGAGGCTATGTGGCAGAGGAGCACTTGGCGAAGCTCAGTGCTCGCCGAAAGATCGTACGCACCGCGGAAGAGCTTGCCGACCGCATCGCCATGCGAAACGCGGACAGCGATGACGCGCCCCTGGCGGAGTTGCGGGAGTTGGGTGCGGCGGGACTGCTCACAGCGGCCCTGCCGACAGAGTTGGGCGGCCTTGGGCTGGGGACGGAACCGGGCGGCCACTTGCCGTTGCTGCGCATTCTGGCGGCGATTGGCGGCGCGGACCTGGCGCTGGGCCGGCTGTTTGAAGGGCACGTCAATGCACTGACTCTGATTGCGAATTTTGGCACGGGCGAGCAACGGCGCAAGGCCGCCACGGATGCCCGCGCCGGCCTGCTCTTCGGCGTTTGGAACACCGGCGACGGCGCTCCCATGCACATCGGCGGGGACACACGGGACGAGTTTCGCCTGCACGGCTGCAAGGGCTTTGCGACCGGCGCCGCCTTTGTGCAGCGGCCGGTCGTCACAGCCGAACGCGAGGGCTGGCAGATGACCTTGCCGCGCATGGAGGCACCGGGCGTCTCCACGGCAACGCGCATCGATCGCATCTCCTGGAGGCCGCTGGGCATGGAGCGCTCGGAGAGCTACACGATCGATTTTGGCGGTTCGCCCATCCACGCCGGCGACCTTCTCGGCGCTCCGGGAGACTTCTACCGCGATCCCCTGTTTCGCGGCGGTGCGATCCGCTTCGCGGCCGTCCAGGCCGGTGCCCTCCTGCGGCTCTCCACCCTGTTCTCTGACTGGCTGCACGCGCAGCGACGCACCGAAGCGCCGTACCAGGTCGCGCGCATGGGTGAGATCGCCCTGGCGGCGCAGGAGGCGGTGTTGTGGGTGGAACGCGCCGCCGCTGTAGCTGAAGATTGTCTGTGGGCAAATGCTGATGAAACCGCCGCACAGCGCATGGTGGACTGCGCGAACAGGACGCGCGTGGCCATCGAGCGGCTCGCCACGGCGACCATGCCGCGCATCATCGAGGGCGTCGGAGCCCACGGGCTGCTGCGGCCTGCGCGCTTTGAACGCATTCTGCGCGACCTTACGATGTATCTTCGCCAACCCAACCCGGATGGGGCTTTGGCAGACATAGGCCGCCACGCACTCGGCGCCGCCGAAAGCCGCATGCATCCAAAGCTGTGGAACGAGGCGCGGTGGAACGAGGCCGAGGAGAGATGATGGCTCAGCCGAAGGCATCGGCATCGTTGCAGCCGGACTACTTTGATCGGGTGTATGCGGCGAACGGAGATCCATGGAATTTCCAGACCAGCGAGTATGAGCGATCAAAGTACGCGGACACGCTCGCGCATCTTCCTCGCACCCGGTATTCGCGTGGATTTGAGATTGGGTGCTCTATCGGCGTGCTCACCGCGCAGCTCGCATTGCATTGCCACCATCTGCTCAGCGTCGATGTATCGGAAAGTGCGCTGGCACAGGCACGTGCGCGTTGTGCATCCCTCCCGCAGGTACATCTGCAGCGGATGCAGGTGCCGGAGGAAGAGCCGACGGGAACCTTCGATCTGATCGTCGTCTCGGAGGTGGGCTACTACTGGGATCGCAGCGATCTGGGACGCGCGATGATCATGCTTGCCGCACACCACGCGGCGGGCGGCAACCTGATCCTGGTGCACTGGACGCCGCCGGTTCACGAGTATCCGTTGACCGGCGACGCGGTGCATGACACGTGGCTCGCGCGTCCGGAGTGGCGCGTGATCAGCGATGAGCATCGCGAGCGTTATCGCATCTCCGTGCTGGAGAGAAGTTAAAACTGATTACTTGAAGATGGCATCGGCACAGGAGAGCAGATCCCGCCGCTCGGTACGGGATGACAAGTAAGAAGGCGGAATATCACTGTTGTTTTTCTTTCTGTCATTCCCGAAGGGAACCTGCTGTTCCCACTTGCCGCACAGTAACGCGTAATCAGCTATACCGCAGGTTCTGTTGAAGGAAGACTTCCAGCGACTGAATCGCCTCATCGATAGGCTGTTCGCGCGCACCGGTGAAACTAGCCTCGATCAGCCCGTTGCAGTCGATCGCAAGCAGGAATGCGGGAACTGTTTCTTCATCACGCAACGCCACCCGAACACGATTCTGCCAATCGCCGTACAGCGCGGGCAAGCCCTTCGCACTGCGCAAGGCGAAGGCGCTACGCAGACAGCGCAACCATCGGAACCGATGCACGAGATAGTCGCTGGATTGAACGCTCTGCGCCTGCTTACCGGATAATAACCTCCATTGACGGAGCTGCCCCGCCAGCCCCACCGATGCCCGGCCTTGCAGGCGCGCGGAAGTAAAGACCCGCACCGCGGGCTCATGGCGCAGCCGCAGATCCGCTCGACGCAACCGGTCCACGAACGCCTCATCTTCCAACGCAGACACCGGGGGCATGCCGCCGGCGCGCGCATACGCCTCCGGCGTACAGGCCAGCGAAGATCCGAAGTGATCCAGGTGCCGCGGAAATGGGTCCCCCGGCTGCGGGTCGAGCAGATCCTCCAGCTGTGCGATCAATGCAGCGTAGCGGCGATCGCGAAGATAGCAGCAACGAACCTGCTCCGGCAACGCTGCGAGATCCTCTTTGTGCAACTCGATAAGACCGCCGACGGCATCGGCTCCCCGCTCCAGAGCAGCTAGGTTTTGCGCCAGCCAGTCCGGCGCAACGGTCGAGTCCGCATCGGTTGCGAGAATGGCGCACGTTCCCTGCCGCTTGCCCTCCAGCCGTTGCGAGGCTGTATCCATCAACAAACGGCGTGCTGTGCCCGCGTGCGCCGCTTCGGGCGGCAGATCAAGCTCCACTGTATGCAGCGCGATCTCAGAATGGTCCACACGCCACCGATGCACCGCTGCCGCGGAACCGTCCGTGCAGTTGTTCAGCAGCAGCAGGATCTCAAAGCTTTCCCATCGCAGTGGATCTCCATCGAGATTTACCTGGGCAGCAAGTGCGTCGAGGCAGGCAAGGAGCGTAGTCTCTTCATTACGCACTGGAATGGTGACGCACGCCCGGCAGCCGGCTCCGGCTCTTCCACGGATCAGCGACGCTCCGGGCGCAAACGAACTCTGGCTTACAGTCAACGTGGGACTCATAGGAAAGGTAGTTCCGTAATGCCGGTGCACAACGGCGAGTCGCGCCACGCCTGGTTTGCCCACAGTCTTTCGCGTCCGCCGTAGTGCTGGGCGAAGTCAGCAATCTGCGTTGCCACCGCGGAGTCGATCTGCGAGTCATAACACTCCGCCATGCGCCGCTTGCGGGCGATTCGAGCAGCTGCATCTTCGGCGGTATCCGCGGCGAAACAAGGCTGAAGGCGCAGCCCTGTGGCCTCTGCGCACAAGCTGATCTCCCCATCGAACCCGGGCCGCGCGGCGTAGGGCAGATCCTCATAGAAGGCCACCGGAATGGGTGAGGCCCCCAACGTTTCCAGCCCAGCCTGGCGGGTCACGCGATGATCGATGTGGCTACCGATCGCCAGGGGAAGCACGATCGCCAGCGTATCCACAGGGCCTACACGCGCCAGCTTTGCGATGGCTCCCGCAACCCGCGCAACGGCCCGATCGCCCGGACGAATCTCAAGAGTCAGCACCTCATCGACGCCGCACACCAGGCGCAGCGGCGCATCGAGTAGATCCAGATCCGAGATCCGCACCTTGTTGCGGAGCAGCTTCGCCCAGGCAGCGTCTTCCCGCTTGCGCAGGGCGGAAACGAACGATACGCGATCGTTGGCGTGCAGCGATTCGGCATCAGAGTAGGGAGCGTATTCACTCTGCGTAAAGCAGTTGAGCACGTGAACCGCGTGGCCTGCGGCAAGCCAGTTCTCAACGCTCAGGCCAAGCGAGAAAGCAGCGTCATCTCGGTGAGGGGAAATCACGACGATCTTCACGACATCTGCTCAGATGCGCGAGCGGATGAGAACGGCATCCCGGCGCCTCCTGAACCTGCGGCGCAGCAGCTTTTTTCCAGTTTTTTTCAGGGTGGATTCGAGTGTGCCACGCACCGCCGGCACCACATCGGCCAGATCGATGTGCTGCACGCCACCCAACACGATGTGCGTGCCCTTGAGGATTACGAGTTGCTTGCAAAAGCAGGCATTCGCACCGTGCGTGATGGCCTTCGCTGGCATCGCATCGAACGTACGCCGGGCTTCTACGACTGGTCCAGCTTTCTGCCCATGCTCAGCGCTGCAATCGCAAGTGGCACGCAGGTCGTTTGGGATCTATGCCATTGGGGTGTGCCGGAGGGCCTGGACCCATTCTCCCCGGAGTTCATCACACGCTTCGAACGCTTCGCGGGGGCCGTTGCGCATTTTATTCGCGAGCACACTGACGTCGTTCCCTTCTTCTGCCCCATAAACGAGATCAGCTTTTGGAGCTGGATCGGGGGCGATCGCGGCATCTTTTTTCCATATGCGCAGCGGCGCGGCGGCGAGTTGAAGCGGCAGCTCGCGTCCGCCGCAATCGCTGCCGTGCACGCCATTCGCGCGGTCATCCCCAAGGCTCGCTTCCTGCAGTGTGAGCCCATCATCAACATCACCGGTGAGCCCAAGAAGAAGCACAGCCGTGTAGCGGCGGCGCGGCACACCGCTTCGCAATTCGAAGCCTGGGACATGATTGCCGGACGGCTTGCACCGGAGCTCGGGGGAAGCGAAGACTGCCTGGATGTGCTGGGCTGCAACTACTACTGGAACAATCAGTGGGTCCACAATGATGAACGGGCTCCCATAGGACATGCTCAGCATCGGCCTTTGCACCGTATGCTGGTCGATCTGCACAAGCGCTATAGCCGTCCCCTGGTATTGAGTGAAACTGGCGCAGAAGACGGATCGGCTATTGGCTGGCTCGGCATGGTCTGCGCGGAGGTGCGTGAAGCGAAGCGGCAGGGCGCCGATCTGCAAGGAATTTGTTTATATCCAGCGATGGACTATCCGGGCTGGGACGACAAGCGCCATTGTCACTGCGGCCTGATCGCCGTGGATGGAGCCTGGGAAAACCGAAGCCTGCGACTCGGGCTGACAGCCGAGTTGCAGTGGGAAAATGAAGGTTTTCGCGCCATTCCTCCCGCCCAGCAGGTGTTTGACCACAAATAACCTCGACCAAACACCTGCGAGATGAAGTAAATTCAGTTCGCTGTTTCAACGCCCTGCGCACGAGGTATTGCAAGCACGTTCGCAGCGGGGCGCTGCTTCAGTAGCTTCGCGGTGGCATCCTCTTCCACAATGTTGCGATAGAGATGCAGAGCCTGCGCCACTACCTGGTCCATGTTGAAGTATTTGTAGTTGGCAAGTCGGCCACAAAAATAAACATCCGGCGTGTTGTCGGCCAGCTCGCGGTACAACTCATAGAGGCGGGCATTCTCCGGCCGGGGCACAGGGTAGTAGGGGTCGCCTTCAGCCGTTGGATATTCATACACGATGCTTGTCTTCTCATGCTCCTGTCCGGTGAGGTGTTTGAACTCTGTAACACGCGTATAGGCATGTTCGTTCGGATAGTTCACCACGCCTACGGGCTGGTACTGCTGCTGATCATGGGTCGCGTGCTGGAAGCGCAACGAGCGGTAGGGCAGGCGCCCAAAGCGAAAGTCGAAGAACTCGTCGATGGGCCCTGTGTACACCGTCTTTTCGTGTCTATATTCATTGATAATTTCGCGATAGTCGGTGTTCAACATGATGGTGATCAAAGGATTTGCCAGCATGCGTTGAAACATGCGCGTGTAGCCTTCCAGAGGCATAGCCTGAAACGCATCGGAGAAGTACCGGTCATCGTGATCGAAGCGAACGGGAATGCGGCCCGCTACGCTGCTGTCCAGCTCCGAAGGATCCACGCCCCACTGTTTGCGCGTGTAATTGCGGAAGAACTTCTCGTACAGTTCGCGACCGATCTTGGAGACCACGATGTCTTCAGAGCTGCGAATCTCATCACGAGGCTCTGCGCGTTCCTCTAAAAATCGCTCCATACCGGCTGCGTCGAGCTCAAGCCCATACAGGCGATTGAGGGTATCGAGGTTGATTGGAATCGGCAGCATCTTGCCGTCAACCGAGGCAAGAACTTTGTGTTCATAGGGTCTCCATCCCGTGAAGTGCGACAGATAATCGAATACCTTCTGCGAGGCCGTGTGAAAAATATGCGGGCCATAGGGATGCACGAGAATGCCGTGGGCATTGATCTCGTCATAGGCATTGCCGCCGATGTGTGAACGTTTGTCGACGACAAGAACACGCTTGCCCAGACCGGCTGCAAGCCTCTCAGCCAATACAGCGCCAGCGAAGCCGGCACCGACGATCAAGTAGTCATAGGAACTCTTTAAAGGACTCGTAATTTTCAGGGCACATACCTCAGCGGTAGGAGAGAACTTGAGTGAAGCGGTTTGTGCCGGGCGCACGCTTTCGATTTGAGCGCTCATGGCCGCCCATGTTGAATCCCACGAGGATTGACCCAGTTTGCGATCGATCCTCGCTTGCTTCGCGGCATCAGGTGGGGCGTTGAGGCAGCGGTCGATGGCCTCCGCAAACGCCTCCGGTGTAGCCGCGATCTCTACCAGGCCGGCATCACCATAGTCATGCACCACATCGCGGATCGGCGTGGAAACAACGCATTTGCCGGCCGCCAGATACTCCGGAGTCTTTGTCGGCGAGATGAAGCGCGTCGATTCATTCAGCGCAAACGGCAGCATGGCCGCGTCCCAACCCGCAAGATAGGCAGGCAACTCCGTGTAACTCTTGCTGCCGATGTAGTGAATATTGTCCGCCTGCGGCAAAGCTGCGGGATCGATCTTTACCACCGGTCCAAGCAGAATAAAGTGCACGTTCGGACGCATCGCGGCGACCTCATGCAGCAGGTTCCGATCGAAGCGCTCGTCGAGTACACCATAAAAACCCACGCGCGGATGCGGAATGTTCTTCTGATCCACGGGATCAGTTTGCGGTGCGAGCGCCTGCTTAAAATGCTCCTTCTCAATGGAGCTCGGGAAGGCGTGGATGTTGTCATGCAGTGCACGTTTGTGCTCGAACAGGGAATGACCGCCAGTGAAGACCACATCGGCGCGACGGAGCAGCTCGCGCTCGTGATCCAGCAGTGCCGCGGGCGCGCCCGCAAAGGCGGATAACTCGTCCATGGCGTCGTACACGGTCACCTCAGGCGTGAGGTGTGCTGCAAACGCAAGCGCCATCGGCGTATAAAACCACGCGTCAAAGCGACTGATGTGCTGTCGCTGCAAAAAATCGTCCAGCAATCGACGCTGCCCGGCCTCGGCATCGTCTCCGCGATAAAAGTGGGGGCGAATGACGGTTACGTTGGGCAGCCCGTCTGCGTGTAGAAATTCCAGCGCTCTCCCCACCCGAGCGTGTGATGGTGCGTTGCTCGGATCATGCAGAAACGGCTCTTCCCAGAAGTAAACCGGACGTGTCTGCGAAGCCCGGCCCAGCAGATGCTGTGGCCGCTGCGTTACGAAATGCCAACGCAGATGCGAGAAAACGAGCAGCGCGGGATGATGAGAACGGCCGTGTTCAGACGGCTGCATACCCGTTTGTAGATTCAAGGCAACTCCAGGCGCGGGACGCGCGAAAGCGTCGCTCAGTAACATGTGAGCGTATATTCTTTTTGCGATCGGAAGGCGTACGAAGGAGTCATACGCGTCGCGGCCGGTCGTTCTGCAATCTCTGTTTGTTAGAGTAGATTCGAGCGTTGCGAGTTGTCGAGAAGCATAGAAGCAAATTTCATAGCCTCGCCAGGCAACGCGGCACCACGCTCCCGCAGAGCTGGATCACAAACGGTTCGTTCATCGAGAAGGATCATCCGGCAAAGCGCGACGCCGTGCAGAAGCATCAAATTTCAATCGACGCAGCAACACTCTTTGCCGCCTTTCGCGCATCGCGGATGAGATCAGGCACACCCACGCCGTAGTAGCCGTTGCCGAGCAGACACAAACCGCCGAGATTCTCGACGCGCTTGAGCAACTGCGCCATGCGCTCCTTATGCCCGACCTCGTATTGCGGCAAACTGCGCGGCCAACGAGCGACGGTTGTAAGCGCTTCATCCGCTGTGGGCAGGTGAGGAATCACCGCCTTCAACTCTTGCCATGCCTCTGCGGCAATGGCTGCATCCTCACGCCCGAGTAGCGCATCGGCTGCGTTGCCGCCGAAGAACACGCGCAGGATCCGCGCGCCTTCCGGAGAGCGTCCTCGAAACTTCTGCGTTGTGAAGGTGCCTGCGAGCAACTTCGGTCTGTCCTCATGCGCTGCCCCATGCTGCGGGACGAGAAAGCCGAAGCCGGGTGGCACGGTAAACGTGCGTGCGATCTGCGCAGACCAGCAGAACGTGGCCAGAACGGCAGAACTGGCATTCGCCGGAATCAGTGCAACGGCACTTGCATCCATTTCATGGAGCAGGGATCGCGTGGCATCGACGGGCGTTGCTAAAAAAACGTTGTCGAATGGAACAAACCCAATTGCGCAGCTAGAACCATCTGCAGCATCAAAGCGAACGAGCCACTTGCCTTGCGGTGACCGAGCCAGCGCGGCAGCTGCCGTGTTGGTGTGCAGGCGCTCCGGCGGCAGAGACGAGACCAGTGCTTCCACCAAGGTGCCCATGCCGCGCCGCAGCGTGGTAAATGTGGGCTGCGGCGGCGTTTCTCCGCGCGCGCTCTTCTGTTTTTGCAGGGCGAGAACAAGAGACCCGTGTTCCGCCTCCATCTTCACGAAGTTCGACATCACCGCGCGAACGCTGAGTTTCGCTGTGTCGCCGCCAAAAACGCCTGAAAGCAGCGGTGCCCCGATCTTGTCCAGCACCTCTTCACCAAAGTGACGACGCACGAAGCTGGCAACCGATTCATCATCTTTGGGAATTTTTTTCTTCAGCTCCTCTGCGCGTTCACATTCGCGTGCATAGGCCCCCTTTGCTTCGACAGAGAAGAGCGGCGAAGCATCCAGTGTTGCCGGATCCTCAGGCACCATCATGCGCATGCGATCGGGCATGGCTACAAGCGCACCATTCAGCCAGACATAGGTTTTCTTGTCCGCATCGTTTGAAGCGATGATCTGGTCACCCAGCCCAAGTTCTTCGGCGAGCTCGCGCGCCCAGGGTTTTTCCGTCACCCACGCGTCAGGGCCGCCTTCGAGGATGTACTCGCCTTCAGCGGTTGAATGACGGGTCGTTTGAACTGTACCGCCGAGGCGGTCTGACCCCTCATAGAGGTGCCAGTCCAGCGGCTTGCCGGCTTTGCGCTGTTGTTCCAACTCGTACGCGGCGGCAAGGCCGGCGATGCCGCCGCCGAGAATAGCAAGTCTCATCATCTCCACTCTTCAGATGCTCTCGGGTGGCAAGAATGATCCGTGAGTTGCCGTTCCCCCGCTTTGTGATGATGCGAGCAAACCAGTTGGCACATTTAGATCAAGCTTCGGCAAGCACTGACTCAGAAATAGGAGCGGTGCGCACCTCTGCTTCGCTTGCCCATGCCGCCGCTTGCTCCGGCGATGATTCATCTGCGCCTGTGCGCGTGGCCAATACGTGCTCTATCGCACGGATCAGCAGCGGCGATTCGTTCAGGCTCTCCGCACGCGTAACTATAAGGCCAAGCTCCTTGCCGAAATCGCGGAAGTTCACATCGATGTCGTAGAGAATCTCCACGTGATCGCAGAGAAATCCCACGGGCTGCATCACTACAGCCTTGTGCCCGGCAACGGCGAGCGCCTTCAGCGTGTCCTCCACCGCGGGACCGATCCATGGCGCACCCGCAACCCCCTGGCTTTGGAAGGCGAATACCCAGTCAGCCTCGGTCATGCCCACGGGCGCGAGCAGCTTTGCAATCGCAGCCGCTGTTCCCTTGCACTCCACGGGATACGGATCGCCTTTGCTGGCGATGCCATAGTTCTGAATCCCTTCAGCGGGCACAGCGGCGCCGGGCCGCGCCGCAGCGCCGCGCGCAGCCTCCTCCGGCGTTGCGGAACGAATGGTACGGCAGGGCACGGAGTGCGCCGTGAAGAGCACGGGCACACGTTGCCCGGCACGAGCGCAGGCCTCAGCCCACGCCGGCCAAAGGCGCTCTGCAAAGGCAGGGGCCAGCAGCGGCTCATCGGCCCAGCCGGCGATGAACTCATATGAAAACGGCTCGCCTTCGGTATTTGCAAAGACGTCTTGCAATGCTGCATCGAGCGCTCGACGATAAAGCCCGGTGGAGGTCCGGGAATTCTGCGGCGCGAGGCACAATACCTTCGCCTGCGTAACGCCGTCGCTCTTCATCTGCGCAACGGCATCCGCGATGTAGGGATGCCAGTTGCGCATGCCCACATAGACAGGCCTGCCGAGCTTCTCGGCCAGCAGACGACCCTGCAGCAGTGTCCACCTGGTCAGCGGTGGGCCTTCAGCCAGAGGCTCTTCCCTCAAACCGATCTCGGCGTAGCGATGCTGCAATTCTTCGACGACATGCGCAGGCATCGGACGGCCGCCCGTGACCTTCTGCAAATATTCGGACATCTCGCTCAGACGATCGGGAGTTCCGTGCGCCAGCAGCAGAACGGCTTCGGAAGAGTTGCTCATGCTTCTTATGGTATGTGCCGCTTCCCTCGTTCGCTTACAAGAACAGGCGAAGTTTGCGATAGCGGCACATCCCAGAAGTCTCGGCAAGCACGAGCCTTGGCTAGGAGACAGGTTCCGCGACGACCGCAATCTCCAGATGATGGGTTGTATCCGGAATGTCAAACGATCCCAGCACGATCGACTTTCCGGGCAGGATCGATGCTGTGCCCTCGATCACCGTCTGCCGCACCATCGGGTCCTGCGGCCCCAGCGCGGAGGCTGCCACCGAAGAACGCTCCACCTTGCTCCGCAGCTTCAGGCCGCCGCCAAACTCATCCACCGTCGCATCGAAGTTCAGGCCGACATCAAGATAGGTGAACTGCGTCTCCGCCTTGGAGCTGCCCGAATCGAAGCTCCCCGTCGCGACCGGCACCTTGTTGCCCTGCTTCAGCGTGGTTCGCTGCCCGCCAGCCACCATCATCGAGATATGATTCACGCCAGAACGCTTGTCACCGTCCATCTCTGTAAGCGTGTACGTCAACCGATACTGCTTGCGGGGTCGATCCAATTCGCTGATCAAGCGTTGTGCAAGCTCGATCTGCTCTGGCGGAGCCGCAATAAGAATTGCGCTCTCGTTGTTGACGAGGTAGATCTTGTCATGCGGATCCAGCATGTTTCGCAGCGCGACCATAATCTCGTTGGCGTCATTCTGCTGCGTTGTGTTCTTCAGAAAAAACGTCTTTACGGAATTTTCATTGGGCGCTGCTGTTTGCGCGCTCGCGCCTGCAATCAGCGCCAGCACGGATACCATTCCCATTGTCATTGTTGAGACAACACTTCCCCTACGTGTGTAGCCAAAGGGCTTCATCACTTTCTCCAATATGTTGTTTGAATTGCGCGCTACCGGAGAGACGAAGAAACTTTACAAACGCTCAAAAATATTTCAGTGAAATAATTCAGGCGCGGATAGCCCAGTCACTCTTCGCTTCGCTTTGGGCACGCGCTCCCGGTGGATTTCCCCCATAGCGCTTCACCAGATCCACCACGCGCAGCACATTTTCCACCGGCGTTCCAGGCACGATGCCATGGCCGAGATTGAAGATATGCCCCGGACGGCCGTTCGCCTCCAGCAGGACCTCGCGGACGCGCGCTTCGAGCACATCTTCGGGCGCAAACAGCGTGATGGGATCAAGGTTGCCCTGCACCGCGCAGCCCGCGCCCACGGCACGCCACCCCTCACCGAGCGGAATGCGCCAGTCCAAGCCGAGGACATCGGCGCCGGTCTCGCGCATCGTCGGCAGCAGGCTTGCGGTGTCCACGCCAAAATAGATCACCGGCACTCCCATAGCCCGCACACGGCTTACCAACTCCGTCGTCGGCGCGAGCACATAGCCACGGTAGTCGCTGACGGAAAGGGCACCGGCCCACGAATCGAATATCTGGATGACATCGGCGCCGGCTTCGACCTGCTGCTGCGCGTAGCGAGCGAGCACATCGACAAGTTTTGCCATCAACAAAGGCCACGCCTTGCGGTCTGGGTTGGACCTCCGGGACTCATCGACGATGTTCGCGCCGCCCGGGATCGAGGCATACATCAATCGCTTGGTCTCCACGTAATTACGAGAAGAGCCGCCCTCAATCATGTAACTGGCCAGCGTGAATGGCGCGCCACAGAAGCCGATCATGCCGAGCCGGTCACCGTCCGCGCGTGGTGCCTCGAAGTGCTTCGCTACGCGCGCAATCGCCTCCGCGACATAGCCAAGTTCCTCCACGCGATCCGTGCACAGCGATTCGACATGCTCCAGAGATCGCACAGGCTTATGCACGACGGGGCCCTCGCCCGCAACAAACTCGAAATCCAGCCCCATGGGCGTAAAGGGCAGCAGCAGATCGGCAAAGATGATCGCCGCATCGACGCCCAGGCGTTCCGCCGCGGTGATCGTTACCTCGGCCGCGATCGCGGGCGTGCGGCAGATATCGAGCAGGCTGTGGTGGCGGCGCACCGCCATGTACTCCGGCATGTAGCGGCCGGCCTGGCGCAGGAACCACACCGGTGTGCGGTCGACGGGCTGGCGGAGGCAGGCACGCACAAAGCGGCTGCTTCCCTGTTGTTGTGGAATGTTCGAATTCATCTGAGCCTCAAAGGTTCAGCCTAGCACCGGCGCAGCCATGCACCTCAACGCCGGCCATAACCCGGGGCACGAGATCCGAACGTAATGTGATAGGTCACGCCGATGATGCCGACCACGGGATTGAAGGCAAATGTGTCCGTATTCCAGCGCTGCTGCTGCAAATCGAGCTTCAACGAAAAGTTCTCGGTGATGCCCAGGTCGATGCCGCCGCCGTAGTTGTACACAATCGAGTTATCGCCGGTGTAGTTGATGTTCAGCGGATAGCGAATCGTGCCCGGACCGACCAGGAAGTCTGCGTAGGGCATCAAGCGATGAAATGGGTACGCCCCGCGTAAGCCGAAAAGGTACGATCGCTCACTGGCATACGTTCCACTGTTGAAGTTCGCGCGCGCCTCCAGCGACGGCTGCACGGGAAGATGGAAATAGCGTGTGAAATCCAACCCCACGGCGCCACCGGTGTTGTTGTTCGGCCCGTACTCAGGGTTGGCGAACTCCACGCCCCCGAAGACAGAGATGTCTGCACTCTTTCCGGCCGTTCTGGAGGCTTGGGCCAGGGCAACGCGCGACGACGACCCGCAAAGCAGGAGGAGCGACACAAGAGCAAGAGAAGGCAGCCGATTGGTTTGGCAAAGCATACAAAGTTCACCACGAGAAAAAGAATAAATGCGATCCAGCACACATGAGTCCGGGGCGCATGACTCCGCGTTTCTGTACGCGCTGATGCATTGGATGCGCTAAGCCGTGGACAGAGGGGACAGTCGCGGTCAAGCGGCGGCGCGTTCGGCTGAAGCGCAGCCGGGCACACTACAACCGGAGAGGCGGTGCAGCGGCCTGCTCGGCGACGATCGCGTCCGGTAATCGTTTGCAATCGTAACGCCCACGGAGGCTTTTGGGTTGGACGAACCAGGTTCTTTTACTCACGGGGGGATCTCTGGGTTGCAAATTCTAAACCGCTTCAGACTGACGAAGTGTCTCTATTGCGAATTTGGTATCGATGTCAGGACGCTCGTGCACTCGCAATGCATCTCCAGAAATCCCGATAAATGGCTCAGCAGCGTTGAAGAGGTGCTGTGCACGGGGAATTTTGCTGCGTAAGATAAGCGGGAGATCCTTTAAGAGTAAAAGGGTGGCCGCTTACGCGCATCCACGGCCCCATCACCGCAAACACCACGTCGAGAAAAGCTGAAAGGTCGCTGGGTCAGCAAGCAATGCAGAAACGAAAGCCCGTCGGCGACGCCCCCATGCAACAGCCCGCGCGTATGAGCGATGTCGCGAAGCTGGCAAGGGTCAGCAGCATGACCATCTCGCGCGTGCTGAACGAAAGCCAGTATGTCAGCGATGAGACTCGGCAGCGCGTCCACGCGGCGGTTGAGCAGCTCGGGTACCGACGCAATGAAGTGGCTCGTTCCCTTCGCGAGCGCCGTTCGCGACAGATCGGCATCCTTGTGCCCAACCTGTACGACCCGTTCTTCGCCTTGTGCGCGCACGTCGTCAGCGCAGTCGCCAAGACACATGGATACTCGCTGAGCATCGCAACCACCGGCGAAGATCCGGATGCGGAGTTTTCTGAAGCGAGCCGCATGTTTGTCAGCAATGTCGAAGGCCTGGTGGTCATTCCCGCCAGGGTTGAGAAAGGTGCATCCCGGCTGGCCTCCCCGAAGTTAGGCACGCTGCCGATCGTCACACTGGACCGCCCCTTGGCTGGAGGAAACGGCAGGGCAGATTCCTTGCTGGTGCAGAACAAGCGTGGAGCCCAGGTCGGCACGGAACATCTGATTGCGTTGGGGCACAAGCGCATCGTATTTCTGGGCCTCGAACGCCGTCTGTACACCATGCGCAAGCGCTGTGAAGGGTACCGGGCCGCAATGCTGGGCGCCGGGTTGGAACCGCAGATGATCTTCCTGCAGGGGGGACAGGCGGAGACCGATCTCACCGTCGCCGGCCTGCTCGCCTCCAAGCGCCGGAACGATGCGCTTTTCTGCGCGAACAACCTGCTTACCCGACAGGCTTTGCAAAGTCTGCAGGCCATGGGGGTTCACCCGCCGCACACGGTCGCCCTGGTTGGCTTTGACGACTTTGAAACGGCGAATCTGCTGGGGGCAGGCATTACGGTGGTGCGCCAACCCACGGAGGATCTTACCCGGCAAGCAGCGGAGATACTTTTCTCTCGCCTGGGTCCAGCGGGAACGAAGCGCAAAAGCAAGCGTATTGTGCTGCCGGTGGAGCTTGTTGTGCGCGGCTCCTGCGGAGCGAAGCTCCGCACTCACTCTGTCCGGTAGAGCCGCGACTGCTTTACTGCGAACCTTGCCAGCCATAGCTCGTGAGCAGCTTTCCGCTTTGGCTCACAAGCAGCAAAGCCGCTCGGCCGGCGGCAAGCTGCCCTGAAAATTTCGCCCCGCTGCGTTTGTCGGTGAAGGCCACCGTCGTCTGCGTTGTCTCTGACGCAAGCACGTACAGCGTTGCGGAGGGCAGCTTGGTTGGGCAGATCAGAATGCCCGTGTTTGCCAACTCGGTGCTGTAGGTGCGCGATACGCCCGCATGGGCGATTGCATAGGCATAGGCAGAGGCGACGGAATCAAGATTGGAGTTGAGCTCCAGCGGCAGCGCTGAAAACATCACCCGTCCGCGCCCCAGCGAGACCTCCGTCCAGCTCTTTCCGCCGGGAAGCATGTCGCGATCCAGGCTGGTTATCTTGGAGCCGCCATAAACGAGGGCCAGATCCGCTCGCGGTCCAGCCAGCTTTTCCTCCCGCAGTGCGAGCGGTGCCAATGTGGCAGGTATCCCGATGGCAGCGGCGCGGTCGGTGCGATGCAAGTGCTCGTCGCCGCTGAACGGACCGGAGATCAGTAGCACAGAACCCGCACGCACCCGCGATTCGATATCGCTCCATGCCTTCTCGGAGAGCCCGTACGCGGATGGCAGAATGATCAGCTTCGGCTGGCCGAGGGTATCGGTCTGGAACTCTCCGACGGCGTACGCCTCAACACGATTGCGTCCGTACAACACCCGGATCGCCGTTTGTTGAGCTTCCAAAGCCTGCGAGTTATAGACCGAAAGCTGCAGCGATTGCGGCAGAATGAATGCGATATCCGGCAAGATAAGGCCGGTGGCGAAGGGCGCGGCCGCACGAGCGAAATCGCCCAGCTCACGCATCATGCCTTCCCAAATCTTTGCGGAGCCGTCGCTGCGTTCTATGCCGAAGTCCACCTCACGCGCCCAGTCCCACTGCATGGCGCCGGACGAGCCGGCGGCAAAGCCGAGCGCCCATTTGCGCTCCTGGATCGCCGACCCCGTCAGCTCGTCATAGCGCCAGGAACCATCCGGATTCCACGCCGGCTGATAGCCCGTCTCACCGATGATGTTGGGCATGCCGGGCCGCTTGGCCGCGACCGAATCCCACAGCAAAGCGTCGTCATTCCAGTAGGTGTGATTCGTGGTGAACGACACGCCGGCGGTTGCATAGAACTGATTGAGCAACCGGTCGCTGACACCGCCTTCATCCTGGCCCACGTCGATGAGTTGCTTGCTGAGTTGCCCGCTGAGTTGCTTGCTGAGTTGCCCGCCGCCGGCCTGCCGAATCGTGGCAACCATTCCTTTCACCCACGCGGAGAACATATCCTGCGCGAACAGGTTGTAGTCGAAGGCTCGAACCTGCTGCGCGTTGCCGTAGCGGTCGTAGGAGAGATCGGTTTGCTTGGGTAAAGCGATGCGATCGAAGGCGACCAGTTGCTCCGGCGTGACGCGCCATGCCTCCGCCAGCGTGGGCAGCGTTTTGTATCGCTGCTCCAGCCAGGTGTGCCACGCACTCAGTTCGGCCGGGTCGTTATTCGGCACATTGCCGTGGAAGATAATCCCTGGATTGGCGAAGGAGGGCTCGTTGATGAGGTCATAGGAGAGCCAGGGCAGATGCCGGAAGCGCTTGGCAATGGAGGCCACATACTGCTGCTCCGCATGGACCGCGGCGGTATCGAGATAAGGGTTCGGCTGCGGGGACTCCGGCCCGGTTTCACCCGAACGCCTTCGCGGTTCCCCGACGGCGGGCGAAAAGGCAAAGCAGGTAAAGTTCACGGCGATGTTGTGACGGTGCGCGGCGGCGAGGAACGCCTCCAGATTGCGCAGAAAACGCTCGTTCACCTCGCCTGTGCTGGGCTCCACGAATTTGCCGTTATTCATCCAAACACCGGTGCGCACGAAGCTCACGCCGTGGCGTTCCATGTCAGCGAAATCATGCTCCCAAACGGCGTCGTTCCGCGGCCCTGAAAAGTCCCAGCCGTTCTCCTCGGTAGTGAAATAGTTCGTGCCCACGGGCAGAAACGGCTTGCCTCCGAGTGAAAGGAAATCGCCGTGCACCCCCAAGGCAGGACCCACCTCCAGCGCGCTCAGATCCTCCACGATGAATCCGTTCTCTGCAAACTCCTGGGGCTCCGAGCTGCCTGCGGGCGTCCACGTCCCGCGCACCGTATAGACACCCGCGGGTAGCGGCTTGCGAAAAGGGATCGAGACGGAATTGCTTCCTCCGCCGAGCGGCAACACAGCTGACGCGAGTACGGCGGCTCCCTCCCGCAACTCGACTTTAGCGCTCCCGGCAAGAGCGGTGGAATGGCTTCCCTGCCGAATTCTTGCGGTGAGCATGGGCAGTTCGCCGGGACGCAACGCGGCATACTGGGTCTCGATCGTGAAGTCCGTCACGCCCGCATCGGCATAGTGGGCGGCCGCGCGAAGAAGCGTTGTGCCGTCAGCGGAATCCCAAAACCCGGGAGAGGGTTTGAAGGGCAAAGCCACAATCCGCGCTCCGGAGTTCATGCTGCCCATCGGGTTGTTCATCACAATCACCGGAGCAGCGACATGCGTACCGTCAGCGCTGTCCAGATAGGCCAAGCCGTTCAGACGTCCTTCCTGCGCGAACACAGCTGCGGGTTTCAGCTCGATCTTGGGCAGGAAATCGTAGCCGTCTCTCCAGCCAAATCGCAGCGGGGACACCTTCAACGGGACCGGATACGAATGGCGAAAGCCAAGGCTTTGGCTGTAGGTGTCCTGCGGCGCCTCCGCATTCAGGGCGCCTCGCGCGTCCGCGGTAACGGGCACACGAAAGGGCTGGCCACCCAGGAGGAGAAGATTGCCGCCGCCCTGCACAAAGTGTTGAATCGCGGGCCATACTTCAACCGGAAACGCGGAACCATACGGCAAAACGAGCAGTGAGACGCCATGCAACGGGTCGCCGGACTGTAACTGCTGCGCATTTAGAAATTGCGCGCCCGCACCCAGCGCGGCGACCAGCGCCGCGTGCGAAACAGGCTCACTATCGATGGTGGGAAAGCCTGGTTGCGCCAGTACCGCGACGCCCGCCGGCGCTGGCTGTTGCGCATGGGGGCCGCAAAACAGGGCAGAGATCGCGAAGAGGAAAACCACGAAAGCTTTACGGGAATACGTGCACGGTTTCAAGGTCAGATCGGACTCTTCTCTAGCGAAACGAGAAGCGGGAGACTCTCGTCTCCCGCTTCGTCTTCAGGCTTCTGTTCTACTGTATCGTCACGTTCATCGTAAACGGCAGTGATACCTGGTTCTGGTTGCCGTACACAGGTTGCGTGCTGCCGGGGGTAGAGCCGGGCACGGTCGCGCTACCCACCTGTTTCGCCGTGACCGTGACCTGGTACATTCCCGAGGGCGTGGTGAGCACCGGAGCGCTCGTCAGATTCGCCGACGTGCATGAGGTCATGCCGGCGACAGCGCCGCTGAGCACAAGCAAGCCGGTCATCAGCGTTAGACGTTGCCGCCAGCCAGACTTTCGCCGACCGAAGGCCAGCCCCAGAAGACCCGCTCCGAACAGGGCGGCGAAGGCGATCGGACTGGTTGATCGTTCCAGACTCGCGCTTGCTCCGACGTTCGTGTTGATGGTCAGCGTGACGGTGCCGGGGGTTCCGGGCATGACGGTTACGGAGTTGGAACTGAAGCTGCAGGAGGCTCGCGCGGGCAGGCCATCGCACTCCAACTCGACGGGCAGACTGTAGTTATTCAGCTGCTGGCCGGCGCCTTGCGTGCCGTATCCCAACACCGAGGTCAGAGTTAAAGCAGCGGTTGCGGTGGAACCGGCGGAGAGGCTTACTGTCGGCGGATTTGAGGTAATCGCGATGCTTGGACCACGCAAGACTGTGATCTTGAACGCTGAAGAGATGGAGCCCGCATTGACTCCGTCGCCGTTGTACACAGCCACGATGGTGTGCGTGTAGATCTCGTTCGGGGAGGTCGTATTGTTGTTGACATTTACGTCGAGGCAATTGGTGGCGAAGGTTGCGAAGCCGTTGGCGTCTAATGCAACCGTCGCGTTCGACAGATTTGCGTATTTCCCGCCCGTCTGCTGGTTGTAGTAGGGATCGGGGGTAACGGGCTTCACCTTCCCTGCTGCGACGGCAGGGTCCAGACCGGGCGCGGAGGTAACATCGCACACCAGGTTATTTCCCTCCCAGAAAGTGACCGTCCCGGTCGGGATGTTGACCCCATTCCCAACCTGCACGACGTAGTTGGTATAGGAGGTGGATGCGATATTGTAGGGCTCCGCGGATCCGGTACCGCTCGACAGCACATACGCGGGCGGCGTTGGGGTGGCGAGCGAGGTGGCTGCGGCCGTCACGGTGCCGGCCGCCGTAGCGGTGGACCGTCCGTACACCCGGTCTCCGTTGTAGGAAACCTTGAACGTCTCCGTACCCGCCGCTACGTAGGTCAGGGTGAACGAAGCCGTTCCGTTCGACAGCGCTGCGGTCAATGGCGGCTGAGTCGGCGAGGTCGTGCCAACCACGGTGACCGTGACGTTGCCGGTGGGAACACCGGAGCCGGAGGCCGGCGCCACGCTCACCGTAACCGGAATACCCGTGCCCGCGCCCTTGCCCACGGTGATCGTCGAGACGGAGGGCAGCAAGGCTGCACCCACACCGGTGAGACTTACACTCTCCGGCCCGTTGGCAGCATCGCTCGCAACCGAGATCGTCCCGGTGAGCGTACCCTGTTCACCGGCTCCGGGGTTCAAGGTGATCGTCGCGGTACAGGCACTGCCTGGATTGACGGGAGAGGTACAGGTCGTCGCCGTCTCCGTGTAGTCGACGGCATTGCTGCTGGTAAACGTCGATACATTCAGTGCGACGTTGCCCGTATCCAGAACATTGGCGTTCAGGCTGTTGGTCGCGGTAACACTGGGCAACACGCCGAAGTTCAAGGCGCCATTCGGACGGATGAGGTCCACGCTCTTCGCCGCGGCATCGAGCACATATACGTTGAGTGCGGAATCGAGTGCCAGACCCGCCGGCACCGCCACAGCCGTGTTGAGTGTGATCGCGTTCGCAAGATTGAACGCGCCGCCGGCATTCGGGATCAGCAGGATGCTGTTCGGCTGCGCAACGTAAAGGTCTCCGGCTGGATCGACAGCGATACCTGTCGCGCCGTTGAGAGAGTTGGCAAGGGTAGTCAGCACATTGCCGACGCCCACCTCGATGAGATTGGCGCCATCCGCCACGTAGAGATTGTTGCTGGCATCCACGGCTACGGCGGAGGGTGCGGTAAAGCCGGAGATGACATTCTGCATGGGGCCAAGAATGCCGATTGTCCCGCCCCCATTGCTGATCTCCACAACGCGGGAGTTGGCTGGATCCGCCACGTAGATGTTCCCCAGCCCGTCCGCCGCAAGCCTCAGGTTCGCGCCGAGGCCGGTAGCTACCGTAACCGGGGTGGCCGTATTCAGCGCTCCTGTACCGGGGACAAGCATCTGCGAAGGCGGATTTGTCGCCGGAACAGCCGGTTCGTACTGCGGATAGACAAAGGGCAGCTCGGTGACATTGCCGCTATCGGCGACAAACAGGTCGCCGGCTCCATCGACCGCGACGCCTGTAGGTGATTTGAAGCTGCCCAGGCTGACGCCCGTCGCGGAACCACCCGCGGCCGGACCGTACATCAGGACTTTGCCAAGCCCAGCGTCTGCAACGTAGAGATTGCCGGCTCCATCCGTGGTCACCTGGCCCGGTGTTTGCAGGCCGCTCTCGAGAGCGGTGGCCGGGGCAGCCGGGGAAACCGACGCCGCCGACGCCTGTCCGATACCTTGCAGAACCGTCGTCGCCAGGATCTTGTTATTCGCATCCCGCATCAACAGGTTTGCCGTGATCAGACCGAGCTTGCTGGGCGTGAAGTTCACATTCAGAGTGCAGGAGTTGGTGGTGACCGTCGCGGTGGTAGCAGAGGATCCCGTGCCGGTCGTCACCTTCGCCTGATACGGATAGGCTGTCGCCCCGGCGATGTCACACGATCCCCCGCCGGTGATGACGAAGTCCTTGGCAGGTATGCCATTTTCCAGCAGCACATAGTTGTTCGGAGTGATCTGGGTCGTAAGGGAAGCATTGAAGGCGTAATAGATGGTTCCGGGTGTGGCGCTGCTGCTGCCGACCGCGACCGGACCGAAATTAGCTCCGTTCAGGTACACCTTGCCAACATCCGAAATGCCGGTGACCCCTTGAACGGGCTCATACAGGATGGCTCCCGTAAGCGCGGGGACGGCATTGCCCTGCGCCGTCGCCGGCGTCAGTAATTCAGCACTGGCGGGGGTGGGAACACCGGCGGTGAGCGGCACCAGATACACGCCTGCGCTCGCGTCAGACACGTAGACATTCCCCGTCGCGTCTACCGAGACGCCTTTTACATTGCTCAGGTTAGGATCGACGCGCACCAGCGTGGCTTCGATCGTTCCTTTCGAGTCGCCGCTGAGGCCTGTGGTTCCGGCAGGAAGAAAGAACGCTCCGTTGGCTCCGCTATCTTCGTCGAAGGAGATGTTGCCGGCGTTGTCGATGGCGATGTCCCGCGCCCGGCCCTGTAAATTCGCGATCACGGGAGTGGCGCTGCCGAAGGTTCCCGACGCATCGATCGGAACGGTAAAGATCTCGACGCCGCAACCGTTTTCAGTGCCTACCGCCAGGACGCCATTCGCATTGATAGCCATTCCCGCGGATTGAAAATAGTTGCCGCAGCTTCCGCCAAGGTTTCCGCTCAGGCCGCTGGCCACCACAACGCTGGGTTTGTCCCAGGTTCCGGTCGCGGCATCGTACGGAAACTCCACCAGACCGCCGTTGAAGTTGTTGTTCACATAGAGATTGTTAGTGCGGGGGTCGATCGCGATGCCGGAGTCGGTGAAGGTACCGCCGCCTGATAGTTTTCCAGGTGCCGACACAGTAATTGCAGGCGCACCGTTCGCGGGAAATTGATAGATGGCAACATTCGAAAAATCGAACACGACGAAATCGCCGCGGGAAGAGATCGCACTCTGCCAAAGAGATCCGTAAGTACCCGTGTGGGGCAGCGCGGCCACGGAACTCGACACCACCGACGGGGTTTGCGCGGCGGCTTCCCCGCCCAGGCAAACGCAACCCAGCAGCAGCGTGAGTACAGTCCCGGTGCGGTGCATCGCGAACCGGCGCATTGATGTGAACAATTCGGTGGCCATTTCAGCTTCTCCCTAAAATTACTTCTGTACGCGTTGCATGTGGCTCGGGCCACGGATTCCGCTTTGCTTCTTACGTGCTTCCGGGTGTTCTCCCTCCGGATTTATTGCACTGTGACACTCATCGTGAACGGCAGCGAGACGACCGCATTGTTAGCCGATGGATCGGTAGTGAGGATCCGGACGTTATACGTGCCGGAGGGCGTGACGACATGCGGTGCGGGTGGCGTTTGCGTATAGCCGCTGTTACTGCAGGCAGTCACGCCAACAGAGGCACTGATCAGCAACAGCGCGAGGCAGAGCATCTTCAGGGCGCGGCCATCGAAGCGAGTCTTGCGGCCAAAGAGCAGGCCCAGCAGACCGAAGCTGAAGACACCGGCGAACGCCAGGGAGGAACGGTCGAAGCCATGGCCCTGCAAACGGGCAACGTTGACGGGCACATTGGTGCTGATCGTGACAACAACGGTGGCCGCTCCTCCGTTTGGAACCACGACGTTGGGATTATCGAAGGTGCACTCGGAGTACTGCGGAAGCGTTGTGTTGTCACAGGCGACACCGACTGTCTTCGCAAATCCGACCAGCGATTGAAGCTTCAGGGAAACCTGGCTCGCAACGCCGGCGGTCAATGTCGCAGCCGCGGGAGTGGCCGTAATCAGCACGCTTTGTGGGATATTTTGAAACGGCACCGGCGCGGACG
Source organism: Granulicella sp. (assembly GCA_965277565.1). Lineage (GTDB taxonomy): Bacteria > Acidobacteriota > Terriglobia > Terriglobales > Acidobacteriaceae > Granulicella. Next base: position 3,006,515 of record OZ255838.1, on the reverse strand, counting down.
AGGCCGTGGCAAAGTTCTGATCGCCGCTGTACACAGCCACCAGGCTGTACGAGCCATTGGCCAGATTGCTGGTGTTGAAGGTGACCGTGCCGCTGCCATTCAAGGGAAGGTTGACCTGCGCCGGGTCTGCAGGTTTTGAACCCTGCATAAAGGTCACAGTCCCGGTCGGCGTACCCTTGCTCGACGTAACGGTTGCGGTGATGGTGCCGGAGCTGCCCAGCAGCACATAGGCCGCCGGCGTTGAGGTGGTGACCGTCGGAACGGCTTGCGCGACCGTCAGCGTGGTCTTGGCCTGGCTGCCGGCAAAGTTCACATCGCCCGTGTATTTTGCCTGCAGATTGTACGATCCGCCGTTCAGGTTGGTTAGGCTGAAGGTAACGGTCGTTCCCTTCAGGGAAACAGGGGGCAGAATCTGCGCTGTCTTGGCTACCGGGTTCTCCAGCACCAGAGAGACGTTGCCGGTGGGCGCCGCCGTACCCCCGTTTTGCTTGACGGTTACGGTAACCGTGGTGCTGGCCGGGTACGACAGTCCCGTTGCCGGCGAGAGCGCGACCGTGGTCGTGGTGGTGGGAAGATTGTCCTCCCCCGTGCCGGTCATCGCTACAGTGACCGTGGCCGCATTCGCCGCATTGCTCGGGATGGTGGCGGTTCCGTTTTCGACCCCCACCGCCGATGCGGTCAACTCCAGGCCATACTCGCAGTAGGCGCCCGCACCCACCGGCGTCGCTCCCGTCGTGTCGCACTGATTCAGGTCGGCGATGGCCGGTCCGAAGTCAGCGCCATTGGCGCCGCCGAACGTGGGAGCGGAGGGAAAGGTGAGATTGGCGTTGCCGATGTTGAAGACTTCAACGTTGGAGTCGTTCTCTGATCCCACGGCGGTTTGCCCGAAGTTCAGGCTGCCCCCAATGCCTACCTGGGTGAGAGCGGCAGTGGCCCCCGTGCCACTGGTAACGTACGTGTTGCCAAAACCATCGAGCCCAACGCCGCCTGGCGCCGTGATGTCCGTTGCCAGACTGGCGGCGGAGTTCACGGTCAGGTTTCCACCCAGGCTCGGAATGCGGAGAACCCCGCCCCTCTGGGCCACATAGACCGAACCGGAGGCATCGACCGCGATCCCCGTCACCGGCGTCGCCAGCGTGCTGGTCACGCCCGTTTGGCCGGCATAGGCGTTGATCTCGGTGAGATTCGCGCCATCTGCCACGAAGACGTTTCCCGCATCATCGACCGCAACGGCCGAAGGCGCCGCGAAGCCGGAGCCGACGATGGTGTTCCCGTCCGCAAGAATCGACTCTGTGGGTGCGTTTGCGATCTTCAGAACACGGCCATTGCTCGCATCGGCTACGTAGACATCGCCTCCGCCGTCCACCGCCAGGTTCAGGCTGCTTCCCAGCCCGCTCGCGATCGTCGTCTGCCCTGCCGTGTTCAGCGCTCCCGCAACGGAGGGGACCATGAACACCTTGCCGGAGTCGCCGATGTACAGGTTGCCGGAACCATCGACCGCGACCCCGGTCGGGGCCGCCAAACCGCTCCCGACCGACACACCGGCCGAGGCGGCGGCCGAGCCCGCCGGGAACATCAGCACCTTGCCGAGCCCGGAGTCTGCCACATAGGAGTTTCCGAGAGCGTCCCCGGCCACTTGCTTGGGTGCGCTGAGGCCCGTGGAGCGGGGAGCCTCTGCCGATGGCACAAGAACCGAGATCCCCGCGCCTTGACCGACGGCGTTCACGAAGGTGTTGCTGCCGCCGATCACATTGCCGCTCGCGTCCCGCATCTGCAGCTCAGCCGAGGCAGCGCCGGGAAGGGTCGGATTGGCCGTAATCCAGACCGGGCAGCTGGTAAAGGCCAGATAGGGCATACCGGCCGTGCAGGCTGCCTGCGCCGGAGTGACGCTGGGATCCGGATTGGGATCCGTCGGCGTTGCCGCGAAGACCGCCGTGGATCCCCCCTGCGAGAAGCCGATCTTCGCGGGTGTGACATTCGTGCTGAAGCTGTAAAACACGGTGCCGGCCGCGCTGGGTGTTCCCACCGGCGTGGCGCCGATGCTGGCGCTGCCAAGCTGCCACTGGACCACATTCAGCGTACCGGGATAGACCAGTTCTCCGCTCGGGGTCCAACCGCCCGTTCCTGTCGGGATCCACAGAAACCCGCGCGGATCCACCGCCAGGGGTGCTCCGGACGAGATGGGAGCGATCATGACCGCGTGGCTGAAGTTATAGCTCGAAGGCGTGGCGGAGGTGGGGCCGCCACTCTCGTTCGGAACCATCAGTACGCCGTTGAAGTTGCCGCCATAGCCGTCAACCTCGCTGGTGAGATAGAGATTGCCGGCCGTATCCAGCGTAACGCCATTGAACTTGTAGTTATCCGCGGCAGGGTCAAGCCGGGTCAGGCCGCTTTCGATACTGCCGCTGCCATCTCCCTTAAGGCCCGTCTTGCCGGCCGGGATCACCAGGACCCCGGGAGCTTTCTTGCCCACAGGGTCGTAGGGGCCCTCGGTGAAGATGATGTTTCCCGCTGCGTCAATGGCAATTTTGTTGGCGACATCCTGCAGGCCCGAGATGACGGTGGTGAGGGTTCCGGGATTGCCGCTTCCATCGACGGGAACAGACAGGATGGAAGGGCTGGTTTCGGTGCTGATGATCAGCGTTCCACTGCCGTCTCCCTTGCTGCTGTTGAGAAAAGCCAACCCATTGGTATTCAGGCCGCCGCCGAGTCCGGTCTGCCAGACACTGCTGGACGCCAGATCCCAGGTTCCTGTCTTCGGGTCATACGGAACACGGAAAAAATGCACACTGCTGTCATACCGGTCGGCGATATACAGGGTGTCATTCCCGTCCAGAACCATGCCTTCATTCCAGAAGTTGCTGCTCCCTTTCAGCACCGCACCGGCAGCCGACACGGTGATCGGGGTCGAAGCTCCGGGCGACAGCTGATACAGCGCTCCGTTCTGGGCATCGAGGTAAAGTACGCTGCCGTTTTTCGCAATGACGATCTGGTAGATCTGCCCCCAGACGGGATGCTGAAACGGGATCACCGAGCCGGCCGTAACGGGTACCTGCGCGGCTGCGGCGCCACAGAGTGACAGCGCTGAAAACAGACCCAGACATGCGGCACGCGCCATCCGGCGAAACCACGATCCAGACTCGATGGCCATTTGAACTCTCCCGAACAACATCTCGCATCCCTCGGGCTGCACCTTGCGGATGCCGCCGGCTTTCGTTGCCACAATCCATCCGGCACCTGTTCCTGCCGTTCTTCGGTGTTGCCGGCCCGCATGCAGCTCACAGGCCGGATCCAGCTATTTCGTCAAAACTCGTACTTGGCGCCGACCTCGATCAGCCGGCTGCCATATTTGATCTGCGCGATGCCGAAGTTCTGGTGCGTGATCTGCTGCAGCGTAAGCGCCTGGCCGGCGACGCCGCCCTGGAATCCGCCCAGATTCAGGTTGCCCGTGTCGTTGTTGTTGAATGAGACCAGCGGGTGATTCAGAAAATTGAACCCTGCGATCCGGAGCTGGACGTTTCGCTTGTCACGCAGAGGAAAATTCTTCAGCACGGTAAGGTCGTTCGACAGGGACGCAGGGCCATGAATATACGGCAGGCGATACTGCCCCTGACCGGTGGGATTCGCGGAATTCACGCCGCCCGGCAGCGGAATGCCGAAACACGCCGGGTTGATGAACTGGTGCGTGGATGGGCCGCCGCTCGGCTTGCAGACAACGGTCGGCATCAACTGGTAGTCGGGCGACCCCAGCCACACCGTGGAGTTCAGGCTCGTGGTGCAATAGGTGTTGCCGTTCTTGTCCGGCGTAATTCCATAGGTGACCAGACAGGGCTTATCGTTCACAGGATCCGTCTGTATCTGGTAGGAAAGCTGCGTCGGTGCCAGTTGTCCATAGCCGAAGCCGAAGTTTTCGCCTTCGAGCGACGCCAGCGGCGGTCCGCTCAACAAGGAGGAGATGCCCGAAAGCTGCCATCCATTCGCGACCTGGCCTATGAGCTCGTGGCTGCCCCGGTACCGGGTTCCAAAGTCAATCAGGTAATGGATGTTGAAGACATGGGTGTGATCGAACGGCACCGGATTGTATTCATTGCGAAGATTCAGGGGATCCGGAATGACATTGTTGTAGGAAGCAGCGGTCGCCAGATCCTTGGAGAAGGTGTAGTTCGCGCCATACTGAATGCGGCCGGACGACTTATTCCAGCTCACCTGCAGGCTGTTATAGCTGGAGTAATACACATGCTTCAGCGCATAGACGTTGGCGTAAAACGGATAGGGCCGGAATACATCCGTCTCCGGCGTGGTGAGGTTGGAAAGGTTCGTACCCGTCCCTTGCTGGGCCGCGAGAATGTTCGCGGGAATCGTGCCGAGATTCGCCGTAAACAACCCGCCCGCGGGAATCAGATTGAGGTTGGAGGCCCCATTGTAGGACCCGTTGTTATAGGTGCTCAGGTTCTGGTTATTGCTGCCGACATAGGCAATCTCCAGCAGCGACCGCCACGGCAGATGCTGATCAAACTGTGCGTTGTAGAGATAGTTCAGCGGACGAGCGGTGTCGTTCGGCGAAAGTGTGTAAGCTGTGAAGTCCGGAGGATTTGCCGGCGATGTGCTATCGATCAGATCGAAGCTTTCCTGTCCCTGGAGGAAGGATGTCTTATACCCCTGTGCCGTAGCCGCGGCCAGGGCATAGGGATTGAACTCTTCCTCGTTGCGATAGATGCCCCAGCCACCGCGCAGGACGGTGTTGCCCGTGCCGAAGATATCCCACGACATACCCAGACGCGGTGAAGCATAGACAGTGGCCGGCTGGTTTACTGAGTTCAACACCGAGGCGTCCTGCGAGTGCCAGGTGACACCGGGAGCGTTGGTGCTGCCGCAGGTCCGGCCATTACACTGCTGCGCGTAGAGCGATGGGGAAAACTCCGCCAGGCCATTGTTGTGGCGATCGCTCCAGGGGCCGAGGTGCTCCAAACGTACCCCAAGGTTCAGGGTGAAGTGGCGAATCTTCCATGTATCGTTCACGAAGCCGGAGGCCGCAAAGGAGTTCATGTCGACGACCGGCGAGAAGTTCGTCTGGGTGTACGTGTCCGCGTACCCGAGATACATCAGTGCATTCGGGTTCATGCACTGGCCGAGATAAGAAGCGCCTGAATTTCGTGACGTGCCGGCCGAATTCGGCGTCTCGCAGTTGGTAAACTGCGCGTTCTGACCGACGGTCGCGCTGTACTCGTAATAAGAATTGTTGGGATTAAAGGTGAACTCACCCTGCGGGTACGAGCCGAAGTCCGCCAGCCCGTTGATGATGCGTTCTTCGAGGTAAATCCCCGTCTTCAGGACGTGCTTGCCTTTGACATAGGTAAGAACATCCTGAAAATTGGGAACCACCTTCTTCAAGCGAACCTGGTTGTTATAAAAACCACCCGGCATCAACAGCTGCGGATACCCGTAGTTGCCGTAGTCGGAGAGCGCGGGCACGGAACCGTCGCCGCCGTTCTTGTACTCGCCCAGGTAGTTGAAGTTGCCGTTCCCGCCGTTGTAGCTGTTCATGCTGTAGCGGCTGGCGGCTGCAGGTGTGCTCTCATTACCGGGCTGCGACACATACGATTGTGCCAGTGTGGCTTCATTCGTAAACCGGGCCCCAATGACCTTGGTGTAGGTGATCGAGCCGATGTTGGAGATATCTCCCGTCGTCACTCCGCCGGGATACAGCGCGGAAGCAGCCGGGATATATCCGAAGTTCACCGGCTGTTGGGCAATCTGGGCCTGCCGCCCGTAGGTCAGGCTGAGTTTGTCGGTCTCGTTGATGCTGTAGTCGATCTTGGCGCGAATCAGCGAGCCATTCTGCTGCTGCTCGACCACCTGGATGAGGTTGTAGCCTGAAGCGTTGGTGAATGGGTCGGCGTTGGGCAGGGGCAGCCAGTTCAGCAGCGCCGCTCCACTCGCATTTTTATAGGCCGCAACATTTCCGTTGCTGACCGCGTTTCCATTGGGCAGATAGTTCTCCGCCTGGCACATCGGCTGAATCGCATTCGGATTCACGGCCCCGTCCGGACGCGCGCCGCAGAGCTGTGTATTGAGCGAAGCCGCACTGAAATCGCCCTGCCGCTCCGCTAACGTGGGCGTCCAGCTGCCCAGCGTCGCGGGCGAGAAAAGCTGGTTGGTCGCCTCATATTGAAAGAAGAAAAACAACTTGTTGCGCTGCCGATTGAATTTCGTGAAGGGAAGAAGGATCGGGCCGCCGACGGTGCCGCCGGGATAAAAGTACTGGCCGTCGGGCCGAGTCTGGCGCAGGTAATTGTTGTACCAATCGTTCGAGTTCAGCGCGGTATCGCGTGCATAAAGGTACAGCGAACCATGAAACGCCGAGGTGCCGGACTTCGTGATGGCGTTGACGACCGTGGGCCCCTTGGCGCTCTCCGCATCGAATGCCGAAGACACCTTGATCTCTTCCACAGCGTCCGAGTTGACCTCCTGCACGGTGCCGCCGTTGGTGGAGATGTCCTGGAGAGAAACACCATCCTGTACTACCGCAATGCCGTTGGTTCCCGTACCGTTCGCGGAGAAACTGCCCGTCGGCCCGCTGAGGCCGACCACGGCGGCGTTGTAGTTGGGCTGATTATTGACGCCGGCCGTCTGCGGGCTGAAGCCGGGCAGCATACGAACCAGTTCGGTGGCATCGCGACCGACAATGGAGAGCGTCTTGAGATCTTCTGCGGTGATCGTGTCGCTGCGTTCGCTTGAGTCCAGCGGCTTGACCGCCTGATTGGTCGCCGCCTCGACCGTCACCTGTTCCTGCACATCGCCCACCTGCAACTTCACGTCGGTGAAGTTGACCTGATCGCCGGGACGCAGGGGGAACTGGCGCGACTCCCAGGACCGGAAGCCCTGCATGCTGACCTCCACCTTGTAGTTGAGGCTGGACTCCACCGAAGCGAAGACGAAATAACCCTTGCTGTCGCTCTTCGTGGTGCGCGTGGTGTTGTTGGAAACATTGGTGAGTACGGCGGTGGCGTGCGGAATGATGGCGCCTGTCGCGTCGGCGGCGAGTCCGCTCACGGTTCCTGTCGTCAGCTGTCCGAAAAGGGGCGCCGGCAGCGATACAAGCATCGCAAAAAGCAGCACCAGCCCTGTGCCCGCGGACCTGACCTTTGTTAATACGTTCATCGTAGGAACCCTCCCCCTCACAAGCCTGCTGCCGCGCACACCGCGCACCGCCGCGTGCAGGCACGGCTGTGGCCGAGACTGGCGACACGACACTTCCAACGTTTGGTCCTGATTGGTTCGGCCCGAATTATGACGTTGCGGCTTGAAAGTCGTCAAGCATTCTTTTCAAAAAATTGTTATCGGTAACAGAACCGGTGAAATTTTGCATTCCGCGGCGTGGAGCAGGGCTCCGGAAGAGGTGGCAAAAGAGGTGCGGCAGCGCAGGGGACCTCCTGCCAATCCCGCGATTGATCCGCTTCAACCCGACGCAAAAGAGCACGAGTAGCCTTCTACCCGATTCCTAAAACATGCTCTATAACACCTTTGGGGGAGGCGTTCCTGAAGGCGTTCCTGAAGGCGTTCCTGGAGGCGTTCCTGGAGGCGTCTGCGGTGGCCGCGCTCTCCGGCTACACTGGAGGGGGGTCCAGCGGCCATTTTTCAAGGCAGACAGTTGCCGGCCGCCGGATTTACACGTTCTCTGAGAGTTGGTTTCCAAGTCTATGCCGAACTACCTCGAGCTGCCGATCGGGTCGCGCGCCCCGGAGCTGATCAACGCCGTCATTGAAATTCCCCTGGAGTGCAGCACCAAATACGAGTACGACAAAGAGCTGCACGTGTTTCGCCTGGACCGGAATCTGTACTCCCCGGTTCACTACCCCGGCGACTATGGCTTTATTCCCAGCACGCTGGGCGACGATGGCGATCCGCTCGATGTGCTCGTGCTCGTCGATACGCCGAGCTTCCCGGGCTGCTTGATGGAGGTCCGCCCAGTCGGCGTGCTGGAGATGACGGATCAGGGCAAGGGCGACGAGAAGATTCTCTGCGTCGGCGCGGGCAATCCCCGCTACAACGACGTCAACAACTACCACGAGATTTATCCGCACATCCTGAAAGAGATTACGCACTTCTTCTCAATTTATAAGGACCTCGAAGGCAAAAGTGTCGAAGTACACGGATGGAAGGACGCCGCCACGGCGAAGGACGTCGTGCTGAAGGCGCAAAAGGCTTTCGAAGACAATAAATAGTGTCCGTGTGAATTCTTTTTTGCTTTTCGGAGGTAGGTCCGGGCTTCAGCCCGGACATTGAGTGCGAAGGAGAACGGGGCTTCAGCCCCGGGTTTTGCGCTGATGCTGGAGAGAACCCTGGGCTAAAGCCCATCATTTTAGCTCTCCTTATCGTGGGGCTGAAGCCCCACGCTCCCTCCCCATCCTCTTCCAAGATGCACTTCGTACGACGATCGTGATTCACATAGACATCAGCTAAAACCGGCAACACAAAATCATCGCGAGTTCAGTTTGAGTCGAAAGGCCGGCGAAGCTGCCGACCTTTTGCTCGTGCAGTGAGGCTGTAGATCGCGTAAACCGCTACCCCGCTCAATGCTACCGAAGCGGCAAAAACGAGCGCTGAGACAGAGCCGATGCGTTCGTCGCGCGCGGCCCAGAGCGCAAAGGCGATCAGGAGCGCCGGCCCCACGCCCGCCAGCACAGCTCCGGGGAAGCCGCCTGGAACACGGAACGGGCGCACGAGGTTTGGCTCACGCAGCCGCAGTACGGCCAAGGCAATAAATTCCAGCGAGAGCGCGGCGCCGTACAGCACAAGGTCGATGGAGATGAGGCGCTCAAAGCTGAAGCGCAGAGCCAGCGCCCACAGCGCCGCGCAGGCGACCAACGCAACCCACGGAACACCCACCGCATTTTCACGCTGAAACGCCCGCGGCAGAAGGCCGTCCTTCGCCAGCGCGTAGGGCACGCGCGCGTAGCTCATCATCAGCGGATTGAACATGCCCACGCCGTTGATCATGCCTCCAAGCACAATCGCCATGCCCAGCCAGGGACCCACCACGAAGCGCGCAGCGTCAGTCCAGGCGCCGGTAGAAAACTGCGCTGCACCCAGGCCTGCCAGGCCAACCGCCAGGAGCGGAAGAATGTACGTCACAGCGACCAGAGCAGTCGAGGCCAGCATCGCGCGGGGGTAGTTGCGCTGCGGGTCATCGACCTCCTGCGCCACGGTCGAGGCGTTATCCCAACCCATGTAGTTCCACAGCGCGACAGACATCGCCCCGGCCAGATCCTTCTGCGGGACAGTCGTAAAGAGTGCTCCTGAGCCATAGCCGTGCCAGCGCCACAGGCTCACCGCGACCAGCACAGCAAAGGGCGCCAGCAGGACGACAAAGAGCAGGATCGAACCCTCGCCAACCGCCTTGGCGCCGCGCAGGTTCCAAAGCGTGCAGCCGAGGACCACGGCGAGTGCCCACCCCGTTCCACGATAGCCCGCGGTCCACCCAGGAGCGACTCGGCCCAGGTAAAGCACAAAGATCACCGGATAGATCGCCATGTCGAAGACACTGGCGGCGAGCGAGAGCCAAGCCTCCTGAAAGCCCCAGAAGCGCCCGAGTGCGCGGCGCGTCCAGACGTAATAGCCACCCTCGGACGGAATGGCGCTGGCGAGTTCGCCGACCATCAGCGCAGTCGGCAGACTCCAGACAAACGGCAGGATCGCGAGCAGCAGCAACCCGCGCCAGTAACCGGCTTTGCCAATGATGTCTTCAAGCCCATACGGGCCACCCGAGACCATGAAGTAGGTCGCGGCGATCAGCGGCAAAAGGCGCAGCTTGCGCGTAAGGTGCGTGCGCGTAAGGTGCGTGCGCGTGGGCTGCTTGATGAAGCCAACTCCGTTCCCCGCTCAGCGCGGCTCTTGCCAACCACCCGTTACCGCTACTTCACCGGCTTCAATCCAAGCGCATCCACGATCTGCGGATCCGGCACGGCCGGGCCTCCATTGACTTTGGTCACGAGGCCGAAGTTGTCCTGATAATCCCACATGGCCCAGCCGATCTTGTATTTTTCGAGCACGACGCGCATGTCGTGAAGCCACTGCGCTCTTGAAGCTGGCGGAGCGTAAGGCCGATGCACCCCGAACTCGCCGCAGTACACGGGGACATGGTGCTCGCCGCCCCACTGCGCCGCGTAGGCGATGGTGCGCTCCACGCGTTCGGCGTTCCAACGGTCCAGCCCATATTGCTCGACATAGAATTTACCCGCGATTGCCGGCTCCTGCGCCTCGTTATCGACGACGTTATCCGGGGTCGATGGATACGGAACGCCACGCAACGGGATCTCGCGGGGATCGGTCCAGGTTGCGCCCTGATGCGTAAAGGTAAAGGGCTCGTAGTCATGAAAGGTATAAATCACATTGGGATCGGCGACCGGATCCAGCGCCAGCAGATCATTCAGCCCGGAGTATTGCGCGCCCGCGGCGATGATGGTGTGTTGCGGAGCAGCGGCGCGAATGGCCTGCGCGACGGCATCTTCAATACCCTGCCACCGGTAAGAATCCGGTTGCTCCGGCTCATTCATGATCTCGAAGAAGACCAGGTTCGGATCGGTGCCGTTGAAGTGCCCGGCGAGGCTTCGCCACAACGATGTGAATCGCTGCACACCCTCGGTTCCCCCCAGCAGCGTCTGCTTGTACTTGCTCTCCGGATGCACATCGACGATGACGGCGAGTCCGTCCGCGTTGGCGGTCTTCACTACCCGATCAACCTCGCCCATGAACGCGATGCCATCAGGACGATTGCGCTGCCAGGCCACGAGTGGATCGGCATCGATGCTGAGCCGGATGTGATCGAAGCCGAGTTGGTGAATGAGCGTGAGGTCCGCGGGCGTTGTGAAGGTCTTCAGCCGCTCGACACCGTAGTTGCCGGGCTGTTGTGCGAACCAGTCGCTCGTGTTGATGCCCCGCTGCAGATGGCGGGCATGCTGGAACGCGGCGTCGGCCGGCGACTGTGCGCCCAGTGCGGCTCCGCCTGCAGCCAAACCACAAGCGATAGTAACCGTTCTTGCAATGGAGTCAACGAGACGAAGTGAATGACGATGCATGGATCTCCTACCATTCCAAATGGCTATGTTCGCCGCCAGTGTACAGAGATCCACGCCCTTCCGCTGCTCTGCGATGGATGTGTCGTTCCTGCGGAGCGTTGTGGATTTAAACCAAACTATTCATTGGTATGCAGCTCTTTGGGTTGTTATACAAGAAGGTGGCACGGCACACCGACGGGTAATCAGCTATAGGTTCCGCGGGCGTACTTTCGCGCAGAAAACCACGCCAATAGCCGAAACGGAAAAAGGGGGAGCCTGCGCTCCACCGGCTCCGCTATGATGACTGCCAACTCTGTGGAAAGCAGGAGACATGGCGGATCAGAATCCCTCTGCGGTGGGCACCGGCAACCTGGGGGGCAAACGCTCCAAGCCACCGGGCCTGCGGGAGATCGCCGCGTATCTCCAGCTCTCGCCGGCAACGGTTTCCATGGTGGTGAACAATGTGCCTCTGGCGAAGTCGCTCTCGGAGCAGACGCGGGCTCGGGTGCTCGAGGCCACCAAGCAGTTCAACTACCGGCCCAATCTGGTTGCGCGCGCGCTCAGCAAGCGGGAGAGCCGCACCATCGGCGTGATCGCACCGGAGTCCAGCGACGGGTATTTCACCCGGGTCATGCGCGGGGTGGAAGACGCTCTGCTGGAGGCGGGGTATCTGTACTTCACTGCCAGCCATCTTGGCCGCGACGAGCTGGTGCGCGAATATCCCGCGGCGCTGATCCAGCGCGGCGCCGATGGACTCATCTTTGTGAATACCCGCATTCATGAACACCCCGGTGTTCCGTCGGTTTCGATCTCGGATAAGTGCGACATCGACGGCATCACCAGCATCCTTGTGAACCAGCGCGAGGGCATGGACGCTGCCATGCAGCACCTCTATGATCTCGGCCATCGGCGCATCCTGCTCATGCGCGGTGAATGCTGGTCGCTCGATGCCGACGACCGCTACCACGCCATGCTGGCCGCGGCCCGGAGGCTCGGTTTGTCCACCCCGCCCGAGCTGCAGATGAGCCTGGCGACGAATCAGCTGACCCCGGGCGTGGCGTTCCGGGCGTTTCAGCGCATTCTGGCTGAAAAACCGGTGGACAAACCCAGGTTCACCGCCGTTCTTTGCTTCAATGACGTCGCCGCCATCGGCGCCATTCGAGCCATGGCCGACGCCGGTCTCTCCTGTCCGGAAGACGTTTCCGTGCTGGGTGTCGACGATATCGGGCAATCGGCCTTCCTCATACCGCGCCTCACAACGGCAGCACAGCCGCTCGAAGAGATGGGAGCAGCCGCCGTGGAGCAGCTGCTTTCAAAAATAAAATCCCCTGAGGCGGATCATCCCCCTCATGTACTCTTCCCCATGCCCTTGCAGGTTCGAGAATCGACGGGCGCTCCGCCGCGCGCGCGCAAGCTCCGCTCCGCGGTCTCCCACAGCGCCGAGCGCCAAACAACAGCCGCTCAGTGCGCGGGCGACTGAGCGGCCCAGCGCTCCAGATCCCCGGCTGCGTTCAAGCGCCGCGCCAGCAGCGCATCGATCAGCGCGCGGGTACGCACGGCATCGAAGCGGGAGCCTGCGATCGCTGCGGTTTTCTGGCCATGCAGCTTCACGATCATCGCTGGAGCATCGACGGGGGCTTCTCCGGCGCTCGCTGCCGCCTCTTCCGCTGTCCAGAAGCCTGAATGCCTCCACACCGCGCCTGTGCGCCAGCCGTGATCGCCCATGACGATGACGTCGGCCGAGTCCCAGCGGCCCCCCTGCTCCAACAGCGTTCGCACGTGCCCCAGGTACGCGTCGGCGAGCGCAAGGTTGTCCAGATAGGAGGTGCGATGCCCGGGGAAGCGCTGCGTGCGGCGATCGTAAAAACCCCATGGATGAGGCACCGGCATGTGCAACAGCAGCAGCCCGGATGTCTGCCGCAGGAGCATTCCATCGCCGGCCGCGAGGAGCGCGCGATAGTCCCGCTCGTGCTGCTGCACATCGCGAGCACCGTCGGCCCCGCCGCCACGCAGGCCCATGGTCTGCAACCCATCCGCAATGGCAGCTACAGGCGCTCGCACCGCGTTTTCGAGGAGGGAGGCCGAGGGCGAAAGACCGCCGGGAAGATTGTCGCTGTAGGTCCAAAAACAGCGGTCGAGAACCGCCGGCAGAATGCGGCAATAGGGCTCGTACCAGCCGGCAACACCGGTTGGCAGCCCGGCTGCGACGGCGTCGCCGAAGACGGTATTCCCCGGCTGCAACGGCTGAAACCCCCGCTCGCCATGCTGATGGATCAGAGTCTGCCGGCCATCGGCGGAAGGTACGGTGGTACGGATCGGCAACCCTGTCAGCAGCGAGGGAACGGCGATGCGGGTGTACTCCGCAGCCGCAGTGGTCTGTGGAAAGACGGTAGACTCCACAGCCAGGCGGTCAAAGTTCGGCAGCGCGAGCCCGGCGAAGCGATGCCCGTAGACCTGCCGGTAGGAGAGCTCGTCGAGAAGAATCCAGACAACCAGCGGAGAGTCTCCCTGAACCGTTGCGGACCTCGGTGCGGCGCGGACAGCCACGTGCGAGACAAAGGGCGGATTCAGATCGCGGGACTTCCAGTCGAGCCAAAGCAGTTGCGTGAAGATGACGAGGCCACTCAACGCAATGAAGCTCAAAAGGGTATCGAGGGCCGGCCGCAGACGGGCAAAACCCGGCAGAATACGGCCTTGACGAAGCGCCACGAAGAGGAAGCCGAACACGGCGAACAGGCTCGTGAACCACAGGCTGGGGGGCGAAGCTGGTCTGCCTGAGAAATCCGTGACTGTCTGGACGAGTGCCCACGGCAGCGGCAGCAGAAGCGCCGCGTACAGCAGCAACTCCGCACGTGGATGTCTGCGGGCCCAGAGTAGAAGCGCCGCAAGGCTTATCGTTGCAACGATCAGGTCGAGGATGACCGGGACAAACAGCGCCGTCGCGGAGCCCGGCAGATGAAAGATCAGCTGGTGCTGCGGCGAGACCAGGGGTCCGGTAAGAAACAGCAGATAAAGATTGGCGGTCGCGAAGGCGACAGCGGCTGAGGAGAGGAGCGGCCTCACCCGTCGCGTCTTCTTTCTCCGTCTCGTGGTTCCCCTTCAATTGGTTTCCCGTCGCTGTGTTCCCCATCGCTGCGTTCAAAGTGGAACAGCACGCGGCCGTTTTCCAATGTGTGCTCCGCGATCGTGATGAAGAACGGCGCAAAACTGTAGCGAAACGCGGTCTCCGTGAGGGCGGCAAAGATCGCATCGCGCCCCCGCACCAGCTCACGAAACATCACGTCCGTTGGCGGCACCCACTCGATGATGAGTGTGCCGGTCGTGAGCGTCGCACAGAGCTCGGCAACCTCCTGCAGCGGCACCTGGTCGTGCAGCAGCAGGTGATGGATGACCGCCAGCATCAGCACGCCGTCGAAGGTCCCCGAGCATCGGGAAAGAAACGACTTGCTCTCGGAGTTTCGCCAGCCGACGGCCGGGGACGGGTTGGCCAGATCGACCACCAGCGGCAGGATGCGTTTGCCGCTGCCCCCCAGCCGCCGATACAGCCGGTCGATCGTCTGCTCATCGGTGTCGATGGCCACGACCTCCGCACCCGCCTCCGCGGCGAGCTCGGAGTAGACGCCGCTGTTGCACCCCACATCCAGCACGCGGCGCGGATGTGCAGCGCGCAATGCAGCGGCGACAAAGGCCCGCTTGGCAGCATGATCCGCCTCGCTGTAATGCGTGGCAGTCCCGCTGTACGCCGTCCAACGGGAGGCGCGGGGTGCCGGTACGGCGCGGCGCATCTGCTTCAGCAGCTTCCTGAAGGTCCCCCGCAGGATGTGTTCCACGAGCTCCGGATCGCGCTGTTTGCCGGCTGGCGGCGTGTCGCCCTCTGCCGTGTTCGCTTTTGCCGAGCGCATACGGCCCAGCAGGGAGGGCAAGGTTACGGCTGAAAGCATCGGCTGGCTCACACGGGCCGGGGGCGAAAGCAGCGGGTACAGCTCTTCCGGCTCGTAGCCATCCCGTCGTCCGATGGTGGCGCGCAGAGGCCACCCAAGCTGCGCATGGGCGATCATCGGCAGCAGGAACGTGCGCACAAACTGGCCGTAGGCAAACCAGATCGGCGTCGTTTTATCCAGCTTGGCAATGGAGAGAACATCGACGAACACCGGTTCGGTGCCCTGGAACAGCACGTTCAGGGGCGTGGCATCTTTGAGTATCCAACCCTCCGCAAGCAGATCCTGGGAGAGTGTGAGCGTGAGCTCGGCGGCTGCGAGCCAAAGCGCCGACGACCACTCCCACGGGTAGGACGGAAAGGCGATCAGCGGGTGGCGGAGCACCATCGGCTCCCGCTCATACTCACCCTCAGCAGACAAATGGGCGGCAACAGACGGTGCCAGCACCTCACTGCTGACCAGGCGGCCTCCTTTTACCAGCTCCGGGGCGAGAGAAGAGGTCAGGAACTCCAGCAATTCCCCTTCAAACGCCGGCTGAATAAAGCGAAAAGCTCCGTTCGCGCGCAGCTCTACACTGCCCGCGGGGTCTCGAAAGGTGCGTTGGGCCCGGGGCGGTACCAGTACAGGCGTGTTCATGCGGTCTCGGGAGTTTAGGAATCAGCCCGGGACATGACCACCGGCGTGCTCACCGGCTTGGCCGGCTGGGTGCGGGTAAAGAGCGCCTTGATACGGCGGCGGAAGTAAAAAAGCGCGCCCGAGGCGATCGCACCCACGCTTTGAAACAGAAGAAGGCACGAACCGGGGTCGGCATAGGCATGAGCCGGGCGCTCGAAGAAGAGGCCGAGGGCCATAAAAAGCAGAAAGGTCACTGACCAGTATTTCAATCTCAAAGCCATTGATTGTCCTTGTCAACCCGTTGTTGGGCCTGTGCGTCTGCCTCGAAAGACGACGAGAGCAAGTTGAAAGTTGCACAGAGCCCTCCCGTGGAACACTGTTTGTTCGTGGGGAGTTGCGGTCGGGCTGCAAAAGCTGGTCCTGCATTTTCTCTGCATCAGAGTAACCCTTCCATATCGGCGTTCCAGAACTTCTTTCTCGGGTCGAATTGGCCCAACAATGCCCCGCGACAGCACCAGATAGTGTCTGACGAATCACGATCATCGTAAGAGGTGCATCTTGGAAAGGATGGGGAGGGAGCGTGGGGCTTCAGCCCCACGAAAGGAGGGCCAAATAAGGGGCTTTAGCCCAGGGTTCTCTCCGATGTCAGCGCAAAACCCGGGGCTGAAGCCCAGTTCTTGTCCGCACTCAATGTCCGGGCTGAAGCCCGGACCTACCTCCGAAAAGCAGAAGACGATTCGCACAGACACTACCCAGTGCCTTGAGCGGCTACCGGCTGCAAGATGGCCTATGCGCTGGCCGTTCTTCATTCCCACAAGCCAATCCGCTGTCGGCAGTTGCTCCGGAGCGATGGTTAGAGCATTTCTCCTGTCGGGTTGGACTGCAGTACAGGAAGAGACCGGGCCGCCAGCGTGGTCCCCTAGGCTTCCGACTTCGCGTCTGCGGTGGACAGGACATCGAGCGACTTCGGGTAGGTGAACGTGTCGCCGGTCTTCTTGATCCAGCCCTTGATCTCTGTGTCGAAGCCGTCCATCACGGCCTTGTGCGTCGGGTCGTTCGCGAGATTCTTCATCTGGTAGGGGTCGACGGTGTTGTCGAACAGGAGCCAGCGGCCATCCTCGCGCACCGCGTAGGTGTAGCGGGCGGTGCGTACGCCGCGATAGTAAAGCGGGCTCTTTCGATCGAAGACCTCGGCCTTGGCCGTGGTGTCGGCCTTGCCGCTGCCGTCGTCGTCACCGGGGGCACCCATGAGGAACACGGTTTCGGGTGTCTTCATCTTTTTGCCGCGCATGACTCCGGATAGATCCTTGCCCGAGCAGTGGTCAGGAACGGGAATGCCGGCGAGACCGCAGACGGTGGGGTAGATATCGACCGCGGCGAAGAGAGCGTCCGAGCTGCCGGCTTTGGGCGTGACGCCGGGATAGCGCACAAGGAAGGGAACGCGATTGGATTCATCGTAGGGGAGGATCTTGCCGCCCTTGCCTTGCGAGCCCATCATCTCGCCGTGATCCGAGGTGAAGATGACGATGGTGTTGTCGGCCTGCCCGGTGTCGTCGAGCGCCTTTAGAACGCGGGCGAATTCGGTATCGATGCCGGAGATGCCGCCGATGTACCCCTGCATGGCGCGATGAAAGCTGTCCGGCGAGTCGAGCCAGGGCGGACCGCCGGCGCCGACCTTCACGTTGGGCCGGTACTTCTGCATGTCCATCGGATTGGCGTCCCTGTCGTTCTGCGGCGGGTTGAACGGCGGATGCGGCGGGTTGTAGGAAACCATCATGAACCAGGGCTTATCCGGTTCGGCGGCATAGGTCTTCATGAGGCCGATCGCTTCGTCGGTCATGTTGACGGGAGCCCACTCGGTGGCAGTGATCTTTTCGCCGGTGTCCGGGTTGTATGTGTAGCACTTGTAGTGATTGTTGGTGTCTTCCCAGATGTGCCAATCGTCGATGTCAACGCGACGGGGGCCGGGAGGGATAAACCCGAAGTGGTTGTCGTGATCGCCGGCGAGATGCCACTTGCCGACATAGCCGGTCCGGTAGCCGCTGGCCTTGAAGGCCTTGGTGATGGTGAACTCCGACGTCTTCATCGGGATGGCGAGATTGACGACGCCGTTTTCGGGCGAATACCTGCCGGTCATCAGGATGGCGCGGTACGGGCAGCACAGCGGGAAGTTGGAGATGCACTGGTCCATCGAAAAATTGTCGCGACGGAATCTGTCGATATTGGGCGCCTGGACCTGGCTGAAGACCTCTCCCGGAAGCGAGGCTGCGCGGTGTTGATCGTCGAAGACATAGAGCACATTCGGCCGCTTCGCCGGACCCTTTCCTTTGGGCGGCAGCTTTGCGCCGAGTGAGGCGACCACTCCTGTTCTTACGAATTCCCTGCGATCCATCGATGATCCCCCGCGCAGACAATACACGCTGCGATCCAGTAGTGACAACGATTACACGAAAAGGTTGAGTTGGGTCCTTTTGGCAACCTAAAATCAGCGTAGACATCTACATGGAACCGCATTGAAGGAGTTCTCGTGAAAAGGCTTTGTCTCTGTTTTCTTCTGTTTGCCTTATTCGAGCCGACGCAGCTCTTCTCACAAGGGTACCGCCTTGAGCAGCCCATCCAATTGGGCGGCAGCGGCGCATGGGATTACCTGAAGGCCGATTCTGCAGAGCGCCGCCTTTATGTTTCGCATTCCGGCGAGGTCATCGTTTTGAATCTGGATACGCATGCGCAGATCGGAGTTCTGACCGATTTTGGATTCATCCACGGCATCGTGATTGTGAACAGCCTCAACACCGGCTTTCTTAGCGACGGGCAGAAAAACGAGGTCGTCACCTTCGATCCCGGCACGCTTCAGATCAAGGGCCGAATCAAAACGGCGGCCAATCCGAACAGTATGGCGTATGACGCTGGCACGAGACGGCTTTTCGTCGGACACAAGCCGAGTAAGTCCACAACGGTGATCAATGCTGCCACGGGTGCGGTGGAGAGCAGGATCGAACTAGGCGGTATACCGGAGTTCCCGGTTGCAGACGGGAAGGGAAACCTCTACGTAAATATTGAAGACAGGAACGAGATTGTGCGGGTCGACACCAAGACTCTGAAGGTCATAGCCCACTACCCTCTGGCTCCCTGCGAAGCTCCTTCCGGCCTCGCATTCGACGCTGTAAAGCGCCGTCTCTTCGCCGCTTGCGATAACAGGTTGATGGCCGTGGTCAATGCCGATACGGGTGCGGTGGTCACCACTGTTCCTATCGGCGACGGTCCGGACGCCGCCGGTTTCGACCCGGGAACACATCTTGCCTTCTCATCGAACGGCGGAGGCACTCTAACGGTCGTCGAAGACCAAGGCGGAGATCGCTACCAGGTTACGCAAAACGTATCGACCCAAGCCGGCGCCCGGACCATGGCACTGGACGAGAAGACGCATACTGTCTTTCTTTCCGCGGCGAAGCTGGGCCCTCCGCCCACACCCACGCCGCAGAACCCACACCCACCCAATCACCCTACGGCGGTAGCGGGGACATTCAAGCTGCTTGTCGTCCAACCTCACGCCCCGAACTAGAGCGGAGGCAGTGCGCTTGCTTGTGGCGCGTGGAATGGATCTCCTGCGTTCAGCCCACCTTTGCTTCTCCCTGGTGTCCAGGCTCAGGCGGGGCGGGTTGGGGGTAATCCGGATAATCGGAGTAGGATTTGAGCGCGTTCCCGTAGGGAAACTTGTCGCCTGTCATCTCCATCCAGCCGGTCACGGCAGCGTCGAACTTGGCGATCAGGGGCGCCTGCGATGGATCCTTGATCAGGTTCTTCTCCTGATACGGGTCGGCGACATTGTCGTACAGGCACCACCGGCCCGACTCCATGACGGCATAGGTATGGGTCGCGGTGCGCAGCCCACGATAGGTCGGCGTGAACTGTTCGGGGGAGTTCGGCTTGCTTTCGTTGGTCAGAAAGACATGGTCCGGGGAGGCGATCGATTCGCCGCGCAAAGCCGCGGAGAGATCGCGCCCGCGGCAGTGGCTCGGCACAGGGATGCCCGCCAGTCCGCAAAGGGAAGGATAGATGTCGATGGAAGAGAAAAGAACCTTCGAGCTATGACTCTTCGGCTTCGCTCCCGGAGTGCGAATAAAAAACGGCACGCGGCACGACTCTTCATGCGGCATTTGCTTGGCCATGTGCCCGTGGGAGCCCATCATCTCCCCGTGATCCGAGGTGTAGATGACAATCGTGTCTTTAGCCTGACCGGTCTCTTCAAGGGTCTTCAGGATACGCGCGAACTCCAGGTCAATCGCCGTGATGCCGCCATAGTAGCCCCGTTGCGCCTTATGGAGGGCATCGATGGAGCTGAGCGGCTCACGGTGCGGTCCGAGATCGACGCCCGGCTGAGCGAGCTTCACGTTCGGCCGTGCTTGCAACGTTGCGAGCGGGTACGGCTCCTGGTCCTTCTCGGGTGGATCGAACGGCGGATGCGGAGGATTCCAGGATACGATGAGCAGCCAGGGCTTTTCCGCCGGCTGCTTGTGCAGGAACTCGATTGCCTCATCGGTCATCAGCGTAGGCTGATAGCCTTCCGGCTGGATCTTCTGACCGGTGTCCTGATCATAGGTCCAGGCATGATAGTGATTGTTCGTTACGTCCCAGACATGCCAGTCTTCAAAGCCGAACCGCCGCGGCCCCTTGGGGATGAAACCCCGTTCACCCGTTCCGGCCAGGTGCCACTTGCCGACGTAGCCGGTATGATACCCGTTGCTGCGGAAGGTCTCGCCGAGAGAGACGGTCTCCGTGGGTAAGGGTGGTCCGTTGCGGTCGACGCCTGTCTCAGCCGGATAACGTCCGCTCATCAGGATGGCTCGATGCGGGGAGCAGAGCGGGTAGTTCGAGATGCAGGCATCCATGGAGACATTCTGCTTGCGGAACGCATCCAGGTTGGGAGCGATCACCTGACTGAGCGGCTCGCCGGGCAGCGAAACGGCGCGATGCTGATCGCTGAACAGATAAAGCACGTTGGGCCTGGAAGGCGCCGTTTTGGGCGCGGCATTGGTGTCGATGGCTGCGGCCATGGAAGCTGCCGCTGTGGTCTTGAGGAAGCTGCGACGATTCATCCGTTCTCCCGATATCGGAGGTTCCGAGTAAGCTTGAGTTAATCGTTTACATACGCGAACGGTCAGGTTCGCACATGCAGCGCAGAAGCTATAGTATCAGCGTGGCGGTTCGGGCCGCAGCGGTGGCCGATACCAGATTCGGCAGAGACAGCCGAAAGGAGGTGCCCTGCTTGCTTTACCATGCTGACGTTGCGGTACAGCGAACTCCCACAGATGCAAAAAAGAGAAGCTGCTAAGCTCCTCTCTTTTGCTACTTGCGCATGTAGAAAAGAAACTGAAATGTGGCGGAGAGTGGGGGATTCGAACCCCCGATAGAACTTTTGGTCCTATAACGGTTTAGCAAACCGCCGCCTTCAGCCTCTCGGCCAACTCTCCTGCGGGGTGTTGCCCAGATTATAGCCTGAGCGACACCTGCTCTGCCGTCCCACCTCCGGTTTAGGGAGAACAGGGGGTAGGACCAGCGCTGCGCCCCAGGGTGCAGCAATCAAGCCTGCAGCAATCAAGCCTGCAGCAATCAAGCCTGCAGCAATCAAGCCCGCAGCAATCAAGCCTGCAGCAATCAAGCCCGCAGCAACCAGTACCGCAAGCGCCTACGTGATCCGCACGTGCGTGGCGTTGTTCTGCGCCTTCAACACCAGCTCTGCCGCCAGCAGGCACTGCGTCTGGTCCTGCGCGACATGCGTTCCGTTCGCCACATCCGCGATGAACTGCGGACCGAAGGGCAACATGACCTGGCTGCAATCCATGTAGCGCGCGCGGTCCTTATCGACGATGAAGAGATGGTTGCCACCCTTGCGACCGGCGATGTCGGCGTACTTGCGCAGCTCGATGTAGCCGTTTGTGCCGAGGATGAATAGCCGCCCATCGCCCCATGTGCCCAGGCCGTAGGGCGTAAACCAGTCCAGCCGCACATAGCCGAAGCCATGGTTGCCGCGCAGCATCATGTCGCCGAAGTCCTGGAACTCCGGATGCTCGGGATGACGTACATTGCAAACCTGCGAGGCGACCACCTCGGCCTGCGTGCAACCGGTGTAGAAGAGGAACTGATCCACCTGGTGCGAGCCGATGTCCGCCAGAATGCCGCCATTGCGCGCCGGGTCCCAGAACCAATCCGGCCGCCCCGCGCCCCCGCCGGCCTTGCCGGGGCGCTGATTGATCTGGTGCGGTGCGATGTTGATCGTCTGAATCACCTTGCCGATCTTCCCCGCCTGCACCAGGTAGCCCGCCTCCACCGCCGCGGGCACCTCCAGCAGTTCGGAGTACATAATGGCGTACATCTTCCCGGTCTCCGCGATCGCCTTGCGCACCTCAGCCAGCTGTTCCAGCGTCAGCACGCCCGGCTTGTCGGAGAGATAATCCTTTCCGTGGCGCATGGCGCGGATGCCGATGGGCGCGCGCTCGTTGGGCACGGCCGAGCTCAGCACCAGCAGCAAACTCGGGTCCTCGAGCACCGCATCTTCGGTCGCCACCAGCTTCGCCTGCGGGAATTGCTTGATAAACGCTGCGCCACGCTCGGGCTCGGCCGCATACACGCTGACCAGTTCGCCCCCGCCGCGGATCATGGCTTCCACCATGCCGTAGATGTGATCGTGGCTCATGCCGCAGACGCCGAAGCGCACTGCCCGGCTTGGCTTGGCGATTGCCGGCGCATTCGCAGGCGCCATCTCCTGCGTCGGAGCCGAAGCACCCGCTCCCTCCCCCAGCATGGCGGCGGGGAATGCAGACATAAGACCGAGCGAACCGGCGTCGCGAAGAAACGACCGCCTGTCCGGAGTGCGCGTGGACGCGCTGTTTCGGGTGATCTTCATAGGCAAAGCCTGACGAGGCTCCTTCCGGTACATTTTCAGCTCGCGTTGCGTGGAGTAACTTCGACTGCCGAACTTTAGGACAGCCGCCTAGGGTCTGGCAAATCAGGAACGCTGCACACCGTGCGGAGTTCAGCCCGGGCATTCCCTATTTCCCTGTTTCCCTATGTGGAGCCATACGGGGAATAACCCAAAGCCGATCACCAGCCGACTGAAGCATTCTACGGCTTTAGAATGAAGATGTTCGCCTGAACCCGGAGACCGCCGCCCTGCTCAGCTCGCTCAACGCGCTCGCACTCTTCGTCGCTTCACGCGGCCTTGGCCACTACTGGAAGACGCATTACGCGGACCACACCTTTCGCGGCGCCTATCGCTGGAACAGCTTCGATATCGGTCTGCTCGTTCCCTACTTCATCGTTATGATCATTCTGGCGTTCTACGGCATCCACCGCTATCAGTTGGTGTGGCTGTACTACCGCAATCGCCGCCGCGCGGCCCACTCCGAGGCTCCACCGGCGCGTTTCCCCGTGGGCGAGCTGCCGTTCCTCACCATCCAGCTGCCGATCTTCAATGAGCAGTTCGTCATCGAGCGCCTGATCGATGCCTGCTGCCGCATCGACTATCCGCGCGACCGCTTCGAGATCCAGGTGCTCGACGATTCCACCGATGAAACGCATGAGGTGGCCGCGGCGGTCGTCGCGCGCTATGCAGCCGGTGTCGAGAGGCTTGATCCGCAGCCGATCCACTATCTCCATCGCACCAATCGTTCTGGCTACAAGGCGGGCGCGCTTGAAGAGGGCCTGAAGTCTGCCAAGGGCGAGCTGGTCGCCATCTTCGACGCCGATTTTGTTCCCGCATCCGACTGGGCGCAGCGCGTCGTGCATCACTTCGCCGAGCCCGGCATCGGCATGGTGCAGACCCGCTGGACGCACCTGAATCGCCACTACAGCTTTCTCACCGAGGTCGAGGCCATCCTGCTCGACGGCCACTTTGTGCTGGAGCACGGCGGCCGCTCGCGAGCCGGAGTCTTCTTCAACTTCAACGGCACCGCCGGCATGTGGCGGCGCGAGGCGATCGAAGAGGCCGGTGGATGGCAGCACGACACCCTCACCGAAGATACGGACCTCAGCTACAGGGCACAGCTGAAAGGATGGAAATTCAAATATTTGCAGGATGTCGAGTGTCCCGCCGAGCTGCCCATCGAGATGACCGCGTTCAAGACGCAGCAGGCGCGCTGGGCCAAGGGCCTCATTCAGACCAGCAAGAAAATCCTGCCGCGTGTGTTGAAATCCGATGCTCCGTTCCACACCAAGCTCGAGGCCTGGTATCACCTCACCGCCAACATCAGCTACCCGCTGATGATCGTGCTTTCCACGCTGCTGATGCCGGCGATGATCATCCGCTCCTGGCAGGGGCCGCTGCAGATGCTGCTGATCGACCTGCCGCTGTTTCTTGCATCCACGGCCTCCGTTTCCACCTTTTACATGGTGAGCCAGAGGGAACTTTTTCCGCGAAGCTGGTGGAAGACGTTTCTATACCTGCCCTTCCTCATGGCAATGGGAACAGGCCTGGCCGTGACCAATACAAAAGCTGTCCTGGAAGCGCTGTTCGGCATCAAGAGCGCCTTTGCGCGTACGCCCAAATACAGCGTGCAGAAGAAGGGCGAAAAATCCAAAGCAAAAAAATACCGCAAGCGCCTAGGTATTATTCCGTGGATCGAGATGCTCATCGGCTGCTACTTCGCCGCGACGGTCTGGTATGCCATTACTACGGAAAACTTCTTCACCGTGCCCTTTCTGCTGTTATTTGTTCTCGGCTACTGGTACACGGGGCTGCTGAGCCTGGTTCAGGGCATCTTCGAGCGCAAGGGCAGCAGTCAAGGGGAAGGCATGCACGAGAAGCCGTATCCGGTGGGCGTGTAAATCGCCATCATGGAGCTGAAGCTTGGGTTCGTTCACATTTGATGGTGTCCGTTTTGCCTGCTTTTCGGACGACCACACGCCTGGGCACGTCCATGGTTTCTACGCCGTCATTGAGGTCATCATCGAGATCACTGAAGACAAGGTGCGTCGTGCACGACGTAAGCGCAACTTACGGCCGGCAAACGCCAAAAACTCGGATATTGCGCATGTGCTCAACACTGCTGCAAAATACAGGCATGAACTCCTCGACTTCTGGAGAAAGACCCGCGCTGCATCCGAACGTAGGTGACACCTGGGAAGAAATTGAAGCCGCCCTGGAAGCCGCCAGAAACGCTTCCGACGAGCCCACGCTTGTGGATGCTGTCTACCATCGCGACCTTGATTTATTTCTCTTGACGATCAGCGATGGCCGCCGGCTCGCCCTTCCCCGCGAAGATCTGCAAGCTGTCGCGCATGCCACGCCCGAGCAGGCTGCCGATTTTGTGATCGGACCGAATCGCGTAGATGTTTGGTGGCCGCAGGTGGATGACGGGATCTATCTGCCCAACACGCTTGAAGGCCGGTATGGCAACGATGCGTGGATGGATCATGTGCATCGGCGGAGCCCTGTGGCGGCGTGACGACCCCACGAGGATACAAAAGAAAGGCCCGCCGAAGCGGGCCTTTTATTTTAAACGAGAGCCGAGTTAGAAACGAATACCAAATTTGATCGGCAGATAAGTGGAGCGATTGCTGTTTGCCGGATACAGATTGTATGTGGTGCCATAGTTATAAGCCGGTGCATAGTTGTTGTAATTTGTTCCGTTGATACCGGTCCTCTGCGAGTTGAACGTGACCACATAACGGACTTCGGCATAAAGCCGCTCATTGGCGAATCGAGAAAACTTGTAAGTAAGGCCAAACCCTCCATCGACGCCCGGAGCATTGGAGGTATAACTGTCGAACGGCACATTGGCCACGTAGGTGATCAGATAGCCGTAGTATGGGTCGATTCCCTGCTCTTGTTGCGGTGTGGTGAAGGTGGTGATCTTGTGATAAAAGCCCGCGCCCGCAGTCACATATGCGCCCAGCCCCTCACCCGACTTCAGCGTATAAATCGGCGACAGAGAAAGCGACCAGACGTGGCTGTAGCCATCGGTGTTTCCCTGCAGGCCGAAGAAGTTGGTGGGATCCTCGATGTAGGACTGCTGCGTGAGCGTGTTGCCCTGCAGGCCAAACTCATCCCAGTTGAACTCAACGTTCACGCCGAGATTCTTGTTGAAGTTGCGTCCTGCTCCTACCTGGAATCCCCAGCTGGGGGTATCGTAGTGGTGCTGATCGCCGAGTGGAAGCGTGACGCCGCCGCCGACAAATACGGTGTACTTTTCGGAGCCGTCCGCATTGGTATTGCTGCCGCGGTAGCGCGGTGCGCCATAGCGGCGGCGGCCATACTGGGCGTGGGCGTCCGGCAGGTTGAAGTTCTTCTCCAGGGACGCCAGATTGGTGCTAGCAGCCACGCCGGCAGCGTCGTCGAGGTCCGGCGAAACGGAGCTCGAAAAGAGTGAATCCGCAGTTCCGAGTGAAGCAGAGCCGACAGAAGAAATTCCGGCTTCCGTGGGCATCTGGAAGCTAAAGGGCTGGGCAGTGCCGGCGGTCGGAGCGGGCGTGCTCTGCGCGCCCGCGACGGCAAAGGCGGAACCGGCAATCACGGTGGCCGTCAGGCTGCGGCGCATTGCGCTCAAAAGGGAGAAGGACTTCGACATCTGGGTAAACTCCTTGCTGCGTTAAGCTCTCACGCGCTTGAACCCTTTGAACCCGCGGTGGAGTTGAAAGTTGCTCGGCTCGCACTAGCCTCATTCATTAAGACGAGCAAAGGGGATAAGTGGATGCAAGCCGCGCTCGGGCCGCCGGACCCGCTTTCGCCGGAAGCAGAAAGAAGCGGCCCCGTACACTGGGACGAATGTCGATCGCGCAAAACCTGATTGCGGAAAACCTGGAGCGCGTACGTGCGGAGCTGGCCGCCGCCTGCGGGCGCGCCGGACGCCAGCCCGGCGCCGTACGCCTGATGGCTGTCAGCAAAACGCATCCCGCCGCAGCCATCCTGGAGGCCTATGCCGCCGGACAGCGGCTTTTTGGCGAGAACCGCGTGCAGGAGATGCAGGCCAAGGCGCCTGCCCTGGGTGGCATCCAAGATCTGGAGCTGCACCTGATCGGCCCATTGCAGAACAACAAAACCGGCAAAGCCGCAGAGCTCTTCCAAGCAGTCGACACCCTCGATTCCGCCAAGACGGCAGCCCGTTTGAACGCAGCGGCTGAATCCCTCGGGCGTGTTTTGCCCGTGCTGATCGAGGTGAAGCTCTCGCCCGAGGAGACCAAGCATGGCCTGGCTCCGGAGGAGCTTGCGGCGCTGCTGCAGGCTATCGCGGCCATGCCGCACCTGCGCGCCGCCGGTCTGATGACCGTTCCGCCCATAGGCGAGGAGGCCGAATCCGCCCGGCCCTGCTTCCGTCGATTACGCGAGCTGCGCGACGAGCACGCCGTGCGTTATCCCACGCTGACGGAGCTTTCCATGGGCATGTCCGGCGACTTCGCGGTGGCTGTCGAAGAGGGTTCGACGACCGTGCGCGTCGGCACGGCAATCTTTGGCCAGCGGGAAAATGCCTGAGCAATTTGCGGCTGCCCAAGAGCCGCAGCGGCGATCTGCTCACCGTCGCTTGTTCACCCCGGTGGAGCTTCTAAAGTTTTCTTCTCCCGGCTGCTCGCCTGTCGCCGATCAGCATGAGCACGCCGGCGAGCGTCGCCACCGATCCACCGATGAAGAGGCCGGCCATATAGCTTGCCAGCCGCACCGCGTACTCGGGCTGCCCCTGCGCCATGGCACGGGCAAGAACCACGCGTGAGGCCCAAAACCCAACCCCGGCGAAGATCGCCAGCAGCAGAAGAACGCGAAAGATAAAACCCAGAACACGCATGACAATCAGATAAGAAGCGGGCAGATAAGACGCGGGTAGATAAGATCCGCGGGCCAACTCACGGTAATCCTACTCCCACTCGATCGTGCCCGGTGGCTTCGACGTAATGTCATAGACGACGCGGTTGATGCCGCGCACCTCGCTCACGATGCGGCCGGAGATGGCGCGCAGCACGTCATAGGGCAGCGCGGCCCAGTCGGCGGTCATGCCGTCTTCGCTTTCCACGGCGCGAATCGCACAGGTGTAAGCGTAGGTGCGCTGATCGCCCATCACGCCGACGGTTTTCACGGGCAGCAGCACTGCAAAGCTCTGCCAAAGTTTGGTGGTCAGGCCGGCGCGGCGGATCTCTTCGGTGCAGATGGCGTCGGCCTTCTGCAGGATCGCGACACGCTCGGGGGTAACTTCTCCGAGGATGCGCACCGCGAGCCCCGGTCCGGGAAAGGGCTGCCGCTCCAGGATCTCGGTGGGCATGCGCAGATCGCGGCCGACGCGGCGCACCTCGTCCTTGAACAGATCGCGCAACGGTTCGATCAGCTTCAGCTTCATGTCGGCGGGCAGGCCGCCAACATTGTGATGGCTTTTGATGACGTGCGACGGCCCATGCACGCTCGCCGATTCGATGACGTCGGGATACAACGTGCCTTGCACCAGCCATGCGAGCGTCATCCCCGCGGACCTTTCGGCCGCGATCAGCTTTGCAGCTTCATCATCGAAGACCGCGATGAACTCGCCGCCGATGATCTTGCGCTTGCGCTCCGGATCCGTGACACCGGCGAGCTTGCCAAGGAACCGCTCGCCGGCATCCACGGCGACGACGTTCAGGCCGAGTTCCTCGCGCATCGTCTTCTGCACGGTATCGAATTCACCCCGCCGCAGCACGCCATTGTTCACGAAGATGCATGTCAGGCGATCGCCGATGGCACGTTGCACGAGCACTGCCGCGACAGAGGAATCCACACCGCCGGAGAGCCCGCAGATGGCATGCCCGGTTGACCCAATCTGCTCGCGAATGCGCGTCACGGTGGTCTCGATAAAGTGCTCGGGGGTCCAGTCCTGGGCGGCGGCGCAGATGTCCACCACGAAGTTGCGCAGCAGCTCCGTACCCTGCCGCGAATGGGCCACCTCGGGGTGAAACTGCACCGCCCACATGCGGCGGTCTTCGTTGGCAATCGCGGCAACCGCGTTGCTGGTGCGCGCGACAACCGAAAAGCCAAGCGGCAGCCCTTCAGCGTGATCGCCATGGCTCATCCACACTTCAAGGGTCTGCGGCAGGCCATGAAAAAGCCGGGATTCCGCGGTAACGCTGACCTCCGCATGGCCATACTCACGCGCGGTCGCAGGCACAACACGGCCGCCGAGATGGTAAGCCATAAACTGCAGGCCATAGCAGATGCCCAGCAGTGGAATGCCCGTATCGAGCACCGCCGGATCGGCCTTGGGAGCCGTGTCGTCATACACCGACGACGGGCCGCCGGAGAGCACAATTCCTTTCGGCTGCAAGGCCAGCACGTCGGCCAGCGGCGTCGTGCACGGCAGGACCACCGAAAACACGTCGAGTTCGCGGATACGACGCGCGATCAGCTGCGTATATTGCGAGCCGAAGTCAAGGATGACGATGGTCGCCTGGCTGGTCGCGGCTTGAAATTCAGGCTTGCTCAGGTCCACGAACCTAGTCTAGCGGGTGTGCCCAGGCATCGCTGGACACTGCGCGGATGGAAGGGAAAAACGCCGAAGAGCAAAACGCCGACGCAGGGCCGCCAACCCGGCCAATCCTGTACCGAGCAGAAGCAGGCTGGAAGGCTCGGGCGTCACCGTCGCGGGGGGTGAGGGGAGGCCGCTTTCGGTCAGCATCAGGGTGCCGAAACCCTCCGTATCGGAGGTGATGATGCCGGCCAGCCCAATCGTATCGAAGAGGGTGAAGACGCCGGCATCGGTGAAGTTGAAGCTCGTCAGCGCCGGATCAGCCGAAGTTCCCGAGAACGTACTGGAGACGGAGCTGAGATCTCCCAAACCGTAGCTGGACGTCTGCGCATTGGGGCCAAACACGATACCGTTACTCGTGAACGTGCCGAACCCAACGGTATTGGTGAACGCAAACGCGGTAAGGGCGCTTCCCTTCCCCGGACTGGCATTGAAGGTGAACGACCCGGATCCGTCGGAAAAGAGGCCGCTGACACCGGGGTTGGCGCCGGTCACCAGAAAGGTATACGACACAGGCGTCGCATCGGAGACGCCGGTGAGGGTGCAAGCGAACGCCAGAAGCGCCAAAAACCTGAGCCGCGTGGATGTCTGCCTTTGCATTGCTTCCTGCTCTTTCCTGGAACGTGCGTCTTTACGCCGGTGTGGGGCGGAGAGCGGAAGCGATCTCCCCTAGCTTGGGTCCTTTTGCCGCGTGTTGCTTACCGCTCCCATGATGCCGGCGCCCAGCAGCAGGATGGCGATGCCGATCACCCAGCGCTGCGGGATGTGGGCGAGATGGCAGACGTAGATCACGCCCGCGATCAGAATGAGGGTTCCAACTGTGTAAATACCAAAGGACATGGCGGACGTGCTCCGTATAGGGGTGTGATTGAGGCCTCAGCCTATGATGCGCGTCCGGGCGTTTGCGTCGTGTCGGCTGCGGACGTAACGTGCAGATCATTGTCCTTGGGACCGGGAAGGACGAGCGCCCGGAAAAGCGTCAGATAGGCCGCTCGCCGGATCACGTGAAACAGATCCAGGAAGGCGAGAAAGACCACGCCGACAAAGCTCCACCAGACCAACAGAAACCCGGTCGTTTCCACGCTCGCAAAGGGCAGCGGACAGGCGGAGAACACCATCGCCAGCACCAGCAAAGCGACCTTCACGATGCCCATGACGAGGTTGGTCTCGATCAGCTTTGAAGGCAGTTGGAGCGCCCGCGGCGCGGCGTGAAGGCTCGCACCCAGACCACATCCACGGCTCATCGCGAAGAGCGGCGGGGCGTCGAGCAGCCAAACCGTCAAAGACCAAAGCATGAACAGCAGCAGCGTCCATGCGACGATCAGCGCGACGAAAAGCACCAGATTCGGCTCCGCTCCGGCGGCTGCGGGACCGGTAACGGCATAGTGCGCCGCCGCGGCAATTCCCCATGCCCAAAGGGCAAAGGTGGCCAGCAGGACAAGCGTTCGCAGCAAGCCAAGAACGCCCGTGAGCAGGTATCGCGGCCGCAGGTCCGGATCGAGCCGCCGCCATATCGCCGTTCTGCCCAGCGTCGAAGCGACCGTCCACCCGAGCAGCGCGGAGGGCAGCAGCCAACGCGCCATCGGGAGGAGCGGAGGCAGCGTAAGGGCAGCCTGACGACCCATCGTCGCCACGGCTTCCACCGGCTTGAAGACGGTCATATTCTCGAGCGCGGACAGGTCAAACGGAACGTGAAGCAGGGCGCGGGATCCTGCCTTCCAGACCAGCAAAAGCAACGGAATGCCCACCGCCCAGCGCCACAGCAGCTCGATCGCGGTCAGTCCGGGGCGCTTCCAAACCTGTGCCATGACGGAGACAAAAGACTGCGTTCCCCGCAGCGGCGGAGACGTGGGCGGCGGAGACGTGGGCGGCGGACGCAAGGACGCCCGCCCTTCCGCCTGCGGGTTCTCGCGACTTGTCATTACCGTCATACGTCTCGTCCCGACCCTTAGGCAGTGTCTGACGAATGTCTTCGGTATAGCCGTGGGCTTCAGCCCACGGGAAAAAACAGGCAGAGTGAAGCCCTTGAGGGCTGGACCAGGGCTGAAGCCCGTGTTTTTGCCTGTGTTCTTCAGCGGGCTGAAGCCCGCTGCTACACCATGTGGCCTCAGTCCGATTCGTCAGACACTACCTAGTGTAGGCCGCCGGACCCACAATTGCTCCCCGCTCCGGGCGGGCAATCTCCGGGCTGCATATAATGAAGTTGCCCGATGCAATCCAGTGCCGACAGACGGTTTTTCGGGCGAAATGCCTCCATCCTGCTGGATCTGCTGCGATTCGCCGCCGCGCTCGCCGTCGCGCTGACGCACATGCAGCACCACTTCGTGACGAAGGCAGGCTTCATCTCGGAGCGCTCCGGAAACTCCGCCGTTTGCGTCTTTTTTGTCCTGTCCGGCTTTGTGATTCGCTACGTCACCGTGGCACGCCGGCCGGCTGCCCGTGAGTACTGGAGCGATCGCGTGTCGCGCATTTACTCCGTCGTCGTCCCCGCGCTGCTGCTCACTGTGCTGCTGGAAGGCGCTGCCCTGCTGCTCGCGCCGGCGGCGTATCACAACATCGCAGACGCCTTCCCCTGGAGCGCCGTTCCGCTGCAGCTGCTGGAGAACCTCACCTTCACGGTCGGCTGGTGGGGCATCGGCGTTCCTCCGCTCTCCAACGGGCCCTTCTGGTCACTCTCGTTTGAGTGTGTTTACTACGCTCTTTACGGCATTTTGCGGTACATGCCGCGAGCACGATGGGCCCTTGTTCCATTGCTTCTGCTCGCGGCCGGGCCATCCATCGCACTGCTGTTTCCAATCTGGCTGTTCGGTGCGGCACTGCACGATGTGTACGTGAAGCTGCACGCACGCCGCGACGGCCTGGCCATTGCAACGGGCGCGCTGCTCGTGTATCTCGGTGTTCTGGCGGCGATGCACAAACAGGTGCTGCATGTGCTGCGCGCCACCGAGGTGGCCGAACGCACGCAGATGCTGACGCACGCCGTCGCCAGTTTTGCCTGGGGACGCAGCCTGTTTCACGGTGCGCCTCTGCACTGGCTGGACCGCTTCAGCGTCAGCTTCTTTCTCACCGGCAGCCTGCTGGCCGTGGCGATGCTGCCGGTGATGCTGACGCTGGATGGGTTCGTGCCCACGGCCACGAAGTTGTCCGCCTCGCGCATTCGCCTGGTGGCGGACGGCACCTTTACGCTGTATCTGCTGCACCTGCCCCTGTTCATCCTGTTTGTCTCATTGGCGGGCGGCCCGTGGACGAACTGGAGGGAGGGACTCGCCATGCTGGTCGTGGTGGTGATCATCAGCATTCTGCTGGGACGCGTCTTCGATCGTCTAAAGGATGCCATGCGCGCCTCGCTGCGCAGTCTGCCTCCGAGGCGCGCGTGAGATCCGCTAGACGAATCACTTGTTGCCTTTCGGACGGAGGTCCGGGCTTCAGCCCGGACATTGAGTGCGGAGATGAACAGGGCTTCAGCCCCGGGTTTTGCGCTGAAGCTGGAGAGCCCTGGGCTAAGGCCCATGATTGTAACTTCACTTTTCGTGGGGCCTAAGCCCCACGCTCCCTCCCCATCCTTCAACAAGATGCACTTCGTACGGCTTCCCGCAGACTTAATAAATCAGTTCCTCTCCAGAACTTAGCCACCCGCTCAGCCGCGAACGACGAAATTCACCATCCTGCCCTTCACCACAATCGCCTTCACCAGCGTCTTGCCCTCCAGTCGCGCAGCGACCTTCGGATCTGCCATCGCTGCTGACTTCAGGTCAGCGTCGTCGCTCGCCGCGGAGATTTTGATGATGGTGACCAGCTTTCCGTTTACCTGCACCGGCACTTCCAGTTCGTCCTCTCTCGCAAGCTCCGCATCGGCCACCGGGAAGGGCTGGCGGAACAGCACACCGGTGCCGCCCAGCTGCTCCCAAAGCTCCGCGGCGATGAAAGGTGCGAAGGGCGCGAGCAGCAAGGTAAGCGAGCGAAAGAGCTCAGCAACCGTCGCCGTCGGGACCTCGCCGGAGTCGATCTTTCCCTCGGCCGCACCGATTTCGTTGACGAGGATCATGATCGCGCTGACGCAGGTGTTGAAATGCCAGCGGCCGCTGAAATCCTCGGTGATTTTTGCGATGGTCTGGTGCAGCGTGCGCAATAAAGCTGCACCGGCAGGCGTTTGCACCTGACTTTCCTCCGCTTCCGTCGAGCTCACCAGCGGTGCATACTTGCTTGTCAGCCGGTAGACACGCGCGAGGAAACGGCTCACGCCGGCGACACCATCCTCCTGCCAATCGAGATCGCGATCCGGCGGCGCGGCGAACAGCGCATACATGCGCGTCGCATCGGCACCGTAGCGACCGATCATCTCATCCGGCGAGACCACGTTGCCCTTGGACTTCGACATCTTCGCGCCGTCCTTGATGACCATGCCTTGCGTAAACAAACGCTGCGCGGGTTCGCCGTTCGCAATCAGGCCCTTGCCGTCCATCTTGATGTCGCGCATCACCTTGGTCCAGAAACGCGAATAGATCAGGTGCAGAATCGCGTGCTCCACGCCGCCGATGTACTGATCGATGGGAAACCAGTAGTTCGCCTTCGCGGAGTCGAAGGGTGCATCGCTGTTGTGTGCGTCGGTGTAGCGATAGAAGTACCAGCTCGAGTCGACAAAGGTATCCATCGTGTCGGTCTCGCGACGCGCAGGACCACCACATACGGGGCATGTGGTTTCTACAAATTCAGGCACCTTGGCGAGTGGGGAACCACCTTCCTGCGTGATCGTGATGTTGTCTGGCAGCAGCACCGGCAATGCTGATTCTGGCAATGGCACGGCACCGCTTGGCTCAATGCCATCATGCCCGTTCGTGCAATACACCATGGGAATCGGCGTGCCCCAGTAGCGCTGGCGGCTTACGCCCCAGTCCTTCAGGCGGAAGGTCGTAGTGCGCTTGCCGAAGCCATGCTTCTCCGCATGGTGACCCATTTTTTCCTGGGCTTCCAGGCAGGGCTCACCGGTCCACTCGCCGGAGTCGATCAGCACGGCCTCTTCCTCGCCGGTGTATGGCAATGGGAGATCGTCCGTGTCGAGATTGGGCGCCACTACACGCTTGATCGGCAAACCATACTTCGTGGCGAACTCAAAATCGCGCTCATCATGGCCGGGTACGCTCATGATCGCGCCCGTGCCGTAGTCGGCGAGGATGTAGTTCGCAACCCAGATCGGCAACGTCTCGCCGGTGAAGGGATTGACCGCATGATGACCGGTAAAGACGCCGTGCTTTTCGATGTTGCCGAGGTCGCCGGATTCCTTGGCTGCTTGCTGCTCTTCGAGCATTGCGTCTACGTCACGCGCAAGGTTCGCATCCGTTGCGGTCCACTGCTTTACGAGCGCATGCTCCGGTGCGAGCTGCAGGCTGGTGGCGCCGAAGATGGTGTCGATGCGGGTGGTGAAGACGGTGATGGTCTGTTCGGGATGACCCGAGGCTTGGGCAGGGGCAAAAGCAGGTCCTTCGCTTCGCTCAGGATGACAACTTAAAGGGGAGGGGGCTGGATGAAGCTCCCCAATTCCGCTGCGGCCCAGCAAATCCGTCGCGATCGCCTGCCTTTGTTCGCTAACTCCTGTTTGCTGTTCCCCACTTCCTACTTCCTGCTTCCTACTTCCTACTTCCTGCTTCCTACTTCCTACTTCCTGCTTCCTACTTCCTACTTCCTGCACCCTACTTCCTACTTCCTGCTTCCTACTTCCTACTTCCTGCACCCTGAAGCTCACGTCACAGCCCTCGCTGCGCCCGATCCAGTTGCGTTGCATGGTACGGACTTTCTCCGGCCAGCCAGGCATCGCATCCAGCCCGTCGAGCAGTTCGTCACCATAGGCCGTGATGCGCAAAAACCACTGCACCATCTCGCGCTGTTCAACCAGCGTGTCCTCATGCCGCCAGCAGCAGCCGCCCACCACCTGCTCATTCGCGAGCACGGTTGCGCATTGGGGACACCAGTTCAGCTTGCTGGTCTTGCGATAGGCGAGCCCACGCTCAAACATCCTCAGGAAAAACCACTGGTTCCAGCGGTAGTACTCCGGCAGGCAGGTCGTGATCTCGGTGCCGGCCCAGTCGTAGCTCAGCCCCAGGCGCCGGAAACCCTTCCGCATCTCGGCAATATTGCCCAGCGTCCACTCACGCGGCGGCGTGTTGTTCTTGAGCGCGGCATTCTCCGCGGGCAGGCCGAAGGCGTCCCAGCCCATCGGGTGCAGCACGTTATAGCCGCGCATCCACATGAAGCGAGCCAGCGCATCGCCGATGGCGTAGTTGCGCACATGGCCCATGTGCAGCTGGCCGCTGGGATAGGGCAGCATCTCCAGGCAGTAAAATTTCGGTTTGCCGCCCGTGTGGTCTTCCGCGCGATACAGGTCGGGGTCGGCATCCCAACGCGCCTGCCACTTGGGTTCAATCGCTCCAGGGTTGTAACGCGCAGCCTCGGGCTGGGGCGTGTCGTTGTCGGGGATCTCCGGCATAGGCTTCTATTGTAGAGAACGGTGGCAACGATTCTTCGCTCAACCTGCGCCGCTGCTTTGATGAAAGCGACGGCTTTTCCGCTTCAGCTCATGTTGGTCAGGGCTTTAGGTAGTGTCAATGTGAATCGCAGGGAACGGTCCCTGGGTGTAGCAGCGGGCTTCAGCCCGCTGAATAAAAACTGGCGAAAGAGGGGCTTCAGCCCTGGCTTCCCGGCAAACCAGCCCTGAAGGACTCCATCCTTCGGCTGCTTTTGTCCGTGGGCTGAAGCCCACGGCTACACAGGAACCATTCCCAAAGACACTACCTAGTGAGCGAGCCGGGCGATGGTCTCACTTTGCGCCCGGGTGCAGAGGCGATAGTCTCCGCCGCCCGGCATGGTGCAGGACCATCCGCTCCCCAAAATCGCAGGCACCGCGGTCCGGTCGCCGCTGCCTACTGGACTGAAGAGTGCGATGCCGGCCTTGGACAGAACGCGGGTGCGGAGCGCGGGTGTATCGTCCAATCTTTCCCCCAAAATCATCGGCGAATTGGCCAGGGTTGGCGACAGCAGGATGCCGGGTTCGGCCTCCGTTTCGGCAAGTGGAATGATAGGGGAGTCAAGCCAGGGTGCGTTGACCATGATTCCGTCGTTGCGGCGCAGCAGCGCCACGGTATCCCAGTAGTACGGATCCCACGACGGTCCCGCCCAAATGAACTTGCGTTGCGGTCCGCCTTCCAGCACCATCGCCAACTGTCCACGCAGGGGGAGAGCGGTATGCGCGAGCTGGTAGTCGCGTTCGGCAAACGGACGCAGCGTGACATCCGCCATGTGCAGCAGCATGGCTGCAACCACTACGGAAAAGACGGCGGCGCAGGCGCCGACAAGTTGTGTCCGCGTGAACATCACCTGCCGCGGAGGCGTGTCCCCCGCCGAAACGCGTTCCGCTGCAACCCATCCGCTGGCCGCCAGCAGCATCGTGATCCAGAGAAGGATGTTCAGCCGCTCGAAGAAGTAATAGGCGCCGCTCATGTCCGATGGCAGAAGCGGCAGAACGACCGCAACGCAGACGGCGTACACCATCATGCTGTCGCCCGCGGTCCATACCTTTTCCCGGCGGTGGCTGCGCCATTGCTGCACGGCAAAGACCGTGGCGGCGAGAAGGATCAGGCCCAGACAAACGCGGTAAGCGACGATCTGCCACCAGTGACCGTAGAGTACCTCTACGTTTTTGGTGATGAGCAGATCCTTGATGCGGCGCACGACATGCTGCGCAAAGGTACCCTCGACCGGCGTGCGCTGCTGTAGCGGATGCGCGACGGTGAAGGCCTTTACATACAGCAGGCAAAGCGAGCCGCAGGCCAGGGTGACGAGATCGCGGATCACCTCAATGCGGGGCAGCGGACGCTCTCCGCGGCGCACCGCGAGATACCGGCAGAGGAGGTCCAGGCCGCCGAAGGCCAGCACCACCAGCAAGGGCACCGGGTGCGTGAGGGTGATGAGCACCAGCAGAGCCACGAAGGCGGAACGCCTTCCGAGCTCAAGACCGCTGCCATCACCGTGGCCCAGTCGCAGCCAGATCCCGATGGCCCAAAGCGCAAACGAAAGCGAAAGGCAATAGTTCGCAAAGCCCATGCCCAGCGCCCAGTTGAGTACAAGCAGCGAGGCAAGCAGCGAGGTCACGCCGGAATTCGGGCCAATCGCACGCGCGGCATAGCGAAAACCCAGGACAAACGACACGATATAGCCGCAGATCACCAGGCGATCCGCCGTCAACAAGGGCATAAAACGCGAAAGCAGCAGCAGCGAGTAGTAATACATCGCATACGGCGGCAACAGATGCTTGATAAAAAAATGCGTGCGGAAGGGCGATGACGCAGGCGAGAACAACACGCTGAGCACACGGGTGTAGTACAAGTGCACCGGCCCATCCTGCGACGGCCACGCGGGCAGCGACAGCATCCACCCGACATACGCAACCAGCAGAACAAGAAGAACCCAGAAAAGGGTTGGACGTGCAGGAACACCAGCGGAACGCTTGAACATGAATAGCCTTGGGCTCCGTGTCCTGCCCGGATTCAGCGTTCGGTGCGGCGGCGGCGCAGGACGGAGTTAGTTGCTTGGATGCTAGCAAACCCACCCGTGCGGTTGCCCGGCAGAAATGTAGGCCGCAGCCAACATCATTAGGCTTGTATCGACATATTCACATGGTAACCGTATAAATGAATGCAATTTGCCCTAAACCAAGCCAGCAAAGCTACCGCGCTTGCCGCGGTAGCAGCCGCGTTTCTCTGCTCCCCCCGGGCGGCAGCGCGATCACGCCTCCGGGAAGGGTTGCGGCGAAGGCACCAAACTCACGTTCGATCCGTGCAGGATCACCCGCCTCAGTTGCATAGAACCCGACGCACGGTTGCGAGAGCATGACGGGTTGCCGCACCAGGCAAAGCTCGCCCACGGGCGTCCAGTCGGCGGGCAGGCTCCCAAACCACTGCGGGTAGACCATGGCGAGGCCAACGTGGCGCCGCTCGGTAATGGCGTCCAGCCAGGCAGCCGATTTGTTCTTCTCGCGTGCAGCCTCCGCCGATCCCAGGCCGACTAGATCCAGCACATACTGGCCCGGCCGCCGATGGTAGCTCGCCAGTCCGAGATCGTTCACCGCCACGTCCCCGGTGTAAAAATCGCTGATAAATCGATGCATCTGGTACTGCTGCAGATAGACATCTTGCGTTGCGCCAATCAGCGTGCGCGTGGCATCCAGATACGGCAGCGCACAGGCCAGAAGGCCGAGCGCATACCATCCCCGCATAATGCGCGGCTGTTCAAACAACACATGCAGCACAACTAGGCTGCTGAAAAGAACGATGTAAACCTCGTAGCGATGAAACCAGTTGAACTGGCCAATTAACAGATGCAGGCCCGTAGCCAGAGCCGCGCCGCCAAGCGCGATGCGGCGCACTCGATCCCTTTGTTGAAAAGCAAGGTCGACCAGAGTGATAAAAAGAACCGCCAGCAGCAGCCGGTCGCGCTGCCCGAACGCCCCCGCCACGGCACCGCCCACCAGATTCAGCAGATGGTGCAGTGCGCCTCCGCTGGCAACGCCGCCCTTTACCAGAACCGAAGTCGGCAGAAGCGGCAGGCCCAGGTGATGCAGGAAGAGGGAGAAGCAAACCAGTGGCGCGAGGCTCGCAGCCAGCAGGACGATGGCTGTGCGATATTGCCGCCTCCCCGCCAGCGCAATCGCCACAGCCAACGCGAGTCCCACAGCCTCATAGCGCACCGCAGGGCCAAGCGCCACGCCGATCAGCGCCGGCAGAGGCACGGGGCGGCCTTCCAGCACACGCGTGATCGCATAGGCAGCCACGGCGGCCAGCAGCACCTGCAGCGTATGTTCCATGCCGATGAAGGTGAGGCACACAAGATTGCCGATGAACAGCAGCGCTAAGACGGCCAGCAGGCGGCGCACACGCTCGTCCCAGGAGCGCAGATCCCCCGGCCAGTTCGCAACAAGATAGCCCAGCAGCGCGGCCAGCGCGGCTCCTGCAAGCAGGTTCAGCAGCAGCGGCGCCCACGCAAACCATGAGGCATGGGCAAAGGGCACCAGCAGAAAGGGCCAGATAAGACTGGAAGAGGGCGAAGCCGCTTCGCCGGGATTGATGCCGTAATGGCCCCCCGCGATCCGGTCTGCCAGCGCAAGGTGAATGTACGGATCATCCAGCGCATAGATCAGGTGACCGCCGTCCGTATGCCGTATGCGCGCAAGATAGAAGCCGCAAAGCAGCAGATAAACTGCCACTGAGAGGGCGATCAGCAGAGCCTTGAAGCGCTTCCCGCCGAGTGCGCCGGGGGGGGACGACGAAGGGGACATGGCTCCGAGTTTACAGATTGGCACGCCCGGAGAGCAGCGGGCGCTTAGCGCGCATGTGCCTGCGTGGTATCCGGAGTGGCGAGAAGAGCGGGAACCCTGGCCAGCAGCGGCGAGTCCTTACGAATGTAGAGGCGATAACTGTCGGCCTCATTCGCAGCGCGCAGCTGGTCGGAGTACACCATGAAACGCTCGTGCGGAAATGTTCGCTGCGCCGCCAGCACATAATTCCTGTTCAGATACGCGTCAAACTGCGGCCAGAAGACCAGCCTGCTATAGCTGTTGGCCTCCAGCGGCGACTGATTGCTGACCACCAGAACCGAGGCGGGATCCTGGCGCGCCAGCTTCCAGAAACGCGCACGGTAGTACTCGCGCGCCGCGCTGGGCGTGGGCGAAAAAAACAGCAGATCCCCTGTGAATCCGGTGTTTTCGACGATATCTGCGTGGTACAGGGCATTCAGGCAGCCATACACAAGGTCGAAGCACTGCACCTTATCCTGCAAGGCGGCGGATCCACCCAGGGTGGCAAAATCCCTGCCCAGGGAGCGAGCGAACTGCGTCTCGCCGGGCACCCGTGCCCCGCTTCGCACCATGCGCGGCGTAAAACCGGCAAGCGCGTACAGCAGAACGACGGCGGCGAGCACCCGCGGCCAACCCCGGGAGCGCAATGCCGCGAAAAGCTCAATGCCGACCAGCAGAAACAGTAGCGCCACAAAGGTGTAGCGGTGATGAAAGAAGCCTTTGCGCTGGGCCAGAAACGAACCCAGTGCAAGCAGCGCGCCCAGTGCCAACGCCCCGTGCTCCCACGACCACGCGCCGTCACGCCGCCAGTTGGTGAAGGCCAGCGGCAGCGTGAGCAGGACCATACCCAGCACCGATCGAGGCAGAGCCGCGCGAAACATCATGGCCCAGGAGGGCGCGGCAAAACCCGCATATGTGGGCAGCACCCGGGTAAGAATGAACACAAAATCCGAGAGGACGTGATAGCGAAGCAGAAAACCGACGCAGAACGCACCGATAACCAGCAACCCGGCCACGCCCCAAAGCAGATAGGGCCGGGGCTGGACAGAGCGGCGATAGAGCACGGCAGTCATCAGCAGCAGCAGGGCAAGCGTGAAGAGGAGGTAGGTGGGCTTGATGGCCGCAGCCAGCCCCCCCGCCAGCCCAAAAAAGAAGAGCAAAAAAGCGTTTCGCCGTCGCACGGCAGCAAAGAGGACGACATAGTCCACCAGCAGCAGCACCGTCACGACGAGTTCCCGTTCCCCGGCATACTGCGGCCCTTCCGCGCTGTGCAGCGCGAGAAACATGCCCGCGCCGAAGACGCCGGCTACCCAGTCCCTGCGCCGCGTCAGCAGCACCATGCTGCCCGCCATGATGGCCAGCAGGAAGTACTCGTAGAGACGCCAGGCCAGGTCACCGGGACCAAAAACCCGCATGGCGAACGCCTCAGTGAAGTAGGCGCCGGGCATGTTGTTGTCACTTATATCGAGGTAGGGCCGCAGGCCATGGTGCATCAGGAACACCACATAGTGCATCACCGGCGAATCCAGCATCAGCTTCCAATGCAGCGAATACGCCACATAAAACGCCGCGGCAAGCGCAAAAACGAGTACGGTAAGGAGACGGAGCAGGAGAACGGGGTTCGTCAGAGAGCCGGTCCGCGGTGCAGCCCGGCCGTATTTCTCTCGATTCTGCGTCTTCGTCATGCCCTGACCGTCGTAGGTGATGGAGTGGTGCAGCATCGCACAGCGCTCCCCGACGGGAACCGGCCCCCAGATTTCGTCCTTTCACCCGTCGCATTACCTAAGGGTGAACGAGGAGACAAAACGCTGCTGTATTCTATAACGACGCCTTTCCGCGAGGCGCTGCAAGGAGAGTTTGGCGCCATGACCGGTCCTCAGATAAGCATCATTATCCCGGCCTACAACGAAGAAAAGCGCCTTGGGCGAACGCTCGAACAGGTGCTTTCCTGTGTGCGGGAACGCGGCTGGGATGCCGAGGTCTTGGTCGTCGACGACGGCTCCACCGATGAAACCGTGGGTGTCGTGCAGCGCCTGCAGAATGAGCATCCGCAGCTGTTCTTGATCGAGAATCAAGGCAATCGCGGCAAGGGGTACTCCGTTCGCAATGGTCTGCTGCAGGCCTCCGGCGAGATCGTGATGTTTACCGATGCCGATCTTTCCTCCCCGATCGAGGAAGCGGAGCGGCTCTTCGAAGCCATTGATGCGGGGGCGGATGTGGCCATCGGCTCCCGCTGGCTGGACCGTCAAAAGCAGACCAGGCATCAGCCGCTCTATCGGCGTTTTTTTGGGCGCTGCTACAACTGGCTCACCCGCCGCGTGATGGGTTTGCCCTACAAGGACACCCAGTGCGGCTTCAAGGCGTTTCGCCGCGAGGCCGCGCAGCCCATCTTCCGGCTGCAAACCATCGAGCGCTGGGGCTTCGATCCCGAGGTCCTCTTTATTGCGCAGAAGCTCGGCTTGCGCATCATCGAGGTGCCCGTGACCTGGGGCCACGATGAGCGCAGCCGCATCAGCTACCTGCGCGACGGGACCCAGATGCTGCGCGAGATGATGGAGATCCGCTCCAACTCAATCCGTGGCCGCTATGATCGCGCCATCGCCGCGATGCGCGATACGAGCGGCTTTGTTACCGGACGGGTCGAGGCGCATCCGATGCCTGAAGTCACCGCAACAGCGCACCAAACCTCCGAAACGCCTTCGCTGTAAAAACGGCTTGTTTTGCGACTGCAGGCCGAAACGCCTCAGGTAATTGCATAGCGTCATCCCCTTGTCCGAAAGGACGCCTTCATACCGACACGGAAACTGTTTTAGCTCATGATCACCATAGCTACTCCCAGTTTTTGGGAGGGAGCAGCGGCCTTCAGGCCGCTGAATCAAACGCCGCAGGAAACAGGGCTTTTAGCCCCGGGCCGTTTGGGAACGGAAGCAGAGCCCGGCCCTGAAGGGCACTTGGATTACACTCCTGTTCCGTGGGCTTCAGCCCACGGCTCCCTCCCAAGAACGACCCCTCGGGGTACACCTGCACGAACACTGCCCTAATCTAGCCGGCCGATAACGCACGCAACGCACTGACGTTGCGCATCTCGTCCCCGGGTTCGTCCACCGGGGTCTCGGCGATGAAGGCCGCGTGGGCAAACCGCGCGTCGTGCAGCAG
Organism: Granulicella sp.; assembly: GCA_965277565.1. GTDB lineage: Bacteria > Acidobacteriota > Terriglobia > Terriglobales > Acidobacteriaceae > Granulicella. The sequence continues at coordinate 2,963,932 of OZ255838.1, read as the reverse complement.
CCGGCGGAACGCCGCCGCTCCGATGGTCCCTTCGCCGATGTGCTCGTGGCGATCGAGCTTCGATCCCATGGGAGCCTTGGCATCGTTGCAGTGCCACACGCGTACGGCGTCCGTGCCCATCGTGCGCGCAACCTGCGCCATCGTGGCTTCGTAGCCCTCGGTGGAGACGATGTCGTAGCCCGCCACATGCGTGTGGCAGGTGTCCAGACAAACGCCGACCGGCGCACAGGGCTTTAGTGTTTCGACCAGCTCCGCGACCTGCTCAAAGCTGCCGCCAAGCGAAAACTCCGCGCCCGCGGTGTTCTCGATGAGCACCCGAAAATCGGCATCCCGCCAAGGCAGGCCGTCGATCGCCTTCGCGATGCCCTGTGCGGCAAAGCGCAGGCCCTCCTCGCGCGTGAGTCCCTTCCATGAGCCTGGATGCAGCACCAGAAACTTCGCGCCCAGCGCCAGTCCGCGCTCCACCTCGCCGCGAAAGGCAATGATCGAGTTGGCACGCACCGTCTCGCTCTGCGAACACAGGTTGATCAGATAGCTCGCATGGATCACCAGCGGGCCGACATCGCTCGCGGCGAGTTCGGCGCGCATCTTTTCTGCGTCCTCAGGCTTCACGGGACCGCACCTCCAGGTGCGTGGGCTGGAGCTGAAGATCTGAAACGTATTCGCCCCGGCGTCTACGGCCCGCTTGACCGCGGTCCACGTGCCGCCCGCGGTTCCAACATGCACTCCAATGCGCTTCCGTGCCATAACCTTAGGCTATCGCAATGCCGGCGAAGAGATACGGTAAGGTTCTAGGTAGTGTCTGACGAATTGAGATCATCGTACGAGGTGCATCGAAGCGCATCTTGTGGAAGGGTGGGGAGGGAGCGTGGGGCTTCAGCCCCACGAAAGGTAGAGCTAAACTCATGGGCTTTAGCCCAGGATTCTGTCCAGCATCAGCACAAAACCCGAGGCTGAAGCCCCTTTCTTCTCCGCACTCAATGTCCGGGCTGAAGCCCGGACCTCCCTCCGAAAAGCAAAAAAAAAGCATCAGAAACTATCTAGGGCCAGGACGGTCAGTGCGCTTCGCCTTCATTTGCTCATGTGATTGCCCAAAGGTGTATCGACATATTTACATTGTCATCTCTTGGGGAAAAGACGGGGATTCCGAGACGGAATTTCGACCCGCCCAGGCCAATCTGTCCATAGACCCTAGTAGACGTCGCGCTGGTAACGCTTGGCTTTCTTCATGGTGGCGAGGTATTCCTGCGCGTGGTCCAACGTTCCATTGGAGCCTTGGGCGATGACGTCCAGCAGGGCTGTTTCTACGTCTTTGGCCATGCGCGTGGCATCGCCGCAGACGTAGAAGTACGCTCCGCGCTCGATCCAGTCATACAGTTCCATGGAGTTTTCACGCATGCGGTCCTGCACGTACACCTTCTTGCCGGTATCGCGTGAAAAGGCGGTGTCGAGCCTGGACAGCGTGCCGTCCTTGAGCATCTCGTTGAACTGCCTCTCGTAAAGGAAGTCGGAGACACGGCGCTGCTCGCCGAAGAAGAGCCACATCGGGCCTTTTTCGCCAAGCGCCTGGCGGTGCTCCAGGAACGCGCGGAAGGGCGCAATGCCGGTGCCCGGGCCGATCATGATCACCGGCGCGTCCGCATCCTCGGGCAGGCGGAAGGCGTTGTTTTCATGCAGAAAGATCGGCATGGTGCCGCCCACCGGCATACGCTCGCCCATGTGCCCGGAACAGACGCCCTGGCGATCCATGCCATGCGCGTGGTATTTAATGACGCGGACGGTGGTGTGCACCTGATCGGGGTGCGCGGCCTGCGAGCTGGCGATGGAATACATGCGCGGCGTAAGCCGCTGTAGCACGTTGAAGAGCTGCTGCGGGTCAGTGATCGCACCCGGAAATTCGCGGGCCAGATCCACAAACTCGCGGCCCCAGACGTACTCCTCCGCCACGGCCTTGTTCTCCTGCCCCTGCAGAGCCTTCAGGCCTTGCGGCACGTTCTCGCCGAAGAGCTTGGCGTACTGATTCACGCTGCCGCGGGCGAGCTTGCCGACCCCCAGGTGCCGTGTGAGTGCCTCATGCAGGTCGATCTGATTCTTGTAGTGGTCGAGCACACGCTCTGTCCCCGTGTAGCCCAGCGTCTCGAGCACATCCATCACCTGCGCCTCACGGTTGGTGGGGAGGATGCCCACCGCATCGCCGGGGGTGTAGGTCATGCCCTCCTCGACGGCGAGTTCGATGTGGATCGTCTCCTTTTCGCTCTCAGGCCCGGTCATGCGGTCATTCGTGAGGACGCGGGAGGCGTAGGGCTGGTTGCGGGTGTACTTGGTCGCGTGCGGCTTCTGTGGAGCCGCCGGGGCGTCCGCGACGGCTGTGGCTGTCTGTTCGCTCATCGTCCCCTATTGTAACTTCTCGAATGACACTCACGCGTTGTTATGTCGTTCGGGTCCTTTTCGGAACAGATGAGTTGCGATGATAGTCAGAAGCGCTAAGAAGTTGGCGATTGAGGTTGTAAGCAGAGCGATCAATACAGAGTCGCTGAGACGAAAGCCGCTGTTTACCCGTCCCGACTGCCACAGCATGTCACGCACGTTGTATGCCCACCAAAGATTAATTAGGAGAGCAAAAAAGAAGAACAACGTCCGCAACACAAATCGTAGGCTCCACTCCGCGCTGACTTGTTTTGGGGTGAGACTCCCAGAGCGAAACGCCTCGAACTCTAACGCAGCAGTGTGCATGGAGGCCTGCTCTGCGCTCCCGGCATCAGCTTGTGGTGCGAGGGGCAGTTCAGGAATCTCAAGTGCCGGTCGTGGATCAGGGATGTTCGTCGCCCCCTAGCGACTCGCGCGAGTTCGACGTATGAACTCGTCTTTTATAAGGTCTTGGCTAATTTCCGGACTTGACCAGCTACCCGGCTGACAGCCCTTTCGGGTGATATCCCAAGCATAGCCCGGCTCGTGCGTAAGCATTGACAAGTCAATTGCATTCCGGCCACCGTACTTCGCCCAGACCTGCGAAAGAAGGTCTTGAGTGGTAGCATCCAAGCGCGATCCTGAATCCGTCGTAGCTTCTTCCGTGATGCTCTGCGACCTGTAGTGCTTGAACGTGTAATAAAGGGTGGGAACCACGGGTCCATAAGGCCATGCCTCGATGCGTTCACTGATGAGCGGCTTATCGAGTAAGGCTAGGTTGAAGCCATGCGCCAGGTACACGAGTTTCTGCATCTTCATCGGGTCTACAGGACGACCAGCTTCCAAACCCATCCGAACGAAAGCATTAGCGACGACAAGGGCCGGGTAAGGCATCATGACCTCCTTTCATATCTGCGGGACCGAACACGATCATCCATGGCGCTGACCTCCACACAACTCGCCCAGAAATAGTATGGACGCACATCGTCGTTTGTGGTAGCACCTGCGCTACACAAACAGAATATCACGGCTTCGCCCTGTCTTCGCCTTGAAGCTATGCCCGGAGCGGCACTTGAGAACCGGATTGGGAAACACTCGGCAGATGTTCCAATCTGGAACTGATGAGCAACTCTGCTGCGATAGAGATCTCCCAAAGCGTCGTGCATGAATCGGGCGACCCCACCGTCCCTGCTACCCTAACCCCTGTATGAATTCCGAACTACCCAAGGCGTACGACCCCGCGGCCATTGAAGAAAAATGGGCACAATACTGGATCGCTGAAAAGCTTTTCGACGCGCCGACACCTGCGGAGGGCGAAACCTCAGCGCAAAAGAGTTTCGTCCAACTGCTGCCGCCGCCCAACGTCACCGGCCGTCTGCACATGGGCCATATGCTCAACCAGACGGAGATGGATATCCTCGCCCGCTGGCACCGCATGTTGGGCGAGCGCAGCGTGTGGGTGCCGGGCACCGATCACGCCGGCATCGCCACGCAGATGATGGTGGAGCGGCAGCTTGCCGCCGAAAACGGCCCGTCGCGGCAGGAACTCGGCCGCGAAGTCTTTACCGATCGCGTGTGGTGCTGGAAGGGGCAGTACGGGGGCGCCATTACCGAGCAGATGCGGCGGCTGGGCGCGTCGGTCGACTGGTCTCGCGAGTACTTCACCATGGACGACCGCCTGAGCCTGGCTGTGCGCGAGGCTTTTGTGCGCCTGTGGGAGCAGGGGCTCATCTACCGGGGAGAGTACATCGTCAACTGGGATCCGCAGATCCAGACCGCCGTTTCCGACCTTGAGGTCGAAAACGAGGAACGGACCGGGAAGATCTACCACATTCGCTACGAGCTCGCCGACAGCTCCGGTTCCGTCACCATCGCCACCACCCGCCCTGAGACGATGCTCGGCGACGTCGCCGTGGCCGTGAATCCCAATGACGAGCGCTACCAGCACCTCATCGGCAAGATGCTCACATTGCCGCTAGTCGGCCGCGAAATCCCCATCATCGCCGACGACTGGGCCAAACCCGAGTTCGGCACCGGCGCCGTCAAGGTCACGCCCGCGCACGACCCCAACGACTTCGCCATCGGCCAGCGCCACAATTTGCGGCATCCCAGTGTGCTTGATGAACAGGGCCGGATCGATATGAAGCTTGATCCATACTTGGATTTAGGCAAGCCTTGGTTTCATGAAGCTCGCGATGCCAAGGAACGGTACAAAGGGCTTGACCGTTTCAAGGCTCGTGAGAGCATACTCATCGATTTAGAGGCTCAGGGTGTCTTGGACGCGGTAAAGGATCACCAAATCATTCTGCCCGTCAGCCAGCGCACTGGTGCTGTCATCGAACCACGACTCTCTCTGCAGTGGTTCCTCGCGGTCAACAGGCAGCCGAGCAAAGGCGGAGCCAGCGTCGCAGAAAAGGCCACCGCCGCCGTCCGCGAAGGACATATCCGCTTCACACCCGACAATTACTCGAAAACCTACTTCGAATGGATGGACAACCTACACGATTGGTGCATTTCTCGCCAACTCTGGTGGGGTCACCGAATACCGGCATGGTACTGCGCTAGTTGTCTTGACGACGAGATGGTCTCTTTGAAAAAGCCAGATAGGTGCTGGCAATGCGAATCACCCGAAATACACCAGCAAACCGATGTGCTCGACACGTGGTTCTCTTCAGGCCTGTTGCCCTTCACCGCCTTCGGTTGGGATGGCACGGATCATTTGACGCCGGATCTGGCCGCGTTTTATCCCACAGATTTGCTCGTCACCGGCTTCGACATTCTGTTTTTCTGGGTGGCGCGCATGATCATGCTTGGCTGTCACCTGATGGCCGATGTGCCCATGCCCGACGGCAAAGCGCGCACGCTCGCCGAAACGGTTCCGTTCAGAAACGTCTACATCCACGGGTTGATTCGCGACGCTGACCGGCAGAAGATGTCGAAGACCAAGGGCAATGTGATCGATCCGATCTCGATCATCACGCAGTACGGCACCGATGCGGTGCGCTTTACGCTGGCCTCGCAGGCTTCTCCCGGTACCGATATCGCGTTCAGCGAAGCGCGCACCGAAGGCTATCGTGCGTTCGCGAATAAAATCTGGAATGCGGCACGATTCCTCGCCATGCAGGTGGAGCGTGGCCGCGATGCGGGCTATCGCGTGACGCTGCATTCGCCTTTGGCGCAAACCCCTTTGGTTGTCATCTCCGAAGGGGATCTGCTTTCAGCGTCCGCACCGGCACATTTGCCCGATGCCACGCCACTCGAAACCCGCTGGATCTTCGCCCGCTTGCATGCCGTCACCGTGCAGGTAGAACGAGCCCTCACGGACTATCGCTTCGATGAAGCTGCGAATGCGGTGTACCAGTTCTTCTGGGGCGAGTTCTGCGATTGGTACCTGGAACTATCTAAGCTGCGGCTGAATTTTGAAGGGGAAAAAAACGAACTCACCGCGCTCACGCTGGGCGCCCTGGTCAGCGTGTTTGAAGCCGCGCTGCGCTTGCTTTCACCCTTTATGCCGTTCCTTACAGAGGAGCTCTGGCATGCACTGCACGGGCAGGTGAATGTGCCTGCGCCGGCAAAGTCCATCGCGCTTACGCGCTATCCGCAGCCCGGTGACTTTCCTGCCGATTCGATCAGCGTGGATGCAATGAACACGCTGCAGGAGCTTGTCGTGACGGTGCGCGCGCTGCGCAAGGAGCTTGGCGTGCCGGAGAAGGAAGCCACCCCGATCCAGGTGCGCGCCTCCAATCGCATCGCTGCGCTGGTGGATGCGAATGCAGATCTACTTGCGCGCCTGGCGCGTGTTAGCTCGGTCGAGCTTGCAAGCGAAGCATTGCAGGGCAGCAATGCGCGTTCCACGGCGCAGTTCGATGTTGCTGTTTTGTATGAGCGGCAGATCGATGTCGCCGCAGAGCGGGAACGGCTCACGAAGGAGCTCGCACGGCTGGACAAAGGCGTGATGGCCGCCGAAAAGCAGCTTGGAAGCGAGAGCTTCCTGGCGAAGGCACCGGCGCACATCGTCGAAGGCTTGAAGAAGCAGGCTGCGGAGACACGCGCATTGAAAGAGAAGGCTGAGGCTGCTCTTGCAGCACTGCCGGCGGAGTAGGGGGAGTTTTGCTCGCGCGGCCCATCCCGACTCCAGGCACGCAAACGAAACGACGCCCCACCCTAACGACAATAAAACCGTCGTGAGGATGGGGCACCCGCCGCCGTCGCAAGCGGCGTCCTATGTGGTGAGGAGATTCATCATGGCAGTCCAAACCACACCGCACACCGAGACAGAACAAGACATCAACTCAGCTGAAATGGACCTTGAGCCGAACATGAGTCCGCAGGATATGGGACGCGGCGCGGACGCCAAGATCTATGAAAACGCCGATGGCGCACAGACCGGCGGCAATCGCTCGTTTCACTCGACGGACGGACGCGATCACCAGCCGAAGTCGATCGATGAAGGCACGGGTCTCACCGAGTCGCGCCATACGCAGGTGCCGACCGGCGATAACCAGGGCATTACCAATAGCCTGGGCAGCAAGGAACGCGCGACACAGGAAAAGGTTCTCGGAAAATAGTCCAGTTTCTGAAATCATAAAAGGGGTACCACAATGGCGGTACCCCTTTTTCTATAGAGATAAAAGCATCACTACTGTGTTCTATCGTGGTGCCACAGCTATGAACAATAGATTCCCTTCGGGAATGAAAAAACGGCAATAGCGCTGAGCGACTTCGTAGCCCGTTCTAGGCGTTGCGATAGCTTTCTGTGGCGCGGCCGTCCTTGCGTGTGGACTCTTCCTTATCGGCCAGGGCGCGTTGATCGCCGACCGCCTTGGTGTGTGCCTTCGGTCCAGACTCATGTGCTGCGGGCGAGTGCGCATGCGCTCCCCCCGGCACCGCATCTGCGGTGCCGGCGCTGTGCCGATCGTTCTCCTTCATGGCTTCGACTGAATCCTTACTGGCCTGGGACGTGTGCTCTGCGGACATGCTTACTCCTTGCTTTCTACGCTGCTTTTTGCGGGCTGATCCTGCGTCGCCCTGTCGTGATCGATTGCGGTATTCACCGGCGCATCGCCGAAGTCACGGGCGCCATACTCGTAATCCGTGCCGCCGTCGCTGTCCTCGGGAGCACTGGCGAGTTTGGTGCGCTCCTGTTCGTCGAGTCCCCAACCCTGTTCATGAGCGTACTCGCCCGCCAGTCCTCGGCTATGTTGACCGAAGCCGCGGGGCTCGGCTGGATGCTGGGTTTTTTGCGTTTGCTCTTCTTCCGCTGCCATGGCGCTTCCTCAGTTTTCTAGGATGGCGTTGCTGCCGGACGCGTTAGCTCGCCGGAAAAAGCCGTGCCGGCCCTACTGCTTCGGCGCCTGCGGTGAGGTCGCCGGCAGAGCCTCCTGCTCCACTGCGATCGTGACATTTTCATGCTTAATATCCAGTCGCAGACGGTTGTAGAAGTTCATGTACACATTGGCGATCCAGACCAGGGCAAACCAGGCGACCAGATAGCCCCGCCAGCCCGTGTAGAGCAGCTGAAACTGGAAGAGCAGCAGGGCGAGTGCCGCGACGTAATGCGAGAAGCAGTACTCGCAGGTGAAGAGATAGAAGAATTTACGCTTGGGCAGCGCCTTTGCGCGTTCGCTCTGCTGCTTGCAGAACTCGCGCGGCTCGCGAAAGACCTCTTCGTGCGTGACGGTCCAGGCCGCGCAGGCGACAGGCAGGGCTAACAGCAGCAGCATGGCAGCCTGGTGGGTGAGCGGCGAAGGAAGTGGAAGAGGCATGGTCAGGCGGCTCGCCTTTTGCGCGGTAGCTGCAGCATTGGATGCGAGCTTCCACGTTGGATGCGCGGGCGAAACGGTAGCATGTCTTTGCATGGGATTATCCAGTCGTTCGCCCAACTACATCGACGCAGAGCAGGTGAATGCGGCGCTCCGCGATACAAGGCTGAGCGGCGAGGTGCATCACTTTGCCGAGGTGCGCTCCACGAACGATCTCGCCCTCGAGGCGGCCATTCGCGGAGCGCCTGCCGGGGCATGGATTGCCGATGCGCAGACGGCCGGACGCGGCCGCGGTGGGCATGCGTGGCTCTCCGCGCCGGGTGATGGGCTTTACGTCAGCGCTCTGTTCACGCCCCGGCTGCCTGCATCCGCCGTCAATCTTTCCCTGGTAACCGGTTTCGCGGCCTGGGAGGCGATCCGTGAGGTAAGCGGCGTGGTGGCCGACATTCGCTGGCCGAACGACCTCGTCACGCGACCCGCGCCGGGCGGCGGCCAAGGCATTGGGCCAAGCCGCAAACTGGGCGGGATTCTGGTCGAAACGGCGGCATCGGCCCTTGATACGGAGGGTGACCCGCAGCAGCCGGCCAAGCCCGCGATGCTGCGCTATGCCGTGATCGGGGTGGGCATCAACGTCGCGCACCGGAGCTTTCCGCCGGAGCTCGCGGACGCCGCGACCTCGCTCGCAATCGAAGGCTGGGCGGAGCCGGATCGTCAGGCTCTGGTCATTGCCTTGCTCGGGAAGCTGGACTTGTACATTCGCGAGCTGGAGGATGGCTATGCGGGTAAACAGAGTGAGCCGGATATGCTTGCGCGGCTTGGCGAGGCGTCCACGTGGCTGCGGGGCAAGCGCGTCAGCGTGCCCGAGGACGGCGGCTATACTGGCACGACGGCGGGGCTGGACCCGAGCGGATTTTTGCTGGTAGACGGCGACGATGGCCAGCTGCGCACGGTGCGCTCCGGCGGCGTACGCGAGCTCTAGGAAAGGGTTGATGCTTGAATCTGTAAGAAGCCGGGACTAGGTTGTGTCTGACGGATCACGATCAGCGTACGAAGTGCATCTTGGAGGAGGATAGGGAGGGAGCGTGGGGCTTCAGCCCCACGAAAACGAGAGCCAAATCATGGGCTTTTAGCCCAGGGTTTCTCTCCGATGTCAGCGCAAAACCCGGGGCTGAAGCCCCCGTTCTTCTCCGCACTCAATGTCCGGGCTGAAGCCCGGACCTACCTCCAAAAAGCAAAATGATTCACCTAGAGCCCGCTGTTTCATAAAAAATGAACTTATCGTGCCGACTGAAGTCCGCACCTACACCGTAACTGTCTGAAATCATACTTTTCTCTGGATTGCAGGACAAGCGACTACGCATGTTATTGGCACTCGACATCGGCAACTCCAATACGGTGATCGGCTTGTTCGATCTTGAGGCCACGGGAGGCACACCGCAGGTCGTCGCGGACTGGCGCATCACGACGCCTTACAAGCAGACGCCGGATGAGATTGCGGTCATCTTTCAGAACCTGTTTGCGCTGCGCGGGCTGAAGACGGAGGATGTCACCGGCGTGGCGATCTCGTCGGTGGTGCCGCCGCTTGATTCTGCGATGCGGCGCCTGTGCGAGGCTACATTTCACGCGCGGCCGCTGTTCATTGAGCCCGGCGTGAAGACCGGGGTGCCCGTGCTGACCGACAACCCGGGTGAGGCAGGCGCCGATCGCATCGTGAACTGCGCGGCAGCCTATGATCTGCTGGGCGGACCGGCGATTGTGGTGGATCTGGGCACCGCGACCACCTTTGACGTGGTCTCTGCCAAGGGGGAATTTCTCGGTGGGGCGATTGCACCGGGGCTGGGCATCTCTGCCGAGGCACTCTTTGCGCGGGCTGCGCGGCTGACCCGCGTGGAGGTCAAGAAGCCCGCGAAGATCATCGGCACGAACACGACGGATAACATTCAGATCGGCCTTTACTACGGCTATATCGGCCTGGTGGATGGCATTCTCGAACGCATGATGGCAGAGCTTGGGCCGGAGACGAAGACGGTTGCGACGGGTGGCCTGGCGAAGCTGATCGCCGCGGACTGCAAGCACGTGCAACGGGTGGAACCGATGCTCACCCTGAATGGGCTGCGGCTGATCTGGGAGAAAAACAGGAAGTAGGAAGTAGGAAATAGGTCACTTCGTACTTCATGCCGTCTGCTGCTTCTTCTGTCCTCATATTCCTGTTTCCTACTTCCTACTTCCTATTTCCTATTTCCTATTCCCTATGAACTACTTCGAATATTTCAGCGAAATCGAAGAACGATTTGTTGCTCGGCGTGGATCAGTGCTGCTGCTCTCCACGCTGGATTGGGCGTTGATTGAGACATGGCGGGAGGCGGGGATTCCGCTTGCGGCGGTATTGCGTGGTATCGATGCGGCGTTCGATAAGTACGAAGCTCGCAAAACCCGTGCCCGGGGGCGGCTTGCCAAGGTAAACGGGCTGGCATGGTGCGCGCAGGCCGTGCTGGACGCGGCGGAGGAACTGGCCGAGGCGGCTGTGGGCATGCAATCGGCTGAGAGACCAGGGCAAGACACAGGCTTCGAGGCCGCGCGTGTGGCGCATTTTCTCCAAGCGAATGCAGCGGCTGTGGATGCCGCGCAGGGGAAAGAAGCGCCTGCGCTGCAATCAGCCTTTGCCAGCATGGCAACGCGACTGCGCGAGCTTGCCGCGGAGGTGCGCGAGGGAAAACATCCGGCGCTCGATGAGCTGGATCGTACGCTGACGGTGCTGGAGGAGCGGCTCCATGCGGCGGTGATCGCGAACGTGCCCGAGGCGGAGCTGGTAGGTTTGCGCGAGACCGCGGAACGCGAGCTTGCGCCGTTGCGCGCGCGCCTGGGCACCGTGCAGCTGCGGCAGGTGCGCGAGCAGCTCGTGCACAAGCGGCTCTTCGAGGCACGCCGTCTGCCGCGGCTCAGCCTCTTCTACATGCCGGTGGCGGAGCCGGATGGCGAGGCCGCGGCGTGAACGGCTCCATTGCACCGCCCGCTCCGGTGCGTGTCGAAAAGGCGGTCTATGGCGGCGATGGGCTGGCGCGCACAGGGGCCGGCGAGGTCGTGTTCGTCCCCTTCGCGCTGCCCGGGGAGCTCGTTCAGATCCAGCCGCCGGTGCAGCGGATCGAGACCTCCCCCGAGCGTGTGGAACCGCGCTGCATTCACTTCGGCGTGTGTGGTGGATGTCAGTACCAGATGGCCGCGTATGCAGCGCAGCTCGCGATGAAGGCTGAGATTCTGCACGAAACACTGGCGCGGGCAGGACTCCACGATTTGCCGCCGCCGCAGAGCTGGCCGTCGGCGGAGGCCTACGGCTATCGCAACCGGATACGGCTGCGCTTGAGGCGCATCGAAGGCGCGTGGCGGCTGGGCTACAGTGTGCGCGGAACCAACGAGTTTCTGCCGGTGACGATGTGCCCCATCGCGGCTCCGCCCCTGTGGCGCGGGGCGGAGGCTCTTCTCGCGGCTGCGACCACAAGTCGCGATCTGGCGCGGTCGCTTGCGAACGTCGGCGAGATCGAGTTTTTCTGCGATGACACGCAGTCACAGTTGCAGATCACGCTTCTCTGCCTGGATCGAGACGCGATGGAGGCAAAGGGCTTTTTGCGCGCGATGGAGGCTGTGCAGGCACTTTGCCCCGAACTCAGAAGCGCGGGCGCGATGCGGCTGGATCCGCGCTCCGGCCGCGCCGTCGAGCAACTCGCAAATTGGGGCGCGGTCGGGCTCGCCTACCGCGTCAACGCGGAGAGCTACTGGATCACGCGTGGAAGCTTCTTTCAGGTAAACCGCTTTCTGCTGTCCACGCTGGTGGACCTTGTCTGCGGCGAGCGCAGCGGGGGCCTCGCGTGGGATCTTTTCGCGGGCGTGGGGCTGTTTTCGCGGGTGCTGGCACGCCGCTTCGGGGCGGTGACGGCAGTGGAGGCAAATCCCATTGCCTGTGCAGACCTTGGACGCGCGCTGGCGAAGCTGGGATCGCAGCATGCAGCGGTCCAGGCCACCACGCTCGCCTTCCTACGCCAAGCCGTGCTGCAGCGGGAGCGGCCGGAGCTGCTCGTGCTGGACCCGCCGCGTGCGGGGGCAGGAGAGGAAGCCTGCCGATTGCTGGCGCAGCTGGCCCCGCCGGAGATCGTGTATCTTTCCTGCGATCCGACAACGCTGGCACGCGATCTGGCCGTGTTGACCGGCGCGGGCTACGCGGTCGCGGAGCTGCACCTGATCGATCTCTTCCCCCAGACGTACCACCTTGAGACCATGGCGGTGTTGCGGCGCGGCGTGGGAGACTAGAGGAAGTCTCCACCTCGGGTCTCCCCAGGTAGCGCTTCTCATGCCGGCTGTCGGTGCTGCCACATTCTGGATGAACGACTGCCCGCGCGTGGAACCGCTGCACGCGCGGCGTATGCCTTTGCTGCTGGCGGCGCTGGCGTTTTCGCTGGGCATCGTGCTCGCGCGGCACTGGCACACGCCCGTGGTGTTGGCGCTTTCCGTGGCTTGCCTAAGCCTGCTGGCGTACGCGAGTCAGCGGCGCATCGCCTGGATCGGATGGGCGGCGGCGCTGGCGTTGTGGGCAGGCGTGGGTTGCTGGTGCGCGCAGCTGCAGTCGCCGGTTCCACAGCAAACCGCGTTGATCGGTTATGCCGATGGGCTCAGCCGCGCCGTTCGCGGACGCGTGGTGTCAATCCGCACGCTGAGCCCGCGCGAGGAGAACAGCGCCGCCCCGATCTCCGCGTCGCCAGCCCCCTGGCTGGTGGAACCCGGCGGCTGGGAGGGCGATGCCGGCCGGCCCTCTACCTCGATCGATCTCGCCGTCGACGCGGTTGAGCAGATAACGCCGGACGTTTCGACGATGCAGCCGGTCGCCGGTGGCGTGCGCCTCACCGTGATCGGCGGCGGCTCCTCCCTGCACTGCGGCGATCTCGTGCGGATTCCGCTGCGGCTCACGGTTCCGGAGGTGTATCGCGACCCCGGGGCGTTCAGCTACGCCGACTGGCTGCTCGGGCAGGGCATCGGGGTCACCGCGAGCACCAAGGCCGCCAGGCTGCAGGTGTTGGGATCAGGCGCGAGTACCGTTTCCTGCCGGTTGCAGGCGGTGCAGCGCTGGGCTGCGGGACGGTTGCAGGCGCTTCCAAAGACGCCCATTATGCTTCACATGCCCGCTGCGCTGCGGCTCACACCCTCGGACGCGGCCATGCTCGCAGCCATGCTCTTCGGCGATCGCACGGCGCTCACGGCGGACCTGCGGGCGGGCTTTGAGCGCACCGGAACCTTTCATCTCTTCGTGGTTTCGGGGCTGCATATTGCGCTATTCACGGGTGCGCTCTTCTGGCTGCTGCGGCGGCTGCGTGTTCCCGAGCTGCCGGCGGTTGGCGCAACGCTCGTGCTGGCCCTCGGCTACGCCCTGCTCACCGGCTTCGGCGTACCCGCACAACGTGCCCTCGCCATGAGCTCGATCTACCTGATCGCCCGGATGCTAGACCGCGAAAGTTCGGGGCTGAACGCGCTGGGGGCGGCCGCGCTGCTGATCCTAAGCCGTGATCCGCGGGCCCTGTTCGAGCCCAGCTTCCAGATGACCGCGCTGGTGATCCTGGCCGTAACCGGCCTGGGCGTGCCCCTCGTCGAGCGGCTGCTGGACGGCTGGCGAGGAAGCTACCTGCAGCTGGAGACGATCGAGCTCGACGCCTTTCTGCCCCCGGCCATCGCTGCCCGCCGGGTGCGGCTGCGGATGTGGGGTGCGGTCTGCCGGGACCTCACGGGGGAGCGCTGGGCGCGCGCGGTCCCGGCGCGCATCGCGCAGGGGGGCGCGCTGATCGTGGAGGCCGCACTCTTTTCCGCGGCCATTGAGATCTGCATGAGCCTGCCGATGGCAGTGTATTTTCACCGCGCCGTGCCGCTGGCGATGCCCGGCAACCTGCTGGTGGCGCCTGTAGCGATGCTGCTTGCCGGGGCCGGCGTGGTCACCTTTGCGGCGAGCCTGCCCGGCTCCTGGATTGCCCTCGTTCCCGCCGCATTCACGGCATTGCTGCTGCATCTGGTGCGCGGTCTTGTCGATCACCTTGGACATGCGGCGCTCGGCGATCTGCGTGTGCCTTCGCCCCCGGTTGCAGGCGTCGCGCTCTTCTGCCTGCTGCTTGCCTTTGCCAGCTGGGCTCTGCGCGCGCGGCAGCAGATGTTCGTGTATGCCGGGGCCGTCGCGGCTGTTCTGCTGCTGGCGACCGTGCTTTGGCCCGCGCCGGCGACGCTGCATCCCGGTGCGCTGGAGGTCACCGCGCTGGATGTCGGCCAGGGCGATTCCCTGCTGGTGGTGTCCCCCGAGGGCCGGACGCTGCTGGTCGATGCGGGCGGTCCGGTGGGTAACCTGAAGACACGCTGGGATGTGGGCGAGGAGGTCGTGGCGCCTTACCTGTGGACGCGGCGCATTCGCCGGCTGGACGCGGTGATGATCACCCACGCGCACAGCGATCACATCGGCGGCATGCCCGCGGTGCTGCGCGACCTGCGCCCCCGCGAGCTCTGGATGAGCATCCAGCCGGGTGAGTCCCCCGCCTTGCAGGCGATCCTGGCCGAGGCAAAGGCACTAAACATCGTCGTGCACCCGATGGTTGCAGGCGATCGCTTTGTCTGGGGCGGGGTGAAGGCGACGGTGCTGGCCCCGGAGCCGGGGTACCAGAATCCCGGCGAGGCCCGCAACAACGATTCGCTCGTGGTCCGGCTCGACTGGGGGCGCGCTAGTGTGCTGCTGGAGGGCGACGCCGAAGCGCCCAGCGAGGCGGCCATGCTGGCCCACGGCCGCTTGGCTCCCGTGACCCTGCTGAAAGTGGGCCACCACGGCAGCAAAACCTCTACGAACCCGGGTTTTCTGGCCGCGGTAACGCCACGCGATGCCGTCATCAGCGTGGGCCGGCACAACACCTTCGGCCACCCGCGCCGCGAGATCCTCGACCGTCTGGAAGCGGCGCATGTCGGTACCTTCCGCACCGATCGCGAGGGCGCGGAGAGCTTTCTGCTGTTTCCGGACGGCACCGTCCGCGCGGAGTCGGCGTATAACTGAGCTAATTCAGCGGTGGAAGGCGGGGTGCGGATGAACGAGTGGGAGAAGAGCGCAGAGACGGTCGAGGTTTCCGGGGCCGAAGCCGGCAATGGCGGCATATCCGCTGACCCATCCGCCGAATCCGGCAGCGCACAAACGGCGGAAGCCGCGAAGCAAGAGGCCAAGCTCCTGCGCAGGCTGCAGATGATGATGAACATGGTAACCGGCGTGATCGCGCAGGACAGCACCCTGAGCTATGACGAGGCCGCCGCCATGGTCGCCGATGCGCGCACGGCGGCGCTGGCCATGTTTCCCGGCAAGGAACTCGCCTATGACCTGATCTGGAAACCACGCTTTCAGCGCCTCATGCGCGAACGCTTCCGGCTGGTGTAGGTAGTGTCTGACGAATTATTTGTTGCTTTTCGGAGGTAGGTCCGGGCTTCAGCCCGGATATTCAGCGCGGAAAAGAACGGGGCTTCAGCCCCGGATTTTGAGCTGACATCGGAGACAACCCTGGTTAAAGCCCATAATTTTTCTGCTCTCTTTTCGTGGGGCTGAAGCACCGCGCTCCCTCCCACATGCACTTCGTACGATGACCGATTCGTAAGGCACTCATTGAAACGGATTACGAACTGCGGGTTGCTTATGACACCATGTAGCGTGCGAAACAGTAGTTAGTCTAAGTACAATCGTCCAGCGCGTCCCGCCGAATGCGAGCTTAGAGCAAATTACCTATTAGGTATAAAGGTGTCATCTCGACCGGAGCAGACAGCTTTACCGTCTGCGTAGTGGAGAGACCCCTGTATTTTGTGTGTTGCTCCACGAAGGTCTGCGTAACTCCAAACAAAATACAGGGGTCGGCGGATTCAAGGTTGAAGTGCAACATTTCCGAAATAGGAGACAGTTGCCTTATGCCGAAGACGTATCACCCTTTGGACTACGCGGAACGGGTATTGATCCAGACGCAGTTAACGCTGGGGGTGAGGCCTGGGGCCATCGCCGCCGGTCTGAGCCGGTCGCGGTCGACTGTGCTGCGCGAGATGCGGCGCAACGGTTGGCGGCCCCGGAGCCCAGCGCGGATCGCCGGCGGGTATCGCGCGCTGGCGGCCGAGCGACGCGCCCGTCAACGCAAGGCCAGGCCGCCGAAACCGCGCAAGCTCCAGCCCGGCAACCCGCTCTGGATCGCCGTGCTCGGCCATCTCCGGGAGGGCTTGAGTCCCCGCCAGATCGCGCGCACACTGGCTCGTATGCCCGTTCCCGTCCGGCTTTCGCACGAGACCATTTACAGCGCGCTGTATGCCATGCCGCGCGGCGAGCTGCGCGCCCGCGTGCTCGGCCTGCTGCGCCGCGGGCACAAGGCGCGCCGCGCGCGGCGGAGCCGAAAAGACCGGCGCAATCAGGCCATTCCCAACATGACCCTGATCGATCAGCGGCCCGTCGAGGTCCAGATGCGCCTGATTCCGGGGCACTGGGAGGGCGATCTGCTGATCGGCAAGGGCAACCGCTCCCAGGTCGGCACGCTGGTGGAACGGTCGACCCTGTTCGTCGCCCTGGTGCGGCTGGACAGCGCCAAGGCCGCCGCCACGGCCGAGGGCTTCAGCAGAATCCTCAACCGGATCGACAGCCAGAAGCGCCTTTCGATGACCTACGACCAGGGCACCGAGATGGCCCACCACCAGATGCTCACCGCCGCCACCGGGGTGGAGGTGTACTTCGCCCACCCGCACGCCCCGTGGGAACGCGGCATCTCGGAGAACACCAACGGCCTGCTCCGCCAATACCTGCCCCGCGGAACCGACCTGTCGGTGTTCTCCCAGGAGCAGCTGGACCAGATCGCCTGGAAGCTCAACGTCCGCCCCAGACAAACCCTGGGCTGGAAAGCCCCCGCAGAACTCTTCCTCCCAGAGGGAACCTTCGACTTCGTTGCCTTCTGGTCCCAATTCGCCCCTAAAATCAATTCTGTTGCACTTCAACCTTGAATCCGCCGACTCTCCACTTCGGCTTCGCCTCCGGTCGAGATGACACTACATAGCTACGGGTATTTGCTCTACGGTATTCGGGTCGCACCCAGCAGCGGCGTCTTTACCGGCGCGGCCAGGCCGACGTACTCGATGAGCCGGTTGTCTCCATAGCTCGTGACCCAGAGATTGCCGGCGGCGTCCATGGCAATTCCCTTCGCTTCGACCAGGGCGAGATCGGGCGCCCAGCCCGTGCCCGGCGAGATCGCGGCCCCCGGCTGATTGGCTGCAGCGCCTGCTAGTTGCGTGATGCCGGGCGAAAAGTAATTCGTGACCCACACCGTGCCGCTGCCATCGGGGGCGATGCCCACGGGATGATCGATTCCGCCCCCCATGAAGCCACCGCCTGAGAGGACCTCCCCGCCGGAGACCAGGCCGACGCTGTTGTCGTAGTAATTCGCGCTCCAAACGTTGTCGTTCGCATCCACTGCAATCCCGATGGGTGTGTTTCCCACGACATAGCTGGTGAAGGAAGAGCCGTCGGGAGCGATCTCGGTCACGGTGTCCTTGCCGAAGTTGGCGACCCAGCCGTTCCGTTTGGAATCGACGGCGATGGCTGTGGCAAAGCCAAACTGGTCGGAGATAAAGCCATTCGGCCCCGAGAGCGGCACCCCCGCACTGTTGAGCACGGTCACGGCATTGTCGTAATAATTGAGAACCCAGGCGTTGTTGCCGGTGTCGATGGCGACAGAGATCGGGTTATGGAGCCCCCCGGACGCATATTGCGAGGTGCCCGGGAGCGCCGGACCGGAGCTGTTCAGCAGCGTAACCGAGCCTTGCCCGCCGTTGATGCTGGCGTCACTGGCCGCGTTGACGATCCAGAGATTGTTGTCCCTGTCGATGGCGCCGCCGTCGGCCTGCTCGATGCCGTAGCCGGTAAAGCCGTTTGGCGGGCTGGGAACGCCCGTGTTGCTGAACAGGCTGGCCACACCGCTGTAGTTCGGCGCGCTGCCATAGCTCACCACCCAGACCAGGCCGTTGCCATCGATCGCGACCGTGGACGGACCATTCATGCCGCCGCCCGTAAAGACGACGGGCAGCGTCCAGTCAGGAGGCGCGGCGGCCAGCGCGGGCGAGAAGACCGCAGCCGCCGTACTCAGGCTATATAGCGTGGCGACATTGGCGCCGGGGTTGTTGGCGAGACTTAGCGCGGCGTCGAAAGTGTTTCCAGGGCTAACACCGCCGTTCTCCGTGGCGCTGAACAGGTTTGTACAGCTGCCGCTTGCCGGTCCCGTCGAGACGATACAGGCATCCAGCAGATTGGCCAGCGATTTCAGCTTGGGAGACGGTGCGGTCCCGGTCCTGGGGAATGCCACACCCGGCACTGTACCCGAGATCAGGTTCACGAGGTTTGCCACGGTCGCGGCGCCCAGCGCGAGCCCGCCCGCATTGGAGGCCGAAGCGCCGAGCTGCGCGCCCACCGCCAGGAAGGGACGCAAAGCGTAGACACTGGCGAGCGTGGTCAGCTCGTTCAGCACATAGGTGCCGTTGGCGGTGATTCCCGAGCACATACCGGGAACCGTCATAAGCTCCGCCGCGCTATTGGAAACGATGCTGCCGGAGGTGATCGTCGTGGACCCGCCCGAGGCGACGGCATAGAGCACAGAGGTACCGAGGGGGCAGCTATAGGCCCCGGCAGGGACGGTGAAGGCACCGTTTGCGTCCGTGGTCAGCGCACCCGGCAGCAGCTGCACAGGGGCTGAGCCGTCCCCCGTCGTTCCTGCAGCGTAAAGCTGCACCTCCGCGCCTGCGATCGGCGTGGAACCTGCGCGGACTACTCCGTTGAAAGCGAGGCCACTGAACTGACCCGGAGGCGGTGTGTAACCGGTGCTGCCCGTAGAGCCTGTAGGACCCGTGCTGCCCGTTGTGCCGGTTGCGCCTGTGGATCCAGTGCTTCCCGTACTGCCGCTTGTGCCCGTAGAGCCTGTGGCTCCGGTAGAACCTGTCGCTCCGGTTGCGCCTGTTGTGCCGGTAGAACCTGTGGATCCAGTGCTTCCCCTACTGCCGCTTGTGCCCGTAGAGCCTGTGGCTCCGGTAGAACCTGTCGCTCCGGTTGCGCCTGTTGTGCCGGTTGCGCCCGTGCTTCCCGTGGAGCCTGTAGATCCGGTGGATCCGGTTGAGCCGGTTGTGCCGGTGGCGCCCGTGCTTCCCGTGGAGCCTGTTGCTCCTGTAGATCCGGTTGTGCCGGTTGAACCGGTGGCGCCCGTGCTTCCGGTTGATCCCGCGCTCGTGGTGGCGCTGCCACAGCCAACCATGGCGAGCAGGGCACAAATAACAGCGACGGGAAGGAAGACGGAGCGAACCATGCAGGGGCCGAGTGCCTTCAGCTTACCGTCAGCGGTAGGGGTTTGTAAGTACCCCTAAAGAGGCAGAACGCAAAAAATCCTGGAGCTCGGCGAGCATCGCTGTCCGCGCACTGTCGGGGTTCGCCGCTGCGTCTGGGGTTTCAACCCGCAGAAGCACCGGAATCGGGCGGCCCGGGCTCCGGCTCAGCAGCGTGTGTGTGTCCGGGCTGCTGTACACGAAGCCGAGATGCCGGCGCGCACTGGTGTATTGGCCGCAGCGATCCTCCGAGCAGACGGTACTGGCCTCGATGTACTCCGTCGCGCCGTCGTTATAAAACGAAGCACTGAAGCTGACCGGGCCGGCAGCCGTGGGCAGCGTGACCGGGCTGTGCCATAACCAGTCTTCCCCGCGCGCGGTGTGGCAGAGCAGCGTATCGTGGGCCCCCAACACCGGCGATATACCGACGGAGACGACCGCAGAAACACCGGAAGACCGTAATCCGCCCAATCGAAGATGGTCTGACCGCCGGAGAGCTTCTCCTGCCAGGTGCGGCGCAGCGTGTATTGACCCAGCGATTGCGGAAAGATCGTTTCGTCCCGCAATCCTGAGCGCGGCTGAATCAGACTGCGTGCGTAGCTCACCGACCCGGTAGCGGCAAGCATTGCGAAGGCCGTCCAGCGCAGCCAAAAGTACTTTCCGGTATCCGCGCGCGACTTTTCCACCCACGCGACCTGCAGTGGAGGCGGCCGCAAGTCACCGCTTCGATTGAAACGGCGGATGACCGCGAAAAACAGCAGCGTGGCGAAGAAGAACAGCACTGCCCCGATGACGTAATCGCCCATCTCGGCACGGCTCTGTAGCCACGGCAGACGCAACGCGACGATGTAGTACAGCACCAGAACGCACAGCCGCACCAGGTTGAAGGCGTAGCCCAGCAACACGGCACCCGCGACCATGAGGACCCAGGCCCGCAGGCGAAAACGGTACAAGAATCCGACCACCAGCGCGAGGAAACCCATGGTCACCGAACCGTGCATGCCGTTGCAGCCGGGTGCGATAAACATACCGAAATCCGGCGTGAACATCAGGTACAGCTGACTGGGCGTGAGCCGCTGCCCGAGCGCCTGCGCGAAGGCTCTGGCCGTCGCCGCGGAGGCGTGCTGCAGGGGCAGGTCGATGAAGCGATTGAAGATATGCGGCACCGGATTGACGAGCCAGACCAGCAGGATCGGGAACAGCGCCGCACGGTACAGGCGGGTTCCGCCGAACAGCAGCACCGCTCCGCTGACGTAGGCGAAGGCCACCAGCGAGTGCGGCGGCACAAAGATCGTCCAGGAGGGCGAGAGCACGATCTCCAGGAGGGCGTGATCGCGAAGGTGCACCAGCCCAACCGTACAGATCAGGATGGACAGACCCCACCAGCTGCCGTCGAGCTCCCAGTCGAGCGCCCGCCACGCGCGCAGGATGAGCAGCAGGCTGACCGCCGGAATAAAGCCTCCGATGGACTTCAGGGGGTCCGTGCGCCAAAGATCCCAAAGGTAGAGGGCAGTCGACCAGATGCTGAACACGCCCGCGATGCTGAGCGCCGTGGCACAGACTGCGGGCCAAGGCATGTCGAAGTATGCAACTGCGGAGGGCATACGCGGCCTCGCGGCCACGATTCGGGAAGGGGCCAGCGGCGGGGTCGCCATGATGGCATTCTACGCACCGCTTTGCGAGACCGTGGGTGCCCCATCCTCACGACAGCTTCATCGTCGTTAGGGTGGGGGTGTCGTTTGCGACAGCAAACGACCGCTGTTCGCGCATCGGAACCCGCAGTTCACGCCGGCAGCGAGGCCGCGCGTTCGGAGCGGCCGGAGAGCTCCGCGGCGCGGGTTTCGGCGTAAGCCGCCGCGCCGAGCAACGCACAGGTGTCGTCCAGGATGATGCGCACGGGCATGGCTTCGAGGATGGGCCGCATGCGGCCCTTGTCCAGGAAAGCGTCCTTGAACCGGCCGTTCTGCATGATCTTCAGCACCTTGGGTGCAATGCCGCCGCCCAGATAAATTCCGCCTGAAGCAAGCAGCGTAAGGCCGAGGTTACCGGCCTTGGCGCCGAACGCGGCGGCGAAGATATTCATGGTCTCCAGGCAGATTTCGCTGGACTCCGCCTCGGCGCAGGTGCCGATGACTGCGTTGGGGTCCTCCGTCCGCATCCGCTCGCGCAGCCAGTCCGGCTCATCCATCTTCCGGTCGTCGCGAAGAAAGGCGTACACGTTGCGGATGCCGATGCCGGAGACGACGCGTTCAAAGCTGACCCGGCCGTTCAGTGTGCGATGCAGGTAGTCCAACAGAGCGACTTCGCGCTCATCGCGCGGGGCAAAGTCGACGTGGCCGCCTTCAGACGGTAGCGGCGTGTGGCGGCGCAGCTTCGCATCCCACACCAGCACGCACTCGCCGAGGCCGGTGCCGGCGGAGATAAGGCCGCGGTGCCCGACGCCACTCGGATCGCCCTCATGCAGCGTAAAGATCTGATCCTTGCCGAGCTCCGGAATGCCGTAGCCGTTGGCCTCGAGGTCGTTGATCAGGAAGATGTGCTCGATGCCGATCGTGCGCTGCAGATCGCGGGAGTCCAGCGTCCAGGGCAGGTTGGTCAGCTTCAGGCGGCCATCCTTCACCGGTCCCGGACAGCCGAAACACGACGCGACAATCTCATCCTTCGCCTCGCCACCCTTCGCCAGAAACGCGTTGACCACGTCGTCCAAGCAAGGGTACTCAGCCGCGGGAAACTTCTCCTCGCGTTGCCGCTGCAACTCGCCGCCGACGAAGTTGTAAAGCGCTAAGTGAACCTTGGTTCCGCCAACATCGCCTGCCAGAATCATTGGTTATTCGTTCCTGCTCTGCTCATTCAGATTTCCAGCGTGCCGATCTCCCGGCTGCCATCGGTTGACGAGATCTCCGTAGCTGACGGTAGCTTAGCGGCGGCGATCTCGTCCAACTGCACCAATAAACGTCCGTTCGACGGCCGAATCAGCTGCGACGGCAGGCGTTCCGGATCGCGCGGCCCAGTGAACACCTCCGCAACGATGTTCGTCTTCGCCGGTCCACCGATCTCGAAGACGACCTCGGCGGCTTGGTTGATCACCGTCCACGTCAGCGAAATGCGCCAGGTATCCTTCTGCGGCACATGGTTCGCGATCGCGAGGCGGCCGAGCTCGTTCAGGCCATCGGTGTGGGGAAACAGCGATGCCGTATGCCCATCATCGCCCATGCCTAATAGCAGCAGATCGAACGCCGGGGACTCCGCGCCTTCCAGCTTCAGCGTGTTCCGCAGTGTGCTCTCGTACCGCGAGGCGGCTTCTTCGGGGTCGAGCTCGCCTTCCATTCGGTGCACGTTCGCCGCTGGCAGAGCGACATGATCCAGCAGCAGCTTCTTGCAGACACCGTAGTTGGACTCCGGGTGATCCGGCGGAACGCAGCGCTCGTCCACCCAGAAGAGCTGCAGCTTATCCCAGGGAACCGTATTGACGAACGGCTGTGTGGGGTCGGCGAGCAGCTTGAACGCCGCCTGCGGCGTGGAGCCGCCGGAGATGGCCACGCGGGCGACACCGCGCTTCGCCACGGCCTCTTCCACCTTGCTGGCGAAGAGCCGAGCGGAAGCCAGAGCGAGGTCCTGTGCGGTCGGCCAGACGATGTAGGTTACGGTGATGGGCTGGGGCATGGGAGAGAAACACCGTTGTTAGTTGTCAGTTTTTCAATTGTTAACTTAACCGTTGGATCTTTTTGATAACTCAACGAAAGGCAGGTCCTTCGCTACGCTCAGGATGACAAGAGCAATGGTGTGAACTTCAGGAACATCACACTGACAACTGAAAACTGAAAACTTTTACAGTTCCGCCCAATGTCGCCCATCGCGATTCAGCAACTCATCAGCACACTTCGGCCCCATGCTGCCAGCCTGGTAGTTTGGAAAATCTTTGGGAGGATTTGCCTTCCAGGCTTCGAGAATCGGGGTCATCAGCGCCCAGGTTGCTTCTACTCCCTCGCGTTCAGCGAACAGCGTGCCGTCGCCCAGCATGGCGTCGAGCAGCAGGCGCTCGTAGCCATTTGCTGAGCTCTTACCGAAGGCTTCCGCGTAGCTGAAGTGCATCTGCACCGGCTTTACGTTGGTGGTCGGCCCGGGAATCTTTGCGCCGAAGATCAGCGTAATGCCCTCGTCCGGTTGAATGCGCATCTTCAGCACGTTGGGGCAGACCTGCGCGCTCGTGTCGTTGCTTTTAAAAAGGTGCAGCGGCGGCTGCCTGAAGATGACCGTGACCTCGGTGACGCGCTTGGCCAGCCGCTTGCCCGCGCGGATGTAGAACGGCACACCCGCCCAACGCCAGTTTTCGATCTCCAGCCGCATCGCGGCGAAGGTCTCGGTCATCGACTCGGGGTTCACACGCTCCTCCTGCCGGTAGCCGATCACCTTCTGGCCATCCACCATACCCGCCGCGTACTGGCCGCGCGCGGTGCCCTCAACGGAAATCGGCTCGATCGCCTTCCAAACCTTCAGCTTCTCGGTGCGAACGGCCTTGGCCTCGAAGTTGTCAGGCGGCTCCATCGCTACAAAGCTGAGCACTTCCATCACGTGATTCTGCAGCACATCGCGCAGCGCGCCGGCCTGCTCATAAAATGGTCCGCGGCCTTCAATGCCGATCGATTCAGCGGCTGTGATCTCCACATGGTCAATGTAGTTGCGATTCCACACCGGCTCAAAGATGCCATTGCCGAAGCGAAAGACGAGGATATTCTGCACCGTCTCCTTGCCAAGATAATGGTCAATGCGAAAGATCTGGTTCTCGCCGAGTACAGCGTTGATCTCCTCGTTGAGCTTGCGCGCGCTTTCGAGATCCGTGCCGAACGGCTTTTCAATGATGACGTGGACCCACGGTGCCGTGCCGTCCTGATTTTTGGGCGCCTGCGTCATGCCGTGCTTGGCCAGGCGCTGAGCGATGTCGGCAAAGAACTCAGGCGCAACGGCGAGATAGAACAACCGGTTGCCCTTTGTGCCGAACTGCCCATCGAGATCGGCCAGAAATGCCTTTAGCTTTTCAAATCCCGCATCATCGTCGAAATTCGTCGCAAAGTATTTCACGCGATCCATGAACGGCTTCAGCTTGGAGTCGCCGCCATCCACGCCTCCACCCTTCAGAATGCCGTCCTGCATATCCGGCGCGAAGGTTGAGGAGAGGTCACGCCGCGCAACGCCGACAACGGCGAAGTCCTTCGGCAGCAGGTTTTGCTGCTCCAAATGGAAGAGCGCAGGCAGCAGCTTGCGCTTGGTCAGATCGCCCGAGGCGCCGAAGATCACAACGATGCATGGATCCGGAACTCGCTCGTTCTGCATGTCTTCACCCGCCGTCTCACGGTCCGTCAGGGACTGCCCTACCTCTGCCGTTGCTGCCATGCTCTTCTCCTTAATTCCTTACCTAGGTTCCATCCCGGGCACTCCGGGCCATGCGCATTGCGAGGACGTTCCGCGGCCATTCGATGCGCGGCGGAGGCCCGGCGCTTCGCCGGGCCTGCATGTTCCGTGGTGTCCGAGTGCCGCGCTACTCTTTCTTCATCGCGTGGCCGCCGAAGGCATTGCGCATCACGCTTAGCATGCGATCGGTGAGGTTGTTATCCTCGCGCGAGCGTAGCCGCCGGATCAGCGACTCGGTGATGATGGGCGCCGAGATGTTCAGGTCAATCGCCTCAAACACCGTCCAGCGTCCCTCCCCCGAATCCGTGACATAGGGCGCAATGCCCTCAAGCGTGGGATTGTGCTTCAGAGCGTCTGCCGTCAGGTCCAGCAGCCAGGAGCGCACCACCGAACCGTAGCGCCAGATCTGCGCGATCTGCTCGATGTCCAGATGCAGAGGCTCCTTCGCCGCCATGATGGAAAAGCCTTCGGCATAGGCCTGCATCAAGCCGTATTCGATGCCGTTGTGCACCATCTTCACGAAGTGCCCGGCGCCGGACGGACCGGTGCGGCCCCAGCCCTTGTCGGGCGCGGGCGCGAGCGTCTCGAAGATCGGCTTCAGCGTATTGACAACGTCTTCATCGCCGCCGACCATCATGGAGTAACCCTCGGTGATGCCCCAGACGCCGCCGGATGTGCCCACATCGACGAACTCGAAGCCTTCTTTCTTCAGCTGCTCATGGCGGCGCTGCGAGTCCTTGTAGTTAGAGTTGCCGCCGTCGATGAAGATGTCGCCCTTGCTCATCAGCGGCTTCAGTTTCTCGATCGTCTGATCGACGGGATCGCCCGCCGGCACCATGATCCATACCGCGCGCGGCGATTCGGTGAGGTTCTTCACCATGTCTTCGAGTGTGTTTGCACCGACCGAACCGGCCTCGGAGAGCTTCTTCACCGCATCGGCCGAGAAGTCGAAACCGACCACCTTGTGCCCGGCGCGGCGCAGGCGTTCCGCCATGTTGCCGCCCATTTTGCCGAGACCAATCATCCCAAGTTGCATCTCTGTTCCCTCTTTCCCGTGTACTTCTAAGAGCTTACCGCCAAGCCTCTGTCTCCTGTCACCCTCTTCGCGTCCTTTGCGTTGAACCTCCGCTTCCTTTGCGTTGAACCTTCGCTTCCTTTGCGTTGAACCTTCGCGTCCTTTGCGTTCGTTTTTGTCCTTTTCAGCTGAAGAAGAGCCCAAAACGGAACGCAAAGACGCAAAGGAAGACGCAGAGTACGCAAAGACTTGCGGATGATTCAGGCTTTGGCTCCGGTGTAGGGGGATGCTGTCAACGAATGCTCCCCCTCCGGAAAGTCAGCGCCGGTTGTCACGTCCTTCCACTGGTTCAGCGACTCGTTCCACTGCTCCAGGTGCGTACGAAAGCGCTGCAGCGCGAGCTTGCCGAGCAGCAGATGCTGGGGAGGCTGGGGCGAGTTCACGGCTTCGACGATGGCCTCGACCGCGCGCTGCGGGTCGCCCGGCTGATGGCCGGCCTGCGTCTTGAAGTACTCGCGGGTTTTACCAACCGTGGTCTCGTAATCGGCGATGCGGCGATAGGCCTCTTTCCCCGAGCGGCCAAGGAAATCGGTGCGGAAGGGACCGGGTTCGACCACCATGACGTGAACGCCCATCGGGACAAGCTCGGCGTGCAGCGCTTCGCTCAGGCCTTCCACGGCGAACTTGGTTGCGTTGTAGTATCCCCAGCCGGGCGAACCGATCAGACCGCCGATCGAGGACATATTCACGATGGCCCCCGCGCGGCGCTCGCGGAACATCGGCAAAAACGCCTTGGTGAGGTTGATCAGCCCGAAGACGTTGGTGTTGAACATCGGCATGTACTCCTGTTCGGAGGCCTCTTCGATGGCCCCGCAGAGTCCGTAACCGGCGTTATTCACCAGCACATCGATGTGACCGGCGTGCGCGATCGCATCCGCCACCGCATGGTCGATCGAGTCCTGGCTGGTCACATCCAGCGGCATGATGATCACGTTGCCGGGATAGCGCGTGGTCAGGTCGTCGAGATCATCCACCTCCCGCGCCGTAGCCACCACCGTGGCTCCGCGCCCCAGCAGAAACTCCGCAAGAACCCGCCCAAACCCGCTGGACGCGCCCGTAATCAACCAGTTGTTGCCCCGTGCCATGCCGTTCGCCGCAGTCGTCATATGTCATGGGATGGCGATTTCCGCGATGGCGATGCTAGGGGGCGTTACGGCCGCAACTCTTCCACGCCGTTCTCGCCCGCAACCAATGCCAGCGTCGCCATGTTCAGGAAAAGCCCGTGCTCCACCACGCCGACGATGGCGCGAATCTCCGCTGCAGTCTTCTCCGGATCGGGGATCGCTCCGCAGAAGCAGTCGAGGATCACATTGCCTTCGTCAGTAATCCACGGCCCTTGGGTATTGCGCGCGGGGCGCAGCTTCGGGTTCAGGCCCAGAGCCTCGAGTCTGCGTTGCACCAATGGCAACGCCAATTGAATCACCTCCACGGGCAGCGGAAATTTGCCGAGCTGCGGCACCACCTTGGTGGAATCCGCCACCACGATGAACTGTTTCGCCGCACTGGCGACGATCTTTTCGCGCAGCATCGCACCCCCGCCGCCCTTGATCAACGCAAGTCCAGGTGCGACCTCATCGGCGCCATCAACGTTGATGTCGAGCACCGGCGTTTCGGCGAACGTGGTGATCGGGATACCGAGTTGCTGCGCCAGAGTGCGACTAGCGTCCGAGGTAGCGACGGCCCGAATGCGCAGACCGGCTCCCACCCGCTTGCCGAGCTCCTGGATGAACAGCGTCGCCGTCGATCCGGTGCCGAGGCCGACGTTCATGCCGTCCTCGATGAACTCAACGGCGCGTTTGGCGGCGAGCAGCTTGGCTCCGTCCTGCGTCATGCTAGCCATCTTGCCATGGGGAGGGCAGAAATGACGAGCCGATACCGCTTGCCCCGAGATGGGCCGGGCCCGTGACTTCGGCACGCCCTTGCGAAAGCCGTTCAAACCAGCTGGGGCCGGGACCTTAAGCCAGGAAAGCAGGAACGCAAAGTGCGCGGAGGTTTCGCAAAGCACGCAAAGCTGCAGGCATGGCAGTTTGCTAGCAGCCTATGACGTCCTTTGCGTACTTTGCGTTCCCTCTTTGCGTACTTTGCGTTCCTGTTTCTGCTCTTCTCTACTTCTTCACCAGCTTCACCAGCGACTTCGCCTTTTCCACGACATTCGCGACCGAGAAGCCGAATTTTTCAAGCACGATCGGCCCCGGCGCCGATGCCCCGAAACGGTCGACGCCAATGGCGATGCCGTCGCGGCCGATGTACTTCCACCAGCCCATCGTGGCGCCCGCCTCGACCGAGATCTTCGGCACGCCGTGCGGGAAGATTTGCATCTTGTACTCCTCCGGCTGCTCGTCGAAGATCTTGAAGCTGGGCATGGAGACCGTTGTGACGTTGATGCCCTCGGCCTTCAGCTTTTCAGCCGCCTGAACGATCAACTGCACCTCGGAGCCGGTGGCGACGAGAATCACATCCTTGCCAAAGGACTCAAGCACGTACGCGCCCTTGGGCACACCCTCCATGATCTTGTACTTGGTAGCGTCCATGATCGGCAGATCCTGCCGCGAAAGCGCCAGGAAGCTGGCATTTTTGCGCTCCACCATCAGCTTCCAGCAGGCGGTGGTCTCATTGGCATCGGCGGGGCGGAAGTCCGTGAGCTGCGGGATGGCGCGCAGGGCCATGAGGTGCTCGATGGGCTGGTGCGTCGGCCCGTCGGCTCCTAACCCAATCGAATCGTGCGTGAAGATGTACAGCGAGTGCGAGCTTTGCAACGCGCCCATGCGGATCGCCGAGCGGCAGTAGTCCGAAAAGGTGAAGAACGTCGAGCCGAACGGTAGCAGGCCGCCGTGCGCCGCCATGCCGTTTACCGCGGCCATCATGCCGAACTCGCGCACGCCGAAGTAGACGTTGCGGCCCTTGGGATCCTGGTGGAAGTTGCCCGAATCCTTGAAGATGGTGAAGGTAGAGCTGGTAAGATCCGCCGCGCCGCCGAACAGCTCCGGCAGCACCGCCCCCAGCGCGTTCAAAATAGCCTGGCCCGCTTTGCGCGTGGGCATGGGCTTGGCATCGGGACCGCCCGGGAAGGTGGGCAGCGCCTTCTCCCAGCCGTCGGGCAGCTTCATCTCGGTGCAGCGGGTGTACTGCGCAGCGAGCTCAGCGTTCTCCTTCTTGTAGCTCTCGAAGCGGGTTTGCCAGTGCTCCTGCGCCTCCTTACCCTTGTCGACGGCTTTGCGCCAGTTCGCGAGCGCCTCGTCGGGGATGTAAAAGCTCTTGTCCTCGGGAAAGCCGAAGAACTTTTTCGTCGCCTTGGCGGCGTCGGCGCCGAGAGCCTCGCCATGCGCGCTCTTGGTGCCGGCCTTGGGCGAGCCATAGCCGATCACCGTGCGCACGCGGATGAGCGATGGCTTGGTACGCTCCATCTTGGCAATCTCGATGGCCCGGTTCAGCTCGCCGAGATCGTTGCCGTCGGAGACGAACTGTACATGCCAGTCGTAGCCTTCGAAGCGCTTCGTCACGTCCTCGGTGAAGCTGAGGTCGGTGGGACCGTCGAGCGAGATCAGATTGTCGTCATAGAACACGATCAGCTTGCCGAGCTGCAGCGTCCCTGCCAGCGAGCACGATTCATGCGAGACGCCCTCCATCATGTCGCCGTCACCGCACAGCACGTAGGTGTAGTGGTCGACGATCTTGGACTCATTGGTGTTGTAGACTGCGCCGAGGTGCTTTTCTGCGATGGCCAGGCCGACGGCTTCGGCAAGCCCCTGACCCAGCGGCCCGGTGGTCACCTCGATGCCGGGCGTTTCGCCGTACTCCGGATGCCCCGGAGTGTGCGATCCCCACTCGCGGAACTGCTGCAGCTGCTCCAGGGGCAGGTCGTATCCGGCTAGGTGCAGCACACCGTACTGCAGCGCCGACGCATGGCCGTTGGAGAGCACAAAGCGATCCCGATCCGACCAGAGCGGATCGTGCGGGTTGTACTTCATGAACTTGTGGAAGAGCAGGTAGGCGATAGGCGCGCAGCCGAGCGGGGCGCCGGGATGGCCGTTCTTGGCCTTTTCCACCTGGTCCACCGCCAGCAGGCGAAGGGTGTTGATGGAGAGCTGATCGAGGTCAGATCCGATGATCGGTTCGGCTATGGGAGAGGTCGACGTTGAGCTCATGCGGGTCCGTATTCCTTCACAAATGGGAGTGTGGCGGCGCGCCGCCGGCGGAGATGCCGCCGGAAACGAGGCGCTAGGCTTCGCGATGCTCAGTGTACATTCGGCGAGCTACAGTTGGGTTTCAGACAGGAAGCAAACCGCGTAAAGCCGGTTCATCCCGGTCGTTCCGCCGGCCGCACCGGCTCCCGGTAGAGGGCGTCCAACCGGGAGCGCAGGATGGGATAGCACTCGCACACTCGACCTTCCAGCACGGAGCGATCGATGATGCGCAGACCTCCGCGGCGGCCCTCGATTCCACCCGCGCGCCCCAACTCGGCGCAGACCTCGGCCACGGTGGTGCGACGCGCTCCGAGCAGGGTGGAAAGGAACTCCTGGGTCATGGAGATGTCATTGCTGCCGAGCCGGTCGGCGACCATGAGCAGCCAGCGCACAAAGCGCGCCTCGGCCCGGTGCAGGCGGTTGCAGGCAGCGATCTGGTTCACCACGATCGTTTGGTGTTGCGCGTACTCCAGCACCCGCAGACGGGTTTCCAGACAGCTATCGAATTCGCGCTGCATCGCCGCCAGCGGGATGCGGTACCCAGCCCCGGCCACCTGCATGACACAGTGCGAGGCGTTCAGCAGGGGGCCGAGCAGGTAGAACCAGCCGACCAGCCCCTCGCGGCCTTCGGTTGAAAACTCAATGCTGGCGCCGGCTTTTGACGCAAACACCAATGAGCTGATACCGGCTGTCAGGAGATACACGAAGCGGGGTTGTTCGTCACGCCGGAAGATCTCGGTGCCAAGCGGAAGCTCCGTTTGCGTGGAAACGGCGAGGAGGCGGTCCGCGCAAGATCGGGGAATCGCCTCCAGGAGGCGATTGTGTGGCTTACTTTTCATTGGGTACGCGCCGGTCTTATGAGATTGCGAAAGTTGCTTGTGGTTCGAGCCAGCGGGATGTCCTCGAAGGTCAGGCCCTTTCCACGTCGTCCGCCTGCGGGCCTTTGGTTCCCTGGATGATGCTGAAGACCACCGCATCGCCCTCGTTCAGAGATTTGTACCCTTCGGACCGAATGCTGCTGAAGTGCACAAACACGTCTGGACCGCCGTCATAACTCAGGAATCCGTAGCCCTTGGCGTTATTAAACCAAGCCACCTTCCCGTGCAGCTTATCCATCGCCGTACCCCCTGGGATGTACAAAGCATAAGACCTAAGGCCAATCGTGTCTGTCGGATAGCCGACACTTCGTCTCAATCGTTTCCACCTCGTACCTGGAGACAACGGTTTCCAACCCCGAATTAGAGCCTTTCTGAAGGCGCCGGGGCGGTTGTTGATTGAGTTCTCCAGTGGCATTCCTCAGTGATGGGGATTGCTCGACGCGGGTGCGGGTGCGACCCGGGCAGGCGCTGCGGACGCCGGGTGCCCGGCGGGCCGCGAAGCAGGCTGATGGGATGACCCCGGCGACCCCGTGCGGTTCTCCCGGAGGCGATCCATCTGCGCCGGGCTGAGCGGACGGCCGGGCTCCGTGGCCTGCATGGCCCCCCGCTGCTGCTCGAAGCTGGGCCGCGGCGGGGGTGGCTCGGCGCGATGCACGAGTACCGTGCCTGCGATGCCGTTTGGGACTTCAGCCGGCGAGCTTCTGTCTGTCACTGCCCTGTCTGTCACTGCCCTGTCCGTCACCAGCGGGCGCGCCAGCACCGGTGGCAGCGCCTTTGCCGGGTGCGGGGAGAGCATCGCCCGTTCCGGGGCAAGCGCAGGATGCGGCAGCAACGCGGCCCCGGCCAGCGTCTCGACCGGGATGTTCAGCCGGGCGTTGCCTACGGAATGGCCCGCGGCAAAGCTGTTGTCGAGCACGGCGACCGTTCCAACCCCCCGATTGGCGTAGCTGCGGTTCGCCATCGGCCCGATCGCGAAAACGTTCACCGCCCGCTGGTTGTAGAGGCCGCGCACCTCCGCCGTATTGGCGTTGTAGAGGTTGCCGGCGTTGACGCGATTCACGTAAAGCGTGCTGCCGTGGTACGGCGGCGCATAGGGCTCACGGGGGCCGAGCGGAAACCAGGCCGTGATCCCCAGTCCCGGCGCATAGCCCAGCGAATGGGAGAACTCCGCGCCGCCTGCGAAGGCCACCAGCGCGGGCGCGTACACCGGACGAACGCCGCGCGGGCCGGGAATCCAGCCCCAGCGGCCCCCGATCCCATCGCCGAAATGGGCCCACCGGCCATAGTGAAAGGGCGCAAACCCCCACGGCTCGCCCCCCACCCAGGTCCAACCCCAGGGCGCCACCCAGCGCCAGTGCCCGAAGCAGTACGGCTGCCAGCCCACGGCGACGGCGGGGTACCAGACGGGGCCAAAGTCGCTCGAATCCCAGCTGCCGGCATCGGCCAGATCGGCTCCGCCGACCGTGTCGGTGCTGAGATAGGGGCTTTCGGCGTCGGCACCGCTCGCGTACTGGTTGTCGCGGCCGCCGGAAAAGCCATCCAGGCCGTCCGATGCACCAGGCGCCAAGGGTTCGGCGTACGCGGTCTGTCCGGCCGCCGGATCGCCGCCGTGCAGGCGCACGTGCTGGCCCGGCGTGAGCACCTGGCTGGTGCCGGGGCCGTCCACCTGCACCTGCCCGGATTCGAGCGAGACGGTCGTGGTGTGCGCGGCGGTGTCCACATCCACGCGCACATCGCCGGGCTGCAGCACGGTGATCGCGGCCTCCGGGCTGTCGAGCTCCAGCACCGTTCCCGGGTCGAGCGCATACGACCGCAGATGCACCGATCCGGCCGCCAGACCGAACTGGGCCAGGGTGTCCGTCATCGCGGATACGGTCAGGTCCGTGCCTCCGCCCAGGCGCACGGCGATCCCCCCGGCCTCGAGCTCGGCCGTCGAGTCGGCGTCGGTGTACACGCGATCGCCACTGGTCAGGACCTGGTTCAGCTCGGCGGCGGAGAAGGTGTCCACGCCCGCGGGCTCGGCCGAGACGTCCCCGTTCAGCACGCTGACCCGCGCCACGCGAGCCGGTGGATCATTCACCGGTGCCGTCGCCGATGCAGCCGCCCCTGTTTCGCCCGGAGGCGGCGGGAGCAGCTCCTGCGCTGCGATGCGCCCCGGCTGGACGGCGAACAGGGCCAGCAGAAGTGCCGTGAGCAGGCCGCAAGCGCCCCGAAGCAGCGGAGGCGCGGGCATTCGGGGACCGTTCTGTCTCCGCAATCTCACTTGGTCGATCATCTCCATCATGGATCTGCTCTCTCCTAGCCTGCCTCAGGGCTGCTCAAAACGGCTGATAGGCATCTCTTGCGCGCCCATCAACCTATCACGTGAACCCGGGAACATAGGAAAGGACGCAGCGGCGGGGCAATAGAAAGCGCGCAGGCGAAGACCCCCTTTCAGCAAAACCAACAGCAGTCCCAAACTTTCTGTGAACCAAAGTCCCATTGCGCTCGTATGCTTTCGGGAACGCTGCGCCTTTGCCCCGCGTTTCTGTTCCCCGCGTTTCTGTTCCCCGCGTTTCTGTTCCCCGCATTTCTGTTCCAGGAGGTCGCCCGTGATTGTCACCCGCC
The DNA here is from genome assembly GCA_965277565.1 of Granulicella sp. Classification (GTDB taxonomy): domain Bacteria; phylum Acidobacteriota; class Terriglobia; order Terriglobales; family Acidobacteriaceae; genus Granulicella. The sequence goes on along the minus strand of OZ255838.1, from coordinate 2,930,229 downwards.
GTCTGCTGCCCCCCGCCTCGCTGCTCGTCGTCTCGCTGCTCGTCCCCGTCCTGCTCACCGGTTGCCGCGTCGACACCCACAAAAATGGCGACGATAAGAACGTCAGCATCGCAACCCCGTTCGGCTCGCTGAACGTGAAGACGGATGAGGCCAACGCCATCGCCAGGACCGGTCTGACGGCTTACCCGGGAGCCTCGCCCGTGCACAAACAGGGTGACGACCACGGCGCAGCCGACGTGAACATGAGCTTCGGCAGCTTCAGGCTGGGCGTGCATGCGGTGGAGCTGCAGACCTCCGACCCAGAGGACAAGGTGCTCGGCTTCTATCGCAAGGACATGGGCCGATATGGCGGGGTGATCACGTGTCATGGACACCAGCCAGTCGGCCAACCAACGCGCACGGCCGAGGGCCTGAGTTGCGAAAGCGATGAGCACGACTCGGACGACGGCGAAGTACAACTACGCGCCGGCTCCCAGGTGCACCAGCACATCGTGGGCGTCCACGCGGAGGACGGCGGCACGCACATCGGCCTTGTAGCGCTGGATCTGCCATCCGATGCAAAAAATCACGACTCCGGCGACCGCGAATAGCGCCTTCTTTCTTCTTGTCCTCCCGCGGGGATTCCCTTTTCGCCCTGCATCGCCGCTACAAGAACATTGCCGAAGCCGCGCCGCTCGGATAGCTTCAAGGAAATGACCGAACGACCCTGCCTCCGCTGCCATCACCCGCTGACGATCGATAGCGGCCATTTGATCTATTGCAGCGTCTGCGGCGCGCCGCAGATCTTTCTCTCAGAAGAGTTGCAGCAGGAGACCGCGCTCGAGGTGCAGCGCTATAGCGAACGCGCCATCGCAGCCGCCGAACCCCCGCCGGAGGCCTCCGGGACTGAGGGCCTGCCCACCGCGCAACGCCGCACCAAACGCCGCGAGCATCGCGCCCGCCCGGGCCGCTGGCCGCTGGCCGTGGAGTACGCCCTGCTGAGCAGCGGCATCGCCCTTGGCCTGGATCTCGCCGGGCTGGTGTTTGCGCCGCTGCTGATGCTGGCGTGGCTGTGGATCTTCAGCGCCCCCACGCTGACCGTGGGCTTCTACAACACCCGGGCGCGCTCCGGCCGGCTCACCGCCGGCTTTGCCGCACGGCTGGGGCTGCTTACCGGGCTGCTCGTCGCGGTTTGCTGCGCTCTGGTGTTCACCCTGAGCCTGCTGCTGGCGCGCTATGTTCTGAAGCACGGGGTCCACAACACCATCGACACGCAGATCGCGGAGGCCATGGCCCAGATCCGCACCAACGCGCAGACGCAGTACGGCGCCGCCGCCCAACCCATGCTCCGGCTGCTCGGCATCCCCGAGTTCCGCGTCGGTCTGCTGCTCTGGATGGGTACGGTTTCGGGCGGCCTGTATCTGCTGCTCTCGACGGCTACAGCAGGGCTCGCCGGTCTGCTGCTGGGACGCCGCCGCCCGGCATAAACAACTGAGTTTTCGGGGGATCTCTTTATCTCCGCTGCTATCATCGCGTTGTGATGAGTGAACCATTGAATCCCGCCGAAACTGCGAGCTCCGGAGACTCCACGCGTTCGCCGCAACTGCGCGAAAAGGGCCGCCTCCTGTCCGGCTCCGAGATCGAGCGCACCCTGGTGCGGCTGGCGCATGAGATCGTCGAGCGCAACCATGGCGCCACCAACCTTGGCCTGGTCGGCATCAAGCGCCGCGGCGTGCCGCTGGCCGAACGCATCGCCAAAATCATCTCCACCATTGAAAAGCACCCGATCGACACCGGCGTTCTCGACATCAGCTTTTATCGCGACGACCTGTCCACGCGCGGCGCCCGGCCAGTGGTAGAAAGCGCCGAGATTGGCTTCGATATCGCCGGCCGCGACATCATCCTGATCGACGATGTGCTCTTCACCGGGCGCACCGTGCGCGCGGCGCTTGATGGCCTGTTCGACCACGGCCGGCCCAAAAGCGTGCAGCTGCTGGTGCTGATCGATCGCGGCCATCGCGAGCTGCCCATCGAAGCCAAGTACATCGGCCGCGTTGTCCCCACCAGCAGCCGCGAGATCATCGAGGTCAAGCTCCGTGAGGTGGATCACGATGAGCAGGTGCTCTTGGTGGAGATCGCCGAGTAAAGCGGAACGCAGAGGTCGCAAAGGTCTGAACGCAGAGGTCGCGAAGAGTTCAACCCAGACAGTCGTACAAAAGGCGCCGGTGCAGGCATTCTCTGCGTCCTTCGCGTTCTGCCTCTGCGGCCTTTGCGTTCTGCCTTTGCTGCCTTTGCGTTCTGCCTTTGCCGCCTTTGCGTTCTGTTTTTGCGGCCTTTGCGTTCTGCCTTTGCGGCCTTTGCGTTCTGTTTTTGCATCTTTGGCGTTCGTTTTTCCTCGCGCGAAGCAAAGGAGGAGGAAGCATGAGTACCCAGACCCAATCCGCCGCCGCCGAAACACCCGAGGGCCTGCCGCTTCCCTCACCCGTGCAGCCCGATCCGCTGAGCCTCCGCGAAGTGATCCGCATCGTGCCCATGCGCCGCATGTGGTACGCGCAGATCGTCAGTGTTCTGGGCGATTTCCTTGCGCTTTTCGCGGTCATCGAGGTGATGACCTTTACGCTGCACGCGAATGCGCAGCAGGTCACCGGTCTGCAGATCTCGTATCTCCTGCCCATTGCGGTGTTGGGCATCGTCAGCGGCGTCTTTGTGGATCGCTGGCCGCTGAAGCTCACCATGGTCTCGAGCGATCTCCTCCGCGGCTGCCTGTGCCTGCTGCTGCTCACGGTGCATCACGCCTGGGGCTTCTACCTGGTCATGGCCGCCATCAGCGTCGTGTCGAGCTTCTTCTCGCCCGCTCAGGGTGTGGCCATTCGTTCCATCGTGCCCGCCCATGGTTTGCGTTCCGCGAATGCGCTGCTGCAGCAGGCATTCTTCATCATGCGGATCATCGGCCCGTTCGCGGCGGGTGCGCTGGTCGGGTTGTTCGGCGCGAAGTTCTGCTATTGGGCCGATGCGGTCAGCTTTGCAGCTTCCGCCAGCTTTATCGCCAGCGTGCCGCTGCTGCTTGCGAAGAAGCCGGCTAAAGACGCAGCTGCGGGCGGCGTGGAAGCCGTTGCGGTAAAGGGCGTGGCGCGCATCGTCGCCGACATGCGCGAGGGCGCCCGCTTCATCCTGCACCATGCGGCACTGCTCTTTGTCATCATGGCGCTGGCCGCGGCGATGTTCGTGATGGGCTGCTTTGGGCCGCTAATTGCCGTGTATGTGCGCGACGACCTCCACGCCGCCATCATGGTCTTCACGGTCGCCAGCATGTTGATCGGCGTGGGCATGATGATCGGCGTGAACGCGCTGAACGCCTTGGCAAAGCGCGTCTCCAACACAGCCCAGGTGTACTTCGGGCTCATCGGCATCGCCGGTGGAACGCTCTTGATGGCCGCACTTCCAAACGCCGCTACGCTGTACGGCGGCTGCTTCCTGATCGGCTTCGCCTGTGCAGGCATCATCGTCCCTTCGCAGACAATGATTCAGCAGGAGACGCCGCATGAGCTGATGGGGCGCGTCGGGTCGACGGTGATGTCCGTGATCTTCACCGCGCAGATCGCCGGCCTGCTGCTCTCCGGCGTCCTCGCGGAGCTGACCAGCATCCGCCGCATCTTCGGCCTGAGCACGGCGATGCTGCTGGTGCTGGCGCTGGCGGGCAAGATCTGGATGGAACCGAAGCCCCGGAATCCTGCTCCTGTGACCGCATAGCTATGAAACGCGGGCGATGTTCAGCTTGCCCCAGCGGTCGTCGATGTACACCTCAGAGCCTTCGCCCAGGTGCATCCGCTGCGCCAGCCACTCCGGCAGGAGGACGATCAGATCCCTGTCCTCGACAAAAGAGGTGGCATGAGCGACCAGCTGCAGTTTGTCGCCACCGGCATCCAGCGGAATGCGCAACACGAGCCGGTTCTGCCGGCGTTCGACGGGACCTTGGAGAGAAACATAGTTGCTTTGCATCGCGCCGTTTTACTGAGTCTGCGGGAGGGTCGGCAATACAACCAACGGTTGTCAGATGGTCACCGCTGCAAGTGACTCCCATGCGGCCGTCAAAATAGCCTCAATCTCACGCTCTCCATGCGCTGCCGAGACAAACGCCGCCTCGTACTGGCTGGGCGGCAGCCACACGCCGCGCTCCAACATGCCGCGATGAAACTGTGCGAAGGCCGCGGTGTCGGATGTGCTTGCGCCGCCGAAGTCATGCACCGGCATGACCGTGAAAAACCAGGTGAACATGCTGCCGACACGATTGGTCTGTAGCGGAATAGCCGCCTGCGCCGCAATCTTCGCGACGCCATCGGCAATGGCTGCGGTGGTTCGTTCCAGCTTCGGGTAGATCTCCTCACGATGCGCCAGCAGATACCCGATCGTCGCAATCCCGGCAGCCATCGCCAGCGGATTGCCGCTGAGTGTGCCGGCCTGGTACACCGGGCCGAGCGGCGCCAGAAAATCCATAATCTCCGCCCGTCCGCCAAAGGCCCCCACGGGCAGCCCGCCGCCGAGGATCTTGCCCATCGTGGTAAGGTCCGGCCAGGCGGGTGTCTCACCGTCCCCGCCAAGTTCGTCCCTGTACAGGACCTGCGCACCGCCGAGCGAAAGCCGGAAGCCGGTCATGACCTCGTCGAAGATCAGCAGTGCGCCGTGCTTCCAGGTCAGCTCACGCAGCCCGCGCAGAAATCCCGGTGCGGGCAGCACGGTTCCGGCGTTGCCGACGACCGGCTCCAAAATGATGCAAGCGATCCCGTCGGGATGATTCGCAAACGCCGCTTCCACCGCGCCGAGATCGTTGTACGGCAGCGCCAAGGTGTGCATGGCGGTCTCAGCGGGCACGCCGGCGGAACCCGGGATGCCGAAGGTCGCCAGGCCGGAGCCGGCCTTCACCAGTAGAGCGTCGGCATGGCCGTGATAACAGCCCTCGAACTTGATCACGAAGTTGCGGCCCGTGTAGCCGCGCGCCAGCCGGATCGCCGACATGCAGGCCTCGGTGCCGGAGCTGACGAAACGCAGCTTCTGCACGGACGGAAAGCACTGCTGCACGAGTTCAGCCAGATCGGCCTCTGCGGCCGTGCTCGCGCCAAACGACGCGGAACGTCCGGCGGCCTCGCGGATTGCCTCCACGGCTGGAGGAAAGGCATGTCCCAGCAGCATGGGGCCCCAGGAGCCGAAGAGGTCGATGTAGCGGTTGCCGTCGGCATCGGTCAGGTAGGCGCCCTCGGCGCTGGCGACAAACGGCGGATGGCCGCCGACGGCGCGAAACGCGCGCACCGGCGAGTCGACGCCGCCGGGAATCAGGCGTTCCGCACGGGCCTGAAGCTCGGCGGAGCGGGAAAGGAAAAGAGCCATAAGCCCAAGTATAGGGAGCGGAGCATGGAACTGGCCCGCTAGCGCATTCCCGGAATCGGCGTCAGGTAGAGCAGGAACCCGAGCAGCAGGATCAGGGAAAGGAAGATAACCAGCGTGCGGCTGTGCGGCGTCTCCGGCGCGTCGTTGCTAAACGAGCGCCAGCCCATGCCGGCGGCCACGATCAGGAATACCCACTGGGTGCCGGCACGGTTCGGGTTTGCATCCGCCACCGTGAGCGCGAAGAACAGCAGGCAGGTCGCGGTCAGCAAAATGCGCTGCACACGTGAAAGGGCATAGGTCGCCTGCGCGCCATCAAAACCGAAGACCGGCGTCAGATTGAACAGGTTGTACCAGGCGCCGATATTGGCCAGCAGCAGGAACAACACCGCATGCGTCGCGAAGAAGATCGCCAGGCAAAGCGCGGCTGCGCCCAGGCCGTAGAGCGGTCCGGCCAGCGCAATGGCGGCGAGGTCCTCGCGCGAGACCCCCATGGAGTACCACCGCACATAGGCGCCCAGGCCGGGGACGAACATCGGCAGTTCAGCCTTGAGCCCGCGCCTCTTTACCGCCACATAGTGCCCCATCTCGTGCAGGAAGATGCACACGGTGAAGCCCAGCGCGAAGCGCCAGCCCGCCAACGCCCAGTACAGGCCGAAAAAAGGCGAAGAGCCCCAGAAAAAACTTCAGCTTCAACAGGATGAAAAAAGCGGATTTCAGCTTCAGGAGAAAGAAAAACACCGGCGCGAACGGGCCCAGGCGTTTGGTCCACTTGTTTTTGCGCTCGGCCTCGGCGTTCAGCCGCGTGTCGATCTGCGAGATGTGGCCGTGGATGGTTTCGGCCTGTTCCGTGCCCTCGGGCAGCCAAGCCAGCGTGGACCGCCAGCGGTCGCGCGCCTCCGGCCACTTACCCTCCCCCTCCAGCTGCTGCGCCGCGTGGGCGAGCTGGCTCAGGTGACGCCCGTAGGTCAGCGTCTGGCAGTCCGGGCAGGCGAGCGTGCCCTCCGGCAGCCAATGGCTACAGCTGGGGCAGCTGTGGATCGGCTCGGGAGCGGCGGGTTCGGGGGGCAGAATGGCGGTGGTGGACATGGGAATGGCGAGCCTTCAGTGTATTTGACTCCGGGCGGCTGAGGGCGATTTTTGGGCTGGAAACTGATAAACTGGAGCTGTTGCGAATGTAAGAAGCTAATTTGGAAAGCGGGTTTTTCTGTCCCGAAACGGGAAAGAATGATCGACATACATGCGCTGTGGAAAACTTTCTGCACTCTTTAAAGATTCAGCCGTCATACTTTGTAACTGCATGCTTGCGCCGCACGGGAGTGCAGTCCGCGTAGGAGTCCTATGGCGCGGGAGAGCATAGAGAAGATGGTTTCGGACGCGTTTCGAGAAGTTGGCGTCCTGATCTTCGTGTTCGCAAACCTGGACAAGGTAATCTCGGGGAAGGTTAGCGGTTGGTGGACGTTGACAGCAATCGCGATCAGTGCGCTTTTCTTCAGCGCAGGTCTTTACATTGAGAGGAGAAGGCCCGATGAATGATTACACTTCGCTGGCGCTTGGAGCTATTTCAGGCTTAGCTGCATTTGTAGCCACTCTATTGCACATGCGTCATAGAACAAAGGTTCGGGAAGAACTTCAAGGAAAATTGAGATTCCCAGTGAGCCCTTAAGAGCCGTCTTCGGATGGCTCTTCTACTTTCATTTCTAAGATTTACCGATGCAGGGGCTTTTTGATATCCGCATCGTAAACCCTCAAGTGCCGCTTGAACCCATGTTTACTCCCGTGGTTCAGGTCACAGGGTGTACCCCATCGGTCGCGGAACCGCAAAAAGCACTGGTTTGCTGCCGGGCTGCCTCCTATACTTTGACTAACGCGGCGGGGCTGTACCATGCCCGATTAAGAGAAAACGCGTTCGTGGGCCAACTATGGGCATTCAGCCAATCCGCAAGATCGTCGCACCGGAGATTCCGGACAAGCTGTACTTCCGCATCGGCGACGTGGCGCGCCTGTGCGAGGTGCCCGCCTACGTGCTCCGCTTCTGGGAGACCGAGTTTCCGCAGCTGAAGCCCACCAAGGGCGGCACCGGCCAGCGGCTCTACCGCAAGCGCGATGTGGAGATGGCGCTGCGCATCAAGAGCCTGCTCTATGACCAGCGCTACACCATTCCCGGCGCCCGCCAGGTGTTCAAAGACGAGGCCAAGGCCCGCGAGCAGGCCGCAGCCGAGGCCTTTACCCCTGCGCCTGCCCCTGTCGAAGCCATGGCTCTGCAGCCAAAGCCGGTTGCAATCGTGGAAGCGGTTGTCGCCGCCAGCCCCGCCGTCGATAGCGCATCCGATCTGCGCCGGGGGATGCAGCTTCGTGCCCTGCGCGATGATCTGCACTCCCTGTTGACACTGCTCGAAGCGCCGCGTTCGGGACAGCCAAAACCTGCACCTGAGCCGACACCCATGCGTCCGCGGCTTGTGCTTGAGCCCAGGTTCACGGTGTCGCGCTCCGAAGCACCCCGTCCGGAGATGCTGCGCCTGGTCCGCGACGGACGCGAGCTGAACCAGGGCGATCTGTTCCCCGGCGAGTAGCTCTGTGAAGAGCGATTTGCGCCGCGGCCACCCGCCGTTGCAGTCTGGCCATGTGCCCGTAATTCCAGCAGCCACGCCAGCCGAGGTACCCGCCGAGGCGGAACGCCCCGCCGAATCGCAACTGTCCCTTGCGCCCGCACAGCCTTCGCGCGGGCTCTTCCGCTCGTTCCGTCTGTCGCACAAACACACGGCAGCATCGGCGACGATTCTTCTCAGTACCTTTGCACTTCTGTCGCGCATGATCGGTCTGATTCGCGACAAGTACATCGCCTTCACCTTTGGCGCGGGACCGCAAACAGACGCCTACAACATCGCGTTCAATCTTCCCGATCTGGTGAACTACCTGCTGATCGGCGGCGCTGCGTCTATCAGCTTCGTCACCATTCTCAGCCGCTACCGCGAGCAGGGTCGCGACGAGGACGGCGAGATTGCGCTCTCGGTCATCCTCAACACCATGGCGCTTGTGCTCGGTTCAGCGCTGCTTCTGGCCGAGTTCGTCGTCCCGTACTACATCCGGATCTACTCCAAAGGCGATCCCGCGCAGGACGCGCTTGCGGTTCACATGACGCGCATCCTGCTGCCGGGACAGATCTTCTTCTTCGCCGGTGGCGTACTGGCCTCAGTCGCGCTGGTGCGCAAGCAGTTTGGTTACCAGGCCGTCTCTCCGCTGGTGTACTCCTGCGGCATCATCTTCGGTGGCGTCATCGCCGCGCGCTGGGTCGGCATTCCCTCGCTCGCCTGGGGAGCGCTGTTCGGCGCCTTTGCCGGTCCGTTCCTGGTGAACGCCTATGCCGCCCATAGGGCCGGCGTGCGCTGGCGCCCCATCCTCGACCGCGGCAACGAGGGTCTGCGCGATTGGGTTCGCATGAGTCTTCCCATGATGCTCGGCGTCACCGTCGTCTTTATGGACACGCAGATCCTGCAGTACTTCGCCAAGCACGCCACCGGCGACATCTCCCGGCTGATGAACGCCAAGAAGCTCTTCACGGCGCCCATGGCGATCATCGGGCAGGCTGCCGGCGCGGCATCGCTTCCGTTCTTCGCTTCCCTGTACTCCGGGCAAAGGCATGAAGACTACCGCCAGGCGGTCTGCCGTTCAGTGACGCGCATTCTTAGCGTGGCATTCCTGCTAACGGCTGCCATGGTGTCGTTAGCTCGCCCGATATGCGATCTTCTGCTGCGCGGCGGCCACTACACGGCAAGGGATGCCCAGGAGACGGCGCTCTTCCTGGGAACCTTCTCTCTTTCACTCGCTCTCTGGAGCGCCCAGGCGATCTACATTCGGGCCTTCTATGCCGCCGGCCAGACCTTACCGCCCATGATCGCCGGTACGATCATCACAGTCATATCGCTGCCTATCTACTGGATGCTTTACAAGCACTTCGGCGTACTTGGGCTGGCGTGGGCCTCGAATCTGGCCATCCTTCTTCACACGGTCACGCTTGCCGTGCTGCTGCACAAACGCTGGCTAGTGCCGCTGGGGGGCTTGGATAAACGTGAATTGGCGCAATTCGCAGCTGGCTCCCTCTTCGCCGCAGCCGGCGTCCTCACCTTGCTGCGAGTACTTCCCATGCATCGCGGCTATCTCGGGGACATCGCACTGCTGCTGATCGGAGGAGCGGTGTGGGCCGTGCTGGGTTTGGGCGTGCCCCATCTGCTGGGTTCGACACTGCCGACCCAACTCCTGCGCCGCCGCAGAGCCTAGCCTTCTACTGCGGCTGTGTTGCGTTAGCTTTGTCCTGAGCCTTGGCGGCCTTCTTGGCTTCCTTGGTGTTGACGGCCTTGGCTTCGGACTTGTCCGCTTTGGCCTGCGCCTTATCGGCCTTATGCTGCTGCTTCAGCTCAGCTTTGGTCTGCTTGCGCGCTTGCTGTTCGGTCGGTGTGGTCGTCTGCGCAAAGACAGGAACTCCTATTAGAAAACCGAGGCTGAGGATAGTGAGATTGCGATGTAGCTTCACGAATACTCTCCAGCTGGGTTGGATGAGGCCAACACCTGATCAGGTGGTCCCATCGCCCTAGCCTACAGAGAGGCTCAGCCGTGCTTGGCGTCCTCGTACTCCTCGTTCCATGCCGTCTGAATGGCCTCAAGCAGGCTTTCGTTCGACTTGGCCGGATCTCCCACAAAGCCCGGGATCTCCGTGATCCACTTGTGCAGATCGGTGAAGCGAACGGAAAACGGCTCTACGTCCGGATGCAGTTCCTGCAGCTGAATGCCGATCTCCAGTGTGTCTGTCCAGTTGATTTCGCGCGGCATAGGGTTAATCCTTCAGGTCTTTGGTAGTGTCTGTGTGAATCATTTTTTGCTTTCGGAGGTAGGTCCGGGCTTCAGCCCGGACCTACAGTATGGAGAAGAACTGGGCTTCAGCCCCGGATTTCGCGCTTAGGTTAGAGAGAAGCCTGGGCTTAAGCCCATCGTTTGGCTCTCCTTCTCGTGGGCTGAAGCCCCACGCTCCCTCCAAATGCACTTCGTACGATCATCGTGATTCGTTGGACACTCCCTAGTGGATCGGGCAGGTTCTGTGAGTCGTTTCGATGTCTTCCTCGTGAAGTTGGGGCTGTGGACTTTCACGCAAAAGCGCTGAGGGACGAATCCCTCCTTAGGCCCGTAGTACTAAGCCACTTGGCTTTTCCCGGTCCCGCCACGGAAGACACACAACCAGACTATCGGAGCCTCCGGTATCGGTCGAGCCGTCGTCACCTCACGGTAGAATGAATGGACCTGATGTCTTATCAAACTCAGCTCGCCCCTACTGCGAAGTCCGAGTCCGATCCGGTCCGCATCCAGCGCCGCATGACCGTCCGCCGCCGCCTGCTGGCCGCCGAACGCCGCCTGCGCGAGCTTGGCTCCATCGGCTCCGCCCTGCTCGACACCGCGCATCCCTACATGGCGCACATCGTGCCCATGCGCCGCTGCAACCTCGCCTGCACCTACTGCAACGAGTTCGACGACATCTCCAAGCCCACGCCCATCGCCGAGATGCGCAACCGCATCGACCACCTCGGCCGTCTCGGCACCGCCGTCATCACCATCTCCGGCGGCGAGCCCCTGCTGCACCCCGAGCTCGATGACGTGATCCGCCGCATCCGCCACAACGGCGCCATCGCCGGCATGATCACCAACGGCTATCTGCTCATGCCCGACCGCATACAGCGGCTCAACAAAGCCGGGCTCGATCACATGCAGATCTCCATCGACAACATCCTGCCCGACGAGGTCTCGAAGAAGTCGCTCAAGGTGCTCGACGCCAAGCTGAAGATGCTGGCCGAGCACGCCGACTTCCATGTGAATATCAACTCCGTCGTCGGCGGCGGCATCCAGAACCCCGAAGATGCGCTGGTGATCTCGAAACGCGCTCTGGAACTCGGTTTCTCCTCGACCATCGGCATCATCCACGACGGTTCTGGGCAGCTGAAACCGCTCGGCGAGCGCGAACGCAAGGTGTGGAACGAGGTCCGCTCGCTCACCCGCCGCAGCTACTCGCGTTTCAACGGCTTTCAGGAGGCCATCGCCAACGGCAAGCCCAATGACTGGCGCTGCCGCGCGGGCTCGCGTTACCTGTACGTCGATGAGAACGGCCTGGTCAGCTACTGCTCGCAGCAGCGCGGATATCCCGGCATCCCCATCGCCGAGTACAGGAAGACCGACGTGGAGCGCGAGTTCCTCACCGAAAAAGGCTGCGCGCCCAACTGCACCATCTCCTGCGTGCACCAGGTCAGCTACATCGACCACTGGCGCGCGCCGCAGCACCCGGAGACCACGCCTAGCGGTATGTCCGGCCACGGTGCCTCTTCCGGGTTAGTGCAGATTCAATAAGTTTTGCGGTAAGTTCTTTCTTGACCTGTCATTGCGACACTTTTTGGCTTGTCATCCCGAAGGGTTTTCGGAGGGCACTGGGCGGCATGTTCGCTGGCATACAAAGAAAAGCATTGGACCTCGAACGCGCCGCGTACCTTCGCCTGCGCGCACGCGCCGACCGCCATGCCGCTGATCGTGCCCGCAAACGCGGCCGCGATCCCAAGCCTGAGCACCTCGTCACCGGCGAACGCGGCGAGGACCTTGCGTTGTTTCACCTGCGCGAACTTGGCTACACGGTCGTTGCGCGCCGCTGGCATTCTGCAAGGCTTAAAGGCGACCTCGATCTGGTCGCCTGGGATGGCGATACGCTGGTGGTCTTCGAGATCAAGACCCGCACCGCGCGGGATCTGGCGCCGGCGGAATCAGCCGTCGACGCCGCCAAGCAAAAGACACTTCGCCGCATGGCTTTGGCCTATCGCCGCAGACTTCCCGAGCCCTGGCGCGATCTCGTGCCGATCCGCTTCGATGTGCTCAGCATCTACGATCTGCCCACCGGCCCACACTTCGAGCACATCGCAAACGCCTTCCCACTCACCATGCGCCTCCGCTAACCTGCTTTGGTCTCCTCGCAGAGAAGCGGCGACCGAATAAGGCGAAAGAACCGGGGGGGCGATAACCTATTTTCCGCTCGCCGGTGTCTAATAGCGCAGTTGCACCGGAACGCTGCACCCGCGAGGATAAAAGACACCGATGAGCCTGATGAATGCCCCCGTATACGACCGACGCCGCGCGCGGCGCACAAAGACTCTCGGGATCGCGGCTGCATCCATCGTGGGGCTTCTGGTCGTGCTGTTCTTACTGGGCCGCATCCTCGGCCACGGCTGGATGTTCTCCGACCTGCCGGCAGAGCATCGGGTCAACAAGTTTTACACCGCGCTTCAGGACAGGGACTACGCCCAGGCCTACGGGATCTACAACAACGATTCCCACTGGCAGCAACACCCGCAAAAGTACGCCGGCTACCCGCTTTCCCGCTTCACGGAGGACTGGACCACCTATAGTCCCGTAAAAGGCCCTGTCACCTCGCACCATATCGACGTGTCGAGCGCGGACGGCACAGGGTTCTTCGGTACGGGCATCATCGTCGGCGCAACCGTCAATGGCGACCAGAAGGTCTTCCTCTACGTCGATCGCAGCGATGGCACGTTTGAATATCCTTCACCCCACATCATCGAATATTAGGGGCGGATTGCATGTTGTTATGGAGTGTCCTCTCGACCGGAGCGGACGGTTTTATCGTCTGCGAAGTGGAGAGATGACACCGCAGAATAGGAATTTACCCTTCCAACACACCCTTATGTAATCAGCCTAGGAACACCGATACAGGCAGGCTTCGCAGAGGTCGTGGTGGGCCCACCAGGACTTGAACCTGGAACCAACGGATTATGAGTCCGCTGCTCTAACCAATTGAGCTATAGGCCCGCATGGCGATTTTACCTGTCACAGCGGGTTACGCGCAGGTCGATCCCCTTCGCCCATTCCTGCGCCTCATAAGCCCGCACAAGCCGAGTGCACCGGTCGCGAGCAGGGTCATGGTCGAGGGCTCGGGCGTCTGCGCCGCCGCTTGGACAGCCATCACCTGGAGTACAGAGTCCTGCAGTCCGTCCGCCACCACGAAGTCTCCTGCGCCATTCACGAAGAGAACATCGGCAGAGCCTTCGTAGACGAAATCCCCGGGCGACGCACTGCCTGGGTAGGTCTCCCAAACACCCGGCACAGCGCCCAAATAGGCGCCGGTGACCTGGAAGCCGCTGTCACAAACTGATCTTCCCACCTGTTGTAAACCGGCGGGCGCGGAGCAAGCCGCTCCGTTATCCGCGATAAAGCTGCTTGGCGCCACATCGGAGCGATAGATCATTGCCCCGTCCGTGAACTCTTCATAGCAGCCGTTCGAACTGCCGTTGCCGGCACAGCTGCTGAACTGTTTGAGAAGCGCATCGCCACTCGCATCGATACCGACCAGCGTGACGTTATCGCCACCGAGGTTGAAGATCGAGTAGCTGTCGGCGCGGGCCGAGGGGGTGAGAAGACAACCAGCGACCAGGCAAAGAACAACGGACACTGCGGAGAACAGTTTGCGCACGGGAAACCTCATGGAACGAGTGGTCTCCGGATAGTAGAGCCCTATTGCGCACCTTCGCGATCTCTTTCGTAACGTGCGTAGTTACGAAGGTCAACCCGCCTTCGCGTTTGTTCCCGGAGTCGTCCCTGTGTCGCCCGGCGCGGAGGGATTGAGCTGCTGCTCCTCATTCTCCGGGGTCGCCGAGTGAACATGCGTCTCGCCGGAGCCGGAGGTTCCAGAATTGTTGCCGCGATATCCGGAAGCGTCCGCCTTCGCGTCGCCGCGGTCTCCGGTCAGTTTGCCCCCGCCATCATTTGTTTCGCCGCCCTGATCCTTATTTGCCTCGTTGGTCTGATCCTGCGTCTGACTATCGCCCATGGGAACCCTTTCGCGTCTCTCCCGATTGAGATGCGGATTCCGTGCTGTCTTTGCGCTCCGTTGCACCCACAAAGCTTGCGTGTCGCTGCAGCGATTCCTTGTTTCCGTGGCACAATCGGCATACCGAAGCACCCACTTCCGCTGCACACGCACGAGGGCCGATGACGGAACCACGGCGATTGCCGCCTGTTTGGCTGATGGGCATGACCAACGCCACCTTTGGGCTGATGGGCGGCTTTGCGGTGGTCACGGTCCCGGAGATGCTGGCTGCGCAGGGTGTGCCGGGGGGACGCATCGCCGGCCTCACCGCGGTGATCATCTCGCCGAGCTTCTGGGTGTTTGCCCTCTCGCCGATGCTGGATGTCCGCTTCAGCCGCCGCGGCTACGCGCTGGTCTTCGCCGCGCTGACCGCCGTCGCCGTGGCGTTCACCGCAATGCACCACAATAACCTCGTCACCGTGGAGTTCGTGATGGCCGCGGGGTATACCGCCGCCTCGCTGTATCAGGGTGCGGTGGGCGGCTGGATGGGCTCACTCATCGCCAAGAAGCAGGACGGCGCACTGGGCGCCTGGTTCGCAGTCTCCAATCTCGGGGCAGGCGGGTTGATGATGCTGCTCGCGGGCGAGTTGTTGCACCGTCTGCCGTCGCTGATCACAGGCACGCTGCTTGGAGCTCTTCTGCTTCTGCCCACACTTACGTTTCTTTGGATCCCCGCGCCTGGACCCGACCGCCGCCTGGCGCGCGAAAGCTTCGCGCAGTTCTGGGGTGATGTGCTCGCGCTGCTAAAACGCCGCGAGGTGGCCATCGCCCTGCTGCTGTTTGCGCTCCCTTCGGCCTCGTTCGCGCTGACCAACGTCCTGGGAGGCGTGGGCAAGGACTTCTCCGCCAGCGAACGCACCGTCAGTTTCTGCGCGGGCATCGGCTCTGCGATCGCCGGCATCGTAGGCAGCCTGCTTATCCCGCCTTTGGCCAGGAAGGCCGCGCTGCGCCCGCTGTATCTCGGCATCGGGATCGTCGGTGGCTTGTTCACGCTGAGTCTTCTTCTGCTGCCGCGCCGGCCGTGGAGCTTCGCGGTCGCGATCACCGGGGAAAATGTATTGCAGGCGATGGCGTTCTCTGCCGCCAACGCGATCACCTTTGAGACCATCGGCCCCGGCAATCCGCTGGCGGCGACAACCTTTACGGTGCTGCTGGCGGCGAGCAATCTCGCCATCGTTTATATGAGTTTGATCGACGGCTGGGGCTACAGCTGGCGCGGCATCGCGGGCAGCTACATCACGGATGCGGGCGTGAGCATCGTCGTTTGCGTTCTGCTTGCGCTCGGCCTGCGCCGGTTGCGATCGGGTCGGCGGAGCCGGCGTTCGTCAGAGACGGGATAATAAGCAGTGTCTGACGAATCGATTTTTTGCTCTATTTGGAGGGAGGTCCGGGCTTCAGCCCGGACATTTAGTGCGGAGAAGAATGGGGCTTCAGCCCCGGATTTGCGCCGGCAGCGGAGAGAACCCCGGGCTAAAGCCCATACTTTGGCTCTCCTTCGTGGGGCTGAAGCCCCACGCTCCCTCCCCACCCTCCAACAAGATGCGCTTCAAGGCACTTCGTACGAAGATCGTGATTCACACAGACACTGCCATAGCCCCGGTTCAGATACGCAGAAAGATTTTCCGCCGATACAGAGGATAGATCAGCGCCGCATTCAACAACACAACCGCGATCGCATAGAGCAGCGAACCGAGCCGCGGCGCGCCGGCCATAGCGAATACCTGCTGATAAATAGCCGTATGCAGACCCGTCGATTTTCCGTGGAAGACGACGTGAATGCGGGTGCCCAGCATTGTGATGATCTGCGAAAGGGCAAACGCGAGGATCGCGTTGGTGCCGAAGATGCGTGCGAGGGTCCAGCCCCGCCGCCGGCCGCGAATATCGATCAGATAGAACAGCCCCGCAAACACGAGCAGCGAAAGCCCGCTTGAAAGCAGGGCAAAGGTGCTGGTCCATATTTTTTTATTGAGCACCAGCCAATGGCTCAGCCCCAGGCCCGCCAGCCACACCGCCGTACCCGCCACGGCCAGCGTGGCGCACTGTTCCCGGCGTGCGTCGCCGTCGCGCAGCACCTCGCCCGCGAGCACGCCGAAGAGCACCGTCGCGAATGAAGGCAGCAGCGTCAACAGCAGGCCGTCGGGGTCAAACGTGACGCCGTAGCCGGGCGTTGTGCCATAGGCCCACAGGTGCGGAACGCGGAACACGGCGCGATCCACAAACGCCGGCAGGGAGCCCAGCGAGTCCAGCCGCCCCGGGCCGAAGCCCGGCGTCGGATACAGCTTCAGCAGCGCCCAGTAACCACCCAGCGACAACACCATCGCAGCCACAAAAACCGCACGGCGGCTGCGATTGCTGATCGCCGGGCGCGCCACCGCCAGGTACAGCAGCGCCGCCATGCCATAGCAAACGCCGATGTGCTGCAGGATGCCCGGCAGCCGCAGATGCGCGAGGTCGAAGTCCGGCAACGCGTTCACCACGAGCCCCAAAACAACCAGAACGGCAGCCCGGCGCAACGCATGAAACGCCAGCGTTGTGTGGGTTGCACCGCGCTGCAGCCGCGCGGCAAACGACAGAGTCATCGCCACGCCCACCATCACCAGAAAGCATGGAAAGATCATGTCGGTCAGCGTCGGCCCATTCCACTCCGCGTGGCGAAACGGAGGAAAGATGGCGCTGTAGGTGCCGGGATCGGTGACCAGGATCATGCCCGCAACGGTTAAACCGCGCAGCACATCGAGGGACAGCAGACGTTCGGGAAGTACACGCGGCACACTGCGATCAGGGACAGCGCTGGGAACGTACATAACGGACATGCGCACCTCGGTTGCTGAAAAAAACGCTTTAGGCAATCGATTGTGTGTATACCACGCATACTGACGTTCGCAACAGAAATCAGAGGAACTCAAGTTGAGGATCACTTGAGCCGGACTGCTTACGGCTTCCGCTCACAATCCAGACCGCAAGCAAAATGAGGGCACCTCCGGTCCATTGCAGCGCGGTCATATGTTCATCAAAGCAAAGCAGTGCCCAAACCGCCGTGAGTGGCGCAACGGCAAGCATGACCACGGAGGAGACCGTCGCGGAAAGGTGCCCGAGAGCATACGTCAGACAGAAATATCCCGTGAGCTGGCAAAGGAGACCCAAACCGATCAAGCATATGAGCGACTGGCCCGATGGAATACTCAACGCGGTGCTCGTCAGGATTGCCACCAGAAACAGAACAAGAGCGCTTGAGCTGGTCGAGATGGCAACGAGAGTGAGCGTATCCAGCCGCGCTCGGAGCCGCTCCGTCGCGAGCAGGTAAAGCGCAAAGCATACCGAGGTGAGGACGGCGAGCAGATCACCGTAGGAGCGCATAGGGGCATGACTTCGGTCAACAAAGACGATCAGCCACGCGCCCGTTAACTCAAGGAGCAAAGCCGCCCAGAATCGTCCTGATGGAATTTTTCGGGTGAGTATCCACGTGAGTAGGCCAACGACGAGCGGAGCGTTATTTCCGAGAAAGGTCGCGCCTCCGGCGGTCGTATGCAAAACCGACACGTTATAGAGGCCGACATCTCCGGCGAAGAACAATCCTCCCAGAGCCGCCAGCAGGAGCGTTTTTCGTTCCGTGTTCGCGCTGCGTCTTGTCCGCTTCGTGACGCGAAGAATCCAGATGGAACAGGAGGCGAAAAGCAGGCGGTAAAAGGCAGATGCGATCCCCGGCATGTGCGTCCAACGCACGAAGATGGCTGACCAGGAGATGGCTAATACACCTGCCCCAAGCGCTGCAAAGGGCAAAAGCTGTGGCTTGCGGTTCACTCCGCTGATCGTATGACAGGATCCTTGCATCGCCGCCACCGCAATGACTGCCTGGGGAACCAATGGCATGCGCCGCGCGTACGATAAAGTCGATGGAACGCCCAGGCGAGAACGTACTCCAAGGAGTAGAGGAATGCAAAGCAGGATTGTTGGAACTACCATGCCGGTCTTGGAGCTGCTGCTCGATCCGGGCGAAAGCGTGATCTCCGAGGCCGGCGAGCTGAGCTGGATGTCGCAGTCCATCGCCATGAGCACGCACACGCAGCTGGGCGGCGGCGGCGGCTTCTTCGGCGCCATCAAGCGCATGGCCGGCGGCGGCACCCTCTTCATGACCGAGTACGGCGCCCAGGGCTACGCCGGCGAGGTCGCCTTCGCGACCAAAATTCCCGGCCACATCCTGCCTGTCGAGGTCTCGCCCGGGCATGAGTTCTTCATCCATCGCCACGGCTTCATGTGCGCCACGCCGCAGATCAACCTCGGTGTCGGCTTCCAGCAATCGCTCGGCGCGGGCATCTTCGGCGGCGATGGATTTCTGCTGCAAAAGGTCTCGGGCTTCGGCACCGCCTGGCTGGAGCTGGGCGGCGAGACCGTGGTGCGCGATCTGCGCGCCGGCGAGACGTTGCGCGTGCATCCCGGCCATGTGGGCGCGTTCCAGGCGGGCGTGAACTTCGGCATCACGCGCATCCAGGGCATCCGCAACATGTTCTTCGGCGGCGACGGCATCTTTCTCGCCGCGCTCACCGGCCCCGGCCGCGTGTGGCTGCAGACGCTGCCGTTGGCCAATCTGGCACATGCGTTGCAGCCGTATCTTGCGACCGGTGGCAACGAAAGTCGCGTTGGCTCGGGCGTGGGAACGGCGGCGGTTCTGGGCGGCATCGTGGGCGGGCTGCTGGACCGCGACCGATAAAAGCGGAAAAAGGCTACTTCGTATGCGAGATCGTCTGAAGTACAACCAGCTCCTATGGATCCTTACGATAAGCCTGTTCTTTCTGACCGGGGCTCTCGAAATTGTGCATTCCCGTCGACCTCACGCCGGTATATGGCTGGTCTTCGGCGGGTTGTCCTGTCTGACCGGGCTCATTTGGCTTGCAACCGGACTTCAATCGAAAAAACAAGTGCAGTCCGGTGAAGGCAACGAGGCGCACATTCGGCCGGGTAGTTGAGTCAGACCCGGATTCTCCGCATGGTAGCCTGAGCGGGTGAGGACGGTCACTTCCGCTGACATACCTTCCCGGCGGCGCCAGACCGTGTTGTTGGCGTCCATAGCCGTCAGCGTCTACCTGCTGCTTTGCGCCTGGTTTTATCACGGGATTCGCGTAGTCAACGGCGGCCACTTCGTCTTTGCGCTCGACGATCCCTACATTCACCTCGCCCTCAGCGAGCAAATCGCCCAGGGCCACTACGGCATCAACCCCGGCGAGTTCTCCTCCCCGGCTTCGAGCATTCTTTGGCCGTTTCTGCTGGCCCCCTTTGCGCGTTTTCCCTGGCAACGGCAGGTTCCGCTGCTGCTCAACGTCCTGGCCAGCCTCGGGGCAGCCGTGCTTGCGGGTGCGGCCGTGGCTCGCTGGCCCCGGTCGTCGGCTCCCGATGCCGCTGGCACTAACACCGCTTCGGAAGAGAGCTGGCGCCGGGGCCTTTCGGTTATGGCCCTGGTCCTGATTGGCAATCTGGTCGGGCTGACGTTTATCGGCATGGAACACACGCTGCAGGTGCTGCTCGCGGGCGCGGGCGCGTGGGCCATCATCGCCTGCCTGCGCGGACGGCGCATACCGCTGCCGTGTTTGGCCGCCGTGGCATTGGGGCCGCTGGTGCGGTATGAGAATCTCGGCATCGCCCTGGCCGTGGCGATCGCGCTCGTGGGCCAGCGGCGAATGCGCAGCGCTGTAGGTTTGTTAGCGGTCGCAATCGCCCCGGTGCTGCTGTTTTCGGTCTACCTGCACCATCTCGGGCTGCCGTGGATACCGACCTCGGTGCTGGTAAAGAGCCGCGTTCCCCACGCCAGCGGCCTCGGCGAGCGCGGGCTGATGATGATCGGCGACAACGCCGACCAGACCTTCACCGAGCCGCAGCGCATTCTGGTGCTGATCCTGTTTCTCACGCTGGCGTTTCTCGCCTTGCGGCAGACGGAGCGCGCACGCCGCTTCGCGCTTTGGGGCGCAGCGGCCGCCACCGGACTTCAACTGCTCGTAGGCCGCTTCGGCTGGTTTCACCGCTATGAGGTCTACATCGTCTTCTTCAGCGTGCTGATCCTGATGCATGTGCTGCACGAGCGCGAACGCGGTCTGCTCGGATGGTATGCGCTGGGCCTGCTGGGCTGCTCGTTTCTGTACATCCAGGCGATCCATGATGTGGTGCAGGCTTCCAATCAGGTGTATCGGCAGCAGTATCAAACGCGGCGATTTCTAAACGATTTCTATGACGGCAATGTGGCCGTAAACGACATCGGCCTGGTGAGCTATCGCCGCC
Source organism: Granulicella sp. (assembly GCA_965277565.1). Classification (GTDB taxonomy): domain Bacteria; phylum Acidobacteriota; class Terriglobia; order Terriglobales; family Acidobacteriaceae; genus Granulicella. The sequence continues at coordinate 2,909,696 of OZ255838.1, read as the reverse complement.
GTCCCGGCATGTATGTGCTCGACCTCTGGGGGCTGGCCTCGGCCGAGGCGGCGGAGCAGAAGAACAGGTCCACGGCGTGGATGGATGAGATCGTGCGCCGGCATCGGGTGGGATTGGTGGTCATCTATCCGCTCTGGTTCCCGCCTGTACCCAAAGATTGGAAGCTGGTCGGCGAGCTTTGCCTCAATGAGCCGCCGCTGGTGCTCGGGGGCGACTGCGTGAGCTACTACGCCACGCCCACCGCCTCGTTTTCGGATCTGCAGGACGAGTTCGACGATTTCGCGCACACCCTGCCGCCCGGCATCACGGTGCGGCCGGCGAATCAACCGGCTTTTTATTGGTGATGTCCTCACGAGAGCTGCCGCGCGACGAGATCTTGCACAGGAAACCAACCGTGACTAGACTCGGGGCCATGATCAGGCAATCGATGAAAGCGCACGCAGGCGCGCTTGCGATGATGGGTGTCTGCGCTTTCGGGCTCGCGCAGGCGGCGGCGGCACAACAATGGGCCAAGGACACGCTCGCCAAGAGCCCGCGCCATGGCGAGTACGTCACGATCCACGAGCCCGGCGGCCGCAACCTGCAGGCCTGGGTGGTCTACCCCGAGGTCAAAGGCAAGGCGCCGGTGATTGTCATGATCCACGAGATCTTCGGGCTGAGCGACTGGGCGCGCGAGATGGCCGATGAGGTCGCCGCCGCGGGATACATCGTCGTCGAACCGGATCTTCTGAGCGGCCTGGGACCTGCAGGTTCAGCCGCCCTAACGTCGTCGCCGCGTACCCTGTCCGAGACGCGCGCCTATCTCGACAACCAGGCGTACTTCCGGCAGGTGTCCAGTCCCAACTCCGGTCCGCCGGCCGTGGCCGGCCCCGGCATGGGCTGCGATCCCATGGCTTGCCTTCCAGCGACGATGCAGACTCCAATGGATCACGGGCACACGGGTGCGGAACAGGCCAGCCCCGGGGCGGCATATGTACCCAACTCCCCCGGCGGCACCGCGGCCTTTCCGGATCAGGGAGCCGTCGTAAAGGCCGTGTCCTCCCTGCCCGATGAGCAGGTGCTTGCCGATCTGAACGCCGCAGCCGACTACGGCAAGCATCTGCCCGCCGCGAGCGGCAAACTCTTCGTCGCCGGCTTCTGCTGGGGCGGCGGCAAGAGCTTCCTGTTCGCGACGAACCGCCACGATCTCAGCGCCGCCTTCGTCTTCTACGGTCCACCGCCCCCAACTGACGCAATGAAGTCCATCACCGCTCCGGTCTACGGCTTTTACGCGGAGAACGACGCGCGCATCACCTCCACGGTGGAACAAACGAAGCTCGACATGAAGGCCGCAGGCAAAGCCTATGAGCCGGTCACCTATGACGGCGCCGGTCACGGCTTTATGCGCGCAGGCGAGGCTCCTGACGCCAATGCCGCCAACTCCGCCGCGCGGCAGGCGGCGTTCCGTCGCCTGGTGCAGTTGCTGGGCGGCGTGCGTTAAGGCTGATGACACAAAGGTCATCTCGACTGCGGATGAAAAACATTACGTAACCACTGAACCGTGAACTCACCTGTATCCTCACCACATCGCCTGAAATGTGGAGGTTGGAATGCGTTTGTTTGTGCGCATAGGTTGGGGATTGCTGGCTTTTCTCTACTCCGGATGCGGGATCGTCGCGCAGGGTAAGGCCGCCGCTCCCGCCTCCACGAAGCATGAGTACGTGCTGCACAACTTCAAGACCGAAAGCGGAGCCGTGGTGCCGGAGTTGCACGTGGTGTACGGCACCTACGGCACGCTCGACGCGGCCAAGGACAATGCCGTTCTTCTTCCCTCGCACTACATGGCAAAGTATCGCGGCTATGAGTGGCTGATCGGCTCGCCGGGAACACGCGCGCTCGACCCCTCGAAGCTCTTTCTGGTCACAACCGAGCTCTTCGGCAACGGCAGTTCCTCCTCGCCCAGCAACACGCCCGAGCCCTTCCACGGCCCGCGTTTTCCAGTGATGACGATCCGCGACAACGTGGAGGCGGTGCATCGACTGCTCATCCAGGAGCTCGGCATCCGGCACCTTCGCGCCGTGATCGGCTTCTCCATGGGCGCGCAACAGGCGTTCCAGTGGGCCGTCAGCTATCCGGACTTCATGGACCGCATCGTGGCCACCAGCGGCACCGCACGGACCTGGCCGCATGGCATCGTGCGCAATGAAGGCCAGATCGCCGCAATCACGGTGGATGAGAACTTCAAAGGCGGTGACTACAGCACGGAACCCGCCAAAGGCATTTCAGCCTTCGGCATGGTGTGGGCCGGGTGGCTTTACTCCCAGCAGTGGTGGCGCGACGAGCTCTGGAAGACCGGCGATCCCAACGCCACGCTGAACAGCACCCTTGCCCATTTTCGCAACGGCTTCATCCCCGGCGCTGACGCCAACAACCTCATCCTGCAGATGCGCACCTGGGAAAAACACGACGTAGGCACTACGCCGGGCTTCCACGGCGACACCAAAAAAGCCCTCGCCTCCATCAAAGTGCCCGTGCTCTACATGCCCTCCATGACCGACATGTACTTTCCCGTCGGCGATGCCCGCTACGAGTCGCAGTTCATCCCGCATGTGACGTTGAAGCCGATCCCGTCGCTGTGGGGACACCCGGCCGGAGCCGGGGCAGGTCCAGGCGACCTCAAGTTCCTCAATGACAACATCGCGGCGTTTCTACGCGGAGATGCCATTCAGGGTGAGGCTGTAAAGCACCAATAACCGGTGAGTTTTGCCCTAGGTAGTGTCTGACGAATCATTTTTTACTTTGGGAGGGAGGTCCGGGCTTCAGCCCGGACATTGAGTGCGGAAAACAATGGGGCTTCAGCCCCGGGTTTGCGCTGACACCGGAGAGAACCCTGGGCTAAAGCCCATCCTTTTGACCTTCACTTTCGTGGGGCTGAAGCCCCACGCTTCCTCCCCACCCTCCTCCAAGATGCGCTTCGATGCGCTTCGTACGATGATTTCGATGCGCTTCGTACGATGATCTTGATTCGTCGGACTCTACCTAAACTAAGGGTTCGTCGCCGCAGGCGTCTGGGCGGACGCGCTATGCGGCGGCGGTAAGGTCAGGTCCGCATCCGCTGTTCCCATCCGTCCCGTCGCATCCACGCGCACCACAAAACGCGCCCGCACAGCCTTCGGGTTCGGCGGAACCTGGTATTCCATAGCGACCGGATTGTCGATACGACCGGTCGGCGCCACGGTCCTGGGCGCCTTGAAGGTCACCTCTTTTGCCTCCATCTTGAGCATCTTGTTTTTCTTATCAAACGTGGTCACCGTCAAGATCAGCTTGGCCATACGCGGATCGGTGTCGGTTGCGGGCGTCCACACCAGCGCCTGCCCGCTGACATGCAGCACATACTTGCCCGGTGTGCTCGCAATCGCCAGCGACATCGGCACGGCGTCATAAACCATCGTGCTCGTCTCCGCGCCGACGAGTTCGGTGGCCAGTTTGTACGAAGGCGAACCATTCGCCAGCAAGCGCGCCGGAGCCCGGGGATCGAAGTATCCCTGCCGGGTAACCACCTTGAGATCGGGGCGCCCGATGACCGAGACGCTGATCTTGCGGAACTTCGTGATGTCGCGCGTCGTGTTCGTAGGCCGGTAGGTGAGCGTGTAGAAGCTGGCCCCATCGCGGATGGAGGTTCCGATCTCCGCATCCACATCGTTGCGCCCATAGAGATTGCGGCCGCCCGTGGCCTTCGCCAGCGATTGGAAGTCCGGTTGGCCGCCAAAGGGGTCGAATAAAGCCGCGTCCTCGCCGTACCTGCCGGGATCCACCTGCACACCCGCCGGATCGATCGTATACAGCGTCACGCGTGCGTCACGCAGCTCGTTCACTGTCTGCTGCACGGCATTATTCACACGATCCTGGTCAAAGGAGGTAAAGCGTACCCGGTTCACGTTGGGCAGCCCGCGGCCGATCCAGATCATGTTCTTGTGCCCCGGATGACCGATGCTCGCCTCCGCCACCCGCCGCAGCGTAAAGAATGCCGTCGCGTAACGCTCCGCGATCCAGGAGTAGTTATGCGCCTGCCAGGGATATGCGGAAAAATGATGGTCCAGCGCGGAAAGAATCTCCTCCTTGTTCTGCGTGTAGTCATGCAGCACCTGAAAGTTCTCCAGGCTTACCGCGACCAGCATCGTCGGCGTATCCAGCTTATCCGGCTGCTTGCCCAGCCACTTCTTCAGCGAGTACCGCGCAAACGCCATGTCCTCAAACAGGGTGTTGAACTCATCGAGCAGAATGATGTTGACCGGCGCCCGCGGGGCCAGGCGATCAAGATCAGCCGTCGAGTCGATCGTGACCTCCGGCGGCGGCGTGTAACGGCCCGGCGGGGTGAAGTTAATGATCGTCTGATCATCGCCATCCTCTTTCACCTGAAACTGTTCGCGCGTGAGCCCAGTGACGGCATTGCCCTGCTGATCCACCGTCACCGCATCCAGAACGACCAGCCGTGACGTGACGCGAATGGTATTCGCGGGCGTCGGCGCGGCATTTGCGGCGGCAGCAGATTGCCCCGTGCTGCCAGTTGGCAACGTACCCGCATTCGCGGTCGGCTGCGGTGGTATAGAGGCGGCAGGCGTAGCGCTCTGTGTCGGTTCACCCGGCTGCGACTGTTGTGTCTCGCAGGCGCCAGATCTGAAGCCCACAGGCAAAATGGCAAGAGACAGTACGAACAGCGGGCGGGCAAACGCAAGGCGTAGGCGCATCGATCCTCCAAGCTCTTCCAGACCCGCTATCGCGGATAGAGGGTATTAAACCAGGCCAAAACCGATTTACTCAATAATTGCCATTCCGAGGCAGTGTTTTTCCCTGTCAAGGCTCCAAGAGCACCCGTGGTGTGCAGGGACTCTACTGAAATGCAATTACGGATGAGCCAAAACAAGCGTCTACTCGTGTATGGATCGGATTAGCTCAGAGACTAGAAGCCGGGTGATGTCAAAGATTCACAGCAAATCGGCTTTGGATCAACGTCTTCACAATTTCCTTAAGAGCCGAAAAATCCGGCACCGGATGCATCCGCAGATGCAAGGCTCGCCCGATGCTATGGTCTTTCCAAATGTTCTCGTCTTTGTGGACGGATGCTTCTGGCACTCCTGCCCAAGATGCGGGACGACCCCGAAGAGCAGACAGGAGTACTGGGCACCAAAGCTGGAACGAACGAAGGCACGCGACAAGAGCAATACCCGCAGCCTAAGGAGGCAAGGATGGCTGGTGGTCAGAGAATGGGAGCACCGCTTCATGAGATCGCCAGAGGTGCTGATGGCGCGGCTGCACTCACTGCTCTCTTAAACAGGGCTAGATGCCGAGTTCCTCTTCGATCGCCTTCTGGTATACCCCTGCTTCAGGCAGGTTAGTTGGCGAAGTGAACGCAGTAGCGACTTGATCGACAGTTGTGGTAAGTTGCCCGTCAAGCACAAGATCGCGATGAGTGCCTTGACCTAATTCGGGCCCAAGGTCATAGAAGCGAAAGGTCAAAGCGCCTGGTTGAAGCGTGTAATCCAGCAGGTTGCCACCCAGTCTGCCGTTGATCTTGCGATACACAGGCGTGGGGCAGACGAAGAAGAGGCCTTTTCTACACAGGCGCTCGCGCCTCAGCACATGTCCTTTGTATATGAGCTGCGGCAGTATGCGTTTCGAGACATTCTCCCAATTAACTCCCGCTTCACTGTAGCCAAGGAACGGAACTCCACGCATGTGAGCATCGCGTTCGGCACGGTAATTGCCGGTGGTGTCGATTGCCTGCACCTCAACCGCGACGAACTCCTGCAATGCTCCTTCTGGGGAAAGCAGAGCAAGAATCCAATCGACAAAGTAGGAACCAGCGCCACCGCGTTGAGGAAGGTGCAACTCGCGACCCCATCGTTTTCCAAATACAGCAACATTTTTTCCGTCATGCAGCATCCCAAGAGTTTGACTGCCTGTCACCAGACGTACCCCCTCACCGAAGCATTCAGTCGCAATCTCAAGAAGGATCTTATAATCTGCCGCATAAAGACGAACTGGACAGCAAATGACCGGGCCGGAATTGACTTGCTTAACCGTGCAGACGCCGCTTACAACTCCATCACTGAGCGTCTTCGTGCATTGATCACGAAGAAACGGGCATCGAGACCGTTCGCGGTGCTCGATAGCGGGCTGCGAGGAATCAGCTACGGAAAAGCCAAACAGTTCAGTTATGCGGATAGACATTCAATATGATTCGCAGCCCTATTGGTTAAGAGTAGATGATCGCTCAGCGCTCTTCCAACGGCACGGGCTAACAATACAGGCACTGCATTTCCCACCTGCGCATACTGCGCAACACGCGAACCGGAAAACCGGTATGAGTCAGGGAACGACTGAAGCCTGGCAGCTTCTCGGACAGTGAGCGAACGATCTTGGTCCGGCAGAAAAACTGCACCCCAATGAGGATCGCACTTCGTCATGACCGTTCCAGCTGGGCTGTCAGGACGCAGCCTTCCATAACGCTTCGTATGGTCAGACCTTCGCGCGAGTTTCATACCCTTTGGAAGCAGCTGATGCGGTATATCTCGCCAGGAACCGCCTGGTTTCAGATGCTTCAATCTTTCGATGTTTTGGGACGACAGTTGTGGAGCGAAGTGATTGAACACGCGATCGGAATTTGCACGCATTGCGTGGGCATATGGACTTTGTGGCAGCCGGTCATACGGCATCTCTTCAGATCCCTCTCCCATTTTCAACTTTGGCAGGTCATCGAGCGCCTGTTGAACTGTCACTACTGGCTTCAAAAAGCTCCGCTCTAATGGAAGCGGCTCGAAGGTCATAGCGCGGCCGCCGCGAAAATTTGCTCTGCCTATTGCATTGTGCGTCGGAGACGGATGCAGCGGAGCATAGCCTTCGCGTGATCCGAGTATAATTATGCGCCATCTCTCTTGTGGAACACCGTAGTGGGCTGCAAAGAGTATTTGCGCCGTAAGCTGATACCCGTGCGCTCCGATTTCAGACATGATCTCTTGGAAAATACCCCCATTAGCAAAGGAGAGCATTCCAGGAACGTTTTCGAACATGAGCGTCTTGGGACGAAATTCGTCAAGAAAACGGATGTAATGCCTGAAAAGCGCGTTGCGGGGATCATCTAGAAATCGCCCCGGAGCGTTGATTGAGAAGCCTTGGCAGGGGGGGCCGCCAACCAGCGCATCGAGTTCGCCTCTGCGGAGACCCAACTGCTTCCGCACTGCAGCTACGTCCACTGCCTCGACCGATCGATAGTCCCCAAGGGCGGACGGGTGGTTGAGGCGGAACGTAGCCATTGCATCTGCATTGGCGTCATTTCCGTAGAGACAATCGAACCCTGCCTGCCGAAACCCTTCGGCAATGCCACCCGCGCCGCAAAACAGATCGACCGACCTTAACCGCGAAGATCTCGAAGAGTTCTTCAAAGGCATTTCTTCGCTTCCTTACAGCATGGAATTGCACACTTCTACAATTTAGCAAGCCACACTCATAAGCAGTACAGATTTGTGGCTTGCGTGTGCATAAGAAGCCATGAATTTGCAAAAGAGCCCGGGCTGTCGCCGGGCTCTTTTTGTCACGAGAGGCGAACGAAGGCTTATGCCTGCGTCTCCTCACCGGTAGAACCCTTAGCGGCAGCCACCGTGAAGCTGGGGTCGCCCACTTTGAAGCGCGCAAAGCGGCGGACTGAGATGTTTTCCCCGAGCTTGGCGATCTTCTGCGCGATGAGCTGCCCGATAGTCAGCGACTGCTCCTTGATGAAGGGCTGCTCCAATAGGCAGAACTCCTCGTAGAACTTGCCCATCTTGCCTTCCAGCATCTTTTCGACGATGTTGGGCGGCTTGCCCGAAGCCGACGCCTGGGCGCGATAGATGTCCTTCTCACGCTCGATATCCTGAGCCGTGACCTCATCCTTGCTGACATAGCGCGGGTCGACTGCGGCGATGTGCATGGAAATGTCGCGCAGCAGCTCCTGAAAGTCGTCGGTGCGGGCGACGAAATCGCTCTCGCAGTTCAACTCCAGCAGCACGCCGATCTTGCCGCCGGCGTGAATGTACGTTCCGACCGCACCCTCATTGGTGCTGCGGCTGGCCTTCTTGGCGGCCGAGGCCATGCCCCGCTTGCGGAGAACCACAAACGCGTTCTCCATATCGCCGTTGGCCTCCTGCAGCGCTTTGAGGCAATCGCCCATGGGCGCGCCGGACTTTTCGCGCAACTCCTTTACGAGCTTGGCGTCAATTTTGGTCTCGACTTTGGTTGTTTCTGCCACTGTCATCTCTTCCTTTCCCTAACCTGCTTTGTGCCCGCATCTTGGCGAATTGGCGAAACCCCGCCTAGGCAGCGCGGACGTACTCACGGACCTTCTTGCCCACCCAATCCAGCGCAAACATATGCCCCACAACGAAGACGGCGGCCGCTGCCGTTGTCACTCCTGCCAGCAGCACGCTTCCTTTACTTACATTCGTGCTCATTCTCATCCTTCGGCGCAACGGACAGGTAAATTCGCGCCCTGTTGCCACCCACTCATGCTCTTCGGCAGCGCGGTTGATGTCCATTCCGCGAAAGCGTCACAACTATGAGGTTGGATGTTCCAAATAGCGGAAAGACTGCGCCCGGGATCGGAGCGGGAGCGCAGTCTGCCGCGCATTGAAGCACCTAGTGAGCACCTACGCCGAGATGACCTGCTCAAGTTCGGCAGGCGTAGCCTCGGGCTCGGTTTCCGCGGCCGGAGCCTTGCGAATGCCGCCGCCCAGCGCCGCGTTGAGGTCGATGGTCTCTTCCTCTTCCGGCTCATCGGACGGCGCTGCGGCAGAGATCGCCACCTCGCCCGGTTCGAGCTCCTCGTCCTCGCCGAGCAAATGCGTCGGCGGTGCGATCGGCTGCACATCGGCGTACTCGTTGGAGAAGGCTTTGTCGGAGATCATCTGCGTGCCCTCAAAGGCGGCATCGGCGATCTTGGTCGTGAACAGGCGAATGGCGCGCAACGCGTCATCGTTGCCGGGGATCACGTAGTCGACCACGGTCGGATCGCAGTTCGTGTCGACCACCGCCACCACCGGAATGCCCAGCTTGCGAGCCTCGGAGACGGCGATCGCCTCGTTGTTGGAATCCACCACGAAGATCGCGTCCGGCAGACGGCGCATGCTCTTGATGCCGCTGAGCGAGGTCGAAAGCGACTTGCGCTCGCGCTCCAGCTTGATGACTTCCTTCTTCGTCAGCAGCTCATAACGGCCATCGGTCGACATGTCGTCGAGCTCCTGGAGCCGCTTTACCGATTTCTGCACCGTCACCCAGTTGGTGAGCAGACCGCCCAGCCAGCGCGAGTTGATGTACGGCATGCCGGCACGGGTGGCCTCTTCAGCCACCGCATCCTGTGCCTGGCGCTTGGTGCCTACGAACAGGATCGTCTTGCCCGTGGAGGTCAGGTCGGAGACATATTTCGACGCTTCCTTGAACATCTTGAGCGTTTTCTGGAGGTCGATGATGTAAATGCCGTTGCGCTCGCCGAAGATGTATTCCTTCATCTTGGGGTTCCAGCGCTTGGTCTGATGTCCGAAGTGAACGCCGGCTTCGAGCAGCTCCTTCATTGTGATGGACGCCATATAGGTCTTCGCTTTCTGGGGGCATCGCTGCCTGTACTACCGGTTGCGGCTCTGAAGCAGCAGCCTTGGCGACAGACGATTGATCCCGGTGGGTTGGGAGATTGAGTTCCTGGCCATCGGCGCGTTGCCGGTGGGTGAAGCTGAAGCAAGGGTCCAGGGTGTCGGGCCCAGGGTCCAGATAGCTGCTTGCCTCTCTGGACCCTGAACCCTGGACGCTGACCCCTGCAAGCGCTAGCGCTTGCTGAACTGGAAGCGCGCACGCGCGCCCTTCTGGCCGTACTTCTTGCGCTCCTTGCCGCGCGAATCACGCGTGACAAAGCCGGCAGCCTTCAGAGCCTTGCGCAATTCAACGTTGAACTCCATCAGCGCGCGGGCAATGCCGAGTTTCACCGCATCGGCCTGCCCGTTCACGCCGCCACCCTTGACCGTCGTGTACACGTCAAAGGTCTCGTTGATATCGGCGATACCGAAGGGCTGCTTCGCCGCGGCGCGCTGCGCCGGAGTTACGAAGTACTCTTCAAATGTTTTGCCGTTGACCTTCCACTCACCCGAACCGGGGCGAAGGAAGACGCGGGCAATGGCGCTCTTGCGCCGCCCGGTGCCGTAGTACTGAATCAAATCTGCCATCGTCGTTATCCCTTAGCAGGGCCCAGGGCTGAGGGCCCAGGGTCCAGAAAACATGTTGTCGCCGGCACTAAAGCCCGCACCTACCCGAAACGCCTGCTGGCCCCTGAACGCTGAGCCCTGCACCCTCATCTAGCCGCGCAGTTCCATCACTGTGGGCTGCTGTGCCTTGTGCGGGTGATCGGCACCCTTGTAGACCTTGAGTTTGGTGCCCATCTGGCGACCGAGCTTCGATTTCGGCAGCATGCCTTTGATCGCCTCTTCAAGGATCTTCTCGGGGCGGCGGGCGAGCAGCTTGATGAAGCTCTCCTCACGCAGGCCGCCGGGAAAGCCCGTGTAGCGGCGGTAAACCTTCTGCTCGGCGCGCATGCCGGTAACGTGAATCTTCTCGGCGTTAACGACGATGACGTGGTCGCCCATGTCGATGTAGGGGGTATAAAGCGGATTGCGCTTACCCATAAGAACGGCTGCGGCCTCGGATGCGAGGCGGCCGAGGGTCTTGCCCTCTGCGTCCAGCACGAACCACTTGCGCGGGATGTCCACGCCGCTGGGAATCACGGTCGACATTGTTGTGTACTCCTTACCTCTGCCGTCTTCGTGGCCGGCGTGAAGCGCGAAGATATTGTGCCTATAAAAACTTCAGTAGAACTTCGTAAATCTGAGCTGCGGGCGGCACACCACACAGGCGGCACGATGCCGAACGCGGGGAACCGGCGTTTCTGTTGGAGCGCACGGAGCCTCAAAATGCGGGCTGGGGAGCGGAGAACTCTCGGCCTTTGAGCTTCAAAGTGCCTGGCGGCCCGGGAAAGGGCTACCGGAGAGCATCTCGCCTCAGTGCTTCGTACCCGCTGGGGCTGCTTTCCTCAATGCTTTGCCTGGCTGTAATGGGAAACAGCCGGGCACACCAAGGTACGGGCGCGAAGCTGCGCGAATATCCAGGATAACGAAGTGGCGGGGCGGAGTCAATGCCAGCCGGGAACGAATGGCTATGGCATGTCTGCGTAAGTTACGCAGTCATCTGAGAGTCGTAAGTTTCCATCTCTACCTGAAAAATTCTTTACTCCTTCCCCTCCACCAGCAGCTGCTCAATCTTCCCGCCCGGCTCCAGGTACACGGTCACCCGTACATTCACACCTCCGGAATAGGCCACCTTGTAGGAACCGAAGCTCATGCCGCCGCGCAGCGCCGAACCCTCACGGGTGACGCCGGTGACCGAACCCAGCGGTGAAAGGCTGGCCTTGAAGTCCTCCAGGGCATCGCGATTGAAGTACGCGTTGCAGTCGGCGGTGAAGAGCGAGCGGTCAATTTTGCCCTGCTCCAGACCGGCCATGACCGTCTGCAGCTGCGGAGTGAAGGCCTCGGCCGTGGCGTCCGCGGGCGAGGCGGCCAGCTTTTTTCCACCCAGCACGATCGGCATCAGCGCCAGCGCGAGTTCGGAGGCTGCTCCCGACGCCTCCTGGTTTGTCAGCACGGCGATGGCCGCACCATCGTCGGGAAAGACGACGTTTTCGGCGACAAAACCGCCCACCTCACCGGAGTGCTCGAGCGCGTGATGCCGGTCGATGGTCCGTACAAAGATCCCCAGGCCGTAGTTGCTGTTCCTGCTGTCCTTCAGCAGATACGGCGTCTCCATCTCGCGGTAGCTGGCCGGGCTGAGCAGGCTGCGATTGAGGAAGGTTAGATCCCAGGTCAGCAGCGAACCCACCGGCATCGCCAGATCGGCATCCCCGAAGTACCATCCGGGCCCCTCCAGCACCGCCGGCCGCAGCGGCGCCAAGGCGTTCCGCATATACCCAGTCACCTGGAGTTGCGCCCGCTCGGTGTTCAGATTCAACACACCTCCCAGACCCGCAGGCCCAATGACGCGTTGCGCTAGAAACTGCGCAAACGGCATCCCGCTGACCTTCTCCACGATCAGCGCGGCGATCACGAAGTTGGTGTTGCTGTACTGCCACTGCGTTCCCGGCTCAAAGTCCAGCGGCTTGCCCGCGAACTCCCGCACCGTCTTCAGTGCGTCCCCGGGCACCTGCCATGCGGGAATCGTGTAGTCCTGCGGCGCATAGTCTTGATAACCGGAGGTGTGCGTCAGCAGGTTGCGCAGCGTGATGTCGTGCGCCCGCGTCAGCTCCGGAAAATATTTGGCGACGGGATCATTCAGGCTCAGCTTGCCATCCTGTTGAAGCAGCAGAATGGCAGTCGCGGTGAACTGCTTGGAGATCGAGCCGATGGGGTAGGCCATGGCTGCCGTCGCAGACACCGGCGGCTGCAGACGCGCATTCCCGAAGGCGTGCGTGTACACGATGCGGCCATCTTCGACGATCCCCACGGAAGCCGAGGGAACACCCGTGTCCGCCAACACCTTCTGCGCCGCGGCGACGACCTTCGCCTCCGTTTCCGGACTTATCTGCGCCTGCGCGCTGCACGAGGCGAAGAACACAGCGGATACCGCAAGTAGACGTAGCCGGACCATCAAGAAATGCTCCTCCAGGGCACGCCTCGCAGCCTCCGCGTGATGGCGTGAGGATAGCATCTTGCTGTCCGCAGCCAGCCCGAAGCGATGGGGGCGAACAGCAGATTCCTTCGCTGCGCTACGGAATGACAAATCAAAGGGTGGAACGACAAGTCAAAAGAGGTGGAACGACAAACTAGAAAGGCGGAAAGACGAACAGGGAGGCCACCCAAACGGATGGCCTCCCTGTCCTTACTTGCTATTCGCTACTTCCTGCCTTACTGATTGCGCTTCCAGTTCAGCAGATCGCCCAGCGTCGTTGAAGAGGAGGAGTTCGAGGAGTTGGACTGCCCACTCTTGCCCTTGTTCCCGCGTTCACTATTGCCGACGGACTCCTTGTAGTTCTCCACCTCGGCGCGGCTGGCCTCTTCGCCAATTGCCTTTAGGCTGAGACCAACCTTCTTCTCTTCGGGGCTCATCTTCACGATCTTGAACTCATGCTCATCGCCCACGTTCAGGGTCATGGGACGGCCATTCTCGTCGGCAGCCTCGGAGACGTGGCACAGGCCCTCGACCCCCTCGGCGATCTCGACAAAGGCACCGAACTGCGCGGTACGCAGAACCTTGCCGTGAACGACATCACCCGCGCGATGCTGTTCAAAGAAGGTGTCCCACACATCCGGCTGCAGTTGCTTGATGCCCAGCGACAGGCGACGGTTTTCGGGTTCAACGCCCAGGACGACAGCCTTAACCTTTTCGCCCTTCTTCAGGACCTCCGACGGATGCTTGATGCGCTTGGTCCAGCTCAGGTTTGACACGTGAACCAGGCCATCGATGCCGTCTTCGATCTCGATAAAGGCGCCGAAATCCGTAAGGTTGCGGACGCGGCCCTCAACGATCGCGCCGGTCGGGTACTTGTCCTCGAGCGCCTCCCAGGGATTGTCCTGCAACTGCTTCATGCCCAGCGAGATACGGCGTTCGGTGGGGTTCACCTGGATGATGATCACGTCGACCTCATCGCCGGGCTTGACCATCTTGGAGGGGTGCTTCATGCGCTTCGACCAGGTCATCTCGGAGACATGAACCAGACCCTCGATGCCCTGTTCGAGCTCTACAAACGCACCGTAATCGGTGACCGAAAGCACGCGTCCGCGAACCTGGGCGCCGATCGGATACCGCTCGACCGCGTCCAGCCACGGATCAGGCGTCAGTTGCTTGAAGCCCAGCGAGACGCGCTGCTTTTCCTTATCGAACTTCAGCACCTTGACCTGGATCTCGTCGCCGACATTGACCAGATCGCGGGGGTGCGTCAGCCGGCCCCAGCTCATATCCGTGATGTGTAGCAGGCCATCGAGACCGCCCATATCGACGAACGCGCCGTAGTCGGTCAGGTTCTTCACGACACCGGTAAAGACAGCGCCCTCTTCGAGGTTCGCAAGCGTGACATCCTTCTTGGCGTTCTGCTCTTCCTCGAGAATCTCCTTGCGGGAGACCACGACGTTGCCGCGCTTCTTGTTCAGCTTGATGACGCGGACGTCGATCTCCGTGCCGATATAGGCATCGAGATTGCGCACCGGGCGAATCTCCACCTGCGAACCGGGCAGAAACGCCTTAATGCCGATATCGACGGTGATGCCGCCCTTGACCCGCGAGACAACGATGCCCTTCACCGGCGTTTTGGTGTTGCAGGCCTCTTCCAGCGTGTCCCACACCTTATGCCGCAGCGCCTTCTCGTAGCTGACGAGATAGCCGCCCTCATGCTCCTCGCGCTCGACCACGACCTCGATCGTGTCGCCCACCTGGAACTTGGGCGTGCCCTCGTGATCGACCACCTGCTCCAGGGGAATCAGTCCCTCGGACTTCAGGCCGATATCGATGACCATGTGCTTGTCGGTGATCTTGACGACGGTGCCGGTGACGACGGTCTCATCGGCTGTAAGCGACTGCGCCGCATCCTTCTCCATCGCTTGTTCGCGATCGAAGCTGGCAAGCGCCAACGCAAAATCATCGGCGTCGTATTCGGGCTCACCCGCTCCGGAAGAAGCGCGGATCGCAACCGGGTTCGCCGGGCTTGCCTGGGCCTCAGGCATCAGATCCCCGCCTTCGGGCGTCTGCGCACCGTGGGTCGCTTCGGTTTGGTCGACAAGATCGTGGGCAGAGGTCTCAGGCAGGGAGGTCTCGGTGGTTTCAGGCATGGTGGATTCGAGTGTGGTGTTCAGGGGTGTGCTCTCGGTGGTGAGGGATTGGTGGTCGAGGTCGGCCATTCGTAACTGCTCCGGGATTCAGTGTGGCTCGGCTCTGGCCTCGCGTGGCAGCAAATTCCGGACGGCAAAGCGTCCGGCCAGCCTTGAGGGCCGGCAAACTACCCGTTCATGTCAGAAGGAGTCTGGTGAAGCATTAGGAGAGCGGCTGCGACTGAATCCCGCACGCAACAGCTACAGAAATAGTTTAGCAGTGATGTGAGCTCGGGTCAACGAAGGTCCGGGCTGACGGCTCATTGCAGGATTGATTTTAGGGCTGATTACGGCGTCCGACCCTACCTAATAGACGCTCCTCAAACGATTTTGACGCAAACCGCCACTCCGGCTCTAGGCGGCCTCCCATCTTCCCTATACTCATCACTATGGACCGGCTCTGGACGCCGTGGCGCTATGGCTACGTGACAGAAAAGAAACAAGGTCGCCGGGGCGTCCCGGAGGCGCTTGAGGCCTGGCCCGGCGATCTCGGCTGCGTCTTCTGCAACATGATCGCCGCCCTGGAATGGGCGATCGTGCAGGGCATGGACCCGGTAGCGGCCGAGCAGTCGATCTTCCTTCTCGAGCGCGGCGAAACCTGCTTTCTGGTCCTCAACGGCTTTCCCTACAACAACGGTCACCTCATGATTGTGCCCTATCAGCACGAAGCGAGTCTCGCGAGTCTGCCCGAAGCGACTGCTGCGGAGATGATGCGCTCTGCCCGGCGTACCGAACGGGCCTTGCGAGCGGTCTATAAGCCGCATGGCCTGAATATGGGTCTCAATCTCGGCGAATCCGCCGGCGCAGGCGTGGCGGCGCACCTTCACCTCCACATACTTCCGCGCTGGAACGGCGATACGAACTTTATGACTGTGGTTGCGGAAACGCGGATTCTGCCCGAGATGCTGGGGGAGAGCTGGGCGCGATTGAGAGAGGCACTGCGGAGCTTGCCTGCGGAGATCTAGGCCCATATACCCCTCCCCTGTCGGGTATGCGGGTCGCCTCAAAGTTCGTGATCTTCCACCTGTCTCCCGGCACACGCTGGTACACCCGCGTGGAGCGAAAATAGCCACGCAGGGGAGAGCCATTCGAGGTTCCGTCCAGCTTCACCAGCGAGGTAACCACCGCCAGATTGCCGCTAATCTTGATCTTCGTCTCCGTTGTATCCAGCTTGGTGATGTCGATCTGCCGGCTGCGCATCCGGTCCAGCTGCTGCGTCTTGGTCACCACCTGGCCCCCGGCCGTGATTCCCAGAAAATCATCCGCGAGCAGATGGTCCATCTCCGGGATGTCTTCAGAAAGCTGCGCCTGGCACCACCGCTGCTCCAGGGCTGAGATCTCGGCGCGTTCCACACGTTTCCGCTCATGCTTTTGTGCCCAGGCGACAGAACCCGCCAGCGCGACAATCAGAATCGCTGTGAGCCAACGTGATGAGGGACTCGTCCCACGCATGGGCGGATAGTAGACCCGCAGACGGCGGCGAGTCAAAGGGAATCCTCTACCACAAAGGGAGTAGACGGCGGGCCCAGCCTTCACCCCGGAACTCAAAGCATCACCCCCGGATGTGTAGAGAGACGCTCAGGCTAAAGCCGCGAGTTGCTCCAGGGCTCGCTCCGTCATCAACGGATAAAACCCATTTGTGGCGAAGCGCTCGAAGTGCGGCGCCGCCCGATGCGCCTCGAGGGCAACTTCGTCCCGGTACTGCTCATAGATCAGCACGGTATCCGGGTCGGATTCGACCGTGTGCGCCACATAGGTTACACAGCCGGGCTCGGTGCGCGAGGCCAGCGTCAGGTCTCGCAGCATCTTCCCAACTTGGCCACGGTCTTCCGGACGAAACCGCATACGAACGGTGAACGAGATCATTGGGTACGCTCTCAGCCGAACGCCTGTTCAAAAGCGGGAAACGTCATCGTCTGCGCCCGGTCGGGGCCGGTGGAGATCATGCCGATCTTCGCGCCGGACTCCCGCTCGATAAAGTGCATGTACTCCTGCGCAGCCTTGGGCAAGGCGTCGAAGTCCGTGACCCCCAGCGTGGACGTGCTCCACCCGGGCAGCTTGGTGTACACCGGCTCAATCGCCTTGAACCCCCGCACGTCGGCCGGAATCACGTCCGTCAGCTTGCCGTCGATCTTGTAGCCGGTGCAGACCGGGATCTCCGGGCACTCATCCAGCACATCCAGCTTGGTCACGACCAGCCACTCGGTGGCATTGATCATGTTGGAGTAGCGCAGCAGCGGCAAATCCAGCCAGCCGCAGCGCCGCGGCCGCCCTGTCACCGCGCCGAACTCCTGCCCCCGCGCCCGCAGCAGGTCGCCGGATGCGCCCGCAATCTCCGTCGGGAACGGCCCCTCGCCCACCCGCGTGACATAGGCCTTGGTCACGGCGATCACCGTGCCGATCCGCGTCGGGCCAACTCCGGTGCCCGTAACCGCACCGCCCGCCGTGGACGACGAACTCGTCACAAATGGATACGTGCCATGATCGATATCCAGCAGTGCCCCTTGCGCGCCCTCAAACATGACATTCTGCCCTTCGTCGATCGCGTGGTTCAGGAGCACCGCCGTGTCCGTGACAAAGGGCGCGATCTGCTCGGCCAGCCGGGCATACTCCTCATACATCTGCTTGGGATCGAGCGGCTCGGTGCCGAACAGCGCATGAGCGATAGTATTTTTCTCGTTGCAGGCGTTGGTGATGTGCGTGCGCAGCAGCGACGAGTTGAGCAGATCCACGACCCGCAACCCATTGCGGTGAATCTTGTCCTCATACGCCGGCCCGATGCCCCGCCGCGTCGTTCCGATCGGCTGCCGCCCCGGCGCGGTCTCAGCCGCCAGCTCGATCATGCGATGGTAGGGCAGAATGACCTGCGCTCGATTAGAGACAAACAGCTGGCCCGCGGGTCCACCTTCGATCGGCAGACCGGCCTCCCGCAGCTTCTTCACCTCGCCCAGAAACGCCGCCGGATCCAACACCACGCCGTTGCCGATCACACCCTTGCAGCCCGGCCGCAGAACCCCGCACGGAATCAGCTGCAGCACAAATCTGCGGCCCTCAATGATGACCGTATGCCCGGCGTTATGGCCGCCGGCATAGCGCGCGACAATGTCAAACCGCTCGCTGAGCACATCGACGATCTTGCCCTTACCCTCATCGCCCCACTGGGCACCCAAAATGACGGCGGACGGACGGCGGGATTGGCGCGGAGACGAAGACGGGTTTGTGGCGCTGGGGGACTGATTCACAGTGTTCCTGAATGGAAGGATTGCGGCGTAGAAAGCCACAGCTATTTTACCGCTTGACGCGATACTTCCGTCCCTCATCTGCTGCTGAGCAGTGGCGAAACCATAGTTCTTGCCCGGGTACAATGAACCAATGAAGCTGACGGCTCTGGAAATGTGCGCTGGGGCTGGCGGGCAGTCCCTCGGAATCGAACTGGCCGGTTTCGAACATACCGCCCTCGTGGAATTAGACCCTCAGGCCTGCAGAACACTGCGGCACAACCGGCCAGGCTGGAATGTTCTACAGCAGGATTTACGTGATTTCGATGCGACTCCATATGCTGGGGCTGACCTCGTTTGCGGCGGTTTGCCCTGCCCTCCTTTTTCGAAAGCGGGCAAGCAACTGGGGGCAAACGACGAGAGGAATCTATTCCCGGCTGCCGTGCAAATCATTCGGCAGACAATGCCGAAGGCGGTCATGATCGAGAACGTTCGAGGCATTCTAGATGCAATTTTTGTGGATTATCGCGAATCGCTACGGCAACAACTTGATGAACTCGGGTACACCACTGAGTGGAAGCTCCTCAATGCCTGTGATTTTGGAGTGAGTCAGCTTCGTCCTCGCGTGGTTTTCGTTGCTGTTCGACAGGATGTGTCTGCTCCGTTCCACTGGCCAAGCGCATACGACCAGCAACCGCCCAGCGTCGGCGAACTGCTGCACGATTTGATGAGTTCCAAAGGGTGGGAAGGCGCAACAATTTGGAGCGGACGCGCTTCTGAAATAGCGCCGACGCTTGTAGGAGGAAGTCATAAGCATGGCGGTCCTGATCTCGGTCCTACCAGAGCACGGCGTGCTTGGGAGTGTCTTTCGGTAGATGGCAGGGGCATTGCTAACGAAGCTCCTGCACCCGGTTTCGTCGGCCTGCCCAGGCTGACTCTACGGATGGCAGCAAGAGTGCAAGGTTTTCCGGACGACTGGGAATTTGCTGGAGGCAAAACACACGCATACCGGCAGATCGGTAATGCCTTTCCTCCGCCAGTTGCTGCCGCTGTTGCAAAAGAAATCGCCCGGTGTCTCACTGAAGCAAAATGTGTCAGAGCCGCCTGATGAAAATCGTTCCAGTAAGCCCCGGTTCTTTCATCGGCGAGGCTAGACGCAGCTTTCATGCTGCACTCTTGGAGCAGGTGCTCCGGGCAAACCAAGCCGGAGTTCCGTCCAATGCGGATGGATCCAATCCGGCAAGCGTCGCGATTGCATCAGGTATCCTTGCAAGACTTGGTGCAGAGACTGTCGGAGCCCGATTAGCGGGCCAGATGTCCGGCAGCCGCTTCGAAGCAATTATCAGCAAATTTGTAAGCGAAACCTTTCCCCGCTTGCGACACCTTAGACCGGGACGCTGGGGCATACAGCAGATTGGCGGCCGGGAGAGGACTGCTATTGCGCGTTACGAACAATATGCACATCTTATCGCCTTGGACCGGGCGGCTAGAAAAGATCCGGAGCTCGCGGCCTCACTCGGAAACGACTACACCATCACACCTGATGTTGTCGTCGTTCGAGGGCTGGAACCAGATGCAGACATCAATCTCAAAGAAATTCTAGTGGATCACACGGTAAGTCAACTCGCCAGCTTACGTGAGGCAAATGGCGGACTGCCACTTTTACATGCAAGTATCTCCTGTAAGTGGACCATACGGAGCGACCGTGTTCAGAATGCGCGTTCGGAGGCGCTCAACCTGATTAGAAACAGGAAGGGGCGCCTGCCACACGTTGTCGTTGTAACAGGTGAACCGTTGCCCAGCCGGCTTTCCGCTATTGCGCTTGGCACGGGTGATATTGACTGCGTTTACCACTTTGCTCTTCCCGAACTGGTTGATTCGGTAAAGGCGCTAAATCTCTATGACACTCTCGAATCGCTTAACATCATGATTCAAGGCAAGCGTCTAAAGGACATCTCAGACCTTCCGCTGGATTTGGCAATCTAACCGGTTGTGGATACGATTTCCCCAGAACGCCGCAGCCGCAACATGAGCCTAATACGCAGCAGCGATACAAAGCCAGAGATGGCCGTGCGGTCACTTTTGCACGGCATGGGCTATAGATTCCGGTTGCATCCTAAGGATCTTCCAGGCAAACCCGATATCGTTCTTCCGCGTCATCGAAAAATCATCTTCGTGCATGGCTGCTTTTGGCACCAACATAAAAATTGCGCGGATGGCCGGCTGCCAAAGTCGCGGCAAGATTACTGGACAGAAAAGCTGCAAGGCAATGTGGCAAGAGATAAGCGCCGCCGAAAAGAACTCCAATCCCTGGGCTGGCAGTCACTTGTAATTTGGGAATGCGCCGTCAAGGATCGGAAACGCCTGGAGTCGCGGCTCCGGAAATTTCTTTCTTAAAACACAGCGCTAGCTGCCTCTGCCCGCTCCGCAAAAACGCTCACTTCGTGTCCCTCATGACGGTGTTTTGTCCGGAATCTGTGCGACGATTGCCCTCAGTGAGCGCGCGCACTGACTCCCTCCTCGCCACCGAGCCGGATCCAGTCTCCACGAACACGCACGTCCTGCCCCGCCAGCTGCGCCTGCGCGATCTGGTGCTGGCGCAGATCCTCACCGTGGTCGGCAGCTCCTGGGTGGGCATCGCCGCGGGGCTGGGCCATGCGCAGCTGGTCGCCTGGCTGATCGCCTTTGGGCTCTTCTACACGCCCATGGCCGTGGCGGTGTACTTCCTCAACCGCGAAATGCCGCTCGAAGGCGGCCTCTACGTCTGGGCACGACGGGCCTTTGGCGAGGCGGCCGGATTTATGACTGCGTGGAACGTCTGGGCCTATGGTCTCGTGGTCATCGCCCTGCTGCTCGTGCAGATGCCCAGCGAACTCGCCTACCTGATCGGCCCGAAGGCGGCGGGACTACCGGAGAACAGGCTCGTCGTCGCGATCCTGCTCACCGGGTATTTGCTGCTGCTGGCCTGGACCGCCCGCCGCGGCCTCGGTCTGGGCAAATGGATTCACAACGTCAGCGGGGCGGCGATGCTGGCCGTATTTGCCCTGCTGATCGTTTCGCCGCTCTGGGCGTGGCTGCATGGTGCACACCTCCACTATGCTCCGCTGAGCTTCCACATGCCCGCGCGCGACGCCACCTCGCTCAGCCTGCTCGGCCAAACCCTCTTCGCCGCCTCCGGGCTCGAGTACATCGCCATCATGGCCGGCGAAACCCATGCCGCCAACCGCGATATCGGCCGCTCGGTGGTCATCGCCTCGCCCATCGTTTTCCTGATGTTCGTCCTCGGCACCGCCTCCGTGCTGTCCTTTCACGAACTGCACGCGGGCGTCGCCATCAACTACGTCGCGCCGATTCCGCAGACGCTTTCGCTCGCTTTCGGCACCTCCGGCTGGGCCGCCTGGATCGGCAAACTCGCGATTCTGCTGCTGCAGATCCGCATTCTCGGGGCGGCGAGCTTCATCTTTACGGGCGTGGTGCGCCTGCCCATGGCCGCCGGCTGGGACCACCTCGTGCCGGAGTGGTTTGCGCGGCTGCACCCGCGCTTCCGCACACCCGTGAACTCCATCGCCGTGACCACCGTCACAGTCGCCGGCCTGCTGGTGCTCGGCTCGGCGGGCGTTCACGCGGCTGAAGCGTTTGCGGTCCTCAACGACACCTCCTCCGAGCTCTACGCGCTCGCCTATCTCGCCATGTTCCTCATTCCCCTTATCGGCAGAAAATCGCTGCGCATGAGGCTGCCGGGCTGGGTTGCCGCGGTTTGCGGTCTGGGCGTCGCGACGACCCTGTTCATCCTCGTCTTCAACGCCTACCCGTTCCTGGATGTCGCCAGCCCCGGCGGCTTCGCGGCTAAGATTCTCGGCACCACGGCCCTGCTCAATGCGCTGGGTTACGTCTTCTACCGCGCCCGCTCGCGCAGAGGCGCCCCCCATAGCTGAACCAATCCCTCACTCCTCGACCCACGGCCCTCATTTCCTCAGCATGACCGTCGGAAGCGCAAAACACCATACAGCTATATATCGGAGCCATTCCCGGGCAGCAGCGTGAAGCCTCCGCACACGCCAACGCATCGAATCGCCGGTGCCCGAGTTGCCCGAGGTCGAAACCGTTGCCAACGGCGTCCATGCGCGCGTGGCCGGGTTGCGCATCGAGCAAGTCTGGACCAGCGGCAAGCCCCAAACCTTCAAATCGCCCGAACAGGAGATCGTGGAAACCCTTACGGGCGCGAGGATCGAGCGGGTTCGGCGCGTGGGAAAGACAGTCGTGGTGGATCTGGGTTTGTCGGCTGGAGGGGAGAAGCAGGTTCCCTTCGGGAAGGACAACAAAAAAAGCGAGAACAAAGACAATGACGCTAGGCGCGCACAGCTGCTCGTGCATCTCGGCATGACCGGCCGCCTGCTCGTCTCCGAGCCCGAGGTTCCCTGGCCGTCGCACACCCACGCGGTGCTCACGCTGAGCGACGGCCGTGAACTTCGCTTCGTCGACCCGCGTCGTTTCGGTCGGCTCAGCATCGTGCATCCCACCCCGGAGGCCGCGGGCGGCTACGCCGGGCCCGGCGCCGAACCCACCACCATCTCCCCCTATGACTTTTCCAAACTATTCCGCGGCCGCAAACTCGCCATCAAAGCCGCTCTGCTGAATCAGTCGCTCGTTCACGGCGTCGGCAACATCTACGCCGACGAAAGCCTGTTCCGTGCCGGCATTCGCCCCCGAAAGGCCGCCGGGCGACTCACGCATGCGGAGCTCGACCGCCTCCATCGCGCCCTGCAGGCCGTGCTGGCCCGCGCCATCGCGCTTGGCGGCTCCTCGGTCTCTGATTATGTGGACGCCGCCGGGGTACGCGGCTTCTTCCAGATCGAGCACAAGGTCTACGGCCGCGCCGGTGAGCCTTGCCTCGACTGCACGACCCCGCTCAAGAGGCTCACTGTCGGTGGCCGCACTACC
Organism: Granulicella sp.; assembly: GCA_965277565.1. GTDB lineage: Bacteria > Acidobacteriota > Terriglobia > Terriglobales > Acidobacteriaceae > Granulicella. Next base: position 2,886,634 of record OZ255838.1, on the reverse strand, counting down.
GTCTACTGCCCGAAGTGTCAGCATTAGGTAGTGTCCGTGTGGATCACGATCATCGTGTGAGGTGCATCATGGAGGGAGCGTGGGGCTGAGCCCGACGGAAAGGAGAGCCAATCTATGGGCTTTAGCCCATGGTTCTCTCCAGCATCAGCGCAAAACCCGGGGCTGAAGCCCGGACCTACCTCCGAAAAGCACGAAAGGATCCGTCAAGACACTACCTAGACCGACGTCCGTTCAGGGGCGGCTTGTTATCTGCTCCGCCGTGACAGCCGCGCCGATTGCCCGGGTGTTCTGGTCGTCATCCACGATCTCCAGCTGGTAGCTCTGCAGCGGACTCATCTTGACCATCTCGTCCATGTACTCGCGCAGCAGCTTCAGGTCCAGAAAACGCACGTTATAGCCGCAAAAATAGAACTTGCCCGCCCCGCTGGTGTGAATGCTGGAGGCGGTCGCGGCCGCCAGCGCCCGGTGCCACAGATTGCGAAAGTCGCAGCAGCGCGGGTCCGGATCCTTGCGGCGGGTAGCGGCCGCGAAGACCTCCTCCGGCTCCATATCGAGAAACCGCAGGCGCATCGCCCGGTGGCCCATAATGCCTTCCAGATGTCCACGGCCGCCGCAGCCGCAGTAGTTTTCGCGTTCGTCCAGCGTCACGGTGGTGTGGCCGGCCTCCCACACGCCTTCGTCGGCCGGGTAGCAGCCATAGCCGATTCCTGTCCCGAGCGTCCAGACGCGAATGCGATGGTCGAGCTTGCCGTACTTTGCCGCCAGCCCCGCGGCCATCGCATCGGCATCGTTGGAGACGATGACCGGTGCCTGCACCCCATGCGCCGCCAACTTCGCCTCCAGCAGCTCCGCCATGCGTGCGCCTTTCAGCTGCGGCAGGTTCGGCGCCTCTTCTACCACCCCGTTACGGATCAAGCCGGGCAAGGCGACGCCAAGCGTGGTTACGCCGGCCTTGTCGTCTCCAGCGACGCGGAGCGAGATCTCGCAGATCGCCTCAACCAGCGCATCGGTGTGGAATTCCACCAAAGGGCTGTCCTCGGGATCAAAGGTCGTGTCCGCTTCTGGAAAATTCAGCAACGATCCAGCGAGCACGTCATCGATGAACAGGCCGGCGTACAGCCGCTCGGCAACGACTACACCGACGGTGCGCTTGCCCTGAGGCGCGCCTTGTTCCGTTTGTTCCAAGATACCCATCGTCTTCATCGGGCCTCCGAAGCAGAAAAAACCAATCCAAAAAGGGACAGCAAAGCTACCTGTGCGTGGATGAGCACACCGTCGAGCCAGCGTGGAGAGACGTTAGCTTGCCTCACCCATGATCGTCAAACGGAAAAACGCCAAGCCAAAGCGGCCCGGCGTTTCTTTGGCCCGATTGGGAACTTGCATCGCCCATTCCCGGACGGCGTTTCTCTATTCGAATTTGGCGAGGCGGTTCAGCCCGTTAAAAGCCGCCACCTTGTAGCACTCCGCCAGCGTGGGATAGTTGAAGACCGTTTCCACGAAGTAGTCCAGCTTGCCGCCCAGGGTCATCACGGCCTGGCCGATGTGCACCAACTCACTCGCGCCTTCGCCGATGATATGCACGCCCAGCAGCGCATGGGTCTCCCGGTGGAAGATCAGCTTTAGCCGTCCGGTGGTATCGCCGCGAATCTGCCCGCGGGCGATCTCGCGGTAGTACGCGACGCCCACCTCGTAGGGCACGTCTTCTTCGGTCAGCTGCTCCTCGGTCTTGCCCAGAAAGCTGATCTCCGGAATCGTCCAGATGCCATAGGGGTAGTAGCTCGGGTTCGATACGATGCTCTCGTCGCCGAACGATCGTGCCGCGGCGATGCGCCCCTGCTCCATCGACACCGAAGCCAGAGACGGAAATCCGATCACGTCACCCACCGCAAATACGGTCGGAACCTTGGTGCGAAAGTCCTTGTCGACCGGGATACGGCCGCGGCTGTCCGCTTCCAGCCCGATCGCCCCCAGGTTCAGCTCATCGACGTTGCCCTGCCGGCCGACGGCATACAGCAGCGCATCGCCCTGCACCCGTTTCTTCGATTCCAGGTTCGCGACCACCAGGCCGCCCTCGACCTCTTCGACCGACTCCACCTCTTCGTTGAGGCGCATGGTCACACGCGCATCGCGGAGATGGTAGCTGAGCGCCTCGACGATCTCCTGGTCGGCAAACTCCAGCAGCCGCGGCCGCCGCTCGATCAGCGTCACGCGCACCCCCAGCGCCGCGAACATGCAGCAGTACTCCACGCCGATGACGCCGCCGCCGACGATGATCATCGTCTTCGGCAGGGTGGTCAGGTTCAGCACCAGGTCGGAGTTGATGATGGTCGTGCCGTTGATGGGCACCTTGGGCGAGCTCGCCGGCTTGGTGCCGGTGCCGATCAGGACATTTTTTCCCTCGTACACGGTCGAGCCCTTGGAGTTCGTCACGCGCACATGCGTGGGGTCCTCAAAGCTCGCGACGCCGGTCAGCATCTCCACGTTATTGCGCGAAAGCTGGGCCTCGGTGACGTCGATCTCCGTCTTGATAACATGCTGCACGCGAAAGGCAAGATCCGCCATGGTGATGCGTTCCTTCACCCGGTAGTTCATGCCGTAGATCGATTTGTAGTTGTAGCCGGAAAGGTGCAGCACGGCCTCGCGCATGGTCTTGGAGGGGATGGTGCCGGTGTTGATGCAGGCGCCGCCCACCACCTCGCGCATCTCCACGAGAGCCACACGTTTGCCATGCTTCGCGCCATAGATAGCCGCGCGCTGCCCTGCCGGGCCGGAGCCGATCACGATCAGGTCGTACACAATGCCCATAGAGTTGGGGTAACTCTCCTCGGGTTTGACTCGGGTTGACGAGCTAAAAAGACGCGCCCATCAGGGTCCGCCAGGGTATGGGTCGCGCTTCCGCCTGAGCTTGGGCTGGAGCTTGATCCGGGGTTGCCGCTCACTATCATAGACCTGCGCGGCGGGTGCGCCGTATAGGACGGCGCGGGGATGAGGCTCACAGGATGGTTGTAGGCAACAATTCGGCGTTTCTGCGCTACGCGATCACGGATCTCAGCCCCTCACCGGACACGCCCGCGGGCCGCATGGCGCGGCTTCGCGAGCAGGTGCGGCGCTGGGCTGTTGACGGTGTCGATATGGTGCAGCTGCGGGAGAAGCAGCTCCAAAGCGGCGAGCTGTTCGCCTTGGCAGAAGCAGCAATGCAGGTTTTTCACGAGGTGGCGGCTGAGCGGGGCGGTCTGCGAACCACACGGCTCCTGGTGAATGGGCGGTCTGACGTCGCCGCAGCTGCCGGGACGGATGGCGTCCACCTCACCGGCCGCCCCGGCGAACTCACTCCCGGGCAAGCTCGGCGCGTCTTCGCAGCTGCAGGGTTGCCCCTGTGCTTTGTCAGTAGGAGCTGCCACTCCCTTGCAGACGTCGCAATCGCCTGCAAAGCGGGCGCAGACCTCATCCTCTTCGGCCCGGTCTTCGAAAAACGCGTCGCGGGCGAGGTCGTTGTCGCCGGTCTCGGGCTCGAGCACCTGAACGGCGCCTGCACAGCGGCCGGGAATACGCCGGTTCTAGCGCTCGGCGGGGTCAGCATCAAGACGATCGAGGCTTGCGTCAAAGCCGGCGCCGCCGGAATAGCCGCTATCCGGCTATTCCAGTAAGTCAGGTTGCGAAGGGCAACCCGCTGCCGCGGAAGTCAGTGCTTTACCGCGACGCCGATGCCTCCAGGAACAGAACCCGTCGGAGCCGAGCTGTAGGGCGTAAGCGCGCCCTGGCCGCCGATCGCAAAGATGGTAACGCTATCCAGCGCTTCATCCGAAACGTACGCGAGCTGGCCGGAGGGATCGACGAGCATCTGGAAGGGCTCACCGGGGCTCGCCACGGTGGGTGTGTTCATGGGCGTGAGACTGCCGTTGGCTGCGTTGAGGTTGAACTGCGAGATCGTTCCATCCCCTCGATTTACCACATAGACAAAGCTCGATGTCGGGTCGATACCTACCGAACTGGGTCCATACCCAACCGCCACGGATGGAATGCTCGCCGGAGCAAGCAAGCCCGTGGTCTGGTTGATGGTGAAGATGTCCACCAACCCATTCAATTCATCGGGAACATAAAGGTATTGGCCGTGGGGATCGATCGCTGCGGGAAAAAGCCTGCCGAAGCCGGGAACCGTGCGGGTACCCAGAGGCGTAAGGACCCCTGAGGACGAGGTGATGGCGTACATCGAAACCGATCCGCTCTGGTTGCTTGCGTAAAGAAATCGACCGGAGGGATCGACGGTTACACCCAAAGGCTGGCCGCCGCTAGGCACAACCGCGGGCAGGGTCGGAGTCAGCAGCCCCGTGCTGCTGTCGATCGTAAACATGGAGATCGTGCTGTCATCCGTATTCGACGTATATACGAAGCGGCCGAGCGGATCGACGGCGATATATTGGGGCAGCGCTCCCGTGGGCACGTTGGCCGGGACGGTAGGCGTCAGCAACCCGCTTGCTTGGTTGATCGTGAACATCGAAACTGTGTTGTCGTTGATATTGGGAACGTAAACAAAGCGTCCGGACGGATCCACGGCGAGGCTTTCAGGATGGCTTCCGACCGGGATGGTAGCCGGAACGGTCGGGGTCCAGATACCTTTTGCAGCGACCGTGAACATGGAGATGGTGTTGTCATAATCGTTGTCGACGTACGCGAAGCTGAGCTTCGAGGCAGGCGGCGGCGCCGGCGTGGGAGCCGGGTTGGGCGGCACTGGTGCCGGAGCCACGGGCACCGGTGTGACCGGAACCGCATCGATCGGCTCCCGAATCGTCGTGCACCCGCTCAAGTTCCAAAGAGCCAGCGCAAGCACCGGCCAAATGAGACGAACTTCCCTTTGCCGTTGCCGCATGGTGTGCCTCTCATTCCGCCACAGTTGTCGAATGCTGGCGCGAGTGTACCCGAAGGAGGGGGGCCGCGAGTAACCTTGCATGGGGAAGAAGTTTGCCCTCCCGTGCCCCCCTGACTCCGGTGAACCGCGACCCCCGTCTTCGATTCCCGCCACTCGGCCTCTTTTGACAGTCCATGCGAAAATACGAGTTGTCATGGTCATCAAACCGGCCCAGCTCGTCGATGAGCCTCTTTCCCTTAACCTTCCTATTCCCGAAGGTGCGATCGACTACGCCCCCGACGTGCGCCAGGTCGGAGACCTGGCAATCGGCGGCCGGGCGGAGTTGCTGGTCGAGCACCGCGGCCACAAAGAGACTGTCGAAGACATTCGCATTCGCGCAAAGCTCGGCGGGCAGTTTGAGCTGCTCTGCGCGCGGTGTCTGACGGCGGTGCCGACGCCTCTGCAGGCGGAGTTTGACTTGATCTTCCGTCCCGGCGGCATCGATGCCGAGGCCGGCGAGCACGCCATCACCGAAGACGAGACGGAAATCGGGTATTATGAGAAAAGCGGCCTGCCGCTGGAGGACGTCGTGCGCGAGCAGGTGCTGTTGACCCTGCCCGGACGAGCGCTCTGCCGGGGGGACTGCAAGGGTCTTTGTCCGCACTGCGGCGCAGATCGCAATGCGGGTGACTGCGGCTGCGATCAAACTGCCGTGGATTCACGCTGGCACGCGCTGGCTGGCATTACGGCTGCCAAGTCCTAAGCTCCGCAACGTTTCCAGGCCGACCGGAAGCGCCCTGAGTAGCGGTTGGCCATATTTGATTTTTTGAGAGGTTTCCCATGCCGAATCCGAAACGGCGCCATAGCAAGCAGCGCACCGCCAAGCGCCGCTCCCACGATTTCCTGACCCCCACCGGCGTCTCCGCCTGCCCCAACTGCGGCGAGCGCAAGCTGCCCCATCGCGCCTGCAAAAAGTGCGGCGAGTACAAGGGCCGCGCTGTCGTTCCGGTGAAGGAAGTCGCCTAACCCTGTCATCTGGTTGTGATGAGCCCGGGATACCCTTATCCCGGGCCGTTTCGCGCTACGCCTTCCCGGAGACGCCCAAGCGACTGCATGCCGATTGACATCGTGCTCGATGCCATGGGGTCCGACAAGGCTCCCGATCCCGAGATTCGCGGCGCCATTCTGGCCTGCCGCACACTCGACGTACGAGTCCACCTCGTGGGTCCGGAAGATTTTCTGCGTCCAAAACTCCGTGAGTGCCTGAAAGCCGCCGAACACAAGCAGCCGCTTCAGTTTCCCGGCTCCAAGGCCGACCGCCTTCCTATCTTCATCCGCCAGGCCAGCGAGTGGATCAGCATGGACGATAAGGCCGCCCAGTCCGTCCGCTCCAAGCGTGACAGCTCCATGCGCGTTGGCCTGAAGATGGTTCGCGAAGGCCGTGCCGGCGGATTTGTGACCGCCGGCAACACCGGCGCCGCGATGGCCACGGCCAAAATGGTGCTCGGCTCGCTTACCGGCGTCGACCGTCCCGCCCTGACCACGGTTCTCCCGACCGCAACGGGCAGCCCCTGCGTCTTCCTGGACGTCGGCGCCAACGTCGATTGCGATGCGAACAATCTGCTCCAGTTCGCCGTGATGGGCCACCTCTACGCCCACCACGTCCTGCACATCGACAAGCCCCGCATCGGCCTGCTCTCCATCGGCGAAGAGGAATCCAAAGGCAATGCCCTTACCCATGAGACCTTTCCTCTTCTCCGCAACCTCGCTGCGCGGGAGGGCCTGAACTTCATCGGCAACGTCGAAGGCCGCGACCTCTATAACGGCCGCGCCGATGTCGTCGTCGCCGACGGCTTCATCGGCAACGTCGCCCTGAAGACCAGCGAGGGACTCGTCAAACTGGTGCGCACAACCCTGCGCGAGAGCCTCAAATCCACCGTAACCGCGCAGGTCGGCGCCCTGCTCAGCCGCAAAGCCTTCGACACCTTCAAGAAGCGTTTCGACTACTCCGAATACGGCGGCGCCCCGCTGCTGGGTCTGCGCGGCGTCTGCATCGTCGGACACGGCTCCTCCAACGAGCGAGCCATCATGAACGGGATCCGCGTTGCCGCCGAGTTCGCGGCGAATGAGGTAAATCCCGCCATTGAGGCACTGCTCGCCGCCTCCGCCAGCGCTTAAGGCAGTGTACGTTTAGCAAAAAGTGTCATCTCGACCGGAGGCGGAGCCGTAGCGGAGAGACCCCTGTATTTCGTCTCCACTACGCAAACGATAAAGCCGTCTGCTTCGGTCGAGGTGACACTGCATCTACGCAGGCAATCTACCTAGAGCATGATCACCATAGATATACCCAGTTATTGGGAGGGAGCAGCGGCCTGGCCGCTGAATCCAGCGCTGCTTGAAACAGGGCTTTAGCCCCGGGTCTTTTGGGAACGGAAGCAGAGCCCGGCCCTGAAGGGCACTTGGACTACGCTTCTGTTCCGTGGGCTGAAGCCCACGGCTCCCTCCCAACAACGACCCTTCTGGGTACACCTGCACGAATCGTGCTCTAACCGCCTCTAACAACTTTTCCCACGCCTTGCCCCGATCAAACCCAGAGAAGGCCGCAGCCAAACCAGCATCGCCATAAGGCCTGTTCCGAGCAGCCAGAACGAACTGGGCTCCGGAGTGATCGCCACGTTACCGCCGACATAGTCCAGCGAGGTACTCGCGGTCGCCACCGCTACGCCATAATCCAGCGGTGACCCCAGGAAGCTGCCGTTGCTCCAAAGGTCGACGACCTCGCCGTTTCCGATGTTGAAGAGAAGACCATAGATATCGAGAACACCTCCGGCAAACGGGTAATCCGAGGCGGTCTGCGGCGAGCCGTCAGGATAGAAGAAATTGTCGTAGGTCAGAAAGCCATTCTCCTGGGGAGGCAACCCCGTCGCCACCGCGAACCTGCTGAAGTCAGCGGGCGCCAGCAGGTTTGTAGGGTCCGGCATGGAGTGCGTCACGGGCACGAGGGAACCGATCGGCGCATTGACGATGTTCAGTCCGTTGTTGGAATCGGAAAAGCTGCCGCTGATTCCGGTCACCTCAAAGCCCTGGGGGTACTTCGCATCCGTGGCCGTGCCATAGGTGACAGCTACGGCGCCGCTAACCCCGGGGCCTGCAAACTGGAAAGTGTAGGTGTCGGCTCTCCCTTGCGGAGAGAACGACGCAGCCAAAAGTGTTGCCGCCGCCACACATAGTTTCTTCATGATGAGCTCCCAAGCAATCAGGCGTTTGGCTGCCCTGATTGTGATTCGTGCTACGTCTCAGGTCCCGGTGAACAGAACAGGTCGCGCAGAATGTACGGAGAGTGGAGGCCCGCCTCCTTCGATATAAGGAGTACTCCAGGACTTTATGGTGCGCAAGTGTGTTTTTGAAGAAATGTTTGGCAGCTGTAGCGTGGCCCCACAGGATCCTTTCAGGGCGACGCAGAAGATTGGGTCTGCCGGTCCCATCGGCGGCAGGCTTCCCCTTCACTCCCCTGAACACCGGTTCTCTCCCGCGCAAACCGATCTGCGTCGCTCTCGAAACCCGGGCATCACAGACACGCCTCCCTGCCATCCGAAGCCCTTGAGAACGCCATGGACGCGGGCGTCTCGGAACTCACCGGAGGCTCTTCCCCATGCCTGAAGTTCTCGACACCACCCACCTGCCTGCCTTCCCCGCCGGCCAGGGCAAAGGTGGTCACTTCTCCCCACTCCCTCAGGACGTAAAGGGCGGCAAAGTCCGTGCGCACACACTGCAGACCATCAACGCCGATCGCCAGACGCTATACAAGATGTGGCGCGACGTCACGTCCGCCCCCAAGTTCCAGGAGTACGTTGTCTCCGTGGAGCCGAAGTCCGCCACCCGCAGCACCTGGACCTTTGGCGACCCCGAGGACCCGAAGGCTAAGCGCATCAGCTATGACACCGAGGTCTTCGAAGATGTTCCCGGCGAAAAGATTGCCTGGCGCTCGATCGACACATCCTTCAACGAGCAGGGCGAGGTTCACTTCGAGGACGCTCCCGGCGGCCGTGGCACCCGCGTCACCCTCATAGAAGACATCGAAGTTCCCGGCGGCCGGCTGGCCATTGCTGCCGCTGCGCTCACCCGCCGCACCCCGCGGCAAATCGTCATTGAAGATCTGCGCCACTTCAAGGAACTGGCAGAGTCCGGTGAAATCCCTAGCGTTGTGAACAACCCGCACGGCCCACGCGGTTTCTCCGGATCGGTCAAGGCGCGTCTGTACGGCGAGAACAACCCCACGCCGCCGGGCACCAGCGTTCTTGAAACGGCAAAGGCAGCAACCAGCGACCCCATGTAGTCCTTCCTGTTTCCCGCCATTCTTTCTGTCATCCCCGCAGGGGATCTGCTTCACCGGCTCGCCACGCACGCCAGCGCAGCCTCAACCGCCTCTGGAGAATTTGAATGAAAGCTGTTTGCTGGATGGGCAAGTCCGATGTTCAGACACTGACTGTGCCTGACCCCCAAATCGTCAACCCGCACGATGCAATTCTTCGCGTCACGCGCACCGCCATCTGCGGCTCCGACCTCCACCTCTACGACGGCTACATTCCCACCATGGAGTCCGGCGACATCCTCGGCCACGAGTTCATGGGCATCGTCGAAGAGGTTGGTCCGGAGGTCAAAAACCTCGAGCGCGGCGATCGCGTTGTCGTTCCCTTCACCATCGCCTGCGGCAACTGCTTCTTCTGCAAGGGCGACCTCTGGAGCCTCTGTGACAACACCAACCCCAACGCCCAGGTTGCCGAGACCATGTACGGCTACACCGGCTCTGCCCTCTTCGGCTACTCGCATATCTACGGCGGCTACGCCGGCGGCCAGGCACAGTACGTGCGCGTGCCGCACGCCGATGTCGGTCCCATCAAGATTGAGTCCGATCTGCCCGATGAAAAGGTGCTCTTCCTGAGCGACATCTTCCCGACCGGCTACATGGGCGCGGAGAACGGCAACATCAGGCCCGGCGACACCGTCGCGGTCTGGGGTTGCGGTCCCGTTGGATTGTTTGCCATCGCCTCGGCGTACATGCTCGGCGCCGAGCGCGTCATCGCCATCGACCGCTTCCCCGAGCGGCTGCGCTTGGCCCGCGAGTACTGCGGAGCCACCACCATCGATTACACCGAGAAGGACATCGTCATTGTCGAAGCGCTGCGCGACCTCACCGGCGGCATCGGCCCCGATGTCTGCATCGACGCGGTCGGCATGGAAGCTCACTCGGGCACGGTGGTCGGCATGTACGACAAGATCAAGCAGACGCTGCTGCTCGAAACCGATCGCCCGTTCGTTCTCCGTCAGGCTTTTCAAGCGATTCGCAACGGCGGTACTCTCTCCATTCCCGGCGTCTATGGCGGCATCCTCGACTCCGTGAACTTCGGCGCGGCCTTCGGCAAGGGCATTCACATGGCCATGGGCCAGACCCACATGATGAAGTACCTGAAGCCCCTGCTGCAGCGCATCGAAAACAAGGAGATCGACCCCAGCTTCCTGATCTCGCATCGCTGCGGCATCGAAGAGGTCGGCGACATGTACAAGATGTGGCGCGATAAGCAGGATGGCGTCACCAAGATCGTCATCGACCCCTGGCAGGACCACCTCGGCCAGCCCGTCAAAGCTGCCTGATCGCAATCTAACCGCAACAAAACCGGGTGCCCCATCCTCACGACGGCTTCACCGTCGTTGGGGTGGGGCTGCGGCACCGAACAGCAGATTCCTTCGGAAAGGACAGAAAGAAAGGCCAGAGCACCTTTATAACGTATGAGTAATTTGCTCCAGACCGCAGACTGAGTTCCAAGTAAGCTGGACCTGTGCGACGCTGCATCGCCATTCTGCTGTTCGCGGCCTTTATCCTGCCCTTTGCTCTGTCTGCGCTCGCGTTAGGACAAGGCGAAGTGGCCGGCCTGCCCGCTTGCTGCCGCAGAAACGGCGCGCATCACTGCGCCATGAACATGGCCGAGCGCATGCAACTGTCAAAGAGCGAAGAGGGGAATGCAAAAGCGCCTAGCTGGCAGGCGCCGCTGCAGCGCTGCCCCTTTTGCCCGGCTACCGCAGCCTCGTATCACCTGCAAACCTTCCTTGCACCCGCTACACAGGCGAATGCGGTAGCGTTTTTCAGCCATCCCGCCGGCACCGTGCAAACGGAGTCGAGGCGTCGCATCTCCCGCGACCGCTCCCGCCAAAAGCGCGGGCCTCCCGTTGTGTCTCTCGCCTAACTAGAAAGAAAGTTACGCGCCTCAGCCTCGTTTCTGCGTTCTCTTCAACGCATCAGGAACAAGGCAATGTTGAGCGCCTTTCCAGCCAGTGCCGCTGCCATGTGCAGCGTCGTCCGCCCTACGCGAGGACACATGTTTCCTGCACTTCTATGCGAATTCACCCAGCTCATCTCCCGCATTTTTCTTACTCCTTCACGACGTCACTTCTCTCTGCTTGCCTTTATCGGCATCCTTTCCGCAAACTTTAGCTTTCTTTCGCCGCTTGCCCATGCCACACTGTTCGCCGACATCTCCGGCGTGGTGCACGATGTGCAGCATCACACACTCGCCTCCGCGCAGGTCGAGCTCACAGCCAGCCACTCCGCCTTCCACGTCAGCGCACAGACGGGGCCCGACGGCAGCTTCCGCTTTCCCGCCGTGCCCTTCGGCGAATACACCCTGACCGTCCGCCATTCCGGTTTCGGGGTCGTCTCCGAAGCCATCACCGTCGCCTCCGGCACATCGCCGGTTCTGCACATCGCGCTCTCCGTCGCCACGATTGCAGAGACCGTCAACGTCACGGGTGAACAGTCCGCGGCCGACAGCGGCTCCGTAACCCCCACCGTTCTGCTCAGTCAGCAAACCATCGGGAACACCCCCGGCGCGGACCGCAGCGACTCGCTCGCCATGATCACCGACTACGTACCCGGCGCTTACATCACGCATGACATGCTGCACATGCGCGGCGGCCACCAGGTCAGCTGGCTGCTCGATGGCGTCCAGATCCCCAACACCAACATCGCCTCCAACCTCGGCCCGCAGATCGACCCCCGCGACATCCAATATCTGCAGATCGACCGCGGCAGCTACTCCGCCGATCTAGGCGACCGCACCTACGGCATCTTCGACGTGAATCCGAAGAGCGGCTTCGAGCGCAACCGCGAGGGCGAGCTCATCGCCACCGCCGGCAGCGCGCTTGCGACAGACAATCATCTCTCCTTCGGCGATCACTCCCAACGCGCCGCCTACTACCTCAGCGTGGACGGCAACCGCAGCGACTACGGACTCTCCCCACCGATCGAGCAGGCCGTCCACAACGCCGAAGACGGCTACGGCGGCTTCGGCTCCTTCACCCTCAACAAGGATGCGAAGAACCAACTTCGCCTGCTCACGCAACTCCGCACCGACTTCTTCCAGATCCCTTACGATCCCGACAGCAACGACTACGAAAACCAGCTCTACGACTCCAGCGGCCTGCGCGACAGCCAGCACGAAACCGACGGCGTCGCCGCCTTTACCTGGAGTCACAGCTTCACCACGAGTACCGTCTTTACCGCCTCTCCCTTCTTCCACTACAACAGCGCCAACTACACACCCAACCCCAACGACACTCCCACGGCTACCACCTCTGACCGTGCCTCCAACTACGCCGGGGTGCAGACCGGCCTCACCGGCGACATCGCCCGCAACCACCTCGAAGCCGGCTTCTACGCCTGGGGCCAGCACGACAGCGATCTGTTCGCTGTCTCCTTTGCTCCGCCCCCGGTCACTGTTCCTCCCACACCCGCCACCGCATCCTTATACGAGGCCGACAATGCCGCGGGTGGCCTAATCGAGGAGTACGTCTCCGACAACTACAAGCCCACCCCGTTTCTCACTCTGACTGCTGGCCTACGCGAAAGCTACTTCTCCGGCTCCGGCCTCACCGAAAACGCCACGTACCCACGCTTCGGGGCCGTGCTGCAGATCCCCAAACTGCACTGGGTCTTTCGCGGCTTCTACGGTCACTTCTATCAGCCGCCACCGCTCGTGACGGTTTCGGGACCGTTACTTGCCTATGCGAACAGCAACGGCACAGGGTTCGCTCTCCTGCATGGCGAACGTGACGAAGAGCACCAGTTCGGCGTGCAGATCCCCTACAAGGGCTGGCTCCTTGATGCCGACACCTTCCAGACCGAGGCCTCGAACTTCCTCGACCACTCCAACATCGGGGAATCCAGCATTTACATTCCGGTGACGGTCGCAGGCGCGCTCATCCAAGGCTGGGAGTTGACGCTGCGTTCGCCGCGCCTGTGGAGCCGCGGGCAGGCTCATCTCGCCTACTCCAACCAGATCGCGAAGCAGTGCGGTCCCATCACGGGCGGCCCTGGCTCATACCCGATTCCATCGCCGCACTGCGATCCTGCGCTGGGCTACACGCCGCTCGATCACGACCAGCGCAACACGCTCAACGTCGGCGCCGACGTCGCACTGCCGTTCCACAGCAGCGCCGCGATGAACGTCTACTACGGCTCCGGCTTCACGAACGGCTACCCCGGCCCACCGTCACCCTACAACGGCGCCTATTTGCCTCAGCACACCACCTTCGACCTGCAACTCACGCACACCTTCAGCGAAAATCTCACCGCGTCCGTCAACGCGACGAACGTAGCCAACCGCCGCGTGCTGCTCGATAACAGCCTCACCTTCGGAGGCTTTCACGAGAATGATCCGCGGCAGATTTATGGCGAAATCCGGTACCGCTTTCATTATTGAAGCTCATAAAAGCGCATCTTGTTGAAGGGTGGGAGGGAGCGTGGGGCTTCAGCCCCACAAAAAGGAGCGCCAAATGATGGGCTTTAGCCCTGGGTTCTCTCCGCTGTCAGCGCAAAACCCGGGGCTGAAGCCCCGTTCTTCTCCGCACTGAATGTCCGGGCCTGAAGCCCGGACCTACCTCCCAAAAGCAAAAAAAAATCGTCAGACACTGCCTTGCGCTGCGATGAGTTCATGCAGACACACCGCAGGGGCTGAAGCCGCTCGCCTTGTGACCTGTCTGCGACACGGCTAAAGCCATGCCCTTCCCAGACAGGGCTGCCCTGCGGCGTATCGATGTGCACACCGACGGTTCACCGCCCCACGCTCACCCCCGCGTGATACACCGCCACAATGTGATTCACTGCATCGATATCAGCCGTAGGATCGCCCGAGACAACCAGCAGATCCGCCTTATCGCCCACCTTCAGCACGCCGGTGTTGAGCCGCAGCATCTCGCCGTTGTGCGAGGTCGCACAAGCCAGGGCCTGCGCAGGCGTTAAACCCGCGCGCACCATCAGCCCCAGCTCACGATGCTCCGCATACCCCGGCACCCGCGCCAGCGTCGCCCCGGCATCCGTGCCGAAGCCAATGTTCACGCCCGCGTCGTAGAGCCGCTTCAGGTTGTGCGACGCAATCGCGAAATCCTTCCGGTGCTGGACCGTCGCCGGATCAGACTCAATTTTGTTGCGATACTCCGCACTGGTCAGCACGGCCAGTTGCGAGGCCGGCAGCGCCGCCTTCAACAACGGATCACTCAACAACTCCGGCTGATCGGCAAAGATGAAGAAACTCTCATCCACCGTCAGCGTCGGAATATACCAGGTGCCCTTCGCTTTCAACAGCGCAATAAAGTCCGGATCCACCGGAGCATCGCGCACCGAATGCGCCAGAATATCCACACCCTCCTTTACCACCCGCCGCGCGTCCTCCAGCGTGTAAATGTGCGCCGCCACGCGCAGACCGCGGGCATGCGCTTCCGCAATCACGGCACGCACCACCGCATCGCTCATCTCCGGAAGTTTGCCGTGGTTGGAATCGATCCAGATCTTGATCAGATCCGCGTGGTGATCGGCGGCCCGGTCCACATCCGCCTTCGCCTCCGCCGCTGTTGCCGGCCTGTCGAGCTGATCCGGTCCGGCGTTGTTCGGTGGAAACCCATTCGGCACACCGATCCCGCGGCCGACCGTGTAGAGCGTCGCTCCACCGAGTTCGCCGGCACGCTGCCGGTCGCGCAACGACCACACCAGGTCGCGATTCATTCCCAAGGAAACGATGGTGGTGATCCCATAACGCTCATCCTGCCGCAGCTGCGCCACCACGTTGGCTTCGGTGTACGCCGCCGGGCTGAACTGCCCCTGCGCATCCAGCAGCGCCAGATGCGTATGCGCGCTGATCAACCCCGGCATCACCGTGTCGCCGCGCAGATCGGCCGCTTCGACAGCACCTTGAGGCACAGCGCATGACTGATCCGCCGAGCAGATTTGCGTAATCAGCCCCTGCGCGAGCACAACGGTTACATGCTCCCTGACGGGTCCACCGGAGCCGTCGAACATACGCACGTCACGCAGGGCAAGGGGTGCTGCCGACGCGGGCACGGCGGTCTGTGCAGGTAATTCAGGCGACAGAAAGCAAAGCAGGAAAAGAACGAGAGGCGTACGCATTCCTGCTTAGAGGCGTGGATGTTCCGTACCGTCGCTCCGGCTTTCCAAACGAAGATGCTACAACGCAGTTCTACAGAAGAAGGCGTCCCTACATCGCCAGCGCGACGCGCTCCAGTTCGGCTTGTATGTGCTCAGCCGTCGCACCCGGCACTTCAATCCTGGAGGCCACATGCCGCGCCTCGAGGGAGGAGATACCGTATCCGCGTCCACTCAGGAAGCTGCAAACGATCTCAGCCGCCTGAAAGCTGTCCACACCCGAACGCAGCAGCTCGGAGCGCAACGCCAGGAGGTCGGTGGGGGTGAACTTCTCGACATATTCTCTGTCTTGTCCATCGCTCATCTGGCATCCCTCTTGCCCGCGCTACGCCGGCATTGAGAGCTTAGAGCGGAACGGGGCCCGCATAGTTTGCTGAAGATGGGACATAAACCGCCGATTTGTGAACGAAAGTAACCACGCTAGGTAAGTATTGACACGATTATTGACTTGGCAAGAACGCTTACTCTTAAAGAACGCCTCATACCCTCCCCCGGTGAAGGCTGCCGCCTACCACGCGTCGCCGCAATTTCCTGAGTCCAGCTATCCTGAGTCCATGGTCGATGTACTCACGGCTCCCCGCGTTCTCGATGGCATAGCCATTGCCGGCGATATCAAGGCTGAGGTCGCCGAGACGGTTCAGGCGATGAGCGCCGCGGGTCACCGGCCCGGCCTGGCGGTCGTTCTGGTGGGCGAAAATCCTGCCTCCCAAATTTACGTGCGCAGCAAGGTCCGCACCTGCGGCGAACTCGGGCTCTACTCCGAGCTCCACACGCCAACGGCGGAGGTAACCACCGAAGAGCTGCTCACCCTCGTCGCCGAGTTGAACTCCCGTGACGAGATCGATGGCATCCTCATCCAGCTGCCCCTGCCCAAACACGTCGACACCAACCGCCTGCTCGAGGCCGTCGATCCGCGCAAGGACGTCGATGGCTTCCATCCGCTGAACGGCGGCCGCCTGCTCCATGGCGCTCCGGTCTCGGACGTGCTTGCGCCCTGCACGCCTGTGGGCATCCTGGAAATGCTCAAGCGCAGCGGCATTCCACTAGTGGGCGCCCGCGCCGTCGTCATCGGCAAGTCCAACATCGTCGGCAAACCCATGAGCATCCTGCTGATGAACGAGCAGGCCACGGTGACCGTTTGCCACCGTCACACCGTCGATCTCGCCCGCCATACCCGCGAAGCGGAACTGCTGATCGTGGCGATCGGCAGTCCCGGCTTCATCACCCCCGACATGATCCTGCCCGGCGCCACCGTCGTCGACGTCGGCATCAACCGCCTCACCGGAGAGGCCGAGCTCGAACGCTTCTTCCCGCCCGACACCCCCGCTTACGCCAGCCGCATCGAAGGCTTCCGCAAACGCGGCTCCACGGTCATCGGCGACGTCGATCCCCGTGCCTTCGCACTCTCGAGCGCCTACACCCCCGTCCCCGGCGGCGTCGGCGCGCTGACCATTGCCATGCTGATGTCGAATACCGTCAAGGCCGCCCGTTTTCGGCGCGGCGTTTAGCCCCCAGGGAACGAACATGCTGCGCATAGGCCTCACCGGCGAGCTCGGCAGCGGAAAATCCACCGTCGCGCGCCTGTTGGCCTCACGTGGCGCGGTCGTCCTCAGCTCCGACGAGATGGGCCGCGCCATGATGCAGCCGGGCGAGCCGGTCTTTCGGGCCATTCTCGATCAATTTGGCCTCTTGGTTCTCTCCACCGACGGCACACTCAACCGCCGTAAGCTCGCGGATATAGCCTTCAATCCCGAACATCCGCGCGTTGAGGAGCTGAACGCCATCGTTCACCCCGCCGTCCTCGCCGCGCAGGAACAGCGCATCGCAGAGCTCGCGAAATCTCAACCAAACGCAATCATTGTCATCGAGTCCGCCCTGATCTTCACGGCAAAGCACGCCGGCGGCGAAGAGCCTTGGCGAAACAGGTTCGCTCGCATCGTTCTGGTCACCGCACCGGACGATATAAAGATTCGCCGATTCCTGCAGCGCACAGCAAGCGATCACCCGTTGACGGCGGCAGATCAACGCTCCCTGCGCAGGGATGCCGAGCAACGGCTCGCCGCACAGCGAATCCCCTCCAACCTCGCAAGCGAGTGCATTGTGCTAGAGAACGATGGTGGTATGGAAGCTTTGCAGGAAAAGACGGATCGTCTATGGGAAAGGCTCAAAATCCTCACTAAACCCGAAACTGAAAACTCCACAACTCGCCACTCATAACTGAACCAAACAGTTGTAACAGCAAATTCCGTTCAGTTCCGAGTGACGAGTAGCGGAGTTCCGACAAGGAGCTCTATCTCATGCAGGCTTTCCAAAACCTCGATGTTGGCGCAAAGCCCATACGCTGACGCTGGAGGTTTACCGCACGACCGAGGCATTTCCCCGATCCGAGGTCTTTGGCTTAGCCGTCCAGCTGCGGCGCCTTTCTTCGGCCATTGCGATGAAGATCGCCGAAGCCTGCGGACGCGACCATTCCACCGGGTTCGCGCAATGCCTTGGACAAGCGCGGGGCACGGGCGTCGAGCTCGAATATGCTCTGCTGCTGAGCCGCGATCTTCAGTTGATCCAACCGGATGTCCACAACGGTTTGCAGGGTCAAGTGGTAGAGGTACGCCGGATGCTCTCGGGGCTGATTCGTGCCGCGGCCGGGAGCGTCGTTTGATACCCTTAAGCAGGAAGGCTTAAAGGAGAAACAATGGCGGCAGCAGCGGTTTTGGAGCAGGTGGCGGTCGAATACAAGGTTGCGGATATCAAGCTCGCCGACTGGGGACGCAAGGAAATCACCATCGCCGAGGCCGAAATGCCCGGCCTCATGAGCATCCGGCGCAAGTACGCGCCCGCAAAGCCCCTGGGAGGCGTGCGCATCACCGGCTCGCTGCACATGACCATCCAGACCGCCGTGCTGATCGAAACGCTAGTTGATCTCGGCGCCAATGTCCGCTGGGCTAGCTGCAATATCTTTTCCACCCAGGACCACGCCGCGGCGGCTATTGCGGCGGCCGGCGTTCCGGTCTTCGCCTGGAAGGGCGAGACCCTCGATGAGTACTGGTGGTGCACGAATCAGGCGCTGCAGTTTGAAGGCGGTCTAGGCCCGCAGATGGTCGTCGATGACGGCGGCGATGTCACCCTGCTGATCCACAAGGGTTACGAGCTCGAAGACGGCGACAAGAGCTTCGTCGATGGCCCCAAGGGCTCGGGCGAAGAAGAGATCATCAAAAATCTTCTCCGCAAAACCCTCAGCGAAGATCCGCAGCGCTGGCACAAGGTCGCCAAAGAGTGGCGCGGCGTCTCCGAGGAGACCACCACCGGCGTTCATCGCCTCTACAAGATGCTCGAACAGGGCAAGCTGCTCGTCCCCGCCATCAACGTCAACGACTCGGTGACCAAGTCGAAGTTCGATAATCTCTACGGCTGCAAGGAGTCGCTCGCCGACGGCATCAAGCGCGCCACCGACGTCATGATGGGCGGCAAGGTCGCCGTGATCTGCGGCTACGGCGACGTCGGCAAGGGCTCGGCGCACTCGCTGCGCGGCATGGGCGCACGCGTCATCGTCACTGAAGTCGACCCCATCAACGCCCTGCAGGCCGCCATGGAAGGCTTCGAGGTCACCACCATCGAGGAGACCCTCGGCCGCGGCGACATCTACGTCACCTGCACCGGCAACCTCGACATCATCACCTTCGAGCACATGGGGCAGATGAAGGATCAGGCCATCGTCTGCAACATCGGCCACTTCGACAACGAGATCCAGATGGCCGAGCTGCAGTCCGCGCCCAACGTCAAGCACCTCAACATCAAGCCGCAGGTCGATCAGTACACCTTTCCCAACGGCAACTCGATCTTCATCCTCGCCGAAGGCCGCCTGGTGAACCTGGGCTGCGCCACCGGCCATCCCAGCTTCGTCATGTCCAACAGCTTCTCGAACCAGACCCTTGCGCAGATGGACCTCTGGGCCAACAAGGACACCTATAAGGTCGGCGTCTACGTGCTGCCCAAGAAGCTCGACGAAGAGGTCGCCCGCCTGCACCTCGAGAAGATCGGCGTCAAGCTGACCACCCTCTCCAAGAAGCAGGCCGACTACATCGGCGTCCCCGTCGAAGGCCCCTACAAGACCGAAAACTACCGCTACTAAACCTCCAGCAGCAGCCACAAAAGCAAAGGCCGTCGCTCTTGGAGGCGACGGCCTTTGCCGTTGCTTTTTAGTGTCATTCCCGCAGGGAACCTGCTGTTCCGCAGCCGTCAAACCCATCACAACACCGACTGGACCCGGCCGCCTAAGGCGTATCGAAGTCATTCAATACCAGGCCGTAGAGTCCCTTGCCGCTCCGTTGCGGCGTTTCACTCAGAACAATTGTGCGCACCGCCCCGGAAGCTCCATTCACAGATACCCCGTTCAGCAAGCCGCCGTTCGCCGCCGCAAGCGTCACTCCCGCCGGAACCACCGCGACCGCATAGCTCGCAGCCGCCGGAACGTCGATATACGATCCGCCACCGGTGTAGCTCAGGTCGCGTACCAGGGACGTACTCGCCGTGCCCGAACCCGTGCTGGGCACCAGGTACACATCGATCGGCCCGGCATCCGCAGCTGCGTGCAGGACTCGTACAGCCTCCATGCCCGCCGGCGCCGGCGCATTTGCGTCCGGATACACCGTCTCCTGCAGGCTGCCGAGCGCGCTGCTCACCACGGCTGTGTACTGCCGCGTTCCGCCCAGCGCCGCGCGCGTGTTCACCAGGGCCTGCGCTGTGCTGCCGCGGTTGGCGTTGATGTGGTATTCGCCGGGGCTGACCGCGACATACGAGGTCACCGTGCCAAAGCTCAGGTTGTAGGCCGCTCCATTGCCGTTCAGGTACAGATCCAGCGCCGGTGCATCCACGGACATGTCGACAAACCTGACCTGCGCCGACTCCGCGCTATCCGCCGTAATGCTTTGGCAGCCGGACATCCCCAGCGCAGCCACGCACAGCCCACCCGCCGCCAAGGCACGCAAGGGAAATGGGTGGGGACTGGAGTCCGAAGTGCGGTGGGGGATGCGGTTCATGGAAAAAATGAAGGTCGAAGGCACTCGTACAGCCGAACAGGCGACCAACCCACTCTACGCGACCGCAAGGTCAAATCTACCCTGAAAGGCATCACATCCCACAAAAGTGGGACGCCGGTACAAAAAAAATCAGCCCCGCTACCCACGAACAGAGTTCAGGATAGCGAGGCTAGCTCTTGTTTGCTGCACGTGAATAGTAACCTGAGTAATGTTACTTGCGCAAGCACTTCCGTCACATTCCATACATGTCTTCCTGTGGTTATTGCGTAGCTGGCAAACGGTGCGCCACGATCAGGTCGCGGATGCGGTCATAGGCCGCCTGCGGCAGGATCCCGCGCGTGACCAGCTGATTCTTCGCCGTGTACGGCCGGCCGTCGATGACGCGCTTGGCATAGGCATCGCCCATGCCAGGCAGCGACTTCAACTCCGCCGCCGTCGCCCGGTTGATATCCATCGGCTGCCCCTGCACTAACGGCGCCCGCGCTGCGCTCTGCGCCTGGCATCCTGCGCCTCCGGCGAGCAACCAGAAGAAGGCGAATAACGGGAGAAGGACAGCGCGGCGACCGCGGATACGCACCTGCGTGTAGATCGGGATCACGTTTTCAAGAGACAGGGCAGCTCACCTCCGGGGTCATCATCCCATGCTTTACATCAGCATTTCGACAGCAAACAGGAGAGATAGGCGAAGATTCGCGCGGAGGTATACACTCGGCGCACTCCAAATTCGGTGTGCGACCATGCTTCGACTTCTCATCTTCTCCCTTATTCTCAGTGCGACCGGTCTGGCCGCAGCCCAGGTCGCTCCTCCGAGTCCTGCACAGCAGTCCGAGGATACCAATCCCGCCGGCGCTGCGAATCCGATGCCTCCATCCTATGCCCCGTCTCCGCCGGCGAATGCGACCCTCACCCAGAACCGTCCTGACCGCCCCATCCGCATTTCCGGCGGTGTCATGGCAGGGCAGATCCTCACCAAGGTCAACCCCGTGTATCCGCCGGAGGCGAAAAGCAAACATCTGGAAGGATCGGTTGTGCTGGCAGCAAGGATCGGCCGCGATGGCAGAATCGTGGGCCTGCAGGTCGTTTCGGGGGTTCCCGTGCTGTCGGCAGCCGCCATGGATGCCGTGCGGCAGTGGACCTACAAGGTCTACCGCCTCAACGGCGCACCCGTCGAGGTGAACACCACGGTCACCGTGAACTTCCACCTGAATGCACCCGCGCCGGCGCCCGAGGACTCCGCTGCGCCGCAACCCTAAGCACGGCAACGCCTGGAGTGAAGCGCCTGTTGCTATGTAGCTTTTGTTTGTCATCCCGTAGGGATCTGCTGTTGTCCTTGCCTTTCAGAAGAAAAGCAAATCCCTACGGGACGATAGATAGGAAGGCGGCCCTACACGCCAACGGGGGCTCAGTCTCAAGACCACGAGTTTATTTGTAGTCGGAACCGCATCCAGCCGAGGCCCCCTTAGCCGATCTTGGCCGGCCCGGTTGGTACCGGCGGCAATCGGGGCTCTGATTTCGCCGGAGCATCCAGCGTCTTGCCGTCGCGCATATACAGGGTTCGGTCTGCGATCGCGGCAGCTTCCGGGTTGTGCGTGATCATCATCACGGTTTGCCCGAGCTCGCGGCCGGAGTCGCGCAGCATCGCCAGCACCGCCTCGGAGTTCTCGGTATCGAGATTGCCGGTGGGCTCGTCGGCCAGCACAATCGACGGTCTGGTGATCAGCGCACGGGCAATCGCCACCCGCTGCTGCTCGCCGCCTGAAAGCTCATTCGGCCGATGGTCCAGCCGGTTCCTGATCCCGAGCAGATCCGCCAGACGGTCGAGCAGCGCCCGGTCAAGGGGCTTCCCGGTCTCCGCGATCGTGTGCGCGAGCTCGATATTGCCCCGCGCCGAAAGCGTCGGCAGCAGGTTGAAGCGCTGGAAGATGAACCCGATGTGCGAGCGGCGAAACTGCGTCCGCCCCACGTCGGACAGCCGCGAAAAATCCTGCCCACCCACCTGCAGACTGCCCCCCGTAGCCGAGGTCAATCCGCCGACAATGTAGAAAAGAGTCGACTTTCCCGAACCGGACGGGCCCACAATGGCGAGAAACTCACCGGTCTCCACCGAAAACGTGGCATCGCGCAGAGCCTGCACCTCAAGCTTGCCGGAGCGATAGGTCTTCCCGAGGTGATTGGCTTCGATGATGGCGGCCATAGGCGCGGCCCTCAGTGTAGCGCAGCCGCCGCCGCAACCGCTTGTTCCGGAGCAACGGCATCCAAATGCCGTGATGGGCGCCGCGGTGATGCTATGCGTGCGCCGGAGTCATGCACAGGCTCTCCGGCTGCAGCTCGTCCACGAAGGTCAGCTCCAGCCGCAGCGTGACGCTGTGACGCAGAGCGTCGGACTGGAAGCTGTGCCGGCTCAAGGTACACAGCAGGCTTAGCTCACAATGGCCTTTGCGATCAAACACCAGCCCAGACTCGATCAGGCTGAGGTAGAGCTCCGCGACAGAGCGCAACGGCAGCTCGAACAGGAGGGCAAGCCCCGTGGCGCTGCCGGAACGCTCGCGCGTCCAGCAGCCGCAGTCGGACAGCGCTTCGGTCAGCAGGCAGGTGGTGGCCGCACGGGAGCCGTGGGTCAGCGCACGCAGCGTTGCCGCAATGGGCTCCTCCGCGACCGGAACCTGGCGGAAAGTGGGTGGGGACGCAAATGGGTTCATTGATTCAACTCAAAGGCTTTATCGGCCCGTACGCAGATCCCTCCAGCGCTGTCCCTTCCCCGGACACCGAGCCGGCCTTCGTACACTGGACCTGCAACGCAAGTCCCGGACGGAGACAGCACATTGGTGATTGGACTGGGAACGGATCTCATTGAGGTCGCACGGATCGAACGCAGCCTGGAGCGCTATGGCGAGCAGTTCCTCGCGCGCGTCTACACCGCCGGCGAGATCGCCTATTGCCACGCCCGCAAAAAGAGCGCCGCCGAAAGCTTCGCCGCCCGCTTTGCCGCCAAAGAGGCCGGAGCCAAGGCCCTCGGCACCGGCATCAGCCGCGGCGTCGGCTGGAAGGAGTTTGAGGTCACCCGCCGCCCGGGTCAGGCGCCCCAACTTGTGCTCCATGGCCGTGCCGCCGAGATCGCGGCACATCTCGGCATCGGCCGCCTCAGCCTCAGCCTCACCCATACCCGCGGACTCGCCATGGCCGTGGTGGTGGCGGAGGATGGAACAAAGCAAACAGCAAACAGCGATTAGCAGACAGGGGATCCATCGCAACTCTCACTCTCCCCGCGCATACCCAAATGTTTGCTCCTTCCTGTTTGCTGTTTGCTGCTTTTCCCGCTGTTACGATAAACGCTAAACCGAGGAGTGCAATGCCAAGCCAGCAGGAGGTCAAATGGTCGCAGTTGAAGGTAGGCATTCTGGTGCTTGTTTCCACTCTTACCCTGATCTTCTTCCTGTTCCTGATGACCAGCGCCTCCGGCCTGGGCACCTTTGGAAAGAAGCTCACAGCGGTCGCTTACTTCGATAATTCTCAGGGCGTCAAGGTCGGCGCTCCGGTGAACCTGGAGGGCGTTCCCGTCGGCGAGGTCAAACATGTGAGCATCAGCACGGATCCCGCGCGCAAGCTTACCCCCGTCGAACTCACCCTCAAGCTCAATCCCAAGTTCCAGGACCGCCTGCACACCGACACCCGCGCATCGCTGTCCACCACCGGCGTGATCGGCGATACGGTCGTCGAGCTCAACAGCGAAACAGCCGGGGGTCCCGAGATGGGGGACGGCGCCGAGCTCAAGACGATTGAGCTGCCCTCCATCGCCACTTTCATGAAGTCCGGCCAAGGCACCATCGAGCAGCTCAACCTCACCATTGCCAAGCTCGACAAGGTAGTTGACGGTCTCGGACAGGGCAAAGGATCCGCCGGCCAGCTACTGACCAACCCGGCACTCTACAACGAGGCCACAAACACCCTCACGCAGCTGCACAAACTCTCGGCTGACCTGAATAACGGCCACGGCTCCGTCGGCAAACTGCTCCATGACGAGACCCTCTACAATCATTTGAACAACGCTGCCGCCCAGCTCGACACATTGACCGGCAACCTCAGCTCGGGCAAGGGCACCGCGGGCAAGCTGCTCACCGATGACACGCTCTACAACAACCTCAACGGGACGCTGACGAAGACCAACGACCTTCTAACCACGGTGGACGAGGGCAAAGGCAGCATGGGCCTGCTGTTCAAGGATCAAGCCATGGCCAACAAGCTGAACGACTCCATCACGCAGCTCGACACGTTGCTGGCGGGCGTCAACGCCGGCAAGGGCACGATCGGCCAACTCGCCACCAATGATTCGGCTTACAAAAACCTCGATGTGCTGCTGCAGAACGCCTCGCAGCTGGCCACGATGCTCCGCACCGACCCCAAGAAGTACCTCACGATTCACATGAAGATCTTCTGATGT
Source organism: Granulicella sp. (assembly GCA_965277565.1). Taxonomy (GTDB): domain Bacteria; phylum Acidobacteriota; class Terriglobia; order Terriglobales; family Acidobacteriaceae; genus Granulicella. The sequence goes on along the minus strand of OZ255838.1, from coordinate 2,861,822 downwards.
TCGCGGAAGTGAGTTAAACGCTCTTGGGGAAAGGCAGCAGGCGCAACCTTGTGCGTTTGGGGTCAATCGTCACAAGTGCCCCGTCGGACAGCTCTGTATCCATCTGCCGCAATGACTGCAGAACAAGAGCTCCCATCGACTCCGGGCCAGCATGAGGCGATCTGATCTGTACGACGCCTGGTTGTGCATCGCCCGACTCTGCAAGCAGCGTGCCGAAATCCAGATCTCGCGTGAGCACAATGTAGCCGTTCGCCTTTGCAAAGGCCATGATCTCTCGGTCAAGCGCGGCAGCAGCCCCCGTATTCGCCCAATGAACTGCTTGGATTCCTGCGGCTGCCAACAAATCGACCCACTGTGGCGTCAGGTTCATATCCACAAGGACCTTCATGCAGAGGCGAGGATGACCTCGCGTTCTCCTGCTAAAAACGCCCCATACTGGAGAGCCTGGTAGATGTCTTCCCTCTCCAGATACGGGAAATCGTTGAGTAATTGATCGATGCTCCTGCCCGCTCCGATCTCACCGAGAATCATGCTCACGGTGACTCGCATACCGCGGATGCATGCTTTTCCAGCCATCACGCCTGGTGTTCGTGTGATCCGATCCAGGTTGTACATGTCAGCCCTCCAAGCTTAAAAGATGTAAGCCGCGATACTACAAGCATAGACGCGGTGCCATTGCTCGCATAGAGATACTTTCGTCTCTTCCACGCTCGTCCCCCCACAAACCAGCCTTAACCTGCTGTTCACGGAGCCCCCTCTGCGGGTATCCTGCGTGGATAGCGATCCGATCTATCTTTTTGCTTTTCCCAAGGAGCTTCATGCGCACGTTGTTCCCCGCTTGTCTGTTCATCCTGGCCGCGCCTCTCTGCCTGGCCCAGGACATCTCCGTGGCGTTCCCGGTGGACGCTACCGGACCGTCCGCGGCTCCCAAAAAGCCCATCTCCTTCGATCTGAACGCCATCGACAAGTCCGCCGACCCCTGCGTCGACTTCTACCAGTACAGCTGCGGCAACTGGAACAAGAGCAATCCCATTCCCGCCAGCGAGGTTCGCTGGGGCCGCTTCAACGAGCTCGCCGACCGCAACAACTATCTGCTGTACACCGACCTGAAGAAGGCCGCCGACGCCCCCAAGACTCCCTTGCAGCACAAGTATGGCGATTTCTTCGCCGCCTGCATGAACACCGAGGAGGTCGACAGGCGGGGCGCCAAACCGCTGCAGCCCGCGCTCACCGCCATCGCCGGCCTCAAGAGCACCAAGGACCTCGCCACCCTCAACGTAGAGCTGAGCAAGCGCTTCGGCGGCCTGGAGTTGCTCGGCGTCGGCGTACAGCAGGACCAGAAGGACGCCAGCAAGCAGATCCTCGGCACCGGCCAGGGCGGGCTCACGCTGCCCGACCGCGACTACTACACCAACCCCGCGCCCCGCTTCGCCAAGCTCCGCGACGGGTACGTCGACAACATGAAGGCCACCTTCGTTCTGCTCGGCGACACCCCTGAACAGGCCGCCACTGAAGCCGCGGCGGTGATGAAAATCGAGACCGCGCTCGCGCAGGGCTCCATGGACCGCGTCAAGATGCGCGATCCCGCCAACCGCTACCACATCATGACGGTCGCCGAGGTGCAGGGGCTGACCCCGGACTACCACTGGAAGACCTACCTCGACGGCATCGGCATGAGTTCAGCGGCCACGCTGAATGTCATGTCGCCGGACTTCGAGAAGACCGTCAACACGGAGCTCACATCGGAAAGCCTCGACAGCTGGAAGAGCTACCTGCGCTGGCATGCCGTGCACAGCGCCGCTCCGCTGCTTTCCACGCCCTTTGAGCAGGCCAACTTCGATTTCTTCAACAAAACCCTGAACGGCCAGGCCGAAGAGCAGCCGCGCTGGAAGCGCTGCACCCGCCTGACCGACGCCGCGCTCGGCGAAGCCGTCGGCCAGGACTGGGTTCGCGAGAACTTTCCGCCCGACGCCAAGGCCAACATGGAAAAACTGGTCAAGGCGCTCGAAACCGCCCTCGGCCAGGACATCCAGCAGCTCTCCTGGATGAGCCCCGACACCAAGGCGCAGGCCGAGCTCAAGCTCGCCGCCATCACCGACAAGATCGGTTACCCGCAGCACTGGCGCGACTACTCCAAACTCACCGTAAAGCGTGACGATCTGCTCGGGAACACGGAGCGCAGCAGCGTCTTCGAGCGCGACCGCAATCTCGCCAAGTACGGCAAGCCGGTCGATCCCACCGAGTGGGGCATGACGCCGCCCACCGTCAACGCCTACTACAACCCGCCGCAGAACAACATCAACTTCCCCGCCGGCATCCTGCAGCCGCCGTTCTATGACTACTCCAAGGACGCCGCGGTGAACTTCGGCGGCATCGGCGTCGTCATCGGCCACGAGATGACCCACGGCTTCGACGATCAGGGCTCCAAGTACGACCTGCACGGCAACGTGCGCGTCTGGTGGACTCCGGAGGATCTGTCCAAGTTCAAGGACCGCACCGAGTGCGAGGCCAAGGAGTACGACGGCTTCCAGGTCGCCCCCGGGCAGAACGAGAACGGCCATCTTACCCTCGGCGAAAACACCGCCGACAACGGCGGCATCCGCATCGCCTACCAGGCCCTGATGAGCACCCTGGCCTCCGAGGGCAAGTCAAATACCGCCGAGATGGACGGCTACACCCCCGCGCAGCGCTTCTTCATCAGCTTCGGCCAGATCTGGTGCCAGAACCAGACCGAGCAGTCGGCGATCAACTCCGCCAAGGTCGACCCACACTCCTCCGGCGAATGGCGCGTCAAGGGCACGGTGCAGAACTTCGACGCCTTCGGTAAGGCCTTCGGCTGCCACCCCGGCCAACCCATGATGCCCGAAAACGGCGGCTGCCGCGTCTGGTAGACCTTCATGCCGATACAAACCCTGGCCCCGGACATCCGTCCGGGGCTTTGCTTTTGGCCGTCGTCCTCTGACGATCACTGCCGCTTCATCCTTCTTGAACTTGTCATCCCGTAACGCAGCGAAGGGATCCGCTTTTTGCCTAGCCAGTCGACTCACCAATCCGCAGCCAAATCCTCCCAGGTCGGATTAGCCGCCTCTACCAGCGCCACCTTCCGCGCGCAATTCCAATCCTTCAGCTCCTTCTCACGCGAGATCGCGTTGCCGATGTACTGGAACCGCTCCACGTGCACCAACCGATGAATGTTGTAGCGAGTGGTGAATGAGCCTGGCGCTCCCTCCCGATGCTGCGCCACCCGAAAATGAAGCGTACGGGTCACTCCGACATACAAGGTCCGCGACCGGCTGGCGAGGATATAAACGAAATAGGCATGCTCGCGGGCCATTGCGAGCAGGGTAGGCGCTGCGAGGGGAAAAGCAGATCCCTCCGCTGCGCTGCGGGATGACAAGTCTGGGGGATTGCTACTGGGTGATAAGTTTGGTTACGGCTGCGGAAACGATTTGGTTATGTACGCTTACGTTTCTCAGCCTCGCTTCGCCGTCCCTTCAGCCTCGCTTCGTCACCCTTCACCCTCGCATGCCATTCCTTCACCCTTTTGAACTTGTCATTCCGCAGCGCAACCGGGGTCCCCAGCGAGCGTTCTTTGCTCGTTGGGGTGGAAGCGGAGCGATCCGCTTTTCGTCCCACCACACCCCAGAAACCCAACAGGTTGCCTCCCCCTTCTACAGAAATTGGCGCGAACCCGCCTCAGCCCCTACAATGATGAGTAGTTTTATATCCTTCCCGCCACACGCTTCCAGGCTCTTTGCCCGGTGCGATGCGGGGAGAGATGCGGTGATGAAGGAAGCGCATGAAGTGGAGTTGGTTTGGCCGTGCAGCGATGGCCCTGTTGGCGGCATTGGCTCTGGGTTTGGGTGTAACGGCATGTGGCGTTGGCAATATTGCGTACATGTGGGTCGTTGGTCAGCAATACAACCAGATCACCGGCTTTCGGGTCGATGACTATACCGGCAATCTGACGGCGACGCAGGGCTCGCCTTATGCGGCGAACGGCTCCAAACCGGTGTACATTCTGGTCAAGCCGGGCGGTCGCTACGTTTATGTGATCAACCAGGGTGCGACCAGCACTCCGACGTTCAACTCGAGCGATTCGGGCATTGCGGTCTTCTCCGTCGGCGGGACCGGGGCGCTGACCTTCCAGCAGAACTACAGCTCCAAGGGCTTTCTGCACCAATGGGCACAGTTTGACAGCACCGGCAATTACCTCTTTGTGCTCGATGAGTACGGCCCTCCAACGACTGCCCAAAACGGTTCCTTGGTGCCCGCAACCTACGGCGTGATCACGACCTTTGCCGTGGACCCGAATACAGGCCGCCTCACCCTCCAAACGCAGACCGCCTCCGCGCCTTCGGGCGGCGCGGCTCCAACCTTCCTGCCAGTTGGACCGACGCCGCTGCGTATGCTCTCCACCGGATCCTGTCTCTTTACGGTCAACGGAGGCAACCAGACCGTGACACCGTACAGCGACGCCAACGGCCAGCTTGCCACGGTCACGACGGGCAACATCAGCATCCCCAACGCGACGAACCTGACCTCCATCAACGGCAACAGCACCTATGTCGTGCTGACCGATGCGGGCTCGGGCTCCGCCGCTGCCGGTTTCGCCACCCCTGGCACGATCTACCCATATACGGTTAGCGCCGGCTGCGGCCTGACCACCTTCACCGGGGCCGGTGTCGCCAACACCACCGGCGTGACGGATCCGGAGTACTCGCTGCTCGACACCTCGAACAGGTACCTGTTCGTGCTCAATGCGACCAGCACCAGCACCAACGCAACCACCCCGTTCAGCCAGATCTCAGCCTACGACGTGGTGACCAGCCCGACCAGCCAGCTGTCCCCCGTTCCGGGTCAGCCGTTCGTTACCGGCGCCCATCCTGTCTGCATGGTGGAAGATCCGACTCAGAAGTTCATGTACGTCTCCAATCAGGGTGGCACCATCACCGGATATAGCTTCACCAACACCGAAGGCACCCTGCAGAACTTGTCGCGCGGCTCCCAATTCACCGTAAACGACAATCAACTCGGTTGCATCGCACTCAGCGGATCGGTGGACTAGGCCGCGGTCTGATTTGGAAGGAATGCCTCCGGTGGTGGATCCGATCTCCACCGGCACGACAGGATCGCCGGTTTCCATCCGGCACAAGCGCTAGCGGCTCGCTTCAACTTGAGCCGATGTAAGGAAGCAGATGAAGTGGAAGAACATCGTTCGCGGCACGGTCGCCGGGGGAGCCTCGCTTGCGCTGGCACTCGGCTTGGCCAGCTGCAGCCGCGACTACACCGTCGCCTACGTCTACTCGATCTCCACTGGCAACGGCACCATCTCTGCCTACGCCGTGGACTACGAGACAGGCATTATCAACCAGATTTCGGGTTCGCCCTTCGCCACCCCCTTCACCAATCCGGTGACGGTCGTGGCCGCGCCCAACAGCAAGTACATCTACGTGATCGGCGGCAGCCAGAACGCGCAGGTGGAAGAGTTCGGCGTCGGCACCGACGGCAAGCTCTACGGTGAGAACTCCTACAATCTCACTGGCACCTATCCCACCGGAGCCGCGGTTGATCCTACCGGGACGCATCTCTACGTCACCTACACCTACCAGAGCGGCTTCTCCCCCGCCTCGCTGGGTCCGGGTGGCGTGACGATCTTCCCGATCAGTCAGACGGATAACAGCCTGGGCGCCCCGATCAACCAGAACGTCGGCAACAACCCGATTGGGGTCGCGATCTCCGCGCCGGTCTGCGTACCCACCGGAAACGCTCTGGTCTCCACCAATACCCCCTGCACCGGTCTCACCGGCGGTGGTGCAGGCGTCGACAACGTCTACGTCTATGTGCTCGACCAGGAGCTCACCGCCGCCAAGCCCACCATCCTCGGCTTCGCGCAGAACACGGGCTCCGGCGCTCTGACCCCACTCTCCGGCACCAACATCGGCACCCTGCAGGGCTACTCCGCCGGTGTCGTTCCTTCGGCCATCGCGGTTGAGGGCACCTCGCGCTTCGCCTACGTCACCGATCAGCAGGCCAATCAGGTCTACGGCTACAGCATCGCCAATACCACCGGGAATCTCACCGCCCTCAGCGGCAGCCCCTTCGGGACCGGGCTCCGCCCCGTCAGCCTGACGATCGATCCGCGCGCCAAGTACGTCTATACCGCGAACTTCAACTCCAACACCATCTCCGAGTTCGCCATCAATCAGGCCTCGGGCAATCTCTCGACGATCGCGGGCAGCAACTTCAGCACCGCGACCGGCCCCACCTGTGTCACCATCGACCCGGCGCTCGGCCAGTTCCTCTACACCTCCAACAACATCGATAATTCGATCTCCGGCGGGGAACTCAACACCAACACGGGTGAGGTCACGGGCGTGCTCGATACGCCGTTCCCCACCTCTCCCCTCCCGGGCTGCCTGGTCGCCGTCTCCAACGGCAGCCACGCTACGCAGCAGCTCACCCCCTAATGGCCTCTGAGCCGCAAAAGCAGCGCCCCGGCTTCGGCCGGGGCGTTCTGTTTTCAGCCGGCACTCAAGACTCATACCTGTCTTTGCTCGCCGCTCAAACCTCAACAAAACCCGGTCGAGCCGAAACGACCATGCGAACTCCACAAAACCCGAACACGCCCAAGTCCTCTCACCCCTGTCGAAACTCAAGACTCAAAACGGAACAAAACCCCTCTCTATGCTCCAATAAGGAACGTGACCCCCACACCGGCTTTCCAACTCGGCAACGTTTCTATAGGGGGAGGCCAGCTCTTTCTCATCGCCGGTCCTTGCGTCCTCGAGTCCGAGCACCACGCCCGCAACCTCGCCGACGCCATCGCCCGCATCGCCTCCGACCTCGGCATCCCGTACCTCTTCAAGGCCAGCTACGATAAAGCCAATCGCACCTCTGTGCACTCCTTCCGCGGCCCCGGCCTCAGCGAAGGCTGCCGCATCCTCCGCAGCATCGGCGCCGATCACAGCGTCCCCGTCCTCACCGACATCCATACGCCCGAGCAGGCTGCGGCCGCCTCCGAAGCCCTCGGCGACGTCGACGCCATGCTCCAGATTCCCGCCTTCCTCTGCCGCCAGACCGACCTCCTGCTCGCCGCCGCCGCCGCCTGCACCTCCCCACGCCGTGCCATGAACGTAAAAAAAGGCCAGTTTGTCGCTCCCTGGGACATGCGCCATGCCATTGAAAAGGCACAGGAAGGCGGCTGCCCCCGCATCTGCCTCACCGAGCGCGGCGCCAGCTTCGGCTACAACAACCTCGTCGTCGACATGCGTTCCCTGCCCGTCATGCGCGGCTTCGCTCCCGTCATCTTCGACGCCACCCACTCCGTACAGACCCCCAGCGCTGCCGGCGGCGGCGGACCCTCGGGCCAAGCCGTCTCCGGCGGCCAGCCCGAGTTCATCCCCGTCCTCGCCCGCGCCGCCGTCGCCGCCGGCGTTGACGGTATCTTCCTCGAGATCCACGAGAACCCCTCCCAAGCCAAGTCGGACGGCGACAACGCGCTTCATCTCAACCGCCTCAAGCCCGTGCTCGAAGGTCTGCTCGCCGTGCACGCCGCCGTGCGCAGCCACCCCGGCCTTTAGAGCATGATTCGTGCAGGTGTACCCCAGAAGGGTCGTTCTTGGGAGGGAGCCGTGGGCTTCAGCCCACGGAACAGGAGCGCAGTCCAAGTGCCCTTCAGGGCTGGGCTCTGCTTCCGTTTCCAAACGGCCCAGGGCTAAAGCCCTGCTCCCTGCAGCGCTGGATTCAGCGGCCTGAAGGCCGCTGCTCCCTCCCAAGAACCGGGTATATCTATGGTGATCATGCCTTTAGGGCAGTATTCCTGAAACTGTGACTTCGTGAAACAGTATGCAGGCCAGTTTTCTTGAGAAAACTGGCGCAAACGGCATCGACCTCGGGTACATCATCAGGAATACTGCCGTAGCCGCCCGTTCGCAGCGTACGTCACCCGCTACTCGGATATGTCATCTCGACCGGAGCGGACGTTTCTAGCGTCCGCGGAGTGGAGCGACCCGCGGTTTCTCAGCCTATGCCTTCCGCTCACCTACCAAAAAAATCGGCCCTCCATCGCTGGAGGGCCATTCTGCCTTGGTAACTCTCCCGTTTTCCGAGAGAGACGCGGTTGATGGTGCGGAGGCTTGCCACCATCAGACAAGGCTAGAAGCCCGCAGTAGGGTCGTACTACGAGCCTCAACATCGATAGTACGCACGGGCGCCGCGAACGGATTGCCGTCAAGATTTTCGATTGTGGAAAGGTGTTCCGAAAGTAACGATTTACCGTGTCGTCACAGTGATCACGTGCATCTCCGGCGTTTGCTGATTCCACTCCGGCTTGACATCGTCGAAGATCAGCCGAAACTCAGCCGTTGCACCCGGAGCAATCGGCGCCGCGCTTACCGGCTCGGTGTCCACATACGGCTGCCGCATCCGAATCAAATTCAGTGGCACGGTCTCCAGCTGCGCCGCACCGCCGCCGTCGGGCGCAAACAACACCTGCATGGTCACGCCCGTTACCGTCGACGGCCCCGCATTCATCATGCGACCGTCGACATACGTCTCCTTGCCGCCCGAAAAGCTCGTCGATTCACTCATCTGCACGTCGCTCAGCTTCAGGTTCGCCGCATACGCCGCTGCCGACTGCACCGTATTCGCTGCAGCCGCCGGAGCCCCATGCCGCCGCCCCACCGCCAGCAGCACCGCCACCACGATCACCACCGCTACAGCGGCAATCGCGACCGCGGCCACGGGAAAGCCGCGCCCCGCCGCTGCTGTAGGCTCAGTGAACATGGCTCCCGGTTGCGAATGGTTGGCGGCAGAAGTTGGGGGCGGCGTAGCGCGAGTAGGTTCCGGCATGATGCCGCGATTTTACCTCCCCCAGTCCCCAAACCCGAATGACCCACCCGAACTTCCTCACCCACCCCAGACCTTGCCATCCCGAGCGAAGCCGAGGGACCTGCTTTTCTTTCTGTCATTCGGCAGGGAATCTGCTTGCTTTTGCCCCGCCCAAAATCAACTGAACCACAAAAATTTCAGGCAAAACTCGCCCGCTTCACCTTCTGCCGAAAGTCCGCCCCGGTCATCTCCACCACGACACACATCTCCTGCAGCCGGCTCCGCATCCGCTCCCCAATCCGATCCCCCAGCGTCTCCTCGCGCGCCGCCCCCCGCGTCGCATTCAAGTCCGACGCGCCCGGCGCCAGATTCGCATAGTTGGTCGTGATAATCGTAGTCCGCCGGTCGTTATATCGCGTATTCAGGATGTGCGCGACCGTATCCCACACCCAATCCGTCGGCTTGCTGGCGCCCAGCTCATCCAGCACCAGCACCTCGGCCTCAAACACCGGCCGCAGAATCTCCAGCTCCGTCGCCTCCACCCCGCGGTTGTACGAGTTCTTCACCTGCGCCAGCAGATCCCGGTAGTCGAAAAACACCCCCTTCGCCCCCCGCTCCGCAATCAACGCCTGCAGAATCCCCACCGCCAGGTGCGTCTTCCCCACCCCGATCGACCCCGTCAGCAGCAGCCCATTGCCCCCCGTATCCCACGGGTAGCTCTTTACAAACTGCCGCGCCTGCAGCAGCGCCGCTCCAAGACTCTTATTCGCTCCGGAGAAGCTCGCCACGTAGTCCTCAAGCGTGCAATGCGTGTAGCGCTCCGGAATCCGCGCCGCCGCAACCATCCGCGCACTCCGCTTTGCCACCTGGCAAACACAAGTAGCCGCCGCCCGCGAGCCATCCGCCCGCTCCACCAGCCGCAACCCCGACCCCTCACAAATTGGACAAATCTCTGCCATATCGAATCGTTTGCACATATCACGTGCAAACTCAGTATCGCAGTCACGACCCCTGTGCATGACCGGTCCCGAGGGTGCACGCTGTAGTCAGTCTCCGCATTTGCAACCGATGAAGGCCACTCCTTGTTGTCATCCGGTAGCGCTGCGAAGGGATCTGCTTCGTCACCTTGTTGTAAGGTTTCGGCCAGAGTCGACCCTGCGGAGTGTTGTGGTCCACCGTCAAACTCTTCCCGCCACGGTTCCTCAAGGCGTCGCTCTCGCCGCCCGGAACGCCGTGTGGAAATCATTCACACACCCCATACCCGCCTTCACCTTGGAGTCATCCGTCTTGGTCGTGAAGAACGCCGCATCTCCATCCTTCAGGTAGGCCTTCATGTGGATCTGCGACGAGAAGCTCATGCTGTAGCCGTACGACGGATCACCGACCGGCTTGCCGTCCGCATCCGTCTTCTGCGGCGTCCCCGCGCCCGAGCGCTCCTTTGTCTTGTCGAAGCGCAGCGTGATGTCCGCTAGCTGCGGATCGTCCACTATCGTGAACTGCCCCCACGACCTCAACGCCGCCGCGGCCCCGTCCGCCACCTTCGCATCGCGCGTGTCGTTCACGATCGCGACCGTCTTCGCTTGGAGCGCCGCCGCCGGAAAACTCTCCTTGGCCGTCTGACCCCACGCCGAAACCAACGCTACTCCACACACAACAGCCGTCCTGAAGAACATTCTGCCCATGGCTCCCCCTGCGGTACAGCGAGCCTATCAAGCCGGAATCCCCGCATCAAGATCCAAATCGCAGCGACCGTCCTGCTACATTTGCGCCAACCATGAAGCCAAGCCTAGCCGCACTCCCGCTCCTGGCCCTCACCCTTCATGCCCAAACCGGAGCCAAACCCATGCACGCCACCGGACCCTTCGACGTCAAGATCCTGCCTGAATCGGCCGGGCCGCCCTACGGCCGCATGCTCCTCACCAAGCACTACCACGGTGCGCTCGAAGCCGAAGCGCAGGGCGAGATGCTCACCGGCGGCGACTTTAAGACCGGCAACGCCGGCTACGTCGCCATGGAGACCGTCACTGGAACGCTGGACGGCCACGCCGGCACCTTTCAGGTCATGCAGCTCGGCGTCATGCAGGCCGGCAAACCCGAACTGCACTGTGTCGTCGTGCCTGGCTCCGGCTCCGGCGCGCTGGCGGGCCTCACCGGGACACTCACCCTCGATCCCACCGGCGGCAAGCATACCTACACCCTCGACTACACCCTGCCCGCGCAATGACGGAGCCGGCTGCGAGACTTCCACCGCGCGCAATTGTCGCCAGCCACAAACGGCCAGAGGCGCCGCAACCGATCCTCTGGTTGCAACGCCTCTGATGTCACATCTTCTGCGGAATTGCTCTAGCTGAACAGCCCATTCAGGCCGCTCGGGAAGAATACGCCCATGTATTTGCCGGAGGCTGGCGCCGTGGCATTGCCTGTAACGATCTTGAGTACCTGCGTGGTGGAACGGCTGTACGTCTTGGAGTAGTTCGTCGACCCGGTTTGCGCATCGACAATCTGAGCCGCTGGCGTCGGCAGCGCTGTCGTGCCCTCCAACATCACGTTCTGGAAGCCAACGCCGATGTCGTCAGTCGTCGTGCTGCCGTCCAGCGTCATGCGGGTTTTGGAGATCGCCTGAGTGATCGCCTGGGGGCCGCCTTTCGCGCCGGTTGGATCCGCACCGAAGATACTGGTGCGCACCAGGCCTGCATGATATGCCTCGACCGCAAGGATACCCGCGGCCGCGGCGAGGTACGTCCCTGACGTGATCAGGGGAGCCGCGCCGCTGTAAGCAGTTACGCCCACATCCTCGAAGATGTATGCACCGGCGAGGAAGTTGACGTCGTTGGCAAACGGATCGAAGGTGGCTCCAAGACCCGCCGCCATCGCGAGGGTGTTGAAGCTGGTGTACAGGTTGAGGTTGGGCATGGCTACAGCGGAACCCATAAGGGCCCCACGCAGGAAGTTCACGTGATTGCGCTCTTCGGTAGCCGTCTCCGTCGCATAAGCCTGCACCGCCGGTATGGTCCAGGGCACAAGGCAGGCTGCAGGGCTGCTGCCCTTGGTTGTCACAGTGCCGCCGCCGGTAGCCGTGGCCGTGCCGGTGCCAATGCCGACACCGACCTGGTCGATGGTCTTGCCTTGCGTTGCCAGCGTGTAGAACTGCGATTCGAGATACTCCAGGTTTAGAGCGAAGTTGAGGATATCCGAATCGCTGTAGGTTGCCTGCGCGTCCGCCGCCTTCACGCCCGCGAAGGCGAGACCGGCAAGGGCCGCGCCGCCCAGGGCGAGCATCTTGCGGCGGTTGCTGACGATGATCTCATCGAGTTGTTGTGTCTCTTGACTTGCCATGATTCTCCGTCCTTAGCTTGCTGTAACGCTGATGTTCCCATTCAACCCGCTGGGGAAGAAGCCGCCCTTGCCAACACCCGCTCCGCCGCCCGTCGCGTAGACGATATGCAGAACCTCGTCCGTCGTGCGCGCGTAGGCGATCGAGTTGGTCGAATCGGCGGCAACGATGGTGCTGGCGGGCGTGTATGCGGTCGGAACGAAGGGAATGGCATAAGGAGGCAGCGGCGTCGGAGCCGTCTCGTGGCCGGTGCCGCCCGAAGCGTCGAGCGTTGCACGCAACGCGCTGATCTTCTGTGCATACCCGATGTAGGTGTTGGTCGGTGTGACCAGCGTGGCGGTCTTCGTCGCCGTGGCCACGGAGTCGGCGATCAGCAGCGTACGGATCTCCGCCGCGTGGTAGGCTTCCACCGCCATAATCGAGGCGGCGGCAGCCAGGTACCCCTTGCCAGTGGTCGTTGTGCTGAGCTTGGCAGCCGCGCCGGCATAGGCCGTCACGCCCACATCCTCAAAGACGAATGCGCCGACCAGGAAGGCCTCGTAGCTCATGAAAGGATTGAAGGTCGAAGCGATCCCGGCAGCCATAGCTGCGCCGTTGAAGCTGTTCATCAGATCGATATTCGGCCGCGAAACCGCTCCCGATCCCAGCGCCGAGCGCAGAAAGCGCACGTGGTCCAGCTCGTTCTGCGCAATCTCATAGATGTAGTTCGTCTGCGCCGTGGTCAGATTCGGAACCAGCGTCGTCGCCGGAACCGTGACGGTGGTCGTGGCATTGCCCGTATCCGCAGGGGAAAGTCCACTGCCGGTCGCCGCGCGCAAGTAGAACTCCGCCTCGAGATATTCGAGGTTGAGCGCAAAATTCAGGTAATCGGTGTCGACATACGTCGTGGGGGTGGGCGTTGGTGTCGGCGTCACAGGCGCCGCTCCTCCACCACTGCATCCAGCGATCAGCGTTGCCGCGGCAGCCGATCCCGATCCCGCCAGAAAGCTCCGTCGGGATAAGGCTTTATCAATGAGTCCTACCAGTTTACTGTCCACAGCGTATCCCTCGTAATTGAGATCAGGGCAAGCCCAGAGGTCTCTCTGGAGCACTGACTACTTAAGTACGCTCGGAGGTTGTTTATCGGATTGCCGCTCGCCTCTTTTTTTTGTGAAGTTCCCAAAACGGAACTGCGATTCCTTGTGCCCGGCCGCCAGGGTCAGTGAAAGAGGGTGTCCCGTCCGGACGCAGATCATCGTATGAGGTGCATTTTGGGAGGGAGCGTGGGGCTTCAGCCCCACGAAAAAGAGAGCCAACTTTGTGGGCTTTAGCCCCGGGTACTCTCCAGCATCAGCCCAAAGCTTGGGGCTGAACAGGCTGCGGAAAAGTCGTTGCCACGCCGAAAGCGCCTCCCAGCGGCTAAAGCCGGATTGCAAACAGACATTTACGGGGTGGCTGAAGCCACCCCGTTCCCAAAAGCAGCGTCTTTCCGCAGCCTCGGAAGTCCCGTCCTTCTCCACACTGAAATGTCCGGGGCTGAAGCCCGCACCTATCTCGGAAAAGCAAACATTGATTCACTAGACACTATCTAATATTGGAAAAATTTCGTCGGCAACAGCAGGAGGAAGGTCGCGCCAAAGCCGATTATGAATACGAGCCACCAACGATCCGCAAATCCCGCCAGCCGATCCCCAAAACTATCGCTCACCGCTTCGTCAACGCCAATATGTGTGTGGTCCAAGGAATCTCCTCCGCGTACTCGCAGATCTGTACGATGCAATTCTAACCGGCGCTTTTCCCCGAGTGGACGCCCAGGCTTCAAACACCGTACAGCATCGCGCAAACTGTGAACACCAACAAAAAAGCAGGTCCTTCCCCTTCGGCTTCGCTCCGGGTCAGGATGACAGGGCTGATGTTTGCGAATCTAGAGACAGGACACTAGCCGCGCGCGAAGACACGCCGGCGCGCCAGCCCCAACACTCCCGCCAGCCCGGACCCCAGCAGCAGCAGGCCGCCCGGCTCCGGCGTCACCGCGGCCGGAGTCGCCGCGTTGACCGTGAGGTCGTCCAGAACGAACTCCGTCCCTCCACTCGCGGAGGAGGTTGCCGGAGTTCCACCCGTCGAGGAGAAATCCACCGCATCGACGCCGGTGAAGTTCAGCGTTTCCAGCGTCGGCCCGCTCTCGTTTACCGTGAACACCGCTGTGTCGAGCAGCACACCCGCCGCGTAACCCGTCACGGTCACCTGCAGGCCATTGTTCCAGGCAGCGCCAAGATCCAGGCTATCCAGCGAGAAGGTAGAGCCGCTGGCGGAGGCGATGCCGGCCGCCGTTCCGAAGGCATTGAACAGACTCACCGGCTGGCTTACCGTACCATTCGTGTAGCCGTTGTTGGCGCCGTCGGTGAGGGTTGCAAAACCGGAGTTGATGAAATCGAAGTTGTTGAAATTGAAGCCGTTGTACCCACTGGGAACGGTGCCTTCGTCGCCGGTGAGGTCGTCGAAGCCGAGCGCCTCCGCGCAGGCGCAACGCCCGGCGGCAAACGCCAGGACTACACCACAAGACAGAGCAAGGAGTTTCCTGTTCACGCTCGATCACCTCACAACCAAAAATGCGAGCGGGCGTCAGTCAGGGTTAGGCGGCGTTTCGGGAAGGACTTTCCCCGCGTTTACCCTGGCGGCGGCTAGGCTCGCGGCGATTATAGCAATCCCACTTTCGCGGTAATACAAAAAAGTTTCTCGACCGCCATTACCAAAGTGAGTGGGCAGACCGGGGCTAGGTGGTGTCTGTGTAAATCATTTCTTGCTTTTCGGAGATAGGTCCGGGCTTCAGCCCGGACCTTGAGTGCGGAGAAGAAAGGGGCTAAAGCCCCAAGTTGGCTCTCCTTTTCGTGGGGCTGAAGTCCCACGCTTCCTCCAAAATGCACCTCGTACGATGATTGTGATTCACATAGACACTACCTAACCGCCCCTATCCGTCCCCCGCTACGATTTCACTGCCTTCATGTAGTCGGCATCGATGCGCAGCGCCTGCATGGGCGGCATGTTGAAGGCCTCCTGCTCGACGAACATGTGCTGGATGTGGCCGGACTTGGCGGCCTCGAAGATAGGTCGGAACTTTACGGTGCCGGTCCCGAGTTCGGCTGCGGGCGGGGGATCCACCACCGTCGCCGGCTTCGCCGTCGGCTTGAAGTCCTTGATGTGCAGCATGGAGATGCGGGTCGGATACTTGTGCAGGTATGCCACCGGATCGCCGCCGCCGACGGTTACCCAGCCGCAGTCCATCTCGAAGGTCACGAGTTCGGGGTCGGTGAGCCGGATCATCTCGTCGAACCCTGTGCTGCCGCCCTGCGGAGCAAACTCCATGGTGTGGTTGTGGTAGCCGAACTGCATGCCCGCCGCCTTCACCTTGCGCCCCCACCCGTTGAACTGCCCGGCGTTGAAGCGGTAGTCCTCCATGTTGAAGGACTCGACTTGGGTGCGAAAACTTTGATCCTTCAGCTGCGAAGGGTCTTTGAGCGCCGGAAACGAGCAGATGATGTAGCGCAGGCCCAGAGCCTTGCCGTAGGCGATCGTCTCGTCCAGCGACTTCTGCAGCACCGTTGCGCTGTAGTGCGAGCTGGGCATGGAAAGACCCGCCGCGCCCAGCGCTGCCTTCACCTGCTCGGGGGAACGGCCGTAAAAGCCCGCCGCTTCGACCTCACGGTAGCCGAGCGAGGCGACCTGCTTCAGCGTCCCCTCGTAGTCCTTCGCCAGCATCTCGCGCACGGAGTACAGCTGCAGCCCGAGCGGCAGCCCCAACGGTGTCGCGAAGGCGCGCGGAGCGTGCAGCGCCAACGCACCGCCAACGGCCGCGGCTGAGGTGGAGCGAAGGAACTGCCTGCGGTTCTGCTTGCCTGTGGTGGTCGACATGAGCACTGTTCCTTTGGGTGGTCTGTTGTTGCGCCCGGGTCTAGTGACCGGATTTCTGTCCCAGGTGCGTGGTGAAGAAGTTCGCCATCAGCTCATCGGCTTCCTTGGTCTCGGGCAGCGAGGCGTCGTTCCAGAAGGCATGCGGCAGCGCCTCAAAGACGACCAACTGCGCATCGACGCCGGCGCGCAGAAAGGCGCGGTGCATCGTGCTGGTGCCGCTCAGCAGCAGATCGCGGGTGCTGGTGAGGAACAGGGTCGCCGGGAAGCCGTGTAGATCGGCGAAGACCGGGGAAAGCACAGGATCTTTCAGGTTCGTTTTGCCGAAATACTCGCTGTTGCTCTCGCTCGGCGGCCTGGGAGCATCGAGGTGTCCGGCCAAGCCGCGCAACGAATAGATCGCCTCAGAATCGCCATAACGGCTGAAATCGCCCATGCCGGAAAAGATGCCCAGCGCCCCCGGCAAAGGCAAACCGAGTTGCCGCAGCCGCACCGCGACCTCGCCGGTGAGGATCGCGCCGGCCGAAGCGCCAAAAATGGCAATATTCTCAGGTTTGTGCGTCTTCAGCTGCTCGCGATACACCGCAACGGCGTCATCGACAGCTGCCGGAAACGGGTGCTCCGGGGCCAGCCGGTACAAAACCGCAATGGTCTTGGTCTGCGAGAGCGCCGCCACCGGAACAGACTCGGTCAGTGAACCGGAGTCGGAGTTGAAACCGCCGCCGTGGAGGTTGATCAGCACGCGGTCGCGGCGATCCTTCGGTATCGAAGGCGGCATGACGATCTTTACCGGAACGCCCGCCATCGTCGTGGACTGCACATCCACGGGGTACATCGCGATGAACCCCGCACCGGCCTTGGCCTGCCAGGTGTCGGTTCCGCTGCGGCGTTCGGATAAGGGCTGCGGTGTCGGGTCATCGGGCCACGCCTGCGCCAGCATCTTTTGCGCCTCGGGGCTGATCGTCGTTGGCACAGGCACCACGCGCGTGACGTGCGCCGTACCGTCCAGGCCGATGACGCTGGAGTCGGTCCGCGGTCCATTGTTTTGAGCGGGGGTTGTCTCGCCCTGTTGCGCGTACATGACGGCCGTGCAGAGGAGAAGGGCAGCGGCGGGTGCCATTGCTGCCTTCCATCGTCCGAGCCGAAGATCTTTCCCCATCTTGCGCGTTTCCTCTCACTCCCAGCCGGCACGCTCAAGGAGCTCAGCCAAAACAGTACACGAGTCGTGATCCTCCGTGCCGGAAGGCCGCGATTAGGGGAATGTCTGCGTGAATCACGCCCACCGTACGAGGTGCATTGGGGAGGAGCCATGGGGATTCAGTCCACGAATGGGAGGGAGCGTGGGGCTTCAGCCCCACGAAAAGTCGAGCAAAATTGTGGGCTTTAGGAGCTTGTTGAAATAACTGCTGATCGATGCGGTTCTGCTGAAGATTTGCTCCTGGGGAGCTTTTGTTGATGGATAGCTTGGTTTGTATTGGAGGCTGGCGAGTGTTTTTGAACACTCAACCTGTTTTCAGGCGCACTGCTGCTCGGGGCCCTGCGCGGCTTGTTGCGCGATGAGCCTGGGGAGGCGCAGGAGGTTGTGCGCGGCGCAGCTAAAGACGAAGGTCCAATCCACCTTGGCCAGACCGCGCACCTTCACCTGGCGCACCGGCCCGGTCTGCTTCAGCCAGCCGAAGCTCTTTTCGACCAGCCAGCGGCAGCTCAGGCTGAGGGCGTAGCCGGGGTGCCGGGTGGTCCTCCCGTCCATGTTGGAGCGGCGGCCCTTGTTGTTCTTCGTGATGTGCGGCGTGACATGCAGGCTCCGCGCGGCGACGACGAAATCCTCCGCGTCGTAGGCCTTGTCCGCGCCCACGGTGATGCGTCGCGTGCGGCCCTGCTGCTTGTCGGCCAGCATCAGCAGCGCGGCGTCGCGCTCGGCAAAGCCATCGGCCTGGGTGGCCATCGCGGCGGCGATCAGACCGTTCCGGTTCTCCACCAGCACATGGCCCAGGTAGGCCAGCTTCGACTCCGTGCCGTAGCTCTTCTTGTACAGCCGGGCCTCCGGATCGGTGGTCGATTCATGGGTCTTGTTCGACCGCTTCTCCCCGTGGAAGTTGGTGCCGTCGTCGTCCGAGCCGTCCTTTATGCGAAAGCTCTTGTGCGACGCCCAGGCTTGAAATCAAGGTGCCGTCGACAGTGAAGTGCTCATCGCTCATAAAACCCTTCGCCTGCTGAACCACCGCGGCGAAAAACTGTTGCGCCACGTCCGAGGTCAGCAAACGGTCGCGGTTTTTCGAAAACACCGCGTGGTTCCAAACCGCATCGTCCATGCCCAGGCCCACAAACCAGCGGAACAGCAGGTTGTAGTCCAGCTGCTCGACCAGCTGCCGTTCCGAACGCACTGAATAGAACGCCTGCAAGAGCAGCGCCCGCAGCACATACTCGGGCGCGATCGAAGGCCGCCCCGAAGCCGAATACAGGCTGTCAAACTCTTCGCTCAACGAGCGCAAAACAACGTCCGTCAGCCGACGAATCTCCCGCAGCGGATGATCCTGAGGCACACGCTGCTCCAACGTCACATAGCTGAACATCCCACCCTGCAACCGCTCGTCTCCACGCATACTCCATAGACGAAATAACCCTCAAATCCGCCGAAATACTGGAACCTTTTTCAACAAGCTCCTAGCCCGGTTCTTCTCGCACTGAATGTCCGGGCTGAAGCCCGGACCTCCCTCCGAAAAAAGCTACAGCCACCACGGCGGGACCGGCGGCTCGCGCAGCACGACACGCGACAACATCGCCACGGCCGACGACAAGCCCTCATGCACCGAGGCGAGCGCGTCTTCGTGCTCGATGGAGAGCACGCCGTCATAGCCCGCCAATCGCAGCGCGGAGACGATCGCCTTCCACTCGGACTCGCTATGACCCCAGCCCACCGAACGAAACAGCCAGGAGCGCTCCGCCATCTGTGCATAGCTCTTGGTGTCGAGCACACCGTTGCGGCTGCGGTTGGCGGCATCGATCGCCACATCCTTGGCATGCACATGAAAGATGGCGTCGCCCAGCGCGGCGATGGCGGTCGGAATATCTATGCCCTGCCACCACAGATGACTCGGGTCGAGGTTGATGCCGATGGCCTCGCCCGCCTCCGCGCGCAGCCGCAGCATCGTCTCCGGGTTATAGACGCAGAAGCCCGGGTGCGCCTCCAGCGCCACCCGCACACCGCAATCCTTTGCGAATTGATTGATATCGCTCCAGTACGGGATCAGCTGCTCCTCCCACTGCCAAGCGAGGGCCTCGGAGAACTCCGGCGGCCACGCCGCGGTGATCCAGTTGGGTGTCTTGTCATCCGGACCGCCGCCTGGGCAGCCGGAGAAGGTGACCACCACGGGCACATCAAGCAGTTCAGCCAAACGCAGCGTCTTGCGAAGGACCTCGTCGTCACGCCCCGCGATGGTCTCCTGCGGATGCAGGGGATTGTTATGGCAGGAAAGCGCACTGATCGTCAGCCCGGCGTCTTCCATCTGTTTGCGAAACACCTTGCGCTTGTCACTGCCGCTCAGCAAGCCATCGAGGTCGAGATGTTTGCCTCCCGGCCAGCCGCCGGTGCCCAGCTCCAGGCTGCGGATGGCGGGATAACGCTCCAGCTCCGCCAGCAGCTCCTCGAAGCTGAGGTTGTTGAACACCGGTGTAAACAGGCCGATTTCCATCAATGCCTCCGAAAGATCAGAAACTAGGGTTCCACGCTGTTGCTTTTCTTTCTGTCATTCCCGGAGGGAACCCGCTGTTCTGACCGGCAACTGCCGTGCTCCTTATGTCCTACACCCTACAGCGGCGCGTCCAACACCATACCCTCCGCCTCTCCCACCGCTGCGGTTTGCATCGTCTCGCGCTCTTTGAAGGTGAACAGGAACAGCACCAGCACCACGGCCGAGGCTCCCGCCGGGATCAGCCAGATGGGCCGCCAGGCGTGGCTGCTGACCCCTGCGGACGCGGGCGAAGCGTAGTGCTCCACGACGGCGCCTGAAACCCATGACCCCACGAACATGCCCACGCCGTAGGTGATGAACGTGATGAGCCCCTGTGCCGCGGCGCGCAGCCCGGCTGAGGCTTTGCGGTCGATGTAGATCTGCCCCGTGACAAAGAAAAAGTCATAGCAGATGCCATGCAGCAGGATGCCCAGCCACAGCATCCACATGCGGTCGCCGATGCCGCCGTAGGCGAACAGCAGGTAGCGCATCACCCACGCCGCCATGCCTGCCATCAACATGCCCTTCACGCCGAGCCGGCGAAAAAACCAGGGGATCAACAACATGCAGCCCAGTTCAGAGAACTGTCCACCGGTCATCTTGCCGGCCGCATTGGTTACACCGGATTCGTTGAGGAAGACGTTCGTGAAGGCATAGTAGAACTGCAGCGGAATGCAGATGAGCAGTGAGGCCAGCGCGAAGATTGCCACGGAACGATCCCGCAAGATCCCAAGAGCTTCCCGGGGAAAGATGCCGGTCCCTTGTCCCTCGCGCGCCAGCGGGGGCGTGGCGGGCAGCGTAAGGCAGTAGAGAGCCATCACGGCAGAGGCCGCTGCCGCGATCTGTGCAGGATGCGCCGTGCTCTCGAAACCAAGTTTCCCCACCAGCAGCCCCGCTGCAATCCAACCGGCGGTGCCGAGCACGCGGATGGGGCCGAACTCAACCTTCGGATCGCGCATCTGCCGGAAGGCCAGCGAGTTGGTCAGCGACAGCGTCGGCATGTACGCCAGGCAATAGAGCAAAACCAGCGTATACAGCCCACTGAAGACGATCTGGCGCGACGCGAAAAACATCAGAACGGCGCCCGCGGTATGCAGCACGACGAGCACGTGACGGGTATCGAAGAACCTGTCAGAGACGAGGCCCACAAGAAACGGAGCAATCATCGCGCCGGCGGCTGTGGCTCCCGCGGCGAGTGCGCCCTGCTCATCGGTGAAGTGCAGCCCGTGGGTGAGCCAGGTCACCAGCGTGACGTACCACGCGCCCCAGATGAAGTACTCCAGAAACATCATCGCGCCCAGGCGCGCCCGCATCGCAGGGCTCATAAAACTCTTCCTCTCAAGCTCTTCCTCGTCTCCGGGAGTGCCCATTGGCCGAGCGGCACCGGTGTGGAGAGTGTCTGCCCAATCACGATCATCTTACGAGGTGCATTAGGAGGAGGATGGGGAGGGAGCGTGGGGCTTCAGCCCCACAAAAAGGAGAGCCAAAATCTGCTTTACAGGCTGCGGAAAAAGACTCTACAAAGGCGGAAACCGCACCCCAGCGGCTAAAGCCGGATGAGGAACAAAGCACTTACGGGGTGGCTGAAGCCACCCCCTTCCCCAAAAGCAGCGTTTTTCCGCAGCCTGTTTAGCCCAGGATTCTCTCCGATGCCAGCGCAAAACCCGGGGCTGAAGCCCGGACCTATCTCCGAAAAGCAAAAAATGATTCGTCAGCCACTACCTAAAGCGGCTCGTTGATCAATCCATTCACCACATTGATCGTCATCGGAGGAGTAATCGTTGTGTTGTTGCCGATATCGTGTGCCCACAGCTGGATCGTGTGCGGCCCGTTGGAGAGTGTCGTTGTGTCCAGCCCGTAAAGGAACGGCGGCCCGGTCACCCGTTGCGTACCCACCTCCACGCCATCGACCATCAGGAACGAACCCGCGGCGTCCAGCGCCAGGTTTACCTGCCCGATTACGGTGACAAAACCGGTGACAAACGCCTGGTTGATCGGAGCGAGAATTCCCAGATTTGTAGTCGCCGGTGGAGCGGCCGCATTGACCAGCAGCGTGGCGCTGGAGGTTTGGGTGCTGTAATCGGTTCCGTCCGCCGGTGTGAAGACCACTGTCAGCGTATTCGGTCCGGCGTTGAGCACAGCGCCTGCACCCGGGTTATAGGCAAAGGTGCCCGGAACACTCGCCGAGGCATTGAGCTGCGCCGCGGAGAGCGCCGTACCGGCGGTGATCGGCGCGGGTGATCCCCATTGGATCGTCGGAGTCGCCTGCGACACCGTGAGGGTGCGTGTCCGGGTGGCCGAGGTGTAGGTCTGCCCGTCGTTGGGGGTAAAGGTCACCGTCAGTGTGTCGTTTCCGGCACTGGGCACGGTGCCCGCTCCCGGCGAGTACGTGAAGGTACCGGGGACGTTGGAGGCCGCATCCAGTTGCGCCGCCGAAAGCGCCGTGCCGTAGGTAACGGCAGCCGGTGCAGGCCACCACACATGCGGGGCCGTCTGCGAGCTGGTGGGCTGTAGAACCGTGACGGGCACGGTGGCGCTTGCGGAGGCAAAGTTAACGCTGTCTGTCGGCGTGAAGGTGGCGCTGACGTTGTACGTTCCGGGGGTCAGCACGGTGCCTGCGGCCGGGTTGTAGCTAAAGGTGCCGGGCACGTTGGCCGACGCGTTCAACTGCCCTCCGGACAGCGCCGTGCCGGAGCTGATGGCCGCCGGTGCAGCCCAGTTAATGACCGGCGTCGCCTGATTGACGGTCAGGTTCACGGAGGCCTGCGCACTCGTGTACTGCGAGCTGTTGGAGGGCGTGAAGTTTGCCGTCAGAGTAACGTTTCCGGCGTTGGGGACAGCCCCCGCAGCGACGCTGTAGCTGAACGTGCCGGGAACATTGGCTGTAGCGTTCAGCTGCGCGCCGGAGACCGCCGTGCCGTAGGGGATCGCCGCCGGATTTGGCCAACTGATGACGGGCGTTGCCGGTGCGGACGCAGCGGGCGCATGCACGCCTGCAGCGGCATAGATCGCCACGAGCACGGGGTCGTTCAGCTGCCAGTAATCCGCGTGGCCCATCAGGATGTCGCCATTGCTGACCGCTTGAATGAGCTGCGGCGTATTGATCGCCAGCGTCACCGGGTTAACGTCGTTCACCAGGTTGGCGCCAAAGGCGTTGGGATAGGACTTATAAACCGCCGGCGCCGTTCCGGTCGTGGTGTGAAAGATGAAGGAATAGAACGGCGCCGTATAGGCGTAGTAGCGCGTTGTGCTCTCTTCGGGGATGAACAGCAGGTTCGGCAGATCCGTGATCAGCTGCCCGAAGATCGCCGGATCCAGCGTCCCGCCGTTCCCGTCCACCACCGAATCCACATAAAAAATTGTGGCGCCCCAACGCTGGTTGGCAAAGCGCGCCTTGTTCTCAAGATTCGCGATGATGGCCGCGTTGCCATTCAGAAACTGCTGGCTCGCCGTGCCATTTGCGCCAAGAGTAAACGCCTGAGGCCGGAGGCAAAGCCCAATGCGCAGCCCGGCGGCCGACATCGTCCCGAAGTACGCATCATCCAGCTTCTGCCCCGCATAAGGCGAGTTCGCATCGGTGATCGTCGATTCCATCTCCGGCGCGACCGTGGCAATCTGGTCCGGCGAGCACACATAGCTGGTGTCCTGCGGATACTGCTCGCCTTCGATGTCCCACGTAATCACTCCCTGGGAGTTCATATTCTTCGCATTGGCGACATTAGAGGCTGCCTGCGCAAGCATCCGATCCTGAAAGTTCTGCAGCCCCGCGGGATTCGTGATGTCCACCGTCGGGTCGTTGAAGTAGCGTCGCGGATTGGTCGGAAATCCTCCGGGCTGCGTGATGTCGCCGCCACCCGCGGGCGAGCTCGCCAGGTACGCCGTGCCGATGATCCGCTTGTCCGTCCAGGTCATCTGGCTGGGATAGGTCGCGGC
Source organism: Granulicella sp. (assembly GCA_965277565.1). Classification (GTDB taxonomy): domain Bacteria; phylum Acidobacteriota; class Terriglobia; order Terriglobales; family Acidobacteriaceae; genus Granulicella. The sequence goes on along the minus strand of OZ255838.1, from coordinate 2,838,107 downwards.
GAAGCTGGAGTAGGCGTCGGTGGCGTCCGCGGCCGTTCCCTCCGGCGTAAAACGCAGCGAAACCGTGTAGCTCAGGCTGCTGCCCGGCTGCACGGGGGTGTTCACATGGGGAAGGAACGTTGCCAAGCCGTCGGGCGCCGTTGTGGTCATCAGCGGGCTGTACGTCGCGTTGCCCACGTTGGACCAGCCGCCATACATCGCAATCGATTCGTTTGGAACCACCGAGGTTACGACACCGAAGCCATAGTCCGCCACGCTGACGGCGGGGTCGGTGGTCGTAATCGCATATTGCGTGTAGCCGTTGAAACCGTTGGGGTCGATCGGGAAATGCAGTGCCAGCGGGAAGATCTGCGCGCCGTCGAAGATGATGCCGGACCCAGGGTTATTGGTCTCCGTGACGATCATGTCCAGGTTATTGCCGTTCTGCACAAACTGCGTGGAGATGCTGCCCCACGAGAAGCTGTACGTCTCGGTATTCGTCTGCGCGTTCCAGCTTTCACCGTTGTTGTTCTCGCCCCAGCCAAACTGCCCGCTGGTGACGGGGTTGCCGGACAGATCCGTCGCCCCCATGTGGTAGATGTGAAACGCGTCGGCTGGAAACGCCCCGGTGTCTTCAAGCCCGAAGCCGTTGTACGACAGGCTCTGAACGCCCTTGCCGCCATACGTAACCTGCAGTTGAGCATCTGCCCCGGCGCCGCAGAGGAGGGTGAGAGCGGATGCACCGAGGACGAACGCGCTCCGGCGGGACCGCGAAGAGAGTTGAGACAAAACTAGGCGACTACGCCGGCGGATCGAAAGGTTCATTCGCGGGGGACCTTGAACTTGGGAATCGGTTTTGTTGAGTCTAGCCAGTTTGGTTGCCTGAGCAAATCACCAAAAAGTGTGCCCCGTATCTTCAATTTCGCTCAGAAGCGCGTTTTCTCCGTGTTTAACTCCACTTTGTTGCCGTTACTGCCGAGCCTCGTCCAAGGCCTCGCCAACATTTTCATTGAGTCTGCTTTGATCAGGCAAACTTAACGACGTTGAATGTTCACAAAATAGATCCTGCCATCTTGGTAACTGTGCGCCCAGGGAAGCGCACTTTGAGCGCAGAAGCGTGCCGAAGGGCTGTTTCAGGAGATCGGGAGGTCCACCGCAGGCTGCCCGCAAAGGTACAAAGTTCCACGTGAGTCCATCGTTTTGTCGTCGGCAGGCGGAATTTTCTCGCATCTTTCCTGCGCGAAGGTGGTACAAAGGCTGCACTACAGCTATCACTTCCGATCATGGGGTTCCAAATGAAGCTCAGGCATTTTGCTTTGGCCGGGTTAAGCGCACTGTTTGCGATGTCGTCCGCCACCCAGCTCCACGCGCTCAAGAAAGCAGTCCTGCAGGATCAGCTCGCCCCGTCTGAGTCGGTGAGTTTTGATGTGTACCTGCCGCAGCAGCACAAGAACGAGCTCAACCAACTGCTCTCCGATCTGCAGAACCCCAACTCGTCCAGCTACCACCAGTGGCTGACGCCGGCGCAGTTTCACGCCCGCTTCGGGGCAAGCGACGCGAGCGTCAAGGCCATCGAGACGGAACTCGCCCGTTTCGGACTGAGCGCCACGCTCGCCTCGCCGCACCGCCTGCATGTAACGGGTACGGCAGCCGAGGTAGGGCAGGCTCTCGGGACACCCTTGCGGCATGGCGTGATGGCGAACGGCAAGGGAGTCGTCGTCGCTACGTCCTCGTTCACTTTGCCCCAGTCCCTCAGCAGCCTTGGGGCTGTGGTGACCGGGCTCTCCGGAACGGAGCGCATGCAAAGCGGCGTGAAGCTCAAAGCGCAGCCGGAAAACCGCTACTCCAACGTGGGCCCCTACTGGTTCGATGACCTGAAGCAGGCCTATGACTGGCCCTCCTACGGCAGCTATGCGGGCCGGGGCACCACCGTCGGCATTCTGATGAGTGGCGGCTACAGCCAGAGAGATATGGATCTGTACTTCGGCAACGAGGGTCTCCCCTCGCCCAAGATCAGCGAAGTTCCCGTCCTCGGCGGCTCGGCGTTCGACCCGACCAACTCCGGCACCCTTGAGGCCGAGCTCGACATCCAGCAGAGCGGCGGCATGGCGCCCAGGACCAAGATCGTTCTGTACAGCGTCCCGGACCTCTTCGATAGCTCCATCACGGCCGGGCTCACGCAGATCATCGAAGACAACAAGGTCGATGTGGTGAACATGTCCTTCGGCGGAGCCGAGCTGGGGTACACCGCTGCCTATAACGAGGGCACCGACTTTACCTACCTCCTGCAGGAAGAGGATCAACTGATGGCCGAAGGCAATGCGCTCGGCATCACGTTCGTGGCCTCGTCGGGCGACTCCGGCGCGTTGAGCATCCCCGCCGTGGCCTGCCTGTACACAACCGCGGACCCCTGCGGAACCTTTCAGGCATCGGTGGAGTTCCCGGCCTCCAGCCCGCACGTAACCGGCGTGGGCGGCACCAACCTGAAGACGACCTATGACGCCGCCAACCCCAACGATCTGAACTCGGCGTACATCTCCGAAGAGGCTTTTGCGGACCCGCTCACGGCGGATATCTTCTACGGCACCACAGCCACGGGCGGCTACTGGGGCTCGGGCGGCGGCGACAGCATCGTCTTCACGCAGCCGGCGTATCAGGGGCTCGTGAACACCGGCAACCCCAAGGTGCGCACCGTACCCGACCTCGCACTCCACATGGGCGGCTGCCCGGCAAACGCAATCTGCAATCCGGATGACAGTGCCGACCTGGAGGTTCTGGGCGGCCTGCTCTACGGCGTCATCGGCACCAGCGCCTCCGCGCCGGCGTTCGCCGGACTCACCGCGCTCAACGTAGAGCGCACAGGCGCCCGCGCCGGCAACGAGAACTTCTACATCTACTCGCTCTCCGCGGCGCAATCCGCGGGGGCGCCCTTCCCGGTCTTCCACTGGGGCATTCCAGGCTTCAACGGCCTGTATAGCTCGGGAAACAACGGCTACAACCGGGTGCTCGGCAACGGAACGCTGTATGGCAAGGACTTCCTGAACTCGCCGCTCATTCCATCCGCAGGCATCCCGCAGACGAAGACCAATCCATAGAGCCCTTTTAGAGCAAATTACCGTCACTTATAAAGGTGTCATCTCGACCGGAGCGCCGGGCCCCAAACGACAGGTCTTCGTCGTTTGGGTGGAAGCGGACAGTTTCATCGTCTGCGTAGCGGAGAGACCCCTGTATTTTTTGTGCTGCTGCGCAAAGCTCCGCGTAGCTACAAACGAAATACAGGGGTCGGCGGATTCAAGGTTGAAGTGCAACAGAATTGATTTTAGGGGCGAATTGGGACCAGAAGGCAACGAAGTCGAAGGTTCCCTCTGGGAGGAAGAGTTCTGCGGGGGCTTTCCAGCCCAGGGTTTGTCTGGGGCGGACGTTGAGCTTCCAGGCGATCTGGTCCAGCTGCTCCTGGGAGAACACCGACAGGTCGGTTCCGCGGGGCAGGTATTGGCGGAGCAGGCCGTTGGTGTTCTCCGAGATGCCGCGTTCCCACGGGGCGTGCGGGTGGGCGAAGTACACCTCCACCCCGGTGGCGGCGGTGAGCATCTGGTGGTGGGCCATCTCGGTGCCCTGGTCGTAGGTCATCGAAAGGCGCTTCTGGCTGTCGATCCGGTTGAGGATTCTGCTGAAGCCCTCGGCCGTGGCGGCGGCCTTGGCGCTGTCCAGCCGCACCAGGGCGACGAACAGGGTCGACCGTTCCACCAGCGTGCCGACCTGGGAGCGGTTGCCCTTGCCGATCAGCAGATCGCCCTCCCAGTGCCCCGGAATCAGGCGCATCTGGACCTCGACGGGCCGCTGATCGATCAGGGTCATGTTGGGAATGGCCTGATTGCGCCGGTCTTTTCGGCTCCGCCGCGCGCGGCGCGCCTTGTGCCCGCGGCGCAGCAGGCCGAGCACGCGGGCGCGCAGCTCGCCGCGCGGCATGGCATACAGCGCGCTGTAAATGGTCTCGTGCGAAAGCCGGACGGGAACGGGCATACGAGCCAGTGTGCGCGCGATCTGGCGGGGACTCAAGCCCTCCCGGAGATGGCCGAGCACGGCGATCCAGAGCGGGTTGCCGGGCTGGAGCTTGCGCGGTTTCGGCGGCCTGGCCTTGCGTTGACGGGCGCGTCGCTCGGCCGCCAGCGCGCGATACCCGCCGGCGATCCGCGCTGGGCTCCGGGGCCGCCAACCGTTGCGCCGCATCTCGCGCAGCACAGTCGACCGCGACCGGCTCAGACCGGCGGCGATGGCCCCAGGCCTCACCCCCAGCGTTAACTGCGTCTGGATCAATACCCGTTCCGCGTAGTCCAAAGGGTGATACGTCTTCGGCATAAGGCAACTGTCTCCTATTTCGGAAATGTTGCACTTCAACCTTGAATCCGCCGTCTCTCCACTTCGGCTTCGCCTCCGGTCGAGATGACACTGCATAGCTATAGGTAATTTGCTCTAAGTCTGAGCAGCAAAAGAGCGGAGCCCACAAGGGCTCCGCTCTTTGCTTTTCTTTCTGTCATTCGCCCTGAGCGTAGTCGAACGGGAGGGAATCCGCTGGTCGCACGTCGAGGCAAATGCGATTCGGCTTACTTATCTTTGCGGATGAAGCGACTGCGGCGGCGCACACGGAGGTAGGAGAAAAAGCCTCCCGCAGTGCCCACCACAGCCAGCAGAGCCGTCGGATTTTCCGGAGAGTTGACGCACCCGCTCTGCGCAAACGCCGGAACGGCAAGCGCAAGAACCATTGCAGCCAACAGGCCCATTTGCATGCGTTTCATAACACCCCTGATCCGGAAGCGAGTTCGATTCAGTTGTAGTCCATTCATCCGCATCACTGGTCAGCCCTAAGAGAGAGGTCACCCGAGATGGAAAATCATCAAATTTGCTGAAAATATACCACGCGACCCGGGTGCAGGCAGATGTTGACCTATTCGACCCGTTTCAATGCGTTCGAGATGACACTTTATAGGAACTCGTCACCCTTCTCAGGTGGGCGTCGAGCCCCGCCTATTTCAGTGCTTCGGCCTTCGCCCGCAAAAGGGCGCTTCCTGCATCGTAGCCAAACTTGTCGTTAAGCGCTTTGACGCCGTCTGCGACGCTCATCCCGACGGCTGGCGATTTTCCTGCCTCATCAAAAGCGCGCCCGTTCGGCAGGTCGACGACGTTGGAGGTCAGAAGCCTAGCGCCGCATGTCCTTCGGCGTCATGTCGGCCACAGCCTTGCGGTGGTTGAGATCTACGCGGCGGTGTTCTTGCGCGCGAGTTTGTCGAGGGCTTTTTGAATCACCGGGTGTATCGGTTGTGGATTGCGCTTCGCCGCCTCGTGCTGTGCGCGCATCCGCCGTATCTCCGGCCGACGGAGCAGGTCTAACACTTCCTTTTCAGTCAACAGCTTAGGCATAAGCCTCTCCTTCGCGCTCGCCGCCATTAATCGTCGCGACCGCTTGGCGATCATACAGGTTGAAATACTGGATAGCTGCAGCTCATCTGCTCAGGCGTTTCACGCGCGGTTACGGCAACGGTGCAGCCGGGGAAGAGCTCTCGTTCTTCCTGTGGATAGGAAGCGTATGGACGTCGAAGACAGTAACGTGGCCGGGCACACGATCAAAGGTCGGCCCAAGAAAGCTCACCGAGGCACTCCCGGCCTTCTGCCGGTCGAGCAGAAAAGGGATAATCCAGGTTCCGATGTCGGGGCGCGTCGCCAGCAGAAAATGCCCATTCCGGCGGCTGTACTGGGCAATATCCGCGGTGTTGTAGGACAGCGCATGGCCGAACAGAACCATGTTCATCTGCGTCGTCTGGCTGTCGGGATATTTCTCGATCTCCGGCACATCCGTGACGATCGCCAGACGGTTGTTCAACTCCCCAGAACCGTAATACTTCAACTGGCCATAGGTGTTGTTATCTCCGGCGGCTACGGGAAAGGGACTCGTATCCAGCATCTTCACCCAGGGCAGCTCGTTGAACTCCCGCACCCGGTCCGCATGCAAATGCACGGGGTGCATCGAAATGCGCAATCCATGGAGAAACGGCGGCAGCATCGTGGGTGCGGCGCACAGCAGCAGGGCCAACAGCAACGCCGTTCCCGCTCGGCGGGAGCGCCCGGCCAGCTCGGCAAGCAGCGCCGCGATCGCGATAAACAAACCGATGGCAAAGAAAATCACGTAGCGCGTCCGATAGACATGCAGCAGATACGCGGCCGGCAAGGCGTAAAAAGGCATCGCAGCCAACACGCCCAGCAAGGTCCATTCGGCTTTGCTGAAACCTCCTGTACGTTTGGTTTGCAGCTGCTCGCGAGACCGCTGCCAACGGGCCAGCCCCACGAGGATGCAGTAGCCCAGCAGGATGAGAACCAGGGTGATCCCGGACTCCAGGATCATCTCGCGATAGGACTCCAGGATGAGATCGGGATGCGGCTGGTTGCGGAAGTGACTGCCATAGAAACCCTTGGCAAGCTGCTCGCCATGAAACGCGGGAGCCAGACCCAGCGGTGCAAGGCAGATCGCGATCCACACTGGCCAGTCAATCCTTCTCTCCGGGCGATCATGCTCCCGGCGATCATGCTCCCGGCGATCGGCGGCGATCTGCGCCAGCGCGAAGGCGGGAAACAGGAAGATCGCGAAGGCATGAACATTCAGCGCCAGCGCCAGGCCAAACCAGATTCCCAGAACCCGCAGGGAGCGGCGCAGGGACATGCCCGCGAGCGACGCCTCGGCCTCCGCCTGCCAGGCCAGCATCGCGATGGAGGTGGCGCCGAGAGCGATCGCGTAGCCGCGCGCCTCTACCGTAAGATCGGTCAACAGCGGCGGCAGCACCAGCAGGGTCGCCGCCGCAAGCGCATAGGAGATCGGGTAGCGCCGCCGCACAAAGGCGACCACGCAGATCAACATGCAGGCAAACGACAGGATGAACGGCAGCCGAACCGAAAGCTCCGGGCTGACCGGCAGCCGCATGGCCGCGCGGACGATCAATGCGCAGGTCCCGCTGGTGGTGTCCAGCCCGCTGCTGAAGAACTGCACCACGTCATGCCAGGTAGGCAGGGAGGCTGCCCCAACCGTCACCAGCTCGTCGTACCAGAGAAACTTCCAGGCCGCGTTTCCGAGTGAGGCGACCAGAAAGATCGCCAGGAGCACGGCCCCGACCCATCCGCCATGGGCCTCCAGAGCCTCACTGGGGCGCGCAAGCAACCGCCCCAGCCGAGCGTCTACGCTCGAATCGGGCTCAAGTTGGCGTTCTGAAAGCATGGGCACGACCGATGATAAGCCAGAGTTCCTGTAGCTCCGAATACACGACGGAGCTATTGACAGCGTTGCGCTGGACGAAAATGGGACGCTCCGCTTCGCGTTGTACAGATTTGCTTCACGCTGAATGGCGTTGCCGCAAACTGTGCTTGGGTCTATAGTTTTTCTTGTCATTCCCGCAGGGAATCTGCTGTTTCCACCGGCAAACTGCGGGTCTGTCCACTACGCGAACGATAAAGCTGTTCTCTGCCCCCCAAACGACGAAGAGCTGCCGTTGGGGCCCGGCGCTTCAGTCGAGATGGCACTGTATAACTGAGGCAACTTGCACTAATCCGCCAGCACCGGCTCTCCCGGCACGATCGGGCGGGTGCGCGGAAGAACGCCTCCCACCGCCAACCAGCCCACGAACGCAAGCACCGCAACGTACACGGCGAGCTTCGCAAGGTCAGCCGTGTGCGTCCTCGGGAGTGCCTTCCACAGCACCAGCAGCACCGCCTGGGCAAAGGTCACCGCCCACACCGTTCCATAGAAGTAGCGGCGTTCCGTTCCCTCGCCCTGCGTCGAGCGGCCCACCCGCGGCAGCAGTCCCGCCGCGCCCAGCACGACGACAACGGCCAGCACCGGAAGGTACACCCGTGAGTAGATGGACTGCATCGCCCATCGCCCGGAAACGACGGCGATCACCAGGCCGATGAGGTTCATCAGCGCGAAGTTTACGGCGGCGTTCCAGCCAAAGGTGTAGCAAACCCGCCGGTACAGCGGGTTGGGGCGATCTTCGGTGAAGCGCAGAATGTAGGGCGCGGGTTCAGACCCCGGCAGGCGTCCACGCAGGCCCGCAATTCCTGTGCCCAGCAGCACCAGCGCGAGCCAGATCAGGTTCCAGCGGTTCGCCCGCCCCGCAAAAAGATCGAAGGTGAGTGGACCAGGCGCAAGAAAGAAAACAAAGATCCAAAGCGGCCAGTGGAGCAGCCGGTACAGACCCGTGTTGCGGGTGCGCATGGGACGCAGGCCTGCATATTCCAGTCTTTGTCTGCTCTTCAATCGCACCCCCTGGAATCGCTCACCAGGCTAATCCCACAGCCCCACCCGGGAGATCAGGTAGGCCACGCCTCCCAGCTCCGTGAGCAGCAGCATCTCCAGGTCGAAGCGCGGATTCAGGAAGCTGGGTGCGGCGCCCGGCGCGAAACCGAACAGGGCTCCGGTAAGCAGGATGCCGGAAAGGATCGCGGCGCGGAGACCGAAGCCATTCCACACCGAGCGTCTGGCGAACGTTTGCGTAACGGCAAGCCGGGCGACCCGCGCGGCAAAGGACTCCGGCACACCCATCGCCGGGGCTCGCTCGAGCGCTCGCCGCACCGCGACGCTCAACTCGGGGGTGCCTTCATCCCCAGCCGGCACTTCGCCTCCCTCGCGGTTCGAGCGTTCCGTGTTGAAATTTCCTGAGTTCATCGTTTTCCTGACTGCGCCTGTGTTGTTGGACGCGTTCGCCGCGCCAGCCGTTCCGCCACCAGCTCTGCAAGCCGTTTGCGGCCGCGATGCAGATGCGTGCGCACGGTATTGATGGGCAGCTCCAAGGCCGCGGCTATGCCCTCGTAACTGCAATCTTCCTGATGAAACAGCACCACGGCGGCACGCTCGTGCTCCGGCAACGCGAGCAGCGCCGCTTCCACGGCGGCCTGCGTCTCCGCGTCGGAGACGATCTGCTCCGGCGTGCGGTGGTGCTCGCCCCGGGCGCGATCGGCAGGCAGATTCTCAAGCCACGCCCCGGGTGCATCCTCTGCAAAACCGGCAGGCTCCGGGGCAAAATGCGCGCGCTCCCGGCGGCGGCGCTTCCACTCATCCTGCGCGACGTTGACGACAATGCGATACAGGTAGGTCGAGATCATCGCGGCTCCGCGAAACTCCGGCAGCGCCCGATACAGGCGCAGGAAGACCTCCTGCGCCAGGTCCTCCACCTGCGCACCCGGTCCGGTGAGCCCCGAGAGCGTACGAAAGACCATGGCCTGGTGCTCGCGCACAAGACGCTCGAAGCCCTCCGGAGATGTCCACTCTTTGTTCACGACGCTCTGAGGTGAGTATGACCGCGGCGAGCGGCAGAAGTTTCACTCCGCTGCGGCCGCGCGACGAACACTATCTTCGCGGCCGCCTGAAACTTCCGGCAAGCCATGCAGTCAAAGCCGCGCAGAAACAAATTGGGGCCGTCAATTTCATAGGCCTCTCAGGAGTTTTTGCAATGCATCCACTTCCAGTCCTCGCGTTCGCCTTTGACAGCGACCTTGCCGGCATCTTCAACTCGCCTTTCATCGTTCCCGTCTTCGGCACCATCATGATCCTCGGCATCGTCGTCGCCAGCATCTGGTCCGGCGTGCGCTCGCGCGAGATGCAATCGCAGGAGCGGCTGGCGGCCATTGCCAAGGGCATTGTCCTTCCGCCCACGCCTGAAGAACTGGGTTCGGACCCGTCACCGCGGCCGGCGGCCAGCGTGGCGCGGGGACGCGACAACTCGCGCAAAACCGGGCTTATCCTGTCCTTTGTCGGCGTCGGCATGATGCTGTTCGGCCTTCTGCTCACCTGGATCGAGCGTGAGCGGGACGTGCTTACGGTGGCGGCCTCCGGCCTGGTCCCGTTGGCCATCGGCATCGGTTTCCTCATCGATGCTCGCCTCAAGTCCCGCGATCTGGAGAAGGCAAACGAGTTGGGCGGCGGCACCGAACTGCGTCCTCTACACTGAAGCTCAGATGAGTTCCGGCGGCACAATCGAAAGCACAACCAACAGGGCGAGATCCAGCATCAAGGCCGTGCGCGGCACCCGCGACCTCCTGCCCGACCAGACCCCGCTCTGGAACCACGTCGAAGCCACCGCCCGCGCCGTCTTCGCGCGCTACGGTTTCGGCGAGATCCGCACTCCGATCTTCGAGGCCACCGAACTCTTCGCCCGCGGCGTGGGCGAAGAAACCGACATCGTCTCCAAGGAGATGTTCACCTGGGAGGATCGCGCCCGCGCCGATTCTGAAGGAGCCCTCAGCCAGCGGAGGGAGCCCCAGTCGCTTACCCTCCGCCCGGAGTCCACCGCGGGCGTCATGCGCGCCTACATCGAGCACAAGCTCGGCGACACAGGCAATCTGCAGAAGCTGTACTACATCGGTCCGCAGTTCCGCCGCGAGCGGCCGCAACGGGGAAGATATCGCCAGTTCTGGCAGATCGGGGCCGAGGTCATCGGCCCCCCGAGCTCCGGCGCCGAAAGCCCCCTGCGCGACGCCGAGGTGCTGGAGATGCTCGCCTCCCTTTTGGACGAGTTGGGAGTGCGCGGCTGGCGGCTGGAGCTGAACTCGGTCGGCAACGCCGAGGACCGCGCCCGCTACAACACCGCCCTGCGTGAGTCGCTCGCTCCCGTAAAGGATCAGCTCTGCCCCGACAACCAGCGCCGCGCCGAAACCAATCCCCTGCGCGTGCTCGACTCAAAAGATGAGGGCGATCAGGAGATCATTAAAGGTTTGCCGAAGATTGCCGATTATCTAGGTGATGCGTCGCGCACACATTTCGAGCAGGTTCGGGCGGCGCTCGACGCCTGCGGCGTTCCTTACCACGTCAACCCCCGGCTGGTGCGGGGCCTCGACTACTACACCCGCACCACCTTCGAGTTCACCGTGACAACAGGTTTGGGCACACAAAATGCGCTGCTCGGCGGCGGTCGCTACGACGGTCTGAGCGAGATCCTCGGCGGCCCGCGCGCGCCGGGCATCGGCTTCGCCATCGGCGAAGACCGGCTGATCCTTACGCTGCAGGCACAAGCGGATCTGAACGCCGCCGGCACCGGCGAAACGCCGCCGGCAGCTAAATTCGCGAAGCTCCACGCCTACATCGCCCCGCTCGGCACTGGGCAGAACGCCGCCGCATTGGCGCTCGCACGCGAGCTTCGTCGCGCCGGCCTCGGCGTCGAGGTGGGCGACGGCAGCTTCAAGATGCGCAAGAGCTTTGAGATAGCCGACAAGCTCGCACACCACATCGTCATTCTCGGCGAGGACGAAGTGCGTGACGGCGTCGCTACCGTGAAAACCTTCGCCACCGGCGAGCAGCGTAAGCTGAAACGGGCAGAGCTTGCGGAGGTGCTGCGATGAGCGAAGGGCGAGCGGAAGAACATCCATTTCGTCAGTGGGAGGGCACAGAACAGTGGGCCGTGGTCGACCGGGCGGTATCGGAGCTCGTCGAAAACCACGATCTGCACGAAAGTACCCGGCACGAATATGTGGTCGGTTATCTTTGCAAAGCACTTGCTTCTGCGCCCCAAGGCGATGCCGCCGCACCCAGCGAAGAACGTAAAAGACAATCGCGCGAAGCTCTTGAGCGGGTGCAGAAGTTGATGCGACCCTACCGGCAACCTGGTCACTCGATTGTCGACGAACTCATAGCGGAGCGCCGGGCAGAAGCCGCGCGTGAGTAGTTTTGTGTTGGACAGCTCCGTGATTCTTGCTTTCCTATACAGTGAGCCGGGAGGCGAACAAGTGATCGACCTTGCTCCAGCTGCGTACGTCAGCAGCGTCAATATGGCGGAGGTCTACTCAAAGCTATCCGAGCGCGGCCTGAACATACAACAGACTCTTCACCTCTTTGCGTCAGCGATTGCGGGGGTCCTTCCGTTCACGGACGAGATGGCAAAGATAGCGGGCTTTTTAAGAATTAAAACCAAGCCATACGGATTATCCTTGGGTGATCGTGCTTGCCTCGCGACTGCTCTCACGCTAAAGGCAACGGCAGTCACAGCGGATAAGGCGTGGTCCGAGATTTCGGTCAGCTGTCCCATAAAGCTTATTCGTTCCTGACTGAAACAGACGAGCGCAGCCGGCAATATCAGATCCGGTTAAGCACAATTCGTCTGGTGTGCGCAGATCTGCTTGCCACTCCCCTCCGCACGGGTAAGCGCACCTTGGGCGGTTCCAGAGCGGAGCAACGTAGGGTCTGCCCGCGTCGGCGTCCTTCGCGCACTCCCCATATCAGCCATATGCAAAGTTTCACCCTGGATGTACGGTGAGACGATGGGGATTATTAGGTGGGCCAACAGCTTTGCATGGGCCTACGGCGCAGCAACGGAACTTTGTTCAGCAATCCACGTCTACCGTTATGACGCGCAGTCAAAACCGGTTCCCGTGCGCTGTCGCGTCAGAAAAAGGAATCATCGGTATGAAGCAGCTTGGTAGGCTACTCCGCCCCGTCTGGGCGGCAGTTTTGTTTACGGTCAGCGTGTCTGGCCTGGCGCAGCAACCCGCCGCTCGTCTGGCCGGAGCCATCGCGGGCAATACTCGCACGGTGCTGCCGAACTCGCGAAATCCCCGCGCCCTGCCGGCCAACGACACGGGCGCCGTGGCCCCGGATACCGCCGTGAACGGCATTACACTGGTCTTCAGCCGCTCCGCCGCGCAGGAAGCGGCTCTTCAGGCCCTCGCAGCCGCGCAGGGGAACCCCGCTTCACCGCTCTATCACCAGTGGCTGACGCCGGAGACCTTCGCAGCCCAGTTCGGCGTCGCCGACTCTGACATTGCCGCCGTGCAGGCCTGGCTCCAGTCGCAGGGCTTCACCATCAACGGCGTAGGCCGAAGCCGCGATCGCATCACCTTCTCCGGCACGGCCGGGCAGGTGGCAGCGGCATTCGGCACGGAGCTGCACCACTTCAAGGTCGACTCCGTCCTGCACTTTGCCCCGGAATCGGACATCTCGCTGCCGGTCGCTCTGGCCCCCCTGGTCTCCTCCGTGCAGCACCTTTCGGACTTCCGTCCCAAGCCGGCCATCCGGTACCCCTCGGTCCAGCCGGCGTACACCTCCAGTCAGACGCAGAGTCACTTCCTCACCCCTGCCGACATCGCCACCATGTACGACATCAAGCCGGAGTACAGCGCAGGGTACAACGGCACAGGGCAGAATATCGCCGTTGCCGGCCAGTCCTATATCAACACCCAGGATGTGCAGCACTTCCAAAGCGCGGCAGGCTTGCCCGCCAATCTGCCTAATTTCGTCCTGGTGCCGAACTCGGGCACCTCGGCGATCTTTCAAGGCGACGAAGGCGAGTCGGACCTGGATACGGAGTACACCAGCGGCATCGCCTCCGGCGCCGGCATCGATCTGGTGTACACGGGCGATAGCCCCAACTACGGCGTCTTCGACTCCGTGACCTACGCGGTTACCGAGGACATCGCGCCCGTGATCACCCTGAGCTACGGAGATTGCGAACTCAACATCTCCACGGCCGATCTGAACAGCTATAACGCTGTCGCGGAACAGGCGACTGTGCAGGGCCAGACCCTGATCACCTCCTCGGGCGACAGCGGCTCCACCACCTGCTATGGAGACACCAACCTGAGCAGCGCGCAGCAGGAGACACCCTCGGTCGATTTCCCCGCGAGCTCGCCGTACTACACCGGCATCGGCGGAACGCAGATGATCGCAGGCGCCTCCACCGCCGGCAGCACAACCTACTGGGCGGCGGCCAACGGGTCGGATAACATCAGCTCCCTGCTGAGCTATGTGCCCGAGGTCGTGTGGAATGAGGATGCGCCCCCGACGGCCACCGCTGCGGGCGACATCGCTGCAGGCGGCGGCGGCACCAGCGTCGTCTTCGCCCGGCCCAGTTGGCAGACCGGCGTACCCGGTATCCCCGCGGGTGCGTATCGTCTCGTGCCCGATATCGCGTTGCAGGCTTCCACCGGCACACCCGGATATCTGTACTGCAGCAGCGATCCCACCAGCTTCGGTACCGGGTCAGGCCAGGTCGCCAGCTGCAACAACGGTTTTCGCGACAGCTCCACCAGCCTGCTGACGGTGGCAGGCGGAACCAGTTTCACCGCGCCCATCTTCGCCGGTATGGTGGCCATTTTGAATCAGGCGACACACGCCACGGGCCAAGGCAATATCAACGTCACCCTGTACGGCCTGGCAAGCAACCCCACCACCTACGCATCGGCCTTCCACGACATCACCTCCGGCACCAACGCCTGCACGGCGGGAGCAACCTTCTGCTCCGCCGCGGGGGCGTCAGAGTACGCCGCGGGCACCGGCTATGACGAGGCCACCGGCCTGGGCTCCATCGACTTCGCGAAGCTCGTCGCGGCCTGGCCCGCAACGGCGCAGTCCGTCAAAACGGCATCGAGCATCGTCATCTCGCTGGCCAATAACAACCCCGCGGCGGGCACAACGGAACAGGTGACCATCAACGTGGGTGGCGGGAGCGCCAGCCCGGTCAGTCCCACCGGAACGGTGAACGTTCTACTCGATGGCACGGTGATCGCCTCCGCACTTCCGCTGTCCTCAACAGGGTCCGTAACGACCAGCTTCACCGCGCCCGCCTCGACCGGATCGCATGTCATTGCCGCGGCGTACTCCGGCGACAGTACCCACGCATCTGCCACGGGCAGCGTCACCTTCAACATCGGCTCGCTTACACCCACAGGCGCCTTCACCTTCTCCGCCGGGTCGATTACGGTCGCCGCGAACAGCACTGGCAGCTCCACGGTCACGGTGATCCCTTCGAGCGGCTATGCCGGAACGGTGAACTTCACCGTAACCTCCACGCTGCCGACAAACATCTGCTACGGCATCAACCCGATCGACCTCGACGCCCCACCACCGACAGGCACGTTGACCTTCGGCACCGGCGCCGCCTGCTCCGGCGCGGCGGTGAGGTTGAGCACGACAGGATCGCAGGCAATCACGTCAAAGGGCGGCCATGCGGCGGTCCGCTCCGCGCCGCCTAAACCAGGGCACGGGAAGGAGATCGCAACGGCTCTCGCGGGCCTTCTGGCGATCGGCTTCTTCACTCGCCGGCGTTCGCGGCTGCCCTCTCTGCTCGCCCTTGGAGCCCTGACCCTGATGGTCAGCCTTGGACTCAGCGGCTGCGGCGGTTCCACGGCTCCGGTGACGCCACCAGGCGGCACGACTAGTCCGGCCAGCTACACCGTGACCCTCGTGGGCACGGACTCCGTGACGTCGGCGATCACCTCCTCGACGACCTTCACCTTAACCGTCAACTGATAGCCGGAAAAAGCAATTACAGGCCCGGATGGCTCAGCTGTCCGGGCCTTTTCACGTTGTACACAGACTGTTTATTCCCCTCGCGGATTGTGGCGGCGCGAACCCTGGGTTACAGTGGAGGGGAACCTCTGAAAAAGCAGTGAAACTCCGGTCGACCTTTCCCAGGCCGCCAGGGATGTTGCATTTCGTTTGGTCTTTTGCCGCCAAACGAAGCCGCTGAGTCATACCTTGCGGCAGCCCTGGCCTCGAACAACATTGGAGGCAAGCTGAATGGGTGTAAGCAGGCGGCAGTTCCTCACGCGGGTAGGCCGGGCGGGCGGCTATTCGGCCGCGTTCCTCGCCATGCAGGGGATGGGTCTGATGGAGACTCGTCCCGCACGCGCAGCGACGCTGCATGCGGCGCCGGGCTCCGGCAACGGCACCCGGGTTGCCGTTCTGGGAGGCGGCATCGCCGGTCTGGTCGCGGCGTATGAGCTCCAGGCGCTCGGCTACACCGTCACCGTGCTCGAAGCACGCACGCGACCCGGCGGCCGCAACTACACCGTCCGCGGCGGCGATACCGTCAAGCTCCTGGACGGCTCCTCGCAGCCATGCACCTGGGCGGCCGGACACTATCAAAACTTCGGCCCCGCGCGCCTGCCCTCCATTCATCCCCACATCCTCGGCTACTGCCGCAAGCTCGGCGTGGAGCTGCAGGTCGAGGTCAACATGAGCCGCTCGGCGCACCTGCAGAACGACGCCGCCCTGGGCGGCCAGCCCGCCGTGATGCGCCAGGTGGTGAACGACACCCGTGGCCACGTAAGCGAGCTCCTGATGAAGTGCATGAACCAGGGCGCACTTGACGCCGAAATCACCGGCGGCGACCGCGCGCGCATGATGGACTTCCTCCGCGTCTACGGTCCGCTCGACCAGGCGGGCAAATACGCCGGCAGCGACCGCGCCGGCTACAGCAAAATGGCCGGTGCGGGCGATGCCACCGGGGTGCTCAGCCAGCCCATCGATATGCATACGCTGCTTGACGCGAAGTTCTGGCAGGGCATGCTCTTTGACGAGCAGTTCGACATGCAGGCGACCATGTTTCAGCCCGTCGGCGGCATGGATCGCATCCCTTTCGCCTTCGCCAAGGCGCTCGGCGACATCGTGCAGTATGACGCCCCCGTCACTGCGATGAAGAAGACGGCTCACGGCGTGGAGATCCGCTACACCCAGGGCGGGGCGCCCAAATCCCTCGCTGCCGATTACTGCATCTGCGCCCTGCCGCTGACCACCATGCGGAAGATCGACAATAATCTCAGCGCTCCGCACAAGAAAGTCATCGCCGGGTGCACCTACGCGAACGCCTACAAGATTGCCTGGGAGAGCCGCCGGTTCTGGGAGCAGGACTACAACATCTACGGCGGCCTGGAGTTCTGCACGACCGGCTGCAGCCCCATCTGGTTTCCCTCCGCGGGATTGTTCTCAGACCGCGGCGTCGTGGTCAGCGGCTACTCCGACGAGCGGGGCACCCCCTTCGAAGCCCTGTCGCTGGAGGCCAAGTTTGCCGAGAGCCGCAAATCCATCGAGCGGCTGCACCCCGGTCACGGCGCCGAGCTCGAAAAACCGGTGTACTTCGGCTGGGGCAACGCGCAGTGGAACCAGGGCTCCTGGATTCGCAGCTACGGCCCGGACCAGTGGGAGGATGACGAGGCGCGTGAACACAGCCCCGCCGCCGCCGGCAGCGGGAAGGATGCGGCCAAGCAGCAGGCCCCCGGCGTCGCGCTCAACTCCCAGACCGGCCAGGGCGCCGCGCCCGCCCTTGCGCGCACGGGAACCAACCCCGGCTACCAAGCCATCATCCAGCCCGATGGCCGCGTTATCTTTGCCGGCGACCACACCACCCACGTCGTCGCCTGGCAGGAGGGTGCGGCGCTTAGCGCCCTGTGCGCCGTGCAACTGCTCAGCGATCAGGTGAAAGCAGCCAAACTCGCACGTTCTCCCGTATCCTCTTGAATTTGTCATCCCGCAGCGCAGCGGAAGGACCTGCTTTTCCCCCGCCGTTCCGCAAACGCCCAAGGAGAACCCATGAAGCTACGCACCCTCCTCCCACTCGCCGCCGCACTAGCCCTCTCCCCCGCCTTTGCACAAACCACGGTGCGCCACATCCAGACGGAGAAGTCCCCCATCGCCACCGGCGTCTGGGCGGGCGACACCCTCTACCTCAGCGGCCAGCTCGCCGACCCGGTCACCCCTGCCGACGCCGCTAAAGGCACGCCCGCAGACTACGGAGACACCAAGACCCAGGCGGCGAGCGTCTTCGTGAAGATTCAGAAGGCATTGCAAACGCAGGGGTTAGACATGAAGGATGTCGTCAAGATGACGGTCTTTCTCGGCCCCGATCCCAGGACCGGCAAGCTCGACTTCGCCGGCATGCAAAGCGAATACGTAAAGTTCTTCGGCACCCCCGTTCAGCCCAACAAGCCCGCGCGCTCCGCCTTCCAGGTCGCCGCCCTGGCTGCTCCCTGGGCGCTGCTGGAGATCGAAGTGATCGCAGTCAAGGGAAAGTAAGCCGTCCTCCCGCACCGCGGCTACGATTTTGTCCTCAAGCATCAAATTGTCATCCCGCAGCGTAGCGGAGGGATCCGCTTTTTCCCCCGCCCTGCATCAGAAGCCGTTCGGGAAGCATCGGAAACTTGAGTTGGCCCTGCACGGAGCCGTAAGGCGGCCGCGTAAAAGGCTAACGAAAGGACTTCTCATGCAAAAGCTCCCTCGTCTCGCCTTGGCCGTGATTCTTGCCGCACCCGCCGTGCTCATTGCACAGGCGCCGGCGAGCCCGGCCGCCGTTCAGCCAGGCTCTGTCCCCGTCACCTCGCAGACCTCGACCAGCCCGAACGGCCAGACCACGACCACGACCAGCCCAGCCCCCGCCACCAAATCCGAGCTTAAGGCGCAACGCAAGCAGCAGAAGCGTGAAGAAAAGGCCGCCAAGGATAATGCCAAGGCCGCCAAGGACAATGCCAACGCATTGAAAGCACAAGACAAAGCCACGAATGCCGCCGAAAAGACGCAGCCCCAGTGAACCGGTAACTGTGCTTGACGAGTGCAGCGGCTTTCTTTGTCTTATTCGCCCTTAGCTGAGTCGAATCGCGGCCGATCTGCTGCTCGCTTCTGCTGCGTTGCGACGTGTCTTCAGCCGTAAACGACACTTTCGTGCCATGCGATACGAGAGGAGTGGTATTTGCGCGGGAAGCCGGCCGCCTCAAGATTTTTGGTGGAGCGCTGAGCGGAGACTACACCTCCGTAACCGGCTGCCAGGTGACCCTTTTGTCGAAGAAAAATGTTCCGAAAACTGCCGACGGCGCTATCCTAGTGGACGGCCACTCAGGCAGGTTCGGAGGTGTTTTCCATTGGCAGAGGTTCGTGTTCAGGAGGGTGAGCCCCTTGAGAATGCCCTGCGCCGCTTCAAGCGCAAGGTACAGACCGAGGACATCATCAAGGAAGTTAAGCGCCACTCCTTCTATCTCAAGCCAGGCGAAAAGCGCCGCGTCAAAGAAGCTTTGGCTCGCAAGCGTAATCGCAAAAAGGTTCGCAAAGAGCAGGACTAAGCTCCCTCGGCAGTTCTGCTGGTCTTTCGCTGATGTCTTGTTTTTCTGCAGTGTTGCAACGTTGCACGAAAGGAGAGGGAGCGCGGTGTGCTCCCTCCCTTTTCCGTTTGTGTTCGCCTCCGGTCCGTTGAGTTTCGCGCCGGTGGCTCCGGGCCCCTGTCGTAAAGCGGTACAGGCCTGATGCCCATGCAGCAATTCTCCGATACAGCCTGCATGCAGCTCACGTCTCATTCCCGAACTCGGGGAGAGGGTGCTATGGACTTCGTGGATCGCATTTTGCGGTGTTCCGATTGCGGCAACGACTTCGTCTTCACGGCTGGCGAGCAACTGTTCTTCTTTGATCGCCAGTTCAAAAATGACCCGAAACGCTGCAAGCTTTGTAAGGCAAAGCGCGCAGGTTTGGGTCGATCGACCGAAGGCGCGGCTGCAGTCGCTGCTTTGCCACTGTCTCGCACAGAAACGCGCACAGAGTGCTCTGCGTGCGGGGTAGAAACCACAGTGCCGTTCAAACCAACGCAGGGACGTCCGGTCTTCTGCCGATCCTGCTTCCAGCTCAAACGCGTTCCCGATGCTGTAGCCACGGTGGCGGGGCTCGATCCCGCGTCAGCGCTGCAGGCCACGGCTGAGGAGCTGTCCGGGATGGCTGTCTCTGCACATGCCTCCATGGCCTCGGCAACGATGGAAAGCATCGCCGAGATGCCGGCGGCGGCATTGGCCACTGCGGAGATGAGTTCGCCGGCGCTGGAGATGGGAGCCATGGAAGCAGCGCAGGCCTAGAACTGGTCTCGTAAATTGAAAACGGTACCCAACGGCACATATGAAACCCGCCAACCCAGTGGGTCTCAGGTCCCCCTGGCGAAACCGCAAAGGCATACATGAGACCACTTCTAGACCGTCTCTGCGGGAAGTGCAGTCTGGTTCGGATTGTGACGCTGAAATGCCATCGCCCCGATTATGAAGACTTCGTTCAACACGGCCTCTATCTCCAAGACCGCTGTTATCGTCCCGTTTTCACGCAGAGAGTGTGTGATTGGAACGCGTTTTACAATTGAGAAGCCTTTCAAGGAGCTCAGCCCCGAGTAACCGATTCTTGCCCGATTAAGCGCCAACTTTAGCTCCAGCATCAATCGAGTTCTTTCGTCATCGTTGAACTCCGCGAGAGTAGCCTGCTCTTCTTCGCTGGTCGAAACCTCAGCGCGGAAATGCAGGTAATCATTCCATTCCCCCTTCGGTCTCCCAACGAGCACCCGCTTGCCCCCATCCGTGGTCACAACGAAACGGAAATAGGTCTCTGAGTCGGATCACGCCTAACCGCTAGGTTCGACCGATCAAGCCAGTACCGGCCTTCGGAGTGTCTTTGCGATGGACTGCAGGAATGGGACGAGGGATTGGCCTGCAGTTGTCGTTGACGGATGTGGATCGTGAACGGATCGAGTTGTTGTTGAGCGGCGGGAAGCAGGAGGTGCGGACGGTGATTCGCGCTCTGGCGTTGCGGCAGTTGGATCGGGGCCTTTCGACTCCCGAAGTTGAGTCTCTGGTCGGCCTGGCGGGCAAGACCGTCCGGGAGATCGGACAGCGGTATCAGGCGGCCGGGCTGGAGCGCGCGCTGTTCGACGCGCCGCGTCCGGGCAAGGTGCCGTCGCTCGATCCGGGGCAGCGTCAGCAGGTGGTCGCGCTGGCCTGCTCGTCGCCTCCGGAGGGCTTTGCGCGGTGGACGGTGAGGCTGCTCGCGGCAGAAACGGTCCGTCGCAGGATCGTTCCGGCGATCGGCCGGGAAGCGATCCGGGTGCTGCTCCAAAGCCACGACCTGAAGCCGTGGCGGGGAAAAAATGTGGTGCGTCGCGAAGCTCGATGAAGCCTAGAGCGAGCGCCTGGAAGATGTGCTGAAAGCATAGCTTATGTTTTCAGTCACGGATCAGAACTGTAGGATGAACAATCAGGTCCAATGGGAAACAAAATAACCGTTTCAACCATGAACTTGACGAGATGCGCTCTCATCTTGCAATTCGGCAAGCTTCTCACCGGTGTTGGCGCATTCTCGCTGGCTTCAAGTTCGTTGCTGCCCAGCCTTACCTCTCGGATCGAAGCGTCCGCTTCCTCGTGATCGCAAGTTTCGCAGCGACACGGTGGAATCCTATATCGTCTCCATTAGCCAACTCATCCGCGACCCTGTCTTAGCCGAACTCTTTGCAAACTGTTCCCCAAACACTTTGACACAACGGTGCAGCCAGGTACGTTGGAAGGCAAGCCCGACAAGGCGGTGCTCACCGGCAACATTGCCGCGATGTGGCTTCGCGACTCCTCCGCTCAGGTGTGGTCCTATCTTTTGGGCTGACCACGCAAACATTTCCAGAGCTGGCGATTAGGCGTCCTTCTCCTCCAAATTAGACAACGTTATCAATTACTCCAACGCAGGTGTATCGTTTCCTATGAAACTGATGCCTTGGCTGCCCTTTCTCGCTGCATCCGTCGCCTTCACAGCCACTCAAGCCCACGCCGAAGTCAAGCTCCCCAAGCTCTTCTCCAGCCATATGGTCTTGCAGCGTGACATGCCCATCCACATCTGGGGTGAGGCTGCTCCCGCTGAGCAAGTCACCGTCTCGCTCCAAAACACCAGCGCCTCAGTGACCGCAGATAAGTCAGGCCACTGGAGCGTATACCTTGCCCCGCGTGCCGCCGGCGGTCCATTCAAACTGTCCGTCCGCGCCAGCAACACCTTGCAGTTCGACGACATTCTCATCGGAGATCTCTGGATGGCCTCCGGGCAGTCCAATATGGAGCTACCGCTCAAGGGATATGACCCAGCCACCCAGGTTCAAAACAGCGCGAAAGAAATAGCCGCTGCCAACCACCCTCAGATGCGCCTTCTCCTCGTCCAGCACGACGCCTCCGACTTCCCCTTAAGCGACGCTAAGACATCCGGCTGGTCTGTATGCAACCCCGACTCCGCCATCAACTTCTCAGCCGTCGCCTACTTCTTCGGCCGTGCCATCCAGCAGCAGGAACACGTTCCCATCGGCCTCATCGATGCCACCTGGGGCGGCACCCCCGCGGAGGCGTGGACCAGCCTGGATACCCTCGGTTCCGACGCGGCCCTCATGCCCGTCTTTGCCAACCGTGCCACCCGCATGGATCGCGAAGGTGCCCAACAGCACCTTGACCTCTCCGCTGCGGAAGCAGCGTCGCAAGGCAACCCCGCCCCTGCCCAACGCGAGTGGCATCCTGCGCAGGTCTCCTGGACCCCCGCCGCTCTCTACAACGCCATGATCGCCCCATTCACACCGCTCCCGATCCGCGGCGTCATCTGGTACCAGGGTGAATCGAACTCCTCACCCCGCATGGCTTCGCTCTACAGCCGCCTTTTCCCTGCCCTCATTCAGGATTGGCGCACCCAGTGGCACCAAGCCGACCTGCCCTTCCTCTTCGTTCAACTCTCCGCATACGGAGGCAGTCCCAACGACAACTGGGGCGTTCTCCGCCAAGCCCAGTTCGACACCCTTCACCTGATCAACACCGGCATGGCTGTCACCATCGATATCGGCAATGAGCACAGCGTCCACCCCTCTGACAAGCAGGACGTTGGCGCCCGCCTCGCGCTCCTGGCTCGCAGCATTGCCTACAAGGAGAACCTGGTCTCCTCCGGCCCGCTCTTCCGTTATGCGTACCCCGAAGGCAGCACCATGCACATCTCCTTCGACAACTCCGCCGGCCTCACCTCGAAGGGCTCGTTGGAATCCTTCGAAGTAGCGGGCGCTGACGGAATTTTCGACGCAGCCACCGCGAAAATCGAAGGCGATACCGTCGCTGTCTCCAGCCCCACTGTCCCGGCGCCCCGCTACGTCCGCTATGCATGGGCGAACTATCCGCCGTCAGACCACGCGCCCAATCTCTACAATGCCGCCGGCCTGCCCGCGTCGCCCTTCACTACATACCCAACACCCTAAATACCCAATGCCCTAAGGAATCTCTGAATAAGTCCTTTCGTCGCCTTTGAGAGGGAGCGTAGGGCTTCAGCCTACGCTAAAGCATGATTCGTGCCGGTGTACTAAAGAAGGGTGGTTCTTGGGAGGGAGCCGTGGGCTTCAGCCCACGGAACAGGAGCGCAGTCCAAGTGCCCTTCAGGACTGGGCTCTGCTTCCGTTTCCAAACGGCCCAGGGCTAAAGCCCTGTTTTCCTGCAGCGCTGGATTCAGCGGCCTCAAGGCCGCTGCTCCCTCCCAAGAACTGGGTATCTCTATGTGATCATGCTCTAAAACGATTCAATAGGACCGACCAGCACAAGGGCTTACCTGAGCAAGTCACCTTTTTCTGGATTACCCCTTTCATCGAGGAGTTGGATACTCGTTGCCGGACCCAGGTCCGGATCTTTCCAGGATGACAAGGCCCAGACAATCTGCTTGTCTTTTGTAACCTCCAACACCTGTACGGTTCCCGCCCAATGCGAGGTGTCGTTGTCTCCAGCTACCCAACAGGTAATGATGGTGTGACCATTGGCCAGTCGGTCGGCCGTCTGAAAATTGCCGAGCTTGTATCCGGGTGCATCCGCCTGAGTAAACTCCCACACGGTATCTCCATTGGGATTGACCTCGCGTGCATACCGGCTCGAATCTCCTGCGATCAAGGTGTTGCCGTCCTTAAGGCGAACCGCCTGCCAGGGCGATTTGGCCGCAACCGACCACACAGCCTTTCCATCCTGGTCGTACTCGACGACCTTGCCTTCCGAAAGGTGAGGGACAAGCACCGTGCCGGTCTTCGTCATGCGGATGTGCCTGAACTGGCCGTGGGTACCGTGCACCGTGGTCGGAATCGGTATCTCCCTTTCAGTCGCTCCGGTGACTGTGTTGATGATCATCGCCTCTGCGGGATTGCCGTTGCGCATCATTAATACGCGATCCTTACCGATCGCCTGAATCGAGTGGATCTCGGTTCCTGCCGGAGCATCGTAATGCCACAGCATCTTCTTGTCCGGACTCACCATCCCCGCACCCGACATGCGCGAAAAAATTATGTTGCCATTCGGCAATTGCGTGGCGTCGTCGAACTCCTGGTTACCCCCGCTCTCCGTCTTCAGCGGCATGGAGTATTGCCAGACAATCTTGCCTCCGCGAACAATGAAAATCGACTGCTTCTGAGGTTTGCGGGTATCCCACTCGCCCGCATACAGGAAAGGATGCTGGGCCGCCCCCTTGCCCGGAAGCACCGCCGGCGCCGCTGCACCGGATGCAGAGATAGATGCTGAATTCTTTGTTTGGGCATCTGCCGGAGGAGTAAGCACGGCGAGCGTGGCGAGAAATACAAAGCTAAATCTATGCATAACTTCTCCTCTAAAGAATCTCTGAATAAGTCCTTTCGTCGCCTTTGGGGAGGGAGCGTAGGGCTTCAGCCCTACGCTAGAACAGCTAAATACAAGGGGCTTTAGCCCCGGGCATTTTGTTGGGCCCATCCATTGACTTGATCAGAGCTTCCCTAAAAGTGCGGGGAGCATTCAGGTAATATGTTGGACAGCAGAATGAATTCAGGATAGAGATAAGTAAAGCCGCACGTACCAATTCAATTCCTCATTCGCTTCGGTTTCGGCGATGCCGTGTCCACAGCCTCTGACCTAGCGCTGATGCCGTCTGCCCCAACCGCAACGATTCTGTAAGAAGCTGACTCACCCCGTTCCGGCGCGGGTTCCGTGAAGGAAGGCGTCGTTAGTCCCATCGCGACTGTCTTCTCCTCGGGCTCCAAGGTACTGCTTCGGACGACACGGTACACGCGTGCTCCGGACACCGGATTCCATGTCAGCGTCAGACTGCCTTGCATGACGGACGCCTTCACACCGGTCGGCGCTGCCAACTTCACGTCACTCTTCGTCGGCAGCAATCCGTAGACGCAGAACTGACCTGTTCCCATATTCTCTGAACCAAAGCTCGCCAGATAGACTCTTCCATTTGCGATGGTCGGTGGCGCCATCTTGGAGTACTCGCCACAATCGTCTCGTGATGGCATCTGCAATGAGTTCCATAACTCGTGGCGGATATCATCCGCATCATAGGCATGAAGAACTCCGGGCCTCGACTCATGCCAGGAGTCCCCTGTCGCATGAATAGCTGCCCACAGAATCCCGTCCTTATTCCCATTCGCCGAAAGCGACAGCATCGCCCCAGGATGCCCTTGGTTCGGCACATCCCGCATCATCAACGGCAACTCTCCAAGCTTGCTCCCTTCCAGTTTGTACACCTTCGCCTTATCTCTTTGTCCCCACACGTAGAGCAGGTTGCCGGTCTTCGCGCTTTCCCAGTAAACCAGGCTGTGCAGATGGGACGCGGTCGCCTGAAAGTGCTGCAGCGCATGCTCGTCGCCCAGATGTCCAAGATTTCGCGTGTCCAGTGTATATAGGACACCTGCTTTCCCGCCGCCGAGGACTAGGTGCGTTCCCGGGATCAGTGTCGCCCCTGAAGAGTCCAGATCGGTATCAGACTTATCCAGCGCAAAATGGTTCGTGGGTGTAAACCAGTCCATCAATTTCAGCTGCGGCGTTAACTTCAGAAAGCTCTCGCTGAAGTTCCTCACGCCATCCCAACTTCCATTGCCCGTCACGACGTAGACATTTCCCTCGTCGTCCGCAGCCGGCCCCTGCCCGGACTGCCAGATACTGGCCTCCGAACCCGTGGGAGACGTGTTCAACACGCTCACCTGCGCTAAGGTCTTCGCGTCATACGCCATCAAGAACCCGTGGTATGGCTCCTTGTCGCAATGAGAGGCATAGCCGACATACACCATGCCGTTCGCCAGCATCAGGGCCGGTCTCTGGTTCTCCATCAGCGCGTCGAAACTTTCGGCCTTGATCACAACCGGGCTTTCCGGCAGGTCCGCACCTGTAGCCAGATCGAGCGCATGCAGCCTTTGCGTGAACCCGGTCCCTGGCCCCGTCGATGCACCTGCCCGGGTCAGCGCGACCACGTACAGGACGCCGCGCGCTTTATCGATCACCGGTGTGCCGACAATCCCCATCTGCCCGTTCATATCCAAACACCCAAAATCAGTGCTATGCAGATTCGCAGGCGTTCCGAAGTTCACATGCCATACCGGCAGCGAGGCCTCGTCGTCGTTCGCATCGAAGGCGTAAACGCTGTTGTTCACGGTAGTCACATACACAAGATCTCGAGTTCCCCCGTTCACTTGGACGCCAGTCACCACGAGCGGCTGCGTGTAAAGCTGGTCATCGACGACGCGCTTGAACAACATTCCAAACTGGGCCTTGTTCACGTTTGCCGGCGTCAAAAGCGTCTCTCGGAGGTTTGTGCCCGTCCTGGCATCGTCATTGTGTTGCGTCAGCACATCCACTTGCGCGTACGAGCGCACGCAAGTCATTGTCAAAAGACACAACCAAATCACTCGAAGAACTACGAACGCTCTGAGGCACGTGCCCATCACTAGCATCTTCGGTTTCCTTTCGGGAGAGTGTCGGCAATCGTTGCACTGCATGCAATTCGGGCAAGTCAAATTCAGAGTCGTTCGACAAATCTCCGGAGCGTAGGATACTATTTTCTGGCCTAAGGATAGCCTAGCTTGACAACGCTGTCATTGACCCTGAAGAACTCCCGGGAAAGAGTCTTAGCAAATGATCATACTGCCGAAATCGCCTTCGTGTTTTCCGTCACCCGCGATGAGCGCGGCCGACCTTGGCGGCATCATAGTCTGCTCCGAAATCCCCAACCGCAGCACATCTCCTTCGAGAAGCCCCGACACGACGCCGGAACCATCATAGGCGGCCACTTCGTCCAAGCAATGAGAACTGCTTCGCCCAAGCAATGAGAACTGCGTAGAAACTCTCGCTCTTCCATCTTGCAAATCGAGGGGCGCACTACATTGAGTAAACGTTCAATTATCAAGTCTTCGTGAGGTGAATCGAATGATCAGTCTGGACTCTAAGATCAACAGCCTTTCACGTCGTAAGGCGCTTGCCATGGGTTTATCCGCAACGCTCACTCCTGTGGTCCGACCCTTGCGTGCCCTTTCCTCATTCGGCGCGAGGCAGCGCGTTTCGAAACACGCGGGGGACCAGGGAGACGGAACCTACCTTAATCCCATTGTCGGCGGCAACCATCCGGATGCAGGAGCGATTCGAGTAGGCAACGACTTTTATATCACTCATACCAGTTTTTCCTATACTCCCGGCCTCGTGATTATGACTTCTCAGGATCTGGTCAATTGGCGGATTGCTGGAAGCGCGCTCAGCCGTTATTACGGTGAGATATGGGCGCCGTACCTTTGCGAACATGGCGGCCGTTATTATATTTACTATCCTCGCAGCGGACACCTTGAGGTGGTCCACGCTGCATCTCCCCTTGGCCCATGGAGCGAGCCGACACCGCTGAATATCAACGGGATAGACCCGGCGCATATCGCAACTCCAGATGGCAGGCGATTTCTTTACGTTGCGGGCGGCTCACTAGCCGAGTTGGCAGCAGACGGTCTGTCGGTCATCGCAGCGCCTCGGAAGGTCATTTCACCATGGCCCATTCCCGTAGATTGGCGTATTGAATGCGAGTGTCTCGAAGCTCCCAAAGTAATTTTTCGAAACGGCTACTACTATCTCAACGTTGCGGAAGGCGGAACAGCGGGGCCGCCGACGAGTCACATGGTTCTATCGGCGCGAAGCAGGAATGTGGATGGCCCTTGGGAGTATTCTCCTTATAACCCGATCATCCATACGAAAAGCAAAGACGAACAATGGTGGTCGACAGGACATGGCAGACTCATCGATGATGCAAACGGTGGGTGGTGGATGACATTTCATGGCTACGAGAACGGGTATCGCACCTTGGGCAGATCAACGCTTCTGCTGCCGGTGGAATGGACGGGCGACAAATGGTTTCGCGTACCAAAGGGAGTATCGGCAGGCCAGAAACTGCCAATGCCTCCTGGCAAGAGAAATCCCAGTCCTCTCATGGGAGGGGATAACTTTACAGCGGCGACATTGGCCTTGGATTGGCAGTTCTGGAAGGGCTACGATCCCGATCGCTTTAAAACGGGGGACGGACAACTCTTATTGAAGGGGCAGGGCTCCTCTTTGAGCGACTCTCCCGTGATGACTGTATGTGCGACTGATCATTCTTACATTGTTGAAGTCGAGGTGGAAGTAGTTGACAATTGCGAGGCGGGACTCCTGCTGTTCTATGACGAAACTCATTCTTTAGGATTGAGAATCGGACCTCAGGGACTCGGCCTTCAGCGTGCCGGAGACATGAAGAAGGCGATCAGGAGAGCGACGCTGCGCATCGCGAACATGGAGCAGGAAGTGGATTTTTACTACAAGCTGCAGGGTGAACAATGGACCAAGGTTACCCGTTCCGTAGATGCCTCCTGCTACGAGCACAATATTCTGGGGGGATATCATGATCTTCGTCCGGCTTTATTCGCACTGGGAGACGGCCATGCCATTTTTCGGTCCTTCCGATATCTGAGGGGAACCGACGCTACCCTTCTGACATGATTCCATACGAAGTTGCGTCATCAAAGATGGCCCGGGTGTTTTATGGATAAGCTGACTACTACAAGAAGAAAGAGTGTCGCCGCTGTAGGACTCATGTGTCTTGCTGCAGGCAGCGCAATCGCCTCCCATGGGCAGGCGGGCCAAACCATTGCTAGCCCCGCGGCAAAGACGCAGCCCGCGCAGAAGCCGCAAGACTGGCCGGCGCTCGGCCGGTATCGTGCGGACAACGCCATGCTGGCGCGGCCAGGCGATCATGAACAGCGCGTTGTTTTCATGGGCGACTCAATCACCGACGGCTGGGGGCGCTGGGCCGGCACCGGCGTCTTCTTCCCGGGCAAACCCTATATCAATCGCGGCATTAGCGGGCAGACTACTCCGCAGATGCTGATACGTTTTCAGCAGGATGTTGTCCACCTTCAACCTTCGGCTGTAGTGATCCTCGCGGGCACCAACGATATTGCGGGTAACACCGGCCCGTCCACTCCGGAGATGATCGAGGATAACCTCAGGTCGATGACCCAGATCGCGAAAGCGAACAGGATCAAGGTTGTGCTCGCTTCCATTACCCCGGCCTACGCCTATCCTTGGAAGCCCTCCATTCAGCCTGTGGACGAGATCAGAGAACTGAACCGGTGGATGCGCGACTATTGCAGTAAAGAGGGCTGCACTTATCTTGACTACTATAGTTCCATGACAGACCCCAAGGGAGCCATGCTTCCGGGCTATTCCTCTGATGGCGTTCATCCTTCGGTAAAAGGTTACGACGTCATGACACCCCTAGCGGAACATGCGATCGAGCAGGCTCTGAGGAATTAGCCCATTTCGGGAGCGGCTTGAAGTCGTCACGAATAACAGGATCTGAGAAAGTCCCCTGCATAAACGTACCAAGAGGGTAGGTCACCTGCAATCAGTTAGTGGAGGGTCTCTCGACATGATCGATGATGACGGTTACTGAATGGACTTTCGTGAGTACTGTTTTCAGTGAAGCACGTAGTCTTACCGTGTCAGTAATTTTCCGAAGTACAGGCTAATGTGGCCCTTGTATTCCCCTTTGGCAATCGCCGCCTGCCCCGAAGGACCCATGGATTGCGGCCCTCCGAACTTGTTGCCGATCGCCGGAATGGCATTCAGGAAGGAAACTCCGGCATTCGGGAACGGCACGGCAACTTGCCCGAGCAGGTTCGGGGGCGGGGTCTTCGGAGTAAAGACCTGCACATAGATTGGCGAGTCGCGATGCTGCTCCACCATCGCGGTGATTGGGCCTTCAGACGTATTGAGCTGCAGCCAGCGCACACCCGAGTAGAACCCCTTGAAGAGCGGGTAATCGAAGTGCTCTCCGGGCTTGAGTTCGTCCGGATCCCCGTCAATGGTGTTGTTGTAGGGCCTGTTCCAGACGTCGAGAGTACCGCCGGCGAGGCGATTCTGATACACGGGGGCGGGCCCTTCGCCAAGGAATCGCATGCCTTTCACATCAGTTTCGGGATAGTCGAATCCGATGCCGAAGTATTCCTGAGCGCCGCTGATGGCGTAAACGTAATCAATGGACAGCCAGCCGTTGGGCTTGAGACGGTACGTGAGCGATTTCATCGGGCCGTCGAAAGCCGCGGAGATAACCAGATCCTTGCCGTCGATTGCATGGGTTATAGAAGTTAACTTGGATTCCGGTGCAAAGATAGGTGGCGGGGCCGGCGGAGGCGGCGGATTTTGCCTGCGAGCGGGAGCGCGCCTTGGCCCCATCGCCACCACGCGAGGGCCGTTGACCAGGGAGAAGGACTTGCCCGGCCGAGAGGCGGAGATCAGCAGGCCGGTCGTATTGCTTATCTGTAGCGACAGGTCACCCGCAGTTGCAGTGAGTTTATCGCCAGATTCGGTGGCATTCAGCTTTGCGCTGTCAACAGACTGATCCACCTGCTCCAACCGGCGCTCAAGACCGGCGGTAGGCCAGACATAGGTCTGAATCACGCGGCCCGTGGTGTCCTTAATGATAAGTCGAGTGGCATCGGGTGTCTTCTTTATGCTGCGAGCGGAGTTAGAAGCAGGCGGTCCCCAGCCGTCCCAACTTGCCGACGAGCCCGGCGCCAGCGAACGGCCGTGGTCGGTCCGCGATGCCAGCACCACAGAACCGGAAGCTGTGTCTTTGGGTTGGCGAAAGGCGATCGTCTGCCATTCGTATGTGCATTGGTCAGCGTTGGTGAAAGCGTAACGATTGGTTACGGTGAAGGAACGCGAGGTGCCGTCAGGCGGCGTCACGATGATCGGCGACCAAAGCTGTTTGACTGTATCAAAGCTTGCTTCCCGCTCGCGATATGGGCCGAGGATGCCATCGGGGGCCATGTTGCCCGCGGAGTCGAGAATGCCGCCCTTGTCCACGCGCTTTATATCTTCATCCACAAAGGACCAGATGAATCCGCCGGCGCCGGCCTTGCTTTTGAGAATGGCATCCCAATAGTCACCTAGGCCTGCCCCCGCTCCGCCGTCATAGAGGCCATGCAGCATCTCCGTGGGCAAAAGGACGGGATCGTCGGCGAGCTTCTGCTGCAACCCAGCATAGGTTGGGTAGTGTTTGGTATCGGCCATACCCGCAGGATAGGCCGCCCACGGGTGCAGGACGACGCGCTTCTCCGGATCGTACTTTGAGAAATCTCCGTCTAGCGCGGGATTGAACCCGCCTTCATTGCCGTTGTCCCAGAAGACGATCGAAGGATGGTTGACGTCATGCTCAACCATCTCCCGGACCAGCTTCTGGCCAACCTCGGTGTCGTAATGCTGGTGCCAGCCGGCGAGTTCATCGAGTACGTATAGGCCAAGTTCGTCGCAGGCATCGAGGAAGTGGCGGTCCGGCGGATAGTGGCTGGAACGGACTGCGTTGCCGTTCATCTCTTTAATAAGGTTGATATCGTCTCTGGAGATCTGCTCGGACAGGGTCCGGCCGGAATCGGGCCAGAACGAGTGGCGGGCGAAGCCCTTGAGGAAGATGCGCTGGCCGTTGACGAACAGACCTTGTCCCGGGCGAACTTCAATGGTGCGGAATCCGAACTTCTGATGCACTGTGTGCACGACGGCATCGCCTAATTTCAGCCGCACTTCGAGCTGGTAGAGGTTCGGCGTCTCGGCCGTCCAGAGTCGCGGATTGACAATCTTTCCGGCGAGGTGGGTCCCTTCATTGAAGCCGACATCCTTCACTGTTACCGGATCGCCCACAGGCCTGCCGTTTTTATCGAGCACCCGCATCTCCACGGACGCTGTGGGGCCGCCCGGGGCTGCCATGCGCGTATCTGTGCGCGTAGCTGTGCGCGTATCTAAGAGCGCGACATCGACATCAAGGGAGCCCTCCGCGGTGGCGTTGATGGCCAGGTGATCGACAAACGTTTCGGGCACGGCCTCGAGATAAACGGGCCGGAAGATGCCGGCGTAATTCCAGTAATCCCCTCGACGCTCGGCGCGATTGACCGAGTCATTCATGGATTCATCGTCGACGTCGACCTGGATCTCATTCTCCTGACCGGCGGGCTTGAGGAGACTGGTGATGTCGTACTTGAAGGCGTAATAGCCGCCTTGGTGAACAGGGCCGGCGGATTGCCCGTTGATGGTGACCTGTGCATCGGTCATGACGCCTTCGAACTTTACGAAAATGGTCTTGTCTCGCCAACTCGCAGGCGTAGTAAAGATGCGCTTGTAGATACCATGAACTCGAGGCCAACCACCCGCCGGAGTGGGTTGGCCATATTCGTAGATGCCGAAGCCTTGCAGCTGCCAATTGGATGGAACACCGATGGTGGACCACTTGTCGGCGTTTTGGCCCTTGTCGCACTTGAATTCCCACTTGACCGGGTCGTCCTTCCCTAGGCCGGATAGATACTGAGTTTCAGTCTCCGACGCTCTTGCTACTGAAGCCAGAAGAAGGACTAACAAAACAGCATAGCGAGTTGACGAACACATCAGAAATCTCCCAACAGTCATATTCTCGAAGCGGTCGATGAGGACATGTGCATTTCGACGGGTACCAGCCACGGTCCTGCCGGCGCCGGTTGCGCCGTAGCGTCGCATGCTGAAGGAAGCTTCACCCGAGCCAAGTGCCGGAGATTGTGCGACCGTCACACGACCAATTCCGGACACAAGGGCAAGAGGCGAGAATCTAGGTAAATTGCGGAGCTTCATGCCATTCCTCTTCGACTAGGTTTTTTCCGCTGCAACAATTGAGCGCTTTGAGTGCTTTGGAGGGAGCAGGGGCCTTCAGTGTCTGCTCCCTGCTTGGCAAGAAGCCCGCTGCTCCCTCCCAACAAAAGAGAGCTATCGCTATTCCTTAGGTGGTGTATGCATTCTGCTGCACACCTTCAAGAAAATAGCCTTTAGATCGCTGAATTTAGCACTTGCAATTACCAAATGAGCTTTCCGGAGATCTGCAAGTCGCGCACCGGATTGCTTGGCCCTTGCGGGCCCTTCTGGATTGTTCCCCAGTTGGTGCTCGTTGGGTCGTTGTTATAGCCCTGTCCGGTCCAATTAGGATGATTGAGCAGATTGAATGCGTCCAGACGGGTCTGAAGCGTGAGCTTCTCGTTCCATGAAAACCGCTTCGACAAACTCGCGGCAAACTCATGACTTGCCGGCTGGCGCACGCCCCAGTAGACGACATTGACGTTGGGTGTGTATTGATTAGCCGTTCGTATCAAGGCGGGGGATGTGCAGTGTGACGCGGTGTACGTCGGTCCATAAAGAAGGGCGCCGGTGTCTGTATCGCGGTAGGCGACACACGGCGTGACTGCTTGCAGGCGTTTATAGTTGTGCGTTGCATCGGGTTGAAGATCATGCATGTGGATGCCGATGTTACTGGTGACCGGCTCCCAGTTTGTACTGACACCCGATGAGGTTGTGCCGGGAGTCCACGGTACTCCCTGCGTATAAACATACAGCGGGCTGATCTCCCAGCCTCCCACCACTGCATCCACAAGCCGATTCGTATCTCCGAGAAGCGCCTTTCCCCGTCCGACGGGCAGGTAGAAGACACCCGACAGAGTGATCACGGTTGGAACATCATTGCTGGCGATGGTACGGGAATACACACGGTAGACGTTGTCGATGATGTTGCCCGCCGTCATGTTCTTTGACCATGTATAGGCAAAATGAAAGCTGAGGTTATTGGAGACGTTGTGGGACGCAGCTACCTGCATCGAGTTGTACCAGGCGTGGATCAGGGGCAGGTGGTCCTCGGTGACAGAGGTGAACGCTGGGAACGGCCGCGTGAGCGCGCCGCTGGAGATAGTCGATTTCGTGCCGTAGGTGGTGCCTGCAAATCCCGGGACCTTATAGAACGGACTGGCGACCTGGGCAGGAGCGCCGGAGCCGTCGCATAGCTGGCGGTTTCCACCCTGCTCCACGTTGCATTGTGCATAAAAGGCCGAAGACACATGGTTGATATCGTCGGAGCCTTCGACATTATAATCCCGGCTTCCTGAGAAGCTGACGTCGAGCACGTCGCGCTTGGTGAGAAGCTGCTCCAGCGACACACTGTATTCCCATAGCGAAGGCACCTGGAAGTGCGGATTGGTGAAGTTGACAGTACTTCCGGGAGTGGTCGCCAGTCCCAGGCTGGAACCTGTCGGCCTGACATAAGCCGGGAAGGGGTCGGAGAGATGACCGTATGGCGTTACATTGTCCGCCAAAGTGGCCGTGTAGCCAGTGGCTGACGAACTGAAGCCGTTGCTGGAGTCGTTCGATTCGTCGTTGATGAACATCTCCCCGAAGCCTGCGCGCAGGGATGTTCTGTCGCTGAATGCGTAGGCGGCGCCGAAGCGCGGCTGGATGTTGAGCAGGTTGGTTGCATAGGCGCCGCGAGGAGCGCCGTTTACCCCGGCGAACTGGATGCCGCCCAGCAGCGGACCGGAAAGGCCGGTACGATTTGTGAGCTGTGCGTTGAGCGGGTTGACAGCGGTTGTATTGAAGGCATAGTTGAGCTGGTTGTGGCGCTCGATGCGAGGCCCGAGCAGGTCGTACCGAATACCGAGGTTGAGGGTCAACCTGGGTGTGACCTTCCAGTCGTCCTGCCCCCACACGGCATAGTAGTGCTGCGAATCGAAGGCAGAGATCGAGTATTTGACGCCGCCGGCATTGGGGTCGCCAAGGAGCAAAGCCGCAATCCCGCTGCCGGAGCTGTAGCCGGGGGCGTCAGCATACGCGGGAGAAAAGTGCTGGGTGAAGTAGTTGGAAAAGGTAAACGAGTTGTTGGCGGCGCCGCCCCCGGGAGTAGCGTATTGGTAGAGTCGCATGTCGAAGCCGGCGCGGATCGTATGCCGCCCGTGGACCAAGGTAACACTGGGCTGATAGGCGAGGTTATGAACGATCGTAAACCCCGCGGGTGAGCCGCCAAGGCCGATGTAACCCTGGTTGCCGTTGAAGGTGAGAGCTGGAAATATGTTGGTGAACATTGCATTGCTGATGTAGTGCTGAGAAAAGCCCAATCCCGGCAGAATGTTGGGGTCCACGTTTCCAGTGATGTTATACCCCTGCTTCTCGTTCAACACGGTCACCTTGTTGTCGAGGATGAGATTCGGTGAAAAGGTATGAATCTCATCGAGCCCGAAGTTGTTGTCCTTCGGCTGAAGCTGATGAGAAATCGAATTGGCTCCATCCGACATCGGAATTCCGTTTCCATTGTATTGATCGTAGCGCTCGAAGCCTTCCCAGCGAATGCTGCCCCTGTCTTTCAAGCCAAAGGTGTGCTCGAATTTGGCCAAGCCATTCCGCGAAACGTCGCTCTCAACCTGTAGCCAGTAATAATTGTTCTGGAACGGAGCATAACCCGGTCCGGGGTTGTGGTTGGGCGTGATTCCATTGAAGTACTGCGCGATGGCCAAGCCTGTCGGATCAAGGCGGTTCTGCGGAATGATATTGCCCGGAAATGCGCTGTGAGCCTGCTTCGTCTTTCCATCATGGGGATCGACGTAGGTGGTCAAAGGCGAGAGCGGATCGTAGATGATCAGCGGCATCAGCGTCTGGGTTGTGGAGTCGAAGTACTGGGCGCCGGCGAAGTTGCCGGTGAGCCATTGCGGGTTGGGAATGGAGTTGATGGAAGCACTCGTGGACGGCAGGGACTCGTAGGCCTGCTCCCATTGAAGGGTGAAGAACGTCTTATCTCTTCCGTTGTAAAGGTGGGGAATGTATACCGGCCCGTCAATCTCCAACCCGAACTGATCCCGCTTGTGGCGGCTTGGAATAGGGGCTGGACTACCAGGGACTAAGGTGGCGACGTTGTAATCGTACTGGAAGCTTTGAGCATCGAGGAAGGGACGCCGGGCATACTCGTACATGTCCCCGTGGATCTTGTTCGTCCCGGATTTCAAGGAGATGTCGATCGCGCCTCCGCCCGCACGTCCGTAGGAAGCGTCATACGGATTCAGCACCACCTTGAATTCGGCGACCGAGTCCGGCGGAGGTGGATAGCCAAGAAAGCCTCCCGCATTGTCGTTCGTTGCGCCGTCGAGATTCTCCTGTACCGGCGCGCCAACGGCGCCGCCGTTGCCGTTCACGTAGAGATTACCCGCGACGTTATCCGCCGGCCGCGTAAACTGCGGGTTATGGGTGTTGATCGTGCCGGGGCTCAGTTCGAACAATTCAAGAATGTTGCGCCCATCGGTGGGTAACTCCTGAACCCGCTCGGCGCCGATGATTTCGCCCCGGTCGGCCTTGGCCAACTCGATCTCTGCGCCTGCATCCGAGACCGTCACGGTCTCACTCACGCTGCCGACGGGCAGGACGAAATCAACCTTCGCGGTCTTGTCGGTGCCCAGCGTGATGTGCGTCTTGCTCAAGGTCTTGAAGCCGGCCTTCTCTGCCGTGACGGTATATACGCCCAGCTTCAGATACGGCACGGTATAGTCGCCCGCCCCGGTCGACTTGGTCACGACATCTTCCCCGGTAGCCTCATCGTGGACAGTCACAGTCGCTCCCGGGATCGCCGCGTTCGTAGAATCGACCACATGCCCTACGAACTGCTGAATAGACTGTGCGGTTGCAGGCCGCACGAGGGTGATCATCGGGCAGAAAAACATCACGCAGAGTGCGCCGCGCAAGAGTCTGTCGGCAAGCGAATCTCGCGTACGGTTCAAGGAAGCGGTGATGGGCGTCTGCATAAAATATCTCCAGAGGTGTCGTGCATGTTCGGGATATGCCTGAAGTAGTGCGTGTGTTTCGACTTATTTCGACCGCACATTGCGGACATCGCGCAGGCCTGCTCTGCAGCTTGTGGCAACGTTGTCATTTGAACAACAGGGAATTTACTAAACGAGGGGAAGCTTGTCAAGTAGTTTAAATCTTCGCCTCAATCTCGACAGTGAGGTCCATTCGTTCTTCCAGGTCCGCTTGACTGCGTCGAGGCCGCTGTTCCGACGCAAGCCCAAATCCGCAGCCCGAGACACCCGGGTCAAGACACCCGGGACGTACATCAACTCTCTTCTAACATCCGCAGGACTGGCGAATAATCAGGCTCGTCGGCAGAACGACGGCGCGGCACTTGCCCCCGCCGCCTTGCAACCGCTCAAAGAGCAACCTCGCAGCTTCGCGTCCGAGCATCTCCGCAGGCTGTTGAACCACCGATAACGCAGGGGTCAGCATGTCGGCCAGATCGAAGTCGTCGAAGGAGAAGAGCGGGATCTCCCGACCAGCGGTCTTTCCAAGCTTCCGCAAACCTCGCAGAGTAAGCATGGTACAAACCCAATTCAGCGTAAGAATTGCGTCGGCATCGTGAAGTCGGAAGACTTCCTCTGCG
The DNA here is from genome assembly GCA_965277565.1 of Granulicella sp. GTDB lineage: Bacteria > Acidobacteriota > Terriglobia > Terriglobales > Acidobacteriaceae > Granulicella. The sequence goes on along the minus strand of OZ255838.1, from coordinate 2,801,029 downwards.
AGCCAGTCCGGGGTGAGGAAGTCTTCGTGCTCGACAAGACACACTCTCGGCAAAAGAGAAGCGGCTTTCATCCCAGCTTTGTAGCCGGCTACTCGTTCCTTGCAGGTGTACAAGTGAGCGCGTGCGCCAATGGCCACAATCTTGCGCAGACCATGGCTCACGAGATGTTCCGTTGCTTCTTGTGCGCTCCGGCGATTGGTAACCGTTACGGTATCGAGTTGAACGTCTCGAATCAATTGATCGAACGTAACAACATGAACACCGGCAGGGATGATATCGCCAAAAGAATCCTTCCGACTATCCGCCGGCGCGATCACTAACCCATCGATCTGTCGGCCTACCAACGTTTGAATTTCCGACCGTTCCACATCGACGTCGCCGCCGGAACTCGCGAGAATTACCACGTATCCGTTTGCGCGCGCAACTTCCTGAAGCCCATGCACCGCGTTTGCTGTAAATGGATCGGACAGATTTGGCACGACCATTCCAATCGCTGCTGACCTTTGCGCTTTCAGCCCGCGCGCCAGTTCGTTCGGCCGATAGCCCAGCCGTTCCATCACCGCACGCACCCGGATCGCCTTCTCTTCGCTTACATTGTCAGAGTGATTCAGCACTCGTGACGCTGTCTTCAGCGAGACGTCGGCTTCTCGCGCAACGTCTACCAGCGTGGGTGCCTGACTCTTTTTTATAGCCATCTCTCAGCCAATCTCGTCATGGAACACTATTGAAGTCTGTTCCCTTCCGCGCTTTCCGCTACAGCGAAAGAGCCAAGAGAAGTTCCCCGCGTCTCCGGATACCAATACCAAACGACACCAATCTGCACAGCCATCATCAAGGCAAAAAAATAAAAGATGCGGACAGAGGACCCATGTTGCATGACGGGAAAGACTGAAACCAGAATAGCATTTGTAATCCAATGCATCGACGAGCCATACCCTTGCCCTGCCCCGCGGATTCCCGGCGGAAACAACTCACTCAAGTACACCCAGACGACCGTCCCCTGGGAAAAAGCAAAGAATGCGTTGTAAGCAACCAGGATCGACAGGTACAACTGCGGAGCGAAGTGATGCGGAATCGAGAAGCCCAGGCCAAGCAGGCATACTGCCATTCCGGCAGAACCATAAAGCAAAAGCGGCTTACGCCCGGACTTATCCACGAAGGCCATGCCAAGCAGCGTCGTTGCCAAACTCAGGCACGAGATCAGGATGGTGTACCTATGCCCGATTGCGAGACCGATTCCTGCGCTGGACAGGATATCCAGCATGTAAAGCAGCACGATATTCACGCCCGAGAGCTGATTGAAAATTGCGATGCTCGTTGCCAGCAGGATCAGACGTGTATTCCTGCGGCGAAACAGCCTTGCGGGATTTGGAGATTCGTGGCTCAGTGACGTGCTGGCCCGGTTGGCGAATCTGGCTTGATCCGGCGACATAAGCCGAAGCAGGAAAAGTAGAACTACTGCCGGAATCGCTCCAGTTCCCAGGCACCATTTCCAAACGTTCCCTGCGTCTGTAAGACGCCCGAACAGCGACCCGGCACAGAATGCGACCACCACTCCAACACCGACCTGGAGCTGGAACAGGCTGACCAATCGACCTCTCAAGGCAATGGGAGCCAGTTCAGAAAGATAGAGAGGACAGCCTACGGTGAAGCCCCCGATCGCCATTCCACACAAAAACCTCATGGCGAGCACCAGAACCCATTCAGCTCCCAAGGGCAAAGTGATGGCGACCGCCGCAAACCCATAAAGGATGGCGCATCCCGCGATCAAAGTGCGGCGTCCAAGCCTGTCTGCAAGCCGGCCCGCGAGAAGGGCCCCACACACGGTTCCCCATAATGAAAACGAAATGGTCAGTCCGAACACCGCAGGCGAAAGATCAAACCAGCTTCTGAGACTTTGCGTCGCCGAAGAAAGCGCTCCGAGGTCGTATCCGAAGACGAATCCGCCCAGTGAGCCCACGAAGGCAGCGGTCGCCAGACGCCTGGTTAACTGAGGCACCTCGTCACGAGTACCATCACTCATTCGCAGCCCGGCCGTCCATCCTTCACGGGTCATTCTAGTCGGCAGCAAACTCCTGTCGTGCGTTACCGGTCATCGCAGCCAACCATGACCGTCACGTAGCAAAGACCAGCACAGAACCCGCCTTGGGCATGGCCCGCACCATCTCGCCGTTCTGTGGCACATGGTCCTCAACGCTATGCAAAGAGAGGGTCCAAAGGCCCCAAACTACGCACCCTGTTCTGAGGTGCGATTGCCCTGTTGACATCTGCCTTACGCCTTGTATAAATTGTACGCCATTCAAAGACAGCGTTGTCATGGGATGTTTAAAGACGACGCAATCCCTAATACGGTGTTACTGACCGGCACATTCCTCTGGCTGCGTGGCGCCGGTGATAGCCGGTATCGGAGAAACTTATGCAAAGCGCATCGGAGAAACTTATGCAAAGCGTTCCAGCCGTTCTCGCGAGCCATATAAAGAAGCTATTTGCGAACGCATTGTCCTTCGGCGTTCTCGTCGCTGTACTGTTGTGCCTGGCTGCGGGCAGCTGGCCGGCAGCGGCCCAATCAGGCCAGTCATTCGTAGGCCATGTTGAAGATAGCTCTCACGCCGCGATCGCGGGAGCGACGGTGACCATCCACAGTGAGGATACCGGGGATGACGTCGTTGCCAAAACGACCGGAGCCGGAGACTACACGGTTCCTTATCTCAAGCCTGGAACGTATACGATCACCGCGGTAAAGGGCGGCTTCAAGGAAGTCAGCAGGACGCACATCGGCCTGCGCGTGGACCAGACCTCGAAGATTGATTTTTCTTTGCCGGTTGGAGACGTCAACGAGACCGTGACCGTCGCCAGCGAGGGAACGCAGATTGAGCTGTCGAAGGCCGACCGCGGCGAGATCATCGGCAACGAGCGAATCGAGGAGATGCCGAGCGACGGACGCAACTATCAGGTGTTGTTCGGGCTCAGCCCGGGCACCAACAACCAAAGCAATCCGCAGTATCCGCGGCAGGAGGACAACGTGAGCAGCAACCTGCACCTGACGGGTGTTCCCCAGGCTACCGTGCAAGAGAACCTCGACGGCGGCACGAACGATACCGCGAACGGCTGGTCGGCTTCGAACGTGCCGCTGGATACCATCTCCGAGTTCAAGGTGGTGCTGAATGCCTATGACGCGTCCTACGGGCGCGCCGGTGGAGGCGCGCTGGACGCCTCGTTGAAATCCGGAACCAACCATATCCACGGCTCCCTCTACGAGTTTGCACGCCGTCCCTGGCTTGATGCTCAAAGTTACCAATACGATTACGTGAAAAGCCAGCCGGGACAAACTGCCCCGTTCCCGACCCAACACAAGCGCGATCAGTTCGGGCTGGAAGCCGACGGGCCGGTCTACTTCCCCCACCTTTACAATGGCCGGAATAAGACCTTCTTCCTTGCTCAATGGGAGCAGGCCTATGAGAACCTGCCCAACACGGGCGGCAACTACGATTCGATTCCCAACCCGCAATGGCTCACGGGAAATTTTGCCGGCGCGCAGTACTACGACACCGTGACGAATTCACTCCAACCGCTCATCATCTACGACCCGCTGTCGCCTCTGGTCAACACGGTGGATCCCGCCGACGGCAAGACCAAGCCGACCCGCACCCCATTTCCCGGCAACATCATTCCTCAAAACCGCCTGGACCCGGTAGGCCTCGCAATCGCGCAATACTACAAACAGATAGCACCGAACTACAATCCAGGACCGGGCAACGCCCCCTTCTCGCGCAATCATTACTATCTGCCCGTCGAAACCGACATCAGCCGCGATGGCCTGGTTAAGTTCGACCAAAACTTCGGGTTGAAAGATCGTGGAACCATTCGCTGGACAGGGTTCGAGCGCTACGGCAGCAGCAGTCCCAATGGCCTGCCGACCAGCAATCCAACCAATCAGGAGTTTGTCCAGTTTCAGCCGAGGGAGCAGCAATACGCCATTGAGGAGATCCATACCTTTTCGCCCAACCTGATCCTCGACAACAAGCTCACCGGCGGAACCGAGGCGCAGGGCATTACATCCGGATCCACAGGGTTCGACCTAACCTCGTTGGGCTTCTCCCAGAACTACATCTCCAATATCCTCGTCAACAACCAATTCCCGAGCATCACTGCGACTGGCGTCCAGGGTAGCAACACGACGAACTTTCTGGGCCTTGCTCCGGGGGGGACCGGAGGCTATTCGGCCGCACATAACCTCGGCTATCAACCCAGCGCCACCTACATTCACGGCCGCCATACAATTCGCGCTGGATTTGACATGCGCCTGTATCAGTACGCCAATGTCGACAACGCGCAAAACAACCAATTTGGGTTCACCAACAACTTCACCCAGCAGTTTTACAACATACCCAGCGCGCCCGGCATGACCTCCGGCAACTCCATCGCGGAGCTGCTCCTCGGCACCCCCACTAGCGGGAGTCTGATTATCCAGACCAGCCCCTTCTTTTCCCAGCACTACTACGCCTTCTGGGCTCAGGACGACTTGAAGCTCACGGCCAAGCTGACCCTCAATCTCGGCATCCGCTACGACCTGCTCGGAGCCCGCACCGAGCGCCATAATCAGCTCGATTACGGCTTCGACACGACGGATGTCAACCCGCTCAACGCCCAGATCACCAATCGTACCGGGCTCAATGGTCCGCTGTTGGGCGGCACTGAGTTCGCCGGCGTCAATGGCGCTCCGCGTGGCGCGTACGCAACCAATCTGCTCAACATCCAGCCTCGCTTCGGAGCTGCCTATGCCTTCAGCAACAGGACATCGCTGCGCGCCGGCTTCGGAGAGATGTTCATCCAGGATGAGGCGAACGATCACCAAAACGGCTTCCAAACCGTGACGAACTTCAACAATTCTCTGAATAACGGGGCGACGCCGTCGCTCAACAATCCCTGCGTCCCCGGCATCGCCGGCTGCGGCCCGGCCACTCCGGGCAGCACCCTCGCCGATCCCTATGCCACTACTGTCAAGCCGCTCGGATCCGCCCTCGGCCTCGCGACCACTCCCGGCAGTTCGATCAACTTCACCGACCCGAACTTCCAGGTCCCCTCCCTCTGGCAATACAGCGTGTCCTTGGAGCAGCAGCTTACCAGCCGGGACGTGCTCGATATCAGCTATTCGGGACTGAAGGGATACAACCTGGAAGGAAGTGACAATATCAATCATCCCACCGCGGCATCCTATGCGCAGTGCGACGTCGAAATTGGTGGAAACCGTCAGCTTTGCGATGGCAACACCGCTCCAGCCGCGGTTCCCAATCCTTTTTACCAGGTTCCTGGATTTGCGAGCAGCGGCGGTTACTACAGCAACCCAACGATCCAGTCATACAACCTGACAAGACCCTTCCCCGAATTTACCGACGTCACCGAAGACCACCTGCCCCAGATTCACTCCTGGTACAACTCGCTCCAGGTAACTGCCTCCCACAATGTGTCCCATAACCTCAGCTTGCACTTCGCCTACACCTGGTCCAAGAGCATGACGGCCGGCAATATCATCGACTCGATCTATCGGGTGTACGGGCGCAACATCGGCACCAACGATATTCCGAACGCGATCACGTTCTCCGGCGTGTTTTACTTCCCAGTCGGCCGTGGCAAAACATTTTTTGCCCATGCCAATCGGCTGGTGGATGCTGCGATAGGCGGCTGGGAAATCGCCCCGCTGTATATCTACACGCAGTGGTATCCGTGGGTTCCGAACGGTTCGGGCAATTCGAACGGCAGCAATAACTGGGTGCAGCTTGCCCCGGTCGCAGTGAAGCCGCACGACCTTCCCGCCGACGCGACGCACTCCTACAAACGCCTCCAAGGGGTCACTCCCTGTGTGGCCTACGAGGACACGGACACGGGGGCACTTATCGATGGGCCTTCCTATACAGAAGCGCATTGCACATCCCCGGCTCTGGTCCGGACGGCGAATCAATACGTTCCGCAACAAAACGTGGTGTACTGGGGTGTGCGTCAACCGGCCAACCACCAGTTCGACGTCAGCTTGTCCAAGCGATTCGCATATAACGAGCGAGCCAACCTGCAGTTGCGTCTGGATGCGTTCAACGTGCTCAATCATCCGAACTGGACCTACGGCGATAGCTACAGCAGCGATCCAACCAACGACAACTTCGGAACCATCCAGAAGGGACCACAATCCCCCTACGGATCGCTTCCGCGCGACTTGCAGCTCTCCGCCAAGATCACCTTCTAAGGAATCTCTGCATAGGTCCTGCCGTCGCCTTTGGGAGGGAGCGTAGGGCTTCAGCCCTACGACGAAACGGCTAAATACAAGGTGCTTCAGCCCCGGGCATTCTATGGGGCCAATCCATTGACTTGATCGGAGCTTCCCTGGGGAAGCTCCGATTTATTCCTGCCCCGCCGTGTTCTGCCATAGTTTTGAGGCAGGCGGTGGGGCATAGAGCAGCAGCAACTCCACTTCGGCTTCGCCTTCGGTCGAGATGACGCCTCGATAGCTATACGAAATTAGGGCAGTATTCCTGAAACTGTGACTTCGTGAAACAGTATGCAGGCCAGTTTTCTTGAGGAAAACTGGCGCAAACGGCATCGACCTCGGGTACATCATCAGGAAGACTGCCATAGCTATAAATAGCCGGTTGGGGTGCTACGGTACGCCCCTGCATCTTGAGACCTCTTCTGGTCGTGCGGCCGGAAGTATACGCTTCCGCCGACCCTTGTTCGCAAATGCGCGGCGCACTCGGCTGACGCCTAAGCTGGCGACGCCTATTTGTGAGTCACTGTCACTGCGCCTCGGGTTTTGTCCTGTCGTTTGGCCTGATGGAAAGGTTGTCGAACTGATCGGTGTCATAGCTGGTGATACCCATCCCGATCTGCCCGGCCTCATAGGATTTATCCCTGAGCACGGTGACGTTTTGCCCGTCCACGGATGCGGTGATCCTCTCGTTGTTGAACGATAGGCTGAGCCGATGCCAGCGCCCGGTGCCGAGAGCATCCCTCGACCCACTGGCCAGCGTTGTGCGTCTACCGTTTGAGTCGCTCTTCAAGATGGTCCACGCGCCTGTATCCGATATCTGAAAATAATAGCCCTGTTGATGCGATTGTGGTCGTTTCTGGGTGCCGGCACGACCGATCAACTCGACCGTCCCGGGCTTAACGAGCTCCGCGTCCACGCTCACGGCATAATTCGTCCATGACGGGTCACCGAGGAGCGTGAATGCGTCACTATCATCCTGCCACTCGATCGGCTTCGTCGCCGCCATTTGCTGCAGGCACTTGCCTGTTCTGCCTGCCCCACATGGCTGAACCTCGAAGGCTCCCTGCATGTCGGAGACGTACCGCGCCTCCTCGCCCGTCCGGTAACTATCGAAGTTGTCGGAGTAAGGCAGTCTGAGAGAGTGGGCCGACGGAGCTACCGCGTTTCCCTTTCCGGCCGTTGTGAGCGTAGTGAACGTGTAGATGTAGCCGGGTTGAAGGGTGAACTGATAGCGACCTGGCCCGTCCGGGCGCAGGTCGGCTTGGTGTACGAACTGATCCTCCTCAGCCATGGAATCGAGGTTCGAGGCCCACACGTGCACCGGCTTCTCCGACAGGTTGCCGCTAACGCTGAACGTCATCGTCGATGCCGCGGTTGCGGTCGTCGTCTCGACGATGATGCTGTAAGCGCTGCCGTTGGGTGACCGCAGCGAGAGATAGCTGCCATTGGTGCGATCATTGCCGAGGTAACCACTGGCGGCATCCAGGATCTGCCACCCTGGTTGGGTGAACTGAGTGACGTGCGCCGTCGCCCATAAACTCTGGCCGAGGCTGTATTGCGCTGACCAAGGTTGCGGAGCGACCATCAACCCGACAGTCGAATAAGGCAGATTCGGGGTAATTGCGGCGATGACCGGCCAATTCAAAAAAGCGGTCATCTTCCCGTCGATGTAGCCACGGAGGATCGCTCGGATCAAGGCTCCGGTGCCGGTATTGTCATCTTGCGAACCGCTTTCGCTGTCCCACAGCGGCTTGGCCGTATCGATGGCGTTTTGGGTGGAGTGGCAGGAGTGTGCGTTTCCACCATCGCCGCCTTCGCACGAGTAATGCGCGCCAACGATGTCGATGGACTTTGCAAAGGCGGGATCTTTAACCATCTCGTCGGCTACTTTAAAACCGGAGTCGTCGCCGACGACCTGAGTCGCGTAGTTCCTGGCTGCGAGCGTGGCATGAAGGTTCTCATACCAGTCCTTGTTGTATCCCCTCTCGTTCCAGCCGCCGAGATAGTCGATCTTCAGGCCGTGGGAATGTGCGCAATCCATCCAGGTCATCAAATAGTCGATCGTGTCCTGCGACCAGAACTTGCCGTCATCGATCCATCCCGGCGCAGCCCAAGCCAACCCGTAGAGCTTGATCTTCGGGTTGCGAAGTTTGGCCTGCTCACCCAACCAGAATTCGTACCCGGCGTTGCAGTTCACCACGCCACGCGTATGCTCCACGCTGGGTTCGGACCCGTCCGTGGAGTTAGCGTCCCCCCCGATCTCCAGCTTTAATATCTGCAGCGATGCGCCATAGCCGGGCTTGAACAGGTAATCCAGTATCTGGCTACGCTGCTGGGCGGGATAGTCGATGAGCAGTCGCGAGTTGCCGCCGCCGCCGCTGATTGCGCCCACTCCGTCGAAGGTGCGACCCGTATCCGCTCCATCAACTTTGATCAGCGTCGTCACGCTTGCAGCCCCATTATTAGTGGGGCCCGTCGACGCCAACGGCGAATGCACCGCGTGGGCAGTCTGTGCCCCATTCGACGCAGCCGATGTCGCTGGTTTCTGCGCCGCCGCCGGCATTGTCAACGCCCCCGCCATAAGCGCGATTACAACGCGCATGCCACTTATCTTCATCTGGGCCTCCACTGACTTCCTGATACGCCAAATCTCATTTGCTGAAATTCTTCGGTTCGTTACAGTAAAGGGTGTCGGCGAGAATCACCTGCTCGCAGCTTCTACTCGACCTATGCCCGGTGCGCTCGCTCGACCTGCTCCATGCCGTCTGTTAGTCGCTCTCCGCTTATTGTAAGAAGCAGATGGATGTCTCGAACCGCAACGGAGGTGCCTGTCTGCTGGGCGCATCACTTTTGATGATGCACTCAGCCTTCCGTCCCTCAAAGTGTAGACGAATGAAAGGTTACGCGGACGCTTCATTTAGGCTGTTTGAAGTTGCTGCTCAATGAATCTCTGCACAGGCAACCTCCCAGTCCTCGGCTTGAGTCCGGAATCGTGTTCCGTTTCGGATTTCGTTTCGGACGGTGAGCCAGTTTAAATAAGGACGCGTCATGTGTAATGCATGGCCCAAGAGGTGAGGTTCTGGTTCGAATCGAAGCCTTGGCTGCTATTCCGAACCGAAACAGCTGAGAAAGAAGATTGAGCGTGCGCCTTAGAATCGCTTGGCAAACAGCACCACTCTGCGCGGCCCTCGTGTTATCGGCCGGTGTGCTGGTCGCGCAGGAGACGGACCGCACACAAATCCAACCGTGGATGCTGGGCCCCTTCACGCGTCCGGTACATTCGCCGGTGATCGCCCCGTTGCCTGCTTCGACGTTCGACGATCCCATACATCCCGCCTCGGTCTGGCCGAGAGCAAGGACGGGATCCACTTCCGGCGAATGCCTGCCCCGGACGCGAAGAACGCAAAGCAAGATGGTGCTCCCGACCTCCCGCCCGGGACCTACTCCACCGGGCAGGCGCTCTTCTCCACTGCCGATCCGACCAAGCTGATCGCTCGAACGGAGAAGCCGTTCTTCAAACCGGAAGAGAATTTCGAAAGGTCCGGACAATATGCCGCCGGGACCACCTTTTCCGAAGGCCTGGTCCTCTTCAGAAAGAGATACTTCCTCTACTACGGCTGCGCAGACTCTTTCGTAGGAGTCGCTACCTTCCATCCCGCAACTCCGTAGTTTTTAGCTACGAAGCCGTTAAGGAATCTCTGAATAAGTCCTGTCGTCGCCTATGGGAGGAAGCGTAGGGCTTCAGCCCTACGACAAAACAGCTGAATACAAGGGGCTTCCGCCCCCGGCATTGGGTTGGACCCTCTCCATTGCGTTGATCAGAGCTTCCCTAAGGGGCAAACGCGAGCATGGATGTGAAAGTCACTCCATGTTCTGACGTCCAAATCTCTATTGCGGCTCAGGCAGGTTTACAGACGCTCGTGCCTGTGGCGATGTCTCCGTGCGCCACCCCTGAGGCGCGCTGCTGGCCGCCCCACATCTGCTCAAAGCAGCTCTGCTTCCAGCGGCATCAGTACCCGCTCGCCAGACCGCCAAAGTAACGTGAACAACGTACCGGTACAGGTGTTCGGCTCCTAGTTACTATTTAGGGAGTGCGCTATTGGGGGGATCAGGATAACTTTGATCTTGCCAACGAAGAAAGACGGCGGAATGACACGTCCTCTGCCGCGCCTCCGTGGCTCTACGTTTCCCACCGAGGTGGGATAAAGGGAGAAGCATGCGCCTGAAGTCCTTTGCTGTTACAAGCCTGATCTGTCTTTCTACTTTCCTCTGCCGCTCTGGTCACGCCGACACACTCGAACTCGTAAGTGTCGGAGGCCAGAACGCCGGAGGTTACTTTGTGTATCCCTATAACTTCAGCGTCAACGGATCGAGCAATCTGATCCAGATGATGTGCCTGGATTTCAATCGCGAGATCACCGTAGGCGAAACCTGGCAAGCGACGGCCCAGGCTGTGCCCACGGATAACTCAACCACCTCACAGGACTACCGCGCGGACGCCTGGATCTTCTCGCAACTCGGGAACACAGACCCGCTTACGGGAGCTGGATATACGAACGCCGAGGTGCAGTACGCCGTCTGGGATGTATTCGACCCCTCCGGAGCCAGCGCGAACTCCGCCTTCGATAACACCTCAAGCTATCTTGCGCAGCAGGGAATGCTGGCCGCCAACAACTCTTCACTCGAGAACTCCGGCTTTTTCTCCAACTTCGACATCTACAGCCCGACAGCCAACACCGCCGGCTGGACGGATGGAACACCGCAACGCTTCATCGTCCAGGCCACTTCGGTAACCCCTGAACCATCAAGCCTTTTCCTTCTCGGCACTGGCCTGATCGGGGGAAGTATTTTGCTTATCCGGCGCAGCGGAAGAAACCCAACGGGAATTGTCGCGATCTCGGCGCCTACACAGGCGCTTTAATAGATAGGCACACAAAAACGGGCACGGCAGATGCCGTGCCCATAAGATTCCACCCCGAAAAGCTAACAGATGGGCTGAGGAGAGATGCGATGTGCTCAGGATAGAATCGCACTTCGAGACATCGTTAAAGGCAGCGATGTGACGTGCCCGTTTACAGGTTGCTGGTTCGGCCGCCGGTGATCAATCGCAGCAGGAAGGTGAGAAGGACAGCGCCAATCACGGCCACGATGATGGAATAGATCAATCCACCCGATGATGCCGCGCCAAAGAGGTGTGTCATGATGAAGCCGCCCACAACTGCGCCAATAATGCCGACGATGATATCCATCAAGGCTCCATAGCCAGAGCCCTTCATAATCTTGCCCGTGAGGAAGCCGGCAATTAGGCCAACGATGATCCACCAGATGATTCCGTGCGCCATAACATATCTCCTTTAAAGTGGGGCCTACTATTTCAGAGTGCTTCAACCCGGTGCGGGTTGTGTCCAGATGACACACACATTCTGATTCTGGTCAGCCGATCGCTGTTGAACCAGGCTCTTCCATCCGAATCGCTCAACGGAAAGATTCCGGTGGGGCGCGGTGTCCACTGCATCTCAATGGCAGGACTTCCTGGACACAGGATTCATTGGAGGAGACATCATGGCAGCAATGGACAGCGGTTTGCAGCCCAGGGGTATCGCACGGGCCTCCGTAAGCTGGACCATCGCCTTCAGCATTTTGCTGATTGTGCTTGGCCTTATAGCGCTGGCTGCCCCGTTCATCGCTGGGGTATTGGTCGAGTCAATCATTGCCTGGCTGCTGATCTTCGGCGGCATCGGCCACCTGGTGTTGGCCTGGCATGTCCGCGGCGCCGGCGCGCACCTTTGGGAGGCGCTGATTGGAGTAGCCTATATCGTCGCGGGGATATTCTTATTTCTTCACCCGCTTGCAGGGCTCGTATCGCTGACGCTCTTTCTGGGCGCCTATCTGCTGCTCAAAGGCGTCTTCGAACTCATCGCCGGGATTAGGTTGCGGGGTGTCGCCGGCGGTGGCTGGCTGCTGCTCGATGCCGTGATCTCGATCATCCTCGCCATCTTCATCTGGATGCACCTTCCCTCAACTGCGGGCTGGGTAGTCGGCACGTTGCTCGGTGTAGCGATTCTTTTCAGCGGCATCTCTCGTTTGGCTTTCGCCATGACAGCACACCGGGCCCACAGCGCCGCCGTGTAGGGGGTAGACGCGGTAGGGGGTAGACGCGCTGCTTGCATTACCCAACGCGACACAGCATGTTTCAGCCGGCAATTCGTGCACCAAAATGGGGAAGATCGCTTTCCTTGGTGCTGCTATAGCTAGGATGCGCTTTGATCCAGCAATAAGCGCTCAACTCCATCAACTGCTGGCGGCCAGCAGGGCCGCCGAGATCGCCAGGGCTGCTGCCATTCGTAGGTTACGAGGGAGACTGCGCTACGTGTAGCTGATTACCCGTTGGTGTGCAGCGCCACCTTCTTGCATACTGACAGGTAATTCGCTCTAAGCCTCTCCCAGCGAGGCCAGATGAGCCCGGTCCGATCGCTTCGTAAGCAGACTCACGCACACCAGCGCCGTCACGGAGACCACGAGCGCAGGCAGAATCGGATCGCGCTCCGCCAGCCACGCAGGCAGGTAGAGCGACAACGTGCTCCAAAGAATGGTGAGCGCCGTCCCGGCTGCGATGGAGGCCACGGCGCCGGCCGCCGTCGCGCGTCGCCAGAAGAACGCCGCCAGGATCACCGGGGTCAACGCCGCCGAGTAGATCGTGTAGGCGTACAGGCTTTTTTTGAGCACACTCGTGGTGCCCAGCGATTGCCAAAGCGCCCAGAACCCCAAACCTACCACCATCAACCGCGATACCAGCAGCACCTGCCCGTTCGGCGCATCGGGCTTGATGTAGCGCACGAAGACGTCATTCACGAGGTTGGTGGCGGGCGAAAACAGGTAATTATTCGCCGTTGAAACTACCTTGGCGAAGATCGCACCGACCAGCAGCGCCCCCAGAACGCTCAGCACCTTGCCGGCCGCGCCCTCGCCCATCGTGAAGCCGCCGAAGGAGTGCACGGCCGTGTAGGCGAGGACCTCGCGCGGCCGCTGTGCGACCTCGCCGGTCCGGTACAGTGCCGAGCCGACCACCGCGATAGCCACGATGACGGTCTCAAGGATGACCGTTCCGACCAGCCATCCGCTCACCGCGCGGGTTGCCGCCTGCTCGCTTTTAGCCGAAAAGAATTTCTGGTACATCGACTGGTTTCCCAGCATCAGCAGGCAAGTCGGCAGAAACAACTCCGCCGCCACCACGGGAGAGAAATCGCCGAGCACCTCAAAATGCGTGGCCGGCAGCGTCGCGCGAATCGTGTGCCAGCCCCCGGCCATGTGCGCCAGCACCGGCAGCGCCGCCAGCAGCGTGAATGTCGCGAGCAGCCCAATCACGACATCCATATAGGCCACGGACGCCATGCCGGCGATCGCCGTAAATGCGATGACAAATCCGGCAAGGATGTACTGTCCATGCACACTCGAAATCTGCGGAAAAATCAGGTGTAGGATGTCGCCGCCGCCGATGAACTGGTAACTCGTGATCGCGGTGTAGGTAAACAGCACAGCCAGCACTCCCAGCACCCGCGCGGTCTGGTTGTAGCGCGACTCCAGCAGATCGGGAATCGTGAACTGCGCAAACTTCCGCGCGCGCGGTGCGATGAAGTAGATCAGCAGCAGCCCGGCCCACCCACCCGCCGCCTGCCAGAGCGCCGAAAATCCATGTTTATAGGCGTTCTCCGCGCCGCCCAGCAACGAACCCGAGCCGATCCAACTCGAAAGCAGTGTGAACACCAGCACAAAGGCGGGCAAGCTGCGACCGGCGACCAGGTAATCGGCCTTTGTCTTCACGGCACCCAGCCGTGCCAGCGAGACGCTCAGCAGCGTCACCACAATGATGCCCAAAACCGTCGCGTACAGTGCCATGCGTGTGCGGCCATTCTAACGTGAGGGGGAGACCCCTGGGCTACAATGAAGGCGCCGGAGGCACTTCCATGATGCAGCAGATAATAGAGCTGACGACAAGCACTGAAGACCTGTCGGCGATCGTGCAACGTGTGGAAGGCGGTGATGAGATCGTTCTCACGCGGGCTGGCCGTCCCATAGCGCGCCTCGTCCCGGAGCCTGCGGGAGATGGTCAGCCTTCCGAGCTAACGCAGGAGGAGCAGGCGAGGGCGAGAGAGGCTGTCGCGAGCATCCGCGCACGCGCTAGTCGCTTGAATCTAGGCCCGTTTGATTTTGAGCAGTTTAAGCGCGACCGGGACGAAGGCCGGCGTTGAGCATCGTTCTTGACGCTTCAGTCACAATTGCCTGGGTAACCAAGGATGAGAGAACACCCGCAGTGGCGGCCCTCTTTGCTCAAATGACAACAGAGGTGGCTTGGGTTCCTTCGCTGTGGTGGCTCGAGGTAGCGAATGTGTTGCAGATGGGCGTCAGGAGAAATCGCTTTCCGATTTCCGAACGTGATGGCCACCTGAGAGATCTTGCCAAGTTCGCGCTGCGCACGGACGAGGGCACAACGGAGAACGCCTGGACGCGTACCCTCGCCCTCTCCGACCGCCACAATCTCACGGTCTACGACGCAGCCTATCTCGAACTCGCACTCCGCCGCGGGCTGCCGTTGGCCACGCTGGACCGCGAACTGCGTCAGGCGGCCGCGGCTGAGAACGTTACCCTGCTCGGCCAGTGAGTCCCGCTACACTGTTGGCACGACTGTAACAAGCTCTCCCGCTTGTCCCCGTTGTCCCTCATTGTCCTAAGGAGCCGTGCTGATGTCCGTACTGTCCCGTGCAGCGATCGCTGCGTTCGCCTGTTCTGCCGCGTTTGCGCCCGTCCTTCTGCACGCCCAAGCCGCAGCACAGACTGCTCCGCTGACCCTCGCCGTCGATCTCACCGACGCCCCTCGCCGCATCCTGCACACCACCGAGACGATCCCTGTGCAGCCCGGCCCCATGACGCTCGTCTATCCCAAGTGGATTCCCGGCGAACACGCGCCCGACGGCCCCATCAGCGACCAGGCAGGCTTCATCATAACGACGAACGGCGGTGAGCGCGTGAAGTGGGAACGCGACCCGGTCGACATGTACACCTACCGCATCACGGTGCCGGCGGGAACGACCTCACTCCACGTCAAAATGGACTTCCTGGCTACCGCCGCCGCCTCCGGCTTCTCCGCCGGAGCCTCCACCAGCGCGAATCTTGCGCTGCTCAGCTGGAATGAGCTCCTGGTCTACCCCGGCGGCACCCAGTCGGCCGACGTCATGGTAACGCCCTCGCTCACCATTCCCGCGGGCTGGCACTTCGGCACAGCACTTGAGTCCACCAACGGCACCGCCGGTGCCCACGCCTCCTTCAAGACCGTCTCGCTCGAGCAACTCGTTGATTCCCCCGTCCTCTCCGGCCGCTGGTTCAAGGAGATTGCCCTCGCCCCGGAGATCAGCCCCAAGCACTTCCTCGACCTCGCCGGCGACGGCCCGGAGGACATCCAGCTCTCGCAGGAGCACATCGACGAGTTCAACAAGCTCGTGCACGAGACCGGCGCCCTCTACAAATCACGCCACTACAACGCCTATCATTTCCTCGTCACGCTCAGCGATCAGGTCGCGCACTTCGGCCTGGAGCATCATCAAAGCTCCGACGATCGGGTCGGCGAAAAAACCTTCACCGACGACAACATGTTCATCGCCGACGGCCTGCTGCTACCGCACGAGTTCACCCACTCCTGGAACGGCAAATACCGCCGCCCCGCCGGCCTCGCCACCTCGAATTACCAGCAGCCCATGAAGGGGGACCTGCTTTGGGTGTACGAAGGCCTGACGGAGTATTTGGGCGATGTGCTCGCCGCGCGCTCCGGCATCTGGAACAACCCCATCTACCGCGATCGCCTCGCCACGGTCTGGGGACAGTACAACGATGCGCGCCCCGGCCGCACATGGCGCGACCTGCAGGACACCGCCACCGCCGCTCAACTGCTCTACTTTGTGGGCGGCCCCTACGACAACTATCGCCGCGCGACCGATTATTACGATGAAGGCGAGCTGCTCTGGCTGGAGGTCGACTGCACCATCCGCACCAAGACCGACGGCAAAAAGAGCATCAACGACTTCACCGCGCTCTTCCACGGTCTCGGCGGCAATACCGGTCCCAAGGTCGTTCCCTACACCTTTGACGACATCGTGACCGCGCTCAACACCGTCGTGCCCAACGACTGGGCGGCGTTCCTGCACACCCGGCTCGACTCCAACGAGCTCCACGCACCGGAGACCGCGGGCCTCGACCAGCTCTCCGGCTACAAGCTCACCTACACCGACAAGCCGGACTACTGGTCGCAGCTCACCGAATCCGAAGCCAATGTCATCGACACGCGTTTTTCGCTGGGAATCACCGCAGATGACAAAGGCCAGATCGGCGATGTCATCCTCGACAGTCCGGCGTATAAGGCGGGCCTCGCACCCGGCTTCGCAATCGTGGCCGTGAACGGCCGCGCCTTCCAGATATCGCTGCTCCGAGCCGCCATCCAAGAGGCCAAGGGCAACGGTCCGGCCATTGAGTTCATCGTCGCCAACACCGGCTATTACAAGGTGCTGCGCGTCGACTACCACGGTGGCGAGCGCTACCCCACACTCGAGCGCGTCCCCGGCACGGCCGACCGCCTCGACGACATCCTCAAGCCCATGACCGCAACCAAGTAGCTTCTTTTACAGCACGCTTCAGCGTTCATCCATCCCTATAGAGGTTTCCGTGTTGGTGTAGAGGCGTCCTCTCGACCGGAGCGCCGGGCCCCAAACAACAGGTCTTCGTCGTTTGGGTGGCAGGGACAGTTTCATCGTCTGCGCAGTGGAGAGACGGCGGATTCAAGGTTGAAGTGCAACATTTCCGAAATAGGAGACAGTTGCCTTATGCCGAAGACGTATCACCCTTTGGACTACGCGGAACGGGTATTGATCCAGACGCAGTTAACGCTGGGGGTGAGGCCTGGGGCCATCGCCGCCGGTCTGAGCCGGTCGCGGTCGACTGTGCTGCGCGAGATGCGGCGCAACGGTTGGCGGCCCCGGAGCCCAGCGCGGATCGCCGGCGGGTATCGCGCGCTGGCGGCCGAGCGACGCGCCCGTCAACGCAAGGCCAGGCCGCCGAAACCGCGCAAGCTCCAGCCCGGCAACCCGCTCTGGATCGCCGTGCTCGGCCATCTCCGGGAGGGCTTGAGTCCCCGCCAGATCGCGCGCACACTGGCTCGTATGCCCGTTCCCGTCCGGCTTTCGCACGAGACCATTTACAGCGCGCTGTATGCCATGCCGCGCGGCGAGCTGCGCGCCCGCGTGCTCGGCCTGCTGCGCCGCGGGCACAAGGCGCGCCGCGCGCGGCGGAGCCGAAAAGACCGGCGCAATCAGGCCATTCCCAACATGACCCTGATCGATCAGCGGCCCGTCGAGGTCCAGATGCGCCTGATTCCGGGGCACTGGGAGGGCGATCTGCTGATCGGCAAGGGCAACCGCTCCCAGGTCGGCACGCTGGTGGAACGGTCGACCCTGTTCGTCGCCCTGGTGCGGCTGGACAGCGCCAAGGCCGCCGCCACGGCCGAGGGCTTCAGCAGAATCCTCAACCGGATCGACAGCCAGAAGCGCCTTTCGATGACCTACGACCAGGGCACCGAGATGGCCCACCACCAGATGCTCACCGCCGCCACCGGGGTGGAGGTGTACTTCGCCCACCCGCACGCCCCGTGGGAACGCGGCATCTCGGAGAACACCAACGGCCTGCTCCGCCAATACCTGCCCCGCGGAACCGACCTGTCGGTGTTCTCCCAGGAGCAGCTGGACCAGATCGCCTGGAAGCTCAACGTCCGCCCCAGACAAACCCTGGGCTGGAAAGCCCCCGCAGAACTCTTCCTCCCAGAGGGAACCTTCGACTTCGTTGCCTTCTGGTCCCAATTCGCCCCTAAAATCAATTCTGTTGCACTTCAACCTTGAATCCGCCGTCCCTGTATTTCCGTTTCGGGCTGAACGGAATCTGTTGGAGCAACGGAGGAATACAGGGGTCTCTCCTCTGCGGCTTCGCCTCCGGTCGAGATGACACTGCATAGTTATGGGTAATTTGCTTTAAAGCATGATTCGTACAGGTGTACCCAGAAGAGTCCTTCTTGGGAGGGAGCCGTGGGCTTCAGCCCACGGAACAGGAGCGTATTCCAAATGCCCTTCAGGGCTGGGCTCTGCTTCCACCCCCAACGGCCCGGGGCTAAAGCCCTGTTTTCCTGCAGCGCTGGATTCAGCGGCCTGAAGACCGCTGCTCCCTCCCAAGAAAATGGGTATATCTATGATGGTCATGCTTTAAGCCGCATGCGAAGCAAGCATCGGGTGCTCAGGATCCGTCGTGGCGCCCTGCGGGAGTTCACCCCCCTCCTTGAGCCGCTTCTCGGTCACGGCCGCCTGGATCTCCGAGTTGATCTCCGCTCCCGCGAGCAGCATCAGCCCCGTAATGTAAAACCACGTCAGCAGGATGATCACCGCACCCAGCGATCCATAGGTGGCCGAGTAGCTTGGGAAATAATGCAGATAAATGCGCAGCCCAATCGATGCCGCCAGCCAGCCGAAAATGCCGATGGCGGCGCCCGGAGTGACCCAGTGCCAGCACTTGTTCTTCAAATCGGGCGCAAAGTAATAAATGATCGCGAACAACAGCATCAGCAGCGCGAGCACCACAACCCAGGCCACCCCCTGCACCACGGCGATCTCCGTACTTGCCATGTAGTGAAGCTGCGCCGTTTTCATGATGCGCTTATCCAGAAAATCGGCAGTCAGCAAGACCGACAGCGTGGAGGTAATCACGACGCTGAGCAGGAGGGTGACCCCGATCGCCTGCAGCTTGGACTTCCAGTACGGCCGCGTCTCCTTCACCTTGTAGACGATGTTGGCGGTGTCCTGAATCGCCGCAAAGCCCACGCTCGCCGACCACAACGCCGCCGCCAGGCCAAAGACAATCTTGCCGCCGGTCGAAGCCGCGGCGGTTTGGTTGAAGGTGTCGATGACCAGCTGGAACGCGGAGTGCGGGATGACGATAGACAGGTAATCGAGCAGGCCCACGTAGAAGGTGCTGGCGCGTTTGGCCAGCAGCCCAAGGATGCTCGATGCGCTCAGCAGCGTTGGAAACAGCGCAAACAGGAAGTAGTAGCCCAGTTCGGCGGCGCGCGAAACCAGGTTGTCGTCCATAAACGCCTTGGCCGAACGCTTCAAAATCACGCCAACAGGCGCCCCCTCGAAATTCCAGAGGTTGCTTAGCGGCGAATGCGACACATGATTCCAGATACGCTGCGCCTCGGGGTCCAACTCACCGTACTTCAGATCAGATCTGCCCGGTGTAGCCGCCTTTGCGTTCGGTGTTGCAGCTTTTTCGGTCATTCCCGGTCTTCTCCGCCGCGCGAAGTGTTGCGTCATGCGAGTCGCGCGTGCCTTGTCAGATGCAAGGCCCCGGCGCTGCGGTTGGAGCCTGCGCCTCCTCCGGGTGCCCTGATTCTAAAGTTCTCAACCTAAGGTTTGTCATCCTGAGCGAAGCGAAGGACCTGCTTTTTCTTTGTATTAGCTATTTTGTATTAGCTATAACGCTCCCTTTGACAATAGATAAAGAACTTCGAATTAACCACAGTAGGGACCGCAACAGAACCGGGACTTTGCGTCGTTTTAAAGTTCCCGGTGTCTTTGCCTTCGTCTGCACGCGCTCCATCCTTTTGCCCTTTCACGCATCAGTAGCTTTGGGGCTGCCGAGAGCCACACGCACCCCACGGAAAGGCGATTCCATGCCCCGCACCCGCTCCCTGCGTCTGACCAAACTGCAGCAGCTCTGGCGTCTGGTCCGCGAGTCCCACCAGAACCCCCTGCAAGGCCAGCCCCGTCAACCGCCGGCCGTCACCGCCGAAAGCACCGCCGTCACCTTTATCGGCCACTCCTCATTTTTGCTCCAGACCGCCGGTCACGGCCTGCTCATCGACCCCGTCTTCGCCACCCGGCTCATCCTGCTGCGCCGGCAGCGGCGACCCGGGGTTCGCGTCGCCGATCTCCCACGTATCGATGCGGTGCTGCTGACCCACGCGCACATGGACCACCTCAACATCCCCTCGCTGCGCGCTGTCACGCGTGAGATGCGCCGCCGGGACCTGCCCGCTCCGGTCGCGATCGTCCCAAACGGCGTCGCAGACCTCGTCCGCAATCTCGGTTTTCGCGAGGTCACCTCGCTCCGCTGGTGGGATTCAACCGAACTTGGCCCGCTGACCATCACCTCTACCCCCAGCCAGCACTGGGGAGCGCGCATGTTCTCCGATACCCACCGCGGATTCGGCGGCTACGCTCTCGAGGCCGCCGGCGCGCCCACGATCTACCACTCCGGCGATACCGCCTACTTCAACGGCTTTCACGAGATCGGCAATCGCCTCCATCCCGACATTGCCCTGCTGCCCATCGGCGCCTATTACCCGGACAGCTACCGCGCCGTACACACCAGCCCCGAGGACGCGCTGCAAATCCTTCGGGATCTCCGCGCCGAAACGATGATTCCCATGCACTACAACACCTTCCGCCTCGGCCGCGAACCCATGACGGAGCCGCTGCCCCGCCTGCTCGCCGCCGCCGAGCGCACCGGCCTGCGCGACCATGTGCATCCGCTGGTCGAGGGCGAAAGCCTGGTGTTGCCGCATGTCCGGGTGAAGGACTCCAGCCATAACGCAGAACTCGAAATGCTCACAACCCGCAACTGAACGCCACTGCTGCCGCATACCAGGAAAACCCCAGCATCAGCTGATGGCCTCTCCTTTAGAGCATGATCACATATAGATACCCAGTTCTTGGGAGGGAGCAGCGGCCTTCAGGCCGCTGAATCCAGCGCTGCAGGAAAACAGGGCTTTAGCCCTGGGCCGTTTGGAAACGGAAGCAGAGCCCAGCCCTGAAGGGCAATTGGACTGCGCTCCTGTTCCGTGGGCTCCCTCCCAAGAAACGACCCTTCTGGGTACACCTGCACGAATCCATGCTCTAGTTAATTCTTCGTGGACACGCTCTGGTGCGGTGATCGTATCGGGGCTCTAAATTCTTCTTCCCTGCCCACGCAATCCAACTGCCATGGCCTCCAGAGCACGCTCCGGATTGCCCTCCGGTGCAGGAACGCCCATCTTCGCGGTCATCTCGCGCACGATCCGGTGGGCCATCGCCGCACGCGTGTCCAGCGGCAAATCCAGCGCCCGCGCAAAGAACGCCTCGATGACCACGAGGTCGTGCGACGACAGCCGGGCTAGCGCATCGGGGGCGAGCATTCCTCCCACACCGGGCGCCATCTGCCACGGTTCCGTCCCCTGCACCGGACGCGAGAACAAGCCTGTGTGACTCGCGGTTGCCACGCCGGTATACAGCAGCGGCTGCGCGTCCCTGCGTTCATGCACCACGATTGTGCCCGCCGCCATGTCGCCCAGACGCTTGTTGCGTTGGTTGCAAAGCATGGCGATCACGCCGGTGAGATACAGGCTGGGCAGATAGTCGACCACCCGGAGCAGGTTCCGTGCCAGGCTCTCGAACAGCGTGACCTGCCGCCCCGCGTCCTTGATGACGCGCAGCTGCATCGCTCGCTTGCCGGGTGTCTGGCCATGCCAGAAGGCTTCAAAGAGCGCGAAATAGCACCAGATCAGCAGAAACGAGACAAAGATCAACCCTGCCAGGAACCACTTGCCCGCCAGCGACTCCAGCGCGTGCCGCCCAGCAGCGGCGGCAAAGGCAAAAAATACGAGAAACAATGCAAAAAAGCCGCCCACGATAATCAGGTGATCGAGCAGCACCGCCACAAAACGGCTGCCGATCCCGGCGACCGGAAACTCCAGCGTCACCTGCTCCGGCGTCTCGATGCTAAGCTGATCGGCAAACCCGCGCCGCTCAAAGCCGGCCGCGTCCGCGCTGGGCCGCTGGAAGTTCGTCCGGTCTAGGCTTGGCTCAAAGCCGGGTCGTTCAAGGCCGGGTCGTTCAAAGGAAGGCTGTTCAACAGGATTCATGGTCACCAATCTTTGGATCGATCTACGCAAGGGTAACTGGAGCCGCCTGGAATCCCTCATCGGCCAGGCGGAGTCTGCCGGCGTGAAAGGCCTGCGGCACTCTGACCTGCGCGATCTCGGCCTGCTCTACCGTCAGACCGCCGCCGATCTTTCCGCCGTGCGCGCCGATCCCACCTCCCGCTCGCTCGCAGACTACCTGAATCGCCTCGTCGGACGCGCACACAATCTCGTCTATTCCGGCCGCCGTGTTTCCTTTTGGAGCCTGTGGGAGTTCCTTGCGCACGGCTACCCCCGCCTTTTGCGTCGCCTGCTGCCCTATGTGTGGCTGGCTACGGCAGTCTTTCTCGCCTGCTTCGGCTTGGGCATGCTCGTCACGCTGCTGCGCCCCGACTTCGCCGCGCTCTGGCTCGGGCCGGGGATGATGGACAAGATCAACCACCACCAGATGTGGACCGACGCCGTGCTCTCCATGAAGCCGCAGGCCGCCTCCGGCATCATGACCAACAACATGAGCGTCTGCTTCATGACCTTCGCCGCCGGCATCACCGCCGGGCTCGGGACGCTGTTTCTGCTCTTCAACAACGGCCTCGAGATCGGCACCGTGCTCGCCTGCTGTGCGCAACATGGGATGGCCGGTAGCCTGCTGGCCTTCATGGTCTCGCATGGAGCCCTGGAGATTCCGAGCATCATGCTGGCGGGCGCGGCGGGACTGCGTCTCGGCGCGGGCATCCTCTTCCCCGGCCAGCTCCGTCGCCGCGACGCTCTCGCCAAGGCCGGAGCGGAAGCTGTCCAACTGGTCTCCGCTACCATCCCGCTGCTCATCATCGCCGGTAGCTTTGAAGGCTTTCTCTCCCCCACCCATGCCCCCGTGGCGCTGAAATGCGGCGTCGGAGCCGTCCTCTTCACCGGCCTATGCCTCTGGTGGGGCGAAGGTGGCCGCCGCTCTCTGCAAGTGACACCGCCCGTCGCCGCTGGCCCCTCCTGATCTTCCAAAACCTCAATCGATCCATTCAACTGAGGGAAGCGGCACCTATTACGAAAGTACCTCCTCGGAGGTCACCTTTCCACGTCTCACCGCATCACAGAATTTGTAAGCGTTGTTGAGGCCGTCACGGCTCGGCGGGAATTGCCATTCCAAGCCAGACAGCGCGAAATGCCAATCAAGTCACCGTCGGAATGCTTCATCACGCCCCATCGGAGCGATCTCGCACGGGGTCCAACTTCCCTTCTAACGACTACATTTGAGAGGTCCACCGTGGTCAAACCAGCAATTTTCCAGCAGCCCTACGTCACCGCTAGAAATGTGACCTACGCGTATACGGATGAATCCGTCGCGAATCAACCATCCCTCGAAGGTGTTCTCGGCAGCGGACAGGTCGTTTGGGTCCGAGAGACCTATGCCCCCCGCGCGCGCCCACGCTCAGCCGTCGGCTTCGTGGACGGAATCGGCATCGTCGTCGTCGATCCGCGATGGCTTACCCGCGCCCAGGCACTGTAACCAATCCACGGCAGTGCTGCGGTTTTTTGTCACGCCTGAAACGAGTCTGCTTTTATCAGCCGGCTTCATCCGTCGGTCGCAATGCCCAGGGCTGATTCACACAAGCTGCACCCAGCGCCAACGGCGCAATGCCCAGGAGTGATTCACACAAGCTGCACCCAGCGCCAACGGCGCAATGCCCAGGGCTGAATCACACAAGCTGCCCAGCGCCAACGGCTCCAAGCATGGGGCAAAATCACACAAGCTGTAACCCAGCGCCAACGGCGCAACACATAACAGCCTGGGGCGTAGCCCCAGGTACGACGCAGAAAAAGCATAGAGGGCTGAAGGCCCGCAACATAGAGGCCTGGGTACAGCAGACCCGTTTGTGCTCTAAGGCTGCCCCTGTTGTTGCAACCGCAACTGATGCTCATGATGCTTGCGGACATAATGCGCGGCAACCGTGGGGTAAAACTCCCGGATCGAGTTGAAGCCGATGTCCCGCATCACCGAGTAGCCGAACTTGGTCGCGAGCGTCGGAAAATCCGCAGCCGAGGGTGGATAGTAAGTTCGAGAGATTACCTGAGTCAGCACCTTGCCGCCCAGTCCGGCCAGGTTCGGCGTCTCCCTACCGCCGTACGTACGCGCGACTGCCTCCCGGCTGATGACATAGAGCGAACGCTTGGTGATGCTTCCTCTGCCCAGAACGTAATACCGTGTGTCCTCATGCAGCAGGCTGGGCAGCAGCCAGGCGGAAAGATAGGTGCCGTCTGTCTTGTCGACGAAGCCCCGCCAGGTGTACGCGTAGAAGCCGCCCACGCCTTTGCCCAGCGCGGGGTGAGAGTTGAGGCCCTCCGCGCTAATGGACGTAAGCCCCAGAAAGACAAAGGACGAGTAATCGGTAGCCTGGTGGGTCGCAACGGCGAAGTTGTACTTCCATCCCAGCGGATGCACCACCGCCCCGCTCGACACGCTCCGGAAGTTCGGCATGAAACCGAGGATGCGTTTCGGTTCGCGGCGCTCTAGGGGAATCGGATTCCCGTTCGCGTCCAGTTCGACATCCGCGGATGCATTACTGCTGCCGCTTTGCAATTTGGGTTGCGCTTTCGTCTGCTCCTGTTCGCCGCCTGCGAGCTCGTCGTTCCTTCCCAGTGAACTGGAATTGTCTGCCCCGGTCCGGAACCCTCCGGAGGAGACCCTTGCGCTGAACAGGAGGTATGAGGGTGCTTCAGGCAGTCCGGCCGCAGATTGAATGACCGTGGTCTGACCGAGGGCCGTCGTGCCGAACACAAAAACTACAAGGTATTTCCACAAAGACAAGAAGTAGCTCCAACCGCTTAAGTGTTTCTTAAGGGTTTAGACTTCCGCTGGCCCCCGTTAGACTCAGGCTGGCTCCAGGGCTCTCGTCAATTGCCTCATAAAAGCCCCCGCGACTTTACCTCCAGGTACTCGCTTACGGCTCTGACCCCGATCTCCTCGGCGGATGCCTCTACGATCAGCACGCCCTGCCATTCCAGTTGGGCGATAGTCTCGCGCCGCCGCTCTTCCATCTCCGTCGCCGCCGCGGCATGGAACATGGCCTCCCGCGTTCCCGGCGTCCCCGACGCCAAAGCGTGCAACTCCGGGTGCCGCAGCAGGACCAGCACCACGAGGTGCAGCCTCGCCAACGCTGCCGCCGCGGTCACCAGCTCCGGCCGCCCCGCCGTGTCGGGCAGCTCGGTGATCCAGACCATCAGCCCACGGCGGCGCTGCAACTGCTTCAGCCGCGCCACCGCCAGCAGCGGATCCGCCTCCGCCGCCTCACTCCGCGTTGCGCTCAGTAGATCGATCAGCAGCCGCAGATGACCTGGCCCGGCGCCCGGCGGCAGCACCTGCTGCACGCTCCTTCCATACGCCAGCATGCCGAACTTGTCGCCCGATTGCCCGACCACCTGCGCCAGCATGACCGCCGCGGTGGTCGCCTGGTCCAGCTGCGTCACCGTAAGCCGGTGCGCCTCATCGCGCTCGGCCTCGGTCTCGCCGGCAAAGCGCGGCCGGTCGTTTCTCCGGAGCGCAAAGGCGGTTCTGGACAGCCGCCCGGCATCCAGCACCACCCACACCTGCTGCGAGCGCTCGGCCATGAACTGCCGAGTGACGACCTTCCCCCGGCGCGCCGTAGCCGTCCAGCTCACCGAACGCATCTCGTCACCCGGCTGATACTCCCGCAATGATTCGAACTCCCGCCCACCGCCGCGCAGCCGCAACTGCCGCCGCCGGCGCTCGGTCTGCCGCGCCCGCATCAGGAAGAATTCGTTCGATCCCCGAGCCTCCTCATGCGCCGGAAACACCCGCACCCGCTGTGACTGAGCCGCATCCCTTACCGCCCTGCCGGCATCATCTGAGGAATTGTCATCCTGAGCCGCAGGCGAAGGACCTGCTTTTCCTTCGCCTGCCTCAGACCTCACCCGCAGCTCCGCCGCCGCCCAGCGCTCCGCCAGCCCCAACGCCCCGCGGTAGCGCAGATACACCCGCCGCAGGGCAAACTCTCCACGCTCCCGGGGCCAGACCGTCAGCAGCAGCTTCGCCGGCTCGCGCGGAAACACCTCCAGCGCTCGCGTCTCCGGCACTCCCACCAGCGCCGGGTGCAGATCATCCGTCACCCGCATCGCGAGCAACTGGTCGCACTCCGCCGTCACCGCCACTTCCACCCGCGTCGGCACCCCCAGCTGCGGAGAATCCAGAAACGTCCGTGAGACGGCAATCTGCCGAGGCCGCGGCAGCCGCCATGCATCCCAAATCGCCACCGTCAGCAGCAAAAGATCCCACGCCGCCATGAACCAGATGGCCCGGGGGCGCCAAAATGCCGGCAGCGCCAACACCACGCCCACGGCAACCAGCCAAAGCGCCCGCACCGTCAGCCCAAAGCCAAACAACCGCCCCGTCCGGCCAATCGGCCGGGCGCGTCCGCTCGCAGAGGATGGAATCAGAGTCCGCATACCACGGAGCTTTCCCTCACGCCTCGCGACCTCACCGCTCGCACCTCAACAAGACCCGCAGCCCCCTCACTTCGGCACCGGCGTAGCCTGCAACACCTCGCGCACCACCCGGTCCGGATCCAACCCTTCCAGCTCCGCTTCGGGGCGCAGCACCAGACGGTGCCGCAACACCGGTACCGCGGCCTCCTTCACATCATCCGGAACCACAAAATCACGCCCCTCACGCGCGGCCAGCGCCTTGGCCACCAGCAACAGCGACGTGCTCGCTCGTGGACTTCCCCCGAGGGAGATCGCCGGCCACTCACGCGTGCGCCGGACAGCGGCAAGCAGGTAATCGAAGATCGCCGGCTCCACCCGCACGGAGCGAATCTCCCGCCGCGCCTGTGTCAGCAGCTCAAACGGCACCGGCTCGACCGCCGCATCGGCCAACCCCGCCGGGTCGAACGATTCGTGGTGGCGCTCCAGCACGGTCCGTTCCTCCGCCGCTGTGGGGTAGCCGATGCGAATCTTCAGCAGAAACCGATCCAGTTGCGCTTCCGGTAGCGGATACGTCCCCTCGAACTCCACCGGATTCTGCGTCGCAAACACCGTGAAAAAGCCGTCCAGCGCGTGCCGCTCGCCATCCGCCGTCACCTGCCGCTCTTCCATGGCTTCGAGCAGCGCGGCCTGCGTTCGCGGCGGTGTCCGGTTGATCTCATCGGCCAGCAGAAACTGCGTAAACACCGGCCCCGGATGAAAGCGAAACTCTCCCGGCTTGTCCTGAAACGGCGGAGAAAAAATGCTTGTGCCCAGAATATCCGCCGGCATCATGTCCGGAGTTCCCTGCACCCGCCGAAACTCCAGCCCCAGAAACTTCGCCAGCGTCTTTACCGTCAGCGTCTTCGCCACGCCCGGCACGCCCTCGATCAGCGCATGTCCACCGCAAAGCATCGTGGCCAGCGACTGCGCAATCGGCTCCTCCTGCCCGGCAATCACGCGGCCAATCTCCGCCGCCCCGCGCCGGAACAACTCCTCCGCCGCCGCGACCCCTGTTCCCAAATCATCCGCCATTCCGTTCACTCCATCACACCCCAGAATCGCCACTCCGAACAAGAGTACGCAAGTGCAAACCCATGTGACCCAAAACTCAAACCTCAGACCCTCAAACCTCAGACCCTCGCGCCTCAATCCTGAACAGAGCTACTGCACGCTCGACACCCCATCAGCCTCCGCCTTCTCGGCAACGGGAACCCTCGCCGGCCGCGCCGCCCGTTCCACCCGGGCCGCGTCCTCACCCAGCGCCCGCACCAGCGCCAGCGCGCTGCCCGGCTTGGGGTTCACGTCAGCCGCCAGCGCCGCCTCACGCAGATGCTCGCCCACACTCGTCCAAACGCCGCCAAACCGCTCCTCCAGCGACCTCACGATCGCTTCAGGCCCGTGCGCCACCGTTCCTTGCGCCAATCCGCCCTCCCGCACCAGCGCCCGTTGCAGCCGCCGCCGCGCAGCCTCGGTCGCCGCCCCGGTCGCCCCCGCCTTCTCATACAAATCGCCCATGCTCACCGCAAACTCCACCGGCGACGAGCGTGGCACACTCACCGGCAGCCTCACCGGCCCGCGCCGGCGGCTGAACGAGAACACCAGCAGCCCAAACACCAGCGCCGCCTGCGTCAGCAACGACCAAAGCGGCAGCCCCCGCGTAGCCGTCCACTTCGACCGCACCGCCTGCTGCAGCGATTCATCGAACAGCACCGTCCGCGGCCCTGCGCCATCTGGTCCCGCACTTATTCCCAAGCTCGCCAGAAACAGCCGCAAATCCGCATCGTTCTTCAACTCGGCGTTGGTCAGCGGCGCCGGTGAACTCCACCACACCGCCTCGCCCCGCCCGACCGGCACCCGCACGGCCACGGCGTCCGGCCCGCAGCGCTGCTCCACGCGCACCGCCGGGCCCTCCTTCGCCCAGCGAACGGCGTCCTGCATCTCCACCTCACCCGCCTTTGCCAGCGGTCCGGGGCCTTCGGGATTCGTATAGCAAAGCGCGCCAAACCGTCGGCTGGACTGCACCGATCCGCCCGGAATCAGCAGTGCTCCCTCGGCTCCCGTGGTCAGCAGGCGGCCTCCCCGCTCCAGAAAGCCTTTCACCGCCGCCGCCAGCCGGTCCTTCTCCAGCGCCGAGTACATCGGCTGCGCCAGCAGTAGCGTCGTGTGCGCGGCATCGACCCCCGAGAGGTCATCCAGCGGCCGGTCCCACCGGGCAACCGGCCGGCCGAGCGACTCCAGCAGCAGATACGCCGCCTTCGCCCCGCTCGGTCCGCTGTTGTAGCTCGAGGGCCGGGGGTCGTTGTTCGCGGTGGACGGCGCAATAATGCTCACTGCAACGATCAGCAGCAGAACCGCGGCGCACAAACCCAGCAGCAGGTTGCGATCGCGATTTCCCGCCCCGGCGGCCACTAGACCACACCGACCGGCGCCGCAGCCTGAACCGGAGCCTGAACCGGATCCACGCCACCGGCCTCCGAACGCCTCAGATCCGCCGCCGCGATCGCCGCCAAGCTGGCCCGCGCCGCCCGAAACTCCGCCTCTGTCGCTGCGGCGTGTCCATACCAGACCCGCTCAAAGCGATGCGTTAGCTCGCGCAGGGCACGCTGCGCCTCCGACCCCGGCCGCAGCAGCCGCACGTACTCCCGGGGCGTGCGCGTCGGGTTTTCGCGCCAGGCACGCCGCGTCTCCAACGACACAACCGCCGCCCAAAAAAGGCAATGAACTCCCTCCCGCCACTCCCCGGCGGCGCCGCGCTCCTCCGCCCGTTGCGCCCAATCCGTCGCATCGCGGCCATTCCGCGGCGCCGCTGCATTTTCCCCCAGGGCAATGCGCAAGGCCTGCCGGGCGAGGGTGCGCCGCACGAAAAACAGCAGCCCGCCCGCGGCCAGCAGAAAGCAGCTCCACTCGATCAGCGGCGCCAGCCACGGATTCTTCTGTCCCAGGTGAGTCATCCCCAGCAGCAGCCGCAGGATCCAGTCCTGCGCCCGCGCCACCTGCCGGTCGAGCCAGGAAGGCCCATCGGCCGCCTGAAATTCCCCGCGCGCCAACACCGCATCGGCAGCCGCCCGCGCCTGTCGGAAACCGGCCTGCTCTCCCGCCGCGGGCGTCCCGCCTGCCTCCGCTGCGAGCTCGCCCAGATGCTCGCCTGCCTCCCGCATCGCCGTCGCCCGGTCCGTGGCCGAGGCGGTCTTCGCCCCGGAGACTGCCTCGCGCAGCCAATCCCAGCCCGCATGGAAGGCCAGCTTGCCCGGTCCACTCACCTTTCCCTCTGCCGGTAATCCGCCTGGATCGCAGGCCGCCGCCGCCGCGGCGCAAGCCGCAGCCAGCCGCTCGGCCGAGGCAACCTCCGCGCGATAGGTCTCAATCGTCACGGTCGCCCCCGGCCCAGCAGCCCAAACGGGGCCGGCCGGCAGCGCAAAAAAAACGCACGGAACTGCCAGGCGCAGGGCACCCCACACGATTTTTTTGAAGTTTGCGAAATGCTCAGCCAAGTGGCGCAAATCCTTCCGGATGGCCGGGCGTCACGCTCGAAGGCGAGGCCTGCGCCCGCGGCACAATCCCTGCTCCCCGACCGCTCTCGAGCAGCAGTTGCAGATCCAGCGCCTCTTTGCGCACCCGCTGGTCGAAATAGACGAGGGTCAGCCCGATCAACGCCACCGGCCCCACCACGGTGCGCCCAACAAACGACACGACCAGCATGAGTCCCTGGGCAAGATAGTGCTCCTGCTTGGGCGCAAACATGATGAGCAGGGTCGCCGGCGACTCCAGCACCCCCACCACCCAGTACAGGCACAGCGCAATCAGCAGCACCACAAAGATGCGGCCCTTGGTTCCGGCGGCCAGCCCTTTGCTGCGCCGCATCGCCGGCCGGATCTTCAGCCGCTCCACCATTGCGGCAGGCACCGCCAACGCGTTCCGCAAATAAAGGATAAAGCCGGCCGGAAATCCGCCCAGGAGGCCAACAACCAGCAGTACGCCACCGATGATCGGAAACGCCGCGCCTCCGGTGCGGCGGCCCAGTCCAACCAGAATCAGCCCCGGAACTACCGCCAGCATCGGAACCCAAAGAAAGCTGCCGGCCTGCCAGAGAGCGATCCCCACCCAGCGATACCAGCGCCGCCCCGCAACGGCCAGCGATTGCTTCGCGCTTGCCGGCCGGTTCAGATACACCTCACTCACCGCGAGGGTCGTCGCCGCCTGGGTCACCGCCGCCACCAGCAGGAAAATAATCGTACCGATCTGCGATGCCACGAAGTTGCGCACCGGGATCGGGGTGGGCCGCAGAACCCCAGCCGGTCCCGCCGTTGCGATGTTTTTCAACAGCATCTTCATGCTCGCCAGCGAGAGCGCCTGCACCAGCACCTGTATGCTCGCGGACACAGCCGCGATGCTCGCGAACAGCCAGAAACGCGATCGGTACAGCGCAAACGTCCTGTCCAGGACCTCGCCCAGCGACAGAGGTCTCAGTTCAAACAGCGCGGGGGCACCCGCACCCGCCGGTTGCGCGGCGGCGTCCGTTAAGACCTCCGGCCGCAACCACTCCCGTTCCCTCTCTTCCGCCACGGTGACGTCCCTTCAAAAATGCATGTGCAGCGGCCCACGCACAGCGCGCCTCGACTCAGAGCCGATGCGGCGGGGCCATTCTGCGGCACATGGTAGCACCCGGATCCGCTCCGCCGCATCGGAAATGCGCAGGAAAGGCGCAATCGCCTTCCCAACATGGGAAAGCCGGGATAGGGACAGGCTCTCTTCCGGAAAGCCCGAAGAACCGTGCGCGATTGGGGATCGAACCTGCGTCCGCAGCAACGTCTCGCTGCATCACACTGCGTACGATGGAAAGCAGTCTCCATCCGATCCTCGGCTCCGTCGAGGGCGCTCGGACCGATTTGAAACTTCGTTCGCTGATCGATATGGGGCTCATGCTGGCTTCGGATCGCAGCCTGGACGCGATCCTGCAGGCCGCAGTCGAGATCGGCCGTTCCCTGGCGGATGCGTCCATCGCCGCCTTTTTGTATGCCGCGCATGACGGGAAGCTCGAGCCTTCGTTCCACAAAATATCCAGCAAGATATCCAACAAGATACCCAACAAGGATCCGAAGCTGGTCGGAGGGCTTCCGCAACCTTCTGATCTGCTCCCCCCGGGCGCACAACTTGAAACCACTCTGCGCATCGACGATCTCATGGCCGAACCGCGTTATCGCGCGTCCCGGCAACCGAGCGGCTCCTCTCCAGCCGCCCCCGGCCTCCACAGCTACCTCGCAGTGCCGCTGCATAATCGTGAGAATGAATTGCTGGGCGCCTTGCTCTTCGGCGGCACCGCAGTCGCCGCGTTTGGGCCTGAACTGGACGGCCTGCTCACCGCCGTCGCCGCGCAGATTGCCTTATTGATCGATAACAACCGACTCACCGAAACGCTGGATCGCGAGAAGATCGTCGCCGAGTCTGCCCGTGCGGAACACCGGGCGACGAGCCGACGACTCGGCCAGGCGCTCGAGGCGACCGGGCTCGGCACCTGGACCTGGGATGCCGCCACCGGCATGCTCGACTTCGATGAAAGGGCGGCCGCCATCTTCGCCGTGGAACCCTTTGTTCCCATCTCTCGATCCGCTCTTCGGGAACGGATCGTTCACGAGGATGACCGCGACCTCACGCCCGCGGATCTCCATGAGGTCCTGCTTACGGGCGGCCAGTATGCGGCCGAGTACCGCATCCGGGTCCTGGACGGCGTCCAGCGCTGGATCGCGAGCCGGGGCAATGTCACCGTTTCGGAAGGCTCCGGAAAGGTGCTCGGGATGATCGGCACCCTGCAGGACATTACCGAGCGCAAGGCCCAGGAAGCTGCGCTTCGCACCAGCGAAAAACTGGCTGCCACCGGACGTCTTGCCGCCACCATCGCGCATGAGATCAACAACCCCCTCGAGGCAGTCACCAATCTCATCTATCTGGCCAAAACCGATCCGATCACGCCACCGTCCGTCAGCCGCATGCTCGAAACCGCCGATGGGGAGCTTGCGCGGGTCTCGCAGATCGCGCAGCAGACCCTCGGCTTCTATCGCGACACCACCCGCCCGGTCACCGTCGATCTGAACGACCTCGTCAAGGCCGTCGTCGACCTGTTTGGCCGCAAGCTCACCAACAAGCGCCTGCAGTGCACCCTGGATCTCCAGCCGGGTTTGTCGGTGGTCGGACTGCAGGGTGAGATTCGCCAGATCGTCTCCAATCTACTCGTCAACGCCATCGACGCCACCGACACCGCCGGCGGGGATATCCGTATTCGCGCACGCCTGCGCCACCGGGGCGACGACCGCGGCGTCTCGGTGTTGATCTCTGACCGGGGCGCCGGTATTCCCCACCACGTGCGTCACCGCCTCTTCACCCCCTTCACCACCACGAAACCGTCCATCGGCACCGGTCTGGGGCTCTGGGTGACACGGGGCATGGTGGAAAAGCACGGCGGCTCGGTACGTTTTCGCACCAAAACAGTGCATCCGTCCGGAACCGTCTTCCGGGTGTACCTGCCCGAATCGGGCAGTCCGCAACTTTTTGGCTCAAGCTCGCCGATTCTCCAGTAGACTTGGCGGGGCGGAGCACTTTTGCACGTTGAGACTGCACTGCAAATTGTTATCGCGGCATGACTTACCGGGCTTTTCCGATATCACTCAACACCTCCGGTTCGTCGATCCGCAATAGGTCTAATGAAGCGATGAATCCTATTCTGCTGTTCAGCGACACCTTCGAACCAAAACTCCTGCCGAACGGCCGTACCGGAGACCGCGCGGACCATCTCACGCCCGCGCCACGCGTTCTTGTGGTGGACGATGAGGCCCTGATCGCCGACACCATCGTTCAGATCCTGAACCGCAACGGTTTTATTGCCGAAGCAGCCTACTCCGGCGCACAGGCCATTGAGATCTCCAAGACGCTGTGTCCCGAGCTGGTACTCTCCGATGTCATGATGCCCCAGGTTGACGGCGTTGAGGCGGCTATCGCCATCCGCGAGCACTGCCCGGATACCCGCATCGTGCTCTTCTCCGGCCAAGCGGCCACGGTCGAGATCCTCGCCCGCGCCCGTGAGCGCGGCCACAACTTCGAACTTCTGCCCAAGCCGATTCATCCCACGCAGCTGATCAAGCATCTGCGGCAGTGAATGGGAAGCAAACAGGAAGTAGGGAGTAGGAAGTAGTACACCTTTGCCTCGTATGTCCTGTGTACGGAGAACTTCTTGAACGACGGCTTTCGAGATCTTGTGGTCTGGCAACGTGCCATCCAGATGACCACGGCGCTCTACCGCGTTACTGCCGATTTCCCGCACGAAGAGCTCTATGGCCTGACTAGCCAACTCCGCCGTGCCGGAGTGTCCGTGGCGAGCAACATCGCCGAGGGCTGGGGCCGTCAGACCCCGGGAGAGTACAAACATTTTCTGGGCATGGCTCGAGGCTCGAACGCCGAAGTACAGACGCAGCTCGTCATCTCCCGGGAACTCGGCTTCGGCACAGATGCTAGGCTCAAGACTGCGGAATCGCTGTCATTTGAGGTAGCACGCATGCTGGTTGCGCTGATGCGCAGCATCTAGCAGCAGCACTTCCTACTTCCTACTTCCTACTTCCTACTTCCTAAAAGATCATGCCAATCACTCTCCCCATCGCCATCTACTACGAGCAGCCACACTGGTTCAAGCCGCTCTTCGCCGAGTTGGACAAGCGCGGCACCCCCTACGTCAAGCTCTTCGCCCCCGATCACTTCTACGATCCCTCCGACCACCCCGAAGAAAAGTATTCGCTCGTGTTCAACCGTATGAGCCCTTCGGCCTGGAACCGCGATCATGGGGACCAGATCTTCTACACTCTCGGCTTTCTCGAACACCTCCAGTCGCGCGGCGTCAAGGTCATCAACGGCATGAAGGCCTTCGCCTCCGAACTCTCCAAGGCCGGCCAGCTCGTGCTGATGGACTCCCTCGGCCTCCCCTACCCGAAGGCACGCGTCATTCATCGGGCTTCTCAAGCCTTGGCAGCCGCCGAGGGCCTCCGCTGGCCCATCGTCGTTAAACCCAATATCGGCGGATCCGGCGCCGGCGTGAAGCGTTTCGACGGAATTTCTCAACTTCGTCACGCCGTCGAGTCCCAAAATGGATCGCCCGACGCCCTGCAGTTCGGCTTGGACTCCACCGCGCTCGTCCAGGAGTTCATCCCCGCCGCGCCTTCAGAGGCACCGCACATCGTCCGCGTCGAGGTGCTCAACGGCAAATTCCTCTACGCCATCAAGGTCCACATCACCGGCGAGACCTTCGACCTCTGCCCCGCCGACATCTGCCGCACAACCGCCGGAACGGACCTCGATCGCGCCGCCTGCGCCCTCGACGCTCCCAAGTCCGGCATCACCGTCGAGGCCTTCACGCCTCCAACCGATGCGATCGCGGATGTAGAGGAGATCATGAAGCACTCCGGCATCGACATCGGCGGCATCGAGTACATCACCGATTCACGCCATGAACCGGGACAAGCAGGCCAACGCTACTACTACGACACCAACGCGCTCTCGAACTTCGTCGCCGACGGTCCCAACGTCATCGGCTTCGACCCCTTCGTCAAACTCGTCGACTGGCTAGAAGCCGAAGCCGGCCTCGAGCAATCCGTTTTTACCGGCAAGAAGCAGCAGGAGCAAGAGGCCATGGTCGCCAAGTTGTAGGCGGCTGGAGTCAGTCAATACTGTACCCGCCTGAGTGATAAATTGAGCTGGTACGCTACCGCCAGGCATCTCCCGGAGATTCCACATGCGAAACCTTCTCGGACTCTGCACCCTGCTTCTAGCCCCCGCCACCCTCCCCGCCCAGACGCCCGCAAACGGCAGCGTTCTGCTTCTTCAACAACCGGCAAGCCAGAACTGCCCGGTGAATCTAAGCGCCAGCCGCCTTCCCGACGGCGGCATGGCCCGCGTCACCTCCGGCCCCCGACCCAAGGGCGAACCCTTCCACCTCACCTTCCGGCCGACCGACGAACAGGGCATCACCCAAGCGGACATCATCTTCCACGGCATGTCCGGCAGCCACGTCGTCCCCGCCGGCACGGAGGCTGCTCCCAGTACGAATCCAGACACCACCGAAACCTTCTCGGTCTCCCCCGCCGGCGGCGCAAACCACCTCTT
The DNA here is from genome assembly GCA_965277565.1 of Granulicella sp. Classification (GTDB taxonomy): domain Bacteria; phylum Acidobacteriota; class Terriglobia; order Terriglobales; family Acidobacteriaceae; genus Granulicella. The sequence continues at coordinate 2,765,174 of OZ255838.1, read as the reverse complement.
CAACTCCGTCGTCTACACCCGCAAGCTCACCGCGGTGAACTACGTCGAGCTCCAGAGCATCACCTTCGCCGACGGCGCCCAATGGCACGCCTCCGCCAACTCTATCTGTCGCGTCGCGCCCAACGGCTACCATCTCGTCGCGAGCGGCAAGTGATCCCTGAATAAAATGAGGCCGACCTTCGGTTCTCGGCCACCTTCGGGCTTCTTCACCCTGTGCCCTGGACCCTGAGCCCTGTACCCTGTTTCCATGCGCTACGGTTTCTGGCTACCCGTCTTCGGCGGCTGGCTTCGCAACATCGACGACGAGGCGATGCCCGCCACCTGGGACTACGTCCGCGATCTCTGCCTGCAAGCCGAAGACCTCGGCTACGATCTCACTCTGATCGCCGAGTTGAACCTCAACGACATCAAGGGCCCCGAAGCCCCGTCGCTCGACGCTTGGACCACCGCCGCCGCGCTCGCCGCCGTCACAAAACGGCTGGAGTTGATGGTCGCCGTCCGCCCGACCTTCCACAATCCCGCGCTGCTGGCGAAACAAGCCGCCAACATCGACCGGATCAGCGGCGGACGTTTGACGCTCAACGTCGTCAGCTCCTGGTGGCGCGACGAGGCCCTGAAATACGGCATCCCCTTCGACGAGCACGACGACCGCTACGCTCGCACCGAAGAATGGCTCGATGTCCTCGACAAATGCTGGAGCGCACAGCACACGAACCACGAAGGCCGCTTCTACAAGGTCCAGGACAACGTGCTCAACCCCAAACCTTTCCCCACCCGCACCTACTCCGGCGCGCAGGACGCAAAAACAGATCCCTCCAATACGCTCCGGGATGAAAAAGGTAGAGAGGAGATGGGCGACAACAAACCGGGTGCCCCATCCTCACCGGCAGTTTCACCGTCGGTTAGGGTGGGATCTTCCGGAGAGTCACGGGGCAATCCCCACCCCGCCGGCCGTCCCACCCTCTACGCCGGCGGAGAGTCCGAAACCGCAAAAAACCTCATCGCCGCCAAGTGCGACGCCTACCTGATGCACGGCGACGATCCCAACACCATCGCCGCCAAAATCGCCGACATGAAGGCACGCCGCGCGCAGCATCCCGATCTGCCCTCCATGGTATTCGGCGTCACCGGCTATTGCATCGTCCGCGATTCAGCATCCGAGGCGCAACGCGAGGTAGACCGCATCACCGCGCAGCCCGATCCCACGCACTCCCCCGCCGGTTTTGTCAACTTCCAGCAGTGGACCACCGGCTCCCAACTTGAAAAAAAATTAAGCCTGCGCGACTACTCCGTCTCCAACCGCGGCCTGCACTCCGGCCTGATCGGCACGCCCGAGACCGTAGCGCAGCGCCTCGCCGACTTTGAAGGCGCAGGCTGCTCGCTCGTGCTGCTGCAAAGCTCGCCGCAGCACGAAGAGATGGGCCGCTTCGCTCGCCAGGTGATGCCGCGTCCCAAGCTCAACGTTTGAGCCGAGGCGCGAACAGCATAGCCGCAGAACGCGTTACAGGAAATCCACCACGGGAGGAAACGTAAGCAGAAGGCTCAGCACCAATAGCGTAAGCGCAATCGCGCTGATGCGTCCCGCATTGACATTTCTGCTTCGCCAGCGCCACTCCAAAACGCCCCAGGCGAGCAGCCAAACCAGGAGCGCAACCGTGCTCACCCCCGAAAGCGGACCCGTCGGCTTGTAGAAGACGAAACGGCTTTTCACGACGGCTGATTTGTCCCCGGCAAAGGCCAGCACGGCGAAACTGAACGCACCCAGGCCGGCGGCCAGGATCGCAGCGGCGCCGGAACCATTCGGCAGGGCCCGGACATCGGGCGTCGTCACGCTTCGCATTTACTTTCCCCCTCGCATGAGCTGAACCGTTTGCCCACCCTGGACCGGTGCGGATTTATTGATCATCGCGCCCAAAAACCCAGCCGCGCCGGCCGCCAAGAACGACAGAAACGCGAAGCAGAGCACGGCTGCCCGCAGCTGCCGGTGCTGCCGCAGGTCGCGCCCATAGCGGATGCAGACAAAGGCCACGGCGGTGATGGAGATGGGCACAAACCACGCCACATGCTCCTTCCACTCCATCCCAAACGAGTGCCATCCGGCCGTTCGCGGGCTCGACAGCAGCAGGCGTTGCGGATATCCCGCCAGATCCGTAAGACCGGCCGGGGGCGCCGCGCGGTACCACGGGTACACCATGTAGGTTCCGGTCAATACAGCGATCCAGGCCAGGGCAACCATGGTGAGCAGGTAAGCCCGAAGGAATCGTTCATGGCCACGCACGAAGCCCGGCTCAGGTGAAGACGTCGTCAAGCGGTACAGCTCGACAAGCGCACCCGAGCAGGCCAGCAGGTACAGCGCGCCAAATCCCATGCCATGAATCAGCGTCCACAAGCCCCAGGCTGTAATCTCCATCGTGTCTTCTCCCCAAACTCAAAGATCCTTTGCTGCCATCCGTCGATACTCGCCCTTAAGGAGCGTCTAAAAGTCCGCTCTGGTGTAGGTTTAGGCCGGCACATGAAAACACGACAATCACAGGGCTTCAGGTAGTGTCTGACGAATTGTTTTTGCTCTTCGGAGGTAGGTCCGGGCTTTCAGCCCGGACATTGAGTGCGGACAAGAACGGTGCTTTAGCCCCGGGTTTTGCGCCCGGCATCGGAGAGAACCCCGGGCTAAAGCCCATCATTTGGCTCTCCTTTCTCGTGGGGCTGAAGCCCCACGCTCCCTCCCATTCTCCTCCCCATCCTCCTCAAGATGCACTTTGTACGATGATCGTGATTCATCACCACTGCCTAGCCCTGATCCCACGTGCGAACGAATCAGACCCACACTAGAACCCCACCTTATGCAGCTTTGCGGAGAGCATCGCCCGTTCCGTATCGCTCCCCGGCCCATGATCCTTGCCCCACGTCTTGTACAGGCCCAGGTACGCATAGTTCTCTGTCTGGCCGGCAATCGAGTGCCCGTACGCGAACAGCAGCTGCAGCCCCGGCGTCTTGAAGTGATGATACCCACCGGCGTCGAGCAGCAGCGAGGCCTCCGTCTGCGGCGCCGCCGTTCCCTCCCGCGCGTGCGAAAACAGCTCAGCCGATAACTCCAGCTTCTTGTTAAGTTCACGCTTGGCGAGAAAGCCCCCATAAAGAAAATTCCGATATCCATCCTGCGGCACCACGGCGTATCCCATGCCGCCCACCAGGCTCCACGGGCCGTACTCCTTTTCCACCCAGATGGGCAGCTTATACCAGACGCGCCCCACACTCAGGCCCCGGGCATAACTGCCCGTCGGCAGCTCAAACATCGTAAACGAGCCGATCTGCGGTCGCCGCCTGGTCTGTTTGATGAACCCCCACTTTACCCCCAGTTCGGTATCGGTTACGCCAAAGGCGCTCGGTCCCGTTCCCGCCGGGGCGTATACCGGGCTATTGGCCGGAAACACGCCGCCGAGCGGCAGAATCGCGTGCAGCTGGATGTTGGGCACGGCGCCCCAGTTGAACTCAAATGCCGGCCCGACCGTGTCGATCTCCGCCGGCGTGCCATCCACCAATCCAAACACATACGCTTCATAGTGCCCGCGATCGACAGGCGTCGGATCGTCGGTCTGGAACGGTGGTCCCGCCTGCGCCCGCAGCCTTGCGCTCAACAGCGTCAGCAGCATAATCGGCAGAACCTTTGCGCAGGCGCCGGCGAAGCGCAGCCGCCGCTCCTGTGTCTTCCCAAGCATGGCGCATCCTCTTTGGGAATAGGGTATGTGCGAACGAGAGAGGCCGGGCCGCTCCGTTTCATGAATTCTTCTGTTTCATGAATTTTTCTGTGACGCCTGAAAACGGCACGTCGCCGCTCTGCTGGCGTGGTGTCCCGCAAGTTCGCTGCATACATTGATTTGTCATCCTGAGCGGAGTTTGGCGCTTTTGCGCCAAACGGAGTCGAAGGACCTGCTTTTCGCTCCGGTCGGCTACACCGTTCAGGCACGGACATAGAGCCCGCGTGAAGGCTCGCGTCGCAAGCCCCCCTTGCGGTTCGCCGTTCTTGTGCCCAACCCGGCACCGCCGAGCGCTATCTTTTCGTCGTCCCTGTACGCACAGGACCTCGGCATCAATCCTCCCCTTGTAACCTCCTGCCCGTGCCCACCACCGTAAGCGGATCCACGGTCGACCATTGATTCACCCGGAAGGTCGTTTCAAACGGCACGTTCCGCCCCTGAGCCTCCTCCGCCACATAAACCGTCTGTCTGGCCGCCTTTACAGCAGCGGCTCCCAGCGCACGATCGTCCGCGTCCAGTAACTCCGCGTTGCGCACCCGTCCCGCCCCATCGACGGAGACCTTCACCAGTGCCTGTCCGTACGAAGGGGAATCTACGCTGCCGCGGGAAAGAATCTGGTGGGGAGTCTCACGCGGCGCTCCGTTCAGGTTGGCCTCCGCAGTGACGCCCGAAAGTGGCGCAAACAGTGTGTCCGGTCCTTCCAGAGCCGTAACGGTGGTCTTCGCCTCCATCTGCAGCCGCTGTCCGCGATAGACCTCCCAGCGGCTCGGATACGATGCCCCATCGAACTGCCCCCATTCCTTGTAGACCACGCGCTCCGCATCGAGAGACGCGTCTGCAGGGAAGCCGGTGAGGTCATCGAAGCAGATCTCCGCGCCGCCAAACACGCCGGAGCAGCTCATCTCCACGCCCTCGATATTCCTCTGCTGCAGCGTGACATACCCATTCGCCAGAGCTTTGATTCTGCGCTCCATGGGGCCCGGCCGGGGCGCCAGGTCGGCAATCTCGGCGAGTCGCAGCGGCGCCGTTCCCTCCCGCGTTGACCAGTTCTGCTGCACACCCCAAACCACCGTCGATTGCCATCCCGGAGCGCGCTCCTCGTCCCGTCCGAGATCGTCCTTTTGCCAGTGATCCAGCGTGGCGCCCGACCCCACTCCCGACAGCCCTACCAGCACAAGATCCGTATGGCTGTGATAGCTCTCGTGTCCCCGCGGGAACCGCGGAACCGTCGCATGAAAGCGCTTGATCGCCGCCAGGTAATCGTCGTCCAGTACCGCATACGGCAGCGTCTCCACCGGTGCGGGCGTCCGGCCCGTACGCGCGTGCGTGCTGTGCCCATTCAGGCCGACGGCCTGGGTCACCGTCAGCAGAACGCCCATCCATAGATGCCTGGTCACACTCAATCTTGATTCTCCGCGTACTCGCCGGTCGGCTCTGAATCTTACCGATACCCTAGCGCAGCCGGATAGCGCATTGCAGCTGCACTTTTGGGGAATCTGGCCCTGACCTCCGTACCGAAGTGAGACACGGCCGGCAACTCGCCGCGCCTTCGTCGACAGCATGGAGGCGTTCGGCATAGGCTGATAGCCCATGGATCTGCTTGACCGCCGCCGCTTTGTGAAGTCCAGCCTGAAGACCTCTGCCGCCGCTGCGGTAGGCTCCGCATCCTTACGCGCCCTGGCGCAAGCCGTTTCGCCCGCCGCAGCCACGCTGACCCTGCACCCCGACCGCCCCGGCCCCACAGTCCCGCCCAACTTCATCGGCCTCAGCTATGAGATCGAGCAGCTCTCCGATCCCACCTTCTTCTCCGCGGAAACCACCGGCCTCATCAAGCAGTTCCGCGCGCTCAGCCCTCGCGGCGTCCTTCGCCTCGGCGGCAATACCTCCGACGTCGGCTGGTGGAAACCCACCCCCTCCAGCACCCAACCGCCGCTCCCGGCTAACGTCATCCCCTCCGTCGAGCCCAACACCAGGCCCTTCCAGCAGCTCGCCTACCCTGTCACGCCCGAAGCCGTCCACAACCTCCGCGCCTTTCTCGACGCCACCGGCTGGACCTGCCTCTTCGGCATCAATCTCGGCACCGACACCCCCGCTCGCGGAGCCGAGCAGGCCGTCGCCGTCGCCGCGATTCTCGGCCCCAAGCTCGAATACTTCCAGCTCGGCAACGAGCCCGATCTCTTTGATCGCCGCTTTCGCGACAAGGCCACCTGGAACGCCGACCGCTATCTCGATGAGTGGCTGCTGATGGCCGACGCCATCCGCGCCCGCGTCCCTGAGGCCCGCTTCGGCCTTCCCGACACCGCCGGCGACGCCACCTGGAGCAATCGCATCGCGAATCGCCTGAGCGCCCTCCAGCCGGGCACCGGCCCCGGCACACGTCCGTCGGTCGCCTCGATCAGCCACCATTACTATTTCGGTGGTCCGCCCTCCAGCCCCGCCGTGAACATCCCCCGCCTCCTGCGTCCGGATCCCAAGGTCGCCAGCGTTGCCGCCATCACCCAGGCCGCGGCGGGAAAGCTTGGCGTCCCCTACCGCATGACGGAGGGCAACACCTGCTACCAGGGCGGCAAACCCGGCGTCTCGGACGTCTTCGCCTCCGCCCTTTGGGTCGCCGATTATGCCCTCTTCCTCGCCGCGCACGGCTACGCCGGCATCAACCTCCACGGGGGCAGCGGCAAAGCGGTCGGCAACTCGCTCGGCGGCCATCTTCCCGGCGAAGCCTTGCTTTCCCCCAACGACGCCCCCCATCCCCGCCCTTTTTACACCCCCATCGCGGACATCGACGGCCTGTACGTCGCCGAGCCCGACTTCTACGGCCTGCTCTTCGCCAGCCAGTTCGCGGGCACAACCATGATTCCCGTCGCCTTCGATTACGGTCCGACAGGCGCGGTTCTCCCGAACGCCACCGTCTACGCGGCCAAGCTCCCCACCGGCCAGACCCAGGTCGCCATCATCAACAAGGACGACAAGCAGCCGCTGCTCCTCGACCTCCCCGGCTACAGCATCGCGCAGCAGCTCACCGCGCCTTCGCTCACCGCCCGCTCCGCGCAGCTCGACGAACCCCAAAGCTACCGCGAGGCCTCGACGGTGCCACCCGCCAGCGCCATGCTCCTTCTGAATGCCCGCGGCTAGCCCGCCTTCCTATCCTCCACCTGCCGCGGGTCCTCCACCTCACCCCGGGGGTGGAATCGGCGGCATCTTATGCCCATGGCAAGCCCTTCCACACAGACCAAGGCTCCAGGGACTGTCACGGCCAACATTCAGTCCGTGGCCCAGATGCAGGAGTCGCTGGAACAGCACCGCACGGTTGTGGACCGCATCGCGGACGTGATCGGTGGCTTCTCCGGCAGCATGACCTTCGTCTTTCTCCACATCGGCTGGTTTGCCGCTTGGTTTCTCATCAACACGGGCGTCATCCCAGGGGTCAAACGTTTCGATCCCTACCCCTTCATCCTGCTCGCCATGGTGGTCTCGGTCGAAGGCGTGCTGCTCAGCACCTTTGTGCTCATGAAGCAGAACCGCATGCAGAAACGGATCGACGTACGCGATCAACTCGATCTGCAAATCAATCTCCTCTCTGAGAAAGAGGTCACCAAAACTCTCCAGCTCCTCCGCCTCATCGCGGAAAAGCTGGATGTATCGCCCAGTCCGGAGGACGACGCCGAGCTCAAGGAGATGGCCTCCACCACCTCCGTCGACATGCTCGCCGAACATGTGCGTACCGACCTCGAAGTGGATAGTTGACGCGAACGAGTGAAGCGGCTAGGTGAGCCCTCGAAGCCGGACAGTCTCCCACCTGAGCCTCGTCGTCAGGCCCGGATCTGCCCTTGTCTCCGCTCCCGGACCGGTCCATCCACAAACGCGCCACCCCATCCAAGAACGCACCCCAACCTCGCTCCTCGAATCCTCAATCCTCGCCCCTCAACAACACCCAGCCAATCCCACAAACGCGCCACCCCGTCTGCCAACTTAGCCCGCCAACGCATGCCGCCCACCATCTACACTGCTGGGATGTGCGGAATCGTCGGCTACATTGGCCCCAAACCTTGCGTCCCTGTCATCATGGAAGGCCTTGCGCGCCTCGAATACCGCGGCTATGACTCCGCCGGCATCGCCGTCGCCGGGGGCACCGCCCCGGATGGGTCCGCCAATCCGCTGCAACTGCGCCGCGCTCCCGGCAAGCTCCGCAACCTTGATGTCATCCTCCGCGACAACCCCGTCCACGGGACCTACGGCATAGGGCACACACGGTGGGCCACCCACGGCCGCCCCACCGAGGAAAACGCCCATCCGCACCGCGACGGCACCGGCACCCTCGTCGTCGTGCACAACGGCATCGTCGAGAACTATCTGCAACTCAAGAAAGCCCTACTCGCCAAGGGCCACAAGTTCGCCAGCGAAACCGACACTGAAATCATCGCCCACGTCATCCAAGACGAACTGGAACAAGCGGCCCAAAACCCGGGTGCCTCATCCTCGCCGACAGCCTCATCGTCGGTTAGGGTGGGGTCTTCCACCAACGGAAGCGCCACCGCCACCCTCCCCCGCACCGTAGAAGCCAACGAAACCGAAGCCGTCACCCGCGAGCGCACCCCCACCCACGCCATTCCCCTGGAAGAAGCGGTAAGAAGAGCCGTCAAGCGTCTCACCGGCGCCTTTGCCCTCGGCGTCCTCTCCGCGCACGAGCCCGACAAGCTCGTCGCTGCCCGCATGGGGCCGCCCGCCGTCCTCGGCATCGGCGACGGCGAGTTTTTCCTTGCCTCCGACGTGCCCGGCATCCTCCACCACACCCGCCTGATCTACTTCCTCCAGGACGGCGAGTGCGCCACCCTCACCACCGCCGGCATCGAGCTGACCGACTTCACGGGCTCCCCCAAGGAACTCAAGCCGCAGCGCATCACCTGGGACCCCATCCAGGCCGAAAAGGCCGGCTACAAGCACTTCATGCTCAAGGAGATCAACGAGCAGCCCCGCGCCGTCCGCGACACCACCCTCGGCCGCGTCTCGCTCGAAACCGGCAAGGTCTTCCTCCCCGACATGCAGGTCTCCGAGGCCGACCTCCGCGCCGCCACCGGCATCACCATCGCGGCTTGTGGAACGTCCTGGCACGCCGGGCTCGCCGGCAAGTTCATGATCGAGCGCCTCGCCCGCCTCCCCGTCGATGTCGATTACGCCAGCGAATACCGCTACCGCGACCCCATCCCAAATCCCTCCGACCTCGGCCTCCTCATCACCCAGTCCGGCGAGACCGCCGACACCATAGCCGCGCAGGGCGAGCTCATCAAAAACGGCTCCAAGACCCTCGCCATCTGCAACGTCGTCGGCGCCGCCGTCACCCGCCTCGCGCAGGGCACCATCACCACCAACGCCGGCCCCGAGATCGGCGTCGCCTCCACCAAGGCATTCACCGCCCAGCTCACCGCCCTATATCTGTTGGCCCTCCACCTCGCCCAGGTTCGCGGCACCATCTCGCAACTGGAAAGCTTGAAACTCGTAACTGAACTAAGCCTCATCCCCGGCAAGTTAGAGCAGGTCCTCCGCACTGCCGACGACCTCTGCGTACACCTCGCCAAGGAATTTTCCGGCGTCAACGACTTCCTCTTCCTCGGCCGCGGCATTCACTACCCCATCGCCCTCGAAGGCGCCCTCAAGCTCAAGGAAATCAGCTACATCCACGCTGAAGGCTATCCCGCCGGCGAGATGAAGCACGGTCCCAACGCCCTCATCGACGAAAATCTCCCCGTCGTCTGCATCGCCACGCAAGACCCCACCGACCCCGCCAGCGTCCTCAAGTACGAAAAAACCCTAAGCAACATCCAAGAGGTCACCGCGCGCTCGGGGCGCGTCATCGCCATCACCACCGAAGGCGACACCCACATCCACCAGCTCGTAGAGCACGTCATCGAAGTCCCAGCCGCCCCCGAACTCCTCCTGCCGCTGCTGGAAGTAGTCCCCTTACAACTCCTCGCCTACCACATAGCCGTCCGCCGCGGCTGCGATGTCGACCAGCCGAGAAATTTGGCGAAGAGCGTGACGGTTGAATAAGGGCCTTTAACTCTCCACTCAATTCCTCGAAACCGAACAAAATCTCCTCCTCCCCCTTGGACACCTCAAACCCGTTACTGACAAACCCTCGCCTTCCTTACTAACCTGATAACAAACCATTATGGTGCAGTCGCCAGATTGGCACCCTAAAACACAGTATGAAGAAGACACGCATGAGCGCATTCTCGGAAGACATAACGCGTTATCGCGCGAAAGGATACGGCGGCAAGGACCTTTGGTCGAACCCAGCTGTCTGGGCAATCGCGTCCTACCGGCTGAGTCATTGGGCTTACGTGGGGAAACCGCCCGCGCTCCTGCGTATTCCACTCAAGCTGCTATCGTTCGTGGCTGTGAAGTTCTGTGTCATTTTCATGGAGATGGATATTGACCCGCAAGCCACAATTGGTGGCGGCTTTTACATAGGCCACATCGGCGGAGTGCACATCAATCCAGGAGCAGTCCTCGGCCGAAACTGTGACCTCGCGCACCGGGTCACCATTGGGGCATCCGCCATGGGCCGTCAGGGTATCCCGGTTCTGGGCGACGACGTCTATGTCGGCACCGGAGCTGTGCTGGTGGGGAAAATCAAAATCGGCACCGGAGCCAAGATCGCCGCCAATACCTTGGTTATGAGCAACGTCCCGCCCGGAGCCACAATCATGGGAGTCCCAGGCCGCATCATCATGCGCCCCAAACCCTCACCTTCCGCAGCGCCCACCGCTGTCGAAGAGCTTTTGCCGACAGCAACAGGAGTGGAAGCCAATGCAAGCTGATCAGGCCCAAATGGATTGGCGGGAGAAGCGGCAAGCTTTGCAGGACGCTCTGGCAGCGCGGCAACCCCAGGCTGTCCTCCGCCAGGCGCGCGATCTTCTGGCGCTCGGCAAAGCAACAGATATTGCTTTCTGCGCGACCGCTTTCAAAAAGCTTGGCGCCGAACTTATCGAGCAGGGTTACAGGCCACTCAAGACATATATCGTGCGTTCCGTCACCGTCGAACCAATACTCCCCTCCTTGCATGTGGAAGCTGTACTGGGCGGTTATGTGCTCGACCTTGAGGTCGGCGGATATGGCTCGTACATGGAGGAGATGCTCACCCCACAAGGCAGCTTGAGCCGCTCGCAAGCCGACCTTGTGCTCATCCTGCTCGACCTGGAAGAGATTGCCGGGCAGCTCTCCCAAGTGTGCTCCTCCGGCCGTTCGGATGAAGTAAGCATGGAGCTAGAGGCTTCGGCAGCGCGAGTAGCCCAAATGCTGCATAGTTACCGGTCTTCCAATGCAGGACGCCTGGTGCTGCAAGGCTGTGTAGTCCCGGACACAACCTCCCTGGGCCACGTAGGGGATGCCAACGTCAGGCACAGCTTGGTTAACACCGTGAAGGAGTTGAACCGCCGATTAGCCGAGATATGCAGTAATATCTCCGATTGCATTTTCTTCGACGTGGACCAGATAGCAGCGCAGTACGGGCGCGAGCGCTGGCGAGATACACGAATGTTTCTTTCCTCCCGGCTCCCACTCGCCCCGGGTGCATTCAGGCCCTTCGCGCACGGTCTCATGCGATCAGCTTCCGCCATGTTTCGCGCGCCCCGGAAGGTCTTGTGCACGGACCTGGATAACACCTTATGGGGCGGAATTCTGGGCGAAGACGGACCGAGCGGGATAGCTACCGGGAGTGCCTTTCCCGGCAACTGCTACCTTGAATACCAACGCTATCTTAAAGAACTCTCCGCACGCGGCATCCTCCTGGCAGTCACATCCAAAAACAATGAAAATGACGTCGCCGAGGTATTCAAGACGCGCGCCGCAGACCTTGCTCTTACCCTCGACGATTTCGTTGCAAGGAAGATCGGATGGAATGAAAAGGCAGATGCCTTGCGAGACATTTCGGCGGAACTTTCGCTCGGGTTGGATTCCCTTGTCTTTGTTGACGACAACCCGGTCGAGTGCGAAGCCATCCGCCAGCAGCTTCCCGAAGTCGCTGTAATCGAAGTGCCGGCCACTGAGCCATGGCGACTGGTAAGCGCCCTCGCAGAAGCTTGGTTCTTCGACGCAACGACGGTCACAACGGACGATCTAAACCGTTCGCAGGAATACAAGGCGCAGGCTCAACGCACAACGCTGAGCCTCAGCGCGGCGAGCCGGGATGAGTTTCTGCAGTCACTTGAAATCGTGTGCACATTTCTAAATGCCGCAGACGCTCCCCTGGCCCGCTCCGTGCAACTTCTGGCAAAAACCAACCAGTTCAATCTCACAACCTGCCGCCATTCTTCGACGGAGGTGATGCAGTTTGCTTCGGACCCCCATTGTCAGGCAGTGGCCGTTCGTGTTCGGGATAAATTCGGCGATGCAGGTGTGGTCGGATTGGCGCTGACTCGGCAGGAAGAAGATCGTTGTGTCATCGATTCCCTGCTTCTCTCCTGCAGGGTTATCGGGCGAGGAATCGAGACTGCGCTTCTAGCGCAACTGGCCGCGCGAGCAACCAGGATGGGTAGCAAATGGCTGATTGGTGAGTACATCGAAACCAAAAAAAACATACCGTGCAAGAATTTCTATCCCGATCATGGATTTCACCGAGATGAAGCTTTAGCCGCCGGCGACACGGCGGTCTACCGGCTTGATCTCGCCCAACACTCTCCCCCGAGCCCATCGTGGCTAACTTTGGAAGGATCCGAAACTTATGAGCACGCAGCAGATACCACCATCCCTTCGTGACATCGTCGCAGACACGCTTGAAATTTCACCAGATGAGGTAACCCCGGAGTTGTCCACCGACTCGGCTGAGTCGTGGGATTCCTTTCGGCACCTGCAACTCATCCTTTCTGTCGAAGGAGAGTACGGTGTGCAGTTCGATCCAGGCCAAGTGCCGGACCTGACCACGGTAGCAAAGCTGCAAGCGGCCCTGGAGCAAAAGGGAGCCACACTGTGAGCTCCGACTTGCCCGCGGATCTCCAGTTCAGGCTGTTGCATGTGGGCGTCGCTGTGCCGGAGCTTGATCCAGCAGCCAACATGCTGCAGTCCCTGCTTGGATATCGTGTGATCTCCGGCCCTTTCGACGATCCTATCCAGAAAGTTACAGTCAATTTTTTGACGCAGTCAGACGAGGACGTAGCAGAAATCGAGTTGATCGCTCCCTTAACCGCGGACTCGCCGATCAACTCCATGCTCAATAAATCCGGGGGAGGTGCCTACCATCTCTGCTTCGAGACCAACGACATGGAAAGGGCGCTCGCCCATATCAAAAAGCACAAATGCCTTATCGTCAGCGCACCAGCGCCAGCCGTTGCCTTTAATGGCCGCCGCATTGCGTGGTTTTATACGTCAACACGCCAGCTTGTGGAACTGGTCGAATGCGCTGACAATATACTCTGAAAGACGCTTCGTCTCCACGCATCGGCATACAAAACAGCAAGCCGGATTTTCCTATGTCTATCCTGTCCTGCCCCGATGTACCGCGAACCTGACCGCCTGTAGCCTTGTTCTTCCGTTCACTGCGCCCGAGCATCAGGGTTCGCAGCTAATCGAGCCAAAGGGGTTCCATGAAGGCGTCATCTCTATGGCATTCTGCAGCACATGTGGGTACCTAAGTTCGCTGGAAATCCGTAATCATGTAGCCTTAGCCACATTCCTGGCAGGGGATGGCCGGCCCCAATAAGAAGATCTTGACGGGTGCCCTATCACGCGCAGTCTAATCGCGGGTGAGTGGGGAGTAATCCCCCAAAATCCGATCCAACCGCAGCCAACCGTTAAGGCCGCTTGCCGCTTCACACGGAAGCATTTCCGGCCGGCGAAGTTGTGTCAAGCTCCAGTCGGTCTAAACCGCTTGTATACGTAAGTTACGTCTGCGGAAGAATGGCTCATATCCCCTACAATGGATAGAGGAGCTTCCCAGCCTTGTAGCTCCGACCGCAACTCGGCTATCTGGCCTTTCCCGCCTATGGGGAGGAGCGGAAATGTTCGGTCCGCTGGCGAACTCCCTGTAAATCACTCAAAACAAAGAATCTGCGCGTAAGTTCCAACGCACGAGCAACTTACCGCGGATACCGCATCGCAATCTCAAGAAAATAAAGAATTTACCCCACAGAACCGAACCTTGGGGGAGGGGTATCCCCACGGAGGAAAACCGATGTCTGAAGCTAAAGAGTGCCGCCACATTCTGACCACCGGTCGCCGCTGCAGCTCGCCTGCCCTGCGGGACAAAGCCTACTGCTACTTCCACTTCCGCACCCGCGCGCGCCACGCGCTGCCCCCTTCAGGCAATCCAACGCCCGACAACAGCCCGCTCATCCTCCACCCGCTGCGCGCCGACGCGCTCGGGCAGCCTGAGCCGACGGTCGCCGCACCACCTACTCAGCCTCTCACCCTCGTCTTTCCCGCGCTCGAAGACCGCGAGTCCATCCAGGTAGCGGCTTCCATGATCGTCTCCGCGCTGGGCCGCAACCAGCTCGACGGTAAGCGCGCTGCGACCATGCTCTACGGCCTGCAGGTCGCCGCCGCGGTGACCCGCTTCGACGTGGAGCCGGATAAGGACTACTTCGTCGAGGTAGAAACCGAACCCGCGCCGGATGGCGGTGATCTGGCGCTGCCCTAATCGCCGAACGCGGAGCCCCGCATTACGCGGGCTCCCGCTCCTGTCCCAGGCCGAAGCTCTGCTGGTACTCCGCCATCGCCGCTCGCAGACACTCTTCGCCGGAGCGCACGGCGGCCTGGTGGTAGGTGCGCAAAAGCTGAAGGCGCATCCGGATCGTCTCTGCGGTTGACTCATTTCTCACGTGACTCATGAGTCAATACTCCAACACAGGGGGCCGCCCATGGGGGTCACAGCCCCGCCCTGAAGGTGGAAGAACCTCCTGCGCTACCGGGCCGCAGCCCACCGACTCACGCCTGCACCCCCGGCGCAATGGCGCACAATTCAGCCACAGCGGGCCGCTACAATGGGCCGTTAAGGGAGGCTTCCATGAAGAAGCTTTGTCGCGCGCTCGCGGTTCTTCTCTCAGCCATGGGCTCGGCTCTGGCCCAGACCTGCCAGATACCCGCCGACAGGAAGGCCGCGGAGGTCCCGCTATGTCTCGTCGCCGAACAGGTCACCCGCACCCTGGACACCTTCAACGCCACCGCGGACAGCAAATCGCTTCCCAAGCTGTCCAAGGTCACCTTCGACTTCAACGCCACCGCTTCCCAGGGTGCCGGCTTCAGCTTCAATATCCTCATCTTCCGCATCGGCGCCAACCGCGCCGCCGACACCACCAACGAGGTCACCTTCACCTACGCCGTCCCGCCCGCACCTGCCGCAACCGGCAGTCTGAATCCGCGTACTCAGCCCAACGTTCACGACTTTTCGCAAACTCTGCTCGCCACGCTGCAGTCCGCCGCCGCCCAGGTGAAGGGAACGCAGAGCATCGGCGCCGCGAGGTTCACGGACCTTACCGTCACGCTGAGCTACGGCGTCGTGTGGGACACCTCCGCAGGCGGAGGAGGCACCGTGAGCCTGGTTACCCTGGACGGCTCCGTGGATCGCAAGCGCTCCGACGTACAGACCCTCACGCTGACCTTCGGCCCTTAACTCCTCTTCCATTCGGGATCCCGAACTCCATCGCAGCACGGCCGGACCACGCTCCATGGATTTATCCGTGAGCTAAAAAATCGCTTGCCGATGCGCAAGCCGAATTTCCGGGCGCCAAACCTGCATCCAAGGCGTGAGGTGGGACGCCCCCGCCCCAGGAGAATGGCATGGCTATGAATCAGGATCTTCCCGCGACCGACAGCGCGGCAGCGTTGCACGAGTTGATCGGCGACGACGCCACCGCGACCTTTGAGAACGACCCCAAGTTTATTGACGGCAACCCCACCGTGGACGGCTCCAGCGAGAACCTGCAAACCCGCAGTGATCGCTCGGAGGTCCAGGACCATCCCTCGCTTGAAACCCGCGACAGCGATGACGTCGAAGATGAAGATGAAGATGACGAGGATGAAGATGAGGATGAGGACGACGATATAGAGACCGAAGACGACGAAGATGAGGACGACGAGGATGAGGACGACGACGACCTCGACGATGAGGACGACGACGAAGATGAGGACGACGACGAAGATGAGGATGAGGAGTAACTTGGGCGCGGACGGGGTGGGAACCTCGCCCGCGTTCTCGTTTGGAGCAGGTGCATCTCCCGCCTACGGAGAAGAGCGGGTCCAGTTGCCGCGGATTTGCGCCGTTCCGGAGTTTCAGGCTCGCGAAATCCCGGACGGCAAGGAAGATCAGGACGATGGCGATGTCGTCGCGGGCGTCGATGAGGACGCGATGGATGCCGATGAACTCGACACCGACCGTGTTGCGAGCAACGAAGCCCCGAGCACGGATAGCTAAGCTATTCGTCGCGCCGGAGGCTGTCTTCCAAGCTCAACAGGGAGCGCCCAGTTCAAAACTCAGCATTCTATCGGAGTTCCACCACCGGCCGTCACTCGCCGGGAGAACGCGGTTGCGTAAAGCCGCATCTGAGTGCTCAGTTGAGGGTAGAAACGTGAGCCTGGAACAAAAGAAAGATACGTCTGCGCTGGTAAAGGGTTTGATCGCCGGTGTCGTAGGTGGTTTGGTTGCGACTGCGGCGAAGTCCCTCGCCGAAAAGGTATACCCGCCGCGTGTTCACGGCGAGCCGGAACCCCCGGAAGTCACTGCCGAAAAGATCGCTGGGCATCCATTGGATAAAAACACCCGGGAGATCGCCGCCGAGACGATTCATTGGGTGTTTGGCGCCGTTGCCGGTGGCTTTTATGGCGTGCTCGCCGAGCTCTATCCGCAGATTACGGCAAAGAGTGGAGCGACCTTCGGGCTCACGCTGATGAGCCTGACGCATGAGGGCGCACTGCCCAAGCTTGGCCTCTCCGAGCCGCCCGAGGAACAGTCGTTCCGCGAGCACACCAGCGAAGCGACCACGCACATCGTCTACGGCGTAGTGACGGAAAAGGTGCGCGGCCTGGTACGCGGGATGCTCGACTAATTTCCCGGCATAAGGAGCGGTACTGCGGTCCCCGAGCGGACTTAGCTTTTGTATAGCACATCGAGTTCCCCGAATCCTTTGCTGAGATACAGGCGCCCTTCTGTCACAAATTTCTCTGCGGCATCCTACAAATCAGCTTTGCGTAAATCGCATCACAGGAATCCGTTCAAGAATGCCTCAAGCCTTTATTCGGAATCGGTCGGCGAAACACGTGGTGATTGTGGGAGCCGGCCCGGGAGGGCTAGCTTCTGCCATGCTCCTGGCGCGCTCCGGTGTGCGCGTCACACTGGTAGAAAAGCATGGCCGCGTGGGTGGACGCACCGCCACGCTGCAGCAGGATGGCTATAAGTTCGACATCGGGCCTACCTTCTTCCTCTACCCGCGCGTCCTACGGGAAATCTTTGCCGATGCCGGCTATGATCTCGATCGCGAGGTGCCCATGAAGCGGCTCGACCCGCAGTATCGGTTAATGTTCGGTTCGGGCGGAAAGATCGATGCTACGCCCGACATCAACCGAATGGAGGCGGAGATCGCCCGTATCTCTCCCCATGATGCCGAAGCATTTCGTGGCTTCCTGGAGCGGAATCGTCGTAAACTGGCAAGTTTTCTTCCGTTTCTCGAATCACCTTTTGAAAGATGGACGGATCTGCTGAAGCCGGACATGCTCAAATTGCTGCCGCTGCTGAAACCCTGGCTTTCGCTAGACGGCGACCTGCGCACGCATTTTTCCGATGAACGCATTCGTCTCGGTTTTAGCTTCCAATCGAAGTATCTGGGCATGAGCCCGTTCCGCTGTCCTTCCCTGTTCTCCATTCTTTCGTTTCTCGAGTACGAGCATGGGGTATTTCATCCTATCGGCGGCTGTGGCACCGTTTCGTCCGCGATGGCGCGCCTGGCCGCGGAGATGGGTGTAGAGATTCTTCTGAACGAGCCCGTAGAGGAGTTGCTGGTTGAAAACGGCGAAGCTCGTGGCGTGCGCACATCGAAGCGCACCCTGTACGCCGACTCTGTCGTGGTCAACGCCGATTTTGCCGAGGCCATGCGCAAGCTGCTGCCCGGCAAGCATCGCCGTCGCTGGACCGACAATCGCATTGCGAGCAAGCGCTTCTCCTGCTCGACGTTCATGATGTATCTCGGGATCGAGGGCCGCTATGACAACGTGGCGCATCACACCATCTATCTCGCCAAGGATTATCGCCAAAACCTTAAAGATATCGAAAACCTGCATAAGCTCTCGGAAGACCCGAGCTTTTACGTGCAGAACGCCAGCATCACCGATCCCACGCTTGCACCCAAAGGCCATTCAACCTTGTATGTGCTGCTGCCTGTGACGCACGAGACGAATACGATCGATTGGGAACGGGAGATGCCGCGCTTTCGTGAGTTAGCCCTCAGCCAGATCGAAAAGATAGGTCTGACCGGTGTAGAAGAACGTATTTGCACGGAACGCATCATGACCCCGAGCGGCTGGCGAGATGAGTTCGGCCTGCACAAGGGTGCGACTTTCTCCATGGCGCACTCGCTCACGCAGATGCTGCATCTGCGGCCGCATAATCGTTTCGAAGATGTGCGCGGAATGTATCTCGTCGGCGGCGGCACCCATCCCGGCTCGGGGCTCCCGGTCATCTTTCAGTCGGCACGCATCTCGTCGCGTCTGCTGCTGGAGGATCTCGGCATCCAGCCGCAGTGGAACAGTTCGGCCGAGGGTGCGTTTCGCGAAGATCTCATGCAGGTCGCATCGTGAGTTCGGCTCTGGCTGATCTGCTGCAGACCGAAAGCACACGCGCGCCGTACCCCGAAGTATGTCAGAGCCACTGCTCGGGAATGCGCAATGAGGCTGCTGAATCGATCTCCGCAAAACCTGTTTTTGTGGAACCGGTCCGCTTAGAACCTGTACTTCCAGAATCTGTCCTTCCAGAGGCGCAGCGGGGGTGGGCCGCCAAGCCGCTCGCCGCTCGTTTACAGGTGCTACGTGTAGCCAGGCATCATATGGCCGCGCATACAGAGGCGTTTGCCGAGGCTATCTCTCCGTCCTTGCGGCGCTCTTCCGCAGACACGCTCATCACAGAGTTGTTGCCGCTGCTGGAAGCGATAAAGTTTCTTGAGCGGAGCGCCCGGAAGCTACTCGCGCCGCAGCGCCTCGGTCGGCGGAATCGTCCTTTGTGGCTCACCGGTGTGCAGGCCGAGATTCACCGCGAGCCGCTCGGTCACATCCTGGTGATCGGACCGGCCAATTTTCCGCTGTTCCTTCCCGGGGTGCAAACCATGCAGGCACTCGCAGCAGGAAATGCCGTGACCTGGAAGCCCGGCGCCGGAGGCCAGCGCATAGCGCTGCTGGTAGCGCAGTCACTACGTGAAAGCGGCCTGCCCCGCGGTGTGCTTTGCGTCACGAAGGAAAGCGTAGAAGCGGCGCAGGGTGCCTTGCAGCAACGTCCGGACAAGGTCGTATTTACCGGCTCGTTCGAAAGCGGGCAAAAGGTGCTGCGCAGCCTTGCCGAAACCGCTACGCCCGCTGTAATGGAACTCTCCGGCGCGGATGCTGTCGTGGTTCTCCCGTCCGCGGATCTTTCGCTTGCCGCCAAGGCGATTGCCTTCGGCCTACGGCTGAACGGCGCAGAGGTTTGCATGTCTCCGCGCCGCCTCATCGCGACAGCGGAGACGATGCAGGTACTGCGGCCGCTGCTCCAAGCGGAACTCGACAAGATAGCCCCGGTGGGATTGACTCCGCACACAGCCGATAAGCTGCAGCGACTCATCACCGAGGCTACGTCGCGCGGCGCGCATTTGGTGGGCACGCTTGATGCCAACGCGCAGCTTCCCGTGCTGGTCGATCGCGCCACTCCGGAGATGAGGATCACGCGCAGCGATCTGTTCGCGCCGGTGCTGTCGCTGATCGAAGCGCCTTCGGTTCTGCACATGCCTGATCTGGTGAATGACTGCCCTTATGCGCTGACGGCTGCCATCTTTGGCGATGCCCGCGAAGCCTATGCACTCGGCGAGCAGTTGCGGGTGGGGGCTGTGCTGATCAACGATCTCATCGCGCCCACGGCCGATCCGCGTGTGCCGTTCGGCGGTCTCCGCCGCAGCGGCTTTGGTATGACCCGCGGCGGGGAAGGCCTGCTGGAGATGACCGCAGTGAAGACGGTGTCCGTACGGCGCAAAGGCTCCGCGCGCCACTACGATCCAGCCGGGCCGAAGGAATTGCCCCTGTTTACAGGTTTCATCGGTGCTCTGCACGCCGGTTCGTGGCGAGAACGCCTGGCAGCGATGCGGATCATGGCAGCCGCCGCGCGCAGACATTAGTCGTCGCAAGCTAGCGAGTGCGTGTGCAGCCGCATCATCCAAAGGGTTGAGTTTCAGGATTTCAGGAGTTCGTATGCGCGTTGGAGTGATTGGTTCGGGATTGGCAGGATTGGCGGCGGCATGTACGCTGGCCGCGCGCGGGCACGAGGTTTCCGTCTTCGAAAAGAACGCCTGGCTGGGCGGAAAGGCAGCACAGCTGAAGGAAGAAGGCTTCCGCTTCGACATGGGGCCAACCATCCTGATTCAGCCCTCGGTGCTGCGCAAGATATTCGCCGAATCCGGCCGCAATCTCGACGGTTACGTCAAGATGGTGCGCCTCGATCCACAATGGCGCTGCTTCTTCGACAACGGCTCCGTCATCGATCTGCTCGACGACGAAAGCAAGATGGTCGCGAACCTGGAAGCGCGCTGGCCGGGTATGGGCAAGGGCTACAAACGGCTGATGGAGCTCTCCGAAAACCTGCATGAGATCTCCGAAAAATTCTTCTTCTGGAAGAGCGTCGGCAACATGATGGACACCTTCGACATCAATGGCGCCTTCGATGTGAAGGTACTCAAGGATGTCATGCGCATGAGGCTCGGAAAAACCGTTGCGGGCACCATCCGCGAGTTCATCGCCGAGCCAGAAACAGCGCAGATGCTGGATCACATGGTGCAGTATGTCGGTTCCTCCCCGGACGCCTCGCCTGCGATCCTCACCGCGATCGGCCACATGCAGATGCAGGAAGGCATCTGGTATCCCCTGGGCGGCACGCGCGCTGTGCCCGAGGCCATGGTGAACCTCGCCACCGAACTCGGTGTTGCATTTCATACAAATTGCGATGTCGCCCGCATCCTGACGGACGGCACGAACGGCCACACTCGCGCTTCGG
This sequence comes from Granulicella sp., assembly GCA_965277565.1. GTDB lineage: Bacteria > Acidobacteriota > Terriglobia > Terriglobales > Acidobacteriaceae > Granulicella. The sequence goes on along the minus strand of OZ255838.1, from coordinate 2,744,210 downwards.
GTATCGAGACCACCAGCGGTGAGCAGTATCGCTTTGATGCCATCTTGAGCAATGAAGACGCGGTCCGCACCCATCGCGAGTTGCTCGGCGGAACGGCCGCCGCGCGCAAATTCGACAACGCTCGCAACTACGAACCCGCCTGCTCCGGCGTGGTGCTCTATCTCGGATTGAAGCGACGCTACGACCACCTCGCGCACCATGACTTCGTGTTCTCGCGCGACCCGCATGAGGAGTTTCACGCCATCTACGACCTCGGCGTCCCCGCGCCCGATCCCACCTGCTATCTCGCCTGCACCGCCGCGACCGATCCGGACAGCGCGCCCGCCGGCGGCGAGGCCATGTATGTGCTCGTGCACACGCCCTACATCCGCCCCAGCCAGGACTGGACGAAGATGTTCCCGGAGTACCGGCAGATCATCCTCGATAAGCTGAAGCGCACCGCCGGCTGCCATGACATTGAAGACCGCATCGTCTACGAGCGCGCCTTGACGCCGCAGGACATCCACGACCGCTACCGCGTGCTGAACGGCGCCATCTACGGCATCAGCTCCCACGGGGTCTTCAAGGGAGCGTTCAAGCCGGCAAACCGTTCGCGTGAGCTCGACGGGCTTTACCTTGCGGGCGGCGCAGCCCATCCCGGTCCGGGCATGCCGATGGTGATGATGTCCGGCTGGATTGCGGCCGATTCGCTGGACGCGGACGCCAGAGCCGCAGGCGACCGCACACCGGCCTACGCCTGAGTTGGATAGGGTAGAGCCATGCCGCTTGAACGCGCAGTGCCGACGATCTCTCCGTTCGTGCTGCGCTTTTTCAGGCGAATCGTCCGCCGCTATTTTCGCAGACACTTCCGCGCGGTGGGGGTGCAGGGTGCCGAGCACCTGCGTAACGTTCAAGGCCCCGTAGTCATCTTCGGCAACCACTCCTCCTGGTGGGATCCCATGCTGCTCGTGTTGATGGGGCAATTGTTGCTGCCCGGCCGTCGCCACTATGCACCCATGGATGCTCGTGCGCTGGAGAAATACCCCATTCTGCGCAAGATCGGCATCTTTCCCGTGGAGATGGCGTCGACGCGCGGGGGTGCCCAATTCCTGCGCACCGCCGAGGCAATCCTGCGCGACAACGGCGTGCTGTGGATGACGCCGCAAGGCCGCTTCGCCGATGTGCGCGAGTTCCCGCTGGCGTTCAAGCCCGGCCTGGCCGCGCTTGCGCTGCGCTCGCCGCAGGTCGCGCTGATCCCCATGGCGATCGAATATACCTTCTGGGACGAGCGCCTGCCGGAGGCGCTGGTCCATTTCGGCAAGCCCGCGCATGTTCCCGCCGGCGAAGGGGCCGCGACCGTCACCCGCCAGCTTGAAAACGCTCTCGGGGAGGCGATGTTCCTGCTGCAGAAGGCCGCAATCGCGCGTGATCCGTCGGCCTTCGAGACGGTCTCCACGGGCGCTCGCGGAACCGGCGGAGCCTACGGCATGATCAGGCGTTTCCGTGCGCTCCTGCGGGGCCGCCGGCCTGCATTGGACCACACGCAACGCGATGCGCAACCGAGCGATCGTTGATATGGGCGCATGTTTTCTTCTGCCCGTGGGAAAATAGCGCGGATGCTCCTCGACCTACTTCTCGGTGCCTCGGCTGTGTGCGCAATTGTGCCGGCGGTACTGTTTTGCGTCAATCTGCGGCGTTATCGTGCACCGCAACGGAGGACCTCCGCGGAGCCGACCCGCGTGTCGGTGCTGATTCCTGCGCGCAATGAAGAAGCCAACATCGGTGCGGCTCTTCATTGCGTGTTGTCTAGCAGACAGGTCGATCTCGAGGTGCTGGTTCTCGACGATGATTCCACCGACCGGACAGCCGACATGGTTCGCTCCGTTGCCATGGCGGACCGCCGCGTCCGGCTCGTCGAGGGGCGCGGCCTGCCGCCGGGATGGAACGGCAAACAACATGCCTGCTGGACGCTCGCGGGGGAAAGCGCACATCCCCTGCTCGTGTTTCTGGACGCGGACGTCCGTATCGAACCGGAGTTGCTCGCACGCATGGCGAGCTTCAGCGAGAGCACGAACTCCGCTCTCGTCTCAGGCTTTCCGCGACTGGTCACCGTTACCTGGCTCGAACAACTGCTGCTTCCGTTAATCCATTTTGTGCTGCTCGGCTTCCTTCCCATGGGCGCGATGCGGCGCGGCACCGGGCCATCCTTCGCGGCAGGCTGCGGTCAATTCATGCTGGCGGAACGGGAGGCCTACTTCGCCAGCGGGGGTCACTCCGCGATCCGCGAAACCATGCACGATGGCCTGCTGCTGCCGCGCGTACTGCGGCGCGCAGGCTATCGCACAGACATCGCCGACATCACCGAACTCGCCAGCGTGCGGATGTATGATTCGGCCGCGAAGGTATGGCAGGGCTTGGCAAAAAACGCCACGGAAGGAATTGCGACTGCAGGCAAGATCGTGCCGCTCTCGTCCGTATTGTTGCTTGGGCAAGTGGCGCCTGCATTGCTTGCCGGCATCCTGCTGCTTAGCGTGTTCACTTTGCTGATGCTCCATCTGCTCGGCGACGCGGCCGGCATGTTCTTGATTCAACATGCGCCAGGGACAGCGGTTCCGATGGCCGTAGCAGCCGCACACGGTGGCTTTCTGGTGGGCATCTCCCAACCAAAACTCTTCTATCCGTTCAGAGGACTTTTTCTCCTGAGTCTTGCAAGCGTGTATGTGCCAAGACTGCTTGCTGTGCGGCGTTTCCGCCAGCCACTCCGCTCCGCGTTGCTGCATCCGATTGGAATCCTGCTGCTGCTCTCTGTGCAGTGGTATGCGCTGGCTCGAAAGCTCTTCGGCAAGCCTGTGGGGTGGCGGCAGCGGACATATTCGAGTGAGACGGGAACCCAGGTGGGATAGGGGCAGCTGCTACTGTCTTCTTTTTGTTATTCCGTAGCGCAGCCGGGGTTCCCGACGCGCGGTCTTTACGCGGTGGGATAGGAGCGAAGGAATCTGCTGTCCGCACAAACGCTAACCATTCTCAATGGCAACGTGGGCAGGAGCAAAAGCAGATCCCTCCGCTTCGTTGCGGGATGACAAGTTAGAATGCACACAGCACTTCCTACTTCCTACTTCCTACTTCCTACTTCCTACTTAAGCTACACACCTTTTTTGCGCGGCTCCCAAATGAACTTATGAATCTGCAAACTCAGCCTCGCAGGCAGGCCATCCGCTAACATCCAGTCTACAAGCAGACGTGGCTCAAGCGCTAAATTGTCGGCGCTACGCTCTTCACTGGGCGCCTTGAGAAACGCGGGTGAGAGCAGAATATGTCCGCATCTGGCGGCGAGGTCATGCCTGTGGATGAAGTCGCGTGCAAACTCGTAGTCCGCGCGGTCGAGCAGAACAAATTTCACCTCATCGTTGGGCGTGAGCGCATCGAGGTTTTCCATGCGAAACGTGCCCGCCATGCCTGATCCGGGGCACTTCACATCGATGATCTTGTGCACAGCCTTGGGCACATCCGCTAGTGCCCGTTCGCCGGAGGTCTCGATCATCAACTGGTAGCCGGAATCAAGCAATCGCTGCATGAACGGCAGCAGCTCGCGGGCTTGCAGCATCGGCTCGCCGCCGGTGAACTCGATCAGCTTGCATGGCTGCAGCGCCTCGATCTCGCGAAAGATGTCATCGTTCGTGAAAGGCCGGCCGCCGGTAAAGGTGTACTCCGAATCGCACCAGGAGCAGCGCAGGTTGCAGCCCGCGAGCCGCACAAAGATGCACGGCACACCGGCAAAGGAACTCTCGCCCTGCACGGAGCGATAGAGCTCGATGAGGCGCAACGAACGCGCTGGCGGCTGAGGCTCGACCTCTTGCACCGGATCCGGGACGAGTTGGGGAAGCAAATCAAACATAGTCTTCAGTGCCGGCAAAAACGAACAGCAGATTCCCTTGGGGAATGACAGCAAGAAAAGCAACAACGAGAAGCAGGTCTTTCGATTTCGCGCTTCGCTCCGGATGACATCCCGGCTTACTTACAACTAACAACCTAATCGTAGTACTTCGCAAAGCTCGTATCGGTCTCATAAACCGTGCAGTCCTTCACGCGTATACGACCTTGCGTCATCTTGCGCAATTCATCCGCAGTCTGGTCGAAGAAGTATTTCGCCAGATTTTCTGCGGAAGGATTCACGGTAGTAAAAGGCTCCAACTCGTTGATCATGCGGTGATCGAGATACTCCACCGTAGGCTTGAGCACCTGTTTCAGCAGCTTGAAATCGAGCAGTAAACCATTCGGCTCAAGCTGATCGCCGGCCAACGTCACGAGCACACGGTAATTGTGCCCGTGCGGGTTTTCGCACTTACCGTAATAATCGCGAAGAAAGTGGCCCGAAGAAAAACCGGCCTGCACGGTGATCTCAAACATGGTGCGCTGCTGCTCCAAAGGTGCTCAAAGGAGCGCCATGGACCATGATATCGCTAGCGGCGTTCAAGCCTGCGGGCGGCGGTTGCGCCGGTTCCGCTCACGGGTCTGTTCAGCCCGGCGTTCGGCCTGCTCGAAGAGCGACGAAAGCACACCGGAGAGCCCGACGATCAGCGCAATCGCCAGCAGCGCGACGCCGGTGGTGCGCCACAGCGAATCATCACTGGGCACACCGGCGACCTCGCCATAGTGGCTGAAGCTGAGCGCAATGGAGATCAGCGCCAGCGTACCGAGCGTACCCGCAAGTATGTAGAGGTTGCGTCCCATGCGCCTTTAAATTGTTGCCGCTTCCAGCATAGCGTGAGTAGACTTTGAGTGAGTGGAGATCAGTTTCGACCCGGCGAAGAGCGAACGGAACCTGCAGAGCGAGGGTTGCCGTTTAAGCGGGCGCAGGATTTCGATTTCAATACCGCGCTGATCAAGCCGACGGTGGACCTTCAGGTGATTTTTGCTGTTGCGGACGAAGTCTGCTTGCTTCAAGCGGCAACACGCGATCGCGGCTTGCGCGTCAACAAGACGAGCATGACGATCATCAACACTACGGTGACCATGCCGGCGATGCCGAGAATTCGCAGAACTGAAACCGAGTAGCGCCCTACCACGGGGTTATAGCTGCAGCAGTACAGGATCAGCAGGTCCACCGGATTGCTGATCTTGTGGGCCGAGGCGCCCAGCAGCGCCAAGCGTAGATCCCGCGGCTGGTAGTCGATGCCGGAGAGGTACTTCGAAAGCCGGCCTTCGGGCGTCGCAAACATCACGACGCTGGAATGCGCATACTGGTCCAGCTTGCCGTCGGGGCCGGGCACAAGGACGTAGTGAAAGCCCGTCGCACCCGCAATGGCATCGATGGCCGGCTGCTTCGCCGTGAGGAAGTGCACGGCGGCCGCTGCGGAAGAATCCGCCCCCAGCGTCTTCAGAAATTCAGCCTTCTGCATGGCCGCGTCCAGCGGGGTGTCCGTGGGTGCGATGCTGAAGACCAGCACGTCGTAGTCCTCCCCGGGCTTGAGCGTGGTTCCTTTGAGGCCGCCGGCCAGCCCGTGCAGTACCTGCGGGCAAAGCATCGCGCAGCGGTAGTACACCAGCGCGAGCGCGACCGGCTTGCCGGAGAACCATGTGCTCAGCGCCCCCGTGCGGCCGGTCTCATCGGTGTAAACCGCGTTCAGCGGCAGCGTCTGCCCCAGCCGCTGCTCGATGCCCGCATGGGCGAGATAGCCCGGCAGCTGTTGTGCTGTCGCCCCCACCGGTCTGTCGGCTGAGTATCCCTGCGCGCCTAGAGTTCTCTGCGCTGACAACAGGGTCAGCACCAGGAGCAGGACCAGGAGCAGAAAGGGGCGACGCTGAAGAGAATTTTGCATGCGGAAAACCGACACGGCTGTTCCATGCCGCTATGTCCATGCTACAGATTGCGGAGCCGCCGCGGAATGTACGCCCCGGGATCGACTGCATCCGGTGGAAGCGGCACGAATCACGCGGGGGCTGCTCTCCCCAATGCGGTTTAGTTCTATGTCTTGCGCCGGAGCCGCCGGAGCCGCCGCAGGCTCTATTTTGTGCCGGAGCCGCCGCGGGGCTCTATGATGAGCGGATGGCTGCGAAGCGCAAGGTTCAGCTTTCTCCCGAGCAGATGCAGGCGATCGCCCGTGTGCTGGGCGAGCCGCGCCGGTTTGCCATTCTGCAACAGATCGCCCGTCAGCCAGTCCTTGCCTGCAGCGCGCTTTGCGAGCACGAGAGCATCAGCGCGGCCACGGTCTCGCACCACCTGAAAGAACTGCAGGACGCAGGGCTGGTGGAGGGCGAGCGCGATGGCCGCACCATGCGCCTGAGTCTGCGGCGTGATGTATGGGACGCCTATCTGCGCGAACTCGGCTCCTTGTAAAAAGATTCTTCTGCGACCGGCAGCGAAAATTCTATGCATCCCGATTTCCCTGCGCTCATCCATTTAGACATGCGTCGAACAGTTCGACCAGAATCTAAAGGAGTAATGCGATGGGTAAGTTGACAGGCAAGGTTGCGGTGGTTACAGGCGCTTCAAAGGGGATCGGGGCCGGGATCGCAAAGGCGTTTGGGCGCGAAGGCGCGACGGTGGTGGTGAACTATGCGACCGACAAAGCCGGCGCGGAGCGCGTGGCGGAGGAGATCACGAAGGCAGGCGGCAAAGCAGTGGTGATCGGCGGCAGCGTGGCGGTTGCGGCCGACCGCGAGGCGCTGTTTGCCGAGGTGAAGAATCAACTCGGCCGCGTGGACGTGCTGGTGAACAACGCGGGCGTCTTCGGGATGCAGCCGCTCGAGGCCATCGAAGAGGCCGAGTTCGACCGGCAGCACGGCACCAATGTAAAAGGGCTGCTGTTCACCAGCAAAGCGGCGCTCCCGCTGTTCGGGCCGGAGGGCGGCAGCATCATCAACATCAGCTCCGTGGTGGCGACCCGGGCGTTTCCGGGATCGAGCGTATATGCCTCGACCAAGGGCGCGGTGGATACCATCACGCGTGTTCTTTCAGCCGAGTTGGGGCCGAAGAAGATTCGCGTGAACTCGCTGAGCCCCGGCATGATTGTGACCGAGGGCGCGAAGTCGCTAGGATTTATCGGCAGCGACTTTGAAAAGCAGGCTGTTGCCAATACCCCGCTGGGCCGCGTGGGTCAGCCTGACGACACGGCCGATGTGGCAGTGTTTCTGGCCTCCGACGATGCGCGCTGGGTGACCGGCTCGATCGTGGAAGTGGCCGGCGGCAGCAGGTAAGCAGGGGGAGACTGGCCCGATTCTTGCGTGTTCCTTTGCCCGAGGTTTGGGTTGTTCTGGACGCATGAAATCCACTCATCCCGGCGGTGGATCGCCGCGGATGAGTGGAGCAGCCATCATCAAGGAGGCAGGTGTGCTGGATCTATTCTTTATGTTTCTTCCGGCCGTAGTCGTGGCGGCAAACTATCTTTTGAGCGAACGGCGTTGTCCCAACGATTGCTGAGCGACGCACACGGTACTCTGCGGCTTCCGCCGCTGGCGTGAGAAAATAGTCGCTGATGATCTCTGTTTCCAATGTGACGATGCGCTACGGCGCGAAGCTGCTTTTTGAAGACGTTTCCGTGACCTTCACGGACGGGCGGCGCTATGGCCTTACCGGGCCGAACGGCGCCGGCAAATCGACCTTTATGAAGGTGCTCACCGGCGAGATCGATGCGCAGAAGGGCACGGTGGTGCGGCCGAAGAAGTTCGGCGTTTTGAAGCAGGACCAGTACGAGTTCGACGCCTATCGCGTCATCGATACCGTGATCATGGGCAACAAGCCGTTGTGGGCCGCGCTCGAAGAGCGTGAGGTGATTTACAACAAGCCCGAGATGACCGACGAAGACGGCTCGCGGCTGGGCGAGCTCGAAGGCATCGTCGGCGATGAGGATGGCTATGAGGCCGAGGCGAATGCCGCGGTGCTGCTGCAGGGGCTCGACATCCCCGATGAGTTGCACGAGCGCAGGATGAGTGAGCTGCAGGGTGGCCAGAAGGTGCGCGTGCTGCTGGCGCAGGCGTTGTTCGGCAACCCCGGCGCGCTGTTTCTCGACGAGCCGACGAACTATCTCGATCTCGAGTCCATTCATTGGCTTGAGGACTTCCTGCTGCGCTACAACGGCACCGTGATCACCATCTCGCACGACCGCCACTTCCTGAACAACATCTGCACGCACATCGCCGACATCGATTACGAGACGATCATTACCTACAACGGCGGCTACGACGACATGGTGCTGCAAAAGACCAGCGTCCGCACGCGGATCGAGAGCCAGAACGAGCAGCGCGAAAAGAAGATTGCGCAGCTGAACGATTTCATCGCGCGCTTTTCGGCTGGAACGCGCTCTTCGCAGGTGAACTCGCGGAAGAAGGAGGTGGAACGCCTCGCCACCAGCGAACTGGCGCGGTCGAACATTGCGCGCCCGTTCATCAGCTTCAAGATGGAGCGGCCTTCCGGCAAGAATGTGCTGGAGTTTGAAGGCGTGAACAAGAGCTACCCGCAGCCCAATGGCAAGACCGAGCACGTCATCAACAACTTTTCCGCGGCGGTCACGCGGGGCGATAAGGTGATTTTGGTGGGCCGCAACGGGCAGGGCAAGACCACGCTGCTCAAGGCGCTGCTGGCCAATGGTCCGGGTGTGGAAGAGACGGATGTTTCGATCGACTCCGGCACGGTGAAGTGGGGTCACGAGGTGCAGATCGGCTACTTCGCGCAGGATCACAAGGGCTCCATCCAGCTCGGCATGACGGCCGCGGACTGGCTGCACCAGTACGATCCGAAGGCTACGAAGGAAGACATTCGCGGCATTCTCGGGCAGATGCTGTTCCGCGGCGAAGAGGGGATGAAGAAAACCGATGCGCTCTCGGGCGGCGAGGCCGCGCGCCTGCTCTTCTGCAAGATCATGCTGCAGAAACCTAACGTGCTGGTGATGGACGAACCGACCAATCACCTGGATCTGGAGAGCATCAACGCGCTCAACCAGGCGATCCAGAAGTACGAGGGCACGGTGTTTCTTGTCACCCACGATCAAGACCTGATCGAAGAGGCCGGCACACGCATCTGGCACTTTGAAGGTGGCCCGACGGACTTCCACATTACGGACCACAAGGGACCGTACGAGGAGTATCAACAGCAGCTTGCGTTGACGGCGAAGTAGGCGGAGAGCGATCATCCGGCTCCGGGCTGCGTGGTGAGATGAAGTGCTGAACCGCATCACCTCCAGCCCGCGCCTGCTGCAACGGTACATGCCGGGGTTGGACGTATTGCGCGGCGTGGCGATTCTTTGGGTGCTGTTGAATCACGCGCTGATCTGGAAAGGGTTTGCGGGTGGTGCGGGTATCGGGAACGATTCCCTCACGCGGGCCATCTTCAGGATTGCGCAGGCGGGCTGGCTGGGGGTCAATCTTTTCTTTGTGCTCTCCGGGTTTCTGATCACCGGCATCTTGCTGGATAGCCGCTCAGTTCCCCAATATTTCAGCCAATTTTATCGTCGTCGCGCGCTGCGCATCCTGCCGGCCTATTTGCTGTTGATTGCCGTGCTGCTTTCCCTGCGGCAACTGAGCAGGGGTGCGCTCGCCGTAGCGCTCACGTTCACAACCAACGACGCATTCCTGTTTGGCGTGCGCAAGCCGTATGGGCTGCTGTGGTCCATTGCGGTGGAGGAGCAGTTTTATCTGCTGTGGCCATGGATTCTGCGCGGCGTGAGACCCCGTCCGTTGGCAATCGGCTGCGCTGTGCTGCTGGTCGCCGATCCGCTGCTTCGTTACGGTTGCGCGACGGGAGTATTGCCTCAGGCGGATGTGCAAAGGAATGCACTGCTGATCGCGGATAATCTCGCCTGCGGAGCGTTGGCAGCGCTGTTTGTGCGATCGCGTTTCGGTGTTGCTCGGATTGGCCTGCCGGCCGGATTTCTGATCCTCTGCGTGGCAGTTCTGGGCGAGCTTGCGGGCTTGCGCTTCGGCATAGCGCACCGGGCCACACCGTTCGGCATGGCTTTGCAGCACACGCCCCCGAATCTTTTCTTCACGGGGCTGCTGCTCCTGTCGCTCAGTCTCCCGGCAGGGTGGTTTGCTGCGGCATGGAGCAAGCCTATGCGTTTTTTCGGCTATGTCAGTTATGGGTTGTATCTCTGCCACCTGCTGGTCTTTGACTTTTATGACCGCTGGATCGCCGGTAGGGTAGCGGGGCTGCAAAATTCCTTCGTGCGCCTGCTGCTGGCGGGCGGATTGGCCACGCTGGTTGCCTTTCTGTCACGGCGGTTTTTTGAAGAGCCATTCCTGCGCATGGGCTCCGAAGGGGCTCAACGCAGGTTACGACAGGCTCTGTCACCCAGGTAAGACATCGCCCGCCCGGACCTGTGGAGCTTCACCTGCGAGTCGGGCTTTAGGGTGTCGCATAGCAGCGAAGCTCTGCTAACGTTGCTGTTGATGAGATCGAACGTTCGCTACCGCCTGCTGCTGCTGGGCGCCATCGTTATCGTGCTGCTGAATACCTGGATGGCCGCGCATGCGCTGGGCACCCTGTTCAACGCGCAGCGCTGGCTCGCGCACACCCTGCAGACGATTACGCAGACGGAGGGCACGTTTTTAAACATGAGCACGGCCGAGAGCGCGGGCCGTGCCTTCATGCTGACCGGCGCGCCGGAGTTCGACCAGCGCTACCGCGCGGCGGCACAGGCGGCCTACTCAACCGTCGGCCGGATCCAGCAGCTGACGGCAGACAACCCCAGCCAGCAGCAGCGTATTGTGAATTTGCGCAGGCGAATCGTCGTGGAAACCGGCGCCCTGGATGCGGCGATGGCCATGCGCCGCGGGCACCGGGATAGTGCCTTCATCTCTCCAGCCGTGCTCGGGCCCGCCCTGGCCGACAGCCCCGACGGGGGCGTCAGTGTGCGCTATGCCATCACCCAGATCGAAAACGAGGAGAATCGCCTTCTGGGCCAACGCATTCTCCAGGCGAATGCGGCCAAACGCAACGTGATCGCCACCTTTGCGGGCGCGACGCTGCTGGATCTGGTGCTGCTGGTGATCGCGTTTCAGCAGCTGATCCAGTCTCGCCGCGACCAGGAGCAGCTGACGGAGCGATCGGCGCAGATTGCGCTGCTCAATGGGGAGCTCCAGGGGCTGAACACCGAGCTGGAGACGCGGGTGGAGCAGCGCACCCGGGAGCTGGAGGTATCGAATCAGGAGCTGGAGGCTTTTTCGTATTCGGTGTCGCATGATCTGCGCGCGCCGCTGCGCACCATTGACGGATTTTCCCTGGCGCTGGAGGAGGATTTTTCCGGGACGCTGAATGATGAAGGCCGCGACTACATCAAGCGCGTACGCAGCGGCGTGCAGCGCATGGGAATGCTCATCGATGCGCTTTTGCAGCTGTCCCGCGTGACGCGGGCAGAGGTGCAGCGCGAGCCTGTGAATCTTTCGCAGCTCGCCACGCTGATCTTCGACGAGCTGCGCGCGGGCGATGAGGACCGCCAGGTGAGGTTCACCGCGCAGCCCGATGTGATGGCGGATGCCGATCCGCGGCTGCTGCGCGTGGCCTTTGAAAACCTGCTCGGCAATGCCCTGAAATTCACCTCCAAAGTGCCTGACGCGCGCATCGAGTTTGGCCAGGCGCTGAAGGACGGGCAGACGGTATACTTTGTCAGAGACAACGGCGCCGGCTTCGACATGCACTATGTCGACCGGCTCTTTACGGCGTTCCAGCGGCTGCACGGTGACCGCGATTTCAAGGGCTCCGGAATCGGTTTGGCGACGGTTTCGCGCATCATTCGGCGGCATCATGGAAGCATCTGGGCGGAAGGGAAACCCGGGGAAGGCGCAACGTTCTCCTTTACTCTGAATGCACCGGCTGTGTAGGGGGAGTGGAGGTTTTTTCCACGAAACGAAAGCCATGAGTGAAAACATGATTCTGCTTGTAGAAGACGATCCTGATCACGAGGCGCTCGCCATTCGGGCGCTGAAAAAATCCAACGTGGTGAATGAGGTCAAGGTGGCCCGTGACGGCGAAGAGGCCCTTGCTTACATGAAGGGCATCGAGGACGGGACGGAGCGCCGGCCGCAGCTGGTGCTGCTCGATCTGAAGCTGCCCAAGGTGGAAGGGCTGGATGTGTTGCGCGCCATTCGCGCCTCCGACAAGACGGCGCTGCTGCCGGTCGTGGTCTTGACCTCCTCCGACGAGGAGCGGGATATTGTGGCCAGCTACCGGTTGGGGGTGAACAGTTACATTCGCAAGCCTGTCAACTTTTCCGATTTCGCCGAGGCCACCAAGCAGCTTGGCCTATATTGGCTGCTGCTGAACCAATGTCCGCCAACCCAGTAAATCTCGAGCGCAAAGGAATGCGTGTCCTCATTATTGAGGATTACGAAGAGGACGCGCTGCTGCTGCAGCGCCATCTTTCGCGCGCGGGCTATGCGGTGGAGGCACACCGCGTGGAAACGGCCGCCGAGCTCACCGAAGCGCTCGCGCATCCGCGTCCCTGGGATCTGGTGATTGCGGACTACACGCTGCCCAGCTTTGGCGCGCGGGATGCGCTGGCCTTGATGCAGGGGCTGGGGGCCGATCTTCCCTTCATCATCGTTTCGGGCACCATCGACGAGGTGTCGGCGGTGAACGCGATGCGCGCGGGAGCGCACGATTATGTGCTCAAGGGGCATCTGGAGCGTCTGCTGCCGGCCATTGAGCGCGAAATCGCCGATGCCGAGCGGCGCCGCGAGCGGGTCCATACGGAAGCCGCGCTGCGGCTGGCCCAGGAACGCTTCTCCGCCACCTTCAACCAGGCCGCGGTGGGCATGGCGCATACCGCGGTGGAAGGCCGCTTTCTGTTGGTGAATCAGCGCCTGACGGAGATGCTGGGTTTGCCGCAGGACCGGCTGCACTCGCTCTTCCTGAGCGACTTTCTGCTGCCCTCGGAGCAGGGTTTGGACGCCGCGCTGCTCACCGAACTGCTGGCCGGCAGCCGCAGCGGCTATCGCGTGGAGCGCAGCCTGCTGCGTGCCGATGGAGCGATCTTTCCCGCGCAATTGACGGTATCGCTGCTGCGAAATGATGGCGCCTCCGGATCCCAGGAGACGACGCTGCTGTGGGTGGTCGAGGACATCTCCGCGCGCAAGGCCGCGGAGCGCGAGACAGCCGATCTGATGACGCGGCTGATCAACTCCGAGCGGCTGGCCGCGGCCGGGCGCATGGCCAATACGCTGGCGCATGAGATCAACAATCCGCTGGAGGCGCTGACCAACATTCTTTACCTGCTGCAGATCAACGAGCTTTCGCCGCAGGCCCAGGAGCTGGTGGCCGTTGCTGCCCGCGAACTCGATCGCGTGGGTCATATCACGCGCTCGACGTTGAGTTTTTATCGCAAGATCCCCGGCCGCACGCTGGATCTCCAGGCGCTGCTGGAGGAGGTGGTGCAGCTGTTCAGCTCCCGCGCCGCACAGCACCATATTGAGATCTGTCCAAGTTACGGAGAGGGTCTTCGCGGCACGCGCTTCGATCCGTCTCTGCGGCAGGTCTTTGCCAATCTTGTCGGCAATGCGCTCGAAGCCATGGAGATGGGTGGTGGAAGCATTCATGTGCGCGCCCGGGTGCGTGGCTCGAAGGCCGTCATTCTCGTCTCCGACACTGGACACGGCATCGAGAAGGCCAATCTGAGCTCCATCTTCGAACCCTTTTTCACCACCAAGGGCGAGCGGGGAACGGGGCTGGGCCTGTGGGTGACGCGCGGCATGGTGGAGGAGCAGGGCGGCCAGCTGCGGCTCCGGACCTCTACCGTGGGCCGCTGTCGCGGCACGACCATCCGCATCACCTTGCCGCTCCCGGCAGTCGAAGGCAACGCGAGCCCCCGTTAGGCAGAAGAACGCTTGCCGGGCAAGGGAGCGCTTGCCGCTTTCATTGCGGGGGCGCGAACCACTACAATCGGCGGCATGGCTTCCGCAGAGACACAGACCCAGCAGAAGAACGTTCTAGGCCAGCCGCTGGAGAGCTGCGGCTCCGATCCCCTGACCGGCTTTTATCGTGACGGCTGCTGCAACACCGGCCCCAATGACCGCGGGATGCACACGGTCTGCTGCATCGTGAACGAGCAGTTTCTGGCCACCTCCGCGCGTTTGGGCAACGATCTGTCCACGCCGATGCCGCAGTATGGATTCCCCGGCCTGAAACCGGGCGATCGCTGGTGTGTCTGCGCGGAGCGGTGGCTGGAGGCGCAAGACGCGGGATCGCCGTGTCCGGTTGTACTTGAGGCGACGCATGAGGCAACGCTGAATGTTGTGCCCTTCGATATTTTGCTGCAGTATGCGGTGATTCCGAAGACGCTGCATTGATGGTTGTCGGTTGTCGGTTGTCAGTTGCGGGGTCGATAGCCGCCTGCGCTTCCATTCACGGTGTCATCTCGACCGAAACAGGCGGCTTCATCGCCTGCGAAGTGGCAAGACCCCTGTATTTCGTCCGTCGCAGGGCGAGATCAAATTCGCAGCTTTCTGGTCAGATCCAGCATCGTAAGGACGTGGCGAGGCTAGACAATCCGCAGTACCGCGCGGCCCAGGCCGTCGTGGGGCGTTTGACGGAACAAGGCTGCGAGGCGTACTTTGCGGGCGGTTGCGTGCGCGACCTGCTGCTGGGGATTGTGCCGAAGGATTTCGACGTGACCACGGTGGCCCGGCCCGAGCAGGTGATGCGCTCCTTCGCGCACACGGAGGCTGTGGGAGCGCACTTTGGCGTCGTGCTGGTGATCGATGACAGCAACGAAATCGAAGGACAGCGGATTGCGACGGAGGTCGCCACCTTCCGCTCCGATGGCGCTTACAGCGACGGACGCCGGCCGGATACGGTCAGCTTTTCCGACGATCCCCGCGAAGATGTACTGCGGCGCGACTTCACGGTGAATGGCCTGCTGCTGGACGCGCTGCGTTTTGAGGCCGGGGCGCCTGTCGAGGCCTGTGTGCTGGATTTTGTGGACGGACGCGCTGACCTCGAGCGCAAAATGATTCGCGCGATTGGCGATCCCATGCGGCGGTTTGCAGAAGACAAGCTGCGCATGCCGCGGGCGGTGCGGTTTGCGGCGCGGCTCCGCTTCGGGATTGAGCCCGCGACGCTGCGGGCAGTGCAGGGGCTCGCGCCGGAGATCGGACAGATCTCCCCCGAGCGCATTCGCGAGGAGCTGACGAAGATCCTTACCGAAGGCGCGGCGCATCGCGGGTTCGAGCTGCTGGATGAGTCCGGGCTGCTCGCCGTGGTGCTGCCCGAGGTTGCGCGCATGAAGGGCTGCCAGCAGCCGCCGGCGTATCACCCCGAGGGCGATGTGTGGGTGCACACGCTGATGCTGCTCGATCATCTGGCCGCCGGAGTAAGCACCACCCTCGCCTGGGGGATGCTGCTGCACGATGTGGGCAAGCCGCCGACCTTTACGCCGCCCGACCCGGGCAAGCCCGGCGACCGCATTCGCTTCAACGGTCATGCGGAGATCGGCGTAGCTGTCGCTCGCGGCATTCTCAACCGGCTGCGTTTTTCCAACGACGACTGCGCGCAGATTCTGGCGCTGGTGAAGCACCACATGCAGTTCGGCGATGTGCCGAAGATGAAGCAGTCGACGCTGAAGCGATTTCTGCGTCTGCCCAGCTTTGACGAGCACCTGGCGCTGCACTATGCCGACGTCATGAGCTCGCATGGGATGCTGGGGTCCTATGAGACCGCGCAACGCGCACTGGGCGAGATGGGACAGGAGGAGATTCGCCCCACGCTGCTGGTCAGCGGAGGCGATCTGATCGCCGCGGGCTACAGGCCAGGGCCGAAATTTCGCGAGATGCTGACCGTGGCCGAAGACGCGCAGCTGGAAGGCGCGGTATCGACCCGCGATGAGTCGCTGGCGCTGCTGCGCGAGCAGTTTGGAGGCCCGGAATCGTAACGTCAAATCCGGGTGCCCCATCTTCGCGAGGGCTTTATCGTCGCTAAGGTGGGTTTTGCGCCAAAGCGCTGCCGTTCTCCATCAAACTCCTTCAGCAGGAACCCACCTTAGCCGCGATGAGGCTGCGGCGAAGATGGGGCACCCGGATCTGGACGTGACAGCAAAATGAGCGAAAAGCGGCAGATGGATGCTGAGGTTTTGGTCCTGGGCACGGGTATGGCGGGTCTCGCGGCGGCACGTGTGCTCGCCGAGCATGGCCTGCGTGTGCTGGTGCTGGAGGCGCGGGATCGCGTGGGCGACCGCATCTATACCGAACGCACGGCCGAGGGCGCACTGGTAGAGCATGGCGCGGAGTTCATTCATGGACGTGTGCCGGAGCTTTGGTCGCTGATCGAAGAGGCTGGAGTGGAGGTCGTGGAGCGCAGTGGAACGATGCTGCGCGAAAAGGCACGCGGCGCCGGTGTAGCGAGCGAAGAGGACGAACGTGGCGATGATTTCTTTGCTCCGCTGGAATCGCTGGCCGATCTGCCTGGGGACGATGTTGATTTCGCAACCTGGCTGGCGGACAGCGACGTGCCGGAGTGGCAGCGTGAGGCGCTTACGGGGTACGTCGAAGGCTTCAACGCGGCGGATGCGAACAGGATCAGCGCACGATCGCTCGGCATCCAGCAAAGGGCCGAGGACGAGACGGAGGGCGATCGCGCCTGGCATCTGCCCGGCGGCTACGATCAGCTCCCCGAGTTTCTCGCCGCAAAGGTGAGAGCGGCCGGCGGCGAAATACGACTCCACTCTGAGGTGCTGGCGCTGCACTGGCGGCGCGGCGAGGTCGTGGTGAGCACGCGCAAAGGCGATCTGCGCGCGGGCAAATGCATTGTCACGCTGCCGCTGGGCGTGTTGCAGGCGGCCAACTGCGGCGCGCCGGGTAGTGTGCGCTTCGATCCGGAGTCCAAGGCGCTGTTCGAGGCCCGCAGCCTGGCAATGGGTTCCGTGGTGCGTTTTACGCTGGTGTTTCGCGAGCGCTGGTGGGCAAAGGCAATGGAGGACGCAAGTGAAGAACGAAAATCCTCCCTGCACACCATGCATTTTCTTTTCACCCCGGAGCGCAAACCGCCGGTGTGGTGGACGCGCCATCCGGAGGTGGAGCAGCTGCCGACGCTGGTGGGCTGGTCGGGCGGCCCACGTTCATCGGAGCTCATGGCGATGAGCGCCGATGAGCTTGGAAGGCTCGCCTGTAGGGAGTTGGCGGAGGTCTTCGATGTCTCTGAAGAGCAGTTGCGTACAGCCCTTGTGAGCACGCATACCTGTGACTGGAACGATGATCCGTTCGCTCGTGGGGCCTACAGCTATGTGACCGCCGGTGCGTTGGAGGCGCCGTCCGTGATGGCCATGCCTGAAGCCGGAACGCTCTTCTTTGCAGGAGAACACACCGATACCACAGGTCACTGGGGAACCGTACATGCGGCATTGCGCACGGGTTTGCGGGCTGCGCGGCAGGTGCTTGGAGAAGAGTGAGAGGAACGTCTTTTTTTTTGCTGTCATCGTTTTTCTTACTGTCATTCTCGGAGGGAATCTGCTGTTTCGGCGCTGCAGAAACCGCAGGTCTCTCCACTCCGCTGCGCTCCGGTCGAGATGACACAGTGTCGAAGAGGCAACGCTCGATAAATCACAACGCGAATTTATCTGTAAACCTGAGCGTTTTCGCCTATGCTGCGTCTATTCAAGATCCTCAGACCCTCTGGAGCGATCCATGCGTTATCCCCGTCTCGTGTGTGTTGCGATGGCGTTGCTGCCTGTCTGCGCGGTTCCCCTCGCCGCTCAAATCAAAACAACGAAGCCGGATCCGGAGCCCGCGACGAGCTTCGGTACGGTAACCGGGCATGTGTACTTTGGGGGCTCGAACGCCCCGGCGCGGCTGGTCAATATCGCGCTCCAGCCGTTGCAGGTGCCGGATGAGGAGCAATTTCATCTGGGCAAGCGGCCGGCGCTTAGCTTCACGGTGTACCAGACGGGTCTGGACGGCGGCTACAGCGAGGTTCGCCTGGACCCGCCACCACCGGAAGATGCGGACCCCAACTTCCCCAACCGAAACCGCAAGGAGGTCACCCTGCGCCAATACGCGCCCGGTGAGATGCCGCTCACGGTGCAGGGTGAGATGAGCGGGGTGAATCTGCCGGTGACGCCGCAGCCTGCAAAGGCGCAATGAACACCTGCGACGGCGCTTCTGTGCGGTATTCAGGCTCCCATCACATGTCCCGGCCTTTCCGCATCTATCTTTGCAGCCATGGACCGCGCCAAGCATCACGACAAGCCGCTGCTGAACTCTCCCGTCGCCTTTGTTCCAGATACCACCATTGAAATCGACGGTGTGAAGATCGCAGCCGAGGTGGGTGAGCCTCTGATTGAGGCCATCAGTCGCAAGGCTGCGATCGAAGGAGTTACCGGGATCCCGCAGGTCTGCTATCTGTCGCCCATGGGTCCGATCGGCTCCTGTGATACGTGCATGGTGGAATTGAATGGGCAACTGGTGCGGTCGTGCGGCGAGAAGGTCGCCGCCGGTGCACGAGTCATCACCGCCTCTGATCGCGCCGATGTAGCCAAGCGTGAGGCGTTCGATCGCATTTTAGAAAACCACAACCTCTATTGCACAGTGTGCGACAACAACAACGGCAACTGCACCGTGCATAACACCACGGCAGAGCTCGATGTGCAGCACCAGGTGCGTGAGTACCGCACGAAACCTTACAAGCAGGACCACTCCAACCCCTTCTACCGCTATGACCCCGACCAGTGCATTCTGTGCGGACGTTGTGTGGAGGCCTGCCAGAACGTGCAGGTAAATGAGACGCTGACGATCTCCTGGGATCGCGAGATGCCGCGTGTGATGTGGGATGGTGGTGAGCAGATTGAAGGCTCAAGCTGCGTCAGCTGCGGCCACTGCATCACCGTTTGCCCATGCAATGCGCTCATGGAGAAGAGCATGGTTGGGCATACCGGCTACCTGACCTCGTTGCCGCCGGCGGTGCTTGACGACATGATCGAGGCGGTCAAGGGCATCGAGCCCTCCACGGGTTACCCGTCCATTCTGGCGCTCTCCGAGATGGAAGCGGAGATGCGCCACCAGCGCGTGAAGCGGACAAAAACCGTGTGCACCTACTGCGGTGTGGGCTGCTCATTCGACATCTGGACGCGTGACCGGCACATCCTCAAGGTAGAGCCGCAGCACGGGGCGGCCAATGGCATCTCGACATGCGTCAAGGGCAAGTTCGGTTGGGATTACACCAACTCCGACGAACGGCTGCGCAAGCCGCTCAAGCGGCAGGGCGAGACCTTTGTGGAGATCGAATGGGACGAGGCCATTGAGATGGTTCGCGCCAACTTCACGAAAATCAAAGCAGAGCATGGGCCCGATGCGCTGGCCTTTATCTCCTCATCGAAGTGCAGCAACGAGGAGAGCTACATGATGCAGAAATTGGCGCGCGCCGTAATCGGCACCAACAATATCGACAACTGCAGCCGTTACTGCCAGACGCCGGCATCCAAGGGACTTAGCCGTACCGTTGGATATGGTGGTGATTCGGGCACAATTCAAGATATCGAACTGGCGGACCTGGTTATCGTTATCGGTTCAAACACCAGTGAAAGCCATCCTGTACTTGCGACACGTATTAAGCGTTCACACAAACACCGTGGACAGCGGCTTATCGTTGCCGATATCCGCAAGCATGAGATGGCCGAACGCGCCGATATGTTCATTCGTCCGAACCCATCCACGGATGAGGTCTGGATTATGGCGGTAGCCAAGCACCTGATCGATACCGGCCGCCATAACCAGCAATTCATCAATCAGTGGGTAAACAAATTTGAAGAGTTCCAGGTATCGCTTGCGCCCTACACGCTAGAAAATGCGGAGAAGATCACGGGCATTTCGGTTGCTGTGATGAAGCAGATAGCAGACGAGATCGTGGCAGCCAAGAACGGCGTCTGCATTCTTTGGGCGATGGGAGTGACGCAGCATTGCGGTGGATCGGATACTTCAACGGCAGCCTGCAACCTGCTGCTGACAAGCGGTAATTTCAAAAAGCCGGGCTCAGGCGCGTTTCCGCTGCGCGGTCACAATAACGTGCAGGGCACAAGCGACTTCGGTTCGCTGCCGGATACGACCGTCGGTTATCAGAAGATGGACGACGCAGCCGTTCGCGGCAAGTTTGAAGCTGCGTGGGGCGTGACGTTGCCCACAACTACGGGTCTCGACAACCGGCAGATGATCGCAGCCATCCACGAAGGCAAGCTGAAGTCGATGTACATCAAGGGAGAGGACACCATCACCTCCGACGCAAACGCGGAGGACGTAGGGCAGGCGCTTGCGAAACTAGACTTTCTGGTGATGCAGGATATTTTCTTCTCCGAGACCTGCAAGTACGCCGATCTTGTGTTGCCGGCTTCGCCTACGCTCGAAAAGGAAGGTACGTTTGTCAGCACGGAGCGCCGCATCCAGCGCTTCTATAAGGTCCTCGACCCGCTCGGGGATTCGAAGCCGGACTGGCAGATTATCCAGCTCATCGCCAAAGCCATGGGCGCAGCTGGCGGGTGGGATTACACGAATCCTTCCGAGGTCATGGATGAGGCCGCCAGCCTCACTCCGATCTTTGCGGGCGTCAATTACAAGCGGCTGGAGGGCTATAAGACTCTTTGCTGGCCCGTGCATAAAGATGGCACCGATGAGCCGCTGCTCTATACCAAAGAGTTTCCGTTTCCGGACGGTAAGGCGATGTTCCATCCGCTTGAATATGTTCCCCCCAGCGAAGAGGCCAACGAGATCTACGATCTGCACTTGAACAACGGCCGTCTGCTGGAGCACTTTGAGCAGGGCAATATGAGTTATCGCGTGCCTGGCATTAAAGAGATCACGCCGAATATCTTCCTTGAGGTTTCGCCGGAGTTGGCGAAGGATCGCGGGCTTGAGTCTGGTCAGTTCGTGAAGATTGAGAACAAATATGGACAGCTTAAGTTGCGTGTTCTCGTCACGGAGCGTGTGGAAGGCAAGCAGATGTATCTGCCGATGATCTCCACGCAGGAAGCCGTGAATCACCTGACCAGCATGCACGTAGACCGTGCCACGCATACGCCTGCCTACAAGGAGGTTTCAGTGAAGATGACCGTACTCGAAGCCAGGGGACCGTCGCCGTTGCCGCGCAGGAATTTCCGCTTTGGTACGCGCACACCGACCGAGGGCGTCGAGGTAGAGAAAAAGTGGTCCAAGCCCGGGTATTGGGTGCCCGGCACGCATATTAAAGACAAACTCGTACAGATCAAGACCACGGAACCGTCGTAAAACCAGTTTGATAGAGCGGATTCGCAGATAGTGTAAAGAACAGGCAGCAGCAAGGACAACCGCAGATTCCCTTCGGGAATGACAACAAAAGAGAGAAAGCCCACTACATCAACAGCTATGTTGCTATCGTTGTTGGTTCTAAGTCGAAAGTTCCGTTTAGGTTAGTAGCATTCACTAAACTGGCAACCTACAACTAATAACCTATAAGATTCGCACACCCTCTTGAGAAAAGGCACCTATGGCACACCCGATAACGTTTGTACCGCAGCCGGTTGATCCACATCTGGAACTCATGCGCAAGGTGGAGGCAGCTCCCCGCGAGCATGCCGAGGCTCTGCTGCTCGCCTGGGATACGCTGCAGACGGCGCACGATCAAGGCATTCTGGATCTGCTGAAGGGCCTGATGGGCGGTCGTGACGTAATTGCCGGCAAGCTCGCGGAGGCGATGATCCTTCCGGAGTCGATCAACGCCATTCGCAATTTGATTGCGCTCGGTCGCATCGCCGCCGCCTTTGATCCGGACATGCTCCAAAGGCTTGCAAAATCAATGGACCAGGGCATGCAGGGACCTCAGCCCGATGGCGAGACCCCAAGCATGTTCCGCATCTTGCGTCAGGCCACGTCGCCGGCCGGCAAGCGAGGCCTCTCCTTCGCGGTGCAGATGCTTGTGGCCATCGGTACGGCGACGGAGGGCTGAGGCCCGGCCACGCACGTGAATAAAATAAAGTGTTTCCCCGGCTCCTCCCGTGTACACTGCTGAGCAATTACCCAGTGTCACTTGAGGAGCCGTCCCATGTCAGAAATGGCCATGGCGCTTGATTCCAAGCCGCTTTCAGAGCCTGAGCGCGTTGTAGATACCGTTCTGGCGCCTTCGAAGACCTTTCATGATGTCGTGCGCAACGCAAGCTGGTGGTTGCCGTTCCTGGTCGTGATTCTCGCGGGCTATCTGCTCACGGCGGCGATCCAGCAGAAGGTGGGCTGGTCTCAACTGGTTGAGAACGAGATCCACGCCAACCCCAAGGCGGAGCAGCGCATGGCAGATCTGTCTCCGGAGCAGGTTGCCGCGCAGCACAAAGCCATGCAGTACAGCTTCATGGGCGGCTTCTACGGCATACCTGTGGTCGATATGCTCAGCTTCGCCCTCATGGCGGTGATCCTCTGGCCAACGATCAACTTTGGCTTCGGCGGTAAAGCCATGTATAGCCGTGTGCTCGCGGTGTGCGTCTTTGCGGCGATTCCCGGCGCCATCAAAGCGCTGCTTGCGGCTGTTCTGCTGTATGCGGGACGAAGTCCGGACAGTTTTACTACTGACACCATGCTGGGCAGCAATCTTGGCTATTACATCAACTCGCCGGGGCCGTTGAAGACGCTTCTTACCTCTGTTGACCTGTTTTCGATCTGGACTGCTGTGCTGCTGAGCCTCGGGCTCGCCATCGTTGCGCGCACCAAAAAAAGCTCCGGCTATTTCGCGGTCTTCGGTTGGTGGATTCTCATCACGCTGGTGCGCACGGGATGGGCGGCGGTGGGATCTTAGGGTGTCGAATAAAATAAAGGAGCCCGATGATATACCGGGCTCTCTCTATTTCCAGACTTCCGATTAACCCTTCAAAAACGGCAGCAAAACCGTGTTTACCTCGGCTGCATGCGTCCAGATGAGCCCATGCGGGCCACCTGCAACGACGTGCAGTTTAGCCGTGGGTATCAGCGCAGGCAGACGGCCACCACTCGCGGCGAGCGGCACGATCTGATCCGCATCGCCATGGACAACCAGCGTCGGTACTTTGATCTGCTTCACGTCATCGCGGAAGTCCTCCAGCCACGCGTCTACGCAGAAAAGCATCGCCCCATAACTTGATTGCGAGACGACGACAAAGTCAGCTTGCAGCTTGGCTTCCGAAACCGCATGCGCTAGCAGCTTCTGGTTGTAGAACATCTTGCCGAAGCTCTGAAGAAAGTCGTAGCGATCCTTCTCGATACCACCCTTGAGTCCTTCAAAGACACTTGGATCGACACCTTCTGGATTGCTGCCGTCCTTGCGCAGCGCAGGAGCGATCGAGCTGAGGAAGCCACACTTTGTCACCCGCCCCCGATTGTATTTCCCCATGTAGCGTGCGACTTCGCCGCCGCCCATGGAAAAGCCAAGCAACGCAGCGTTCTGCAGATCGAGTGCGTCGATGAGCTTATCCGTATCGCCGGCCAGGGTGTCGTAGTTGTAGCCGTCGCTCGGGGCAGAACTCTTGCCGAAGCCTCGGCGGTCGTAGGTGATGACGCGATAGCCCGCAGCCAGCAGAGCTGCCGATTGCCGCTCCCACGAGCCGCCGTTCAATGGCCAGCCATGCACCAGCACCACGGGCGCACCGGTGCCTCGATCTTCATAATACAGCTCGATGTCTGCGCTATTTTCCTTGCCGACCTTCAGAAATGCCATGAGTTTCTCCCATAAGGATTGGATGCCGGTTTTTTATCTTGTCATCCCGCAGGGATCGGCTGTTCCTTCGGAGCGACCTCGTCGCACAGTACGAAAAGCAGATCCCTGCGGGATGACAATTCAAAAGGACCGTAGGCCCTTACTCCGCGCCCCACCTTCGGAATACCAGCGAACCGTTGGTGCCGCCAAAGCCGAAGCTGTTCGACAGCACATAGTCGATCTTTGCCGGTTGGGGCTTGTTTGGGACGTAGTTCAAGCGGCAGACCGGATCGACGTTTTCGAGATTCATCGTTGGCGGCGCGATCTGGTGCTGCATCGCCAGCACGCTGATGCCGGCTTCCAGGCCGCCGGCGCCGCCAAGCAGATGGCCCGTCATGGACTTGGTGGAACTCACCAGCAGTTCGTGATTCTTCGCACGTTCGCCGAAGACGTTTTCGATCGCCTGCGACTCCAGCGCATCGCCGAGCGGCGTGGAGGTGGCATGTGCGTTTACGTAATCGATCTTGTCCGGCGTGATCCCCGCGACGCGCAGCGCATGGTTCATCGCGCGGCGGCAGCCCTCGCCCTCAGGCGCCATGCCGGTCATGTGGAAGGCGTCGCCGCTCATGCCGTAGCCGATCACCTCCGCCAGAATATTGGCTCCGCGCGCCTTCGCGAACTCCAGCTCTTCCAGAATGAGAATGCCCGCACCTTCGCCGCAGACGAAACCATCGCGGTCCTTGTCGAACGGGCGGCAGGCGTGGATGGGGTCGTCGTTGCGCGTGGAAAGCGCCTTCATCGCCGCGAATCCACCGACCGAAAGCGGCGTAATCGCGGCCTCCGCGCCGCCGGCGATCATCCCGTCCGCATCGCCGCGCTGAATGATGCGGAACGCATCGCCAATGGAGTGCGCGGAGCTGGTGCAGGCGGTCGCTGTGGCCTCGTTTGGACCTTTGGCGCCGTACTTAATGCTGACGTGGCCGGCAGCCAGGTTCACGATGCTGGCCGGGATAAAGAAGGGAGAGATGCGTCGTGGGCCACCGTTCATCAGCGCCGTGTGCTCACGCTCGATGACATCGAAACCGCCGATGCCTGAACCGATGGCAACGCCAATGTTGTCGGCGTTCTCCGGCGTGATCTTCAGGCCCGAGTGCTCCATGGCCTCCTGGGCGGCTGCCATGGCGAAGTGGATGAAGCGGCCCATCTTGCGGGCCTCCTTCTTATCCACGAACTTGTGCACGTCGAAGTCCTTGACCTCGGCGGCAAACCGGACAGGATGCCCGGTCAGGTCGAAAGCGGTGATCTCGGCCATGCCGCTGCGGCCGGCCATCAGGCCTTCCCACACCGCCGGGGCGGTGTTGCCAACCCCGCAGATCAGCCCAAGGCCCGTGATGACGACACGACGCTGCTCCATCTTTCCTTTGTTTCCTCTATTGTCTGATTGGCTGATTTACTTGGTCTTGGCGTGCTGCTCGATGTATTCCGTGGCATCCTTGACGGTCTTGATCTTCTCCGCGTCCTCATCGGGAATCTGGATGTCGAAGGCCTCTTCGAACTGCATCACGAGTTCGACGACGTCGAGCGAGTCTGCCCCCAGGTCTTCCTGGAAGCTGGCTCCCGGCGTAACCTCAGCCTCATCTACCTGAAGCTGCTCGACAATAATCTGTTTGACCTTTTCATCCACTGCTGCCATCGCTTGAAATCTCCTGTGTCCTGAATACCCTGTATGGGTCTCGCTGATGCGTTCGACGCGTCCAGCCTCAGTGCCCAAGCATACTGACGCTCCCGGCAGGTGTAAAGAATGCACGTTGTCAGAATGTTGATCTCAGGTAGCATAATATGCATGGCGGACCAAGCGACCGTGTCGCATTCTTCCCTTCCAGCGATCCCGGTCCAGGCGAAACGGCATTGCAGCCGTTGTGCCCCCTCGTTGTTTCGCCGGATCAACCGGGTGACGCTGCTGGAACGTACGTTGTTCACTTGGCTGGGCTTCTTTCCGTGGGAGTGCGTTACCTGCCGGCGCAAGCGGTTTTTTCGCGATCAGGGCCGTAAAGCCAGCCGTTCTGCCTAAAATGTTCTAGGCATCTTCGCCGGCCGCGATCATCGGCAGCAAACCGTCGAAGCCGTGCACCGCACCGGCGCCATTGCCGAGCTTTCCCTCTGCCTCCTCCACGCTGACATCGCGCAATGACCGGTTGATGGCCCGTGTGCGGGTGTTCAGTTTTTCGATCGTGTTCTGCACGGTGCCGACCTGCTTCTCCATCGATCCCATCAGACCTTCGAACTTTTCGAACTCGTCCTTGGTCTTGGCCAGCACCTTCCAGACCTCATCGCCTTTTTGCTGCATGTGAAGCATGTGGAAGCCCATTTGGAAGCTGTTCAGCAGCGCGGAAAGTGTGCTCGGGCCGGCAACCGTGACGCGGCAGTTCTGCTGGATATCCGCCTGCAGGCCGTCGCGCCGCATCACCTCGGCGTAGAGCCCCTCGGTAGGCAGAAACATGATGGCAAAGTTGGTTGTGGTGGGCGGAGCAATATATTTTTCGCAGATTCGCTTGCCTTCGGTGCGGATGGCGTTCTCGAACGCCTTGCGGGCGCTGGGAACATCCTCCGGGTTCTCGGCGTAGGCGGTTTCCAGCCGCTCCCAGGCCTCGCGGGGGAATTTGGCGTCGATGGGCAGCAACACCTCGCCGTTGGGAGTGGGGAGCTTCACCGCATACTCCACCATCTCACCCGTGTTCGGCTTTATCTTCACGTTCTGGCTGAACTGGGCAGGGGCCAGCATCTGCCCGAGCAGCATCCCAAGCTGGACCTCGGCGAAACCGCCGCGGCTTTTGACGTTGGTGAAAATGCGCGAAAGGTCGCCCACGTTGTCGGAGAGCTTGGACATCTCGCCGAGCCCGTTGTGCACCTTCGTGAGTTGATCCGCAACCGCCCCGAAGCTCTCCGTCAGGCGGGTCTGCAGCGTGGAATGTAGCTTTTCATCGACGGTGGCGCGCATCTCTTCGAGCTTGGCGGAATTGCTGTCGTTCAGCTTGTCAAGCCGGCCTTCGACGGTGGTTCGGATCAGGTTGCCCTGTTCGGTTTGCACTCTGCCCAGCTCGTTAAAGCGGGTATGGAGCGCGTCGCGAACGTCGCTGTGAAGCTTGTTTGTGTCGGCGGTGAAGCTCACAAACTGTTGGCCCAGTCCGGTAAGCTGGCCATCGACGGCTGCCCGCAGGTGCTGGGCATCGGTCTTGTGGTCTCCCCGGAAGCTTGCGAGGCCCGCCTGCAATCCATCACCCACCGAACGCAGGCTTTCCAGCAGTTCACGGCGAAGATCGGCGCTCTGGGCATCCGCGCCGTGGCGCGCCCTCGCGGCTGCGTCGGCGGACTCCTGGCGAAGCACTGATAGCTCGTCACGCAGATGCCGTTCGACCGCCTCCGCCCGTGCGTCTGTCCGCGCAATTTGCGTTGGTAAATCGGCGGAGAGTAACGCTTGCAACCGAGGGTCCGGGACGGCCTCAACCGGGGCCGCAGGGCGGCGCAGCAGCAAACGGATCACAACCAGAAGCGTGAGGCATTGCAGAGCGGCGAGAGCAGGCAACATTCGTGTTTCCTTCGCTTGAGCATAGCACCGCATCGTGATCAAACCTCGCGGAAAGTGATACGGATTCGCACTTGCGCGGGCTTGATGTTTCAATATGGAACAGAGCGTCTCGCTCGCCGAAGGGTTTGCGTCATCGTTTATGCGTAGCTTCCGTACTTTTTTCTCTGCCTTGCTCCTTTCGCTTGCGCCGCTGGCGCTTCCTGCCCAGACCTCGGTTCCGCCCAACCAGGTCACCGCCTTTAAGGACACCTCGCTCCTGAAGCCGCCCGCGGGGGCGAAGGTGGCCATCATCGAGTATGAGGATCTGGAGTGCCCTGCCTGCGCGCACGCGTTTCCGATCGTGCACGCGGCGATAAACCACTATCACATCCCTCTCGAGGAGCATGATTTTCAGATCCCGAATCACATCTGGAGCCATGAGGCGGCGATCTTTGCGCACTACCTCAAGGCCAAGGTCTCGCCGGAACTTGCGGAAGAGTACCGCCGTGAGGTCTTTGCGTCGCAGTTCCGCATTGCCTCCAAGGATGATCTGCGCAACTTCACGCAGCAGTTCATGACCAAGGCCGGCAAACAGATGCCCTTTGTGGTTGACCCCACCGGTGAGTACGACCGCGAGGTGAATGCGAGCACCGCGCAGGGCATCAAGTTGGGAGTCATCCAAACGCCGACGATCGTCGTCGTCACCCCGGATCACTGGATCGACGTCAAGGATGTGTCGAACATCTACGCTGCGATCGATCAGGCCGAAGCGGAAGCCTCGCATAGCTCGCCCGTCACGCCGCATCATACGGCAGCGCACAAGTAGTCTTCGGATCGTCATTGTCCCGCGCTGTGTGAGATCGCGTTGAGTGCTTCCTGAAGCCATCTTCCGGAGCCACCTTCAGGAGACGCGCCTCCTGATCTGCACAGCCTCTCCGGGCGGCCATCGCGGTATACTTGGTCGTGCACAACAGGCACAACCCAATTTCACAATCGAAGAGGTTGCAAGCGTGTCGGCAAAGTACATCTTTGTGACGGGCGGCGTTGTGTCGTCGCTGGGCAAGGGGCTGGCTGCCGCCTCGATGGGATGCCTGCTGGAGGCGCGCGGCCTGCGCGTCAACCTGATGAAGTTCGACCCGTATCTGAACGTCGATCCGGGCACGATGAGCCCGTTTCAGCATGGCGAGGTGTTTGTCACCGATGATGGCGCGGAGACGGATCTCGATCTCGGCCACTATGAGCGTTTCACGCATGCAAAACTGACGCGCGACAACAATCTGACGACCGGTCGGATCTACGAAGGCATCATCACCAAGGAGCGCCGCGGCGACTATCTCGGCAAGACCGTGCAGGTAATTCCGCACGTCACCAACGAGATCAAGGCGGCGGCCAAGAAGATCGGCGCGGATTGCGATGTGGCCATTGTGGAGATTGGCGGAACAGTGGGTGATATCGAATCGCTGCCGTTTCTCGAGGCGATCCGGCAGATGCGGCAGGAGCTCGGCCGCGACCACACCTGCTTTGTGCATATGACGCTGATCCCCTGGATCGCCGCAGCGCAGGAGTTGAAGACCAAGCCGACGCAGCACTCGGTAAAGGAGATGCTGTCGATCGGCATCCAGCCGGACATCCTGTTGTGCCGCGCGGATCGTGAAGTTCCACGCGAGATGCGCGACAAGATCGCCGCGTTTTGCAACGTGGAAGACGCCGGCGTGGTCATTGCGCGCGATGTGCCGAGCATCTACGAGGTGCCGCTGAATCTCCATGCAGAGGGCGTGGATTCCCTGGCGCTAAAGTATCTGCGTATCGACGCGCCGGATGCGGATCTGACACGGTGGAAGGAGCTTGTGCACCGCGCATACCATCCCACCGACGAGGTGCGCATCGCGGTCGTTGGCAAGTATGTCGAGTACGAGGACAGCTATAAGTCGTTGAAGGAAGCGCTGGTGCACGGCGCGCTAGCCGAAGGCTTGAAGCTCAGGCTCGAATGGATCGAAGCGCAATCGCTGGAGACGCCGGAGTACACCGCGATGCTCAATGCTTACGACGGCGTGCTGGTGCCGGGGGGCTTCGGCAAACGCGGCATTGAGGGCATGCTGAACGCGATCCGTTATGCGCGTGAGTCGAAGACGCCGTACTTTGGAATTTGTCTAGGGATGCAGACCGCGTGCATCGAGTACGCGCGCACTGTGTGCGGGCTGGAGCGCGCCAACTCGGGCGAGTTCGATCCGCAGACACCGTACCGCGTGATTTATAAATTGCGCGAGCTGACGGGCGTAGAAGAGATGGGCGGAACGATGCGGCTCGGCGCCTGGGAGTGCATTCTGCAGCCCGATTCATTGGCCGCGAAGGCGTATGGCCAGACTAAAATCAGCGAACGGCATCGCCACCGCTACGAGTTCAATCGCGAGTTTGAGCGGCCGCTGACAGAGGGCGGCCTCAAGCTCACCGGAGCCAGTGAAAGCGGAACGTATGTGGAGATCGTGGAGATTCCGGAGCACCCATTTTTTCTCGGCTGCCAGTTCCATCCCGAGTTCAAATCCAAGCCCCTCGAGCCACATCCGCTCTTCCACGCCTTTGTGAAGGCAAGTTATGCGAACCGCGGCCTGCGTGCAGCGCAGCGTGTGGTTGAGGCCGAGGTAAAGGCGTGAGGAAGTTACCGCGTTCTTCAAGGCTCTCGAATCGAAGAAGCGACGTCAGGCGCAACCAGACGAAAATGACGTACATTCAAGGTAAAGATAGGAAGAGCGTTTGCTTTGCGGGCACACGCGATATGCAGGGCATCGTAGATTACCGGTCCTGATAGACCCCGATTAGCGGCATCTCGCAGGAACTCAATATAGTCCTTGGGGCTGAGCGGAATCACTTTGCAAAGATTGCGCAAGCTTTCAACGACTTCTACCGCCTCTGTAGGTCTTATGCGGCGCGGGGAAGGATAAGTGCTTAGCGTGACATAGGTCTCGGCTAAAGCATGTCCGCTGCATGCGATCCCGGTTCTTTGATGTGCTTTGACCAAAGCGTCACAAGCTGAAAAGTACGGGTGTGACACGATGCTTGCACCTACGAGGACGGAGGTATCCACAAAGATCATGGCTCCTCGCGGAATCCAAGGAGATAGTCTGACCGCTGCCGGCGCTGGGTATCGATCAAATCGTTGATGTCTGGGCTGAGGCCCTCGCCACCGTCGAAGACGAGGCGCCCGTCCCGCTTGTGAAGACCCCGGGCTGTACGCTTGGGCTCCAACGTAATCTGGTCACCGGAGACGTGCGCGTCCAGTTGGTCCCCAGGTCTAAGGTGCAGCGCCTCCCGCATCTTCTTGGGAACGACCAGACGACCCAGCTTGTCGATTTCTACTGTGGCATTCATCGTTGCCAATTTACCATACTCACATGGCAACCCAGCTTTCTGCAGGGCATTCGGGATGGCAACAGGGACCTGCATGGGACAAGGCGAATGCAGACATCTCCTAGCTTCGCGCTTTTAGCGCGACTACCGCAAGGAGCCGCGCGTCCAACCGAGTGTGAGCCCGATGCAACTGCAGGACCACCCCGCGCCGACCTCCACCGGAGAACCCGCTTTAGAGCTGCAGCCCACCGCTGTACAAGCCATTGAGCGCAGGCCGCCACTGCCCGCGCTTACCGGGCTGCGCAGCCTGCTTGCGCTCACGATTCTGATGTTTCACTTCACGCCTGCGGGGTTGGCATCGGCCAGGCACCCGTGGCTGACGTTGTATCCCATCATCGATATCGGCTACGTCTTCGTCAGTTTTTTCTTTCTGATCTCAGGTTTTATTCTTTCGTACAACTACGCTCACCGACCAGGCGGTGTGCGCAAGACAGACTTCTGGATGGCACGTTTTTCGCGGCTTTATCCGGTGTATCTGCTCACCATGCTGATCTCGATTCCCATGCTGCTCCTGGAATGGCGTTCGCGCAGCCATGGTGAGTTCTGGATGGGCGCCATAGCTACGCCGCTGCTGCTGCAGGGTTTTTTTCCGCATCTGGCGACGTTCTGGAACACCGTCAGCTGGACGCTCTCCTGCGAGGTTGTGCTCTACATCGCGTTTCCCTTTCTGTTGAAGCTGCGCTGGCCGGAGTCGCCGCGGCTGCTGGCAGCGATGGTCCTCGGGTTCTGGATGCTGGGGCTCGTCCCCCACACCGTGTATTGGCTGACCAACCCCGATCACCTGCCGCAGCCCGTCACGCGCTACAGCGACGGCCTCTGGCTGGAGACGCTGAAGTACACGCCCGTTGCGTACCTTTGCACCTTTCTTGCAGGGCTCACGCTGGGCCGCCTGCACGATGCGGCAAAACTCGCCGTACGCGGCCGCACCATCGCGGGATTAGCAGGGTTCACACTGGCCGGGCTGGCGGTGTATACCGTCGCGCCCAGGGTGCCGTACATCCTGGTGCACGGCGGCCTGTTTACGCCGATCTGGTCGCTGGTCATTCTCGGACTCGCGGGCGTCAGTCCCTTGGCTCGTATTTTTTCCGTGCGTCCGCTGGTGGCTGTGGGTACCTCAACCTATGCGCTGTATCTGCTGCACTTCAATGTGTTTCAGCTGCTGCAGTGGCATCGTGTTGCCGAGCGGCTCCATGTGTCAAAGCTTGATCCGTGGATCAGCTATGTCTTTGTAATTGCGTTGGCGATGGCTGTGCGGCGATGGGTAGAACACCCGTGCCAACAGGCTATACAGGCATGGTGGAAGCGACGCCGGGCCACATAAACGGAAGACCTCACTGCCCGTCTAAGCGGATGATCCGATAATTCGCGGGCGGCGTGAAGAGCTTAGGATCCGGCTCGGTCAGATTCACATCGGTTACCGCGATGTTCTGAACCGAGGAGACGCGCGGATCGAAGCGCTCGGTCACCAAGTTGATCTGCAGCCGCGGTGAGTACCAGAACTCCTTGACCACGGGTTGCGGCTTCTCGTTGCCGAACACGCCGGCGTTCAGCGTGGTAATCTCCCGCGTACCGGTTGCGTCGAGACCCTCGATCGACTTGCGGCCGAGGTCCTCACTCGTGAGTGTTCCCGCACCGTTGGGCAGAGAACCCGCCGGCTGCAGCACCGGCATGGACGGAACTAAGAGGCGGGAAAGCTTGCACACGCGCAACTCGGGGCGGCAGACAAACCGCTCATGGCGATTCGGATCGTCGTACTCGAGAACGCGGATCGGCGCAGCCTGCGTATTCCCGTGCGGGGTTAAGTAGCGGCGTTCTTCAAATACCCGGCCGGAGCTGTCGCGCGCGATGCTGCGGTGGTTGTACACCGTGCTCTTGCTGCCGTCCGGCATGATGCTCGTCCACTCCGTCTTCACCACAGCGCTGAAGGGGGCATTGGGCGCAGGCGTCACAAAAATGCTTTGCATCTGCTCCTGGGTACCGCCGTCGGGCGCATGCGGAACCGCATCCTGTGCGGATAACGGCAAGGCAACGCTCAGTGCAACGGCAAGGATGGAGGGAAGGAGCTGGCGCATGGAAGACCTCGGGCGAGCCCATTTTGCCACACGGCGGCCAATGTGCAACAGATTTTTTTCTGCCGCCAACCAGCGGCGGTTTGCCTCCCTCATAGCCGTTTCCTGCAAGGTCCATCCCCATTCGTTGCAGCGCCAAACCCAGGCAGTCTGCGTATGATGAGGCGCGGGGGATTGATGGAAGAGCTTTGGCGAGAGACCTCGGAACTATTGCTGCAACGTCCGCTCCTGTGGCTGCCCGTGCTTGCAGCCGATCTGTTGGGATTCCTGGTAACTCTCGGCAGCGGTGCGCTGCTGCGATCGTTGGTGCTGGCGCCCTTGCAGTACCGTTCCGCGCTGGGCGGCGCGCCGATGCGTGAACCCATCAGCGCGGCCGCCCTGCAGCATGCGACGCTGATGGCAGGGCTGATCACATGGCCCGGCAACTTTCTGCGCCTTCTTTTTTATGCCGCAGCCTTGATTATTACGGCCGCGCTGGTGGGTAGCTTCGCCCAACGTCGAGCACAGAAGCCCGTCGATATCGGCGCCGCGCTGCAGCGATCGTTTTCGGGCATCCTCTCGTTGACGTTGCGTGCGTTCGCGATCTACGCTGCTGCCGCGCTTCTGCTGGACTGGCTCGGCAAATGGCTGTTGGCGCACGGACACAAGACAGCATTTGCAAATCCATGGATGGAGATCGGCGCCGGTGTATTGGTGATCGCGGTGCTTGCCTGGCTGGTCGCACCGGCAGCCATCCAGGTGTTAACCGAACGAGCTCCAATTCCGCTACGCAAACAGCAGGCGCAGATCTTTGCCTTTGCGCTCGGCATCGCTTCCTTGGCGCTAGGGAGGTTCGTGGCGACCAATGTGCACGCCGTGCGGATCACTTCCCCGGTGGTTCTCTATGCACTGGAGCTTACAGGCTCGTGGATCGCGGCGTTGCCGTATGTGGTTTTGTTCGTACTGTTGTCGCGGATTGCGTTCAAGGCCGCAGCGGAGGCGGAGACTATGCCGGAGCACGAATCGGCATAGTCGCCGGTCTTTCTCTGCATCAGCTCTGCACCGCTACGATCTACGCCGTTACGAGCGATCCAAGTTTTTCGCCCTGCACAACGCGGACGATATTGCCGCGTTCGCGCATGGAAAAAACGATCATGGGAAGGCTGTTGTCCTTGCACAGGGAAACCGCGGTGGTATCCATCACGCGGAGACCCAGGCGCAGGATATCCATGTAGGTAATGGTCTCGAACTTCGTGGCGTCGGCGACCTTCTTGGGGTCGGCGGTGTAGATGCCGTCGACGCTGGTCGCCTTCAGTAAAACCTCCGCGCCAATTTCCATTGCGCGCAGGCTGGCCGCGGTGTCCGTCGAAAAAAATGGATTCCCCGTTCCCGCCGCGAAGATCACGATGCGGCCCTTCTCCAGATGACGCATCGCGCGACGGCGGATGTAGGGTTCAGCGACCTCGTGCATCTCAATGGCGCTCATGACACGGCAGTGGTGACCGGTCTTTTCAATGGCGTCCTGCAGGGCGATCGCGTTGATCACGGTAGACAGCATGCCCATGTGATCGGCAGAGACGCGATCCATGCCGACGGCCTGCTCCGCCACGCCACGAAAAAAATTGCCGCCGCCAACAACGACACCGATCTGGCAGCCGATGTTGGCGACCTCGGCGATCTCCTGCGCGATGGCCTGAATAAAGACGGCATCCACACCGAAACCGCGGCCCGCAGCCAGGGCCTCGCCTGAAAGTTTGAGAAGAACGCGTTTATACATGGTCTCTTCCAGTGTACAAGGCGCGATCACCGTCTCAGATGGCAAGTTCGAGGAAGTCGGTTAGCAACTTCTTTTCGCCTTGCTTCAGGAAGCGCACCAGAGCGTTTTTTTCGTGAATATCTCGGATTTCTCCTACGCCGAAGCGCTTATGCGCAACGCGATCGCCCCGTTTGAACTTTTCCGGCGCGGAGTGCACGAGGGTCTCGGGGGCTGTGGTGTGGATGGCACCATGCACGGTTTCCATCACCGCGGTGCCATGGGCATTCTTTGCGCCCTGCGCAGGATCGGGCGCGACCGCGGGCACCCGCGTTTTGCGAAGCTGGCGACGGGCCCTGCGGTGAGTCTCGTTAGCCGCCTGTAGCTCTGCCTCCGCATCGGTGAGGCCACGTTCGCAGTTGTCACAACGACCGCATGGTTCTCCGAGCTCTTCGCCAAAATATTGGCGCAGGATCTGGGTGCGGCAGCCGGCGGTTTCGGCATAGTGCATCATGTCCGCGAGGCGTTGTTCGTCATGCTCGGCGCGTTCCACGTACGTCGTCAGCAGCTTCGCGGCCTCCTCCTCGGTGGGCGGTTCCTTAACAGCCAGGAGATATCCCCCACGGCCGCGACGCACCAGCCCGGCATCGGCGAGCATATACAGAATGACCTGGGTGCGGCGCTGCCCGACATCGGCATATTCGGCGATGGTCTTTACGTTGAGCGCGATCGCCTTGGTTTGTTTCATGGCGTTTGCAACTGAAGTGGCAGAGGCTTCAATGGCTCCGGCGGAGTTCGGCGAGGCCTCAAAACCCACCCTAACCGGCGAAGAAGCTGCCGGTGAGGATGGGGCACCCAAGGATGGGGCACCCGGGTCTGGGGAACCTGGTTCTGGGGCACCCGGATTTTCCGCGTCCTTTGCGTTCGTTTCGCCCTTTGCGTCCTCTGCGTTCCGCTCTTTGGCCTCCACAACAGGCAGCTTGCGCCCAAGCGCCAACGCTTCAAACACGGCGCTGAACTCATGCGCATGCGGATAGCGACCGGCCATGAAGTACGTCTGAATGCGCTTGTCTTCAAGCCGATACAGCAACACCGCATGGGAAGGCAGACCATCCCGGCCGGCGCGGCCAGCCTCCTGCGCATAGGTCTCCAGCGAATCGGGAAATTCGTAGTGATACACAAAGCGAATATCCGGTTTGTCGATGCCGAGACCGAAGGCCTTGGTGGCGATCATCACCTTGTGCTCGCCGCGCATGAACTCCTCCTGAACCTGCTCGCGCTCTTTGGTCTTCATCTTGCCGTGATAGTGCCCTACGGCGATGCCATGCTCCTTCAACCAATCGTGCAGTTCATCCGCGGAGCGCACACTGGCGGTGTAGATGATGCCTGTGCCCTCTTCGTTTTCAAGGAGCGCACCGATGTGCGCGAGCTTGGCATCGGTGTTGACCGCTGGATGCACGGCGAGATGGAGATTGGGGCGCTCTGAGCCTGTATTGATGACCGCGGCATTTTTCGCGTGAAGCACCTCCAGAATCTCGTCGATCACCTCCTGCGTTGCGGTCGCGGTCAGCGCCAGCACCGGCGGATTGCCAAGCTGCTCGCGTGCATGGCCGAGCCCAAGATATGCCGGGCGAAAATCGTGTCCCCATTGCGAGATGCAGTGCGCTTCATCGACAACAAAGAGGCTCACGCCTCCGGCTTTTTTGAGTGAACGCAAAAAGTCACGATTTTCGAGCTGCTCCGGAGTCACATAGATCAACTGCGATCGGCCCTCCTGAATGTGCTCCGAGGTAGAGCGCGCATCTTTTGCGCCCACGGTGGAATCGATTTTTTCCACCACGATTTCAGCATCTGCCGCGTGCTCCTGCTGATCCTGCATGAGCGCGATCAGCGGGCTGACGACGACAACAGGATGCTTCAGGAACAGCGCGGGCAATTGATACGTAAGTGATTTGCCGCCGCCGGTGGGAAGAATGCCGAGTACATTCTTTCCGCTAAAGACCGCTTCGAGGATCTCGCGCTGTCCGGGGCGGAATCCTTTGATCCCGAAGCGTGTTCGAGCCTCCCCGAGTGCTTCTTTGAGTCCGATGCGCTTGGCTGAAACTGCCTCTTTGGTTTTGTGTGCAGAATGCTTGTGTGTGCCGGCTTTTTCTTCTTTCGCTGCTGTGACAGGCATTTCAATATGGCTCCGAGCCTGCTTGGATGCGATGAGCTCCTGCTGGGGGACTGGCTTTGGGCAACCTCGCTTTCGGCTCACGGAGGTTTCCTGCGCGACGCATCGTAGCTCCGAATCAGGGGAGAAAAACTACTCTTCCATCCTGGATTCGATTCCCGCGTGAAGATCTCAAAACGCGGCAATCGCAACTTCAGCCGAGTCTGTGCGTTTATCTCCTAAGGAACGGATGGCCTTCCTGAAGGAGACATTGGCGTAACAGCCCACGCGGTTACATGTGGATAGAGGGCCACTGGGCATAAGGTCCGCGAGAAGCAACAGGAGGGCTACCGGTTGGCTCGCCCTCCTGTTCCTGCGACACTTGTATCATCAGCCACATGGCTGCTCCACAATTTGCAAATGCCGCAAGCAATCTTGAACTGACCCCGGAAAGCCGCGCGCGACGCGTAAAAGTGCTGCTCTTTGATGTTGATGGCGTTTTAACTGACGGTGGCATCACCGTCATGCCGGGAGCCGATGGCAAGGCTGTGGAGGTAAAGACGTTCTCCGCACACGACGGGATGGGCATTGCGCTGGCACACGTCGCCGGCCTCAAGGTCGGCTGGGTGACCAAGCGAGAGTCACAGGCCGTGCGCATTCGCGCCAAGGACCTGCGCATCGATCACCTCTATCAAGGCCAGCATTACAAGGTCGAAGCGCTCACCCAGATCGTCAAGGACGAGGGCTGTACGCTGGATGAAATCGCCTATGTGGGCGACGACATCATCGATCTTCCGGTGATGCGGGAGGTCGGCTTTGCGATCGCCGTGGCGAATGCGCGGCCGGAGGTGAAGGCAGCGGCGCATTACACGACGGAGCACACCGGCGGCTTCGGTGCGGGACGCGATGCCATCGATTTCCTGCTGCGTGCGCGCGGTGTGCTGGAGTCCACGATCGAGAAGTATCTCGACCCCAACGATCCAGAGGCCAAGGTCGCAGACATCGGCGTCGGCAATATGTAACTGATTCTCTGGCCGGATTTCCTGGGAAGGTATCCATGGCTCACGCTAACGCTTGTGCGGCTCACGTCCTTCGCCGCGGCGAACAAACTGCGAAGCTCTACAATATCTCATGCACCTCGGGACCTCGCACAACGCGACCACCATCGATGAGGCGCTGGCGTGGGCGCACCCTGTCATTCAGGAATGGTTTACCGCGCGCTTCGGCACGCCGACCGAGCCGCAGACCGCCGGTTGGCCGGCGATACTGCGTGGCGACGCAACCCTGATCTCGGCGCCAACGGGTTCAGGAAAAACGCTGGCGGCCTTTCTCGTGTGCATCGATGGCCTGTTGCGGCAGGCGCTGGAAGGCCGGCTCGCACCGCATACGCAGGTGGTGTATGTGTCGCCGCTGAAGGCGCTCTCCAACGATGTGCAGAAGAATCTTGATGGCCCGCTGGCGGAGATTCAGCAGCTGGCCCTGGCGAGAGGTTTTTTGTATCCGGAGATCCGCACCGGTGTGCGTACCGGCGACACGCCTATGAAGGATCGCGCGGCCATGCTGAAGCAGCCGCCGCATATTCTGGTCACAACGCCGGAGTCGCTGTATCTGCTGTTGACGGCGGCTAAGGCGCGAGGCAATCTCCATCGCGTTCATACGATCATCGTCGATGAAATTCATGCGATCGCAGACGACAAGCGTGGATCGCATCTGGCCTTATCCTTAGAGCGTCTGGAGGCGCTTGTCTGCGGGGAGAACCGTTTATCTCCAGGCACCATGCTTACTGGCGCAGGCAGGCCGCCGCAGCGTATCGGCCTCTCTGCAACGCAGAATCCCATTGAACTCGTCGCAGATTTCCTGACCGGTGCACATCCCGCACGTGAGCGCGCAACGATCGTGCAGGTGGGACAGCGGCGCACGTTGGATGTGGCCATCGAGGTGCCGTCGGACGAGTTGAGTTCGGTCGCGGCGACGGCGATGTGGACTGAGCTTTATGACAAGCTGGCGACGCTTGCACAGCAGCATCGCTCCACGCTGGTGTTTGTGAACACACGTCGGCTGGTCGAAAAAATCAGCTTTGAGTTGAGTGAACGGCTCGGGATCGATGCCGTTGCCGCGCACCACGGATCGCTGTCGCGCACGCTGCGGCTGGATGCGGAGCAGCGCCTGAAAGATGGCGAGATCAAGATCCTTATCGCCACTGCCTCGCTTGAGCTTGGCATCGACATCGGCACCGTGGATCTTGTGTGCCAGATCCAGTCCACGCGCGCTGTTTCGGTTGCGATGCAGCGCGTGGGGCGCGCGGGCCACTGGCGTGGCGCTGTGCCCAAGGGCCGGTTTTTCGCGCTCACGCGGGATGACCTGATGGAGCAGGCGGCGTTGCTGCGCAAGATGGTCGCAGGCGAACTCGACCGGCTTGAAATCCCGGAGGCGCCGGCCGATGTGCTGATGCAACAGATTGTTGCGATGTGCGGCGCGGAGAGTTGGGAGGAAGACGCGCTGTATCGCGTGGTGCGGCGTGCGTGGCCCTACCGCGATCTCACGCGCGAGGGCTTTGAAGAGCTTGTAGCGCTGCTGCATAACGGCATCGAAAGCGCGCGCGGACGGTATGGTGCGTATGTTTTGCGGGACCGCGTGCAAGGGCATCTGCACGGTCGTCGCGGAGCGCGCATGACCGCGATTGCCAATGGGGGCGCCATTCCGGATACCTCGCTTTTTGCCGTGATGCTGCAGCCGGAAAATGTGCAGATCGCCACACTGGACGAGCACTTCGCGGTCGATTCGCATCCCGGCGATGTGGTGCTGCTGGGCAACACCAGCTGGCGTGTGCAGCGCATCGATCCACAGGGCAAGGTGCTGGTGGAAGACGCGCATGGAGCGCCGCCGAGCATCCCTTTCTGGGAGGGCGAAGCGCCGCAGCGCACGGCCGAGCTTTGCGATGGTGTAAGCGATCTGCGCGCGGAGATTGACCGTCGCACACGCAACGTGAAGCCCTCGTCTGTGACCGGCAATGCGCGTACCAAGGAGCCCACGGCTGACCCCTATGTTGACGAGCGTTGGGGCGCGCTGCATCCGGAGGTGCGCGCGTGTATCGCGTGGCTGAAACGTGAGTGTTTCGTGTGCGATTCGGCTGCGCTGCAGTTGGTGACGTACATTGTCGCGGGTCGCAGCGTTCTGGGCGCGGTGCCCACCAAGACTACGATCATCGCGGAGCGATTTTTCGATGAAGGCGGAGGGCAGCAGCTCATTCTTCATGCGCCCTTCGGCGGCCGTCTCAATAAGGCGTGGGGACTGGCGCTGCGCAAACGCTTCTGCCGTGGTTTCAACTTCGAGTTGCAGGCGGCCGCAA
The DNA here is from genome assembly GCA_965277565.1 of Granulicella sp. GTDB lineage: Bacteria > Acidobacteriota > Terriglobia > Terriglobales > Acidobacteriaceae > Granulicella. Next base: position 2,704,363 of record OZ255838.1, on the reverse strand, counting down.
CGGATAACGGCATCAATATTTCACTCGCTGAGCAACACAGCTTCCCGCTCAGCGATGTCTTTCAATATCTCAGCCATCTGACGGCGCGTGAGCTGCTGGAGCAGGCCTGCATCCCATCGCCGCTGTTTAAAAATCGCTGGCGTTGGGCCGCGGGCCGCAGCCTGCAACTGCTGCGCATGAGAAATGGCAAGCGTGTAGCGCCGCAGGTGCAGCGCACACGCTCGGACGATCTGCTGGCCAGCGTGTTTCCTCATGCGTCGGCGTGTCCGGAGACGATGGTGGGAGACATTGTGATTCCTGATCATCCGCTGGTGCGCGAGGTGATGCGCGACACGTTGAGCGAAGCCATGGACATCGATGGCCTAGAGGAGCTGCTGCGCGGCATCCAGAGCGGCGCGATCACATGCCTGGCGGTAGACACGCCGGTGCCTTCGCAGTTTGCGCATGAGCTCATCAACGCGATGCCGTACGCCTATCTGGATGAGGCCGATCTGGCGGCACGGCGGGCCCGCGCCGTGCAACTGCGCCGTACCCTGCCGGACGCCGTGACAGACGGCGCGGGAAGGCTGGATCAAGCAGCCATCGACAGTGCCCGCGAGGGTTTGTGGCCGGATGTGCGCGATGAGCATGAGCTGCATGATTTGCTGCTGCAGCTGGTTGCGTTGCCGTTATCGTTTTTCGATGCGGCGGTAAACGCCAAACCTCGCGGCGGGCAGCATTGGCCGGAGTTCTTTGCTCGCCTGCAAACAATTGGGCGAGCTTTCTGCCTTCATCTCAACGAAGCTCCTGTATGGATCGCGGCGGAGCGCCTGGAAGATGCGCGGCTGCTTTGGCCCGCGCTGAAAATTCCGAATGCGTTGCTGCTCGCTCTTCCCGCGCGCGAGGCCACCACGCTGCCCGGAACCGAGTATCGCGCACAACAGCCTGTGTCTCCACGCGATGGCGCGATGGCCTGCCTGGTGCAAGGCTGGCTGCAACTGCTTGGTCCGCTGACGGCAGCGTCGCTCGGCGAACATCTGCATCTGGACCCCGCGCCTTGCACCAGTCGTTGCTGGTGATGGAGATGCAGGGGCTGGCGATGCGCGGCGTCTTCGAACGAAGCAGGCCCGCGGACGACGAGCCTCACGCGATCGAGTGGTGTGAGCGACGCATTTTGCAGCGCATCCATCGGCTGACGTTGGCGGGTCTGCGCAAGTCGGTCGAACCGGTTGCGCCGGCGGTGTTCAATCGTTGGCTGCAGGACTGGCAACACGTTGCGCCGGAGACGCAGCTCAGCGGCGAAGAGGGCGTGCTCGCCGCGCTGGAGCAGATGGAAGGCTTCGAGGCACCTGCCGTCGAATGGGAGCGCACGCTGCTGCCTTCGCGTGTGAAGGGGTATGATCCGCGCTGGCTCGACAACCTTTGCCTCGCAGGCATCGTTGGGTGGGGACGCATTTCTCCGCATCCGGCTTGGAGCGCGCAGGAGGGCGCCGCGCCGCGCCGTGTGATCCCTACAGGGGCCGCGCCGATCACATTTTTTCTGCGCGAATCCGCTGAGTGGTTGCCCGATACTCTGGCGGCAAAATGTGTTGAAGAAGCCGTGCTTGCGCAGGCGCTCTCGGCCGAGGCGCAGAGGCTGCGCAGTCTGCTGCGGGAGCGTGGTGCTGCCTTTACTGCCGATCTGCAGCGGCTGAGCGGGTTGAGCAAGCAGGGGGTAATGACGGGCTTGTGGGAGCTCGCGACGGCGGGGCTCGCTTCTGCGGATGGCTTCGACCAGCTGCGCGCGTTGATGGATCCACGGCGAAAATCAGTGCATCTGGAGCAGACACCGGCCGTGAGCCTGCGCAAGCGAGCGGCCGCGCGCACCACTGCGGGACGATGGTCGCTGCTATGCGAAGACGACGAGAGCGTCTTCCCTGGCAACCCCAAAACAACTGCCTCCACTGCACGCATCAAGCAACAGCAAGCGGCATGGGAGGCGCACGCCCGTGTGCTGTTGTGCCGCTATGGCGTGCTGTTTCGCGAGCTGCTGACCCGCGAGGCGAACGCACCCAAGTGGCGCGATCTGCTGCCTGTGTTGCGGCGGCTGGAGGCACGTGGAGAGATTCGCGGCGGCCGCTTTGTCAGCGGTCCCTTCGGCGAGCAGTTTGCGTTGAATGAGGCTGTCGAAGGGCTGCGTGAGGCTCGGCGCAGACACGCGACGCGCGACGCGGAGCCGGCTGTGATGGTTGCCGCTGCTGACCCGCTGAACCTGATCGGCATCCTTGTGCCGGGCGAGCGCGTGGCGGCTATTCCAGGCCGAGAGGTGCGTTTCGTGAACGGTGCGGCTGAGGGAGCAGACGCTGGCTGTGCCGCGGGAGCGCCCAGCGCAGCTGAGGCGCAAGGGAAGAGCCGTGTAACCAGCCGATCCGTCGTGGATCTGCTGCGTGCAGGCAGTCGCCGGGTCGGCAGCGGAAATCCCGCAGAGCCTGCCCGCACACTGGGGCTCTTCTCTTGAAGCGGCTCTGTGTGAACACACCGGGTAAAGCCAGTGTGGCAAAGAAAGAGGATAGCCCAGGCAAGGACTGGATTGCGTCCCCGGATCTGCAGCCCGGGGACGCCTATTACGAGGGTCCATCCATAGTCTTCACGGCGCAATATCATCTGCGGCGTGGCTACTGCTGTAACTCTGATTGCCGGCACTGCCCGTATCGAGGCAAGGGGGAAATAGAAATTTAAAGCAAATTACCCGTAGCTATGCAGTGTCATCTCGACCGGAAGCGCCGCCGAAGTGAAGAGACCTCTGTATTTCGCTTGGAGCTACGCAGACCTTTGTGGAGCAGCACACAAAATACAGGGGGTCTCTCCACTACGCAGACGATAAAACTGTCTGCTCCGGTCGAGATAACACCTTTATACCTGTAGGTAATTTGCTCTAATGATCGGCTCTGCCCAGCGCCGGAACATTTGCCGGGACCTTCAATTTAGCGCGTAAAACATCTGTATTTTTCAGCAGAACCTTGATTCGTGGATCGGTCAGCAACGCCCTCAGCATGGAATCGCCGTCCATTGCGGAACGTATGTTGTACCCGCGCTCGCTGGCCTTGGTAAGCCAATCCAGCACGGATTCGACATCTCCCTGCGCCGCATAGATGCGGGCCATCTCGAAGCAGATCTCGGAGTAGTTCTGTGACGCGAGCACCTGTGCTGTGTAGCCGCTTTCCGAGTTGCGGTGCAGCAGGTCCGGGTCGAGCTTCAGGGCGGTTGCGAGTTCGTGGCGCGCGTCCTTTGTTTGCTTTGCGTCGAAATAGGCGAGCGCGAGATTGGAATGAAAGGTGGCGGAAGTTTTTTCGAATTTCACGGCGCGTTTGTAGTCGCGAATCGCGCCGCGCGTGTCATGCAGGATGAACTCCGAAGCGCCGAGATTGTTCCACGCACGGGCATTCTTCCGGTTCAGCTTGACCGCGCGTTGAAACAGGGCGCGAGCAAGTGTGATTTGCTGCAGTTCCAGGCAGGCAATGCCCATCTTCTGCAGCAGCACATTGGCGTCGCCTCCGCGAGCGATGGAGGCGCTATAGAACTGAAAGGCATCCTGCGGGTACCGGCGCGCGCGCAGGGTGTCCCCGGCGGACTCGAGCGTGGCAGGATCCGCTGTCGAGGGATCGGGGAGGTGCGCCGCGATGTTGGCCCACTCCGCCGTAGCGTGAGCATGCTGGGGCGCGTCCAAGGGCGCAAGCAACTGCCCCTGGGCGAAACCGGAGGGGTTGCAGGAGAGGAGAAGCAACGCGAGTGCGGCCGGGGCAAGACGCATGGCGCACCTCCAAAGGTGGCGGCACCATACTGCTCCTGTCGCAACGCGCCGTCAAGGCGCAGGGGTAAGCCCGGGCGGCTGCGCGTAATAGCCTTGCCTGGTATGCGCGGTCAGGTGCGGTTCAGCCACCTTCACGTCGATCTTGTGGAACTCATCCGGGGCATCCGCGGGCGGAGGCTGATAGGAGATCTCGTAGAAGGCCTGGGTGTCGTCGATGCATCGCTGCAATAGGGATGCGATATCGTTGCTGCTGCTCAGCGCGAGGCCGCCGCTTTGGACGGCGAGTACCTGCAGGCCGAGATCGCCGGGATAGACCTGTGACGGCTTCTTCGGGCTCTTCAAAAACTCCTCGTAGTAGAACGTGCTTCCCGGGTTCTGCGCCGCGCCGAGTGGATCCACGCTGTAGAGCGTCACATTCGCCGCGCGCATCTGGGCGGAGTACGCCATCACCTCATGGAAGAGACCGATCGCCTGCTTCGAGGTGAGTTGGACGTTGGGGCCGGAGAGAAACGGCCATCCCGGCGACACCCAAACGATGACCTTGCGTCCGGGAACCGTTGCGGCATGCGCGATGACAGTGCGAAGGGCATTCAACGAGAGTTCGAGGCGGTCTTCCGCGCCATAGAATCCGGAGCTTCGCCGCAACTCGCGCAGGCCTGTGTTCTTGTCGTCCAGGGTTCCGCTTAGCGCGTTCCCGTCCGTTGTGAATCCGCCGGTCGACTCCGTACTCGTATCGGTCAGGACGATGAGCGAGGTCGGCTGCGGGAGCCTGCCGCCGTTTGCATGGAAGAACGCATCAAGCTGGCTGCGCTCATAGGCGAGCCGCGTGAAGCTGAGGTTTACCGCATCCACCACGAGCAGGACCTTGACCGGTTCCGCATCGCCCGAAACTGCGCGGAAGGATTGGATCGGTTGCGGCTTGCCGTTGTCCAACACCGTGAAGACGCTTTGCGGCAGCTCTGCTACGGGCTTACCCGAAGAAGGCGCGACCACGACATTCAAATGCAGCGATCCCTTCGGCGCAGCTGCCGGCGAAACCGGATCCGCCGTTTGGGCAACGGCCGCACCGCCAAAACAACCAAGCACCAACACGTGCGCAAAATATCTTCCCAGGGTCTTCATCGGGTCCTCGGTAACGTGCGTGAAAAGCAGGCCCAGTCAGCTCCAAGGGAGAGACGCAAAGCTGAGCGCAAACATGCATTGCTAAAACCAAGCCAGTATAGGCCTGTCATCAGGGCGCAGTCAGAGACTATGGGGTACTCGCCGCCGGATTCCCGGTGACCGCGGCGTGCGTCGCAGGCGCCGGTGCGGCTGCGGGCTGCACGCGCAGGGCGATGCGCGGAAAGGCGAAGGCGCCGCCGGCGTCGTCGATCACATTGACCTGGCAGATGTAATTGCCCGGCTTCAGCTGCGCCAGGGCAACGTCGAACTGAAATGCCACCGCATCACGAGTGGGCACGTTGACGGCATCGGCTGTGACCATGGGAGTTTCGAAGACCTTCACGCCTCCGGACAGAAACTCGATCGAGGTGAGCACATGCACAGGACCGCCTTCGCGGCGCGCAAGTCCCGGAGCGGCCGCGGGCAACGGAGCGTCCTTGCTCTTCGCTGGATCGTACATTTCGTAGAGCAGGTATAGGTGCTTATCCTGCCGAAAGACATGCGCCACGTTGGGCACGTACTGTTGACCGTCGCGGATGAGAAGATCGGGGCTGTTCTTTGCGGCATCCGGTGTGCGCTGGCTGGCCAGCATGACGGAACTCAGTTTTACAGGCAGCTTCTTCAGGTCGGGAACCTGCAGGTCCGTCTCAAACGAGCCCATGTTGCCGGTTTCGTTTTCTCGCACCACGAACTTCAAGTGGTAGCGGCCCGGCGCCAGCGTAAAGCCGGTGGAGTACTGAATATTGCGGCGCTGCACCTGCTGCGATTGATCGAGCGCCAGCTTTACCGTGTCGCGAATGTTGCCCACCGTGATACCCTGTGCGTTCTTCACCTGGCCCAGCACATCGAGCGTGGCCTTGTCCTGATCCTTGTTGCGCGTAAAGGGGATCTGCGAGCCCGGCACGATGAGACTTACGGGAACGTAGAAGCTATTGCTGTTCTCGCGGAAATAGAGCGCCTGCAGATACACGGCAACGTCAAGCGCGGGCAACTGACTGTGCATCTGGTCGCTTAGGGCCTGCTCGCGGTCTTCGGTCTTCTGGTGTTGAAAGTCTGCGGGCGCATAGTAGCCGGGCCGGTATTCGATCTTTAGGTCAGGACGATTGACCTTTACGGTTAAATGGCGAAAGGTGCCGTCCCGGCGCTGATCGGTGGAGTGGAAGCCGAGGATGTAATACGCCTCGGTATCATGCTGAATCTGCTGAAAGGCAGGGCCAAAGTCGTTGGAGTCGAAGAACGCTTTGCCGCCGGTGTCGGTGGCCAGCGTGCTCAGCAACTCCTGGGTGTTGAAGTTGGAGCTGAACTGGTTCGCGACCGCTGTGCCGGTGTAAGAGGCTGTGCCGCGCAGGCTGCCCTGGGTCGCATTGCCCACCGGCGGCAGGGCCTGCAGGCCGCGTGCGTCGACGGAGTAGATGGCGAGATTGGCCTTGGCCGCTTCATTGGTAGCTTCACGCAAACTGGCTTGATTTTCAATGCCGTTCCGCGCCAGGCCGCCGGAAAAGTAGAGCATGCTCTTGCGCTGGTCCACGCGTTCCAGCGATTGGGCTACCTGGCGAATCGCATAGAGCTCGCGATCGGTGTTGAGGTTGTTGTACTCGGTGTCATCGGCAACGAAGCTGGAGGCATCGTCGCTGGTGCCCTCGGCTGTTCCCCCTGTGCCGCCGTTCGCAAACGCTGTTTGATCCGTTCCGTTGTACGCCGCCAGTTTATGCAGCAGTACCTGCTTATCGGCGGTGAAGTCCTGATCCATGTTCAGCGAGGTGGAGAAGCTGACGAGCGCGACCAGGTCTGCGGGCTGCATCTGCGTGTTGACGTATTTTTGCGCGGCCTCCACGGCGCGATCGGTGTCATCATCCTGCATCGTGCTCAGGTCGAAGAACATGACGATGAGGCGATGGTCGCGCAGCTGCTGTGCGTTTGCGGCGAAGTTGCGCTCCAGCAGGTCGGCGACGCTGGCCTTGCCAGTGACGGTGTTCTTTTCTGCAAGGGCCGCGGCCTGATCGACGTTCTGGTAGTCGAAGCTGGCGATGCGCTGCGGTTTGTTGTCTTCGAGAATGGTGAAGTCGCTTGCTTTCAGCCCCTTCACCACCGCGCCGGTTTTTTTATCGCGCACCACGACGTTGGTCAGTACGATGTTTGAGTTCACGGTGAGGGTGTAGCCGCCTTGCGGCGCGGAGGTGGTTTCCTGCGCCTGCACGAGAGGCAGCGCGAGGGAGGCCAAGAGGAATAGTGCCGCTGAATGTCGCATGTTCGCCAACTCGCTTAGAACCTGAACCTGCCGGTGAATAACAGCTGCCGCATCGCCGCCGCGCCGGTGACCTGGCCGAAGGTAGCAGAGTCCAGCGTGGTGTTGATGCCGTTGTACTGCACCGTGTTGAAGACGTTGTTGGCCGTTACGCGCGCCTCGAAGGAGCGCGTTTCGCCAAGCGGCACGGTGCGCGAAAGAGAGGAGGAGACGAGCACCTTGCCGGGGCCTTCGATGGAGTAGCGCGAGGCGCTGCCGTAGGTTGGCAAAGCGCTGCCAGGGGTTGTCGGTTGCGTGAACGCATTCTTGTTGAAGAACGAGCGCACCTCTCCCGAGCCGCGAATCGACTGGGTAAAGTCACGATTCGGACGCAAGGTATACGCGCCGCCCGCGGCGATCTGGCCGGCCGTGGATTGGTAGCTCGGCGTGAAATAGCTGCCGGAGGCGAGCGTGTAGGTGCCGGAGATCGAGAAGCCGTCCAGCAGCTTCGAGGCCATGCCGCCCTTGTTCAGAAATGCGCGATTCGGCCCGACGGGAAGCTCGTAGAGCCACGAGCCGGTGAGTTGATGGCGCACGTCGAAGCTCGAGTTGGAGCGCTCCGCATGCAGGTCTTCGGGATTCTGAGTCGTGGCGGTCGAGGTTGCGCCACCAAAGGTGGAAGCGTCGTCGATGGAGTGCGCGTACTGGTATTTCGCGGCCAGCTGAATGCCCTTTTGCAGCCGCTTCTGCGCGTCGATGGTCAGCGCGTTGAAGGTCGATTCGCCATCGGACTGCTGATAGGTGAACGCAACCGCATCGGGCGTGGTGACGGTGTTCGGCGTGTGGTTGGGCGCGTTGATCACATTCAGGTTGGAGCCGTGGGAGCCGTTGTAGCCGATATTGAGCACAACGCCCAGCGGCAGCGTGCGTTGAATGTCCGCGTTGTAGATCTGCACCATACCCAGACGGTAGTTTGGGTCCACCGCGTAGGTGTTCTGGTACAGCTTTGTGGAGCAGCCGAAGCCGTTGGCAAGCGTTAAGTTGGTCGCGTTGGTTGGGTCCTGCTGCAAGCAGCCGGTGGAGTTCTGGCTTGTGGTGAGTACGTTGTTTTCCGCCGTCGCAAAGGGCGACTGGTAGGAAAGGTATTTTGCAAAGGTGGCGAACTGGCCGGTGTTGAAGTTGATCCCATAGCCCGCGCGCAGGACAGTATCTTTTGTAAGTCGCGGTAGAAAGTTCGGTCGGTAGGCCAAACCGAAGCGCGGCGCGTACATGGCGTGATCGGCATTGAGCAGCGATGAGGTGGGGCCCGCGGCGCAGGTGAGCGTTCCCACGGCAGTTGGGGCGGAGATGCCGTTTGGGGTCACGCAGCCCACGCTCCCCGTGCCGGGCGCTACGCCGGTGAGGTTCACGAGTCGGTCGTTCTTCTCGCTGAACGGACCGAAGTATTCATAACGCAGGCCGCCGTTGATCGTAAGTCCGCCCGTGACGCGATAGTCGTCATTGGCATACCAGTCGACCACATTTTCGCGCAGATAGATCTTTGCCAGCCCTGCCTGGATCTGGGTCTGCTGCGGCAGGCCCAGCAGGAAGTCCGCAAAGGCCGAACCGGTGGGGGGCTGGCTCGTTGTGCTTGTGCTTGAGGTGCTTGGGGGGCAACCCGGCAACGTGGGCTCGCTGGGATTGCTGGGCGCGCGCAGGCAGGGATCGTCCGTGTTGTAACCGGTGAAGGTGAAGGAGCCCAGCGGTGTTCCGCCGCCAATGTAGTCCTGGTGCACGCGGCGAATATCCACGCCGAAGCGCATGTTGTGCTTTTTGTGGCGATAACTGATTCCGTCACTGAAGGAGATCGTCTGCCCGATGTTGTTCTGCGGGTTTGTGTTGGTGACGGAAAGAAAGTTATCGATCGCCAGCGAGGGAAGACCGTTATAGAAGTTCGCCGGAACGCCTACAGCCGCCGTACCCGTCGGCAACGTGATCCCGGCCGCGGCGGTTGGATCGTTGGGCGTGTTCGTGAAGTAGTTGCGGGTATCCGCATTGCTGCGATTCCAGGTGACGGTGGTGGTGTTGTTCAAGCGGCCGTAACCGATTACATACCCGAGGGAGAGGTTATAGCCGTTGCTCTGGGTCGCGCCGGAGAGCGGAAGAATGATGTTGCGGATATCGGTAGCGGAGTGCGAAAAGCTGAAGCTGGTGTTGATGCTCTGCCGCAAAGCCGCCGGTGCGTTGCGACTGCCGCCACCACCGCCGAAGCGACCGCCGCCAAAGGGGCTGCTGCTGTTGGAGCCAAGGTTGCGAATGAAACGCGCGGAGAGGTTCGCGGAGTTCTGTCCGCTGGTCGTCACCGTCTGGTAGTTGTAGTTCTGCGTGCCCGCGCCCGGAACGTTCGGCAGGGGATAGTAGTTGTTGAGGATGTAGAGTGCCTGGGGCGTGATGCGGGTGGGGTCGATGACATTGGCGCGGCCGTTGTAGGCGAACTGTCCGTTCGTCGCCGGGTCGTAGATAGGCGTAACTGTCGCCTGGCCGTTTACGGTCTGCGTCAGGCCGCTGAAGTCGCCCGCCCGCTCGGCAGCCGTGGGAACGGTGCTGGTCAGCACCTCGGGCGTGGTGTTGCGCGAGAAGTTGAAGTTGAGAAAGCCGAATTGCTTGGTGCTCGGCTTGATGAGCCCGGGGATATAAGGCGAACCCGCCAGCGTGGCGCCAAAGGTGTTTTTGGAATAGGGTGGCTTGGTCTCCGGCTGCAGCGTGGGCGACCAGGGCGCGGAGTCAAAGGTGGCGTACTCGCCCTGAAAGTTGAAGCCGCCGTGCAGCTGGGTCGGATCCATGTGGCGGAAGGCGCCGGAACCGCCGCCGAAGCCACCACTGCCGCCGCGCTCGCCGCGTCCACTGCGTCCGCCACCGGAGCTGCCACCCGGACTCCCCATCATGCTGCCGAGAATGCCGACGATCATGTTGGTGGGATCGACACCTGGGGGCAGCTGGCCGCTGGCGCGTGCCGCCTCGACGCCCTGCTGAATGCGCTCGCGCAACTGGTCTTCGCTGAGGCCTGCAAGCCCGTTGGTCTGGCCGCTTTGGCCGCGGACGGCTACGGTTTCGTTGCCCGCGTCCGCGTCCGCGCCCGGGGAGCCGAGATTTCCGAGCGAGGGCAAAGCCGCGCCGGTGTTGCCGCCGCCCGCGCTGGCGTCTTCGGTGTCGGAGCCTCCACCGGCATTGAGGTTCAGGTTCTGCAGCCCGCGTGCAAGGCTGGGGCTGAGGCCGCCCGCGCCTGGGCCGGTTGGGGCCGAGGCACGCGCTTCGGCGGCTTCGGCGCGGCTGGCGAGTTGCAGGCCGAAGCTGGATGCCTGATTTGCCGTCCCGGCCTCCGCGCCATTCAGCACAACCTCGGCGGTGGCCGAGGCAAAGGCCGCCAGCTCCGCGCGGACGACGTAGCGGCCGTTGCGGGGAATCTTGAGCGTGTAGGCCCCGTCGACGTCCGTGGCGGCGGCGTATTTGCGTCCGGTGAGGGTGTTGGTCGCGGTGACGGCGACGCCCGGCAGCGGAACCCCACCCGGTTTGCCGGTAGCTCCTGCGACCACGGTGCCGTGAATCACGCCCCCTTGCGCGGCGGCGCTGACCGGCGGTGGCGCTGGTGTTCCAGGCGTCGCCGTTGGGGAAGACTGTGGCCCGGGAACGGTCGCCTGTGGTCCCCGGGACGCCGCCGGCTGCGTCGAGGGCTGTTGCGCGGTGACGGTGACGGCCCCGGTCGCGGCACAGATCAGCAACAGGGCGGCACGAGTCGCGCGTTGGGCAGATTCGTTCATCTTCTTCAAAGCACCTCGGTTGCGGACGTTCACGATCCCCTGTGCAGGGCGGTGTGACTTGCAATTTCTACAGCGAGCCCGGTCCAGGATTCGCCGGAGCAGGCACTGCGGTCCCCTGGGCGCCCCCATTGCCGCCGCGGCGCTGTCCCCGGGGGCTGTCCAGCAGGCGCGCCGGCACGAATACGCCGGCCTTCAGTGCTCCCGTGCCGACAACGTTGTCGCCGACCTTGATGTCGGCCAGGGTGATGCTTTCGCCACTCGCGAAGGCGCGATCGAGACCCGCGCCCCCGTTGGCTGCCGCGGCCAGGCCCCCGCCGCCGAAGCCTCGGCCGCCACCCCCGCCGTTTTCGCCGGGTGCCCCGTCCGCCGCCCCGCCGCCCGGGTGTTCCTTGCGGACCGCGCGCTTGAAGCTGGTGGATTCATCGAAGCCGATGGTTTGCGCCACGTGATCGGGGCGCTCCACGGTCATCTTGGCGTCGTCAAGGTTGACTGCGGTGACGCGGCCGGTGATGTAGGTCTTGCCCAGATTTTCGCGCATCGCTTTCACCTGGGCGGCGTCTTCCGCCATCACCATCGCGGCGTGCAGGGTGCCGGTGGCGGGGTCGAGATTGCCGACGGCCATCAGACCGTCCCCGGGATGCAGGTCGCTGACCTTTACCGGCCCGCGCTCCTTCATTACGCGGGTGTTGTCCGTGGTGAAGACCTGGACGGTGCTGCCGTCCTCGGACTTGACGGTTACGGTCGGGCCGGAGACCGCGGTTACCTCGCCGGCGACGCGCGCCATGCCGGCAAACTGGGCGCCGCGGCGCCCTTCGCCCTGCCCTGTATCTTGCGCCGTGCCTCCCGGGGGCGGCTCCTGTGCACGGGCGGCTCCTGCGACGGCCAGTGCCCCTGCAAGGGGCAGGCTACAAAGCACCGTTCCAAACACGCCAGCACCCCAACGCCTCATCGCGCTCCTCCGTCCCTGCCCTGCCGTCCCATGTTCATCCTTGAAGCTAAAGGTGAGACGACGGACAGGCAGGGAAGACGCGCGGCGCATCAGAAATTCCATCCCCATGCAAGCTCGGGGTATAACGGTAGCAGCGGCTGACCGTTCGCCGCTCCCGCTCGTTGCCGGAAGGATCTCGCATCCGGCAACCCCAGTGCTCAAGTTCACTCGCAGGAGCTTCCATGGCCACGCAGCAGTCCACCACCGCCGCCGCCTCTTTGCTGAGCAGGTATCGCGCCACCCGCTCGGCAACCATGGCGTTCATCGTGCCGCTTACCCCGGAAGACATGATGGTGCAATCGTGCGCGGAAGCCTCGCCGGTCAAGTGGCACATTGCGCACACCTCATGGTTCTTTGAGACCTTTGTGCTGAGCGAGTTTGTCGCCGCCTATCGGCCCTTCAACCCGGACTTCCGGTGGCTGTTCAACAGCTATTACAAGGCACTCGGCGAGATGCCGGAGAAGAAGCTGCGGGCGAGCTTTTCGCGGCCGCCGCTGGGCGAGATTCTGGCCTATCGCGAGCATGTGGACGCGGCCGTGACCCGGCTGCTGAGCCACAATCCCGTGGATGAGGCGCTGCGCCGGATTGTGCTTGGCCTGGAGCACGAGCAGCAGCATCTGGAACTCGCCGTCACCGACATAAAGCACGCCTTCTTCACCAATCCGCTGCAGCCGGCGTACAGCCCCCAGCCGCAGCGGGAGAACGGCTCCGTGCCCATCGCGCCGCCGCTCGAATGGCTGCAGTATGCGCCGGGTTTTCCGGGGCGCCCGGGGGTGGTCGAGGTCGGCGCCACACCCGATCCGGCATCGATCGAGGGCTTCGCCTTCGACAACGAGACACCGCGGCATCCCGTGTACATCGCTCCGTTTCGCCTCGCCTCGCGGCCCGCGACCTGCGCCGACTACCTCGCCTTTATGGATGAGGAGGGCTACACCCGGCCCGAGCTTTGGCTCTCCGAGGGCTGGGACGCCGTCGCTCGCGAGGGCTGGGAGGCGCCGCTCTATTGGCGGCGGGACTCCGCGACCCACTCCGGCTGGAGCGTCTTTACCTTGGCAGGCTGGCAAAGCTTGGATGAGCTCTCCGAAACGCCGGTATGTCACCTGAGCTTCTTCGAGGCGGATGCCTTCGCCCGCTGGAGCGGCTATCGGCTGCCCACCGAGTTTGAATGGGAGTTCGTGGCGTCCCAAAGCCCGGTAGCGGGCAATCTGCTGGAAGGCGGCTGCTTTCATCCCCGCTCCGCAGCCAACGCGCCGGCCAGTCAACGGCAGCCGCAGCAGCTGTTTGGGGATGTCTGGGAGTGGACCGCCTCCCCGTACACCGGCTATCCGGGGTACCACGCGCTGCCGGGGGCGCTGGGCGAGTACAACGGCAAGTTCATGAGCTCCCAAATGGTTCTCCGGGGCGGATCGTGTGTCACGCCGGCGGGCCAGATTCGGGCTTCGTACCGCAATTTCTTCCAACCGGCCACGCGCTGGCAGTTTAGCGGCGTCCGTTTGGCGCGGGATGGCGCATAAAGCGCATTGTCATCGACAAACTGAAATCTTCATGATCCGGGTCTCGCCGAGGGGGTTGCGCATCTGAGACACTTGATATCTACGTCTCAGAGCACGAAATCTACGTTGTAGAGGCTGTACCGTCCATGATCGAAGCACCCGAAGCGCTGTACGAGGCCGTCCAGCGCGAAGCCGTACGCGGCCTGACTGCCCCCGACGGCACCCAGAAGACTCTTTCCCCCTGGCTCTTTTATGATGAGCAGGGATCGGCGCTGTTTGAAAAGATCACCGAGCTGCCGGAGTACTACCTGACGCGGGCGGAGCGCTCCGTTTTTGAGCAGTTTTCAACGGAGATCCTCGCCTTTGCGCGCGGCCCCCTCACGATCGCCGAACTGGGAGCCGGGACCGCCGCAAAGACGGGAGTTCTGCTCGGCGCCGCTGCCGAAGCGCAACCCCAGTTGCTGTACCAGCCGATCGACGTCAGCGAGTCCGCGTTGGCCGAAGCGGCGGCCTCGCTCCGCGACAAGATTCCGGGTCTGCGGATTGCGCCGCAGGTCGCCAACTACGTCACGGACAACTACACCATCGAACGTCCCGACAGCTGCAACATCCTTGCCATGTACATCGGCTCCAGCATCGGCAACTTTTCGCCGGTGGAGGCGACGGCCATCCTGCGCAAGCTGCGAAAGCAGCTGAAGCGGTCTGCCGATACGCTGTTGCTCGGCGTCGACCTGGCGCCCTGCTGCAGGAAGAGCGTGGATCAACTGCTGGCGGCTTACGACGACGCGGCCGGGGTAACGGCGGCGTTCAACCGCAATGTCCTCATGCGGCTGAACCGGGAGATCGGCACGGACTTCGATGTCTCGTGCTTCGCGCACCGGGCACGTTGGAACGCCGCGGAGAGCCGCATCGAGATGCACCTGGAAAGCCTGACGGCGCAGACCGTAAAGCTGCCCGGAGCCCACGGCGAGCGCATCCGATTCCATGCCGGCGAGACGATCCACACGGAGAACAGCTACAAGTTCACCGAGCGCGGCCTTCGTCCGCTGCTGGTAGGCGCCGGCTTCGGCTCACCGCACCTGTTCCATGACGCAGAACACCGGTTTGCGGTGGCTCTGGTGCATCCGGGCTAAGCGTTTGATATAGCAAGAGAAAAAGACCCGCCTCGGCAGGTCTTTTGGTTAGGAACAAGGTTGCCTTCTAAGATGCGGGCCTTAGCAGCAACCGCCCCCAACGCAGACGGGGCAGGTGCATGTGCAAGCCGATGTACATTTCTTCTTCATGGGCACAATCGTAGGCTTCTACAGAAGGGCAGTCAAATCATGCCCGCAGGGTACGGTTGATACTATTTCCGCCGCCAATCGCCGCTTTTTCCGCCGGATTTTGCGAGCAGAACCACCTCGCGAATGCGTATGCCCTTGTCGAGCGCCTTGGTCATGTCGTAGACCGTGAGCGCGGCAATTGAGGCTGCGGTCATGGCCTCCATCTCCACCCCGGTACCCGCGACCGTTGCCGCCGTAGCGCGAATCTCGACGCCGCCCGCGACCACAGTGGCCTGCACATCGATGAAACTCAACGGCAGCGGATGGCACATGGGAATCAGCTCCGCCGTGCGCTTGGCGGCCATGATGCCGGCGAAGCGTGCCACCTCCAGCGGATTGCCTTTGGGGTTTTCGGGTAAAGCGTTCAGCACGGCGTCATTCAGCTCGACAAAGGCTGACGCCGTGGCCTCGCGGCGCGTGGGGTTCTTGGCGGCGACATCGACCATGTGCGCCTGCCCGGCGGCGTCGTAGTGGGAGAGCTTCGCTTCGGGATCACTCGGAGGACTCATCTCGCCGATGCTAGTGCAAAACACGTGTTCTTATGCGGTGTCATCTCGACCGAAGCGGATGGCTTTATCGTCCGTGTAGTGGAGACACCTGTAGCTTGCCGGTCGAAAACAGCAGATTCCCTTCGGGAATGACAAAAAGAAAAGCAACAGCGTTTATACAGCTGAACGCAATTTGTTTCAGCGCAACAACACACGCACGGTCTCGCCGGCGGCGAAGTGCTCGACATCGAGCGGCAGCACAACGAAGCCGTTGGCGCGGGCGTTGGCGGCCAGGTCGCCGGAACCCTGCCATGGCACCGGGCGGACCGTGACGCGTTGCCAGTTGCCGGTGATCTCCGCTGGGAGAAAGCGCGTGACCTGCGCGCCCCCGCGGACATCTTCGGCGAGCCTTGCCTCAGCGAAGCGCGGCGGCAGCTCTGTGCGGCCAGCCAGCGCCCGCAGCAGCGGGGTGACGAACAGCCGGAAGCAGACCTCGGTGGAGATGGGATTCCCCGGCAGCCCGAAGAAGTAGGTCCATCCCGCCGAGTCATCCTGAGCCAACTCGCCAACTCGCTGACTCGCTAACGCGCCGCCCCGCGGCAATCTTCCAAACACCAGCGGCTTTCCCGGTTGGATCCGCGTGCCGGTGAAGACGAACTCGGCGCCGGCATCGCGCAGGACCTCCTCCACCAAGTCGTATTTGCCCATGGAGACGCCGCCGGAGAGCAGAAGAAGATCGGCCTGCCGGCCCTCGGCGATGCGCTGTTGCAGGTCTTCGAGCGTGTCGCGGGCAATGGGCAGGCGCACCGGCTCGCCGCCTTCCGCCTCCACCAGCGCCGCCACAGCGTAGCTGTTGGAGTTACGGATCTGCCACGGCTCCGGCGCCTCTTCGAGCTCGACAAGCTCATCTCCCGTAGCCAGAATCCCCACGCGCGGACGCGGAAAGACTGCTAGCTCGGCATAGCCGCAGCTGGCGGCGAGCGCGACCTCGGCCGCGCCGACCACGCGGCCCGCAGGAATCAGCTCAGCCCCGGATCTTGCCTCCGCCCCGCGAGCGACGACGTTCTCTCCGGGCCGAAGCGCGCGGCCGGCGGCGGGGTGCAGCACGCCGCCCCTGGCCAAGTCCGCGTGTTCGACCATCAGCACGGCGTCGGCGCCCTCGGGAACGGGGGCCCCGGTCATGATTTCGATGGCCTCGCCCGCCTTGAGCGGCTCGCCTGTCCAGCGCTCGCCGGCGCGCACCAGGCCCACCACCTGCAGCGGATTTCTCCCGGTCAGATCCTCTGACCGGATCGCGAAGCCGTCGCGGGTAGAACGCGGGAAGGGCGGCTGATCGCGCTCCGCTGCGATCGGCTGTGCCAGAACGCGTCCCCGGGCCCCCAGCAGCGGAAGCATCTCAGTCGCGGGGGCTGAACTCGAAGCGGTGGAGGCTGCCCGCAGGGCTTCCGCAGCCTGCAACACCTCGGCCAGCGCGTCTTCGTACAACAGCACACGTTCGGCTGGATGAGACATCGGTTTGTTCTCCTAGCTGATTGCCCGAAGATGCATTGCTGCTAAAGCAGATTCGCAGACGCTGTAAAGAACAGACAACAGCAAAAGCAACCGCAGATTCCCTTCGGGAATGACAACAACGGAGAAAAAGCCCTCTGCACCCACTGCTACGTTGCTCTAAAAAAAGCAGATCCCTTCGCTATGCTACGGGATGACAAGTAAGAGAACTACGCTATGGGATGACCAACAAAACCGGGCTGCAAAAAGACCCCGGCAGCCTGAAAAGCCGCCGGGGTCCGGGTGTCGCGGCGAAGGGTTATTTGCCCTTCTTCCCCGCCGCGTAGTGCGTCTGGACCTTTTCGCCCAGCGCTGTCAAGGTGTCGCGTACGGCGGGGGCCTGCGGTCCATCCGGGGCGAGCTCGAGGTACTTCTGGTAGGCATCCACGCAGCCAGCAGGCGGAACGATCTTACCGGCCTTGTCCACCGTGGCCTTGCCCAGCAGCACCTGACCTTTTACGAAGTACGGAGCCGGCTTGGTGGGATCGGCGGCAATCGCCTTATCGGCGGCATCGAGCGCTGGCTGATCCTGGTGGGCGTTGAAGAACACAGCCGATTCGTTGGCATAAAACATACCGGCGTTCTGCGGCTGCAGGCTGACCGCCTTATCATATGCCGCGGCCGCGTCCGTGGGCTTGCCGGAGTCCGCCTGGGCGTTGCCCAGCTCGTTGTAGACCGTCGCCTGTACCTCGGGCGTGCCCTTCTTCGGATCCGCCGTGTAAAGATCGGCTGCCTTCTTGTAGGCGTCGATGCCGTCGGAGTAGCCCTTGGTGACCGCATCATCCGTCGTCGGGCTGACCTTGTTCTTGCGATCCTCCACGGCGCCCGCTTTGGCTTTGGCGACCAGCGAGTCGCCATAGAGCATCCAGAGGATGGGCTCGGTCGGCCGACTGTCCACGGCGGCCTTGCTGTCCGTGATGTCCTTGTCAAAGTTGGGCGACGGCGACTTCAGATCCGCGCGCACCGCGGTAAGCGTGGCATTCAGGTTGGCGACTGCCTTGTTCCCCTGCTGCGCGGCGGCGTTCTTGGCCTTGAAGTCCTCGATCGCCTTGCGGCGCTCCGGGGTCTCCTTGGCGATGTACTCCGGCCGCGACATGTCGAAATTCTCGGTCTTGTTCTCCCCGGCCTTGAAGGTCTGGTCGGTCTGGAAGTCCACACTGACGTTGCTGCGGAACAGATTGACCAGATACGTGCCGGGAGCGATGCCGTCG
Organism: Granulicella sp.; assembly: GCA_965277565.1. Taxonomy (GTDB): domain Bacteria; phylum Acidobacteriota; class Terriglobia; order Terriglobales; family Acidobacteriaceae; genus Granulicella. The sequence continues at coordinate 2,686,362 of OZ255838.1, read as the reverse complement.
CCCTTGTAGTCACCGTTCGCGTCGGTCTTGAAGGTGTAGAGATACTTGCGCTTGTCGGCCGGCGTACTCAGATCGTTGGTGATCCGAACCTCGCCGTCTTTGACGGGCGCGCCGATCTCATCCTGCGCATGACCCTGGATGCTGGCGGTGGGTTGCTGCCCCTGCGTTGCAGGCAGCAGCGCGAGACCCAGCGCTGCAGTGCCTGTCAGGAAAACGTGCTTCAACTTGATCATCATCATTTCGTCTCCGGAGACCCGCATACCGGGTCTCAAACTACCGGGCCTCAAACCCAACCTTGCGCGGCCCAGCGCTTCAACTCTTGAAATAGGGGATCGGGTCCCGTTCGCCGGCTTCGGCGAAGGCCCGCAATCGCAGGGCGCAGCTCTCGCATGTTCCGCACGCTTCGCTTTCCCCCGCGTAGCACGACCAACTTACATGCAATGGAGCGCGAAGTTCAACTCCGAGCCGCACAATCTCCCGCTTGCGCATGCCGATCAGCGGCGTCATCACGCGGATATCTCCCTCCCGTGTGCCCGCCGCGATGAGCGCGTTGAAGGCCTCGTAGTAAGCCGGCCGGCAATCCGGATAACCGGAGCTGTCCTGCTCCACCGCGCCGATAAAAACCGTCAGGGCGCCCAGCACCTCTGCCCAGCTCACCGCCGCGGCAAGAAAATGCGCATTGCGAAACGGCACATAGGTCACGGGGACCTCATCGCCGGTGCGCTGTGAGATGTCTTCCCTGCCCGCCGGCGCGGCCTGCGGGACAGAGATGCTTGGATCGGTTAACGCCGAGCCGCCGATGCGGCGAAACAGGTCTGTACGCAGTTCCAGAAGCTCGCGCAGGCGGAGATGCTGCGCCACCTCGCGCGCGGCCCGCAGCTCACGCGCCTCGGTACGCTGGCCGTAGCCGATGTGCAGGCCGTAAGCCTCGAAGTCGCGTGCCGCCAGCGCGGCGCAGACGGTCGAGTCCATGCCGCCCGAGAGGCAAACGACGGCGCGCGGGCGGCTCATTACAGCGCTCGTACCTTGCTGTCCGCCGAGATGAAGCCGGGCTCGCCTTCGTCCGCCGTTTCGGCCTCGGTGACATCCTCAAAGCTGACCGGCTGCGCCTCGAAGGCGGCCAGCAGGGCGCGCGCGGCGGCCTCGTCCTGCGGCCGGACCATTACCCGGGCGCCGAAGGCAACGGGCAAAAGGCTGTTTGCGTTCTCGCCCTGCAGAAATACCTCGATGTTCGCCGATTCCAGCGCGCTGCGCGCCATGTTCGCCGTGGCCGGATCGGGAAACTCGGCAACCGTTACCAGTTCGTCGCCCGAGTAGAGCACCGGTTGGGTTGCATCTACCTCGTCGTTGTTTGCGAGTGTCTTGCTCATCGGTTCTCCTTTTGGTTCTTGGTTCTTAGCCCGTCGCAGCTTAAATCTGCTTCTGCGTCGGTGTGGCGTAGCGCTTTGAAGTTGTCATCCCGTAGCGCAGCGGAGGGATCTGCTTTCCTCTGCATCCCTGCAACCTGAAAGGAAAACAGATCCCTCCGCTACGCTACGGGATGACAAGCTAAACTGCATATCTTTGAGAGAACCGCGCTAGTTGTACTCCTACTCGAATCACGAACAACCTACTTCATCTCAATCGACTGCAGGTGAAAGGTAATGGTTCCCCAGAACAGCCTTGCCTGCATCTGTACGGGCAGGTGCCTGGCGTCGTCGGTGTACCAGATCCAGATGTGGCCGCGGTTCTTTACGATGCCCTCGTCGGCCGTTGCCTGTACCTTGACCGTCTGGAAGGTTCCGGCGGGCGTCTTCACCTCTTCGTGCGCCTCCACCTTCATGCCGACGGTGACCGTGCGCATGGAGTCGGCCAGGGGAAACTCCACCGTGTGGCCGACCTGCAGCGGCTGCGACTGCGTATAGAAGATCGCCCCCAGGGAGTCGGTCACGCAGGCCGGGATGTTGGCCTCCAGGCGGACGGCCGTGCCCTTCACCAGGTTGCGGGTGTACTCGTTCTGCTTGCCGTGCGGGTAATCGAAGCCGAGCTCGCTGGCGATCTTGCGGCGGCCCTCCTGCACTTGCTTGTTGAAGCCGGTGGAGCAGCCGGTTTTGGTGTCGATGCCCGACTGAAAACCGTCCACCACCGGAAACAGCATGTTCACGGCGCCGATCGAATCCGCCGTCGCGGTGATCTTTTCCACGCTGTTGTTGGGGCCGCTCGCATCGAGGTGAAACACTGCCATACCGGCAGTAAACACACGCCAATCCACGGAAAAGGTTAGCGTCTCATGCTGCGGATACTGGAATCCGCCCTGGGGCCCTGCCAGTGGCGGGATGGGGCGTGGCGGCGTCGCGGGCCTGGGTGGAAACATCTGGGCGCCGGCCCGGGAAGCGATCAGCCCCAGCGCACACACCGATAACTGAAGAAACCGCCGGATCACCGAGGGAGTGCTGTGGTTCAACGTCGGTCATCCCCCGGTCAATGGTTTTAAAAGGGCCTGTCGAACTCACCCCGCAGTAAGTCTCTTGCGAGGTTAGCGCGGCTACCCCAGGCGCCACGGCAGGCGCCACAGTAAGCGCAGGATAAGCGCCCCATACAGGGCGGCTGCTCCCATAAGGGCATTGTACTCGCGGTGATGGCGGTAGCGCTCCGGCGAGAACCGCCCCGCCCCCTGTGTACCGAGGCCGGGGAAGCGTGCGGGGGTGAGCCGCGGCAGCAGGCGCGGCACCGCGGCGGCATAGGCGTCGAAGTCCGGAAAGGCGCCGCGCAGAAAGGCCTCTTCGGAGAGGATCGTCGGCCAGTAGATGGCCAAGAACAGGGCTACCAGCAAAACGCCCAGCCACACCCGCCCGGCGGCGATGGCAAATCCAAAGGCGATCAGCATCGACCCGAGATACAGCGGATTGCGGGTGTGGGCATAGGGTCCCGTGCGGGTAAGCTCGGCGTTTTTCTTCACATAGCCGGCCGCGTATCCGCGCAGCCAAAGGCCGGGCAGCACAACGAGCAGACTCAGCAGCAGAAGCCGAGGCGACGGCTTGGCAAAGAGGAAGAAGACGATCGCCGTCACGAAGCCGAGTGGAACGCGAACTCGGCGCGCGATGCGCTGCCAGGGAGTACGTTCGCGGGAAGAAGCCATCCGTCCATCCTCTCAAAAATTCTGCTTGGGAGACTGTGGCGTGACGCTGCACCTTGGCTGATACGGGCAGTGCGAACAGCAGATTCCCTGCGGGAAGGACAGAAAGAAAGGCTTTCTCTAATTGCCTTGTCATTTCATAGCGTATTGCCTTGTCATCCCGTAGCAGAGCGCCTTGTCATCCCGTAGCGTAGCGCAGGGATCTGCTTTTCCGTGCCGTTGCAGACGCCCCGGAAATCAGCGATGGCCCGGCAAAACGTACGCAACGGCATCCGTCACCTGCTCGACGGTGATCAGCGCCAGCCCGGGATCGACCTCCGCGCGGCGTTTGTAGCTGGTGAGGGAGCTCGGATGGCGCAGCACACGCATTGGCCCCGGACCCCACGGTCCATTGCGGGCCGGATCCGTGGGCCCGAAGAGCGCGACCAGCGGCGCGCCCAGCGCCGCCGCCAGGTGCACCGGGCCGGAGTCGCCGCCAACCACCAGGGCCGTTCGCCGCAACAGCGCCAGCAATCCCGCGATGTTGCACACCACCGTCTCCGCCGCTCCGCCGCTCCCGTCGACCACCCGGGCGGCGATCGGGTCGTCCGCCTTTGGAGCGTTGACGAGCACGCGAAAGCCGATGGAGCGCAGTGCGCGGGCCAGCGCGGCAAAACGCTCCACAGGCCACTGCTTGGCGCCCCATCCAGCCGAGGCGGCCAGCAGTGCGATACGCCCCTCGCCGACCAGATTCTCCGCCCAACTCTCCGCCCAGGCTTCCTTGGGGAAGGTTGGGGTTTTGGGAGCCAGGGGTACACCGCAGGCCTCCCCCAGCAGCGCCGCGCCCCCATCCACCACATGCACGCCGCGTCGCAGGCAGCGTTGGCTGTAGAAACGCGCCGCAACCCCTTCGCGTGGGTCGCTGTAGCCGCAAACACGCGGGGCGCCTGCCATGCGCGCGATCACCGCGGAACGCAGCGTCCCTTGCATGTCGACGGCGAGGTCATACTGAGCGTTGCGTAGCGCACGCCGAAGCCCCAGCACGGAGCGGAAGGTCGCCCCCGAGAACGGCTCGCGCGACCACAATTTCGTCTCCGCGAAGTGAACCCGCGAGATCACTGGGCCAGAACCGCCCTCATCCACCAGCAGAGGCGCCCAGCGTGGATCGGCGACCCAATCGATCTGCCACTCGGGATGCATCTCGCGCAGCGCAGCGGCCGCCGGCAACGCGTGCAGCACATCGCCCATCGCGCCCACCCGCACGATGAGAACGCGCTTTGCCGTCAACGCGAGCGTACCGCTTCGGCGATCTCGAATTCCCGGGCATCGGGCCGCAGCCGCTGTTCCAGCAGCCGAACGACGGGCGATTCGTACACGAACGCCGTGTCCAGCGCGGCGATCATCACCGGACCGACCTCCGTCTCCAGTGCGGCGAGCATGGCCGGGCTCAGCTTGACGGCGTCCTTCTCCGTGGTTACCAGTCCTGTAACCTGCAGGCGTTTGGCAACCTCGATCACCGCCTTGATGTCGGCGTCGTCGAAGCGGTGGTGGTCGGGGAAGATCATCGTGTCCACGACGCCGCAACCGGCCTTTGCCAGCATGGCGGCGAAGCCCTCGGGTCGCGCCAGCGCGCAAAAGGCGAGCGGTCGCAGACCGGCTCCGAAGACCCCCAGCGGAGCGGGGAAGCGCAGGCTGCGGCGCAGCGTCCAGAGGGGCACATCCTTCCCTGCCAGCGCACGGACTCTCCGTTCCAGCGCGCCGAGTTCCTCTTCGCGCACGGCGAGCGCGGACGCGCGGCGCAGTGCGGTCAGCGGCTCGCGCAGATTTCCCGCAGGCAGCAGGCGGTCGCGGAGGTCCGCCGCGGTGACCAGCACAAGGTCGAAGCTGCGCGCGAGCGAGCGATGCTGCAAACCGTCATCGAGCAGATGCACGTGTCGTCCGCCAGCCTCGGAAGCGGCGGTCTCTTGGGGGGGAAACAGCGGCTCCTGAGTGTCTGCGGTGTCTGCGAGCGAGCGCCCGGCGTGTTTGTCCGGACCCTCGTCCCGCGCCTGCTCCGCGGCGAAACCGGCGGCAAAGCGGCTCGCGCCCACCCAAACCGGCAACCCGGTTCGCTGCGCGATCAGCGTCGGCTCATCACCAAACCGGTGCGCCGGATCGGCTGCCAGCAGATCCACGCATTCGGTTCCGCGTTCAGTACGGCGGTACCCGCGCGAAAGGATATCCACGGTCCAGCCACGGCCGGAAAGGAGATTTGCCAGTGCGATCACCAGGGGGGTCTTGCCCGCGCCCCCGGCGGAGACGCTGCCCACGCCGATCACCGGCCAGCGCAGCCTGCGTTCGGCTAGAAACCCTGCCGCGCGCAGGGCATCTTTGGCTGCCAGCGCCGCTCCGTATACCGGAACCAGCGGCCAAGCCCAGGGGCGTCGCGTGCTCATGCGGAGACCGCCTTTCGCCCATCGTGCTTCGAGCCTTCGTGCTTTGCTGGGTCATGCAACAGAGGCAGCAGGGCGGCGACACTGCGAGCCGTGGCGCCCCCTTCGCGCTCGAAAACCGCCAGGCCGCGTTCCCCCATGGCCCGTGCCGCTTCGGGATTCCCCAGCAGGCTGGTCAAAACCGCGAGGAGTTCACCTCTGTCCCGAAGGAGGCGGATGCCCTCGCCGGCCCCCATCTTGGCTACGATGTCGCGAAAGTTCTCAACCGATGGCCCCATGAGAACAGGGATGCCAAAGCGGGCCGGCTCGAGCGGATTGTGACCGCCTTTTTGCACAAGACTGCCGCCGACAAAGGCCACCTCGGCCAGCCCATACATCGCGGCCAGGTCGCCGATGGTGTCCAGCAGCAGGATGGCTCCCCCGGGGAGCGGTTCCGCATGGAAGAGCAGCTCGCTGCAGCGGAAAAAGGGGTAGCCGCTGCCCCGGATGGCATCGGCCACCCGCTCGAAACGGTCGGGATGCCTGGGCGCCAGCAGCAGGACCGCCCGCGGGAAGGCGCGGTGCAGCTCCGGCCACAACGCCAGAAACTGGGCCTCTTCGCCCTCCAGGGTGCTGCCGGCAAGAACCAGTCTGGCGCCGCTCAGGGACGGGCGGAGACGACGGCTCATGGGCGTCTCGCCCATCGCCCGCAGATCGTATTTCAGATTGCCGGCCACCTCGACCGCTCCTGGGTCGGCGCCCAGCGTGAGGAGCCGTCGCGCATCCTCGTCGCTCTGCGCGAGCCACAGCGTTACCTTGCCCAGCACGCGTTTCCAGAGCTTGCGGACGCGCAGAGCACGCCGGAAGCTGCGGTCGCTGATCCGCGCGTTAGCCACCGCGACCGGCACCTCCGCCCCTTCGCACTCGTGCAGCAGCCGCGGCCAAAGCTCGCTTTCCGTCAGCAGCACCAGCGCGGGCTGCAGCGCGCGCAGGTACGGCCGCACCGCGAAGCCGAAGTCCAGCGGGAAATAGAAGACCCGTTCCGTGCCGAAACGCGCCCGCGCCATCGCCTGTCCGGTGCCCGTGGTGGTGGAAACGATCACCGTCCATGCCGGGGAATGCGGGTGCGGGCTTTCGTCGGAAGCCTCATACAACGCGGCTTCCAGCTCACCCACCAACCGCGAAACGGCGAGTACCTCGCCCACGCTCACGGCGTGCACCCAGACGACCCGTTTGCCGGCAACGGCCGCCAGCAGCCGCGCGGGCACAACGCCCAGCCGCTCGCGCAGACCTTCGCGATAGCGTTCGGTGGCGGCCATGCGCACCAGCCACCAGGGGGCGCTCAGCAGCAGCCCCAGCCCCATCAGGGCGCCATAGCCCAGGATCAGCACGCGTCGCCGTCCTCGCCCGGTTTTTGCGCCGCGTACACCTCAAGAGCATAATCGGTTGCGTGATGGCTTGGCATCGAATTTCATCGGTTTTCCGTCTGCGAGGCTCCGCAGTGGTGTTCGCCTGCACCGTTATGGCACACGCGTCCGACAAACCCCGGGTGCCGCCGCCCGCCGCGCCCGCCGCGAACTACCCGCTACACGACACCCATGACGGCATCACCATTGCCGCCGAACCCGGCGATACCGCCGAGACCCGCCCCAACACGCGACTCGACTACTTCCACCACGGATTCATGCCCATGCGCGTGATCGTGACCAACAATACGGCGCAGCCACTCTCGCTCGATGACGCCCGGATCCTCTTCGTCGCGGCCGACAACTTTACCCGCAACGCGGCCGACGACGACGAGCTGGAACGCCGCATGTTCTCCAAAAAGAGCGCCGCCGGCACCAAGATTCCCATGCCGCTGCCGATCCCCTCCATCACCATCCACCACCCGGCGGTAGATAAGCAGATCCTCGCAGACGACAACGACTTCGGCTTTCCCACCACGACCGTGGCACCCCACGCGACAGCGGCGGGCTATCTCTTCTACGACACCCGTGACATCGACGACCCCGTGCTCGAACACGCCACGCTGGAGCTGCGCAAGGTCCGCTGGGCCTCCACCAACAAGGAGCTGCAGGCGTTTCAGATCCCGCTGAAACCGACAGAAAAGCAGGGTTCCGACAATAAGATCGCAGCCCCGGCAAGCAAATCGCAACCGTAAACCCCTGAACCGCAGCGGCGTGACCCTTTTGCAGCGGTGTGACCCCTCTTGCAGTGGCGTGACTCCTTTTGCAGCGGCTTAACCCCTTTTGCAGCGGCGTAACCCCTTTGAGATTGTCATCCCGTAGCGCAGCGAAGGGACCTGCTTTTTGCCTTTGCCCTTCCTGCTGTCATTCCCGAAGGGAATCTGCTTCTCACCTCCGGTCCCCGCCCGACGAAGCCGAAATCCTCGCAGTTCGCCCCAGCCGTCAGCCTCATCCAACCACCCGCATGATCGAAATCCGTCCTGCCACACCCGCCGATGTCCCCAACATCCTGCAGTTCATCCGCGATCTCGCTGAGTACGAGCGCGCTCTCGATCAAGTCATCGCCACCGAAGCCGATCTGCTCCGCGACGGTTTCGCGCTTGCACCCGACGGCCACACACCACTCAGTCCCATGCAGCCCATCCGTTTTCGCGCACTGATGGCGGACTGGAACGGAGACGCGGCAGGCTTCGCGCTCTTTTTTACCAGCTACAGCACCTGGGTAGGTCACCACGGCATCCGCCTGGAGGACCTCTACGTCCCACCCGCGCTACGAGGCAAAGGCATCGGCAAGGCCCTGCTCACGGCGCTGGCTCGCATCGCCGTAGATGAGGGTTGTACCCGCCTCGAATGGGACGTGCTCACCTGGAACGAACCCGCGCTCGGCTTCTATGCCCGCATCGGCGCCAAGATGCAGGAGGAGTGGCGCATCATGCGGCTCAGCGGTGAGGCGCTCCAGGAGCTTGCAGAACTCAAAGCCGAAAGCCCGGGTGCCCCACCTTCGCGACAGTCTCATCGTCGCTAAGGTGGGGCACCCGGCACGGACAGGAGGCCGTCGAGGAGCCCACCTTAGGCGCAAAGAACGCGCCGAAGGTGGGGCACCCGGTAATCCCGAATCATGGTGGAAAATTTACTCCGCCACAAAGTGAACGCGAAGCTTGAGATCCCTGTCTCTCATTCCTGGAGGTGTTGGCGCATAGGGGGTTCCCGCTGCCGCCGTCCATGCGGCTTTGTTAAGCGCCTCACTGTGAGTCGAGCTATCGAGCCGCATGGCAACCAGGTTGCCGTCGGGCGCAATCGTTAAGCTTATGAGCGTCTCCTTCGGCCCCAAGAGTGGTTGCTTTGCGGTGCTGTTCACCATTGGCAGCCAGCGTTGCCTGAGGTTTGACATCAGGTTTTCCATATATGGATTCAGATCTGCCCCACCTGTGTCGCTGAGCATATCGAAGCTCATCTTTGGAGCTACCGATACGGACCGGGACGCCCCAGTGATGTCCTGCGCGCCTGCGAGGGGCAATAAGAACAGAGCGAGTACGGCAGCGGGAACAGAGCCAAGACGTCGTTTCATAGCACGACTCTAAGCCTGAGCTCACCGGGGCGGCAAGAGAAAAGCCGTATCCTGAAAGCTGTGAAAAAAGTCCACATCATAGGCGGCGGTCTAGCCGGCCCTGAAGCCGCTCTGCAAGCCGCTAACCTCGGTTGTGATGTCACCCTCTCCGAGATGCGCCCCGTGCGCTCCACCGAGGCGCACCAGACCGCCGACTTCGCCGAACTCGTCTGCTCCAACTCCCTCAAGAGCGAGACCGAGAACTCCGCGCCCTGGCTGCTGAAGGCCGAGATGCGCCGCGCCGGTTCGTTTCTGCTGCAGGCTGCGGATGCCAGTGCCGTCCCTGCGGGCCACGCGCTTGCTGTAGACCGGGGCGAGTTCTCGAGCGGCGTCGCGGCCATGCTCGAACAACACCCGCGCATCACCATTCGCCGCGAAGAGGTTACGCAGCTTCGCGAGGACGATCCCGACACGATCACCGTGCTCGCCAGCGGCCCGCTCACCAGCTCTCCTCTGGCCGCCGAACTGCAGCGGCTCACCGGCGCCGACCACCTCGCCTTCTACGACTCCATCTCCCCGATCGTCGATGCGAGCACCATCGATATGGACAAGGTCTACCTCGCCGCGCGCTGGGACAAGGGCACAGCCGACTACATCAACTGCCCGTTCACACGGGAAGAGTACGACCGTTTTCTCGACGCCCTGATGTCTGCCGAGCGCGTCGAGCCGAAGTGCTGGGAGCACGTTCCCGAGGGTCCAGGGCCCAGCGTCCAGGGGCCAGAAAGCTCGCAGTCCTCTGGGCCCTCCACCCTGGGCCCTGCGCCCTACTTCGAAGCCTGCCTCCCCATCGAAGAGCTCGCCCGCCGCGGCCGGGACACTCTGCGCTTCGGCCCCATGAAGCCCGCCGGCCTGACCAATCCCAAGACCGGCCGCTGGCCCTACGCCTGTGTGCAGCTGCGCCAGGAGAACCTTCGCGCCGATAGCTACAACCTCGTCGGCTTCCAGAACCACCTCAAATTTGGCGCCCAGGCCGAGGTGCTGCGCCTCATCCCGGGTCTCGAGAACGCAAAATTTTTACGCTTCGGCCAGATCCACCGCAATACCTACATCCACGCCCCCTCACTGCTCACCGACACCCTGCAGCTGCGCACGCACCCCCATGTGCTCATCGCCGGGCAGCTCTCCGGCGTCGAGGGCTACACGGAATCCATCGCCGGAGGGCTGCTGGCCGGCCGTTTCGCCGCGGCGCTCGCCCACGGCGAACAGCCCGTCGCCGCGCCCCGCCGCACCGCGCACGGCTCGCTGACCCACTACATCGCCCACGCCGAGACAAAGCATTTCCAGCCCGCCAATATCACCTTCGATCTGCTGCCGCCGCTCGAAGAGGAGCTGCGCCAGCGCATCCGCGACAAAAAGGAACGCCACCGGCTGCAATGCGAACGTGCCCTCGAAGCATGGAACGGCTGGCTGGCCGCCGCGCTGATTCCGGTCTGACCCTTTTGGCCACGTCCCGGCTTTTTTTGTTGTCATTCGCCCTGAGCGAAGTCGAATGGGAGGGAATCTGCGTTCCTTTCAGGCTGCACCCCTCTGCTCCTCGGATCCACCCTCGCTCAACTTCACGCATCTCAAGCAGAAGGAGATATCGATGGGATTTTTCAGCAAAAAAAAGAAGAAAAGCGGAGCCGAGAAGCCGCGCAGCCCCAATCAGATCAGCGTCATCGCCACCACCCGCGCCAAGAGCGGCCACGAAGACGCCGTTCGCAAGGGCTTCACGGGCCTGATCGGCCCCTCGCGCAAGGAGCCCGGCTGCCTCCGCTACGACATCCTCGAAGACAAGCACTACACCGGCCGCTTCTTCACCTACGAGGAGTGGGAGAGTGAAGAAGCCCTGCACACCCATCTGCACGTGAACAAAGCCAGCCTGGATAAGGTAAAAGCCCTGCTTGCCGAGGATCTCCGCATCAGCGTTCTGAAACAGGTGGAGTAAGCGGCACGATCGCCAAGGAGACAGTTTGCCTGAATGGGACTGTCTTCGTCCCCGCTCTCGTGCTACTGTTTTGGTGTCGGATGGTGTGCCTCCATCATCTAATGGGTGTAGACACCGAGCCTGCAAAGAAGGGCAACTGTTATGGCAACTCACGTCGCTTCACTCCCGGACCGCTTAACCATCACCGAAGATGTGCTGCAGAAACTGCAGCTGCTTGCAGACTCACAAAATATCTCGCTCTCCCGCGCCCTGACCCAGGCCATCAACGTCTCCGATATGGTCGTCCGTTCCGTCAACTCGCCGGATACCAAGGTCCTGTTCAAAAAGGGCAACAAGTACACCCAACTGACCCTGGGTAAGTAGGGGTGCCAGAACCGGTATCCGGTCCCGCTCGCCAGGTGAATGACCTGCCGCCTGAAGGCATCATTCTGCCCATCGACGTAGTGCCGTCGGATAGTCCGCGCTCCCCTGCAATCCAGCCCCGCTTGGAAGACCATCCAGAGCAGAAGCCGTATTCACCGCAGAAGCAACACGACTATGTTCGGCTCACCGTCACCGCAGGCCTGCTCGCGATCTTCGGCTACCTTGTCGTCTTCGCCTCCATCGAAAGCGCCTCCTGGCCTGCCCACTGGCAACAGACCAAGGAGATGCTGCAGATCATTCTGCCCGCCATCACCGGCATCATCGGCACGGTGATCGGCTTCTACTTCGGCTCCGCCGCAGCAAACAAGAGCGACTCCGGCGACGACCCTCAGTAAGCACGGTCACCGAAAGGACTTGTCATCCCGTAGCGCAGCCAAGGGATCTGCTTTTCACATTCCGTCAGAGCAGCGCAGGAGGTGGTGTTCTTTCCCAACTCTGTCATCTCGACCGGAGCGAAGCGTAGTGGAGAGATCCCTGTATTCCACCCGGCGAGCCACAATTCAGCGCGGCGCATGACCCCGAGCCTCCTCCTCCACACTCCACGGCGTGCACCGCGTAGCTCTTTTCCAAAGCAGCGCAAACAGCCGATCCAACTCCCCAGCCTCAGGAGATCGCTCATCAAACACGCGATGCCCCTGGCCAAGCGCCTCTGCTACATGCAGCAGCTTCGTTAGCCGAGCAGGAATCGGCACAGCTTCCGCCCCAAAGTAGCGGAAATCCGAACAAAGCAGCGTACGCGCGTTGCGAAAATGCGGCTCCCGGCCAACATCCCGCGCCGCATACGCCGGCTCCGCATGAAGCCTTGTCCGTCCCGAGTGCGTCAGCATTCCCTCTGCCGCATCGAGCGTATAAATGCAATCCGGCCGATGCGAAAACCCACTCTCCACCGCATAATACCCGCCAAAATCCATCGCACCCGTGACCCGAGCCGCATAGATCACCGCATGTAGCGGATAGCCCTCCTGCAACGCCAGCGCCCGGCTGGTAAGCCCGAGTAGGCGATCGCCAAGCTGCGCGGTGCGCCGAATCGCCGGCTTACAGACGGACAGCGTCAGCAGCGGATCTTCGTCAGCCGAAGGCGGCGGCGCACACGGGGCTCCCCCACGATCCGAAGTCAGCTTGTAGACGTAAGTCCGCATCAGGCGAACGACTCACTCCTCTTTCTTCTTATTCCGCGCTTTGATCTTGAACCAGATCGGGCTCCCAATAAACTTGAACGCCTTCCGTATCTCATTACTCAAAAACCGCTCATAACTGAAGTGCAGCTTCACATCGCGATCTGTGAACAAGACGAACGTAGGTGGAGCCACCGCGGCCTGTGTCATGTAGTAAATCCGAACTCGTTTATTCATCGGCACGCTGGCGCGTCCGAAGTCCACCTTATCCAAAAACCGATTCATGTTTCCGGTAGTAATCCGCTTGCGACGCTCGCGCGCGACTAACTCGACTTTTTTGAACACCTCGTGGATGCCCTGACCCTCGGCGGCCGAAACAAATACCAGCGGCGCGTAGTCGAGATACTTCAGGTGATCGCGCACCTGCTCTTCAAACACCTTCTTATCCGCTGGCGGTTTGCCATCGAACTCACGCGTTCCATCCGGCCGCAGCTTGCTCTTCGGGGGCGCCATCAGGTCCCACTTGTTCACGACAATAATCACGCTGCGTCCGCTCTCATGCGCATAGCCGCCGATCGTTGCATCCGAGCCCGTCACGCCCTCCGTCGCATCGATCATCAGCAGGGCAACGTCAGCGGCCTCCAGGTGCTTCAGGCTCATGATGACGCTCAGCTTTTCGGCCATCAGTTTGGTTTTGCCCTTGCGCCGGATGCCGGCTGTATCGACAAAGCGGAAGTCGTGCCCGTCGCGCGTCACCACCTCATCCACGGCATCGCGCGTGGTGCCCGCAATGGGTGAAACGATGGCGCGGTCGGTACCCGTAAGCGCATTCAGCAGCGTGGATTTACCCACGTTCGGTCGGCCAATGATCGCAATCTTCGTTTCGCGCGAGACGTGCTCGCCATGGCTGCGCAGATTGCGTTCCCTGACAGGCTCCGCACCTGTCCCGCCATCCGGCGCCTCAAAGTCCGGTTCGCCGATCGGCGGCGCATCCACGCCTGCGGGCTCATCCGCCGTGGCCGCTTCGCCCTCCAACTCCGCTTCCCGCATGGCACGGGGCACAAGCGTGGCGCGGTCGGCAAGGGCATCGCCCTCGTCCTCCGTCATCTCTTCCTCGATGCCCTCCATGTACTCGGCCGGCTCCTCTTCGACGGCCTCTGGCGGCAGCTTTGCCCACACCTCGTCCAGCAGATCGCCGATCCCCGACCCATGCTCCGCCGAGACCGCAAAGGTGTTGCGGAAGCCCAGCGTGCGGAAGTTCTCCGCCGCGGCTTCCAGCTCCGCCGCGTCCATCTTGTTCACCGCGAGAAACACCGGTTTGCCGCCCTTCAGCAGCAGCTTGGCCAGCTCTGCATCGGGTGCGGCGAGCTCCGTACGGCCGTCCACCACCATCACGATGACATCGGCCTCGGCGAGCGCCACACGCGCCTGACGGAAGATCTCACTCGGAATCAGCGCCTCATCATCGGGCACAACGCCACCCGTATCCACCAGGCGCGCCGTGCGGCCGGCCCATTCGACCTCGCCGTAGATCCGATCCCGCGTGATACCCGGCTCATCGCCGACGATCGATCGCCGCGTTCCCGTCAGTCGATTAAACAGCGTCGACTTCCCCACATTCGGCCGCCCGCAGATGGCCACCAGCGGCAGCCCTTCCAGCTCCTGCGAGGCCGACGCCCGGCGATGCCCCAGATCCGCACTGAAGCTCGCCGTTTCGCGGTCTTCACCTGGCTCGTTGGCCTTGGCCGCAACCCCACGGCGCTTGCGCTTGCTGTCGCCTTTGGTGACCTCTTTCTCTTTGTCATCCTGAGCGGAGCGAAGGACCTGCTGTTCGCCTTTGTATTTGCCGTTGCCCTTCTGGTTGTCATTCGCCCTGAGCGAAGTCGAATGGGAGGGAATCTGCTTTTCGCCTTTGTCCTTTTTGTTGTCATTCCCGAAGGGAATCTGCGTTTCGCCCCCACCCGGCTCGTCATTGCCCACAATAATCCGGTGCTCAAACTCCGGACTCCGCGCAGGCGTACGCTTGGCCTTCTCCTCCGCGGCGCGTTTGGTCGCGAGCTTTTTGCGGTTCTTCGGCGCGACCGCCCCGGTCACAGCCGAACCCTTCCGCGCACCCTTGGCAGGACCCTTGCCCAGCTTCGGCCGCGTGCTCGCCTGCCGGTGCTTCTTGCCCATCCGCTTCTTGATCTCGCGCTTCGGTGCCAATTTTTTGCCTCCGCGCCACAGCGCAAGCTTCATTATAGGAAGCAGGGAAGCCACACCATGCTGCCTGAGCTCCATACAGAACGTCTCATCCTGCGCCCTCTTGAACTCGCCGACGCTCCGCGCACCCAGCAACTCTTCGCAGAGTGGGAGATCGTGAGGCTGCTGAACGCCTCCGTGCCATGGCCCTTCCCGGAAGGAGCAGCCCTCCAGTACTACCGCGATGTCGCGCTACCGGCCATGGAGCGCGGCGACGAGTGGAACTGGACGATTCGCCTCAAGAGCAATCCCTCAGAACACATCGGCGCGATCAATCTCTCTCGCGGGGACCTCGACAATCGAGGCTTCTGGCTTGGCCTCCCGTGGCAAGGTCATGGCTTCATGACCGAGGCTGTCATCGTAGTGAACGACTTCTGGTTCGATACGCTCGGCTTCGATGTCCTGCGCGCTCCAAAAGCCGTGGGCAACATCGCTTCCAACCGCATCTCCGAGAAGACCGGCATGCGAATCGTGGCGAACATCGAAAAGGAGTATGTTGCCGGTTGCTTGCCGTCGCAGGTCTGGGAGATCACCGCGCAAGAGTGGCGCGATAAACGGGATGGCGTAAGCGCCGCTTGCATGAAACGGGCTATCTGTCCTGAATGACGTCGATCGGAGGCGAACATACGGCGACTATCATCAAAGTATCGCCGTGGCGTCTCTCCCCCAAACCGAAGTAGCCCGCAAGACCCCGCTCTCGGACGCCGCAGCTAGCGCCAAACTCCCCGCCCTCCACGACTTCTTCTCCGCCAACGGACTGCTCGCGCAATCATCGCTGAACTACGAGCAGCGCCCCGGCCAATATGCCATGGCCAAGGCCATCGAGCAAGCCTTCAAAGACCGCCGTCACCTCATCGTCGAGGCCGGCACCGGCACCGGCAAGACGCTGGCCTACCTGCTGCCCGCGCTGCGTCACGCCCGCGAGCACAAGCAGCGCGTCATCATCTCCACCGGCACCAAAAATCTGCAGGAACAGCTCGCGCTCAAGGACATTCCGTTCCTCGAAAGCATCCTCGGGCCGCTCAAGGTATGCGTCATGAAGGGCCGCGCGAACTATCTCTGCAAGCAGAAGCTCTATGCCCTGCGCGACAACCCCATCCTCTCCGGCCTGGACGACATCCAGCAGTTTCACGCCATTCTGCAATGGGAGCACAGCACAGAAACCGGCGACCGCGCGGAGGTGAACGCGTTGCCGGAGAACTCGGCTTTGTGGCCCAAGCTCGACGCCCGCAGCGAGGCCTGCCTGGGCCAGACCTGCCCCAACGTCGAGCCCTGTTACATCACAACCATGCGGCGCAAGGCCTTGGAATCGGACCTCATCATCGTCAATCACCACCTTTTTTTCGCGGACCTGAACATCAAGCAGCAGGTCGGCGAAGGCGTCGATGCGGGCATCCTGCCTGAAGCCGCCGCAGTGATCTTCGACGAGGCCCATGAATTGGAGGACGTTGCCAGCCAGTACTTCGGCATCGCGCTCTCCAACGCCCGCTTCGACGAACTCGCCCGCGATACAGAAAACATGTTGCGTGCCAAGCAGGCCAGTTCTTCAGCGATTGAGAGTGCCACGGCGCAGATTCGCGAGCGCTCCCGCATGTTCTTCAGCTCGCTGCCCGCGCCGCCCTCGCACCTGGGCCGCCTCGAGTTCACCGACCGCGCCGACTTCCTCGAAGTCCGCGGCGACGCCTATCTCGCCACCTCGAACGCACTGACCCGACTAGAAGGCGAGCTCGAACGCCTCCGCGAGGTCGACGAGGCCCCCGGCCTGCGCAAACGCGCCGCCGACATCCGTAACCACTTGAAATTTCTACTCGAATCCGAAGACCCGAACACGGTCTTCTGGATAGAACGCCGCGCCACCCAGAACCTCCGCAACGCCGCCCGCAACCAACCCCGCCCCACAGCGTTGGTGCAGCCCGGGGAGACGAACGTGGGTGTCCCATCCTCACCGGCGGCTTCTTCGCCGGTTAGGGTGGGGTCCGAAGCGCCACAGAACTCCCCTCTCTACCAGTCCTTCTCCACCCACCTGCAGGCCACCCCCATCGACGTCTCCGAACTGCTTGCCGACACCCTCTTCCAGCGCTATCCCAGCGTGATTCTCACCTCCGCCACGCTCACCGTAGCCGCCAAAGACGGCATTCCCGGCTTCGAGCATCTGCGCAAGCGCCTCGGCATTCCGCTGCCCAAAGAACTCGTCGTTCCCAGCCACTTCGACTACTCTAAACAATCGCTGCTGTACCTTCCCAACAACATGCCCGATCCCCGCCACCCCGAGTTCACCCGCCAGGCCACCGAGAAGATCCGCCGCGTGCTGGAGATCACCCGCGGCCGCGCCTTCTGCCTCTTCACCAGCTACGCCGCCATGCGCGACATGCACGATCGCCTGCTCTGCGAGCTTCCCTACCCGCTGCTGCTGCAGGGCTCCGCACCTAGGCATGTGCTGCTGGAGCAGTTCCGCGCCACGCCGAACGCCGTGCTCTTCGGCACCGGCAGCTTCTGGCAGGGCGTGGACGTGCAGGGCGAGCAGCTCAGCTGCGTCATCGTCGACCGCCTGCCCTTCGCCGTCCCCACCGACCCCATCACCAAGGCCCGCACCGACGCCATCGCGGCGGCCGGCGGCAACGCCTTCAACGACCTCCAGATCCCCCAAGCCGTCCTCACGCTGAAACAGGGCTTCGGCCGCCTCATCCGCTCGCTCACCGATCGCGGCGTGCTGATGCTGCTCGACCCGCGCATACGCACCACGCGGTATGGCCAGGTCTTTCTGGACTCGCTGCCGGCTTACCGACGCACCTCAGAGATCGCCGAGGTGGAACGCTTCTTCGAGCATTCCACCTCGTAAGCTGAACAGCCGCTAAGCTGTCGCCCTTCATTGCTGACGAGAAGCGCGGTGGTAGGGACTAGGTAGTGTCAGACGAATCCTTTATTTGCTTTTCGGAGGTAGGTCCGGGCTTCAGCCCGGACATTCAGTGCGGAGAAGAACGGGGCTTCAGCCCCGGGTTTTGTGCCGACGCTGGAGAGAATCCTGGGCTAAAGCCCACAAATTTGGCTTTCCTTTTCGTGGGGCTGAAGCCCCACGCTTCCT
Organism: Granulicella sp.; assembly: GCA_965277565.1. Taxonomy (GTDB): domain Bacteria; phylum Acidobacteriota; class Terriglobia; order Terriglobales; family Acidobacteriaceae; genus Granulicella. The sequence continues at coordinate 2,668,496 of OZ255838.1, read as the reverse complement.
CCAGAATGCACCTCGTACGATGATCGTGATTCGTCAGACACTACCTAATCCTCGCCTCTCAGCCTGAGCGCAAGGAGCGCCTCCAATACTTCAGTGGCGCGAACCTGTCAGGAGACCGGTGACTAGAAGGGCGAAAGCCACAACGAGCAGCAGTACCCGCCAGCGGTGAAGATGGTCCCATCTCGATCGGAGGCTCTTCCAGTTCTCTGGCTTTGTCTCTTCCGCCCACGACGCGATTTGATTGTTGATGGGTACTAGGGATGTAATGGTGTACACGATCGACAGTCCCCATATGCCCGCTGAGAACCAGACGAAGCGGGGCCAAATGCCCGTACTGTGATGGTCGAGCAACGCGAGACACACCGTGAGCACTACAACCAGCGCGTACCAAAACGGCATGACGCGGCCCAGAACCCGCGCCAGCGCTGTCGCTGCTGCGAGGTGTATCCCGTCAGGCAGACGATACAGCACAGGGTGAACGAATGCGGCAATGGCCAACTCGTTCCCGGCGAGCAGCCCTGCGGCGGTAAGGGTAATGACATCCAGGATGAACATGCTTGCCTCCGCGCCTTAAGACGCGGTGCTCCTGTACGCTGACACACAAAGTTATACTGACTAAAATGTCAGTGCAGGAGAACCTATGCCAGTCTCCAAGAAAGAGTTTTCGTTCTGCCCGGTCGACGCCGCGCTCTCGGTGATTGACGGCCGCTGGAAGGCCACGATTCTCTGGAGGCTGTTCGATGGTCCGATGCGCACGAGTGAACTGCGGCGCAGCATTCCGGAGATGACCGAGCGCATGTTGATCCGGCATCTTCACGAGCTGGTTGACAACGGCATTCTGGAGCGACATGACCGGCAGACAATCCCGCCTTGCGTTCGGTACTCCATCTCGACCTATGGCCTGACCCTGTTACCGGTGGTCGAGGCCTTATGCGCATGGGGTCGCCTTCATTTAGCCCGCCTCAACACCGGTACGCAAACCGATCCGAGTCCGGCTCCTGTCAGAACGGCACACGGCAAGAGGAATACACGACAAATCCAGTACGCGCCGCGTTAGTCCTGCAAAATCGTCTTCTCGTCAGCAATGTCTCGCTGTTTGGAGAGGCAGATTTCGGCACTCACAGAAAGAAGTGCTCCGCTGGCTACCCCGCCGGACCTTCGGCAAGCCACGAAGAGCCCATAAAGGCAGGTTAGCCTAGGATTGCGGTTTCACGGCAGCTGAGCCCTGCGCCGGTGGCTCGGGATGAATCGTCACCTCCCAATCACGTCCGAGCCAGCGACTTTGCATCGGCCAGAACACCGTAAACTGGATGCTGCCGGTGGCGTCCGGTGCGGCGGTGATATCCAGGTAAGAACCCGAATGCCCGACCTGGCGCGAATCGGTGCGATGCGTCGTTGCCCAGTGATCGTTCGTCCAGACTGCCTGAAAACGCTCACTGTCCACGATGCGCAGTGTGCCTCCCTGGGTCATGGTGCTGATGGGACGCGAGATGCGGAAGATTTCCATGCGGCTCTTGAAACTGCGCTGCTCGGCGACCACGGCGTAGCGGTCGGCAACGACGGAGATGCGGTCGAAGACCACGCCATCGACGATCGAGCGCAGCAGCTTCAGGTACTCGGCATGCGCCCAGACCAGCGGCTGCGCGGAGCCCGCCGAGCGGCCGCAGTACATGCCTTCGGCAGGCAGATCGGCGTGATCCCATACCTGCTCCGGCAGCATGCCGCCGATCGAAGAGAAGCGCTCCATCGCGCGCAGCAGCGGCTTCAGATCATGTCCGGCCGCGAGTTCATAGTGCGCCCGCTCCCCGGTCAAAATCGGCCATGCACGACCCTGACCATAACCGATGTACGGGCCGCCGTCTTTGCGCTGTCCATAGCCGTCGTGGTTGTAGCGTCGCCAGCAGGGACCGTAGGGCGTGTCGATCTTCAGAATTTTATCAACCACCTGGAGCGAATTCACGATGAGTGGATCATCCGCGCGACGCACGCCATAGCGCACCAACTCCAGGAAGCCCCCATCGATCACCGCTCGCGCCTCAAAGGCGTATTGCTCGCCGGGACCACGGTTGGCAAGATGGATCTCCCCCGGCGGAACCTCGGGGTTGTGGAACGGCTCGCCTTCCGCCGGTGGACGAATGCGCATGTAATGATGCGGCACATCGGGGTCGAGCACACCCTCCATGGTGGTCGTCCACTCGTCCAGATGCGCTTCGATCCAATCGGCATAGCTCTCCAGAAAGCCCCCCAGTTCGCTCGATCCGAAGGCGCGGCAGATATCCGCCGCGCACAGCAGAGCGGAGATCACCACCGCGAGCGTGGAAGGCGAGTAGCCGGCATTCTCTTCCCAGCGCTCCTGTTGCGTAACGGGCGCGTAGCGCACCAGAAATCCGGCAGCCTTGGTGACGAACGGGACGATGTCGAACGAGCCAAGCCCGTTCTCCTTCCACAATCGCCACGCAAGGATGATGGGAAAGGCCACCTCGTCCAGCTGAATGCCCGACCAGTACGGTTTGCCGTCGATCCAGAAGTTCTGCGAAAAACCGCCGTCCGGATGCTGCGTGCAGGCCAGGTATACCAGCGCGCGCAGCGCCGTATCCGCGCGCCCGCAGGCCAGCATCGCCGTGGCGGACTGGATCATGTCGCGCGTCCAGACCAGGTGATAGCCGCCCAGATCGTCATCCGACTTCGCGTAGCCCCAGGGAATGGAGGCCGAGGCGATAAACGCGCCGGAGTAGGTCTTATCCTCGTGGGTCAGGACGATGCTTTGCGAGACGCGGGCCAGTCGGCCGCCATCGGTGGAGACCGCGGCCAGCTCATGCGGGCTGGTGGCCCTGTGCCACTGCTCAATGAAGCGCTTGCAATGCACCTCGTAGGGCGTCGAAAGTGTCTGCATGATGCCGGCAAGCGCCGCGTGGGGGCCGTCGCCGAACGCGATCGCCACGGTAAATTCGCGATGCTTGGCCACGTCGATCTCGCCCATGATGGCGATGTTGCCGTCCAGCGCCTGCCCGTAGTTCCACTCCATCCGCAGATGCCGGGAAAGGTCCTGATAGCCGTCGCTGACGCCCACAAACCCGCAGGACGAACGCGAAAAGCCGCAGGTGGTTCCCAACGCCAAAGCAACATCATCCTTCCACGCCAGGATGCAACGCCGGCCGGCAACATCGATCGAACGCGCCGAATTGCCGGCCCCGCCGCCGGCAAGATGCGGCGCCAGCAGCGCATAGCATTTCAGCCGCGACAGAATCTCCTCCTCGCCCGCGATCTTCACGTTCATCAGCACCACCGGATGATGCGGGTCGCTGATGAACTCCTTGGTCACGGTGTAGCGGCCATCCAGATCGCTCGCCACCACGCGGACGGCCAGGGCATCGTTGTCGATGTAATGAAAGTCATACTCGAAGTCACGCTTTTCTTCATGAAAAAAGGTCTTTCCATCGGAAAAGAGCAGCTCCATATCCCGCGTCTGCGGGCGATCGATGGTGGGGTAGTAGATCTCGTTTAACGTGCCGTGCGACAACGTGAACCAAACCCTGCTGGAAGCCGCATATGCCGTCGAGACAGCATCTTTTTTGCTGGACGTCCAGCGTGGTTCAAGGCCGGGAGCACCGGGGGCTGGGCCGTCATCATCCAGCCAAACGTAGTTCGCGTTCTCTATCTGCATCGCAACCATAGGATGCCAGCCATCACACCCGGTTGCGCCTGGAAATGGGCTGCGGAAATGGGCTGCGGAAATGGGCTGCAAAGAGGAGCACAGGTTCGTCTGCGATGGCCTGATCGTGCTCTCATGGGGCGCTGCTGCCCTTTCCCGGGTGCGGTGCAGACGTCAACATGCGCGGCGGGCGCATCCAAAACAAAGTGGAGGCGGAATGGTGTCCGCGCCACTTTTCTCGCAGGGCGGTCGTCCTGCTTAACGTATCTCCCAAGGAGTCCCCATCATGGCTTTTGAACTTCCTCCCCTGCCCTACGACTATGCTGCGCTCGAACCGACGATCGATGAAGCGACGATGAAGCTGCACCACGATAAACATCACCAGGCCTACGTTACCAACCTGAACGGAGCGGTGGAAAAGCATGCAGATCTGGGCAAGAAAACGCCGGAAGAGCTTTTGAAAGACCTCGGGAGCGTGCCCGAGGACGTGCGCACGGTGGTGCGCAACAACGGCGGCGGCCACGTCAACCACACCATGTTCTGGCAGATCATGAAGCCCAACGGCGGAGGCGATCCGATCGGCGTCATTGCGGAACAGATCCGTCAGGACTTCGAGACGTTCGATGCATTTAAGACGAAGTTCAATGAAGCCACGGCCAAGCAGTTCGGCTCCGGCTGGGGATGGCTGGTCTACAAGGGCGGCAAGCTCGAGATCATGACCACGCCGAACCAGGACAGCCCCCTGTCCCAGGGGCTATATCCCATTCTGGGCAATGATGTGTGGGAACACGCGTACTACCTGAAGTACAACAATCGCCGCCCCGAGTACCTGGCCGCATGGTGGAACGTGGTGAACTGGGACGAGATCAACCGGCGTTTCGAACAGGCAAGAAAGTCGTAGTTTTGAACATATTGGAAAGGGCACGGCTGAAAGCTGTGCCCTTCTCGAACCCCAAACTTGTGGCAAAAGCACCCCGCCCTTTGTCAAAAGGCGACAAAGAACGGGGTACCCGCGCGGGTTTTTAGTAAGGGGAGTATGGGACGTAGTAGCGAGCCCGGGAGACGGGAGGCCCGTAGGCATACCCGTATCGGTAGCCCACAACTCCGGGTGGCGGTGGGGGCGGCGGCGGAACGTAACCATAGAGGGCCGGAGCCGAGACGAACACCGCTCCCGGCGGCGGCACATACTGATACACCACGGTCTGCTGCACAGGCGGCGGAGGCGGAGCGTACTGGTACTGCACCGGCGGAGCATAGGTCGGCTGCGGTGGGGGAGCATACTGCTGCTGCGGAGCGTACTGCTGTGGAGGCGGGTATTGCGCCAGCGGCTGCCGCTGGTTCAGCCCGGAATCCTGGGCCATCTCTTCGCGGCTCGGGATGACAAAGTCGTCCATCACCTTTAGCGTCAGCCGGGTCTCCGGCTTCAGCGTCGGGCGGGGACCGCGGCGTGGAAGGTTGATCAGATCGATTGGCCAAAGAACTGGAATCGCCCATTCGATCGAATCGCGGACCGGGTGACCCGTGCCATGGATGCGGCCTTCTTTATCGACGGGGTATTTGGGAACATAGACGACCTTCGCGGCAATCGGGACCACCGTATCGCGGACGATCAGCCGGTCGAACTTCAGTTCCATCCAGCCTTTGCCGACGAAGTGTCCGGGATCCCTGTAGTCCTCGAAGCGGCCCTCAAGATAGCTGCCGTAGGGGAAGACGGAACGGCCGTACAGCTCGACGTGACTCACGCCGCACAGCACGGGATCGCCGACCGATTCGGTTTTGGAGTTGATCTTTGGCTCTGAAACGGTGCACTGAATCAGCGAACCGCCAGGAACCAATTGCTCCGAGGCATGCCCTGAGAACGGGGCCGCCAGGAGCAGGAGAGAGAGTAGAGATTTGCCCTTCAAGAGAACCTCCTGTGTACGTGCAAAGGCTCGGGGAGCCGGTTATTGTTGCCATGCCCCTTCGGAATACACGCAAAAAGCCTCAGCCGTACTGAGCCCGGTACAACGGCCTTTCTGCGAAGGCCTGTGGAGAGATTGCCTCATCATGCTCCCTTCTTCGGCAGTCGTCAATGTAGAAGCTAGCGGTGCCCTGAAACGAGGCAAAACCACACGCCCCTCTGCACAGCGGGGCCGCCATTTTTTGACGGCGCCACAAAGGTGGCTCGGTGAAGCACCCGTTTGCCGGAAAGAGCAGGCTGCAGGTGACGGGCTCAGCGGCTCTTTAAGAGTCCCGGACCTTCGTTCCTGCGTCTCACTAGCAACCGAGCGTCGCTCAACCCTGAGGCTTTTTTCATGTGGATTGTCCGGTTGGCCCTGCGCCGCCCGTATACCTTTGTCGTTCTTTCGCTGCTGATTTTCCTGCTCGGCATCGGGTCGGCCATTGAAGCGCCGAAGGACATCTTCCCGTACATCAACATCCCCGTCGTCACTGTGGTCTGGAGCTACACCGGCCTGACGCCGACGGAGATGGAAGGCCGCATCGTCACGCCCTGCGAACGCGGCCTGACCACGACGGTCAATGACATCGAGCACATCGAAAGCCAGAGCTACCAGGGCGTCGCGGTCATCAAGATCTTCTTCCAGCCCACCGCCAAGGTGGAGTTGGGCATCGCCCAGGTCACGGCGCTGGTGCAGACCATCCTGCGCGTGCTGCCGCCGGGCACCTTCGCGCCCAACATCGTCAAATACGACGCGTCATCGGTACCGATTCTGCAGCTTGCACTGAGCGGCCAGGGCGTCAGCGAGTCCGATCTGTATGATGACGGCCTCAGCTTCATTCGCCCGCGCCTGGCTACCGTCAAGGGAGCCAGCGTTCCCCTGCCCTACGGCGGCAAGGTGAAGCAGGTGATGGTGGACGCGGACCCCAACCTGATGTTCGCGCATCACCTGGCGGCGACGGATGTTTCACTGGCCGTCAATCAACAGAATCTCATTCTGCCGGCCGGCATCGCGCGCATGGGCGATAAGGAATACGTGGTCAAGCTGAACTCCAGCCCCACGGAGATCTCCGCGCTCAACGACCTCCCGGTGCGCGCCTCCAATGGCGCCGTGGTCTACCTGAAGGACGTTGCCTCCGTGCACATGGGGTACGCCACGCAGACCAACATCGTGCGCGAAAACGGCGTACGCGGGGCGCTGCTGACCGTGCTGAAGAACGGCGAAACCTCCACCCTGGACATCGTTTCGCGCACCAAGTCACTGATTCCCACGATCTCCGCGGGCCTTGGCAATCTGACGATCACGCCGCTCTTCGATCAGTCGATCTTTGTGCGCGATTCCATCAACGAGGTGGCGCGCGAGGCCGGCATCGCCGCGATCCTCACCGGCCTGATGATTCTTCTCTTCCTGGGCTCGTGGCGCTCGACGCTGATCGTCTGCACTTCCATCCCGCTTTCGATTGCGACCTCCCTGACGATCCTCACGGCGCTGAACGAAACCGTCAACGTGATGACGCTGGGAGGGCTGGCCCTGGCGGTCGGCATCCTGGTCGACGACGCCACGGTGGAGATCGAAAACACCCATCGCAACATGAGCGAGCGGAAGCCGCTGACCCGCGCCATCCTCGACTCCGCACAACAGGTGGCCGCGCCGGCCTTTGTGTCCACGCTCTCCATCTGCATCGTATTTTTGCCCGTGGTGCTGCTCACCGGCGCGGCCAAGTATCTGTTTACCCCGCTGGCGATGGCGGTCGTCTTCGCCATGCTGGCCAGCTATTTTCTGTCGCGCACCCTGGTGCCGACGATGATGCACTTTCTGCTGCGCGCCGAGATCGATCTCTACCAGGATCCCGGCGCCAGCGAGCGCGAAGAGCGCGAAAACTGGGTGTGGCGCTGGCATTCCAAGTTCGAGCGGCTGTTTGAACGCGGGCAGCACCGCTACAAGCTGGCGCTAGACTGGTGTCTCACCAATGCCGTCATCACGCTGGGCCTGTTCGCATTTCTTATTCTGTGCTCGCTGCCGCTGGTGTTCTTTATCGGCCGCGACTTCTTTCCGTACGTCGATTCCGGGCAAATGAACCTGCATGTGAATCCGCCGCAGGGCATGCGCATCGAGGACTCCGAACAGTACTTCGCGCAGATCGAACGGGAGATCCGCAAGGATATCCCCGCGGCCCGCATGAATCTCATTCTCGACAACATCGGCCTGCCCAACGGCGGCATTAACCTGGCGTTTGCGCAGTCGGCAACCATCTCCAACACCGACGGCGACATCCTCATTTCGTTGAAGAAGGGACCCAAGGACACGCAGGTCACCATGCGCAAGCTGCGCGCGGATCTGCGGGTGAAGTTTCCCGGCGCGACCTTCTTCTTTACGCCCGCCAACATCACCAACCAGATCCTCGACTTCGGCCTGCCTGCGCCGATCGATCTCCAGATCATCGGGCGCGATAAGAAGAACTTCGAGCTCGCGCAAAGAATCATGGGGGAGGTGGCCGCGATTCCAGGCGCGGTGGATGTGCACCTGCATCAGCAGGTCGAGTACCCGACCATGCAGATCAACGCCGATCGCACCAAGGCCGAACAGATCGGCTTGACGCAGTCGGATGTGGCGAACTCCACCCTGATCGCCCTGAGCGGCACCGGGCAGACCGCCCCGAACGAGTGGCTGAACATCAACAACGGCGTGAACTATCAGGTCGTGGTGCAGACGCCCATTTATCGCAACAGCTCACTTCCGCAGCTTTCGCGAACCCCCATCAGTACGCCGCAGGGTGACGCCGAACAGCTGCTCGGCAACCTGGTCACCTTTCGTCGCGATGCGTCGCCGATCATCGTCAATCACTACTCGATTCAGCCCGTCTATGACATTTATGCCGACGTGGATCAGCGCGACCTGGGCGGCGTCTCGAGCGACATCAACAAGATCATTGCCCATGAACAGAAGACGCTGCCGAAATCGACGCAGCTTACCCTGCGCGGCGAGGTGGCGACCATGAACGACTCATTCCTGCGCCTCGGCATCGGCATCATCTTCGCCATCGGGCTGGTGTATCTGCTGATGGCGGTGAACTTCCAATCATGGCTGGATCCGCTGATCATCCTGATGGCGATTCCCTGCGCATTTTCGGGCATTCTGTGGATGCTGTTCCTGACGCAGACAACGTTGAACGTGCCTTCGCTGATGGGCACGATCATGACGATCGGCGTGGCCACGGCCAACTCGATTCTGCTGGTGGTGTTCGCCAATGATGAGCGCATCGCCGGCAAGAATCAGCGTGAGTCCGCATTGAACGCCGGCCACACCCGCCTGCGGCCGGTCATCATGACCGCTTTGGCAATGATTATCGGCATGCTGCCCATGGCGATGGCCTTTGGCGAAGGCGGTGAGCAGAACGCGCCGCTCGGCCGCGCCGTCATTGGCGGCCTGTTATTTGCGACCTTCGGCACGCTTTTCCTGGTGCCGACCATCTATTCCCTGTTGAAGAAGACGCCGCCCGTGGACTACGCCCAGGAGATCGCGGATGAATCCGGCCTGCCGGAAGGCGGCAAGATCCCCCGGGCGCAGCAGGGAAAGAAGCAGGGCAAGCAACAGGAGCAGCCGGCGTAATGGCAGACGAGACACCCAAGCCGAACGATCCACAGTACCCATACGCGAGCGCGCGGGATGCAGGGCAGCGAGAAGACCCCAGCGGCGCGCACACCCTTCCGCAGCCGCCGGAGAGCGATCCGGCGCACCGCCTGCCCTGGCCGGAGGAGAGCGACCCGACGCAGCTGGACCGTAAGCTGCTGGGCCAGCGCTTCGAGCAGGGGCCCTCGCCCGAGCAGCGCGACCTCGGCGGCAGCTTTGCGCGGCGCAACGATGCCAGCGGGCGTGAGCTGGGCCGGGAGTTCGCCGATCCCAACTATCGCGAGGAGCAGCAGCTTGGGGCCAGCTTCGCCGATCCCAATGCGCAGGACGACGGGCGCCTCGGCAAGAGCTTTGAAGAGTCCAATTTCAGCGGAAAGAAACACAAGAAACCCCTTGCCGAGCGCGTGCACAAACCGGCCAGCTGGAGGCCTGTGTTCATCGTCGCCGGCATCATTCTCCTGCTGGCTCTGATCGGCGGTATCGCTGGTTTTCTGCCACGTCATGCGCGGGATAAGAAGATCGATCAGGGGGCCAAGGACCAGGCGGACGCAAAGCCGGTGGTTGAGGTGCAGGCGGTGCGCCAGGTGCAGGATCAACAGGGTCTGGTGCTGCCGGGAACCACCATCCCGCTCACCGAGGCGTACATCTACGCCCGCGCCAACGGCTATCTGAAGAAGCGCTACGCCGATATCGGCGATCACGTCGTGAAGGGCCAGCTTCTGGGCACCATCGATGCACCCGATCTGGACGCGCAATTGGCCCAGGCACGGCAGCAACTCGCGCAGGCGGAGCAGCAGCTGGAGCAGCAGCGGTCGCAGCTTGCGCTCGCCACCGTGACGGTGAACCGCTATCGCGTGCTGGTGGCGAAGGGCGTTTTCTCGCGGCAGGATGGCGATACGCAGGAGACAAATTACTCCTCCGCGGTGGCCAACGTGGCGGCTGCGCAGCGCAACGTGGACGCCTATCAGGCCAACCTGCAACGCAACATCGCACTGCAAAGCTATGAGAGCATCCGCTCGCCGTTTACCGGCATTGTGACGCAGCGCAATGTGGACGTGGGCGCGTTGATTGCGGCGGCCGGCAACACCTCCGGCGCCATCAGCGGGCCTGCACCGCAGGGGCAGACATCGAGCACAGGCGGATCGCAGCAGGCCGCGCAATCCAACAGCGGCGGCTCCTCCGGAAATACAAGCTCAGCGGCGACGCCGGCTCAGTCACCAGGTCAGGGCGGTCCGCTCTTCGGCATCGCGCAGGTACAGCGGCTGCGCATTCTGGTGTCGGTGCCGGAGGGCTACGCGACGGCTATCCATGCCGGCGGCCATGCCCAGCTCAACTTCCAGGAGTATCCGGGCACGCCTTTTCAGGGCGATATCACCCGCACCGCGGACTCCGTCGATCCCAACACCCGCACCATGCTCGCCGAGGTCCAGGTCGACAACAAGAGCGGCCGGCTGAAGAGCGGCATGTATGCCGTGGCCACCTTCCCGCCGGCTGCGGGCATCGAAGGCCCGCTCATGGTGAGTGGCGACGCCGTCGTCATCCGCAACGATCAGACCTCCGTGGCCAAGGTGGTCAACGGGAAGGTGGAGATCACCCCCGTGGTCATCGGCCGCGACTTCGGCAGCGTCACGGAGATCGTCAGCGGCGTAAAGGCCGGCGACCTCATCGTCACCCAGGTGACCGATGACGTGGTGCCCGGCGCGCAGGTACAAACGCATGTCACCCAGCCGTCGGGCGAGACCCCCATGCAGCCTCCCGCGCAGAACACGCCGCCGGGTGGGAGCACACGCTACGGCAACATCGGCATTACCGACCAGGCGATGCAGGGTCAATCCGCGGCGCAGAACCATAAGGGCGCACAGAACGGCAAGGGCGGCCAAGGCAAGTCCAAGCAGTCGGCGGGCCAGAGCAAGCCATGAGAGATGCCCAAACCCAAACCCTCTGCGCGCGTCACCAGCACCGCGCCCGGCCTGGGCAATCCGGCAGGTCAGCGCTGGCTTTCGCGGCGGTATGCACGCTTGCCGTAAGCGCAACAGCCCAGACGCCGTCTACGGTCCCGGTTCCCTCCCCCGCTGCGCCGGCGGCACAAACCGCCGCGCCACCGGTGGAGCAGCCCACGCCGGCGCAGAACCCTTCGCCCACACCCGTTCTGCCGCCGGATCTGCCGTATCCGGCGCTGAGCCCGGTGCCCAACCAGCGCTCCGTGCCTCCGGGGCCGACGATCCCGACCGGCGCCGCGAATGGAATGCGGCTGCCCTCCGTGGCCCCGCTCGATCCGCACGTCGGGCCGCCGAACGCGCCTGCGCCGCAGATCGCGCAGGCCCAGGCGAGCACCGTCTCGCCTGGGCGCGAGAGCACGAGCAGTCTCACCCCGGATTTTCTGGGCTTTCTGGGGCCGTTCCGCAGGCCAACCGTGCCGCAGCTCTTTCCGGGCAGCGAGACGCGCCTCGAACACCTCATCCGCGACGGCAAGCTGTACCTTTCCCTGCAGGATGCGCTCGATTTGGCGCTGGAAAACAACCTAGACGTCGAGGCCGAGCGCTATGACATCACCCTCGCGCGCACCGACCGGACACGCGCGGCGGGTGGCGGCAACCTGCGCGGCATCGACTACGGCATCGTGGAGCCACCCGCCGGCGTCGGCGGCCCGGGCTCACCGCTGCTCAACGCCGCCATCTCGAGCTCGAACCCAACCACGCCCACCGTCACGGATCTCACCTCGCTGAACGCGACGACGCAGGTGCAGAACAATCTCGGCGAGCTTGGCGTTGGCTTTACCTACGCGCAGGGACCCAACATTCCGCTGTTCGATCCCCAGCTCATCGGCACCGCGGGCTTTTTCCGGCGCTCCGATACGGTAACCCTGGGCAGCACCACGGGTACCGGCACCGGGACTTCCACACCAGGCGCGCCCGCAGCCGGCGGTGGAACCGTCACCACCGCACAGCCGCTGGATTTCATCGCGCTGAATGTCGCCTATATCGAAGGCTTCTCCAGCGGTGCGCAGCTTGAGGGCATCGTCAACAACGATCCGCAGGTGATCTACGGCACGGCAGGGCAGCTGGATCCGCTTTCCACGCCGAGCACCTCCGTCACGCTGACGCAGCCGCTGCTGCGCGGCCGGGGACGCGATGTGAATCTACGCTTTCTGCGCATCGCCCGCACGAACGGGAAGATCTCTCGCCTGCTCTTCGAGCAGCAGGTGCTGGAGACTGTCTACGGCGTCTCGCGCCTTTACTACGACCTCCGGTCGCTGGGTGAAAACGTGCTGGTGCAGGAGGAGTCGCTGCGCGCCGCCACCAAGCAGCGCGAGGACGATCAGGACCAGGTCACGCAGGGCACCCTTGCCCCCATTGAACTCACGCGGGCGCAGGCGCTTGAAAGCTCGAGCCGCTTCGCTCTCACGCAGTCGCAGGGCCTTTACAAGACGGAAGAGATCATCCTGCGCAATCAGCTGCTGCGCACGGCTTCGCCGGCCTTCTCCGCGCAGTTCGACGAGATCGTGCCCACCGATGACATCAAGGTGCCCACGGAGCTTGAGCCTTTGAACGTGCCCACGCTGGTGCAGCAAGGGCTCGCCCGCCGGCCCGATCTCGCGCAGGCGCAGCTGCAGATTCAGACCGGGCAGATTCAGGCCGCGTCCAGTCGCAACGAAGCGCTGCCGCAGCTCAACGTGTACGCCAACGTGCAGACCCGCGGCTCCAGCGAGCAGCCCTACGAGGTGCAGGGCTCCATGGGCACGGGCCAGCCCAACACCCCGGAGGATCTCTCGCTCGGCGGCCTGCGCGTTTCCACGATCTACCAGGCCGGTGTGCAGCTCACCTTGCCCCTACGCAACCGTGTTGCGGAGGCCGATGCCGCGCGCGATGCCGTGCAGGTGCGCCAGGTGCAGGCGCGCACGGAAAAGCTCGCGCAAACGGTGCGCCAAGACGTGGAGACAGCCGTGGTCGCGCTGCAGACCGCCGATGCCTCCTACCGCGCCGCCGTGGCCAGCCGCGACTACCAGGTGGCGCTGCTCGATGCCGAGCGCGATCGCCTCTCCGTGGGCCAATCCACGGATCTTGCGGTACTGCAGGATGAGGCATCTCTGGCGCAGGCGCGCTCCACTGAAATCGCTGCGCGTTCCAACTACATGAAGGCGCGCATTGAGCTCGACCACGCGCTGGGCGATCTCCTGGAGAAGAACAACATCTCCCTGGACGACGCGATCCGGGGCCAACTGCCACAGTAGCTCGGCTTTTGAACTTAGCCTTCATCATCGAAGCGATTCGCCGCGACACATTGTCAATGATTCAGCGTTGTTGCTTTTCTTTCTGTCATTCCCGAAGGGAACCTGCTGTTTCTCTCCGATGCAAGCGCAAACCCAGGGCTGAAGCCCCGTTCTTCTCCGTACTGAATGTCCGGGCTGAAGCCCGGACCTACCTCCGAAAAGCAAACAATGATTCGTCAGACACTATCTAACACCGAAGCCGCTTATTGCATTGCGTACGGGGCCGGCACACCTTGTCCCGAAACCGACGGAGAATCTGGGTTTGCTGCGTTCGGGTTAACCCTCGGCCAGCCTCCCACGTACGTGACCGGATCGATCAACAGGACACGCACGCCATGCGCACCGGGTTTGACTGTGGCGGATCTGACTGCGTGATAGATCATCCAGTCACCTCCTTTGCCGTCCTCAAAGATCCCATTGCCGCCTGGGTTCCCCCACGTGCTGTTGTAGTGCAGGATGGTGTTATCGAAACCCTTTGGATTTTTATAATAAGTCCATGGTCCATCCAGGCTTGTACTTCGGGCGACCGAGACGGCATATACGGTTTGATCGGGAGAGCAGCAGTTATTCCCTGAGGTAAAGAGGTAATAGTAATCCCTGCCGTCGCTGCTCTTATTGATAGTGTGATCGCGAAAGATCACATACGCGCCCTCTACCAGACGCTGATGCGTACCCGCAGGGCCGGCCGCGAGCACTGTGTCCGAGCCCGTCGAAGGATCTTGCCACTTCGTAAGATCGGCGGACGATAATTGTTTTTTTAGAATGGGCTCACCCTGTTCAGACCCCCAGAAGAGATACCAGTTACCGGTCTTTGGGTCGTGGAATGGCATAGGATCGATGTTGCGATAACCCGTCCCGCACACCAGCGGCTGGCGCGGGTTGTTGTTCGCATCCTTAAGTTCTTTGAATGGGCCGGTGGGCGAGTCCGCTACTGCAACCCCCAGGCAGTGCCCTATCAGTAAGTTCGGATTCTTTGTCGGGCTCCCAGCCGGACTGGGAATCTGACCCTGCTTATTATTGTTTGTAGTGGCGGTGAAATACATGATGTACCGCTTCGCTTTTCCGGAAGAGTTTGGATCCTCCATCACCGTCGGCGCCCAAAACGCAGCTGTAGCCCAACTCGGCATGTCGGGCATCGACGCCATCGGCGCCGTCCAGTTCACAAAGTCGGTGGATGTCGAAACCGGGAAGTAGCCCGTGCCGATCACGCCCGTGGCGTAGGCGTACAAAGTATTGCCAACGCGCAGCGATGACGGGTCCGCGAAGCTCTCATTCAGGACGGGGTTGCTGTAAGTGCCGGCGGCGGCTGAGACCGAATCCTGGGCAATTGCGGCGCTTGGAAGACAGCCAAGCAGCAGGCTTGCTGTAAGTGCCGCCAGCGTGGTTCCCTTACCGAACGTAAAGTGCGGCATCGATGTCACAGAGCTCCTTGATAAACCAACGACAGATAACCAACAGGGATAGAGACCAGCAGGTTGCAGCTCAGCTTCCGCTTCGGCGCTCACCGAGCCCGGCGCCAGCTTGCCGAACCTTGATGTATTCGTTTACAGTACGCACCATGGGATACCGGTACCGGTATTCCTGTCAAGGCGGCATGCAGGTGCAGCGCTCCGTCTTCGCTGAGCCTCCGGCCCTGGCGAAAGCCACCGGATTGCAAAGACATCCATCTTTGTTCCGGCAATCGTGACGGGTATATAAAGGACGCGGCAAGAAGCGGAAGCGGCACGGAGGGGCAAGTGAATCGACGTGATTTTGTAGCCGGAGCTACAGCGGCACTGGGCGTAACAACACTTCCGGCACAGAAGATATCGCGGCCCGGTGCAGCGCAATCCGGTGCAGCCCAATCCGGTGTAGCCCAATCCGGTGTAGCCCAATCCGGTGTAGCCCAATCCGGGGCATCGCAGCCCGGCGCCGCGAAGCGCCCCAATGTGATCTACGTCTTCGCCGATCAGCTGCGCCACGCCTCCTGCGGCTATGCCGGCGACCCGTACGCCCGCACGCCCAACATGGACAAGCTGGCTGCTGAGGGATGCAACTTTACGCAGGCGGTCTCGTCGACCCCGGTATGCGCACCGTATCGCGCCTCCCTGATGACCGGAAAATATCAATCGAGCACCGGCATGGTGATCAACGAACTCCGGCTAAGCCCCGAACACGAGTGCTTCGGACACTCCCTTACCAAAGCGGGCTATCAAACGGCTTACATCGGCAAGTGGCACATGTGGGCCAATGAGCAGGGTCATCACTACGTCATCAAGAACGGCTTTACGCCGCCGGGCGCGTACCGCCTGGGCTTCGACGGTTATTGGGCGGCGTATAACTTCAACCAGATCTACGAACATGCGCCCTATTTCCTCGATGACCCCGTGCCGCACATCCGGACGCAGTACGAGCCGGACGGCCAGACGGATATGGCCGTCGAGTACATCAAGAAGGTAGACCACTCCACTGATCCCTTTGCGCTGTTTGTCTCCTGGGGACCGCCGCACGATCCCTGGGGCAAGGATAACGTCGCGCCTGAATTTTTAGAACTCTTCCGCAACGTCGATCTGCCCTTGGCCCCGAATTATTCCACCGTCTCCGACCCGTATGCGGATAACTGGCAGAAGCTTCCGCCTAACTTCAACCAACTCATTCACGACTGGATGAGGGTGTACTACGCGCAGGTTGCCAACCTCGACTGGAACCTGGGACGGCTGCTGAAGGCAGTGGACGACGCCGGCATTGCCGACAACACCATCTTCGTCTTCACGACCGATCATGGCGAGATGTTCGGCGCGCATGGGCGGCGGGCAAAGCTCATCTTCTATGAGGAGGCCGCGCGGGTGCCGTTCCTGATGCGCTGGCCGAAGCACATCCCGGCCAAGACGGTCTCCGATGCCTTGCTCGGAACGCCGGATATTATGCCGACGATCCTTTCCATGCTGAACATCCCCGTTCCTTCCGCGGTGGAGGGCAAGGACATGAGCAGCCACGCGCTGGGCAAGGGGGGCGCCGACCACGATGCGGCTCACATGCAGGGCATGGGCGCGACTGCCGCCTGGACCGATGGAACGGAGTGGAGGGCTCTGCGCGACCACGAGTACACCTATGCGATATACCACCGCGATGGCAAGGAGCTGCTGTTCAACAATCCAAAGGATCCCTTCCAGATGGTCGATCTGGCGGGGGAGCCATCCTCCGCGGCCACGCTGAAGCACTACAGGACGCTCTCCCAGGATTGGCGCAAGGGACAGAACGACGTGTTCGAAGCCTGCAGCTGGTATGAGAGCCGCTGGACCACCGACAGGAACATCACGAACACGGCCAAGGGTGTGAAGCAGGATGGTAACGCTCTCAAGCAGCTTACGGATAAGTGGTTTGCAAATGGGATCGGCGACGCACCCGTAAAGCCCGCGGCGCGCGAATCGCAGGCGGAGGCGTAGGCTGTTTTGTAGCTGTTTCGTGCTTCGGATCAGCAAACGGAAGATCGAACATGAAGAGACTCACAAGACGATCATTGCTACAAAAGGCGGCAGGCAGCGCCGCGGCATGGGCCCTGGCCGGCGTGCCACGCTCCTTATCGGCTGCGGTCGCCTCTCCCGAACGAAAACAGCTTGCGCCTACAGCTTTTCGTCCACTTCCGCTGGGGGAGGTGCGTCCGGCAGGCTGGCTGCAACGTCAACTGCGCATTCAGGCTGACGGCATGTCCGGGCACCTGGATGAGTTCTGGCCCGACGTCGGACCCAACAGCGGCTGGCTCGGCGGAACGGGGGAAAGCTGGGAGCGCGGACCCTACTTTCTGGACGGTCTGCTTCCCTTGGCCTATCTGCTCGAAGACGATGCCTTGAAAGCGAAGGCGAAGAAGTTCGTCGACTGGACGCTGGACCATCAGCAGGCCGACGGCATGATCGGACCGGCCGGCAACGATGACTGGTGGCCGCGCATGGTCATGCTCAAGGCGCTCCTGCAGTACTACGAGGTGACCCAGGACGCACGCGTTCCCCCGCTGATGACGCGTTACTTTCACTATCAGCTTTCCGCGATGCCCGCGCGCCCGTTGCAGTCCTGGGGCAAGTACCGCTGGCAGGATGAAGCCTATGTTGTGGAGTGGCTCTACGAGCGCACGCAGGATCCCCTCCTCCTGCAGCTTGCCGGTTTATTGCAATCGCAAGGCTACGACTGGGAGGCACAGTTTTTAGACTTCAAGTACACGATGCCCACGCCGCGCGGCCTGAAGAAGGCTGGTGAGGCGGACCACGCCATGCAGACGCACGGAGTCAACAACGCACAGGCGCTTAAGGTGGCCGCGGTGCAGTACAGGCTGACCGGAGATCCTGCCCAACGCTCTGCGTTTTCCCGGCAGTTGGGCGCGCTCGACAAATATCACGGCATGCCTAACGGGATGTTCTCATGTGACGAGCACCTCGGCGGCCTCGAACCGCAGCATGGCACGGAGTTGTGCAGCGTCGTCGAAACCATGTTTTCACTCGAGGTCATTCTTGCCGCCTTCGGCGATGCCGCGGTCGCGGACCGTATTGAGAAGATTGCCTACAACGCCCTGCCGGGAACGTTCACGGACGACATGTGGGCGCATCAGTACAACCAGCAGTCGAATCAGGTACAGGTAGGCCTGCTCTCCAAACCCTGGACCACCGACGGCCCTGAGTCGAACCTTTATGGGCTGGCGCCGAACTTCGGCTGCTGCACGGCAAACTATCACCAGGGCTGGCCCAAGTTCACCGCGAGCCTATGGATGAAGACGCCGGACAACGGTCTGGTGGCGGCACTCTTTGCCCCCTGCGATCTGCACACGCAGGTGCGCGGCACGGCTGTGCACGTGGCGGAAGAAACGGATTACCCTTTCCGGAATACGGTTCGCCTCACGGTGCAGCCGGAAAAGGCGCTCGCCTTTCCGCTGAGCTTTCGCGTTCCCGCATGGGCGGCTGGCGCGCGCGCGACCCTCAACGGCCAACCTGTTGACATCGCGCTGACCCCAGGAACGTTCGCCCGCCTGCAGCGCACATGGAAGGCAGGCGACACCCTCGAAATCACCCTGCCGCTCCAGACTCGCGTGTCCCGCTGGTACAACCGTTCCGTGGCTTTGGAACGGGGCCCGCTTGTTTTTTCCCTGGATCCCGGCGAGAGCTGGGTCAAGCTGCGCGACCGCGGCATGACTGCCGATTGGCAGGTCTTTCCCCAAAGGCCGTGGAACTATGCCCTCGATGTGAACGAAGCGAATGCCGCCAGCCTGGCCGCCACCGAATCGCCGGTGGGAGCTCGCCCCTTTGCCGCCTCCGGCGCCGGTGTGCGCTTGCAAGTGCCTGCGAAACGCGTGGACCCGTGGCGCTCGGAAGATGGTGTCGCCCACGCGCCTCCGGTCAGCCCGGTATCCACGGCCAACCCGGAGGAATCGCTCACCTTCACGCCCTATGGCTGCGCCAAGCTGCGGGTTACGGCGTTTCCCTCATCGCTGTCGTAAAGGTGCTTTTCCGGTTCGGCTGCTTTGCGCGTTTGTATATCCACATAGGGCCGCTTCCATGAGTCCCATGGCAGATAGGTTTGCGTCTTTTCTGCCACAAAATCTCCGTTGCATCTTTCCGTTCGCTTGTGAACGAAGACTCGCCAGCCGCTCGGTCGGAATTCAAAACCACGGTGACACTCTCATGCGAAGCGTAAGCGGCAGGCTCGATTTCATCGTGTACGAGAGCGAACCGACCTACGAAAAGACAATAACTGATTACAAAGGATCAGTCTCTCCGGAGCGCCAACGATCACTTGATTACGCATCGCCATGCAGCAATTGCAAACAGCAGACTCCCTTCGGGAAGGACAGAAAGAAAGGCAACGGCGGGAGCGATCTCAGGCAATCCCCTCTCGATCGATTTGCATTTGACAAGAAATGAAGAGCGAGAGCACTATTCTCGGGTCAATGTAAACCTTATCAACCTGACTCCGCCAGCGGAGGCTCTGTCCTTGGACGTAAGCCGCGCTGTGGAACTGAAACACTGGAGGCATCCATGAAGTTCGGCAAGTTTTTCACCGAATTCCTCTTCGGCGTTCTGCTGCTTTTGAGTCTGCGCACCGCGGGAGCGCAAAGCGTGAACTCGTCGGTCCAAGGCACCGCAACAGACTCCACCGGGGCGGTCATTCCCGGCGCCGATGTCACGCTGACCAACGTCAATACCGGCGGTGTGTACAAGGGGCAGACGGACCGGGACGGCAGCTACTCCTTTCCGTCAGTCCCGCTCGGTTTGTACAATCTGACCGTCTCCAAGCAGGATTATGCGACCTACCAGATCTCGAAGTTCAACGTGATCGTCGGCCAGCGCGCTACTGAAAACGCGGTCCTCGGTGCGGCCACCGCTGCGCAGACGGTTACCGTGAACGCGGGCGATCTTGCCGACCTGCTGCAGCCCGAATCGAACGATCTCGGCACCGTCATCACGCCGGAGACGGTATCGCACATGCCGCTCAATGGCCGCAACTTCCTGCAGCTCGGCCTGCTCTCCGGCGCCACGCAGATTAACAGCGGGTCGGCCGCGTCCTCGGTCGCCCAGACCGGCTCCAGCAGCACCAACGGCAACCGTCTGCTTTCGCTGCTTATCGCCGGCAACGAGCCCGATTACACCATGTATCTGGTGAACGGCATCCAGACGGTCGGCACGCGCGCAGGCAACAGTTCGCTGAATCTTTCCGTCGGCGCCATCGACCAGTTCGAAGTCCACTACGGCTTCTTTATGCCCGACCTGGGCCCCAACCCAGGCATTGTCGATGTCATCACCAAGGCGGGCAGCAACCACTTTCACGGCGAGGTCTTCGAGTACTTCCGCAATACCGCTCTCGAAGCCTCCGACTACTTCGCCGGCAAACCCGCGCCGTACCATCAGCATCAGTTCGGCGGTTCGCTCGGCGGCCCCGTCCTGCACGACAAGCTCTTCTTCTTCGTCAACTATGAAGGGTATCGCGAGACCCTGTCCTCCGTGCAGAACGGCAATGTGCCCACGCAGGCCATGTTCAATGGCGACTTCTCCTCCCTGTCCACACCGCTGTATAACCCCTTCAGCCTCAATCCCGTAACCCATCTGCGCACCCCGTTTGCGAACAATCAGATCCCGTCCAACCTCTTCAATCCGGCGGCCAAAGCTCTCCTCGCCTTTTACCTCCCGGGCTCGACCACCTTCGTAAAAGGCAATAACCTGACTGCCTATCCCCAATTCACGCAGAACTCCGACCAGTACACGGTTCGCATCGACAATACCCTCAACCAGAAAAACCAGATCTTCGGCCAGTTCAGCTATCTCAACTCGCCGGAAAACTCACCCGGCCTCTTTCCCTCGCAAGGATCGCAATATCCTCTGGATACCGAGCTGGTCTCGCTGGGCTTGACCACCACGGTCAGCCAGAACAAGGTCAACGAGCTTCGCATCGGATGGACGCGCAACTCCGTCTTCAACCAGGGCTATACCGCCCCCGGTATCCAGGCCGCGGCAAATATCTCCGGCACGTCCGATACTGCCGGGGTTCCGGGAGTTGCCTTTACCGGGTACACCGGCTTCGGCACGCCCGCCGGCCTGCTGGGCGATGTTGATGACTCCTACCAGGTTCACGACGCATTTAACTGGCTGATCGGCAAGCACCAGATTAAATTCGGCGCCGATATCTCCTATGTCCGGACCGTCGATTCCAGCGCCAACGCAACCGCGCGCGGCAGCCTTACCTTCCAGGGCAACTACACCGCCCAGCTCGCGGCCGCCGGCAGCAACTCCGTCGTCGCCAACACCGGCAACTCCTTCGCCGATTTCCTGCTCGGCATCCCGCAACACGGTGAAGCCAAGGGCATGCCGCCGACCCATTTCCGCTGGACTACCGCGCAGCCGTACATCCAGGACACCTGGAAGATCACGCCCAAGTTTGCCGCCAATCTTGCCCTCGCCTGGTACGGCACCACACCGCCCAACCCCTCCGGCGACAACAAGAACCTGATCCACGGCTTCGACTTCGCGACCGGCCTGGAGACTTTTGCCGCTCTCGGCCAGATGAACCCTGAGGTCTTCCCGATGACCATGACCAACTTCGCGCCGCGCATCGGCGCCAGCTATCAGATCGACAAGAACACCGTCGTCCGCGGCGGCGTCGGCCTCTTCTACACCACCCAGATGGCCCTGAACGTCCAGTATTCGGTTGTCTCCAACGTGATCACGGTCAACAACGCGGTGGTCAACTCGGTCTCCGCGCCCACCTACTTCCTCGGCCAGAATATCTGGGGGCCCACGACCGTCGGACAGATCACGCAGGCGCAGGCCAACGCGATCACCGGTCCCATGCAATATCTGTCGCAGACCCAACGCTCGCCGTATATCTATCAGTACAACCTCGACATCGAGCGTACCTTCGGTCCCTATCTTGTTGATGTTGCCTATATCGGAAACTCGGCGCATCGCCTGGCCGTCAACTACAACCCATTCGATTGCTCGGCGGCTGACTTTACGTGCGTGACATCGCGCATTCCGTATGGGAACAGATACCCGTACATGCAGGAGGTCGACAGCATCGGCTGGTCCAACTACAACGGCCTGATCGCGAAGTTCCAGCGCCAGCTCACCCAGGGACTCAGCATTCTGGCGAATTACACCTGGTCGAAGGCGCTGGGGGCCTCGCAGGAGGGCAGCAACAGCACCCTCAACCAGATGAAAAGCTGCTTCCAGTGCGACTATGGCATGACCACCTTCAACGTGCCGCAGGCCGTTTCGCTGAGTGCGGTCTGGGATCTCCCAGTGGGACGCGGCCGGCAGTTCGCGCAAAACATCAACCCCGTTCTGGATGCGGCCATCGGCGGCTGGAACCTCGATTTCATCGCCAACTTTCAGCAGGGCAATCCCATCAACATCACGGAGCCGAACAACACCCAGTGGCCGGCGGACAACACCCGTCCGGATCGCTACTGCAACGGTCGCAGCGAGCTCGCCAACAAGGACCTTCGTTCCAATGGTCTCCGCTGGCTCTCGCCGGTGCGGACGAAAGGCAGCGCCACGGGCTGCTTCGAACAATCCTCCGACTACATCAGCAACCGGCTCTTTGGGGACAGCTACTTCGATCCATTGACGGGTCCGGGCATCGATAACTGGGATCTCGGCGTACATAAGAATTTCACTATCTATAAGGAATCCGTCTTCGGCCTGCGCGGCGAATTCTTCAACGTCTTCAATCACACCGACTTCGCCAATCCGCACAACGGCATCGGCGACACCCAGTTCGGTCTCGTGACCGCAACGCAACATCAACCGCGCATTATCCAGGTGGCCGGCACCATCACGTTCTAGAGCTTGATTCGTGCAGGTGTACCCAAGAAGGGGTCGTTTCTTGGGAGGGAGCCGTGGGCTTCAGCCCACGGAACAGGAGCGCAGTCCAAGTGCCCTTCAGGGCTGGGCTCTGCTTCCGTTTCCAAACGGCCCAGGGCTAAAGCCCTGCTTTCCTGCAGCGCTGGATTCAGCGGCCTGAAGGCCGCTGCTCCCTCCCAAAAAACTGGGTATATCTATGGTGATCATGCTTTAAAGAACCGGTACGGTAAGTTCATCGTCTTTCGTTTCGCGAATCATCAGCAACCCTAAGACGGTGAGCACCGCGGATCCTGTCAGGTAATACCCGACATACTGCAGCCCGTATTTCTTCGCCAGCCACAGTGCGATGTACGGCGCCAGCGATGCGCCCAGAATGCCCGCCATGCTGAAGGCCAGCGAGCTTCCCGTGTAGCGAACCGGTGTCGGAAAAAGCTCGGAGACGATCGTGCCGAGCGGACCATAGGTAAGCCCCATCAGCGTAAGCCCGAGAACCATCATGCCTACCGCGCCGGCCATCCCTGCAGTGAACAGCGGTGCCAGGGCAAAGCCAAACAGGCCGATCAGCGCAGTCACCGCAAGCATCACAGGCCGGCGGCCGCGTTCCGCGAGCAGTGCAGAAACAGGGATCATCGCAGCAAAGAAGATCGTGCCGAAGAGCTGTATGAGCAGAAATGCGCCGCGGCTGTAATGCAGCGCCGTTGTTCCCCACGACAAGGTGAAAACAATCATGAGATAAAAAAGCACAAAGGTCGCAAGGCAAACAAGAATGCCGGCAAGCAACGCACGCGTATGGTGGCGAAGAACGGTGAGCATGGGAAACCCAACCTGCTCGGCACGTTTTTTCGATGCTTCAAACACAGGCGTTTCGGAGATAGTGAGCCGGACATACAGCCCCAGCAGAACCAGCACGGCGCTCGCGAGAAACGGAAGTCTCCAGCCAAAGGCGAAGAATTGTTTATCCGTAAGCCATCGTGAAAGCAGCAGAAAGATGGCTCCGGAGAATAGAAAACCGATGGGTGCGCCGAGCTGCGGAAACATGCCGTACAGGGCACGTTTGCCCGGCGGTGCATTCTCTACAGCCAGCAAAACCGCGCCGCCCCACTCGCCACCGAGACCGATGCCCTGCCCGAAGCGGCAGAGCGCCAGCAGCAGCGGCGCAGGGAGACCGATCGCGTGATAGCCGGGCAGAACGCCGATGGCGAAGGTGGACAAACCCATGGTCGACAAGGCAAACACGAGCGTCTTCTTGCGTCCGATCCGGTCGCCGAAGTGACCGAAGAGCGCAGAGCCGATCGGCCGCGCAAGAAACGCGATGCCAAAGGTCGCCAACGAGGCCAGCGTCGCGGAGGCTGGATCCGAGGCGGGAAAGAACAGGCGCGGAAAGACCAGCACCGCCGCCGTAGCATAGATGTAGAAGTCAAAGAACTCCACCGTGGTGCCGACCAGGCTGGCAAACAAGACCTGCCGCGGTGTGTTGATCCTTTTTTGCGTTGCTGCGCGTTGCCCTGCTGAGTCGGAGTTCATGGGATGCTGCATTCTATCTGCCTGGAGCAATATCTTCAGCGATACAACGCTGCCGTTTTCTTCCCGTCATTTCCGAAGATTCGTAAACTTTGTCGATGCGACGTTCGTCTCTAAGACAAAACACGGATGCAAGCAACTCGGCCCTCTTTCCGCCTCCGGAAGGGGGCCCCTTTTTGTTTGCTCGATTCATCGTTTGCGAAGGCCAGCGCCTGGTCCATCAAAATCAGCAGGGCTTAAGCTCTGGCGCCTCACAATGGGCAAATCAATCCGACCTTCCTATCGATGCTGTTCCAGTAGTGCGATCTGATCTGGATCCATCTCTCCGCGAAGCTGGAGCAGCAGATGCGTGTTTGCCTTTTCCAACTCGGCACGCGCCTGGGATACACGATCGATTTGCGCAAACAACCCGGATTGATCGGGCGCCTTGGCGTGGGTCAGCGCCTCCATCCGATTTTGTTCCTGCTCAAGCGCCCCAAGGCGCTTCAGCAGGCTGGCGCGGTTCTCCTCAAAGAGGGCGTCCATGCGGCGCTGCTGATCGGGCCGCAGCTTGAGATCTTTGGCGAAGTGCTTATCGTCCCACCAGCGCCCCGGCGGTCCAAGCTGCAGACCGCCGCGCATCGTGCTCGCGGTTCCAGCGGAATCAGGAGAGCGCCCTGGAGATAGACCGCCCTTTCCCGACGGAAAGCCGCTGCGGTCGCCCGCGCCACCCGGAAAGCCGAAGCCCCCACCGCCAGGCATGCCCCCGGAGCGGCCGCCACCACCGCCCATTCCCCCTCCGCCATGCTGCGCCCGCGCCGCGGGAGCCAGCGAGCAGCCGCCGGCCAGCAGGAGACACCACAGAAATCGCGTTGGGAGCGGCATTACCTGCTCATTCTATTCGCGGAACGCGGTTGCGCCCGATGCCCCGGATGTTGCAGGTCGGAGACCGGGAACCCGGGCTGCGCGTCATAACGCAGCTCCTGGTTGATGGACTGCATCAGCCGGTCGTCCTCGGCGATCTCGGCAGTCGACGGCAGAGCGATTTGGGCGCTTGTGGGAGTTGCCCGGGGCACATGAGCGAGCGGCGAATTGAAGCCGACGGCAATCAAACAGGCCACGGCCGTACCCGCCAACCCTGCCCCCCACGCCGGTCGCCCTCCCAGAATAAGCCCCAGGCGCGAGGGCGTCCGCACCCTGCGCGGCGCCTCGGCATTGGCCCAAGCCATGCTGAGCCGGTTGAAGTTTTCGGTCGCGGATTGCACAGACACGGCCTCCCGCCGGCACCGGTCGCAGCTTGCCAGATGGGCCTGAGCCGCCGCCTCGGAAAGCTCTCCGGACAGCAGATCGTAAAACTGTTCATCGGAAAGATGCTCCGTCATTGCGCCCCTCCTACTCGCTCCCGCACGGCCCGCAGCGCTCGATGCAGATGGGTCTTCACGGTATTTACAGGCATTCCGGTGGCGTCGGCAATCTCACGAAGCTCCATCTCCTCGGAAAATCGCATAAGAAACACGGTTCTTTGCTTCAGGGAGAGCGAGTCGAGGATGCCCGCAACGGCACTTGCCCGCTCGCGCGTCAGCAGCTGCGCCTCGGGAGACCGCTCGTTGCCCGGCAGAATGGGCGCCAGCTCCATCACATCGGCCGCGGTCTTCGCCGCCTTGCGCCAGAACTGCAGCTTGCGAATCCGCTGATGATCCTTGACGAGATTGACGGCAATCGAGGTCAGCCACGTGGATACGCTGCAGTCGCCGCGGAACTGATCGCGCTTGGTATAGGCGCGCAGAAAACAGTCCTGCACGATCGACGCTGCCACATCCTCGTCCCGTACCGTAAAGGTGACGAACCGGAGGAGGCGCGAACGGTGGGTTCGGACCAGAGCGTCGATATCGTCGAGCTCCGAGATCGTCCTCTCCCTCTGTCCCACTCCAATCCTATCTGCGGTAGCTGCGGTATGCATGTAGCAGTAGACGAGTCCCGCAGGCAGGCAGAGTACAGTTTCCGCTCATCTTCTTGCGCGATCTTCTTACACGATCGACTTCGCGATCGACGCCTATTACAAGCGAGCATCTACCGTAGTCTCTCTCGAAGGGAACTTTGCTCTTCCGCAGAGCGAAGTTTGGGGTGCCCGCAGCCGCATGAGTCAAATTGCTCCTCGTTCCCTGCGTCTGCAGCAGGCGATCACACTCCCGCTGCTCTTTCTGGCGGGGATCGTGAACTTTTTCGATCGCGCGTCCCTTTCGGTTGCCAACAACACCATTCGCGCCGAAATGCACCTGAGCGCGACCGAGATGGGTTGGCTGCTTTCAGCGTTTTCGCTCGCCTACGGCATCTCGCAGCTGCCGCTGATCAGCCTCCTGCCGCGCTTCGGCACACGGGCGGTGCTCGGCGGCGGCCTTGCGCTGTGGTCCTCCGCGCAGCTGCTCACGGGCTTCATCCGCAGCCTTCCGCCCTTTCTCGCGCTGCGGGTTCTGCTGGGCATCGGAGAATCGCCCTTCTATCCCGCTGGCGTACAAAGCGTTCGCGATCTGTTCCCCACCCGCACTCGCGGGCGCGCCACGGCGGTGATGAGCATGTCGCAGACCCTCGGTCTGGCCGTCGCACCGCCCCTGCTCACATGGCTCATCCTCCGTTCCGGCTGGCGCGCCATGTTTGCGTCCCTGGGCGTCGCCGGACTGGCCGTCGCCGCTGCCTGGATCGGCTTGCACCGCCAACACCGGCCCGTCGAGGACGCCACGCAGGCCACTGCTGCTGGCGGTAAGAGCGTCTGGAGGCTGCTTCTGCGGCAGCGCAGCGTCTGGGGCGCCATGCTGGGCTTCGGCGGCATCAACTACACGAACTGGCTGTATACGGCGTGGATTCCCGGCTACCTGCAGACCGCGCGTCATCTATCGCTTGCCCGGACAGGATGGGTCGCCGCGGTTCCGTTCCTCGCAGGCGCTGCCGGGATGTTCTCAAGCGGTTCCGTCACGGATATGCTTGCGCGACGCGGCCGCCCGCTCACCGAGGTGCACCGCACCAACATCGTCGCCGGCATGGTTCTTTCCGCGGCGAGCACATTTCTGGTCGCGCGCAGCCCCAGCACAACCGTTGCCGTGGCCGGCATCTCGGGCGCGCTGTTCTTCATTCACTTTGCCGGAACCTCCGGCTGGGGCTACGCGCAGGCCGTCAGCCCCGCACCCTGGGTGGCCTCGATGAGCGCACTGCAGAACTTCGCGAGCTTCATGATCGCCTCCGCGGCTCCCGTCCTCACGGGCTGGCTGCTGGACCGAACGCACTCGTTCAACCTTGCCTTCCTCGTGTGCAGCGCCGTCACGCTGCTGGGCGCGCTGAGCTACGCCACACTCTGCAGGTCCGGCACGCTGAGGCTCCTCTGATTCATCTAACGCCTTGGAAGGTCATGGTGGGGGCCCCATCTTCACGACGGCTCTATCGTCGTTAAGGTGGGTTTCCGCGAGGCCACGGAGAACTGCGGCGTCGACGAACCCACCTTAACTTCGCGAAGGTGGGGCACCCGCCGCTATACCTTCGGGCGAACTGCGCTAACAGCAAAATCCAATGCGGCAGCAGATCTACTCAGCCATCTGTCCCTTGCGCGGCCGGCGGTTCGCCTGCAGCACCTTTTTACGCATGCGCAGGCTCTTGGGCGTCACTTCCACCAGCTCATCGTCGGCAATAAATTCGATCGATTGCTCCAGCGTAAGCACCTTGAACGGAACCAGGCGCACAGCATCATCCGAGCCCGATGCGCGCATATTGGTGAGCTTCTTTTCACGCACGCAGTTCACGTCGAGGTCGTTGTCGCGCGAATGCTCGCCGATGACCATGCCCTCATAGACCTCAACGCCATCGCCAAGAAACAGAATGCCGCGGTCCTGAATGCCATCCAGCGCATATAAGGTGGTGACACCCTGGCGATCGGAGATGAGCGCGCCCGAAGGCCGCTGCGGAATCTCACCGGTGTAGGGGATGTACTCGCCGGCGATCGAATTCATGACGATGGTGCCGCGCGTCTCGGTGAGCATCTCATTGCGCAGACCGATGAGCCCACGCGAGGGCACCTTGAACTCCATGCGCACACGGCCTGAGCCGTGGTTGGCCATCTTCACCATTTCGCCTTTTCTCGGTCCGAGACGCTCGATCACGGTGCCGACGAAGTTCTCCGGGATGTCGATGGTAAGAATCTCCGACGGCTCCATCAGCTCGCCGTCGATGCGCTTCGTAACAATCTGCGGACGCGAAACCATCAGCTCAAAGCCCTCGCGGCGCATCATCTCGATGAGCACGGAGAGCTGCAATTCACCGCGGCCCAGCACCTTGAAGGTGTCCGGTGAGCCGGTGTCTTCCACGCGAATGGAAACGTTGGTCAGCAGCTCGCGTTCCAGCCTTTCCTTGATATTGCGCGAGGTGACCAGCTTGCCTTCGCGGCCGGCAAATGGGCCGTTGTTTACGGCGAACTGAATGGCGATGGTCGGCTCGTCGATCTTGATATTCGGCAGCGGTTTCGGGTCTTCGAGCGCACAGAAGCTCTCGCCGATGGTGATGCCCGGGATGCCGGCAACCGCGATGATGTCCCCCACCGTGGTCTCGCCGGTGTCGATGCGCTTGAGGCCATCGAAGGTGAACAGCTTGGTGATTCTCACCGTCTCAAGCTTGCCGTCGACGCGCGAAAGATTGACCTCCTGCCCATTCTTCAGCGTGCCGTTGAAGACCCGCGCGATGGCGAGACGCCCAAGGTAATCCGAGTAGTCGAGGTTGGTGACGAGCACCTGCAGATCGCCTTCGGGCGTCCCCGGAGCCGCGGGAATCGTCTTGAAGATCAGCTCAAACAACGGCTGCAGATCGGTGCCCGGCTCATTCAGATCCATGGTCGCCGTACCGGCCTTGCCGTTGGTGTAGATCACCGGAAACTCCAGCACACTCTCATCGGCATCGAGGTCGATGAACAGGTCATACACCTCGTTCAGCACCTCCTGCGGCCGCGCGTCCGGGCGGTCGATCTTGTTCACCACGACGATCGGCGTCAGCTTGGCCTCGAGCGCCTTGGACAACACATAGCGCGTCTGCGGCAGCGGCCCTTCCGAGGCATCCACCAGCAGCACAACGCCGTCGACCATCTTCAGCGCACGCTCCACCTCGCCGCCGAAATCGGCGTGGCCCGGGGTGTCGACGATATTGATCTTCGAATCCTTGTAGTGGATCGCCGTGTTCTTCGCGAGAATGGTGATGCCGCGTTCCTTTTCAAGGTCATTCGAGTCCATGACGCGCTCGACCACGGCCTCGTTGGATCGGAAGGTACCCGACTGGCGCAGCATGGCATCCACCAGCGTGGTCTTGCCGTGGTCGACGTGCGCGATGATGGCGATATTGCGAATGGGCTGGACGGCGATGGCGGTGGCAGTGCTCACGGCGAGAGAATCCTGTCTGAAATCGGGAGATGGGAGGCGGTCAGGGGTGCACCCGCCGACGTTGGTGCGCAGCAAAATATGATATTTTGCGTTCCCTTTAGTTTAGCGCACCTCGCGTGCTGCCTGTTTTAGCCGCCGAGGCGCCTTTCTTTTCTGCGCGGAGCTCATCAATCCTCCCCTCGAACTCCTCCAATGGCGGCGGCGGCCCGAAGGAGATGCGTCCGGGCGCCGCATCCCGAGCCCCATGCGTGGAGCCCAGATAGACCGCCTCCTTGCCAAACTTGCGATGCAGCTGTTCCATGGCTCCCACAGCCGCTGCCCGCCGCTGCGCCTGCGGTGACGGCGGAAAGAGTTCTGCCTGCCCCCCCTCCGCCAGGTGCGTCAGAAACACGCACAGGCTTTGCGGCGGGCCGTTGGGCGCGCCCGCCAGCAGCGGCAGAAAATGCTCCTGCAACGTGATGCCCTCCCCGCACGGCGGAATGCGGCAGTCTGCCTCAAAGACGTACTCATGATGCCGGTAATACACCACCAGGCCGAGCCCACCGGCCCTCAATCCGTGCCGCCGCATGCGGCGCACGCAATCGCCCAGCATCTTGAGCGCCGTAGCGCGACAGCCATCGGGCGTCCGCAGTGCGGGCGGCAGGATGTGCTGCCGGCTGATCGTCTGCCGGGCGTTCACCGCTACCGCGGGCAGATCTTCGCCGCGCAGCTCCAGCCACAGGCGATCGCCCAGCACGCCTCCCCACAACGCGGCAAAGCGCTCCCGGCTCAGCGCGCAGAGCTCCCGCACGGTGGACACCCCGGCACTACGCAGCCGCCGCTCCATGCGCCTTCCGATCCCGCTGATGTCGGCCAGCTCCAGTCGGTACAGCGCCTCCGGCAGATCGCCGCGCTCGAGAACCGTCAATCCATCCGGCTTCTGCATCTCGGCGGCAATCTTCGCCAGGGCGCGATTGGGGCCCAGGCCGATCGAGCAGCGCAGTGTCTCGCCGGCATGTCTCCGTACGCTCGCTTTGACCTCCGCCGCAAGCTCCAAAGCTCGGGGCGCATGGCGCTGGGCTCCGGCAAGCCGGCAGATGAACTCATCGCAGGAGAGCACCGCCTCCACCGGCAGGCATCGCTCAACCGCAGCCAAGATGCGGTGGTGCATCTGCACATAAATCTTGGGGCGCGCTTCCACCAGCTCGATGTGCGGGCAAAGCGTACGGGCCGTCGCCACGGAGACCCCCGTGCGCACACCGTAAGCACGCGCCTCATAGCTCACCGCGATGCAACAGGTCGTCTCCGCCTTCACCGGCACGATCGCCACCGCGCGGCCGCGCAACCCGGGCCGCAACTCCTGCTCCACCGAGGCGAAATACGAATTCAAATCAAGAAAGAGCCAGTGCAGCACAGCGTGGGGCACACGTCCAGATTAGGCGAACAAAAGGCGAACATGCAAGCACTTTGGGATGGTGTCCTTGACACAGATGCTCTTGGAGTCTTCGGTGTAAACGGATGTACTCTTCGTGGCGCGATCTATTTAGCTACACTGTTGAGGCATCTCACCCCCAATCCGTAGGATTGCCCTGTGCGCCTTGCTTTGTTTGCCGTTACTGCTCTTTGTGTGTCCAGCCTCGCTGCCCATGCATCCCCCATCACCTACAACATCAACGAGACGGTGGGCTCCTCGACTGCTTTCGGGACAATCCAAACGGATGGAACGCTCGGCGTGCTTTCGCGTGCAAACATTACCGGCTATCAGCTGACCCTTACTTCTGGAGCACAAAGCGAAACGTTCAGCTACGCCGATTTTGTGGAGGTTGTCGGCACTGATCTCACCGCGACCAACAGTGGCCTGTTCTTCAACTTCAGCGGCACGAATCCTGCAGGCTTCTTCCTTCCTAACGCTTCGGCCACTTCAGATCTTTGTTTTATAGATTCCATCACGCCCTGTGACGGAGATGAGTCGAGCGAGCACATCCACTTTCAGGGCACTTTCACGGACACGACAAGGACAGGCACCCAGGAGATTGCCACTGCAGCGACGCCCGAACCATCCAGCTTCGCCCTGCTCGGCACGGGCCTGTTGGGCGTCGCCGGTATGGTCCGCAAGCGCTTCGCATAGAGGCAAACGCCCGATGCGAACAGCCCCGGCTTCGGTCGGGGCTGTTCGCCTTCTGTGTTAAGGGCACAATCTTCAGCACTTTGTTGACTCGCTACGGGCGACGGAAATTGAAGTTCGCACAAGCCCTGAGCCGACGGGACGTGCTGTAGACTCTGGTGTACCCATGGACTCTGCGCACCCTCACCAGTTCGCTCTCGATGCTCTTGCGGGATATGAACTGGACAGCGCCTACGACGAGATGTTTGCCGCTCCCCGGAGCCTTCACGAGCATTACGGCCCGCTGCTGGAGCACTTCGCCGCCCTTCCCCCCGCCGAGGTGCAGCGCCGGAAACAGGCCGCCGACCTGGCGTTTTTGAACCAGGGCATCACCTTCACCGTCTATGGCCGCGATGAAGGCACGGAACGCATCTTCCCCTATGATCTGCTGCCGCGCATCATCACCGCCGCCGAATGGGAAAAGGTGGAACGTGGCCTGACGCAGCGCATCACCGCGCTGAACCTCTTTCTCAAGGACATCTATAACGAGGGGCGCATCCTCAAGGACGGCGTTGTCCCGCGCGAGCTCGTCTATAGCTGTCCGCAGTTCCGCCGCCAGATGCAGGGGCTGCAGGTTCCGCGCAATGTGTATGTCGCCATCTGTGGCACCGACCTGATCCGTCTGGAAAACGGCGATTTCGTGGTGCTCGAAGATAATCTGCGCGTGCCCTCCGGCGTCAGCTACATGCTCACCAACCGCCGCGTGATGAAGCGCATCTTTCCGCAGCTGTTTCGCAACTATAACGTGCGCGCCATCGAGCATTACACGCAGGTGCTGCTCAGCACGTTGCGCTCGCTCGCGCCCGAAGGCCGCCCCGAACCGAACATCGTTCTGCTTTCGCCCGGTGTCTTCAACTCGGCGTATTTTGAGCACGCTTATCTCGCGCGGCAGATGGGCATAGAACTCGTGGAAGGCCGCGACCTCGTCGTGCACGACAACATCTGCTACATGCGCACCACCAGCGGCCTGCGGCGTGTGGATGTCATCTATCGCCGCGTCGATGACGACTTTATCGACCCACTCGCCTTCCGCATGGACTCGATCCTCGGCGCGTCGGGCCTCTTCAACGCCTACCGCGCCGGCAACGTGACCTTAGCCAACGCCTTCGGTACCGGCGTTGCGGATGATAAAGCGATCTATGCCTTTGTGCCGGACATCATCAAGTACTATCTCGGCGAAGATCCCATCCTGAACAACGTGAAAACGTATCTCTGCTATCTCGACAACGAGCGCGAATACGTGCTAGCCAATCTCGACAAGCTGGTTGTAAAGGCTGTGGGCGAATCCGGCGGCTACGGCATGTTAATCGGCACACAATCTTCGGCGAAGGAACGTACGGATTTCGCCGAAAAGATCAAGGCCAACCCACGCAATTACATCGCGCAGCCCACGATCAGCTTCAGCCGCGCTCCCTGCCTGATCGGCGATGAACTGGAGCCGCGCCACGTCGATCTGCGTCCTTATGTGCTCTACGGCGACAAGGTGACGATCGTGCCCGGCGGCCTGACGCGCGTCGCGCTCAAACAAGGCTCGCTGGTCGTAAACAGCTCGCAGGGCGGTGGCTCAAAGGACACCTGGGTTCTTAGCTAGCAATCGTGAAAACTACTTTGTATTTCCGGGAGCAAGTCTTACGCAAACGTTCCTATCTACGTATCGAATGGTGCCAGGAGGTGATCGCCCGTCCTGTGCAGCAAGCGGTTCAGCCAGACGGGCGAATCCGATTCTGGGGGTATGTCGAAGAACTTAATGGCAAGGCCCTGCGTGTTGTTACTCTAGAAGACGGAGAGACCCTCCATAACGCTTTTCCAGATAGCGGGTTTCCGCGGAAAAAATTATGAAACTTCACTACTATCCTGAGACCGACTCCCTGTACATCGATCTGTCTTCCATGCCGAGTGTAGATTCAAAGGAGATTTCGGACGATCTGGTCGTCGACTACGACGAGCAGGGGCATATCGTGGGCCTGGACATTCAGCGAGCTTCAGAGCGCTTGGACCTGTCCAAAGTAGAAATGCAGCATCTTCCGCTCAGCGCCTAGAAGGCGGCCGACAGCGTCCAGAAGCGATGAAGAGAAACCCTGATCTTTCCTGCCCCGGTTCTGGTTGGCTCTCCTGGTCATTTGTGCTTTGGTTACCGTTTGTTTTCACCGCTTGCGCACAGCGTCTGGCTCTCATCGATCAGGACGGCTCCGGCCCAGCCGGTTCCAACCAGATGTCCATAATGGCTTTGCTGCAGTCGCCCGATGTGCGTGTGCTCGGCATCACGATGGTCAGCGGCAGCGCCTGGGAGCCGGAAGAGGTTGCACATACACTGCGTATGCTGGAACTCATCCAACGAGCCGATGTTCCCGTGCTTACGGGTGCCATCAATCCGTTGCTGCGCACGCGGGAAGAGGCGCTCGCCGATCGCGGACGCGATGGCAGCTTCGTCTGGTACGGCGCCTGGGGCGATCTCGCCGAACACACCAGCAACGAGCCCTATCACGCGGCGGAAATCATCCCTTCGCTGACCGAAGGCGTGCCGATGACGGCGCCGCTCACAGAAGATGCAGCGCATTTCGTCATCCGGCAGGTCCATGCGCATCCGCATGAGGTCACGATCTATGCCGCCGGCCCGTTGACCAATATCGCGCTTGCTTTGAGCATTGATCCGCATCTCGCCGAGCTCACGGAGGGCATCGTCATCATGGGCGGCAGTCTCTCTCCGCGGACCGATGATCCTGAATTTGCGCTGCATCCTCGCCACGAGTTCAACTTCTGGTTTGACCCGGAGGCCGCCCATATCGTCCTTCGTTC
The DNA here is from genome assembly GCA_965277565.1 of Granulicella sp. Classification (GTDB taxonomy): domain Bacteria; phylum Acidobacteriota; class Terriglobia; order Terriglobales; family Acidobacteriaceae; genus Granulicella. Next base: position 2,633,837 of record OZ255838.1, on the reverse strand, counting down.
AGCATGGCCGCGTATCGATCTCACCACGACGGATATCTCGCTCAAAACGCACTTCACGCCTGAGTTATTGAAGAGGATCTCGAAGTCGCAACAACCGGCCGCACAATACCTCGCGAAGTACACTGGCAACGAGTTTTATTACATGTGGGATGAGCTGGCCGCCTGCGCTTGGCTCGATCCAAAGATCATCACGGCAGATCAATTGCTTTACGTCGACGTGGATTTTTCCCATGGCCCCCACTACGGCGATACGCTCACCTGGGACGCGGCCCACAAACCGCAACGCAGCGATCTTCGCCTGGTGCATGTGCAACAGGAGCTGGACTCCGCTCGCTTCTACAAACTTTTTGTGCAGTTGATGAAGGCACCGCCGCAACCGTCTGCCGCTCACATACCCTAAGCGTCATGCGTGTAGATTAAGAGCATCCGTCCCGCCGCCTAACAAGAGGAGGTTAGCCATGCTCTCCCGCGTCGCCGATTCGCTTTACTGGATGTCGCGCTATCTTGAGCGCGCCGAGCACAACACACGCCTGCTCGACGTCAACCTCAACCTCATGCTCGACGAAAGCGCATCCAGCGCGGATCACCGCTGGCCGCGCCTTCTGCGCTCACTCGCGCACCCAAAGCGTCTGCGCTGGGAGGGCAATCCCTACGCGCTCGCCAGCACACTGACCTTCGACAAGGAGATGAAATCCTCCGTGGTTTCCTGCATCATGCAGGCACGCGAGAACGCTCGCCATGTGCGCGAACAGATATCCACCGAACAGTGGCACCGGCTGAACTCGCTGTATCTCGAAGTAACTCGTCCAGAGCTCCGCAATGTCATGCTGATTGAATCACCGGAAGCCTCCAGCGAAGCGCCTTCCGCGTTTCTGCAGGAGGTGATGGAGGCGATTCACCAGTTTCAAGGCGTTACGGACTCCACCATGAGCCATGGGGAAGGCTGGCACTTCATCCAGGTTGGCCGTTTTCTGGAACGTGCCAGCACAACCGCGAAGCTGCTTGAGGCATATCACGACGACCTTTGGGGACAGCCGGAACGCGCGACCGAAAGCAATCAGTATCTCGAGTGGATGGGCCTGCTGCGCAGCTGCACGGCGTTTGAAGCCTATTGCAAGGTCTACACCGCCGACCTTACGCCCGAGCGCATTCTTGAATTTCTCCTGCTCGATTCCGAATTTCCGCATTCGGTACGCTTCTCCATCGAGAGCGTCGAAAGCGCACTGGAAGCAATCCACGCCAAGAGCGGATCCAAAAACACAAAGGTGCGTAGCGAGCACTTATACCGCATCGCCGGCCGCCTTAGCGCCCAGCTCGGTTTCGCCGGAGTCGAAGAGCTCATGAATGGCAATGTGATCGATTATCTTCACTCCATCCAGCAACAGTGCCAGATCATTCACGAGAGCATCTACCAGCTTTACGTTGATTATCCGATTCAGCTCGCGCTTGCGGGCTAAAAGCAGGAAACAGGAAGTAGGAAGTAGCCGAGAACACCACTGTGAGTCTCATCGCATCGACTTCTTCCCCCAAGCTACTCTCTGCTTCCTATTTCCTATTTCCTATTTCCTACTTCCTATTTCCTATTTCCTATTTCCTATTTCCTATTTCCCAGGAGGTTTAATGTATTACTCCATCCGGCATCTCACAAAGTTTCGTTATGGGAGTCCCGTGTCCGAAAGCATTATGGAGACACGCATGCATCCGCGCTCCGATGCCGGGCAACGGTGCCTTACCTTTCAGCTCTCGGTGACGCCTCGTTGCCGTGTCTTCAGCTATCGCGATCACCTTGCGAACCACGTGCACCACTTCGACATACCCGGCCAGCATGGCCAGTTGGTGATCGTTGCCGAATCGTTAGTCGAAATGGAGCCGCACCTTGCGTTGCCCGTCTCCCTGACGCCGGATGCCTGGGACGAACTCGATCGCCTCGTCCATGCTGGGGACTTTTGGGAGATGCTGCTGCCAAGCGAGTTCGCGACACCGACAGCGAAGCTCAAAGCACTGGCCACTGAGTTCGATCTCCGTCGCCGAGAAGATCCATTAACCGTGTTGTATAAACTGAACGAGCAGATCTACAGTTACTTCGCCTATGAGCCGCAGACCACGCGCGCGGATTCACCCGTCGACGAAGCACTCACCAAGCGCGCAGGCGTATGCCAAGACTTTGCCCACATCATGACGGCGCTTGTCCGTTGGGAGCTGCGCATTCCCTGCCGCTATGTCAGCGGCTATCTATTTCATGGAGAAGGCGTCCGCGATCGTTCCGAAAGCTCGGCCACGCACGCCTGGGTTGAGTGTTTTCTGCCCGAGCTGGGCTGGGTTGGCTTCGATCCAACCAATTGCCTCATCGCAGGGGACCGCCACATTCGCACGGCCATCGGCCGCGACTATGCCGACGTTCCACCAACGCACGGCATGTTCCGCGGCCGCTCCAAAAGCGAACTGACCGTTGCCGTGCGCGTCACCCCCAGCGAAGGCGAACCCTCGCTCGACCGCGAACTGCCCGTACCCGAAGACTGGTCGATCCTCGTAGAAAAAGCCCAGGCCCTTCCCGAACAGCTTCCACCACCGCGTCGTCAACATCAGCAGGCGCAGCAGCAGTGAGTGCCTGTGCGCAAACTCCTTCAGAGAGGAAAGAACTCTACCGCAAAACATGGGGCGCCTGATCAGGCGCCCCAACTACTTTCCGCGCTAGAAGTTCACTTTGGCCCAAAGTACGAGAGAGCGCCCCGCGCCGGTGCGTGAGATGACCGGATTGAACTGCGACGACTGCCCAATCTGATAGATGTTCGTTCCCAGCGGGTTGACATTATTGTGGTTACCGACGTCGTTGGCCTCGCAGCGGAGCGTAAGCGTGCCCTGCGAAAAATGTAGATAGGACAAACCAACGCCTTTCTCGAGAGCGATATCGTGCTGCTGATATCCGGGCTGCAGGAAGCTGTTACGGCCAATCTCCTGGTGCAGGAAGCTCTGCCCACGCTGCACGATCCAGTGTGCCGAACTTGGATCGATGATGTTTTTCGGCTTGCTGCTGTTAGTGTTGTACGCATACAGGTCGTAATACGTACCCTGAGGTCCTTTCAGGTAAGAGGCATCAATCGCCACAGTGTTGAACGGTGCGCTTGGATTGTTCAGAATGGGCCGATCGTTCGCCGTGCTGCCGTCCTGGTTCGTATCGATACCGCTGACGCTGAATGTGGTGTACGGACCGGACTGGAAGCGCTCCACGCCGGACACGGTCCAATGCCGGGTAAGGGCACCAAGTACGCCGTTAGCAACCGCGTTTGAGGCGGTGTAGCCCTTGGGAGCCCATACATACGACACAACAAAGTAGTTGCGGTGATCCCAAGCCGAATTTCCCCAGTCCTGCCGCAACCCGGTCGGAGAAAGATCCGCCGAATAGGAGGTGGGAGAGCTGAAGGTTGTGAAGATCTCCGAGGCGTCGTCCAGGTCCTTACTGTAGGTGTAGGCGGCGCGGAAGGTAATACCGTGCGTAAAGGCGCGGGAAAGCTCCGCTTGCAACGAGTTATAGTCAGAGGCCGCGAAGTTACCACGCGCCACAACAGGGCCCAGCGCCGGATCCAGACGAGGCGTGGAGGTCGTTCCGTTGGAAGGCGTAAAGTAGTTGTATTGACGATTGGCAAACAGCTTGACGCCGCGGCTACCGACATAGTTCGTCGTCAGCTTCAGATTGAACGGCAGCTCACGCTCAATCCCGAAGTTGAACTGGTACGTGTAAGGGTTCACCAGGTTGTTCACCACGCTGGTCGCCGATGCGGTCAGCGGGTTGAACACCGGCTTCAATGTACCGATCAGCATATTCGAGTTCGCCAACCCATCACCACCGGTCTGCTGCGCCGTTTGTGCGATGGAGTTCGGCGAGCTTTGCGCCGCATTTACTAGAATGTTTGAGAAGTCGCTGTCGAAGTAAACGCCAAATCCACTATGGAAGACGGTCTTGCCGTCCGCGAAGAAGCCGAAGTGCGGCACATACGCGAAACCCAGGCGCGGGGAGATGTTGTTGTAATCGTTATTGACCTTGTAGACGGTGTTCAGGGGAACGCTCAACACGGTGAGCGGGTTAATCGCCGGGTACTGAACAGAATTCTCCGGATCCGTCAGGTAGTCGTAGCGGGCGCCCATGTTCATAGTTAGCTCTGAAGAGAGCTTGATATCGTCTTCAATAAAATAGGCCTGCCGCCAGTTGCGCGGGTCGACCCGGAGCGGACCAAAGGTGATGGTTGCGGAACCGGAGCTGCCAAGGTCGTTATTGATGAACTCACCTATAGAAGAACCATAACTGCCTGATGCCGTGTAGCCCAGTGTTCCAAGCGCGTTCTGGGATATCTGCTCCTTTTCAATCTGCCGCCCGAGATCCACGCCCACACGAATGGCTTGGCGCCCGAGGCTGAGACCCACTGTGTCCTGCAACTGATACAGATCCTCTGCACGGCCTTGGGGAAGGTTCTGGTTGGGTCCAAGAATCGGGAAGCTTGAACTGGTTCCTCCAAAGGTAAGCGTAGGCGTAACGTTTAATGGATTCGCCAGTGTCTGCGGCGTGAAAACAAATGCGAAGTTCACTCGCGTCTCTGAGATACGCGCCTCATTCAGCACACGCGAGCTGAACACATGCGTCCACGCGGCCTGAGACAGTTCAGCCGCCCCGCCCTGCTGCGAGTCAAAACCAGGCAGCGAAAAATTATTTAGAAAATCGGGCGTCAGAAAGCTCCGGTCATGGATATAGCGCACATAGTAGCTGTTCTTTTCGGAAGGAGTGTAATCGACGCGCACCGTCCATTGCGTGTCGGTGTTTTGCTCCGGCACCGACGGACGTTGATAAAGGCCCGTCTCCACATTGCAGCCGGAGGTCGGGCAGCCAGGAGCGTTTACAACCAGCTGTTCGTAGTAAGGCTTGCTAGCATTCGCCAGCGAGGTGTCCTGAAAAGAATTTATGTAGCTGTAATTCGAAAGGTAGTTCCCAAACAGCGCCGCTTGCTGCGCCTGCACCGTGCCTGTCTGCTTTCCAATGCTTTGTAGCGCTGCGATACCGGTGGGATCCGGAAGCTCCTGACGGGCTTCCATCGTTCCGCCGTAGTACCGCTGCCACTGCGATCCGCCAAAGACGAACAGCTTGTCCTTGATCAGCCTGCCACCCCCGGTAAAACCATACGTATGCCGGTCGAACCGCGTTTTGTTCACAGGACCAAGCGACTTCGATTGCCGCTGCGTACCCGAGAGCGCGTTTAGGCCTGAACCGGTGTATCGCTCATAGGCCGAGCCGTGGTATGTATTTGTACCGCGACGCGTGATGAGATTAACCACAGCGCCACCCGCACGGCCGTACTCCGCCGAAGCCGAGTTGGAAAGCACTGCCACCGTCTCATACATGTCGGGAATGTCCGGCTGGAAAGCCTGCCCCTCGATGGAGACATCATTGTCTTCCTGGCCGTCCAGAAGGAAGTTATTCGCGCGAGGACGGGCGCCGTTGGCAGAGAAGATTTGACCCTGTGCACCCGCACCGGAGCCAGGCTGCGTGATGGTCTGGATGCCCGGCAGCGTCGTCGCCAACTCGATGGGGTTGAGTGAGAAGATCGGCAGCTTCGCAATCTGGTTCTGATCGATGATGCCGGTGAGTTGTCCGTTTTCGGTATTGATGGCGTTCGCGACCGCCTGCACCTCAACAACGTCACTCACGTTGCCCACGTTAAGCACCAAATCGAGGGAGCTTACCTCGGAGGCGTTAATTACTACGCCGGTCTCCTTCTTCGCATCAAATCCCAGTTCCTCAACCAGAACGGTATAACGTCCAGGAGGAACGGCCTCGATTCTATAGGCGCCGTCACTCTTTGTCGCTCCAACACGCTTTTCGCCGGTAGCCTCGTTGGTGATGGTGACCTTGGCCTTTGGAAGCACGGCGCCGGTCGTATCGCGAGCGACACCTGCAAGAATTCCCTGGCTGGTTTGAGCCACAAGGCCTGAAGCCATCAAACCCATTGCAATCAGCGGAAGATACTGCCGTCGATCAAAAAACTTCATTCGGTATTCCTCGGAGACAAAAGGTTCCTCAGCGCCATGCCGGCACATCATCGGGGAGAGCTGGGGGTATTGACTTCAGTACACAGCAATCGGAATGCCAAATTCGTGGGGTAGAACCCTCCCCCGATTTAGCAAATATTTACAGGTAGTTGCAGGAACTTTCACCCATAGTCATTCGTAAACCGCAGACTGTCAACCTAATTCAGTACGCCGTGTGCCACACCATCCAAGAGCCCATAGAAGATCGCAGTACGAGTATCGCTGGCATGTCGCGACACGATGAGATTGGGGGAAGCGCCTGCTACAAGACTCGACTACAGGTTCATCTTTTTGAAGCGGCCCTCCGGGATCGCACGAATGACAGCCATGATCACTCGCCAGATGCCGGGCACGTAGAGCACGTCCGGCCCGTTGCCTTGGCCCTTGTCGATCGCCTGCACGATCGTCGCCGCTACCTTGTGCACGTCCGCGAACTTGGATTCGCCGCGCATGCCTTCGGTCATGGCTGTCTTTACGGGGCCGGGCTTGATCGTGATCACGCGTACACCCTCGCGGTCCACACGATTGCGCAGACCGTCGACAAACACCGACAGCCCCGCTTTGGACGAGCCGTAGATGTAGTTCGACTTGCGGCCGCGCTCCCCCGCAACCGAGGTCAGCACCGCCAGCGTGCCCGCATGACGCTGCGCACAGTAGTTCGCCAGCCACGTCAGCAGGCTCGCGGGCGCGATGAAGTTGGTGTGAAGAATCTGGCCGGTATCGCCGAAGCTGCGCTCCGCCCGGCTCTGCTCGCCGAGCATTCCGACGGCCACGTACGCCACATCCAGACCGCCGAGCGCGTTGATGGCGTGCGCCAGCAGCTCCGGATGCGCGGCTGTGTTGTCCAGATCGGAGACTGCGGTTTCGACCAGGTTGGCGCCGCGTACGCGGGCGTCGGCCGCCACGGTGTTCAGGCGCTCGGCATTACGACCTACCAGAAAGAGGCTGTCGCCGCGCGAGGCCCAGATGCGGATCGTTGCTTCGGCGATGCCGGAGGTAGCGCCCAGCACAAGGATGCGCCGGGGCGCACCCTTACGGCCGTGCGGAAACGGAACGCGGCCCTGTGGCTCACGGCGCAGCGAAAGCGGCGGCGCTGCGGTGCTGTCGGCTCCGGGCAGAGTGGGAATCGGGGTACTCAACGGCTCATTCCTTTGTCGCCCACCACGCGCTCCCAGAAGCTGGAGGTGAGCGCGGGGTCCTTGTAGCGCGCAAAGCGCTCCCACTGCGGATAAAACGCCTGGTACTGTCCGGCGGTCATCCGTGCATCTTTGGCAGGGTACAACCGTCCGCCAAACTCGTAGGTCATCTCCGCCAGGCGATCGAACAGCTCGAAGCTTTTGCCGGGCTTGATCGGAAAATCGAGTGCCAGCGTGATGCCGGGCTTCGGGAAGCTCATCAGGCCGGGCGAAGGCACATCGCCGAAGGCCTTCAGCACGGCCAGAAAGCTGGCCAGGCCGGACTTCGCGACCTCGCGGAGGATGGCGACCGTGCCCTGCCGCGCGTTCTCCCATGGAATCGCGTACTGGAACTGCAGCAGACCGTTCTTGCCGTACATGCGGTTCCATTTGAGCATGATGTCCAGCGGGTAAAAGAAGGGCTCGTAGTCCTGCAATGCGGTGACACGGCTCTTGATCTGCTTATGGAAGAACAGCGTGTTAAACAGGCCCACGGAAGTGCTGTTCAGTGCCCAGCTGGGCAGCTCCACGGGGAAGACGAGCTTGGGTTCCTTGGAGGGCTTCAACGGCGCGGGCACCTGCGAGTGATCGCCCTGCATGAAGATGCCGCGGCAGAAGTTCTTCCCCGTCGAGTTCACGTCGACCCAACTCACGGTGTACTCCACATGCTGCGACCGTTCCGTCAGGTCCAGAAACTCGTCAATCCCGTGAAACTGGATGCCCTCGTAGTCCACCATGCGGCTGACGATGGGCTTCATGCGCAGCTGCGCCCAGGTGATGACGCCTGTGAGTCCCAAGCCGCCGATCGTCGCGGAGAACAGATCCGGGTTATCGGTCGTCGAGCAATGCAGCCGCGAGCCGTCCGAGCGCACCAGCTCGAACTGCGTCACATGGCAGCCGAAGGTGCCGGCGAGGTGATGGTTTTTGCCGTGAATGTCATTGGCAATCGCGCCGCCCAGGGTCACGTACTTCGTTCCCGGCGTTACAGGAAGAAAGAAGCCGCGGGGCACGGCAAAATCGAGAATTTGCGCCAGCGTGATGCCGGACTCCGCTGTTAAGATCCCAGTCTCCCCATCGAAGCTGAGCAGACGGTTCATTGAAGTCGTCTTCAGCAGCGTGCCATCCTTCAGCAGACACACGTCGCCGTAGCTGCGGCCCATGCCCACGGGCAGCACGCCATGATGGATGCCCTGGATGTCGCGGGGGAAATCTCCCTGCCAGTGCAGGTTGCGCAGCTCGGCTTCGTAGGTGGGGTATCGGCCCCAGGATTCAAAGGGTGCCGAGCCGCTTTTCATGGGGTCGGCAGCGGGGGGAACAGGATTCGCGAGACGGGGCTCTGCGGCAGCAGGCATAGCTTCAGGATAGCCTATGAGCTGCGGCCGCCGCCGATGCTGCTCATCTGTTATCCGTCGTTTGAAGCCGTCATGAATACATCTTCCCAAAACGGGAACGTCGTCCCGGCCACGTTCTATGCGGCGCGGCGGACTGCCTGCGCAGCCGAGGCCGCGCGTCTGGGCAAGCAGCACGTGTTCCTTGGCTACCTGCGCCTGCTGTGGGCAGCCGCTGTCCTAGGGCTGACATGTGGGTCGCTTGTCCGCCATGCCTTTGCGTGGGAGTGGGTCCTGCTGCCCTGCATCGGCTTCGGCATCACCGCGCGCCGGCACGCGGGGGTGCTGTCGGCAAACGCCCGCAGCCGCCGGGCCGAGCTGTTTTATGAGCATGGGCTGGCCCGCATCGAAGATCGCTGGGCTGGAATCCAGCCGCGGACAACACGTGTGGACGCAAGCGAAAGCCTGTACGCCGGCGATCTCGACCTCTTCGGTACCGATGGCCTGTTTGAGCTGCTCTGCACCGCCCGCACGAGCCTGGGGGAGGACACCCTGGCCACCTGGCTGCTGCATCCCGCGGCTGCAGAGGAGATCCATGCACGGCAGACGGCTGTAGCCAGCCTGGGGCCATTGACGGGCCTGCGCGAAGCGCTAGCCGGCCTACCCGGGCCCGCCGTGCTGAAGGTGAATCGCGATGCCCTCATCGCCTGGGGCGAAGCCACGATGGCGCCCTTGCCACGGGTTCTTCGGTGGCTCGCCCCGCTGCTGGCGGTGCTCACGCTGGCGGCCCTGGGGCGCTATGCGGTGGCGCATTCGCCGCTGCTTTTGATTCCGCTCATCCTCGTGAACGGCAGCCTGACGTTCTTCCTGCAGCCCCGCCTCAAGCTGCTCTTTGCTGAAACAGAGCAGGCCTCGCAAAGACTCACCATAGTGGCCGAGTTCATGGTGCTCATAGAACAGGAGACCTTCACAGCACCCCGGCTGCTGGAGCTGCAGGCGAGACTGCGTTCCCACCAACAATTCGCCGGGGCAGCCATTCGCCGCCTTGCGACGCTCGCGGCCGCGGCGGAGCAGCGCGCCAATTTGATCGTCCGCATTCTGGATTTGGTGTTGCTGTACTCGGTGCAGCTTGGCTTTCTGCTGCAATCTTGGCGGAACGAGTATGGATCGCAACTAAAACTTTGGCTCGATGCGTTGCGTGAGATGGAAGCGCTGCTCTCGTTATCGGCCTATCACTTCGAGCACCCTGCAGATCCGTTCCCTGAACTCACGGACGGTGAGGCGGCCTTCGATGCCGAAGCGCTCGGCCATCCGCTGCTGCCCGAAGCTGGATGCGTGCGCAACAGCGTTGCACTCGACGCGAAGACGCGTCTGCTGCTCATCAGCGGCTCCAACATGAGCGGCAAAAGCACGTTGCTGCGATCGGTCGGCGTCAATGCCGTACTCGCGATGGCGGGTGCTCCGGTGCGCGCGCGCAGGGTTCGTCTCAGCCCCTTGGGGATTGCCGCGAGTATCCAGATAAACGACTCGCTGCAGAGCGGCCGCTCCCATTTTTACGCTGAAATTCTGCGTCTCCGCGCCGTCTGCGAGCTGGCACGCACACAGCCGCCCGTGTTGTTTCTGCTGGATGAGCTGCTGGCAGGCACAAACTCACATGACCGCCTCGCCGGTGCGACAGGTGTCGTGAAAGAGCTGCTCGGCGCCGGAGCCATTGGCCTGCTCAGCACCCACGATCTGGCGCTGACGGAGATCCCTGGTGCCAACGCTGGTCTCATCCGCAACGCGCACTTCGAAGACAGCGTGGTCAACGACAAGCTGCAGTTCGACTATCAGCTACGCGACGGTATCGTGGCGCGCAGCAACGGCCTCGCGCTGATGCGGCTGATAGGACTTGACGTGTAACTAGAGCAGAAACATGGTTGGTGTACCAGACTTTGTGTCGGGCTTTCAGCCCTCGACGCTTTTCGTGCGGGTTACCTAGGCCTTCGGCCTAGGCTTTTATGTGGCGCGCCTTTGGCGCTGGGTATAGCTGGCGTGATAGTGCTCTATGGAACGCAATTACCTTGAGGTATAAAGGTGTGTCATCTCGACCGGAGGCGCAGCCGCAGTGGAGAGACCCCTGTGTTTCGTTGGAGCTACGCAGACCTTCATGGAGCAGCACACGAAAATACAGGGGGTCTCTCCGCTACCCAGACGGTAAACTTATCTGCTCCGGTCGAGATAACACGATGTAATTTGCTGTAAAGTGCGCGCCAGAATGCATGAATGCAAACACAAACGCCGCCAGAGTATCTGGAGGCGTTCGTGTTTGCTGAAAGACGAAGGGCTAGGTGCTGTAGAGATTGCCGTTAAAGCCGTTCGGGAAGAAGCCGCCTTTGGTGATGCCGATCGCCGGGGTCGTCGTGCCTGCGGTCGATGCGCCATAGACGATACCCAGCACCTGCGACACGGTACGGACGGTGACCAGGCCCGTCGTGTTGCCGGTGTTGAAAAGCTGGCTCCCGGTTGGCGGCTGATCGAAAGCATCCACCGCTGGGGATGCAACCGCGCCGCCCGTAAAATAGATGCAGGCCTGGCGCAATGCGCCCTCGTGCTGCGCCTCCACGTCCAGGATCTGTGCCGCGTAGGTCAACGCAGTGGTGTTGGAAGTCAGGTACTGCGCTCCGCCGGCATAGGCGCTTACGCCCACCGTCTCGAGCGACCGCGCCAATGCCACAAATGTCGCGTCGGTCGTCGGCGCACCCATGGCGGCCAGGTTGAGAGTTGGCAGCGCAACGGCCGACCCCGCACCGAAGGCCGTGTTGATGGTGGTGATGAGGTCCTGCACATGCTGCACCTCTTCCGTCATCAGGTTGGCTGCAATGTTGGCAATGGCGCTGATCTTGAAGGAGACCTTGGCGCCTCCCGTAACCGTACCGGGATTTGTGCCCATCAGCGCGGCAGGGATACCGGAGCCAGTCACCACGTAGGAGTAAAAGCTCGCTTCGAAGTACTCGAGATTCAACGCAAAGTTGAGAACATCCAGCACCGAGGGGCCGGACTCGGCGGGCGAAACAGATGCCGGACCGGCGCTGCTGCAGCCGGCGACGCCGAGCATGCCCGCGGCGCCGGCGGCCAGCGAAAGATGGGTGATTAGCTTGCGCCGGTCGAGACGGGCGGTCGAGCGGTCGCTGCTGATACGCTCCGCCTCCTGAAGCAGCTGCTCTGTGGAATTTTCAGAGCGCGCGCCTTCGGCGGTCATGAGTTGGTTCGAAATCTTGGACACGGTATATTCCTCCTGATGCACTGCGGAAATGATCTTTACGAGCCGATAGGGACTGGCTCCGGGTTACGAGCAGCGCTCAGGTTTACGTGGACTTGATATTGCCGTTGAAGCCCGACGGGAAGAAGCCGCCGGAAGGTGTGCCGGTTGGAGGATTCAGCGTGGAAGGCGTGGAAACGCCGTACACCACGCCCAGATCCTGCGAGGTGTTGCGCGCTGGTCCGAAGCCGACCACACCGCCCGAGGCATTCCCTGTAAGGAACACTGTGAAGTACTGCGTTGGGTTGGGCGGCTGATCCTGCTCGTCGATATACGCGGTCGACGACGTGCTGAACGAAGCAGTCACATTCTGCGCGATACATTGGTAGTTGACCGCCCCCAGGTGATTGCCTTCCGCTCCCAGGATCTGCGCTGCCACCGTCAACACCCCAGGATTGCTTACCAGGAACTGTGCCGCGCCCGCATACGCGCTATTGCCGAGTGCCGTGAACTGCCGTGCCGCCGCGAGAAACTGCGCAACCGTAGTCACTGCGCCCTTGGCAGCGTAGTTCAGAGCCGGTTGAGCGATCGGAGTTCCACCCAGTGAGGTGATCGCGGCCTTCAAACCGGAGATATGGTTCAGCTCATCCTGAGCCAACGCCTTCGCCAGCGCCAGCACGGTAGGATTTGCCTGCACGGCCGCAGTGAGTGCCGCGTTCGTGCCCGTAAGCGCGCCGGTGGGTGTGCCCGAGTAGCTGGTAGCAATGGGGCTGCCTGTGGCGGCAAAGTTATAAAAGTTCGCTTCCAGGTACTCGAGGTTCAGCGCGAAATTCAGCACGTCGATGATCGGTGGAGGTGTGCTCTGCGCCAGCGCGCTGGGCATCTCGAAAAATCCCGCGGAGGCGGCGAGAGCAGCGGCGCCGGTGAGCCCGCTCATAAAGCGACGGCGACTCAAACCCTGGAGTTCACGGTCGAACGCGGCGATCCGGCGGTCTGTCTCCAGCTGTTCCCCGGTGACCTTTTCACCCGGACTAAGAAGCGATGTGAACTTCGCATTGAACATGAAATGCAATCTCCTGAGAAGAACTACAGTGCCGTCTTGAGCGGCGATGATGGAAGCGGTGCGCTGGCTCTTACGTCGTCACGGACTCTCAGTAACGATTGTGGATGCCCCGCGGATTACCGATCACGAAACGAAACTGGAATCGGCGAGTCTTCAGCAATGTTCCATGTGATGCGGGCTTCTCACCCGGAGGATGCACCTCACAGCAGTGCCGCGCGTGAACACTATTGCCGGGGGCGGAACTCCCCTCGGCCTTTGTTACAGCATCGCAAAGCTGCGGTGTTCCCCGCGTACACGCGGCCAACTCTATCGGCACAAACGGTCAAGCATCTTCTCGGGCTCATGTCCATCCGGCACCTCGACGTGTCGCACAGCGGCAACCATTTCATTGAACGTCGAGCCCCCGGGTGTCGGCACCTTCGGATCTTCGTGATAAACCGCATCCGCCATCGCGGTTTCCAGCGTCGTAAACGTGAAATCGCGTTCACGAAACCGTGCAATTAATTCCGGCAGCATGTGCGCGTCAAACGCACCCACATGCATCAGGAGCACATAGGGCACATCATGCCCATAAAGCCGGTGGGCGAGCTCGCGGTACACATGAATATACTCGTCGGCGGTTTCCAGATAGGTGTCATGCAGGGTCTTGATTGCCGCTGCATCCCCCTTTGCGGAGCAACGCGCATACGGCTCGTTCCAGAGATAATCCTGGAAGTCCATCGAGACCTCCGCAATACGATATCCGTGTCCTTTCAGCCATCCGCGCACGGCCTCGCGCTTGGCCACCGTATCACCCTCCTCAAGAAACGGATAGCGGAACCAGTGCCAATCGCCGTGAGGATCCACCTCGCGCAGCAATGCCTCATCCCGCGCGATGTTGGCCTCGTACCCCGCCGCAGAGAGCGTGTCCAGCGCGGGATGCGACCAGGTGTGATTGCCAAGCGGTTCACCGGCCGCACGCCACGCCTCAAGAATGTGGATCTGGTAAGGATATTGCGCCACGCGGAAGCCGTTCACAAAGCCGTAAACCGGCGGCAGGTTCTCACGCTTCAGCGTCTGCAGGATGCTCGCCACAACAGCAGGCCTCGCCATGCCGGGCGGCAACGGTCCATGCGCCGGCAGATCATCGAACGTGAACGCCACCTGTGGCGACTGCGCCAGTGCCCTGCATGCGGTGAGTGCGGCACAGCCCAGCACAAATGCGAGAAGTTGCCATCGCTTCATGTGGCGAGTGTAGCCGTCATGCATCGCATCAGCGCAGGTCAAAAAAGGAAACAGGCGCGACCGAAGCCGCGCCTGTTCTCCGTGCTGAAACTATCCTTATGCAGCCTGCGGCGTGCTGCTCGTGTGCGCAGCCTTGGCCTGCTCGACCAGTGCAGCAAAGCCAGCCGGATCGCTCACGGCGATGTCGGCGAGAATCTTGCGATCCAGGCCTACACCGGCCTTCTTCAGCCCGCTGATGAATGTCGAGTAGCGCAAGCCATGCTGCTGCGCCGCGGCGTTGATGCGCACGATCCACAGCGAGCGGTACTGCCGCTTCTTTTGCTTGCGGCCGATATAGGCAAACTTCAGGCCGCGCTCGACGGCCTCTTGTGCCGCCTGGTAGAGCTTGGATTTCGTGAGGAAGTAGCCGCTGGCGCGCTTCAGGATCTTCTTACGCCGATCGCTGCGCTTTGTACTCCGTTTGACACGGGGCATCGTGATCTCCTTTTTGCATGTGCGTTGGGGTGAGCGGCTGGAGGCAAAGGTGGCCTCTTCACACGCGTTCTGCTCGCGATCTCGGTGGGTGGTTCTAAAAAGAACTACCCAGGGGCCTCAACGCTTGCCGGCCCTTTGTCCCGGTTTGGTAAAACCGTAACGGCTCGATCCGAAGAAAAATTATGCTGCTTCAAAACACCGGCCCAAAGGCTCAGGCATAGGGAAGCATGCGGGCGACCTTTGGGGTATCCGCCACCGACACCAGCACGATCCGGCCAAGCTTTGACTTGGTCTGATTCGACTTGGAGGTGAGGATGTGGCGCATCTTCGTCTGACCGCGCTTGAACTTGCCGGTGCCGGTCTTCTTGAAGCGCTTCGCCGCGCCCGAATGGGTCTTCATCTTTGGCATGGTTGTCCTGCTGAAGAAACTGCAAATTGAAAGCAGCAATCAGTGTAACAGAGCGAGTCGGCGCGTGAGGGTCTAGGCTGCCGCGGAAGGAGCCGAGCCTGGAGTGGACCCTGGAGGAGCCGAGCTCGTTCCCAGCCGCTCGCGGTCATTCTCCATCCGCCGCAACCGCCCGTCTATGTCCTGCAGAGTGCGCGTCATCATCGCAAGGCTGGAGTTCAGCGTCACGGAGAGAACCCTGGTCTCCGCCAACAGACTCTCCTTCTGCGCGTCCATCTTGTCGTTCATGGCTGCAAAGCGGGCGTCCATGGTCTTTTCCAGCGACGCAAACCGCGCGTCCATGGTCTTTTCCAACGACGAGACCTGGGTCTGCAGCCCCTTCAATTCAGGGGTAATCAGATCCTGCAGCAGCTTGCGTGTGTCGTCGACAAAGCTCATGGGCAGAGTGTCTTCAGATAAAACGGTCTACGCCGTAGGTGCGGCCATGGCCTCGGCGGGGATCGCAGCGGCTTCACTCGCGGCCGGCTTGGGCGGCTTGGGTGCTGCCGGCACAACCTTCTTGTTCGGCGCCAGAATGGCGTGCAGCGTTGTGCCCTCCATGCGCGGCATGAACTCCACAACCCCAACCTCGCCGACATCCATAATCAGCCGGTTGATGATCTTGTAGCCAAGATCGCGATGCGCCATCTGCCGCCCCTTGAAGCGCAGACTGGCCTTCACCTTGTCACCATCACCAAGAAAGCGTACCGCCTGGTTCTTTTTGGTGATGTAGTCGTGCTCGTCCACCGTCACGGAGAACTTCACCTCCTTGATGACGATGACCTTCTGAGTCTTGCGTGCGGCACGCTCGCTCTTGTCCTTCTCGTACAGGAACTTTCCATAGTCCTGGATCTTGCAGACCGGCGGAACGGCATTGGGCGAGATCTCGACCAGATCCAGCGAGCGCTCCCGGGCGATTTTCAGCGCCTCAAAAGGCTGCATGACGCCGAGTTGGGCTCCCGTCTCGTCGATGACGCGAACCTCGCGTGCACGGATACGGTCGTTGGTGCGGATAAAGGACTTCTGCGAACGTTTGTCGTTAAACGGTGGGATGGGCAGCCTCCGGACCCTTTCAAGGGGCCTCATGCTTTAGATGATGGTTGTGCCCCGGGCGCTTCCGCGAACCGGAGCACGGCACACGCGAGTATAGCATCGCGCTCCGGGCCGGTGGAGGAAACCTTCGCGCGCCCCCGGCAAACCGGGATGCAACTGCCCCGGCTTGCGCCCCGGCACGCAAGCTGCGAATATGAGGCGGATATCCGTGCTCCTTTGTAGGCGCCGGTCGCTGCGTGTCGATTCCACCAGCAATGAAGGAGATCAACGATCTTGCCTAAGCGCCGCGTTCTGCTTGTTGACGATGAAGTCCCCGTTCTGCTCACCATGAAGGCCGTTCTCGAGATCTCCGGCTTTGATGTGGACACCGCCACCAGCGCCCGCGAGGGCAAGCTCCGCATCAAGAAGAACGAATACCAGATGGTCATTACGGACATGCGCATGGAGTCCGATGCCGCCGGCCGCGAGGTCATCCAGGCCGCCCGCACCGCCTTCTACCATCCGGCGGTGGCGCTCCTGACCGCGTTTCCCATGTCCGACGAAGATTGGCAGGGCATGGGCGCCGACAAAATGCTCGTGAAGCCCATGCAAACCGCACAGCTCATTAAACAGCTCGAAAAACTGCTCGACAATCATGCGGCCAAGCTATCGCGCCTCTCCCTCGCCGCCGCCGGGAACGGAGTTGCGGATAACCCAAAAAAGTCTCCCGGCAAGCGCGTTGCCGCGAAGAAGACGACTTCGCCGAAGAAGGCTGCGAAAAAAGCGCAATCCTAAGCTTTTATTTGACTGCTAGAGCATGAACAGGGTTGCTGTACCCAGCCTCCATGTTGCGGGCCTTCAAGCCCTCGATGCCTGCTTTGCGGCTTACCTGGGGCTGTTATGTGACGCGCCGTTGGCGCTGGGCACAGCTTGTGTGATTCTGCTCTAAGCCCTTATTTGTTGTTATTCCGCAGCTTTTCTTTGTGGTCATTCCCGAAGGGAATGACCACAAGAAAGACAACAGTGTTGGTGGCCTCAGGCGAATCCTGATCACAGGTATGTCAGGCCGGTGAGCTCCTCGCTCGCTTCCCAAAGCCGCCGCGCAATCACCTCGTCGAGAGCCCGCGGACGCGGTTGCACCACCTTGGGATAGCCCTTCAACTCGCTGAAACCATCCGGGCCGATATAGTCCCCTCCCTGCACCCCGGGAACAGTCGCCGCGTATTCGGTCGGCAGGGCGCCCATGGCGTCGTCCTGCCCAATCAGCGGAATCATCCGCTTCATGAGCTTCATCTTCAAGCCGCCCTTGTCGCCCGGGCCGTTCTGAAACACGTTGGTCGTCGCCACGCCGGGATGCGCCGCCACGCTTAGAACCGCGCTGCCGGCAGCCTTCAACCGCCTATCGAGTTCGTAGGCAAACAGCAGGTTCGCGAGCTTGGTGTTGTTATAAGCGCCCATGGGATCGTAGCTGCGTTCGCTTTGCAGGTTGTCCCATGCGATCTGCCCATTGCGATGCGCCAGCGAAGCCACCGTCACCACGCGCGCAGTCGGGCTTTGCTTCAATAGCGGCAGCAGCAGCCCCGTGAGCGCGAAATGACCCAGGTGATTGGTGCCGAATTGTCGCTCAAAGCCGTCAATGGTCAGCTCGCGCGTTGGCAGCGCCATCACGCCCGCGTTGTTGATCAGCACATCCAGCGGCTTGCCGGCAGCAACCAGCTTCGCCGCACAGGCGCGTATCGAATCGAGCGACGCCACGTCCAGAATCAGCAGCTCAACCTGCGCTCCAGGAGCTTCGCGCCGTAGCCGCTCCAGCGCGGATTTCCCTTTGTTTTCGTTGCGACAGCCCAACAGCACATGCGCTCCGTGCCGCACGAGCTCCAGCGCTGCCTGATAACCAATGCCGCTGTTGGCGCCTGTAACCAGTACGGTCTTCCCTGCCTGCGACGGCATCTGCTCCGCCGTCCATTTCCCTGCTGCCGCCATGTGACGACCTCCGCTCATGTCTTGCGTGTGTTGCGCTGCAGGTTCCGATGCAACAGGGCCGATACGCGCCGTCTGCCCGGGCGCGGTATCGTCGGAGAGTTACTGATGGCTGGGCAGCCCCTAGCCGTTTGTTATCATCTCCCTTTACAATCAAGCGTCAATAGGACTTGATGGATGTAGTCTGTAGGCGCACCGCCCGCGACTGCTCCGGGCGCCATCGTCATAAGGGGAAACGTCTGATGAATCGAAGCGCACGAAGCGCACACGCCACCGGGAGCGTCGCGCTCCTCCTTCTGCTCGCAAGCACCACTGGGTGCGCCAAGCTCCAGGCCCGTGACCAGCTCACCAAGGGGATTCAGGAGTTCAAGGCCGGTCACTACGAGACCGCGACGAACTATTTTCAGAACTCCATCCGGCTGGACCCTTCCTACACCACTGCCAAGAACTATCTGGCGACGGCTTACAGCTACCAGGTCCAGCCCAACAACAACACGCCGCAGAACATGGCTATCGCGCAGAAGGCACTCGACAGCTTCAATGAGGTCATCGCGAAACACCCGGATGATGCCGACGCCTGGCGAAATATCGCTGCCATTGACCGCGAAGTCATGAACTTCGATAAGTCCAGGCAAGACGAACTCAAGGTGATTCAACTCGACCCCAAAGACGCTGAGGCCAACTACTCGGTGGGCGTTGTTGACTTTCAGAAGGCGGATAAGAACGCCACGGATCTGCTCAAGGCGAACAAGATCACCGACGATCGCATGGGCAATGCAAAGATTCCGGTGAAGCTATGCACGCAACTCGCGACGGACAACGGCGCACTGCTCGATTCCTCGATGAAGTACCTGAATCACGCCGTTGAGTTGAACCCCAACTACGACGATGCAATGCAGTACCTGAACCTCGACTGGCGGGATAAGGCCGACATCGAGTGCGGCAACGACACCGCCCGTAAAGCCGATATCGCCAAGGCCGACGACTGGGTGCACCGCGCCATGGGCGCCGCCAAAGCCAATGAAGCCGAGAAGGAAAAGAAGGCCTCGGGCGGCATCGATATGACCAAATAAGCGAATCGCAACGAGCAAATGAAGCAGGCCTCCTTTATCAGAGGCCTGCTTTTTTGCCAACGATCGATTCGATGCTTAGCGCGGCTCTCTCAAAGGTATGCAGTTAAGCTGGTCATCCCGTAGCCATTTTGTTTGTCATCCCGTAGCGAAGCGAAGGGATCTGCTTTTCCCTTGCGGCTGCACACCTCCACGGAATCCGCTCTGCCCTCAGCGGGCCGTGTAGCCACTCCGCGCACGCACACTCAACGTCTCGTCGTTGACGCCGATGGTCACCTTGCGAAAGCGCCCGTCGCGTTCGTGGTGCGTGGAGTAATAGCCAAGTTCGTACAGCGATTGCAACTCCAGCGCGATCTCCGCGAAGTCATCTTCCAGCCGGGTAGTTCGGGCGTCGAAGACGCGACCGCCTGTCTCCGCGGCCAGATGATCGAGCACACGAGCGCCGTAGCGATCGCGGGCCTGCATCTTGTTGGCCTTCGCTTCTGTTGTGCGGATCGCATAGATCAGTACATTGCCGTCCTGCGCCTCGCGAATGGTGTCGAGCAGATCGTGTTCACTGGAGTTTTCTTCGCCATCCGTGAGCAGCAACAGCACCTTGCGCCTTTCGTGCACATCACTGAGCCGTTCCGTGATCGGAAAATAGATGGCGTCGTAAAGCGCGGTGCCGAGTTCGCGGTCCTCCCTGGGGCCAACCTCCGAAAAATCACGATCTCCCTTGTCGAAGCGGTGAATGGCTTCCGTAATGGCCGTGGGCGATGCCGTCCAATCGCTTACCAGCCGGATATGATTGCCGAAACACACGGCAAACGCCCTATCTTTGGGCTGCAGCACCTGTTGTAGAAAACCCTCCACAGCCTTCTGGTGCGCTTTGACGAAGCTTTCCTGGCTGCCGCTCTCGTCGACGATCAGCCCTATGCTGAGCGGAAGTTCGTGCTGCTTGGCGAAGTAGCGGATCTTCTGCGGCACGCCATCCTCGGTCACGCTGAACACGGTCTCCGGTAGCTGCAGAACGGGCTGGCCTTTGCTGTCGTGAATGCTAACCGTGGTTTCCACCAGATGCGACTCGACCTTGAGCGTCGTTCCCGACTCCAGGGGACGAGGCGAGATCTCCTGCGGAAACGCAGGCAGGCTGAGGAGCAGAAAGACAAACAGCACCGCAGGCCAGCTCAGCACGAATCGGCGGGCCGTCCGCCCAAAGGAGATAAGGCACGGCAAGGTTTTGACCATGCCTCTCTATACGAAGGCAAAGCGCGGCGGTTCCAAAGGAGTTTGGGGTTAGGGCCCCCGCCGCTCCAGCTTTGCAGCCTTTTTCACCACGGGCCGCAGAGCCTCATCGTTCTCCTTCGCCGTCGGGTGCACCCCAAAGTCCCACGTGTCCGCATTCACCGCGCGGTCGTTCAACACCTCGATCAGGGCATACTCGCCGAACTCCAGCGGCTCCTGCGGCGTGAGCTTCTCCCAAACGCCCCCGGGCAGCGGTTCAGCCTTCATCTCGACCAAGCCGGGCTGCCTGCGGCCGCTGGCGAGCAGGCGCAGCAGAAAGCTATCCACAACACGTTCGCCGCGCCGCACGTCCACGCGTTGAAGTACATACAGGCTCTGCGCGGAGCCGCCGCCGGGCGTTGCGCGGCCGGACTGACCATGCGTGTCTACGGTGAAGCCGCCCCCGCCATCGTCCCCGGCCTCGCCGATACCCTTGCCCTCCAGGCGCACAAAAAACACCGGATCGGCAACATGGAGTTGCACGTCGGCACGCTCCTCCTTCAGGAACAGCAGGTCGTGCGGACTCGCGGCCGGGTCGATGTCTTTTTTCAGCACGGCATGGGCGGTCTCGCGGTTCAGATCGCTGCCCCCCTGCGGCAAAGGCACAAGCTCAGGCGTGCCCTGGAAGGTGTCCAGCACCAGAACGCTGTCTTCTTCCGGCAATCGCAGGCTGGCGTCCTTCAACGTTGCGACCTCCGGCGTCCGCGCTTGGCGCGCAGCCTCCTCCCGGGCCAACTCAGGGCTCAGCACGGGAGCCTGCTGTGCCCCGGGCGGCTGATCCGGATCATGCGCACGCTCCCACGCCATCGTTGCCGGCAGGTCCACCAGCGCCAGCGGAACGTCCTCCTCCTCGCCGTTGCGTTCGGCCGAGCGGTAGTGCACCACACTCCCGCTCACCCTATAGCTGAGCACCGTCTGGTAGCTGCCATCCTTCAGAATCAGCCGGATGCGATGCTGCGGCGTCTCCGGTTGAGAGGCGATGGGAGGCTCCAGCGGCCTGCGCCCCTCCTGCGCCGCCGCCGTGCACACCCCAAGCTGCACAGAAAGCAACAAAGCAAACGCGAGACACAGCCCACGTCGAGGCCGCGCAATCAAACTATGCCCAGTCGCCATTGCCGTCGCGAATTCGCACCATGAAGGCATCCGCTTGATTGTCGCCCGAGGGCTCCGACGGCTCAACCCGCACCCGAACCGCCGTCCCAACGCCCAGCGAGGCCAACGGCAGCAGCACCGTATGCATTCCCACCTTCGAATCCGCAGTAGCCGCCTCCATCAGCTCCCCGGCGATCTTCCAGCTCACCCGCGCCGGCGCATCCAGATCCACCCGAAGATCCCTGCCGGCCGTGACAAAACCGCGCCGCTGCTCGGGCCGCCAGATCTGAAAGCTGGCCGGGTGTTTGGAATGCACATAGCGTTCGGTGGTCTGTGGAACGGCATCCCACATCGCGTTCGCGTGCAGACTGCGCAGCAGCTTGATGTACTCGGCATGCGCCCACACCAGCGGCATGCCGGAGCCGGACGGCTTCCCGTTGTAGAGCTCCTTTTCCGGAATATCTTCCGCATCCCACACCTGCTCCGGCAGCAGCCCGCACTCGCTGGTCTGGCGGCTCATGGTCTTCAGCAACTCAAGCGCAGCCTCGTGGTTGCCGGCGGCGATCTCATAGTGCCCACGCTCGCCGCCCAGCAGCGGCCATCCACGGCCAATGCCCGTCTTTTGAAAGGGGCTGCCATCGGCCTTTTCGCCATAGCCATCGTCGGTCGAGCGCTTCCATGCGGGCCCGGTCGCCGTATCGTGCTTCAGCGTCGCATCGATCACCCGGATCGTATCCAGAATGCGTGGATCGTCAGGGGCGCGCAAACCGAAGCGAACGAGAGCCAACGCATCGGGGCTGACAACGTCGATCGCGCGCGGATGCCTCTGCCCCAACGGGCGGTTGGGAATCCGGATCCTGAGGCGCCCCGTCTCGCGCTTCTCGATGCGTTGCGGCGGCGTCATGCGCATGTAATACCCAGCCGCGCCATGCTCTTTGGCGAGCTTCGTACCTTCCACATAGGTCATTTCGTCGATGGCATCGTTCCAGGCATCGGCGGTTTCGCGCAGAAATTGCGCTTCGTCCGCAGCCCCGCGTCCATCGGCGCAGTCCGCCCCGGCCAGCAGCGCCGCGACCTCCACCGCCATGGTGTACGGCGAAAAGCCCGGCGTCGTCTCCCACCGATCCTGCTGCGTTACCGGTCCATGCCGCAGCACGAAGCTCGCCGCCTGATGGATCATCGGCCGCGGGTCGTAGCCGTCGAGAGCGTCGTCGCGGCGCAGCTTGTCGGCCAGCAGGATCGGCAGCGCGATGCCGTCCATCTGGATCGCGCCCTCGTGCGGCGTTCCGTCCAGCCACATGTTCTGGCTCCAGCCGCCGTCCGCATTTTGCGTGCAGGCCAGATAAAACAGGGTGGAGCGAGCCGTTTGCGCGTCACCCGAGGCGAGCTTGCCCATTGCCGTCTCCACCAGGTCGCGCGGCCACACCACGTGGTATCCGCCTACATCCTTGTCCGTGCGCACAAAGCCCCACGGCAGCGACAGGCTGGCCACAAAACCGCCCGGAAAGCGCTTGGATTGATGTGTCTCCAGCATCGCCGTGCTCACGCGGTACATGTCCAGCGGTCCCCCGGAAAGGTCCTCCACGGCCATGTACTCGCTCTGCTCTTCCTGCCATTGCCGCACAAACAGATCGCGGGTCTTCGCGAACTCCTGCACGAGCCCGGCGCGGGCCTGATGGCCGGCCTCGGCAGGGTCGCCCCCGCACGCCAACGCAACCAGAAACGTCCCCTCCTCGCCCGCACCGCGCGAGGGCGACTCCAGATCCAGCTCGGCCGTGATCGCGACATTGCCAAACTCGGCGATGTTGGCCTCAGGCAGGGGCTGGCAGCGGGAAAGCACACTATAACCGTCGCTCTTGCCAATGTAGCCCACGCTCATTGCCTTCGGAGGCGGATCACATGCCAAGGCGAGCGCCAACTGACCGCGGCACGCGAACAGCATCGGCAAACCCTTGTACTCACCCGCCCAAGCATGATTGTCGGCGCCTTGATCCCCTATGTGCCCATCGGCCATCAGAAATAGCCGCAGAGTCTCACCCGCCGCAGGCGTGAAGCGCACACGCAACAGCAGAATATCGCGCACCGGATCGGTGATGATCTCTTTATGCAGAGTGTAACGGCCGCGCTTGCACTGGGTCGTGATGCGGCATCCGGGAATGCCCGGCTCCAGCCACTCCACGCGGTGATCGGCGTCCCAGATCTCATCGGAAAAAAAGCCATCCGGTCCCGTCACCATGAAGCGGACGACACGCGTATTGGCCTGGTCTACGTCCGGGAAGTAGATCTCCGCCAGAACGCCGTTATTTACGGTGTACCAGATCCGGCTCTGCGCAGCTTGGGCGGTACCTACAAGGGTCTTCGCGCCGGAGGTCCAACGCGGCCTGGCTCCGGGTTTTCCTTTGGCGTAATGCCGCTTCTCCGGCTGCGTGATCCTGCGCTTTTCGATTCCCTTATCCATGCGTATTCATGCGTTGTTCGTTCGCCTGCCCCACTCATCAGAGGCAACCGGGCCACCGGCTGTTGCATGGAGGTCGACGGCTCGCGCTAGAACCTCTGCGCGCGCAACCACTCCCGGAACCTGGGACCAAGGTCATCCCGCTTCAACGCGAACTCCACAGTCGCTTTCAGAAACCCGAACTTGTCGCCGGCGTCGTAGCGCTGGCCTTCATAGGTAAAGCCATAGACCTTCTCATACGCCAGAAGCGCCCGGATCGCATCCGTAAGCTGCAGCTCTCCGCCGGCGCCCGGCGTGATCGTCTCGATCATCTCGAAGATGCGTGGCGTGAGAATATACCGGCCGATGATGGCGTTCTGGCTGGGAGCCTCTTCGGGCCTGGGCTTCTCCACCATGTCGTGTACGACCAGCAGCCGCGGATCGTTCTCATCCGGCGTGCAGTCCAGGCAGCCGTAGTTCTGGATCGCCGCGCCTTCGACCAACTCCGACGCAATAATCGACGATCCTGTCGCCTCGTAGGCTTCCACCATCTGCTGCATGCACGGCGTCCTGGAATCGACGATGTCGTCCGGCAGAATCACCGCAAACGGCTCATCGCCCACCAAGCCCTTGGCCTGCAGCACGGCATGCCCCAGGCCGAGCGCCTCCGACTGCCGCGTATAGGAGATGCGGGCCAGCTGCGACATCGAACGCGCCAGCTCCAGCAGATCGTCTTTGCCGCGCGCCGCCAGTTGCGCCTCCAGTTCCGGCGCCCGGTCGAAGTGATCCTCCAGCGGCGTCTTGCCGCGACCGGTGATAATGATGATCTCCGTGCAACCGGCGGCCACCACCTCTTCCACCGCATACTGGATCAACGGCTTGTCTACGAGCGGCAGCATCTCCTTCGGCACCGCCTTGGTGGCCGGCAGAAATCTGGTCCCCATGCCTGCGGCGGGAATGACCGCCTTGCGCAGCTTCTTGTACTTCATCGGCTAGACAATCCTTCGCTTCATGGCGTATCGCTAAGGGGCACGATACCACGCTGCGGCAGAGATCTTCGCAGCACAATGGTCAGCACTAAAGTACCCGGCGACGAGCGTGTGACAGGCTGCTCCGGCAGACCTGCCGCAGCTTCGTTCCTACGCCGGCCGCCTGCACTCCATGCCGAGGCAATTCACCCAGCGCCCCTCATTCTCCACCTGCGCGAACACAGGATCGCCGGAGTCGCCGAACGTGGCGCGCCGAATATTCGTGAACCCCGCCTCCGCAAGTTCATGGGCGAGGTTCTTGTAGTCCCACATCCAAAGATGTTGGCTGCGCCCAAACAAAGCTCGCGGCAACGAATGCCATCCACGCGCACCCTCGCTTTCGCCCAGCAGCGTCTCCCGCATAAACACCGAGGCCGCTCCCGACTCCGAGGAATTCAAGTATTTGTGCGCATAAAACTCGAGGTCCGGCAGCACAAACCGGAACACCCCACCGGGCACGAGATACCCCTGCACATTCCGGATCGCCTTGCGGCAATCCTCCAGCGCCAAGTGCTCCAGCACATGCGAGGAATACACCCGCTGCGCCGAACCCGCCGCAATCGGCAACCCCTTGATCACGTCGCCGTAATGAATGTTGGGGGGATAATCCGGAAATCCCCGGCGCACCAGCGCGGACTTGAGAAACGGCAGCCGCTTTTCAAGCCAAAACGCCGGACCCGCATCGAAGTTCAGCCAGGACTCCGGCGCACAGGTGCCGCAGCCGAACTGCACATTCCCGCTCTGCATACCCGGTGATTATAGATGAGCAGGCGTGATTATAGATGAGCAGGTGAGCGGACACTCGAACCTGCGACCCTCATCCCTCACTCCTCAACAACAACCGGGTGCCCCATCTTTGTATTAACCACCGGGTGCCGCATCTTAACAACCGGGTGCCCCATCTTCGCGACAGCTCCATCGTCGCTAAGGTGGGCTCAGCAGGGACGTTAAAGCACCGGCGAATCATCATGCAGCATCGCCTTACGCACTACCTTGAGCGGCACCGGCCCCTGCTTCATCAGCGCATCATGAAACCCCTGCAACGAAAACGCCGCGCCCTGCTTGGCCATCAAATCCGCACGCAGTTTCATGATCTGCAGCTTGCCCAGCGTGTAGTAGAGATACAAGGCATCGCTGGTGCCACGCTTCGTCTCCACCTCCGCGATCGGCCGCGCCTGATAGCCCTCCTTCACGAAGAAGTCCTCCGCCTGCTCAATGCTCATCGCTCCACCCACGCCCGTGTGCAGGCGAATCGCCACCACAAAACGCGCATCGCGCAACAGCGCATCCTGCAGCTGACCCAGCCGGATCAGCTTCGATTCACGTTCATTCTTCGCCCCCACACCCACCGCGTTATAGCCCTCATCGAGCATCATCTGCTCGCAATAATGCGCCCAGCCCTCGATGTACGTGTTTGCGCCGATGATCTTGCGGATCTTCGACGGAAACTGCGGCTGGTACAGGAACTGCACATAGTGGCCCGGATACGCCTCATGCACACTCGTCGAAACGATGGTGCCGACATTGAACGCCGCCAGATACTCATTCGTGCGCTGCGGGGTCCAGCGCGGATCCGGCAGCGTGACGTTGAACAGCGCCTTGGTCGAGTGCATCTCAAACGGCCCCGGAGGATCCATCGACGCCTGCGTCGTCGCGCGCATAAACGGCGGCGTTTCTTCGAGCGTCGGCTCTACCGTGCTCGGAATCGTGATGATGTGGTGGCTGTTGATAAAGGCGATCTCCGACGCAAAGCGATCCTGAAACGCACCCAGCAGCTTGTCCGGCGCGGGGTGCATCGTGGCCAACTCCGCAAGCTCCTGCTGCGGCGTCTTACTCGGATCGATCTCCTGCGCCACCCGCGCAAACTCCGCCTGATTCTTGTGCAGATCATCCAGCCCGATCTGCAATAATCGATCGAGCGGAATATCCACCATCTCGTTATAGCTGAGCGCCTTTGTGAAGGTATCCGCGCCATAGCGGAAATCCCCATTGGAGCGCGGCAGCAGATCCGTCTTCATCCATTGGCCATAGCTTTGCAGAGCGGTAATGACAGCCGCATTGGTCTTCGCGAACTCGGCTTTCGCCTGCGCATCATCCGCAGCGGCAAAGGCCTCCGGCACATCGTGCTGAAAAAAGCTCACCAGCCCATCGATCTGCTCGAGCGCGATCTCGGTATAAGTCTTCGGCGGATTCTTCAGGTTCGCCCGCGCATCCGCAAACACCTGCGGCATCGCCTTCTCACGCGCAATCGCCGCCCGCAGCCGCGTATTCACCGGCGCATACGGCCGCTCCATCAGGGTAAAGATCGATCCCGTAATGCCGCTCGAATAATTATCCGGATTCTTCTCCCAGCCGCGAATCACCTCCAGCTGCAGCAGCGACGAACGAATCTGGTTCAGCAGAATCGCACGGTCAGCCGCCGGCTCCGCATCCAGCGTGCTCGGATCGAGCGCATTGATTTTCTTTTCCCACCCATGCAGCGCGGCGGTCTCACGCTGCACCCCGGCAGCCGAGTAGTCCTCCAGCTGCGTGTCGTACTGGTGCAGCCCCAGAGCCGTTGCGGCAGTAGGTGAAAACTTGAAGTACACCTGTTCGAAGTATTGGTTCGAGAGGTAATCCAAGGTCTGCCCTCCCCCATCCGCAGTGACACGTTGTGCAAAAACGGGCAAGGTTCCGGAGACCCCAAGCGAAGCGGCAATCAGGATGGCGAAGAGCAAGGAACGCATGACTTTGAAATTACTACGCTAAAAGCGCTTATAGTTCACCTGAATCTGAATTCGCGTCGCGACCGGTCGCCCATCCTTCACCGCAGGGTTGAAATGGTAGCCGGCGACGGTCTTCAGCGCCTGCTGATCCAGGCAATCGTTACCCGTGGAGACCGCGATGGCTTCATTGGCCGGCTGTCCTGAAGGCGTCACCGTAAGCCGGATCGTCGCCGTATGAGAGCCACTGTAACTGCAGAGTCCAGCCGAAGGCTTCCCTTGCATCGTGACCCCGGGAGTTGCGCTGCTCTGTCCCGCGGGCGCGACGTTGCCCTGAAAGCCGGAGGCCTGACCGAAGGCGAACGGGGCAAGCATCAAAACGGAAACCGCGAGCGAGGACATTATCCCATCTTACCCGCGATCTCCGGCTCACGAGCATTGTGCTACGAGCCGCTCAACTCCAGCGCAGCCAGCAAATCCCGCGTCTCGCGGATCACATCCTCAGCCTTCGCGCTCGTCAACGGCCAGCGCAGCACACCCTGTGGCGTAAGCTGCGCCCCATCCTTCGCGCTGCGTCCCACCAGCTTCATCAACGCACCCACATTCACGCCCTTACCCGGCTCCGCGGGTGCGGCGTGGAGCTTCTCGCTGAAGCTAAGAAACAGCATGTCGCGCATGGCCTTCATCTGCCCTGCCTTGGCCAGCGGCGCATCTGCCGGACGTGACGCAACGGCCTCACGCACCGCCTTTGCGGCATTGCTCCCCGGCGTCTCACGCAATGCGGCGCGACTGGAAAAATTCAACGCAGCCACCTGCGGTGCCTGTCCATGCCGTCCCGCCTGCGGCTGCTGCGGCCGCGCTGGCTGCGTAGCAAAGCGCGAAGGCGCTCCCCACGCGGGAGCCCCCGGCCGAGGCGGCAACGAACCCGGGTGCCCCACCTTCGGTGCGGGCCTTAAATGCGAACCAGAGGCGCCTAAGGTGGGCGCGACTGCAGGCTTTTTTGGCTCTTCCACCGCCACGCGCTTGCGCTCCAAATTCGCCACACCCAATCGCTCACACACAAGCCGAATCTCACCCACCGCGAGCAGGTGCAACACGCTCTCCGGCGGCTTGCCGTAGCGGTCCTCGAGCTCGCCACGCACATCCGTCAGCACGGCCTCGCTCTCCGCGCCGGCGATGCGCTTATACATCCGCAGCCGTTGATTTTCTTCGCCAATATAGTTCTCGTCGATGCGCAGCGACACGCCCAGATTCACCGTAACCGCCGGACGCTCCTCGCGGCCTTCGCCCTTCATGCGGCTCACGGCCTCTTCCAGCATCTGCGTATACATCTCAAAGCCGATCGCCTCGATATGCCCGCTCTGCTCGCCGCCCAGCATGTTGCCCGCGCCGCGCAACTCCAGATCCAGCGCCGCTATTTTGAAGCCCGCACCAAGATCCGAAAACTCCTTCAACGCCGAAAGCCTGCGCCGAGCGATCTCCGTCAACTGCTGCTCCGGCGGGATCAACAGATACGCGTAGGCTCGGCGATTCGAGCGGCCCACGCGCCCGCGCAGCTGATACAGCTCACTCAACCCATGACGATCCGCGCGATTGATGATGATCGTGTTGGCCCGTGATACATCCAGTCCGTTTTCCACGATGCTCGTCGCGCACAGCACGTCAAACTCGCCGTTCATAAAGCCCAGCATCACGCGTTCCAGCTCAGCTTCGGGCATCTGTCCATGACCGACAGCCACGCGCGCCTGCGGCACCAACTCGCGGATGCGCTCGGACATTTCGTAGATTGTCTCCACACGGTTCGACACAAAATAAATCTGCCCGCCGCGTTCCAGCTCCACCTCAATCGCCGTACGAATCAGTTTTTCATCGAACTTCGCCACCACTGTCTGAATCGCCATGCGATCCTTGGGCGGCGTCTCGATCACGCTCATATCGCGCAGGCCCACCAGCGACATATGCAGCGTGCGCGGGATCGGCGTCGCACTCATCGCCAACACATCGACCGACGCGCGCATCTTCTTCAGCCGCTCCTTGTGGCGCACACCAAAACGCTGCTCTTCATCCACCACCAGCAGCCCGAGATCCTGAAAATGCACATTCTCTGCCAGCACCGCATGGGTGCCAATCAGGATGTCAACCTTGCCGTCAGCGACCTTCTCCAGCACCTCTTTTTTCTCTTTGGCGGTGCGGAAGCGCGAGATCATCTCCACCTTCACCGGAAAATTCGCAAAGCGCCGCTTGAAGCTCTCGAAGTGCTGAAAACAAAGCACCGTCGTCGGCGTTAGCACCGCCACCTGCTTGGAATCCTGTATCGCCTTGAACGCCGCGCGCATCGCGACCTCGGTCTTGCCGTAACCCACATCGCCGCACAGCAGCCGGTCCATGGGCTGCATGTTTTCCATGTCCCGCTTGATGTCGGTAATAGCATTCAGCTGGTCATCGGTCTCGTTGTAATCAAACGCATCTTCAAACTCACGCATCATCGCAGTATCTTCTGAGAACGCAAAACCCAGCGCTGACTTTCGCTGCGCATACAGCTTCAGCAGCTCATCGGCCATGTCCGCCATGGCCTTTTTCACGCGCGCCTTGGTCTTCTGCCACGCCGGATTTCCGAGCCGGTTCAACTGCGGTGCCGGTCCCGTATCCGTCGATCGATACTTCTGAATCAGATCCAATCGCGTCAGCGGAACGTATAGTTTCGCATCCTCGGCGAAGTTCAAAATCATCAATTCGAGCTGTGATCCATCCGGCTGTTCAAGCGAACGCAGCCCCTCGTAACGCGCAATTCCGTGTTCCACATGCACAACATAATCGCCCACCGCGAGATCGCGAAAGTCCGAAACAAACGCCGCGGTCTTCGACTTACGCTGCACGGGACGAGCATGAACATCCGCATCATCGTTGAGGTCGTTCGCCCCAAAGACCACGAGCTGCCGGGCCGTGCGTGGTTCGATCTCCAGCACCTGCACACCATTCGCAATGCCGGCGCGCACGATCACCGGCGTGCGCAGATCGCCCGCAAGATAACTCGACTCCGAGTACACCGTAGCCGACGCGCCCGCCGTATTATCCGCCCGCCAGCCCAGCCGATAGGCCACGCCGTACTCCTGCAGCAGCCCCGCGAGCCGCTCCACCTCACCCTGATTCGACGCGGTGATCAGGACGCGCGCCTCGGCCTCCATCAGCTTGCGCAACTCGTCCACCATCGCCGGAATGGAGCCATGAAAGCGAAGCGTCGGCCGCGTTGCGAACTCGATCTCCGACCCCTCGCTGCGATCGCTTTCGAGCACATCCACCGCGCCCAGTTGATCCAGCTCACATCCAGTCATGCGGCTGACGCGATCCCCCAGATCCCACGGCGACAGATACAAATCCTCCGCGCGCACCAGCGATCCAATGCCCGAACGCTCATGCCGCTGCTCCACCTTGTTCCACCAGCGCTCGCCCTGGTTGGCTACCATCGCGGGCTCTTCGGTAAATACACGCGTCTGCGGTCCTAACAGATCAAGCAGCGTGGACTTCGCCCCAGCTACGGGCGCATAAAACTCCCATCCCGGAAAAATGGTTGCGTTCGCTTCACGCCCAGCAACATGCGCCTGCAACTCACGCGGCGTATCGCCGCCATCCAGCACCGCGGCCGCCGCCGAGCCCGACCGCGTCAGCCGCGCATTGATCGCCTCCAGCAGCTTCTCCGTCGCGGGCGTCTCGGTAAGTGGGAGCAGCAGAACTGCATCCACCGCATTCAACGAACGCTGTGTATCGGGATCAAAACGCCGAATCGACTCAATCTCATCGCCAAAAAACTCAACGCGCACCGGCCGCTCCATCTCCGGCCCATACACATCGACGATGCCGCCGCGCATCGTCACCTGCCCGGTCATCTCGACCACATCCACACGCGTGTAGCCAACCGAAAGCAGGTGTTCGAGCAGCATCTCGGGGATGTGTTCTTCACCTTTGCGCAGCTCCAGCGCGAGTGCGGCATAGTGGTCGCGACCAAACAGCCGCATGCACGCGGCTTCCACGGGCGCAATCACCAGCCGGGCCTGTCCGCTGGCAATCTTCCACAGCGCGGCCGCGCGCTGCTCCTGAATCTCGCCGTGCGGCGACAGATTCTCAAACGGCAGCACATCGTGCGCGGGCAATCGCAGCACCTCCTGCGCCTTCAACGCGCCGGTGAGATCGCAGGCCGCCAGCACCGCCGCATGCAGCGCCTCGGCGGCTTTGTTATCGGAGACCAGCACCAGCGACGGCACCTGGGCAGCACGCACAAATGAGGGAAGATACAGCGCACGTGCGGTCGCCGTAAGTCCGGACACACGTCTGCGCCCCGTGCCGCCCGCGAGATGGCGACGCACACGCTGGAACGCGTCTGGACTTTCCAGGTCCGCCAGCAGCTCGCGGACAAAGGGAAGAATCATGCAACGATCAGTGTAGCAACTGCGCGCTCATCGCGGTTCTTACTGCCGTTGTCCGTTTTCGATCTGCGTTTCAATGGCTGTTCCATAGATCGCCTGGCCATACTCCAGCAGCGTCACCATCAGCACGCCGCCACAGATGTTTCCGCCCACCGCAGGGCCCAGCCAGCGCACAAACAGCCACCACGAAATCTGTTTTGTAAGAACGGCTGTAAGAATCTCGGCGGAGCTCGCGATGCAATGCGCGAAGTTGCCCAACCCGACCACAAACGTCAGCACCCAGATGATCATCACCGAGCCGCTGATCGAGTGCGACCCCGACACCAGCCACGCCGCGGTGGCGATGATCCAGCCGCCCATCACGGCCGACCAGAAGACCGTTCCCAAAGGCACATGCGCCGACTCCGCACCAAGCTGCGCAATGGCATGTACGGCATTGGGCATGAGCGCGTGTGTCAGTGAGATCAGGGCGGCGAATGCAAATGCCCCGGCGATATTGGACGGCAGCACAATCGCCCACAGGCGCAAGGTGTTCCAAAGCTGCTTCTTCTCCGCCAGAACCAGCGCCACGGGATACAGCGTGTTCTCCGTAAACAGCTGCGAACGGCCCAGAATGACCACAATAAACCCGAGCGGATACAGCATGCGCGACAGAATAAAACTCGTCGGCGAAGCACCCAGAAGCCCCAGGATGCAACCCACACCCAGCGCGGAGAAACCCATAAAGGTTCCGCCGGTAAAGCCGGAGATCGCCAGCGACGTACTCGAGCGCTTCAACTCTTCCTTGGCGTTGCGCGCAACCTGGCGATAGATCTCCTCCGCACTCGGCCGCGAGAGATCCTTCTGCGATCCCGCATCCGGCTCCGACGACTGTTCCGCGCTCGCTTCCTCCGCATCGGACGGCGCATCCGTCCCGTCAACTTCCCTCGCCCGCTCGAGGTCGAGCGGTTTCTCGTCGTCGGTGACCATCATTTCACGCCCTCCGATATTTCATTCTTCGCCTTGTGCTAGCAACAGGGGTGATGCGTGGACGTCTGCCCGCACAAAGTCATCGAGTATACTTCCGGTTATGAGCAGAGCGAACGAGAAGCAACAGGCCAAGGTCATGAGCAGCGGCGAAAACCGTTCTGGCTACAAGCCATCGCCGCCCAAGCACTACGTTCCGCCGACTCCGGTGAAGGTACCACCGCCACCATCGAAGTCTCGATAGTACGACGAGACCATGCCGCAAGGTATACAAGCACTTTTAGCTCTGCTGGCGCTCTTGCCCGGCTTCGTGAGCGCTCGCATAGGGAGGAGCATCAGTGCGCCCTCGGTTCAAACAGATGCTGAGCGAATCATTGATGCTCTGATCTTCAGTTTCTACATATACGTTCTTTACTTGTTCATCTTCGGCGCAACTCTGCCGCTCGCTTGGAGCTTTCCTCCCAACTCTGCTCAGATGGAAGATTATTCCGTTCACGTGGATCGTCTTCGGCTGACTTTCCTTTGTGTGGCTCCCGTTCTTCTCGGCGTGGTCTGGGGTGCTCTCCAACATCGGGATGCCGTGCTCAGCCGTCTGCGCAAATGGAGAGTTACGGACCGGACGAATGATGTGTCCATCTGGAACGGAACCCTCAAAGAGTTCAGCGGAAGCGTGCAGGTCGGTCTTGCCGATGGACGCGAGGTCGTAGGATGGCTCCAGCGCTACTCCGACATCGGTGATGAGCGTTCCCTGTTTCTAGCACGGGTCGCCTGGGTGGAAGAGGATGGTCGTCGCACCGAAGTTCCCGGTCCCGGTATTCTTCTTACGGACAAAGCAGAGATCCGCTACATCATGTTCCTCGGTGCAAGCGAGGACATTCCCAGAAAAGAGATTTGATAGTGATCGCGCACGCACTCTCGCCCGAAATTCTCGCCAAGTACCAGCCCGTTATAGGCCTTGAAGTGCACGTGCAACTGCTCACCGCGACCAAGAACTTCTGCGGCTGCAGAAACGAGTACGGTGGCGAGCCCAACACGCATACCTGTCCCGTCTGCCTCGGCCTGCCTGGCGCCCTGCCCGTCTTGAACAAGGACGCCGTAGAGAAAGCCGTGCTCGCCGCGACCGCGATCGGTTGCCACATCAACGCAATCAGCATCTTTTCGCGCAAGAACTACTTCTATCCCGACTCACCCAAGGGCTATCAGATCTCGCAGTTCGATAAACCTCTTGCAGAGTTCGGTGAGATCTCCGTCGCCGGCGAGAATGGCCAGCCCAAGCGCATCGGCATCACCCGCCTGCACCTCGAAGAAGATGCCGGCAAGAGCCTCCACGACGGCTTTGCCGATTCCAACAGCCGCACCTACATCGATCTCAATCGCTGCGGTACGCCCCTCATCGAGATCGT
This sequence comes from Granulicella sp., assembly GCA_965277565.1. Classification (GTDB taxonomy): domain Bacteria; phylum Acidobacteriota; class Terriglobia; order Terriglobales; family Acidobacteriaceae; genus Granulicella. The sequence continues at coordinate 2,599,421 of OZ255838.1, read as the reverse complement.
CTCCGAGCCCGACCTCCGCACACCCGACGAGGCCTTCGAATACCTCACGCTCCTCAAGGAAATCCTGCTCTACACCGGCGTCTCCGACTGCAACATGGAAGAAGGTTCATTGCGTTGCGACGCCAACGTCAGCGTCATGCTGAAAGGCGCAGAGAAATTCGGCACAAAAGCCGAGGTCAAAAACGTCAATAGCTTTCGCTACATCCGCGCGGCCCTGGAGTACGAAATAGAACGCCAGATCGGCGTCATCGAAGACGGCGGTCGCGTCGTGCAGGAGTCGCGGCTGTGGAACAACGCCGAAGGCCGCACCTTCTCCATGCGCAGCAAAGAGCAGGCCCACGACTACCGCTACTTCCCCGAGCCCGACCTGCCGCCGCTCGTCGTTGGCGACGCCTGGAAGCACGCCATCCTGGCGGCCATGCCGGAGCTGCCCGCGGCTCGCCGCGGCCGCCTCATCGCCGATTACGGCCTGAATACGCAGGACGCCGCAACCATTGCTGCCGACCGCGCCTTTGCCGATCGCTTCGAACTCGCCGCCAAACTCGCCAAAAGCCCGCGCCGCGTGGCCGCCATCCTGCTCAGCGAAATCACCGCCCGCCTGCGCGCCGCAAATATCGAATTCGACCAGTCGCCTGTCACGCTCGAAGGCGTTGTCCTCGCCGCCGATCTCACCGAGGCCGGCGCGATCAGTTCTAAACAACTCAAACAGCTGCTAGACACCTGCTTCGCCGAAGGCCGCGACTTCGCCTTCATCTACAACCGCGACCGGCCGCAGCAGATCTCCGACACCTCCGCCATCGAAGCAATGATCGACCAGGTCATCGTCGCCAATCCCTCGCAGGTCGCGCAGTTCAAAGGCGGCAAGCGCACCGTCGCGGCATTTTTCGTCGGTCAGGTGATGAAGCTCAGCAAAGGCCAGGCGAATCCAGCGCTGTTGAATGAGCTTGTGATGAAGAACCTCGACGCGTAGCGGTGCAGCAGCAGCTCTACCCACGGCAAGCATCACAATCCCATGCGCCTCCCACAACGGCTTGCCCTGCTTTGGGCGATGCTGACCATCACCGGCTGCCGCACGCGCGAGGTTGTGCCCGAACAACCCATGCCGCCCAACACCATTCTGCTTTCGCAGATGATGCGCGAACTTTCCGCACAGCCGGGCTTTACAGAAGACCTGTTGCATCAACTCAATGGCGCCGGCAAGAAAGGCCCTGCGCTACTCACGCCGGAACTCGTGCATGAATTGCGCAAACGCATTCTCGGCAAGAACTGGCGGGGGCTCGACCGCTTTCCCGGCTGGACCATGCGCGAGATCGACCCCACCGTGCGCGTGGCCGACCACTTCGCCGGCAAAAACGCGCAGCTGGAGGGCATGAGCGCCGTGCACCCCGGCGCGCCCGCGCAGCCGCTCAACGAAAAACAGACGCGCGCATTTCTCGACTTCGGGCCTTATGCGTTGCATGACGCACAAACAATTCCGCTCAATACACCCGCGTCTCTGCCGGGCTTTACCACGCAAGGCAACGTCACGCCGCTGGGCATGGATGTTGTGCGCGGCGATGGACCCAACGATCTCGCCGGCGAACACGCCGCATCGCAACGGCTCGCCGATATTCTCAACCGCCTCAGCGTAAATCGTCTTGCCGATGCGAAGCCCTTCGCCGCATCCATCGGCGGTCGCACGGCACACACGCCGGAGGAGTTGATCACCGCGCTCACCGGCACCGGCCATACGGTCACCGTGCACGACGCGCGCTACTTCGCCAACTTCGGCCACCTGCACTACAAAGGGCAGGATGTGATGATGCCCTTCTGGGTGAACACGCAGATCGCCGTGCCTCACACTGGAGGCCTCTTTCATCGTCCACGCCCCTTGCTTGTGCCCGTGAGCCATGCCGAATATGAGTGGCAAATTCGCGGCCCACGCATCAACGCGGATGTAAGCCACTACTTCGGTGTGGATGGCAAAGCCGAGTTCCGCACCATGGACACGCTCGATCAAGCATGGGTGCTGAAGCGCTACGCCCACACCTACACCGGCGCGCAGGCCCTCGAGGTCACGCGCCTCATCGGCCTGATGACGCTTGCCTACATGCATCAACACGCCGAACGGCCCAGGCTGCCGTTTGGCGGTTATTATGCGCTCGGCGTCTGCCAGGATCCTGTCTCCGCGGTGGAGATGAAGCTGACCGGACGATCGACGCTCTTCCCCAACACGGCAGACAGTGCGCTCTTCGACGACCCGCGCGATGCGGAAGTCAACGCATTGTTTCACGCGATCCCAAAGGATCGAGCCGGCGCAAAGCCGCAGCCGGAGCGAGTTTTCGGCTCCTTGCCTACCGCACCTGACACGAACGGCGGCGCAGAGGACAGCTTCAAAGCCATCACCATTCCGGGACTTGCGGATGATCTTCAGGCTGCCTATACCGCATGGCGTGAGGGAAAATTGCAACACACGCATGGACGTTTGTTTTATGTTGCACTCGCGGCTGGCGCAGGGGCGTTCACACTTGCGATCATCGCCGCCCTCGCAGGATTTATATACCGGCGCAGCGATTGAGCTTGCGATGGAAATTCATCAACTATGCGCTGTATCGCAGATAGGCGTATGCAGCTGAATACACCTCCAATTTCATGCAACGAAATTGGTGCAGTCCGTGCTCCAATGATTTGGGAGGTTGACCACCATGGCAACCGCAAAGAAGTCTGCTGCAAAGAAGGCGACCGCAAAGAAAAGCGTAGCGACGAAGTCCGCCACGAAGAAAACTGCGGTGAAGAAATATGCGGCGAAGAAGTCCACCGCAACGACGTCCACGGCAAAGAGCTCTGCGACGAAGAGCCCCGCGAAGAAGAGAGTAGGACGGCCGCTCGGCTCCAAGAATCGCGTGACCACGAACAGCGCAGCGAAGAAAACCTCCGCGAAAAAGTCTGCAGCGAAAGGTTCTTCGGCAAAAACGGCAGCGAAGAAGTCGGCGGGCAAAACCTCAGCCAAGCAGTCCTCCGGCAAATCCGCGGCGAAGAAGAGCGCCGGCCGCAAGTATTCTCCGAAGGCCAGCGAAGACGTCGGCGAAGAGATGCATGAGATGAAGCACGGCCAACTGCGCATGGGGCGCTCCGGCAAGAAGGTGACGAACCCCAAGCAGGCCATCGCCATCGGCCTTTCCAAGGCACGGCGCGAAGGCGCAAAGGTTCCGCCTAACCCCAACACCGGCCGATAAACCCGGTATGCGTCTCCCGTGCCCGGCCGCAGGGCTCAGAAGAGTTCGGCGGCCCCCAGCACGGCATCGGCAACGGCTGCGGCCTCACGCGCGGCCTGCAGATCGTGCACCCGCACAATGTGCGCGCCCGCGAGTACAGCCGTTACATTGCCTGCGATCGTCGCATCGCGGCGGCTGATCGCGGGCATTGCCCCCTTCAAAACCAGTGGCTGCAACGGCCGTACCGTCTCGCCGAGAAAGCCCTTGCGCGAAAGCCCCACCAGCAGCGCGCGGCCCAGCTGGTGCAGCCGATCCAGCTGCGCGAGCAGGGTGAAATTCTCAACCCCGATCTTGCCGAAGCCGAAGCCCGGATCGAGCACGATCGACTCACTGCGAATGCCCGCAGCTTCCGCGAGAACCAAGCCCTCGATCAAGCCGCCGAACACATGCTGCAGCATCTCCCGGTGGTTCAGCGGCGGCAGATCGCGCCACTCCGGCGGGCGTCCGCGGGTGTGCATCAGCACCAGCCCGCAGCCCGTCTCCGCGACCGCATGCGCCATCGCATCATCCCACTGCAGACCGGAGACATCGTTCACGATCTCCGCCCCACCCTCGGCGGCCGCGCGCGCCGTTGCCGCATGGTAGCTGTCGACGGAGATCAACGCGCCCGGCCGCTCACGGCACACCGCTTCCAGCACCGGCAGCAACCGCGCCTGCTCCTCCTCCGCACTCACAGGCGTGGCGCCCGGCCGCGTCGACTCCGCGCCCAGGTCGAGGATGTCTGCGCCATGATCCCAGGCATGGCAGGCGGCTTCCACAGCGGCATCCAATCCCTGCTGCGAGAGGCCATCACCGGAGAAGCTGTCCGGGGTGATGTTGACGATGGCCATGAAACGCGTACGCTCGCCCAGCGGCAACACGCGGGTGCGCAGTTGCCATACGAACCGCGGCCTTGGAGCAAACGCCATGCGCGTCATTGTAGACTCCGGCCCATGAGCCTCTCTCGTTGGGCGCCCGTGGGACTTGTTGTCGTAAGCCTGTTCAATGTATTTGCCGGCCCGTCGCCATGCAATCCGCAACAAACGGCATCATCAGTGCAGGGGGTGGGTGTGGCAAGCCCGCTCGCGCCGCTCGCCTATCCTCACGGCGAGGAAACACCGCTCGGAAGTCAGATCGCTGTCCTGCTCAGCGACCCCGCGGTCGCTCACGCCCATTGGGGCATCGCCGTCACAGCGATGGATGGTACGCCCGTCTACGGCCTGGACGAAGTAAAATTATTTCGTCCGGCCTCGACCGCCAAGCTGTTCACCACTGCGGCAGCACTCGAGATCCTGGGACCGGGCGCAACCAGCCACACCTCTATTTACTTCCCTCCGCCATCCGCCGAAGGAACAGTCTCCGGTGACATCACCCTCGTTGGAGGGGGCGATGCAAACCTTTCCGGCCGCAAGTTGCCATGGACATCCACTCGCGATGTCTCCGCCGGTACTCCGGCCCCCGATCCTCTGCACGACTTTCACGATCTCGCCGCTGCCGTCGCCTCAAAAAACGTTCGCCACATTACCGGCAACGTCGTCGCAAGCAGCTGGCCATGGGATCCCTATCCGCAGGGCTGGGCCGCTGAGGATCTTCCCTGGGGCTACGGTGCTCCTGTAACCTCGCTTTCCTTGAACGACAACAAGATCGCGCTTAGAGTCACCGCGAACGGAGCTCCAGGCAGTCCGGCGACGGTCACCCTTGCTCCCGACCTTGGGCTCTACCGCGTGGTCTCCAATGTATCCATCGCAGATCGGGAGTCCACCCCGCGCGGGGTGACGCTGCACCACGAGCCCGGCGACGGAACTCTGCGTCTGCAAGGCTCGCTGGCGGCCGGAGAGAGCTTCACTGCCGAAGTCGCCATCGACGATCCCCCGCGCTTTGCCGCAGAGGCACTCCGGCGGGCGCTCATCGCTTACGGCATCACGGTGGATGGCGCCGTCGTTGCGGTTCGCGAGGAGCCCGAGGACACAGCCAACCTGCTCCGTGAAATTCGTCGTCCGTTCCCGGCAATGCCACCGAACACAGGCACAGGAGTTGGGCAAGCGGGAGACTGTTTGGGCCCTTGCCCCACGCTCGTCGACCACGTCTCCGCGCCTCTCATCGAAGACATCACCGCCACGCTAAAGGAGTCATTGAATCTCCACGCGGAGCTGATGCTGAGAGATCTCGGAATGGGGTGGAGAAGCGGCAGTGAGCACAGTCCCGCTGTGGCGGGCGAACGTGTGGTCCAGCAGCAATCGACGGCTGCGGGCATCGATGCGCACGAGCTTGTTCTCTATGACGGCTCCGGCCTCAGCACCAAGGACCTCGTCACGCCGCGTGCCGAAGCGCAGCTGCTCGCTTACGCCGCCAAACAATCCTGGTTTGCACAATGGAAGGCCGCTCTGCCGGTCGGCGGTATCGACGGAACGCTGGCTTCGCGCTTCACCGAGCCGCCGCTCAAAGGCCATGTCTTCGCGAAGACAGGCACCCTGGGCGAAAGCCGCGCCCTGGCCGGCTATGTGCAATGCGCCAGCGGACGCGAGGTGATTTTTTCGATCATCAATGATGACCATGAGCCGGGCAGCTCAGCCGACCGGGTCGCGATGGATAAGATCGTTGCCCTAATTGCCGCGTTGAACTAAATGCGAGCAACAGCAAGGGGAGGGAGCAGCGGCCTTCAGGGCCGCTGTAAAAGCAGCCACCGTATGGGGCTTCAGCCCGGGCTCCGCACCCGGATGAAACCAGCCCTAAAGGGTTCGCGCTCGGCCCTTCTATCTCCGTGGGCTGAAGCCCACGGCTCCCTCCAGATTGCCTTTCGCGTGTGCGTTGGCTCGCGAAGTCACGCATGGACAAATCCGACCGGCTACGAGCCCGGGCCGGCTATCGCGGCGTGTGCTGCTTCACATACTCACGCAGCTGCAGATTCAGCTCCAGCGCCTTGGCCACGCCGGAGTCGAGCATGCGCAGCCACTCCGTCGCAGGCTCCTTCATCTCCGCCATGGAGAGCAGGTAACTCGTCTGCACGATGATCTCCAGCGAGTTTGAAAGATCATGCGCGATGCGGCGGATCTCCAGCGCAAGCTCTTCGGGAATGGTCGCGTTGGAGCCGAGGGGAGTCGGTTGCGAGGGGGTCATGAACGCGTGGGCTGCTCCAGAAAATTAGGAATAAAGATTTGCTTGCATCAGGCCGGCGAAGCGGAGCCTCGCTCGGCCAGTGTACGCAAGGGCAACCTGAATTGACAGCCGGGGCCCTGTTTGGGACACTGGGGTGTCACGTGGTGGGTGCAACCAGTACCGACCGGTGAGCCGAAGTGGCGGAATTGGCAGACGCGCATGGTTCAGGTCCATGTACTCGCAAGGGTGTGAAGGTTCGAGTCCTTTCTTCGGCACCAAAGATTTCGGTAGACGCGGGAGCAGCGTGCCGGAACGCAAAGTGCGCAGAGGAAAAACGCAAGGTGCGCAAGGGAAACAAACAACTCCAGAGAGTACACCGAACGACAGTCGCTTAGCGACCTCTGCGTTTTCACCTTTGCGACCTTTGCGTTCCCGCTCTTACAAAAGTTCATCACGCAATAGGCGCAGGCTGCTTCGCATAGCGGCCTCTTCGGGCCGAATTCGCATCCAATCCGTTCATTGCGCTCGGGGCCGGACGGCCGGAGCGAGAGGGTTTTGCGATGGCCGATAAACTGGCAGTGGTGACGGGCGCTTCAAGCGGAATTGGATACAACCTGGCGAAGGTCTTCGCTGAAAACGGCTTCGATCTCATCATCGACGCCAACGACGATCGCCTTTCCAAGGCGGCAGCGGATTTTCAGGCGCTGGGCGTGAAGGTTACCGCCGTTGGAGCTGATCTGGCGACCTATGACGGTTGCAAGCAGTTCTGGCAGGCCGTTGAAGGGGCGGGTCGCAAAGTGGACGCCGTCGCGATCAATGCCGGTCGGGGCGTGGGCGGCTTGTTCGTCGATACGGACCTCGACGAGGAGATCAACATCGTCCGCCTGAACTGCGAAAGCACAGTGCATATCGCAAAGTACGCTGCCCGCAAACTCGTCGCGCAGAAGGACGGCAAGATCCTGATCACCTCTTCCATCGCCGCCGAGATGGTGGCGCCCAAGGAGGCCGTGTACGCCGCGTCCAAGGCCTTCGATCAGTCCTTCGGCAAGAGTCTTCGCCATGAACTCAAGGACACCGGCGTCTCCGTCACCCTCCTGCAACCCGGCCCGGTGGATACGGACTTCTTCAACCGCGCGGACATGGGCGACACCAAAGTCGGCACCGAAGGCAAGCACGACTCCGAGCCGTATGACGTCGCCAAGCAGGGCTTCAAAGCGCTCATGGCCGGGGACGAACACGTATACGCCGCCAGCCTGAAGATCAAGATCGAAGGCGCCATGATGGGCCTCGTGCCCGACGCGCTTAAAGCCACGATGCACGAGAAGATGACCGAGCCGGCAAACAAATAGCTGGAGCAGTAAGACGGTAAAGTATGCGCCGTCGCTTTTCTTTCTGGTGCTTTTCTTTTTGTCATTCCCGAAGGGAATCTGCTGTTCGCACTGCTGCGTGGCGATCCGCAGTTTGCCACTTAGGCTACTCACTAACGGTATACAGCAGGGGAGCGAACAGCAGATTCCTTCGTTTCGCTGCGGAATGACAAGACAAAGGGGCTGCTGGAAACCGGAAAAAGACCCCACGCATTTCGCCCGCAGAACCGCTCTACCGGTACAGCGCTGCCTCGAAGCGTTCCAGCCGTTCCGGCTCCCAGGCGTGGGTGTCCTTGCGCCACGGCTCGCCCTGCTCCATAAAATTCGGAAAGTCGAGTCGGCAGCAGCTCTCGCCTCGTGCAAAGTCCACCAGCGCCTGCGCCGTGCCGTCGAGATACAGCACCGCCTGCAGGCCATCCGCGGACCACTGCACCGCGGCGAGGCGCTCGCGCGCCGGCTGCTCAAGCGACGAGGTGTTGTAAATCAGCATGGCGTCCAGAATGGCCTGTTCCTGCGTCTCTCCCGACCGATTGCAGGCATAAAAGTAGCCCGCCGGTCCCTCATCCTCGAACAAGGCCGTCCAGGGCACCTGCGGCGAGTTGGAGGAGAGAAAAGCGCGCCCGGGCCGAAACATAAGTGAATCCATAAATACAGGGTACAGGGGGCAGCGTCCAGGGTTCAGAGTGTGTGGTCCACCTGAACCCTGGACGCTGAACCCTGTACCCTGTTCAGGTGCGTTGGCGTGGTTTTTACATTGGCCCGGGACAACGGGTCGCCGCTTTGTTGCTCTTCATTCTCCTCGGCGAGTGTCTCTGGACCATCGGCCGCCAGCCCCTGAACTCCGACGATTACCGCTTTGCCCACTGCGGACGCGAGATGTGGGAGCGCCCTTCCCCCCTGCAGGGCTACTTCACTACCTGCGGCAACCTCAACGGCGACGGCACGCTGGCCTACCGCATCGCGGGGCTGCCACTTACGGTGCAACGGCTCGTCCTGCTGGGCGTCGATCACCTGCGGAAGCCGGAGAACCGGCTTTACACCGGCGGCACGCTGGGGGGAACCACATGGGAGGCTCGCCATCAGCTCACCAGCGTGAAGTGGCTCATTCGCCTGCCGTTTGTATTCTTTGCCGTGTGGCTGGGTGGCGGGCTGTGGTGGGTGTCGCGGCGGCTCTTCGGCAACGCGGGCGGCGCGCTTGCGCTCGCGCTGTATGTCTTCTGCCCCTCCATCGTCGCCTTTGCCACCGAGCCCAACAACGAGATCCTCGCGCTTTGGGGACTCTACGGCCTGGTCTACACCGCCATCGGTGTCGCGCATGCGCTGCAAGGCCCGCGCCGCAAGTGGCGTCCCCGCATCCTTCTGCTCACGCTGGCATTAGGGCTCACCGCAACCGCGCATCTGCTGACGGCGTTTATCGGCTATTTCGTCGGCTTTGCGCTGTTCTACTACCTCGCCGAGCGGCGCCGCGCCTATGTCGCGCAGATTATGATCTTTGCCGCGATGGGAGCCGCTCTCCTCGTCTTCGCGGGCTTCTCCTTCCGGCCCTCGGCCTTTGTGTACGTCTTTACCGGAGGCAGTGCCCGCCTCTGGTTCTCCCTGGACGCCGCCCGCAGCTTCACGCACCACCTCACCAATGGCGGCATCCTGGTCGCCGGCGGCGTTGCGTGCCTGCTTTACCTCACCACGCGACGCTCACGTTACTTCGGCAACACCATTCCCCTGGGGATGACCGTGCTGCTCGTTCCCCTGTACACCACCCAGGTGTTTTCAGCCCCCTGGCTGTGGGCGCTGCCCTTCCTGTTTACCTTCATCGGCGGCGTCTTCGCCGATGCGCTCGAAACCCGCCAGCGCAAACTCTTCCTTCTGCTCTCCGGGGCCATTGTGGTGGCGCAGGCCGTGCTCTGCTGGATGGCCATGGGAGCCGCCGCCGCGGGCTAGAGAGTGCCCTGTGTGAAGTACGATCATCGTACGAGATGCATTCTGGAGGGAGCGTGGGGCTTCAGCCCCACGGGAAAGGGGAGCCAGATATTGGGCTTTAGCCCAGGGTCCTCTCCAGCATCAGCGCAAAACCCGGGGCTAAAGCCCGGTTCTTCTCCGCACTGAATGTCCGGGCTGAAGCCCGGACCTATCTCCGAAAAGCAAGAAATGCAGACACTCCCTAAGTGCCCCGAATCAGCCAGTCCCACCAGACGGGCTCACCCGGAAGGGGTAGTTCCACGTCCCGCGTTTGTGCGGATACTTGCATCAGACTTCCTGACACTCCAATTTCAGACGAAGCAACATGAGGCTCCAGAACGCCGTGACGAAGCAGTGCCCCTCCGTGTCTTCCCTTGCACTTCAGCCCTGCGGCCGCCGCCAATCCTTCTACCCTTCGCTCAGCCGCATCCTCTCCGCCGGCCTGCTCGCCGGCCTGGCGCTCCTGCCGCTCTCCGGCTGCAAGGGACACTCGGTCAACCTGTCTAGCCTGACGCGGTACTTTCACCATCGCAAGTCTGCCTCCAAGCCCAACACGACCGACTACGCCTCAAACCTGCAGGGAGTCACGCAAAATCCGCAGCTTTCAACACTGAAATGGCCCAACTTCACGAACTACCAGCCGCAGGTGGGGCAGTTCTACGACAACCGCAACTGGGAGCTCGCCTGGAGCCGCAACGGCAGGCCCACCGCGCAGGCCACGAGCCTCATCCAGCTCTTCGGCGACGCCGCCAAAAAGGGCCTGGACCCCGAAGACTACGACAGCTCCCGCTGGGCAGAGCGCGTACAGCAGCTCACGGGGATCGGGAGCAGCCATGACAGCTCCGATACCGCCGGCAACACGATCGCCCAGTTCGACGTCGCCATGACTGTTACCGCCATGCGCTACCTGAGCGACCTGCACCTCGGCCGCATCAACCCGCAAGCCCTCGACTACGACATCGACGTGCCCACGCGCCGCGCGCAGTTCGATTTGCCCACGCTGCTGAACGAGCAGCTCGTGGATGCGGACGACGTAACGGCCGTGGCCAACGGCGTCGAACCGCAAAACCCGATGTACCGGAAGACCGAAGACGCCTTGCCGCGCTATATCGAGCTCGCGGCGCAGCAGGGCGCGCAGGCACAGCAGCTTCCAGCGGTGGGCAAGACGATAAGCCCGAACGGCACCTATTCCGCTCTTCCGCAGCTGTTGCAGCGGCTAGCCCTGGAGGGCGACGCCCCCGCGCAACCGCAAGCCACAGGCGACCGCTACACCCCCGAGATCGCGCAGGCGGTACAGCAGTTCCAGACCCGCCACGGCCTCACCCCCGACGGGAAGCTTTCGCAAGGCACGATCGACGCCATGAACGTCCCCATGAGCGTACGCGTGCAGCAGATCGACGATGCGCTCGAGCGCTGGCGCTGGCTGCCCGACAACTTCGTCAAGCCGCGCGTGCTCGTCAACCTGCCTGAATATTACGTGCGTACTTATGAGACCAACGGCGATCTCGCCTTCAAGATGAAGGTCGTCGACGGCGAAGCCAAGGACAACCACAACACCCCGGTCTTCGTTCGCACCATGCGCTACATGATTTTTCGGCCATACTGGAATTTGCCGCCGGATATCGTCAAAAAGGATCTGCTCGCGCGCCATGCCAACGCGGGTTACTTCGAGAGCCACGGCTATGAGGTCACCGACCGAAGCGGCAAGCCTGTTACCGGGTGGTCGATGAACGATCTCGAGCACTCGCGCTATCTTGTGCGTCAAAAGCCCGGCCCCAAAAACTCGCTTGGACTCGTAAAGTTCATGTTCCCTAACGAGTACGACATCTACATGCACTCCACGCCGGAGATCAACCTGTTTAACCTCTCGCAACGCGATCGCTCGCACGGCTGCGTGCGATTGAACGACGCCGAAAAGATGGCCAACTGGGTGCTCAATGGCCAGGGCGACTGGGATGCCGACAAGATCCACATGGCCCTCTACGGCGAGCCGCTGAACAAGAATGGAGAGGATGCCGCCAACGGCAACGACGCAGCCAGTGATTCAGAAAAGGGGGCGCCCGCCGCAGCCAAACCCACCACCAGCGATCCGGACTCCGGAGCCAGCTCCACCAGCCCCGACGTGCAGAACAACAAGCAGGTCAACCTGCAGAACCCGCTTACGGTTAGCCTTACGTATCTCACTGCCAATGCTGACGAAGACGGCACCATGCACTTCTTCAAAGACGTGTACGGCTACGATAAGGAGCTCGAAGCCGCGTTCGCGCAGCCCCGTCCCTACCCGCAGGGTCCAGTGAAGATCAACCCCAAGGTTGTCCCGGGGGGCACCGAGTAGCACCGAATATCACGGAACAAAAAAGGGATCACTTCGCCCCTCTGGTATTGTCATTCCGCAGCGCAGCGGAGGAATCTGCTTTTCAGTGACGCTTTCACCCTTACTTCGAGTCCACCTTGAAACGATAGGTAAGCTGAAAGTACCCCAGCGTAAATGGCGCGGCCTTGCCGTTTTCCGCAAGCACGCGGCCGGGGAACACGTGACCCACGCCAAACTTCACATCGATATATTTGCGAAACAGGTAGTCCGTCGATGCGTCGAGTCCCTGGCCGATATCGTTCGCGGCGAACCCCGCCGTAGGCGCTTTCACCAGAACGCCCGCAGCGCCGGTGTAGACGCTGTCCCGTACTGTTGCTACATGGAGGAACTCGGTTTGAAACAGCAGCGTCCAGTTCTTGGCCGGCGTCATGTCCACGTTTACGCGGGTTTGCGTGATGTTCTCAAAGCCGAAGGCGTCGGTTAGGCCAAAGGCGTTGTGATTGCTCGGATACTGCTGGTCATACGTCCCGATGCGCTCCGCATTGCGATGTGGATTGCCCGTGGCGTAGTCATATTCACCGCCAAACCGCGGCTTCCAGGGCACCGCACTTACCTGGTACCCCGCCTTCACGTACCCCGCGCCCGCATGAATCGAATCGTTCGAGTACGCTCCGCGTTGCAGGTCTCCCACCACGTCATAAAAAAAGCCGCCCGGAGCCTTGCCGTTCACCTCAGCCCCAAAGGTAGTTTCCAACTCCCCGCCCTTGATGTTTTGCTGGCTGGTGACAACCGGCATCCTGCGAATAAAGACAAAGGGTTGAATCTGCGTCTTCGGTACCCAGGTGGTTACCGTGCCCACCACACCGTAGAACGTCAGGCCCGCGCCGTGCTTATCCAGCGAGGTGGGATGAACGGCGACGACGGAGGTGGCAAACGCCTCAATCCAGTTCTTGTTTCCATAGTGACCGTCAAAGCCGTCCCAGGAGCGGCTGTTATTGGTCCAGTCGCTGATGCCCACAACCCGCTCGCCACCGTACCGCAGCAGTTGTCGTCCGGTAACCAGATCGAGCTTCTTGATCGGGTGAATGTCGAGATAGCCCTGAAACAGATCGAACCCGTCGCGCTGATTGGCTGCAACCTGCGGTAACGGCAAGCCAAGCGCACGATTATCCTGAAACTGCAGATATCCCGTAAGGAATGATGTTGGGCGAATATACATGCCGCCACGAGCACGCGTGAGCACATAGATGCGATCGTTGGAGGAAACCTCATTCAAGGAGGTTTGCCCCTCCATGCGCGGCCGTATCTCACTGTCGAATGCGAGCCATTTGGGCAGATTGCTGAACTTCAGCGCCTGCACCTGCTGCTTCGGTCCCGGATAGTCGAAGTATTCGGGCTTCTGCGCGGCGGCCCGCAGCGCAAAGCTGCTCAACAAACACAGGCAAGCCACCAATGGCAGCGGGATTCGGCATTTCCCCAGCCACACGCTCCGCCATGTCGGTGTGTTTGGGCCACCAGGCAGGATCACGGGGAGAATCGTTATGGGAATGGGTGCGTTCATGGACGAGGCAGTAGAGATTTTCACAAGGGTCCCGGGATCAAGCGCGCTAGAGTCAAAAAACTAGAGTCGAAAATGTGTGCGGCAAACCCAACAGGACGTACAGTTGGCAACGCCGTGAGGCTTTGTCACGTTCCATTAACAACTATAGAACCTCCATCCTGTATTGCATCGCCTCGCCCGGGGGCTGGTCAGCGACGCATCCATGCTTTAGTACCCATCACCGCCACCCTCATCGCCATGCGCCAGGTTTTCGAAGCGCGTGAAATCGGACAAATAGGCCATCTGGATCGACCCGGTGGGCCCGTTACGCTGCTTGGCCACGATGATCTCCGCCTTGCCCTTCACGTCCTCGTTCTCGCGGTCGTAGTACTCCTCACGGTGAATGAACGCGACCACATCGGCATCCTGCTCGATCGATCCCGACTCGCGCAGATCGCTCAGCAGCGGCTTCTTGTCGCCGGTGCGCTGTTCCGATCCACGCGAAAGCTGCGACAGCGCCAGCACCGGAATATTCAACTCCTTCGCCAGCGCCTTCAACCCACGTGAGATCGAGCTGACCTCCTGCGTGCGGTTTTCAAACTTCTTCTGCGCCCCATGCGTCGAGCCCGTCATCAGCTGCAGGTAATCGATCACGATCAGATCGAGCCCGCCCTCCTGCTGCTTCAGCCGCCGCGCCTTCGCCCGCATCTCCGCCAGCGTGATGCCCGGCGTGTCGTCGACAAACATCTTCGAGTTCATCAGCCGGTCCAGCGCCGCGATCAGCTTGCCCTTGTCCTCGCGCGGGATAAAGCCCGTCTGCAGCTTGCGCGAGCCCACCATCGCCTCGCTCGCGAGCATGCGTCGCAGCAGGCTTTCCTTGCTCATTTCGAGCGAAAATACCGCGACCACCTTGCCATCGCGCACCGCGCAGTTCTGCGCGATGTTGATCGCCCAGGCGGTCTTGCCCATCGACGGCCGCGCGGCGATGATGACCAACTCGCTGTTTTGCAGCCCCGAGGTCATCTTGTCGAACTCGATGTAGTGCGTGGCTAGGCCGGTGATCTCGCGGCCTTGCTCGTACAGCGCATCGATCGAGCCGAACGAATTCGCCACAATGTCCGGAATGCCCGAAAACCCGCGCTGAATCGCCGAATCCGCCACCTCGGCAAGCTTCACCTCAACGTCGTTCAGGACCTGCGTCGCATCCTCGCTCTGGTCCGAGGCCGCCGCCATGCCCTCATTGAAGATGCTGAGCAGCTGCCTCAAAAGGCTTTTGTCCTTGACGATGCGGACATAGCTTTCAACGTTTGGATTGCGTGGAATTCCCTCGGTAAGAAAGGCCAGATACGGCGCCCCGCCGATCGCATCCAGCTCCTTGCGCCGCGTCAGCGCATCCATCACCGTAATCAGGTCGACCGCATGACCTTGTGTGAGCAGATCCGTAATGACCCGATAAATGCGCTGGTGAGAGTCCAGCGCAAAATCATCCGGGCGCAGCTTGGCGGTTGCGTCTGTGATCGCCACCGCGTCGAGCAGCATCGCGCCGAGAACGGTAATTTCGGTTTGAACCGAAGAGGGAAGGCTGCCGTCACCGGACGGCATGGGCATCGAGAGAACAGCCATGCAACCAGTCTAGGCAAGCGTTCAGGTGATCACACGTGCTAATCCACTCGCAACTGTGTACCCAATGTGGAAGACCACATCCTTATCCGGAAAAGCAGAAAAAAACGGCGGCCCGAAGGCCGCCGCGAGGAAAACTTGTGTCTCGCCTATTTCGGCAACGCCGCCGGATGGCCGTAGGCGATGAGCGGCCAAGTGGGCGCGGCCGTCCCAATCGTCTCGATGATCGCGCCATACCCGGCGTCAGCGGCGTACCAGATGTTGCCCGCACTATCGATGGCAAGCGCACGAAAGTTGGCGGGCGTGTACACCGAGGTCGTCGCCGTCGCGTTGGAGGTTGTGACGCAGTTGAAGGTGCTGCCGGTGGGATATGCAAAGCAAGGCAGAATCGCGACGACAGTGCCTGTGCTCATGGCGCTCCCCGCGGCGGGTGGCGTGTACCGATACAGCTGGCCGGCGCCCTCCAGATCCGTCCAGAACACGCTGCCCGCACCATCCACCTGGCTGCGGTGCGGAACGGCCGCGGTGCTGGCGGCGGAGCTGCTCCCTACGCTCAGGGTGCCACCGGCTGTCGCGTAGCTCGCGGAGCTGAGCTGGTTATACAGCGGCATGAACACGTTATAGGCGGTGGTCACGCCGGCGGTGACGGTTACCGCTCCCGGAGCCACGGAGAACGGTGCCGTCGTACTGAACGCCTGGGTCGTGCCTCCCCCCGAGGTGTACGTCGCTGTGCTCTTGCCGCCGCTATTGGCGAGGAACGCAGCCATCGCGTTTCCGGTGCTGTTGGCGCCGGCGCCCCAGATATTCTGCCCACTATCCACGGCGAGACCCAGCACGGAACCCAGTGCCTTGGAGCTAAGCGCGACGGGCGCACTAGCATAGGTGCTCCCATTCGTGGACAGTGCGGTGCGCATCGCCGCACTCGTGAACTCGTTCATCGAGGGTCCCGTTGCGGATGCCTCGGAGACCCACACGTTGTTGCCGCGATCGATAGCGATGCCGGAGGCATTGGGGAGCGTCGCCGTCGGGTAAAGCGCCGAGTTTGACAGCTCGAGCACGGCGCCATTCGCCGCGGTAGGGTCGTTGTTGGTCGAAAACACATAGCCGTTCCCATCGACTGCAATCTGGCTTGGGTACTTATAGGCCGTGTTGTGCGCGCTGAAGTTGGGGCCTTGACCGCTGGGGAAGATCGCAGCTTCTGCGGAATAGGTGGCATACCCCGGCGCGTTATCGGCGTAGAGGATAAATGCGTCATCCGAGCTGTCCAGCGCGATATCCACCGGGTACGGCACAGCCGATCCGCTGGCCGTCACACCGTAGAAGACGGAGAGCGCAAACGAGGGTGGCGCGGAGCCCAGGCTGGGAGTGAACGGCACCGCCGGCGCCTGCAGGTTATACAAATTCGTGACGTTGCTTGTAGGATTTTTTGCCATGTTCATGGCTACCTGCAGCGTATTCGTGGGCGCCGTTCCGCCGGTCGGCGTGGCGTAGCTGAACAGCGACGAACATTGCGACCCGCCGATCGAATCCACGCACTTCTGCAGGATGTTGCCCATCGTGTTGATCAACGGCGCCGGAATGCTGGAGATGGTGCTCAATTTATTCGAGAACTGCGCCTGACCCGTGGGAAACGTGCCGTTGGTTTCAACCGAATCCACCAGAACCGAAGCCAGCGTAAAGGCATGGGCCAACCCGGCCGCCGTGCACACGGCAGTCGTACCGCTGGTTACCGTGCAGCCTCCGGTCGAGCTGTTGTTCTGCGGCGCCGTGATGTTCACCAGCTGCTCCCCACTGGAGGCATTCGTGTTGTCGATCCAGATAAAGTTGCCCAGCGCGTACGCCGCCGCTACGGTGCTCAGCTCCGAGACAAACACGTTCACGCTATCGATCTCGCTCTTGTTCGCGAGCAATGTGCAGGGACCGATGACGCCCACCTGCACTACATCGTTGTTGAACGTCGTGGTGTTCAGATTGACGGTGTACCCGCTGCTCACCGTGATGTAGGCATACTGCCCGGAGTCGCAGCTCCAACCGGTATCGGCAAACGTGAAGTTCCCATTTCCATCCGATGTGGTGGTGAGCAGCTGCTTGGCCGCGGTCTGCGTCGTCACACTCGGGTCTGTACTCTTGGGATAGGTGCTCGTCGAGCTGACCTGCGTCTCCATCAAACGGATGGTCGCATTCTTGATCGGGTAGACGCCGCCGTGCACGTTGCCGTTGATGGTCTTGCCCGGGATGGCTGCCGGCGCGAGCACGGGTTCAGTGGTTGAAGCCGCCGCGGTCGCGGCAACCTGTTCCAATCCCGCGCCGCAACCGGCAAGCGCAATCGGGGCTGCTGTGAGAGCCAGGATCAAAATGCGAAACAAATGGGCAGAAGTCGAAAAGCGCATGAGGGCTCCAGTAAATCCTGCTTCCCAACGCTTCCGGCGACCCCAAGAAATGTACTGTCCTCATTGGGTGCATCCGGCAAAACGCCGACCCTTCCCCTTGTCGGCCGGCCATCTTCGTCTGTGATGGACGCCCGGGGAAAAGCCTGTCTTTGCGACGGTTGAGCATGCACTGTTATGGACCTTCTTACCTCCGTGCAACAATCACCGAAACGCGCAGCCCATACACACACGATGGGTACGCGCCTGCCCAATTCGTTTCCTCTCTTCCCCCTCTTGTCACATTACTGCTCGCTACTGCACGATGCTTGCGGCGTGCGCGTAGGAGATCAGCGGCCAGGTGGGCGAAGCCAGACCAAGCGTCTGCACCACGGCATAGTCGCCACTGTCCGACACGTACCACATCGCCCCCGAGCTATCGATCGCCATGCCGCGCAGATTCGTGCCCGCCGCGCTCACATGGCACTGTCCGCTCACGGCAAAACACGGTTGGAAGGAGGTCATCTCCCCGCTGGGAAGCGTACTGGCGGTCACCGTTCCGGCGCCGGTGAAGGGCACCATCATGTAGACCTTCCCGCTGCTCTCGAAATCGGTCCAGAAGATGTTGCCGCCGCCATCGATGGCAACGCCCGACGGCGCAGCCGCGCTGGAGGCCGCCGCCCACCCCGCACTGTTCGGCAAAATGCCACCCAACGTGCTTCCGCTCGCCGAGTTCAGCTGCCCGTTCACGGGAAAATACGCCTCCAGTCCATTTGTAATCGCCACGCCAAAGCCGCCAGTTCCTGTCAGGTTTGCCGTCTTCACACTTGCAAGACTGGTATTGGCGCCATAGCCGAAGCCGAAGGCCACCGCATTCGATGTAAGGCTGCTGGTGACGCCCCAAAGGTTCTGATTGCTATCCACCACGATTCGCTTGACGGGAGCATTCAGGAGTGGGGGGAACTGCAGAGTGGATATTCCATAAAAATTCGTGGATGAAAATCGGAAAAACGACTGATTCGCATCCGCCGCGTCACGCGCTACCCACAAACTGTCAGTCATATCCAGCGCCAGTCCTGCGGCGTACCCATGAGGGACGGCGATCGCTTGCGCGACCTTACCCGCATTGCTGCCGGACGTAGAAAGCTCGGAGACGCCACCGGTGGCCGTGTCGTTCGTCACCCAGGCATTGCCCGCGCTGTCGAGCGCCAGCGCACTCGGATTCGGCATCGCCGTCAGCGGCGTCCCCGCAAACAAACCCGCCCCCGCGGCGGAAAAGCCATCCAGGGCGGCGTAGGTCGACCCGGTAGCGTCCTTGCTGTAGAGCACATACGCGTTATCTTGGGCATCCAGCGCGACATCCACCGGGTACGGAATGCCGGCATCGCCGCTGATGCCGGTGCCGTTGTAGAAGATCGAAAGCGTGAAGCTCAGCAGCGGGCCGGCGGCGCCAAAGGTGTCCGAAACCAGATCCGGCGTGAAAAACACGCCACGTGGCTGCAGGTTGAACAGCGCATCCACATTGTTGGTGGGGTATTTGGCCATGTTCAGCGCCACCTGCAGGGTGTTCTGCGGTGCTGTCAAATTTGGCGGCGTGGCATTCAGAAACAGATCGCCGCAGTGCGTCCCGTCACTCGCATAGGAGCCACTGCTCCCCGCCACACCGCCGCCGGCGGAGTCTACACAGCTTTGCAGAATGTTTCCCAGCGTGTTCACCAAAGCCTGCGGCAGGACAGCCTGCTTGTTGCTGCTGTTCGGCATCGCGCTGTTCGCCTGCCCGGTCGGATTCGTTCCGTCGTAGCGCACGGAATCGACCAGGTTGAAGGCGTTGGCAAATCCGTTCGCCAACCCGGCAGCCGTGCACGTCATGCTGGTGCCGGACGGCGTGCAGCCCGGCGCGGCGGAGTTATTATTCGCCGGCGCGGAGATATTTACGATCTGCTGCCCCGAATCATCGTTCGGTGCGATCGTCATGAAGTTCCCCAGCGCATACGCCGCTGCAATCGTGCTCAGCTCCGAGACCCACACATTCACATTCTGCGGATACGCCAGATCCACCGAGCAGGAGCCGATGGCCCCGACCTGCACCACGTTGTTGTTGGTTTTGCCGCTGACCGTCTGTCCGCCCGACACCGTGATGTAGGCGTACTGCCCGGCGTCACACGAGAGGTTGTTGCCGAAATTGAAGTTTCCCAGCGTGTCCGACTGCGTGGCCGCCAGCTGCTTGGCCGCTCCGCCATAGCCGTTCGTCTGCGTCTCCATCAGCCGGATCGTGGCGTACTGGATCGGATACGCTCCACCATGCGCAAAGCCCTGAATGGAGACATCCCCGTTGCCGATCGGCAATACAGCGGGACTCGCTATGTCTTTCCCGCTCACGCCGCAACCGGTCACGGCCAGAATCCCGAACAGGGATAGCACCGCGGCAGCCTTGCCAAAGAGCGAAAATATGGTAGCGAACATTGCAACTCCTGACTTCTCGACAACTCGCTTACAACTCGGCTGCGGCTTTGTCGCTTGTCAGAAGACCGTGTGATGCCAGTCTTTCCGCACAGCTAGGGCCTTGCAAACACATCGGGCCGGCAGTCTCCTGCCATGTCCTTTTGTGCTTGGGACCAGTTATCGCGCGGCGGGTCGGGTGCGTTCTATCCCACTCGAACCGGAAGTTCCTACTGAACGGGTTATCCGGCTCTACAACCTGCGTTGCGAACTGCACGACAAAAAGAGGCAGCCCTTGGGGGCTGCCTCTTTTCGCTACTTTCAAATTCGAGCGGTTTTTTATAGCTGATCACGCCTCGCTCCATAGCAGGTGCGAACAGCAGATTCCCTCCGGGAATGACAGAAAGAAAGGCAATAGCGCTGGTTTCGGCTTTTGCTTGTCATCCCATACCACTTTTATTTTGTCGCCCAATGTCCCTTTTGTTTGTCATCCCATGTCACTTTATTTGTCATCCCGTAGCGTAGCGGAGGGATCTGCTTTCTCCTGCTGCTGCACACCTTCAAGGAATCAGCTACATCCCATCTTGAGCCACACGCTCCGCATACACCTTCTGCGCGGCCACCAGCCCCGTTCCGAACTGCACCCCAAGCTGCGGCAGGCTCGCCACGACCACCTGTTCCAGCGCGCCGATCAGCGCAATGGTATCCATGTAATCGAAGAAGCCCAGGTGGGCAATGCGGAAGATCTTGCCCTGCATCTCGCCCTGGCCGTTGGTGATGATCGCGCCGAAGCGACTCTTCAGCCCCTTGCAGATCACACCCGAATCCACGCCCTCAGGCGCATTCACAGCCGTAGCCGCCGCCCCCGGAGCCTGCGAAAACAGCGTCATTCCCATCGCCGTTACCGCTTTCCGGGTCATCTCCGCGATCAGCTCCGCGTTGTCCACCAGCTTCACCCGGCCCGCGGCCAGATCGCCCTCCGGCCTCTCCGCCGTCGCCGCCTGCGCCCCGATCCAATCCAGCGCCGCACCCAGCGCCGCGATCAACGCCACTGCCGGGGTGTACGCGCTTTCGCCATTCTTGGCGTTCTTCCGCTCTTTGCGCAGATCGAAGTAGTAGCGCGGATTGTAGGTCGCCTCCATGCGATCCCACGCGCGTTCGCTCACCGCCAGATAGCTCAGCCCCGGCGGTATCATCACCGCCTTTTGCGAACCGCCGATCATCACATCCACGCCCCAGCCATCCATGTCCAGGGGCATCGTTCCCAGCCCCGTAATGGCATCGACCACCAGCAGCGCCTCGGAGTGTTCCGTTTGCAGCAGCCGTGCGATCGCTTCAATGTCATGCCGCGTTCCCGTCGAGGTCTCGTTCGCCTGCACAAACACGCAGCGCGTCTCCAGCTTCAGCCCCGCCTTGATCTCCTCCATGGTGAAGGTCTCGCCATACGGCTTGCTGACTATATCGACCGCGCAGCCAAAAGCTTTACCCAAAGCCGCCCAGCGTTCGCCGAATTTTCCGGCCGAGAGCACCAGAACCCGGTCGCCCGGCGACGTCAGATTCGACACCGCGGCCTCCATCGCGCCCGTGCCCGAGCTCGACAGGATCACCACATCGTTCTTCGTGCCGACAAACGTCTTCAGCTGTTCCAGAACGCGTTTGAACAGCGCGCGAAACTCGGGGGTGCGATGGTGAATATCGGCCGCCGCCATGGCGAACTGCGCGGCGGGCAGCAGGGGCGTGGGGCCGGGGGTGAAAAGACGCGTTTTACGAATCATAGTGCCATTCTATCGACTTCTCTCCCTGCTCTGTCCTTGGGTTGCGCTCTCGCCGGAGGGCAACGATGAAGTTGGAAGCAAAGGAAAACCAGGGCCGAGGCCGGGGTCGCGATACCAAAACAAGGCTAGAGCATGATTCGTGCAGGTGTACCCAAGAAGGGTCGTTCTTGGGAGGGAGCCGTGGGCTTCAGCCCACGGAACAGGAGCGGAGTCCAAGTGCCCTTCAGGGCTGGGCTCTGCTTCCGTTTCCAAACGGCCCAGGGCTAAAGCCCTGCTCCCCTGCAGCGCTGGATTCAGCGGCCTGAAGGCCGCTGCTCCCTCCCAAGAACCGGGTATATCTATGGTGATCATGCTCTAGAAAGCGTACCGCCGCCGTGCCGCACCGACGACCCCGAGCAGACCTGTACCGAGCAGGGCGATGCTGGAGGGCTCGGGAGTGACGGAGGCTGGCGTTCCTCCGCCTGCGGAGATTTCTGTGAAGCTGGTGGCACCGCTGGTGAAATCGGCCAGGTTCATTGCGTTGCCGGCCGCCGTGCTGCCGGATCCAACACCCGAATACGCCCCGCTGAAATCTACGGAACCGAAGCTGGAGTTGGCGCCGGGTTCGAAAGCCGTCTGGAAGCTGAAATCTGAAACAGAGCTTCCCGTGGCCACTGTAGAAGAGGCTAGGTCGCCCAGGTCATAGGTGAAAGTCGATGAGGTGCTCCCGGCGACAAGCGTATCGGAAAAGGAAAACGCCGTGATGCTGCCCGTCGAGGGATCCACAGTCATGGCGCCACTGCCGGTCGCCGTCTCCCCAGCGGTGTAGGTCCCCGTTCCGGTGTAGGTAAAGCTGTAACGGATAGGCGTGGCATGAGCAGTAACCGCCGCTGCAAGCAGCGCCGCAGTGCAGGCAAAAAAACGTAGACGCATGAAAACTCCGAGTGCGAAAGGTACATGCAGAATATCGGCTGTTCGCGTAGCACAGTAGATGTCTTTCGGAACACCCTTTCGTAACGAGCGCCGGAGGTTCGATCAGGAGAACTGCATCCGACGAAGACACAGCTTCAGCCCCGGTACGCCCTCGCGTAAGCTGTCCTATACACAGGAGCCCACCCATGCCCAGCATCGCGGAGCGCATCAACAAAGACATCATCACGGCCATGAAGGCCCGCGAGGAGGCCAGGCTGACCACCCTGCGCATGGTCAAATCGGCGCTGCGGTCCAAAGAGATTGACAAACGCGCGCCTTTGACCGACACCGAAGAACAATCCATCCTGCAGACCCTGCTCAAGCAGCGCCGCGACTCCGCCGAGCAGTTCACCAAGGGCGGCCGCCCCGAACTCGCCGAAAAAGAGCGCGCGGAGATCGGCATGATCGAAATCTATCTCCCGCAAACAGCAAAGGAAGACGACATCCGCCCCATCATCGAAGGCGCCATCGAGCACATCACCGCCGGCAACGACGGCAAGCGTCCCAGCCCCAAGGACATGGGTCCGACCATGCGCGTGGTGCAGCAGCGCATCCTCGCCAGTGGCCTCTTCGTCGACAACAAAACCGTCAGCGAGCTGGTGAAAAAAGAGCTCGCCAAAGGCACAGGTGCAGATCCGGCCACGATCGCCGACGGCGGCTACGGCGGCTACGGCGGCTGACACGATCCGCCGCCATAAGCGGATATCCTGAACAGGTGCTGCCGACCCTCCCGGAGAAGGACAATCCGTTGCGCCTCCGCGCGGCCAGCCGTTTCGCGGCGAGCTTTTTGCTGCTGTTCAGCGGCGATTTCGTCGCGGCGCAGTCGCCCAAGCCATCCGTCCCACTCCCACCACACTCCTCCAGCCAGGACCGCCCCTCCTCCGCACCGTCAGAAAGGGCTCTCGGCAGCATCAGCGGGGTCATCGGCGATGCAAAAGGCGTTCCCATCAGCGGCGCACGCATCGCTTTGTCGTCCGCCGGACACTCCACCGCACAGGAGACCACCTCCGACCTCAGTGGACACTTCCGCTTTGCCAGCGTCTCCCCCGGCCCGTTCACGGTGATGGTCACGCTGCAGGGCTTCAACACGGTCTCTGCTGCGGGCGATCTGCAGCCCGGTCAAAGTGTCCAGCTCTCGCCCTTCGCTCTCACTCTCGCCACGGTCAGCGTCACGGTGAACGCCGTGGCCTCCACTCAAGAACTTGGCCTTGAGGAGATGCGCTCCGAAGAGCGGCAGCGCCTGCTCGGGGTTGTCCCAAACTTCTTCGTCAGCTACAACTGGAACGCCCCGCCGCTCACCCCCAGGCAGAAGTTCACGCTCGCCACCAAAAACGCCAGTGATCCCGGCAATCTCCTGCTCGTCGGCACCGTGGCCGGCGTGCAGCAGGCGGAAAACGCCTTTCCCGGGTACGCGCAGGGAGCAGCGGGTTATGGCCGTCGCTACGGCGCTGATCTCGGCAACCTCGTCGCCGGCACCTACATGGGAGGCGCGGTGCTCCCGGTGCTCTTTCACCAGGATCCCCGCTATTTTTACAAGGGCACAGGCTCGATCCGCTCACGGTTTTTCTACGCCGTCTCCACTGCCGTCATCTGCCGCGGCGACAACGGCCACCGGCAGCCGGCATTCGCGGGCGTACTCGGCGATCTTTCTGCCGGGGCCATTTCCAACCTGTACTACGCGCCCTCCGATCGCCAAGGCGCTGCACTCACCTTTGAGAATGGCTTTCTAGGCATCGCCGGCGATGCCATGAACAACGTCTTCCAGGAATTTTTCCTGAAAATGCTGACCCCCAAGGCCGACAAAACGCCCTGAACTGGAAGGAACATAACGATCTCAGTTGATGAGATGGCACTTATGCAGAGAGTGCTTGCGAGTTCGCCGGCTTAGCCACTCTGTGCCGCCCTGGTCCCTTCGTCAGCGTCGAGCCCACAAAAGCCCTGCTTGTGCTCTCAAAAAAGATAGTGAGGGTCGTGCTTGGTCCGGCGAATCCATACTGCTCCACCTTCTTTTGCGGAGTCAGCGTCCCCAGGCTGTGCACCAGCTCCGCTAGGCCGATGATTTCCTGGTGGGTGATTGTAGTATTGCGCAGCCGCGTGCGCCACAGCCTTAACGCTTCGTGAGCCGTTGTGCTTGCGGGCGCAACCGAGATCGGCTTCAACCGCTCCTTATCGATTAAAACGAGGAGTTCGTGGGCCGCAATCAGACTCTCAGCGCTCAATCTCGCCACCACCTCTGCACGGAAGCTCACGCTCAACCACCTCTGCATCCAGTTTAACGCCGGAAAGTAGCCATTCGTCTTCGCTATAGTGGTCCGGCGAGCGTACCCAGGTCCACATCTCCGCCCGTGCCGGCCGTGTCCTCTTAAGCCGGAGCAGGACACCCGCACCTTTCTCCTCACAAGCGTAACTTCTGGCGAGGCGCTCATTCGTAGTCCACGAAGTAAACGGACTATTGGCTGACCAGCCGCCCCGGTTGTGCTCCTCGGGACTCACCCTTCCATGGATGTTCCCGGGAACTACTACCCCGTTGAGTGCAGCGGCTTACGCCGGATGTCCCGCGTGCACTCCGCGATAAAGATATTCCTCTTGCGCCTTCGTCATAGCTCAACCAAGCTTCGGATGCTGCAACTGAAAGCCCGTCTTCACCTGATACGCATGCGCCAGCGCACATGCCTTTGCCTCCTGATACAGCGGGCTCAAAAACGTCAGCGACACCGGCGTTCCCGGCCCACCCGCATTATTCAGCGCGCCATCCTCCGTGGTTGGCGGCGCGGGCGCATCGGCTCCGCGAAGGCCGTTCGGCACAATTACCGCCGGTTGTCCGCATAGATTCGTCGCCACCAGTTGCGTCCCGCTGCTCGGCGTCACAATCACATCGAACGCAGCGAAAAATGCCGCAAGCTGCTCCATCGCCAAACGCCGCGCCCGCGAGGCGTTGATGTACTCCACCGCCGGATACAGCCGCGCCGTGCGGAACGTGTTCGGCCAGTCAAACGGCATCTGCCCTGCCAGCAGCGAGTCCCGCCCAGAGCGTGTCAGCTCATCGAACGCTGCCGCCCCCTCAGCCTCCAGCATCGGCACCAGCGCACCGTAGTTGAACTTCGGCAACTCCACCGCCTGCATCGCGACACCCATATCGCGCAGCACCGCCAGGGCTTTGGCGTTGTACTGCGCATCGTACAACTGCCGCTCCAACTGCAATTTCCGTCCCGCAACGCGCTTGTTGTAGTCCTCCAGCTCCTTGCCTGCCAGTGTCTCGCTGGGCGGCTTCATCGGCTCCATCGTCGGCCTGTCAAACGCGCTCTTCAGATACCCCACGCGCAGCTTGCGCACGTCGATCATGAAGTCCGGATTGAACGCCGCCGGCTGCACACTCGGATCATGCCCATCCGGGCCATAGATTGCCTCCAGCACCAGCGCGGCGTCCTCCACCGAGCGCGCAAGCGGCCCGATCTTATCCATCGACCAACTCAGCGCCATCGCTCCCGTACGCGGCACTAACCCGAACGATGGCCGCAGCCCCGTGCAGCCGCAACGCGTTGATGGCGAAGAGATCGACCCCAGCGTCTCCGTGCCAATCCCAAAGCCAACACAGCCCGCCGCCACCGCACTCGCCACACCCGCCGACGATCCACTCGATCCCTGCTTCGTGTTCCACGGATTGCGTGTTCGCGTGCCCGGCGTCGCGCCCCACAGATCCCCCTGCGCCAACGCGCCCAGCGTGAGCTTCGCCAACAGCACAGCACCCGCCTTGTCCAGCCGCGTCACCACCTCCGCGTCGTAGTCGAAGCTCTGCGTCATGTACGGTCCCGCGCCCCACGTCGTCGGATATCCCTTTACCGCCAGCAGATCCTTCGCGCCCCACGGAATGCCATGCAACGGCCCACGCGGCTTGTGCGCGGCAAGTTCACGATCGGCTGCAGCGGCCTGATCGAGAGCCCGCTGTTCGGTCAGCGTGATCACAAAATGCAGCGTCGGATCATAGCGCTTCAGCCGCGCAAGATAAAGCTTCGTCAACTCCACCGAAGTCATCTTCTTGGCCCGCAGCAGCTCGCCCATCTGCCGCACCGTCGCGAACGCAACCTGCTCCTCGTTGCTTGCCCCCACTCGGATCCCGAGCTCTGCAACCGACGGCGCCGGTCCCATCTTCGCCGGCCTGCGCACCGTATCCAACACCGTACCCGGCAACACCGGATCCTGCACCAGCGAAGGCGCAACGCTGTTCGCCAACGGGATCTTCCGCACCTCGGCAATGTCATCGCGCTGGCTGTTCAGCCCTTCGAGCATCACCTTCCGCTGCTCCGGCGTAAAGCTCACCCCGGCAAGAGCGGCCGCCGCCTCGATCATCGCCTCGGTGATCTTCGGCAACCCGGCCGCCGCATGATCTTCGACGTCATCCCCGCGCTGCGCCTCAGCCGTGCTCGAGGCCAAGGCCAGCAACGCACCCGGAAACAACGTCGAGCCCACACCGGAACCGAGCCCGGCAGCGGAGGCCATCGCAAGAAAACGGCGGCGCGTCGCATCAGCGACAAGAGGAGGAGGAGGCTGTGAACTCATGCCAGATTATTGCACCTGCCCACGTTTTCCATAGTCCACAAGCAGACTTACTAACTCGCCAACCAGCTAACTCGCTAACTCGCTGCTCCTAAGTCTTGACAGCCGCCTTGATCACCGGCAGATCCGGCAGCCCCGCCTTCAACGGCCCATCCACCTTCATGCTCTTTACAAGCTCCTCCGCAATCTGCTGATCCGTCGCCGCCGCATGGTTCAGCTCCACCGGAAACAACACGGCAAACTGCAAACCACCGTCCACCAGCTGCAGGCGCGACTCCACCCTGGGCGCCGGCAGCGCCGTTCCCATCCATGCCTCCACCTGCTGATGCTGGCCTTCGATGCGTGCACTGTAGTTGGCATAGGTGTCATCCACCGCCTGCAGAATCACACCGCTCACCGCTGCTATATCGGCATTGCCATTGAGCTTCGCCGTAAGCTCATGCCAGGCATATTCGGTACCCGGCATCTGTTTGTAAATCGGCGTTCCCGTTTGAAAGAGAATCGAATTCGCAAACACCGCCACGCGTCCTGTCGAGTGCAGCTCCGTTCCCGTGCCCGCAAGCTCCATCATGTAAAACCGCACCAGCCCCACCTCGATCACGTCGCCCGTAACGCCGGCCACCGTAATGCGATCACCGACCCGCACACCATACCGTCCAACAATGAAGAAGTACGCCGCCACCGACAGCAGAATGCTCTGCAGACCCACCGCAATGCCTGCCGAAATAAAGCCCGCAAACGTTGCCAGCGAACTGAACTGCGTAACAAAGCCGAAGATCACCACCAGCCCGCTAAGAAAGCCAATCACCGCGCGCCGCACAAATAACAACTGCCGCCGCCGCCGCAGATCGCTGACATACCGCACCGTCGCGCGGCTCCAGAAGTTGCTCGCCAAGGCGAGAATGCCCAACGCAATCGCAATCTCCGCCACACGCAGCAGTAGCGCCCGCAGAATCGAGTCGTACTCCTCATCCACGACGCTGCGCCACGTCGTCAGCGTGCCGCGATCGTTGCCCAGCACCACAATTTCCTGGCTCAGCGGCAACGTTGCGTTCGCCAACACCTGAAACGTATTCGTCAGCGTGTCGAACTGCTTGCGCGTGCTGGCAAGATCCTGCGCATTCGTTGTGGGCGTTGCGCCGAGATCCACCGTCTGCTGCGAAAGCAGCTGCCCCTGCTGCACGGTCGACCGCAGCACCTTGAGAAACGGTGTGCGCAGATCCTGTGCCCCCTTGGCCAGCGCATCGTTCGCCGTGATCTGCGCATCGATCTCGCGCAACGAGCTCAGCAGCCCAAACATCACCCCCGCCTGCGTGGTCACACCGGCGTCATGCGCCGCGGCAAGGCTCTGCAGCAGCGGCGGCGCGGGCGCCTTGGCGCCCGTATTTAATAACTCCGGCGCCGAGCGCTGCAGGCGCTCGATATCGCCCGCCAGCCCCGTGCTGCTTTGCGCCTCCGAGAAGCTGCTGATTCTGCCCAGCGCCTCGACCATCGCCTTCTGCAGCTCCAGGGCGCCCTCCACCTGCTGCTCCTGCTGTTGCAGCGCCGCGCGTTGCGCCGCACGCGCCGTGCTGATCTGCGTCTCGAGCGCGGCTTGCTGCCCTTCCAACGCCGTCACGCGCCCCTGGGCCTGCGCCAGAGCGGCGCCGATCCGTCCCGCATCGCCGCCGGCGCCCTGCGACGCCTTCGCATCCGAAGGCGTGGGCGCACTCGCCGCACCCGGCACCCGACTCAGCAGCGCAGCCTCGTTCTTCGCTGCCTGAAAAGCCAGCTTCGCAATCTGCGTAGCCTCGGTCGAGCTTTGTTCCGCATACAGAACGTCACTGGGCTCGCCGACCTTCTGCACCGGCAGCACCGCCGAGCGATAGAACCGCAGCACCGCGCTGAGGTGATTCATGATCTCCGTACTGCGCTTGGGAACACTGATATCCGTGCCCGTCAGCAGGGGCAGCTTCGCAATCTGCGCCTGCAATAACGCTGCCGGGTCCTTGGTTGTCGCACTGCCAACATGGCCGCTGGGCGTGGACTCCTGCGGTGTTGCGGGCGATGGAACCCGCGGTGTAACCATGCCCGAGCTTCCACTCGCGCCACTTGCGCCCGTCGCCGCACTGCTTGCCCTTGCGGATGCTACGCCCTGCTTTGCCGCACCCGCGCCTTGAGCATGAACACGCACAGGGGACACAAGCAGCCCCGCGGCGCACAATGCCAAACCGCAGAGCCCAAGCCTACGACCCTGCGCCGGCACCCATCTCATCCATTCGTAAAACGTCATCTCTTCATAAGACGCTGCCGGGCGCTCGTTCTTGCTTTTCTTTCTGTCATTCCCGAAGGGAACCTGTTTCTGCTGCCATACGGCGGACCCTCTGCTACTCGAACACACATCCGCGCTGTCTGGGTGGATCTACCGGACAGCTCCCGAGCCCGGCTCCGACAACTCCACCGCACGTCCCGTGGCCGCGGATCGACGCGCCGCATCCAGAATCTTCACCACCTTCACATTGGTGCTGAGCGAAGTAAGATCGTCCTCCGGCTGCAGCGTGCCGTTCAGCACAGCCACCAGATAGCTCAGCGAATCCCGATGCGCACCCTCGAGCACCGGCGCAATCTCGTTGTGCTCCGTCGCCTCACCCGGTAAGCGCATCCGCAGATGATCCGTCACCGCCGTCGACACATACACCGTATCCACATAACCCGTCGATCCATAAAGCTCCATATCCTTGCGATCGAACGGCCAGTTCCACGAGCCCTCGATATCCGCCACGGCCTTCGGATACTTCAGCAGCACCGTCGCATCGTCATCCACCTTCGGATAGATCGCAGGCTTGTCATGGTTCAGCACGGCGGTTACGGATAAAGGCAGCTCGCCATGCATGATCACCGTCGCCAGATCCACGCCATAACATCCGAAATCGAACAACGCACCCGCTCCGTTCTGCTGCGGGTCCTCAAGAAAGGCCAGAAACTCCGGGTCGACGCCGATCTCCTTCGGCCCCTTGTGCCCATCGTGAAACACCATGCGCCGGATCTCGCCGATCTTGCCGGCCTGCAGCATCTTCCCGGCTTCGGCATTCGACGCATACCAGGTCGTCTCATAGTTCGTCAGCACTGACACATGGTTCTGCTCTGCCAACCGCTGAATCGCCAGCGCATCCGGCACCGTCGTCGCGAGCGGCTTCTCCACCATGGCCGCAATGTGCATCGGCGCGGCAATTTGAATGGCAGCCAGATGCCGCGAAGGCGCCGTGTACACCAGGATCGCCTGCGGATGCGTCGCCTTCAGCATCTCGGGCTCGGAAGCAAAAAAAAGCGCATGATCCAGATGAAACAGCCGCTCATACTTCGCACGCAGCGCCGCATCCGGCTCCGAGATCCCCACCAGCTTGATCTCAGGGTGCGATCCCACGCCATGCAAAAATCCCTGCACATGCCCATGCGTAAGCCCTACGATGGCCACACGGGTGGGGCTTTGCGCCGATGCACGCAGGGCAGTGAAAACTAAGGCAAGGACGAAAAGCAGGCGCGTAAACAAGGAGATCTTCAACACGATGACGCTCAGTGTACGCCGCCTGCACTTCGTTTAGTGAAGCAGGTGCGGCAACGTCCTCAACTTGAGAAAGTGCGAAGCACTGTATCTTCAACCTGCCAATAAAAACGTTCCTTGAGCTGTCATCCTGAACGAAGTGAAGGAACGGCTTTTCGCCTGGAGCGTCGTTGCACTCCGGGGAAAATCAGGTCCTTCGCGTTGCTCAGGATGACAGCTTTTGCCGCCGTGTACCTTCAAGCAGCCAGCCTCAGATATCCAAATTCTTCACATCCAGCGCATTCTCTTCGATAAACTTCCGCCGGCTCTCCACATCCTCACCCATCAGCGTAGTGAAGATCTCTTCCGTAGCCGCAATGTCCTCCAGCCGCACCTGCAACAGCGTGCGCCTCGCGGGATCCATCGTCGTCTCCCACAACTGCGGTGCGGTCATCTCGCCGAGCCCCTTGTAGCGCTGCACCTGGTACTCCTTGCGGCCCTGCTCGATGACATACTCGAAGACCTCGCGCACCGTCGCCTTTTCCACCGGATCCTGAGACACCTTCGCCGACCGCTTGCCCGGCTTGGCCTCATCCATCGTGCCCGGAGCCGACGCAATCGTCTCGTTGACGCCCTCTTCCTGCTCGGTCTCGTCGGCCTCATCCAGCTCGGCCTGCGTCGGCGTGAGGCTCACCACTGTGTCGGTCTTCTTCGCTTCAATACCCTTCGCCGCATACTCGATGTGGAACGGCCCCTGCAGCGCCTCCCCCAGGTGCGCCTGCTTGGCCAGCAACTGACGCGACTCCGGCGAACTCGCCAGTGTCCAGTCGATCTTGCGCGGCGCGCCCTGCGCATCCGTAAAGGTCACCGAATACGTCTGGTGCTCTTCGTCGAACTGCACCTCGCTGACCGCCTTGAACTGCCAGTGCCGCTCCAGCTCCTTCAGCCGCCCGCGCATCACCTCGAGCTTTTCAGGAGATTCAAAGTCATGGCGCCGCGCGGGATCCTTGCCTTCACTAGCGAAGATCTCCGCAAACGCGCGCACGACCTGGTCATTGCGCAGCCGCTTATTCACCTTGTCGAAGAAGCCGAGATAATCGTCCAGCTGCGCCATGAAGTCGGTCAGCCTCTTGCCTTCCAGCCTGTGACCGGCATCGCCATAGCGAACCACCATGCCGTCCGATGCGCGCTTCACCATCACCTGCACATACTCGCGCTCGTCCTTGATGTACTGCTCGAACTTGCCCTTCTTGATGCGGAACAACGGCGGCTGCGCTATGTACACGTTGCCGCGTTTAATCAGCTCGCCCATATGACGGAAGAAGAACGTCAGCAGCAGTGTGCGGATGTGCGATCCATCCACGTCGGCATCGGTCATCAGGATCAACTTGCCATAGCGCAGCTTGGCGATATCGAAATCATCCTTACCGATGCCGCAGCCCAGCGCCGTAATCATGGCGCGAATCTCTTCGTGGCCCAGCATCTTGTCGTAACGCGCTTTTTCGACGTTGAGGATCTTGCCCTTCAGCGGCAAAATCGCCTGAAATTTGCGGTCGCGGCCCTGCTTGGCCGTGCCACCGGCCGACTCACCCTCGACCAGGTACAGCTCACACAACTCCGGCTTGCGCTCCGAACAATCCGCCAGCTTACCCGGCAGTCCACCGCCGTCCAACGCACCTTTGCGCCGCGTCAGATCGCGCGCCTTGCGCGCCGCCTCACGTGCCCGCAACGCATCGATGGCCTTCGAGATGATCTTCTTCGCCACCTGCGGATTTTGCTCCAGAAACGCGCCCAGGCGCTCGTTCACAAACTGCTGCACCACGCCGGAGACGTCGGAGTTCAGCTTGCCCTTGGTCTGCCCCTCAAACTGGGGCTGCGGCAACTTCACCGAGATGACCGCGACGAGTCCCTCGCGCACGTCATCGCCGCTCAGGTTCTCCTTCATATCCTTGAACAGCCCAAGCGACTGCCCGATCGCATTGATCGTGCGCGTCAGTGCCGTGCGAAAGCCCGAAAGATGCGTTCCACCATCCACGGTATTGATGTTGTTCGCAAAGCTGAACACCGTCTCCGAGTAGCTGTCGTTGTACTGCAGCGAGATCTCCAGCACCATCTGCCCGATCTCGGCTTCCATGTAGATCGGCTTCTCGTGCAGCACCTGCTTGCCCTTATTCAGGTGTTTGATGAACCCCGCGATCCCATCGTTGAACTTGAAGCTCTGCGTCTTCGACTCGCCCGTCTTCGCATCGGTCGTGCGCTCATCCGTCAGATTGATCTCGATGCCCTTGTTCAAAAACGCCAGCTGCCGCAACCGTCCCGCCAGCGTGTCGTAGTTGTACTCGGTCACGGTAAAGATCGAGCGATCGGGGAGAAAGTGAACCTTGGTTCCGCGCCGTTTCGACGGCCCCATCTTGCGCAGCTCGCTGATCGGATCGCCCTTCGAGTAGTCCATCTCCCAGGCATGGCCATCGCGCCAGATCTCGACGTCGAACTCCTCACTCAGCGCATTCACGCAACTCACGCCGACGCCGTGCAGACCACCCGAAACCTTGTAGTTCGACGCATCGAACTTGCCGCCCGCATGCAGCATGGTCAGCACCACCTGCACCGCCGGCATCACCTCGCCCGTGGGCAGCGTCTTGTTATCCACCGGAATGCCGCGGCCATCATCCACCACTGTCACCGAGTTATCGACGTGAATCGTCACATCGATCTTCGTCGCATGACCCGCCAGCGCCTCGTCCACCGAGTTATCCACGACCTCGTACACGAGATGGTGCAGACCCTGCTCGCCGGTCGACCCGATATACATCGCCGGGCGCAACCGCACGGCCGCCAGCCCCTCCAGAATCGTGATGTTCTCGCCGCTATAGGAATTTGAGGAATTGGAGGAATTCGTTGCCGCGGGGGTAGGCTGTTGCGGTTCGGGAAGGGGCGTCTGGGTGGCCAATCGAGCTCCGGCAGGCGGGGTACGTGACAGGCTTCGCAGCAGGTGAGAAAAACGCCCGAAAACCCGAGGAAAAAGCCGCCTGTTCTGGTGTTTTTCCTATTGTAATTTTACCACGGTGGAAGGGGTTTCAGACCGCTTTGGAACGGAGAAGAAAACACCGCGCCGGCGTGCACAAAAGCGCAATTCCCAGGCACTCCAGCGCCGCATCCCCCTCCACAACGTGCATCGATGGCGCCACCAGCGCACCCGCCGTCAACGCCAGGTGAATCGCCAAAAATCCGAGGACGCCCAACGGAGCGAATTGGCCTCCCTCTCCACCACCCCGTTCCTCTGCCTCGCGGGGCTCCTCCCGGAACAGCATCGGCAGCGCCACCAGCAACAACGGCCACCCATACCCCAGCAGCCGCGTGTACCAGGTGCCGATCGCCGGCGCCAGAACGAACGAAACGCCGCCATATACCAGGCAAAATCGCTGGAGGAGCCCCATGCTCCGCGTGCGATCACGATGTCGCCACAGCAACACAAAAAGCGGAGGCAGCAGGCCAAAGGTTGTCGTCAACGCCAAAATCGCCTGCAACGGCGCAATCGGCGAGATTGCGCAGAACCCCACGCTATGCAACGGTCCCAGCGGCAACGCGCGCTGCCATTGCGGCGTCGCGCATAAAAACGGGTACAGGTTGCTCCACGGCCTCACGCCCACAACCCGCAGCAAATTCCACGGCAGCTTGGCCGCCATGTAAAAAAACGCCGGCAGATGCTCCGGGTTCCCCCCTGCCCCCGCGCTCAGGCGCCGCACCAGCAGCGAACCCGCGACAACCGCCGCAGTCGCCACCAGGCAGCCACTCCAACGCAGCCGCCGCCAACCCACAATCAGCAGGCAGACCAGCGCCAGCAGCGTCGACTCTCGCGCCAGGGTCAGCGGCAACAGCATGGACGCCGCGCCGTACGGCCGGTCCACCGCCAAAAACAGCAGCAAGCAACACAGCAGCGCCGTATACGGCAGATCCGGCAACGCCAGCCCATGCAGCAGCTGCGGCCAGAACGGAACCGCCGCCACCACCGGCAGCATCCAGCGCGGAGCCGCCGTGCTCGTCACCATCCAGAACACCACGACCAGCGTGAACAGCAGCGAAGCCCAGCCCAGCACGACAAAGCCCGTTTCCGAACTCCGGTGCACCGCCGCCGCCAGACCCCTCGCCAGAAACGGCGCCAGCGGACGCGATGCAAACGGCTGCGGGACCTCCGCCATCCGGCCCTCCGCCATGTTCAGGTAAAACGACGAATCCGGCACCCCGAACGGCGACTCCATCGTTCGCTGCAGCAGCCCACATCCCAACGCGGTCAAAGCCGTCAGCCCGAGCACAACCATCCACCGCAGGCGAACCGGCCAGGTATTCAGCGGAGCAGCAATCCAACCGATCCAAACTACCCAGCGCCTCGTATGCCGCATCTTGTGCAGTGAGGCCCGTCCCTCCCCCGTCAAGCCAAACTCCCCCATGAACGCTCTCAATCCGTCCTGCGTCCGTTATACCCTGCCGAGCCTTGCAAGCTTCAGGGAGACTCCGAACAAGTCATGCTGTTGCCTTCAGGAGGGAGCGTAGGGCTTTAGCCCTACGAAAATCGCCCGATGAACACAGGGCTTCAGCTCCGGGCCTTCCGTATCGTGCCGGCCCCTTGACGTTCCATCAGAGCTTTCTAATATCGTGACCTTCTAGATTCGTACTTAGAAGTGGTTCTGGCTTTCGGAGTGTCTTTGCGATGGACTGCAGGGATGAGACGAGGGATTGGCCTGCAGTTGTCGTTGACGGATGTGGATCGTGAACCAGCGAAACAGCAGGTTGTAGTCCAGCTGCTCGACCAGCTGCCGCTCCGAATGCACCGAGTAAAACACCTGCAACAGCAGCGCCCGCAGCACATGCTCGGGCGCGATGGACGGCCGCCCCGAAGCCGAATACAGGCTATCGAACTCTTCGCTCAGCGAGCGCAGAACAATATCCGTCAGCCTGCGAATCTCCCCTAACCGATGATCCCCAGGCACACGCTGCTCCAACGTCACATAGCTGAACATCCCACCTTGAAGCTGCTCGTCTCCACGCATACTACATAGACGAATCAGCCCTCAAATCAGCCGAAACACTGAAGCCTTTTTCAACTAGTTCCTAGGGCTAGCTTCATGGAGCTACGGGCCGAGCGGCGCTCGGCGTTGCCGTCGGTACGGCCATGCCGAAGAACATCACCAGGCTGTTTTGCGCGCGGTTCGAGATCCAAAGATTGCCACTCGGGTCCGGCGCGATCGCATACGGCTCCAGCAGCGCAGCATCTTTCCCCAGCGCGGCCGGCGAAAGAGCGGTTCCCACGGGAACACCCGCGTTATTGCCTGCGATGCCGATGAAGGAGTTGCTGTGATAGTTCAGCACCCAGAACTGGCCGCTGGCGTCCATCGCCGCGCCGCCCGGTGTGCTCAGCCCATTCACGGCCTTGTCCTGAATGATCACCGAGCCCGTAGGGGAGATCTCGCTGAAGGTGTAGTTGTTGTTCACCAGGCCGAAGTTCGTGACCCACACGTTGCCTTGCGGATCGAGCGCCACCGTGTTGGCCTCGCTGCAGCAGGTAGGCGTTTGGATGGCGCCGTCCGCCGCGACGTGCGTGACGGTGTAGGAGCCCTGGTTGGCAAGCCATACACCGCCGGCGCCGTCTGACGTCACATCCACCGGAAAAGCGGAGTGGTAGGCGCCCACGTTGTTCAGGTAGTTGCCGTTGATGCCGTAGATTGTGGCCGTGCTGCCGGCGTAGTTGCCCACCAGGATGTTGCCCGTAAGCGGATCGGAGGCGATCGACTCAGGAAAATCCAGCGTGTCGTCGGAGAACACACCCACCAGCGCGCCAGGCGTGGCCGAGCTCGCCCCGGAGATCTTCGCGATGCTGCCAAAGGTGCCATTGTGTGAGACATTCTCTTCGCTGGTCACCCAGACGTCGCCATTCCGGTCGAGCGTCAAGCCGTAAGCCTCTGTCTGCTGGTTGGGTGCGAAGGGTGTTCCGTTGAAGGGCGTTCCTTGCGGCGAATAGGCGACCACGCCCAGCGGGTTATTGCCGTCGCCGTTCGCGGCGGGGCCGCCGAAGTTGGTGACCCAGACATTGCCGGATGCATCCACGGCCAGCGCGGTGGGTTCCCACAGGCCACCACCGGTAACGGTCATGCTCATCGTCCAGTCGCTGGGCAGCCTGGAGAGGGCGTCCGGGTACGGCGGCACCGGGGAGATCAGCTCGTACACCTTTGCCACATTGTTGCCCGGGTTCTTGACGATGTTCAGCAGTGCGCCCATCACGTCGGTAGGCGCCGAGCCCCCGCTGGGTGTAGCCGCGGAGAACAGCGGTGTGCAGGCGCTGCCGCCGTTGGAATTGACGCAGGGCGCGATGGCATCCGCCAGCGTGTACAGCTTCGCTTGCTCAATGGTCAGGTTCTTGGCCAGTGAGGCGGCCTGGCCGTTCGAGGTATTTGCCAGCAACTGCGCGTTCAGAAAAGCGTTGGTGATGCCGGTGACGTTGGTCGCACTTGCACCCGCGTGGTCGTACCCGGTCATGAACGGCGCGAGCGCGTACGCCGCCGCTACCGTCGATACCTCGTTCATGTAGATATAGGCGTTCGGGTTGCTGATCAGATTGATGCAACTGCCCAGGGCGCTCACCAGCACCAGCGCATTGTTGTTGACATTGCCGACGAAACCCGGGTTGCCGCCGTGCGCGACAAGGTACAGCTGCTCGGTCGGCGAGGTGCAAGTGTAGTCACCCGAGATGCTGAATCCGCCAAAGGCATCCGTGAACACCGGCTGCGACAGGATGTTTTTCGCCTGTGATCCGTTGCCGCCTGTGCCCGCGGCAAAAAGCTGGACGGTCGCACCGGATACGGGTTGGATGCCGCCGTGTACGCCTCCGGTGATGGCCAACGTTCCGGCGGTGCTCTGATTCAGCGTGCCTGCACCGCAGCCGGCCAGCGCTGCGAGGAGCGGAAGGAAGGAGACGATGGGCGAAAAGCGCCGCAGGAGCTGGGTGGCGGTGTTCATAGGCTTGTTTTTGAGCCTAGAACCGCCCCTTACGAAAGTAAGTCCCCCCTCCGGGTAAGAGGGGCGGACCTTCATGGCAGCTGTTTATCTGAAAAACAGCTGAATTTCCTTGGAAACAGAGTGTGCAGGCGGCTCGTAAGCCGAATTCTGTTCTAGACGGTCATTCCTCTAGGCCATGCATTGCTGCATGGCTCCAGCAACCTACCCGCAGGTTCCGGCTGTTCTCAATTCTTGCGAATCGCGGAACTCTCTTCGCCTATTGCGTAGCGGGCCGCTGCGCAGCCTCGCCTGAAGAGGGGCGAATGGCTTCCCTGCCTATTTGGTCTTGCTCCGTGTGGGGTTTACCGTGCCGAGCCTGTTACCAGACCCGCGGTGGGCTCTTACCCCACCCTTTCACCCTTACCTCCCGGCCCTTGCGAACCGGGTTTGGCGGTTTGCTTTCTGTTGCACTGGCCGTCTTTCAGCCTTGACGCTGAAATCCCGGACGTTATCCGGCACACTGCCCTGCGGAGTTCGGACTTTCCTCCCCCGTCAAACCTCCGGCCGAAACCGGCGGAAGACGGCAGCGACCATCCGGCCGCCTGCACCTCCCCAGTGTAGCGCGGCGGCTTGGCGAGTTAGCGAGTTGGCAGGGTTGGCGGGTTGGCAAGTTGGCAAGTTTGGCGGTGGCGAGTTGCAGGAGCGGTCAAAACTCAGTGGGGCATGTCCGTCCTTTATGAAAAGGCGTCATCTTGACCGAAGCGAGCAGCTTCATCGTTCGCGTAGTGGAAAGACCCGCAGTTCTGTTCGCCCAGGAACCCACCGCTTACGTCACCATGGACAACCCGCGGCCTTTCCGGATGCGAAACTGAAGCCATGTCGATCTCACGACGTCAGTTCCTTAGCGGAGCCTCGGCCATGGGTGCAGCCGCGAGCCTTGGCCTCACCGGCTGCCCGCACCAGCCGCAGCCGATGAACCCGATGACGCCGCCGGGCACCCCGAGGAGCGTCTCCGCCGTGCCGCCGCAGCTCTCCACCCTCCGCGAGGCCGCGGCGAGCCGCAACCTGCTCGCCGGCTGCGCTGTGGACGTGCATGCGCTCCGTACCGACACAATCTACGCGCACCTCGTGAAGCAGCAGGCGAACATCGTCGTCGCCGAAAACGCGATGAAGTTCGGTCCGCTGCGGCCGGCGCCCGACCAGTTCCGCTTCGATGAGGCCGATACCCTCTTCGCCTTCGCCGAGGCGAACGGGATGAAGGTGCGCGGGCATAACTTCGTGTGGTACCGGCAGCTGCCGCCGTGGTTCGCGGGCTATGTCACGCAACAGAACGCACGGGCCGTTCTGGTCAATCACATCGAAACCGTCGGCGCGCGCTACGCCGGCCGTGTGCAAAGCTGGGATGTCGTAAATGAGGCCATTCACATCGAAGACGGGCAGCCCGGCGGCCTGCGCAACTCGCCCTGGTTCAAGCTGCTCGGCCCGGGGTACATCGATCTCGCCTTCCGCACCGCCAAGCGCGTCGATCCCACCGCGCTGCTCTGCTACAACGACTACGACATTGAAGGTGAATTCCCCGCGCACGCCGCCAAACGCGCTGCCGTGCTGGATCTCCTGCGCGGCATGCAGGGACGCAACGTGCCGATCGATGCCGTCGGCATCCAGTCGCACCTCTCCGCCGGCGGAGACCACCGTTACGGCCCCGGCCTGCAGCATTTCATGCAGGAAATCCATGGCATGGGCCTGAAGATCATGCTCACGGAGATGGACGTCAACGACCGTGCGCTGGCCGCAGACCCAGCAACCCGTGATGAGGCTGTAGCCGCCGTCTATCGCGACTACCTGAACCTCACCCTCGCCAGCACGGATGTGATTGCGTTGCTGACCTGGGGCATCACGGATAAATACACCTGGCTGAACGGAGAAGACGCTCGCGCTGACAAGCTGCCGGAACGCTGCCTGCCGTTCGATGCGGACCTGCGGCCTACGTTGGCCTATACGGCTGAAGTGGAGGCTATCTTGCGTTCACCAGTGCGGCCCGCATAATGCATTCGGGAAGAGCGTGGATTCATCTCGTGCGCGGCCCGAGCCTTTGTGCAGCCTGTGGCGGACAAGCCGCGATGCGCTGGTGAAACCGCAGATTCCCTTCGGGAATGACAACAAAGAAGCAAACAGCACTAACAGCTAACAACTGAGAACTGACAACTTCACGCCGCTCCACCACCCGCGTCCGGCTTCGGCTTTTTCAGCAGAAATGCGCCGGGAATGCAGATGGCAAGAATCGGCACCATGTAGCGAAACACGTCCACATAAGCCCAAAGCTGCGCTTGATTGGTTAACGTCCTGTTGGTGAGTAAAAGCGCGCGCAGGCTGGCTACGCGCGGACCGGCGTGATGCACCATCATCTGGGTGCGCAGCGTCAGGGTGCGCTGGTAGAGAGGATTCGCTCCGGAAAACCAGTGCACAAAATCGTTGCGACGCGATTGCGCATGACGCTGCGAGATCGTATTGGCGGCCGAGATCCCCACGCTGCCGCCTACGTTGCGCAGGAAGTTGAACATGCCGCTGCCGATGCCCTCCTGCTTCGGCGAGAGCGTGCTGAGCGCCACCTTGGACAGCGGCACAAAAATCATGGACAGGCCCACGCCGCTCAGGGTAATCGGCCAGAACAGCGACCAGGGGGAGATATCCAGGGTCACGGAGCCGAGCCAGAGGGTCGATCCGGCCAGAACGGCGAAGCCAATGGCGACGATCTTGCGCGGATCGAACTTGCTCGTCAGCGCGCCGACGACCAGGGCGGCCGCAAACGCCCCAATGCCGCGCGGGCTCACCGCCAGTCCCGACTTGAACGCGTCGTAGCCGAGAAGATTCTGGTAGAACACCGGCAAAATCGTGGTCAGCGCATACAGCGCCACGCCGAGAATAAAGACCAGCACACACCCCAGCGCAAGGTTGCGATCCTTGAAGACCGTCAGGTCGACGAGTGGCTTGGGATGGTTGTACTCATAGACAATCCAGGTGATCAAACCGACCACCATCACCCCCAGGGCCCAGCGGATGCGGATATCCCCAAACCAGTCCTGCTCCTGGCCCTTGTCCAGCGCATATTGCATCCCGGCGATCCAAAGCCCAAGCAGCCCCAACCCGATGCCGTCCAGCTTGCCGGGTTTGGCATTCTTGAACTCGGGCGGATCCTCCAGGAATTTTTTCTGCAGCAGGAGAGCGAGAATCCCAATCGGGACATTGATGTAAAACGCCCAGCGCCAGGAGAGCGCGACGGTGAGATAGCCGCCAAACGCCGGTCCGATCACCGGCGCCAGCACTACGCCGAGCGCATACAATCCCAACGCCTGGCCCTGTTTTTCGGGCGGAAAGCTTTCGAGCAGGATGGACTGCGACAACGGCTGCAGCGCACCGCCCGCGGCGCCCTGAATGATGCGCGCCGCCAGAATGAACCCGAGCGAGGGTGCCAGGCCGCAGAGGACGGACGCGATGGTAAACACCATGATGGAACCCATCAGGTACTTCTTGCGGCCAAAGCGCTGCGCGAAGTAGCTGCTGGAGGGCAGGAACACCGCATTGGCCACCAGGTACACGGTCAGCACCCACTCGGCCTCGTCGGTCGTGGAGGCCGTCGAGCCGGCGATGTACGGCACCGCCACGGACGCGATGGAGGTGTCCATCACCTCCATGAACGTAGCGATCATCACCGCGACCGCGATCCACCACGGATTGACCTTCGGCTTAGGCACGCTGCCACCCCCGTGCGCGGGCGCGCCTCTGGGTTGCGGTCATTACTTGATCCAAACCTTGGGTTCTACCGACATGCCCGGCGTCAGCCGCTCCTCGCCCGGCTGCCCCGGCTTGAAGCGGATGCGCACCGGCAGGCGCTGCACCACCTTCACGTAGTTGCCGGTCGCGTTCTCCGGGGGCAGCAGGCTGTAGATCGCGCCGGTACCGCCGGGCAACGCCTCGACATAGCCGTCAAAGTCCAGCTTGAGTGCGTCTACATAAATCTTTACGGACTGGCCCGGACGCATCTTCTGAATCTCGGTCTCCTTGAAGTTCGCCTCCACCCAGATGTCGTTGGTCTGGGTCAGCGCGAACAGCTCTTCACCCGGCGTCACCTGGGTGTTCAGCTCCGCCGACTTGTCGCCGATAATCCCATCTTCAGGCGCGTAGATG
Organism: Granulicella sp.; assembly: GCA_965277565.1. Classification (GTDB taxonomy): domain Bacteria; phylum Acidobacteriota; class Terriglobia; order Terriglobales; family Acidobacteriaceae; genus Granulicella. The sequence goes on along the minus strand of OZ255838.1, from coordinate 2,557,515 downwards.
CGGGTGTACTCGAAGTTGAGTTCGGATTGCGCGGCCTGTGCCCGGGCCGTCTGCGCGCTGGCCTGCCGCTCCGCCAGCGTGGCGCGCTGCACGGCGATCTGCCGCGGCAGAACGCTTTTGGCCTGTTGGAACTGGGCCTGCGCCTGGGCCAGCTGTGCCTGCGCCTGCGTCACCTGCTTGGCGGCGGCATCGGCGGTCTCGCGGCGCGAGGTCACCACGGCAGCCTGCGCGCGCTCGTCCGTGGCGCGCTGGTCGTATTGCTCGCGCGAAACCTCCTCCTTAACCACAAGCTGGCGGTAGCGTTCCTCCTCGCGCGCGGCATTGGCCTCGTTGGCTTCGGCCTGATGCAGATCGGCCAGCGCGGAACGGGATCTTTCCTGGCTTGCCAATACATTCGCCTCGGCACTGAGAACGTTCTGGTCCTGGGTGGCCACCTGCGTGGATTGATTGATATTCGTGATCGGCACATTGGGGAGCTGCGCCGCGACGTTCGCCTGGGCCTGCGCCAACTGCGCCGCCGACTGCTCTTTGGCCACCTGGTAGTCGCGCGGATCGAGCTGCAACAGCAGCTGCCCCTTCTTCACGCGGTAGGTGTTTTCAACATACACACCCGTCACGAAGCCGTTGATGCGCGCGCTGATCGGATCCGTGTGGCCTTCTACAAAAGCATCGTCGGTGGTCTCATACGTACCGAGATAATGGAGCAGCAAGATCACCGCAATCACCAGGATCACGAAACCCACAACGATCGCCAGGGTGCTGATCGGATGCTCCTTCACCCAGCCGGTGACGCGCTCCTTCAGCGGAGGCTTCTTCTCCTTGTCATCTCCGTCTGCCTTCTTGTCGTCGCCACCTTCTTTTTTCTCGCCACCCTCTTCCTTCTTGTCGCCGCCCTCTTTTTTCTCGTCTTCACCGCCTCCTTGCTTGTCGCCGCCCTGCTTGGCCTGATCCTGCTTCTCGCGCAGGCCATCGAGCTCCGCGCGCAGCCGCGCCTGCTCGTCATACAGCATGCGCAGCGCAAGCTCGTGGTGGGCCTCGGTAGGCACGGGTTGCGGGTCGGGATTGTCTTGGGGCATATCGGCCATCGGCTACTTCCTCAGCAGTTGCGGAAGCGTCTGTTCGGCATTGCCCATCGCGCGCGCCAACGAGACCTTCGCTAAATTGTGCTCAAACACAGCAGTGATGTAATCGTTGTCGGCCTGCACCACGGCCTGCTCCGCCTGCACGAGCTCCACCGTATCGGCGACCCCGGCCGCGAAGCGATCGCGCGACTGTTGCAGCGAATCGTGCGAAAGAGCAACGTTGCTTTGCGCAACGCCCACCTGATCGGCAGCCGAATTCAGGTTAATGAACGCCTGGCGAATATCCTGATCCACCTGCGCGCGCAGACTTTCCAGCTCCGCCTTGCGCTGCCGCACGGCAGCCTCGGCCTCTTGAATCTCTCCATGGATGCGGCCGCCCTCATAGAGCGGCACAAGCAGCGTGCCCGCCACGTTGTAGACGCCCGTGGAATGTTTGCTGGGCGTAACGCCGGCGCCGCCAAAATCGGCTGTAACCGCAAGCTCCGGCAGACGCTCCGCATGGGCCGCCTTCAGGCCGTCTTCCGCGGCGCGCACCCCGGCCTGCGCCGCCTGTAGATCCGTGCGCTGCTGCATGGCCTTCCCCAGCGCACCCTCCATCGTCAGCGCGGGCAGCGGCGTATAGCGAAAATCGTCGGCGGGGGTAAACTGCTGCTCCAGCGGCAGGCCGATGATCCGCGCCAGCCCCAGCTTCTGCGTGTCGCGATCCGCCTGCAGCGAACGCAGTCGCTGCTGCTCGGTTTGCAATTGCACCTGCGCGCGTTCTGCATCCACACGTGCAGCTAGGCCGGCGGTAAAGCGGTCTGCGGCTTGCTGATAGATCGCCTTCGAACTCCCTACCTGCGCCTCGGCCGCCACAATGCGCGACTGCGTCGAAATCAGCTGCAGATAGCTTCCCCCCACCGCCAGCACGATCAGGTCGCGTGCATTGCGCGCACTCAGCGTGCTCGCCTTCAGGTTTTCACTCGCGCTATGGAGGTTGTCGATCCGCACCAGATCGAATACCGACTGGTTCAGCCGCGCCGCCCGCGCATCAATGTAATTAAACTTCACCGCCTCGGGAATGATGGGTATCGAAACACCCAGCGTCCGCAGATTTTCGCGCTCGAACACCTCGCTGATCGCCATGTTCAGGTTCGGCAGCAACGTGCTCTTGGCTACCTGCCGCTGGCCCTGCGCCTGCTGCACTGCGGCGCTCTGCTCCAGCGCTCCGAGGTTGAACCGCAGACCGCGCTTCAACGCCTCGTCCAGCGTCAGCGGCAGCGTGCCCTCCGTGGCCTTGCCTGAGATCGTGCTGCCGTTGTACGGCATCTGCACTGCAACGGAGCTCTGGATCGAATTTACTGTATTGCCGCCGCCGGCATTGGTCGTGCCCTGGGTCACCTGAACCGCAGCGCCGCTCGCCGCACTCTGCCCGGAGAGCGGCACGGGCGTCGCGCTGGTCGGCCCGGTCACCATCTCCGAAGGCGATTGCGCGCGGCCCGAAGCAGCAGTAAGCAGAAGCGCTGAGCAGAGCAGCAATCGGCTCATACGCGCCCTTTCACGCAGCAGCGAGGTGTGGCGGCGTGTCCAACCGTCGTCGATGAGTAACTGCTTCAATAGGAGGGGCACTTCATCTCTCAGGTTCTTGCCTGAATGTTTGCGGTTGCGTTGGGCGTACAGGCCATGCCAAGGTTGCGGCCGAGCGGCCATGCCGAACGCAGGTTCGGCACCACACACCGCCACGACGGAATCGTGAGACTCGGGTTCGCTTCGCTATGAAGATGCGACAAACCGCAGCGGAGGTTTGCCGTCAGCGCGAAAACCAGTCCGCGCCGCCTGCCGCGCAGCTGTGACAAGTGCTGTCAGTGATGAAGCGTCGCTGCTCTTTTTCTGTCATTCCCGAAGGCAATCTGCTGTTCCGCGGGCAAAACTGCAGAGCTCCACCACTCTCAAAGAACAGCTCTCAAAGAACAGCGTTTCTGCAACGAGGCGCTCTTTCTTTTATGACACACACAATTTCTCTTCACGGTTAGCGTACGGTGCTATCAGCATTCAAGCCACGCGCCTTCAGCAGCGGCCCCACCGTGGGTTCCGCACCCAGCCAGCGCGCATACATGCTTTGCAGATCCTCGGTATTGCCGCGCGCAAGCACCATTTGCCGGAAGCGATCTCCATTGGCCCGCGTCAACCCGCCATGGTCCTCAAACCACTGGAACGCATCATCATCCAGCATCTCGCTCCACGCATAGGCGTAATATCCGGCCGCATAGCCGTTCGCCCAGATGTGCAGAAAGTAGCTCGACCGATAGCGCGGCGGCGCCTCCTTCATCGCCGTATGCGTGCGTTCCAGCGCGGCCTTTTCGAAGGCATCCACATCCTGCAGCGGCGCGTTCGCGGGCAGCAGATGCCACTGCAGATCAAGCTCCTGCGCCGCGAGCGCCTCTACGGATGCATAGCCCTTATTGAATGTAGCGGCCTTCTTGATCTTCGCGAACAACGCGTCCGGGATCGGCTCGCCGGTTTTGTAGTTGCGTGCGAAATGATGAAAGACCTGCGGATATGTAGCCCAATGCTCGTTGAACTGCGATGGAAATTCCACAAAATCACGAGCCGTATTCGGCCCCGAAAGGCTCGGGTAAACCGTGTTCGCGAAGATGCCGTGCAGTCCATGCCCAAACTCATGGAACATCGTCGTCACATCCTCAAACGTGATCAGCGCAGGCTGTCCCGGCGCAGGCTTCTGGAAGTTCGCCACGTTGTAAATTACGGGCAAAGTGCCCAGCAGCTTGGACTGGTTCACAAATTCGCTCATCCACGCGCCGCCGGCCTTGTTATCCCGCTTCCAATAATCGAAATACAGCAGCGCCAGCGGCTTTCCATCCGCATCGAAGACCTCAAACGTGCGCACATCCGGCTGGTAAACCGGGATGTCGTGCCGCTCCTTGAAGGTGATGCCGTACAGCTGATTGGCCGCGTAAAAAACGCCATCCTGCAGCACGCGATCGATCTCGAAGTAAGGCTTCAGCTCCTCCTGGTTCAGCTCATACCGCGCTTTGCGCACCTGCTCGGAATAGAACTCCCAATCCCACGGCTGCAGCTGAAACTTGCCGCCGCCATTGTCGATGACAGCCTGGATATCCTTCGCTTCCTCGCGGGCCTTCGCCGTTGCCGCGGGCACCAACGCGTCTAAGAACTTCAACGCTGCTTCCGGCGTCTTCGCCATCTGGTCCTGCAACGCCCATGCCGCGTAATTAGGAAAGCCCAGCAGTTGCGCCTTTTCCGCACGCACCTGCGCCAGCCGCGCCACGTTCGCGCGCGTGTCGTTGGCGTCACCACGCTCTGCCCGCGTCCATGAATCCCCAAACAACGCCTGCCGCGCCGCCCGATCGCTCATCTGCGCGAGGCTGGGCTGCTGTGTCGTGTTCTGCAGCGGAAGGACGTAGCCTTCCTCCCCGCGACCTTTCGCCGCCAACGCCGCCGCATCCGTCTGCGCTGTACTTAACCCCGCCATGGAAGCCTTGTCTGTCGTTGCATACGCCGCGGCCTTCGTAGCCGCCAGCAGCTTGTTCGTGAACGCCGTCGAAAGCACTGACTCTTCTTCGTTCAGCTTCTTCAACTTCTCTTTGTCGGCTTCGTTGAGCCGGGCGCCAGCCTTCACAAACTGGCTGTAGTTCCACGTGAGTAGTCGCATCGATTCCGGGTCAAGCCCCAGCGTGGCACGCTTGTCATACAACGCCGAAAGCCGCGCGAACAGCTTCGGATTCAGCGACATGTAATCGCTCTGCGCCGCCAGCTTCGGCGCCTCCACCTCCTGCACCTGCTGCAACGTGGGGTTCGTATCGGCCTGCGTCACGCCGGAGAACACGAGCATCACGCGTTGCAGCAGCTGTCCTGAACGCTCCATGGCCACAACGGTGTTTTCAAACGTCGGCGCAGCGGAATTGTTTGCAATCGCATCGATTTCTTTGCGCTGCTGTGCCATTCCCGCCTCGATCGCGGGCTCATAGTCCGAATCCTTTATTTTGTTGAATGGCGGTGCCTGGTAGGGCAGAGAACTGGCCGCATAAAACGGATTCGCCGGTCCGAACGTCCCCTGCTGTGCTCGCACCACACTTGCCATCGCCGCTCCCAAACTCACCACCATCGCCACGCGCAGCCACACCCGCATAGATCCCTCCGCATCCCATGGTACCCACGACGACGCACTTCAACCGAACAGTTTCAGCGTTCGCGTAGTGGAGAGATCCGCAGTTCTGTGGACGCACACAGGAAAGCAGATTCCTTCTGGGAACGACAGAAAGAAAAGCTGCTAGGCGATTCAGGGTAGCTGCCATGCGGAGTTCGCGTGTCCAGCTTGCCGCTGTATGTGAGATACAAAAACGAAGAACCAGCCCCGAAGGACTGGCCCCTTTTTCTTTGTGCCCTTTTGCTTAGTACTCTTTACCAGCCACAGCCATCTCCTCGGCCTCTTCAACGGCTTTGCCCTGCATGATTTCCTTGTTCATGCCGAGCTTTTTGTCCAATGCATCCTTCAAACGACGGCCATACTCGGCATCCGCTAGCGTGCAATAGCCGACGATCTTCTCCTGCACCGCCGGAATCGCATTCGCGAGCGCGCCGGACAGGTTGTTGATCAACTCCGCGCGGTAGGTCTCGTCGAACTCATTGCGCCACACATCGCCTGCCTGCTGGAAGTTGTTCTCGCGATCGATCTTCTGGCGAACCAGACGGCCCTCATACAGCGGCATGTATTGCTTCGGAGCCGGCGAGGCCTCCTGGATGCCGTTCATCAGCGATGGCTCGTAGTTCACGCTGGGATTTTGTCCCTGCGCTACATCTACATGGAACGCCATCTGCCCGTCGCGCTGGTTGGTGAACACCTTCGCTTTGGGCTGATTAATCGGCAGCTGCAGGTAATTCGTGCCGACGCGATAACGCTGCGTGTCCGAGTAGCTGAACGTGCGGCCTACCAGGAGCTTATCGTCCGAGAAGTCCAGGCCGTCCACCAGCACTCCCGTACCGAAGGCCACCTGCTCCGTCTCCGCGAAGTAATTATCAGGGTTTTTGTTCAGCACGATTTTGCCGATGGGTAGGAAGGGAAACTGCTCCTTCGGCCAGATCTTCGTCGCATCCAGCGGATCGAAATCGAGCTCCGGATGCTCGTCGTCGCTCAGGATCTGAACGAACATCTCCCACTCGGGGAACTCACCGCGCTCGATGGCATCGTGCAGGTCCTGCGTGGCGTGGTTGAAGTTGGTCGCCTGGATAGCGTTCGCCTCGTCCTGCAACAAATTCTTGATGCCCTGCTTCGGCTCGAAGTGATACTTCACCAGAACCGCATTGCCCTCCGCATTCACCCACTTGTAGGTGTTCACGCCCGAGCCCTGCATGAAGCGATACGCCGCCGGAATGCCCCAGGGCGAGAACAGATAGGTGAACATATTCGTCGACTCCGGCGTGCAGGCCAGGAAATCCTGAAAGCGCGCATCGGACTGGCGATTGGTCAAAGGATCCGGCTTGAAGGCGTGCACCATATCCGGAAACTTGGTCGCGTCGCGGATGAAGAACACCTTCAGGTTGTTGCCGACCAGATCCCAGTTGCCGTCTTCGGTGTAGAACTTGATCGCGAAACCGCGTGGATCGCGCAGCGTCTCCGGCGAGTGCCCACCATGGACGACGGTCGAAAAGCGCGTGAAGATCGGCGTATGCTTGCCGGCGGTCTGGAAGAGCTTTGCGCGGGTGTATTTGGCGATGGGCTCATCGCCCACCTTGCCCGTGGGCTCGAAGTAGCCATGCGCCGCAGCGCCGCGCGCATGCACGACGCGCTCCGGAATGCGCTCGCGGTCAAAATGCGTCAGCTTTTCGAGAAAGTGATAGTTCTCGAGCACCGCCGGACCACGTGCACCCACCGTCCGCAGATTCTGGTTGTCATAGACAGGATGCCCCTGCCGCGTGGTCAGCTGACCACTCGCCTGGCCGGTACCGTTCATCGTGCCGGCGCCGGCGCCATTACTGTTCTTTCCGTTTTCGCTCATAGGGGAGTCTCCCGGCGCGCACCCGCAGGGGCTACAGCGCCGTCTTATCTTATGATGCTCCCTAATTCACGCCGCACGGAAGGGTCCGCTGCGCAAACTTTCACCTGGCGAACGAGAGCAGTTGCCTCACACTTCCTCCGCTCTGCACAGTCTGTCTCAACCCCCCTTGACCCCTGCCGACTAAAATGAAAGTGACATGTCCAACACAGCAACACTCGTTACCCCCGCCGGCTCGCAGGCCCCCCTCACCACCATCGCCGAGCTGAAATCCCACATCGGCCAGACGGTCACCCTGCGCGGCTGGCTCTATAACCTCCGCAGCTCCGGCAAGCTGCTGTTTCCCACCTTCCGCGACGGCTCCGGCACGGTGCAGGGCATCGTGCCCAAGGCGCAGGTCGCCCCGGAGGTCTTCGAAACGCTCAAAGGTCTGACGCTTGAGTCCTCGCTCGTCGTCACCGGCAGCGTGCGAGAAGATAGCCGCGCCCCCTCCGGCGTCGAGCTCGACGTTCAGGATGTGAAGATTACGCAGCGCATCTCCGAGGACACCCCGTATCCCATCTCCCGCAAGGAGCACGGCGTCGACTTCCTCATGGAGCACCGCCATCTCTGGATCCGCACCCCGCGCCAATCGGCGATTCTGCGCGTCCGCGCCACCATCATGCGCGCCGCGGCGGAGTACTTCGACACCACCGGCTTTACCCGCACCGATCCACCCATCCTGACGCCCAATGCCTGCGAGGGCACCTCCGAGCTGTTTGAAATGAAGTACTTCGAAGACGAGATGGCCTATCTCACCCAGTCCGGCCAGCTCTACATCGAGGCCACCGCGCTTGCGCTCGGCAAGGTTTATTCGTTTGGTCCCACCTTTCGCGCCGAAAAATCCAAGACCCGCCGCCACCTTACCGAATTCTGGATGATCGAGCCCGAGGTCGCCTACCTCGACCTCGACGGCCTTATGGACCTCGCCGAAGGCTTTCTCACCCACATCGTCCGCCGCGTGCTCGAAGCCCATCGCGCCGACTTAGTGGTTATCGGCAAAGACATCCAAAAACTTGAGGCCGTCCTCGCGCCCGCCAACTCCCCGGAGGAAGCGGGCACATCGGAGGGAGCAGCGGGCTTCAGCCCGCTGAATAGCGCATCCGCAGAAAGGGGCTTTAGCCCCGGATCTTCTACAGGCACCGAGCCCGCCCATCATTCCCACACCAGCGCACCCTTCCCGCGCCTCACCTATGACGAAGCCCACGCCATGCTCGAAGAGGCCTACAAATCCGGCCAAATCGAGCACCCGCACACCTATGGCGACGACTTCGGCTCCCCCGACGAGACCTACATCAGCAGCCAGTTCGACAAGCCCGTCATGGTCCACCGCTATCCGGCGGAGGTAAAGGCCTTCTACATGCAGCCCGACCCGAATGATTCCAGCAAGGCCCTCTGCGTCGACGTGCTCGCTCCCGAGGGCTACGGCGAAATTATCGGCGGTTCGCAGCGCGTCGACGACTACGAGCTCCTGAAGTCCCGTATCGAAGCCCACAATCTCCCGCTCGCCGCCTTCCAGTGGTATCTCGATCTGCGCAAATACGGCAGCGTTCCCCACAGCGGCTTCGGCATGGGCATCGAGCGCTGCGTCGCCTGGATCTGCGGGTTGGAGCATGTGCGGGAGACGATTCCGTTCGCGCGCACATTGAACCGTATCTATCCATAATCGCCCACCGAGGGGCTTCCGCCGGAGAATGAAGATCAAGTTACGAAAGGTTCCCAGGTAATCTGTCGTTTCGCGTGTAGTCTTGTGTGCGTTCCCGAACCAGTCTTCTAATGGAGGCATCTTTGATGCGCAACAACTCCGCCCTCGCCCTGATCTTCTCCTTGGCTCTCCCCCTTGCGGCTCACGCTGCCACGCTTGACCAGCTTTCCTTCACCGGGCTGGATTCTTCGAACAACCCATACGCAATCGATGTCGCGATTGATCCCACAGTCGCTTCGGGCACCACCGGCATGGGCTTCTTCTACAACGGCGTGGCGGGAACTCTGAACGGCGTCAGCGACTCCTTCATCTTGTCCGTCAATCCGGGCGTAAATTTTGACGCCGTGCAGATCGGCGACGCTGGTTCCTTCTTCCAGTACTTCGAGATCAATGCAAACGGGACTACTCCTTTTCTCGCGGGCGACCCAACACTTGGGGGCGCACCCGTGATCACGCTGGGCTCCTACACGGGCCAGTCCATCACCTCCTGCCTGTCCGTGAACCGGGCACCCGCCTTAGCTCTACCCGGATCTGCGGCGCTGGCGTTCGCGGCCCTCCCTTCGATATCGATCGACTGTGCCGCAAGCGTCAACCTTGCTGTGACCAGCAGTTCAGCCTCGGTAACGCCCGAGCCGTCCACCCTCGGGCTCCTCAGCACCGGCGTTCTCGGTGTAGCCGGTGTGCTGCGCCGCCGGTTCACGCATAGCAAATTACCTGTCGGTATATAGGCTCTTCGTTTGTCATCCCGCAGGAATCTGCTTTTGTTCTTGCCCTTTCAGCAGAAAAGCAGAGCCAAGCTACGACGCGCCTTCCAGGACAGCGACCGGAGCGTCGAATATCTCTATCCAGCTCTCGGTGCGTTCGTCCGTCCCCCGCCGCAGGCCGGGGCTGTTCTGCCGGTCAAAAGAGTTTTTTGTAAGGCGCAGCGCAAGTGCCGGCAAGTCCGCTTCAAGGTCGTGTGCGAGCAATGGACGGCCGATCAGCCACCCTTGCGCGCATTCGCAGCCCATCGCGGTAAGTTCACGAAGATCCGCTTCGGTTTCGACCCCTTCCGCGACTACGCGCTTGCCAAGGGAGTGACCGAGCTGAATCACCGTGCGAACCAGCTCCCTGCGTTGCGGATCCCGGTGCATCTCCCCAACGAAGCTGCGATCGACCTTGACCTCGTCTACGGGCAGATTGAGCAGGAAGCTCAGGGACGAATACCCTGTGCCGAAGTCGTCGAGCGAGATGTGAATGCCGTGCGCGCGGGCCTCGGACAGGGTCTGCCGGACGGAGCTCTCATGCACCAGAAGGGCCGATTCCGTGATCTCCAAACGCAGCAGGTCAGGCTCCAGGCCGGTGCGTTCGAGCGTGGACAATAGAACCTTCAGCAGATTGGCGTCGGCGAACTGCCTTGGGGAGACGTTCACACTGACAGAAAGGCGCGTACCCCAAGTCCGATTCCATTGCGCCATCTGCCTGCAGGCTTTCTCGAGCACCTGGGCCCCCAGGGCAAGGATCAAGCCCGCATCCTCGGCGAGCGGAATGAAGTCGGAGGGTGGGACGTCTCCGCGCTGGGGGTGCGACCAGCGGGCAAGCGCCTCGAAGCCGGTGATCTCGCCACCCTCGACGCTGAGAATGGGTTGGAAGGCGACGTGAATGTCGCCCTGTTCGATACAGGCCCGCAGGTCCGCTTCTAGCTTCCAACGGGTACTGAACTCGTCCAGGAGTGGAGCATCAAAGAGCTGAACGCGGTTTTTGCCTAGCTGCTTGGCGCGGTACATGGCGTGATCGGCAGTGCGCAGCAGGTCATCAATGGCCTCACCGGCCGCCGCCAGTACGATGCCGATGCTGGCGCTGCAGCTTAAGACGTGCTCACCCACTGCATACGGCCGCCGGAGCGCCTCAAGCAGAGCTTCACCGGCTGACTTCGCCTCGGTGGCATCCGCTACGGAGGCGAGAACGACAAATTCATCACCGCCGATCCGGCATACGAGCGATTCGGCCGGCACCGCGGCGCGGAGCCGCTTCGCCACTTCGATCAAAAGGCGGTCTCCCAAGGCGTGGCCGAGACTGTCATTGATGAGTTTGAAGCGATCCAGGTCAACAAAGAGCAGAGCTGCGGAGATTCCGGTTACCGGCATGGACAGATGCGAGGTCAGCCTGTTCCGCAACTGAATCCGGTTGCCCAAACCGGTGAGCGCATCCTGCAGAACGCTTTCTTCCAGCCGGCCGTGCGCCTCGTCCCAGGCGTGTTCCCTTGCGTTGGTGCGAAGAGCGAAGAGGGCAAAGCAGCAGGCTACGCAGATGCCCCCGAGCAGAGGGCGGCGCGTCGCGAGCAGGGCAGAGACGCCGACGCACAAGAAGGTAAGCGCGGCGATGCTGAGACCCTTCACGCGGCGGACCACAGTAACCAGCCGGCTTGCGTGCTCCTCCTCTTCATTGGATAGGAGGGCATCTCTCAGGATCAACACGATGAAGCAGGCGACGGGAACCGTCCAGATCAGGTCGACCGGGCTGCCGCTTTGCCAACCGCGCATATACAGCAGGTCGCCCACGGTCTCGAGCACGCCATAGACAAGCAAGAAAATCGTGAGCCGTATAAAAAAGCGCCGTTCCCGCGCCAGGGCACAAAGTGGCAGGCGCAACAGGCAGCAAAGAATAAGGGCAACGTTCTGGATGAGATAGGCGGTATTCAGGCTCAACCGGTCGGTGCGCAGGAAGACCAGCAGATAGAGCACAAAGAAAAAAAAGATCGCCTGTACGCGATCAATCCATTGAACAGGATCCAGCTCGTCGTAGGTCGTGTTGACGGCAAGCAGCAGCGGCAGACCGAAGAGGACCCAAAGCGCGTCATCGAGGCGCACACCTGCAATTTTGACTGCAGGAAAATATAAGAAGTAGAGGAACTGCGCTTGTGCGGCGGCCCAGATACCAAAGGCGGCGGCGATTGCCGACCAGCATCGCCTGCCGACTGAGTTGGTGGCGAACGCTCGCTGATGAAGACTGACGGCAACCGCGAGGAGCGGAAAGAAAAATTGCAGCAGATTCGAAGGCAGGACCTTGCCGGGCAGGCAAAGCACCACCAGCAGATGGGTGAACTGCGCGAGCAGAACCAGCACGATTAGCGGTCGCGCGAGGGTGGCTCTAGATCCCTTGTTCGTGATCGCTAAAATCCGCATCCGGGTGGTTCACCGTTTCCGCAACACTTCCAATTTTTTCGGAAGAGAGGGAGAGACCTCATAGTCGCCTGAAATGAGGACAATGAACAAACCCCGAACGGAGCAGGCAGGTGAAGCGAAGGTGGTATGAAGTTTTCTGAAGGTCGCCGAAGCGCCTCAAAACGGGACGGGGCACAAGGTCTCGGAGGCCACACTCTAAAAAGAAGCGAGGAGGGCAAGGCTGTTCACCTTACCTTCCTCGCTTCGCCAAAGTTCATTCCAGTGCGTTACTCGCGATGAGGCGACCAGCGCAGCCCACCGCCAAAGGTGGTGCGGTAGAACTCGCGCTGAATCGGATAATTACCGCTGCCGTTATAGAAACCAAAGACCTCGTTGTTCAGATTCAGGCCATAGGCGACGGCCGTGAAGCCCTTGGGCAAGCGGTAGGAACCCTGAAGATCGAGTTGCAGGTGGGAGTAGAAGTACTGGTCGCCGTTAGGCCCTTGCAGGCCGCCGCCGCCACCCCCCGGCGTGATCGGTCCGCTGCTGGTTGTGGAGTAATTATAGGCGTAGATGTTGGGGCCGTTGTAGGTCATGCCGAAGCGCACCGACAGATTGCGCCGGTCGTAGGTGGGCGAGAAATTAAAGCTATTCGGCGCCTGGCCGATAAGAGGGGGATTGGCGCCTTCGGGACCGCGGTCGGGGCCGCTGATCGTACCCGCGGGCGCCGTCTGCAGCTGGTCGGGAGTGAGGTATGCCGGAAAGACGACCCGGGAGGAGGTGTAGCCGTAGTTCGCCGACACGCCCAGGCCGCTGAAGAGGCCGGGGAGTTGGCTGAAATGCTGGATAAACGCAACTTCGAAGCCGTATACCCGCGCGCTGCCCGCGTTCGCGGACTGCACGAGGATGGTGTTGCCACTCACAACGGAGGAGTTCGCAACGATGGGGTTGCTGATGTTTTTGTAGTAGAAGCCGGCGGTCAGCAGGCCAGTGCGCGACAGGTTGTTCTCGTACAGCAGGTCGAGATCGTCCGCGAACTCGGCGTTCAAGTACGGATTGCCCTCCGTGACTGTATTGCGCGCGGTGCCCCCCGTTCCCGCGCTTTGAAAGGGGACGAGATCGCTGAAGTTGGGCCTGGCGAGACCGCGGCTGTAGACCACTCGAATGCCCTGCGTAGGCGTAAGGGCATAACGAACGGAGGCGCTGGGCAGAAAGCTGAGATAAGAGTACTGGACCCTGACCGGTGCAGCACCCGCCGCTGCGGCCTGGCTTGTGTCGTTGCTGACGCCAGTGTATCCGAGGTTATTTTCGCCCGTGTTCTCGATGCGGAAACCGACGTTGAAACGGAATTTGCCGATATTGGTGGTGTTCATCACATAGCCGGCCGAAACCTTCTCGAGCTGATCGAAGGAGTTGCCGATCACGTCGCTGTTCGCCGGATCCGGGCCAAGTGGACCAAAGGCCTGCACCTGATCGGTGTTGACGACGGGGCCCTCATGGTAAGCACCGCCGTAGTAGTTCGGGTCAGAGAAGGTGGTATTGAGGAAGTTGGACATGGTAAGCGACGGATCCGCGGGATTGGCGGCAGCGGCAAGCGGAGCATACCAAAGCGTGTCCTGATTCTCGAACTTATGTTCATTGCGAAACAGGCCGCCAAACTCAAAGGTGCTCGCATGGCCGGCTACGGTGTAGGGAATGGCCAGAGACGCGCCAAAGCCCAGGTCAACCTCGGGCAGATAGGTATTTTCTACCTCCTTATCGACAAACGAGTACTGCGTGGGGTCGTAGATGTTGACGCCGTTCTGCGGATTGAGGTGCGGCTCCAGCGGATTGCTCACATCCAGGCCGAAGGCGATGTTGTTGAGCGGATTGCCGGCACCCTGCGGAGCAAAGTTCTCAAAGGTGTAGCCGTCATCGCGGGTGCGGCCAAGCGACGAGTTCACGTTCCAGTTGAACAGGGTGCGCCCGAGCACATGGTGACCGCCCAGCTGCAGTCCGCCAATATCCTGCACGGGGCGGCGGCTGAGCCCCTGGAAGTGCATGGACCCATCGTCGCCTCCCTGCGTCGCCGAAAGAAAGGTGTGGATGCTGGGCGTGTAGATCCAGTCATCACCGGAGTCGTAGAACTTGGCATACAGGTACTTCAGGTAAATGCTGGAGGTCTCATTGAGGCGATAGTCCAGCGTGCCGCCAAGGCCCCAGCGGCTGCGGAAGTAGCGATAGTCGCGTTGATCGTAGGTGCCCGTCAGCGCCGGGCCGGGTTCCAGGTCGTTGATGCCGCGCCCGTTCCAGTCATAGGAGGCGCTGATCAGGGCGCCCAGCTTCTTGCCTTCCAGAAAGCGTTGGCCGAGGGTGCCATCGAACTGGTAGTTGCTCCGGCCATCGATGATGGGGTTGTAGCCGCCTTCGGAGTCGACATAGATCGTGGGGCGGTCTTCGGCGGTTTTGGTGCGCAGATCGACGGAGCCGCCGATGCCGTCGGCCTCCATGTTCGCCTGCAGCGTCTTGTTGATCTGCACGGATTCAACCAGATCGGCGGGGATGAGATCGAGCTTGATCTGCCGTCCGGTTTCGGGGGACGCAAGCGTGACGCCGTCGAGTGTCGTGTGCGTGAGGCGGGGCTCGGTACCGCGCACCTTTACATATTTGCCTTCGCCTTCGTCACGCTCCAGCGTCACGTCCGGTAGGCGTCCGATCGCATCGGCGACGTTGGCGTTGGGCAGGCTGGTGATGACGTCGGCCGGCAGCACATTGATGATGTTGTCGGCGTTGAAGGTGCGATTGATCGCCTCCAGCTCGCCGCCCTGGCGCGGAGCATAGACCTGGACGCTCTCGCTCCTGGACGCAACGGACAGGGTGACGTTCAGCGTGGCAGACTGCCCTCCGGCGATCGCGACGGGGTTCGAAGCATTGGAAAAGCCCGCGTACGCTGCACTCAGGGTGTATTGCCCGCCGTTGATCCCGACGACCGTGTACTGACCGGTAGAGTTGGTGAGCGCGGTGAATTGGCCCGGCTGCAGCGTAACCTTTACGCCCTGCAGCGCCGCGCCTTGCGCATCGGTGATCGTTCCTGTGAGCGTTCCCTTGCCGTTCTGCGCCGCCATGGGTAGGACCAGGGCAAAGGTTGAGGCAGTCAGAAAGGCAGAATATTTCCTCGAAATCATGCAGTCTCCGAAGGCTCACGCGAGACGGCAGGCATTCCGGGCCGCAGAGGGATCTGCGTGGCGGAAGCTTCAGGTACTCGTCAATGACGCCTTGGTGTCACCATGATTCACCCTCCGTA
Source organism: Granulicella sp. (assembly GCA_965277565.1). Taxonomy (GTDB): domain Bacteria; phylum Acidobacteriota; class Terriglobia; order Terriglobales; family Acidobacteriaceae; genus Granulicella. The sequence continues at coordinate 2,542,252 of OZ255838.1, read as the reverse complement.
AACGAAGAGTGACGAGACGGTGAGAGGCATGTGAAAGGGTCATGCGCTTTGAAGAAGTGAATTGTTCAACGGCTCAATTCGACCCAATCAAGGCTTAATTCAGGCTTAAGGTTTTCAGGATTTCGAAAGAGCGTTATGCTACCTGCGCGATCCGCTGCTCCGCGTTGCAGTCAGCACAGCCTGCCACCGCGACGCGACGGTTCTGCCTTATACCCGACATGGGCGTACGCGGATCAGCCGGTGTGTCCCATGCGGCGTTGGAGGTCGGCCAGCCAGCGCACCGCGGCCTGTGATTCCTCGGGGTCCGGCTCTTCGCCGGCGTTGTTCCAGCCTGTCTCATCGCCGGAAGCGCCCACCTGCACCACGATGCCGTCGCGGCGGGCGACCATGTTCATCTTTCCGGCGATCACGCTGTAGTTCGCCTCGGGCTGGGGCGGCAGCCAACCGATCTGCCCGCGCACGGGCGTCAGCGAGGCGTCGTTGAACAGGGCGCGAGCGCCAAAACCGGTGCAGTGCACGACCACCGGCTGCGGAAGCGCGGCCAGATCTCCGGGGGAATGAAACTCCACGCGGTGAACCTCGCCGCCACGGCTGCGAAACTCCTCCAGCAGCGCCTGCGAGTAGTCCCGGATGTTGAAGCGCAGTGTCTTGATGCGGCGGCAAAACGCGGCGGGAAACGGATGTTCGCCAGGGCCGAAGTCCAGCGGCGGGGGAAGCAGATCCCCAAGCCGCTGCTCCAGGTGGAGAAAGCCGATGGGGTCCTCGCGATGGCGCGCGGCGAGCGCTTCCGCGGCGGGGAGCTCCGAAAGCATGTAGCGATCATGCAGCTCGATGGCGGAGTCGGGAAGAGAAAACGATCGCCGGTACTCCGCGAAGGAGTGGCGGGCCATCGTCTCCCAGCGCGCGGCGAAGGCGGCGTCCACTCCGTGGGCCAGGGCGATGCGCGAGTCCGGGGTCCAGGTACCTGTGGCGCGGGAGGACCGCGTGTCCGGCGGCAACTCCCGGGCGTACAGGCTGACGTGCGCCCCCGCACGCTGCAAAGCGACGGCCGCGGTGAGCCCCAGGGCGCCGCAGCCGATGACCGCCACCGCGCGCGCGCCGCCGGCCAGCGCCACCGGCACAACCAACGCCGCCGAGCCCCAACTCAACGACCAGCCCGCGCCGCCGTGGCCATAGTTGTGGATGACGAGCTTGTCGCCGATGCGTTCCGGCTCGATGCGCGGCCCCGCCGCCCGAAACGGCCGCGTGCACACGGTGATCCTCTCCAGCCGGCTGCCTTCGGCGCGTATGGGTGGCACGGAGAACAGCGCCTGGGACGGAGCCCCCTGCTCTTCGTTTGGCAAGGTAAAAGGGCGGACAGCGAGATCCATTCCTCACTATCGCCCGTCAACGCATTCCCGGTCCAGCTTTGCGCGAGGCGTGCTTTGGATTAGGTAGTGTGTGACGAATCAAGATCATCGTACGAGGTGCATCGAAGCGCATCTTGGAGGAGGGTGGAGAGGGAGCGTGGGGCTTCAGCCCCACGAATAGGAGAGCCCAACTTATACGCTTAGCGCATGATCACCATAGCTATACCCGGTTCTTGGGAGGGAGCAGCGGCCTTCAGGCCGCTGAATCCAGCGCTGCAGTAAAACAGGGCTTTAGCCCTGGGCCGTTTGGAAACGGAAGCAGAGCCCAGCCCTGAAGGGCACTTGGACTACGCTGCTGTTCCGTGGGCTGAAGCCCACGGCTCCCTCCCAACAACGACCCTTCTGGGTACACCTGCACGAATCATCCTTTAGCCCAGGGTTCTCTTCGGCATCAGCACAAAATTCGGGGCTGAAGCCCCGTTCTTCTCCGCACTGAATGTCCGGGCTGAAGCCCGGACCTATCTCCGAAGAGCAAAACTAATTTGTCAGACACTGCCTAGACCGCGCCCTTGCCCGCGCCGACACGCACCGGCAGCATGGGCATCAATCCAAGCCGCTGCAAGGCCTTGCGCGCCAGGCCGGTCAGCGGCCGGTCGTGCAGACGGTGCGCCGCGCACCACAGGAGATCCGTATCCGCGGCGGGAATCGCCGCACGGAGGCTGCGGTGAGGCTCCACGACCTCGGACGGGTTTTGGAATACCTCCTGGAAGACCTCGTCGCCGCTACCCCAGCTCGTGTTCATGTCGTCGGCGGGGAAAGTGCCCGGGGCCGGTTGCGCGGCGGCGTTCAACCGTAGCTGCTCTACATCGAACACTTCACCTGCATCGACCCGCGGAACGGCACCCTGCGCGCCCTCTGCGTAGACCTCGACGTAGTAGCTGGTGTCCGTGATGCTGTGCCGCAGCCGCAGCACCGGTTCGCGCGCTGTGACCGCATCCAGAGGCAAGGGCGGCAGCTCCAGCATGCCGGGCATCAGCGATGCCTCAGCCGCCCGGCGCTCCAGCAGGACCTCCGTGGTGATGCCGCGTTTGCGCGTGGCCAGCAGACACGCCACATGGCGGCTGCGCAGCGGTGAACGCGTCGGGGTGGCGTGCTCGCCACGCGTGCGGCAGAAGGCAAACACAGGGCACTGCAAGCACAGCGGCGAGCGCGGCAGGCAGACCGTCGCGCCGAGCTCCATCATGGCCTGGTTATGATCGCCCGGTGTTTGAACCGAGTTGCGGCGCTTGGCCGGGGGCGGCACCAGCTCCCCCGCCGTGCCCAGCAGAAGCGCGCGAGCAGCTGCGGTCTTGCGTTCCGGCAGACCAAGCAGCCGCAGCAGAACGCGCTCCACGTTGCCGTCCAGAACGGCGATGCTCTCCCCAAAGGCAATGGAGGCGATGGCGGCGGCGGTGTACTCCCCCACGCCAGGCAGCGTGCGCAGCTCCACGGAGTTTGCGGGCAGCTCGCCGCCGAGCTCACGCACCACAAACTGCGCGCCGCGGTGCAGCATGCGCGCGCGGCGATAGTAGCCCAGGCCGCTCCACAACGCGAGCACATCTTCCTCGGGCGCGACGGCAAGGTCGGCGATCGTCGGAAAGCGGCGTAAAAATTCACTGTAGCGCTCGATCACCGTGGCGACGCGCGTCTGTTGCAGCATGATCTCCGAAAGCCACGTCGCATACGGGTTCTGGACCCCACGCCACGGCAGCACCCGTGCATGCTTCCGGTACCACGTGCTCAGGGCTTGGCGAAACGGCTCGGGTTCCAACGGCTCGGGTTCCAAAGGCTTTAGGGAGACGGAATCAGCTTGAAGTTGCCGGACGCGAGCCATTGTTGCTCAGTGTAGCGGCAGACATCAGCCGGCGGCATGTGCGAGACGTTACGGGAACGATGCGCGCTTTCTTTCAGCAACGCACCGATAGCCGCCGGGGAGAGTGGTTTTGTCAGCAGAAAGCCCTGCAGCGAATCGCAGTTCACATGCTTTAGCTGCTCCAGCTGTTGTTCTGTCTCGACGCCTTCGGCCACCGTGTGCAGGCCCAGCTGCTGCGCCAGCGTGACAATGGCGCGCACGGTGGAAAGCTGCTTGGTTGTGCCATCCAGCCGCGACACAAATGCGCGGTCGATCTTGAGGATGTCCAGAGGCAGATCCTGAAGAAAGCCGAACGAAGAGTGTCCCGTCCCGAAGTCGTCGATCGAGATGGCGACGCCGATCTCGCGCAGCAGATGCAGGCGATTCGCCGCGGCGACCGGATCTGAAACGATCCAGGTCTCCGTCACCTCAAGGCCCACCATCGAGGGATGGAGGCCGCTTTCTTCCAGGGCCGAGGATACGGTGTCGCAGAAGTCTTCACGATTCAGCTGCACGCCCGAGACATTGACGAAGAGCCTGGGCGTGGCCAGCCCCTCCCGTTGCCACGCGACCATCTGCCGGCACGCCTCCCGTAGAACCCAGGCGCCGAGCGGCACGATAAGGCCGCTTTCTTCCGCAACCGGAATGAAGTGGCTCGGAGAAATGTTGCCCTCGACGGGATCCTTCCAGCGCAGCAGCGCTTCCAGTCCCTGCAGCTCCCGGTGGAGGCTGTAGATGGGCTGATAGGCCAGCGAAAGATGGCCCTTCTGCATGGCATCCTGCAAGCCGGCCTGCACCCGCATCTGCAGCTGTACCTCCAAGCCAAGCTTCGGTTCAAAGATCTGCACGCGGTTGCGGCCGGAGCGCTTCGCTGAATACAACGCGATATCCGCATGCTGCAGCAGCGTGACGGAAGATTCGCCGTGCAGCGGATAGATGCTGACCCCCAGGCTTGCCGACGCAGAGAAGCGGCTCTCGCCTACACAGAAGGGTTCATGCAGCCCTTCCAGCACACGTTCCGCGACCGTTTGCGCCTCCTCCGGCCGCTCCAGATCCGGAAGAACGAGGATGAACTCGTCCCCACCCTGCCGCGCCACTGTATCGACCTCGCGGCAGCCCGCCTGCAGCATCGCCGTCACCTTCTGCAGGTATTGGTCCCCCACGCCATGACCCAGCGTGTCGTTCACCTGCTTGAAGCGATCCAGGTCGATGTAGCAGACGCCCACGTAGGTTCCGTGCCGCCGGGCGGTAACAATCGCCTGCTGCAGCCTGTCCTCCAGCAGCATGCGATTGGGCAAACCAGTCAGCGCGTCATGCTGAGCCTGATGGTTCAACTCACCCTGCAGGCGGCAATGCTCCAGGGCCAGCCGCGCCAGGTCCGCGGCCTCCAGCGCGATCGCCTTCAACATGCCCTCATCGCGTTGGGTGATCTTTCCGAAGATAGAAAGCGCGCCGAGCGTCTCGCCTCCCGTGGCGCGCAGGGGAACCGCCCACTCCCGCACCTCACCCGATCGCTGGCTGCCCTCTTCCTCAGTGAAGACGGTGGATTCCGTGATTTCCGTCGATGGCAGAACAACGCGCCCGCACAGTTGGGCAGCCTCCGTGAACGAGACGGTCGTAATGCGGGAGCGGAGCGCCGCGGAGAGCCCCGATTCACCGCGCAGAAAAAGGGACGCGCCTTCTCTGATCAGGATGGCAACGGCGTAGGCAGGCCGCAGGCGCGTGAGCGCTTCGGCGATGTGCGTCAGGGTGACGGCAATGGCATCCTGGGCCAGAATGCTGGCGAAGATGCCGGTTTTGCGCTTTTCCCACTCGCGTTCCTGGATCTGCTGCGTGATGTCGCGGAAGATGACGACCGCTCCGGCGTTCTTCTCTTCCACCAGAATCGGCGTGCTGGTGTACGCCACCGGAAACGAGGTGCCATCCTTGCGCCAGAAGACCTCGTCTTCGCGATGCTGGGAGACGTTGTCGCGCAGCGCGAGGCAGATCGGGCACAACTCCGGTGGATATGGACTTCCGTCCGCGTGGGAATGATGCACCAGGCTGTGCTGCGTATGCCCGCTCATCTCTGCGATGGACCACCCGGTCATCTCACGGGCAGCGCGGTTGACAAAGGTCACATACCCCTTGGAATCCAGGCCATAGATGCCGTCGCCGGCTTCCTCCAGCAGCAGCCGGCTCATCTCCCGCATCTGCAGCGCTTGCCCGAGCTGCTGCACAAGGCTCTCCTCCACCTGCTCAAAGGGCGGCAACTCGTCTTCTGGAAGAAGATGAAAGCGAGCGGCTGGCTCCCCGGGGGGAGAAAGGACCTGTGACTCATCAAGCGGCATACCGTACGATGATTCGCCTGCTTGGGTTGCACCCGAATCCCACGTTTGGGGGGAGGCGGCCCGCAGAAGATGCAGGCAGTTCCCAAAAAGGGCAGGTGGCTTCAGCTGACAACCAACTCGCTCTGCAAATTACCTTTAGCTATACCCTGGAGGAAACAGCTTTAGAACACAACCGGGTCGCTGTACCCAGGCTTCTATGTTGCGGGCCTTCAGCCCTCGATGCCTTTTTTGTGCCGTACCTGGGGCTACGCCCCAGGCTATTATGTGTTGCGCCGTTGGCGCTGGGTACAGCTTGTGTGATTCTGCCCCAGACCGTGGAAGAAACAGCTTTAGGAAATCTCTGATCAAGTCGACAAACGGTAGGTCACGGCTTCAGCCGTGACCATTAAGACCTGCAGAATCGACGCGGCTTTAGCCGCTGGTGCGTTTGCTGAACTTAATCAGAGGTTCCTTAGCTCAGCGTCTCCTGCAGCTTGCCCAGGGTGCGGGCGAGATCCTTGTCGTGACGCTTCTGCTCGTCGATTTTGGAGATTGAATGCATCACCGTCGTGTGGTGCTTGCCCCCAAACTGGCGGCCGATCTCGGGCAGCGAGGCCTCTGTCATCTGCTTGGCCAGATACATGGCAATCTGGCGCGGCACCACGATCTGACGCGAATTGTTCTTCTGCTTCAGCTCGGCGATCTTCATGCCGAATTGTTCGGCTACAGCCCGCTGGATGGCTTCAATGGTGATCTTGCGCACCTGCGTGTCGATGAACTGCTTCAGGCAGCCCTGCGCCGTGGGCAGCGTGATCTCCACGCCATGCAGACCGCACCAGGCCATGAGCCGCACCAGCGCGCCTTCGAGCTCGCGGACGTTGGTTCGCACATTGCCCGCGATAAACAGCGCTACATCAAGAGGCAGATGGGTGTTGTCGAGCTCGGCCTTGCGCTGCAGGATGGCGACCTTGGTCTCCAGATCCGGCGGCTGAATATCCACGACCAGACCCCACTCAAACCGCGAGCGCAGCCGGTCTTCAAAGCCGTTCAACTCTTTGGGCGGACGGTCGCTGGCGATGACGATCTGCCTGCCGCTCTCATGCAGCGTGTTGAAGGTGTGGAAGAACTCTTCCTGGGTGCGCTCCTTGTTGGCGAGGAACTGAATGTCATCGATCAGCAGCACATCGGCGGAGCGGAAGCGATCGCGAAAGCCCGTCATTCCATCATGGCTGTGGCGGACCGCGTTGATCATCTCATTGGTGAAGGCTTCGCCGGTGATGTACGAGATCGCCGCATGCGGCAGCCGGCTCTTCACGCCGTGGCCGATGGCCTGCATGAGATGCGTCTTGCCCAGTCCCACGCCGCCGTACATGAACAGCGGGTTGTAGGTGCGCGCCGGGCGCTCCGCGACGGACTGTGCGGCCGCGTGCGCAAACTGATTGCCCGCGCCAATGACAAAGCCGTCAAAGTGATAGCGCGGATTGAGCTGCGCCGCGGTGTTCCAGTCAAAGCGGCTCTGCTCAGGACCAGGTCCGGAAGGGGACGGTGGCGCATTCGGTCGCCCGGTGCGCGGGGCATTCGCCGAGTGGGTCGGCTGGGGCGCAAAACCTCCGTCCTCGCGCACGCGAACGATGGTGGGCTCGGGAGGCGGAGCCTGGAAGACCACCTCATCGATTTCAAGCGCAAGGTTGTCGATGGCCTCGTGAATGTGATCGCTGTAACGGTCCCCGATCATCTCGAATTCGGGCGAGGGCACACGCACATACAGCGTTCGCCCCTCCACGTGCGAGAACCGGGTCGGCTTGAACCAGGTTTCAAAGCTCTGCCGTTTGACCTTCTTTTCCAGCGCACTGAGGATGCGCACCCACTGATTGAGAACAACGGCGGGGACAGGAACAAATGACATCGCGTACGACTTCCTTAGCATTCTTAAAGTTCATAGGCAGCCCCGTGGCACTGGTAAAAAAAGACCAGAAAATTGGGCGCGAATAGCCCCCCAGCGCAGATCCATCTGCGCTGCATGGAGGTCACCGCTTTCAGCTTGAGCCTCAGCCGTCGTTACGGCTAGAGAGAATTTGGTGCAATGAAGATGCGGCGGAAATTTCGTTACTCGACAACCGCTTTTCCTCTGAACGGAGTCGATAGTAGCACGTTGGAAAGGGGCTTCCCGCGCCCGGAATGCCGAAAACTTTCTGGCTGTACGGCCTTGCACCACCCTTGGTGAAGAACCGTTACGCGGGCATCCCCGGCAGGCTGCCGCGGCGTCGGAGACGGGTTCGCCGCGAAGCGCCCGTTGCCCCTTTTGCACAGCTCCGCTATACTCAAGACTTGCTGCCGAGTGGGTTGCTCCCGCCTCGCACATCCGGCTCGCTGCACCTCGGGTCAACACGACGTGGCAGTTGAGACCCAACCCAGGAATTCATCGGAACTCATCATGCCCAAGCGCACTTTTCAGCCTAACCGTCGTCGTCGCAGCAAGGTTCACGGCTTTCTTACCCGTATGAAGACCAAGGCCGGTGCAGCTGTGCTGAACCGCCGCCGCGCCAAAGGGCGCCATAAGATCGCGGTCTCCCCGGGCTTCCGCGACTAGCTCTTCCCATCTTCCCATCAGATGGTACGTCTGACGCACGAAAAGCAGATCCCTACGCTTAGCTACGGGATGACAAACGAAGTTTAGGAATAAAGGAAGGGAGAGCTCCCATGCAGCAGCCAGTTTCGCTGGAGGCCGCATGTCAAGCTCTCCCTCAGCTTTGGTCGCCGCGTGTCGTCGGTCGCGTCAACGATCAGTTCATCAAGGCTGTGCGCGTGCAGGGCGAGTTCCCATGGCATGCCCACGCCGCTGAAGACGAGATGTTCTTTGTGCTGCGCGGCGAGCTGCGCATCGGCCGTGCGGATGCCGACGGCGGCGATGTATGGGTTCGACCCGGTGAGTTCTTCGTTGTACCGCGCGGTGTGCGTCACAACACCTCGGCGACAGAAGAAACCTGGCTGGCGCTGATTGAGACCGTCACCACGGAGCACACCGGTGATGAGCAGACCGCGATGACGCGACCCATCTCCGAACAGCTTGGGGATGAGCTTCCCGGTTGAGCACTTCGACACAGCACCGGCTGCGCAAACATCCTGAATACCAGCGGGTGTACAAGAGTGGGCGCAAACAGTGGGGGAAGCAGATCGCCTACTTCAGCGCATTGCGAGAACCGGGATCGCAGGCTGCGTTGCGCAGCCAGACAACCGGCCCGCGCGTCGGGCTCACGGTGCCCAAGGCGCTCGGCAAGGCCGTGGACCGTAACCGCATCAAGCGCCGCCTGCGCGAGGTCGTGCGTGATGCGTTGCCGCTGCTGGGCGGTCTGCCGGTCGATGTGGTGCTGCATCCCAAGCGCAGCGTGCTGGAAGCGGAGTTTCCGGCGATCGGACGCGAAGTCGCTCTGATCTTTAAATCGATTGAAGCGAAATCCGTTCAAGCCAGTCAGTCCACGCCAAGAACTCTGCGCTGAAAAGCCCGGCCTTGGCTGTCTCAAAAGAGAACAGTGATGCAGTCATCTGAACGAAGCGCCGATACTGTACGTGAACGCCTCGCGCGAACTCTGTTTTTAGGCTACAAACTTATGCTTTCGCCCCTGCTGCATGCCGGCGCCTTCACCCAGTGCAAGCACCTGCCCACCTGCAGCGAGTACGCCTATGTTGCCGTGGTGCGGCACGGCTGGCTGCGTGGAGGCGGGCTGGCTTTCCGCCGCTTTTCGCGCTGTCATCCCTTTTCGGGGGGCGGAGCAGACCCGGTTCCTTAAATTGCAGTAAAAGGGAACCCCGCTTCTCTGCGCGATATGGGGGAACCTCCGCCCCCGCGCTGCGTTTACCATGGGAGAAGCATTCCTGCGCGCGTTTTGCTCAGCTTTGCGTGCAGGCTTTGAAGAATAGGAAGACCCTTTGCCAGAGTTCAGAAATCCCAATGCGGGCGGAGCCACGAGCGGTGGCGGCCAGGATAATCGCTCGTTTCTGCTGATGATTCTTGTGATGTTCAGTGTTTTTTTTGGCCTGCAATACTGGCGCGCCAAGCACAACCCGCAGACCGAGTCGCCGGGCGCTCCCGCAGCCGTCACCGCTCCCGCAACGCCGACTCCGGGCGTGAACAACACGGCGGCGAGCGCAGCCGCACCGGCTCAGTCAGGCGATGCGCAGGCGGTGCAGGCCTCGAACGAGACGGCAACGGTTGTCGAAAACGAGGCTTATCGCATCACCTTCTCCAACCGCGGCGGCGATGTGACCTCGTGGATTCTCAAGCGCTACAAGGACAACGCCGGACATCCGCTCGACCTGGTGCATGACGGTGCGTCGAAGCTCTATGGCTATCCGCTCTCGCTGTACACCTATGACCCGAACCTGACGCGCGCACTGAGCGATGCGCTGTATGTGCCCTCCGCAACCGGGGATCTGCATCTGCCCGCGACGCTGAGCTTCAACTATCAGACGGGCAATCTGAAGGTGACCAAGACCTTCAGCTTCGGTACGGATTATGTCGTTCATGCCGACACACAGGTGCTGCGCAACGGCGCACCCGTGGACGCCGCGCTGGCCTGGCCCGCCGGCTTCGGCGACATGGAGAACGCGGCGGCTTACGCCAACGCCTCCGTAGACACCATGGCCGACGGCAAGGAGCACCACGACAACTTCAAGAAGGTGAGCGGCGGCGGCACGATCAGCGGTCCATTTGACTGGGCCGGAACCGCGGACCAGTACTTCGGCACGGCCTTTCTCCCCGACCGGCCGGCAGATGCCACGCTGGTCACACTGAATCACCAGATCGATATCAACAAGGTCGGCCGAACGATGGGCCAGGGTGTACCCGCCAAGGGTGAGGCCAAGGTGCCGGTGCTCGGCGCGGCGATGGGCGACCGTACCGGCCATGTGCAGGCGCGTATCTTTGTCGGCCCCAAGGCTGTGCCGGTGTTGAGAGCGGTCAGCTCGGTAACCGGGCACAACCTCGAGCCGATGCTGGACTTCGGCTTCTGGGGCCCCATCGGCAAGTTCCTCTTTCTGGGCCTGCAGTTTGTGCACGCGCACATCGTCTCCAACTGGGGATGGGCGATCGTTCTGTTCACGACGCTGATCAACCTGGTGCTGCTGCCGTTACGCGTGACCTCGATGCGATCGGCGCTGAAGATGCAGCGCATCCAGCCGCAGATCGATGCGATCAAGGCGAAGCATGGCAACCCCAAGGCGACCGATCCCAAGACTGCGCAGATGAACCAGGAGGTCATGGCGTACCAGAAGGAACACGGGGTCAACATGTTCGGCGGATGCATCCCGAGCCTGATTCAGTTCCCGCTGCTATTTGCCTTCTTCACCATGATGACCAAGGTGGTGGAGCTGCGGCAGGCGCACTTCTTCTGGCTGCCCGACCTTTCCGCCCCCGATCCGTATCACATCCTGCCCATCCTGATGGTAGCCACCTCATTCGCTGTGCAATATTTCATGCCACAACCCGGTGTGGATCCGCAGCAGCAGAAGATGATGGCGTTCATGATGCCGGCCATCTCCGGTTACTGGACGTGGAGCTACGCCTCAGGCCTGGCGCTCTACTGGAACGTGGGCAACATCATCATGATGGCGCAGCAACTGGTAATGAATCGCACCTCGCTAGGCCGCGAGATGCGCGAGTTGCAGCTGAACCGGGCTAAGCAGAAGGCATTGAACGGCAAGAGCGCGGGGGGCAAGATCATCCAGGGTCGCCGGTGAGGCGAGCCGAAAGCAGAACGCAAAGAATGCAAAGGGAAGCGCAAAGGGCGCAGAGGCGATCACCACGAGGGTGGCTTCCTTTGCGTTCTTTGCGTTTGGTCCTTTGCGCACTCTGCGTTCCCGCTTTTCTCGTGACAGGCCGCCACTGAATGGAAGGGGCCGCCCGGAGCGCAGCCGGCGAATGCCTCTTCCGGGGGACGGACGTACAAACGTTTCTTCCGTATCATGAAAGGGAGCGGGTCCTGTCGTTGTGCGGCAAGGCGCGCTGAAACGGAGACCGGAACCACAATGGAAGACCTCACGGGGGCGGCCGAGACGGTTGCTTCACTGATGCGGCTACTCACCACTGCAGGCGGCTTCCGCCTTAAGTTTCGCATTACTGCCGGAGCCGGTGCGGTAGACCCGGATGGCCTCGAACGCCGCGACATCTATGTCGAGTGCAAGGGGCCGGATGCAGACCTTCTGCTGGACCGTGATGGCGAACTGCTACGTGCCCTGGAGCACATCGCCGCGAAGACGCTGCGGCTTGAAGCAGAAGACCACGACCGGGTCAGCTTCGACACAGAAGGCTTCAAGTCCCAACGGGCACGGGCCTTGAGAACCGGCGTCGAGCAAGCCATTCACATCGTCCAAGACACGGCCAAACCCTACAGCTTCGCACCCATGAGTTCGCGGGAGCGGCGCATGGTGCATCTCCTGCTGCGCGATTCCGGCCTGCAGACGGCCAGCTCCGGCGAAGGCGCCCGGAGGTTCGTGGTGGTCTATCCGGTGGGTTACAGGATTCCGGAAGAACGACCGGCCGGCTTCAGCCGTGGAGCAAGACCCTCTTCCCGAAGAGGGGATTCCGGCATCGGTCGACGCCGGGAACGGTAAGAAGGCAAAACTTTTCTCACGAATTTTTCTTGATCGCTAAAGTTCTGCGGACAAGGGCCGATAAGGCGTGTATGTTCGCCCTGAACGCAGAGGTTTACCTCAACACCGTCGCCCAATACGGCACCGAACTGATCTGTGCCGTCGGGCCGGACTTGCGGATGCGTTATGTTTCGCCCTCCTGCGAAGCCATTCTTGGCTGGACGGCCGAGGAGATGACGGGCAAAGGTCCTCACGAATTCATCCATCTGGACGATCTGCCTGCCGCGATCGCAGCCGGGAAGGCGAACCGCAAAGCCATTGGGGTCCAGGGCGCTCCCATTTGTACGCGGGTGCGCCGCAGGGATGGCAGCTATGCCTGGATGGATACGCGCGCGAGCATCCTGAGAGACCCGGCGACCGGCGAGCGGAGGGAGATCGTGCTGGTGATGCGCGACATCTCTGACCGGGTCCAGCGTGAAGAGCACCTGAAACAGCTGGCCACCACGGATGGGCTTACGGGTTTATTGAACCGGCGGGGGTTCGATGAGAGTCTCGATACGGCGTGGCAATGCACACGCTGTGAGGGTGCGCAGATGTCCCTTCTGCTGCTCGACGTGGATCGCTTCAAATGTTTCAACGATCGCTATGGGCATCAGGTGGGCGACGATTGTCTTCGCTCGGTAGCCAACTCCGTTCAAGGGGCGTTGTTGCGTTCAGCCGACCGGGCAGCCCGCTACGGAGGCGAGGAACTCGCCGTGATCCTCCCAGGCACGAACTGCGCGGGAGCTATGACGGTGGCCGAGCGCATCCGCTTGGCGGTACGCGCGCTTGGGCTGCCGAATGAAGATTGCGCGGAAAGTGGCGGCCTTGTGTCGTTGAGCATCGGAGTCACCACGGCGATCGCTCGCCAGGGTGGCACCACCCGCATGCCCGAAAGCCTGCTCCTCGCGGCGGATGGCGCACTCTACAAGGCGAAAAACCATGGCCGCAATCGCATCGCGCTCTCGTTTCTTCTAGCTTCGCCCAACCATTGACGCTGTTTCCATCCGGTTTTCAACACGGCGGAACGTAGACACTGCACGGGGATCAAAGCATTCGCGAGGTTGGGCGTTCGCACGGCTCTCGTTGCGTAAAGCGGCTCTGTACCCGATTGTCCTCCGCCGCCGCTTCTCCCCTGTTGAGAACTACATCCTGGAAATTCCCGTGATTTGGCGATAACGAGCTCTTTTCTCACAGCGGAAGCAATCTTTTGCGAGAAGCGCCGAGCGGCCCGCCGTGGGAAAGGGGGAGATCTGCGGACGAAATTTCGCAAGCTTCCCCAGTCTTCCTACATCTTCGGATCCCCCGGACCGGTTTTGGAATACCCGTACCGCGTTATCTGCTACCCCTTATGGGGGATAGCCCCGTTATCCACGATTCCACGCACAACGACGGCTACTACGAGAAGAAGTATTCCTTCACCTTTGCTTTCTTAGAAGCATTCTTCGCGCACCTCAGGGCGTTGCCAGCCAGCGAAAGCGTCCGACAATGCGCCCACACAAACGGTCCGAAAATCCACATGCAGCTCGAAGCACACAAAAGGGCTCGGCTCGCCTAGAATCTGGAGGAAGACTCAAGGGCAATCGCCAGGAGAATCAAAAGTGTCAACCGCTACCCTCACGCCCGACGTCGAAGCGCCCACCGGCAACCTGGAGATTACCGTTTCGCGCGTGGAGCTGCTGCGCGAACTCACCGCGGCGCAGTCGGTCGTAGAGCGCAAGACGACGATTCCGATCCTGTCGAACTTCCTCTTCGAGGCGACCGCAGGCGAGGATGGCGCCGGCCGCCTGACCGTCACTGCCACTGACCTGGATCAATCGCTGCGCACCAGCTGCGCGGCCAAGGTAAAGAAGGCCGGCGCCTGCACCATCCCGGCACGCAAGCTGTACGACTACATCCGCCTGCTGCCCGAGGGCGATATCTCCATCAAGCTGATGGATAACCACTGGGTGCAGATTCGCGCCGGCCGCTCGAATACGAAGATGGTGGGCATGGCGCGCGCAAACTTTCCGCAGGTGCCGGAGTTTCCGCAGGGTTTGGGGTATAAGATCGCTGCCCCGGCGCTTCGCAACATGATCGCCAAGGTGATCTTCGCGATCTCGAACGAGGAGTCGCGCTACACGCTGAACGGCGCGTTGCTGGTGCTGAAGGCAGAGTCGATGGCGATGGTGGCGACCGACGGTCACCGCCTCGCACACATCGAAAAACTGGGCGAAAACCTCGAAGGCATCACGGGCGAGAAAAAGACGCTGATCCCGCGCAAGGCCCTCGCCGAACTCAACGGCCTGCTGGGCAACACAGAAGCCGAACAGATCGAATTTGCGGATGATGACCAGACGCTGTTCTTCAGGATCGGTGGCCGTGTGCTCACCAGCCGCAAGCTGACCGGCCAGTTCCCGAACTACGAGGCCGTGCTGCCGCGCGACAACAATAAATTCGTCATCGTGCGCAGTGAGGACCTGATGGGCTCCATCCAGCGCGTGGCCCAGTTCGCCGATGAGCGTTCCGGTGCGATCAGAATTCGCCTGGAGCAGAACGAGCTGAAGCTCTCGGCGCAGTCGACGGATTCGGGTGAGTCCGAAGACGTGATCGAGACGCCGTACAACTACGATCCGCTGGTGGTTGGCTTCAACTCGAGCTACCTTGTCGATTTTCTGAAGGCGATCGGCGGCACGGGCGAGGTGCGCCTGGAGTTCAAGGACGCGCAGTCCGCCGGCCAGATGCGCCCCGAGGACGCCAATGAGGACGTGCGTTACAGGTACATCCTCATGCCGATGCGGATCTGAGGGCAGCAGGACATAAATGAAGAGCAGAACCGGACACCTCTCCCATCGTTAGGAGTGGGCCAGCCCTGCCTATAAAGAATACGAGTTCTCGGGATCACCTTCAAGATGTTTCTTGCATACGTTGACGATTCAGGTGATGAGAAGGTGCGCTGCTTTTCCGCTCTGCTGATCCATGAGTCGGTTTGGCGCGAAAGCCGTTCTCAGCTACTTGATTTCCGCCGTGGTCTGAAGAAAACGGATGGCGTTTACATTACGAAAGAGCTCCATGCGACGGAGTTTGTAGCTGGCCGAGGCCGCATTGCGAAAGAGATTGTCAGTAAGGCGCGGCGTTGTGCGATCTTCCGCGAGACTCTGCAGCAGGTTGCCAGCCTGCCGAAGGCTCGCTTGCTGAATGCAGTTGGCTCGAAGACAAATGAGCGACTGCTTTTTGAGAGATTAGTCACTCGCCTAAACCGCACCATGGCTGAGTGGAGAAGTCACGCTTTGATCGTCCATGACGAGGGAAAGGACTACTCCTACATGGTGCGTCGCATGAGCGTCTACAATCCGGTTCCCAGCCGTTATGGAGTGTGGCCCGATGGTCGCCCGTTCAAGAACATTCCGGTTGATCGCCTAATCGAGGATATTGTGTACAGAGATTCGCGAAAGTCGCCGCTCGTGCAGATGGCTGATTTTTGTGCCTACGCCCTTTTTCGAAGCGAGTATCCTCTTGCCTCAAAGACCAAATACGGCTTAGATCAGGCCTTTTCAGAGCTCAGTAATATTTGTGTAACTACAGCTTACGAGAACGATCCGCGGCATTTGGGGATTATCAGGGTTCCTTAGTTCGCGTTCCACCCAAGCGTCGCTCAGGATGACAGACGTTTTCTGTGCGCTTAGACAAATGAGCGCTGAACCACATAATGGGACGTCTTCGCATCAGAACGGAAGAGAGTTTTGGCAGATGGGAGGTTTGCAAATGGAAAAGCATCCGGTACGGGGCATTTTGGCAGGCGTGGCGGGCGGTCTGGTGGCCGCCTGGGTGATGAACCAGTGGGGCGAAGGCCCCGGGGCGGCGCTGAACAGGGAGTTGGAGACGCCCGAAGAACAGCAAAAGGTGGCTTCGCAGAGTGATGGCGAAGATGCCACCATGAAGGCCGCGGATGCGATTGCCGCTAAGATTCACGGAGGCCAGCACCTGACGCACGAGCAGCGCGCGGAAGACGGACCGAAGGTGCACTACGCCTTTGCGGCCCTGGCAGGTGGGATTTACGGCGGTTTGGCGGAGTATTCGTCGCTGGTGCGCTCGGGCTTTGGAACGACCTATGGATCGGCGTTGTTTGTCGGCGGCGATCTGGTGGCGGTTCCGGCGCTCGGCTTTTCGAAGCCGATTTCGGAGTATCCGGCGGCCTCCTATGCCGGCCCGTTTACCTCGCACCTGGTGTACGGTGCGACGACGGAGCTGATTCGGAGGATCGTTCGCGTGGTGCTTTAGCTTGCGCGGTTCCTGAAGGCTCGTTTTCTTTCATTTCGTAGAGAATCTGTCGGCTTGCTGCTGCTGGAACATAGCTTCCATAGCAGCAATTTCGTCAAAAGAACTGCACCACCAAGCCAACGCTGGCCTCCTGAACCGTCTGCTTCTGGCCGCTTCCGTATGCAGGGATCTGGCCTGCGCCGTACTCGCCGCGAAGGTCCAGGTGCGGGAAGATTGTGAAGTCGAGGCCGCCCTGAATCTGGTACGTGAAGGAATTGGGTTGGTTTGGCTGCGTGCCGTAGTTTGTGGCGATATCACCAGTCTCCGCCTGCACATAGGGTCTGAAGGGCAGGGCGGGAAGCGCCAGCGCGAGGCGAGGCCCTATAAGGCCCCCGCGCAACTTGTTGCCAGAGCTATTCCCGTTGGAGCTGGTGTACTGAAAATAACGGCCGTCCGCGCCAAGGTGCAGGGGTCCGAAGTGCTTGAAGTCGTCGTAGACGCCAAACGTGCCGCCATAGGCCGAGAACCCGCCGTTCTGGGGTGGCAGTGAGCCCAGAAAGCCGCCGCTGCCCATGCCATAGATGGCGAACTGCGCGTGCGCCGCTGCTGTACCGGCGATGAGAATAAGGCTGAAACCAAGGAAAAGGCGAAGGCGAAGCGACATGCGGTGAATCTCCGGGGGAAGGTGCTCTTGTGTGCAGACGCAGAGCGATGGGAGAAGTCGCTCCCCGGGTGTTTGGTGAAGAGGTTCACGGGTGACTGGACTCGCCTTTCTGGAAATTGTCATCCCGTACCCTGAGCGAAGCCGAAGGGGGAGGGACCTGCTGTTCGCCGATAGCGAAGGAAAGACTCCGGCCCGAGACGGATGCTTGACGGGCAGGAGCAAAAAGCAGATCCCTACGGGATGACAAATCAGGAGAGGAGGGCAGATCAGGGCAAGGATGACAAATCAGGTTAAGGACGACAAATCAGGCTAAGGACGACAAATCGAAGCAAGGACGTCAGCCTACAGGACGCGGCTGTGCTTGTAGCCTGCGGCCGTGAGGGCGGCGAGGAGCTCTTCCACCTGCTCGCGTCCCCGCGTCTCCATCGTGATGTCGATCACGGTGTCGCCGAGATTGACGCCGTAGTAGGCGCGGTTGTGCAGCGTGTCGACGATGTTGGCGCGGTGCTGTGCGATCATCTGCGTGAGGTCCGCCAGCGCGCCGGGGCGATCGAGCAGGTGGATACGCAGGCGGATGAGTCGGCCATCCTGCACCAGGCCGCGCTCGATGATGCGGCTGAGCAGCGTGACGTCGATGTTGCCGCCACAGACCAGTACGGCGGTGCGCGTGAAGGCGGGCAAACCTGTCCGATGCTGCAATATCGCTGCCAGGGCTGCCGCACCGGCACCCTCGGCGAGCGTTTTTTCGCGTTCCAGCAGTGTGAGGATCGCGCTGGCGATCTCGTCTTCGTTGACCGTTACGATCTCATCGATATAGCGTTGCACCAGCGGGTAGGTGGTGTCGCCGGCGCGACGCACGGCGATGCCATCGGCGATGGTGGTGGCGGGATCGAGCGTGACGGGGTGGCCCGCCCGCAACGCGTGCTGCATGGAGGGCAGACGCGAGGTTTGGACGCCGATGACGCGCACCTCCGGCCGCTGCTCCTTCACCGCGCAGGCGATGCCGCCGATGAGCCCGCCGCCGCCGATGGGCACGACCACGGCTTCCAGGTTCTCGATCTGCTCCAGCAGTTCCAGGCCGATGGTGCCTTGCCCGGCGATGACCAGGGGATCGTCAAAGGGGTGAATAAACGTCATGTCTTCGGCTTTGCAGAGGCGCATGGCTTCCGTGCAGGCCTCATCGTAGTTGGCGCCGTGCAGGATCACCTCGGCGCCGAAGCCGCGTGTGGCCTGCACCTTGACCAGCGGTGTGGCGAGCGGCATGACGATGACGGAGCGAATGCCGCGCCGCGTCGCATGGTAGGCGACCCCCTGCGCATGATTGCCCGCGCTGGCGGCGATCACACCGCGTTTGGCCTGCTCGGGCGTCAGCGTGGCGATGCGGTTCAGTGCGCCGCGCTCCTTGAAGGAGCCGGTCATCTGCAGGTTTTCGAGCTTCAGAAAAACACTCTGCCCGGTCATGCGCGAAAGCATCTCGGAACGCGCGCAGGGTGTGCGATACACCGCATTGCCGAAGCGTTCCCGCGCAGCCTGGATATCCGCGAGCGAGACACTGGGAGCTGCGGTTGCATTCATCGGTCTATGGTAGCGGACGCCGTCCATGGCATGGCGATGGGCGGATGCCTGTTCATTCCCTTGTTTGTCATCTCCGGGCCAGCACTCGTCTTGTTATCCCCTGTCCAGCCCCTAATCTTGTCATCCCGTAGCGCAGCGGAGGGATTACAACAATAAGAACCGGCACGACAAAAATACGCGTTGGGATGGACTAAATCAGAGATTCCCTACCGTCCGAACTGCGTCTGGTTTTTCTCCGCGTGACGCTCCAGCGCCAGGGCGATCAGCCGGTCGATGAGCTCGGGATAACTCACGCCGCTGGCCGCCCACAGCTTGGGATACATGCTGATGGAGGTAAAGCCGGGCATGGTATTGATCTCGTTCAGCACGATTTCACTGGGACCGCCGTTTACACCGGGAGCCATCAGGAAATCGACGCGCGCAAGACCGGCGCAGTCGCAGGCGCGAAAGGCTGCAAGTGCCATGCTGCGGATGCGCTGCCGGTTCTCTTCCGTAAGCTCGGCGGGGATGATGCTGACGCTCTCATCGGGGCCGGCGAGTTCGTATTTGGCCTCGTAGTCGTAGAACTCTTTGCTGGGCACGATCTCGCCGATGACGGAGGCCTCCGGTTCATCGTTGCCGAGCACGGCGATCTCCAGTTCACGCGGCTTTACGCCGGGTCCGCCCACGCCTTGTTCAACGATAAGTTTGCGGTCGAAGCCAGCCGCGAGATCCATCGCGGGTACGAGCTCGGGGCGACCATGCACCTTGCTGATCCCTACGGAGGAACCGAGATTCGCGGGCTTCACGAAGAGTGGATAGCGGAGCTTGGCCTCGATCTGCGCAGTGGCTGCTTCGGAATTTTTGCGCCACTCCGTGCGCAGCAGCGTGAGATACGGCGTCTGCGGCAGCCCCGCGGAGGTGAAGAGCCGCTTCATCGCATCTTTATCCATGCCCGCCGCCGATCCGAGCACCCCCGAGCCCACATAGGCTATATCGGCAAGTTCGAACAAACCTTGAATCGTGCCGTCTTCGCCGAAGGTGCCGTGCAGCACGGGGAATACCACGTCGATGGGCGCACCGGAGGCTGGATCGGCGGCCGTGGAGGCGAGCGTGAGGCCTGTACCGGCGGTCGCGCCGGAGCTTGTGGCAAGCTCCGGCGGTGAATGGCCTTCCAGCAGAGCGACGGAGTTCTCCGGCGGCAGCCAGCGGCCTTCGCGCGTGATGCCCAGCTCGACGACCGTGTACTTTTCGCGATCGATCGCCTGGAGGATGGAGCGCGCGGAACGCAGCGAGATCTCGTGCTCGCCGCTTTTGCCGCCAAACAAAACGCCGACGCGAAGCTTTTTACCCGTGGGGCTCATACGCTTTCAGTGTCTCGCCATCGAGAGTCCTGTGCGGCGGGCGTGTACCTCGGCGGGTACGTTTGCCCTGCACCTTGTGTTGTGTGCATTGCAAGGAGTAAATCAGGGTGTAGAAGCCGGTCTAAACCAGCAACGAACCCATCGCGGGCTTAGGTTGTACATGACGAATTGTCGGTGCTTTGTCGGAGGGAGTTCCGGGCTTCAGCCCGGACATGCAATGCGGAGAAAGAACCGGGCTTCAGCCCCGGGCCTTGCGCTGATGCTGGAGAGAACCCTGGGCTAAAGCCCATGAATTTGGCTCTCGTTTTCGTGGGGCTGAAGCCCCACGCTCCCTCCCAAATACCCTCGCATTTCACACACAATATTTATCCGTAATGTATCAAGAGCTCAGCGTCTCCACTGCGCGCGATACAAAGACTACCCGCGGTATCTCCACCGCTTGCACAAGATGTTCCACCGTTCGGCCGAGCGAAACGCCCTGCGCGCTCAAGCGCATGACGCTGCCCAGGACGAGCAGATCGTAGGGCTGCCTCTTCATCTCTTCGAGAACGGCCTCCGAAGGATTTGCGGCGAGAACAACCTGCTCGGACAGCTTGATGTCCAGCCGTGCGATCCTCGACTGGGCCTCCCGCGTGATCGTGTAGCCGGCCTGCAGCAGATCGCGATGCCTGCGCTCGCGCCAGAACAGCGGAGGCATGCGACAGCAGACTCGCGGCTTGGACGACTGCGTCGGGGGTTCCCGCCCGCGTGAGCGAAAGATCCTCGCCGAAGGAGAGCTCCGTGACGTCGAAGAGCTCGTTTTCCGCGTGCTTGGCCGTGGCAATGGCGGAGACGATGCCCGCCGCCAGCGCGGGCATCAACTCGTGCGCCAGCGGCAGCAGCACACGCTCGCGGTCGGCGAGATAGGCGAGCTTGCGCGCCTCCTCGCGGTTCAGCCGCTTCAGTTCCAGTTCGCCCGGCGTGGTCTTCGCGGCCAGCCAGCCCATGACCGGCGGCGTCAGCACGACGGTGAGAATCGCGACCACCGCATAGATCGTGTACAGGTCCGAGGACATCAGCAGCAGCTCGGTGCCGACGATGGCGACCACCACGTCGGTGCCGCCCTTAAGGTTCAGCCCAACCCCGACCGTGGCGGCCTCCCACACGGGCAGGCGGCCGGCCAGGCCACCCAGAAATCCGAAGAGAATTTTCACCAGCCCCGCGACGACCAGCAGAATCAGGATCTCTTTCAACGAACCCAGACCGCGCAGGTTGAACAGGTTCACCCGCATGCCGGCGAGGCCGAAGAAGATGGGCGCAAAGAGTGCAATGGTGAGCGCCTGGATGCGTTCTTTCAGCGCGATGGTCGCGCGCGGCGCCTTGCCCAGCAGCACGCCGAAGACGAACGCTCCCAAGAGCGGATGCAGGCCGAGGAGCGTGGTCGCGGCCGCCGAGATGCTCAGCAGCACTAGAACGAGAGAAAGCTCCCCGTTGGGGATGCCGGTGACATCGGCCACACGACGCATCGCCCAGAAGAGGAACCGCCGGCCGACGGTGAACATGAAGAGGAAGAATGCGATCGCAAGCGCTGTAGCCTTGAGCCCGGCGGTGAAGGCGTTGGCGCGATGCTGCACCGACGACACGATGGAGATCAGCGGCCACACGACCACCTCGCCCGCGATGCCGGCGGCCAGCATTACCTGCGCATAATCGCGCCGCAGCGCTTCGCGCTCGATCAACAGCTTGGCCACCACGCTGACCGCGGTCACCGAAAGCACAAGGCCCAGAAAGAATGCACTGGACGGATCGCGTCCGAAGACCTTCGCCCCAATCCAGAAGCCGATGCCGAGCGACGCGCCGATCGCACCCGCGGCGGCGAGCAGGCCGGGCACCATCTTCTGCCGCAGGATGGCGAGATCCGCCTCCATGCCCGCGATCATCAGCAGCAGAATCGCGCCAATCCAGGAGAGCAGCAAGAGCGCCTGCGAGACCGCCGGATTGAGAAACAAGGTGCTGAACGCCGAGGGAAACAGCGCGCCCAGCACGGACGGGCCGATAAGAAAGCCGCCCAGCAGCTCGCCGAGCACCTCCGGCTGGCCAAGCCTGCGACTCACTTCGGCCATACCTCTCGTAACGAGAAGGACGACCGCGATGGCCAGAAAGGCGCCCAGCAGCTGGTGCTCGGAAAACCCGTGCATGGAGGCTCCTGGTGGTTCGATGCCAGGCTCTGAGCAGGCTCGTAACGGTTAACTTTTCGTCTTCGAGGAAGGCTGGGGAAGAGCGTCTAACCGCGCAGGGCGGCGTCGATGCCTTCAATCAACGAGGGTGCGTCCGTGCCGCCGTCCCATTGCTCGCCATTGAGATAAAAAGTGGGTGTGCCCTGTACGCCGCTGGCCTCCCCGCTCTCAAGATCGGCCTCCACGCGGCTGGCGTACTTGGCTGAATCGAGTGCCTGTTTGAGCTCTTTCGCGTCCAGGCCTAGCCTGCCGGCGAGTTCAGGGAAGAGCACCTCGCTCAACTGGTTCTGGTTTTCATAGAGAGCGTCATGCATCTCCCAGAACTTGCCGTGCACGGCGGCGAACTCGGCCGTTTCCGCCGCGGGTTCGGCCATCGGATGCTGTTCCAGCGGGAAGTTGCGGAAGACAAAGCGCAGCTTGTCCCCGAAGTGCTTCTGCACTCTGCGCAGCACTGTGAAGGCATGCAGGCAGGAGGGACATTGGTAGTCCCCGTACTCGGCGAGCGTGCAGGCGGCATGAGCACCGCCCTCGGCGTGGTCATCTTTCCCTACAGGCACGGTAAGCTTCGGCATCGCACGGCTCCTTCTTGCGCCGCAGAGGGCTCACGCACACCTGGGCTGCTTCTTGGATGCATGTGCATGCACCGTGACGCGATCCCGCGAAAAACGAGCCGCGAGGCGCCCCGCGTAAGGTTAACCGCTCGTTGCGGCCGAGCGCTTTGAAAAGCGGATGACGCTTTCCACAAGAATGGCCGCCAGCCCCAGAAACAGGATGATTCCCCCCGGCACAGCCAGGTGCAATCCTGACCATACGAGCCAGACCAGCCCGATCCATAGCAATACGGCAAGAGCGAAACTTCCGTCATCGACAAACAATCCGAAGATTTCACGGAGAATATTTCTAATCCACGGCATGCATCTCTCCCAAGCTCCTAAGCGGCTGCTGTCGATCTCGATGCGATGCGCCGGCACAGTGGAATGGTGAACACGGCGACGAGCCAATACGCTGCCACCAGACCGAGGATGGACCAGTCTGAACCGGGCCAGCCGAGATTCAAACCCTCCCCCACCCAAAACGTCCCGAAGGCCGACAGCAGCACGCCAACGATGAACTTCAGCGTGTTCTCCGGAACCCGGGCCAGCGGACGATGCAGAACCAGCCCCAGGGCAACGACAACGAGCAGCGCCGCCGCCGCGCCAAGGCACGCAGGAAGCAGCATCCCCACCCCTCCGGCCCCGATGGCGATCACGATGAAGACAACCTCCGTGCCTTCGAGCATCGTGATGTTGAACGACGTGCTGAATGCTACTTTGTCCCATCCATGCATGTGTTCCGGGGCGGTCCGCATGGCCGCCGCGTTCTTGGAAAAGGCGGCTTCCTCGTCGTGCAGAGGGATCAACCCGGCGGATCTCAGAATGGCCTTACGCAGCCAGCGCAGACCGAACAGGGCAATCAGAACGCCCACAATGAGCTGAAGCGTATGGAGCGGGACACGCGTGAGCGCTCTTCCCGCCAGCAGAATTACGACCGCCAGCACACCGACGGCTGCAGCCGCTCCGCTCAAAGCGGAGCGCCAGCCCCGTACCGTGCCGACCGCGAGAATCACCGTCAGCGCCTCCACGCATTCCACCAGCGACGCGAGAAACGATGCGACGACAGACGTTCCCAGATGGGCCCAGCCGAACCCCATAATCCCTCCCTGCTTCCAGGCTGCGCCTACACGTTGAACTTAAAGAACAGGATGTCGCCGTCTTTGACGACGTACTCCTTGCCTTCGGAGCGCAGCAGTCCCTTCTCCTTCACCGCCGCCTCGCTGCCGAGCGCAAACAGATCGTTGCAACTGTAGCAATCGGCCTTGATGAAGCCGCGCTCGAAGTCGGTGTGAATCACCCCGGCGGCGCCCGGCGCCTTGGTGCCGCGCTTGATCGTCCAGGCACGTACCTCCTGGACTCCGGCGGTGAAGTACGTGATCAATTCGAGCAGCCGGTAGCCGGCATGGATGAGGCGGTCCAGACCGGCCTCGGCGAGGCCAAGATCCGTGAGAAACTCACCGCGCTCCTCGGGTTCGAGCAGCGCAATCTCGGACTCCAGCGAGCCGCAGATGCGCACCACCTCCGAGCCCTCCGCGGCGGCCCGCGCCTCCACCTTCGCCGTGTGCTCATTGCCGTTGGTCAAGGAGTTTTCGTCTACGTTGGCGACGTACAACAGGGGCTTGGCTGTAATCAGATGGAGGTCGCGGGCGGCGAGCCGCTCGTCTTCCGTCAGGTCGGCGGTGCGTGCGGGTTTACCCGCCTCCAGCGCCTCTTTCAGCTTGGCGACTGCTGCGCCTTCGGACTTGATCTTCACGTCCGTGGTGTTTTTCAGCAGCTTCTCCAGTCGCTGCGAGCGTTTCTCGACTGTATCGAGATCGGCTAGCATCAACTCGGTGTTGATGGTGTCGATGTCCGAAAGCGGGTCGACTTTTCCGGACACGTGGACGACCTCAGGGTCCTCGAAACAGCGCACCACATGCGCGATGGCGTCAGTGGAACGGATGTGGCCGAGAAACTGATTGCCCAGACCCTCGCCCTTGGAGGCGCCCGCGACCAGCCCGGCGATGTCGATGAACTCCATCGTCGTCGGCACCAGCGACTTCGGCTTGATCAGGTCGGCGATCTTCCCCAGCCGCCCATCCGGAACATTCACGATGCCCACATTCGGGTCGATCGTGCAGAACGGATAGTTCGCCGCCTGCGCCTCCGAGGCGGTGAGGGCGTTAAAGATAGTGGATTTGCCGACGTTCGGCAGACCGACGATTCCGCAATTCAAAGGCATGCTGCGTGTGTACTCCCAGACACTGATCCGGATACTGATCCAGACCCTAATTTGAACATGTGCCGGTAATGAGCGAGGGCACGCCGTGCCTTGTTACCAAAAGGTTGTAGACATCTGGCACAGAAGTGTTACTTTTTAGCTCACCAGGAGACGAATGCCCCGCCACGTGTCGAAGCCGCGCGCCAAACAGCGCGGGCTCACGGTGCGGGACAAAACCGGACGAGGCATCTCCGCCACGTAGAGTGGATTGCTGCGTTCCTGTCTCCCCCGGCGCAAAATGACCGGCGCCGAAAGAGCGCCGCAGGCCCCAAGACCTTGCAGTAGATCGAAATTGCTATGCAGAAGCGCTGTTCGGAATTGCCCATTCCCGATTGCCATTCCCGATTGCCATTCCAGGAGATATCCATGCGTTCCCTTTCTGCCGTCGCCCGTTCGGTTGCCGCCTTGGCGACCGCCCTCAGTTTGTCTTCGCTCACCGCCTCGGCGCAGACATTTTCCGCCAATGTAACGGCCCGGGCTCCCGCAATGATCGTTGCGGATAACAGCGCCGGGCACGTGTCGGTGCCGGGCCATCACCACGATGCCCAGGAACGGCTGATCTACGCCCGTGTTCGCGACGGCGTCTACACCGTGGATGGCATGGTTGCCAAGATCCGCCTGAACTACGACGTTCAGGGCGCGAATTACATGTACCTCTTCGTACCGGGCGTGGGAACGGCCCTGGTTTCGGTTGCGCCGGAAGCCGACGCGGTGGTCGCGCCTGCTTCGTTGCACGACGATGAGCTGACGTTTTCTCTCGACGGCCACCGCTTCAACCTGACCGGTGTGACCCTGGCCAGCGACAAGGGTCAGCCGCCCGCGCATCTGTATGTGCGCCTCGACCGTGCGGCGTGGCGGCTGAGCCGCATGCCCATGGTGGGCTTCGGCAACCGTGCCGAGTTGCCGTATGAGTGGCCCGGCGCGCTGCATCAGGAGCAGGCGCAGGACGATGGGACCGCTCCGCCCGTGCCGAGCAGTCTGCTGCCCCGCACCGCGGCGTTGACGCCGGTTGCGGCCAGCCCCGCGACGCTGCATCCGGCGACATTGCGCTAGTGCGGTGTCCCGCAAGGTCGTCGCATAAATTTGGTTTGTCATCCTGAGCGGAGTTTGGCGCGCTTTCGCGCCAAACGGAGTCGAAGGACCTGCTTTTCGCTCCGGCCGGCTACACCTTTCAGGTACCGACGTCTGTGCCGAAATTCTGGGACACCGCAATCGACCCAAAGCTGGAGGGCGCACCGAAACCGACCCGGGCCGAACCCATCTTAGCGACGAGGAAGCCGTCGCGAAGATGGGGCACCCGATGAGGGCTAACCTTCCGGGCAGAATGGGCAGTTCTCACGATCGACGCCATGCTCGCACAGGGGCCATAGACGATCGAACTCTCTGGAAGCGGCGAGTTGGTCATCTTCGCTCCATGCCGTCCGGCCACCGTTTTGCATGGATCGGTTTCCGGCGTCCAGGCTGGCTGCAAAGGCGAGTTCGCGGGTGAGTTTCAGCTTGGCCCTGTGCCCATTACTCACCTTTCAGCCGTGCCTCTGCGTAATCCCTTGCCTCTTCTGCACTCACTTGCGGCACATCAACCGGCACGAAGTCTGGCGGATACCCGAGCGAGGCAATGCGGTGTGCTGCATATTCGTAGTCCTCCTGACGAAGCGGCTGGCTAAGGTCCTCGTAGGACACCGGTCCCGACTCCAGATTGCAATCCGGGCAGCGATCATTACAGGGACAAGTCCATTCATCCGCCCACTCGCAAGAACAACGCGGGCAAACGTATTCCATCTCAAACCAACCGACTAGAATCTGTTCCTGAGTGCTTACCAAGGAATTCATATTTTCCCCTCCCTGCGAATCTGACTAGTCCCGCATCTCGCAATACTTGCAGCTGCTGTCTTATCTTGGATCTTATGTGCTTGTTACCAGGATATAGCTCCTCGAGTTCTGGTGCGAAGTCGTAAACTTCTGCGAGAACAAATTGTTTTGCCGGTAGCCTATTTAGAAAACCTAACACTGTTCCAGCCCAACCCCGATCGTAAGAAGATAACGAAGATAAGTACTCAAGACGCGCGAAAGCTTGTCGCGACACCTCTTTGGACTGAAGTCTTCCGTTTTGAACTATCTCAATCTGACCTTCGATAGCAATAGAAGGGAGCACGATGCTGCAGCCAATCCATCCGGCTCTTCTGGCAGTGGCAGATAGTGGTTTCCTGGGCTTGATTGTGTTCTCGGTGATTAAAGAGTGATGAACTGCTCTGAGTCCGGCGATCGACCATAACTTTGTGTATTCGAGAAGAAGAAACGTCGGTGTACTGCCCTCTCTATTGTTCTCATCATCGCCGAATATGCTCCGTCGAGAACTTGATTGCCGAAGGTTCCACGCTTGCTCTTCAACTCATAATTGTGCCGGCACTGAGCGCATCTGAAGTCGCGTGTTCTTGTGTTCGCCGTAGTCGGTGTTAGAGCATTCGAATCGCAGTTTAAGCAATAGCCATGTTGAGCGATCCAGCCCTCGCTGATGAGGCGTGCCTGCTGGCTAAGACTTTCGTATCCCTGAGCTAGTGAAACGTCACCTATGAGGTCCATGTGAACTCGTGAAATCAACTCTTATCTATGCGAGCATGGCGGAGCGGCTGCCGTCTTTTTCCGCGAAGAGGACGTTGTAGTCCTGGCGGGAGTTGAAGGGTGGGTCCAGGTAGATGAGATCTACGGAGTTGTCCGGGAGGTAGTCGCGGAGGACGGCGAGGTTGTCGCCGTAGTAGAGCTTGTTTCTGGGCTGGTTCTGGAGGGCGGACATCGGCTGGGGTGAGGGTAGCATGGGCTGCGTGTGGGTGGGGGTTTGCGGCTGGCTCAGAAGCAGGTTCCCTTCGGGAATGACAGCAAGAAAGGCAAAGGCGAGAAGCAGGTTCTTCGCTGCGCTCAGAATGACAAGTTAAGGGGATTGGGGTAGGAAGCAAGACGCGGATTCCCTTCGGGAATGACAACAAGAGAAGCAAAGGCAAGAGCAAAGGCAAGAGCAAGGCAAAAGGCGGGCATGACGGGCTAGGGGAGCTCGATGCCAATCTCTTGGCCCTCTGTCGTCGCCCAGCCCCAGGCCATGCGCGGGGTGTTGTGGGCTAGGCCTATCTGACCGTCGGGGCCAAGGAGGATGATGCCGCCGTGGCCACCCAAGCGGAGGTGCAGGTAGGCGATCGCGTCCGTGGCCGCCGCTTGCGGGGTGCTGCCGGAGGCTACGCGATCCGTGGCCCACTTGCCGAGGACGAGCTTCATGATGGGCTCGCCCCAGCCGGTGAGCGAGACGGCGGCGGATTCGTTATCGGCGTAGCAGCCGCAGCCGATCAGGGAGCTGTCGCCGACGCGGCCGGGCGCCTTGGAGAGCGTGCCGCCGGTGGAGGTGCCCGCGGCGAGGTTGCCGTCGGCGTCGAGGGCGACGGCGCCTACGGTGTCGTGGGAGTGCAGGGTGGGGTCGTCGAACGCAAGTTCGGTGGGAAGGCCGTGCTGGATGGCCTCTTCGACGGCGGTTTCGGTGAGGGCGGAGTCTTCGGAGGTGGGGGCGTTTGGGGATCGCCTGGCGGTGGAGCTGCGGGTCTCTCCACTCCGCGCTTCGCGCTCCGGCCGAGATGACAATTTTGTGGATGCGTCCTCGATTCGAGGCGACAATTTTGTGGATTGGCGTTCCGGTCGGGATGACTGTTCTTTTGCGTCGATGGGCGGTGCGGCAGGGGAGCCGGCGAAGGTGGTGTCGGGAAGGCCGGCGGCTTCGGCCTGCTGAAAGCGCGTGAGCCGGTCCTTTTCGCGCTCGATGACTAGATCGGTGTTGTCGATGAGAGGCATGCCGTGGTGTGCGGCGAAGTTTTCGGCGCCGGGGCCGACGAAATAGATGTGCGGCGAGCGGTCGAGCACGAGCCGGGCGGCCTGGATGGGGTTGCGCAGGCGCTCGACACAGGCCACGCCGCCGGCGCGGAGGTCGGCGCCGGACATCATGAGGGCGTCGAGCTGCACGCGGCCATCGCGGGTGAGAAACGAGCCCCGGCCCGCGTCAAAGGTATCGTCGTCTTCCATCATGGTGATTGCCGCGCCGACCGCGTCGAGCGCGGAGCCGCCGCTTTCGAGGACGGCCCAGCCGGCTTTGAGCGCATGGCGAATGCCGTTTTGGTGCGCCGCGATCGCGTCATCGGGCATGGCCCACGCCCCCCCGTGGAGGAGGAGAACGGGCTTGATCGCGGGGCGCGCGGGGGTTGAGTTCATGGTTCTTTGAGTTTACGGGAGGAAAGGGCGACCTTAGATCTCTCGGTGGTGTAGCCGCAGGCTTCAGCCTGCTGAAAAGGCCTGGCGAACTCACGAGGCTGCAGCCCTGGTGCAGGCGACCAGCCCTGAAGGGCGCGTCCTCGCTGGATGGGTCCGTGGGCTGAAGCCCACGGCTACACCTGAGCTACCAGCGGCTTATTGCGGCTTGGCCGTCCAGTACGATTCGCGGTGTTCGAGGACGGCGTCCGGGTATTTGGGCGCACGCACCGTCAGATTGTGCAGGCCTGCCCCTGCCCCCGCTGAACCCGGCGGAAAATGGGGCACAAAGCTGAGCTGATAGCCGTTGTGGATGCGGTTGGCGAGCGTGTTCAGGCTGCGGTCAAAGCCCTTTTCGTTGGAAAAGTTGATGTATTCGCCGCCGCTTTCGCGGGCAAACTCCTTGGGGGCATTTTTGCGCAGCGCCTGCACGGCCATCAGCGCCAGGCCGATGATGCCGCCGGCCGCGCCGTCGGTGGTTTTTACATCCTCGGTGATCGCGTCGCGGCCGGGCGAAAAAGCCACCGCATCCACGATGGTGTTGCTGCGGTTCAGGCTTTCGATCGTGCCGGCTGGCTTGGCCTCGCTGCCGTGATCACGGGTCTCGCTGACCAGCAGGATCACGCGGCGGCCGGGCGCGTGGGCGTGGTCGAGAACCTGGTCGGCGTAGTCCACGGCGTCGAAGATGCTGTCCCCGCCATCGTCGTCGCAGGGTTGCAGCTCCGCGAAGGCCTTATCGCGCTTTTCAGCGTCGGCGGTGAGGCCGGTGAGCAGCTCGGGCGCGGTGCCGAAGTCGATGACACCCACTTTGGCGGGCGCGCCGCCCACGATGGCGTCGACCATGGTGGCCAGGCCGCGGATCTTGGGGCCCTCGCGAAAGGCCGTGCGCGAGCACTGCACGACCACCATCAGCGACAAGGGGATGGGATTGCCGGAGTCGTCCAGCCGCACCTGTTGCGGTACGCCGTCGGCTTCGATAGTGAAGTCGGGCGCCTGCAGGCCATAGATGGTGTCGCCCTTTTTGGTGCGTACCTCGGTGGGCACGAGCACGAGCTGCGACTGGACGGTGAGCGTGGGGGTGGACGGAGGGGTTATGGGTGCGGGCTCCTGTGCGCTGTACGAGCCTGCAGTGAAACCAAGGAATGTCCCCAGAAGCCCATAACCAAACCAGCCCATGGCTCAGTGTACGGGAGGGGTCAAGCGCTCTCGACCGATGCGGCGGCAGTAGGGGGTACGAACTGCCCGGGGGAACGCTCGAGATCCCGGGGCACCCCGAGCCTGGCCTTCAGGCGCATCCGCAAGGGTGACTCGATGTAGTGGAAGGACAGTAAAGAGAGCAGGATGAGCGCGACCATATAAAGGCCGATGCGGAGTCCCGAGTGGAGATGTTCAGGCACGCCGAAGACCAGGGAGATGGGGATTTGCAAGATGTAGATACCGTAGCTGGCTTCACCGAGCGCACGCATCCAGGGGCGGGAGAGCAGTGCGGCAATGGGACCGGCGTCCTGGGCAAGCGTAATGAGCAGAAGGCCGAACAGGGGAACGAGGAGCCCTGTCGCGAGCAGCGAATGGGGGATTCGGCGGGTGTTCAGAAACAGCACAAAGAGTGGCACGATCGCCAGCCAGGGAAGTGAGTGTGCGCGCAGGCGGCGGAAGGCGCCCGCGGTGAAGGCGCGGCCAAGCAGGATGCCGAGGATGAACTCGGGCAGGCGAAGCAGAGGCGTGAAGTTGATCGCCATGGCCACGGGGTCGCCGGGGTCGGGCGATCCGGTGACGCCTCTGACCCACACGAGCCAGAGGACAGGCAGTAGGGAAAGGAGCCAAAGGCCGAAAGCGAACCAAAGCGCGGTGGCTGCTCGAAGGCGCGCCAGCCGGGGCCCCAGCCAGGGAAACACGAGATAGAAGAAGGCTTCCACGGAAACGGACCACGCGGGATAGTTCCAAGCCCAGGCGGTCCAGGGCGTCCAGGCCTGCTGCATGATCAGAACGAGGAAGCCGCCGACGCAGAGTTTCTTCAGCGCGAGGTGGAAGCCGTTTACGTGCAGGCTGCTGAGGATATCGAAGGGGGCTGCCAGCAAGAAGGCGAGCAGGTAGGCGGGGTAGATGCGAGCAAAGCGCGAGACCCAGAAATTTCGTGGCGAGCCACGCAGGGCACCGGCCGGGGTGAGATAGGTGTACGCGAGGATGAAGCCGGAGAGTAGAAAAAACAGGCTGACCGCGACGAATCCGCAGGACAGGAGGCTGCGAAGCGGGAGAGCCCAGGCGGCAACGTGTGGCCTGGGCAGGTGATAAGCCACGACAGCGAGTGCGGCGAGGAAACGCAAACCAGTAAGAGGGGACAGATTTGGCCGGGTCTCGCGTGCAGGGGCCGGGTGTGCGGGCGATGAAGGATCAACGTAGGTGGTGCGCATGTGGCGGCTGGTCCGGTCCGGTGCTCGGATAACTCGTGCAGCCCTCATTGTAAGAACAAGATACCGTGCGGCGCCCCTAAATTCTTCAGGTGGACTAAAAGCCCCGTTCGCTGCGGTATATTGCCGTTCGCTGCAGCAGTCGTGACCAACGGGGTAGATCCGCCTACCCTGAACGATGTAGGGGGGATTCGGGCCGCGTTCTCTGGTGAGGTCTCCTGCTCGGGGAACTTCGCAGATCAACAACAGCAATGGACCGCTCTTACCCACGCCGCATCCAAAGGAAAGCGCGGCGACACAATTCAGGAGAAGCAGACAGCAAATGGGAAAAGCAACCAAAGTTCTCGAAACGGGCGTCGTCCTCGGCGCAAAGGCCGGATGGGCCGTCTTCAGCAAGTTCAATGGCATCAGCCCGAACAAGAGCTTCACCCCGAAGTGGAGCGATAAGCCGCTCTTGAAGTCTTACCAGAAGGAAAAGCCGCCTCTCGGCTGGCCGCGCACGACCGATTCGCTCTGCCCGAAGTGCATTCCGGAGATCCGGCAGCAGATCGTCGACGGCAAGCTGCCCCACGAGATCCTGCTGAACGAGAAGCTCGGCGAGATCAAGGCGCAGATCATCGAGCGCGACGGCCAGATTCTGATGGTGAAGGACTGCCCAATTCACGGCCACTTCGAGGACGTCATGTCCATCGATCCGCCGATGATGCGCCACCTCGAAGAGGTCTTCCCCGGCCGCGACATCCGTGCCCACAACGATGAGAAGCTGCACAACCATGGGACATCCACTGTGACCCACGGTCGTGGGTCAGTTCTCACCATTGATCTCACGAACCGCTGCAACATGATGTGCGACCCGTGCTTCATGGACGCTAACCAGGTCGGCTTTGTGCATGAGCTGACGTGGGACGAGATCAAGACCATGCTCGACAACGCGATCACCATCAAGCCGCGGCGTCAGATGAGCGTGCAATTTTCGGGCGGCGAGCCGACGCTTTCGCCGTACTTCCTTGATGCCGTTGCCTATGCGCGCAAGGTGGGTTACAACTCCGTGCAGGCGGCGACCAACGGCATTGAATTCGCGAAGTCGAAGGAGTTTTCGAAGGCTTCGGCTGAAGCCGGTCTGCGCTATGCGTATCTGCAGTTCGACGGCATCGGCAACGCCGCCAACTCGCACCGCAAGGTGGGCAATGCGTTCGATGTGAAGCTGCAGGCGATCCATAACCTGCATGAAGCCGGTGTGGATATCGTTCCGGTGACGACGATCATCAACGGCATTAACAACGAGCAGGTGGGCCGCATCATCCAGTTCGCGCTGGATAACCCGAAGAAAATTAACTTCCTCAGCTTCCAGCCGGTTTCGTTCACAGGTCGCGATGAGGCAGTCTCAGACGACCGTCGTATGGCGCAGCGTTATACGCTGTCGCATCTCGCGCACGACATCCGCGACCAGACGGGTCTCGGCGAATCGACGCGCGACTGGTTCCCGATCTCGTTTATGTCGACGTTCTCCGATTGGGCCGATCTGGTCCACGGACCGCAGCACGACTGGGGCCAGCTCTCCTGCGGCTGCCACCCGAACTGCGGCATTGGCATGGCGCTGATGATCGATAAGGAAACCAAGGAAGCTGTGCCGGTCACTGCCTTCCTCGATGCGACACAGCTGGCCAAGGATATTGCCAAGGTCAACGATGCGGCGCGCGGTAAGGTGCTGACCATCATCGGTGCGGCACTGGCGCTGATCCGCAACTACGACCCCAGGAAGGCTCCCACGCACTTCAGCATCTTCTCGCTGCTGGAAAAGTTTGATAAGTGCTTCGGCGCCTCGGGCCGCAACTACGGCAAGGTCACCGCGGATCGCACTCAGGACGATATAGAAAAGCGCCGCAAGGATCGTTGGAACTTCCTGTTTATCGCGGGCATGTGGTTCCAGGATCTCTTCAACTACGACTTCCGCCGCACCGAGCAGTGCATCATCCCCTACGCGACGCAGGAAGGCGAGATCAGCTTCTGCGCGTACAACACGGGCGTGGGCTGGCGCAACATCATCGAGAAGATGCACATGACCTCCACGCTCACCAAGTGGTACGAGGAGCATGGACGGCATGAGATCTTCGCGGGCGGTAAGAAGGTCGGTATCGAGAAGCAGGAGAAGTATGACCTCGTGCTGAACCAGGAGCACGTCGACTCCGCCGCCAACGACACCTTCGAGAAGTCCGGCATCGCCAAGAACGCGCGCGAAGAGAAGATCCGGGCACGCGACGCGAAGCTGAAGCAGGACGCCGAAAACGCCCGCATGGCCAAGCTCTACCGCAAGGAGATCCTTAAGGAAGCCGACATGCCGGGTGGGTTTGTGGCTATTGGGGAGATTGGGGGGTTGGGCGGCATTAAGCCTGCGGCTCCGGTGGCGAAGGCTGAGGTTGTGATGGAGATTGAGGAGCCGGTCGCTGGGGATTAACTCTCAGTACTTCTGGACGATGAAAAGCCGCCCATTTGGGCGGCTTTTCATTTATTCTGTGTCACATTCACCAGAGTTTGACCATGACTACCACTTGGAACTCGCTCGAAGTAGCGAAGCCCATCATCTCCGTGCTCACGCCCGCAGCTATCGCGTTTCTTGGTATCTATGTTCATCACGTTTCCAAGCGCTTCGAGCAAGCGCAATGGAGAAGCCAGAAGCTCATAGAAAAGAGACTTGCGATCTATGATGATCTCGCGCCCCACTTCAATGATCTGCTCTGTTACTTCACGTATATAGACTGTTGGAAAGAGCTCAAACCAGAAGAAGTCGTGTCGCTCAAGCGGAATCTGGATCGAAAAATCTATTTGGCCGGTCCGTTATTTCCAGTCAGTTTCTTTAAGGCTTGTCAGACATTCCAAAGTCTCTGCTTCCAGACTTATGGTGGCTGGGACGTTGATGCTCGCTTGAGAACGAGTTTCGGTCGCAGGAGAGATGCCGCTTCGGCATGGAGTTTAGCCTGCGAAGACTGCTTTTCTGATCCGCAGGATGTTACGGATCCAGCGAATGTAAAAGCTGCTTATGCGCGAGTCATGCGCGAGTTTACTGCAAGTTTCGAAGGAATCTGCGACCCCGAGGTCCTTCGGACGGGCACTGTGCCTAGCAACATACGATGAGTCGGGTGCCCCACCTTCGGCGTGTTCTTTTGCGCCTAAGGTGGGTTCGTGGCGCTGGAGATGTCACATTGGTCCGACACTCGCGCTGCGCGCGAGCCCACCTTAGCGACGATGAAGCTGTCGCGAAGGTGGGGTACCCGGCTAGAAATCCACCAGCTTTACGCCGAGACGCTCGAAATCCAGACGATCCAACGTCACCATGCCGAGTCCGAGCACCTTGGCGGTTGCGGCGATCAGTGCGTCGGAAGACTCGGCCTGGTGGCCCTCATGGTGCTTGGCCCCCATCATCTTTCCGGCGAGGTCGCCTATCTGCTCATCTACAGGCACGAAGCGTCCTGCAAATCTGGGCATCACCTCCATGGTCAGCCAATGTTCGAGCAGGGAGCGCTTCTTGCCAGGTTTCAGCCGATCGATGCCGCACCGAATTTCAAAGACACTTACTGCGCTTATCAGCAGATCATCTTCCTCCTGGGCCGCAATCCACTCCAGAACACCCGATTCGGGCGGCGATTTGATGAGCTGAGAAACGATGTTGGTATCCAGCAAATATTTCAGAACTCCACCTTCCGCGGCTGAAGAGGCACACGCTCGGCC
Organism: Granulicella sp.; assembly: GCA_965277565.1. Taxonomy (GTDB): domain Bacteria; phylum Acidobacteriota; class Terriglobia; order Terriglobales; family Acidobacteriaceae; genus Granulicella. Next base: position 2,506,774 of record OZ255838.1, on the reverse strand, counting down.
GTGAAGTCGATTCCGTAAGCCGGAGATCGACGGAAAAACTCGAGGATCGACTCCTTGGGCTTGAACAGCCGGCTTTGTCGATACTCCTCAATTCCGAGGATGACTGCCACGGGCTTGCCATTTTTTGTAATCTCTTGTGGTCCTTTCGTTTGCGCCCGCTCCACCACCTCACTTGCTTTCGCCTTCAAAGCCGCAATGCCCCAACTCGCCATGATCCGCCCCCGAAGTGACCATTGTAGTCTTTCTTTAAGGTGCGCAGGGTGCGAAGCCCTTGTTCGATCACGAAACTGCCCTAAGATGGGGCCCGGAGCATTGGCGAGCGTTGGCCAGCAAAAAACCCTGCATCCAATTCGGCTTCAGGGTACTCAGTAAAACATCATCTCTGGGTAGGTCCGGGGCGAGCGGGAGTGGTGCGTGGCGGATGAGCATGGGCAATGGAAGCCGAGGGTAAATCCTTGGCTGATTGCGGCGACGGTGGCGTTGGCGGCGTTCATGGAGGTGCTGGACACCTCGATTGCGAACGTGGCCTTGCCGCACATCGCGGGCAATCTGGGGGCGAGTGAGGATCAGGGTACCTGGGTGCTCACCAGCTACCTGGTGTCGAATGCCATTGTGCTGCCGGCCGGAGCATGGGCTTCGAGCGTCATTGGGCGGCGTAATTTCTTTCTGTCCTGCATTGCCCTTTTCACGGTGGCGAGTTTTTTGTGCGGCATTGCGCCGTCGCTGCCCATTCTGCTGGTCGCGCGCGTGATTCAAGGGGCCGGCGGCGGCGGTCTGCAGCCTATGGCGCAGGCCATCATGGCGGACAGCTTTGACGAGAAACGCCGTGGGCAGGCGTTTGCGCTGTACGGTTTGGTGGCGGTGCTTGCGCCCTCGATTGGACCCACGCTGGGCGGCTGGATCACGGATAACTACTCGTGGCGCTGGATTTTTTACATCAATATTCCAGTCGGCGCGCTGGCTATGTTCCTGGTGCACCGATTTGTAGACGATCCACCCTGGATTCGCGCGGACCGTTCCAACTTCTTCAAGCTGGACTATGTAGGTCTGGGCTTCCTGTCCCTCGCCATGGGCGGCATGCAGGTGTTTCTGGATAAAGGAGAGGAGAAGGCGTGGTTCGGCTCCAACTTCATCGTCTTCTTCGCGTCGCTTTTTGCGATCGGCATGATCGGGCTGATCTGGTGGGAGCTGCGGGCCAAGAACCCGATCATGAATCTGAAGCTCTTCCGGTTCAAGAACTTCGCGATCTGCTGCCTGCTGATGCTGCTGGTCGGCGGTGTGCTCAATGCGGCGACGGTGCTGCAGCCGCAGTTCATGCAGGAGTTGCTGGGCTACACCGCTACGAAAGCCGGCGAGGCGCTTACCGGCGGCGGAGTCGCGCTGCTGATCATGATGCCCATGGCCGGGGTGGCGGTGGGCAAGTTCGCGGCGCGCAATCTGGTCGTGATCGGCTTCGCATTCTTCGCGTTCAGCTTTTACTTCTCTTCTACACATATCTCGCTGGATATGTCCTTCAACTACAACGCATTTCTGCGCGTTCTGCAGGTGGCGCCCATTCCCTTCGCGTTTATTGCGATCACCAACGCGGCCTATGTCGGCTTGCCGCGCGAGGCCTCCAACCAGGTCTCCGGCATCATCAACTTCGTTCGCAATGTGGGTGGAAGCGTGCTGATTGCGCTTACGGGCGCGGGGGTTACGCAGCGCACGATGTTCCATGAGGCGCGATTGCAGGATCATATGCAACCCGGCAGCCAGGCATATGCCACGCAACTGGGTTCCATGACCTCGTTCTTTCGCGGCATGACGGGCAATGCGGCGGATGCGCACAATATGGCGCAGGCGTCCATCTATCAGCAGCTCAATCAGCAGGCTTCTGTGATGGGCTACCAGGATATTTATCGTGTGCTCTGCTGGATGTCGCTTGTGCTGATTGCCTTTGGTTTTCTGCTCAGCAAGAACCGGCCCGGCCAGGGTGCACCGGCGGGTGAGGCTGTGCACTAGTGGCCGGATGTGGCCGAGTGTGCAAAGGCAAAGGGACTCGCCTTGGGCGAGTCCCTTTGCCTTCCCGACGGGGCTTAGAGCGGTCAAATCTCAAGTTCGCTTGCAACGTTCGAGATCCTATACTGCCCCGAACGTTCCTGAAAAGCAGGTCTTCGCTTCGCTCAGGATGACAAGTTTTATGCGGTGAATTGGCGATTCACCACACTAATACCGTGACCGTCTAGATTCGTACTTAGAAGTGGTACCGGCTTTCGGAGTGTCGTTGCGATGGACTGCAGGGATGGGACGAGGGATTGGCCTGCAGTTGTCGTTGGCGGATGTGGATCGTGAACGGATCGAGTTGTTGTTGAGCGGCGGGAAGCAGGAGGTGCGGACGGTGGTTCGCGCCGAGTTCCTGCTCGACATCGCCACCGCCTATTCCGCCGCCGAGACGATCCACCTGGTGCTCGACAGTCTCTCCACCCCCACCCGCAAAGCGGCGACGGACTGGTTCGGCGAACAAGAGGGCGGCTGGCTGTGGAGCGGGTTCACGATGCACCCCACGCCGATACACGGCAGCTGGCTCAAGCAGGCCGAGATCGAAATCGGACTCTTCAGCAGACAGTGTCTCGGCAAGCGACGGATCGCAAGCATCGAAGAACTCACCCAATACGCCGACGCATGGAACCAGCGCACCAACCAAGACAAAACCATCATCGACTGGAAATTTACACGCAAGAAAGCCAGACTCAAACTAAAGTACAAACTCATCCGGTCGTGATACTAGTGTCCTGAATCTAAAGTTCTAAACATAAGATTTGTCATCCAGAGCGAAGCGAAGGACCTGCTTTCTTTGTATTAGCAACAATGCTTCGTTTGGAAAATATATAAAAGAACTTCGGATTCACCACACTAGGAGCCCGCCTCTTCGCTATGAACAGGCGACTGGCTTGCAATCGCATATAAAGCCTGCCCCGAAATACGGACCGCAATCTGCCATGAGACGTAATTCAAGGCCACCAGCCCCGGCAGCAACGCCCAAGCACCGGTAAGCTCCGCCGCCATGCACGCCGCCATCAGCGGAGCGTGCGTCACCGCCGCCATCAGGCAGCTCATGCCGGCGATCGCCCACACCGTCGCGTCCGTCGCCGGAAACGCATGGTGCACCAGATGCCCAACCAGTGCGCCCGCCGCGCCGCCCGCAAACAGCGTCGGCGTAAACACGCCGCCCACCGTCCCCGTGCCCACGCAAACCGTGGTCGCCAACAGCCGCAGCAGGAGCAGCGTCGCCAGCGCGGGAGCCGCGATCGACAAACCCGGCAGCTCCGGGCTGGGCGTCTTCATGGCCAGCGCCGCACTCAGGCCCAGATCGCCGTTCCCCCAGACCCGCGGATCATAAAGCGACAACAACCCGACCAAAACCCCGGCCCACACCAGCGCCAGCGGCAGTGCCTTAGCCGCGCTGAGGCTACGGATCAGCTTTTGATACAGAGGCCCGCACAGGCCGCCCAAAACCGCCAGGGGCGGCAGCAATGCCAGGGACCAGCCCTGCCCTCGCAGCGCGACATGCGCCGGATACAGCCGCTCCCATCCCAGCAAAGGCCCGCTCGCCAGCCGTCCCGCACCGGCCGCCAGCGCCAGCAGGGGCAGCTCCCGCCACTGGATCGCCCCGAGCACAATCTCCGTCGCGAAAAACACCGCTGCCAGCGGCGCGTTGTACGCCGCCGTAACCCCGCCCGCCACGCCAAACGCGACCAGCAGCCGCAGATCCAGCGGGCCGTCGGGGCTATGACTGCCCAGTCGCTCACGCACCGTCTTGCCGCAGGTCGAGGCCACCGCCGCCGCGAACTGGATCATCGAGCCCTCCCGGCCCACCGCTGCTCCAGTCGCGATCGAGAACGCCGCCGATAGCGTTCGCCAGCAGTTCGGCAGCAGCGGAACCACGCCGTCCTTGTGCCGCACCGCGTCGACATACTCCACATACGGCCGCGGCTCGCGTCCCAGCCCGTGCGCCCGCCGCCTGCGCAGAAACACGACAAAACTCGCCAGCAGCGCACCCACGACCGGGGTCAGCGCCCTCCGCCAACGCACCAGGTGCGCCCCCGCGACTGGCGGTGCTGCCGTATACCCCGTGAACACCCACTGCAGATGGCTGAAGCCCAGCCGCACCAGCGCCGCCGCCAGCGCACTCACCGCGCCCAGCACAACCGCCGCCACCGCCCACCGCAGCCCTGCCCGTCGCAGCAGCACAACCGCCCGGGGCAGATGCACCGGCTCACAAGGCAGCGGCTCTGTGCTCATCGACGCGGGCGCAGAGCCGCTGCCAGCTTGCCCCCACCAGCACCGCCCTCACGCCTCAAAGCCTCGCCCTTCATCCCTCTTCAATGCCCATCTTCTAAACAGACAACAGCTCCCATGCCCCACCCATGTCGTCCCTACTCAAGTCCTGAACAACTCACAACTCGAAACTGAACAAAACCCACTCTTAACCTCGACTCACGAAACGGCATCATCACCAGACCCTGCACGCCGGCGAATGCACCATCGGCTGCCCGGCCTTGCAGCCAAACGCCTTCTGAAACTGCGGCATGTTGCTCACCACGCCATTGATCCGCGCAAACCCCGGTGAATGTGGATCCGTAATCGCATTCACCCGCAGGTTCTCCGGCCGCGCGTTCTCACACGCCCACTGCGCCATTCCCACAAAGAACCGTTGATCCGGCGTAAACCCATCCACCGTCTTCAAATCTTTGCCCTGCTCCTCCACCTGCCAAGCCAGATACGCCAGCAGCTCGCCGCCCAGATCGGCCACATCCTCACCGCTTGTCAGCTTCGAATTAATGTGAATATCGTCCACAACCACATAGCCCGCGTACTGCGTCCGGACACACCCGATGCGGTCCTCGAAGCCCTTCGCATCCGCCGGCGTCCACCAGTCCCGCAGGTTTCCGGCCGCGTCGAACTGCCGCCCCTCATCGTCGAACGCATGTGTCAGCTCATGGCCGATCGTTCCACCTGTATTTCCATAATTCGGCGCGTCGTCCAGCGACGGGTCATACAGCGGCGGCTGCAGAACCCCTGCGGGAAAATTAATGTCGTTCATCTGCGGATTGAAGTACGCGTTCACCGTCGGCGGGGTCATGCCCCACTCGTTCAGATCGACCGGCTTGCCGAGCTTGTGCCACTCCCGCGCATCTTGAAACAAATGCGCCCGTTGTTCATCGCCAAAATAGTCGTCGCGCTTCACCTCCAGCATCGAATAATCACGCCACTGCGCGGGATATCCGATCTTGTTGCGGATCGCATGCAGCTTGCGCAGCGCCTCCGTCTTGGTCGCCGGGCTCATCCAGTCGAGCGCCTGGATCTCGTTGCCCATCTCCCGCTCGATCTGCCCCGTCATCAGCTCCGTCCGCGCCTTCATGTCCGCCGAAAACGTCCGCGCCACGAACTCCTGCCCCAGCGCCTCGCCCAAGTTGCGATCCACCGCCCGCCCGCACGTCTTCCACCGCGGCGGCTCCTGCGCCACACCCCGCAATGTCTTCGAATAAAAATCGAAGTTCGCCTGTTCAAATGGCTTCGCCAAATACAACGCAGCCGCGGTCAGCAGATGAAAGCGCAGATACGCCTTCAGCGCCGGCAGCGGCTCCGTCGCCAGCTCCGCCTGCACCGTCTTCATGAACTCCGGCTGCGATACATTCAAAGTCGCCACACCCGGCGCACCCTGTATCTCGAAAAAATGTGCCCACTGTATCGCGGGCACCGTTCGCTGCAACTCCGCGAGGGTCATCACGTGGTATGTCTTGTGCGGATCGCGCCGTTCCACACGCGTCAACTGCGCCCCCGCCAACGCCGTCTCGATGTGCAGAATCGCCTCGGCATCGGCCTTCGCCTCCTCCTGCGACTCGCCCGCCAGCTGCATCATCTGCCCCACATACGCCGTGTACTGCGCGCGCAGCGTCACACTATGCGCGTCGGTCTTGGTGTAATAGTCGCGATCCGGCAGCCCCAAGCCACCCGCCTGCAGCTCCACGATGATCTTCGACGAGTTCACCGCATCCTGCCCCGTCCCTACACCGAAGAAGTAACTTCCCGCCGTCTCATGATCCAGCGGCGTGAGCGCCGCAACCATCGCCTCGCGCGTCTGCAGCGCGTCCAGCCTCGCCAGCTCCGGCTGCAACGGCTTCAGCCCCGCCGCATCGATCGCGCCGGTGTTCATGCAGCTCTCAAAGTAGTCGCCCACCTTCTGCTGCACCGCCGTCCGCTTCGCCGCCGTTGCATCGTCCTGCAAAATGCCCCAAAGAAACTGCTGGTTCTCATTCGCCAGCTTGGCGTACACGCTCCACGCCGCCTGGTCGGCTGGAATCGGATTGTTCTTCCTCCATCCACCGCAGGAAAACTTGTAAAAATCCACGCAAGGGTCCGCCGTCCGGTCCAGGCTCGTCACATCCAGTGAAGGCGAGTACGGCATCTTCTCCAGCGGCTGCACCGCAGGCATAGGCGCCGCAACAGGCTGCTGCGCTTCGATCGCCGAAACTGAGCAACACAATCCAAAGCCGAGCACGATCCCGGCCAGCGAAGAGCAAAAACGCATGAGTTCTCCCGTGCGCCCATCGTATAACGGAGACTGTGACGGACGCAGATTCTCCGAAGCAGCAAAGGCTTATGGCTCATATGGACGTTGTCGACCACCTTCGCGAGCTTGAAGAGGCCCTGCTCCGGGACAGCGTCAGGAAGGACACAGAGCTTGTCTCCGCGCTGCTCGCCGAAGATTTCCGCGAGTTTGGCAGCTCAGGGCAGGTGTTTTCCAAAATCGAGCTCCTCGCGGCCTTGCAAGCGGAGATTCCTTTGCAATTGTCGCTGAACAGCTTCGAGGCGTCTCTGCTTTCTCCATGCATTGCTCTCGTCACCTATCGAACCATGAAGCAGATTCCCGGCCTGCCGGTCACGCATACCCTGCGCAGCTCGGTATGGATGCTGCGCGAGGACCGATGGCAGATGCTCTTTCACCAAGGCACGAAGATACCGCAGCCCCTCTGAGAAGTACCGCGGCAGATCATGCCATCTCGCCGCTCGGAATTGAACAACACAACCTACTTCGTTGCGGGTCCCGGCGGAGCGTAGTACGGCAATTTCTCCTGTTGCTGTGTTCCACGCTTTACCGCGATATCCGCGAACAACAACGCCGGCGTAATCGTTGTCTCCGGCAACGGACTGAGCTGTTGTGCGATGTAGGGCTCGCCGCCTGCGGCCAGAATCTCCGAACGAAGAGATCGCTGATCCAGTTCGTCGAAGACCGCGCCGCGAACCAGCGTTCGCTTCCCCTCCGGGGACACCCGATACAGGAGGCGCGGCGTGAGTTCGCCTCCCCCAAGAGTCTCGACCTCATAAACATCCCGTCCCTGGTCCCTGGCCAGCGCCAAAAGCTTGGCTCGCAACTGCTCTGCCGTGAGCGAATTCGACGACTTCACCACCAGAACCCCCGGACGCGCATGCGCAGCCCCACCCAACGTCGCGCGGCCATGCCCATTCGACTCCGGAAAATCCTTCACCGGCTCCCGGCTCAGGAGGTAGTTCACCAGCTTGCCCCGATCCACCACAGTAACCGGCTCCGCGCGTTCGCCCTCATCATCCACGCTGTACGCGCCCACCAGCGACTTGCCCTCGAAGGCATGCAGCCCCGGATCATCCTCAACCGTCAGAAATGCCGGCAAAACGGGACTGCGAAAGCTCGACTGGTACGCGCCTTGCGTACGTGCCGTGGTCCCCATCTCTGGCCTCTCGGCCTCGATATTGGGTACGAATAAACGGTTCACCACGTCTGCCGCGGCATCGCCGGAGAACAGCACCGGCCCATGATAATCCTCTGCATCTATCACCGGGGCCTGCCGCAGTTCCTCGAAGCTCTTCAGATCATCCAGCGTTCGCTTGCGCAGTGAAGCCCAGTCCTCCAGACCCGCTGCCGTAGTCGCCGTGGTTCCGTTGTTCCGCCCCACCTGCATCCCGTCCGCAGCCTGCCCACCCACGGAGATCGAGTCCTGGTATCCCGTGTACCCATGCCGCACCGCCGTGCCATCCGTGTTCACGGTGTAACGGTTCACGGCCACGGCGTTCAGCGTGGCGCTGGAATACTGCACATCCGCAGCAAACGGATGCACGGTGGGATCACTCGCAAATATCCCACTCGCCTCTACCAGCCGATGCTTCCATTCCGCGCGATCAATCTCCAGCTTTGCCAGGGGCTCAAGCAGCGTCACCGGCTTTGCGGGCGTGAAATCGTTCGCCGTCGGTGGGCTTTGGAACTGCTTCAAGGCCGCCTGTTTCGCGGAATATGCACGCAACGCTGCCTTGTACGCCTCATCGGTTGCCATCCACAGCGCATTGCGCAGCGCCGCCGGATCATCATCGCCCGGCGCCAACCCGAGCGATCCATTCCCGCGCGACGAACTCGAGTCCGTGACGTAATCCCCGATCCGCACCTCAACCCGGACCACGCGCTGCCGATTCTCATGCTCGTTGGTAAGCGCGCCGTAGTTCGCCACGGCCTCAAAGTCGTCTATATCTTCCAACCGGTACTCGATAAAATAAGGACGCTGCATGCCGGGCAGCACCAGTTGTTCCTTCTCGCGCGTCAACTCGGCCTGCATCGCCGCCAGCATCGGATCGTTCGCCGCAGAACCTTGCGTTTTGGAATCTTTCACGTCGCTCGCCGCGACGTTGGGTGTTCCGGCTCCGGACAGGTGGCCCCGGATCTCCGCGCTGACACTAAGGCTTGCAACAAAACCCAACGCACACACGACCGCCACGGATCGCAGAATCAGGGAAGCGAACCAACGGCTCATCGGCTTGCCACCCTCGCGGACGCCACACCCGAAACTACCGGAGGCGGCGGCAGAATGGGCGGTCGCGCCGTACCCTGCGCCTGCCTTTGCGTCTCGATCTCGCTCACCAGCATCGCCGGCGCTACCGCACTTACCGGAACCGTCCCGCTTTCGGCGCCACACTCGCCGTTGAACACGTCCGGCTTGTCATCCGTGGCGACAATGCGGCTGAGCGCAGCCTGCGGTGTACCCACAATGGAAACTCCGCGCACCAGCTCATCCGGCCGGCCATCCACATACACGCGATACACCACCAGCGGAATCACCTGGAATGCTTGCGGCGAAGATCTCGTAGTGACCGCAAAACCCGAGCTGATGTCCTCAAAGTAGAGCCCATAGGCCTTGCCCTGCTTCTTCGCCTCGGCCTTCAGCATCTCACGCAGCTCCGCATCACTCACGGCTTTGGTCGAAGTCACAATCAGGTTGCCCTGCCGTCCCGTCGGCATTTTGCCCGTCTCGGCGCGGCCATGCCCGTTTGAGCTCGCAAAGCTCGCCACCGGCAGCCGTGACATCAGGAACGTCTTCAGAACCCCATCCTCGACCAGCTGCACACGCTGCGCCGGAGAGCCCTCGTCGTCGAACAGATAATGCCCGCTCAACGGCTGTCCCTTGTACTCGGCCAGCGTAGGATCATCCGCCACGGAAAGGAAGCTGGGCAGAATCGGCTTGTTCAGCAGCTTTGTAAAGGTCTGCCCCTCTTCATCGCCCCGCTGCCGCTGCCCTTCCAGCCGATGCCCCAACACCTCATGGAAAAACACCGCCGCCGCCCGCCCGGAAAGGATCGCCGGCCCATCAAACGGTTCCGTGATCGGCGCCACGCGTAGATCGTCGAGATTCTTCGCCATCGCCTCGGTCTTGGCCAGCACGATCCTCTGCTCCGGCAGCCGTCCCGTAGCGTCGGCCTCAAAGGTCTCTGCGCGGAACAGGTCCATTCCATCCGCGGCGCGGGTGCGCGCCAGCACGACCAGCCGCGCGACCTGGTTGGGCGCGGCAACCTTCGCGCCCTCGCTCGAAACGAAATAATCCGTTTCATGCGACGCCTGCAGGATCGCCATATCGTAGGTGATCTCCCCATGCGCACGGAACACGGCCGTAATCTCGCGCAGCCGGTTCTCCCACATGGCTTTATCCACCGCGAGCGGCTTGGCGGGCGCGAGCACCTCGGCCTGCGGTTTTTCCGCCGAAAAATCCGCGGAGGTGTCCTCCTCCTTGGCCCGCACCTGCTGCTCCGTCTTCACCTTCTCGAGCGCATCGAGCGCCTTGCCGTAGCCGCGATCCGTGGCATACCAAAGCGTGCGCTCGATCGCCGCGCTGTCGTCCGTCAGCGGCATCGGCATCGTGGTCAATGCGCTGGTGCGATGCGTTCCGTGCGTGTTGTCGAGCGTCGGCGAACCCAGCCGCACCTGCACGTCCGCCGTCCGCGCGTGATTGCTCGTCGACTGCGCGATTGCGCCATACTGGGCGGTGATATTCAGCGTCTCCGCGTCGGCCACCGAGTAGCTGAGGAAGTAGGGCCGGGGCTGCTCCGCAAGCGGCTTCGCCTTGCCTCCGGAGGCGACAACGGGTGCACTCGTGGGGGCAATCGCCGTCCCCAGCGCGCCCATGGCCCGGTGCAACTCGGCTTCCATCGCGTCGATCAGAACAGGGTTCGCCGGCACCGCTTTCAATGCGGACGCCGCTCCGGAGGCTGCCCCCTTCTTGGCCGCGCCTTTCACCACCGGTGATTGACCCAGGGACGATGCCGAAAATCCTGCAAGGCAAACAGCGAGGCAGCCTGCCCCGATCCATCCACGAGTTGAAAGGTGAAACGAAGCAGTCACACGCACCATCCAGGGCCCAGCATTGAATGCACTACAGCAGAAATGGTTAAGTGCACTACGAGAGAATTTCAGTGTAGCCGGAGGGCGAAGATAAGGCGACGTAACGATCGTAACCTCCGGCTCTCCGGATGTCCCATTCTGGAACTCCCTTGCGCGCCAAGCCGTTTCTGCCCCAGACTCGGAGCACAAATCCACGCGAAATTTCCCGAGGACCCGATGCGCTCACGTCTCCTTTTCCTCCTCGCCCTGCTTTTGTCCCTGGCCGCGCCCGGATGCGCGCATGCCCGCGAGACCACCGCCGAGCACGCCGCAAACGTCTACGCCGCCCACCAGATCGCCGCCGCTCCGCCGCTCGGCAACCTGCCCGACTACGCGCTTGCCCCCACCGACCTCTCCAAAGCACAGCATCTCTACACCGTCCACACGGTCACCCACTTCGCCAACGAGATCTGGGCCATCCTGCAGCTTGCCTTACTCCTCTCCCTCGGTGGCATTGGCTGGATACGCGATCGCGCCCTCCGCACCTCCCGCAACCGCTGGCTCCAGGGCTACACCTTTCTTCTGTTCTTCCTTCTCGCCGGTTTTCTCCTCGATCTACCCCTCGCGCTCTATGAGCACTCGGTCTCCCGCCGCTACGGCCTCTCCGTCCAGGGCTGGGGCAGCTGGCTCGGCGACCAAGCCAAATCCTTCGCACTGGAATGGCTTATCGGCGGTCTGGTCGTCCTGCTTCTCTTCTGGATCATTCGCAGCCTCCCGAGACGATGGTGGCTCCTCTTCTGGGTCTTCACCATCCCCCTTTCGCTCTTCGGGCTGTTCATCATGCCCTATATTGAGCCACTTTTCTTCCACTACGAGCCGCTCGCGAAGACGGAGCCGGCCCTCGTCCAGCGGCTCGAAGCCATCGCCCAGCGCGGCGGCATGAACATCCCGCCCGACCGGATGTTTCTCATGCAGGCCTCGGCCAAGCTCACCACTCTGAACGCCGATGTGGAAGGCTTCGGCCGCTCCAAACGTGTCGTGGTCTGGGACACCTCCGTCCAGAAGCTCACCCCGGACGAGATCCTGCTCGTCTTCGGCCACGAATCCGGCCACTACGTGCTCGGCCACATCGTTCGCGGTCTGCTCCTCAGCTTTGTCGGTTCCTTCATCCTGCTTTGGCTTGGCTTCCACTTCGTCCGCCGGGCCATCGCCCGCTACGGCATCCGCTGGCGCATCCCGTCACAGGAAGACTGGGGTGCGCTCGCCGTCCTCATGCTCGCCTTATCGCTCTTTAACGCGGTGCTTGAGCCGGTCGCAGCCACCCTCTCCCGCGCCCAGGAGCACGCCGCCGACGTCTACGGCGAAGAAGCCGTCCACGGCATCGTCAAAGATCCGCAGGCCGCAGCCCAGGGAGCCTTTGACGTCCTCGGCCAAACCTCCTTCGCCGACCCCAACCCCAGCCGATTCATGGAGTTCTGGACCTTTGACCACCCCGCAATCGGTCGCCGCGCCGCCTTCGGCAAAGCCTACAACCCGTGGCTTCCGGGCGTCACGCCGAAGTACTTTCCGCCGGAAACGGGCAGCTATCGCAGGTAAGGGCCCGCCCGGCGTGGCTCATTTTCCCTCAACGCTTGCGCTTTTTATCCTGTGCCGGCCAATACTGCAGCGGCTCCGCAAACAATTCGCCCGGCAGATCCATCAGTCGCTGCCCCAGCCGCTCCCCCGCATCCGCAATGGCCCGGTTGTAGACCGCCGGCCCGACCTCCTCCAGAAAGAAGTCCAGCAGCAGACCCGCAGGCAGCTGCCCAACCGGTTCGGGCATATTTTCTTCGAAATACCGTTGAATCGACGCGATCGCGTCCGCGCGCACCTGCCTCGAAATCTCGATCTTCACCCTCACACCCCTTCTCCAAAGCCTGAAAACGTTCCTCTACCCGTCTTCGAACCCCTCCGGGTATCATCCCTCACATGGCCGACCAGACCTCTCCCGACTGCCTCTTCTGCAAGATCGTCGCCGGCGCCCTTCCCGCCCAGCGTCTTCACGAGACCGCTGACACGATCGCCTTCGCCGACGTCCGCCCGCAGGCCCCGGTGCACGTGCTGGTCATCCCCAAACGCCACATCGCCTCCCATGCCCATGCCCTGCCGGAGGACGCCGGCCTGCTGGGCACGCTGCTTGCCACGGCCGGCGACGTCGCTCGCGAACAGCACCTGGACAACGGCTACCGCCTGGTCGTCAATACCGGCCCCGACGGCGGCCAGACCGTCGATCACCTCCACGTCCACATCCTCGGCGGACGTCCCATGGGCTGGCCGCCGGGCTAATCCAGGGCTAGGTAGTGTCTGACGGATCATTTCGCCTTCGGAGGTAGTTCCGGGCTTCAGCCCGGACATTGAGTGCAGAGAAGAACGGGGCTTCAGCCCCGGGTTTTGCGCTGATATCGGAGAGAATCCTGGGCTTAAAGCCCATCCTTTGATTGTCCCTTTCGTGGGGCTGAAGCCCCACGCTCCCTCCAAGATGCGCTTCGTGATTCGTAAGAACACTAACTAACCCTCAATAGCACGTATAAGCCTGCACTCGAACCCGCAGTCGATTCCCGAGGTCACCCGCCGACCTGAACCTTCAAGTAGAGCTTGAGCCGGTTGTTTACTCCTTTGGTTCCACCTGCACACACCCGCCCCGCCCGACCGTTCGCATCGCCCTACCCGCATCCTGCGTCCAATACCTCGTGACCGCTCACCCCTTGCTGCACGGTGCGCTCTGGCTCGGAGCCACGGCGTTCGTGATCTTTGCCGGGTTGAGGGTCTGGAGGCATATGGCGATCGCAGGCGCACGCAAAGAGCCCATTCCGGCACCCATCCACGACATCGTTGCACCCGCCAGCGGCTGGGAAGCCGGCCAGCGCGAGACCGCGGTCTTCGCCGGCGGCTGTTTCTGGGGCGTGCAGTCAGTCTTCCAGCGGGTCAAGGGTGTACTGGAAACCGTTGTCGGCTACACCGGTGGATCCGCCGAGACCGCCGATTACCAGTCCGTCAGCTATCGGAATACCGGCCACGCCGAGGCCATCGAGATCGTCTATGATCCCGCAGAGGTCAGCTATGGCACCCTGCTCCGCATCTTCTTCTCCGTCGTGCACGATCCCACGCAGCTGAACCGCCAGGGCGGCGATGTCGGCACACAATATCGTTCGGGCATTTTTTTTACCACTAAAGAACAGCGCGAAGCTGCCGATAAGTACATTGGGCAGCTCGACGCGGCGCACATCTTCGCCAAGCCCATCGTTACGGAGGTCACGCCGCTTGTGAAGTTCTACCCGGGGGAGGACTATCACCAGGACTATGCATTGAAAAATCCGCACAACCCCTATATTCAGGTATGTGACATTCCTAAAATCGCCTCTCTGGGGCAGCAGTTCCCGGAGCTGTTTCAGGAGTACGACCGCTGAGGAACCAGCGATCCAGGCATGGGCGTTTGCGCGTCTTTACCTGTTTTGCCCAAAGGAACCTCTGACTGATTTCGTTTCATGAAGGGTATAGCCTCAGGCCGTACATGAGTCCAAGAGAATGAATGCGGCTTCTGCCGCTGAGGGAATGCTGGAGACTTGACCAAGACCCTCCCAAAAACTGAAATGTACGGCCGCCGCACAGAATGGATGCGTTGTTGACGAAGTACTCCTATTTTCCGAAGTCCCGTCTCGCATCGCTGGTCGTTGCCTCTGCGGTTCTACTCTCTGCGGCGCCTGTCTCCGCGCAGGCCGCCAATGCCGGCGCCCCGATCGTGAGCGGACAACAAACTGTACAGCAGGTGGGCGGCAAGCAGCAGGGAGCCGGTGCCCAGACCGGTACCGGGTCCAAGGACGCACCCACGAAAGCCAAGCCAACCGGCCAGGACAAAACCTCCTCCAGCAAGCCCGCCAGCGCCGCCGAAACTGCCAGCACCAGCAAGCTGCGTCTCAGTCCGACCGATCCCTCGGTGCCTCCCCCGGATCTCCCCAGGACGCGGCCCGTCATCGGTCTCGCGCTGGGCGGCGGCGCGGCGATCGCGCTCTCCGAGGTCGGCACCCTGCAATGGCTTGAGGAGCACCATATTCCTGTCGACGTGATCGCCGGCACCAGCATGGGCTCCATCCTGGCCGCGCTCTACTCCACAGGCAAGACCCCCGACCAGATGAAGGGCATCCTCACCGGCGACAGCGTCAGCCGCGTCTTCCGCATCGATACCTCTTATGCCAATCTGAGCTATCGCCGGCGCGAAGACGACCGCGACCTCCCCAATGCCATCGGCATCGGCCTCAAGCATGGCGTCTCCCTCCGCAACAGCCTGCTCACCGACACCGGCCTCAACGATCTGCTCGACAAAGAGTTCCTCAACTACAACGACCAGACCGATTTCAACAATCTCCCCATCCCTTTTCGCTGCCAGGCAACCGACCTGACCGCCGCCCGGACCGTCACCTTCGCGCGTGGCTCCCTCCCCGACGCGGTACGCGCCTCCGCCTCCATCCCCGGTGTCTTTCGGCCCTTTGATATGGGCGGCCATGAGTACGTCGATGGCGCGATCCTCGAAAATCTCCCCACACCCGATGTCAAGGCTATGAAAGCGGACTTCATCATCGCCGTCAGCCTGCCCCTGGAGCCGGTGGGCCAGGGCGACCTCGACTCCATTCTGGGGGTGCTGCAGCGCGCCTTCGCCGTCGGCATCGAGGCCAACGAGCGCGAAGGCCGCAAGCTCGCCAATGTCGTCATCATGCCCGACGTGAAGGGTTTCACCGCCAACAGCTATCTGATGATGGACAAGCTGGCCGCCCGTGGCTACGCCGCCGCCGAATCGCACAAGGCCGAACTCCTTCCCCATGCGCTCTCCGACGACGACTGGAAGGCCTACATCGCCGCCCGCCGCTCCCGCGAGCGCCCGCCGGCCGGCACCGTCCTCCGCGTGAAGGTGAATGCTCCCAACCCGGGTGTTCGGGAGTTCGCCGAACGCCTCTTTCAGCCCGTGGTCAACGGGCCCATCGACACCGACCAGATTGATACGCTGCTGGCGCAGATCCGCTCCGATGGCCGATATGACGCCGACTACACCGTCGGCTACGACAACGCGGTCTCCAACCGGCCCATCCTGCTGGTCTCGGTCAATGACAAGAAGACCGGGCCTCCGTTTCTTGATCTCGGACTGAATATCGCCGCACAAACCGGCGGCATCACGCGCGCCACACTCTCGACCATCTTCCTCTACCAGGACCTCGGCGGCTACGGCTCCGACTTCCGCGGCAATATCGACCTCGGCTTCCTCACCCGCGTCCAGGGCGAGTACTACTACAAGCCAAACCCGTTCAGTGGCTTCTTCGTGGCGCCCCGCGCCAACATTTCGCGAGAGCCGTTCTACATCTATCAGGGCAACTACCGGGTCTCGGAACGCCAGAGCCAGTTCGCGGGCGCCGCCGCGGACGCGGGCTGGAGTGACGGCAAGGAGATGGAGCTGCGCGCCGGCTGGTCCTTCCAAAATGTGCAGTGGTTTACCACCACCGGCAGCGATGGCCTTCCGAACTACAACGGCAACTCGCAGACCGTGCGCGCGAAGTTCGTCTACGACTCGCAAAACCGCGCTCTCGTGCCCCGTGACGGGATCCGCTCGGAGACCAGCTTCGGGTATCTCTACAACACGCCCGGGAGCCCCAGCGCGCCGCAGTTTCAGAGCCAGTTGAACTATGCTCACGACCTGGGCATCAAGAGCAAAAGGTTCAGGGACGATCTCTTCCTCATCAATGCGGAGGGCGGAACCATGTTCAATCGCGCGGTCGCCCAGCCCTTCCGCTTCACCCTCGGCGGTCCCCTGCGCGTCAGTTCGCTGGCCATCGACCAGCTGCGCGGCACCGACTACTTCCTGTTTACTCCCGGCTATTTGCACCGCCTGGCCACGCTGCCCGCACCCCTTGGCCAATCCATCTATATCGGCGCCGCCTACGAGGCCGGCCAGATGCGCGCCCCGGACATGAGCACCATCACACGCCAGGACGTGTATCTGGGCCTGGTCGCGGAGACGCCTCTCGGAGTCATCACCATCGCCCCGGCTATCGGCAATGCCGGTGAGCATAAATTCATCTTCACGCTGGGCCGCGTCTTCACAACCGCCAGTTCCCTGCGGTAAACGCAACTGCGGCGTAATTACGCCCTTTTGTCATTCCCGAAGGGAACCTGCCGTTGCTTTTCTCACCGTTGCACTTCTTGCTGTTGCTTTTCTGTCTGTCATTCCCGAAGGGAACCTGCTGTTCGCTTTCCCGCGACCACCTCGACTGGCCCTACCGTCCCGCATCCAGGCGCGCGGCCAGTCGCTCCGGCAATCCGTGCGAGCGAATCGCCTCCTGCGCTCCGGCCACGTCATAGACCACGCGTCGAAAGATCACCACCGCCTCGTCGCTGTCATAGAGTGCAAACGCAGCTCGCGGGTCGTAATCGCGCGGTTGCCCCACCGACCCCGGGTTCACCAGCATTCTCGACCCCGGCGCAATCGCCAGCCGGCACTCGCCCTCCGGTCCACACACCGGGCGCGACTCCTCCCACTCCGCCCCCTGCTGCACGAAGCCCCCCTGCACATGGGTGTGCCCAAAAAACGTCAACCCGGTCTCCATCCGCTGCAGCGGGGTCCAGGCGTCGCGCATGGAGAGAATGTAGTGGTCCTCATGCAGCGGCGATCCGTGCGCACACTGCGCCTCCGCGCTCGCCCGTACCGGCCCCTTCGGCACCGCGCGCAGCCAGGCCAGATTCTCCGGGGAAAGCGTCGCCTGGGTCCAATGCGCCGCCTCGGCCGCCACCGGATTGAACCCCTCCGCGCTCGTCAGCCCCGCACAAACGCGATCATGGTTTCCGCGCACATTCACAGCCGCGCGCTCCCGCAGAATTTCGATCACCTCATTGGGATTGGCACCATACCCGACCGCGTCACCCAGATTCCAAAGCTGATCGAAGCCGCCCGCTGCGGCCAACACGGCACGAAGCGCATGAACGTTCCCGTGGATGTCGGAGACAACAAGTGCACGCATGGACGAAAGGCTAGTTTACTCCTGAAGGCAGGGATTGGGGATCGGGAGCAGGATTGGGGATCAGGAGCAACGACCAGGGGACTGGAGCAGATGGTTTTCAGGCGATCAGCGCGCTGTTGTCTCTTCCTGTCATTTCCGAAAAGAACCTGCTGTTGCCTTTCTTTCTGTCATTCCCGAAGGGAACCTGCTGTTGCGGACGGCTCCGAGCCATCCGCAAGCCCCTTCCTCCTAATCTCTGCCCTTAACGGCTGGTCTCGCGGCGTCCGCATCGTCGGCGCTGCCGTCAGCAGGGCCTGGGTATACGGATGTTGCGGCCGGGTCAGCACGTCCAGCGCCGGTCCCGCCTCTACGATCTCGCCATACCGCATCACGATGATCCGGTCCGCCACCTGCCCCACCACCGCCAGATCGTGCGAAATGAACAACATGGAAAGCCCATGCTGCGCCCGCATCTCCTTCAGCAACGCCAGAATCTGCGCCTGCACCGTCACATCCAGCGCCGTCGTCGGCTCGTCGGCAATCAGCAGCCGTGGCCGGTTGATCAGCGCCATCGCAATCACGATCCGCTGCCGCTGTCCACCCGAAAACTGGTGCGGAAAATCACCCAGCCGCCGCTCCGGATCCGGCAAAGCCACCTCCCGCAGGGCCGCGACCACCCGCTCCCGCAGCTCCCCCCGTCCCGTCCGCGGCGCATGCGCCAGCACCGCCTCGCCCACCTGCCGCCCAATCGCCATCACAGGATTCAGCGCGGTCATCGGCTCCTGAAAGATCATGGCCAGCGACCGCCCCCGCTGCCGTCGCATCGCCTCCTCCGGCATAGTCAGGAGGTCCATCCGGCCCTGCGCAGGATTGGGTGCCCCGTTCTTTCCGGCCTCATCGGAAAGGGCGGGGTCCGCCGCGGCACGGCTGCCCGTGGAGAGCCACACCTCACCGCTCACCGCCGCGCCCGGCGGCAAGAGCCGCAGCAGCGCCAGCGAAGCCGCCGACTTTCCCGACCCCGACTCCCCCACCAGCCCCAGCGTCTCGCCCGGCGCAATCTCAAACGAGATCCCCCGCACCGCCTCCTGTGCTTCAAAGCCGATCCGCAGATCGCGCACGGACAGCAGCGGCTCACTCGGGAAAATATCCACCGCAGTCATTCCCCGAAGCTGGCCGTGGCCCTCTATGGGGCTTCCGCCTTTGCGCTCCGCACCATCTCCACCAGAGCCGTGCGCGTCTCCCCTGCGGTCCGCACCTCCCGGGGAAAATTGATGCGGGCGCCCTTCATTCCCTCCGCGGTCTTCAGCCGCAAGGAAAAACCCAGCCGGTCCACGGCGGTCATCGCCGCCTCCGTCGCCATCAGCCCCGTCTGTGTACGCGCCAGCAAAAGCATCGAATCCACGTGATCTGCATTCATGTGCGCCAGAATCCCGGAAGCCGCCGGGGCCAGCGGATCGGGCATCGCAAGCGTGTAGTCCTCCGCCGACACCCAGCCCATCACACCGAAGCCGCCCACGTAGTAGACCTCCACGGGCTGCAGCCGGAAGAAGCTGAAGTCCTTGAAATCCACCCAGTACCGGCTGTTTTCATGCCCCGCGAGGTATCGCTCCCGAGCGTCCGGAAGCTCCTCGCCCGGCACCGGCTCGGTCCCGCCCACGAGGGTCGCCCGCGCGGAGCCGAGCGGGTCGCCGTCAACGGCAGCCTGCGACACAAATAGGCTCGCCCGCGGATCGGCTTTGAGATTCTGCGTGTGCATGGCCATATTGCTGATGAGGAACAGCGGCCGGCCCTCGGCATCCAGCGCAAACGGCATCAGCGATCCGAACGGAAACCCGGGATGCTTGCGGGACACCGTCGAGAGCATCCCAACGGAGGCCAGCGCCAGCAGCGTTCGCACCCGTTCCGCATGGGAGGGCTCAGGCAGCTGGGCGACGGCCGGACCGGTATACGCATGCTGACGACCAGCGGTTTCGTTGGACATGGAATCTCCTGACGGATCCTTCGATTCAGCGCTTCGGCTCAGCGCCGCTTCCGTACCACCCAGGTTGTCATGCAGCGGTAATCCTGCACAACCGTCGTCTTCAGGGGATCCATCAGAACGCCGTTCATCCCCTCCGTCAGCTCCAGGAGCATCTCCTCATCCACCAGAAACCATGCGGAGCCATCCCCGATGAGGAACCGTCCGCCCGGCAGCCGCTCGAAGTCCATCCCAATCCGCGACCCCAACCGGCAGAACAGCATTCCGCCGGGCCGGAGCACCCGCCACAGCTCGCCCAGCATGGCGTTGAAGTGCTCTTCATCGCGCGCAAAGTGCAGCACGGAGTTACAGATCACGACATCGGCGAAGGCATCCGGGAAGGGCATCTGCTCGATCGAGCCGACTTGAAAGTTCGCCGCCGGCAGCCCGCTTTCGAGCGCGGCGGCCAGCCTGCGCACATGCTCCACCGCTTCGGCATCCGCGTCGAGCCCGAACACCTCCGTGCCCTCCCGCAGCAGGTACACAAGGTTGCGGCCATACCCGCATCCGGCATCGAGCACCCGCATGTCCGGGGCAATATTTCCCCGCAAAATCTGATCGAACACATAGATGTCGATCCCCCCAAACTGCTCCTGCACACTCAGCTTCACGTCACCGCCGTCTTCATCCGCTTGCGCGAATGACTCTATCCTATTGAGGCGTCATCTCGACCCGAGCGGACAGCTTCATCGTCCGCGGACGCGTATAGAGAAATGGGGAATCTGGGATACGTGCTCTGCTTATCCGCTCGGGTGTATCCGCGGGGGCTCAGCCCGCACACTTTAGAACGAAATCATCAGGGTTTCAGCTCTATATAGCACCAGCCCGAACCCCGTCCCCTTCGCCGATTGTGCTATAACACCCAGACATAACCACAGTGTTTCATCCCTGAAGCTCTCCGCCGGCTCACGCCCCGCTGTCGCCTCCATCGCGGCAAGCGGCCTGTTTTGCCGCAGGGATCTCAGCCACATCTGCGGGTTTGCCTCGTTTGCGAGCCCAATTCGCGTCAAGGAGAAACATGCCTTCGTTTCCACCCCTGTTTTCGGCTTCGCAGCGTGTGCGCAGCGGCTTCGGCCTTCTGCTGCTGCTGGCCCTGTCTTCCCCGGGCCCCCTCACCGCAGCCGCGCAGACCGCGACGCCCGACACCCAGCCCGATGCCA
This sequence comes from Granulicella sp., assembly GCA_965277565.1. Classification (GTDB taxonomy): domain Bacteria; phylum Acidobacteriota; class Terriglobia; order Terriglobales; family Acidobacteriaceae; genus Granulicella. The sequence continues at coordinate 2,485,921 of OZ255838.1, read as the reverse complement.
AGCCCAAAGGGCCCTTCGACGGTCTCGCCTTTCGCCAGATCGGGCCCTTTCGCGGCGGCCGTGTGGGTGCCGTCACCGGAGTGCAGTCGCAGCCGCTCACGTTTTACATGGGCGCCACCGGCGGCGGCATCTGGAAGACCGCTGACGGCGGCATGCACTGGGCGCCGGTGGCCGACGGCCAGCTCAAGCTGGGCTCGGTCGGCGCCATCGCCGTCGCGGACTCCAACCCCCACATCCTCTACGCCGGCACCGGCGAGGCCGACCTGCGCGGCAACGCCTCCCACGGCAGACTCATCATCAACTAGAGATAAAGAGGTAGTGCATGAAAAAGCTGCTCTGTCAGATAATGTTGCTGCTGCCAACGGGTTTATCGTTTGTGCAGGCACAGACAAACCCAATGAACTTCAACCCGACTGCTCCAGCCTACAGTGCAGGAACCACCTACCAGGCTAGGGATGTAGCGATTTACAACGGGATTGGGTACGTCTCACTCCAATCAAATAACCTAGGCAACACCCCAGCATCGAGCAGTAGCTATTGGGTCGCGTTGGGAAGCACGGGTGTCGGCAGCCCGGCTGGAGCGAACCTGCAGTTTCAGATCAACAATGGAAGCGCTTTTGGGGCAACAAACTTCAAGACCGATTCAACCTTTAGTGACATTTTGGGAGCGCGAAACGTAGGCTTCACGGGAACGCTGGCGGGTAATACGACCTACTCGCAAACCGCGCAGCAGCTTCTTACCGCTCAGGGCGGCGGGTTAGTGCCGTCACAAGGGCATACGCTGACCTCTATCTTCACCGGGCAGGGTCTTCTAGCGCTTCCAAATGCAGTCAACAATGGATCGAGTACATCGTCAGCGTTGACCATCAGTGGACGGTTTTATACTCCAGGCCAAAACTCGTCATTCGATGTAGAAACTGACTGCTTCGCAGCGGGAGATTGCCACGGCGGGGATAACTATATCACCGGGTTCGGCGGAGCGTTCCAAGAAGACTCCGAAGGCATACATTCACCGAATTGGTACCCTTCGGAGAATGCGGTAGAGCCCTTGATTACGTGCGTCAATTCCTCCTGTACCCAAGTGTCGGGAGACAACTACAACGGAGTCGGCACGGCGGGACATGTCGGCGTACAACAGTGGGTAAGAGATACAAGCGATACAACGACCACCACGGTTGTAGGCGGAGGCGAAGATGTTCTGCCGATCGCGGTCTTTGGCTCAACGCCCTGGACCAGATCCACGATGGCTGTCATTGCCAGCAATGTCGTTCTTCCACCGGTACAAGCCACTCCCGGTACAGTTACGGTGAGCATCGGGACGGCTCCGAATGCAAACTTTGTTTCAATGGGATCGGGTTTTGTGCCGGGGCCGGCTTGCGTGGTCAATGACGCTGGTCAGATCTACGACAGCTTCGAGATCGCACAGATCGTCAGCAGCACTGCGACAACGGTAACCGTCACCTTTGAATATGCGCATCCGCCGAACTTCTATCTTTCTCAAGGAGGCGCTTGCGGGTTTGGAGCTGACGAAACCGCTGAGACAAACTCGAATGCCAATCATCTGCCGATGATGTTTCATCTGTTCGGGTCGATAGATGCAACCCATGTGTACTACGGAGACGCGCAAAATGCGTTTCTTGGCATCAGCACTAATGCAGGTGTATCGACACATTGGACGCCTACGAGTAACGGAGCTTCAATCTATCCAATAGCGCAGGTGCAAGCGAACGACTTGAACGGGAACATGATGTTTTTCCCAAATTCCGTCCCGTTTGCGACAGGAAAGGTTCTAGCTTCAGCGAATGGACGCTACCCCCAACTGAATGGGGACTACACCCTGATTACCGGGGTGACGCCTTTAAGAAGCGGCCCGGTCGGATCGATTCGTGAGTTCCGGGGAAGCGCAAGCACGACTTTAAACGCGGGCGGATATGAAACAATTAACGACAATCCGTTCAGCACATACCAGGCGGGCTTTCCAGGATTGTTCGGATTCCGTACCGTTGGAGCACATTACAACGGGTTTGTGATGGTCGAAGCCCCTGCCGGTGGTTCGGTGGTGAGCGTCCAGGGCAATAGTCAGTGTCAACCGGGGGCGAACCCCGCGTTGATCTCTGGCTGCACGATCAACTGGCTTCAAGACGTCAACAGCGGAGCAACGGTTCAGCAAGTGAAGGGCGCAGGAAATGATCGTGGAACATGGAGCGCCAACGCACCGTGGACATTCAACGGCGGACTTTCGGTTTTTATGCCCGGTACCAGCGGTACTGTGCCGATCGTAGCAGCTAATGGTTCCGCTGGAACGACGCTACTCAGCAACGGCAACACGGGATTCTGGTCGCGCCTTGACTTGGGCGCGGGTACTGCGGCAAACTCTGCAATTTTTTCAAGCCTTACAGGTGGCATTCTGAGAGAGAATGCAAATGGGGTTGCCGACTTCCGAGGTGGTGGGCTTGAGGGTATTGGGCTAACTGGTCCGGCTGGGGGAACTCATTCTCTGTTTTGGCTGGGGACTGTGGGCACCGATGCAAACGTCAACAGTGGGGAAATGTGCGGGACGCTGTTTCCGGGCGGTGGGCCCTACAATCAGAGTGCCCCTGCGACGGTCTGCTCTCCAAATATCCTAAACTTTGGATTGCATGGAGCTTCAGCGAACCTCGCTACGGGTGCGATGTACGTAACAGCCCCGGCAATGGGGGACAGTTCAAACGCCGTGCCGACAACCGCTTGGGTAACGGCGGCGATTGCGGCAACGAGTGGTGGTGGAAGTTCAACAACCCAGGCCAGGACCATAACCCTTCCCTCGGGTTCCGGCATTACTTCTGCCACTGTAAGTGTTCCCGGCACCTACTCAACCGCCCAATTATGTCAGTCTCAGGATCAAACCAATCTCGCCTTATCAAGATGCACGGTCGCGGCGGTACCAGGCGGATTGACTCTAACGATCTCCGGAACTGCGGGCGACACCCTTAGCTGGATTCTCACAGGAAAGACTCAATGAAAACAACGGTCTCTGGTCTCGCGACATGAGAGCCATTCACAGTCGAGCACAATTGGGTGTAACCATGTGTCATCTAAAGGTTGGCGAGAGGCAAGGATGGTTCACCCGCCTTGGGGTCAGGCGATGGGCGATACAGGACGAAGCGGCGCAGCGACATCGCCGGCAACTCCAGCGCATAACGGCTGATCACGCTAAACACCACCGATCCTAGCAACACCATCACGGCACGCGTCCAGAACCAAGATGGGGTTTGCGTGTAGGGTGAACGGAAGTGGTGATCATACAATGCAATGGCATAATCGTGAAGCATGTAGAACGCGTAGCTGATCAGGCCGAAGAACGTCAATAAGCGGGACCGGAGCGGAGCAAGCCAGAACGAACCGCTGCTCCAGATCACCAGGCCCACCAATGCTCCTGTTATAAGTACGATTCCCGTCTGAGATGTGGGGGCAAAAAGAAACTGGTAACGAGTTCCCGGCAAGAGGATTCTTACACCGGCAACAAGAGTGCCGCCAGCCACAAGCAACAGGGATAAGAAACGCCGCAACATACGACGATCCTCGTTAAGGTATTCACATGCCAGCCAAGCGCCGAACGCTAATCCATCACAGTGTAAAGGCGTGAAAACATAGTTCTCGTGGCTCCAGAAAGCCAGTAAGAAGCGCAGTCCAGCCGATCCCGCTGCAACGGTTATCGCGATTCTTCGTATACCGTGAAGTGAGCGACGGCGCAAAACAGCAGGCCACACCAGGTAAAACTGTTCTTCGATTGCCAGCGACCAGAAAGGGCCAAGCGGGAACAGGTGAAACAGGTTCGCGCAGTTGGCTAAAAAGGTGAGGCAGAGCAAGAGGTAACTCAGCTGCATCCCGAAAGCCGCCATCACAGCGAGGACCACAAAGTAGAGAGGAAGAATGCGAAGAGCGCGCTTCCAATAGAAGTCGTGCCAGTATGAATCGCTGTACCGGTCTTTATAGAGCAGGGATGTAATCAGAAAACCGGATAGGACGAAGAACAGGTCTACACCCGTGTTGCCGTACTCGGATACAGCGATGATGCTTCCCGTGAACCCGTGCCAGTCTCCTGGCGCTCTGAGCACATGGTGCGCAAAGACCATCAGCGCGGCGATTCCCCTTACGCCGTCCAACTCCCGAATGTGGGGAAATCTCGAATCGTGCTCGATTCTTGCTTCGCGGCGCACGTACAATTTTGTCACACAAGTTGGTTCTGAGATTTGACCTTGGCCGCTCTGTTGCACAAAGGTCTGCGCACCTGCAAAAAGGTCTGCGCACCGGGTGATTTGCTTTAGCCCAGGCCCTTACAGGAGCCTAATAGCCAAAAATTACGGCACATCCATAGGCGAATGAACCCACGCCGCACCCGCGTCCACAGCCGCGCTCGCTCATCCAATCCGGCATGAGCGCCCTTCGCCTCTCGGTTCTCGACCAATCGCCCGTCCCTGCCGGCTGCACGCCCGCCGACGCGCTCGCGAACTCCCTCGACCTCGCACAGCACGTCGATCGGCTCGGCTACACGCGGCTCTGGTACTCCGAGCACCATGCCATGCCCATGCTCGCCTGCACCGCCCCCGAGATCCTCATCACCCGCGCCGCCGCTGCCACCAAGCGCATCCGCGTCGGCTCCGGCGGCGTCATGCTGCCGCACTATTCCGCGTTCAAGGTCGCGGAGGTCTTCCGCACCCTCCATGCCATGTTTCCCGGCCGCATCGACCTCGGCATCGGCCGCGCCCCCGGCGGCGGCCAGCTGGAAAGCTACGCCCTGCGCCGCAACCGCCAGGGGCCACAGCCCGACGACTTTCCGCAGCAGCTCGCCGAGCTCCTCGCCTACCTGCATCCCGAGCGATTCGCGGAGACGGGTCCCGATCACCCCTTCCGCAACCTCCTCGTCTCGCCGGACGCCCCCGGCGCCCCGGATGTGTGGCTGCTCGGCTCCTCCATGTGGTCGGCCGTTACGGCTGCGCAGGAGGGCCTGCCCTACGCCTACGCCCACTTCTTCTCCGCCGCGGGCACCCGCCAGGCCATCGAGTACTACAGGCGCAACTTCCAGCCCTCCCGCTTCGCAAAAGACCCGGGTGCCCAAACCACGGAGGCCCCACGAAATCCGGGTGCCCCATCTTCAGCGACAGCCTCACCGTCGCTTAAGGTGGGTTCAGCAACCCCCGCAGCCTCCGGCCGCCTGACCCCCGAAGCCACCCTCGCCATCGGCGTCATCTGCGCCCCGACCCAGGAAGAGGCCGAACACCTCCACGCCTCCGTCCGCCTGCTGCAGCGCCGCATCCGGCTCGGCGACCGCAGCCCCGTAGCCACAGCCGAAGATGCCCTCCGCGAGCTCAATGCCCGTCCTGAGGCCCCGAATCCGCTGCTCTCCTTCACAGCCGGAAACTTCGAGGAACCCGACGAGGAGTGGCCGCGCTACCTCGTCGGCACACCCGACCGCGTAGCCGCCCGCCTCCGCGGCCTCGCCGACAATCTGCATCTGGAGGAACTCATCGTCAACACCATCACCCACTCCCACGAAGCCCGCCTGCGCAGCTACACGCTACTCGCTGAGGTCATGGCCCTGGATGCAACAACAAAGGCCGCCCAACAGGCGGCCTGAGCGCTATTTGTTTTTCTTTCTGTCCCCACCGTCAAACGGAGGAATCTACTGTTGCTTTTCTTTCTGTCATTCCCGAAAGGAACCTGCTGTTTCGGCCATGACACTACTCATTTCCCGAAGCGAAACACCAACCCGCTGCTGAAGCTCAGCAGACTCGCTGCAGGAATTATCGGCGGAAATCCGTAAAGTGAGCTGTTGATCACCGTCACCGAGCCGTAGCCCACCTCCAGCGCGCGGAAGTCCACATGCGGGCTCAGCTTGTAATCCAGGCCGCCGTACACCTTCACCATCGCCTTATTCGCACGCTGGACGCTCAGCTCGCCGCGGCTGGTTCCGATGCCCCCCGAGACCTGCACATACGGCCGCAGCCGCGAGTTCGTCGGCTTGCCATCCAGCCGCAGGCCGAAGAGAAAGCTGTTCAGCAACGCTCCGCCGCCGTGTTCCAGTTCGTCCCGCACATCCACGCCAATATCAAACTTCGGATCACGCGCCAAGTCGTAGTAGCCGCCGATCGCCACGCCGCCAAACGTTCTGGACGTATTGTTCGGCCCCAGAAAGGTGAACACGCCATTGTCAGCCGTGGAGTCCGTGATATGGGTCGCCATCGGGTTCACATACACCCCAATCTGCGCCCGGGCGCCGACGGTCACTAACAGCAGACCGACGGCTGGGAGAAGCCACCGCAACTTCATCAAAGACAACCCTCGAAACTCGTGCTCGCCCGCCGGCCGCCATCCAGCGCCATGGGACTCCGAGCCCTGATTATAGCGGCGGCAGCCCGACCGCGACGTACGCCTTCCCCAAACCACCCGCTCGCTACACTAAAAACAGATGTCTAATGAGTACACCTGCCTCATCGTGGGAGCCGGCCCCGCCGGTTGCGCCGCCGCCTTCGATCTCGCCCGCGCCGGCCACCGCGTTCTGCTGCTCGACAAGCGCAGCTTTCCCCGCCTCAAGGCCTGCGCCTGCGGCCTCACCCGCAAAACCCTCAAGGCCCTCCGCTACTCCGTCGAACCCATCCTCGAGCGCCAGTGCCGCGACGTAGTCCTGCAGGAGGCCGGCCCCGCCTTCCTCTCCGGCCAACGCACCGCCGACAAAACCCGCGAGGTCCGCGTCCATCTGCGCAATCCCTTCTGCGCCATGGCCGTCCGCGAGCGCTTCGACGCGTTCTGCCTCGCCCAAACTCTCGCCCAAGGCAGGCCGGGTCAAGAGCCCGAATTCCGCAGAATCGAAGCCATCACCGCCCTTCGCGAACTGCCAACTCACATCGAACTCGACATCACTCTCCCCGGCGGAGCCACCGAAACCCTCCGCGCCCCCGCCCTCATCGGCGCTGACGGCTCCAACGGCCAGACCCGCCGCCTCGCCGCCGGCATCACCACCACCCCCCAGGATCTGTCATCCCGCAGCGCCACCAACCCGGATGCCCCACCTTCGGCGACTGCCTCACCGTCGCCTAAGGCGGGTTCCGAAGCATCACAGAACCCCCGTGAATCCACCGCTGCCCACCTTCCTCCCGAACCCGCCTGGTACGCCCGGGGCTTCGCCCTCGAAGCCACCGTCCCCTACACCGCCCTGCCCGCAAAACTCCCTGCCGGCGATGCCCCCCTTGACCTCGTCTTCGACTTCTCCCCCATTGCCGGAGGCTACGGCTGGCTCTTCCCCAAGGGCGACCACATCAACATCGGCATAGGCGGCTTTGTCCCCCAGGAGACCAACCACACCGCGGCCTCCGGCGACCCAGCCATGCATTACGAGACCGTCACCCGCAACCTCCTCAACAGCTACACCCACATCAAACTGGGCGTCGATCTGCCGATCCTCGCCAGTCTCCCCGGCGTCCACGTCACCGGCCAGCACCTCGGTCTGGGCGGTGACGCCTACATCCCGCAGGGCCGCATCCTGCTCACCGGCGACGCCGCCGGCTTCGTCGATCCGCTCACCGGCGAAGGCATCCACTCCGCCCTCGTCAGCGGCCAAGCCGCCGCCGCCGCCATCCTTGAAACGTTTCCCCAGCCTCTTTCCTCCACAAGAAGTACCGATCTGTCATCTCGACCGGAGGCGCGCAGCGCCGCAGTGGAGAGACCCGCGGTTCCCACCGCCGAAGCCCAGGCCCTCGCTGCCGCCTATGCCCGCCACCTCCAACCGCTCCTCGAGACACTCGCCTTCTCCCACCGCGCCGCCCGCTCCTTCTACCGCGAGCCCGAACGCGGGTTCAAAGTCATGCGCACGCCGCTCCTGCGCAACCTGGTCCTGAAAACCTACGCAGACGGCCTACCCACAACCAAACTCCTCACCAAACTCGCCCGCCGCGTCCGCTAAACCGGCAAACCACCTCAAACCTCGCCACCCCAAACCTCAAACCTCAACATTGTCCTCTCGACCGAAGCGCATACCGGGCCCCCGACGGGCGCTTCTTGCCCGTTGGGGTGGAAGCGCGGTGGAGAGACTCATGGCAGGCCGATCTCCGAGTCTCTCGCCCCATCTATGGATACCCCTCTGGACAAAACACACAAGCGCGGGACCACTCGGGAGAGGGGTGGTTACCAAAGTGACGGTGTAATCCCACAAAGGCTGTAGTACCTTTCGGCTACCGATCCACTGCCTCGCTTCTTGTGTGCGAAATCCGTCCGGAAATTTCAGGAGAAAACTATGCGCCTTCCGCTTCTCGTTGCCGCCGCCGCCGCCATGCTCTCGGCCAGCCTTGCTGCTCATGCAGACACCTTCACCTTCAGCTTCGGCACCTCCGCCGACGCCTTCAACGGTTCCGGAACCCTCACCGGTCATCTGGTCTCCCCCGGCGAGTACCTCATCACCGCCGTCTCCGGCACCACCGACACCGGCAATGGCGTCAACCGCACCATTAATGGCGTCCTGCAGCCTGGTACCTTCCCCACGCTGACCAACGGCGGCGCCTCTCCCGCCAACGACAATCTACTCCTCGTCTCCGCCTCCGGGGCAGACTCCTTCGATCAAAACGGTCTCTCCTATATCCTGGACAACAGCGCCCAAATCAACCTTTTCAGCCCGTTTCTGGGGGAAGATGCCTTGCTTGAGCGCTCGGGCGGCGTCACGGTCCAGGAGGATGTTCCGATCACCGTCACCTCCGTAACCCCGGAACCCTCCAGCTTCCTGCTGCTCGGCACAGGTTTGCTTGGTTTCGCGGGTGCAGTCCGCCGCCGTATCGCCTAAGAGTCGCCTGCGCACAGAGCCTCAGCCGCAGCAGGGGCTCTGCGCACACCCTCATCCAAGACGCAGTTGCCTTTCTTCTGTCATTCCCGAAGGGAACCTGCGTCTGCATTTCTCTTTGTTCATTCGCCCTGAGCGCAGTCGAACGGAAGGGAATCTGCTATTCCCACCCACAAAGCAGCAGCGTAACCAACGCCCCAACCACCAACGCTCTTCCTAGTGATTAAACTGCGGCAGATGCTCCATATCGGCCTCGGGCACCGGCTCCAGCGGTCCGCCGGCCTTGATCCACGCCCGCAGTCCGCCCTGAATCACCTTGGTCTTGCAGTCTTCCTTCTCCAGCATCTTCGCCACGCGCACACTCGTCGCATCCCGCGCGCAAGAGCAATAAAGGTAGATATCGCACTCCGGCGCCATGAACTCCCGCAGCGCCTCCAACTCTTCCTTCAACCGGTTCGGCTCCACGCGGATCGAGTTCTTGATGCGCTGCATGCCGGCGTCGTAGTACCCGTGCGAACGCACATCCGCAATCACCACGATACGATCCCCGGTCCGCTGCTGCAGGCTCTCATGCAGCTCACCGGCAGCGATGCGCTCCACCGCGCTGAACCGCGTATCGCGCAGATAGCTCATCAGCAGCCAAAGCACATACAGCACCAGCACCACACTCAGCGTCGCCGCGGTAAGGTGGCCCACACGCTCCACCCAACCCGTGATATCCAGCAAAAACCGGGCAAACACAAACCCCACCATCGTCCACGCCGAGGCGTAGATCACCGCGCCCGCGCCATCCAGCATCAAGAATTTTCCCGGCGACAGATTCAGGCTGCCGGAAAGCGGCGCCGCCACCGTCGCCAGCCCAGGAATGAACTTGGCGAACAGCAGGGTTCGCGGCCCGCGCCGGTAAAACGAATTGGCCGACCCAAAGATGCACGTCTCCGGGTTCAGGCTGATCCGGCACAGCCCCGCTAGCAGCCACCACCCCGTAAATCGCCCACCCAGGTACATCAACGTATCGCCGGCCAGCGCCGCCGAAGCCGCACAGGCAATTACCAGGCCCACATTCAGCCCCCCGCCATGCGCCGCCGCGCCCGCCACCAGCAGCACCAGCGAGATCGGCAAGGGCAGCCCGCAGCACGACAGAAATAGAATTACCGCCGTAGCCGCATAGCCATGGTGCTCCACCGCGGTCAGCAGGCTTATCACGTACGTCAGCTCCGGGACCCATAAACACTGGCTGAAGAAGGTCGTCTATGGCTATTGGATGCGTAGGAACCTACCAGCGATCGAACAAAGTCACCACCTCCGCAGCACCAAAGTATGCCCTGCCCCGCGACGGCAATCTCCCCCGTCCGCCTCCCTTCTGTCATTCCCGCAGAAAATCTGCTTCTCCCACCAAAAACGGCGTCATCTCGACCGGAGCGGAGCGCAGCGCAGTGGAGAGACCCGCAATTACCCTGCAGCCATCTTCGCCATCCCTCTTCACCGCCTCTCTTTCTGTCATCCCCGAAGGAAACCTGCTGTGCTTTCTTACTCCCCAAAAGGGAATTCGCTCCTCTCGTGTCTCATAACCACCGCCCATCAGCTATAAAACCTTTCTGATCGTCAATCCCTTTGAAACCTATGGGCTTCAGCCCGTACAGAAATGCCTTCTATAAATGTGGCTTCAAAGCCCCGGGGCATCCGCTTTGGAGCGGTTGCAAATTCGGGCAACTACTTATTTGGCTGACCAAGGATCAGCCCGGCGGTGGCGAAGCAGGCGAGCAGTCCGGCAGGCATCATCCAATCCGCTGGGGGCGACGCGGAAAGGATTCTCGCTGCGCTTTCCGAAGCTGGTTTAGCCGTTGTTCCCAGAGTGCCCACTTCCGAGATGTTAAGAGAGGCTTGGGCCTATATTCATGACGAAGATGGCCTCAGTACCTGGACGGAGATGGTCGCTACTTATGAAGGCGGATCAGCTGACAGCACAGGCAAATCAGATAACGATTGATTGCCGCGCTTTCGGTACTCAATAAACCTGTTCATGATCGCCCACGTTCGCCTCAGTATCTCTTTGTTGATGGCGGTGCCTCGCGGTGTTTTGTCGCCGTGCCTTGGATTTGTTGATTGCTCGCTTACCCATTCCATGTAAGCGGATTCGGCATTCACTAGGCCGTGAAGAATAGGCCAACCCTTCTTCTTGTCTACGTTCGGGGCTGCTATACGTCTGAGGCCATCCAGAACTCTCCCGCATGCAGTAGCGACCTGATGCGGCACATAGAGCGTTTGGATAAGGTCGTTCAGGACTAGAAACAAGTGCGGTTCGCGCATGACTGCGTTCATCACTGCGTGAAAGTCTCGATTGTCTTCGGGCGTGATCGGATTAGGATTAAATACAGTGCATTCATCAGCGAGAGAGCGAATGGCAAACGCGAGAGGCACCGTAGTCCCATCTGGTCTCGTGAAAGTATCTAGGGTGATTGTTAAGCCTTGTCCTGTCCCGAACGCTACTACGTCGATGCAAGCGCGGGCGAGATCAAAGGCGAGAATGCAAGAAGCCGAGGATGTCATCCGTGTATGTATCTAGTTCGCATTCGATGTCGAGAACAGCTTCGACAACGGTGATTGTGAACGTGGCGGAGGGCCCCAACTCGGATTGCGTAATGCGGATACGGTGCGCGCTGTTGAGAGTCAGTCGATAGGCCGCAGGAAGTACCTGCCCAGTGAAGTGTCCGACATCCATCGGGCCACTCTATCCCAGAGGCGTAGAATGCTGCACATGAAGCCCATGATGCGACCGAGGCCGCATCCTGATATGACTGAGGAGACGGAAGCCTTTGAGCGCTTTCAGCAATCCCTTAAGGCCGTGCTGAAGGTGCCCAAGAGCGCGTTGCCGTCGAGCTCTTTCAGCAGACCGAAGGCACAGAATGGAACCTTGCGCAAGGGCGAAGGTTCTGCGAAACTGATCTAGTGCTAGGGAAAGCGGCACACCTTTGGTTGCAAGTTCATACTTCGGGGCTACAGCAAGACGCCGTAATCGAGATCATGATCGCCCTCTTGGGCGTGATGGTGGCGGCACTTGCACTGATTGCCGTGCTGATCACGCTGGCTATTGCAGTTCTTGCCTTTTGGGGGTACAGAACTTTATCCGATGAGGTCGTTAAGAAGTCAATACAGGCAGCTACTCAAGTTGCCAAGGACAGCGTGGATAAGTCCTTTGCGGAAAACAGGTTGCAGGCACAGGCAATATCAATGCCCGAGTCTCTTCCACCGCCTACAAAACGGAAGGTGGCTGCTCAAGGCGTCAAGCAATCGAAGCGCGTTTTGGACGATGCGGGCCTGAAGAGGGGAAGGAGTGACGACGATGACAGCGAAAGAAGAAGCCGCAATCCGAGAAAGCCAAAGAAACCCTCCCGTTGACATCACCGCCCTTGCAAATGATCTCGGGCTGCCGGTTTACGAAACGGAAGATCTTCCAGTTGGCGTGTCGGGAAAAATAGAAGTCGATGAGGATGGGGCAGGTTCGAGCGGGTTCAAGATCTTCATCAACGCGGCTGATCCGTATACCCGACAGCGCTTTACTGTTGCTCATGAGATCGCGCACTACCTTCTACACCGCGATAAGATCGGCTCCGGCTTGTCCGATAATGGAATGTATCGCAGCGAAAATGTGACCTCTCAAGAGGAGTTTGCTGCCAATAACAAAGCGGCAGAGCTGTTGATGCCGCGAAGCCTTGTCCTCAAATATCTAGATCAAGGGTCTAGTACGTATAGCGGCATGGCCCGAATGTTTGATGTCTCTATTCCTGCGATGAAAGCTCGTCTCAAGTACCTCCTTCATCTTTAGCAGGGTGCCTTCGTCGCTGGCTATGAAGTTCTCTCTCAGTTAACACTCGGTCGCGCGTCGTCCTGCTTGCCAGTGAGAACATCTCATGTCAGTCGCTTGCCTACAATCTGCGTAGCGGCGAACCGGAAGCAGTCAAAGTCGTTCATGTTCTGGCGCTGGCTGTAGCGGAGCGCTTGCTCGTCAAGGTAGCGGAAGAGGTGAAAGGGTTCAACGCTCACATACGTTCCGCTGATGCCGCGCTTCAAGAAGCTCCAGTAGTTCTCCATCCCATTTGTGTGGGCACGATCATTCACATACTCGACGGCATGGTCCACAACGTAATGCACGTAATCGGCGGCGAGCCCTTCGTAAGAGAGCAAGACGTCAGTGTAGAAAGCAGCGCCATCCTCTACATGTTTGCGGACCTCGGCCTGTAGAGCTTTCTTCTTGCGATCAGCCACGACTGTTGTCTGCAACTTGCCACCGCGTTCCAAGATGCCCATGACCGCAACCTTATCCTTCGTGCCCGTCTCGGTGATGCGCCGAACCGGCTTGCCAACGTGCATGTTACGAGCCTTGCCGCCGATGAATGTCTCGTCTGCTTCCACTTCTCCCGAAAGCATGTTCTCGAAAGAGCCCTCGTGCAGAGCGCAGCGAATCCGGTGAGCCATGAACCAAGCCGTCTTCTGAGTGATACCGAGATCGCGAACAATCTCGCAGGAGCTGATGTCGTTCTTGCAATTCACGATCAGCCACATCGCAGGGAGCCACTTTTCAAGGCCCAAAGGTGAATCCTCGAAGATAGTTCTAACCTTCAGCGAAAACTTTGCCTTGGGGTGCTTGCCATAGCACTTGTACAGCTTCGCCGCACAAGATGAGCAACCTTGTCAGACCCGCAGTGAGGGCAGCGTACCTTGCCATCAGCCCAACGCAACGCGATCAGAAATTCGCGGCAGTCGTCATAATCGGCGAAGTAGAGGATGGCTTTCTTGTAGTGTGCGAGGGCTGCTCATGAATTATGTATCCTCCCGGAACGTTGGTCAGTCAAGAAAACATTACCCAAATTTGGGGGAAGAGCCAGACATTCAATGGTTAAGACAGTACAAATCCCCCCAAACGCCTAAAAACTCAGCCGCGCCCCCAACGCAATCTGCCGTTCCCGGCTCAGCCCCGCCGTCGAGGACAACGCCGTCCCAAACGAGGGCGTGGTCAGCCCTTCCGCTGCAATGGTCGCCGCATCCTGAAACACCAGCGGTATCGGCGAGCCCGTCGCCATCGGCGTCCCCAGCAGAAAGGCCCGCGTCTCCACCCGCGACACGCTCACCGAGTTCAGCAGATTGAACGCATCCGCCTGTAGCGTCAGCCGCATCGCTCCGTGCACCGGCAGCTCCCGCGCCATGCGTAGATTCGCCAGCCCACGCGGCGGCAGCCGCAACGTATTCCGCCCTACCGTGGGCAGGTACGTGGCCCCGCCGGACCCATTGATCGACTCATGTCCGCCCGTCAGCCGCGTCCCGCCAAAGATCACGTAGCTGTACGGCGCCCCGCTGCCCGCCGTTCCGATCGCCGCAAACCGCCAACCCGAGCCCGCCGCCCGCACCAACCGCGGCCCCTCCCGCACCTCGCTGCGGAAGCTCAGATCACCCGTAAAGTGGTGCGCGAACTGCAGGCTCGACAGCCCCTTATCGTATCCATTCGCAAACGGATCGAACTGCCCATCCTGCCGCGGTGTCGGCGAGCTCTGCGGCCCATAATCGATCGCCTTCGCATAGGTATAGCCGCCGCGCACGCTCCACCCATGAAAATCCCGCAGCCGCACCTCCGCCGTTCCGCTGTGATACGTCGCATTCGCGTTCGACACCAGCGCCGTCACCGGCCCATACAGCGTCGTCTGCCGAGCCGTATACGACGGCACCTGAAACGTCTCGCCCGTATGCAGCCCCTTGTACCGGTCGCCGCCCTGCAACACGTAGCTGGCCGTCTCCGTGCTCGGCGCAATATTGAGATCCACACTCTCCGGCAGCTGCGTCGTCCACGCCGTCGCATACTCCGCGCGCAGCGACAACCGGCGCCCAAACTCCCGCTCCACCCCGAAGCTCCCGCGCTGCACCGCGGGCAGCCGGAATCGCGACGAAAACACCATCGCCGACCCGGTCCTCCCCACCACCCCCGTCGGCGCACTCAAAAACGAGCACGGATACCCAAACCCCTGCTGCACTCCCGTCACCTGCGGGCAGTCCGTCTCCACTGTCGGCGTAATCCGAATATTCGTCGTCGCCGTTGGCTGTCCGGTGTTGGCCAACGCCGCGTTGATTGTCGCCCCCGGCAGCCGCCCATAGAAGAACCCATACCCCGCCTGCAGCGTCATCCACCGGCCTCGCCCCCGCCGCCCCGGCGACCAGGCCAACGACACCCGCGGCCCCACATTATTCCGATCCTCCGGAAAACTCGACGTAACCCCCATCTGCGGTCCGCTCAGCGTCCGCAACACCGCATCCAGAGCCGGGTTCGGCATCTGCGGAAACGGCAGCAGCAGATAGTCGTACCGCACCCCCACACTCACCCGCAGATCCGGCCGCACCCGCACGGAATCCTCCGCAAACCCGGCCACCTGGTGCGTCACAAACTCCGTCGCCGCGCCGGTAAAGCTCTGCGCATAGCTTCTGAAGCAGAAATAATGCACCGCCGCATACACGCTCGGGCACCCCCCGTTCGGATACGCGTGCACGTTGAACGTGTAATCCGTAATCCAGTCCACCAGCCCGCCATCATGCCCACCGGTTGTCCCGCTGTCGTACAGAAACGAGCCCTCCGCGTTCGTAGCCCCCAGAATCCGGTCATGCACCCGGCTCCAATCGCCGCCCAGCATCAGCAGATGCCGCCCCAGCCGCAGCGCAAAGCTATCCGCCGCTTGCACCCGATCCTCATCCGGATACGCCACCCGGCCCAGGCTCGCCGGCGTTCCATACACAAACCCCTCCGGCTGGATCGACACCTGCGGCGCGTACCCTCCCGGTCCGATCGCCGGCACCGTCCCCGAAGCCGCCGGCGGCGTCTCGAACTGCAGATCGTGCGCCATCTGAAAGCGCAGATTGTTGCTCGCCCGCACCGAAAATAAATGCTGCCACTGCGCCGTGTACGCCTCCGCCTGCACCTCATTCCTGCCAATCGACGACACTGCGCTGTCGATCACGCCCTCCGCCAACCCACGTCCACCCGTCACCGGAGAACTTCCCCGCTGCACCTGCACGCCCAGGCTCAACCGGTCCGCATGTCCCGGCGCCGCATCCAAACGCCCCAGCCCCAGCACCCGAGGCGTCCGCACCGCCGCCGTCCCGGTCAATCCATCCAGATAACTCAACGCCCCCCGAATCGCAGCCGCCCCCACGCCCCGATTCCCCAGCAAAGCCGTCTGCTCCGCCGTCAGGCTGTAAAAATCAGCCGTCAGCGGCGAAGACACCAGCGTCTGCGCTCGCTCCTGCCCCTCCACCGCCGCAAACACCCCGCTGCGCCACCCCCGCAACACCCCGGGCAGCCGTACCGGCAATCCCGCGGCCCCGCCAAACTGCAGCGTCGACTCCCCCGGCCGCTCCAGCCCGCTGCTCACCACGCCATTCGTATAGTGCGTCACCACCGCAAACGGATTCGTCGCCGCCCACGCACTCTGCCGCATCTGCAAAAACGCACTGCCGCGCAGCCGCTCACCCGCCCCGCGCGAGCTCACAACCACCGTTCCGCCCGCCGCCCCGCCATACTGCGCCGAAAACGTGTGCGCCATCACCCGCACCGACCCCACGCCCCCCTGCGCAAAGCTCGACCCAATCCGCCCCCCCGCGCCCGACGCTCCCCGCGGCCCACCCCCAAACGCCTGATCCGCCGAAAGCCCATCGACCGTCTGCACATTCTGGGTAGCCGGCAGCCCCGCATAGCTCAAGCCACTGGCCGCCGACCCGGTCTCGCCCTCCGACCGCGCCGTCGCCCCCTCATCCTCCTCCGCCGCATGCTGGGCCGAGCCCCCGCCCGCCAGCGTCGCATCGTGCGCCGCCGGGCTGATCTCCTCCACCGCCTCCCACTGCCGATCCTCCACCGGCAGCTCGTTCAAGGGCGTCGCCTGCCCCGCCGTTCCCCCCAGCTTCCCAGCCGGGCCGTCCCCCGCTCCCCGGCCCACTTCCAAACCCGTCGCGCCACCACCCTCCTTATCGGCAGATAGGACGGAAAACTTTAGCGAGAAATCCTCCCCGAGGCTCAACTCTCCCTCTTTCACATCGCCGGCTTCCAGCAGCAGCGGCACATCCCCCGTCCACTCCATCGAACCCGGCAGGGACACCTCGGCCTCCCAGGCTCCCGGAGGCAGCCCGAGCAGGACAAACCCGCCCCGCCCATCCGTCCGCACAGAAACCGGCGCCGCCATAACAGAAACTTCGCCGGTATCCGCCGGCCGCAGCCGCACCGTCGCCGCGCTCACCGGCCGCCCGCGCGCATCCGTCAGGTGCCCGCGCACCGCCGCATCCGTCTCACTCTGCGCCCAAGCCGCCGGCACGAACAAAAACGCCAGCCACAGCACCCAAAGCGCACCCCGGCCCGAGCACACACGCAACCACCGGCCCCGGCATGGAGAAAGGCAAACCCCGAACATCGCGCTCCACCCCGGAGGCAGGCCGGGGTTCCTGAAAGCTCACCAGGAGACACACATCAGCCAAACGGAAAAAACCACCGCGGCAGACGCATCCCCCGCAGCCTAACGAGCCGTATCCAATTTGGGAATTACCGCTTTGGGGGACGCCCCGCCACTCGCCAAAAACAAAACGGCGGCAGCCGAAGCCACCGCCCCTCTGTCCCGACCGCTCCCTTAGAACTGCAGGCGAGCGCCGATCTGGATCTCACGAGGGGTATACAGAAATCCGCTCGTGTTTGCGCTTGTCCGCGTGTTAAAGGCTGACTGGAACGTCGCCGTACCGGTCGTCGCTCCCGTGGAAGCCAACGCGAATGCGTTCGTGCTGATATTGCCGGAGCTGATGTTCTCGTGGTTCGCTACGTTGTACACATCCGCCCGCAGTTGCAGGGAATAGTGCTCGTTCAACGCAATCTGCCGCTGCAGCCGTGCATCATCCACGATGGCCCGTGGCGCCTGCAGCGTGTCGCGGCCTATCACCGGAATGTACGTCGCTCCACCCGCACCATTCCAGTACGGCTGGATGGCATTGGTGGAGTTATAGCTGCTCTGCAATGTGGCGGAGTACGGCAACCCGTTCTGCATCTGGAACGTGTCGTTGATCGACCATCCATTTGTCAGAATACCCGCAAGGTTCTTGTCATGCGTTCCGGGAATGTTGTACAGCACATACCCAACGAACCGGTTGCCGACATTGAACTGCGAGATTCCGTAGTTGCTTCGCGCAGGTCCATACGGGTCCAGCCAGTTGTCTGCCGAGGTCGTCGAACTTGCGTTCTGGTTGAAGTCCAGTGCATGCGACCATGTGTAGTTCGCGTCAAAGGTCAACCCATGAATCGAGCGGTTCTGAATCTCCGCAACGAGTCCGTGATAGTTCGAGTTGATGTTGCTGATCACCTCGGTAATCGAGGAGAACGCGGGATTCTTAAAGCTGGTGTACGTCGGCACCACAAACGTGGACCCGTTCGCCAGCGGACTCCGTCCCGTGGTGTCCGCCACTGTGATGGTTACGTTCTGCTCCGTCGCCGGATTTAAGTTCACATCCAGGAAGTTCGGCAGTTCGCGGCCAAGCGCTCCCAGATAACTCACCTGGAAGATTGTCCCCTTGCCAAGGTTCTGCTGCAGCTGCAGATCAATCTCTTCCACGAGCGGGTTCTGGTAATTCGAAGCGAAGTAGAAGGAACTCGGCGTGGCTGCCGCGCCCGACCCAATGATGCTTGGGAAGCTGGGCGCATTCGCTGCTGTCGGCTTGATCGAAGCGGTCGTAAACTGGCCGGCCGGGCTGCCCGTGTTCAGATAAGTGTTCAGGATCGTGCCGTTCAGAATCCGGCCGTAGTACATGCCGAAGCCACCGCGCAGAACCGTCTGCCCATTGCCGAACAGGTCAGACGAGAAGCCGATCCGCGGCCCAAGGTTGTTCTTGTCGCTCGGACGGTTCGTCAGGCCCGCGTATGGCGCGAAGTTGCCCGAAGCCACGGTATACGGTGCGTACGGTTGCGGCAGCGACTCATAGTCATACCGCAGACCCAGCTCCAGCGTGAGCCGCGGCAGAACCTTCCAGTTATCCTGCGCGAAGAAGCCATAATCGATTGTCGCGATCTGGAACACCGGATTACCGAAACCCTGGTAGAAGCTGCTCCAGCACTTGTCGGCACCCACCGCACTCACCGTCGCCGTGCCCGCGGCAGCGCCTGTCGAATTGCAGGTGCCCGCCTGTCCCTTTGAGGCCAGATCGGCAATCAGATTGCCGATATACGAGTAGCTGAACGCACCATTGCTCTCGTAGGTGTTGTTGATCAGATCGTTGTTGTGGACAAGGTCCACGCCGAAACGCAGGGTGTGGTTCTTGAGCTGGTAATACAACGTGTCGCCCACCTGCCACTTGCGCTCATCCGGCAGCGCCAGGCGATACGAGTAGTACGGCGAGCCCAGCGTAAAGCCAGTCGAGCCGTCGACCGAAACCTGCGGTACGTTCGGTCCGCCAGGCCCGGTGCCAAACAGGTTTGCCGTCGTAAACGCGCTATAGGGCTGCTGCGTCTCGTCGTCCAGCTCACGGCTGTACTGGTACAGCACCTCGTTGCTGATGTTGGACGATATCTGCGACTCCAGCTTGGTCAGGCCGTAGTCCAGCTTGACGAAATCATTGCCGAACGTGTCCACCGCGTACGAAGCCGAAGCCGTCGTCTGCACGTCGCCCGGCGCATCCCAGCGCAGCCGGTGATACAGAAAGCTCAAACGGTTCTTCGCGTTGATCTGGTAGTCCACCTTGGGCGTATTGATCTCCTGGTAGCCCACGCGGGGCACCGGTCCAAGATCGCTGTTCAGGCTGGAAAGCCCAGTGTCGTAAGCCGTCGCACCCGCAGCATAAGAAGCAAGCTTCTCGCGCGCAGCCAGCGTGCAGGCCTGGCTGTCCAGCGTGTAATTCTTGTTCGTGGTCGTCGTGCCCGTCAGGTAACCGGTCGCCAGGTTGCAGGTTCCCGAGGGAAGTGTCGCGTCAGGCTGCGCGAAGAACGTGCCCGGAACACCCGCCTTCGCCGTCGCCGGATTGATGCGGGTCTGCTGATCGTAGGTATAGAACCAGAACAGTCTGTCCTTGATCAGGTGGCCCCCAACCGAACCGCCGTAGATCTTGCGCAGATCCTTCGGCTTGTACGGCGTAGAAACCGCCCCCGCCGAGGTCAACGTTGTAAACGTCGTGCCCGGCGGAATCGCGCCGAAGCCGCGATCCAGATCGTCAAACAGCAGCTCGCCGTGGAACTCATTCGTTCCGCTGCGCGTCACCGAATTAATCACCCCACCGGCGGCACGGCCATACTGCGCCGAATACACCCCGGTATTCACCTCAAACTCACGCACCGCGTTTTCGGACGTCGAATACGCCTCACGCGTACGCCCGCGCTCCTCCGAGTAGTACGCCTGGTTGTCATCCGCGCCGTCGATCTCTACCTCGTTCAGCAGCGTGCTCAAACCGCGAACACTCACCAGCCCGAAGCCGCTCGCATCCGGCACCACCGCCGGCGTCAGCAACGCCAGCGCCGACCAGCGCCGGTTCTGCACCGGAATATTGTCGATCGCCTGCCGCGTCAGCACCGACGCCACGTCCGGAGATTCCAGATTCAGCACCGTCGCATCTTCTGAGACCTGAACCGTCGTCTCCGCCGTGCCCGTGCTCAGCTTCGGCAGCAGCGAGGTCAACTGGCCAACCTGCACAATCACATTGTCCGCCTTGTACTCTGCAAAACCGGTCGCCGATATCGTCACCGTGTAGGTGCCCGGCTCCAGCAACGGAGCCTTGAAGTAGCCGCTGTCGTCCGCCGTAAGGTGCTGCTCAGCGTTTGTCCCGTTGTTGTGGATGGTGATGATCGCCTTCGGCACTGCAGCCTCGGCCGGATCTTCCACCGTTCCGCTGATGCCGCCCTCGGTCGTCGACTGCGCCCGCATCGTTGTAGTCGTCAGCGCCGCGCCCAGAGCCACCAGCGGCACCAGACAAAGTTGTTTTAACTTCCGCATCAAGCTCTCCTCAATTCAAAGCCCCCGCCACGCGCGGGCAGACCTTCGCCGCACAGCCAGTCCTATTTGCTCTTTCCGCGTAGGCAAGCTCTCGTGAACGCGGAGCCTCGCAACCGTCAAGAACGTAATTTGGGTTTCTATGACCCAATACTACTTTCAATCTGTGAATCGCTGAAGAAAAACTTAAGACCACGCCGCCGAGCCCGCTGCCTCAAACCTCGCCACCTCCAACCTCACCCCTCAACAACACCCAAAACCAGCCGAAACCTCCCCACCCGCCCGTTACACTAAAGGTTGGGGTTCACCCGAGGAGTCCGCACCGCATGTTCATCGATGAAGCGCGCATCCGCGTCAAGGCAGGCGACGGCGGCAACGGCTGCATGGCCTTTCGCCGTGAAAAGTTCGTCCCCCGCGGCGGCCCCTCCGGCGGCGACGGCGGCCATGGTGGCGATGTCCTCATGCGCGCCTCGCTCTCCCACAACACCCTCATCCACTTCCGCTTCAACCCCGAGTGGAAGAGCGAGCGCGGCTCCCACGGCCTCGGCTCCAATATGTCCGGCCATCAGGGCGAAGACCGCGTCCTCAATGTACCCGTCGGCACCGTTCTCTACGACGACGACACCGGCGATCTCATTCATGACTTCGCCTCTCCCAATGATGAGATCGTCATCGCCCGCGGCGGTCGCGGCGGCCGCGGCAACCAGCATTTCGCCACCTCCGTCCACCAGGCCCCCCGCGAGCACGAGCTCGGCCGCTCCGGCGAGGAACGCAACTTTCGTCTGGAATTACGCCTGCTCGCCGACGCCGGCCTCGTCGGCTTCCCCAACGTCGGCAAATCCACGCTGATCTCCCGGCTGTCTGCAGCCCGCCCCAAGATCGCCAACTATCCCTTCACCACCCTCGAGCCCAACCTCGGCGTCGTCCAGGTCGGCGAAGCCCCCTACAACCTCAGCTTCACCGTCGCCGACATGCCCGGCCTCATCGAAGGCGCCCATCTGGGAGCAGGATTGGGCATGCAATTCCTCCGCCACATCGAGCGCACCGCCATCCTCGTCCACCTCATCGACGTCTCCGACGCCAACGACATCAACGATGACGACCTATCCGGCGCCAACTACATGGAGGGAGCAGCGGGCTTCAGCCCGCGGAATAGCCCGTCACCAGAGGCAGAGGGCTTTAGCCCCGGCCCAGAGCCGAGCGAAGTCGAAGGGCAGGGGCCAGCTTCCGCCGAAGCCGGGGACGCCGGCACGACCTCGAACCTCAATGCCTCACACCTCGCGGCTCAACACAAACCCGCATCCACGGGCCCCAGCCCCCGCCCCGACCCCGTCGACGACTACCGCATCATCACCGCCGAACTCAAATCCTTCGACCCCGCCGTAGCCGCCAAGCCCACCCTCATCGTCGCCACCAAGATCGACGCCGCCAACCCCGCCAAGCTCAAGAAGCTCAAAGCCATGGCCACCCGCCGCAAGCTCCCCTTCTTCGCCATCTCTGCCGTCACCGGCGAAGGCCTCGACCAACTCAAATACGCCATCGCCGAGCGAGTCGCCGAGCACCGCAAGGAGCACCCCCTCCCCCTAACCCCCGAACCCGCGGTAGCCAAGCCCGGCAAAACCAAACCCCACTTCCCCCCACCACCCCCCAAGGTCAGCGGCAGCAGGGCACATTGAGACTTTTATTTGAAGCCCCTCAAAAGCTTACGAATTTCAGCACCGCAGAGGAATCGATCAGAAGATGTCAGAAAATGCAAAACTGAAACCGCAGTTAACAATTGAAAAGCTACGCCATGAGGCCGCTGCCTTCGCAGCAATCGAGACTGAGCATCATGAGCCAACGCTTTACGGCGTCACGGACGGTAAGGCCGTGGGCACGTACTTGGAGCACAAATTTACGACTCATTTGATGGACAACTACTCTTTCGCTGGGGGAAACTCAGCGCTGGGTATTGATATACCTCAGCTGAATGTAGATATCAAAGTAACGAGTCAAAAACAACCGCAGTCTTCATGCCCATACAGATCAGCTCGGCAAAAGATTTATGGCCTTGGATATAGCTTGATAGTCTTCGTATACGAGAAAGCTGACGATGCAACGGCTCGGACGAGTTGCTTAACGATGAGCAATACTATCTTTGTCGACGCAGCGCAAACTGCTGATTACCAAACGACGAAGGGCATATTGGACATCCTCGAAAGACAGGGCAACAAAGACGATCTTTTAGCTTTCATTGCAGAACGGCATCTTCCGGTCGATGACATTGAAGCTAGCGCAATTGCTCAAGATATCCTACATACGCCACCAATACTTGGCTACTTGACGATTTCTAACGCTCTCCAATGGAGACTTCAATATAGCCGCGTAATAGAACTTGCCGGGACTGTCCCCGGTCTACATCGCATATTCCCTCATGGCGCGTAAGATATCTACCGTTGCAGAAGTGGCGTTCGGCGACTTCCAAACACCTGCGATCCTAGCTGGTCAGGTCACTCACTTGCTCCGAACACTGGGGCTCAGACCTAGAGCCATTCTTGAGCCAACGTGTGGCAAGGGAAGTTTTCTCAATGCAGCTCAACAGAGCTTCCCAGAAGCTGATTGCATCTTTGGAGTTGAGCTCAATCCAGACTACGTAGCTGTTGCAAAGCTTTTAGTTTCCGATAAGCGAACCCGGGTTTTGGAGGCGGATTTTTTTAAGGTTGATTGGTCCGTTATTTTTGCTCAATCACAAGGACCATGGATGATTCTTGGTAATCCCCCGTGGGTTACCAACTCAGTTTTAGGATCTCTGGACAGCTCAAATCTTCCCCAAAAGGACAACACGCAGGGTCTCGCTGGCATTGAAGCAATCACGGGGAAGAGCAATTTTGATATCTCTGAATGGATGTTACTTAAATATCTAGATTGGTTAGAAGCAGGGTGGAGTTTCGCCGTTCTTTGCAAGTCGGCGGTGGCGCGAAAGGTGCTCTCGTTCGCCTGGGGTAAGGACGTTCCGATTGGGTCTGCCAAAATTTTCAAGATCGACGCGGATCTTCACTTCGGGGTATCAGTAGACGCGTGCTTATTCATCGTGCAGAAGGGGCTTTCCGAATCTGAGCCAACTTGCGGAGTGTACAACAGCTTAAGTTCGACTCAAGAGAACGACAAGCTGTCCTTCATTGACGGACAACTCATTCAAAGTGCATCAGGGTATCTACGGGGTCGTCATTTGCTCGGAGGCGACAAAAACTATCGGTGGCGATCGGGCATAAAACACGACTGTTCAAAGATCATGGAGCTATCCCTCGATGGAGACGGATATGTAAATGGCTATGGCGAGCGCCTCAAACTTGAAGATAGCCATCTCTATCCCATGTGCAAGAGTTCGGGAATCGGGAGCGCCGCTACTACATGTAGGAGAATGATAGTTTCGCAGCGCTTTCCCGGAGAGGACTATACGGAGTTATGCGCTAATGCGCCCAACATTTGGCAGTACCTTCAAAGACACAAAGACTTGTTTAGAAAACGAGCCAGTTCCATATACAAGAATAAAGGAGATTTCGCGATTTTCGGCGTCGGCCCATATTCTTTCAGTCCGTGGAAGGTGGCTATCTCTGGCTTCTACAAGCACCTGAAGTTTTTCGCCATCGGACCTGTAGATAACCGCCCTGTCGTGTTTGACGATACCGTTTACTATATTTCTTGCTACTCAGAGCTTGAAGCCACGTTCCTCGCCGATATGGCTAACTCAGAAAGCGTAGTCAATGTACTCGGGTCATTGATTCATTGGAGCAACAAGCGTCCTATCACGGCAGACATCCTCAATAAACTAGATTTCGCCCGGATAGCTCGCGATCTTGGCAGGTATGATGACTATGACTCCTTGATTGCTTCGAGGGATGCCGCCGCGCACACGCTCGGCACCTTTGGGTTATTGAAATCCAGTTAGACATTTGGATAAGTAATAGCTTTCTGTGTATTTGTCACATCGCAGAACGATGGGTGCGTTGTGAGTGAGTGCGCATTCCATCGCGCACTCACGGCCTTAAATAGGCAAAGGCTGGAGCGCAGACGGAATGACTCGCTACTTTTCCAGAGGCCGACATAGCTTCGCACTTATCAGCAAACAATGAGCAGCCATCGTCCATTTGCGTCGAGCGCCCGCACCCGTCACGCAACATGCGATAACACTTGTGCCGCTACCCCGGCAACTGCTCCACCGTCACCCGCCAAACCCCGCCATCCACCTTGACCTCCTGCTGAAACCGCCCACCCTCGCCGTTGTGCGCTATATCTTCCACCAGCGAGCGCACCACCGTCATCCGGTTCTCCACCGAACCCACCTCAGCCGAGTCGTCAAACTCCACCGAACCCTCACTACCGCCCTTCACAGTTGCATCTGCCATGCTGGGCTTGGAGCGGAAGCCGCGCCCCGGCGTTGCCCGCGCGGAAGCCGTACACAACTCTTCCCCTTTGCACACCAACTCGCTCGATTCGATGCAGGGAAACAACACAATCTCTGCAATCGATGGGCTCGGTCCCTGGCCGGGCCTTTGCTTGCGCTCTTCAAACCCGGGGCACCCTGCCGACAGCCGGGATGCTTGAAAGCCTCAAGCCAATGCCGCCTCGGCTTCTTACTTGGCATGAAGCCGATTCGCCACCGTGAACTCGTCGCGCAGCTGCGGCGTGCGGAGGTTTTCGCGCAGGTGCTGCAATCGCAGCTCCAACGCCAGCAGCGTCCCTGCGATCGGCTCTGTGTTGGTCAGCGCGATATCGCGCCACATGTTGTAGGGGCTGGCGCCAAGCCGTGTGGTTTCGCACAACGCGCGGCCGCCGATCGCCTCGACCAGGGCGCGGCGTTCAGGATCGTTCGCGAACGTGTCTTGCAAGAGCGCGGCGAGCGCGGTGGAAAGCATCTGCGGCAGGTGGCTTACCCAGGCGCAAAGCTCGTCATGCTGTGTTGGCTCAAAATCACGCGAACGTGCACCGATGCTCTGGACCCAACCGCGAAACTGCCGCTCCAACTGGCTGCGAGGCGCAGCATCACTCTGCGGCGTGAACAGCCACGTGGCACCACGGAATAATGACGCCTCCGCAAATCTCGCACCGCCCGACTCCTTGCCGGCCATCGGATGACCCGGCAGAAAGCTGGCTTGTCCCGGGCCGTTGTAAAGTCCGCGAGTCCGATCCACCAGCAGGCGTTTCGTTGAGCCCACGTCGGTAACGAGTTGCCCTTCACGCAACACCGGCGCCAGCCGTTCCAGCCAGTCGAGAATGGGAAGCACAGGCGTAGCGAGCACATACATATCGGCTAGACGGGAAGCAAATACCGCTTCCCGGCTGGGCAGGATGTGATCGATAGCCCCGATCTGTTGCGCGGTGCGGAGCTCCGCCGCATCCGCATCCCAGCCCAGCACGGCGCCGTTGAACTCCGCCCCGAGCGCCTTGAGCGCAAGCCCAAGGGAGGCGCCGATAAGGCCTGTGCCGATGATGAGAACGCGTGTGCCCATGTCGCTTGCCCAGCTTACCCGAGTTGAATTTCATGCCGATGCGTAAAGGTACGCGCGTTCATGCCGCGGTAATCGCCGGCAATGTGCCCCTGCCCGCGCAGGATGTATTTGTACGTCGTAAGCCCCTCGAGACCCACGGGCCCGCGCGCATGAAACTTGCTGGTGGAGATGCCAACCTCCGCGCCAAAACCATAGCGGAATCCGTCTGCAAAGCGCGTTGAAACATTGTGAAACACACCCGCTGCATCCACTTCACGCAGAAAACGCGCAGCTGCTTCCGGATCTTCGGTGAGGATGCTTTCGGTGTGCGCGGAGCCATGCGTGTGGATATGCATAATCGCCGCGTCGAGCGAATCGACTACACCGATGGCAAGCTCCGGCTCGCCATACTCCGTGTGCCAATTTTGTATGGAGGCAATGTCCTCACCGTTGGCGGCGAGAGCATCGCGCGTGGCACGATCACCATGCAATCGCACGCCTCGACTGCGCAGATCGCCTGCGAGCTGCGGCAGAAAACTCATTGCCATCTCACGGTGCACAAGAACGGTCTCCACAGCATTGCAGGCTGCGGGATAGTCGAGCTTGGCATCGGCGATTACGCGTAGCGCCAGTTGCGGATCGGCAGCGCGATCGACATAAATATGGCAGATACCCTCCGAATGGCCGAGCACAGGGATGCGCGTGTTGGCCTGCACATACTCCACCAGCGCCTTGGAGCCTCGCGGAATCACCAGGTCGATCAGATCGTGCGCGCGCAGCAGATCGCCGGCCTGCTCGCGGCCCAGCACGAGTGCAATGGCTTCCTCGGGCAGACTCTGCCGCTTCAGTGCTGCACGAAGCACCTGCACCAGCGCTATGGCTGTGCGCTCCACCTCACGTCCGGGCTTCAGGATCACGGCATTTCCACTCTTCAGCGCAAGCGAGGCGATCTGCGTGACGGCATCAGGGCGCGCTTCAAAAATGACAGCGAGAACCCCGAGAGGAACACTGATCTTCTGCAGGTGAAGCCCTTGAGCCTGAGCACGCGCAACGCCTGACACCACGAGAGGGTTTGCATCATCAAGCTCAATTGCATCCAGCACGCGACCGAGCGGATCCGGCAACGCTGCGACGAAGCGGATCTGCTCCACCATATCGCACAGCTTGGTTTCGTTCAGCGTCAGGCGTGACAGCGTCGCGGGTGAGAGTGCCTCGGCCCCGGTCATAGCAGTGGCAATACGCAGGTCCTCTGCATTCGCAGCGAACAGCGTTGCACCGGCATCCTGCACCGCATCAGCGATTGCGTTCAACGCGGCGTTGCGCCGATCTCCACTCAAGGGCACGAGTACGCGCGAAGCAGCTTTGACCCTCTTGGCAAGCGCACGCACGTCGTCAGCGGCTCTGGACTCGTCTGGTGCATATCCAGCAGCACTCACCGCGTGACCTCGCTAAGCAGGGGAGGAGAAGACACACCGCCGAAACGTGTACCCACGGCCTCACCGGCGAGAATGCGCTCCAACACCCGCGGCGTGCGGCCGTTCGCAATGATGGCCTGCTTGCCCGCGTCGAGCGCGATGCGTACGCTTTCGAGCTTGGACAACATGCCCCCGCGTCCACGGCCGTTGCCTCCATGCGCAAGCGCCAGCACCGCATCGTCTACTGCGTTTATCTGCGGGAGCAACTGGGCACCAGCGGCCTGCGGATCGCGGTCGTAAAGGCCATCCACATCGGACAGCAGCACGAGCAGATCCGCACCGATACCCTCCAGAAGCAAAGCGGAGAGCTTGTCGTTGTCTCCGAATATCCGCTCGCTTTGCGAAGCACTCGACGGACGCTCCAGCTCCATCGTGGAAACGGTGTCGTTCTCATTCACGATAGGAATTACGCCGAGCGAGAGCAGTGAATGCAACGTGGCGCGCAGGTTTGCATGACGCACGGGATCGCGGAAATCATCCTCGGTGAGCAGCACCTGCGCGATGCGGCAGCCCAGCCGATCAAAGGCGTCGTCGTAAAGGGCCATCAGCCGCGATTGCCCAACGGCCGCACATGCCTGCACCTCCGCCAGCACCGTCGGACGTTGCGGCAGCGCGAGTCGCTCCACACCCAGGCCCACCGCACCCGAGCTGACGACGAGCACCTCGATGCCCCCCTCGCGCAACGCCGCGATGCCCTCAACCAAACCGCACAAAAGACCAAGCGCCACCTTGCCATCCGGTCGCATGATGACATTGGTGCCAAGCTTCACGACGATGCGATGGATGACCGTCTCCAAGGTGTGCCTCTAGGCGTGCAGCGGCTGTATAGCCGCGACCGGAGCAGCGATGGTGCGGTCAACGATCGGTGCAAGTTGGCGCAGCTTTTCGACAAGATCCGTGAGCTGCTTCGGAAAGAGCGACTGAGCTCCGTCCGACATCGCCTTATCGGGATTGGGATGCATCTCCATCAGCAGGCCGTCGCCGCCAGCCGCAACCGTGGCCAGTGCCAGCGGGGGAACGAATTCGCGCTTGCCTACGCCATGCGACGGATCGCCCAGCACGGGCAAATGTGTCAACGATTTCAGCACCGGAATCGCGGATATGTCCATCGTATTGCGCGTGTAGGTTTCAAAGGTGCGGATGCCGCGCTCACAAAGCATGAGGTCATAGTTGCCACCGGCGAGAATATATTCCGCGCTCAGCAGCAGCTCTTCGAGCGTTGCGGCAATGCCACGCTTCAACAGCACCGGCTTGCGCACCAGCCCGAGTTCGCGCAGCAGATTGAAGTTCTGCATGTTGCGCGCGCCTACCTGGAAGCAGTCGACATACGGGAGCATGGGCTGTATCTGTGATATCTCCATGACCTCACTGATCACCAGCAGGCCGAACTCATCGGCTGCCTCGCGCATGATCTGCAGGCCGGGAATTCCCATGCCTTGAAATGAGTACGGCGAGCTGCGCGGCTTGTACGCCCCGCCACGCAAAAACTGCGCTCCCGCTGCGGCACACTGCTGTGCGCTCAAACGGATCTGGTCACGGCTCTCCACGGAACACGGGCCAGCCATGACGACAATCTCATCGCCGCCCACCACGACCCCGTTGGGAAAATGCACGCGCGTGCCCTCCGGCCGAAAACCGCGTCCCGCGAGCTTGTACGGCGACGAGATGCGATATGCCTGCTGCACACCTTTGAGCACCGAAAACTCGGTAACCTCAAAGTGCGCAGGCGTGCCCACGCCGGCGAGAATGGTCTGCGTTTCGCCCGTGGTGCGGTGGACGTTGAAGCCCAGCTCCACCATGCGTTCGATGACGGTTTGAATCTGTTCACTCGTGGCGCGGTCCTGCATCGCAACGATCATCACTGGAGTTCCCTCCTCGCGGCTGCCAGGTGCGCGGCGCGCGAAAGACCTTTTGGCCCTAACTGCGGCCGTACTGCAAAGCTGGTTCTACTTATGCGTGAGCGGCGCTTCGTTAGCCGTCGGGCTCGCGGCGGCCCCGGTATCGACGCGCTGCAGCGCCCGCATGACATCCATAACGCGGTCATAGATGTCCTGCAGCTGCGCCGCGGTGAGCGGCCCGGGATTGATGCCGCGCACGTGCTCAAAGACCGCCTGCTCGCGGTTCGGCTCATAGATAGGGGCATTATTGCCGCGTTTGAGCTGCCCGATTGCCACGGCCGCGGCCGCGCGCTCTGAAAGCAGAGCGACAATTTGCTCGTCCAGTTGATCGATTCTGCTGCGCCAATCAGCGATCTCCATGCATGTCCCTTCCGCGTTCTGCGCGGCGAGCCGGTTTTTTGCGTGGCTCGCAAGATGATTCCCTTCGTTCCGCAAGGGCGCATCCGCAACCCACTGCGTTGTTGACGATCATACGAGTTCGTGGCAATCGCGCTCATGCCTTTGCTCCCACGGGTGCCTCACCGGCAACACTGCCCGCCTCGACCTCCGCGCCAATACCGGCTGCATCCGGCGTATCCGCAGGACTCCGCATATCCGCACGAGTCGGGGCGCCCCATCCTCTCGCGGCTTCATCGCGATAGGGTGGGGTGCTCTCCGCGCCAGCACCGTGACCGCGCAAGCTGCGCACGAATTCACCCACAGCTTTCGACGCATCCGCTGCGGGCGTACGTTCAATCAAGCCCACGATCGCCGACCCCACCACGGCGGCATCGGCGAACTCACCCACAGCGCGCACATGCTCCGGCGTAGACACGCCAAATCCCAAGGCAATGGGCAACGCAGTGAACCTCCGCAGCCGGTCGACAAGGGTTTTCGCATCATTCGCCAGGTCCGTCTGCGTACCGGTGATACCCACGCGCGAGATCGCATACACAAACCCCTGCGAGTGCTCCGCGATCGCCTTAAGACGCTCATCCGGAGACGTAGGCGCGGCGAGAAACACAGGCGCCAGACCGTTCTCCGTCATGCAGGCGAGATACTCCTCCGCCTCTTCCACAATCATGTCGGTGAGCAGTACGCCATCGGCACCATTGGCCTTGGCAGCCTTGCAAAACTCCGCCATTCCCATGCGTACAACGGGATTTAAATAGCTGAAGAGGATGATGCCCGCCTGGGGCCGCAGACGACGAATATCGAGGCAGATCTCCAGCACATCGGAAAGCCGCGTCCCGCGCGTCACCGCACGTTCACTGGCGCGCTGAATGACCGGGCCATCGGCCAGCGGATCGCTGAAGGGAACGCCGAGTTCGATCACATCGGCACCGTTGTCGATCGCGGCGATTGCCATGTCACGGGTGGTTGCGAGGTCAGGATCGCCGGCGGTGAGATAAATGATGAGGCCGGGTTTGTGCGGGAAGGCGATTGGCATCTAGTTAGAATCCTCTCGCTTGTCGGAATACAAATAGTAGAAATCGCAGTCGATCCCCAGCTTCATTCGCCCGAGTTCAGCGAGAACTTCATTCTCTAGTGCAAAGCCGGGATAACTAGTGTGAAGGTACGCAACTAACTGCAGGCCGCCATCGATCGTTGCGCGGATGTTCGCAACGGCCTCAGAGTGAGGCCGAATTTGCTCAAGAACGTCTGAAACCTGCTTCTCAAGGCAGACTGCTTGGTCCACCCGCGACGCCAAGGACCATCGACTGTGGTTCCGTTCGTACTGCGTACGCGGATTGATTTCGCCCTTTCTCCACGACCTCGTCGGCTGTAACCCGAGGCGAACTGATATTTCGTTCGGATCGAAGTCTCCAACCAACGTGAGATACGCGCTAAATTCGTTCGGTTTCATCATGGCTTAGGCATTCACCGGCGCCGATCCATCCAGCTTCATCTCGCGCGTAAGGATGCCAATGTCCTTATCCCCACGGCCGCTCACGTTGACCATCAGAATCTTGTCCCTGCCCATCTTTGGCGCCAGCTTCATCGCTTCGGCCACGGCGTGCGCACTCTCCAGCGCGGGGATAATCCCTTCGGTGCGGCTGAGAAACTTCGTAGCCTCCAGCGCCTCCTTGTCGGTAGCCGAAGTGTAGGTCGCACGGCCGGAGTCGTGCAGCATCGCGTGCTCCGGGCCAACCGAGGCATAGTCCAATCCGGCACTCACCGAGTGCGTGGAAGCAACCTGCCCGGCATCGTTCTGCAGGACGTAGGAGTAGGTTCCCTGCAGCACTCCCGGCAGGCCGCCGCCGACCTTCTGGAAGCGTGCGGCATGTTCGCCGAGTGCGGTGCCGCGGCCGCCGGCCTCGACGCCGATCAACTGCACCTGTTCCTCGGGGATGTACTCATAAAAGGCTCCGATCGCATTCGATCCGCCGCCTACGCAGGCGACGATCGCATCGGGCAGGCGACCTTCGGCCTCCATGATCTGCCGCTTCGACTCCTTCGAGATCACGCGGTGGAAGTCGCGCACCATCGTGGGATAGGGGTGCGAGCCCAGCGCCGAGCCGAGAATATAAAACGTCGTTCGCACATTGGTGACCCAGTCGCGCATGGCTTCGTTGATCGCGTCCTTCAGCGTCGCGGAACCGGAGTTCACGCCGCGGACTTCGGCTCCCAGCAGGCGCATGCGGAAGACGTTCAGCTCCTGCCGGCGCATGTCCTCTTCGCCCATGTAGACCACGCACTCGAGCCCGAACAGCGCGCAGACCGTAGCCGTGGCCACCCCATGCTGGCCCGCGCCCGTCTCCGCGATGATGCGCTGCTTGCCCATGCGCCGCGCGAGCAGAGCTTGCCCTAAAGCGTTATTGATTTTGTGTGCGCCGGTGTGCAGCAGGTCCTCACGCTTGAGGTAAACCTTCGCGCCGCCAAGCACCTCCGTCATGCGCCGCGCGAAAAACAACGGCGTGGGCCGGCCGCAGTAGTTCTTGAGCAGCATATCCAACTCGGCGTGAAAGGCCGGATCCGCCTGAGCCTGAGCGTACGCATCGTCAAGCTCCAGCAGCGCCGCCATTAGGGTCTCCGGCACATAGCGGCCACCGTAGGCGCCGAAGCGGCCGGGCGTGTTCTTCGGTGCGGGGTGTTCGGTGCGCGGTTGCGCGGGCGCTTCAAGGACCGGGCTGAGACTCATGCTTTGCTCCGTGCTGCCGATAAAGATCAGGGAAATCGAAAAAGCTGTAAGAACGAAAAAACCGCGACTCGGTAAGTCGCGGCTCGGGGGTGATGAAGAATCTCGTGCGATGTTCCGCTGCGCGAGGCTCAGACCGCCTTTGCCGCTACTGTGCGCCAGTAGCGGAAGGGAAAGCTGAACGAAAAGGTGGTGAGCTGCAGCATCGAGAAAAGCGTATACCTGCGAGCCTGTGCTTGCAAGGCATATTACCTTCGTGCATATTTATGTTACCAAAGAGTGCACCAAGATTCTTCCTCACCTGCTTCAAGCCGCCCTTCCCGGGCACACAATACAGACACGATGGCGCGGATGTACTATTGCGATCATACGAAAGGACTGATATGAGGGCTCTCTACCGGACCGGCCTGGCATTGTTGATTGGCATCATGCTCCTTCCTCTGCACGGGCTCGCGCAGACGGCTCAGACTCAGCCCAAACCCCAGAGCTCCCATGCTGTCCGCCACCACAAGAGGGCGAAAACGGGAAATGGCGCAACGGTGGGCGGAACGCCTATGAGCGATGCCGCGATTGCGGCGAAGATCGCCGCCACGTATAGCATCTGGGGACGACGCACCGCCTGAGCTTTCCCCCTAAGGAATCTCTGATCAAGTCTGCGCGGCCGTCTTTCTTGTTGTCATTCCCGAAGGGAATCTGCGGTTTCTGCCGGCCTGACACGGTTGCGAGGACTTGATCAGAGCTTCCCTAACAATCACGCTCGTGCGGAGCGGAGAAACGCCCTGAGCTTCGCCGGGTTTTTGTGGCCCGGGGACTCTTCCACGCCGCTGACCGCATCCACGCCCCAGGGATGGAGCGTAGCAATCGCCTCACCGACGTTTTCGGCGGTGAGGCCGCCGGCGATCAGCAGCTTGGCCGGCTCGTACCCACCCCGCCTTCCCTGTTCCGCGGCCATCTCCTGTGCAGTCCGGAGCAGCGGGGCGGCTCGGCTCCACAAAAACGTTTCGCCGAGCCCGCCGGAAGCCCCGTTCTTCACCGTGTCCACCAACACAGCGGAGATGCGGGAATCGGTCAGAGCTGCCAGGACGAGCTGCATAAATTTCTGCTCAAAATTCGGATCTGCAGGCTGCGCCGCAAAACCAAGCACCTGCCAAAGCTGGACCTCGCCCTTGAACTCCGCGCTGAGCTGCTGAAGGAGTGCAGGGTCTTGCGGCATGTGCATCTGCACGGCGGTCAGGCCCACCGCCCGGACGGTGCGGACGATCTCCGCGGCGTCCGGTTCGACGAAGATGCCGACGCGCTCAATGCCCGGCGGAAGGTGCGGTGTGATCGCCGCGACCTGCTCGGCGGAGACGCGCCTCCTACTCGGCGCAAAGATGAAGCCGAGCGCATCCGCGCCTAGTTCCACGGCGAGTTCCGCGTCGGCGAGGTTTGTGTTGCCGCAGATCTTCACGAACATGGGACGCCTTTGGGACAAAAATAAGGCCGAATCCAGCCGGGGCCAAGCGGATTACTCAGCCGAGGAGATGCCGCAGCGCGTCGCCCGGGTTGGGCTGCCGCATCAGCGATTCCCCGATCAAAAACGCCTCGTACCCCGCCGCACGCAGCCGGTCCATGTCCGCTCGGGTGCCGATGCCGCTTTCGGCCACGCGCACGGCACTCGCGGGCAGTTGCCCGGCAAGCTCACAGGCACGGTCCAGTGAAACCTCAAACGTGCGCAGATCGCGGCTGTTCACGCCGACACACTCGCAGTCCAGCGCCAGCGCCCGGTCGAGCTCCTCGCGGTCGTGTATCTCGCACAAAACATCCAGCTCACAACGCCGGGCTTCTTCGCGCAAAGTTTTCAGCTCACGATCGGACAGCGCGGCGACGATCAGCAGAATGGCATCGGCGCCGTTCGCGCGCGCTTCGAGAATCTGAAACGGATCGACGGTGAAGTCCTTGCGGAGGCACGGAATCGCAACCGCGGCCGACGCCCGGCGCAGGTTTTCAAGCGACCCCTGAAAGAAGCGCTCTTCGGTCAGCACAGAAAGCACGGCCGCTCCGGCCTTCTCCAACTGCGGCGCGAGTTCAACCACATCGAACTCCGCACGGATCAGCCCCTTCGAGGGCGAAGCCTTCTTCAACTCCGCAATGATGGCGGGACCGGCCTGCGCCTTGGTTCTCAACGCCCGCGCGAAGCCCCGCGGCGTGTGCCCGGCAGCCTGCTGCTCCAGTGCACGAAAATTCGCCGCCGCTTTGCGTTCAGCCACGATACCGCGCACGTGATCGAGAATGTCGGGCAGGTACATTGCCCGCGGTGACACGGCGGCGCTCATGACTTGATGGTACGGTATGTGTTCGCAATATTTGAAGCTGCGGATGCGGGCGGCACGTCCGCGCATTGCGGTTGTCCTTCGCCTCGCTCAGAATGACAATGGTACGAACTTCAGACTCAGGATCCTAGCGCGAACTGATCCGGATCAGCACAAGCGCGTTCGGCTCCAGCGTCAGTGTGAGACTGCCATTCTTCAGGGTGGCAGTCTCACCTGTATGTAGAGCCGTCTTGCGGTTCATCTCTGCTACCTGAGCCGGGGTTGGGTACTGGGGCTTTCCCATGGCGGCGTAGACCGGCAGCACGTTGCCATGCTCGTTGTCGACACGCTGCAGGCTGACACGGGCGTTCGCGGCAACGCCGTGCAGCAGAAGCGTCATCGCCTTCGGCTTCGCGTAAAGTGTGGAGCTTGACTGTCCATCCGCCGCGGGGTCTACGATGTTCCAGGCCACGATAATCAGCGATCCGTCATTGTCCTTGGTCACGATTACGTCTTCGGCAGCGTTTGGAATCCGTTGATTGCCGAGTTCGTGCAGCAGGGCGAAGTCGTAGAAGCTCGGCTTGTTGATGCCGTACTCCGCACGCAACCCGAACTGCCCGCTGAAGGGTTGCGGGATCGGACCGCCCTCCTCGAAGACATCCGAAAAAGTCCAGAAGCTCATGATCTGCACCGCGCCGTCGCACTGCCGGATGGTGTTTGCGACGCCCGGCCCGACGAAGGTCGTATCGCGTGATTCGCTCTGTCCCTGCACGTTCCACTCCGTCCAGAAGAGCGGAAGCTTTCCCTGGCCGGCAGCCTCCATCTGCTTGCGAACCTTGCCGATGGCGAGGCAGACGCGATCGTCCTTGGGTGTATCGCGGGACACCGTGGGGTCGTCGGGGAACAGGTTCTCGATCGTGTCGTCGGCGTAGCCGTGGCTGGAGACGAAGTCCAGCGGCACATGGTGCTCCTGCACGTAGGCCAGAAACGGTATGATCCAGGATGCGGCCGCGGTCGCGGGACCGCCGACGCGCAATCGTGGGCTGACTGCCTTCAACGCACGGGCGGTGTGTTCGTATAGTTCGAAGTAGCTGCGGTCACGCGGAATGCCGTTCCAGAAGTCGATGTTCGGCTCATTCCAGACCTCGAAGTACCACTGCGAGACCTCCTCGATGCCATAGCGGGCGACCAGGTTCTGGGCCAGCGCGGTCATCAGGCCATCCCAGCGCGCCATCGACTTCGGCGGCGAGACGTTCGGCTTGTACCAGAACGGGTGCAGCGCATCGGGGTTGAAGGCCAGCTTTTTCGGCATGAAGCTGATCTCGACCATCGGCTTGACGCCGTTCTTTAGCAGTCCGTCATAGATCTGGTCGATGTAGGCGAAGTTGTAGACCGGATCCCCGTGCTCGTCCTCGGTGTAGACCCCGTTTTCGTCGTCAAGAATGCCGTGACCGCGGACGTAGCGGAAGCCGGTGACCTCGTGAACGGCGCGCAGATCGTCGCGGTAATCCTCCCGCAACATCAGGTTGGCGCGGCCGGAGCCGAACATCTCCTCCCAGAAGTGCGGAAACGGCGTTGTGGGGGCCGAGAAGTCGATCTCCACCTGCTCCTGCGCGGGCGCCAGAGAGCCGAGCCACAGGGGAACAAGAGATGACCCGATGAGCAGGAGGCGAAGGAAACGTGCGAAGGCAAACGTTTGCATGGCGATTAGAGTGCCACAGAGTGCCGCGCCCTGAATAGTCATGATCCGAACTGGTGTGATGAGTTTAAAGTTCGCACGATAAGATTTGTCATCCTGAGCGCAGCGAAAAACCTGCTTTCCCTTGAGTAAATCGACACTCGCTAGTGTGGTGAATCCGAAGCTTTTTTCACATTTCAAGACCGGACGTTGTCGCTGACAAGAACGAAAAGCAGGTCCTTCGCTTCGCTCAGGATGACAAATCAAAAGGTTGCGATGAACTTGCGGGACTCCACACTAGCCGCAGACACCCTGAGCCGGGCGCTACCGTAAGGCGGTCTTCGCCTGCGCGAGTACCAGGCCGCGCGGCGTGGGCAGCAGCAGAATGGAAAGCAGACCTTCGCGCTCCAGCTGCAGCGCAGCCTCACGCACTGTTTTCTGATGCGAGCTCGCATCGTGAATCGCGACCAGCCCCCATGGGCTCATCTGGGGCAGAAAGCGGCGCACCTCCGCCTCGCGAAGCTCGGGATCGGAGTCGGAAAACAGCAGATCGATCGGGCTTTCGACCGGCATCTCCAGGGAACTCTCGTTGCGCAGATCGACGAACTTCGACAGCGGATTGGGAGGATCGAAGCGCTCCCGTGCCCGCGCAAAGACCACCGGATCGTACTCGCAGGAGATCACGCGCCCTGGTTTACCCCCGGCCTGCGAATTTCGCTCCAGCCCGCGCGCAATCCACTCGGTGGACACGCCCAGGAAGCTGCCGGTCTCGACCACCAGCCTGGGCTTCAGCGTCGTTACAAGCGTGGCAAGCAGTTCCAGCACCTCAAGCTCGGCCGACATCGAATCGTACATCGACCACTGCTCTGGATTCGGGCACTCTGGGGTGGCTCGGTGGTACTCCGGCTGCAGCGCACCGCCGGCACGATCATGCTGCAGCATGACCTTGTGCTCCTGCTTGAGCTTCTTCCGGAAGAGTGCCATCGCCGCTTACGCTCTCCCGGCCAACTGCCGCAGCACATATTGCAGGATGCCGCCGTGCTGGTAGTAAAGGATCTCCTGCGGTGTATCGATGCGGATCGACGCGGGAAAGTGGATCGTCTCGCCGCTAGGGGAGGTTGCGGTGACGGTCAGGTTCTTGCCTGCGCTGAAACCTGATTCGAGCATCGAGCGCAGCTGGCCGGATTCGCCGAGGGTGAAGGTCTCTTCGCCGGTGAGGCCATAGGTTTCGGCGGCCTCGCCGGGCTGGAACTGCAGCGGCAGAATGCCCATGCCCACGAGATTGGACCTGTGAATGCGCTCGTAGCTTTCGGCAATGACGAAGCGGATGCCGAGCAGCTTGGGCCCCTTGGCCGCCCAGTCGCGGCTGGAGCCCGAACCGTATTCCTTGCCCGCCAGAATACACAGCGGCACGTTTCGTTCCGCATACGCCACGCTGGCGTCGTAGATGCTCATGGGCTGTTCTTGACCGGGGCCCTCCGGCAGCAGGCGCGTAACGCCGCCCTCGGTGCCGGGGGCGAGCTTGTTGCGCAGCCGCACGTTGGCGAACGTGCCGCGCACCATCACCTCGTGATTGCCGCGGCGGGAGCCATAGCTGTTGAACTCGAACTGCGGCACGCCATGGGCCGTGAGATACCTGCCCGCCGGTCCGTTGGCCTTGATGGAGCCGGCCGGAGAGATATGGTCCGTCGTCACCGAATCCCCCAGCCACGCCAGGCAGCGTGCGTCTGTGATGTCTTCCACCGGCGTCGGCGTCGCGGACATGCCGTCGAAATAGGGCGCCTGGCGGATGTAGGTGGAGTCGCCCTCCCAGCCATAGGTATCGCCGGAGGGGAACTTCAGCTGCCGCCAGTTGGCATCGCCGTCGGAGATGGTGGCGTACTGGCTGCGGAACATCTCAGCGTCGATGCAGCGGTGAACGGTGTCGGAGACCTCGGCCTGGGTCGGCCAGATGTCGCGCAGATACACCGGCTGTCCATTTTTGCCGTTGCCAATGGGGTCGTTGGCGAAGTCGTGCTCGATGTGCCCCGCGAGCGCGTAGGCGACCACCAGCGGCGGGCTCATCAGGTAGTTGGCGCGCACCTCGGGCGAGATGCGGCCTTCAAAGTTCCGGTTACCACTGAGCACCGAAACGGCCACGAGGCCATGCTCTTCGATCGATTTTGAGACATCCTCGGGCAAAGGCCCGGAGTTGCCGATACAGGTAGTGCAGCCGTAGCCGACGACCTGAAACCGCAGCTTGTCGAGAAACG
Organism: Granulicella sp.; assembly: GCA_965277565.1. GTDB lineage: Bacteria > Acidobacteriota > Terriglobia > Terriglobales > Acidobacteriaceae > Granulicella. The sequence goes on along the minus strand of OZ255838.1, from coordinate 2,446,951 downwards.
GCAGAAGACCCGAGCGCTTGTAGTAGTCCGTAACCACGCGCGAGCCCGGCGCCAGCGAGGTCTTCACCCACGGCGGGGTCGAAAGCCCCGCTTCAACAGCTTTTTTGGCCAGCAAACCGGCGGCCATCATCACGTAGGGATTGGAGGTATTGGTGCAAGAGGTGATAGCCGCAATGACGATCGAGCCGTCGCGGAGATAGCGGTCGGGATCAACGCCGAAACGGGCCTCCACGCTTTTGATCGGCTCCAAAACGGCGGTTGTGCCGCTCTTGCCGTACACGCCGCCGCTCTCGGAAGACCGCAGCGGTGCGGCGTTGCCCTTGGGCGTAATGGAATGCGCATCGCCCGACGTCTTGGTTACGGCGGCGGCGGACGCATTGCCGTGCTCGGTCGGGATCACCCGCACGGCGTCGGGGACGGCCGCGGGAGCCTGGCCACCGCCGGATGTCACATTGCCGTCCTCGGCCACGTTGCCGCCCTCCCCCTCCCAGCGCACCATCTGGCGCTCCGCATTGCGGTTGGCATTGGCGCCGACCAGCGAAGGCAGCACCTTGCGGAAGCTCGCGGGGGCCTCGGAGAGCAGGACGCGATCCTGGGGACGCTTGGGACCGGCGACTGAGGGCTCCACCGTCGCGAGCTCCAGCTCTAGTAGCGCGGAATACTCCGCTTCGGGTGCAGCGGCGGTATGGAACATGCCCTGGGCGCGGTAGTATGCCTCGACGAGCGCGATGTGCTCCTCACTGCGGCCGGTGAGACGCAGATAGTTCAGCGTCTCCGCATCCACGGGGAAGATGCCGCAGGTCGCGCCGTACTCGGGCGCCATGTTGGCGATGGTGGCGCGGTCGGCCAGTGGCAGTTCGCTGATGCCGGGGCCGTAAAACTCGACGAACTTGCCCACCACGCCCAGTTTGCGCAGCATCTCGGTGACGGTGAGCACCAGATCGGTCGCCGTCGCGCCTTCACGAAGACGCCCGGTCAGGCGAAAGCCAACGACCTGCGGCACCAGCATGGAGACAGGCTGCCCGAGCATCGCCGCCTCGGCTTCGATGCCGCCCACGCCCCACCCCAGTACGCCGAGGCCGTTCACCATGGTCGTGTGCGAGTCCGTGCCGACCAGCGTGTCCGGGTAGGCGAAGACGTTGCCGCTCGCATCCTTTGAATCCAAGCCGGGGGTCGTCGTGAAGACGACGCGGGCGAGGTACTCCAGATTCACCTGATGGCAGATGCCCATGCCCGGGGGCACGGCGGAAAAATTGCGAAAACCGGTTTGTCCCCACTTGAGGAAGGCATAGCGCTCGCGGTTGCGGCTGAACTCGAGTGCGGCGTTCAAATCGTACGCGTTCGATGTCCCATACTCGTCCACCTGCACGGAGTGGTCGATGACCAGCTCCACCGGCACCAGCGGGTTGATCTTCTCAACCTGCTCCGGGCCGCCGCCTAGCGCCTTCATCGCGTCGCGCATGGCGGCCAGATCGACGATCGCGGGAACGCCGGTAAAGTCCTGCATGAGCACCCGGGCGGGCATGTAGGCGATCTCGCGGGAGGGCTCGGCCTTGGGCTCCCAGCGGGCGAGAAACAGGATGTCGTCGGCGGTGACGGTGACGCCATCCTCGCGGCGGAGCAGGTTTTCGAGCAGAATGCGCAGCGAAAACGGCAGCCGGGACAGCTGCAGGCCGTCAATCTTCTTTTCGAGCGCGGACAGCTGAAAATATTGCAGAGTTTGCTTGCCGGATTTCAGCTTGCCGGCGGCGCCGAAGGTATTGGGGTGCTTGGGAGCAGGGATGGCGGAGGCCATGGGAGCGTTCTCCTGGGGCGGATCGCGGCGCGGTGGCCGCGAGGCCGTGGTTTTTTCGCCGCACCCGCTAAAAGCCGGGCAGCGGACAATGTTCAATCGATGCCTTCTGAAGGAGGGTAAGGCAGAGACAGAATCGATCAGACGGCGCGGCCGCGATCGTGACGGCCACGGCGAAATCGCTTGAGGGTGGCGCGGCGCATGCCCGCATTTTACGGCAAAGAATGCACCCCGGACGACATTGGTGCGTCTCTGGGGTTACTGGAGTGCAGGGGAATGCCTGTCGGATCGGCTACGCTACTCACAAGGCCCGCATCTGAAGAGTTTTGAGTAGCCTTCGTAATAGCTCCCCGGTGCGCGAGGATTCGCTATGAATGAGACAGGAAAGACAGCCAGGGTACTTCGCGGGGTCGCAGCCGCCGGTTTGGCAGGGGCCGTCGCTTTATCGATAGCCGGCTGCAAGAGCAAAAGCGCCGTTGCCCCGATCGTGAACGGAAATAGCCAAACGGCGGACAGCGGAGACCCCGCCCTCGCCAACATGGCACAGCCGTACACCGGCGGCACAGCCGGCGGCTACGGGACAACCGGTCAAACGCAGGTGCTCGGGGCCAGCCAGAGCTATGCTCCCCAAGCCAGCGGCGAAAGCTACGGCGACCAGGAACAGGGGTCCGCGCCGATCGTGCGACAGGCTCCTTACGGCGATACCGCCCCGGCGCAGTACCCCGGGGATGGCCAGGGCTACTCGGACACCGAGGAGGCCGGCGCGCAGGCCCTTGCCGAGACCGATCAGGCGCCTCCGCCCCTGCCGGAGTACGATCAGCCGCCCGCGCCCGATCCGAACTACCTATGGACGCCGGGCTACTGGAACTACGGAAATGTGGGCTACTACTGGGTGCCCGGCGCATGGTGCGCTCCGCCCTTCTACGGCGCGCTCTGGACTCCTCCCTACTGGGGATTCAACAGCGGGCGATACCTGTTCCACCGCGGTTACTGGGGACCCCACGTCGGCTATTACGGCGGGATCGATTACGGCTTCGGCTATGTCGGCTTCGGGTACTTCGGCGGCTATTGGCACGGGCACGATTTCCTCTATAACCGCGCTGTCACCAACGTCGGTCCGGGCTTCCGCAACGTGTATGACCGGACGGTGGTCTACAACGGGGTTCACTATGGACCGCGGCCGGTGGACCGGGTGAGCTACAACGGCGGCCGTGGCGGCCTGAACGTGCAGCCACGCCCCTCCGAGCTCGCGGCGGCACACGAAGCGCACTATGCTCCGGTCGCCGCCCAGCGGGATATGCGTCTCGCCGCAGCAGCAAATCATGGGCAGGCGTTCTCTGCCAACGGCGGCCGCCCGGCCGAGGCCTTCGCCGGCCACTCGCTGGGCAACCGTGGGGCGATCGCTGCGGCTCCCCACGAGCAGCCCTTCAACCGGGTGGGCGGAGCCAATGTTGCAGGGCGCCCCGGCGCACCGGGTGCCCAGCCCGGCTTCAATGGCAACCGCGGAGGAGCGCCCGCAGCTCGACCCGGCTTTAACGGCAACCGTAGCGGAGCGCCCGCAGCCCAGCCCAGCTTTAACGGCAATCGCGGCGGAGCACCCGCAGCCCAGCCCAGCTTCAACGGCAATCGCGGCAGAGCCCCCGCAGCCCAGCCCGGCTTCAACGGCAATCGCGGCGGAGCACCCGCAACTCAGCCCGGCTTCAACGGCAATCGTGGCGGAGCACCCGCAGCCCAGCCCGGCTCTAACGGCAACCGTAGCGGAGCGCCCGCAGCCCAGCCCAGCTTTAACGGCAATCGCGGCGGAGCACCCGCAGCCCAGCCCGGCTTCAACGGCAATCGCGGCGGAGCACCGCAGGCTCGTCCTGAGTTCAACGGTAACCGTGGCGGAGCGCCAGTCGAACGGGCTCCAGCTCCCATGAGCCGGCCAGCGGCTCCTCAGGCGCCCGCGGCTCGTCCTGAGATGGCGCCCCGGCCTCAAGCGGCTCCTGCTCCCCGAGCGCCTGCTCCACGTCCTGCTCCGGCGCCAGCCCCACGCGCCGCTCCATCCGCCGCCCCCCACGGCGGTGGAGGCGGTGGCGGGGAGCACGGCGGGCACCACTAAGGAATCTCTGATTAAGTCCGCATAACGAAAGGTACGGTCTTCAGCCGTACATACTCCAGCAGAATGACCGCGGCTTTATAGCGGATAATCTATCCGTATGCAGCAGGCAGATCAGCAGATTCCCTCCCGTTCGACTGCGCTCAGGGCGAATGACCGAAAGAAAAGCGACACTGTTACTTTGTTGCATTTTGTTTGTCATCCCGTAGCGTAGCGAAGGGATCTGCTCTTCTCGTGCTGCTGCACACCTTCAGATCATCAGCTTTAGCCGCTGAGGGAGTGACGGACTTTCTTTGTGCGGCCTCAAGCCTTGGCTCCGGCCCGACTCCACGGCAAGCGAACTTATCCGACGGTTTGCCAAAGCAAAAGCAGGTTCAGCGCGATGATGACGCCCGCCACGGACCATCCCGCAACCCGGGTCGAGGGCGCGCTGCGGAAGTCGCGCATCACAGTTTCATGCTGCGTCAGCAGCAGCAGCGGGATCAGCGCAAACGGCAGCGTGAAGCTGAGCAGCACCTGCGAATCCACCAGAATCTTCAACGGATCCCAACCCAGGCCGATGATCACCAACGCCGGAAGAACCGTAACAAAACGGCGCACAAAGATCGGAAACTTGACGTCGAGAAAGCCTTCGATGATGACCTGTCCGGCCATCACGCCGACGGTCGAGCTCGAAAGCCCCGAACACAGCAGCGCGACCGCAAAGATCACCGCGGCGCCCTTGCCCAGCAAGGGTCCCAGGGTGTGAAACGCATCCTGGATGGTCGGCGAGACCGCCGGTCCCAGGTGCAGCGTCAGCGCCGCCATGATAATCATGGCGGAGTTGATCAGCCAGGCGCCGTTCATGGCGACAAAGACGTCAATCAGCTCAAACCGCAGAAACTGCCGCAGCATTTTGGGGATCGGCCGCTTGGGCGGCGGCGCAATCTCGATGCGCCGGGGCTGCACCAGCGCCGAATGCAGGTAGACCACGTGCGGCATCACGGTGGCGCCCAGCATGGCCACCGCCGCAAAGGCCGACTCCTTCATCGCATGGCTGTCCAGCGTGGGCAGAATCGTCGCGACAAAGGCCCGGTGCCAGTCCGGATGTACCAGAAAAATCTCAAACCCGTAGCAAAGGCCGATCAGGCCGACGAACGCCATGATGCCGCGCTCGAGCCACTGGTACCCGGCCAGATCCAACGCCAGAATGCCGACCACCGCGGCGGTTGCGAGGATGGCGGAGGTAAAAAGCGAGCCCGTCGCCGACATGCCATGCGCCATCAGCGCCGGACCGATGAGCAGATCGAGCCCCAGCGCCGCGCCGAGAAACTCCGCCAGATCCGTGGCCACGGCGGAGACCTCGCCGCAAACCCAGAGAAAGATGGTCGTGCGGCGCGCGAAGTGCTTGCGGCAGTTCTGCGGCAGCGTCAGGCCGGTAACGATGCCCAGCTTGGCCGACAGGTACTGAATGAGAATGGCCATGATGTTCGACCACAGCAGCACCCAGAGCAGGCGGTATCCAAACTGGCTGCCGCCGAGGATATTGGTCGCGAAGTTGCCCGGATCGATATACGCGACCGAAGCGACAAAGGCCGGCCCGAAGTAACTCCAGATGCGATCGGAGCGGAAGCTGGAATCCCGTTGGGCACCCGTCTCGTCCGCCTGGAAGGGATGATCCAAAGCCGACGCTTTCGCCGAAGACGGCAAAGCATCAGGAAGCGACGAGAGGTCGGAAGATTCACCCACTGAAAGAAGTATAGGGATATCGACGCAACGAGGGCATGAAGAAGCGCCACCGGACTAGCCGGACTAGGTAGTGTCGGCGTGAATCACGATCATGGTACGAGGTGCATCTTGAAGGAGGATGGGGGAGGGAGCGTGGGGCTTCAGCCCCACGAGAAGGAGAGCCAAAATGATGGGCTTCAGCCCTGGGTTTTCTCCGACGTCAGCGCAAAACCCGGGGCTGAAGCCCCGTTCTTCTCCGCACTAAAATGTCCGGGCTGAAGCCCGGACCTCCCTCCGAAAAGCAAAAAAGGCTTCCCACATACGCTACTTAGAACCTATCCGCAAATAGTAACGAGTAGGATTCTCTGGCAGGTAATTGGGCGCGGAAGCAGTCTGAGTTGGGCGATGCTTTGTTGTATGGCGCAGATCAAGTCTTGGACCGTTTCCGAAGCTCTTTGGGAGAAGATTGCTCCGCTGGTTCCCGGGCGCCTGCGACCTGACGGAAGATTGTTTCAACGCAAGCCGGGCGCTGGTCGCAAGCCGATGGCCCCCCGCCAGGTCTTTGCCGCCATCGTGTATGTTCTGCGCACCGGCTGCCAGTGGAAGGCGCTGCCCCGCGAGTTCGGCTCGGCCAGTGCGGTGCACAAGTATTTTCAGGCATGGCATAAGGCCGGCTTTTTTCTTCGAATATGGCAGGCCGGCTTGGCCGAATACGACGGGTTGCAGGGCATCGCCTGGGAATGGCAGTCCATCGACGGGGCGATGGGCAAAGCGCCGCTGGCCACCGAGTGCGTGGGGCCGAACCCAACGGATCGGGAAAAAAAACGGGCGCAAGCGCAGTCTGCTGGTGGACGCGCGTGGCGTCCCGCTGTCCATCATCGTCAGCGCCGCCAACGTGCATGATGTCAAGCTGCTGGAGAGGACACTGGATGGCATCGTCGTCGAGCGGCCCGGTCCGGAGCAACAGACGCCTCAGCATCTATGCGCCGATGCAGGATACCTGGGCAAAAAGGCGTTGGCCTCGGTGCTCAAACGCGACTATCGACCTCACATCCGTCCGCGCAACGACGAAGCGCAGCAAAAACAGCGTGACCCAAACTATAAGGCGCGCCGTTGGGTCGTCGAGCGCAGTCACTCGTGGCTGAATGGCTATCGCAAACTACTGGTCAGCTTCGAGAAAACAGAGGTCAGCTTCCAAGCTTTGCTCTACATCGCAGCAGCCCTCACAAGTTGGAGACAAACAATCCCTATTTGCGGATAGACTCTTAGTCCGGTATCGTGCCACGTCGCGTGTGAGCAGCGCCAGCTCTTCAATGGCTGCGTGGGCGCCGATGTAGAAGTCCGGCAGCGGCGTGTGGCGATTTCCACCGCGGTGCTTGTAAGCCAAGAAGGCTTTGCCAGCCAGAAAACCCGCCCCCAACGGAAGCGCCTCGCGCCGATAGAGAACGCTGGGGAGAGCCGTATTCAGTGACTCCATGGCTATAATCGCAAGCTACGGCTGAAGCGGGGCAAGATGGACAGCACATCTGGTGACCCTGCCCCTCGTCAGCTTCTATCAAACGGGTTGAGTGCATGGCCGCCGCGCCATGCACCCCAGCTCTTTTCAGGCTGTCTTCGGCAGCACCTCTCCGGCGATCTTCATGAGGTCCAGCTTGCGCTCCGCATCTTTGGTCTGACCGGCGATCCAAGAGATTGCATTGGAGAGCCGCCAGTTCGTGTTGCCCGGGGGCAAATTGTACGTATCCGGTGAATCGAATGCCTGGGTCGCGGCCTCCGATTCACCCTTCTGCAGCAATCTGCGGAACGTGTCCTTCGCCGTGCGCGAATCGACGGAAAGCTCATTGGCGTGCCGAATCGCCTCCATCCGGCGCTTGAACGAATCAGCGTCAAGCTGCCCATCGACTACGTCCCGCAGCGCACTGACCGTTGTCTTGGCGTCCAGTTCATAGGTGCGATTGGAATAGAGCATTGAATCCTCCAAGCGCTTAGGGCAGACCGAAGAGCACAGCGCTGCCGTTGCCCCCCGAACCGATGAGGAGGATGCGGAACTCACGCCGATAGGAGCTTTCGTGGGTAAGTTGGTGGGTGATCTTCATCAGGTGTCTCCGAGGATGGGCGCGGCCCGGGAGACCTGATCCGATCTCTCCGGTGGCTCAGCGTTGAAGGAATTGATCGAGCGTTTCACCGGCGTCGGCGAGGTATTCGGCGGGAAAACTCCGTTTACCGATGAGAGCTGTCCATAGACCGATAAAACCTCCCGGATGCTCCGTCAGCCTCTTGACAGCGTTCGGGTGAGTGAATTCACTCTGAAAGAAGCCCTCTTCCCAGCCCTGGAGGGAAGCGATGGTGACCTCGCCGGGTACACGGGCTGAGCCCAGACACACGTCGCCCCGATCGCTCACATTCCAGTACCCCAACATCCGGGTGCTGTCTTTCCCACCGCTGAGATTTATGACCAGCGCGAGACGGGCGGAATTAGCAGAAATAAACTCGTCTGGATCGATCATCTTGAGACCTCTTTCTGTGCTCGGATCAAGGAAGGTAATAACAGAACTCACCTTCGGAAGGGGTGCGGCTTGCTGCAAATCGCTGCAAGCCGTCATCATTCATCGTTTTTGCAGGCGCACACGTAGGTAGTTAGAAATAAAGTGCTTCGCTGCTTACGTTTACGGCCGTCGCGGCAACGGTGCGGCAAGAATGCGGCATGGGGTGGGAAGAACAGGACAAGACAAGAACAAGCGTTCAAGTAAGGCCGCGGCAAGTATCCGGCAACGCAACGGCAATACCGGCAACGCGGACCAAACCAACGCTTTCTGAAAATAACGAAGCCTCTCCGAAGGAGAGGCTTGTGCATGAGACGGTCTTGGTGTTTCAGGTCTTTCAGTCACCCTTTAATCGACATGGCGGTTGCGGGACCACTTGACGGGCCTGGCCATGAGAAAACCTCCTAAAACAGCTGCTTTCAGGATACCGGGATTAATGGCATACCTGCCATTTACTCTCATGCAGACCAACAAAGATTACCCACGACAATGCCAATTGTCGAAGCCAAAGCGTGGTAGGCTCAAATTGTGCAACAAACTGCTGCACAATTGGCCCAAGCGCATGCCAGAGCTCTCCACCACCTCGAAACCGCCTCAGGATCTGGTGGCGGAGCTGCGACAACTCATCGCAGAGGCTCGTCGGCACGCCGCCGCAGCCGTGAACGTGGGTTTGACCCTCCTGTACTGGCGGGTAGGCGACCGGATGCGCCGGGAGGTTCTCGGGAACCTGCGGGCGGGCTACGGAGAGAAGATTGTTGCGACGGTGTCGCAACAATTGGTGGCTGAGTTCGGCCGCGGCTTCGAGTCGACCAATCTCACGCGCATGATGAAGTTCGCGGAGGCTTTCCCGGACCTGGACATTGTTGCGACACTGTCGCAAGGATTGAGCTGGTCTCATTTCCGGGAGCTGCTGCCCCTTAAACAGCCCCTGCAGCGGGAGTTCTATGCCGAGATGTCGCGGATCGAGGGCTGGAGCGTACGCACCCTCCGCGGACGGATCGACTCCATGCTCTACGAACGGACCGCACTCTCCCGAAAACCCGACGAGTTGGCGAGGCAGGAGTTGGCGGCATTGCGCAGCCGGGGGGAGGTCGGCCCGGCACTGGTTCTCAAAGATCCGTATGTCCTCGACTTCCTTAACCTCAAAGACCACTATGTGGAGCGGGATTTCGAGGACGCCATTTTGCGAGAGCTGGAGATGTTCCTTTTGGAATTGGGTGCTGGCTTTACCTTCGTCGCCCGGCAAAAGCGCATCCAGCTCGACGGGGACGACTTCTATATCGATCTCTTGTTCTTCAACCGCAATCTCAAGCGGCTGGTTGCCCTCGAGCTGAAGCAGGGGAGCTTCCGGGCCGAGTACAAAGGCCAGATGGAGCTCTATCTCCGCTGGCTGGCGAAGTACGAGAGGGTTGAGGGCGAGGCCCCGCCTCTTGGAATCATCCTCTGCGCGGGCGCGAGCAGCAAGCAGATCGAACTCCTTGAACTGGACGCCGCAGGCATCCACGTAGCTGAGTACCTGACGGTGCTGCCACCCCGAGAGGCTCTGGAGCGAAAGTTGCAGGATGCGATCGCAGCCGCACGGCTGCGCTTCGAGAGCGACGAGCCGGCAGGCGGAGCCTCGTGACCGCCGAGCTTGTCCACGTTGGGACGCGAGTGGACCCGAGCCCAGCCTACAGTCGCTTTGATGAACTGCGCCGAGCCGTGCTGAACGGCGTCGCCGCAGAGAATTCAAAGCGGAGCTACGCCCTGGCCCTCGATGAGCTCTCTGTCTTCTGCCTCGCGCGGCAGCAGCCGGTCTCGCGGACGCTGCTGCTGGAGTTCAAGGCCGCGATGCTCGAACGGGACCTCAGCGCCTCCACGATCAATGTAAAGCTCTCGGCCGTCCGCAAGCTGGTAGGCGAAGCGAAGCGGGCCGGTGTCCTCGGCGCGGAAGAAGCCTCGCAAATGTCGGACATCCCCAATGTCGGGCAGCGCGGCACCCGGCTGGGGAACTGGCTGACCAAGGAGCAGGCAAGAGAGCTTTTGGCTGCACCAGATCGCTCCAGCCTCAAGGGCAAACGCGACTATGTGATCCTTGCCCTGCTCACCGGCTGTGCGCTCCGCCGTAACGAGCTCGCGATGCTGGAGGTCGAGACTATCCAGCTGCGCGAGGGCCGCTGGGTGCTTGCCGACCTGTGCGGGAAGGGAAGACGCATCCGCACCGTGGCGGTACCGCTGTGGGTCAAGCAGGGAATCAACGCCTGGATGACCGCAGCAAAAATCGACGACGGACGCCTGCTGCGCCGCGTGAGCAAGAGCGGCAAGGTGCAGGGCGACGGCTTGAGCGACTGGGCGGTATGGTCGGTCGTCGAGCAGGCGGCGAAGCAGATCGGGGTAGCGCGTTTCGGTGCTCACGATCTTCGCCGCACCTGCGCTAAGCTCTGCCGCAAGGCCGGCGGCGACCTCGAACAGATCAAGTTCCTGCTCGGGCACTCCTCCATCCAAACGACGGAACGGTACCTGGGCTCGGAGCAGGAGATCGCCGTCGCGGTCAATGACAGCTTGGGGCTCTAGGGTCACGACACCAAACGTCGACAATCCTACGCCAGGGCCCGAAGATTGGACACAGCCAACTTCCGCGAACGGTGTTTGAACTAAGCCGCTGGCGCGGCGGATGCTGCGGTGCCGGCGGGGTAGGCGGTAGCTGGGCGTAGGGTGTGGGTCACAAGGAGGATTCCCCTGTGACCATCTTCGCCAGTTGATGCTCGATGAGCTTCAGCGCCGTAACTACTCTGCGAACACCGTGGGGTCCCGTCAGAAAACGGACAATAAAGCACGCTAAGCATGGCTGGAGGCAGGAATCCAGCGGTAGAGGGTAGGGACGGAGACGCCGAGGTTGCTGGCCACGTCGCGTGGCGGTACTCCGCTGGCGAGCAGCTTTTTGGCTGACTTGATTTTGCTTCGGTCATCTGTCGTTTCCGACCGCCTTTGCGACCGAGCTGGCGCGCGACATCGAGGCCGGCGCGGGTCCGTTCGATTGTGAGCTCGCGCTCCATCTCAGCCAGGCTGGCCATGACGTGGAAGAAGAAGCGTCCTGAGGCTGTTCCGGTGTCAATGGAATCGGTGAGGCTCTTGAACTGCACACCCTGCTTGTGAAGCTGACCTACCAGGTCTACGAGATGCTTGACGCTGCGGCCGAGCTGATCGAGTTTCCAGACAACCAGCGTGTCGCCCTCACGCAGTGCTTCCTGGGCTTTGGCCAGGCCGGGCCTCTCGGCCCGGCTGCCGCTGATCTTGTCCTCGAAGATCTTTTTGCAGCCCGCTTTCGTCAGGGACTCGGTTTGCAGTTCGAGGTTCTGGTCATGGGTAGAGACGCGGGCATAGCCGATCAGCATGAAATGGTCCTTGTAGTTCTCGGAACTCATGGTTTTGCGAGTTGATTGAGAATACCATTTGAGAACTGTTTATGAGAACTGCGAACGTGAGCAATTGAGCGGTTTGGTCTCTGCGGCTGAATTGTTCTCATAAACCTACGTTTGTAAGAGGGACCATCATGCCCCGTCGCTCGATCCTCTCCGCCGCCGAGCGGCAGAGTTTGCTTGCCTTGCCCGATAGTCGCGATGAGCTGATCCGGCGCTACACCCTGAGCGAGTCCGATCTTTCGATCATTCGACAACGGCGTGGCGCTGCCGACAAGCTAGGCTTCGCCGTGCAGCTTTGCTACCTGCGCTTTCCCGGCATCGTGCTCGGCGTGGCCGAGCTGCCGTTTCCTCCTCTGCTTCATCTCGTTGCGGACCAGTTGAAGATCCCGGTTGAGCGCTGGGCGGAGTACGGTGACCGGGCTCAGACCAGGCGGGAACACCTGGTCGAGCTTCAAACACTCTTCGACTTCGAAACGTCTACCCTCGCCAGAATGGCCTCGCTGTGGCTCTCCGCGAACTGGGCCGGATCGAACGGACGCTCTTCATCCTCTCTTGGCTGCCCGTCGATCCCGTACTGCTCAAGTACCTCTCCCCGCTCGGTTGGGAACACATCAATCTCACCGGCGATTACCAGTGGAAGGGCAAAAGGCCAGCGCCGGGCAGGTTCAGGTCGCTGCGCTCCCCAAATCCGTCTTAGCGTGCTTTATTGTCATTTTTTTGACGGGACCCCACCGTGCGGTCTTACGTCCACGCGATTGAGGATTTCGCCAGATATTTCCGCCGCTCTCCTGAGCAGCTTGGACCGGACCATATCCGGGACTACCAGGTCCATCTGTTTCGCGATCGCAAGCTGTCACCGAGGACCATCGAAGGACGGACGGCAGCTCTGCGGTTCCTGTTGGTCAAGACGCTGCGCCGGTCCTATCTGCCAGATGCGATCCCGTTTCCGAAGCAGCACAAGCGTCTGCCGACCGTGCTCAGCCAGGAAGAAGTGTCCCGGCTGATCGACTCGACTGGCAACCTGATGCATCGTGCGATGGTGATGACGCTCTATGCGACCGGTGTACGCCGGGCTGAGTTGTGCCGGCTGAAGGTCGCCGACATCGACAGCGGGCGGATGGTGCTGCACATCCAGCAAGGCACGGGTGGACGCGACCGGGATGTTCCATTGAGTCCGAAGCTGTTGGACACTTTGCGCGAGTAGTGGCGCTGGATGAAGCCGAGGATCTACCTTTTTCCGGGCATGGAGAACAACTGGCGGGCCGACGTGCCGGTCACCACGAAGGTCGCCTGGATTGCTGTGACCGAAGCAGCGAAGGCTGCAGGGATTACCAAGCGGGTTTCGCCCCACACGTTGCGGCATAGCTTCGCAACCACCTGCTTGAAGCCGGTGCGGATCTTCGCACCATTCAGATGCTGCTCGGACACGCCAAGCTGGCCGACACGACGGTCTATCTGCACTTGTCCCGCCGCCATCTGCAAGCCGTCACCAGTCCGCTGGAGTCGGTCACGGTCTCGTCAAGCGAGGCGAAGCATTCGTGGAGGCGTGTGAAGGGATGAGCCGGCCCACCCTTGAGGTGGCCGACATCCTTCGTGCTTCCTGCAGCAGCTTCCTCGAGCGGCACGGATCGCATCTCGCCTCCCAGCACAGCAAGGTGATGGACGCCATCGTCCATTGCCGCACGGCGGCACTCGGTGGCCATCGCGATCGTTGCTCCGGCTGCGGGCATCAGCCCATCTCGTATAACTCCTGCCGCAACCGGCACTGTCCCAAGTGCCAGGGGCAACGCACGCGCCAGGTGGCTGGCCGCGCGTTCGGGCGAGCTGTTGCCCGTGCCCTACTTCTACACCGTCTTCACGCTGCCGCATGAGCTTTCTGCACTCGTACTACAGAACAAGAGGCTCCTCTATGACCTTCTCTTCCGCACCAGCGCCGCTACGTTACTCGAAGTCGCTCGCGACCCGAAGCATCTCGGTGCCGACATCGGGCTGCTCAGCGTGCTGCATACCTGGGGACAGAACCTCCAGCATCATCCCCACGTCCACTGCGTCGTGACGGCCGGTGGGCTCGCTCTCGATGGTTCTCGATGGGTCGCTGCCTCATCACGCTTCTTCCTGCCTGTCCGGGTTCTCAGCCGGGTTTTCGCGGCAAGTTCACCGCGGAACTCAAGCAGCTTCTACTCCAGGACAAGCTGCAGTTCCATGGTTCGCTCAAGGAACTCGCAGCGCCCGAACACTTCCAGCGTTTCCTGCAGCAGCTCTTCTCGAAGGACTGGGTCGTCTCCGCCAAGCCACCGCTCGGCGGAGCCGAAACACGTCCTCAACTACCTGGCCCGCTACACCCACCGCGTAGCCATCTCCAACCATCGCCTGGTCAGCTTCAAGGACGCACCGCGTCTCTTTCCGCTGGAAGGATTACGCCGCTGGCAGCAAGCAGAAGATCATGACCGTTTCAGCCGACGATTTCCTGCGACGATTCCTCATCCACGTTCTACCCAAGGGCCTCATTCGCATCCGTCACTTCGGCATTTTCGCCAACCGTAAGCGATCCGCATCGCTGCTGCGTTGCCGCTTCCTGCTCAATGCCGCCGCACCGCCACAACAGCCTGCTCCCACAGCTCAGATCAAGTGTCCGCTCTGCTCAGGGCCCATGCTCGTCGTCGAACGGATCACCAGCCGTCAACTCCTCGCTCCACCAACCAGACTCCGCTTCGATAGCTCCTGACCTGCCATGACTGAGCCCACTCTCAACCCGGCCGCCCTCAGCCGTGCTCACACACGCAACGCATCCTCGCGCTTGCCTGTACCGCTACAGCTTCATACCTATCCCGCTTCAGGTGACGAAACGAACCTCCCTGCCATCACATCTCAATCTCCATCGCGTTCGAGACCTTGCCAAGACCAGGAAAAGACACTGTCCGAGACGGAATCGCCCATTCAAATCCCATAGGCCTCAACGCATCCGCCGCGCCAGCGGCTTCCTTCAAACGGCCCTATCAAAACTGCCCCGACGAGGCAGCCCAGCAACTCCCAGCTCTATGCACGGGGCAGCCCTGATAGGGTTCTATCGTTTAGCAGGGCTAATCGCGTCCTGCCTAAGTTCGAAGAGCGTAGTGGACCGTTGTCACCAGCCGAGAGGTCACAGCACCTCTAAAACGAAGTGAACACGAGGCGAGTTCAAAGTAGTGAAGCTGGGCATCTGACCTTTACAGAGAGCAAGTCCAAAAAGCTTGGGTCAGTTACGGGGCGAGGTCAGCCCGAGCTGCTTGGCGATGAGACGATCTACCGTTCGCTTCGGAAGCGACATGGGAAGGCTCCAGTTTTTGAATTTGTGCTTCACGACCGTGTAACAAACCTTTGGGCAAGATGCAGTCAGAGCCTTGAAAACAACTGCGCCAATAGCATGTGGCTCAAGCCCTTTGCGACCCTCAGCGATGAAGGCTTGCCGGAACCGTTCGAGTATCGGTCCATACTCGGTGTGACGATACTGGGCATAATCCTCTTTATCCGCTTTATCGAGGATCGGCGTGTTCACGTAACCGGGCTCGATAAGGATCACATCGATGCCGTACAGCAGCAGTTCTCGGCGAAGCGATTCGGACATGCCTTCCAACGCGTGCTTCGAAGCGGCGTAGGCTCCTAAGAAGGGGGCTCCGAACCTGCCTCCTACTGAACTGATATTGATGATGCGGCCCGGTTTACCCTCCATGGAACGCTCCGCACCAAGGAGTGGCGCAAACGCTTGTATCGCAACGGCTGGCCCAATCAGATTGACTTCCAACTGAGAGCGAATGTCGTGAATTGGCTGGTCCAGCATAGGGCCGGCCAAAGACATGCCAGCGTTGTTCACCAAACCTGCAAGCCTGTTTCCCTTGAGCGCGGTCCGCACTTGACCGGCGCGCTCGGTCACAGCAGCTTGATCGGTTATATCCATCAGTAAGGGCGTAAACGCCGACCCAAGTTTGGACTGCAGGTCTCTTGCGTCACTCTCTTTACGGACGCTGCCGAACACGCGAAAGCCCTTGCCCAGTAATACCTCGGCGGTGGCTCGTCCGATGCCCGTTGAAGCGCCAGTTACCACGACTGATCTTTCCGCCATTTAAATACTCCTTCCCTTGTCCTGAGTGTACGCCGTACAGCCAGTTGGTGTACAGCGTACATCCAAGCAGAGGGCCCGTCAATGTAAAGTGTTCTCTATGACGCGTCCAACAAAAACGGATCGCGCGGCGATCTTGGCTGCGGCGATGAAGCTAGTGGAGACGGAAGGAGCCGGCAAGCTCGCGATTCGCAGCGTGGCAGCGACACTTGCACTTGCACCAAACGCCCTGTACCACTACTTCGATAGCCTTGCCGCTCTGCAAGGAGCGTTAGCCGATGAGAGTCGCAGGCTGCTCCTTAAGAAAATGGAAAAAGCAGCGGGCCGGAAAGGACCGGCGGAGGCGATACACGCGATCGCTCAAGCCTACATTCGGTTCGCCCGTGAGCATACTGAGATTTTTTCGCTCACACTGAAACCGTCGAACGATGATCGATACGAGTCTGCAGCTCACCTACGTAGCTGGGAGTTTGTGGTGGGACAGGTAGGCCGTCTTTACGGTGAGGAGCGTGCTCCCGAGGCGGCCCTCGTATTGTGGGCGTTCCTACATGGCATGACCGTGCTGCAAAAAGCTGGGGTATTCGGCAAGCTAAAGCCGGAAAGCAGCTTCAAAGTCGGCCTTCAGATGTGGATTGACGCCGCTGCAAATGAACACGCATCTTGGGGGCAATGATTTCTGGATTGTCGCAAATTCGCCAATGGACTCATCGAGCCCGGATTGGTAACGAGATGTCGCACAGGCGGAAGTTTCGCCGCTCCAGACGCCTTATGGAGCTGCCCCGGGTCGCTGACTGGCTTGAGCGGCATGTGAGGACGAACTCGCACCAAGGGCCACCGCAGACTCAACGCCCCTGAAACAGCGAAACCTCCTCCTTGTTCAAGAACTCTTCCAGTCCCTGTCGCATCGTCGTCGGCTTGCGCCCAATCAGCCGTTCCAGGGTTGGGTTCACCACGGTGGATTCTCCTGCCCGCGCCGCCAAGTACAGGCTGAGCAGCAGGCCCGCGTAGACTTCAGGCATACCCTGCTTCACAAGCATGGCCCTGTACGCCTCGTCGCTCACCACCTCGCGTCGAGATCACGATACCGATGTACGACGCGCCCACAGGCCGCGGTTCTATGCTCGAGACCCGAGGAGAGCCGGTCGGTGCGATCGATTCGGAGGGCGGCAAGAAGATCGGAGCTGGATTGACCGATCGGGCGGTACAGAGCGTGATCGAGCAGGCAGCCAAGTAGATCGGATCGAACGGTTCGGGGCGCACGACCTCCGCCGCACCTGCGCGAAGCTCTGTCGGAAGGCCGGCGGCGATCTCGATCAGATCAAGTTTCTGCTCGGGCGTTCCTCGATCCAGAAGACAGAACGCTATCTTGGCTCTGAGCAGGAGATCGCCGTAAACATGAACGACACTCTGGGGCTGTAACGCAGCAGCGCCGTCGCCTTTTGAAACGCACGCGACTTGCTTATCATGAAGCAATGATTTCCGGCACGTTCTCGGAGCGGAACCACTTCGATCAGCAAGAGCGCACGGCACGAGCGAAAGAACGAAGAGCACGATTTCTGGTGCAGGTCTACGCACGCTGGCTTCTCTCACACATTTTGCTTTTGCTATGGCTTCCTGCTGCCGCACAGGTCGGCGCTGGTCCCGTCGCGCCGGCCCGGCCGGTCGCGCTTCCCGAACCGCGCGACCGACCCTTTCAGGGCAGAGTCCAGCTTGACGTCGACGCGTCCGATGTGGCGCATGGCATCTTCCGAGTGACGGAGACGGTCCCTATCCAGTCGCCCGGCGAGATGATCCTGCTTTATCCGGAATGGGAGACGACAAGCCACGCGCCCACAGAGTCAGTGGCGGAGCTTGCGGGTCTGCAGATCAGATCCGACGACGGCAGCCTGATGCCGTGGCGCCGAGACATAGTGGACGTTCATGCCTTCCATTTGACCGTTCCCACACATGCGCATTCATTGACGCTTACGTTCGAATACCTGCCAAGCTCCTTTGCAGAGATTCGCCCCAACATGATCGATGTGCAATGGCAACACCTGCTGCTGTATCCCGCGGGCTGGTACGCCCGGGACATCCAAGTCTTGGCGAGGCTTGCCGTGCCGTCCGGCCTGCACGCATTTACAGCGCTTCGAAGAACTGCGGCCCAGCCGGCATCAGACAACCGTGTAAGCAGCGGGGACCCAAGGATGGTGCTTACCTTCGCTTCCGAATCGCTTGAGCGCCTTGTGGACGCGCCGGTCTATTTGGGCCGCTACGTACGCCAAGAGGACCTTGGCTTTGCTGTGCCGAGTCCCGTTCATCTTGATCTGGTTGCGGACTCGCCGGAGGACCTTGCCATCACACCTGCGGAACTCGCGCTGTTGAGGAAGATGATCGTGCAAACCGGAGATGTCTTCGGACGTGCACCCTTCTCCCATTACGACGCGCTGGTATCTCTGAGCGACAAGCTGTCGCCAGGTGGCGGACTGGAGCATCTGGAAGAAGGCGAGAACAACTTGCCTGCTTCCTACTTCACCGAGAGTGGAAAGCAGCTAAGTAACCGAGACCTGATAGTCCACGAATATGTGCACGCCTGGAATGGGCGTTACCGCCAGCCAGCCGCGCTGTGGTCACCTAACTTCAATTTGCCAACCGACCCTTCGTTGCTGTGGGTCTACGAGGGGCAGACAGAGTTCTGGGGCCGCGTTCTCGCTGCACGATCCGGCATTCGCACCTATCAGGAGACGCTTGACAAGCTGGCGTTGGATGCGGCTCTTGTGGCCCAACGCACGGGGCGTACCTGGAAGACACTTTCCGACAGCACACTCGATCCGCTCTACATGTCCGGCCACCCGATAACCTGGCGTGACTGGCAGCGCCGGGAAGACTACTATCCGGAGGGCGTGCTGCTGTGGCTTGATGTGGATGCTCGACTGCGAGAGCTCAGCCACGGAGCGGTTAGCCTGGATGACTTCGCGCACCGGTTCTTTGCGGGGAAGGGTCATTCGGGTCCCGTGTCGACATACACTTTCGACGATGTGTGTGAGACGCTGAACTCGCTTGCACCCGGTGAGTGGAAAGACTTCTTGAACAAGCATCTATTGACACATGCTACGTCCGATGCGATGGCGGGGCTGGTTCGCGCTGGATGGCGGCTTGTCTACACTTCAGATCCGAGTGAGACCTTTCTGCAGGATGAGGCCGACTCCGGTGTGACGAACCTTGACAGCTCCATCGGGCTGCAAATTCGTGGAGATGGCACTGTGCGCTCGGTGGCCTGGAATGGGCCAGCGTTCCAGGCTGGTCTTCGACCGAGCCTGCAGGTCTCCAAGGTCAATGGGCAGCCGTTTACGCCGGCGGTGCTCCTTACGGCGGTTCGAACCTCGCGCGAAACCCCACTCCAGCTGACGCTACGGGGCGGTACTAGCGATGTTCAGATACCATATACGGGTCCGCTGCGGTACCCTAGCCTCCAGCGTATCCCAGGCACACCGGACCTCCTCGAACAAATCATCAAGCCCCGCTAAGGAAGGATGTCGGCTGTGGTCAGAACTAGGATTGTGGCGCTCGGTTTGAGCGCTTCGGCATTTGTTCCGTTCGCCCAAGCTGCAAGCACGCAGAAATGTCAAGTGCGCGTCCTGCAAGCTTTGATGGACGATCTGGGCAATCACTGGAAAGCGGGAGACATGCTTCCCGTAGACATTGCGCGCAATGGTGCGAATCGTGGAGCCTTCTGTGCTAGCGGCGGGAGTTGCTTACCCCGGAAGCTTCATGGAAGCGACGCTTTGACACTGCTGAACTGCCAGCTCGGACCGTCTTTGGGAAACGGAGACAGAACTCTTGTTGCAGATCCGCGATGCACGGAGCCTGCCACGGCAAAAGCGATGACAATCAGGCAAAATGTGGAGAGCAAGCTCAGCAGTATGGGTTTTTCAAACGCTTCCGCAGGTAGCCTGGCGGAAGAACTATGTCAATCATCCACGCTCGGGAAACGGCCGGCTCGTCGCCCGAGCTCTTGCAGGCTCCCACAACGCACCATACTCAAACGAAACAACCCCTACGTTTGTCAGCCATAGTGACTTTGGCGTGAACTGCTATCGGCAACAGCGACACCTCACTGTGGGACGCTACCGCTTACGCCGTGAACACGTTGAAGAACCCGATCATCACGATCTCTTTTAATGAGCGTGAAGCGCATATGACATCAGCCCAGTTGCAGTTATGGACGAACGGTTGGTCCACATCTGACTTCCGTTTTCGTTTCAGATGGGGATGAGAAAGCTACTGCCTGCGATGCGCAGGATATGCAAGCGCCCGTGCAACAATCGTCGCTCCTTCAGCGGTAGTAGGCAACAGAATCGGCATCGTCGATGGGCACTGCTGTCATGGCCACGTAGAAGTGCACTGCCGCATCGGAAAAGCCCAACTTCTGTACCCCTTCACCTATTTGTCGCGCGGCGCCCGTCCGCGGGTAGCATCCAAGGTAAGGGGATTCGAAGGTAAGGGGATTCGAAGCTGACGGCCTCGCCGTCGGCGCGACCGACACCGAGCATTTCAGGGAGAAAAGAATGTTGAATGCATTGGGTAAATTGAATTGGCTTGCCGTTGCCGCTGCGGTTGGGGCTTACTTTTTTTGGGGATACATCTGGTTCAGTTTTGTCGTCAACCGGGCCTATGTCGTCGCGCTCGGCCGTGAGCGAAAGACGGATGTCATATCCCTCGTGGGACCGTTGCTATGCTTGACGGTCACGACTATTACGAGCGCCACGCTCATGCGGGCATTCGGTGTGACGTCCTACCCTGGTGCCATCGAATTCGGATTAGTCGTCGGACTAGGATATTTGCTTCCCATGACCGTCAACATCGCGCTCAACCCGCTCTTTCCCAAGCCATTTCTTTACAGCCTAATCAATGCGCCCTTCTTCGTCATTGGAAGTTTGATGATCAGTCTGGTTCTGGTCGCTATCGGGTAACGGGCAGATGCTGCGCTTGTGAAACGATCACAATGCCGACCTTGCCTCAGACTATGGAGCATTCCCGACAGCCTCTGTCGGGGAGTCGGGAAGGATGCAACACGGTTTTCCCTACACCGTCTTCCCACATGCAAGCCTATCGACAAAACGTGCGATCTTGCGCGCGCGCGTCTCTGCCCTTTTCACGGTTGCGATGCCGTACAGCACTGCGTAACGCTTCGAACCGGTGAGTGTCGCGAAGAATGCCGCCGCGTTTGGATTTTTCTCAAGCGCGATGCGCAGGTCCTCGGGAACCACTGCCTTGCTCGCGGGCGGATATGCCGCGTCCCAGCGCCCGTCGGCTCGCGCGGCCTCGATCTGTGCCATTCCAGAGGGAAGCATCCTGCCAACGGCAATCAACTCTTCGGCGCGGGTCCGATTTATCATGGACCACTTACTCCTGGGACGTCGAGGCGTGAAGCGCGTCAGGTAAAAGTCGTTATCGTAGCTCACAACCTGCCCATCGATCCAGCCATGGCAAAGTGCGGCATCGATTGATTCGGCTCGTGAGATGCTGGCAGTTTTTGCCGTAAGTTTTGCCAGTTTGACCCACACGCCTGGCGCACCAATAGCTTGATGTGCCAGCCAACGCTCGAAAGCTTTTCGATGGGCAAAGCCAAGGACCGCCAGGCCGGAGCGACATTCCTCCATCATCCTTGCTGTTCCTCCAATCTTCCTGTCTCGAACAGAGCTTTGCGCGCCGCATCAGCTGAAGCGAACATCCAGCCGGGATACTCAGATGGAAGAGCGCTGGCTTTGCTCAGCCGTTCGAGATCATGCTCCGAAAGCGTAATCTCTGTAGCCTTTAGATTTTCTTCCAGTTGCTCCAACCGCTTGACACCAAGTATCACGCTGGTCACAGCGCGCTGATGCAGGAGCCAGGCAAGGGCGATCGAGACCATCGATGCTCCATGATCCTTAGCGATGCCGTCCATAGCGGCCAGAACCGATGCACCTCGAGTCTCGTCAACTGGCGGAAACGGGATGGTCGTGCGTCTACCTTTCTGCGCACTATTACGATATTTGCCTGAAAGATATCCACCAGCAAGCGGACTGTAGACCAGCAATCCGAGGCCCTGATCTTCGACCATGGGGACTGTCTCTCGTTCCAGGTCGCGACCAACAAGCGAATAGTAGGCCTGCACTGAATGCAACCGTACGGCGTTCAGCCGTTCAGCGATCCCCAGTGCCTTCGCCGTCTGCCATGCCGCCCAGTTCGCCACGCCGACGTAGCGAATATGTCCTTGATGGACGAGATCGTCCAGCGCGCGAATCGTTTCCTCGACAGGTGTTGCTGGGTCCCAACCATGTATCTAATACAGGTCGATGTGATCCGTGCGCAGCCGCTTGAGGCTTGCTTTTACCTGCTCCATGATGTGGTACGCGATGCCCCTCCGTCGTTCGGACCGCTGCCGGTCGTGTGCTCTACCTTAGTCGCCAACACAACTTCTTTCCTTGCAAGTCCCAGGTTGTTCAGCGCGGCGCCAATCATCTCTTCACTTTGTCCGGCTGCGTACACGTTGGCTGTGTCGATGAAGTTGATCCCCTCATCAAAGGCTCGCCTGACAATCGCGTCGACATCGGTCTGTCCAACGCCACTGGCCGCCGCATACCGACCGGCGCTGAAGCCGAACGTCATTGTTCCCAGGCACAACTCGGACACGAACA
Organism: Granulicella sp.; assembly: GCA_965277565.1. Lineage (GTDB taxonomy): Bacteria > Acidobacteriota > Terriglobia > Terriglobales > Acidobacteriaceae > Granulicella. The sequence goes on along the minus strand of OZ255838.1, from coordinate 2,424,655 downwards.
AACCTGATTTTCCCAACATTCTGTATCGCATTCTGGCTCCTCAAAACTTACTAGATGTGTTACTTGTTTCTACCGGCCGACGCAGCCGAAGAGAAATGGGACACTTCGAAGGTGATGCCTTTGGTTTTGTCGCCGCAAATGCGCGCAGAGAACGGAATGGTGAGTGAGTGCCCGTAGAGTGTCGCGGTAAGGCGAGTGGGGTTGATACAGACGGAGTTGTCATAGACGGAACCGTCGACCCATCGCATGCTGGCGCTCGCGCTGTCTCCAGGCTGCAGGATGAACAGAGGCATCATGGGACCGTGATGCATGAATCTTGCGCCGGGGGCGACGGCTTTGGCATCGAGCGTGTGCGTGTCGTCGCTGAGCGTGATCGGGACGAACGGCATAAGGGTACAGGCGGTGTTGCCTGCATTGCGCAGCACGAGCAGCGTACCTGCGTGCGACATGCCATCCAAGTCTGCGGCATGGCTGCTGTCGTTGGAAAGCGCGAGCTGGTCGGCGGTACAGTTAGCGATGGAGCGTGAGGCCTGCGCGATGCACCCGCGTGCGTTGAAGACCGTTCCGAAGGCGAGAGCAGCGAGGGCGGCAGTGAGGGTGCGGCGCATCATGTGGGCTTAGAGGCACCTTTCCAACGAAGTAGCTGTGGGGTGAACGATTTCAGAGCTGGATTGACTGCTGTTGGCCTGAGTCCGATTGGCGTGCATCTCCGTATAGCTGAGCCTCTCGTCACGGAGCCGGCGCGCCGCCGAACATCTCGCGCCATTGAGACGCGTAGGCCGGATTTCGAATCGTCGATGCATGATACGGATTTGTCGAGTCACCTCTCGCGTCCCCAACGAGTCCCTGATTGAAGAGCAGAACATGTCCCTCTGGTATGCGGAGCGCGCGGTAGGCGTTCGCGATCCAGGCGGTGGTGTTCTCCTGCACATGACGCTCCGCCCACCAACGCTCGGGAGGCGTTGCTGAGGCCTGAGAAAGCCACGGGGCCGGGCGGTGTTCGCGACCGATGTTGTCCCATGGACTTGAAAACAGCACCACCCGGTACACCGGTTGCGACTTTGCAATAAACGCCGCCATACCTGCACCCTGTGACAAACCCGATACCAGAATGCGTGACCAATCGGGATGCCCATCTGGACGCAGGTAGGTTGCCCAGCCGGCACCCGGGTGCTCGCGATCTAGGTAGCGCAGCAGGCTGACTAGTCTCGCCTCGATCGTCTCGCTGTATGGGTTTGATACGGGACCGTCACCGCGACCGAAACTACGCATTGCATGGAAGTTCGTGAAGCAGGCAGGATTGGGATTACGCGGACACAGCCCCGTACCCGCCGGCAAATCGTCGTAGGTGAGACCAATGACCTTGTATCCCTGATCCGCAATGACTTTCAGTAGCGTCATCGCATTCAAGGGTTTCCCATGCGTACCCGGAAGAAATATGGCCAACGGAGCGTTGGTGACGCCCTGCATCGGCGTGAGAACGACGTTCACGTCGTCAAATTGCCGCACTGTGGGATCCGCCTGAGATGGACGAATCTCTTCCTGCACAACGCCCACGGCGTTCTGGGCCAATATTGCCATTGGAAACAACATCAAACTAAGCGCCGCGCAAACCCATTTCGCCAAGCACCGGGCGATTCTGCACCGCAATGTGCACACAACCTGAATAGATCCTAACTGCGTCATGATCTTCCTCACTGGAACTGTTCTCCCAGACTCGTCCGTTCATCTCGTCGAATCCAACTTCCGGCACCGGACTTTCCGGCAACACATCTCTTGATGATCCCCATCGTTTGCAGAAGCAGGGCGCGAGGAGTGAGGTGGAAGCCTTCGACCAGCGTCCATTCAGACGCCATTGAACCAGAGCGCATCCACCCCACCGTCCCCAGACTACAAAGGACCTAAGCAGGGAAGGCATGAACGGGGCGTCGTAGTGACGCATCGTCAATGTGCTATGGCATTCAAATGCAGTTTTTAATGTCAGCAAACAAATGAAGCGCTTTTCAAGTGCAATTACCCCATTACTCGGCCCGTATATGAAGCCAATTAGTTAAGCGAACTAAAGACTCACCACACCAGGGCCGCTTTCCTGAACTGAGTTCCCAACCGTATTTACGTCTCGCGTATGGAAAAACACCTAAGAGACCGGTACCAAGCAACAGAAGGCTCGTCGGTTCAGGCGTTGCTGCAACTGCAGGTGCGACACTCACGGAGTCCAGTTCGAAGCTGCCGGTTTGGTTCTCAGAGGTGAAATAGAATGGCGTACTCGATGAGGTAGCGTCTGCCGTGAAGGTGTAGAGCTCATAAGGATCAGCGGCCGCGTCGGTTTCTGAGAACAGAGTGTCAGTGCCAAAGTTAACCTGGAAGAGATTGTTGTAGGGTGCGATCGGCGTCGTGTCATTCAGCAGGGCAAAGGTGATTTGATAGAGCTGACCGGGTGTTGTTGCAAGCGTCTGTCCCAGAGTGCGGACTTCCCCAATACTCCCAAGGTAAGCCTCATAGCTTCCTTGATAGGGTGTGGATCCGGGGGCAAGGGGATCGCCTGAGTCCACACCAGAGTAAAAATTCGGCGGCGTGCTGCCGCCCCAACCTGCAAAGGTTCCAGTTTCAAAACCACAGTTCGTAATCAGGTTGTTTGTGGCGCCGTTGCAGGTGTCAGCTTTCGCAGTGTCGCAGGCGAGTAAGGGCAAAAAGCCGAGGAGGCAAAGTAAAGCTTTCATTGACATATGTGATCTCGCATTCAGGCTTGAGTGAAGATGGTCGCTGGTGACAGAGAGGTTTGGCGAGAGGTACAACTCTTCGGGGGTCAGCTGTTATCGCCTGTTCGCGACACGGGCAGCCATGCCCAGTTCCCGGTTTGCCTGGTCGGAAAGCTCTTTGCATGTTGTGCGTGCCCGTTCATATCCCATTCATTTGCCTGTTGGGCATCCAGCACACGTTGGCAAGCGCGGCTCACCAAGTCCCTGGCGGCAGCGAGGTATGAATGACGCCCAGGGTTGACGTCCCCGGAGGGACGTTGCGCCACGCCGATTGCCATGCCTAGAGTGTCTGCCGCCAGAGCTGTTGTGATCACGCAGGTGTGGGGATAGTTGATTGTCATGTTTGGTCTCCTGAGGTTCTGCTGCATCGGATCTGCAGGGCATCACACTTGCCGCGCGGTGTGATGCCCCAACTACGATAGAGGCTGGATCAAGGGTAGGACAGCACTGGGCTCCTTTCGCGCCTTGATCTCGATGGGAGCCGCGTTATGGAACGTCCCGGTCTACTTGACCGGTAACGCAGGAAAGCTGAGCATCCAAGCGTTCACGAAGTTGGTTACATTCACGGTACCGATGCCGGTTGCGAGATCGTATCCTGTTGTCGCCGGGAAGGCGGCTTGTAGAGTCGTGTCGCTCGTTGACATCACACCGTATTTGCCACCATCGATGTAGCAGTCGACTATGCCGATACAAGGAATTGCATTATCGCCAGCCGTAATGTCATGGAAGATGCAGTTACTGCTACTCTCACTGCCAAGCGAGGCGCTGCAGCCAGGGTTTCCATTCGCTCCATAGGCATTGTTAGCAAGGCTGTAGATCTGAGGGTTCGCCAGCCCCCAATCACTCTTGGTCGCCTCATTGACCAGGGCCTGGATCCCAGCCCAGATAGGTGCGGCGACGGAAGTCCCTCCCACCTCAGTCCAGGTGGATGGCCCCTGCGTGCAAGGTTGCGCATAGGAATTGCATACAACATAGGTCAGCCCCCAATAGCCGCCCGAAGCGTAAAGCGATACGTCGGGGATGTCGCGTAAACCGTCGTTCGGCACACCGAGAACCGACTGCCAGACTGGCTTCGGCGTCCCTTCGCAGGTCCCACTTACAACACCGGGTGTCTGAGGAGCTCCACTTGAACAGCGGCTCGGGCCGCCGCCGCCCGCTACATTGTTTCTGACGAAAACGCCGCTATTCGTACTGTTACAAAGGCTGCTGGGACCCACTGTCGGATAGCCATAGTAGCTCGCTACAAGGGAAGAAGCGCAGGTATCGTCCCAGGGAACTTCCGGGATGTACGACAGCACTGTTTGGTAATTGGGGAGATCGGTTGTGTTGAAGTACTTCCCCGTCGCGTGAAGCGCCGTGATGCCTGAATCTGTGCCTCCGACTGAAGTGTTGTACGCAGTGGAGCTATAGCCGTTCACGGCGAAGCCGTACTTTTGCGGGAACGAAGCCTTCGACGCTGGCCCCTGGTCTCCTCCGCTTACGTAAACGGAGATGCCTTCCATGGAAGCCATCGAATACAGACTGCTGATGTATGCCTGATAGGTAGCGCCAAGTTCAACTTCAGGAGCGCCAAAACTGATGCTCACCACCGATGGGTGGATGGATTGCTGAAGAAGGTTTTGAAGTGCCAGGAACCCTCCAAAGGTGCCAACTGTGTTCGCGCAGGCTGCGCTGATGATTGTGGCGTTCGGTGCAGCCGCCGTGGACCAATCGACGTCGATCGCCTGCTCGTTCCCGTTGTTGTTGGCAGAGGAGGGCCCCGGGTCAACACAAGGGGCCGAACCCTGCGGATGTTGTTCGGTCAAAGTGCCATAAGGATACTTTCGGCTGAGGCCGAACACCTTGCGGAAGACCTGCCAGTCGCCAAGGCTGCTCTGGTCATAAGGTTCAAGTACAGCGATGGTCACACCCTTGCCTGTGATGCCCTTATCAAAGACGGGATTGAAGTTGTAGAAGGTGGCAAGATCCGAGGGAGAGATAAAGTTTGTCCCGTTGCCAAGAGTGCCTTCCGGCTGTGCTCGACTTCTGGCGGGGAGAGGTTGGCGCGTGGGATGAAAATCATTCAAAGAGACCACACCCGCAACCACCGGAAGCAAAGCCGAGGGCAGTTGTGGATCAGTCACGTTTGCGTAGTGTTGTTTGCCCTCGTACTCGAGGGTATGAATTTCCGTGTGGAATGCCTGTTCCACGTGCTCTGCTATACCGGCAAAGGCGATTGTCATACCGTCCGGAGAAGCTGCTTCGGGCGTTAAGCCCTGTGACAGCAACCACAGGTTTACGCGGGACACATCATGATTGGAGGGCCCGAACATCTCCCCGATCTGCGCATTGGTGAGCCAGTGGTGGTATAACCGCGCGTTTGGTTTGGAAAGCTGAGCCAGATAGGCCTCGAACGCGGCCTGGACCTCTGGTGATCGATGGAGCAGCACGATGCCACCCAACGGAGAATCGGCTGCGATGCGTCCTTGATCCTCTGCATGCGCCACCTCTGGTCTAACGTTCCCGGAAATCGTAACGACATTCGTGTCATCAATTGGTCCAGTGAGCAGATCCCGTTTTGTTGTTTGTGCAGCGAGAGAAGAAACGGCAAGCGGCAGAGCAAGAGCAAGAGAAAGGAATGGACGCACACAACCTCCTGTTAGCAATCTAATTGAAGGACCCGGTTTGCGAAGAAAGCACTCGATGAGACTTACTAAATGTGCTGTGCGAAGAAGGGCCGCGGAAAATGCACCCTTGGTATGAAGCAAAAGGCTGTCAACTTGAGTGTTCTCCATAGACCTCTTGGCTGCCGTCTGCCAAGGAGATCACAACCTTCGCCGCAGATACGCCTCTTCTCTGAACGTCGAAGCCAGTCTGGATACTTTCGAGTCCTGCGCCAACAACTTGAGGCGAAGGCGCCGCACAGAAGCTTCCGTCAGCCAGGGCTTTTCCGAGGTAGTCCTGGAAGATGTATCGCCCGACCTCGTTCTCAATCATGGAACTTGCGTCATAGAACTTCGACACGATTCCATGCCGATGCGACTTCCACCAAAGCCTCAACATCGAAGCCAGTACTCTCGGAAGAATGCTCAACAGGGTAGCAGTCGTGGGTCGCTTCCCTGTGGCGAAGAAGCGCAAGGGAATAGGCGAGCTGCAGTTGGCGACGAATCTCCGACCCCGGCATCGTGCAAGCACCTCGATGCAGTCCGCCGCTGATCCGCTGGCGATCGCAAGTGCACCTACAACGTGTTTGCCCTGCAGCACGGCGGTCAACTCGTGAACGACACTTCTGCTTGTGTAGTCGAATACGTGAGCAGCGCCCAGCGCCTTGAGATAAGCGAAGTTCTTGGGCGATGCCGTCGTGACAACGCAATACCCTGCGGCAGCCGCAAGTTGGATAGCATTGCAGCCCACACTGGTCGCCCCACCCGTAACGATGACCCACTGATTCCGCGATGGAACAATTGTGGCCGGAAGTGTGAGGGCAAGCAGATCGTTTTGGAAGAGTCCGCAGGCCGCTGCGGCAAGACCGAGGGGAATGACAGCAGCCTCGGCGTAGGACAAAGAATCAGGAAGGCGTGCGGTTAATTCTGGCAGCACAATCGTATAAGCCTGGAAAGCGCCCTCTGCCGCGCGATTGCGCTGCTTGGATGAACCCGCTGCCAAGGCCAGTACGCGATCACCGACCCTCACAGTGTTGACCCCGGGCCCAACCGCGACCACCTGCCCGGCAAGATCGGAGCCAAGAATGAATGGCTTCTTGACCCACCGGAAAAACAGGTTGCCGAAGTAAAGCAGCATCCAGTCCACAGGATTAACAGCCACCGCGTGGGTTCTCACAAGAATTTCGCCGCTACCTGGTTCGACGTAAGGAGCTCCCTTCACTTTCAGGGGCAAGCCGTCAGCGATCAACCAAGCGGCATCGTTCTTCGCCATGAGCGATCCTCCTTCCCTGGAACAGCTTTCGCAATCACTGTGCGACATTCGTGAAAGGCCTTCGTTATCGGCCTGCCTCGAACTCTGACCGTCCGACTGGGGCAGGCAGCGACCTGCACGAGTTTCGTTCGCCCTTGCTATGGAGCCGCTCAAAGACGCACCTCGCCCGGAATGCGGGCCGCAATTCCAACATTCTCTGTTCCCAGTGGTTGGGGTTAGAGCGCAAGCCCGGTTGGATCATCAAATCTCATCTCGAGCCCCCAACCATAACGATTCGGGGAGTTACTTTCGTCGTGGATCGAGGAACAGAGCGCAACGACAATCTCATTTGAGCCTCTTGTGAGAGGGACATCGAAAGAACCGTTTTCAAGTGACATTCTGCCATCCGGGCTTCGTCTTTCCGACTCTGGTTCGTAGTAGTTCTTCCCTTGTGTAATCAGCTTGCCGTTCACAAAAACCCAAACTTCTCCAAGCCAGCCCATCGAAACATGCTTCGTCTGGGTACGATCCGAACGAAACGTCGAGTGTAGCCAGGCAAGCGGACGGGGTTGACCTAGATCCAGGCTGAAGATGCGGTTTAGGTTCACCATGCCAAACCCGCCGGCTGTCACGGTCTGCCAGGTATTCAAAGCGGCGGGCATATCGGTATACGTAGGGGATATGCCTGAGCGCCACACCATAAGAGGCCCAACTTGCCACGTACGAACATAGCCACGATCAACGCTCGTCGGGTCAGGAATCGCTTTCGCGCTCAAGCCTTCCACTGCGTCCGGCGCTATATGTAAATTGGCATAGACCGCTGGTCCTCGAAGCGCAATGCCGCCTTGCCTTGAGCTACTTTCCAGGCGGCCAACAACAAGTGCGGGGTCCGGAAAGCGGTTGACGTACACATTCATTCTTTCGCCGGAGATCACCAGCTTGATGTGATTCCAACCATCAAGAATAAAGGCATGCGTCTGGTACTGAGGGTAAGCGTTCCAGAGCATGAAGCCGTTGATCACGGGTGCGTACTGAATACAATCGTTGGAGGCACGACATTCGGGAAAGGTCCGAATGTAGAACTCCTCTGCATTGAGGTTCTGTACGGTGTCCTGACGGCGAAACTGAATGCCTGGAATATCCTGCCCAAGCGCTTTCACATCAAAGTCGATCGTGCCATTTGCGAAGCTGAGCCCATTCAGAAGTGCCGTACCTGATCGCAGCTCCATGACACCCTCAGGAAAGCCTTCGTGCCCAAAGAAACGGAGCTCCGCTCTTCCTTTACCGGGATCGAGTGGCATCTCCTGCCAGAACGCGGGCGTCATTGGGACATCGATCGCATGGGAGGCCTTTGGCTTCCTGGTGTCTGCCGCTAGACACGAAGATACCAGCGCCAAGAAGCCAAAACACCTTTTGTAGCTGGATAAAAGCATCTCTGTCCTGGGCTGGTTGAGGTTGCGTTGCTCTTCAGAAACGCGCAGGCTCGCTAAACTACGGGTTGTTTCGCTTCAATGTCGCGGTAGCCGCTGACGAACCAGCTAATGCACGTGCAATCAGACGGCCGGTGGACGATTGCGGATTGGTTACATACTCGTCTGCAAGGCCGCTTGCAGACGCGTTGGAAAAGCCAAGCTTACTCAAGCTCTGCTCCACCTGATCCCGCGTGCGCATCGCCTGCGCAGCCGCAGTTCCAATGCGATGTGGGTCGGGAACAAGACCATGATCACCGCCCCCCAAGGAAGCGCCAGTTCGACAGTTCAGCAGACGCACCGCGTCGCTGCCATTGACTTTGCGAGGCAGACAGCTGCCTCCGCTTGCACAGTAAGCCCCACCGCTGGCGTAGTCGCGTTCGATGGTCACGGCCAGAAGTTGCCCCGGCTGCCAATGGTTTCCCAGATCATCTATCAATGGCTGTACGACACGTACCTGACATTCCTGCACGCTGGCGGCCTGCGCAGAGCTCGCCAGCGAAACCAAGCTCAAGCTGAGCACGGCTACGTACTTCATGGGGTGCCTTCCTCCATTCACAGCGGGCGCTGGACCGATCACTTGGATCGATTTCCAGTTGCATAACGATCGCCTACCCTGTACCTAATAGTACGTACGGAAAGGAAAATGGACAATGCGGAAATTTGCCACACACTTGGCTGAATCGGTTCTTTTCACGACATCCCTGTTTTACGCGAAAGCCCAACTTCCCGCCCCAAAGCCTCTGGACCCTAATCCCTGGAACGGTTCGTGGAAGCTGAATGTGCAGCGAAGCAGCCCTGTAGCGGCGGAACCGGGAACTCCTCAGGTCTACCGGTTTACGCTTGGGCCCGGTTCAAACCCGAACGTCTCAATCAAGTGGGAGATCCCAGAACTCGGAGAGGTCGTAACGGGTAGAACGGACGATGTTCCAATGCCGGTGCTGCGATCAAAGTCTTCGCCCGGCTTACGACTGGCCGTGCATAAGGACGGAAACGCGTCTCTTCTATATTCCGTGTTCCGCGATGCAAAGCTTATCGGGGGTGGGCGAATGATGTTGGTTGATAACGGGAGGGCTTGGGTGGATCTTACCTGGCCCGATGACCGGCAGGATCTCGCCTCTGTCCTGGTCTACATGCGGGAGTGACGTGGCGCTGTACACAAGCCGCCAGCCGGCGCGGGCGAGCCCGGCCATCGCCTCCCCGGTATCGTGAATGAGGAGATGCTGATTCAGGAAGCGCTTCCAATCGGCAGGGGCGAGCGCTTTAGTGACGCGCAGATATCCGCGAAAGTGTAAGTTGTGATCGTCTCCACACTGCCGCGCGTTGCGAAGAAGCTGTGTGCGAAATCGTCAAGGCCGTACTTGCCTCCACTGATTTCGCGCAAATGTGCGTCGACATTAAGCCAGAGCAGCACGCCCTCCGGGTAGTAGTCCTCCCGACGCTGCCAATCGCGCCAGGAAACCGTGTGGCCGGGAATGTAGAGAACGTCGAGCGTACTATCGGCAAGGGTCTTCCATGCACGGCCTGGACGGTTGAAGACCGTGGCAGCGTCAAGGGCGAGCTTGTCCAGCGTCTGTTGCGGCGTGCGCAGCCCGGTACGGGCAGCGAGAACGCGGCCCCAGAACTCCGTCTGCCCTTCGTAGATCCACAGCATTGAGGGGTCCGTTGGTCGGTTGAACGTCGGCGACCAGAGGCCGGTTGGCTGACGAAAGCGATCATTCCACGCGTGCACATACTCATGTGCGATCAGGTCCAGGTTGTTGAGTTGCTGCGCGGGGCCGTGACATAGTTGGCGGACAAGTTATTCTCGCCCTCGTCCAGATGCTCAAGTCCACCTCCCGGCGAGAGCTGATCGCTGAGTGACACCAGAAAGTCATACTGACGAAAGGGAGCCAGACCGAAAATCTTCGCCGTCTGTACGATGTGGGCGCTCATCTTGGCCAACTCCACAGGCGGAACGACAAGTCGCCGGGGGCGTCCGCGAAGAGGTCGAGATGCACTGCGGCAGTGGGGGGGGAAAGAGCTCTACCTCGCGTGGCGATCTGGCGGTCGCTCGACGCTCGCGGACATTCTGCCTTGGTGCGCCTCCTACCTCGAGCGCGCCGGATTCCGCGACATCGGTGCCGAGGTGCTGCGGGACGGCTCCGAGAGCGATCCGCTGATCGCGATCACGGGGCGGCGTTGAAGGGGCCCTTACAGCCGAGCTTCCGCATTCGGCGAACGCGCGTATCCGTTGTCTTCTGCTCGCGGAGATTGATCCTGAGTCGGAGTTGTAGCTCCCCAAATACTCTGGTGGCTTTGGCAACTTGGCTTGACCCACTTCGGCGGTTTGTTTTGGCCCACCCTATGGGACGTTGATGTTGAGGGTGCTCGGTTCTGCTGGCGCGTAGCCCGGAGGGCGGAGCGGAAGCAGAACCGAACACCCAGGATTAGTCCTTCGTCTTCTTCCGCAGGGTTCTGCGGAAGCGGTACGACTCTGAACCTGTCTCGATGATGTGCGCCTGGTCGGCCAGCCGGTCGAGCATGGCCTTGCAGAGCCGTGCGTTGGTGAAGACCTGGGGCCATTCCGAGAAGGGCAGGTTGATGGTGACGATGACGGCTGCCTGCTCGGCTCTCTCGGCGACGACCTGGAAGAGCAGTTCGGGGCGACCTCGGCCAGCGGCACATAGCCGAGTTCATCGATGACGATCAGCTCCACGCCGCGGCGTCGTTGGCTGCCGAGGCTCGCGGTTGTGGTTTCTCTTGATATCAACCTTATCGCGATGAGCGGCTGCTCTGGCGGTCATACCCCCCTCCTTCCAGCGCGGGTACTTATGCCGTGACGGTTACAGGTTCGGGGACCGCTACGTCGCACTTTCCTCGTCGACGGCCTCAACTACCTTCAACGTCGTCATCCGCTGACGGAGAGCGGGCTCTCTTCGGTGGACAGGAGAGGTCTCGCGCTCCAGACCTGACCATGCGATGCCATCATAGCTTCCACTTCGCGGGGAGAAACAGGGTCGTAATGCCATAGGCCTTTCGTACTAGCAAGGATGATCCTCCGTTCCCATTGAACTTGTTCGCTGCGGAACCTAGTATTTCCGCCGCAGATCTAAAGGAGATGCGGCGTTATGGGAGCGATGACACAGTTTCGGTTTAGGCGGGCGTTGGCCCTGGCTTTTTTCCTCAGCTTCTCGATATTTTTCTGTTCCGTTCGTTCTGCACACGCTGCCTACCCGGCCGGCCCGTGCGATATCTTGTTGAGCAAGAGTACTCCCTGCGTCGCGGCCTACAGCACGGTCCGCGTTCTTCTTTCCACTTACACGGGGCCTCTGTACCAGGTGACCTATGCTGATGACACCAGCACGCCTCCAACGATGAATATCCTTCCTCTTTCGGATGGGTACGCCAACGCCGCATCGCAGGACAGCTTCTGCGCTGGCCACGTTTGTTTTATCAGCATCCTTTATGACCAATCCTCTGATTCATCCGGGCCTAACCATAATGATCTGTCACGAGCTCCCGGGGGTGACGCCACAAATAATCACAGCGTTAAGTTTGACAACCTTGCGTTCGCGAACGCCCTGCCCCTTCAAGCCGGCAAACACAAGGTGTACGGCGTTTACATCTCGGGCGCAGCGGAAGAGAGTTCTCAATACACACCTGGTGTGGGCTATCGCTTGGACAGCACCCACGATGTAGCTACGGGCAGCAACCCTCAGGGGATTTATATGGTGTCCTCCACCGCTCACCTGGACGGTCTACCTAAGGGCATCGTGTCTAATCTGGCCTCGTGCTGCTTCGATTTCGGCAACGCCGAGACGGATAACACTGACACGGGCACCTCGGACAACGGCGCTATGGACGCATTGAACCTCCGCGCTCCGGGAACTCTGTCTTCACCCGGAACCCCGAAGATCGCACTCGACCTGGAGAACGGACTCTTCGGTGATTATCCGATCACCGCGGATCCCAGCATCAACGAGCTGCCGCCGTTTGTGACCGCGATGTCCTCCTTCCCGGGGAGCTCTTCCGCCTACACCCTTTGGCAGGGCAGCGCACAAGACGGTACGTTGCAGTCAGCGCTCATATCGCTGCCTCAGAACTACACCATCGATCAGCAAGGAGCGATCGTACTTGGCATTGGCGGCGATAACAGCGACCAGGGCATCGGCTCCTTTTTTGAAGGCGCAATGACTGCGACCGCGATCGCGCCCGCAACGGCGGACTTGATTCAAGCCAACATCGTGAACGTGAGTTATGACGGACTACTGCCTTATCACGACGATTTTGCTTCCGGTACGGCGGATAAATGGGCCACTTATAACGGTAGCTTTCAGGTATCGGGCGAAACCTATGTGAACAGCGCCAATGACGATCAAGGTGATAAGGCCATCGCGGGTTCACCCACCTGGGATAACTACACGCTGCAAGGCGATGTACAACTTACGGCGGGATCTGGCGATGCGGGTCTGTTGCTGCGTGTCACCAATCCCGGCACCGGCACCAATGCGCTCAATGGTTACTACGCAGGGGTGACACTCAGCGGCAATCTGGAGTTTGGACGGATGGCGAACAGCTGGACTCCTCTGAAGACCGTGGCAATCCCCGGCGGTGTGACGACCGGTACGTGGTACCACCTGACCGTGCAGGCTACGGGTTGCACGTTTACGATTACGGCGCAGGCTGTTGGGACGACCAACCCGACGATCATTAATGGACTGCAGGACTCCGGCTGCACGTTCACCATGGGAGCCATCGGCGTGCGCAGCCTGAACATGGAAGCCAAGTGGCGTGACGTGCAGGTCTTCACGGGGGGCGTTACTTCTTCCGCACCGTACTACGCACCCTTTGCCAACGCGCCGGCGAGTGGCCCCATGGGCTGGTCCCAATACGGCGGCTCATGGACAACGTCGGGGGAAAACTACATCAACTCCACCAGCTCTGACGCGAGTGACCTATCTACCGTCAACAGCTTCACCTGCAACAGCTGCACGCTGACCGGAGACGTGGATATCACGACAACCAGCGGAGATGCGGGATTTCTGCTGCGTGCCGCCAATCCGGCCAAGGGAGACGACGCCGTCAATTCGTACTATGTGGGCATCGACGCGGGCGGCTATATGTTTGTCAAGAATGAGACCAACGGCGCAAGCGCTGTACCCTTGACGATCATCCCGCTGTATTCGCAGCCAAGTAACGCGTGGTTTCACCTCACCGCTCAGGTCAATACCGTTCCGGGAAGCGGCTGCGAGATCAAGGTCACGGTGCAGCGGAACACTTCCATCTACCCGGGCAATGAAACGACGATACCCGACCCCGGCTGCACGTTTGCTAAAGGGTCGATTGGCGTGCAGTCTTCCAGTACCTCGGCTCGGTGGAGATACCTCAGCGTCTTCTCAAACTAGTCTCGAAACGTTCAGTTCTTAACTTGTGGCTGGAAGCTTGTATACCAGGTGCTTTGAAAAGTCCCCGGATACGAGCTTCCGGCCAGTTTCTCTTTCTTACTCTTACGAGGTTTGTTCTGCCTGCTGTAACGGCAGCGGTGATTCTGCTGGTGCTCCGCTGCCAGCGCACGAAGAATATCGTACTCAACAAAGCAAGGCGAGGTAGTATGCCAATCATGCCCCATCCGATACGTCCCCGGGTCATCACGTTTGTTTCTCTGGCCTTTGCAGCCTGCACCGTCGCATGCGGCTGGTCGCAGATGACCGAGTCGCCGCGATCCGCTCAGCCGACCGCACTCCGCATCACGCGCCCTAACACGACGCAGCGTATCGCGCCGGAGCTGTTCAGCAGCTTCCTTGAGCCGATTGGTCGCTCAATCTACGGCGGCCTGTGGGCCGATGCGATTGTGAACCCTTCCTTTGAAGAAGGGCTTTGGTCCGACAAGAATTTGGAAGAGGTGCTCAACGCAGATCCGGAGTTGCGTGCCGCTTCTTCGCTGGGCTTGCCTACCCCATGGCAGCCGCTCCACCCCGAGCAGGGAGCGCGTTACGCGCCAGTGCGCGGCGATGCAGCGAACTCCACGCAAAGCGTGCTCGTTATGTCGCTGCCGGACAAGGAGGTGGGGGTGTTCGAGACCGTGTACCTTCCGGCCTATCGCGAGCGGAGTTATCACGGGAGCATTTGGTTGAAACACGTTGAAGGCAACGCCTCCGTGCGTGTGTCCCTGCGGCGTCATGGACACGCGGAAGAGATACTTGCCGAGAGCAAACTGACGGCCGGCTCCGGCGAGTGGACGAAGTGTTCCTTTGCGCTGGCTCTCAAGCCGGGCGCATTGTCACCCCTTGAGCCGGTAAATTTTGTGCTCTCGCTCGGAGGGGAAGCACGTGCAATGCTGGACAATGTTTCGCTCGTTCCGGATGACGCTATCTCGGGCATGGACCCTGAGGTGATCGCGTTGGCGCGCGAACTCCATTCGCCTCTGGTGCGCTTCGGCGGCAACTTCACTTCGGCTTACGACTTCCACGATGGTATCGGGCCCGAGGACAAGCGGGTGAGCATGCTGAATCTAGCTTGGGGCATCCCCGAATACAACACCTTTGGGACGGGCGAATTTTTGCGCTTCTGCGAACTCGTGGGGGCCAGACCGCAGATCGCGCTCAACATGGGAACGGGAACTCCCGAGCAAGCCGCGGAGTGGGTGCGTTATACCGACGCGCACTGGGGCGACCACCGTGGCGGCCTCACCTGGGAGTTGGGCAATGAGCTTTGGGGAACGTATCAGGTAGGGTATCCCTCACCGGACAAATCCGCAGTGCAGTCGCTTGCCTTCAGCAATGCCGTCCGCAGAGTTGACCCGGCTTCCCACCTGATCGCCACTGGCGGCGACGCCGTGCCTTGGCAGGCCTGGAATGCTCGCGAGTTGCAAAACGACGCGGGCAACGCAGAGTACATCTCCAGCCACTTCATCCTGACCAACGAGGTCGAACTGCCGGGGGCGACCGATCGCTTCCGCACAATGGCTCTGTTGGCGGCTCCCTGGGGTTTGGCCGGACGCATCGAGGCGATGCATCAGCAGGCGATTGCGGCTCATCGCCCTGGCCTGAAGTTTGCATTTACCGAGTGGCTGCTGATCACCAAGACACACACATTGCCTAACTACAGCAATGTCGGCGGTGCAATTTTCGCAGGCGGTTTCCTGAACACCATGATGCGGGCGACTGATGCGGTGAGCCTGGCGGATATGACAGGCATCCTGGATTTTGGCGGCATTCACAAGAGCCACGGCCGGGTCTATGCCGCGCCCGCGTATTGGGTGCTCCGCAGCTATTCTCAAGCGCGCCCTGCCGCGCTGCTCGAGGTCTCGTCAACGTCGCCGACGTACAGCATTGCAAAGGGCGCTTTGCATATGACGGACGCTGCGAATGTTCCCTATCTTGATGTGGTCGTGGCTTTGTCGGAGGACGGGAAGAAGCTTGTTCTGTTCTGCGTCAACCGCAGTCTCGATGGGCCGGAAGCAGCGACGTTAAATTACGACGCGATCGGCGCGAGCAGTGGGGAGGCGAAGATCACAACGATCAAAGGCGATGGCATCCTTACAGAAAATGACGAGTACGATCCGGGCCGCGTCACCGGAGTGACCCGGCAAGAGACTCTCCATCAAGGAGAACCGTTGCTCTTTCCAAGCGCTAGCGTCACAGTTATCGAACTGCCCATCAAGCCATCCTGACCCGCGAAGGCACGCAAGCGCGAAGCCGATGCTCGCTCTCCAGATGCTTTCGGATGGATGCACACCAGCAACTCTCAATGCGAAGACGCCCTGCCGGTCTTACCGGCAGAGCGCTTCAATTACTTCTTTGGTGATGGAGCAGTGCGGCCTCCATGTTCTTGGAGGCACTGCTGTTTCCGTTAGAACGTCAGTTTGGCACCGAGTTGGAGAACGCGCGGGGTGCCAGTTCCGGTGATCTGGCCGAAGTTGCTGACGCCCAGTGTGGTTGCAAAGGTGGTGAAATTAGTGTGATTGAAGGCGTTGTAGGCCTCGAGACGGAACTGCAGAGCAAGCGATTTTTCTAGACGTACCGTGCGGTAGAGGCTCAAGTCCCAATTCTCATAGCCGGGACCCAGGATGCTATCGGGCTTGGCATTGCCTGGACGATATTGGCCTGCCGGCACGTAGTTGAAGGCTGCTTTGTTGAACCAGTTTGTGAAAGTGCGTGGCGCATTCACATTGGGATTCGAGAGGTAATCGGGGCGTCCGGTCGCTGGTCCGACGAGCAGACCGACTCCGCCGGGATCTACGGCGCTCGTGGTGGGGGTGAGGAATTGGCCAGAGCCGAATGAAACGATGCCACTGACTTCAAATCCGCCCACAATGTGCCCGATGATCCCATCCTGGTTGCGAAAGAACGGCAGGGGATATACGAAGCTGGAGTTAAAGACATTCGTGCGGTCCAGGTCCGTGTGGCTGTACTCAGCGGCAATATCTGCCGAATTTTGCGGTGTGCGCGCGTTACCAAGCGCCTTGGAAAAGGTGTAGCTGGCGGTCACAATGCCGCCAGCATGGAACTGCTTTTTCATCGACACTTGCAAGCTGTTGTAATTGGAGCTGAACAGGTTAGCCTGGGTGGTGATCGCGCTGTAGCCAAGATACGGTCGAATCTGATTGAGAACAGGCGTATTGGCCGCGGTTACAGTATTGTTCGCGATCAGACCAGCCGAAACGTATCTTCCCGCCGGAGCCTGGTTGACGTCGACATTGGCGAACAGGTGTACGCCGTGGTTGCCATAATAGCCAATATCCAGCACGACGTCGCCGGGCAGTTGCTGCTGCACGTCAAGACTGTACTGCTCGGAGTAGGGCTGCGGGTCATTGACCTGTAAGGCCTGCAGGATGTTGGGGAAGGCACTGAACTGCGCCACGCCGTTGCCAGGATTGGCAAAGGACGGATTGGGAATGGTGGTATTCAGGATGTTGGGGTAATCCTGCGTCTGGGCAAATTTGTAGCCATTTCCCGTGACTGAAAAGTAATAGAGACCGAAGCCTCCACGAAGCGCGGTCTTGCCGTTGCCGAAGACGTCGTAGGCGATGCCAAAGCGGGGCGAGAAGTTCTTGTTGGGCGTCGTCTGGATGTCGGAACCAAAGGGGGAGTTCTGGTCAGCGACGATAATGCCGTTCAGCGCGCTGTAGTTTGGGTTGGGTGTCTTGCCTCCCGCGCAGGGCGAGGCCGTACAGCTGGAGCCGGCGCTGTTGATCGTAGGCGCAAGGGCCGCGCTGTAGGTCTGGGGATCGAAATTCAGCAGCGGCAGCGGCTTGGACTGGCCTTCAAGCGAAGCACTGTTGCCCCCGGCAAAGTAGGTATACCGCACGCCCAGGTTGACCGTCAGGCGCGACAATACGTGGATATCATCCTGCACGTAGCCCTCGTAAATGTCGGCGCGGTAAACGCCGATGGCATCGATGCTGGCCTGGGTAAAGCTTGCCGAGTTACCCTGCAGGAAATTGGCAAAAGCCTGCGAAAACTGTGTGGTCCCGGTGGGCGGCGTGCCCGGTGAAAAGGTGAAGTTGCCGGCGTTCGCGATACCTGTCGTGCCGCCGCCGGTTGCAGTTTCGATATTGAAGCCAAGCTTGAGGGTATGACGGCCGATGGAGTTGGTGTTGTTGAGAAAGATCTGGTGCAGCGGCGCACGCTCATTATAGGGCGCCGTAACGGTGTACATCGAGCCATTAATGTTCAGCTGCGGCACCTGCCCGATCGTTACAGGGTAGGGCGTCTTCACTTGGATGTCGGGCGAGTTGCTGGCAATGAGCGTGCCGATGCCCTGCGACGTCACCCAGTTGGCGCGCTGTGAGTAGCCGCCTTCCAGAATGTGGTTGGGATTTACTATGTAGGTGAAATGCCCGAGCCAGTTGGTGGAGCCGTCGGTCATGCGCGAGGTCGCGATGCCCGGGATCATGGTAGAGGCGCCGAAGCCGTCCGGCACGACCAGATTGAAGGGATCGTCAAGGTAGCGGAAAAACGCGCTCAGCTTGCTGTTGAATTGCCGGTCGATGCGAATCAGCGTTTGGGTCTCGTTGTTAGTTCCAACCGGCTGAATGATGATGCCCTGCGGATCGGCGGGACTATTCGGCAGCGGGAGCTTGTCGATGATATCGGTGAGATATTCCTGCGCAATCGGGTTAATGGCGGAAATACTGGTTGTCGGCGTGCAAACTCCGGGGGTGTTGTACTGGCACACATTGGTTGTGAACATGCCTGAACGTTGCGCAAGCGTGGGGATGTTACTTACAACCTGCTGTTGCGCACTCGCCGTGCGCAGATATTCCTGGCCGAAAAAGAAGAACGTCTTGGACCTCCGGCGCTCGGTTTCTTTCGGGATCCAAATGGGCCCTCCAATGTAGTAGCCGAAATCGGCGTATCGCGACAGGCCACGCGGAACTCTGGCGAAGTTGTTGATGTAGGAATTTGCATTCAGCACCTGACTACGGAAGAAGCCGAAGGCTCCGCCGTGAAAGTCCGTCGTTCCGGACTTGGTTTGCACACTGACGAAACCTGCACCCGCGCCTCCGAACTCCGCCGTGTAGCTCGAACGCTGCAGGTTGATCTCCTGAATGAAGTCGACACCTGGAAAGGCGACGGGCTGCTGGCCGGCGCGCTTCAGGGTGTCGGCGCCGTCGATGTAGTACGCGTTGGCGGCCGTGCCATTGCCGTTGAAGGAGAAGGTTTGCGTGTTGACCTGACCACTTGCGGTGATGTTGCCGCGGTCGTCCGGACCTGGGACGTTGCCGCTGACTCCGGGCTGGATGTAGAGCAGCTGAATGTAGTTGCGGCTGCTGAGGGAAAGCCCCGTGGTTTGCTCCTTGTCGATCAGGGTGCTGGATGCCGCGTTGTCCAGCTGCGGCGCGATCTCGCTAGCCGTAACCGTCACCGCCTCAGCAACAGAGCCGACGTTCATGCTGACAGGCAAGTTGGACGGCTGCCCAACATGCACGGCGATGCCTTTGATCGACGTCGACTGGAAACCAGGCGCCGAGATGGACACCGAGTAGTTGCCGACGGTCAGCAGGGGCGCGGTGAACTGCCCCTGTGCGTCGGTCTTGACAGTCCGTACGATAAGGTTCTGATCGAGGTTGGTGATGACGACCACTGCCCCCGGGACGGCCGCATCACTTGTGTCGTGAACGATGCCATCGAGTTCTCCCGTTAAGACCTGGGCATGTGAGAGCTGGACGCCAAGCGTAAACAGCAGGAGGGAGACGACTGGGATTGAGAAGGGCTTTTTCTTTGCGGGGCTGGCCAACGTAAACGGTTTCATTTTTCTCCAGGAATTACACTGTCCTGACTTATGAACGAAGCGCTTGTCTCGATCGCTCGGATTGAGAAGCGCACTGGAAGGTCAGTGGATGGCGTCATGGCCGCGCTGGGGACCGCCGACGACTTTGGACTGCCTTTCGTTTTCTTTTCAAAGGACGGCCAATTCTAATAAATCCGTTTTGCCTTTACCATAGGCGTTCGCTCACATTTTCCGCTAGGAGCAGAGGACTACTTCAGAAGTCATCCGACATTGACGTCGCAGAGTTGAAATATTGAAATTAGCCCCTTTCGCCTTCTGTGGCGCTGATTCTGCATTAACCAGGCCGGCGAACTCCGGAGGTTTCCGATGTCCTGAAATTGCGAAACACACCATCGCCGAGCCTGCGCCAGAACCGCCGGTCCGCCTCGTACGGAAGCTTTACCCGAACGGTCGTTCCTTCCCCTTCTTGGGTGCAAATCTCCACCGTGCCCCCGCATGCAATTGCCCTGGCCCGCATGCTGTCCAGGCCGAAGCCGTGACGGCTTGGGTCCTGGAAACCGGCGCCGTTATCGGCAATCTCGAGCAGTGCACCGCTCTTGGCAAAGTCCAGCCTCAGAATGATCCTGGTGGCATGACTATGGCGAAGTGCGTTCGCGATCGCCTCATGCCCGATACGGAACAAGGCGTCGCGATTGGCGAGAGAAAGGTTCCTTGGGGAACCGGCCCGTTCCAGCAGAACGACCAAGGCTGAATCGCTCCCCAACATCAGCGTGATACTGCGCTGAAGTATTTCGATCACGTCGTACTGTTCACCCGCCGCGAAATGCAGCGCCGTGATGCGGGTGCTTGCTTCGCGATGGGTTTCCGTGGCCAGTTCGCATGCGGTGTCGAGCCGCCGCATCAGGTGAGTCGGCACTTTCGCATCTTCGCGTAAACCCTTGCGGAGGCTTTGCAACTGGTACCCGACACCAGCGAAGCCCTGCGCCAGCGTGTCATGCATGTCCGCCGCCAGGCGTTCGCGCTCCTCGTAGATGGTGCGCATCTTCCATCGCTCGATGCGGATGTAGGCGAAGACCGAACCCCCAAGGAGCGCGAGCGCGACCGATACCAGAAAGGCAAGCCGGGTGCCAGATGTCCACGGCGGAGGCGAGATGAGCAGGATGTCCGCGTCGCTGCGCGACAGAATTCTGAACAGGTCGGTGGCCGGTAAATCCTGATGGTCTGACGAGCAGACACCCCTTACACGGAGCGTACTTCCTGCTTCCCAGTGGGCCATCGCACGCTGCGCAAGGCTTTGCTGTGCAATGACGGAGAACTCTTCGGCTCCGGAGGCCATACGAAGTTGCAAGGTGCCGTCACGCCTTGTCGACCGGCTGATCAGCCGGCCGCTGAGCTCGACCAGAGAGCCTTCAAACAAGCCGCTCGCTGCCTGGTCGGACGTAATTGCTACCGGTCGCTGGGGTGCGTCGTCCCACAGCAATCGAATGCTGGTCGCATCGAAGTAGCGCTCGGCTTCCGTGCGGATCATCTTTCCGCTTACCTCCAGTTCGTCTCCAAGGTTCAGAATTCCCGTCGCATCGGAATGCACGGCAATACCGCCGGAGCTATCCTGAATATAGAGCGGGTCCACATGCGTTACGGCGCCCTGGAGTATTGCCGCGGCGTGCTCCTGTAACGACTTGTTGAGAGAGGCGATGGGTCGCGCGGAGGCAAGAATGCTGAGCTCGCGCCTGTTATCGCCGTCGTTGTCAAAATCGGCAAAGAAGCGCTCTGGCGTGCTCAATTGCTGTGCCAACATCGTAACCAGGTCGTCTTCACGCTTGGGGTACACTGGCCTTTCCGCTACGGGCGCAGATTTCTGAATCCGCGCTAGGTCCCCGTGGTTTGCGTGTACAACCTCGATGTTTTTCCATGCTGCGCCCGAGCCCAAGGACCGAAGGCCGACTTCGCCTGTCGTCACGCAGGAATCCTGGTGAAGCGTTCGTCGTACCGATTCGCCTGTGCGCAGCACGGTCAACTCGGCAGCAATGTCGCAACCTACCGCTACAACATTGATGTGAAGCCAGTCATCCAACTGCAGGTGCGCCATGATAGGCACAGGGCGAGCTTCAATCCAGTCGCGGTCTGAAAAGCCGACCGTGAGCGATTTATCCATGGACCGGAAGCCAATGTAATATCCGCGGTACTCGTTGATACCTATCCCTACATTGTTGGCGCGAACAATGACCCCGGCAGCGCCGTGGTGCCGCAGCATGCGCACATCGGCACTCAGCCGGTAGTTCGACCACTCCGGAGAACCGGCCATCAGCTTGGCGCCAAGCTCGTCGGAACGATTGAAAATCACACCGTCCTGAACGATCCACAAACCACCGAAACTCTGCCAGCTTCCTCGCCTTAGCGCCTCCAGGCCGTCGAATGGCAGGCGAGGCTTGCGGCTGAAAACGCAGAGAGCCGCTGCCATGGTGCCCAGCAGCAAAGCCACCAGAAGAAACGTCACGGTACGCTTCATAGTCATCTGTGCATCAACAACATCTGCTGGTTAGCTTCTGTTCCGATATTTTCCCGAGTCATCAGTGTCGGCGCAACATAGACCGTTCGGCTCTCATATAATTGCGATCGCATGTCGACGATCGCTTTCATGGCGAGATTTGCTTCGCGCCGATTGTCTTCCACCACAAGCGAATCGAGAACTCCGAGCTTCAACAGCATGAACACAGGTTGACTTTGATCGCAGCCGATAATCGAGATGCGGTTGAGTTTGCCCGAAATCCGTGTCGCCTTTGCCGCTGCGAGGGACTCTTCGGCAGTGAGCGAAACGATGGCTCGAACATGGTTGTCGGTTGCTAATGCCTGGTAGATCAGCATCTCGGAGTGAGCGGGGGATGTAGTGCTGAAAATACGTTCGGAAACCGTTATGCCCGGTTCATACTGTTGCAACGCCTTGACAATGGCGTCTGACTTTTCAAGGATTCCAGGCACAAAGGGATTCAATCCAGCAATCATGATCCGGCCGTGATGGTGAAGCGTTTCTCCAAGTCTCTGTGCGATCAGGCGTCCAAACACTTCGAGATCGTCAAGAACAAAGCTGATTCCGCGCATCGGCTCGATTTCACCCGCCTCTCCATCGAGAACCACAGGAATGTCGTGTTCGCGGGCGGTGATCAATTGCCGCATGAATGCTCGATTG
Organism: Granulicella sp.; assembly: GCA_965277565.1. Lineage (GTDB taxonomy): Bacteria > Acidobacteriota > Terriglobia > Terriglobales > Acidobacteriaceae > Granulicella. The sequence goes on along the minus strand of OZ255838.1, from coordinate 2,402,129 downwards.
ACGTTCGGACTGAGGATGATGCCAGCAGCCTGATCACGTATCGCGCGATCGAACGGCTCGTACTGTTCATCGAGAAGCTCGTCATCATTCGGCCCAGTCCATCGCACCGGCATGCCGAGTCGCTCGGACGCTTCCAAGATGCCGACGTGTTCCGATAGCCAAAGCACGCCGCTGATTTTGTGTGGAATCACCACAATTGTGGGAATCCGATCGTGACGGCTGCACGCCGCCAGGAAAAGGGTGACAATCAGCAGGATTGCGCCTGCGCCAGATGTTCGAAGTAGTGGCATTGTTCTGCAACCTAAATGCTTCCCGTCGGCGAGTAAGAAACCGGAATGCAAGTGTAGCGCAAGGCTCTCAAGTTCTCAGCCCGCAACACGTATCAGGGTGTAACCACACTAAATGCCTATTGGCACCAGTATGGTAAGGCTTAGCCACCGCCGCTGAATCCACACCAAGCCTGCCGGTGCGGTATCTTCTTCGGCTTGCAGCCATGCGCGGCGCCATTATGTCACGATCTCGGAGATGCGGAAGAAGCTTTGCTCAAGTTGCACAAGCCGGGTGAGGTTAGAAACGTCCAGGTGCTGCTCCCTCAATTCGTTTAGGAGTTGGTTGTGAAGTTTGGCGGCTTGGCATCGCTGTTGAGGTGCCGGCCTGCCAGCATGAGCTGGCAGATCTGGATGGTTCGTCTTGCCGCTTCCAGGTAAACTGCTTGGTCTCTCATGGAGAGACAATGCTTTGCTGCGGATGCCAAGGCCCACCCGGGCTTCGTGAAAGCTCAGCAGGATCTCAAGCTCGAGACAAAGGTGATGACCGACAGGGAGAAAACACTCCTACAAGAACCCTCGGGCGATCTACGGGCCAGCCTTTCGTCGAGAAACACGTTTGCGCGCCGCAGTGGGAATGACGGTCTGATGGAAAGCATGGAACCATAAAGCCGTCCCACCCTTCCCACAGATCTTGGTAACCGCCACAAAAAGCGGTCCCACGTTACGCACCGCGTAGACGGCGACGAGAAGTTTCTATCTAACGCCCCACGTAGGACATCTGGACATCTCTATAGGGCACCAACATTGCATGTAGGCGCTCGTAGGAATGTAGCCGGGCAGCCCCTCGCAGCAGCTCTCTCTCGCCCAGGGCGATGCGGTTGGGTAAGCAATAGGGATCTATATCCCTAATCAATTATCCTTAGCGCTTAAAACTAGCACCTGGCACGTCGCCTCCCGGAGGGTAGGCCGGCAAGGGCGTTGGAGCTCTGAGAGGTCGCTCTGGGGCACGTCCAAACTGCGATAGTGCCGTAAAAATCGCCGCCCGCAGTTGCGTGTCGTTGTGAGTATCGGCTTCGGTAGGCTGCGAGGATACAGCCAGATCAGGTCTCACGCCTTCGTTCTCGATGATCCAGTGCCCGTCCGCTGACGCGAGTGAGTCTTTTGGAATCGTGATGAACGAACCGTCCATCAGTCTCCAAGGTCCATTGATGCCTTGCACTCCTCCCCAGGTCTGTTCGCCGACGAGCTTCCCGAGTCCGTACTTGCGAAAGAAGTAGGGAAACTGGTCACCGTCAGACGCGGAAGCATAATTTATAAGCGTGACCATCACTCTGGGCGCGGTGGCCCCGGGTAGTGGAGACAAGGCGCCTTCACGATTTACGAAGACACCCGCCCGTGCACGACGGAGAACGTCGAGTACGGCTTGACTTGTGAATCCCCCACGATTCCAGCGCACGTCGAAGATCAGACCAGCTTTGTCTCGCTGTGGGTAGAACTGGCGGACAAACTCCTTGGACCCCTCGTTTCCGAAATCGGTCAAGAAAACGTAACCGAGCCGGCCTCCAGAGCGCTGGTCAACCTGTCTGCGATTGTCCTCGATCCAAGCCGTGCGACGCAGCGTAGTGTCGTCTTTTAGCGGTCGTACCTTTATGGTGTGCCTCTGCCCTGTCGAGGAAGGTGCTATGGTGAGAGTCACCTCGCTGTCGACCCCACTGAGCAGGCTGTCGGGATCCGCCGGTGCACTTAGTTCGCGGCCATTGATGGCCAGCAGATAGTCACCTTCATTCACCTCCGCGCCAGGAGCGCCAAGCGGACCAGCCATCTCCGGACGCGTTTGGTCACCACGGTAAATGCGAGAGAAACGGTATCGGCCTGAACCAGCGTCGAGGGTGTAATCGGCCCCGAGCAGCCCGGTTAAAGAGGGCTTACGTGAGTCAGGGTCGGCACCGCGACCCATAAATGTGTGAGAGCTCGCGATCTCACCCTGCATCTGGCCCAAGAGGTAGAGAAAGTCGTTCTGGGACCCGAGAGCAGGCAGTAGCCTCGCATAGGCGTCATGCACAGCCTGCCAGGTTGTTCCGTTCATTACCTTGCTGAAGAAAACGTCGCGGTCAAGACGCCAAGCGTTGTCAAACATCTCGACCCATTCGCGTTTCGGGTCAATCCAGACAAGCTGTGAACTTAAGTCGACAGCTTCTCCGTCGCTAGGACTGGGGGACTTCATGCCAGCCATCCGCCATACCCCGCTGCGGCGAAATGCAACCTTCTGACCATTTGCTGAGAGACTGAAGTTGTCCAGATCGTCAATGACCATCGTGTCTTTCATAGTGGCGAGGTCGAGGCAACGCAGCGCGCCCTTGCTTCCGGCGAGGTCACCGCCAATCAACTGAATAGGGCGCGTTTGATAGAAGACTTCGTTGCCCCGCGCCTGCAACGAAGGGATAACTGAGGGCGTGATAGGCAATGCCACGGCACGCTTCATAAAACCTTCCAGGTCGATGTGGACAGGAGATAGCGCGGCTGGCGCTTGGGCCGAAATACCCAGCAGCGGCGAAGGCGAGCGCCGGTCGAGTGTCACTGCGTAGAGACCATCAGAGTTCAATGTTGAGATGAGGCTCTCGTCGTCGCGATCAGAAACAAATGGCTGCTCGTTGCGTTGCGAAACGAAAACAAGCAGGCGGCCGTCCGCGGTGAACACCGGAGACCGATCGCTTTCCATTGGCGAGCTGACCACCGCATCGCGACCGGAAGCCAATTCGTACAGATGAATCGCACGGAGATGGGTTGGCCGTTGGGTGCTGTAAGCCAGCCATCGGCCGTCGGCCGAGAACGCAGCGTCGCGTATCTCCGCGTAGGGGTCGGTAGCGATGCGTTGCGGCGGTCTTCCATCTAGATGCACCCACCAAAGAGAGTGATTGGCATCTGCAATGGTCATGCTATCTCCGCGCGGAGACCACAGCGGCGTGTAGAAGTATCCACGGTCAAAGCGCGTCAGAATCTTTTCGGGGCCGCCTCCTGCCGGTCGCGTAGCAAGCTGTTGCTCGCCGGTCACGTCCGTTTCATACGCGATGGTCTGACCGTCTGGCGACCAGGCTGGATGATCCTCGTCGATGCTCGGGCTTTGGGTAAGGTTTTCACCGGAAACGTGAGGCGCAACCCGGAAGAGATCTCCACGCGCAGAGAGTAGTAGCGCATTTCCAGTGGGGGAGAGCGCGTAGTCCACGCCCCCCATGGCATCCGTGACGCGCACGGCACTCCCAAGGGGGACGAAGTGCGGCTTCGTGCGCTCGTCATCCTCGTTGACGGAGATATCGATCTGTCGAATGTGTTCCGATGGGAGATTTACTGCGTACATCCGGCCACCCTGTTGAAAGGTGATGGTTGAACCGCCGAGAGATGGCCAGTCAACATCGTAGTCGGTGAAGTGGGTGATCTGATGGAAGCGCCTTGTGTCGAGATCGTAGCACCACAGATTGGCGCGAAAACGGCTGCCGCGGTCAGACAAGAAATAGATCCGGCGTCGGAACCACATGGGTGCGGTGTCCGTTCCCTTCCAATGTGTCAGGCGCGCTAACCTATGTGATTCGAAGTCGTAGGTGAAGATGTCCTGGGCTTGTCCGCCGATGTAGCGCTTGCGAAGCTCCAGATTGCGAAAGATCTGGTTGTACGCAATGACACGACCGTTGGGCGCGTAGGACATCATGCCAGCGCGATCCAGAGGAAGCATAACGGCAGGGCCGCCCGTGGCAGGAACCGCGAAGGCGCGCATGAGCGCTTCTACAGGAGTTGCGCGGTGGGACAGAAAGATGACGCGCTGCGAATCAGGGGTCCAGGCGACAACCATCGCTCCCTCTGCAGAGCGGCTGGCCTCGTACGTCAAGCGACGTGGCTCACCACCGGCGGAAGGAATGAGAAACACATCACGCAAACCGCCGCGTCTGAGGGTGAATGCAATCCACTTCCCGTCAGGCGAGAACAAAGGTGTCGTGACCGCACCCGGATCATGCGTGAGGCGGTGTGCAGGGCCGCCTGCCAAAGGTGCGCTCCAGAGATCATCGTAAGCGACGAAGGCTACCTCGGTGGCGTTCGTCGTCGGGTAACGCATCAATGGGGCAGCTCCGGCAGTAGTCATCCACCCAAGAACCACGACAAAGAGCAGAACAGCTCTACACATTTGCACCTCGAGAAAACCAAAACACTTCGTTGCTCACGACGCGGATGTGCGACGAACGCCGCGGCAGAAGAACGCCGCTACTGAATCCAGACAACGGAACTCCGTTGACGCGGAGCCACTGTCAAATGGCAGCACAAGAATGACCAAGCACGACAAGCTCCATCCATTGGTTTGAGCTGCTGCGAACAGGAGGGAGCCTTGCGAGATCCCTTCGTGACTGACTTGTCCAGAGCTCATAGGGGGCTGTCTTGGCGTGCGCTGTGCTGCTGCTTACTTGGTTAGAGGGTGGAGGATGTCATCTAGGCGGCCCGGGGAGGAGAAGACACGTTCAAGACAGGGGTAGCGGAGGCCGTTGCGGTAGATGCCATCAAGCGGGGCGGCGGCACTGAGCTCGTCAAGGCGCTCCTTGAGCAGCGCAGCCCAGTCAAAGGCGACGACTTTGTTCAGGTCGGCGACGAAATCGTCGAAGGTGTACGGGATGACGATGGGCGCGGTGTTGCCATTGAGGCGGAGGAAGGCGGGTCGATGCTGAGCCAGACGAGCTCACCCTGGTCGTGGAAGTCGGTATCTAGGCGCCAGTTGTCGTAGGCGCCTCCGACGAGGTATAGGACCTGAGCCATGCGTGCGGTGTCCCTCAACGGGCGCCAAGTTCGACCGGGACGGTTATTGTAGGTAGCAGCAATGACGGCAAGGCGATCGCGGTACAGTTCGGGCGTCCGGATGCCGGAGCGGACGGCCAGCACGTCTCCCAGGTACGCGGTCAAGCCTTCGTAAACCCAGAGTAGATCGGTAACCATGGGTACCTGATAGTTGGGTGTGGCGAGGCCGTCAGGGCACCGGTACTCGCCGTTCCAGCTGTGGGTTAATTCGTGAGGAAGCAACTCGCCGCGAAGGGCAACTTTTTCATCGTCGATGAAGGTGGTGGGCTCGACGCGATCATCGGAGGACTGGTGGTGTTCTAGACCGAAGTGGGCGACCTGGTCCGAGAGGGTGATGAGAAAGCGGTAGCTGCTGTAATGGCGGCTGCGATAAAGCTCGCCTGTTTCGGCGATGAGTCTGGAGAACTGGTCGACGTGGGCCTGGGGTAGGTTGAGGTCCTCTGGGCCGTCGGCGGCCATGTCGACGGAGTGGCGAATGTGCGAATCGCCTTTAAGCTCGACCTCGCGAAAGTAGCGGCCGGCAAGGACGGGTGAGTCGATGAGCTGTTCGAGGTTAACGGACTTGAACTGCAGGCCGGCTAAGCCGACCGCGCTGGTGGTTTCTAGCGAGGTACCATAGCGCCAACCGTCCGGGAGGGTGATGCTGGGCTGGATCGTGACGGACTTCGCGTCCGTGTTGGGACCGGTGTAGGGGTAGAGAACGACGGTGTTCCAGCTGAGGACGGCGAGATTGGCACTGGTCGAACCGCCGGCGGCGTAACTGCCGTTGTTTGGAGTGGCGAGGAAGTCCATCTTGACCTGAAGCGAAGTGACACCAGCGGGAACGGTGAGGTGGTAGCTGTACATGTCGATCGGGTCGCGCTGCCATGGGATAGGTTGGCCGTTCCCTGTGAAGAAGAGGCCGGCCTGGTCGTCAATGGGACCAGTGGGGCCATGCTCGCCCGGAATCCACTTGGGGTAGACCAAAGTGAGCTCGCCGGGGGTGACGGGGACGGTCTCGGTGGCGTGCAAGACCTTTTGCGGGGCATCGCGGAGATCGACGCTGAGCTTGATCGGGGTAGTTTTTGTGGCCGTGGTGGCAGCGTAGGGTGTCTTGTAAACGTCAGCCATGCTCCAGTCCTGCCCCTTCATGATGGGCGTCATGTACGGACCGATATCGGCACCTTGACGAAACTTCTGGAGGTCGTCCTCAATGGAGGGCAGCCCAATTTGAACTCGCCGGTCGTCCGCGGCCACAATGTTATCAATGAGCGGCCAGTAAAGCTTTGCAGTGCCCGGAGTTTTCCCCGGCCCCATCACGGAGCCGTAGATCTGGGGCTTCCCGGCTACGTTGGCAAGGCGGTCGCACATGTGAGCATACATTCGAGGGTTGAGGTGATCCTCTCGGAAAACCCTCGTGATGGTCGGAAGTTGAGTTACCCTCCAAGCATTATCGTCATCGGCATGTCCAAAGAGGAAAAAGAAGTCCGCTGCGGCTTCATCACCCACGGCTCCTCTCTGCGGCCAACCATGTTCTGCGACGATGAACTGAATGCGTAGATCAGTAGATTTGCGGAACTTAACGTAAGATCGAACGATCTCGGGAGCATCAGGTGTTTGGGCCCAACGTGAATAGACCGCAGGGTCGTAGAAGTTCGGATTGTGGTCCTCTACTTTTACACGCTCGATGTACGCCTTGTAGGTCTGCTGAAATGCAGGATCCTTCTTAGCTTTTGCGAGATCACTCAGAAGTGCTTGGTCTTCGCTGAAGAGCTGAACGATTGAATGAGCAAGCGCCTCATTTTGTTCTGTCTTGAGAACAGGCGAAGAAACTTGCTCAGCTCTTAAAACCGTGACCGCATTAGCCGAGAAGATTATTAATAGCACTGGAAAGAGTAGAGCCGCTGTTTTAAGTGTCATTGGAACGATTCCCGTACCCCCTTGCCGTTTCTACGACTTTTCAAGCTCATCTGTTCCATCAACGATGAGATTGATCCTCCCCTTTTTGATCGGGGGCAAGGATCTCGTCCAACAGAGCGGGTTTACCCTCAATGCGTCGAAGATGCGGGTATCGCATCCCGCCTTGCCAAGCAATCGAAGTTGCTTGTTGCCATGCTCCTCGCTTTACGACTAGATCCAGCGGACCTCCCCTAGCTGTCTCATCGATGGCTTTGGTGAATAGCTCGGGATCATAAGGCTTGCCATTGACCGAGACGATGGTCTCGGCGAACGTGAGATTGGCCTTAAAGGCAGGCCCTCCCCAATGTACGGCAGAGATGGTACCACTTGAATTGATTCGCATACCGAGGGAATAGGCGAGATCAAGCGATGTGTTAGGCGGTCCGATTCCCGTGGGTTTGTTAGTAAAGACGAGCTCGTAGCCGGCTCGATCAATGCTGTGAACCATCCTGCCCTGGCCGTAAGCCTCGAGGTGCGACTGTAGGAAGTCACGCCAGTCGTACGCTTGAACAGCATTGAGCGCCATCACCATCTCGTCAGATGTGTACGTCTTAACGACGTTGCCGGAGTCGTCACGAACCCCGAAGAAATTGCGCGCAAAATCATCGAGCGACTTCCTGTCACCGCTTTGTTGACGGATGATGGCGTCGGCCTCGAGCCAGATCATCTCTCCTTGTACATAAGGATCAAACATGCTGCGCTGCCAACTTGGCCAACAGGCGGTCCTGCGACCAAGGATGATCGGATCATTATTGGTGTCGTCGAGAGTGCGCCAGTCCGCTCCTGCGTCGAGAGTCATTGCAGCAGCAAGACTCGTGAACTGTTCCTCGATGTCAGCATGCTTATAGAAACCGGCGCGGAAGGAGAGCACGTCAGCCCAATACATGGTAAGACCCTCGAACACCCACAGCATAGAGTCGCGTTCCGGCGTATTCAGGTTTGGAGTCCACATCTCTGCGGGGCGGCGATACATGCCGTTCCAGGAGTGCACATAGCCGTGCGCCATATAAGAGAGATCAGGTATCTCCGCTGGCGATTGCGGTTTTGTTTTGAGATAGTTTGCTGGGGCAGAGTTCTCTCCGGAACGATGATGCTCGAAGTAGGTGCTCAGTTCATCAGAGAGAAAGAGCATGTAGTCGTAGTGATCGTAGTGGTGAGAGCCGAAGAGCTTGTACGCTGCCGGGGTGAGCGCGGCAAGTCGTTTTGCCGCCTCCGGTAAAGCCGCGAGATCGTCTGCGCTCTGCGCAGCGACATCGAGTCGGACCGGGACAGGGTACTCTGTGAGGACAACCTGCTTGAGGTACTGTCCTGCCATAATGGGCTGATCGATGAGTGCGTCGAGGGCGATGGAAGGAAAGGTGAAGGAATTGCCAATGAAATGAGAATCTGCCGCGCCGCCGTCAAGTGATGTGAAATACGTCCAGCCAATTGGTAGCGTAATGGAGGGCCGGTAGAGGATGTCGCGGGTGAAATGGCCTGCGGGATAGAGGATGAGAGACTGCCACTGCAAGTCGAGCATCGTCGGTGCGATGAGCACAGGGCCTGTAACCGGGCCTAAGCCGCCGAGATATTGGTACCTCAACTCAAGCGCTTTAATACCGGTAGGTACCTCTACCCGGAACGCATACATGTTGACCGTATCCCGATACCAGTGAAGGCGAGCTCCATTGGCGCTCACGACAAGGCCCGCGAGCTTTTCAAGCGGTTCATTCGGGGCGTGGTCCCCGGGTGTCCACTGCGGGAAGAGCAGGGTGAATGAACCGGGCTTTGAAACGGGGATGGTCTCGTGAATTTCGTAGACGCGGCGCAGGACATCCGTGGCGTCGACGTGAAGCTCGATGGTACCGGGGTAGGGAGTGTCCTTAGGTGCTTGAATCGGGGCCGGTAACGGGATCGGCTGTGGAAGGGGCGTTGGCGTTTGAGCGAGAAGCCCGGAAGTGGAGAATAAGGCCACTAAGATGATGCAATATAGGGACCTCCGGCGTTCCGGAGGCACTCTCAATCTCTGGGAAGGAATGAAAAGGTTATTCAACGTAAAGCTCCACGAGTTTGGAATAAGGCGAGCAGAACGAAAAGCCACTTGCCAGAAACGGCCGGTGTACATACTAATAGGTACAGAGTATGACAACTCGAGACTTACTTGTAAAGAGCGCTCAAGAACTTTTATGGGAGCGGGGCTACGTGGCTATGAGCCCCAAGGCCATCCAGGAGCGCTCAGGCGCGGGTCAAGGAAGCATGTACCACCACTTCAAGGGCAAAGCCGACCTTGCCGCAGCGGCAATCGAGAAAAGTGCAGCAAGCTTCCGGCAAGGGGCTGAAAAATGCCTCATGGCTTCGGGGACGCCGATGGAACGTATCCGTGGGTACATGTTGCGTTCGAGAGAGGCCTTAAAAGGCTGCCAGATCGGCAAACTGACACAGGACCCTGAGATTGCATGCAACAAACAGCTGAGCAAGCCGATTGATGAGACCTTCGTGTGGTTGCAGGCCAAGTTACAGGCTGTGATCGAAGAGGCAAAGACAGCAAAGGAGGTTTCCGCGGATATCGATGCAGCAGAGATGGCCGCGATGTTGATCGCGACGATCCAGGGCGGGTATGTACTAGCGAGTGCGGCGGGATCACCGGAACCCTTCCACAGGGCGATTCGGGGGGCGCTGGCCTCCATACGATGAGCTTTATGCGTGCTCCAGACAGGATTTTGCTTCGTTTCATGCGCGTAAGCCTAGCCTGCTCCTGGATCTGGTTTTGTTGCTTCTGTGCAGCGCAGACAGATTTCAAGCCAAGTGTCAGCCCTCCACAGCCAGCGCTGCCTGACCGGAGGACCGCCCGTTTCGCGGAACGATCCACCTTCGTATCGATGCCAGGGGACACTGCCCACAGCATATTCCGTGTGACAGAGTCGATCCCGCTGCAGGCTGCTGGCGATTTGGTGTTGTTTTACCCCGAATGGGAGACCACCAGCCATGCACCCACGGTCTCGGCTATAGAATTGGCCGGCCTTTAAACGCAGATCGATGGCGAGGACGTGCAATGGCGCAGGGATCTCGCGGATGTGCATGCCTTTCACATGACGGTGCCGCAACAAGCGCAGACTCTGACATTCCAATACCTTTCACCACGTACAGCAGCTACACTTCACCCAGAGATGGTGCACGTTCATTGGCAGCACATGCTGCTCTATCCTGCGGGTTGGTACGTGCGGGACATACCTGTAGTCGCAACGCTTCAACTGCCCGCGAACCTTCAACCGTTCACATCACTCACGTCGGTAAAAGGTCCAGAGCACGCAGAGGGTTCATTCACCTTCGCTTCAGAAACACTCGATCGCCTCATCGATGCGCCCGTTTACGCCGCCAAGTATGCACGCGAGGTAGAGCTCCCTTCGCCCGCGGCTGCGGCAGTGCATCTCGACCTCCTCGCGGACGCACCCGGCGACCTTGTCGTTCCGCCTGTGGAGTTGGCCAAGATGAGCGCCCTCATCGTACAGACGGCGAAGATTTTCGGTCTGGTCCCCTTTCGTTAGTAGGACTCTGGTGTCACTCAGCGATCAGCTCTCGCCGGGAGGTGGACTTGAGCATCTGGACGAGGGCAAGTTGCCAAAGTCATTTCAAGTCCATGGGATAACATCGGTCACGACCACCGACCTGCGCCATGGCTCTCCCAGTCCTCGGCGACTCCACCGGAACGCTGGTGGGCCGAGCGTCACGTCAAGGAGAACACGACAGACTGGATTGCGAACGCGTACCTGCGATCTGCAGATTCCGAAGTCACATGTCCTCCTCTTCAATCAGGAACTGCCTGCGGGTTAACGCCCCCACGAGCGAAAACCCGTTCCATTCTTCCACCATTCGAACCAGGCCTACGAGCCACAATGGCGTGAGATGTATCGCACACCCAGCGCACCTTGATTCCCTGCTCTGTGTCTCTCTCAACGAAGACCAGAGCTGAGCACCACCATCGGACAGACGTATAACCGATGCGGTATCGTACGACGTGATGTCCCCATTTCGTGAGCTGAATTGAAGGAGAGAATGTGATCAATGTCTATATTGTTGATGATCACCCAGTGCTGCTGCGTGGGGTCTCCAGCTTATTCGACGACGAGCCTGACATGACGGTCGTTGGCGGCTCGTCCATCGCTTCGGAAGCTCTGGCTCAAATGGAGCGTCTGCAGGTCGACGTGCTGCTGACCGATCTGCGCATGAAGGATATGGCTGGGGATGAGCTTGCCCGGCTTGTTCGTGCAAGAACTCCGCAGATCAAAGTCGCCGTCTTGACGAACTACCACACTGATGAAGACGTTTTCCGCGCGATGCGTGCCGGCGCTCGCGCTTTTCTGCTCAAGACATCTCCGATGGAAGAAGTTATCGCAGCGGTTCGGGAGGTACACCTGGGTGAAACTTGGATCCCCCCGAGGATTGCAAGGCAACTGGCCGAACGGGCTACCAGAGACTCGCTAAGTTGCCGGGAGACAGACGTGCTGCGACTTATCGCGAAAGGTCTAAAGAATATCGAGATTGGCCGGGAACTCTCTATCAGTTCAAATACCGTCCGGAACCATATCAATAATATGCTGGAGAAGCTCGGCTCTCGTGACCGTGCGGAAGCTCTTGCAGTTGCATTAAAGCAGGGGCTCGTTCGCATTGATGAGGATTAATCTCTTCGGCCTGACGAACACCCAATGAGTTCTGATTAGGTGTTTAGTCCCGGCATTTGATGGTGCATACTTTTCTGAGGGTGAGAAGGAGGCACTATGGGACAGGTTCTACACCGGAGCGCCACAACGACAGAGGCGGTCCGTCGAGCGATACAACATAGTCAAGAGAGCATGAGGGGCTGGTCCGGCGTCATGGCATCAACCCGAAGACCGTCGCCAAGTGGAAGAAGCGCGAGTCCACTGCCGATCGCTTGCCGTTTTCTCGCGTAGCTGCCGCAGCTCGCTCAACCCCAGGCCTGCGTACTTCTTCTTCGTCTCGCTCTCCGTCTCCGCCACAGCTCCCATCGTCGGCTCCATCACAAGTCCCTCAGAGGCCTCGCTCCTCCTGCTAGTACCAGCCCTCTCGGCCTAGAACTCAAAGCCAATGTGCGAAAGAAATCGTACGTTATCCTGACTGATCCCAATGCTTGCGACACACCTCGACGATCGTCTCGCCCGCCTCCGCCTCCCGCAAAACCCGTAAAATCTCTTCCTCTGTGTGCCCTTTGCTCGCCATATCAGCAGCTCCCCTTTTCGTTCCAGACTTCCAGAGGACCACAATGAGCCAGCAAATACTCCCGAATCCCCGGCCTAGTCTTTGGGCTTTGGGTCAGATCGACGCGATCGAGCCCTTGGTTCTGCCAGTCGAGAAGCTGCGGCGCAGGCTCTGCAGAGCGGAGAGCGTGAACATGCTGAGGGCTAGATCGAGTAACTGAAGGTGCGGACGGTCAGCCGTTAGGCAAGGAGGCGGCAGTCGTCTCGAGAAGAGCTTCACCGACATTGGCTCGACAACGGAGTGCGGTCAAATTGAATCCTGAAGGTTAGGCGAATCCGGGTGATTGCGTTCCGGGAAGTACTTAACTTTCGGGTGTCAACCGTTTACCCCAGCGGAAGCGTCGTTCTAGGAGCGGCTATATTGCGGCAGTGGAATACGTGGGTATTCACGACTCAAGCCTACAGGCCGCTTAACGCCTACTTTTATACAAGTTTCACCTTCCTATTCCTAACTACAACCCTAAACCACACGGAGGAATTTGGCGGCGGAACAATCTCCAAAGATGCCTCCCGCCGCCGAAGGTTTAGAGCGGCTGGCCGGGAAGTTCTTTTTGGTTGTACCAATACCTTATGGTTTTGCCCGCTCCAAACTTATCGTCATTGCAGGCACCGGTCAGTGTAGTGGAGATTCCGTATACCTTGTCATTCCCAGTTGTGTCCGTGTCCAAACCTCCCCACCCGTTTCGTGATTCGTCCCAAGTAACTGCGATGAGGCCGATTTTTGCGTCCCTCATGTAATTGAGCATATTTAACGCTGCTTGCGGCGTGCCAGTGCTACAAAGGTAGTCACCCTGATCCAGCGTTCCCCATTCTCCAACAATCACGGGAACCTTTCCGGTCGATGGAGCAGACGCTCCGGAGATTGCCCCGGTCAAGTAGCCCCATTGCGGGGTCCATGTACTCGCATCCGGGGCAGCGGATTGGTGGAAATATGGATGCACCGAGTAGAGTACGTTGTTGTCTTTAAGCGGTATGAAGTTGATAAAGGATTGTCCCTGATTTAATCCATCTGAGATGATGACATTGTTCACTGGCGTTCCGTTTATATTCGAGTTGCGAATTTGTCCGACCAACGTGTCCGCAGCGTCAGAGTAGTTAGTCCAGGCAGGTGAGGGGACCCGATACCCGGTATTTCCACCGGGTTCGTTATACAACTCGTACATGATGCCGAGATCCCCGTTCAGCTTGGACGTGAGGGTTTTCCAAGCGGACATTGTCGAAGAACTGGGATTAGGAGACATCGGGTCCTCCTTGATAGCTCCATTACCATCGGTATAGTACTGGTTTTCATCCTGAACCGAAACAATGACGTTGAGCCCGATCGAGCGCGCATATTTCACTGCACTGACATAATTGTCCACGAAGGCCGCATCGTAAGCTTCGTTCGTAGAATCGGTTCCTGGCTCCGAAACCTGCATCCGCACCGTATCCGCTCCCCATGCCTTTATGTCGTCGAATTCACTGTTGCTGAACTGGGTATACGCAGTGTAGAACCACTTCTGTTGCTTGGGGTTATTCGCGCTCGTGGCAAGCTTTTGTATTCCTGGGGTTTCCACGAACGCAACCATCTGCACGCCGTGCGGAATCCAAGCAACACCGTCGCGAAAGAGCTGAGGGTTCCCGTCCGTATTTGTCTGGATTGTGATGACCTGCTTTCCACTCTGTCCCGCTGCGCTAACCGCGCAAATGCTCGCGGCAGCGATTACGACAGACATGAACGTCCATACGTGCTTCTTACCTTCAAACAGCTTCTTCATAGCCATGCTCCTGTAATACGTTGAATTGATTGAATTCCGACGTGAAGCGACCAAGATCCAGCCCTTGTTTTCTCGATTTGTCATTCTGTACGAATTGGCGCAGGGTTTTCGAGAACGGCCAATCGTACTCAACAGCATGAAGTAAGCGCTATGAGCTTCCAGGCCCAATTTCATTAGTATTAGAAGACCAGTAGTAACGGCCTGAATGCGGCCGAGATGACCACGCAAGCAGACGGCCGTGCCGAGCGCGGCAATTACCGTGTACGGACGACACCGCACGACTTTGCTGCTCATTTTAAGAGCCTTGCACCGGCTTTAATCGCGATCGAAGTGGGATCGCCACTTGCGTTGGATCAGCCAGAAGTTGCTGGAATGGGATCACCAGGTCGTTGTTGCCAACCCTCGGAACCTTCCCATGAATCACAGCCAACATCCGCAAGTCCGACAGAGTAGATGCGCCTATGCTTGCTCGTCTAGTGCGTGTCGTACCTGTCGGTAGCTCAGCTTCGAGCCCGCGATCTGCTTGTAAGTCAAGGACGCGGTTGATCAATGCCGTGCGTGGTATCTCGAAGGCGGCGGGCCTACGTATTCCGTCCAGCAGTAACGGTCATTCGTCGCCAAGGCTATCGAGTGCCTCTCAGAGGAGCTTCGGCCCAGCTTGATTCCGTTGCTCGAGCATCCACGTCCGCAGGGTTTCACGGCCAACCTTGATGCCGTGCCTCTCGTACAACGCTTCGATGGCCAGCGTCGATCCCAAGTCCCGATACTGGGAGACATCAACACCGTGCTGCTCGAGAAAGACCTTCGCTGCTAGCGTGGGTCCGAAATCCCGGTACTTCTGTCGCACAAGCTCAAGAACATACTCGCGAACGCCATCACTCAGGCGGTTGCTGGCCGTGCCACCCCGTGATCGGTGGATCAGTGCCGCGCCGCCGCCGTCCCCATATTTGGCCAGGAATCGCTGCGTCTGCCGAACGCTCACACTCAACACTCCGGCGGCCGACTCCTTCGTCCGCCGGCCAGCCAGGACTTCGGTCAAGACCTCGATCCGCTGCAAGTTGCGCTTGCTCATCATCAGCCAGCCCAATCTGTCGCCTCCGTACCTGCCTCTAAGAGGAGGTCGGCGACACCTTGGCTTTGCAGAGCTACGACATTGTTGCGGTTCTGGCGCACATTTGGTGACGTCGTGTGCTGCCCTGGCGGTTAGGTTGGAGATCATCCTCGAGCAGGCCTTATGGAGGACGCGGAGGCGCAGGAGCTCGAAGCCGGCGCGGCCATAGATTTGACGTTTGATGAGTATTAGCCGTGCACCTGGCCTTCGGTTCTGGCGCACATTTGGTGATTCTTTCCGGCCGGCGTTCTGAGGCGTAAGACAGAGCTAGCTCTGGTGACCTCCGTCTTGGCCGATGAGGCATGGATCCTTGGTCCCGAACATTGCGGAAGTGGCACTGGTCTGTCCTTAAACCGCAGCTTGGCGCGGTACAGATGGAGTTGAGAACCTGTCGCGCCTTTTCGATCTGTCCCTGGTGTGGGACGGCTTCGCACCGCGTACACAGCCGTTTATCAACGCAAGCTGCAGGATCTGCCTTGGGAAGGTCTGCCAGTGGTGGTTCTGCTTCAGACGCGGAGGTTCTTCTGTATTGAGAGCAACTGCTCGAGGAAGATCTTCACGGAGCCATTGCCTGGCACGGTGGCCCGCCATGCGCGGCGGAGTGCCGATCAAGCGAAGCTCTGAACTGGCTCACCCTGGCTTTAGGTACCGCGCCGGAGCACAACTGGCATGCCGGCTTGGGCTACTGGCCAGCAGATCGACTCTGTTGCGTGAACTTCAACATCAAGCCCTTTGCCGAGAGGGTGGCCTTGAGCATGAACCAGACGACCTGTCGTGGCGAGGCCCCCAGAGCCGGTCGCGCCGGCGAAGTGCCAGGAGGCTGGCTGCTGCGACGCTGTCGAAGCCAGTAACGGATGCTATTGACCTGCCCACGGAAGCCTTGCTTGCGCAACTCGCGCCAGAGCCTGGTGGAGCTGCGACAGTCTTCGCCCAGACGCCGATCCAAATGGGCTGCATAGTCATCGACGATCGACTGGCGAACACGAGGCGCCGCCTCCGGATACTCGTCTGCGTTCCTGAACTTCTTCACAGTGCGGTGGTCGAGGTTGAGCTGCCGTCCGAGTTCTCGATCGGACCCTCCCGTCTTCAAAAGATCCCGTGCCTTTTTCCATCGCTCGTATCGTCTCTGCCTTTGGCCTGTTGGATCTGCCGCTCGCGCTCACTCCATGGAGGAATCGGTGCGGGTGGGGAAGGCGCATCCTCGATGAGACCGGCTCGTGCTGCCTGCGCGAACAGGCGATGGTGCGGTGCAAGCGCATGGCGCAATGCCTCACTCGGGTTACGTAGCAGGTGCCAGCGGTCAGCTACCTGAACGGCTTGAGGAACTGCCCTGCGTGCGGCCTCCGCATAGATCCCACCCCGGTCACGGCTGACGATCTCGTGCCGGGGATGCTGCCTCAACCACGCTGCCACAGTATCTGAGTTACGATCCGGCACCTTGCGCTTTTCCAGATCGCAGAGGATCGTGCCGTAGCGATGGCCCTTCTTCCATGCCCAGTTGTCGATGCCCAGCACGCGCTGTGCCTGTACAGGCACAGCCACAGTCCATTATCGTTTTGTTCTTACACATGCGATGAACAGAATCCTGCTGCCCGCATGCCGTCGTACCGGGACCGAGACGAACACTGCAACCCCGGCTTTTTGGAGGCGACAGGATCTCGAGTTTTGGAAAGTAAGAACCTATCCGCAAATAGTAACGAGTAGGATTCTCTGGCAGGTAATTGGGCGCGGAAGCAGTCTGAGTTGGGCGATGCTTTGTTGTATGGCGCAGATCAAGTCTTGGACCGTTTCCGAAGCTCTTTGGGAGAAGATTGCTCCGCTGGTTCCCGGGCGCCTGCGACCTGACGGAAGATTGTTTCAACGCAAGCCGGGCGCTGGTCGCAAGCCGATGGCCCCCCGCCAGGTCTTTGCCGCCATCGTGTATGTTCTGCGCACCGGCTGCCAGTGGAAGGCGCTGCCCCGCGAGTTCGGCTCGGCCAGTGCGGTGCACAAGTATTTTCAGGCATGGCATAAGGCCGGCTTTTTTCTTCGAATATGGCAGGCCGGCTTGGCCGAATACGACGGGTTGCAGGGCATCGCCTGGGAATGGCAGTCCATCGACGGGGCGATGGGCAAAGCGCCGCTGGCCACCGAGTGCGTGGGGCCGAACCCAACGGATCGGGAAAAAAAACGGGCGCAAGCGCAGTCTGCTGGTGGACGCGCGTGGCGTCCCGCTGTCCATCATCGTCAGCGCCGCCAACGTGCATGATGTCAAGCTGCTGGAGAGGACACTGGATGGCATCGTCGTCGAGCGGCCCGGTCCGGAGCAACAGACGCCTCAGCATCTATGCGCCGATGCAGGATACCTGGGCAAAAAGGCGTTGGCCTCGGTGCTCAAACGCGACTATCGACCTCACATCCGTCCGCGCAACGACGAAGCGCAGCAAAAACAGCGTGACCCAAACTATAAGGCGCGCCGTTGGGTCGTCGAGCGCAGTCACTCGTGGCTGAATGGCTATCGCAAACTACTGGTCAGCTTCGAGAAAACAGAGGCCAGCTTCCAAGCTTTGCTCTACATCGCAGCAGCCCTCACAAGTTGGAGACAAACAATCCCTATTTGCGGATAGACTCTTAGTCGAGAAAACGCATGGAGGTGGCTCCTGACCAAGTTGTGCCACCGCAGCCTGTAGCAGATACCTGCAGCAAGAACCCAGCCCTTCTTTCTGTCATTCCCGCAGGCAATCTGCTTTTTGTACGCCCCGGGGCTGCAGGTCCTCCACTCCGATCGAGAGAACGCTCCCCATCACATCTAGAACGCCACGCTCCTCTCCGATTGCGCTCTGGAGACCTATGTACCCGTCGACCCGAAGCCCCGCACCGAACGCGGCGTTTCGGCGAGCGTGTCGGTCTCGGCGAACACAGCCTGGATGCGCTCAACGATGCGCAGCTGCGCAATGCGATGGCCGGGAGCGATGGCCTGCGGCTCCGGTGAAAGATTGGTCAGCACCACCTTCAGCTCGCCGCGATAGCCGGAGTCGATGACCCCTGCCAGCGTGGTGACTCCGCGTACGGCCAGGCCGGAGCGGTCTTCGACGAGCGCTCCATGCGTATCCGGCAGCTCCAGCGCCAGCCCCGTGCTGACCGTGCGTGTGGCGCCGGGTTCCCCGATCGGCGCCAAGGTGGCTGCCTCCGCGGCGAAAAGATCGGCGGCCAGATCGCCGTACGGTCCCTGGTGGGCATAGCGCGGCAGCTGCGCGGCGGGATGAAGAAGTTGCACAAGAACGGTGGGCTGCGTGCGAGCGTCGGGCATGGTGTGTCGCCTAGTGTCGCATGATGCGTCGCATGACGCCCGAACCGCCTGCCGCTGACTCGAAAAGGGACAGCGCGGGGCGTACGCGGCGGTGTACAAACAGTGCAGCCGCAACATCCCGGAACAATCTTTCGCGGCACAGGAAAGGATCGCTTGCGCCTTGGCGGTTTGGCGCCGAAGCGGCGTCTACCTCACCATGTTGCCTGTTTTGCGTCGGGGTGAACGCGGCCCCCTGCTCTTGATGTTGCATTGGCTGGGCGGCGGCGCCCAGGCCTGGACGGAGGTCAGCGAAGGCCTTGCGGCGCGCGGCGCGCGCTGCGTCGCCGTGGACCTGCCGGGATTCGGCGAGGCTGCCGGAACTGCGGGCTTTTCCGTCTTCTCCATGGCAAGGGCCGTAGTTGAGACCGTTCGCGCGTTGCGTTGGCATGGACCGGAGGAAGAACCTGTGCCGTGGTTTCTCGCCGGCCACTCCATGGGCGGAGCCGTAGCGGCGGTCGTGGCCCGCCAAGCAGAGCACGGCTTGCTGGGCCTTGAAGATCTACGTGGGCTGGTGCTCGTCTCGCCCTCACCTCCCGGGCCGGAGCCGATGACCGACAAGAAGCGCGGCGAGATGCTCGCCGCACTGGGTGAGAGCACAAAAAATGCGGAAGCGGACCGCAAATACGCCGCCAACTTCGTCGATGAGAATACCGGGAAATTGCCCCTGCCCGAAGCCGTGCGCGAGCGCGCGATTGCCGGCGTCCTCGGCATGAACCGCACTGCCTTTCGACACTGGTTGGAGTACGGCAGCAAGGAGGATTGGCGGCACATCGGCGAGCTTTCGGTGCCGGCGATGGTGTTCGCAGGCAGCGCGGATGGCGCGCTTGGCCCCGATGCCCAGCGAGAGTTCACGATGCCGCACCTGAACCATGGTGAGTTGATCACGCTGGAGGGGGCTGGCCACCTCGCACCGGCGGAGCGGCCCGGCGAGTTGGTCGAGTACATCACCCAGTTCATCGCCAGGACGGGGGCGACGCTTTCTACGCCCGAGCGTGCACCGGAGCGGTTCTTCCAAGGGCTGCTTCTCTCGAAACGAGTCTCCCCTAAGACTCGGGAGGTGATGGAGACGCGGCTGGCTGGATCGCGGGACTGGAACCATCAGCCCACCGCCTTTAGTGCGGCGGAGTTCCGCACGGTGCGCGCCTTGGCCGAGCGGATTGTGCCGAACGCGGGTTTTGACCTGGCCGCCCGAGTGGATAGACAGCTCGCGGAGGGCAAAGGCGACGGCTGGCGCTTCGCCACGCTGCCGCCGGACGCTGAGGCCTGGCATCGCGGTCTGCGTTCGCTGGATCTTGCGGCGGAACGCGCGCACGGCGTGGGCTTCATCGCGCTCTTCCCGCAGCAGCAGGATGAGCTTCTGCTGCAGGCCACCGCCGGCAAGCTGGGCCGAGGCGTACTCGGCGCCCTGCATCTGGGCGACGCCGCCGATGCCTATACCGCGGCGGAAATGAAGCAGTGGTTCGGCGATGTCCGTGCCGAACTCACCCGCTTTTACATGGGCGATCCGCGCACCATGGAGCGCATCGGTTATACCGGCTTCGCCGACGACCTCGGCTTTACGCAGATTCGCCTTGGGCAGCAAGAGGAGTTCGAACGTTGAACGGCACGAAGAACGCTTACAGGCAGTCAGACCTGGGCAAGAACGAGTTGGGACGGCTTCGTTCCTCGATGAAGCAGTACGAGGACAGCGAGGAGGTCGATGCGGTGGTCATCGGCACCGGTGCCGGCGGCTCGCCGCTGCTGGCGAAGCTGGCGAAGGCGGGGCTGAAGGTCGTGGCGCTCGAGGCTGGGAGGTGGTGGGACGAACCCGCCGAGCAGTTTCCCGCCGATGAACTCGCGGCCGGGGATATCTACTGGGGCGGTGAGCGGCTCTCCGGCGGCGATACCCCGCAGGTCCACGGCGGCAACACCTCCGGCACGGGCGTGGGCGGCTCCACGCTGCATTGGGGAGCGTTCTGCCCACGGGCCGATGAGCGCGATCTGAAGCTGAAGACCGACTCCGGCGAAGGCGTGGATTGGCCCCTGAGCTACCGCGATCTTATGCCGTACTACGAAGAGCTCGAGCGCTTTCTCGGCGTCAGCGGACCCAGCCCGTACCCGTGGGACCCATCGCGCCGCTATCCCACCGGTCCCGTGCCCATCAACGGCCCCGGCCAGCTGATGATGAAGGGCTACGAGGCACTCGGCATGCGGGCCTGCGCGGCCCCCATCGCGGCGCTCAGCCAGGACTACACGCAGCCCGAGTACGGCACCCGTCATGCCTGCGTCAATCGCGGCTTCTGCCACCAGGGTTGCCGTAATGGCGCCAAGGCCTCCATGGATGTCACCTATCTGCCCTGGGCGGTGCGCAGTGGAGCGGAGATCCGTCCGGGCTGCTTCGTTACCGGCTTCGAGCAGGACGCCTCGGGCCGCCTCGCTGCGGTCATTTACCAAGACACAACTGATCCCGCAAGCCCAGTCACTCGCTGTCAGCGCACCCGCCACGTCTTCCTCTGCGCCGGTGCGGTCGAGACGCCGCGTCTGCTGCTGCATACCGGGCTCGCCAACGGCAACGGGCTGGTCGGCAGGTACTACATGGGTCACGTGGCGACGCAGGTGTGGGGTACGTTCTCCGAACCGGTGCGCATGAACAAGGGCTTTCCCGCCACTGTGATCTCGGAAGACACGCTGCGTCCCAAGGACGCCGACTTTGCCGGTGGATACCTCGTGCAAAGCCTGGGCGTGGTGCCGGTAACCTGGGCCACCGGCGTCGCGCGCGGACGAGAGTTGTTCGGCGAGCCCCTGACCCGCTACCTGGCCGACTACAACTTCATCGCCGGCATCGGCATTAACGGCGAAACGCTACCCACAGACCGGAATTATCTGGAGCTTTCGGACGAGCTCGACACCAACGGCATCCCCAAGCCGCTCATTCACTTCTCATACCACGGGAACGAGGAGAGCATGGTCGCGCACTCGATCAAGCTGATGACCGCGGTATGGAAAGCAGCCGGAGCGCGCGACATCTGGGTGCTTCCCCGCACCGCGCACACCATCGGCACCTGCCGCATGGGCGCCGATCCCGAGGCGTCGGTCGTCGACCCCTACGGCCGCTCACACGAGATCCCCAACCTCTGGATCTCCGACAACTCCACCTTTCCCAGCGCGCTCGCCGCCAACCCCGCGCTGACGATCATGGCGCTGTCGCTGCGCACTGCAGAAGCGTTTCTGCAACGAGGATAGTGCGTCGGCAGCGTGAGATCGGCGTAGACCGCCCTGCATATCGACAAAGGTACAATCGATAGCTGATGCAGATGCGTGCGGCACTCAGTCGTGTTTTTGTTGCCGGGCGTCGAGGCGGATATCGCAGCGGTTGGAATTCGGTCGCCGCGCGCCGCATGTTTTGGGTGGGTCTGCTGATCCGGCTGCTTTACCTGACGCTGGCCCACACCTATCGCCTGCGCGGCATCCAGGATCACTTCCAGTTCGGCTGGGAGATGGGCCGCATCGCTCGCGCACTGGATACAGGCTACGGCTTCGCAGACCCGTTCAACGGACACACCGGCCCAACAGCCTGGACGCCCCCACTGTATCCGCTGCTCATGGCGGCCATCTTCCGCGTCTTTGGAATCTATACCTACACCTCGGCATGGGTTCTGTTTGCGGTCAACTCGGTATTTTCGGCTGCCACCGCGCCCGCGGTTTTCGAGATAGCCGACCGCTGCTTCGGCAGGCGTCGCGACGGAAAAAACGTGGCGCTCTGGTCCGGCTGGCTATGGGCAATTTACCCCGCCGCCATGCAGTACGCGGTCCGCTGGCCCTGGGATATGGCCATTACTTCCTGTTTCTTTACCTGGGCGCTCGCGTTCGGTCTGCGGCTGCGCGGGATTGGCGAAGGTACGATGCAGGGCTCCCGCAGCTGGCTCGATTGGGGCGGCTTCGGCCTGTTCTGGGGGCTAATTGCTCTTTCCAACAGCTCGCTGCTCACCTTTTTGCCCTTTCAGGCCGTTTGGATCTTATGGCCGTATCGCCGGGAGTTCGGAGCCGTGCTGGCCCGGGGCATGGTGGCGACATTGATCTTTTTCGCACTGTTGGCACCCTGGATTGTGCGCAACGAACGCGTTTTTCATGCGTTTGTTCCGTTGCGTGGAAACCTGGGCGCGGAGATCTACATGTCCGCGCTGCCTTCACATGGTGGTTTTCCCTGGGGTACCGACATGCCTGTGAGTGCCGGCTCTCTGGAATTGCGGCGCTACGCCCAAATGGGCGAGCTCGCCTACAGCCACAGTCAAGGCGAGCGAGGTAAGGCGATCATCGCCGCTGATAAGGCCCGCTTCGCACGAGAGGTGCTCCTGCGAGTTCAGTTTTTCTGGGTCGGCGTTCCGCATCCTCTGGACCATGGCTTGTTCGATGAGACCCTGCGTGAGCTGGACTACTCGTTTCTCAGTGTGGCCGGGCTGCTCGGGCTTGCGCTGGCACTGCACCGGCAGGTACCCGCCGCAGGTCTGTTCGCTGCGGCGTTTGCGGTGCTTCCGCTGATCTACTACGCGATCACCGTGCAAGCACGTTTTCGCCATCCTTTGGAGCCGCTCATCACAATTTTGGGGGTGTATCTTTTTCAAAACGCCGACCGCACCCGAGCTTGGTCGTTTATGAAGCGGCCGATTGCGGAGCGGGCACAGTTGGAGCAGACCCTATGAGGAAAGTTCTCGTCACGGGCGGTTCTGGATTCTTTGGCGGCGTACTGAAGCGGCGGATGCTCGCGGAAGGGCTGACGGTCGTCAACCTTGACCTGCTCTGCGATCCTGACTCTCACGAGCGCCTTTGCAGCATCCAGGGGGATGTTCGCGATCTGAAGCTGCTCGGACATATGTTTGCGGAGCACGGCTTCGATGGCGTCGTACACTGTGCGGCCAAGCTGGCGCACGATACCGTCAGCGAGCAGGACCTTTGGACCTCCAACGTGGACGGCACACGCAATGTTGGCCAAAGATGCCTGGACCATCGCGTCCCGGTGCTGGTGAACATATCCACAAACTGTCTTTGGGCGCACAACGCAGGTCACGCCATTGCGGAGGACGAGCCGCCCGCGCCGGTGGAGGTCTACGGCCGTTCCAAGCTGGAGGCTGAACGCGTACTAGAGCCCTTTGGGCGCCAGCTTCCTGTCATAACCCTACGCTGCCCAACCATCATCGACGAGGGACGGCTGGGCTTGCTTGCCATCCTTTTCGAGTTCATCGAGGATGGCAAGCGGGTCTGGGTCGTCGGCGATGGCGGCAACCGCTACCAGTTCATCTATGCGCAGGACCTTGCCACCGCCTGCCTTCAATGCCTCAACTACCGGCAAAGCGATCTCTTCCACATCGGCGCCGAGAACGTCGTCAGCCTGCGCGAGGTCTACGAAGCCGTGGTCCGCGAAGCCAATGGAGGCCGCAACGGTCGCGCCCGTGTTGCACAACTACCCAAGGCACCTACACTCGCCGCGATGAAGCTGGCGCATCGATTGGGGATTTCGCCGCTTGGACCCTACCACTACCGCATGATTGCCGAAGATTTCTTGTTCGACACCACCCGCATCCGGGAGCGGTTAGGCTGGCGTCCGACGCTCTCGAACCCGGAGATGATGGTGCGCGCCTATCGTTATTACAGCGACCGGCGTTCGGACATCCACGCCCGGAGTAACGTTTCGGCACACTCGAAGGCCGCGCCCATGGGGGTAATTCGCTTATTGAAGTGGATTTCATGAAGGTTGCATCGATCTCCCCTTTCTGCGCAGGCAGCATTGACCCACGACTCCCGATCCGATAAACTCTTGTAGTTTGGCAAAGCAGCCCGCTCTGCGGCTGCGGAGCCTGCCCCGATGGGAGCGCACGGCAACACGCGGCGACAAACGGTGCAGGCAGGGCAGGCTGCAAGCTGGCTCCCAATCACCATCTAGTTTTGAAGAAGCCATAGTTTTGGAAGAAACAGATCTGAAGGAAACGCAAAGCCGCGGTTCGCTGCGTTTGCGATTTGAGGTTTGCACCATGTACGCAGTCATTCGCACCGGCGGCAAGCAGTACCGCGTCACTCCCGGCGACACCCTGAAGGTTGAAACGGCCGCACACGACAATGGCACTCTTGAGTTTTCGGACGTCCTTGCCGTCTCCGGCGAAGCGGGCAAGTTTGAGGGGGATCTGGGGGGCGCCAAGGTACTCGCCTCCGTCGTCGGCACCGGCCGTGCCGAGAAGATCCTGGTCTTCCACTACAAGCGCAAAAAGCAGTACAAGAAGATGCAGGGCCATCGCCAGAACTTCATCGAGGTGAAGATCAATGCGATTCAGGTCGGCGGCCGCACCTTCGAGGCGGAGAAAAAGTAGTCTTCTGCGGATTTCAAGACAGGAACGCTGCTGAACACCCAGGAATTTCATCTTCCCTAGAAGTTGTCATCCTGAGCCGAAGGCGAAGGACCTGCTTTTCGACCGGCGAACACGGTCAGAACATTACATTTCCGCGGCCCCGAGCCGCCAGTGAGGCAAAGCAATGGCACATAAAAAAGGTCTAGGCAGCAGCAAAAATGGCCGCGACTCCAATGCACAACGGCTCGGCGTAAAGCGCTTCGGCGGCCAAGTCGTCACCGGCGGCTCTATCCTCGTGCGTCAACGCGGCACCCCGCTGAAGCCCGGCAAGAACGTCGGCCGCGGCTCCGATGACACCCTATTCGCCAAGATCGACGGCGTGGTCAAGTTCTCTGACCGCGGCCAGCTCGGCCGCTTCGTCTCTATCGAGACGGTTGCCGTCGCCGCCGCCGCATAGCCGGACGCGTTCCAGCAGCGAAGCCCCGCCGCTGCGGGGCTTTGCTGTCTTGCGCTGCACTCAGAGAGCGGTGGAGTTGACCCGCTCTGTCGACGCGTCCCCTGTAGCGGCCGGTCCATCCCGTTCCACCGTCAGCACATCGCGCTTCAACTCCAGCGTAGCCGAGCGCTCGGTCGTCACGGCAACCTGGCGCACCCAGACCTCTTCAATCACGAAGTACTCCCGCCTGGCGACGAGCCTCTCCTCGACCAGCGGGAAGATCATCGTGTCGCCCTCCTGACGAGGTTCGGGCTTTTCCGCGACGAGCTGCCCTACGGGCCTCCGTTCCACATCCCAGCTAGTGCGCGTAAGCGGCAGGCCGACGGTCTCGGTAAACGTCTCGGTATCGCGGTGGAGGCGCACAGTACCTGTGGTCACCGTTTGCTTGCCAATCCGCGCCTGGTCCGCCACCAGCGGAATGATGAGTTCGCGATCGCCATTTCCTATGGTTGCGCGGTCGATGGCGGTTGCCTGCAAGTTGCTCGGGTTCGCCACACCCGCCAGCAGCAGTTCTGTCGGGAGCACCACGGCGCGGCCGGAACCGAGATGCAGTACGGTCTGCGGGAGTGAGGCGTCGAGATCACCGGTCACGGCGATCTCGTTGCGCTGCGACACAGCGTCAGGGCTGGCGGTGATCTCCTCGTAGGGCATAAACAATCTCCGAAATCAGGCAGAAGAAGCATTTTGAAGCAGGCGTGGCTAAGGTCGTCCGAACCAGAAACGAACGGGCCCGGAGACATCTCCGAGCCCGTTCGCTTGAACAGTGCTGCAATTACAGGCGGCCGGAGCCCGTGTTACCGGTCTTGGCCCCACGAGCCGCCCCGGCAACCTCACCCTCGGTCTGCTCGACATCGACCTCGGTGTGGCGAACGCTGTCGTTGATCTGCTCGGTATGATCGGAAGCCTGCTTGCCGACCATCACCTCCTCGACAACCCGGCTGCGCTTGCCGACAACCGCCTCTTCGCCCGAAGCCCGGACTTCCACAACGCCCTCACCGGTCTTGAAGTCCGCATCGGTTGCGGGACGGTCGACTGCATGACGGTCGACGACCACGCGCTCATCGTGAAGGTTGATGCTTTCGCTCACCGGCTCGGAGACGACGCGCGAGTAGATGCGCACACCGCCGCGCTGCACGGTACGCTTACCCACCTCCAGCTCCTCAGCCACGACGGGGATGACCTGCTCCCCGGTGTTGCGTCCAGTGTTGACGTTGTTGCCCTTCAGCACCGCCACATCCTCAGCGCCGGCGCCTGTGTTCTTACCCGAGCCGTAGCCACCGGCGCCGGAGCCGTAGGTGTCGCCATAGCCGCCCTCGATGTCCGAGGCGCCGTGCTGTTGCAGCAGATCGGCCGTTTCTTCCGCATCCGCGTCGTCTACGGTGACCGCGACCAATGCGCCGCCGTTGGTTACGCCTTCTGTGTAGGAGCGATGCGCGGCTTCATCGGTGCCCGAGACACCACTGAAGAAGTTCTTGATGCGCGTACCGACAGATTCGTGGCCGGTGTCCGTTGTCTTATAACCGGTGTCCGAGCTGCCGCTCCCGGTCTGGTCGATGACGCTGATGTCCTTCGCCTCATACCCTTCGCTGGTCAGCGCTGATTTCACCTTGTTTGCTTCGGCCATTGTCTTGTAAAGTCCGACGATCGTCTTCATAGTTTTTCCTTTCAAATCTGCTGCGGGTTTTGGTGGCCACGGGGAGGGGCTACTGCTGTTGAAAGAGTTCGACGCGGCGATTATCCGCCTTGCCAGTGGTGGTAGCGTTGGTGTCGACGGGATTCTCCGGACCGAAGCCCTCGCCGGTCAGACGCGATTTGTCGATGCCCTGTCCTTGCAGAAACTGCACCACCGTGCCGGCGCGTCGCTGCGAAAGATTTTGGTTGTGCGGATCGGTGCCTGTAGCGTCGGTGTACCCCTCAACGCGCATGTGCGCTTCGGGATGCTGCTTCATGTAATCCGCTGCACGCGTCAGGGTCGCCTGTCCATCAGGGGTAAGCGTCGCCTGGTCCGTGGCGAAGTGCACCGAACCAAGATTCGGCATACCGGAGGCTGCGCCCGAAACAGCGCCCGCCGGTGCTGCCGGAGCTACCGCCGTATCGCTGGCGGCGTGGCGATGAAGCAGGAACCATGCCAGAAGGGCGAGCAGGAGAAGCAAGGGCAGCAGCCATGCCCAAATGGGCACACCACCCTTCTTGCCGTCTTCATAAACCTTTACGTGCTCAGTCGCCATATATTTCCGTCCTTAAGAGATCGATTCAGAAGCTGTGTGGAAGAAATCTAGTAGTTCTGCCGGTTTTTGTTCGCGTTTCCTTCCGCGACCTGTTCCACCTCGACCTCGGTGTGGCGCACTGTGTCTTTGACTGTCTCGGTGTGATCCGATTCCACCCTGCCGACCCGCACCTCTTCCACAACGCGGGAAACTTTGCTCACCACCGGGACCTCTTCGGTCTCGTTCAGCTCGATGGTGTTCCCGGCAGCAGTCCTGTCGGCATCCGTGACGGCACGATCGACGGGACGGCGATCGATCACCACATGCTCCTCGTGAAGGTTGACGGACTCGCTCACCGGCTCCTCGACGGTGCGCCGGAATACGCGTACGCCGCCACGGTCCACCTCGCGCTTGCCCACCACCAAATCCTCTTCGACGACAGGAATGGCCGCGCCCTCGGCCATGCGGACCCGTTCAGAAGCAGGTGCGGCATAGGGTTCGCGATTGGTGTCGGTCTCGTCGATTTTGTTTGCGCTGTAGCGATGGAAGATGCGCTCGATCTCGTCCGAACGGCTCTCCGGAGCCTCCAGGCTGATCACCACGCCGCCATCCGCCAAGCCACGCTTGAAGTGGTCCATATCGCGTTCCGGAACGCCGATGCGGGTCAGCTCGCTGCTGTAATCGGTGTCCTTTGCGGGCTCACTGCCCTTCCATGTCGAGGTGATTGCCGCACGATTGAAGCCCGCAGCCTCCAAAGCATTGAGCGCTTCTTCGGCTCCCTCGGCGCTATGAAAAAGACTGATATAGGTGGTACTTTCGCTTCCTGCCATGAGGCCTCCGTGCAGACAGGGTTAAGCCGCCTCCGCGCCGAAGCGCACAGCGGGGATATACCTTTGCACATAAGTTGGGGAGTGTGCGCAAGACATCACGCGAGAGGAGTATTCACTGTAGGCTCTTCGGATCGATACCTGCAAGCACCAGCGCGTTCGCCTATAAGTAGACTGCGCGGTTACCATCGCGCGTTGCTTGCAAAAATTACTCTTTTGTCAAGAGCGGATAGCCCATGGAAATGATGTCCTTCTGGAGTCTGGTTTTCCCCCTCACCCTGTGCACATCGTGGTCTATAAACGACCTATGCCGTTCTTCAGCGTAACTCGCCTCCGGATCCGGTCGGCCCGCTTTCTTCCGTCGTTCGCCCTGCACACGTTTCGCTCGCTCCGGCAGGTGAAGAACGCACCCGGATTCAAAGGCGGGTCGATCCTAGCCGATCGGAGTTGGACCTTCTGGACCCTGACAACCTGGGATAGCAGGGAGAGCATGCGCCGGTACATGACCGCCGGTTCGCATCGTGAGGCGATGCCGCACCTGCTCCACTGGTGTGACGAGGCATCCGTTGTGCATTGGGACGATGCCCACTGGGATGAGGCAGAAAGCAGTCTTCCCCCATGGCATGAAGCAGATAAGCGCATGCGGGAGAGTGGGCGCATCTCCAAGGTGAAATTTCCCAGCGCCTCCCACGTCAGCATGAGCTACCGGCCGCCGCGCGTCACCTCTGCGGGGCCGATCCGATCGGCGGGAGTTCCCGCATAGCAGAGAGTGTCTGACGAATCATCTGTTGCTTTTCGGAGATAGGTCCGGGCTTCCAGCCCGGACATTCAGTGCGAAGAAGAACGGGGCTGCAGCCCCGGGTTTTGCGCTGAAGCTGGAGAGAGCCCTGGGCTAAAAAGCCCATCCGTTTGGCTCTCCTTTTCGTGGGGCTGAAGCCCCACGCTCCCTCCCCATCCTTCTCCAAGATCCACCTCATACGATGATCGTGATCCGTCAGACACTCCCTAGAGGGCATCGACATTCACATTGTCCAGTTCGATAGTTCTATTGTCATCTCGACCGGAGGCGCAGCCGGAGCGGAGCGAGCTGCGGTTTGGCCCGGCAAGGTGTTCTGCGGCTAACTAATCCATTAGTCATTCGTCAGAACCAGGGAAAGGGTAACTCCCCCGGAAGCCCGGCCAGAGACGATGCCACCCAAGCGCTCCATCACGTTGACCGAAGCCGAACTGAGGCTGATGAAGCTGCTGTGGGTGCGCGGCGAGTCGGCGGTTGCGGACCTGGTCAGCGCGCTTGCGGATGAGACTCCGCTGGCGTACACCTCCGTGCTTACAACCGTGCGTATCCTCGAAAAAAAGGGCTATGTAACGCATCGGCAGGAGGGTCGTGCTTTCCTGTATCTACCCTGCGTGGCCGAATACGAGGCGGGCCGCTCCGAGGTAAAGCATGTCCTGCAGCGCTTCTTCGGGAACTCCCGCGAGCGGCTGCTGCTTTCCCTGCTCGGCGACGAGGAGATCACGGCCGACGAGCTCCAGCGTCTGAAAGAAGCCATCGCCGCCGCACCGGATGATCTGCCGGAGGAGGCGTAAGCGCATGGCATCCCTCCTCTTCGTCTTCCATCCGTTCGCCGCTTTTCCGTTTGCCGCTTTTCCATTTGCCCCGCCCGTTCCGGTGCTGGCCGCTGCGCTGGTCGCGTCGATCTGGCAGGGTCTGCTGCTGACGTTGATGGCAGCGCTAGGGCTGCGGCTGCTGCCGGGCCTGTCCGCCGACGCCAAGGCATGGGTATGGGTTGCCGTTTTGCTGCTCGTGGCCCTGCTGCCGATCGCCTCCCTCTCCTACCCGCGACCGGGGGGAGCCGGACATCCGGCGGCCGTGCACCTGGCGGAAAGCGTCAGCCTCGCGCTGGTCGCAATCTGGGCCGCCGCTTCGGCACTCCGGCTGATGCAGCTGCTCGGCAGCGCTCTCCGCCTGCGGGGAATGCTCACGCGCGCGACGCCTCTGCAGCCGAGCGAAACGATCGCGCCACTGCTGCGGGGTGGGCGTCGCCCCGTGGAACTGTGCAGCTCAAAGGATGTGGACCGGCCCAGCGTAGCCGGTTTCCTGCGTCCGCGCATCCTGCTTCCCCCGGATCTGGTTCTTGCGCTCAGCGAGGCGGACCTCCGCCACATCATCCTGCATGAACGCGAGCACCTGCGCCGCGGCGATGACTGGCTTAACCTGCTACAACAGCTCAGCCTGATGCTGTTTCCGCTCAATCCAGCGCTGCTCTGGCTGAATCGCCGCTTGGCGCTGGAGCGCGAGCTGGCCTGTGACGAAGGCGTGCTTCGGTCCACCCGCGCCCGCAAGGCCTACGCGGCCTGTCTGGCGCGCGTCGCCGAAATCTCACTCGTGCAGCGTGGCGTTTCATTGGCCCTGGGCATCCTTGGCGAATGGCGGCGCCGCCCCGAGCTCGCCCGCCGTGTCGAGCACATCCTCAACGCCCCAAAGCAGGGGATGGGGCGCACCCAGATGCGCGTGGCGGCGAGCCTGGTCGTCGCCGGGGTTCTCGGAAGCTCTGCGCTGCTCACGCACAGCCCAGAACTGGTGAGCTTTGTTCCGGCGAACACGCTGTCCTATGGGGCTGGCGACACTAGCGTTGCCGCCGGACCCGCAATGCAAAGCGGCTGGCCGGCTGGGTCCGCCACCGGACCTCGGCCAACCCTCGTGAAAGCGGTTCTACCTGCGCATCCGATGCTCCTGAAGGCGATCGTGCCCACGAACGGCCCTTCCGCGCAGCCGCTAACAGTGCAGCCGCTGACGAAGGGCAGGACGCCGCGTCACCCGCTCATGAAAGCGGCGGCACGGAATCATCTCCGTACCCGCACCTCGCCTTGGGTCCTGCTGACGGATTGGCGGCAGCCTCAAACCGCAGCGTCAGCTCGGGGCACGGCAAGCCTCCGCCTGCTGCCCGTAATGATCGAAGAACAGCAAATCTTGTACACAGCCGTCCCTTGGCAGGGTGGCTGGCTCGTCGTTCAACTCTAACCAATACACCCTGAGGAGGGTCGTTCCATGGCAGCATCAACTAATCCATTAATAGCAGGAACCAAGCGTTACATCTTCCCCGCCATCGTCTCCGCCTCGGTCGCCTTTGGCGCGCTTGCCGTCGAAAATCACATGACCGGCGTACACGCCGCCGCGGGCCTCGGAGCCGGCACCGCCGCCGCGCCGCTGGACCCCGGCAGCATCGCCCCGCTCACCTCGCTTGACGCCGCAATGGAGGCACTCTCCTCGCGTGTGGAGCCCTCGGTGGTCAATATTGCCGTGACATCCACCCCGTCCGCCGAGGAGACCGCCCAAGAAGGCTCGCAAGATGGCGGCGGCCAGGGCCTGCAAGGGCTTCCCCCGGAGCTGCAGCAGTTCTTCGGCTTCGGCGGCCAGGGGCAGGGCCGCATGCAGCCGCAGCGCCCTGAGCTGGAGCACGGCATCGGTTCCGGCGTCATCATCTCGCCCGACGGCTACATCCTCACCAACAACCACGTCGTAGCCGGGGCCAAGAACATCGCTGTGACGCTCCACGACCGCCGCGTCCTCAACGGCCATGTCGTCGGCACCGATAAGCTCACCGATCTCGCCGTCGTCAAGGTGAACGCAACCGACCTCCCCGCCATCGCCTGGGGCGACTCCAACAAGCTGGAGCAGGGCCAGACCGTGCTGGCCTTCGGCAGCCCCTTCGGTTCCCTGCGGTTTTCCGTTACCCGCGGCATCGTCAGCGCCGTCAACCGTGCCGACCCCTTCCGCGAGGACGCGCGTAAGCCCGGCGGCTACATCCAGACCGACGCCGCCATCAACCCCGGCAACTCCGGCGGCCCGCTGGTCGACGCCCACGGCCAGCTGGTCGGCGTCAACTGCTCGATCATCACCAACAGCGGCCAGTTCGCCGGCGCGGGCTTCGCGATCCCCTCCCAGATCGCCCACGCCATCTCGACGCAGCTGATCCAGAGCGGCAAAGTGGAGCACGGCTATGT
Organism: Granulicella sp.; assembly: GCA_965277565.1. Lineage (GTDB taxonomy): Bacteria > Acidobacteriota > Terriglobia > Terriglobales > Acidobacteriaceae > Granulicella. The sequence continues at coordinate 2,369,789 of OZ255838.1, read as the reverse complement.
CGGCATCGCGATGAACGACGTGCTGCCCGAAAACGCGCATTTCTTTCACCTCAAGGATGCCTCTGGCGCCATCGTCGCGCAGGTCACGCCGAACTCGCCGGCGAGCAGGGCCGGTATCCAGCAGGGTGACGTCATCACCGGCCTCAACGGACAAAAGATCGAGGACTCGGGCGCGCTGCAGGTGGCGGTCAGCGAGATGCGCCCCGGTACCGGCATCACGCTCGAGGTCATCCGCAACGGACAGCCCACGACCGTGCACCTCACCGTCGGCGAGTTCCACGCCGATGCGCAGCAGATGGCGGAAAATGACGGCAGCGGCGCCCCGAACAGCGCCAAACCCGGCAAACTCGGCCTCGCCGTAGCCGATCTCACCGCGGATACGCGCCAGCAGCTCAACGTCCCCGACAACGTGCACGGCGCGGTCGTTGAGAACGTGCGGCCCGGCAGCCCCGCCGATGACGCCCAGCTGCAGCCGGGGGACGTCATCCTGCAGGTGAACCGCAAGCCGACCGATTCAGCCAACCAATTCGCCAGCGAGGTGCATGGCACGGAGAACGGCGATCTGCTGCTTCTTGTGTGGTCCAAGGGCAACGCGAGCTACCGGACGCTGCACCCGAACGCGGAGGGCCAGAACGGGGAGTAAGTAAATCCGCAAGGAAGCAGGAAGTTAGGAAGTAGGAAGTAGAAGGAGTGCGAGGAGCAGGAAATACTGTTTCCTAGTCCCCACTCCCTATTTCCTATTTCCTATTTCCTACTTCCTACTTCCTGCTCCGCGAGGCGTTCCGCCAGCGCAGACCGCATCGTGGCAGCACGGGCCTCCCACGTGCTGCTGCGGCTGGCCTGCCACCGAACGGTTCGCTGCCCATCGTCAAAGTCAGCGGCGCGCAGCGCCTCCAGCGCCGCGGCGGCCTCAACCGGCGTACCCACGACCTTCAGCAGGGGTGATTTCTCCAGCAACTCTGCCACGCCCGGTGTGGCCAGAATAGGGTGGCCGGCCGCCAGATGCTCGTAAAAGCGCGTACTGGAGCCGGAGTACGTGGGTTCACGCCGACGGTACGGCAGCACCGCCACCGTCAGCGCCCGCGCATAGTGGCACAACTCGCCATAGGGTCGAAAGCCGAGAAAACGGGTCTGCGGATGGCGCATCACGGCATCGCGCGCGCGGGCCTGCTCCGCGTCCTCCGCCGGCCGGCTCGTCGGCCCCACAAACGCCCAGTGGAGCCATGGCGTGAGCTGCAGAAGCTCTCGCAGAAATACCCAGTCCATGTTATCGGCGAGGTTTCCAATCACTCCCGCAACTGGTCCAGTCCAGGGTCGCTCCCCCTCCGGTAATGCCGCCGGCCCGGCCAGCGGCGCCGGCAGGATGTTCGCGGCGCGGGTCGCATTCGGCAGCAGCTCGATCTTCTCCGCCGCGCATCCGGCCTCCTCCCGCAGGTAGCCCGCCAGCCGCTCCGAGGCCGGGCACACCAGACTCGCCGCACGGCACATCCGCCCATCGAGCTCGCGCAGCAGGGCAGGATCGACCCCCTCGTACCGGGCCATCAGATCCGTAAGCCAATACACCACCGGCCCCTGCCAGCGCTCGGCAACCGGAGCAAAATACGGCGTTGTGCAGACCAGCGTCGCCTCATTCGGCGAAGCGGAGCGCCGCGCCAGCCGGGCCGCCAGTGCCGGCCCCGTACGCGCCATCGACGACCACGGCGAACGCGCGTAGCCCCGCATCAGGGGAAAGCTGCGAATCCGCAGACGAGAGCCGAAGATACGGCGCTCCGCCTCCCGAAACCGCGGGCGTACCGGAAGCACGCTGCGGTCGGGTTCCCAGAGAAACGTCGGCGCAAGCTCGGCCAGCTCCATGGAGAGCTCCAGGTCGAGCACGTCCGAGTACTGCAGAACGTGCCAGACCTCCCCCCCGGAGGACGGAGAGGCGGCCTGACCATCGCGCGAACCATCACTGCTCGCAGAGGCCGGGACAGATGAGGTCAACAGATCCGTGGCTCCGTCCACCAGGGACAGTTCGTCGCAGCCGAGCGATGACGGAAACAGCCGGGCGAGGGTCATCTGTGGTTCACAACCGGATCCGGACGAAGCAGTTGACTCACCGTTTCAAAGGCGTATCCGCGATCCCTCAATGCAGGCACAATCACCTTCAGCGCGGCCATGGTTGCCCGCGCATCCACCTCAGGCTGAATATCACGCCCGTCATGGAAGCAGAGGATTCCGCCAGGCCGCACACCGTCCAGAACAAAGGGAGCAATGCGTCCTGACGGCCATGCCCAGTCATGCGCAATCACGGTCCAAAGAACGCCCAGCAGCCCCAGCCGCCGCTGCGCCGCGCCCAATCCCCACCAGCGCATGCCGTAAGGCGCGCGAAACAGCTTCGGCGCCACGCCCGAGAGGGAGGTAAGGATCTCCTGCGTCTCCGCCAGTTCGCGGTAGATCTCGCCGGGCGAGCGGAGATTGGGCTTCCATCCCAGCCGCGGGCACAGCCGCGGGTGCGAAAAAGTGTGATTTCCGATCTCATGCCCCGCATCGAAGACCCGCTTTGCGATCTCCCGATGCCGCAGAACATTCATGCCGCATTGAAAGAACGTCGCTTGGACCCCTTGCTCAGCAAGGTACTCCAGCAGCGCGGGCGTTGCCGGGCTGGGGCCGTCGTCGAAGGTGAGCGCCACCGAACGCCGCCGCCCCGCCCCACGGTAAACCGAGCGCCCAAACACCTGTGCCGAGCGCCCAAACGCACCGTAACTCCCCACGGCCGCGGCAGCCGCACCGGCAAGGGCCATTCCGCCGGCGATCTTCGTTCCTAGCTTCACCGCTCCCACTATAACGGCTCCCTGTTTCATCAGCCCCACAAAGTGGTAACCAGCAGCGGGGTACCTTGCCCCATACGGGGGCAGCGCAAAGATGCCTTTGCTTCTCTTGTTGTCATTCCCGAAGGGAATCTGCTATTGGGCTTTTTTGTTGTCATTCCCGAAGAGAATCTGCTGTTGGGCGGGGTTATTTTTGCCTTTTTGTTGTCATTCCCAAAGGGAATCTGCTGTTGGCCGCCAACAAGCTCAAGACCCGTCATGACAACCTAGTGTGGTTTCCCGCAAGTTCGTCGAATAAATTGATCTGTCATCCTGAGCGGAGTTTGGCGCGTTTTTGCGCCAAACGGAGTCGAAGGACCTGCTTTTCGCATCGGCCCGCTGCACCTTTCAGGTAACAACATATGTACCGAAATTCTGGGACACCACACTAGGGAATCTCTGAATAAGTGTCTGTCTGGAAGGGGCGGGACTTTAGTCCCGCCGTAAATCCAGGAACAGCAACGCGGCTTTACAGGCTGCGGAAAAACGCTGCTTTTGGGAAGGGGGTGGCTTCAGCCACCCCGTAAGTGCTTTGTTCATAATCCGGCTTTAGCCGCTGGGGTGCGGTTTTCGCCTGTGCAGAGTCCTTTTACGCAGCCTGTTTAGCCGCTGAGGTACGTTTCGCTTGATCAGACCTTCCCTAGGCTGCACAAGGCATCAATGGCCCGGAACAGCGGCATAGACGGCGTCAAACACCTGGTGCGTAACCGCATCCTCCACCCAGGCCACCACACCGAGGTGATTCGGCTGCAGCGGAATGTCCTTGGTCAGGAAGTGCACCTCGCCGAAGCGATCGTTGCTGGCTTCAAAGGCGTTCAAATAACGGGTCTGATCCCTGTCGATCTCCGCCGGGCGAAAGCTCACCTGAATTGGGTTGGGGTTGGCCGCCGCGAGGTTCGGCATGCCCGCGCGCGCCAGTTTGCGCACCACCATGCGATGAAAGCGCACCCCGTTCTCGCCGCTGTAGCGGATCTGATCCTCCACCAATGCCAGGTGAAGTACGGGATGCGCCGGCATACCCTCAGCTGCGGGTCCCTGGCTGTCCTTCGCCTGAGCCGCCAAGGCGCTTGCGGAGACTTTGACGTTGGCGATGATCTCAGCATCCGCTCCGCGCGACGCGGTCAGCGTGAGTTGAACGCCGGTAGCCTCGGCCGCATGATCTTCAATCGCCTCCGCAAAACCCACGACCACGTTCTCCACATCACGACGAGATGCACCCACCACGGGCAGTTCCTCGCCGTCCACAAACGCCTGCGGCGTGGAGCCGACGCGATACGTCACGGCGCGCGCCACCGAATCAGGATTGGCCAGCGGGTCGGGTCGGGGAATGTGCTCGTCGTACTCCAGCACGACCAGATCCTGCCGCGAATACGTCGTCAACAGGCTCTCGACCGCCAGATCCGGCGCCACGCAGGGCTCGCATCCGGAGCCGGTGAACAGCTCCAGCAGCACCGTATGTCCGCCCGCCGGCAGCTTGCGCGGCGGCAGCGTGAACAGCGGCGGAAACAGTTTGCCGTAGAGTGCATCGATCGCGTCGTTCAGGCCGGCCGCGTCGCCTTTCCCGCTCCCCTGGTACAACCGCAGCATCTCCGCGCGCCAGGGCTTCTTCAGATCGCCTGTCGCCTCGGCACGTTCGAAGTCGTCCAGCGCCTCAGTGTCCTGGTGTTGCGCCAAGGCGAGTTGCCCGCGCAGGCTGCTGATCTCGCTCGAAAGCGGATCAAGCCGGTAGGCCTCCGCAAGCGCGTGCTCCGCTCCGTCCGTATCCTTCTCGCGCAGATCGACATTGGCCAGCGCCGCCAGAAACGAGGCGCGCGTTCTCAGGAAATCACCGTGCAACTGCTTCGCCGTCAGACGATCCAGCTTGTACTTCGCCCTCATGTCCGCCATCTGGCGCCGGTAGCCCTCTTCGGTCATCGCCGCCACCGCGTTCTGCGCCCACGGCCTCGCATCGGCGAGATCGGCGCCTCCGGTACCGGCACTGGCGAGCAGGTCCGCCAGCCGCGCCTCCTCCGACCACCGCTCGAAGCCCATAGCCGTGCTGGCCACGTCCGTAGAAGCCAGTCTGTGAATCTCCGCGGTGCGGTCTGGAAACGCCTGCAGCAGGGTCTCCAGTTCGAGAGCCGCTGCACGCCCCGCCAATGGCGTTCGGGGGTACTCCTCCACGAACTGCTTTAGCGCGGCGACCCGTTGTTCCGGATCGTCCACCGCGCGAGCCTTCGTAAACGCCGCCTGATCCTCCGCCCGGCGTACTGAGGGTGTCTGCGCGTTTGCGACGACGGCACCGCACGTTACACAGAGAAACGCAAAGGCAGAGAAACGCATTGTCCCAATCTAAAACAGCCGGGTGCCCCATCTTCGCGACGGTTTTATCTTTGCTAAAGTGGGCTTCGGCGCGAAACGACGAACTGCCTTTTTCCGTTCTCCGCACCTTCAGGCGGAACCCACCTTAACCGCGATGAGACTGCGGCGAAGGTGGGACACCCATACCTCTGTGAATGCCGATTTGCCTACTCACTTTCCTTCAGCCCCGGCTGCGTCCCCATAAACCCTGAGCAGCAGGGCTTCATCGCGGGCGTGAACTCCATATACTCGACCCGCGTCATGTCCGGATCGTACAGATTGAGCTGGATCTTGCCGTCGCGGCCCGCCTGGATACCGGTGCAGGCCCTGCCCTCGCAGCCGTTGCGCTGCAGGTCGGCCAGCACCTCCTGCATGCGTGGCGTGCCCAGCGAAAAATGATCCATCACCCCGGTCTGGCGCAGGTCAGGGCTCTTCTGGTTCAGCATGTACTCCAGCCAATCCGTGCCGTCGGGCACCTGCAGGCTCACGTAATCATCCGCCGTGCCGTCCTTTGCCGAACCATGCCAGTACGGCTTGAATCCGAGAATTCCCTTCCAGAAGGCGTCCTCTTTATCCCGGTCCTGCACGATGAAGCCCACATGGATGATGCGCTGACTGGTCGCACTGGCGATCGGACGCGTCGCGCTCACCTGCTTGGCGACCCCGTGCAGCTGTTTGTCTTCCCGCGCCGACGGGTAAGGGCTTTCGACGAAATAAACCAGGTTGCCTTCAGGATCCTTCACCGCGAACTCGTCGTTGTGCATGGGCTCAGCCGTCGGAACACCCTCCGCGTTCAGATACCGCTCCAGCCCATGCACATCACGCGTGGTGAAGCCGACCGCGGCCATGCGGCTATCGGCATTCGGGGGCGTTTCCCCGTGCAGCACCTCGATCCACTGCGACTCGTTCACCGGATATACCCACATGTTGCGCGCATCCGGCGCCTCGATTTGTGCGAACCCCATGGTGGGTCCATAGAACTTCTGCGCCTGCTCCGGGTGCGTCGTGTAATCGCGAAAGAACGCGATCCCTGTGATGGCCGGACGCGTGGGCTGCTGGGCCTGCATCGCAGGAACAAGCGGAGCGGCAAAAAGGCTGAGACAGAGAAGGCAAAGGGCACGACGCATGGGAAACACTTTCCACCTTTGCGACGGAGATGGTCAAGTGAACAGAAGCATCTATGCATACATGCACGCAGCAAGTTATCAATGCGCCGGTTGCTTCGAGTGGGTAGAGACCACGGTCGACGAATCCGGCGGTTCACGCCAGCAGTATGTCGAAGACTGCCAGGTCTGCTGCCGCCCCAACGTCCTCACGATTCGCTGGGATTCCTCCGCCGAGGAGTTCACCATCTCCGCCGAGTTGGAGAGCTAAAGCAGCTTCGCCGCCTCTTTCGCGAAATACGTCACGATGAAATCCGCGCCCGCGCGACGGAAGCTCAACAGACTCTCCATCATCGCCCGTTCCGGCTCCAGCCACCCACGCTGAAACGCCGCCTGCAGCATCGAGTATTCACCCGAAACCTGATAAACACCCAGCGGCAGATCGAAGCGGTCGCGGGCCTCGCGCAGGATGTCGAGGTAGGACATGCCGGGCTTCATCAGCAGCATGTCGGCACCTTCGGCGATGTCGTTTTCGCACTCGCGCATGGCCTCACGGCGGTTCGCTCCGTCCATCTGGTAGGTGCGGCGATCGCCGAACTGCGGCGCGGAATCGGCGGCCTCGCGAAACGGCCCATAAAATGCCGAGGCGAACTTGGAGGCGTAGCTCATCACCGGCACATCGAGCTTGCGGGCCTCATCCAGGGCCTCGCGAATCGCACCGACACGGCCATCCATCATGTCACTGGGCGCCACGATGTCCGCGCCTGCCTCGGCCAGCGAAACTGCCGTGCGCGCGAGCAGTGGAAGCGAGGCGTCATTGTCCACGGTAAAGTCTGTCGCGCCGGACTCCATGTCCCGCACCTCCTCCGGCGATCCCGTGCGCCGCACAACACCGCAGTGGCCGTGCGCGGTGTACTCGCAGAGGCAGACATCGGCGATCACCACCAGATGTTTCGCTGCACCGGACGCCTTGATCGCCCGCAGGCCCCGTTGCGTGATGCCGTTTGCGGCATAGGCGCCAGTCCCCTGCTCATCCTTGGCGTTCGGAATGCCGAAGAGCAGCAGACCACCGATGCCCAGCTGCGCAGCGGCCTCAGCCTCCTTCACAGCCTCCTCGACCGAGAGATTAAATACGCCCGGCATAGAGCCGATCTCGCGGCGCACCCCCTCGCCTTCGCACAGGAAGAGCGGATAAATCAGGGCGCCGGGATGGAGGTGCGTCTCGCGCACAAAGCTGCGCATGGGAGGGGAGGAACGGAGGCGGCGCAGGCGTGTGATGGGGTACTGCATGTTTTGAGTTTAGCGGGGCGCTCCGCTTGAGAAGAAAAAGCGAGAACGCAAAGGACTCAGAGGGAAAACGCAAAGAGCGCAGAGAAGAACGGGGCGGAGGTGCCGAGATCTGGATACGCTCTTGTCTCCCTTTGCGTACCTCTGCGTTCGTCCTTTGCGTCCTTTGCGTTCGCTTCTGCTTCTAATCTCTGGCATGTCAGAACCACTTCCCAACATCCCGGTGCCTTTACTCGAGCGCGGCGGCGCGGCACTGCAATGGGAGACGCTGCGCGAACGCCTGGCCGGGAAGGCGCAGTCGCCGCTTGGCCAGGCATGGCTGCGTGCGCTGGAGCCCTCCGCGGACCTCGCCTGGATCGAGACGCAACAGGAGCGCGTCGCCGAGATGCGGCTGCTGCTCGCTGGCGGGGCGCTTTTTGAATTCCGCGGCATCTTCGATATCGAAGACACGCTGGCGGAGGCCCGCATCCCCGGCGCGGCGCTTGAAGCAGAGACCCTGCTGCGGGTGCTCGCGCATGCCGAGCGCGTCGAGGCGTGGCGGCAACTGGTGCTCGCGCCGCCGGGATCGGTGAAGAGTGCATGGCCCGCGATCGAGGAGCTTTCAGCGCCGCTGCTGGCGCACGATCTCGCGCCGCTGGTACGCAATCTGCAGGGCAAGCTGGAGCCCGACGGCTCGCTCTCCGATAACGCGTCGCCGGAGTTGGCGCGGATACGCCGCGCGCTTGGGCGACAGCATCGCATCATTGAAGACAGCCTGAAACGGGCATTGCAGCGGCTAAGCGAAGACGGAGTCGTACAGGATGCTCTGATCACCGTGCGCGGTGAACGCTTTGTCATCCCCGTAAAGGCTGAGGCCAAGCGGCGTGTGCCGGGTGTTGTGCACGGTTCAAGCTCCACTGGGCAGACGGTTTTCGTTGAGCCCATGGAAACCATCGAGGGCAACAACGAGCTCGCGCGTTTGCTGGACGAAGAGCAACGCGAGATCCATCAAATTCTGCTGGCGATGACGCGTTCTGTCGCGCTGGGAAGCGGGGGTCTGGCGCTAGGTGCCGAAGTTCTTGCCCAAGCCGATGCCCATGGGGCTGCTGCTAAATTTTCCGCAGAGATGGATTGCGTTCGTCCGCTTTTTGTAAACGAGGATTCGCATTTTCTTTACGGAAGAGGCGTTCTGGGGAGTTCCAGTTCGCAGTCGGAGTCACAGGCTCCGCTGGAGATGGTTTCCGCCCGGCATCCGCTGCTGGAATTGAAGCTCCGGGAGCAGGAGCATCAACGACGATTTGCGGTCGATGCTGATGCTGCAAGTTCAGAACCGTCGCATCCTGTGCGCATCGTTCCGCTGACGATCGCGCTCCCCGCGGGCAAGCGGCAGATGATCATCTCCGGACCAAACACCGGCGGCAAGACGGTTGCTTTGAAGACTGCGGGATTGCTCGCGATTATGGCACAGGCCGGTCTGCCGATACCGGCCGCGAGTGCGCGGATGCCGCTGTTCACCGCCATCTACGCGGATATCGGCGATGCGCAATCGCTGGAGACGAACCTGTCCACGTTTTCCGCGCATGTGACCAACGTCGATCGCATCGCGCGACATGCCGATGCCTCTTCGCTCGTGCTCCTCGACGAACTCGGATCGGCCACGGACCCTGAAGAGGGTGCGGCGCTGGCCGTGGCCGTGGCCGACCACTTTCTTCGGCTCAATGCATGGTCCATTGTTACAACCCACCTCACCGCGCTGAAGGTCTATGCCGCGAAACACGAAGATGTGCTGAACGCCGCTGTGGGTTTTGATGAGACAACGCTCTCGCCGACGTACGATCTGCGCCTTGGCGTTCCCGGCGCCTCGGCCGGCTTGAATATCGCCGCAAGACTCGGCTTAGATCCGGGCATTGTTGCAAATGCGCGTTCACAAATGAGCTCGCAGCAGGTGGATATCGGTCGATTTCTGGATGAGCTTCATGCACAATTGACGGCTGCCGGAAATGAGCGCACGGAAAATGCCGAAACTGCGCGCAAACTCGAGCGCGAACGAGCGTTCGTGCAGGCTGAGGGCCGCAAAGAGCAGCAGGCACGCACACGCGAGCTGGAACGGCAGCTGGCCGAGCTGATCAAGGACTTCGAGCTGCAGCTGCGCGAGACAGTAAAGGCGATCGATGACAAGACCATTGCGCAGAAGATCGCCAAAGACTCGGCTCTGCGCATCGCTCGCCTGAAGCGTGAATTTTCAGAGCAGTTTCAATCGACGGTGGAGGCCAACAGCAGTGAAGCTTTCGGTACAGGCACAAAGAAACAGGCGGCGCGGGAACGCGAGCCGCGTGCAGGTGACCTAGTGCGTCTGCGCAGTCTGAATCGCGAAGGCGTGATAGCGCGTGTGCTGGACGCGAGGACTCTGGAGGTCAGCTTCGGCACAATGAAGACGCGGGTTCCGCGCTCCGATATCGCTGAGATCACGTTTGTGAAAGAGCCTTTGGCGGAGAGTCTCAGTCGCCGTCGCGGGGGTGTCACCATCGGCGGCGGTGACGATTCCGATTCCATGAATTCCGAGATCAACGTGATCGGTCGCACGGCGGATGAGGCGGAGACCGATGTGGATCGTTTCGTCGAGCGTGCCTTTCTCGCGGGCCTTCCGCGCATTCGCGTGGTTCACGGCGTGGGCATGGGTATTTTGCGGCGAACACTGCGGGATTTCTTACGCAAGCATCCGCACGTCACCGGGGTTGAGGAGCCGCCCTATAACGAGGGCGGCCAAGGTGTGACGATAGTTTCGCTGCGGCAGTAGAACAAATTACCTCCTGGTATAAGGTGTCATCTCGACCGAAGCGCAGCGAAGTGGAGAGGCCCCTGTATTTTTGCTCCCTATCGCGAGAGTTTTCGTGGCACCACGGACGAAATACAGGGGTCTCTCCGCTGCGCAGACGATAAAGCTGTCTGCTTCGGTCGAGATGACACGGTATAGCGAAAGGTAGTTTGTTATAGAAGCTTGCGACTCCTGCTACGGAGCTAGCCTGCCTTGCGTGTAGTCCAGCGTTCGCAGTGCGAGCAAATAATCGAAACGCGCGTTCACCGCGGCCACTGCGGCCTGTGTGCCTTGCAGTTGCGCCTGGCTTAGCTCCACGATGGAGCTGAGGCCAAGCTTGTAGCGCGTTTGTGCGAGGCCCAGCGCCTGAGCCGCCTCTTTCTGGAAATTCTCGGTCACGCCGATGCGCCGAAAGGCGTTCTGCGCGGCCAGCGTCGCGACACGCACATCGCGCGATATGTTGTTCGATAGATCGGCGGCCTGCTTCTCCTCCGACTGGCTGCGCAGCCGCGCTTCTTTGATTTGCGCATCGATGCGAAAACCGGTGAAGAGCGGGATGCTGAGATTGACGCCCGCCGCTGCATACCAATTCTGCAGAAACACAGTGCCATCGGGGAGAACCGGCGTGGAGCCTCCGGTTGCCAGTGCGGAGATGCTCGGCAGATACTGCAACTCCTGCGCCTTGGCGAACTTCTGGTCGGCCTGAATGTCAAAGTGCAGTGCCTGCAGATCGGGTCGATCGCTCTGCGCCACCCTGGTTAGAGCCGCTGCATCCACGGGCGGAGGAGCGACGTTGGAGGTGTCCTCCACTGCGCGATACAGCGTCTCCGGTGGGGCCGCAAGCAGAGCGGCGAGGGCAGCGGCGGCAGAAGCCAAGCCGTTCTCCGCATCCAGCTCTAGCAACTGCGACTGGGACAGATCCGCGGACGCAATGTTGAGGTCGAGATCGCTCTTGAGAGCACTCTTCGTCAGGGCCTGGGTTAGGTTTTGAACATCGCCGCGTGCCGCCACGGTCGCTTTCGCCACATCCAACAACGACTGCGCGTCGAGCAGGCGATAGAAGGCCTCGTCTGTCGCGAGCAAGACATCCTGCTCTGTTGCAACGGCAGTTTTTTCCTGCGCCTCGGCCAGGAGCTTTGAGTTCGCAACGAGATTACTTGTGTGACCGAAATCTGTAAGCAGTTGTTGCAGGGTGCCGCCGGCTCCGGCATGGGTATACAGACGCGAGGAGTTCAATTCGCCCGCGCCGATGCGGCTGCCGTCCTCGGCTTTTTCCGCAGTCATGTAGCCCGCGATCTGCGGCAACTCATTGGAACGCGTCTCCCGTGTCACCTGGTCCGCGGCAAGCGCAAGCAGATGGCTGGCCGTGATGCGGGGGTTGTTCTTGAGCGCCAGCCGCTCGGCTTGTTCCCGTGTGATGGGGGAGTTGCCGGCTTTTAAAGAAGCAGCATCCAGCGCTGTGCCGGGGGGCGCCGGCACAGCAGGCGTGCTCTCTTGAGCTTGCGCGATGAAGGTTGGACTGGGCGCTACAGGGAGCCCCGCGACGCCGTTCTGTGCCGACAGGGATGCAGCACCGCAGAGAAAAAAAACGCAGGCCAAGGTTCTCAAGCCGTCACCTCCTGCAGGCGCTGCTGACGTCCGTGTCGAGCCTCGATGCGGCGATGAATCAGCAGATACGCACTGGGCACGAGGAACACGGTAACGACGCCCGAAACGGTGAGGCCGCCGAGAATCGCCCTTGCCAGCGGAGCATACTGCTCGCTGCCTGCTTCCAGTGCAAGCGCCATGGGGATCAGGCCCAGCACGGTCGCGAGCGTCGTCATGAGGATGGGCCGCAATCGGACCTTGCAGGCAGTAATGATGGCGTCCTCCAGCTTCTCGCCTCCGGTACGCAGTTGGCCCACAAACTCGACGATCAAAATGCTGTCGGAGACGACGATGCCGGTCATCATCAGCACGCCCATCAGACTCATGATGTTGAGCGTGGTGTGGGTTGCCAGCAGGAACAGAATGACGCCCGAGATGCCGGGAGGAATGGCGAGCAGAATGATGAAGGGATCGATGAAGGATGCAAACTGCGCCATCAGAATGAGGAAGACAAGCACGATCGAAAGAATCAACCCGATGCCGAAGGAACGGAACGAATCATTCATGCTGTTTACCGAGCCTCGCACGGTGATCACCGTACCGTGCGGCGGGTGCGCGGAGGCGATGATCTGATTGACCTCCTTGCCGGCGGCGGTGAGGCTTTCCGTCTTCGGCATGACGTAGATGTCGAAGACACGGCGCAGCTGGTAATGGTCTACCTCGGTCGGTGTATTGATATTTTCAATCGAAGCAACCGTCTCCAACGGCGTGGTGTTCTTGCCGTCCGCGGAGCGTAGCGGGATCTGCTTGAAATCCTCCAGTGTTTGCACCTGGGATTCGGGGTACTGCACGGTCAGCATGTAATTGTTGCCGGTCTTTGGGTCGATCCAGTAACTCGGGGCCACCATGCCGTTGGAGGTCATCGCGGTAATCACGTTATCGACGATGGTCTTGGGCGTGAGGCCTTCCAGACTGGCCTGCTCACGATGGATGTTGAGCGCAAGGCCGGGATAGTCCACGTCCTGCGGAATGAGGACGTCGCTCACGCTATGGAGAGTTTTCATCCGCTGGGCTATAGCCTCGGCCTGGGCATAGCCGCCCTGCAGACTTGTGCTGCTCACCTGGATGTCGAACGGCGCAGGCAGACCCTGATTCACGATGGAATCCACCAGACCGCCGGACTGAAAATACGTCTGGATTTCGGGCAGATCGCTGGTCAGCTTGGCGCGCACGCGCTGCATGTATGCAAAGCTGCTCAGGCTGTGTTCTTCCTTCAAACTCACCTGAACGAAGGCCGTGTGCATGCCGGAGTTGGGCGTGTAGATGGCCGAAAGATCCGGCGTGACACCGATGTTCGACACGATCATGTTGAGGTCTTTGGGAGCCACCACCTGCCGCACATCGTCTTCCACGCGGGCGATGTATTGATCGGTCAACTCAATGCGTGTTCCTGTAGGGGCCTTTACGCTGATGACGAACTGGCCGGGGTCGGTACGCGGAAAATAGGCTTGCCCAAGAAACGGAAACAGCGCAAAGCTGAACACCACAAAAGCCGCGAAGACCGCGACCACGATGCCGGGTCTGCCGAGGCAGTAATGGATCGCTCTCTCGTAGTTCTCCTGCAGCCAACCGAATCCCTGGTTGAATTTGAAGACGATTTTACCGAAGATATTCATCCGGCCATGGCCGCCGCGCATGTGCTCGGGCACGGGGTCGTTCCGGTCTGCCGCTTCGTGCGCCGGTCCGTGTCCGGTGTGCTTGATGAACTTCGAGCAAAACAACGGCACAACCGTCATCGCGACAAAATAGGAGCAGAACAACGCGATCACGACCGCGAGTGCAAGCGCGGTGAACAGGTATTTGCTGACACCCGTAAGCAGCACCACGGGAAAGAAGACAATAGCCGTGCTGCAGGTGGCGGCGAGCACGGCAAGCTGTACCTCCTTGCCCCCATCCTCGGAGGCTTTTACGCTGTTTGCGCCCATCTCGAAATGACGGAAGATATTTTCCAGCACCACTACGGAGTTATCGATCAGCCGCGATAGCGCCAGTGCCAGGCCACCCAGAACCATCGTGTTGATGGATTCGCCGAAGCCATTGAGGATGAGAAAGGTGGCCAGGCACGAGATAGGAATCGACAGCATGACGGCAATCGTTGCCCGTACATTGCCAAGGAAAAGCAGGATCATCAAGCCGGTGAGGCAGAGACCCATGACGCCTTCGCTGATCACGTTCTTGATCGCGGTTTTCACGAACACAGACTGGTCGAAGACGACGTTGGTGATGAGCTGCGGCGGCGTATCCAGGAGGTGCTTCACGGCATCGCGAATGCCATTCACGATCGTGATGGTGTTGGAATTTCCACCCTGCTTGAGCACGGGGATGTAGACCGAGTGTTGCCCGTCCACGCGCACGATGTTGGTCTGCAGCTGACCGCCATCGACGGCATGGCCGATGTCACCCACCAGAATCGAGGCGTTCCCCACCGTACGCAGCGGGATGCTGTTTACATCATTCGGCGTGGCCACCTGGCTGTTGGCGTAGATGTTGTAATCCTTCGGTCCAATGCGCACATCGCCGGCCGGAAGAATCAGGTTGGAATCGTTTACGCCATGCACGACATCCATGACGCTCATCTGCGCGGCCTGCAGCTTCACCGGATCGACGTACACCATGATCTGGCGATAGCGGCCACCGTAGGGTTGCGGCACCGAGGCTCCGGGAACGTTAGCAACCTGGTTGCGCACGGTGAACTGCGCTGTGTCCTTCAGCTGCGTCTCGTTCATGCCGGCGCCCTTGAGGGTGATCAGGCAGACAGGCAGATTCGCCGCATCAAAGCTGAGCACCACGGGCGGCAGCGTGCCGGGAGGAAGGCGGCGCAGGTTCGCCATTGCAAGATTGGAGATGTTGCTGACCGCGGCGGTGGGATCGGTTCCAGGCTGGAAGTAGATCTTGATCAGGCTGACGCCCGACATGGAACGCGATTCGATGTGGTTGATGTTGCTGCCCAGCGTGAAGAAGCGCTCATCGCTGTCGGTGATGTCCGATTCAATCTGCTGCGGCGGCATGCCGGAGTAGAAAGTAGCCACCACGACGACAGGAATCTTTACCTGCGGAAAGAGATCTACGGGCATGCCCAGCACGCCGGCCGTGCCGACGACGACGATGATCATGCACGCCATAAGAATGAAAAAGGGATAGCGGATGGCAAAGGAAGACATGGGCTACTGCCCTCCCTTCTGTGTTGGCGCGTGATATTCGACGAGATCGGGGGAGGCAACCTTCGCGTTCACATGCTCACCGGGCTGCAGCGTGCCGAGACTGCCGACGACGATCTCTTCGCCGGGGCGCAGGCCCGAGGTGACCTCCTGCTTATTGGCGTTCGAAATCCCCAGGGTTACTTCTCTTCGCTGGATTTGACTGTTTCGATCCACGACCAGCACGGAAGGCTGATCCCCCTGGATAATCGCGGCCGCCGGCACGATCAAGGCATCCATTTTTTGCTGCAGGTTGAAGTTGACCTCGGCGTACATGCCGGGCGTCAGCACAGACGCAGGGTTGGCCACATCGACCTCCGTCAGCATGGTGCGGGTGGCATCGCTTACGTTGCGTGTAAAGCGGACCACGGTGCCGGGAAACTTCTGTCCCGTAGCCTGCACGCGCACGCTCACCGTGGAGCCGATGCGCACCAGCGGCACGTCCTGCTCCGGCACCGGCATGCGCAGGCGCAGCACATTATCCTGCGCCAGCCGCACAACCGCCTGCGCGTTGCTCTCCGAGGTGCCGGCGGGAATCAGCGATCCCGTGTCCGCGTAACGCATGGTTACCACGCCGGTGAAGGGGGCGGTGATGGTGGCGTACTGCACCATGCTGCTTACGCGCAGGCGATCTGCCCGCGATACCCCGAGTTGTCCGCCCGCCGCGGCCACGGCCGACTTGGCGGCTTCCACCTGCGCCTGCGCGGAGCGGTCGCGCGCCAAGGCGTCGTCGAGCTCCTGCGCGGCCACAAGCCCGGGCTGCTGGTCGGAGGCCTGCTTCAGGCGGGTGTAGTTCGCATGGGTCGCCGCATAATTTGCCTGCTCGCGCGCCACATCGCTGCCCAGTCGCGAGATCTGCTGCTGCGACTGATCAACCCCCGCCTCGGCACCCGCGACCTCCGCCTGCAGCTCTGGGACTTCCAGCACGGCAAGGGTTTGTCCCTGGCGCACACGATCGCCGATATCGACATAGATGTGCCGGATGTAGCCGGAGACCTTGCCGTGTACATCGACCTCTTGGAAGGGCTGAAAGATGCCGGCGACGGCGACCTGTTGCGAGATGGCGCCGTTCCCCGCGCGGACTACCGCCACATTGGGTACAGGGTCCGGAACATCCGCTGCCCGCGTCTGCGCGGACCGATGATGAAGAAATAGAAAAATGAGCACTGCAAGGATCACGATGCCAAGGGCAGCGAAAACGGGGCGTTTGCCACGCATGAATGAGCTTCCTCTCTAAACAACCGTCAAGAACAGCTGCCGAGAATCAGCAGCTAAAGCAGGCGAATGCGCGAGGAAGGCGGTGGTCTACGCCAAAGCACGTGAGAGGAACGCGCAGGCAAGGGGTGGTGTGTGAACGCAAGCTCCCAACGAACTTCCGTTTCAGGAACGCCAACCCAGGCCATGGGCAGCGCGAAGCTCACAACGATCGGCAGCGCTGGAATGAGAGACGCATCGACTGCCCGGTCCAGCTCGGACTTCGAGGCATCGCTTGCCCGCGTGCACAACTTTGCCGGCGCACGGCCGGGAACCGGAGCCCTGTAAAGAGAGGTTTTGTAGGCGGTCCCCCAGGCAATGACGGCGATCGACGTAAATAAGAGCAGAAATGCGAGCAGGCGCGATCGCTTGGGGGCGTATCTCGAAGCCACGCGACTTACTTCAGATTCGCTGCTCATCTTTGGCCAGTATAGGCTCCAGGGACGCCTATCGGAAGGGAACGGCGGCGCTGCATCCGGAGCCATGGGGTGTTTCTCTTCGAGTGGATGCTAGTAACCGTGAAAAGTGTTGCGTAGAGACGTGGAAAGCTCCTGCACGAAGGTCGCCTGCCACTTTCCGTTCGCCCCTGGGTGATTGGCTGCTGGGTGATTGAGTGACAATTATGGAATGGATCTGCGGCAGCTGCGTGAAGAGACCCGGCCCGAACACGAGGCGACGGAGGCAGCCATGCCCCTCATGGCTCCCGGCCTCACCCTGGACACCTACAAAAACGTCCTCCGCGCGTTGCTGCCGATCCTCCGCAGTTGGGAGAGTTGGGCTGCGGAGGCGGCTCCGGCGCCGCTCCGCCCGTTGCTGCCGCCGCGACGGCGCAGCCACCTGATCGAGGAAGATCTGCGGGCACTCCGGGTGATGGACTCCACCCGTTGGTCTGGGGAATCGGCTCCGATCGACTGGGATCTCGTGGTTATGGGGGAAGGTGGCGTCTCCCCAACCCGTTCCGAGTTTCACGCCGTCTTTCTCGGCGCCTTCTACGTGTTGGAGGGATCGACCCTTGGGGGCCGGATGATTGCGCGCCACCTGGAATCCGTGCTCGGGGTCCAGGATGGCCGTGGAGTGGCGTATTTTCGCGGTCATGGGGAAGAGACGGGGGCGATGTGGCGGGAGACAACGGCCGAAATCGCCGCGGTTCCGGAGGAGCAGGCACCGGTATTGATCGCTGCCGCCAGGCGAACCTTCGCGGCCTTCGGTTCCGTTTTGGGAATGTCCCAAGCGAAGAACGCACCGGAATCGATCTCCGGCTGACGTGTGAGGGTTGTGGCGCATCGTACCCGTTTGTGGATGGGCAAGTTCAGGCGGTTCCCGGCAACACGGTATCCGAGGAGATCACCGCAACGGAGTTCCGCTGCGAAAGTGAACCCATTCGCGTCCCCGGAGCGGTACAGCAGCATGGATTTCTGCTGGTTGCCGATGGGGAGTTCGGAGCCGTTCTGGTCGCCAGCGAGAATGCGGAGCGTTTTCTAGGGCTGCCCCTGCGCCTGATCCTCGGGACACGTCTCGAGACGCTGCTCGGCCGAGAGCTGCTTGCAGCATTGCAGGCTCTCCGCCATTCGCCTGCCTCCGAACATGAGGGACTGGTCACCTATCTGGGTTCGTTCCGACTCAACAGTGACTTTTTCAGCGTAACGACCCACTGCTCGGGACCTAAAAGGATCCTTGAATTTGAGTTGCAGGACCGGCTGGTTGGGCCGGAGATGATGAACAGCGTCATCACCAACTTCGTCGGGACGCTGAGCCGCCTGCGTACCCAGGAAGAGCTCGGCAATGCGTTGGCGCAACAGATCGCAAGCCTGACGGGCTTCGATCGCATCCTGCTCTATTCCTTCGACGCGGAAGGCCATGGCACGGTGCTGGCGGAGATCAACAATGGCAGGTTGCCAAGCTATCTCGGGCTGCGCTTTCCCGCCTCCGACATTCCGCGGCAGGCGCGGGAGCTCTATCTATTGAATACAGTCCGCATTATCCCTAACGCGGACTACACGGCTTCGCCGCTCGAGGGAGTGCCGGGAGAAGACGCTGCAGGTCTGGACCTTTCTCTGAGCAGTCTGCGCAGCGTTTCGCCCACCCATCTGGAGTACATGCGCAACATGGGCACGACGTCCTCCATGTCGGTGTCCCTGATCACGGATGGCTGCCTGTGGGGGTTGGTCAGCTGCCATCACGCCGCGCCGCGCCTGGTGCCTTACCTTGTGCGCAGCGCCTGCGACATGCTCGCCAAATTGACAAGCACGCAGCTCACGGCCTTTCACACCGCTGCGCGCCTGGAGCAGACCGTGGGCTTTCATACCGTGCAACGCAATATCCTGACCGAGTTAGCCGCTGAGCAGAACTTCCTCGATGGGCTGAGCCGGGTGATGCCGGAGTTGCTGAAGGTAACGGACGCAACGGGTGTTGCGCTGGTACTGGAAGATGAGTTACTGCAGCATGGCGAGGTGCCACCCGAAGATGCGTTGCGCCAGCTCGCCCAGTGGTTCGACTCTCGGGACGAGATGGATGCGTGGGCCAGCTCGCACCTCTCCGAACAACTGCCCTGGACCGAGTCGCTCTCCGGGGAAGCCAGCGGTCTGCTGGCGATTCGTATCTCCGCGGTGCAGCACCGCTATCTGCTTTGGTTTCGGCCCGAGATCGTGAAGACGGTGCGCTGGGCCGGTGAACCGGAAAGGGCAATTGAGGCGAATAAGGCGCTGCATCCACGGAATTCTTTCTCTGAGTGGAAGGAGACGGTGCGCGGACGCAGTACGCCGTGGACGACCGTCGAGATTGACTCGGCACGGGACTTCCGCTCCGCGCTGACCACCATCAATCTTCGCCGGGCGGAAGAGGCGATCGAGCTTGGTGAAGCACGGTTCCAACAGCTCACGCAGGCCTTACCCGTCCGCGTCTTCACCGCCGACGATAGCGGACGCCTGACCTACACCAACGAGCGCTGGCAGAACACGGGCCTGAGCGGGACGGGGCGGTGGTTTGATGAGGCGCTGCTTTGCCCTGAAGATGCTGCCCTGAGCGCCGCGTTGTGGGCCAAGGCGGTTGCGGCCAACAGCCCCTTTGAGGCCGAAGTCCGGCTGGGCACACTGGATGAAGCGGGCGTCAGCGGCCCGGAGCGCTGGAACTTTGTGCGGGCGGTGCCGTTTCAACGCGCGGGAGCCAAGCGCGCCGGGTGGATCGGCTGCTTTATCGATCTGACCGAGAGCAAGGAACGCGAGACCGCGCTGCGCATGAACGAAAAGCTGGCGCTTACGGGACGCATGACCAGCGTCATCGCCCACGAGATCAACAACCCGCTGGAGGCGATCACGAACCTGATGTACCTGTTGCGCGCCGAGGTGCACCAGGACGGGCCGGCGGTCGGCTATATCGGCATGGTGGAAAGCGAGCTCGAACGGATCTCAGGAATTACGAAACAGACCTTGCGTTGGAATCGCGAGAGCTCTGACCAGCGCGAACACTTTGCCGCCGGCGAACTGATAGACGACGTTCTCAGGCTGTTTGCCGGCAAGATCCGCAACCGGCAGATGACCGTCCGCGCCCTGGGTGACCGCGAGTTGAAGATCTGCGGCGTCATCGGGCAGCTGCGCCAGGTGCTGGCGAATCTGGTTGCAAACGCCGTCGACGCCGCCCCGGTCGGCGGTCAGGTAACAATCAGCATTCTGAGCGGCAAAGCCCCCGGCGGGGAGGTTGGCTTCTCCGTTCAGGACAACGGCGACGGCATCTCCGCGGAGATGCAGAAGCGCATCTTTGAGCCGTTTTACTCCACCAAGGGCGACCTCGGAAACGGTTTGGGCCTGTATATCTCGCGCGAGATTATGGAGCGTCACGGCGGCCGCATTGAGGTGGAATCCGCTGGGGGTGGGAGCGGAACCACGATGCGCGTCTGCCTTCCCGCCGATAAGGCAGCGTAGATCTGTTTTTCCGAAGATAGACACCTGTTTGCTTTGGGAGGGAGCAGGGGCCTTCACGCCCTAGAGGGAGACCCCGCATCTGTCGGGGCTTTAGGTAGTGTCTGACGAATCATTTCTTGCTTTTCGGAAGTAGGTCCGGTTTTACTTCGGAGGTAGGTCCGGGCTTCAGCCCGGACATGGAGTGCGGAGAAGAACGGGGCTTCAGCCCCGGGTTTTGCGCTGGCAGCGGAGAGAACCCTGGGCTAAAGCCCATCATTTAGCCTTCCTTTTCGTGGGGCTGAAGCCCCACGCTCCCTCCCATTTGCATGCAGCTGTGCAGTGTTATCTCGACCAGAGCGAACAGCTTACCGGCCAGAACAGCAGATTCCCTTCGGGAATGACAACAGAAATGCAGCTACGTAAGGGCTGCCCGGCGTACGGTCTCCAGGTAGGTATACCGGATGCGGTGAATCACCGTAATCGTGGACAGGATCGCCAGCACCCAAAGCGCGGGCGCCATCGCGTCCCAGCGCTGAAACAGGGCGCCGAGGATGATCAGCACGACCCGTTCCGGCCGTTCCATGAAGCCGACCTTGCAGGAGCCGATCAGCGCCTCGGCGCGGGCGCGCGTGTAGCTGACCATCAGGCTCGCCGTCATCACGAAGGCGACCAGAACGACATAGAAATAACGGTTGCCGCGGGCATAAAAAATCAGCAGCCCGAAGAACAGCGCCACATCGGAGTATCTGTCAAGGACAGAGTCAAAGAAAGCGCCAAAGACGGACACCTGATTGGTCTGGCGTGCGACGCGGCCGTCCACCATATCGAACAGACCGGCGCCGATGATGACCAGGCCGGCGTACAGGAACATTCGAACGTAGTTGTCAGCCCGCGCGTAGCCGAAGAAGACCGCTGCCACCACGTTGATCAGCAGGCCGATAAAGGTCAGCGTATTGGGCGATATGCGTGACAGGGCAAGGCCGTTGACGATCTTCTGCAGCAGCCAGCCGCTTCCTTTACCAAATGCGCTTGTCCAAGTCATGAAAACGGGGTCATGAAACGGGTCATTCCGACGCCCGAACCAGTGTAACGCGATGAACATGGTCTGCATCGCAAAAGGCGCAACGCGGGCAAGGGCTGCCGGCAATAGCAGCCCACAGCCGCCGGACCTGCATCAGAACCACTACAAGGCGAATCCTGAAGCGTGGCCCATGCGCGCGAGGAAAGCCGAAAGGATAAACACGATGGCGAAGGATGCAAAGAACGGGATGGACCCGAAGACAGTGAAGCGGATGTACAAGAATCGCGTGGCGCTGCCCGAAGAGGTCAAGGAGAAGGTTTGCGCGATCATGAACGTGAAGCTGGCGGCCTCGCTGGATACATACACGCAGGCCAAGTACGCCCACTGGAATGTGAAGGGCATGAACTTTTATCAGCTGCACCTGGTGTTCGACGCAACGGCAAAGGTGATCTTCAAGCACATCGACAAGATCGCGGAGCGCATTACGCAGCTTGGCGGTGTGGCCAACGGCACGGTGCGGATGTCGGCCGCGAACTCGCCGATCGCTGCTTACAACGTGGAGGCGCTGAGCGGACCGCAACACGTGGAGGCTCTGGCCAATGCGGTCGGTTCGTATTGCAAGGAGCTGCGCGAAGCATCGGACAAAATCGACGATCTGAAGGACGAGCCGACATCGGATTTCTTCAAACAACTGGTTGTGGAAGCCGAAGAAGAGCTGTACTTTCTCGAGTCGCACCTTGAAGCGGGCGACGTCCAGTAAAAGGCTGTTCTGTGTGCAAAGAGGCCGGAACTCACGAGTTCCGGCCTCTTTACGTGCGTGGCAAATGCCTTATGCCGCCGGGGTGTCGTGGATTGTGGTCAGCTTCAGGATCTCGAGCTCACGCTTGCCGTTGGGCGTGACGACTGTGGCCACATCGCCGATCTCCTTGCCAATCAACGCATGGCCGATCGGCGAGGTCGTCGAGATGAGGCCGTTTGCGACGTCGGACTCCTCGCTGGTCACGAGCTTGTAGGTGATCGTCTCGTCCTTGGTCCCATCATGCACCTCAACCGTAGAGCCGAACCCGACCTTGTTGCGGGGAATATTTTCCAGATTCACAAGCGACAACTCGCCCATGCGTTTTTTCAACTGGCCCAGGCGGGCGTTTACGAACTCCTGGCGCTGTTTCGCCATGTGGTATTCGGCATTTTCCGAGAGATCGCCGAGCGCGACGGCCTTCTTGATCTCCGCGGGGAGCTCGGTCGTGAGTTCGTGTTCGAGCTGACGAATCTGCTCGTCGAGGGCTTTTTTGATGTCTTCCATGGATGTTTGCTCTGCTTTAGGCCTGAGTGCGCTCGGGCGAGCGCGCGGCGGATAAAAAGCCATTATACCGGGCTGCCCCTGTGTCGTGGATCCGGCGACGCTCAGACGGCCGGGCCGAGCTACACCGGGTCTGGATCCGGAAGCAGCGTGGGGCCGTTCTTGTGGGTTAAAAAGGCTTCCAGCAGCAGGGTCGCGGCGACCTGATCGACCTGCTCCTGGCGGGACCGGCGATCGCCCGCGCCGTGGCGCCTGCCGGACTGATCGAGCAGGGTGTGCGCCTCGCGGGTGGTCAGGCGCTCGTCAAGCAGGTGATGCTCCAGCGATTCATGCTCGGCAAAAAGCGCGGCGGCAAAGGCCTCGGTCTTGGCCGCCTGCGGGCTGGGCGAGCCGTCGCTATGCAGCGGCAGGCCCACTACGAGTATCGTGACCTCATGCTTGCGAATAAAGCGGGAGATCGCCTTCAGATCGGCTCGCAGCGTGGTGCGATGCAGCGTGAATAGCGGCTGCGCGGTGAGGCCAAGCGCATCGGTGATTGCTAGACCGATACGACGGTCACCGACATCCAGCGCGAGCGTACGGCCGAGGGGCATAGCAGCAGTGTAGGCCGCGAGTGTAGGCCGCGACTGCAGGCGTGGCTCAGCGGGGGAGCTTGTACAGCGCCTCGGCGTTGCCGCGCAGCACCATGCGGGCGAGCTCGGCGGCCCGCGCCGGGGTGATCTCGGCGTCCCGCTCCATGGCGGTGAGCGCCAGTCCCAGCGCCAGCCGCTCGTTGCGGGCGGCAAGCCAGGTGGCCTCCTCCCAACCGAGCGCGGAGGTAAACGGGTACCCGTCGGTTCCGAAGAGAACCTTGTCCGGGTAGGTCTCCAGCCACTCGCGCATCCAGCCCGCCAGCGTGTGCGCGGGGAAGATCAGCGCCTGTTGCGACATGTCCAGATAAAAATTGGGCTTCTGCAACAGCGCACCCGCCTCGCGCACGTAGGGCCAGCCGCCATGCAGCAGAACAAACTGGGTGTTTTTCAGCTGCGGATCGTTCAGCACCGGTTCCAGCAGCATCGGGTTCACACCGGCGATTGAAAAATACCGGCCGCCGCCCGCCATGCCGTGAAGGTGTACCGCGAGCCCCAACCGGCCGCACTCGCCGGCGATATAGCGGAACAGGAAGTCCTGCAGTTTCTTGTATGCCGCAGGATCGGGCGTGCCGCCGCCGATGGAATGGTCATAGGCCTCCGCCGCCTGCTCGCGCGGCGTAGCGGTGAAATCGAAGCTGCGCAGATAGGCGACTTCAAACTTGACCGCCACCGCGCCTCCAGCCTTCTGCCGCTCCAGCGTGGGCGTTACGAACTGCTTCAAGTAGGCATCGAGGGTGGGCGGCATCGCCCCGAGGTTGGCATCGGCGAGATAGTGCGCACGTAGCTTGTCTTCCAGCGCAAAAAACTGGGCGCGGTCGGGTGAGGCCGCAGCCAGACCCGCATTGGAGAGTGGAAACAGGAGTGTGTCGTCATACGGCACCCAAAGAAAGCGCGGCGGCTCGACGCCATTGCCCATACGTACGCGGTTCGCGAGCATGGCGCCGATCCCGGCGCGATCGAGCACCCATTGCGCGTAGTGCGCGCCCTCACGCTGACGCACACGGTTGCGCGCGGCTTCCAGCTCCGCCTGAGCCTGTGTGGTCAGCGGCGGCGTTCCGTGGAAGCCGTACAGCGCAGCCCATGCAGCCGCTAAGGGCGGGTAGTCCGGCCGCCAGGCCAGCGGATCGGTCTCCGGCTCCATGTTGTCGACCGGCAGCGCGTCAAAATCGCGGTCGGTGGCCATCGCCGGCGGAGAAAGCATCGGGTGCGCGTGATTATCGATCGCCTGCGTCGAGGCGATGACCCTCGCGATCGCCGGATCCACCTCGCGCGAGAGCGCACGGACAGCCCGCCCGTCTCCCGGCTTCTTCTGGGACTGCGCACCGGCTGAGGCGCATAGAAAAAGAAGGGTGAGACAGATGAAAAGCGTCTGCATTCGATGAGGGGACATGCACATGCGAACAGCCTACGCGAACCGCGGGGCGTGGCTCACGCGGCGGAGCATCGCGGCATCTGAAGAGACAGGAGATTACAGCATATGAGCAAGTTTCTTTGGATTCTCGGCGGAGTCACGTTGGGCGTTGCAGCCTATGTGGTGATGACCCAGCCACTCGGACAGACTGCGGACGGCCTGAATGAAGCCGGCAGCGACCTTGGCGGCTGGGGCAACAAGCAGCGCGCCTTTGGTATCGGCGGGCAGGTGAAAGGCCGCGTGGAGCAGGGCGTGGCGAACCTCACCGGCAACCCCGATACGGCGAGCAAAGGCGCGCTCGATGAAGCGACAGGCGTGGTGAAGAATGCTGCCGGCAAAGCGGCACAGGCCGTCAGCAGCACAGTCCAGGACCTGAGCAAGTAACAAGTAAGAGGCTTGCCTGATCTGCGCGCGATCATTCCACGCGGCAGATCAGGCACTTCAAGTAACGGGTCTCCGGCAGCGTGAGCACCTCGGGATGATCCGGCGCAGCGGCACGGGTTTCGAGAAGCTGAACCCGGCGACCGGCATCCGCGGCGGCTTCGCTCACCACGCGAGAAAACTCTTGGAGCGAGATGTGGTGCGAGCAGGAGCAGGTAATGAGTGTGCCGCCTGGGGTGAGCAAACGGATTGCTCGCAGGTTCAATTCCTTGTAGCCGCGCAATGCCCCTTCCGCGGCGCGCTTCGATTTCGCAAAGGCCGGCGGGTCAAGCATGATGGCATCGAATTGTCCCGGAAGTCCGGACGGAGGCGTAGCAGGCTTTCGCTTATGGGTCGAGGACGCGGATGCTGCGGACCCTGGCTCCCGGGCGGCCTCATCGAGCGCACGCAGCAACTCGAAGGCATCTGCCTCGATCCAATCCACCTCAGCTTTGAGTTGTGGGTTGCTCACCAGATTGCGTTCCGCCGTCTCCAATGCGGCACGGGACTGATCCACCCCTGTGACTCGCCTGCAAACGCGCGCCAGATGCAGCGCGAAGCCTCCCTGATAGGTGCACACATCCAGCGCATGCCCGGTCCGGCCGGAGCGCCGCACCCACTCTGCCGCAGCGGCATAGTTCAGCCTTTGGTCGAGAAAGGCACCCGTCTTCTGGCCCGCGGCAGCGTCGAAACGGAAGCGCAATCCGTTGAGCAAAAACTCCGTATCGGTGGGTGTATTCGCCTTTGAAAAGACGTTCGTGAAGAGCGGGCCTTCCGGCGGCGCAGCCAGTTGTTCCAGCTCGCGGATGCGCGGATCGGGGCGCTCCCAGACGATCAGCGGCTTACCGTTCGGGGTCATTTCGGGAGCAAGTTCGGAGGCCAGCGCAGCGGAGATTGCGGCGCGCACGTCATCCTGCGCCGTGCCCTGCGTGAGCAGTTGCACGATCACCAGCTCCGCATAGCGATCCGCCACGATGCCGGGCAGCCCATCGGCTTCTGAGAAGATCAGCCGCTGCGCATTGGTCTCGTTTCCGGGCTCTACGCTGAGCGGAACCACCGTGCGACGCCTCGCGATTGCCTGGGCCACGCGCTCGCGAACATCGGCCAGGTACTGCTCGCGCGTGATCGACGCACGGGAAACCAGCCTCAATGCGATCTGTGAGGAGGACGAGTACAACGCCGTTCCCATCGGCCGGCCGTTACTGTCTTCCACCATGACCAGCGCCCCGGGTTCGACTGCGGGAGCCGCTTCCCCGGACGCCTCGATAAGCTCCGTTCGATAGACCCACAGGTGCCCCGCGCGCAGCCGATCCGTCGCGCGGCGTGAGATGCGAGTGCGCTTTCCCGTGTCCATTCAGCTGAGCCGGGGCACGTCGATGCCAAGCATGGTTGCCAGCGCGTCGACGACGAGGTTGTGGTCCTCACGCTGCGGCAACCCGGAGAGGATCACGGAGCCCACCATCCCTGTTCCCTCGACCCAGAGAGGAAATCCTCCGCCGTGGGCCGCAAAGTCCACCTCGGCCAAGCCGTGCCGACCGGGGAGCGTGCTGCCGTCGATTTCGAGCTTGCGGCCCACCGCATACGTGGAGCTTGCAAAGTGGCGAACCGTGTTGCGTTTGCGGCGGATCCAGTTCGCCTGCCCCGGCTGCGCGCCCAGTGTGGCGCACGCAAACAGCAGCTGCCCGGCGACTTCAATTTCCACCGTGCCCCCGGCCTTCCGCTCCAGCAGCGCCCCGCGCAGTAAAGACCCCAGCGTCCATGCGCTTTGGGCGTCAAATGCCTTGAAGCGCAGTTTCTGTTCCTGTGCATCGAGAATCAGCAGATCCTGCTCCGGAGTCATCGATCTTCTTTCCTGCACCTCTCGCCGAATCTACTCCGCCATGATCATGACTTCGGTGGACTTGATGAGAGCGGTAACCGTATCACCGACCTTGATCCCCATCTCTTCCACGCTCTGCCGCGTGATGACCGATTCAATCGTGTTTTCGCCCACACGCATGGTCACCCTGGCTGTCACGGTGCCGAGAAGAATGTCCTCAACGATGCCGCGCAGATGATTGCGGGCAGAGATCTTCTTGGTGCTAATGTCCGGCATACGCTCTCCTTGTCCTTTGGACCTTTAGTGTACGCGGGCCTGTTGGCTTGCGTGAGAGAGGAGTACCGCGGATGAAAGCAAAATACAGGGGTCTCTCCGCTCCGTGGACGATGATGCTGTCCACTCCGGTCGAGATGACAGGGTTTTCGGTGGGAACTTGAAAAGAACAAGGGGCAGGCTCGTGGCCTGCCCCTTTGTGAACGATCATTGGACGTGCTCTACAACTCCTTCACACCATCCACAAACGCCTTCAGTTTGCGGCTTCGGCTGGGATGACGCAGCTTGCGGAGGGCTTTCGCTTCGATCTGCCGGATGCGCTCGCGCGTCACCTGGAAGCTCTGACCGACCTCTTCGAGCGTGTGCTCGGAGCCATCCTCCAGGCCGAAGCGCATCTTGATCACACGCTCTTCGCGTGGGGTCAGCGTGCGCAGGACCTGGCTGGTGTACTCCTTCAGGTTTACTGAGATGACGGCGTCGGACGGCGAGACCGCCATGCGATCCTCGATAAAGTCACCCAGATGCGAATCCTCCTCTTCACCGATCGGCGTTTCGAGGGAGATGGGCTCCTGAGCGATCTTGAGCACCTTGCGGACCTTTGCGACCGGAATATCCATGCGCTTGGCGATCTCTTCTGAAGAGGCCTCACGCCCAAGCTCCTGCACCAGCTGACGGCTGGTGCGGATGAGCTTGTTAATGGTCTCGATCATGTGGACCGGGATGCGGATCGTACGCGCCTGGTCCGCGATGGCGCGGGTAATGGCCTGACGAATCCACCACGTCGCGTAGGTCGAGAACTTGTAACCGCGACGGTACTCGAACTTGTCCACGGCCTTCATCAGGCCGATGTTGCCTTCCTGAATCAGGTCGAGAAACTGCAGGCCGCGGTTGGTGTATTTCTTCGCGATCGACACCACGAGGCGAAGGTTGGCTTCAATGAGCTCACGCTTGGCGCGCTCGGCGTCCATGTCGCCCTGGACCATCTCGCGCTGGGTGCGCTTGAGGTCTTCGAGCGGGATGCCGGTCTCGGCTTCGAGGCGCTCAAGATCAGTGCGGCAGTTCTTCTGCTGCCGGCGGTACTCCTTCTTGAGCTCCTCGGAGCGCGAGGCGTCGAACTTCGCATCCAGCGAACGGATCTGCCGCTCCAACGTACGCATGGAGTCGACGGTCTTGTTCACCTTGTCGAGCAGCCGCTTCTTCTCGGCGTTGGTGTACTTCAGCTCGCGGACGATGCGCGTGACATACACCTGCTCGCGGAACATGAGCCAACGGGCCTTCCGCTGCTCCTTGACCTTGGCCTTGGAGTCCTCGGCCTTGGCATGGAAGTCGGCGGCTTTCTTCTGGTGCGAGACGAGCTCGTCGATGCGCTTGGCGGTCTTGCGGACACGCGCCTGCACGATCTCCTCGGTCAGCTCCTCCTCATCGAAGGTGACGACCTCCTTGATGTTGCGGACGCCGCGCTTGAGGTCTTCGCCGAGGCCCGAGATCTCGCGAATCACGATCGGCGAACGCGAAATGGCCTTCATGACGCGCATCTGTCCACGCTCGATGCGCTTGGCGATCTCAACCTCGCCTTCGCGAGTAAGCAGGGGGACGGTACCCATCTCGCGCAGGTACATGCGGACGGGGTCGTTGGTCTTTTCTAAGGTTCCCGGGGACAGGTCCAGCTCGACATCGGAGTCCTCGGAGCGCTCGTCCTCATCCTCGGAACGCTCCTCGCCGTTGCCGCGCCCACGCCGGCCTTCGCCGGAGAGCACGTCGATGCCCTGGGTGTTGATAGTCGTCAGCAGGTCGTCCAGGTCGTCGGGCGAGGTGATGTCGCCCGGCAACAGGTCGTTCACCTCACCGTAGGTGAGATAGCCCTTTTCCTTGCCGGTCTCGATCAGGCGGTCTACATCTTCTTCGTATTTATCGATCTCTTCAGCCACGTTTAGCCGTACTCCTCACAGGCGCTCCCGGCGGGTTGGCTCGGGAGAAAATCTTTCCGGAAAGTCTGTCGCGGGCAATCGCAGCGGGCGCAGCTCTTCCTGGGTTGTCGCGGGAGCGCTGAGACAAGGTGCGGTCAGGGCCGCAGGCGCAGGCGGGAGCGGATCTGAACTCCAAATCTTCAAAAACTTTCGGTTCTCTTCCGATCCGAAATTCGAATGGTTTAGGAGATTTCAGGCCGCTCCGGCACTCAAGGCGCAAATCTTCAGCGCAACACAGTGTACCATTTCTTTAGACGTTTTCCGGGCTGAAAAGATGCGGCGGCTTCAGGTAGTTACGCCACCGCCCGTCGGCGTTCACCGCGGCGGCGGCTGGCAAAGATACCAGGTGTTGTTTTCCCCGTGCAGGCAGGACCAATCGGCCGCATACGGCCCCGGCTTTGACTCACCCAGGATCTCCGCGAAGGGGCTCCCGTCCACCGGTCCTGCATGGCGCGCGAACACCGCGAAACCCACTCGATTCAGGATCTTGCGCGCCGCTGCCTCATCCGGCAGGAGCAGGCCCTCGAATTGCGGGCTCTCGTTATAAAAGGTGGCATCCAGTTTTCCCAGCCGGCTCCTTCGCGGAATGACCGGGATGATCGGATCGCCGAGCCAGGCGGTGTTGTACAGCAGCAGATTGTGCCAGCGGAAGTAGTGCACCGGCGCCCAGTAAAAGGAGTAGATGGTCAGGTGTGGCGGGTATAGGAGCCCGGCAGTGCGCATCGCCAGCCCGGGCTGACCCGGTTCGGCGGGCGGGGGCGCCTGGCGCAGGGTGGCGATCTCGCGCGCGACAGGGGAGATGTAGCGAATCCCGAGAACGACGGTATACAGACTCATAAAAAAGGCGAAAAATGCGACGGGAAGCGCAAGCCGCCTCAACGCACCGAAGGCGAACGCCATGGCCACCATGCAGCTGACATAAAGAAGAATCTGGAGCCGCGTTGCAAAGAAATAGCCGCCGCCGAGGTCATTCGGAACCACGATCAGCCCAATCCCGAGCGCGAGGCTGAAGAGCACCCAGACGGTCGCCATGTAGCGATTCGGCGCAGACCGGTGGCGCAGCAGGTACCAGATACCTGCCGGGAGGGCGCAGACCAAGAGGAGTTGTAGCCCCAGATGATAGTAGCGGGCCGGCCCGGCTCCATCGAAGAGCACCAGTCCGAGCGTGTGTCGCAAATCGAATAGCTGATCGTGGATCTGGTCGGAGAAAGTGGACTGGACGGCGGTCACCAGCTTTCCGGTCGCGGGATCCACGTAGTCCAGTTCCTGGGTATTGGCCGCTTTGAAGCGGGCGATGTACAGATAGGGGGTGCAGGCGAGCAGCGCCGTCCCGAGGTCGAGCTTCCAATGCGCCCGAGGATCGCGCGTGTCTCCCGTCGAGACTGCTCCACGAGGCAGGACCGTGCGGCAGATCAGCTCAAAGAAGGCGAATCCGACAACAACGCTCCAGGGGATGGGATGGGTAAGAACGATGGCTACAAGCAGCGCCAGAAAGACCGCGCGAGACCGAAGACCCGGTCGTCCGACGCCGGCGCACCAGGCCGCCATCGCAAAACACGCCAGGCAGACGGCCAGAGAGTAGCTCGCAAAACCCATCATCAGCGGCCAGTTCAGAAGCACCGGCAACACCAGCAGGGGCGCCCAGGGGGAGGTAGCGCCCGCCGCTCGCATCAGCGCGCGGCTGGCAAGCGCAAACAGGACGACGCACAGGCACACGAACAGCTTGTCCGCCATCTCCAGGCTGACGACGCTCCCCAGCGCGATCAGCCCGTAGTAGTAGGTGGAATAGGGCGGAAGGTAGTTCCGGATGGTGTAGGTGTCGGTATAGACGCCCGCGTGGTGAAACAGCAGCTGGCGCAGGACATTGATGTAGTAGAGGTGCAGCGGTCCATCCTGCGACGGAAACAGCGGCAGCGAGAGCACCCAGACGCAGGTGAGCAGGAGAGCGGCTCCGTACAGGGCAAGGGGGAGCCGGGGACGGATTGCGTCGACCGGCGGTCTTTGTACCATTTCGCGGTTGGTCACTGGGATGGGCAATTGCTTTGAATGCTACCAGTACAGATTTCGGCAAAACGAGCCGCCTGCATGAGCGGTGCCGCAATTTGCGACAAAGATTGCTGTCGCAACCTCCTCGCTTTAGCATAGGCTTGCTGCTCAAAGGCAGCATGCCGCAGATCACGCGGCTGGAACCGCCAACGCGGCAGGGGTTCTCCCCCTCAACACCGGGGCCCTTACTGAACTTCGCCGCTTGCGCCAAAGGAACCCCATGGCTGTGTACGACCTGTGCGTCGTGATCCCGACGCTGAACGAACGCGAGAACATCGGGATCCTGCTCCAACGGCTGCGGTCGACGCTGGCCGGAATCCGCTATGAGGTCATCGTGGTGGATGACGACTCCTCGGATGGCACCTCGGCGGAGGTGCGGAGGTTGTCGCGCACCCAGGATGGGCTACACGTCCTGCACCGGATTGGCCGCCGCGGGCTGGCCTCGGCGTGCATCGAGGGCATGCTGTCCACCTCGGCCAGCTTTATCGCCGTCATGGACGCCGATCTGCAGCACGACGAGTCCATTCTGCCCGAGATGTACCGTCGCATCGCCACGGAGAATCTGGATGTGGTGGTCGGCTCGCGCAACATCGAAGGCGGCAGCATGGGTGAGTTCGCCAGCTGGCGCGTGCGGCTGAGCCGGCTGGGACGAAAGCTGAGCGGCGTGGAGCGGTATGGGCAGCTGACCGATCCGATGAGCGGCTTCTTTATTGTGCGGCGAAGCTACTTCGAGCGGATCGCGCATCGGCTGACCGGCATCGGCTTCAAGATTCTGCTGGATATCGTCCTCTCCTCGGGCGAGGCGGTCAAGATCGGCGAGGTGCCGTACCACTTCCGCCTGCGCCAGCATGGACAGAGCAAGCTGGACCTGATTGTCGGGCTAGAGTACATCGAACTGCTGCTCGACAAGGTAATTGGCGACTACCTTTCCGTCCGTTTCGCCCTCTTCTCGCTGGTGGGTACGGTGGGTATCCTGTTCCACCTGTGCTTTCTCTGGATCTGGCTGCATCTGGCGCATTTCAGCTTTGTGGAGTCACAGGCAATCGCTTCGGGCATGGTCATGGTGATCAATTACGGGATGAACAACTCCCTCACCTACCGCGACCGGAGGCGTCGCGGGCCGTCCTTCTGGACAGGGCTTCTGACCTTCCTGATCGCGTGCTCGCTTGGTCTGGTCGCCAATCTGGCTATCAGCCAGGAGGCGTTCCAGCACGGGGTCGCGTGGCCTTTGGCCGGCATCACCGGGCTGTTGTTCAGCGCGGTCTGGAACTACGGCGTCACCGCTACCACGATCTGGCGTCAGGCACGGCGGTCGGTCGCGCTGCGGGCGCAGCGCAGAGCGCTCGCAGCGGCCAACATCGCCGACCTGGATGTGTTCAGCGAAGTACCTGGTGGACCGGAGTTGTAGAGGTGCGCTTTTTCCGGGCTGCTTACTTGTTGCCATACAGCCGTACAAACAGCAGGTTCCCTTCGGGAATGACAACAAAAAAGGACACCAGCGTTGGGGGTTAGAGCACAAACCGGGTCGCTGTACCCGGCTTCTATGTTGCGGGCTTTCAGCCCTCAATGCCTTTTCGTGCTTTAGCTGGGGCTACGCCCCAGGCTGTTATAGTTGCGCCGTTGGCGCTGAGCAGCTTGTGTGATTCTGCTCTACAAGCAAGCCATCGCGCTTTATAGCTGATTTCAAAAAGGTGTATAGGACAGATTCACTGCTGCAAAACGGTGTCATCTCGACCGGAGCCCTGAGCGAGCAAAGCGAGTCGAACGCAGACGGTAAAACTGTCTGCTCCGGTCGAGATGACACTCTACACCAATACGCAAGGGGCTCTAGGTTCCCGGGATCGCCTCCGGTGCCGGACCGAAGTGCACCAGGTAGACCTGGTCGCCGTCGGTGGGATCGGCTCCCCACAGAAGCCGCAGTTGGACATCGTGCTGCTTCTGGCTCTCCTCCATCAGCGACCGGAAGACCCAGGTCCACTCCAGTTGAGCCGGGTTGACCAGGATCAGAAAGTCCTTATGATTGGCGACGAACCCGTCGTAGTCCTGCACGGGAAGGTTCAGAATGTGCCCGAAGATCTCCATGTTGAGTTCGTTGGTCATGGATTTCGGCTGCAAAAGGGCGCGTTGATGGCTGGTAAGCAGCAGCAGGCGCTGCTGCACCTCCGGGGGCGTGTATTGCAGGGCCACCATCAACGTGTCCGCGCCCTCCGCAACGATCGGCAGCGGCACCCCCTTCAGGTAGTCAGCCCAGGCCGGGTCGTATTCGGTCGGCAGGATGGAAGTCGCCGGACCGGTCATTGCGACAAACGCCTGCTGCATGTTTTCGTGAAAATGCACGAAGAACATAAGCAGCGTCACCAGGGCCAGTCCCCAGCCCGCCCCCTTGCGGCGGCGCAAAATCTCCCCCAGCGCACCGATAACGAGCAGCATCATGCCGATCTGGAAATAGAGGACGTACTGGGTGCGGTAGGCGCCCAAAAACTTCGAACCGATGAACGCAAAGACCGGCACAAAGGCCATTCCCATCAGCAGTACCCACTCGGGCACAGAGAAGCCGCCGCTTTGCACAAGATCGCGTATGGCACTCCCTCCCCGGCGACGCGTCAGCCAGAAGAGGACGACGAACAGCAGAGTGAGTTCGGGGAACACCCGTCCGAAGGGCTGGAGGAAGACCACATAGCAATCGGTAAGCAGCACAATTGAAGGCTTCGACCAGAAGCTGCCGCCATACAGGCTGCGCGCCGCCAGCATGTTCGGCAGCATGATGCTTACGGCCAACGGATGCAGCAGGATTGCGAGCCACATGCCGATCCGCGTCCGGCCGGTGGTGCGCCTGTACGACCACTCCGCCAGCGCAAACGGCACAACGAGGAAGATGGCAAAGAAATGAAACAGAATGGCGATGGCCAAACCCGCGAAGACGCCGGCCGTGGCCAGATTGCGCAGCGGGCCTTCCTCGTTCGCTGCCTGCCAGCACGCCACCGCGATGGCCGCTCCCATCAAGATGAAGGAGTAGGCGCGGATTTCGCTTGCAAATAATACGGTCCAGCCCTGCGCAAAGAGCAGCACGGCCGCGACAGCATACCCGGGAGCGTACCGGCGCCGCATGAAGACCCACATGCAAAGACAGGTGACCAGGTACGAGAGAGTAAACGGAATCCGTGTGGTCAGCTCCGGGCGGCCGGGCAGGCGCTTGAAGAAGTAGACCAGCATTGCCGGAAGGAAGCTGGTTGTGTCCTTGCCTGATTCGTAGAACCGGAAGATATCCCCCAGCGAGTGCATGCCGGAGATGCGCAGCGTGATCAGCTCGTCGTACCAGAAGAGCTTCATGGCCGATTGTCCAAAGCAGACCAATGCGAGCAGCGCCAGGGTGACGAGCAAGGCGATCCAGTCCGCGCGGGACCATCGTCTACCTGCCTCCGCCGGGGAGGCAGGAGGTGCGGCAAGCTCACTTTCAGCTGTATACATCGCTTCTCCCGGGTGTTCGTCCGTTCGCTTTGCCGCAGTCTATGCGAGCCCGATCAGAGCATGGCGGGATTCACGCGAAGAAGTCTAAAAGAAGCCGGCTACGGGTGCGGAAATTGTACCAGCGCCCCGCGTATCCGAGCCCATGAACCTCAGCAAGGGCTGAATGCCGCGGATCAGGATGCCTGTTCGGGCTCCGGTTCGGGTTACGCGGCGAACAGGCTGGGCTGCGCTTCGCGCAGCGGTTCGCCGGGGACGCCTCCCTGGCAGAAGGGGCAGCAGCGGTCCTTCACGTCGAGTCCGTTGCAGCCGTAGGTGAAGCCGCAATCGCGACAGCGCAGGGCATAGATCGCCTGCCCCGCGCGTGAGGCGGAAGGAGCGCCGGTCGCCCGCTCCACTACCTGCCGGTGCGGGTTGGTGAAGCCGGGTTCGGTCGTGGGCGTGCGCGGGCCGGAACGGGCGCTTGCGGAGCGGCGGCCGGGGTCTGTGGGGCGGGTCAGCTGCATCGGCTAGAGTGTCTTCGCAAAGATCAGGTCGCAGCAGAGTTGCGAACCCACCTGGAAGGTGCGGGTGCCGGCCTCTGCAAAGCCGTTTTTGCGGTAGAAGGCGATCGCCTGGGCGTTGCCGGCGTGGGTTCCCAGCAGGAGCCGGGTGCGGCCGAGCGCACGGGCGTCGGCGACCGCAGCGTCCAGGAGCGCCTGCCCAGCCCGCCGGCCGGGAACAGGCTCCAGCGCGCCCGTGATCGGCGAAGGGGCGAGCACCGGTGTGGCTGCGGAACGAAAGCGCGAAAGCAGATAGATACGCTTCAACTCGATATCCGTGGCTTGCACCGGGAAGCTGGGCAGTTCGGGCATGGTGAGCATGGCATAGCCCACCGGAGCACCGCCCGGCGCGGCTTCGGCCAGCGTGATGCGGGTGTCCGGGTGCGCGAGATAGGTGAGATAAGCCTCGGGCGTGTGATTGCGAGCGGCATGGAGGACGATGTCGGCGCCCGGCAGCATCCAGGTGAAAGCCTCAAGAAATGTCGCGGCGCCCACCAGCGCCAGCGCGGCGGCGTCCGCTGCGACAGCCCGGCGCAGCGTGACCGCCTCCGCGCCCCCCTGCGGCGCTTCGCTCCGCTGCGAAGAGGAGGCCGGTGTGCAGACTGTGGCTGAACTGGACATGAGTTTTCCCGATTATATTGCCGGGCAAACGCGAACCGGAAGTCCGTGGAGGCACACGCCGAGGTGCGCCCTGCATCGAATGCAGCAATGCCCGCAGAGTCTACATACCCGGTCCAGGTGCTGCGCGAGCACACGGTTGCCCTGGAGGCCGCGTTGTCCGTGTGCCTGGCGGAACCGGCGCAAAAAGCTGTCCATCGTCTGCGCACCGAGAGCCGTCGGGTGGAGGCGCAGCTGCTTCTGCTGGCACAGGTTCCAGGTCTGCCCGAGCACAGCGACGAAGCAGCGCATCTGCGGCGCTCCTTGCGGCGTTTGCGGCAGGCTGCCGGCGAGATTCGCGATCTGGACGTGCAACGGAAGCAGCTGGAAGCGATGGCAAGCGTCCCGGAAAATCCCACGTTGGGCAGCACCCAAGCCGCTCCGCCCCCCAGCGCGGCGGAACCATCGACCGCAGGAGAGGCAATCGCAAAAGGAGCAACGGCGCTCTGCGAGCATCTGGGGCGCAAGCGGGACGAGGCTGCGGCCGATCTCCAGAAGTTGCTGAAGAGGCATCAGGCCAAAGCTGCGCGGGCCGCTGAAGCCTTACTGAAGCTGCTGGAAGACGCCCCGGGAACCAGCCTGCCGGCATCGGCACTGTTGCGGCGTGCGGAGGAGACGTTCTTTCGGGATAGCCTGCCGGCGAAGGCGAACGTGAACACCCTGCGCGAGGATGATCTGCATGGTCTTCGCAAAGCCGCAAAGGTTGCGCGGTATCTCGCCGAGACCCTGCCGGGGAGCGCGGATTGTGCCGCAGCGGCGCGCCGCTTCGAAGCCTTGCAGCAGGCCGGGGGCGAGTGGCACGACGCCCTTGAGCTGGGGCGCTCGGCGAAGCGTTTTCTGGGCAAATCCCATGAGTTGACCGTGGCAATCTACAAGGACCGCGATCGCAATCTTGCCCTGTACCGTAAGGCGCTACGGGTGGCGCAACGCAGGGAAACTCCCAAAGACGAGCCGGCCGGGGCTGGGCCGGGAAATAGTTCTCCCAAGGCTTCGAAGAAAGGGCTTGCGAAGAAAAGGCCTGCTCTCGCCTAAGACCGATTTCGGCAGATGCCCTTTTGCGCGAATGTACATTGCGCGTCCCTTATCATGGGAAGCGCATGCGACTTCCCCCTGCGCTGAGGGCCTTTCTGGCCGCGAGCGCCCTCTTCGCGCTTCTTTGTTTCGGAACCGAGGCCGTATGCCGGTTTCTGCTGCACTGGCCCACCCCGTGGGACTATCCGGCCATCCGCAATGTGGTGAAGTTCCCGGACTTTCATTATTTCTTCCCGAAGTTCGCCTACTTCCACTCCCCTGCTTTCTACACCCACTCCTACGTTCTCCCCTATCCGGCACCGGCGCTCGTGGCGATCAAGCTCTTTCTTCTTCCGCAGCCCCTGCCGCATCACGGAGCATTCGCCCTCGCTCGTTTTGAGGCCAGCCTGGTGCTGGCATCTCTGGTCACGCTGACGCTGTTCTGGAGATCATTGGTTCGTCGTGGTGTGCGCCCCGCATCGGCGAGCTTGTTTGTATTAGGCATGTACGCCCTATCCTTCGCCCTCTGGTTTGAATTCTCCCAGGGCAACATCGAGTGGGTCGTTTGGTGCTTCCTTATGGCCGGCATTTACGCCTTCTGCACGGGACGCCTGAAAACAGCGGCTATATGCATCGGAATCGCCGGTTCCATGAAGATCTTTCCGATTATCTTTGTGGGGCTTTTTCTTCCCATTCACCGCTATCGCGCGATATTCGCAACGCTTGCGACGGCGGCAGTCACAACGCTGATTTCGCTGTGGCTGGTTTGCCCCGATGTCCACCAGAGCGCGCTGCAGACCGCGTCCGCGCTGGGCATCTTCGCCCATGAGCATATGGCGCAGATCCGGCCGCTGGAAGGCGGTTTCGACCACTCGCTGTTCGCTTTGATCAAGATTGCTCTTACAACCCTCACGGGCTCCGAGGATCACGAACAGGCGCTCGGAATTTATCTTCCCGTCGCCGGATTGACTGGATGTGCGTTGTTCTTCCTCCGCATCCGCAAGCTGCCCTTACCGAACCAGGTTCTTTGCCTCACGGTAGCGGCCGTTGTGCTGCCCCCGGTCTCGTATGACTACACGCTGATTCACCTGTATGCCGGCCTCATCCTGCTCGCTTTCTGCGCGATTGAGCGGGAAAAGACAAATCCCTCGACGAAGACGCCGGGCCTGCTGCCTGCGTTTCTGTTGCTTGCGTTCATCCTGTCTCCGGAATCGGAGTTTCTGGTGCATGGAGTTCGTTTCTCGGGCCAACTGAAGTGCGTGGCGTTGCTGGCACTCGGATATGTAAGTCTGCGCTACCCCTTTCCGCTCGCGAGTCTGCCTGCAGATCAGCCCCTCGCAATACGGGCAGACAGCCTGGCTTTCCGCGGGTTTGCAAATGCTGTGCCAGGCGGGATCTGAACTTACCCATGGCCAACCTGCCGCCCACGGGCAATACCGAGCACACACGGCCAGAGAACCGAGCCTTTTTCCCCGCGCTGGACGGCCTGCGCGCAGTTGCCTTCCTCTTAGTGTTTGGCCAACACTACCTTTGGCTGGCGTGGGGCTGGACGGGCGTCAATACCTTCTTTGTGCTTTCGGGATTTCTTATTACAGGCATCCTGTTTGATTCGCGCGACGGCCCGCACCGCGCACGCAACTTTTACCTCCGGCGCACCCTGCGCATTTTCCCGTTGTACTACGGCCTGTTTATCGCACTTTTGTTGCTACACCCGATCGTGCACTGGAACTGGAACCGGTACTGGCTTCTGTGGCCGCTGTATCTCGGCAATTTTCTGCGCTTTTTTTCCCCCGCAGCGCTGGTGCTGCGGTCACCGCTGGAGTACGCGGCCGATGCGCACCTGACCAGCCGGCTGCTGCCGAAGACCGAGCTCTACCTCGGGCACCTGTGGTCCCTTTGCGTGGAGGAGCAGTTTTATCTGCTGTGGCCATGGGTCGTCTTCTTCGTACGCGGGCGCCGCAAACTGATCGCGATCTGCGGGGCAGCTGTTGTCCTGGGGCCGCTGCTAAGGCTCGCCCTGCAGGCCTATGCTCCACCCTGGATGGTTGCAGGCGAGCTACTTTACCGCTTCACGCCCGCGCAACTGGATGCCCTGCTTCTGGGCGGGCTCCTGGCCCTGCTCTGGCGAGGACCGGCGCGGGGACACCTGATGACCGCAGCCAGCTTCGCCGCGCTTGCGGGGACGCTGCTTCTGGCCGGCTATCTCGTCTTTGCGGTGCGGAGTTGGCAGATCGTCGGCGATCACTATCCCCGCTGGAAGTTCACAGGTGGGCTTTTGTTTGTAAATCTCTACTCTGCTGCACTGATCGTCTGCGCCCTGCGTCCTGGTAGCCTCGTGTTCCGCATTCTGCACGTGCGCCCGCTGCGCTGGCTTGGCCGCTTAAGCTATGGCGCGTATGTCTTCCACGACATCCTGCATGATCTTTTCGATCACATCGTGGTGCACGTCGGCGGCCCGCGAGTAGCCGCGGATATCCCACTCGTCAACCGCCTGGCTGCGGCGTTGGCACTCCCGTCGACCCTGTTGCTGGCCTGGCTGAGTTTTCATTTTTTCGAGAGCCCCTTTCTCAACCTGAAGGAACGCTGGACGGTGCGGTGAGTGACTACGGGTCGCAACGCACGCAGTACCCTTCCTGCCGCCGAGCGCCTATCGCGCGGTTCGCAACCAGATCGCTGGAGGTTCATCCAATCTCCGGTGCTTTAGTCAAAGGCCAGCGCCGGACATGAGATGCTAGAGGGGTCAGCTTCGCGAACCCGGGCGGCGCGTTTTGCGGCGGCGAGTGGGCGAGGGGACGGGGAGCCATGTGCGGAATCGTCGGTGTCTTCGGGCACCAGCCGGTAAGCGGGATCATCTACGATTCGCTGTCCATGCTGCAGCATCGCGGACAGGATGCGGCGGGCATTGCCACCTGTTACCAGGATCGTTTCTACCTGCACAAGGAAAACGGTCTCGTCACCGCTGTCTTTAACCCCACCAACATGGCTCGGTTGCTGGGCAAGATGGGCATTGGCCATGTTCGCTATCCAACTGCCGGCTGCGCATCGGTCGCGGAAGCGCAGCCCTTCTATGTCAATTCTCCTTACGGAATTGTTTTTGCGCACAATGGCAATCTGACCAACGTGCAGGAGATCGTCGAAGGCGTGTACCAGAACGACCGCCGGCATCTGAACACCACCTCCGACTCCGAAGTCATGCTGAACGTCTTCGCGCATGCTCTCGCTCGACGAGGCGTGTTGACGCCGAAGCCCGCGGACATTTTCGCCGCCGTTGAGGAGGTGCATACGCGCTGCAAGGGCGGCTATGCCGTTGTGGCAATGATCGCCGGGGTGGGGATGCTGGCCTTTCGCGACCCGCATGGCATTCGTCCGCTGGTGCTGGGCAGCCGCACCGAGAGTCGCAAGAAGGATTACATTATCGCCAGTGAAAGCGTGGCGCTGGGTGTCAATGATTTCCACCTGGATCGCGATATTCAGGCCGGCGAGGCCGTGTTTATCGATATCAAAGGCAAGCTCTGGTCGCACAAGAGCAAGCTCGCGCAACCCAAGGCGCCTTGCCTGTTTGAGTATGTGTATCTGGCGCGGCCGGACTCGATCATCGACGGCGTGAGTGTGTACCAGGCGCGCATCAACATGGGCTCAAAGCTCGCGGCCAAGATCAAGCGCGAGTGGAAGAAGGTGCCCATCGACGTGGTGATCCCGATTCCGGAGACCAGCCGCACGGCCGCGCTGGAGATCGCCACATGTCTGCAGCTGCCGTATCGCGAAGGCTTCATGAAGAACCGCTATATCGGCCGGACGTTCATCATGCCCGGCCAGGCGCAGCGGAAGCAGTCGATCCGGCGCAAACTGAGCCCGATTCCGCAGGAGTTCAAAGGCCGCAACGTGCTGCTGGTCGATGATTCCATCGTGCGCGGCAACACCATTCGCGAGATCATCTCGATGGCGCGCGAACTGGGTGCGAAAAAGGTCTATGTGGCCTCCACCTCGCCGCCGGTGCGCTACCCCAATGTGTATGGCATCGATATGCCTGCGCGGTCGGAGTTGATCGCTTCCGGCCGCACGGTGCCGGAGCTCGCCGAAGAGATTGGCGCGGACTGCGTGATCTTCCAGGATCTTGCGGATCTTGAAGCCTCCGTTTCGATGATTGCGCCCGATATCTGTCACTTTGAGGCATCGGTGTTCGACGGCAAGTACATCACCGGCGATATCACGCGCAAATATCTCAACACGCTGGAGCGCGCGCGGAATGACGCGACAAAACACACAGAAGACGTCGCCAGCCATATCACCCGGAACCTTGCGGCACACCTCTAAGGCAGCAGAGTTGGGCACCATGCGCCTTTTAGCAGGCCCGTCCGCGTGGACGGAGTTCGAGGCCGCACGGCTGCTCGCGATACTGCGGGCTATTGATCCCGCGGTGACTTCTGTTGAGGCGGCGTTTCTTTACATCCTGCAGTTGCGGGCTGAGCAGGGGTCTCGTTCAGGCACGAGGGATGAGGAAGCGAGGCTTGAGGTGATCGGCGAGGGTCGCTTGCGGGAGTTGCTGGGCGATGGATGTGAGCTCGGTGAAGGCCCCCGCCTTTGGATTGCGCCTCGCACGGGAACGCAGTCGCCCTGGTCGAGCAAAGCCACGGATATTCTGCACAATACCGGCTTCACGGATATAGAGCGCATTGAGCGTGCGCGTGTGGTGCATGTCTCCGGTGCACAGGATTTGCTGAAGCTCACGTCGGTGCTACATGACCGCATGACGGAGAGTATCTTCACCTCGCCGGATGGTTTAAAAAAACTATTCGCCACCCATGCGCCCAAGCCGCTGACGCACATCGATGTGCTCGGCGGGGGAGCGCGGGCCATCGTGGAGGCTGATCGCACGCTGGGCCTATCGCTCGCGCCCGATGAGGTCGACTATC
The DNA here is from genome assembly GCA_965277565.1 of Granulicella sp. Lineage (GTDB taxonomy): Bacteria > Acidobacteriota > Terriglobia > Terriglobales > Acidobacteriaceae > Granulicella. Next base: position 2,327,945 of record OZ255838.1, on the reverse strand, counting down.
TGGTGCGGGAGTTCACAGGGCCTTCGGGACTTGGCCGGAATCCGACCGATGTTGAATTGTACATGTTCGCGCAGGCGAATAGCGAGCACTGCCGCCACAAAATATTCAATGCGCGGTGGACGGTAGATGGTGTGGCCGCAAAGCGTTCGTTGTTCGGCATGATTCGCCACACCTACGAGCACGCGAAGGATGCCGATGTGCTTTCGGCGTATCGCGACAATGCTGCGGTGATTCGAGGTGGTATCGGTGGACGGTATTTCCCCGATCCCAACACAGGGGAGTACGCCGCGCACAGCGAAGACATTCACATTTTGTGCAAGGTGGAGACACATAATCACCCCACGGCCATCTCCCCGTGGCCCGGTGCGGCTACAGGCACCGGCGGCGAGATTCGTGATGAGGGGGCTACCGGTCGCGGAGCGAAACCGAAGGCGGGACTTGGGGGATTTACAGTTTCCAATCTGCAGCTGCCCCAAGCTCCCCAGCCGTGGGAGGATTTTTACGGCAGGCCCGCGCACATCGCGAGTCCGCTGGAGATCATGATTGAAGGCCCGTTAGGTGCGGCTGCCTTTAATAACGAGTTTGGCCGGCCGAATCTTTGCGGCTACTTCCGCACCTTCGAGCAGACCGGACCCGACGGCACACGCTTTGGATATCACAAGCCCATCATGCTCGCGGGCGGGCTGGGCAATATTCGTGCGGAGCATGTGGAGAAAGGTGAGATCGAGCCTGGCTACGCCTTGATCGCGCTGGGTGGCCCGGCGATGCTGATCGGGCTCGGCGGGGGTGCGGCATCGTCGCAAGCCGGCGGGGAAAGCAACACCGAACTGGACTTCGCCAGCGTGCAGCGCGATAACGCAGAGCTGGAGCGGCGCGCACAGGAGGTCATCGATCGCTGCTGGCAGCGCGGTACGCAGAATCCGATAGCGTTTATTCACGATGTAGGTGCGGGTGGGCTGTCGAATGCCTTTCCGGAGCTGGTGAAAGATGGTGGTTGCGGCGGTGTGTTTTCGCTCAATGCGATCCCACGTGGCGAAGGGGGTCTGAGCCCACTGGAGGCCTGGTGCAACGAGGCGCAGGAGCGCTATGTGCTCGCGGTCGCGCCTGAAGATGTGCTGGCATTCGAGGAGATCTGTGCGCGCGAACGCTGTCCCTTTGCCGTGATCGGCCATGCGACGCGAAAGCAGCAGCTTGTGCTCACGGCTGAGGGCGCAAACGGTGATGCAAAGCCGATCGATCTGCCGATGAGTGTTCTCTTCGGCAAAACGCCAAAAACTGAGCGTCGCTTTGAGCATCGGGAGCTGTCTTCGACGAAGCTGAACTTCGCCGGGGTTACGGTCTCCGATGCAGTAGAACGTCTGCTGCGGCTGCCGACGATTGCTTCAAAGAACTTTCTGATCACGATCGGCGACCGCTCCGTGGGTGGACTCGTGGTGCAGGATCAGATGGTTGGCCCATGGCAGGTGCCCGTGGCCGATTGCGCCGTAACGCTGCGCGCATTCGATTCTGCGGAGCTGACGGAGGCGCCGGGGGAGGCGATGGCCATCGGCGAACGCACACCGCTTGCGATCATCAACGCGCAGGCCTCTGCCCGCATGGCTGTGGGCGAGGTCATCACGAATCTCGCGGGCGCGGCGATCGATACGCTCTCCGATATCAAGCTCTCTGCGAACTGGATGGCCGCTGCCGGACAGGGCACCGAAGACCAGAAGCTCTTCGATGCGGTGCAGGCGGTCGGTATGGAGCTTTGTCCTGCGCTGGGTATGACGATCCCCGTGGGCAAAGACTCGCTTTCGATGAAGCTGCGCTGGCAGGAAAACGACGAGGCAAAGGCAGTGACTTCGCCGCTATCGCTGATTGTGTCGGGGTTTGTGCCGGTGCGCGACGTGCGGTGCACGCTGACGCCGGAGTTGAAGAGCGGCGAAGATTCCACCCTGCTGTTGATCGATCTTGGCGAGGGACGCAATCGGCTGGGCGGCTCATGCCTGGCGCAGGTCTACGGACAGATCGGTGACGAGACGCCCGACACCCCCGGCCCCTTCCTGCTGAAGGCGTTTTTCGATGCGCTACAGCAGCTGAATCGCGAGGGCAAGCTGCTCGCCTACCATGACCGGTCCGACGGCGGCTTGTTTGTCACGCTCGTGGAGATGGCCTTTGCCGGACGCACGGGGCTGGCGATCAATCTGCCCGGGGTTGTCGAAAACACCGTGCTCCCAGTGCTCTTCAGCGAGGAACTCGGTGCGGTGGTGCAGGTGCGCCTGCGTGAGGAAGAGCATGTGATGGCGACGCTTGCGCAATCGGGAGTGCCTGCACGAAGAATCGGCAGACCCGTTCCGGGCAATGAAATTCTTTTCACCAGCGGTGGCCGTGAGCTTTATCGCAATATGCGTACAGGGCTACACAAAATGTGGTCGGAAACCAGCTTCCACATTGCCAGTCTGCGCGACAATCCAATTTCCGCGGCGCAGGAATTCGAGTTGCTGGACGATGCCGAACGCCCTGGGCTCACGGTGCAGGTTCCATTCGATCTGACCGAGCGTGTGAGCGCGCCCTTTTTGCATACGCGGCGGCCACGCGTGGCCATTCTGCGCGAGCAGGGCGTCAACGGGCAGAACGAGATGGCCTATGCCTTCGATCGCGCCGGCTTTAGTGCCGTGGATGTGCACATGAGCGATCTGCTGGCCGGACGCCGCTCGCTGGACGAGTTCACCGGGCTCGCGGCGTGCGGGGGATTCTCGTACGGGGATGTGCTGGGCGCAGGCGCAGGCTGGGCGAAGACGGTGCTCTTCAATGAGCAGCTACGATCGCAGTTCGCGGTTTTTTTTGAGCGCGAAGATACTTTCTCGCTAGGCATCTGCAACGGCTGTCAGATGATGGCGCAGCTTGCGGAGATCATTCCTGGAGCGGCAGGCTGGCCACGTTTTGAACGCAACGTTTCTGCACGTTTTGAGGCCCGGCTGTGCATGACGGAGATCCCCGCTACCAACTCGCTATTTCTCGACGGCATGGCAGGTGCGCGTATACCCATCGTGGTTGCCCATGGTGAAGGCCATGCGAGCGTTGCCCCGTCGAAGGATCTCATCGCACTGCGCTACACGGACACGTATGGCCGCACAACCGAGCAATATCCGCTGAATCCGAGCGGCTCGCCGAGTGGCGTAGCGGGCCTGACCAGCGCGGATGGGCGTGCGCTGATTCTGATGCCGCATCCGGAACGGATCTTTCTTGCGTTGCAGAATACCTGGACGAGGCGACTGTCGGCGAGCCCGTGGCAAGGGCTTTTTGACAACGCGCGCAAATGGGTGGGATGAAACAGGAAACAGGAAGTAGGAAGTAGGAAATATTGCACTTTTCTCGGGTACAAGGTGGGTTCTGATGTCTGGGTTGAGCCACGCGCTTTGATCGAGCCCGCCTTAGCGACGATGATGCCGTCGCGAAGACGGGGCACCCGACGCACAAGCGAAACCGCAGATTCCCTTCGGGAATGACAGCAAGAAAAGCAACAGCGCGATACCCTAGAAGCTGTGAGCACCACGGTGGACTACAAGAGCACGGGCGTTGATATCGAGGCCGGCAATGAGGCCGTTCGGCGCATGAAACAGCATGTCGCCCGTACGCATGGGTCGGCGGTGCTTACACAGCTGGGCGCCTTCGGCTCGCTGTACTCGCTGGGCGATGCCGTACGCGGCATGCAGGAGCCTGTGATGGTGCAAAGCACCGATGGCTGCGGCACCAAGACGCTGGTGACCGTGATGGCGGGGAGCTCTGAGGCTTATGAATCGCTCGGCCGCGATCTGGTCGCGGCGGTTGCAGGCGACATCGTCGTGATGGGCGCAAAGCCGTTGACCTTTCTCGATTATCTGGGTGTACACAAGGTCGAGCCGGATGTGATCGAGGCGTTGGTACGCGGCATGAGTGCGGCGTGCGAAGAGGCCTGCATTGCTCTGGTCGGCGGTGAGACCGCCGAGATGCCTGCCGTGTATGCGCCGGGCGACTTGGATGTGGTCGGCTTTGTCACAGGGGTCGTGGACAAGAGCAAGCTGCTGACCGGCGCGGGAATTGCACCCGGCGATGCCCTGTATGCGATCAACTCCAGCGGCTTACACACGAATGGATATTCACTGGCGCGCAAGCTGTTTTTCGAGATTGCGAAGCTGGACGTCCATGCCATACCGCGGGAGTTTGGTGGCGCGTCGTTGGCCGATGTGCTGCTCGCGCCGCATACAAATTACGTTGCGCCTGTGCGCGCGATTCTTGAAGCAGGCCTGCCGGTAAAGGGCATGGCGCATATCACAGGCGGCGGCCTTACTGAAAATGTGCCGCGCATTTTGCCGGATGGTTTGGGGGTTGTGATCGATCGCTCGACGTGGACCCCTCAGCCTGTGTTTCGCATGATGCAGCGGCTGGGCAATATTCCCGAAGCGGAGATGCTGCGTGCCTTCAACATGGGTGTTGGGCTTGTCATTGTTGCGCCTGCGGGTCTCCAGCAGCAGATCGCATCGTTGCTGCAGCCATTCGCGCACCTGCGAGTGTGGGAGTTGGGTGGCGTCGAGGCGAACGCGCATGGTGTCCGTTATGCAGGAGTTGCTGCATGAGTTCACTACCGCGCCAAACCCTGCTCCATGCCATACCGCATTGCCTTACCGCGACGGATCTGTCCTTGCCGAACGCGAAAAAATACACAGGCAAGGTGCGTGACACGTATGACCTCACACCCGGCGATCCATCGGGTGAGTTGCTGCTGATCACGACCGATCGCCAGAGTGGATTCGATCGTTTGCTGGGTGCGATTCCGTTCAAAGGACAGGTGCTGAACCGCACGTCGCTCTACTGGTTCGAGCAGACGAAGCAGCTTGTGCCGAATCATGCGATCGCGAGCCCACACGCCAGCGCACTCGTTGCCCGGAAATGCAAGGTGCTGCCGATTGAGTTTGTCGTGCGCGGATTTCTCACCGGCTCTACCGACACATCGATCTGGACCAAGTACAACGCGGGAGAACGCAGCTTCGGTGGTCTGATTCTGCCTGCGGGCATGCGCAAAAATGAGTCTCTGCCGAAGCATTTAATTACACCAACGACGAAGGAGACCGCACACGATCGGCCCATCTCACCGGAGGAGATTGTGGCCGAGGGTTGGTTGACGGCGGAGCAGTGGAGTTTCTGCTCGGCGGCTGCGTTGCGGCTGTTTTATTTCGGCCAGGAGATCGCGGCAAAACGCGGATTGATGCTGGTGGACACGAAGTACGAGTTCGGCGTGGATAGCGAGGGGCAGATCCGCCTGATCGATGAGATCCATACGCCGGACTCCAGCCGCTATTGGCTTGCAAACAGCTATGACGAGCGCATGCGAGAGGGTCGCGAGCCCGACATGATCGATAAAGAGTTCTTTCGGTTGTGGTTTCGCGAGCGCTGCGACCCGTACAAGGATGCCGTGCTGCCCACGCCGCCCGATGAGCTGATCGCGGAGTTGGCCTCGCGATACATTCAACTATTTGAGCGTATTACGGGTGAAGCGTTTGCGCCCGATCTGCGGCCATTGAACGAGACTTTGCTGCAAGCGATTCAGCACGGGCATTCTGCGCCGCGAGCGGAGACGCAAGCATGAGAGACACCGTACTGATGATCGGTTCCGGCGCGCGTGAACATGCCATTGCGGCGACGTTGGCGCGCTCGCCGCAGAGTCCTGATCTGCTTTGTTTTTCCGGCGCACGTAATCCCGGCATCGAGCGGTTATGCCGCTGCTATGCAATGGGCTCCGTAACCGATGGCGACGTGATCGCCGGTTTTGGCAAGGATCAAGGCGCTACGCTGGCGGTCATCGGGCCGGAGGCGCCGCTCGCGGCCGGAGTGGCTGACGCATTGTGGAATGCGGGTATCCCAACCGTGGGTCCGAAACGAAGTCTGGCGCGCATCGAGTCCAGCAAGAGCTTTGCACGTGATCTCATTGCGAAGTATGAAATTCCAGGAAATCCGGTGTTTCAACGCTTCGAGTCTGGTCCGGAGACGTCGCAGCAGACCGAAGCACTGCTGCATGAGTTTGGCGAAAAGTATGTCATCAAGGATGACGGCTTAGCCGGCGGTAAGGGAGTGAAGGTCTTCGGTGATCATCTCCATTCGATGCACGAGTCACTCGCGTTTTGTCGCGAGTTGATCGATGCGGGCCACTCGTTCGTGATCGAAGAAAAGATGGAAGGCGAAGAGTTTTCCCTGTTGAGTTTTACGGATGGCACGACGCTGCGGCACATGCCTCCGGTGCAGGATCATAAGCGGGCGCTCGAAGGCGATCGCGGCCCGAACACGGGTGGCATGGGGTCGTACTCCGGCGCAGATGGGCTGCTTCCGTTTCTTACGGCTTCTGATGTGCTGGAAGCGCAGGCGATCAATGAACGCACTGTGGCGGCGCTGCGAGAAGAGTGCGGCGAGCCGTATCGAGGCGTGTTGTATGGCGGATTTATGGCGACGCAGCATGGGGTGCGGCTGGTTGAATACAACGCCCGCTTTGGTGATCCTGAAGCGTTGAATTTGCTGATGCTTCTCGATACGGATCTGCTGAGCATTTTTCGCGCGATCACGGATGACACTCTGCAAAGCTTGCACACGGCGTTTCTTCCCGAAGCGAGTGTGTGCAAGTATCTTGTATCCGAAGGCTACCCGGATGCGCCGCGCAAGGGTGATGCCGTAAGCCTGCCCGACTATCTTCTGCCTGGAGTTTCCATCTTTCTTTCGGCGGTGGATGTGCGTGCCGGTGAGTTAATTGCAACAGGATCACGTACAGTCGCTGTGGTTGCGCGCGGAAAGACAATCGCCGCAGCAGAGGAGCTTTGTGAGCGCTTCGTGAGCATCATTCCAGGGCCATTTTTTCATCGTCGTGACATCGGAACAGCGGAGGCTCTCGCGCGCCGCGTGCAGCACATGCGTTCCTTGAGGTCGCTGGCTGCATGAGCTACCCATTGCTGCGGGTGGGCGTGCTGGGCTCCACGCGCGGCACGGCGTTGCAGGGTGTTCTCGACGCCCTGGCTGCGGATGCGTTATCGGAGATAGAGCTGGCGTTGGTTGTCTCCGATAAGCCGGCAGCGCCGATTCTCGAACGGGCTTCCGATGCGGGCTTTGATACGCTCTATATCAATCCGGCAGGGCTGGAGCGCGAGATGTTCGATGCAGAGGTGACGCGTGCCTTTGAAGAGGCCGATGTAGAGCTGATTCTGATGATAGGGTATATGCGGATTGTGTCGCGAAGCTTCATCGAGGATTGGCGAGGACGCTTGCTCAACGTGCATCCATCGCTGCTGCCCGCGTTTGCAGGCCTGATGAATCGTCGCGTGCATGAGGCGGTGCTTGCTTCTGGTGTACATGAGACCGGCTGTACCGTGCACCAGGTGACGGAAGAGGTGGATGCAGGGCCGATTGTGTTGCAAAAGCGCTGCCCTGTGCTGGAAGGCGATACAGTAGAAAGCTTGAAGGATCGCGTGCAGGCACTGGAGCAGCAGGCTTTCGTTGAGGTGCTACGTAGTTGGCCGCGAATGAGCAGGTAAACATGACGGTACAGAAAGAGGGAGCGCGTGTAGCCATTGTGATGGGGTCGCGCTCTGACTGGGCCACGATGGAGTACGCCGCACAGGCGCTGGACGCGTTGGGTGTGAGTTATGAGGCCGAGATTGTCAGCGCGCATCGCACGCCGGAGAAGATGTTTGCGTTTGCGCGCGAAGCAAAGGCACGTGGGCTTACGGTGATCATTGCAGGCGCGGGCGGCGCGGCGCATCTTCCCGGCATGATTGCAGCGCTTACGCCGTTGCCTGTGCTAGGGGTTCCTGTGGAGAGCAAGGCGCTGCATGGGCTGGATTCATTGCTGTCCATCGTGCAGATGCCCGGTGGGGTGCCTACGGCGACGTTTGCGATTGGGCCTGCGGGGGCGAAGAATGCCGGCTTGTTCGCGGCCGAGATTTTGGCCTTAACCGATGAGGCGCTCGCCACACGTTTGGATGACTATCGCGAAAAACAAACAGCTGCCGTGCTTGCCGAGGCAGATCCACGCGCATGAATGCAGCGGAGAAGATTCGGATAGGAATTCTTGGCGCTGGCCAGCTGGCATTGATGCTGGCGGAGGCCGTGCCCATCCTGGCAAGCAAGCTGCCCGATGCAGGCGCGATCGAGGTGATTTGTGCGGGGTCTGCGGGCGATTGCGCGGAGCGTGTTGCCCCACTGATCGAGACGGATCTTACGGATGCAGCAAGCGTGCGGAGCTTCGCTTCGCAGGTCGATGTTGTGACGGTAGAGAGTGAAAACATCGATGCCGCTGTGCTCAAAGGCCTGCCTTTGTCTCCGAACGCACGTGCTATCGGCATCGCGCAGGATCGGATGCTGGAGAAGAGTTTTTTCCGTGAATGCGGCATCGGCACTGCGCCGTATGCGGCCGTGGATTCGGTCGAGGATCTGGAGCGTGCGGTTGCGGAGCTTGGTTTGCCGACCATCCTGAAAACGCGCCGCATGGGCTATGACGGCAAAGGTCAGGTGCGACTGGCGCATGCGAACGAAGTCGCAGCGGCATGGACCGAGGCGGGTGCGGTTCCGTGCATTCTGGAAGGTATGGTCTCGTTCACAGCAGAGGTAAGCTTGATCGCCGCGCGCAACGACGCTGGCGAGATCGTCTTCTATCCGCTTACTCAGAACGACCATCGTGATGGCATTCTACGCACCTCAATCGCGCCGTGCGAATGCGCTGCGCTGCAGCCGATCGCTGAGACGTACATGCGAGAGTTGTTGACACGGTTGGAATATGTGGGTGTGCTCGCAGTGGAGTTTTTCGTCGTGAAGGGCAAGCTGCTGGCGAATGAGATGGCGCCGCGCGTGCATAACTCGGGGCACTGGACCATTGAAGGGGCAGCTACGTCGCAATTCGAGAACCATCTGCGAGCGCTGCTGGGTTTGCCGCTTGGGTCCACCGCGAGTACGCCGACAGTGATGTTGAATTGCATCGGGATCATGCCGCCGATCGAAGACACCGCGCGGTTTCCGGAGATCTTTCGCCATGACTATGGCAAGGAGGCGAGGCCGGGACGCAAGGTTGGGCACTTGACCTTTCCCGCGAGTGCCCGCGCTGCAATCACGCATTGGCAACAGGTGCTGGGCGCTGATCCGCTACTTGCCCCTTGAACCGGACTCGTCCGTTCGCAAGGAGGTCTCTAAGTCGTCGATCTTTTGCCGGAGTCTGCGGAGCATCTCCAAACCCTTCGGATCGCGGACACGATGCAGATGCCCTTCCAACGCGATCTCGTCCGCCTTGGCTTTTCGCAGCTGGTCGTTGAAAGACATCCCATTGTCGGGTTTGAGTGAATAAAGCTCGTGCCGTTGCTCTTCCTCGATTTTCTGGTGCCCGGATGCCAGCATGTTGTATCTCCTGCCGAAACCGATGATAGCGATCGCCGTCTAAAAATACCGTAAAATTGTTGGGGTTTTGCGATCTTCTGCTGAAGAGCATGGTGGAAGGAAGGAACGCTGTGCCGATAAATCACGCCAGCTCTAACTCCGTGCTTGCCATTAATGAGCTCTTACCGCAGATCTTCAAATCTCTTCGGGTCACGCCCAACCTTATACTCGAGGCTGCACCCGGTGCGGGCAACGACCCGCGTACCCTCTGCACTACTGGAGTTAAAGCATGATTCGTGTAGGTGTACCCAGAAGGGTCGTTCTTGGGAGGGAGCCGTGGGCTTCAGCCCACGGAACAAGAGCGTAGTCCAAGGGCCCTTCAGGGCTGGGCTCTGATTCCGTTCCCAAACGGCCCAGGGCTAAAGCCCTGTTCGTTCTGGTATTTCACGTGCGGGCTGAAGCCCGCACCTACACCAGAGTAAGGCAATCAGAGCTTTCCTGCACCAGCTATTCAGCAGGTGCGAACAGCAAATTCCCTCGCGTTCGACTGCGCTCAGGGCGAATGACCTAAAGAAAGGCAGCAACACTGTTTGGCTTCAGGGATCCTCTTCAGGTGGTAAAACGCGAGGCAGTGAGCTGCAGACGCTTGATGCCTCGCTTAGAAAAGCTATTTTTCGACACCGAAGTCGAACACCGTCTCAGAGTGCATGGTGTGACCGGGACGGAGCGTAGTTGAAGGAAAACCTGGCTGGTTGGGCGAGTCGGGAAAGTGCTGTGTCTCCAGACAGAATCCAGTGTTTTTCGAATGGGGTTTGCCCGAGGCTCCTGTCATCGCGCCATCGAGTGAATTGCCGGAGTAAAACTGGACGCCGGGTTCTGTTGTCGTCACGGTCAGAGTGCGGCCGCTGGCAGGATCGACCACCTTCGCGGCCAAGTGCAGGCCAGCTTTGCCGGCATCGTTGAGTACGTAGTTGTGGTCGTAGCCGCCGCCGATTTTCAGCTGGTCAAACGGTTGTTGGATGCGTTCGCCGATGGGTGTGGGCTGACGGAAATCCATGGGCGTGCCTGCAACGGGCGCGAGCTGGCCGGTGGGAATGAGCGTGGCATTGACAGGCGTGTAGCGATCCGCGGGAATCAACATCACCTGATGGAGAATGGTGCCGCTACCCTCGCCACCGAGGTTGAAATACGTGTGGTTGGTGAGATTGAGAACGGTTGGTTTTGTCGTGGTCGCCGAATAGTTGATGCGCAGCGAATGACCTTCCAGCGTATAGCGCACATGGGCGGTGAGTTGGCCGGGAAAACCCATCTCGCCATCCGCGCTTACGAGCGTTAGATCGACGCCGTTGGGAATCTCATGCCCGGTCCAAACCTCCCGATCGAAGCCCTTCGTTCCGCCATGCAACGCGTTGCCTCGATCATTGATGGGGATATGGTAGGTGTTGCCGTCGATGGAAAATGTGCCCTTCGCGATGCGGTTGCCATAACGCCCCACGACGGATCCCATGTACGTTTTGTTGTCGGCCAGGTAGCCGGCCAGATCTTTATAACCGAGCACCACATCGGCCCTGTTACCGTTGCGATCCGGGGCTTCTACGCTGACCACGTGCGCGCCGAAATTTGTGATGCGTACGGTGAGATCGTTGGCCGAAAGCGTATACAGCTCAACGGGCTGGCCGGCCGGGGTTTTACCCCAGGGCTCGACCTTAGTGGAGGCGTGGGCGAAGGACGATACAGCGAGCAATGAGGCGAGCGGGACTTTGAGCTTCATCAGATCTCCGTTAAGCAGAATGAGTGTAGCGGGATACGGGCACTGTTGGCACGTGCCATGTTTTCAGGCGCCCGTTTGGCGGGGAATCATCGGGAACTTGAAGGGAAAGTCGTTTCGGCTTCGCTGCAGAGCCGAAACGGGTTTTGTTCACTTTCGAGGTACGAGTGTTTGAGCAACGAGGATGGCCTCGTCCTAGATGTTGAAACCCTCCACAACCATGCGTGGCTTTTCTCCACGTGTGTCGATATCGTTGAGCTCGGTTTTGATCACACGCGTTTCGTTGGGCATGAGCGTGATGTAGTTGTCGTCGTAGATCGCAGGCAGAATTCGGTCGCCGCTGGTCGCGCGCACGGCTTTGGCGCGTACAAAGAGTGCGGGCCAGGCTGAGGTGTTCTTGAGTGTTGTGGTTAAGAACCACTGGGCACCGCGTCTGTCCATGGTTGTATTGGCCTGCACGACGGCTTTGCGCAAGGTGCGGATGGCTCGCAGGTCGCCCTGCCGCGCGCCGCGCAGATAGAAGTTGGACGAGCGAACCGTGCCGCCTTGCGTAAGCGTGAGGCGCAGGAAATGTACAGGTGAAAGACCGGCCGGGTACTCCATTTTGATGGGTGTGGCGACGCTGTCTTCCGTGCTTTGAACGGCCACAGTCTTTTTAGCCATGCCCGTGCCGTCCATGTTCAGGATCTCTACCTGTGCGGTCAGGTCGCCGACGTTGCCCGCGCTGTAGTTCACGACCTCAATAGTCTCCGTGTAGGAGTTCCACTGGATGTGCAGCGGTTCCGAACCTTTTTTACAGCCGAAATAAGCGGAGGTTGGCTCGAAATAATAGTCGTAGGTCTGCCAGACGAACGACGGCCAGCAGGGATGGCTCATCCACAATAGAACACCCATGCGGTGCTGACTTTGCGCTTCAAACATCGCGCGATACGCTTCGTAATTCACGAACTGCGCGAGCGCGATCCAGTCGTTGCCGTCGGTTGCGCCGCCATAGCCTTCGTTGATGAGGGTGCGGAAGGCTGTGCCCCCTTGAGCGCCCATCAAAGTAAAGTCATGCAGCCCCCAATCGAGGCCCTGCGGCCAGATGGCGCTTTCGGGCATCATGGCGCGTACGCTTTCGATGGGCGGGATGCAGGGTGAGCCGATCTCGCTGTGCAGCTTTTTATCGGCGGTGCGGAAGTATTCGGGCGCGGTGAGCGCATGGTACGGCCCGTGACCGCTTACGGGGCCGTCGGCGGAGCTGCCGATATAGTGAATGTCCGGGTGCAGCTCAGCGAGGAGCGCCTTGATGCCTTTGTCCAGAGCTGCCGGCGGGAACCATTCGTTGCGTCCGCAATAGAGGCCAATGGAGGCGTGACGACGGATACGGGAGATGTAGTCTCGTGAGTTCGCGAGGAACATCGCGTTGTCGTTGGGGATGGGGCCGTCCCAGGGGTTGGCGAGCCAGAAGTCCTGCCAGACGACTACGCCGTGGCGGTCGCAGGCCTCATAGAATGCATCGTCGCCGATTTGACCAACCCAGTCGCGGATCATGGAGAAGTTCATCTCGCGGTGGTAGCGGACGGCGATATCGTACTCGCGCGCGCGGTAGCGCAACATGGATTCGCCGAAGCCCCAGTTGCCGCCACGCGCGATGAAGCGGCGGCCATTGATGAAGAGGCGTAGTGCATCGCCGTCTTCGTTGGCGGTCATCTGGCGTATGCCGGCTTTGAACGCCACATGATCGTGCACGGTTCCGCGCTTTTCTTCGAAGCGCATTTCGACGTCGTAGAGGTGCGGCTCACCATAGCCTACGGGCCACCAGAGTTTGGGCTCCGCAATGCGGAGCTGATGGTGGGTGGCGGACGAAAGCTTGACGGTTTGGCGCTCATTTGCGGCGAGGGTGATGCGCTGCTCGAAATCGATGCTGCCGAAGCGGCCGCGCAGCGTTCCGCTGACTGGTTTCGCGGTGTGGTTCTGGGCGAAGACTTCGAGGCTGACATCCGCGTGGCTGGTATCGGGCAACGGCAGCGTGGAGGTAACGAGTGGATCTTCCAGCGTTACGGCGCCGGTGGTTGTGAGGTAGACATCGCTCCAGATGCCGGTATTGCGGCCACGGATGGTGGGGATCCAGTCCCAGCCTATGGAGGCGTGGTAGGTGGGGTTATCCGCGCCTAACGCACCGCCGTTTTTGCCGGTGGTTTCGTAGGTTTTCTGTTTGCAGCTGCCCGGCGTGGCATTCTTCAGAATGCGAATGGCGAGTGCGTTGGGTTTGCCGGGCTGCAGCTTGCCGGTGACATCGAAGCGTCCGCGCATGAAGCCGCCGTCGATGTCCCCGAGCTTCGCGCCGTTGAGAAACACCTCGGCTTTCCAGTTGATGCCGTCGAGGTTGAGCCAGGTGATCTGCTCAGATTTTGCCGTGGGCGCGATGAACTCGGTGCGATACCAGAAGTCGGAGTAGAAGAAGGAATCGGAGATACAGAGCTGATTCTGGCCGAAGTTGGGGTCGGGGATGGCACCGACGTTGAGGAACGAGGTGAGCACCGTTCCGGGCACCGTGGCGATGAGCCAGTCAGCATCGTGAAAGCCGGGCGTAGACAGGGCTTCACCAGTTTGTTGTTCAGGTTGTGAGGTTTGAGGGTTTTGTGCTCTTTGCAGGCGCCAGCGGCCGCCGGCGAGGTCGAGCCGGCCATCGGCGCGGGGTGTCGGCGCGGGCTTGGGATGTACCGTGAAGCCGCCGTGGCCGAAGACCTCCATCTCGCTGAGGATGTAGCCGTGTTCGGTGGCAGGACGCGTCATCAGCACGCGCACATAGCGGCCCTGGGCCGGCGCGGTGAGGTGGATGTCGTCGACGGCGTCGGTGTTTGTTGGAAGCGGCTGCAGATCGCGCCAGCTATGCGCGTCATCTGAGACCTGGAGCTTGCCTTCGGCGGCACGCGCGATCCAATGCAGCGTGACACGATCGAAGGAGAAGCTCGAGCCCAGATCGACGTAGACCCATTCTTCGTCGAGGCCGGCGCTCTTCCACGCGCTGGTGAAGCTGTAAGGACCGCCGATCTGAATGCGGTCCTTTATATTATCGGGGCCGCGGTAAAAAGCGATTTGGCCGAAGCGCCATTGCACTGGATACGGCGAAGGCGAAGCACCTTCCGCTGCATCGGCGGCGCCGAACTCGACGCGGAAGTAGCGACTGCGCATCGCACCGCCGAGTTGGATGGAGGGAGCGAGGAGGTGCGTACCGCGCACGAGGTCCGGGGGGTAGTTTTCGGGTGGAAGAGGATCGCCTCCTCTGGCTACGCCCGCTTTGGTCCATGTGTGGCCATCGTCGGAGGTTGAGAGCGTGAAGAGCAGGGTGCTCGGTATGACGTACTGCGGAACGACGACGAACAGGCCGATGCGATCGATCTCCGGAACAGAAGCGCCGCCGCCGAGTTGCACCTCGATGGATGGGCTTGTGCCGATCAGCTCGAAGGCGCTCTCCGGGAAGTGATTGAGCATGCCTTCGCGTTCGGGCTTGGGCAGGATTTCGCCGTCGGCGATGCAGACGACCCAGTCCGGGAGCCGGGTTTCGGCGATGCCATCGGTGATGAGCTGCGCGGTGAGGTTGTAGTCGTAGCTGCTGGACTGAAACGCCGGGCGCAGCAGTGCGAGGTTGCGATATGGCGAGCTCGCGTCGAGCGTGATCTCGGGGCTGAAATTCTCTTCCGGCGCGCCCGGATACAGGCCGATGCCGCGCGTGAACGCCGTCGTCGGGTTTTCGGAGGAGGGCAAGGCAGGAAGGAGTTCCCCGGCGACGGTTTCGCTGCCGGATGCCTCTGGGGTGAAGCTCGCGAATGCCAAACCGGGCATACCCATGCCCGCACTCGCGATGAGGCCCGTTTTCAGGAACTTCCGTCGTGTTGCCTTCATGCTTCTTCTCCACTGCTGCCTGTTACCGATAACTTGGTGCTGCACTGTTTCGGCGGGCAGCCCCCAAGACTGAAAAGCAGATTCCCTTCGGGGAATGACAGAAAGAAAAAAGTTCTCCGCCTCTTACATATTGGTGAGGCCGCCGCGCATGTCTTCGTTGAAGCTGGGCTTGATAAAACCCAGGGCTTCGGCGATCTCAGCCTCAAAGCGCAGACGCTCCTCGATGAGCTTGGCTGTGGCTGTGGCGTGATCGCCTTTGCCCGCAAGCGTGATCAGTCCTCCCGCAACCAGCTGGGAGGCGGCCGCCTTCAACTCGGCGGCGGTGGTGTTGAGGTACTGCGCGTCACGCGGATCGGCAATCCAGACCGGGGCACCTGCGCCGAGCACGTGGCTGAGCCAGAAGACATGGCCGGCGAGGAACTGCTTGCGCTGCTCTGCGGTAGTGTCGTTGAAGATGAAGCGGCTTTGCTTGGCCGAATAGTAGCGCGTGGTGACGGGAACGGGCTGGCGATTGCCACTTTTGACGAGTTCGAGCTGGCCCTGGTCGAGCGTTTTGCGGACGGCGTTGTAGATGAAGCTTTCGGTGAAGGGCTGCTCGAGGGCGCTGACCACATCGGCAAAGGTCTGGGTTAAGGAAGCGGAGATCTTGGCGTGCAGGACGGCTTCTTCTCCTGTCTCCAGGCGGATCTCGCCATGAACGATGAAGGTGTCCGCGCCGGAGGTGGAACCGTGGAACGGCCAGGCAAATTTCCCAAAGGAAAGCGGCAGACCGAGCAGGGAGAGATAGCAGTCCGGACGCGGGTTCCTGAGGCGTTCGGCGGTCTCGCTGAAGAAGGTGCCGAGTTCGCCGGCGTACTGTGGATCGGCCGCGTCGAAGTCCTCACCCAGCTCAAGTGGGAGCGTCTTCCCGGGCACGTCGGCGAGACTCATGCTGTAACGCGCGGTGGGATCGCCGCTGAAGTTGGTGCCTGGCTCAAGCGGGGTAAGGGTGAGTCCGGCGGTGTGGGCGGCGAGCGAAAGCTGTGCGAGGGCGGGTGCTGTGGTGCTCATGGTAGGGAGTCCTTGCGTACGTTAGCCCTCCCATTCTAGTGTTTTCTGCGCGAGAATTGCGGGCTGCGGGCATGAATGCGTAGGCTGTGAATCGATGAACATTCTTCTCGCGGCAGTCCCTGCCTTTTTCCGATTGCGCTTGGTGGCTTTCGCTGCTGTGGACGCGAGTGCATCGACGGCGGCCCATTCAAGCATTCAGGCGGTCTACAGAATCACGGAAAAACCGGGTTCGTTGTTCCGCCTGTTCCTGGCCTGTGCCGTGTGTTGTTGCATTGCCGCGTCGGCACCGGCGCAGACGATTGGCGATAAATCCTATATCGCATTCACGGCGGAGAAAGCCGACTTTCCTCTTGTGACGCACGGCCAGGCGGCGCCGCTCTTGGTGAGTTCGGAGGATTGGCCCGGGGTGGTGCGAGCCGTCGGCGACCTGCGCGAGGATGTGAATCGGGTTTCCGGCTTGCAGCCGGAGGTTTTCCACGAGGCTGGGCAGCTTAAGGGTGCGGATGCGGTAATCATCGGAACCATCGGCAAGAGTGCCTCCATTGATGATCTTGTGCGCAGACACAAGCTGGATGTGAGCGGCATCGCGGGCCATTGGGAGATGGCGGTTTCAACGGTTGTCGAACATCCTCTGCCGGGGATTCGGCGGGCGCTGGTCATTGCGGGTGCGGATAAGCGGGGGACGATCTACGGCGTTTACGACTTGTCCGCACAGATTGGCGTTTCGCCCTGGTACTGGTGGGCGGATGTGCGTGTGCCGCACCATGATGCGCTGTTTGTGCAGCCCGGCAGACATGTGCAGCCCGAGCCCGCAGTGAAGTATCGCGGTATTTTTTTGAACGATGAGGCGCCGGCGCTTACGGGTTGGGTGAATGAGAAGTTTGGAGGATTCAACTCGAAGTTTTACACGCACGTGTTTGAGTTGTTGCTGCGCGAAAAGGCGAATTATCTTTGGCCGGCGATGTGGAACAGCGCGTTCAATGAAGACGATCCGCTGAATCCCAAGCTGGCCGATGAGTATGGCATCGTGATGGGCACGAGCCACCATGAGCCGATGCTTCGTGCGCAGCAGGAGTGGAAGCGGCATGGCACGAGAGCGTGGGCTTACTCGACGAATGCAGCGGTGTTGGATGATTTCTGGCGCAAGGGTATCGAGCGCAACAAAAATTACGAGAGCACGATAACGCTGGGCATGCGCGGCGATGGCGACAAGCCGATGAGCGAGACGGATGACGTTGCGCTGCTGGAAAAGATCATCCACGATCAGCGTGACATTCTGGCGCAGAATAGGACGCCCGATATTGCCAGCGAGCCGAAGATCTGGGCACTTTACAAAGAGGTGCAGGGTTACTACGACAAGGGCATGCGCGTTCCCGATGATGTGATGCTGCTGTGGTGCGATGACAACTGGGGCAATATTCGTCGGCTGCCTACGGTGGAAGAACGCAAGCGGGCCGGTGGTGCGGGGATCTATTATCACTTCGATTATGTGGGTGGGCCGCGATCATATAAGTGGCTGAATACGTACTCGATTACGAAGGTATGGGAGCAGATGCATCTGGCGCTGGAGTATGGCGCGGATCGTGTGTGGGTGGTGAATGTGGGCGATCTGAAACCGATGGAGTTTCCGATCGAGTTCTTCCTGGACTACGCGCGGACGCCGCAGCGTTGGACGCAGAACGATCTGCATGCATTCACGGTGGACTGGGCGAAGCGCGAGTTCGGTCCGGAACATGCGGAAGAAATAGCACGCTGCGTGGAGGACTACACGCGGCTGAACAGCCTGCGCAAGCCCGAGATGATGGAGCCGACGACATTCAGCATGGCGAACTATGGCGAGGCAAATCGGATCTCCAGTGAATGGTATGACCTGATCCGGCGCGTGGATGCGCTGGACGCGGCTCTGCCTGCGGATGAAAAGGCGAGCTTCTTCGAGTTGGTGAAGTATCCGGCGGAGGCGAGCGGAAACCTAGTGCTGATGTATATCGCCGCGGGTGTGAACGCGAACGAGGCACGGTTGAGGCGTCCGGAGACGAATGCCAGCAAGGCCGAGGTGGAGCGCCGGTTTGCGCTGGATGCGCAGTTGACGGACGAGTACAACCACAAGCTGCTGGGCGGTAAGTGGGATCACATGATGGATCAGCCCCACATCGGCTATACGTTCTGGAACGAGCCGCCGGCGAATGTGATGCCGGCTGTCACAGAGATCCAGGCGGGCGGGCATGTGCTCGCGGGAGCAGCCTTTACGGGGCGGAGAGGAGCGCCGGTGCATGCCACCGAGGTACCGCCACCTGCGGATTTCAAGGGCTTTGTGGAGCATAGCGGATATGTGTCGATGAACGCAGCGGACACGAGTGGGCGGGCCGGTGTGGAGGGCGCTGGTCAGGGCTCGAAGCTGCACTGGGAGGCGTTGCCGGGGTATAACGAGGATGGTGCGGCGGCGATGACGCTCTTCCCTGTTACGGCGGCTAGCGAGATGAACTCAGCAGCAGGGCTGAGCTACCGCATGTACCTGTTCGACAAGGGAGCGTTCACGCTGCACCTGCGGTTGGCTCCTACGTTGAACTTTGTTTCCGGACGGGGGCTGCGGCTGGCGGTGTCCGTCGATAATGGACCGCGGACCGTTCTGGATGTGCTGGAGCACAACACGGAGCATGATTGGGAGATCGCCGTGGCGGATGGCGCGAAGAACATTGAGGTGCCGGTCACGGTTACCTCGCCGGGCGCGCATACGCTGCATGTGTGGGCCGTGGATCCGGCGGTTGTGCTGGAAAAACTAGTGCTGGCGTATGGAGAGCTGCGGCCCAGCTACCTGGGGCCGCCGGAGAGTACCGGGGTGGGTGAACCGGCTCCGGCTGCGCACGAAAGAACAGCCGGAGTGCATTGAAAAGGGATGTTACGTAATCTCTGATTAATCCGCGCTAGAAAGGGAAAGCACCGCAGCGGCTAAAAGCCGCACTGCAATAAATATTTACGGCACGGCTGAACAGATTGCGGAAGAAGTCTTTGCAAAGCCGAAACCGCACCCCAGCGGCTAAAGCCGAATTGCAAAGACAATTACGGGGTGGCTGAAGCCACCCCCTTCCCGAGAGCAGCGTTTTTCCGCAGCCTGTGGAGCCGTGCCCTTCCCAAACAGGGAGAAATCCGACATTTCCTAGACGGCCTGCCGGATCTCCGAGGTAAAGGTGGCGATGGGGTTGGTGATGATCTTGCGGGCGATGGTGGGGACGGATTCGCCGCGACGGTACATCAGGTAAGCCGCTGTGGCTCCGGCTGCGATGGTGCCCCAGAAGAGAAGACGCTTCATTCGATGACTCCTTTGCGAGCCAGAGGCCGCGCACAAAGGAATTAGATGCAGATTGAGTTCGGAAGCGGAAAGGGAGAGCGCGGTTGCGCTCTCCCTTTGCCGAAGCCATCGAGTTTAGGTGAGCCCGGGTTGCTTCAGGGCAAATGACAGAGAAAGACAACCGCGCTGTGTGGCTCAGAGCGGATTCGCAGATGGTGTGAAGAACAGGCAGCAGCAAGGACAACCGCAGATTCCCTTCGGGAATGACAACAAAAAGAGAAAACCCTCTACATCAACGGCTACGTTGCGCTCAGGGTGAAGGTTTAGGCTATGAGGCGGCGACGGGACAGAAAGCCAGCTGTTGCGAGGAGGCCGGTTCCCATGAGCAGAAGTGAGTTCGGCTCAGGCGTGACGCTGGTGGAGACGGTACCGGAAAAATCCAGGCCCTCGGCGGCGCCATGCTCCTGCAGGACGCTGAAGGAGAGGGTGTTGGTTCCATCGATGAAGCCGGTCAGATTGTAGGTGGTAGGGACGGTGCAGTTCGGGGTGCTGGAGTCGCAGGTACCGGCGGTGGCGGGTCCTGCTGCCGCAGCGATGAGATCGCCATTCAGGTAAACGCTCGCGGTGTCATCCGCCAAGACGGTGAGGGTGCCGGAAGAGGTGCCCGGGGTGAGGTCTGTGAAGGTGGTGGCGTATTCGTACAAGCCTGTCGGCTCGACATTGTTGCCGCCGGGGTAGTTGCCAGGATTGTTGGAGACCCAGCTGGAGCTGCCGGTGGGCGCAGCCCAGACGCCGCCGGTACCTACGTTGTAGGAGGGTCCGCCGCTGATCGGAATGAGGAAGTCGAGCAGGCTGCCCTCGAAGAAGGTGGCAGAGTTGCCGGCGCCGGCCACCCGGGAGTTGGTCGAACCGTAGCTATCCAGGGTGATGGTGGAGGCGGAGGCAAGTCCGGTGGAGGCGGCAAGGCAAGCGGAAAGATACAAGCAGTGCAAGAGCTTCATGGGGAGACCTCGATGGGTGAATCTTGTGTGTTATCTGGCCTGACCCAAAAGTAGCATTGCGATTCAGTTCTGCAGCAACAAGGTGGTAACTCAGCCTGCCCAAACGGTAACTGCATTTTTCACTGCCGTACCGTGACCTGTTTTCTTGGGGGAAAGGCCGGGCCGGAGCACGGTGAAGCAGGCGGCAAAGGGACAGTCGCAAAGCTGTGCTCAACCTTCATGTTGCGGGCTTTCAGCCCTCGATACACGCTTGCGGCTCACCTGGGGCTGCGCCCCAGGCTGTTATGTGACGCGCCGAGGGCGCTGAGCACAGCTTGTGTGCCCTTCCAGCGCTCCGCAACAAATTGCTTCGATCTGCATCTATATATATGGAGGTTTCACCCCATGCCACGGATCAAAGCGGCGACATTCATGCTTTCCCTGGCGACTCTGTGCGTTCCTGCTCTTGCGCAAGGTACGGACCCAGCCGTTCGGGACAATGCTTCAGCTTCAGCTCTCAATTATGTGCAGGGTCAGGTCACACTCGACGGCGAACCCGTTACGACGAACCCCAACAGCGAACCACGGCAACTGCCGGCCGGGGCGATGATAGCCACGACTAACGGTTCAGCTGACATTATGCTGGCGCCAGGCGCGTTGCTGCGCATTGGGCACGGGACAGACGTGCAATTTGTGACAAGCGATGGACATCGCGCGGAGGTTCGACTCGAGAAAGGGCGCGCCAACGTGGCGGTGAACAACGTGCGCCCAGGCAGCCTGCTTCTGGTGGACCTGCCAAACGGGCAGACACAGATCTTGAAGAGCGGTTTATACACGTTCGACACGGCTTCGCAGACCGTGCGGGTTTTTAATGGCGAGGTGGGTGAGTTTCCTGGTGCGAACATCAACTCGTCCGAGAAGCCGGTGAAGGTGAAAGAAGGGAAAGAGGTTGTTCTCAGTGATCCTTCGGTGCGTCCGGTGAAGTTCGATCGCGATGACTCGCAGGACGGCCTGCTGCCCTGGACAGGCGCGCAGGAGACGCAAGCAGCGATGGGTGGCGGTGCGATCAGCGCCAAAGCCGGTTACGCAGAGGCGGGCTATGCCCCGGCAGCGTATGGGTACGGCTCCGCACCGTACGCCTATGGCGACGATTTCGGCTATGGGTATGGTTATGGCTTGGGCTATCCGTATGGCCTGTATGGGTACCCTTACGGCTTTTATGGCGCACCGTTCGGACTAGGGCTTGGTATCGGCTACTACGGCGGATACGGCGGGTTCTACGGGCGCGGTTATGGCTACGGCATTGGACATGGTTATGGCTATGGACACGGCTATGGTGTTGCGGTGGGCCACGGCTATGGGGGCGGAGTCGCCAGCGGGCATAGCTTTGGCGGCGGCGGCTTCCACGGTGGTGGTGGTGGTGGTTTCCATGGCGGTGGCGGTGGCGGACACCGGTAGGTTTTTATACTCGCTATTCAAGAGCGCCGGGATCCCGGCGCTCTTTCTTTGTGTTATGAAAAGCCGCATCGCGACGCCCATGGGTTGGACGGCCAGCAGCGCAGGAACTCCATCCTAGTGTGGTGAAGTCGTAATTCATGACCTGTCTCAGACGGGAGCGTTTACGCCAACTCGAATAAAAAGCAGGTCCTTCGCTGCTCTCAGGATGACAATGTCTATAGTACGAACTTCAGACTCAGGACACTAGAAATCGTGAAGAGTAAGCCTCCACCGGAACTAAGTGAAGCGCAGTTGAAAGATCGGGCTTACGCGCAGCAGGCGCAGACGCTGGAGAATGACGCGAATGCGCCAGGCGCCGTGCGTGGGCTGGCGCGAGATCAGCGCGTCGCCGTTCGGCGTGCAGGTGTGCCGGAGGCTAAGGGCAAATGCATCGTGTACTGGATGCAGCGGGCGGAACGCGGGCTGGATAATCACGCGCTGGACAAGGCTGTGGAACTCGGCAATGCGCTTGGGCTGCCGGTGGTAGCGTACTTTGCGGGAATTAAGAACTTTCCTCATGCGAACCTGCGGCATTATGCATTTTTGAACCAGGGATTGCCGGATATTGCGGCGGACTGCGCTGAGCGCGGTGTTGGTTTTGTGATGCGGCGAGCGCCGCATGAGGATCACGAGCGATTTTTTGCAGACGTACATGCGGCCATGGTGGTGGGGGATGAGAATCCCATGCGTGAGCCGGAACGGTGGCGGGTTCGGCTGGCGGAACGGTTGACGATTCCGTTCTGGACCGTGGATGCGGATGTGATTGTGCCTTCGAAGCTGCTGGAGAAGGCGCAGTACTCCGGGGCGGTGGCTCGGCCCCGCATTACGCGACTGCTGCCGGAGTTTGTGAAGCCGTTCGCGAATGTGAAGGCGGATAAAGCCTGGCATGCACCGAAGGGCCTGCCAGTCGACGATGTTCACGAGGACATGACACGCGGATGGAAGGGCTTTGACCGCAGCGTGAAGCCGGTGGAGGCATGGACCGGTGGGCGGAAGGAGGCCTGGCGGCGATTGGAGGTGTTTGTCTCGCAGAAACTGGAGAAGTATGCGGACAATCGCAGCCATCCGGAGAAGGATGCGACCAGCCGGCTTTCGCCCTACCTGCATTTTGGGCACATTGGGCCGCTGACGATTGCACTGGCGGTGAATGCGGCTGTGGAGAAGAACCCGAAGCTGGCGGCGGCGTGGGACAGCTACTTCAACGAGGTGATTACGTGGCGGGAGTTGAGTGTGAACTTCTGCCGGTATCAGCCGGACTATGACAACGTGGGCTGCGTGGACAACTGGGCGCGCGAGACGATCGAGAAGCACGATAAAGACCAACGCGACACGCTGTATTCACTGGAGCAGATGGAAGGCGCCGAGACCTATGACGAGCTTTGGAACGCTGCGCAGACGCAGATGGTGCGGCATGGATGGATGCCGAATTATCTGCGGATGTATTGGGGCAAGAAGATCGTCGAGTGGACGCCGAATGCAGCGGTGGCGATGGAGCAGATGATTTATTTGAACGACAGATACTTTCTCGACGGGCGTGATCCGAATGGGTATTCCGGCATCGCATGGACCGTGCTGGGTAAGTTCGACCGGCCGTGGCCGGAGCGGAAAATCTTTGGCAAGCGGCGGTATATGAGCGGCGCGAGCGCGGCTAAGAAGTTCGACGCCAAGGCATATATCGCGGGGGCGGGGGCGCTGCCGAAGTAACGAGTTTTGTTGGTGTGTGGTTCCGTGTCGAATCAAATTAGTACGGCCGGCCAGCGCAGATGCAGGTCTTGTTCAGGTGTGAGCGGTGAGGTTTCGAGGTTTGAGGTAGGCTGCGATGAGTGTGGCGGAGAGGGTGGAGCTTTCGTCTGAGGCGAAGGATGCTTTGCTGCTTGAGGCGAATCCGGAGCCGCTAGCGGGTGAGGGTAGGCTGTGGCGGCCGCGACGGGTGTTCATCACGCCGGATGCGTTTGCAATGCCGCATGGACGGGCGATGCTGGAGCGGGCGGAGAGCTTTGGGGCAGCGGTGGTGAGGCTAAAGAGCAATCAGCTGCGCGGCATTGTTGAGCCCGCAGGGAAGGGTGAGCCGCCGGACGGGAAGGCAGCGCAGAGGGCGTATGCGAAGGCGAAGACCACCCTGGCGATTACTGTGTCGCCGGCGGGGCAGCGGAAGCTGCAGCCGATTCCGCCATCGGCTGACTGGCAGTTTCATGTGGCGCAGGGGTGTCCCGCCCATTGCCAGTACTGCTACCTGGCGGGGTCGTTGAGTGGGCCGCCGGTTACGCGGGCGTATGCGAATCTGCCGGAGATCCTGGAGGGATTACGCGGTTATGTGGGGGCTGGGAAGGTGACTTCGACTTCGCGGGAGCGGGCGCACGAGGGGACTACGTTTGAGGCTTCGTGCTACACGGATCCGCTCGGGATCGAGCACTTGACGGGGGCTCTGGCGGAGAGCATCCGGTTTTTCGGGCAGTGGGACGAGGCGGTGCAGCTGCGTTGGACGACGAAGTTCGACGGGGTTGGGCCGCTGGTTGGGATTGAGCATAACGGCCGCACGCGGGTGCGGTTCTCGGTGAATGCGGCGGGGGTTTCTCGCGATTTTGAGGGCGGAACGGCGAGTGTATCGCAACGGATCGCGGCGCTGCGGCGCATGGCACTTGCGGGGTATCCGGTGGGACTAACGATTGCGCCAATTATGCCGATAGAGAATTGGAAGAAAGAGTACGGGGCGCTGCTGGCGGCGGTAGCCGAAGCCGTGCAAAGCGTGGAGCGGCTGGATTTGACGGTGGAGTTGATTACGCACCGGTTTACGCCGGGGTCGAAGGAGGTGCTGCTGAGCTGGTATCCGAAGACGAAGCTGGATTTGCACGAAGAGGCGCGGACGCAGAAACGGAACAAGTTTGGCGGGTTCAAGTATGTGTACCCGAAGGACCCGATGCGGGAGATGCGGGCGTGGTTTGAGGGGGAGATTGGGAGGGTATTGCCGGCGGCGAAGATACTGTACTGGACTTGAAGGTTCCGCAGCTATCGTTTGCGTTTGGTGGTGTAGCGAGCAAAAAGCAGATCCCCCTTCGGCTTCGCTCAGGGTGCGGGATGACAATTTCATTTGTGGGGCTGACTTCCATGCGGCATTACAACAGTTCAGGAGTTGGGAGAGCGCTTGCGCAGACATGAGCGCAGCGGTCTCCGGGTTCCGAGTAAGCTGGGGTGCATGAGGATCTCGGTTCCGTTTGCGCTGGTTTGGGCTGTGTTGGGCTGTGCTGGAGTGAACGCCGGGGCGACGCAGAAGGGGGCGGCGCAGTTTGAGGGCAAAGTTGGCGTGGTGATGCGGGAGTTCACGCCGGCGCAGCAGCGGAACTGGCGGGGGGCAAAGGAACACTCGCTGCATGTAGTGATTTGGTATCCGGCGGTGGACACAGCGGTGGAGACACCGCAGGTGATTGGCTCCCCGGATGCGCCGCTGTTCCTGGCTGGATCGGCTATGCCCCATGCAGCCTTTGCTCCCTCGCTGGAGAAGCTGCCGCTGATTTTGCTGTCGCATGGGACCGGTGGATCCGCGGAGCAGATGGGTTGGCTGGGAACGGCGCTGGCGCGGGCGGGATTCATGGCCGCGGCGGTGGATCATCCCGGAAATAATGCGCAGACGGGCTATACGCCGGAAGGTTTCGCGCTGTGGTGGGAGCGGGCGACGGATCTAAGCGAGGTGCTGGATGGGCTTTTGGCTGATCCTGAACTCGGGACTCATGTGGATCGCGACCGCGTGGGGGCGGCGGGATTTTCGCTGGGCGGGTACACCGTACTGGAGCTTGGCGGGGCTCGCACGGACATCAGCCAGTTCTTCGATCTTTGCAAAAAGGGCGCGGACAGCGCGGCTTGCAATGTGCCGGAGATGCGAGGCTTGGGCACACCGGAGCAGATTTTGTCGGCAGTGCGGAAGACGAGCGGCGAGAGCCTGGCGCGGTCAGGGGATAGTTTTCGCGATCCGCGGGTGCAGCCAGTATTTGCGATCGCGCCGGCGCTTGGCTTTACGCTAACGCCGGAGAGTCTGCATGCGATGCGACTGCCTGTGGAGATGGTGGTGGGATCCGCTGACCCGATCGCGCCGGCTGCGGAGAATACGGGGTACGTGAGAGGAAATGTGCGGGGCGCTCGCATGACCGTGCTGCCGGGGGTGGGCCATTACACGTTTCTGGACGACTGTACAGCGGCAGGAAAGCAGATGTTTCCGCAGTTTTGCAGCGATGGAGCGGGTGTGGACCGCGAGGTTGTACACCGGCAGGTGGATGGGATGGCGGTGCAGTTCTTTGCGAGGGCTTTTAAGTTGCGCTGATTGCACCTTCTGACTTGATTCAGAGAGCTTGTTCAGTTATGAGAAGCGAGTTCTCGGGTTGCGAGGAGGAGTGGTCTACAAATTTGATGAGAGGTTTCAATCGCCCGGACGGCTGGGTGTGGTTCAGGGATGAGCAGCGAGGTTTCGAGGTGCGAGGGAGACGCGGGCCGGGGCTGCATATGGATTGCAGCGGCCCTCAGTAGACTGGCAGTTGAGGTGCGTTGAAGCGTGCGGGTTTTGAAGCTGCTGCTGTTTTTGGCGTTGGTCGCGGTGGCGGCTTTGGGGTATCTGGTTCTGGTGCCGTTTGGGCCGGAGCACCCTGTGTTTGTGAATATACCGCCGCGCACGGGCACGGTTGGGATTGCGGCAGCGCTGGAGGGCGGCGGCGTTGTGCGCAGCCGATGGGCGTTTGCGGCTCTTCGCGAGGTGGAGGGCGGGACGCTGAAGGCGGGCGAGTACCGGTTTGTACAGCCCGCTTCGATGCTGGAGGTTTACCAGCGGCTGCGTCGGGGTGATGTGTTTACAGTACAGGTGGTCATTCCAGAGGGCTATAACCTTTTCGATGTAGCGGGGGCGGTCGAGGCAGCGGGGCTTGCGCCCCGGGAGGAGTTTCTTGAGGCGGCGACGGCGAACGTGGCGCTGATCCGGGCGTGGGATCCGAAAGCGGTTTCGCTGGAGGGATATCTATTTCCGGACACGTATCGCTTCAGCCGACATGCGACACCAGCGATGATGCTCGGAACGATGACGCGGCGATTTGGGCAGATGGCGCTGCGGGTGGGGCTCGCCGGGCCAGAGGCGCCACGGATTGTGACCCTGGCATCGCTGGTGGAACGCGAGGTGCACGTGGACGCGGAGCGCCCGGTGGTGGCGGGTGTGTTCGAGAACCGGCTGCGGCTGGGAATGCCGCTGCAGACCGATCCGGCGGTAGTGTATGCATCCATGTTGCGCGGGACATGGACTGGGGTGATCCATCAGAGTGAATTGCGTTCAGGGTCTCCGTACAACACGTATGCGCACAATGGGTTGCCGCCCGGGCCGATCTGCAACCCGGGCGTAGCGTCGCTGCGGGCGGCGCTGCAGCCCGCGAGGACGAGCTATCTGTACTTTGTGGCAAATGCGGACGGATCGACACACTTTGCGACCAGCCTTGAGGAGCACAATGCGAACGTGGCTGCTTACCGAGCCGGGCGGCAGCGTTAAGAGGGTCTGAACAAGTTTATTTGCCGGGCCTGAGACCTGACCTCCGCGGAACCAGCCGTGAAGGGCTCTGGGCTCGGGTACTTTGTCCGTGAGCTAAACCCGAGACAGAAGCACATGGCTAAACCAAGGCCGGGACAGGCTCTTGGGTGTCTCCGGCGTGGAGATCTAGCTGTAGTGGTTCGGAATGAGCACAGCATTCTGCATGAGAGTCATACCCCGCAACAAGCGAAGATACAGCGAATGTAGAACCTCGCACTTCCGCAATGTGATTGTAAACTTCTGGTTTTTCAATACTTATTTGTAGTGCCCTTTTGTGGAAAAAAGTTTATTGACAGGGCTTTTTCGGCCAGCTATAAACACATCACTTTCTTCCCGAAATGGGACAAGATCAAAAGGATCAGTTCCGATTCGGGAGGGGTAAACGTAGCGGTGTGCTCGCATTACTCCCAATGAGCTCGCCAATTTGAAAGCAATTGACCTTCGCAGACCCGCGCAGCGCCGCAGAGCGCAACCACGGCGATGTGGAGAGATGACACCCCCGAGCCCATCCGACCGCTGATAACGAGGCTCGACGGGAAGGATTTACCTGGAGACGAGATGAAGCACATTTGCATGGATTTGAAGGTTTGTGAGGGTTGTGGAGCGCTTTGGCTGCGCGCCGCAGGCTATGGAGTGTATTGCCACCGCTGCGCTGTCGTTCTGGCCGATTTTCCGCCACCGCGCGGGCGCAGCCGGCGCGGACGACGACCGAAGGCAGCACAGGTTGCGCTTTATGCGCCAGCCGGTGCGTCATGAGCGGTTCCGCTGAGGCGATGAGTGCAGAGCAAGCTGTACAGACGGTGGGCGCAGAGCGAGCAATGGGGAGACAGATGGCAGAGCAGATGAAGTTTGGCGTGATTGCGGGACGTAAGGGTGCGGGCCGTGTGTCGTTGATGGCAGGGGCCGAGGTACGCGAGGGAACCACCGGATGCGTGGTGGCGACGCTGCCCAAGGTGTGGGCGGTTGCGAGTGCGCCTAAGCCGGCAGCCCGGGTTCAGGCGCGCAAGGAGGCTACCGAGGCGCCGAAGATCGAGGTTGGGTTCTATCGCAAATACACGGAGGCGATGCTGCGGCGGTACATGCAGCTGACGATGGAGGCGGGGCGTGTGCCTTCGGGGATTGGCCGATCGGTGATTGGGGGAAAAGCGAGCAGCTACCGGATTCACGGCTTCGATGATGCGGTGATCTTCCGGCTGGACATGGAAAAGTGCCTGCGGAGGCTTGAGGCTTCCGAACTGGAGGTGGTGCGGCGCGTGGCGATGCAGGAGTACACCCAGGCGGAGGCGGCGGCCTTGATGGGGATCTGCCTGCGGACGTGTGTGCAGCGGTATGGGAAGTCGATGGACCGGTTGACGAATATCCTGCTGGAGGCGCGGTTGCTGGAACCTTTCAAGATGCTGTCAAGGGGGCGCGCTTAAGCAGTGCCTTCCAAGTCATTGCAAAGAAAGGGATTGAAAGACATTTTCGATCTGCGCATGGATTCGGGTTGAATTGATATTCTGAATTGGCAGGAGAGAAGAGGGCGAGCGCCTGGAGACAGGGCTCGCCCTTCCGCTTTCAACAGGGTTTTGGAGGACGGATGGCGGGAAGTGCTAAGAGCGCGGCGAGACCGCAGAAGTGCCGAGCAGGGACGAAGGCGCCGAAGAAGAAGAAATCGCCCGGACCGCCGCTGCGGCCTTCGCAGTGCCGGGCATACATGCGCCGGATGCTGGCGCGGGAGTTTCGCGAGATTGTGGACGGGTTTATCGAAGGGGCAAAGACGGGGAGTTGCCAGCACGTGAAGCTGGCGACGGAGCTGATGAATCCCACGCAGAAGAAGCGAGCCAAGGCGAAGGGAACTGTGCAACAGCTGCTGGAGGATTTGGAACGCGAGGGGTACTAACAGCCGCATTTTGATCGATGCGGACAGCAGGTTCCCTTCGGGAATGACAGAAAGAAAGCAAGAGCAACCGATGCGAACACAGGTTCCCCTCGGGAATGACAGAAAGAAAAGCAAGAACGCTGCGACAGAATGGCGGGTCGTTTCGGGAGCAGGGACATCGGTATACTTGGAACCTGTTCATGAAGAGATTTCTGGCGCTGGCCGTTGCGGGAGTTGTGGGGCTGACTGGGTTGACCGGCTGCTTTTCCAGCGTGCACCAGGTGGCGCAGGTGCAGACG
The DNA here is from genome assembly GCA_965277565.1 of Granulicella sp. Lineage (GTDB taxonomy): Bacteria > Acidobacteriota > Terriglobia > Terriglobales > Acidobacteriaceae > Granulicella. The sequence continues at coordinate 2,298,399 of OZ255838.1, read as the reverse complement.
GTGGGAAGCTACAAGACGGCCACGGCGCAGGAGTTAGAAGCCGGGCTCACGGAGCGGGATGCGGCGGTCAAGACGCTGAATGCATCGGTACTGATCACGGCCAGCACGGGCGGCGGCACTGAGGGCAAAGTCAAGACGTATACCTCGTTTCGTGGGTACATTTTTGTACGAAAGCCGCGTGATCTACGCGTGATTATGCAATTGCCGGTGATTCGCTCGAAGGCGCTGGACATGGTGAGCGACGGCAAGACGTTTACGCTGGTGATTCCGCCCAAAAGCCAAGCGATTGTGGGAACAAATGAGGTCACGAAGCCATCGAAGAACGGGCTGGAGAATCTGCGCCCGGCGGTGTTTCTGGATTCATTGCTGGTGGCGGGGTTGGCACCCGATGAGTATGTGGCATTAACTGAGTCAACCCATGTGCTGGAGCCAGCGCACGGGCGCAAGGCGGAGATCGACGAACCGGATTACGATTTGTCGGTATACCGCGTAAGCAGAGACCGGCTGTTGCAGCAGGAGCGGATTGTCCATATCAGCCGCGTAACTCTGCTGCCGTATCAACAGGACATCTTCGACGCGCAAGGACAAATTGTAACGCAGGCGACGTATTCAAACTATGCGCCGGCGGGGACGGGACAGTTCCCGAGGCTGATCAACATTTCGCGTCCGCTGGACGAGTATTCGTTGAAGGTGGAGATCACGAAGCTGGTTCTGAACGAGCAGTTTCCGAACGACCAGTTTGAGCTGCGGATTCCGCCGGAGATCAAGGTCACGCACATGGATTGATGGCGGCACCGGTCCTGTTGAGGTTTGAGGGGCGAGGTTTTGAGGGTTGAGGCCTGGATTTGTTCAGTTTTGAGGGGCGAGTTTTGACGGTCGGCTAGGCCAGACCGGCTTGATGGGTGTGCCGGGCGATGGCTGTATTGATCTCCAGAGCCAGGGCGAGGGCTTCACGGGCGGCTTCGGCGGTGACGCGAGGCGGTGTGCGGGTACCCACGGCGTGAACAAAATCCTCGATTTCGAGGCGTAACGGCTCGACGCGGGGCAGCTCGGATTTCTGAAATGAGAGGCCGGGGCTGGGGTGAGAAGTCTCTTTCGGAAAAGCAGTTCCTTCCCCTTCGGCAAGCTCAGGGTCAGGATGACCATTGTTTGATGAGGCGGTTGTCAAAGCGCCCTGGACGTTGATCGTGAGCAGTTCCTGGCGGGCGTAGTCGAGAGACAGGTATTGCGCGGGCTGGAAGAGGCGGAGCTTGCGGACGGTTTCCGTGGAGACGCGGCTGGCGGTGAGGTTGGCGACGGCTCCGGAGGCGAACTCAAGCCGGACGTTGGCGATATCGACCTGGCGGCTAAGAACGGGCAGACCTACGGCGCGGACCTCGCGAACCGGTGAACACGCCATGGTGAGAAGGATATCGAGATCGTGGATCATGAGGTCCAGAACGACGTCGATGTCGAGCGAGCGCGGGGTGAAGACGGAGAGGCGATGAGCCTCAAAGAACATGGGCCGGGTGAGGCTTTGCAGGGTGGCGGCGATGGCGGGGTTGAAGCGCTCGAGGTGCCCGGCGGCGAGGATGCGCCCGAGGCGTTTGGCCTCGGAGATCAGCAGATCGGCTTGGGGCAAGGTGGCGGTGAGGGGCTTTTCGACGAGCACATCGAGACCGGCCGAGAGTAGCTGTCCGGCTACTGCGGCGTGGGCGACGGTGGGGACGCAGACGGTGGCGGCGTGGAGGGCGATGCCGGCGGCGAGGAGATCGTCAACGGAGGCGAAGACGGGAATGCCGTACTGGCGAGTGATTTCCGCTCGCGCTGCGGGGTTGGGATCGACGGTGGCGGCGAGTTGGACGCCTGGGTTCCGTTGAGGGTTGAGGGTTGAGGTTTTGAGGGGTGAGGGTTTTGGATCGCGCGAGAGCTCTGCGAGGACGCGGAGATGATTGCGCCCGAACGCACCGGCACCGATGACCGCTATGCGGATGGGGTCGGGCACGGTTACCTGGTGCTGACCGGGGCTTCGACGGCTCCGCGGCAGCGGGCATAGAGATCGAGGAGCTGGGTGACGGCGTCTTCAGGTTTTGAGGCGGACTGCACACTGAAGCCGGGCGTGGTGCCGGCCGTGCCGGTCTTAAGGTTGGCATGAGCGGCGACGAACTTGAGCAGATCGAGCGCGATATCTTCCGAGCGGCGAAGCGCTGGAGGGTTGGAGCTGGGTTCCATGAGTACCTTTCACTGTCAGGTGTGATGGTAGCGGGTGTGTGCGGGGAGTTGCAATCGTGGAGGAGGAACCCGCCTTAGCGACGGTGAAGCTGTCGCGAAGATGGGGCACCCGATTTTGGTGGGGACGCCCGGTTTTTGGGGTGGCCGCTTCAGGAATGATGTTGAGGAGCGAGGGGTTGAGGAGCGAGGACTTGGTTGCAGGCGTGAGCTGGGAGGGCAGATGGGTTTGAAGCGACGGGAATGGACGCTGGTTGGGGTGCTGCTGACCGTAATGGCAGCATTTCCGACACTGGTGCGGGGTCAGGTGGCGACGACGACCGTGCAGGACACCGTTTACAGCGCCAGTGGGAGTCCCGCGCAAGGAACGGTGGTGGTGCGATGGGGGGCGTTTACGACGGCGGGCGGAACGTCTGTGCCAGAGGGCACGACAGCGGCGACGATCGGCGCAGGCGGAGCGCTTTCGCTGCAGCTGGTACCGGATGCGGGAGCGACGCCGATCGGATCGTATTACACGGCCGTGTTTCATTTGAGCGATGGGACGACGAGCAGGCAGTTCTGGGTGGTTCCCGCGGTGGCCAGCGGCGGCGCCCCGGTGAAGCTGGCGACCATCCAGAATCAGGTGCTGCCAACCAGCGTGGCGATGCAGACGGTGAGCAAGAACTATGTAGACAATGCCATAGCGAAGGCGATCACCGGGGTGGCGCCGGACAGCACAGCAACGCCTTATGTGCTGAAGACGGGCGACGCGATGACGGGACCCCTGCTGCTGCCGGGAAATCCGGTGAGTCCGCAACAGGCGGCGGACAAGAACTATGTGGATCAGACTGTCGGGCAGCTGGCGGGCGGCGGATCGACGAAGGTGAGCACCGTGCCGACGATGACGCAGACGGTAGCGCAACCGGCGAGTACGCAGCTGGAGGTGAACCGGCTGAATGGGGTACTCGACGCAACGGGCTTCCTGTCGGGCGGGGGAAACAATGGTGTGGCGAATGCGCTGGCGAGCCCCGAGTGCACGAGCGGATGCGAGGTCAGGGCGAACCAGACCTATCCGGGAACAGAGACGCTTTACGTCGGGACGGCGGCTTCCGGGGTGCATGTGCAGGACGCACGCGGCGGAGCGGTATCTGACACGTTTGTGAATCCGCTGGGGGTGAATGCGAGCGCCAATGCGGGATCATCGCTGACGCAGATCACGACGCGGACGGCGCAGCAGGCTGTGGCGGCACGGCCCGGGATCGCGGGACCGAACAGCTTTGTGCTGGGGCTGATCCAGACGGCGCCCACGGGTGGATCGAATCAGTTTCCCGGAAGCCACGAGAGTGTGCCGTACGGCAAAAGCAACTACGGCGTGCTGCAACTGACGGGAAACTACAACACCCAAGGGCAGCATGTGCAGTTCGGCAATGTGGTGAACTGCTACTCGGTGGGCGATTGCCTGGCGGGCGGGCAATTTATTACCTCCTCAGGCGGATATCGCGATGAGGCGGACGAGGGGACGCATCCGTTCGACCTCAATGTCGCGGAAGACCGCAACGTATACCAAGGCACATGCACCGGTGGATGTACGGCGGGCTCGACGACTGTGGTGATCAGCCAGGCGGCGAATGCGGGGACACAGGGAGACGGGCGGTTTCTCATGGATAAGAACCCGGCGAAGGTGATCTCGTCGGGTTCGATTGTCGGCGGCGGTGGTGACCTGTTCGAAACGGCCACGTTCGTGGGGACGAGCTTTCCGGTGAGCGTGTATCTGAAGACGGCGCAGGCGGCTACGTCGCAGGCGGGAAACATGCAGCCGGGGACGGTAACGCTGCCCATCGCAACGAGCGGGATCGAAGCGGTATTTGCGACAAGCACAGCGGCACTGCCGGCGAGCAGCGGCGTGGCCTGCGTGGCGGATCCAGCAGCGACCGGGCCGTTCCCGAACTTCGAGACGGCGCAGTATACGGTGGTCGATGCAACGCACGTTCAGCTGACGCTGAACAAGGTGCATTCGGCTGGGGCGATGCTGGCGGTGGGGGGACTGTGCGGCTACGGGCTGGAGCAGACGGTAGATACGATGGGGCAGGTGCGGCAGGTATTTCCGGTGGTGGGTTCCATCAACGGAACGGAGCTTTACTACGCCGGCGCTTTGACGGGCGTGGTGGGCTACTCGAGCCCGGTGAACACGAGCGGGTACCTGAATGCGTCGCTGCCCATCGCGAGTGCGGCTCGCAACGGCAATGTTGTGACGCTGACGGTTGCGGGATCCTTTCCGTATGACCTGAACGGCCTGAATCTGACGGTGAGCGGGGTAACGGACTCCAGCTACAACGGCACGTTTAAGGTAGCGACCACGGGTGGAAACACGCTGACGTACGCGAACGCTGGAGCGAACAGCACGAGCATGGACGGCAACGTGGGGATACTGACGGGCGGCTACAACCTCTATCCGATGGCTGAGGTGCTGAGTGTCTACAACCCGGCGTCAGCGCAGGTGGACGGGACGATGACGCTGGCACCGAATACGGTGGCGTGGGCAACAGGTGATCCTGTCGAAGAGCCGCATTATCATCAGCAGCTTGTGTATCCGGATACGGAGCTGGTGACCCAGTACGTGCCGCGGCCGGTGCAATACACGTCGGCGGGCAAGAGTTACAACGGGCAGACCGGACCGGGTCTGCGTGGGTGGCAGATCACCAATGGCGTGCCGGCGAGCAACTACCTGGGCGCAGGTGGAACGCACCAGCCACCGGATGATGCGTATGTGGCGACCGGCGTGTGGCGGAATACGTTTGAGATGGATGCAGGCGAGGAGGCGTTGTTCCGCGTTCACTGCAACCTGCATACGTGTTCGCGGTGGGATTCGGCGTATACGCTCTTTTCGCTGGACTCCCACATCGGGCAGGACTTCCTGATTTATGACCCGAGCAGCGATGCTGCGGTGTGGAATCTGGCAGGCACGATCTTCAGCTTTTCCCCGGGTGGGTTTTCAGCGCCGACGGTCAATACAACGGCGCTGCATGCAAGCTCAGGAACACTGGATAACGTGACGCTGGGGGCGAACACACCCGCGGCCGGAGCCTTTACCGCCCTGAGTGTGACCAATGCGAGCGCCACCGGAACGGTGTTGTCGCTGGCGAACACGTCGGGATCTGGAAGCCAGTACAACATCGAGGTGACCGGATCCGCGGCCGCACTGCCGAACAATGGGCTGATTTATCACGATGTCACCTACAACCGGTATCCGTTCTGGTATTCGAACGGAGCCAATGCCGGCATCTGGGCACAGGCAGCGGGCATCTACGGCTGGAGCTCGCATCCGAGCGATCCACGGGCCAACGGCGTGGGGGGCCTGGACACAGGGCTGTACCGGCAAAGCGCGGGGTATATCTGCGCTTCGGCTTCACCGCTGACGCCGAGCTGCAACGGAACGCTGGGGGCCCAGTCGTTCCATGAGGCGCTCACAACTCCGTCGAGCTCCTCGGCGGCATGCACGGCGGGCGACTTCACGGACGACGCGAACTACCACTATGTGTGTGTCGCGGCGAACACGTGGAAGCGGGTTGCGCTCAGCAGCTTCTAATGTGGTGAATCCGAAGTTCTTTAAACATTTCAAGACCGGACATTGTCGCTAACACAAACAAAAAGCAGGTCCTTCGCTTTGCTCAGGATGACAAAGCTGCTCAGGATGACAAAGCTGCTCAGGATGACAAAGCTGCTCAGGATGACAAAGCTGCTCAGGATGACAAAGCTTTATGTTGCGAACTTTAGAGACAGGACACTAGGGAAGCGTAGGGGGAACGCGGGCTGGCCGGAGCTGCTGATCGTTTGCGATCGCGGCACCGACCAGACGCGGGGAAGAGCTGCTCCAAGACGAGGGATGAGACGAGACGGTGAAGAAGACGGAGAACGATCTCCAAGCGCTGCTTCTGCTGGGCAGGCTGATGGAGCGGCATCCCGCCATTGTCCTGAACGCAGCAGAGCGATTGGTGCGAGTGCGGGATCGGAGCGGCCGAACGAGACCGCTGGTGGCCAATGCAGCACAAAGGCAATTCGAAGCCAGATGCGGACGAGAGAACGTGGTGCTGAAGGCCCGGCAGATGGGGGTGAGTACATGGATTGCGGGGCGGTTTTTTTTGCGGACAATTACGCGGCCGGGAACCTTGACTCTGCAGGTGGCGCATACACGAGAGGCGGCGGAGGCGCTGCTGGGGTTGGTGCGGAGAATGTGGGAGGAGCTGCCGGAGCCATTGCGCGAGGGACCGCTGCGGCTGAGTCGAGCCAGTGCCGGGCAGATGGTTTTTGAAGAGCTCGGCAGCGAGATCCGGGTAGGGAGCGCATCGGACGCGAATGCGGGGCGCGGGTTGAGTGTGCAGCATCTGCATTGCAGCGAGGTGAGCCGGTGGCCGGGGGATGCATCGGCTACACTGGCGGGCTTGCGAGCGGCGCTGGCTCCCGGGGGTGAGCTGGTGCTGGAGAGCACGCCGAACGGGGCTTATGGAGCGTTTTACAATGCCTGGCAGGAGGCAGCGGACGGTTCTGATGGATTCGACAAAAGCGAGCCGGGGCTGATGGTGCGGCACTTTCTGCCTTGGTGGATGGAGCCTGCCTATGCCGGGCCGCCGGTGTCACGGGAAGAGATGACGGCCGAAGAGATGCAGATGGTTGAGCGGCATGGGTTGTCGCCTGTACAGATCGGATTTCGGCGCGGGTTGGAGCGGAGTTACGGGGCTCTGCGGTCGCAGGAGTTTGCGGAGGATCCGGAGACCTGCTTTCGGGCTACGGGAGCGTGCTGCTTCGAGATTGACGCGCTGGAGCGGCGCTTGGCCGAGGCGCCCGAGACGGTCGGGCGAAGGCGGAATGGGGCGCTGCGGGTTTGGCTGCCGCCGGTGCGGGGCAAACGGTATGTGGTTGCGGTGGACACAGCGGGCGGAGGCGCGGATGGTGATTTCGCCGCGGTGCAGGTGGTGGAGCTGGGGACGGGATTGCAGTGCGCGGAGCTGCAGGAGCGGCTGCGGCCGGCGGAGCTGGCGAGGGTATGTGTCGAGCTGGCCCGTGAATATGGCGAGGCGCTGCTGGTTGTCGAGCGGAATAATCATGGGGTCGCGGTGCTGGCGTTTGTCGAGACGGAGCAGCAGTACCGACGGGTGTACCGCCAAGGTGGACAGGCAGGGTGGTTAACCTCGGCGGTGTCGAAACCGGAGATGATTGCGCGACTGGGAACGCTGCTGTCCGGGTCGCCGGAGCGGTTTATGAGCCGGTGGCTGTTGGGCGAGTGCCGGAGCTTTGTGGCCGATGACCGAGGGCGGGCGGCGGCGACAGCGGGAGCGCATGACGATCTCGTGATGGCAATGGCGATGGCTCAGGCGGTTCGTGCAGAGGTGCTGATGAGTGATCCTGAGGCGGTTCGGGGTTTTGTTCAGGTTTGAGGGTTTGAGGGGCGAGGTTGCTGTTGGGAGTTCGTGGAGCCCTGGCCCGGTGCGGTATGGTGCTGAGAGGGGTGGCGACGGGCTTGGCGGTATTGGCGGTGCAGGCGATCCGGCGAATGCGCGGAGGGGCGCAGAGCCAGCTGATGCTGGGCGCGGATGGTGCGCTGTGGGTGGTGAAGTTTCGCAATAACCCACAGGGCGAACGGGTGCTGGCCAACGAGCTGCTGGCCACGCGGATTGCCGAGGCGGTTGGGCTGACGGTGCCGAAGAGCGAGGTGGTCGAGGTATCCGAATGGCTGGTGGCCAACAGCCCGGAGATGACGCTGGAGTTCGGGCGCGGACAGCGGGGGCGGTGCGCCGCGGGGCTGCAGTTCGGGAGCAAGTTCGTGGGCGGACTGATGCCGGGGCAGGCCGTGGATTACCTGCCGGAGGCACAGCTCGCCGAGGTGCGGAATCTGCGTGAATTTGCCGGGATGCTGGCGATCGATAAATGGACGGGCAACTGTAATGGGCGGCAGGCAGTGTTTGAGCGTCGGCCCCGTGAGCGGAGATACCGGGCGACCTTTATCGATCAGGGGTTTTGCTTCAATGCGGGAGAGTGGAGCTTTCCGGATGCGCCGTTGCGAGGCGTCTACGGGAGGAACAGCGTGTATGCGAGCGTGACGGGATGGGACAGCTTTGAGCCGTGGCTTAGCCGGATCGAGGCGTTCCGTGCGGATACGCTGGGGGGCATCGCGGAGGAGATTCCGCCCGACTGGTATGGCGGCGATCCGGGAACGCTGGAACGGCTGCTGGAGGAGATGGTTGCCCGGCGTGAGCGGGTGCGGGAGTTGATTGCCGCGTTCCGGGATTCAAGCCGGGAGCCGTTCCCAAAATGGAACGGAGGAGCGCGGGTGGTGGTGCCTTATGGGGTACAGGAGTGGCACAATGGTGGCAAACTGGTGATGTAGGGTGGTGGGGATGGATGAGCGGGTGCAGTGTGAGTTTTCGCTGATTCGCTATGTGCCGGACCCGGTGAAGGGCGAGTTCGCGAACATTGGTGTGGTGCTGCGCGAGGCGGGGCGGGACGGGAGTTCGGCCGTTCGCTTTACGCGCGACTGGAGCCGGGTGCGGTGCCTGGATCCTGGCGTGGATGTGGAGATGCTGGAGGCGCTGGAGGCGGAGATCGCCGCGCGGCTGCAGGGTGGGATCGAAGAACGGGTGGTGACCCGGCCGGTGTTGGATCTGCTTCAGGATTCGCTCTCGAACAGTGTGCAGATTACAGAGCTCCAGGGCACATTGGCGGAGAGCCTGCCCGCGGAGATGGAGCAGTTGCTGAAGATCTATGTGGAGCCGCTGAGGGCGCCCGCCAGGAGGCGGGCGGCGAGCGGAAGGACCGCCATCGCGAGCCGGATGCGGGATGAGTTTGAACGGGTCGGGGTTTGGCGCCTGATGCGCAAGCGCGTGCCTGCGTGGGAGTACACGCAGACGGGCGATCCGCTGAAGATCGACTGCGGGTATCGCAACGGGCAGCTGCGGATGTTTCAGGCGGTGTCGCTGGAGAGCGATACGGAGGCGGCTAAAGGTTTGGCGTTTTCGCTGCCTGCACTGCGGGATGGGGTGCAGAGGGTGGAGGCAACGGGTTTGGAACTGACGGCCGTCGTGGAACCGGTAAAGTCCGTCTCGGATGCGGATTTGTATCGCTTCGGGGTTGGGCTGATGGAGGGAGCTGGACTGCGAGTGTTGACGGTTGCGGATCTCGGACGCGTGGCGGAGACGGCACGCCGGGAGCTGCGGGTGTGAAGAGGCAGGAAGTAGGAAGTGGGAAGTAGGAAGTAGGAAATGCAGAGAGCAAACTGAGCCGGGAGAGCAGCGGGTGAGCGAAGAGGCAGGTTTTTGCCTGCTACTTCCTGTTTGCTACTTCCTACTTCCTGTTTGCTGTTGTTCAAGGGCGTGGCTTCGGCTGCGCCCTTTCGCTTTTTGGGTTTCTGGCGCGAAGGGAGCGGGAATGGGTTTGGGGGCGACGGTGGGGCGTGTTTGGGAACGTGTGCGCGGACTGGAGGCAGGTGCGCCGGCAGGGGACAGCCAGGGTGAACTGGGCGAGCGAAAGACATCGAGTATGCCGGCCGGGTTCGGATGGGGATCGGGCCTGGGACCTGGATCCGTGTTGATGCCGTTCAAGACGGGTGGAATTGCGAATGCCCTGCCCAAGCCAACGGCGGGGAATCTACGGCGCCTGGCGGAGATGCCGGCGGCACGGCGCGCGATCAACTGCATCAAGGACCGGATCGCCTGCATGGATTGGCGAATTGAGGTGCAGCCGGGCGTGGGGGCGGACGAGATTGGCGATCGTGGGGAGCGGGCGTCGCGCCTGGCGGCGGCCTTCGGGATTCCGAACGGGACGGACAGCTTTCGGACGCTGATCGAGCCGGTGATTGAAGACATCCTGGTGGGTGGCTTTGGCGCGGTCGAGGTGGAACTGGGCGATACGGGGGCACCGGTGCGGATGTACACCGTAGATGGCGCGACGATCCAGGTGAATCCGGAGTGGGATGGGGATCCGGAGACACCGCGGTATGCACAGGTGACGAGCCGGGTTGGGGCGGAAGGCCGGACGCTGCTGCTGGACCGGGAGTTGATGTATCTGAAGCTGAATCCGCGGTCGCACACGGTCTTCGGGCTGGGAAAGATGGAGGTTGCGTTCGAGTCCATCAACAGCTTTCTGGCGGCGCACCGGTATGCAGGACGATTGGCCTCGAACGGAACGGTGCAGTATGCGCTGTGGCTGCAGGATCGGACGCCGGAGCAGCATGAACGGCTGACGCGATGGTGGCAGGAGGAGGTGGAGGGCTCGGGACGCGTGCCGGTGCTGAGCTCGGAGCAGCCGCCGCAGGTGATCAAGCTGGCCGCCGGGACGGATGCGGAGCTGAGGCCGATGTGGCAGCAGTTCCTGCTGACGATGATTGCGAATGCGTTCGACCTGCCGCCGATGATGCTGGGCGTGACCGGCGATGTGAACAAGTCGACCGCCGGAGAGATGGCGAACGAGGCGTTTCAGAACGCGGTGATCCCGCTGGCCAAGCTGATTGCCGATCACCTGACCCGGGATGTGATCGCGAAGCGGCTGGGATGGAACGATCTGCGGTTCGTGTGGAGTGAGCTCGAAAGCCGGGATGAGGCGACCGAGGTGAGTATTCAGATGCAGCTGCTGAATGCGGGCGTTTTGAGCGTGGATGAGGTGCGAGCCATGCGCGGGCTGCCGGCGAGGGTTTCTGTTGAGGGATGAGGGGCGAGGTTTCGAGTGGCGAGGGGCTCAGGCTGAGTTTTGCTCAGTTTTGAAGGGTAGTGAATGCGGTTCTCGGATTGGGGAGGTGTGCTTGAAAGGTGCGGTGCAGGGGCATCGTGGCGTGGAGCGCGGTTTGGGTCTGAGAACGCTGAAGGCGATGGCGGTGGAATTCCCGGAGGTGGCGGGACATCCGAACCGGCTGCCGTTTGAGGGATGCCTGACGCTGGTGGACGTGCCGAGCGATAAGGCGCCGAGCGGATCACGTGGGCATCGCGTGGTGCTGACGCGAGCGGCGGCGGAGGCGGCGCTGCCGAGCCTGCTGGGCATGGCGGTCGACTACAAGGCGGGGTGGGATGGGCATGATGCGCGACAAAAGTGCGGCATCATCACGGCAGCCGAGATCGAAGGCCAGCGGCTGACGGTGAAGGGTTTCCTGTTTGCACGCGACTTTCCGGAGATGGAAGCGAAGGTTTCCGCGAGTTCCGGGGCGGCGGGCGAGATGGGGATGAGCTATGAGCTTGCCGATGCGCATGTGGCGGATATGCGGGCTTCGGTGTGGACGCTGACCCGGGCGACGTTTACCGGAGCGGCGATTCTGCTGCGGGATAAGGCGGCGTATCGGAACACATCGTTCCGGGTGCGGCGTTGCAACGGTCGCGCGCGGGTTTAGCTGAGGCGGAACAGTGATGTTTTTGGAGGGACGGATGGAAGAGTTGTTCGAGCGGATGAGCGCAGCGGCAGCGGCGTTGGAACGCATGGCGGAACAGATGGCGGAGCGCCAGGTCGCGCTGGCCGCAGAGGCGGAGCAGACTGTGGGCCGGATTGTGGCCACGGTGGAAGGAACGCGCGAGGCGGAACTGGCTGAACGGCTGCGGATTGCCGAGACCAAGCTGGCGGAGGCGGAGAGCCGGATCGTGGAGCTTTCGGCGGCGGCTACGGCGGCAGCGGTTCCGGCGGGACGGAAGACGGTTTCGGCGGGAATGACCGCGATGCTCGCGAAGCAGGGAGTTTCGGTCGATGGCCTGGAGTCTGGCCGGATGGAAGCTGGATCTCTGGATGGTGCGCTGGCGAGTTTGTCCATTGAGCAGCGGTTTGCGGTGAAGGCGGAGCTGCTGCGGGCTGGATTGCTGGGTTAGGTCTTCTGTTGAGGGATGAGGGGCGAGGTTTCGAGGCGTGAGGCTTTATAAGCCGAGAAGCAGGTCCTTCGCTTCCACCCCAGGCTCCGCTCAGGATGACAAACGAGGAGAGAGTGCCGCGGCAGTTTGTGCGCGGCGTTGGCGTGGCCTTGGGCCGCGCCTTTTTTATTGGAAGAGAACACAAGGAGAACGGATGAACCCGAAGTTTACGGAGATTAGCGCGGCTGCAGATTACATTGGACCTGGCGCGATTGAAGTTCCCATGTACCAGACCGAGATTCTGGATCTGGTGCGGCGTCGCGGGCCGTTTGGCCAGCGCATCAAGCAGGTGCCGGCGACCGGTCACCCGTCGCGCTACTTTGAAGAGACGGCGATTCCCTCAGCTGCGGCGTCGGCCGGCTTTATGGATCCCCGCAACCTGGTTCCGCCGGTGGTGAGTCCGACCCGCGTGGAGCGCTCGGTGCCGCTGAAGGCGCTGGTATCGCAGATCAATTACAACCTTTTCGACCTAGAGCTGGGCAAGCAGCAGGGTCAGTTTGCTTATCTGCAGGCGAAGGATCTCGCCGACACGGTGGACGGTGTTCTGCGCACGCATGACCTTGCGCTCTGGAACGGTGCGGACACCAGCCTGAGCTCACCCACAAGCGCGCAGTACTTCGGCGCGGCTGGGCAGATTGCATCAGGGGGAAACACCACGACGATCCCGACCAGCGAGTCGATTGTGGATGGGTTAAAGTCGACGATTGCGCAGATGCTTTCAAATACCAGCTTTGGTGTGCGTCCGACGGCGATCTATGCGAATCCGGTGCTGCTTGACCTGATCGACCGCGAGATGAAGGCGGAGTTCAATGTGGTGTTGAACACCAAGACGATCGAGGGTGGGCTGACCGTGAAGACGCTTTCGACCCAGGCCGGCGACATTCCACTGATCCCGGAGTGGACGCTGCCTTACACCGGTACGCCGGGTTCGGGTTCGGCTGTGCTTCCGGCGTACATCGTGACGGAAGACCTGATCGAGTATCACTGGCTGGGTGAGGCGACGCCTCGCGTGTTCCAGCTTGGCGTTCCTGGATCGCTGGCTTCGCAGTACGTGGTGGTGAAGTTCGGCGCCGTGGTGGTGAAGGGCGCGAACTATGCACACTACCAGGTACAGGTTCAGCGGTAGGAGTTGAGCAATAGACGTTGAGCAAAAGGCGCAGTGGCGCCCCGTTTCCGTGAGAGCGGATGCGGGGCACCCAGCGCTTGGGGCCGACCGAAAACGCAGATTCCCTTCGGGAATGACAAAAAAAGAAGCAAAGAGGAATGTGAGGTCGGATGGCATATCTGGAGCCGTCGGAGTACGCGGTATATGGGTTGAGCGCGGATACGGCGGACGCATGGGTGGCCGCGGCGTCCGCGATGATTGAAGCGCATTGCCGCAGAGGATCGCTGCTGGCAACGAGTTATACGGAGCGGCTGCGGGTGCGGCGGCCGTGGGGCACGGCGCAGTTGAGCTATGGACCCGTGGTGCAGGTGACCGCTATGCAGGCGCGGTATACGCCGCTGATGGAACGGCGTGAGGAGACGCTGTTCGAGTACGCGCTGGTATTTGGGTTGCCGGGGCAATGGGTGACGGTGGATCCGACCACGGTGATGCTGGATACGGTGTCGGGCGAGGTACAGCTTCCACCGAACCTCTTTGGGCTGCGTTACAGCGAGGTCGAGGTGACCTACATGGCAGGGCTGGCGACGGTTCCTGATGGGATCAAGGTGGCTTGCGCGCAGATTGTGAAGAATGCGCAGGCGACGCCGGGGCTGAATGTGAAGTCGAGCAAGCTGGACACGCTGCAGACGCAGTATTTCAGCGGTTCGCTGCTGGATGTGCAGGTGCAGATGCTGCTGCGGCCGTTTGTCGCGGAACGGATGGGGTAAGCGAATGGCGGGAGCCTTGGGAGTGAATGCGGTGCGCTTGGCGGAGACGGCGATGGCGGCCAATGGCGGCTTTTTTGCGCAGTTACGGATGCCGGGGATGGCGGCGAGCGGGGATGATGCCGAACAGCTGGGATTGGGCTCACCGACGTTTGATGATGAGCCGGTAGGGCCTGCTGTGTGGCGCAAGGTGGGCGTGGACACGGCGCTGCTGCTGGGCGCGAGTGCTGTATGCGTCCTGGTGGGATCGAAAGGGTTTGCCTCTGCGCAAGCGCTCTTTGAGGCGGCCGCGGGTGTGGTGGTGGATGAGGTGTTTTACACGATCACGAAGAGTGAACCGATTCTGTCGGGTGGTGAGCCGTGTGGGTACCGGTTGAGTGTTCTGGCACCGGTTTGGTTGTAGAAACGGTGCTGTTGAGCAGCGAGGTTTGAGCAAGGACAGGTGTGAGGGTGGTCTTGTTCGGATTGCAATGATTACTGCGCCTGGCGTGTGAGGAGATCGTGTGCAGAACGCGAAGGATACGTTTTATGAGCTGCTGCGCGGACGGCTGGCGGCGCTGAACCCGGAGCGGACGATCGTGGTGCGCGGAGTTACGCGGCCGGGTGTTCTGGTAGATGAGAACGAGTTGCAGGCCTCGGCGGCACTGCCGGATTGCTTTCATCTGCAGTGGGTTGCGGAGACGGTGGATGCACAGGGAGCGATGCCGCTGGTGACACTTGGCTGCGAGATCACCTATGCGTCGGCGGGTACGGCACTGAATGGTGGACTGGACCGCGGGCGGGCGCTCGGGGCCATGGATGGTGAGTTGCTAACCGCAGTGCGGCAGTGGCCGCAGAACCTGGCGAAGAACAACTACAGCGCACTGGCGAACGGCGGCAGTGCGGCAGCCATGCTGACACGGGTGTGGTGGGGAGATGTGGCGTTCGGGCCGGTGAAGGTGAATCGCGACCGGATGACGCGAACGGCAACCGTGGCAGTGATGAGTTATGAGGAAGCGGGTGAGCTATGACCGTGACGGAGATGATGCCGCCTGCGGTTCGGAGGGTGCGAGCGTATTTCGCGCCGGTGAACCGTGCGGCCGGCCAGGCGACCCTTTTCGATCCGGCACAGAATGGCGGTTTTGCGCTCGATACGCCACCCGTGCCGTGGCTGGATCTGGGATGGATCCAGGGATTTATTAGAACGAGTGGGACCGTGGTTTCCCCTGTGCGAGCGGGCGCGCCTGCTGTGACGCAGATGCAGGTACGCGCGGAGATCGAGGCAACGGTGCACTTCGGCTTTGAGAGCTGGGGCAAGCTGCAGATGTCGCTGGCTGCGGGAACACAGCAGATGAACCTGCTGGCAACGGCGACGGGTGCAGCGAATGCCGGGTCGGGTGGAACGGCGATGGCCGCGGCGGTATTGGGGGCTGGATCTACGGCGACCGCTTTGAATGTGGGTGCGAGCGCACAGGCAGCGTTTCCGGTGAGCGGACTGGTTGCGGTGGATGCCGACTACGCGAGTGGGCAGACGGGTTTTGTTGGAAGCAGTGTGAGCGGGGCGTACCTGCGTGCGGCGGTGACGGATGTGGACTACGTGCGGCGCGTGACGCTGAATGTGGGCCGCGTTGCGTCAGTCAGCAACGGGGTGCTGATGCTGGAGGCTCCGCTGATTGCGGGAATCCCGACCAGTGCGATGAAGGTCAGTTCGGTAACAGGATTCTGCGATCGGGAAGGATCGAGTTTTTTCCAGGAGTGGTCGGCGCTGTTTGTAGGCGAAGGTCAGCAGGGGGAGCGGGTGATCTGGCATTATCCGCGGCTGCAGGCGATGAGCGGGATTGCAGAGACGAGTGCCCCGAGCGCTGGTGGGTACCAGGCGATGCGGCTTGCGGGTGCGTTTCGTGCGCTGCCGGTTACGGATCCGGTGGATGGAGAGAACGTGGTTTGTTTCCGGAGTTATGTCGCCGGCTAGGTGCTGCATAGGACAGCCCGCGGGATCATTGGCCGGCGCTGGTTTCTGTTCAGGGGCGAGGTCGTGAGGTTTGAGGGGCGAGGTTGGAGGTTGAGTGCGGATCACCATTGATAACGAGGATGGCCGCGGCGCAGTGGAGTACACCTCTGCGGTAGCGGCTGAAGGGCCGCTGACGGTGCAGCGCAAATTGAATGAACCTTCGCGCTGCACGGCCGAGATTGTGCTTGGTTTGCAAGGGCTGCCTACGCCGGTGCGGCGTGGGCGTGCCGTAGTCACCACGGATGCGGGCGTCGTGATGTTTACGGGCTATCTGGCGACCGAGCCTGTGCAGGTGTACGCGGGTGAAGGTGCGACGGGTCCTGTGTACCGGGCACGGATTTCGGCGATCAGCGATGAATGGCTGCTGGACAAGCAAGGATCGGGTGGCTCAGCCACTGTGGATGGCATCTCGCTGGCGTTGAATGGGCAGGCGCTGTTGGCCCAGATGCTGGCGCGTGTGCAGAGCGGTGGAAGCACCGCATTGAGCGTGGCGAGCGGGGTCACGAATCCACGAGCCGTGGGTGCATTTGCGACTCAGCGGGCGGCGGCGTGGAGCGTGAACGCAGGAGCGGCGGCGAGTGCAAGCTATGCGGGTTACCGCGTGGTGAATCATGCAGTTTCGTTCGAGCCAGCGGGCAATGTAACGCACAGCTTCAGCGATGCCGATGGGACGCTGAGCGTGGCAGAGCTGAGCACGGCGAATGTGCGAGAGCTGGCAAACGATGTGACGATCTCCGGAGCGGAAGAACCTGTCGTCTATGTGCAGGAGATCTTTCAAGGCGATGGCACGACAACGATTTTTCAACTGAGCGAAGCAGCATATCGCGGGACGAATCGGAAGCTGCTGAAGGACAGCTTCACTGAAGCAACGTTCGATACTTCGCAGTGGAGTGTGGGTACGACCGGCAGCCATCTCACGTTGGGTGCCGGTGGGTTGATGCTGAACGGCGGCAACGGCTATGACGGCCAGACCGTGCTGACGGCGTTGGATGCGATCGAGATGGGCGGCTTTGTGCTGGCTGAGCTTGGGGGTGTGCAGTTCGGACCGAGCTCGGATGGGATGCTGGCAGGATTTTACGGCGGCCAAGTGCTGCTGCCGGAGTGCTTTGCAGGTTTTCGGGTACGACAGACTACGAGCACCACAGGCGGCGTGACGGTGATTGTGCCGATGGTGAATGGGGCTGAGGTGGGAACGGTTTTTACACCCACTGCCGGACATAGCTATACGCTGCGACTGCGGCTGTATTGTCCGGAGATGCTACGTTTGCCGCAGGTTTACTACTGCATGGTGGACGGCGTGGTGCAGCAGTTCGGCGGCGGGGGAGCACTTGCCGCCGCAATGCAGATTGTGTTTGAGCTGGTGGATGAGGGCGCGAGCTCGAATACGCCGGCTACGGTGCTGTATGACAGCGCAAGTACAGGCGCCCCGGTCGCAAACACGCCGGGGACGTGCGTGTTCGCGGCGGTGAACTCGCTGAATCTGTACGGGTCGGTGGCGTCAGTCGTGGTGACACGGCCGGGTAGCCTTTGGGTGACGAGCACTCTGCCGAACGGGTCTCAGGAGACGAGACTGGTGGGCTCGGCTGGGCAGGGCGTGGACTGTGAGGCGGTGTATGGCACACAGGCAGGCACGCCGGGGAAGGTGATCTTTTTTGTTGGGCGCGTACCGGCGCCGGGCGAACGGATTACCGTGAGTTATCGCACCCAGGAACGGGCTGTTGCACGGATTGCCGATGCTGCGAGTGTGGCGGCGGAGGCCGCTGCCGGCTTCGGGATCGCGGTGCCGGGCGTGAGCCGGTGGCTGGGTAAAGTGACAGCTCCGGCGGCACGATCGAGTGCGGATTGCGAGAGTGCGGCGACCGCCGTGCTGGCCATGGCGACGGCGCGGTCCGCGGCAGTTGCCGGAGCATATACGACGGTGAATCCGGTGCAGGATATCTGGCCAGGCGATGTGCTCGCGATTACCAGCGCGGGAGTTACAACCAATCTGCTGGTGAAAAGCGTGGCAGCCACAGATGCGCATGCAATGCCGGAGCTGATGCGCTATAAAATTGCGTTTGCGAACGACTGGGCGAATGAGTTTGCAGATGGACTTGGGCTGAAGCTGAGCGGAACGATTGCAACCGATGCTTACTTGCCGGTGGCAGCAGCGAGTGGGCCTGCGGAGGTGCTGGCGAACCTGCCGCAATTCACGGCGCTAAGCCTTACGGGCACTGCCATTCAAGTGAGTGCAGGGTGTACAGCACCGACTGGCGGGGGTTTCGAGGTACGGCGGCGTGATTGGAATTTCGGGGTGGGGGTGGACACGCCGGATCTTGTGCTGCGCAGTCCGGTGGAGAGCTTCTCGATTCCCCGGTCGGCGCAGGTGGAGCGGTTTTATATCCGCATGTATGACGCGAGTACGCCACCCCTGTATTCGCGGTGGTCAAGCGCTTTGTTTGTGAATGCACCAGTGAGCTAGCGTGTGCGCTTAGCAGGCACCGGTCATGCACAACGGCGCAATCAAGACGCAGGGGCCGCCACATGACATCGAAGCGAGGCCGGAATTGATCGGCTCTGCGCGAGCGGCCGTGCGCACAAGGTGAAACGTTGACGGATTTCGAACAAAAAGTGCTGGAAGACCTGAGTGGGTTGAAGGTTCAGATGCACCAGCTGATGGGTATTGGACAGCCGGGCCGCTTGCAACAGCTGGAAGGTCGCGTGGATGGCCATGAACGCAATATGCAGCGGATGAAAGGGCTGATGAGCGCGTTTTTTGGCGGGCTCACCCTGGTGCACCTGGCTATCGAGTACATGGGCACAAAGCACAACTAGAGGTGTTGCCATGAGCAGTTGCGAACGACAACATCGACGAAGTGAATTGGTGCCGTAAACAAGAGGAGCTTTATGACCCATGTCAACCCGGGTAGCGCAAAGCAGACTACACCGCTGCTGTTGGTTGTCACAGGACTTATTGCCTGCGCGCTGGCCGAACACTTCGGCTTCCGCGACCTGGTGACCATTGCGGTGGCCACCAATGCAGCGGGCTTGGCACTGCTGACCCAGAGTCACACCCAGGTCACAAATAAAGATGGCGGCACGACCACTATTTCTCCCGCGGGAGAGTAGCGTGACGTTTCACCAATTTTCCTCATAACACCGCTGATGCGGAGGAGTAACCATGGCAACTGTCACTGCTGTACCCACGACCGAAAACGCGTTTGAACGATTTATCGATAAGGTGGAGGCAATTGTCCTAAAGGCAGAGCCTGTCGCGCAGGCGATAGAAACGGCCGCTGTAGCTGCGGAACCTATCCTGGCCTTAACTCCGGCTGGTCCTGAGTATCAGGTTGCTGTGAACGCGATTGTCGGCGCTCAGCAAGTAGCAGAGGCGTCACTGGCGGCTGGAACGAATCTGACAGGAGCACAGAAAGCTGCCATTGCAATTCAAGCAGCCACTCCTGCTCTCAACACCATTCTTTCCAGCAAGGGTGTGTCGACAGGAGTGGAGAACACAATTAGTACGTGGGTCCAAAACGTGTTCAACATTCTGGCAGGTCCGGTGGCATCCCTGGTCGATGGAAAGTCAATAGCAACTGTTGTGACTAGCTAACCTCATAAGCACCAGCTACCAATGATCTATGGGGTTATGCTTCAGAAGACATTCCGGTAAGAGTAAGAACGCGCTCTTTAAGATAGGAGTTCATTCAAGGCCTGGGGAATTCGACTGAACGAGCTCAAGCAGCTGAACCAGAGCGGATTCGCAGATGGTGTAAAGAGCAGAAAACAACAAGAACAACCGCAGATTCCCTTCGGGAATGACAACAAAAGAGAGAAAAGCCTTCTATATCAACTGCCACGTTGCCCTAAAACTAAAGCGGCAGAGGACGGTCTGCCGCTCTAGTTTGGAATCGGGGTTATCTAGCCGAGATCTTCGGTCCAATTCTCGAGATAGTTCTTGAAGTCGGTCATGAACTTGCCGGCGTCGGCACCATCGATGATGCGGTGATCGAAGCCGAGGGTAAAGCGTTGAATGGAACGTACGGCGATGGAGTCGTTGCCATCCTTGTCGGTGAGGACCATGGGCTCTTTATTGAGGCCGCCGATGCCGAGGATAGCTGATTGCGGCTGAGCAATGATGGGGGTACCGAATTGTTCGCCAAAGATGCCGGAGTTAGTCAGGGTAAAGGTACCGCCGGCGACATCGTCTGGAGCGAGCTTCTTGGAACGTGCGCGATCGGCGAGATCGACGATGGCGCGCGCGATCCCGAGAAAGCTCTTTTCTTCGGTTTGCTTGAGAACGGGAACGATGAGGCCCCACTCGAGCGCAACGGCGATGCCGATGTTGATGTTCTTGTTGTAGCGAATGGCGTCGCCTTCGGTCGCGGCGTTGACGATTGCGTGTTTGCGTAGCGCCTGCACGGCGGCGCGCGTGATGAAGGGCATGTACGTGAGCTTCACGCCATTGCGCTGCTCATACTTGTTCTTTTCCTTTTCGCGCAGCTTGACAATGCGCGTCATGTCCACCTTGAAGACGGTGTGGACGTGAGCGCTGGTCTGCTTGGACTCGACCATGCGGCGCGCGATGATGGCGCGCATTTTGGACATAGGTACGAGTTCGCCTGGTTGCGGAGTCGACGCTGCAGCAGCCTTTGCAGGAGCAGTAGTAGCTGCAGCGGATTGAGCCTGCGCGTAGGTTGCGTGTGTTGCGGCATCGGGCGCGGGTTGGGATGCCGCGGTGGTCTGGCCCTGGAACTGCGCTGTGGTCTGTGCGGAGGACGGGGGAGCAGATGCCTTGGTTGCGCCGCCTGACTCCATGTGGCCGAGGATGTCCTGCTTCGTGATGCGGCCGGAGGCGCCGGTGCCGGGGATGGCCGCGAGATCGACATTGTTCTCGGACGCGATCTTGCGAACGAGCGGCGAAGAGCGTGGCGGCTCACCCTGTGAGGCGGAGGCTGGAACGGGTTGTGCGGGGGTTAGATCGGCGGAGCTGGCCGCAGGTGTCGCAGTGCCTGGGGCAGAGGAATTCGGCGCAGCGGTTGCGGTGCCTGCACCGCCGATCACGGCGACCACGGCGTTGATGGAGACCGTGGAACCCTCTTGCACCTTGATTTCCGTGAGCGTGCCGGCCACGGGGGAAGGAATTTCGGCATCGACCTTGTCGGTGGATATTTCAAAGATGGGTTCGTCACGCTGGACAGTGTCGCCGATTTTCTTGAGCCACTTGGTCAGTGTGCCCTCGGTGATCGATTCGCCCATTTGCGGCATCAGGACTTCGGTGGGGGAGCCGGTAGCCGGAGCTGAGGATGCGGGAGAAGACGCTCCATTGCCGTTGTTGACGGAAGTGTCGCGAATCGCGGTAGCTTCTGCGGAGGGTGTAACTGTCTCTTCCTGCTTCGGCGACTGCCCTGCGGTTTCGGAGACGCCTTGTGCGCCAGAGGAGGCAGGTGCTGCTGCAGTACCGCCTTCGCTGACCGTGCAGACGATCGTGTTCACGCCGACCGTGCTGCCTTCGGAGACCTTGATCTCGCCGAGGGTACCCGCGACGGGCGAGGGGATCTCTGCATCGACCTTATCGGTTGAGATTTCGAAGAGAGGCTCATCACGAGCGACCGTGTCGCCGGGCTTTTTTAGCCATTTGGTCAGAGTGCCTTCGGTGATGGATTCCCCCATTTGGGGCATGAGAACTTCGGTCGGCATGGTGCGGCTTCTCCGTGAGGGCTGATGCACGTCAGCAACCTGTGATTATACGAAGGAGTTTGCAGTGCTGGCACTGGTGTGGGCGGTTAGCGGATGACTGAGTTTTCGTATTGCTGTATGTCGTTTGCCGTTTGCTGCAGGAGACAGGGTTTTGTCCAGTTCTGAGTGAAGGGTTTGGGAGTTTTTGAGTTCTGCTACATGGGCGAACGTGTGTGTAGCAACTCTTGAAGTGATTCGGCCGCGAGCACCTGAAGACCAAAGACGCGTCCGAAGTTGCGAGCGGCGGAGTCGGCCACCCGAGCGAAGGTGGGCTGCGAGGCGGGATCAGCTTCGAGTTCCAGCGAAGTGACGCCGCGATCCGTGATGCCACAGGGCACAATCCAGTCAAAGTCTCGCAGGTCTGTGGTGACGTTCAGGGCGAAGCCGTGAGTCGTGATCGCCTGAGAGACGTGGATTCCGATTGCGGCTACCTTCTTTTCCGGGATTGAGCCGCCCGCATGTGTCCATACCCCTGTCCGCTTGCAAATGCGTTGGGCACGCACACCAAAGTCCTTGCAGGCAAGAATGAGCGCTTCTTCCATGAGGCGGACGAAGTCCACTGGGCCGAGGTGCGGACCTTTTTTTCCAGGAAGATCACCGCGGAGATCGAAGATGGGATAGCCAACGAGCTGGCCGGGACCGTGGTAAGTAACATCGCCGCCTCGGTTGATCTCCTGGATTTCGATTCCTTTGCGGGCGAGTAGCTCATCCGTGGCGAGGATGTTGGCGCGCGTGGAATTGCGACCCAACGTGAGCACTGCGGGGTGCTCCATGAGCAGCAGCGTGTCGCCGATGGCACCGATTCTGCGGGCATCGGCGACCTCGCGCATGAGGCGGAGGCCTTCGGTATAGGGGATGCGCCCGAGTTGATGGAGATGAAGGACGTCAGACATGGAACGGCACCGGTTTACGGAGAACCTTTGTATGAATTTGATGGAGTTGCAATCGCGGACGGCAGATCACTCGGGCTTCGCGAGAGTCAGGTTGAAGATCACTGGACGGATCGACGAGGACGGGGGTGTCGAGGTCACCTGCGTGGAAACGATTACGGATGATAGGGGGCAGACGATCATCCTCAGTGACGAGAAGGGCGGCAAGGATTCATCATCTCCATAATTGCTTGACGAGTACGGATTTCTTCTGGCCGGGTCTGGAAGACCGAGCTTGCGAAAGATCGAACGAGCGAGAAAGTCCTCAATCTCACGATGCCGAGGGATCGCCTGCATCTTGCCGTCGGGACTAATCCAAATTGAGTGCGAACCGCCTTCGCGCTTCATGCAGCGATGGTGACCGTTCCCCGCACCACAGATTGTGAGGCATCACGCAACGCATCTTCTCTTTGATCAAGCAGGACTAGCGCAACCGCATCGGCGAGGTTCTGCCGACAGTCCTCCACGGTGCGGCCTTGACCATTCGCCTCCGGGATCTCAGGGCAGGATCCGATGTACCACTCACCGTGCTTCTCAATTAATGCAGTGAACTCATTGTGCATAGCATTCGACTCCGCTTATTGCCTTGCTCCGTTAGACGTTGATAGCCATACCTTCGACGCTCGAGAAGCCGTCCAGCAGCGCCTCATAGAGCGTGGGATGAGCGTGGATGGTGAACATCATTTCCTCAACTGTGGCTTCGAGCTCCATCGCGGTGACGCATTCACTGATGAGTTCTGTAGCTGACGGCCCGATGATGTGTACGCCAAGGATCTCTCCGTATTTTGCGTCGGAGACGATCTTTACAAAGCCGTCATGGGCATCGAGAATCGTCGCTTTGGAATTGCCTACAAAGGGGAACTTGCCGACCTTGACCTGATAGCCCTTGTCTTTGGCCTGCTGCTCCGTTAGGCCCACGGAGCCGATCTGCGGATCGCAGTAGGTGCAGCCCGGGACGCGATCCTTGCGCACGGGCCGTGCATACTTGCCAGCGGCCTTGCTGGCTACGACGATGCCGGCCATCGCGCCCACATGCGCTAACTGCGGAAGGCCGGCGACGATGTCTCCGATGGCGTAAAGACCCGGATGCTTCGTCTCCATCCACTCGTTCACGGAGACGAAGCCGCGCTCCAGTTCGAGACCAATCGTGTCGAGGCCAGCGTCATAGGTGCGCGGTGCGCGGCCCACGGCGACGAGCACCTTCTCGGCACTTTTGACTTGCTGCTTACCAGCGGAATCAGTCCAGGTGACCTTTACACCGCCGTCTGCTTTTTCAATCTTTTCGACTTTGCAGCTCGTGTTGATCTCGATGCCACGCTTCTTGTACTGGCGTGCAAGTTCCTTGGAGACCTCCTCATCTTCGACGGGTACAACACGCGGCAGAGCTTCGATGATGGTGACCTCCGCGCCGAAGCTATTCATGACCGAGGCGAACTCCACGCCGACCGCGCCTGAGCCGATGACGATCATCGATTTCGGCATTCTGGGCAGCGTGAGGATCTGCATGTTGGTCATGATGTCGTCATCGGCTTGGTAGCCGGGCAACATGCGGGCGTCGGAGCCCATCGCCAGCACGAGCTTCTTGCCCTTCACCTCGGTACTAGTCTGCTGCGTGTAGCCCTCGGCTTGCAGGTCACGGCCTTTACCTTTGTCCTCATCGCTCACCGTGACGGCCCAGATGCCGTCATTGGCGGGACCGGTCAGGCGGCCATGTCCGCGCACAACGGTGATCTTGTTCTTCTTCATCAAGAAGTCGAGACCCTTGGTGTGCTTGACCGTGATGTCGTTCTTGCGCTTGATGATGTTTTCCCAGTTCACGCGCGGGGCATCGACGCCATCGATGCCGTAACTGGCGGCGTGCTTCAGGTGGTCCCAGACCTCGGCTGAAAACAACATGCTCTTGGTCGGAATGCAGCCCCAGTGCAGGCAGGTGCCGCCGAGTTTGTCGGTCTTCTCAATCAGCGCGACTTTGAGGCCAAGTTGGGCTGCGCGAATGGCGCAGGTATAACCGGCGGGTCCGCCGCCGAGAATGACGAGATCGTAGATCGTTTCCGCTGCCAAGGGTGATGAGCTCCGTTCGTGTATGCGGTCGTGACGCTAGGCTCGGCACCGGGCACACACGCGCGTCCCTGGCGGAGACCTGACTGCTTGCACCTCTAGTTTAAACCCCATTGTCCAAGCGATTCCATTCACGAACCACGCTCTGGGCGTTATCCGGAGCCTTACCAAAACACATGCGCACAAGGAGGCGCGTCACCATGCAGGAATTCAAGTACAGCGACGCCGGGCTTGCCCTTACGAAGGAGTTTGAAGGGCTGCGGCTGGAGGCCTACCGCGATTCCGGTGGCATATGGACGATCGGCTACGGCCACACTGGACGAGATGTTTGCCCGGGCCGCCGCGTAAGCGAGTTCGAAGCTGAAGTTCTTCTGCGGGCGGATCTGCGCGATGCCATCGCCTGCGTGAACCGCGAAGTTGACGTGCAAATCGAGCAGCATCAGTTCGATGCCCTGGTGGACTTTTGCTACAACGTGGGTCGCGGCAACTTCGAACACTCCAGCCTTCTGGGTAAGGTAAACCTGGAGGATTTTGCCGGAGCGACAGTGCACTTTGGGCTTTGGGTGAACGTCGACATGAAGCCTGTTCCAGGGCTGGTGCGACGGCGTGCTGC
This sequence comes from Granulicella sp., assembly GCA_965277565.1. Taxonomy (GTDB): domain Bacteria; phylum Acidobacteriota; class Terriglobia; order Terriglobales; family Acidobacteriaceae; genus Granulicella. The sequence goes on along the minus strand of OZ255838.1, from coordinate 2,273,163 downwards.
TGAAGCAGCGATGTTTCAGGGACAGGCAAAGAAAGCCGCTTAAAGCGCAAACAGGTTTTGCCGTACCAGATCTCTATGTTGCGGGCTTTCAGCCCTCAATGCCTTTTCGTGCTTTACCTGGGTCTACGCCCCAGGCTGTTATGTGGCGCGCCGTTGGCGCTGGGCACAGCTTATAGGATTCTGCTCAAGGCTTGCCCTCCACACTCCATCTCGCCATGCTCCAAAAGTTCCTTATGCCTCCCTCCAGCCTGCGACATTTGCCCAGCGTTGTTCGCCTTGCCGCTCGGGTCTACCGTTGGACGGGAATGGCCGCATCAACCCGGTCCGTATGCGGTGGCAGACACAGGCGCTCACTGCAGGCCTGATATCGCACCAGCACATGCAGAGATAGCAACCCCGATGAAACAGGCGACGCCGTTTGCAGTGCCAGCGTGAACTCAGCTTTGTCCCGAAACAGCATTGTGCGCTGCCGGAAGGCCGGATCCATCCACGATTGCGGTCTTGCCTGGTCTACATGCAGGAGACTAGCCGGGTCGCCTTCGACCAGCGAAATATCAGTCGCGATGGGTCCACCTTCCGGCTCGTCAAGTGCGTAGATGTGCCATCCCGGATCGATCGCCCCCGTGATCACCACACTGAATCTGGCGCCCCGAGACACAGGTTTCGTCGGAGCCCTTGTGACCTTCCACGCTACAACCGGCTTGGGCGCCGCGGCAACGGCCGAATCCGCCGGTGTGGGGAGCGCAAGAAAACAAAGCGCACCCACTCCGGCCCAGGCTCTTCTCCGAAATCGCGTGCACATACGCAACGGTTCCTCTTTCCTGTGTCCTCGCCGCTCACAGCCGGTCTATCCGAGCGGCCAGCTTTTGCGTTCAATGTTGAACACATCCCGGGTCGTGCAGTAGCCTCCGCCTCCATGCATGCGCCCGATCAGCCGCAGCTGCGCTGGATCGATATGCAGCCGCGACACATCCGCGAACGCCGAGGTGCGCACATGCACATACACAATGCGGCCAAGCACGATCACCGACGAGCCACCCGGCTGCAGTATTTCAAACAGCTTGCACTCCAGAGCCACCGGCGATCCTGCAATCCTCGGCACGTCCACGATGCTGCACGGCGCGAGCTCCAAACCTGCAATTCTGGTCTCATCCGTACCCTTGGGCGCATTCGTCGCAGTGACGTTCATCGCCTCCGCCAGCTCCTCAGGCACCATGTTCACGACAAACTCACCGCGCTCGCGAATGTTCGCCAGCGTGTCCTTCAGGTTGCGGTCGGGCGCCGCCCCAATGCTGATCCCCACGATGGGCGGATCCGCGGACACAATGTTGAAGAACGAAAAAGGCGCCGCATTCACATCCCCTCTACGGTCCTTCGACACCACCCAGGCAATCGGTCGCGGCATGATGATCGAAGCCAGCAGCTTGTAACTGTCCGCCTTGGCCATGGTATCGAGGTTAAATTGCGAGAAAGCTTCGCCGGCTTCGGGAGAAGACGTGGGTTGCGATTCCTCAGACATGTTTGGCATATCTCGTTAGATGAGGTACGTCCCGATGCATAGCTTCTCCGCATTTATTAATGCATCAGGGCTGACGATTGGTGATGCTCACGCGAAACGGTGGCTTCGCAGCCTCGGCCGGATCCTGCATAAACGTCTCGTCCGTTTTTGCGGGATCATACCCCCGCCAAAGCCAGATCATCTCCTCCGGAAACTCCTCTCCACCCACGGCAGCCGTATGCGGCCCCGTCCCGAAGGAGAAGCGGAAGTCATACCCTTTCAGCTTCAGCGCGTTTGCCATGCGGATGTTGTCCATCGGCCACGAGCCGTAGTTCGGGTTCTCCTGGTCATTGTTGCCATCCTGCAGCCAGACGCGCAGGTTGCGGTGATCTTCACGCAGAATCTTATCCGGATAGTCCTGGCCGCCATCCGCCACCTGCGGATCTTCATGCCACTGGATCGCGGTGAACGAACCGATCCACGTGATCACGCGACTGAACTCATCCGGCATCTGCCACGCCGCGTTGAAGGCGCATATCCCACCCGAGCTCAATCCCGTAATCGCATGGGAATACGCATCCGTGCGCAGGTTGTACTGCCTGGCCACTGCCGGAATCAATTCATCACGCAGGAACCGCGGGTAGCGGTCGGAGACGGTGTCATACTCCGTCGAGCGCATGGAATCCCGCAGCGTGCGATGCCACTTCTTCGCGTATCCATCGACAAACTGGTACGTCGGCGTGCCGGGCGAGCCAGCGATGTCGCCCGGATCGGTGAAGATCGCGATCATCACCGGAATCTTGCCCTCGGCAATCAGGTTATCGAGCACATTCAGTGCCGGATGATCGCCGTCGCGATGCGCATAGCCTCCCCCATCCTGAAACACCATCACCGCCGCCGGCCTCTTCGGGTCATACTGCGCGGGCACATAGATCCAATAGTCGCTGACCATGCCGTCATAGATCGTGCTGCGCAGTGTCTGCTTTCCCAAGAGCGTGCCAGCGGGTACGCCAGGACGCTGCAATGCATCGCCGCTCAGTGCTGGAGGCGCCGGTGCGGGGCCTGAGTTCGGGCCTCCCGGCTGCTGAGGCGGAGGCGGTGCCGGCTGTTGCGCGAAGCTCAACACCACCGGACAAAGCAGCGCCAGGACAAGAGCAAACAGGGTGCGCAGCCGGGCCTTGAAGGTCATCGTGCCACCTTACAGCAGAATTCCTTACTGCCGTTTCGGCAGAGCTTCCAGGAAGCGGCGCAGCTCAGGCTCAGACTCCCCAAGAGCCTCACGCACCGTATGCCGCCGGAAAGCAGGTACAAGCTCCTCCAACCTCCGCGTCAGCAGCCCCGACTGCAGTGGCCGCGCCGCCGCCTGCCCCAGCGACGCCGTGGACACAGCATCGATATAGCTCTCCTGCAGACCGAAGACCCCCGCCACCTCCCGCGCAAACTGCATGCGATCCATCAGCTCCGGACCGGCCACATGCACCACGCCCGAGGCGCCAGCCTCTACAAGCGCCAGCGTCGCCTCGGCAAGATCCCGATTGTAGGTCGGTGTAGACACCTGGTCTGCGGCAACCCGGACCCGCTGCCCCGTCGAGGGGTACCGAAGCAGGGTGTACAGAAAGTTCTTCCCCGCCTCATCCGGCCCATAGACAACAGTGGTCCGCACGACCAGCGCCTCTGGATGCACCTCCATTACCGTCTGCTCGCCCTCGAGCTTCGACCGTCCGTAAACACTGAGCGGATCGACGGAGGAGGCCTCATCATAGGGTCCCGGCGTTTCAGCCGAACCACTGAACACGTAGTCGGTGGAGAAAAAAACAAACTTCGCGCCTTTGCTCCGGGCATACGCCGCCAGCATCGCCGGACCAAGCGCATTCGCCTTTCGGCAAACCTCCGGATCCCCCTCGCAACCATCCACAAAGGTCATGCCACCGGTACAAAGGATCAGGTCCGGGGTAAGTTCATCCAGTAAAACAGGGCCGCCGGACATATCCGCGATCTCAGCCAGATCCAGGCGAAGCCATCCCTCCCGCCGTTCGCGCGAGCTCCGCAAAACACTCTCTTCTTCGCCATGCCTCGCAAAACAGCGGTAAAGCGCGGCGCCTACCTGACCCGATGCGCCCACGATGAGCGGCCGTTTCCAAACCGACATGCTTCCAGTATGCCCCTGCCTTGACCCTTTGATCGAACCGGACGAACCAACCGGGTGATCCGACCGCAGTCTGGCCGCCGCCGCTCGTCGATTGACGTTCCCGTGTACCGGTCCCTGCGCTACGATGGTAGAAGCCTAGGAGGGTCATGGCGTCTGTTGAGATAAACCAGATGCTCGCGGCAGCAGTCGCCGCCTGTGAAGACAAGAAGGCAGAAGATATCCGCATTCTCGCCCTCGATCCCACCGAGAGCGGGCTGACGGACTACTTTCTGATCTGCACGGGCACCAACGATCGTCAAACCGTCGCCATCACCGACGAGATCGAGTTGCGGCTCAAGCACGAGTTCGGCACCTATCCGAACTCCGTAGAAGGTCGGCGGCAGGGCGAGTGGGTCCTGATGGACTACGTCGACTTCATCGTCCACGTCTTTCTACCTGAAAAGCGCGCCTACTATGGCCTAGAGCGGCTTCGCCCGTCGGCAACAACGCTGAGCGCGGATGAACTCAACGCCGAGATCAAAACCGCGATCAGGGCGCAGCGGCAGGGTAAGACAGCGAAAGGTGGCACGGCAACGTCTTCTAACAGTGCAGCCGAGTCAACGGTCACAGGCGGCACCCCAGTCACCAGGTCCTCTGCAAAGAAGGCTAGAGGAACGAAATCAACGGCCAAGAGCGCCGGGATCGCAAAAAAAACTGCCCCAAAGAAGACCGTTGCGAAGAAAGTTGTCAGGAAAGTTGCGGCGAAGGCGGCCCCGCGTTCTTCGAAAACACCACGCAAAGTGACAAAGAAACATATTTAGGGAACCTCTGATTTATTCTTGTTTTGCCCAGGAAACGGCTTCAAAGCCTGCCCTGAGCAACACCGAAGGATGCCGTAAATACCCTGTTTGCAACCCGGCTTGAGCCGCGGAGGTATGCTTCTCCACCTGCGGAAAGTGATCAAATCTTCCTTCTCTAAGCTTTAGAATTTGGTTTGAGGTGATTATGTTGGATCGCCGAAAATTTATCGCCCTGATGTCAACCGCCGCCGCCGTCAGGCAAGCCACGGTCGCGCCGTTGCGCTCATTGCGTACAACCGAGGCAGCCCCCATCGCACCGCGCACCTCCACGCGCCCGCTGAATGTCGTGCTGATGATCTGCGACGATCTCGGCTATGGCGACCTCGGCTCCTTCGGCTCGAAGCTGCCGACGCCGAACCTCGACCGCATGGCGCGCGAAGGCATGCGCTTCACGCGCTACAACGGCGGCCATCCTTTGTGTTCGGCATCGCGCGCGTCTTTGTTGACGGGCCGCTACGGCACCCGCATGGGAGTCGTCGGCGCGTTCGGCCCACACGCCAAGGGCGGCTGCGCGCTCGATGAGACGCTGCTGTCCCAGCTCTTCAAAGCCAAGGGGTATCGCACCTCCGCAATCGGCAAATGGCATCTCGGCGACGATCTGCCCTACCTGCCCACCAGCCGCGGCTTCGACTCCTACTTCGGCCTCAACTGGAGCGTCGACATGTCGCCGAAGCCGTTGATGCGCGACACCACGGTGATCGAAGAAAACACCGACTGCTCCATGCTCATCCCGCGCTACACGAAGGAGGCTGTGAGCTTCCTCGAAAAGGACAGCACGGAGCCGTTTTTTCTCTACTACGGCTTTCCCTATCCGCACGATCCGCCCAATGCCTCGCCGCGCTTCCTCAACAAAAGCGGCTTCGGAAAACAGGGCGACGCGATTGCGGAGATCGATTGGTCCGTCGGGGAGATCATGAAGACGCTCGAAGAGAAAGGCGTCGCCGACGATACCCTCGTCCTGTTCACCAGCGATCACGGTCCGTGGTTCCAGGGCTGCCCGGGCAACCTGCGTGGCCGCAAGGCCTCCACGTGGGAAGGCGGTTTCCGCGTGCCTCTGCTCGCAAAGCTGCCCGGCGCCGTCCGTGCAGGAGTCGTCTGCGATACACCCGCATCGCACCTCGACATTCTGCCGACCCTTGCCGCCCTCTGCAGCCTCCCGCTTCCGTCCAAACCGCTTGACGGCGTGGACGCCTCCGCGCTTCTGCTGGGCAAAGGCAAGCCGGTCCCGGAGCACACGCAAATTTACTTCAGCCCCATGAGCAAAGGCGGCCTGCAGCCGCACTGCATTCGCAAGGGCGATTGGAAGCTCCGCGTCGCGCAGGCGTACCACGGCGAGGTCTACATCAACGATTCCATCCTGGCGCGCGAGACCGCCATGCTCCCTATACCCGAGCTCTACAACGTGGCGCTCGATCCAGGTGAAAGCTACTGCGTGGCCAACCTCCATCCGGACATCGTCGCCGCGCTGGGCCATGAGCTCGACACCGAGCTCGCAACCTTCCCGCAGAATGTGCAGGATGCGTACGCGCTGCTCGGGCGAACGGTGGCAAGCCCCAAAACGCCGGTAAGCGCCGTCCCGCGCGTGCCTGAAGAGCCCAAATCGTAGGTCCGATGCAGTAGGCACAGAGGGACGCATTTCGAGCTGCTGCGGTTGCAGATAGAGAATGGCCGATGTTCGGCAACTGAGTTGGTCCTGTGTGGCGGCCCCTGGGACCGTGACCTTCTAGAGTCATACTCCAGGAAAGTAGGCAGGCAGATCGGCTCTCGTTGTGTGTTACGAGATAGCAATTCACTCCGCCATGGCCACTTAGGAGTGCTCTGATGAATTCTCTGTAATGGGCAATCACGGCTCAAAAATGCTCCATCGGGCAACGCTGAAGTGTGCCGTAAGTGCCCCTATTCGCAACGCAGCGTCCATCGCTGAGATACGCTTTCTTTCTCTGCGCGGAGTGAGCCAGAGAGCTCTTCCTCTCATCGAGTTCGGACCTTTTACGAGTACCTCTGAGCTTCATCTCCGGTCTGCAACGCGCGAAAGCACGACCAGTCCGCTGCCCGATAAGACGCTTACCGAGAAGCCATGCGCTTACAGATCGCCTACATCAGTCCCCGTCTCGATCGCCTGAAATCAGGTGCTGCACAAGCGCTCGTCGAGGACTACGTCGCCCGAGCCGCACACTTCGCCCCAACCACGCTGCAGCCTTTTCGCACCGAAGGTGATCTTCTCGCCGCAGTCGCACGGCGTTCCGGCCGCGTGCGGCCCTTTCTCGTGCTGCTCGACAGCCGTGGGCGTTCGCTAAGTTCCCAGCAGTTTGCCGAGACATTGGGCAGCCTTCGCGACAACGGTACGCAGGAAGTGCTGCTGGCCATTGGGCCGGCCAATGGCTGGTCCCCAGAAGCGCGCAATGGGGCGGCATTGCTGCTGTCCTTCAGCGCGATGACCCTGCCGCACGAGCTTGCACTCGTGATCTTGGCCGAGCAAACCTACCGCGCGCTCACCATTCTTGCCGTTCACCCCTACCATGGAGGCCATGAATAGCAGCAGTTACTTCGAGCCCACAAAGAAACTCTACCGCTCCTGCTGACGACCGTACCCGCTCTTCTGTATCGTTCTCGTTGCAATCGTTTCCGGAGGCTTTGCAGTGAGCGACACCATTTTTAGTCAGTTCCCTATCGTCAAATACGAAGGGCACGAAAGCGACAACCCCTTCGCCTATCAGTACTACGACGCCGGCAAAACCGTGTTGGGCAAGCCCCTCCGCGAGCACCTCCGCTTCGCCGTGGCGTATTGGCACAGTCTGACGATGAATGGCAGCGATCCGTTCGGAGCGCCCACGATTAATCGGCCCTGGATGCGCGAAACGCCGACCGGCTCTGATCCCATTCAATCCGCCAAAGACAAAGCCGACGCGGCGTTCGATCTCTTCCGGGTGCTGGACCTTCCCTTCTTCTGCTTTCACGATCGCGATATCACCCCTGAAGGCGACGACCTCAAGGGAACACTGAAAAATCTGCACACCCTCGCCGACTACCTCCAAAAGAAGATGGAGAGCTCATCGATCAAGCTGCTCTGGGGCACGGCGAACCTGTTCTCGCATCCGCGCTTCATGTCCGGCGCTGCTACCAACCCCGATCCTGAGGTCTTCGCCTGGAGCGCCACTACCATCAAGCACTGCATGGACGTCACCATGCAGCTTGGCGGCTCCAATTACGTACTCTGGGGCGGTCGCGAGGGCTACGATACCCTGCTGAACACCGACATGAAGCAGGAGCTCAACCAGTTCGCCCGCATGCTCCAGCTCGTCGTCGACTACAAGCACAAGACCGGCTTCAAGGGCCAAATCCTCATCGAGCCCAAGCCCAAGGAGCCCACCGCGCACCAGTACGACTTCGACGCCGCCACCGTCTTCGGCTTTCTGAAAAAGAACGGCTTGGAAAACGAGGTGAAGCTGAATCTTGAGGCCAACCACGCGCTCCTCGCGGGCCACAGCTTCGAGCACGAGATCGCCACCGCAGCCGACCTCGGCATCCTCGGCTCGCTCGACATCAATCGTGGCGACCCGCTGCTCGGCTGGGACACCGACCAGTTCCCCAACGACCTCTACTCGATGACGCTCTCCATGTACCACGTCATCCGCAACGGCGGCCTTGGCCTGGGCGGCATGAACTTCGACGCCAAAATTCGCCGTCAATCCATCGATCCCGAAGACCTCATCCACGCCCACATCGGGGGCGCCGACCTATGCGCCCACGCCTTCCTGATCGCCGCCAAAATGTACGAAGACGGCACCCTGAAAAAGATCATTGATGAGCGCTATGCCGGATGGCAGAAACCCGAGAGCCAGAACATGCTCTCCGGCAAGTTAACCCTGGAGCAGATAGCTGATCAGTCTGTAAATAATGGCCTCAACCCCCAGCCGCGATCCGGCCAGCAAGAGAAGCTAGAAAACGTGTTTATACGTCAGCTGAAGTAAGTGGTTATTGAACACAGCGAAGGGCGGAGAGTCTTCTCTCCGCCCTTCGCTGTTCTGGCAAACCAGTCCGCTTAGAACTCCAGGCGCAGCGATACCTGCAGCACCCGGGCTCCATTGTTCAGATTTCCTGCTGGAGTGACTGTGGTGCTGATCTGACCGAAGGTGGTGCTGGTGAAGTCCTGCTGGTCGAACCCGTTGAAGGAATTCGATTGCGGCAGACCAAAGTTCGGATGATTCAACGCGTTGAACGCATCGGCACGGAACTTCAGATTGACCTTTTCGCCGTAGAGCGGGAACAGCTTCGCCAGGCCTATGTCCTGGTTGAAGTATTTGGGTCCGCGCAAGCCGTTACGGGCACCGATCTGGAATCCCACCGGCCCAATGTAGGCCGCTCTGGCGGCAGCTTGGTTCCCGAAGATATTGACTCCTCCTCCGGGAGTAGGGATCTTCTGCAAATGGGTCTCCACCGCCGATCTGGGGCCGACGAGAATACCAGGGGCATCATTCGAATAACTGGCATCGAAGGCGTTGGAGTTTGTTCCCCACGCCTGTCCGGTGTGCCAGTCCGTGACACCGCTGATGTCCCAGCCGCCGATCGCTTCGTTTAGCCACACGGGAGCGTTGCCAAGAAACTGGCGGTGGCGCCCGAACGGCAGTTGATATGTCACGTCCGCAGTGACATAGTTGTTGATATCGAAATCGGAGTTGGCGCGGCACTCGCGGGGACGGAGGTCGTCGCAGATCAAGCCGATGCCGCCGATACCGGTGTCGCCTGAGCTATTGGCGAAAAAAGAGACGTTATCGATCGAGTGAGCGAAGGTGTAGTTCACATCGAACTGCAGACCGTGGGAGAGGTTCTTCTGTAAGGAGACCAACAGGGCGTTGTAGCTGGAAAATCCCTTGCTGGTATAAAACGTGTTTTCGGAGAACTGCGCCGCGGATCCCACATTCAGTGGGGTCGCAAAATTGGGTGCACCGAGTGCGGCGAGTGCCTGGACGAAGTCGCCGAAGTCACCATTGCGGACGAGGCCGCCGAAGTTTGCGGCCAGGAACTGGGTGTTATTCGCGTAAGCTTGCGTGATATTTCCGTTGGAATCTGTCGAAGGATTTGCAACTCCGTACCCAGGCCTCACAACGTTCTCAAACCATGGCTGCGCGGCAAGAGTGGTGGGATCGGCACCCGCCCGTAGTTGAGTTGTGATCGCCGCAAAGGCGTTGGAGAGGAGTTGGCCGGAGGCCTTGTCTGGGAAGTCAAGAATTTGATTGGCATCGGCCTGCGCCAGGAGGCGACGTCCCAGACGGCCCGCGTAATTCAGCTTGAGAACAAAGTCCCCGGGAAACGAGTGCTGCATGCCGGCGTTATAGACGATGGAGTAGGGGGTTTTAAGATTTGGGTCGATCGTCGAATTGAAGGCCAACCCATTCTGGAGGCCGTAGGGCACACCGCTGGTCACAAAGGGCTGGTAAGGAGGCTTGGGGCTTGCAGGCGGCGTCAGGGGAACCGTGGAGATGCCATTTTGGGAGTCAAGCCGCGGGTCATTCTTGATGGAGTTATACGGATCACCCGGAACCCCCTCCGAGGTGGACTTGGTCTGCTGGAAGAGATAGGTGTATGCGTCTTGTATCGCCTCAACCGCTGTGATAACAGTGCGGTCGTAAACCAAGCCGGCGCTGCCGTTGAACACGGTCTTCTTGTCAAAACCCGGGTTGTAGGCGAAGGCAAAGCGAGGCGCGAAGAGCTTGTGCTGAGGCTGATAAAGCGGCGGCCCGTTGTTGGCCTTTCCAGCGAGAACATAGGAGAGCAAGGGCACAGCGGTGGGTCCCGTTTGCCCGGCAGCACTTTGTGCGACGCGGCCTGCCACATATTGATCAAATGGCACCGTTTGTGTGCTCTCAAGACCTCGCGTCTCGTACGGCACAGAGAGTAGTTGATAGTTCACGCCGTAGGACACGGTGAGTTCGGGCGTCATCTTCCATGTGTCGTCGACATACAGCTCAGTCTGGTAGTTTTGATAGATGCGCTGATCGCCTGAAAGCTGAGGAAGTGCAGTGCCAGCAGCGTTGTAGTTATAGTCGCTCTGGACGTTCCCGATGCGGCCGAGCATAAAGGCAAATGCCTGGTCGTAGGTCTGATTTGCCGTGTTCGCCAATCCCGATTGCGCCTGTGTCGCGTTTGGCGGCGCTACATAGATGTCGGCGGGACGCAAGCTTGGATTAAGGTTCAAGGTCTGACCGCCGAGACCGATCTCGACCGTGTTGTAATCTGCTAGGTTGTTGTTCTTGGCCCTGATGGCCTCGAACCTACCCCCGAACTGGATGGCATGACTGCCTTTCGTCCAGGTGAAGTCATCGCCTATCTGGGCAACAGGGACGCGGCGACTTTGAGCGTTGGGATTGAGGTAGAGGGACGAGGCGAGAGCGGCCTGGGTGCCGTCGCCGAAGGTGAAGAAGGTCGAGCCATCCGGATTGAAGTTATTGGGAAAGCTGAGCTTTTGAACTGTTTCGCCGATGAACAACTGGTTAAACTTATTGGAACCGATCTGCCAATCGTGACCGATGACGAAAGCGTACGAGCGATCCACCACAGGGTCGGTGGAAGGATCGCCGGAAAATTCGTTCAACGCGTTCGTAGCGTTCTCGCGGGCGATGGTGAAGCGCGCATAAAGCTTCTGCTTCTGGGTGAGATTGTAATCAGCCCTGGCCACATAATTCGTCTCGTAATCGTTATTGGGGGCGTTAAAGTCGTAGCCTCCCGAGTTGACCCCATCGCCTTGGCTGAGTTGATTAGCGTGGGGGAAGCGAGCATCGAATGCTGTGATCCAGTTCTGGTCTTCGCCGAGACCGGCTGGGTCAAGCGCGCGCACCTGCGCGGGCGTCAAGGTGGAAGTTCCTCCGCTGGCGTTGACGTAGCTTATGTTGCCGTTGCGAAGGGAATCGAGCGGGACGGTTCGCTGGGCAAGCGTTGAGCTGATAATGCGGGAGTTGTTGTAATCGAAGAAGAAAAACAGCTTGTCCTTGAGAATCGGACCACCGATGTTCCCGCCAAATTGATTCTGGATGAGGTGGTTGCGGGGAATTTGCGGACTTGCGTTGTTGCTGAACCAGCTGTTGGCCACCAGCGACGGATCGCGATGATATTCATTAATATTGCCGTGAAACTGGTTGGTGCCACTCTTTGTGACCAACTGGAACTGGCCGCCGCTGCCGAAGCCGCTCGACGGTGGAAAGCCGCCAACGGTCCCGTGAAACTCCTCGACAGAGTCGACCGGAGCGTGTCCAACGATGGATCCGGAAAACCCGGAGGTGACGCCGGAGTTGTTTTGCACGGCGGCGCCCGTAACGAAATCGTTGACGTCGAGACCGTCGAGCGTGATGTAGTTCTGGTCGACGCGCGCACCGGTCGTGGAGCCCTGATCGGTTACGCCCGGCTGCAGCGTAAACAGCGCAGTGGGATCATTTCTCTGCTGCACGGGAAGATTGTTCAGCAGCTTGACATCAAAGGTGTTGCCGATGGAGGCATCAGTGGTATTGAGCGTAACCTCCGAGTTGGAGGCCGTCACCTCGACCTTCACATCCGCTCCAGCCTGCAGCGTGGCATTCTGGGTGCGAGTTGTGGCGACTGTCAGGTAGATGTTCTTGATGTCCACCGTGGCGAAGCCGGCATGAGTGAAGATGGCTTCATAGCCTTGGCCCGGCGGGACGTTCGAGAACGTGTACGAACCGCCGGCGTTGGTCGTCTGGGTAAACGTCGATCCGTTGGCCTTATTCGTCAGGGTGACAGTGGCGCCCGGCACTGAGGCCCCCGTCGCGTCCGTCACATTACCCGTCATGCCGGAGACGTCCTGCGCTCTTAACAGCGATGGTACGGAGAACAAGAACGCCAGAAAGACGAAGAACGCGAGACACTTTTTCATCGTGCAGAAGCTCCTGATACAGCTTAGGGGGTCAACAGAGTTTTCCTTGTGCACCTCTCCTGCACGTAAGTCTCCAAACTGGTGAATGGGAAGAAATATTGCATTTACATTGCATTGCAGTCGGCTTCATCTTCGCTGTTCTACGGAACACAATAGAATTCTATGAAAATTGGTTGGCCGGCGCTGGGTTTCCAAAAGCTAGTGACCACGCTGGGTCCCGCGATGCCGATTCCCGACAGGCATACGCCTGCATGATTGCTCCTTGGCGATGCCTGAACTCTAGGAAAGGGCCTGGATGTGTTCCGTGTGCTCGTTGGGTATGATCCGGTACCCACGCCAGCCGTAGTAGATGATGAACAGGTAGCAGAGAAAGGGGAGAAACAGCGAGTGGTGGATCCCGATCCGGTCGGCCAAGAAGCCCATCAGAACGGGAAACGCGGCGCCACCCACGATCGCCTGCACAAGCAAGCCCGATCCCCGGCCGGTGAGCGTGCCCAGATCGGCGACCCCGAGTGTGAAGATCGTCGGGAACATGATCGAGTTGAACAGGCCGACGGCAAGAATGGTCCATGCGGCAAAGTGCCCAGTGCCAAGAAGCGAGCAGAGCACAAGAGCGGCCGCGCCCACACCGCTCAAGGCAAGGAGGTTAGGGGCGGACATGCGCTGCATCAGCGCGGAGCCGACGAAACGGCCAACCATCATGCCAGTCCAATAAAAAGTGACAAGCTTAGCGGCCTCCTGGAGGGCAAGTCCGGTGATGGCCGGGTCGGCAAGGTATTTGGCCAGAAAACTTCCAATGGACACCTCGGCGCCAACGTAGATGAAGATGGCCAGGGCACCCAGATACAGGTGAGGGTGATTCCAAACACTGTCGCGCTTGGCACCCAGCTCGCCGGGGCGGAAATCGCGCGTGACCTCCAACCGTGGAAATTTGTAAAGAGCAACGGCGAGCGCCAGCACTACTAAGATACCGGCCAAGAGCATGTACGGCAGCTTGACACTGGCTGCCTGCTCCACGCGGCTCAGCGTGGAAGCATGCGCAGCCCCCTCGGCAGCACCACCTAAAATAAGGACGCTGCCGATGTACGGAGCAACAGCATCCCCTAGGGTATTGAATGCCTGCGTGAGATTGAGGCGGCTCGAGGCGGTTTCCGGCGGCCCCAGGATGGTCACATATGGATTCGCCGCCACTTGCAGGACGGTGATGCCAGCGGCCAGAACCACTTGGGCGGCGAGAAAGAAGCCGTACTTTGCAAACGTGGCCGCCGGTAGGAACAGGACTGCTCCCAGTGCCGTCGTGATCAGGCCGATTACCATTGTCCGCTGATAACCGAACAGTTCAATCAGCTTGCCCGCAGGCTGAGCAAACAGAAAGTAAGAGCCAAAAAAAGCGAGTTGAATGAGCGACGCTTCCGCGTAATTCAACGAAAAAACAGACTGCAGATGTGGGATGAGCGCGTCGTTCAGGACAGTGGTGAAGCCCCATATAAAAAACAGGGTAGTTACCATCGCCATGGCGCTGTAATTCGTTTTTCCGGGTGTGTCGCTTGCAGAGTACGTATTGCCTACACTTGTCATCGCCATCGGATTGAATAGGTCGCTTTCTGCCAAGAGATCCACGCATCGTCCTCCCGCCGCGGAAGAAGCGCAGAGCAGGAATCGATCAGGATGAATGGTACCTGATCGATTCAATCCTTGGCTTGCCGTCCCAAGCTTTTCTGCAGAAGCGCGAGACTTATCGCGACTTGCGTCCTGGACCGCTGTTCTTCAGCCCGACATCTGCCCTAACGGAAGCGCGACCGGCGAAGCTCCACCTCTCATACCTCCGGGAACAGGCGAGCCAATTCAGGCCGGATTCGCCTGCTTCGGCGCGTCCCGGCCAGGCAATCTACGCGAGTTCCAATTTGGATTCCTTTGGTCGAGGCGAAACAGCCAACTACCCAAGATCGCCCGGGTCTTCATCCAGAAAATGTGCCGCGTGCTCTGGTTGAATCAGTCCAGCAGATACGAGACTGCCGCTTGGGTTAATGAGTGTGGCAGCCGCCGACCCGACGCCGCCAAACCGGGGAACAAGGATGTAGTTCAAGACCAGGTTTGCGATGGCTCCATGCCATGTAGGGGAAACGGCATAAAGGGGCCATAATTTCCCGAGATGCCGCTGACAGAACAACGTCCACTCCGGGAAAGGGGAGCCTTTGGGCGAATTCAGATGACGCCACCGCTTGCGAAACGCTGCCTTGCGGTCGCGCCAGGTGCACTGGCGCGGATTATCGCTGCAAAGACTGTAGAACCCCGGCGCAACGTACAGGCCAAAGCCTGCAGCGCGCGCTCGGAAGCCATAATCCATGTCGCCGAACGAATGCTGAAAGCCGGATCAAGATAGCCGCGATGCCATAATGTCTAAGTTGCCGTTCAGCAAAAACATCCTGCGAAGAGCATCAGGAAACAGCATCGTGTCATCGTCGAGCCGGAGATAAAGGTTAAAGTTCTGCTTTGCTGCATGGTCAAAGGCGACGCGCATGCCGCGGTTCCAGAAAAGGTCGCCTCTTTCCATAAGTAACTGCACCTGAAAAAATTGCGTCCGGACCGCCTCTGCGGTACCGTCGGTGCTGCCGTCATCCACCAGAATGACAGTGGTCTGGAACTCATCCGAGGGTGTCTGCCCGTACACGGCTTTTAGACACTGCAAGGTATTGCTCTCGCCTGTTGAAGCAGGTGAGGAGGACCGCTAATGAGTACACGTTCGCACCCGTAGATAGCATCGCGTTGTGGGCCCAAGAAGGCATCAGCAACTCATCGGTTGCAGCACCTGAGCCGTGTTGAGCTGATGAATGAGCAGCGTAGTTTGCGCGCTCATAACTCGGTAGGTCGAATCGATCGCGATAAACTCCGCCGCGATCGCCTCTCCCACGAGATACCATTCGGTGATTCATCCGTTCATCCAAACAGCACGCGTCGCGCTTTGCGAACCGCACGCAAGGGCAGAGCCGACGTGTGTCAACCGCTGATCTTCTGATCCAATGCGTCCAGGGATCATGACGGAACGATTCGTGGGGGGATGCTGCAAAGGAAATTGCAAGCTCCCAACACTGACCTCAGGTGCACCCTGCGGATCCTTCGAGTGTGTGGCCTCCACTCCGAAGCCGAAATTCTGCACCAGGTTCACCTGCGGGGCCACCGCCAGGCGCCCTCGATGGATGTTGGTATGCATTCACAAGATGCGCGCGTGGCGCGTTGGCTACCCATTGGTTTACCCGTTTATGGCTTGCACCATCGTGAGCACCCCAATGGGCAGATCGAGAACGGGACAGATCTCCGTGTCCGCCTTGGCCCTGAGATTCGTCGTGGAGAGGTGCAACTCTGAGATGGATAAACCGTATTCCATGTTCTTTACCAAGAGCCTCTGCGAAGCGACCAAACTCAGGCGATGAACAATCGCCGGAACTGAAGCAAACAAATACCCGAGCCCAAAACTTGGCGTTTGCCGCGAGGGCGCTGCTGTAAGCGGCACCGGCACAGCCCGGTGAACAACATTTCTAAGTCGTTCTAAGTAGCGATTCTAGGGCTCAGACCCGATTGCTCGAATACACACTTCTGACCATTACGGTGAGTTCGTTCGCCTCATCTTCCTGCACTTTTGCAGTTTGCGAGATACACACACGGCGATGGAACAAGCAGCTCCCCGTCACGATCGGCATGGATCGCATCGGCATGCGATGCTAAAACGGTGTCGCGGTCGTCACAACGGAAAAGGCTCTTCGGAGTGCCCTCAATGTCGAAAACTGTCCTGTCACTGGACACCATCGCCGCGATCTCTACACCGCCCGGCCGCGGCGGTATTGGCATCGTCCGGCTTGCCGGTCCGCAAGCAGCGGACCTTGCAAAGCGCCTTGTGCAGATAGCTCAGCCTCTGGAACACGCCCGGGCGCGCTTCGTTCGTGTGCTCGACCCGCGGGGGAACACCGACTCCACAGCCGCGCCAATCGACGAGGCTGTGATCACGGCGTTTTTTGGGCCAAACTCCTACACCGGCGATGATGTCGTGGAGATCGCCGCGCACGGCTCACCCGTGGTGCTGGAGGCAATCCTCGCCTCCGCGCTCCTCTGCGGCGCGCGTCTTGCAGAACCGGGCGAGTTTACCCAACGAGCCTTTCTGTCCGGGCGCCTCGATCTGATACAGGCGGAGGCCGTCCACGATCTCATCGCCGCACAAACCCTGGAGCAGGTGCGCGCCGCCGCGCAGCAGCTCGGTGGCGCGTTGAGCCGTCGTCTGGCGCCCATGAAAGAACGTCTGCTGCACCTGATCGCGCTGCTGGAGGCCGGTATGGATTTCGCCTCCGGCGAGCTGGACGACGTCGATATAGTTGCGCCGACGCAGATCAGCGCCGCCGTCTCCGACATTCAGGCTGGGCTCGAAGACCTCGCCCGCAGCTTTCGCGGAGGCGCGCTGCTGCGCTCCGGCGTCTCGCTTGCCCTTGTGGGTCGCCCCAATGCCGGTAAAAGCTCGCTGTTTAACCGTCTGCTCGAGCGTCCCCGCGCCATCGTCACGCCCGTTCCCGGCACCACCCGCGACACCGTCGAGGAGACCTGGTCGCTCGCCGGCATCCCCGTACGCCTCGTCGACACCGCCGGGCTGCGGCTCGCCGGAGAAGAGCCCGCCGATGAGGCCGAACGACAGGGAATCGAGCGCTCCCGCGAGGCCCTCGCCGACGCCGATCTTGTGCTTCTGATCCACGACGCCACCGTGCCGCTTACAACAGAAGAACAGGGTCTTGCAAAACGACTGGACGGACGGCCCCACCTGCTCGTACGCAACAAGATTGATCTGCTGAACACCTCTGCCGAAAACGCCATTTCAAGCGATCCCGCGGCAGCTGACCCGGAGATGCTCGCCGTCTCTGCACTCACCGGGGCGGGTCTCGATGCGCTCCGTGCAGCGATCCTGCGCAGGTTGCAGGCCGAGGGCGGCCTTGCGGAAGCGGGTGCGCTGAACAATCGGCGTCAGCATGAGGCCGTACTGGGGGCGATAACGGCACTCGATGCCGCCATCGCGGCGAATACCAGCGGTCTTCCGCACGAGATCCTGCTGCTTGACTTGCACACCGCCCTCCGCGCGCTAGACTCACTCACCGGCCAAACCACAGCCGACGACATCCTCGCCCGCATCTTCTCCACCTTCTGCATCGGCAAATAAAACCAAACCTTTAAAAGAAAGTGAAAAGGCCCGCCTCCGCGAAATCTTCTCGCGCAAACGGGCCTTTCAAATCACCGGAGTGATGCCGGTGTGCAAGGCAAATTCCTTACTTCTTGGGCGGCGCGATGGTGTCCTTGGCGGCCTTGGCGATGCGGAACTTGACGACGGTCTTGGCTTTGATTTTGATCGCCTCGCCGGTCTGCGGATTGCGACCGATGCGTGCCTTGCGCTCCGCCTTCACCAGCTTGCCGATACCGGGAATGGTGAACTCGCCGTTCTTCTTGGTCTCTTTCACGGCCGTATCGGCCATGGTGGTGAAGAATGCCGCGCTCTGCTTGTTCGTGAGTTCAAGCTTCTCCGCCATGAAGCGGATCAGCTGCGTCTTGGTCATGCCTTTTGCCATTGAGATGTGCTCCTTTGCACGCGTTGTTTGAAGATGATGGCGCTTGCGGCTCGCCGCCTCTGTCGTCGGCGCACAGGAATGTGCGCAAATCGCCAGTATTCATGCGGGTACGGAGAACCGCGCCGAGATTCACCATCCGCCTTTCCCGTGCCCCTTGTCAACAGGAAACATGGGGTTTGGTCCCTGTTTTTGCGGGTTTTTAGCGTAAGAGGTGCCTTTTTCGGTGCATTTCCTGCAACTTTGGTTCCCGAATGGAAAATTCACCTTAAAAAAAGGCGCGCGAAGGCTCCTTCGTGGAAGGGGCCAGCAACGGCTCATTCAGCACGTCCACGAGCGTCGCCGCTCGCCGAAGCTCGTGAACTATGGTCTTCGCCAGGTCCGGGGAGAGTACCGCATCCGCAGCGATCGGCGCCGTCACGCCCCAGTTGCGGGCACGCAACAGATCGCTGGCTGGATGATCAGGAGGAAAGCCCTTCGGATTACGGGTCAGCGCATTGGGCCCAATCACGTCCATGGCCGGCGTTTTCCCTCTGGGCTTCAGAAGCGGGGCGAGAACCCCACGGTAGCGCGGGTGGTTCTCCGCGAGCCAACGGCGCAGGGCGAGCAGGTCGTCGCGCTCAGGGGCGTACACCCCTGCGGCCACAAAGCTCTCCTTCGGTCCAATCTGTACGTAGAAACCGGCACCCCCGCGCTTCTCCAGACCGCGCCGCGCCCACCACGCCGAAAGATGATGCTTGTAGGGCCGCTTGTCGGGCGAAAATCGCGTGTCGCGAAAGATGCGCATCGCAATCTTATGCGCTGGACGCACGTGCTCGGGAGCGAACTCTTGCAGAGACGCGTTTATCGTCTCAATGAGTGCGAGCAGTGGTGCCCTAAGAGCACGCTCATAAATGGGGCGACGCTCTTCAAACCAGATACGGTCGTTGTTCTTGATTAGCCCGCGCAGAAAGCGCAGGGTTTCCGGCGTGAAAGATGCAGCCATACAGCCAGCTTACCCAATTCGCTGCGCGAGCGCAGGGCGTTCAGCTCAGGCCGGCGAAACGGCTTCCTTCAGACGACCGCGCTTGTACGCCATCACTGTGCCTTGCCCATCCAGAACGGTTCCGGCGAACGGAGAAGGGAACTGGCGGACCGGCGCACTGATCTTGGCCACAACGGCAGGCTCGGGGCTGTCCGCAGCTGTGCGTTCACTCTTGCTCTCCATCACGGTATCGGAGCTTCGGAACGACCGTGGAAGGTCAGCCGGTTTGAATTCGATGCCTTCGCTTACTAGCTGGCGGGCAGTGCGCGCCAGCAGCTCACGCTTCGCGTTCATCTTGCCCGCCGAGGCGACGCGTTCAGCCTCTGTAGCAAAGTTGTCGTACTTAAGCAGATGCGCAATTTTGCGGTCGAAAAGATCGATTTCTTCGTGAAGAGTCTTCAAATAATACTTATCGTGTGCGGGAGTCGCCATGGTGTTATCTCCGTGCTGTGGGCTGAGATCAAGAAGAACGGAGACAGGTGCAAAGGTGGGCGTAGATCGGGGCGCCCCTGACTCAAAAAACCGAAGGGCAGCGATCCTTCGACCGTTGCCCTTCCTTAGGGTTCTACGGGTCTTAGATGACCTGAACCTGCTCTGCCTGCCAGCCCTTGGGGCCCTTGACCACGTTGAACTGGACCTGCTGGCCTTCCTGCAGTGAGCGGAAACCATTGCTCTGGATGGCGGAGTGATGTACGAATACATCCTCACCATTCGGACGGCTGAGAAAACCAAAACCCTTAGTATCGTTGAACCACTTTACTGTTCCCTGTTCCATAATCTGTTCCTTTGAAGCATTGATGTACCGCTGGACGCAATTTGGTGTTGTTTGCAAAAAGCTGCGGACGGCCCACTCTTCGAAAGTAACCAGATCGGATTCCTACGATCAGATTCAAGTGTACCACTGGAGTGGAAAAGTGGTACCGAAGAGAACTTGCGGAACTGTAAAAGATTCGTAATAGGCATTGCCGCCAGCAAGCTATCGCCCAGGGAGCAGGAATCGCTGATTCGTGCCGCTAACGCCTGGTCAAGAGGCACGAGCTGTAGACCGGCCGATTCGGCAAACGCCGCAAGATAGTCGTCGGTCCAGCGCTTCGGTGAAACCTCGTCATGCTCGGAATGCCGTTTGAATATTTTCTGCAAGGTCAGCGGTTCATCTTCAAAGCAAACTCGGAAGTCGGTTATCAAATCGTCGTATCCGCGCCACGCCTGCCTTTGCGTTAGCACGGCCGACCCAACGCCTGCTCGATGGGTCAGCAAGCGTAAAAGTCCAAGCTGCGTAACCCTGCAAAAGTTGAAGCGAGCCCGCGTTCTGATTGCCGAACCATTCCCTGACCGATGCATGCCGTGGATGCAAGTCGTAGGCGAGCGCCAGCCAGACGTTTACGTCAGGCAGCATCGAAATCGTCAAAAACGGCGTCGTTCAGATTTAGTGAAAGATCCAGCGTTCCCGGCA
This sequence comes from Granulicella sp., assembly GCA_965277565.1. Lineage (GTDB taxonomy): Bacteria > Acidobacteriota > Terriglobia > Terriglobales > Acidobacteriaceae > Granulicella. The sequence continues at coordinate 2,252,721 of OZ255838.1, read as the reverse complement.
GACCGGACTGAACGAGTGGCAACGAAACCGCATGACCGCCCGCATTTGTCTCAGGCGTCCCACCCGCATGCAAGCGTAAAGCGGCGATCTCGGGCACCGAGAGATGCCTGTTCATCGCCTCTTCCTCCAACTCCCGGTAAAGTGGCTCCGGTATGTCGATCGTGATCTGCATGGCGACGATGCTAACGCATCACCGGCTTGCTCGGGTCCGGCACCACCGCATTCGGATAGATTCCCGGGATGGGCGCACTCTGCTGCTTCTCCAGCTCGGGATGGGGGAACGGTTTGCGCGGCATCATCTCCTCGCGCTGCGAGGTGTTCCACAAAAAGATCGCCTCCAGCACCGCCCCCTGCTCCAGATCGTCCCTGTGCAGCCGGTCGACCGTGTCCATATCCGAGTGGTGTGTCCGGGTGTCATAGTCCATCGGATCCTGAATGAACTGGAACCCGGGCAGGCCCACCGCGTCGTAGCTCAGGTGATCGGTACCGCCGGTATTACGGGAAGAGATCGTCGTTACTCCAAGATCCGCCAGGGGTGCGATCCACTGCTGGAAGATCGGTCCGACAGCGAAGTTCCCCTGCGTGTACACGCCACGCACCTTGCCCGTGCCATTGTCCAGGTTGTAATAGGCGTCGAGCTTCTCCCATTCACCCGTGGTCGTCAGTGCGCCGTGATGAGCAAGATAGCTGGGTGTTCCCGCGGGATCAGGCGGGTTCGGCGCGGCAAAGGTGCCGAAGTGCCGCTTCACATAGCCTTGCGAGCCGAACAGCCCCTCCTCTTCGCCGCTCCAAAGCGCGATGCGGAGGGTGCGCCTCGGCTGCACATTCAGCGCCTTCAGAATGCGCATCGCCTCCATCGCCATCACCGAGCCCGCGCCGTTGTCCGTGGCACCCGTGCCGGAGATCCAGCTGTCCAGATGGCCGCCCACCATGACGACCTCCTCCTTCAGCTTCGGATCCGTGCCGGGGATCTCGGCAACGGTGTCGTACCCGTGCTCATGATCGCCCGTGAACTTCGTCTCGATGTTGACCTCGACGGTGACGGGCACACCCGCGCTCACCATGCGGGCGAGGCGGTTGTAGTGCTCGATCATCATGACGCCATTGGGGATCTTCACCGCGTTCTCCGGCTTCTGCGCCGCCGTCGCGAGGTTCGCGCCGTTGTCGTCGAAGATGATTCCCGTACCCCCGCCGTCCTCGCTGTCACGGCTCGGCGTGATGATCGCGGCTACCCCCTCGGCCGTCATCATCTTCAATGCCTGCGCCCGCAACTCGGCCTGCTTCCGCCGCGCCGCAAGGTATTGCTCCCGAGTCAGGCCGTTGAAGCGGCGCGTGGCGGCCGCCTCCTCCACCTTTTCCATGTCCTTTAACTCAGCGTCGGTGTAGCGATGGAAGAGCGGCTCCGTGATATCCGGGGTCGGACGCATGGCGCCCAGCAGCACGATCTTGCCGCTCATCGTGCCTTTCAGTTTGTCCAGCTCACTCGCATCGGTCAGCGGAACATACACAACCTGGCCAGTCACCGGGCCCTTGGTCGCGGGAGACCAGGGAGCAGCCTGCATCCATAGCGGCTCAGGATCAGGCCCCACCATGCGCGCCCACGTGTTGATCTGCTGCCAGCCCATGCCGAACTCGCCCCAGTCCTCAAGGTGGGCGTTGGTCAGGCCGATGGCGGTGAGTGTGTCGCGTGTCCAGGCGTTCGCCTTGGCCATGTTGGGCGATCCGGTCAGGCGCGGACCGATGCCGTCCTCCAGCGCCTCGGAAAGCTGCATGGCCTGCCCGTGCTGAAAGGCCTCCGTGCGGATGCGCTCGTACATGCTGAGGTCGATTGCTTCCGTCGCCGGCTGGGGGCCGTAGTAGCTGGGCACGCGCTTGCCGTTTTCACCCTCAGCGGTCTTCTTTTTGCCTTCGGCAACGGCGCCGGGCGCGAAAAAGGCGATGCCGACCATCGCCGCCACTACGGCGGTTATCGTAGTCCAGTGAAAGCAATGGAACACACTGCGGGTCTGGGGCATGGGGCAATGCTCCTGCAATTAAGGTTTGGTTGACCCAGTATGACAGGAACCGGAGGAGCGAGCGCCCGCCAGAGATATGAAGTACAGCGTGGTTTTAGATAGTGTCTGACAAATCACGATCATCTTACGGGGTGCATTTGGGGAGGGAGCGTGGGGCTTCAGCCCCACGAAAAGGAGAGTCGAATGATGGGCTTTAGCCCAGGGTTCTCTCCGCTGCCAGCGCAAAACCCGGGGCTGAAGCCCCGTTCTTCTCCGCACTGAATGTCCGGGCTGAAGCCCGGACCTACCTCCGAAAAGCGTAAAATAACTCGCAAACACACTGCCTAGCGCTCGCGGCCGCGGGTCACGATCCGATACACCCACAGGTACCCCAGATAGCTGAGCGCAACGGTCGCTACCAGCAACCCGATCGGAAGGCCGACCCATTTGTAGGTGATCGCAAAGTCGACCCCCTGATGGCCCGAGCTCCTCAGGAACAGCAAAACGATAATGGCGAAGAAGGTTGCGAGGAAAAATGCGGTAAAACCCGTCGCCAGCCCCATTAAGAGCGACTGAAACCAGCCAAGATCCCCTAGCTGCACCCCAAACAGGGTTCCGCGACGCCGTGCTGCACCGACATGGTTACCAGGAGCCATCTACAGATAGAATAACCGGATGGGCGAAGGCGCGATCACAGGACTGGGTGTAAGCACAGGCGCCATTGTTGGCGTGGCAGTAAATGAGGGGCTGATACGCGCTTCGCAGGTCGCCCGTGAGGTGGAGGTGCACCGTTCGGCAAACGGCGTGCGGTTCGCCACCTATGGCGAGACCGGCGTGCCAACACCCGATCTCGACCGCATGCTGGAGGCCGTTCCGCCTTCGGTCGCCGGCGCCCTCAAGGCCAATACCTACTACTTCGTCCCTCTCGCTCTGCGCGAGCCCGACAGTGTGGAGATTTCCACCCGCCGCAGCCGGCCGGAGGCCTCCGATCAGGCCATGGTGGCCCCCGCCTGGACGGAGGATCTCGGCGACGCAGCCATCTGCCACCGCAACGTCGAGCTGGACAGCGGCCATCGCGGAGTCTTTATCTCCACCCGCCTCATGGGTGACCGCTTTGCGCTCAGCTTCGAGTTCTTCATCAACGTCGCACACGCGTTTGTCGATGAGGCTGGGGTTCCGGAGGCCTTCGCCGAGCTTGCCTGGCAGCAGGTCTTGAAAAATGTGCGCGGGGAGACCAGCCTGGACGCTTGGCAGTCCCGCAACCTCGCGCTCGGCCGCCCCGCAAACTGGGAACCCGACGCCCCGGTCACGCCCTCGGGTTCAAGACGCGGCCGCTCCTTCGGCCCAGGCGGCAGCCGAACCAGCCGCTCCTTTGGGACTGGCGGCACGGACAAACCTGTAAATCTCCACGCAGCTGCCGATCCCGCGGCAGTAGATGAAAAAGAACGCGCGATGTTCGTGGAAAGCGCCTTCTCCGACGCCCTGGCGATCTACCTCCTTTCGCTTGCCCTCGATGTCGATTACAGCGAGCTCCGCGAACGCGATTATCCGCTGCTTGCACCCGGCGCACTCTCCGAACGTCTGCGGCTCGTGGCCGAACTCTACCCGCCCAACACCGGCTACGAGTTCTCCGTCCGCTATCGCCGCCGCGCATAAACTGCGGGACGGCTAGTGTGCGGAGCCTAAAGTTCTCAATATGAAGTTTGTCATCCTGAGCGAAAGCGAAGGACCTGCTTTTTCTATGTGTTAGCAATAACGCTCCGCTTGAAACATATAAAAGAACTTCGGATTCACCACACAAAGGCGGACCGTCGCCTTCCATTCCGGGAGAAAGCCGTTAGCGCACGGCAGCGATCGCCGCGCGAAACAGCCGCTCAAAGTCCGTAGCCGCGTCTTTGTCCTTGGCCGCGCTTTCCACGGCCTTCTGCGCCACGGGCCGCGCGTACCCCAGGTTTACCAGCGCACTCAGCACATCCTCCGCTGCGGCACCCAGCGAAGGTTTCGCCGGCTCGCTCGCGGGCGCATACCCGGCTATGTCGTCGAGCTTGTCTTTCAGCTCCAGCACCACGCGCTCCGCCGTCTTCTTGCCGATGCCCGGAACCCTGGTCAGCGTCGCATGGTCGCCCCCGCGAATCGCTCCCACCAGCCGCTCCGGGGAGATGCCGCTCAGCACGGTAATGGCCAGCTTTGGCCCAATACCGGAGATGGTCAGCAGCTTTTCAAACAGCCGCTTTTCGGTGAGCTCCTTGAAGCCGAACAGCAGCAGCGCATCCTCGCGCACATGCGTATGCACATGCAGCGCAGCCTGTGCGCCGGCCTCCCCGAGCTCGGTATAGGTCGTCACCGAGATTGCCAGCTCATAGCCCACACCACCGCAATCGAGGATGACAGCTGAAGGAGTCTTGGCGAAGATCTGTCCGCGGAGGTGCGCAATCACAATGCGATTGTAGAGGAGCCTACACGCGCATGACGCCTGGATAGCGGGCCAGTCTGGCGTCGGCGGTAAGAAGCATCAAGCCCTCCACCTGCGCCTGAGCCGCGAGAAGCCGGTCGAAAGGGTCCTGGTGTATCGGCGGCAGGGTGGCGACTGCGATGGCGTGCTCGCTGGTGATCAGAAGTTCGCTATAACCGGCCCTGAGTAGGCCGAGGCGCAACGCCGTGGGGTCCATGAAGAAGTCCGGGTGCCCGCGCCCATGTTTAATCGCAGTCTCCCAAATGGAAACCGTGCTGAAGAAGACTTGATCTCCACGACCGTTCAGCCGCGCCTCTGCTTCCGCGCTCAGCTTTTCAGGAGAGAGTGCGGCCCAAAGAAGAAGGTGTGTATCGGCAAGCAATCTCACAAATCTTTGAACTTGTCGGGGTTGCCGTAGAACATCTCCTCGATTTCGTCCTGAAATGGCGTCTTGATGTCATCCGGAATCCGGAATCCATAACCTTTCAGGAAACCAATACGACTCTTCGGCTGTTCCGGCTCAAGAGCGGTCAGCTTCACGACGGGCTTACCCGCCCTCGCTATCACGACCTCTTCGCCGCGCTCCGCTCGCTCGATCAGCTTGGATAGTTGCGTCTTCGCCTCGTGAATGTTCACCGTGGTCGCCATGCTTTAGCTTAGTCCATCAGGTTTAGCTAAGCAACGTTCTTCTAACTCTGCTCCGCAATATACGTTCTATGGATCTCCTCCCGCAGCTGGTCCGTCAACCGCTCCGCATCCCGTGTCGTCAGCCCCACCGTACTTATCGGCTGCCCGACGACAAGCTTTAACGGCCGTGGCCGCAACGCATAGACGTGGATCGGCAGCAGCTCATAGGTGCCGATCAGCGTAAGCGGCACCAGCGGAACCTGCGCCTTGATCGCCATCCAGGCAGCGCCCGCGAGCATCGGCTTCAGCTGGCCGGTGGCCGCGCGCCCCCCTTCCGGAAAGATGACCAGCGGCAGCCCGGCCTCCAGAGTCTTCACCCCACGCCCCAGGCTCACCACACCGGCGCGCGCGGAGCTATGATCGATCGGCACCTGCCCCGAACGCCGCAGATACCAGCCGATGAATGGCAGCTTCCACAAGGACGCCTTGGCCAGAATCCGAAACTGAAACGGCAGCTTCGCAAACAGCACCGGCGTGTCGTAGTAGCTCAGGTGATTGCTCGCAAACACTGCCGAGCCCAATTCCTGCAGCCGCTCCGGATGCTCCACCGTCACCGGAGAAAGCGCAATCCGCAGCAACACGCCGGCCCACGTCCGAGCCACCAGGTGCTGCTGGCGTCCGCTGGCGTCCCAGACTCCGCTGATCAGCGAGATCGTTCCGAAAAACGCAGTCGCCAGCGCGATCAGCGGCAGCAGAAACAGGTAGGTGAGCCAGCGCAAGGCGGCAGGCACACGCGGCGCGAGGGTCTCCGAAACCGGTGTCCCCGGCACGTCTTCCTGCGCCCCGAGAGACTCGTCCATTTGCGCCATCCGGTCTATGCTAAACGCCCCGTGGGGAGTCGCAAAGCCAACAGGATGAGGCACACAGGGTAATCACACCTCCGTAACATGGCGATTACCTTCCAGTGTTAGGTTCCTGAGCGGTGGTGGACCCTTCACTGCCCGATCCTTAGGAGACCCACGTGACTTTGTATGCAAAGCAGCTTCCCCACACCGTTCTGGCGGGTGTAGTCCTGTTCTCGCCCGCGATCCGCGGCGCCGGCGCTCAAGCCAAGAGCCCGAACGCAAACCACTTCGCGCCCAATAACCTCGTCGTCAGCCGCAGCGTGTATGACAACAAGCCGGGCAATGTGAAGGTCGGCGAGATCCTGCCGCCCAACTGCGCCCTCACCACCGCCGGCTGCCCCACCGGGAGCGCGCAATACGACGGCACCTACCCCTACGTCTTCAATAACGATGCCTATGACGGCAGCTTCGGCATCACCTCGAAGATCTACCTCGACCAGATCTCGCTGACCGGCAAGCTGATCAACTCGCTGGAAGTCCCCAACAGCACGGAGAAGTCGCTCACCAACACCGATCACCTGGTCACCAGCTTCAGTTCCAAGTCCGAAGGGGCGCTCAATCTGTCCACCAATGGTCAGCAGCTTACATTCATCGATTATGTTGCGCCCGTAAACGAAGTGGACGTCTCCAACGGCAATACGCCGCTGGTCATCGACCCGACCAACCCCGATGGGCAGACACCGTACTACCGCGCGGTCGCCAAGGTGGGTGCGGATGGCGTCTTCCACTTCACCGAGACCAACGCCTATAGCGGCAACAACGGCCGCGCCGCCATCCTGAACAGCGCGAACGATGTGTTTTACACCGCCGGCAACGCGGGCAACGGCAGCAATCCGCAGCCGGACGGAGTCATCCTAGGCGCGGGCGCGCAGATCATCATGCCCGTGAACAGCCAGGAGCAGCGGCAGGATCCCGGCCTGCCCACGCCGGTCGCCAGCTTCTCCCTGACCGAGCTCGGCGACAAAGCAGATAAGCTCGGCAAAGACGACAACTTCCGCGGCCTGACCATCTTCGACAACGTCCTCTACTACACCAAGGGCAGCGGCGGAAATGGCGTCAACACCGTCTACTTCGTCGATACCACCGGCACCGCCTGCCCCAACGGCGTTGGCCTGCCCGTCCCCGGCGCCAAGCTGCCCACCGCGCCGCTCGCCTACAACCTGACCGCCCTGCAGACGACCGGCCTGCCCAACAACATGTGCATCCTTGCGGGCTTCCCGTCTGCGCTGGCCAAGAGCGCGAATCCCCTCGCCTACCCCTTCGGCATCTACTTCGCTAATGCCAAGACGATCTACCTCGCCGACGAAGGTGACGGCTACACCGGCGGCGCCGATCTCTACACCCATGCCGCCGCGCAGACCACCGCCGGGCTGCAGAAGTGGGTCTTCAACTCCACCTCCAAGACCTGGCAGATGGCCTATGTGCTCAAAAATGGCCTGAACATCGGAACGCCCTACACGGTAAACAAGTACCCCACGGGCAATAACTCCGCCACCAACCTGCCCTGGGCACCCGCAACCGACGGTCTGCGCAACATCACCGGCGTCGTCGGCCCCGACGGCTTGGTCGCCATCTACGCGGTCAGCTCAACAGTCAGCGGCAACGGCGACGTCGGCGCCGACCCCAACAAGCTCTACGTCGTCTTGGACGAGATCTCCAACACCAACCCCACGCTTGGAGCGGGAGTGCCGTTCTTCGAGGTCAAGGATGCGAAATTCGGCGAGGTCCTGCGCGGCGTCTCCTTTACGCCGGGCACCGATTTTGCCGCCTTCAAAACCTTGCCGTAACTGCGGATCAAACACGTTTACGAACCGGCCCACATGCGTGGGCCGGTCTTTTCTGCACTCCAGCTGATTACCCGAGGCAAGCGTTTGTTGGTGTAGCGGAGCTGACCAACAACTAATCAGCGCGGGTTTTAGGTAGTGTCTGTGTGAATCATTTGTTGCTTTTCGGAGGGAGGTCCGGGCTTTAAGCCCGGACATTCAGTGCGAAGAAGAATGGGGCTTCAGCCCCGGTTTTTGCGCTGACACGGGAGAGAACCCTGGGCTAAAGCCCATAACCTGGGCTCTCCTTTTCGTGGGGCTGAAGCCCCACGCTCCCTCCCACCCTTCAACAAGATCCGCTTCGAAGCACCTCGTACGATGATCTTGATTCGTCAGACACTACCTAACCCTGGTTCTCGCTGAACCTGCCCCGATAGGCTCTATTTCGCTCGCTTTGTCCGTGAGCTGAAGCCTGCGGCTACACCGAAGACATGCGTTGGAGCCGCCCTAAAGCCAGCGACCGCAACTCGCCGATCAGGTACACCGAGCCGGTCGCCGCAATCACACCCTCGGGAGGCGTCAACGCCTCCGCCTGCTGCAGTGCTCCCTGGAGATGCGGAGCAGCATGCGCCGGAATATCCAGCGCATGCGCGACCGCAAGCAGCTGTTCCACCGTGGCCGCGCGGGGGTTGGCGATCGGCGCAAAGACGATGTGATCGCGCCGCCGTGCCGGATCGCCCGAGGTTGGATCGAACAGCGGCAGCAGAATGCGCGCCATCTCTTCGATCTGCTTGTCTGCCAGGCATGAAAAAATCAGCGTCCGGGGCCGCTCATCCGGCAGCTGCGCGAGTGCGGCCCGCAAGGTCCACGCCCCGGCAGGATTGTGCGCCACATCCAGCAGCAGCGGCGCGTACGGCCGCGTGACATGAGGACTTGCGGGAATCCACTCCAGCCGTCCCGGCCAGACCGTAGCCCGCACACCGGCTTCAATTGCGCTGTTCGGGATGGTGAAACCATGGTTGGCGCGCAGCTCCAATGCAGTCGCCACGGCAAGCGCCAGGTTGCGCTGCTGGTGGTGGCCAGCCAGCGGCGAATCCAGCTCCAAAACCTCGCCATCGATCAAGACCGGATAACGATTCCGACCCAGCGGCGACGGCTCGGCTGACTGATCCGCGAACCCTGAACCCTGGACCCTCGGCGGCAGGCAGCGCGAGGCGTCCACGCCGCGCACATGCAAGGCAACCGCCCGCTCGCCAATGGCGGCGTTTGCCTCCGGATGCTGCGAAAGCGTCACCAGCACGCCGTTTTCGCGCAGAATCCCAGCCTTTTCGCCGGCGATTTCCGTCAACGTGTTGCCCAGAAACTCGGTGTGATCGATGCCGATATCCGTGATCACCGAGACGGTGGGTTCAACGACGTTGGTAGCGTCCAGCCGCCCCCCCAGACCCACCTCCAGCACGGCTAATTCGATCCCCTGCTCGGTAAAAAACAGAAAGGCCGCCGCAGTCAGCAACTCAAAGAAACTCGGCGTATGCGGCAAGGCATGGCGCTCGACCAACTCCTCCGCACAGCCGTAAACCTTGCCGAACAGCCGCCCAAAATCGTCGTCCGAGATCTCTGTCAGGTGTGGAACCGAACCCTCATGTCCCGGCGTGGAGACCCGCATGCGCTCATTCACTCGCAGCAGGTGCGGCGAGGTGTAAAGCCCGGTGCGCAGCCCCGCCGCCGCGCAGACCGCCGCCAGCGTAGCCGCCGTGGAGCCCTTTCCGTTGGTCCCGGCGATCAGAACGGAACGGAAACTCAGTTGCGGATCGCCCAACTCCACCAGCAGAGCGCGAATGTGATCCAGCGAGAACTTGCGCGGCGCTGCGCCCGGCGGAAGGGCGTTGCCCGTGCATAGTTCAGGGCCGAGTGCGGCCAGAGTCTTCAAAGCGTCTGCATAGAGCATGGCAGTCTCTCACGGCAACCGGCGTCAGGTTAGCGATGCCGTAACGCGGTCCCAGCCATCCATTTTCGCACTCGCGCAAGCCGGCGGGATGCGTCTACGCCACAACGGCACGACACAGCCGTCCGCCGCTGCCGCGAAGCCCCAGCCCATCGGACCGTTTGGCGAAGAAGCGCGCGTTCAGTCCCACGCTGCCCAGGTCCTCTGCGACCGCCAGACCATAGCGGGGCAGCTCCTCCGCAAGCTCCTGCGGGGTAAAGTACAGCCGAAACGGTTCGCCCGCCTGCGCAACCCGCGCCGCCAGGCTGTCGTGCATCAGCTGTTCCACCGGCGGAAGAACCCCGCGTGGCTGACCATAATCGAAGGCCGCATCCGATCCCGGTGCGAACCTGCCGAGCACACGACACGTCTCCGCAAAGGCCTCGGGTGTGAGATACGGCACTACGCCAAGCCACGCGGTAACCGTGGGCAGCCTGAGATCGAAGCCGGAGTACAGCAACTCCTGGCGAAACGACTGCTGCTCGAAATCAACAGGCACCAGCATCGCTGACGCGGGAACGGAGAGCCCCGCAGCTGCTAAAAGTCGATGCTTCCACGCCTGCGTCGCGGGGTGATCGATCTCGAAAACCCGCACGCCAGGGTAGGGGTTCCGCAGCGCAAATGTGTCCAGTCCCGCCCCGAGCACGAGGTACTGCGCCGCTCCACGCCCCCGGACCGCATCGGCGAGTACATCCTCGGCAAACCGCGCTCGGGCGATCATCCAGGAGCGAAGACCCGCGGAAAACGGTTTGCGCCCGGCATCCGGTGTGCGCTTCAGCTCGGCCGCAAGCTCCGGGCCAAGAATGCGCGTCGCAAACGGATCGCGAAAGACGAGCGGCTCGGCATCCACTACCTGATGCGCCGCTCGCCGCAGGGCCACACGCAGCGCTGTCCGGGATGGCTGCGCTTCAATCACAGCTTCAGTGTGTCACCGGGTAGCCCAAACGTTGAATACCGCTGATGGTGACGCGGGCTCAAACTGGATCCGAGGAGAACTGATTTTGCATGGACTTCGACTGGGATGAAGCCAATCGCAGCCACATTGCCCGGCACAGGGGCACCGCTGAAGAAGCAGAGCAAGTCTTTGTGAACGGGCCACTCGAGTTGGATCAGCAGGTTGTTGCCGGCGAGGAACGCTTTTCCCAGGTGGGCGAGACGAACGCTGGACGTATTCTTGTGGTTGTAGCAACCTGGAGAGACTCGATCCGTGTCGTAGCTGCCTGGGACGCACCACAGGCAACGAAGCGCCGGTATCTTACAGAAAGGTTCAGCCAATGGCATCCTCGTTCGTAGTGCCCGTGTTCGCGACTGAAGCGGAAGAAGCCGATTGGTGGTACGCCAATCGTGATCTAGTGGAGCACCAATTCCTGAAGGCTGCCGAAGAGGGCAGGTTGCGTCGCAGCACATTAGTTCAGCGTGCGCAGCAGGTTCAAGCACAGCGTGAGACTGGGGATCTGGTTCGGCTTAATGAAACCGATACAAACAGGGCTCGTGCTGCCGCCGAGCGTCGCGGTATGCCTTATAAAGCATTTGTTCGGATGTTGGTGCATCAAGCCCTGGAGCGCGATGAGGCTGATTCGGGATCATAGTCTTTCAGGTCACTCGATTTATGTCTAAGCAGCTTTCGTAGCCGTCATCCAGCCTAACGCCTGCGCCAGGTAGCCCTTCAGCTCCTTGCGCGGCACGATCGCGTCCAGAAACCCGTGTTGCAACAGGAACTCCGAACGTTGAAAGCCCTCCGGCAGCTTCTGGCGGATGGTCTGCTCGATGACACGCGGTCCGGCGAAGCCGATCAGCGCACCGGGCTCCGCGATGTTTAGATCGCCGAGCATGGCGAAGCTGGCGGTCACGCCGCCCGTGGTGGGGTCGGTCATCAGCGAGATATACGGGATCTTCTGGTCATCCATCTTCGCCAATCCGGCGGAGATCTTGGCGAGTTGCATCAGGCTGGCGATGCCTTCCATCATGCGCGCGCCACCCGAGGCCGAGACGATAATCAGTGGCTTGCGGTCCGCCAGGGCGCGGTCAACCGCCCGGGCGATCGTTTCACCCACCACGGCCCCCATCGATCCACCGATAAAGCTGTATTCCATCACGCTGAGCACCACATCCTGCTCACCCAGCCTGCCGACGGCGTTGATGATCGCGTCGTCGAGACCGGTCTTCGTCTGCGCTTCGGCGAGACGCTTCTTGTAGGGCTTCAGATCGCAGAAGTCGAGCGGATCGGTGGAGCGCAACCCCGTGTCCACGATCTCGTAGCCGGGCTCAAGCAGCAGATCGATGCGCTTGCGGGCAGAGATCTTGAAATGCTTGCCGCAGTGCGGGCAAACCTGCAGATTGGCATCGAGATCGGCCTTCCAGATCAGCTTGCGGCAGTTGTCGCACTTGACCCAAAGCCCTTCCGTCCGCACCTCGTGGTGCGGCGTGGGTTGGATCTCATGCTCTTCTCGCTTCCACCAACTCATCAAGTGCAACTCCGCCCGGAACATCGCCGGGACACCCTCCATTGTAGCGAAGGGTCCCGATTTCCTCAGATCGCTCCTGATTCGTCCACTCGACTGGCTAGCTGTAGACGCCCAGCAACGCAGGCATCGGCAGCACGACCGGTTCTCCCTGCAGGGCGGGCGACAATCCATCCGCCATGTGGAAGGCTGCCGGGTGCGCCTCTTCGCTATCGCTCAGCGCGTGCTGCTCCCGCAGACCGTTCAGCAGGCTGTAACGCTGTTCATCACGGTTCTTCGCCGCCAGCCGTGTCCAGTACACCAGAAAGCCTTGGCCGCAAACCGGGCAGCAAACGTCGCCGAAAGCAGCCGAGACCTTACACAGCATCTGCATGAAGAAGCACCTCTTCGGAACCTGAACCACCGACATGCCTGTCCCGTAGAGACAAAGTTAGGAGCGTTCTACGGTTCACGCGATACCCCCCGCTGTAGGTTCGATACAACCTTCCGGGCAATTGCGCCGGGACCTGCCCCGCTTCGGCACGGAACAGCCACGCAGGTGTGTCCGGCTCCGTTTATCCTCAGTAGCTGTGAGTGATTCCGTTCGCATTCAGCTTCCTGACGGTTCCGTGCGCGAGGTCGCGCCGGGCACAACACCGCTCGACCTCGCCAACAGCATCTCTCCGCGCCTGGCTGCGGCCGTGGTCCTGGCCCGCATCAAGCCGCTCGCGGCGAAAACGGGAACTGAAACGGGTGCCCCACCTTCGGCGACAGCTTCATCGTCGGCGAAGGCGGGTTCCGGCGAGGCCGCGCAGACCGAAGAAGCGATGTACTCCGGGAATAGCCCCAATTCGGAGGCAGAGCGCCTGGTGGATCTCCGTGAGCCGCTGACCGAAGATGTCACGCTGGAGTTGCTGAAGGAGTCCGACCCCGCAGCCCTGCGCGTCGTACGGCACTCCGCCGCGCACGTCATGGCGACCGCGATCCTCGAACTTTTTCCCGAGACCAAGCTCGGCCACGGTCCCGCGACCGACAACGGCTTCTTCTACGACGTCTACCGCGAGGTGCCGTTCACCGAGACCGATCTCGCCGCCATCGAGGGGCGCATGGCCGAGGTGGTGAAGCGCGATGAGCCCTTTGTGCGCGTGGAAGAGCCGCGCGAAGAGGGTCTTGAAAATTATCGCAACCGCGGCGAGTTCATGAAGGTGCACTTCATCGAGCGCTTTACCGAGCCTGGCGATGAGATATCGCTGTATAAAAACGGCAATTTCACCGACTTCTGCCGCGGGCCGCATGTCCCCTCCACCGGCCGCGTAAAGGCCTTCAAGGTAATGTCCATTGCCGGCGCCTATTGGCTCGGCAAGGAAGACAACCAGCAGCTGCAGCGCATTTATGGGACAGCCTTCTTCTCACAAAAAGATTTAGAGGCGCACTTCAAGCATCTCGAAGAGATCAAGGCCCGCGACCATCGCGTGCTGGGCAAGCAGCTTGATCTATTCAGCATTCAGGAGGTCGCTGGCGCTGGCTTAATCTTCTGGCATCCCAAGGGCGGCCTCATTCGCAAGACGATGGAGGACTGGATGCGCGATGAGTGCATCCGGCGCGGTTACTCGCTCGTTTACACGCCGCACATCATGCGCCGCGAGTTGTGGAAGATCAGCGGGCACGAAGGCTTCTATGGCGAAAACATGTATCCGCCCATGGAACTCGACGACGCGGAGTACCGGCTGAAGCCGATGAACTGCCCCGGCCACATCCTCATCTACAAATCCACGCCGAAGAGCTACCGCGACCTGCCGCAACGCTACGCCGAACTGGGCAACGTATACCGCTATGAGCGCTCCGGCACCATGCATGGGCTGTTGCGCGTGCGTGGATTTACACAGGATGATGCGCACATCTTTTGTACTCCGGCACAAATTGAAGACGAGATCGTCGCCTGCACCGAGTTTGCCGAAAGCGTTCTGCACACCTTCGGCTTCAGCGAGTTCCGCGTGGAACTTTCCACCTGGGATCCGAGCAAACCGGCGGATTACACCGGCTCACCCGAGGCCTGGCAGAACGCCATCGATGCGCTGAAGCGGGCGCTCGGCCGCAAGAACATTCCCTACACCGAGATCCCCGGCGAAGCCGCGTTCTATGGCCCCAAGATCGATGTGAAACTCGTCGATGTTCTTGGCCGGTTATGGCAGCTGAGCACGGTGCAGTTCGACTTCAATCTGCCCGCGCGCTTCGAGCTGGAATACGTCGGCGAGGATGGCGAGCGGCATCAACCGGTGATGGTGCATCGCGCGCTCTTCGGCAGCGTGGAACGCTTCTTCGGCGTACTCATCGAGCACTATGCCGGCGCCTTCCCCATGTGGCTCGCCCCGGTGCAGATCGGCCTCGTGCCGATCTCAAACGACAAGCACCTCGCCTATGCGGAAGGACTGAAACAACGGTTTGAGGCTGCCGGATTGCGTGTGGAACTCGATGGGACAAACGGCAAGATGCAGGGCAAGATTCGTGACTTCGGCTTGCAAAAAGTGCCGTTTATTCTGGTTGTAGGCGACAAAGAGATGCAGACAGATTCGGTGAGTGTACGCGTGCGCGGCAAGGGCGATCAAGGGTCGAGTACGGTTGCGGATTTCCTCGATAGGGCCAAATCCCTGGTTGTCGGTCACGCGATGGAGTTTTAGGGCCGTCGCATCTTGGTGGGCAGCCGGTTGTCAGAAGCGGATTGGGGGTTCCATGTCTTATCAAAAGCAAAAGGCGCTTTCCCTTATGACAGAAAGGGGTATGCTCACGTTGCTTTTCACGAAAATCTATGCATAAGCCTGCCATCCCCGAGGACCTGCCGTTAAAGACGATCGACTGGCCTAGCAGCAGATTGGGACGGGCCGGCGTCCAGGCGGCGATCTAGGAACCTGGCGTGAAGTCGCGGATCTGTTCAACCGTCTTTGCATCGAGACGCTGCAGCAGATTCACCATAAGGTCGACTGTATGGTCGAAGTCTCCGCGATTAACGATACCGTTGTGTGCGTGCGTATATCGCACGGGGACGACGATATTCAGCGTTGGAGCCCCGGTTCCGCTCTCCTGCATCTCTGCCGAGTCATCGCCATAGCCTTGAACAAGATCGAGTTGAAGGGCGATGTTGTTGGCCTTGGCTGTGTTTTCGACGAAGCGCACCAGCTTGCGATTGGGAATGGCGCTGGAATCATAGAGGAAGATACCGGGGCCGCCGCCTAGGTGAGCCTGCGTCTCCTCCAGGTGTCCGCCCTGGTCATTGGCGATGCCGCCCTCAATGGCGAGTCCAAGATCCGGCTTCACCATGTTGGCGGCGGTCCTGGCGCCGCGCAAGCCGATCTCTTCCTGTGTGGTCGCCACGAAGAAGAGCTGGTTTGCATGGGGAAGTTTGGCCATACGCTGCATGGCCTGGAGCAGCACGGCGCAACCTATGCGATCGTCCCATGCCTTGCCGAGATAGTTCTGCGTGCCGTTCATCACCCGAAAGGGTGAGTCTGGAACCACGGGATCACCTGGCTCGACGCCCATGGCAGCGGCTTCGGAGGGGTTTCTGGCTCCAATATCGAGAAAAATAGAATCGCGGGGAATGACCTGGGTACGCTCCGTGGGTGTGGCGACGTGGATATCGCGAATGCCTGTCACCGCCACCACGGGCCCCTTGCTGCCCAGGATCACCCAGCGTTGATCGACGAGTGCCTGATCGAGCCACCCTCCCAGCATCTGCATGGTGAGCTGGCCGTTGGGCCCGATGCGCCGCACCATCCCCCCAAGCTCATCCATGTGGGCGTCGATCATGATGCGAGGTCCCGTAGAGCCTACCTGAGCGATCACCGAGCCCATCCCGTCATAGCGGATGGGGACGGTGGCGACAGGCTTCATCTCCGCGACCATGATGCTGCGAACAGCATCCTCGGCTCCCGGAGGCCCGGGGGCATCGGACAGCTTTTGCAATAGCTGTGTCGTTGGATCCGCTTGCTGGGCGTGCGCCAAGCGGGGCTGGAGAGAGAAAAGAAGGGACGCCAAGAGCAGGAAGACCTTTGGATTGAGTCGCATACGCGCAGCGTACCATTTACTGTGGTGGGAGAAACGATGCGACCCAAAATTGGCATTCCGCTGCCTACGTCGACTGACCTGGAGTACAACAACCGGTGTTGGCCGGAGTACGCCTCGGCCGTTCAACGTGCGGGGGGCGATCCCGTGCAGATCCCGGCGAGTGGCGTTGAGGCGATGCGAAAGTTGGTGAAAAATTGCTCCGGCTTCGTGTTGCCTGGAAGTCCGGCGGACGTTGCTCCGGGCCACTACGGGCATAGTCCGGAGCCTGGGACCGCGCCGGCAGACGATGCGCGCGAGCAGTGCGATCGTGCCATTCTCGAGTACGCAGAGACCGCAACCGCACCGATATTCGGCATCTGTTTCGGGCTGCAGTCGGTGAACGTGCTGCAGGGAGGGACACTTGTGCAGGATCTGCGGCCTGTTCCCGTGAATCACGCGGCGGGAGCACAGGTGAAGGTCGCCCACTCTGTTCTGGTAGCACGAATAAGCCTTGTCGGCGGGCTGCTTACGCAGTCCGAGGCTCCCGCCGAGGGTCAGTTCAAGCGCCTGGCTGTGAATTCGAGCCACCATCAGGCAATTGCAATTCCGGGACAGGGGTTCGCTGTTGTGGCCCGATCCACCGAGGATGGAGTGGCGGAGGCTGTGGAGGGTTACGTCGGGCGAGCGGCATTCGTCGGAGTGCAATGGCACCCAGAGCGGAGTTACGACGTGAGTCAGGCTTCTCGCGCCCTGTTTGCGTGGCTGGTGTCCGCAGCCGCCGATGTGGCCGAGCACGGGGGAGCGCTGGTTCGTGCTGACGTTATCTGAGGATCTCATCGCGGAGTTGCTCGAACCGTATCTGATGGGAGCACGGGAGACTGTAGGCGATGGGGTCGTCAAGCCTGAATTCTGCACCCAGAGCGCGCCGGAGGCGTTGTATCCAAAGTTGAGAGTGTACCTGGAGTTGCTGCTCCGCTGGAACGCGCGGACGAATTTAACCGCGATTCGGGAACCTAGAGAGATTGTTCAACGCCATTTTGGCGAGAGCCTCTTTGCAGGATCTTTCCTCGCCTCGCGGCTTGCGGAGGGTGCGGCCCTCCTGGACTTCGGCTCTGGAGCAGGGTTCCCGGGCATTCCGATCCAGCTGTTGCTGCCCGGAGTACGCGTGACGTTAGCTGAGTCGCAGGGTAAGAAGGCGGCGTTCCTGCGGGAGGCGGTGCGGGCGCTGGAGCTGAAGAGCACGGTGTGGAGGAAGCGCGTGGAGATGATGCCGAGCGAGGTCTCGTTTGCGGCCGTGACGATGCGGGCGGTGGATGGTGGCGAGGCTGCTGTAGCGAAGGCATGGGAGCGGGTTTCCAAAGGGGGTTTGCTGGTGAGGATGACCGCTGGACATCATGGTGGAGGTACGGAGGACGTAAGGATGCCGGGGTTGTCCGCTGGTTATCTTCAGCTTGACCGCAAGCTGTAACTTCCAGAGGAGTGTAGTTGTTCCACGTGGAATTCTCCCCAGCAAAGAAGCCATAAAAGCCACTCTGTTCCACGTGGAACAGAGTGGCTGGATCTGGATGATCCACCAAGCTAATCCAACCGAGCTATCTGATAGCCTGATCTCGCACCTATGCCAGCCTCGCCCATCGGTCAGCGACCACAAGTATCAACCTCCGCCCGCGTAATCGCCGTCGTAAATCAAAAGGGTGGCGTGGGTAAGACCACCACCGCGATGAACGTCTCCGCGGCTCTCGCGCTCGATGGCATATCCACGCTGCTGGTGGACTGTGATCCCCAGGCGAACGCGACCAGCGGATTCGGGATCGCAAAAGGCGGCGAGCGGGACTCCATCTATGAGGTGCTCATGGGGGGTACGCCAGCTGCCGACGCGATCCAGCCGACCTCGATAGAGCACCTCGCCATCATTCCGGGATCCCGAAACCTGATTGGCGCCAATCTGGAGCTGGTGGAGCTGGAAAACCGGGAACGCCGGCTTCGCGACGCCCTCCATGCTGTAAGAGACAGCTACACCTTCATTCTTCTGGATTGTCCGCCGGCTCTCGATTTGCTGACGCTGAATGCCTTAGTTGCAGCGGATCGTCTTCTCGTGCCCATGCAGGCAGAGTATTTCGCGCTGGAAGGGATATCGGAGCTCATTGCGACGTTGGATCGGATCTCGGGAACGTACAACCCGGGGTTGGGCCTTGAAGGCGTTTTGCTGACGATGTATGACGAGCGCACCAACCTTTCGCAGCAGGTGCGGGAAAATCTGCAGCAGTTTTTTGGTGAAAAACTCTACAAGACCACGATTCCTCGCAACGTGCGCCTCGCCGAGGCACCCAGCCATGGTCAACCGGCCGTGACCTACGATCCCCGTTCGCGGGGGGCGGAGGCGTACAGGGAACTTGCTCGCGAGATCCTGCAATGGAATGGAATTCGGATCCAAAGCAAGAAACAGTCGACAGCAATGTCCGGGTTCAGCGATAAAAAAGCGGAGCCGCAGCTGAGAAAATCAGTGAGCCGAGGCTGGCCTTTCAAGAAGAAGTAAAGGAATGGAGTGAGTATGGCAAATAAAGGCGTTCCGGAGCCCAAGCGGCGTGCTCTCGGTAAGGGGCTGGACTCGCTTATGCCGCCAAAGCCGGCGCCGGTGGTCACTGCCGCGGTTCCTGTCAGTGCGCCGGATGGCAGGCCGTTGGAGATCGCCGTTGACCTGATCGACCGGAACCCCTTCCAGACGCGATCCAACTTCGACGAAGCCAAGCTCAGCGAATTGGCCGCTTCTATTGCCGCCTCCGGAGTGGTTCAACCCCTCATCGTCCGAGCCGTCGCCGGGGGCAGATACACACTCATCACGGGTGAGCGCAGGCTGCTGGCCAGCAAGCAGGCTGGAAAAGCGACGGTCCCGGTTATTGTTCGAGACGTCTCCGACCAGCAGACCATGGAGATGACGGTTGTAGAAAATCTGCAGCGTGCGGACCTGAATCCGATGGAGCAGTCGCGCGCCTATGACCGTCTCAGCCGCGAGTTTCACCTGACCCAGGAGCAGATGGCTGAGCGCACGGGCAAGGATCGTGCCTCGGTGGCGAACTTTCTGCGCTTGCTGCGGCTGCCGGATGACGTGCAGCAGCGGGTGGAGTCGGGCGAACTCAGCTTTGGTCATGCGCGAGCACTGCTGGCGTTGCCGTCGCCCGAGGCAATCGGTTTGGCGGCGCAAAAGGTGGTTTCACTTGGCCTAAGTGTGCGAGCCACAGAAAGCATGGTTCAGGGCTTTCTACATCCTGAGGGTAAGGCCGCTGCCGCCGAGAAGCCCGCCAAGGTTCTGGATCCTAACGTCCGAGAGGCTCAGGAGCAGCTTCGGCGTAAGCTCGGCCTCAAGGTAACGATTGAGGACAGGCGTGGCAGGGGGCGGGTAATTATTGAATACAGCGGAATCGACGATTTCGATTCGATCCTCAACGCATTGGGTGAAGGAGCCTAAAAGATGTCAACGAGAGATTTAGTCAAACGACGTGTATTCGCTCCCCGCTGCTACTTGCCAGTCATCACTTTATTTGGCGCTTGCGCGATAAACGGACAGCAGCCGAGCTTCACTCCAAATGCTGGACGTACCCTGGTGCGGGCCGGCGCCGTTCTCGATGTCCACACTGGGCGCGAGATGCGCAATGAGACCGTGATCGTGCGGGGCGACTGTATCGTCCAGGTCGCGACGACGGCGAGCACACCAGCACAGCCCGGAGATCGCGAGATAGATCTCCGGGAGTACACGATGCTTCCCGGACTGATCGACGTGCACACGCACCTGACCGGCGTGACCGACTTCGATCCCTATTTCGAGCTCTCGATGACCCCTGGAAAAGAAGCAATTCTGGGGGTGGAGAATGCGAAGACCACGCTGGAGGCCGGCTTTACCACGGTTCGCAATGTGGGCGCGAACGACTTTACGGATGTGGCGCTGCGCGATGAGATCAATGAAGGTCACATCCCGGGACCGCACATGCAGGTCTCCGGGCCGCCGCTGGGCATTACCGGCGGCCATATGGATGAGAATCTGCTGCCGTATCAATATCACTGGCAGGGTGAAGGTGTCGCCGACGGCATTCCGGCCGTGCAGCACATGGTGCGGCAGAACATCAAATACGGCGCGGATCTGATCAAGATCGGGGCCTCCGGGGGCGTGTTGTCGAAGGGCGATGACCCGCAGGCCTCGCAATACACGCTGGAGGAGATGCAGGCGATCGTCGCCGATGCGCATCGCCTGGGTCGCAAGGTGGCGGCGCATGCGCACGGTGCGCAGGCGATCTTATGGGCGACCGAGGCCGGTGTCGATTCCATTGAGCACGGCAGTTACATCGACGACAAATGCATCGCGGCCATGAAGGCGCACGGGACCTATCTGGTGCCGACCAGCTATTTATATGATTGGTATCGCGAAAATGGACACCTGCCGGCGCTTTACGCGCAAAAGATGCATGATGTTACTTCGGTTGCACGGGCGAACCACAAACGGGCGATTGCCGCGGGCGTGAAGGTGGCACTTGGGACCGACGCCGCGGTGTATCCGCATGGCTTGAATGCGCATGAGTTGGAGGTGTACGTCCGGGATTACGGGATGACACCGCTGGCTGCGCTGCAGACCGCGACGCTGAACGCAGCGGACCTAATGGGGTGGACGGATCGGGTGGGTGCGATCGAGCCGGGCAAGTGGGCCGATGTGATTGCCGTCAAGGGTGATCCGATGCGGGACGTGAAGACGCTGCAGCATGTGTCTTTCGTAATGAAGGGCGGCGTTGTGTATAAGGATGAGGCACAGCCGCAGGCGGTCGATCATCTGACAACGGTGGCTGTGCATCAACAGGACGCCCCTCAAGTGCAAGGGAGTTTCTGATGCGGGCGACTACTTGGGAATACAGGCTTCGATTTCTTCTTCACGGCCTGATCTATGTTCTGGGCTTCCTGCCGTGGGAGCCGTATCTTGGGCTGACGTCGAAGTCCACGTGGCTGATCCTGAGTGCCTGGCTCGCGAGGCAGGGTTGGCTGGGATTTCAGGCGGCAACGGTTGTTTTGCTGGGCATTGCCATCCTCTTCGCGGCGGCGGGCGCCTGGCTGCGGGTCTGGGGATCGGCGTATGTGGGCGCGAGTATCGTGAATTCGTCCTCGATGCATGGGACCGCGATGCTTGCGGACGGGCCGTACCGCCGCACGCGCAATCCGCTGTACCTGGGAACGCTGCTGCACACGATCGGCATCGCTCTGCTGATGCCGCCCGCGGGGGCAATCTTTGCCATTGCGGCGATCTGGATCCTGCAGGTGCGGCTGGCGTTGGCGGAGGAGCCATTCCTGGAGTCGCGCTTCGGACAAGCCTATCTGGATTACAAGGCTCGCGTGCCGCAGTTTCTGCCGTCGCCAAAGGCGTTGGTGCCGGCGGGGGGCGCCCCCGCGCATTGGGGGCTGGCATTGGCGGGTGAGATCTACGTGGTGGGCGTTGTGTTCACGCTGGCGGCGTTCGGCTGGAGCTTCAATAACCAGCCGCTGCTGCGCGGCATTCTCATTTCCCTAGGCATTTCACTGGTCGTGAGAGCCTTTCTGCCGCGCGTCCAGAATGCGCCCGAGGATGCGCCCGTGAAGGCTGTGGCTTAGTTCGCTCGTGGAATTTTCGCCGCTGCCGCTTTGACCTGAAATGGGCGAATAAGGAAGATGTTTCCAGGTTACTTTCCTTCTCCCCCATTCGGGTGATTTGACGATCCTGGGGGAGAGTGCACTATAGTTCTCGCCATGCAAAATGCTGCGCTCCGTCAGGGGCTTTCCCGCAAACTGCTTCTCGTCATGCCCGGGCTTTCGACCGCCCTTGCCGCTGCTTCGGTTGTCTTCTTTCGCACAGCGCCGGCAATCTGGCGGTCAAACACGGTTGAGGAGATTACAGGCGGCGTTCTGGTCGCACTTTCGACCTTCAGCTTCTTTGCGATCTGCAAGGTTACCTCGGCTGAGGCATAAGCAGGGTCTGATTTATTCACCCCATTGCGGAAGCCAGGGCTAGGGCAGTATTCCTGAAACTGTGACTTCGTGAAACAGTATGCAGGCCAGTTTTCTTGAGGAAAACTGGCGCAAACGGCATCGACCTCGGGTACATCATCAGGAATACTGCCATAAAGCCCTGCTGATCGAGGCGTTGCAGTGTGCGGGCTAAGCCCGCACCTACACCAGAGCGAATCATCCGAGCATCCTTAAGCGGTTTCTACCGTGCAAAGCGACTGTCTCTCGCTCGCGGATGTGCGTAGGATGAGGGCGTGGCTCTTCCCGTAACAGCTCCTGTTCTGCCCATGCTCGCCAAGCGCGTCGACGCGCTGCCCGCGAGCGGCGATTGGGTCTTTGAACCGAAATGGGACGGCTTTCGCGCGCTGGTCTTCCGTGACGGCGATGAGCTCCTGATCCAGAGCCGTGATATCAAGCCGCTCAACCGGTATTTTCCCGAACTCATCGAACCGCTGAAGGCGCAGCTACCGCCTGCCTGTGTGCTGGACGGCGAGATCGTGATCTCGCATGAGGGCGTACTGGATTTCGATGCGCTGAGCCGGCGGATCCATCCTGCGGCATCGCGTGTTCGGCAGCTCGCCGCAGACTCCCCCGCTTCCATCGTGTTTTTCGATCTGCTTGCGGAGGGCGATCACGACCTGCGCGGTGTGCCGTTCGCGGAGCGGCGAGAAAGGCTCAGCAGAATACTCGCAAACGCCGCACCGCCGATCCACATCACCCCGGCCAGCCCCGAGGTCGAAGTAGCCGAGGACTGGTTTCGGCGTTTTGAGGGTGCGGGCTTCGATGGAGTGATCGCCAAATCGGCAGCCGGAACGTATGAGCCCGACAAGCGCGTGATGCTGAAGGTGAAGCATGAGCGCGACTGCGATTGCGTCGTCGGGGGCTTCCGCTGGCACAAGGGCGGCGAGGGGACGATGGTTGGGTCGTTGCTGCTGGGCCTCTATGACAGCGCCGGAAAACTCCAACACGTGGGCACGTGTGCTAGCTTTACGCAGGCCAAACGCAAGGAATTGGTGGAGTTCCTGGCGCCGTACCGCGAAGGTGCCTTGCAAAACCATCCGTGGGCCACATGGAGCGGACCGGAGACGGATTCGCCGTCGCGGATGCCGGGCGGGAAGAGCCGATGGAGCGGGAGCAAGGATCTGTCGTGGGAGTTGCTGCGCCCGGAACTGGTGGTGGAGGTCGCGTATGAGCACATGCAGGGTGACCGCTTCCGGCATATGGCACAGTTTCGCCGCTGGCGCCCGGATCGAGACCCCGGGACCTGCACCTATGCGCAGCTTATCTATGCCAGTCCGTTCCGGCTCGATCTGAGCTGAATGGCGCGGGGATCCCTGGTTACCTTTGTACCGTGCCGGTCTGCAGCTGACGGAACAGGTGTCGCATCCGTTTCCGGCATCCTGAAGCCTCGTCCTGGAGCCTAGTCGCGGATGCCTGCCCTGAACCGTCGTCTGAAACGGACGAGCAATGCTGCACTTTATTGAGGTCTTAACATCTCTCTCACAAGCGACGCTCAGAATGCAGAGGTACCCGCACCCTAGGTCAATCCCACCGAAGCTGTACCCTGTCGGTCCTATCCGTTTGGAGATCTCACGTGACTAAAGTTTCTAGCAGTGTTGCCCTTGTTCTTGCATCGGCGCTGATGATTCAACCGGGGCTGGGCTACGCGCAGAGCGCAGCCTCGACCTCGGCAACCGATCTCGTTACGATCGCCCCTAGGTCCAGCCCTGCCGTGCAATCCAGGGTGGTGAGTGTAGAGAAGGAGGCGTCGTTGACGCAGGCGCAGAAGCTGGCCCTGCTGCAGAAGAATATCAAGTATGTCTTTGTGCTGTTCCAGGAGAACCGCTCCTTCGACTTCTACTTCGGCAGCTACCCCGGCGCACATGGCCTGTACTCGCAGCCGCCCGCGCAGACGCCCGGCTTCTATCAGCCGATCGTGAACACGGATGGTACGGTGAGCACCATTCAGCCGTTCAGCATTCCGATCACTGTCGCAGCACAGAACGGGACTACAGTTCCGCTCTATCCGGCCGATACAGACTCCGTGAACCACTCGCACACGGCGTATGAAACCAAGATCGACCTCCAGGGTGGCGTCACCAAAAATGACGGTTACGCGATCACGGAAGAAGGCGTGACGCTGTCCAATGGCCAGCCGAACCGCACCCCCACCCTGGCGCAGAAGCAGATGGGCGAGCTGGTGATGTCCCACGTCGACTGCAACACGGCGCCGGTGCTGTGGAATTATGCTGATCGCGGCATTCTGTTCGATGATTTTCATCAGACCGTGCTGTCGGCCTCGACTCCCAATGCCATCGCAATGATTGCGGGCCAATCGGGCGAGACGCAGTGGGTGAAGCATCCGGAGGAGAGCACAAAGGCGTTCGGCTCGGTGGGCGGCAACGGCGTTCCTGTGGTCTCGGATGGCGATCCGTTCTGGGGATCGCAGCTGGACATCTACGGCAGCGGTCAGCCGGCCAACCCGCCAAGCGGCAATCCTGAAGTCAACCTCACCTTTGCCACGCTGCCGCTGTCGTTCATGGGCACGGGCATCGACGCAACGGTGGCCCAGGATCGCCAGCCGCAGACCGATCTGACGGACATCGAAAAGGACATTCGCGAGATTGCCGGCGAGGGCGTGCAGCCGACGAATTGGGGCTGGTACCAGCAGGGCTACGATCATGAGGCGAACGACACAACCGCGACGGCATCCCATGCGGATTACATCCCGCATCACAATGCCCCGCAGTACTTCGGCTATGTGTCCAACAATCCGGCCGTCACGCCGCATCTTCATGGCTTGACGGATTTCTTTACGGATATCGCGGCCAACAAGCTGTCGCCCACGGGCGGCGTCTATTATCTCCGCGGCGGATACAACAACATCCAGGGCCTGAAACCGGTCGATCCGAACCCAAAGCTGGCGACGGTTTTCAACGGCAACGACGATCATCCGGGCTATTCCGACGTGCAGATCTCCGAGGCGCTGCTGGCGCAGGAGATCAACGCCATCGCACAAAGCCCGTACTGGTCGCAGAGCGCCATCATCATCACCTACGACGAGACCGACGGCCTGTATGACCATGCGCCCGAGGTCATCCGCAACTACGATCCTTACGGCGATCCGCTGGATCAGGGTCCGCGCATTCCGACCATCGTGCTTTCGCCCTACGGGGTGGTGCACGGCATCTCGCACGAGGCCTCCGAGCACAGCTCCATCATCAGGTTCATCGACCTGCTCTACGGCCTGAAGCCGCTGGCCGATCTGCCCGATGAGAAGCAGGCCAAGGCCGCCGGTCTGCAGACCTATGGCCAGGCCTACCTTGGACCGGCGGATGCGGGCGTTCCGGGCGTAGGAAACCTGTTCACCGCCTTCGACAACAACCGCCTGACCGGCACGGCCACACCCTTGACTCCGGATTACGTTGCCCTGCCGGCCTCGTTCTACAACACGCTGCCGCAGTTGAGTAACAACGGCTGCCAGTACCTGAACATCGAGCCCACCGATCACGGTATGCCGAATCCCGTACCGGCGGACTTCAACCCGCGGCCAGGCTCCTCGCCGGGCGTCCCGACCTCGGGCACCTGGACCCCCTAACCTGAGCGGCACTCCCAGGCCGGTTACAGCCGAGGGTGCCGAATTCGTTTTCAGAAGCAAACGGCAGGGAGAATCGCCACGCGGTTCTCCCTGCCTGCTGTTTCGCTGATTTTATGTCTTCCAGGAGAACGTACTGCTGCATGCGTCATCTTTCGCTTTTCCTGTTGCCGCTGTTTGTGACCCTGCTGTTCATGCCGATTCCGGCGCACGCCCAGGGCGAGACCGCACTGGCGGCTCCTCCGCCGAAAGCCCCTTTGCCGCCTCCGCTGCCGCATCCTGTGCTGGATCGCATTCGTTCGGCCCATGCGGTCTCCTGCGGGGTGTCGAAGGAAGAGGAGGATTACTCGCGCGCGGAGGATCACGGCAATCGCGCCGCGTTCGATATCGATCTCTGCAAGGCAGTGGCTGTCGCCGTGCTTGGCCCCGGTGCCAGGCTCATCGTGAAGAGCTTCCCGGATGAGCCCATGGCGCTGCGTGCGCTCCGGACCGGCGAGGTGGATCTCGTGGCTACCGCCAGCCCTTCCGTTGCCAACATGGCGAGCGACGTTGTCTTTACGCGACCGGTCTTCTACGACGGGCAAGGCATGCTGCTGCTAAACAATGCGGCAGTTCGCACGCCGCTCGATCTGGCAGGCAGGAAGGTCTGCTTTCTCACCGGATCGCAGGCTGAAGAGGGGCTGCACAGCTACGCCACGCAGCACGGGATCAGCTATGTCTGGTACCCGTTTTCGGAGGCCGGCGAGATGGAGGCCGCGTTCTTTACAGGCAACTGTGATGCCATCTCGGGCGATGTCTCACAACTCGCAAATATCCGCACCATCGATCCGCGCCGGGCGAACGATTTCAAGGTGCTTCCACAGCTCATGCGCCAAGACCCACTCGCTGCGGCGACGCTCGGAACGGATGTACGCTTCGCCGCGATCGTGAACTGGACGATGGAGACGCTGATGGAGGCCGAGGAGCTCGGCATCACCAGGAGCACGGCCGGCTCGCTCGCGAACAGCACCCGTCCGGAGGTGCAGACGCTGCTGGGTCAGCGGTTCGGCAGCGGAAGCCTCCTGGGGCTGGATTCGCACTGGGGTGCGAACGTGATCGGCGCGGTCGGCAACTACGGAGAGATCTTCGACCGGGACCTGGGCGCGCATTCCACCCTGCAGCTTGATCGCGGCGAGAACCGCCTTTGGACCGAGGGCGGTCTGATGTACGGCATTTTGCCCAGCGTGCATTAGGGCGGAATCATAAAAGGTGTGCCCACCCCCTCCGGGCACATCGCCCCGGTCCGCGTTGCGTGCATTGAGCGCAAATCCGCTAAACTGAGGAGGAAGGGTACAAGAATTCGGCTTCTCTGCGGCTGGCCCTGGCGCAAACTCCTGCCCAAACCGGAGATTTCACCCGTAAGTGGTTGATTCCATATATTTTGTTCACAAATTCCTTGGAATCAGGAATTTACCCTCCAACCCCCTTCGTAAACGCAACAAAATAAAGAATTTGTTAGGGGAGATCTACGGCAGGGGGGAGGGGACTACCGAACGCCATGGCACCCATCTCTGGTTTTCAGGTGCGTGTAGGATCGTCATCCGGATCCGGCTTGTCTTGCGCTGGTCGCAGATCTTCGGGCACATGCCGCAGGTTCAGCCGGATGCGGTACCAGACATAGGCGCTACCGCGCATCCGATCCACCAAAACGTCATCCTCGGCGAGAAGGCTTGCAGCCTCCGGATGGGCCGCCTTCCAACGCTCCAGGCCGGCCTGCGCAGCGGCCTTGTCCGGGGATTGAGCGACCGTGATCAGGGGAAACTTCGATGTGCGCCGCGCGGGTGCCTTGCGCGGGGCTTTGGCGGGCTCAGGAACGGCCTGCGGGGCCGCGTCGAAGCCGTTCCCCTGCTCGAGCGCCTGGGAACGCTTCCGGAAGCGGTGAGCGCCGAAACCTTCGGCGGCCTGCTGCTCAAAGGTCTTGGTCGCCTTCGCCGCAGACCGGGCGCGCGAGGGAGCCACACGCGGGCCTTCCCCCGCGGCCTTCGCAAAGTGCGGAGGCCAGGGCGCGTCACCCAACCCCGAGGATTCGTCGCGTGCGGCGAGGGCAAGCAGGCCCTCCAACGAGCCCGGCTGGCTATCCATGGCGGCGTGCGGATCGCCGATGGCGGCAAAACGTGCCGGCATCGTGAGCACGGTGAAGTCACCCGGCTCGCAGGCCTTCACCTCCTCCCAGGCCAGCGGAGCGGAGACCCGCGCATCCGGCAGCGGGCGCACCGAGTAGGCGGAGGCCGTGGTGCGATCCTTGGCGTTCTGGTTGTAGTCCAGAAACACGCCGTGACGCTCTTCCTTCCACCACTTTGAGGTCGTGAGCTCAGGAGCCCGGCGCTCGACCGCCCTGGACAGCGCCAGGGCCGCGCGCCGCACCTCTGTGAAGCTCCAGCGCGGCTCGATCCGCACATTGATATGCATTCCGCGCGAGCCGCTGGTCTTCGGCCAGCCCTGCAGACCGTGCTCCTCCAGCACCTGCCGCACTTCGAGTGCCGCGCGACGGACGTCAGCCCACGGCACACCCGGTCCAGGGTCGAGGTCAACACGGAGCTCGTCCGGATGATCGAGATCGGCCGAGCGCACCGGATGCGGGTGCAGCTCAATGCAACCAAGATTCACAATCCAGGCGAGACCCGCCGCATCGTCTACGACGACCTCCTCGGCCGTACGGCCTGAAGGAAAGGAGAGCGTGACCGTGCGCAGCCAGGCGGGCCGGTCGCCGGGGGCTCGCTTCTGGTAAAACGGCTCCTCTTCCGCGCCGTTCACAAAGCGTTTCAAGACGATCGGCCGATCACGGATGCCGGCCAAGGCACCCGGCGCAACTGCAAGGTAGTAGCGAACGATATCCAGCTTGGAAAGCTGCACCTCGCGCGAAAAATAGAGCTTCTCCGGATGCGTGACGCGCACCTCGCGGCCATCGATCCGCAGCAACTCGAAGCTGTCATTCTTGCCCACGTCGCCCACCTGCCCTTTGCTCTCAGAGCCTTACATCCACTGTCGCCAACCATCGCCCTCGGCTAAATCCTTAAGGCTCGCGAAGCGGCGCTTCACGAGCCGGCGAATATATGGAGTCATGAGCCAGCGTGCAGCCACACGCCCCAAAACGCCGAAGGGCAGGCGGAAATGCACCTCGTCTTCCAGCACCGTTCGCAGCGTGCCGTCCGGGTCAGGGCGTTCGCGCAGCCAGTGATTGTGCTGAAAAAAGGCGAAACGCCCATGCTCCTGCGAGTCCTGAAACCAGGCGACGCGCTGCCCGGGTGTCTCGGCGTGCAGCATCGGTTCGGTTAGTTCGGTTATAGCTGTGTGAGGGGCCGCATAGCCCGTGATGAGCGTGTGATGCTCTGTCGGCAGGCCGAATTTCCAGCCGCGCCAAGCGACGCGGCTGCCATCCCGGATGAAACCGTGCGTCACACCGCCAACCGGCTTCATCCCAAGCGTATTCTTCACCAGCTCGACGCGGGTAGAAAGCGTCCAGAGTCTATCGAGCGGCGCCCGAACCTCGCCTACGTCATGCACGATATCGAAGCTCACGCTGCGGTTTCCACCAGCAGCCGTTGCTGCAACAGGGAAACGAGTGCCTGCTCCTCATGCCGCAACGCTGCTTCGTGCCCGGCGATCTCCGCGTCGAGCTTCTGCTTGACGTCTTTGATCTCCTGCTTGATCTCGTCGACCTGCGCGCGTGCTTCAGGGGTGAGATGACCGCTCAGATACGCCTCCAACACCGCCGGATGCACATAACACTTGCGGCAGACGGAAGGCGTGTTGCCCAGCTGTTCCGCCACGGCTGTGATCGCCTGAACGACGTTCTTCTTCGCCTGCGTTGCCGTCGTAAAAGGCTCGAACTGCTGCAGCAGATCGTTCGCAAGGACGCTGCCGGCCCATGTGCGGAAGTCTTTCGCAGTGAAGTGCTCGCCGGTGATTTCGCGCAGATAGTCGTTCACATCCTGTGAATCGATGCTGTGGTGATTGCCGTCGTGATCGAGGAACTGAAAGAGCTCATAGCCGGGAATCTCCTCGCAGCGCTTAATGATGCGGGCGAGGCGTTTGTCTTGGAGGTCAATTGCATGATGCACGCCACTCTTGCCCTTGAAGTCAAACGTAATCGTGGAGCCGTGCACCTCGACATGCCTGTTGCGCATGGTGGTCAGGCCATAGGAGCCATTTTCCTTCGCATACTCCGCATTGCCTACGCGAATGTGCGTGGTCTCCATCAGCTGAACGATGGTGGCCAATACCTTTTCCCGAGGCAGGCCGGGCCGCGCAAGATCATGCTCCACGCGTTCCCGAATTTTGGGCAGTGCTCCCGCGAACAAAGCCATGCGCTCATACTTCGTCTCGTCGCGCACCTCGCGCCAGTGGGGGTGATAACGGCTCTGCTTGCGTCCGCGCGCATCGCGGCCGGTGGCTTGCAGATGGCCGTTCGGGTGCTTGGTGATCCAAATATCCGTCCATGCGGGCGGGATCACGAGTGACTTGATGCGGCCCAAGGTTTCTTTATCGCGAATCGGTGTGCCGTCGGGCTCGGTGTAGCGGAAACCCTTGGCGGTTTTCAACCGACGAAGACCCGGTTGGTGATCGGAGACGTAGCGCAGCCCCGCTGCTTTCGCGGAGAGTACGGGATCGAGGATGGGTTCGTGAAGGACGCTGGACTCGGCGGAACGTTTGCCCTTCTTTGCTGCGACTGGCATGGGTGTTGGGATGCGTTCGACCGGCTAGGCGTCTTCCCGTTGGATCACGCATCTTCACGGCGTCAATCTCCTTAAGGTTTCCGTGCGTTCAGATGTCCCCTGCGGGCATAGGCAAGCAGGAGCTTGTCGCGGGTCACCAGCGTCAGGCCGAGTTCGCGGGCCGTCGCTACCAGCATGCGGTCCGCTGGATCGCGATGCAGGTCGCCGGGCAGGCGCGTGGACTCGATCAGGATTCGAGGCGTCAAGGAAAGCATCTGGAGACCACCCTCTTCCGTCCCCTGCTCTACGAACCGCTCACAGACATTCCGAGGTCCAGCTTATGAGCCTGAACGAGCAGTCCAATCTCCCAAGCGGAAACCGGCGAAAGATCAATAAATTCCTGCTGCCGCCATGCGAGCAGATTGTCTCGATCAGCAGGTTTGAATCGCTCCGTATCCCCACGCTGGAACCAGAGCCATACGTGAGTATCCAGCAGGTAGCGGTTCACTTCTTTCGGCCGCCCTTGTGGAGCTTTGTAGCGGGCTTTTCCCACGCCCATTCGGGCAGCGTCCACTCCTGCGACAGCGGAGACATGATGTCCCCGAGAATCTTGATATTTGGCGATCGTCCCCAGACGGGGACAAAGGGCTTCTCCTCAGCCGCCGGCGGCGCAACCTGTACCACGGGCTTACCGCGCTTCGTGACGATCAGCGTCAGCCCCTTTTCATTCACCTCGTCCATGAGCTGCAGGCACTTGGCCTTGAATTCGCCGGCGGCGATGGTGCGGGTTTCAGGTGGTTTGGGTTGTGTGGCGTCGGCTCTCATGACCATAATCTATGACCATGGTTAGCTCTGTACCAGCTTAATTGGCAGCTTCAGTCAGGAAGCGCTTTTCGGCCAACTCGAAGAGCGTTCGTCCCTCTGCTGCACACTTGGGGAACTCAACGTGCAGCAGTCGTATTTACATAGATTATGTAAAGGCACATTCACATATGGGGTGGGCGTATGCTAATCAACATTTACATTTCATCATCATCATTTCCGATCGGCATCCCCGGCGGTGCGTCCACCTGCTTGGCAGGAACGAACTTCTCCGGATCGCGCTCGAATTCCTGCACGCGTTCGACCAGCGCGGCACGATGAATCGCCTCCGCTGTATCTTCGAGCGGTGGCGCATTTGTCCACTGTCTTAACAGGTCCTGAATATGAGACCGCGCGATGGCACGTGCCTGGCTCGACGCCTGTGGATTGACCGCCAACGACAGTATGGCCTCGAGACCGCGGAACTCCACAGCACGCTCTATCTCAGAGGACATGCTGTGCCCTCCTTCCGGCCGCTCAGCGGTCGTGCTTGAAATCGCCTCCAGAACGCTGCGCAGAGAAGGCGATGCCGGCAGCCGCATGTGGTATTCGATCAGCCTGGAATCGCGTTCAGGATTGCAGAGCAAGGCAAGTGTCAGATCGGCCGACGACTCCGCGGCAGCCACGGGATCGAAGGTCAGTCCCGTGTGCGCGGGAAATGATTCCTGCGTGCGTGGAAACCCGGGGGGCTGCGGCGGCAGCTGAGAAAGCAGCCCTTCCGGCAACGTCAACACCTCCGGCGACAGCGTCTTCATCACCGCGGCTAACGCTTTGTGTTGATCCTCCGCCGGCACGATCGCCGGGTTAGCCTCTCCGTCACCACGCAGGTTGTACTCGTAATTTATGCCGCCAATCTCCTTCGCCGCAGCTTCGGTTTGATATCGGTGCAGAAGGTACAAGGGCACCAGCATCGCCTCAAGCTGCGCCATCGGTGTGCCATCTTTGATGGCATTGGGCCCGAAACGCTGCAGCGCCGCCGCACGTACCGTCAGGATACGCTCAAGTTCTGCAGCAGGGTCCGCTCCGTTGTCCCATAGATGAGCGTGCGGGTGCGCCGATCCCAGCGGCCGCGCATCCTCATCCGTGATGTACGGTATTCCTTTTTTCTCTGCGTCTCTCAGGATGCGATCAAGCGCTGCATGTTCAGTTTCCGGCGTACTTACAGTGGAAAATTGTCTGTAGCCATAGTCGATTGCGACCTTGTCCCACTCGCCGATATTCACCGCATAGGCATGGCTCAGGTCAGGCACACCGGCCGTATCCAAAGTGATGTACGGATGCGGGTAGTCCATCACGCTCGCGCCCTGCGCGTAACTGGAAGCCGCGAAGTTATGCGCGAGCCCGAGCGTATGTCCCGTCTCATGCGCCGCCAGCTGCCGAATCCGCGCCAGCACCATGGCAAGCATGGGATCGGAACCCACCTTAGTCGACGATGAAGCCGTCGCCGAAGATGGGGCACCCGAATTATAAGGCGCGAGCAACGCCTCGGCGATCAGATAATCCTGTCGTCCCCGCAGGCTGCCCAAGGTAACGTTGCCCTTCAGGATCTCGCCCGTGCGCGGATCGGTAACAGTCGCACCATAACTCCATCCACGCGTGTAACGATGCACCCACTGGATGATGTTGTAGCGCACATCCATAGGATCCGCGCCTTCGGGCAGAACCTCCACGCGGAACGCATCGTGCCAACCCGCCGCGGTAAACGCCTGGTTCCACCAACGCGTACCCTCGACCAGTGCGGAACGGATGGGTTCAGGCGCACCACGATCCACGTAGTAGACGATCGGCTCAACCGGAACGCAATCTGTGCGGCAGTTCGGATCCTTCTTGATTAACCGATGACGCTCGATGAATCGCAGATCGAAATCGCCGCCCAGCGGCGCCGTGTAATCCCGATAACTCAAGTCAAAATAACCGGCGCGCGGATCGAAACGGCGCGGCGTAAAGCCGGGCTCCGGCAGCGCGATGAACGAATGACGCTCGCGCACGGTCAGCGCATGTGGGTCCGGTGTTACATCGCGAACATACTGGCCGTGTGCTGCACCGTCCGTCGTAAACGTGAGAATGGCTTCCACTTCGGTGTTTTTTGGGAAAGCCTTGGTGTCGTCCATGGCAATTGCGGAGCGGCTCACGTCGACCTTGTAAGCGCCTTGCTGCGTGCGCGCCAGCGCCTCCGCCACGCCATGCACATCGCGTAAAAAGAAATCGGTGGCATCGATGAGCAGCGTGCCCTCGGGTGACTCCGCCTCGACCTTGAAGCCCCATAGCACCGACTCAGGAAAACTCTGCCGCGTGGCAAGCTGCTCGGCCGCATCACTCGACAGGCTGCGAAAGCGCTCATTTACTTCACTGAGCAGCACCTTGGGTCCTTGGCGCTCGAAGCGCACCACACGTGCCGGCGCAGTCTGGCCACGATCCAGACCAAGATCATTCGATCCCGTGCCATACGGCAGCGAGTCCGTATACAACAGCTCGGCGCCAGGATGCGCGATCTCGAGATACAGCTTGCCGGCCTTGGCATCCCAATCCAGCGGAAGGAATCCGTCGATGCGCCGCATGGTGGCGACACGCTCGGCGAATCCTGCCGAAGCAGCCGTTTGCGCAGTGACACTAAGGAACGAAAAGGCAAGCGGGAAGGCCGCGAGAAGAGCGCGAGATCGCAGGAGCATGAAACTCTTGTATCATGCAGAGCGCGCGCCTAAAGCACGTTCGGCTAGTGCGCTTCGAGCTCGATCTTGCCGATGATCTTCGGTGGCTTTTTCAGCAGCAGTACCAACGGAGCCATGGCCAGCAGCAAATACGCGAACATACGGTACTGGTCCATGTAGGCCAGCAACGTGGCCTGGCGCTGCAACTGCGCATACAGCAGCGACATGCTCGCATAGCCGCGATTGGCCACATCGAATCCCTGCGAGCCGTTTACAGCATGTGCCGCGCCCTGCACCATGGCGTTGGACGAAGAAAGATTGGCCCCGAGATAGGTCTGATGGGCCTGCGCCGTGCGCTGCAAAAACGTGCTCGAAAGCGCAATGCCGATGGAGCCGCCCTCGTTGCGCACCAGCGCATAGATGCCCGCGGCGTTGGAGGTCTGATCCATCGGCAGGAAGCGAAACATGATGGTGCTGATAGGCACGGTGGTCATGCCCAGACCCATCACCTGAACCACGCGCGGCCAGACCAGATTGCTCTCGGCGACGCCGAGATTCCCAAGCGAGAGCCAATAGGTGCCAAAAGTGATTGTGAAGATGCCCACTGCAATCAGCTTGCGCGCATCTGTGCCGCGGCTGAGCAGCCAGCCGACGATGGGTACCTCGATCATCGTCACCAGGCCCGCAGGGGAAACCGCAACGCCCGCGGTCGTTGCGTCATAGCCCAGCAGCTCCTGCATGAACTGCGGCAGCAGAAACGTGCACGCATACAGCGCCGTATACAGCCCCAGGATGATCGTGCAGCAGAACAGGAAATTGCGCTCCTTCAAGAGCCGCAGATTCACGACGGGGTTCTTCACCCGCAGCTCCCACCAGATCGCACCGACGATCGAGACGACGGCAATGCCCGCGCTCCAGGCAATAAAACTATTGCCAAACCAATCGAGCTCCTGTCCGCGATCCAGCACGATCTCCAATGAGGCAAGACCGATGGCGACCAGTCCGAGCCCCACGCCATCCACCTTCAGCTTCTGTCCTTTACGCGCAAGCCGCGCGGCGATCAGGTGGGGGGGATCGCGCAGCACCATACGCGTGAAGAACGCACACAGCAAGCCAACCGGAATATTAATGTAGAAGATCCAGCGCCATGAGTAGTTATCAGTAATCCACCCGCCCAGCGTGGGGCCCAGCACCGGCGCGCATAAGATCGCGACGGTATAAACGGCCATCGCCATGCCGCGTTTTTCACCCGGAAACGCATCGGCAAGAATGGCCTGCACACTCGGTTGCAGACCGCCGCCGGCAAGCCCCTGCAACACGCGAAAGACCACCAGCAAACCCAGCGTCGGTGCAATGCCGCAGGCCGCGGAAAACACCGTGAACAGCACAACGGAGATCAGATAGAAATTCTTGCGGCCCAGCACGGAAGAGATCCAGCCGGAGATCGGCAGAATAATTGCATTCGCCACAAGATAACTGGTCAGCACCCAGGTCGACTCATCCTGCGACGCTGAAAGGGCGCCGGCGATGTGCGGCAGCGCCACGTTGGCGATCGACGTGTCGAGCACCTCCATGAACGTGCCCATCGTGACCACCAGGGCAATGATCCAGGGGTTGAAGATGCGTTCGGAAATCAGCGGCGCGGGCGCGGCATGAAGTGATCCAGCCGGTGGATCGAGCGGAATGTCGGGCTCGAAGGCGGTTGCCCGCGCGCCGAGGGCTGTCTCAGCTCGCGCGACGGCCTCCTCCGCAACGTTGTTGATCGTCGGGGAGCCTGCCTGCTCTTCCTCGGGTTCTTTTATTCCTGACCCGCCGGTCATTCTTATGACTCCCGGGTCATTAGAGACCACGGCGGAGCCTTGGGATTCAGAATCAGCTACATGCCGCTTGTGCTACGGTGGTGCGCATGGCTTCCGCCGCTGGCACCACGCGCACACCCAAGTCCCGTTCCAGCGCAATCACAGACCTGCGTCGGCAGGAGATCGTACGCGCGGCGATCAGGGTGTTCAGCCGCCGTGGTTTCGAAGCCGCTCGCGCCGAGGACATAGCGCATGCCGCGAAGATCGCCAAAGGCACACTGTACCTCTACTTCCGCTCCAAGGAGGCACTCTACGCCGCGGCCATCGCCCATGCCGTGCACGAGCTGCAGGCGCAGGCGGCCGAGCGCATCGGGGCTGCAGGCAGCTTTCGCGAGAAACTTGCCGCAGCCATCGCCATCCGGCTGCACTTCTGGACCGAGCATCAGGCCCTCTATCGCCTGCTCCTCACGCTGGGCCGCGAGCCACGCCACCGCCGTCAGACCAACGATCTTCTCCGCTCGG
Source organism: Granulicella sp. (assembly GCA_965277565.1). Classification (GTDB taxonomy): domain Bacteria; phylum Acidobacteriota; class Terriglobia; order Terriglobales; family Acidobacteriaceae; genus Granulicella. The sequence continues at coordinate 2,216,377 of OZ255838.1, read as the reverse complement.
GGCAACAGCATTTCCTTAGTCTCTTCGAGGAGGGCATCAGTCGTGGCGAGATCGCGAAAGCCGACTACGCCGCGCTCTCCTGGGCGATTCTGGACATGATCCGCGGAGCCACGGAGCGCAGAATGGATCGCGTGGGCAAAGACGATGTACAGGCAAACGCCGACGCCATTCTAGCGTTCGTCTTGCGGGTCGCCGGCGAAGCCTGAACCTTCGTTTAGTTTGCGCTCTGAATTGTTAAACGTGTCATCCCACTTTGAATTTGTCATCCCGCAGCGCAGAGGAGGAATTCGCTTTCCTTGCGGTGTCCATCGCCGCCAGCATCCATTCCATCACTCGATGGAGCCTCGCGGCGAGGCGACGAACAGCAGATCCCTCCGCTTCGCTGCGGGATGACAAATTGAACTGCGGGGCGGGAAATGAATCAAAGCAACCAGTAAAGGAATCACTGCGAGGCGCCAAAGAGGAGGCGACAGAGTCAACCGGCTCCGGCTCACAACCTACCGCGTCGCGCCAAGTACCGTACCAGCCGCAGCGGCAGCTTGCGTACCCTCCCCTGTCGCGTGATACACAGCATTCGAGATCGCCGCCGCGAGCCCACTGACCCCAAGCTCGCCGATGCCCTTGATGCCACGGTGCCGATGCGACCGTTGGGCATGATGATCTCCAGGCAAGAACTCTCGGAGCTTTGGATGCCATGTGGCGAAATCGAGCCTGGGTCGATTCCGTCCGCGCATGGCGTCAGCCTTCATTCAAAGAAAAAGATTGACTCGCCTTCCGCTCCAGCTGTGAAGACACTCTCATGACCATGCGCCTCTTCCGCCGTGCTCCCGACAAATCGAGCCCCGAATTCTTCGAGGCGAAGTACCAGAAAAAGGCCGATCCCTGGGACTTCGCAAAGAACGCCTACGAACTGCAGCGATATGACATTATCCTCGCGGCCCTGAACCATCGCCGCTATCGTCGCGGCTTCGAGCCCGGCTGCTCCGTAGGCGTTCTGACCGAACGCCTCGCATCCGTTTGCGATACGGTTAACGCCTGCGACTTTTCACCGACGGCTGTGGCGCAGGCAAAGCAACGCTGCGCGCACCTTCCTCAGGTTGAAATCTCCTGCAAATCTCTCACGGAAGCAGCCGGGAATCTGCAAAGCCCGGGAACTCAGCCGCCGGATCTGATCGTGCTGAGCGAGATCGGCTATTACTTCAGCCCCGCCGACTGGCTCGGCATCGTGACCAGCCTGGTCACTGCCCTGCACTCCGGGGATACGCTGCTCGCCTCCCATTGGCTGGGCGCCTCGGACGACCACCGCATGAGCGGCGACAGGGTACACGAAATGATCGCCTCCACTCCGCTGCTCACCCTCGATTACACCGAACGCCAGGAGGCCTTCCGGCTGGACCGCTGGATTCGTGCCTAGAAGCTGGCCCAGCCGCGCGCAACACCTCCCGCATCCAACGGCCCAGAGGATTGTGACGCGATGAAAGCAGCGGTTTTGCATGAGTACGGGGGGCCCTCCAAGCTGAAGTACGAGGACTTTGAGGACCCCGAGGCTGGCCCGGGTGAGATTCGCGTTCGTGTGCTGGCCGCCAGCGTCAACCCGGTGGACTGGAAGATGCGCTCCGGCGATGCCAAAGAGCGTTTCCCGGTTGAGTTTCCCGGCATTCTCGGCCGCGACGTCGCCGGAATCGTCGAGTCGATCGGCGAAGGCGTGAAAGGCTTCAAGGAGGGCGATAAGGTCTTTGCGCTAGCCCAGAAGGCCTACGCCGAGCTGTGCGTCGTTCCGGCAGCCGATCTCGTACGCGTCCCCGAAGGCCTGGAGATGACCGCCGCCGGCTCCCTCCCGCTCGTCTCACTCACCGGCGACCAGCTCATCCGGGACGCCACCGGGGTGCAGGCCGGGCAGACGATCCTGCTCACGGGCGCCATGGGCAGCGTCGGCCGCTGCGCCCTGTTCTGCGCACTCGAGCTCGGCGCCAAGGTGATTGCGGGTGTGCGCAGGAAACAGATGGATGAGGCGCTGTCACTCGGCGCCATAGCCGCCATCAACCTCGACAACGACGACGATCTCGCCCGGCTCGGCCTGCTGGATGCCGTGGCCGACACCGTTGGCGGCAAGCTCGCGCCCAAGCTGCTGGCCAAGGTCAAGCCCGGCGGCGCATATGGCAGCCTGATCGGCCCGCCCAAGGACGCGGAGCTGCATCCTCTGGTGCGGGTAAAGCCCATGATGGCCGAACCCAAGGCCGAAACCATCGTGCATTATGGCGAGGCCCTGCGCGACGGCAAGCTGAAGCTGCCCATCGATCGCGTCCTGCCCCTGGCCCACGCCGGCGAGGCCCAGGCCGTGGCCGAAAAGGGTGGCATCGGCAAGATCGTGCTCGTGCCGTAGCCACTAAATCTAGAGTCCAGCCGAAAGCGCTCTGACCGCGGCGCCGGGAATGCGTGTGGCACGCGCTGTGCCGCGCAGCAGACCGGGCCACAGCCGCACGGCGATGGCGAGCAACCGCTTTGAGGGTCCCCAGACCAGCGCGCGAGAGAGCGCCGTGGCCCGCATCACCTGCCAACGCAGTTCTGCGTGTAACTGGCGCTGGAAGTCCGCCGCGGTATCTCCGCGAAGCAAGCTCTCCGCCGCCCGCACGCCGCTGTACAGGGCTATGGACATCCCGTCGCCCGTAAACGACGGGATCACCGCCGCCTGATCGCCCACGGCCCACAAGCCCTCCCCCGCGGCCGACCGGCGCACAAAGCCGTATGGAATCGAGGCAATCGCCAGCGGCTTTGCGAGCAACGGCTCGGCCCCCGCCAGGCGATCCCGGGCGTGCAAGCTGCTCTCCCGCATCTGCGTCAGCAGCCCTTCCCAGCCACCCAGCTTCCCCAGCAGCTTTCTCTGAACCAGGCCGCAAAGGTTGGCGACGCCTTCCTCCACGGGCTGCAGCCCGGCGTACCCTCCCGGATACAGCAGCAGCTCCACATGCCCGGCCAGAGCCTCCGCCTGCGCCGGCGCGAGCCGCAGGTACATCTTCATGCCCACCAGATCGCCTTGGGGCCCAGCTGGCCGCACAAACCCCCGCAGCTCGTGCTTCCCCGTGGCGAGCACGGCATCCCGCGCGGAAAAAAACTCACCGCCGACAATCTCTGCCCGCCACCCGTCCCGGTCGCGCACCAGCGACTCAACCGACGCCCCGCGCACCACGCGTACCCTGGCAGCCTCCGCCGCCACGAGCAACGCCGGATCCAGCTGCCGCCGCGTCAGCGACATCGCGGCAAACGGCAGCTCCGCCCGCGTGGCATGACGGCCCGAGCAGAACCGCACCCCTTGCACCGGCACTGCACCCAGCGCCACCGGCGAGACGCCGAGAAAGCGGAGCAGCCCCAGCGCCTCCGCACTCAGAAATTCACCGCAGACCTTATGCTTTGGCTCCCGCTCGCGCTCCAGCAGCGTAACCCGCCGCCCGGCTCGGGCCAGAACGATCGCTGCCGCCGGTCCCGCCAGGCCTCCACCCACCACCAGCACGTCCGCTCCGTCCGCCGGCACGCTCACTTCAGCCTCGTCACGCACAGGCGTCCCGGCACGGGTTGCTCCAGACGCACGGCGTCGAGCGGCACACCCGCCTCGGTCAACAGGCGCCGCCAGTCCTCCTCACGAAACGCGCGCCGGATCGACACCGGCCCATCGTGCTGCACAAACGAGTGCCAGCGTTTCAACCAGGCGAGGACGCTGAACAGCCGGTAGGCCTTCGCACTGCGCAGAAGATCGTTGATAAACCAGCCCTTAGTCGCCGTCTTCTCCATCCAGCGCAGAAAATGCACAATCTCCGCGTCGCGCATATGGTGGGTCATCAGCGAGCTCAGCACCACATCGCATTGCTGCGCCGCCGGCTCCGTAAAGACATCCCCTGTAATCCAGCGAATCGCCGCAAACCGCGCATCGGCCGCGGAAAACTCCTTAGCCGCCTCCGTCGCATAAGGATTCAGATCAACACCCGTGAGTTCGACGCCGATCTTGCGCCGCCGCGCCCAAAGCGCAATGCGCCGCAAGGTATCTCCACCCCCCGAACCCACATCCACTACACGCAACGCGTGGCCCGCCGAACCCCCTGCCTTGACTACCTGTCGCAAAAATCCAAGCGTAGGCCAATAGCCGAAGGTCCAGCGGTTCACGGAGCCGAGATCGCGCACACAATCGCGAAACTCCGGGTAGCTGCAGGGCTCATCCATCCACTCCGGCAAAGCCGCCGGATCGGCACGCCTGTCGAAGTCCAGTGTCGAAGCCTTTTTGTTGTCATTCCCGTAGGGAATCTGCGTTTGCACTTGCCTTTTCGTTGTCATTCCCTAAGGAAACCCGCGTTTGCCTTTGCTTTTCTTTCTGTCATTCCCGCTGGGAATCTGCCTTTCGCCCTAAACCGCATGGAAGAGCATCGTCTCCGCGGTCAATCCCGGGCCGAAGCTCATCGCACAGCCCTTGTCGCCGCCCGTGGCCTCGGCCATCAGCCGCTCCAGCACAAACATCACCGTCGCCGAGCTCATGTTGCCGAAGCGCTCCAGCACCTCACGCGAGCAGTTCAGAGCGTCCGGCCGCAGTCCCAGCCCGCGCTCCACGGCATCCAGCACGCTCTTGCCGCCCGGGTGCACCCCCCACAATGCGATCTCGTCTTTATGCACGTCGCCCAGCACCTCGGTCCCGCCGTGTACCAGCGCCTTGCCGATCGCGCCCGGCACCTGCCCGCTCAGCAGCATGTCGAAGCCCACACCGCCGATCTTCCACGTGATCAGCTCGCGTGTGGTCGGGATCATCACGGCCCGGAAGCTATCCATGCAAAAGCCCATCGCATCGGCGGAGATCAGGCTGGCGGCACACCCATCCGCGAACACCAGAAAGCTCAGCACCTGCTCCAGATCGATGGTCTCCTGCAGATGCAGCGTGCACAGCTCCAGGTTCACCATCAGCACCTTGGCCTCCGGCTCGGAACGCACGATGTGCCGTGCTGTCTTCAATCCGTTGATCGCGGCATAGCAGCCCATGAAGCCGATCATGGTGCGCTCCACATCAGTGCGCAGCCCCAGGTGGTCGACGGCCTCGAAGTCCAGCCCCGGCGCATACAGCCCCGTGCAGGTCGTGACCACTACATGCGAGATCGCCTCGCGTTCGGCCGGGCTTAATTTCAGTCGGTCCAGCGCCCGCCGCATCAGCACCGGCGCAAAACGCTCATACACGCTCATGCGATCCGCCGTATGCGGAAACGCGCCGTTGCGGTAAAACTCATGGGCATTGATGTGAAATTCGGTCGAGGCCTGGTTCGGCGTCAGCACGGAGTACCGGTGCTCGATGCCGGAACGCGACGCCATCCGGTTGAACACCGCACGCACGCGGGTCTCGTTCGCTCCGGCAAGCAGCCCGTCGGCAAAGGCGACAAACGCGCCGTGCACGTCGTGATCCGGCACAGCAGTAGCGATACGGTTCAGATAAGCCTGGCTCAAACGTGCACCCTCCCGGCTGATTGCCAGTGTCTTGTAGGATGCATGATTGTCCCAGCTTCCGGCCAATCGCCGCAGCGGATCACCCTTTGTCCCGTCGAAACGTCTGTGCCGTCGAAATGCCTGACTTCTACACGGCACAGAACCACATCGCCCCACTTTTCGTAGAAGCGCCAACGCACCCGAAAGGTACACTCTCGCTACCGGCACCACCTGGCGATGGAAAAATGGCGATGGAGAAAAAAGACGCGATTCGGCTGGCGCTGGCCTCCCTTTGGGCCAACAAGCTGCGTTCCGTGCTCACCTTGCTGGGCGTGGTGATCGGCGTCGCGTCCGTCATCGCGGTGGTTACGCTGGTGAACGGCGCAAATCGCTTCGTCGCCACCAAAATCAATACCTTCGGCGCCGACGTCTTCACCGTCGCCCAGATGCCCACCGTCGTCACGGACTATGACGACTACATCCGCTACACCAAGCGCAAGGTGCTGGGGCTGCAGGAGTACCACACCGTTCAGGAAGAGTGCCGCAGCTGCCTCGCCGTTGGGGCCAGCGAGACGACCACGGGCACCATTGTCGCCGGCAAGCACTCCAGCACCAGTACCCAGATTCGCGGCTACACCGCGCTCATGCCGGAGCTCACCAACCTCAACATCACCGAAGGCCGCTCTTTTACCCAGGCTGAGGAGGAGCACGGCACCCACGTCGCCATCGTCGGCACCGACATCGAAGAAAACCTGCTCGAAGACGCCGACCCCATCGGCAAGGAGATCCGGGTAGATGGTTCGCTTTATACCATCGTCGGGCTGGGAGAAAAACAGGGCAAGACCCTCGGCATCAGCCAGGACGACTGGGTCGCCATTCCGCTGACCGCCTACCAGCGCACCTACGGCGCCGCCAAGACTATCTCGATCGCCGTCCGCGGCGGTGGCGGCGCTTCCATGGACACCGCCGAGGACGAGAGCCGCGTTCTGCTGCGCAGCCTGCGCCACGACCGCCCCGGCACCCCCGACAGCTTCACCATCGAATCCAGCGACAGCCTGCTTTCCCTCTGGTCACAGATCTCCAGCTCCTTTGAGCTCGTCGCCGTAGCTATCGCCGCCATCTCGCTTGTAGTCGGCGGCATCGTCATCATGAACATCATGCTCGTCAGCGTCACCGAGCGCACCCGTGAGATCGGCGTCCGCAAGGCCCTCGGCGCCAGCAAGCCCGATATTCTGCTGCAATTCCTGCTCGAGTCCGCGACCATGGCGCTGGTCGGCGGTGTGCTGGGCGTCATCCTCGGCGTCGGCGCCGCTGAGGTCATCACCATCGCCCTCAGCTTCCCCTCCAGCATCGCGCTATGGAGCATCTTTGCCGGGCTGGGCGTCGCCGGTTCCGTCGGCATCTTCTTCGGCGTTTATCCCGCACGCAAGGCCGCCAACCTTGACCCCATCGTCGCGCTGCGGTCGGAATTTTAGATGGCTCCAAGAATTTTCATCCCGTAGCGCAGCGCAGGGATCTGCTTTTCCCTTCCGCAAGGTCCAGAGTCGCATCACCGGAGTTCCCATGGCCTCACTCAAAGCAACCCAGCAGCGCGAAGCCGTCATCATGGCGCTCGACACCCTGCGCGCCAACAAGCTGCGTTCCAGCCTCACCATCCTCGGCATCGTCATCGGCGTCATCACCGTCATCGCGATCTCCTCGGTCATCAACGGCCTCGATAACACCGTCTCGGACCTGGTTCGGCAATTCGGCACCAATGTTCTCTGGATCTCGCGCCTGCCGCCCATCACCATCAATCCCACCACGGAGATGCTCGCCCGCAAACAGCTTACCTACGGCGACATGCTCGCCATCGGCCAGCTGCCGCACATCGTCGCCGCCGGGGCATCTCTCCGCTACCAGAGTCAGCAGTGGAACACCGGCACCGCCACGGCGAAGTACGGCAATCACAAAGCCGAGCACATCATCATCACTGGCGACAGCTTCTCCAACGGCGATGTCTACGATGAAAAGATCGTGGCCGGGCGCTACTTCACGCCCTTTGACCAGGACCGCGCCTCCGACGTCGCCATCATCGGCCACGACACCGCGGAAGAACTCTTCGGCGAAGCCGATCCGGTCGGCAAGCAGATCGCCGTCGAAGGCCGCGCCTTCACCGTCATCGGCACCATGGACAAGCGCAAATCAGCCTTCGGCGGCGGCAAAAACCCCGAAGACAACATGGTCTACATGCCCATCACCACCTTCAAGAAGCTCCATCCGGAGGTCCTCGACTACTGGATCAGCGCCAAATTCGATGACCAGAAAAACAAGCCCATCGCGGAAGACGAGGTGCGCGAGCTTCTGCGCCGCCGCCGCAAGGTGGCCAACACCAAGGAAGATAACTTCTCCATCTCCGGCCCTGACTCCATCACCAAACTCTGGTCGCAGATCACCAGCAGCCTCTTTCTGCTGATGCTCGGCCTCAGCGCCGTGGGCTTGATGGTTGGCGGCGTCGGCGTGATGAATATCATGCTGGTCAGCGTGACCGAGCGCACCCGCGAGATCGGCGTCCGCAAAGCCATCGGCGCCACACGCTCGACGATCCTGCTGCAGTTCACCGTCGAAGCCATTGTGCTGTGCGCCGTGGGCGGCCTGATCGGGGTTACCCTCGGCTCGCTGTTCGCCTTTCTGCTGCACTTTGTGCTCAGCTCGCAGGTGGGCCTGGGCTGGGTGCTGGCCGCGTTCCTGTCCTCCTGCGTCATCGGGCTCGTCTTCGGCATCTACCCCGCCTGGAAGGCTTCCACGCTCGACCCCATCGACGCATTGCGCTACGAGTAGATCTTTTTCGGTTGTCATTCCCGCAAGGGAATCTGCGTTTTGCTTGTAGCGCCACAACACTGCATTTGCCCCACTACACTAAGGAGCGGTGAATGTCTTCTCCGCGCTTCCGCTGCTCACAGCCGTGCTCACCCTCAGTGGCATCGTCTACAGCCTCCTTGCACTCTGGGGAGCACGCCAGTTTCGCCGCTCTTGTTCACCCCAACCCAGCTCCGAAAGCCAACCCGCCGTCTCCATCCTGAAGCCCCTGCGCGGCGTCGATCCGCGCATGTATGCAGGCTTTATCAGTCACTGCACACAGCATTACACGGGCCCGTATGAGATCGTCTTCGGCGTCGTCTCATTGGACGACCCCGCCGTCGCCGAAGTCGCCCGCCTCCGCATCGAGTACCCGCACATCCCCATCCAGCTCATCGAGTGCGCCGAGCGCCTCGGGCCCAACGGGAAACTCTCCTCGCTCACGCAAATGCTGCCCTACGCACAGCACGAGCACCTCATCGTCAACGACTCCGACATCCTCGTCTCGCCGGACTACCTCACGCGCATCCTCACACCCTTCGCGCTGAAACAACACCCCTCACAACCCTCCAACTCAGAACTCAAGACTGAACAAAACTCCTCGCGACCTAACCCTCACATCAGCACTCCGCTCGGCCTGGTCACCGTCCCTTACATCGGCCGCGCGGAACGCACCGTCTTCTCGCGGCTCGAAGCCCTCGGCATCTCCACCGACTTCATCCCCGGCGTCCTCGCCGCGCGCTCGCTCGAGGGCGGCCTCCGCTTCGGCCTCGGCTCTACGCTGGCCATCACCAAGACCGCCCTTGGGAGCATCGGCGGCTTCGAGGCTCTGGTCGATCAGCTCGCCGACGACTACGAACTCGGCGCCCGGCTGCATCGCGCCGGCTACCGCGTCGAGCTTGTTCACGAGGTCGTCACCACCACCGTTCCCGCCTACGCCTGGCGCGGCTTTGCGGACCACCAGCTGCGCTGGTCACGCTCCACGCGCGACTCCCGCCGCGCCGGCTATCTCGGCCTCGCATTCACCTACGTTCTGCCCTGGGCATTCGCCACGGTGCTCGCCAGCGGCTTCGCCCTGTGGAGCTTGTCTTTGCTTTCTTTGGCACTGCTCGCCCGCGTAGCCGTCGCACTCAGCATCGGCGTAGGTCTGCTGCGCGATGAGCAGGTCCTTCGCGATCTGTTTCTGCTGCCGCTCCGCGATTGCCTCGGCCTCTTCTTCTGGGCCTGGAGCTACGCGAGCGATGTGGTCGTCTGGCGCGGTGAGCGCTTTCGCCTGCATCGCGGCGTACTGGAGAAGTTGTGACTTCGCAGCTCCATTCCATCCGTGAGCGTTTGGCCGCAGGTCCCGCGCGAGGCCTCGGGGCAGCAGAGGAGATCGCCAACGAGGCAGCGGCTCACCCAGAGACGCTGCAAGCGCTCATCGCCGCATTGGAGGATAGCCGCGACGTCGTTCTTTGCCGGGCAAGCAATGCGCTGAAGAAACTGCAACAGCTTCATCCACAATCGCTCGACCCGTTCGCAGGCCGTCTGATCGACAAAGCCTTCGCGTGCGCAGTTCTGGAAGCACGCTGGAATCTTATGATCGTGGTGGGCGGCCTGCGCCTTAGTACCCGGGAACGTGCGCTGGCAATCGAACTCATGTTCGAAGCAATCGAGAGCTCAAGCGCATTTTTGCGTGTCTTCGCACTGCAAGGGCTCTTCGATCTGAGTGCCCACGATGAAGGTCTGCGCGCGCGAGTGCGTTTGCTTATCGCAAGAGCGCTCGACGATACAAGCGCCGCTGTACGTGCCCGCGCGCGCAGCCTGCACCGATTGTGCCGGCGCGCCTCCGAGCGGGCAAAACCGCCTCGGGATTAGCCCTGCAAATCTTCCGGCTCACGCGGCTCATTAGGCCCACGCAGACGATCGTCGATATCGTCGACCTTGTCATGCAGAAAATTCAACTTGCGCGCCAACGCCTGAATCTCAACCTCTGAACGCCGGTTCACCTCAAAGTCCAGCTCGGAGCGCAACCGGTCCCGTGAATCCTGGCGGTTCTGGCTCATCATGATCACTGGCGCCTGAATCGCCGCCAGCATCGACAGAAAAAGATTCAGCAGGATGAAGGGATACGGGTCCCACGCGCGGCCCTTCAGCACGATCTGGACGGTCGTGTACACGAACAGCACGACGGCGAAGAGGATGATGAAGCGCCACGATCCGCCAAAGGACGCAACGCGATCCGCAATGCGCTCCCCAAACGTTTCGCGCTCATCGATCAGCTCATTCGGGTTGCGCGCCGAGCGGCCCCGCACCAGCTGCTGCGTCGCATGGATCTCCCGCGCCACCACCGTCAGCAGATCCAGCCCAGCCATGGGTTTGCGTTTCAGCAGTTGCGTTAAATCGTTGCGATCCACCTCCACGCAGCTACTTGCCCTGATCGCTACCGCCGTAGTCTGGTGCGGTGCATCGTCCAGCATGGAAGCAAAGCCGAAGAAGTCCCCGTGCTTGGGCTCAGCGAACAGCACCTCCTGCCCGTCCTGGTCGATCGAGGTCACGCGCACCGAGCCGCTCATCACGATGAACGCCCGCGCCGAAGGATCACCAGCCTTATAAATGCGCTGCATCGCTGCAAAATCGCGCATCTCTACCTGTTGCGCGAGTACAGCCAGTTCATCATCGTCAAGCAGCGAAAACAACGGCACGTGGCGAAGCTCATGGGGATCACAGGGCATAGGATTTTTGCAGTCGTTCCGATGCTACCGCACGCCCTTGAAGAAAGAACATCACCTGTTCGGTTGATTGCTGACGATTTCTTTGCCTCCACTCTTCACCAGCACAAACACAGGACCCGGCAGCTTCGGCAAGGTGTTGGGTGGATCGGTCAGCGACTGCCACAGGAAGATGCGCTGCGACCCAGCCCATTTCGCGGCAAGGCTCGCAGGCGTCTCGAAGATGCGCGGCGCATCAGGGAAAAACGATCCGTACCAGAGGTTCGAGCTGCGTCCCTCCAGAATGTGAATGTCGTTTCGCTTCAGATAAAAACCCAGCGTGGATCCGGACTCGTATTCACCATGAATCGCAACCAGATCCTCCGGCTTCACCTGTGGCCTGATAGCCTCCGCGAGCTGCGCAGAACTGATCACCGGAGCAAACGTCTGCAGTCCCAAATGCGCGGCCAGCAAAAATCCAAAGGTACTCGCCGCCAGCACTAGATTCGAAACATTTACGCGAGCCCTCGTTCGCAAATACCACGCTGCAGGCCAGCCCACGCCAAGGCATAACGCAGTCAGTGCCAGCGGCAAACGAAACATTCCCATCGCCTTCGCACTCAAATCCAGAAAATGCCCGAAACTCAACGCATATTCTCCCGGATTCTGCTGCAGCAACTGCGCCAGATCGGTGTCGCGGTCCGGCGCGCGCGTATGCAAAATGAAGAACAGGCAAACAATTGCAGCGCCCAGCCCCAGCAAAGCGAGCACCGCCGTCACACGTCTTCCCGCGCGACGATGCGCTTCGGCCTGCGTCTTTTCTACCGCCCGATACGCCAGCCATCCCCCAATCAACACCGCCAGCGCGGGAACAGCCGGCAGCACGTAATATTCCTGCCGCGTGGAAAGCGAAAAGAACAGCAGCACAAACGCAGCCCATACCGTGAGCAGCAACAACCCACGCCGCTTCAGCGGAAGATCGTGCCGTCGAAACTGCCTTCGCCATTTCGCGGAAAGCAGTGGCACTGCCCAACCGGCGGCCTTGAAAACAAATGCGGACCACGGCATCAGCCACACCAGGCACAGCCCCCAGAACAGGGCGAGCGGCACGGTGTCGTAGTCATGCGGCACGCGCAGATTCAGGTAGCGCAGCACGTGCTCGTTCATGAAGTAAAACCACCACCAGCCACGCACATTGCCATCCGCAGGCATAGGCACTCGCCAGTGCCCCCACGGCAGCGGGGAAGCTGCATCACGCAGAAACACGAACGGTGCAGGATGCCCCTGGGTCGGATTCGCCAGCCCCGCGAGGATGTGCCACGGCGCGGCGATCACAAAAAATACGGGCAAAGAACTCCATGGGTATAATTCACGCAGGCGGCGCAAACCCCTTTGCACACCGCGCGTCATCCATAGATAAATCAGCGCAATGCCTGCAGGAAACACGACGCCAATCAGGCCTTTCGTGAGCACATTGAGCGCACAACCCGCAGCAAAGCCCCCACAAAGCCACCGAACGGGTGCCCCATCCTTCACGGTTTCATCGTGAAGGGTGGGGTGCTCTTCGTCTCGGGCTTCAACATCTTCAAACCGAAGAGCACCCCGCCCTTTGTCAAAAGACGACAAAGAACGGGGCACCCGCGATGTGTCGATCTCCTCCGTGCGCCACAGGCACCACAGGGATATTGTGATCCACAAACACACCATCACATCGGGAATCGTAATGCGCGTAAAGATGAAGACTCCAAATCCCGACAACAATAGGAGAGCGCTGTACAGCCCGGCACGAGCGGAGTGAAACATGCGCCGCGCCAGGCTCTCGCAGCACAGCGCCAGCGCGAGCACCGCCAGCGCCAGCGGAACCCGCGCCGCCGCGGCCAGCGTCTCCGGCCGATTCACTCCGAAAAGCATTGCAACCCGTATGCTTGCCGCCATCGACCAGTACAGCAGCGGCGCCTTTTCCAGGTAGCGAATGCCGTTGGCGTACAACGTCACATAGTCGTGGCGCAGCAGCATCTCGCGCGCCACCTCTACATGCACGCTGTCGGCATCGTCCAGCAGCGCGGGACGAAACAACGTGAAGCTGGCATAGAACGCCACCCAAAGCAGCAGAACCGTAAGCAGCGTGGAGCGAGGCCGGGCTGGAACGGGGACGGACATCGGCTCCAGTGTACGTTCGTGCTTGCGTAAACTTGAGTGATGGCACGCATGAGGCCAATTCGATCGCAGGGCGCCCTCGACCGCGAGGCAGACCTCGTGCAAATCGGTATGCCCGGAAGGCCCGGACCGCCGGCGGAGATGATCTTCGGCGACTGGTACCCCGCCGTGCTTACCTCGGCCCTGAAATCAAACGACACCGCGCTCACCACGCTGCTCGGCATCCCCATGCTGCTCGGCCGCAAGACCGACGGCTCGCTCTTCGCGCTGCGCGATCTCTGCCCGCATCGCGGCATTCCGCTCTCGGCCGGCTGGTTCGACGGCGAAACTGTCATGTGCAAATACCACGGCTGGCGCTTCGAGCCCTGCACCGGGCGCTGCGAAGAGATCCCCTCACTCACCTCGCATGATCACCTCGAGCCCACGCGCATCTACGCCAACGCCTTTCCCGTGCGCGAAGCGGACAGCTACGCCTGGGTCTACGTGCCTGCCGCGGGCTCCGGCCGCATCGTCGATGAAACCACCTTGCCGCCCATGCCGGATCTGCCTAAATTCACGCCGCAGTACCGCAGCGCACATCTCTCTGCGGACCTGCCCTGCAACGTCGATCACGGCATCATCGGTCTCATGGACCCCGCGCACGGTCCCTTCGTGCACCAGGCGTGGTGGTGGCGCTCCGCAGCCAGCATTCATGAAAAAATCAAACACTTCGAACCTTTATTCGACAGCGAACACGCTGGCCGCAACGCCGGTTTCCGCATGAGCCCGCACACACCCAGCTCCAACTCAGCGCCTTATAAGCTGCTCGGCAAACCCGTCACCACCATCGATTTCATGCTGCCGAATCGTCGCTATGAAACCATCGTCGCCACCAACCAACACGGCAAGCAGCGCTGGTTTTCCTCGCTCACCACAGTCACGCCCGTGACCGCTGCAACCTGTCGCATCGACATCGTCGCGGCGTGGAACATCGCTTACCACGTCCCCTTCGTAACCCCGCTCGTCAAATTCTTCGGTGCCCGTTTCGTAGCGCAGGACCAGCAAACCATGATCGAGCAGGCACGCGGCCTGCGCTCCAACCCCGGCCTCATGCTGATCGACGATGCCGACAAGCCCGCCAAGTGGTACTTCGCGCTGAAGCAACGTCGACTCACCGGCAAAGGCGACCATCCGCTCGCCGACGGCCCCGTCGATCTGCACTGGCGCAGCTAAGCTACTTGCAGCTACCCAACTGCCCACTCAAAACCGCACCAAACTCCTCAAACCCGCCTCTGCTCAAACCTCACGCCTGAACAGGAACCGCTTTCGCCGGCACTCCTACCGCAGCTTCTCCTTCGCCCCATCCAATGCCGCTTGCAGCAATGCCGGTCCGCCCTCCACCAGCCGCCCATGCCCACTCGCATAACGCCGAATCCCCGTGCCGAGCACATCCAGCAGCTTCTGAGCGCTCGCCACCGCCATCGGCTTGTTCCAGGTCGCCAGCCCCGGCAAAGGGAAGTACCACGGCCCAAAGCCCGGCACATGAACATTGCCGCCCACGCAGATCAATGCATCACCCGCATACAGTGTGCCGTCACGTTCATCGAAAAAGCACGCATGGCCCGGCGTGTGGCCTGGCGTGGTGATCACACGCAACGAGCCAAACAGCTCGCCATCGCTCACCATGTGCGTCGGTGAGCTCGTGACGCCCGGAAAACTGCCCTTCACTTTGCCTTGGGGCTCGCCAGGTTCGAGCGTCTCATCCGGCGGTTTGCTCAACAAGCGCGCATCCCGCGCCGTGATGGCCAGGTCAGCGTGCCCCAGTTCGCCCTCCAGTTCATCCACAGAACCCACATGGTCGCCATGGGCATGCGTCAGCAGGATGCGCGCGATCGGCTCCGGCGCAATCCCTCGCGCATCCGCGATGATCGCCTTTCCGCCACCCCGCAGCGTTGTGTCGATCAACGTAAAGCTATCCGGCTCGCGCACAAGATAACAGTTGAACAGCCCCAGCCGGGTAAGCTGGTGAGCGTGCGTGCTGACAGTATTTATCTTCATGGGCAAATCCTCTCCGTGCATTCCTTGCACCAGCTTGGATGCGGATTCCGTCTCGCCGCAGCACAATGCAGCCGTTGCCCTAAAGGAGACGTAACCAACGGCGAGATAGACTAAAAGATATGCACGCGCACTCGCAGCCCAATGCGGCCATGCAGCGCATTCTCAAGATCTCACTCGCGCTGACCTTCCTGTATATCCTCGCGACCTTTTTCTTTGGCCTGCGTGCCCACTCCCTCGCGCTCATGTCGGAGGCCGGGCATAACGTCTCCGACTTCGCCGCACTGGGGTTGAGCTTTGTTGCCGTCTGGCTGCAATCACGTCCTGCCACCGATCAGCGTACCTTCGGCTACCAGCGTTCCGGGGTGCTCGCCGGCTTCGTCAACGCGCTCAGCCTCACCGTGCTCGCTGTCTGGATCGCCATCGATGCCGTCACCCGCCTGCTGCATCCCGTACCGGTCGAGCCTCGCCTGATGATGATCGTCGCCGCTGCCGGTGTGGTCATGAATGGCCTCATCGCCGGTCTGTTATGGCGCTTCTCCGGCGACGTAAACATCCGCAGCGTCTTCATCCACATGCTCGGCGACACGGTCTCCACGGCCGCAGTCATTGTCGGCGGCTTGCTCATCGCAATTACCCACCGGCAATGGATCGATCCGCTGCTTTCGCTCATCATCGCCGCCATGATCTTATGGAGTTCCTTTGGCATCGTTCGCGAGACGCTGCACATTCTGCTCGAAGGCACGCCGCGCTCCGTCAACATGGCCGAGATTCGCCATGCGATGAGCGGCGTTCCCGGCGTGCTCGACGTGCACGATCTGCACGTCTGGAGCCTGACCTCGCAGTCCCATGCGCTCGCCTGCCACGTGCAGGTGGCCGAGATGCCGCTCGCCGAGTGCGAATCCGTGCTGGAGCGGCTCAACCACCAGCTTCGCGACCACTTCGGCATCCATCACACCACCATCCAGATGGAGATTAACGCCTGCGCCACCACGGACGGCTGCTGCAATCCGCCCGTGCCGGAGGTCATCGACGGCCATTCCCACCATCATCACGGTCCCGGCGGCCATCAGCACGACCACGGACACGCCCACGCGCACTAAGGTTCGGCTATACAGCGCTGTTGCTTTTTCTTTCTGTCATTCGCCCCGAGCGCAGTCGAACGGGAGGGAATCCGCTGTTCCGCATTTGCCGCCCAGCCATCCGTAATCAGCCCTGATCAGGTGAGTCATACCTGAGCCTCATGTGAGGCCGCTCTTCCAACAGCCGGCGCGCTACCCCCACCTTGCGGCTGATCTCGCGTATCGCTATCGGCGGCTCATAGGCAATCTCCAGCACCTCCGTCGGGACCTCCTTGAGCTTGGCAAGACTTGCGCGCACCACACCCCAATCCAGCCCCTTGCCGGCCGCTGCTTCGCCCGGCCAAAGATGCTCATCACGCATCCGGCTGTTGTCGTGCAGGTGCAGCTCCACCAACCGGCTGCCAAACGTCTGAAATGCCTCGGCGAGACCATCCTTCAACGCTGCGTCGCCAAACTCGTCGCGCAGCCGCTCCTGGGCATGGCGATCGAAGCCGGTCTCGTCCGTCACCGTGGGCTGCGTCAGGTGTGCGTGTCCCACATCCAGACAGAATCCCACCGTATCGAAGTGACCGACACGGGCAATCTCCACCAGGTGTGCCGGCGTAGCTAGATTGTTGTTCAGGTTTTCCAGCAGCAGTTGCACCCCCAGCGGCGCGGCGAACGCTTTCAGATGCTCGACAGCGGTCAGCGACAGGTCCAGGGTCTCCGTGGACCAGCGATCATCCTTCAATCCAAGATGCAGCACACAGGAGCGGAACGCCACCTGTTCGGCGGCCTCCAGCGCGCGTTTCACCTCGTCCATCGCGGCAATGCGCTCGCCCTTGGCCCGGCTCACAAGGTTCAGCGTGGCTTCGGTATGACGGCTCCACTGCGACTCTTCCGCCTCCGTGAAGATGGGCATATGCATCGACGCCGCGACAGGGTTCGCGCGAAACCAGTTCGCCAGTTCGCGCACCGCATTGCGATCCGCGTAGTCGAAATGGTGCCTCGACGCAAAAACCTCGACAACCTCCGCACCGGCATCGCGAAGCAGGTCTAGCGTACTGGGCGTAAGACGATCCGGAAGGAACAGGTGGCTCGAAATACCAAAGGCCATAGCTTCTTTACGCTACCCTATCCCACCTGGATGGGCCTGTGCATCGTCGGGCAGCCCACATAGCAAACTGCCTTGAGCTACACAGCGTTGTTGCTTTTCTTCTGCCGTTATTGCTTTTTCTTCTGGCATTGTTGCTTTTCTTTCTGTCATTCCCGCCAGGAACCTGCTGTTGTCCCGCTCCGGTCGAGATGACAGCTCGTTGGGAAGACAAGCCAAAGCGCTCAATCTCCCGCAGCCTTCCCAAAGCTGTGCCGCTTATCCTGCCCCGCCGTCAGCTCACCCGTCTTCGGATCGCGCGCGATCAATTCGCTGTCGCCCCACGTAACGGCGCCGGCGCTCTCATCCCTCGCGCCGGCATGACGCACCGGATACCCCCGGGCCTGCAAAGCATTGATCGTCGCCTGCGGGAACCGCGTCTCGAACTCCAGCACATCAGGCAGATATTGGTGATGAAAGCGCGGCGCATCCGCGGCCGCCTGGATGTCCAGCCCGTTGTCGATCACCGAGATCAGATCGTTGGCCACCGTTGTAATAATCGTCGCTCCGCCCGGCGAGCCCAGCACCAGCCGCACATGCCCTGGGTTGAACTGCCCATGCATATCGTAACTTCCCGGTTCCGCGACGATCGTCGGCGTCATCGACGAGAGCGGCCGCTTGCCCGGCGCAATCGCGTTCGCCGGCCCCTGGATCAGCCCAAAGCCGTTCGGCACACCCATCTTGCTGGCGAAATCGTCCATCTCGTCGTTCAGCAGAAAGCCCAGCGGCTCCACCGTCACGCCGGAACCGAAGCCGAAGTTCAGCGTATAGGTCATCGCGACCGCGTTGCCTTCCTTGTCCACCACCGAAAAATGCGTCGTCTGGTGCGATTCCGGAGGAACGGCCGACTCCGTGGGCGGCGGTGGCAGAAAACCCGCCGGCCGCACCAGATCCTTGGACGGTGTCGGCTTCACCGGGTCAATGGTCTTGCGCCACGCGTCCGCATAGGGCTGCGAAGCCATCTTCGCGATGGGCATGCTGCTGAAATCGGGGTCGCCGAGGTACTCCGCGCGGTCCATGTACGCGCGCCGGAACGCCTCCGTGATCAGGTGGATCTGCGCCGCCGAGCGATCCGCTCCCATCGCATGCAGGTCATAGCCGCTGAGCATGTTCAGCGTCTCGAGCAGCGCAATCCCGCCGGAGCTGGGCGGCGGCGACGTGATCACCTCCAGCCCGCGATAGTGCCCGATCAGCGCCTCGCGGTCTTTAACCTTGTACGCCGCGAGATCCGCCGCAGTGATCAGGCCGCCATTGGCCGCCTCAAACGCCGCAATCTGCCCCGCCATCGCCCCGCGATAAAAGTCCTCCGGCTTCGCGGCGATCCTCGCAAGCGTTGCCGCCAGCTCCGGCTGCACGAAGTGCTCGCCCGCCCCGTAGTAGCGCCCATCCCGCTGAAAGATGCGGTGCGACGCCGGAAACTGCGCCAGCCGGTCTGCCTGCAGGCTCGAGGCCTCCTCCGCCGCCAGCACATAGCCATCACGCGCCAGCCGAATCGCCGGCTGCATCACCTCGGGGAGCTTTAGCCTGCCAAAGTGCCGCTCCGCATACACCAGCCCCGCCACCGTTCCGGGCACGCCGGAGGCCGCCGCCCCCACCGTGCTCTTCTTCGGAATCACGTTACCCTGCGCGTCCAGGTACATATCGCGCGAGGCCGCCGCCGGAGCCCTCTCGCGGAAATCCAGAAAGTGCGGCTTGCCATTGGCAAACCCGGCCTCACCGGGCCGGATGAGCATAAACCCCCCACCGCCGATGTTGCCCGCTGCCGGCAGCACCACTGCCAGCGCAAACCCCACCGCCACCGCCGCATCCACGGCGTTGCCTCCCTTGCGCAGCATCTCCAACCCCGCGTCCGTGGCGCAGTGATGAATGCTGACCACCATGTCATGCGGCGCCCGCACCGGCGGGACAGGGGGGGGCGGCGCAGCGGCCCCACCCTGTGCGGAAAGGTTGGTGGTAACCAGGCAAACAAATAGCAGACAGGCGATCGGCAGCTTCATGGAAGGGACCTCGCGAAAGGTTGGTCGCCCTAGAATAGCGGCAGACCATTCTCTGCCGGGGTCGAACCACGGACGATAACACCGCCTCAAGCTTTACTTGAGGTGTTACTCCGGAAATAACAGGTCGTCCGCGTTTCCTTTCTTGATTTGTCATCCCGCAGCGAAGCGGAGGGATCTGCTTTTCGTCGTTCTTATCCACCTACAAGGAATGATCTCGAAGCACTCGCCTGAACCCCAGCCAATCCCAGGAACTCGCGCAAGGCATCATTACAAACCTCCGTCGCATCCTGCTGCACCCAATGCGAGACGCCGGGCAGAAAACGCAGGTCCAGCTTCGGGGCAAACTCCGCGGTCCCGTCCGTCGTGTACTTCGCGAGCGCAACGTCCTTTTCTCCCCAAAGCATCAGCACGGGAATTTCGATGGGCGGAAATCCCAGACGCAACTGCCGCCGCCGCCCGCCGCCGCGCAGAAACGCCCGGTACCAGTCGATCATCGCCTTCAGCGCGCCGGGTTGGGCGGCGTTCGCGCGTGTCGCCTCCAGCAGGTCGCGTGGAAACTGCTGCGGCGCGGTGGAACTGCGCAGCAGCATGTCGCTCACCGGCTTTGCGCCGTTGCGCGAGAGCAGCCACTCCGGCAGACCGGGAATCTGGAAGAAAGCGGCGTACCACGAGCGCAACCGTTGGCCCCAGCGGCTCCGCAGCGCACGCGCAAAGCACACCGGATGCGGCACATTGACGATCACCAGCCGCTCCAACGGCCGCAGCTGCCGCGTCGCGAAGCACCACGCAACGATCGCGCCCCAGTCATGCCCCAGCAGCACCACCCGCCCCGCACCCGAAGCATCGATCAACCCCGCAACATCCCCCATCAGCTGCTCGATCGCGTAATCCGCCACACGGACCGGCCGCGTCGTACGCCCATACCCGCGCTGGTTCGGCGCCCACACGCGATACCCCATCGCAGCCAGCGTCAGCATCTGCTCCCGCCAGCTCAGCGCGATCTCCGGAAAACCATGGAGGCACAGTGCCAGCGTGTCCCCTTCGCCGCAGGTCAGCACCTCAAAGTTGAGGCCGTTTGCCTCGACGAAGATAGTCTTCAGCTCATGGGCCATTCTGGGTAAGAGGCGTTTCCGGCCTGTTTCGCCGTCCGCCTACCACCCGGAGATTGCATTCCCGGGTAACAATGCGGAACTCGCGGTGAAAAAGAGACGGTTCGTGAATATTCAAGCTCCTGCAACCTCGATGCGCTAGCGTTGCCCCATGACGCTTTCCTTCGTGATCCCCGCGTTCAACGAAGAGCGGTATCTTCCCGACTGCCTCCGCTCCATCCTGCGCGAAACTGCCGGGATGGGCGAGGCCGTCGAGATCATCGTCGTCAACAACGCCAGCACCGATCGCACGGGCGAGGTGGCGCTCAGCTTTCCCGGCGTAAAGCTCGTCGACGAGCCCCGCAAGGGTCTGCCGCACGCCCGCCAGGCAGGGTTTCTCGCCAGCTCCGGCGACCTGATCGCCAACGTGGACTCCGACTCGCGCCTGCCTGCAGGCTGGGTCACCGAGGTGCTGCGCTCCTTCGCCGCCGACCGCTCGCTGGCCGCGCTCTCCGGCCCGCTGGTCTACTACGACCTCAGCCCCCGCGAAAGCCTGCTTGTCCGCGTGTTCTACGCCACCGCCTGGATCACCTATGCGCTGAACCGCTACGTTCTGCGCGTTGGCTCGATGGTGCAGGGCGGCAACTTTGTCGTAGCGCGCCCCGCGCTGGAGCGTATCGGCGGCTTCAACCTCGCGCTCACCTTCTACGGCGAGGACACGGACATCGCCCGCCGGCTGCATGAAATCGGCCGCGTGTGCTTCACCTTTCACCTGAAGATGTTCTCCTCGGCCCGGCGGCTGAAAAAGGAAGGCATTCTCACCATGGCCGCGCGCTACTCGGTCAACTATCTGTGGACCATATTTCTCAAACGTCCGTTCACGGCGGAACATATCGATATTCGCGAAAGTGAAGCCTGAAGGGGCTTCGCATCGCCCCCTCTGAATTGTCATCCCGTAGCGCAGCGCAGGGATCTGCTGTTCTGACTGCGGCAGCAGCGTACCCTCTTCCTGCGCAATTGGCCAGGCCGCCGGGTAAGAGCAGCGGTTCGCATGTGCCGAAGGGGCGAAAGCAAAAGCAGATCCCTGCGCTGCGCTGCGGGATGACAAATCCTGGGAGGGGACAACAACCATGGGGAAGGGCGTAACAACCATGGAGAGGGGTGACAAACCAGGGGAGTCGCAGCCGCAACGGAGTGTCTCCTTACAGCAGCTCCACCTCAGCCGCGGCATCCACCCCGCGAAACGCCATGCTGAAAGTTCGCGAAAAGGTCTTGCTGCGCCCCATGCGCACGAACTGAATCGCCGCTAGCAGCGGCCAGGGCGCGGCGCCGTTCTCCCACAGCTGGCTAAGCGGACGCATGACGCCGTCGCGGTCGGGATGAAAGGCGCGGTCATCCCAGCGGCGCCAACCCTCCGTGAACTCGGGATAATCTGTCACCGCATCCAGCGTGGAATGCAGAATACGCTGCTCCCACGGCCGCGCATACGGCTCGGTGAACAGCACATGGCTGCGGCGTTCGACGCGAATTTCGTTCACAAATTCGCGGAAGTTGCGGGCCTGCGAGAGGTTGATGCAGGCGCTCGCCTCCATGCCGTGGCGATCGCCGCCGGAGATCAGCAGATGCCCGGTCTCACGAGCCAATCGGGCCACCGCGCGGTTCTCACGGGCATCCCGCAGGCCATTCAGCTCCAGCGCATGCAGGCGCTCACCGAACAGCTCAAGAAACCGCATGACTTCGCGGCGATGAAGCTCGGTGCCGATCTTGTGCAGGTCCCAGACCGGGTGATTGAAGATTAGCAGCACACCCGGCAGCTCATCCAGCTCGTGCAGGATGGCGCGCAGTTCGGTCGCCTCCGGCGCGGCGGTGTAGGCCGCCAGGCGTGCGGCCCAGGCGTACGCATCGGCACTGGGCAGGTTGTGTACGCCCAGATGCACCTCGGTCAAACCAAACGGTACGCTCCACTCCAGCGACACCGGAATTCCACGCGCGGCGGGCACGTTGCGCAGCAGCTGCGGTGCGGCGATCGTGTCATGGTCGGTGATGGAGACCAGCGCCTCCAGCCCCAGCTTCTGGATCTGGCCGGCCTCCAGCTCGTATCCCATGATGGGCACCAGCGGCGGCCGCCAGTGGCCGCGCGCAAAGTCTAGCTGCAGGCCGCGGTCTTTGCTCTTGCGGTCATAGTGCTCGAAGATGGGGCGCAACCCGGGCAGAAATGCCAACATCTTGTGCACGAAGGTCAGCGTCTCCTCCGACATGCTGGTGTGGCTGTGGAGCGAGACGCCGCTGCGGTAAGACGCCATGGCGGAATTGTCGTGCCAGACGCTTGAGACTTTGGACCGAGGCTGCATGAGGATCGCTCCTTGTGCTGCATCCAGTGTGCAAATCCTATGCAAATCCTCGATCAAGAACCGGCGAACGCCCCGTGAATGTATACGAGTTGATTACACCCTCTGTGGGATCGTCCTGACCTATCTTTCGTTTGTCATCCCCTTTGCTTGTCATCCCCTTTGCTTGTTATCCCTCTTTTGTTTGTCATCCCGTAGCGTAGCGAAGGGATCTGCTTTCCCCCTAGTGCTGCAAACGTTGAGGTGAACAGGCTTACTCCGGCGGCCCCGCAAGCGTCGGCACCGCCACCGCCCCGTAACTGCCATCCGGTTCGCGCGTGATTGTGGGCGCGTAGGTGCCCAGCAGCGTACGTCTCCACCAAACGCCTTGCTCCCGCTTTTCGGCGGGAGTCGAAAACCAGTACTGCCACAGCACTGCACGCACAAAGCGCGGCGGATGCTCTCGAAATGGGTTTCCGGCAAATAGCCCCAGCACCTGCGGACTGCCCTCCAGCAGCCGAATCTCCGTCCGCGCGACAATGGGCGCCTGTTGCCAGTCCGTCAGCGAGGCAAACCACAGGTTCCAATCAAAACGCGGCTGGTACGGCGCATAGATGCGCGGCCGGTCGCGCGGGTCCTGCGGCTTGTAGCGGAAGGGGTAGGCGGTCCAACTCCTGCCGTCATCGGAGCCCTGGAACTCGATCTCGTACCGGTGCGGCGTCATGTTCGCAAACAGCCCGTAGGTATTTGCCACGCGAAACGGATCCAGCCCCTGCACCGGCGCCTGCGGCAGGGGAGCGGTGCGCCAGAACAGCAGAATCAGCGGCACAACAGTGGCATACGCGATCCACGTGAGCCCCACGCTCGTAAGAGCAATGCGAATGGCACGAACCACCTCGCGCGGATGCCGCCGCAACCCAACTCTGGGGATCGGCGTCGCCTCCGCCCCAAGATTCTGAGCACCCTCGTCTGCACCTGAACGCCTGGAGAGTAGACGGCGCAAAAAGGAGTCGGCTTGGCGCGAGATTGCACCTCCATCATGCGACAGCGTGGATTCGCTCTCAGGCGACAGCCCCGCCCGCCAGCGCCGCGGCACAAAGCGGATCAGCGCACGGTCATCCAGCAGCAGAAAACCAAGGATCAGCACAAGGTAGTTCAAAAAGGCATAGTTGGCCGTCGCGATCACGCCGATCTGCCAGCAGGTCACGATGACAAAGCACGCCAGCCGCCACCGGCGCGGCAAAAAGACCAGAAAGACGATCAGAAGCTCCATCGCCAGCGTGGCCCCGGCGGTAAGCCGATGGAACCAAAACGGCAGGTGCTGCAGGTACCAGCCGATCCACGTCGGCAGCGGCCCGTTCTGGTAGTACTCATACATCGCGGTGAGATTGCGCCACGTCGGATCACCGCTCGCGAGCTTCACCACACCCGATTCAAAGTAGATCCGAAACCACTCCCAAAGCAGCAGAAAATAGGCCGCGCGGACGGGCAGCGACCGCAGCCCCCAGCGCGGCCGCACACCCGTCGGCGCGAGCAGCAGCGCCAGCAAGCCGGCCTCCAGCAACATGCCGTCAGACTGGTACTGCGAAAAGTCCTGCGCGGTCGAGACAAAGCTCAAAAAGCACAGCCAGCACACCAGCAACGCCGGCCGCGGCATGACGTTCAGCACCACGAACCCCGACGCGATCAGCCCGGCCCACACCAGGATCATCAGCGCATGGTCGGAAGATCCATACCAGAGCAGCGACGGCACCAGCCAGAACCGGACGTTTCCCAACGGGTGCAGCGCCGGAAGAAACTGCCCCACGGGCAGAATGCCCTGCGAGCCGACCAGTCCCAGAATCTGAAACAGCAGCGCAAAGAACGCCGAAAAATACACCAGTCCCAACGCACGCAGAAACAGCCAGCGCGGCAGCAGCCGGTCTGCGGGGCCATGCTCGCGATCAAAGAGAAAGTGGAGCTTGCCGAAGTTTTGCGTTGTGGAGGCCGCGGCCATGGGTGCTTGGATGGACGCCGGGCCTGTTGCGTTGGCGACGGCCTTCTGTCGCCAAGGTGGGCTGCAACGAGTGGCGATCACGGGAGCAACATAGAACACTTGGCGCATCAAACCCACCTTAAGCGCGAAAAACGCGCCGAAGGTGGGGAACCCGGCATCGTATGGAACGGCGGCGTGCTCTACCGCGCCCGAAGGAGCTTGGACATGGATCGCAGCGCATCGGCCGTTTGGCAAGGCGGCCTCAAGGACGGCAAGGGTATTCTCAGCACACAAAGCGGTGTGCTGCACGAGACGCAGTACAGTTTCAGCACTCGCTTCGAGAACGGCCAGGGCACCAATCCTGAAGAGCTGATCGCGGCCGCCCACGCCGGCTGCTTCACCATGGCGCTCTCCGGCCAGCTCTCTTCGGTAGACAAGCCACCGCAGCAGCTCGACACCACCGCGACCGTCACGATGGAAAAGACCGATGATGGCCCCTCCATCACAAAAATTCACCTGAAGACCCGTGCCCGCGTACCCGGCATCGAAAAGCAGCAGTTCGATGAGCTCGCCGCCAAGGCCAAGGACGGTTGCCCGGTCTCGCGCCTGCTCAAGGCCGCGGAGATCTCGCTCGATGCACAGTTGGTCTAGTATCGTGACCTGTTGATTGTGTATTTGAGTTTCCGCCTGGCTTTTTTCCTTGTGAACGTCCAGTCGATTTTGGTTTGCAGGCTGTTGATGCGCTGGTTCCAAGCCTCGGCTTCTTCGCAGGCGGCGATCGAGAGCGTCGCGTGGTGATGGAAGCCGCGCCAGTTGCGGCCTTCGAAGTGACCCAGGCCCAATTCCTGCTTGAGTTCTTCGTAATCGCGCTCGATCCTCCAGCTCAGCTTGGCGGTGGCTACGAGTTGCCGCAGGCTGATCGAGGCTGGGAGGTTCTAAAGTCAGTACCTGGTCGGCTCTGCCTGTGCCTTCGGCCATTCGATCAGCAGCCATTGCTCCGGATGCGGCTCGCTGCGCCCGTAGTCCCGATGGCCAGACGCACCCGCAGTGCCGCGAGGCGGGAGCGCATGGAGCCATATGGCTCAGGCGATCCAAATACGCGCTCAATCGCTCCGCTTGTCTTCCGGCTTGCGCCCGTTCAACTCCCATCTTCCGAAGCTAGATCCTTGATCTTGCCCCTTATCCCTCAAATCAAGTGCGGAAACCATATTTGTCACACAGTAGTACTAGTGCAGTTCTCCTGATACTGTGCCGTTACAAGCGTGATCGAATGCCAGTTTTCTTAAGGAAAAACTGTCGCGAACGTCTTCACCTTCGCTGTACGCCATCAGGAGAACTGCTGTAGCCGGGCGAAACAGCTGGGGGTGACCCCTCGGCGAGGGTGGGTCCGCGCATCTCACCGCTGAGTTGCTACTCATGTTTCGCATCCCTGACATCTCCGAAATTTCCAAAATCTCCGAGGACACGGCCCTCTTTCCTTGGAACAAGAGCACGCCCTATCCCGCGATCGAGTCCACGATCGCGGTCGGCCTGGCTCTGTTTCTGGGCCAGATGACCGGCCATGAGAGTGCCGGTTCCATCGCGGCAGGCTCGGCGTTCACCGTGGGTTTTGCGGTCTTCCATGAAGCACTCGCGTCCACGCTGCTCAGCATGGGCCTGCTGACCCTGGGCATCGCGTCGGCGACGCTGGCCGGCAGCCTGGGCGCGCACTGGACTCCCGTCGTCCTCTTCCTTTGTGTCGCGGCCGCGATCAACTATGGACTGCTTGCCGGAATTGGCAACACCACGGGCTGGATCGGCCAGCAGTGTGGTGTGTTTGTCATCGTAAGCAGCTATTTCGCGCAAGGGGTGCACTATGCCGTGGGCCGCAGCTCGATGGTGCTCGTCGGCGGCGTGTTGCAGATGGCGGTGTATGCGATTTCGACGCTCTTTCATCGCCACGGCCATCCCGGCGACCCCGCCCCGCCGCCCGTGCTTCGCCAGATACGCACCCGCTCCGGGCAGCTTTGGCGCGCCTTGCGCAACGAGCTGCACTGGACAGCCGATATCACCGGTTATGTTCTGCGTTTGTCCGTAACCCTTGGCCTGAGTACCGCCCTGTACCGCACCCTGCACTGGCATAACGGCTATTGGGCGCCTATGACTGCGCTTTTAGTGCTGAAACCGAAATGGGCGAACACGCTCAGCCGCGGCGTTGCCCGGCTCACGGGAACGCTGGTTGGGGCGGCCCTCTGCGCGCTTCTCGCCATCCATCCGATTTTTCATCACTGGGCGTACTTTGTCCTGATCGTGATCACCGCCTGGGTCTGTTTTGCGCTGCAGGCCGTAAATTATGCGGCATTTTCGACGTTTCTGACCATGTACACCGTCTTCTTATTCGCCTTCGGCGGTTTTTCGGAGCGCTCCGCGGCGGGTCTTCGCCTGATGAATACAGCGCTGGGCGGTGGGCTCGCGCTGCTGGTGGATTACGCCACCCGGAAGCTTGGTCCCAGGCTGTACGCCGCCCCTCCACCAGAGCCCGTGGTTACGGCGGCGCGGTAACCACGTCGTCCTGCGCGCAAGTTCGTACAATGGAGGAACTGTGACCCTCGACTTTTTAGGCCAGCTTCAGCGCACCCATGGCTGCGGTACCCTCCGCTCTGCCTCTGCCGGTGAGACCGTGACCCTGATGGGCTGGGTAAACCGCCGCCGCGACCACGGCGATCTGATCTTCTTCGACCTGCGCGACCGCTCCGGCATCACCCAGGTGGTCTTCGAC
This sequence comes from Granulicella sp., assembly GCA_965277565.1. GTDB lineage: Bacteria > Acidobacteriota > Terriglobia > Terriglobales > Acidobacteriaceae > Granulicella. Next base: position 2,188,848 of record OZ255838.1, on the reverse strand, counting down.
AAGAGTGTCTCCGCCGAGGCCCACGCCAAGGCGGAAGCGGCCCGGCCGGAGTTCGTCGTTGCAGTTACCGGCACCGTTCGCCTGCGCGAACCCGGCATGGCGAACCCCAAGATGGCCACCGGCGAGATCGAGGTCGTCGGTGGGACGCTGCTTCTGCTGAACGACGCCAAGACACCACCCTTCTCCCCCGCCGAGGAGGCCATCGCCAACGAAGAGGTGCGGCTCAAGTACCGTTACCTTGACCTGCGCCGCCCGGAGATGCAGCACAATTTCGCCGTGCGCTCCAAGGTCGCCATGGCGATCCGCAACTACCTCGTCGAGCAGGGTTTTCTGGAGATCGAGACGCCGTACATGACGCGTTCCACGCCGGAAGGCGCGCGCGACTACCTCGTTCCCAGCCGCATCCACCCCGGCCATTTCTACGCGCTGCCGCAGAGCCCGCAGATCTTCAAGCAGATCCTGATGATCGCCGGCTTTGACCGCTACTTCCAGATCGCGCGCTGCTTCCGCGACGAGGACCTCCGCGCCGACCGTCAACCTGAGTTCACCCAGATCGATCTTGAGATGACGTTTCCGCAACAGGAGACGATCTTCGCCGTCGCCGAGGGCTTCCTGCGCGCTGCATTTTCCGCAGCCGGTGTAGCTCTGCCATCGGAAGCCTTCATCCGCATGACCTACGACCAGGCGATTCACAAGTACGGCATCGATAAACCCGACATGCGCCTGCCTGCGATGGTCGATCTCTCGCAGGAGCTGACCGATGACCTAAGAACGCAGCTCAAGATCGACCCCAAGCTGCCCGTCTACGGCTTTACCATCCCGAAATCCGGCGCCATGTCCGGCACCCAAAAACGCAGCTTGGTCGACGAGATCCGCAAGGGCTTCGGCGATTGCGGCCTCGACTTCCTCGACGTCGTCCGCCTGCGGACGAACGAGGCATTCTATCCGCTTGCCGAGGCCATTGCTTCGAAGCTCACCGCCGAGCAGCTCGTCTTTAACAGCGCCCGCGACGGGGCGGAACCGCTCAACTTCACCCAGGAAGACCTCGCCGTCGTCATCACGCCCAAACCCGGTATCGCCGAGGTCTGGGGAAATGACAAGCAGTGGATTCCCAAACGCGTCGGCGCTCTCCGCCTGGAACTCGCCAAAAAATTCGCCGACAAACACAAACTCTTCGAGCGAACCGGCAGCGCGAAGGACTTCCGCTTTCTCTGGGTCACCGACTTCCCGATGTACGAGTGGAACGAGGAGCATAAACGCTGGGACGCCGCGCACCACCCGTTCACCTCGCCGCACGAGGAGGACATCAAATCCGGCGCGCTCTACAACGACAAGGGTTCCGTCCGTGCGCTGGCCTATGATGTCGTGCTGAACGGCACGGAGCTCGGCTCCGGCTCCATCCGCATCCACCGCCAGGATGTGCAGGCAGAGATCTTTCGCACTTTAGGGATGACGGACGAGGAGGCCCACGAGCGCTTCGGCTTCTTTCTCGACGCGCTCGAATACGGCACGCCTCCCCACGGCGGCATCGCGCTCGGCCTCGACCGCATCGTGATGATCCTGGCGGGAGCGAACTCCCTGCGCGAGGTCATCGCCTTCCCCAAGACCGCCAGGGCCATCGATCTGATGGTAGACGCCCCTACGCCGGTCTCCGAGGCACAGTTGAAGGAGTTGAATCTGCGGATTACGCACCGGGCCTGATCACTGCAAACTTCGATCGGGATTCTCGGAGTGACCTGCGCTATCCTTCTGCGCATGCTCAAGCTTCGCTGTTTCGTTTTGCCTGTCCGCGGGGTTTTATCAGACAAGCCGGCCAGATATCTCAGACGTTCTTTCGCCATGCCTTACCTTGGCTTTCTGGTGCTCTCGTTAGCCACGTCAAGCGTCGCGCAGACCAATATCCAGCTTCAAGCACTCAATGACCATTTTCTTGGTACTTGGGTTGGCGCCAATCACGACTACTCCAGGACTCCGACGATCACCTCCAACGTGAGCATTACCGTTACGAAAGATCGCAAGGAGGGCCGTCTGGATATGGGATACAGCTATGTCGAAGAAGGCAAACCAACTGCCCACGCGTTATAAGCGATTCATGGTAATCGATCCTGTTATCTCAACGGTTTTCATCAATCGGGGCAGAAAGGAAGGAAAGGAACGTTTGCAGGCCGAAGGTCTGGATCAGGTGCTGCGAGACGGTTACGGTAACTTCACTCTTTATGGATCGGCACGACACCTGAACGCGGCTCTTGATCAGGAACGGCAATCCACGGGATAAAAGCGCCTGTGAACGATAACACTCAACATTTGCAAGAAGCTTCTGATGCAAGAAGCTTCTGAGAACGGCATGTACGCGCAACTCGCCGTTGGCGACGAACGCATCGCCCATGCGATACGATGTCTCTCCAATAGGAGTTCTTGAGCCACCATGATCTCTCGACGATCCTTTCTCCAAACCGCGGCTGCCGGTGTTGCCGCTTCGTCGCTGGCCGGCACGGCCAAAAGCTATGCCCAGATTGTCGGTTCGAACGAGCGGGTTCACTTCGCCGTCATCGGCCTGAACAGCCGTGCCTATGCGCACCTTTCCTCCCTGCAGGCCAATCGCAAGGACGCGCGCATCGTGCAGGTCTGCGACGTAGACACGGTGATTTTGGGAAAATATGCCGCCGCTACAAACAAGATGACCGGCGAGTCGCCCACGCCGCAGCAGGATTTTCGCAAGGTGCTCGCATCCAAGGATGTCGACGTCGTCACCATCGCCACGCCGGATCACTGGCACGCCCCGATGGCCATCCTCGCGCTGGAGGCCGGCAAGCATGTTTACGTCGAGAAACCCTGCTCGCACAACCCGCAGGAGGGCATGTGGCTGGTCGAGGCACAGAAGAAATACGGCAAACTCTGCCAGATGGGCTCGCAGCAGCGCTCCTCACCCCACACGATTGAGATCGTCGGCAAGATCCACAACGGCCTGATCGGCCGCGCCTACTGGGCCGAGACCTGGTACACCAACCGCCGCAAGCCCATCGGCGTCGGCAAGGCCGCTCCTGTGCCCGCAACGCTGGACTGGGATCTCTGGCAGGGCCCCGCACCCCGCCGCGAGTACAAGGACAACATTCACCCGTATAACTGGCATTGGTTTACCCACTGGGGCACCGGAGAGACGCTGAACAACGGCACCCATGAGGTCGATGTGGCGCGCTGGGCGCTCGGCGCCGGCTTTCCCACGGCGGTTACGGCAGCCGGGGGCCGCTACGCCGCGCACGATGACTGGCAGTTCTACGACACGCTGGAGACCACCTTCACCTACCCGGACCAGATGATCAGCTGGAAAGGCGATTGCTGCAGCGGAAAGACCACCTATGGCCGCGACCGCGGCGTCTGCGTGCATGGAACCAGTGGCAACGTCATCGTCGATCGCGATGGCTATGACGTCTTCGATCCCAAGGACAAGCTCATCACCTCGTACCGCGTGCCGAAGGGGGGCTCGACCTCTTCGGCCGATCTTGTAGGCGCGGACAGCATGACCGACAGGCACTTCGCCAATACCATCGCCGCGATCCGCGGAACCGAAGCGCTGCGTCAGCCGGTCGCGCAGGGCAATGTCGCGGTCACGATGCTGCAGCTCTCCAACATTGCGTACTTCACCGGCCGTGAATTAAAAACCAATCCCGAGACCTTCGCCATCCTGGGCGATCCCCCCGCCGAAGCCATGACGAAACGCAGCTACGAGAAGGGCTGGGCGCCCAAGGTTTAGGTCCGGCCTGACGAATCGAACGGAGTCTCATGTGGTAGCAGCGGGCTTCAGCCCGCTGGTAAATTGTTCATTGGTTTGACAAAATTTGTCATCTTGAGCGAAGCGAAGGACCTGCTTTTTGTTTGGGTTGACGGCGACACTCACCTTTGAAATATGTCACGAACTTCGTGATTCACCACACTAGAGCCCAGCTATCTCGGCCTACGCTGTGGCGGGAACAAACAACTCCGGCGCATACCCTAACCCACGCAGCACACCGCGCATGTACGCGAAGCTCTCCATCATGCCCGGCAGCGGATCCGTCGGCTTGATCTCGTACTCCAGGTCGACGAAGCCGTCGTACTTCATCGCAATCAATGCCTCAAAGATCGCGCGCACCGGCATCACACCCTCCCCGACGGCGACCTGGCTCTCCTTCGCCGAAGGGTTCGCGAGATCCTTCATGTGAATATCGAAGAGACGCGGACCGGCCTTGCGCATCGCGGCGACAACGTCCGTTCCGGTGCGCATCGTGTGCCCAACATCGATGCAGCAGCCAATGCGGCGATCCATGTTCCCGACTGCGGCCAGCACGTCCAACGGGGAAGGCCACTCCTTGTCCTCGGGGCCATGATTGTGAATCGCCAGACGCATGTCGTACTGCTTCACAAAGCGCTCCACGCGCGGCAGTGTCTGGCGTGTCGGCGATCCGACGATGAGCGAGATGCCTGCCGCCTTGCAGTACTCAAACTTCGAACGAATATCCTCATCTTCGTCCTTTGGAAAATAAATCGCTCCTGCCGCTGTCAGCGTAAGACCTGCGGCGCGATACTGCTCGGCGCGCGCGTGCACCCCATCTGCCGGAGTCATGGGCAGATGCACGTCCTTCAAGTTCAGGTACGGTGTGCGTAGCTGCTTCATCGCTGCAATCACATACGCGGCATCAAAGTTGCGCAGGCTGTAGCTGGCTACCCCGAGCCGCACGGGCGAGGGCGGCAGCGCAGGGGTCGTCGTTTCGGTTTGAGAGACGCCATCCCCGCAGGCAGTGGCTGCGGCAAGCATCGCTCCCATGCGGAGGGCGTCGCGTCGGCTGGTCAATTTCGGCATCACGCGATGCTATCAGTTTGAGGCAGTCGCCGGCCCCGCGAGCTTCAGCACGATGCCCTCCTGATCCTTGGATTCGAACTGCGAATAAAACGACCGCAGATCCCCATATTCCGGCGCCAGGACCACCACGGAATTGAAGAGGAAATCCCGACGCACCGTTACGTTGTTTGGAGCCGAAGCGACATCGATCGAGTAGGCTCCCTCCCCCGCAAACTTCAGCTTGGAGGACGTCGGCACGGCTTCCACTGCGAACTCTTTGGGAAAGTTCACCCGGATCGCGTCCTGCAGCACCTGCGGATAGTGAAAATACACGGCAAGCTGCCGCTTCTCATGCGGAAAGGTCGCCGGCTTATCCGTCAGAAAGATATCCGTAGGCAGCAGAACACGTTTTCCGGTGGCGGCGCCCAGCGAGCCCTTCACCCGATAGCTCACCGCAAGCGGAGCGTCATAGTCCGTCAGATTCTTGATGTCCGAGATCTCGAGCTCCAGGCTCCTGGGCACCATCTCCTCCATCGAGGACCGGAGGGCGTGGCGCAGGCTCTCGTCGTCGCCTCGCAGCGCCACCTGACGCCATCGCAGCGCAGGCGCGCCGGAAAACGTAAGATCAATCCTTCCGGTCACCTCACCATGCGTGTCCATGGTCAGATTGGCGACCCGGGTTGTGCGATTGGCCTTGTAGTTTTCGCCTGGAGCCTCCTCCAGCGTCGTTCCGTTCGCCGTCTGTCGCAGACCGTTGACAAAGGTGTGCTGCCAGGCCAACTGCCCAAACGCCGCATACCGCGAGCCGGGATCAAAGTAGCGCTCTTTGCCGTCGACAACGACGATGGCCACCATGCCGTTGAACTGGTTAAGGGTAAACCAGGCCGGGATGAACAACCGATCCTCGCGGCTCGGCACCAGCATCGCATAGGCGGGGAAACCGGCGGCGCGGGCCATGCTGATGAACAGCTCCGTAAGCTGCACAGGCGTGCCGCGTTCATGCGAAAGCACATCGGCGGCCGTATGCACCTCGCCCATGCCGGCGGCCTTGTCCTCGCGCTTGTCCCGGTCGCGGGTGAACTCGGTGTTTTCGAGCTTCATCACCGCTGCATAGATCTTTCGCAGCTTCTCCTCCGGCGTCGCCGCGCCCGCGATCGCCTTCTCGGCAGCGTCCTTCCCCCCCGCATTCGGGTCAGTGAACTTGTTGACCTTTTTGGACCAGCTCTTTCCCTTCTCCTTCCAGAACTCCTCCCCTGACCGATAGGGCGTAAAGCTGAAATCCACGCGATAACTGTAGTTTTCTATCGGAGGCATGTACTCCTCCTTCACCTTGGGCGGCACATCCCTGACCTTGAGCTCGTACACTTGGCTGGGTCCGTGCCCGGCGATGCCGGGGAGTTCACGACGTTCGATCTTCGCGTCGGGAGGCAGCAGAGGAAACCACGAGATGCTGTTGATTTCCTTTCCTTCCTCATCGATCAGCGACTGATTGGTCGGATACCAGACGAAGTGCCCATCCTTCACGAAGAGCTCATCCTGAATCATCCAGGTTGGGGGTTCGTAGAAGTTGTCATAGCGCGTGAAATAGCGGTACTCGATGATGCTGCCGACCTGTACGTCAGGCAGGGTGAAAACCTTCTCCTGCAGCTTGAAGCCGTCGCCCTTCTCGATGACCTTCAGGTACGGCTTGCCCGTGAACGATATGATCTTGCCGTCCGGCTGGATCGTTCGAGCCGAAATGCTTTCGACGTTCAGATCATCGCCCGGGCTCCAGCTATTTCCGGATGTGCTGAAGTAGGGCAGCTCGACGTTCGCGTATTTCTTGCCTTCTTCGGTTAGCACCTTGATGCGCTCATAGTGCACAACCGACTTTGTGTCGTCCCGTGTGATTTCTTCCTTGAAAAGAATGACCGCAGGTGCACCCGGGTAGCCCGGCAGCGCGCTCATCTTCAGTTCCTCGGGATTTGGAGAGACGAAATCGGAGCCGTGGGCCGCGCCCATGAAAACCAACGGTATGGATAACGCCATCCTTCGCGAGGCCGCGCGGAGACGGCCTCGGCCGGTGCTGAAGCGATGTGCGTCGGTAGGGCTAGTTGTAGTCTTGCTGCGCATTGCACGGCTCTCCTGTCTGATCTGCAGCTTTTCTCCATCCATCGGTTTTCCACCGATCAGCCGGGTCCCTGGTTAGGGTGTGCGCTTCAAAACCACGCGATTGCCCTCATCCGCGGCGATCATGCCCGCCAGATGCTGCAGATCTTCGTATTTGTTCGCCGGCAGCGTAACCACCTTCAACGTGTACACGCGGCTATAGTGCAGCGTGCGTCCATGGACCACCGTGGAACTCTCATAGGTAGCGAAGCCGAAATCAGCCTTCACCGGATCTGGAAGCTCGTCTACGCTGTAGCCGTCCGGCATCTCGATATCGAACTCATCCCGCACCTGCATCGTTTGCCCGAGATCGATCGCCACCTTGCGCTCTTTGCGGTCGACAGGAAGCGCCTCGCTGCCGAGCACCCGCGGACGCACCATCAGCAGCGTTCTAGCAGGGGACGCGAACCGGGTGGCAGCCACGTTGTACCGCAGCGTCATGTCCTGGTTCAAAGCGTCTGCGTTCTTTGCCTGCACATCCGTGAGGGACACCGCCGCAAAGTCTCCCGCCAGGCTGCGGTCGAGAAACTCCTGTTGCACCCTGGCATCGCGGCGGCCGAAGACCTCCCGCTGCCTCTCGGCCACATCGCCGAAGCGCCTTTCGGTGACGGTGCCTTTCAGCGCGCCGTCCGCGTCCAGGGCAAAGGCGCCGCTGCGCTGCACACGGTTCAGATCGGGGCTAAGGATCGGAAGCTCGATGATCTGGCTTGCCGAGCCTTCGACAAGCACGCCGTAGCCCCCCTGCAGATTGTTCTCAAGCTGGCCGAATGGCGTCTGATACCAGGTCGGGTCGAAGATCAGATAACGCTTGCCGTTCTTGGCCGTGACCACGCTGCGCAGCTTGGGCGATTGATACCCTTTCGGGATCTCGATCGCAGCAATCATGTGGTTGCCCACGATCGACGGAGCCTCCGGATCGATGACCCCGCGATCCGTATCCACCATCACGAGCGCGCTGTGGATGCCGACGCTCGAAAGCAGCGCCGAAAGAAGTGTCGCCTTATCCTTGCAGTCGCCATACCCGCCGCGCAGGATGTCCTGCGCCTGATGCGGCTGGTAGCCGCCGATGCCCATTTCCACGACAAAGTACCGGATCTTGCCCTGCACAAACTCACCGATCGCCTCGGCTTTGTCGTAAAAATCTGTCTTGCCGGCCGTCAACTCCGCAGCCTTCGCCGCAATCTCCGGCGAGGCGGTCAGGCGGTCGTGCGAGAGCCCGTCATACCACTCGCCGATGCCCTGCCATGTACCCTCCTGCGGCGCTGCGAGCCCCGGGCCGCTGTAATGCACCGTCATCCTGCCCGCCAGGGAGTCCGTCGCCGGAGAAAGCGGCACCCGTTCCAGGTCAATGCCGGGCTGGTGATCCATCTCCCAGCGGTAGCGATGATCTTCGAGGTCACTGCCTTTGGTCTGCTCGTGGTGCGCCCACGTGGTGGTGTAGGTGTACGCCGGCGGCAGCACAAGGGTGAAGCTCTGGCTCACGCGCGGCAACTCACCCTGAAAAAACCAGTTCGTCTCCGCGAGATACGGACGTTCGCGCCGCTCATACTCATACGCAACCACACCTCCGGGATCGAGCCCCGGAGGCGATGCGACCTTCGCCTTGTCGTCCGAGTACAGCTGACCGCCCTCGCCCGGGGCGCCGAACTCCCGGATCTCGTTGTCCTTGAGCGCATACTCATGCCCCGCCGGATCGATGCTCCAGACATGCATGGAAAGCACCTTGGAGTCCTTGTCGAAGGACACAACGGGTTCCGCTGCTTCGCGGCCCCTGCGGCCGCAAAATCTTTACCACCTTCCGCACATGCTCGATCGCACGGCCGTCCGGCGCGACCGTATAGGTCTCTTCCTCCAGCAGCACCACGGCCTTGGTGGTCGCCGGCATACCCGGCACCGGCTGTGCCATCGCCGCACGCATCCAGTCAGGCACAGTGTTGCCGGCAAACAGAGGCGCCGGGAGCAATAGGGCGAGCAGCAGCAGGCCCGCCGCGCACATGCCTCCGCTGAAGGAAGGTAGCGCTGCAGAAGAAGCTCTGCGCCCTGGGGGCACCATCCGCGATTCGCGGACGAGCGGGACGCAAGAGAGATTTCCGGACGCGGCCCGGAGTCGCATAAAACCTTCCGTGGGGAAAAGAGCTCTACTGCCACAAGAAACGGCTACAGCTAAACAGAGTAGGTAGAAGCTTTATAGCGGCATTTCGATGAGGCGGGCAAGAATTATCTTCAACTTACAACTTCCGTTGTAACCAGCGATCCCGTAAGGGGGGCACGGCGAGTCCTTAACACGTCTCGCCTGCGATCCGATGCAGCGCGATTTCACGAACCGAAGCTCAGAACGATACCGGGGAGGATCATGAGCACAGTTCTTACGAAGCAACAGCGGCAGGCGGCGGGTCAAAGCCGCCGCAAACAGGTTTCGCGGTCAGGCCATGCCGTCTGGCGCCGGCAGAGTGGGAAGCGGAGCGCCCTTGAGATCCTGCGCCGGGCGGCGCAGGATCGCGTGCCGCGCCTGCTGGAGCTCAAGTACGACCGGATGGCCGACTCACCCTTCGGCTACTTTCGCGGCGCCGTCCCCGTCATGGCCTTCGATCTGGGCCATCTGCCCCACACCGGAATCGTCAACCAGATCTGCGGCGACGCCCATGTGCGCAACCTCGGCGCCTACGCCGCGCTCGACGGCAGCCTGACCTTCGACATCAACGACTTCGACGAGACGACCCGCGCGCCCTTCGAGTGGGATGTCAAGCGGCTCGCGACCAGCATCTATCTCGGCGCGCGGGAGGCGAACGAGGCTGAGGCTGAGTGCGGAAATGCGGTGCGCGTCTTTCTTCGCCGCTACCGCAAGAGTATCCATCGCTTCGCCGTCATGCCCGTCATCGATCTCGCCCGCTACCAGGTGCATCGTCACGCTGAACTCTCGGCGGTTTCGGAGGTCTTTGCGAAGGCGGAACGATCCACCCCGGTGCACCTCCGCGATGCCCTCACCCAACCTGCCCCGGCGAAGGGAGCCGCCAAATTCGCGAAAAAGACAGCCCGCCAGCCGCAAGAGACGGCGCGCGGCGAGGAAAGCCGCGTCTTCTGCTCCGACCCGCCGGTACTGCAGAGGCTGTCCGCGGCTCAGGCCGGCAAGGTGCTGGCCTCGCTGGAGGCCTATCGCGGGACCATTCAGCCCGAACGCCGTCATCTCCTCTCGCGCTACCGGCCGGTCGACGTCGGCTTCAAGGTGGTCGGCACCGGCTCCGTGGGTCTGCGTGACTATGTCGTCTACTTCGAAGGCAACGGCCCGTCGGATCCGCTGTTTCTGCAGATCAAGCAGGAGGTCGCCTCGGCCTGGGAGCCTTATCTGGGCGAGATCGATGCGACCGGAACGCATGGCTCGCAGGGCGAGCGTGTCGTGAACGGCCAGCGCGCCATGCAGGTGCAGTCGGATCCGTTTCTCGGTTACACCCGTATCCAAGGCCGCGACTATCTGGTGCGGCAGTTGAACGACCACAAGGGTTCCGTCAACCTGGGCACCTTGGATGCCGAGGCCCTCGGCCACTATGCCGATCTATGCGGCGAACTGCTGGCGCGCGGTCATGCCCGCTCCGGCGATCCCGATGCGCTCGCCGGCTATATCGGCCACGGTACGCAAATGGACAGGGCAATCGCGGACTTCGCACACCGCTACGCCGATCAGACCGAGCGCGACTGGCAGGAGCTGCGGAAGTACAGTAAAGGCTAGAGCGGATCGCACGGCGCTGTTGCCTTTTTTTCTGTCATTCGCCCTGAGCGCAGTCGAACGGGAGGGAATCTGCTGTTCGCCCCTCGGCAGACCAGCCACACGGTGTAGCGTTTGAGGCCCGCATCCAGCTGCGCGTAGGGTTTGACCTCGTACGCCGGATCATGCTGCAGCCGCTCGGCAATCGGATCCCCAATCTCCGGAGGCAAGCTCGTGGGCACGATGGAGCCCGCATGCACCACGAAAAATCTATTGTTTTCCTCCAAAAATTGTCCTATCGGCTCGATAGAACCGGAAAAGTACCCCACAGTCCGCCAGTTCTCCATCAGGTGATACTGTGTCACCTCCAAAGCCGGTGCCGAAGGGCTCACGGTTTGCGGCCAGTCAAGCAAATAGACAAAACGGACGCCGGAGGTGTGCTGTCGCCCGAGCAGTTCCGTGAAGCTGAAGGCGTCCTCACACACGACCGGCACACCCTGCGGCAGCTTCGCGGTGAGCGCAGCGGTGTAGTCCTTCGGCGACGGTGAAAAAGCGGCCAGGTGCTTGAAATCCCAGAACAGCATCGCGGCAACGAATGCGGCAGTTACCCCCAAACGCAATATCGGCAGATGCGCTATTTTCATGAGCCCCGGCGGCAGATTTGTTACGACAATCTGTGCGAACTCGGCGGTCAGGTAGGCGACCGCAATAGTCATGGGCAGCAGATAGCGATCGTTGAACAGCCACGTACCGACCAGACCCTGGAGCAGAAACGCCACTCCCAGCAGCAGCATGGCAGCCGTGACCACGTACACCGGTTTGCGTTCAACCCAGGCCCGCCGCAACGCGGCCGAAAGCCCGCTACCGCTGCGAAATATACTCAAAAATCCCGCTAGAAGCAGCACGAGCAGCACGAGCGCGATCTCTTTCGAAGATCCCGTGTATACGCTAAAAATATCCACCAGCCGCGGCGCCTTCGTCCAGAAGTGCGGCTTACCCACCTGCGCCGACGCGATGATGTTTGCCCGCTCCGGCAGCAACAACAGCCAGGAGGCTGCCCCGGCGAAATACAGCATGGGTCTCAGCCGCCGCCCCAGCAGGTCCAGCACCACCGTCGCCCCGATCAGGAAGGCACTGAAGACCACCCCCAGCAGGTGGCTTGTCGTCAGCAATCCATGTACCAGAAACATGGCGGCATACAAACGCGGTGGGGTGGGCCTCTGCTCATCCGCCAACACCAAAGCCAGCCAGATCGCCAGAGCCACATTCAGCACCAGCAGCCCGTAAAAGCGTCCCTCGGCCATATGTGCGACGAAAGGAGGGCTGAAGAACCACGTATTGAACAGCGCGAAGGCCACGACGCCGATGCCGTAAAAGCGGCGCGCGGCCGCCCAGGTCGCGGCAAACGCCAGTCCGAAGCAGGTGGAAGAGAACAGCCGAAACGAGAGCTCCGACGGCCCGAAAAGATGCAGCCAGCCCCGTCCCAGCAGGTAAAACAGAAAACCTCCGCCATCGGCCCCCGCGGTGTAGGCAAACAGCATGTGGTGCCAGGACGGATCGCGCAGCAGCATCCAGCCGAGCATCTCGTCTTCCCAGAAGATGCGGCCCCGCGAAAGCACACAGGTGATCGCCAGCGCGAAGCAAAACCCGGCCAGCATCCTGGCAAAGTCCCAGCCGGTCAGCCGGTTGGGCCGCCGGGCCAGCCCCCTTCGGTCATTTACAATCGTGGTCAGAGAGGCAGTTTATCTCCCCGCGTGCCTGCCGTGTCACATGCCAGGTCGGCAGCGGCCCGGATCTCCCTGCAGATTTTGGGTTAAGACGAACGAAGCACCACGTGTGCAGAGGAGTATTTCCCGGTGTCCCTGGATCTTTTTTGGCTGCCCGAGGTCTCAGCCTGGAGAGAGTCTCTGGAGGCGGCCCGGCAGCTCCCCCCCAAGCTGGCCTTCCCCGAGTTTCAACGCCTCGCCAATAGCCGCATGGACTTCGTGCGCGCCGGCCAACTCGACAAAGCCGTGCAGCGCTTCCTCGCCCAGCACAGTGACGCAGCGGGTCTGCCCACGGTACGATTGGCGCTTTTGGGATCCTCTACGTTCAGCCACCTCCTGCCCGGCATCCGGCTGGGTGCGCTGCGTCGCGGCTTTCTGGTGGAGGTCTATACCGGGCCATATGGCCTTTATCGGCAGGAACTGGCCGATCTTCACTCCGGTCTGTACAACTTTCGTCCCGAGATTGTCTGCTTCGCCTTCGACGCGCAGCACCTCGCGCCCTGGGAGGGCTCCGACCCGCTGGAGACGATGGCCAACCTGCGTTATTGCTGGCAAACTGCCCAGGACACCCTCGGCTGCACCGTCATCCAGCAGACCGCCCTCCCGCGCCTGCCGCTGCTGGTCGGCAATAACGAGGATCGCCTGCAGGCCTCGCCCGCCCATGTTCTGCAGCAGGTGAACACAGGCATCCGCGCCGAGGCGCGCGGACGCGGTGTATACCTGCTCAGCGTCGACCAGTGGGCCGCCGACGCCGGCATCACGCAGTGGTTCGACCCCGCGCTCTGGCTCTCGGCCAAGCAAGAGGTCCATCCGCGCGCTTCGGTCGTCTATGGCGATCAGCTGGGCCGCCTTCTGGCCGCCATGCGTGGCCGCAGCTCGAAGTGTCTCGTGCTCGACCTCGACAACACGCTCTGGGGCGGCGTCATCGGCGACGACGGCGTGGACGGCATCGTGCTCGGCCAGGGATCGCCCACCGGCGAAGCCTTCGTCAACCTGCAACGCTACGCCCGCCAGTTCGCGGGGCGGGGTGTCATCCTCGCCGTATGCTCGAAAAACGACCTCGCCAACGCCGTCTCCGCCTTTGAGAATCATCCCGAGATGGTGCTGCGGCAGAGCGACATCGCCTGTTTTGTCGCCAACTGGCAGGACAAAGCCGAAAATCTCCGCTACATCGCCCAGACCCTCAACATCGGCCTCGATTCGCTCGTCTTCGTCGACGACAACCCCGCCGAACGCCGCCTGATCCGCAGCGAGCTGCCGACCGTCGCCGTTCCGGAGCTGCCCGACGATCCCGCCGAGTATGTGCAATGCCTCGCCGCGGCGGGCTACTTCGAGGCCGTCGAGATCACCGCCGAAGATCGCGAGCGCACGGAGCTTTACCGCGCCAACGCCAGCCGCGAGGCCCTGCGGCAGACCTCCACCGACCTGGGCAGCTATCTTAATGGCCTCGACATGCAGCTGACCTGGAGCCCGTTCGACACCGCCGGCTTCAAACGCATCGTCCAGCTGATCAATAAGACAAACCAGTTCAACCTCACCACCCGCCGCTACACCGACGCCGAGGTCGCCGTTCTGATGCGCGACCCCGACGCTCTGACCTTGCAGCTGCGCCTCACCGATGTGCACGGCGACAACGGCATGATCGCCATCGTGATCGGCCGCCGCACCGCTGAGAATGCTTTAGAGATCGACACCTGGCTGATGAGCTGCCGTGTACTCGGCCGTGGCGTCGAAGAGGCCACGCTCAACATCCTCAGCCAGCGTGCCGCGGAGATGGGCTGCACCCGTCTTACCGGCGAGTTCAAGCCCACCCCCAAGAACGGCATGGTCAGCGACCACTACGGCCGGCTCGGCTTCGAACTCCTCGCCGCCAACGAGGATGGAAGCACGCAGTGGACGCTTCCGCTCAACCGTTTTACCGAGCGCGCCATACCCATGCGCGTCTTGAAGGGAGAACCATGGGGACAACCGATGTCTATGGCCAGCTAACCGAGATCTTTCGCGAGGTCTTCGACGACGACTCCATCGTCCTCACCCCGCAGACCACCGCCGCCGACATCCGCGACTGGGACTCCGCCGCGCACGTCAACCTCGTCGTCGCCATCGAGTCGCGCATGAAGATCCGCTTCAAAACCTTCGAGCTCGAGTCGCTGCACAACGTCGGCCATCTCGTCGATCTGATAGAGGCAAAGCTGAAAGCCAAAGAACTGGGCGCGCAGCCGGCGTAGCCTGCATTCGCTCTTGTCTCTCTTCTGTCATTCCCGCGTGGAACCAGCTGTTGCTTGCATCGATGCACCTGTAGCAGAGCCGCTGAAGGAGGTACGGGGCTCGAAGAAATCAGATTCCTGCGCTTCGCTAGGGGATGACAAACCGGCAGCGTCGCTCTCTAGGTTCGTTCGCCCTCAGCCACCTGAATCGGCACAAAATCTCTCTCGATTCGCTCCCGAAATTCCGGTGTCAGCAGGTCCAGCTCGGCGATATCGACCTTGATCGGCAGGAGTGACTCCTCTAACGCCTCTGCCAACTCTGCGCGCTGCGCCCACGTCAGTTCGCTTCCACCGCAAGGTCGAGATCGGAAAACCGTTTCGGCAGACTTCCATTCGCCCGCGAACCGAAGGCCCACACCCTCTTTTCCGGTATAGTTTGCCGCAAGATGCCGCGTACCAGTTCCAGCTGATCTTCTGGAAGATGCGCCACGGAAGTACACGCGCTGTCAGCCACCGCTCTCCTCCGCTTTCATCTCCTCATACAGCCGGTTGTGCAGAAATCGCACCTCGGCCACAAATTTCGGCACGATCCGCAGAACAGCGACCGCCTGCTCTTCGTTATAGGTGTGACTGGTCCGGTTCCGCGCCTCACGAAATCCATGCCAAACGTCGTAGCCCTCGCGCAGCACTCCGTCCTGGCTGGCGGTGCGGATGAGGGTCGGAAAAGTAATGTGCTCCCGGTCCTTCAGATTGACCGAGTACGCTGAAACAAACCTGCGCAATACACTCTGCGCAATTTCGAAGGTGAACTCAAAGCGCTTGATGACCGAATCGCGATACATCAGGTTCTCGGGCGCGTGGCGGTACGCCAGGAGCGATTCTTCGAGCCTCTCGATCGCTCTCCCGAGCTCTTCCACACTGAGTCTACTCATCGCACACATTTTATCCGGTGCCCCAAGGGTGCCGGGTGCCCCATCTTCGCGACGGCCTTATCGTCGTTATGGTGGGCCTCTGCGCGCAGCGCGAATCGTCCTCCTTACCTGACCGACAGATCCGAGGCGGGAACCCACCTCAGCCGCGATGAGACTGCGGCGAAGATGGGGCACCCAGGAGCTTGGGGACCTCGAATCTCGCGGTCCGCTTCACTCTCCCGGGTAGGCTCGCTTTTCCTCTGCAGGTAAGCTGAACCCAGCGACGCATGCTCTTCAACTCCTACATCTTCCTCTTCGGTTTTCTGCCGATTACACTCATCGGCTACCAGATCGCCGCGCATTGGCATCGGAGCGCCGTGGTCCTCTGGCTCTCGTTTGCCTCGCTCGCCTTCTACGCCTACTGGCGCCCCGCATACCTGATCCTGCTCTGCGCTTCGGTACTGTTCAACTACACCGCCGGCACACTGATCAGCCGCCGCATTCCCAACCGCGTTCCGACACAGGTGCTGCTCGGCGGCGCCCTCACCGTGAACCTCGCCGCGCTCTGCTATTACAAGTACCTGTTTCCGCTGCTGAACGGCATCAGCGCGATGCAGCATAGCCCGCGGCACTGGGACGACGTAATCCTTCCGCTCGGCATCTCGTTCTTCACCTTCACCCAGATCGCCTATCTTGTGGACCTGCAGCAGGGCGATGCCGTGCAACAGGACCTCGGCAGCTATACGCTGTTTGCAACGTTTTTTCCGCACCTGATTGCCGGTCCCATCCTCCACCACGCCGAGATCATGCCGCAGTTCCAGGCCGATCGCGACTACCGCCTGCGCCTCGACGACGTCACCATGGGCTTCACCTGGTTCATCATGGGGCTCTGCAAAAAGGTCCTCCTGGCCGACCGTTTCGCCCTCACGGCAGACCCGGCGTTCGGCGCCACGGCACACATCTCGACACTCGGCGCCTGGGTCGGTGTGCTGTCGTATGCGCTGCAGCTTTATTTCGATTTTTCCGGCTACTCCGACATGGCGCTGGGCCTGGCGCGCATGTTCTCGATCGATTTCCCGGTGAACTTCAGCTCTCCCTACAAGTCCGCCAGCATCATCGATTTCTGGCAGCGCTGGCACATTACGCTGACCCGCTACATCAACTCCTACCTGTACAACCCGCTCGCGCTCGGCATCAGCCGCCGCCGCGCGGCGCAGGGCAAGAAGATCTCCCGCAAGGCTTTGGCCACGCCCTCGGGATTTCTCAGCATGATCGCGTTGCCGACCGGCGTTTCGCTGTTTCTCGCGGGCGTCTGGCATGGGGCCGGCTTGCAGTTCGTCATCTTCGGCCTGCTGCATGGCGTGTACCTCACCGCAAATCATGCGTGGCGGATCTTCCGGCCGGCGTCGGCGGGCTCGCTGCTGCCGCAGAACAGGTTTGCGCAAGCCTTTGGGCATGCCGGCCGTGTGCTGCTGACCTTCGCGGCCGTGCTGGTGGCGCAGGTCTTCTTTCGCGCATCCGGCGTCGGATCCGCGACGGCCATGCTCGCCAGCGCAGTGGGAATGCATCATGGCCACCCAGCACCCCTCAACACAACCTCGTTCAATCCGAGCCTGGCCGCGCTCGGGCCTATCCTCGTCGGCTTCGCAATCGTTTGGATCTTTCCGAACACGCAACAGATCCTCGCGCGCTTCAGGCCCGCCATCGAACTCACGCAGGCGGACCGCACCGACGGCCGGCTGCGATTTCTCTGGCAGCCCAGCATTGCCTGGGGGTTCTGTCTCGGCATGGTCTTCTTTGCCGTTCTGGTCAAGATGGAAAATCCCACAACCTTCCTTTACTTCCAGTTTTGAGCAGCCGTCCGCAGCGCCGCTATGAGCGCGCTCACCTCAACCCGTAAAATTACGGCAGATGAGCACCCCGCAGAGCGAAACCTCACCTCCGCCAGGGGCTCCGGAGTCGATACCGCCGCCCAGCCGCCGCCAGTTCGTTCGCTACCTCCTTTTGTTGCTGCTGATTCCAGCGGTCTTTTATCCCCTCCCGTTCTTTATCGCAACCTCCGCCTCTTACGAGCATTGGTCGACCTCGCAGTGGACGCCCATGCTCGACTACGCCTATGACACCCACCCGCAGAATGCGGACGTGGTCATCTTCGGCGACTCCAGTGCCTTTATCGGCATCGATCCGAAAATCCTTAATGCAAAACTCGGCATTCGCGGCCTCGTGCTGCCGGACACCATCGGCAGCATTCCCGTAACCGGCGATGCACCGCTACGCAGCTATCTCGCGCACAACCGGCCGCCGCGCCTCATCGTGCTTTATTTCTCGATCTGGAACCTGGATTTCGCGCATATCCCCAAGTTCCGCTTATTTGAAGGCGAGGAGATGCTGTTGCGGCATGGCAGCCCGCAGGAGATCGCGCGGTTTACGCTGCATCACCCGACCGAAATGCTGCAATTTCCTTTCCGGCTCTACAGCACCTTTGGGCCCAAGATGATCCAGGCCGCGCTGCACGGTGTGAACCGCGAGCAGCGGACAGCCGACGCGCTCGGCCACGCGGACTACAACGAAGCCCGGCCACCGCTTTCCTCATTCTGCACGATTCCGCCGGAGTACCTGTCGCAAACCGGCACCGCGTCCGTCGCAGAACTGCAACGCCGCTACAGCACGCCGGAGACGCGGGTGATCGTCTATCTAGCGCCCATTCCGGACTGCCGCAACAGCGCCGTGGCTGAAGATCGCAGCTACGCCGCCGTGAACGCAGCGGCGCCAGTCGTTCTTCCAGCCCGCCTCTTCGTGGGTGATGTTGATTACGCACACATGCTGCCCACGTCTGTGGCCACCGCGACACAGGTGTTCGCAGAGGTGCTGCAGATGCAGCTGCAACAAGGCAGTGCCCGGAGGTAGCGCGCTCTACAGCTTCTTCCCCGGCAGAACAGCAGATTCCCTGCGGGAATGACAACAAAAGGGGGTAATCCGCCCTGTCTGCTTCCGCTCGACCCGCTCTGTTCTATTCGCTCCTGCTCCGTCCACTCCTTAACGAAGTGCCGCAAGCAGCTCCGCAACGGAACACCCCAGCAGCGGATGTTGCATCTCCGGCGCGATCTCCGCCAGCGGCTCCAGCACGAAGCGGCGCTCCTGCATCGCGGGATGCGGCAAGATGAGATCGGGGTCGTCCAGGGCGAGACTGCGGCCATCCTCATCGCTATAGAGCAGCAGATCCAGATCGAGTATCCGTGGCCCTTTCGGCGGAACGTCTGCCGACCGCACGCGCCCCATGCTCTCCTCAATGGCCAGCAGCGCCCGCATCAGTTGCAGCGGCCCGAGGCCAGTCTCGAGCAGCGCGGCAGCGTTCGTGAAGCGAGGCTGATCGCGCAGACCTACAGGTTCCGTCTCATAAAACGAAGAGACCGCAACCACTTCGCCCAAATCTTGCAAGCGATGCACGGCTTCGCGCAGCGTGTCGGCGGGGGTGCCCCAGCGCGAGGGAAGGTTCGCCCCCAGGGCAATCGCAGCCATCATGAGCGGTGTGTCCGAACCGGTATGGACGGCAGCATCAGCCGTGCGAATAGGCGTGCGCGGGACGCAGCGCAGGAACCAGCCGCGAACGACCGGACGTCGGCTCCATAACAGCGACCGAACGCGGCATGGGGCGTGTAACCAGCTGCCAGGCGCTGCGGTCGCGCAGCAGCCGCTGCACCAGCGCCGTGTGCATGGCATGACCGGCGCGTTCGGCGACCACTTTGCCCCACAGGCGGCGGCCCGCCAGAGCCAGATCGCCGATCAGGTCCAGCACCTTGTGCCGCACAAACTCATCCGGAAAGCGCAGAGGCCCGTTCTGCACACCCGCGCGCGTGAGGATGATCGCGGCATCATCGGAAACTCCGCGAATCAGCCCCATGTTGCGGAGCATGGCCTCGTCCTCGCGAAAGCCGAAGGTGCGCGCCGGGGCGATCAGCTCGGCGTAGGCGTCCGCTTCCAGGTCGCCCGTAAAGCGGTCACGGCCGATCGGCGAGGGAAAGTCGATGGTGTAGTCGATCGCATAGCCGTCGCCGGGGTAGACGCCGATGAACTTCGACCCCTCATGCACCTCAACCGGCTTCAGAATGCGCAGGTACTCTCGTTTGCGGCGCTGCTGTTTGCGGCCCGCGCCGAGAATCGCGGTGACATAGGGGTCGGCGGAGCCATCGAGAATAGGCAGCTCCAGATTGTCAATCTCGGCGATCACGTTATCCACGCCGAGACCGATCAGCGCACTGAGGAGATGTTCCGTCGTCTGGATCAGCACACCCTGGCGCATCAGGCTGGTGGCATAGGAAACCTTGGCCACATTGCGGCCGATCGCCGGAATTTCGAAATTTTCCAGATCGGAGCGGCGAAAGACGATGCCGGAACCGGCCGGCGCGGGCACCAGCCGCAGCTGAACGGCGGCACCCGAGTGGAGTCCCACGCCGGAGAAGCTCAGCGGGGCCTCGATCGTGTGTTCGAGTTGACAATCCATAGCCAGCGTGGAGCCTTTGCGCAGTTGCGACAAGGGCAAGAATATACCTCGTCCCGCGACCGGAACTGTGGCTTTTTGGACACAGTTCCCCGTTAGCAAATCCTCGTCAAATACAACTCGATCCCCCGGAGTTCGAGCTTCAACTGGCCTCGATTGCGCGCAGCAAGCGAACTGTCGCTGCCAGCGGCAGCCCCACCACGTTGAAAAAGTCACCCTCGATGCGTGAGATCCAACGCGCGGCGTAGCCCTGGATCCCGTACGCTCCGGCTTTATCCAGTGAATCGCCCGTGCCGAGATACGCCAGTAGCTCCGCCTCGGGGACGGCGGTCATCGTGACCGCTGTCGTCTCCACATGCGCCCTTTCACCAGTGTTCGAAGCCACGGCAATCCCCGTATGCACATGGTGGGTGCGTCCGGAGAGCGCCCGCAACATGCGCTCCGCATCGGCGAGATCCGTGGGTTTGTTGAGCATCTCGCCAACGAGCACCACTGTGGTGTCAGCCGCCAGCACGGTCGCCTCCGGGTGGTGCGCGAGCACGGTCCGGGCCTTTTCGACGGCCAGGCGCCGTACATAGTCAACCGGCCGCTCACCCGGGCGGGGGGTCTCATCGATACCCGCGGGAACGACGGTGTGCGGGACGGCGATCTGGGTCAGCAGTTCGCGACGGCGTGGCGAAGCGGAGGCGAGGATCAACACGACTTAGAGGCTATCCATGGCCAAGGGAAATGTCTGGCGAGTTTGTTTTTTGCTTTTCAGAGGTAGGTCCGGGCTTCAGCCCGGACGTTCAGTGCGGAGGAGAATGGGGCCTGAGCCCCGGATTTTTCGATGATGCTGGAGAGAACCCTGAGCTAAAGCCCACAATCTCAGCTCTCTTTCGTGGGGCTGAAGCCCCACGCTCCCTCCAAATCCCTTCAAGATGCACCTCTTATGATTCGTGAGTCACCCAGACACTCCCTGGAACGGCTCCACGCGGAGGCGCATCTCCATCGTGTGCGCCTCACGCGGGCGCAGCGTGATCGCGTCTTCGGCGACATTGGCCGTTTCCAGGCAGACAAAGCTCTCCCACGCATCCGGCGCCAGGTCCGGCAGCTTCGCCGCCAGCTCCGGGCCGGGGTTCCAAGTGACCGTCGTCTTTGAACCGGTCTTTTCGAGACGTAACCGGCGCAGCAACACGGGATCGATGAGGGTGAGCGGCGCAGCCGTGTTCAGGTACGGGCGATCGGTCTCGCCGACGAAGCGCAGCTCGGGATCGTTCTGCGTCTTGCGCTGAAAGTTCTCGGTCTTGTCCAGGAAATCGGTTCCGCGGAGGCCTTCCACCGAAACTTTGCGGCTGTCGCCGACCGCCAGATAGGCGTGCAGCGCCTCTTCAAAAAAGAAGGGTGCCTCGCCGGTGTTGGCCACCGAGAGCCGCGCAGTCAAGGTGCGACCCAGGATGACCTCATACGCCAGCTCAAAACCGAGGAAGCCCAGCGCTGTTGCATCCTCCGTCTGGTCGAGGGTCATCGCGAGGTGTAGTTCGTCTCCCGCGAGCGCGGAAAAGCGTACACTCCAGGGCCCGGTGCGGGCAAAGCCGTGCGATGTGCCGGAAGCAGGGTGTACCGGCGACCTTTCCGGCGACCCGAACCAGGGAAAAATCACGGGAATGCCGCCGCGTATCGCTCTGCCCGGCGTAAAGGTGGAACGCTCGGAAAGAAACAACGCCGCTGCCTGCCCGGCAGGCTGCCACTGCGTGAGGTGAGCGCCCTGCAGGTAGAACTCACCACTGCAGGCCGGCGTAGCGATGCGGGCACGCGGCATCCCGGGGTGCGGCTCGTCGAAGCTGAGGACATCCGGCAAGGCAAACATCTCGTTCAGTTCGACCACACTTTGCATACTCACGATTGTCACGCATGACGGCGACCTTGGCGACACTGCATCTCAACGGGCTGGAGACATCATGGTGAAAGCATTGTTGTGCGACATCGACGGCACCCTGGTGCAAAGCAACTGGCTGCACGCGGAGGCTTGGCAGGTCGCGTTCGGAGCCATGGGCATCCATCTGGAGCTCGAAGAGCTGCGGCGGCAGATCGGCAAAGGCGGCGATGAGCTTATCCCCGTCTTCGTTCCCTGGTGGCGGCGCGAGGCCGTGGAAGAGCCGCTGAAGACCTTTCGCAAACACATCTTCCAGCACGATCTGCGGCACAAGGTGCAGCCGCTGTTGGGCGTTCGCGATCTGTTGCAACGTACGCGGGCGGCTGGGATCAAGGTGGCGCTGGCGAGCTCATCCGCCAAAGATGATCTGGAGGTGCTCAAGGGCATCGCCGGGATCGAGGACCTGATCGATGAGCAAACTTCCGCGGACGATACGGACCGCGCCAAGCCGCATCCGGATATCTTCTCCGCGGCGTTGAAAAAGCTCGGCTTGAAGGCCTCCGAGTGCATAGCGCTGGGCGACACGCCGTATGACGCCGAAAGCGCCGGCAAGGCGGGCATTCGCACGATCGGCGTCACCACCGGGGGCTGGTCAAAGGCGGAGCTGATGGCGGCCGGTTGCGTAGAGGCCTATGACGGCGCGGCGGAACTGCTGGCGGGCTTCGACAAGAGCGCGATCGTGCGCACGGGGCTGCATGGCTGACGCTCGGATGCTCCTGAAATCCGAAGCCAGCATCTCGGCTCTCATCCGCGCGAGGCGATGGATGGCCCTGCTGCTGCTTTTGCACGTGTTTCGAATCGTTGCGCAGGCGCAGGCGCCCCCGGTGGACGCCAGCCGCTCGATCCAGGAGCAGGATGCTCGCCTGGGCGCGAAGCCCGGAACGGTCGTGCTGGATCGGCCGTCCCGGCTCCGCTCCAACGTAACGCTGGGGGCCGGGCACAACCTGCGGATCAGCGCTCCGCTGACCGTTGGGGCCGCCTCCATCACGCTCGCGGGGCATAACGGGATCCAGTGCAGCGCAGCGCTTACCGTGGAGAACGCAACCGATCTCTTCATCGCCAACGGAGCCACGGACCTGAGCGTGCACGGCTGCGATGCGACGGTGACCGGGCGCTCCGGCGGCTATCTGCTCACCGCAACGCGTGCCGCGCGCGTCACCATGACCGGCAATCACCTGATAAAGATGGCCATCTTTAACACCCACAACACCGGTGGCGATGGCAGCCAGACCACCGACGTGACGATCTCCGCAAACAGCACGGACTTTCCGCCGGGCACGGGGCCGATTGGGATTTATCTGCTCTACGTTCTGCGCGGAACGGTGGCGAACAACCACCTCGCCGGCACCGGGCATGGCGTTCAATGGTGGGGTGGCGATGCCAACGAGGGCTGGCGTTCGTTCGACGCGGTCACCGGAGCCGGAAAGCTCAGCATTACCGGCAACATCTGTCACAGCGCGGGCGGCGCCTGCGTGTGGGGCTCGGATGGCTTCGACATCACGGTCAGCGGCAATACCGCGGACATTTGCAGCGATGTCTGCTTCGATACCGAGGGCGGCGTGCGCACGACGTTCACCGGCAACACGGCGCGCGGCTGCGCCAACGGTTGCTATGCCGCCGAGTTCGAGTCGCTGAACGCGACCTTCACGGGCAACACGGCCTATGCGGATGCCGGCGCTCCCGGGCGCGCGCTGGTGCTCATAAAGCACCCCAGCGGGCGCGGGCCCAACCACGTTGGGCTCACCGTGACGGGCAATACGCTCACCTGCGGGAAGCTCTGCGCGGCCCTCTATTCCGAAGGTGAGGATGGATTTACCTTCAGCAAAAACACGATCACCAACGGCTACGTGCAGTTCATCAACTACACGAACTCCGTCGTACTCAGCGGAAATACCTTGCGCTTCACTGAACCCGTCGGCACGATGGCGGCGATCACAGGGCCCTCGCTCGCGAACAGCCACAAATCAGAGATCAGCGGCAACACCATCACGGCCGCGGCTGGCGCAAGCGGCGATGGGGCTTGCATCGCGCAGAGTTGGAGCGATTACAACAACACGGACGAGATGCGGATTACCGACAACACCTGCGCGGGCTTTCGCTACGGGATCGTGACAGCGACAGGAGGAGCAAATCCGGGCGCACCGCACGCCGTCTGGTTCCTGCAGGGAAATCAGTTCCCGGGCGTTCCGGCTGGGACGCAAATCGTGCATGGGCACAGCTCCGGCAACGAAATCTATACCAGCGTTCCAACAGCAAACTGACGAGCCCTTAAACAACAAGGTTTTGTCATCCCGAGCGCAAAATACTTGTCATCCCGCAGCGCAGCGGAGGGATCTGCTGTTTGGCCATGGTCACTGCGCGGCTTATACCAATTTCATAAAGGTGTATAGGACCAGGTTCGCTGCTGCAAAACGATGACACCCCATACCAATACGCAATTGGCTATAGGTAGAGCATAAGCCCATGCCGTCGCTTCAGCTTGCGGTGTGGCTAAAGCTGACATGAAGGGTGTGCAGTCGCACAGAAAGCAGATCCCTCCGCTGCGCTACGGGATGACAAACAAAAAGACTGTTTAGTGGCGCCCGGCAACCGGGAGCGCCAGGCCGGCCGTGTTTCGCTCCCCCGTGGGACATGTATGCAGCAGCGGACACTCCGGACAGCGCGGCTCGCTGAAGGCGCACAACGTCTGCCCATGCAGCTTCACCAGCGAATGGTGTTCGTCGAGCATCGCTGCATCCCAGGTCTCGGGGACGAGGCGCATCAGCCGTTCTTCGGTGGTCGCGGCGTCGGCGCGGGGCACAACACACAGCCGCTGAATCACGCGCAGGTGGTTGGCGTCGATTGAAAGCGCACGCCGCCGCAGCGTGGAAAAGTTCACCACGGCCGCGGAGATCTGCGCACCCACGCCTTCAAACTGCTCCAGCCAGGAGCGAATCTTCTCCGTCCGATACCGTGCCAGAAAATCCAGCGACAAAGCACCTGTGCGGTCCGTGATAGCCATCAACGCCGCCTTCAGCCGAGGCGCTTTGACCTCTGGAAACGTCACCATTGAGATGGCGCGTTCCAGCTCGGCGAGGGGCGCATCGCGCACCGGCTCCCACGCACCCGGCTTCGCGCCGGGAAAAACTCGTTCGAGGTCGCGCATTACCTGATGGGCCTGTGGCGTCTTGGCTCGTGAACTCAACAGGGAGTATATGAATTGGGTAAGTGGATCCCATGGCTCACGCGGTGCAGGCTGGCCGTAGTAGCCCAGCAGCAGGCGATGGATGCGTGGGAGCTTATCGGCCTGCTCAGGCGTGAGCGGCTCGTGCAGTGCTTCGATGTCAGCCGGTTCGTTGAAAAGGGCGGCGGTCATGCGGTCAGAAACGTCATGCGCTCAGAAATATTGGATGCTTGATGCGGATTTTAGCTCCTGCACGGTGTATCTCGCATGGAATCTTCTCCCGTTTTACAGCAAATTAGCTACAGCTATAAAGATGTCATCTCTCCGCTTCGGCTGCGCCTCCGGTCGAGATGACACTGCATAAATTTGCTTTAGCTTCGGGCAGATGTCTTTACGCTCTGCGGCGCAGTGCGCTGCGGAGCAGGCAGATCGGAGGAATTGCTTGGCGCCACCGGCGGTGCGTGCCGACGATGAAGCTCCTCGCCGAGCAGGTGAATCGGCACATTCATATACCCCTTCTTCGGGTAGTTGCCGTAGTGCGGAATATTCCAGCACGTGGCATAGACCAGCAGCGCCGCGATCACCCACCACGGCTGGTACGCGAGGGGCGCAGGCTCAGGCGCGCGTGCGGGGCCCCTTTGCTCACGCACATCCAGAAACAGCAGCAGCAGAAACACGCTGACGACGTGGATATAGATCCAGCGACCCCAGTCCATCGCATAAAGAAACAGCGGCAGTGAAGCAAGCACCGCAATCACCGTTGTGCCCACCACGATTGCCACACCCGACTGCAGCCGACGATCACGCGTGAGCTTGTAGGCCATGGCCGCCAAGGGCAGCAAGGCCAGCAGCGCGAGGATCGGGTAGTAGAAAAGGTAGTGGTAGGCGTGGATGTTGCGCATCACATCCGCCCGCGCGATATCGGTGCCGTTGGCGAGATACGCGATCGATCCGCTGCAGACAATGGGCGGCGCCGAGCCCAGAGAGCGGCAGATCGTCTGCTCCTCGGCGAGATTGCCGCGATGACGAAGAACCAGCAACAGCGTTCCCGCGGTGGCGAGCAGGGGCAGGATCGCGATCTTCACCACGCGGCGCAGATCGCCCAGGCCTATCCAGAGCGCGCCCACAAGGTAAACCAGGTACGGCAGCAGACCCTCGTGGGAAAGAATGCAAAGCGTTCCGGTAAGTGTCAGATACACAATCAGCAGACCATCGCCCGGAGCCTTGCGCCGGGAAAACAGGAACACCAAGACGGCCAAAGCCAGCAGCAGAATCAGCTCTTTACGAAAGGCCCCGACCGGATCGAGGATGGGAAACGCCAGCGTGGCCGGGGAAACCAGCGCCGCAAAGGTCCACAGGTCTCCACTGGAGCGGCGATACAGCTGCCAAACGACGAAGTACAGCAGGGCATAGAACGCCAGCGGCAGCAGGCTGCCCAGAACGACCGGCGACAGTTGCAGCGCATGCGCCACCAGCAGGATCGTCTCACCGGGGAGACCACGGCGGACAAACCCGCCCTGGTAGTTCACCAGCCAGTCGCCCGGAGTCCAGCCATTGGGGTGCAGGGCGCGAAAGACAGTCAGCGGAACCGTAAGGCAGGCAATAAACAGGATGTAGGCGGACCCGAGCGCGCGTCCGTGCTCGATGCCATAGCTTGACTGCTTCAAAATGCGGGCTCCGCCGTGAACGTCTGTCGGCCGTCGGCAGGTACGCGAAGGCCGGCATCTGCCGCTGTTTCCTTCGTCGCCATTCACCTACCCTTTAGAGACGCACGATACCCTGTTCGGGGCTGCACGCCCGCTGCGCTCTTCACGGAACGAAGGTCACCTTGCATGGGGTTATTTCGGTTATGCCTGCCGCACTTTGCGGGTGTTGGTGGGAACTCCGTGGGAGTGGGATGATGTGGGGGACGCGTTCAGCATCCATCAAGACATGAGGGATAGTGTGCGAATCCAGCGAGCAGGCGTTGCGCAGTGACCGAAGACGTTTGGCAGATCCTCGATGTGGGCAGTATCTGGATGCGGGAGTTCGCCTCCGCCATGGCCCGGACGCACCCCGTCGTCGCCTGGTGGCCGGAGATTCGGCTCTTTGGCGCCTTTGAGCGGTGGGAACGCCATGAAGCGATCGCGGAGCCGGCTCTCGATGTGCGCCGTTTCCCGCTGCAGCGCGGTTACGCCCGTACGCCGATACGGCAGTTGCTGCCCTTTCAGCATGCCCTGCTGAAGCGCCTGCGCGCCGCCTGCACCGACGAATCCAGGTCGCCGCTGATCTGTTCCACGCCGTTTTATGCCCCGGTAGCGGAACAGTGGAAGGGGCCGGTCGTGTACTACGTGACGGACCTCACCGCCGGCTATGAGGGCCTCAAGAGCAAACAGGTGATCGCGCTCGACAAGCGCATGTGCCATGGATCCAACGCGGTGTGTCCCAATTCGCGCCGCCTGGCGGAGTACCTGCTGCAGCAGACGGGCTGCTCCCCGGATAAGATCATCGTCGTCCCCAACGCCACGCGCGAACGCAACGTCGCTCCCGCCCCGCTGTTGGCGCCGGAGCCGCTGCCGGTGGAGATCGCTCATCTGCCGCGACCGATCGCCGGCGTGATCGGAAATCTCTCCGCCAACATGGATTGGGAGCTGCTGGAAGGCGCGATCACCGCGACCCCCTGGCTCAACTGGGTCTTCGTGGGGCCAACCGCCATGCCCATCCGCGATCGCCGGCAAAGCGCCGCCCGCGCCCGCGTGCTGAAGCGGGCCCACTTCACCGGGCAGAAACCCTACGGCGAGCTGCAAGGGTATGCGCGGTGTTTCGATGTCGCCATTCTGCCCTATCGCAAGAAGGAACCCACCTACTCGGGCAGCTCCACGCGCTTTTACGAGCATCTGGCAGCCTGCCGTCCCATGGTGGCGACCCGCGGTTTTGCGGAGCTGCTCGAAAAGCCACCTCTGCTGGAACTCGTGAATACCGCGGGAGAGATGCAGCTGGCGCTCGAGCAGCTTCGGTCAGTGAACTTTCGCGACGGCCTCGAAACCGCGCGCTGGGAGGCGAGCCGGCACGGTACCTGGGAGGCCCGCGTCCGCACGCTCACCGGAACGGTTGCCGCCCGCGTTTAGGTAGTGTCTGTGTGAATCGTTTTTTGCTTTTCGGAGGGAGGTCCGGGCTTCAGCCCGGACCTTGAGCGCGGAGAAGAACGGGGCTTCAGCCCCGGGGTTTGCGCTGATGCTGGAGAGAACCCTGGGCTAAAGCCCATGATTTTGGCTGTACTTCTCGTGGGGCTGAAGCCCCACGCTCCCTCCCCATTCTCCTCCCAGATGAACCTCGTACTATGATCGTAATTCGTCAGACACTACATAACTCTGGTTCAAAATGAAGCGCCTCGGACCAAACGAAAGTTACTTTAGGATTACCAACGGGCATGCTTAATCCATTTCTCATGGTGCTCTTGGGGGATTGTTCCTGTACAACTATCGCCTGACAGTATTCATGCGGGCAATTGCAAGTCAATCGTCGCTGAAAGGGTCTCCGGGAGCATGGAAGAGCAGGCGATTCTCGCGCTCGGGACACTGATCCTGGTCAGCTGCGGCGCCGGTCTTGTCTTTATCCATAGCAGCAACCCCTTGCTGAAGGGCCTTAACTGGATGGGCTGCTCCCTTCTGATGGGAGGAACGGCCACCGCACTGCTGGTCCTGACGACCCCCTTTCCTGCCTTTCGGCCGGTGGGAAACTTCTGCTGCCTGCTTGCCTTTATGTGCTGCTACCGGGCCGACCAGTACCTGATCGGCCAGAAAGCTCGCATCGGCTCTGTCGGGGAGGTCCTGCTCCTGGTCATGGCGGTGGTGGCGGTGCTCCAGTGGACGCACGTTGCAGGTACCCGCCTCGGGGAGGTTGCGCTCAGCCTGGCGCTGGCCGTGCAGATTGAAACGACTGCCCGGCTCCTGTATCGCACCTCGGTTTCGGAGGCCCGTTTTCCGGCCCGCTTCACTGCCGGCATGATGCGCTTTCTGGTGGTTGCCGGACTGATCTTCTCCGTTGTTGCCTCGCTTGGGTTCACGGAAGACCCGCGCTACGGTCACCTGCTGCAAACGCTCACCTACAGCCTTTTTATCGCCTCCGCCCTCGCGCTGGGCTTCGCGTTCTTCTGGAGAACCACGACCAAGCTCACGCTGGAGCTCGAGCATATGGCCAGCACCGATCCGCTGACGCGGGTGTACAACCGGCGCGTCTTCCTGAAGTGGTTCGAAAAGGAGTTGCTGCGCAGCGTGGAGTCCGGCCTACCTTTATCGGTTCTTCTGCTGGACTTCGACCACTTCAAGCGGGTCAACGACAGCTTCGGCCACCATGTCGGCGATGAGGTTCTTTGCGCGGCCGTGGAGCGGATTCAGGACTCCATTCGCGGCATCGATGTGCTTTGCCGCTGGGGCGGTGAGGAGTTCGCCGTGCTGCTGCCGAATGCCTCCTCCGAGGCGACCCTGATCGTCGCCGAGCGGATTCGCCAGAATATTCGGCTGGTGAACTCCGCCATGGATCGCCTGTCGCGGCAGGTCTCCTCCGATTTTCAGCTCACGGTCAGCGTGGGGGCGACGACGCACGCCTCGGCGAACGATGGCATCGAGGCGATGCTGCAGCGCGCCGACAACGCTCTCTACGAAGCCAAACACAACGGCAGGGATCGCGTCGTTCTGGCCCCCTGCGGCGTGGACGATGCGGAGCACCCGGCAATGTATCCCGAACCGGCCGCTTTTACCCTCAGAACGGGCGGAGATCTGCTCGCCAATGCGACTCACTGACCCGGGTTCAAGCAGCTGCCGCCGCTCCTGCGAGTATTCTTGTGCCGTAGGTAGTGTCTGAGGAATCATGTCTGAGGAATCATTTGTTACTTTTCGGAGGTAGGTCCGGGCTTCAGCCCGGACATTCAGTGCGGAGAAGAACGGGGCTTTAGCCCCGGGTTTTGTGCTAAGGCTGAAGAGAACCCCGGGCTAAAGCCCATCATCTTGGCTCTCCTTTTCGTGGGGCTGAAGCCCCACGCTCCTTCCCACCCTTCAATAAAATGCGCTTCGATGATCTCGGTACGATGATCGTGATTCGTCAGACACTACCTAATACAAGGAGGCTTCATGAAGCAGCGGCAAAGGTTGATTCTGGGCTGGGGCGTAGCAACGATGACGATCGTGGGCGCGGTGTCGGCGCAGGCGCCGGCCGCGAGCGGCCCGGCTGGTCCCGCCGCCGAGGTGCAGCGGAGCTACGCCGCCGTAAAGAAGAACATTTTGAAGGCCGCGGACAACGCGCCGGCCGAAGCGTACGGCTACAAGCCGACGCCGGACATCCGCACCTTCGCGCGCGTTGTGAATCACGTGACCGAGGCGCAGCTCCACTCCTGCGGCGCAGCCAATAGCACCGCGATGACGGCGATGCCGGCCGTTCCACCGGAGACCGCCGACAAGGCTGCGATCGTCGGGGCGCTGCAAGCCTCGTTCGCCGCCTGCGACACGGCGTTTGCGGCGCTCACAGATGCCAACCTCACCGAGATGATCGCGGCCGGTCCGTTGAAGCGCTCGCGCATCGGGCTGCTGTGGGGCACGGTCTCCCACGACAACGAACAGTACGCCACGCTGGCTCTCTACATGCGCCTGAAGGGGCTCGTTCCGCCCAGCAGCGAAAAATAGCGTATTTCCGATAGGGCAGCGGTAGGGCTTGGCCCGGCTACTCCTCCGGGCGTATAGTGGCGGCGCTTTATCGGAGGCTTCTTCAGTGTTGCAAACCAAAGTTACGCGCCGGACCCTGCTCGGCTATGCCCCGGCAGTTACTGCCGCTGCTGCTATCTCGCCCTTACTATCCGTCGGCCGGTCAGCCGATGCGCAAGATATCTCGTCACCGCTCGCGGTAAGTCTGCCGAAGGTTCTGACTTCCATCAAGCGCGCCTTCCTCTTCCAGGATTTCATGATGGATGCCTATGCCGGCGGAACGACGGTTCGCCTGGTGCAGAGTTACAGCGATGAGGCCTTGGGTGCGACCGCCTTCACCTACGACAACGCTGTAACGATCCATGCCTATCTTGCCAGCGAAGATCCGACCTTGCTCGCGCGGGCAGAGGTACTCGGGCAGGGCCTGCTCTATGCGCAGGCGAATAACTTCCCCTTCAACGATGGCCGTTTTGCGCAGGGATATTTCGTCAATAAGGCATCCTCGACCGGTGCCTACATCCTGCCGGCGGCCTATCCGTATTATTTCTACACCAGCGCAGTGGGCGATCAGGCCTGGGCCGGCATGGCGTTGGCGCAGCTCTACGCTCGCACGGGAAACAACGCCTTTCTCACCGGAGCTTTGACGGTCGCGAACTGGATTGTGGCGAATACTTATGACACCGCGGGTCCGGGCGGGTATAAGTTCGGGACGATCATCAACCAGTACAACGGCTCCGAGCCCTCGCCCAACGGTAAGTCCACCGAACATAACATTGATACCTTCGCTTTCTTCACGATGCTTACCAAGCTCACGAAGGATGGCGCCTCGTCCGCGAACGGCATGACGTGGTCTGCCCTGGCGGGACATGCGCTGGCCTTTGTGATCGCCTTGTATAACCCTGCCGGACCGTACTTCTACACCGGCACGCTGGGAGACCAGATTACGACCAATACCTCCCCGATCCCGGAGGACTGCCAGACCTGGTCCTACCTGGCGCTGCTGAAGAACGCCTATCGCGGGACCATCGATTGGGCGCTCGCCAACCTGGAGACGACCGACACGGCCGCTGCCCCAAACAGCAAGTTGGTGGGAAAAGAGGTCATCCAGGGCCTCGTCTTCGACACCGCCAGCCTGACCACCACGCTGGCCGGCGCGGACCCCCATGCGGTGTGGCTGGAAGGCACCTCGCACACCATCGCCGCGCTGGCTGCCCGCGTTCTGCGCGGCGGCGACAACCTGGTCAATCTGCTGAAGGATCTGCAGACGGCCGTGGGGCTGCTGCAGCAGTGCATCGACGCGCAAAATGAGCTCGGCGCGGGCAAGACCGCCGGGGGCAAGCCCATTCCCGCGGGTGAGGGCCTGCTCGCGTCCACAAGCGTCATGGACACGGGCTTCGGCTACACCTACGGGCCGTCGCTGCACATCGGCGCCACCGGTTGGTACCTGCTCGGAGCGCTGGCCGCGAACCCGTTCCAGCTCGGCTATCGGGTCGTCGGCTAAGATTTCCGGAACGGAGCGGCTGTTGCGTGCAGCCGCTTCGCTTCCCGAAATCCCTGAAAGACGATGCAGGACGCTCGAAACTCGCATCACACCAACCGCGAGGGAACGCTCAACCCATGGCGCCGATGAATCACAGGGAACGATCGAAGCACCAGCGGCTTTTTGCGAGATTTGCCCTCACGCTGCTCTTCAGCTTGGCCGCGGCGAGCATGCTCACGGGCTGCCTGATGATTGGCGCCAGCAGCCGTGGCGGCTTCTTCATCTGGCCCGGCAGTCTTGGCCTGCTTGCGGTGCTGGTTGTGCTCGGCTTGCTTCTGCGGCGTCGCTAGCGCGCGGTGCCAGCCCCTATCGCGGTGCCAGCCCCTATACTGCGGAGATCGGTGTCCATGGCATACGAGCCATCGCTTGCCGGTTTTGTGACCCCGGTTTTGTGACCCCAGTTTTGTGACCCCAAGGAGCTTTCTTGCGTACACAGGCGTCCCACGTTCTGCTTGCCACCATGGCGATAGGCATTTCTGCTCTCGCCGCACCGGCGCGCGCGCAACAAGCCGCTCCCGATGCGCCGCCCGCGTTGCAACATGCGGAGGCGGCGGTGAGCCCGGACCGCATTCGCGAGACCGACCGCTTCATCTCCTCCGATCTGTTTGAGGGCCGCTACCCCGGCCTGCGCGGTGGCCAGTTGGCCGCCGAGTACATCGCCGATCAGTTCGCCCAGGCCGGCCTGCAACCCGCGGGCGACGGCGGCGGGTACCTGCAGCAGGTGAACTTTGTCGGGATGAAGGCCAGCCCAACGGATACGAGCTTCACGATCACCGCCGCGCCCGGCAGCGCGCACCCCGCCCCGGCACTGAGCCTGCAGTTTGGCCAGGACTTCGTCGTCTCCAACGGGACGCTGACGCCGACCGCGGTCTTCAACGCGCCGATCGTGTTTGTCGGCTACGGCGCGACCGCTCCCGAGTTCGGCTGGAACGACTATGCGGGCGTCGATGTGAAGGGCAAGGTCATCCTGTGCATCGTGGGTGATCCGCCGTCGACTGACCCGAAGTTCTTCGGCGGGCCCGCGCTGACCTACTACGGCCGTTGGACCTATAAGTTCGAGCAGGCCGCACGGATGGGCGCCGTGGGGGCGCTGATTATTCACCGCACCGACCTAGCCAGTTACGGCTGGAATGTGGTGCAGAACTCGAACTCCGGCGAGAAGACCTTTCTGCGCGATGACAAAAACCCGCGCCTCGAGGCGGCGAGCTGGATTCAGCTGGATGTAGCGCGCAAGATCTTCGCGATGAGCGGCCTGGATCTCGATAAAGAGTTCACGGCGGCGGGCCAGCGCGGCTTCCACGCCGTGGAGCTGCCGGTGCATCTGCAGGCGGTGGTCACCAGCACGGTGCGGCCGTTCCAGAGCCCCAATGTGGTCGCGATGATCCCCGGCGCCAGCGCGCTTGCGCACAGGCCCGATCAGGCGGTGCTGTACACGGCGCACTATGACCATCTGGGCATCGTGCCCGGCAAGACCGGGGACAACATCTACAACGGCGCGGCGGACAACGGCACCGGCGTCGCCATGCTGCTGGAGATGGCGCGGAGCTGGAAGTCCGCGGTGGACAACGGTCTTGCTCTGCCGCACTCGGTCGTTTTTTCCTCTGTGACGGCGGAGGAGCAGGGGCTCCTGGGCTCCGAGTACCTGGGGCAGCATCCGCCGATTGCCGCCTCACAGATCGCGCTCGATATCAACTACGACATGCTGCTGCCCTTGGGCATTCAGCGCGAGGTTAACGTCAACGGGGCGCAGCGCACGAGCTTCTATCCGAACGTACAGGCCACGGCCAAACGTTTCGATCTGGCGATTGTGCCGGACCCGCGGCCCGCAGCCGGATCCTACTATCGCTCCGACCACTTCAGCCTTTCGCGGGTCGGCATTCCGGCGTTTTCCGTCGATGCAGGCACCCTGTACGAGGGGCATGACAACGCCTGGGGCGCGGCGCAGGAGAAGGCCTTCAACGACAACAACTACCATAACTTTTCCGACGAATTTAACCCCAACTGGGACTTCCGCGGCGATGCCAAGCTGGTGCGTTTCGGCATGGATCTCGGCTGGCAGGTGATTACGGCGCCAACGACCGTTCGCTGGAACGCTGGCGACGAGTTTGAGGCGGCCCGCAAGGCCTCCGGAGGCCAGTAGGTTGCAGAGGGCAGTTGGAAGGTGGCCAGCGGCAGGAGAAAAGCAGATCCCTCCGCTACGCTGCGGGATGACAAAGTCTGGGGGCGCTGCGGGATGACAGGTTCTAGGGGCGCTGCGGGATGACAAATACTACGGCGCTGCGGGATGACAAACACAGGGAAAGAGCGGCGATGTTGCTTTTCTTTCTGTCATTCGTCCTGAGCGCAGTCGAACGGAAGGGAACCTGCTGTTCCATGTTTATCTACGGTGTATTCGGCTCGTTGTCAGTCTCTGCCGCTTTACTTTCATTCCCCTTCGGATCGATGGCCGTCACGCTGTAGCGATATGCCTGTCCTGCCTGCGCCGAGGCATCGTGATACCCCGGCGTGGGTACCGGCTCCGGCGTAAGCCGCACGCGCGCACCCGCCGGTTCTCCCGCGGCGTTCAGCTGCCGGCGGTAGACCAGATATCCAGCGAGCCGAGGGTCGTTTACCGGCTGCCAAACCAGATCGACCGCAAAGCCGTTTACGGCGTGCGAAGCCGTTTTATCGGCCGCCGGTACGATGTAGCCGAGTGCGGTCAGCCCGGCGGGCACAGGCGGCGTGTAAAGATCGCGCCAGGTGATCCCGACCGCAGCGGAGGATGCACTACGCAGCTCCAGCGTGTGGCCGCCAAGCTGCACGATCTGGCGACGTACGGCGGTGTAGCGGTACGGCACACCTTCCTCGACGCTCGTGTCCATGGTCGCTGCGGCGCTCGCGCTTCCGGGGTCAGCCTGCAGCACGAGCAAACCCGGTGCCCCCGCAGGTTGATGAGCTGCCTTCCCGGCGCTGTGCGGAGCCTTCGGGTTTCTTCCCGGCTTTGCGCTGCGAACGGCAACCGGAGCGGGTCTAGCCGGGGCCGGCACGGGCTCCATCCGATCCAGCAGCACCTCGCCCGCACCGGGCTCCTGCGTCCATTGCAGCTTCACCCCAAGCCGTGTGCCTTCCGCGCGGAGGTCGCGGACGGGTAGCGGCGCAACGCCCCCGGCGGCATACACGGGGTCGGAGAACCCCGCCGAGCGGCCGGCTGCATTCCTCAGCTCAATCCGGTAGGCGACCCCCCGTGGAGCACCGCTGCGCAACGGCTCGGGAAGCTCATCCGTCCACACGACAGGCGCCGGGGGGGCATGTGCCGGCACGACAAGCGGTGTGTGCGTCGCGGCAGCATCGACCGGAAGACACGGCCCGCTGCTGCCGGTCTGGCGGCAAAGGCTGCCGATCACCGTTCCCTCGCGCAGCGGCTGTCCGTCCGTGGTGCGTACCGGTACGGTAAAGCGCAGGGACACGGTGTCGCCCGTACGCGCTGCCGACAGATCGGAAACAAGGCGCGGGATATCCAGCGACGGCGGGCGCGGCGGCCCGGGGCTGGCACACCCGGTGAGTTCCACGACGGCGGCGGCGGACAGAAAGAGAAGAACTGGCCAGGCGTGCGCGCGCCGCGGCCGCAGAGGCTGCATGGCTTTGAGCGTAGCATTGCGAATCGGGCTAACTCACGAGGCAGTTCCAGGCGAATACCGCTCCCGTGTGCGCGTTGCTTGATGAACGAAGCATCTTTGCAGCGGATCGTAACATCTTTCATGGTGTGAATTGCCCGTCCCGCGTGATCGCCGGGGTCCAGTTCACTCCCCTTTTGGAGCGTGCCGTGAACAAACAAATGCCCGAGCCGACCAGCCGGCGGAATCATCTTTCCACCACAAACGGCAATGGCGCATCTGCGTCGGTGATCGAAGAGGAGGATTTCGATCTCGACACCGATGCGGACGCCATCGCGTTGGCCCCGGAAGCGTTGTTGTCCGAGGACATCGCGGAGAACAGCGATTCGGGCGGGATCGACCCGCAGGTCGCCGAGGCCTTCATTGAGAACAAGCGCATCGGTGACCGCATCAAGTTTCTGCGGCAACGCAAGCAGATGGGCCTGGTAGAGCTTGGCCGCCACACGGGCCTCTCCGCCAGCTTTCTTTCACAGCTTGAGACGGGCCGCGTCGTTCCCACACTGCGCAATCTGGCCCGCATTGCCATGGTGTTTTCCAAGGACATGAGCTATTTCTTCGAGCCGGAGCGGCCCGAGCTCTTCCGCGTCCTGCGCGCCGACGAACGGCACAAGCTGCCCCAGAGCGGTGTGGAGGATCCCGGCTATTTTTTCGAAAGCCTCGGCCATGTACCGATGGAGGGCGGCATTTTGCCGTACGTCGCGGAATTTCTTGCCCCCAACGATCATCGCCAGCCCAAATCACACGGGCACATGGGCGCGGAGTTCCTGTTTGTGCTCTCCGGCTGCCTGCGCCTCACGCATGAGGGCCAGGTAGAGAACCTGGAGCATGGCGATGCCGTGTTTTTTCACGCGGGCCCCACGCACAGCTATGAGCGGGTCGGCGAGGGGGATTGCACAGCGCTGATCATCACCATGCAGGAGCAGCCCCGCGGACATCACACCGGCTCAAGGATCCCGGTGCGCGCTCCGAGAAACGGCAACGGCGGCTTGAGCAAGCGTAAGCGATAGACTAAATTACCTGTTGGTATGTACCTTTTTGTTTGTCATCCCTACGGGATGACAAACAAGAAAGTGGCGCTGCACATCAACGGACTAATTTGGTTTAATCCAGCCGATCGGCAAGGGTCTCCCCGGACAAACCTCGGCAATGGCCGTGTTGTTCCTAGCCAGCTCAGCCCAGAAACATCTCCTCGATCTCCATCCAGTTGTTCACGCGCCGGAACTCCTTCACAAACGCATTTGCCGGGGCGCTGTAGAGAATGCCCTCGCCGCGAAAACGCCGCAGCTGGCGGGGGTTGTCGTCGATGAGGAAGTCGCCGCGCAAAATTCCCTTGTCGCCGCAAAACACAATATGTGATGGCCGGATAAAGGGGTAGTGCTGCTTCAGCCACTCGAATTTGGCCGTAAAGCTGGTGGGCACCTCCATGGCCGCCGTGGCGATGTACACCTCGTATCGCTCCTGCAGCCGCTCCAGAACGCGCTGGCTGTGCGGCATCACCTGCAATCCGGCGAAGAAATCGTCCGAGCGGATGTACCGCTCCAGCACATTCAGCCGCTCCGGGGGAACAAAGTCCCAGATCCAGCGGCCGTGCAGGTCGGCGACGGTCAGGCGCTCCTGGAATTCGGCGTTGTAGCGCCGCAGATGTTCCCCCAACGCGTCGGCGATCACCTCGTCCATGTCCACGCAGATAATCTTCCGTCCCTGCCCTGCGGAGGCATCCAGGCTCATCGGGGGCCTCCG
Organism: Granulicella sp.; assembly: GCA_965277565.1. Taxonomy (GTDB): domain Bacteria; phylum Acidobacteriota; class Terriglobia; order Terriglobales; family Acidobacteriaceae; genus Granulicella. Next base: position 2,151,116 of record OZ255838.1, on the reverse strand, counting down.
CCCGCTGGCGGCCGTGCGGCCCCAGCGGCCGCCTGTGCAGCCTGCAGCCGCTCTCCGGTCGTCCATGGGCGGGGCGTGTCGCGGCGCGGATCCCAGAACAGCATCCGGCCGCAGCTCTCGCAGCTGAAGATCTCATCCTGGTGCTCGCGGCCGGTGAGGTCTTGCCAGCGTTGCGGGCGGACCCCCATCTGGCAGGCCGCGCACTTGCCCGCGGTGGCCGTCCCGATAGCCTCCGCGACGGCGGTGCCCCGCGTCTTCGCCAGCTTGTCGTAGGCGGCCAGCCAACGCCCCTCGATCTCCGCGCGGAGACTCGTGCGCTCGTGCTCCAGCCCGGCGACGGTGGCTTCATTGCGGCTCTTGGAGGCTGCCGCGCGCTCCTGTTCCGCAGCCAGAGCCGTTTTCGTCCGATTGGCAGCGGTCTTTGCCGCCCCGTCCTCTGCCTCCAAAGTCTCCGTGCGCTCCAGGGAGGCAAACTCTGCCTCCTCGAGCGTGGCGATGGCCGTCTCGGCAAAGCCGATCTCATGCTCAAACGCGGCAACCTGTTGCGCGCTGGTAGCCGTATCCAGCGAGCGCCTCAGCCTCTCGAGTTTGCTGCGATGGCCGGCGATCTCGGACTCCTGCCCGCGCCGCAGCTTCTCTTCGCTCCCCAGCTTGGTGCGTACGCCGGACAGCGCGGCCTCCGCCGTGGCGAGTGCCGCCTCCGCCGCCTTCACGCGCCTGGGCGCCTCCAGGAGTTCCCCGCGCAGCCGCGCCAGATCCAGATCCTGCGCCTGCAGCACGATGAGATGTTCAAGCTGTGGATTCATTCATCGCGCTCCCGGTGCGAGTTGTTTTGGTACGGCTTGCGGTGAGTGTCTGCCGAGCCGCGTTTAGAAACAAGCTTAGTAGAGAAGCAGCCTAGCATCCCGGCGCTATCTTCGGCCTCGTTGGGGTTAGACGAATCGGCGGCCATTTCTTCCCTTGCGATGAACTCCGCCCCGGGGACACCCAAATGTAGCCTTCCTGGATTGTGGCATTCCTGGATCATCGCCGATGGTAGCCTTAGGCCATCGTTCGCCCGGAGGCCCCCGCAGCGTTGAAACCCGTTCACTGGAAGCGATGGAACACCTATCTGCTTCTGGCGGGATCGGCGCATTTTGCGCTGTTCTACACCCTGAATACGCGGCCCATGCTGTCCTTGCCGGCCTTTGAGACTGGCGTCGAACGCGCACCCTTCCAGTACCGCGCATTGACTGCATGGATCTACAGCGCGGCCGATCACGCGCTGGGCATTCCGCAAGGTCTCGCCGCGCATTTGCCGCCGAGCATGAGGGAGGTGCACGACTTTGTGACCTTGCTGCTCGCCTTCGTGTCGCTGGTCGCGGCTGTGCTCGCTACCCGCTTTGCGCTCGAGCGCCTCACCGGCAAAGACGCTCCCTGGGGTCGCTGGGGTGCGCTGCTCGTGCTCTTCATGGGCTACTACCACTATCTGCTGGAGTTCGGTCACCCCTGCTGCACGCCCCTGCAGCTGCCCTATGATCTGCCTTCGGTTGCGTTCTTCGCCATCTGCATGGCGCTCATCGTGGCGGACCGCACCGTATGGCTTTATCCGGTCTTCGCGCTCGCCACACTCAACCGGGAATCCACGATCTTCCTCGTGTTGATGCTTGGTCTCTACCGCTCCGCGGAGTTCGGCCCCGCGCAATGGCGTTCACGCCGCGCGCGGAATACGTACGGGCACATACTCGGGCTCACGCTGGTCTGGATTGCCCTGCGCGCGCTGCTGCATCACATCTTCCATCCGCCGGACATACCGGGCGCAGAGGTCGGCGGCTTCGAGATCCATGTCTTCGATAACCTCGGCTACCTGCTGCGGCCGTACTACTGGACCTCGTTCCTCAGCCTCTTCGGCTTCACGTGGATCTTCATTTATGCGCATTGGAGCGATGTGCCGCACACTGGCATTCGGCGCATGCTGTGGATCGGCCCTGTTTACCTCGTGGCCATGTACATCGTCGGCGTGCTCTCGGAGATTCGCATCTTCGGCGAACTGATTCCGCTGTATGCCATCGCGTTCACGCTGCTGCTGCGGGGGTATCTTGCAAAAACAAGCGAAGACACTCACACCTCGCAACCTCAGCTCTCATCCCTGAACATCGACTAATGGATTTCTGATGCAGGGAACAATAAGCACGACGAGCCGACCAAGCATCAAGCCTGCTTCGGTTGCGGCACAGGGAACGGATTCCGCTCGGCAAACTGCGTCTGGTGCCAGTAGGGATACGCAAGCTGAACCTCACTGGCGGCATCGAGCTTCGCCACCTGCTCCGGCGTAAGCTCCCAACCAACGGCAGCAAGGTTGGCCTTGAGCTGCTCCTCGTTGCGCGCACCGATGACCAGCGTAGAAACGGTGGGTCGGCGCAGCAGCCAGTTCAGCGCGATCTGCGGCACCGTCTTGCCGGTCTCCTTTGCAATCTCATCACAGGCTTCGACCACCTTAAACAAATACTCATCCGGCATCTTGGGTCCACCGTCGGCTGCCTTGTGCAGGCGGCTCGTCTCCGGCAACGGCTGTCCGCGGCGAATCTTGCCGGTCAAGCGGCCCCATCCCAACGGCGACCATACCAGCGCACCCACACCTTGATCCGCAGCCAGTGGCATCAACTCCCACTCATAATCCCGGCCGATCAGCGAGTAATACACCTGGTGGCCCACATAGCGCGCCCATCCATAGCGCTCACTCACGCTGAGCGACTTCATCAGCTGCCAGCCTGAAAAATTCGAGCAGGCGATGTAGCGTACCTTGCCCTCGCGCACCATCTTGTCGAGCGTGTTCAGCGTTTCTTCAACCGGCGTCAAGCCATCAAACGCATGCAGATGGTAGACGTCGATGTAGTCCGTCTTCAGCCGCTTCAACGAGCCTTCGAGCGCCCCCACCAGGTGATAGCGCGAGCTGCCGACGTTGTTGGGGCCTTCACCAAAACGAAACGTGGCTTTGGTTGAAAGCAGAACGTCCTCGCGCTTCAGGTGCGCGACCGCCTTGCCAAGCATGTCTTCGCTGGCGCCGTTCGAGTACACATCGGCGGTGTCGAAGAAGTTGCATCCGGCCTCCATGCAGACGTCGATGAGCTTGCGCGCTTCGTCCTGCGAGGTCTCGCCCCACGCTTTGAAGAATTCATTGCCTGCACCAAAGGTGCCGGTGCCGAGGCAGAGCTCAGGCACCTTGAGGCCGGAGCGGCCAAGCTGACGGTATTCCATGAAGAACTCCTTGAGAAGCAAACAGCAAACAGCAAACAGCAAACAGGAAGCAGGAAGTACGAGCGGCGGCAAGGCGGCCTGCCGGTCATTGCTTTGGATGCTTCGCCTGCGCGAGCGGACTCTCCGCGAAGTCCCGGCTCAGCCCGAGATTCCTGGCAGCGGCATCCAGTGCCTTCTGCGAGCGAAAGAACTGCTGCTGCGGATTCGAGCCGGGAAAGTAACGCACCACGATCTCGCGATCCTCCACGGCTTCATCGCGTCCGTCGTGAAACGGGTAACCAAGCGCCTGCAGAAGATGCAGCGAGCCCTCATCCCCTGAGGGATTCCCATCATCGCCCACGATGCCGTAGACGCCCCGGTGCGTGCGCCGCGAATAAGCGGCAACAAAATCACCCAGTTTCGCTCCTCGTCTCCGCGCCTCTTTGCCCAGCACGATATAGCTGATGCGCGTCGCGTCCACATAGCGGCGCACGTCTCTGGGATCCGTGCGGGTGGGATCGGTGAAGGCTGTCTGCGAGATGTAAAGACCCGGATAGGGGTCCCGCGGCCCCTGCAGCACGGCCACATCCGGGTGGCCATCTTCGGTAAGAAATCCCACAATCTCCGCGCTTCGACGGCCGCGGTAATGCGCGTTCTTCAGGATGTCCAGCGTGTGACTGCCCGGTGGTCCATAGGCGTTGGGCGCGCCGTCCACATCCACGTCCATGCGATGCGTGAGGATCTCGAACGATGGCACGGCGGCATGTTGCGCGCTGGCCGTGGATGCAAGGCAGGTGCTAAGCAGCAGCAGCGCTGAAGCCTTGCACGATCGATAGCCGGAGCGTGTCACTGTGCGTTAGACGTACTGTCGTCCGCGCCTGGTCGCATGTTGCGATGCACGCAACAGCACGATACCTTCCGCGAATCGTAGCGGAGCTGGAGACATCCATGGATCTCACCACGCTGGCCTGGATCTCGATCGCTCTTGCCTTCAGCTGCGCGCTCATCCTTGTCGTCGATGAGGTGCGGCGGCCCCAGGCAAATGGAGATCATGAACATCGTCTGGCCGGTAACGGCGCCGTACTTCAGCGTCTTCGCCGTATGGGGCTACTTTGCGCTGGGGACAAAGAAGACCAGGGCAGCTATGCAAAACAAAAAAGATGGCGAGGCGGCGATGGGCAGTGACAAAAACAGTCCGCCGACACCCGCGCAGATTGCTATCGGCACAAGCCATTGCGGCGCGGGCTGCACCATCGCCGACGTGGGCACGGAGTTCGCCATCGCCACGGCCGGTCTCACCCTATTCGGCTCCGTCTTGTGAGCCGAATACACGCTGGACTTCATCGGCAAGCGGCGGATCGCAAGCATCGAAGAACTCACCCAACACGCCAGCGCGCGGAACCAGCGCACCAACCAAGCCAAAACCATCATCGACTGGAAATTTACACGCAAGAAAGCCAGACGCAAACTAAAGTACAAACTCATGCGGTCGTGAGACTAGGTATTGTCCTATGCGTGTGGCATGAGACGCAGGGCTGAGTTACATAGTGCTAGCACAGCTATAAGGAGACTTATCGACAACCGGAGATAGGGGCGCTTTATTTCTTGTCCTCGTGGTACTCCTGCTCCGTGTTGATGGCCCATACGGCAGCTTTGTCCACGCGGCCTGCGGCGATGCCGTCCACGACCTTCATGGCAGTCAGCATGGAGTGATCCTGGTTGTTGTACTTGTGCATGCCATTGCGGCCGACCAGGAATAGATTCTTGAAGCCATCGGTCCATTGGCGCAGCTCTTCGAAGCGGCTATAGGTGCCGAAGTAGGCGGGATAAGTTTTGGGCACACGCACGACGTGGGCGTCCAGCACCTCGGCTGTCTTCAGGATGCCGATTTTTTCGAGTTCCGCAGTGGCGAACGTCTTGAGATCCTCATCCGGCATGGCCCACAGGGGATCCGTGTCGTAGCAGAAGTACTCAAGCCCGATCCAGACCTTGCTGGGATCGGCGACCATGTAGGGGCTCCAGTTGTTGAAGATCTGCAGGCGTCCGAGCAGCACATCGGGCTCCTGGATATAGATCCAGGTGTCGCGGATGAGACGTGTCTTTGGGGAGCCTGCCCCGCCGATTTCCACATCAGGCTCGCTGACGCCGAGTTTGTTTGCCAGCACGCCCACTGTGATGAAGTCGCGGTACTGCAAGCCGTCGCTGACCTCGCGCACGTTTGCGGGTACGGGCGCGCCGCCGGCTTCAAGTGCATGGGTGAGCTCGCGCATGGGCATGGTGGAGAGGAAGAATTCGCCATCGAACCGCTGCCGCTCCCCGGCGTCGTTCACGGCCACCACGGCGGATACCGTACCGTTCTCGCTGATGACCTGATCGACCTTCCATCCCCTGTGGAGCTCGCCACCGCCGGCGAGAACTTTATCCGCGACGTGCTCCCAAAGCTGGCCGGGACCGAACTTCGGGTACAGGAATCTCTCGATCAGCGACGTATCCGTGCCCTTTTGCGCGACATCCGGCGCACCGCTGTCGTTTGCTTTCTGTGCCGGCTTGCGCGCGAAGGTCTTCTTCACAAAATGGCGTACGGCGGTCGTCAGGCTGAGGCCCTTGATCCGCTGCGCGCCCCACTCTGCCGAGATCTGGTCGCAGGGCACGCCCCACACCTTCTCCGTGTAGCTCTTGAAGAAGGTGAGGTAGAGCTCGCGGCCGAAGCGATTGATGAGAAAGTCTTCCAGGCTCTTCTCGTTCTTCACGGGCTTCAGCCGCGACGCCGCGTAGCTGGCGCCGATCCTGGCCATGCGCACCGGGCCCAAGTTGGTGATGGTTGAGCCGGTGAGCTTGATGGGATAGTCGAAGAACTTGCGGAGATAGTAGATCCGGCTCTTGCGGGGCCGCACCAGCATGACGTGATCGGCGTCCTCGGGCTCGGACATCACAGTCTCGGTGTGGCCGTGCGCGGCGAGGTTCTCCGCTCCCTCGGGATCCGTCTCTTCCGTGTCGGTATCCAGCACCGCGGTGAGCGGCCCCATCCCACGCAAGGGCGGGTGGTCCGGCGAGACCGCCGGCACCTTGATGAGACGCTTCTTGCCCTGATAGCGGATCTCAACCGGTTCGGCGGAAGCTGCAGGCTCTCCGGCAGAGGGCTCGTTTGGCTGATTGATTGAAGGCGGCATCAGCTCCATCCACCACTGCATCACGCGGTCGCTTTTCGAGAAGAAGCGGTGGCCGCCGATGTCCATCCGGTTGCCCTTGTAGCGGATCGTGCGCGAGATGCCGCCAATCTCGTCGCTGGCCTCCAGAACGATGGGCTGCACGTCCGTGCGGCGCAGCAACTCCAGCGCTGCCGTCAGCCCCGCCGGTCCGGCTCCGATGATGATGGCTTTTCGCTTCTGCAAATCGTCTCCGCATGACTGCTGGTTGAGGAAGGGTCTGATTTATCGCCAACCTGGCGGGACCAGGGCTAAAAGCCCTGCTAACCCTCAGTGTCTTAGTGTGCGGGCTGAAGCCCGCACCTACACCAGAGCGAATAAATCGGAGCATCCTTGGATCTCATTATCAGTCATTTTTAAACCAGAATCGCCGTGGGGTCGGGCACCCGGTCCGGCGTGGTGAAGCTCAGCTCACCGCCGCCGCCCACCTCCACAACCACCCGGTCCCCGTGCAGCACGCGACCATCCAGGATGCGCATCGCTAGAGGATCCTGCACGGTGCGCTGGACCGCCCGCTTTAATGGCCGCGCGCCATAGGCCCGGTCGTAGCCCGCGCGGAAGATCGTCTCCTTGGCGGCTTCGGTCAGCTCCAGCGTGATGCGCCGGGCTTCCAGCATGTGCCTGAGATCGTCCAGCCGCAGATTCACAATGTGTGTCAGCTGCGCCTCGGCCAGCGGATGGAAGACCACGATGTCGTCCACGCGGTTGAGGAACTCGGGGCGGAAGTGCTTGCGCAGTTCGCCCATGACACGCTCCTTGGCCTCGTTGAAGCCCTCCTCGTCCTCGGCCCAGGCGGTCGCCAGCTGCGACGCGCCCACGTTCGACGTCATGATCAGCACGGTATTCTTGAAGTCCACCGTGCGGCCCTTGGAGTCGGTCAGCCGACCATCGTCAAGCACCTGCAGCAGGACGTTGAATACATCCGGGTGCGCCTTCTCGATCTCGTCGAACAGCACCACGGCGTAGGGTCTGCGCCGGATGGCCTCGGTGAGCTGCCCGCCCTCGTCGAAGCCGACGTAGCCCGGAGGCGCGCCGATCAGCCGCGCCACAGCGTGCTTTTCCATGTACTCGCTCATGTCGATCCGCACCATGGCCGATTCGTCGTCGAAGAGGAACTCGGCCAGCGCCCGCGCGGTCTCCGTCTTGCCCACACCCGTAGGCCCGAGGAAGATAAAGCTGCCGATCGGTCGCTTGGGATCCGACAGGCCTGCCCGCGAGCGGCGAATGGCGTTCGCCACAGCCGTCAGCGCCTCCTCCTGCCCCACGACCCGCTGGCGAAGGCGTGTCTCCATCTCCGTCAGCTTTTGCACCTCGCCTTCCAGCATCTTGGAAACGGGAATGCCGGTCCACTTGGAGACGATCCGCGCAATATCCTCCTCGTCGACCTCCTCCTTCAGCAGCCGCGACGGCGTTGCATTGCCGTTGCCTTTCTGGTTGTCATTCCCGAAGGGAATCTGCGTTTTCTCCGCCGCCACTGCATCATCCTGAGCGTTCGTAAGCTCACGCAAATGCCGTTCCGCAGCAGGAATCTCGCCATACTGCAGCTCCGCCGCGCGCTGCAGATCACCCTTGCGCGTGGCCTCGGTCGCCTGAAAACGCAGCGCCTCGAGCTTCTCCTTCAGCGCGGCAACCTCGCCGATCGCGCCCCGTTCCTTCTGCCAGCGAGCCCGCAATGCCGCCGCCTGCTCCCCCACCTCTGCAAGTTCACGCTCCACGGTGTGCAGGCGCTCCTGAGAGTTCAGGTCACTCTCCCGGCTCAGCGCATTTTTCTCGATCTCCAGCGAGATTGCCCGGCGCTCCAGGTCATCGATCTCGACCGGTACACTGCCGATCTGGATCGCCAGCGCGGCCGCAGCCTCGTCGACAAGATCGATTGCCTTATCCGGCAGGAAGCGGTCCGAGATGTAGCGGTGCGAAAGCTCCGCCGCCGCAACGATGGCCGAATCCTTGATGCGCACCTTGTGGTGGGTTTCATAACGCTCGCGCAGGCCGCGCAGAATTGCTATGGTGTCCTCGACGTTGGGCTCGCCGACGTAGACGATCTGGAAGCGCCGCTCCAATGCCGCATCCTTCTCAATGTACTTTCGGTACTCGGCCAGCGTGGTGGCGCCGATCGCCCGCAGTTCGCCGCGCGCCAAAGCCGGTTTGAGCATGTTGCTCGCGTCAATCGCCCCTTCGGCCGCTCCGGCACCGACCAGCGTATGCAGCTCGTCGATGAACAGGATGATCTGGCCGTTGGACTCGTCGATCTCCTTCAGCACGGCCTTGAGCCGGTCTTCAAACTCGCCGCGGAACTTCGCGCCGGCGAGCATCGATCCCAGATCGAGCGAGATCACGCGCTTTTCGCGCAGGATCTCCGGCACATCGCCCGTGAAGATGCGCCGTGCCAGACCTTCGACGATGGCTGTTTTGCCCACGCCGGGTTCGCCGATCAACACCGGATTGTTCTTCGTCCGGCGTGAAAGCACCTGGATGACGCGGCGAATCTCCTCGTCGCGCCCGATCACCGGGTCCAGCTTGCCGCGCCGCGCCAGTTCGGTCAGGTCCTTGGCGTACTTTGCCAGCGCCTGAAACTTGCCCTCGGGGTTCTGGTCGGTCACCCGCTGCGATCCGCGCACCGTCTGCAGCGCCCTCAGGATCACGTTGTAGTCCGCGCCCTGCGCCGCCAGAGCCTGCGCGACAGGCTCACCCTTTTGCGCGGCCAAAGCCAGCAGCAGATGCTCCGTGGACACGTAATCGTCCTTGAAGTTGGCGGCTTCTTTGAACGCCGATTCGAGCACCTTGGCCGTAGCCTGGCCAATGCCGGGCTGCCCCGCCGAGCCCTGCACCTTGGGCAGCTTCGCGATCGCAGAATTCATCTGTGAAAGCAGCTGCTGCACCGGCACGCCCACCTTTTCGAGCACCGGCAACACGACGCCTTCTTTGTCTTCCAGCAACGCCGCCAACAGATGTACGGGCAGCACCTCCGGATTGCCGTTCTCGCCGGCCAGTCCCACGGCGCCCTGCACTGCTTCGGCCGACTTCACCGTCAGCTTGTCCCACTTGATTGCCATATGCGTACACTCCTACACTTGCGGAGTCTTCTAGCTCCTGGTAATGAGATGCTCTATGCAGATGGCGAGTAGCAGAAAATGTGAGTGCAGGCGACTCATGCCATTGACCGATAATGAAGATAAAGGGGAACAATGACTGCAGACGAGGTGAAACGCACACTGGGGCTCGAGCCGCACCCGCGCGAGGGTGGCTGGTTCGTCCAGACCTATACCTCCGGGGCAATGCTGCCGGCGTCTGCCCTTGCAGGCTCTTCGGATCCGGCAAGATACGACGGTCCACGCAGGCTTTCGACCGCGATCTACTATCTCCTCGAGCCCTCGACCTTCAGCGAGATGCACCGGCTGGGCTCGGATGAGGTCTTTCATCACTATGCCGGCGGAGCCGTGGAGATGCTGCAGCTGATGCCGGGCGGCGACAGCGAACGCGTGCTCCTCGGGAAGGATCTGGCGGCGGGCCAGCGGCCTCAGGTGATCGTGCCGCGCGGGGTGTGGCAGGGTTCCCGTCTTCTCGGGGACGACGAATGGGCGCTGCTCGGGTGCACTGTCAGCCCCGGCTTCGAGTACGCCGATTACGAGACCGGTTTCTGCAATGAACTGCTCTCCGGCTGGCCGGCAGCGACAACCCTCATCCGGGCGCTGACGCGGAGCGGATGCCACTGAAGCGGACTACCCGATGGTGTGCAGCAGCACAGAAAAGCAGATCCCTTCGCTTCGCTACGGGATGACAGATAAAAAGAGAACGGGATGACACATTATAGAGAACGGATGGCAAACATAGAGAAACGGGATGACAAACAGAAAGCCGAAGCCTTCACGGTTTGGCCGGAGCAGCCGCGGGGCAGAGGCAATCATGGAAAGCCTCCACGCGATCCTCACGCACGGCGCAGGCGTACGCCGGCCAGATCTGTTCCAGTCCCAGCGCATACAGACGGACGCCGCCCGCATAGAAGTGGTCGCGATAGAAGCTGGAATGGGCCGCCTTGCCGCTTCGGTCAGAGGTGAACTCCGCGGCCAGCTTCTCGGCGCTCGCGGCGGAGAGGTCGGGCATTCCGTAGGCTGTCGAGAACCGATACCCGATGGTCCAGGGGGCCGCAGAGCCCTCGGAACCCGGCGAGACGACCGTCTTCCAATCGGCCAGGGTGAGTGTGCGCGGGTTGATGGCCGCGACTAAAAACGCTGGATGATTCCCGAAGATGGGCGAGACGGACGGAACGAGCTTGATTGGAACCGCCGCCGCGCTGTCCGCGCCGTCCCGGTGCAGCAGGCGGACCTCGTCCATGTGCGTGTGCGCAAAGAGCGCCAGCCGGATCACGTCGGCGTAGTCGAGCAGGGTATCGGCGAGCGCTGTATCCGACAGGAACGGCTGCGGCTGCGCGGAGCACAGATCCGCCGGGCGCAGCACGTATTTGGAGAAGGATTTGAAGACATCGATGCCGGGTGGAATGTGTCCCATCACCCACACCTGCTCCTTGTGGGTGCGGGCCGCGGCGAGTTGCGAGCGCAACCAGGCGATCTGCGCCTGCGACGGAGTGCGGTCGGGGACGCCTGCGCAGGTTTTAAAGTTGCTGGAGTCGTAGATATCCTGCAGCACAATGAGGCGTCCGCGTTGCAGCGGCGGCGGCAATTTCAAGCTGTAGTCCCCCTCGGGGGAGAACTCGAGGGCGAATTTGCCTCGACTTTTGGCGGCCGCACCTGGGCCAAGACCGGCGGTCATCGCGGTGGAGGCGCTCTGCATAAAGGAACTGCCGGGTGTCTCGTCGTAGTCTCCGCAGCCGGAGTCGTTGTTGCCCAGGGCGACATACACAGGCAGGTGAGGAAAGGTCTGCCGCAGCTCCATCGCGACGAAGGCCACTGTTTTGGCCGAGAAGGCTGCCAGCTCCTCCGGCGAGCCCTGGGCGAACCCGTGGTGAAACCGGCAGGGAAACTGGTGGGCCAGCAGGTCGCCGGAGAGCGTGACGAACAGCGGATGCGGTTCGGCGTCGTGCGCCGCGGCGAGTGTGGTCTTCAGCAGTGCCCAATCCGCATCCAGCCCGGGCGAGTGGCACTCCAGCTGCAGGGCGGCAAGATCCGCGTCCGCCTTCAACGAAGCTGCCGCGTCCAGAATGGCCGGCCACTGCTCGATCGGCGCGGCGCGGAGCTGGGGCGCGATACGCGGGTTGTGAAATGGATCGAAATGGATGTCCGACAGCATCAGCGCCGGCGCCGTCCCCTGCGCGCAGGCTGCCCCGGTCGTCAGAAGCACCACGGTAAGCAAGCGAGCCAGGGTGAGCGTCAAGCGCATGGATGTTCTCAGTGTAGCGGCGAGCCGGGAGGTGAGTGGGAAATCCCGGTTTGGAGGCGGAGAGGCGATCCAAAAGCGATTTTGTGCAAGTGGGGGGTGAATCACGAAGTTCGTGGCATATTTCAAAGGTGAGTGTCGTCGTCAACCCGAACAAAAAGCAGGTCCTTCGCTTCGCTCAGGATGACAAATTTTATGTTGCGAACTTTAGACTCAGCACACTAGAACCTAGAACCCTATGATCCGCATTCCTTTCGACGAACTTCGCGAACGCATCGAGCGCATCCTGGTGAGCCTCGGTCTCCCCCCGGCGCGCGCCACCCTGAGCGCTCGCCTGATCGCTGAGACCGACCGCGATGGCGTTCGCACGCACGGCATCGCCCGCCTGCCCCGGTTTGCCGAGATGGTGCGCCTCGGGCGCATTACCCCGGACGCGATTCCCGAGCGCGTAGCCGGCTTCGGTGCGCTGGAGCGTTGGACGGGACACAGCGGCCCCGGAAATCTGGCGGCGCAAGCGATGACGACGCGCGTGGTCGAGCTGGCGCGGGAGCATGGCGTAGGTGCCGTGGCGCTGGGCGATACCACGCACTGGCAGCGTGGCGGCAGCTACGGCTGGCAGGCCGCCGAAGCTGGATGCGCTCTGCTGGCCTGGACCAACACCCTGCCAAACCTGCCCCCGTGGGGCGGCACCTCGCCCGCACTGGGCAACAATCCGCTGGTTGTCGCGATTCCACGGGGCGACACGCCGGATGCGTCGAATTCCCCACAGCCTTCCGCCGCACCCGTGGTCCTCGATATTGCCATGAGCCAGTTTTCCTACGGCGCACTGGCAAGGTATCGTCGGCGGGGAGAGCCCTTGCCCGTTCCCGGCGGCTTCGATGAGGCTGGTGAACTCACACAGGACGCCGGAGCGATCGAGCGCACGCAGCGGGCACTGCCGATCGGCTTCTGGAAGGGTTCAGGGCTGGCGTTTGTGCTGGATCTGCTCGCAGCGATGCTGGCGGGGGGTCGGGCGACGCACGAGATCGCGCCCGATCCACTGGCGGAGGTCGGGCTTTCGCAGGTTTTCCTGGCGATCGGCCCGGCGGCTGTGAGCTCCCGAGCCGAGATGGAGCGCGTCACCGCCGGTTGTATCGCCGCGCTCCATGCAGCCGACCCCGTAGAGCCCGGAACCGCCCCCCGCTACCCGGGCGAAGGCACGATGCGGGTGCGCGAAGAGAGCCTGCGGCTGGGGGTAGCGATCGAGGAGGCGGTTTGGATAGCTTTTCAAGTGATCGAGTGATCGCCAGGCCAAAGAAAAGACCCATTCCGGCGCAGGTTGGAGAAAATTACCTATTGGTATGCAGCTCTTTGTTTGTCATCCTGTAGGAATCTGCTTTTCTTCTGAAAAGGCAAGGACAACAGCAGATCCCTACGGGATGACAAACAAGAAGTTGGCCTACAAATATCTTTGATTAGCGGTGACCGCCGCCCCCACCATGGAACCCGCCACCGCCATGGAATCCACCGCCGGCATAACCGCCACGATAGGCTCCACCGTAGCCGCCGCGATAGCCTCCGTAACCGTAGCCACCGCGATAGCCTCCGTAGCCGTAGCCACCGCGATAGCCATAACCGTACCCGCCCCGGTATCCGTACCCGCCAAAGCCGATGCCGATACCAACTCCGATACCGGCGGGATACCCGTAGTATCCGCCATAGGGGAGATACCCATAACCGTAGCCATACGGAACGCCATACGCGGCAACAACGGGCGGCCCGTAGGCGTACGGTGTCACATAGGCTCCGGTGTCATAGGGCACAGGCTGCGCCTGAACCACCTGCGGCGGTTGCGCGGCGTTCGGGTCGTAGCCTTGTGCGGGATAGCCCTGTTGCGCCGGGTACCCTTGTCCCTGGTTGCCCTGTGCATTCGCGTCCGGATAGGCGGGCGCCTGACCATTGTCCGGGTAGGCATAGGTTGTTTGTTGCGCGGGAAGCTGTGAACCCTGATACTGCGGCACTTGCTGCGGATAGCCGCTTCCCGGGCTGGCTCCGTTGCCGTACTGTGCCCAGGCAGGCACAGCCGCGGCAGTCAGAGCAGCGAGGGCCAGCGTGAGAACGGAGTTCGTCGACATGGGAAAACCTCTACCTATAAAGATGCGAGGTTGGCAAAAATGTTGCGGTGCCCCAGTTCGATCTTGCGATCTAGCGAGCGGGCGACAGCATTCTGCGGCGGGCTGCTCCGGCCAGCGCCAAAACCCCTGTGCCGAGCAGCAGCAGGCTGGAAGGCTCCGGAGTGACCGATGCCACGGTCAGCGACTGCAGCGGCATTCCGGGCGTGGGATTGCTCACGTCGGCCGCAGTGTAGTTCGCCGGGTCCAAGTAGAACAACGCTCCGTTCTCGTCGTAGATGTTGTCGATCGTGCCATCGCTCAGCGTGAAGGCTACGCCGTACTCATCCAGCGGCTGCCCCGTGGTGTAGAGCAGGTTGTCGAACTCCGGGCCGTAGTTATACTGCCCGACGCTGAAGTAGTTCACGTAGCTGAAGCCGTTGCCGTTGCCGGTCGCGGGTTGGAGGCCGGTGATGGTCAAGCCGTCAATCGCGCCGGTGATCGCCGTGATGTTGTCGACGCCCGCGGTTCCGCTGGCGGAGGCTGTAATCGTGCCGTTGGCACTGAAACCCGTTCCATTGGCGCTGAAGCTGAACGTATCGGCCTGGGCGAGGGGGCAAGCTAGAGCAAAAGAGCAAAGAAGAAGGGCGGTTCCGTGACGCAAGGGTGGCTCCTGGTATGGCTTGATGGTGATGCCTGAGATGATCTCGGGGCGCACCTCGGTGCGCCTAAGAGCATTGTTCCTAGACTAACCCAAAAGTTGTAAGAAAGTTCCGGGCACGCCTTCGGCGGGGGGCGATCCGTGTTGCAATTTGGGACAGCCGGCCACCTTTGGTGTCTTGGGAGCCAGCTGTGGCGTCTTGAGAGCCAGCTGTGGCGTCTTGAGAGCCAGCTGTGGCATCTTGGGAGTAGGATTGCTGGCATGACAACCCTTGTGAACGTGCGTTGCGCGGAACTCGATTCGGCTACCCGGCTCCTGAGGGCGCGTGAGCGCAGCCTGCAGCACCTGGCGCAGTCAACCCGCTGTTCCTCGCGATCCGAAGCAGAGGTGGAACTGGGCCGAGTACGCGCAGAGATCGCCGCAACCTATGCGCAGATGCGGCAGCTCCAAATTAATGCCTGAACCAAATCAGCTCTGGTGTGCGGCGAGTGCGGCGTCTGGCTTTTTGACCTAGCGGGTTGATCTCGCCCGGATGCCGGGCCGTAGGTAGGGCCTGACGAATCATTTTCTTTTTCGGAGATAGGTCCGGGCCTCAGCCCGGACGTTCAGTGCGGAGAAGAAAGGCGCTTCAGCCCCGGGTTTTGCGCTGACATCGGAGAGAACCCTGGGTTAAAGCCCATACTTTTGGCCCTTTTTCTCGTGGGGCTGAAGCCCCACGCTCTCTCCCCACCCTGCTCCAAAATGTGCTTCGTGCCGATGAAAGTGACGCTGTAGGGGTAGCTGCCTTTACGCGGTTTTTGTGGGGTGGAGAGCGGCGCGGACCTTGTCAACGTGGGTGCCGTGGGCGCGGATGGCCTCATGCAGCGCATCGCCGGTGACGCCGAACTCCTTGGACCAATAGGCGACGTCGGAGGCCAGCTTGGGATTGATGATCTTGGGGTCGTGGGGACCGGCGGTGTGTTCTTCGTGGAGGGCGTGCGGCGTGTGCTCTTTGGAGGCTTGGCGGTGATTCTCGGACAAAGGGAGATCCTCTTTCTCGTTTGTTAGGTGGATGAGGAAGCCGTGGATGGGGATGCCCCCGGGCGGCACGGGAACGGCAGACCTGCTGCCCGCTCCTCAAATCCAGAGGGTGTCATAGAGTCCTTCCAGCTGTCGCGAAGATGAGGCACCCTAGTTGAGTCGTCGGAGTTCCACATTGGGAATTGCGCAATCGTTGTACTAACGGGTTGAAGCGAAACAGGACCAATTGCATACGAATTTTCTTGCATGGCGGCTCGCGTATCTCTAAGCTGCTCTTCGCAACTTCAATTTTATTTGCAGAGGTCCACTTGAAGCCCCTCCTCGGTGCGCTTGCACTTCTCCTTGTCACTGCTGACCCCGCCTTTGCTCAGCAAAACACTCCCATCACTCCGCCTGCGGCGCCAAACCCGGTTGCGGAATCCCCCGTGGCTGCTGCGCCTGCGAGTGCCCCCGCGGCTATGCCAAACACATTGCAGAACGGAACCGCCATCAAGCTGAAGCTCACGGAGACGCTCAGTTCGGCTTCGGCGAAGACGGGGCAGAAGATCCCCTTTGAGGTCGTGGAGGAGGTGGACGTCGATGGCGTGCCGGTGATCGCCAAGGGCGCACAGGCGCTCGGGACGGTGACCAATGCGGAGCCGAAGCGGGCCATGGGACGGCCGGGCAAGCTGGACGTCAATATCGATTCGGTGCGCATGATCGATGGCGAAAGCGCCGCATTGAGCGCTACGAAGAGCGAAAAGGGCGGCGGACACACGGGCGCGATGACGGCCGGCATCGTCGGTACGGCCATCGTATTCTTCCCGGCGGCTCCGCTGCTGCTGTTCATACACGGCAAGGACATCTCGATTCCCGAGGGCACGGAGATTACGGCGTTCGTCTCTGGCGACGACAAGCTGGATATGGCGAAGTTCGCGCCGGGTAGCGCCGCAGGAACCGTGACAGTCGCCGGTATGCCGCTTTCGAGCGCGGCGGCCGCGCAGATGGCAAGTCTCGCTGTCGAATCGAGTGTGCCGGGTGCGGATATCGAGATCGACGGGAGCTTTGTCGGGAGCACGCCTTCGACGCTCTCCGTGGCGCCCGGCCAGCACACGGTCGTGGTGAAGAAGAAGGGCTATGCGGACTGGAGCCGGTCGATGAACATCGCGGGCAATGCGGTCCACCTCAACGCCGACCTGACCGCGACTCCGTAGCGGAGGGTAATAGGCGCGGTGGAGGAAGGCAAGTCAGCCCGTTCGACTTCGCTCAGGGCTCGGCTGCGCCTTTCCTCCGGCCCTTCTACAGAGCGGAACCCATTCATCACACGGCGAGAGGCTGTGCGATGAATGGGCCACCCAATGAGTGGACATCCCCGCCCGGGAGCGAGTACGAGCCGCGCTCAGAACTCCACGCGGAGCGATACCTGCAGCACACGAGCACCTTGATCACCGTTGATGACTCCAAAAGGCGCGGAGCTTTGCGTAATGTCGATGTTGCTCGTGCTGGGATTGTTGAAGACGGGGTGATTCATGACATTGAAGCCATCGCCGCGAAGCTTTGCGACGACCCCCTCGTAGATGGGGAAGGTCTTGGAGAGGCCCGCATCCAGGGTCGTTGATCTAGGACCGCGCAGGTTGTTGCGGCTTCCTATCTGAAAGGCCACCGGACCTGTGTAGTCGTCGAGTGCCTTGGTGGAGTTTGTGAACGCGTAGAGCGGACTGCCTTTTCCGCCATGAAGATGGATGTCCATGTCTTGCCTGTTGCCGGCCAGGATGGCGGGCGCGTCGTTGGCATATCCGGCAACGAACGCGTTGGAACCGGCGAAGAAGGGAAAGCCAGTATGCCAACCCGGCAGACCGCTCACCGACCACCCACCAAGGAGTTCGTTCGTGAGCCATGACGAGGAGGCACCGAACATTCTTCCGTGACCGTAGGGCAGGTCATAGGTGAAATAGCCGTTGACGTAGCTGGTCACATCGAAATCCGAGTTGCCGCGGCACTCGCGCGGACGGACGACGTCGCAGATGAAACCATAGCCTCCGTAGGCGATGCTGTTGCCGTTGACGGAGACGTTGTCGATAGCATGCGAGAAGGTGTAGTTGATGTCGAAGGTGAGTCCGAAGCCCGTATTCTTGTGCAGCGTGGTGAGCAAGCCGTTGTACGCCGAGAAGCCTTTGTTGGTGTAGACCGTATTTTCCGCGAACTGGGCGGGCATGCCGACGTTGGGCGGCAAGAGATACCCCGAGCCCGTTGAAGTCGCGGCCAGAGAATAGACCCAGTCCGCAAAGTCTCCACGAGCCGCATAGGGAGCCACACTTGCGGCGTAGGCCGTATTGCTGGTCGCGCCCTGCGAGACACCGTACCCCTGGGTTAGCACGTTTTCAAACCAGGGCTGCGGCGTCATCTTGTTGGGCGCAACGCCGGCCCGGAGTTGCTGCACGATGTAGGCGAAGGCCTGCGACATCAACTGCCCTGAGTTTTTGTCCGGGAAGTCGATCACCTGCGACATGTCCGCCTGAGCCATGAGACGCCGACCGAAGCGTCCGACATAGTCGGTTTTCAGGATGAAGCCTTTGCCAAACTCGTGCTGCATGCCGAAGGTAGGCAGAACGGAGTAGGGAGTTTTGAAGTGCGGGTCGATGGTTTCGTTAAACTCGCCATAGATCAAGCCGTAGGGGAAGGCATTGGCGGTTCCCGCGTTCTCTACCCAGGGGGTATAGGGCGGTGTTACAGCCGGCGCGGTGGGCGGGGTGGGCGCACTGTTCAGGCCGGTGAACCGGGTGAGCTGCCCAAAGGACGTGTAGGCATTGTTTTGTATGCCAAGAGGCAGATTGGCGCTGTTTTTGAACAGGTAATTGAACTGCGTTTGCTGATACTGAATCGCGCTGACAACGGTGTGGTCATAGATGATTCCCGCGCCGCCGTGGAAGACGGTGCGGGCGTCCCAGGACGGTGTGTAGGAGAACGCAACCCTCGGCGCGAAATCGTGGTATTCGGGAGCGTAGTAGCTCCCCTGATTGTTCTCCTTGCCGCCCAGGACATAGGAGATCAGGGGGACGGTGGAAATCCCGGATTGCCCGGCGGCGCTCTGCGATAGCCTCTGGCCGAAGTAGGAGTTAAAGGTGGAGTTTGAGAGGGACTGATCCCCGAACTGGGCAAGAGCCTCGAGACCGTGCCGTTCATAGGGCACGGTGTAGTACTGCCACCGGACGCCGTACGAGAGGGTCAGGTGCGGTGTAAGTTTCCAGTCATCGCTGGCATAAATCTCAGTCTCGTAGAAGCGAAAATCCTGCGTAGCGCCGGAGCCCTGCGGAGAGGGATTGCCCTGGTTGTTGAAGTTGTAGGTGGCCGATGTGCTGGAATAGGGTGCCAGGGCCAGAGCATAGGCACTGTCGTAGAGTTGTGTAGCATTCGCGTTCGAATCCAGGTCGGCGGGGCGCATGCTCGGTTCGGAAGCAGGAGAATTGAGGCTATTGACGTTGCCGCCCAAACCGAGGCCGACACCGTTGTAGTTCAGGATGACGAAGTTGTTCGGACTGATGCGCTTGATCTGGCCACCGAACGCAAGCTCGTGGTGCCCCTTATTCCAGGCGAAGTCATCCTTGATCATCAGGATCGGATAGGTTCGTCCCTGCGCGTTGCCGCAGCCTGAGTAGGGACCGTCTGTGACTGTGCCACCGCTGCCGTTTCCGCCCAAATTCCCGAACTGGGTAACGCCCTGCGGATTGTATGAGCACGGGAAGGAGTAGTTCTCAAAGGTTTCTCCGAGTTCGACCTGGTTGGTCTTGTTGGTGCCGAAGACCCAGGTGTTGATGCCGGCCCAGCTGAAGCTTTGATCGAGGTAGGGATGCGTTTCCGGGTCACCGGGAAACTGCACCGCTGACTGCGTTCCGTTGGTTCGGGTAAAGCGGCCCACGCCTTCAAAGGAGATCTTGTCGCTCAGTTTGTAGTCGGCCCTTTGGGCGAAGTTGTCTTCCTTGTAAGGGTATGGCGCATTGAACTTGAAGCCTGCGAAGTTGACTAGGTCGCCAGCATCGCCGGAGAAGTCGTTTGCGTGTGGATAGCGGCTGCTAAAGAGGCTCAGCAGGGAAGGGTTGAAGCCGATACCCAAGGGATCGAGAGCAGCGACCTGCGCCGAGTTTAGCGAATTCATGACACCGGTGCTGTAGTTTGTGAAGTAGTTGACCGAACCGTTGCGGAAGCTGTCAATCGGGACCGTGCGCGTGGTGAGGTTGGACAGCGTGTCCCGGCGGCCCTCATAGCTGAAGAAAAAGAAGAGATGATCCTTCTTCACGGGACCACCGACCGAGCCGCCAAACTGATTCCGAATGAGTGGAGACCGGGGCACCCCGGAGTTGTTGCTGAACCAGTCGTTCGCCTCCAGAGCTGTATCGCGGTGGTATTCGAAGAGCGATCCGTGGAACTGGTTTGTGCCGCCCTTGGTGACCAATTGAAACTGGCCGGCTCCGCCCTCCCCGGAGCTGGAGAGCTGGCCGGCGACGACGCCGCGGAACTCCTGGACGGAATCGACGGGAGCATTGCCGACGACCGCGCCGAAGCCGCCCGTCTCATTGTCGTTTACATCCAGACCGTCCAGCGTAACGTTGGACTGGTCGGTACGCGCGCCGGTGACAGAGCCGTTCTGGTTGGAGATGTTGCTGGCGTTCGGGTTTGTGGAGCTGGATTCTGTTACGCCGGGGCTCAGGTAAAACAGCGCGGAGGGGCTGTCCCGGTTCTCCACTGGCAGCTCGTTGAGGACCTGCACCTGAACGTTGTTGCCTACCTGTGCGTCCGTCGTGTTGATGGTCTCTTCCTGTCTTGACGCGGAGACCTCAATGGTTTCGTTTGCGCCGGCGCGCATCTTTGCATCCTGCGTGCGCGTGTCGTTGACGTTCAGATACATATCGGAGACGACAACAGAGCTGAAGCCGGGGCTGGCGACCTCCAGCCGATAGCCGGGTCCTGGCGCCACGAGCCTGAAGGCATACACACCATCGCTGGCCGTCTTTGTCTTCTGCAGCACTCCGGTGCGCGGGTTGCGCAGGGTGACGGAGGCACCAGGAATGACGGCTCCGGTTTGGTCGGTAACCACTCCGGAGAGAGCAGCCGTTCCTTGCTGCGCTTCCGAACCTTGGATGATCGCGAACGCAAGGATAAAGAAAGTGAAGACAGCGCGGATGCAACGAGTCACAGGGTCCTCCGAGACTATGCCGGTCTTAATTCAGCTGGTATGTTGCCGAGTTGTAGCAATTGGAGGACCAAACAGTGCAACTGTTTTCTTCTAAATTGACGCCAAGATTTCGGCCCAAGCGCATTCCGAGATACTTGAAGCCATAGGCATCTATGGAAATGCGTGTATAGCATCGGCTGATGGTTCGGCCAGTAACGCTCGGAGTAGCAAGGAGAGAGAAAGGCGCAACGTCACAGAGACGCAGCCTATCGCTGTGCTTCTTTGACATTTGGGAAGGCCATTTACCGGGAGGAGTGTGCCACCTTCGCGCCGTTGCTCTTTGTGTCTTCTGGGGGATGACGATGGCGGAGACTACCTTGTCATCGGCGTCGAGGTCGAGGAGCTTTACGCCCATGGTGGCTCGGCCAGCGGCGCGGACCTGTTTGGTGGCGATCTTGCCGATCGATAGCTATCGCTCTTGCGCCGAAGGTCCGGCGTTGTGCGTCTCGATGTCCCGGAGTATGTCGTCGACCGTCAGGCTGGCTTGCCACGCTTGACGCTCGGCGGTGTAGTCGCCTTTGCCGGAGAGGTTGAGACGAATGAAACGGGCCAAGCCACCTAAACCAAGCTCTTGCGCGAGCACCTTGAAAGCGTGCTGCTGTAGCTGTTCGTCTGTCATTTCGGTAGTCACGACTTGAGCAGCCATAAGTGTCTCCTCCGTACCCATTCTAGCGGATTGAAGACCGTCGGTTCGATGTCTGGCGCGAGGCCCGCGGAGCGGTTCAGGAAGCGGTCGTCGACGGTGAGCAGATAAGCACCGGTCTGCTCTGCCAAGGCAAGGTGAAGAGCATCGTGCGCTCCGAAGCCTCTATCCTGGAGTGTCCGCGCGCGCTGTCGAGCTTTGGGGCCGGTCGTGACGAAGGTCGAAGCGAGGTTTAGAAACGCAAGCGAAATGTTGCGATTCCCGATGTGAGGGTTGCCACTGAGCTCTTCACGAAGCAAGTCGCTAGCGATCCAGAGGAGGTCAGCGCTCGTGACGAGATCGAGGATGCGTGTTACGGCCTGCGCCTCGTCCCGAATGCGTTGCTGGGATTGGCGTCAGTGAGGCGGTTGAGGGCGCATGTGTCGAGATATATGTTCATGCACGTGCGCCCGCCCGTGAAGTGGCTTACTGCAGCAGCGTACCGCCTTCGGTTCCGGGTCTGTCGTCTGGGGGGATGACTGTGGCGCTGGCTACCTTGTCGTCGGCGTCGAGGTCGAGGAGCTTTACGCCCATGGTGGCGCGGCCGGCGGCTCGGACCTGTTTGGTGTCGATGCGGATGATTTTGCCGAACTGGCTGATGACCATCATCTCGGTGGTGTCGTCGACGAGCTGGATGCTGGTGACCTTGCCGATTTTGGGGGTGGTGCGCATGTTGATGACGCCTTTGCCGCCGCGGGTCTGGAGGCGGTACATGTCGACGTCGGTACGCTTGCCGAAGCCGTTTTCAGAGACGGTGAGGATGAGGCAGGGGGTGAGGCCGAGCTGCTTGTCGAGCTTTTCGAGCTTGGCGGCGGCCTCTTCGGAGAGGACGGGGATGTCGGAGCCGAGGATCTCCTGGCCGTCGGGGGCGGACGTTCTTCCGGTGACGTCGCCAAAGCCAGGTGAAGCAGATCCCCCTTCGGGGGATGACAAACCAGAAAGACCGGTCTCGTCGAGCACGGATTCGACCTGGTCCTTGAGGCCTTTGGCGGCGGCGATTTCGAGGCGCTGCTTGTTGCGGGCCTCAGGGCTGGGGGTGACGGCGGCGCCGATGACGAAGTCGCCCTTTTTTAGCGAGATGCCGCGGTTGCCGAAGGCCGGGCGACCCATGGCGCGGAGGTCGCGCTCGTCGAAGCGGATGGCCATGCCGTCGTGGGTGGCGAGGAAGATGACCTGCTCGCCGTCGGTGAGGCGGGCGGTGATGAGCTCGTCGTCCTTATCGATGCCGATGGCGATGATGCCGCGGGCCATCACGTTGGAGAAGTCGCGGAGGGTGGACTTCTTGACGGTCCCATTGCGCGTCGCGAACAGCACGAAGCGGTTTTCCTGGGTCAAGTCGCGGACCGGGAGGATGGTGACGACTTTTTCGCCGGGCTGGAGGTCGACGAGCGAGGCCATGGCCTTGCCCTTGCCGGCGGCGCCGACATCGGGGATCTCGTAGACCTTGAGCCAGTAGACGCGGCCGGTGTTGGTGAAGCAGAGCAGATAGGCGTGGGTGGAGTTGATGATGAGCTGCGAGACGAAGTCTTCCTCGCGGGTCTTCATGCCCAGGCGGCCGGTACCGCCGCGACGCTGCTGCCGGTAGATGGAGATGGGCGTGCGCTTGAGATAGCCGGTGTTGGAGACGGTGACGGCGACCTGCTCGTCAGCGATGAGGTCTTCGAGGGTGAGCTCGTTGGCCTCGTCGATGATGACGGTCCGGCGCGCGTCGCCGTAGCGGTCGCGGACGTCTTCGAGCTCCTTGCGGATGACGGTGCGGAGCTTGCGCTCGGAGGCGAGGATGGACTCGAACTCGGCGATGTTGTCGCGGACGGCGCGGAGCTCGTTGAGGAGCTCGTCGATGCTGAGCTGGGTGAGGCGATAGAGCTGCAGTTCGAGGATGGCGTCGATCTGCTTGTAGCTGAGGATGAGGGTGCCGACAGCGCCCGCGGCAGCAGAAATATTGCCACTGGCGAGCTGGGCGCTAATGCTTCCGCCGGTTAGGTCGATATTGTATTTGCCGGGGTCGAGGGTGACGCCGGTGATCTCGGTACCGCGGAGGGTGATGGTGCGGTTGGAGAAGAAGCTGAAGAGATTTTCGCGGGCGTCGGCGCGGGAGGTGGACTGGCGGATGATGCGGATGACGGAATCGAGGTGGTCGAGCGCCATCTGGTAGCCGAGCAGGATGTGCTCGCGGTCGCGGGCCTTGCCGAGCAGGAAGGCGGTGCGGCGGCGGACTACGTCGATGCGGTGATCGATGAAGGCGTGGATCGCCTCGGGGAGGGGAAGCTCCTTGGGCTGGCCGTTGAGTACGGCCAGGAAGATCATGGAGAAGCTTTCCTGCATCTGGGTGTGCTTGTAGAGCTGGTTGAGGACGATTTCATGCTGCGCGCCGCGCTTGAGCTCGATGACGATGCGCATGCCGTCGCGGTCGCTCTCGTCGCGGACGTCGCTGATGTCGTCGACGATTTTTTCGTTGACGATTTCGGCTATCCGTTTGATGAGATTGGATTTATTGACCTGGTAGGGGATCTCGGTGACGATGATCGCCTGACGGCCGCCACTCAACGGAAGGATGGGTTCGAGGCCGCACTTGGCGCGCATCATGAAGCGGCCGCGGCCGGTTTTGTAGGTCTGGACGAGGTTGCCGCGACCGTAGAGATAGCCGCCGGTGGGGAAGTCGGGGCCTTTGACGTGTTCGAGGACGATCTCCAGGTCGGAACGGGTCTCGGCCTTGTCGCGCTGCAGCAGGGCGATGGTGGCGTTGAGGACCTCGGTGAGATTGTGCGGCGGGATATTGGTCGCCATGCCGACGGCGATGCCTGTTGACCCGTTGACGATGAGGTTCGGAATGCGCGCGGGCAGCACCGAGGGCTCGGAGGTGGATTCGTCGTAGTTGGGGACGAAGTCGACGGTGTCGTTGTCGATGTCGGCGAGCATTTCAGACGCCAGGCGGGTCATGCGGGACTCGGTGTAGCGCATGGCGGCCGGCGGGTCGCCGTCGACGGAGCCGAAGTTGCCCTGGCCGTCGATCAGCGGATAACGCAGCGAGAAGGGCTGCGCGAGGCGGACCATGGTGTCGTAGATGGCGGCGTCGCCGTGGGGGTGGTAGTTGCCCATGACGTGGCCGACGACCTTGGCCGATTTGGTGTACTTTTTGTTAAATTGAAGCCCCATCTCCTGCATGCCGTAGAGGACGCGGCGATGGACGGGCTTGAGGCCGTCGCGGGCGTCGGGCAGAGCGCGGCCGATGATGACCGACATCGAGTAGTCGAGATACGACCGGCGCATCTCGTCGTCGATGTTGATGGGCAGCATGACGAGAGCGCCGGGGCCGGTAGGCGCACCGGGACCGTCTGGATTGAAGGGGCCGCCGGCGCCTCCACCACCGCCCGGGGGCGGGTTGTTGGAGTTGGCGTCCTGGGCCGAGGGCTGGATGTTGTCGTCGGGGCCGAGCGGGAGTTGATTCTGATCGTCTGGCATGGGCAACTTCTATTATAAGTGGCCGCTGAGCGGGAAGCTTGGTTTGGAGCGTGGGCAAATAAGAAGGGGACAGGCTGAAACCTGTCCCCTCTGAGTGTGTTGGGTTGGAGTTTAGAAGATGAGCTTGGCGGTCAGCTGCATGGTCCGGGCGTGTGCAGTAAAGACGGTGCCGGGCCGGTTGAAGTTCGCGCTGCTTACCGTCTGGTAGGAGGTGGGCAGCGTATTGGTTGCGGAGGTGTTAATCACGTCAGGGAAGCCGGGGGTGTACTGAGCGTGGTTGAGCAGGTTGAAAGCTTGCGCATGGAACTCAAAGGCGAAACGTTCGGTGATATTGATCCGCTTGAGTGCGCTGAGATCGAAATTGTCGATAGGGCGACTGGGAAGCGTGTTTCTACCAGCTGTGGGCAGGGTACCTGTCTGGGCCTGAACATAGTAGGCGTTGGGGTTTTTATTAGAAAGTGTGTAGCCGACTAGGTTGGCGCTGCAGGCGAGAACGCCGCCAACGGTGGGTGTCGCCACGCCCCCGGTCGTTGCCGGGCAGTTGCCAGCCAAGGTTGAGCTGTACACGGCGTTCACCGAATCGCCCTGACTCTTGTTGCCCTCTGGGTTGACGATGGTTCTGTCGATGCCGCCGCCTTCGCCGTTTAGGTTCGAGTTGACACCTGAAAGGACAGTGACGTATTCCGGCGACTCGTAGCTATAGATGGGAGCGACCTCCCAGTTTCCGACCACGTTCTTCAGCAGATAGTTGGAGTGCTTAAAGTACGGGAGATCGTAGACCACCTCCACGGTGAGGCGATGTGTGCGGTCCAGGGCGGAACGGCTGTAATCGGCTGCGACGTTTTGGGAGTTCTGCGGCCGGCGCGGCGTTAGAACGGTTGAGAAGACCTCGGCGGTGGCGTCGTCCATAGCCTTGCTCCATGTATAGGAGGCATTCATTTGCAACCCGTTCTGGAAGCGACGGGTCAGGTTCAGCCCCAGGCCGTTGTAATTTGATTGCGAGTAGGGCTGATACGACGTGATTGTGTTGTTAAAGCCGGCTGCGGCGAACGGCGCGGTGATTCTCGAGTTGGCGCTGATCGCTGCCAGGTTGTTGGCCGTCGTGGACGAGGCGCGGACCGTTGCACCCGCCGTCGCATCCGCCGGATTCAGATCGGTAAAGAGCTGATTGGCTGCGTTCACCTTGGGCTGAACGTTCAACTGGACCTGTGTCGGCAGATGTATGCCGCGCGTACCGAGGTACTGAATCTCCGCCGTATACGCCGATCCGAAGCTGCGCTGGACGGTTAGATTGAAGTTTTCCGAGTAGGGCGTGACCTGATTTGGAAGATACGCAGAGGTAGCGAGTCTCTGTGCAGCAAGCCCGGTGGGAGTGTTGGGATACGTGTTGAGCGTACCAGTACCTGCGGGCAGACCACCGCCGGCCAGGAAGTTCGGCGTACCGGCGTTGATCTCTCCGGGAACCGTACCGCCAGCCGTGTTGATGTTAAGGGTGGATGAGTACTGCGGTGGGAAGGACAACAGGCCGAGATTGTCGAACAAAACGTCGTACGCGATGCCGAAGCCGGCACGTACGGAGGTCTTGCTGTCCGGAGCGAAGGCGAGGCCGACGCGGGGAGCGAAGTTCTTGTAGGCGGGCTGAGGGGCGCTAAAGGTGATGAGACCGGGAACGCTGGCCGCAATGTTCAGTTGCTGAGCGCGCTCGCCGACCGGGACGGAGGTGAACTCGTAGCGGAGACCGTAGTTGACCGTGAGCTTCGGAGAGACACGCCAAGTGTCGTTGGCATATCCATAAAGCGCAGTCTGATCGCCGTAGTAGATGAAGTTACCCGTGGAACGCTGTCCGAAGTTCGTCGGGGCGAGGTCATGGAAGAACTCCGTTGCATAGTCCCACTCATAGTCGCCACGAACACGCTGCGTGAAGGTCTCCGGGGCGATGTACTTGCGTCCGTCAAAGCCGATCTTGATGGTGTGTCTTCCCCTACTATAGGAGATGTTATCCACCACCTGGTAGAGGTTCTGGGTCGCGGACTGCGGAGCGTTGGGGTCGGGACCCACGTTCAGTCCGCCCTGATCGTAGAAGGTCAGGTTAGGGAAGGAGTCGAGGCCAGGGTAGGAGAAATTGCCGGCCGGTGTAGTAGACGCGGAGCGGCTGTACCCGAGACGGATTTCGTTGATCAGGTTCGACGTGAAGTTGTGAAATTCACTGATGGTCCCGAGATGCTGTTTCAGCGGGAGAGATTGATAGAAGACTGGGATCTGGGCCGCAAGATCTTGAAAGCCTTCCGTGAAGTAGATGTACCGGAAACGCAGGGTATCGGTAGGGGAGATCGTGTAGTCGGCGCCAACTGTTGCTTGGTCCGTATTAGTGAAATTCGGCGCTGACAACAAATAATTCCCCAGCGGAATGTTGGTTTCCGCTCCGGAACCGTAAACCGCGCCGTTGTTCAGACCGCCCACGTATGGTGTTCCGGTGGCTTGCGCGGTTCCCTGGAACACTGCCAGGGTCTGAGGGCCGGTCGCCTCGTTGAAGCAGGCCTGATCGTTGGCATTTGTGACCTGTCCGCCGCCCTCGTAGTTCGCTGTAGGAACGTACTTGGCATATTGCGCGACATTGTTCGCGTTGAGGCCATAAGGGCCAACGAGGGAGTTCAGGGTCGCGATGCCGGCTGCGGTGGGTACGCAAAGGAAACCCTGCGTGTTTCGGCCGAGTGTTGAACGCTCAAAGTTGCCGAAGAAGAATAGCTTGTCGCGCAGAATGGGACCGCCGAGCTGACCGCCATAACGGTTGAAGTCGAGGCGGCCCTTGGATTGCGTACTGCCCTGCAGGGCGCTGATGGCATTCAGATCGCGGTTCTGGAAGTACTCGTAGAGGCGGCCATGGAACTTGTTAGTACCGGAAACGATGGTGGTGTTGAACTGACCGCCGGAAGAGTGACCAAACTCGGGAGAAAACTGGCTCGTAATGAGGGTGAAGTCACCTACCGCATCATTGGGAACCGTGAGCAGCGGGCCCGTGACGCTCTTGTCGTTATCGTCAATGCCTTCGATGGTGTAGTTATTGTTGCGCGGGCGCTGGCCACCAATCGACGGTCCAACACCGATGCCGACGCCGCCGGCAGAGGCGACGTTGGGCGCAAGCAAAGAGGCGTTCAGCACACCTAGGCCGACCGTGGCGATCGGAAGAACGGAGGCTTCATTGTTGGAGATAGTGGTCGTCAGGTTTTGCGTGGTGGTATCCAGCGTAGAAGCAGAACTGGCCGTGACCTCAATGACGCTGGTCTGTTCGCCGGTCTGCAGCGCAACGTCGGCGGTGGACGTGGAATTCAGGGTGACGTTTACGCCCTTTAGGGAGGTTGGCGCAAAGCCCGCGGATGTGGCCGTGATGTCGTATTTGGCGGGAAGCAGATTCTGTACCAGGTATTCGCCGGAAGCATTCGCCTTGACGGTGGAGACGACGCCTGTCGACTCGCTCTTGATGCTTACCGATGCGTTCGGGACGACGGCCCCCGTTGCATCCTTTACGACACCGGCGATGTTGCCGCTGGTGACCTGTCCGAAAGCCGCGCCTGCCGTCAGCACAAGCGCCGCGACTGCTCCAAAATAGGTAGAACCCTTCATCTACTCTCCTCAGTTTAGGCAATCCCGTCGGTCGGGTATCGCTCCAAGCCTTGACTCTGCCGTTCTGGCTTCGAGCCGTATGCTCCCCGTGCCCGGCTGAGAGCCATTTGCCCTATCCCGAAAAGGGGTGGGGAACAAATGACACTCAAGATTCGGATGGGTTGCATAGAAGGTGTATGCACGTCTTGGACCAAAGTGGAGAGCTACAACTAAAGGGGTTGTGGAGATTGGCTCGCAGCGAGAACGTCCAGAAGCTATGAAAATATGAAGGCGTTATGAAAAACCATCGAAAATTTGGCAAACAACGCCTCGATATGCAGTATCAAGTCGCATGGCGTGGCAAAGGAGACGGTCAAGTTTCTGCGGAGGCACCCATTTCAGATCGCCGGGGCTGTCCGTAGAGGGAGTGCGCGGCGATGTAGGCGAGTACGGCGTCTGGAATGAGTTCGCGGCAGTCTTTGCCGGTGTGCAGGCGGGCACGGAGGTCGGTCGCGCTGGTCGGGTCGGCGAGGGTGTCGAGCACGTGGATGCGGGTGCGCTGCGCCGGCGTGAGGCTGAGGGTGTCGAACTGGGGGAGAGCAGCGCCGGGGCGGCTGACGACGATCCAGTCGGCGAGGCGGAGGAGTTCGTCGGGCTCGCGCCACTGGGGGAGGGTGAGAAAGGCGTCCGCGCCGAGGATGGCGAAGAGTTCCGGTGCGGCGGGAGGGGAAGCAGATCCCCTTCCCACCCCGTCGAGCAAGTGCGCTCGATGGGGACCCCGGCTTCGGGGATGACAACCAGAAGACGCAGATTCCCTTCGGGAATGACAACCAGAAAGGGAACGCGAGGCCACGTCGATGCGGAGGCGGCGGAGGGTGTCGACGGTGTAGTTGGGGGCGCCGTCCGGCCGGGGGCCGTCGATGGCGGAGGCCTCGAGGCCGGGTTCGCCGAGGCAGAGGAGCTCGGTCATGCGCAGGCGGTCGGGCCAGGGGGCCTCGGGGCCGCCGGGTTTCAGGGGCTGGCGGGCGGTGGGGGCGAGCAGCACACGGTCGAGCCCGAACCGGTCGCGGGCGAGGCGGGCTACGGCGAGGTGTCCGCGATGGGGCGGGTCGAAGCTGCCGCCGAAGTAGCCGATGCGCATGGGGTTTGGCTTGAATTTCCGACTGCGGTTTAGGACTGGGGCTGGAAGACGAGGGGGAAAGGGCCGCGGACTTCCTCCTCGGCTGCTGTCTCAAGCGGGTAGCGAAAAAGAGTGACGAGGATCGTGAGCAGCGCGAGGCATTTCAATGGTCCGTTGACGTCGAGGGTTCCGATCCGCAGGTAGTTCTGGGGCGTGCTGAGAACAGCAAAGGCGGCGAACTGCCAGGCTGCGGCGTGGACGGGCCTACTGTCCCGGAGCGATCTTAGATACACGGTCGAGAGTACGCCGAAGACGAGGTAGGTGTGAATCAGCGTGTAGTCGTAGGAAACGGGCGGCAGAAGCACCATCATCAGGAACAGGATGCAGATCTGATTCAACGCCGGCAGGTGCCGAAACCGTCGAAAGTAAAGCAACGGCAGAGCGATCAGAACGGCGACGTCGTAGATTTTTTGAGTTGTGGGCTGCGGGGACCATTGCTCGGTAGAGCGAATCGTGAGGAGCTGTTTGATGAATCCGAGCAGCGAGTGATCGAAGAAGAGCTCGTTTCTGCGCGCCAGCCCGCCGTAATTACGGGTGAAGCCATGTACGCCGTTCACCATGCCGAGGAAAGCGACCCGGATGCTGGGGCCAACGTACCAGAACGACAGCAGGAGGATGATGGCACAGACAAGAGCACCGAGCAGCAGCGTGCCCCAGTCCCGGCGCCGAAGATAGACGGTCAGCAGGAGCAGTGGATAGATCTTCAACGCGCCGGCAGCACCCCAGAGCGAGGCGGCAAGACGGTGGTTTCCGAGGAGAAAGGCCCACATGCCGGAGGCAGTCAGGATGTAGACAAAAAGTTCGATGTTGGCGCGATCGTGCAACATGTGCCAGGGGTGAGAGCCCAGGCCCGTCAGCAGAAGAAGGCCGAGGGCGGGCTGCCAGCAAAGGCCTTCGTGCACCCAGGCGCGGAGCAAAAGCGCGCCGGAGAACAGCGCAACGGCCCAGAGGAGCAGATCGAAGAAGAGTTGCGCGTGCGGACCCAGGGAGTACAGCACGGCATACAGAATCGCACAGGGGGCCGGGTAGGCGAAGTGCTCTGGGGAGGTAAAGAACGCCAACTTATGAAAGTTCGCAAACAGGACACGGTAGTGCCAGAAATCACCAAAGCGATCCCAGCCGGGTGACCAAAGTCTGGCGTTGAGGAGCGGGCGGCCGGTTGAAAATTGCCACGCCAGATTGATTGTCATCGAGAGCAGAAACAGAAGGAGCAGGTTCCGATACAGCCGCAACGCGGACGGAAGCTTTGGGAAGCAGCAGGCGGCCTTCCGATGGAGGGCGTTGCTGGGGGCGGGGAAGCTCGACATCATACCTCGCGAGACAGGTTCGGACCGGCCAACTGAGCGCGGGAGATCGCCCAGAACGAAAGCATTGCTGAGAGTAGGCTATCCCGGCTGGGACGTTTCCAGTTCACGGGGAGGGCCGCCCGGCGAGGGAAAGAAGCGTTTGAGTGCGAGAATCGGCGCTTCAAGGAATCGATAACTGAGCCATGCAACCAGAAAAGCTGTCATGATTGCCACCGTATCGAGGGCGCAGAGGCGGAGCAACGCCGAATCTCCTATAACTACGGGAAGTACGGCTCGCCGGAGCCGGTGAAAGAGCAGGAAGATGGCGGCGTGATAGACGTAAATTCCGTAGCTATACCGGCCAAACGCGCGCAGGGGAGCAGCGGTCATCAGCTGCCGGTAGCCGGGAATTTCGTGTTGAGTGGCAGCGATGAGGCCCACGGAGATCAGCACGAAACCGCTTATCCCGAAGCGATTGATGTAATAGCCGGGCGAGACCAACTCCACGCGGTGGAATACCGCAATATAGGCAAGGATGGAGCATCCGAGGACAAACCAGAGGGCGGCCCAGAGTTTGGCCGGGGGCTTGCCTTTGCATTCGCGGTAGAGCGCGAGGGCGGCGCCCGCGAAGAGACCGTCCAGCCGGGAGAGGGGAAACTGCAGCAACCCGAGTGTCTCCCCGGTATGCCGAGCTACCAGAGTCCGCGTGAGCGGGCCAAGCAGCACGATGCCGATCGACAACCAATAGAGCGAAGAGATCCGGAGATACCGCACCAGCGCAGGCCAGACGAAGTAGAACTGCTCCTCAACGGCGAGACTCCAATAAGGGCCCCAGAGCCCCGTCAGGCCAAGCGCCAGGCCGGGCCAGAAGACAGGAAAGTTTTGCAGGTAGATGAAAAAGCTAAATCTCTGGAGGACGCTGGCAGGAAGATGTGCGTCGCTGGTGGGCATCTGTGTCGCGAGCGCGGGGATCTGCGTGCAGAGCAGGAGCGAGCCGAAGAGGACAAGGTAATAAATGGGAAAGATGCGCAGCGCGCGGCGGGCATAGAAGGGCTTGAAGTAAGTTTCACTCCGTCTGCCGCGGAGCAAAATGCCTGTGATCAGGAAGCCGGAGAGCGCAAAGAACAGATCAACGCCGCCCCAACCGGGTGTTAACCAGTCCAGGATTTTTTGTTGCCGGGCACCGTTCTGAATTCCGCCGATGATGGCGGCCGCGTGCGACAGAAGCACAGCGAGAATGGCAATGCCGCGTACACCGTCGAGCTGGGGCTGATAGTGTGGCTGCCCACCCCGGACGCCCGGAGCTCCCGAGGCGCGCTCTTCCACTGCCGAAGCCTCAGCCATCTTCGTTATTTTCGCATGGTGCTTCCCGCTGGCGAGATAAGAGGCTTGTGATGCCGCGACCTCTATCTCGTGGCGTTATGCCACTGCGGTCGGAGAGATCACCCCAACCGGTGGTTCCCCGCGGAGGTCGGCGTGTCCTGGCGTTGCTGGAGGGGCAAGGCGATGACCGAGCCGAATCATTGGTTTCTCGACGAAGTAGTAGCTGACCAGGGCAGCGCCAAGTGTCGCTAGATACCGCCAGGGTCTTGCGCCCAGGAAGAATAACCACGAGGCGTGGACGTCGATCTTGGGGTTAGTGGCAAAGAAGAAGATCGGGTGCCAGAGATAGATGCTGTACGAAAGCCTGCCAAGGAAGCGCAAGGGGCGCCACTCAAGAATGCGTGTGGTGAGACTGCGCGGGTGCAGCATCGTGGCCATGACCCAGAAGCCGCAACTGTAAAACCACAAGGGAGGGTGGTGAAGGAGAATCGCCAGCACATGCTTTCGGAAATCCGGCGGAACGGGATCGATGAGCTCGGCACAGAGCTTCAGGAAAAGCGTAGCTGAGAAGACAACCCAGGGTAGGAGAAATACCTGGGCAAATTTGAGAAAAGCTGCGCGTTGAAGATAGAGGGCGAGCAGCGCGGGAACCAAGAGGAAATCGAGCATGCCGTCCGTCCGCCGCGCCGACGTATCCGGGTTATACAACCCGTAGTGAACGACAATGCGCTGCCAGAGAAAGATGATGCTGATAACGGTGGCGAAGGCCGCAATCCGGTAGCGGTGAAAGCAATAGAGGAGAAGCGAAAGGAGCAGGTAAAAGTGCTCCTCCACTGCCAAGGTCCAGAAGTGACCCGTCAGGAACCAGCGCCCTGACACATCCGTGATGTTGAAGAGGTAGTTTTGATACATGAAGAGCGCGCCGAAGAGAGCCGAGGCACGCTCATGCACGATCCCTAGCATGGTGAGCAGAGCGATGACTGCGATGTAGGCCGTCGCTGCCGGTTGAATCCGAAAGAAACGCCGGATATAGAAGCTGCCGAGACGAAAACGACCGGTTTTGGCCTCATCCTGCAGAATACGTGTGCAGACGAGTAAACCGCTGATGGCGAAGAAGAGGAATACGCCCCAACCGCCGTACTCGTGGAAATAAGCGTTGCTGTGTTTGCCAATGGTCCAGGGATCGTCATGATCCATCAGGACGGCGAGGATGGCTAAAGCTCTCCAGCCATCCAGACTCGGCAGATAGCCGGAGAGCGCGGGACGGGGCAGGCCCTGCTGATGCGTTTCCACTCGCAAAAGTTTAGCAGGCGGGCAAAACGGCGGCGGCGACTTCGGCTTGGGTGCGCTCGGGGGTTTGAAGCAAGCCAGTTCAGGCGGCGGTGGCTTCTGCCTTCAGGCGTTCGGCTGTGTCGTGGGCGATGAGGGCGTCTACGGTGGGCTGCAGCATGCCTTCCATCACCATGGCGAGCTGGTGGTTGGTGAGGCCGATGCGGTGGTCGGTGAGGCGGTTCTGGGGGAAGTTATAGGTGCGGATCTTTTCGCTGCGGTCGCCGGAGCCTACCTGCGATTTGCGGGCGGCGGCCTGGAGCTGGTGGATGCGCTCCTGCTCGACCTCATAGAGCCTGGACCTCAGGACGCGCATGGCCTTTTCGCGGTTCTTGATCTGCGATTTTTCGTCCTGGCAGCTGACAACCGTGTTCGTCGGCAGATGGGTGATGCGGATGGCCGAGTAGGTGGTGTTGACCGACTGGCCGCCGGGGCCGGAGGAGCAGAAGGTGTCGACGCGGAGGTCCTTGGCTTCGATTTTCACATCGACGTCTTCGGCTTCGGGGAGGACGGCGACGGTGATGGCGGAGGTGTGGACGCGGCCCTGGGTCTCGGTGGCGGGGACACGCTGCACGCGGTGGACGCCGGACTCGTACTTCATCTGCATGTAGACCTTTTCGCCCTCGAAGATGGCGGTGACCTCCTTTAATCCGCCGACGTCGGAGGGCGATTCGGAGAGGATTTCCACCTTCCAGCGGTGCTGCTCGGCGAAGCGGAGGTACATGCGGAAGACCTCGGCGGCGAAGAGCGAGGCCTCGTCGCCACCGGTGGCGGCGCGGACCTCGATGACGATGTTTTTATCGTCGTTGGGATCCTTGGGGAGGAGCAGGACCTTCAGCTCCTCCTCGGTCTGGAGGAGGCGGGGTTCGAGCTCGGCGAGCTCCTCGGTGGCCATGGCACGGATCTCGGGGTCGCTCTCGGCGGCCATGGTGCGGGCGTCGGCAACGGCGGTCCCCAGCTGGCGGTGGCGGCGAAAGGTCTCGACGGTGGGCTCGAGGTCGCGATGCTGCTTGGCGACGGTCTGGAACTTCTTCTGGTCGGCGAGCAGGGCGGGGTCGGAGAGCTGGCGGCCGAGGTCTTCGTAGCGGGCTTCGATCTGGTCTAGGCGATCAAACATAGATTTAGGGCACAGGGTCCAGGGCGAAGAGAACAGGGATTAGGGAACAGGAATTAGGCCGGGTAGGCGTGGCTACAGGAAGTGCGCGCGGCCACGCATTCGGCGACCGCGGGCCGGGGCTGGCGAGTGGGCCGGGATGTGCGTGCTGGCTCGCATGGCTTCCTTGTTTTGATGGTACCGCGAAGCTCATGGATTCGGGGTGGCAGACATGCCAAGCGCGATCCCCCATCGGCAGCAGACGCTCAAACGTCCGCTCGTGAGGGGGGCACACCCACTAAGCTGGGATGAATCACAGGCAAGTGACGCGCTGTGTGCAGATGCGCAGACGTCAGAGGTATCGGGGATGGCGTTATTTGCGGAGGTTGCGTCGGTTGCGGAGGCGCTTGCGGGTGAAGGCAGCCGGCTGAAGAAGCGCGCGGCGATCTTGGAGGCCGTGAGGCGGATTGCCGGTCTGGGCTCCCCGGTTTTTGAGGACGGGGCACCCGATTTTGTAGCGGATGCGGGAAGATTCTGCTTGTTTCTGGCGGGGCAGCCGTTTCCTGAGGCGGACGCGCGCAAGTTGAATGCGGGCGGGGCCATCTTGTCCAAGGCCTTGAAGGCTGTTTCGGGCGCGACGGACGCGGCGATGACCGCGGCGTACCGCAGGCATGGGGATTTGGGCGCGGCGGCCTTTGACCTGCTGGTGCCGCCGTATGGGAGGGCTCCGGGGAGCTCGACGCTCACGCTGCTGGAGGTGGCCGAGACCTTTGACGCAATGGCCACGGCGTGTACGACAGCGGCGCGGTCGGCTGCGGTGGAAAGGCTGTTGAAGCGGGCGACGGCGCTCGAAGCGAAGTACCTGTTAAAGCTGATGCTGGGCGATATGCGCATTGGGGTGAAGCAGAGCCTGGTGGAGGAGGGGATTGCCGTGGCCGCCGGGGCAGAGGTGGAGGCCGTTCGCCATGCCGTGATGCTGGAGGCCGATCTGCAAAAGGCCGTGGTGCGGGCGTTTGCGGGGACGCTCGGGGAGGCGCGGATGACGCTGTTTCACCCGCTGGGGTTCATGCTGGCCTCGCCGGTGGAGACGCCGGAGGAGGCGGTGGAGCGCTTTACGGAAAAGCCGAAGAAGGTGGCGAAGCCGAAGACTCCGAAACGGAAGGGAAATAAAGCGCGGAAGGGTAAAGATTCCGTCGAGTTTGCCGATATAGAGGGTGAGATCTTGCCGGTGGATGCGGCGGAGGAGGGTTTCGCGGAGGATGTGGAGGCGGAAGCCTCATCGGAACCCATCTTAGGCGACGATGAAGCTGTCGCCGAAGATGGGGCACCCGCCCGGGCATCCGGGCCGGTCATTCAGGCGTTTCTGGAGGATAAGTTCGATGGCATCCGGGCGCAGGTGCATTGCGGCGATCCGGAGCGGCCGGGGCGCGTGGCGATCTATTCGCGATCGCGCGAGGACATTACGCAGAGCTTTCCGGAGATCGCGGAGGCGTTTGCGCGGGTTTCGGCTCCCCCGAGTGGCCTGATTCTCGACGGCGAGATCCTGGGGTGGGACTTGGCGGGCGATAAAGCGCTGCCGTTTGCGGTGCTGGGGCAGCGGATCGGGCGCAAGCGTGTGAATGACGGCCTGCGGCGGTCCATCCCGGTGCTGTTCATGGCCTTCGACCTGCTGTTTGCCGATGGCGACCTGCTGCTGCCGCTGCCTTTGCGCGAGCGGCGGGCGCGGCTGGAGCGGGTGGTCGCGGCGATGCTGCCGGAGACGTTTGCGCCGCTCGATGCACCGTCTGAGGACGCACAGGGGAGTTTATTTTCGTCGCCGGTAGGCTCGGCATCGATGGATGGGTATGTGCAGCGGCTGCGGCTTTCGCGGGCGGAGATGGTGGAGGGCGCGGAGGCGGTCGACAAGGGCTACATCGACGCCCGTGCCCGATCCAATGAGGGGGTCATGCTGAAGGCGGCGGGTTCGGCCTACCTGCCGGGGCGGCGGGGCTTGGCCTGGCTGAAGTTGAAGCGTCAATTGGCAACGCTGGATGTGGTGATCACGGGCGCGGAGTTTGGGAGCGGCAGGCGATCGCAGCTGCTGAGCGATTACACGTTTGCGGTGCGCGGGCCGGGGGGCGAGTTGCTCAACGTGGGCAAGGCGTATTCGGGTGTGACGGATGCCGAGATCGTTGAGCTTACCGAGTGGCTGAAGGCGCACACGCTCGAAGATTTTGGGCACTTCCGCACGGTGGAGCCGATTCGCATTCTGGAGGTGGCCTTCAACAACGTGATGCGGTCCGACCGGCACACCAGCGGATTTGCGCTGCGCTTTCCGCGCATCATCCGGCTGCGCGACGACAAGCCGCTCGAGGAGATCGACACGCTGGAGCGGGTGGAAGAGGTGTACGGCTCGCAACCGGACAAGCCGGAGGAGAGCTGAATTGGGCTTATCCGGTGTTCACGACCACGGGTTGCGCGTACGGGATGTCTTTCGGCTTTGGAGGCGGTTGGACGGAAGTTGTATTGCCCGCGGGGGACAGGCGACTATCCTTCGCGTATTATGTTGCTAGGCGAATGGAAGACGGCGATCGTCATTCGCGTTTTCCGATTGCCCTGAAACAGACCTCCCCTTGGAGACCTCCCCAGCTTGAATCTGCGTCTACGTTTTACCCGGGCCCTGCAATCCGTTCGTTCGTCCTCCCGCTTCACCAACGACCTGTCTTCGAAAGCTGTTTTCTCGGTTGCGCTTGGGCTGTACAGCGCGCTGATGCTGGGTATTGTGGCCGGCGTTCACGCCGAGGCGCGGCATGCGGACAGGACACATGCGACCTCGCCGAAGGCACTGCATGACAACTTTCA
This sequence comes from Granulicella sp., assembly GCA_965277565.1. Taxonomy (GTDB): domain Bacteria; phylum Acidobacteriota; class Terriglobia; order Terriglobales; family Acidobacteriaceae; genus Granulicella. The sequence continues at coordinate 2,113,587 of OZ255838.1, read as the reverse complement.
TGCGTCCAATCAGCGTTACGAACTGCACCTGCATCATCTGCACACGGGCGAGAGTCTGGACGTGGTGTACCGGGTGGGCGATGAATACATTCCGTCGGCCATTGCGCAGTTGAACCACTTTCTGCGCGATCACCGGACGCAGGACGCCAGCCATTACGATCCGCGCGAGTTCGACGTGCTGCACAATGTGCTGGCTAAGCTGGGTCGGCCGAACAGCACGATCGACGTCGTTTGCGGATACCGGACGCCGTGGTCAAACAACTTTCTGCGGACGCGTTCCGCGGATACCGGCGTAGCGCAGCACTCGCAGCACATGCTGGCCAAGGCCATCGACATCCGCATCCCGGGCGTGGCGACCAAGCGGCTGCGCGATGTGGCGATGAGCCTGCAGGCGGGCGGCGTGGGATATTACCCAACGAGCCAGTTTGTGCATGTGGATGTGGGTCCGGTGCGGCATTGGAGCTTTGCCGGCGGCGAATAGGTTCCTGTAAGCGTTGGGCGAGAAAAGGCATGGGCTGCGGCTCATGTCTTTTTCGTTTTTGCCGATAAGGCTCTGGTAAGCTGCCGTCACATGCGCAAATTTTTCCTTCTTCCTGGCTGTCTGCTGGCGATCCTCGCGTTTTCCGCTTCTCTCCCTGCCCTGGCGCAAGGCGCCGCCGCGAATGGCGATGTGGCCTCGCATGTGGCGGCGCAGAATGCGCTATTTGAGGAGTATTACCAGAACAACCTGAAGAACCATCCGGAGATGGCGACCTCCGTCGGCGATTTTCGGTACAACAACCAGCTCAGCGATGAGAGCCTGGCGGCGGTGGCGCGTGAGCATACCGAGGCTGACGCGTTTCTGGCGCGGCTGAAGGCGATTCCGACGCAGGGCATGGAGGAAAAGGACCGGCTCTCGCATGATCTGCTGGTGCGGCAGCTGCGGATCGGCGACGAAAGCTATGCGCTGAAAAATTACGAGATGCCGGTGAACCAGCAGAACGGCGTCCACACCGGTCTGGCGGACCTGCCGCAATCCATGCCGTTCGATTCGGTGGGGCACTACGAGGATTACATTGCGCGCCTGCGGCTGATCCCGAAGGCGCTGGAGCAGACCGAAGAGGTAATGCGCGCGGGCGAACGCGATCACCTGATGCCGGTGAAGTTCCTGATGGAGAAGATCCCGGGACAGTGCGAGGGCATCATCGCAGCCGATCCGTTTCTGCTGCCGACGAAAAATTATCCGGCGTCGATCTCAAGTGCAGACCAGCAACGATTGACCGCGGCGATTGCCAAGACGATAAACGAAGAGGTGATCCCGGCGTACAAGCAGTTCGCGGCGTTTGTGCGGACAGACTATGCGCCGCAGGGGCGCGTGGAGCTTTCGATCGAGAGCCTGCCGGAGGGCAAGGCGCGCTATGCGCTGGCGGTGCGGCAGATGACGACGCTGAACGTGACGCCTTCCCAGGTGCATGAGATCGGGCTGAGCGAGGTGAAGCGCATCTCGGCGGAGATGACGACGCTGGCGCGGGCGCAGGGCTACAAGGATCTCCCGAGCTTTCGCGCGGCGATCAACGCCGATCCGAAGTGGAAGCCGAAGAGCGAGCAACAGATTGTGGATGACTTCGCGAAGTACATCCATCAGATGGAGCCGAAGCTGCCGGAGCTGTTCAATCTGCTGCCGAAGTCGCCGGTAACAGTGGAGGCGATTCCGGACTTTGCGAAGGCGGAGGCGACGCACTATGTGCCGGGGTCTCCGGATGGCAAGCGGCCGGGGCGCGTGGTGGTGGCGGTAGCCGATCCGACCAGCCGCACACTGGTGCTGGACGAGGCGGTAGCGTACCACGAGGGCGTTCCGGGGCACCACAACCAGATCAGCGTGGCGCAGCAGCTCAGAGGGCTGCCGAAGTTCCGGCTGCGCGGATTTTACTCGGCCTACACCGAAGGCTGGGCGTTGTATGCGGAGCAGTTGGGCAAGGAGGTCGGCTTCTACCAGGATCCGGTTTCGGACTATGGGCGGCTGAACTCGGAGCTGTTTCGTGCGGTGCGGCTGGTAGTGGATACCGGCATTCACGATCAGGGCTGGACGCGGCAGCAGGTGATCGACTACATGCACGCGAACGACGTGAACGATGCGTTGGCGCAGACGGAGACGGACCGCTACATCGCGTGGCCGGGGCAGGCACTGGCGTACAAGATGGGGCAGCTGAAGATTCGCGAACTGCGCGAGCGCACGAAGCAGCAGCTTGGGCCGCGGTTCGACATCAAGGCGTTCCACGACGAGATTCTGGATGGCGGGGCGCTGCCGCTGGACATGCTCGACGCGCGGGTGACGCGCTGGCTGGCGAGCCAGCAGCCGGCCAACGCCCAGCGGTAAAGAGTTCGTGGATGAAGGTGCAGTCCGTCCCCGGCGATACTAAGGTAGTGTCTGACGAATCAGTAGTTATTTTTTGGAGGTAGGTCCGGGCTTCAGCCCGGACATCGAGTGCGGAGAAGAACGGGGCTTCAGCCCCGGGTTTTGCGCTGACGCTGGAGAGAGCCCTGGGCTAAAGCCCACGATTGTGGCTCTATTTTCGTGGGGCTGAAGCCCCACGCTCCCTCCTCACCCGGCCGATAAGATGCGCTTCGATGCACTTCGTACGATGATCGTGATCCGTAAGACATTCCCTAATGCTAGGTACGGGTTGAACTGTTTTGAAGAGTTGGATTGAGGTGTCGGCGGAGCGGCTGGCGGCGAACTTTCGCGCGGTGCAGGCGGCCGCTCCGAGATCTGAGATCCTGGCGGTGATCAAGGCCGACGCCTATGGGCATGGGGCCGAGGGGTGTGCCCTGGCGCTGGCGGCGGCGGGCGCACGCTGGTTCGGCGTGACCGACCTGGAAGAGGGTGTACGCGTCCGGCAAACGCTGCGAGAGTCCGGTTGGGCTGCCGCGGACAAACATGTGGTCGTGATGAGCGGCTTCGAGCGGGAGGACGCCGCTGCGATCGTGCGCGCGGGGCTGACCCCGGTGGTATGGGCTGCGGAGCACGTGGCGGCGCTGCAACGAGCCGCGACTGAAGCCGGAGAACATGTCCCTGTGCACTTGGAGATCGACACGGGTATGGCTCGACAGGGAGCGCCCGCAGGAGTTGAATTGGCGGCTGTGCTGGACGCGCTGCGTGCGTCGGGACGTGTGCGGTGCGAGGGTGTGTTCAGCCATCTGAGCTCGTCAGAAATTGTCGGTGCGGCGGAAACGGCGCGGCAGCGAGTTCTATTGGACGAGGCTCTGGAGCAGATCTTCGAGGCTGAGTTGATTCCGGAGTGGATGCATGTGGGGAACAGCTCCGCTATCGACGAGGGATCGACGGCGTCCTGGATGCGAGAACGCGCGGAGACGGTGGGCGCCGCTGCTCTCGTGCGGCCGGGTTTGGCGCTGTATGGGTATTCGCTGCCGCTGGTGGGGTTGGGTTCAGTGCTGAGCGATGAGTTTGGAAGGGACGCGCCGAAAGCTCAGGCCGGACGCCGGTCGGGGCAGCTGCGAGGAGACCTGCAGCCGGTGGCGACGTGGAAGACGCGGGTGATCGGGGTGCGGGAGATCGCGGCGGGGGATACGGTGGGCTACGGGGCGACCTTTGTGGCCGAAAAACCGACGCGACTGGCACTGCTGCCGGTAGGGTATGCGGATGGTTTCCGGCGCGAGGCGTCGAGCGGCGTGGGCGATGGCTGGGTGAGAATCGCGGGGCGGCGGGCGGCGGTGGTGGGACGGGTGTCGATGAACCTGACCGTGGTGGATGTGACGGAGTTTGCGCCAGCGATCGGTGTGGGCGATGAGGTTGTGCTGCTCGGCGAGGGGGTTACGGCCGAGGATCATGCGCGCTGGTGCGGGACGATTGCTTACGAGATTCTTTGCGGGATGCGTGGACATCGGCGGCTGGTGTAGGCGTTTTGGGGATTTCTCGCCGGTATGGGTTGTGTTCCGTCTCGAGCTATGAGTTTTGCGGGTGCGGGTTTTGGTGGGCAGGGGTGTTGTTGAGGGGTGAGGTTTGAGGTCGTCAGGCTTGAGGGTTTGCTGCGGGTTCCATTGGGCGAACGGTAGACTGAAACGATGGTTTCTGGGCTGTATGCGAGGTGGATGCACGCGTGGGAGACCGCGCTGACGACGCGTGACGTGAACCGCGTAGAGCGTCCGCTGGAGTGGGGTTTCGATCACCTGGCCGACCTGTGCGGGCCGGAGATGGACGAGCTTGTGCGTCGCGGCGATGTGGACCCCGTGGTGGCGATGACGGAGTTGAACGAGTGGCTGATCGTCGATGCCGAGCGCTTCCTCGGCTATGCGACGCCCACGGATTTCCGGCTGGAAGAACGGCATCCGGAGCTGTTTCCGACCAATGTGCGGCCCGAGACGCTGGAGCAGGAGCGGGAGTGGCGGCGACAGGCGGAGGCCGGGGAGCTGCGGCGGGCGCCGTTTCTGCGTTTTACGTCGCCAGTGCGCACACCGTATCCCGAAAACGACCAGGTAAACGCCCGCTGGTACGCGGCTGAGCCGAAGCGGCGGGAGGATGGCAGTCTGCGGCCGAAGCAGGCCATGATCGTGCTGCCGCAGTGGAACGCGGACGCGTTTTCACACAATGCCTTCGCTGGAATTTTTGCGAGATTTGGGGTGAGTACGCTGCGGCTTTCGAAGCCGTACCACGATGTGCGGCGGCCGGCGGAGCTGGAGCGTTCAGACTACGCGGTGAGCGCGAACGTGGGACGGACGATCCAGGCGGCGCGGCAGGCGGTGGCGGATATCCGCTCCTGCGCGGACTGGCTGGAGCGCCAAGGGTACGAGGAGATCGGCATTCTGGGCACGAGCCTGGGAAGCTGTTATGCGTTTCTGGCGGCGGCGATGGACCCACGGCTGCGGGTGTGCGCCTTCAACCATGCTTCGACGGCGTTCGGCGACGTGGTGTGGGAGGGGCAGAGCACGCGGCATGTGCAGTCGGCGCTGGAGCACGCGGGGCTGGACCAAGGGAACGCGCGGGATATCTTCGCGTGCATCAGCCCGTCGCGATACATGGATCGGTATGCCGCGACAGCAAAACAAAGCGGCCGCGAGACACTGGTCGTTCATGCGACCTACGACCTGACGTTTCCGCTGGCGGGGTCGCTGGCGGTGCTGCGGGCGTTCGACGAGCACCGGATTCCGTATGTGTCGAAGGTGCTGCCCTGCGGGCATTACACGACGGGGGAGACGCCGTACAAGTACATGGATGGATGGTACCTGGGCTCGTTTGTGTGGCGGGCCTTTCGGGATAAGCGAGCGTAGGCCGTTAGCGCGAACGCGACCCACCTTCCACGAATGGGGATCGTGAAGGGGAACGCCCGGATGTCCGGTCAGTGCGCGGGGTGGAAGCGGAACAGCTTGCTTAAGCTGTTCACCATGCGATCGCGGACTTCGCGGACACCGGCGACGTAGATGCAGACCAAGCGGGTGAAAGACACGCCGTCGATTTCGACCTCGACATAGCGGGTAGCCAGCTCGGATTCGACCTTGGCCAAGGTGGATTTTGCGTCAGACAGGCTGTCCTTCAGCTGACGCTTGCGTGTGTGTTTCGACATGGAGAGCACCTTTGGGGAAGAAAAGGATGTTCGCTGCGTTGAAGTTGGCGGAACGCCCCCGGTGGCCGACGTCCAGGGACGGCGGTCAGGGGCGGCGGAACGGAATGCAATCACTTGAGCGGCCAAAAACCTGCTCCGATCTGCGTCAAGGAGTTGTACAGCGCAAAGGACACCGGAGGGGAGAGTGGCCGGGTTACCTTCCCGGGAACTCCCCTTCAGCTTCCCTAGAGCATGCGGGACAAAGGGCGGGGGCACTATCCCCAATGCGCTTCGACTCCGGTTCCGCGCGTGGGATTACCCGCTGCGACCTTCGTTCGAGCGGTGTCCTGAGACGCTACAGGTTCATCGCAACCCCCGCGTTACACTCTGGAGATGCTCCGAAACGCACCGCATGTTCTTGACGAAACACTCCAGAGGAGCGATCCCGCGGTCGCCCGCGCGATCGCCGACGAAACGCAGCGGCAGCACGAAGGTCTGGAGATGATTGCGAGCGAGAACTTCGTTTCGCGCGCCGTGCTGGAGGCTGCCGGTTCGGCGTTTACGAACAAGTACGCCGAGGGCTACCCGGGCAAACGCTACTACGGCGGCTGTGAGTTCGCCGATGTAGTGGAGAACCTGGCACGGGATCGGGCGAAGCAGCTGTTTGGCGCCGAGCACGCCAATGTGCAGCCGCACTCCGGGTCGCAGGCCAACGCCGCGGCGTATATGACGCTGATTGAGCCGGGCGATACGATTCTGGGGCTGGACCTGGCGCATGGCGGGCACCTGACGCACGGGCACAAGCTCAATTTTTCGGGGAAGTTGTATCGCGTCGCCGGCTACAAGGTGCGCCCGGACACCGAGGTCATCGACTATGACGAGCTGGAGGAGCAGGCGGAGCTCGAAAAGCCGAAGTTGATTATCGGCGGCGGCTCGGCGTACCCGCGGCAGTTCGATTTTCCGCGGATGCGCGCCATTGCGGACAAGGTCGGGGCGAAGCTGCTGATCGACATGGCGCACTTTGCGGGACTGGTGGCGGGTGGAGTGCATCCGTCGCCTGTGCCGCATGCCCATGTGGTGACGACGACGACGCACAAGACGCTGCGCGGCCCGCGTTCGGGGCTGATCCTGTGCGATGCCGACCTCGCAGCGGGCATGGACCGCAGCGTGTTTCCGGGGCAGCAGGGCGGCCCGCTGGTGCATGTGATCGCGGCCAAGGCGGTCGCCTTTGGCGAGGCGCTGCGGCCGGAGTTCCGCGAGTATGCGGCGGGAATCGTTCGCAATGCGAAGGTCTTGGCAGAGGCGTTGGCGGAACATGGATTCCGCGTGATTTCGGGGGGCACGGACACGCATGTGGTGCTGATCGACGTGTTTGCGAAGGGAGCGGGGATGCTGGGGTCGGACGCCGAGCATGCGCTGGGTGCGGCCGGCATCACCGTGAACAAAAATGCGATTCCGTACGACACCAACCCGCCGCTGAAGCCTTCGGGTATCCGGCTGGGGACGCCGGCGCTGACGACGCGCGGCATGGGCGAGGCGGAGATGCGCACCATCGCGGGCTGGATCGGCGAGGCTCTCGCGCACCGTGCCGATGAGGCGCGGCTGCGGGACATCCGCGGGCGGGTCGGTGAGCTTGCCGAGCAGTTTCCGCTCTATGGCTGGCTGCGGGAGGAAGAGGGTGCGGCTCCCCTCGCGCGGTGAGATCGACTGAGCGGCCGGCGAAGGAAGCGCGCGCATGACGCCGCTTTGCATCGGATACAGAGGTAAGCGGCGCGGCAGGAATCTTCAAACAGCGACACGACTTATGTGAGGGATTGAGCGAATGGAATGGGTATTGGTTCTTGGTATTGTGACGGGCCTGCGCACGATGACCGCCATCGCGGCGGTCTGCTGGGCAGCGTGGCTGACTTGGCTTCCGGAGCATGGGTGGGCGAACTGGACGACATACCTTGCCACTGCCGTCATTTTTTCCCTGCTGGCGGCGGGTGAGTACATCGGCGACACGCTGCCGAAGACGCCGAGCCGTAAGGCGCCGGGGCCGCTGGTGGCGCGGCTGGTGTTTGGCGGCCTTGTGGGCGCGCTGGGGGCGTCGGCGATCAGCGAACCGCTCGCCGGGGGAATCCTGGTGGGCGTTGCTGGGGCTGCGATCGGCACCTATGGCGGCTATGCGGCGCGGCACTGGGCATCGGAGCGCGTGGGCAATGATCTACCGGTGGCGCTGCTGGAGTCCGCTTGTGCGATCGCGCTGGCCGGCGTCTGCGTTTGGGAGCTGCACAAGGGAATTTTGCTCGACCTGAAGCGTGGTGCGGTTTAAGTTCTTAGTTGACAATGATTTAAGGACGTTCGGCCAAGGCGACACGCGGGATGCCTGCGAGGTCGTCGAGGAAACGGAGGTCGTTCCAGCCCGCGAGGAGTCCGTTTAGGGCGGGGCGCTGGCCAAAGCCGAACTCGAAGGCCAGTAAACCGCCGGGGCGAAGCGCCGCCCAGGCCTGCGGTATGAGACGGCGGTAGATCGCCAGGCCATCGTCGCCGGCGAAGAGGGCCGTGTGCGGCTCGAAGTTGCGCACCTCGGGCTGCATCCCGGGGGCGTCGCCGGCCGGGACGTAAGGCGGGTTGGAGACGACCGCGTCCAGCCTCAATCCCGCTGGGATTTCGGGCTGGAGTGCCCCCATCAGATCGGATACAGCAAAACGTACGCGTTCGGTGAACCCGAGGCGGATGGCATTGCCCTGGGCGACCGCGAGGGCTGCGGGCGATACATCCAAAGCTGTGATCGCGGCCGTGGGGAGGTTCGCCGCGAGCGCAAGGGCGATGGCGCCGGAACCGGTACCGACATCCACGATTTTCTCGCTGTGTGGCGGGGTTTTCTGGGCCCATTTGAGAACGGCTGCGACGAGGATCTCGGTTTCGGGACGCGGGATGAGGACATCCGGGGTGACGTGCAGGTCGAGGCCGAAGAACTCCTGACGACCGGTGAGGTATTGCAGCGGCTCGTGGGCGGCGCGGCGGCTGACGAGGCCCTCGAAGATGGCGTCTTCGGCTGCTGTGAATGCGTCTTCCGGGTGGGCCAGCAGCCAGGCGCGGTCGCGGCGGAGGATGTGCAGCAGCAGGGTTTCCGCATCGCGGCGGGTTATGTGTTGTGAGGCGTGCATGATGGCTTCGCGGACGGTCATGGTGGGCGGAGTGGCTGTTTCATCCAGGTGAAAGTTCTGCTGCTACGCCGAGTCTTAAGGCGTAGCTACGCCGGATAATGGGAAAGATGATAATAACTGCCCCTGCACCCGCTTCTATCGAGGCCATTGAGGCCCGGATTGCGCCGCTGCGCGAGCGGCTGGCCTCGCATCCGCTGTATCCGAGCCTTCGCACGCCGGAGCACCTGCGGATCTTTATGGAATCGCATGTGTATGCGGTGTGGGATTTCATGAGTCTGCTGAAGACCCTGCAGCGCGCGCTGACGTGTGTGGATGTGCCATGGGTGCCGACACGCTTTCCGGCCAGCCGGCGCTTCATCAATGAGATTGTGCTGGGCGAGGAGTCGGACGAGTTCGAAGGCCGGCCGGGGAGCCACTTTGAGATCTATCTCGAGGCGATGGAACGGGCCGGGGCGAATACGGCGGTGATCCGGGGCGTGGTGGAGCGTGTGGCCTCTACGCCCCGGGCGGAGGTCGATCTGGACGGGGTGCCGGGCGCTGCCAAATCCTTCGTGGAGACGACGTTTGCGACCATTCGCACGGGATCGCTGGCAGCGCAGGCGGCGGCGTTCACCTTTGGCCGCGAGGATGCCATTCCGGGCATGTTCCGTTCGCTGGTTCGCGATCTGAACCGCGAGATGGGCGGTGACCTGGCGCAGTTTGTCTGGTACCTGGAGCGGCATATCGAGGTGGATGGCGACGAACATGGGCCGTTGTCGCTGCGCATGGTCGCGGATCTGTGCGGGGACAACCCGGCGTTGTGGGAAGAGGCAGCGCAGGCCGCGGAAGAGGCGATTGGGGCGCGGCTGGCGCTTTGGGATGGAATTCTGGAGCTGATCCGGGCGTGATGGCGGTCTGCGTGGAAACGGCGAGGCTCCGTCGCGAGTACAGATGTCTTGAGCAGCGCGCTTTTGCCCGGGCGGGCCGGAGAAAAAATGTCGTATTCCGCTAGACTCTTGCGCGCTGAAAAATGGATGTGCAGACGCGAGATCTCATGCGATGATGGCCGTGTACGTGGGGGGTGGTGGAGTCATGTCGATGGTTGCCCCTGCGTTTGAGGATACGGGACTTGAGGTGCTCGACCTGCGAGATCATGCCGCGTTTGCCGGCAGACGTTTGAAGAGCCACGATGTGCCCATCCAGATGCGCGCCATTCAACGGCTGTCACACGCTTTGGCCGAGAATCCGGAGACGATCCTGCAGGAGCTGGTAGACGCGGCGGTCTCGCTGTGCGGCGCGGATAGCGCGGGGATCAGCTTGGTGAAGGAAAACGCAACGCCGGATCGCTTCTATGAGTGGGTGGCGACCGCGGGGCAGTATTCGGGTTTCCTCCATGCCGTGCTGCCGCAACACCCAAGCGCCTGCGGAGTGTGCCTGGAGCGGGGCGGGCCCCAGCTTTTCCGGGTGTCGCAGCGCTTTTTCGAGATTCTGGGGGTAGAGGCGCCGCCCGTGACAGACGGTCTGCTGCTGCCGTGGCAGGCCGGGGAGACGGAGGGCACGATCTTCATCATGGCCCATGGCCGGATCGAGGCGTTCGACGCGCAGGACTGCGGCATCATGCAGATGCTGGCCGATTTCGCGGTGTTGGCCACGCGGCGAAAGCAGCAGCAGCAGGCGCTGATGGAACAGGCGATCGCCAAGGCAGCGGCTGCGATGGCCAACGATCTCGCGCACCAGATCAACAATCCGCTGCAGAGCCTGACGAATCTGGTGTACCTGGTGACCGAAAGCGAAGAGCCGGCCAGCCCGAAGCTGTTCAGGCAGGAGATGCAGGACGACCTTAAGCGCCTGAACGCGCTGGTAAAGAATCTGCTGGTTTTGCCGGGCCTGACTAGCCGATAGAATCATTTTCCTGTAGCTGTACAGTGTCATCTCGACCGGAGGCGAAGCCGGAGTGGAGAGATCTCTGTATTCCGTTTATGGCCCGAGAAGTCTCGTGCAGCCCCGTGCAGAATACAGGGGTCTCTCCACTCCACAGACGATAAAGCTGTCTGCTCCGGTCGAGATGACACCTCTATGCATGGCTATGAGGAATCGCTCTAGACTAGACCCACCGAACACGAGGAAGGCAGCGGGTTACGCGCGCCCCGCGAACTCCCGGTTTTCCGTCGAGACCTTTACCTTCTCGCCTTCTTTGATGAACAGCGGAACGCGAATCTCCAGGCCGGTTTCGAGGCGTGCCGGTTTGGTGCCGCTGCCGCTGGAGCTGTCGCCGCGCATGCCGGGTTCGGTGTAGGCGACGTCCAGGTCGACGAAGATGGGCAGCTGCAGGCCGATGGGATTGCCGTTGTACTTGCGAATCTGCAGCAGCAGCCCTTCGAGCAGGAAGCCGGTGGCATCGCCGACCATGTCTTCGGAGAGGGTGAGGGTTTCAAAGCTTTCCTGATCGAGGAAGTAGAAGCCGTCGGCATCCTTGTAGAGAAAGCTGGCGTCGACGAAGACGAGATCGGGCTCCTTGAATTTGTCCTGGGCCTTGAAGGTCTTCTCGAAGACGGCGCCCGTGAGCAGGTTGCGCATCTTGAGGCGGACAAGGGTTTGGCCGCCGCGCGCGGTGGGGGTGTTGATCTCGGCGTCGAGGCAGGCGTAGGGGACGTTCTCGTGCTCGAATACGGATTTGCGCTTGATGTTGATTGCGTCGATCAGTGCGGCCATGGGTCCTCGGGGTTCAGGAAATCAGACGGAAAGCTACCGATTCCCCTTTCAGGGTACCCGAAGCCATGGATGCGAGGAGAACTCCCTTTGCAGCACGATACGGCATACTTGAGCGACGAATCCCGTAAGATGGAATTTCGTGGAGGGATGATGACCGGCATCCAGTTTCTTACCAACGAGCGTGGGCAGAAGACCGCCGCTGTGATCGACTTGAAGACGCATAAGGCGCTCTGGGAGGACATCCAGGATGTACTTATATCCCGCGCGCGCAAGAAAGAAAAGGGCGTAGCGCTCGCCAAAGTGAAAGCCAGCTTGATTGCTGAAGGCAAGCTGCGTGCCTGAGTACGTAAGGCGTAATCTCATTCCGGAGGGAGCCTTGTGGATCGTCGCCGCGTCTTGTCTGCGCTCGCTATCGGAATCGTCAGTGCCGACCTGTACCAGGCAAGGGGAGCGGGTGCGGTCTCAGGTCGCGAACACGTCGACTGGGTGGCACAGGTTCTCACGCGCATGGACGGTATAAAGCCGGGAATGACAAGGACCGATCTCCTAAAAGTTTTCACTACCGAGGGTGGTCTATCGACGGGTTTACAACGCACCTTTGTCAGCCGGGACTGCCCTTATTTCAAAGTAGACGTGACGTTTCGGGCAGTCGGGCGGCCGGATAGAGACCGGGAGGGACGGGTGACGCTAGCTGAAGACGGTCGAGACGAGATCGTGTCGGTATCGAAACCGTACCTTGCGTTCAGTGTCATGGATTAGATCGCGCGAGCAGGAGCGATCTGACCGGAAATCCTCCACTCGGAAACTTGAGGCTGCGACAACCGGAGTTGTCGTGGTAGCGCGCGGCGGACGAGACTTGGAAAGGCTTATGGAAGCCGGTTGGCAGGTGAGCATTTCACGAAGCGGCAGCGGTTGTCCTACGGCTTACTCAGCAATGGCAACGGCCTACTCAGCAAAGGCAAATGAAGTTCTTCTTCAACGTGATCACAATTCATTTCAGGAAAATCGCACACGTCTCGCGCCATGAGAAGCTTCCAACGCAGGTCCAAGTGACTCCCTGTCTTCACCAGGACGGTCTGTGCCTGTGCTGAGCGCGAAACGGCCGTAACGAAGATATCGTACGCACCGGCTGGAAGTTTCAGAACAAAGTCTCCGTCAGCACCGGACTGGCCGGCAAACTCCATCTTGTCCCCCCAGGGATCGACGTTGCGGTTGCGATGAACAAAGATGTGCGCGCCTCTAATAGCTATGCCAGCCTCATCGGTAACAATTCCGCGCACTTCCACGGGCTTCGCTCCGGTCTGGCCGGAGAGGGGGAGCCATAACGCCAGGCAAAGTAAGGCAAACGGAGTTCTCTTGTTTCTCATGGTTTATCTCCACTCCCCCCTCACACTGTTGCGTCGCCGCTGTTGACCCGAAGGATAGCACCGACGGTAGAGGACTTCCTCTTCACGGACTCATCCAGAACAGCGTGTTGGATAAAGGAGCCCTGCTTCCTTTAGCTAAACTCACCGAAAGTCGGGTTTCGGCAACTTCGGCGAACTCGCCGCTCACGTTGTTTTCAGGAACGGTCCCGGGCTCTAGTTTTCCAACGCCGCGCGGTTATCTTGTAGGCGTACCAAGCGATCGAAATGTTGAGCGCAACAATTCCTAAACCGATGACGTATATCGCCCCGTGGACCATTGCCGAACTGATGATTCGTGGCCGGTGCTCAACAACGCTGAATGGATGACGAATCAAAATGTAGAGATAGTCAAGAAGGGAAATGACTGCGCGAATCGCGAGTAGAGGAGCGGCTACCGGTCGCATTCGCCAGAGCGAGATTGCGGCGAAAAGAGCCACTGCATAGCTGAACTCTAATGCTACGATTCGCGGAAACGGTGTCTCGTGGTAGTGCGACGGATGTGCGACCCGCAGCCAGTGATCGAAAGAACGTCCCAGAAGAGCGAGTAGAACGACCACGATCTCGTAGAAGCAGATAGCCGTCGCGCGTGCAGGGCGTGCAGGCTTATACCGAACCAAAGGGTTCCTTTCGCTCGAGAGCGTGTCGATAGTATCAGTCTGAGCACAAATGAGCTTACCTAAGTGCGCCCCGAAAGTCGGGTTTTCGGCAACTTGAGATAATTTTATATTCACTGAAACGGACGTTTCAGTGTCACAAGTTCCCTGCGACGATCACCTCAGCCGGATGGCTCAGCGCGGTAGAGTTCGGGTAGGTGGCGGTCCAGATCGCGGCTGTCATGCAGGATGCGTCCGACTTCGAGGCTGGCCGAATTGAGGCGGTAGAGGATGAGGTGTCTCGGCGCCTTCACGACTTTGCCTTCCACCCCTTTGCGACTGAAAGTCAGATGGTAGGTTCGTGCGCCTGGCATGAGTTCGGGCCGCGTTCTGCTTCCTGCCCGCGTGGGATCTGTCGCTATATCTCGTAGAGCCTGAATCAGCAGAGCACGATACCGGTCTGCGGCGTCGATGCCGAACTTATTGAGACTCCAGAGCAGGATGTCGCGGATGTCCTGGCGGGCTGCAGGAGAAAGAACCACCTGCTGGCCGTCTTTAGGCTTAGACACGCCGGGGCTCGGCTGCCAACTCCTCGCCGGTCTGATCGATAAAGGCCGCCAGGTCGTCTATCGAGCGGAACTCTATGCCCTCGCCTCGATCCATCGCAGCAAAGCTGTCCCCGGCGGCCGAACTGAGCCACTCCAGTTTGGCCCTGTCCTCAGCCTCCCGCTGTTCGAGTAGCCTGAGACCCTCGCGCACAATCTCGCTGGCGTTGCTGAAGCGTCCAGAACGGATGCCCGCTTCAATGAAGCCGTCGAAGTGCTGCGTCAAGTTGACATTTCGTGTCGGCATGGGAGCACCTTTATCGCGAGCATAAGAGATATTGGCAAAGATTGCCACTGCCTCTTCGGCCAATTAGATTGGCATCTACAAACGGCAGATGAGCAACTCCCGCTCATAGACCATCTCCGGCGGCAAATGGCCGTGGAGCTGGATGAAGAGGCGTTCGTGGCCCATGGCTTCTTCCTTCCACTGCTCGTGATCGACGGTTTCGAGGGTGTCGAAGGTGGCGCGGGGGAAGGCGAGGCCGTCCCAGCAGAGGTTGTCGTAGTAGGGGGTCCAGCCGATGGGGGTTTCGCGGGCGGGGACACGGCCGCGGACGCGGTCGACGATCCACTTCAGCACGCGCAGGTTTTCGCCGAAGCCGGGCCAGAGGAACTGGCCGGGCTGACCGTTTTCCGGGGCGTCCCTGCGGAACCAGTTGACGCTGAAGATGAGCGGGGTGGTGGAGAGACCGCGGCCCATGCGGATCCAGTGCCGGAAGTAATCGCCCATGTGGTAGCCGCAGAAGGGCAGCATGGCCATGGGATCGCGGCGGACGAGCCCGACGGCGCCGGAGGAGGCGGCGGTGGTCTCCGAGCCCATGGTGGCGCCGGTGTAGACGCCGGCGACCCAGTTGAAGGCCTGATAGACGAGCGGAATCGTGGTCGGCCGCCTGCCTCCGAAGACGAAGGCGGCGATGGGAACGCCGGCGGGGTCTTCCCAGGCAGGGTCGATAGAGGGGCACTGCCTGGCGGGCGCGGTGAAGCGGCCGTTGGGGTGCGCGGCGGGCTTGCCGGTGGCGGGCGTCCAGGGTTCGCCGTGCCAGTCGAGCATGGTAAGGCTCTTGTCTGAGACCGAGGGGGGGTGATCCGTCATGCCCTCCCACCAGACGCCCTCGGGTACGCCGTCGCGGACGGTGAGGGCGACGTTGGTGAAAATCGTGTTGCGGCTGAGGGTCGCCATGGCGTTGGGGTTGGTTTTGGCCGAGGTGCCGGGGGCGACGCCGAAGAAGCCGGTCTCCGGGTTGATGGCGCGCAACTGGCCACTGCTGTCGGGCTTAATCCAGGCGATGTCGTCGCCGACGGTCCACACCTTCCAGCCATCAAAGCCGGCGGGCGGGATCAGCATGGCGAGGTTGGTCTTGCCGCAGGCGGAGGGAAAGGCGGCGGCGAGGTAGGTCTTCTCTCCCTCGGGGCTTTCGACGCCGAGGATGAGCATGTGCTCGGCCATCCAGCCCTCATCGCGGGCGATGTTGGAGGCGATGCGGAGGGCGAAGCACTTCTTGCCCAGCAGCGCGTTGCCGCCGTAGCCGGAGCCGTAACTCCAGATCTCGCGGGTTTCGGGAAAGTGGACGATGTATTTGGTCTCATTGCAGGGCCAGGGCACGTCGCGCTCGCCGGGGGCGAGCGGCTTGCCGACCGAGTGCATGCAGGGCACGACCCGCTGGATGTCCTTGTCGATTTCGGCGAGCACGGGGGCGCCGACCCGGGCCATGATGCGCATATTTACGACGGCGTAGGCGCTGTCGGTAAGCTGCACGCCGATGCGGCTCATGGGCGAACCGATGGGCCCCATCGAAAACGGCAGGACGTACATGGTGCGTCCGCGCATGCTGCCGCGGAAGAGCGACTTCAGCTTGCGGCGCATGGTGAACGGATCTTCCCAGTTGTTGGTGGGGCCGGCGTCCTCCTTGCTTAGCGAGCAGATAAAGGTGCGGTCCTCTACCCGGGCGACGTCATTGGGAGCGGAGCGGGCGTAGAAACAGCCGGGCCAGAGCGCGGGGTCGAGCCGGGTGAAGGTGCCGGCATCGACGAGCTCGTCGGTGAGCTGCTTGTTCTCGGCCTCGGAGCCGTCGACCCAGTGGATGCACTCGGGCTGGCAGAGCTCGGCCATCTTTTCCACCCAGCGGATGAGGTGTTTGTTGGACGTGCGCGGGCGGGAACGATCGCTTTGCGTGTTGGAGATTTCGGCTCCGGAGAGTGTGGCAGCGGACATCGGTAAGGCGCCCTTTCTATCTGCGGCGAGAAGCTCTAGGGTACGCTTGTTGGGGTCGGACGCTCCACCCTTTTCGTCATGCCCGAATCTTCTGGGCGGCGGCGCTGCAGCCTCCGTCCCCGCCTCTACCCTCCTGCTGGCCGCATTTGGGATTGTGTTTCGATGAAAATTTTCGTTCGAGCCGTGCTTGTTTTGCTGCTGTCCGGCCCCTTCGCGGCGGCCCAGGGTAACCCCGCTGCCCCGGCGGTCAGCACGCCGCCCGGGGGCGTGGCCGTGCACGTGGACCTGGGCAAAAGCATGGGCCCGAATCAACCGGTCTTCAACTGGTTCGGCTATGACGAGGCGAACTACACGACAGCGCTTCATGGCCGGCAGCTGCTCGGCGAGCTGCACGACCTGAGCCCGGTTCCGGTGTACATTCGCGCCCACCACCTGCTGACATCCGGGAACGGCGTTCCGGAGCTCAAGTGGAGCTCGACGGACGTGTATCACGAAGATGCGAACGGGAAGCCGGTGTACAGCTTCACGATCCTCGACGGGATCTTCGACGCGTACAGGGCCGCGGGAGTGCGGCCGATGATCGAGCTGGGCTTCATGCCAAAGGATCTGGCAGCGGTTTTACCCAACCGGCACGAACCCTATCAGGTGCATTTTCCCGGAAGCACGATCTCCGGCGCGTCGAACAACCCTCCCAAGGATTACGCAAAGTGGCGGGACTTGGTGCGCGCCGTGACCGCCCACCTGGTCGAGCGCTACGGCGCGGAGACGGTGCGGCAATGGCCGTTCGAGGTGTGGAATGAGCCGGATATCGACTATTGGCACGGCTCGCCGGAGGAGTATTGGAAGCTCTACGACTATGCCGTGGCCGGGGTGCGCGCGGCGCTGCCGGGTGCGACCGTGGGCGGACCGGCCTCGACGGGTCCCAATGGCAAACGTGGGGGGCCTTTTCTGGACGGCTTTCTGACCCATGTGGACTCGGGCCGGAGCGCGGCCGATGGCGGGCCGGTGCCGCTGGATTTCATCTCGTTTCATGCCAAGGGCAGACCCAAGATCGAGAATGGGCAGGTGACGATGGGGCTGCGCAGCGAGCTGCTGGATGCCGATGCGGGTTTCGCCATCGTGGCGCGGCATCCGCGGCTGAGCAAACTGCCGATCATCCTGAGCGAGGCCGATCCGGAGGGCTGCGCGGCCTGTTCCAGCAAGATGAATCCGGCCAACAACTACCGCAACGGGACGCTGTATCCGGTGTATACGGCGGCGGCTTACAAGGCGCTGCTGGACCTGGGCCGGCGGCGCGGCGTCAACCTTATCTCGATGCTGAGCTGGTCGTTTGAGTTTGAGAATCGCGAATACTTCGAGGGCTTCCGGTCGCTGGCCAGCAACGGAATCGACAAACCGATCCTGAACCTGTTCCGCATGCTGGGGCTGCTGGACGGAACGCGCGTGGAGACGGCGAGCACGGGAGCAGTCGCGGTGGATGATCTGCTGGCCGGAGGCGTACGGGGGCAGCCGGATGTGGATGCATTGGCGACCGTCGGCGATCATCAGGCTTCGGTGCTCTTGTGGAATTACCACGATGCCGCGGAGCCCGCGCCGGCGTCGGGAGTGAAGGCTGTGATCTCCGGCCTGCCGGGCGGTGTGCATCGTGTCCTGGTGACGCAATACCGGATCGACGACAGCCACAGCAACGCCTACACGGCGTGGCAGGCGATGGGCTCGCCGCAGCGACCGGCGACGGAGCAGACTGCGGTGTTGAAGGCGCGGGACGGGCTGGAGCTGTTCGGTTCGCCTGCGTGGGTGGATGCGGCGAACGGCGAGGTGTCGGTGAGGCTCGATCTGCCACGGGAGGCGGTGTCGCTGGTGCAGATGCGCTGGTAGCTCATCGGATGCAGCGGGCGTTGTCTGGGGACGGCGCTGCCGGGGCATGGCTGAGGCATCCCCAAAGTAGCCTCCTGCCCTCACACGGGAAGCACCACGTCCGGCGTTCGAGCCATCGAGACGAGCCAGCCGACTCGCTGGTTGGATCGCATGGGTTCCTCCAAGATCGGACGTGACGCGCAGGAGGTTTCACCATGGAATTTCATATCGCGCGGTCGCTTCGGGAGAAGCTGGGCGTCCACGACCTCCTGTTCAGCTACACGGGCAACGTGGTCTTTGCGAACGTGGCCGCCAGCCGCAAGCTGGCGCTGGCGCTGAATAAGCAGCATGAGGCGGAGAACGGCGGCGCTCCCGACGTAAAGCGGCAGGTCAATGCCGGTGCGCTGTTTGCGATGGGGCTTATCGACGAGCTGAGCCATGCCATGGTGGCGCGTTATCGCAGGCAGACCGATCCGGCGGTGCTGAGCGAGGCTCTGAAATGGTTTGGGGCGCAGGCCGGCGCTAAGCAGGTCGATCAACTGCTGCGCGCATTTACGGAGCGCTTTCCGAACTCGGCTATCTACTCCGGCAAAATCACAGTAGATGAGTGGCTGAAGGGCACCACGGATGACCTCCCGAACCGCGAGGCTGCCTTTGAAGAGCTGCTGCTGCTGCACCTGGCGAATTCCAACCCCGCGTTTGCGCCGTTTCGCGAGCTCTTCGACAACCAGGGGCTGAGCGAAACGACCGCCTACAAGGCGGTCACCGCGGAGCTGCCGGCGTACTTCGCCACGCGTCCGCCGGTCGCGCCGGAGGTGGGTTCGCTGCTGGACGCGCTCCAGGCGCCGATGCGGCTGAGCCCGCAGTCGCTCACGGCGCAGCTGGAGTACATCCGCGAGCACTGGGACAAATTCATCGATGCGGATCTGAAGCAGATCCTGCTGGCGATCGACACGGTGAAGGAAGAGGACATCGCCATCTGGATGATGTTCAATCCCGCCCAGCCGGACTTCTATCGCCATGGCGCGCCGGGCTTTGGCGGCGAAGGATTTCTGGGCGATGAATATATCGGCTTTGAGGATCAGTACGAGATTGGTCCCGATGGTGTGCGCAGGCTGAAGAGATACTCGAGCGACTACCAGTCGCCGTTGAATGAATACGAGGCCTTCTCCCAAGACCAGGCTTGGATGCCGACGGTGGTGATGATGGCCAAGAGCACCTATGTGTGGCTGGAGCAGTTGTCGCGCAAGTATGGTCGGCATATCCATAAGCTCGATCAGATTCCGGATGAGGAGTTGCGGCTGCTGGCCGATCGCGGCATGACGGCGTTGTGGCTGATTGGGCTTTGGGAGCGCTCGGTGGCCTCGCAGCGCATCAAGCACCTGCGGGGGCAGGGCGATGCCGTGGCTTCGGCGTACTCGTTGAAGGAGTACAACATCGCGGAGGATCTTGGCGGCAATTCTGCCTATACGAACCTGCGTGATCGCGCGGCGCGGTTTGGTCTGCGGCTGGCCAGTGACATGGTGCCGAACCACATGGGCATCGATTCGCCGTGGGTTGTGGAGCATCCCGACTGGTTCGTCTTTCGCTGGGAAAGCCCATATCCGGCCTACAGCTTCAACGGGCCTGATTTGAGTCCGGATTCTCGCGCCGAGATCAAAATTGACGATCACTACTACGACCAGAGCGATGCCGCCGTTGCGTTTCGCGTGCGTTACAACAACAGCGGCGAGACGCGCTACATCTATCACGGCAACGATGGCACGACGTTTGCGTGGAACGATACCGCGCAACTGGATTACTCCAAATCCTATGTGCGCGAGCAGGTGATGCAGACGATCCTGCATGTCGCCCGCATGTTCCCCATCATCCGTTTCGATGCGGCGATGGTATTGGCGAAGCGGCATGTGCAGCGGCTGTGGTATCCGCTGCCGGGCGTGGGCGGCTCCATTCCGTCGCGTGCGGAAAATGCAATGACGGATGAGGAGTTTAATGCCATCATGCCGGCGGAGTTCTGGCGCGAGGTGGTGGACAGAGTTGCGCAGGAGGTGCCGGGAACGCTTTTGTTGGCCGAGGCTTTCTGGATGCTCGAAGGCTACTTCGTGCGCACGCTGGGCATGCATCGCGTGTATAACTCGGCGTTCATGAATATGCTGCGCGATGAGGAAAACGCCAAGTATCGCAGCTATTTGAAGAAGACGATCGAGTTCGATCCGGATATTCTGAAGCGCTATGTGAACTTCATGTCGAACCCGGATGAACGCACCACGATCGACCAGTTCGGTTCAGGCGATAAGTGCTTCGGCGTGGCTACGGTGATGGCCACGATGCCGGGCCTGCCGATGTTTGGACATGGGCAGATCGAAGGCTACACGGAGCGCTACGGCATGGAGTTCAAGATGCCCAAGATGACCGAGTATCCCGATGAGCACCTGGTGGCGCGGCATAACGCCGAGATCGCCCCGCTGTTGAAGAAGCGCTATATCTTTGCCGAAAGCACAAACTTCGTTCTGTATGACCTCTGGACCGGTTATGGAACGGTGAATGAGAACGTGTTTGCGTACTCGAACCGCAACGGCGATGAGCGTTCGATCGTGCTGTACAACAACAGCTACACGAGCACGGGCGGAACGATCAAAGTATCGGCGGCATCGATGGACAAAGGCTCGGGCGAACTGCGGCAACGCACGTTGAGCGAAGGCCTGGATCTTCCGCATGACGGGGATGCCATCATGGCGTTCCGCGATCACGCGCGTGGGCTTGAGTATCTGCGCCGCGCGACGGATCTGCGCGATCACGGGCTCACGATGGAGCTTCGCGGATATCAGTACGCCGTGTTGTTGAACTGGCGCGATCTGCGCTCCACCGAGGAGCAGCCGTGGGACAAGCTGTGCGATGCGCTGGGGAGCCAGGGCGTTCCGAATCTGCGCCAGGCGCTGCTGCGGTTGCGCTTTCAGCCGCTGCACGCGGCGTTGCGGCGCACGTTAAGCCGCGAGGGAATCGAGGCGTTCGACGCGGCTTCGACGCAAGAGCTGACCGAGTTCACGGCAGCGGTGGAGTCGCGAACCGAGCCGGCCGCGTACACCAATGAAAACAGCGGTGGACCTGTGCCGGCGAGCGTGACCATTGCCGGAGATGGCAGGCCGGTGCACGCGGAGCCGGACGAAGGGTCACCTGCGGAGACCGCCTTCATGCCGCCCAGCTTCTTCGAGCGTGCCAACGAGTTCTATTGGCGCATGACAGAGGTGTTATCCGAGGCGCGAATAGAGGAGATCGCGGCAGATACCCAGGTGGGCGCAACGGCCTACCGGACGAGGTTGCAACAACTCGCGGAGGCGGCCGTGCGATTGCCGACGGTGGCGCGTGGCTTCTCCACCGCATGGCCACCCGCGATTCGCGATATCGTGCCCGGGGCCAGCGTCGGCATTGCCATGGAGCGCACGTGGGCGCCGCTGCTGGCGTATGCCCTTGTGCATGCATTGCCGGGAACGGCTGAGCCGCAGGCGCTCTTCGATGCGCTCGATCTGCGCACGGCGCTGGCGGAGACCTTCGCTGAGCTGGGCATAGAGGGCGAGGATGCATGGCGGGCGGCGGCAAGAGTGCGGCTGCTGCTCGCCGGCCGCACTCCGCTGGAGGCGCTGCGCACGGAGGGCTTCTGGGCAGAAGGCGATGTGCGCTGGCTTGCGGGCGTGAACGAAAGCGACGGCGTGCTGTACGTGAACCAGGAGAGCTTCGAGCAGCTGCTGTGCTGGCTGCAGATCCCTGCGCTGCTTGGCATCGCAGGACGGCTTGGCGGCGAGGATGGGTACGAGACCGCGGCGGCGGGGCTGGCAGAGCTGGAGGGCACATTGAGGGCCGAGTGCATGCGCATGAGCGAAGCGGGCTATAAGCTTCGCGCGTACGTGGATGAGCAAGAGGTGAACGAGCAGGATCTGGGCGAGCAGAAGGAGGGTGAGCCGGAACCCGAGGATGTCGAAGGCGAAGCGCTGGTGCATTAACAACGCCGGTGTGGTTGAAGGGAGCAGATGGTGTAAGAGGATATCGGCTGCAAAGGAGTGCCCCGGTTTAGAGCAAATTATCTGCAGCCATACAACGCTGTTGCTTTTCTTTCTGCCATTCGCCCTGAGCGCAGTCGAACGGGAGGGAATCTGCTGTTCCGGCCGGCAAACCGCAGGTCTCTCCACTACGCGAACGGTAAAGCTGTTCGCTGTGGCCGAGATGACACTTTTTTATCAACACGGAATACCAGCACGGAACCAGACTTATGGCGGTAAGAAGCAAACAACTCGATCCCTATCAGCTGCACCGCTTCATCGATGCGCAGGCGCCGGTGTGGCAACAGGCCCGGGGCGAGCTAGACGCGGGAGAAAAGCGAAGCCACTGGATGTGGTTTGTCTTTCCGCAGATTCGTGGTCTGGGCAGCAGCTTCATGGCGCAGCGATTCGCTATATCGGGTCTCGACGAGGCCGCTGCCTATCTCAGGCATCCCCTGCTGGGCGCCCGGCTGCGCGAGTGCACGTCCCTGGTGAATGCTGTCGAAGGGCGGTCCATTGGCGAGATCTTCGGCTATCCGGACGACCTTAAATTTCATTCGTCCATGACGCTGTTTGCGCAGGCTGTCGGCAAGGCTGGATTGCAAGAAGAGGAGCCATACATCCAGGCGCTCGGGCGGTATTTTAACGGCGTTCTCGATCCGGCAACACTGACCCAGCTGCAGGCATGATCCGAGTGGGCACGGACGCAGCAAACAGCAGATTCCCTCCCGTTCGACTGCGCTCAGGGCGAATGACAGAAAGAAATTCAGAGCACCGCTTCCCTTCGGGAATGACAGAAAGTAAGACAGATCATCAACTTTGGTTTCGTTTGTCATCCCGTAGCGTAGCGGAGGGATCTGCTTCTCTTTGCCCCTGCGTGGGCGAAGTGAACTGCAGTGCGTAGGTGGGCTTCGATGCCGCACCCCAAAGCTGCTTGTAACTTTCACCACCGCGCAGAAGATCGATACGAGCGAAACCGTGCTCGCGCGCATACCTCCAAACCTCATGCAGCAACAGGGTGCCGGGGCTGAGCTCGGCAAAGCGCGTATCGAAACCGATGAGATAGAGATAGAGGCTTCGCCGGGTACGATTCGGGGCATCGGCCAATGCGTAAAGAGCGCCTATGACCTCACCGTTCAGCGTTAAACGGAAGAGCCGCAGCAGACCGGCTGCAAGCAGGGAGGGAACAGCCTCGCGGTGATGCGCCAGCACGCGTGCATCGGTGAGAACGCCCGCCTCGCCACGCAGTTCCCAGCGCTCGCAATGCAGCTGCACCAGATGTTCGAAGGTATCAAGCGCCTCTTCCGCCATCCCGGCCACAGAGCATTGGAGCGAACCGGTGGCCTGGGCGCGGCGGCGGTAGCGACCGACATTGGCGCGGACTTTTGCAGGCAGGTCTTTGCCGGTATCGATGAGGGAGCAGGGCTCTGCCTCGCCTGCGGTCATCTCGTACTTGCGCCAGGCGAGCAGCAGGGGAGTGCCGGCACGAAGCTGGTGAAGGGTAGCGATATCCCACTCGCCCGGCGCTGCAAGCAGGTGGTGAAGAGCCTGGTCTGCGAGATGGGATGGGTCCGCGGACCAGATGCCGTCAAGGTAGTCGGACGTGCCCGCGCCGAGAAGAAGAAGCTGTCGCTCGCCGGTAATTGGCTGGTGATAAATGTAGGTGGGCAGAAAGCCGCGCAGCCGCTGGGTGGGTGAACCTGGTTCGGCAACCGCATCGCGCAACGTGAACGCATGCAGCTGCCCCTCCGGGCCGAACTGCCGCCACCACGGCCGCAGCCAGGCGGGATGTTGAAACGGCGTCGCGTTGGGGTCCTGGGTCCAGAGCGCGGTCCATTCCGGGACGAGGGCGTCGAGGGCCTCTGCGGAGGTGAGCACCTCCACTGAGCTGGGCGGCGCGGCTGGTGCGGGTCGGGGATTCTGTGCCGATGCCGGGATCTCGGCTGCGCGAGCGGCGGGCGGGTAGGGCGGTTTCAGGGCAAAACGGCGATACAGCTCCCCATAGGTCTCTAGCATGGGATCGAGGGAGAAGCGTTGTTCGGCAACTATGCGGCAGGTGCTGCGGTTGAGTAAAGGCAGGCGACCGATGGCATCGGCGAGGGCGCGCGCGGCCGCCGGGCCTGTGCCCGGCTCCGGGCGGATGAGGAAGCCGGTGCGGCCGTCTTCGACGATCTCCGGCACAGCGCCCGAGGCCATCGCGATCACGGGAACCCCTGCGGCGAGGGCCTCCATAGCCACCAAAGAACTGGTCTCGGGTGCCAGCGACGGCAGCAGCAGGCAGGCAGCCCGAGCGAGCAGCCTGGCCTTCGCGGCTCCGCTAACGGGGCCTAGAAAACGTGCTTCGGCCTGAACTGCTGCATTGTGCGTGCGTGCGGTATGGCTGTGGCCGGAGCCGGTAAGGCGTGGTTGGATCTCCTCCGCGTAATAGCGTTGATGCGCCCCATATGGGAAGACCTCGCCTGCGACCAGCGCGGAGATTCCCGCCAGGCGCGCGGCATCGAGCGCCGTATGGATATTCTTTTCGGCACAGATGCGCGAAAGCATGAGCGCATAACGGCCCTCGGTGCGCAACGTGACCGCATCCGGCAGGGGAACTCCGTTTGCGACAACAAGGATGCGGTCGCGAACGCGCTCGGGACAGGCCTCCCGCTCCGTTTTGGAGACGCAAACGAACTGGTAGTTCGCCGGCAGACTCCAGATCGCCTCGGGGTACCAAGCAGGCGGCAGATGCAAAGTCACAAGCACGGGAAGGTGCGCCGGGATGCGGTAACAGTGAAAGTCGAGCCCATGCATATGGACAAGCGCGGTGGGGTTTTCAGCGAGAGCTCGATCGATCTGCCGCTGCTGCGATGCCTCGGTGGCTGCGCGGACGGCCTCGGTGATCTCCCCTTCGGGAACGGCCGTTGGGTAGAGCCGGCCGTGCGGCTTTGAAGCCGCATGGGCGACCACCACGGAACGGAAACCCAAGCGCGGCAAGGCCGCTTCGATCCCCGAGAGGATCACCTCGGCCCCGCCGATCGCGCACTCGCCGACCGGAGCGTATGGAAAAGCGACACTCAGGATGACGGGTCTTTCATCGGGCCGCTCTTCGGCCTCGGGGCGTCCCTCGGGAGCCGCTGTTTGCTGGGTGCTCATTCCGAGGCATTGGATGCCGCGAACCGGTTCGGATCGCGCGAAGCGGCGTTACCGGCCGGCCCAAAGAGTTGCTCTACAGCGTCCGTAGCCAGTGCGCGGAACCGGGCACCGGTCATCCCCCAGGAGAAGCGCTCGTAGAACAGCTGGCCGGGGTGGGGCGGCTGCGTGAAGTCGTACCGCGGGGCTACGCGGAACAGCTCGCGCTCGGCTCCGAACTGGGCCAGCGTCTCCGCCTGACTCGTGAAGCAGGCGAGCCGGGCACGTTTGTTCGCCTCCTCTGCCTGCGAGAGCTTGCAGACGATCGTTGCGGGTGAGGCAGCGGAGCGGAGGAAGGACCCGGTCTGCATCGTGCCACCGTCCCCAGCGTGATAGAAGGGCGCTTCAAGGATAAGTGGCATTGAGGCCTGATCTTCAAGGGGGCTCTGCGACTTTTTGAGCAGAAGTACGGCACCGTGTACGGCAAAGGCACACGCATCGTGGTCGGGATGGCCGCCCTCATAGGGATGGGTGAGCACCGCTTCCGGTGCGAACGAGCGGATCGCAGCCGCAACGGCATGCGTGAGCTCCCGAAGGTGCAGAGCGGCGGTCTGATCGGGCACCGGGATGGGTGCAGTTCCGGCGAGCGGTGAGGTGATCTCCGGGGACACGCCGGCGTGGATCAGGGCCCGGGCAAGCTCCCGGCGCCGCGCGCTGCGATAGGCCTCCAGTGTGGCAAAGCCGTGATGCCGCGCGTCGATAGCATCGGCCGGCGCACCGTCCGTCACGGTCACCAAATGCGCCTCGGTAAGGCGTTCCAGCCGGGCACCGAGGGCCAGGACCTCGTCATCCGGGTGGGCAAGCACGACCAGCAGGCGGGGCCGCGGCAACGAACTTCGGGCAGGGGCAGCCACACGCTCCAGAACGTCCGAAATGGTCAAGGGCAATGGCGAGTTCACGTCGAATTTAGAGCCTTGAAACGCCTCAATTTGAAGCCGTAAAACGTCGTGTGTGATTCAGCGGTTTGCAGCCGCGTTGCCCGTAGCCCTGCGGAGCCACCGACCCCAATCGAGACAAAATAGCCGCTCGATAGCGGACTGGCCTAAAGGTTTTCCGCGAACAGCCGATAGATCACACATCAGCCGTGTGCACCGCCTCGCATTCAGGGGGCGGCGAGCGCGGATCTCTGGGAGATGCGAGATGTTTGAGGCTTGGCGAGGTTTGTGGAAGACGAAAAGGCAATCGGGCGAATGCGGCGCGAGGCGGTGGAGACCCTTCCTTGTTTTGTGCAGTGTGTGGGCCTCGATCGGCATAGCTGGCGCTCAGCTTCCGAGTACCCCGATCACGTTTCCGGGCACCTCGACGGCGGTGGGCAGCAGTTCCTCTGTGAAAACCGTCACGTTGTATGCCCAGGTTGCGGGGCAGATTACCGCATTTTCTACGATCACGGGAGGTGTAAGCGACCCGAATCTGCAGGAGTTTACCTTCGTCCAGGCGAACACCTGCAGCGTGGGTTCACAGCTGACGGCCGGCGAAAGCTGCGAGGTCAGCGTGAGCTTCAATCCGCGCTACCCCGGTGTACGCCAGGGTGCGGTCCAGATCCAGTCCGGCAACCAGGTGCTTGCGAGCGCTCCGTTGAGCGGCATCGGCCAAGGCGGCCTGCCCGTGCTGGTCCCGGCGGAGATCAACACTGTTGCCGGGAACGGCCAGGGTGTTCCGCAGGGCAATGATGGCCTGAAGGCAACGCAGACATCGATCATTCTGCCTGTCGGCCTGGCCGTCGATGCCGCCGACAACCTGTACATATGTGAATCCAATAGCAACCGCGTCCGCAGGGTCGACGCTTTGACCGGCAACATCTCGACGATCGCCGGCAATGGCGACGCCGGGTCCGCCGGAGATGGCGGACAGGCTACAGCGGCGGAGTTGAACAATCCGGCGGGCATCGCCATCGATGGCGCGGGCAATTTGTACATCGCCGATACAGGAAACAATGCGATACGGCGGGTTGACGTATCCGGCACGATCACCACGGTGGTGGGTACCCTGGGCAACTCGGGATACGCCGGCGACGGCGGCCCTGCAACAAGCGCACGGCTGAGCTCGCCCAGGGGGTTGGCGCTTACGCCGGGGGGCGACCTCATCATTGCGGATACCGGCAACAATCGTGTGCGCCAATTCTCGGTGGGATCGCAGTCGATCCAGACGATCGCCGGAAATGGTTCGGCAGGGTACAACAACACGGACCAGATGCTCGCGACGCAAGCGCAGCTGAACAACCCCTATGGAGTTGCCGTGCGCTGGGATGGCGCGGTTGCGATTGCCGATACATTGAACAATCGAATTCGGCTGGTCGACACCGCTGGCAATATTTCTACGATTGCCGGCAATGGTCTGGGTGCCTTTGGTGGGGACAGTTCCTCGGCAACTGCCGCCCAACTCTTCAATCCCGAATCTGTGACCTTCGATCCCCAAGGCGATTTTCTGATCGCCGACACAGGCAACAACCGGGTGCGTGGAGTGATCGGGGGCACCATCACCACCTTAGCCGGAAACGGCGACCCCGCTTTTGAAAACACCAACAATCCTCCCGCTGGGGGCGGCGACGGGGGCCCCGACGATCATGCGAATCTCAACGGTCCTTCGGCGTTGCTGTTCGACTACACAGGCAATATCTGGGTCTCCGATTACTACAACAACCGGGTGCGAGAGATCTCTGGACAGCTACTCGGCCTGACGTACCCGCCGATGAAGGTCGGGAAACTCTCTTCGCCTCTTGTTGGAACGCTTTACAACCTGGGCAATGCGACTCTCACGCTTCAGCTTCCCACGGTTCAAGCCAATACGCTGGTCCAGGCGGCGCTCGATTCTGCCACGAACTGCGGTCAATCCGCCCTGGCGCCCATGGCCTTCTGCATCATGAGCATCGAGTTCGCTCCAACCCAGGTGAATGCGAATGACACAGGCTCCGTAACCTGGAAGTCGGATGCGCCCAGTGTCACGCCGGTGGACGCATTAAACGGCGAGGTTCTCAGCGTGGAACCCACAACCGTAGCGATCACTTCGGATGCCACGCCGGGACTGCTTGGGCAGCCGGTCACGTTTATTGCTACCGTCACCAGCGCTGACACAGGCAGAACGGGAACCATCACCTTTACCGAGGGCAACAATCCCCCTCTCTGCTCTGCTGTACCGTTGGCCAGCAACGGTACAGCAACGTGCAAGGAAACATTTTCGCTCGGCTCGCATACGATTACGGCAAGCTACTCCGGCGATAACAACAACGCTGCTAGTACGGTCGACTTTACCGAGATAATCAAGCAGGCACCCACCCTGGTGCTGGGCTTTTCGACAGCTACCGATCCGGCAGTTGTCGGCGGCAACGTCAGTCTCACCTTGAGTGTGGGGGACCAGACTGGCACGCCCACGGGTACGGTGATCTTCTTCGATGGCGCCACCGCGCTCGGCCCCGCGGTGCCCCTGACCAGCTCCACCAGTCCAGGCGTGGCGACCGCTACGTGGAATACGCAAGCATTGGCCGCCGGCTCCCATTGGTTGTCCGCGCAGTACGCCGGCGACGGCGCCAACGCACCCGGCACATCGAATACCGTCAACGTGCAGATTGCGCAACCGAGCACGACCGTTCTGGTTTCTGCCTCCCCAACAACGCTGGTCGGCAAGCTCGCGACCTTTACGGCATCAGTAACCAGCGCCCACGGCGTGCCGACCGGAACCGTGACCTTCAGCGATGGCGCAAAGATTCTAGGGACGGCTTCAGTGAATGCCAATGGTGCTGCGAGCTTTTCAACCAGTTCGCTGACGCTGGGCACCCATTCGATCACGGCGGCGTATGGGGGTGACAGCAGTGATCTGCCCTCCTCCGCAAGCCTGCAGCAGGATGTTCAGCTGGCGCAGCCTACGCTTACGCTGAGCGGACCCACAGGTGCCGTAGATGTGGCGACGAATGCATCCATCGTCGCCGGCTTGAACACGCCGGGTGTTCCGCCCACAGGCACGCTGACGCTTGCCGACGGTGCGAACGCTTACAGTGCGATTGCCGTGACGGGGAACGGCGCATTCACCTTCTCGACATCGAAACTGTCGATCGGCACGCATGTGATGACTGCAAAATACAGCGGTGACGCAAGCAACAACACCGCAGCTTCAACGCCCATCACGGTCGTTGTGCGCCAGGCGGACTCCACCACCTTGCTGAGCGCGAATCCCGACCCACTCACGCAGGGCGGCGCGCTTACGCTTACGGCAACCGTGAGCAGTGACAGTCCGAACGTCAACGGTCAGGTGAACTTTTTCGACGGTTCGACGCTGCTTGGAACAGCACCTGTTGGCGTGAATGGCATCGCAAGCGTTTCGCCATCCGGCCTTGCCTTGGGCGCTCACGCGCTCACGGCGACGTATGTGGGGGATGTCAACCATGCGAGCTCGACCTCGACGCCGTTGCAGGAGGTCGTGCTGCAGAGTTCATCCGCCGTGCTGACCTCGAATAATAATCCCGCCGCCAGTGGACAGAACGTAACGCTCACCGTACAGATTCACGGGGCGGGCAGCGTATCGGCGACTGGAAGCGCCACTCTTCGCGATAACGGAGCGTTGCTCGCGACGGTGCCGCTGAACAGTTCGGGTATGGGCAGCTTCACTACCAACGCCTTGGCTGTCGGAGCGCACGCAATTACGGTCAGCTACGGCGGAGATCAGAACTATGCCGCCGCCGGAGCGCAACTCACGGAAACTGTAATCGGCGCGACAACGACAGTGGAGCTTGGCGCGAGCGGAACCCCAGCGGTCTTTGGCCAGCCGCTTAACCTGACGGCGACCGTCACGAGCAACGGCGGCGTAGCCACTGGCGTGGTGAACTTCACCGATGGGGGCGTGACCATTGGAACAGCGCCGCTGAATGCCAATGGGATCGCTGTGCTCACGACATCGACGCTCGCGCCCGGCTCGCGCACGATTGTCGCCAGCTACGCAGGCGATGGAAAGGCGAGCCCCTCGGCATCAACGCCGCTGCCGCTTACCGTAAAGCAGACCACCGCTCTGGCGGTGACCTCAAGCAGCAATCCAGCGCTGACCTTGAGTTCATTGACCTTCACGGTCAGTGTGATCAACGCCGGCGCTGCTCCGGCTACGGGCACGGTGAGCTTCGCTGATGGTGCGACGGTGCTGGGCGCAGCGCAACTCGACGGTTCGGGCCATGCAACGCTCACCGTTCCGCAACTGAGCGCGGGTATGCACAACGTGGTCGCTTCCTATGCGGGAGATGGGGCGAACTTTGCAAGTGCTTCGGGCGTGTACGCCGAAAGCGTGCAGATGCGTCCGACCGAAACGACCATCACCGGATCTTCAACGGATCCCACCAATCCGCAGCAGATGACATTGATCGCGGTGGTAAAGGGTCTAGGCTCCACAGCGCCAAGTGGCTCGGTGACCTTCACCAGTGGCAATATAACGATGGGGGTCGCAACGGTCGATGACACAGGCGTGGCGACGATCACGGTAATCTTCGAGCAGACCTCGCAGCCAATCGTTGCGAGCTATGCCGGGGATGCCTCTTATGCTGCCTCAAAGTCTTCTTCTACCACCATTACGGCAGGCCAGGCGGCGCAGTTCACGCTTACGGTGAACGCACCAAACGTCACGCTGGTTACCCATCAACACACCACGCTGAACGTCAGCATCGGCTCCGTGAAGGGCTTTACGGACACGATCGCCTTGGGCTGCCTGGGGCTGCCGTTTGCGGGCACCTGCATCTTTACGCCATCGCTGGTCAAGCTCTCGCCTGATGGCACAGCAACGGCCACTCTGATCCTTGACACGGGCAATCCACTGGGTGCAGGCACAGGCACCACGGCGGCGCTGCACCAAGGCTTCAAAGGCCATGACACGCTGCTGTGCTGCTTGCCAATAGGGCTGCTGCTTGCGTTGCTGCAGCGCAGAAAGCATCGCGCCGCGCGGCGCAGGTTCGGTACGCTGGTTGCCTTCGCCTTCGCGCTTGCCATCGTGATCAACGTGACAGGGTGCAGTGGCTTGAGCACAAGCGGAACGCCGCCCGGCACTTACAGCTTCAAGGTGGTGGGCACGGGACAGGGCTCAGGTACAACGCAGGCGCAGGCCATCACGCTGGTGGTGACCCAGTGAAATACTTAATTAAGCTGCTCAGTTTTTCTGCGGTGATCATGTTCGCTGGTGTAGCGACAGCCAAGGCACAAGCCGTCGCTACCGCCAGCGGTCCGGGCAGCTATGTTGCCGTGGGTGGCGGTGTATCGGCCTTTCAAGCGGATTATGGGAAGCGTGACATCGCTGGTGGCTTCGTCTACGCGGATGTGAATCCACAGTGGCGCGTTGGATTGGAAGGAGAGGCACGTTTTCTGCGTTATCACACCGCGGAGGATGTCACTGAATCGAACTATCTCGGCGGTGTGCGGTTTGCGATCCTGCGCCCACGGCGCTGGCAGCCGTATGGCAAGTTTCTAGCGGGCGTGGGCAGGATCACGCTGCCGTTCGGGTATGCGCATGGATCGTTTCTTACCTATGCGCCGGGCGCGGGGCTCGACATTGCGTTGAACGAACGCGTGACGGTGCGTGCGATTGATGTGGAATACCAGCACTGGCCGCAGTTCACCTTTGGATCATTGAGCCCCTATGGAGTCAGCGCGGGTATCAGTCTGCGTTTGAATGGCATATCGAGATACCCGAAGGATCTGCGGATGCGGCGCTGAGTGCAACCTTCGCAGGCCGTCTCGTATTGGGTTGAATGAACGTGCGATCGTTAGAGAACACGTCCCCCGTCCGCACTGCTGAGGTCGTCGACACTGATCTTCAGTGCGCCGCCAAGCTTGCGGTAGCCCTCGCGCCACTCGCGGCTCCAGTGGCGGCTTTCGGGGCGATGCAGAAGGTCATTCCAGATGTTCTGCGCCTGCCACAGGTTGGAGCGGCCGGGCAGCGTGCGGAGGCTTTCGGCGATGGCCAGGGTTTCGCCCATCACATTCATCTTCTGCGTCGAAGCTGCCGCTTCAAGAGCAATCATGGCTCGCTTCATGCGGCTGTCAGCGGTGAAACCCAACATGGTGCCATCCAGCGTGACGTTATCCATCTCGGCGCGGCGCAGCAGCCGTGCGACCTCGGCCTGGTCATACTTATCGGCTTCAAGCGCGCGGCGCAGACTGGCGTTGATGGCGAACCCTGCGGTCAGCGCCAGCGCGGGAGGTGCAGGCACGTTGGACTCACCCAGAAAGTGCAGCAGCGTCGCATGCTCTTCGTAGATCCGCATCAACGAATCTTCAACTTCAGACAGGGTCTGGTTGAGGATGCCCTTGATGATCTGGTGCTGCTCATCGGCGAAGAGCGACGTGAGTGAGTAATTCGTTGAACCGAAGAAGCCATCGATGTGCCGGATCAGTTCAGGAACATTGGCGCGGCGGATGGCGGCTCGTGCCTTGCCATCGAATTCATCCCAGGCAACTGCATCGGTGGGGGAGAATCGTTTCACCGCAGCGGACAGATTTTGGTCGCCGAGGTGAAGAACCGCGAAGCAGATCTCTTCGGTCTCCTCCGTGATGCGCGAGGTAAGCCGTGCGCGTCCGAGTGCCACGCGTCCACGACCGGAGGTCAACACGTCGTAACTGTGACGCTTCACGTCAAAACAGAAGAGCTGACCCGTCTCCGGATAGGAGCGGAACATGGAGGAGATAGCGTAATGCGCGCCCACGTGCTCCAGATCGATGCGGGCGTTCTTCACCCACTTGCGATAGATCTCCGCGCCGTTGCGCTGTTCGGGCACATTGCTCTTGGCGCGTTCCAGCACTTGGAGGAACTCGGCTTCCAACGCGACGCCTTCCTCACCGAAGAGCTTGGCAGCTAACTGCAGCACACGGGCGGCATAGGCGATGATCTGCACGGTTTCGATACCGGAGATCTCATCGAAAAACCAGCCGCAGCTGGTGTACATCAGCTGGGTGTGACGTTCGAGCTCAAGCAGTTCCAGAACCTGTACGCGTTCCGCTGACGAAAGCGTGTGTCTGGCGTGCGTCGCGAAAAAGCGATCGACGTTCGCACGGCGGCGATCGAGCACGAGATCGATGTACGCGTCGCGGGCCACCCAAAGGTCCTTCAGCAGCGGCGCCCCCACATGTTCGGCGAGTGGGGCTGTGCGGTCGCGCAGCAGATCCAGAGCTTCGCGCAGCGGCGCACGCCAAGCCTGGTTCCAACCGGGTTTGCCGCCATTGCAGCCGCAGTCTGCGCGCCAGCGCTCCACGCCGTGGAAGCAGCTCCAAGAGCTGTTCTCGACGACCTCGGCCTCCCATCGAGGCGGGAACAGCACAAGAAACTCCGCGTAGTTGGTCGGCTTCGCGATATCGTTGCTTTCGATCCAATGCATGGCGTAGCTCAGCGCCATCTCGCCGTGGCGATGATGGTGGCCGTAGCTTTCGCCATCGGTCGCAACGTGCGCAAGTTGCGGTTCGCTGGACCCCCCACTGCCGTTGCCATTGTGAGAACGCAGGCTGCCGAGAATGCGTCTGCCAAACTCTTCGCCGGAGTTCAGCAGCCCCTCAA
Source organism: Granulicella sp. (assembly GCA_965277565.1). Classification (GTDB taxonomy): domain Bacteria; phylum Acidobacteriota; class Terriglobia; order Terriglobales; family Acidobacteriaceae; genus Granulicella. Next base: position 2,079,818 of record OZ255838.1, on the reverse strand, counting down.
AGGCGATTGCCCTTGAGGCTGGACCGTCATAGAAGAACACCGCGATGGAACGGCCTTCGTCGAGCTGCACGAGATAGGGGTGCGTGGGGTCGACGCTGGCGTTTTCGGTCTCTATCCAGGGCTCGTCGGAGGTGGGCAGCGGAGCGGGCGCAGAGGCAACGGGGCTGCCGTCCTCCATCAGCTCCTGGAAGACCGTTCTGGCTGGGCGTTCGGGCGTGAGCGCTGCATCTGTGGTTCCGGTGATGGGTGGCGAGGTCAGGCGGCGCACGCGCGCGCACTGGCTGGGCGCCAGCACGGTGAACTTGATGCCCTCCTGCGCCATGAGGTCGAGCACAGAGCGTGAAACGGCGGTCTCGGCGAGCCACATGCCTTCGGGCTTGCGTCCATAGCGATGGGTGAAATCCGCAATGCCCCAGCGAATCTGGGTGCGCGCGTCGCGCTCGGAGGCGAGCGGCATGATGATGTGGTTGTAAACCTGCGCCAGCGCGGATCCATGGCCGCTGAAGCGCTCCGCGCTTTCGCGGTCCGCATCGAGGACCATGCGATAGGTGCGCGAAGCAAAGATCTCCAGCCAGCTCAGCAAGGTTGGGCCGAAGTTGTAGCTCATGCGCGCATAGTTGTTCAGGATGCGCGTGATCTGGCCTTCCTTGTCCGTGATGCGCGAGGCGCCGTTGGGCGCGTAGCACTCCGCCGTGATGCGCTCATTCCAGTCGTGAAAGGGGCTGGCGGAGTCCTGCATCTCAACCGTTTCGAGCCAGGGATTTTCGCGGGGCGGCTGATAAAAATGTCCGTGCACGCACACGAAGCGCTCGGGTGGGGCGGCAGAGCGGGTCGCGGGAGCTTCCGCTATCGAGGCTTGTTCCAAAAGCGACATAGCCCCATGATAACGGGGCAAAGTAGCTCGTTTCTTGAACGGGAGGGCTATTGACGCCGTCTGCCGGGGCTGAAATGCGCATCCAGCAGCGCCACAAAAGTGATGGCGAGCCCATAGGCCGCAAGGGCGCCGAACGTGAAGTAGCGGCCGAGCAATAACTTACCGGCGAGTGTCTCGCGGAAGTGGTCAAGGCCCGGCGAGCGGACGAGTTTGAAGATCTCGACCGTGACCGCGACGGTCGCCGCTGCGAATGCCAATCGCACCGGGCTTGTTCTCGGTAAGAAAATGGCCACTGTCCAGTACACAGCGACGGCCCACAACGCCGAGCCGCCGTATTTAAAGGCAAAGGGCGGGAGGTGCAGCGGAGCAAGCCTCCAAGCCATGCCGATGGGTACGGTGACGGAGAGAAGGAGTAGGCAGGCGAGACGACGAGGCTGAATCGACACAATGTACCTGAGTTCCGCCATGGAGGAAACCTTACCGCTCCAGGTTCTGAACGGTCTCAGCAGTTCGAGGGCTGCGCTTCAGGGCGTTTGCAGGCTGAAGTTCGGCGGGAACGGGAGTGCCACGAAGTCCCGATTAGTTGGCTCGGAGAAAAGGCGCGACAGCACAAACCCAAGTCCGGCAGAAAGCAGTACCGCCGCGACAATCCAGATGCCAACCGGCCCCTTTTTCGTCCTCAAAAACCAAGAGAGGGTTCCCATCACCACGAACTCATGCGTCAGGTAGACCTCATAGCTGTACCTGCCCAACCACCGTATGGGAGCCGTCAATCGCCAGCCTTTGGTGCTTCTTAAGACGCTGCCGAGCATGATGAGGCAGATCCCAAGGCCAAGCACCGTTACATCCGTGCCCGAGTGCCCCAGCGCACGCTTGACACGCCAGCCAAGAAGGACTTTAGGCCAGTCCCAGACAACGATAAAGAGAGTGAGGAGAGTGCCCAGAGCCTGACAGAACAGGGGCCAGCGGGAGCGCACGAAGCGTGTGTTCTTTGCGGCACGATCTGTCAGCAGAGCAAAGAGGCAGCCCAGCGCAACGTTGTCCATGTTGCCGAGGTAAGACTGGTAAAGCCAGATTTCGTTTTTGCTGTATGCCGGCGTGCGGGCGAAAGGTCCGAAGGCAAAGAGGCCGAAGAGAATCACGAAAAAGAGCGGGCGAAGCCACCTGCGCCCGTAAAGCCCGATGCAGAGGAGTGGGAACAGGAGATAGAACATCTCTTCCACGGACAAGGACCAGAGGACGGTCCAAGGTGCAGGGAGGAACCCATGCACGGCTTCGAACCAGTTCATTTGAAAGGTCAGTGCGGCGAAAAGGGCTCCGCCGAGAGAGCCCGCCGTTGGCTTAAGCGAGAAATCAGCGAAGCCGGCGAGGTCCAGAACGCTGAGCAGGAAGAGAAGCAGAGCCAATAGCGGAAAAATGCGAGCGAATCTGATGCGATAGAAAGCGCCGACACGAAGCCGCTGCAAGGAACCGAAGCGGCGAATCGAAATAAAGGTAATAAGAAAGCCGGAGATGGCGAAGAAAGCCGATACGCCGTTACCACCCTCGCTGAAGATGACGTACCGTAGCCACTTCGGGAAGCTCGCTTCTATCGTGTAGCCGCCGAAGGAGAGCCAAAGGCTGGCATGGAGAAGCACGACGCCAAGGATGGAGAACCCACGCAGAAGGTCGATGGTATCGAAGCGAGAGATTGCGGCCTTCACCACCGGATCTGAGGTGGATGGCCTGTGCGAGGGGCACATCGCAGCCTCGCTGCGCGGCTGGGAACGGGGCAGCTGCCCGAGAGTTGGCCTCATCAGAGAGGACTATACCGGAGTGCGATGGGCATCATTCCGGCTGTACGGGCTTGCCCGCTGCAAGATCGCAGGCGCGCCACAGATACCAGCTGGCGACGGAGCGCCAGGGCTGCCAGCGGCGGGCGCGGCGCTCCATAGCGGCGGGTGCGGCGAGGAGGTCGGGGGTGACCTTTTGTGTGGGTTTGAGACCCTGAAATGTGAGTGCGAAGCCTTTGCGTACGCCGTAGTCTGAGACCGGCAGCACGTCCGGGCGACCGAGGCGGAACATCAGAAACATTTCCACGGTCCAGCGGCCGATGCCGCGCACCTGGGTGAGGTGCGCGATGATGTCCTCGTCGGGCATCTTCCTGATTTTGGCGAGCGAAGGCACGGTGCCGTCGACGGTTTTGGCGGCGAGATCGCGAATGGCCAGCGATTTATTGCCGGAAAGGCCTGCCCCGCGCAGCTGTTCGTTGGGGCAGTCGAGCACGTGTTGCGCCGAGGGGTGCTTACCCAAACCGCACACCGGCTCAAAGCTGGCGAGCAGCTTGGCGTGGATGGCGGCTGCGGCTTTGCCGTGGAGTTGCTGGTAGAGGATCGAACGCAGAAGGGCTTCAAAGGGGGATTGCTGTGCGGGCAGCTTGAGGGTGAAGGGCCCGGCGCGCTGGATCAGCTTGGCGAGCTTGGGGTCGGCAGCCGCCAGCGCCTGTACGGCCTCCCCCGCGTCGTAGGGCAGCTTGCGGGAGCGCGGAGGGAGGGCAGCCATGGGTGATGATAAAACGAGTGTCGCCTGGAGGCACATTTTGCCTATGAACGGAGTTATAACTGAGTTATAATACGACGATGGAACTCAAGGTGCGAAAAGTTGGTAATGGCTACGGCGTTCTGCTTCCCAGGCAACTCCTCGACGAGATGGCTATTGCGGAAGGTTCGCTGCTCAACCTGGAGAAGCACGAAGGTGTATACCGCATGACGCCGGTTGATGAAGAGTTTACTCGCCAGGTGGAGGCTTTTCTGCGGACCGAGCCCTTGCACCGCAATAGCTATCGCGAGCTCGCGAAGTGAAGATTGAGTTCGTCAGGTCAGATGCCTTGCGGAATGTACACGGTCGGCTGATCGAAACCTACGGTGGGCTGCAAGGGGTGCGCGATGAGAACGGACTTGAGTCGGCCATCGCTCGCCCTAAGCAGCTGGCGCACTACAGCAGTGAAACCAGAATTGCTGTTTTGGCTGCCTCCCTGGGGTGGGCGTTGCTGCGCAATCACCCGTTCGCGGATGGCAACAAGCGCGTAGCTTTAGCCGCAATCAACATGGCAGCCGACATCAACAGCTACCGGCTCACCTGCTCCGAGGTGGAAGAGACGGCGATGGTTCTGCGCGCGGCTTCGAATGCGATCACGGAAGAACAGTGGGCGGCCTGGGTCGAAAGCATTGTTGCGCTAAAGTGACCTCGTTCGTCGCTGGGGCGATCTGAACTCGGACTGAATTAGCCGTAGTTAGAGGTCGTATACCCCCGGTTTGTTCAGGAAATAAGCGCAATTTTCAGTAGGACGCATTCGTGTCCAGATCACCCTTTCGATAATCGTTAGATTAGCCCGTGGCCCTTGCGCGAGGGGGTCGTGTCGTGGTCCGATGGGGTCATTGGCCACTGCTATACTCTGACTTCTACAGAGTGAGCAAACGGTTTCTTTTCACAACACGGGCAAACCACGGGGTTTGCCGGAGTGTTGCGGGGAACCACTGAAGGGCGCAGGATCAACACGCCGCGGTCGCGCATTGCGCAGGCCGGGGTTGCAGGAAACGCACTCATGGCGCAGGTATTTGACCGCAGTTCGAACGCGCTGATTCGCGCGAGCCTCGTTCTGACGGGCTTGATCGTAATCATCGCGGGCGTAACGCTCAACGAGCTGCAACGCTCGCCGTGGGTGACCCGGCAGGGCCAGCGGCCCGACCAACCCGTGCCCTTCAGCCACAAGCACCACGTGGAGGGGCTGGGGCTGCAGTGCCAGTACTGCCACACGTCGGTGGAAAAAAGCATGTACGCCGGCATTCCTCCGACCAAGACCTGCATCAACTGCCACTCGCAGATCTGGACCAATGCGCAGCTGCTGGAGCCGGTGCGGCAGAGCTGGGCGACGGGGCAGTCGATCCCCTGGATCCGGGTGCATGATCTGCCCGATTATGTGTACTTCAATCACTCGATTCACGTGAACAAGGGCCTGGGCTGCTCCAGCTGTCACGGCCGCGTCGACGAGATGCCGCTGATGTACATGGAGAACTCGTTGCAGATGGAGTGGTGCCTGAACTGCCATCGCAACCCGGTGAAGAATCTTCGGCCGACCAGCGAGATCTACAACATGGCCTGGGCGGGCGCGACCGAGGATCATCCGGTGTGGTGCACGCAGGTGACCAATGACGGCCCGACGGCCAACCACGTCTCCTGCACGACGAAGGATCCGGGCGGCCATAACCCTGAGATTGCCATGCTGCAGGCTCCGCAAGGACCGCGATCCTCACCCGCAACCAACGGCGGGCTTAACGGATCGCAAGAGCTGCCGGGGATGGGCAATCAGGAGAGCCCCGAGTCGCCTTCACGTCCAGGAATAACGCATACGGAGTCCGGCACGATGGGCGGACCCGTCCCGGAGAACGGCTCTGGGGAAACGGTCTCCAATGTGCCGGTGATCAGGATGCCGGCCAGCTATCAAAAGTTCACGGATCAGACGGCGCTCGGCAAGTATCTCTTGGAGCAGTACCACATCCGCAACCCGGAGATGCTTTCTAGTTGCGAAACGTGCCACCGGTAGATGCGCACAGGGAACCAATGGGATTAACAGATCCAAGGCAGGCAATGCAAAACGAACAGGCATCCAAGGACAACGCGCTGCAGTCGCTAAGCCGGGCGGCGGCCCCGGCTGGCGCACAGGTAGTGACGCAGATTGCCCCCGTACCCACGAAGAAGATGACGCTCGCGGAGGTCCGTGCCAAGCTGGACGGGCAGACCGGCAAGCGCTTCTGGCGCAATCTGGACGATCTGGCGGAGACGCCTGAGTTTCAGGAGCTGATGCAGGAGGAGTTCCCGCGTCAGGCCGGGGCCGGCGAGTGGGCCAATCCGGTTACGCGGCGCGGCTTCATGAAGGTGATGGGCGCGAGCTTCGCACTGGCCGGGCTGGCGGGCTGCACCAAGCAGCCGGATGAGCCGATCTATCCGTACATCAAGCAGCCGGAGGACATGGTTCTCGGTACCCCGACGTTTTTCGCCACGGCGCATCCCTTTCCCACCGGCGCCGTGCCGGTGCTGGTGAAGTCCTATGCCTTCCGCCCGGTAAAGATTGAGGGCAACCCCGAGCACCCGTTGACCAACGGCAAAGCGGACGCCTTCACGCAGGGCTCGCTCCTCGATCTGTACGACCCGGACCGCTCACAGCACCCGCGCTTTCGGGGGCAGAACTCCGAGTGGCCGTACTTCCAGCAGCAGTTTCAGCAAGGAGTTGCGCAGCTTCCAGGCGGCCAGGGGCTCTATTTCCTGAGCGAAGTCAGCACCTCGCCGACCTTTGCGGCGCAGTGGAAGCAGGTGCAGGGGAAGTTTCCGCAGGCCAAGCTGATCTCCTATGAACCGGCCGGCGGGGATGCCTACCGGGCGCAGTCCAGGGCGGCTTTCGGCGACTACTACGACACGCAGTACCGCTTGGCGGATGCGGACGTCATCCTGTCGCTGGATGCGGATTTCCTCGGCGGCATCGCGTTTCCGGGCTTCCTGCCCATGTCGGCGGCCTATGCGGCGCGGCATCGGTTCGAAGAAGGCAAGCCGATGAACCGGATGTATGTCGTGGAGACCACGCCCACGGTGACCGGCTTCAAGGCGGAACACCGGCTGGCGCTCAAGCCCAGCGAGCTTGATGCCTTTGCAGCGGGTCTTGCCGGGGGCAATGCGGCGGGCCTCTCCAATCCCGAAGCGCAGAAGTTCTTTGCGGCCGTTCTGGACGATCTTAAGAAATCGGGTGGACGCTGCGCCGTGATCGCCGGGCCGCAGAGCTCGGCGGCCTGCCAGAGCGCGGCGATGGGGCTGAACGCGCAGCTGGGCGCCGTCGGCAAGACTGTGGTTTACACCACACCGATCCATGCGGTCCCGAGCGAGGGCGGAGTGGACCTTAAGTCGCTGGTTGCCGATATGAACGCCGGCAAGGTGAAGTGGTTGGTGATGCTCGGCACCAACCCGCTGTACAACGCGCCGGTCGATCTGAACTTCGCGGATGCCTTCAACAACGTGCCCAACACCGTGCACCTCGGATCGCACGTGGACGAGACGGGCTTTTACTCCACCTGGCACATCCCCAAGGCGCATTACCTGGAAAGCTGGACGGACTGCCGCGCATCGGATGGCACGATCTCGATCGTGCAGCCGATGATCGCGCCGCTCTATGGTGGCGTCTCTGCGCATGACGTGCTGGCCACCCTGATCGACGCCTCGCAGGGCGCGTATGACGTCGTCCTCGCGAACGCCAAGACATACATTCAAGGCGACTTCCCAACCGGCTGGCGGAAGGCGCTGCACGATGGCTGGGTCGCGGGAACGGCCTTCCAGCCCGCCGGCGGCGTGGGCACACCCAAGGCCACAACGACTGCAGCCGCCGCTCCCGCCACGCAACCGCCCGGCGGCAAGACGCTGGAGATTCGGTTCCACACCGATCCGTCGCTCTACGATGGCCGCTACGGCAACAACGGCTGGCTGCAGGAGCTGCCCAAGCAGCTTACGAATCTCTCCTGGGATAACGCCGCGCTGGTCAGCCTGGCCACAATGGAGGCCCTGGGCATCGAGGAGAACGAGGCCGTGGAGCTGCAGGTGAACGGCCGCAAGCTGGTTGTTCCCGTGCTGATGTCGCCGGGGCACGCCGATGGCAGCCTCACGCTGCATCTGGGCATGGGTCGTCGCGCCGAGGCCGGTCGTGTGGCCGCAGGTGTGGGTGTGGATGCCTACCAGCTGCGTACCGCGGAGCAGCCGTTCGCGGCCGGTAGCGCCTCGTTGACCAAGGGCCACGGGATGTATGACCTGTGCGTGACCAAGGTGCACAACATCGAGCACCGCGGCGCCTATGCGCAGCACGATCTGGAGAAGAAGGAATACGACACCCAGGGCACCTTCTCGCTGGCCGGCCATGAGGCGGAGGAGCGGTCGATCATCCGCTATGCGACGGTCACCGAGGCGACACAGAATCCCGGCTTTGCACACTCCGGCGCCAGCGAGACGCTGGTGAACAAGGTTGGCTACAACCCCCAGGGCGAAGCGCCCAAGCCGGAAGAGAACCTTTGGGCCGGATCGTGGCGGTACGACCACCAGGACCCCTCCTCGCGGACGATTCAGAACGCCTGGGCGCTGTCGGTCGATCTGAACTCCTGCATCGGCTGCAACGCCTGCATCGTCGCCTGCTATGCGGAAAACAACATCGCCGTCGTCGGTCGCGAGCAGGTAAAGATCGGCCGCGACATGCAGTGGCTGCGCATCGACAACTACTACGAGGGCGATCTGCACGCGCCCAAGGCGCACTTCATGCCCATGATGTGCCAGCACTGCGAGCAGGCGGGCTGCGAGCAGGTCTGCCCGGTGGGCGCCACGGTGCACACGCCCGAGGGCCTGAACACCATGGTCTACAACCGCTGCGTGGGTACGCGGTATTGCTCCAACAACTGTGTGTACAAGGTGCGCCGCTTCAACTTCCTGCTGTACTCGGACTACGACACCGAGAGCCTCAAGTTCATGCGCAACCCGGATGTCACGGTTCGCTCGCGCGGCGTGATGGAAAAGTGCACCTACTGCATCCAGCGCATTCAGGAAGCCAAGATCACGGCCGACAAGGAGAACCGCCCGATCCGCGATGGCGAGATCCTGACGGCCTGCCAGCAGACCTGCCCGACGAATGCAATTATCTTCGGCAACAAGAATGACCCGAACAGCAAGGTGGCCAAGCGCCGTGAGTCCGAGCGTGATTACCAGGCCATCGGCGACCTGAACTACCAGCCGCGCACCACCTACACGGCCGGTGTCATCAACCCCAACCCGGAGCTTGCTAAGGAGTCCATTTAATGGCTACTCAGGGACCGATCTTGAATCCGGGAACGGATCCGGAGACCGTTGTAGATCCGATGATCGACCCGCGTACGGGTGAGTACGCGGTCATCGCGCCGGGCCACAACTTCAGGAGCGTCACGCAGAAGATCGCGGGCATCGTGCTGACGTCGAACACGCCCTGGGCCTGGTTCGGCGGCCTGTTCATCGCGTCTACGATCGCCACCCTGGTGGTCATTGCCGTGACCTGGCTGGTGCTGAAGGGTGTCGGCATCTGGGGCATCACGATCCCCGGCGCCTGGGGCTTCGCCATCATCAACTTCGTCTGGTGGATCGGTATCGGCCATGCCGGCACGCTGATCTCGGCGATTTTGCTGCTGTTCAAGCAGACCTGGCGTAACTCGATCAACCGCTTCGCGGAGGCGATGACGATCTTCGCCGTGGTCTGCGCGGGCATGTTCCCGCTGCTGCACATCGGCCGTCCGTGGCTGGGCTACTGGCTGCTGCCCTACCCGAACACGATGAACGTGTGGCCGCAGTTCCGCTCGCCGCTGGCCTGGGACGTCTTCGCGGTTTCTACCTACGCGACCATCTCGGTGGTGTTCTGGTATATCGGGATGATCCCGGATCTCGGCACCCTGCGCGACCGCTCGCAGTCGCCCCTGGCCAAGTACTTCTACGGGATGCTGTCGCTGGGCTGGCGGGGATCGACGCGGCACTGGATCCGCTATGAGTCGGCTTCTTTGCTGCTGGCCGGGCTTTCGACGCCGCTGGTGCTTTCGGTGCACACCACCATCTCCTTCGACTTCGCGGTCGCCGCGATGGCGGGCTGGCATACCACGATCTTTCCGCCCTACTTCGTCGCCGGCGCGGTGTATTCGGGCTTCGCGATGGTGTTGACGCTGGCCATCCCGATCCGCAAGTGGTATCACCTGGAGGATCTGGTCACGCTGCGCCATCTCGACAACATGGCCAAGGTCATGCTGACGACGGGGTCGATCGTGGCCTACGGCTACGGCATGGAGGTCTTCATGAGCTGGTACTCGGCCAGCCATTGGGAGTTCTTCATGATGTGGAACCGCATGTTCGGACCGATGGGCTGGGCGTACTGGATGCTCATCCTGACCAACATCGCGATTCCGCTGACGACGCTGTGGTCGCGGCGGCTGCGGGTCAGCCCGGGATACCTGTTTTTCCTGAGCTTTGTGGTGAACATCGGGATGTGGTTCGAGCGCTTCGTCATCGTCGTCACGTCGCTCTATCGTGACTACCTGCCGTCGAGTTGGGGCACCTACCGCGCCACGAAGTGGGATTACATGTTATTCATCGGCACCTGGGGCCTGTTCACGACGCTGTTCCTGCTGTTTGCCCGCCTGGCGCCGATGATCCCGATGTCTGAAATCCGCATGATGCTGCCGCAGACCAAGGTTCGCCGCGGCGGTGAGGATGCCGAGCATGTTGTGCAGGAGGCGCTCTAATGCCGCCGGTTGAAGGAATCTACGGCCTTCTGGCTGAGTTCAATACGCCCTCGGAGCTGGTGACGGCAACCGAGGAGGCCTATCGTCGCGGCTTCCGGCGGATGGAGTGCTATACGCCGTACCCGGTCGAGGAGGCCGCCGAGGCGCTGCGTTTTCATAAGACGCGCGTTCCGCTGATGTGCCTGATCGGCGGACTGTGCGGCCTGCTGACCGCGGGTCTGATGGAATTCTGGATGAACGTCTACGCGTATCCGCTCAATATCCGCGGCACCCCGCTCAACTCCTGGCCGGCCTGGGTGATCCCGTTCTATGAGTGGACGATTCTATTCTCCGGCCTGTCGGCGGCCTTCGGCATGATCGCGCAAAACGGCCTGCCGCAGCTGTACCATCCGCTATTCAACGCGGCGAACTTCCGCAATGGCGCGACCTCGGACAAATTTTTCCTTTGCCTGGAGGCGTTCGATCCGAAGTTTTCCCTGACGGAGACTCGCGAATTTCTTGAAGGTTTCTCGCCGGTTTCGGTGGTGGAGGTAGACCACTAAATGCAGCAAGCAGGAAACAGGAAACAGCAAACAGCAAATACGCTGGCAGGTGGCCGGATTGCCGGCTGCGCGGCGATGGCGGCGACGCTCCTGCTGGCGGGCTGCCGGCAGGACATGCACAACGAGCCGAAGTTTTACCCGCAGCGCGGCACCTCGTTCTATGCCGATGGCCGCTCCGTGCGGCCGCAGGTGGAGAACACGGTCGCCCGCAACCAGCTGCATGCCGACACGTACTACGCGACCGGCGTGGTAAACGGCAAAGAGGGCGACGGCATGCCGCTGCCCGTCACGGCCGAGCTGCTGGAGCGCGGGCAGGAGCAGTACAACGTGTTCTGCACGCCGTGCCACTCGCGCGTGGGCAATGGCGCGGGCATGATCGTGCAGCGCGGCTATCGACCGGCGGGCAACTTTCATACCGACCGGCTGCGGAGCGCGCCCCTGGGGCACTTCTACTCCGTCATTGCCAATGGCTACGGGGCGATGCCGGAGTACGGGTCGCAGGTAACCACGCCGGATCGCTGGGCGATTGTGGCCTACATTCGCGCGCTGCAGTTGAGCCAGAACGCGACAGCGGCGGACGTTCCCGCCGGGCAGCACCCACAGGATCTGCACGAGATCGCGACACAGCAGGGTATCCCTCCGGGGTTTGCCGATTCGTGGGCGCTGCCGTCCACGGCGGTGTATGGAACGCCCGATCCCAACGCCGGCATTCCCGGACAGGGGATCGACACCCCGCCGGCAGGCTACGCGGCGCACGGCTCGGGGGGCGCGACCCAGAACTCGGGTACGCGCAATTCGGGTGGCCCGCCACAACAGGGTCCCAACTCCGGCGGCGGCATCCAGCTCCAGCAACAGACGCAGCACGAGACCTCACCCAGAACACCGCAGGAATAGGGCAACGGACCGATGGCATTGGAACACGATCACACCGCGGCGCACCACCACCACCATGGCTCCAATACGCTTCCCAGCGTGTTGACCGCCCCTGATTTTGTCGGGGCATGGCGACTCCGCGCGCTGATCATCGCTGTAATCTTTGCGGTGATCTCGCTGGTTTTTGTGGGAACGCACGAGGGCCGCAACCATCTGCTGCGTGCCTACCTGATGGGTACGATGACGACCTTCAACTTTGTCGGCGGCGCCTTGGCCTGGCTGCTGGTGCAGTATCTTTCGGGCGGTAAGTGGGGGTTGATTCTGCGCCGTCCGCTGGAGGCGATGACGCGCACCTGGTGGGTGGTTGCGATCCTCATGCTCCCCATCCTGTTTCTGATGCCGCATCTCTACCAGTGGGCGGCCTATCACACCCCGGCGCAGACCCTCGCCGCCTACCAGCAGGGATTGATCTCCCACGAGCAGCAGCTCTGCATCGACCTGAAGCACACGATGCTGAGCCCGGTGAGCGCCTGGATCGAGTTTGCGATCGTTATGGGTTTTATGGGCGGCGTGATCACGCTGCTGAACAGGTTTTCGCTCAGCCGGGAGGCCGACCCGCTGGCCGGGACGATGCGCAGCTATGATCGCTGGCGCATCCTGTTTGAGAACATCTCCGGGCCATCGATGCTGCTGTATGTCGTGGTGATGACAGATTTCGTCATCGTCTTCGTTAAGTCGCTGGACGTGACCTGGTACTCCTCGATCTACGGTCTGCAGTTTCTGGTTGCGCAGGGCTATGCGGTGCTGGCGTTGGGCATGCTGACCCTGCTGCTGCTTTCACGCTATGAGCCGATGAGAACCATGTTCCGGATTACGGAACAGCATGACATGGGCAAACTCGCCTTTGCCTTCGTAATGCTCAACATCTACTTCACCTTCGCCGAGTTCCTGATCATATGGTCGGGCAACCTCCCGGATGAGATTCCCTGGTATCTGCATCGCATTCGCGGCGGCTGGTGGACGATTGTGACCCTGGATGCTCTCTGCCACTGGGTCATTCCGTTCTGCCTGCTGCTGTCGCGCGAGTTCAAGCGCTCGCGCCAGCGGATGTTCTGGCTGTGCATCTTCATGATCTTCGCCCGGTTCCTGGATATGTTCTGGCTGATCGAGCCGAACTTCAACGATGCGATGGAAAACCTGCATTTAGCCGGCAACCTGGGCATTTTGGCATATATCACCGTGCCGCTGGCCGTCGTGGCCTTCTGGGCCGTGTTTTACCTGACCGAGCTGGGCCGCCGCCCGCTGGTTGCCGTCAACGATCCGCACGTTGCGGAGGTTTTGGAGCCGGAACATGCACACTAAGGGACACCAGGGAGAGGACGCCGGTCGTCCGGAGGGACAGAGCCCCATGCCGAATCGCGACCGTGGCGAAGGACAACCCGGCTACGAGGTGCAGGACGTCAACGTCGGCGGCATCGTCACCTTTTTGGCTGGATTGTCAGGCTTTCTGGTCATTTTCTTCCTGTTCTGCTTCGTCATGGGAAAGGCGATCAACACCGGCCTGCTGAAGGAAGACGGACCGGCTGACAAGTGGCACGGCGGCGCGCCGATGCATGAGAACGATGTGAACCGGCAGCGTGAGGATCTGACCTCGAACGCCGCGCTGGAGCAGCGCGAATATGCGGCGATGACGCAGAAGTTCCCCACCCCGCGGCTGCAGACCGACGACGGCAACCAGGACACAGCCGATATGCACGCCCGCGAAGACCTGCTGCTGAGCTACTACAGCACGGGTTCGGGCCTGTCGCCGGGCAAGGTGCGTATTCCTATCGACGATGCCATGGCGCTGATCGTCAAGGGGGGACTGCCACAGCCCGCGGGCGGTGTGCACACGCTCGGCACGGAGATGGCCGGCGATGCCCATCCGGTGATGACGCAGCCGCTGACCGATGGTTTTGCGCGCACCGGCTATGAGCTGGACCAGATCGCCGCGCGGGAGCAGCGGACCGAGTTCAACCAAGCGGAAGCGAAGCGGTAGTTCTGTTGAGCGGGAGCGGTTCCGTGCGCGGATATCGTCTTTCGGGGGCGCAGCGGCAAAAGCGACGCCGCTACACTGGAATGGAAGCAAAGGGAGCAGGCGGAATGGGCAGGGCAGCGGTACAGGAGGCGATCGGCAACGGACAGGGACCCTCCCTGCGCCGGACGATGCTCGCGCTGGCCGCCGGTGTCTGTTTGATGGCCACAGTTTCGGCATCTGCCCAGGTTGCGGGATACGGTGATAAGACGATGGGCGAGAACCGCGGCGATGAACTGCCGACGGTGCTGCAGCGGGTGCAGGTGACACAGCATCTGAACGCCCAACTGCCGCTCAATGCCGCCTTTACCGACGAGACCGGCGCCCCGGTGACCCTCGGCAGGTACTTCGACGGCAAGCACCCTGCGATCCTCTCGACCGTGTATTACAACTGCCCGATGCTGTGCTCGGAGGAAATGGATGGCCTCACCGGCGCGCTCGAGATGGTGCATCTGCAGCCGGGTAAGGACTTCCAGATCGTCTTCATCTCGATCGACCCGACGGAGACACCGCAGATCGCCGCCAAGAAGAAGGCGTTCTACGTCAAGCGCTACGGCCACCCGGAAACGGCGGCTGGCTGGCACTTCCTCACCGGCCAGAAGCCGGCGATCGATGCTGTGACGAACGCGGTCGGATTCGGCTATGTCAAGGTGCCCGGGCCGGACGGCAGGCTGACCCAGTATGCTCATGCCAGTTCCATCGAGATTGCCACGCCGGAGGGCCGGATCGCGCAGTATTACCTCGGCGTTGAGTACTCGCCCAAGGACGTTCTGCTCGGTCTTGTGGACGCCTCGGGCAACCGGATCGGTTCGCCGGTCGCGAACATCCTGACTTACTGCTATCACTATGATCCCAAGATCAACCGCCATTCGTTAATGGTGGCGCGGGTGGTGCAGGTAGGCGGCATGGTGACCGTGGCGGGTCTTGGCAGCTTCATTTTCCTGATGTTCCGGCGCGATCTTCGCATGAGCCGGGAGCAAGTTCTACCTCAACCGGGCAACGGCCGGCGGATCGGATAAAAGGTCTAAGAGATGGGTATCAGTCCAGTCCTTTGGGAGTTCTTAGTTAAGTGGCTGCATCACTCTGCGCTGTTTCCGGCAGAGGCCTCAACGATTGCGCCCTACACAGACGCCCTGTACTTCTTCCTGTTAGGCATGACGATCTTCGGCCTTCTCCTGGTTGGCGGCCTGGTCTTCGGTTTCGGCATCCGCTACCGCCGCTCGCGCAATCCGGTGGCGACGCAGGTGGAGGGCTCCACGCTGCTGGAGGCCACCTGGACGATCATTCCGCTGGGCATCTTCCTCGTCGTCTTCGTGTGGGGAGCGTTGCTGTACTTCCGCATCTACAACCCGCCGGTCAATGCGATGAACATCTATATCATCGGCAAGCAGTGGATGTGGAAGGCCGAGCACCCAGGCGGCCAGCACGAGATCAACGCCCTGCACGTTCCGACCGGGCGTCCGGTGCAGTTGACCATGATCTCGCAGGACGTGTTCCATAGCTTTTCTCTGCCCGACTTCCGCGTAAAGCGCGAGGTCATCCCGGGACGCTACAGCACGGTGTGGTTCCAGGCCACGACTCCCGGCGAGTACCACCTGTTCTGCTCGCAATATTGCGGCACACTCCATTCCGGCATGATCGGCGCGGTTACCGTCATGACCCCGGACGATTATGAAAAGTGGCTGAAGCAATCGACCTCCGGCATGAGCCTGGCGCAGAACGGCGAGCGGCTGTTCTCCAGCATGGGCTGCAACGCCTGCCATAACGGCACCGCGGCCGCTCGCGGCCCGAACCTTGCCGGCGTGTACGGTTCACGGCTTACGCTCACGGACGGCAGCGGGGTCCTGGTGAATGACGCCTACCTGCGCGATTCGATCCTTAACCCTTCCGCGCATGTCACGGCCGGCTTCGCGCCGATCATGCCCACCTACCAGGGGCAGATCAGCGAAGACGGTCTGATCTCGCTAGTTGAATACATCAAGAACCTCCAGACAAACTATCGGCTCCAGCAGACGTTGGTGACCTCGGACAGCAACCAGGCCGCGCCCACGACGCCCGCAATGCCTGAAACCCCGGATACGGTGAAGCCATGAGCAGCGCATCGACAATCGTCACCTTACCTGACCAGAGCACGGCCAAACTGCCGAAGCGGCACTATATCAACAATGAGGACGGCATCCTCAGCTGGCTGCTCACGGGCGACCACAAACGCATCGCGATCCTTTACCTGATCTCGATCACCTTCTTCTTCTTCATCGGGGGTGCGTTTGCGGGTCTCATCCGGCTGGAACTGCTGACACCTCAGCCGGATCTGGTCGCGTCGGACACGTACAACAAGTTCTTCACCATGCACGGCATCATCATGGTGTTCCTGTTCCTGGTGCCGTCCGTGCCGGCGACGCTGGGGAACTTCCTGATCCCGATCATGATCGGGGCCAAGGATCTCGCGTTTCCCAAGATCAACCTGCTGAGCTGGTACCTCTACATGGCCGGCGGCACCCTGCTGCTCGCAGCTCTGGTGCTGGGCGGCGTGGACACCGGCTGGACGTTTACGACGCCGCTCTCGACGCACTACCTGAACACGCATGTGCTCACGGCGGCGACGGCGGTCTTTATCGCGGGCTTCTCGTCGATCTTCACGGGGCTGAACTTCATCGTGACGATTCACCGCATGCGCTGCCCGGGCATGACGTGGTTCCGCATTCCGCTGTTCTGCTGGTCGAACTATGCGGCTTCGCTGCTGATGGTTCTCGGCACCCCGGTACTCGCGATCACTCTCGTTCTGGTGGCTCTGGAGCGTCTGTTCGGTATCGGCGTCTTCGATCCCGCGAAGGGCGGCGATCCGCTGCTGTTCCAGCATCTGTTCTGGTTCTACTCGCACCCCGCCGTGTACATCATGATCTTGCCGGGCATGGGTGTGATCTCCGAGACGATCTCCACCTTCAGCCGCAAGCGGCCGTTCGGCTACACGGCCATTGCTTTCAGCTCGGTCGCGATTGCGCTGTTCGGCTTTTTCGTCTGGGAGCACCACATGTTCATCATGGGTGTCTCCAACTATTCGGCGCTGATCTTCTCGCTGCTCACCATGCTGGTGGCGGTGCCTTCGGCGATCAAAATCTTCAACTGGTCGTTCACGATGCAGAAAGGCTCTATCACCTTCGAGACGCCCATGCTGTACTCGCTCGGCTTCATCGGCCTGTTCACGATCGGCGGTCTCACCGGCGTGTTCCTTGGCTCGCTGGGCATGGACATTCAGCTGACCGAGACCTACTTCGTTGTGGCGCACTTCCACTTCGTCATGGTCGGCGGCATGTTGATGGCGTTCCTTGCGGGCGTCCACTTCTGGTGGCCCAAGATGACGGGACGCATGTACTCCGAGCCGTTGTCCAAGCTGGCCGCGGTTACGACGTTTATCGGGTTCTTCCTTACGTTTATGCCGCAGTTCGTCGTGGGTTATCTCGGCATGCCGCGTCGGTATCACGCGTATCCGGCGGAGTTCCAGGTGCTGAACGTCCTTTCGACGGCGGGCGCCACGGTGCTGGGCGTCGGGTACATGCTGCCGTTGCTGTATCTGGGTTGGTCCTTGAAGTATGGCGAGATCGCGGGTGATAATCCGTGGCAGGCTACCGGTCTCGAGTGGCAGATTCAGTCGCCGCCACTGACTGAAAACTTCCTCGAGACACCCATCATGGACCATGAGGCCTATGACTACGAGTGGCTGGAGCGCAAACAGCATGAGGTGACGACCGTTGGATAACGCGATCGCAGCAGGAATTCGACCCCATACGGCAACCGCTACCGCCAGCCATGCGGAGCACGAGCATATTGTGCTGCCGCAGCACCGCCATCATTTCGAGACGGAAGAGCAGCAGCGTGAGGCCGGCTCCTTCGGCATGTGGCTGTTCCTGCTCACCGAAATCATGTTCTTCGGCGGCATGTTCTTCGCCTATCTGCTGTATCGCAACTGGTATTACCCGGCCTTTACTGCGGCTTCCAATCAGCTCAGCGTTACGGCGGGGGGTATCAACACGGCCGTTCTCATTACCTCCGGATTCTTCATGGCTCTAGGGGTTTGGGCCGCTGAGGTGAGAAATCGCAGGGTGCTCGTGCTTACGCTTCTGGTCACGATGCTGTTCGGCTGGATCTTCATCGGCATCAAGGGATACGAGTGGCATGATGAGTACGAGAAGCACCACGTTCCCGGCCTGCAGTACAGCATCGCCCAATTTGTGAACCCGGTTGCCTACAACCTGAAGGAAGAACCGTTGCAGCCGGATATGGCGCAGCGTACGCAGGTCTTCTTTTTCCTTTATTTTGCGATGACGGGAATGCATGGCGTACACATGCTGATCGGGTTAGCGCTGCTCATCTGGCTTACATTCCGGGCCTGGCGAGGTGAGTTCACGACGGGGTACGTAGCCCCCATTGAAAACTTCGGCCTGTACTGGCATTTCGTCGATATTGTCTGGTTGTTTCTTTTTCCCTTGCTTTATCTGATCAATCGACATCCTTTGAAATAGGACATCGTGACAGCTGGAAGCAAAGATTCTTCGGACTTTGGGCTTCTGGAATTTCGTAAGTTTTGGAGTTGAGCATGGCGCAAGCGGCGCACGCAGCGGCAGAGAACGATGCACTAAACACGACGAATCCTGAGCACGGCGAGCATCACATTGTCACGCCCATCCAGTACGTGATGGTGTTCGGGACGTTGCTGCTGTTTACCTTGCTCACGGTTGTGGCGGCGTATATCGACCTGAAGTGGGCAAACCCGGTGATCGCTTTGGGGATTGCGTCCTTCAAGGCAGTGATCGTCATTCTGTTCTTCATGCATGCGAAATATCAGTCGCGGCTGATCAAGATGACGATCGCCTCGGGCTTCTTCGTCTTCGCCGTGCTGATTGTAATGACATTGAGCGATTACATCAGCCGCTCCTGGGGTATGTGGTAGAGCTTTCACTGGTAACCTGACGGCAGACGGCCTGTGCGCGAAACGCACAGGCCTCACTCTTTGGTCGTGTCTTCATTTTCCGATCGCGCACGGATCGCCTGCAGCACCAGCCGCAGGAAGCCCATCCAGGTAGCTGCTTCTTCGCGGCTGCGGCCAAGGCTTCCGACCAGTTGGCGAACGATTTCAGGCCTGGCGTTGGCCGGAAACCGGCGGGCGTAGCCGGTCTGCTGCATCGTTTCCAGAACGAGCGTGTTGAGCCGTGCCCGATCCGCTTCGCTGGCGCGTGCGGCATGATTGAACGGCAGCTCGCGAGAGTTTTCAAAGCCTTCCCGGCTCAACTCATAGAGGCAAACGGCGACGGCCTGGCCGAGATTCATCGAGAGGTGCCGTCCCCCCGGCGCAAACATGGGCACGGTCAGCAAGAGCGAGCAATAACTGAGCTGATCGTTCGTGAGGCCGGTCTTTTCGGAGCCGAAGAGCAGTGCGGTTTTCCCGTAATGCGGGGATAGAGGATCTACACCCTGTGCGAGTTCCACCGGCGTATCCGCATCGATGAGGGCCGACAGGATCTGCGGCGCGGCTTCGCGAAGGGGCAGCACGGGTTGGCGAAGCCCGCGGCCGCCGATCGCCGTGGTTCCCGCCACCAGGATGCAATCCGCTACCGCGTCCGCGAGTGTGTCGAAACGCTGAGCGGCACGCAGGACGTGACCCGCCCCGACGGCGGATTTGGCCTCCAACTGCGCGGCTTCGAAGGGCGGGGCGAAATCATTGACGATGCGAAGATCGGAGAAGCCGAAATCCTGCATCGCACGCGCGGCGGCGCCGATATTTTGCGGGTTGCGCGCGCTCACCAGAACGACGGCAAGACGGCTCCGGGCCTCGGTGGACAGCATGATTCCATTGTAGGAGGCCTGCTGCGACCTGTCGGTGTGAGCCTGCATTTCAAGGCATCCTGACGGAAACGCCCAGGAGCGAAACGCATACACTTGAAGGCAGCCCATGGCTGATAGTTTTGCCCAGTCCGTAAAGCAGCAGGCCGACATTGTCCGGGTCATCGGCGACTATGTGAAGCTGCGGAAGTCAGGCGCGAACTGGTCGGCGCTTTGCCCGTTTCATAAGGAAAAATCAGGGTCGTTCTACGTGTACTCCGGCACCGCGAGCTATTACTGCTTCGGTTGTCATGAGCATGGCGACGTCTTCAGCTTTGTGATGAAGATGGAAAGCGTCAGCTTTCCCGAGGCAGTGCGCGCGGTGGCGACCAAACTCGGGATCGCGCTGCCGAAACGCGAATGGAGCTCGCCCGAAGAGGCGCATGAGGCCGGTCTGCGGCGGCAGCTGCTGGAGGTGCATGAGGCCGCCACGCAGTATTTCGAGGGCAACCTGAAGAGCCCCGAGGCCGCCCGTGCGCGCGAGTACATCAGCGGGCGCGGGATGACGCCGGAGGCGGTGAAGATCTTTCGTGTGGGGTATGCGCCGGAGAGCTTCAACGATATGCGCGACCGGCTGCTGAAGTTTTTCTCGGAAGAGGCTCTCCGCGCCAGTGGGCTGTTCAGCTGGAAGGAACAGGAGATCGATCAGGGCAACGCGCAGGCGGGAACGATGTATGCGCGGTTCCGCAAGCGGGTCATGTTTCCCATCTGCAACGACAACGGCAAGCCCATTGCATTTACGGGACGGCTGCTGGACACCAATGATCCCAAGGCCGGCGGCAAATATGTGAATTCTCCGGAGACGCCGCTGTACACGAAGGGCCATGTGCTCTTCAACCTCGACAAAGCCAAACCGGGCATCAAGGAGACCGACAGCGTCATCCTGGTGGAGGGGCAGATGGACTGCATCTCCGCATTCATGGCGGGAATCGGCAATGTGGTGGCCATCAGCGGATCGAAGTTTACCGAGCACCAGCTGCGTCTGCTGGGACGCTTCACGAAACGCGCGGTGTTGAGCCTGGACGGCGACGGGCCGGGGCTGGAAGCGGCAGAGACGACCGCAGGACCATTGATCGAAGACGGTTTCGAGGTGCGGGTCGTCGTGCTGCCGGATGGTTTGGATCCGGATTCCTTCATGCGCCAACACGGCGTAACGGAGTATGCGAAGGCGCTGCGCGGGGCGATGCCGGCGTGGGATTTCTTGATTGAGCGGGCGCGAGAGCAGTTCGGCACGCGCACGCCGGAGGCGCGGGTGAAGGCGTTGAATTTTCTGCTGCCGCATATCCGTCGCATCCCGAATGGCATTGTGCGCAGCCAGGTTGCGGAGAACGCCGCGCAGAAGCTGGGCATCGAGTCGTCGCTGGTGCGGCAGGAGCTGAAGCAGGCGGCCGAGCACCGGCTGGAGAGTGTGCGGGCACCGCAACCGCAGGCCGTCAGCGAGGTCGAGCGCATCCTGCTATGTGCCTTGGTGCTGCCGGAGGCGGATTCTTCGCGCGCACTTGCGGCGGAGAAGCTCGGTGCGCATCCGGAGTGGTTTGCCGAGCTGCCCACGGCGTCATTGATGGAAGTCCTGATCAGCGGGCCTGCGCCTGAAAACCCGCTCACAGCCGCACCGGATGAGGCCTCGCGTGCGCTGCTGGCAAGTGCGTTGCACGTGGCGAGCGAATTGAATGGGCCTGAGCATGAGAGCTCGACGCTGGGGGTAGGGAGTGCGTTGGAGTCGCTGCGGGAGCGCTATCTGGAGCGCCGGAGCCGCGACCTGCGGGTGCAGATGAGTGAGGCGCAACGGCGAGGCGACAACGCGATGCTGCTGCGGCTGGTGCAGGAGAAGCTGGCGATGGATCGCGAACGGGGGCGGTGACCCTTTTGCCATGAAAGATGTGTCCTCTCGACCGGATTGGGCAGTTTCATCGTCCGCGTAGTGGAGAGACCTGCGGCGCCGCATAAGGCGGAACGCAGATTCCCTTCGGGAATGACAACAAAAAGTGCAATAGCGATTGGTAGAATCGCCGCATAGGCGATTTGAATGCGGAGCACCAAGAGTTCGCCGAGGCGGAACACGCGATGTCTGCAATGGATGGGGGCACACGCCGCCGGCTGATTCTCGGCTTTCTTTCAAACTGGATCAGCCGCCTTGCGGGATCGGTCATCCAGCTCATTCAGGTGCCGGTGTTTCTGCACTTCTGGCCGGTAGCGCTGTATGGCGACTGGCTGCTGGTCAATGCCATCCCCAGCTATCTCAGCTTCTCGAACATCGGTTTCGGCTCCGTTGCGGGCAATGAGATGACGATGCTGATGGGCCGCAAGGATCAGGACGCTGCACTGCGCGTCTTCCAGAGCTGCTGGTGGCTGATTGTGCTGCTGTGTTCCGTGGTGACGGCCATCTTTGCCGCGGTGCTGTATGCGCTGCCCGTGGCGCGGTGGCTGAACCTGAACGTGATGACGCAGAGCGATGCCAAGTGGGTCATCTTTTTTCTCGGTACAGCGGTGCTCTTTGGACAGTTGGAGCAGCTGCTGCAGTCGGCGTACACCTGCGTCGGGCGCTATCCGTACGGCTCTCTTTTAAAGAGCATCATGACGCTGGTGGCATTCGTTGCCATGCTGCTGCCTGTGCTGCTTGGTTATGGCGTGCGCGCGACGGCGCTGGCGTTTTCGCTGGCGAACGCCGCGGGAACCGTGGTGCTCTGTTTTACCGTACGCCGCGATGTGCCGTGGATTCGCTATGGCTGGCGCCACGCGAGCTTTGCGGAGATTCGCCGGCTGGCGCCGCCGGCGGTGGCGTTCATGGGATTTCCCATTGGCAATGCGCTGAATCTGCAGGGAACGCTGCTGGCCGTCGGACATGTGCTGGGTTCGGTGGATGTTGTGATCTTCGGCACGGCGCGTACGGTTTCGCGCATCGCGTTGCAGATGGTGCAGATGGTGAACAGCACCTTCTGGCCGGAGCTTTCGAGCTCGTTTGGGGCGGGCAACATGGCGCTGGTGCGGGCGCTGCACCGGCGCGCCTGCCAGATGGCTCTGGCGATCGCGATGGTGTTGATTGTCATCATGATGACGGTAGGGCCGTGGTTCCTTTCGCACTGGACGCAGCACAAGGTTCCGCCCAGCCCGCAACTGTTGTTTCTGCTGTTGGTCAGCGTATTTTTTTACTCGCTCTGGTCTACGAGCTCGACTCTGCTGGTTGCGATTAATCAGCACCGCAGGCTGTCCGTCAATTACCTCATCGCGACCAGCGTCACGATCGTGCTGACCGTGATGATGGCGAAGTACCACGGATTGCTGGGAGCGGCAGCCTCGCTTGTGCTGTCGGAGATGATCATGGATGTGTACGTGCTGCCCGCGTCGATCCGGATCTCGGAGGACACCTGGGGCGGCTTTGGACGCTCGCTGCTGCACGTGCCCGAGATGCTGCGCCCGCGCGCGCTGCTGGCGCGTCTGCGGCGGACGGGATCGATGCCGCCGCCGCATCCGGAACCTGACGCATAACGCAAACCGAACGAGTTTTGCCCGGCGTGACTTATGCTTGAAACACATCTCTTTTGAAGGCGTGTCGATGAAGCTTGTGCGTTCCTCTGTTTTGACCTCCGTTGGATTTTTTACGCTGACTTGCTCGCTCGCCGCGCAGCAGGTGTATACGACCAGGGACTACGCCAACGCTGAGCGCTGGATGGCGTACAACACGGCGCCGCTGGTGAAAGGTACCGTAGCCGGCATCGAGTACCTGCCGGACGGCCGCGTCTTCTATCGCGAGCCCGGCGCGGGCGGAGCGCATTACTTCATCGCCGATCCAACCAGGAGCGCCCCCGCAGCGGCCTTCGATAACGCGGCGCTTGCCAAGGCCATTCTCGCGGCGGGCGGCCAGAACGTTGCAGCCACGCAGCTCGGCGTGACGAAGTACACCCCCGAGGCCAATGGCGGCTTTGCCGTGGACACGTATGCGGGCGTATTTCACTGCGATGCATCGGCCGCGCACTGCAGGCCGGAGCCGCAGCCCAAAGCGGTGCAAAGCCCGGAGCAGAAGCCCAATGGACAGCCGCCCGCGGCCGGCGTAAGCGCAACGGAGACCGGCGGCAATGCGCAGATGGCGGCGACGCCTACGGATCGTACGCGGGCACAGAATGGTGCGACCAAGCCCGGCGTTACGCGGCCTGTGCGTCCGGCTGCCGGCCGCAGTAAGGCGCCGTTTGATGTGTCCCCGGACAAGACGATGGTGGCCTTCATCCGCGACTGGAATCTCTGGGTGCGGGATGAGAAGAGCGGCGAAGAGCGGCAGCTGACAACCGATGGTGTCACAGACTTCGGTTATGCAACCGACAATGCCGGCTGGACGCATTCCGATGCGCCAATCCTGGTGTGGTCGCCGGATTCGAAGAAGATTGCGACCTTTCAGCAGGATCAGCGCAAGACGGGTTATATGTACCTTGTGCCCGTGACGAACCGGCATCCTGAGCTGGAGGCCTGGCGCTATCCGCTGCTCGGTGATAAGGATGTCACGATGATTCAACGCGTGGTGATCGATGTGCCCACGGCCACGGTCACGCGGTTGAAGATGGGTCCGGATGAGCACCGCTCCACTTTGTGCGATGACGTGAGCTGCCGTGGCGGCGCGGGTTGGGATGACGTGCAGTTTTCGCCCGACGGCAGGCATCTGGCATTTGTGTCAACGAGCCGCGATCATAAGGACGAAACTCTGCGTGTCGCCGACACAGAGACTGGTGAAATCCACGATGTTTTTCATGACCACGCCGACTCATATTACGAGAGCGGCCAGGATAAGGTGAATTGGCGTTATTTACCCGCGAGCCATGAGTTTCTTTGGTACTCCGAAAAGACAAACTACGGGCAAATGTATCTGTATGACTTCACTACGGGCAAGCTGAAAAATCAGATCACGCATGGCAACGGCCCGGTAACGCAGGTGCTGCACGTGGACGAGAAAAATCGGGTGCTGTACTTTCTTGCCTGCGGCAAGGAGAGTGGCCGCGATCCGTATTTCACCAATTATTACCGCGTAAATTTCGACGGATCGCATCAGCAACTGCTCACGCCGGAGAATGCGGATCACGCGATTACTTCGTCCACCGATGGTGCGACGTTTGTCGATGTGTACTCGACCGTCGATACACCCCGCACGGCGGTGCTGCGGGACAGCAGCGGCAAGACCCTGATGATGCTGGCCAGGCAGGACATCTCACAGCTGGAAGCCAGCGACTGGAAACCGCCGGAACCGATCACGGTGATGGCGCGTGACGGCAAGACGCCGCTGTATGGGTTCCTGTGGCGGCCGACAAACTTCGACGCGACGAAGAAATATCCGATCGTCGACTATATCTATCCGGGACCACAGGTAGGATCATGCGGATCGCGCAGCTTTTCGCCGTCGCATGGCGATGATCAGGCCTTGGCCGATCTCGGCTTTGTGGTGGTGTGCATCGATGGCATGGGAACACCGCTGCGCTCGAAGAGCTTCCATGACTTCTACTCCCATGCGGAGACAATGGGCGACGACACGATTCCTGATCAGGTGTCGGGAATAAAAGACCTCGCGGGACGTTATCCGTGGATCGATGTGAACCGCGTAGGGATCTGGGGCCACTCAGGCGGCGGCAACGCGACCACATCGGCCATGTTCACGTTTCCTGACTTCTTCAAGGTAGGCATTGCCGAAAGCGGTAATCACGACAACCGTGAGTATGAAGACGATTGGGATGAGAAGTGGGGCGGCCTTGAAGTGATCAAGAATGGCCATGACAACTACGAGAAGCAGGCAGCGCAGAACTATGCAAAGAATCTCAAAGGCAAGCTGCTGCTCGCGCATGGAACGATGGATGACAACGTTCCGCCGAACAATACACTGCTTGTAGTCGACGCATTGATTAAGGCCAACAAAAACTTTGACCTGATCCTGTTTCCCAACGCGCATCATGGCTACGGTGCGGGCTCGCAGTACATGATGCGGCGGCGGTGGGACTATTTTGTAACCAATCTCGCTGGCGGTGTGCCGCCCGCTAACTACGAGATGAAGCCGTGGGATCAGGCCATTCGTGCCTACTATGACTACGGTCCGTCGGACGGCCGCGAGATGCTGCAGGACGAGGATGGGAACGACTAGGTTTTCCATCCTCGTCTGCGAGTTCGGTCTACTGCACGACGCTGCCATCCGCATTGGACGTGTTGTTCTTCGCGGGCGCCTGCACCAGCCAACCATTGTTGGTATCGACCAGCGTGGCCGTGGCCTGACCACCGGCGAGATTCGCCTTCACGTTGGAAAAGGCGTTCTGCACGCCGCCGTCTTTGGCCCAGTCAGGCACGGATGAAAAATCGTAGTGATACATCACGGATGCGGTTGCGCCGGGCTGATCGCCGGTGACGTTGGAGCTGTCGATAGAGGTGACCTCGCGATGGCCATAGCAGAAGTTACCGTAGCTGGGATCGGTTTGCGAGGCGGTCCATGAGCTCTTGCCCTTGGCGCTGAGATCGTAGTTCGTCACCTGCTTGTTTACCAGGCCGAGCAGCTTCTTTTTGTCGCCCGTGGTGCGATCCAGCAGGCCCTGGTTGTAGAGCGCGTCGTACCCTGCGGTTTTATCCGAATCGGACGTACCGACCTGTACGGGGAACTTCTGCGGCTGATGCCATAGGCAGCTCTGGTTCTGACTCAGGTACGTGTTGATCGCGCTCTTGTAATTGCTCGTGTTATCGGCGGTTTTCTTGCAACCTGCGACGAGTATCAGCGCGGTGGCGGATACGGTGATGAACTTAGAAAGGTTCTGCATGAAACACCTCACTTTGCTCTGATGCAAACGGGTTTAAAGACGTGCACGTAGCTCCTGAGGTGTCATTCCGGACGCCCGGAGCGCCTGCAGGCTGAGGGCATCATGGCGCTTTGCGAGCCGCTCGCCCCCTGCATCGCAGAGCAGTTCGGTGTGGAAGTATTGCGGTGTCCGCAGACCGAGCACGCGTCCCAAAAGGATCTGTCGCGCGGTGGACTTGAGCAGATCGCGCCCGCGTACGACCTCCGTGATGCCCATGGCGGCGTCGTCCACTGCACAGGCAAGCTGATAGCTGGGCAGGCCGTCTTTGCGCCAGACCACGAAGTCGCCAAAGTCGGAAGAACCGTAACACCCGACGGTGAATTGTTGTGGGCCGAGGTGTTCGTCGGTGAAGCGAATTGTTTCGCCGTCAGGAACACGGAAGCGGTAGTTGGCGTGTGGCTGGAAGCCGTCATTTTGCGACGCTCCTGACCCCACCCTAACCGACGATGAGACTGTCGGTGAGGATGGGGCAACCGGTTTGGGTGCTGCGCTTGGGCGGCAGCGGCCGTTGTAGATGGGCTCGTCGTCGGTGTCTTCATGCGGAGCTTGGGTTGCTCCTTGGAGGTCTTTGCGGCTGCATAGGCAGGGATACGCGTGCCCGCTGTAGATGAGTTGCTGAACGGCTCGCTTGTACAAAGAGAGCCGCTCTGACTGGCGTACCTCGGCATCCCATGTGATACCCAGCCAGTGCAGGTCTTCTTTGGCGGCTGCGATGAAATGTTCTTTCGAGCGCTGTGTATCGAGGTCATCGATGCGCAACAAAAGTCGTCCACGAGCCTTGCGTGCCCGTTCGTGCGCTGTAATAAACGTTGCCGCATGGCCGAGGTGCAGCAGGCCTGTGGGCGAGGGTGCGAGACGGCCGATGTAGTTTGGTGTGGCGATCACTGGAATTATCGCTGCTGGAAAGCAACCGCAGATTCCCTTCGGGAATGACAAAAAGAAAAGCAACCGCAGGTTCTCTCCCGTTCGACTGCGCTCAGGGCGAATGACAATAAAGATACAAGGAACGCAGAAGCCGTTACAGCCAGCCATGGGCTCGTGCGATGCGGGCGGCGTCGGTGCGGTTGGCGGCGCCTAATTTGGCGATCGCTTCAGAGAGGTAATTGCGCACAGTGCCTTCGCTCAAGCGCAGTTCCTGCGCGATTTCGGCGGAGCTGCGGCCGTCGCCGGCGCGCTGCAGGATCTGGCGTTCGCGGTCGGAGAGTGGATCGGCGTCCGCCGTCCAGGCCTCGGCGGCGAGTTCGGGGTCGATGGCGCGGAGCCCTTTGTGCACGCGCCGCACGGCTTCGGCGAGCTCGCTGGCGGGCCGATCCTTCAGCAGATACCCGCGGGCACCGGCGTCTAGCGCACGGCGCAGGTAGCCGGGTCGCGCAAAGGTGGTCAGGATGACGACACGCGTTTTGCAATCCGCCTGCTTCAGCATTGCGGCGAGCTCAAGGCCCGTCATCTCGGGCATCTCGATGTCGGTCACGAGAACGTCAGGGTGCAGTGTCTGCACGAGCTTGTGCGCTTCGCGGCCGTTCGCCGCTTGCCCTGCTACGCGTATGTCGGGTTCGAGCTCCAGAAGGGCGGCGAGTGCGCCGCGCACCATCGTCTGGTCCTCGGCGAGTACGACGGTGAGACGTGTGTCTTGGGGTTTGGGAGTGGATGCGGGCATAGTCGAGAAGCAGGTCCTTCGCTGCGCTCAGGATGACAAATCCTAGAGGAGGATGACAAATCAGAGGAGGATACCAAGCGAAAACGGACGGTATTTCCTGGTTACGTCGTGCGCAGCGGCAGTTCGATGAGCAGATGCGTTCCGCGTTCGTGGGTAAGCGAGAGTTGGCCGCCGAGGGACTCCACGCGTTCGCGCATCCCGCGTAGTCCGTTGCCCTCGCGCGCCGCCGCGTGTTGGCCGTTGTCTTCGATGGAAAGCCGATGGTGCCCATGCTCCATCACCATGCGCAGGCAGCAGGCCGTGGCCTGCGCGTGACGCACGATGTTGGTGACGGCTTCGCGCAGCGCCAGCGCGAGCACGGTTTCTTCCGCCGCGGTAAGAGCAACCGGCGCAAGATCGCCTTCGGTCTTCAGCGTGACGCCCGCGGTGGCGAGTGTCTCGCGTGCGGCTTCGATCTCGGCGCGCAAACCACGTGCACGATAGCCGCCGATGGCCTCACGCACCTCTGAAAGCGCCGTGCGCGCGGTGCGTTCCACGTCGGCCAGTTCCGCACGGGCGCGGCGAAGGGATTCCTCCCCTTCGGCCTCCTGCGTTCGTTCCAGCAGGCGACCGGCGAGCTCACTCTTCAACACGATGACGCTGAGCGTGTGTCCGAGCACGTCGTGCAGATCACGCGCGATGCGCTCGCGTTCCGCTACGGCTGCGAGGGCTTCAATCTCCTCCTGCTTCATGCGCAGCTTGCAGTTATTCCGCTCCTTTTCGGCAAAGAAGAGGTTGGAGCCCCCACCGACCATCGCGAAGAAGAGCGTGAAGAACATTGCGGAGGGTGGGAAGTGCTGCCATCGCTCTTCGCCGTAGATCAACAACAGGTCCGCAGCCATTAAGCCCAATTGCCATGGCTGTGTCGTCACGCAGTACGGGATGAGAGAGACGGCATAGATAAGAAAGCAGACGCCCCCTGATGCGTTCAGGGGCATGGTGGCCACGCCGAGCACGGCGACCGCGGCTGCAATCCAACGCTTGAGGCGCACGCTCCGGCTAAAGAGAAAGCCGAACCAGAAAGTGAGAAACAGCAGAAGCAGCGGGATGCACTCCAGCCAGTAGCGGGCTGAGCGCCGTGCCAGCGGCTCGAGAATGAAGAAGATAAGGTAGGCGAGGGCAAAGAAATCGCCGAAGTCAAAGCGCTTTTGACGATCGAATAGAATCCCGTTCACGTGTCGCGACTCCTTGTGCAGCCAGTGTAGAGGGGAGTGTGGCCAAGGGGAATGCCGCGCTTGCCTTATTCAAGGCTGGGCGCACGGACTTGCGCTACGCGTCGCTGTCGCTACGCTGGAAGGCGATGGCCGCGAGGCCGAGGAACAGAAGGGCGAAGCCGAAGAGCGCCGCCAGATGCCCGATCAGGGAGTCGCCGGCTTGGGCATAGCCGATGGCATGCAGCATCACCTCCGCCAGATGGTACGTCGGCAGAAACGGTGCGACGTGCTGCAGCCAGTGGGGCAGCAGAAGAACGGGAATCCAGAGCCCGGAGCAGTAGCTCATGGGAAGGTAAATCATATTCACGACGCCTGGGGCGGCAGTGGGCGGCAGCAGCATCGCGAGCAGCAGACCCATGCCGGCGAAGGGAACCGAGCCGGCAATGGTGATCAGGAGCATAAGGCCGTACTCCGCGAATGTAAGATGCACGCCCGCGAGGCCAATGCCGATGCCGCAAAGGACGCTGACAATGACAACTGAAAAAGCAACTGCCATCATGCAGCGCGCCATGAGATACGCAAAGGGCGGCATGGGGCTTGCACGCTTCAGCTCCAGCCAGCCGGAGGTGCGCTCCATGGCCAATCCAACACCGATGCCGAAGAGCGCGGCACCCACCATGCCGAAGGCTGCATAGCTGGCCAGCAGGTACTTCGCGACGCTTTCTCCGTGCATGGTTTCACCGCGATTCACAACGCCGAAGAGCAGGTAAAACAGCGTGGGGAAGCCGATGGTCGAAAGCGCAAAGGTCTTGTTGCGCATGGCACGGATCAGCTCGAAGCGCATCTCGCGAAGATAGAGGCGAAGGGTGCGGCCGGAGCCGGGCACAGCGTACGGGAGTGGAAGAGCGGTGGTGGACATGGCGTTCTCCTGGTGTCTGCCGAGTTTTGTTCAGTTCCGGGTTGCGAGACGAAACAGCAGTGGGTGGTTCTGTTCAGGTGTGAGGCGTGAGGTGCTCAGGCGTGAGGTTTATTGCGTTGTCAGCGCGAGGAAGGCGTCTTCGAGCGCCGGGCTGGCTACGCTTAGGTCGCCGAGAGTGCGATCGAGTGCGAGCATTTCGCGCAGCGTGGCTTCCGGTTCCGTTGAATGCACGACCGTGCGTTCCGCGGTTTGTTCCGCGAGAGTGACGCCGGGAATGAGCAGGAGGTGTTCCCGCGTGAGCGTCGTTGTGCAGGTGATGATCTTCACTCCGGAGGCGGCTGCAGATGGGTGGCCACGATGCTGCGAATCCGCGTTGAGCACAACGGCCGCGCCCCGCGCCTTAACCTCGGCGGGTGTGCCCTCGCAGACGATGTGGCCCTTGTTGATGACCACGATGCGGCTGGCAAGCGCGTCGGCCTCTTCCAGGTAATGCGTGGTGAGCAGCACTGTTTTTCCACGCGCGGCGAGTACGCGAATCTGCGCCCACATCGCGCGGCGCGCCTCGATGTCGAGGCCGACGGTGGGTTCGTCGAGGAAGACGAGATCCGGGTCGCCGGCGAGTGCAAGCGCAAACAGAACACGCTGTTTCTGGCCGCCGGAGAGCTCGCCGAAGAGCCGCTTTTCGAGGCCTT
The DNA here is from genome assembly GCA_965277565.1 of Granulicella sp. Taxonomy (GTDB): domain Bacteria; phylum Acidobacteriota; class Terriglobia; order Terriglobales; family Acidobacteriaceae; genus Granulicella. The sequence goes on along the minus strand of OZ255838.1, from coordinate 2,048,988 downwards.
CCAGGCCGGCAATGCGCACGAGCTCGGCTATCGGCATCGGCTGCGGGTAGTAGCCGCGGAATAGCTCGATGTGCTCGCAGACACGCAGTGTTTCCGGTGCGCGGCCCACCTGCAGCATCACGCCGGTGCGCAACCGATTGCCGGCAAACCGTGGGTTGTGGCCGAAGATCTGCACCGAGCCGACCGTGGATGCGCTCAAACCCATCATCAACTTGACCGCGGTCGATTTCCCGGCGCCGTTGGGGCCCAGCAGCGCCACTATCTCGCCGCGACGGAGGGTGAGGGAGAGGGTGTCCAGCGCCGTAACCCCATTGCGGTAGCGCTTGGTGACGTTTTCGAGCGAAGCGACCGGCTCGCTCGCGAGGATGGGATCTGCTGTCAGCTGTTCGAGAACCGCACTCATAAGTCACTCCTGGATTGGGCTACAGGAGTGAGTATGGGCGGGTTGTTGCGTTAGCTTTAGTGTGCGCCGTCAGCGAAGTGGTGTGACGTTTGTCATCCGCGGGTTAGAGTGGAGGCGATGCACGAGGAGGAGGCGATCCGTATGGCGAAGCCTGCTTCAAAAAAACCGAGATGCTTTCAAGCACATGAGACCGAACGTATGGATGCCGTCAATGGTCTGGTTTTGGCTCCGTTCAGCAGGCGAAGCCTGGGTTTCGCGATCGACTGCCTGCTGATCGTACTGTTATGGGTGCCCGTGGTCCTGGCCTGGCAGCGGTTTGTCACGCACCATCTGCATGGGCAAACAAGGCTCGCGGTCAGCTTCCACGTCCATGACGAGCAGAGCGTGGTCCTTCTGTTGGTCTACTTTTCTCTGCTTACTTTCTGGGGAAACGGGCAGACGCCGGGCAAGTGGGTCGCCCGCACCCGCGTGGTCTCCCTGACGCACAGCCGCATGGGGCTATGGCAGTCTGCCGAGCGCGCGCTGGGCTATGGAGCGTCGATGCTGGAGGGCGGCTTCGGCTTTGTGCAGTTCTTCATGCACCCCAACTACCAGTGCGTTCACGATCGCATCGCCGAAACGATCGTGGTGGATGTGCGCAAAAAGGCTGTGCGTGCCACCGGGCAATCCGGCGAGCACGCACAGCCTTGAAGCGCTAGACCGCTGAAACAACGCCGGAGCCTACGGGACTGCCTAGACCCGTACAGGCATCCCAGCCCGGACCGGCGCTGAATGCGCCGTTGTTGCCACTCGTAATGTCGCGGAAGGTGGAGTTTTCGTTGGCGGCGTACAGCTGGGGGTTGAGGAAGCCGGCGTTTTTGCTATTTGCCGCATTGGCCACCGTGATCAGCCCGGCCCAAAGCGGAGCAACCGCGCTGGTTCCGCCGATGACAGTGCTTTGGCCGTCTACGCGCACCTTGTAGCCGGTGGAGGGATCGGCGTTGCCGGCCACATCCGGAACGCCGCGGCCACCGGCCGTTGCAGTAGGCGAGGGTACGTTCGCGTTATTCTGCCAACTCGGCTTCGCGAAGAAGTCGGAGACGCCACCGCCGGTTGCGCCCTCGTTATTGGCGAGTTCGTTCCAGACGGTTTCGCTGGTGATGGTCGTATTGGTTCCGACCAGTTTGGTTCCACCGCAGGCCAGAACGTGCGGGCTGGAGGCGGGGAAGTCGACGTGGTTGGCTCCGTCGGTCACGCCGTCGGTGGAGCCGCTGTCTCCCACGGCCACGGTGATGGTGATGCCGAGCGCGGCTGCGGCCTGGCACGCCTCGTCCATCGCCGTCAGGGTCTGCTGCGTCCAGCTCGACTCGGGTCCGCCCCAGCTGATGGAGATCACGCCCGGCCTGCGCGCCGTATCGTGAACCGCCGTCGTGATGGCATCGAGAAAGCCTTGGTCGGTGTTGGGGGCGAAGTAGACGGCGATGGTGGCGCCCGGAGCGACGGCGCCGGCGACCTCGATATCCAGCATGACCTCACCGTCGGCGCCGTTGGGGTCGCCCGGTACGCTCTTGGCCTTATCGACCGAGACGGCGCTGATGACCGGCGGATTCTGCCCGATACCGCGAAAGTACGTCTCGATGTCCGCAGTGGTGTAGCCGCCGCCGAGTTCGATGATGCCGATCGTCTCCCCCGCACCGCCGGTTGTGGGAAAGCCATACAGCGCGGCCACGCCGACGGGCGTGTAGGAGATATTCGACGCGTGCGGAACGGCAAGCCGAAAGTGGGGCTTCGCCTGCGGCCGGTTGTCGAGTCCAAGCACGGCGGTGATGTGGCCGGCCAACTCCTGCGGGATCGTCAGCGCGCCGGAGCGGATGCGCAGGGCGCCGCGTTTGGTTTCCTGCTGCTCCAGCTTGGTTCCGAAGGCTTTTTCCAGCGCGGGAATGGAGCCGGTGAGCTGAACCGTGCGCCGCGCCGGGTGCGCATCGGGTTCGATCTGAAGCCCGAACTCCTCGGCGAACTCCTTCACCATAGCGACGGAGGCAGGATCGGCTCCATGCATCTCGGCGAATTGCTCGTGGGAGATGGGCTGGTGTCCGATCCCGAGCCGGGCAGGATCGATCGGTGTCTTGGCGCGAACGATCACCGATACCGTCAGGTGCTCGCCCGCGGGCAGCACCTTGGCCGACGTGACCGCGGGGGTGGCGAACGGCAGGCGCGGGTTGTCTTCGGCGGTAAAGGGCTGGCGTTCACTTCCGGGCAGGGGAACTCTGGGTTGCTCGGCGAAACGGGTGCTGGGCATGGTGTGGCCTCCAGGAGTTTTGATGCGATGTAGGCGGTAGCCGACTGCCGGCGAAAGCTTGCGGCGAGAGCCCTTCACATGTAATCGGCTCCGTACTGGACCGGAATTTGTGTGAACGCGATACGGGTGGGAGCGGAGTCGCGCGCGGGCAGCATGCCGGCGAAGTGTACGGTGGTATGCCCGAACTTGAGATTCAGTTTGTCCATGGTGGCGGAGAGCTCATTGCGGTGGCCGGGCTCTTGGAAGAGCGTCTGCGGCAGCTCGTTTTCGGGCAGCAGGTTGCGCAGAGTGACGCCCACGAAGAAGGGCTTCGCGTGTTCCGGACCCACGGGCCGCTGCGCCCACACGGCTCGCAGCACCTCAAGCAGCGAAAGCGTGTCCTGGCAGGGGCGGAAGCGCGCCTCCATGCCCCAGGCCGTTTGGGTAATGCCGCTGGTATGTTTTTTCACGCGGCCGGAACGCGCGGCCTCGGCGACCTGCTGCTTGGTGAGCGAAAATTTTATGGTCACGGCCAGCGTCGCCGCATGGAAGTGCTCCATCCGCAGGCGCATGGAGGCTTTGTGCAGCAGCTTGTGGGCGATCGCCCAGGCGCCCTCCTGCGAGCGATGTTCCGGGCCGAGCACATGGGAGTGTCCGAGCGACTTCTGCGTCTCCGCCGGGATCGGTGCGCCGTCGTCGCCGGTGGCATGGCCGCGCAGCCAATGGTAGAGACGGTCACCCCAGACGGAATCCCAGAGCTTGTGCATGCCCTGCCGATCGAGCGCGAGCAGCTCCGGCATGGTGTAGATGCCCTTCTTGTTGAGCCGCTCCTCCGTCCTTGCGCCAACTCCGGGCAGATCGCGCAGCTCGAGATGTGCAATGGCGCGTGGCAACTGGCTGGGCAGCAGACCGATGAGTCCGTCCGGCTTTTGCATATCGCTGGCGATCTTGGCGAGGTAGCGATTGGGCGCCATGCCGATGGAGCAGCGCAGGGTCTCCCCCACGTCATTCCTGATGACCTGCTTGATGGCTAACGCGATGGCGCGTGCGCGCGGCGGCTCTCCCTCGCGACCGATCAGCTGGCAGACCATCTCATCGATCGAAGGCGTGTGCGCTACGGGACAGACCCGTTCGATGGCGGCGGCGAGGTCGTGCGAGTACTTCGAATACACCGTATGCGAGCCGTTGACGAGGATGATCTCGGGACAGACGGCGCGCGCCTCGCCGACCTTGGTGCCGGTCTTGATCTTCAGCGCCTTGGCCTCATAGCTCGCGGCGATGATGGTGCCGGTATCGGCCATCGTACCGACTACCGCCGTGGGTTTGCCGCGGTACTCGGGGTGCAGCTGCTGCTCGACCGAGGCGAAGAAGCTGTTCAGGTCGATGTGCAGGAAGCCGAAGCGGTCACTGACGGATCCGGGCTGGACATCGTTCGACACGGCTCTCCCTCGAGTATATTCGCCTCTTGTTCGCTAAAGAAGCAGCGGGACACCTTCAGCCCAGGCGGCTGTTGCGAGATCAGAGTCGAGGGTCGCGAGTGGCAGGCCACGGCGAAGCGCAAGTTCGAGGTAGGCTGCGTCGTAGGCGGTGAGGCGGTGAAGAGTGGCGAGCGGCGCAACTGCGTTGAAGACCGCTCCAATAGCGTGCTGAGCAATCAAAATGTCGAGCGCTGCCAATTGCACCCAGAAGGAACGGACATCAGCTTCCGCAACCCTGCCCCGGCGAACTCCCATAAGCAGCACATTCGATAATTCAATCTGCCAGTGCTCAGGAACAACGACCGGCTCTCCCCTGATTAAACGATCTTGCAGTGTACGAGTCTGTTCCGTTTCCTCGTCCTTGAAACACCAAGGGATTGCAGCAGAGGCATCGAGGACGAAGGCCATCAGTACTTCCGGCCCTCGTTGATCAGCTCCTTAATGCTGAGCCCTCCGAGCGTATTCCGGGAGGCGATCTCGCGCATACGCTCGCCAGCCTCTTTGCGCGCCGCCGCAGCTTCTTCCAGTGAGCTGTACTGCCTGCCGACCGGAACAAGTCCACTCAGATCAGGTTCGCGCTCCCTTTGTGCCAAACGCTCTAGCTGCTGCTCCACGCTGATGCCGCTCGCTTGCGCATCGCGCACAATCTTTTCGGGCACATCAATGGTCATGACCATGGCGGCAGTATACGCCGGCTTCTTATGCCTCCTCAGGTTCGGAAGCGCGCGTTGGGTTCCAGCAGGACATTATGGCCTTCCATCAGGTTTTCCATGAGACTGGCTGCGGCCCACAGACCTCCGGCACCCTGCAAGAAACCGCCGGCGGCCAAGGGAACTGCCGGTCCTTCCTTTTGTCTATCCGGTGCGGGAAAGGGAATTGTCGAAAAATGATTCGAGGGGCTCAGGCAGCGATCAGTGCTGCAAGCGTACGCGGCCGTTCCTTGCTACAACTCACAGAAAGCCGAGCAGCTTTTTCTTCTCTGGCGCCAGCTTCAAGGTGAACTCGAAATGGGTGTGGCTGGAGAACTGGCTGATGAACTTGTGCTTGGACTGCACACCGTTCTGCTCTGCCCAGACCTCATAGTCGGTCTGGGCCGCGAGCTGCGCGAAGTGGAAGTGGCCGTTGTTGTCGGTCAGATAGCTTTTGATCTCAAGGCTGGTTGGATTTTCGAGGTACACGATGGCTCCATCGAGGGGCTTTTTCTCACCGTTGACCACCTGGCCTTCGGCGATGCGTACGGCAAGCGCCCCTGGACGCGGCTTCTGCTTTTTATCGAACGCATGCGCTGCAATGCCTCCCAGCACCAGCGAAAACAGCAGTACGGAGCAGCCGCTTTTCATAAGAAAACGAACGTTTTGCATGTACGAAGGCAGCCGCCGGGACCAGGCGGCTGCAGACGAAGGGAGGTTATTCCTCCTCATCCTCGTCACCGTCGCGCACTTTGTCGTCTTCATCGTCATACCCTTCATTCTCAACGGGCGCGATCTCCAGCGGATCGCTTGAAACGATCTCCAGATCCGTGCCGCACTCGTCGCACTGGATGATCTCGCCTTCCTCGACGTCGTCGACATCGATCACAAGCGGGTTATCACACTCCGGACAAACGACGGCCATGATGCCTTCTCCTCTCCAATCAGAACGTTGCGGCTAGTACGATGATGCCAGCGGTCTGACGGCAGCTTCCCTAGTTCTAGCGGGGAGGCTGAGTTCCGTCAACATGGGACGCACGAAGCCCGATAGCGGTTTCACGCGCAAAGAAAAGAGAGTGCGAATGAAGCATGGTTGCTTGACGTGTCTGCTGGCGGTTGTGGTTGCTTGCGGCATTTCACCCCGGGCAGAGGCTCAGGCGAATGCTCCGGCCGCCCTTGTGACGGCGGATCCGCAGATTGCGGCGGCGCTCGGCTCCATTTCGCCGGACAACGTGCGCGCGGATATCAGCAAACTGGTTTCGTTTGGAACGCGCAACACGCTCTCCAGCATGAGCACAGACCTTCCGGCGGGTCAGGGCATTTTGCCGGCCGCGGACTGGATTGAAGCGCAGTATAAGGCGATCTCGGCGGCCTGCGGCGGCTGCCTGGAGGTGAAGCGCGACGACTTCATCCAGCCCGGCAGCACGGGCCCGCGCTCCCGGATTCCCACCGACACGCGGCTGGTGAACGTGTACGCCATCCTGCATGGCACGAGCCCCGACAAGGCCGCACCTTGGGTGCTGGTAACCGGCCACTACGACTCGCGCGCCACCGATGTGATGGATCCGAAGGCGACCGCGCCGGGCGCGAACGACGACGCGAGCGGGGTTGCGGTGTCCATCGAGTGCGCGCGGGCGCTGAGTAAGCTGAAGTTCCCAGGCACAATCGTCTTTGTCGCCGTCGCGGGCGAGGAGCAGGGGTTGAACGGATCCCGGCACCTGGCCAAGCTCGCGAAAAGCGAGGGCTGGCCTTTGGAAGCTGTGCTGAACAACGATATCGTCGGCGGCGATACGACGCCAGGCGATACCCAGGAGGACAAGAACGCCGTGCGCGTCTTCTCGGAAAGTGTTCCGGCCACCGCGACCCCGGAGCAGCAGGCGCAGATCCTAGGCCTGGGCGCGGAGAACGATTCCCCCTCACGGGAGCTTGCGCGTTCGGTCGCGGAGCTTGCACCGGTTTATTTTCCGAACGGCATGCGGCGTCCACCGGCTCATAAGGGTGTGCAGAGCATGATGATCATGAGCGTACCGGCGTTTCATCCGGTGCTGGTGCTGCGGCGGGATCGCTATCTGCGTGGGGGCGATCACACCAGCTTCAATGCCGAGGGCTTTGCCGCGGTGCGCTTCACCGAGTGGCGTGAGAACTTCGACCATCAACACCAGACCCTGCGCACCGAAAACGGTGTGGAATATGGCGATGATCTAAAGTTTGTCGACTTCGATTACGTGGTGAAGGTAGCGCGCATGAATGCGATGATGCTGGCGTCGCTCGCGGAGGCTCCCAGCGAGCCGGGAAACGTCCATGTGCTGACCCATGCGCTGGATAACAACAGCGAGCTCACGTGGGAGCCGAGCGCCTTTGCACCGCCGGGCACAACCTATGAGGTGGTGTGGCGCGACACGTCCGCACTGGAGTGGCAGCACAGCATGAATGCCGGCAGTGTCACGCATCTCAAGCTCGACGTCAGCAAGGACAACGTGCTCTTCGGTGTGCGCGCGGTCGCTGCCAACCAACAGCGCTCGCTGCCGGTGCCGCCGACCCCGGCCCCGGCCCGCTAGTTTTGTAAGGGAGTTTTCGTGGCCTTTCGTTCCAATGGACCCATCAATGTCGCGCTGCCGCCGTTTCGGGGCGTCACGCGGCAGATCATCCTCACTGCCGTCGTAGTTTTCTTTGCCCTGTTGGTGATCGGGCTCTTTTCGCGTGATCTTGGCGCGTTGCTGAGTGGCTTTTTCATGCTGGAGCCAAGCCGAGCCTACCTCTTCGTCTGGCAGGTGTTCACCTATCCGTTCGTGAACGTTGGCCTGTTTGGGCTTCTGTTTGCGGCGCTTTCGGTGTGGTTCTTCGGCTCAGCACTTGAGGATGAACTGGGCTCGCCCTGGATGGTTGAGTTCTTTCTGGCATCCACCGTGGGCGGCGGCGTTCTGGCCTGCCTGCTGGCGTTTTCACTGAACCTGCGTCTACCAGGCATTGATACCCATGAACTTGCCTCCGGGCTGTGGCCGTTTGCCCTCGCGCTGCTGCTGGCCTTCGCGCGCTTTCACGCGGATCAGGAGCTGAACTTCAACTTCATTCTGCGGGTAAAGGCAAAGTACATCGCGGCGATCTATCTGCTGATCTATCTGGCCGTCGCGCTGTCGTCGCAACGGCAGTTCGACGCGATGCTGGTGCTGACGAACGCCCTTTGCGGTTGGCTGTTTGTGATGTTCGCGCCGCGGCGCGGCATCCGCTTCGCGGCTAACGAAGGTGTGTACGGACTGAAGAACTCCTGGGTAAAGGCGCGGCGCAGGCGTGCGGCCAAGAAGTTCAGTGTGTACATGCAGAAGCAGGGCCGCGAGGTGCACTTCGACGACAGCGGACGGTATGTGGACCCGGAAGCCAAAGGGCACGATCCGAACGATCGCAAATGGATGAATTAACGAGCCTCGTCCCTGTTCACGGGACGGCACTGTGCAGGAGGCCCGTTTTCCTCCATTCCCTACGTCCTGGACACAATGGACTTCGCGATACTTATGATCCGTATGGCATTGGAAGAGGCCGAACGAACAGATTTCCATGGGCACAAAGGCTTTGTTGCCGATGCAACAATTGACATCTGTAGTCGGCTTTCCTAGTCTCATGACTATGGATGTTCAGCTTACTGCCGACCAAAAAGCCTTTGCGCGCCATGCCATTGAGACGGGCAGGATTCACCACGAAAATGAAGTGGTGCAAGAAGCGCTTGCGCTTTGGGAAAACCGCGAGCGTACCCGATTGGAAATGATCGCCATGCTCGATATTGCGGAAGATTCGCTTGCACGAGGCGAGGGCCGCGTCATTACCGAGCAATCCATGATGGACCTTGCCAGTGAAGTAAAACAACGCGGACGGGCGCGGTTTGTCGCAGAACAAACCTCACGTCGCTGATGTCCCACCGTGTTTCACCTGAAGCCGAGGCCGAGCTGGACGGCATCTGGTACTACATCGCCAAGGAAAGCGGCAGCATGGACGTAGCCGACCGTTTTGTGGATTCCCTGACCGATAGGTTTCACCTGCTTGCCATGAATCCGCATATAGGCCGCCGCCGCGACGGAGATTTGCGTCCCGGTATGCGTAGTTTTCCCGTCGGTGAATATCTCATTCTGTACCGCGTGGACCAGTCAGACGTGCTGATTTTGCATGTAGTCAGAGGCAGCAGGAACATAGAAGCACTTTTCGGCACTTGGCCGTGAGGCCGGCTGCTCGGGCAGGTTATTCAGCCAAGCCTTTGCAGGTTCGCACCGCATCTCTCTCCCAACTCATCTGACACACTGCAAGGGAGAAATCTGATGCAGAAGCGCAAGCTGGGGAAGTCGGGGTTGGAGATTGTGCCGCTGGTGTTTGGCGGCAATGTGTTTGGATGGACGGCGGATGAGGCGACCTCGTTCGATCTGCTGGATGCCTTTGCCGACCGCGGCTTCGATGCCGTCGATACGGCCAATGTGTACTCGGTGTGGATCCCGGGCCATCAGGGCGGCGAGTCGGAGACGATTCTGGGTAAGTGGTTCGCCAAAAGCGGAAAGCGCGAGAAGGTTGTGCTCGCCACCAAGGTCGGCTTCAAGATGGGCGATGGCGGCCAGGGGCTGAAGAAGGACTACATCCTGAAGTCCGTGGATGAGTCGCTGCAGCGTCTGCAGACGGACTACATCGATCTGTACCAGTCGCACACCGATGACGCGGAGACGCCGCTGGAAGAGACGCTGGGCGCTTATGACCAGCTGATCAAGAGCGGCAAGGTGCGGGCGATCGGGGCGTCGAACTACAAGGGTGCGCGGTTGACGCAGGCCGAAGAGGTGGCGCAGGGGCATGATCTGCCTCGTTACACGGCGCTGCAGCCGGAGTACAACCTCTACGACCGGCAGGCGTATGAGTCGGATCTCGCGCCGGTGGCCGCGAAGTTCGACCTGGGGGTGATTCCGTACTTTTCGCTGGCCTCGGGCTTTCTCACCGGCAAGTACCAAACGGTTGAAGACACCAAGGGAAAGAACCGCGGATCGCGCGTAGAGAAGTACTTTGACGAGCGCGGAAAGAAGATTCTAGCGGCGTTGAAGCAGGTGAGCCAGGAGACCGGGGCGGAGCAGGCATCGATTGCGCTGGCCTGGCTGCTCGCGCAGCCGACGATCACCGCGCCGATCGCCAGCGCGACCAGCACAAAGCAGCTACAGACCTTGTTTGCGGCCGTGGATCTGAAGCTGAGCGAGACGCAGGTGGCCGCGCTTACCGCGGCGAGCTCGTACTAGCCTGGGTCTGCGGGGCAGCCGAAGGGACCGCAGCGGATAGCGGCTCAACCTGGTTGTCTTTGCCGATGCGGTAGCGAAAGGTGTCCGTGCCCGCGGGCGCCTTCGCCGTTTTTGTGGCTTTTTCGGGCGGCCTGAGCTCAAAGGTCAGCGTGTCTTCCGTGGTGGAAAGCCGCGGCAACTCGGAACGGACGTACGGGTGTTCGAGGTGCCACACGACGTAGGGCTGGGCGGGGTCGGTGCCGGGCTCAAGTACATCCAGATCGAAGCGGCTGGGACTGTTGGACGCGCCGCAGCCGGGCTGCCCGTGCGCAACCACGAAGCGCCAGTTGCGCTCGCCGGGAAATCCGGAGAGGGGGGTCATCATGATGAAATCGCCGAAGGCATTGCCGACGTTGGTGTAGCCGGGTGCTCCCCAGCGCAGCACCTCCTGCCAGGCGCCGGTTGTGCTGCTGTGCGCGTCGTTGGGACTCGCGGCCTTGAAGACGAGCAGCAGGTTATCATCGCCACACTCGATGCCGTAGCGGAAGTTGACCTCGACGTAGCGCGGAGAGTTGAACAGCGGAAACACCTGCACGGCCAGATCGGAGCCATAAACCCCGAAGTCCTTTTTTCCGCGGGTTTCGATGATCGTCTCGTTGCCGGTGGCGAGATTGGCGTGCAGAGCGTCGGCGAGGGTCTTTTCGAGTTCCTCCGGGCTTGCGGAGGGTTCGGCACAGGCAAAGGCCGCCTGCGCCGCAGTGTTCAGCGTGTCCTTCAGCTGAGCGAGGTTTGCGGCAACGGCCGCGGGCACCCCGGGGTCGTTCTCCGCTACAGCCGCTTCGTGCAATTCGTGCCGGACCGCGGCGACGGCCCGTGCCGCTTGGGCAAGCGGCACGGGGGAGCAGGGGGTTTGCGCGATCGAGCGGGTGGGGAAGGCCAATCCGAGGAGCAAGAGAGGAGAGAGGCGGCGCATACGAGCAAGCGTAACCCCAATTTGGAACTAACGTAACCACCTAAGTGATTTCAGTGCTCTCGCGTACTGTTTTCAGCTGACTCCCCCGCTCCTTGGGAGTACGGGGGCTGATTACAGCGGCGAAAGGGGTTACTTCAGCTCGGCGATCTTGGCTTTGGCGGCATTGACAGCCTCGGTGGCCTTTTCCGGTCCGTAGGCGACGCCTTCCGCGGTGATGACCGTAATGTCAGTGATCCCCAGAAAGGTGAAGAGGTCCCTAAGATACTTCTCCTGGTGATCGAACGGCTCAAACGGCGAGCCGGGGCCGTACAGGCCGCCGCGCGTGGAGATGACGATGACCCGTTTGCTACCGCATAGACCTTCGGGGCCGTTGGCTCCGTATTTGAAGGTGGTGCCGGCGACGCAGATCAGGTCGACCCAGGCCTTGAGCTGCGAGGGGATGCCGAAGTTGTACATTGGCGCGCCGAGGAGGAGGACATCCGCGCTCATGAACTCCTTGAGGATCTCCTCGCCGGTCTGGAGCTCGGCCTTCTGCTCGGGCGTGACCTGCTCCAGATTGGTGCCGTGGACGCGCAGGACGGCGGTGTAGTGGCGCAGGGTGTTTTTCACCAGATCGCGGTAGACGTATTCCGCGCCGGGGTTTGCAGACTTCAGCTGCTCCGCGGCGGCCTGGGTGAGCGGACGGCTGACGGAGTTCGCGCCGGTGACGCTTGAATCGAGATGCAGTAGCTTCATCGTGATGTTTCCTCTCCTGGCCCGGCGCGCTCGAATGCGGTGGGGCCCAGAGTTACTATAAGTAAGCGGACGGCGGTTGGCGAGTAGGCACTTTGAAGTAACCGCTGGATTCATCGCCGCGTACGAAAGCGGGGAGGGAAGATGGGTGCTACCAACGCTATGACCGAACCTCTGGCCGCCGAGCGGGAGCAGCCGGAGGATCTAAGCGCCGGCTGTCCGATGAGTGGTCTTCTGGAGATGCTGACACGGCCATGGACGCTGCATATTCTGTGGCTGCTGAGCACCAACGGTCCCATGCGCTTCGGTGCGCTGCGGCGGGGCGCGGAGGGCATCTCCGCACGGCTGCTGACGCTGCGTCTGCGCACCCTGGAGGCCGAGGGCTTTGTTTCCCGCGCGGTTGCCGGCGGAAAAGTGCCCCAGGTGACGTATAGCCCGACCTCACGGCTTGCCGATATGAACGAGGTGATGGCAAAGCTGCACACGCTCAGTGAGAAGTGGCAGCGGGAAGACGCCCCGCATCAGTGATCGCGCCGGAGCGGCTGAGCGGAAACTCCGTCAGGCGAGGCCAGTTCTTTGGATGGCAGGTCGCCGCATCGCCCCCATCGTCGATGATGTTGCGAATGCCGCCGTAGTTGTTCAGGCAGGTGGTGATCATGTCGTGGAAGCGCACGCCGGGGGCTGCGGGGGTCTCGATCGCTCGCGTGAGAAAGACGTCCGGATAGGTGAAGACGCTGTAAACACCCAGCCCCCAGGCATCATGCTGATGCACTGTGCCGGCGACCTTGTAGGAGGCCCAGCCTTCCGTCCCCGGCGCGCTGGTGTAGGCCGCCTGGTTGGGCGGATCGTAGGGAATCTCCGACTGATACAGGTAGCTGCGGCCGCGTTCGCCGTTCCAGAGCACCTGGAACTGCTGGTGGTGCTCGACGAAGAGGCCATAGGCGGTCACGTCGTCGCCGTTGACCACGAGGCCGTTCCGGCTGAGGTTTTTGTCCCAGCCGACGTCATGGCCGTGGTCCGCGCGCCAGATCCAGGTGTGATCGATGATCGTGTCGCTGGAGTTCACCTCAAGGTTGCCGACGGTCTTGCCGGCATCGGCGCCGCCTTCGCGGAAGAAGACATCATGGAGCACGATGGGGTTTGCCCGGTGGTGTGCGTGGCTACCGGGGCCACCAATTTGCAGCAGCACAGGGGAGCGTGCGGGACCGGCGTCGAAGAGCAGACCGGCGATGGTGAGGCCGTCGACGTCGGCGGTGAGCATCGCGGGCTGGCCGGTCATGGGCCGGAGCGTCGCAAATCCAAGCCCGAGTACCACCGTGCCGGGCTTCGATACACGGATGGGTTCGGTAAGCTCGTAGAGGCCGGGCGTGAGCAGCAGGTGTTTTCCGTGCGCGAGCTGTACGTTAAGGCTCGCCGCTGTATCGCGGCCGGCATGGGCGATGTAAAAGCTGCTGAGCGGGATGTCGTGGCCGGGCGCCCGACCGTTTTTCCAGCTCACGCCGGCGGTGTCCGTCTCCAGCGCCGGAACGCGGACGCTCCAGGCTCCCGCGGCATTCACCTGCAAGAAGGGCTTCTCGCGCACGATGGGGGTCTGCGCGATCTCCGTGTAGGCGGGTTTGGGCCAGGCGCCCGCAGGAGCGTGCGGCACACCGACGAAGACCATGTTCCAGTTGGAGCCAGACCAACTCGCCCAATCGCTGTTGCGCGAGATCCACTGCTGTTGCGTGCCTGAATCCACGCTGCCGTCGACCAGCGTGTCGGCCATCCAGCCGCCCGAGGCCCAGCCGTGGTTCTGGTGCAGCACCAGGTTGCCTTCGATATGCATGCGGCGCATGGGCACGGCTTGCGAGACGGCCCACTGCATCGTGCCGGGCGTGATTCCGGATCGGGCATCGCCGGTGGGCGTGACGGCGAAGTTCTCCACGCCACGCCAGAAGGTGCAGGTGGCGTTGTTGTTGGGCAGGCTGGCGTCGGCGTGAACGTTGCCGGTGATGTGCACCGCATCCGGCGTGGCCCCTAGGCCGCGCACCTCAGTGTAGAAGCCGACGGGGACATCGACGTGATATTCGCCGGGCAGAAAGAGGATGGCATTGCGATCAGGGCCGAACTCGCTGTGCTGCTGCACGGCGTACACGCGATCGATGGCCGCCTGCATCGCCGCTGCGGGCTGCGATGGGTCGAAGATCAGGACGTTGGGGCCGAGGTCGGGGCGAGCCGGCGTTTGCGCCATGGAGGAGCAGCAGACGGTCAAGGCAAGAGCGTAGAACGCGTGTCGAAAGCAGGCAGGCATGCACGCAACACGATACTTCGCTGCGGGGACAAATGCGAATGCAGCGTATCTTCGCATCTCCGCAGGCTGCTGAACCATCTGGAAAGCGCCAGGGATGCTGTGCAGAAAGTGCTTCAGCGAAATGAGATTGGCTCCAGTACGAGCTGGCAAACAGCACCGGCGCAATTCACGATGCCGCGGCGCACCAAGTGGGCCCCACTGCCGGCCGGAAACAGGGCTCGAAGGTCAGCAGACTTCACCAGATCAGCGGCATCAGCAAGCTTTGGGGCGGCGTTGGTGCTTGAGACCGGTGCCACGCCCGGAATCACAGGGGCGACTACAGGCTCGGAGCGGAGGACCTTGCCTTCGGCTAACAGGAGCCGAAGTTCAGCCGTGCCGTGGCGGCCATTGGCTGAGCCGAGCGGAAAGGTACGGCGCGCTTGCTCACTGCCTCCGTCATCAGTTGTGGATCGATGCGCGGCGGCGTCGATCGTGCGCAGGTGTTCCATCAACTCCTGCCGCGATGCGTTGCGGCAGGAGGCGGCAATGTACTCCCGGGCCTCGGGCAGATGGCCCTCGCGGAAGAGGATCCAGCCCATGGTGTCCCAGGAGGCGATGAGCAGATTGGTCTGCACCGCCAGCACCGCAGGATCTTCGTCAAGCGTCCAACTCGCGGTCTCGGCATCCAGTTTCTGAAGTACGCCGCGTTCTACAGCTTCGTCGGAAGAAAGCTGCACACCGGCATCGGCAAGCACATACGCCACCGAGTTCTGTTGCCCCAGCTCCGTCACTTTGGTCGCGAGGGGAAGAACCGTAGCCGCCGCCTCCGCCTTCTTTCCCGCGCGCTGTTGCAGATCAGCCAGATTCAGCCGCAGCTGGGTCAGGTCTGCATCCTTTTTTTCCAGTGTCGTCAACGCCGAGATGCCAACCTGAATGGCCTTCTGATCCTGCTCCAGCAAGTGCAGCATGCCCATGAGGGCAACGATGGGTGCGGGGTCTTCTGGCGCCGCCTCGGCCCATTTGTGCAGAGTGGCAAGGGCACCTTCGTTGTCCGAGCGGACGTGCTGCAGGTTGGCGAGCATGCCGTTCAGCTGCACCTCGTCTGGATGAAGGGCAAGCTCCTTTTGGAGATCCTCAATGGCGAGGCTCATCTCGCCGAGAAAGTAGGCGACGCCGGCATACCCGCTCCAGAGCGCCCGCTGCTTGGGGTTCAGGGCCTTCGCCTGATCCAGCAGACGACTCGCCCCTCCTGTATCCATCGTGCGCAGGCGGTCCGCGGCATCGGCTATGAGCTGCTCCGCGGTTTTGCCACCCGGCGGCGTCAGGGCTTCCTTTTCTGCAGGCGGAGGCAGGACGGCACTGGCAGACACCGGCACAAGCTGGATATAGGGAAAGCTGTTCACGCCGGCCTCGTCCCACCACGTCTTATAGGTCTTCCAATTGGCAGCGGGAACTTTGCTTTCAATGATGGTCAACTTGCGTTCAGCCGTGATCACGCCGTCCGCGAGGTGAAATGTCGTATCCGCGGTTGCGAAGGGTGCTTTCGCGTGCGTCGCTTCGGGCAGCTCCGCGCTCCAGCCGGCGGGCAGCTTGATCTCCACGGTGCTCGTTTCGGTACGCGGCACACCCAGTTCTATGGAGGCCACGGGCGGCTCCTTCTCATCGATGCCGGGCAGACTCATCGGCATAAATGGCTCGGTGACGCGGTTGGTTCCCCAGTCCGGCTCCTTGACGCGTTTGTACCGGAAGGCGATGGTCAGCGGATGATCGAGGTCATCCGGCCGGCTGATCTCCGGCTCGGTCACCGTGCCGCCGAACCCCATGCCGGTCAGGAAACGCTGCGTGAACTCCGGGTATTGCGCGGGGGAGATCTGGCGAAGAACGGCACGGAGCGCCGTTTCATCGTCATCATGCAAGGTCATGGTAATGCGGGCGTCGGAGGTGAACTGCCCGTCCAGCGTCTCCGTCGCGACCCACTTGGCGGAGCCGGGAAAGGGCGGCAGTGCGGGTGTCTGCTCGATGCGAGCGCCGGCGACCGCTGGAACGACAAGCGCCTGTTGATCGCGGATTACGGGCATCAGCGTTCCCCACGGCGCGACCTCAGCGGTTGTGTCCAGCCAGATCGGTTTGCCGTCCAGCGTGACCAGCGTGATGAGATGGTTGAACGATCCCGGCGACGGCACGGCGGCGTTGAAGCGGATGCCCGCTCCAATCAGCACGGCTTCGGGATGGAGACCCAGCTGCGTCAGCATGGCGGCCAGCAGCGTGTGTTTGTCCTTGCAGTCGCCGTACTGGTTCGCGAGCACCTCGCCGGCGGTATGGGGCTGGTATCGACCCACACCGAACGCCACGCCGATGTAGCGGATCTGCGTGGCGACATAGTCGTACACCGCCAGCGCCTTTTCGGCCTCGGTCGTCTTTCCGGCGGTTAACGCGGTGACCTTGGCTTTTACGGCGTCGTCGGGCTGCATGCGATCGGCTTCCAGGCCGCGATACCAGGCGCCGACGGCCTCCCAGCTCGGAAATGTCGTCCAGGCGACCGAGGGAAGTGCCCCTTTGCGGTTGTTCAGCTCCTCGTCGGGGGTCAGCAGCTTCTTTTTTGCAGTTTCGGCGGCCGCGGCCGCGGCAGGCCCGGCGGTTGGATCCAGGTGACTGTGCGTCCAGCGAACGATCCGCTCCGGCCCTACTGTCGCGTCGGTCGGTGCTCCTATCGTCGGATTAGTCCAGAGCGTGACATGTGCACTGCTAGGAAGGTGCAGTTCCAGGGTCTCGGCCAGGGCTACTCCCTGGTTCACAAAGGTGTCTTGTCCCCAGAACTGGCCCGGCGCTTCGGGAACCGTGCGCACGATGCGCGCCTTCCACTCCAACGTGTCCCCCACCTGAAGGCTCTTCACCGGCAGCTGCTCCGTCTTGAGGTCGCTATAGAACGGTGCCTCGCGTGTGACCTGCTCCGTTTGTTCGAGAGCTCCGCTTACCGGGGTATCAATGACGGTGCCGTCGGGCCTTCGGACGCGGGCATACAGGAATTCCACGTGCTCGGAGGCCCCGGCGAACTGGACAGTGACAACTCCGAACTGCCGGACCATGGCGTCGGATTGGAGCCGCAAGGCGAGTGAATTTTCCCGCACACCTGTGCCATCCGCATGCATGGTGACAACGCTGTGCCGGTCAACGATGACCAACGGTTCCGCCGAAAAGTCGGGCTTGCCCTCGAACGGTTGGGCGCTCGTCGACGGCTTCGGTGTGGCTTGTCCCGGAATGGAACTAGCCTGGAAGGCCGAGAAAAGGCATACGGCTAGACAGAACCAAGATGGAGCTCGCATGGGTGAATGCTGTATAGCAGATTGGCTACCCGCAGCGCACTCCCTCTTTTGGTCTTTGCGCGATAGCTGGTGACGCATTGCAATACGGGAGAAAGAGGACGCGGGGAGTGCTGGTCTCCCCCGGGTGCTCAGATGGCTGCCGGTGAGCCCGTCGCGTGGCGCCTGCGATTCAAGCTTAGGTCCTTACCCATTGTTGACGGGAGAACAGCAGGTTCCCTGCGGGAATGACAACCCTTAGCCTCTTTCATCTTCTTCACGCATCAGCACCGGAATATGTTGGTATGGGCGTTGGTGGCGTATATCGCTTTCTTCGCGGTATCGCAAGGTGCTGTGATATGGGTTTATATCAGCGAACTCTTTCCGATGCGGGTACGCGGCAAGGGTCAGAGTCTCGGTTCAGGTACGCACTGGATCATGAACGCAATCTTGTCGGGGATCTTTCCAGTGATCGCGGCGCGTTCCGGGGCGTACCCCTTTGCATTCTTTTCGGCGATGATGTTGCTGCAACTTGTCATCGTGCTTCTTTTTTCCTGAAACGAAGCGAGTCTCGCTGGAAGAACTGCAGCACATGCTGAAGATCGAACGACGCGACTTACGACGGGCTAACAGCGCTGGCAATTGACTGCCACAAAAGGAAACGAGATTATGTTCCGACCAGCCACGATTCTACTTACTTCTTTACTTGCGTTGGGGTTTCTGTCCGGATGCGCGGCTTTCCGTGCCAGGAATGGACAAAGTGCACCGCCCCTTATGTCAGCCGGCGTCCCTTACCTGCAGGATTCGAACAATGCGGTTCAAACACTGCAGACATGGTACGAGCCATCGACCGGTCTCTACCGGGCGACGGGATGGTGGAATTCGGCGAATGCCATCACGGTGCTGGTCGACTACGCCCGGGTGGGCAAATCTACACAGTACGACGCTACACTCGCGAACACCTTTAGCGCGGCTCAGAAGAAAAATCCAGGCTTTCTCAACAGGTACTACGATGATGAAGGCTGGTGGGCGCTGGCGTGGATCGATGCCTATGATCTTACCCGGAACAAGGCTTACCTTTCGATGGCCGAATCGATATTTGCCGACATGGCTGCGTCATGGGATGACACCTGCGGGGGCGGTATCTGGTGGAGCAGGGACAAGGACTACAAGAACGCGATCCCCAACGAATTGTTCCTTTCTGTCGCTGCCCATCTGGCGAACCGGACAGCGGGTTCCGTTCGAAGCCAATATCGGGAGTGGGGCAACAGGGAATGGAAGTGGTTCGAGGCTTCCGGCATGATCAACGCGAAAGGCCTGATCAATGACGGCCTTAAAAGGGGCCGAGGCGCGGGGCTGGCTTGCACGAACAATGGTCGGACTACCTGGACCTACAACCAGGGCGTAGTTCTGGGTGGGCTTGCCCAGTTATCTTCAGCAGATCATGATCCGGCTCTGAGGCAGATCGCCCAGAAGATCGCTACGGCTGCCATCACTCAGTTGGTCGATAAAAATGGCATCCTGCATGATCCTTGCGAACCCAAGTGCGGTGCCGATGCGATGCAGTTCAAAGGAATCTTCGTGCGCAACCTGGTCCAGCTCGATCTATCACACCCGCAGACCGGGTACAGTACTTTCGTGGATAAGAATGCCGATACCCTGTGGAAGGACGCGCGGGGGCCGGACTTTCAGCTGAGTGAGCGCTGGTCTGGCCCTTTCGCCTTCAGCAACGCAGCGAGCCAGACGTCTGCACTTGACGCCCTGGTAGGCGCCGCCACACTTCATAGCAAAGTGAAGATCAAGGGCTCGTAGCGGTTGATCGTTGTCCTGGCGGTCTTGACCGTATACGCGAAATCCCTGTTGACGTGGATGCCACGTGTAAATAGTTGACAACGCTGTCACTCTTGCTCAACAATCTCCCCGTGTCGCAGAAACATATATGCCGGCGGAACGGTGGGATGATCCTATGCTTAGGCGTTGCACCGCACCAACCGCATACCGGTGAGGGCGCTATATTGAAGTTGTCCGATTTGTTTGAGAGCCGGTGCCCTCTGGCATCTAGTTCTTGGTCTCACCTTATGCCGTCTTGGAGATTTGCATGAGAACGCTTCAGACTACGTTGAAGACAGGCTTGCTGCTCGCTATTGCCTTGACGGATCTTAGCCACGCACAGACAGCCGAAAAGCCGGACCTTAGCAAGCAGCCTACTCTCTATGTCGTAGGCTATGCGCATCTGGATACGGAATGGCGCTGGGAGTACCCGCAGGTCATCGACGAGTACCTTCGCAAGACCATGCAGGATAACTTTATGCTCTTCGAAAAGTATCCGCACTACACCTTCAATTTCAGCGGGGCGAATCGTTATCGGCTTATGAAGGAGTATTTTCCAGCCGATTTTGTGAAGGTGAAGAAATACGTGGACCAGGGCCGGTGGTTTCCCGCCGGTTCTTCCATGGAAGAGGGTGATGTAAACTCGCCCAGCGCGGAAGCGATCATCCGGCAGATACTGTATGGCAATAATTGGTTCCGCAGCGAGTTCGGAAAGGCGAGTGCGGAATACATGTTGCCGGACTGCTTTGGGTTTCCGTCTTCTTTGCCGACCATCCTGGCGCACTCGGGCGTGAAGGGTTTTTCCACGCAGAAATTAGTCTGGGGTTCTTCGGCCGATGGGGGCGGTTTGCAATCCATCGAGAAGACGCCTGAAGGAACACCGTTCAACGTCGGAGTATGGGTGGGGCCGGACGGTGAAAGCGTGATCGCCGGCCTGAATCCGGGGAGTTATAACGGGAACATCGATACCGATCTAAGCGCGCCGCTGCCACCAGCGCCTGCTAATTTGCCACTTACCGAGCTCGACGGGAAGGTTGCCGAGATACGGGCGAGACAGCAGCGGGCAAGACAGGCAGGCCAGCCGTTCGACAGGCAGGACGCGCAGGAACTCGGTTCGCTGCGACGCGAGCAAGGTGCGCTTGCAAAGGCGCAAAAGGACAGTGATCTACAGCGGTACCAGGGAGATTGGGCCGCACGCGTTGAGCAGAATGGTAAGGTCAGCGGGCTGTTCACGGATTACCACTACTATGGCACTGGCGATACGGGCGGGGCTCCGCGTGAAGAGTCCGTCAAGAGGCTTGAGGCTATCGTCACGAAAGGCAGCGTGAGCCTTCCGGCTGAGAACGCGCCGCGTGGGCAGACGCAACCTGAATCGGCGCCGGTACAGGTTGGCAACGGGCCGGTGCATGTGATCTCGGCGACCGCGGAACAGATGTTTCTGAACATCACTCCCGCCGAAGCGTCGAGCCTTCCACGATATACAGGTGAGATGGAGCTGACCAATCACTCCGCAGGATCTTTGACGTCGCAGGCTTACCAGAAGCGTTGGATTCGGCACCAGGAACTGCTTGCCGATGCGGCAGAAAAATCATCAGTAGCCGCCCAATGGCTTGGTGCTCGTACCTATCCGCTGCAGCGGTTGAACGATGCCTGGACACTCGCGATGGGCGCCCATTTTCACGACCTTGCTGCCGGAACCGCTACGCCCCGGTCGTATGAGTTTGCATGGAACGACGACGTGATCGCTTTGAATCAGTTTGCGGGAGTGTTGAACAGCGCCGTCGAGGGTGTTGCCGCAACCATGAATACCGCTACCCAGGGCGTACCGCTGGTGGTCTTCAACCCGCTGAATATTGCGCGCGAAGACATCGTAGAAGCCCGCGTCGAGTTCCCGAAAGGTATGCCGAAGGCGGTGCGGGTCACTGCTCCGGATGGAAAAGATGTTCCGGCTCAGATTTCGGGCGGCAAGATCATCTTCGTAGCCAGTGTGCCTTCGGTCGGATATGCCGTCTATGACGTTCAGGCTAGCGACGGGCCGGCCGCTGCTTCAACCTCGCTGCAGGTGTCCAAGAATGGTTTGGAAAACGCCTTCTATCGGGTCCGGCTGAATCAGGACGGAGACGTTGCAAGCATCTTCGATAAGGAGAACGGCAGAGAGATGCTCTCAGCGCCCGCCCGCCTCGCTATCTCTTACGACAATCCTGCCCAGTGGCCGGCCTGGAATATGGATTGGGAGCAGGAGCAGGCGGCGCCGAAAGCCTTCGTCTCCGGCCCGGCGCAGGTCCGAGTTGTCGAAGATGGGCCTGCCCGAGTAGCCATTGAGGTCACGCGGGACACCGCTGGTTCGCATTTTGTGCAGACCGTCAGTCTCTCCGCGGGTGACGGTGGAAAGCGCGTTGAGTTCGGAAATGTAATCGACTGGAAGACACGGGAGTCGAACCTCAAGGCCACTTTTCCTCTTACGGCGTCCAACCTGATGGCGACGTATAACTGGGATATCGGCACCATCGATCGGCCGACGGCACAGCCAAAAAAGTTTGAAGTGCCGTCCCATCAATGGATCGATCTGACCGATATGAGCGGTGAGTATGGAGCGACGATCCTGACAGACAGTAAAAATGGATCGGACAAACCAACCGACAATACCTTGCGCCTAACCCTCATCCGGACTCCAGGCGTTGCTGGAGGTTACCCGGATCAGGCCACTCAGGATATTGGACATCACGAGTTCGTGTACGGCTTTGCAGGTCACTCAGCGGACTGGCGCACCGCGCAAACCGACTGGCAGGCCCAGCGGCTGAACGCGCCGCTCTTCGCTTTTGAAACATCGAAGCATGACGGTGCGCTGGGCCGGACATTTTCTCTGCTGAAGGTGAACAATCCTCGGATACGCGTTCTGGCCGTTAAGAAAGCGGAACTCAGCGATGAAGTGATCGTGCGTCTGGTGGAACTTGATGGCAAGCCGCAATCCGACGTGAAGGTCTCTTTTGCGGCACCGATCGCGAGTGCACGGGAAGTGAATGGACAGGAACAGCCGGTCGGACCGGCGACGTTGGCCGATGGCGCACTCCTTACCTCCTTCGGCGGCTATCAGCCTCGTACCTTTGCGCTGCATTTGACGGGTCCATCGACGAACGTCGCCCGGGTGCAGTCTACCCCGGTTCCGTTGACCTATACCCTGGCAACTGCGAGCAACGATGGAGACCGCTCAACGGGCGGGTTTGATGGTAAAGGCGATGCCTTGCCGGCAGAGATGCTGCCTTCGCAAATCCTGTTCAACGATGTCCGTTTCCAATTGGCTTCGGCGAAGACTGGCGTGCCCAATGCAGTCACGGCCAAGGGCCAGACGATCAATCTTCCATCCGGTCATTACAACCGCGTCTATGTGCTCGCGGCGTCGGCCAATGGGGATCAGAAGGGGAGATTCGAAGCCGGCGGCAAGAGGACCGAACTGAACATTCAGAACTGGGGCGGTTTCATCGGCCAATGGGATGACCGGCAGTGGGGCTCCGCGGACACGGCACATGCCAAATACGGCGAGATGACGGGGCTGACACCCGGCTTCATTAAGCGCGCTGACCTGGCCTGGTATTCCAGTCATCACCACGATGCCGCGGGAAAGAACGTGGACTATGCCTATTCCTATCTGTTCGGGTATGGCATCGACCTTCCTCCGGGAGCGAAGACCATCAAGCTGCCAAGCAACGAGAACATTCGCATACTGGCGATTTCGGTGGCGGATGAGAATCCCGAGGTGAAGCCGGCGCGCCCGCTTTACGACGTGCTTCCAAGCGAAGCGTCGCGTCGCCAATAGCGCCAGAGTCTTTCAATCAGGCGCGAAGGTCATCTTGTAAAGCTGTATCGATCAAGCCGATGGCAATCGTTCGCACAAGGAGTTACTCCGTTTCCATGTTTGGAATAGAGCGATTCTTTTCGACAGAGCGCAATGTGTCAACAAAGGCACATTGCGCTCTTACCCGGAGCGTAGACTTGCAATGAAACCTTTTACACGCCGAAATCTGCTGAAAAAAGGCCTGGCTGCTTCCGTCGGATTAACAGGGCTTCATGGTGTTATTGCCTTACCGGAAGCAGAAGCAGAGATGCCGGCTTCTCAAAACGACGCGGGGCTGCGAGGGTCAAAGGAGTTCGCTTTTTCAGAGACGTCTCCACGGCAGCGCTTGTTGCTCGATTTTGGCTGGCGCTTTCATCTTGGAAACGCAGACGACGCGGCAAAAGACTTCAGGTACGGCGCGCCGATGCGCGAGGGCACCTTTGCAAAGGCCGGCCAGGACTGGCTGCACAATCCGGCAGATGACTCCCTGCAACACAGCTTTGACGACAGCGCGTGGCGTGTTGTGGATCTTCCGCATGACTGGGCGGTTGAACTGCCGTATGTCACCGTCGATGACGCA
Source organism: Granulicella sp. (assembly GCA_965277565.1). Taxonomy (GTDB): domain Bacteria; phylum Acidobacteriota; class Terriglobia; order Terriglobales; family Acidobacteriaceae; genus Granulicella. The sequence goes on along the minus strand of OZ255838.1, from coordinate 2,025,412 downwards.
AGTATGCCCGTTCATGCGGCGCACGGAGGAAAGGCCCTCGGCCGAAATTTCCCGGATACCAGCATCGGTTGGTATCAGCGGACCTTCGATATTCCAGCGACCGACGAAGGAATGCGCATCTCCATCGAGTTCGACGGCGTGTTTCGCGATGCGATCATTCTCTTCAACGGCTTCTACCTGGGCAGAAATCTCAGCGGCTATGCGCCGTTCAGCTTCGATGTCACGGACTATGTAAAGTACGGCGGCAGCAATGTCGTTACTGTTCGGGCCGATGCCACCCTCAACGAAGGGTGGTACTACGAAGGAGCGGGCATCTACCGCCACACATGGCTCACCAAGACGCATCCACTCCATATCGCGCGATGGGGCACCTACGTACAAAGCGAACCACAGGGAAAGGGTGCTCATCTGTCGGTCGAAACCGAGATATTGAATGAGAGCGGCAGCACGATGACCGGTCATTTGATATCACGGGTCATGGATCCCGCCGGCAAAGTCGTAGCTACTCTTCGGGCAAAACTATTTGAGATTCCAGCCTGGGAAAGCGAGACGCTTCAAACCCAGGCAGCGTTGCAACAGGCTTCGCTCTGGAACACTGAAGAACCCAACCTCTACCGGGTGGTGTCCCAGGTTGAGAGTGGTGGCAAGGTGACTGACCTTGACGACGTCACTTTTGGAATTCGCTCGATTCGGTTCGATGCGGATCACGGATTTTTTCTGAACGACAAGCCGGTGAAACTTAAAGGTACCTGCAATCATCAGGACCACGCCGGAGTCGGTATCGCAGTTCCCGACCGTCTTCATGCGGATCGAGTCGCTGTGATGAAGCAGATGGGTTCGAATTCGTGGCGTACTGCGCACAACCCGGTCGCAACGGAGTTCCTGGATGCCTGTGACCGTCAGGGAATGATGGTCATGGCCGAGGTTCGCATGATGGCTTCAACGCCGGAAGGACTTAGCCAGCTGGAACGGATGATTCGAAAGGATCGCAATCATCCGAGCATCATCATCTGGTCCTTGGCCAACGAAGAGTACTTCTACCAGGGGACGCCGACCGGTGCCCGAATTGTTGCCAGCATGAAGAAGCTTGCGAAAAAGCTTGATCCGTCCCGTCCCGTAACTGGAGCGATGAATGGCGGCTGGGGCAAGGGAATGTCTGCTGTCGTGGACGTGCAGGGCTTCAATTACTGGAATGGCGGACTGCCTGGCGAGAAGGGTGGCGCAAAGCGTCGGCCCAAAAGCGCAGACATCGACAGCTTCCATCAGAATTTCCCCAAGCAGCCTACGGTAGGTACTGAGACAGCCAATGGACATAGCTCGCGAGGGATCTACGAGACTAATCCGAAGGCCGGATATGTAACTGCATTTGAACTCAAGTCCCCTGCAGTGACCGACGCGGAGCAATGGTGGACGATATTCGATGAGCGGCCTTTTCTTTCTGGTGGCTTCACATGGGTTGGTTTCGACTATCGTGGAGAACCGAAACCATATGATCGCGTCTCGGTCAGTTCACAGTCGGGGATTGTAGATACATGCGGATTTCCCAAAGATATTTACTTCTACTACAAATCGTGGTGGGGCGCTGAACCCGTTTTGCACCTCTTCCCACATTGGAATTGGCAGGGGAAGGACGGTCAGGACCTGGAGGTCCGCTGCTTCTCCAATCTGGACAGTGTAGAGTTGTTCGTCAATGCCAAGAGCCTCGGTTCGAAAGTCGTACCGCACAACTCGCACGTTCATTGGACTGTCAGTTATGAACCCGGAGTTATCGAGGCCCGAGGCTCTAAAGGCGGACAAGTAGTGTTGACGGATCGCCGTGAAACAACCGGCGCACCATCGAAATTGGTATTGCGCCCGAGCCTGAGAGCGATCGCAGCAGATGGCGAGGACGTTTCGGCCGTAGCCGTAGAAGTGCAGGACTCTCAGGGGCGCGTCGCGCCGACAGCCTCGAATAAGGTGGGCTTCAAGCTCACTGGACCGGCGAAAATTATTGGTGTCGGAAATGGCGATCCAAGCTGCCGTGAGGCCGACAAGCCGGATCTTAAGGGTTTCGCGTGGCGAAGCGCGTTCAACGGCTTGTGCATGGTGTTTATCCAGGGAACCAAGCAGCCAGGCACAATAGAGCTTGAGGCCTCAGCCGATGATCTCGACTCCTCTCGGTTGCTAATCGAAAGCCAGGCGGCGACGACGCTACGCTCGTGTGTCGATTAGTACAACTCAGGTGTGCCTCTTTTTGTGAACGTGTCGAGAAAGCGAATGAGGGATCGGGAAAGGCCGAAGGGATCTGCCACCGCGACAGGACTTCTCGCTATCAAAGAAGAATTGGTCACGAAAATAGTGGAGGAGTTGCTGCTGGGACCAAAGCTCCAGGGCAGCGGCTCGTATTAAACGCCTGAGACTCTTAGCGCAGCACGAGGAGCACTACCGCACGGTCCGGTACTGTAGTCTTCCAGCCGTCGCTGACTTTGCCCAAGTCCTTTGACGCCCAGACGTCGTGTGCTGTCATTGTTCCTTTCAAGCCCAGAGCCTTCAAGTGCAGGCTAACTTCGCTCGCCGTTTCACCGAAATTGAAGATGCCAACTGCCTTGCGGCCGCCGGTCAGCGGCTTTGTCCAGATCTCAATTGGCCCTTCGGCGTACACCCGATCTCCCTGTCGTCCAAGCGCGTCCTGGTCGATCGCGATCACTTCCTTGTTCGTCAGGATCCCGAGGGTATCAGGTGTCATCTGCCGCAGATTATTGCCCGCGATGAGTGGCGCGGCGAGAATCGCCCATAGGCTCATGTGCAGCGCATTCTGATTGTGGGTCAGCTTGCCGTTGCCGACCTCGAGCATGTCGGGATCGTTCCAGTGGCCGGGTGCTGCGTACCTGCTCAACCCTGCCTGGGCGCGACCGATCAAGCTGATTCGGTCAAAGTTCGCCTGAATATCACCAGTCGTACGCCAGAGATTCGCCCCCACACTTGGTCCCCACTGCCACACTTCATTGAAACCATACTGGCAGAAACTAAAGACAATTGGGCGACCGGTCTTCAGCAGCGCCTGATGCATCTTCTCGTATGCTTCGCGCATGAGCTTCGCCTGAGCTGCTGGATCATCCGGAGCTTGCTGGTGCATCACTTTGCCATAGCTGCACAAGTCATATTTCAAATAGTCGATACCCCAGTCCGCATAGGTCTGTGCGTCCTGTTCTTCGTGGCCGAGACTACCTGCATAGTTCGCGCATGTTGTAGGACCAGGCGATGAGTAGATGCCGAGTTTCAGTCCTTTTGAATGCACATATTCGGAAAGTGCTTTCATATCCGGGAACTTGCTGTTGGACTGAATGCGCCCCTGGGCATCACGCTCGCCTTCCCACGTGTCATCGATATTCACGTACTCGTAGCCGGCATCGCGCATACCGGTGGAGGCGAGGAGATCAGCCGTGTCCCGAATATCTTTATCTGTCACCCTGCCGTTAAAGAAGTTCCAGCTATTCCAGCCCATCGGAGGAGTCAACGCGACCTTCTGCGCATCTGCCGCTCGTACTGCGCAAACCGCCAATAGTGCGGCAAACAACATCCTGATCAGCTGCAGGTAAATTCTCATCGGTAGATCTCCTTGCGAATTGTCTTATCACAAGTTCTACAGTATAGAAGGGTCTGCTTTAGAACGTCTGCTCGGCTGCGGTGGAGAGCGTCGTGTCCTTGACTCCGCGGGGCCAGAGGATTCGTAGATCGGAGATGCCAACCCCTACGGCAACGAGCAGAGGAACCAGTTCTTGGGGGCCGCCAATATCAACACCGACCTTTCCGCCTTCAAGGAGTTCGCCCTTTACGAGCAGATGCGCTTCCAGTTCCGCGCCGAGGCCTTCAACGTCTTCGGCAACGTCAACCTCAACAATCCCAGGACGGCCCTGACCAACATTCAGACTGTCGGCTTGCCACAGGTCACCGGCGCCGGACCGGCGCATCCAGTTCGCAGCCAAAATCACCTTTTTAAATGCAGATTCCCTCCCGTTCGGCTACGCTCAGGGGGTGTGCATCCGCACGATTCGGCCCGGCGTTCACCGCAAAGCAAACGTCGCATCAGTTGACACCGAAACCAGAACGCTTCTACAGTTGCGGGGTTGTATGAAATCCGTTACATCCGCATCACGTGAAACGGGTTCAGCAGAGAATAGCCGCGCGGAGTACATCGGAGTCCATCATGGATCGTCGTCAATTTGTGCAGACCGGCGTTGCAGCCGGAGTCGTCGCCGCGGTTACGCCCGCCTTGGCCAAGCCCAGGTCCCTCCGGCGCGCGCCCAACGTACTCTATGTCTTCGACGATGAGCATCGCTTCCAGTCCATGCCTGGTGAGCCGTTCAGCGATCCCGTCGCCGCACCGAACCTGGAGACCTTTCGCAAGGCGAACTTCTCTATGGAGCGTTGCATCTCCAACTACCCGCTCTGCTCACCGTATCGCGGCATCCTGATGACCGGCCTTTGGCCTTTTCAGAACGGCATTACGCGCAACTGGATCGAGCTCGGCACCAGCTTCGAATCGATCGGCCATGTCTTTGATAAAGCCGGCTACCGCACCGCGTACGTGGGCAAATGGCACCTCTCCGGTCCCGGCCACGACCGCGCCTTCATTCCTCCCGGCCCCCATCGCCAGGGCTTTCAGGACTGGCACGTCTGGGGCGCCGTCGACAAGCACATGAGCTACAGCTTCACCTTCAACCCCGACACAGGCGAGAAGATCAAGCCTGAAGGGTACCAAGCCACGCTCATGACCGACCAGGCCGTCGACATCATCAAGCAGGATCACGGCGACAAGCCCTGGATGATGATCGTCTCCTGGCATCCGCCGCATTTTCCGGTCGACGACGCACCCGAGGCCGACGAAGCGTACTTCGCCGACAAACAGGTCGCCCTTCGCCCCAACGTGCAGACCGGACACAGCGCCCGCGGCGCTGTCGCTTCGCAGGCGTCGATTACGAAGTTTCACCAGGGCTACTACGCGCACATCCGGGCGATTGATCGTGAGTTCGGGCGTCTGCTCAAGACGCTCGACGACACCGGCCAGACCGACAACACGATCGTCATCTTTACCTCCGATCATGGAGAAATGGCCGGCTCGCACGGTCGCATGTATAAGCAGGTGCCGCACGAGGAATCCGCGCGCGTACCGTTTTACATCCGCTATCCGGGTGTTACTCCCAAGGGCAAATCGTCGGACACGCTGTTTGCCTCCATCGACATCTACCCCACGCTCTGCGGGCTCGCCGGGGTGCCTGTCCCGCCGCAGGTCAAAGGTAAGGACTTCTCGGCCACGATGCGGGGCAAGGCAACACCGGAATCCGAGGTGGTTTTCCTCATGAATCAGGGTGCCGGGCACCCCGAGCAGGACGCCGCAAGCTCGGGAGTCGGGCCCGCTCCGAAGGCCGCTAACGACGGCAACGGTGGCGGCTATGCTCCGCCCGACTTCCGCGGCCTTCGTTCCAAGACCCACACCTATGCGGTTGCGAACGACGGCAGGTGGCTGCTGTTCGACAACGTCGCAGACCCTTACCAGCAGCATAATCTCATCGACGACCCCGCGCAGAAGCCGCTCACCGAGCACTTCGACACGCTGATCGCCGCCTGGCTCAAGGACTCCGGGGACCCGTTCGAGTACGCTGCCGCGCTCACGAAACGGTCGACCGCACCGGCCAGCTGATTGCGGAAAGCAGGCGGCTGCGGAGTGTGAAAGGATGCGGTGTCTGTAGGGCTCAGCGAAGCAGCCCCTTGTATCGCAACGTGCGTGTGGATCCAGAGAAAGAATCGATGTTGCAGGAGAGATGAATGAACCGTCGTGAGTTGATCAAGAACACGTTGCTGGCCGCGGGTGCGGTTTCGGCGAAGGGTGCAGTCGCCCAAAGCGTGCTGCCGAATCAGGAGCCCGAGGGTCCGCCTGTTTCGAGGCCGGAGGCGGAAGTCCCCAAGGCGCACGAGCCGGAAATCGCGCATCGCAAGGACAAATCCCAGCGCATGCCCAATGTGCTGTGGATCTGCCCCGACCAGCAGCGCGCGGACACCATCGCCGCGCTGGGAAATGCGCATATCCGCACACCGAATATCGATGCGTTGGTGGGGCAGTCGGTGACGTTTACCAATGCATTTTGCCAGACACCGATCTGCTCGCCTTCGCGGGGAAGCTTTATGACCGGGCGGTATCCGCGGGAGACCAACATCAAGTCGAACGCCGAGTACATTCGGCCGACCGAAAAGCTCATCCCGCGCATCCTGGCCGACCAGGGCTACGACTGCGGCCTGGCGGGCAAGCTGCATCTTTCTCCGTGCGACCACCACTTTGTAGAAAAGCGCATTGACGATGGTTATCGCGTCTTCGAGTGGAGCCATGACATCAGCGACAACTGGCCGGGCAAAAACCAATGGCGCAACTGGCTGGCGACGCAGAACGTGAAGTGGCCCACTCCGACGAAGGAGCAGCGCAAGCTGGATGTGTGGGGCGTGCCGATCGATCCGAAGTACACGCAGACCGCGTGGTGCTCGGACGAGGCGATCAAGTTCATGAAGGGCCAAACGCCGGACAAGCCGTGGATGATGTCGGTGCACATCTATCAGCCGCACGCGCCGTATTTTCCCACGGCGGAGTTTCTCGATCATTACGACCCGGACAAGCTGCCGTCGCCCGCGTACAAGGAAGGCGAGCTGGACAACAAGCCGTCGTACCAGAAGACGGATCATCAGGGTGCGTACGGCGGCCACGGGAAATCGTTTGCCGATGAGAGCGACAAGGATCACAGGCTGACGACGGCCGCCTACTACGCGATGATCGAGCAGGTCGACGTCGAGGTCGGACGCATGATGAAGACGCTCGACGAGCTGGGTATGGCCGACGACACGGTCGTGATCTACATGAGCGACCACGGCGATATGCTGGGCGATCATGGCATCTATGAAAAGGGACCCTACTTCTACGACTGCCTGACGCGCGTGCCGCTGATCATCCGCTGGCCGGGCAAGTATAAGGCGGGGCTGAAGGTGGATGCGCTGGTGGAACTGGTCGACATTGCGCCGACAATCATGGATGCGGCCGGACTGACGATCCCCGCGGGCGTGCAGGGGCAGTCGCTGACGCCGCTGCTGACGGGCGCGACCACGAAGCATCGCGATTCGGTCTACATGGAGTACTACAACGCGGTGGCAAAATACGATCCCAACCCCATGGCGACGTGCGTGCGCACGGAGAACTGGAAGATGACGTACTGGCAGTCGCTGGGCACGGGCGAGTTGTATGACCTGAGCAAGGATCCGGGCGAGTTCACGAACTTATGGGGCGCGGCACAGAACAAAGATGCGCAGGCCGAGATGCTGCAGCGGCTGGTGACACGGATGATTGCGAGCACCGATCCTCTGGGTGTGCATGTATTTTAGAGCGCGGCAATCGATCTTTGAACGGTGCGCTTAGATCACCAGGTGGTATGGCGTTCCGGCAGGGGATCGGCGGTTTCAATCATGCGCGCGACAAGATTCTGCAGCATCATCTCCTGCGTGTCCTTGTGATGGGGATCGTTCCAAAGGTTCACGAACTCCCCCGGATCTTTTTGGAGGTCGTAGAGTTCGCCGGAGCGAGGCTTATCGCAGAGCGTTAGCTTCCACTGCGCGGTGCGCACGCTCGACATCATCGGCGGGATGTCATACTCGGCATTCGCATCGAAGTACTCCATGTACACCGAGTCACGATGCTCTGTGGATTGGCCCGTGAGCAGCGGCATAAGCGACCGGCCCTGCATGCCCGAAGGCACCGGGATGCCGGCAGTTTCAAGCAGCGTGGGCGCAAGATCGATCAGCTCTACCATGGCGTCTATCTTGGCTCCTGGCTTGAAATGGCCGGGCCAACGAATCATGAGGGGAACTCGCGTAAGGCAGTCGTAGAAGTATGGACCCTTCAGATAGATTCCGTGATCTCCCAGCATCTCGCCATGGTCGCTCATGAAGATCACGACCGTGTTGTCCGCCTGCCCGGTTTCTTCGAGGGCCTGCATCATGCGTCCCATCTCGGTGTCGACCTGCTCGATCATCGCGTAATAGGCCGCGGTGATTTTCCGGTGCTCCTCGGGCGATGTTTTCGCAAACGAGATATCCGTGCCTGCATACGCCCCCATGTGGTCTACCGTCTGGAAAACAGGCTTGTTCGCAAGCTCCCCTTCGCGGTAGGCGGGATTCGGCATCTTGGCCGGATCATAGTGGCTCAGATACTCTTCGGTCGGAAAAAATGGATGGTGCGGTTGAAAGATGTTGCAGGAAAACATCCATGGATTGAAGTTCCGCTGCTGACGCATGAACTGAATGGCCATGTCGGAACACCATGCCGTCTGCGTGTACTTCGGGTCGATGGGCATGCCCCAGACATGCTGCGCGGGAGCCTTGGGCAGCTTGATCCCTTGGCGATCAAGCCAGACATACCAATCGTTATGCATTGGCCAGGAATCGCTGATGTCATGGCTCCAGTGGAAGACCTCGTACCCATCGTCGATGCGATCTTCCAGCCTCCCACCAAAGCAGGGTGAGAGGTGCAGCTTGCCGGCCAGTCCACAGGTGTACTCATAGTCGGCGAGAATGCGCGGCACCAGCCGCTCGGTAGGCCGGATGCGCTGGCCGTTCGCCCGCAGACCGGTCACGTGCGGATAGCGCCCTGTAAGAAAGCTGCCTCGCGAGGGGGAACAGATGGGAGTCTGCACGAACGTGTTCGTGAACGTGACGGCCTCGCCCATGAACTTCTGCAGATTGGGTGTGTGGATCACCGAATTGCTGAGCCCCTGGATCGTGTCGAAGCGCTGCTGATCGGTGCAGACCCAAAGGATGTTCGGCATGGGCTCACCGCCCGTCTTGCGTGGCGGTGAAGGAAAGCTGTGACGCTCCCCCTTCGTTGCCTGTTGCGGAAGCGCATGCCCCGAAGTGAGAGCCCCTGCGGACAACAGTGCATTCTTCACCAGATCTCGACGGTTCATCAAACAACCCCTGAAAGCAAAGGATTAGAAGGAAAGTTTCAGTGCAAACTGGATCTCGCGCGTGGGAGGCGACGGGATCAGGCTGGTGATCGTGCCGAAGGCGGCATCCTGGATGGCGGTATCCGGTTGCGCGAAGTGCGGGGTGTTGGTCACATTGAAGAACTCAGCGCGAAGTTCTGCGTCGAGGTGCTCAAAGTGCGTGTCCTTTTCAAGTGAGGAATCCAGGTTTTGCACGCCCGGGCCCAGCACCCTGGTGTACGTGCGTTCGATCGTACCAAACGTATAGGCCGGCGGCGTTGCGAACGCAGCCTTGTTCAGCCACGCGTTCACGCGCTGCTGGTTGGACCGCTTGCCGGTGATGAAGGGGTTCACGCCCGGCACAGGATTGGGCCGGGTGCCGGCGCCGACTCCGTTCGCGGTCAGCGTCAGCGGAAAGCCGCTCTGCTCGGTCAGGATCGACGTCAGCTTCCAGCCCCCGATGAATTTGTTGGAGAAGCTGCCGACGCTGCCCAGGAAGTCCTTACCCTGGCCGAAGGGCAGCTCGTACACGCCGTTGACGACCAGATTGTGGGGCTGATTGAGCTCCGAGACCGCGCGCTCGCCGCGCAGATTGTAATAGTTCTGCACACCCGTGTTATCGGTGGGTCCGATCGCCGCATTCTGGCCGTTCACATTGGAGATCAGCTTGCTCCAGGTGTACGAGGCGAGAAAGGTCAGCCCGTTGCTCATCCGCTTCACCAGCTTGACCTGCAGTGAGTTGTAGCTGGACGACCCATACGGGTTGTTGACCTCGGCTACGCTGGTGAACTGAGGATAGGGAAGTAGCAGTTGACGCTGCGCCACCTTCGCATTCGCCAACGTGCCGATGCTGACGTATGGCTGAAAGGGATTCGCCACCTGGTTGGTCAGCGCGGTTCCCATGGAGAGATAGCTCGGGTTCAGCGTGTCCCGGTCGAAGGTGCCGGTCAGGTGTTCTCCCCGGGACCCGGCGTACCCGACATCCAGCAGGAGGGAGTGGGTCATCTGCTGTTGAATATCGAAGTTCCACTGCAGCGCCAGCGGCGTGGGCGGGTTGTGATCCCAGACGGTGAGCGCCTGGCCCAGCTGCGTGCCGGCGCCGAGACTAGCCCCATTGGGCTGCACCAGGCCCTGCGGAAACGGATTCTGGAGCAGGTTGGCCGGGGTGTAGCCGCCGTCGTTGGAGGTGTTCCAGGTGGTCGAAGAGGCGAAACCCAGGCTGGGCGAGAACCCGACAGCGTTGCTGGAGATCTCCAGAGGCGCGTAAGACATGCCGAAGCCTCCCCGCACCGAGGTAGTCGCCTGCGGGCTGTAGGCAAAGCCCACGCGCGGAACCACGTTCGCGGCGGCCGCGGTGTAGACGTCCCGGGGCGTTCCCGATTGATTGGCGAAGACAAGACCACCGGTAAGGCTCGGGAACGAGGCGTTTCTGGCGGGGCTGGTCACACCCGGATCGAAGTAGTTGAGCTCATTGTGGCGGTCGATATAAGGGCTTTCACCGTCGTAGCGAACGCCGAGATTGACGGTGAGCTTCTGCGTGAGGCGTACATCGTCCTGCACATAGACGGCCCCATAGAAGTCCTGCAGCTCTACACCGGACCCGATAGGGATCGAGCCGGAGCTGCCGAAGCCCAGCAGGAAGCTGGCGTAGGCGTTTCCGTTGGTGGCCACGCTGGCCGTGGGCCCCTGGGTTTGCGCGATCGCAAAGCTGTAGCTGCCCGCGCTGTTGCTGACATTGAAGAAGTTGATGCGATGCAGGCGCAAGTCCGTTCCAGCAGTAATCGTTTCGCGGCCAAGGATCTTGGTCGCCGACACCAGCACGGCATGGGAGTCGTTGCCGTTATTCAGATAGCTTTGGTTGGCAAAGCCGGTATACCCGCCGCCGATACTGATCGCGGGAAACATCGGGATGGTGATGGCGCTCACCAGGGAAGACGGAAAACCAAGCGTTGCGTTGTTGAAGCCGTAGCTCAACGTCTGGCGCGCCTGAAACCAGCGGGCGAAGCCGTAGTTGAAGTTCAACAGGAACGACGGCGACACCTGGTAAATGTTGTCCAATGCGAACGACTGGTTGCGGAAGTCCGTCGTACCCACGGCAGCGGTTCCCGGCGAGGAGACGTTTCCGAAGTAGTTCGGCTGCGTGAGGGGCGTTCGGCTAAAGGCGTAGCGCCCCGCCAGATGGTACTTCTGCGTGACGTTTTGATCGACGCGGCCGCTGAAGACGTCCTGCGAAAGCTGAACAGGCGAATTGCTGATGAAGTTGTTTACGATGGCGCCCGCGCCGCCGGTGTTCGGCTCCGGATAGAAGGCCTGGAGTGCTTTTGCTACAGGATCAATCAGGCTGGGGTCGATCTTGTTTCCCGTGAACTGGGTGCGCACCTTGCTCGTCACATTGGTGGTGTAGGGATTGTAGATGGGGCTCAGGCCGGCGGCCGAGAAATCACCGCTCTTCTCAGCGTCCGTTGGCACGGTCGCAATGAAGCTGCTGCCCTGCACCCGGCGCGTCCCCTGATAGGCGAAGAAGAAATACGTGCGGTCATGGCCGCTGTAAAGGTGCGGGATCGAGACGGGACCCCCGATCGTACCGCCGAACTGGTTCATCCGGAACTCAATATTGGGGTGACCGGCGCGCTTGTTGAACCAGTTGTTTGCGTCAAAGGCCGAGTTACGAATGAACTCGAAGATGTCGCCGTGAAATTCGTTCGTTCCGCCCTTGGTGGTGACGTTGATCGCGCCGCCCGAGTAGCGGCCATACTGCGCGGAGAGATTGTTCGACTCCACCTTGAACTCCTGCGTCTCGTCGACGATGGGCAGGGTCGTAATCTGGTCGAAGAAGCCGGCCGAGCTCGGCACGCCGTCGATGAGGATCTCGTTGGACTGGGCGCGACCGCCGTTGATGCTGAAGTTCGTGTCCCAGGTGGTGTTCACCGCCACGTCGCCGAACTGCCCGTAGGCGGATTGGGAGAAGGTGACGCCCGGCGTCAGGGCGATCAGGCGAAAGGTGCTGCGGCCGTTGAGTGGAAGATTTTCCACCGTCTGACCGGTGATCACTTGGCCGAGTGAGGAGGTCTGCGTGTCAAGCTGGGGCGGCGCACCCGTCACCGTTACGCTCTCACTGGCGTCGCCGATGGCGATTTTGAGATCGATCTTGGCCGATTGCGCAATCTGCAGCACAACGTTGTGCTGGACGGTTTGTTTGAAGCCGGGCTTGGTGACATCGATTTCATAATGGTCGCCAGGATCGAGCTCAGGAATCAGATAATCTCCCTGCTGGTCCGTTGTGACGCTTACCTTTGTGCCGCGCTGGGGGTCGCTGACCACGACCAGCGCGCCGGGGACGGCAGCCCCGGTCGGATCCGTGACCTGTCCGGTCAGGGATGCGGTCTGCTGCTGCGCGAACGCACCCGGCAGGAGCACCATCCCCGCACAAATCGACATCAACCAAGAGCAAATCCAAGAGCGAATCCAAGAGCGAACCATCGTATAAACCTCATGAGAATTCCGGCAGGCCTCCGCGTTCTGAGGCATGCCTTGGCAGCGCAATATTCCGCACGCCGGAGAAAAAGCAGATGTAGGAACGCCGATGATGCTAGCGACGCGGTGATGCGAGGGTCAAGGGTAAATTACAACCAAACTGAACTAGTGCTGCAGCACTAATGATCGGCTGCGTGGGGTAACCTGTGGCGCAGGGGAGCTTCGCTGTGAGCGCAGGGGAACGCATTCGCGTGTTCGTCATAGACGACCATCAGGTCGTTCGCATGGGGCTTCAAACGATGCTCGAAAGCGAGCCCGATATCGACGTCGTCGGCACCGCCTCCTCGGGACGAGAGGCGCTGAAACGACTGCCGACCATGGAGGTCGACGTGGTGCTCACGGATCTGCGCATGGCCGAGATGACGGGCGTGGAACTGATGACGGACCTGCGCAGATGCTGTCCGAACCTGCGCTGCGCGGTGCTCACCAACTACCATTCCGACGAGGATGTATTTCGTGCCGTGAAGGCGGGCGCGATGGCTTACATTCTGAAGACCGCGACCCTCGAGCAGGTGGTCGGAACCATTCGCAGCGTCCATGCCGGCGATCGCTGCATCCCGCCGCACATTGCCCAGCAGCTTGCGGAGCGCGTGGCGCGCCACCCGCTCAGCACCAGAGAGCTGGAGATTCTGCAGTGGGTGGCGCGTGGGTTGAAGAACCGTGAGATCGCCGAGAGGTTGTTTATCAGTGAGTTCACGGTGCGCAATCACGTTATCAGCCTGTTGGAAAAGCTCGGAGTGCGCGATCGCACCGAGGCAACAGCCGTGGCGATTCGGCAGGGTCTTGTCAGGCTCGAAGAGGATTAGGTAGTTTCTGTGTGCATCACGATCATCGTACGAGGTGCATCTTGGAAGGGAGCATGGGGGAGGGAGCGTGGGGCTTCAGCCCCACGAAAGGAGAGCCAAATCATGGGCTTTAGCCCAGGGTTCTCTCCAGCATCAGCGCAAACCCCGGGGCTGAAGCCCCGTTCTTCTCCGCGCTCAAGGTCCGGGCTGAAGCCCGGACCTACCTCCGAAAAGCAAAAAATGATTCATACAGACACTACCTAACGGCCAGGCCTTCGCGGCACGACTCGGACGCGGTAGGCATGGATCCAGTTATAAAGCCCGAAACGGACCTGATAGGGCACCCGGGCCGTTACGCAGGTTCCTTTCCCGGGCGAGGTACTGACCGTGAGCGTGCCATTGGCTCTGAGCGCGCGGTGCCGCATGCCTCGTATGCCGAAGTCCTCTGCATGGTCGGCATAGCAGAAACCGCGGCCATTGTCGCGAACTTCAAGCACGACCTGTTGTGATTCGTAGAGAAGCCGGAGCGTAATTGCCGAGGCAGAAGAGTGACGAAGGATGTTCGCGATGGACTCACGGCCCAGATGAAAGAGCGCGTCGCGGGCCGTCATCGAGAGATCACGCGGACTGCCCTCGCGGATGAGTTCCATCGATGGAAAATTACCCTCCAGCATGGCCTGCGTGCTTCGCTCCAAGGCTGTTAAGAGATCGACGCTTTGCGTGTAGTCCGGATGGAGAGCCGCGATCTCGGCGCTGGCTTCCCGGTGGGTGTGCGTGACGAGATCGCAAGCCACGTCCAGCTTCTCCAACGCGGCCGGGAGCGCCAGCGTGCCGGAGCGGAGCCCATTGCGCATGCCCTGAAGATGAAATCCGACGCCTGCAAAGCTTTGCGCCAGCGTGTCATGCATGCTGTAGGCAAGGCGCTCGCGTTCCTCGAGGATGGCCCGCACCCTGGAGCGCTCGACCCGAAGATAGAGGTACACGCCGAGTGCAATCAGCCCCAGAAGAAGGAAGATGTACCGCGGAAGAATGCGTGGTGACCACCACGGCGGCCCGGATAACACTTCAACATCCTCCAGGGAGCGCAAATGGATGGTGAATGCGCCGCCGCCCGGACGGAGACCGGAGCCCAGACTGCAAATGCCTCTTACGCGCAGCTCGCTTCCGGGTGCCAGGCTGTTGTAGTGACGGAGCGAAAGGTCACCCACACCAACCGCGTAGAAGCTCTGGTCTACATCGGCCATCTCCAGCGTGATCTGGTCCCCGAGGTTGTGCTTCGCGCTCAGCGTGCCGCGAACCTCGACCAGCCGCGAATCAAACGCACCGCCGGCGGCCTGCGTTGAGGTTACCGAGATGGGAACCACAAGGGTCCGGTCCCCACGGAGAATGATTCTGCCGGCCAGAAAGCGGGGTGAGACGGCATCGGTCTCCATAATGCCGCTCACTTCGATCTCATCGCCGAGATTGAGTGCCTGAGGCTTCGAAGGTTGAATCTCCACTCCGCCGCTATCGTCCTGAATATAGAGCGGCGCGGTCAGAGTCACGACACCTCGCAGCGTCATCACGCCACCCTGCGAGGAGGAAGTTCGCGCCACCGAGATCGGCACGGGCACAGTGCGGGCGCGGTCGTGCGGTCGAGAGGGTTGCAGGTAGCTGCGCGCCGGGAGAAAGGTCGACCGAAAGTAGGCCTCTCGCATGTGGTTGTAGTCGTCTTCTCGCATCGGGTAGATCGGCGTCGCGAGAAAGGCAGCGTGCACACGGATGGCATTGTACTGGGGGAGCCTGGCGGGCTCCACGCGAACGTTTCGCCATTCGCCCCCGGTGGACATCGAACGCAAGCCGATCTTCCCTTCGGCAACGCAGGGCTTTTCTTCAAAGGCGGCATAGGCCGTCTGTCCCGTCGCGAGATTGGTTGCATAGGCTCCAATGTCACACCCCGCCAGCACGACACGAAGGTGATACCAGACGCCGATTTGCACACCGCCTGACATCGCGACAGGCCGGCCCTCCATCCAGCCATGGTCAGCGCGGCCGATCACCAGGGCGGAGTCCTGAGAGCGAAGGCCGATATAGTAACCGTTGTAGGCGTCCGCGCCCGGCTCTTCATCCTGGACCCGCGCCATGAGGCCGATGTCCCCATCGTGGCCGATCAGCTTCAAGTCGGCATCCAGCTCATAGTCCTTCCAGTGCCTTGAACCGGTGACCAGCTTGGCGCCGTTTTCATCGGAGCGATTGACCATCGCACCATCCCTTAACTGCCAGTCTCCGCCGAAGGGGGTCCACTCCGCAGCCTCGTTCTGCGTGAACGAATCGCGGTACGGAAGACGCCTCTCCTGCAGCTGGGGAACGACACACAGGAACCCAGCGATCGCCGCCAGAGTCAGCGCCAGCGCAGCGAACAGCGATCTAGTGTGGCGAATCATGAATTCACTATATAAATTGTCATCCTGATCGCAGCGGAGGACCTGCTTTTTCAAAACTTAAGGCCAACACCAGACCTCGAATATTGCAACTAACTTCAGATTCATCACACTAGAACGTGGCCGCACCACGAACAGGCCTCCAATCCATCTTCAACCGTTCCTGTATGGCTTCCGTATCGATGTTGTCACGGTTCAGCAGCATGGGTTCACGGTACGAAACAGGAGCGACCGAGCGACCGGCGCGGAGAGCAACTATGTTTTCAACCGCCTGTTCGCCCATCCCTCTCATGTCTTCGATCACCAGAGAATCGATGACACGTTGGCGAACGAGGAACAGAAGATCAAGAGCTTCATCGTTTCCGATAATGGCGACGGTTCCTTGACGCTCAGAAGCGCGCCCTGACTCGCGTCCGGAGTCGTGCCCAGACTCGCGTCCGGAGTCGCGCACCGCCGCGACTGCCCCATGAGTGACCGCCAGGTTCAGCGCATAGATCGCCCCCAGATGGGGATGCTCGTCGAGGATCTGCTCGATGGCGGTCTCGGCCTGTCCCGGGGTGTAGGATCCCGTCAGATGGCTAACGATCCGAATGGCCGGAGCCAGCCTGTGGAGCGCAGATTCAAAAGCCAGGGCACAGCTCTCGCTGCCGGGAGAGTTGGGGTCGATGCCCCCAAGTGCAATCTCTCCCTGGTTGCCGACGAGCTGATGAACCCGCTCGGCTGCCAGCGCGCCATTGCGCTGCGTGTCGTTGAGTACAAACGAGAGGTTGCGATCGGGCGGCAGCGGGATCGGTGCACCAAGGACCACTACCGGGATGCCGCGGGCAAGTGCGCGCGCGATGGCAGTGTCCATCGCAAAGAGGGCCGTGGGCGTGACCACAATACCGAAATTTCTCTCCCGAATCGCCCGTTCAGCCAATGTAATTTGCTGCTCGTTATCGTTGCTTCCGCTTGGCCCACTCCAGTAGATTGAAAGTTTGTGGCGAGCGGCAGCTCTTGCGAGACCGGCGTGTTCCGAAACGAAGTCCGCTTCGGTGTCATTCCGAGGTATGGCGCTGATGACAGAGGAGGACACGGTGTGGCAGCCGCCATCCGTCAAGACAAGCATGACTAGAAACATCTTCAGAGAGCCACCGAGACTCAGCTTCATTCCTGCACAACTCCGTTCCAATGAATCAATCGTCAAGAGAGAGTGTCTGTCATGGGGATCTTTGCAGGCTCGTTACTCCCCAAGTTCCTCTTTGATTTTGCTTCTTTCGAGAATGATCTGCCTTCGCTCACAGGACAGATGTCGTGCAGCAGTTTCGGAAGGGGCTCGTGCGATTTGGTTGCCGGTTGATCTTGTGGATCACGGTTGCAGACGAGCGGCCCCGGCACGGCGAAGTTCGGTGAGGGTGGGGTAGCCGTCCACGGCCATCAGCAGATCCGCCTCGGCGAGCAGGCATCGCAGCACGTGGATCACACCGTCAGTTCCGTCGAGGGCAAGACCGTACACATAAGGGCGGCCTATGCCAACCGCGGTCGCGCCCATGGCAAGCGCCTTGGCAACGTCTGTGCCGGAGCGAATGCCGGAGTCGAACAGAACCGGCGCGTTGCCGCAGGCTTCGACGACGGCGGGAAGCATGTCGATGGCGGCCATCCCTCCATTGGCCTGGCGGCCGCCGTGGTTGGAGCAGTAGACGGCATCGGCGCCCCCATCGATGGCGCGCCTGGCGTCCTCGGGATGACATATCCCCTTGAGGATCAAGGGTAGTTTGGTCAGCGAGCGAAGCCATGGGAGGTCTGCCCAGGTAAGCACCTTGCCGAAATTCCTGGCCCAGTGCGAGATGGCGGCCTGGCGGTCTTCTTCAGGAGGCTTGGCCAGCCCGGCGCGGAAATGGGGATCGGAGAAGTAGTTCTGGAGAACGTGGCCGCGCAGCTGAGGAAAATTCGCGTCGTTGAGGTCGCGGGAACGCCAGCCCGTGACCCAGGTATCGAGCGTAACCACAATGCCCTTGTAGCCGGCGGACTCGGCACGACCGATCAGGCTTTCGGCAACGGCTCTATCCTTGGGCGTGTAGAGCTGGAAGAAGTGAGGCGTGTCGCCGCAAGCTTCAGCAACAGATTCCAGCGGATCGTTCGCCAGCGTGGAAGCCATCATAGGCACTCCGGTGCCGGCGGAGGCGCGAGCCGTCGCAAGATCGCCGTGACCGTCCGGGGTGCAGAGCCCAATCACGCCAATGGGACTGAGAAAAATGGGAGTGGGCAACTCCAGACCGAAGAGCTTGATCGAGAGATCGCGGATAGAGCAGTCCACCATCATGCGGGGAACGATTCCCCAATGATGGAATGCCTCCGCGTTGTGTCGCTGGGTGAATTCGTCGCCGCATCCGCCTTGAACATAGGAGATCACGGACTGGGGCAGGGCAGAAGCTGCCTTCTGTTCCAGAAGCGCGAAGTTGACTGGAAGTTTAGGGACTATGCCGCTGAGGCCGCCGCTGTAGATCTCGTTCTGATAGCTGCCGAAAGGCTGCACGGCCGTGTCCTTCACTCTGACTTAAAACCTATGGGCCAGGCAGGGGACGGATCCCCTTCGCAGGCGAATAGCAAATTACCTGGAGGTATACAGTGCCATTTTCTGTCATTCCCGAAGGGAATCTGCGGTTCGGCCCTTCTACACACCAACTGGGCATTCGCTTTACTCCGCCGTCTCCTTGAGCACGGCGGAGATCGCCAGAGCGCTAGCGATACAGCCGATGATGGCTCCGCAAACGATCTTGAACAGAACGGCATCACGATGGCTCACGTCGGGCGGAAAAACTCGTGGAAGCAGCACGGCGTTGCAGGCCGCAACAACACAAGCGGCTACAACGCCTGCGATCAGGGAGCGTAGATAAAGATTCGCGGGACTGGTCGGTTGCGTGCTGCTTGGAGCCGGCGGCAGGGCTCCGGTCCGCCGTCGCCTGCGCGCAAGCAGGGACGGGATCAAGATGCTGAGGGAGACCACGAAAAACGTTTGGCCAATGCTGTCCATCACGAGTCCCTTGGGGCCGCTGACGGGGATGTACGCGCGTCCGTGGAAGACCGCGAGCGCACCCAGCCAGTTCAGCAGAGCGTTGCAGATCGCGCTTGAGACAGTTTCGGTGGCGAGGTATTTTGACGGATTGGCAGGCATCGGCGCTCACTTGGCAACTGGCCCATGCAGATTCTTACTGCGCTGCATGGGCCAGTCGTATTTCTACAGCGTATGAACAGTTGGTGTGCAGCGTCAGCTTTGTTTGTAACCCTTTTGTTTGTCATCCATTGTTTGTCATCCATTGTTTGTCATCTCTTGATTTGTCATCCCTTGATTTGTCATCCCGTAGGGATCTGCTTTTTGTTTTTTAAAACACGAGGACAACAGCTGATCCCTACGGGATGACAATAGAAAAACGGGATGGCAACAAAAAGGGTGAAAGTTAGAACGAAAGCTCCAGACCGAAGCTGATCTGGCGGGGTATGCCTGCGGTCTTGAACGCCAACGGATCCGTTAACTGCGATGGCCCGTTTGGCCGAAAGCCCTTGAGATTGAACGGTCCGTTGAGAAGATCCACCGTGCCCTCCGGCGTGGGAACGAGGGCGGAGGTTGTGAGTCCCGCTGCGTTGGTTACCGCCGTGTCCGGGAAGATATTTTGCACGCTGGTGAAGTTCGTGTGGTTGAGCACGTTGGAGGCCTGGGCAATCGCCTCCAGGTGAACGCCGGAGTCTCGCTTGAGAAAGATATCGCGCGAGATGCGAAGGTCAAAATCCTTGTAGCCGGGGCCTATGCCCAGGTTACGGCCTTCGCCGAAGGGCCGCGCTTCACCCGGATGCGCTCCCCCGGTTCCGTTCAAATTTGCGAGAGCGGGCACCAGCATCGTGAACGGCACGCCGCTGCGCACGGAGACGATCGGGGCAATGATGAAGTCCGAGTAGAGCAGGGATGTCCAGCTTTGACCGCTATGATGCGCCGGGGTGGTGTACACCGCATTGGCGACCAGGCTGTTCTTGATGTTGAACGACGATACCGCGCGGTCGAGATACAGCAAGCCCGGCCGCAAGGGTGTGCTTTGAGAGCTGTAATCACTCGTGTTGTCGACCGCCTTGCTCCAGGTGTAGTTCACCTGAAATTGCAGGCCGTGCCCATAGCGCTTGCTCAGGGACGTGGTCATCGCGTTATACGTAGAGTGGCCAGCGGAGGTGGTGGCGTCGTTTTGGATGATGTTGCTATTGAGCGTTCCAAAGGTTGAGCCGGATTTCGGGATGTATTGCGGGCCAATGAAGGGATCTACAGGCACAGCGGTGTTCTGGGTGTAATTTCCTTCCTGAATCTGCTGAATGTGAACGCCGGCGTAGTAGAGATAGCTGATTTCGAGCGAAAGGTTGGGGGCGAGCTGCTGCGCGATGCTGGCGCTGCTTTGGATGGAGTACTGCGACTTAAAGTTGGGGTCTACCGAGAAAAAAGCGCCGCCCTGTTGGGTGGGCCCGGGCGGAGTGATGGCATGGCCTACGACCGCGGCATACTGCGCAGGGGTGAGTCCCGGGTTCGGGTTGGCCGCCGTTGCCAGACTCCGCTCCGCCGTGCCGAGGGCAGCGAGTTGCGGGATGTTCGCGGGCGCTGTCAGGGCATTCGCATAGATGTGGCTTCCATCGCCGTTGAGGTTGGTCGAGGTGAAGGGAACGATGAACGGTACGGGAGCGGTAAACAATCCGCCGCTGGCCCGCACAACCGTCTTGCCATCGCCATACGGATCCCAGGCCAGGCCGACACGCGGAGAGCCGAAGATGCTGGTGGGATACCCATTCGGCTCCGGGTCGATATCCAAACGTGCGCCATAGTTCAGGGTCAAGCGCTGCGTGGCTTTCCAGGAGTCCTGCCCATAGAAGCCGACAGGGTTGGTGGTCGCGTTGTACTGCCCGTTGCCTGCGCCCTGCAGCACTGCCAAAGGCAGACCGGCGACGTACAGCTGAGACGCGCTCAGGTTGGTCGAGGCCGGACCGTTCTGCGGGTAACCGTGGGTCAGATTAAAGATTGCAAGCTGTGTTTGCAGGTTGGGCGTACCGGCAGGAGCCCCCGGAATGTTCGTCGTCGGTGCAAGAAGGATGATGGGGATCTCGCCATCGAAATATTCGTACTCGCCGCCAAACAAAAACGCCTGATAGACGTTGTACTGCACCGGCCGATAGGATTCACCGAACTTCAGGTTGTGCGCGCCTTTGGTCAAGGCGAGATCGTCGTCGAACTGATATTGGTTCTGGGTCTGGTTGTAGGGGAAATCAAAAGGTGTGCCTACAATTCCCAGGCTGCCCAAGTCGAACTCCGCCCCTCCGTGTGGCGCGTCGGAGGTCACACTGTTTTGCGGAACCACCTGAACGCGAACCGTGTTGACGAGGCTGGGGCTGAAGACGTGGTTCCAGGAGGCCGTGATGGTGTAGTCGCGGGTGATGTCGTTGACGGAGGTGAAGCGCGGTACACCGCCTGCCCCGATCACGTTGTTGCTTTCGCGGGAAAGCGAAAACCGTAGCGCATACGAGTTGGCCTGATTGGGCTGGTAGTCGAGCCGGCTGACCCAGTTGTTGTACCGGCCGTCTTGGTTGGGCGCTGCCTGCGGCGCCCCGCTCGCTGCATTGCCATCGAAGGTGCCGCTGTTGGGGCTGATCAGCGCGTTGTATTTCGAATCGTTGATAGGCGTGAAGATATTTAGAGCCTGAAAACCACCCACCAGGGCTCCCAGTCCGGGACCGCCGGTTGTGGCCAATTGCGTGAAATAGCACAGCTGGGTCACGGGTGCAGGGCAGGACACTCCGTTAAACCCATTCGTTTGCGCATTCAAGCCCTGGGCCTGTGCGGTATTCACGAGGTTGACTGTCACGGCGCTATCGAGCTTCTGCCGCTCGTACGACGTGAAAAAGAAGAGCTTGTCCTTTTTGATCGGACCACCGAGGGAACCGCCAAAGATGGCGCTCTGCTCGAAGGGCTTGGTGCCGGCCGTCGGGCCGAAGCTGTTGAAGTAATTCACGGCATCGGTGCTGTGGTCGTGGAAGTACCCGAAGGCCTTGCCGTGGAACTGGTTGGTGCCGCTTCTTGTGATGACGTTAATGGCCGATCCCACGGTGAAGCCGAACTCGGCATTGAAGCCGTTGCGGTTCACCTGGAACTCCTGCACGGAGTCCTGCGGCACGTGCGGCACACGCTGCGCGCCGGAGCCCGCATCGTTCTCGCCGCCGTCGATGGTGAACAGATTCGAGCGTCCATTGCCGCCGCCGATCGAAAATCCGGAGGCCTGGTAGCCGGTGCCAAGCGCCGCATCCTGCGCCTGCGGCGCGGCGGAATCGGTTACCCCCGGCACGGTATAGATGGTCGCCGCGTAGTTCCGGGAAAGGTTGGGGAGATTGACCTCCTGGCGATCGTCGATCGTATTCGCCTGCTGCGCCTGCGTCGTGTCGATCACCGGCGTCGAGTTTCCCTGGACCTCCACCGTCTCGCTGGCATTGCCGACCTTCAGGTGAGCGTCGTAAGCCACGGTCTCACCGACGGTGACCACGATCTGGTCGGCGATGAGCTTGTCGAACCCCGGCGCCGTCACCTCGACCTTGTAGGTTCCCGGATTCAACTGCGGAACCTGATACGTTCCCTCGGATGAGGTCGCGACGGTCCTGGCGATGCCTGTCGCCGGATTGGTCACGGTGACTGTCGCCTTCGGAATCAATGCGCCCTGGGCATCGGAGACGGTTCCACGTACGGTTCCCGTGGAGTAGCCGGACTGACCGCAACTGGGCTGAAGAAAGCAGAACCCTGCCACAAAAAAGAGCAGCAGCGATAGGCGAAGATCGCCGCAACGGTGCCACATCTTCGCGCTCATGTGAGTGTTTTGCCGCAGAGTTGCGGCAGGCCGTTCGAGGTTCATAGCTTCTTCCGATCCCTGGATTGATTGCGGCGCTTCACTTTCGCGGCGCTATCAAGTGCTGTTTACTAACCGTGCGGTAAGATATACACAACGACCTGCCCCTGTCACCTCATTTTTCAGGCGTTCTCAAATCGCGGATCGTGCGGCTCTTTTTCGGGGTGACGCAGCCGGCACCGGATCGCTTCTGTTCCTTGGCGCCAGATCTGTCGTTGCCGTTGGGTGGGCGCCGTGTGAATCATTGTTTGTTTTTCGGAGGTAGGTCCGGGCTTCAGCCCGGACATTCAGTGCGGAGAAGAGCGGGGCTTCAGCCCCGGATTTTGCGCTGACATCGGGGAGAACTCCGGGCTAAAGCCCATGAGTTTGGCTCTCCTGTTCGTGGGCTGAAGCTCCACGCGCTCTCCTCCACGAGGAATCGACAGCGTTTCCTCTTGCTAACTGAACGGTCAGTAATGTAGAACGGTTTCCGGACGCGTCACGCTGGATCATTCGCGCGCGAACAGCCGAGCCGGCGCAACCAGGACGGCTATACGCCGCGTGAGGGAAATCATGTCATTGCTGGAAGCGGAGAAGACGACGCAGGTTCATCCCGCAAGCAACGGGGATGCGGCAGCGATCAACGAGTTACGCTCCGCGTTCGAAGGGCAGCGCCGTGCCTTTGCCATGGACCGCCAGCCCACTTTGGCCGCGCGGCGCGAGCGTCTCGAACGCATCATCCCGATGATGCTGAACAATCGCGAGAAGATCAACGCGGCCTTGAACGCGGACTTCGGCGCGCATCCCGCGGCGGCTGCCGAAGCGCTTGAGATTCTTGCCGTCACCAAGCGCGTTGAGTACGCGCTGGCCCACCTTGAAGAGTGGATGCGGCCGATGCCGCGCGAGGTGGATCCAGACTATGCGGGTGTCCTGCGGGCCTTTGTGAAGAGCCAGCCGAAGGGTGTGGTCGGCAACATCGTCCCTTGGAATTTTCCCTTTGAGATCGGCATCGGTCCTCTTGTGGACATGCTGGCGGCGGGCAATCGGGTGATGCTGAAACCGTCGGAGTTCACGCCCGCCTGCGCTGCGCTGATGCGCGAGATGGTGTCTGCGACCTTCCCGCCCGACCTCGTCTATGTCGCCGTAGGCGGGCTGGAACTGGCGCGCGCCTTTACGGCGATGCCGTGGAACCATCTGCTCTACACGGGCAGTTCCAACGTGGGGCGGCAGGTCATGGCGGCGGCGGCGCAGAATCTGACGCCGGTAACGCTGGAACTCGGCGGCAAGTGTCCGGCGGTGCTGCTGCCCGGCAGCGTGACACCCGAATCGGTCGGCACCGTGGTTGGGGTGAAGATGATCAAAAACGGGCAGATGTGCGTGTCCGTGGATCATTGCTTTGTGCCGCGCGCCGACCTGGAAACCTTTGCCCAAATCGCGACGGGGTTCATGGCCCAGGCAGCACCGGAATACTCCCGGTCGTCGGTGTGCACCGGCATCATCTCGGATCGCCATATGGAACGGATCGAGAGCATGTTGGCCGAGGCCAGGGAACGTGGAACTCGTGTCGTGGCGCTGGAGGGAGAAAGCGGAGCACAGACGGAGAACCGCCAGATGCCGATCTCGCTTGTACTGGATCCCGCGTTCGATCTGCGATTGATGCAGGAGGAGATCTTTGGGCCGATCGTACCCGTGATTCCATACGACGCGGTGGATGACGTGATCGAACGCATCAATGCGAGCGACCATCCGCTGGGGGTCTACGTCTTTGGTGAGGATGTTGCGACCATCGATCACATCCTCTCGGAAACGGTGTCGGGCGGGGCCGCAGTAAACGCGGCTGCCATCCAGGCCGGTCTTAAGTCTCTGGGCTTTGGCGGGGTCGGCATGAGCGGCATGGGCCGTCATCATGGTGAAGATGGATTCCGCGAGTTTTCAAACCAGCGTGGAGTTGTGGTTCGGGGCGAAGGACCGCACTTCGACGCATTCGTTTCTTCTTCCCGGGGAATCGCGGATCTTGTGGGAGAAACCCCGGCGGGATAGGTTCGCCGGAGTCCAACTTCCTCTTAGGCTTGTCATCCCGAAGCGAAGCGTAGGGTTCTGATTTCTTTGTGCGTTGTAATAACGCCTGGGGAAAAGCAGATCCCTACGCTGCGCTACGGGATGACAATTCAAGGGAGCTGAACACACACCCGGGAACCGCTTAGCCCGCCAGCCGCCCCAGTACCTCCGTGCGGAAACCGGCGAGCCGTCCGCCATCCACAATGATGGTCTGGCCTGTGATGTATCTGCTCTGATCGCTGGCGAGGAAGTGGTACACACCCACCAGGTCGTCTATCTCCGCAATGCGCCCAAGCGCGGAGAGATTTTTGGCGAGCGCGTTCAAAATATGATCCGGCGGCAGCATGGGCGTTTTCACAGGCCCGGGTGCGACCGCGTTGCAGCGAATGCCGCGTTTGCCCAGCTCCACGCAAGCGGTTTTGGTCATGCTGATCAGCGCGGCTTTGGTCGCACTGTAGTCAAAGAATCCTTCATTTTGCTGCAGGCCGGCCACCGAAGCGGTGTTGATGATGGAGCCGTTGTCGTGCATGTGCGCGGGACCGTACTTCAGGATGTAATAGGTGCCATAAAGGTTCAAGTTGACGACGCCGTCCAGCACCTCCTCGTCAGAGTCGGTGATGTGCTTGCCATTGCCGGGTTTGCCCGCGTTGTGAATGATGACGTCGAGCTTGCCGATCGCGGTTTCAGCCTTCTGGAAGGCATCCATCACTTCGTTGCACTGCGTGACATCGGTTTTGAGGAAGATAGCGCCATCGTCCAGCAAGGATTGCGGTGGTGGCTGAACATCGGCAACGATCACCCGCGCGCCTTCCTGAACGCATCGCTGCGCCGTGCCGAGACCTATGCCTGAGGCACCACCTGTAATGAAAATCGACTTGCCACGAAGGCTGAAAGGAGCTGAGGTATCCACGATGATTCTCCCTTGGTACGCATGAGCGTTAGTAGTTCGGCAAGCCACTGAAGGCCGCCACCGGCGGCATGGCATTGGGGTCGGCGATGACGTCGATCAGCACGGAGCTCTCCGCGGCCAGCGCAGCCTTGATTGCCGCAGAAATATCCTGAGCGCGTTCCAGGCGTACGCCTTTGATTCCGCAAGCTTCGGCGATCGCTGCATGGTCGACCGGGCAAAAGTCGCAGACGTTCGTGTAACGTCCGAGGCCGGCGTTTTCCGCATGTTTCTGATAGCCGAGAATGGCATTGTTCATGACCGCCACCACGACTTTGATCCCATGGCGGCGCGCAGTCTCCAGCTCCGACCACACATGGCCGAAGCCGCCATCGCCGACGACGCAGAAGACGGGACGGTCCGGACTGCCGATCTTGGCGCCCAGCGCCAAGGGAAAGCCCCAGCCCAAGCCGGCCTGGCCCCTTGGCGTGATGAAGCGCCGATTGCCTTTCGCGGTGAGATAGTTGGCGATCCAGATGGACGAGAAGCTCGCGTCGGCTACCACGATATGGTTGTCGGACAACTGCTTTTCGAGCTCGGCCATGAAGCGTTCGGGGCGAATGGGGGAGGCATCCGACTGCGTAACGCCGGCGATCTCTGCCCCATGCTGGGTCTTTGCCGCCGCGATTGCCTTTTCGATCGCAGGGCGCGCGTTCTGCCGTTTGCTCAGATCCTGCGCAGCCATGGCGGCACTCAATGCCTTCAGGGTCAGCTTGGCATCGCCCCCGAGACGCACCGCCTCGTAGTTGCGGCCTACCTCCAGGGGGTCGATGTCGATGTGGATGTAGGTCGCGCCCTTGGGCAGCAGCTGCCAGGAGTCCGTACCGTTCTGGTTGGTGCGATTGCCCACGAGCAGGATGGCATCCGCTTCGGTCACCATGGGCTTCATGAACTTGGCCATGCCGCGCGTGGCCATGTAATACCCGATAATGCCCATGGAAAGCGGGTGGGTCTCATCCACGCTTCCTTTGCCCATGGTGCTGGTGGCTACGGGCAGATGAGCGAACTCCTGCAATGCCCGTAGTTCTTCCTGCGCTCCTGAGCCGATCACACCGCCGCCCGCATAGACGATGGGCGCGTTCGCCTTTGCCAGCAGCTCTGCGGCAAAGGCAGTCTGCGCATCTGCCGGCTGTGTGCGATCCAGCGGATAACGGCCCAGGGACGCCTTGCGCGAGGCAACGGGCCGTTCGTCCGGCTGGAAGAGGAGCTCCATCGAAACGAGCAAAACAGCAGGGCCGGGGCGGCCGCTCGCGGCAGCGGTAAAGGCCATATCCACATAATCCTCAATGCGATCGGCCGTGGTGACCCGCCTCGTCCATTTGGAGACCCCTTTGAAAAGTTCCATCTGATCCAGTTCCTGAAAGGCGTTCTTATCCCGTGCGTTGGGGCCGACGTCCTGCACGATCGCGACCACGGCAATCGAAGCCGAAAGGCACTCCGCCAGCCCGGGCACCAACAACGTTGCCGCTGGGCCGTTCTGAGCCGTCACCACACCGACCTTGCCGGTGGCCCGCGCGTACCCGTCGGCCATATAGGTGCCGGCATTTTCCTGCCGATAGCCTATCTGCCGGATGCCCAGATCGTCCGCGGCCAGCGTAAGTCCAGGCGGATTGCTTTGGCCAAAGAGATACTCGACCCCGTGGCGCTTCAGCGCCTGGGCGAATCGCTGCGGTGGTCGCAGGAGGGTGGGTGTGTCACTCATTTTTGAACTCTTCTCCGTACTGAAACGTGAAAACGCAGTGCCAACTCTTGTTTGTCATCCCGCAGGGATCTGCTTTTCTTCTCAAAACGGCAAGGACAACAGCAGATCCCTACGGGATGACAAATGAAAACAGGTAATTCGCTTTAAGGTGTGATTAACACCTTGCCGTGATCGTTGGGCTTGCCGAGTTTCTCAAACATCGCCGAGGCCTCGTCCAGGCTGACCGTGTCCGTCACCAGGCCATCCACGGTCACGCGGCCGGCAGTCAGCATGCGTTGCACAAATTGAAAATCGCCGGGCATGTACGCAAATGGAAACGTGATGCGCAGACGCTTCAAAGCGGCCGAAAGTACAGTGAAGTTTTCCGGCTGCATGCCCGTGCCCACCATCACCAGCTGCGCATGGGACGGAGCCATGGCGATCAATTTCGCGATGATCGGGCGGCCGACGCATTCAAAGATGGCGGTGGGCTTGCGGCCAGTTTGTTTCTCAAACTCCAGCACCGGATCGGCATGTTGCGCCGCGTCGATCACGAGATCGGCCCCCGCACTGCGGGCGCGTGCGATGCGTGCCGGCACCATCTCACTGATGCCGATATCACCGGCGCCAAAGAACTTTGCCCATTTCGCAACCGCCAGGCCGATCACTCCGGCGCCTATGATGAGCACGCTGGCACCTGGCTTTACCTCCGCGGTTCTCCAGGCGTTCAGGCCGACGGCGAGCGGCTCGATCGTGGCGGCGTCGTTGTCGCTGAGAACGTCGGAGAGCTTGATCGCCATCCCGGCTATGCAGGTAGAGTATTCCGCGAAAGCGCCAGGCATTCTCGGGTCGAATCCCTGCGCGATGATGGCGCTGCACTGGGCGTAAACGCCGGCGCTGCACTCGGGGCAGGCGCCGCAGGGCCTAGCTGGAACCGCGGTGAGCCGGTCGCCGATCTTCCATCCCTCGACCCCGGGACCGACCTCTACCACCTCCCCGGCGTACTCATGTCCAAGCACGCTGCCCGCCTGCAGCAACCCCGGCACCTCCGCCGCATGCAGGTCGGAGCCGCAGATGCCGCAGGCCTTCACCTTGAATACCAACCCGCCGGGGCCGGCACTGGGCATGGGGACCTCGGCGACCTGCAAGGGCTTGCCGATTTCGAGAAACTGCAATGCTTTCATGATTTCTTCTTCCTCGATCCTGCTTCGTAAGCAGTGTTTCTGCGCCTGAATGAATGCGCATGACGTTCTTTGATCTTTGTCCAGGCCAGCATCACGTCTCTCCAAACTGCGTTCAATCGGCGTTCAATCGATTGGGGGGTGGTATTGCTGACCCAGCGGTAAGATATAGGCGCACGCCCTTGTCGCGCAAGGGGCGTGTGTGCTTTCTCCGTTTTCACTGTGCGATTCGCTTTCTCTGCATGAAGCTTTGCGGCTTGCTTGAGCACATGCTGTTTCACTCGTTATTTGGCGTTGACAGCGCTCGATCGAACACTGTTTGATACGTGCGATACGATGAGCGAAACGCTGCCCCGCACACCCATTCCCCGCGACAAAGACAACGACTACACGCGCGAGGCCGCGCAGGCGCGACGCGAATTTGCCGGCCAACAGACTGGCGCGGACCTCACCCATGTCTCCCAGTATTCGTTTGATCCATCTTTATTGCCGGGCAACATAGAAAACTTCATCGGCGTCGCGCAGGTGCCGGTGGGTCTGGCGGGTCCGCTGCGCATCGTCGGGGAGCATGCCCGCGGCGACTTTTACATCCCCTTGGCGACCACCGAAGGCACGCTGGTGGCAAGTTACAACCGTGGCATGCGTCTGCTCACCGAGTGCGGCGGTGTTACGACGACGGTGGTCAAACACAGGATGCAGCGGTCGCCCGTCTTTGAATTTGAAAACGCGTTGCAGGCTCGCACCTTCGGCCGATGGGTGGAAGAGCACTTCGCGCAGATTCAGGCGGAGGCTGAGAGCACAACGCGAGCAGGCAAACTGATCGCCATCACCCCATTCATTGTGGGACGGCTCATCTATCTGCGTTTCGATTACACCACCGGCGATGCTGCCGGGCAGAACATGGTCGGCAAAGCGACCTTGGCCGCGTGCCGATGGATAGCCGCCACCCACCCCGACGGTTTGTCTTTCCTGCTTTCGGGCAATATCGATACCGACAAGAAGCATTCGCAACTGAATACTCTTTTGACTCGAGGCAAGCGCGTTGTGGCGGAGGTTGTCATCCAACGCGATCGCTTGCAGAGCATTATGGGCGTGGACACGGCCGCTCTCTTCCACATGCGGCAGATCTCGCAGGCCGGCGCTTTCTTTGCGGGTTCAGCCAATAACGGGGCTCACTCCGCGAACGGTTTGGCGGCGATGTTCATCGCGACGGGACAGGATGCCGCCAATGTCGCCGAATCGCACGCTGCGGTTGTCTACTCGCAACTGCAGCCGGACGGCGACTTATACTGGTCCATCACGATTCCATCGCTGATTGTGGCGACCTACGGCGGCGGAACGGGACTCCCCACGCAGCGGGAGTGCCTGAATCTTCTGGGTTGTTATGGGGACGGCAAATCGGACAAGCTGGCGGAGATATGCGCCGGCGTCGCGCTCGCAGGGGATCTATCTCTGAGCAGCGCGATTCTTCGCGGCGACTGGGTTTCGAGTCATGACCGCCTGGGTCGCAACCGCCCCTAGATCATGTTTGGTTCAAGCGCGCGTCTCCATGGAGATCTGTTCAAGGGCGTTCCGCAACTCCGGGGTGAGGGGAGCGGGGCGGCGGCTGGCGCGATCGACAAAGACGTGCACAAACCAGCCCTCCGCCGCTGCCTGCGCCGCTTCAGCGCGAAACAGGCCGATGCCGTACCGAACGCTGCTTCGGCCCAGGTGCTCCACGCGCAAGCCGACGTCGATCACCTCCGGAAACGCGAGATCTGCGATGTACTTGCAGTGCGACTCGGCGCAAACACCGATGAGCGGACCGGTACGAAAGTCCAGCGATCCAGTGCGGATAAGATAGCCGTTAATTACAGTATCGAAGAAGCTGTAGTACTGGACATTGTTTACATGGCCGTACGCGTCGTTGTCGTTCCAGCGCGTGGCGATTTGTGAGAAGTGACGGTACTCGGCTCGTTCAGCCATGGGTGGTTGATCCGGGATTTAACGTACGTCCAAAGTTCGTAAAGGACCCGCATGAAAACAAGCTCGATTTCTGATCTTAGCGGGCGCGTTGCGATCGTAACGGGAGGCTCCGTAAGCCTTGGCCGGCAGATGGCGGAGGGTTTAGCTAGATGGAGGTCAATCCGCCTACGTAAAGGCGTCATCTCGACCAGAGGCGCAACTCCTCGATTGTCGTCGCCTAGGGATCTGCTGTTCTCCTTGCATCTTCAGAAGCAAAAGCAGATCCCTACGGGAATGACAAAACAAAGTGACAGTGCACACCAACTGTTCATCAGCTATGAAGCGTCACGGTCACATATTTTCTATCATTCGGGATGCAAACTCACTAGTTTTCGCCTTGGTTGCCCCCTGCATCTGGCGCTCGAAGTCGTAAGTCACGTATTTTTGTTGAATTGTCTTTTCCAGCGAGGACTCTATCAGCAGCGCGGCCTCATGCCAGCCCAGGAAGTTGAACAACATTACTCCCGACAGGATGACTGAACCTGGGTTGATGACATCCTTGTCGGCGTACTTCGGGGCGGTGCCGTGGGTCGCTTCGAAGACGGCGTAACCATCGCCGATATTCCCGCCGGGCGCAATGCCAAGGCCTCCAACCTGGGCTGCCGCGGCGTCGGAGATGTAATCTCCATTCAGGTTTGTGGTCGCGAGCACGCTGTAGTCGGAGGGTCGAATGATGATCTGCTGAAAGATGGAATCAGCGATACGGTCGTTGATGAGCACCTTCTCTTTCCAGCGGCCGCTGCCGTGCGAATCTCCAATGCTCGCCAATACATCCTCGACCTCCTTGACGATTGCTTCGCCGAACTCAGGGGGCGCAAACTCGATTCCAGGCTCAATGAGCGCGGCGTTTGCCTGCGCGGAGAGGCCGGGCGTCTGCTCAAGGTTGCCGAGTATCCAGCTTTCCCGCTCGGTGACCGTTTCCGCGCGAAACTCCTGAACAGCGACCTCATAGCCCCATTCGCGGAAGGCGCCTTCCGTAAACTTCTGGATATTTCCCTTGTGGACGAGAGTGACGACCTCCCGCTTCTCTTTGAGGGCGTATTGGATGGCCGCGCGCACGAGGCGCTTCGACCCCGTAATGGAGATAGGCTTTACGCCAACCCCTGAATCCAGACGAATCTTTTTCTTGGCGCCCTGCAGCATATCGTCATTCACAAAGGCGATGAACTTCGCGGCTTCGGGGGTGCCTTCGCGAAATTCGATCCCGGCATAGATATCTTCGGTGTTCTCGCGAAAGATCACCACATCGAGCTTTTCAGGATGCTTTACCGGACTGGGCACACCGGCGTAATACCGCACGGGACGAACGCATTGGTAAAGGTCCATCAACTGCCGCAGCGCGACGTTCAGTGAGCGGATGCCGCCGCCGACTGGCGTGGTGAGCGGACCCTTGATGGAGACACGAAAGTCCAGGGTCGCTTTGACGGTATCTTCGGGCAGCCAATCCTTGGACTTGCGATACGATTTCTCACCTGCGAGCACCTCGTACCATTGCACGGCACGCTCCCCGCCATACGCTTTCCGGACCGCGGCGTCAAAGACGCGCTGCGAGGCGCGCCATATGTCACGGCCCGTGCCATCCCCTTCGATGAAGGGAATGATGGGGCGGTTTGGCACGGTAAATCTGCCATCCCGGTATTCGATCGGCTGACCACTCGGGGGGACGGGAATACCGTTGTAGCTTGTCTGCATTATTGGAAACTCCGGAAAAATCGAGAGATGGTAGGACAGCGAACAGTAGCATTCGCCGTAATCGCTTTGCAAGAAATTTGCCACTGCGTCGCCCGTTTCGGACGAGGGTCGGCAGGGCTTCTCAGGTGAAAGCCGCGCATTCACGAGTGTCCGGGCCATCTTCGAATGAGTGATGCACGCAACGTTCTTATAAGGGCTGTCAGATCGACAGCATCACGGCGCTTAAGGTACACGTATTCTTGGTTAAAGGTTAAGGCAGCGGTTAAGGCAGCGCATCCCCTGCAAGCTCTGTGCCGTCCCTGCATTGACGCGCAGCCTTTCCTATGCGCCTGACGCAAATTCACACAAGAGGGTTCCATGCTCACGCTCCAGCAACACGCAGACGTTCTTGAAGTCGTGCTCGACGCAACGCCGATCCATGCGCTCGGCGCAGTGATGCGAAAGGAACTCTTTGAAGCGATCGAAGCAAGTGCAGCGGACAGCGCGATTCGGGCCATTGTGATCCGCGGCGTGGTGGAGCGCTCTTCGGGCGGCGCGGACATCACCGAGTTCGGTCAGACCTTCGCCGAGCCCTGGCTGCCCGAACTCGTCGACAGAGTAGAGGCGAGTGAGAAGCCTGTGATTGCGGTCATAGACGGCACCTGTTTCGGCGGCGACCTCGAGTTGGCGCTTGGCTGCCATTATCGGATTGCGGCGCCGTCGGCGAAGCTCGCTCTGCCGGAGGTGAAGCTCGGCCTGCTGCCCGGCGCCGGCGGAACGCAACGATTGCCGCGCATGATTGGAGCGCAGGCCGCGCTCGAGATGATCGTAAGCGGCGAGCCGGTGTCAGCCGCGCGAGCCGCCGAACTGGGGCTCGTCGACAAGGTTGCCGAGGAGGGAGCGCTCGCCGCGGAGGCAATTGCGTTCGCTCGGGAGGTGACGGGCGTGCGCCGGACCGGGGACCGCGCGGTTCCCAAAGACGCGGGACTCTTCGAGCGATTCGCGGCAGAGAACGCTCGCAAGATCAAAGGAATGGACGCGCCCGCTGCCTGCATCGAGGCTATCAAAGCAGCGACCGAACTGCCGCTGCGTAAGGGCCTGGCACTTGAACGCGACCTCTTCGAAAAGCTGCTGCGGGGTGAGCAGTCGCAAGGGCTGCGCCATATCTTCTTCGCCGAGCGTGCCGCGGCCAAAGTGCAGGGACTGCCCAAAGGGACGGAGCTGCGTACGATCTTCCATGTCGGCGTGATCGGCGCCGGAACGATGGGCGGCGGTATTTCCATGAACTTCCTGTCCGCCGGCATTCCCGTCACGCTTGTCGAGATGTCGGCGGAGGCACTCGATTGCGGAGTCGCCGTGATGCGGCGGAACTACGAGGCGAGCGCGGCGAAGGGTAAGCTGACCATGAAGGGGGTGGAAGACGCCATGGCGCTGCTGACGCCCACGCTCCATTTCGAAGCGCTTGCCGCCTGTGATCTGATCATCGAGGCTGTATATGAAAACCTGAAAGTCAAGCAGGAGATCTTTCGCCGTCTCGATGCGGTAGCCAAGCCCCGAGCCATGCTGGCTTCCAACACGAGTTATCTCAGCATCGATACGCTGGCTGCCTGCACAGGCCGTCCGAAGGATGTGCTCGGAACGCACTTTTTCTCGCCGGCCAATGTGATGAAGTTGGTCGAGGTCGTGCGCGGCGCGCAAACCGCGCCGGACGCGCTCGCAACAGCGATGGACCTGGCGCGTCGCATTCGCAAGGTGCCTGTGGTTGCCGGTGTTTGTTATGGATTTATCGGCAACCGCATGCTCATCCCACGACAGGACGAAGCGACGGCGTTGTTGCTCGATGGCGCGACTCCCGAGCAAATTGATCGCGTTCACACGGCCTTCGGCATGCCGATGGGGCCGTTCCAAATGGCCGATCTCGCCGGGGTCGACATCGGCTGGCATCGCGATAAGAGTCGCATCGAAAGCATCCGCGATGCGCTGTGCGCCGAAGGCCGCTGGGGCCAGAAGACGAAGACCGGCTACTACGATTATGACGAGAAGCGGCGGCCCACCCCTTCGCCGCTCACCGGGGAGATCATCACACGCTTTCGCGAGCGAGCCGGACGCACGCCGCGCCCCATCGAGGATGAGGAGATCGTTGCCCGCACCTTGTACACCATGATCAATGAAGGCGCGAAGATACTGGAAGAGGGCATCGCGCAGCGTGCCTCCGACATCGATGTAGTTTGGGTATATGGCTACGGGTGGCCGGCGGCAAAAGGCGGCCCTATGTTCTGGGCGGACACAATCGGATTGACGACCGTAGTTCAAGGCTTGGCAAAATATCGTGACAAGCTGGGTCCGAACTTTACGGTTTCCGCGCTTCTGAGCGAACGGGCAGCTTCAGCAGACAAGCTGGATGGTAAAGGCAATTTCTAAAATGTTGTAGAGCGCATCGTAGTTCCGCCTTACAGCGCTCCTCTCGTGCATTACTTATATGAGTTTCTATCGCTAACTTCGTAGAGCTAAAGAGGCGTCATCTCGACCGGAGCGAAGCGGAGTGGAGAGACCCCTGTATTTTGTTCGCGGCTGCACGGAGTTTGGCGGAGTGCCGAGCGAAATACAGAGATCTCTCCACTACGCAGACGATGAAACTGTCCCCTGCCACCCAAACGACGAAGACCTGTCGTTTGGGGCCCGGCGCTCCGGTCGAGATGACGTCTTCTACCAACACGGAAACCGCTCTATGTTCACTCAAAGAGTGACTTAGCGAGTATCGCGCGATGGTGACCAAGAGATTTGTTCGTAGCCTGTGCGTCACGGACGCACAAGTTCTGTCACATCGTTCCCCTCATATTGCGCTCGCAAGTTCTTCTTCAGCACCTTGCCGGTGCCGGTTTTGGGAAGAGACTCAACGAATTGAACACTCTTGGGGCACTTGTAATGCGTGAGGCAAGATCGGCTGAACTCAATCAATTCCAGCTCAGTAGCGGCGGCATCGTTCTTGAGAACGATCAGGGCCTTGGGCACCTCGCCCCACCTCTCGTCTGAAACCGGGATGACGGCAATCTCGAGGATGGCAGGATGCGCCAGCATGGCCTTCTCCACCTCCAGCGAAGAGATGTTTTCTCCGCCGCTGATGATGATGTCCTTCTTGCGATCGACAATCAGGACGTAGCCGTGCTCGTCCAGGGTGGCCATATCGCCGGTGTGAAACCAGCCCCCGCGCAGAGCCTCCGCGGTCAATTCGGGCTGATTCCAGTAACCCTTCATAATGCCGTCCCCGCGCGCGATGAGTTCGCCAAAGACACTGCCATCTTCCGGGAGCCACTCGCCATCGGATCCGGCAATGTGCATCTCCACGCCCGGTATGGCGTAGCCGGTCATGGCCTGCCGGATATACCGCTCCTCCCCCTCAAGTCCCAACTCAGGCTTCATCGGAGAAATGGAGAGTACAGGCGAGGTCTCGGTGAGGCCATAGCCGGCAAAGCAGACACAACCGAAGGCCTGCTCCACCTCGCGAATCAAGGTGGGTGACGATGCCGCTCCGCCGATCACGATGCGCTGCAGGCTGCTCATGTCGAAGTCCCGGAGCTTCGGATGATTTACCAGCACGGTGGCCATAAACGGCACGGCATTGAAGTGGTTCACGCGTTCGGTCTCGATATACCGGAAGATGGCGACTGGATCGAAGGTGTCCACCATGACATGCTTGCCGCCCAGCATGGTCAAATAATGTGCGATGCCCCAGCCGTTCGCATGAAAGAGAGGAATGGTGTGCAGTTCGACGGCCCCGTTCTCGACGGTTAGATTGATGCTGGTGTGCAGGGCATGTAGATAGATATTGCGATGCGTCAGCATGACCCCTTTTGGCTGCGCGCTCGTGCCGCTGGTGTAGAACATCTCCGCAACCGCATCCTCATCGATGCGATGGATGTCGCAGCGATAGGAAGGCGCTGCGGCAATCCACTCGTCGTAATTCTCCGGCACGAGCCAATCGGCTTCGACCGCGCCTTCGAGCTGGCAGAAGATACGAATGCGTGGAACCTGGTGGCGGAAGGACTCGACCAGGGGCAGAAACTGCTTGTCGATAAACAGAATCGTTGCTCCGGAGTCGTTGAGAACGAAGCTTAGTTCACTCGCAGAGAGCCGGATATTCAGCGGCAAAAGAACGGCGCCGGCTTCGAGCACACCGTAGTACGCTTCTAGCAGCCGGTGCGAGTTCGTGCCCAGAAAGGCCACGCGCTCGCCAGGCTGAACGCCCGCCTGGCGCAACGCACCTGCGAGCTGGCTCACCCGTTCGCCGAACTGCTTGTAGGTGTAGCGTTCACCTCTTGAGACTACGGCGATTCGATGGGGATACTGGCGCTCCGCGTGGCGCAGAAAGCGCAAAGGTGTAAGAGGAACATTCATCGCTTAAGCCCTGGGACGTACTCTACTGTCCAGGCGGTAAGATACTCGCACCAGCCAAACGCTGTCACCTGAATTCTTCAGGCCGAAAGCGGTTCTGAATGGCAATGTCTCAATACAGGTATTTTTGCTGTAAATCTTTAAGAGGGTTACGTCCATGGCTGAGATCCGTATTCCGTCCATTCTGAAAATAGGCGGCGGATCGTTCGCAGAGGTTCCCACGCTGCTTCTCTCCCTGCGCTGCAAGCGGCCCCTCATTGTGACGGACCCGTTCATGATGAAGTCCGGGTTAGCCGGGATCTTGCAGCAGGGGATCCACGCTGCGGGGCTGAGCTGCGGCATCTTCCATGAAACTCTCCCCGACCCGACCACAACGATCGTGGAAGGAGGCGTTCGTTTCTTTGGCGCAGGTGAGCACGACAGCCTCGTCAGCCTCGGCGGAGGAAGCCCGATCGATACAGCCAAGGCGATCGGCATGCTGGCTCGCAACGGTGGGAAGGTCCGCGACTTCAAGGCGCCGAACGCTCCCCCTCTCGCCGGCCCGGTGCACCTGGCGATCCCGACGACCGCCGGCACGGGCTCGGAGGTCACGCGCTTCACCGTGATCACCGATGTAGAAACGGAAGAGAAGATGCTGGTGGCGGGCGATAGCCTGCTGCCCACGGCCGCTGTGGTGGATTATGAGCTGACGCTGACCATGCCGGCCCGGCTGACCGCCGATACGGGCACCGACTCGCTGACGCACGCGATTGAGGCTTATGTGAGCCGCAAAGCAAATCCGTTCACAGATGCGCTGGCGCTGGCGGCCATGCGGACGATCTGGCGCGAGCTTCCGAGGAGCTTTCACGAGCCGGGGAACCGGGACGCGCGAGAAGCCATGATGCTGGCGGCCACGCAGGCCGGCATCGCGTTCTCCAATGCCAGTGTGGCTCTGGTACACGGCATGAGCCGTCCCATCGGAGCGCATTTTCACGTTCCGCATGGGCTCTCCAATGCCATGCTGCTGCCGACCGTAACGGCTTTCTCAGTCAGCGCTGCCCTTAGCCGGTACGCGGAGTGTGCTCGCACGCTGGGCGTGGCAGCCGCTGCGGGTAGCGATGGGGTAGCTGCCGATCAGCTGGTTCGCAGCCTATACAGCCGCAACTCCGAACTGCAGGTGCCCTCGCCGCGGCAGTTCGGGATAGACCACGAACGCTACCTGGCCTTGATCCCCACCATGACGGCCCAGGCTCTTGCGTCGGGATCGCCCGGAAACAATCCGCGGGTGCCGACCACGGACGAGATTGAGGCGATTTATCGCGAGGTGTGGCATTAGTATGGTCGTACGCTATCGCGGTTTTCTCGAAGGTATAACATTTTATTGTCATCCCGCAGCGCAGCGGAGGGATCTGTTTTCCTTGCGTGTTGCAGGAGCGCTCAGAAAAAGCAGATCCCTCCGCTACGCTACGAGATGACAACTTCCAAACCACGATCACCTATGCCGGAAACAGTTCTAACGCGAGAACTGCATCGCACCATCGTTCATCTTGCCGTACCGCAAATCGACGATATCGCGCGGATAGTTCTGGCGCAGCGTCCAAGGTTTTTTCAAGCCCTGCTTTGGCAAGAGACTGATCTCTCGCTGAATATAACCCGACGCAAGATCCATCAACGGCCGTTCGCCGATGCTGCCATCCACACGCGGCACGGCTATTCGCAACCCGCGCCGGTCCATGTAGTTGATCACGCGGCAGACGTAGCGGCTGGTCAGCTCCGCCTTCAATGTCCAAGAAGCGTTGGTGTACCCGATAGTGAGCGCGAAGTTAGGAATGCCGCTGAACATTGTGCCCCGGTAGTTATAGGTTTTCCCAAGCTCAACACGCTCGCCATCCACAACGATGTTGACCCCGCTCAAGAGCTGTAATTTCAGGCCTGTCGCGGTTATGACGAGGTCGGCGGGCAGCTCCTTGCCGGATTCGAGCTTGATGCCGTTCTCCGTGAAGCGCTCGATCGTATCGGTGACGATGGAAGCCTCGCCGCTGCGAATCGACTGGAAAAGATCGCCGTCGGGAACGAGGCAAAGCCGTTGATCCCATGGCTTGTATTTCGGCGTGAAGTGGGTTGCGACGTCATATCCCGGACCCAGGTGCGCCTGTGCACCCGCAATGATGGCGGCGCTAAACTTATCCGGCTTATCGCGTGCGATTTTGTAGAAATACATGCCCAGCAGAATATTTTTGAAACGCGCAATTCTGGATGCCATCTTGGCTGGCAGCCATCGCTTTAATTTCGCGATCAGCGGGTCTGCGCCGGGCCGCGCGATGATGTAGGTGGGCGACCGTTGCAGCATGGTGACGTGCGCCGCAGTTTTGGCCATAGAAGGGACGAGCGTGACGGCCGTGGCGCCGCTGCCGATGATGACGACCTGCTTGCCGGCGTAGTCGAGATCCTCAGGCCAAAGCTGCGGATGAATTACCCGGCCGCGAAACTGATCGGCGCCGGGGAACTCCGGCGTGTGGCCCTGGGCATAGTTGTAATAGCCCGTGCACATGAAAAGAAAAGAGCAGGTAAGGCTTGTGCGCTCGCGCGACGGTCCGCTTTCCATCTCCACTGTCCAAAGAGCCTGTTCGGAGGACCAGCGGACCTCGATCACCCGCTGGCTATAGCGAATGTGACGATCGATTCCGTACTCTTCCGCGGTCTCCTTCAGATAATTCAGAATGGAGGAGCCCGAGGCGATGGCCTTCTCCTCCGTCCAAGGACGGAAAGAAAAACCCATGGTGTGCATGTCCGAATCGGAGCGAACGCCGGGATACCGAAAAAGATCCCAGGTGCCGCCGAGAGACTCGCGGCCTTCGGCGATCAGGTAGCTCTTCTTTGAGCAGTGCACCTGGAGATTGTGCGCGGCTGCAATCCCGGAGAGTCCCGCGCCTACGATCAATACATCGATATGTTCTGTCATGAATGTCCCATCGCTTCAGCCGGTGGCCCCATTCCGGAGAGCTCGCGCTCTAACTTACTCTCCGGTCAGCCAGCGACTCATACTAACCGATTGGCAACAGGCTTGGGAATGCGGCTGCCCAAGACGCGCAAAGACGTGCGAGCCGCCGCGCCACGGGCGACTGTCACGCGCCCGGTGTGATAGAAGGGTGGTTCACTGCAGATTGGAATTGTGAACTCCCTCGTGAACTCTATCCAAGAGAATCAGCCCTCCGCACGCACCCGAATCTCCGCCAATCCGGTGATATCGTTACTCTTCTTCGGCTACCTGCTGAGCTACGGCGATCACGTCGTCTTCGGCTTGGTGTTGAAGCCGATCAAGTTGTATCTGCACTTGACGGATACGCAGGCCGGCCTGCTCTCCGGTCTTGCCTTTGCCGCGACCTACGCTCTCTTCAGCCCACTCGCCGGTTCTCTGGTGGACCGAACCTCGCGCAAGGCCATCTTTATCTTCGCCGTTGCGTTCTGGAGCTGCGCGACCTTCTCCTGCGGCCTGGTGACAACGCCGCTCGGCATGGGGATCGCGCGTGCTGCTGTCGGCGTTGGCGAGGCGCTGATGATTCCCCTCGCTGTCTCCGTCGTCGGCGACACCGTCGCGCTTGCCTCCCGGGCCAGGGCTATGGCGTTCTTCTTTACCGGCGGACCCATCGGAAGCCTGGCCGTCCTGCTGATTGGCGGTACCCTGCTGAGCCGTGTGATTCGTCACCCGCTTACCTTGCCGCTGATCGGAACGGTACAACCCTGGCAGAGCCTCTTTCTGTTGCTCGCGTTTCCCGGGCTGTTGCTGTGTGGGATCATTCTGCTGGTGATGAAGGAGCCGGGTCGCCAGCGTGAACCCCGGCAGCGGACGGAAGCGCGGATCCCATTCAGGACTGTTTGGCTTTTCTTGCGCGAGAACCGCGTCCTTTGCACGGCGCTTTTTGTCGGGTTTCCGCTTTTACAGATCGCTGGGGTCGCCGTCGCTGCCTGGGCCTTTATCTACTTCGACCGGGTCTACGGCTATCCCTTGGAGAGGGCGGCGATCGCCTTCAGTTTTACCGCCGGGCTCACCAGCATCGCCGGCTGCATGCTTAGCGGGCGGTTGGTGGATTTGCTGCGCCGGCGCGGTTACAAAGACGCTTCCTTGCGGGCCTGCCTGCTGGGCGGTCTGCTATTTTCGGTGTTTGCTTTTCTCGGCCTGCTCGCACCCGGACCCAATACCGCCCTGGCTTTCTTCAGCGTTGCGTTTTTCTTCTCCTACCTGCCCACCGTTGGCGGCTTCAGCGCGGTCAGCGAGATGGCCCCGCCCTCGATCCGCGCCAGCGTAGCGGGCCTGAATATGCTTACCGTGGGGCTCCTTACCTCTTCGCTCGGGCCCTATCTCGTCGGCATCTTCTCCGACCATCTTTTTACCGGCAGGTTAGGCATCCGCTGGGCGCTACTGGCGACGGTAGCTATCACTACGCTGTTTGGAGCGGCTATCGTCATGCCTGGTTTGAGGCCGCTGCGTAGGAGGATCGAGGCGATGAGTTCTATGCAGCCCGCCACGCGTTA
The DNA here is from genome assembly GCA_965277565.1 of Granulicella sp. Lineage (GTDB taxonomy): Bacteria > Acidobacteriota > Terriglobia > Terriglobales > Acidobacteriaceae > Granulicella. The sequence goes on along the minus strand of OZ255838.1, from coordinate 1,984,354 downwards.
GAGCAAATTGCCGGAAGGTATACAGTGCCTTTGCTATTCTTGTTGTCATTCCCGAAGGGAATCTGCGGTTAGGCCTCCCTGCACAGCTACGGGATGACAAACACAAAGTGAGTGTTCGACTACTCAAGCGGAAACGCGAGATCCAACTCCCGAACTCCTGCCGCGGGAAAATACTGCTGCACATCTTGAGGCGTCACCTCTTCGAGCCGTTGCGGGCGCCACTTCGGGTTGCGATCCTTGTCGACGAGCGCCGCCCGTACCCCCTCCGTGAAATCATGCCCCTGCAGGCACACCTGGGCGATGCGGTACTCCTGCTGCAGGCAGGCGGCGAGACCGTTGAACTTGCGGCCATTTCTCAAAGCCGCGAGAGTGACCTTGAGTGAGGTCGGCGATTTCTCCTGCAACTCCTTCAGCGCAAGATGGGCGCGGGGATCCGTATGTTGCGCAAGGGCAGCGAAGATGTCCTCAACCGTTTTTTTGGCGAAGCACTCCGTGATCCATGCTTGCTGCTCGAGCGTCTCGCCTTGAGGGGTTTGGGAGGCGTACGCGCGAAGACAATCTTCCATGGCCTCTGCATCAGTACACCTTTCCAGGTCCGTCGTCAGCGCCGGTAGCTTTCCGCTCGGAACGATGAGGTCGGCGAGACGGCAATAGAGTGCGTCCGCCGCCCCGATTCGATTGCCGGTAAGTCCAAGATAGGTGCCGCACTCGTCCGGTGCGGTTCCCAGCAGATAGGTGCCGCCGACATCCGGAACAAATCCTATGGCAGTCTCGGGCATCGCCAGTTCGGAACGCTCTGTGACGACGCGATGCGACCCATGCGCCGCAACGCCGATGCCGCCGCCCATGACGATGCCCTCCATCAGGGCAATATAGGATTTGGGATAGCGAGAGATGAGATAGTTAAGCCGATACTCATCCCGGAAAAAGTCTTCAGCTATGTGTGGTTGCCCGGCGAGGACGGCATGGTACATCGCGCGGACATCTCCGCCGGCGCACAAGCCCCGCTCTCCGGCGCCATCGAGCAAGACGAAGTGGATGGATGGGTCGCTCGCCCACGCGATCAGCGCGGTGTTCATGACGCCGGTCATCTCCGGGGTCAACGCATTCATTGCGCGTGGCCGGTTCAGGGTGATCCGGCCGCAGCCTCCCGCGACACGCACCAATACATCGCTCATCGTGCCACTCCGCTTTTAGAAATACTGTCTTGGCAACTTAAGCAAGCACAGCAAATGCCATCATTTCTTTCTGTCGTTCCCGAAGGGAATCTGCGGTTGTTCTTGCAGCTGTTTGTTCTTACACCATCTGCGAATCGCACTAACTATCTTCAGGAGACTTTTTCGCCACAGTTGCCTTTGGTGCCCATACCTTGCGCGCCACCGGCTTGTGCTCAGTCGCTCTGGGCGTTGCTGAATCTGAAGCCAGAACCGGTGCTGCCGGTGCTGGCAGGTTTTCTTCGCGCGCCGATACCGGATCAGGTACAACCTGTTTCTGATTCGCAGCCGCCGATTTAGGTGCCCAGGTCTTGCGAACTGCGGGCGTATTTTCGCGAGTCGCTGGGGCTGAAGGATCTGAAGTTACGACAGAGGCTGCCGGCGCCGCGACATTCTCTATGTCCAGGGCTTCGTTTCTTAACGAGGCTTCCTGCGTACTCAAGCGCTTCGGTTGCCAGCTCTTGCGCTTGGGCGCGGACGCGTCGAGGGAACTCGCTGGTAGTGGATCCAACGAATCAGATGAATTGAATAGATCGACAACCGTTTCCAACCGTGCCGTTACTGCGGGCTGGATCTGTTTTGCGACAGCTACGGGCAGTACCGAATCCTCCACGAGCACTGCTGACTGCTGTTGCGAGGGAATGGACTGGCTCTGGGCGACGAACCTCTCAGGCGATCTCCGCTGGACGCCTTCCCATAGCAGCTCTGCAACGTCTTTGACCGCAATGGGCTCAGCGCCTTCTTGCGGTGTGCTGTCGAGCATGCTCTTGCAGAAGGGGCAGCCCACGGCGAGCACCTTCTCCTTCGCGCCCTCAAGGGTGCGCTCCACCTCGCGCAGGCGGTTGCTGGAGATGCGCTCCTCACCCGGCTCTTCTTCCTTCCAGAACTGCGCGCCGCCGGCGCCGCAGCAGAAGCCGTTCTCGCGATTGCGCGGAAGCTCCACCACGGCATTGTTGAGGATGTTCAGCACGTTGCGGGGAGCGTCGTACACGCCGTTATGGCGGCCGAGATAACAGGGATCGTGATAAGCCACTGTAGCGGTTCCGGCATCGGCGACGAGCCTGCCTTCGGCGATGAGCGACTCCAGGTATTGCGTGTGGTGGACGACCTTGTAGTCGCCGCCCAACTGGCCGTATTCCTTGCCGACTGCGTTCATGCAGTGCGGGCAGGTCGCAACGATCAGCTTCGGCTTAATCTCGTTCAGCGTGGCAACGTTCTGATCGGCAAGCTGGCGGTAGAGATATTCATTGCCGGCCCGACGGGCGCTGTCGCCTGTGCAGCATTCGCGCTTGCCCAGCACCGCAAAATCGACCTCCGCGTGATTCAGCAATTGGACGAAGGCACGCGCGGTCTTCTGCGATTGCGGATCGTAGCTGGCCGCGCATCCGACCCAGAAGAGAACGTCCGGCTCCGGATTCTCATCGGTCGTTTTGACACCTAATCCCTCCGCCCAATCCATGCGCTTTTCATGATTGAGACCCCAAGGATTTTTCGCGCGCTCCATGCCGCGAAACGCGCTTTGCAGCTGCGCCGGAAACTCGCCTTCGATCATCACCTGCTCGCGGCGAATGTCGATGATGTCGAGCATCGGCTCGTCCCCCACGGGACAAACATCGATGCAGGCGCCGCAGGTGGTGCAGGCCCAGGCGGCCTCGGGCGTCATGGCGAAGCTGAGCAGCGGATGTGCGCTCGGTGCACCCTTCTCGAATGAACGCTGATGCTTACTGATTTCATTGAGCTCCATGCGCTTGTTGATCTCGAGCGCAGAGGGGCTCAGCGATTTGCCCGTCGCGGTTGCGGGGCAGACATCCTGGCAGCGGTTGCATTGGATACAAGCGTAGGCGTCAAGCAGGCGCGGCCAGGCGAGATCCTCAAGGTTCTTCGCACCCAGCTTCGGCTCCTCGGCCTCCATGTCGAGCACCATGGCGGGCAGCACGCCCGAGGTTACATCGCGGGCGACCACGTATTTCGCGGGCGCCATGAAGATATGAATGTGCTTCGAGTAAGGGAAATAGGCGAGAAAGGCGAGCACGCTGCCAAGCGCACCCCAGTAGCCGAAGATACGCCAGGCTGCGGCGTTGCCCGGTGTGAAGAGATGCGAGAGCAGCATCCCAAACGGCGCAAAGTGATCGGGGCCATCGATGGCGAGCTTCGCGCCCGCGCCGATCGCCCGGCTGCCTACATGAAACAGGATGAACGTCGAGACGATGATGGAATCGACGGTGATGTATCGCCGCTTTACGTCCTTATGCAGAAGCGTTCGCTCATTGAAGCGGAAATCGCGGCGACTGGGCAGAAGAAAACGCCGGATCACCAGCGCGATGACGCCGACGAGCACAAGCGCGCTGAGAACATCCGCAAGCAGCACGTAGATGTTGCCCGCCAGGCCGAGCGACTTGAAGGACAGGGGGATATACCCGTCCACGGCATCGACCAGGTTGACGAGCAGATAAAAGGTGAACCCGTAAAAGATGAAGGAGTGAAAGAAGCTGACCCAGGGCCGTTTGCGAAAGGTGCGGCTCTGCGTCAGCGTTGTAACAAGCGCATACCAGATGCGTCGCGGAAGCCCATGGAGGCGGTCGTCAGTATCGCTTCGTCCACGGGCGATGCGCCGGTACAGGCGATAAAAACCGTGCAGCCCCAGCGCTCCCATGACGACGGCGAAGACCGCGAAGACAATTTTCTGCGTTAGTGGAAGCATGGGAGATACCGGCCGTTCGGCTCAGAGGTTACGCCGTGTTTTTCAATTCGCGAATGAGCGCGGGAACAATTTCTTTCACATCACCGACGACACCATAATCGGTTTCCTTGAAGATGGGCGCCTCGGCATCTTTGTTGATCGCAACAATCAGCTTGCTCTTGCCCATGCCCGAGAGGTGCTGGACCGCGCCGGAGATGCCGATGGCGAAGTACACCTTGGGCTGCACCGTTTTTCCGGTCTGCCCCACCTGCTCGGTGTACGGGCGCCAGCCGGAATCGACTACGGCGCGCGTTGCGCCAACTGCAGCGCCGAGCTGATCGGCAAGGGCTTCCACACAGGTCGCAAAGCCTTCCGGACTGCCCACACCGCGGCCGCCTGCAACGACAATATCGGCATCCGCAAGCGACACGCGTTCCGTTTTCTCGGTCGTGCGTCCGGTTACCGCGAGACGGCGCTGCGGCAGATTCAGCTCGACATCGTATTGCTCGGCTGCCTCAGCATTCGGCGTGGCAGGCGAGAAGGCGCCGGGTTTGATCGTAACCACGATCACGCTGCCCTCGGCGGAGACGCGCTCCGTGACGCGCGCGAGAAAGGTGTAATGCTCCGCTTCCAAAGCTCCGTTGACGTCCTGGAGGCTGATCGCATCTTCGATCAGTGGAGCATCCAGCTTCACGGCGACGCGCGGACTGAACTCGCGTCCGCTGCGGCTGCCGCCGATCAGCACGGTATGGGCTTCGCCTTCGGTTGCGATCTGTGCAATGGCGCTCGCCCACAGCTCGGCGTCATATTCGGCCAGAACCGGAAGATCGGCGACCAGGACCTGATCCGCGAGCAGCGCCGCTTCTGCGGCGATTGCGGAAACATCGCTGCCGAGAACTACCAGCGTTACAGGACCTTCGCGGCCCAGATCGCGGGCCGCCTGCGTCATCTCGTAGGTGCTTTTGCTAAGTTTCCCTGCCGAATGCTCGGCGACTACAACGATCATCAGAGTACCCTGGCTTCATTACGCAGTAAATTGACCAACTGCACGGCGGCCCCATGCGCATCCTTGCCGTCCAGAAGCCTGCGTCTACGCTCCTTGACCTGAACACCGATGCCGAGGACCTTCAGCTTTGACGCCACGGCGAAGCTGTCGAGCGAGTCACGCCGCAGCTCTTTGCGCTTGGCCTTCATGATGTTGGGCAGTGTCGGGTAGCGCGGCTCATTAAGCCCCTGCTGCGTGGTCACGACGGCAGGCAACGGCATTTGAAAGCTCTCACTGCCTCCGTCCACATCGTGCGTGCCGGTGAGCTGCCGGCCTTCGAGAGAAAGGGCGTTGGTCCAGGTGGCCTGCGGCCAGCCCAGGCGTTCCGCTGTGGCTGCGCCGAGCGCATGGCTATCCCAGTCCGCCTGCTGGCCACCACAGAAGATCAGATCGATAGCTTCTCTGCGCGCCACCTGTGCGACCACGCTGCTCACAGCGAGGACGTCAAGCGGCTCCGGCGTTTCGACCAGAATAGCGCGGTCGGCGCCCATGGCCAGCGTGGTCCGAAGCGCCTCTTCCGAGCGAACGGAACCCACAGCGAGGGCAATCACTTCCACCTCGGAGCCGGACTCGCGCATGCGCAGCGCCTGCTCCACGCCATACTCATCCATGCTGTCCACTACCAGCTTGCTGGCAGCCGTGTCGATCTTGCCTTCCTTGACCCTGACGCTTTCTTCCGCGTCGAGCACTTGACGAACGAGCGTAAGAATCCGCATCGGTTTCACTCTCCACTGAGCCTGGTGGCCGGCTCTTCTGCGATCGCCGGCGAACTCGTGCACCTCTTGGGGTGCACCACTCGTACGGCCTACTAATTTACCCTGCGGTAGGATAGAGTAGCAAGCGTTGACGGAGGCCTCACGTGATCGCAACGGAACCGAGGGTAGACACTACCTGCTCGCCACTTACTATACTGGGTCCGGAGGAGCAGCTGCTGCGCGATTCCGTCCGCAATTTTGCTCGCAAAGAGATTGCGCCGCTGGTCCGGGAGATGGATGAGGCACAAAAGATGAGCCCAGCCCTCATCCGGCAGCTCTTCGAGCAGGGCTGGATGGGGATGGAGGTGCCGGAAGAGTACGGCGGCGTCGGTGCGTCTTTCTTCAGCACGATTCTGGCCATCGAGGAGATCGCGGCTGTGGATCCTTCCGTTGCTGTGATGGTCGACGTCCAGAACACGCTTACCGTAAACGCCCTGCTGCAGTGGGGAAGCGAGACCCAGAAGGCCAAGTATCTTCCGCGGGTCGCGACGGACCTGATCTGCTCCTACGCGCTCAGTGAAGCCGGTTCCGGCTCGGATGCGTTTGCGCTGCGCACGACGGCCCGCGCGGAGGGCGATGGTTTCGTCATCAATGGAAGCAAGCTTTGGATTTCGAGCGCTGCCGAGTCCGGCCTCTTCGTCGTCTTCACGACCGTGGACCCGGCTCTGGGGTACAAGGGCATTACGGCGTTCCTGGTGGAGCGGGATACCCCTGGATTTACGGTGGGCAAAAAGGAAGACAAACTCGGCATACGAGCCTCGTCCACCTGTGAGTTGTTATTCCATGACTGCCGCGTTCCGGCCGAAAACATGCTGGGTGCCATGGGCAAGGGATACAAGATTGCCATCGAGACGCTGAACGAAGGACGCATCGGGATCGCGGCGCAGATGCTTGGGCTGGCCAGCGGCGCCTGGGAACATGCGGCGAAGTACACCGGGGAGCGCCGCCAGTTCGGCCGGCCCATCGCCGAGTTTCAGGCTGTCCAGTTTTCGCTGGCGAAGATGGCCACCGAAATTGAGGCTAGCCGGCTCATGGTGTACGAGGCAGCCCGCCGCAAGATGGCGGGACTCCCGTATGTGAAGGAAGCGGCGATGACCAAGTATTTCGTCTCGCAGGTGGCGGAAAACGTGGCCAGCACATGCGTCGAGCTCTTTGGCGGTTATGGTTTCGTGAAGGACTATCCGGTGGAGAAGCTGTATCGTGACGCGAAGATCGGCCGGATCTATGAAGGCACATCCAATATGCAGCTGGCGACGATTGCGAAGCAGGTCCTGGGGTAATTTGCTGCTTGAAGGTGGCACTGCACACCGACGCATAATCAGCTATAAGCCCAGGCGGATCAAGCCTGCGTGGTGTACTGGCCGGCTTTGACCATGGCGGCGGAGATCTCACGGCCGATTGCAATGGTGTTGCAGGGCTCGTGCTGCATGAGGCTGCGCAGGATGTTTGTCTGTGTGCGCAGAGCGTTCCCTTCCGCCGTCGCGCCGAGAATCCGTTCGGCGGCGCGCTCGACCACGCGGAAAGAACGTGGGGCGTAGTACTGGGTCAATTTTTCCGCGAGTGGGTTCCGTTCAGCCATCTTTTCCGTCCTGAGCACGGTTGACTCGAGCATGAGCACCTCGGCGAAGATCTCGGCCACAGCGCCCATGACCTCCTGCTGTTCCGAGAGTTCCTGCCCGAACCGCTGCGAGGCCAACCCGGCACAGAAAAGCGCGATCTTCTTCGCGCTCGCCAGCATAGCCTTCTGTGCAGCCAGCGGGCCGTCGTACGTCTCCTCGGCTATCGAACCGGAGGTCAGCCCGCCCATCAGCTCCTTGATCGCAGGCAGCAAGGGCAGAGTCCCGGCGGCCGCACGCTTCATCACCCAGCCTGTCGTGATCAGGCGATTGATCTCGTTGGTGCCTTCGAAGATCATGTTGATGCGGGAGTCGCGATAGTTGCGCTCCGCAGGGAACTCCTCCACATACCCGTAGCCACCGTGCAGCTGCAACATCTGACTCACGCAACGGTCCAAAATCTCCGACCCGGTGAACTTCAGGATCGAGCACTCCGCCGCAAACTCTTCGATCCGCTTCTGGACCTCCTGCGTGTACTGCGGAGAGCCCTTGTCGAGCTCGGCCAAGGCGACATCGATGGATCCGACCACGCGATACACCGCCGATTCCAGGGCATAGATGTCCGCCGCGCTATCGGCGATCTTCTCCTGCACCAGGCCGAACTCCGTGATGGGCTTCTTGAAGCCGACACGATCCTTGGCATAGCGAACGCCGTCACGAAACGCTTTGCGCGCCTGGCCGGCGACGATGGCGGCCAGCTTGTAACGGCCTACGTTCAGGATGTTGAAGGCGATTTGATGCCCTTTGCCCGCCTGCCCCAGCAGGTTGTCGACAGGGATCTTGCAATCGGTCAGAATGAGCGGGCAGGTCGACGACCCACGAATGCCGAGTTTGTGCTCTTCGGGCCCGATCGTGAGGCCCTCGGTTCCCGCTTCGACAAGAAACGCCGAAAACTTCTCGCCGTCGATCTTGGCGAAGATCGTAAACAGATCGGCGAACCCGGCGTTGGAGATCCACATCTTTTCCCCGTTGAGCAGATAGTGCTCCCCGTCCTCGGTCAGCGTGGCTTTGGCGCGAATATTCATGGCATCGGAGCCCGCGGAGGACTCAGAAAGCGCGTACGCGGCGATCCATTCCCCGGTGGCTAACTTAGGCAGATACTTTGCCTTTTGCGCCGGGGTTCCATACCAGATCAAGGGAAGGGAACCGATGCTCACATGCGCGCTGAAGGTGACCGCGAAACTGCCGATGATGCTGAGGTTCTCCGAAACCAGCGCCGAGGTGACCTTGTCGAGATCCAAGCCGCCGTACTCCTCCGGCACATCGATGCCAAGCAAGCCCAGCTCGCCCAGCTCACGCATCAACTGCCGGCTGACGTCGTACTGTTTGTTCTCGATCGCCTCAACCTGCGTGAGGATGTTCTCTTCGGCAAAACGCGTGGTCATGTCGGCGATCTGTATCTGTTCTGGAGAAAGGTCCTCCAGCGTAAAGATGTCGTGGGGGGCTAAATCCTCAATAAGAAAGCTGCCGCCCGTCACGCGCTTTACCGCGCTCATTTCCATCTCTGCAATCATCACTGTCTCCTTTGGAGCTGGTGCTAGTTCTGCATATTTTCGAAGATGCCGGCGGCTCCCTGGCCACCCCCGACGCACATGGTCACCATGCCGTATTTCGCGCTGCGGCGCTTCATCTCGCGAGCCAGCGTAGCCGTCAGTTTGGCACCGGTGCAGCCCAGCGGATGGCCGAGAGCAATGGCGCCGCCGTTTACATTGACCTTGTCCTTATCGATGCCAAGCACCTTGAGCACGGCTAGCGACTGAGCGGCAAAGGCCTCATTCAATTCGATCAGGTCGATATCTTCAAGCGAGAGCCCAGCCATTTTCAGCGCCTTCGGAATCGCGTAGATCGGCCCTATGCCCATCTCCTCCGGCAGACAGCCCGCGTACGCAAACGACACGAAGCGCAACAGGGGAGCGGCGCCGATCTCCTTCGCCCGTGCCTCCGACAGGATCACCGCCGCGGCCGCGCCGTCGGAGGTCTGAGAGCTGTTGCCGGCCGTAACGACCCCCTTGGCATGAAACACCGCTCGCAGCTTGCCCAGCGCGGCAAGGGAGGTATCGGCCCGCGGCCCCTCGTCCACCTTGAAGACGGTCTCGTGGTTGTCTGTGGCGCCGCCGGCGTCGACGGTTGTCGTTGTCACCGGAACCGGCACGATCTCATCCTCGAAGCGGCCCTCCGCCGTGGCGGCCAGGGCCTTCTGGTGGCTGGCCAACGCGAACCCGTCCGACTCCTCGCGGGTGATGCCGTAGTGCTTGGCCACGCGCTCCGCCGTGAGACCCATGGACATATACGCCGAGGGATGGTTGTCCATCAGCCAGGGATTGGCGGTGAACTTGTTGCCGCTGAAAGGCAGATGGGACATCGACTCCGCCCCGCCGGCAACGATCGCGTCCCCGCCGCCGCCGCGGATGCGCTCCGCCGCGAGCGCAATCGTCTGCAGGCCGGAGGCGCAGAAACGGTTTACCGTCATCGCGGCTGACTCGACTGGCAGACCGGCTCGCAGGGAGATCAGGCGTGCCATGTTCTGCCCCTGCTCGGCCTCGGGCATGGCGCAGCCGATGATGACGTCCTCGATCTCCCTGGGATCGAGCTGCGGAACACGCGCCACGGCCTCCATGACGGCGATCGCCCCCAGATCGTCCGGGCGGGTGAAGCGGAGTGTGCCCTTGGGCGCTTTGCCAACAGCGGTTCTTATCGCGCTCACGACGACTGCTTCTCTCATGCTGATCCTCTGTTCTTTTGTTGGTCATCCCTACGGGACGACCAACGAAGAGCTGTATACCTAAATGCAATTCCCTCTAGTTCCGGAGCGGCTTGCCGGTTTTTAGCATGAAGCTGATGCGCTCAAGGGTCTTCGGTTCGCCGCACAGCGATAGAAAGGCCTCCCGTTCCAGATCGAGGAGGTGCCCCTCGCTCAAGAGGGTTCCGGGGGTGATGTCGCCGCCGGTGAGGATGCGGGCCACATGCGTGGCGATCTTCGCGTCGTGCTCACTGATGAACTCGGCCTCGCGCAGCAGATAGATGCTCAGCTTCAACGTTGCCAGAACGCTGGTGCCCGGCGCCGGAATATCCGTCCGTGGGGCGGGTGCGTTGTAGCCCGCCCGCGCGAGCCGTATTGCCTTCATCTTGGCATCGTGGAGCAGCCGGCCACGGTTCATCGTGATCGTATCCACCTCTTCCAACAGGCCCAGATCGCGCGCGTCGGAGGCCGAAGTCGAGACCTTCGCCATGGCGATGGTCTCAAACGCCGTCTTGATCGCCTCGATGCTCTCAGCCGAATCCCCGCGAGAATCGACCTTGACCTTGGTGGCCTTGGCCGTGGCGCGCAGCACCATCTCCTTGCAGCCGCCACCGCCCGGAATCAGGCCCACGCCGGTCTCCACCAGCCCCGTGTATAGCTCGAGGTGCGGTTGCCGAAGGGCCGCGTGCAGCGAGAGCTCACAGCCACCACCGAGGCACAGCCCCGCCGGCGCGGCGACCACGGGCCGTGGGCAGAACTTCACCGCCTGCGTCATGGCCTGGAACTGCCGTACGAACATCGCGATGACATCCCACTTCTCCTCCTGCGCGGCCAGCAGGAGCTGTGTCAGGTTGGCGCCCGCGGAGAAGTTCTGCCCGTCGGTCGAGATCACGAAGCCGTCGAAGTTCCGCACCGCGTCGCTGCCGGCCCGCAGCTGCTCCGTGAAGAAGGAGGTTGCGTCGTCACCCAGCGCATTCATCTTAGAGTGGAGATCGAAGCAGCCAATGCCGTCGCCAAGATCAATCAGGGACACACCGGCGTTGCCGGCGAAGACGCCCTTGGACTTCCTGGACTCCCCGGACTTCCTGGATTCCCTGGACTCATTGGCCTGGCGATAGCTGGCGATCGTCGCCAACTCCGGGGAGCGTGGTACCGGCTTGTACATCCCGGAGCGAACATCGAAGTATTCCGTGCCACCGTTGCGATACCACGAGGTCCCACCGCTCCGCAGCAGCTTTTCTACCGCTTCGGGCACAGGGGAACCGCTAACCCGCATGCGCTCAACCACGGTCGGAACGCCGGCCGCATCCCACAGCGCAAACGGTCCGAGCTCCCAGTTAAAGCCGGCGGCCATGGCGCGATCGATGTCCACCGGCGTCTCCGTGACCTCCCCAATGCGATTGGCGGCATAAGCCCAAAGCTCCGGGAGTGCTCGCCAGTAGAACCTGGCGGCCTTATCCGTCGCGGGGTCGCCCGCCAAAAGGCTCCCCAGCCGCGCGGGAAGGGAACCACTGCTTTTCGCCGCATCCAGGGCGGGAAGGGCTACCTTGCTTGCGGGCTTGTATTCGAGGGTGTGCGGATCCAGCACGGAGCGGATCTCTTTGCCGTCAGCGCTCCGCTCCTTCTTGTAAAAGCCTTGTCCTGTCTTGTCGCCCAGCCACTTGCGCTCGATCAGCTGGCTGACCACGTCGGGCAGCACCACATCCGGGCGCTCGTCGGAGGCGCCGGCCGCAAAGTTGCGCGCCACGCTGCCCAGCACATCCAGGCCAACCATATCCGTCAGCCGAAAGGTTCCGGTTTTGGGCCAGCCGATCGCCTCGCCCGTGAGCAGGTCCACCTCTTCGATGGTCAGGCCCTGCTCTTCCATGATCTTGAAGACGTTCAGCATGGAAAATGTGCCGATGCGATTCGCGATGAAGTTCTGCACATCATTGGCGGGCACCACGGACTTGCCCAGCCGGCGATCCACAAAGGCCGAAACGGCTGCCATCGCCTCCGGATCTGCCTCAGGCGTTGCGATCAATTCGAGCAGCCGCATGTAACGGGGCGGATTGAAAAAATGCGTGCCAAACCAGCGCCGCCGCACGTCAGGCGGAAGCTGCTCCGCGATCTTCGCCACGGGCAAACCACTGGTGTTGGTGGTCAAAATGGCATCGCCGTGTAGATATGACGCCACCTGGCTCAGTAGATTGCGCTTGATCTCAAGATTTTCGGCTACCGCCTCGATGATCCAATCGCATCCCTTGAGCTTGTTGAGATCGTCGTCAAAGTTGCCTACGCTTACCAGCTTGGTCGCAGCCAGGGAAGCGAAGGCGGCCGGCTTCGAGGTCCTGAGCTTCAGGAGAGCCCCATTCCCGAGTGCGTTTCGATCCCCGGAGGCGGGAACCATGTCCAGCAGCAGAACGGGCAGGCCGGCGTTTGCAATATGCGCCGCAATCCGCGCGCCCATTGTTCCGGCGCCCAGGACGGCGACACGGCTGATGTTGAACCTGCGCGACGCTGGATTTTCGCCCGCCATCGCTGGCGATTGTTCAAGAACAGCCGGGGATCCTGAGGACATAAGCGTACTCCCTTCAACGCCGTCAAGATCGCCTTGAGTCAGTATGGAATGCTGAAGACGAGCGGCGACCCTGACGAGATTACTTACCGGTGGGTAAAATAGTCAAGGGGCGATTGGGGCGGGGCGGGGGATGAAACGGAATACGGTTCGGTGGGATCGGAGGCGGATGGAAGTCAGGATCCCTCTCGGTTTCCAGGCTCATGCGACGCCCTTATAGCCGGCCACGCCCTCCCCGGAGAATTTCACAGCACGTTTTAATCGCCTTCGGAATACCCCGGCGGCGCGAGGCCGCCCGTGAGAATCTGGGTAAACTCGCGCGCGATCTCCTCGGGACGCATATCGCCGCCCGGCCTGTACCAGTTGCCGATCCAATTGATGGCTCCTGCAATCGCGAAGGACACCAGCTTGGGATTACAGGGAGCGATCGAGCCGTCCCTCATCCCCTCCTTCACCAAGGCGCGAAGCGCGAGATCCATGCGGCGTTTCAGCCCCCGCACCTCACGCTGCCCCTCCGAGGACAACTCCGAATCATCGACCATCGCGACACATCGTCCGAAGTAGTGTGTGAGGACCGCAGTGGCATAGGCACTCACGTAAAGCTGAAGCTTGACCAGCCCCGTCCCCTCTTCCGAGCTCGACCGCACCAGATGAGACTCAATCTCGGCGATTCCCGCACGATAGCACTCGACGAGGATCTCTTCCTTGTTGTGGAAATAGTGGTAGAGAGCCGGCTTTGTGACCTTCAGGCGAGCCGCAAGAAGAACCATGGACGTGTTCTGGTATCCGCGTTCGAGGAACAGATGCGCCGCCGTTTGCAAAACGGCGTCCCGCTTCAGTTCGGGGCTGCGAAGCCGAACCTGAAAGGCCTTCCAGGGCTCACGAACACTCTCCGTTCCAGTTCTCGATGTCATGCTTATGACCGACGCAGTCCTTCTTGAGGCCGGTTTGCGCCTTCGTCATCGATTGTACCCGGTACCCTCGCGCGCGGTGGCGTTTTCATCTTTCCACTCGTCTTGAAACGCGCCTCGCTTTATTTGACTTGCGTGCTCATGAGGACGGGACTAGGACTTCGGCATCGGCGTCTCCTGCGCAAGTTCGATTCTATCCAGGTCAAAACCGAATGCGCCTCGGTAACTCACCGTAATGCTGTTATCGCCGGCACGCAGTTTGATTGGAACTATGACAACATTCCAGGACCGCATGATAGCGCGAACCGGTATCGATGGCGTTTCATTCACCTTGACTGAAATCATCTTGTCTTCCAGTCCGTTTCGCACATAAAGCATCCGCAACTGATATGTGCCGGCCTGGACGGCCCGAATGTGTTCGAATCTCACGCCGCCGGTGTGTCCTTCGCCACCGACTTGCAATGCGTAGCCGCTCGAGCACTCGCCGCAAGGGAAAAGCGCGGCATTCCCCAGCCGCACATTGCTGGGCGTTTCGGCTTCCAACGGCAGTCCGCGCCGCCATGATCGAATTCCACGAACCCGGAGCAGGACGGCACTGTGCGGAGCTACGCTGGCGCGGTAGCCATCCGATGCTGGAAGATCGCGATGCGACCACAGATCACGCGCTCGCGCTCCCGGTTGCAGGTTGAATTGATCCCAGGCGACGTGCATGTTGGCCGTATGCTGACTTGCGTTCAAGAGCATCACCGCAACTTCATCCCCTGTGCGCGAAGCGAGGGGCCGCTGCCATACCTCAAGCTCCGGCGCCATGCGTGAGACTAGCTCCGCGCCCGCGCCGAGCGGATCCTGATCGACGGCGAGGACCTCGCGATTGGTGTAAATTGCCTTCGTTTGCGGGCTCATCTGCGTAAGGTCTGCCCCGGCAAGCAGCGGCGAAGGCGACATAACCCACATCGAAAGCTGGGCCTGCGCCTCTGTAACATTGAGCCCAGGGTTTCCGATCTCCAGCATATCGGCATCGTTCCAGCTCTCTGGCCCCGAAAACACAGCGTGAGCCGTGTTCGATTCGAAGTTGCCAACCAGCCTTTGCCATTCGACGTGATTCTTTTCGAGCGAGATGTCGAACTCCGTTCGCCACATCTGTGCCTTGCCCTGTGCCCACTCCCAGGGCTGCTCGTTGCCCCAACAGCAAAGATAGAAAACAATGGGCCGACCCGTAGCCTTGATCGCAGCCGCCATCTTCTCGTAGACGTAGCGACCCGTGTGCTCCGGCACGCGATTGCAATAATCCATCTCCACCAGGTCGATACCCCAGGAGGCGAAGATGCGAGCGTCCTGCTCTTCATGTCCGTAGCTACCCTGATATTGAGGATGCGGGTAGCATGTATGCTTTCCTATGTCCGTATAAATGCCCGCCTTCAGTCCGAGCTTATGAATATAGGCCACTAGCGCGGGCATCCCGCTCGGAAACCGAGCGGGATCTACGATGAGGTTTCCGTCGGCATCCCGTTCGCGCGCAATGCACTCCTGGATCAACACGTACTTATAACCGGCGTCGCGCATCCCGCTGGATACAAGTGCGTCGGCTTGCGCGCGAATCGTTCGTTCATCGTAGTCGCAGAAGAAATGATTCCAACTTGCCCATCCCACAGGCGGCAGCGCGGCCACAGAGCCGAGTTCCTGCACCGGCGCGGCGCTCTCTTGTTTCGTGTCGTTCTGGGCACATAACCTGGCGCTGCCGACTAAGGCTAGGAGAAGCACACAGGCGGACACGATTCGCAAGAACCTGCGGCAGTATAACGAGTTCTTTGAATGATTCATAACCCTTCCAAAGCTCCCCATCAGAAGAACCAAATGTTGAGCGCGAACGCGGCCAGAAGGACGGCAACGGCCAAGGCTTCGGGCTGGCGGTACCATCCACCTTGTCTCACTTGCAGGTGTGGCGTGAGTGAGTACACAAGACCAGTGAGAGAGTTTTCGTCACGAGGGCGCGTGCGCAGACTTACGGCAATGGTGACGGCGACACAGACGGTGAAGGCAACAATCGCTGTCCAGAACGCCTGCGCGAGATCACTGGCATACAAAATATGTACACCGAGAAATCCTCCATGAATACCCGGCGCGTCGCCTTGCGGAAGGCTAAGTCCGTGATGCACGCAGGCTGCGCCCATCCCCGCCAGCAGGCCGCTGAAGGCCCCGGTCCCGCTCGTTCGCTTCCAGAACATACCCAATGCAAAGGTTGCAAAGAGCGGTGCGTTCACGAACGCAAATACAAGCTGAAGCAGGTCCATGATGTTGTTGAACGAAGCGGCAAGATAAGCGGCCCCAACGCTCAGTGCGATGCCCACCACGGTCGTAATACGGCCAACCGTCACATAGTGGGCATCGGGCGCGGTAGGCCGCAGATAAGCCTGATAGATGTCATACGTCCATACCGTATTGAATGCCGTGACGTTGCCCGCCATTCCAGACATAAAGGATGCGAGCAGGGCCGTAAGCCCCAAGCCCAGCAGACCCGAAGGATAAAAGTGCACCAGCATCATCGGTGTGGCAAGATCGTAATCCGGCACGATCTGACTACGGCTATCGAGCTGCACCTTTCCGCTGGCAGTAAGCTTCGCAGGCAAAATACCGGCCGCCGACCCGGGCCTATGTGATGCACTGATTACTTGTGTTGTGCTTCCCCCTACGATTCCCGGAGTTACAACCGCGATCATCCCGGGAAGGATAACCAGAATAGGGAAGATCATCTTGGGGATGGAGGCGACCAGCGGAACGCGCCGGGCGCTCGCCTGATTCTTGGCTGCCATGGCCCGCTGCATCACGAGAAAATCTGTACACCAGTATCCGAAGGAGAGCACAAAGCCCAAACCCATTCCAAGCCCGATCCATTCAACGCCGATCGGGTTTTCCCGCGGTGATCCCAGGTAGCGCCAGACGTGCGTGTAGGCGCCGGCAGGATAGCCACCCTGTACCGAATGCGCCATCAGCCTTTGCTGCAGGCCATTCCATCCACCGACCGACCGCAGCCCGAAGAAGACAAGCGGCGATAGCCCGAGGACGATAAGAAAGAATTGCAGAACTTCGTTATAGATCGCGCTCGTCAAGCCGCCCAGCGAAACATAGCTGAGCACAATGGCCGCGGAGACCAGCACGCTGACATTGAAGTCCCAGCCGAGCAGCAGATAGAACAGCTTGCCCATGGCATACATCGAGACGCCGGAGCTGAAGATCGTCATCACCGCGAAGGTCATCGCGTTCAGGGCGCGGGTCTTCTCATCGAACCGCAGCCGCAGATATTCAGGCACGCTGCGGGCACGCGAGCCGTAATAAAACGGCATCATGTACAACCCGGCGAAGACCATGGCCGGCACGGCGAGCCAATAAAAGTGACAGGTCGCCAAGCCGTACTTCGCGCCCGAGGCGCCCATGCCGATCACCTCCTGCGCACCGAGGTTCGCGGAGATGAACGCGATCGCCGCAATCCATGTTGGGATAGCCCGCCCAGCCTGAAAGTAATCGGTCGAGGAGCGGACGCGACGCTTGACGATCACGCCAATGGCAATCGTCACGGCGAAGTACGCGACCATGATCAAGAGATCGATCGGATGAAGGTTGGCTAAGCGATGCAAGGCTATGCTGTTCCTCCGTCTGCGAGCTCAGGCTCGCCGCCAGTGCCGACCTGCTGAAACGCCGTTCCGCCACACGGCACCAGCTGACCTCCATCGACAACGAGCGAAGCGCCGGTGATGAACGAAGCCATGTCGCTGAGCAGGAAGATCACGGCATTGGCCACCTCCTCGGCGCTGCCCATCCGGTTCAGCAAGGCCAGCGAGCTGCACGCGTCCAGCACGCGTTGCGGGTCGGGATCACGGCTGGCTCCCCAGCGGATCATCGGCGTGTCGATCGCGCCGGGCAGAACGCAGTTGCAGCGTACGCCCTTGGAGGCAAAGTCCAGCGCAATGGAACGCATCAGGCCCACGATGGCGTGCTTTCCTGTCACATACGCCGCCGAGTTGCGATGCGCCACAACCGATTGGGTCGAGCCGATCAACACGATCGCCCCACCGCGGGCTGTCATGTGCGGCAGCGCAGACCTGCACAGGTAGAAGGCGCTGTCGAGGTCTACGGCGAGTGTCTGCCGCCATGCGTCGACCGGTGTGCTGACTGCACTGCCATAGCTCTGCACGCCCGCGCAGTGAGCCAATAGATCGAGGCCGCCGAACTCATGCAGGATCTGCGTTATCGTTCGCTCAACAGCCTCCGGTTTGGACACATCAACAGCGAAGCATCGCACGCTCTTTGGGCGGCCTGTATTCAAATCGTTTGCGAGCTGCTCTACCCCTTCCGCATTGCGATCCAGCAGTGCGACTTTCGCGCCGCGCCCCGCAAGCGCGATCGCCGTTGCGCGGCCGATGCCGCTCGCCGCACCTGTGACAAGCGCGATCCGCCCTTTGAAATCGAGATCGGTTCCGTGATGGTGAGCGTTGGAGTCGCTCATCACAGCACACCTGTTTCGGTGAATACGTCCTGCGCGCGTGCGCCGTTCAGCAGCATGGTGCGGGCGGTCTTCTCCTTGCGGGCCTGATCGAGCGCGCGCGACACAACTGCCTCTTCCATCTCACGCGGCAGTACGACCACCCCATCCACATCGCCAAGCAGGATGTCGCCCGGCATCACGCGAACCCCCTCGATCTCGAGAGGCACGCGATGGTCGATGACCTGCCCGCGTCCGCGCTGGTCCTGCCCATAGCTGCCGTAACAGAAGGTCGGAAAGCCCATCTCACGGATGCCACGCGCGTCGCGTGCATAGCCTGCCAGCACCGCGCCTGCCGCACCCCGCTTGCGCGCGGCCGTGGACATCAGTTCGCCCCAGAGCGCGTAGCGCGGCGCGCAACCCGCGGCCACGTACACCTCGTGCGGCTGCAAGGAATCCAGCGCCTCCAGCATCTGGCCGAACGGTGAGGAGGACAGGTGGAATACATCCGCTTCCACAACCGTCATGGCTCGCCCAGCGACGACCATGTCGTCTGCAAGCGGGCGGCAGCGCGCGGGCAGCCATTGGTGATGCCGGCCTTCAAGGTCCAGCACATCGCCCACAATTGAGCTGAACAGATGCTCGCGCATGAGGGCGAAGAGTTCGTTATCGTTCTTCCATTCCATGGGTGAATCTCCTCTTCGCACACAATGAGTGGCGTGGCTTATTACACATAAAAGCCGGGGCGGCGAACGGTGACGCCCGGATGGCGATCAAGTTCTTCCTCGACGAAATCGAAGCCGAGTCCGGGATCATCGCCAAGCTCGTAGAACCCATTGCGCACGGGCAGCGGCTTATCCAGGCATGTGTCTCGCCAGGGCACGTCCGTAGCCATGAATTCCTGGAAAAAGAAGTTTGGGACCGAGGCCATGACGTGTGCCGCGGCTATCGTCGAGACCGGTCCATTCGGATTGTGCGGAGCGATGGGCACATGGAAGGCTTCAGCCATGGTTGCGATGCGCTTCATTTCGCCGATGCCGCCGCAACGCGTGATGTCCGGCATCAGGATGTCCGCGGCTCCAGCCTCCAGGATGTGCCTGGCCTGAAAGCGAGAGTGCAGCCGCTCACCGACGCATACTGGTAGCGGTATCTGGCGCTTGATGGCGGCGATCTCGCGTGGGAACTCCGGGCCCGCGGGCTCCTCGTACCACATGCAGTTAATGCCCGCCCGGGCGATGCGATGGGCCATTTCAATGGCCGTGGGCCCGTTCAGCAAGGCATGCGTTTCGACCGCGATGGGGAAGTCGGGACCCACTGCCTGCTGTACCGCTTGCAGGCGTTCGATCGCAAGCCGCTTGCCACTCTCGGTAAGGCCGAGGTTCTCTTGCAGATCTTCGCCATACCAGTAATTCATGTGCGCAAACGGATCCATCTTGCACGCCGTAAAGCCGCGCTCCTGTACCGCCTTCGCCTGGCTGGCGTAGTCCTCCGGAGTTCCGCTGCCCTTCAAAAACCAATAGTTCGCATAGAGCTTGATCCGCTTCCGGTAAGCGCCGCCGAGCAGTGCATACACAGGCATGCATGCGCGCTTGCCGGCCAGATCCCAGAGCGCGATGTCGATGGCACTGATCGCGCTCAGCACTGGGCCACCCTGGCCCAGCCAGTTGAAGTCGCGATAGAGCTTGGTCCAGAGATAATCGATGCGCGTCGCATCCTCGCCGATAAGTGTCTCGCCCACATGGCGGCACGCTTCGAGAATCAACGGACTACCGGGCCAGTTCGTTCCCTCGCCTATACCGGTGAGCCCGTCCTCTGTCCAGATCTTGAGGAAGACCCAGTTATATTTGATGCCTTCCACCATCCAGGTCTTGACTGCCGTGATCTTCATGTACCTGTTACTCTCCCATATGCTGCTGTAGCTCTTGCGCGTCGGCGGGCAAGGCTGAACTAAATGCCATATCGGCCCTTTCGAGCTAAGAAAAAGATAGTGCGTTGGAGCGACTGCGCCCCCACGCCGAGAGGAACACTAGAAGCTGAGGTGAGCTCCAAACTGAAGTGTGCGGCCGCCGCTATCTGTGGTCAGCTTGCCGAAGTCCGGACTGGAAAAGTATTGGGTTTGCCCGTTGATGCCGAGATTCGGGTGATTGAAAGTATTGAACGTTTCCAGCCGCAGTTGCAGTTCAGCTTTTTCGAACTTCACGTTTTTGAAGGCGCTCAGGTCGAAATCGGCGTAACCCGGGCCACGCAAACTGTTGCGGCCTGAGATGTTGCTGTCGTTGTCCGGCGTGTAGGTCTGGTCGTAGGCCTCCGGGTTGTAATACGGGCTGAACGGCAGGTTGGGGCCGCGATTGGTGAGGTTCGGGTTGCCGATCAGTTTGTCGCGCTGGTATCCCTCCGTCGTCAGTTCGTTGTCCGTTGTGCTGTACACCGAAAACGGCGGCGCCGAGTGGATGCTCACGATGCCGTTCAACTGGTAGCCGCGCACAAAGGCATCCGCGAGGTGATTGCCCGTGGATGGAATGGGCAGATCGTACACGAAAGACGCAACGAAGTTGTTCGGGATATCGAGGTCGGACGGGCCATACTCTTGGCGCAGATTGTATGGATTCTGGATGCCGGTTGCGATGAACTCCTGTCCATCCGAGTTGCTGTCGAAGTCGCGTGAGTGATTGAAGTTGACTGTGGTCGATAAGCCGCGGTTGAAGCGATGCTCCAGGCTCACCTGGACGCCCTGGTATTCGTTGTATCCATCCCAGAACAGGCCGGTGATGTACCCGAAGCCAGGATTGTACGGACGGCGTGCCTGCGTGGATGCCCAGGTGGACGAAGGTCCCGCCTGGCGCTGGGGCGCGTTGGCATCGCGGGTCCACTGCAGGTGCGTGCCCTTGTTGCCGACGTAGGTCACACGCAGCAGCGTCTGCAGCGGCAGCTGCTGCTCGAGGGTGAGATTCCACTGCTGCACGTAAGGCGAGTGGAAGTTGAAAAAGGCGGTCTGGCCTTGGATAGGCAGACTGAACTGCGCGTTGCTGGGCGGATTGTTGGCCTGTGAAGCAAAGGCGCCCACAGGGTCCACGCCGCCCTGGTACGGATCGCGCCAGTTGTACGGGTTCACCGGAACCGTGGAAGTCGCGGGATCGTTGACGTTGTAAAGAACTTCGTAGATGTTGAATGGCTGGTTGTTCGTGAACCGGTTGTAATCGATGGCCTTGGGCTGGTCATAGAACAGCCCATAGGCGCCGCGGATGACGGTGCGCTGGTTGCCGCGCAGATCATAGGCAAATCCCACGCGCGGCGAAAAATCTTTATACACCGCCGGGGTACCGCCCTCGGGCACGCCGGCATCGCCGCCGAACAGATAACCCGGAGGTGCGTTTGGAAAGCGAACCGAGTGCTGATTGTTGGTGAACGCCGTTGCGCTGAACACGCCGATGGGGTTGTACTTGCTGTTGAAGTGCGGCGGAATAAACGGTTCCCAACGCAGGCCGAGATCGAGCGAGAGCCGATGGGAGACCTTCCAGTTATCCTGCGCAAAGGCGAACCACTCCGTGAAGCGGGTATCAAGAATCTGGGTATTTGCCTCGACGAGGTAATCCGGATAGCCCAGCAGGAAATCGCCCAAGCCGGTGCCTGTGTACTGCCCGGAGAAGTAGAAGTTCGGAAATGCCTGGTTATACACCCAGTGCTGCTGCTGATAGTCCGCGCCGCCGCCGAATTTGACCTCATGGCGTCCAAGCTGCAGGCTGAAGGCATCCGTGACCGGGAAGTTGTTGCGATCGTTCGGCAGGCCGTTGCCGCCCACGCCGGCCGCGCCGGTGAAACCTGAGATGCTGAAGTCGAGAGGATTCGGCGCGACGCTGTACACCTTCAGCCCCAGCGTCTGCGAGGTTGGATAGCCTGCCGGCGGCGCGCCCGGATGCGTGAAAAGGTGGCTGTAGCCGATGGAAAGCAGGTTGACCGCACGCGAGGAAAACACCGTGGTCAGGCCGAGAGACCCGTGGTAAGCAACCCCCGTGTACCCCGCAACCGCATAGTTGATATTGCCCGGAAGCGGCGGCAATTCGGTTCCAAGGAAGCCGTAACGATAGAAGGTAAGCGCGAGCTTATTGCCGTGCGGCAGGCTCTGGTCGCCGCGCAGCGTGAGTTGGCCCTGGCTGCTGGTGTTGGGCTGCCGGAAGGTAAACAGGTTGGGTTGTGCGGTGGTGGCCGCGTTCGGCAGCGGCTGGTACGTGCTCAAAAACTGCAGCGCGGCCGGATCCAGTCGCCCCGCCGGAATCGTATTGTTGGCGAAGGGCTGCCCGGTGAGCGGGTCTCTGAGCGTCACGCCCAGGGCGGCCAGATTGCCGCTTCGTTCCGCGGCCGTCGGCGTGGTTGCCTGCGCGACCTGCGAAGCTCTGTGAATCAGCGTCTCCTCGAAGGAGCCGAAGAAGAACGTCCGGTCATGCCCGTTATACAGGTGAGGAAAGAAGACCGGGCCGCCGATCGAGCCGCCAAACTGGTTGAAGTGGTTGATCGGAATCGTGCCGCCGTTGTACTTGCTCACCGAATCCAGAGCATCCAGCCCAAAGGTCGAGTTCTGCGTAAACTCATACACCGAACCATGGATCTTGTTGGTTCCGGAGCGGGTGATCGCATTGACGATGGCGCCTGCGTTGCGGCCATACTCCGCATCGAAGTTGCTCACCTGCACGCTGAACTCCGCCAGCGCATCGGGGTCGGGATACGGCGCGGAGATGTTTGTATAAGAGTCGTTATTGTCGATGCCGTCCAGTAAATAATTGATTGCATTGGCGCGATTGCCGTTCACGCTGAACTCGGGGGTGTTGGGGAAGCTGGAGCTTTGATTATTTGAGTTAAACGTGGCGGTCGTGGCGGCCACACCCTGCGACAGGGCAACGAGATTTCGCACATCGCGGCCGGAGAGCGGCAGGTCCTCGATGCTCTTGCTGTCGATCGTGCTTTTAAGCGTGCCGGTTTGCGTATCGACCAGCGTGCCCGCCTCTGAAACGGTAACGGTTTCACTGCTGCCGCCGACGGTGAGCGCCACCGGCAGCGTCAAGTTCTGGTCCGCCGTCATCTGAATACCGGTTTGCTGGAAGTTCTCGAAACCGCCTGCGATCACCTTCAGGCTGTACTGTCCGAGCGGGACCTGCGGGAAGACGAACTCGCCGCTGGCATTGGATTTTGTCCTCAGCACGCTGGCTGTTCCCTCGTTCGTCAGCAGCACGTCCGCTCCCGGCACCGCCCGCCGCTGCGGGTCATCCACGGTTCCGCGCACGCGGCCGTTACCGGTCTGACCTGATGCCATCCACGGCGCCATCAGAAGCACGCAAAGAAGGAGCCAAAGATTGAGCCATTTGGATGCAATCGACACAGTTCGCTGAGAACAGCACACGCCATTGCGCATGAGGAGCAACTCCTATTGGTAATACCAATCTCTAAAGCGAGACCATTAGTGCACCCGGTTTCGTCTGTTGTCAAGCTGTAAATGGGACAGCCATCCGCCGCGTTGCGAGAGACGGCGGTTTGTTGGTGGTTGCGGCAAGCGCAGCGGTTTACACGACCCCATCGACGGGAGCATTCTGAACACAGGATGCCGACCGCAACCGCCAAGACGCCGCTGCGCCCGCCCCCCGGGCTCTCTTCCAAACCGAAGCCCAGGTCTTACCAAGGCAAGCAGGATAGGCAGGAAAAGCAGGAAAAACGGCCGCTCTCGCAAGACTCCTCCGGCGTGCTTTCCATGCTGCGCGCCTTTATCGAGGACAACGGCTATGCCGTGGGGCAGGTACTGCCGCCGGAGCGCGTTCTGGCGGAAAAATTCGGGGTTGGCCGGCCTGCTGTGCGGGAAGCGGTGAAGGCGCTCAGCATCCTCGACGTCATTGAGAGCCGTCGTGGAGATGGCACCTACATCAAGTCCCTGGATGGCCTGCGCGTCGGGTGGCCGGCTTCGGTCGAGCTGCGGAGCTCGGACTTCAATCTTCTCGATCTGCTGGAGGTGCGGAAGATGCTGGAGCCCTCCGCCGCGCGGCTCGCGGCGGTTCGCGCCAGTGAGGCCGATCTTCGCCGCATCGAACGCGAGTCCTCGCAGATTGAAGACGCAAGCGATTGGGAAAACATGGCGAAACATGATCTCGCTCTGCACACCGCCATCATCGATGCAGCAGGCAATCCCGTGCTCACCGAACTCAACAATGCGATTGCCCGGCTACAACGAAAGAGCAGGGAAGTGACAGGAGCGAACGCTCCCAACCGTGAAGCGATGCTTTTAAATCATCGGCACATCGTCGATGCAATCCTTCGCGGAGAGGGAGAAAACGCCGAGCGGGCCATGCTGGAACATCTGCATCAGGTCGGGCTCGACCTGATCTCCAACCGCAAGCGGTGACCGCGTTCGAGCTGAACTCGAACGCTCAGCTCGTCTGCTGTTACACACGCAAAGTTGCATGTACTGCTTTCGTCAGCTACGAGGCCGTAACCCATCCATCAGCAGATCGAGCACGCGTCGTAATTGATCCTGATCGGTTGCGAGAGCCGTCGCCACAACGATGGCTGCGAGACTTACCGTAAGATCGTCTGCTTCTATATCGTCGCGAATCGTGCCGTCTGCAGCACCTGCAGAGAGGAATCGAGCGATGGTGGCTCGAATCTTGGCGCGCGTTTCAAGCGGCGGTCCAGATCGTGAAGTGAACGCGATACGCAGCGTGTCTTGCATGGCATGTTTGGTGGCAACGAATTGCGTATACCTGTCCATCCACATCCGCAGGGCTTGGAATGCGGGACGTCCTATGAGCAGGTTGTCACCTTCAGCCATAAGCGCATCGAGTTCCGAGCGGTAAACTGCTTCGACGAGAGCCTCACGGGTCGGAAAGTGGCGATAAAGCGTTCCTATACCCACACCGGCCAACTGGGCGATCTCCTCCAGCGTGACTGCACTGTTCCGCTTCGAAAACTGTTTCCGCGACACCTCTATGAGGCGGTCGCGGTTCCGGATCGCATCGGCACGTAATTGTTTTGATTTTGACAAACGGAGGAACCTCCGGATAATCTTTTCTTAGCAAGTGGAGTCATCTCCGTTTGTAATTTTTATTGTAGGAGAAACCCGATGCCTCGTCACACACGAACCGTGCCAGCGCCCGGTGGCACCTATCCTCTGGGTCAATACGAAGTAGCTCGCATCGGGTATGGTGCCATGCAGATGCGAAAATACGAAGCCGATCCGGCGAAGGCGGAGGTGCTGCTCAGGCGCGCTCTTGACCTCGGTGTCGACCATATCGACACGGCGCAGTTCTATGGCAATGGCTTCGTCAACAGCATGATCCGTAATGTGCTTCCGGACGGGGACCGTATCGTGGTCGCAAGCAAGGTTGGAGCCGACCCCGACACCGGTGGAAAGATCCCTGTCAAGCTGGCACAACGTCCGGAGCAGCTTCGGGCGACGGTTGAAGACAATCTCGTCAGCTTAGGGATGGAGCAGCTTCCTTTGGTGAACCTGCGAAGGGCGGACGTTGGCCCCGGGCTCCAAGCTGAGGGCGATCAGATCGTCGACATCGATGATCAGATGGCAGCGATGATCGCGATGCGCGGTGAAGGAAAGATCGGGAGCATCGGGCTAAGCGCTGTCAGCCTGGATACACTCGAACGAGTCCTTCCCGCGGGCATCGCTTGCGTTCAGAATGCCTACAGCCTTGTAACTCGTGAGTACGAAGACCTGCTCTCGGTCTGCCTTGCTCACGGAATCGCCTGGGTCCCTTTCTTTCCGCTCGGCGGCGCTGCTCCTGGGTGGCCGAAGGTTACAGACCACCCGAAGGTGATCGCCATCGCGAAACAGCTGAGCATCACTCCGTCGCAGGTCGGACTTGCTTGGCTGCTGAGGCATAGTCCGAATATGTTGCTCATCCCGGGAACAGCAGATGCGGACCATCTCGAGGAGAACCTCGCTTCAGCGTCTGTTGTACTCGACGAAGATGCCATGGCAATACTGAACATGCTAGGTGTGGCACCCAGTCTGTCCTAGTGGCTTCGGTCGAGAGACGCCCCGACATCGCATCCTGAATCCTGATCGTGAGATATGGCGAGAGGCCGGAATACTCGCAGGGCTCTTGGCGCGCCTCCAGGACGAGGATGACGGTGAGCAGCGAAGGGCCATGTCTGCATGGTGAACCGACATGGAGCTATCTCTATCGCCAGATAGATTTCTGTGATGCTGGAAAGCGGTGCGCGGGGATGTGCCAGGATTTCGCGTGAGATCCTCACCCGATTGCTGCGAACGCCCGCGTAGAATCCGGAGAGGAAGGCCACATGCAGGAAGCACGTCCCGTATTGATCGTCGGCGCCGGCCCAACCGGTATGACAGCTGCCATGGAGTTATCGCGCCTCGGAATCCCTGTTCGGATCGTGGACAAGCTCGCGGAGTTTTCGAACACCTCACGTGCTTTAGCTGTCCAGGCCAGGACACTGGAGCTGTTCGCGCAGCGCGGGCTTGCGGAAGAGATACTGCGCATCGGCAATCGAGGCCGCGCGGCGACGATCTACGGTGACGGCAAGCAACTCGGCAAGGTAGACCTAAGCCTTATCGAGAGCCGGTATAACTTCATTCTGCTGATTGCGCAATCAGAGACGGAACGTATCCTGCGTGAGCAGCTTGCACGTCAGGGGATCACGATCGAACGCAGCACCGAACTGGTGGCGATCTCTCAAGAGGATGAGGCTGAACCAGGCGATGGCTTCGTGACAGCGATTCTCAGGAAGAGTGATGGAAGCCTGGAGGAGATCAAAGCGGCGTATCTGATCGCTGCCGAAGGCGCCCATAGTCTTGTGCGGCACACACTGCATCTGGATTTCCCGGGTAAGTCTCTGCCGCACACGTACGCGCTCGCCGATTTGCACATCGATGGAGACCTGCCGGAGGATGAGTTATCGATCTTTGTTTCAGAGCATGGTCTGTTAGCTTGTTTTCCGATGGGCGCTCGGCGATTCCGCCTGATTGCCAGCGAAAAGGAAGGACCTGATACGGACGACCCGGACTTGGGAAAGATGCAGGGTCTTTATGACGCTGGTTCGCACATTCCCGCGCGGCTGCACGATCTGGTCTGGAGCTCGCACTTTCGGATCAACAGCCGCATGCTGGACCACCTGCGCGTGGGCCGAATCTTCTTTGGCGGCGACTCCGCCCATGTGCACAGTCCGGCTGGTGGTCAGGGCATGAACACAGGCATACAGGACATGATCAATCTTTCCTGGAAGCTGGCGCTTGTGTACCGAGGCACCGCTTGCGCCGAACTGCTGGACACCTACGAAGAGGAGCGACTTCCTGTCATCGACGGGATCGTTTCGACAACAGAACGCGCTACGGATGCCTTTACCTCCGATAAGCCGTACGCGCATGTCCTGCTTGAGCATCTCGCTCCCCTTGTTCTGCAATCCCAGAAAGCTCAACACGTCGGCGCAGGAATATTGAGCGAGTTGGAGGCCAACTATCGCCAGTCTCCCTTGAGCGGCTCTGGGAGCGGCTTTGGGAGCGGCGGTACGGTGAGAGCTGGGGACCGCGCTCCGGACATCAAAGTAACTGCCGCCGAGAACGGTCAGGTGCCTGCTGTCATCGCCCTCCTCGCTCTTCTGGACCCTTCACGCTTCACTTTGCTCGTCGCAGGGCAGGCTCAAATTCCGCCAGCATTCCACGCGGCCTCTGAAGATCCAGGGTGGCTCGTGATCAAGCACCTATTCGCGGTCGCCGAAGACGGGTCCGAGCGGGACAGTTATCCTGAGGCGTTTGGTCTGAGTGAGTGGATTCTGGTTCGCCCCGACGGCTACATAGCTCTACTCGGGACATCAGCGGACACTGCTCGCATTCAGACTTGGCTTTCCAGATGGCTCCCCATGATGCAATCGTAGGCGGTTGAGGCTGCGGCTATTCAGATGGAACCAGGAGAGATCGATGAAGCGGATGCAGCTGGGTCATGATGGTCTCGAAGTCTCTGTACTTGGTCTTGGCTGCAGCCGTATGTCCCAGCCTGGCTCCAGGAACGATCCCGTGGTTCCCGTCACGAAGTCTGAAGGCCGAGATCCCAAAAACGGCAGTTCCTGCGAGTTCCTCTGCCTGACCCCACCGTCCCGTCGGTATACGCAGCAGAAATCTCATCGTTCAGTGACATCGTTTTCAAGGAAATCGGTCGAGCAGTCTGACCGGCAAGCTGCTCAATTGCCCACCTGAACTCCGCATAAATGAACGCTGACACCAAGTGCCTCTAACATGGCGGCCTTCAATGCCAGTCCCCTGTCGGCATCGGCCTTTGAGGGAGCATATACGACGTTCAGATGATTCGCCTTGTGTCGACCCATGAACTGTTCCTGGGAAACTCCGTGAAGCCGTGCGTGCATGATCGGCCACTGGTAGGTTGTCTTGTGCCAGCGGCGTTCGGTCTCCTCAACCGGCAGCTCTACGACAGAACCCCTGCCGACATCGGCATGTAGCTGCCCCCCTTGTACAAAAATCCGACTCCATACGATTTCTCCCGGCTTGCAGATGCCCTTCAGAGAGCCGCCTCCTAGCGGAAAATACATTGGAGGCTGGCGTTCACTTTGCGCCCCGGCGTACCCGCCGATGAAGTGATTTACGGGCGCCGCCCCGGAAATCTGAAACAGCCAGATGAAATCGTCCAGTTCCGAGCTTTTATAGTGCTCGCCCCAACGCACATCATGCAGCGTGGTGGAAGGGTCAAGACCCAGCTTCGTCCAGCAATAATTTGTGATGAGCGCGTCCACGCCCGCGCCTTCATCCACTTCATTGAAATGAGGAAGCGGTACGCCAGGGAACAGCTCTTCTCCGGTCACCTCGGAGAACACCGGTGGTCGACTGGCATTGTTGAGGAGCCCCTCCACAAGGTCTGAAGCCGGAACCATCTCCTTCAATCCCTGCTGATATTGGATACCGATCGCATCACAGCCAAGCTCATCCGCCAGTCTTACGGCGGCGATGTACATCCTGCATTGCTCAAGCACCTGTTCTACCGTCAGCTCAGTTGCGGCATCCCGGCCAAGGTGAAACGTGACGCCTCTGTCTCTCAGCCATTGATAGACTCCGTTCGCTTCGTCTTGCCCGACGGTACGCATCCTGGCAACCAATGCAGACTGGCTCAAGCGCTCTTTGAAGATTCCCATTGGGTTGAGCAACTCGTCATCGATGATGGCGTTATACATGCCCATACAACCTTCATCAAAGATGCCGAGAATCGCCTTGCGGCTTCGCATCGCAGACGCGAGGTCCGCGGCTTGCTTCTGAAGCGTCGCATCGCAATCAGATGACTTGAAGTCCTTGACATGGCTCATGTCGTGCTCGATACGTCCCGAGGTCAGCCATTGATCAATTTTCTCCAGACTAAAGCGGTCAGTGAAATCCTTGCTCCATAAAGTCGAGTACTCGACACCTGCTTTGGTGAGTGATCCATTCAAGTTGAGCAGACCAACCAGCCCAGGCCACGTGCCGGACCAGTTCGCGATGGTCAGAATAGGTCCCCGATGGAATCTCATTCCGGGCAGAACGTGATGGCTATACTGCCACGCGGCGGTCGCAAAAATGAGTCTTGCGTCCGGCGGGATATTCATGAAAACATCCATGCCCATGCGCTGTGAAGAGATGAATCCGTGGCCTTTGGATGGATCGGGATCAAAAGCCCTGCGAAGCACGACCCCTTTTCGTGCAAACAATGCAGTCAGAGTGGCCTCAAGCTCCCGCTGCGCAGGCCAGCAGGTCTGGTTCGCAGGAAGCCTGGAATCCCCGCTTGTCACCAGAACGATTTCGTTGTCGGCAAGAGGAAGAAGGATTTCATTCGAAAGCACTACGGTTGGATCTCCTCAGAGTAGGATCGTTTCTCTAGCAGCAATAGCACGCGGCAACCAGGATGCGAGCCATGCGGAAAACTCTTGACTTTGCATGATCCTCCGAGCCGTCACTGGCTGCGCAAAGACAGGATCCAGCACTTTGCGCGCTTGCAGTGCAAACTTCAGCCCCCAGGGCGTAGGGAAGGAGTCCAACTGCTGGATGAACTGCCACAATAGCTCTGCAGAATCTGTGAACTGTGCGGATCGCTTATCAGATTCACACACAAGTCGAGAAACGATCTCAGGCAGCGCACACGCCACCCCAGAAACGACGCCATCGCAAACGCCTTCTTCCAGTGCCTCTGCAAGCACATTATCGTTACCTACCATCTTGATGGCTTCGATGTCGCTATTCTGAAGGTAACGCAGAATATCCAGTGAACCGCTGGAATCCTTAATGCCGACAATGTTCTCAACGTCCATAATGAGCGATCCAACCGTCTCAGCGTGCAACCCGCTCGCAAATTGCGGCAGGTTGTAGAGCAGGATCGGCAGGCTTGTTGAGGCTGCCACGGTTCTTGCGAAGAGATCGAGGTCATCCTGCTGGTAGGGGAAGAAATTCGGCATCGGCAAAAGGAGACCTTGAACTCCAAATTCTTCTGCGATACCTGCCAGTTCCACTGAGAGTGCAGTTCCGGGAGAACCTACACCACAGAGAATCCGCCGATGATCAACTCCAACCTCGATGGCCGCTTTGAGGATTATGCGCAGGTGACTGGGCAGCGTCAGGCAAAATTCTCCAGTGGCGCCATTAATCGCGAACGAAGTGATCCCCTTGCTGTGAAGAAATCTAAATAAGCGCAGAAGATCCGGAACATTGATTTCATTGCTCGGATGACGAGGTGTAATCGTCGCTGCGTAAAGCCCTGAAATATTTTGTCCAATCACTGTTCGCTTCCTATAGTCAGAACTCCATTGCAAAGTGAGACAGCCGTCAGCCTGGACAGGATTCGCCCGCATGAGCAACTGAAACCCGCAACCTCGCCGTGATCATACATGTTCTGTCGTCTTTCTGTCGACATAATCAGCCAATTGGATTTATAACTGATCTGATCAGGATACCGACTAGGCCCGCAGGAGCAGACACGATGCACTCGAATAGAGGGATTCGCCCGTCGGTATATTCTGAATCGATGAGCCGCACTTCAATTCCTCGTCGCAAAGCCAAGGGCGTCTCTCGCCGACAAGAAGCCTATCTGCACATTCAACAACTTATCGCGAACCAGACTCTCGAAGCTGGGAGTGGAATTTCTGAGTTGACCCTTGCGAAAGATCTCGGCACCAGCAGAACACCGGTACGAGAAGCGATGAATCAGCTTGCCGCGGAAGGTTTGCTGGAGCAGAGTCCGGGGGGCGGCATGGTCGTCGCCCAGTTGAAACGCGAAGGCATCAGTGAACTGTACCAGTTGCGCGAGGCGCTCGAGGTCTACTCGGTAGGCCGCATCGCGCGCATGCCACTACACCCAGCAGACCTGGACCGGCTCCAGCACCTGATCAATGACGTGTCGGGGCTGGAGACGGAGTTGCGTGAGAGCGGAAAGCAGACTCTTACTGCGAGGCAGATGGAACGCTTCATCGCATGCGACCTCGGGTTCCATGCGCTCTTGATGAGCCTAACCCACAATGTTCGCCTTCAGAAATTAGTGAATGACACACGCTTGCTCATCAGTATCTTTGCTATCCATCGCCGCGGTCACGATGTAGCTGCGTTAAGGAGCATCGCTGATTACCATCAGCGCGTTCTGGATGCAGTGACGAAGCAGGACGCGAGCGCGGCCATGCAAGCCTTGGCGGAGCATATCCAGGCAAGTGAGCGAGAGCGCCTGAATGAATACGACCAATCGCGTCGAGAACATTCTCTCAAACAGAACATGCCTGTGCTGATTGGTCTCAGAAGCTTGGAAGAGTCGTAGTGACAACACACCAACAGCAGACCGGCGAGTCCAGACCAACTCAGAAGTGGATCGCAGTTCTACTGTTGTGGTTGGTTTGCTTGATTAACTATGCAGACCGGCAGGCAGTCTTCTCCGTTTTCCCTCTCATCAAGCAGTCGTTTGGGCTAAGCGTCCTCCAATTGGGTGTCATTGGATCGTCGTTCATGTGGATGTACGCCATCTTCGGCTCGTTTGCGGGCTGGCTTGTGGACCGGGTGCCCCGAAAGACGGTCGTGATTGCAGCGCTGGTCTTCTGGTCTCTGGCGACGGCCGCCACCTCGCTCACACGCAATTACCCACAGCTCGTTGTGTGCCGGGCTTTCGGAGGACTGGGAGAAGCCTTCTACTTTCCGGCAGCCATGTCGCTGATCAGCGATTACCATGGCGTGCGGTCCCGCTCCAAAGCCATGTCGTTGCATCAGTCCGGAGTTTATGCCGGCACGATCGCTGGCGGGTTCCTCTCCGGGTACATCGGACAACTTTACGGGTGGCGATCAAGTTTTACTCTTTTCGGCTGCGCAGGCGTTGCGCTTGCGTTGGTTCTAACGCTGTTCCTCATAGAACCCGCACGAGGATCCTCTGACGGAGGGGACACGCTGCGGCAAGGAGCGGCCAGCTTCCCACGGCGGGAAGGGCTGGCAATGGAACTTGCAGCCCTACTCAAGAGCAAGGCTGTTCTACTGCTAATCTTCGTATTCGCCGGAGCCAACTTCGTAGCAGTTGTGTTTTTGACATGGATGCCGACCTTTCTGGTGGAAAACTTTCACATGTCCCTGACAATGGCCGGGTTGAACGGAACTGCCTACCAGCAGGTCGCCTCAGTCCTAGGGGTTCTAGCGGGTGGCATACTCGCTGACAGGATGGTACGGCGGACAAAGGCCGGACGTTGGATCACTCAGGCTTTTGGCCTCTTCTGCGGTGTGCCATTTCTCTTTGCCATGGGATTGACCACGCGAGTTGGCTTCCTGATGTTTGCCCTCACAGGATTCGGGTTCTTTAAAGGCATGTACGATGCGAATCTGTTTGCGGGTCTATACGATGTCGTTCCGACACACCGTCGAGGAATCGCAGCGGGTCTTCTGAATTCAATTGGCTGGCTTGGGGGAGGCTTTGCGCCTGTGCTCATTGCGCTCGCTGCGGCCCGCATAGGCTTAAGCGCCGCTCTCAGTGCGACTGCCGGTGTCTACCTGCTGATTGCATGTGCCCTTAGCTTCGGCTCCTCCTCCTCATTGGTTCAGAAACGTGTGTAATGTCGACATTTCGTCTTTTCTAGATCTTCGCTCATTCTTTTATAAACGGGCCTAAATGTGGGGTGCTCAATCGTTCCCGCCTGCTAGATGATCACGGCTTCGTGCTGCTAAATGAAAATATGTGGACATTCTAAGCACATCATGTATATAGTTGCGCGCGATAGAGTTTTTCTTCGCGAAAGCGATCGATTCCCTGAGGATGGCCACTCCATGAAGCTGAACAAGATAAAGTCCGCGCTGCGAGCACTTTCATTGATTCTCTGTACTTCGACTCTTGCCTTTTCCTCATATGCGCAGGATGTCACGGGCACGATCGTGGGGGTCGCCCAAGACATCACCGGAGCAGCCGTGCCCACTGTCAAAATTACGGCGGTGAATACGGGAACCCAGGCGATCACCCCGGCAACCGTGCTTCCCGATGGCAGCTTCACCCTCAGGGTGACGCCCGGAACCTATGATGTGACGGTTGATGCAGGCGGCTTTAAAACTCAGCGCATTCTTGGCATCAAGGTTGAGGTCAACTCACAAAGCCGGGCGAATGTCGTGCTTGGAGTGGGCAGCCAAGGTGAGGTCGTCAATGTATCGGCTGAAAACAACAACGTTGACACAACGACTTCCACGTTGAAAGAGGTCATTGGGGAGCAGACGATTGAAGATGCGCCTTTGAACGGCCGCAACGCGCTAACCTTGATGCTGCTGGTTCCAGGTGTCACCCGCGATCCCAATGCCAGCGTCACCTCAGGCGCCACCTACCCGGGCGCCTTCGGAGTCTCCGTCGATGGAAACCGCTCCGACACCACCAATTACATTCTTGATGGTTCAGACGACAACGATAACTACACCAATGCTCCGAATCCCTTCCCCAATCCGGATGCCTTGCGTGAGTTCAGCGTGCAGACAAATAATTTCGGTGCAGAATTCGGTCGGTTGCCCGGCGGCGTAGTAAATGCGGTGACGAAGTCAGGCGAAAACCGTGTTCATGGCAGTGCCTTTGAATATCTGAGGAACAACTATTTCAACGCGGCTAATCACTTTGCGACAGTCGTCAATGGCGTGAAGACAGATGATGGATTGAAGCGGCATCAGTTCGGCGGTACGTTTGGCGGACCCATCTTCTTACCGCATCTGTACGACGGACGCAACAAGAGTTTTTTCTTCATTTCCGCGCAGGAGACTCTGGTTCATCAACGTCCGAACACAAACACGGCATCCGTGCCCGACGCCAAATTGCGCCAAGGAGACTTCTCGGAACTTCTCAACAACGCGACCATCTCCAATCCCTGCTCAAATGCGGGTGCCGCAGTAAAGCTCTATGTTCCATACGACCCGAACGGCGCCCCGATCACAGGAAATCTCATCACCCAGATCAACCCTGTAGCACAGGCGCTCATCGCCCTGGTTCCTGTCGCGGTGCCCGGAACTTGCACGAATAACAACGGCACCCAACAGGTTTCATTTCGCACGGTGAACAACAACGCTGATTATCAGCTCTTCACGCGCGTTGACCAGAGACTGAGCTCGAAAAACCAGATCTACGCCACGTTCGTGAACTCGCACCAGCAGCAGCAGCCTTACTTCGATCCGACCAACATCCTGGCCATCGTCAATGCCGGCGATTGGATCAGCCGACGATACCAGATGAACGATGTTCACACCTTTAGCGCGAATCTCTTGAACGAAGCGTCATTCTCCTACGTGCATAATCGATATGCAAACACACCAATCTACCCGTCCCAATCTCTGCCGAGCCTTGGAGTTCAGGCATATGTTCCTCCGGGACAGACCGAATACCAGTTCAATATCGGTGGTTACTTCAATATCTATACCGGTGACACGAACCAGTTCATCCGGGATGAATATCAGGGCATCGAGACGATACGTTTTACGAAGGGCAAACACCAGGTAAGTCTTGGCGGCGAGTACGTCTTCGGAACCGGCGACAATATCAATAACTACCAGCAGAATCCGATATTCAATTTCACATCATCGGCAAAGGGAACAGGAATCGCCACTTCGACTGGAAACGGACTTGCGGATTTCTACCTTGGCCGATTCAGCAGCTTCACGCAGGGCGCTGGTGAATACAAGAACACCCGTTACAACCACTTTGCTGCATTCGCGGAGGACAGCTATAAAACGACCCGCAAGCTGGTCCTCAATCTCGGGTTCCGCTATGAGCCCTTTCTGCCCTATTACGACCTCAACAACAAGTTGGCCGCCTACCGACCAGGTCAGCAGTCTACGCTTTATCCCAACGCCCCCGCGGGCGTCCTGTTCGTAGGCGATCCTGGCATACCGCACGGCGGCTTTAATTCCACTTACACCAACATTGCTCCGCGCGCTGGTCTGGCCTACGACGTTTTCGGTGATGGCAAGACGTCGCTCAGGATCGGCTATGGTATCTTCTTCGACCAGCCGAACACGATAACAACGAACAATCAGACGGATCAGGCTCCTTTCGCGCCCGTCGTAAATCCAACCGGCTCGGCAGTGAACAACCTGTCAAACCCGTATGGCGGTCTCACGAACCCGTTCCCGTATCCAACGCCTGCCACTTCGGCATCGACCTTCCCGGTCGGGTCCTTTCAATTCCTTTACAGCCCCACCATGCGGAACGATTACGTTCAGGCTTACAACGTGCAGGTACAACAGGATCTCGGCGGCGGCACAATTTTTAGCGTGGCTTATGCAGGGTCCGCAGCCTCACACCTGCCCATAGCGCGTGAGTTGAACGCGGCCATCTTCAATCCTAACTTCCCAAAGGTAGGTAGCTGCGCTGCTGGTTCGAACACCTGCAACACGAATCAGCGCCGCCCGTTATATCCGGCCTTGGGCTCCAGCACCTTGCTGGAAGCTTCAGGGTCGTCAAATTACAACTCGCTTCAGGCCAACATTCGTCATCGCTTCCAAAACGGTCTCTCCCTGCTGGCCAACTACACTTGGTCGAAGGCGATCGACACCGCGTCTGATACAAAGACTCTCACTCCAACCCGCACCATTCCTTCCGACGCGAACTACGACCGCGGTCCTGCCAACTACGACCGTCGTCATGTTCTCAATGCAACCTCTATCTACCAGATTCCATTTCCATTCCAGAATCGCTTGGCAAAGGCTGTTCTGGGCGGTTGGGAACATACACTGATCTACAACTTCACGGGGGGCATTCCCTTCACCATTGGAAGCGGCCAGGATAACGCATTCACAGGCACGCCAAGCCAGCGCGCAGGTGTGATCCAGGGCTCACCCATTTACCTTGGCAAGCGTTCCACGGCAGCAACAGTACTGAAATACTTCAATACGGCGGCGTTTTATCAACCCGGCGGAGCCAATATTCAGGCTTATGGCAATACGGGCCGAAACGCTTACCGCGGGCCTAATTTCGAGAACATCGATACCGGCCTGCTGAAGACTTTCCCCATCCATGACCAGGTAAGCGCGATCTTTCGATTCGAAGCGTTTAATGTCTTAAACCATACGGACCTCAGCATTCCAAGCACCACATTCACTTCCGGTAATTTTGGTCAGATTACCAGTACCCAGGGCGGTAGCAATCCCCGTATTCTCCAGTTCGCCCTTCGTATTGCCTTCTAGGCGATGGCTGCCGGGAAGCACACCCATGCCCCGTGACAGCCGAACAACACGCGGTCGCTCTCCCTCATTCCAAACGGGACTAAGGAGGAGGTGCCCTGTATTTTGGACAGAGGAGTCTGATGGACGGAGCCAAGCTACTTAGGACGTTCCTGCTTGTTGTTGCTGTCTTTCTGCTCCC
Organism: Granulicella sp.; assembly: GCA_965277565.1. Lineage (GTDB taxonomy): Bacteria > Acidobacteriota > Terriglobia > Terriglobales > Acidobacteriaceae > Granulicella. Next base: position 1,947,532 of record OZ255838.1, on the reverse strand, counting down.
GGCTCCCGCCGCGTTCGCAGTCGACTCAATGAAACTGCAGAAGTGCACCATCGTTGTTGCGCATGAACAGAATGTCAAGCTGCGAGTCGCAGCCACGGTATTGTCTGAGGAGGTGGAGCATCGCACAGGACTTCACTGGCGAGTCACAGCAAACGATTCCCCGGAAGGCTGCACGATCGAGCTAAAGATGACGGCTGATCAGCCGGCGTCTCTGGTTGTGCACGGGGAGCAGAACGTGCCCGATAGGCCGGAGAGCTTTGCTATCAGTAGCCCAGCCGGCAAGGGAATTCGCATTCAGGTGCAGGGTTTTGACGCCCGCGGAGTTCTTTTTGGGATCGGCTACCTGCTTCGTCAGTTCTCCATGCAGACTGGATCGGTGTTGCTTCCCAAAGGTGCCGCGGCGCTCGCCACCGTGCAGTCTCCCGCATACGCGATCCGCGGTCATCAACTGGGGTACCGTCCAAAGAACAATACGTTTGATGGCTGGTCACCAGAGCAGTTCGATCAGTACATCCGAGATCTTGCCGTTTTTGGAACCAATACGATCGAACTGATCCCTCCGCGGTCCGATGACGCTGCAACAAGCCCGCTCTACACCCTTCCTCCTTTGGAGATGATGCGGAGGCTTTCAGAAACGATTGATCGTTACGGACTTAATTGCTCTATCTGGTATCCCGCGCTGGATAAGGACTATTCCAATCCAGGGACTGTAGAACTCGCCATTGAAGAATGGGGCGCTGTATTCCGTGCGCTGCCTCGCATCGATGCCATCTTTGTTCCCGGCGGAGATCCCGGACATACGCAGCCAAAGTATCTCTTCGCGCTGCTTGAACGCGAGGCAGCGGAACTGCGCAAAACACATCCCAAAGCACAGGTGTGGGTCTCACCGCAGAGCTTCAGTTCCGCCTGGTTGGATGAGTTCTATGCGCTGCTATCCCTCCATCCCGCGTGGCTTACCGGTGTTGTTTACGGACCGGAGATGCGGGAGACTCCCGAGCAGTTCCGGAAGCATGTGCCGGCAGCATACCCAATCCGTTTCTATCCTGACATCACTCACACCGCGGCTGCACAGTATCCCGTGCAGGAGTGGGATCCCGCGTTCGCGTTAACGGAGGGGCGCGAGCCGGTTAATCCACGTCCCGTGGATGAGAACATTATCTTCCACCGCTACGCCCCGCTAACGGCTGGCTTTGTGGCCTATTCGGAAGGCTCGAACGATGACATCAATAAGATCCTCTGGAGTGCTTGGAGCTGGGATCCGTCGCGTTCAGCCGCAGAGATCCTGGAAGAATATGGTCGATATTTCATCTCTCCCAGCGTTTCGCAGTCGTTTGCGCGAGGCGTGGAGGGATTAGAACAAAACTGGCGTGGTCCAATCGTCGATAACACTTCCATTCCGAGGACGCTCAGGCTCTTTGAAGACCTCGCGAGACACACCGCGACTCACCCTGAAGGCAACTGGAGATTGCAGCAACTTCTCTATCGCGCCAATTATGACGCTTACATACAGCAGCGTAGCCTGCGCGCAAGAGCCTTGGAAAATGTGGTTATTTCGACGTTGCAACGTCTCGCTGACCACAATCCAGCGGAGGCCCTGCGACTTTCGGGAATTGTCCTTGCTCACGAGCCAGGTTGCCAGGACTCCCATCTTTGCCGGCGTGCCTCCGCGTTGGCAGAGGATCTCTTCCAAACCGTACGGATGCAACTAAGTGTTTCAAGGTATCAAGCGTTGGCAGTCGACCGCGGCGCGAACCTTGACACGATCGATGCGCCGCTTGGCGACCTGTCATGGTTGCGCAAACGCCTTTCAGAGGCGGCAGCGGCTTGCAGCGCTGCAGAACAATCAAGACGTTTAGGTTTGATCCTGGCAGTTCTCAATGTTCCCGCACATCGCTTCAGAGATAATCTCGGAATTGCAGGGGAGCGATCACATCTGCTCTTCGACTCGCACTTCATGCAGGATCCTTCAGGGCTTTTGAACGTCTACGATGCCGCCGATCCCTATTCCTCCGCGGTCGCCGAGCCGCTCAGCTATCGAACTTATGGAGGGACGCTCTACGATCTGCCGCTGAGGATGAACTACTCAAAACTGACGCCGCACCAAGGGTATCTTCTTCATGTGCGCTATGCGATGTCGGGGACCGAAATTACCCTGCGCGCCAACGGAGTACCTCTTCCGCAGCGCTGCCTTCCTCCAGGGGACTGCCTTAACTCCGAAGCCGAAGTCTCTTCGGATATAAACGAAAAGGGCGACCTTCTACTCGAGTGGACCGCGCCACCAGGCCTAGGCGGGAACGGAAGACGCTTGAAGATCAGCCAGGTGGAGCTTGAGGCGAAGCCCTGAGCCTCTTTGTGCTTGCTTAACGGTACCCATCCGAAGCTGGATTGCGTGTGGATCTCCGAATCAGGAGAACACCCAATCCCACTTCGAGACCGGCAAATCTGCGTACTGCAGCAGGAGGGCATGGGTCAGGGCTCTCCCACCCAAAAAACCGAATCGATCGCTTGAGCGGCTTTGCGTAATTGCGCCGGGTAGGGGGTAGTAACAGAGTCTAAGACGAGCGCAACGATCACGGACGCATGTTACTTCTGAGAAATGGACGATGCAGGGGCCAATCAGCTTTACCCTTCGGGGCTATCAAAAGTGTACCGCCTGAATATCGGTAGAAACTGGAATCTCATTCATCGTGGTCGTGCGAAGAATAGCCTGCATATTCATCTGCTGCCATCCAACGGGAACACCTTTCAGCAGCTTAGCGACCTGAGCGGGCTCGCGGATACATTCTGCTGCTGCCTGATTGCTGCAGGATACTACCCCAGAAATAACCAAGGCAAAGCTTCCGGGTATGGGATTTGAGGAGCTGTGAAACTATCACATATAGTCACTGAGAGGTCCGCTCGCATCTTCGAGTTGTCGCTGCCAGATCTTCGCAGGGTCGGAATGGTCTATGATCCAGTCTCCCTGCTCAAGCGTGTAACGAAGATTCTGGGTTAGCTGCATCGCCCAAGGATTACTGAACCCGCCGACCAGAATGACCGGGGAAGCTCTCATCGATACAATCTTCCGCGAGCTTCTGCTCACATGAGGACCACAGTGCCAAAAACGAATGAAAATCGCCGCCAGTTTCTCAAGTCTGCGGCAGCTGCAACTACTTCGCTTGTCTTGCCTGCCGCAAAAGGACGCGCGCAGGCAACTCTATCGCAGCCATTGGCTCATGCTTCTGCCATCGACATCGTGCGTCCTCCCGACCGAATCCGCGCGCACTTCATCTCCGGCGACACGACTCCGCTGCAGTACGCTGCGCGCGAGTGGACATGCCCTGGGGTGAAACTCTCCACTGAGGTGATTCAGTCCGGCAAGGATCACGAACTGCCGGTCACCGTGATAGCTCCCGGGGGCACACTCCTCATGCTTCATCTTCGGTGGGAAGGCAGGCTAAGCAAATCCTTACGCATCCTTGGCGATCAATGGGAACGAAGCTATGGAGATCTGGAATGGCGCGGCGTTGTGCCCGAACGTATCATGCCCTGGTATTTCTTCAGCTTCGATGGCACTGTCGTTCACGGTTATGGAGTGAAGACGCAGCCTTCGGCCTTTTGCTTTTGGCAGCAGGATAACGACGGCATCTCGCTTTGGATCGATCTAAAGAACGGTGGCGATGCAGCCGTGCTGGGAGATAGAGAACTGAAGGCTTGCACTATCGTTTCCAGAAATGAACCGGCCCAGGAATCCATGTTTGCCGCAATGCACGCCTTCTGCGCGACGATGTGTACCGCTCCAAGGTTTCCCAAAGAACCGCTCTTTGGCAGCAACGATTGGAACTACGCCTACGGTAAGAACACTGAGGCTGGTATTCTCCGCGACGCGGATCTGATCGCTGCTCTGGCCCCCGGCGGCGCCCATCGGCCAACCATCGTGATCGACGACGGTTGGCAGGATCAATCGCGCTTTCCCAGCATGGTGGGTCTCGCGGCCAGCATTCGCGCCAAAAAACTGCACCCCGGCCTTTGGATACGTCCCCTTCGCGCGCCGAAGACAACACCAGAGAACTGGCTACTGCCTCAGGTTCGCTTCGGCCGGAACTCACACCGCAACGATCTCGCCTTCGATCCAACAAATTCCGAGGCTCTCGAAGAGATCCTGAAACAAGTGCGGGTTCCGGCGCAGTGGGGATATGGATTTCTCAAACACGACTTCACCACCTATGAACTCTTCGGACGCTGGGGATCTGAGATGGGATCGCAGCCCGCGCTGCCCGGATGGCGTTTTCAGGATCGCACCCGCGCCAACGCCGAGATCATCAGCGAACTCTATCGCGCCATCCGAAAAGCGGCGGGGGAAGACACGGTTGTCCTCGGTTGTAATACGGTCGGTCATCTCGCCGCCGGTATTTTCGACTCGCAACGCATCGCCGACGACACAAGCGGCCGAGAGTGGGAGAGGACGAGGCGCTTTGGAGTGAACGGGCTCGCTCACCGGATAGCCCAGCACCGCACATTCTCGTACGTGGATCCTGACTGCGTGGCCATCACAAACAAGATTGGCTGGAGACAAACTAGCCAGTGGCTGGATGTCGTCGCCAGAAGCGGCACTTCGCTTTTTGTCTCCCCCGACCCTAGCGCAATCACTCCCGAAGCACGGTCTGCAGTGAGGGATGCAATGGCTATCGCAGTTGCGAATGCTGCCGGTTACCCAGTAGACATTGTGGAAAGCACAACACCTAGCGACTGGGAGTTTCAAAGGCCTAGCCACACTTCAAGGACATATGACTGGTGCACGCAAGACGGAGCATCTCCGATTCTCACCACTTAATGGAGGGCACGCAGCCGCCGGGCGAGTGAACCAAATGGCGCACGTCCATTCGTACTTCCAGAAGTGGTCAAAGCCCGGTCCGGATGGCATCAGGATCCTGGAGCGGGCCTTCATCAATCGGTTGGCGAGGACCGCGCCGGACAGGGGCGCAGCTCCACACTATCTAATGCCTGCTCGACCACGCGTCGCATCGTATCGACTGGCGCGGGTTTGTCTATCCATAACTCGAACTGCCGGGCGCCTTGCTGAACAAACATCTCGACGCCTGCGATGGTCTCGATGCCTCGGGCGCGAGCGGCAAGCAACAGCGGCGTCTGGAGTGGGTTGTATACGAGATCGAAGACGAGCTTCGTGCGCAGCTCTTCGATCGGCAAGGGCAGCGCAGCAGCATTGCCGCGCATGCCTGCAGGCGTGGCGTTGATGACGACTTCAAAGGGCGGCAGGCTTGCAAGCTCTTCACGCGAGATCGCATGAGCCTGCGCTTCGTTCGCGAGTTTTTCCGCAGTTTCCTGTGTGCGGTTGAGGATGTAGACCTCGGCGCCACGGTCCATGCAAGCGAACACCGCTGCCCGTGCCGCGCCGCCAGCGCCAAGCACCAGCACACGTGCCCCATGCAGGCTTAGTCTGCGCTCCAGGGGCACGACGATACCCGCGGCATCGGTATTGAAGCCTGAAAAAGCGCCATCGGGTTCACGCCGCACGGTGTTGACCGCGCCGATCTTTGCGGCCAGCGGATCCACATGCTGCAGGAAGGGAAGCACCGCCTGCTTCAGCGGCATCGTGACGCTGAAGCCGGATAACGGAAGCTCGCGCGCCACGCGAAATAGCTCTTCGGCATCCTCGGTGAGCAGCGGCAGGTACACCGCGTCGACATTGACTTGCTGAAAGGCCGTATTCAACATGCGCGGCGACAACGAAGAGCGGATGGGACTGCCGGCAACGCCGAAGATGCGGGTTTTCTCACTGAGACTCTCGATGCGATACAGCTCGCGAAGCGTGCGCGCGTCGATCTGGCCGGGGGCCGTCGCGCCAGCGGGTGACGCTGCCGCGAAGGTGAACGCCGAGCCCCCGCGCACGCCCAGCACGCGGGAGATCACGCCCGCCTCGCCCATGGCGATGCCGACGATGGTGTTGTCGGATGCACCGTTCTTCACCAGTTGCAGCAGCGGAAGATTGTCGCGGAGCGTTGTCGCCGTCGGCACGATCTTGCAGATGTCCGGCGCAAAGGCACGCATGCGCTGCATCACGGCGTCGAGATGGCCGGTGCGCTCGAAGTCATGCCAACTCAGGATGACGGCGGCGCCTGCGTTGCGCAGCTGCGACACGGCGTCTCGCGGCAGCGACTCTGCGCTTTCGATCGCGAGATCCACCAGAGCGAAGCCGCCATGCGCCGCTTCGAGAAGAACCTGGAACTCAGCTTGGGGCGTACCGCCGAATCGGCCGCCACTCGCGATCCGGCGACAGGTTGCGATCAAAGTCACTGAAGGCTGATCGGCGATGTGCGTGCGTAGCGCAGAGAGGGCGGACAGCGGATCGGGCAGAGCATCGAGCCGAAGCTCTCCGAACGGAAACTCCGGCAAGAGCGCGAGGGATTGCGCGATCAGATCCTGGGCAGAGGTGCCGCTGAGAGCGACACACATTTTGCCAAGCTGCAGGCGGCGTACATGGGGAGTCATGGCTATCGAAGGCTCGTCCTTCATAGAGTGGCTGGCAGAGTTGCTCGTGTGCAGTCGATCCCCCCAAGGATGCAGGAGAATGCAAGGGGATCTTGCCAAGCGTGCAACCTCTCAGCCTGCACCACGTCTAATTCTTTAACTGAGAGGCAATTCCTTACTGTCCTACCTTGTAGTTTAATTCCCCTTTTGCCCGCTTGGGCACCCTTCCAAATTCCTCAGAATCTCCCTCCCCCAATGCCTCTCCGGGCCCGCTGGAAAGCGGGCCCCACTTCTTTCTGCAGCCACCCTTCTGCAAGTACATGCTTCGCCCGGTACCATCAAGGTGTGAGAGCAGTGTCGAGTCCGGCAACACCATCAAGCTCGCCAGTGCCTGGGATCGAGCGTATTTCCCCCTGGGAACAGTTTCGCTGGCTCCGCGCAGGTTTCAGTACGCGGCGCGGTGGATGCTCGAGGGTCTATGGCGAAAGGGAGCAGAACCTGGGCTGGACTCGTGATGATGATCCCGCAGTAGTGACCGGCAATCGCGAACGCTTCCTGCGTGCGATCACGCGAGAGGCCTCCATGCCGCTGACGACCTGCCATCAGATCCACGGGAACATCATTCACGATGCGAGTGCCGTGAAGGAACCGATGATGACGCCCGAAGGTAAGGCCATTCTTCAGGGTGACGGCTTGCTTTCGGGGAGCCCCGGCCGGCTGCTCGGCATCATCACCGCCGACTGCGTTCCTGTGCTCCTCGCCGACACGCGCACGCGCGCCGTTGCTGCATTTCATGCAGGCTGGCGTGGCACCTTGGCGCGCATCGTGGAGAGCGGGGTCGCCCGCTTGGGAGAGCGCTGCGACTCGCGTCCGGAGCATCTCATCGCGGCCATCGGGCCGTCGATTCGCAGCTGCTGCTTCGAGGTGGGGGAAGAGGTTCGCGCCGAATTGAAAGGTCAATTTAGCTATGCGGATAAGCTCTTTCTACGACAGGGAAGCGCGATTCACATGGACCTGATTGAGGCCAACCGGCGTCAGCTGCTGGACGCCGGTGTGTTCGCAGAGAACATCAGCGTCGTCCCGGAGTGCACGGCCTGTTCACGGCTAGCGGACGGCACGCGCAAGTACTACAGCCATCGCGCCGAGCATGGCTTCACGGGACGCATGTTGAACGTGATCGGGGCGGTTGCCGGGTAGATGGTGTCTGTATGGATCGCAGGAAACGGTTCTTGGGTGTAGAAGCCGGCTTCAGCCGGCTGAACCGGCAGCGAGTCATCGCGGGCTTCAGCCCTAGATCCCCGCAAAGCCTAGATACCCGCGAAGCCAGCCCTGAGGGGCTTTGCTTCGGGCGCTTTGCCCGTGGGCCAGGTAGTGTCTGACCGATCACGATCATCGTACGAAGTGCATCTTCGAGGTGCATTTTGGGAGGGAGCGTGGGGCTTCAGCCCCACGAAAAAAGGAGAGCCAACTTCATGGGCTTTAGCCCAGGGTTCTCTCTAATGTCAACGCAAAACCCAGGGCTGAAGCCCGTTCTTCTCCGCCCTGAATGTCCGGGCTGAAGCCCGGACCTACCTCCAAAAAGCAAAAGATCATTCGTCTGACACGACCTGAAGCCCACGGCTACACCGAAGGGCATTCGTCAGAGAATCACTACATCGTGCTGCGTTCCACTAAACAGAATTGGTAGTGTGGAGTGGTGTCTGCCAACGCCTCGCGTCTTCTTCGCCCTATCCGCGTATTCACCGCTGCTGCCCTGTTTTCCTCCTGGACCTGCTGGGCCGCGGCTCCCGTCTTCGGCTATAGGGTGGTCGCGAAATATCCGCACTCGACCGCGAGCTACACCGAGGGCTTCTTTTACCTGAACGGCCTCTTCTACGAGGGCACGGGCCTATCGGGACACTCCGAGGTGCTGGCGATTGAGCCGGAGACTGGGAAGCCGCTGCAGCGACTCGAGCTGCCCCCGCAGTATTTCGGCGAGGGCATTGTGGACTGGGGACCTAACGTCCTGGAATGGACATGGCAGACGCACACAGGATTTGTGCTGGATCGCTTCTCGCTACGGACCGTGCGGCAGTTCCAGTACACAGGTGAGGGCTGGGGCATGACGCGCACGAAGAAAGAGCTGATCACCAGCGATGGAACGGCGACGCTGCGCTTTCGGAGTCCAGAGACCTTCGCCGAAACCCATCACATCGTGGTGAAGGACGGTTCGACGCCGGTCGAACAGCTGAACGAGCTCGAATATATCAAGGGAGTGATCTACGCCAACGTGTGGCACTCCGACCGCGTCGCAGAGATCTCACCGCGCGACGGGCATGTAATTGCGTGGATCGATCTCGCCGGCATTCTGCCCGATAGAGAGCGCATCGATGCGGAGTCCGTGCTGAACGGCATTGCCTATGACGCGCAGCAGGATCGGATCTTTGTGACGGGCAAGCAGTGGCCCTGGGTGTTCGAGATCAAGGTTGTGCGGAAGGCATCGTGATGCGGCCGTGGGCGCCTGTGGCGGACTCGGCCTAGCCTTGGAGTGAGAGCGCGACCATCATTTCACCGTAGGCGTATAGGAAAAGCAGATCCCTTCGCTGCGCTACGGGATGACAAGGATAAAGGGCTACGGGATGATAAGGATAGAGGGCTGCGGGATGATAAGGATAGAGGGCTGCGGGATGACAGGAATAAGGGCCGCGGGATGACAGGAGTAAAGGCTGCAGGGTGGCGACAAGAAGAACTACAGCGCCTGTTCGACCTACACCCACCACACTACATCTTTTTTCCGAGCTCTTCGAAGAGCGTGTCGCGCCGCTCCAGCGCATAGGCTTCAATGCCGTTGAGCCCCTGTGCGTAGATGACGACGCCGGCAGCCGCGAAGACTGCCATCAGGCCGATGCCTACCCATTCGCGGTGCAGATAGATTGCCAGCAGCTCACACCCGAAGCCCAGGGCGACGCACCCGGCGAGAATTCCGACGGCGATATACCCGCTGACAGCCGATTGCGCCTTGTTCATGGTGCGGCCCGGGTTCACCTTCTTGGGTGCGGAGACCGAACGCAGGTTTCCCAGGGCGGTGTTGAGCAAAAGCGTGCCGATGGCCCAAAGAAGCGCGAAGAAGCAGTCAGCCGGGCTTGGCCGGCCCGCGACATAGCTGGTGATGGCGACCACAATGACGACCTCTACAAAGGCGAGGATCAGGGCAAAGACATTCTTCGCAAAAAACACCTCCCGCAAGCTCACTGGCGCGAAGAAGTAGAACTGTGCCCCCGTGCCCTCCAAACCGAACGAGTTATAGCTCATGGGCGAGATGCCGAGCAGAGCGTACGCGACGGCTCCCAGCAGCACCCAATGCGATCCACTGCGCGACGACAGGCGGCCGGCGAACAGAAAGACCATGACCGCGGGCGCCACCAGGCCGTAGAAGAGGCCGACGTTGCGGCGAAGGACCAAAAGCTCCTTGCCCAGCAGTGGCGCCAGGGTCGCAGGCAAGAGCCCGCTGCGCCGCGGCAACGCCGTGACCGCTGGGATGGGATGCAGAGCCGGATGCGCAGCGGAAAGCGGCGCGGCAGCTACCTTCGCTGAACTCATTGCGAACGCTGCATCGCTGAGATTTTCACCCCGGAATTCATTGCGCATGCGCAGCGAGTAAATGGCCAGAAACAGCACGGCGAACCCGGCGCAGCCGATGATATCCACCGCCGATGAGGCATACTGTTGCCGATTGGCGGCCAGAATCGCTCGTGCGGTGAGCTCCGGTGGGAGCCACGCCACAAACGGGTGGGCCTTGTGTACGACGGTTTGCAGCGGCCCCAGGCTCCCCTGCGGCGATTGTCCGTAGACCTGGGTGTGCCGGTGCCGGTGGTGCTGAAAGCCGGGGTTGAAGCGCACATTCGCGTACTGAATGCCAAGCGAGAAGACAAAGATGAAGGCTGTGAAGATCTCCCGGGCGCGGCGCGTGGAGAGCCAGCGATCGACCCAGGCGAAGATCATGCGGGTGAATAAAACGTTCACCAATGCGAAGACCAGCATCGCGATCGCGGCGGGCACAAGGAGAGGAGGCCGTGCGATGGAGAGTCCGATGACCACGGCGAGAGAGACCAGGCTGACGATGAGGTTGGACGGGCTGAGCAGGCCGAAGCACAGGCGCACCAGGACAAAGCGTCGCAGCGGCAGCGGAAAGCGAATCAGCTCGACGGGATCGAAGGTTGTGCCGGGCTGTCCCAGGTTGATATTGAGAAGCTGCGTAAGAGCGACTGCGCCCCAAAGGATCCAGACAACGCGCCCCAGCTGCCCCCCATGGGCGAAGTACCAGGCCAGCATGCCGGCAGTGCCGGTGGGCAACAGGGCTAGCGCCGCGAACAGGGGGAAGAGCAGGATGCGCGCGATCAACTCCCCCGCGCCACCTTTGCGCCGGAAGCCGTTCGCGACGATGCGCCAGCGCAGCCAGGCGATGGCCCGCAGCTGCTCGGCCGCCAGCCGCGACCCGCCCAGAAGCTCTACGCGCCCGGTCAGCTCAGCCACGCGAGTTCCCCTTCGGGGTGCTGCGTGACGCCTTCCGTCTTCCCGACCACGGAAAGGAAGATCTGCTCGAGCGTCAAGGTGCCGCCGGCCTGGGCCTGCGTGCTCTCTTCCGAGGCAAGCCGCGCCCGCACACCCGCGCGCAGCTCCTCCAAAGACCCCTGCGCCACGATGTGACCGCGGTTGATGATCGCCACATGGGTGCAGAGCCGTTCCACGATCTCCAGCACGTGCGAGGTGAGGAAGATCGTCGCGCCGCGAGCGATCATGCCCCCCAGCATCGACTTCAACAGACCGGCTGCGATGGCGTCCACGCCTTCGAAGGGTTCGTCGAGAAACAGCAGCCTGGGGCCGTGGATCACAGCGGCCGCCAGGGCAAGTTTTTTCCCCATGCCGTGCGAAAAGTCCGCGATCAGCTTCTTGCGTTCATTCGCGAGACCCATGAACTCGAGCAGCTCCGCGGACCGCGCCCCAGCCGTGGCGCGGTCCAGGCCGTACATGCGTCCCACGAACTGCAGGTATTCCGGCGCGGTCAGCCGTCCGAAGAGCGCCATGCCCTCCGGGACAACGCCGATCTCCCGCTTCACCGCCACAGGGTTGGCGAGCAGATCCTCACCAAAGATACGGATCATGCCGGAGCTGGGCGCCAGCAATCCTGTGAGCATTTTGATGGTGGTCGATTTGCCGGCGCCATTGGGGCCGAGAAATCCAAAGAATTGTCCACCGGCGACCGTCAGATCGAGCTGGTCGACGGCCTTGAAGTCCTGAAAAGATCGGGTAAGTCCATGGGTCTCAATGGCGGGCGTGGACATTGCTCACAGTTATACACACGCAAAGCATGGGCATGGAGAACGCTTCCTGGTTTTCTTTGAAAGGCCAGGGGAACAGTTGCCCGGCCTTCGGTAGTGTCTGACGAATCAAGACCATCGTACGAGGTGCATCGGAGCACATCTTGTTGAAAGGTGGGAGGGAGCGTGGGGCTTCAGCCCCACGAAAAAGGGAAAGCCAAATTAGGACTTTAGCCCAGGGTTTTCTCCAGCGTCAACGCAAGACCCGGGGCTGAAGCCCCGTTTCCTCTCGGCACTGAATGTCCGGGCTAAAGCCCGGACCTCCCTCCGAAAAGCAAAAAAATGATTCGTCAGACACTCCCTACTCCTGAACTTCCGGGGAAGTGTCTTCGAGAGCGGCTGTGCCGGTGCCGATCAACTCGCGCAGCTCCTTGCTGGGCTTGAAGTAGGGAACTTTCTTCGCGGGTACAGCGACGGAGACGCCGGTTTTCGGGTTGCGTCCTGTTCGCGATTTGCGCTGACGGATACGAAAGCTGCCAAAGCCGCGAACCTCCACCTTGTCTCCAGCCTTCAACGCATCGACGATCGCTTCGAACATCGTGTCCACGATGACCTCGCTGTCACGGCGGGTAAGATTACCGAGAGCTGTGACGCGGTCCGTAAGATCGACTCTGGTCATTCGCCGCCTCCTGGGAGTTACACGCTCGCATGTAGTTTACGCCGGGATGCTTCGCTCAAACCATTCCGCAGCGAACGTGATCAAGACGTGATGGGAAAAAGAAGGAGCCCGCCAGAGCGGGCTCCTTGTCGTTCGGGCTTCCTGTCGTTAAGGCTGGGTGAATTACTTGGCCTTGGTGGAAGTGGACTTCACGCTGGGCTCCATACCGGGGGCGGAGTTCAGAACGACCTGCGCAGAGACAGGCGTGATCGTCGGAACGCCCGCACCGATGATTTCGGAGAGGACAAACGCGCCCGGTGCGCAGCCCGTGGTGACGCAGCTGAGATTGCTAACCCAGACATTGCCCGTGTTGTCGACGCCAATGCCGCCCGGAACTACAATCGTTCCGCCGTTATTGGTACCGTGGACATACACCTGGTTGGCCGCTACGTTGCTGCTGTTGATCAACGAACCGTTGGTCGACGGCACCTGCTGCACATCCGGTGTGTAGAGATCCGAGATCCAGAGGTTGCCGCCGCCATCCACCGACAGACCCGACGGGTGACGGTTCGCGGACTGATCGGCAAAGGGGAAGCAGTTCTGCGAGGCGTAGATGCAGAGGCCGTCTGCGGCAGCATTGAATCCACCCTTGGCCGCGACATAGTTGTTTCCGGTAAAGACCACCTGCCCGGAATCCGCGAACGACTGGAAGGTCACGTAAGACTCAGAATTGTTGGGGTTAATGTAGATGTCGAAGATGTTCGGCTGGTAGGTATCGGTTGCCGAGGCGGCAGTTCCACCGACCAAATCACCGGCGAGGCTGGTGCCGATGTAGCCACCCGAACCCGGGGGCGTTGTGTTCGGAATCAGGGCATAGCTGTTCTCGTTGGTGATCTCAGCGAACTCCGGTGAAGCATTTGCGGTGTTCACGACCGCCACGCGAAGGCTGTTATCGTCATCGACCGTGAGGGCGGTGGAGGTGGTGCCCGCGATGCTCAGGGTGACCGGGGCCGTCGGCGACGTGCCCGGGAACCCGACTACATTGGCCGAGTCGATGTCATTCGTCCACACATAGCCGTTGATGTCCACAACGACCTGTTCCGGGCGAACCAGGCCAGGGGCCGTGAAGGGTTGGCTGAAGGAAGAAGCGCCCGGATCAAAGTAGGCGACGCCGGCTGCTCCCGGCAGGTTGCTGGGGAACCAGACGCGTCCGGAGTTGTCGATATCAAGCGTCGTGACGGTGTAGGGATCCGCGCCCAGACCGAGGCTAGGCGTCGTATAGCTGACCGCCAGGGTCCAGTCGTTCGGCTGCGTGGGGAGGCTGCCGGAGAAGGCGCTGGAACCCGACGGGGGAACCAGGCTGTACAAAGCGGCGACATTCTGCGCGGGGTAGAGCGCCATATTTACCGCCGCCTGCAGCGTGTCGGTCGGTGCGTTTCCACCGGCGGGGGTCGTGTTGCTGAACAGGCTGGTGCAGGCAGGGGAGCCCGGACCGGCCGAGTTCACGCAGGCGCCCAGGATATCGGCAACGGTGATGATCTTTGCGGATTCATTCGTGAACGTGGCCGAAGATTGCGTCGGATAGCCGTTCGCCACGCTGGTGAGCGTGGGAAGGAGCACACTGTTGACCCGGGTGATCGCGGGGGTCAGGCTGGCCGGGGAGCCAAAGTGGTCTTTGGTGAACACGTCCGAGTTCGCACTGGAGAAAAAGTGCGACAGCGCAAAAGCGAGAGCGGTGGTACTGATCTCGTTGATCGTCACATACCCGCTCTCCGAGGCTGCGCACGAACCAAGTCCGGCGCCGAGCACGATCGCGGAATTGGCCGGGAGGTTGATGCCAGGCTGGCCGCCGATGGAGAGGATGTACACCGGCGCGTTGGGATCGGGGCAGGTGTAGTTCACGTTGAAGTTGCCGCTGCTGTCCGTGGTTGTGGTGGCGATCGGGGTGCCCGTGGAGCCGTAGCCGCCGGCGCCGTAGGAGTACACCACGATTTCGCCGTCGGCCACGGCCTGCTGGCCTCCAAAGGCCTTGCCGGAGATGGTCTTCATGGCGGGGGTTGCCGCCACGGAGGTGATGCCCTGGGTTCCCATGGCGCAGCCGGACAAGAAACCGGCAACTGGCAACAAAGCTGTCAGGGCCAAAACGTTAAAACGCATGCGGAGCCTCCGGGTTGCAGTCCCCTGCAACGAGTCGCTACAACTGTAGAGTTGGTACCTACGCAAACTATACATCCGTGCTACCCGTTCGAGCCATGGAAAGTATTCCAGTTCCCTGCAACTTACGGGTGACCTGTCGCGTTCCTCCAGGGTCCCGAGGCGAACCCCGAGGCGCACCGTAGAGCTTTTCACACGCCATTAGCAAATGGTTGAGTCATAGGGCGGTAACGTTAAGGAAAGTGAAGTCATGTCCGCCGGACTGCATGGAGCACTCTTGAGCCAGACCATTGTTGTACTCGAAGACGACGCTGAGATTCGCAGACTGATCCAATACCGGTTGGAGAGCGCCGGTTATGCCGTGCGCATGTACCCCACACCCGGCAGCATCGTCGCCGACGCGGAACGCCAGCGCCCCGCGCTTTTTCTGCTGGACATCATGGTGCCGGGCGGCAGCGGGCTGGATGTGTGCCGCCAGCTTCGCCGCAACGCCACCATCGGCGCCGTGCCGGTGATCTTCCTTACCGCCCGGGCCTCGGAGGACGACCGCGTTCTCGGCTTGGAGCTGGGCGCGGACGACTATATCGTGAAGCCGTTCGCGGTGCGGGAGCTGCTGGCGCGGGTGCGCGCGGTGCTGCGGCGGTCTGAGATTCCGGGCGAGGCGGCGCTGGCGGTCCTTACCGTGGAAGACCTGCAGATCGACTCCGGTTCCATGCAGGTTCGGGTGCGCGGCGAGCTCATCACCACGACTACAACCGAATTTCGGCTGCTGGAGTACCTCGCCCGCCACCCGGGCCGGGTCTTCAGCCGCGATCAGTTGCTGGATGCGGTCTGGGGAGACTCGCGCTTTGTCACGCCGCGCAGCGTGGATGTGTACGTTCGCCGCTTGCGCGAAAAGATCGAGGCGGAGCCGGAGACGCCACGCTTTCTGAAGACGCTGCGCGGGGCGGGCTACCGCTTCGATATTCCGGCGGCGCGAGCGGCTGGCCTCGCGGAAGGCGTTCCAGCCTAGACTGAAGCTATGCGGGGTCGGCGCGGAAGCCTGTTCAAGAGTGTGCTGCTGTGGGCGGCCGTAGGGTCTGCCGGGCTCAGCGTGTGCCTGCTCTGGAAGCCGCAGCTCTGGGTGGCGATTCTGGGAACAGTCGCGGTGGCTCTGACAGCGGCGTTTCGCGCCTCCCGGCTGCTCGCGGACCAAGCGGAATACTTCTACCGGGGCCTCGACAACCTGCCGGCCGCTGTTTCGCCTTTGCCTGCATCGGAGAGCCTGCGGGAGCTGGTGGAGGTAGCGGACGCGTTGCGGGCGGCATCGCCGCGGCTGGCGGCGCAGCTGGACGCGGCACGGGAGAGCGGGCGCAAGCTGGAGGCGCTGCTGGACTCGATGCAGGATGCGGTCACGGCGATCGATGCGGCGGGGCGCATCTCCTGGACCAACCGCCCCATGCAGCAGCTCATGCGCGCCTCGCACGGATCGGTGCGCACCGGTCATTCCCTGGTGCAGACGGTGCGCGCGCCCGAGGTTTTGGAGTGTGTGCAGATCGCGCTGGAGTCGCGGGAGCTGGTGGAGCGGCGTCCGGTGACGGTGCTGCCCGGCCACATCGTGGAGGTGACGGCCGCGCCCATGCCGGGTGGCGGCGCGGTGATCGTGATGCACGACATCACGCGCATCCAGCAGGTGGAGCGCGCGCAGCGTGAATTTGTGGCCAACGTTTCGCATGAGCTGCGTACGCCGCTCACCTCCATCCAGGGCTATGTGGAGATGCTGCTGGAAGAGGCCGAGGACGCGCCATCGCAGCTTTCGGCGGCGGCGGCGGAGCGGCAGCGCGAATTTCTGGAGGCGATCTTGAAAAGCGCCCGCCGTATGGGTCGATTGACGGACGATCTGCTGGCGCTGGCGCGCGTGGAAAGCGGAGAACAAAAGCTCAGGCCCGCGCCCATCCCCGTCTCGCTGCTCATGGAGGAGTGCCTGGAGGCGGTTTCGGGTCTGTTCAAGGAAAAAGGCGGAACCCTGGCGGTTGCCGGAGAGATCCCGGAGGTGGAGGTGATCGCGGACGAGGACGCGATTCTGCAGATCCTCAGCAATCTGGTTGAAAACGCGCTGAACTATGGCCGCGGCGCCGACGATTGGCCCGTCGTCGAGCTTTCCGCCAAGCTGGTCGGCGACACAGCCGAGGACGCATTGCCCGCGGTGCAGTTCCGGGTGCGTGACTTCGGCGCAGGCATCGCGTCCGAGCATCAGCGGCGGCTGTTCGAGCGGTTTTATCGTGTCGATAAGGCCCGCTCGCGAGAGTCCGGCGGGACCGGCCTGGGGCTCGCGATCGCGCGTCACATCGTGGAGGCGCATCGCGGGCATATCTGGGTAGAAAGTGAACTGGGCCACGGCAGCAGCTTTTTCTTTACCCTGCCATGCGTTGGCCTGCCCGCGCGGGAGGTTTCGGCAGAAGCCGAGATACCCACACGGGATTAGATATTGTCTGTGTTTTTTTTTTGCTTTTCGGAGGTAGATCCGGGTTTTAACCCGGACATTGAGTGCGGAGAAGAACAGGGCTTCAGCCCCGGGTTTGCGCTGACACTGGAGAGAAACCCTGGGCTAAAAGCCCATGAAGTTGGCTCTCCTTTTTCGTGGGGCTGAAGCCCCACGCTCCCTCCCAAAATGCGCTTCGATGTAACTCATACGCTGATCTTGATTCACACAGACACTTTCTAGCCGGCACCCTCCCCCGGAAGTGGCAGTTTTAACATTCCTTTCACTTTAGGTTCTCCTCCCGTTCAACGACGGCTGGGACCATAGCCCTCAAAGAGCCAGACGAACCAGCGTAAGCACGAGTTCTTCGTGCGCCTATGGTGCGGCTCTTCCTTGAGGAGCAATGAGACCACAAAGCAAGTTCATGACGGCGCTGGTTGCAGCGCTGCTTGTCTCCGCCAGCGGCGGAGCGCAGACGGGTTCTACGACGGCGAAGAAGCCTGTTCATAGCAAGCATCGGCCGGCTCGCCGGACAGAGCGCAGGCATGTGCCGGTCGAGAGCGCCACGGAGCGCCAGCTGGGGGAGCTACGCGAGCAGATCTCCGGCCAGCAGGTGCAGATCGACAACCTGAAGTTGCAGCTCACCGCCCGGGATCAGCAGGTTTCGCAGGCGCAGCAGAGCGTCGCGGAGGCCCAATCACAGATCGCCTCGGCTGCCGCCACCACCGCCCAGGCCGCGCAGCAGGGTACGCAAAACGCCCAGGATGTGCAGCAGCTCAAGACCTCGGTGGGCGATCTCGCGACGCAGAACACGAATCTGCAGCAGACCATCGTGGCCGACCAGCAGCATGTGGAGCAGGAGATCAACTCTCCTACCACGATTCACTACAAGGGCGTAACGATTCAGCCGGTGGCCTTCTTCGCGTTTGAAGGCGTGTATCGAACCCGCTCGGTCAACTCGGACATCAACACACCCTTCAACACGATCCCATTTCCTTCGGCGAACCAGGGCCATGTCAGCGAGCTGAACTTCACGGGCCGGCAGAGCCGTCTGGGCGCGCTGTTTTCAGGCGATGCCGGCAGCTACAGGCTGGCGGGCTACTTCGAGAGCGATTTCCTGGGCGCCGGCGTTACCTCCAACAACAATCAGAGTAATAGCTATGTATTCCGCGTACGCCAGATCTGGGGCCAGGCAGAGAACGCCCGCGGCACCCGCATCACGGGCGGCCAGCAATGGTCGCTGGCGACGGAAGACGCTCGCGGAACGGATAACCGCACCGAGGTTCTGCCCAACACCATCGATTCGCAGTACATGGTCGGCTTCAGCTGGGAGCGGCAGCCGGGAATCCGTCTGCAGCAGCGTTTCGGCAATCCGAACACCGGCACGGTCACGCTGGCCGGGGCGCTCGAACAGGCGCAGATCACCAACTTTACGGCGCAGTCAGCGGTTTCGGCTGCGGTGCCGACCAACTTCTTCTTCGCGGGAGCAGGGCAGAATGGCGGTCTGTACAACGCCTTCAACGGCACCTACGCCAACAACGTCGCGCCCGATGTGCTGGTGAAGGGCGCCGTGGACTTCCCGCACGCGCACATTGAGCTGGGCGGCATCGCCCGCTTCATGCGCGACTACACCTACCCGATCACGGGCGCGACCACCACCACCTCGGGTGGCGTAACCACCTCAGCGTACACCTATGCCGCCGGGCAGCCGTACCAAAGCAATACAGCGACCGCGGGTGGCGCGTTTGGCGCGATCCGCGTGGAGCCGGTGAAGGCCGTGGAGGTAGGCCTCTCGCTGATGGGCGGAACCGGGCTGGGGCGGTATGGCTCGGCGCAGCTGGCCGACGCGACGGTCAAGCCGGACGGAGAGCTGGAGCCGATCAAGAACTACCACGGGCTCTTCTCGGTGGTGACGCACGAAGGCAAGAAGCTCGACATCTTTGCGTACTATGGCGGCGAGTACGATCAGCGCACCGTGTACACGGTGACGACGGGCGTATTCAACGGCGATATGATCGGCTACGGCGTGCGCAATCTCAACAACGCCGGATGCTACGCGCTGCCACCCTCGAACGCGGCGATCGCCACCACCGGCGGTTCCCCCAGCTCGCCCTCGACCTGCGCCTCGCCCACCCGCTACATTCAGGAGCCCATGATCGGCTTCATCTATCGCGCGGTGAACAGCCCGAAGTACGGTCGCCTGCAGTACTGGGCGACCTACAGCTATCTGCAGCGCAATCTGTGGTCGGGTACGACAGCCACCGCGTCAGCGTCCGCGTTCGAGCCGGTCCCCACGCCTACGGGCCCGCGCGCGCAGGACAACATGTTCCACGTCAGCATGCGGTACTACATCCCCTAGACTTCTGCTGGGAGGTGAGCAGTATTCTGTTGCCGGGTGTTCGTTGTGACGGGCACCCGGCCATCCACGAATGGATTTAGAAGCAAAATCACGCCACTCTTTTGTTCCCAGGAGCTTACTCCGTGCAAGCCAAACTTCTTTCGGCCGTCCTGCTGGCCGCCACCGCCGTTGTGCCCATGCCGGCACAGGACCTGACCGGCGCCGGCGCCACCTTCCCCAACCCCATCTATTCGCGCTGGTTCTCGGAATACGCGCAACAGCACCCCAACGTGCATATCAACTACCAGTCGGTCGGTTCGGGCGCGGGCATTCACCAGCTCCAGGGCGGCATTGTCGACTTTGGCGCCTCCGACATGCCGACCACCGATGCCATGGCCAAGGACTTCAAGGTTCCCGTGATGAACATCCCTACGGTTCTGGGTGCTGTCGTTCCGGTGTACAACGTGCCGGGAGTATCGGGTGAGCTCAAGTTCGCGCCGGAGGTGATCGCCGGCATCTATCTGGGCAAGATCACCAAATGGAACGATCCCAACATCCAGCACGACAATCCGGGCGTGAAGCTGCCGGATCACAACATTCTTCCGGTGTATCGCTCCGACGGGTCGGGTACGACGTTCATCTTCACCGACTTTCTCTCCAAGGTCGTTCCCGAGTTCGCACAGACGGTTGGCCACAACACCAGCGTGCGCTTTCCGATCGGTATCGGGCAGAAGGGAAACGAGGGCGTCGCCGGGATGGTGCGCTCGAGCGAGTACACCTTCGGCTATGTTGAGCTGATCTATGCGCTGCAGAACAAGATGGAGTTCGGTCTGGTGCGCAACGCTGCGGGCAAGTACATCAAGGCGTCGACCGAAGGCGTGACCGCGGCGGCGGCGGCGGATGCGAAGAGCATTCCGGGCGACTTCCGGGTGTCGATCACCAACGCCCCGGGGCCCAACTCCTACCCCATCTCCTCCTTCACGTACCTGCTGATTCCAACCCACTGGCAGGATGCGAACAAGGAGAAGGTGATGGTTGATTTCCTGCAGTGGATGCTCGCGCACGGCGAGGCGGAGGCAAGCGGCATGAGCTATGCGCCGCTCCCCGCGCCGGTTGCGGAACACGTGAAGCAGGCCATCAGCCAGATCCACTAGATTGCCTCTGTGCGACGCCCCGGGTTTCACGCTTTGCCGTCAAGCGAGCATGAGTCTCGGGGCGTACTCGCCTTTTCACGAAAAATACGGCGCTCATCCGCTGTAAGCTTTTACTGCGTGTGTGGGAGCGGGGATGTTTCCTCTCCTTCTGTTCACATGCGAGTCGTAGAATCCGCATCTGTTGATGCAAAGACAACGCATGCCTGAGTCCAGCCCCACGCCTGTGCCCATCCCGCGAACGGCCGTAGCGGCACCGAAGCCGGGTGTCCTCGCGTCTGCGGCCGAGACGGCCAGCACGCCTGTCGCCTCCGAGATTCGCAGCTTTCTGCAGCGGCGCGGCAGCGGCAAATTGGCCGATTCTTCCTTCGCAACGCTGATGATTGTGTGCGCCCTCAGTGTCATTCTCATCGTGCTGCTGATTGTGTTTGTGCTGGTTGGGCAATCGAAGCTCTCGATTCATACCTTCGGCTGGAAGTTCTTCGGGTCGAGCACATGGGACCCGGTGAACGGCAGCTTCGGCGCGATGCCCTTTATCTACGGCACGCTGATTTCGTCGTTGCTGGCGACGGCCATCGCCGTGCCGCTCTCGATCGCGGTGGCGATCTTCGTGCTGGACATCTGCCCCCTGCGCTTGCGCGGCGCCATTGCATTTCTTACGGAGCTGCTCGCGGCCATTCCCTCGGTCGTCTATGGTCTTTGGGCCCTGTTTGTGCTGGTCCCGATTGTGCGCGACAAGCTGGGCCCCGTGCTGGAGCACAGCTTCGGCTGGACGGGGCTGTTTACGGAGCCGAACTTCGGTGTGGGCATCCTGACCGCAAGCCTGATTCTGGCGGTGATGATTTTTCCGGTGATCTGCTCGATCAGCCGGGATGTGATGCGGGCGGTGCCGAACTCGCAAAGGGAGGCCGCGTTGGCGCTCGGGGCCACGCGCTGGGAGATGATTCGCATGGCGGTGCTGCGCAACGCGCGCATCGGCATCGTGGGCGCCGTGATCCTGGGGCTGGGCCGCGCCCTGGGCGAGACGATGGCCGTCACCATGGTCATCGGCAACCATCCGGATATCAGCAAGAATCTCTTCAATCCGGCGTACACGCTTGCCAGCGTCATCGCGAATGAGTTCTCGGAGGCCACGGGAGATCTCTACGTGAGCGCGCTGATCGAGATCGGCCTGGCGTTGTTTCTGGTGACGATTGTAGTGAACGCAGCGGCGCGGCTGCTGGTGTGGGCGGTAACGCGCGGCAACTCGGCGAGGGCATAACGATGAGTTCACTTCCGCAAAACAATCCACAGCACATGCCGCAGCTCACACGGGTGCCGACGATTTCGGCCTCGCCGAACCCTGCGGCGGAACCGCGGCAAGGCGATCCGGCTCCGCGGCCTCGGCAACGCGACACCGGCTGGCGTGACCGGCGGCGGACCGTGTTGGACCACGGGGTCACCGTCATCGCCCTTCTGAGCACGGCCGCCGTTCTGGTTCCCTTGGTGGCCATCCTCGGCTACCTGATCTTCAAGGGCGCGAGCTCGTTGAACGTCGCTTTTTTCACCAAGGCGCCTGTTCCGGTCGGGCAGACCGGTGGCGGTATGGCGAATTCGATCGTCGGTTCCGGCGTCATTCTCGCGATGGCCAGTCTGCTGGGTGTTCCACTGGGCATTGGCGCGGGTGTTTACCTCGCGGAGTATGGCCGGGGCAGCCTGTTTGCGAACATCGTGCGCTTCACGGCCGATGTGCTGAACGGCGTGCCGTCGATTGTGATGGGCATAGCTGCGTACGCGCTGATCGTCGCGCGGCAGCACCATTTTTCCGGCTTCGCGGGCGGCGTGGCGCTGGCGATCATGATGGTGCCCACCATCACGCGGACTACCGAAGAGATGCTGGCGACCGTGCCGTCTTCGCTGCGCGAAGCGGCGCTGGGCCTGGGTGTTCCGCGCTGGCGAACGGTGCTTTCTATCAGTCTGCGCACCGCCTCGCCGGGCATCATTACCGGCTGTATGCTGGCCTTTGCGCGCGTCGCCGGTGAAACTGCGCCGCTGCTCTTCACCGCCTTCGGCAATCAGTTCTGGAGCTTCAAGCTCGGCCAGCCCATCGCGGCGTTGCCGCTGCAGATCTACACGTATGCCATCTCACCCTATGACGAGTGGCACCGGCTGGCGTGGGCCGGATCGCTGGTGCTGATTGTGCTGATCATGGTTTCTGTGTCGCTGGTGCGCATCTTCGCCAACCGCGGCACCCTCAAGGGAGGACAGTAAGTTGGGAGTCGACATACGGGTCGAAGACCTGAACGCCTGGTACGGCCCCGTGCATACGCTCAAAGACGTGAGCCTGCACATTCCGGCCAATAACGCCACGGCGCTGATCGGGCCCTCGGGCTGCGGAAAATCCACCTTTGTGCGCTGCCTGAACCGGATGCATGAGACCACGCCGGGCGCACGCGCGGAGGGCACCGTGATGATGGGACCGCTGAATATCTACAAGGATTCGGCCCCGGTAGAGATTCGCCGCCGCGTCGGGATGGTGTTCCAACGGCCGAACCCGTTTCCGACCATGTCGATCTACGACAACGTCGCCAGCGGGCTGAAGCTGAACGGCTACAACAAACGCCGCGTGCTGGACGAGACGGTGGAGCGCTCGCTGAAGCAGGCCGCGCTTTGGGATGAGGTGAAGGACGACCTGAAGAAGAAGTCCGGCGCCAGTCTCTCCGGCGGGCAACAACAAAGATTGTGCATCGCGCGCGCCATTGCCGTCGATCCCGAGGTGCTGCTGATGGATGAGCCCGCCAGCGCGCTGGATCCGGTCTCGACATCGAAGATCGAGGACCTCATCTTTCATCTCAAGGCGCAGTACACCATCGTCATCGTGACCCACAACATGCAACAGGCCGCCCGCGTGGCGGAGCAGACGGGCTTCTTTCTTACCGGTAAGCTGGTGGAGTTCGATGCAACGCATAAGATTTTCACCAGTCCCTCCGACAAGCGTACGGAGGACTACATCACCGGGAGGTTCGGCTGATGCGAACGAAATTTCACCAGGCCCTGGATGGCCTGAAAGAACGTCTTCTCGTGATGGCCGGGCTCGTGGAGCAGGCCATCACCCGCGCCACTGCGGCGTATGCCGACCGCGACACCGAGCTGTGCGACCTGGTGCTGCTGTCGGAACCCGCGATCAACCGCATGGAGCGTGAGATCGATCAGCTGGCACTGGACCTGCTCGCGATGGAGCAGCCCATGGCTGTCGATCTGCGCTTTATCCTGGCTGTAATCCGCATCAATGCGGATCTGGAACGCGTCGGCGATCAGGCGGTCAACATCGCCAACCGCGTGAAGGAGCTGGGAACGCTGCAGTCGACCGATATTCCCGTGGATATTCCGCGTCTGGCAAGCCTCTCCTCGGCGATGGTGCGCAAGGCGCTGCAGTCATTCATCGAGGCCGATCCGGAGATGGCGCGTTCCGTGCTGACGCTGGACGATCAGGTGGATGAGATGAACCGCGACGCGTATCAATCGCTCGGGAAGTACATCCAGGATCGCCCGGATTGCGTATCGCAGGCCCTGAATGCGCTGGTGATCTCAAGAAATCTGGAACGTGTCGGCGACCATGCTACCAACATCGCGGAGGATGTCATCTTCTGGGTGCGCGGCGATGATGTGCGCCACGGCGGCGCTTAGGGCGGCAGCATCCGACAATTTCTAAAACAATCCATGGCTTGTTCTAAAGCATGAACAGGGTTGCTGTACCCAGTCTTCATGTTGCGGGCCTTCAGCCCTCGATGCATGCTTTTGTGGCTTACCTGCGGCTGCGCCCCAGGCTGTGATGTGATGCGCCGTTGGCGCTGGGCACAGCTCATGTGACTCTGCTCTAAGGAATCTCTGGTTAAGTCTTGTTTGGGCGAGGCGGTCTGTCTTTTTGTTGTCATTCCCGAAGGGAATCTGCGGTTCTTGCCGGGCGATAAGTTTTGTAGGTACTTGATCTGACCTTCCCTAAACAACAATGGCTCGTTCTCTAAAAAAGTAATGGCTTGACTGGATGCCACGAGCCTCTACGTTTACCGCAAGGTGCCTTCGGCAATATCGTAGGCGATGACGCCAAGGTCATTCAGTTTGCCGACCGTCGCTTCCATGTTGCGGCGCACGACGGGCTCCTGCTTGGGAGGCGTTTTATGCGCCTCTTCCACGGCCACAACGCGGCCGTAGGGCCATGCGGTCTGCGGGATGGAGCTCATCGCTTCCCCGAGCTTGTCCGGGCTCACATTGAGCTCTTCGCGGCGCGCGCCCACCGGGCGCAGCATGCCGCCGATACCGTAGCCGGTGGGATTCGCGTCGGCCAGCAGAACATGCACCGTGACCATGTCGGGCTGCACGGTGATGTAGGGGTTTTGCCAGCCTTCAAAGCTGTGTACCGCCATGTAGCGACTCTTGCTGGGCGGCGGGATCATGTCGAGCTCCTGCCGCTCGGCGGTAGCCTCCGCCCGGTGCTCGGCCGCATCCTGCGCTCCCGGGACCCGGTGGCTGGAGCAGCCGGTAAGAAACAGAAATGTCAATCCGAAAAGCGACAAAAAGGGGCGGTTGAAGACACGCTCATTCACCTGTCAAGAATAGCGAATTCGGGTGGGGTTTGCGCCATGTTTCGCCGCGCGGAACGGAAAGGCCTGTCGGTTACAGACGTACAATGGAGGAATGATCAGGGGAATTACCAGCATTACGCCCGTGGCTTCGCCGGAGGGCTTCGAGCGGCTCGCGAGTCTGCTGAAGACGCTGGGATTTGAGCAGGGCCGGGGATGGGACGATGGCATTGGCCAGGGAGCGGCGTTTCTTGCGCCCGTGGGCAATCTGGAGCTTGTGACCGGTCGCGCGCCCGCTGTTCCGATGCTGCTGGTGGAGACCACGCAGCTGGATGCGGTGCGGACCGCGGTGCGCGGCTGGATGGCAACGGAACTGCGCTCCGAAGACGTCACGGCGAGGCTCGGCGAGATCGAAGACACGCACTGGAACTCGAGACTTTTTACCGCCGAACTCGCGCCGGGGCTGCAGGTTGGTTTCTGGGAGTCGCAGAATCCGCTGCATGGCCGTCCGCTGGCCATCGAAGGCGACCTTTCGGCTGCAGGTAAGCGCTTTGCCATCGTCGTGGCGCGCTGGAACGCGGTCATCACGGACCGTTTGCTGCAGGGCGCGCTGGACGGTTTGTATCGCAGCGGCGCGGCGAAGAGCGATGTGGAGATCGTGCGGGTGCCCGGAGCCTGGGAGATCCCGTCCGCGGCACGGACCCTGGCGGAGACGCGGCGCTTCGACGCAATTATCACGCTGGGCGTCTTGCTGCGGGGTGAGACCGCGCACTACGAGGCCATCTACACCGAGGTGGCGCGGGGCATCGGGCAGTCGCAACAGGAGACCGGGGTCCCGCACGCGTTTGGCGTGTTGACCTGCGAGACGCTGGAACAGGCACTCGATCGTGCCGGCCTGAAGGCGGGGAACAAGGGCTTTGAGGCCGCTGTTGCTGCCATCGAAATGGCCTCGATTCAAAACAAGATTCAAGGCAAGATTCAAACGCAGAGCCGGGCCGCAAAGCCCGCCGCCGCCGGGATGAGCCGCTGATGGGGACGCGCAGGAAATCCCGCGAACTCGCGATGCAGATGCTCTTTCAGGGCGATCTCGGCAAGCAAAAACCCGCTGAGGTGGAGCAACTCTTCTGGGAGTCGCGCGATGACGTGGACGATGAGACTCGCGGCTTTGCCGATGATCTTCACCGTGTGGCGACACGCCGCGAGGAGGAGGTCGACGCGCTGATCGTGAAACATGCGCAGAACTGGCGGCTGGAGCGGATGCCGGTCGTTGATCGCAACCTCCTGCGGACCGCCACGGCCGAGATGCTCGGCTATCCCTCCACGCCCGCGGCGGTGGTGATCAACGAGACGCTGGAGATCGCGCGCCGCTACGCCGCTCCGGAGAGCCTGAATTTCCTGAACGGTGTGCTCGATGCCATTGGACGCGATCTGCTGGACGCCAAGCTGAACCGTCCCTGACGGCTTGCCTGGGTAGGCAACATTGCGGTCGCTGCTTTGTTGTTATTCCGCAGTCTTTTGTTTTGTCATCCCGTAGCGTAGCGGAGGGATCTGCTGTTTTCCTGCTGCTGCTGCTTGCCTTCAGGAAAATGGTTAAGCCTTCATGTCCTTTGAAGGTGTGCGGGACAAGCAAACAGCAGATCCCTCCGCTACGCTGCGGGATGACAAATCAAAACAACTTGGCGCAAATTACTTGCAGCTATGCAAATTACTTCTAGCTATGCAAATTACTTGTAGCTACGCAGTGTCATCTCGACCGGAGGCGCAGCCGCAGTGGAGAGACCCCTGTATTTTGTTCGCGGCTGCACAGACCATTTGGCGGAGCGCCGAGCGAAATACAGAGGTCTCTCCACTACGCAGACGGTGAAACAGTCTGCTCCGGTCGAGATGACGCCTTCAAACCAACGCAGAAACCGCTCTAAGATGTCCCAACGCAGAAACAGCTCTAGGAGGTCGATCTCCGGGCGCGCAGCACGATGAGGTTGGGTGTCGCCGTGCCACTGGTGACCCCGGGCAGCGCGGGCAGGATCAGACCGGAATCTGTGCCTGTTGTGCCTGAAAATTTGATGATGTGCACGACGTTATCTCCAGAACTGCCGGTGTAGAAGGTATTGTTGTCCGTGCTGAAGACGCCGGCGACCGGCGCGGTCGTTGCGCCCCCGGAGAGTGCGACGTTGCTGACCGCACCCGCCGCGGGCGCATACAGCGGCAGCACACCGCCGGAACCCGTGTAGGTGACGGCGGCGACGGTCGAGTTGCTGGCTGGGACGACTCCCGTGATGGACGAGGCAGTGACGCCGGTCAGGGCGTGCGCTGTGTGCGTGTTTGTGAAGAAGCCCACGGTAATCGGGCCCTGCGGGCAGGGTGCGATGGTGGTGCTGCCGCTCACCGATTCGGTGGGGAGAGCAACGGTGGGGAGAGCAACGACGATGTCCTGGAGCGTCGGCGCGTTCTGCACCGTGGCCCCCAGCAGATGCTTGCCATCGGTGGTGAAGGCGAGCCGGTCCGTGGCCACATTGGCCCGGTCGGCAAGGGGGGAGAAGACGTTGGAGGTGGTTGCCACCGAAGTAAGCCCATTGATGGTCGTCGGCGGGGTGATGGTCGTCGACGGGCAATCGCTGCGTCCGTCGGTGCTGGGAGAGGCGAAGTACGCACCTGCATTCGGCACCGTCACGGCTACATCGGTGTAGATGTCGGTGGCCTGACTTTGGTTGATGATCGTGCTCTCCCAGCCGACAAAGGTGGTGTAGGTGAGCAGCTGGTTGGTGTTGGTCGTGACGTACAGCGTGTTGCTGTCCGGGGTCCACTGCGCGCGGGTGCCGATGCCGTTAAAGGTGCTGAAGACGGTGCCGGTCGGCGTGATCAACGATACGGTCTGACGCGTCGAATCGGCGACCACCACATAGCTGTCATTGGGGGCGACCGCGAGTACGTTGCCCTGGATCGACTGGTACACGCCCGTAAGCGCGCCGGAGGCGGTTGCCACGATCATCAGGCCGCCGGCGGAGCCCATGTAGATCGAGGTGCCGTCCTGCGAGATCACCATCGAGGTTGGCGTGTAGGGCAGCTTCAACGGCGTGCCGAGCTGGCCGGTGGTGAAGTCTTCACTGGCGAGATACTGCGAGCCGGTGCTGCCCATGTAGAGCACGTCAGAGCTGGTGCCGGGCGCCGTCACGGTGATGCCGTTGGAGGTGACCGGCGTGCCGTTGCCCAGGTAGCCGATCTGGCTGAACGGCGAGGAGTTGCAGCTGGGCGGCTGGCACACAGCCGTAATCGTCGCCGATCCGGGATAGATGGGCGTGACGGTGCTGGAGCTGGTAGGGAAGTTCACGGGCAGGGTGGAGTTGAACTCCAGGTCCACCCCGGTCAGCGTTATGTTGTTCTTATCCTTCACCACGGCCGTGAACGACTGCGGGGTGTTCAGGGCGACGGGGACGCTGGTCGCCCCGGCTGTCTGGCCCACGGCGGAGAGCACGATCGAGGCCGGGGGGCAGGTGGAGATCAAGCCCGCGTTCACGGCAGAGGAGGAGTTCGAAACCGTCGCGGTGACCAGCGCGGAGCCGGGCTGGTTGGCCGTGACGAGGCCCTGTGCAGAGATCGTCGCCACGTTCGTCGCACCCTGCAGCGTGAGCGCCACGGGTCCGACCTCACAGCTGATGTTGGTCGCATTCGCGTAGACACGGGCCGTGAGCTGCGCACTCTGGTTCTGCGAGAGGCAGGAGGTGACGTCATAGGCGACAGGGATGGTGGTAATCGTGCCGGCGCTGTTGGAGTTGCACTGATTTTTCACGCAGAAGGACGCCGGATCTTGAGAACAGTCGGCAGACTCCGGACCCAGCACGACACCCGTCACCGTGGGATGGATGAAGACCTGGATCGCATTGCTCACGGCGCCGTTGCCGGAGGCCGTGACGAGCGCGGTATAACGCGTGGTGTTCGTCGGAGGCGTGCAGACGGTGTAGTCGGCGATGCCGCCACCCGTATTGCGGTTCCAGGTACCGCCGCAGACGGAGCCTGTTCTGGGATTGATATCCGCAATGGTCGGGTCGGAGGTTGCGTAGGTGTAGCTGGCGACGCTGACGGAGCCGCCATTGCAATCCTCGGCGGTGGCATTGAGAGCGGTGCCGATCTGCCCGTAGTTGAGCGACTCACCGGTTGCGATCAGAGTGGAGGCGAGGACGATGGACTTTACCTGCCCCGTGGTGGGGCCGAACCCGGAGCCATTGCAGTACTGGACAGCCGCCGCATGACCGCAGCCCGCTACCGAAAGGCCCAACGGAAGTGCAAAGAAGACAACAAACAAAAGACCAACAAACCGCCGCATTCCACCTCCCCGCATCGCCGCGGGAAGCGGCCGAAGCGGTGTCAAACACGCATTGCCCTTCGGGAAGCGCTCCCTCAGTGTAGTTTCCGCGGGGAGGGTAGGCAACTCGGACCGTGCGCGACGCGTCGTCTGACGCGCTGCGCCGCCCTTTGCCCCTCTGGTTTACCCTCTGGCTCCGCGCAGAACCAGCCCTGTAAGGACTATGTATTCGGGTGCTTCGTCCGTGGGCTGAAGCCCACGGCTACACCGAAGACCAGCTCACGGCTACACCAAAGATATTGGTCAGACCCAACCTACTGCCCCGCTGTTGTGCGAGGCGCTCCTTTGCCGGAGGCTGGCATGTTATCGGCAAACCACTTTGCCACCCGATCGGAGCGGTCCTTGATGTGCGCGGGGTCGCGGAAGCCGTGGCCCTCGTCGGGGTAGACGACCAGTTGCGTTTTGACTCCCAGATCACGCAGCGCGTGCCAGAACTCGAAGCTCTGCGGGGCGGGGCACTCGCCGTCGCGGTCGCCGACGATGACCAGCGTGGGCGTGGTGACCTGCTTGATGTAGGTCATGGCGGAGCTCTTCGCGTACACCGCCGGGTCGTCATAGACGGAGGCGCCGAAGAACGGAATCATCCATTGATCGATCGAGTTTTCGCCATAGTAGCTTAGCCAGTCGGACAGACCCGCACCCGCCACGGCTGCCCGGAACCGGTGCGTCTGCGTAACGCCGAACATGGTCATAAAGCCGCCGTAGCTCCAGCCGGTCAAGCCCTCGCGGTTCCTGTCGATCGAGTACTTCGCCTCGAGCATGTCCATGCCGGCGAGGATGTCCTTGAGGTCGCCGTCGCCGAAGTCCTTGCGGTTGGCCTCGGCGAAGGCCTCACCCTGGCCAAAGCTGCCGCGCGGATTGGGCTGGAACTCGAAGTAGCCCTTATCCGCCCATTGGCCGCCGCCCCAGCGCGCCGTTACGGAGGCTGAGGGGCCGCCGTGGACCGTCACGATCAGCGGATATTTGATTTTCTTATCGTAATTGGCTGGAAACGTCAGCCAGCCTTGCACGTGAAACTGACCATGGGTCCACTCTACCGATTCGGTGCGCGCGGCCGGCTTGGCGCCGTCGTTCAGGTGGGTAAGCTGTTGCGGGCCTGAGGCGGAGAGCGTCCAGATCTCCGGCGCCTGCTGGAAACCCTGCTCGGTGAAGGCGACGACACCACCGTTCCCGCCGTGCACGTAGGAGACGGCGTCTTTGATGGGGCCACCGCCGACGGAGATCTCGCCGAGATCGAGCGTGCCGTCTGCAACCTCGGTTTTTGTATCCACATTCCACTGCGCGATGAGGGTATGGCCGCGGCGATCTTCCACAAAGCCTAGGGTGCCATTGCCGGCCCATTCCTCATAGCTGGGTGTGCCATCGATGCCGGGGGTAACATCCACCGGCTGGCCGCCCTTCGCGTCCACCACGTACACATCGCCGCCGGTGGAGCCCTGATCGCTCATCAGGCCGCCGATAAAGGCGATGCGCTTGCCATCCGGCGACCAGCGGGGGACGGCGATCTGCAGGCCGTGCAGCGGGCCGGAGACGGCATTGGTGTTCACGATCGTGTGCTGCTCGCCGTTGACCCTGTCCCTAGTATCGGTTCCGGACTCCTGGATGTGTCGGGTGAAACCGGTCGTGTACAGCTTCGCGACCCACCAATTGTTTTCGCCCGGCGGGTTGGCGGCGATAAAGGCAATCTCATGCGAGTTGGGAGCCCAGTTGAACTCGTACACATGGAGGTTCTGCGGGGTGATCCAGTTGTCCAGCCCCGTCCCGACATCCACGGAGTCCACCCGCTGCACCTCGACGCCATCCTCGCCGATGACCCCGGCCCACGGCTTCATGGCATCCAGCGCGCCCGCCGTGCGGGTG
This sequence comes from Granulicella sp., assembly GCA_965277565.1. Lineage (GTDB taxonomy): Bacteria > Acidobacteriota > Terriglobia > Terriglobales > Acidobacteriaceae > Granulicella. The sequence goes on along the minus strand of OZ255838.1, from coordinate 1,916,226 downwards.
GCGTTTGCGACAAAAAGAAAGCCAATCTGCTTCCCATCCGGGGACCACGCCGGCTGCTGCATGTCGCCGGTGAGGTGCGTAAGCTGCCGCACCTCGCCGCTCTTCTTGGACCAGAGATAGATCTGCTGCTGCCTTGGGATGGTCGGATCGGCGGCGGCGGTGGTGCAGGCGCCCAGAAAGGCCAGCGTCCCGCCATCCGGCGACCAGATCGGCGATCCGTACTCACAGCCGGATGCCCCGGAGACGGTGATCTGCTTTTCGGAGCCGGGGTCCGGGTGGTCGACCGCGGTCAGGCGAACCGCGGTGGCCTGTTTTCCGCGCAGCGTCCAGGCGACCGTGCTGCCATCGGGCGAAAGGGCGACTGCACCGAAGTTGTTGATCTTTTCGCCATTGGCCGAGGCTGCGCCGCTCGCGTCGCGCTGGGCCTGACGCTGGGTTCCGGGTGTATCGCGGGCAACCGGGTCTTTGGGACGGCCGGTTGCGGTCTGCGCCGGGAGCGCGGGGGCGAGAGCGGCAAACGTGGCGGCGAGACAGCACAGGCAGCGCGATGGGCTCAGAAACGTTGGCATTACGGCAGCGTACCACCGGCACGCGAGGGGCAGTGAGCCTAGACGGGCATAGATGGGCCTAGACGGGCATAGAAACGCTTGACGTTCGGCGGCCACGTTGTTAGATTTGAAGGGTTGGGACGTGTATCGTACGCGGCCTGCCTGAGTTCCTTGCAGGCAGTAGGCTGAGAGCGCAAAGAGAATCCGCGGTTCTGCCGAATTTGAAGCAAAGCAGGGCCGTTCCCCTTCATACATCGAATCTGCGACACCCTCCTCCCCGGCATGGAATTTAATGTCAGCCGGGAACCCAAGGGGACGGGCTATGTGGGTCGAGGCAGCGAAACGGAGCCGGACTCCGGGTTTAGGCAGCATCGCCCGGGCACGATTGGTCACCGTCGTTTGCTTTTCGCCAGAGTTGAGCCGTAGTTGCAGTAAACCGTGGTTAGGCAGTACGGCCGCGTGCAGGATTCAGAACCTCGCCGGAGTGTGCCGGGCATGATGCCAGCCACCTCCTCCTTTTGCTTGTGCTGCCGGTCTCCATGGGCAGGATGCGCGGAAGCAGAGCCGAGGGTGCTGCCCTGCACCGAGCCCGAACAACGAGGATGTTTTCGGGTATCCGGACTGCTTAAGGCAAGCCGGATAGCAGAGAAGCTGGAAGCAGAGAGCAAGGAGTTTCACGAAGTGCCTACATTTCATCAGCTCGTCAAGCAGGGCCGTACGCCGACTCGCTACAAGACCGCCTCGCCCGCGCTGCAGGGTTCGCCGCAGCGCCGCGGCGTCTGCACCCGCGTGTACACGCAGACTCCAAAAAAGCCGAACTCGGCTCTGCGCAAGGTTGCGCGCGTTCGCCTGACCAACGGCATCGAGGTCACCACTTATATTCCGGGCATCGGCCATAATTTGCAGGAGCACTCGATCGTGCTGATTCGCGGCGGCCGCGTGAAGGATCTGCCGGGGGTTCGTTACCACGTGGTGCGCGGCACGCTGGATTCGGTGGGAGTAGCCAAGCGCATGCAGAGCCGCTCGAAGTACGGGGCAAAGCGTCCAAAGGCTGCCGCGAAGTAAATTGAAGGTGGTTAGTTCGTAGTTGCTGGAAAGCTCCACTAGCAACTAAGAACCAGGAACTAAGAACGAACAGGCTCGGCCGCGTGAGAAGTCACCGCACCGGGGGAAGAAGAAAGAGAAGAAAGCATGCCCAGAAAAGGTCACATCGCCAAGCGTGAAGTTGCAGAGGACCCCATCTATCAGTCCACCCTGGTTACGAAGTTTGTGAACAGCATGATGTGGGGCGGCAAAAAGTCCACCGCGCAGAGCATTTTCTACGAGGCAATGACGAACCTCGAAACCAAGGGCGGCGACGAGGCTCTCAAGCTCTTTAAGAAGGCTGTTGAAAACGTCAAGCCGATGCTTGAGGTTAAGAGCCGTCGCGTAGGTGGAGCGAACTATCAGGTGCCGATCGAAGTAAACCCGGAGCGTCGCACATCCCTTGCGATCCGCTGGCTGGTGACCTATGGCCGCGCCCGCGGCGAAAAGGGCATGGTGGACAAGTTGACCGCCGAGCTGCTCGACGCAGCCAACGGACGTGGTGCGGCGATGAAGAAAAAGGAAGACGTTCATCGCATGGCCGAGGCCAACAAGGCCTTCGCTCACTACCGCTGGTAAGAAAGTTTTCAGTTGTCAGTACGGAATTGGCGTTTGGCACTGAAAACTGACAACTAAGAACTAGTTCTACCGCGAGTTTTGCTCGCAGAAAGATCTACCGTGGCACGCACAATCCCCCTCGCAAAATGTCGCAATATCGGCATTATGGCGCACATCGACGCGGGCAAGACGACGACGACCGAGCGCATCCTGTTCTACACGGGCGTAAATCACCGTATCGGTGAGGTGCACGAAGGCACCGCCACCATGGACTGGATGGAGCAGGAACAGGAGCGCGGCATCACCATCACCTCCGCCGCGACGACCTGCACCTGGAACGGCATTCGCATCAACATCATCGACACCCCCGGCCACGTGGACTTCACGGCCGAGGTGGAGCGGTCCTTGCGTGTGCTGGATGGCGCGTGTGCGTGTTTCGATTCCGTGCAGGGCGTTCAGCCGCAGTCGGAGACGGTGTGGCGGCAGGCCAACAAGTACAAGGTTCCCCGGATCTGCTTCATCAACAAGATGGACAAGGCGGGCGCCAACTTTGAGTACGCGACCTCGACCATCGTGAACCGTCTTGGAGCCCGCGCCGTCGCGATTCAGATTCCGATTGGCGAAGAGGCGAAGTTTGCCGGGGTCGTTGATCTTGTGGAGATGAAGGCCATTCTGTGGCATGACGAGACCATGGGCGCGAAGTACGACGTCGAAGAGGTCCCGGCAAATCTCCGCGCGAATGCGGAGAAGCTGCGCAATGAACTGATTGAAGCGGTTGCGGACTCGGACGACGAAGTGATGCACAAGTATCTCGAGGGGCAGGAGATCACAATCCCCGAGCTGAAGCGGGCTATCCGCAAGGCCACCATCGCGATGAACATCTTCCCGGTGCTGTGTGGCTCGTCCTTCAAGAACAAGGGTGTGCAGACGCTATTGGATGCTGTGGTCGATTACCTGCCCAGCCCGCTGGACGTGCCGCCGATCGAGGGTACCGAGCCCGGCAACTCCGAGGTAAAGATCTATCGCCACGCGGATGATACCGAGCCCCTGGCGGCCCTGGGCTTCAAGATCATGACCGATCCCTTTGTCGGTCAACTGATCTTCATCCGCATCTATTCGGGCATCCTCAAGACCGGTGATTCGGTGCTGAATCCGCGTACCGGGAAGACCGAGCGCATTGGCCGGCTGTTGAAGATGCACGCCAACAAGCGTGAAGAGATCACCGAAATCATGGCGGGCGACATCTGCGCCGCCGTCGGTCTCAAAAATCTCAACACCGGCGACACGATCTGCACCGACAAGGCGCCGATTCTGCTGGAGTCGATCGACTTCCCGGCTCCCGTCATTGAGGTCGCCGTAGAGCCGAAGACCAAGGTTGACCAGGAAAAGATGGGCATGGCCCTGGCGAAGCTTGCCCAGGAAGATCCGACCTTCAAGGTGCGCACTGACATCACCAACGGGCAGACCATCATCTCCGGCATGGGCGAGCTGCACCTCGAAATCATCGTGGATCGGATGATGCGCGAGTACAAGGTGGAGGCCAACGTCGGCAAGCCGCAGGTGAACTACCGCGAGACGATCCGTTCCAGCGCCGAGGCCGAGGGCAAGTACATCCGCCAGACGGGCGGCTCGGGTAACTATGGCCATGCCAAGATTCGCATCTCGCCGAACGAGCCGGGGAAGGGCTACGAGTTTTCCAACGACACCAAGGGCGGCACCATTCCCAAGGAGTACATCAAGCCCATCGATCAGGGCATCCAGGAGGCGCTGCTGGGCGGCATCCTGGCCGGCTATGAGATGGTGGACGTGAAGGTGTCTCTGTACGACGGCAGCTACCATGACGTCGACTCGAACGAAATGGCGTTCAAGATCGCCGGTTCGATGGCCTTCAAGGAGGCTGCGCGCAAGGCCAAGCCCGTTCTGCTGGAGCCGGTGATGGCCGTCGAGGTGACCGTACCCGAGGAGTATATGGGCACGATCATCGGCGATCTCAACTCCCGCCGCGGCCGCATCGAGGGCATGGAGATGGTGGGCGGTGTGCAGGCGATTAAGGCCACAGTCCCGCTGTCGAATATGTTCGGCTATGCCACGGCGATGCGCGGCTCCACGCAGGGACGCGCGAATTTCTCGATGGAGTTCAAGCAGTATGAGGAAGCGCCGCGCTCGGTGAGCGAAGAGGTTATCGCGAAGGTGCAGGGCAAAGATAAAGAGCGGTAGATCAGGGCTAGCCCTGATTCCACTGCCAGATTTCGCATAGAGGCCGCGCGCTGGAGCCGACCGTGAACAGTCGGCGCGCGCAGAACACAACCGGTTTCGCAGCAACGCAGGACGGAGAAGACAATGGCGAAGGAAAAGTTTGACCGCAGCAAGCCGCACGTAAACATCGGGACGATCGGTCACATCGATCATGGCAAGACGACGCTGACGGCGGCGATCACGAAGGTGCTGTCCAAGCACAACCCGGCGAACAAGTTCCGTTCGTTCGACACGATCGACAATGCTCCTGAAGAGCGCGAGCGCGGCATCACGATCTCGACCTCGCACGTGGAGTACGAGACGCCCAACCGGCACTATGCGCACGTCGATTGCCCGGGCCACGCGGATTACATCAAAAACATGATCACGGGCGCGGCGCAGATGGACGGCGCCATTCTCGTAGTCGCGGCTACGGATGGCCCGATGCCGCAGACCAAGGAGCACGTGCTGCTGGCCCGCCAGGTCGGCGTGCCGTTCATCGTGGTCTTCCTGAATAAGTGCGATGCGGTGGAGGACGAAGAGCTGACCGAGCTGGTGGAGATGGAGGTCCGCGAGCTGCTGAGCAAGTACGACTACCCCGGCGACGACACCCCGATCATCCGCGGGTCGGCTCTGGGCGCGTTGAACGGCGAAGCCCAGTGGGAGGCCAAGATCGACGAGCTGATGGACGCGGTGGACAAGTACATCCCGCAGCCGGAGCGCGCCGTGGACTTGCCGTTCCTGATGCCGATCGAGGATATCTTCTCGATCTCGGGTCGCGGAACGGTGGTGACCGGCCGTATCGAGCGCGGCAAGGTGAAGGTGGGCGAGGCCTGCGAGATCGTCGGCTTCCGCGAGACGCGGCCCACGGTCTGCACGGGCGTGGAGATGTTCAAGAAGCAGCTGGACGAGGGTCTGGCGGGCGATAATGCCGGTCTGCTGCTGCGTGGCATCGCCAAGGAAGACGTGGAGCGCGGCATGGTGCTGGCCAAGCCCGGGTCGATCAAGCCGCACACCGAGTTCAAGGGTGAGGTCTACATCCTGAGCAAGGAAGAGGGCGGCCGCCACACGCCGTTCTTCAATGGCTACCGCCCGCAGTTCTACTTCCGCACCACGGACGTCACAGGTTCCGCCAAGCTGCCGGAGGGCACGGAGATGGTGATGCCGGGCGACAATATCCAGCTGCAGATCACGCTGCACACCCCGGTGGCGATGGAAAAGGGCCTGCGCTTCGCCATCCGCGAGGGTGGACGTACCGTCGGCGCGGGTACCATTGCGGAGATCATCAAGTAGCTATGGCCGTTGACCGTTGTGAGCTTTGCGCTGACTTCGAACTGAAGATTCAGACGGCTTATGAGGAGTTGGCGGAGGAGAAGATGAAGGGCAGGCGGGAGGGGGAGACAGCACAACGAAAGCTCTCCCGCCTTCTTTCGGCAATGCATTCCCACCAAGGTAAGCAGGGTTGTTTACGCGCCAAGAAGGACGACGCCGAGCAATCACTCCCAACCGCTCTTTGAGTACAGCGTTTGAAGCGCAGAAAGCAGTTGTAGCATGGCACAACAACGTATCCGTATCCGCCTGAAGGCGTATGATTATCGAGTGCTCGACACCTCCACAGGAGAGATTGTCGACACCGCCAAGCGCACCGGCGCGCAGGTTGCGGGACCCATTCCGCTGCCTACCGTCAAAAACAAGTACTGTGTTCTGCGCTCGCCCCACGTGGACAAGAAATCACGCGAGGCCTTCGAAATCCGCACGCACAAACGCCTGATTGACATTCTCGAGCCCACGCAACAGACGGTGGATGCGCTGATGAAGCTCGATCTGCCCGCCGGCGTGGATGTTGAAATCAAGACGGTGACGAAATAAATTTTTGGGTAGGTGCGGGCTTTAGCCCGGACATTTGAGCGGCGTACAGAGAGGGGCTTTAGCCCCGGTGGGTAGAGAAGCGGATTCCCTTCGGGAATGACAACAAGAGAAGTAAGTGCAGCACCTGCAGTGCTAAGCGAAGGCGCTGAGCATGATGAGGAGAGAAATAATGCCAGTAAGCGGAATTCTCGGCAAGAAGATCGGCATGACACAGGTATTCGACGACAAAGGGGACGTTCACCCAATTACCGTACTGAAGGTAGGGCCGTGCGTGATCACGCAGTTGAAGACGCTGGCCAAAGACGGCTACGATGCCGCCCAGATCGGCCTGGTTGAGTTCGTGAAGGCCTCCAAGGTGAACAAGCCGATGACCGGGCACTTCGGCAAGGCCGATGCGCCGCCGGTGCGCTACATCAAAGAGGTGGCGATCGAGACGGCCACGGACGGAACCGATGGCGTGAAGGCCGGCGATCGTATCCTGGTGGATCTCTTTGAGGGCGAGAGGTTTGTTGACGTCATCGGTACCTCCAAAGGCCGCGGTTTCTCGGGTGTGGTGCGCCGTCACGGCTTTGCGGGCGGTCCCAAGTCGCACGGTCATATGTTCCAGATCCAAGGATCGATCGGCGCCTCCTCGTTTCCGTCGCGCGTATTCCCTGGGCAACGCATGCCCGGTCACTACGGTACGGACCAGGTCACGGTGCGCAACCTGCGCATTCGCGGCATCGATCAGGAAGACAACCTGTTGATGGTGGAAGGCGCAGTCCCGGGTCCCCGTGATGGGTATGTGATGATCTCGAAGGCCAAGGCTCCGCCGCGTGAGCGTCGCGGGTTTGCCGGTGCGGGCACGGTCGATCCGCTGAAGGCGAGCAAGAAGGCGTCGCCGAGCAAGAAGAAGTAATGAACGCGAGTTGGCGAGATAGCGAGTTAGCAAGTTGGCAGGATCCAGAGCCAATTCTCTAACCGCAAAGCGGCTAGCTCGCCAACTCGCAACCTCTGCGCGGGGAACAGACCGGGAAACGCAGAGAAACAAAACGAAGTGCGGCTCGCAACGATGGTCCGCAGGAAAGCAGAAGTCCGATGGCAAACATCGATATTCGCAATCTCAAGGGAGAGACGACCGGCAGCTTCGAGCTAGCCGATGAGATCTTCTCCGGTGAGATTAACGACGCATTGCTCTGGGAGGCGGTAAAGCATTATCGCGCCTCGCTGCGCCAGGGCACCGCGGCCACCAAAAACAGGAAGCTGGTCTCCGGATCGGGCAAGAAGCTGTGGAAGCAGAAGGGCACGGGCCGCGCACGTGTCGGATCCGTTCGCTCGCCGATCTGGCGTCACGGTGGAACGGTGCACGGACCGCAACCCCGCTCCTATGACTATGCTTTTCCGAAGAAGAAGCTCTTTGGCGCACTCCGTTCGGCGCTCGCCGCCAAACTTGCCGATGGCAAGCTGACGGTTGTCGAGAACTTCGAGGTGGCCGAGGCGAAGACGAAGCTCTTCCGCCAGGTGCTCGATACCTTCGACGCAAAGAAGACAGCGCTGCTTGTCGAAAGTTCGCAGCAGCTGAACGAGAAGCTGTATCTCGGCTCACGCAATCTTGCCGGGGTAGAGCTGGTGCTCTCCTCGGAGGTGCACCCCTACGACCTGCTTCGCTACGAGCATGCGATCTTCTCAAAGGCCGCCATCGAGGCGCTGCAGGACACGCTTAAGAAGAATCTGCCGAAGCGCAAGCCGGCTGTTCAGGAGGCTGCATAATGCCTACTCTTTACACCACCATTCGCCGCCCGCTAATTACCGAAAAGGCCCTGACCACCCGCGAGACCGAGGGTTCGCTGGTCTTCGAGGTGGCTGTCGAGGCTACCAAGACCGAGGTCAGGCAGGCGGTTGAAAAGCTCTTCAACGTGAAGGTGGCATCCATTCGCACCGCCAACGTGGAAGGCAAGGAACGCCGTCGCGGCAAGTTCACGGGCTACAAGCCTGATTGGAAGAAGGCCTATGTGCGCCTGAAGGCGGGCGAAAAGGTGCCCGACTTCGCGGCAGAGATTTAGTCGTTCGTTGGTAGTTCTTCGTTGTTCGTAGCGGCAATAAACGCACTAACAACAAATAACTAACAACCAGCAACTCGACAAGTATCGTGCTTCGGCGATCCGGAGCGCGGCAGACTAATGAGGCAAGGACAAGAGACATGCCGATCAAGAGCTTTCGACCAATCACACCCACGCTGCGCTTTCAAACGAAGCTGGTGAACGACGATCTCACCACGGACAAGCCGCATAAGCCGCTGTTGGCGCCGAAGCAGCGCACCGGAGGCCGCAACTCCGCCGGCTTGCTCAGCATCCGGCATCAGGGCGGCGGCCACAAGAAGCAGCTTCGGCTTATCGACTTCAAGCGGGACAAGTACGGTGTCCCGGGCACGGTGGCGACCATCGAGTACGATCCCAACCGCTCGGCTCGGATTGCGCTGATTCATTACAGGGACGGTGAGAAGCGTTACATCGTGCAGCCGGTGGGGCTGAAGGTGGGGCAGGAGATCATGAGCGGCCCCGAGGCTGACATTCTGGTCGGCAACGCGCTGCCGCTCAAGAACATTCCTGCCGGTACGACGGTGCACAACATCGAGCTTCGGCCCGGCAAAGGTGCGCAGATGGCGCGTTCGGCCGGCGCGCAGGTACAGCTTGTGGCCAAGGAAGGCGAATACGCCCTGCTGAAGCTGCCCTCCGGTGAGACCCGTCGGGTGCTGGTCGAGTGCATGGCGACGATCGGGCAGGTGGGCAACACCGATCACGAGAATGTGACCATCGGCAAGGCCGGCGCGAATCGCTGGCGAGGAATTCGACCCGCGAACCGTGGCGTCTCGATGAATCCGGTCGATCATCCGCATGGCGGTGGTGAGGGCAAAACGTCGGGTGGACGTCACCCGGTGACCCCCTGGGGTCAGCCCACGCGCGGCTACAAGACGCGCAACAATAAGCGTACGGATGTGTTCATCGTCAGCCGTCGCAACAAGGGTAAGTAAGGCAGCAAACAGCAAACAGAAAGTAGCAAACAGGGCAGTATTTCTAACTATCTCCCACATTGAAGACAAGGTTCTTGATCTTCAGAGCAGCGCCCGGAAGGGTCCACGTTGAAGCTGAGCATGGATAGTAGGGCAGAACCAAGTCGCGGATGATCCTTCACGCGATTCGTTACAGCGAAGTATCGGAGTTTACACATGGCACGCTCTGCAAAGAAGGGCCCGTTCATCGACACGCACCTCATGGTGAAGGTCGATGCGATGAACGCGGCAAACGACAAAAAGGTCATTCGCACCTGGTCTCGCCGCTCGACGATCCACCCGGACATGGTGGGTCACACGATCGCGGTGCACAACGGCAGGAAGTTTATCCCGGTGTACTGCACGGAAAACATGGTTGGGCACAAGCTCGGTGAGTTCTCCGCCACACGCACCTTCAAGGGACACACCGCCAAGGGCGGCGATACCTCGAAAGCTAAGTAGGCAATCGTTTCAGCAAGCTATGGCCTGACGGCCGATAAGGAATTCGGAATGGCAAACACAACGGCAACGCCTGAGTTTCGCGCCGAAGCGCGGTTTCAGCGCTCCAGCCCCCAGAAGACGAAGCTGGTCCTCGATCTGATCAAGGGCAAGCGCGTGGAAGCGGCTTTGAATATTATCGCGTTCATCAACAAGAAGATGGCGCCCGTCGTGGAGGGGGTTCTGCGTTCGGCGGTCCAGAACGCGGTTTATCTTTCCGACGAGCGTGGCCTCGATGTGGACGTCGATAACCTGTATGTCAAGACGGCGGTCGCCAATGAGGGGCCGCGGTTGAAGCGGCTGCGCCCCGCGCCCATGGGACGGGCCTTCCGCTATCAGCGCCGCTTGACCCACATCATCGTCACGGTTGCCGAGAAAAAGGCCGCGGAGACGGCCACCGCGGGCGGAGCGAACGCTGCGGCAGCCAAGGCCGGGCGTCCTGCCCGCAAGATAGCGGGGAAGAAGTCTTCGGGCAAGAAGGCGCCCGCGAAGAACACGGTTGCGGCATAACGCATAGGAACGAGAACGCCGCGCCGGCTCAACCGGCCAACGGACGAAAGAAGAAGGAAGCTATGGGACAAAAGGTCCATCCGTATGGGTTCCGCCTCGGCATTAACAAGCCGTGGAAGTCGCGCTGGTTTGTGGAGCGCGGCTATGACAAATTGCTGGTCGAGGACGTCAAGCTCAAGGCCGAGCTGCGCGAGAAGCTGAAACAGGCGGGCGTTTCGTCGGTCGAGGTAGAGCGGCCAGGCAACAAGCTGCGGCTGATCATTCGCACCGCTCGTCCGGGCATCATTATCGGCCGTAAGGGCGCGGAGATTGACAAACTGAAAGCCGATCTGCAGAAGCGCACCAGCCGCGAGGTGTTTATTGACATCCTCGAGGTCAACAAGCCGGAGCTGGATGCGCAGCTGGTGAGCGAAAACATCGCTCTGCAGCTTGAGAAGCGGGTCAGCTTTCGCCGAGCGATGCGCAAATCGGTGGATTCGGCGCTGCGCTTCGGCTGCAAGGGGATCAAGGTGCGGGTCTCCGGCCGTTTGAACGGCAATGAGATCGCGCGCTCCGAGTGGTATCTGCAGGGCCGTCTGCCGCTGCATACCCTGCGCGCGGACATCGACTACGGTTTCTCCGAGGCAAAGACCACCTATGGCGTCATCGGCGTAAAGACCTGGATCTACAGGGGCGATATCTACGAGCAGCGCAAGCGTCGCGAACCGGCGGCGATCACGACGGGCGCGTTCTAGCTGGCTTACGGCGCGGAGGCGATGGGGCTTCCCATCGCCTCCGCTTTCCGGTATACTCATCTAGTTTGGCCCTGAGTCTGTCGCGCGAGTGGCAGAGACCCCGGTCAGCGTCTTCGCGGTAAGTGATCTGTTTTCCTCCGGATCCTGCTCCACGTCTTCGCTCCTCCCTCAGCGGCTGTGTGCTGTTCGGCATTACTGTCCGGCGCCTTCGGGCTCCCAAGGAACCAATCATGCTTCTACCCAAGAAGGTTAAATACCGCAAGCAACAGCGCGGCCGCATGAAGGGCAAGGCGTGGCGCGGCTCTGAGATCGCCTTCGGCGACTACGGCCTCAAGGTGCTTGAGTGCGGCTACATCACCGATCGTCAGATCGAAGCCTCGCGTATCGCGATGACACGTTTTATTAAACGTGGCGGAAAGGTTTGGCTGCGGCTCTTTCCCGACAAGCCGATCACCAAGAAGCCGGCCGAAACCCGTATGGGGAAGGGCAAGGGTGCACCGGATCATTGGGTTGCGGTTGTTCGTCCCGGCAAGCTGCTGTTCGAAATGGAGGGTGTGCCCGTCGATGTCGCGAAAGAAGCGATGCGCCTGGCCAGCCACAAGCTGCCCTTGAGAACGGTTTTTGTCGTGCGCCCCGGAGCTTCGATTGAGGTTGCGGCCAAGTAGTTCATGTGTGGGCAGTCATTTGATTGCCAACCCGCAAAGGTGCGAGGCTTGCCTCACCCCGGTGGAAACCAAAGTTTAGGAAGTTATCTATGGAACTCGATAAAATTCGTAGCCTGAGTGAAGAGGAGTTAAAGAGCGAAGAGGCCAAAACGGCCGAACAGCTCTTCCGCATCCGCTTCGCCAAGAGCCTGGGCAAACAGGAGGGCATCGGCAGGATCCGCGGCCTGAAGCTCGACGTTGCCCGCTTCAAGACGATCGCCCGTGAGCGTGTTCTCGCACAATCTGCAGCCCCCAAGGCAGGGAAGGAATAACCATGGCCGATAGCATAGTGAATGCGACGGAAGCCCCAACGGCAAATCAAGCGGGAAATCAGCCTGCAGAGACCGCCCAGGCGGCCGCGCCGCGCCGTAACGAGAAGGTAGGCCAGGTCGTCTCGACGAAGATGCAGAAGACGATCGTGGTGGAGATCGAGATGCGCAAGGCGCACCCCAAGTACAAGCGGGTGATGAAGTCGAATAAGAAATTTTATGCGCATGACGAGCAAAACTCCGCCCGGGTGGGCGATGTGGTCCGCATTCGCGAGACGCGTCCCCTGTCCAAGCTGAAGCGCTGGTCGTTGGAAGAAATTATCCGTCGTTCCTCGCTGTCCTCCATGACTGACGAAAAGCCGACGGCAGCTGCGCAGCAGGCTTAGAGCTTCGGAGTTAGCTTCGGGCGCGAGTCCAGCCGGGTCTTACCCGCGCAGAGATTAAAGGAGAAGCATCATGGCAGTTCAAATGCGGACCATCCTGGCCGTCGCCGACAACTCCGGCGCTCGCAAGTTGCAGGTGATTCTGCCGCTCGGCGGCGGTCTGGGCAAGAAGGCCGGCCTCGGCGATGTGGTGACGGCAGCGGTGAAGGAAGCTTCGCCCGACGGCACTGTAAAGAAGGGCAAAGTGGTGAAGGCCGTCATCGTCCGCACGCACAAGGAGTACCGGCGTCGGGACGGAACCTACATCCGCTTTGATGAGAACGCCGCTGTGGTGATCAACGATGCGAACGAGCCTGTGGGCACACGCGTCTTCGGTCCGGTCGCCCGTGAACTGCGCGAGAAAAAGTTCCTGAAGATTGTTTCACTCGCGCCGGAAGTTATTTAACTTCTATTGTCAGCAGCGGATTCCGACTCCGCGAACTCCAGGGTTCACCGATCGTCGAGGAAGGACTACAGTATGGCAAAAATTAAGCGCAACGATTTAATCCTCGTGATCGCCGGCAAAGACAAGGGCAAGAAGGGGCGCGTGTTGCGAGTCATCACCGACAAGAATCGCGTACTGGTCGAAGGCGTGGGCATGATCAAGAAGCATGTCAAGCCGAATCCGCAGCGGAACATTGCGGGCGGAATCCTTACCCAGGAGGCGCCGATCCACATTTCAAACGTGATGTTGGCCGATTCCGAGGGCAATCCGACCAGGGTTGGATACCGGATGGACGGCGAGAAGAAGATTCGGGTGGCCCGCTCCAATAACGGTGACATCGCAGAGACGAAGAGTAAGCAGTAAGGGTTGGAAGTTCTCAGTTGTTGGGCGGGAATTCTGAGAATTAAGAACTAAGAACTGAGAACTGAGAACTGTGAACTGTGAACTGTGAACTGAGAACTGCATAAGTACCCCACGCAACGGTAAACGGCAGGCATCCTCGCCACTCCGGTACCGTGGAGAAGGAAGAAGACGATGGCAGCAAGGCTAAAGGATAAGTATCTGAGTGAGATGAAGGGGCAGCTGCAAAAGGAGCTTGGCCTCGAAAACATTATGGCGGTCCCCCGGATCGAAAAGATCGTGATCAACATGGGCATTGGCGAGGCAACGCAGAACAACAAGATTGTGGACCCGCTGGTGACCGATCTCGGCGCGATCACCGGACAAAAGCCGGTAATCACCAAGGCAAAGAAGTCGATCGCCGCCTTCAAGCTGCGCGAGGGCATGCCAATTGGAGCGATGGTCACGCTGCGCGGCGATACGATGTACGAGTTTCTCGACCGCCTGATCTCCGTGGCATTGCCCCGCGTGCGCGATTTTCGCGGCGTGAGCTCAAAGAGCTTCGATGGCCGGGGGAATTACACGCTCGGCCTGCGCGATCAGTTGATCTTCCCGGAGATTGATTACTCCAAGGTAGAGAAGACGAAGGGCATGAACGTCACGATCGTCACCACCGCACAGGATGATAACGGCGCACGTGCGCTTCTGCGCTCCTTCGGCATGCCCTTTCGCCAAGGTGCATAACGCAGTTCTGCCGGCTGCATGGCTGGCGCAAACAGAAAAAGCAGGTCCCTTCGCTGCGTACGGGATGACAAACCGAGGGGAGTGAGAGAACACAAAGATGGCTACTACCGCAAAACGCGTCAAAGACGCTCGCAAGCCGAAGTTCAAGTCACGTCAGCACAACCGGTGCCAGCTCTGCGGGCGCCCGCGCGCGTTTCTGCGCAAGTTCGGGATCTGCCGCTTGTGCTTTCGCGGCCTGGCGCTCAAGGGTGAGATCCCGGGCGTCGTGAAGTCCAGCTGGTAAAAAGATATAGTCCTGCCCGGCGGCTGCAACACGGCTGCCCTGCATAAAATTCCGGTGTTTTCGACAAAAGCGCCACAACCATTTCCGCTGGTTCTCCGGTCTGCCTTGAGGGCAAGCCTGGAGCGAACGGGGAATGAAAGGAAACAGATGAATCTCACCGATCCGGTAGCAGACTTCCTTACCCGCATCCGCAACGCCCATGGCGCGCGTCATCAGAAGCTCGACGTGCCGGCCTCCAAGCTCAAAGCCGAGGTGGCTCGCATCCTCAAAGAAGAGGGCTATATCTCCAACGTGAAGCCGGTGGAAGAGGAAGGCCAGCGACTGCTGCGCGTGTACCTCAAATATGGCGTGAACAACGAGCCGGCCATTCGTGACCTAAAGCGCATCTCCAAGCCTGGCTGCCGGGTATACATCGGCAAGGATGAGATCCGCCGCGTGCAGGGTGGTTTGGGTATCTCGATCATGACCACGCCGCGTGGCGTCATGACTGGCCGTCAGGCGCGCCGCGAGGGTGTGGGCGGCGAGATTCTTTGCGAAGTCTGGTAGTTTTTGCCAGCTGCCCATTGCAGCAGGTGCATGATCTTGTTCTAAGCGGCAAAGCCGCTGGCTGCAGTGGAACGGAGGCGAAGTGCTCCGCGACTCGCAAGCCATAAAGGATTGACTCGGATGTCACGTATTGGTCTAAAGCCCATCACGCTCCCCAAGGGTGTGAAGTACACGATGAACGGCGGATCCGTGCTCGTTGAGGGACCCAAGGGCAAGGTTTCGGCTCTTGTCCCGACAGGCATCTCGTTGGCGGAGAAGGATGGCATTCTCTCCGTGGAGCGCCAGAACGATGCGCAGAAGGCGATTCACGGTCTTGCCCGGGCGCTGGTGTTCAACGCCGTTGAGGGCGTCACCAATGGCTGGAAGAAGGAGCTGGATGTGGTCGGCATCGGCTACCGCGTGGAGCTGAAGGGCAAGAACACGGTCGTGTTCACCCTCGGCTATTCGCACCCGATTGAGTTTCCTTTACCCACGGGCATCGAAGTCGCCATCGATCCGAAGCAGACCCACCTCACCGTGTCCGGCATTGACCGGCAAAAGGTAGGGCAGGTTGCCGCGGACATGCGCTCGCTGCGCAAGCCCGATCCATACAAGAATAAGGGTGTGCGGTACTCCGACGAGAAGCTCAAGAAGAAGGTCGGCAAGACCGGCGCGAAATAAAGAAGCAGGGAAATAAAGAAGCAGGGATGAATGAACAGGGGTCAGGGATTAGAAACAAAGCATAGCTAATCCCTTCACCCTAATCCCTCGCCCCACAACCCGAACGTCGTCAGAGGCTGGCGACGCCCCTAGGAAAGAGAGAGAATCATGATCACGGCTCCGCAACGCAACCAGATTCGCCAGCGGGTGCACAATCGCATCCGCGCCAAGATGTCCGGCACCGCCGAGCGTCCTCGCTTGAACGTGTACCGCTCACTGAACCACATCTACACGCAGCTGATCGACGACGCGAACGGTGTCACGATCGCTTCAGCTTCAACCGTAGCCAAGAAGAATGCGGAGAAGATCGTTGGCGGCAACATCGATGCTGCAAAGACAGTGGGCAAGCTGATCGCCGAGCGCGCCCAGGCAGCGGGGGTGAAGAAGGTTGTGTTTGATCGGGGTGGATACCTTTATCATGGCAGGATCAAGGCACTTGCGGATGCCGCTCGTGAAGCGGGTCTTGAGTTTTAGCAATGGCCCGCGAGGGCAGCGCATAGGTCTCCTCGGGGACTGATCAAAAGCAACATCAACGTTGCATCTCCGGACCGGTGTGCCGGGGCGAAATACAAAGGACCCAGCATGGCAATGAAGAAGAGGTTGGACAGCAATCGGCTGAACCTGAAGGACGAGGTTGTCAGCATTAACCGCGTGACGAAGGTTGTCAAGGGCGGCAAGAACATGAGCTTTGCGGCACTGGTGATCGTTGGCGACCCTGGCGAAGGCGTCGTCGGCTATGGTTCGGGCAAGGCCAAGGAGGTTCCCCAGGCGATCCGCAAGGGAATCGAGGCCGCCAAGAAGAACCTGATTAAGGTCAACATGACGCAGACCTCGATTCCGCATCAGGTGCTCGGTCACTTCGGCTCGGGCGAGGTGCTGCTGAAGCCCGCGCCGGAAGGTACCGGGGTAATCGCCGGCAAAACGGTGCGCGCGGTGATGACTGCGGCGGGCGTGCAGAATGTTCTGACCAAGAACATCGGTTCCGCCAACCCGCATAACGTAATCAAGGCCACGTTCGACGCCTTGACGCAGCTACGGGACAAACAGGAAGTTGCGACGCTGCGCGGCAAGACGATTGACGAACTGTAGGACAGGGAACAGGGATTAGGGCTTAGGGATTAGATTTCTGGCTCCGGAGAAGAATAATGGCAAGCGAAAGCATGATCAAGCTTCAGTATTTCCGCTCCAAGATCTGCACGCCGGTGAAGCACAAGCTGGTGGTAAAGGGCCTGGGTTTTACGCGGCTCAATCAGATTGTTGAGCGCGAGGATACTCCATCGATTCGTGGCATGGTGAAGAAGATTCCGCACCTGGTCCGTATTGTGGAGTAACGAGGGGGCGAGGGTGCCCGCCCGTCCGTGCACAGACCAGATAGTGCCGACGCCGCTGGGCAATGTGTTCGATTCTGGTGTAGCAACCCGGCAACGGATCGGCACCCCAAACTTTTGTGTAGTCATGTGCGAGTCGGGCGAAGCTTCCGGCGTTAGCGAGGAAAGTATGGCAAGGAATTTAAGCAATCTCAATGCGCCCAAGGGCGCGAACAGCAACAAGAAGCGTATCGGCCGCGGTATGGGCTCGGGTATGGGCAAGACCTCGACCCGGGGCCACAAGGGCCAGGGGTCGCGCTCGGGCTCGCGTCTAATGCGTGGCTTCGAGGGCGGCCAGATGCCGCTGCACCGCCGTCTTCCGAAGCGCGGCTTTACTAACATCTTCCGCGTCGAGTACCTAGTGGTGGGTCTGGATAAGATCGCTGAACTGGGCGAAACCGAGCTGACGCTGGAGAAGTTGCAGGCACGCGGCGTGCTCAAAAAGCGCAATGGGCTGGTGAAGGTGCTGGCCAATGGCGAGCTGAAGACCGCCGTTACCGTGCACGCGCACAAGTTCTCCGCCGCGGCAAAGAAGGCGATTGAAGCCGCCGGCGGCCAGGCAATCGCCATTGGCGCTGAGCCTGCACCCGGCGCTTAGCCGATCGAACCAGGCCGGAGCTTAGGCTCCGGCCTTCGTGTATCTCGAACTTCCGATAGAATGTCTGCGACAGCCGGAATTGAACAGCCACGTGCTGTGCGGTACGGCTACCCAGTCCCCAAGGCCTACGCTTCGATGCTCGAAAAATTTTCCAATATCTTCCGCCTGCCGGATCTGCGTAAGCGCATCGGCTTTACGCTGGGGCTGCTTGCCGTGTATCGCATCGGTTTTCATATTCCGACGCCGGGCATCAACTCCGACATGCTGGCGCAGTTTTTTAATCAGAACTCGGGTTCCGCGCTGGGTTTGCTTGACCTATTCGCGGGCGGAAATCTTCGCAAACTGACGATTTTTGCTCTCGGCATCATGCCGTACATCACGGCGTCGATCATCTTCCAGCTGCTTACGGTGATCTATGAGCCCTTGGCGAAGCTGCAGAAGGAAGGCGAGATCGGCCGCCGCAAGATCACGCAGTGGACGCGTTATGTCACGGTGCTGCTGGCGATCGTGCAAAGCTTTTTTATCGCGCTCACGCTTACGGGACAGGGGATGATCACCATTCCCAAGCCGGCATTCATTCCGCTTTGCGTCGTTACGCTGACCTGCGGCACGGCATTCATCATGTGGCTGGGCGAGCAGATCACCGACCGCGGGGTTGGCAACGGCATGAGTCTGCTGATCTTTACCGGCATTGTTGTGGGGCTGCCGGCGGGCATCAATGATCTGTACCAGAAGGCTGTAACCGGCGCCTGGGGTGGATTCACGCCGATCGCGATTCTATTGATCGTCGTTCTGATGGTAGCGGTCGTCGCCTTCATCATCTATGTCGAGAAGTCCGAGCGCCGCATTCCGATCCAGTCCGCGAAGCGTGTTGTGGGACGGTCGATCCGTCAGGCTTCCAGCTCCTTTCTTCCCTTAAAGGTGAACTCCGGCGGCGTCATGCCGGTGATCTTCGCCGCTTCGATCCTGTCCGCACCCCTGCTGCTGGCCAATGTGAGCCTGTTCGGCTCCGGACCGCTGCGCGACACCAAGTATCTCGGGCCGATCTTCGCGGCATTGGCGCCGGCGGAGCCCTGGTACGAGGTGATCTACATTGCGGCAATCATTTTCTTTGCTTATTTCTATATCTCCATCATCTTCCGGCCGGACGATATTGCCGACAATATGCGGAAGTACGGATCGTTCATACCGGGCATTCGGCCGGGCAAGCGAACCTCGGATTTCATCAACGATGTGCTGACGCGCATCACGCTGGTCGGCGCGATTTACCTGGTGATCATCTCCATTATTCCTCAGCTCTTGATCTCGGGCATCCACTTCAACCATCTTTGGCTGGTGGGCGGCTTCTTTGACCGGCTGCCCGCCTGGACTACCAACGGGCTGGGGCTGCGGTTCTACTTCGGTGGCACGAGCCTGCTGATCGTAGTCGGCGTGGCGATGGATACGGTGCAGCAGATCGAGGCGCAGCTGATCATGCGCCACTATGAGGGATTCTCACCCAAGGCAGGCCGTCGTCTGACTCGCCGCTGGTAATGATCTAAGTCCCTTCCGCAACCCAGGTGCAGGCGTGAGCGCAGGAAGCTCCGCCTTGCATCGTTCTGTAGGTTCTGTAGACCACTGCATCTGAGATCGAAGAAGCCACGTTTGTCCTCGCCAGATTCCAAAACGAAGATCTTTCTGCCTGGTCCCGTGCTCCTGCTGGGCGCTCCGGGTGTGGGCAAAGGCACGCAGGCCAAGCGCCTGATGGAGCAGTTCGGCATTCCGCAGATCTCTACAGGGGATCTGCTGCGGGAGCACCGGAGAAATCACACCAAGCTGGGACTGCTGGCCGATGAGCTCATGTCCCAAGGCAAGCTGGTGCCCGACGATCTTGTGAACGACATGGTGGCGGACCGGTTGATGCACCCGGATACGCGGCCGGGGTACATTCTCGACGGCTACCCGCGCACGCTGAACCAAGCCGAATGGCTGGATGAGTACATCACGCGCGAGCACGGGGAGGCCACTGATCCTGCAGACGCCGCGCAAGGACCGCAACCGAAGCTGCCGGTTGTCGCCATTCACCTGATGGTGGATGAGCGGGCGCTGCTGGAGCGCATCACCGGACGGCGTATCTCGCCGACAGGCAACATCTACAACATCTATACGAACCCGCCGAAGGTGGAGGGCATCGACGACAGCGACGGTGGACCGCTGACCCAACGGGCCGACGATCGCGAAGAGGTGTTCTATGAGCGCATGAAGGCATTCGACGCGCTCACGACGCCTGTAATCGAGTATTACAGGACACATGGCAACCGTTTTGCCGAGGTGGATGGCGATCGTCCCCTGGACGAGGTGACGGCGGCGATCCGGGCGACGCTGCTGAAGATGCGTGGGCAGGATTTGGAGTAGATCTCTCGGTTCTCACGGAGAACAGCAGGTTCCCTTCGGGAATGACAGAAAGAAAAGCAAACGCAGATTCCCTTCGGGAATGACAGAAAGAAAGGCAGCAGCAGATTCCCTCCCGCGTTCTACTGCGCTCAGGGGGGGAACGACAGAAAGAAAACAGAAACAGCATGGCAATTCTGATCAAATCCGCTGCTGAGATCGCGAAGATGCGCACCTCCGGCATCGCGCTGCGGCAGGTGCATGAGGCCGTACGCGGCGCGTTGCGGGTGGGCGCCTCGACGATGGATCTGGAGCGGGCGGCGGTTGCGAAGATGGAAGAGCTGGGCGCGAAGTCGGCCTTTAAGGGGTATCACAGCTATCCGGCTGTTCTCTGCACCTCGGTGAACCATGAGGTGATTCATGGCATCCCGAACCAGCGCACGGTACTGAAGAGCGGAGACGTTGTCTCGGTGGATTGCGGTGTTGTGGTGGACGGCTTCTACTCCGATTGCGCGGTGACGTACGCGGTCGGCGCACCGAGTGCCGCGACCGAAAAGCTTCTGCGCGTCACGGAGGCCTCCCTTTACGCGGCCATCGATCAGGCGCAGCCCGGAAACCGGCTGGGCGACATCGCCTGGGCCGTGCAGCGCATGTGCGAGGCCGAGGGCTACGGCGTGGTGAAGGAGTTCGTAGGCCATGGGATCGGCAAGAGCATGCACGAGGATCCGCAGGTACCCAACGTCGGCAATCCGGGCAAGGGACCGCGGCTGAAGCCCGGGATGGTGCTGGCGATCGAGCCGATGATCAACGCCGGCTCAGCGGAGGTGAAGGTGTTGGCGGATGGCTGGACGGCCATCACGGTCGACGGCAGCATCAGCGCGCATTTTGAGCACACGGTGGCCATCACCAAGGACGGTCCGCTGATCCTTACGCAGTAGTGTCGGACAAACCGTTCTGAAAGTTTCGCTGGTTGTCTGTGCAGGGACTCCCGGTCAAAAGGCTGGCTTCGGCCTCGTCGCTTCCCGCGGTGTTCGATTTGGGTGGCATCAATTCCTCTTGGCGTCGCATCGAAGCGAGGGGAATCAGAACAGCTGGAGGCTCCCCTGCATGACCGCATCATCAGACAACATGCCTGACCTTTCCCACCGCCGCCCGCGCGTGGTGGTGGTGGGGGCAGGATTTGGCGGCATCAATGCAGCGCAGCGGCTAGGCAGGCTGCCGGTCGATGTGACGGTGCTCGACCGCAAGAACCATCACACCTTTCAGCCGCTGCTCTATCAGGTGGCGCTGGCGGTGCTTTCGCCGGGAGATATTGCGCAGCCGATCCGAACGATTTTGCGCAACAACCGCAATACGGAGGTGCTGATGGACGAGGTCGTCGGCATCGACAAGGACACGCGGCGCGTTCACACCCAAAGCGGCGCGGAGGTTACCTACGACTTTCTGATTCTTGCAAGCGGCTCGACGCACAGCTACTTTGGGCATGAAGAATGGGCGGCTCTCGCGCCCGGCTTGAAGACGCTGGAGGACGCGACGGAGATTCGCCGCCGTGTGCTGCTGGCGTTTGAGCTGGCCGAGCGGCAGAAGCTGGAGACCGGATCTCATCCGCCGCTGAACTTCGTCATCATCGGGGGCGGACCCACGGGCGTAGAGCTGGCCGGGGCGATCTCCGATATCGCGCGGCTATATATGACTCGCGACTTCCGCCACATCAATCCGGGCATGGCGCAGGTGTTGATTCTGGAAGGCTCGCCGCACATCCTGGGCGCCTACCCGGAGGACCTGCAACGGAGCGCGGTAAAGCAGCTGGCGGAACTTGGCGTGATCTGCCGTACGAGAGCTCATGTCACGGAGATTGGGCCCGGCTATGTCAAAGTCGGCGATGAACGCATTGAGAGTGTGTGCACGCTGTGGGGAGCGGGCGTGAAGGCCTCCGCGCTGGGTAAGATGCTGGGCGTGGAGACGGACAAGCGGGGAAGCGTTCCGGTGGATGGCTTCCTGAACCCCGTGGGCCATCCAGAGATCTTCGTCATCGGCGATCTCGCGCACTTTGAGCAGGACGGGAAGCAGGTGCCCGGCGTGGCGCAGCCGGCGATGCAGATGGGGGATTTCTGTGCGCGCCGCATCGGCCTGATTGTGAAAGGTCCAGAGGCGGCCGCGAGGCAGAAGCCATTCCGCTACTTCGATAAGGGAGACATGGCGACCATCGGACGCAAAGCGGCCGTGGCGCGTATCGTGTGGCCGTTTCACGCGCACTGGAGCGGCTTTATGGCCTGGGCCACATGGCTGGTGGTGCATATCTTCTTCTTGATCGGGTTTCGCAATCGCCTCGCCGTCTTTCGCAACTGGGCGTGGACGTATCTTCGGTTGGAAGACGGGGTTCGCTTGATTGAGGGATCGCAGGATCTTCCCGGATGGAACAGCCTGGCGGCGGCGCCTGCGCCAGACACGTCGGATACGGTGTCCACCAGCGCCGGCGGACCACGGCCAGCGGCTTCCGCTGCTGTGAGTTGAATGGTCCGTGATAGCCGGGATCTACCAGGTCCCGGCAAGCGTAGGGTTCAGGTTGCGGATGCGCGGTCATCGCGTTCCTTGGCAGGGATCTGGTGCGATATCCGGGCGATGACTGCAGATCGTGCGGGTACGCATCACGACCGGACTACGGCCTTGTATTCCGCACCTGCATCTATTAACAAGGAGTAAATTTCCCATGGCCGATCCTAACGACGTCGTCGCGAGTGCCACCGCGTTCTCGCGACGCAATTTTCTACGCAACACCGCAGCCGCCCTGGCTGCTACGGCCGCTGCCGCTCCTCTCGCAGCCGCCGCACAGAATATTGGACAGAATCCGATTCCCGCGGATCAGGAGGTGGCGCAGCCCAAGGGAATGGTGCTGAAATCGCCCGATCACAACCTTCCCAATGAGAAGCAGCCGCTGGAGGTGAACGGCCCCCTCGATGCGGAAAATCCGAATGCCGTCTGGTCTCCGGAGACCGACAGCGGCAGCGTACAGACGTTCAAGTGGTCCTTTGCCCTGAGTCACAAGGAGATCGATTCGGGCGGTTGGACGCGACAGGGAACCGTGCGGGATCTGCCTGTTTCGACCACCATGGCCGGTGTGGAGATGTACTTGATCCCGGGTGGAATCCGCGAACTGCACTGGCATGTTGAGGCCGAGTGGGCGTTCATCATCAGTGGCAGCGCGAGAATTACGGCCGTGGATCCGGTGGGCGGCAAGTCGTTTGTGAACGACGTACACGAAGGCGATCTGTGGTTGTTCCCGGGCGGTACGCCACACTCCATTCAGGGTTTGGGTCCAGATGGCTGCATGTTCCTGCTGGTGTTCAACAATGGCAACTTCAACGAGTTTTCGACGTTTCTGTTGACGGACTATCTGACTCATACCCCCAAGGAGGTGCTGGCGAAGAACTTCGGCGTTGCGGCAACCACCTTCGACAAGGTGCCCAAGGAGAAGCTCTACATCTTCCAGGCCCAGCTTCCCCGGCCTTTGGCCGAGGAGCAGGCCCAGGCGGCCCAGGGTACCGGCGCCGAGCATGAGAAGTACCTGTTCCGGCCCTCATCCATGAAGCCGTCCGCGGAGCATGCAGGGGGCAGTGTCAAAATCGTCGATAGGAAGAACTTCCCGGTAACGACCACGGCGGCTGCAATCGTCACTTTGAAGCCCGGCGGTCTGCGCGAACTGCACTGGCACACACTCTCCGACGAGTGGCAATACTACGTGAAGGGCAAGGGCCGCATGACGATCTTCGAAGGCGCCCACGATGCCCGGACGGAGGACTTCCAGGCCGGCGACATTGGGTATATCAAGAACACACGACCGCACTACATCGAAAATACGGGCGATGAGGACCTGATCTTTCTCGAGGTATTCCCGGTTGCCGAGTACCAGGACATCTCCCTGGCTGAGTGGATGGCTCACGTGCCGTCGCGGCTGCTGGAGGAACACATCCACACAGGGGAAGAGTTCATCCAGAACATCGCGAAGAAAGAGTCGGTGGTTGTTCCGCTGTAAGCATCGGCCCACGCGCCGGAAAGCTGATCTGTACTGGCCCTTGTCGCTTCCGCGGCGAGGGCCAGTGCAGCGGGATGATGGACAAAGGGTAAGCTGACACAGCTTATGCCTGTAAGCAATCGGCTTCAGGCGTTGACGGTCTCACCTACCGCACTCCTGTTCGCCACCTTCACGGGCGTAAGCCAACTGTAGCGGTCCGGCGCGGTGCCGTTCAGGATGCCGAAATAGGCGTCGTGCAGCATACGAGTAATTGGCCCCATGCTGCCATCCCCGATGGTGATGCGATCTACCGAGCGCAGGTGCGTAACCTCCGCGGCTGTGCCTGTGAAAAATGCCTCATCGCAGATGTACAGCATTTCGCGGGGAAGAGCCTGCTCGACGATGGGAATACCCATCTGCCGGGCGAGGACGAGGATAGAGTCGCGCGTGATGCCGTTCAGCACCGAGTTGGCGAGCGGCGATGTGTAGATCGTGCCATTGCGCACGAGAAACAGATTCTCGCCCGAGCCTTCGGAGAGATAGCCGTTGCGGTCGAGCGCGATGCCTTCGACATAGCCGTTGATGTCGGCTTCCATGCGAATCAATTGCGAGTTCATGTAATTCGCGCCGGCCTTCGCCAGCGACGGCATGGTGTTGGGCGCGAGCCGGTTCCAGCTCGAAACGCACACATCCGCACCATTGTCTCCGTGGATGAAGTTGCCCCACGGAAAGTTTGCGACGTAGACCTCCATGGGCGCCTTCAGAGGGTTGACGCCGATCTCTCCGTAACCGCGAAAGGCCAAGGGCCGGATATAGCAGGGAGCCACGCCGTTCGCCTCGACGACGTCGATCACAGCCTGATTCAGCTGATCCAGCGAAAAGGCGAGAGGCATGCGATAGATCTTGGCGGAGTCCTGAAAGCGGCGCATGTGCTCCGGCAGGCGGAAGATCGCGGCGGAGCTGCCCTGCGTGTAGCAGCGAATGCCCTCGAAGATGGAGGAGCCGTAGTGAACCACGTGACTCATCACGTGCGTGGTGGCCTTCTCCCAGGGGATCAAATGGCCGTTGTGCCAGATGTTGGCGGTCGGCTGAATGGGCATGACGTAAGCTCCTCGAGTACTGATTGCCTCTCGATTATAACGACGCGGTCCGCCTGGGAAGATGGTCGGGCGCCAGTGGAACTGCGCGCATGCATCCCATTCCGCGCGGGAGCAACGGAGCCATACGTTAGCCTTAACTCAGCGCGGCAAGCCTCTTCCCGGGATGGCGTAATCGCGAAATTCACATCGAGGACTGCCGTGTCCGATCGCTGGAGGCGAACCCGAGTCATGGTAGAAGGCAAGAAGATTGACGTTCATCATGGCAGGATCTTTCAGATTCTCGCTGCGTTGATCTGCGTTCTGCTGGGTCTGGCGATGATCGTCAACACGCAGCTGGGTGGGGAGGCGATGTGGTTCTGGTATGCCACCGTATTTCACAACGGCACCAAGCTGTATGCCGATCTGCACACGCCGCTGCAGCCGCTGTTTGTCCTGATGACCGATGCATGGATGCGGATGTTTGGGATCCGCGCGGTCGTTACAGAGATTCCGTCGCTGTTCCAGGTTCTCGCCATGTGCCTGGGGATTTCTCTCATTCTGCGGGAGTCGGACTGGCCTGACTGGCAGAAGGGCATTGCGCTGGCCGGCGCGTTCGTCACCACGGTAGTCGGCAACTCCTATCGCTTCGACGATTACCACGCCGTCGCGGAAAATTTCATTCTGTACTCCTTGCTGCTGCTGTTGTGGCTGGCGCGGGCTGAAGGTGTGCGACGGCAGCTATGGTTGACGATCGGTCTCGGCGTCCTCACGGGTCTTACGATTACCAGCCGCGTAACCGATGGCGTTGCGCTGCTGGCCGCGGCCGGAGCCTGTCTCCTGATCCTCGCGCGGAAGCGCAAATTGCTGCTCGCCGCTCTTTTCGTGCTCGCCGCGGCGTTTACTGTGATGGGTGTGGTGAGCCTGACCGGCGATACCTTCTCGGACTACCTATCGAGCACACTGCTGAAGGCTGCGGGCAGTAAGGGCGGTACCGGAAGCATCTTCGCGGCTCCTTTTCTGTTCTTTCGCAACGCCGTTCTGCTGATGCTGCGCGCGGGCAAGTTCATGCAGCTCTGGCTGTTTGCAGTGATCGTCTTTGGCGCGGCGCTGCAGCGGTTTTGGAGGAAGGGCACGGGATACATCGTCGCCGCGCAGCTGGGGTTTGCGGCAGTCACATTTTTGGTGTCACCGCGCACGACGCGACAGCAGGTGCTCACCGGCAGTTTGGTCGGCATATTGACGCTGCTGTTGACGGTGCTGACGTACTTTCTCGCTCCTCTCGCCTGCGCCCGCTTTCTTCTACACGCAGTCGGCACAGCACGGCGGTCCTGGCTGCGATGCTGGGACGCACGCGAGATGCTGATTCTGCTGCCACTGGCCGAATGGGCCTCCTACTCGGCCGGAGCGGGGGCAGAGCCGCACACGGGATACTACGCTCCGGTGGCGTTGCTGCTGCTGCTTGTGCCCGTGGTGCAGCCATTCCGAAGGCAGGCTGCATGGGCGAACGCCTCGGTCCTTACAATTCTTGTGCTGCTCGGACTGACCGGCACGACCTCAAAGATCTGGACGCCCTACTCCTGGCAAAACTACGGATCCAGCCCCATGTTCACGCACCGCCAGTGGTACCGCCATCCGGTGTACGGGCCGCTCTACATCGACGACGATCTGCTGCGCTTCAGCACCGCCGTGTGTGCCGACATCAGCGGCGGCCCGGGAAAGCCGGAGCTGCTCTCCCTGCCTTACCCGTATCCCAACTGGTTCTGCGCTACGCCGCCCTGGCATGGCTATGTGCAGACCTTCTTCGACACCTCCACACGGGCCACGATCAACCACCTGATCGGCGAGCTCGAAACGGCGCCTCCGCAGTGGATCGTGTACCAGCGGCAGCTGCACATTTTGAGCGGTGCGGAGCAGCTCTACAATCACGGCCAGCCCCTGGCGCAGCGCGATCTCGATCGCCTCATCATGGACAGGATTGCTACGGGGAGGTGGAGGCTGGTGGACAAGAAGAATTATCTCGAGGGTGACGGCTGGTACATCATTCAGACGCATCCATAGGCACATTTCTTGCAGAGAGCGTTCTTCAATTGTCATCCCGAGCGAAG
Organism: Granulicella sp.; assembly: GCA_965277565.1. GTDB lineage: Bacteria > Acidobacteriota > Terriglobia > Terriglobales > Acidobacteriaceae > Granulicella. Next base: position 1,889,181 of record OZ255838.1, on the reverse strand, counting down.
CCGAAGGGGAAGGACCTGCTGTTCGCCTGTGGTGTCGTGGATATCCGGGCAAAAAGCAGGTCCTTCACTCCGTTCAGGATGACCATTCTTCTCCACGCTTTCAGAAAATCAGCTGAAATTAGCTACCGAAGTTTAGCGACAGATGAGCTTCCGAGCACCTGCTACGCGATCTCCCGCCGCCTTGCTTCGCCGTGCCACAATGGCTGGGTATGCCTGGACCGCACGCAGTTTCGCTCACGCAGCTGGAAGGCTCGGCGTATGTGCGCTTCTCGCTGCTGGCGCTGAGCTCGATCTTCTTTCTCGTCGACCCCTTCGCCGCGCTGCCGACGTTTCTTGCCGTCACCGCCGATCAGGACGCGGCGAAGCGTGTCCGCACCGCGCGCAAGGCTTCGTTGACGGCGCTGGTCATCCTTACGGCCTTCGCCTTGGCGGGCCAGTATATCTTCCGCATCTTCGGCATCACGTTGCCCGCGTTCGAGATCGCCGGCGGCATCATCCTGTTGCTGATTGGCCTCGATATGCTGGAAGCCAAACGCTCCGCCACCCAGGAGTCCTCGGGCGATGCCGAGGCCGCGGTCTCTAAAGACGATGCAGGCATCGTGCCGATGGGCATTCCTATGCTTGCCGGGCCGGGCGCCATTACCAGCGTCATGGTGCTTGTGGGGCAGGCGCAGGATCTGCGCGAACACCTCGCCATCTATGGCGCCATCGCGATCACGGCAGCCGTCTGCTTTCTGGTCCTGGGCAGCGCAGAGCGCGTGGCGCGAGCGCTTGGGCAGACGGGAATTCGCATTCTGGTGCGCATCATGGGCCTGCTGCTGGTGGCCCTGGCAGTACAGGATTTCGTGAATGGACTGGTTGATCTTGGGGTGATAAACAGGCCATAGCGTGGCGGACCGTTGATCCATTGAACAAAAGTTGTCATCCTGAGCGGAGCGAAGGACCTGCTTTTGTTTGGGTTAGCGACAACGCCCGGTCTTGAAATGTGTGAAGAACTTCGGATTCATCACCCTAGCCCTAGCTCTAGCTTGGGAAACGGCAGTGCGATCAATGGATCAGAAACGCCGAAGCCGCAGCCGCAATGCCCACTAAACCCAGAGTCAGCGCCACAATCACATAGCGCCACAGCCGGGTAAGCAGCGTGATCGAGGCCAGAACCACACCGATCTGCAATAAAGCCTCTCCAAGGTCGAAGCGGGAGGCGCGCTTTTCGGCCACGTCGACCTCGGCCTCGCGTCCCCGCGCCTCTCGGCTATCGTCGTCCAGCTGTTTCTGAAACTTCGCCTGCCGTCCCTTGTAGTCGTCCAGCTTGGGTTGAATCGCGGCTTTGTTGGCGCCTGCCTGCGCCGTGAGGAGATCCGCCGTAAGTCCGATCTGGTACTGGCGTATGCGGCGCGCCTGGTATTCATTCCATTGATCCGAAGCGCGCGCCTGTGCGAGCACCGCTTCGGTGTGTTCGCGATGCCCGAGTACGGTAATCATCGCCACCATGACGGCAAGCACACTGATGATGAGAGACACGTGGGTCAGGCTTTTTTCGCCGGCCTCGCGCATCTCCTTGCTGAACTCTGCAATCTCCTCTGGTTCCATGCCTCGGAGCATATCGCGTGGATTCATCCGCTGCCAGCGATTTCCGAAGGGGCCGGGGTGGATGTCGTCAGTAGATCTCGAGGGTCTTGGTTGAAAAGCTGTGGAGAAGCACGGGTTGCAAGGTTCCCGGCCTCTTGCTAGTATCGAGAAGTCGTCGCTGGCGGGTTTATCAAAAGTGACGCAACAGGGAAGAGTTTGCATCAGGCAGCAAGATGCGCTACTCTGATCAAGCAATAAAGTGATTGAGCAAGACAGTCCTTTGCCGGGGCAACCCAGATGTGAAGGGCGCAGTCCAAGTGTTTGATTAGCGGGTATGTGTTTTGAACCCTCCGCGCAAACCCAAGCTACTGCAATTTAGACACACAGAAGGAGCTGAGTGCTCCGCGACCGGCTTGCCGGATCGTTACGCTGTTTGGCTTTTAGCTGTTTCGGGTCGGGATCGCCATCCTGTCCACCTCCGATACGCGCGCAATTCAGGCACGCCCTGACGGGTAAGGATGTCGCACATTGTAGCGTACAAGCACTTCGAAAGAGGTGCAGAGATTGACAAAAGGGTACCGATTCGATACTCTGAACCAGTCGCGCAAAGCACTGCAGCGAGGCCCAACGGGCTACACAGACGTTGCTGTTTAGACGCGGTAGTCGCCAAGCTTTCGAGCAAAAAACAGCGCATCAAGTTCGAGGACACATGATTGTGGCTTTGCCCAATCTGAGTCCTTGATCCAAAACTGCCCGCTTACGCGGATGCAGTCAGGATCTTTGACAACATAGTTGAACGTGCCAATCGTGAGATGACGCGAAATTTGGTTGAGTCATTCTCACAAGTTATACCCCCACTCCTTTCGAGGGAGTGGGACGCTTCGAGTCCGGGACCTCCGTCCCGAGAGGCTTGAAGCAAACCAAGATTAAACGAGAGTTTGATCCTGGCTCAGAATCAACGCTGGCGGCGTGCCTAACACATGCAAGTCGAACGAGAAAGTGGAGCAATCCATGAGTAAAGTGGCGCACGGGTGAGTAACACGTGACTAACCTACCTTTGAGCGGGGGATAACCTAGGGAAACCTGGGCTAATACCGCATAATACCCACGGGTCAAAGCGAGCAATCGCACTTAAAGAGGGGGTCGCGGCAGATTAGCTAGTTGGTAAGGTAATGGCTTACCAAGGCGATGATCTGTATCCGGCCTGAGAGGGCGCACGGACACACTGGAACTGAAACACGGTCCAGACTCCTACGGGAGGCAGCAGTGGGGAATTTTGCGCAATGGGGGAAACCCTGACGCAGCAACGCCGCGTGGAGGATGAAATCCCTTGGGATGTAAACTCCTTTCGATCGGGACGATAATGACGGTACCGATAGAAGAAGCCCCGGCTAACTTCGTGCCAGCAGCCGCGGTAATACGAGGGGGGCAAGCGTTGTTCGGAATTATTGGGCGTAAAGGGTGCGTAGGCGGTTTGACAAGTTCTGTGTGAAATCTATGGGCTCAACCCATAGTCTGCACGGAAAACTGTCAGGCTTGAGGATGGGAGAGGTGAGTGGAATTTCCGGTGTAGCGGTGAAATGCGTAGATATCGGAAGGAACACCTGTGGCGAAAGCGGCTCACTGGACCATTTCTGACGCTGATGCACGAAAGCTAGGGGAGCAAACAGGATTAGATACCCTGGTAGTCCTAGCCCTAAACGATGATTGCTTGATGTGGTGGGTACCCAATCCCGCCGTGTCGAAGCTAACGCGATAAGCAATCCGCCTGGGGAGTACGGTCGCAAGGCTGAAACTCAAAGGAATTGACGGGGGCCCGCACAAGCGGTGGAGCATGTGGTTTAATTCGACGCAACGCGAAGAACCTTACCTGGGCTCGAAATGTACAGGAATCCGGTAGAAATATCGGCGTCTCGCAAGAGACCTGTATATAGGTGCTGCATGGCTGTCGTCAGCTCGTGTCGTGAGATGTTGGGTTAAGTCCCGCAACGAGCGCAACCCTTATCTCCAGTTGCTACCATTTAGTTGAGCACTCTGGCGAAACCGCCTCGGATAACGGGGAGGAAGGTGGGGATGACGTCAAGTCCTCATGGCCTTTATGTCCAGGGCTACACACGTGCTACAATGGCCGGTACAAACCGCTGCAAACCCGCGAGGGGGAGCTAATCGGAAAAAGCCGGCCTCAGTTCGGATTGGAGTCTGCAACTCGACTCCATGAAGCTGGAATCGCTAGTAATCGCGGATCAGCATGCCGCGGTGAATACGTTCCCGGGCCTTGTACACACCGCCCGTCACATCACGAAAGTGGGTTGCACTAGAAGTCGGTGGGCTAACCGCAAGGGAGCAGCCGCCCAAGGTGTAATTCATGATTGGGGTGAAGTCGTAACAAGGTAGCCGTAGGAGAACCTGCGGCTGGATCACCTCCTTTCTAAGAGAGAATCTCTGGTAAGCCTAGACGTCCTGCGATTGCAGGTGGCGCAAGCCAAGTTGAGGCGATCCCAGACACCTGTAGCTACTTCTAGTAGCGAAAGGAATTTGAACTCAACCTTCTCTTTCTCGCGCTCGTCAAGAGCCGATGGTCAGGGATAGCGTAGCTATCCCGCACGTTCAACTGTGTCCTCGAAACCCTTCGAGAGCTCCAAGCTACCTGACCGGCTGTGCCGGTCAGGTAGTCGAGCAAAGCAAGCCGCTGGTCTGTTTTCGCTACGGCCGGTCGCTAGCGCCCGGGCCTGTAGCTCAGTTGGCTAGAGCGCACCCCTGATAAGGGTGAGGTCGGAAGTTCAAGTCTTCCCAGGCCCACCATTTAAAGCACCTCGGGCACACTCGAGATTGTGGGGCTGTAGCTCAGTTGGGAGAGCACCTGCTTTGCAAGCAGGGGGTCAACGGTTCGATCCCGTTCAGCTCCACCAACTCTTCTAATATCTTCGAAGTGAATAGAATGAGACATTTTCAAGATTCAGCGTCTGCACAGCAGATCCTGAATCTTGAGCGTGAGCTTAAGCGCACTCCAGAGTGCGTACGCAGCGCGGAAGCGGCTGCGACACGATTTTTGACAACTGCATAGATTGGGTAAATATAACTACAAGGCTGAGCAGCTTTGTCGTCCCGGTAGTCTCGCGGATGACATGCTGATCATGCAAAAAGATTGTCTTTAGATATAACTAACGACGACCTGAGCAATCAGGATCGTCCCAGGCGAAGAACATATGGACCATCCAGGCAGCGGTATTCGCGCTGTGCTGGAGTAAATTCTATGGTCAAGCTACTAAGGGCGCACGGTGGATGCCTTGGCAGAAACAGGCGATGAAGGACGTGGCAAGCTGCGATAAGCTTCGGGGAGCCGCACACAGGCTTTGATCCGGAGATTTCCGAATGGGGAAACCCACCATGGCAATCCCATGGTATGTCTCACTAAATCCATAGGTGAGAACAGGCGAACGGAGGGAAGTGAACCATCTCAGTACCTCCAGGAGAAGAAAGAAACCTCGATTCCGAAAGTAGTGGCGAGCGAAATCGGATGTAGCCCAAACCCGTGATATTTCGGTATCTCGGGGGTTGTAGGGCCTGCAACAGTAGAGTTACCAAACCAGTCGATAGCTGAAGACCGCTGGAAAACGGTCCCAAAGAGCGTGACAGGCGCGTAGGCGAAATTGATCTGGACTCGAAGCAGGTACCTGAGTAAGGCGGGGCACGAGAAACCCTGCTTGAATCCACGGGGACCATCCCGTAAGGCTAAATACTCGTTTCTGACCGATAGTGAACCAGTACCGTGAGGGAAAGGCGAAAAGAACCCCGGAAGGGGAGTGAAATAGTACCTGAAACCGTGTGCCTACAAGCAGTGGGAGGACTATGCCCGTAAGGGAATGTCTGACCGCGTGCCTATTGCATAATGAGCCGGCTAGTTATTCTTGTTAGCAAGGTTAAGCGTGAGCGAGCCGCAGCGAAAGCGAGTCTGAATAGGGCGATAAGTTGGCAGGAATAGACGCGAAGCGGGATGATCTACCCTTGGCCAGGTTGAAGATGGGGTAACACCCATTGGAGGACCGAACCGGTGTTTGTTGAAAAAAGCTCGGATGAGCTGAGGGTAGGGGTGAAAGGCTAATCAAATTCCGTGATAGCTCGTTCTCTCCGAAATAGCTTTAGGGCTAGCGTCAGGTGATTTGGATCGGTGGTAGAGACATGGATAGACTAGGGGGCTTTCCGGCTTACTGAATCTAACCAAACTTCGAATGCCGATCACAACCAGCCCGGCAGTCAGACTGTGGGGGCTAAGCTTCACAGTCGAGAGGAAAACAGTCCAGACCGCCTGCTAAGGTCCCCAAATTACAGTTAAGTGGGAAAGGAAGTCGGAACGCTCAGACAGCCAGGAGGTTGGCTTAGAAGCAGCCATCCTTTAAAGAAAGCGTAATAGCTCACTGGTCAAGCGGTCCGGTGCCGACAATACAACGGGGCTAAAACTGTATACCGAAGCAGCGGATGCACACATATGTGTGCGTGGTAGGAGAGCATTCTCTCATCATCGAAGCGTAACTGAGAAGATACGTGGAGCTGAGAGAAGAGACCCTGCCGGCATAAGTAGCGATAAGGAAGGTGCGAACCCTTCCCGCCGAAAGTCTAAGGTTTCCTGAGGAAGGTTAATCCGCTCAGGGTTAGGCGGTCCCTAAGCTGAGGCCGAGAGGCGTAAGCGATGGACATCCGGTTAATATTCCGGACCTCCCGATATCTCGTTATTACGATGGGGTGACGCAGAAGGATAAGCAGGTCGTCATATGGCTATGGCGGTCGATGCGCGTGAAGTGGGTTCCGACAGGTAAATCCGTCGGGGCATAACCATGAGGCGCAAAGCAAACCCGTATGGGTGTAAGCTGCCGATTCCACGCTGCCAAGAAAAACCTCTAAGGAGAGAGATTGGGAACCGTACCCCAAACCGACACAGGTAGACGAGGAGAATATCCAAAGGCGCTCGAGTGAAGGCTTGTTAAGGAACTCGGCAAATTAGACCCGTAACTTCGGGAGAAGGGTCGCCCCTCAGTGTGCAAGCACAGAGGGGCCGCAGTGAAACGCGTACGGCGACTGTTTAACAAAAACACAGGTCTCTGCAAAGTCTAAAACGACGTATAGGGGCTGACTCCTGCCCGGTGCCGGAAGGTTAAAGGGAGCGGTTAGGCGCAAGCCGAAGCTGCGAACTGAAGCCCCGGTGAACGGCGGCCGTAACTATAACGGTCCTAAGGTAGCGAAATTCCTTGTCGGGTAAGTTCCGACCTGCACGAATGGAGTAACGATCGTACGACTGTCTTAACGAGTTGCTCGGCGAACTTGTAGTACCGGTGAAGATGCCGGTTACCCGCAGCTAGACGAAAAGACCCCGTGCACCTTTACTATACCTTTACAGTGGGTTACGGCAATTGCTGCGCAGGATAGGTGGGAGGCTTTGAGACCGGACTTTCGGGTTCGGTGGAGCCAACGGTGAGATACCACCCTGCGATTGTTGTGATCCTAACCTGCCTCCATTATCTGGAGGAGGAACATTGTAAGGCGGGTAGTTTGACTGGGGCGGTCGCCTCCTAAATTGTAACGGAGGCGCGCGAAGCTACACTCAGGTCGTTTGGAAATCGACCGTCGAGTGCAAAGGCATAAGTGTGGTTAACTGCAAGACCTACAAGTCGAGCAGATGCGAAAGCAGGCCTTAGTGATCCGGTGGTTCTGTATGGAATGGCCATCGCTCAACGGATAAAAGGTACGCCGGGGATAACAGGCTGATCATTGCCAAGAGTTCATATCGACGCAATGGTTTGGCACCTCGATGTCGGCTCATCGCATCCTGGAGCTGTAGAAGGTTCCAAGGGTTAGGCTGTTCGCCTATTAAAGCGGTACGTGAGCTGGGTTCAGAACGTCGCGAGACAGTTCGGTCTCTATCTGCTGTGGGCGTAGGAGATTTGAAGGGGGCTGTCCTTAGTACGAGAGGACCGGGATGGACGAACCTCTTGTGTTCCAGTTGTCCTGCCAAGGGCACGGCTGGGTAGCGAAGTTCGGTTATGATAACCGCTGAATGCATATAAGCGGGAAGCATGCCCTGAGATGAGATCTCCCAACCCGTAAGGGTAATGAAGGGCCCAGGAAGACGACCTGGTTGATAGGCTGGAGGTGGAAGTGCAGTAATGCATGCAGCTTACCAGTACTAATCGCCCGTTCGGCTTGTCCATAGAATTTACTCCGCGCAGCATGATGCTGTGTCTGGAGAGACTCTTTGAAGCAAGCCCTGTAGTTATCAAGTAAGACGTATATGTCTACTCCAATCTATGCAGTTGTGAAAGATCGCCGTCGCGGTCTTGACAAGATACAGAGGCAGGAAGCAGATCCCTTGCGAAAGCGCTCAGGATTTCCTCTTCGGGCACCAACGCCTGTAGAGTGCCTCAAGTTTGCCGGTGAGTTTACCGCGAGGGTCCCACCCGTTCCCATCCCGAACACGGAAGTTAAGCCTCGTTGGGCCGATGGTACTGCACGCGTAAGTGTGTGGGAGATTAGGTGATCGCCGGCATAACATCGAAAGCCCACCAGCAAGCTGGTGGGCTTTCTTGCGTTCTGGCGGTTCCTAAGCATTATCTTTATTCGTTTGTGAGGATTTGACGCGTGGTTGTCATGGAAGAACACGACAAAGTGCGTGTTAAGGAATCCACGACAGTTGCCTCGTATGCCGTCTTGGCTTTGGTCATCAACGTAGTGAATGATGGCTGGTCTGGACGTCCGAGCCCCTTATTCCATCAATTACTTCTGCTTCCACTTTCTGCTGTTTTTTTTTTGGCACTGTACTGTCTATTGGCCAAGTCGGCGAGAGTTCCTATAAAGAAGGCTCAGTTCGATCCGTCGATCCTTTTAGTAGTCTGTACGCTGTTTGAAGCGCTGTTCCTATTTGCGTTGGCTTACGAACGGAGACACTTCGCCAGATTTGGTTACTCGATTCCGCACAGAGTGGCGATTGCGATGGGATTGGTTGTACTTTCAGCTGGTGGCCTGACTATTTGGCGGCGCACCGGACCAAGCCTCTACGCTGGAATGCTGACCATGTATGCAGCGGGTTTGCTGCTGGCGATCCGGTGCTTTCCTCTGAACTATCTGCGTTCGGACATGCTGCCCGTGATTGTCTGGGGCGATGAGCGGCTGCTAAAACACCTTAACCCGTATACGACGATGCATGTGGGAACGCGCCTGTACGATTTTCCCTATCTTCCGGGCATGCTTCTCGCCTTTTTGCCTGCTGTGGCGCTTCGTCTGGATGTCCGGTTTGAGACGCTGGCGTGCATCGTCGCGATAGCCTGGCTTATCTATGGGAGCGCTCGTGTTGAGCGTCGGAGGAAGGTGGCGCTGCTCTTGGCGCTGTTTGTTCTATCCCCCTTTCTTCAGTATCGCCATGATCTTTACCTGCAGCCACACTGGCTCACGATCACAGCCTCGATCATTCTGCTGCAGCGTCGCTATTTTGGATGGGCGGCCGCTTTATTTGGCGTGAGCATGGGTCTGTATCAGCTCAGCTGGGTCATCTTTCCGTTTTTCCTGCTCTACGCATATCGACGGGGCCGCTGGGCGGAGGCGAGCAGATCGGCCCTGATCGGGTTTGGGGCGATGTTCCTCGTGGTGGGTCCGTTCTTAAGGTCGGCAACGCAGCGTATCGCCAGCAACACCGTAGGGCAGTGGGGGCGTATGCCGCACGCGCTGGCGGATCCCATCAACCTGTCGTATTGGGCCACCTTCCTCGTTCGTCCGGATCAGCTGGAGTGGGTGCAGCTTGCGGCGATGACAGGCATTTTCGCATTTTGTGTGATCCGCAACCGATGCCGCACCTTGACCGATATGCTGCGTTGGATGTCCTGGGCGCTGGCCTTCTTCATCGCGTTGAACGTCTTGGTGGATGGGTATTTTTATCTGACTCTGCTTCTGCTTTTCTTGATGTACACCTGTGCCGCGGCGGGCATATGGCCTGATCCGGAGGGGTCTGAAACCCGGGCCGAGGACCACAACGGGCCTGGCAATCAGCCGGAGCGCCTACGGAGAACAGTCACTCCCCAGAGAGTAGTTTAGCGAGATATGTTGGTGGAACGCTTGCTGCTCTTTTCCTGATCGGGAGGCGTTGGGGTGATGCGTGTGGAAGTAGCCTCCCAGCCCTCGTCGTCGGCAGTGGTGGATCGTCGCACACGTATGTCACCTTCGGTTGTCTGCAGATTGAGGGGCGGTCCCCCGGAACCCGCATTGCCCGTAATCTCTAAGGTCTGTCCAGTCTTGCGGGGAACGATGCCAAAGTCATTCTGGATGTCGCCGTTCTGCGTTCGTGCTTTTACGGAATACCCCCGGCTGACGGGAACGGAGACCTCCACGGAGCCGTTCTCATTGGTGACAGTCCCCGGCGCGGCCGGCCCGGCAAGGGTGAGACTTACGGAACCGTTCCGATCCGTAACGGTGACTCCCCCGCGGACACCATTCAGCGTCAGGTTGCGATTTGTGGTCGAAAGCGTAACCGGACCCTCCACCCGGTGGACGTCAAGGTCGCTGCGGCCTTCCACATTGAGATCTCCGGGCAGACTGGCGCACGCGAATTCGGTAAAGCTGCTTTGGAAGTGCACGGGACCGCGGATGCGCTCAAGATGAGTGGTGCCGAAAAAGTCGCCATGAAGCGACACTGCGCCGTCGATGTCGCTGAGATTGATATCGCCGGTGCGTCCATCCAGGGCGAGCCCGCTGCCGAGGCTATGGGCGGTGATGTCGGCGTTGTCGTCCTTGGTTTGCAGGTGCACCGGACCACTCAGTGCGGTTAGTTTCACATCGCCATCGGCGGCGCTCACGTCTACCGCGCCCCGCAACTCGCCAAGAGTGACGTCGCCGTGGCCGCTATGCACGGTTACTGAAGCGTCATGCGGCAACTCGATGGTGAGATCGGCATGATCTTCGTCCTGCGAGGGCGCGGTCAGGATGACGTGTGTGCGATCACCGCTAAAGCGTACCTGTTCGGCGCGGCGGCGGTTTTCTACCTCGTCTTGCTCCCAGACATAGATGTGGCGATGCACCGTGACGTGCACCTGCCCGTCCTGGCTGGAACCCGTAACCGTAACGTCACCATGGGGATTTTCAACGGTGAGTGCGCCGCCATTCTCGATTGAAGTGTTCAGATCCTCGGTTATTTCAGTGCCGATGCCAAAGGCATGCCGCCAGTCGCCGAACCCGTTCTTCCCCAGCTGGCGGTCGAAATTGCGGCGCGCCCAGGCCGAGCCGTTCTCGGCGGCCATGACGCTCGCACCTACCACGGCAAGCAGAATCAGCAGGGTCACGGCTCCGCCGCCGAGGGAGCGCCGCGGCCCGAGGGAAATGCCCTCAGGCGAGACTCGCCCACGGTCCAGCGCCCATTCCGCAACCATGATCAAGCCGGCCACGATCAGTACCGCCGGCCACCAATGGCCTAACCAGGTCAGCGCATCCGGCCAGTGCAAGCGGCCAGTTTGCAGCAGAAGGAGCATCGTGCCCAACACCACGAGCAGCAGCGGCCCAACGACCGAGTTGCGCCGTGCGGCGCGCATTTGCAGGCGCATTTGGGCGCGCTGCTGGCGGCCCTGCTCGGCGATCGCCCGGCGCTGCGCCTTCAGGGTTTGACGATCATAGCCGGCCGGAGCGCGGTAGGGGCCGGGTGCAGATCCGAAGGGCGGTGGCGGGGGTGGATTCGTACTCATGGCTGCTCCTTTCCTGATTTGTTGGGGTGGATCTCGTGCCGTTGTCTACGGTCGGCGAACCTCGGCAGCAGGCTGCGCGGGGACAGAGGCGTCCTCCTGACTGGAGAACTCGCCGGAGCTTTGGGGGAGCTGTCCCAGCAGAAGCAGGCCGCCCCACACAATCAGCAACGCCGGCCAACTATGCCGCAGAGGAACGATATAGGCGTCCTGGAAGACCAGCAAAATCGCGATGGTGAGCAGGAGAATCGGGCCCAGCAGGGCTCGGGGAACGTCCCTGGGCAACGGCTTGCCCGAAGGCGCCGGTGTGGGCGACAGGCGCGCCCCGTGCATCGCCGAGAGCCGTCGTCCTCCCGTCCAGAGGGCAACGGCTGCAAGCAGGATCGGAACCAGCCAGCGGCCGCCGATGCGCCATTCGGGCAAAATGTTTCCGATCAGGAAGAGCACTCCGAGCCCGATCAGCCAGGCTGCTCCGGCGGGGAAGCGTCGTGACCCGAGGGCAAACCCTGACTGCGCAATCGAAGGCGAGACCCCGCCAGTATATGTCGACGCATACGGAACATCCGTGAAGGGGACAGCTCCTGTGGGTGGCATCGCGGATGCCCGGGGTATGGAGGCTGATGGTGTTCCTGCGCTGGCCGAGTACGCCGCATAGGCAGAGAGTGGGTCGGCAACTCCTGCTGCGGTCGGTGCTGACGTGGAGGCATATCCGGTCCCCGCCGGAGAAACGGGAGGTGCCGGAACGGGAGCCGCCGGCCGCCGGGGCGGTGATCCTGGGGCGAAGTGCGGCCAATTCCGATCCACTCCGAGCCGCTCACCCACTTCGTTCCAGCCAAAGGGGTCGGGTAAAGGCTGTCCGTCGCGCCGCGCCAGCGCTGTGTGATAGGCCTCAAAGGCCTGGTAGAAGACCCATCCCCACACAAACCACCAGAAGACCCAATTCAGGTTATCCGCGAGGCTGACAAGCACAACGAAGATGATGAGATGGATCACACCCTTCGCATATTGCCCGTTGTACATGGCGCCCACGCCAGGGATCATGCCCAGGAACCCCGCCAATGCGGGATTCGGCTCTCCACTCGCCCCAGCATTCGCCGCGCCTCCCGGAAACGAGGGGGCGCCCCCCGCATTGACCGGCGTCCAGCCCGCCGGTTGCGCCAGCCTGACGGCCGCGCACGGCTCGCACAGCGTGCTTGTGCCCACGCGGCGCTGTGAGGCGGATGTCAGGGCGCGGCCGCATTGCTGGCAATACGCGACCACGGGGTCTCCGCTGCCCCCGGGCGTGCTTGCGCTTCCTTCTCCTGCCGGATTCATCGTTTCGTCGATCATCGCCTCACTCCTTTCCGCGGTTGAATGGCCGCTCCATTACTGCCCTGTGCCTGTCAATTTCAGCGAGCCGAATCCACAGGGGAATCGCTTTGTGCGGCGCTGGCGGTGCGCCAGTCGTTTACCCGCGATTCCACCCGGTACACCGCGCGGATCCCTTCAAAGGACCGCACCAGCGAGGCGCCCGTATCCGCAACCGTGCGCTGCAGTCCCGCCGGTCGCAGCGACTCGGCACTCAGGTTCCTGACGGAAAACCCAAGCAGGTTCAGCGTCAAGCACACCGAGAAGAAAGCCATCGCCGCCGTCATCGCAAAGCGGGGCTGCAGGGCAGGAAAGTAGCCGTCGCCTGCAGCGAACCACCGCTGGAACCACTGATTCAAATCCGCAAACAGGCCGGCGAAACCCTTGCGTGATCCGGCATTCGTCTGTCTCGCAGCCCACGCCATCGGCTCGCCGGCGTAGCTTGCACCACCTTCCAACAAATCCGATGCGGCTCCCACCGGTGCTGCGCCGAGCCGTGCGTCTTCCGCCCCCGTGGTCTGCGCCAGAATCGACTGCAGCAGATTGGCCGGCGGCTCCGGTGCATGACCCTTGAGCAATCCCAGCCACGCCGCCCCGCGTTGCGCGTCTGCCAGCTCCTGCGCACATCCCGGGCAGCAGGCCACGTGGAGATCGACCGCCCGCTGCTCCGCGTCGCTCAACAAACCCTCAGCGGCATCGGGAAGCAGGGTCGCCCAGTCGGGGCACACCTGCGGTTCCTGCGTTGCGTCTCCGGTTCTCATCTCGAACTCATCGCGATCGCTCACGTTACATCACCTGCCCTTCGGAATCCTTCAGCAAACGCGCCAGTTCCGCGCGCCCGCGGCTGATGCGGCTCTTCACCGTCCCTTGCGGAATGCCCAGTACGCCTGCGATCTCGCGGTAGTCCAGGTCCTCCAGATCACGCAGAATCACTGCCTCGCGCAGCTCCGGCGAGATCCGGGCCAGAGCAGCCTGTACCTTGGCCCGCAGCTCCAGACCGGCGACATGGCGTTCCTGGCTCCGACCGCCGTCCTGCAGCCGCTCGGCACGGGTTGGCCCATCCTCTTCTCCCGCAAACGGCTCGTCAAGCGATTCGCTCGCACGCTCCAGGCGCGAGCGCCGGTAGTGGTCCACCAGCAAATTCCGGGTCAGCGCCGTCAGCCACACCCCAAAGCTCGCCTTCGAGGCGTCGAAGCTCCCCAGATTGCGGTAGACCTTTAGAAAGACGTCCTGCGTAAGATCTTCCGCGTCGCTGGCCGAGCCGGTAAAGCGATAACATAGCCCATAAACCCTGCGTTGCTGGCTGCGCACCAGCAGCTCCCACGCCTGGGTATTCCCTTGCAGGCAGCTGGAGGCCAGTGCCGCCAGACGTGTCTGCTCCGCGATGGCCGTGGCACGTGCGGGATCAGCCGCTAGGCTTGCTGCCGGTAGTCCCGCTGAATCGAACCCAAGCTTGGGCATGGGCGGGATCGCCTCCGCATCTTTGTCCGCAGTCAGCGGGCTGCGCGCAGCTTCGATGGGTAGAACCAGCTTCGTCGCCCCCTCTGCGCCCCCATGTGGAGCTGCGGACCTTACCGTTCTCCCCTGCATCTCGGGAGGTACGGTCAGCCGCATCATCGCCGGACTCGCCACCAACGCTGCCATGCATTCTCTATACGCAGGCGGGGCGGCCTTGGTTCCCGTCCCTCTCTGCGTATCGCGAGATCGGAGACCACGCCGTGTCTGTGTGAATCATTTTTTGCTTTTCGGAGATAGGTCCGGGCTTCAGCCCGGACATTCAGCGCGGAGAAGAACGGGGCTTCAGCCCGGGTTTTGCGCTGTCAGCGGAGAGAACCCTGGGCTAAAGCCCATCATTGTGGCTCTACCTTTCGTGGGGCTGAAGCCCCACGCTCCCTCCCCCCACACTCCTCCAAAATGCACCTCGTAGGATGATCGTTATTCACACATACACTCCCTACGGCTTGATCACCCCGCAGGCGATCCGGTTGCCGGAGTTGCCGCTGGGGTCAGTCTTCATATCGTCCGCGTGCTCATGAACAATGAGCGATGTCCCGCCATTGGACAGCAGCGAGTTCGGCGCGCCCGGCTGCAGCGTCACCGCGGTCAGCAGCCACTTGGCCGAGCCCATGTGGTCCTCGCCCACGCTGACGTTGGTCGGCGTATCGCCCGCGTGATGGCCCATCGGGTTCTGAAAGCCATGCTGCTTGCCGTCCGGGTTGAAATGCCCACCGGCCGATTTGAAATCCGGGCCTTCGCAGCTGGCATTCTGGTGAATGTGCACACCGTGCTCGCCAAAAGGGGTATTTTGGAGCGAAACCTTCACCTCAACGCCCTTTTTCACCTGCTTGAAGACAGCCGTCCCGGCGGGCTGACCCGCGCTGTTGGTCAGCGTTGTTTTAATCTCTTTCACCGGTTTGGCATCCTGCGCCCCGGCCACCGCGCCCGCAACGGCAAGGGCTCCGCACGCCAACCACCCACAGCTGTTCGTCCACTGCATTGAGTTACTCCTTCTGTCTTGAGACACCGCCAGCATACGCCTTTCGCTTCAGGGCTTTGCGAGAAACCATCCGTCTCTCCCGCATTTCCACCGCCGCGCTCACGCCTCACCAGCTAGGATCAGGGGCAGTCCATGCATTCCTTGAACCCATCCGTGAACCCAAATGCGCCATCCACCCCCGGCATCCTCGAAGTCATCACCGGCCCCATGTTTTCGGGCAAATCCGAGGAGCTGATCCGTCGCCTGAAGCGGGCCCGCATCGCCCGCCAGCGGGTGCAGTGCTTCAAGCCCGACATCGATCTCCGCTACCACCGTACGCAGATCGCCTCGCACTCGGCACAGACCCACGAGGCCTGCCCCGTCACTTCGGTCGAACAGCTGCGCGAGGCCCTGTTTCCGCAACTGGATGCCGTGGAGGTGATTGGCATCGACGAGGTGCAATTTCTGTCCCCGGAGGTGATTCCGCTCATCGCCGAGCTGGTCTCACGCGGCAAACGGGTGCTCGCCGCCGGGCTCGACATGACCTTCACCGCCGAACCCTTCGGCCCCGTGCCTGCGCTGATGGCCATGGCGGACAAGGTCACCAAACTCTCCGCCGTGTGCATGGTCTGCGGCGGGAGCGCCATCCACACGCAACGGCTGGGCCAGTCGCAGGAGCTCGTGGTGGTCGGTGCGTCAGGCTTGTACGAGGCCCGTTGCCGAGCCCACTTCCACCCGCATCGCGACGAACACGGACTGCGGCAACTTGAGTTATCGAGTCAGTTTGGGGAGCTCCCGCGTGACTCAACAGTCGTAGGAAAATAAACGGAAGATCCGTGCACTTCTCGTTTAGGCTGTTGCGGACCATGCGCAAACTGTTCGCTCTGCTATGTTTCATGCTGCTCTTGTCCCGGCCTGTTCGGGCGGATTCCACGCCCCGCTGGCTGCAGGTCCAGACAGAACACTTCACCGTCATTACGGACGGCAGCGACGCACAAGCGCGCTCGATCTCCGCGCAGTTCGAGCGCATGCACGCACTATTTGCGAAGCTGTTGCCGCACGCGCAGGCGGACAGCGGATCGTCTGTCGTGGTGCTCGCCCTCAAAAACCGGAAGGGCTTTCAGGCTCTCGAGCCGGAGGCATACCTCGGGAAGAATGCGCTCGATCTCGCGGGATATTTCCTCCCGCGACAGGACAGAAGCTACATTCTGCTCCGTCTCGATACCTCCGGCGAGCACCCCTACGCCACGGTGTATCACGAGTACACGCATTACATGACGCGGCACATCACGGCGCTACCGCTGTGGTTGAACGAGGGGCTTGCGGAGTTTTATCAGAACACGGATATAGACAATAAAACGGCTCGTCTTGGACAACCGGACTTCAACGAGATCCGCTTTCTCGGCGAGCAGCGTCTGCTACCGCTGTCCACCCTGTTCGCGGTGGATCACAACTCGCCCTTCTACCATGAGGAAAACAAGGGCAACATCTTCTATGCGGAATCATGGGCGCTGACGCACATGCTTTTCATCCAGGATTTCAAGAATCACACCCAGCGGATACAGAGTTATCTTCTGAATATCCTCAATGGACAGGACTCGATCTATGCCGCGGAACATGCCTTCGGCGATCTGAAGGTGCTTCAGAAGACCCTGGATGACTACGTCCATCAGAACAGCTACAACCTGTTCACGATGCCGCTTCAGAATACGGTGGCTGAGTCCAGCCTCCATGTGGAGCCGCTTGCCACCCCCGATGCGAACGCGATACGTGCCGACCTCCTCATGGAAAACGGCCGCAAGAATGACGCTCGGGCGTTGATTGATTCCGTGCTGAAAGACGCGCCGGAGAACGCCCAGGTTCACGAGAGCATGGGCATGATGGAGCTGCGGCAGGGCAACGTGCGCGAGGCCCGCAAGTGGTACGGCGAAGCGGTCGCGCTTCATGCCGCGAGTTATCTCGCCTACTACAACTTCGGCGCCCTTTCGCTGCAGCTCGGCAATGGTGACGGAGCCACAGAGGAAACAGTCGGCGCCAGTCTGCGGAAAGCCGTGGAGTTGAACCCCCATTTCGCTCCCGCTGACGAGGCGCTCGCGAACTTCGATCAGCGCCACGAACAGCTGGACGAGGCATTGGAGATGATCACCCGTGCGGTGGAGCTGGATCCGGGCAACGTCGCGTACCGGCTGGATGCCGCGCAAATTCGCGTTCAACGCAAGGAGTTCTCAAATGCAATCGCGGTTCTCCAGTCGGCAACCAAGGTTGCGAAGACCCCGGAGGAGCAGGAGCGAGTGAAAGCACGGTTGGAATCCATGGAACGGTTCCAGCAACAAAGGGCCGAAGCGCAAACGATGCAAGCGGGAGAAACTCAGCCGGAAGCGGCTTTGCGGAACGCTGCCGGAGCGAGCACAGGACCGGCTCCGCAGGAACTCAATCAGGGCGCAACGATCACAGACAGCGAAGGCCGCGTGCTGCACCCGGTAATACTCCCGTCGGCGGAGCACATCTATCCCCCAGGTCCGCCGGATGGGCCAAAGCACACCGTCAAAGGGGTGCTGCGCAGCGTGAGTTGCTTCTACCCCAAGGGGATAACGCTGAGCGTGGACGGCTCGGGCAAAGCCGTGCCCCTGTACAGCAATGACATGTATGGGATTCAGTATTCGGCGGCAAACTTCACGCCCGGCAAGGATCTGAACCCCTGCCAGGAGTTCGAAGGCATGAAGGCCAGCGTCACCTATGCGGAGGTAAAGAACCAGCCCGTAGCCGGCCAGATTGTTGCCGTCGAACTGAGTAAATAGCTAAGTCCGTGGCTGGAGTTACCCAGCTCGCAGCTCCGCAACCAGCTTTTCTACCGCGCCCGTCCCGATCGCCTGCATTGCAAGCGCTACACCCACATGCATCGTATCCGCGAGTCCGGCAACCACCAGCACGGCGGCCGCGTTCAGCACCACGACGCCCCGCCTCGGCCCAGCTTCGGTCGTAGCGCCATCCAAACCCAGCACTCGCCGAAGGATGTCTGCATTTTCCCTGGCATCCCCGCCGCCCGCGAGCGCGGACAGGGGCGCAGGTTCGATCCCAAACTCCTCCGGCGTTACCCTGTACTGCCGCGGCTGGAGCGTGTCCCCGTGCACAACGGCTATCTCGCTCGGGCCGTTGAGGCTCAATTCATCCAGACCGCCATCGCCGTGCACCACAAACCCGTGCCGCGTCTCCAGGTACGTCATCGCCTGCGCCACCACCGGCACAAGGCGAGCGCTATACACGCCCATCACCTGGCGGCGCGCGCCCGCCGGATTCAACAGCGGACCCAGCATGTTGAAGATCGTGCGCACTCCCAGCGCCCGCCGCACGGGCATCACCGCCCTCATGCCGGGATGATGCGCGGGCGCAAGCAGAAAGCAAAAGCCATGCATTCGCAGAGCCTCGGCGGCGGCCTCCGGTGGAAGCGAAATCGGGATTCCCAAAGCCTCCAGCACATCCGCCGAACCGCACCGGCTCGTCACGGCACGATTGCCGTGCTTGGCTACCTTCGCCCCGGCGGCTGCCGCCACCAGCGCCGCGGCGGTGGAGATGTTGAAGGTGCCGCTGCCGTCTCCGCCCGTTCCGCAGGTGTCGACGAGTGCATCGCGCTCGGCTTCAGTCAGCGGCAATGTCTTGGCGACGTCGCGCATGGCCAGTGCAAAGCCGGCGATCTCCTCCGCCGTCTCGCCGCGAGCGGCCATCGCGCCCAGCAGGGCGGCGAGCTCCAGGTCAGTCACCTCGCCCGCGAGCACACGCTCCATCAGCGCGCGCGCTCCGGCGAGCGAAAACGTCGCGCCTTCTTCCAAAACCCATCGCAATTCCGCTGTGATCGGCACAAACCTGAGGCTACAACAAAGCTTCGCCGCACACGGTCGAGGAGGGAAGCCTCACACCTCTTCCGCTCAAGCCTCGTACCGGAACAAATCCCGGCGCCGAAGGCTTATGAGACGTCCTCCGGCCAGCAAAGCCGATAATCGCCGTCCTCGGCTTGCCGCTTCTTTCCCGCACTCGCTACCATGGCTGCGAACCGCCGCACATTTCCTTTCGCACATGGAGCGCGCATGAAGATTCACGAGTACCAGGCCAAAGAGATCCTTCGCCGCTACGGCGTCAGTGTGCCCGACGGGCAGATGGCCGCCACCTTCGAGGAGGCCGACGCCGCCGCACAGCAACTCTTCGGCGCTGGCCATGGCGTCGTCGTCGTCAAGGCGCAGATCCATGCCGGTGGCCGCGGCAAGGGCGGCGGAGTCAAGCTCGCCAAATCGCGTGCGGAGGCCGAAGAGCACTCCAAAAAGATCCTCGGCATGCAGCTCATCACGCACCAGACCGGCCCTCAGGGGCAGAAGGTGGGGCGGCTGCTCGTCGAATCCGGCTCCGCCATTGCACGCGAGCTTTACCTCGGCATCGTGCTCGACCGCGCGACCTCCAAGGTGGTGTTCATGGCCTCCCAGGCCGGCGGCATGGAGATCGAGGAGGTCGCGCACGACAACCCCGATGCCATCTTCAAGGAGGTGATCGACCCCGCCGTTGGCCTCGCGGCATATCAGGCGCGGCGGCTGGCATTCAAGCTCGGCCTCGAACCAGCGCAGATCGGCGAAGCGGTGCGCTTCATGATGGGGCTCTATAAGGCGTATGTCGAGACCGACTCGACGCTGATGGAGATCAATCCCTTCATCACCACCAAGGACGGTAAGCTCGCCGCACTCGACTGCAAGATCAATTTCGACGATAACGCACTGTTCCGTCACAAAGACCTCAAGGACCTGCGCGATCTTGCCGAGGAAGACACGCTCGAAGTCGAGGCCTCCAAGTTCGCGCTGAACTACATCAAGCTCGACGGGGACATCGCCTGCATGGTGAACGGCGCGGGCCTCGCCATGGCGACGATGGACATCATCCAATACGCTGGCGGCTCGGCGGCAAACTTCCTCGACGTCGGTGGCGGCGCGAATCAGGAGCAGATCGAAAACGCCTTCGGCATTTTGCTCTCGGATAAGAACGTGAAGGCGATCTTCATCAACATCTTCGGCGGCATTCTGCGTGTCGATGTGCTCGCCACGGCTGTAGTCGCCGCCGCGAAAAAACTCAATGTGCAGATTCCGATCATCCTCCGCCTAGAAGGCACCAACGTGGAAGAGGGCCGAAAGATTTTGGCTGAATCAGGGCTGAAGTTTCAGGTGGGCGAAACGATGAAGGACGCGGCCGATTTGGCTGTTGCTGCGGCAAAGGGCTAACAGTTTTCAGTTGTCAGTGAGGTGTCATGCCCAAGTCGTTTCGGGACCTAAAGGTGTGGCATCGCTCTATCGACCTCACATTGCTTATTTACCAGATCACCTCGGAGTTTCCGAAGCATGAGACTTATGGCCTAACTTCACAAATGCGTCGAGCAGCTGTGTCCATTGCAAGTAACGTGGCGGAAGGTTCGGCTCGGAATACTAAGAAAGACTTTCGGCAATTTGTAGCAATGGCACGTGGGAGCACCTATGAATTGCAAACACAATTACTGATCGCCAAGCGGTTGGGCTACTCGAAGCCTGAAAACATGAAGGATGCAGAGATACTCTCTCACGAGATCGGTCAGATGCTGACTGGCCTTTCGACTTATCTCAATAAGCTGCAGAAGGAAGCAGCGCCATCCACTGAGAACTGAGAACTTACAACGGAGAACTTCTATGGCAGTGCTGGTCGACAAAAATACACGCTTGATCGTGCAAGGCATCACGGGCCGCGAGGGCACTTTTCACGCCAAGGGCTGCGCGGAATATGGAACGCAGGTCGTTGGCGGCGTCACGCCCGGTAAGGGTGGCACCACGCATGAGGGCTGGCCTGTCTTCAACACCGTGGAAGAGGCCGTTAAGGCCACTGGCGCCAACGCCACGGTGATTTTTGTGCCGCCACCAGCTGCCGCGGACGGCATCCTCGAAGCCGCCGATGCGGGGCTGCCGCTCATCATCTGCATCACCGAAGGTATTCCGGTACTCGACATGGTGAAGACCTGGGACGCGGTGAAGCACACGAAATCCGTGCTCATCGGGCCGAACTGCCCGGGCGTGATCTCGCCCGGCAAGGCGAAGATCGGCATTATGCCGGGGCGCATCCACAAGGAAGGCAATGTCGGCATCGTCTCGCGCTCGGGAACGCTGACGTACGAGGCCGTTTATCAGTTGACGACGCGCGGCATCGGCCAGTCCACGGCCATCGGCATCGGCGGCGATCCCATTGTCGGCACAACGCACATCGATGCCCTCAAGATGCTCAACGAGGACCCCGAGACCGAGGCGATCATCATGATCGGCGAGATCGGCGGCACCAACGAAGAGGCGGCCGCCGCGTACATCAAAGCCCATGTGAAGAAGCCTGTGGTGGGCTTCATCGCCGGGCAGACTGCGCCCCCAGGACGGCGCATGGGCCATGCAGGAGCCATCATCTCCGGGGGCGAGGGCACGGCGGAAAGCAAGATGGAGGCCCTGTCCGCGGCCGGCATTCACGTCGTGAAATCGCCGGCCGAGATTGGCGAGACCATGGCGCGTGTGCTGGGCGCGAGATGACCCTCGATATTAAGGCGAGGAAGAAATCCTACCCCTGGGCTTTCTATCGTCCCTGCGTACGGTAGAAGGCGTATGCGATCCCGAAAAGGATGGCCATGATCAGCGCCAGTTGCGCGTGCTGTGTGTGGTGATACACAACGTTCGCAATAAAATCGATTGTCCAGGCGATGCACCCGGCCAGCCAGATTACGGCGGTTCTGCGCATAGTCGTTAGACGCGCGGAAGCAACAATATGGCTTCGTGCGCTTCTTCGGGTCTGGGCTATTCTCAGTTTTAGCCGGATGTTTTCAGAGGGTTCGGTACACTGAACAGGCTGCAACTTTGTCAAGCAGTTACACAGGAGATCTCGTGTCACAACGTACCTTCAGCATCATCAAGCCGGACGCGGTCCGCAAGGGCTACACTGGCGCCATTCTCGCGCAGATCGAGAAGGCGGGTTTCAAGTTGGTTGCCATCAAGAAGCTCCATATCTCGGAGGATCAGGCCAAAGGTTTTTACCACGTCCATGCGGCGCGGCCGTTCTTCGGCTCGCTCACGCAATTTATGTCCTCCGGCCCCATCTTTCCGATGGTGCTCGAAAAAGAAAATGCCATTGCCGATCTGCGCAAGCTGATGGGCGCCACCAATCCGGCGAACGCCGAAGACGGCACCCTGCGCAAGCTCTTCGCCGGCTCTATCGAAGAGAATGCAGTCCATGGCTCCGATGCGGAAGATACGGCCGAGTTTGAGATTGGCTATTTCTTTGCGGGTTACGAACTGAAGTAAGCACATCCAGCTGCAGACAAAAGGGAGCCCTGTTCCGGAGCTCCCTTTTGTCTGCCTTTTTCAGGGTATTATTCGAGCGAGTCAGCCTTGGCCTGCAACTCCTTTGCGTTGTCATCCTTCTGCACGAGATACTCCTGTACAAGCACGGCGATGAGTGCGGCTGTAGGCACCGACACCAGCGCTCCGACCACACCCGCTACCGCGGAACCGGCGAGCAGAGCGATCAGTACGGTGATGCCCATAAGATTGACGCTGCTGCGCATGATCTTCGGCGTGAGATAGCCATTCTCAAGTTGCGCGTAAATGGCATAGAAGATAAACACACCCGCCATCTTGGTCCATGAATCCAGTGCTGCCGCACCCGCGGCAAGCAGCACCGTGATCACCGCGCCGATGATCGGAATAATGTTGAAAAGACCCATCATCGTGCCAAGAAGAAAGAAATAACGAACGTGCAGGAAACCGAAGACGATCGTGCTGCTGACACCCAGAATCAGCATAAGTGCGCCCTGCCCAAGCAGCCACTTACTCATACGGACCTCGGCCACTTCCATCGTCTTAGCGAGCCGTTCACGTGAATCCGCCGGCACCATCGCGAGAAAATAGTAAAACGTGGCCTCACCTTCCAGCATGAAATAGATGATGAGGATGAGCGAGGTGATGATGTCGAGAATGTGTCCGAGCCACTTCGGAGCCGAGTCCACGATGTAGCCCGCCAGCGAGGCCAGAAACACCTCGGCGCGCCTGGCGATGTTATCGACCCCGATTTTGTTGGCGAGCGGAAACTGCTTCAGCTTCGCGACAATCTTGGGCAGGCGGGTGGGCAGGTCGCCCGCGAAGCTCTGGATGTCATGAATCACCGGCGGCAAGCCGAAGAAGAACAACAAAAACAGCAGCAGCACAACGGAAAGCATCAACAGGAGAATCGCGACCACGCGTGAAGGTTTGTACTTCCCGATCCGTAGTCTCTCGATCCGTTTTACAACGGGCATCAGCACGACCGCGAAGAGTGCACTGACGTAGACGAGCTCAAGCACCTCACGCAGCTTCCAGGCCAGCGCCAGGACGAGCAAAATGCAGATGGTGAAGATGATGTGTCCGCGGACCGTGCGCCGTTTCTCCACATGGGGAGGTGGCGCGGGCATGGCAGAGGCATCTTTGACGAGCGCAGGGGTAGACAAGAAAATCTCCCGGGGTATTGTCCGTACGATGCGTTCCCGGGGCTCGGCGGCTGCGTTACGCAGGTGAATCTGCGGAAGATAACAGCAAATCCAGAATCAAATCCGCCGCCGCATGCGGAGCCACCGAGCTCACGTTCACGGTGAAATGGGCGATTGCGGAGTAGAGCGGCAATCGCTGCAGATAACGGCCCTGCGCTATCGGTCGCTCGCCTAAGAGCGGACGCGCGGTAGCCTCCGCATCGTTTAACTGTGTGGCACAACGGTCGTACAGCACCGCAAACGGCGCCTGGAGGTGCACCACCGCCGTCCGCTCCGCCGAGGACAGCAGTTGCCGGTTCGCGGCGGTGGTCGGCGCTCCTCCACCGAGGGCAATCACCACCCTCGGCTCTCCCAACAGTTCGGCGAGCGCCTCCGCTTCGGCGAGCCGGAACGCCTCTTCACCCCACGCCTCGAAGAGGCGGGGAACACTCAAACCTGTGCGCTCTTCAATCACTGCATCCAGGTCGGCAAACCGCCAGCCCATTCGTGTTGCCAGCAAGCGGCCGACGGTGGTCTTCCCTGAGCCCATGAAGCCGGTCAGCACGATCCGTTCCGGGGGAAGCGTGTTCAACGGATTGGCGTTATCAGTTGGCAAGTTGGCAAGTTGGCGAGTTGGCGGGTTGGCAACTTGGGGCCAACATCGGCCTGGCACGGCCGTTCTCTACGAAAAAGGCGTTATCTCTCCGTTCCCCCTTCGACAAGCTGAGGGTTCGGACGAGATGACGATGTTTGGATAGATCGATACGGTTAGCCGGCCAGATCGGTCACGCCACCGTCGTCCGCGGCCTCTTCCTTCAGCTTGCTGGCGATGTTGGACCAGACCGCATCGCTGGGGTCATGCGTGGGTTCGAAGAGGCTCTTCGCCGTCTCCGCGATGGTCTCGAGGTCGCGAACCAGCGCGCCACAATCTGGATTTTTTGCAAGAAACTGCGCCAGGCGTGGGTCTTCGCTGAGTTTGCCGCCCGCGAGAAAGAGATCGGGCAGATAGCGCTCAAACTCTGCCGGAGTCATGTGGTTGAAATCAATATTCGCGAGATCGTTCATTGCACCAGCTCCCGTGCGCCGTTGACCGTCGGCGGCAATTGCTCCGGATGACGAAGCAGCTCGCGCAATCGCAGCCGCGCCTTATGAAGCTGGCTCTTGCTGTTGCCGGTGGAGCACTCCAGCATGGTGGCAATCTCATTGTGCTCAAAGCCTTCCACATCGTGCAGCACGAAGACCATGCGGTAGCCCGGGGGCAGCGAAGCGACGGCACGTTCGAGCGTGACACGGTCCACCGAGCCGGAAAGCTGCGGATCGCGGGAGCCGAAATCACGTTTGGGCGCGTCCTCTTCGGAGGGGTTGATGGTTTCCTCCAGCGAAACCAGTTGCAAGCCCTTCTTGCGAAGGTGCATCAGCACCAGATTCACCGTGAGGCGGTGCAGCCAGGTGGAAAACGCGCTCTCCCCGCGAAAGCTGCCCAGCTTGCGGAACAGGTGGAGAAAGGCCTCCTGGGTCATGTCTTCGGCTTCGGAGACGTTGCCCAGCATACGCAGGCAGAGGGTGTACACACGGCGCTTATGCAGCGCATACAGCTTGGAAAAGGCGTCTGGGTCGCCCAGCTTGGCCCGTTCGATCGCCTCGGCTTCGCCGGCGATCGGGGGGTTCCGCTTAAACAGACCCGGTGTCGGTTTGGTTTGCATTCTTTGTTGGCCTTGACCTTCCATGGCGCGCGCCGGTCCCTTGTCGTCGAGCTGAGGCGGCGAGATCGCCTCACCCAGCCTATCGCAATCGCGCCTTACGTGACGGGGGTGTAAAGGCGCGGGAAGGTTACAGAAGTTCCTTACCTTGCCAACCTTCGTCAATTGCCGACAAAACGCGCGTACAAAGAACGCGCCAATCCCACATCCGTAGTGCCCTGCACCAGGGCTCGTCCGTCCGGAAAAATCGTCAATGTATAGGGGGCGTACGTGAACCGGAGCAGGTGCCCATTGGTGCGCACCGTGCCCAGCGTCTCCAGGCGTTGTTTGAGCAGCAGCAGATCCAGGGGGCGATGGTGTTCGTGAATCTGCACGGAGTTGCGGCCGCACAGCGTGATGTGCGGCCGGCCATCGCCGGCCAGGGCGCGGAACTGACGACCCCGGCACACAACGCAGTCCGCGCGCGGCCGGGCCGCCGAGATCTCCGCATGCTCCCCGGTCCAGAGATCCCAGGAGAGCAGGGTGCGGCGCATGGTCTCCGGCTTCCCGGTGAGAAACTTCAGAGCCTCCGTCACTGCCAGCGACGCAGCCAGGTTCACAGCCGTGCCCAGAATGCCGGCGGTCTCGCAGGTCTCCACGTCGCCTCCCGGAGCCGCGGGAAAGATGCAGGCCAGGCACGCGGTGGGGGCCACGCCCGTGCGATCTGCGGAGGCCGGAATGATGTTCATCGTCGCCGCGTAGGCCCCCACGGCGGCGGTGTAGATCCATGGCCGTCCTTCGCGCACACAAAGGTCGTTCAGCAGATAGCGGGTTTCGAAGTTGTCCGTGCAATCGAGCACCAGGTCGGCGTCGCCGATCAACTCCAAAGCATTCGCCGGCACGACATCCGCAATGTGACGATCGAGACGGATGTCGGCGTTTACAGCGCGAAGATGACGTTGCGCGGCCTCCGCTTTGGGCAGCGCGTTGCGCGCGTCCTCCTCGTCAAAGAGAACCTGCCGTTGCAGGTTGGAGGGCTCGACGAAATCGCGGTCGATCAGCGTCAGCCGCCCCACCCCGGCGCGCGCCAGAAGACCGGCCGCGGCGGCGCCTGTAGCCCCGACGCCCACAACCGCAACATGGCCACGCGCCAAAAGCTCCTGGCCTGCAATTCCGATGCCTGCAAACAATATCTGACGGGAGTAGCGTTCCCGCGGGTCGATCCTGCGGACAAGCGCTTCAGCCTCCGGTTCGAGACCTTTCATCCCTGTCTCCGCCTTGGAAACTGCCTCCGCTGATAGCACATCCTGAACCATTGCCCGAGTATAGAAGTTGTTCCTTTTCTGAAAAATTCGGCCCCTGTGCCGTTATGGGCTACAAGGCACGACCGGTATGTTCTAGCGGCCAACCCGGACCGCTCGCGACGCGTCCCTTTCTGTACTATCCTGAGCGTTCTGGAGTAGAGCTGTGCTCAACGGTGGACTCGTCCCCAGAGGAGCCGACCTCCAACGGTCCACGAAGGATGGAAGGGCAGGCAGTGGCGGTTCGGTCGAGCTGGGCTCAGTGCAATACGGGACGTCTACAAGCACGGGAGAGACTGGCGAGGGCATGGGAGCCCCGGCCGGCCGCGTGGTTGTTGATAGCGGCATTTTTCCTGATTTCCGCTCCGCTTTTTGCGCAAACCCCCGGCGTGCTGAACAACCAGTCCGCCGGCCAGCCCAGCGCCGCAACGCCCTCTGCGAACCCTTCCGCGCCGCAGGCCGTGCCCGAGGCAAGCCAGGGGGCCAATCCGGCTGCGCCGAACGTCCCGCAGACGCCTCCGGTGGTTACAAACGCTCTTCCGGCACTGGAAACCTCGGTCTGGAACCAGGGCGGAGTCCACGTGGCCTCCATCCGTTTTGACGGCGTGCACTTTGGTGAAGACGATCCACTGCTCGCGCAGCTGACGCAGAAGGCTGGCCAGCCGCTCGACCCCGAAAAGGTACGCGCCGATCTGGAGCGTTTGTTCAAGAGTGGACGCTACCGGGATATCAGCCTGAACTCCATACGGACGGCGAACGGCCTGATCCTGATCTATGCCGGCGTTCCGCGCTTCTACATCGGCCGCGTGTCCATCATTGGCGTCGCGTCGGACCGCTTGGCCTCGCTGCTGGAGTTTGCGACCAAACTCGATCCCGGTACGCCCTACACCGAGACGGAGATCCCGGCGGCGCTCGACGGGGTAAAGGCGTCGCTCGCCGAAAATGGCTACTACCAACCGGTGGTGGGCATCGCTACGGCCAGGGACGATGCCGGAGCGCAGATCAACGTCAGCGTCACGGTGGCGATCGGTCCGCAGGCTCGCATCGGTGCGGTCTCGGTTACCGGCAAGGATTCGGGGATCACCGCGACAGACTTTCGCAAGAAGGCCGGCCTGAACTGTTCGCGGCTGGTGCTGCTCTTCGATAAAAGCTGCGATCCCAAGGTCACGCGCGAGACCGCCAGCAATGCGCTCTCCGGCGCGCGCGCCTTTTACCTGAAAAACAATCGATTGGAAGGCACGATTACCCTCCAGAAGCAGACCTACGAACCTCCGCGGAAACAGCTGGACTATGACTTCCTCGCCGAGCAGGGCCCCATCGTCAAGGTGGTGATCAACGGCGTGAAGGTTGCCACCGCGCGCAAGAAGCTGCTGGTGCCGGTCTACGAAGAGGGCGCCGTGGATAACGATCTGCTAAACGAGGGCGCCTTCAACATCCGCGACTTCGAGCAGCAGCGCGGCTACTTCGACGTTCAGGATTCCGTGAAGCTGTTAGGGGCAGGAACGGGCAATGTCACGGTGCAGTACGACGTGGTTCCGGGTGAGCGGCATCGCGTTCTATCGGTCGATCTCCGCGGCAATCATTACTTTGATACGGACACGCTGGAACAGCGGCTGCGCGTGAAAAAGGCCAGCCTCTATGTGAAGAACGGCACCTACAGCACGCAGTTGGTGAACGCTGACAGCCAATCGATTCAATCGCTCTACCGCGCCACCGGATTCCTGGAGGCCAAGGTGACCTCTGCCGTCAAGGACACAGAGATCAACAAGAAGGGCAAGAAAGAAGCCCAGATCGCGGTCACCTACACGGTGGTCGAAGGGCCGCAGCAGAAGTTCGGCAGTGTAGGGCTCGCCGGGGCCGATCCAACCCGCGAAGCTACCCTGAAATCGCTGATCAGCGCGGAGACGGGACAGCCCTTTTCGCTGCTCACGCTGGCGAACGATCGCGACGCCGTCCTGAGCTATTTGATCGCGCAGGGCTTTGATCATGCGCAGGTCGAGGTAAACCAGAAGAACGAGGCCGAGAACAAGCTGCGCACCGATGTGATCCTCAACGTCATTGAAGGCCAGCAGGTCTCGATTCAGCACGTGCTGCTGTCGGGGATCAACCATACGCGTCGCAAGCTGGTCGAAAGTCAGATTCTGGTGCATGCGGGCGATCCGCTGGACCAGGCGGCATTGCTGCAGACGCAGCGCAACCTGTATAACCTGGCACTCTTCAATGAAGTCAATACAGCCGTCCAGAATCCCACGGGCGACGCACCGGAAAAGAATGTGCTGGTGCAGATCAACGAAGCCAAGCGCTGGGATGTGACCTACGGCTTCGGCTTTGAGGCGCAGCTCAACCAGCCGGCCTTCCTTCCGTCTCAGAACCTTAAGAACGGAGCCACCGGAACGGCTGCCCAGAACGGCCGCGCCGGCGCCAGCCCCCGCGTTTCACTGGATATCTCGCGCATCAACCTGCGCGGCACCCAGGACTCGCTGACGCTGCACACCACCTATGGCCTGCTCGAAACCATCGCCGAACTCAGCTTTAACAACCCGCAGCTCTTCGGCAACCCCAGCCTGACAGGCACGATCTCTGGCGGGTACTCCAACGTACAGAACATCACCACCTTTCAGGCCTCCACACTGCAAGGTGATTTTCGTGTGTCGCAGCGCGTCAAGCGGGCCGACACGTTCATCTACGACTTTCAGTACCGCCGTATCAGCGTGAACCAGAATAGCCTGGAGATCTCTGCGAACCTGATCCCGCAGCTCTCGCAGCCCGTAACGGTCGGTGGCCCCGGGATCACGTATTTCCATGACACGCGCGACCCGAGCCCGCTGAATGCGACCCGCGGCCAGTATTTCTCGCTGCAGGAGTTCATCGCGGATTCGATCTTCGGCTCGCAGACGAACTTCAATCGCCTGGACCTTTCCCACGCCAGCTATTACACCTTCGGCAAGCGCCACAAGTACACCTTTGCGCGCAACCTGCGGGTGGGATTTGAGAACACCCTCGGCACGGTGGTGAACGGCACCTCTATTGCGCTGGGTGAATCCAACACTGCGTGTCAGCCCGCCTATGTGGCCATCAACGCAACCTGCAATCCCATTCCTCTTCCGGAGCGCCTGTATGCCGGGGGCGCGACCTCGCACCGCGGCTTCGGCATCAATGACGCCGGTCCGCGCGATCTGACGACCGGCTATCCCGTCGGCGGATCCGGCGTCGTGGTCAACACCTTTGAACTGCGTCTGCCCCCCACGACCCTGCCGGTCGTCGGCAACGCCATTTCGTTCGTGCTGTTTCATGACATGGGCAACGTCTTCCGCTATCCGGGCGACATGTTCACCTCGATCAAGAACTTCCACCAGCCCAACGAAGCTACTTGCCGCAACGTCACCTTGCCCCCCGGCGTTTCACAGGCCAACGCCGTCGGCAACTGCAATTTCAACTACTACTCGCATGCCGCCGGACTGGGTATTCGCTACAACACCCCCGTCGGTCCCATCCGGCTCGATCTCGCCTATAACCTGAACCCTCCGGTGTATCCCGTCTTTGACGACTACACCACGAGCCTGCCGTACGTGGGGCAGGCGAGCCACTTTCAGTTCTTCTTCAGCATCGGACAGGCGTTCTAGCCGCATGGCACAGGGGTCACAATTCGTTCGCGTCTGGAGCACAGCGATGGCGGTCGCCTTTGCCGTGCTGTTGCTGCCCCTTGGGCACGGACAGGCCGCACAGCAGCAGCAATCGACGCCCGATACGGTGCCGGTTCCGCAAGCCGTGCCGTCCATGATGCCGCATGAGCCGGGAACGGAGATCGATCGCATCGTCGCGATCGTGAACGGCGAGGTCGTTCTGGACTCGGATGTAAGCGAGGAGCGCCGGTTCGAGGCCATTCAGCCGAGGGCAACGGCCTCCGCCGAAGCCGGTACGACGGCACGCGATCAGGAGATCGAGCGTCTCGTCGACCGAGACCTGATCCTGCAGCAGGCAAAGCTCGAAACAGAGGAGAACATCTCCGACGCGGACGTGGAGAAACAGATCGCGGGCCTTCGCCAGACTCTCCCGGATTGCAAAAAGTTCAATTGCGGCGCCGATGCCGGCTGGGATCGTTTTCTTGCCTCGCATGGGTTCACCGCCGCGGAGTTCCGCATTCGCTGGAAGCAGCGCATGCAGGTGCTGGCATTTATTCAGGAGCGTTTCGGCGCCGGGGCATCGGTCTCCGAGGCGCGGGTACGGGCGTTTTACCAGAACACCATGCTGCCGCAATATGCGAAGGCACATGTGAAGCCTGCAACGTTTGCATCCGTTCAGGACCGGATCCGCGAGGTGCTGCAACAGCAGCAGGTCACCAGTCTGCTGCGCGACTGGCTGCAAAGCCTGCGCGCGCAGGGCAGCATCACGATCCTCCATCCGGGCGAGGAGGCTCCGTGAGCGATACTCCGCAGGGACCTCCGTCGCAGCCTACGTTCGCCGGCACGAACGCATCGCGCGCGGCTGCGCCCCCGCCGCGCAAGCCGCATCGCGTTCTGCGGTTTTTTGCGTGGACGTTTCTTTCGATCGTCCTCTTGCTTGTCATCGTGGCCGTCGGCCTCACCTGGTACACCACGACCGCCGATTTCCAGCGCCGTGTGGGCACTCAGGTCAAAAGCGTGCTCGAAGATTCGACCGGCGGCAAGGTCGATCTGGGGCATATCTCGATCGATCTTTGGCATCTTGCGATTGAGGTCGACGGGCTTGTCATTCATGGCACGGAAGGCCCCGGCGAGGCGCCCTATCTTTCCGCCGCGAAGATCCTTGTTCGTCTGAAGATCAACACCGTGATCTCGCACACCGTCGGCAAAGG
The DNA here is from genome assembly GCA_965277565.1 of Granulicella sp. GTDB lineage: Bacteria > Acidobacteriota > Terriglobia > Terriglobales > Acidobacteriaceae > Granulicella. The sequence goes on along the minus strand of OZ255838.1, from coordinate 1,857,732 downwards.
CGCGCAATCGCGCATTGGGCTGAACTATCTGGCCGTCGATCAGCCCCATGCGCACCTGATCGTCTACAAGGACGGCAGGACGAACCAGCCTGTGCCCAAACACCCCTCCACCAGCACGGAACCGGTGCAGGATTCACTGCTCGATCTGCAGGCGAAAAAGGTAGAGCTGAACGATGGGCTGATTCTGGTAAACGACCGGGCGATCCCCTTCGATGCGGCCGCCAACGACCTCGACGCGCAGGTGCGCTACATCCCTTCCACCGACCGTTACGGCATCAGCGTTGATCTGGCGAATTTGCAAACGCACATGCACGATGAACCGGTCGAACAGTCGAAGCTGCATCTGGTCATCGAGTTGGGCCGCGACATGGCGGCCCTGCAGAACTTCGATTTCTACTCCGGCGCGAACACGCATCTGGGGGCCACGGCGCTGATTGAGCACTTCGCGAATCCCGCCTGGCAGGCCGCTGTGAACGGCGGCATCAACCTCAAGCAACTCGGCTATCTCGCGGGCATTGACGGCTTCACCTCGGGCGTTGTGAACGTCGACGTGCATGGCCGCAACTGCCAGGTTACGCCGCAGATCGCGCAGGGGAATCCTCGCTTCTGGCAGCGACACAACAAGCCCGAGGTGCCGCTGAAGCAGGAGATGCTTCCGCCCGATCCCGACTGCAAATCGGGCTACCTGCTGTTGGGCGATGTAAAGGCGGCGGACGCTGGTTTCGTAACGCCCGCAGTACGCCTCCACGACGTGAATGCAGCCGCGCAGCTGCGGGTCACGCCCACCGAACTGCTCTTTAGCGCGTTGACGGGTCACCTTCCCGGCGGCGGCACGATTGCCGGCGAGTTGAAGATTGAGAACTGGCTTGGCGAGGTTCCCCCCAGCGCTCCCGCGGCCTCGCCCACCACCGTGGCCGCAGCCAAGACCGCCAACAACGCCGCGAAAAGCGCGGGCGCCGCGCCTCCCGTGCAGAATGTGACCGTCACCCCGGTCGAGCGCGCGCATGCCTTCGCCAAAGTCACATTGAAGGGCATCACGCTGCGCACGATTCTCGAAATCGGCGGCCCGGGCAAGCTCGGCGATCTTGGCCTCGACACGCAGCTTGGCGGCCCGGTCACCGCGGAGTGGGGTGGAAGCGCCGCTGAGATCGCCGACACGGTGCAGGTCGGCGCCGACCTCACGCTGACGCCCTTCGGGGAGCATCGCCGCAATGTCAGCAATGTGCCGGTCCACGGCCGCATTCTTGCGCACTACGATGGCCGCACGCAGGTGATCAACATCCAGGAGATCGACCTGCAGACGCCCGGTACGACCCTGAATGCGAGCGGCGTGCTGGGTGTGAACAGCGGGGATCCCCTCACGAATTTGTCGCTCAATCTACAGGCCCGGGATCTGGCCGAGTTCGATCAAACGCTGCAGACGCTGGGGGTCTCTGCCAACGGCAAGAAGGGTGCAGCGGCTTTGCCGGTTGTGCTGCATGGCTCGCTGGCCTTCAATGGAACGGCCAAAGGCTCCATCCGCAACATCGACGTGAAGGGTCACCTCGCCGCCAATGCGATTGAAGTCAAGCTCGGCACGACGGCGGATGTGCTGCTTGATTCCGTAGTCGCCGACGCCGAGTACGCGCCCAGCCGCGGCATCGCCGTCGGTGACTCCACCATCAAGCGCGGCACGGCGGTACTCAACCTCAGCGGCACGGCCGTGCCGCATCGCGTGGTGTCGCGGCACGGCGTGGTCTCCTACAACTTCGACAATTACGCGGCCATCAATGCCTCCGTGAAGCTGGCCAACGCGCAGATCCCCGATCTGCTGCAGATTGCGGGTCAGGAGAACAAGTTTCCCGTTACCGGCACCATCGACATCAACGCCCATGTCGCCGGCACCATCGGCAATCCCAACGGGAACGGCAACATCACGCTCACCGACGGCGTGGCCTACAACGAGGCTTACAAAATCGTCTCAGTGGACGCGAATGTGCAGGGTCAGCAGATCAACGCCACGCGGCTGCTGGTGCAGGCGCAGGATGTGCAGGTCACGGGAGCGGGGAGCTTCAACCTGACTACGGAGCAGGCTGAGGTGACCCGGCTCATGGTCGCCTCGGGCGGTATGCAGGTGACGGGTTCCGGCAGCTACAACCTGAACACGAAGCGGATCGCCGCGCAGCTCTCCGGCCAGGACATCCGCCTCTCGAAGATCGCTTACCTTCAGAATAAATTTCCCGGCGATGACGCCGTGGTGAGCCTCAACGTCAGTGCGGATGGAACGGCGCAGGAGCCCAATCTGAAGGCGCAGCTCAGCCTCACCGGCGTGGTTGTGCAGGGAAAACCGATCGGCGAGTTGAACGCCACGGCACGCAGCACGGGTTCGACTGTCTTCTATGATCTGCACTCCGCGCTTGTAGGGGCGCAGCTTGCGGTGAACGGCCAGACGGGGCTTACCGGCGACTACCAGACCCAGGCCAAGCTGACGCTCTCGGGCGTGGACGTCGCGAAGGCAGTGGCACTCTTTTCGCCGGGGTCGACGAACGCCACCTCGGATATCGACGGCACGGTCACGGTAAGCGGACCGGCAGCGAAGCCTCAGCAACTGGCTGGCAATGCCGAGTTCTCCAACTTCACGGTGGCAGTGCAGGGCGTCACGCTGAAGCAGACCGAACCCATTCGGATCGGCCTGCGCAATGGCGCCGTCAGTGTTGATTCGCTGCATATCACCGGTCCTGACACGGAGCTCAGTGCGCGCGGCACGGCCGTCGTCTTCGGCGACACGAATCCGGAAGGCGGCGCGCTGGATCTGCATGCCAACGGCAATGTGGATCTGGCTATCGCGCACATTTTCGACCCGCAGCTGATTACCTCGGGCAAGATCAACTTCGGCGTCAGAGCTGGGGGGCGCCTGAAGGACCCCTCTCTTACGGGTCGCGTCAGGTTGGACAATGCAAACCTGGCGATCGATGGCATTCCCAACGGTCTTAGCAATCTCACCGGCTCGCTGGTCTTCAATGAGAACCGGCTGCAGGTCGAAAACATTTCGGGAACCTCGGGCGGCGGCAAAATCACGCTGAAGGGTTATGTCGGCTATCAGAAGGGTCTCTTCGCCGACATGACCGCAACGGTGGATACGGTGCGCATCCGTTATGCCGGCCTGAGCACAACGGCGAACGCCACGATCCGCTTGCAGGGTGGCCAACAGGCTCTGTTTCTCTCCGGAAATGTGCTCATCACGCGTTTCGGCGTAGGGGCCGACGTTGATTTTGCCAGGTTCGCCGGTGGCGGCGGCATCTCTATTCCTCCTGATCCGACATCGATCTTGAACAAGATCCGCCTCGACGTGCACGTCGCGAGCGCACCGCAGCTGGATTTTCAGAACTCCTACGCGAAGATCGCCGGCACCGTCGATCTGAACGTGCGTGGAACGGCGGCGGTGCCCAGCGTTCTCGGGACGATTCGCATCACCGACGGCAGCGCCACGTTTGCCGGCACCAGCTATGAGTTAGAGCGCGGAATCATTTACTTCTCCAACCCCGTGCGCATCAACCCCACCATCGATCTCGACGTGACGACGCACATCGAGAACTACGACATCACCATCGGCGTGCACGGCGACGCGACCAACCTGAAGCCGATCTACCGCTCCTCGCCGCCGCTGACGGAAGCCGATATCTTCAATCTTCTCGCGCTCGGAAAGACGCAGGAAGAGTCGCAAATCTCGAATCAACAGCAGACGCAGGCAGGCACCGATCCAACCACAAGCGCGATTCTCAGCGGGGCTCTCAATGCCACCATCTCCAGCCGTGTAGGCAAGCTCTTCGGCGCGGGTTCCGTGAAGATCGATCCGGCTTACGTGGGAACGCTTGGCCAATCGACTGCCCGGATCACCGTAGAGGAGCCGCTGACCAAGCAACTCACGCTGGTCTTCGCGACCAATGTCAACGAGTCATCCCAGCAGTTGATTCAGGTGTCGTACCAGGTCAGCGAGAACACCACCGTGGTGGCAACGCGCGATGAGGTGGGTGTGTTTTCGATTGTGTACAAGGTTCGCAAGCGTTACCACTAGCTCTGAATGACGGCGGGGAACTGATCGCGCCCAGCCGGGGGCGTTCCGCGTCTAATGGGATGGCAGCTGTGTCCCGCTGCCCCAAGGAGGCTCCATGCTGGAACGGAGCACAACACGAGTATTTCAAAACGCAGCGCTGGCTTTGGTGATCTCTTCGTCGCTGTTCATGCAAGCGCAGCAGCCGGCCGGGCCTGCTGATGCCCAGGTACTGGCCGATGCGCAGAAGCAACTGCATCCCAAGCAGTTTCGCGATGTCCATGTGCAGATTGCCGGTGGAGTGGCGACCCTGACAGGTGCGGTGGATCTGCTTGCGGACAAGCTTGATGCGGAGAAGCGGATCGCGCGCATGCACGAGACGGCCTCGATCGATAACCAGATTACGGTGGATACACCGCCCGGCATCACAGACGCGCAGATCTATAACAAGCTGGGGAGCAAGCTGGCTTTCGATCGCGAAGGCTACGGAACACTGCCGTTCAACAGCATCACGCTGCGCCTTCAGAACGGTATCGCCTCCATCGGCGGCGAGGTGGTGGAACCGGCGGACAAGGAATCCGCCATCGGCATTGTGACTAACACACCGGGCGTGCGGGGCATACAGGATCAACTGCAGGTTGCGCCGCTTTCTCCCAACGACTGGCGCCTTCGGCACGACTTATTCGCGGCGATTTATGGTGCACCGCAGCTCAACAGATACGCGATCGATCCGGGAAAACCCATCCGCATTGTTGTGATCAATGGGCACGCCACGTTGACGGGCGTCGTGCAGGATCGGGGTGATCGTGAGATCGCCGGCATCCGCGCCAACGGTGTCCCCGGCGTATTTTCGGTGACGAACGACTTGCAGGTGCAAGGAGAGACGCCGGACCGCTGAGTTCGCACTCGGCGCCCGTCGCGCACAGGAAAAATGGAACGAGTTCTACGCAGCACACGCATTACGCTGGAGATGATCAAGTGGGAGCACTCGATCTTTGCGCTCCCGTTTGCATTAACCGGCGCGGTGCTCGCGGCCGGTGGCTGGCCCACGCTGCGCGCGCTTTTTTGGATCGTGGTCTGTATGGTGAGCGCGCGTTCGGCGGCAATGGCCTTCAACCGCTTCGCCGACGCCGACCTCGATGCAGCCAATCCTCGTACAGCCGCGCGTGCGTTGCCGGCCGGTCATCTCAGCCGCGGGTTTGTGGCCGCATTTACCGTGCTCTCCGCGGTGATCTTCGTGTTCGGCACGCTCATGCTGAACCGCCTCACCTTTTTGCTTTCGCCCATTGTGCTGACGGTGGTGCTGCTCTACAGCTACATGAAGCGCATCACGCGCTGGTCGCATCTTGTGCTGGGCCTGGCGCTGGGCATAGCGCCTTCAGCTGCATGGATCGCGGTTCGTGGAACGCTTGATCCGCGCATCATCGTGCTTACCCTGATCGTGCTATTGTGGGTTGGCGGATTCGATGTGCTCTATGCCTGCCAGGATTTTGAGCATGATCGCAGCGCCGGCCTGCACAGTGTCCCCCAAGCCTTCGGTCTTCAGGGTGCCTTCTGGATCGCGCGCGCAATGCACCTGCTTACGGCGATACTGCTCTTGGTGTTCGCGCATCTGTTCGGGCTCGGGCCGGTGGCTCTGGTCGGCTTTGGGATTGTTGTCGTTCTGCTTGCGTATGAACACGCGATCATCAGTCCCGGTGATCTGCGCCGGATGAATGCTGCATTTTTTACGCTAAACGGCGTCATCTCCGTGGTGTTTTTCCTGTCTGTGGCAGCGGACGTCTTTCACCGGCGATAAGCCTTTCCTGCTCAGACCTGTGTGAGCTCGGCATCGCCAATGTGCTTCGCCCACTGAGCCACGGCGAAGGAGAACTCAGAAGCGGAGGCCGGGTCGCTTCCTTCCAGCACCGCAAGTTGCACCGCAAGATTGCCCATCGTGGAACTCTCTGCCGGACCGGCCACTACCTCCAAGCCGGTCGTTTCCGCGGTCAGGCGGCGCAGCATGGCGTTCTGTGCGCCGCCTCCCACCATCACGAGGCGTTGTAGCGGCTTTCCGCTGTGCACGCGCACACGCTCCAGCACCTCCGCATAGCGCGCCGCAAGGCTATGCAGCAGAAGGGAGACGGTAGCCGGAGCCGTGTCGCGCTGCGGTGGGATCGGAGGCTGCCCCGCTGCCGCAAGCTGCGCATTGATGCGGCCCGGCATATCGCCTAAACCCAGCAAGGACGGATCGTCCACGCGCAGCAGATGCCGTGGCGCAGGCTCGGCTTCGGCTGCACGCAGCAGGTCCGCAAGCTCCCATGGCGAATGGGTCCTGGACCAGTGCTCGGTGCACTGCTTCAGCATCCACATGCCGTTGACGCTCTTATGAAAGCAGGTAGCGCCGCCGACCGCGCCAAGGTTTGTGAAGTTATCCGCGCGCACGGAAGGGCTGTTCAATGGCCCGCGCGTGAGCGTGCCTACAAGTGACCATGTGCCGCAGCTGAGATAGGCCCAATCATCACCCGTCTCGGCAATGCCAGCAATGGCGGAGGCGGTGTCATGACAGGCAGGCGCGATCAGTTCCACATCGCCTAAGCCTCCCACGCCGGCGAGCGGTCCGGTGAGCTTGCCCAGCAACGTGCCGGGAGGAACGATGCGTGGCGCGCAGGTGATATCGAGCCCGGCGGCGCGGAAGATCTCGCGGCTCCAATTGCGGGCATACAGATCGACCAGCTCCGTGTGCGAGGCGTTGGTGTACTCGGCGATGGGCTCCGCGCCCCAGCGATGCAGGCAGTACTCGGGAAGATTGAGCCAGCGCACAGCGTCCCGCCCTTCGAGCTTGTCGGCATAGAGCTGATAGAGCGTATTCAGCGGACGCTGTTCGATTCCGGTGATCTCGCGCAGGCGTTCCGGTGCGACCCTGGCATGCAGCGCTGCTGTGGCCGCCAGGGTTCGTTCGTCGCGATAGCAGAATGGCTCTTCGATAGCCACGCCGTTCTCGTTGAGACGAATATAGTCGACCGCCCACCCGTCCACGGCAAGGGAACGGACGCCCTCCGGCGCCAAACGCGCGCAGGTTCGGATGCCGTCTTCCAGGCCTCGCAGGATCTCTGCGAACGGCCAGCGCAGGCTTCTATCCGCCACACGTGTGGGACCGTTGATAAACCGGTGAACAAGCTGCAGCTCCGGACGACCATCGATCCAGCGCAGCAGGGATACCCGGCAGCTTTCCGCCCCGAGATCCACTGCAATAGAGGCGCGTTGGTCAGCCGGCGCGCGCGTTGGAGCGGCTTCGCTCACCGGAGATACGCCTCCACCAAACCACCGTCCACCGGAATGAGGTGACCCGTGGTGCAGCGCGAAAGCGGCCCGGCCAGGAACAGAATGGCCTCGGCGCAATCCTTCGGGTCGATGGGCACATGCGTCAGCGTCCGTTTGGCATAGAACGCTGCCAGGGCGTTGCGCAACTCATCGTCGCTGGCGTCTTCCTCGAAGGGGATGTTGTACTTCGTCAATGAAGCCATCACGCGATCGCGCGGAAACATCGTCGAGCCCTTCACCACCGTCGCCGGACTGATGCCGTTCACGCGCACCTTGGGCGCCAGGCTGACGGCGAGCTCACGCACCAGATGGCTCAGCGCGGCCTTGCTGACGTCGTAAGCCTCCGATCCACGCTTGGCCACCACCGCGTTCGCCGAACTGGTGAGCACAACGCTTGTGTCCAGCCCCTGCGCCTCGAATAGTTTTCGAGCCTCATCGGCAAGCAGATAGTTGGCCGTGACGTTGACCTCCAGCGTCAGCGCCCATTGCGCATCGCTGATGACACCATCAGGAGAAGACGGAAACAGTGCGGCTGTGTTGATCAGCAGGTCGATGCCGCCGAACTGTTTTACGGTCGCGTTCAAGGCTGCTTGAATTGCTCGGCGGTCGCGAATATCGATCGCAGTCCAACCCACAGCTTCTTTGCCGATCAGCGCGGCGACTTCAGTTGCCACACTCTCCGCGCCGGCGGTATCGCGGTCCGCAACCATGACATGCGCCCCACGTTCCGCAGCCAGCAACGCTACCTCGCGACCGATGCCGCTGCCTCCACCGACGACCAGCGCGATCTGCCGGCTGAGCTGTTTTTCGGGCGGCTGGCGGCGAATTTTAGCCTCTTCCAGAGCCCAGTACTCGATGCGAAACGCCTCGCTGGGCGGCAGCGCCACATAATTTTCATGAGCGGTGAACTGGTCGGCGCTGGCGGCCGGCCCTGCCTGCGGAATATCAGTGCATCTGATGCCGCCACCCAGCGCTCCGGCGCCGCCCATCACGCCGATGGCATTGATGTAGAACTCGCCGGTAAGCCGAGCCTCGGTCTTGTTCTTGCCGAAGGTGAACATGCCTACCCCCGGCAGTAAAACCACCGTTGGGCTGGCGTCGCGTTGCTTCGGAGACTCCGGCAACGCATGTTTTGCGTAGTATTGCGCATACTCGGCGCGATAGGTTTCCAGCGAAGTCTCGATCAGCGTCTGAATTTCACCCGGATCGCCGGTCGGATCCCACTTCAAAAACATCGGACGGATCTTGGTGCGAATGAAGTGGTCAGGGCAGCTGGTGCCCAAATGCGCCAGCTGTTCCGCGTGCGCTGAGTTCACGAAATCCAGCACCGCCGGGGCATCCGTGAAGCTGCCGATCCAGCGCTGCTTGCGCGAAACGGCTCCGCGCAGGGAAGGCATCACCGCAGCCGCAATGGACGCACGATCTTCGCGGGTCTTCACGCGCGCGCCGCCGAAGTGCCTGTGACCTTCGCGCCCGCTGTGCCGCTCGATAAACTGTCCAAGCTGATCGATGATGGTGATGGTGTTGCGATAGCACTCGCGCTGCGTGGAACCCCATGTGAACAGCCCATGACCGCCCAGCACCACACCGTCGCAGTCGGGCGTATCCTGCACGGCAGAGCGCAGCATCATGCCCAGCTCAAAGCCGGGTCGCTGCCATGGCAGCCAGGCCAGCTTGTGGCCAAACTCCTTGTTGAACTCCTCCATTTTGATCTTGCCGTTGGCCGAAGCCGCCAGCGCGATGCCCCAGTCCGGATGAAGATGATCCACATGGGGGAAGGGCAGAAATCCGTGCAGCGGCGTGTCGATCGAGGCCGCCGTGGGATTGTTGCCGAAGGTGACCAGCGGGTACAGCGCAACCATCGCATCTTCTTCGGCGACACCCTTATATTGCGCCTCAAGCGACAGCAGGCGATCGAGATAAAGCGTGGCAAAACCTGCACGCTTGATTGAACCGAGATCGCCACCGGAGCCCTTTACCCAAAGCACCGTGGCGGTTTGGCCGCCGACCGGATCGGGCTGCTGCAGCTTGGAGCTGGTGTTGCCGCCGCCGAAGTTGGTAATGCGCAGATCGGAGCCCAGGAGGTTGGAGCGATAGCGCAGCAACTCCGGTTCATCCAGCTTGGAGGCGGCTGCCTCATCCCACTTGTCTTGGAGGAATTGCAGGGGTGCGGCATTTTGTTTTTCTGCCATGACGTCTTGTTTGCCCTTCTGTCAGAATCGCTCCCATAATTCCACACCGAGCACCAATACGGCAATCATTCTCCTGTTGGAATTTCGTTCCGGCAGACAGTATGCGCGAAAAAAAAGGCCGTTCCAAGGATTCCAGCCCTGAAACGGCCTTGCTGTTAGTAGCCGATTTCAGGCATAGGTCGCAACCGCACCCCGGTTGCGAGCGCCGCGTTCCCCGCCCACGCGCTCGATATACCCGCTTGCCGCCAGTGCCTGCAGCGGATCCAACGGCAGACCGCGCGCCTCGCGCCACTCGCGCAGGAGCGGCCGCACATCGGTCCAGAAGGCCGAGCGGAAGCACTCCTCCGCTTCTACGAGCCGGCACTCGGACTGAAGCTCCGCAAGCTGCTCCTGGTCGATGAGCGCGGCCTTGGCGAAGAGTTCCTGCGCCGTGACGACGCTTTGCACCATCGCCTGCAGCTTGGGCTTCATGTTGTGGCTCTGGTCGATCATGAATGCCACATCGCGGATCGCTTCCGGCGGCACACTCAGCATCTCGTGAAAGATGCGAAACACCTGATATGGATCGATGGAGCCGAGGGTGAGGTCATCGTCGGCATACTTGCGATCGTTGAAGTGGAAGCCGCCGAGAGCCTTCACGTGCAGCAACCACGCGACGATTTGTTCAATGTTTGTGCCTTGGTAATGATGCCCGGTGTCTACGAGCACGGCTGCGCGGGGACCAACATGCCGCGCGAGGTGGAGCGCCATGCCCCAATCCGCGACGTCGGTATGGTAAAAAGCCGGCTCAAACGGCTTGTACTCGATCAGAAGCCGCTGCCCCTCGTCTGTCGCCGCGTGGACCGTGCTGAGCACTTCTTCCATCCAGCCAATGCGTTTGCGCATGGATTGCGTTCCAGGGTAGTTCGAGCCGTCTGCAATCCAGATGGAGATGTCACGCGAGCCTAGCGCACGGCTGAGTTTCACCGAATGGAGCAGGTGGTCGAGAGCCACCCCGCGGATCTCCGCACTGGGGTTGGCGATCGAGCCGAACTTGTACTCCTGCGATTGGAAAAGATTGGGGTTGATCGATCCCGCGCGAACCCCGTAGCGCGTCTCCAGGCCGCGGATCGTATGCACGTCAGCATCCCCGTTGGGTAGGTCCCACAGGACGTGCAGCGCCACGGTGGGGCTGGCGCCTGTGAGTCGATTCACCTCTCCCGCATCGGCGAATTTTTCCTCCAGGCTTGTGGCTGCGGCATCCTGAATGAATTTGCCGAAGCGGGTGCCGGTGTTGGCAAACCCCCATGACGGGATCTCGATACGAAAGCGGTCCAGTGCTCCCCAGACCTGTTGGCGTGCCCCATTTCCATTGCTGTCGGAGAGCTTCATGCGCCTTCCCCTCTTCTTTCCATTCGTTGCATTGCCTGATGCATTGCCTGACTTGCCATCTCTATTCGTCCAACACAAGAACAACATGGAGAAAACGTGGCCCGTGTACCCCTTTTATGCGCGTCATCTCGATATCGGCGGTGGCGGAAGGCCCGGAGATGAACGTGGTGGGCAGGGCGGCGGTCTGGCTTAGCCGGGCGAAGGCCTCCGGCACAGTCTCCACGACATCTTCAGCGCGCAGAACACAAAGATGAAAATCGGGCACCAGAGTCGCGGCGCGGCGGCCCTGTCCGGGCACACTCTGCAGCACCAGCGAACCCGTCTCTGCAATCGCCAGCGTTGCCGCCGTGAGCACGCCATCGAAGCGGTCCAGCTCGCGCGCGGTGAAACCGGCATCTTCGGTGATGACCAAATCTGCCGGTCGCCATGGCTCAGGAAAGCCCATGGGAACCAGCATGGCTCCGGAACCGCGCCGCTTAATGATGGACGCTACGCTTGCAGCAACGTCGCCGGCAAAAACACGGCTCACTTCGGCATCGTAGTCATGCAGGCGATCTTCAAGTAGCGCCAGCTTGGCTTCAGCCGCAAGCTGCGGAGAGCAGTCGTAGTCATGCGGAAGAACTGCACGTTGCTGTGCGACCACAGCGGAATCGGCAACGGCACCGCCGATTGCAGACCGAATGCGCGTCAACATGGCGGAACGAGCATCGCCGCTCATGGGTGCTCCTTTACCGGTCCGGAGCTGTTGTTGCGACTCTCCCACCACTCGCGAAAGGTTTGTTCGGGCAATGCATGGAGGTCACGGACGCTCGTCCATCCACGCAGAAATCCGGGCAGCGAGGTGATCCAGCGCTCGCCGGAGCCGTCGTCGCGTGCGATCGCTGAAGCGGCTATGCGTCCCATCCGTTGTGCCGCGCGAAAGCGTCGCTCGCTGCGGAAGATCACTCCCGCGGAGCGCATGGCGAGCGCCTCCGGGTCCGTAAAGCCTCGCAACCCGGCGGTATTTTCCTGCACCACGCGATGGCGCAGATGGATCAGCACCTCCGGGATGTTGATCTTCACCGGGCAGACCTCATAACAGGCGCCGCACAACGAGCTCGCATACGGCAGGCTCTGCGCATGTTCCATGCCCAGAAGCTGTGGCGTGAGAATGGCACCGATCGGCCCGGCGTACACACTGCCATACGCGTGACCCCCGGTTTCGCGGTAGACGGGGCAGGCGTTCTGACAGGCGCCACAACGAATGCAATGCAGTGTCTGCCGGCCAACCTCGTCGGCGAGCACATCGGTGCGCCCGTTGTCGAGCAGAATGACGTGAAAATTCTCCGGTCCATCGCCGGGAGTTATGCCGGTCCACACGGAGTTGTATGGATTCATGCGCTCGCCCGTGGCGCTGCGGGGCAACGTTTGCAGCAGCACCTCGAGATCGCGAAAGCGCGGAATCACCTTGTCAATGCCGGCGACCGTGATGAGCGTTCGCGGCAGGGTGAGGCACATGCGGCCGTTGCCTTCGCTCTCCACAACGCAAACACCGCCGGTCTCCGCAATGAGAAAATTGGCTCCGCTGACCGCTGTCTGCACACGCAGAAACTTTTCCCGAAGAAAGCGCCGGGCAGCTTCGGCGAGATCTTCTGGAGCTTCACCCAGATCGGGCAGGTTCATCTCGCTACGAAAGATCTCGCGAATTTGTTGACGATTTTTATGCAGCGCCGGAACGACGATATGCGAGGGCTGATCCCCCCCGAGTTGAATGATCAGCTCCGCGAGATCGGTCTCGTACGGGTGAATGCCCGCGGCCTCCAGCGCCCGGTTGAGCTGGATCTCTTCCGTGGTCATCGATTTGATCTTCAGCACCTCCCCGCGCATGGGCCGGCCGCTCGCCTCGCCAAGGCCTGGCGTTGTTCCCGCAGGTTCGCCCGCGAGGTGACCGGCGATCTGCGGTGCAGTGCTGCCCGAAGCGATCGCCTCCGACGCTAGGCGGACGATGATCGTGCGTGCCTCCGCGGCATCCCGTGCCCAGTGCACCGTGCCGCCCGCGCGGGTGCAGTTGCGTTCGAATTCCAGAAGATAGCTGTCGAGATGCTGAAACGTGTGTTCACGAAGCCGCTTGCCGGCCTCGCGCAGCGCCTCCCAATCGCGCCGTTCGCCGACAACGCGCGCGCGTTTTGCTTGAATGACCTCGGTTGCGTGGCGAACGTTTTTGCGCATCTGCGTATCGCGCACCACCTCGCTCGCAACGATGGGAAACGGTTGCGCGGTCCTTGGGTCCAGGGCAACTCCACCGCTCATGCCGCGTCTCCTTCCGCGCCGGCAAGGATCTCGGCGATATGTACGGTACGCACGCCCGTGCTCTGCCGATGCAATGCACCCTCAAGGTGCATCAGGCAGCTGTTATCGCAGGCCGTACAGGCCTCTGCGCGTGTATCCAGCACATCACGAACCTTTTCCGCCAGCATGGCGCTTGAAACCGCGGCGTTCTTGATCGCAAACGTTCCGCCGAAACCGCAGCAGCGCTCGAGATTCGGCAGGGGAACAAGATCGATGCCGCGCACGGCGCGAAGAAGCTGCTCCGGGCCATCACCGAGCGCGAGTCCACGCAGCCCGTGGCAACTCGCATGATAGGTAACGCGGTGCGGATAGTACGCGCCCACATCCGTCAGTCCAAGCCGCTCCGTAAGGAACTCGGAGAACTCCCAAACGCGCGGCAGCAGGGCATTCACCGCTGCGACGATCCCCGGATTGCGCCCCTTGCGCTCGAGTTCGGCTGCCATCCCCGGATACTGCTCCCGCATCATCGTCACACAACTGGAGGAGGGAATCACGACGGCGTCTGCAGCGCGGAACTGTTCGGCAAAGCGCACGACCAGCGGCAGGGCCTCATCACGATAGCCCGTATTGGCGTGCATCTGCCCACAGCAGGTTTGCCCCGCTGGGAACTCGACCGTGTGCCCAAGGCGCTCCAGCACGCGCACCACGGCGCGCCCTGCCTGGGGAAACAGCGTGTCGTTGTAGCAGGTGATAAAAAGTGAAACCCGCAGATTGGCCCCCCGAAGCGCACCTGGCCGCATGCACTTCCAATAGACATTCTATTTCCCAACACTCTACACAATGCGCTAGAGTGGGAACCGAAAATTGTTTCACAGCGTAATTGAACGCATATTTGAGCCGCAAGGAAGTGTTTTGGGAGCCAATCCTTTCATCGGGGTCATCTACCACTGGATCGGCGGATTTGCGTCCGCTACGAACTTCATTCCCTTCCGCCGCATTCGCCGATGGTCGTGGGAGATCTACTGGATCGTGCAGGGCGTGGCTGCGTGGCTGATCGCGCCGACCGTGCTCGCATCGCTGCTGGTGCCGCATCTTTTCGACATCCTGCGCGCCGCTCCGCCACGGGCGCTGGGTTTCGCGATCCTCTGGGGAGCGTTGTGGGGCGTGGGCGGCCTCACCTTCGGGCTTTCCGTGCGCTATCTGGGCATCGCCCTCGGCTACGCGATTTCGCTGGGGCTGTGCACCGCCTTCGGCACCATGATTCCGCCGATCTACAGCGGCGCGATCCACGGCATTCTGCGGGACCGTTCCGGTCGCATGATCCTGCTTGGCGTTGGCGTTTGTCTGCTGGCCGTGGTGGTAAACGGGTTCGCCGGATGGAGCAAAGAGCGTGAGGTGACAACCGAAGAACAGGTGGAAAGCGGTGAACGGGAATTTTCGCTTTCGCGTGGCATCGCGGTTGCCATTTTTGCGGGCATCATGAGCTCGTTCTTCGCCTTTGGCCTCACCGCGGGAGCGCCAATCGCAGCCATCGCAAAACAACGTCTGGTTGCGGAAGGACATCTGGATCTCTGGCAGAATTTGCCCGTGCTGGTTGTGGTGTTGTGGGGCGGCTTTCTCACCAATCTGGTCTGGAGTGCGGTGCTGATCGTGCAGCGTCGATCGGGTGCGCAGTTTCTGGGGGAGCCCGGTGTGAACCCGATGCGCGCCGGCCACGTCAGCGGAGACACTTTGGAGGATGTGGATCCGCGCGATCTGACAAAGCGCATTACGCCCGAAGTCCTGCTGCGCAACTATCTCTTCGCCGCGCTCGCCGGGGTGATCTGGTATTTTCAGTTCTTTTTCTACTCGCTGGGGCAGACCAAGATGGGGAAGTATGACTTTTCCTCCTGGACGCTGCATATGGCCTCCATCATCATCTTCGCCACGCTATGGGGGCTGGCGCTGAAGGAGTGGGTCGGCACCAGCGCGCGCACTCGAACGCTGGTAACTGCGGGGCTGCTGCTGCTGGTGGGCTCGACGGTGATCGTCGGTTACGGCAACTACCTGCACGCGCAGGAAGACGCGCGCGCCGTCTCTGTCCAGGCGCAGACGCGCTGATGCGAACGCAACATGTTCGGCCCGAGTTATGTGTTTGCGGCTGAGGTGGACAAGGCCGCTCCAGGTGCACAGGATGTGTTCTCCACACCAGAACTGGGCATGAAACATGAACCAGACTCGACCTGCACACTGAGCCAAAAATTCTAAGGAGATCCTTCGTATGCAACGCATGGCGCAGCTGATTCGCTTACGCCCCGAATGCCGGGATGAGTACATTCGCTACCACGCCGCAGTCTGGCCTACCGTGCTTGCCACCATTGAGGCATGCCACATTCGAAACTATTCGATTTTTCTGCATGATGAGTTGCTCTTTGCTTGTTTCGAATATTATGGCGAGGACTACCCAGCAGATATGCGTCGCATGGCTGCCGATCCTGAGACGCAGCGCTGGTGGTCCATCATGGATCCCATGCAGGAACCGCTGTCTGATGCTCCCCAAGGCGAGCGTTGGACAGCGATTTCCGAAGTCTTTCATTTCGACGGACTCTCTGCGAGCGACACGATCAATCTGATAGCATGACGCCCACAAGAGCATCGGCAGCATGGGAAGGCGGCGCGCGGCGTTGGTCAGCGAAGGGGTACAGAGGACCTCACCGGAAGGCAAGGGGAATCGAAATGTCCGCTTCGAACTCATTTCATAGTTGAGCCCTGTCGGTCCACCAAGGTAAGGTGTTTGCGGGATCGCTGGCAAGAACCCAGCCAACAAAGATCGCGCGAAGCACCGACAATGTGCCGCGCCCAGCAGTTGAGGAAACAGGAGACGCGCACCGTGCACTATGACCCTACTCGCAGATCGGCTTTGAAGTTTTCAGGCATCGGGCTTGCCACCGCCGCCACGGGGCTTGTCGCCCACCAAGCCTTCGCGCAGCCTAGGACTGGCGCGGCCATGGACGGGAACTTTGACGTGCGTCGCTTCGGAGCCACAGGTGACGGGAAGACGGTGGATTCGCCGGCAATTAATCGCGCGATTGAGGCTGCTGCCGCTGCGGGTGGCGGCACGGTGCGGTTTCCAGCGGGAAATTACCTTTGTTTCTCGATTCACCTGCGCAGCCACGTCGGGTTATCTCTCGAAGCAGGATCGGCAATTATCGCGGCAGACTCTCCGAAGCCGGGTGAGAACACGGGCTACAACGGCGGCACTTATGATCCGGCCGAGCCGAAGACCGCCTGGGATGCCTACCAGGACTATGGCCACAACCATTGGCATAACTCGCTGATCTGGGGCGAGAATGTGGAGAACTGCTCCATTGCCGGGCCGGGGCTCATCTGGGGTCGCGGGCTCTCGAATGGACGCGGCCACAACACGCTTGGATATTCGTTCGTCGCCGAGCAGGCCGGTGTTGGGAACAAAGCAATCGCTTTGAAGAACTGCCGCAATATTTTGTTGCGTGACTTTGCGATCCTCAAGGGCGGTCACTTCGGGCTGCTGCTCACAGGCGTCGATAACCTGACCATCGACAACCTGCTGATCGATACCGACCGCGACGGCATGGATATCGATTGCTGCCGCAACGTGCGCGTGTCGAATTGCACCGTGAACTCCCCTTGGGACGATGGCATCTGTCCCAAGTCGAGCTTTGCGCTCGGCTATGCGCGCTCTACGGATAACGTCACGATTACGAACTGCTATGTCACCGGCTGCTACGAGCTGGGAACCATTATGGATGGCACCTTCAAGAAATTCGTCAAGGGCAGTGGACAGGAAGGCGTCTACACCGGACGCATCAAGTGCGGCACCGAGTCGAATGGCGGCTTCCGGAACATTGCGATTTCCAACTGCGTCTTTGAAGGCTGCCAGGGGTTGGCGCTTGAGACGGTGGATGGCGCACTGCTTGAAGATATCGTGATTTCCAACATCACCATGCGCGACATCGTGTCCTGCCCCCTGTTTTTCCGGCTCGGCTCACGGCTGCGCGGACCGAAGGAGAGCACGAAGGTGGGCACGCTGCGCCGCGTGTTGGTGAGCAATGTCGTGAGTTACAACACGGCTTCAAAGATCAGCTCGATTCTTACCGGCATTCCGGGCTATCGAATCGAAGACGTGAAGATCGCGGATATGTATGTGCAGCATGTTGGGGGCGCTTCGGCGGATAGCCTGAAGATCGCACCGCCGGAACTCGAAGCGAAGTATCCGGAGCCCGGGATGTTCGGCCCCATGCCCGCGCAGGGATTTTTCATTCGCCATCTGCAGCATCTGGAGATGAGCCATGTGGACGTGCAGCCGGCAGCCCCGGATCCACGCCCGACGTTCTATCTCGCGGACGTCGAGCGCGCCGATTTCATCGCCGTCACCGCGCCCAAGGGACAGCCGGCGTTCTCCCTGCACAATGTGACGGATTTCCGTGTGGCGATCAGTCGTGCGGCTCCGGATACCATGCTGGAGAAGGCGGACGACCGCACGCTTTAGGGAAGCTCTGATCAAGTCGATGGATTGGGCCCAAGAAAATCCCCGGGCCCTGAAGCCCCTTGTATTTATACGTTTATCGTAGGGCTGAAGCCCTATGCTCCCTCCCAAAGGCGACGACAGGACTTATCCAGAGATTGCCTAGCGCATCGCGAGATTGCCTAGCGCATCGCGGCATCGACTTCGCTGAAGTAACTCGGCGGCTTGAGCAGTTCACGCGGCTTGGAGCCGTCGGCGGGGCCGACGAGGCCGTCGCGTTCCATCATGTCGATCAGGTGCGCGGCGCGGCCGTAGCCGATCCGTAAACGGCGTTGCAGCAAGCTGGTGGAGGCTTTGCCGAACTCGAAGACGAGGCGAACGGCGTCGTCGAACAGGGCGTCGGCATCTTCGCCTTCGTTGGCAGTCCCGGAACCGTCGCCGTCCTTCTCGTCCTTGGGGCCTTCGAGGAAGCCTTCGACGTACTCGGCCTCGCCCTGGGCCTTCCAGAAGGCGGTGACGGCGGCGATCTCTTTTTCCGTGACAAACGGGGCGTGCACGCGCTGCAGGCGGCTGGTGCCGGGGGGCAGGAAGAGCATGTCGCCGCGGCCCAGCAGCGATTCGGCGCCGTTCGAGTCGATAATGGTGCGCGAGTCGATCTTGGTCGCGAGCCGGAAGCTCATGCGGGTGGGGACGTTGGCCTTGAGCAGGCCGGTGATGACGTCCACACTTGGTCTTTGGGTCGCGAGAACGAGGTGGATACCTACGGCCCTGGCCATCTGGGCGAGGCGGGTGATGGCCTCTTCGACGTTGGCGCGGTCTAGCATCATCAGGTCGGCAAGCTCGTCGATGACGATGATGATGTAGGGCAGCGGCTCCTGGTTGACATCTTCGAAGAGGTACTCGGAGCCGTGGTCGAAGAGCCGGTTGAACTGGTCGATGTTGCGGACGTGGTTGGCGGCCAGCAGCTTGAGGCGGCGCTCCATCTCGCGGACGGCGTTCTTGAGCGCGTTGGCGGCCAGTTTGGCCTCGGTGATGATGGGCGTGAAGAGGTGCGGAATGCCCTCGTACATGCCGAGCTCGACGCGTTTCGGGTCGACCAGGATCAGGCGCACCTGCTCGGGCGTGGCGCGGAAGAGCACGCTCATGATCATGGCGTTGATGGCGACCGATTTGCCCGAGCCGGTCGAGCCCGCGATGAGGACGTGCGGCATGGAGGCGAGGTCTGCTGTAACAATCCGCCCGTCGATGTCCTTGCCGAGGGCGATGGGCAGCTTGAACTTGGGCGCGGCGAAGAACTCGCTTTCGACGACATCGCGCAGCCAGATGGTCTCGCGTTCGGTGTTGGGCACCTGGATGCCGACGGTGGATTTGCCGGGCATGCGCTCGATGAGGATGGATTCGGCGGCCATGGCGAGGCAGAGGTCGTCGGCGAGGCCGGTGACACGGCTGTACTTTACGCCGGCATCGGGGCGGAACTCGAAGGTGGTGACGACGGGGCCGGGGTTGATCTGCTCGACGCGCCCGGCGACCCCGAATTCGGCGCACTTTTCGACCAACACCTGAGCTTCGGCGCGCAGCGCATCCTCGCGGATGAGCGTCTGGCCTTCGCCGGCGTGGAGCAGCGAGGAGGGCGGCAGCTTGTAGCCCTTGATGGACTTGGGCTTGAGCTCGATCTTCTCGACGAACGCATCGGCGCGGGCTCCGAAGGCGATGTTCTGCGCGCGGATGTCGGCTGTGGGGGAAGGCATGGGAGTCTGCGGCGGGAGAGCCGGGCGCCCCAGCGGCTGCGCGGCACGCTCGCGCATGGCGGGCGGCGTGGGCACGGGCGGCAGCGGCGTGGGGTCCGGCATCGGCGAGGGATCAGGGAACGGCGACGGCGTGGGGTAGGGCGTCGGCTCCGGCACCGGCGGGGTGGAGGCGCGGCGGACGAGCTGCGGGC
This sequence comes from Granulicella sp., assembly GCA_965277565.1. GTDB lineage: Bacteria > Acidobacteriota > Terriglobia > Terriglobales > Acidobacteriaceae > Granulicella. The sequence goes on along the minus strand of OZ255838.1, from coordinate 1,838,146 downwards.
CGGCTGCCGCGGCGGCGGCGGCTTCCGCGGCGCGGCTCAGGATGGGCGGATAGGACTGCCGCTCGGGAGCGTCGAGCCAGCCATCGTCCTCGCCGGCGGCGAACTCAATATGGGGTGCTGTAAAGGTAGAGCTGTTTCCGTGTGGCTCAACGACGTGCGAATCGCCTTCGGCTCCGCGCAGGGGAGCGGCCGCGGCGGCGAGCTGGGCGGCGAAGGGAGCGGCAGCCGCCGTGGCAGCGGCGAGGCCGCTGAGGTGGACCGCATCGACGTTGGTGCGCGGCATCCCATTCCAGAACGAGGTCTGCTCGGCAGCAGCGATGTCCGATGGGATCTCCCCTTCGCCCGCAGCGGCCTTCTTGCCGCGGGTGAACAGGCGCATAAACCCCGCGAGCAGAGAGTTGGTGCGCACCGGCTCTGCCTTCTGCGCGGCAGTGGGGGCTTCGGTGGTGCGTCCGTGCACGGAGGCGAACCCGTCTGTGTCCACAACGTCCGCCGTACCGCGACGGCGCCAGATGGAGGTCTGCTCGTGGCCGCTGCGCAAAAAAGCGAAGTGGCCGTTGAACCATTCGGGCGCGCTGTTCAGCGCGAAGCTGGTGGCGAGATACAACGAAAGCGCCACCATGAGGCCGGTGAGGATCGCCGCGCCGGGGGCGTTGAGCAGATGGATCAGGCTATCGGCGAGCACCCGGCCCTCGATACCCGCCAGCGGCAGCGCGCCCTTCCAGCTCAGGTGCAAAGGCAGCAAGGCCACGGCAGCCGGCGCGAAGACCAGCCAGAGCAGCAGACCGGCGGCCTTGACGATGCCCGCCCCGACCTTGCGCGAACGCATCCAGGAGACGCCTACGCGGCCCAGCGCGAGCGGTACCAGAAGCGCTGCGATGCCGATCGTCTGCAGCGTCAGATCGGCAAAGTATGCGCCGAGGAGGCCGGTCCAGTTGCGGGCCGGGTGCGCCGGGTTCAGTGTGGCGCCGACGGTATCGAACGAGGGGTCGGTGGGGTTGTAGGTGGCAAGGGCGAGAAGAAGGAGGCCGGCGGCGGCCAGCACGGCGAGACCGCAGACCTCATTGAGGCGGCGGCTGCGCGTGGGCGCATAGACGAGTCGTTGCGACTTCATAGATTGGGGTGCGCGAAGCCGTGGGCGCCTGCGCGGAGCAGGCGGGGAACGGGCGAACGGATCGCAACAGCCAGAGCAAGATCATTGTTTCACAGCGCGTTGCGAAAATCGGAGCCTTTGAGCAGAGGAGATGAAGCGGAACCACCATGGTGACGGCGTACTGCCTTGCGTCGGCGCACGTGTCTGCCGTGAAAACGTGAGCTGTGTTACCGAAGTGTCGGGCAAACAGTGGAGAGGTCTTCGCATCCTTAGTGGAGAACGTCGCCCGACCCGTGAATTGCGGACGAGGCGACAGAGTTGCGGTGCCGGGGGCGGGGGATTTTCGCGATTTCTCCCCCTTGCGACCGGCGAAGGAGAATCGCCGACAGCCGGTTGACCCCGCGCATCGCTGCATATGCTTCGAGGAAGGTTGGAGAGAACGATGGCAAACGAACTGGACGGCTCTGAGAAGAACAAAGAGACCGAGCGCGTACTTCTGGATGTGATCAAGTCCCTGGTCGATGGGCAAAAGGGCTTTGCCGACATTGGGGAGCACCTGAAGGATGAGACCCTGAAGCGGTATTTTTTGGCGGAGAGCCTGAAGCGCGCCAATTTCCGTGCCGAGCTGGAGAACGAATTGCATCGCGCCGGTATGGCTGATGTGAAGGAATCCGGGTCAGCGGCGGGCGCTGTGCACCGCGTCTGGGGCGACCTGAAGGCTCACCTCGGCGGGGGCAGCGATCACCAGCTGCTGGTCACGGCCGAGCAGGGCGAGGATGTTGCCAAGAAGGCGTACAAGGATGCACTCGAGAAGGATTTGCCCCTGCCGATCCGCCAGTTGCTGACCGAGCAGCAGGCGCATGTGAATAACTCGCATGATTATGTGCGGAATCACCGGGATGCGTTGGGCGGCAAGTAAAACTTCGGGATCAGGTTGTGCAAAGAGGCGGCTACGGCCGCCTTTTCTGCTGCTTGTTCAGGTGTGCTGAAAGGGTGTGCATGAAGCTGGGCCGGATTGCTATGGGGCTGGTGTACATCGGCGCGGGCATCTGCCACTGGACGGCGACGCGGCTTTTCATGGCGATCGTGCCGGATTATTTGCCGGCGCACCGGGGCTTGGTCTTGGTTTCGGGTGTCGCTGAGATCGCCGGGGGCGTGGGGATTTTAGTGCCGGCGACACGACGGCCGGCAGCCTGGGGATTAATGCTGCTGCTGATTGCTGTGTTTCCGGCGAATCTCTGGATGGCGCAGCATCCGGAGCGCTTTCGTTCCGTGCCGGAGTGGACGCTTTGGGCGAGATTGCCTTTGCAGATGGTGTTGATCTGGTGGGCTTGGTTGTATGCGCGGCGAACTGGCGAGTTGGCAGGTTAGCGAGTTGGCGAGTTAGCGAGTTGAGTTGGCCCTGAGCCTTTGCCTTTCTTTCTGTCATGCCCGGAGAGAACCTGCTGTCCGTGGAAGCGCCACAGGCGTATCCGGCAGCAGCTCCTCCCATGTCGGATTCACCTTGTCGATCAATTCGATTTTCTGCGCACGGGTCCAGTGCATAAGCCGGAATCATAGCTCGGACCTCCTTTCGCCGACATAGCACAACAGCCGTATGCATGGTTTCCGCACTGAGGAGAAAGCAGGTTCCCTTCGGGAATGACAAGAAAGAAAAGTAAAGGCCCCATCATAGTAGGCAGGAGCTCTCTATTTCGCTCAGTCGGGATCAGATCTCAATAACCGCGATAGTGCAAAAATAAAATAACGCAAGCGGCCACCAGGCAATACACGCCAAACAGCCACCAGCGTCCTTCTTCCAACCAAGCGCTCAGCCAGCGCAGCGCCGCGATGCCGGCGAAGAAGCTGAGCACCATGCCGATGACCGAATAGGCGATGCTGTCGTGCAGGTTTACGGGTACGCCGCTGGCTGCTGCGGCGTGGGAGGCCTTGACGACACGGAGGGACTCGCGGGCGATGGCGGCGGGGGTTAGGATCACGGCCAACGCAAAGGAAAAGCGCTCGGCGCGCTCGCGGGTGGCGCCCACCAGCAGGCCGGTGGAGATGGTCGAGCCGGAGCGGGAGAAGCCGCGAAAGGGCAGCGCGAGACCCTGCACCGCGCCCATCCAGCCGGCCTGGCCGAAGGTGACGTTTTCGCCGGAGCGCGACGCGGCGCGCTCATACGCGCTGCGGGTCACGAGCTCTTCGCGGCGACGCTCGCGCAAACCGGCGACGAGGATCAACAGCCCTGCAGCAAACAGCGCCGCCCCCACCAGGTCGAGACGGGTGAAGAGCAACTCGATCTCGGCTTTGGGTGCGCCTTTGAAGGCGGTCTTTTCGATGATCGCAATGATGGGATAGCCGATAACGGCGGTCAGGAACGACGCCCAGATCGCGCGGATGACGAAGCGCTTGAAGGCGTCGGCGGAGGCGAAATAGGCGCGTTTCCACTGGTTCCAGAAGTAAACGATCACCGCAAACATCGTGCCGGTGTGCAGCATGACAAGGATGAGCGTCATCTCGGGCGAGGACGGATCGAGGCCCATCAGCTTCTCCGCGACCACCACGTGGGCGGAGCTGGAGACGGGCAGCAGTTCGGCGAGGCCTTGCACGATGGCCAGGATCAGGACTTTTAACAGGGGCATACAGGCCCGATTCTAGCGTCCCCGGATGCCGATATGGAGAACGATCTGCCATCCGCGTGTCCGAAAACGGGGCTTCGGTTGTGCATCTGACCCTTCACGCTACAGGCGGTGGGTCTGTGGGGAAAGGGAAAGAGCGATGACGACAGGTACAGGAACCCCGAGTCCGCGCGTGGCGTATGCCAGCGCCCTTGGCTGCAAGCTGGACGTGGATCTCGCGACAGGACGAACGCGCACCGGGGCGCCCGCAACGGACAACACCGGTGCGCTGAATGCGTTTCTGGAGACGGCCAGCGAGGCTCACCCGGTGAAGCTGATCCTGGACGGCCCGGCGCTGGTGCATGGGCTCGTGATCGCGGCGGAGGGCCACACGGCCATCGAGGGACTTGGCTGGGACACCGGGATTTATCTCGCCGATGGAGCCAACGGGGACGCGATTCGCATCGGCGTGTATACCGGCGGCCAGACCGAAGGCCAGGGCGTCTCGCCGGCGCCGCCGCGGGCAGCTTCAAACATCACGCTGCGGGACTTCGCGATCTTCGGCAATGGGCAGCGCAGTGCCACGGGGCCGCGGCAGGGTACGACGCCGCCAGAGCAGCCCGTGCCGGGAGCGCCGCAGCACGCCATGTTCGGCGTCGCCCTGACAAACTGCACCGGTGTCTCCCTGGACCATGTGCGCTTCGTTGACGCGCCTTGCTATGCCGTCATGCTGGCAAACGCGGCGGATGTTTCGATCGCGAACTGCCAGTTCGAAAGCGGGCACAACTACCAGGACGGCATTCACATCAACGGCCCGGCGGAGCGCGTTCTGATCAGCGGCTGCCGCTTCGCTACCGGCGATGATGCGGTCGCGCTGAACGCGCCGGAGGGCTTTGGCGGGAACATTGAAGATGTCCACGTGACCGACTGCATCGCGGAGAACAGCCTGACCATGATGCGGGTCTATACCTCGCTCGCAAGCCAGCGGAAGACCTACAGGGTGCGCAGGGTCTCCGTGGCGCAATGCGCGGGGACTACGCAGACGGAGGCCTTCGATCTCGGCATCCAGGGCAACGAGGCGACGGCCTTGCCGGATCAGATCGAGGACATGCTCATCACTGGCTGCAGTTTCACCGCGCCGGGCTTCGCGACGCTGCAGACGGCCATGGGGTCACTCACGCTGCGGGACTGCACCTACCGCGCGCCGAAGGCCGCTGTGCCCCTGCTCACGGTGAAGGCGCCCGGTGCTCGCGATCTGCTGCTCGCAGGGGTTACGTTGCTGCGCACGGCGGATGGGGACGCGCCGGCTCCGTTCGTCGCGACCGAGGCGGCGGCAGCGATTAGCCGAATCACCCTGGCGGGGGTCCGCGTGGTGGAGGAAGGCGAGGCCAGCTACACCGCCGTGCCGTGCGTCCTGCAGGCGGGCGGAAAGGTTGCGCGGCTGCAGGTTGAAGGCGTCGACATGGACCGGATCGCCATGCTGGTTGGGCCGCCGACGGGATGGGCAGGTGTTGAAAAGGTCGGGGGCGCCGGGCTGCTCGGAACAGGGGCGCTGGTGCCCGATGAGAAGGTCGGGGAAAACACGCTGTATTTTTCGGCGCCCACGGGCGAGCTGTCGATTCGGGCGGGAGGAACACTGCGTCGCCTGGGCTCGCGAGCGCTATAGGTCATCGCCGGGCAATTACCAAAGGACTCTGTTCCGCTCTCGCGAGTTCTGAGACGATAGCGGCCATGTCCACCGCTGCCAAAGTCGTTGGCTCTCCCCCAGAGCTTTTCCCGCAAACGCAGGAGCTTGCGTCCGCGTCTACCCTGAAGTGTTTCCGCGTCCGCGCCGCTGCTCTGATCGTGTTTGTCGGTTTGGTGATCTGCGGCTCCATCTGGACCGTGTACACGATGCAGTACTACGACGCATGGGACGCAAACACCGCACAACAGACGGACGGGGCGCCGGCGACGGTACAGCCGCACTCACATTGAGGCACCGTCTCTGTTTTGGTGCAGATGCAAAGATCTCCCCAAGTCTCCGATGGTTGTAAGCGATGGCTGCGAACGATCTGCAATCGAACCAATTTGGAACAAGGTCGGGCGGATGTACCACTCTCTGGACCCGGTGCCCACAAAGGTGTCATTCTCAACACGCCGTCGATTGTCTAGGTTCGATTGCATGGGTCGCGAACACTTGAGAACACCCGATACCGATGTTTTGGCTGTCCGCAGCCGAGTCACGCAGCTGTTTCAGCAAGCCCTTCCCGATCCCTTTGACAGAGCGTTCTTCGATCACGCGATGAACGAGGCAAATGCGCAGGGGCTGAACTGGATCGAAGGCCTGGAGTACACCGTTGCGAAGCGGAGATCTCGCCTCCAGGCAGCGGCCGTCCTCCGTTAGGTGGGTAGATCTGCTGTTTTTCGACTCGATTCAATCAGAGAGCGAGGTGGGCATTCCCATGATCGAAAGGCCACCCTCGCGGGGCGGCCTTTCGAGTTCTTTGAACTATGGAGCACCGGGTGGGGATCGAACCCACGAATACTGGTTTTGCAGACCAGCGCGTTAGCCACTTCGCCACCGGTGCCCGAGGGGGTACAGGGCCCAGGGTATAGGGTTCAGTAAAGCAAACTAGACTGAACCCTAAGCCCTGGACGCTGGACCCTGTTTCACTGCGGCTGCGCCGTTGTCCGCAGATACGGCTTCACGGTCTTATAGCCTGGGAAGATCCTGTCCGCTTCTTCGTTCGAGACTGCGCCGGTGATGATGACGTCATCGCCCTGCTTCCAGTTCGCCGGGGTAGCCACCTTGTGTTTGGCTGTGAGCTGCATGCTGTCGAGCACACGCAGCACCTCGTCGAAGTTGCGGCCGGTGGTCATGGGATAGGCGAGATGCAGCTTGATGCGCTTGTCCGGCCCGATGACGAACACGGTGCGAACCGGGGCGTTGAGCGCCGCGGTTCGGCCGCCCTCCACGTCTCCCGCGTCGCCCGGGAGCATGTCATAGAGCTTGGCGACCTTCAGCTCGGGGTCGCCGATCATGGGGTAGGTCACGGGGCTGCCGCCCACGTCCTCGATGTCCTTGGCCCATTTGGCGTGGCTTTCCACCGGATCGAGCGAAAGGCCGATCACCTTGGCTCCGCGCGCAGCGAACTGGGCTTCGAGGTTCGCCATGGCGCCGAGTTCGGTGGTGCACACCGGCGTGAAGTCCTTGGGGTGGGAGAAAAGAACAGCCCAGCTGTCGCCGATCCAGTCATGAAAGTGAATGGTTCCCTGCGTGGTTTCCGCAGTGAAGTCTGGAGCAATATCGTTGATGCGAAGTGACATCGGTGTGCCTTTCTGGCGTGGGCTCCGAGGCGGTTTGCGCTTCGAAGGGGGTGGAGTTTCGGCTCCGAACCTTTGGGGCTGTTGCCCCGCGACTTGCGAATTTGCAAATTTGCGAACTTACCCAAATGCTTTGATTCCGTGACCCTTGTTCCCGTCGCAGCAATGCTCGCAACGCAAGAAACCCACCCGGCAACGGCCTGGGTGGGTTTGATTCGCTTCGCGACGCTTGGTTTATCGTCTCGTTGCGCTCACGCCCGCACCCAGGCCCGGCCACAGCAACAGCAGCGGCAACGCGGGGGGCACGGGATAGAGAAGGAACGCAACATAAGGAATTTTGACCGCCGCCGATGCCGGGCATCAGCCTGGGGCAGGTTTACCCCATCGCGGCAACTTCAAGGTACGGAGGGAAGAAGGGATCTGTCAACCCGCGGACATCGGGTGCCCATCTTCGCGACGGTTTCATTGTCGCTAAGGTGGGGCTCGCACGAAGCTCCGTGGCTAAACCCACCTTAGGCGCAAAAAACGCGCCGAAGGTGGGGCACCCGGTGCGTGGACGAAGGTGGGGCACCCGGTGCGTGGACGAAGGTGGGGCACCCGGTGCGTGGACGAAGGTGGGGCACCCACCGCGTGACCGATAGACTCGCCGTATGGGAAGAGAACTCGAATATTCCGTTCTGGACGTCTTTGCCGAGCGTGCGCTCCAAGGCAATCCATTGGCCGTGTTTCACGATGGCCGTGGATTGAGCGACAGCGACATGCAGGCGCTGGCGCGGGAGACGAACCTGTCCGAGACGACCTTCGTGATCCCTTCAGACGATCCGGCGCAGGATCGCGCGGAGGGCGTCCGGGTGCGGATCTTCACCACGCAGGAGGAGCTGCCGTTCGCCGGGCATCCGACCCTGGGCACCGCGAGCTGGCTCCGCCTGAACCATCCGCCCGTGCAGGGCGACGAGACGATCACCCTGCGGCTGAACGCGGGCCCCATTCCGGTGCGGTTCCGAGCACCGGGGGCAGGCGAGACCGGAAGCTACGGCACGATGCAACAGCATGACCCGGAGTTTGGTCCGGAGCACGATCCCTCGGAGGTGGCAACGGTGATTGGCGTCCCGGAGGCGGACCTGCTGCTCGGGTACAAGCCGCAGACCGTCTCGACCGGCAATCCGTTCTGCATCGTTCCCTTGCGTTCGATTGAGGCGCTGGCGCGACTGGCGATTCCGCAACGGGAGGCGTGCGCCTGGTTGCGGCAGCGAGGCATCCGGTGGTTCTACTGCATCGCGCCCCACCCAGACTCCCGAGCCGAGGCCCCGCGCTGGCGCGCACGCATGCAGTGGTATGCGGGTGAGGACCCCGCTACCGGCTCGGCGGCCGGACCATGTATCGCCTGGCTGGTGCGTACGCGCCTGGTCGCATCCGGAACGCCGGCGATGCTGGAACAGGGCGTAGAAATGCTGCGGCCAAGTCTTCTTACGGTGCAGGCAACCCGCTCTGGGGAAGGGGTGACTACAACTTTGGTGGGAGGTCGCACCATAGTTGTGGCAGCTGGACGGTTCTTCCTCCCCGCTTGCGTTTGATATGCACAGGCGGGGGAACCGAAAAGGTCAATAACACCAATGGTTCCGACAGGAGCGGTGGATTAGGGGTTACAAATCCGTGAATCTTCGCCTTCTTTTCGGGTTGCTCTGAACGGTTCCTCTCCGTATGCTCAGGCAATCGCAGTAGGGAACGTTACCTCTCCCGCAAGTGATATCCGAAGTCGATTTCGCTGACATTTCAGCCTGAATTTCGCGGACTCCAGCCCGCCTCGCCGCTTTGCGTCCGTCGTTCGACGGACCGCAACCGGCCCCCGGGAAGACCGCCCCGGGCAGCGGGAAGTACCCGCCTGCGCGATCGCACCCACGTGCCCGGCCCCACGGCCTCTGGGCCCTGGAAGTGAAGCCGTTCCCGAACGCGCTCCTGTGCCCCCAAGGCGCAACCGCTCCCGTTCGGCCTGAAGTAACCGCAACCATCCGCGCTTTTTGAGCGTGGATCACGACCTAAGCCGCCCCCGGGCGGCAGGAGAAGAACGACCGATGCGCCCTCGTAAGACGATTTTGTGTGTGGAAAATTGTGAGCAGGTTCTCTCCCTTCGCAAGTTCATGCTGGAGACGCGCGGCTATCGCGTGGTGGGCATGACGACCGCGGTTTCCGCGCTGGAGTATCTGGAAGGCGCGGTGCCGGGCTCGGTAGACCTGCTGCTCGCCGATCTTATGATGCCCGGCATGGACGGCAACGAGCTGGTGCGGCGCGCCAAGGGGCTGCATCCGTCGCTGCCGACGATGCTGGTCTCCGGCATGGTGTCGAACTTCGAGCGCGCAGCCGCGGCGGATGCGTTCCTGCCCAAGGGAGCCTGCGGCGCGGCCGAGATGCTGGACCGCATCCGTCTGCTGGTGGCCCGCAAACGCGGACCCAAGAAGCAGGCGCCGGCAGCCGTTCGTTTGTGCCCCGCAACGGCTGTATGACTACGTGCAACGAGTTTTGTTGCGAGCCGCAATGCTAACTTGAGCATCGGCTAGCAAAATGCTTGCTAGTCCCTTCGGAGAAGGATATCTTTACCAATAGTTGGGTCCGTCCGGAGGCTACCGAACGGACCCGGTGATTAGCGGTGGATAATCGACCTCACAAGCTCGAATACCACTGCCGCAGCAATCGGAATGAGGAGGACCACGATTTTTGTGGGCACCTCAACCGAGAACCTACAGCGCAGCTTTACCGGCCGCATTGCATAAACACCACCCCTCCAGACTGATTTGTACCCCAGGGCCCTAACCCTGGGGTATCTTACCCGTCTACGGTAAGATCTTGTCCCCTGGATGTGCCCTAGACGTTAGCCGATCTGGAGTGGCGATCCGATCCTCTCACCCGTCAACGCTTCGGGCTATGCCTCTACAAGGCCATAGCGCCGCTGCCATTGCTGCTTTAAGCGGCTCCAGACCCCGGCGCGCTCTTCGGGAGTGATCTGCGGGTCCGGAGCCTGGGCAAAGCGGGCTGCTTCGATTTTGGCGAGCTCCAGCAGCTTGCGGTCGCGGGACAGATTGGCGACGCGAAGGTCGGGCATGCCCGCCTGGCGGGTGCCGAAGAACTCGCCGGGGCCGCGTTGGTCTAGGTCGAACTCGGCGAGCTCGAAGCCGTCCTGCGTGCGCACCATGGCGTCGAGCCGCGCCTCGGCCTCCGGCGTGACGCGCTCGCCGGTGAGCAGAACGCAGAAGCTTTTGGCCTTGCCGCGGCCGACGCGTCCGCGCAGCTGATGCAGCTGCGCGAGGCCGAAGCGTTCGGAGTGCTCGATGACCATGACCGTGGCGTTGGGCACGTCGACACCGACCTCGATGACGGTCGTCGCAACCAGCACATCGATCTCGCCGCGTTTGAACCGGGCCATGGTGACGTCCTTGGCGTCGGCGCTCATGCGGCCGTGCAGCAGGCCGAGGCGAAGACCCTGGAGCGGCCCCGCGCTGAGTTCGTCGTGAACTTGTACAGCGGAGCGGAGCCGGGGGAGGAGAGGTTGGCCATTGGCGTTCTTTTTCGCACGGTCTCCGGGTTCGCCATTCCCCTTCGCTTTCCCCCTTCTCGATTTGTCATTCCGCAGCGCAGCGGAGGAATCTGCTGTTTGCCCGTGACTGGCGGAGAGTTTCGGGCCGCGTTGAGCCCTATTGGCGCTCCGGGCAGAACCGCGGGTCTCTCCACTCCGCGGGACGGTAAAGCCGTCCCGCTGCCACCCAGATAACGAATTGCTGTCGTCCGGGGCCTGGCGCTCCGGTCGAGATGACAGCTCAGGGGAGGGGTGGACTGAATGATCCGATGGACCATCTTCTGACCTGCCAAACCGCTGACTCGCCAATCCGCCAACTCGCTGACTCGCCAACTCGCCTTCATCCTCCCTGGCGAAGTCCAACTCCGGCTGATCGTCCTTGCTGCCCTCGATGATGGGGCAGACGATATACGCCTGCCGGCCGGCGGCGACCTGCTTGCGCACAAAGGTCCAGACCTCGGCGGCGCGTTCGGCCGGTAGGCGGCGGGTGGTGATGGGCGTGCGGCCGGGGGGCAGCTCATCGAGCACACTGGCTTCCAGATCGCCGTAGATGGTCAGCGCCAGGGTGCGCGGGATGGGCGTGGCCGTCATCACCAGCACGTCAGGTTCCGTGGCGACGCCGTTCGGGCCGGGTTTGCGCATCAGCTTGTAGCGCTGCTGCACGCCGAAGCGATGCTGCTCGTCCATGATGACGAGGCCGAGATTGTCGAATTCGACCTTCTCTTCGACGAGGGCGTGAGTGCCGATGGCGAGGTCGGTTTCACCGCGAAAGATGCGGCCGCGGGCGTCCTTCTTGGTGCGTTCGTCGAGCGATCCGGTGAGCAGTGTAACGCGGTAGCCTCGGTTTTTGCTGGGCGAGGTGGCGTCGGCCAGCAGCTTGCGCGCGGATAGATAATGCTGTGTGGCGAGGATCTCGGTGGGCGCCATCAGGGCCACCTGGTAGCCGTTTTCGATGGCGACCAGTGCCGCCTCGAGCGCCACAATTGTTTTTCCGGAGCCGACATCGCCCTGCAGCAGGCGGCGCATCGGCCGCGGCTCGCGCATGTCGGCGACGATCTCGCCGAGCACGCGTTTTTGCGCGGCGGTGGGCTTGAAGGGAAGGATCTGTTTGAGCGCCGCGCGGACCCGGTCATCGGTGACAAAGGCTGTGCCTGCGCGCTCGCGCAGCCGACGCCGCTTCAGCTCCAGCCCGAGTTCGAGATACCAGAGCTCTTCGAAGATCAGGCGACGATGCGCGGGGGTGTGGGCGGCTTGCAGGTCGGCGAGCGAGGTATCGGCGGGAGGGAAGTGGAGATCGCGGAGGGCCTGCATACGGCCCGGCAGGCCGAGGCGCTCGATTAATGCGCGGGGAAGCGTTTCCTCTGCTTCGGTGCCGGTCTCTTCGAGCTCGCGGAAGAGCGTCCAAAGCACCCGCCGCAGCCAGCGCGAGCCGAGTTTGCCGCCCAGCGGCGTGGTGCCGCCCAGCGACTCGTAGACCGGCACGAGGCGGCCCATCTCCAGGTGCACGAACTCGGCCTGCTCGCCGGTGGCGTGGGCGTCGGGGAGGATCTCGAAGGTGGGCTGCACCATCTTCCACTTGGTCGAGCCGGCGGGCGCGTGGAGGGCATTGCCGGAGCGCGAGCCCTCGAGCTTGCCGTAGAGCGCCACGGTTTGGCCGGGCTGGAAGCGGTCGCGCAGGTAGGTGCCGTTGAACCAGAGGCACTTGACCGTTTCGAGGATCGGCGGCGAGGTGAGTATTGCATTGGGCTCGGGTTCGGCAGGTGCATAAGGGCGAACGCCGACGGTCATCTCGAAGATGGGTTTGGCGCGGGTGCGCAGCAGCACGATGCCGCGCACCTCGCCGACGACCGAAGCCATGTCGCCGGGTTTGTAGTCGGAAAGCGGCTTGGGGTGGGCGCGGTCCTCGTAGCGGAAGGGCAGGTGGTAGAGCAGATCTTCTACCGATTCGACGCCACGCTCGAGGAGGCTGGCGCCCACGCGGTCGCCCACGCGCTTGAGGAGTCTTGCCGGCGTGGAAAGTGTGAGAGCCACGTGGTTCATGCTAACGGGTTGCGTGGAACCGGCGTTGGCTGACTCAGCATTAGAAGCAGGTCCCCATGCGGGGAGGACAACCAGAAAACCAGAAACCCTGTTGCATGGATAATGTTTATGCGGCCGTGCGCCGTCATTCGCTCATGGAATCCCTCCGCCGTCTTCGCAACCCGTTGGTTCTGCTGGCGCTGGTGCTGGCGCAGACACTTTGGCTGGCGGTCCAGGTGCATCGCCCCGTGCGGCCGCCGTTCAGCGTGAGTGGCCCCGAGGAAAGCCGCAAGACGACGCTGCTGCGCTCCTGGACGATGTTTTTGTTCGGTCCGGTCGAGCACGCGAGCGAGGCGGCGGGCTCAGGCGTACGGCAGCTGTGGGCGAATTACGTCGACCTGCGCCACACCCGCGAGCAGAACCAAGCCTTTCGCAGCGAGATCGCCCGGCTGCGGGAGGAGCAGGCCGGTTTTGCCGAAGACGCGGCAGAGGGGCGCCGCCTGCAATCGCTGCTCGGCTTCAAGCAGCAGTACATCACCTCCACCGTCGCCGCCGAGGTCATCGGGACCAGCGGATCGGACCGCTCGCACGTGCTTTGGATCGACAAGGGCTCCGCGGATGGCCTGCAAGCCGAGCAGCCGGTGATCACACCCGATGGGGTCGTGGGCAAGCTGCGCGACGTGATGCCGCATACGGCGCAGCTGCTGCTGATCGATGATTCGAACTCCGGCGCAGGGGTGTTTCTGGCCTCCACGCGGATGCGCGGCATTCTGCGCGGCACGGCGAACGGGGAGGTCATCATCAATAACCTGACGCCGGATGATCGCATCAAGCCCGGCGAGCATGTGATCACCTCCGGCGGCGACCAGGTCTTTCCGCGCGGGCTGCCGGTCGGCGTGATTACGGCCGTGGCGCCGGATCCGACCCACCCGCCGTACACGCTGATTCACATCCAGCCGGCGGCCAATCTGCACCGGCTGGAGGAGGTGCTGGTGATCACCGGCACCTCCTCCGAGCTGCCGCCGGCGGCCCAGGCCGATGCCGCCCAGGCAGAGGCTGCCGCCGAGGCCAACAAGCGCGCGGCGGATATGATCGCCGACCGCCTGCCCAGCCTGCATGAGCAGCCGGAGGGGGCAACCGGAGCCCAAGGCGACACCGGAACCATATCCGCGAACCCGGCCAAAGACCCTGCCAAAGCCGCTGCCGAGGCCGCCAAGGGAGCCGGTGGTGTTCCGGGGGTGCCGAACTCCGGCATGCCCAAGGCCCAGCCCGCGGTGCACCCCGATCGCTACTCGCCGGGGGCTGCACCGCCGGCCGAGGATCTCACGCCGGGGGCTCCGCGGCAGCCGCAGGCGACCATGCCCCAGCCGCCCGCGCCTCAGCCGTAGTCAGACTGTCTCTTCGGGCTTTGCGGGCGAGCGCAGCTTTGCCGCCTCGATGATCTTCTCGCGTCGCCGCCTCAGCGTCGCCTCCATCTCTGGAGCGTTCATCAGGACGGCTTCGAGGTGTTTGCAGAAGTCGGGCTCCGCAATGGCACTGCGAATCTCGGCGACAAATGGCCAGATTTTGCTGAAGGTGGCGACGACCTCGCTATGCGCCGCGAGGAAAGCGTTGCCGTCAATGCCCCCTGTGGTGACCAGCGAGGCTGCCATCTCCCAATAGCTCAGCACCATGCGGAACTCGGCGTTGTGCTCGCCGCCGGCGAGTGCGTGCACATCCGCCAGGCTCTCCGGATTGAAGTCGTGAAGGAACCACGAACGTGCGGCTCGCAAGGTGGGTTCGCGGCGAAGCTCGAAGAGCTTCAGGTTCAGCTGCGCGCTTTCAAAGGGCGTCGGCATGTGGGTGTCCTTGGGGAAATGTTCTCATCGTAAGCCACTGGCCTGATCGGCGGGCCGGGCGTTGTGAAAGGCGAACGCAAAGGGCGCAAAGGGGCTAACGCAAAGGGGGCAAAGGGCCCCCATGTGTCCTTTGGGTTGTACCTCCGCGTCCTCTGCGTTGTACCTCTGCGCCCTTTGCGTTCGTTTTTCCATCTGGGCCCATATCGTCGGCATCACCGCAACGGCGCGATATGCTCAAAGGCGACTCCAGGCATGGCAGAGCACTCCTACACGTCGCGGCGCGAACTCGATCAGTATCACTTCCATCCGGCGGTGACCGTGCTCGCCCCGCTGTTATGCATTCTGGTGGGAGCCATTCTGCCGCGGCTTTGGCCCCGCTTCGACATTCTGGATCTTCCCCTGATCGTGACGGTGTTTTTTGCGGTTTCGCGACGCAGTCCAATCGCCGGTGCGGTCACCGGAACGCTGATCGGCTTGGTGCAGGACTCGCTGACGGACCAGCCGTTTGGGGTTTATGGCATTGCGAAAGCCATCATCGGCTATATCGGCGCCAGCGTTAGCTTTACGGTGGATGTCGAGAACATCCTGAATCGCGTGCTGATCAACTTTGTGGCGAGCCTGCTGCAAACCGCGATCCTGTACGTCATCCGTCGCCGGCTGCTGGGCATTCCCACGGAACAACTTCATGCTGGATACGTATTTGCGCGCGCAGGGGTGAATACGGCCGTCGCCATTCCGATCTTTCTCTTGCTGGACCGCTTCAAGCAGATTCGGGACTGATACGGGGCGGAGGCAAACGGATGGGTCACGGTAGACTGAAGCCGGCACAGCACGTCCAAACCACACGGGCCCGCACGTGATACCCACCGATCTGGAACGCAGGGAAAAGGTCTCGCCGGTCAAGCTGACCGTGGCGCAGTATGCGGTGACCCTTGTCCTGCTGGTGCTGGGGATCGGGCTGTGGCGATTGCAGGTTCTGGGGGCGGAAAACTACCGCGTGCTCGCCGAGCAGAACCGCATTCGCAAGGTGCCGGTGCTGGCCCCGCGGGGACGCATCCTGGACCGCGAAGGCCGGCTGATCGTCGACAACTACCCGTCGGTGACCTGCTATCTGTTGCGCGAGCAGCTCAATTCACTGCCGCAGGATCTGCCCATGATTGCCGCGGGGCTGCACATGGACCCCGACCAGATCACCGCGATTCTGAAGCACTTCCAGTACGCGCCCAAGTACGAACCTATTCCGCTGAAGGGGGACATCACGCCGGATGAGCAGGCCTTTATCGCCGCGCATCGCGACGATCTGCCCGAGCTCGACACCCTGGACGAGCAGCGGCGGCTGTACCCCCGCGACGGCTTTATGGCCCACCTGATCGGCTATGTCGGCGAGGTGAGCGAGGCGGACCTGAACAACTCCAAGTACGCCTTCTATGAGCCCGGCGATGTGGTCGGAAAGTCGGGCGTGGAGGAGGCCTATGACGAGATCCTGCGCGGGCAGGACGGCTCACGCGACACCATCGTGAACTCGCACGGGCGCGAGGTCGGCGTCATGGGCGAAGAGTACGCCAAGCCGGGGCAGGATCTGCGCCTAACCGTGGATCTCGATGTGCAGAAGGCGGCGGAGCAGGCATTGGAGGGCAAGATCGGCGCGATCGTCGCCATGGACCCGCACACCGGCGAGATTCTGGCTATGGCCTCACGGCCCACCTACGATCCGAACCAGTTCTCGGTGCGGCTGACCAAGGCCTACTGGCAGACGATCCTCGATAACGGGGATCACCCGCTGCTGAACAAAGCAATCCAGGCGCAGCTGGCGCCGGGATCGACGTTCAAAATCATCATGTCGCTGGCGGGCCTGCAGGAAAATGCCGCGCAGAACCTGCACGTCGAGTGCAACGGCGGCGCGACCTTCTACGGGCACTTTTTTGCCTGCGACCGGCACCACGGCGCGGTAAATATTACCAATGCGATTCCGTACTCCTGTGACACCTTTTATTACACGCTGGCGAACCGGCTGGGCATCGATACTATTGCGCGTTATGCGAACTCCGTCGGCATCGGCGAGAAGACCGGCATTGATCTGCCGGATGAGGCGACGGGGCTGATGCCCTCCGAGCAATGGAAGCTGAAGACGCAGCACGACAAGTGGTATGCCGGTGAGACGATCTCGGTCGGCATCGGGCAGGGAGCGATTCAGGTGACGCCGCTGCAGCTGGCGCGCGCCGTCGGCGGCATCGCCTCCGGAGGCGTTCTGAGACGTCCCCATGTAGTGTTTCCGGATGAGCTGACGCCGCAACAGGCCGAGGCGGTGCGCGAGAGCTTTCCCGGGTCGGGCGACAAAACGATTCCGCTGACGCCGGAAAACTGGCAGATCATCACCGATGCCATGGCCAATGTAACCTCCAGCCCCATTGGAACCGCGTACGCCGCGCATCTGGAGGGCGTCGACTTCGCGGGCAAGACCGGAACGGCGCAGGTGATGAGCCACAACGCGCTTTCCCGCACCAACAAGGGCCACAACACCGAGCCCAACGCCTGGTTTGTGGGCATGGCGCCCCGCCGCAATCCCGATATCGTGGTCGCGGTGCTGTGGGAGCACGGCAACTGGGGCAACAACTCCGCCAAACTGGCCGCGCAGGTGATCAGCGCCTATGTGAACAAGCAGCGTGAACGCACCGGCAATCTGGTGAAGGTGGCCGATGCGGCCAGGCCGGCGGAGGAGAGTCCCGGCGCCACAGGGGCAGCCGCACCTGATGCGGCCGCAGCGGACCCGGTTCGAGTGAAATCCGGGCCAGGGAACGCCGGGCAGACGGCTTCCGGTGGCGGGGGATAGGTCAGCAGTTGCTGAGGCGGTTCTGCAATGGTTCAGATGGAGCAGTTTCCGTGTTGGTGCAGAGGCGTCCTCTCGACCGGAGGCGCAGCCGAAGCGGAGAGACGGCGGTATTCGTCCGTGGCGGAAACGAAGCTTCTGCAGCACCTGGCGAAACACAGGGATCTCTCCACTGCACAGACGATACGACCGTCTGCTTCGGTGGAGATGACACCTCTATACCGGAAGGGAATTTGCTACAAAGCCTGGGAGGAAAGCCAGGTACACAAATTGCGCGAACCTATCGCACTACCGCGTCGAACGGCAAAAAGACCGTGAACACGGTCCCGCGATGCGCCTTGTCTTCGCTGCTGCGAACGCAGAGCACACCACGGTGGCGGTCAAGTATCTCCTTGCTCACCCAGAGCCCCAGGCCGGTTCCGATGATGCCTTTGGTTGTGAAAAAGGGGTGGAAGAGCTTGGCCTGGGTCGCCGCGCTCATGCCGCTCCCCGTGTCGGCGACAGTGAGAACGATCCCTCGCTCCCCATTTTCCCAGTTCGTGCCCTCGCGGCTCCGCAACTTCAACACGCCGCCACCCGGATTCATCGCGTCGAGCGCGTTACCGAGAAGGTTGCTGAGGACCTGCCGGATCTCTCCTTCGAAGCAGCGGATCGGCCGGCGCGCGCGGGTACGTTCCTGGATATCGACCCGCGAATTCGCCGTTCGTCCGTGATACACGGAGAGCACATCCTCGAAGAGGCGCTCGGCGGTAATCTCCTGCGGGCTGCTGGCCTGCTTGTGAAATCGCAGCGTCTGGCTGGTGATCGCGGCGACTCGCCGCAGCTCCCGTTCGGCGAGCTTCAGATACTCGTGGATTTCATGCACTCCGGCCGTGTTCTGCGCCAGATACAGGAGGTTCGTGACGGATTCGAGCGGGTTGTTGATCTCGTGCGCGATGGAGCTGGCCAAGCGGCCCACAGCCGCGAGCTTTTCGCTCTGGATCAGCGCCGCTTCGGCCTTTTTCCGCTGTGTTACCTCAAGCGAAGCGGCCGTGATTGCCTGGATGGAGCCGTCCGATCCGAATACAGGGAAATAACTGACGGTCCAGTAGCGGTAGTTATCCGGATCGGTGGTTAGCGAGCCTTCCAGCGGGTAGTTCACCACCGGCTCGCCTCGCAGGACCTGCTCGAAGAGCTCGCGGAGACCTTCAATGGGCGCCATTTCCGTAACCGTTTGGCCAACGATCTGCTCCTGCTTGAGCCCGAAGAATGCTGCTTGGCGGTCATTCAGGCGCAGGTAGCGGAAGTCCTTGGTGTCGAAAAGCGCGAG
The DNA here is from genome assembly GCA_965277565.1 of Granulicella sp. Classification (GTDB taxonomy): domain Bacteria; phylum Acidobacteriota; class Terriglobia; order Terriglobales; family Acidobacteriaceae; genus Granulicella. Next base: position 1,819,586 of record OZ255838.1, on the reverse strand, counting down.
GCCGATGGGAGCGGTCCGGTAGACGCTCTCGATCTCGGCGCGTTGTCGTTCCGCCTCTTCGCTCTTGCGCCGCAGCGTGTCTGCGGCGAGCTTCTCCTGGGTGAAGTCCCGGAAGAAGACCATGATGCCGTGGTCGGCCGGATAGGTCTGCACCCGCAGCCAGAGGTTGAGCGGTTCCGGGTAGAAGGCCTCGAACTCGCTGGGAAGCCCGAGATCCATGCTGCGGCGGTAGTTTTCGAGGAAGGGCGAGCCCTCGAAGATCGCGTCGGGAAAGCTCTCAAACAGGGTCGTGCCTAGAATGTCTCCGCTGGGGGAGAGGAGCTCGCGTGCGCGACGGTTCAAAAAGGTGAAGGTGTAGGCGCGATCCAGAAAGAGGACACCGTCGGTGGTCGCGTCAAAGAACTGCGCCATCTGCCGGCGGAATAGGTCCTCACTGAGCAGCGGCTGAGAGTGCACTTCCGGCAATGACAACTCCTCACTCCGTGGGCTTCGCACATGCTAACGGATGGGAGCCCGAAAGGGAATGCAACTGCCGCCCCCAAAAATGAGGGGGAGTGTGGGGCGGCAGGCCTCCCGGTAAACTGTCGATGTGCTGCGCTCGCGCTTTCGTGACTTCGACTGGACGCTGCTGGGCTTTGTGCTCGTGCTCAGCGTGCTGAGCGTCACGGAGATCCGCTCGGCCACGGCGATGACCAAGTTTCATGGCTTTCAGGTCAAGCAGATGGGCTTCTTCGCCGTCGGTCTGGTGCTCATGTTCGGCGTGGCGCTGATCGACTACCACCGGCTGCTGGACGTTGCACCGTGGGCCTATGGGATCGGGATCTTCAGCCTGGTGGCCGTGAAGGCCGTGGGGCAGAAGGTGATGGGTGGGCGGCGCTGGATCAACCTCGGCGGCGGCGTGCACTTTCAGCCCTCGGAGTGGGTGAAGCTGGTGCTGATCCTCGTCGCGGCGAGGTTTTTCTGGGGCTTCATCGCCAATCAACGCGAACTGCACTGGCTGGATGTGGCCAAGGCCTTTGCGCTGATCGGCCTGCCAATGCTGCTGGTGCTCTCGCAGCCGGATCTGGGGACGGCGCTGACGTACTCGCCGGTGCTGCTCGTGGGCCTGTTTCTGGGCGGCATCCGCTGGAGGCAGGCGACGATCCTGGTGCTCGGCTTTGCCCTGGCCGTCGGGGGTATCTGGAAGAGCGGCAAGGTGTTGAAGCCCTACCAGAAGGCGCGTCTGACCGCCTTCGCCAACCCCGATACCGACCCCAAGGGCTCGGGCTACCAGATCCGGCAGAGCCTGATCGCGGTGGGCTCGGGCGGCATCTGGGGCAAGGGAGCGAACAAGGGCACGCAGACCCAGGGCGACTTTCTCCCCATCCCCTATACGGACTTCATCTTCGCGGCGTTCTGCGAGGAACACGGCTTTGTCGGCGCGCTTGGCGTACTGCTGCTGTATTTTCTCATTCTCGTGCGGTTGATTGAGAACGCGCAGACGTCGCCCGATCCGCCCGGGACGCTGATTATCATGGGGATTGCCTCGGTACTGCTTTTTCAGGTTGCGGTCAACATCGGGATGTGTGTCGGGCTGATGCCGGTAACGGGTATCCCGCTGCCGCTGATGAGCTACGGCGGCTCGTCGGTGATGTTCACCTTTCTAGCGTTGGGGATCGTGATGAATATACGGATGCGGCGGTTTGTGAACTGAAGGCAGGGGTTAGAAGTTGGAGACCGGCACACTGCGTCGAGCGTTTAGCTAATCATCTCCAAACCTTTCTTCTCAACGAGCGAGAGCAGCTTCAGGGAAGCTCCCTGCGGCCGCTTTTCTCCGCGCTCCCATTTGCTGATCAGGCCGGGAGTGACATTCAGGTACGCTGCGAAGACAGTCTGACTGGCGTGTTCGCGTGTACGCAACGCTCGAATTTTTTGAGGGGTCATCTCCGCAATGGGCGTCAAGCAAAGAGCGTCGAATTTGCGCATGGTCCTTTGATCCATGCCGCCTACCCGATGAAGGTCGGCAGCCGTCTCGTGAATGGCGGCCATTGCGTCGCTGCGAAACTTCTTAGGCATTCTGTTCCTCCTCTGGCGCTTTTACCTGCAGCAACGCCCCGTCTGAAACTCGTTTCGCCAACTCGGCATCCGTATAGCTAAGAACAATTGCGGCGAGATTCCGAAACGCCTCCAATTCATCGGCCCTGATGTTGGGACGGTCTTTCTTCTCAAAACCGTAGACGTAAACCGCGCGGCTTCCCCGGCGAAAAAGGATAATTGATCGCGAACCCCCGGACTTCCCTTCGCCCGTTCGCGCGATCCTCTGCTTGATCACGCCACCTCCGAGGTCCGCATCCATGACGCCGCTATCAGCGGCTAACGCAGCGCTCCAAAGATCCGTGTCGGTAATCCTGGCCTTCTTTTGAAACCGGGTGAAGGACTTGGATTTATATACTGACAGGGTTCCCGGCGCAGTCGGGATCATTTCGTAAGCATAGCACTTAGTGCTAGAAAAGTGGAGTGTAGCTTGAAGCTGAAGGGTTTATTCTTCGGAGGACCTGCAGACCCTGTTCTCGAATCCCTATCCCCTACATTCCTGCCTTTGGTGCATACTAGACAGCAGAGTCCGGGCCAGGGGTCCGGACGACCTACCCGTCGCAACGGATGCGATCAAGTTCCCGGCGCGGCGGAGAAGAAGATTACAACCAAAGGCCGGCCACGCGCGGATCGACTCTCGCAGCCGGACAGGTTTGAGCATGCTTGTGAATGGACGGTTAACGGCCCCGCCTCAAGTTGAGGCTGTCGCGGTCACAAACTCCATTGCGGGCGTTGGGCTCGAAGGCGCCTCCGGGCGTTCCCGAGCAAAGGCAGTCTCTCTGGAAGCTCTTGTTCTCAGCGCCGGCTCGCGGTCCCGCTCTCTGCGGATCGCCGGGCGCGCGCGCCTTGGGATTTCGGTTCCACGGCAAACAGCATTTTCTCCAGCCTGCGCCTCTCATTTCCTGTCCCCAGCAAGGGAGTTAGCTTCCAGACACTAGGCTCCGCTGAGGAACCTCAGAGATCTGGAAGCGCGATCTTCGTCTGTCCTGCCTGCCCCATTGGGGCGGAAAGCAGTGACTATGTCGAAGGAAATTTACATCTCCAGCACGCCGCATGAGACGCGGCTGGCAATCGTTGAGAAAGACGAGCTCAGCGAGATCTACTACGAGCGGGAGAACGAGTACACGCTCGCCGGCTCGATCTACAACGGCCGCGTAACCCGGGTTTTGCCGGGAATGCAGTCGGCGTTCGTCGATGTCGGGCTGGAGCGCGATGCGTTTCTCTACATCACGGATTTCCTGGAAGAGCAGGGCGAGTCGGCGGACTTCGAGGCCGGAGATTCTCGTAGAGGCGGCGAACGGGGCCGTGGCGATCGCGGCGGCCGCGGACGGGAACAGGGTCGTGAGGCCGTCGCGGAGGTTGTAAAGCCCACCGAGCACACGGCTGAACCGCAGGCGATGGAGCCGGGTGCCGAGCACCCGGCCGAAGCCGGCGACGAGAACGTCGAGGGTAGCCGGACGTGGCGGGGGCGGCGGGGCAGGCGGCGGGGCCGCGGCGTGGAACATCGTCCCGCAGCCGCGCCGGGCGAGAGTCCCGCAATGATCGAAGAGGCTGCGGCCCCGGTTGCGGAGGAGGTCGAGCCGGAACCGCTGGAGCGGGTGCATGGCGGGGCGCAGGAGCCGGGCTTCACCCCGCGCGAAGGCCGTCCGCGGGAGGATCGTGGACGGGAAGGCCGGGGCCGTGAACGTGGCGGGCAGGAAAATGAGGGTCGGGGAAATGAAGGTCGGGGCCGCGAGCGCTTCGGCGATCGTGACCGGGGCCGCCGCGCGGAGGCGCCGGAGGGCGGCGAGCTTGACCTGAACGCCTCGGCTGAGCCGTTCATTCTGCCGGGAGAGTCGCTTGGAAAGTATCGCAAGGGCGACGACGTCAGTGCGTCCGCGCCGGTCTCGGCGAAGGCGCAGCCCAGCTATTTGAGCGCACGTCCCTCGACCGAGGTCGGTTTTTCCGTCGCGGGCTGGGACGGCGGCTTTGTGCTGCCCGGCGAAACGCTTTCGCGTCGCAAGGGCGCTTCCGCCCAAGCTGTTTCCCCGACTGGTTTCCAGACCGCTGCTCCCAAGCCTGGCCCAGAAGAGACCGAGCCTTCCGCCGAGGGTGAAGGCTCCGGCGAGTCCGGCCGCAATCGCCGCCGCGACCGTGACCGCCAGCGTGGACGGGGAGGCCGGCTCGAGCGCGAGCGCCAGCCGTTTGCCGAAGAGCGTCAAGCCCTGTCCCAGGACCGCCCTGGCGTTGAGGAGGCGACCCCGACCTCGTTCCATTCCGGCGTGGTTTCGCGGGAGAAACTCGATCCAGCTGAGGCCGTGCAGCCCGGGGTGACCTCGCAGCATGAGCCGGAAGGGAATGCTTTGCCCTTCCGTGAGGGCAGCGAAGGCGTTCAGCACTTCGTGCGCGCCTCGGATGATGTACCCGCGTTTGAAATCGAAGAGTTTGAAACCCGGCAGGAGATGGAGGCTGCGCAGGCCGAGGACATCGCGTATGTCCCGGAGACGGACAGCGCGCCGGCCGTTACGGATGGCCCGAGTGAGGCTCTGTTGTCGGCCGTAGAGCAGCTGCACGAGACCGTTGCCGCCGCCGCAGAGCCCGCGAGAGCACACGTCGCTGAGGACCACCCCGAGGATCAGGCTGAGTTTCATGAGGAGACCACGGAGTATGAGCCGGGCGAAGATGCCTCAGCCTCGTACCGCGTCGATCCGGCGGGGCCTAGCGAGTTCCGTCAGGGCAACCTGGTGGAGGATGAGCTGAACTTCGCCGCAGTGCGGTTCGATGAGGGCAGCGAGGTCGCGCAGGAGGGCTCCGGACATGAGTTCACGGCGGTTCAGCCCTCCGGCGAGATGCTCTCCGAGTTGCCCGGCGAGGTTGCCATCCCCGGCGCGGAGGAGGATCCGTCCAACCCCATCGAGCACGAGACGGCGGTGCAATCGGTGCACCTCAGCGACGTCGAAGGCCCACCGCAGCCCACCGCTGCGCACCCACCAACCGGGGCGGTGACCCCGGCCTTTTCTCCCGGCGACGGCCAACTGGAAGAGGAGCTGCTCGACGATGAGGACGAGGGCGAGCTGCTCGATCTGTCCGCCAGCTACGGCGACGACACGGAGGAAGAGACCTTTGAGGCCGGCGCCGAAATCGGCTCGCTGGTCCGGGATCGTGCGCTGGAGCAGATGACCCGCGCTGTCTCCGAGGTGGAGGATGAGGACGAGGAAGACGACTTCGACATCGATGAAGAGGACCTGGAAGAGGACGAGCTCGATGGCTCCGAAGAGATCGCCGGCAGCGATGTCTCCGAGCTGGAAGGGGACGAGGCAGCCGAGGAAGAGGACGCCGGCTTCGACGACGAAGGCGAAAAGCCCGCCGCCGCGGCCATGGGCGAGTTTCCCGAGTTCACCGAGGAGGGTGCGGGCCGCGAACCCCGCCGGGACCGGAATGGGGATCGGGGCGAAGCTCGTCCGGACGGCCGTCGTGAGCCGCGCCGAGGCGATGGTCGCGAGCAACGGGATCGTGGCGGACGCGGCGGGCGCGGCGGTCGTGATTCGCGCGGCATGGCGAACTCGCGTTCCAACGGCCGTCCACAAAGCCGCCACTCCATGCAGAACACCGATCTGCCCGCCATCAGCGATCTGCTGAAGCCGGGGCAGGAGGTGCTGGTGCAGATCGCCAAGGAGCCCATCGCCAAGAAGGGCGCGCGGATCACCTCGCACATCGCGCTCCCGGGCCGCTTCCTGGTGTTTATGCCGACCGTGAACCACGTGGGCGTCTCGCGCAAGATCGAGTCCGACGGCGAGCGTCGCCGCCTCAAAGAGGTTCTGCTCAGCGAAAAGGGTGAGGCTGCGGGTGGCTTTATCGTTCGCACGGCTGCAATGGGTGCGAGCGAGGACGAACTGCGCAGCGATCTCCGTTTCCTGCTGAATCTATGGGCGGACATCAAGCAGCGTTCGGAGGCCTCGAAGTCGCCGGCGCTCATTTACCACGATCTCAACCTGGTCGAGCGGGTCCTGCGTGACCAGGTGGGGGACAACTTCTCCGCGATCTGGGTCGACACAGAGACCGAGTACGAGCGCGTGCTGCGCTTCCTGCAGCGCTTCCAGCCTTCGCTCATGCGCCGCGTGAAGCTCTACACCAAGGACACGCCGCTGTTTGAGCAGTTCGGCATCTCCGAGGAGATCAACAAGGCGCTGCGCTCCAAGGTGTGGCTGAAGTCGGGTGGATCGATTGTGATCAACCAGACAGAAGCCCTCGTGGCGATCGACATCAACACCGGCAAGTTCGTCGGCAAGACGGCGCGGCTCGAAGACACCATCGTCAAGACCAACCTCGATGCCATCCCGGAGATCGTGCGGCAGATTCGGCTGCGCGATCTGGGCGGCATCATCGTCATTGACTTCATCGACATGGATGACCGCAAGAACCGGCAGAAGGTCCTGCTGGCCCTTGAAGAAGAGCTCAAGAGCGATCGCGCGCCGTCCAAGGTGCTGCAGTTCAATGACTTCGGCCTGGTCGCGATCACCCGCAAGCGCGTAAAGCAGAGCCTGGAGCGCACCCTCTCGACTACCTGCGCGATCTGCGCCGGCACGGGCATGACCAAGTCCGCGGTCACCGTCTGCAACGAGATCTACATCGAGCTGCGCAAGATGCACAAGCAGCTGGACAAGGGCGATGTGATGCTGCGGGTCAACCCGGAGGTCGTCAAGCAGCTGAAGAGCGGCAACGGCAAGTGGCTGCAGGAGATGGAAGAGATCTCCGGCAAGACCATCCTGATCAAAAGCGATCCCAGCCTGCATCCGGAGCAGTTCGATATTCACTAGAAGCAGCAAACAGGAAGTAGCAAACAGTCGAGCGGCGATCCGGTTTGGGTCGCCGCTCTTGCTTTTGGTGCAGTGTTTGAAAACCAGTCGATGTGCGAAGGCCATAGGCGACATTCGCGTATCCGGGGGCCCATCGCAACCTGGAAAGCGCATCATAAATGTCCACAGGTTCAAGGCAGGATTGAGTCGGGCCGCAAGATTTGCAAGGCGAGTTCACCATCCTGACACTCTGGATCTGCTGCGCTGTTCGGTCAACTTGAACGATTGTTCTTCCGCTCTACCTCATCTGCCGTCGCCCTAATTGTCCAGCTGTTCTTTACACGGAGATGACATGAACTTTCGTTTCTATGCGCCTTGCATGGCTCTTGCCATGCTGGGTTTCGCTCCTCTGATCCAAGCCCATGCGGACACATACTCGGCCAGCGGTAATTTCACCGCGGACAACAGTGTGTTCACCTACGACTTCACCGCCACGTCTCCCCAGACCTACACCATTGCCACCACCTCGTACGCCGCGGGCGGCTTCGATCCTGTTCTGACGCTGTTCAGTGCCGGTGGCGCTCCCATCGACAACTTCGGCTCCGGCACAAGCGATGCGACGCTGACGGATACCCTGGCCAGCGGCTCCTACGTGCTCGATCTGACCGAGTTCCCCAACGTTGCGGTTGGAACGCTCAGCCAGGGATTTCTGTTTGCGAGCGATCCCACCGCGACCGGAGACAATTGCGGCGTGGCCGGTGGACAGTTTATCGACGACATCACCTGCACCCAGCGCACCAACCAATACGCGCTTACCGTCGCGTCCGCGTCCGCGGCCGTCACGCCCGAGCCGTCGACCTGGTTGCTTGTTCTTTCCGGAGCGGTTGGAGTGTTCTACTTTTCGCGCCGCCAGCGGATCGCGTAGCTTAGCTTTCCACTCTGCGCCCACCCCTCAAGCTTTGCAACACCCAGAACTCAGGAGTTCCCATGTCTGACAGCATCCTCAAAGAGATCGTCGCGGCCGCTCCCAACCGCCGCAAATTCCTCAAGGTGATTGGCGCCGCCACGGCGGCAGTCGGCGCGCTTGGCGTCATTACTCCGTCCGCCGAGGCCCAGTCCTCGACCGAGATGGACGTTCTCAACTTCGCTCTCAATCTCGAATACCTCGAGGCGGAGTTCTACACCTATGGCCAGTACGGCTATGGGATCGAGCATTTCGGCATCAAGACCACCGGCGTCGCCAGCGGGAACAATCCCTCCAGTGGCGGCACCACCACGGGCGGCAAGCAGGTCACCCTTTCCAACTCGCTCGTCTTTACCGGCCCAATTACAGCGGAGATCGGCGTCGATGAGCGCGCCCACGTCGTCCTGCTCCAAAGCTTCCTCGGCGGCGCTGCCATCGCCAAGCCCAACATCAATCTCGACGCCCTGAACATGGGCTTCGGCAGCGAGAATGAGTACCTCACCCTGGCCCGCATCTTTGAGGATATCGGCGTCTCCGCTTACGGCGGCGCGGCGTACCTGCTCACCACCCCGATCGTGATCCAGACCGCGGCGCGCATCCTGGCGACGGAGTCCCAGCACGTCGGCACCCTCCACACCCAGATCGCCCGCCTCAACATCGCCTCGCCCATGCTCGATGGCGCCGACCTCGTTCCGCCCCCCACCGGCCCGCAGAACCAATACCTCTCCATCAACCCCACCAACGGCCTTCCCGCCTTGCGTTCCGTAGCGCAGGTTCTCTACCTCGCCTACGGGGGCGCCGGCAAGATCCAGGGCGGATTCTTCCCCAATGGCATTAACGGCGCATTCGCGGGCTTCGCCAGCTCCGGCCCGGCTACCGCCGCCAACCTCAACACCCAACCTGCGGGCTTCGCATAAACAAACATCGACAGTCAACAAAAAGGGAGCGCTGGCCGACAAGACCAGCGCTCTTTCTTTTTTGGTGTTCGGCCATGCCGGTGTTCAGTCTTGCCGGTGTTCAGTCTTTTCGGTCGGCATCGATCTCAAGCAGCCGATCCAGGAATGAATGATGATCCATCAGAAAGCGGCGCGTGATCGTGTAGGCGGGTGTTTCTTCATAGGCAATCTCGTGGACATGCCCGTCGTCGAAGCTGAGGATCTGCGCGCCGGGTGTGCCCAGGAGAATGGGAGAGTGCGTCGAGATAAGGAACTGGGCGTCCGGGTACTCGCGTACCGTGTCGTGCAGAAGCAAAAGGAAAGAAAGCTGGCGTTGCGGGGAAAGCGCCGCCTCGGGTTCATCGAGAAGAAAAAGACCGGAGCGGCGGAATTTGTGCTCCAGCACGGTGAGAAAGGTCTCACCATGCGAGCGTGTATGCAGCGAACGGCCTCCGAAGGAATCGATAATGCGGCCTCCGCCACCTGAATCGCGATCTTTCTCATCGATGTTTGTAGCGAAATTCCAGAGTGTCTCGGCGCGAAAGAAGAAGCCCTCGCCGCTGCGCACCGGCCGAAAGCCCAACCGCAGCGCGCGTGAAAGCGGATAGGTATCGGCCGTGGGCAGATCGGCGCTGAAGGCAAAGTTGCGATTGCCGCCTTCAAGCGACAGACCGTAGTTCAGCGCGATCGCTTCCAGCAGCGTGGATTTGCCGCTGCCGTTTTCGCCGGTGAAGAAGGTGATACGGGAAGGGGAGAAGTCCAGTTGACTCAGGGACGCGATGGCGGGAACGTCGAAGGGGTAAGCGGAAGGATTCTCGATGCGCTCAGGAAGCAGATGAACGGAGTGCAGCATTGGCCTACTCCAGACGCTTGCGCATGATTGAATCGACATCGCGCTTGCCGTGGAGAACTCCGAGACGGCAATGCTGCCACTCACGACGGTGTAGAAGAGCACGTACTGACCGCAGGTATAGCGGAGGATGTGCTCCCCGGACTGGCCGGTAAGGCGTTCGTCCATCCGTCCAAGTCCAGGACGGGTGACGATCTCCTGCATAGCATTCTGATGTTCTCTGCCGATCTTCAGTGCGGGTATATTCGGCAGGTCCCGCAAATACCGGGTTATTTCGTCAACATCACGTTCGGCGTGTGGCGTAAAGGTGAAACGGGTCACCTGGATATGATTTCCTGCATGGCCTGTTCGAAACGGGCCATGACGACCTCGCCGTCAATCAGTTCACCTCGTCGGGCCTGAGCAATACTTTCGAGCAGCCGAGCCTCCTGCTCGGGAGCCAGTTCGATGTCCTCCTCGCGGCGGAGACCCTGTTCCAAAAGAGCGGAGGCGAGGTCATCCTGACTGCAGCCTCGGCTGGCAGCAGCGGCTGCGAGAGCGGCGGCAACCTCATCTGCGATAACAATCTGGGTCATAACGGCCCCTTCTTAGGCAAAGTATACAGAGCGTTTACCGCCCGAGCTCCTCCAGGCACTTCTCCACCTCGAGCGCAGCCATGCAGCTGGAGTCGGCGGCCGTGATTGCCTGACGGTAGCGGCGGTCCTGAATGTGGCCATAGGCGAAGGCGCCGGACAGAATTAGGCGGCCATGCGGGTGGTGAAGACGTTCCGGTCGGTCCTGATGCGGCCGCCGCCGATAAGGCAATCTCCTTGCCGGGGGCAAAAAGCCGTCGCAGGGGACGCAGGACGAGACGCCGTAGTCGATCAGCGCCTGCTACGAAGGCAGATGAAGCCGGCGAGCCGCAGCGCTGGCGCGCTCCGCTGGACGAATTTGGGGTCGATTCGCGTTTCCGACGCGTCCAATAGGGAATGAACCAGATCGGTATTCTTCTTCTTGGCCTCGCATGTGCCACCGCAGCCGCTCAGGTGAGCGCTTCAGGACCTTCTCAGCTCGCGTCCAGCTCCGACCTGCCGGATGACCCCAGCACGATGCTGGGACAGGCGCAACAGAGCGGCGCCGCCGCGAATAACAGCGCTGGCCCGCAGCAGACGAAGCGCATCCTTGGCATTATTCCGAACTTCCGGTCGGTGAGCTCCGACCAGCATCTGCCGGCGCAGACCCCCAAGGAAAAGCTCAAGGTCTCCCTGGAGGATAGCTTCGACTACTCCGCCGTGATCTTTGTAGCCGCCGAATCTGCGGTGGCCTACGCCGACAACTCCGATCCCGAGTTCCATCAGGGGTTCGCCGGCTACGGACGCTACTATTGGCACACCTTTTCCGATCAGGCGGATGAGAATATCTGGGTGGAGGGTCTCCTCCCCGTCGCATTTCACCAGGACAATCGCTTCTACACCAAGGGGCACGGGAACCCGCTCTACCGGGCGGGATATGCGATTACCCGGGTGGTGGTCACGCGCAACGACGCCGGCAACGAAACGTTGAACAGCTCCGAGATCCTCGGTGCGGGGACGGCATCTGCCATTTCCTCGCTCTACTACCCCACCGCGGAGCGTACCTGGACCAAGGTGGGCCAGCGCTGGCTTACCAACGTCCTGATCGACGGTGGCGTGTTTGTCTTCAAGGAGTTCTGGCCCGACATCAACAACACGTTCTTCCATCAGAAGGACTGAAGCAAATTACCTGAAGGTGTGCAGCAGCACGAGAAAAGCAGATTCCTTCGCTACGCTACGGGATGACAAACAAAATGCGACAAAGGGACAATGTCGCTTTTCTTTCTGTCATTCCCGAAGGGAATCTGCTGTTCCGCCTGCTGCATACGAATATGTTATTGGCTGTAGGGCCGGGCAAATCTTGTCAGGTCTGGCTCCGAGCTCCTCGATGAAAGCTTCTCGATAAGATCGAGGTCAGGGGTCTGCTCAATCTCTTACCGCCCCAACTCCTCCAGGTACTTTTCTACCTCTAGGGCGGCCATGCAGCCGGAGCCGGCGGCCGTGATGGCCTGCCGGTAGCGGCGGTCCTGGATGTCGCCGCAGGCGTAGACGCCGGGCAGCGGCAGGCCCATGCGGGTGGTAAAGACGTTTCGGTCGGTCTTGATGTAGCCGTCTGTATCGAGGTCGAGCTGGCCCTCGAAGGCCTTGGCGTTGGGATCGTGGCCGATACCGAGAAACATGAAGCTGACGGGCAGGGTGGAGCGCTCGCCGGTCTTCCTGTCGAAGAGCTTCAGACCCTTGACGTCCTTCTCCTCGACGCCCAGGACCTCTTCGACCAGCGTGTTGTTGCGAAATTCGATCTGCGGGTGCGTCTTGGCGCGCTCCAGCATGATCTTGGAGGCACGGAAGCTCTCGGAGCGATTGATCAGCGTGACTTTGCTGGCAAAACGCGTTAGAAACAGCGCCTCCTCCATGGCGGAATCACCGCCGCCGATCACGGCAATCTCTTTGCCGGAGGCGAAAAAGCCGTCGCAGGTGGCGCAGGAAGAGACGCCGTAGCCGATCAGCGCCTGTTCGGAAGGCAGGTTCAACCAGCGGGCCGAGGCGCCCGAGGCGATGATCAGGGTTCGCGTCTGTACCGTCTCGGAGCCGATCTTGAGCTCATAGGGTGCCTTGGTGAGATCGATCGAGGACAGGTGGCCCAGGCGCAGTTCGGCGCCGAAGCGGGTGGCTTGTTCCTTCATGTTGTCAATGAGTTGCGGGCCCTGGATGCCCTCCGGCCAACCCGGAAAGTTTTCCACCAGGGTGGTCATCGAGAGCTGGCCGCCGGGCTCATGGCCCTCCAGCACAAGCGGCTTGAGGTTGGCGCGGGCGGCATAGATGGCCGCGGTGAGTCCGGAGCAGCCGGAGCCGAGGATAACGGTATCGCGAACGGGATTCTGATCAGACATGGCTTCGGTTTGATTGTAACGATGCGGCCGAGGATGCAGTCGGGCAGGAAGTAGGAAGTAGGAGGACGGTACGGCCTTGATACAGCCGAGGTTGTCCGAGCGTGCTGAAGAATGAGTGCTACTTCCTACTTCCTATTTCCTATTCCCTGTCTTTCTGTAGCATCGTCCTATGGCAAATCTTGTTCTGGTTTATGGAATGCGGCTGCTGCCGGCCGAGGAGATCGCTGGGGTACAGCCGGCGCCGGTAACCCTCAAGAACGGCAATGAGGCGCAGGTCACGATGCACATTCTGGAGGGCAGCCGCGAGCAGATCGAGGCGCAGCTGAAGCACTCCATCGGAGCCTTCTTCGACTTCTATCCGGAGGTCTGACCCTTTCGCGCGGCAGACCTGTCCGACCGCAAAAATAATGGTTCAAACGAGCGCATCCCCGCGATTTCCTGCAACTAAGGTTGCAGATTCGGCAAGACCGGCGACCTTTCGCTAAAGTTTCTCCGTATTAGGTCGAAACAGTGCATGGAGGCAATGGTTGCCATGCGCTGGACCGGGTTAAGAATCGGCTGCTTGAGTCTGGGATTGCTCTTCGCAGAGCTTGCGGCGTATCCGCTGAACGCACAGGAGCCCAACTCCCCTGCAGGACCTGCCAAGACCCTGACCGCTGCGCTGCAATCGCTCGCGGGCCGGGCCGCGGTTGTGTTTGCCGGGCAGGTGGTCTCGATCTCACGCCGCGGCGGCGTGGTGGAGATCGGCTTTCAGGTCGAGCAGGCGGTCGCCGGCTTCGCGGGCACAAGCTTCACCCTGCGCGAGTGGGCTGGGCTGTGGCCGCCGGGGCAGTTCCGCTACATCGTCGGCCAGCGCGCTCTGGTGTTTGTGCACGGGGCGAGCGCCGCCGGCTTCGCCTCGCCCGTGGACGGCGCAAATGGGGTGATTCCCGTCGTTGTTCAGGGCGCGAACGCACCGGAACTTCTGGACATCCGGCGTCTGTCGGCGGCTGTGCTGCGGTCGCCGGGCACCCCTTTGCCGACGGCAGCGGACGGGGCGATCCAACTCTCGGACGCCGTGGCGGTGATCACAGAGGCTTTACAACCGGCTGCCGCCTCCCCTCTTCGGCGCCTGCTTCCGCCCGCGCGTCTGCCGCTACCGTTGCGCGGCGCGCCTGTTCAGTCGGCTTCCGCCAGCCTTGGGGGGGCAACCCAGTCCGTGTTGCCCCCCGTGACGGAGACGTTTCAGGCGGAGGCGGGCTATGCTGCTCGTTAAAAAACAGCGCAGCTGCGCCGGCAGCTGCCGGAGCTATATCGCTGCAATCCTGTTCGCCGCCGCGTTCTTCCTTGCGATACATGCCCCGCGGGCATGGGCCGGCGGCCCCCGCTTTGTCTCGGGGTCCGGAATCTGGATCCAACCCGGGCAGCCTGAAGGCTGGAGCGCATCGCAGCTGAAATACTTCACGGATCCGGGCAGTTTGAGCGGCTCTGTCTCGCACGCGCAGGCGGATGCCATGGTGGCGGCGGCCGCGGCAGTCTGGAATGTGCCTGGCTCCAGCATCTCCTTCACGCAAGGAGGGCAGCTGGTCGAGCACGTCTCCGGCGCGAACAGCTACTTCAATGGCACGGATCTGGTTTTTCCGGCCGATGTCCAGACCTCGAACGAGGCCGCGATGCCGGTTGCCGTGATCTATGACACGGACGGCAGCATCACCGATCTTCTGCTTGGCTCGGGCTCAAGCGAGAGCCTGGAATGCCTGCAGAACGCGGTCACGCAGAGCGTCGACGATATCCAGCCCGACGGGCACATTCACCACGCGACGATCGTGCTAAACGGCAAATGTGTGGGCTCGACGCCGGAACAGCTCACGCAGATGCAGTATCAGCTCGCGCGAGCCTTTGGCCGTGTGCTTGGCCTGGCGTGGTCGCAGACAAACGACAACGTTTTCACCGCCGCGTCGCAGATCAATATCGACGAGGAGACCTACTGGCCATTGATGCACCCGCTGGACGTGATCTGTGGAACCTACACCTTCCAGTGCATGCAGAATCCGTTCACGCTGCGTCCCGACGATCTCAGTGGTCTGGCGGTTCTTTACCCTGTGCTGGCGAATGCCGTGCCCGCGGGAAAGCAGGCCAGCGATACCGATGCGGCCTGGCTGTTCGGCATCAGCTACTTTCCGACAGGGCAGGGAATGGATTGGCAGAATTTTACGGCGCGGCGCCAGCGAAATGGCGTGATGGAGGATTTTGAGATCGTTTCGGCGATCACAGGCAGCCTGTATCAACAGACGCTCGCCTCCCCCGTGACCGGCACGCAGGTGGAGAACTCGGGCATTCAGGACCCCATCGACGAAGGTATCTTTTCCATGCGTGTGGTGCCAATAGGCGGTCTCGCCAACGTCTTCATGACATCCGAGCCGATCAATCCGCTGTACTCAGGGGAATACGCGCTGGGACCCTATGCCAGACCGCCGGTAAGGCCTTCCGGCTCCCCTCAAACCTTGATTGGTTGGTCCGTTGTGCCGTCGCCCGACAACGCGGCCGGCTTCCAATCTACGGCGTGGGATGCCGCCTCCAGCTGTGCGCCGGGACCGGACGGAAGTGAAAATGCACCGGCTGCGCTCAGCAGCACAGGTTGGCAGACGGGTCAGATCTGTGGCTGGGGTCATAACTCCTGGTTGGGCGCCACGGTGCGAGCCGGCCGGTCCTGGACGCTGGAGGTCACCGCCACGGATGAGACCGGCGCCCCCACGGACAATAAACTGCAACCGGTGGTGGGCATCTGGAAGGCCGCCGACGCTACCGGCACCCTGCCCACGGTTGCGAGCGCGGCGGTTCCGTTCAACTCCATGGCCTATGGAGTTACGCAACTGCACATGCCGTCCTCCGCATCGGACACCCCGCTGCGTTTCGTCGTGGGAGACGAGTTTGGCGGCGGTCGCCCGGATTTCACCTACACCGCTCGGCTGCTTTACGCCGACAGCGTCTCCCCGACTTCGATCGGCTCCGGCGGCGGTACGGTGACGATCGCGGGAACCGGCTTTCGGCAGGGCAACGTCGTGAAAATCAACGGAGTCGCCGCGAATGTGCAAAGCTGGACGGCAACGCAGATCGTTGCCATCGCGCCCCCAGCGAGCTTTGCCGGTGCCGTCGCAGGACGCGCGGTGACCGTCTCTGTGGTGGATGCCACGACCGGCGGCTCAACGGCGATCGCAAGAGCCCTGACCTACACCCGGGCACCCGACCTGCTGCAGGTGGTCTCCGCGCCCGCGTCGCTGGAGACCGATGTGATCGCCGCTGTCCCCTTTGCCGTAAAGGTGCTCGCGTCCGATGGCGTGACCCCGGTCGCAGGAGCGACCGTGAGCTTTTCCGTGAGCGCCAACGCGGGTTTGCTTGGCACGTGCGGCAAGCTCATCCAGTGCACAGCGACTACCGACAGCAATGGCATCGTGCAAACCACTGTCGCAGGAGACAGCCTCGCAACTGCGGCTATCGCTGCGACCGAGGTGAGCGGTGGCGCCACTGTGCAGCTGGTCCTTGCGGTAACGGCTCCCGTAAGAACTGCCTCGCTGTCCAGTTCCGTGCAATACGTAGCGGAGGGCGCGAATGGCTCGTGGACTCTAAGCCTGAGCGCAGTGCAGGATGGCGTCCCGGCACCGCGCGTACCGGTTACCTGGAGCGTCAGCCCGGGTTTGACCTTGGTCTCCGGTGCGGCCGCGACAGGCGCGTCGGGCACGGCGACGGTGACTGTCAGCGGCGCAGCGCTCGTACCCGGTTCAGTGAACAGTGTTACCGGGTGTGCATGGGCAACCTACTGTGCAACCTGGACGCTCAACGTAGTGGCTCAGTCCGAGTGGCGGGTCACGATCGCCAGCGGGGCAGGGCAGAGCGTAGCCGCGGGTGGAACCCTTGTTCCGGTCGGCCTGCTCGTCCAGGACAGCGCGGGACATGCATTGCAAGGAGCACCCGTCACGTTGTTTCAGCGCGTGTTGGGATGGGAAGGGTTGTGTGCGTCCGCCGGTCCTTGCCCCGCGGCGCCGGTACTGGCGAGCTCCCAGGCGACTGTGACCTCGGACAGCAACGGGATGCTCTCCATCACACCAATTCAGATTGCGGGGATCCCGCAAACAGTGGAGATCGCCGCTTCCACTGGATCGCAAGGCTTCGTCACCTTAACCCTGGTGAAAAGCCCTGCGCCCTGAAGAAATTCACAGGAGGATCAAACAACAGCTTCGACAGGAACCAGGGGATCGGAAACGATGCGGCGTCGGACCGCTGCAAAACCGAAGCAGCCGATGTACACAAAGCAGATCGCCGGGACGATGAAGGCCGGCTGCAGACCGATGCTGTCCGCGATGTGGCCCTGGATCTCGGGGATGATGGCGCCCCCGAGAATGGCAGCGATCAATAGGCTGGAGCCCTTGCTGGTGAGAGGTCCCAGGACCTGCACGCCCATCGTGAAGATGGAAGGGAACATGACGGAGTTGCACAAACCGATCGCGAGCATCGTCCACATGGGAATGGAGCGTGGCAGGATGAGATGCTTGTGATGGCCGAAGAGGTCGACAGCCTGCGAATAGACAAGGCCCGTGCCCTGGGTGTGCATACTGATCAGCACGAGCACAAAGGCGCACGTCGCTGCAATGCCGACGACCAGCCCGGTGCGTACCCGCTGCAAAATCGCCGAACCGGCGAAACGTCCGATCATCAAACCGCCCCAGTAAACGGGCAGAAAATAGGCCGCCGTCTGTTCCGGCAGATGCGCGATCTGCGGCAGTCCCATGTAATTCACCAGCAGGCTGCCGATGGAAACCTCCGCGCCGACGTAGGTGAAGATGCCCAGCGCAGCGAAGAGCAGCCAGGGGTGACGCCAGATGCTGTCGGGACGGCTCAGTGCCTCAGCAAATGCGCCGGGCCGGAAGTCTTGGGTGTGCTGCGAGACACCGGTCTGCGTCTTGAGCTTGATGACCCCAAGCGCGATGGCAAGCAGCAACAGCATGAGCGCAAGCCCGATGTACGGCATGCGCACCGACGACGCCTGCGCCGCCCGATAGCTCTGCTGCACTGCCGAGGGCAGGGAATGCAGCCTTGCGGGCGAAATCTGTCCGACGCCGCCCAGGATCAGGAACGCGCCGATGGAGGGCGCGATGAAGGTGCCCACCGAGTTGAAGGCCTGCGCCAGATTCAACCGGCTGGAGGCTGTCGCTGTCGGCCCAATCACTGTGACGTAGGGGTTGATGGCGACCTGGACGACGGTCATGCCCGCTGCAAGGATGATCAGCGCCGCAAGAAAGATAGGAAAGCTGGCAATATACGAAGCTGGAACAAACGTGCCCGCGCCCACGGCCATAGTGATCAGCCCGGCGATCATGGCGCGCTTGTAACCGAAACGCTCGACCACCATGCCACCCGGGTAGCTGAAGATAAAGTAAGAGCTGAAAAAGGCGAACTGCACGAGCAGGGCTTCGGCGTAGTTCAGCTCGAAGGTTGCCTTCAGATGCGGAATGATGACATCGTTTAAGCAGGTAAGAAAGCCCACCATGAAAAACAGCGTCGTGACGACAGCCATGGCGCGGGTGTCGGTTTTTACCTGCACACCTTCGTCGTAGCCGGGTGCGCTAACGTTTTTGACAAACACTGCCAAGGGAGGGGCTCCTTCTGGGCGCCGCCGCAATCCTGCTCGGAGGCGGGGGGAAACGCTTTACAAGAGTAGCTGTTTTTTAAGCTCCCGTTGGTCGTTCCTGAAACTTTGGCCATCATGCAAGCGTTCGCTCCTCGCGATGGACGGGGAAATTGCAGAAGGGCAGCAGCCTGCATCCAAAGAAGTGCACGCATTCCTCTCCCATGGTTTCTGTCTTCTCGGTACTTCGCGCGCTCTTCGGTTACTTCTTCCTGGTCTTCATCGTAAGAATCGTCGGTCGCCGGCCAGGCAAGCAGCTGACCCCCTTCGAATTCATCCTGATCTTTTTTCTCGGCGGCCTGATGCTCACGGCCATCGTCAAGGATGAGGCGTCCGTGACCAACGCCTTTTGCCAGATATTGGCCATCGCCCTGGCGCACTACACGCTGACGGTGCTGCGAGAGCGCTCAGATCGTGTTGCGACGATTCTCGACGGCACGCCGCTAATTCTTCTCGAGGGGGGTACATGGCGTGCGACGACGATGCGGCGCATGGGCATCCATGATAACGACGTGATGGAAAAGGCGCGTGATCAGGGGCTGAAATCGCTGGACGAGATCGAGACGGCCGTACTCGAGCGCAACGGCGAGATCAGCATCATACCCAAGGAAACAGAGTAGAAAAGCAGCAAGCGGACGAGCGCGCCCGTGTGGAGAAAGTATGCCGCAGGAATTAGACACGAAGCCGGTTGGCGATACGGTTGCGAAGACGGACGGAGCCGTCGCTGTGGGCGAGAACCTCGCCTTCCAAAAAAAGTGGTGGAGGTTTGAGCGTGTCGTTTGGATCTTCTTTGGCTTGATCCTGGTCGCTGACTTGAGTGGGCTTCTGGGCCGCGGTCCGTTATCCAAAGCGGAACGACGGACGGGCGACGGCGCCCTGCAGGTGAAGTACGAGCGGGTGGAACGTGAGGGAACGCCGTCCATCATGATGATCCTTCCCGGGTCTGCCGCGTTACGCGACGGCGCGCTTCATCTCTTTGTCTCCGATAGCATGCTCAAAGAGCTAGGCGCGCAGCGCATTATTCCGTCACCGGCAAGCTCGACGCTGGGTGGCGGCGGGGTAACGTACGTCTTCCCCGCTACAACGTTGCCGATGACGGTGCAGTTTGCCTTGCAGCCCTCGTTTGTCGGCGCGCATGAATTTCAGGTGGGCTTGGTCGGCGGTCCGGCCGTGCAGGGCAAGGTCCTGGTCCTGCCCTAGCATGGCGAGTTCGAATGATGAACATAAAAGTTGTCCTCCTGAGTGAAAGCGAAGGACCTGCTTTTTTCTTTGTTTTAGCAATAACGCTCCGCCAGAACATATAAAGAACTTCGGATTCACAACCCTAGAGGAAAGCGATGTCGACGATCCTTCACGCTGTTGCCGGGTACTTCTTTCTGCTGCTGGTGGTCCGTGTCCTCACCCGCCGGCCAGGCGGACAGCTTACCATGAGCGATTTTGTTCTTGTATTTCTGATGGGTGGAGTCATCATCCTCGCCACGGTGGGCAATGACCGGTCGATCACCAACTGCTGTTGCGCGGTGATCGCGGTCGGTCTTCTGCATCGCTCTGTTTCCTGGCTTAAGGGCTTCGCGCCCTGGATTGGGGAGATCGTGGACGGCACCCCGATCGTGCTGATGAAGGGTGGGCAATGGCAGGAGGAGGTGGCGAAGAGCATGCGCGTCGGCCGCGCGGATCTCGAGGCGGCATCCCGCCTCAAGGGCCTGAAGAGCGTCAATGACGTGGACTATGCCATTCTGGAGCGTAATGGCGGGATCACGGTCATGGAGCGAGAGAGTGCAGACGGCGATTCAAAATAGGAGCCGCGACAAGGCTTGCCCGGGGAGACTCTGAACAAGTCTCTTTGCATTCCCTCCGTGGCTGAAGCCACTTGCATCACGGAGTTTATTACGGCCTGAAGACCGTACCTTTCAAACTCAGTATCGCCGCTCTTGGGAATACGTTGTTTGCGCGGCATCGCGTAGCGGGGGAATTCATGAGCGACGACACGCATAAGGCTGACCCGAAGGCTACACCGGATGGCAAGACGGGCGTAGCGGAAGGCTCGGAGGTGGAAACCGATATCCCCCAGCGCCTGGACCGGCTCCCCTGGTCCAGCTGGCATATGCGCATCATCACGGCGCTGGGAACCTCGTGGCTGCTGGATGGGCTTGAGGTTACGCTGGTCGGCTCGCTTTCGGGCATTCTGCAGAGCAAAGCGGGGCTGCACCTCAGCAACGCGCAGGTCACGGGCGCCGCGACAACCTACCTCACCGGCGCGGTAATCGGGGCGCTGTTCTTCGGCTATCTCACGGACCGGCTCGGACGCCGCAAGCTGTTCCTGGTAACGCTGGCAACGTACTCCATCGCCACCGTCGCGAGTGCCTTCTCGTGGAATTTTTTGTCGTTCGCGATCTTCCGTTGCTTTACGGGCGTGGGGATCGGCGGCGAGTACGCCGCGATCAACTCGGCTGTGGATGAGCTGATTCCCGGCCGGGTGCGCGGGTCCGTGGATCTGATCGTCAATGGCACCTTCTGGGTCGGTGCCAGTCTGGGCTCACTGGTTGCGATGTTTCTGCTGCACGGCCACGGGCTGCCTGCGAATACGGGCTGGCGCTATGCGTTTGGCATCGGCGGCACGCTTGGGCTGGGCGTTCTGGTGTTGCGGCTGTTTGTGCCGGAGAGTCCGCGCTGGTTGATGCTGCGCGGCAAAGAAGAGGAAGCGAATCGCGTCGTCGAAGATATCGAACGGCGAGCTTCGCATGGCAAACCGGAGACGCTGCCGAAGCCCGAAGGCGAGAAGCTGAAGATCACCGTGCGCGACCACACGCCGTGGGGTGAGATCTTCCGCAACATGGCGGGCGAAAATCGCCAGCGCTCCATCCTGGGGCTGGTGCTCATGGTGGCGCAGGCGTTTTTCTTCAATGCGATCTTCTTCTCGTATGGCCTGATCGTGAAGACCTTTTACCATGTGTCGGACCAGAACCTGCCGCAGCATCTTCTGCCCTTTGCCATTGCCAGCTTCTTCGGTCCGCTCACGCTGGGGCGGCTGTTTGATAAGGTCGGCCGCAAGCCGATGATCGTCGCCACCTACGGTATCGCCGGGATCATGCTGTTGATCACGCTGGTGCCGTTCGGCATGGGGCGTCTTGGACCGCTGGGGATGGGCATTCTCTTCTCGATCATCTTCTTCGTCGCCTCTTCCGCTGCGAGCGCCGCCTACCTGACGGTAAGTGAGATCTTTCCGCTGGAGATTCGTGCCTTTGCAATTGCGATTTTTTATGCCATTGGCACTTTGGTCGGGGGAGCGGGCGCGCCTTTGCTGTTCGGCGTGCTGATCAACACGCATATGCGCTGGGCTGTCTCCGGCGGCTATGCCTTGGGCGGCGTGTTGATGCTGGCGGGCTCCCTGTGCGAATGGAAGATCGGCGTAGAGGCGGCGGGCAAGTCGCTGGAATCGATCTCCAAACCGCTGCAGAGCCGATAAATCTTCGCCGAACGAAAGAAGAGACATCGCACACGCTCAACCTGAGTCGGCAGGTGGTTCCATTCCGTGAAATTGGCGTAAAGGAACAGGAGCCGCAGCAGCCAGCGGGCGCGACTCGCGCATCCAAAGGGTTACGAGAGTAATGAACTTGGGCCACCAGCGTGTCTCGTCAGAGATCTTCCGAAGGTGCGCCAACCACAACGCACGTACAAAACACTCAGATGGAAAGCTGCTCAAAAGCAGCATGGAGGGCCGCGTATGGCCACCGCCGTTGCATATCTGCACCAAAATTCCGAGGAAAATGTACTCCAGTCGCAGGCGAATCAGGAAGGCGAAGATTCCCTTTCTCGTATCCATCGCATGCCGTTTGGCGCGGAGGTGCGTCCCGACGGCTGTGTGCGGTTCCGGCTGTTTGCGCCCACCGCCGACCACGTCGAGGTTGCGATCGAAGGACGTGAAGAACGGCTGCGTATGACGGCCTGCGGCAATGGATGGCATGAACTGCTGACCAATCAGGCGGTCGTTGGCTCGCTGTACCAATTCGTGCTGCCCGAGGGCAAAAGGGTGGCCGACCCTGCGTCGCGCTTTCAGCCGCAGGACGTGAATGGGCCGAGCGAGGTCATTGCGCCGGGCAGCTTCACCTGGAAGGATAGCGCCTGGACTGGCCGCGCCTGGAAGGAGGCCGTGATCTATGAGCTGCACATCGGCGCCTTCACGCCCGAGGGCACCTTTACCGCGGCGATCGCCAAGCTCGATCATCTGCAATCGTTGGGCGTAACGGCGATTGAGATCATGCCCGTCGCGGACTTCTCCGGAGCGCGAGGCTGGGGCTACGACGGTGTACTGCTGTATGCGCCTGATTCAAGCTATGGGCGTCCGGAGGATCTCAAGGCCCTTGTCGAAGCGGCGCACGCTCGCGGGCTGATGGTGATGCTGGATGTGGTGTATAACCACTTCGGGCCGGAGGGAAACTATCTTCCATCGTATTTCCCGAACCTGCTTACGAGCCGTCATAAGACCAGTTGGGGCGACGCCGTAAACTTCGACGGCGATCAAAGCGACATCGTTCGCGAGTTCGTCATCCATAACGCTCTTTACTGGATCGAGGAGTTTCATCTTGACGGCCTGCGCCTGGATGCGGTGCACGCCATCATCGATGAAAGCCCAACGCATATTCTGACCGAGCTTGCCGATCGCGTGCACGCGTTGGACACGCCCTATCGCGTTCATCTTGTGCTCGAAAATGAGAAGAACGAGGCATTCCGGCTGGAGCGCGACGCCCAGGGCAGACCGGAGCACTTCACGGCACAGTGGAACGACGACATGCATCATGTTCTGCACACGGCGGCGACCCATGAGGATGCCGGCTATTACAGGGACTACGAAGGGCATACTGGGTTACTCGGCCGCGCGCTCGCGGAGGGCTTTGCCTTTCAGGGCCAGGCGTCGGTGTGCACGGGCAAGAACCGCGGTGAGTCCTGCTCGCATCTGCCGCCGGGGGCCTTTATCGCGTTCATTCAAAACCACGACCAGATAGGCAATCGCGCCTTCGGAGAACGGCTCAACGCCATCACCAAGCCGGAGGCGATGCGGGCCCTCATCGCCACGTATCTGCTGCTGCCGCAGACGCCGATGCTCTTTATGGGCGAGGAGTGGGAGGCGACGCAGCCATTCCCCTACTTCTGCGATTTTCACGATGAATTGGCGAACCAGATCCGCGAAGGGCGTCGCAATGAGTTCGCCAACTTTCCCGAGTTCAAGGATCCGGCGCAGCGCGACCGTATTCCCGACCCGCTGACGGAAGAGACGTTCCGCTCCGCCAAACTGGATTGGAATGAGCTGGAGCGTGATGAGCACAAAGCGACTCTGGAGAGGTACAGGAGCATGCTGCATACAAGACGTGAGAAGATCGTGCCTCTGCTGGATTGCATCTCGGGAAACGCCGGCACCTTTGACGTTTTAGGACCGAGTGCGGTGAGGGTTAGCTGGAAGATCAACGATGGCCGTGAGCTTCACCTCTGCGCGAACCTCTGTGACCACGAGAAAGATGATTTCCCGCCATGTGAGGGAAGCATCCTATGGCACGAAGGTCCGGAGCCGCAGGGCAACACCTACCAACCCTGGACGGTGCGCTGGACGTTAAAGGACGCTTAGCCTGTGAGTACGGCCACTGCCGCAGCCTCGACGCACCATCGTTCTTTGCCCTTTGGCGCGGAGGTTCTTTCTGATGGCGGCGTGCGTTTTCGTTTCTTCGCTCCTGCGGTAGAAAATGTTCGGCTCGCCATCGTGGGTCGCGATCCGCTTCCCATGCAGGCCGACGGGCATGGCTGGCATGAGCTCACCGTAGCCGATGCAGGTGCGGGTACGCGCTACCGATTTTTGCTGCCCGACGGCACCGCCGTGCCTGATCCGGCATCGCGCTTTCAACCGGAAGACGTCGCGGGTCCAAGCGAGGTGATCGATGCACTGGCCTATGCGTGGCGGGGAAGCAATTGGCGTGGCAGGCCGTGGTCCGAGGCTGTGCTCTATGAGTTGCATGTGGGCTCATTCACTAACGAAGGAACCTTCACGGCTGCGATCGAAAAGCTGGATCACCTCGCGGAGCTCGGGGTGACTGCCATCGAGCTCATGAGCATCTCGGATTTCGCGGGAACGCACAACTGGGGCTATGACTCGGTGCTATGGTACGCGCCGGACTCGGCGTATGGGCGACCCGAAGAGCTGAAGGCGTTTATCGAGGCGGCTCATCAACGCGGGCTCATGGTGATCCTCGATGTGGTCTACAACCACTTCGGTCCAGAGGGGAACTATCTTCCCCAATATTTTCCGCAGATGTTTTCGAAGGCGCACAAGACGGCGTGGGGACCGGCGCTGAACTTCGATGGCGAATGCGGTGCAGAGGTGCGCGAGTTTGTGCTGGGAAACGCGCTCTTCTGGCTGGAAGAGTATGCCGTGGATGGCCTGCGCTTGGATGCCGCGCATGCCATCATTGATATCAGCCCGAAGCATATCCTGGATGAATTAGCCGAGCGCGTACATGCCTTCGCGGGTGATCGCCACATTCATCTCATCCGTGAAGACGAAAACAACATTGCCCCGCATCTTGCGCGAGATGGTGAGGGCTGTACAACGTGCTACACCGCGCAATGGAACCATGACATCGACCATCTGCTCGGCGCAGGTTTCATGGGCGGTATGGATGAGCGCAAGCATGAGGACAAGGGCGAAACCGATCGCCTCGGAAAGGCCATTGCGGAAGGTTTCGTCATCGCCGCCGAAGAGAATCATAAAGACTATGAGGCGGGTTGCCATGTGCCGCCCAACGCCTTTGTGTCCTTCCTGCAGAGCCATGATCTTATCGGCAACCGTATCTTTGGGGAGCGGGTATCAAGTCTGCTTGCGCCTGAGCCTGTTCGCGCCCTGGTCACGCTCGCTTTGCTGCTGCCCCAGGCGCCTATGCTGTTTATGGGCGAAGAATGGGGCGCTTCTACGCCCTTTCCGTATTTCTGCGACTTTCACGGTGACCTGAGCGTGGCTGTGCAGAAGGGGCGATGCGAACAATTAAGCAAGCTCCCCGGTGTCTCGCAGGATGACTTGAAGAACGCGCCGGATTGTCAGGCGGAATCGACGTTCCGTTCTGCGCAGTTGAAGTGGGATGAGCTCCGCGAAGGCAATCACGTGGATTGGCTGCAGCTTTACAAGCAGCTGTTAGCGCTTCGTCGCGAGCGCATTGTGCCGCTGCTGCACGAGCTTTCCGGACGTTGCGGCGTGTATGAGGTGCTCGGTCCGGGAGCGCTGAAAATCGAATGGAAGCTCGCGGGGGATCAGCGCTTGCATCTGCACGCAAATCTCTGGCACGAAGAGCGTGAGAACTTTGGCGAGCCGCAGGGCGAGGTGCTGTGGACCGAAGGCGAGCCGTGCGAAGGCGGTGGCCTGGGTCCCTGGAGCGTCCGCTGGTCACTGCAATCGAGCTAGAGCAAATCACCCATTCGCTATGCAGTGTCATCTCGACCGGAGGCGAAGCCGAAGTAGAGAGACCCCTGTATTTCGTTTATAGCTACGCGGACCTTTGCGCAGCAGCACACAGAATACAGGGGTCTCTCCACTACGCAGACGATGAAACTGTCTGCTCCGGTCGAGATGACACCTTTATAACTGTAGGTAATTTGCTCTAAGCCACCATTTCAGCTCACGATTCCAGCTCTGGCCTGTATACCTTCGTGGGCTTGCGACATCAAAGCCTTCTAAGAGCGACTGCTAATGTCAACCTTCGCGCTGCTCAGCCTGCTGATCACCATCGGCGCGCTGTTCAGCTTCCTGAGTTATCGTGTTCTGCGCCTGCCGACCTCCATCGGAACGATGGTGCTCTCGTTGTGCGCGGCGGGTGCTCTCATCGCGGTCGGCCGTTATGCCCCGGGGCTGCATGCGGAAGCGCAGACGATCGTCGGCGGCATCGACTTCAATGCTGTTGTGCTGCACGGGATGTTGTCGCTGCTTTTGTTTGCGGGGGCTTTGCAGCTGGATCTGCGCGAACTGAGCCGTGAGAAGCTTTCGGTCACAACGCTCTCGATCGGTGCAACGGCGCTTTCCACGGTGCTCGTCGCGGTGTTTTTCAAGTTCGGCTTGCAGGCTGTGGGGCTTTCGATCAGCACGATGGCGGCACTGTTGTTCGGGGCGTTGATTTCGCCGACCGACCCCATCGCTGTGCTGGAGATGCTGCGTCGTGTGGGAGCATCGGCGTCGCTCGAAACGCAGCTGGCAGGGGAATCGCTTTTCAACGATGGTGTGGGAGCGGTGATTTTTCTAGCGCTGCTCAGCGCTTCCTCGGGCGGTGCCGCGCCTTCATTGCGCGGCTTTCTTTTTATGCTTGCGCTCAAGGCGGGCGGGGCCGTTCTGTTGGGGGCCGCTCTCGGATTTCTGACCTACCGCTTTCTACATTTCGTTGAAAATTATCAACTCGAGATCACGATGACGCTGGCGCTCGCCATGGGCGGCTATGCGCTCGCGGATGCTTTGCATCTTTCCGCGCCGCTGGAGGTGGTGACCGCGGGGCTGCTGGTGAGCGGGCGCGGGCGCAGGTTGGCGATGAGCACCAACACGCAGGAGCACATGGAGCGGTTCTGGGAGTTTGTCGACGATCTGTTCAATATCGTGCTGTTTCTGCTGCTCGGGCTGCAGCTTCTGGTGCTGCCTATCGAGCGCCGGTACTTTCTGGCTAGTCTGCTGGCGATTCCCGCGGTACTGCTGGCTCGCTGGATCAGCGTCGCGATTCCCGTCGGTGTTTTGAATCTGTTTCGGCAGCGCGTGCCGGGCACAATTACCGTGCTCACATGGGGAGGATTGCGGGGCGGACTGGCTGTGGCTCTCGCGCTTTCTGTTCCCAGTGGGCAGGGGCTTATGCGCAACCAATTGCTGGTCGCCACCTATGTCGTTGTGGTGTTTTCGATTCTCGTGCAGGGTCTGACGATATCCCCGTTGCTGCGCCGGCTTGGGCTTACCTCCGCGCAGGCGTGAACGGAGCAGCGGCAGCTTTCGCGCTATGCAGGAGGAAGCGGTTGTCGCGGTGCATCCTTCGCAGTGCATCCTAGTCTAGGTGTCTATGAGTGAGCATCGGATTCTGCAAACATCGGGCATTACGTTCAGTTATCGCGAGTTCGGCTCGCGCGATGGTGTTCCTGTGCTGTTGCTGCACGGATTTCCGGATGCCGCCAACGCCTGGGATCCGCTGGTGGAACTCCTGCAGCCGGCCAAACGCAAGCTGCGCTTGCTGGTTCCCTCGATGCGTGGTTATGGGCAGACCACCGTCACGCAAGCGAATCTGATGTCCGGCGAAGTCGCTGCGCTGGCGAGCGATGCCCTGGCGTTTGCGAACGCGCTTGGCTTGGACCGCTTCCTGATCGCCGGCCATGACTGGGGAGCGCGCGCAGGCTTTGCGGCTTCAGTGCTGGCGCCGGAAAAGATCATTGGACACCTGGCGTTATCGAGTCCTTACGAGATGTTTGGCGGGCATGAGCTGCCGACGCCGCAGGCGCATCACTACTGGTATCAGTGGTATTTTCAAACGGCGCAAGGCGAAAAGGCTTTGCGGGAAAATGCGCACGATCTAGGCGAGCATCTTTGGCGCACATGGTCTACGGGCTGGCGGTTTTCGCGGCGGGAATTTGAAGCGGCCGCGGCCCATTGGAAGAACCCGCAGTTTGCGGAGATTACGCTGCATTCCTACCGGCATCGCTGGGGTAATGGGTTGGGCAAGCCGGCCTATGCAGAGAGGCAGAATGCGCTGGATGCCAAACCCAAGCCGAAGATTGATGTGCCGACATTGTTTGGCTTCGGCACCATGGATGGGTGCGTGCTGCCGGAGGCCTCCGCAGGGCAGCAGGGGCACTTCACGAAGTGGTATGAACGCGTTCCGATCAAGGGTTCAGGGCACTTTCCGCATCGAGAGGATCCGAAGGCGGTAGCGAAGCTTTTTGATCGTCTGCTGAAAAAGGTGCGTTGAAACCCGGCTTGGTTTCTTGTGCAGCCAGTGCGAACAGCAGATTCCCTTCGGGAATGACAGAAAGAAGGGCAAAAGCACTGTGCACCTGCTCTAATCCCGATCGCTGCCGTAGGTGGAGACGCCCTGGCTCACGCGAAACGCGATGCTTTCCGCGCGCGCGGTGTAGTCGGACTGCGGGTAGTCCTTGAGCATGCGGTCAGCAATCGCCTGGCAGTTCTTTGCAGCGGCTTGGGAGCGCTTCTGCTGCTCGTCCACGAGATACATCGTCACCAGCGCACCTTGGCGATAGGCAGCATCGTAGAGAGCCTCCGCGGTTTTTGGGCCACCGGGATAGTGATCGGCGTACTTGAGGTAGAGGTTCGTCTCCGATTCAGGACACTTGGGCAGGCCCTGCCAGTCGCCGCATACGCTGTTGTCGAGCAGGTCGAACGCAGCCTTGGCAGCATCGGGTGATTGCGGATAGTTTTTCATGACGCGCTTCAGTTCGCCCTCGTAGATCTGCGGACGCAGCACGGCATCCTGCTCGTGCGCGCTGGGAAGCGTGCTGTTGTCGGTCTTTTCCAACTGCCAGCGGATGTCGGCGGAGCGGAACGCGGCCTCCGGTGCGAGCGAAGAATCGGGAAAATACTCCCACACGCGGCGATACAGCAGGCCCGCGGATTCAGCGGCTCCTTTGGGTGCATGCGGCTCCGCCGCCTGGGCTTCGAGATCGGCTGCGGCCCCGAAGAGAATGACATCACCCTGTGGAGTCTTCGGTCCCACAACACCCTTATCGCGTATCCAACCGGAGCTTGGATCAGGGTTGGTGTGGGGATCGGTGAACTCGGGTTGGGTGTCCGGGTCTTCTTCCTTGGTATCGGTGTTGGCGAAGACGTTGAGCCAGGGCCCGTTTTTCTGATTGACCACGATCTCGTGGCCCGGCGTGACATTGGCAATCGGCGGATCAGCCGGATCGGCCGCGGCGTACACGTTGGCCGTGTGCACCACCGTGGCGCGGGCAGCGTTGTCGATTTGTTTGCGCTCGGGCTTGCCCTTTTGCGCAAGCAGCAGCGAAGACGTGCAGAGAAGAAGGGCTCCGGCGGTGAGAAGGCGGCGACGCAGCATAGTTATTGATTAGACGTGCGCCGCGGGCGCAGGCGTCGCGTTTTCCCTCTCCAGCTCGGCGCGCAGTCTGGGGTCGAGATTGCCGCCGGAGACCACGGCGACGATGCGTTCGGTGCGGGGAAGCTGGTGTGCATGGAAGAGCGCGGCGGCGAGCGTGACCGCGCCTGAGGGCTCGGCAACGATGTCGGTGGCGCGCAGGATGAGGCGGGTTGCGGTGCGGATCTCGTCTTCGGAGACGGTGACTATGCCATCGACGAAGCGCAGAATGTGCTGGAAGTTGCGCACGCCGAGCGACTGTGTGCGCAGGCCGTCGGCGAGGGTGCGGCCCGTGCTCGCAGCCGGCCACTCGACGAGCTGCTTTGAATAGAAGGACTCATGCGCGTCGGCGGCGAGTTCAGGCTCGCAGCCCCAGACCGCAGGCGGGTTGCGCCCCCCAGCTTCGCTGGCGAGCTTCAGGCCTGCCGCCACACCGGAAAGCAGGCCGCCGCCGGAGACAGGCGAAAGCACAAGGGGTTTTCTGGTTTCTGTACCCGTCAACTCAGCGAGCTGCTCGAAGATCTCAAGGCCGCAGGTAGCTTGACCGGCGATGATGTACGGATCGTCATACGGGGGCACCATCGCGTAGCCATGCGCCGCCACGAGCTCTTCGGCCTTTCGCTTCCGCTCCGTGCTGGCCGGGCCGACGGTGACAATCTCAGCGCCTAGCGCTTCGGTTGCATGCCGTTTCCCCTCCGGTGCATTCTCCGGCATCACGATCACGGCCTTTGTGCCGAGCGCGCGTGCCGCGTACGCGACGCCCTGCGCGTGATTGCCGGAGGAGAAGGTGATGACACCGCGCCGCAGCGCCTGGGGATCGCGCTCGGCGAGCGCGGCGACGTTGTTGTAGGCGCCACGCAGCTTGAAGGAGCCGATGGGTTGCGCGGCCTCATTCTTCAGATAGATCTCCGGGAAGTTGGCGGGAAGATCGAAGCCGGCGGCTCGCAGACGTGCAGCGTCAAGGGCCAACAGCGGCGTGCGCACGGCCGTGCCCGCGATGCGGTCGCGAGCAGCGAGGATGTCGGAAAAGGCAATCAGGGGGGTCATTAAATTTGAGGTATGGATAGATTTTACAGGGGCTAGATGAGTTTCGAGTTGCGAGTGCGGAGGTTCTGAGTTGGAGAGCCGGGGCTTGATGAGTTTCGAGTTGTGAGTACGGAGGTTATGAGTTGGGAGAGCAGGATTTGATGAGTTTCGAGTTGCGAGTGCGGAGGTTGTGAGTTGGGAGAGCAGGGGCTGATGAGGTTTGAGCGCCGAGGGGAACAGGTGTGAGGGCTTCAGCTTACTTCGTCTCAGCCTGTTTCAAAACCATGGCGAAAAAATGCACGAGGCGCAGGTTATCCACCTGGCCCGGACCGGCGCCGTCGAGATCCAGATGTGAAAGGACAGGGGAGATCAGGGCCGCCTTCAAGGTGGTGGTGGGAAGCTCGCTTTCCATCCACAGCGTCTCCGCGGCGGGGATGATGTTGTCGGCCTCGCCATGGAGCAGATAGACGGGCACGGTGAGCTTGCTGAGATGACCATGCGGACTGACGCCCGCCATTGCGGCGATGTGCTTGGCCTCGGCCTTGGCGAGCAGCGCGCGCGTGGTGGGCGTATCGGTGGCCATCAGGGCGCGGGCCTCGCCGGCCTGCTGCGGATTCAGCCTCGCCAGGGCGAGCTTTTCTCCGGGCAGGTCCTCATACAAATGGGCGCGCAGCACGGCACGCAAGGGCGCGATGTCGGAGGCGGGAACGAAGTCCTCGAGGTTCTCATATTCCAGCACCAGGGGACCGTATTCATGCGGGGGCAGCAGCTCTTCGGTGCCGTTCGGGCGTTCATCCTCGCCGGTGCGATAGTAGGCGGCGACACGCTGCATCTCGTCCTGCGAGCCCACGGCGAAGACGAACTTGATGCTGTGGCGAAACTGCGGATCGGCGGCGGCGAGCAGCGAGAGGCCGCCGGAGAAGCTGAGGCCCATGAGCCCGACCGGCTGCCCATCGGCATGGCGTGAAAACCACTCCGCCGACTCGCCGATGGTGGCGATGGAGTTCGCGCCGATGTGGTAGTTCTTGATGTCCGGCAGCTCCGGGGTGAGCACGCGCAGGCCGCAGGCACTCATGGCGGTGGCAAACGCAATCAGCCGGGGCTCGTCGATGCCCAGATGGTGCACGCCGTGGAGGACGATCAATGCGGGGGCATGGGGATGTTCAGACGGCGTGTAGAGGCGGGCGCGCACGAGGCCCGTGCCCGTGGGGAAGCTGAGGTCGTCGACCGCGACGTGATCTCTGACGGTCCAGCGCAGGTCCTCCGGCACCGGCTGGTTCGCCACCAGCTTCAGCACGGCGGCGGCCTGCAGATGCACGCGCAACAGGGGCCAGAGAAACATGGGCCAGAGAAAGAGGCTCAACAACGCGAGGAGCAGCAGCGTAAGCGCAACGGCAACCAGGGGGGGCGCCGTGCGACGAGGCTGCGTGGGTGGCAGCGGCGCGCGGGAGTCGCGCTGCCGCTGCAGGTTGCGCGCGAGCTCGCGCAAACCGCCGCGGCGTCGAAGCTGGGTGTGGCGATGAGTGTTCGGTTCGGGCATCGTGCTCGGGTGAGGATCAGCGGACGCGAATGAGGATGAAGACCAGCAGCACAAGCACGGCCACGAGCGCCACCAGCAGCACAATGCAGAGCTTCGAGAGGCGGCTCTGCAGACCTTCCAACTGCGTCAGACGCAGATCGAGCGATTCAGCTGCGGTTCTGGCGGCGCGCGCATCGCCGGCGATGCCCTCCGCGGCGGATCGTGCGGCTCGGGCGTCGGCTGCCACGGCATCGAACTTGCCGCCGAGCTCGGCAATCCCCTCCGACACGCTTGCGTGCGCTGCCGTGACCTTGCCCAGATCGCCACGCAGGTCCTCGGTGCTGGCGTGCAGCGCTTCGACGGCCCTGCGATTGGCGTCTTCACCCGCGGTCTTGGTTTGAAAAAAGCGGTCTGCCATGGGCAGCAGACGGGAGATGTGCGGTGCGAGTTCAACGAACTGGGCAAAGGCCTTGGGCCACATAGATTGATTGTATGCGGCGTCATCACCCTTACAGCAAGGCAAAGCTGGCGGCGTTTAGGCAGCGATGACCGCGGCTGCGCGCTGGCGGCGCTTTCGCCGGTGCTCGAGGACGAGCGCGGCGATCGTGCACAACAGGATCGCCGTGATGATCGCCTGCGACCAGACGCAGTAGATACACCACTTCTCGATCACATAGGCTTCCATAAACGTGAGAAAGGCCGCGAAGGCAAAGCCGATCTCGGCCGCCTGCAGCGTGGCCCAGAGTTGATTGGCGAGCGCGAGAACGGCGATGAGGCCATAGCCGGCAATGCCCAGGATGGCAACGGGGACATGCACCTTCTTCGAGCCGGGCGCCTCGTCGAAGGAGGTGGGTGGGAACACGGAAAAGCGCGAGTGGTTCACCGTACCGCAGTCCCAGCGCTCGGTAACGGCACAGGGCGGCGCCAGCGATGGGTCCTGCAGGTGAATGCGAAGGGCAAGTGCCGAGTCGAAGAGGCCGGCCAGGGCCAGCAGGGCGATCAGGAAGCGCATACGCAATGTAGTGTAGCGTTGCGACGGGCCGCCGCGGGGATTGACGGAGTCAACCAGGTTGAGTGTGATGGAGGACGACGAAGCTGCGACCGTGGCGCATGGAAGCGCGTCGAACACAGGGAAGCGCCGCGAGGGTGCTGGGGAGTTGAGACGATGCAGGCAGCAGCAGTGGACCAGGGAAAAGTGGAAGCTGGGGCAGACGGCAGCACCCAAGGCGCGGGCGATGCGCTTCACCTTTGGAGCGGCCTGGCCTCGTCCGCGGACGCGGAGCGATGGGTGGAGTCGCACCTGGAAGCGGCTCGTGCCGCGGTCGCCGTGTTGGTGGGTCTGCAGGGTGAGCGCACCGTGGAAAATACGCTTGCCGCTTATGATCGCGCGGCGTGGCATCTGCGCATGGCCGGCAGCCAGGCGCATGTAATGTTCATGGTGCACCCGCTGGCGGCGGTGCGGGATGCGGTGCAGGCGCTCTCGCAGCAGGTCAGCGCGGAGGCGGTGTCGCTGAGCCTGAACCAAGAGGTGTATCGCGCGCTGGAAGCCGTCGATGTGAACACTGAAGATGAGGCGACGCGCTACTACATGGAACGCACACTGCTGGGTTACCGGTTGGCGGGCGTAGACCGCGACGAGGCAACGCGCGAGAAGATTCGCTCGCTTGCCGACCGCATGACCGAGCTCAGCATGCAGTTCAGCCGCACGGTCCAGGACGATGTGCGGCGCATCCCGGTAGAAGACCCCAATGAGCTTCGGGGGCTGCCGGCCGACTATCTCACGCGCCACGGCGTGCGTGAGGTCGCTGGCGAACTCGTCGCGGATGCATCCGTGGTGATCACAACCGATCCGCCCGATATGGCGCCGATCATGAGCTACGCGGGCAGTGCGGCGCTGCGGCGCAGGCTTTACCTCGCATACAACGATCGCGGATATCCGGCCAACAAGGGGGTGCTGCTCAACCTGCTGGCCGCGCGTGAGGAGATGGCGAGCTTGCTTGGATTTCGCAGCTGGGCGGATCTCGCCACCGTCGATCAGATGATGGGATCGGCGGAGAACATGCGGCGCTTTCTGGGCGAGGTGGAGATCGCGGCCCGCGAGACCGCTATTCGCGAATGGGCCGAGTTGGAGGAGTTCGTGCGCGGGCGCAGCCCCGCATCCTTGCCGCTCACGCTCTCCGACGCACGCTTCTGGGAGGAGCAGTTCCGCCGCGCGCGTTACGACTTCGACTCGCAAAGTGTGCGGCCGTACTTTCCCTACACGCAGGTGGAGGCCGGCATTCTAGCCACGGCAGGCAAGCTGTTCGGCGTTCGCTTTGAGCGCGATGAGACGGTGCCTGTGTGGGATGCCTCGGTAAAGGCGTTTGACGTGTTTGACAGTTCGGGCAAGCAGGTTCCCTTCGGGAATGACAACCAGAAAAAAGACGAACCCATCGGGCGAATTTACCTGGATATGCACCCGCGCGGAGGCAAGAGCAAGTGGTTCTCCGAGTGCTCTCTTGTCGGCGGCGTACTCGGAAAGCAGATGCCGGAGGCTTCGCTGGTGTGCAACTTTCCGGAACCAAAGAAAAACGAGCAGGATTCTGAGAAATTGGACGATGCAGGGCTGATGCAGTACGCCGACGTGGTGACGTACTTTCATGAGTTCGGGCACCTGATGCACGAGGTGCTCGGGGGACGGCAGCGCTGGGCGGGGCAGAGCGGCATTGCTACGGAGGGCGATTTCGTTGAGGTGCCTTCGCAGATGCTGGAAGAGTTCTTCGATGATGCGGACCTGCTGCGCACCTTTGCGCGTCATGTCGATACCGGCGAGCCGATACCTTACGAGACCGTGGAACGCATGACCAAAGCCAGCGGGCATGGCCGTGCGCTGTCCACGCTGACGCAGGTGATGTACGCGACCTACTCCATGGAGACGCATGATCGTCGCGCGGTGGAACTCGATCTGGACACGCTGTTGCGTGATGGCTATGACCGCTTTTCGCGCTATGAGTTCGTCGATGGCAACCGCATGTATGCGGCATTTACGCACCTGGTCGGCTACACCTCGAACTACTACACCTACCTGTATGACAAGGTGATGGCGCTGGAGTTCTTCCGTCAATTTGCCCAGGCAGATCAGGCCGACATGCTGAACGGTGAGACCGGTAGGCGCTACCGCCGCGCGGTGCTGGAGCCCGGCGGGTCGAAGCCCGC
Source organism: Granulicella sp. (assembly GCA_965277565.1). Classification (GTDB taxonomy): domain Bacteria; phylum Acidobacteriota; class Terriglobia; order Terriglobales; family Acidobacteriaceae; genus Granulicella. The sequence continues at coordinate 1,784,541 of OZ255838.1, read as the reverse complement.
ACGTGACTTGGTCAAGGCATTTCTTGGACAGGAGCATGTGGGCATGGAGGCGTTTCGCGGCTGGATCGGCCAGGAGTATGCCGAGGCGTAGAGGTGTTTGTAGCGCGAATGCGATCGATACGCAGGGCCTGTCACATGCGGTGGCTGTCACGACAGCCGAGGTGGCCGACCGCAAGGACGCCCTGGCCGCGTTCGACCGCTGCCCGGACAACCTCAGGCAAGTCACCGGCGTGCTCGTCGATGACGGCTACTCCGGCAGGCCGTTTGCCGAGGCAGTGCAGGACAAGCTCCGCGCAACCGTGCAAATCGCGAAACGCAATGAACTGCACACCATCGTCGTCATGCCTCGGCGATGGATCGTCGAGAGGTCCTTCGCATGGCCGGAAAAAGGTAGAAGACTCTGGAAACTGCGAACGATCCCTCAACACCGGCCTGCAAATGATTCATCTCCCCTTCGTCATCCTCCTTCTCAAAAGATTGTGAACAGGTTCTTACGCGAACGGCGGGTTTCTTGATTTCTCCAACTACCGGTTTCGGGTGCTCAAGCCTTTAGCGGAAGCGCTCGGAATCGAGCGATTGAATTTCCAGATCCTGCGCCGAACCATGGCAACCCAGGCGCAGAGCATGGGATCGGTTAAAGACATCCAGTCGCACCTGCGGCATTCCCGGCCCGACACCACGGCCAACGAATCCATGCAGGCGCTGTCGGCGAGTGTCCAGCAGACGGTCGGTTCGGTGTACCTGATGTTGATGAAAGGAGAGGAAGAAAAACAGTGTTTTGTGGATTTGCCACAAAATGCCACAAACTTTTCTGTGAAAGATCCTGAAAGCTGTTGATTTGATGGTGGGCACAGCAGGATTCGAACCTACGACTTCCACCGTGTGAAACACCGCCCGGTGAAAACCTAATCAACTTTGCGCTATTTGACTGTGTTTTAGAACGCCACAAACATCTGGTCGCAGCTCATATCGTTCCCAAACTGTTCCTTCAGTTGTTCCCACGCTGGCATCCCCGCACTCCCAAACGCGGCACGAACGGCAAACAGCGTGACCCCCCCCCCCCGGCTACACCGAATCTCCCCGCGTATCAGATACGCTCCCGCCTGCTAGCTCTTTTCCGCTTCGCCTCTATTCACAAGCATGTGTTCGTCGTCGAACAGGAACACGATTCTCTTGCGCTGCTCTGGTTCTTTGGCTTCCCGCCACTCACCAATCCTGCGCAGGATCGTTGTCTTCAGATGTGCATACGCGTCCTTACCAACCTCCGCCGCGATACCTTCAACGATCCCTTTGAGAACGAGGATCAGCGCATGTGCGTCCGCTGAAGCTCTAAGCTCAGGAATGAGGACTGTAGCGGTGTTCGGATCGAAGGCATGGTCCTGCGTCTTCCACGGCACACGGGCGGACTCGACACCTTCGATGTCTCTGAGTAGCAGAGCGAGTTCGCGGGCCTCCTGATAGGTCACGCCTGTCACTTCGATTTTGATTTGGGCCATGACCCGATTGTAGAGAGTCCCTGCATCCCCCAAAATGGTCAGACGAGCGTCAGAGAATACCCCCTGACCTGAACACACCGGCGTACCCGAAAGTCCATGCCCCTACCTGCCATCGGATGAGGCTCGGGGAGTAGCCGCGCTCTACTGCTGTATCCGACGTGCTCCTTTTGGAAAACGTCGTCCAGAGGGCTGAGTCCCGCAGCTACCGCGCCGTACCGCTGATGGAACGCGGCTAGGTTCGCCCGGTGAAGGATCACAGGTACACCTTGCTCGCCTGAAAGCGTAAGAGTGCTGCCGTTCAACGCTCCCGAGAGCGTCGTGCCGAATAATCCCAGCAACCCGCTCCCTCTGAGCGTCACATGCTCGTCATCGACCGCGCCGGTATCCGTATCGAGTACGCTATGGCTGCTGCGCTTGGCGGTTCTGCCAATAGCTGAGCGGCCTATGCATCGAGATAAACGCGTCCATCACAATTTCCTTATCTCTGCCGTGCGCGAACATCTGGTGCATGTACTCCAATCGCCCGCAGTAGTTGTTCAGGTGCTCTTTGAGCCTGTCTAGTGACCCGGCTGCCTCCGGCTGTCGGACGTAACTGATGGCAGTGAACATCGCAGCGTAAGAGGCGTGAGCGGCACTGTGCAGCATACTCACAGGTGTGTTGCTTGCCGCCTGTCCCGGTGCCGCCACTTCCCACTGACCCCGGCCCTCGAATATGACCTCGTTCACCTTCCGATACATCGGCATGATGCTGTTGGGCATCGCGCCTGAGAAGATGTGGGGCAGTTCTTCAGGGATAGCAAAGAAAGCGCAGTACAGGGCTTTGAAATAAATCTCCTCAACCTGCCTCAGCCGTGTCTGCCATGCGAAGTGTCGCCCGGCCTCCATGTCTGCAAGCATGGATTTCCGAAGATCGACCATCGCCGCCAACGACCATCGGGCGAGTTCTGAGGGGGGAGAGAACACCCTCATCAATCCTGATACCGTGGGGTCATCGCTATGCGGGGCAGTGGCCTTGCAGCTCGGGACCGGGCAGAACGGGTTCACCTTGCTTCGCGCCATACCTCCAACGTATACAGTACGGCTGCGCCTGCATGGCAGGCAGACGAAGATGTGCCCTAGCAGACTCGGGAACCGGATTTTGGGAGTAGTCACGCGCAACTCGATAGAATGCCCTCAGAGGAGACGTACAGTGCCCGAAGGTTACAAGCAGGCTATCGACCCCGAGATGGCGAAGGAGCTGGAAGACGTTCTCACCCGGTTCTGCGACAAGCACCAGCCCGGCAACCCCGGCATACTTCAGGCCGTGGAGGTGACAGAGGGCAAGGTCAGAGTAGCGATGCAGGAGACGGATTCGGGTGTTGCTCTCTTGGGTGCGGTCATCGCTCTGAGGGATCACGTTCGCGCCTCAAGAGCAAACCGCATGTACTTCAGGCAGCCCTACCCGGCTGAGTAAGCGCAGATGCAGGACGCAAAGCTCTCACATGGCTGGACCCTCGCCCTACTGGGCTGGGGTGTTGCTTCGCCGTTGCTCGGCATCATCATAGGGCACGTCCTCTCCCGTTCATGGCAGCTTGAGCAGTGGCGCATGGATCGTCGTTGGCAGGACTATCAGGCCGTTATGACCGCTGTCACTTCGGCGTACACGGCGATGATCCGACTCACGGAGGCGAGTACAACTAGCAGCTTTACGCCTGAGCTGATGGAAAGGGTCGATTCGATCAAGCGTGATTCGTTCCGTGTCATCCGGGACCGCATAACGATAGCGGACGAATTGGAGCACTGGAACATCCTTGCGGACTGGGACGCAGCCGTTACGAACTATGAGGCTGACCCGGATCAAAGTAGGCGCTTCGCAGAGAGATTCAACGACCTCAATGACCGTCTCATACGAATGGCCCGAAGGACCCCACCTGGACAAATCAAACAATGGTGGACAAGGCTTCGTTGGCGAACCCAGCACAGGATGATCGGGAGACGGAAGCGGTCAGGCTAGGCCCAAAGTCCACCCTCAGCCCGCTCACTCACCGTCCGCACCCCTACATATTGTGGCATACAGCTAATCACCCCTAAGTATTGTATCTGCATGGGCTTACGTCGCTACGGGCAACAAAACGCCCCGACCGGAGCCGGGGCAGTTGGGACGGGGGATGCGTAGGGAGTTCAGGCGTGAGGCTATGCGGCCCTGGAGAGCTTCTGTACGGTCGTGGGAGAGACGCCCAACTCAGTGGCGATCTTCCGAACGGACAAACCGGCGTCCTGTAGCTTCGCGAACCTCTGAACGAGCTTGGGATCGTCTTCAGCCTTTGGGCGACCGCCAACCCTGCCTTGCGCCCGCGCCCGCTCTAAACCAGCAATGGTACGTTCACTGAGGCGCACTCGCTCTTGTTTCGCGACAGCGGCAAGAATGCCAATCACAGCCTCCTTAAAGATGCCGGTGCTATCGAGGTACTGCTCTGTGAAGCTGCGATAGTTAACGCCGTAGCTGGTGAGCCGCTGGAGATGGTTCAATGTCTCGACCACTCCCTCACGACTCAGACGATCCAAACTCCAGAAGAGCAGCACATCGAACTCGCGCTTAGAGGCAGCCGCGAACATCTTCTGGAACTGCTCACGGTCACTGCGCTTGCCGGTTGTCTTGTCCGTGTACTCGCGGATCACATCCCAACCTTGCGTCTTGGCGAACTGACGGAGTTGCAATAGCTGGTTCTCGTAGTCCTGCCCTTTGTCTTTGGTCGATACCCTCGCGTACAGTGCCACTCGCATCCCGTCTCTCCAGTAAGAACACTGTACCAGAAAACGTTCGTTTTGTGCAACACCTCTTTTCATGCTCGCAACTCCACGCCAATCGCATTCTGAAAAGGCACCCTTTTCTGGTACAGCGGGGAGGGTAACCCTCCTTCCACGGGCGCACACCATCCTGGACCATCCGGCCATCCCGGCACCAGCCTAGACCCCACGGGGCGCATCGTGTACGGCCAGCGTGGGAGCATGACGATCTTGCCAAGGGACCCGTAACGTCCCTAACCAACCCTCTCTTTGACCCATGCCGTCCGGGTCTCCCTACCCTTTGGGACCCACGCGCCATGCAGCGCGGCCAGCGGTCGAATCGGAAGCAATCCGAACAGATAGGGTCCCCTTCGATAGGGGTCCCAAAAGGGCACCGGGGCATTTCGGATCACACCCCGATGGAAGACACTCTCCTAACCCGGTGCGCTCCCCCTAGCTATAGAGCACTCGGCATTTCGTTTTCGTCGGTTCTCTCTCTAGGTAGAGAGCAGCGGGACCACATATGGGTCCGAAATGAGTCCGCAAATACATACCTTAAGGAGCCCATCTGGGGCTCTTTATAAGAGGAGGCAAGATCAACATGAACGCACAAGTAAAGAAGTCACGAATTGGAAGAAAAAGATGGGGGCCGCTGGTCAAGTTCCTAACGGAAACGATGCAGAGCGCAACGTCTGAGAAGCTGCGGATGACCGCCGCACTTAGGCTCGCGGATGTACTCAGCTTGCGCGAGCAGCGTGAGCAGCTAGAGCTTCGACGCGAGTTGCGACTTGCGGAGAAGAGCACAGGGGCAGAGCCGGAGACAGAGACGGAGGAGTCGCCTGCATCGCCTTCCACGGCGGAGCGGGCGGCCCGGTTGTTCTTGGAATCCATCCGGGAGAAGGTGGTGAATGGAGGAACAGATACAAATGCATGATGCAGCAGAATTGCGGGCGGTGGCGCACAACGAAGCCCTCAGTGCGGAAGAGCGCGATGTCGCGGCGAAGCTCCTGGAGACGTTGGAGGCACCCAAGCCGACGCCCAAGTCTGTGTCGATTTCCGAGATGCTGGCACAGACGTTCGCAGACATCACGGCGCGTGCGGATGCGTACCGGGCAGAGCAACTCGCACGATTCAAAGTCTGCTCCGGTTGCTGCCTCAAGCAGGCAGAGGAAAACGACATCTGCGAGCTGTGCGGAGTACAGGGGCCTTGGGAACCGCCTGTGCCGGACAGCGCCGAACGGACGCGGTATATCGCGGCGTCCACCACCTACAGCGATGATGAGTTGAACGACCACATAGCACGAGATGCGATGAACACCGCGTTCGTAACCCACTGCGCTCGCGTCCTAGAGCTTCGCGGCGTGGAGCGCGTGAAGAGCTTCTGGGAGAAGGCGGGGTTCACGATCACCGGCGCACCATTGGCGAAGTAGGAGGGTTTCAGATGTGACGGCCTCGGGGGCGTACCAGCGCATACGGTACGCTCCTACGAGTTATGGAACGCTCAGTAATTCGATAACTCACCGTTACGCTACTCACTTGACAAATTGGCAAGGTCGGCGTAGTATTCAAGAATACCAAGCAGAACGGATTTGAGCCTTTAGGGGCTCTCTGTCGCTGGTAGGCGGTTACCTGAGACCGCCCTTTTGAATCACCTGGAAGGATGAGGGAGAAATCCCCAACTCTTCTGAAACTCGTTCCTGCCCGTCGTTCTACAACACCTACGGGAAGACAGAGGGTTTCGCGTACACACCCTCACGCACGAAGGGAACGAGTAAAAAGGAACGACTCTCACGCAAGAGAGAAATAGGAGAAGAGGTTACTCTCTCTCTCTTTATGGATATGTCTACTCGTTCCTTTTTACTCGTTCCCTCTTGTCTGTGGGTTGGAATGCGCGTGTGCTTCAGCTTCCGTCCGTCCCTGTTGTAGAAGGACGCGCCGGAAGGACTCATAAGACCATAAGGGGCCTCACCGCCCGGAAAGACCCAAGACACAATGCCGAATTCAGACCCCGCCACACCCCCCGCACCGAATACGCCATTCAAGCTGGCCCCGATCCGCCCGTTCTCCACCTTCCATAACGGAAAGCCACGCCCCATCCCCTACCTTGTCGATGGTTTGCTGCCTTCCAGCGCCTTCAGCATCCTTGCAGGGAAGCCAAAGCACGGGAAGTCTTCGCTCGCCCGCTACGGAGCCGTCTGCGTCACAAAGGGACAGCCCTTCCTCGGGCGCAAGACTGAACGCGGAGAAGTCCTTCTCATTAGCCTGGAAGACCCTCTCAATCATGTCGACAACTGCCTTCAGTCGATGGGGTGGAGTCCCGCCGCCGATGCTCCCATCCACATTGTCACTAAGCTCTCGCCGCGAATCGACGATTCCATTGCGGCTATTGACAGCTTTCTATCGCAGAACGCGAACATCCGCCTAGTCATAGTAGACACGCTGGCGAAGCTCCTCCGTATGAAGGACTCCAATGACTACGGAAAGGTGCTGCCTGAGGTGGAGAAGATCAGCGAGCTTGCCCGACGGCACCCCAATCTACACATACAGGGGTTGGCGCACTGCAAGAAGGTTGCGACCGACGACCCGTTCGACAGCCTGCTAGGTTCCACGGCCCTTCGCGGCGAGACGGACACAAACATTGCCTTGTACGACGACGACCGGCAGCGCGTAATCGCGACGGAGACGCGGATCGGACGCAACATTCGACCAACCCTTCTACGCGCCACCATCGTGGAGAGTGCGGGAGCCGATGTCGTAAGCGACTTCAGCCTGGACCTTCCCTTCGCCGACTGGCAGAAGACGAACAGTGACAAATCCGAGCGTCAGCGAAAGGCAACGCATGAGGAACGGATCATCACCTTCCTGCAAGGCAGATGGGACGCGAGTGCGACACAGGCCGATGTTCTCGCAGAAGTCGAGGGAAAGAATGCCAGCAAGATCAACGCTATCGAACGACTCACCAGTGCGGGGGTTCTCACAGTCACCGGGAAGAAACAATCGCCGACTGACCCAAAGACGCTCCACCTGAACGAGTCGGCGTTGAAGATGAGCGACTTCCTCAACCGGTTTCCACCATCAGGAGATAACAATGTCGATGTCAACTAGGAACGGAACGGCCTCAACCGTGGATGAGTTGCGGGAACTATGGACGCTCCTGTTTCCGAGCATCCCCCCACCGGATGATGCGCAGTGGGCAATCTGGCTACTTCGGCATGACCGAAGTGTAGTGCGTCGTGGACTCTCGGAACTAGCGACAAAGCACAAGCGGCTTGCTGGGAACATGACACCCATCCACATGGGCAAGTTCGCTTCCGCTGTCATGAACCGCCTCACGCTTCATTCGACCGAGGAACGGAGGATGAGCCATGCTCCCGCCGCTTGACGAGTTCCTTCAACGCTTCGGCCCAAGCGAGCGGGAGCAACGGGAGAGGCGCGTGTCCGCCATCGCTTCGGCTTGGGTACGTAGTATGCCGAACATCCCGCCACCATCCGCCGAACGCATCGGAGAATGGTTGTGCTGCACGGATGCGGAGATCGGCACGGGGTTGATATTCACCTCCAGCAAGTTCGGGACGAAAGCACGTCCACGGCGAGACCTAGCCTATCGTTACTGCACGAACATGATCTTCAACGCCTCGCGCAGGCGTATGGCAGAACGCGCACGCCAAATGACGGCTCAGGCCGTACAGCAGAACCAAGAAAGGAAACACCTTCCATGACCAACAACGAACCCACCCCGACCATCACACCCGAGCTTGCAGTCGCCGCTATCGAAGCCCATCTCGCCGCCCTTCCCGACCACACCCGCGATCTTGCGGAGACGATGATTCGCACGGGTCAGGTAAACGATAAGACGACTATCGCAGATGCGAAGGTACTGCTTCAGCAGCACTACGCACCACAGCAGTAGATGCACTACCGGGGCGCACGGTCCGTTGCGCCCCCGCTTCACCGAACGAAAGAACATCGAAATGGCAGACACAAACATCTCACCGGCGACGGCTCTCACAGTCGCCCCTAGCAAAGCACCTCGAACTCATGAACAACTCCGTCGCAAGGCTCACGATAGGTTCATTTCACCTGCGACACAGGAGGCCCTCAGCGACGCGATCTATGGCGTCCCCGGCAGTACGGTCTTCGACCATCAACGGATCACAGAACAACTAGCCGAACGGCTGAACGATCAGGAGTTCCTGAACGCTCACCATTTCAAACAATTCCGAGTACAAGCGGTTGCTTTCGTGACCCGACAGGCCGAATTGACGGCTAAGGTCCGCGTCCTCATGCCGGAGCTGAAGGAAGCTGAGGCGGCAGTTTACGATAGGCTCCATAACTACTCGGGCGATGTAGAAGACGAAGCCGCACTCCGGGCCTGGATAGGAGAAGTCACGCATCTGCATTCCGAGGGCATCGACCGCATGTATGACTGGATCATCAAATATCGGAATGCGGTTTATTCCGATATTTACAAATTCCTTGACCGTTGCTCGGACCTGGAGAAGAACCTTGACGACGTGGCGGACTCCATTGCCTCCGAGATTTGGCTGCATGTCGCGGATCACGCGGCGGACTACTTACAATCTGCGACCACTTTATGCAGACGGCTAAAGAAAATGGGTTATTGGCGGGCACGCGCCTGGAAAACAAAACGGTTGGCTGATATCGCCAAAGGAGTTGTCTTGCAGGCAAGCGATAAGTTCACTATCGGTCTTGACGGTATCGAACGGACCGTTACCGGCGACGAAGGTGAAGTGGAGCTTGGGGCGGTTGTGGACGAGGTTATCAGCGCAGCCGCCATCCATAACCCTCTCGAAATCCAAGACCTGATGCCGAAGTGGACTGACGCAGACCTGGAGCGCGAGTTGCGGAGGGCTGGACCCTTCCGGGCCTGCGAGTCGGACGAGTTTCGGGAGTTGTTGCCAATCGCCGCCTGAAAAGCGTCGGTTCTCCTACAGTATGAGGGGGCCGATAAACACGGCCCATATCCACCCCCGCCGACCCATGATAGAGCCGAGCACGGCCAGCGTACATGGTACGCATTCGTCGCCGGGATGGGCAGCCTACGCCATCACAGCTTCAGCAGTCACGATCAGGAGGCATGACCTCCGCAACTGCACCGCTGTGATGTGCCTCTGGGCTGCCGTACTACCCAATCCAAATGAGGAGCAGTGAGCAATCAAGATTCCACGCGGGGCATCGACCTCCGCGCATCGCGGCGCAACATTAGCGCCGCAGAACGTTACGAGCAGTACAAGAGCGTCTTCCAAGCCGTCACCGAACGCTGGAAACGCGCCCGGCAAGCACAAGTAGTGGTCGCTATGAACATGGACCCTAATCCGTCTAGTCGGTCGAATCGAATGACGCCCGACGATATCCACTTCTGCGTTGACGTAGAGAAGGTGACGGAGCGTGCCTTGGGGAAGCGGGGCGAATTGGAAACCGGCTGGTGGGGCTTGGCATTAGGGGAGCCTGTCCCCCCGAAGATTGCACGCGAGGTAATTACCCTGTGCGGTCGCGCATATGTGTCTCGCAAGCTGCAACCGTGGAATTACTTCGCGCCATTGCAGCGAGGACCACGGGTTTGAGCGCGACCTTCAGGACAAAGGACCCTAACTTGGCGGCCCTACTGCTATACGAGCTTGGAGCCGACGTGTTGCTCGGAATCGAGATCGACGAACAAGGCTACAGCCTGCTTCAGTTTGACAAGGCAGAGCAGTGCCGCTCGATTAAACGCGCATTCTATGCAGACGATTCCTCAGACGGATTCTTCCCTCAGTATCCCGTCAACGATGCGCGGGCGCTGTTGAAGGCGGCGGCGGCAGTCCACAAGCAACTATCGAAGGGACGCCAGCAGTGGCAGAGGGCAAAGGAGATTTCACAGTGAGCACACGACGCGAAATGAACGGGATCATCGACTTCACCGGCACAAAGGTTGGAACGCTGGACATCGGAACGATGATCCGTCGTCATCCCGAACCGGCCTACACGACGGTGTGTCGCCAGTGTGGGGCACAGTCCACGGGAACGCAATCTCAGGTCCGCTACGGTTCGGCCAGATGCCTAGCTGCCGGATGTGGCAAGTCAGTCGCTAATCGACATGACCGCCTTACAGAAGAACGCCAAGCCGCTGCCCAGCGTGAAACGGAGCGCATCGCTGACGAGCGTAGGATCGCAGAGCTACGGATGCAAGCGGAGGTTGGCGACGATTACGAGCTTCCGTCTCGCTACGCCCCAAAGCCGAGCGAGCATCGTGTCATGTCTGAGCGCGAACGGCAGAGCTTACGGGAGCACAAGGCTACCGAAGATGCGGCCCGACTGGAGGCCGAACGACCGGCACGGGAAGCACAAGAGCAGGCGGAACGTGAACAGCGACAGCGTGAACGGGCCGAACAGGAGCGCACCGAACGGCAGACAGCTTACTGGCGTGATGCAGTCCTGAACAGTCCTGACGCCCGGCTCTTTGTGAGCGAAGGACTGGTAGCTGCTTCAATGAAGAAGTCCGAGGCCGATGCTCTAAACGCAAATAGCGTTCAGCAGTTCGTTGCCGAGAATCCCTGGTATCGCGATTACAAAACGCCAGCCAACTCCGAGGCTTTGCTTGCGTACCTGGATTTGAACAGAATCCAAATCTTCGATGCACCTACGCTCAAGGCGGCCTTCGTTCGCTTGCGCGACTTGGGCATCTTGTCGAAGAAGGTGACACCCGAGACGAAGCCCACAACGGCCCCGAAGCACACGGTTGTATCTTCGCAGTCTACCGGCCCTGTGAAGTACAAGGGCCGCGACTATGAGACCGGCCTTGAGCGTGAGTTTACCGCCCGTGAGGTCGATAGGATGAGCGCCGACGATTACAAGCGTGCCTTCCACGTTGCTTCGACCGTTGGCGAGTTGTTCGCCAGCATCGCGGATCAGCGTCAGTAAACAGTTTCAACATTGCGTCCACGCTTTCCACTCTTCAGCGTGCGATGCAGGCGGCTCCGGTCGCGCACCTCTACGCGATACCTACCGGAGCCGCCACACAACATCGAGAACACTGACCCATGTCTGCCAAGACGCGGGTTTGCGTGGGTCAGACGGAACGAACTTCCGTGGTGAGACGCAACCCGCACCTTTCTTTCAGGACACATATGCCATTCGATTCATCTGACCCGCAACAGCCGGTCGTCTCAAACACACCTCCCGTATCGAGTACGCCGAACACGCCGCCGTCCGCTGCGCCCGCCACGGCGATACCGGCCCCGGCTTCTACGCCTGACTCTCAGCATTCACAACCCTCTCAGGCACAACCCGATCTAGGCGGCAATGGCGCTCCGCCCCAGCTCCCGGCTCCCATTGCGCCCAACGTGCAGATTGCATCGGAACAGCCTGGACAGCCCGGCAGCGTGAGCAACGCCCCTGTACACCCGAGCGTCGCCAAGGCTGGCATCTTGAGGCAGGTAGCCTCTGCACTTGCGGGTGGCCCATCCTACCGCACCAGCGTTGACCCGAGCACCGGGCAAGTTACGCGGACACAAGTTCCGTTGAGCAAGTCTGACGTGGCTATGGCTCTGGCCTTCACCGCCTTATCGGGCGGGTTGGCTGGCCTGGGACAACGCGGACCCAACGCCATTGGCCTAGCTGGTGCAGCCGGTCTCGCGCAAGGTCAACAGCTCGCTCAACAACGTCAGCAGTCGCAGCAACAGCAGACCGAAGATGCGAAGGCGGATGCCGATTCGCAGTACAACGCCCTCGCTCGGAAAGCTCAACTCCTGGAGATTAACTCTCGCATCGCTACGCAGACCAAATCTGCCGAGCGAATGGACCTGGAGAATCAGGCTCTCGGCCTCCAGAACATGAATGCATCGGTCAGTACAAACGCCGACTTGCTTTCAGAGCTTCAGCAGCAAGGCGGGGTTTCCGAGGATCACGTTTCGCAGCAAGCCTTGCAAGCGGGCATTACCAGTGGCAAGTACAACGCGACGGAAGCCATTGCCCTACCTGATGGCATCGCCACAATCAACGGCAAACCTGAGCAAACGTTCAGCATCGTTCCGAACACCGCGCTGAAAACGAACCTGACCCAACAGCAGTTCGACACCTACGCGAATGCGAATGTACCGGGCTTCCCGAAGGGCACGAAGTTGCCGTCCGGTGGATACCCCGTCAGTGTGTTCACGTTGGCCCGTGCCAATGCTCAGATGCTTGGCGTGAGCATGGCGAAGAGTGAACTTTCGCAGGTTACAGACACCTTAGCCAACTCCAATGACCCGGCCTCGAAAGAGCTTGCGAAGTCTATCCCCAACCTGGATACGGTGCTGTCCGACAAAACTAACGGCCCTGTGCTCGCACAGGCTCTCGGCAAACTCGGCAAATGGACAGCGTACTCCGATGTCCATGGCATGAATCTCGCGGAATCTTTGACTGCGGCATCGCAGCCTACGAAAGTCGACCCGCGTAATCCCAAGCAGATGATCCCTAACCCGGACCAAGGCGCAGCCACAACGATAATTTCGGCCCTGGGCAACGGCGACCTCCAGAAGGGTATGGCAATCTTGCAGGCGTATCACGATGAAGTCACGCCGGAGCCGATCAAGTCTGTTGCTGAAGCACAATCCATCGCCACGGACAGTACAAGTTCGCCTCGCGAAGTTGCACGGGCACAAGCGTTCCTTGCGGCGGATCGTCAGCAGAAAGCCGGTACAGCCGGAGCGGAAGCCGCAGCTCGTAAGCCTTATGAGCGCAGTACCGGTACAGGTACGGGCACGTTGAACGCCTCTGCCCTCACGCCAACAGAGTACAGTGCCATCATCGACGGCATCGGGACCAACAGCTTAGACGCCAGCCAAATGCTCCGCTATGGGAAAGCCGATCAACTCAAGATACTCGCGGATGTTAAAGCCCGTTATCCGAACTTCGATGGAACGCAGTATTCCGCGAATCTCGGCTTGGCGAAGTGGGCAACGTCGGGCAAGGGCGGCGATCAAGTCCAAGCTCTCAATACGCTGCACCAGCACGCGGACGACTTCAGCGACAACCTCACCGCCCTCGGCAACACTGACAGTTCGTTGCTGAACAAGCCAATCAACGCGCTGAAGCGGCAGACTGGCAATCCGGCTGTCGTCTCCACGCTGGGCCGCTTGCTTGCAGTGCGGACGGAGTACCTGAACGTCCTCAATAACAACCATGCGCTCTCTGTAGAGGACAAAGCCAATGCAGAGAAGCTACTTGGGGAGGATCAGTCTCCTTCGCAGTGGAAGGCCGCCCTGGATCAAATCACCCATACGGCGGACCTTCGCGGCGCGGAGACAAACGCTCGGTACAAGGCGACGTTCGGGCGCGATATGCCGAACTACAGGGGCGGGTCGCAGCCACAGCCGGGCGGTTCTGCAAACGTTGTGCCTCCGGGCGCTACGCCTGGACGCGACGGGAATGGCCGTGTTATCGGCTATCGCACCTCTGATGGAAAGGTGGTCAAGTTCTAATGTCTAGTGCAGCTACAGTTCCAAACATCAACACGGATGCGGATCAAGGCATGACCTTCGACGCCGCACCCGTCTCCCAAGCGACCCCGGTCAGCGCACTGAGTACGCAGTCGAGCAAACTAGCCCCAACGTCCTCGGTGCCCTCAGGCAGCCCAGATGCAGGTATGACCTTCGACGCACAGCCGGTCACTACGGCGCTTACCGTTCCGGCTGTCCAGTCACAGCCCACGCAGACTCAGCCATCGCAGCCTGGATTGCTAGACCGGCTCTATGAAACGAGCGGTGCGAAGGGACTCGTCAATCTTGGCGTTCAGACGGTGGAGCGTCCAATCGACCTCTACCATCAGGCGGTCAGTGCAGCTCAGAACGGAGACTGGAAGAACGCCAGCGAAGCCGCGCTGAAGCTCACGGGCATGGTTCCCGATAAGGACAGCCCGCTCGTCAAAGCTGCCCAGCAGATCATCATGTCGCCCATCAATCAGATGGAGGCGTCATACAAGGCCAACCGCGCGGCTGGTTACAATCCCGTAGCCTCCGCGACAATCGGCCCGAACGTCGTGCGTGGCGTGCGGAACGTAGTTCAGCGTGTAGGGCAGGACGCCCGAACCGGCAATTATGCAGGCGCGGTGGGTGATGTCCTGTCAGAGCCTCTGCGCTCTTACAGTGCCGGGCAGGTTCCCTTGTTCGGGAGCGCCCTTCAGCAGGAAGGCGAGAACCTGGATAACGACCTGCACGGCCACAACTATGGGGCAGTCGCCGGTGATGTCGCCGGACCTCTCCTAACAGCGGGCGCGGGGAAGGTGCTCGGCTCCCTTGGGGACGCGGGCGAGGCAGCGGATGCAGCACAGGCGTCAGAAACAGCGGATGCGGGAGTTACCAAAGCCGCCGCTAAGTCCGGCTTGCTGACTCGCAAGTTCAGTCTTCAGGCGGTGCAAGATGCCTTGCAGAACGCCCGCGCCGACATCCAGCAAGGGTTCTCTACAGATACCCAAGCGATTCAGGACGACTGGCACCAAACGGTCCGTGACATCCTCGCTAGCACGGCGAAAGACGCCGATGTAGCGCCTGAGAACGCCACGAGCTTGCACGATATAGCAGCCAACCTTTCGGACGCGCTCAAGGCAAAAGGAAAGGGCTGGTACCGTGAGGCTGACGAGGCTATCGGCGGCACACGTTTCCAGTCCTACCAAGATGCAGTGAAGAACATCAAAGACGCGATTCGTGAGGAAGTGGGCCTTTCGCCAGAGCGCGATGGTCAGTTACAGCAACGCCTTGCCGATGCTCAGGCCGGTCACGAAGCGGCTAAGGAAACACTCGCGGCCAAGGGGATCGACCCCAGCATCGTTGACAAGGCTGGTAGCTATTGGAAACAGGGCAGCGCCGTTGGTGATCTATCAAAGCACATGCAGGCTTCCATCGCGGGACTTCGTGCAGACTTGCAGGGCGGTGCGGATACAGTAGTCGAGTCGCTGAGTCCGGCGAAGCTAGCAGCTCGCGTAAACAGGATGTACAACGCCGGACGGCTTCAGCAGGCAATCGGAGAAGACGGCTCTTCCAATCTCCTCACGGCCATAGAAGACACGAAAGCCCGGCTTCAGGGAGCTTCCAACGCGATGAAGCAAAGGGTCGCAGCCGCGCAGTCGGCAGCCGCAAGGGATACAGCTCGCGTGCAGACCAACATCACTGCTGCCAAGTACGCGCTGGGCTCTTTGCCGGGGTACGAGCTGCTCAAGCACCTGCTCTTCTAAGGAGAATCAATGAATACAATCGTAGCGTTTCAGCAGTCCATCGCAACCGCCAACACGCCGGTCCAGCTTCCAAGTAACCCTGTGCAGAAGGCCGTCACCATAGCGGCGTTGGCTTCAAACACGGCCCCCGTTGTGATTGGCAACGCGTCCTCTGTGAGCACCAGCAGCGGGTTCGTGCTTGGCGCAGGGCAACAGGTCACCATTGAGATGCCGGGCGGGAATACGGACAGCTTGTTTGCCGTCAGTTCCGCAGCCGGAAGCTCGTTCTCCGTCATCGGCGCATAAGAACTCAATTCAATATCACCCGGCGCTCCTCCGCGATAGTCCGATGGGTCCACCCCCGGTATGCCCCTCACAAGGCTGCCGGGGCTTTTCTGCGTTTCAGGGCACCTACCCCTCACCTGGATACCATCGGCGCGTCCACGGGCATCCTGACGCGAAGAACAGGCCAAACCGTGCCGCGTACACGTAGCCCTGCGATACGTCGAACTGTGAGGCGACCGCTTTACGTGTGTTGACGGGCTTCTGATAGCTTTTGTCATTCTTGACAGAAGCACTCTTTGCCTTTCCCAGAGGGTTACCTGCCGCCTGTTGGTTCTTCTTTGCCTCCGCAGCGAGCAGGGGTTTGGCATCGACCGCAATGGCGGCCCTTTGCCCTCGCCTCTTGGCTTCCGGTAGTGTCTCTTTTGTTTCAAAGACTCGTTCGGGTTATCGAGGGCTGCTTGGACTATCGCGAATTGAATCTCGGTGAAAGTCGAGGCCAGAGACGCAACGTCCATAGATGCGCGATGTGCTTTCAATGCTTCAGCCCATCTCAACTCGATTTGAAGCCGGTAAACCTCCAGTGCGGTGAACAAGCGGCTTCGGATCACGCGCATTGCGGCGGGGTGTACGTCCATCCTGATCCGGTCATAATCGTCAGACATCGGATCGCTCGTATACGAAGCAAGCTCGGCTCGATAAGACTCTGCGAGCGCGTCTAGGATTTCTCGGAACTCTTTTAACCGCTGTTCTCTCAACCACTGTTCACGTTGCCAAGACTGTGACATCCTCTGCCCGAGGAAGACGCCGCCAAGCGTTCCCCCGATTCCCACAAGAGCTACTATGAGCATCGCGGTTGTCTGAGATATCAAGCGGATTCCTTCGCTGCGATGTGGGCAAGAACGGAAAGAGCTACAGGTTAGACGATCTTTCGCAGTCCAGCCGTTTATTAGTCTGACGACATTTTCAAGGTTCCGGCGTTCGGACTCAGCGCTGGGAGGCTCTTCACGGCGTTACTCTTGGTCATGGGTGGATCGTAACCTCGTCTGCTCCACCCAAGATTCATTTCGCGCCTGGAGAACGGGGAAGGTGGAGTTGGGCATCGGGAGCCTTCGGCGGATTGCAGCGGCGCTGGGCATCTCTCTGAGCGCCCTGTTCCGGGGCCCTGTATACGCCCAAGAACCGCTCTGGCAACGCCGTAGACGCGCCGCTGACCGTTGAGACGTATCACAACACCCCCGAATCGCTGTAGGGCCTTGGGGCGCGTATGCGGTACGCCGGGCAGTCTGCCGGTGCCGCCTTCTTGTGACCGCCTGTTGGCGGTATGCACGGTTGCCGATGACTGCCTCACAATTCCGCTTGCTTTTAAGCACGACCTATGGTACTCTGTCAAGAGTCAAGGCAGACCTCCTCCGCTCTGATCCCATGCTCGCCTTTGGCGATGATGACCCGAGACCATCCGGGCACTTCGCGGCGACTTGGCGCTACGCTCGTAAAGCCCGAGCATTATGGTTCCACCGTTGGATACCCGCACTGAATCAGCCGTACCCGTTACGCCCTCCACCCCAGCCATCGAAACGCCGCTCACCGCAGAGCAGCTTTCGCGCATTGTGCCCCTGCACCCCGTCACGATCCTTCGATGGGCGCGTGAGGGCCGCCTCCCTTGCCGCCGCCTCAGCGCCCGCAAGATTCTCTTTATCCCGAGCGAAGTCAACGCTTGGCTGGCGTCAGGCTACAATCAGCCTGCCGTTCGTGCCGCCTAACCCTGAAAGGAAGGCGACATGAACAAACCAACGCTCACCCGCGAACGCTACCAAGCCGGTTCCTTGACAACAGAGAAGAGAAACAATGGCCCTGATGTGTGGGTCTACAGATGGCGGGAGGCTGTAGACAAAAGCCGAACCGTCCAGAGGAAGCGCATCATTGGCACAAAGAAGGAATACCCCACCGCCACGGCAGCACGGAAGGCTGTCGAGGCTCTCCGGCTGGACATCAACGCCGAATCCGTGAGCGCGTCTCCTTTGACCATCCGCGAAGTAGCTGAGCATTATAAGGAGAAAGAGCTTGGTGAGGGATGCGGAAAGACGGCCAAGACGCGCGAGACGTATACCCAGCACATCGACAGTTACATTATCCCGCGTTGGGGGTCTGAACGTATCGGAGACATCAAAGCGTTCAGGGTTGAGGAGTGGCTGAAGGCACTGGACAAGGCTGACGGCACTAAGTCTAAGACGAAAGCTGTCTTCAGCGTCCTGTACCAACACGCCTTGCGATACGGTTGGGCGGAACGCAACCCTATTCGTGAAGTGCGGCAGAGCGCAAAGCGTCAGCATGAGCCGGACGTTCTGACGCCGGATGAAGTCTCTGCCCTGGTGTCGCGACTTCCCAACCATGCCCGAGCGATGGCAATCGTCGCGGCTGTAACCGGCCTACGGCGGGGCGAGTTGGTGGGGCTGAAATGGGAGGACGTGGACTTCGACAACGCGAAGATTCACGTTCGACGTTCGCTCGTAGACCAAGTGGAGGGTGAGCCGAAGACTGAGGCGTCCAAGCGGCCCATCCCGATGGAGCCTGCCCTAGCCTTCGCCCTGAGCCAATGGAACGGGCAGACCCCATTCTCCAAACCGGGAGACTGGGTTTTCGCCAGCCCGTTCAACATGGGCCGGACACCCTACTGGCCTGGAATGATCTTGGAACGCGTAATCCAGCCCGCCGCTGTTGATGCCGGGATATCCAAGCGGATTGGCTGGCACACTTTCCGCCGAACGATTGCAACGCTGTTGCTGTCAAGCGGGGCGGATATCAAGGTGGCTCAGGAACTCATGCGCCATGCATCGCCGGTTATGACTTTGGGGACATACGCCCAAGCCATTCCCGATGATAAGCGGCTTGCACAGGGGCGCGTCTCGGAGTTGTTTGGACTCCAAACCGGAGTGGAAAATCAAGCCGTTTCGGCTTAGAGTTCCTTTCCGTTCCTTCGTTTGTTCCCGTTTTTGCTGCTTCCGCCTGCTAAGTTGTTGATTTGATTGGTGGGCACAGCAGGATTTGAACCTACGACTTCCACCGTGTGAAGGTGGCACTCTACCGCTGAGTTATGCGCCCACGGAACGCAAGCAGCCGGACGCGGGGAAGCGACCTTTGCGTACGCTTCAGCATATCACTGGGCGCGTAAGCCCCAAAGGGGCGCGGCCGGAGAGATGCCGTCCAGCTGGTCTCCTCCCGCGCTTTTAGTGACGACCAGGCCAAACCGCCAAACCGCCAACCCGCCAACCCGCCAAACCGCCAAACCGCCAACCCGCCAACCCGCCAACCCGCCAAACCGCCAAACCGCCAAACCGCCAACCCGCCAAACCGCCAAACCGCCAAACCGCCAAACCGCCAAACCGATACAATATTGGGCTGATGCTGCCTGATCCCATCGCGGAAACTCCGTCGCCCCCGGAAGATACGCCGCCTGATCGCGATTTGCCGCAACCTCCGCCCGCGACACGGGTTGAGGAGGATATGGGCACGCTGGCACTCCATCCCGGCACGATGCATGGCGACCTCGCCGAACACGCCAACAATGCGAGGAGCGCAGCGAATCACTTTCCCAGTCCCGTGGACATGAGTCCGGAGGCTTTGCAGCGGCGGGCCGAGGCCGTGGCGCGCGGCGATCTTTCCGTGCTGTCGGATGCCGAGGTGATGCTGGAGCTGAAGGCCGGCAACATGGCGGCCTTTGACGTGCTGCTGGCAAAGTACCGCAAGCCGATCATCCACTTCATGTTCCGGATGGTGCACAACCAGGCGGTCGCGGAGGAACTCGCGCAGGAGGTCTTTCTGCGGGTGTACCGCTCCCGCGAGACCTACCGTGCCGAGGCGCGGTTCAGCACCTGGCTGTACCGGATTGCTACCAACCTGGGCGTGAACCATGCTCGCGATACCCGCCACGAGCGTACCGCGCCGACCGTGCATCTGGACGAGCCGGACCCGGAGACGGGAACAACGGCCGATCTGGCCGACGACCGCCCCACGGCCGAAACGAATTTGCTGCGCGATGAGCGCATGCGCGCCATCCGCGAGCATGTGATGTCGCTTCCGGAACGGCAGCGGACCGCCGTTCTGCTGCACAAATACGAGGGGTTGGACTACAAGGGGATTGGCGAGGTGCTGAAACTCTCCGAGTCCGCGACAAAATCATTGTTGTTTCGCGCCTACCAGACCCTGCGCGAAAAGCTGAAGGGATTTCTCTAGCTGTGAGTGCGCCGGTTTGCATGACCGCATCTTTGCCTGGGCGCTCACATCAAAAAACTTTAGGGAGGCGCGGGCCTGACCGCCTACCGTTGCAAACACTGAAGGAGAGCCACCAACCCGGATGGAGGCCGAGATGACCACAATGAATTGCAAGACCTGCCGTACCTTACTTCCCGATCTGCTATTTGAGCCCGGCTCCCTGGCCGCGCGCGAGGCTACGCCGCATCTGGCTGCCTGCGCGGAGTGTCGCGCCGAACTCGACGAGCTGCGCGCCACGATGTCTTTGATGACCGCCTGGACAGCCCCCGACCCTTCGCCGTACTTCGACGCGCGCGTTCGTGCGCATCTGCGGGAGGCGGAACAGTCTGCCCCTGTGGGCCTTCTGGAGCGTCTGCTGGACACGCTGCGGTTTAGTACCGGGCGGGGCCTGCGGTCAGCTCTGGCAGGCGTGTTCCTGTTTATTCTGCTGCTGGGGGGTGGCACGGTGGCAACACTTTGGAATCACCAGAGCGCGCGGCCCGCGGCCTCCCCGGTGGTGAACGATCTGCGCATCTTCGACAATAACGCGCAGGCGGTGCAGCAGATGGATCTGCTGGATGAACCCGGGTCGGATGCCGGCAACAACCAGCCACAAAGCTGAAAAGGCTGGCCTGAGCCCAAGAACCTGCAGTTTGGGGAACGGAAGTTCCGGGTGGATTCGGATAGGATGGGCTCTCAATCAACCCAAGGGAACATTGCGTTACGGGCAGGGTGGAGGACGACCGCGGAACGAAAGGCGCACGCTGCAGAAAGATGGAAGATCGGGACACAAGCCGCATTTGCCGCCCGGGGGGAGCTTCCGCTGTCCTGCTGTGCGTTGCTGCGCTTTTCTGCACATCGCTCAGCGCAGCGGGGAGCCGTCCGCAGCAGTACAGGCAGCAGCCGGCTCCCATTGAGCGCCGTCCGCCTCCGCAGTCCGCTTCCCGTTCGCCTGCACCCGCAGGTGGTTTCGTCGCCGGGCAACCCGCGCCGCTGCAGCGCCGCAACCCTGGGCGTGGTCCTCGCGGCGAACATCTTGCCGAGTGGATGAGCCAGCACAGCAATCTCAGCGCGGATCAGCAACAACAGGCCCTGGGACGCGAGCCCGGCTTCAGCAACCTGCCGCCCCAGACGCAGCAGCGTTATCGCGACCGCCTGGCGCAGCTGAACGCCATGAATCCGCAGAAACGCGAGCGTGTATTGGCCAATACGGAGGCCATGGAGCGCCTCACGTTGCCGCAGCGAGCCGAGGTGCGTGGCGCCCTGGGGCAGCTCGGCGCGTTGCCGCCCGAACAGCGTACCACTGTGGCAAGAACCTTCCGCGCCTTGCGCGATCTTCCGCCAGAACAACGCATTCCGGCGTTGAACTCCGGCCGCTTTGGCGCTCCTTTGGACGATGTGCAGCGGGGCGTTCTGTACAACCTTTTGCATGTGGAGCCGATGCTGTCGCCGCCCTCCCGGCCATCCGCTCCCGTCGTAAGTCCGCCGCCGCTGTCGCAAGGCTGGCAATCACCGCGCTAGCTTTTTTGTCATTCCCCTGAGCGCAGTCGAATGGGAGGGAACCTGCTGTTTGTACTTGCTGTATAACCACGCTTATCCAGCGGATAAGCCATAGACGCTACCGCAGCAGATTTTTTGCCAGAAAGAGTACGTTCGCGGGCCGCTCGGCGAGCCGGCGCATGAAGTACGGGTACCACTCCGTGCCGAAGGGCACATAGGTGCGCATCCCGAAGCCCTCCGAAACCAGCTTGCGCTGCAGGTCGCGGCGCACGCCGTAGAGCATCTGGAACTCAAACGCATCCGAGGCCACGTCGTTAGTGCGCACAAAGGAGCGCAGCTCGTCGAGGATTGCCTCATCATGCGTGGCGATGCCGCAGAAAACACCGCTGGTGACCATGCGTTTCATCAATCTCACATAGTTCGCATCCACGTTGGCCTTTTCAGGAAAAGCCAATGTAGGCGGCTCCTTGTAGGCGCCCTTGCAAAGGCGGATGCGAATGCCTTGTTTCAACAGACGTTCTGCATCTTCATAGGTGCGGTAAAGATACGCCTGCAGCACCGTGCCCACGCAGCCGGGAAAGCGGCTGTGCAGCCGTTCCGTCATGGCGATGGTAGCCTCGGTGTAGTCCGAACCTTCCATGTCGATGCGCACGAAGCTGCCCACCTGCTCCGCATGCGCCACAAGCTCGCCCACAACCCGCTCGGCGAGATCCGGGCCCGCACCGTGGCCGCCGATATCCATGCCCATGGCCGTCAGTTTGACGCTGATGTTGGCGCGCAGCTTGCGCGCCGCGATGCGATCAAGGAGCTGATGGTATAGCGCGGCGCTCTCCTCCGCCTGCGAGACCTGCACCACGCTTTCGCCGAGCGAATCGAGCGAGGCATCGATGTGCTCCGCGTTCAGCTCCTCCACCACGCTCACGGCTTCATCGATACTCATGCCCGCAACGAAGCGGCGGGAAAGGCGTCGGCCCAATGAGTTGCGCTCAGAAAAGGAGCGCAACGCGCGGTTTGCGGAGAGTGCGATAAATACGGAACGGAGCATGGGGCGAACGAGTCTCGAACTGAAACATTGTCGCATGTGGGCTTTGAGGGGACGAATACTGCAGACGCGAAGTGAATCAGGAGAGCATGTCGGCGAGCAGAGCCATGCGCACATAAAGCCCGTTGCGGGCCTGACGGAAGTACGCGGCGCGCGGGTCCAGATCGACCTCGGGTGCGATCTCATTCAGCCGCGGCAACGCATGCATAATCACGGCGCCGGGCTTCAGGCGCTCCGCTGTCTGGCCGTTGAAGACGAACGCGTTCTTTACTGCTTCATACTCGTTGGCGGAGGCAAATCGCTCCCCCTGCACGCGCGTCACATAGACGACGTCCGCGCCTTCCATCACATCCTCCAGGGTTGCGGTCTCGTGGACCTGCGCACCCTGCTGGCTAAGGCTCTCCACATAGCGCGCCGGCAGCCGCAAGGAAGGCGGAGAGACAAGCTCGACCTCCAGCCCGGGATACATGGCCAGCAGCGGCAGCAGCGAATGAATGGTCCTTCCGTACAGCAGATCGCCGACGAGCACGACCCGCAGCCGGTCCAGCCGACCGAGCTCACGATGAATGGTATAGGTGTCCGCGAGCGCCTGCGTGGGATGCTCGCCGACGCCATCGCCGGCGTTGATGACCGGCACGGGAGAGCTTGCCGCGGCGGCAGCTGCCGTGCCTTCCTGAAAATGCCGAATCGCAATCGCATCGGCGTACCCGCTGACCACGCGCACGGTATCGGCGATGCTTTCCCCCTTCACCGCGGAGGAGCTATCGCGCGCGTTCTCCACCGAAAGCACACTGCCGCCGAGCTTCTGCATCGCAGCTTCAAAGCTCAGGCGGGTTCGCGTGCTGGGCTCATAGAAAAGCGTGGCGAGAATGCGGCCCTGCAACACGGGAAACAGCCTGCGGGCACGGTCATCTGCCTGCATGCGATCGGCGGCGGTAAATAACTCGGAGAGCAGCTCAGGGGAAAGCTGCGAAGCGCTGATGAGGTGTTTCAGTTCAGTCATAGATATCTCTGTGAAGCGGCCGGATGCACTGCGCCGCGCAGCACGGTATAACGCACGCTGCCCGGCAGCGTATAACCCTCAAATGGCGACCACCCGCATTTGGTGTGCACGCTTTCGCGCGTGACGCGGTAGGGCTTCGCGGTGTCCAGGATGGTGAGTGAACCAACGTAGCCGGGCGCGATGTGTCCGTAACCTTCGCCAAAGCCGTCGGGGAGAAATTCGTGCACAAAACGGCCGGGGTTGCTGGCGCAGACGCGCGCGATGTCCTGGGGCATGAAGTTGTGCTCCCGCATCAGCCACGCGGCAAAAGCGCCATAGGTATCCAGCAGCGGCACGCCGCTGGCGCCCACCGCTTTTTCCGCGAGTGTATGCGGTGCATGATCGGTAGCGATGTAGTCGATGTGGCCCTCGCGCAATGCTTCGATGAGCGCCAAACGGTCGTCTCCCGTGCGGAGAGGAGGATTCATCTGCAACGCCATGCGGTTCGCGTCCGTGAGCATGGAGGTATCGAAGAACAGATGATGCGGTGTGACCTCGCACGTGACCCGAATGCCGCGCTGCTTCGCCGCGATGATCCCTTGCAGGCCCTCGCGTGTGGAGTAATGGCAGAGCTTGCCTTTTAGGTCGTACTGCTCGATGAGGTGAAGAGCAAACTTCGTCGCCGTGATCTCCGCATCCGCCGGGCGGCGTTGCTCATGCGTAGCCGCACCACGCGAAGCTTCGAGAATCTCCGGATCTTCGCAATGAAAGCTGACATTGCGGCCACGATAGCGGGCGATCACCGTCTCGAGCTGCGCCTGCGAGGTGAAGAAGAGGTCGCCTACGCTAGGCCCCATGTACACCTTGTACGGCACGTGACGGGCGAGCGGCTGCGTGTCCGGGCCGATGCCCGCATACAACGTCACCTGCACCGCACTGCTGGCGGCGAGCTTTTCTTTCGCTGCGTAGCGTGCGTCATTGATGGGCGCCGTTGGGTTATTCGGCATATCGACCACATGCGTCACGCCACCGTGCACCGCGGCAGCCGAAGCGGAGGTGAAGTCTTCCTTATACGTCTGCGTTCCGCTCGCATCTTCGCGCGCATGGATGTGAATATCGCCGAAGCCGGGAAAGATGAGGCAATCGCTTGTGTCGAGATCGCTGCTGCCGGTCTTCGGCCCCACGCTTTCGATGAGTCCGGTTGCTGTGTCGATCTCGACTGCACCCTCGAACGAACGATCGTGATTCACGACCGTGCCTTCGATGCGTAGACGGTCAGCGCGCGGCAAGGGCAACCTCCCGCGCTCGGTTGATCGCATCGCGGGTTTCGCGCGCGGCTCGTGGGGGATGGTCGCTATAAAGAATTGCGCGCGAGCTGCTGAGCAGCAGGCCCGCGCCATCCTTACGTACGCCCGCTTGAATGCTCGCTTCAATATCGCCTCCCTGTGCGCCGATACCGGGCACAAGAAAGGACATGCGGGGTGCGATCTCGCGGATGCGCCGCATCTCTTCAGGATAGGTTGCACCAACCACCATCATGCAGTTAGCGCGGGCATTCCAATCACCACTTACGCGCTCGGCGACGTGCTGCCAAAGCGGTTTGCCATCGAACGAAAGATCCTGTAACTCGCCTGCGCCGGGGTTGGAGGTGCGGCAAAGGATAATGGAGGCTTTATCTTCGCGTTCCAGAAAAGGTGCGAGCGCTTCGCGGCCAAGGTACGGATGCAGCGTAATCGCATCAGCTCCCAGCTCATCGAAAACGGCTCGCACATAGCCCTTGTTCGTGGCGCCGATATCCCCGCGTTTAGCGTCGCAGATCGTGAAGTGCTGCGGATACTGCTCGCGAAGATAGGCGAACAGCATGGCAAGCTGCTCCCATCCATGCGCGCCATGCGCCTCGAAAAACGCGGTGTTGGGCTTGAAGGCACATGCTGATTCCGCAGTCGCCTCAATGACGAAGCGACAAAAGCTGAGTAGCGGATCCTTATCGCTTTGAAAGCGCTGCGGCATCGCGGCAAACTCAGGATCGAGGCCAACACAGAGCAAAGATCCACTCGTTTTCATGGCGTCTTCCAGCTTTGTGATCGCGGCGCTCACAGCTGCCCTCGCCGTGTCGCCCATCTATGCGGATCGCGCAGCCAATCGCGCACAACGGCTGCGGCTTTGGCATCGAGCAGCTCTTGTGCCTGCGCGCCCGCAAGCACAGCCTCGAAATTTGTAAGTGTATGCAATCGAATATTTGCCACCGCAAAGGCAGCCTGCGCCCCAGGGAAGCCGTAACTGATGATGGCCAGGCAGTCCGTCACGATTGCACCGGCATCCCGCAAAGCCTGCACGCCGGAAAGACTGCTGCTGCCTGTGGAGACGAGATCTTCGACCAAAAGAACGCGTTTGCCTTCGACATCGCCACCTTCGATGCGCGCGCGTTTGCCGTGTTCCTTCGGCTGCTTGCGAATAAAGACGGACGGCTGTTGCAGAGCATAGCCCAGCGCTGCGCTGTGCGGTATGCCCGCAGCTTCAATTCCACCGATAATGTCGAATAAAATGCCGTTCTGTTGGATCAGTGCGGCAAATCCGGCGATGACCTTCTTCCACTGCGCAGGCCAGAAGGGAAAGGTGCGGTTGTCGCAATACACCGGCGAAAGAATGCCGGATTTAAACGTGATGGGATCGTCGATGCGAAAGCCAACGCCACCCATCGCGAGCAGCGCATCGGCGATCGCGCGGGCGTTGTCGATCTCAACCGGCATGGGAAAGCTCCCGCAGATTTTGAGTGATCTGCTGTGCAAGCAGCGGATTCCACATTGCGGCCGTTGCCGACATCGCTGCATCCGCGCCGGCCACGCGATACGCCGCGTAGTCCGATGGCGTGCCGATGCCGCCCATGCCCACAATGCTGAAATGCAAATGCAACTCCTCACGCAAACGATACAGGCGTTCGGTCATCTCAAGCCCTGCCCATTGGATGGCCTGGCCGCCCACGCCGGAATGCAGCCGACCCTCACCGGGCAACGCCTGCTCGCCCCGTTCGTCCACGATCTCCGCGCTGATGGTGTTGATGGCGGCAATCGCATCCGCTGCCCGACCTACGCCTTCGACCAGTCTTCGCAGGGCATTTTCATCGGCAAAATACGCGATCTTCGCGATCAAGGGCAGATTGCCGATCTCATTCTTGATCGCCTCGATCACGCGTTGGGCGCGATCGGTGTCGAAGCACAGCAGATGCGCTGTGCCTTCGTTGGGGCAACTCAGGTTCACTTCGAGGATCTTCGCGCCGGTCTCGCGAACCAGTCGCGCTGCCTGCACAAAATCGGCGATGTACTCCTCAACGTTGCCCGAATCCGCGGGCGTGCCTTGAAAGCTGCCGATCACGACCTGCCCGGGCCCGGCCTGTTTCACGGCGGCTGCCATGTCCGGCTGCCAAATCTCGGGATCAAACGACGGCACACCAAAGGAGTTGGTCACCGAAAGCGTCGGCGAAGCGAAGTGGGTGTGTCCGCGAAGCCTGGCCGCGGCCGGGTGCAGCCGTCCACCGTCTACCTCAACGGCGAGCACGTTGGGCCATGGATGACAGGCCCAGCGGCGCGTGCGCACGGTTTTGTACACGGGCAGATCGAAGCCTGCATCAAGTGCGGCGCGGATAAAACGGCTGTTCAGCAGCGGACCGGCGGGGATGCCAAAGGGTAGCCTGATGGGCTGGCCGAGAAAGCTATGCTTCGCTCCAGACTCCGACGCGGCCTGGTCTTCGTGTCCAACATGAACATCAGAGAAGCTGCAAAACGGGCCGCGCTCGTAGTTTTCTTCAAAGCTCAGCGCTGGATCATAGAACGCGGCGCGCGGCGCCACAATATTTTCGCTCCGATCCTGCGTGCCGAAACGCATCTATTTGCGCACCCTCTACGTCCTTTATAGAACAGAGCTTCATTTGGTGATAGCGAACCTGGCAGGCGACGGACGGAATGGCTTTAGCGCTTTCTTTATGTCACAAACAGCTGCCGACGTTAGGCTGGCGTTGGGCCTTGAGTGACCGGCGCAACCGGAGAGGCAACTTTGGCGGGACAAGCGCCGTGATCAACTGAAATGGTGTCGAACTTTCTGATCTTTAGCCTGGGGTCTGCACGCAACAAGGAGAAGTCATTGCGCTGTTTCGCCGCCTTTGGGCTTCTGGGTCTGCTGCTGGCGGCTGGCTGCCGCGGCAACCAAGAGACGCCGGGCCGCGAAGCCGCGGAGGCTCCGCCCACCACGCCCACCGTCGTACCCACAGGGCTGGCGTCGCTGGTGCACGTGGATGCGCCCGCGCAGTTTCCGCTGACCGCGGTGATGCAACGCTCCACCTTTTCCACGCTCAACGTCACCGGGCAGGTGCAGCCCGACCCCTCGCGCGAGCTGCCGGTGTTGTCCATCGCGAACGGCCGCGTGACCGCGCTGCACGTGGGCCTGGGTGACTTCGTGCACAAGGGACAGCTGGTGATGGAGGTGCAATCGCCCGATGTCACAACGGCTTTCGACGCCTACCTGAAGGCCGTCGCCGATGAACAGCTGGCCAATACGACGTTGACGCGCGACACGCTGCTGTATGACAAAGGCGCCATCGCGCAGAGCCAGTTGCAGGTCGCGCAGAACGGCGAGACCGATGCCAAGGCCGACCTGAAGGCCGCCGAGCAGGAGCTGCGCATCCTGGGCGTGGATAAGAACAATCCGGGCGACACGGTAAAGGTGTTCGCTCCAATCTCCGGTGTCGTCGTGGCGCAGAACACCACCGCCGCAGGTGCTGCGGGACTAACCGCAACGGGCGCTGCCGGTTCGCTGACCATCGCCGATCTCACCCATGTGTGGGTGGTCTGCGATGTGTACGAAAACGATCTGGCGCAGGTGCGTGTAGGCGAGCACGCCGACATTCGCCTGAATGCCTTCCCGGATAAGGTGCGCAACGGAACCATCTCCGATGTGGGGGCGATCCTCGATCCCTCGCTGCGCACCGCCAAGGTGCGTATCCAGGTGCAAAATTCGGACCAGCTTCTGCGCATCGGCATGTTTGCGACGGCCACCTTCCACGGCGCCAAGGCGCAGAGCTCGCTTGCGGTTCCAGCTGATGCCGTGCTCCACCTGCACGATCAGGATTGGGTGTTCGTGCCGACCGGCTCGCAAGGCAACTTCCGGCGGGTCGTCGTGCGGATGGGGCAGACGCTGCCGGGCAACGCGGTCGTACTCACGAGCGGCGTGCGCGAAGGCGAGCAGGTGGTGGCGAGCGCGCTGGTGCTCGAAGAAGCGACGGAGCAGTAGGAAACCAGCATGATCCGCAAGCTCGTCGATTTCGCACTGAACAACCGCTTCATCATCCTGGTGATGGGGATTCTGTTGTTCGGCTGGGGCATCATCGCCTTTCACAACCTGCCGGTGGAAGCCTATCCCGATGTGGCCAACAACTACGTCAGCGTGATCGTGCAATGGCCGGGGCGATCGGCCGAGGAGATCGAGCAGCAGGTCACGGTGCCGCTCGAGATCGCCGTTGCCGGCATACCGCACACCACGTCGCTGCGCTCCTTTACGCTGGCCGGGTTGTCGCTGGTCAAGCTTACCTTTGACGACGACAGTGAGGACAACTGGAATCGCGAAAAGGTCTTCGAGCGCGTCTCGCAGATTACGTTGCCGAACCAGCTGCAGGCGCAGATCGGCACCGACTGGAGTCCGGTCGGGCAGATCTACTGGTACACGGTGGAGAGCACCAACCCCGCCTACGACACGATGGCCTTGAAATCCATCGAGGACTGGACGCTCGAGAAGGAGTTCAAGAGCGTTCCTGGCGTGGTCGACGTCTCCAGCTTCGGTGGACCGACGCGCGAGTATCAGGTCATCCTCGACCCGGAAAAACTGGTCGCCTACGGCCTGAACATCGCCGCCGTGAAGACGGCACTGGCGGCCAATAATACCGACGCGGGCGGATCGTTTATTGAGCAGGGCGAGCAGCAGATCAACGTGCGCGAGGTCGGGCTGTTCAAGACCACCGACGACATCGCCAAGGTGCCGCTGAAGGCACAGAACGGTACAGCACTCACAGTAGCTGATGTAGCCACCGTGATTCAGGGACCGAAGATCCGGCTGGGGCAGATCGGCAAGGCGATCTGGCGCAAGGACGGCAAGCTGGCCGATAATCCGGACGCCGTCGAAGGCGTACTCCTGCTGCACAAGGGCGACAACTCCGACGAGGTGCTCGAAGGCATTCACAAGAAGGTCATCGAGCTGAATGAGCATGTGCTTCCCCCAGGCGTCCGGGTTGTCCCCTTCTTGGACCGCTCGGATCTGCTGCACCTGACCACGCATACCGTTCTGCATAATCTTACGGAAGGCATCATCCTCGTCGTCATCATCCTGTTTCTGTTTCTCGGCAACCTGCGTGGCGCCTTTATCGTGGCGCTCACCATTCCGTTTGCCCTCTTGTTCGCCTCCATCTGCCTTGATCTTCGGCACATCCCGGCGAACCTTCTCTCGCTGGGCGCGCTGGACTTCGGCATGGTTGTCGACGGGGCCGTGGTGATGATTGAAAACATCGTCCGCCACCTGAGCCATAGCCGCAAGAAAGAACTCACCGTCATCGAGCAGATTCGGGAGGCGGCGCACGAGGTGCAACGGCCGGTCTTTTTCGCGATCGGCATCATCATCACGGCCTATCTGCCCATCTTTACGCTGCAGTCGGTGGAGGGGCGCCTGTTCGCCCCGATGGCCTGGACTGTGGCCTTCGCGCTGCTCGGGGCCTTGATCTTCTCCATGCTCGTGGCGCCGACGCTGGCCAGCTTTCTATTCCGCAACGGCACCTCCGAGTGGGAAAATCCGGTGCTGCGCTTCATCACGGAGCGCTACCGCCGCCTGGTGGTGTGGCATATCGAACGCCCGCGCATGACGATGGGCGGTGCCGTGCTGGCAATCCTGCTCAGTGCGGTTCTGGTGTACTCCGGCGTGATCGGTTCCGAGTTTCTTCCGCATCTGGATGAGGGGGCTATCTGGGCGCGTGGCACGCTGGCGCCCTCGATCGGGCCGACGGCGAGCATCGACGTGATGAACCGCTCGCGGGTCATCATGGCCTCTTTCCCTGAGGTAAAGCAGGTGGTCAGCCAGACAGGGCGGCCGGACGACGGCACCGATACCACCGGCTTTTTCAACACCGAATACTTCATCGATCTGAAGCCGAAGAACGAGTGGCGGCCGGTATTTCACGAAAACAAGGACGAGCTGATCGCGGCCATCAACCGGCAGCTGGGTCAGATTCCGGGCGTCATCTGGGGCTTCTCGCAGCCCATCTCGGACAACGTGGAAGAGGCGGTCTCCGGTGTCAAAGGCGAACTCGCGGTAAAGCTCTACGGCACCGATCTGAAGACGCTAGAACAAAAAGGCGAGCAGATCGTCAGCGTCATGTCCGGTATCCGGGGCGTGGCGGATCTTGGCTTGTTTCGCGTGATCGGCCAACCCAATCTGAACTTTGTCGTAGACCGGCAGGCCGCAGCGCGCTTCGGCCTGAACGTCGCCGATGTGCAGGATGCGATCGAGACCGCGGTGGGCGGCAACGCGATTACGCAGGTGCTGGACGGGGAGGCGCGCTACGACGTGACGACCCGCTACGCCGGGCCGTACCGCTCCACGCCGCAGGCAATTCAGGATATCCGCCTCGTGTCGCCTTCGGGCGAACGCGTCTCCCTCGCACAGGTGACCAGGATGGACACAACCGATGGCGCAGAGGAGGTCTACCGCGAGGACGGGACGCGCTATGTGGCCATCAAGTATTCCGTGCGCAATCGCGATCTTGGCTCCACGGTGGAGGAGGCCATCGCGAAAGTGAACCGGCAGGTGAAACTGCCGCAGGGCTATAAGCTCGACTGGGCCGGCGAGTACGAGAGCCAGAAGCGCTCCTCGCGGCGTCTGCTGATCGTTCTGCCGGTTACGATTCTGTTGATCTTCATCATCCTGTACAGCATGTTCCACTCCGGCAAATGGGCGGCGCTGATCATGGCGAATGTGGCGATGGCGCCCATCGGCGGCCTGATGGCGCTGCTGCTGACGCGCACCCATTTTTCGGTGTCCTCGGGCGTCGGTTTTCTTGCGCTGTTCGGCGTTTCGGTGCAGACGGGCATCATCATGCTCGAATATATGAACCAGCTGCGCGTCAACGGGCACACGGTGCTGGAGGCCGCGGTCGAAGGCGCGGTGCTGCGGCTGCGGCCGATCCTGATGACGATGCTGGTCGCCACCCTGGGCCTGCTGCCGGCGGCACTGTCGCATGGCATCGGGTCTGACTCGCAGCGGCCCTTCGCCATCGTGATCGTCGGTGGACTGATCGGCGCGGTGATCATCAACATCTTCCTGCTGCCGACGCTGTATGTCGCGTTTTCCCGGCCCACGGATGTGCTGCCTGCGCCGGATAAGGGGTTTGAAGCATGAGGGGCGTCCTGAATCTCCGACCCGAAATGACGCGAAGAACGTATACGCTCGCCAATACTGCGACGGCCCTGTTGTGCTTATCCCTGCTCTCCGCCCAGGGATTGCTGGCGCAGGCCGGTGGGGGTGCAGGCGCCGGTGCGGGAGCCGCCGGCACCGGTGCCGCCGGCGCGGCTAGCGGACAGGGAGCCTCCGGTTCCTCGCCCGGCCAGGCGGGCGGCGCGCATGGCGCGGGCACGGGCACGCCCGGAGCACCGAACGGAACCCAAAATGGACCGCAGGCATACGCCGCCTCCGCTTCGCCGGGTGTCGATCCGCGCAAGCCGCCCCCGGCCAAACCTGGCGCTCTGACGTTGCAGCAGGCGGTGGATCGCGCGCGGGCCGGCAATCCCACCCTGCTGGCCGCCGAAGCGAATCTGCGCAGCGTGCGTGCGCAGGAGATCCAGGCCGCCGTCCGCGCCAACCCCTACCTCGGCGTCACCGGGGCGGACACCACCTATCCGGCAAACGTGAACAATCCCTACAACTACACGGTGCAACTTTCGCGGCTGTTTGAGCGAGGCAACAAGCGCACGTATCGGGTGGAGGACGCGCAAGCCACGACGGCGCAGACGACCGCGCAGCTCCAGGACACCATGCGCCAGACGGTCCTGCAGGTGAGGACGGCATTTACCCATATGCTCTTCGCCAAGCAATCGCTCGAGCTCTCCAAAGCGCAGCTGGCGGACTTTCGTCATGAGGTGGAGATTGCAAACGACCGCTACAAAGCCGGCGATCTCGGCAAGCTCGACTTCGAGCGCCTCGATCTGCAGCTGGGCTCCTTTGAGTCGGACGCGGCGAACGACGAGATAGCCCTGCAGCAGGCCTCCGACCAGCTGCAAACCCTGATCGGCATCGCGGAACCCTCGCCCGCCTTCGATATCGCCAGCGATATCGTACCTCCCGTGGTGAACGAGACCCGCGAACAGCTGATTCGGCAAGCTCTGACCTCTCGCCCCGATCTGGCGGCGGCCCAATCTGGAGTGACCGCGGCCCAGGCGTTTTATCGGCTCGCGATCGCCAATGGTACCGCCGACCCCACGGCGGAGGTGGAGTACGACCGTGCCGGACACGAGAACTCCTTCGGCTTCAACGTCAATCTTCCGTTGCGTATCTTCGATAAGAACCAGGGCAACAAAGAAACGGCGCGCCTGTCCATCGACGCCGCGCAGCTTACGCTCACCGCCACGCGCAACCAGGTCGCCTCCGACGTTGACCAGGCGTTTGTCGCCTACACGCAGGCCAAGGCGCTTTCGGATCGCTTCGGCAATCACTATCTGGATGAGAGCGCGGATGTGTTGTCGATCGCGCGGTTCGCGTTCGACCACGGTGGCCTCGCGCTCATCGACTACCTCGATTCGCTGCGCGACGCGCGCAGCTCAACCTCCGACGCGCTGAATGCCTATCAGCAGACTTGGATTGCGATTCACCAGCTAAGCGAGGCCAGTGCGACAGAGCTCGTTCCGTAACTGCTGAAGGTACAGAACAGCCATTGGTCAAGAACGTTTGTCCTGCCGATGCGTTCGGCCTTTTGTTTGTCATCCCGCAGCGTAGCGAGGGATCTGCTTTTCTGCGCTGCGGATACCTTCGGTGGCTAGTCTAGCTGACGCTCCCATAGGGGATCGTAGTTCGGAAAGAAAAGGGAGAGCTCAAGAAGCCCTCCCTTTTCTCTTGTAGGTGACACGCAGCCTAGAACGGGTTCAGCTTATCAACGCCCTTCTTCTTCTTATGCTTGCTGGAGCTTTCATCGTTCTTATCGAACTCCGGCTTGGGCTTCTTCTTTGCATTCGGGTTTGCCGGCGGCACAGCGGGCTGGGCCTTGCCTTGAACCTCATTTACAGCATCCGGGGCCGCCGCGGGAGCCTCACCGGCGGGCAGCGGAGTGTTGTCGGGGCGCGCCGGAGCCTTGATGCCGTAGTTCGCATCCGGCTTGCCGGTCGCTGAGTTCAGGTCACTGGCGCGATCCGTCACGGGCGCACCCGTCATGCTGCCCGAAGCGACTCCGGGCGTAAGCACCTCCGCCCCAATGCTGGCCCCGCCACTCCCAACGGAGGCCCCACCTGAGCCGGCGCTGGAATCAGCGGGAGAGACCTCGGTCGTCGTTCCGGTATTGCCTTCGCCCTGGGTGTTGCCCGCTGTCGGCACGTCCGAAAGCGTCAATGGCGTACTGATGCCCGGTGCCGGTGAGGGCTGCGCGGGGGCCTCGGAGGCAGAGGTCTCCGGCGCTGTGGATCCGCCTTCCGCGGGAGCCGTGCGTACAGCATTCGGGTCAACCGCGACCCGGAAGTCGTCGTTGATCTGCTGCACGATGGTGGGCGCCACGGTTGCCGGCGCATCCTCCAGCGGCGGCGCGCCCATCTGGGCGGCGGTCACTGTATCCGGCTTGCGTACCAGCAGCAATTCGAGCCGCTTGCTCATGGTGTACTGCGCACGGCTGCCTTCCAGCGCCTCGCTGGCCGCAACCTGCTGCGCTGTCGGCGTGGGCAGGGGAAGATTCATCGCCTGCAGCCGCTCCTTGGCATCCTCGGAGTGGGGCGCGGCGGAGTGATTCAGCACAACGTCGCGGTAATACGCGGCAGCCTTGCCGTCGTACTCCTGCTCCAGCCGGGACTTCGCGGCCTCGGGCAGACAGCCGCCTGCTCCGGGCTTCGCGCAGGTGGCTTGAGCTCGCACCGCGTTTGCATCGAACTCGTAAGCGTCACCCAGACCGATCAGCGTGTCATCCATGTGGCTGAAAAGCGGATAGGTGTCCATCACCGTCTTGTAGCGGGCAATGGATGCGGGGATGTTCCCGCGCAACTGATAAAACTGCCCCAGATCGAACTCCCGTTGTGCGAGAACCTCCTGCACATCGCGGAGCTTCTGCTCAGCCTCCTTGTGCACGGCCGGGGGCGCGTCCGGGTAGGTCTTCATCATCAGCCGATACTGATCTTCGGCCTTCAGCGCCTTGGCGTAGTCGCGGTCGGGAACGTCCATCTGCTTGAGGTAGATATCGCCCATGCGCATCTGCGCCTCGGCGGCCTCGGGCGCATTGGGGAAGAAGGTGATGAAGTCGCCAAACTCCTGCTCCGCCTGCGCCAAAGCTGCAGATCCACCCTCCTGGAACCAGGAGTTCGCCACGGCCAGCTTGGCGCGCATCAGGTACTGCGAATCCGGATAGGTGTTCAGCAGCGTCTGCAGATCCAGGCGCGCCACATCATAATGACCCTTGTTCGATTCCGTCAGCGCCTTGTCGTAGAGCTGCTTGTCCGGCAGCGTGGCGTCCTTGCCGACCAGCGGATTGTACTTCTGTTCACGGCGCAGCTCGGCCTTGGTGTCCTTGGTCTGTACAACGCGCTCGTCCTTGGCAATGTGCAGCTTGTTCTTCTTCGGAGTTTCGGGTGCGCTCGCCGGCTTGGGCGCGGGAGCCTTTGCCTTCGGCTCGGCAGGCTCGCCCGTTTGGGCAGGCTCATCCTTGTGAATCCACCTGCTCCTCTTCTTCGCCGGCGTCTCCTGCGGTGCCGTCGGCGTAGTCGTCCCATCGGGGGTGGCCGCCTGCGTCGCTTGCGTAGCTGGGGGCGAGGCCGGGGTCTGCTGCGCCCAGCCTGCGGGCGCCCCGATCAAACACAGCAGCGCAGTCCCGGCTGCCCAGCCTGCCCGGCGGTGAGGAAAAAAGTTCGGCTTGCCTGCGTGCATCAAACACTCCCTGCCGCCGGCTCAGAAAGGGACCGGCGCTCCCGTTATTCTAGGCGTTCGCCGCCCAATCCGCCTACTCGGGCGCCCTTCGCGACTTTTGGCGGCCAGCTAAACACGTTCCTCCACCGCCTCGCGCGCGATCCGGAGCAGCTCACGGGCGTTCTCCTCCGTCTTGCCCGGCTGAAATACCGCCGATCCGGCCACCAGCATGTCCGCTCCCGCTTGGACGACGGATGGCACCGTGTCGTGAGCGATCCCACCGTCCACCTCGATGCGGAAGTTCAGCCCCAGTTCCTCACGCACCCTGCACAGATGCGCGATGCGTTCCGCCGCGCGCGGAAGGAACTTTTGGCCGCCGAAGCCGGGGTTTACGCTCATCACAAGCACGTGGTGCACCATCGGCAGCACCTCAAAGACCATCTCCAGCGGGGTCGCGGGATTGAGCACCACGGCGGGCGCGACGCCGTGCTCCGCGATCAGCTGCAGCGTCCGGTTCAGGTGCCGGCAGGCCTCCACATGGACGCTGATGAAGTCGGCACCCGCCGCGGCAAACTCCGGGATGAACCTGTCCGGATCCTCGATCATCAGGTGGCAATCGAGCGGCAGCTTCGTCACCGGGCGAATCGCCTTCACCACCGGCGGCCCAAAGGTAATATTCGGCACGAAGTGGCCGTCCATCACGTCCACATGCACAATCGTGCCGCCGCCACGCTCGGCCGTGGCGATCTCCTCGGCCAAATGCGCAAAATCCGCGGCTAAAATCGAAAACGCCAGCTCAATCAAGCCGATTCTCCCATAACTTATCCCGCAGAATAGCAGCGTGTCCAATTTACAGCCCGTTCGTAGTACATTCGGCTCCGCACAGTGGATTAGGTGCGAGAAGCCGAATTCGCGAGACTCATCTGCAATGACTTTTATCGTTCAGAAAGCCCGCGAAGCACACCCGTAACAAATACGAGGGCGGCTTCTTCAGAGATTTGACCTTCGTTTGAGGCCCATGACCCCTCGCGGTCGCAGAGATCGACGTAGCAGCGTGCTGACGGAGTTCCGCACTCTTGTAGAGCCTTGAGGGCTGGGTCAGCCCATTCAGGGCTGCCGTTAGGGCCGCCAACTGCCCATCCAGGCATCACGATGCCGTAGTCCTTATACGTCCAGTGCCACGGGTGGACTACTGGATTTGTGCCGAAGGCAGCAACGAAGGAATGGTTGGCGGCGTTGTTGCCAAGAAGCCAGGCGAGCTGATCCGAGGCGGCCTCCTGAAGGCGGGGGGAGGGGTCGAGCGAATTCGCCATCAAGAACAGGGCGGCGCGATGCAGAACGCGTTCGGCGCTTCCCCACCAGTAATCGCGTTCGCCGAGCGCGACGCGGAAGGGGCGAGCGGAGGCAGCTTCGGCAAGCGCGTTGGCTTGTTGCACGATGACGGTGTGGGCAGCCGTACGCAGGTGAGGCGGCGATATCGGCGAGGACGCGAGACTATAGAAGCCGAGGAGGGACGGATCGAGCCAACTTACCTCGGGTTCCGAGCGAGTGGCGATCTCCTGCGTAATTTCAGGAGAGTCCTGACGGTACGCGAGGGCGTGCTCCGAACGGGCCCACAGGAGCTCGCCATCGAAGATATGGTTGATGTAAAAGAGATCGTTCGCGGGAACGTTAGGGTGCTTGGTGAGCCACTCCCACGCGCGATCCGCTGCCGCGCGGAAGTGGCGAGACTGATTGCGATTCCTGGACGCGAAGAACTGCGCAGCCTGATACATCACAGCGGTGAAATCGGCGGTGCTTCCGGTTGACGCGGCGGCGGCGATGCGCAGGTTAGGGTCAAGCTCGGGAGGCTTGCCCCAGGCAGCGGACAAGGAAGCCTGAGTCGCGCCGTCTACCTTGTGCAGGACGCCTCCATCGACGTTCTGCATCTTGAGCATCCACGCTAGGCCCCACCGCGCTTGTTCCAGCAGTTCGGGGTCAGGATGGTGACTAGAACGATCCGATCCCGCAGCACGTTCCTGAACCTCATAGAGATGGAGCATGTAGCTGACGGCGATAGCGGTCGTATTAGACCATTTGCCGTAGTCGCCTGCATTGTACCAACCCCCGGTGAGATCGCGGTGGCCGGAGGTTCCGGCAAGCGTAGCATCCTGTGTATGCGAAGCGGCGTGGCGGACGCCAGTGACAGGATCGTTGATGGTGATACCACTGCGGAGAACGCTGAAGGTATGAAGTGACGCGGTGTATAGGTCTGAAACGGGATCAGCGGCTGGCCTTTGAGCCGGCACCACAGGTACAAGCGACAACATGAATAGCGCGGCTAGGCCGAGTTTTCGCATGGAATGATCGTACGCGGACCAGTGATTCAAGTCGTATAGGTGACGGGAAACGCGCTAACAGGCACTCGGACGATAACTCGATTTCCCGTACACTTGCCGTTCTACAGCACAGCCTCGCCAGGCAACACCGTCTTCCCGCGCCGCTTCCGCTTCGGCAACACCGGCACAATTCGCTCTACGCCCTCGCGCCCGGGATGCAGCACCCTCGTCTTCGCCTCCTTGGTCTCTTTATCGGCAGACTCCGTCAAAACTTTAGCCGCCTCGCGATCCACCGCCGGCAACTCCGCCGGTGGACCCAGAACCACACGCGCCGCCGCGTTCAATAGCCGGCGCACCGGCCAGCTGCCATCCGGATTGGGCAAAAGTACCTCCCCGGCGCGGCTTTTCTCCGGACGGTAGTACCAACGCTTGAAAAGGGCCAGGGCATTTCCACGCTCGGCTGGCTCCGGCTCGCCCGGGTCGCGGGCGGCCGCCTCCAACCTCTGTAATACAGCTTTTGCACGGTCCTCCGGCGAGAGCACGCCACTCCCCTCCGCCGCCACAAACTGGGCCACGCTCGGGTGCGCGGAATCCGGCCTCGGGGAAGCGGGTTGCAGCAGGGAGGGCTCCCGCTCCGGCAGCGCACTCAACATCAGCGGCTGCGCAAACAGGGATGACCCGACCGCCGTCTGCTCCCGCACCGCTCTCACGCCCAGCGTGGAAAGCCGCTCCGGCCCGGCAATCCGGCCATTCTCCAACACGAAAACCGCGGCATCTTCCTCCCCTGCACCGTTCGCCGGCGGAGCCGCCCCCTGTACCACCAGCGCCCGCACCTCCGCTGCTGCCCGCACCAGCGGATCCGCCGAACCCGCCACCGCTTTGGCCTT
This sequence comes from Granulicella sp., assembly GCA_965277565.1. GTDB lineage: Bacteria > Acidobacteriota > Terriglobia > Terriglobales > Acidobacteriaceae > Granulicella. Next base: position 1,745,709 of record OZ255838.1, on the reverse strand, counting down.
GTCCCACTGCCGGTGCAGCGCGGCCGCGCCCTCGAAGTCCATCGCCTCGCTGGCCGCCTCGCGCTTTTCAGCGATTGCAGCCATCAGCGACTCGCCCCGCGAGCGCAGATAGGCAAACACCCCCTGCGCCTCGGCCGCATACTCCTCCGCCGAGCAGGCCGCCTTGCACGGCGCCATGCAGCGCTTCATCTCGCCATACGCGCAGCCCGGGTGCTCCGGATGCACGACGAGATCCTCATGGCAGCGGCGCAGCTTGAACAGCTCACCCACGGCCTCGGCCATGCGCTCCGCCGCCGCCCGCGAGGCAAACGGCCCAAAGCTCTCCGCCAGCCCCCGCCGGCTGAGGCGGTTGGTCACATGCACCCGCGGATGCTCATGGCCCATCGTGACGCGCAGAAAATAAGGCGGATACAAACGCATCCGCTTGCGCGCCTCGACCTCGCCGAATACGCTATGCAGAGCCCTGTACAGCACCAGCACCGACTCAAACTCCGAGCCCGTCTCCGTCCACTCGATCGAGCGGACGCGCTCTCTCAAGTTGAGCCGCTTCGAGAGCACCGGCCTGCCCTCGGCATCGACGGCCTCCGGCGGCGCCAGCAGCCGCCGCAGCCGCCGTCGCAAATCCGCCGCCCGCGTCAGGTATGGCTGGTCGGTCTCGCGCTCGCCGCGCAGCGCAAACACCCCCGCCCGCGCCGGAACCTCGCGCAAAATCGCCTCCGCATTTTGCGGCTCGAAGGGCAGACGATGGGCGAACTGGAATAATGCGTCCATGGGGGAGATTGTAGTTCGCTCGCACGAAGCCCGCATGACGCCGCCCTGCTATGGACGCCCCGGCCCGGCGCGGATGTACGAGCCTGGAAATGAATCAGGGGCTCAGCGAATCGGCTTCAGCGCACCGTGCGCTTCCTCCAGTCGAGATGCCTCGGCAGGCCCGACAGCGTTGTTTTGCCTCAAGACATTCACGATCTCATCGTGAAGGGGCGAAGTCTGGCGCACAAGCCAACACTCGCGATCACCCTGCCCAAACTGCCAGTGTTCCCGGCGACGATAAGATTCCGATCCATAAGAGGTCAGCCATAACTCGTACTGCCCCGTGCTCGTGCCGAGCACAAGGTTCCTTGTGAGGTGCGGCCAGGTCCTCGCAGAATATCCCTGTGCAGGCCATTCGTTGCTGCGGAGACAACTCTCCGGGTAATCCGGGTGCATCACTACGAGATCGGGGTTGATTCGACTTACATTTTGCGGCTGAATGAATGCATGAGCGAACTCCGCCGTATTGAGTCCCCAGGCGTCGTAGGTTCGCCACCCTGAGAAGAAGGGAATAAATCCAGCTTCGGTCGTTAAGATCGTGCCATGTTCAGGCGCCTTACCCAGATCCTTCGCGATTTGTTTTACTCCGGCAAGTTGCGTATCGCGAAATACCTGCCACTCCCGAAAGAACGGCTTAGCTATGAGAAGTAGCCATGCCATGATGAACGTGCGGAATATGGCCCGTTGTGCTCCCCCTGCTCCGGGCCAATTCACTGCAATGAAAATTGCGGCCGCAAGCGGCAGATAATAGAAAAACCTCTTTGCCACATTCTGATCCAGCCGGACCATCCAATAGAAAAATGTAGGTAAGACGACCAGAGACACAAAGAGCCACACGGTTCGCCGCCGCTCGCTTCTCACAAGAACGCCGTGGAAGGCCAGCGTTGCAAGAATTACGCCAACGAACAGCAGATAGACGAAGCTCTCCCGGGCTGATCTCAATACGATCAGCCGAAGGAAGCGCTGCGTATCCGACTTGACCAGGAAGGGAAGCGGAAGGAACTCGCCAAAGTAATGCCAACGCCATCCGAAATAGACGAGCCCGGGAAACACGAACAACGTGCCGATCGTTACAAGGCGGTGTACTCGCGCCTGAGTTGTGAGTTGTACATTGTGTCCCTCGGCATCGACAAAAAGCGAATAGGCCAGCAAGGGTACAGCAAACACAACGCCGTCCGGACGAAACAGGCAAAGGGCAAGTGCCACAAGTGCAGCTGGCGTAGTACGCCCCGCGGTCGTCATCCAGACGAGCGATGCCAGCAGCAAGGCATCGGGCAGTACGGCGAAGCCGGAGGCTGCCGCGAACAGCTGTGGGAACAGCGCGGCCCCTCCCGCGATAGCAACGATCCGTGTCGCCGAAAGATGCACCCCGGCCAGCTTCAGCAGGACGACGGCAACGCCGATCAGGGTAAGAAAGTTGATGGCCGCGCAGAAAACAAAAGCGGGAATACCGAGTTTCAGCGCCCCGCTTACAAGCACCATCCAAAGGAAATCAGTTGCACCTTCGGTGTGCGGCCCACCTGCCATGTAGCTGATGACGCCATGCTCCGCCAGATTGCGGCTGTACTGGAACAGGATGACAGCGTCTTCCGCAGGCAGGAAGAAATGCGGAACAAATGCGAGCCAAGCCAATGCGACAACTCCATAGAGCTGAAGCACCCGTAACAGAAGGCCGTCCATGGCCGATCGATCGCTCTTCTCTGGTGTGAGGTTCGCGTGCGCTTGCTCCTCCGCACTGCCCATCCTCGCTGAGGATTCGGAGCTACTGTTCGTACTTTCGACCACTCACACTCTGCGCTCCAAATGACCTTGGCAATTGCAAGCCCAGTATATCCAGGTTGGCAGCCGCTCCCAAAGGAATGCTCAGAAGGAAAACACAGGCCCAATCTGCAGCGCATAGTTTCCCCGGTTGATGAACTGCTCCTTCGATAACCAGCTCACGTACGGCGGCGTTCCGATCCCCGGCGCATCCACCTTGTCCGTGCGGTAGCGCACGATCGGGTCATCCACGCCGAAGCGGATCGCCAGCCGGTTGGTTACCCGGTAGTCGAGGCTGAGATGGAAGTCCCACACAAAATGCGTGATGTCGCCCAGCTTCGGTTCTTCGGGCGTTCCGTTGGCGTCCACAACGCCCGGCCCCGGCACCTGATCCGCGTCTCCGCCGTGGGTGGCGATGCCGTTTGGGTAGGTCGTCACCGTGACCGTCCTGGGACCGGTAAGGTACGCGTCCGTGAAGTGCACCAGCCCCGGGCGAATCCCCGCCCGCAACGCGTAATACCGCCATTGCTTTGTCGCGCTCAGCCCGAAGACCGCTATCATCATGTCGCCGCCGGCACGATCGCTGGGCAGCGGGCTCGCATTCGGGTGATAGCTGAACGCGCTGTCGAAGGCCAGCCAGTCGCGGATGTGCGCGCTTGCTTCCAGCCCCCCGCCGGTTGCCATTCGTCTGCAATTGAAACAGTTGCTTGTGTTCGCGCCGATGGAGAAGCCTGTGAAGTACGGCGCCAGCTGAAACTCCGGCGCCTTGCGCCAGCCCGCATCCTCATCGTCAGGGAACCAGTGCACTCGCGAGGGCTCGGGCAGGGGCTGTTCGTAATCGCGGTACCATGCGGGTTGCCAGCGCAGCCAGTTCGCGAAGGAGCGCGAAGGATTTAGGCCGCCGCGCACGACCTTGGGCCAGAAGCGGCCGGGATGGTTCGCGATGAGGCGGTCGCCGACGTACTTGTTGAGGATGTCTTCCGCAACCACCCAAACCATGCCCGCGGTGGGTGTCACGATAAAGTCCACCCACCCCGTGTTGTTGGTGTAATGGTCGCCCGCTGTAAAGTTGCTGCTGTTGCAGTGATACTGGCACTCGATCCCGTAGGTGAAACCGCCCTCGTTGCCTACCCCTGGTTCGCCGGCCGGGCTGATCTCCGAGTGCGTACTGAACACGGTCGCCCATAGAAATCCCTTGAACCGGGAACGTGCGTACCCCGGATCACCCCACTCGATGCGTGAGTCCACAGGACTGTTCTGGATCTCGATGTCGGCAGCCACGGCGCCCTGCATCGAGTGGCCGACGTAGTTGACGATGAACGAATCGCCGTCGTTCCATCGGTGCATATTGAACTGGTGCATGGACGCGATGTAATCGTGCCAGAAGGGGCGATGCGCCAGCGTATCGCGCATGACAGGATCAGCTGAAACCCGGAAGCCGTTCTCGGCCGTGTTGAACTCGACCGATTGCCAGATCAATCCTCGCCAGTGATAGCTGTTGGAAGCCTTCTGTGCGCTCGGCTGAGCAGTGCATGGGGCACGCCGCTTCTTCCAGAGATCCCTCAATCCGCCGACTGCATCCCCGTCTTCTTTTGCATTGAATTGTGGTCCTGGGAAGGCCGTCTGTGCTGCCGATCCTTGATCGAACCATAGAATTGCGGCCGCCGGACGATCCATCTGTGCCGGTGCGTACACAACCGCCGAAACCAATAGGGAAAAAATGTACGCGGGAGAGACGAGATATCTCGGCCAACGCTTGGCAATGCGTTGACACCTGCTTACCAAAAACCGCAACGGTGAATCTCCTGGAGCGGTATCCAGCAGCCAGCGAGCGAACGGCAGAGCTACTGAAGACCCATATCGTGAGCGGTCGAGCGGCTCTTTACTATCCTTACTTCATCGTTTGATGCGTTCCCACGCCAGAGTGTCAGGCCCGGTTTGCCAGGGGTCGCGCTCACTCTCACGCTACGAAACGTTTACCCCGTCTCCGGCGCCGTTTCGGCTTCTCCGCTTCTCACCGCACGTAAGAAAATGTGCCGCACAGGTTCGTGGTATTCGCCAGCGCGTCGGGCGTGAAGACCGGCATCTGCGGCCCCGAGAAGAAGGCAAGCTGCAGGTGATGACCTGCGATAAAGGTGGCTACCCACTGCGTCTCCTCAGACCCGCAAAGCGTGTTTTTGTGCAAGAAGGTCTTTTCGGCCGGTATGCTCAGCCGGTAAAGATTGCCGCTGCCGCCGGCGCTGCTTTCCGCATTAAATGCCGCAGTAATCTCGGCCGGCGTGAGTTCGCGTATCTGCGCGACCGGGAAAGAGGCGTAGTTAATCGCGATCTTCTCGTCGGAAAAAGCCACGTCACCGGTGATGGCCCTGGCCGTCGAACTCGTGGCGCGCCAGCCGCCTTTTTCCTGTGCAGCCGCAACCACTACGGAGCAGGTCAGCCCCCATCCCACAATCATGCAGAGCCGCCTGGTTAACTTCATCTGCTGAGCATGACATTCATGGGAGTGCGAAATCAACTGCTGTCGGCCTGTGCGGAAATTCGTTAACTGCCCGCGACGGTCATGCCCTCAATGCGCACTGTCGGCACGGCACCGGAGCCGCGCCACTCCAGGTCGTTGCCGATCGCGCTTACATTGCGGAACATGTCCTTCAGATTGCCCGCGATGGTGATCTCTTCCACCGGATAGGCGATCTCACCGTTATCAATCCACAAGCCGCTCGCGCCCTGGGAGTAATCGCCGGTGACCAGATTTACGCCGAAGCCCATCGTGCTCAGCACCAGCAATCCCTGCTTCACATCGGTGACGATCTCGTCATGCGTCTGCGTGCCGGGTTCCAGAAAATAATTGCCGCCGCCTATACCCGGCGTCCCCGCCAGCCCGCGCGAGGCCTTCGCGTTGGAGGCCATGCCCAGCTTGCGCCCCGTGTAGGTGTTCAACAGCAGTTCTTTGAGCACGCCGCGTTCGATCACCACGGTGCGCCGCGTGAGCAGGCCATCGCCGTCGAACGGCGATGTGCTCATGCCGCCGACTTGCAGCGTTGAACCATCGGCGAGTGGGTGATCGAAGACCATCGTGCCGTCATCGACCATCGTGATGTTTTCGCCCGCAACCTGCTCGCCCAATTTGCCAGCGAACATGCTGGCGTTGCGGTAGATCGCATCCCCGTTGGCCGCGCCCAGCAGGTTGCCCATCAGCCCGCGTGATGTATCGGGCGGAAAGATCACCGGGCACTGCTGCGTCGGCACACGCCGCGCGCCCAGCAACCGCAGCGCGCGTCCCGCGGCGATGCGGCCCACCTCTTCGGGAGCTTCGAGCAGCCGTGCGGTGCGCGCGCTGGAGTACCAATAGCCGCTCTGCATGCCGCCAGAGTCCTGTGCGATGGGCGTCGCGCTGAAGCCGCAATAGGAGCGGCGATATTCACCTTTGAAGCCGCGGGAATTCACCATCACCCGATGGCTGGAGGAGCAGTCGAAGCCTGCGCCCTTGGAGTTCTGGATGCGCGTGTCAAAGCCTAGCGCGGCAGCCTCGCAGCGCTTCGCAATGTCGATGCGCTCGGGCGCGGGTATGGCGTTCGCGTCGTCGAAGAAGAGCGCCTGCGACGCTGGATCATGCATCCCGAAGGCGTCGCGCTCCGGCAGCCCCGCGAATGAGTCCACACCCGTGACCTTGGCCAATGCCACGGCGCTTGAAACCATGCGTGCCACGCCGGTCTCGCTTAGATCGGAGGTCGAGGTCGTCGCGGTGCGCTGGCCACCCTCCGCAGCGAAGAACACACGCAGTCCCATCGCGCGGGAACCGGATTCGGTGAGCTGTTCCACCTCGCCCAGCCGCACATGGACGCTGAACTCATCGCCCTCGAACGCGACAACCTCGGCATCGGTGGCGCCGGCGCGCAGCGCCCGCTCCAGCGCCTGCGTGGTCAATGTGCGCAAGCCAGCCTTGCTGCCCTCGAGAACGCCGTCTTCGAGAATCATGCGAGAACCGTTCAATGAACGGGGTTCTGCGACAGTCGCGGTGCGCGGCCGTCGTCCGCCCCCTGAAACTGCGCGCTTGCCGGGCAATACTCGGAGTCGGGACGGCTCACGTGTTCTACATGCGAAGGCGCTCCGTCGGCTGACCGCCGCTTGTAGAGCTTCACAGCGCCATGGCAATCCTTGCAGCGGAATTCGGTGTCGTTGTCGTCCAGGGCATCCTGCACGTTTTTTACCTTCCAGAAAGCCTCATATCCGCCCCCATTTTCCTTACGGCGGCGACGCTTGACCTCGCACTGGTAAAACTTCTCACGTTCTAGAACTGCCACTGAGGTCTCCTTTTTCATCTTTATCTTCCTGTTCCGTTCTAATTTTTATCTTCCTGTTCCGCCTACGGTCATTCGATCCAGCTTGATCGTCGGCATGCCCACGCCTACAGGCACGCTTTGCCCCGCCTTGCCACACGTTCCAACGCCTTCATCCAACGCAAGATCGTTGCCCACCATCGACACATGCTTCAACGACTCCGGCCCATTGCCGATCAGCGTCGCGCCCTTCACGGGAGCGGTCACCCGACCGTCTTCGATCAGGTAGGCCTCGCTGGCCGAGAACACAAACTTGCCGGTCGTGATATCCACCTGCCCACCGCCGAAGTTCACGGCGTAGAGACCGCGCTTCACGCTGCGCAGGATGTCCGCGGGATCGTCCTCGCCCGCGAGCATGTAGGTGTTGGTCATGCGCGGCATGGGGATCGCCTGATAACTCTCGCGCCGCCCGCTGCCGGTGTTGGGCATCTTCATCAGCCGCGAGCTCAGCTTGTCGGAAAGATAGGTGCGCAGGATGCCGTTTTCGATCAGCACGGTCTCCTGCGTCGGGTTGCCCTCATCGTCCACATTGAGCGATCCACGCCGGCCGGGCATCGTGCCGTTATCGACGACGGTGACCTTGCTCGATGCGACCTGCCGGCCGATCATGCCGGCGAAGGCTGATGTCTTCTTGCGATTGAAATCCGCCTCGAGCCCATGCCCTACAGCCTCGTGCAGCAGCACGCCGGGCCAGCCCGGGCCGAGCACGACCTCCATCTCCCCGGCGGGCGCGGCGATGGCGCCCAGCTGCAGAATGGCCGTGCGCGCGGCCTCCTCGGCGAAGTGCTCCGGGCTCTTGTCTGTTTCTCCTGGCCCGCGGGCGCTGCTAAAAAAATCCAGCGTCACGCGACCACCGCCGCCTGAGGTCCCACGCGCCACCTCGCCGTTCGCGTCCTTCGCGATCACCGAGACGTTGAAGCGCGCCAAGGGCTGTGTGTCGCTCGCGAACGTGCCGTCGGAGGCGGCGATGAGAATGCGACGCAGTTCGTCGTTGAGCCCCGCACGCACCTGCACGATGCGCGGATCATAAGCACGGGCGGCGCGATCGGCGCGGGCGATCAGATCGAGCTTTGCCGCGATCTCCGCATCGATGGACGCGCCGGCGACGGGATAAAGCTGTGTGTTGGGCCGCTCCTGAAAGCCCTGGACACGCTCCGTCTGCGGTCCGCTGGCGATCAACGCCGCCGTTCGCGCGGCCTTCAGCAGGCGCTCGGGACTCAGGTCATCGGTGTAGGCGAAGCCGGTGCGCTCGCCCGAAAGCACACGCACGCCGCAGCCGACGCTGATGCCCTCGGAGGCGGTCTTCACGATGCCCTCGTCCATGCCCAGCGAACTCGACGTGACCGCTTCGAAATAGAGATCGGCAAACTCCCCACCCGCGCTCAGCGCCTCACCCAGGCAACGCTCCAGCAGCCGTTCGGAGAGCCCAAGCGTGTCGAAAAAGTAGCGTTTGTGATCGTATGCGGGCTCGAAGAGAAGGTTAGGTAAAGCCGCCATCCTCTGATTGTACGTGGGCGGGCAGGCGTTTCGTTTCCGTCGTGCGGCTCCGGCCTGCGGCGCGCCGGCAAATCCGTGAGATTGCGGGAAGATCAGATTGGTGAATCGGGCCTGCTGCCGGCTTAGGGAATCTCTGATCAAGTCTGCGCGGCCGTCCTTCTTGTTGTCATTCCCGAAGGGAATCTGCGGTTTCTGCCGGACTGACGCAGTTGCGAGGACTTGATCAGAGCTTTCTTAGAGTGTACGGCTGTTGCCTTTCTTTCTGTCGTTCCCGAAGGGAATTCGCTGCTCGCTTTCGCTCTCCACCTCGGAGGACAGCTCAGCGTCCGCCGCTTGGATCTGCCGATCCAGCGACGTTCATGTCCAGAAATATCGTAGGGAAACCGGGCGCGTAGCAGTTGCCATCGGCGGCATACGTCACCGCACAGCTTTTCGTGATCTCCGGCCGCCGCGGTGACTGCGCAAACTGCCAAGCTGTCAGGTCCGGCTCGCCTGCGGTGCGGAGAGGCTTCGCGATGACCGTGCAACCGGGCGCGGGCGGGCACTCATCATGCGCATCGAAGATCGCTATGGTATGCAGCTTGCCTTGCTTCACATGCGTCCGGATGTCCTGGATGGTATCGATCTTTACGCCGGGCGAATCCTCGACGAGTTGACCGCTCGCGTAGACGCCAGGGCGATAGCCTTTGGCGGCCACGGCCTCTGTCCAGCCGAGCAGATAGGCGGCCTGCTCCGCGAGCAGCCGGCCACCTTCCTCCTGATCTAGAAACACAACTGTGTGCGGCGGGAAGCCCTCGTGTTGCGCGCTGGCCAGGGCCTTGGCGGCATCCTGCTGACCCAACGTCGCGGGAGCGATACCGGCTTTCTGTGCCTTCAGGATCTCCGTATCGAGCCGCCCATTCGCAAGCACCAGAAAGCCCCAGCCCCCCGCGCGCAGCACGGCACGTTTGCCCACCCAGGTATTCGTCGTCTCACCCGGCGGATTCGTCAACCAGTAGCCGGTAAAGGCGAAGGTATGGTGCATGGCGGTCATGGTGGCGTCGCCGGGATAGTCATTGCGATCAAAGCCGATCCACTCACCCGAGGCGGTCTTGCCTGTCGTCGCTGCAACGGTTGTGGCGCTTGGTCGCACCTCCGGCTGGGCTGCGGGGCCGCCGCCTGGCGAGCTCGCCCGGGCGCATCCGCTGCAAAGGACAGCGCATAAGGCAGCGGCGCTGAGCGTGGAGAGCCGAGAACAAAACGCGGAATTGAAGTTCATAGCGTTCCTCCGGGTTAGACTACAGCCCACGCCGGTTTGCCGGACAACGGATCCGGACCCACGCATGCGGACCCACGGATGCGGACCGACGCATTCAGGCCCCAGGCTCGCAACGCTGCGAACGACGCAAACACAACCTACCCAGAAGGACGAACATGGCTGCCCCATCGACGACTGCCCCCGATCCACGCTACCCCATCGGCCGCTTTGCTCCGCCCGAGACCATCACGCTTGAAGACCGCCGCTACGCCATCCTCACCCTTGCCGAGTTGCCGGAGCAGCTGCGCGAGGCTGTGCGTCCGCTCGATCCCGATCAGCAGAACACGCCCTATCGCAAGGACGGCTGGACGGTGCGCCAGGTCGTGCACCACATCGCCGATTCGCACATGACCGCCTTCGGGCGGCTGCGCCGCGCGCTCACCGAGGACTGGCCCGAGGTGCACGGCTACAACGAGAAGGCGTTTGCGGTGCTTCCCGATGTCGCGGCGCCGATCGAGTGGTCGCTCGAGATCATCGAAAGCGTTCATGCCCGTTGGGTGATGGTGCTGCAGGCCATGACCGGCGAGCAGTGGGCGCGTGGCTTTCGTCACACGGAGCGTGGACCGATGCGGCTGGATCTCGCGACCCTGCTGTACGCCTGGCACTCCCGCCACCACGTCGCGCACATCACGCACCTGCGTGGGGAGCAGGGCTGGTAGCGCTATGGAATGACAAAATATATGTGACTTTGCCTTTCCTTTCTGTTATTCCCGAAGGGAATCTGCTATTCGCACTTGCTGCTGTACACCTTCGAGAGACAACTCCAGCCAGTCGAAATCCCTCTTGCGTGGGAGTGAGCTAGTGCGAAGCGAGCGCTAGCATGGCCGCATGACTCCGCCCCGAGCTGCTTTCGCGGACCCTGTTATCGTCGCTACACCCGAAACCCCACCGTCGCAATCTCCGCAACAAATTGCGGAGATCATCGATGCATTTTTCAACGCGCATCCTCAAGCTGCCGTGCTAGAAGATGGCAAAATCATCTTCGAACTCGAGTCCGCGCGGCATTCGCTGGCAACCGAGCACGGCCGCTGCACGCTGCACCTTTGGAGCAAGGAACGCAACCTTGTGCGCAGCGTGGTAGCAGCGGTGGAACGCAACGGCTCGTTGCGGCTGAGCACGCAGCGATTTGGGCACACGCAGACGAAGCTGCTGCATGTGGGGGCGGAGGCGCAACCCCGCACGCCGGCCACGCGCGAGCCCGCACGCAAGGGGTACCTGCGCCTGCTGCAGCGGGTGCTTACCCGTGAGTTCGCGGATTGGCAAGTGGAGGGTTTTCGCGCGGCGATGGATCTCGAGCGCTCCTTCGGGCCGGCCTACATTAGGGGTTCGCTGGTGCGCGGCAAGGAGGCCTGGGCGGTCATCGGCGTGGGCGCGGCGGAGTCGCAAGCGCTCATCGATGGCGTGCTTACGCTGGGTATCCTTTGGCTGCATCACTGCCGCGAGCGCGGCGATGGCCGACGGCTCTACAAGGGGCTGCGCGTGGTGGTGCCGCGCGGGGCGGGCACGCTGACCCTGGCACGAATGCCATGGCTCAACACGGCTGCGGGCGAGTGGACGCTGTTTGAACTCGACGAACGCAGCGAGGAGTTGACGGAGCGCGACCCGGCGGACCAGGGAAACCTGCGCACGCGCCTTGTCCATTTGCCCGACGGATGCGCCGCACGCGAACGCTTCGCCGAAGCCATTGAACAGGTAATGGACCTTGTGCCCAGAGGCGAGGAGCATCGGGTCGAACAGCGGCTGCGTTCGACAACGGAGATCGCCTTTCTGCTGCATGGGCTTGAGTTTGCCAGGGCCCGCGTAGCGCTTATGCCCGGCAGCTTCCATCACACACTGGAGATCACAGCCGGCAGCGGCTCCGCGCAGACACCGTTAACGCCTTCCAGCCGCTCAGAGATACAGGGGCATATCGCCGAGCTCTTCCGCCGCCGAGACGCCCGCGCCGTGGGCGTGACGCGACAACTGCGGCCGGGCTCGCCGGCACGCAGCATCGGCGTCTTTACGGGTCGTTCGGCGCATGCGCGGCTGGATGCGCAAACCAATGCCCAGACCGGCGGCGGAGAACCTCCGCTGAGCCGGCTGGAGCGGCGTGAGCGCGCTCTGACGGCGGGAGTGGACCCGCTCTTTCGCGCCGCCCCGGAGCGCTGGCTGGAGTCCGTGTTGCGCGAAAATCTCGCTCCGCTCACGCGTTCGCTGGCTCCCATGCCACAGGCTGCGCTCCCCGGGCCCGCGGAGCGGTACGCCAATGACCCAGATCCGGACAGCCGCGGCAATCGTGCGGAAGAGGAGGGAGGCCGCCGTTCCTGTGCCTCATGGCAGGTTGCAGCGCCTGCGCTTGCACGGCGCGATGGGTTGATCCCCCGCTTTGACCCGCGCTTTGTTTATTCGCAGGTGCCGGCCATTGCCGGGGCGAGCGATCGGGGCATGCTCGATCTGCTCGGGGTCACCGCGGACGGTCGTCTTGCCGTCATCGAACTCAAGGCGTCCGACGATCTCCAGCTTGCGTTGCAGGGGTTGGATTATTGGATCCGGGTCCGTCACCATCATGCGCAGGCCACCGATCCCGAAACGAGTTTGCCCAGCGGCGGGAACGATCTGCAAAGGCACGGCTACTTTCGCGAAGTGGAGCTCTCGGCTCTGGCTCCCCGGCTGTTTCTCGTCGCGCCGGCGCTGCATATCCATCCGGCAACCGAAACCGTGCTGCGCTATCTCTCGCCGCGCGTTGAATGGACGCTACTGGCGCTCGACGAGCGCTGGCGGCAGGGCGTTCATGTGGTCTGGCGAAAGAGCGGCGGACAATCGAGTCCGCATTGATTACTTCGCGATGATGATTTCGACATCGGAACGCTTGAACGCCTTGACGGCGTCGTCGGAGATACCGTCATCCGTGATCAACACATCGATGTCCGCCGCCGGGCAGATCACGGCGGGGCTGATCATGCCGATCTTGCTTGAATCCGCCACCACGATCACCTGCTTCGACCGCCGGCTCATGGCGCGGAAGACGGCTGCTTCATCCGCCTGAATCGTGGTTGCGCCATGTTGCGGATCGACCCCGCAGACACCCACGAAAACCTTGTCCATCACAATCACGTTGAGCGACTCCAGCGCCGTCGGTCCGATGAGCGAAAACGCGCCCGGCCAGCGCATGCAGCCGCCGGTCAGCGTGGTGTCGAGCCCGTTGCTGGCGCTCAACTCCATGCCGATATTCACCGCGTTGGTGATGATGTGCAGGCCGGAACGCAGGCGGAGAGCCCGTGCCACCTGCGTAGTCGTCGTGCCTGCTGTGAAGCCGACCGTCTCGTTCTCCCGTACGAGTTCCGCCGCTGCGATCGCGATGCGCTGCTTCTCCTGCGCGAAGCGCTCTTCGCGAACGTTGAAGGCGGCGTCAAAACGAAACGGCTCATAGACCTGCCCGGCCAGCATGGCGCCGCCATGGGTTCTGTGCACCAGGCCACGCTCCTGCAATCGCACCAGATCGCGCCGGATGCTGGCTGGTGAGGTGGAGAACAGCGCGGTCAGATCTTCAACCGAGGTTTTTCCGTCCTTCAGCAGCAGCCGCAGAATCTCTTTTGCGCGTTTTTCGGTCTTGGAAGACATGCTTTGCCGCTCGTTTGGAGGCTGGGGAGGTGTCAGCGCCAGCCTCATTGTACGAAAGGCAGCAAAGGCTCACGGCATCGGTTGTGATCTGCGTTCCAGGCGAGAGCCGGCGACGGCAGCATCGTGTGTGCGTGGTTTGCAAGCTGCCGCAGCAGCCTCGATCAACCTGCGCACATTCTCGCTGCGCACGACGCTGCGCGCATAGTCGTCCACGCCGGCATCGCCCAGATGCACGTCCCGCACCTTGTGCTTCACGGCGCTGGGCACAGAGCTTCGCAGCGATGCGTGGAACTCGCGGGCGCCGCTTGCGCGTGCGAGTTCGGCGACGTTCTCCGGACGTACGCCGCCGCCCGCCATCACGGCGATGCGGCCCGCGGCGGAGCGCAGGAGTGCGCCTATGCGCTCGCGCCCTTCCATCGCGCTCGGCGCCCCACCGGAGGTAAGCACGCGATCCGCGCCTGACCGGATGACGTCCTCAAAAGCGCTTTCAAGGTCCCGTGCCAGGTCGATCGCCCGATGAAACGTAACCTCCAGCGGGCGAGCCAGTGCAACGAGAGCGCGCGTGTTCTCCACGTCCACATCGCCTTCCGGAGTAAGCAGCCCCAGCACCACGCCTTCCGCGCCGCTCTGCGCTGCGATGGCGATGTCCTCGCGCATGATGGCCAGTTCCTCCTCCGAGTAGAGAAAATCGCCTGATCGGGGACGAATGATGACATGGAGGCCGATGGTGAGCCGCGAGCGCACTGCCCGGATCAGCCCCAGGCTGGGGGTCAGGCCGCCCTCCATCAGGGCGCTGCATAGCTCCACGCGTTGCGCTCCGCCCTGCTGCGCGGCGAGCGCCGAATGGAGGGAATCCACGCAAATCTCAACCACCGCCATCCCTGCTTCCTGTTCCTCTCGATCCCCGCTAAAACGTGTAGTGCGCTGAAAGCTGGATAATGCGGGGCAAACTGCGCGTGTTTGTGATTTGACCGAAGTTCGAATCGGTAACACCGCTGTCTGGGTTGCCATAGCTCGCCTCGTTGAATACGTTGAAGGCGTCCGCGCGGAAGCCGAGCGCCTGGTGCTCGGTGAGGTGGAAGTCCTTGAAGGCGGAGGTGTCGATGCTCGCATAGCCCGCGGTGCGCTCCGAGCCGACCGAAGCCGTGCCAAAGGTAAACGGCGCGGCGACACCATAGGCGCAGATTCCGTTGTCTGGGCCATCGCAGGGAGTCGCCGAAGCGTCTGTGCCGAACCAGTTGTTCAGGCTCCGGTTGACGATCTTCAGTTGTCGATAGTGATTGGCGCGGGCACTTCCCTCACTGTTCGTATTGCTGTTCTGCGGGCCGCCAATCGTCACCGGAAATCCTGAGTAAGCCACAGCCGATCCGGAGATCGACCATCCGCCTGCGACAAGGTCGATCAGTCGGTTGATGTGAGCGCCATACTGCTGCCCGCGCCCGAAAGGAACGGTGTAGTTGCCGGCCGCGGACAGGTTATTGCGCACATCCTGGCCCTCGGGGCCATAGTCCGCATGGCCGTTGTACCCATCTTCATAAGCGCCGTTCTGCCCCGTGATGTTGGGCGAGGTGTAGTTGCCGGCGCTGTTGGTCAGGGCGTGCGCGTAGGTGTAATTTACCGTCCAGGTGAAGCCCTTCGATCCGCGCTGCCGGACCGAAACCTCCGCTGCATTGAAGTTGAAGCCGGCCTCCGATTCCGTGATCAGCAGCGTTCCACTCTGACCGACGAGGCCGGCGAACGGAGCCGGAGCCTTCGCCGCGGCCTGGGCGAGGGTCAGCTGATTGCCATTCCGGTAGTCCGCCAGATGCTGGCCCGTTTCGCCGACATAGGCGAGGGACACGGACAGGGTGTTCGACAGCTCATACTCCGTTGTCAGATTGAACTCGTGAACATAGGCCGGTTGCATATTCTGCGGCCACGCCCCAAAGCCCGCGCCCGTATTGCTGATCGCGTTCGCTGCAAACGAGAAGCCGTTGGTCACCTGAAGCGGAGCTCCGGGGTTGTAGGGAGTCTTGCCCGCGGCTGCGACGGGCGTGGGCGCCGTCGGATTGGCGAATTGAAGGAAAGGGCTCTCGTAGGTAAGCCGCTGATTGTTCGAGTCGCCCTCGAAAAAACTGGTCGCACCATAGCCGCCACGGATCACAAAGCGGGGTTTTGCCTGGTATGCAAAGCCGAAACGCGGCTGCACCTGGTTGAAGGTGGGCTGATAGCAAGAGATGTTGTCGCAGACGATCGAGCCCGTGGGTGCGCCGGCTGGAATGCTGCCTGCATACTCGACGGTTCCAGCCTGCGGCCCGGTCAGCAGAACGTTTGCGGTCCGGTTATGCGCCTCGTTCCAGCGTTGGTCGTATTCGTAACGGACGCCCAAGGTCACGCTCAGCCGATCCGTCGCCTTCCAATCGTCCTGAAAGAACTCCGCGGTGCGCCACTGCCGATTACCCGCAAGACCGCTGCCCGTCAGCGCGATGCTGTCCGAACTCGCTCGATCGAGAACAAAATCCGCGCCGCTGTAGCCGTCGTCACCCAGCCCTTGGCCGGTAAAATCGCCGTTGTAGTTGAACTGCCCCAGCGATCCTTGCGCGCCGCTCAGCGCATAGTTCTGCTGGTAGCGCACCGCCTGCACACCCAGGCTGAGCAGGTGCTTTCCCTTCTGGATGGTCAGGTTGTCGCCGTAATAAAAGGTGTTGTCGCGCAGGATCTGCGGCGCTCCCGGGGTTCCGACGCCACTGAAGTTGTCGTTGATCGATTGAAACGAGAATCCCGGATAGATTTGCGCACCGAAGGGAATCCCCACCAGCTTGTTGCCGGTTAGGCCAAATTGACCGGTCGGGTCGGTCGGAATGCTCACATCCCAGCGCACCCGCAGAAATCCCACGCGCGCCTCATTGATGGTGTTGGGAGAAAAGGTGTGCACCCAGGTGGTTCCGAAGACCTTCGACGGAAAGACATTCTGCGCAGGGAAGGTGACAGGAATGACCGCCATCGTGCCGTCCAGAGCGTTCGACTGAGAGTAAAAGCCAGTGATCTTGTCTCTGCTACGCGGATCCCACTCGATCTTCACATCGCCCTGATTGTTGACGTGAAAGGTCCGCTGCGGACCAATGAAATTGTTCTGTACCAGCCCATCGGTCGGGTCGTGATTTGGAAGAGGATAGAGTTCTGGATGCGCGAAAAGAAAGATCGCAACCGGATTCACGATCGGAACCCGGTTGTTGGGGTAAGGCGTCAGGTTGTTCTGCGTGTCGTAAAGCTGCCGCGGGACCGCGGAAAAATCTCCGCCCCGCATCGCCGCGGTAAATACACTGGCCGACGCGGTTCCACCCGCATGCTGGCGCACGCCCTCGTAGTCGACGAAGAAGAACAGCTTGTCGCGCTTGATGGGACCGCCCAGCGTGCCGCCGAACTGTGATTGCGTGAACGGATTCCTCGCGTTGCCGCTGAACTTGTTGGAGAACGAGTTCGCGTCGAGTGTCTCGTTCTCGAGAAATTCGTAGGCCGACCCGTGGAACTGGTTTGTGCCGCTCTTCAGGATAGAAACCACGTCACCGCCGTTGACGTTTCCATAGGTCGCGGGCGCGTCCGCCGAGATGACCCTGATCTCGCCGATCGCATCCGGCGCTGGATTGTAGCCAATCAGGTTGTTCTGGCCCTCATTGAGATCCACGCCATCGAGGGTGTAATTGTTGGCCTGTTGACGGTTGCCGTTCACGGCCACAATTCCACTCGGGGTCGCATTCCGTTCGATGGCGTTCGAGCCGACCAGACCCTGTGGATCGGTATCGACGGCGCCCGGCTGAAACAGGGTCACAGAGGAGAAGTTCCGGCCATTCAAAGGAAGCGATTCAATCTCTTTTTGTGAAAAGGTCTGCCCAACCGTGCCATCGGATGTATCCAGAATCGGCGCAACCTGCGCATTGACATCCACGCTCGTACTGCCGCCGATGTTAACGTGAGCGTCGATCTTTGCCGTTTGATCGATCTCCAGCGTGAACGGCGGCAGGGTTATTTTGTTGAAGCCCTTTGCATCGACCTCGATCTGATACGTGCCGATCGGCAGAAAGCGGATCGAGTACACGCCGGCGCCGTTGGTGGTCGCGGTCGTCCGTACATGGGTGGCCGCGTTGATCACTGCTATCCCGGCGCCTGGGATCACCGCGCCACTGGGATCGGTTACGCTGCCGGTCACCGCTCCGGTGACGGTCTGCGCAGTGAGCGCTGCAACGCATAGCAGCGCCGCAAAAGATCCAACCAACATCTTGAGGAAATTTGTTCTCATGGGGCCTCGCTTCGCTTCGTTTCACGTGCCGCATCGGATTCGTCAGCCGAACTCCCGCTCCCCGGCTGCAACAACGTGCCGGCCCATCTCCGACTCAGCGGATTCTTCACACCTATACAGGCCAATGCAGCAACAATAACTTCACTATGAGCGATACGTCCAGAATAAAATGATCGAAACGAGCAATATTGAGTTCACCGTTTGAGTTGAGGCGATTTCTGGCGCAGGTTTGCTCCCGTACATCGATGCCGTGATGCACAATCTGCGCAGAAGTTGCGCTCCCGGCACCCCGTCGAAACACCACCCGTACTCGGCGAGCGGGCCCCCGCTGGACTGCCCCATCGTTTCGTCAGGCGGTATAAGAGAATTCAGCACAAGGGAGAGTTCATGGCCGTCGGAGCAGGGGGCAGCGCAGGCACATCCACAGGTGGCGAGCAGGGGGGCAGCTTCATCATTCCCATGATGCTGATGGTGTCGCTCTACTTCAGCATCGGCTTCATCACCGCGCTGAACGACATTCTGGTGCCGCATTTCAAGGACCTCTTTCACCTCACCAATTTCCTTGCGCTGCTGGTGCAGTTTTGTTTTTTCGGGGCCTATTTTGTTATGTCGCTGCCCTCGGGATGGATCGTGGGGCGGATCGGCTACAAGGCCGGCATTATCGCCGCACTGGTGACGATGGGCGTGGGCCTGTTGCTGTTTCAGCCGGCGTCGATTGCGATCTCGTATCCGCTGTTTTTATTCGCTCTCTTCGTTGTGGGCAGCGGTCTGGCGCTGCTGCAGGTCTGCATCAATCCGTACGTGGGCGCGCTGGGAACGCCGGAGACCGCGTCTTCGCGATTGAACCTTTGCGGTTTTCTGAACTCCTTCGCGACCACGCTGGCGCCGCGGCTCGGGGCGGCATTTATCTTCATCGCCGCGGGTGCGACGACGGCGCAGCTGGCACGGTCCGTACGCACGCCGTACCTTCTGCTTGCAGGCTTCACGTTTCTGGTCGCGCTGGTGACGTTTTTCGTTCCGCTGCCCAACCTCATTCCGACAGTCGACACGAAAGACTCCGATAGCGAGCAGGGAAGCGCGTGGCAGTTCCTGCACCTGCGCTTTGGGGCGTTGGCGATCTTCACCTACGTCGGCGCGGAGGTGGCGATCGGCAGCATCATGATCAGCTTTCTCGGCCAGCCCGCAATGGGCAGCCTGTCCCATGCCGCTGCCGCCGGCTACGTCTCGCTGTATTGGGGAGGCGCTATGGTGGGACGGCTGATCGGCACCTTTGCGCTGATCTGGGTGCGCGCGCAGCGGGCGCTGGCGGCAGTGGCGGCCGTTGCGTTGCTGCTCGTGGCGACGACGATCTTCGGCCGCGGCCACATCGCTATGTGGGCCATCGTCTCCTGCGGTCTTTTTAACTCCGTCATGTGGCCGTGCATCTTTCCGCTGTCGGTGAAAGGCCTCGGCCGCTTCACGAGTCAGGGCTCCGGCATCCTGATCATGATGGTCGTCGGTGGGGCGATCATTCCGGAGGTCCAAGGGCTGCTGGCCGATCGCTTCGGCTACCAGCACAGCTTCGTGGTGGTGCTGCTTTGCTATGCGTATCTGGTCTTCTTCGCAATGAGCGGGCACCGCATCCGGCAGCCGCGGTTCCCTTCGTTGCCGGACTATGTGCCGCCGGTGGAGACGGTGTAGGGCTTATAGCGAGTTAGCAGGTTGGCGAGTTAGCAGGTTGGCGAGAGCGGGCCAATTCAGCATCGAGATGACAATGTAGATAAGCCTTTATAGGTCTAACGCGCATCCGGCAAAGCCGCCCAGATCGCCGGATCTTCTTCGCCGAGCACCCAGGAGCAGACGCCTTCGAGGTGCTTGCCGCGGGCGAGATCGTAGCGATCCATGAAGGCGCGCTTATCCGTGTAGAAGACCCATTCGCGCATGTCGTCGCGGTAAAAGAAGAACCAGGGTGTGTGATCGGCTTCGTCCCACTGCTCTTTGCCGTCGTAGGTGTCGCGCAGATACACCGCGGTTGCTTGCGAGATGTAATCCGCGGTGACGTTGGGCGTCTTGTCCTTCTTGTTGAGCCCCGGATCGCCTGTGTACCAGCGATAGCCGTAAGCCGCGATGCCGAGCGACAGCTTCTCCGGCGGAACGGATTGGAGAGCGTAGTCGAGATTCTTGTTTGTCCAGATCCAGCCGCCGGCGGGACCCGGTGTCGTCCAGTGGGTGCTCTGGTCATAGGTCATCAGGCAGAGCAGATCGACGGCCTCGCCGAGCGCTTTGAGGTCGTAGGCGCCGCGCCACTCCTCGAAGATCCACTTGCCGAAAGCGGTCTCGCCCGCATGGCCGGGCGCACCGGGGACGACATCGATGGACACCTGGAGATGTTCTCTGTGCAGCGCGGCGGCGGTCTTGCGCACCATCGCAGAGAGCGCGTCACGGTCGGTCCACATCACGTCTTCGAGGTCGTAGTTGATGCCGTCGTAGCCGTTCTCCTTGCACTCGCGGATGAAGGCCCGGTTCATCTCGTCCTGCGCCTTTCCGTCGTTGAGCAGCAGATGAACCTTGTCTGGATTAAACAGCGCAAACAGGGGCATGATGGTGATGTGCGCCTCCTTGGCGGCCTTCAAAACGACGGGCTGCGGCTCGCCTGTAACCAGGCCGGATTCGTTGATCTGGTACCAGGTGGGCGAGATGATGCCGATCTTGTCTTTATGCGCCATGAAGGAGTTCACCGAGGCGAGGCCGTTGCTCATCCAGAACAGCACCTTGGGATGGACCGCTGAACGAGGCATGGAGGATTGTGCGGAGGCTCCGAGGCATCCGAGGAGACCAGCCCCGAGCAGGGCAATCGCGATTCGCTTTGTCATTTGCCTCCTATTTCACTACACCTTTCGCCAAGTGTGCGGAGGTGCAAACTACGGCAGTATTCCCGAAGGTGTACCCAAGGCCATTGCCTTGTGTGCCAGTTTTCTCAAGAAAACTGGCCTGTGAACTGCTCCAAGAAGGCACAGTATCGGGAATACTGCCCTAGAATGTCCACACCAAATAAGCCTGATGGCCAAGATGAGAGGATCGAATGGCGTTTTTTCTGGCGTTGGATGCCGGTGGCACCAAGACGGACTACATTCTCGCGGACGAAACGCGCGAGCTCGCGCGGGTGCGCAGCGGCACCATAAAGCGGATGCGGGCCGATACCGTCACCGCCACCGCGCATCTTGAAGAGGCGTTTGCGGAGCTCGCGGCGCAGACAGGCGTCTCCCTGCAGTCCATCACGCGCACCTGCGTGGGCACGGCGGGCAACACGGTGCCGCTGGTGACCGAGTGGCTGCGGGAGGCCCTCACGAGCCGGGTCTCCGGCGAACTGATCCTTATCGGCGATGTGGAGATTGCGCTCGATGCGGCATTCCACGGTGGCAGCGGCATTCTGGTGCTGGCGGGTACGGGATCCAATGTGGCGGGCCGCAGCGCTGACGGTACGCTGCAGGGCGCGGGCGGTTGGGGGCCGCTGATGGCGGATCAAGGCTCGGCAAACCGGATCGGATTGACTGCGTTGCGCGCTGGGTTTCTCGCGAAAGATGAAGGGCGGCAGACCACGCTGCTCCAAGAAGCGATGAGGTTTTGGGGACTGGAGACAGAGGATCAGCTGATTGAGTTTGCCAACAGCGTTCCACCTCCGGATTTCTCTCGCCTGGCTGCGTCCGTGCTGCGCTGTGCGCTTGCGGGCGATGCGATCGCCGCTGCCGTGCTCCGGCAGCAAGGCGAGGAGCTTGGCTATCTGGTGCGTTTGATGGTGAGACGCCTGCTTGCCAGCAATCCCGCCGGGCAGAATGCCTTGCCGGCCATCGCCTTCGCGGGCTCCATCATGGAAAACGTCGTGCCGGTGCGTTCTGCGCTTATCGATTCCGTTCGGCAGGAGTTTCCAGGAATCGAGATGCTGGATGGTGTCATCGATCCGATCGCAGGGGCTCTGTGGCGAGCACGCGGCGGTAATCAACCCGCCTAATGTAATTGCCTTTCAGGTATACAGCGCTGTTGCTTTTCTTTCTGTCATTCCCGAAGGGAACCTGCTGTTCGGGCTTGCAGCAGAGCAACACGTAAACATTTTTAAACCCGCAGCAGCTCCGGGCGTGTCTGCGCAAGACCGGCGATGAGCTCACCGAAGAGGGTGTTGGCCCAGGCAAACCAAGCCCTTGTGAAGTGCGAAGCATCATCCTTGAAATAGCTCTCGTGCATGAAGCCGGTGCTCTGCGCCGCCGCCTTCAGCATGGTGAGGGAACGCCGAATCTCCGCAGTGGAGCCTGCCGTCTGACCCGCTGTCAGGGCATAGATGATCTGCGACATCGGCCAGATCATCCCTTCGCCTTCGTGGGGTCCACCGATGCCTTCGCCTGCCGTACCCTTGAAAAACCAGGGATTGCGGCTGCTCCAGACGAACTGCCGCGTCCGCGCATAGAGCGCCGCGTCCGGGGAGCTTTCGATGTACGGTAGGCCGAGCAGGCTGGGAACGTTGGCGTCATCCATCAGGAGCTGACTGCCAAAGCCGTCGATCTCGTATGCCCAGATGGTGCCTTCCGCGGTGTGGGCGATGGCATGCTGCCGCAGCGCGCGCTCAACTTCCTCCGCAAGCATGGTTGCATCGTTGGCGAGCGTGGCGTCGTGCAGCACCGCGTTCGCCATCGCGGCGAGCTGTCGCAGCGAGGTCACCGCGAACAGATTCGCGGGCACCAGGAATGGGAAGATGCAGGCGTCGTCGGAGGGGCGAAACCCCGAAGCGATCAGTCCAACCGGGTTCACCGGATTGCCGTAGCCCGCATTGGGCAACGTCTCGGACGAGGCGCTCGAGGTGCGCTGAAAGCGGTACGGGCCATTGCCGTTTTTGCGCTGCTGCACCCGCATGGTCTGCACAACGAGTTGCATGGCGCGGTGCCAGGCGGAATCAAAGGGCTGCACGTCGCCGGTGTGCTTCCAGTAGCCGTGTGCCAAGCGAATGGGATAACACAGCGAATCGAGCTCATACTTGCGTTCGGCTACGCCGGTCTTCATCTCGGTCTTATCGTGGACACTCCAGGGCAACGGCGGCGCGGAGAGATCGGCCATGAAGGCGTTCGCATACGGATCGATCAGCAGGCAGCGGGTTTGGCGGCGAATGATGCCTTCGAGCAGCCGACGCAAGGCTCCATCCTTTGCGGCGAGCGGCAGATACGGCCAGACCTGCGCGGACGAGTCGCGCAGCCACATCGCCGCGATGTCGCCGGTGATGACGACCGTATCCGGCTTGCCCTCGAACGTGCCCGGTTCGACGGTGGTGTCCAGGGTGTTGGGGAAGCAGTTCGTGAAGAGAACGGTAAGCTCCGGATCGGGGATGCGCTTCGCTGTTTGCGCGATGAATTGCTCGACGATGGGGCTTGAAAAGCGACGATCCGCAGGCTTGGGCCGGCCCGAGGGAACGATGGACGGTACTGCCGGGGACAGCATGTGAACGGAGGCATCGGCGTGTGTGACGATCGCTGCCGCACCCATGCTGGAAAGCAGAGCCCGGCGCGTGATGATTTTTGCCATGAAGAGATTCTGCATTGTTCGCCCAGAAAAACGATAGTGTAAAGGTTAACATGCGAACTATTCGCGAATTTCTGTAGTATGGGCAAAATGAAAGCGCACGATCCAGCCACCGCTGCTGAACTCGATCACACCTCCATCGTCGGCAATCTTCGTTCAAAGCTGTCCAGGCGCGTATTTCTGCAAGCTGCGGCCACGGTGGGCGCGGCGGCGCTGGCGTCCAAAGCCGCTCGTGCTTCCTGGTTCTTCCACCAGGACGACGATCTGCGCTGGGTCGATCCCTGCATCGGCACCGGCGGCCACGGCCACTGTTTTCCCGGAGCCACCGTTCCGTTTGGCGCGGTGCAGTTGAGCCCCGACACCTACAACAACGGCTGGGACTGGTGCTCTGGATACCATGCCTCCGACACCTCGATCATGGGCTTCAGCCACACGCACCTGAGCGGCACGGGTGCGGGCGATCTGCTGGATTTTCTGGTCATGCCGGGAATCGGACCGGCAAAGATCGTGCCCGGAACCCGCGAAAATCCGGAGGCGGGCTACCGTTCGCGCTTTAGCCATGACGATGAGATCACCACGCCGGGGTACTACTCGGTTTTGCTGAAGGATCCCGATGTGCGTGCGGAGCTCACCGCGACCGAGCGCGCCGGCATCCATCGGTATACCTTTCCTCAAAGCTCTGAAGCATATATTGTGCTCGATCTGCAGCACGGCTACGAGGGTGGAGGCAAGCCGAACGTCATCTCGGCCGAGCTTGCAAATCCCGCACCGGATACGCTCGCCGGAGGCCGCGTGACACGGGCTTGGGGCAATGGGCGCCATGTGTACTTCAGTCTGCAGGTGTCGCGGACGCCGGATCGCATCGTGTTCTATCAAGACGATGGGGAGGTTGCGCCGGCAGCGATGCAGCGCGGCACCAATCTCAAATGCGTTCTGCATTTCAAGACCCATGCGCGCGAGACGATTCTGGTAAAGACGGGTATCTCTGCTGTCAGTGCGGAGGGTGCAGCCGCGAATGTAAAAGCAGAGATCCCGGACTGGAACTTTGACCGGGTACGCAAGCAGGCTCATGCGAAATGGGCTGCGCAGATCGGCAAAGTAAAGGTCAAAACGGACAACGAGGCGCATAAGCGCATCTTCTACACAGCGCTTTACCACATGTCGATGGGGCCTACGCTGTTTGAAGATGCGGATGGGCGCTATCGCGGCATGGATAACGCGATTCATAGCTTGCCCGCAGGCCAGCATAACTACACTACATTTTCACTGTGGGATACCTTTCGTGCGGCGCATCCGGCCTATACGCTGATCGAAGCCGAACGCGTGCCGGACTTCGCGAACACCCTGATTCGCATGGCTGTGCAGAGCCCTGCGGGCATGCCCGTTTGGCCGTTGCAGGGCACCGAGACCGGCACCATGACCGGCTATCACTCCGCCGCGGTGATTGCGGAGGCGGTGAACAAGGGCTTCGCCGGCATCGATGTCGATCAGGCGTATGCGGCGATGATGAAACGCGCGATGGTCGATGATTATCGCGGCCTGGGCTACTACCGCGAGCTGCATTACATCCCGGCTGACCTCGAAGAAGAGTCGGTGTCGAAGACCTTTGAATATTGCTACGACGATTGGGCGATCGCGCATGTTGCAAAAAAGCTAGGAAAAACCGACGATGCGACGTTCCTTGTCGAGCGCTCAACCAATTACAAAAACTACTTCGATCCTTCTACTCAATTCATGCGGCCCAAGCTCGCGGACGGTTCCTTTACCGTGCCGTTCAATCCGATCGATCTAGGCCATTCAACGAAGTGGCGTGACTACACCGAATCGAACGCCTGGCAGACGACCTTTGGTGTGCAGCACGATCCTGTCGGGCTGATTGCACTCTTCGGCGGACGCGATGCCTTTCTGGTCAAACTGGACGAATTGTTCACAACAGCGCCCACATTGCCGGCTAACGCTCCGCCGGATATTGCCGGACTGGTTGGCCAGTACGCGCATGGCAATGAGCCCTCGCATCACATCGCCTATCTCTACGTCTACGCCGGGCAGCCATACAAAACGCAGGCGCGGGCGCGCAGCCTGATGGAGACAATGTACTTCGATCAGCCCAACGGTTTGCAGGGCAACGAAGATGTGGGGCAGATGTCGGCGTGGTATCTGCTCAGCGCATTGGGGTTTTATTCCGTGGATCCGGTGAGCGGAAACTATATTCTTGGATCGCCGCTGTTTGAGCATGCGGAGGTTCATCTGGGCAACGGAAAGAAACTCGAGATTGAGGTGAAACGCGCGGATGCTTCCCATGCATACATCCAAGCGTTTGAATTGAATGGCAAGGAGCAGCAAAGAACATGGTTCAATCACAGCGAGATTGCGCAGGGTGGCAAGCTCACATTCACCATGGGAGCACAACCCAACCTGACGCTCGGAGCTTCGCCTGAATCTGCCCCGCCTTCGTTGTCTTTGGGATAGCGCCTTCACGCTCTGGCATACGGCGCAAGAGCATCGTGCAAATCGGATCGAAAAAAGGAATGATTCTGCAAATGTATAGACTTAAATTCATCGCTGCAGCCTCGGTGTTTGCGGTCTTCGCTTCCACAAACGTTTTGCATGCGCAGCTGTTTGAGGCGCAGCACCCAACCTCCGCTGCGATACAGCTTTCGCCTGCCGAGCAGGCGACGCTGGACAGGCTCAATGCGCTGCGAACGCTGCCGGATGGCCCCTGGCGCTTTCATGCAGGCGACCTCGCGCATGGCGAATCGCCAACGCTCGATGACAGCGCATGGCCGGAGGTCTCCGCGAAATCGACGGCTCCGAAGGAGGCTGTCTGGTACCGCCGCACCATTGAAATTCCGAAGACGCTGCACGGGTATGACCTTACGGGCACGGCTGTGAGCTTTCGTTTCAATGCCTACGCGAACGGGCCCATGCCGGAGATCCTCTACTTCAATGGTCGGCGTGTGGCGTTGGGCGACGATCTCGAAGCCATTGAGCTGTTCTCTAACGCGAAGCCTGGCGACAAAGTTCTGGTCGCGGTGAAGTTGCTGCCCACCGTGGATGTAAAACGCTTCGATCATGTGGATCTGAACATCACCTTTGCGCCTTCACGACCGAACCCTGAGGATCTCCGCGACCAGTTGGTAAGCGCCGCTGCACTTGTGCCGTCGCTTGTGCCTGCTTCCCAGGCGGATCGCAAGGCGGTGACCGAAAGCATCGGCGAGGTGAACTTCGCCGCTTTGGATCACGCAAATCAAGCCGCATTCGACGCTTCGCTGCGGCGTTCGCTGACAACGCTCGCGGTGTTGCGGCCGACTCTGCAGAAGGCGACTTATCACCTCACGGGCAACTCGCATATCGACGCGGCTTGGCTTTGGCCCTGGACCGAAACTGTCGATACCGTGAAGCGCACCTTTGGCACGGCGGTGCAGTTGATGAGTGAATATCCGGCATACACCTACACGCAATCGGCAGCGGCGTATAGCCAATGGATGGCCGATAAATATCCGGAGTTGAACGCGCAAATCGCGCAGCGCGTGAAGGAAAATCGCTGGGAGCTCGTGGGCGGCATGTGGCTTGAGCCGGATCTGAATATGCCGGATGGCGAATCGCTGGTGCGGCAGATCCTTGTAGGTCAGCAGACGTTTCAGAAGCTCTATGGAAAAACTACACGCATCGGTTGGAACCCTGATTCCTTCGGCTATAACTGGCAGCTTCCGCAGATCTATAAGCGTTCCGGTATCGACTACTTTGTTACGCAAAAGATGACGTGGAATGACACCAATCCCTTGCCGCTCAAGCTCTTCTGGTGGGAGTCCCCGGACGGCAGTAAAGTTCTCACGTACTTTCCGCATGATTATGCCAATAACAACCTCGATCCGACGCGGCTGGCGAAGGATCTTGTGACTGCACGCGACCGCAGCCCCGGGCTCACCGACATGATGGATCTGTATGGCGTCGGCGATCATGGCGGCGGTCCCACCCGAGCCATGCTCGATCAAGGTTTGCACTGGATGGAACCGAATAAGGTTGTGCCGCACGAGGAGTTCGGCACGGCCCAAGCCTACTTCAGCAAGATAGAAACGGGTGTCGCACCGGAGTCGCCGACGTGGAATTACAGTTCGCTGGCCAAGGGCGATACGGCATTGCCAAAGCCTGGGGCGGGGCAGACGAGCATTCCCACGTGGAAGGATGAGCTTTATCTCGAGTACCACCGCGGCGTTTTCACAACACAGGCCGATCACAAGCGCAACATGCGCGACAGTGAAGAATGGATGCTGAACGCCGAAAAGTATGCCTCGCTTGCGTGGCTCGACGGAAAGACCTATCCGGCAACACAGCTTACGGATGCATGGAAGCTTGTGCTCTTCAACCAGTTTCACGATCTTGCCGCCGGTTCAGGCATCGGCATAATCTACAAGGAAGCGCAGAAGGACTACGACCAGGTTCATTGGTCTTCCGATCAGGTGACCTCAGATTCACTCGCCACCATCGCGGCACGCATCGACACGCGCGTGAAGGATGGTGTGCCGGTACTCGTCTTCAATCCGCTGGCCTGGCAGCGTGGCGGGGCGGTGGAGGTCTCGGTACAGATGCCGGACGGCGCGGCAGACCGGCTCTCCGTGCTCGATGACAAGAACCATGTGGTTCCGTCCGAGGTGCTCTCGCATGACGCAGCGACGCACACCGCTCGGTTGCTCGTGCAACCCGGCGATGTTCCCTCCATGGGCTACAGAATGCTGCATGTCCTGGACACGGAGCGGGAATTCAAGAGCGATCTGACGAGCACCGCGATGACGATCGAGAATGCCAATCTGCGCGTCGTCGTTGATCCGCAGACTGGATGCATCACCTCGCTCTTCGACAAGCGTGCGCAGTTCGAAACGCTTGCAAAAGGGGGCTGCGGCAATGAGTTGCAGGCGTTCAAGGACACGCCGAAGAATTACGATGCCTGGAACATCGATCCCGGCACGCTGGACGCCGCACCCACCCTGCTGCACACCGCCGATTCCGTGCAGATGATCGAAAAAGGGCCGCTGCGTTCCACGATCCGCATCACGCGCACGTGGCAGAGCTCAAAGTTTGTGCAGGATCTGACGCTGTTCAACGGCAGCGATCAGGTGCTCGTGACCAACGACATCGACTGGCATGAGACACACGTTTTGCTGAAGGCCGCGTTTCCTCTCGCGGCTTCCAGCGCGAATGCCACATACGAAATTCCCTACGGCACGATCGACAGGCCCACTACGCGGAACAACAGCCTCGAGAAGGCGCGCTTCGAGGTTCCGGCGATGCGCTGGGCCGATCTCGGGGATGGACAGCACGGCTTCAGCCTCATCAACACCTCAAAGTACGGCTATGACTCCGTCGGCAATCTGCTGCGGCTTACGCTGCTGCGTTCGCCGATATGGCCTGATCCCGATGCGGACCGCGAGCATCACCACTTCACCTATGTCTTGTATCCGCATGTGGGCACGTGGAAACAGGCAGATACGGTGCAGCATGGCTACGACGCGAATTATGAGTTGAAGGCGATGCAGGTTGCGCCGCATGCGGGCGATCTGAAACCCGAACACTCCTTTCTCGCCGTGGACAGTGATCATGTTGTTGTAACGGCGATGAAGAAGGCGGAGGATGGTGACGCGCTGATCGTTCGCTTTTATGAGTGGGCCGGAAAGGGCGGCCGCGTTATCCTCACGGTTCCACCGGGAGCGACAGGCGCCTCAGTGGTCAACCTGATGGAAAAGACCGAAGGCGCGCCTCTTACAGTGAGCGGCGACAAGGTGTCGGTGGACGTAACACCCTTCCTGATTCAAACGGTTCGCATTGCCTACACCCCTGCCGGCAGCCGCTAGCAGGGGTGTAGGAATGGTGGTGGGCACAGTGGAATCAGCGGGCAGTGACGAGAGTTACTGCTTCGCGTTCTTCGCTCGCCATGTGGCTGTGAGCGCCTCATCGCTCATAGCCTTGATGAAGACGCCTCCCACCACGCTGCGGGCCTGAAAGCCTACCTGTTTGCCTGTCTTGGTGTCATACCAGTCGGTCAGAGGAACGCGGGTGGATGTCTCGTTGGTCCAGCGATAGATCGGGTCGAGGAGCGTCGCGAAGTCTGCCGGTTTGTCGGCCAGGGTGGCCGTCCAGAGCTCCCAATCAAGCTTGGTGTAATCGGCCCGGCTATCCAGCGGCAAGCCGTAGCGATTCAGCTTGTTCAGGTAAAACGCGATCTCCGCCGTGTGGACCTGGGCAGGAAATAAATCAAAGTGCAGCAGCTTGTCCCAGACCAGGTTGTACTTCTGACTCCAGGTTCCGGGGCTGTTGAATGCCAGCTTGTAGTGATCGCCTTCGATTGCCATCTGAGTCCACTTGCCGGCCATGGTCTTGGCATCGCTGTCATAGGATTTCGCCTCAACCTTATGGCCGAGGCGCCTGGCGAGATCGGCATAGGCGGCGAGCCCATCGATGGCCTTAATGGAGAGATTCGCATTATGGGCCACATGACCGGCGAAGTCATCCGTGGTGAGTTGAGTCGCGGGATCAAGGCCATTTACGCGCAGGTATTCAGCCCATTGCGTTAACTGCGGCCAGAAACGGGATGCGAGCGCCGTGTCGTTTTCGCTGCGTTCGATCGCATCGATAAGAATGAGCAGGTTGCCGCTCTCTTCCACGGGCATCTGATTTTCTTCGCCAGTTTCGCCGCCGCCGTACTCCTGCCCGTTTGCCAGAGGATACTGCCCAAGATCATGCGGAGCGAACGGAAAATGCCAATGGTTCGGCATCGCGGCGTATTCCAGCACGGGCAGCACCTGCGCCTCCAGCAGGCGTGGGTTGAAGAAAAGAAAGATTGGTGATGAGGGATACATGATATCTACGGTGGAGATGTCGCCGTTGGAGAAGTTCTCTTTTGCAAAGAGCATGGGATGCCCTTCGGCATCGGCCACGAGCACGTGTGCCCCGATCGCTTGCCGATACGCCAGCGTGCAGAGGGAGGCATAATGAGCGCCCCCGGTGCGGGTTAGATCGGCAGTCAGCTCCGTGTCAAAGGCGGTGCCACGCGCCTCCAGTGATGCGTACTCGTGTTCCGCATCGTCCAGCATCTGCGCGACGGGTTCGTTGTTCCGCTCCCAGTAGGGCCGCAGATTCTGATGCATTAGCTGAATGGCATAGCCTTCGGTGTAGCTGAGAAGCAGATGGCGCGAGACCGGCGCCACACCGACGGAGCCGAGCGAAAAGGCCACAGCGAGATGTGGTGCGCGGCGGTTCGCATCGACAACGCCCTCCATCGCATCCGGCGCGTGAAGATTGCCTGTGTTTGCAAAGAGCTGTATTGCTCCCTGCGAGATCGTGGTCTCCGCCGGCTCATCGTCGGGCACGGCGAGATGCAGATAACCCCAATCGATGCGCAGGTCATCTCCGGAGCGATTGAGCACGGCCTGATCGCGTGTGCCGACCGAGAGAACCTCTGTGCTCGCTGTACGGCTGCGTGAGTAATTCACCGGCTGCGCGTCGAAGCTGGTGGCAATCATGGGGCTCGCATCCAGCATCACGGAGATCTCATGCGGCGCGCCGTCCACCGCGTGCGCAGACCATTGCACATAGGTGACGGGCCGCGAAAGTACGTCGAGGTCGTTGAGGAAAGCGGGCGTAAAAAAAGAGAGATCGAGGGCAACACCCGCACCCTTGAAGCTGTAGCGCGTATGCATGGGGGTAAGCGTCATCGATATCTGCTCGAGCGCCGGGATCTTCCCAGGGCCTGCTCCCATGATACGAAAGCTCTTGCCATCGATCCGCACCAGCCCTGCCAGCGGCTGCGGATGCCCGGTCCAGTGGCGGGTCTCCGAATCAGTAAGTTTGTCCGTGTTCGACCAGATGCTGAAGTAGGGATTGTGCACGACGAGCGGCGTAGCGGGAGGGCGCTCCTGGCCCAGCGCAAGCGTCGAACAAAGAAGAATTCCGCAGAACGAAAAGATATTCCGAAAAGATGGTCGCATTCGAGTTCAGTGCCTCATGGATGGATGGACGGATGGATGGATTTTCAGGGATTACGGCTGCAGTATGCGTATGACCTGCGCGTCGTCTTGGCTTTGGAGAGCGTAGTGGCTACCGGTGGCAGGCAAAACAACCGCATGGGCACGCGGAAGATCGAAGCTGCGGACTTCGTCGAGGATCAACCGGCAGCCCTCGCCCAAAGCCACGAGGATCTGCAGCTGATTCGTGTTGTCGAGACGTTTCGCATCCTCGCCATGCAAGTCAATCCGATCCACAAAAAAATAGTTCGACGAGACCAGGCGTGTGAAGCCGTCCATCGGCGCCGGCGGCACGAGGCCCGCTTCGGTATCGGTGCGCGTAACGGCCATCCCGGCCTCGACGTGCAGCTCGCGCGGGCGGCCGTAATCCCACAGCCGGTAGGTGGTGTCACTGTATTGCTGTGTTTCGAGCACCACCATTCCGGGCCCAATGGCGTGCACGGTATTCGCGTCGACAAAGATCATGTCGCCCGCCTGCACGGGAATCATGCGCAGCTTGGCTTCGATGCTGCCGTCCTTGATGGAGGCGGCGATTTCATTGGTAGTGAGTTGCTCCTTGAAGGAAACAGCGACTGCGGCGCCGGGCTCGGCAGCGAGCACATACCAGCACTCCGTTTTGCCGCGCGGCATACCCAGCGACCTGGCCTGCGCATCGTTCGGGTGTACCTGGACGGACAGTTTTTCGCGCGGAAACAGAAGTTTGATCAGCAGAGGAAATCCCTCATGCCGCGGGTCGCCGAAACGCTCCGGATCGGCGGCCGTGAGCTCGTTCAGCGTATGGCCTTTGGCGTGGCCGGACATGGCGATGCACGTGTCCGCTGTAAGCCAGATTTCGCCGATGGGCTTCTCCAGCGGCTCCTTCGTGCTGTCGTCCTTGTACCACGGAGCCAGCGAGCGCACGCCCCAGATGCGCTCCACCAGAATGGGCTTGAGGATGATCGGCTCGGGAGGGACTGACCCCTGTGCAGGCTGCAAATTCGACATGAGCTCCTTCGCCGGCGACCGGCTCTGCGTTCGCCAGTATACCCGAGCCCAAAGTGTACCCGGCCCACGTTGCCCTCGCACAAGCGACTCAGGATTCTCCTGCGGAAGTTTCTGTATGCAAGCCTCGATCCTGGGAATATCCCGTGCGTTCCATCCTGTGTTTGCGCTATCGTTCTCATGCATGAACGGAGCCGGTCTGAGATGAAGCCAACCTTTGTGGCGAGGTGCAGTCTGCTCGCCTTTGCCTTGTCTTTCACCTTTGCCGCGCCAGCGGAGGTGCGTCTGCCCCATGCGCTCTCCGACCACGCCGTGTTGCAGCGCGAACGTCCGATTCACTTGTGGGGCTGGGCAACACCGGGCGCGCACCTCGCGGCCAAGTTTCACAGCCAGACGGTTGCCGCTGTGGCCGATAACATCGGGCGCTGGAGTGTGTGGCTTGCTCCTGAAGCAGCCGGCGGACCCTACACGCTGACGATCAGCGGCGATGGCGCGGAGAAGACGCTCTCCGATCTGCTGGTCGGCGATGTGTGGTTTGCCTCCGGGCAGAGCAACATGGAATTTCCGCTGGATGGCTTTGGACCCACCATGCCGTTGAAGAACGCGGCGGAGGAGATCGCACACGCGAGCAACCCGCGGATACGGCTGTTGCGCACGGAGCAGAAGAATTCGGATGTGCCGTTGAACGATAACCCCGCGGTGTGGACGGAGTGCACGCCCGAGACGGCCCGCAAGTTCTCCGCTGTAGCGTACTTCTTCGGTCGCGAGATCTCGGCGAAGGAGAAGGTTCCCGTCGGTCTCGTCGACTCCTCCTGGGGCGGTACACCGGCGGACTCGTGGGTCTCGCTGGACACTCTGGGATCGAACCCCGATCTGCTTCCGGCCATCGCCAGCCGTGCTCGCTTTGCCGATACCCAGGAGGATGTGGAAGCCACCGTCGCCGCCGAAAAGCGCGAAGACGCGGAGGCCACAGCCGCCGGAAAGCCCGCACCCAAGCACCCCTGGCATCCGTTTGAGGCGTCCTGGTCGCCCGCGGGTCTCTACAACGGCATGATCGCGCCCTATACGCCGATGTCGATCAAAGGATTTCTCTGGTACCAGGGGGAGACGAACTCCGCGCATGATCGCGCACCGTACTATGAAAGCCTGTTCTCGGCGTTGATCGGTGATTGGCGTACGCACTTCGCACAAGGAATGCTGCCATTCTTATATGTGCAGATTTCTTCGTTCAATTCGCCCGGTGAGGACTGGGGACAGGTGCGCGATGCGCAGCGTCGCACCCTGCAGGTCGCAAACACCGCCATGGCGGTCACGCTGGACGTGGGGACTCCCGATAACGTGCATCCGCCCGACAAGCAGACCGTCGCCGCGCGCCTGGCGCTGGCGGCGCGGGCGATGGTCTATGACGAGCATGTTGAGTACGCCTCACCGCTGTTTCGGCAGGCTACAAGCGAGCTGCAGGATGATGGCAGCACCGCGCTGCGCGTGTGGTTCAACCACGGCGAGGGGCTGGCCTATCGCGGTGGACCCGCAACCGGGTTTGAGCTCGCGGGTGCCGATCGCAAATTTGTCCCTGCGCAGGCGAAGGTGGAGGGCGCGACGGTTGTGGTGTCCGCTTCTTCGATGCCCAAGCCGGTGTACGTGCGCTACGGCTGGATGAGTGTAATGGAAAGCAATCTATTCAACGCTGCCGGTCTGCCCGCGTCGACATTCACATCCGTGCCGGAGCCGCCGCGTTGAGCTGACCCGCTGAGCTGAGGGAAGACGGCTTCCTTACGATCTTCAAGATAAGCCAGGAGCTGGAATGGCAAGATTTGCGTGACGCCATCGGCGTCCTTTCTCATCCAATGCGATGAGGAGACTTTTATGCCAAACGCAACTGCGACAGTTTCTACCTTTAAACTCGGTGGCCAGCTCGAGGTAAACCGCCTTGGCTTTGGAGCCATGCGCATCACGGGCGAGGGCATCTGGGGCGAACCGAAGGACCGCGAAGCCGCAAAGGCTGTGCTGCGCCGTGCCGTTGAACTCGGGGTAAATTTCATCGACACGGCTGACAGCTACGGTCCCGCTGTAAGTGAGCTTCTGATCGGCGAAGCACTCGCGCCGTACAAGGCAGGCGTTGTCATTGCAACCAAGGCTGGACTCACGCGCCAGGGGCCGAATCGCTGGCTGCCGGTGGGTCGTCCCGAGTACCTGACGCAGCAGGTGGAGATGAGTCTGCGCCATCTGAAGCTCAGCACGATTGAGCTATGGCAGCTGCATCGCTTTGATCCTAAGGTGCCCGTAGAAGAGTCGCTGGGCGCAATTAAAAAGCTGCAGACACAGGGGAAGATCCGCTTCGTGGGCTTGAGCGAGGTCAACGTGGAGCAGATCGAGCAGGCGCGGAAGGTGGTCGAGATCGTCAGCGTGCAGAACGAGTACAACATCGGCAATCGCAAGAGCGAAGCGGTGCTGGAGTACTGCGAAAAGAACAGCATCGGCTTTATTCCCTGGTTCCCCGTGGCCGCGGGCAAGCTGGCACAACCCGGCGGCAAGCTCGACGAAGCCGCGAAGAAGCATGGAGCCACCGTTGCCCAGCTGTCGCTGGCATGGCTGCTGCAGCGCTCGCCTGTGATGCTGCCGATCCCCGGTACAAGCTCCGTCGCGCATCTGGAAGAGAACATGAAGGCGGCAGAGCTTGAGCTTTCGGATAGCGAATGGCAGGAACTCGAAGCCGCGGCTAAGTAAAACTCTGACGCAAAGGCCGCGAAGGAGGCGCGAAGGAACGCAACGAAGCCGTCGCGTACCTTGGCGCACTTTGCGTCAGAGTCTTGCATCGCATATTTACTAACCGCACCGCACAGGAGCAGACATGAACCTTACTGTGAACGCAAAAGAAACCGCACTGGTACTGATCGACCTTGAACAGGGCATCGTTGCCCGCGACCTCGCACCGCATAGCGCGAAGGATGTCGTAGCGCGTTGCGCGAAGCTGGCCGAAGCGCTGCGCAAAGCTGGCGGCACTGTCATCTATGTGCATGTGCTGTTAGACGAGATCGCGCAGGGCGCAGCCGATAAGCCCATGCAACGACCCTCGACGCCACTGCCGCCTGCGGCCTCGGAGCTTGTGCCGGAGGCAGGCTTTCAGCCCGGCGACGTGCTGATCACCAAACGAGGGCGGGATGCGTTTCATGCCACAAACCTTGATCAGGCGTTGCGTCGTCGCGGCATCAAGACCGTCATTCTCAGCGGCATTGCCACCAACTTCGGCGTCGAGTCCACGGCTCGCTCCGCGCAGGAATACGGCTATGAACTCATCTTTGCGGAAGACGCCATGTCCAGCATGAGCGCCGAGATGCACGAGTTCTCCACGACGAAGATGTTTCCAACCATGGGCCGTGTGCGCCAGAGCGCGGAGATCATCTCGGCGCTCGGAAACTGAACCCTACGAGCGTCTCGAGAACCGATGTGTCAGGCGCTGCGCTAGCGGCCTCAGGAGCTGCCTGGCCACATCCATCGCCGTGATGGACTGCTTCACGGAACCGCCCGCGGCGAACGTCTCTAACTGCTGCAATGCCCCCACACTCTCTGCCCAGGGAGCGAAATCCGGCAGCAGAGGCGAACGCTCCTCAGGACGAAACTCGCGGGATGCCGCTGCTAAATAACGTTGGAAATTTGCCCGGCTGGCCTGCGCAATCCAGGCACAATCTCTCATGTTCAGGCGCTCCGCAGCGGTGGGCAGCACCTCGGCAAACATGCGGCGTTCATCGCGGATCCACATACCGCAGCGGTTGCGAAACTTGTTGCCATCGTGCCCGACCCGATAGCCGCTGAGGATCTCCTTCACGGTGACAAAGGAACCAAATGGCGTGAGCTGCGCGAACAAAGCCCAATCGGCGAGTGACTCCATTGTGCTCAGGATCGGACCGGACGCTAGATACGCCTCACGTCGCACGGCAAAGGCTGCAAAACTCACCTTGGGTCCGTTACGCTGCGATGTCAGAGTGTGTGGCGCTTCCTGCACGGGGGGAACGCTGAGCAGATACTCGTGCGAAAGCACGTTGTCAGCCCCATCGATGTTCTCCCAGGCGCCCCGCACCAGCGCTGCCCCTGAGACACTCTCCGCGGCGTGCATCATGGCATGAACATAGTTCGACCGGGCCAGATCGTCGCTGGAAAGCAGCGTGATCCAGTCGCCGGTCTGGCTGGTCAGCGTGAAGTTGTACTGGCCGGTGAGGTTGGATCCGGCGGGCGGAGAGACGATGCGGATCAATCCCGGATGGAGCTTCGCAAACTCACGCAGAATCCCCGGTGTGCCGTCGGTGCTTCCATGGTCGGAGACGACGATCTCATCGGGCCGCCGCGTCTGGTGAAGAAGCGATTCCAGGGTTGCCGGGAGAGTCGCCGCCTGGTTGCGTGTGGGTATGCCTACGGAGAATCGCAACCGCCCGCCCATGCCGTCGATTGTAGCAACGCCCATCGCAGCATCGAGGCTACGACATCAGAGCCGGCTCGGGTAAGGGGTCTATGGCAGACTGCTCGGATGTAGAGCTGCGGCTGAAAAAATCATCCACGCGCGCTATCACCTCTTCCCCGCGTTTCGCCTCGAAGATCTGGCGCCGCAGTGTGGCTCCGCCGGGCACGCCATGCGTGAACCAACTGGCAAACTGCTTCATCTTGCCCACTGCCTCACGCTGCGCGCTCTCGTGATCGCGTTTCCGGCGTTTGTCCTCGTCGCTGACGGCGGGTCCTTGCACGTCGGGGTGTTCGGCGGCCTCCGTGGCCAGGCGGCCGAAGTAGTCGCGGATCATGCGATAGCGGTCCAGATTTGTGGGCTGGTCATAGCGGCCCATGCCGGTTTTGAGGCTGCTGGCCGTGTACTGCGCGATCTGGCGAAAGATCCAGGGATTTGCGGGGGCCGCGCGGCCGATCATCACGGCGTCGCAGCGTGTTGCCTCCACCATGGCGGCAGCGTCCTCGGGCGTGCGGATGTCGCCATTGCCAATGACGGGGATGCCCACGGCATCCTTCACGGCGGCGATCCATTCCCAGCGCGCATCGCCGGAGTAGCCCTGTTCGCGGGTGCGCGCGTGCAGCGCAACGGCGGCCAGACCGCAGTCCTCGGCCATCTTTGCGAGTTCCACGCAGACGATGTTCGAGTCGTTCCAGCCCATGCGAAACTTTACGGTGAAGGGAATCGTCACGGCCCTGCGCACCTGCTCGAAAATGACGCGGATCAGCGGCAGATCGCGCAGCAGCCCGGAGCCGCCGTTGCAGGCGACAACGCGTTTGGCCGGGCAGCCGAGGTTCAGATCGACGAGATCGAAGCCGGCGTCCTGCACGATGCGGGCACTTTCGGCAAGCGTCTGCGGGTTGGAGCCGAAGAGCTGCGCGGAGATCGGGTGCTCGTCCTCGTAGTAGGTCAGGTAACGCTTGCGTTTGACCTCGCGCATCCGTGACAGGCCATCGGCCGAGGTGAACTCCGTCATGATCAGTCCGCAGCCGGAGCGCTCGTTGGTGGTTTCCACATCCACATCCGAGCCGCTCGCCGTTTCAGAGCCGCCGGTGGGCGCGGCATACATGCTGGCATTCTTGATAAAGCGCCGGAACACCGTGTCAGTCACCCCCGCCATCGGCGCCAACACGGTTGCCGGCGCAATGCGTACGCCGCCGATGCGCAGGTCGGCGGGTACGCTCGCCTCATTCGGCACCCTCCGGTTTTCTTCGGCTTTTTCGGGCTGACGCCAGTATTTGTCCATAATTTCGATGTGTTAAGCAATTTTACAGATTTCTGGAA
The DNA here is from genome assembly GCA_965277565.1 of Granulicella sp. Lineage (GTDB taxonomy): Bacteria > Acidobacteriota > Terriglobia > Terriglobales > Acidobacteriaceae > Granulicella. The sequence goes on along the minus strand of OZ255838.1, from coordinate 1,707,818 downwards.
TATGTTAAGTTTTTCCGTTTTCCTTAACATGTTCGGGCGGATATGTTCGTTTGGTTAACGCATTGCATTCAGAGCGGCGAGCATCCCATCGTTCACAAAGTACACATCCCGTCCCACGCGGACCTCGCGCAGCAGATCAGCTTCAACAAACTTCTGTAGATAGTTGGAAGCCGTCTGACGACTAACCTGTAGCTGCTCCTCCAGGAAGCGGATGCGGGTATAGGGATTGCTGAAAACTACCCCCATGAGGTCCTTGCTGTACGCTCCAGGGTGCTTCGCCCGAAAGCAAGCGGCGGCAGAGTCGATCCGTTGCAGCAGCGCATCGATGAGCCTGCACGTCTCCTGCGAGGTTTCGTCGACACCGCGAAGCATAAACGAGATCCAGCTGTGCCATTCCCCTTCTTCCGTTACTTGTCGCAGCCCTCTGTAGTACGCCAGCTTATTCCGCAGAATGTAGTGGGACAGGTACAGCACCGGCAAGGTAAGCAGGCCACGATCGACCAGAAAGAGCACGTTCAGGATACGTCCCGTCCGACCGTTTCCATCCGTAAATGGATGAATTGCCTCGAACTGATAGTGCAGTACGGCCATTTTGATGAGCGGATCGAGGCCGTCCTCGGCATGCAAAAACTGTTCAAGATTCTTAAGCTTTGCAAACAGCAGGGCTTCTCCTTCGGGTGGCGTGTAGACCACCTTTCCTTTGCCGTCCCGCAAACTTGTTCCAGGGGTGTTGCGCACACCGGCAGAGTTTTGACGGATGATCTGCACGAGTTCGATGAAGAGGCTGGTGCTCAATGGCCTCTTACTCAGTTGCTCAAAGCCATACCAAAGTGCCTCGCGGTAACGCAGCACTTCTTTTGTAGCTGGGTCGCCCTGCCGATCGGCAATTCCGGCCGCAGCCTTGTAGAGCTCGTCGTTGGTTGTGACGATATTTTCCACCTCGGAGGAGAGTTTGGCCTCTTGTAGAACGATCCCGCTCACCAGCACCCGGGGATTGGGCAATTGTGCCGCCGTTCCGCGCAGCCGCTCCAAGGCCCGCGAGGCAGCGACCGTTTCCTTCAGCACCTCGACTGATTCGAGCGCAGCAACTGGTGGCAGGTCGGGTAGATCGTTGAATGGGAGGTCTTTTTTAAAGGGCATGAACAGGCCTTACAAACCGAAGGCCTCTGCAACCGCAGAGGCCTTCGGTTCTCGTTGCAGCCGCGTTATTTGGGGGCGGCTTCCGCCTTCTTGGCATCCGTCGCGGCGAACTTGCGGCGGAAGCGCTCGATGCGGCCGGCGGTGTCGACCAGCTTTTGCTTGCCCGTAAAGAACGGGTGGCAGGCCGAGCAGATTTCCAGAACGATGTCGCCCTTGTTCGTCGAGCGGGTCTGGAAACTGTTGCCGCACGCGCAGCGCACGGTGGTGGTGTCGTATTTGGGGTGAACGCCTTCCTTAGGCATGGGTAAATCCTTTCGTAGCTCTCCCGCCGCAGAACGGTTCGCTTGCCATGTCCATTCTTGGCTCCATCAGCCAGGCTCACGACATCGAGATTCCTGTCACGCTGCAGCTTGGACCCCGACTCACGGGGCCTCAGGCGCTACATATTAGATTAGCATTGCCATCTGCGGATGCAGGCGACTCATCCGCGCCGTCCGCGCAGCACCACCGGCGAGAAGGTGAGCAGACACGCAAGGCCAAGCATTCCGGCCAGCGCCCCGCGAGCGGGGTACCAGGAAAATACGGCCCATCCGGTGAGCACCCAGAAGGCCATGTTGGCGGAGGCAGCCACGTACACCCAGTCGGAAAACTTGTGCTGGTCGCGAAAGAAGTTCATCTCACGCAAGTGCGGATAGGGCGTCGTCGGGGACATCCTCAGGCGAAGCAGGACTACGGGCAGCAGGTTGCAGGTAAGCACTACCGCAACCCAGACTACCGGCGACCAGGGCTGCGGAAATCGCGGCGCCAGCCACCAGGTGACGCACAGTGTGATGAGCACGTTTGCCGTCGCGCCCGCGTTCACGGCGGCAGGGAAATGGCCCATGTCGCCGAGCCGGTTCATCTCGTTGAGCCGCTTGTCGCCGGCGGTTGGGTTTGAAACGATCATGATCCCCTCTATCAATGGAGGATGCGCCTCAGCTACGCTGAAGCTAGCAACAACAGCTACGCTGAAGCTAGCAGCTACAACCCCGCCTGGGAGGAAATGTTCACATGACCGAAACGCAACCGGCTGAGTCCGTGTGGGATTATCCGCGTCCGCCCCGGCTTGAGCCCACCGCCAGTCTCATTCGCGTCGTCCATCAGGGTGTGGTTCTTGCGGAGACGACCCATGCCTTGCGCGTGCTCGAGACCAGTCATCCACCCGTGTTCTATCTGCCGCCCGGGGATATCCGCCTCGATCTTTTGCGGCGCTCCGCGGGACGCAACTCCTTTTGTGAGTTCAAGGGCTCGGCCGTCTACTGGACGCTGGACCTGATCGGCGAACCCGCCGCCACCGAAGGCCACGAGATCGTTCCCGATATCGCGTGGAGTTACCCGTACCCCACGGCGCGTTTTGCCCCCTTGCGCGATCATCTCGCCTTCTACGCCAGCCGCGTGGAGGCGTGCACGGTCGACGGCGAGCAGGTCCGGGCGCAACCGGGCGATTTTTACGGCGGCTGGGTCACCTCGCGCGTGACGGGACCCTTCAAGGGGGCACCCGGCACCCAGGGTTGGTAGACGCCTCTCGAGCGTTCAGGCTGGGTTCATCTGGGCTTGGTATCGTTAAAAGAGATGATTTCCGGCGCTCTGCTCCCACTTTTGTTCATACTGCAAGGCCCAATCGAAGGCGCGCCTCCCCTTGCCTTGTCTCTGCCCATGGGAACACCGGTCTGGGTGAAGTCGGACAGCACGGTCCCGCAGCGGATCGGGCAGCCGGTGCGGGCGCATCTGCTGTATAGCATCTTCGCCGAGAACCGGCTGGTGCTGCCCGCCGGCACCCCTGTTCAGGGTTCTGTGGTGGGGCTGGAGGCTGATCATCCCCACCGTTTGCAAGCTCGTCTTCGCGGCGACTTCACCCCCTTCAGCAAACCCATCATTCAGTTCGATAGCGTCACTCTGAATGGCAGAACGATCCCTCTGCCTCTGGGCCGCGCGCAGGATGGCGCCCCTGTGCTGCAACTCACGCCGCCGCCGCCCGCCAAGGGTGGGTTCATCCGCCGCGAATACGATCAGGGCGTGGTCATGGTGAAGGATCGTCTGCGCCTCATCACGGCTCCCGGCAAGGAAGACCGCTTGAAGGGACTGCTGTATTCGCAGCTGCCATATCATCCGCAGCGCATCCCGACAGATACCGTGTGGACCGCGGATACGGATGCGCCGCTTGCCCTCGCACCCGCTCCTGTTGCGGTTCTCGTTTCCGAAAAAGGGGCGGTGCCGAAGCCCGTGCTCACGTTGGCCGTTTCCACCAAGCCTGCGGAGGCAAATGGATCGCAGACCTGGACGCTGCAAGCCTATCTGGCGGAGACGCTCAGCTCATCCGACGCCAAGGTCGGTGGGCCGATCCAGGCCGTTGTCACGCAGCCGGTGATGGGCCCGACGGGTGAGGTGGCCGTGCCGCAGGGAGCTGTGCTGAAGGGCGAGATCACGCGCGCCAGGCCGGCGCGTCGCTTCGGGCGTGCAGGCGAGTTGCGCTTCGATTTTCGCGAAATCAAGTTTCCCGACCAGCCTGAGCCGCAGGATGTGCAGACCAACATCACCGGCATCGATGCGGTTGGAGACTCCAACCTGTCACTGGATCGTGAGGGCCAGGTGCAGCCCAAGCCGAAGGATAAGCTCGTCGTGCCTGCCATTCTGTTCGCGCTGGCGGCCAGGCCCCTGGATCGCGATGGTCGTGGTGATGGCGCCTTCGGGAAGGATGCCGTGGCCTCCAACAGCCTTGGCGTCCTCGGCTTCATCGTGGGCACGGCCGCCGGATACCGCAACCTGGCTGCCGGTATCGGCTACTACGGGACCGCCTTGGCCGTCTGGAATCGCTGGATCAAACGCGGGCAGGAGACCACCTTGCGCCGCGACACACGCATGATCGTGCAGACCACCGCACGCCGCTCCGCGCCCATGCGCGCACGCCCGTAAGCGAACTTGTTTCCCTAGACTTATAAATCCGGAAACAGGAGCCGGGGGCGGCCCATCCAGAAGCGATTGCTTCTTCGCGTGAGCGCTCCCGGTGAACGTCCGCGCAAACGCGCCTCGGCCTCATGATACGGACCGACGAAGCGCAGCAGCTTCGGCAGGTAGGGATACATGCGCGGCAGCCAGCGTGCGGCTCTGTCGAGCGCCTTCCGCTCCTGCTCGCCCAGCGGCAACGCGAAGGCTTCGCGCAGGTGTGACGGCAGCCATGCGGCAGTAAGGGCAAGATACCAGCGCGGCGGCCGGACCCATGTGCCCACACCGGAAAGCACGCTTTGTCCGAGTGCGCTTGCGCTCCCATCCACCGCAAGCACCGGCGACGCCAGCATCGCTTGCATGTACTGCGTGAAGCTGCTCCAGTCCGGAGGCAGGGCAACCGCCGGTATGCCGCAGAGCGCAGCCATGCGTTGGCTCTCCTTGTAGTACAACTCGCGTTCCTCGGCCCGCAGCGGCGACAGTGCAAACTCATAGGCCAGCACAGCACTGTCCACCAACGTCGCAAAGACCCATCGCAGCGCGGCGATCTCGTTAGCTTCGTAGTGCTCGTGGGCCCGATGCGCGCCGATCGCAGCGGGTAATTCACCCTGGATCGTTGCGTGTCGCCGATAGAGCTGCTGTGACGCGGCCAATGCCTGCGCGCGGGTGCCGAACAGCATTGTGTAGACCACACGAAAGGTCGAGTGAAAGCGGCCGATCGCATCGTGCATCAGGTTCGAGTGATGCGCCAGCGAGGTAGCCACCCAGGGATGCGCGAGTTGCAGCAAGGCAGCGCGCCCGGCCCCCAGAAAGACGGCGCACTCACGATTCATCCGCCACGTCGCCGAGTCCGGGCCAAAGAAGCCAGAGCTGGGATCGCCGGGAAGCTCTCGCAAGGAAGCTAGCGTCTCTTCGAGACTCGCGGGAGAGACGTACTGCGGCGTTGGTGTCATCGCTGCTTAGACGCTCGCTGCCGGTTTCTGCGTGGGCAGCACACAAGCGCTGACGGTGCACTCCGAAAAAAGAAAACCGCGTCCGAATGCAGACGGACGCGGCCTTTTTCTGTAAAGAGCCAGGTTAGAGCATGATTCGTGCAGGTGTACCCAAGAAGGATCGTTGTTGGGAGGGAGCCGTGGGCTTCAGCCCACGGAACAGGAGCGCAGTCCAAGTGCCCTTCAGGGCTGGGCTCTGCTTCCGTTCCCAAACAGCCCAGGGCTAAAGCCCTGCTCCCTGCAGCGCTGGATTCAGCGGCCTGAAGGCCGCTGCTCCCTCCCAAGAACCGCTGCTCCCTCCCAAGAACCGCTGCTCCCTCCCAAGAACCGGGTATATCTATGGTGATCATGCTCTAGTCTAGAAGGTCAGCTTCGCGGCAATCTGCATCTGGCGCGAGGAGCCGCTGTCGCCCGTAGCGAAGCGCGTCGCGTTGATCACGCCGAAGGAGGTGGACCCCGGTGTAGCGGTCAGCGTCGGATTGCCGAAGCTGGGGTGGTTGGCGATGTCGAAGGCGTCGGCCCGCAGCTGGAAGTTCAGGTTCGCGAAGATCCTGGTGTTCTTCTCCAGCGAGATGTCGACATCTGCGAAACCGGGGCCGGTGAGCGCGTTGCGGCCCAGGTTGCCAAAGCCGGTGGTGGGTATCTGGAAGATGCAGCCGGGGGTGGTCGCCGCCTGCGTACAAATGGAATTCGTAAACCATTGCACCGCGGTGGCGCTGGTCTTGCTCTTGGGATAGGTGACCGGGGCGATCAGGTTGGGATGCAGAACGTTCTGGATACCCGTGAAGGTGGAGGTGGTGACGATGTTGAGCGGATTGCCGGTCTGCCATTGCGCCACACCAATCAGGCGGAACCCCTCCACCAGACGGTTGCCCTTGAACGGCAGGTTATACACCGCGCGTGCTGCTACGCGATGGCGTGTATCGAAGTCCGATGGGCCGTAGTTGAGGCGTGGCCGCGTGCTGTCCTGCAGGTAGGTGGACCCAAGCGACCCCAGATCGAGCGACTTGCTGAGGTTGTAATTTACGGAAAACTCAAGGCCCTGATGGAAGGTCTTCTGCGCCGTGGCCCACAGGGCGTTGTAGTTGGACTGGCCCAGGTTGGAGCTCTGGATAAGATTCACGTTGCTCAGGTTGGCGCCCGGACTTACGGGGCTGGATGTAGAGAGCGCCTGGATCGGCCGCACGCCCAGTGCGTTGGGCTGGTTAAGATTTGTGATCTGCCTAAGATGGCGGCCCACGGAGCCGTAGTAACCAACCGAGAACACCAACCCGCCATTGAAACCCTGCTGCAGATTCAGGTTGAAGTCCTGGGTGTAGGCATTGCGCAGGTTCGGCTGCACGGCTGTGATCGAGATACCCGCGGCTGCGGCGCTCCTATAGAGAGTACCGAGCGGAATCGGCGCGGTGGAGCTGCTGTAGTTCACCTTGTTGAGGAACGGCGGATTGCTCGCGAGGCCGCTGACCAGGTTGGTCTCCGGCTGATCGGCCATGTAGCCGTAGGCGCCGCGCACTACCGTCTTGCCTGAACCGAAGAGGTCATAGGTGAAGCCCACGCGCGGCTCATAGTTGTAGTTCTGCGTGTAGGGGCTGCGGCCGAGACCATTGGTTCCCACCTGCACGAGCGAATTGGTGGCGGGAATGTAGTTGGTTGCCTTGTTGTTGCCGAGCGTGGGCGAACCGTTCCACTCAAAGCGGAATCCGAGTTCAAGCAGTAGCTGCGGCGTGATCTTGTAGCTGTCCTGGATGAAGCCGCCGACCGCGTTCTGGTAGACGCGGCTCGTCACCTCCGTCGGCGTAATGGTGTATTGATTCGCCAGACCTGCCTGGAAGTTCGCGACGCTGTTGAAGACGATGGTGCCGGTATCGCCGCTGAAGTTGGCGTTGATGAAGCGGCGGAACTCGCCGCCCATCTTGATGGAATGCTTGCCGGAGAGAAGCGTCAGCGCATCGGAGAAGATGCCGAGGGTGTCATCGCGCCCTTGCGGAAAACCTGCGGGTCCGCCGAAGTACGCGTTTGGGCCAAGAATCTCGATGAAGGGGATGCCAGTCGGGCCGGTGGTGCCGGTCTGAATGCCCAAGGTGGTCGGATCCGTTGTTACGTTGGGCGAAAAGACAATGCCGATGCGATTGAAGCCAAGACGCGCCTCGTTTACCAGCTTCGGCGAAAAGATATGCGTCTCGTTCAACGTAAGGATCTGACGCGTGGCATGGCGATGATCGCCAAAGCCGGGCACGTTATCGCCTTGCAGATTGGGCTCGACGCGCGTGTCCTCCTGCGCCGCATAGAAGCCGTGCAGGGTGTCCTTGGGACCGAAGATCTGCTGGATATCCGCCGTGCCCTGATCGATCTGCACCGGTCCGGGCGTGGTCGTCGCATAGGCATTCAAGACGTTGCCTGTGCCGCTGATCGTGTTGGGAATGGGAATGTACTGCAGGAGCGCCTGGCTGATCGGATTCGTCACCGCCTGGCGCTGTGCCACGGTGAGCACCTGGTTGTTGAGAATGAGACCCTGGTGCTGGCGAAGCGCCTCATAGCTGACGAAGAAGAAGGTGTGATCCTTGCGAATCGGACCGCCCACGGAACCGCCGAAGTTCGAGCGCTGGAACTGCGCCATGCGCGTTCCAGCCGTGTTGAAGTAGTTGCGCGCATCGAGGTCGTTGTTGCGCAGGTACTCGAAGGCCTCGCCGTGGAAGGAGTTCGTGCCGGATTTCGTGCTCACGTTCACGATGGAACCGGAAGAGCGGCCGTACTCGGCGCTATAGGTCTGGTTGTTGATCTTGAACTCGCTGGTGGTGTCGATCGACGGCTGAAACGTGATCTGGTTCTGCACCATGTCGTTCAGGTTCACGCCGTTGATCTGAAAATTCACGGAGTCGTCGCGATTCCCGGCGGTGAGAAAGGAGTTCGCACCCAGGCCGCGGCTTGGGGCCGTTAAATTGCCGTTGGCCGGCGCGGTGACACCGCCCGGGGTAAGCACGGTGAGGTCGAGGAAGTGGCGGCCGTTCAGCGGGACCTCCTGCACCGTGCGCGTGCTGATGACCTCACCGACCGTGATGGATTCAGCCTGAATGACCGGCGCTCCACCTTCTACCTGCACGGTTTCGCCGGCGCTGGCGGGTGCGAGCGGCACATCCAGAGTTGCCTTCTGGTCTACCTGCAGAACGTAGCTCTTTACCGTGTACGTGGAGAACCCCGGGGCTACGACGGTGATCGTGTAGTCGCCCGGAATGAGCGACGGCGCAACGTACTGGCCCGCGCTGTCGGAGGTGATGGTGCGGTTCGCGCCGGTCCCATTGTTGTGAATGGTCACCGTGGCTCCCGGCAGCACAGCGCCTGTCGGGTCCTTGACGGTTCCGGCAAGGGTAGCCGTAGATTGCGCGAAAGCAGGGGCGGCAAAAAGCATTGCCGTGAAACAAACAAGACGCGTGAAACCAATAAGACGCAAGGCGTGCCTCAAAATCAGACCTCCGGATTCGGAAAACAAAAGCGGGAGCGCTTGGAGACTAGCTGCAGGGAGCAGAGCCAACGCGCGAAAGGGCAAGTCCACACCAGCACAGAAGTTGAGCCGACAAGCCTGAAAATTAGAATGCTTGAGGTGAATATACCAGCCAATCACCTCGTCTTCACGCGGCCGACACAACTTTCCTGTAGGCGGTGGACGGCGAATCTGTTGTCCCTGCACAGCCTCCGGCGCGCACGGCGAGCCTACGCGATCACCTCAGTCGGGCACGATCCAGCGCCGTAGGAGGGGCAGACAATGACGATCGTCGACAACAAACACGTGGATCTGTCCACGCCCTTTGGCCCGATGCGAACGCGTATCTTCCGCCGCGCCGCGCAGGTGCCCGGGCAGCACAGAAAAGCAGATCCCTCCGCTCCGCTACGGGGTGACAAACAAAAGGTATGGATGACAAATCAAAGGTGTGGATAAGACCAAAGGTATGGATGGCAAACCAAGGCATGGGGAAAACCAAAGGCATGGGAAAGACCAAAGGTACGGATAAACCAAAGGTACGGATAAACCAAAGGCATGGGATGACAAGCCAAGGTGCGGCGCTGGTGCCTTTTTTCTGTCATTCGTCCTGAGCGCAGTCGAACGGGAGGGAATCTGCTGTTTGTACGTGCCGCACGGAACGCCTATCAGCTCTAATGCTGCCTCGTTCCCGCGGGGCCAAGCTCGCCTCGAACTGTATTCAGATCGGCTTGATACTCGAGCGAAGGCATCTCCTCCAGTAGAGCAAGCAACTCGCGAGACAGCTTGCGGTCGACGGCTCCGGCGATCTTGATCGCATGCATGAGCGTGCAAAGCTGATCTTCGTATTGCCCGATAGTTCTTACGGTGTGCAGCAGCGCATGAAGTTTGTAATACACCTGCGGGTGCTGCTCCCCGGCCACGTTGTTTGCGCTCTTCGCCGTAGTTTTCTTCGTTTGTTTCGCACCGGGCTTCGTCAACCGTTTTGCCGCGGTTTTCTTGTGAGCCTTCGTCTTCATAGCCTTCTTCTGCACCGTGCACCCCATGCCGCTATGAGATGCACCCCCTACGCGCAGGAGACCCGGTTACGGCCGAGAAGCCATCATGACGGGAATCGGGACTTTTGGAGCATGTATTTTTCACCGGTATCCGGTATGGGTAATTTGCAGCTGAATGCAACGGCTACCGGTCTTTGCGATACAGCAGGTCGCGCATTGCCTGCCTGCGGGCAGCAGCCAGCTCAGGTTCCTGCCCACGCGTGCTGGCCTTGTCGGCTGCCTCGCTCGCCTCCGGCATGCTGCAGTTAGGGCAGCGATTCACAAAGCCGGGTTTATCCGGCTTGAGCTCAAACTCTTCGGAGCAGACGACGCAGACTTTGATTGGGAAAGCCATACTCCCATGATACGGCGAACGGACAGCAACGTGAGACGTTCAGAAGCTGTAGCGCAGCCCCCCTTCGACGCGGCGCCCGTTATCGGCCGCATAGGGCACACCGAACAAGGGTGAATTGAACACTCCTCCCACAGATGTGACATTGGTGTGGTTCAGCACGTTGGAGGAGCGCACGTTCACCGTGAGCACCTGCTGGTGTTCGGCCTTGGCATTGTGAGTCAGCGTGAAGGCGCGCTGGATGTTGGTGTCGAGGTGAAAGGTCCAGGGCAGCACGCCTTTGTTGCGGGGAAAGACGCCCGTCCCGCCGGCCGCCACCAGCAGGCCGAACGGTGTTTGCACTGCACCCGGCGTACCCGGCGCGGCGTACTGCGGACGATCGTTGAAGTTGCCGTCGCCGTTGTTGTCGAAGCCGGTGGTGATGTTGTAGTGGCTATCGCCGCCCGCGTTCAGGTCGCCGCTCAGTTGCACTTTTTGCGGCAGCGTGAAGGTGGCGTTGCCGAAGACGTTCCACACCGGCTGGTTGGTGCGATGGGCGAACTCGCCGGCGTCCGTGTAGGAGTTCTGCGGTGAAAACAACGGGCTGTCGTCCGTATCATCGATCAGGTTCACGCGTACGCCGCCGAAGAAGAGCTGGACGTATTTCAGCTTGTGTTGATCGACGCCAAAAAACTCCGCGTTAACCGTACCCTGCCCGCTCGGTTGCACCTGCAGGACGTCAGTGTTGGGGACGCCGGGGCGGGGGCCGTAGGGATCGTTGTTGAGCGGTGCGTTCACGTTCAAGGAACGCGTGTAGTTCCATAGACGCCCGAAGTAATAGTCGGCGGACAGATTCCAACCACCGGGCAGCACGCGCGTGCCGCCGAAGTTTTCAATTGCAAAGCTTATGTTGGTGAGGTGCGGCGAATACGCGCGGGTACTGTGAATCGGCGTGGCGTTCGCAAAGGGGCTGCCATACACGGGGTTATACACCGTGCTGGTGACGCGAGCGGTGCCATTCTCGCGCAACACCTCGGCCTCGGTGCTTTCGCCCAGAAGGCCCGAGAAGAGCCCCGCATGTGCATGGAACGTCCACGTGCCCTTCTTGTCCGGCGACCACAGCACACCGACGCGAGGCGTGATCGAGTTCAGCAGGGTCGGATCGTTCTGCAGAAAATAACGCAGGCCGGAGGCGATGTGCACCCCGTGGCCCACATTCCAATCGTCCTGCACGAACAGGGCATCCTGCACCTGCGTGAAGTCCACTGCCGGCGTGCCTGTGACGTTGCTGAAGGCTGTGGGCGATCCACCCGGAAGCGGGATCGGAGCGGTCGCGCGCCGGTACTGCTCCAGTCCGGTGATGATCTCGGTCTCCCCCGGCACAGCATTGCCAAACGAATCGAGCACAGGCGCGCTTCCACCACCGAATGTGTAGGTTCCGTTGAAGTTGCTGGTGAGCTGCTGGTGTTCGTTGTAGAGCATCAGCTGTGTGCCGAACTTCAGCGTGTGTGCCTTCGTGGTGAGGATGGCATCATCGTCCGCTTCGACGTTCAACTCGTGCAGTTGTTGCGCGCCCAGTGTCGAGCCGCCACTGGTGAACGCCCCCGCGACCGCCACCTGCGTAGCGGTTGAGTTGGGCAGATCATCTTCGCCGTCCCAACGCAGGGAGAGGCGCGCCTCGTGCATCAGGTGCACGCTGGCGGTGGTGATATTCGTGAAGCGAAGAACATGCTCATAGGTGCCGCTGTTGTAGCCCGTTTCCGCAAGATTTGTGCCGCCCACGCCCACGTTGAGCAGGTCATTCACGTTGGCGCTGTAGGTCGCGATGAAGGTGTTCTTTGCCCCGATCTGCCAATCCAGACGCGCTTCGCCGATCCACAAACGCTGGGGTGTGGCGACGTTGGCAATCGTGCTCACCGGGCTGCCGCCATTCAGCGTGATCGCGTTGACGACCCCGAAATTATCGATGGAGCGGTGTTCCAGATCCAACGCAAAGTCCGAGCCCTGTTTGCGCACTGGGCCGGTCAGCTCGAACCCGTAGCGCTGCTTGCCGATCGCGGCCTTGCTGGTTGAAAACGGATCGCGGGCATTCTCCCACGGGCTGCCGTTGGTCGCGAAGAGCGCGCCGTGGAAGGCACTCTGCCCGGGTTTGGTGTAGACCTCCACGCGGCCGCCATCGAACGGCGGTTCGCGATACTCTGCGGAGAACATATCCGGATTTACCTTGATATAGGCGATCGAGCTCTTGGGCGGCAGCTTGCTCGAGCCCTGAAAGCCGTCTACGGCAATGGTGGTGTTCGTGGGGCTGCCGCCGCTCAAAGCGCCCATCTGCTGCAGCTCACGGAGCAGGTCGTCGGGGTCATCCGCGAGCGACTGCAGTTGTTTGCCGGAGATCGTCTCCGTGGCTCCATTGGCGTTCGGGTCTTTGATCGCCTGTTCGTCGGCGTTCACCTCGACGTTCGTCTGGACCGATCCGGTCTCCAGGACCATTTGCAGGTCTCCGCTATGGGGCGCCGTGACCGTCAAATCCCCGGGAGAAAATCCAGATGCGCTCGCGGAGAGGTGGTGCGTGCCGCCGCCTACGCAGGGAAAGCGGAAGTGACCGTCGGCGCCGCTGGCGGCTGTGCGGCTGCCGTCCAGAACCAGGGCAGCTCCCGGGATCAGCGCCAACGTTGCGTCTCTGACGGTGCCGGCAAGCGGCGTACCGGCGGGGCAGGCAGCCTCTGCGAAGACTTGCGGACACAGCCATCCCGCAGCTACGACCGCGGTGGCTAGAAGTTTCATCATGTTCGCCTCAAATCCGTCCCGTCCGGCGTCGATGCCGCGGGTCTCGTGCGCAAAGCGAAGCCGAGCACGAGAACGTCGCTGCTCCAGTTTTCTGCCCGCACACAGAACAAAATGAATTTACCCGCCCATGTCGCTTCGACAGGTCTCGGAAGCTTCGACAGGTCTCGGAATTGGAAAACGTCGTTCAATAGAGGTGCATACGCGACCGGCATTGCAGTGGTTCCGTAACGGATGAAATTTTTCTTTCTGCCGAGCCGTGCCGCAGATGGGTCCAAAAGAGCTGATGTACCATTGTCGTCATAGGCAATCAATCTGCATACGAAAACGCCGTTCAGTGCCAGAACGCGCACGGTAGCATCGTTGTCTCAAGTGGCCCAGCTGAGGAGGCCCGTTGGTGGAAGGCATAGGGGGTCAACTTCGCGCCGCGCGCACGCGATGGGGGCTCACACTCCGCGAGGTGGAAGAGCGAACCCTGCGTCTGGCGCAGCAGTGGGGCAACCCGGCCTATCGCATCTCCGCCAGCTGGCTGGATCGCGTGGAGCGCGAAAACCGCGGCTTATCCGCGACCAAGCTGATCATTTTGGCCGTGGTGTATGGGCTTACGGCTGAGCAGATGCTGGGTCTGTGCCCCCCAGCAAACACGAACCTTGCGCAGCTGGAACAGGTCTCCAGCCCCAATGCGACGCTTTTGCTGACCTCCGGACCGTTGGAGGAGCATGCCAAGATCTGGCTGCCGGACAAGCTGGTCACCGACCCGCCGCCGGAAGAGACGACCCTGCTGCCCTCCGATGGAGGCGTGCTGCCAGTGCACTACAGGCGCGGTGTGATCGGGCGTCGCGACCGCACGCTGGAGCCCATGATTCGGGCTGGATCCATCGTTCTGATCGACACGCAAAAGCGTGCCATTGCCAGCCGCAAGGAGTGGAATCACGAGTTCGACCGGCCCATCTACTTCCTTTTGACCAGAACCGGTTACGTCTCCGGCTTCTGCGAACTGGACAAGGAGGCAGAGTGGTTGACCCTGGTGCCGCACCCTTTGTCGTACGAATCGAACAAGCGCTGGAAGTACAAGAAAGAGATCGAAGTCATCGGCACGGTGGCCGGTGTGTTTATGCGCCGCGTGGCATAGAAAAGTGTGCGACGACTGTCTGCGACGCAGCCGTGGGTTTAGGTAGTGTCTAACGAATTTTTTGCTTTTCGGAGACAGGACCGGGCTTCAGCCCGGACATTCAGTGCGGAGAAGAACGGGCTTCAGCCCCGGATTTTGTGCTGACATCGGAGAGAACCCTGGGCTAAAGCCCATAAATTTGGCTCTCCTTTTCGTGGGGCTGAAGCCCCACGCTCCTTCCCGAGATGCGCTTCGATGCGCTCCGTACGATGATCGTGATTCGTCAGACACTACCTAGCCCGCGGACCAATGCAAACAGCAGGTTCCATCCCGTTCGACTGCGCTCAGGGCGAATGACAGAAAGAAAAGGGACAGCGCTGCGTACGTTTTCATATCAGCCGCATTAAATCGCGCCTTCCAGCTCCGCGAGGCCGGGAAGATCGGCCAACTCATACAGCGCTAAAAGATGCCGCGTCATCCCGTAGTAGGTTGCCACCGCGCGTTGCGCATAGTTTGGAAAGGCCGATTCGAGGTTGCCAACCTCCGCTGCGCCCTGCAGTCTGCCGAGGTGCCATTGAATCTCCCGCGCGCTCAGACGGAGTTGCTCCGCGACGATCAGCGCTTCGGGATACCACTGCTGCACGTAGCAGGCCAGATCGATCAGCACATCGCAGTTTGCCGCAAGGATTGCGAGACCCTCCAAGCCGCCGATCAGATCCCATATCTGGGTAGGTTCCAGATCCGCACAGGTTCCACGCTCTCCGGCGGGGTCGGGCTCCGCGATCAGATCCGCCGCAATCAGGGCAATTTTTTCGCGATCCACCGCGATGAGCCGCCCCAGCAGATTCTCCCATGAGCTTTTGGAGGTCTTCCATGCCCGGATGTAATAGCGGGCCGCCGCCGCGGCAAGCAGCAGGAAAAAGATGGCGAGAGCGATCAGGAAAGATGCCGTGCGGGGTGTCAAGACTTTCTCCAGCTTCGAAGCGTTTGAAGATCATATGCCAGCTGCGCCTCCAGCGCGGACAAATGTCCGCGCATTTCGCTGGACAGGCGTCGAGGGGCAGGCGCCTCTGCCCAGAGGGTCACAATCCAGTAGCCGAGGCAGACGAGGTACGCCGCCATCCGCACATGGGTGAGCAGACGCTGATCGTGTGCCCCCAGCGCGTCCCCGTAAAACGTTTGTGCCGCGTCGAGCAAAATAGCGAGCATTGCATAGGCGCCAAGACCCTGCGCGATCCTCCCCACGTGCGTCTTCAACGGCAGACCCACGGTCACGGCCAGGGCGATCATGGCAACCAATAGTTCACTCATGAGAACCGAAGAGAAGAAATCGCCCTTGATCACCAGCGTTTCCTGCCAGTAATTCCCGGCCGGCGTCGCTAACCAGGTAAGGCATGAGGCGATGGCCAGGCATCCCAGCAGCAACCACAGCAGACTGCGCCGCGCATCGGAGATCCATTCGCCGAGCGGGCGAAAGGTGTGCAGGGACATCTCATACACGACGCCCAGCTGCCATGCGACATCCGCGATGGCCAGCGACCAGTACGTGTAGAAGTATTCCTGCGTCGACCCGTGGCGCAGGGTGACATAAAGCACACAGGACCTCGCCACGTTGGTGGCAATCAGAGCCGTGAACAGTGGAAACCGCGCTGCGCGGTGACGTCTCCAAAGCACGGAAAGCAGAAGGAGGTGGCCCAGGAGCCCGGCCGCCCAGAACAGGAGGTCCAGACCTTTCAGCGGCATCTGGATCTCTCATCCTGGACAAATGGCAACATAGGCGTGTGCGACAGTTTACCCCAGGTGCAGGATTTGCAGAACCGTTTGCATCACCGAGCCGGAGGGCTTATACGGCGGGGGCACAGGGTCGGTGCCGGTTACGACATTCGGCTGCGAACTCCCCGGAGGCGGCACGGGGTCCGTGCCGGTGACAACCGATTGGGCGAAGGCGCTGTTCGCCGAAGCGGTGAGGGCGGCGAGAACGAGGGCGAAAACGAAGCGGCGAGCAGTAGATGTGGTCACGGTGGATCCCCTTTGTCAGCGCGGGTATGCGCTGACCGGAGACTAGGCAGCCGGGGCGAAAAAGACGTTCTAAATCGAGCTGCGTTGCGTATAAGAAACTGCATTTCCGCACTAGCCTACAAAGCCGTCTCGATTGAATTTCTTAAAAAGACTGATAAATCAGGAAATTAGTAGAGGAATGAAACAATAAGGTTGTGTATAAGCAACAAGTGCATCTATTCTGCAGAAGCCGCTTGCGAGCATCTACAGTTCGGGAAGGCGCGAGAACAAAAACGCATGATGGATGAGCGCATGACGGATGAAAAAGACAGGGAAGTGTATGAGGTGCTGCTGGCGGTGGTCCGTTCTTTGGTCGATCGACCGGAGGATGTTGAGATCAAGCCGGTTCCCGGGGACGGGAGCCTCACCTTCCAGGTGCAGGCGCATCCGACCGATATGGGAAAGCTGATCGGAGCGAACGGCCGTACGGCACGTGCGCTGCGCGTCATCGTGGGAGCGAACGCGGCGAGACTGCGCCGCAGCTTCAGCCTCGACATCGCGAACCGGCAAGAGCCACTCGACGCCCCCACCCAGAGATAGCCAGCCAGACGCTGCGTTCAGCCGGGTCTTCCCGGCCGGCTGGAACGCCCAGGCTTCTGTTTGCGGTAGCAGTGCCGCCCTGCGAAGGGTGGATGCCGATGCGGCTATGGACGAGATTGTATGCGGCCCTGTACCTTCGTTCCGGGTATGCGAGCCGGGCCCGGACAAGGTTCCGAAGGGCTCTCAGGGAGAGGTATGCGAGGAATGAACTTTGCGCTGGGCGAGTCGATCGACATGCTCAGGGCGAGTGTGCGGAAGTTTGCCGATCGGGAGATCGCCCCCATCGCAGCGGAGGTGGATCGCGACAATCTCTTCCCGAGCCAGTTATGGCGGAAGCTGGGCGACCTCGGCCTGCTGGGCATCACCGTGGAGGAGGAGTTCGGCGGGGTTGACCTGGGATACCTTGCGCATGTGGTTGCGATGGAGGAGATCTCGCGCGCTTCGGCCTCGGTGGGGCTGTCCTACGGCGCGCACTCCAACCTTTGCGTGAATCAGCTGCGCAAGAACGGAACGGCGGCACAGAAGGCCAGATATCTCCCCAAGCTCGTGAGTGGGGAGCATGTGGGTGCGCTGGCCATGTCGGAGGTGGAGGCCGGCTCCGATGTGGTGAGCATGCGGTTGCGGGCCGAGAAAAAGGATGGCCGCTTCGTTCTGAACGGCAACAAGATGTGGATCACCAACGGCCCCGAAGCCGACGTGCTGATCGTGTACGCGAAGACCGATCCTGCCGCGGCCTCGCGCGGCATTACGGCGTTCATCGTGGAGCGCAGCTTTGCGGGTTTCTCCAGCGCTCCCAAGCTGGACAAATTGGGCATGCGCGGGTCGAACACCTGTGAGCTGTTGTTCGACAACTGCGAGGTGCCGGAAGAAAACGTGCTCGGGCGCGTGGGCGGAGGCGCCCGCGTGCTGATGTCCGGCCTCGACTACGAGCGCCTGGTGTTGTGCGGCGGACCTTTGGGGATCATGGCTGCGTGTCTCGATGCCGTTATCCCGTATGTGCATGCGCGCAAGCAGTTCGGGAAAGCCATCGGCGAATTTCAGCTGATGCAGGGCAAGCTGGCGGACATGTATGTTGGCTTCAACGCCTGCCGCGCCTATGTGTATGCCGTGGCCAATGCGTGCGATCGTGGGGAGCCCGCGCGCAAGGACGCCGCCGGCGCGATCCTCTACTCCGCAGAGAAGGCTACGTGGATGGCGGGGCAGGCGATCCAGGCGCTGGGCGGCAACGGGTATATGAATGAGTACCCCACGGCGCGGCTGTGGCGCGATGCGAAGCTGTTTGAAATCGGCGCCGGTACATCCGAGATCCGCCGCATGCTCATCGGCCGTGAGCTCTTCAAAGAGAGCGCTCAGTTTGGGGCGGAGTAGCAGCGGACCATGAGTGTTCTTCAATCAGCGATCAAGACCCGCAGCGAAGAATTTCGCGCCAATGCCGAGCGCATGCGCGGCCTGGTTGCGGAGTTGCGCGAGAGGACCGCGAGAACAGCCCAGGGAGGCTCTGATGCGGCAAGGAAAAAGTACGCGGAGCGCGGCAAGCTGTTTGTGCGCGATCGCATCGATCTGCTGCTGGATAGAGGCACCGCCTTTCTGGAGCTGTCCGCGTTGGCAGCCAATGGCATGTACGGCGATGATGTCCCCAGCGCCGGCGTCGTCACCGGGATCGGCAGCATCAGCGGTCGGCAATGCATGATCGTCGCCAACGATGCGACGGTGAAGGGTGGAACGTATTATCCGCTCACCGTAAAAAAGCATTTGCGAGCGCAGGCGATCGCCATGGAGAACCATCTCCCCTGCGTATATCTCGTGGACTCCGGTGGGGCCTTTCTTCCGCTGCAGGATGAGGTTTTCCCAGACCGCGACCACTTCGGCGCAATCTTCAACAATCAGGCAAACCTGTCTGCAAAAGGCATTGCGCAGATCGCCTGCGTGATGGGCTCGTGCACGGCGGGCGGAGCGTATATTCCGGCGATGTCGGATGAAGCCATCATCGTCAAGGAACAAGGCACCATCTTTCTTGGCGGCCCACCGCTGGTGAAGGCAGCGACCGGCGAAGAGATTACGGCGGAAGAACTCGGCGGCGGCGATGTGCACACACGCATCTCCGGTGTGGCCGATCATCTGGCGGAGAACGATGCGCATGCATTGGCGATCGTCCGGCGCATCGTTGCCAATCTCAACCTTAAAAATTCGTCCGCAAATTCTCTTGCCCCGGAGGAACCGCTCTATGCGGCAGAGGAGCTATATGGTGTGTTGCCGTCCGATGTGCGTAAGCCGTATGACGTGCGGGAGATCATCGCGCGATTGGTGGATGGCAGCCGCCTGGATGAGTTCAAACAGCAGTACGGCGCCACGCTGGTGACTGGCTTTGCGCATCTGCATGGTTTTCCGGTAGGCATTCTGGCTAATAACGGCGTGCTGTTTTCCGAATCCGCGGTGAAGGGCGCGCACTTCATCGAGCTTTGTGTGCAGCGCGGCATCCCGCTGCTTTTTCTGCAGAACATCACAGGCTTCATGATCGGCCGGAAGTATGAGCACGGCGGCATTGCGAAGGATGGAGCGAAGCTGGTGATGGCAGTGGCTTGTGCGCGTGTGCCCAAGTTCACCGTTCTCATCGGCGGCAGCTTCGGCGCAGGCAACTATGGCATGTGCGGACGGGCCTTTGCGCCGCGCTTCCTATGGAGTTGGCCTAACTCGCGTATCTCCGTTATGGGCGGCGAGCAGGCGGCCAGTGTGCTGTCCCGTGTGCGGCGCGATAACTTCGAAGCCAAAGGGCAGGAGTGGAGCAGGGAAGACGAGGAGTTGTTCAAGGCGCCTGTCCGCGAGCAATATGAGACCCAAGGCAATCCTTACTATGCGACCGCGCGGCTCTGGGACGATGGCATTCTTGACCCTGCACAGACGCGTCGCGCGCTCGGTCTGGGGCTGGCCGTTGCGATGCAGGCGCCGCCGGAGAAGACGAACTTCGGCGTCTTCCGGATGTGAGGGCAGTGTGAGCGAAAACGCAGTTCAAATCGAACAAATCGGCAAGGTGGCTTGGGTGTGGCTGTCTCGCCCCGCCGTTCATAACGCGTTCGACGCCGCGCTGATCCGCGAGCTTACGCGCGTCTTTGCCGAACTCGGAGTCGATACTTCAGTACGCGTCATCGTGCTTGCAGCGCGGGGCCGAAGCTTCTCCGCAGGCGCGGACGTTGAGTGGATGAAGCTGCAAGGCGCGGCAACGGTTGAAGAGAACTTAGCCGATGCGCAGCAACTCGCAAAGCTCTTCCAGACGATCGCCGAGACGCCGAAACCGACCCTTGCTCGTGTGCAGGGAGCAGCCATCGGTGGCGGAGTCGGCTTGGTGTCTGCCTGTGATATCGCGGTCGGCGCCAGCACGGCTGTGTTTGCGACAAGCGAGGTACGCTTGGGGCTGATCCCCGCGACCATCGCGCCGTATGTCATCCGCGCCATGGGAGAGCGCCATGCGCGCAGACTTTTTCTAACGGGCGAACGCATCGATGCACGGGCAGCAGAGAGGATCGGCCTGCTGCATGAGGTCGTGCCGCCCGAACATCTGGACGACCGCATACGCCTGACGATTGAGGCGATCCTGGCAGGCGCTCCGCTGGCTCAGCAGTCTGCGAAAGCGCTGATCAGCGCCGTAGCCAACCAGCCGATTACAGCGGCGTTGATCGCCGATACAGCGGAACGCATCGCTCATCGTCGCGCGGACCCCGAGGCCGCCGAAGGGCTCAGTGCCTTCCTCGAAAAGCGGCCGGCTGCATGGGTGCGCTCGGAATGAGGACGGGGATGTTCGATAAAATTCTGATCGCGAACCGCGGAGAGATAGCCTGCAGGATTATGCGCACCTGCAGGCGGCTCGGCATTCGCACCGTTGCCGTTTATTCCGACGCGGATGTGGGGAGCCTGCATGTTCGGTCTGCGGATGAGGCCGTGTTTCTGGGCGGCTCCGCTGCCCAGGAAAGCTATCTTGCCATCGATAAAATCCTTGCGGCGGCCAAACGGACAGGCGCCCAGGCAATTCATCCAGGCTATGGATTTCTTTCCGAAAACGAAGAGTTCGCGGAGGCATGCGACGCGGCCGGCATCGTCTTCATCGGCCCTCCCGCAAGCGCGATCCGCGCAATGGGCTCGAAGTCCGGGGCGAAGGCGCTGATGCAAAAGGCCGGCGTTCCGCTGACTCCCGGCTATCACGGAGAGAATCAGTCCCCGGAGTTTCTGAAGCAGCAAGCGGCTGCGATCGGCTATCCGGTGTTGATCAAAGCGAGTGCCGGCGGAGGTGGAAAGGGCATGCGCCGCGTGGATGCCGCGGACGAATTTCTCTCGTCGCTGGCTTCCTGCAAACGCGAAGCAGCGGCTGGGTTCGGAGACGATCGCGTGTTGATCGAGCGATATATCCTGCAACCACGACACATCGAAATCCAGATCTTCGCGGACCAGTCTGGACAGACGGTAAGCCTGTTCGAGCGTGACTGCTCCGTGCAGCGCAGGCATCAAAAGGTGTTGGAGGAGGCGCCCGCGCCGGGGCTCAGCGAGGAGCGGCGTGCGGCTATGAGCAAAGCCGCCTGCGATGCCGCCCGCGCAGTCGGTTATGTCGGTGCGGGGACGGTGGAGTTCATCGCCGACGCCGAGGCGAATTTTCACTTCATGGAGATGAACACGCGACTCCAGGTGGAACATCCTGTGACGGAGATGATCACGGGGCTGGACCTCGTCGAGTGGCAGCTCAGGATTGCAGCTGGTGAGCGATTGCCAAAGACACAGGAGCAACTGGTGATCCGTGGCCATGCACTTGAAGCGCGCGTGTATGCGGAAGACCCTTCCAATGCATTTCTGCCTTCGGTCGGCCGGCTCTTGCATTTCAAAACACCTCCTGAGTCGCAACATGTTCGTATCGACAGCGGTGTCGAGCAGGGCGATGAGATCACCTCTTTTTACGATCCGATGATCGCCAAACTCATCGTTTGGGACACGACGCGCGAACTCGCGCTGCGCCGAATGGAGGATGCGCTATCGGAGTTCCAAGTTGTCGGCGTGACGACCAACGTTGATTTTCTGAGGCGATTAATCACTACGCCGTCCTTCGCCGAAGCGAAGTTGGACACGAGTCTGATTGAGCGTGAAGAAAGCAGGTTGTTCAGTGCGGTAACTGCTGCTCCCAAGGAAACACCGGTGCTTGCCGCGCTCGGAGCGCTACTGCTCGAACGAGATAGCCTTAATGTGGCACCGAATCAGCACTCCCCGTGGCTGATTCACGATGGTTGGCGGGCGAACGGATCTCTGCGGCGCATGTTCAACTTCGTCTGTGATGGAGCGGAGACCGCGGTGTCGGTGATCATGGACGGGGCAACCTATCGCATGCGGATAAGCGATCAGGATTTCGTGGTTGCAGGTGAATTGCAACGTGATGGAAAACTTACGGCGACAGTGAATGGCATACGCGTGCACTCAACCGTAGTGCGAGTAAAGGATAAATTCTACGTTTTCTTTCGCGGCGCAAAGCACGTGTACACCTGGCTCGATCCCCTGGCGTTTGACGTTGCCGAGGGAGCAGGCGAGAGTAGCTTGCTTGCACCGATTCCTGGCCTCGTCACCATGCTTCTCGTGCAGCCCGGAGAGCAGGTGGAAAAGGGAACACCGTTGCTTGTACTCGAAGCCATGAAGATGGAGTACACCATCGCCGCGCCCTCCGCGGGCAGGGTGCAATTCTTTCTCTTCGCTGCCGGGGACCAGGTTACGGAAGGAACGCAGCTGCTGCAGTTCGAGCGCGACACAAAGGCAAACTAAGCGATGCTGACTGGCGAGTGCGTGCAAATTGTTGAAGTGAGCCCCCGCGATGGGCTGCAGAATGAAGCGCGGTTGGTTCCTGCCGCGATCAAGATTGAGCTGATCGAACGTCTCGCCGAGGCCGGACTGCAGCGTATCGAGGCGACTGCCTTTGTCTCTCCGAAGTGGGTGCCTCAAATGGCGGATCACGTTGAAGTGATGCGCGGGTTGCGCCCCCGTCCTGGCGTGGTTTACTCCGTGCTGACGCCGAATCTGAAAGGCTTTGAAGCTGCTCTTAACGCGGGCGTAACAGAGGTTGCCGTGTTTGCTGCAGCTTCGGAGACGTTTTCGCAGAAGAACATCAATTGTTCCATCGCAGAAAGCATCGAAAGATTCGATTCTCTTTTCACCGCGGCCCGCAGTGCTGGAGTTCGCGTGCGGGGCTATGTTTCCTGTGTCCTCGGATGCCCTTATGAAGGCAGGATCTCGCCTGATAAAGTAAGTGAGGTTGCGCGCAATCTCTTTGAGCGAGGATGCTTCGAGATATCGCTCGGAGATACCATCGGCATGGGCACCCCGAAGCAGACGTTAGAGATGCTGCAGGAAGTAACAAAGCATGTACCCGTCGTTCATCTTGCCGGCCACTTTCACGACACATACGGACAAGCTCTAGCCAATGTGTATGCCTCGCTTCAGGCCGGGGTGCGGGTGTTCGACGCATCCGTCAGCGGATTGGGTGGGTGCCCGTATGCTCCCGGCGCGCTGGGCAACGTGGCTACGGAAGACCTGCTCTACATGCTCTCCGGCATGGGAATGGAGAGCGGCGTGGATATGCAGAAGCTGATCGTCGCCGGCAGTTTTATCTGCGAAGCGCTGGGAATAACGTCGCACTCCCGTGTTGCGCGAGCTTTGAGTGTCGTTTAAAACGCATTAGTCTAGAGCAAATTACACATACGTAACGCAATAACTCGAACAGCAGATTCCCTTCGGGAATGACAAGAAAAATGACACCTTTTCCACACGGGCATTTATTTCGGCGGCATTCTCAGGGCACCATCTAAACGAATCGTCTCACCATTCAGCATGGTGAGTTCGCAGATCGTCGCGACGAGCCGTGCAAATTCTTCAGGCCTGCCCAGGCGGGCGGGAAACGGTACAGACTGCGCAAGCGAATCCTGCACGCTTTGCGAAAAGCCGGCCATCATCGGCGTCATGAAGGTGCCGGGTGCTATGGTGACGACCCGTATGCCGCTTCGCGCGAGTTCACGCGCGGCCGGCAATGTAAGTCCGATGACGCCTGCCTTTGAGGCTGCATACGCTACTTGACCTATCTGCCCCTCGTAGGCCGAAATCGATGCGGTGTTGATGATGACTCCGCGTTCCCCCTCATCGTCTGCCTCATTGGTTGCCATAGCCGCAGCAGCAAGCCGCAGCATGTTGAAGGTGCCGACTAAGTTGATCGAAATTGCGCGCGTAAAGCTCTCCAAAGCATGCGGGCCATTTCTCCCGGCCACGCGTTCGCTTGGTGCAATGCCGGCGCAGTTCACCAAGCCATGCACAGCACCGAAGTGCGTTTGCGCGGTTTCAATCGCACGGATACCGTCCTCTTCACGTGTTACGTCTGTCGCGACGAATACGGCTTTCTCGCCGAGTTGATGTGCGAAGGAGGCTCCTGCAGCATTGGTATCGGCAAGGACAACAAAACCACCGCGTTCCACAACCATCTTCGCGGTCGCGGCACCTAGCCCCGACGCCGCTCCCGTGACGACAAACGCTCTGTTCTCGATGTCCAAATCGTCCCTATCGCTTTCTACCCGCTCATCGTTTGCTGCGCCGCGCTTTGCGCCACCTACCAGAGATGCGCTTTTCGAGGTACAGGTGTCAACCTCCGTGCGGATCAAGGGCGTAAGCTCTTTTTGTGGTGTGCAGAAGAAGCTGGACGGAGATGTCGGTAGCTGCTTAGCATGTTCAATGGACGCGGCAAACCAGTCGCCGGGAACCACAGACACTGCTCGGGCAAAGACTAGCGGGACAATTGATGAGAGATGTAGCGATCGTAAGTGCGGTTCGAACACCGGTGGGCAAGTTTCAAGGCGCGCTCAGCGACTTGAGTGCTGTGGATCTCGGCGCAATCGTCGTGCGGGAGGCTGTTGCGCGCGCCGGTGTCGCTCCCCAGGCTGTAGACGAATGCCTTATGGGTTGCGTTCTGCCGGCGGGACTGGGGCAAAATCCCGCACGCCAAGCCGCGTTGCGAGGAGGCCTGGCCGATAGGGTTTCCGCGATGACGCTCAATATGGTGTGCGGCAGCGGGCTGCAGGCAGTGTGTCTTGCTGCACAAAGTATCATGTCGGGACTGTCAGAGATCGCCGTTGCGGGCGGTATGGAGTCCATGACCAATGCGCCGTATCTGCTGCCGCAGGCTCGCAGAGGGTACCGCATGGGCGATGGCAAGCTCGTGGATTCCATGGTGAAGGATGGCCTGTGGTGCGCCTTTGACGACCAGCACATGGGCATGACGGCGGAGCTTGTTGCGGAGAAGCACAGCATCACGCGCGAGCAGCAGGATGCCTATGCGGTGGAGAGCCATCGGCGCGCGCTGGCGGCGTGGAACGAAGGCCGCTTTGCCGATGAAGTGGTGCCCGTGCCCTTGCCGCCGAAGAAGAAGGGTGGCTCTGCTTCACAATGCGCCATGGATGAGAGTGTGCGCGCGGATACTACGGCGGAGGGGCTCGCGCAGCTGCGTCCGGCGTTCAAACCCGATGGCACCGTGACCGCAGGCAACGCCCCAGGCGTGAACGATGCGGCCGCAGCCGTGGTGGTGATGGCGGCGGACAAGGCTCGCGAGCTGGGCATCACGCCGATGGCGGTAATCAGGGCGCAGGCCACGAGCGGCGTCGCGCCCCGGTGGGTGATGCTTGCACCTGTGACCGGCGTGAAGAAGGTGCTGGAGCGCGCCGGTTGGCAGATCGGCGATGTGGATCTTTTTGAGTTGAACGAAGCGTTCGCGGTGCAGGCGATCGGTGTCACCAAGGA
This sequence comes from Granulicella sp., assembly GCA_965277565.1. Classification (GTDB taxonomy): domain Bacteria; phylum Acidobacteriota; class Terriglobia; order Terriglobales; family Acidobacteriaceae; genus Granulicella. The sequence goes on along the minus strand of OZ255838.1, from coordinate 1,682,569 downwards.
GCTGGGGATCGGTCTCCAGAACGTGAATGTCAATGGCGGCGCGGTTGCTATTGGACATCCAATCGGTGCAAGCGGCGCACGCGTGCTGGTCACGCTGGTGCATGAGATGGTGCGGAGACACTCCCGGAAGGGCGTTGCCGCTTTGTGCCTTGGTGGCGGCAACTCTGTTGCTATGGCGGTGGAACGCCCCTGAGAGTTAGGTAGTGGCTGTGTGAATCACGATCACCGTATGAGGTGCATCGAAGCGCATTTTGAGAGGGAGCGTGGGCTTCAGCCCCACGAAAAGGAATCCCAAAGGATGGGCTTTAGCCCAGGGTTTCTTCGCACTGAATGTCCGGGCTGAAGCCCGGACCTATCTCCGAAAAGCAAAAATGATTCGTCAGCTTTTTCGTGGGGCTGAAGCCCTACGCTCCCAAAAGAGGCAGGGTGCGATATCAGTATTCGTCAGACACTGCCTAACGTCCCTGCCACACTGCTTTGCGCTTCTCAAGAAATGCGGATAAGCCCTCATGCTTGTCGGTTGTTCCACAAAGTCGCGCGAAGATTTCGTTCTCTGCACGCAAGCCCGCCTGGAGCGCGCCCGCTGTTTGTTCCTCTACTGCATCCAAAACTCCGGCAACCGCCAAGGGAGCCACCGAAGCGATCGTCTGGGCCAGCGCCTCGGCTTGTTGCATGAGATCCGCTGCGGGTACTACCTCCTGCACCAGGCCGAGCCGCAGGGCCTCGGCTGCCGGGATGCTTTTCCCTGTGAGCATCAGGTGCAGCGCCGGCCCTTTGCCGATCAAGTCGACGAGCCGCTGTGTGCCCCCATAGCCGGGAATGAGCCCGAGTTTCACCTCAGGCAAGCCCAACAGCGCTTTGTCGCTGGCGAGGCGCAGCGTGCAGGCAAGGGCCAGCTCACAGCCGCCTCCCAAAGCGACGCCGTTGATACAGGCAATCACCGGCTTGCCGCAGCCTGCGATGAGCGCAAAAACCCCCTGCCCACGTGCGGAGAACGACTTTCCAGAACTGGCATCCGTCTTTACGACCTCTCTGATATCCGCGCCCGCGACGAAGGCCCGCTCGCCGACTCCCGTCAGCAGAATGACCCGGATGGACGCATCCTGCTTGAGATTTGTGAATACCCTCTCCAGGTCGTCGAACATGGCTGCGTTCAAGGCGTTTAGTGCCTCCGGGCGATCCAGTGTGATGGTCGCGACTGCGCCCGTGTTGGTGTAACGCAGCGTTTTGAAGCTTATCTCTTCCGGCATGGGAACCATTCATCTCCGCGAACTTTGATTGGGAGTTTGTCTGCAACTCTGTCCGCACCGCGGAGCATACGATAGCGCGGATGGAATGGTCTACAAAGCTCGTGACCGCCCCGCGGGAGCATAATCGACTGAGTGACTTTATAGCGGGCGAAAACGATGAATCCTCTGGTATCACCTTCATGGATTGCGGAACGATTCGCGGAGCCCGGCATGGTGCTGCTGGATGCTACGCTGCCCCCGGTGGGAGTTACTCCAATCCTTGACGTGCGCGCGCGATATCTTGAGCGGCATTTGCCTGGAGCGCTTTTCTTCGACATCGAGGAGTTATCGGATCGCTCCACGCCATTACCTCACATGCTGCCGTCAGCGGATTATTTTTCACGCGAGATGTCGAAGCTCGGGATCCGCAACGACGACAGCCTCGTCTTTTATGAACAGGAAGGGGTTTTCTCCGCACCGCGGGCATGGTGGATGCTTCGTACCTTTGGGGTGGAACAGGTTTTCATTCTGGATGGTGGTCTTCGTGCGTGGGTGGAGGCCGGCCTGCCCACGGAGACGGGTCCTGTTCAACGCCCCGCTGCGAACTTCGAGGCGAGTTTGCAGGGGGATGCCGTCAAGAGTTTCCCTGCCATGCAGCAAGAGATTGCCGGCCGTGCTCAGATTCTCGACGCACGCCCCCAAGGCCGATTCGACGGAAGCGCCCCGGAGCCGCGCCCCGGCATACGTTCGGGTCACATGCCGGGGGCGACCAGCATCCCATATACCGATTTGGTCAGCCATGGCCGGCTGAAGTCTCCCGAAGATCTTTTGAATGTATTTGCCGCAAAGCACGTGGACCTGCAGCAACCAACTACTACTACCTGCGGCTCGGGGGTCACTGCGGCGGTCCTGGTGCTCGGTCTGGAGATTTGCGGTGCAAAGAAGGTAAGTCTCTATGATGGCTCTTGGGCCGAGTTCGCGGGGCACCCCGACGCTTTGATTGAGACCGCAAGTTGATGGCTGGGTGACAGCGGGTTTATTTCGTTGAGACTACACGAATCTGTTGGAGTGGCGGAAGAGATACAGGGGTCTCTCCACTCCGTGGACGATAAAACTGTCCACTCCGGTCGAGATGACACTTCATATAACGTGCAATCGGCTCTAATAACTTGCTAAAGCAGTTTCCGGGTGGGTGCGTAGGGTTTTTGAGCTTGTCATCCCGTAGCGCAGCGAAGGGATCTGCTTTTCTTAAGCGTTGCTGCGACATGAGGCAAAGCAGGTCCCTTCGCTGCGCTACGGGATGACAAACGCAACCTTATACCTTTGAGAAAACCGTTGCTAAGTCACTAGCGCAAGAAATCCGTAACTCACATCGCCTGTGCGCTTCAGCATCACGACTGCATGCCGAGCTGCTGCAGCTTCTCATAGAGAAGCCGGCGTTGGATGCGGAGTAGTTTGGCAGCTTCGGATTTATTGCCGCCGGAACGCTCCAAGGCACGCTCGATGAGGTGCCGCTCCCAGCGAGCAACGGACTCGTGAAAGGGAAGATCTTCCAGGCCGGACAGAGCGGAACGCCGTTCTGGAGGGGGCGAGCGATCGAGCTCCGCGCGCAGCTGCGGCACGGTGATGGGCCTCCCGGCAGAACTTACGGCAAGCCGATCCATCAGCTGCTCCAGCTCACGCACATTGCCCGGAAAGCCGTAGGCTTCGAGCATCGCCGGCACTCCCGTCGCCAGCACGCACGCCTGCGCATGATTGCGTCGTGCATAGCGCGCGAGAAAGTACTCGGCCAGGGGCACGATATCGGAGCGGCGCTCACGCAGCGGCGGCAGGTGCAGGCTGAACGCATTCAATCGATAGAAGAGATCGGAGCGAAAGCGCTTCTCCTCGACCTCCCGCGCGAGATCGCGGTTGGTAGCTGCGAGAATCCGCACATCGGCGGAGATGGTTCGCGTGCCGCCCACGCGTTCGAAGCTGCGCTCCTGCAGCACCCGCAGCAGCTTCGGTTGCAGCGTCAGCGGAAGCTCGCCGATCTCGTCGAGAAACAGGGTTCCGCCGTGAGCGGCTTCGAAGCGCCCGATCCTTTGGCCGACGGCGCCGGTGAAGGCTCCGCGCTCATGCCCGAACAGCTCCGCTTCCACCAGCTCCGCCGGTATGGCCGCGCAGTTGACGATGATCATCGGCGCCCCACGGCGATCGCTGTTGTTGTGGATCGCGCGCGCGACCACCTCTTTGCCGGTTCCGGTCTCGCCCAGCAGCAGAACGCTGACATCGGTGCGGGCGACCTGGCCGATGCGCTTGAAGACCTCGATCCAGCGGGGAGAGCTGCCGACCAGCCGAGGCTCTTCCAGCGCAGCACTGCCCAGCTGCAGGCGCTGATCGCGGAAGCGTTCGCGCTCCAGCCGCTCCATCTCGCGTTGCAGGGCGCCATGCTCCAGCGCACGAGCGACGGTGGAGAGTACCAGGTCAAGGTCAATGGGTTTGACGAGGAAGTCGTAGGCGCCTGCCCCCATCGCCTCCATCGCGCTTTCGCCATCGCCAAACGCGGTGAGAATGATGACGGGCAGGCGCTGCAGCAGCGAGTCCTGCCGGAGCCGCTCCAGAACGGCTCGGCCATTCACCTCCGGCATGCGCCAGTCGCAGAGAACAAGGTCCGGCAGGCTCTGGGCGATGCCTGCAAGAGCTTCGCCTCCATGCGCGGCTACGTCGACCTCATACCCAGCCTCGATCAGCAGGTCCTGCAGCGTTTCGCGGAGGCTTCGATCGTCGTCGACCAGGAGAAGTTTAGCCATGGGAGCTTTCCTCGCTCAGGGCAGCCGCATTTGTCTGGGAGAGGGTCTGGGGAAGGGTAATCTCCGCGACCGCGCCGCTGCGCTGTCCATTGCTGCGCGGTCCATTCCCGAGTGAGAGCTCGCCGCCATGCGCCTGCACGATCTCGTGCGCGATGGAAAGACCAAGCCCTGTGCCGCCCGCACGGGTGGTGAAGAACGGATCCATGACGCGCGCGACGACCTCGGGTGGGAGTCCGGGGCCGTTGTCTTCCACGGCGATGCGAATCGTCGAGCCAACCGCCTCTGCCGTGATCTCAATGCGATGCCCTGGCGCCTCGGCCTCAGGCGTAATCGTTATCTTGCCTTCCCGGACGGCCTCGACCGCATTTTGGATGAGATTGTCCAGCACCTGGCGGAGCCGCGAGGCGTCACCCTGGGTGTAGAGATCGCTTGCGGCGTGGCAATGAAACTCGCAACCCGTTGCCTCCGCCCGGGCTGACCAGGCGGTAACGGCGGTGCGGCAAAGATCGCCGACGTCGATCAACGAGGTATGGAGATGTGTCGGCCGCGCGAATGTGAGCAGGCGGCCGATAATGCCGTCCAGACGATCGATCTCGGCCAGCACGATCTCGCCATTGTGCAGAACGGCGGGTTCTCCTGCGGTACGCTGCGACATCTGCGTACGCAGGCGGATGGTGGCAAGGGGATTGCGCAGCTCGTGCGCGACACCCGCGGCGAATTGCCCAAGCGCGGCTAGGCGTGCGTTATGCCGCAGCCGAGCCTCCATGGCGCGTTCGCTGCTCATGCGCTCCGCAACGGTCGCGGCCAGCTGGTCGATGCCGTCCAGCACCTCGCGAAACTCGGCCATGCGGGGCAGAGGAGTGTCGGGCGCACGGGGAGAAAGGTCGGTCTCCAGCGCGGAAAGCCTTCTCAGCAGAAGGCGTACGCTGCCGTTCACCTCTGCGAGGACGGCATAGGCCAGTACGCCGATGAGCAGAGCCATGGTTCCAAAGGCGAGTGCGCTCCAAAGCAGGCTGCGGCGACGCTCCATCTCCGCCCCGGGCAGGCGCTGCATCAGCCACACCGCGCCCGGCGGGGAAGCGGCGCAATGCAGCGACTCGCAGAGCGGGATGGCCACGAAGAGCACGGCGTCATGCGGGCCATCGAAGCGCAGATGCTGCGCGCTGCGTTGCTCGACCGCGGATCGGGCCAGGGCAGCGATCGCGGGCTGCTCGCGGGCGGGCATCTCCTTCGTCGGTCCCGGCCCTTCGTGGGTGGGAAAGGCATAGCCGCCGAGAGCGCCGGTGTCCGCCCGGAAGAAGCCGCCCTCGATGCCCTGTTCACTGGCCAGCACCTGCGTCGTGAGAGCGCTAAGGGGGTCGTACGACTGCCGCCCGGGCGGTGGTCCTGGGGGCGGCAAAGGCTCGGGGGGCCTGAGATCTCCCGGCGGCTGCAGGGCTGGAGGCGCCGGGAGCGGCGGCTGTTGCGCCGCCATCGAGTCCAAGCTGAGGCTGCGCTCGGTACGGTCTTCGTAAGCTCGGGCCAGGTTGCCGGCGACCGCATCCAGATGCCTGCCCGCGTTGGCCAGCAGGGTTGCCTGAGTGCTGCGGATGACGGAGATCAGAACTCCCGCGGTGAGCAGGAGCAGGAGCACAACGCAGGAGGCCAGCAGCAGCACACGGGCGCGCAGGCTGCGAAGCCCACGCCCACGTCGGCCGCCTGTGCTGATGGAGTTTTGCCTCATGCCGCTTCACTCTCTTTAATTCCCTTGACTCCCTTGACTGCCTTGCAATCCGGGAGCCACTCCACCCTTGTCGCGTTTCGGGCTGTCCCATCACAAAGATCGCCCGGTTGCCCGGTTTGCGCACACCCCGTGTGTGGAAAGCGTACACCGCTGGGCGAGAGAAACGATTCAAGCCAGCGAATCCGGAGTGCGGTTGCCGCCCCTTCGAGCTCTTTCGAGTAAATTTCCACAGCAAAGCGTTTGGCACAAGACGTGCTTTCTCTCCGGGTGAGGTGCCTATGCGCATTCTAACGATCGCTTCCTCCCTCTCCGTCGGCCTGCTTCTTAGCTCGGCCATGGGGCAGCAGCCTGCTCCTCCCGACAATATCCCTCCGCCCCCAGTCTCTGCCGCTGCGCTCACCCCCGCAGCCTTCCCTATGTCCGTGGCGACGCAGCATGGCCGCATTCGCGGCTTTGCGGCCGGCCCAGGTGGGTGGCTGCAGGGCCTCTATCTCAGCAACGGTGAGGCGATTGAGCTGGCCCCAGACCTGGCGGCGCAACTGGCGTCCGTCGTTCGCCGGGGAAGCTCGATCACCGTCACCGGCGACAGCTCTGTCTTTGCGGGAACAACCACGCTTCACGCCCAGAGCGTGCGTGTCGGCAGCCAGACCTTCACCGCGGCGGCCGGTCCAGGGCCTTTGCTAAGCGCCAATGCTGCGCCGCCACCGCCGCCGCCGGGTCGTCACGGAGGACCGCCGCCACCTCCACCCCCGCCGCCTCCGTGTGCGCCACCCCCGCCGGCTGCCGGAACGGCTCCGCAGCCGCCGCAGCCGCCGCAGCCTCCCTCATCGCCGGCACCCTCGCCGAATCCGGTCCGGCCTGACGCGCAGGGAACACCGCTCCCTCAACCCCCGCGATAGGCAGCGTTTGCCTGACGTTTTCGGTGTAGCAGCTGAGGTGAGCTCTGACCCCAGCGGCTGCCGCGCCCTTCCATAAGAGTGGCTTCCAGAGACAGATTCGTAACAGCCCTTATGCCTCCCACCGCAACCAACACGGCAAGCCGGGGAAGTTTGCGCGCTTTGGAGGGCGCAAACTTCTTTCTGGCGGACGTCCAGACAGGCCTGGGTCCCTTTGTGGCCGCGTATTTAGCGGCTTCGGGCTGGGCGCCCGACCGGGTGGGGCAGGCGCTTACCTTTGCCGCTGTGGTCAGCGTGGTGCTGCAGTCGCCGGCAGGATGGATCGTCGATCGCGTCACACACAAACGAGCCATCCTGGTCGTCGGAACGGCTGTGCTGGCCTGCGGTGCCACCCTGCTCGCGCTGCGCTCCAGTGCAGCGGCCGTCTTCAGCGCACAGGCGCTGATCGGCATCGCGGCGCCGTTCCTGGGGCCCACGCTGGCCGCGATCACCCTGGGACTTGTAGGGCGGCGCGGATTCGACCGCCAGTTTGGGCGCAACCAGGGCTTCAACTCGGCGGGAAATCTCTTTGCCGCGGTGCTGATCGCGGGGGTGAGCCACCTCTTCGGCAACCGTGCGATCTTCGCCGCAGCCGCGCTGCTGGCTCTGCCCACGATCGTGGCGACGCTACGGATCCGTGGGAAGGATATCGACCCGGAGCTCGCGCGCGGCGGTGGCGAGCCGAAACCGTTGTCGAACAGCGGTGGCTCCCTGAAAGAACTTGCGCAGGGACGCGTGCTGCTGCTGTTTCTGCTCTGCGCCTTTCTGTTTCACCTGGCCAATGCCGCGATGTTGCCGCAGCTGGGCGAGCTGCTCGCGCACGGCTCCGTCCGGGCCGCGGCCCCGTTCATGAGCGCCTGCATTGCGGTCACCCAGACGGTCATCATGGTCAGCGCCGCGGCCATCGGACGCTTTGCCAACACCCATGGCCGCAAGGGGCTGCTGCTCCTTGGCTTTGGCGTTCTGCCGCTGCGCGCGCTGCTGTATACCGTGCTGCATGGGGTAGCGGCGCTGCTGGCTGTGCAGGTGCTCGACGGCGTTGCCAACGCGATCTTCGCCGTGGTCTCCATCCTGGTTGTCGCCGACTGCACGCGCGGTACCGGCCGCTTCAATTTTGCGCAGGGCGCGCTGGCCACGGCCGTCGGCCTGGGCGCGGGGCTGAGCACCACGCTTGGGGGCGTCCTGATGGCGCACCACGGCTACCGCATCTCATTTCTGGCTCTCGGCGCGGTAGCATGCGCCGCCTTTCTCGTTCTCCTCTTCGCCATTCCTGAAACAGAACCACGCGAACCCCACCGTTCCGCAGAACCGCACCCGCAACTTGCGTGACCCGCTTACCCAAAACTATCGAAAGAGGCCGCATGAACGACCTAGCCCTGACTCCGCCACCGGACTTTTCTCCAGTCGCACCCGATGCCTCCGGCGCCGTTACCTGGATACACATCGGCGACCTGCACATGGTGCGGACGGGCGAGCAGAATTTCGCCGATCTCGCCGCCATCGTGGACGAGATCAACGCGGCATATGCAGGCAAAGGCGTCAGCTTCGTGTACCTTCCCGGCGATGTCGCGGATGACGGTAGCCGACGGGCGTATGCCGCCGTGCGCGAGTGCCTCGATCGCCTGCGATTGCCCTGGTGTGCCGTGGTCGGCGACCACGACGTGCACGAGAAGAGCTTCGGCAATTTTCAGGACGCCATGGGAAGCTTGCTCTATGGCGCGTTTACGGTAGGGCAAGTGCGGTTTCTACGCCTGAACGCGTTCTCGGAGCCGCGTCCGGATGCCTTCGTCGTGAGTGACAAGCAGCTGGACTGGGCTGAAGGCGAACTCAAACTTTGCGATGCAAAAGGCCTGCGTCCCGTGGTGCTGATGCACTGCTATCCCAGCGATCTGAAACAGGGTGGCGAGCGCCTGAGAGAGCTTCTGCACCGCTATCGCGTGCGCCTCGTGGACATGGGTCACACCCATTACAACGAGTTGAGCAACGACGGGGGAACGCTCTTCAGCGCGACCCGGTCTACCGGCCAGATCGAGGAGGGGCCGGTGGGCTACACGGTGATCACGCTGAATGGAGACCCCGTGAGTTGGCATTTCGTGCGCCTCGGCGCATTGCCGCTGGTGAGCATCACAAACCCCTCCGATGAACGCCTGCTGCCCGACAGCGAAGCGGAGCGCATAGACCGTACCGCCGACTTACAGCTGCACATGCGCGTGTGGAGCGATGCGCCGCTGAAGGAAGTCCGCGCCAGCGTTGAATCGCGCGTACTCGAACTCAGCCGAGAAGGCGAAGAAAACCTCTGGAGCGCAACAATCCCAGCGGTCTGGATCAGCGAAGGCGAGCATGAACTAACGGCCACAGCGGAGGACAGCCAAGGGCGAACGGGAACCGACACGATCCGCATCCAGGTTGGCCGGGGCAACGCGACACAACGTACACGCGCAGCGGTGGACCACGAGAACGCTTTGGGCGCGTGGCCGGAGCGCGGCATCCTAGGAACACAACTCGGGCCCAATAAAAACGGGAAGAAGTGGTAACCGTAATGTCGCCTGGGTTCGCGCATATTCTCCTGATAGCCATCGTTGCGGTCAGCATCCTGCTCATGCTGGCCCGGCCCAGGGACGTCTCCGAGGTCTGGTGGATCGGCTCGGGCGCGCTGCTGCTGGTGGTGCTGCGCCTGGTGCCGGTCAAGCTCGCGGGCAAGGCGGTTGGGGAGGGAACCGACGTTTACCTGTTCCTGATCGGCATGATGCTGCTTTCGGAGCTGGCGCGCGAGCACGGCGTCTTCGACTGGGTGTCCACCTCTGCGGTGCGCGGCGCGAAGGGTCAGTGCGGGCGACTGTTTCTGCTGATCTACGGCGTCGGCACACTGACTACGATCTGCATGTCGAACGACGCCACCGCCGTGGTGCTCACCCCTGCGGTGCTTTCCGCGGTGCGCAAGGCCAAGGTGGAGCCGCTGCCGTACCTGTTCGCCTGCGCCATGATCGCCAACGCCGCCTCCTTTGTGCTGCCCATCTCGAACCCCGCGAATCTGGTGGTATTTCACACGGGCATGCCTCCGCTGGGCCGCTGGTTGATGTCTTTTCTTCCCCCGTCGATTCTTTCCATCGCCGTGACCTACGCGGTATTGCGGCTGTACTTCAACAAAGAGCTTTGCGGGCAAATCGACTGTGATCTCGAAGCCAAGCCGCTGGAGAGCAATGGCAAGGTGGTCGTCGGCGGCCTCGTGTTTGTTGTGGCGGTGCTGCTGACCGCCTCTGCCCTCAACCTCGATCTGGGGCTGCCGACCTGCATCGCGGCCTTGTTGATCACGGCGGTCGTCTCCATCCGGGCGAAGGAAAATCCCCTCAAGCTAGCCAAGGAGATCAGCTGGCCGACCCTGCTTCTGGTAGCCGGCCTGTTCGTCATGGTCGACGCCATCGAGAGCCTGGGCGCGCTGCGCTACACGGAGGCCGCGCTCGCCTGGGCACAGCATCTGCCCATCGCCCTGGGCGCGCTGGTGATCAGCTTCGTGGTGGGTGTCGCGAACAACCTCGTGAACAATCTGCCGCTGGGGCTGATCGCGGGCGCCACGGTGCAGGCGGCACACATGAAGGGCCTGGTCGCCAACGCCGTGCTGATCGGTGTGGATCTGGGCCCCAACCTGTCCGTGACCGGCTCGCTGGCAACCATCCTTTGGCTGCTGGCCATGCGGAAGGAAAAGCTCAACGTCAGCGCCTGGGACTTCCTCAAGGTGGGTCTGCTCGCCATGCCGGCGGCCATGCTGGCCTCGGTGGGAGGCCTGCTGCTCATGCACCTTATGACCGGGCGCTAGGGAATGTCTGTGTGCATCACGATCATCGTACAAAGTACATCTTGGAAGAGGGTGGGAGGAGCTTGGGGGAGGGAGCGTGGGGCTTGAGCCCCACGAAAAAGGAGAGCCAGATTAGGGGCTTTAGCCCGGGAGTTCTCCCATAGAGCAGAGCTAAACCCGGGGCTGAAGCCCCGTTCTTCTCCGCGCTGAATGTCCGGGCTGAAGCCCGGACCTCCCTCCGAAAAGCAAAGGGATGATTCACACAGATACTTTCTAGTCCGGAACCATTTCAACAACAATCACTGGAGGCAACATGAAAGCCGGTTGGATCATTCCCTTCATCATCGTCGGCGGCGCATTGCAGGCGATGGGCGCAGCCATGAACGGACAACTCAAAAACTCGATCGTGAACCCGTATCTGGCGTCCGCGCTCAGCTTTGCGCTGATCACCTTCTTCTTCACAGGTCTCTTCATCATCCTTCCCCATCCGTTGCCCACCAAAGGCGACATTCTCGGCATGCCCTGGTGGGCGGCGGTTGGTGGACTGGTGGGTGCGGTGCAGGTCTACGCCGGGCTGACGCAGGTGAACAAGGTGGGAGCCGGACCGTTCATGGGCTTCACGGTCACCGCTTCGCTGATTGCCTCGTTGCTGATCGACCATTTCGGCTGGTTCCGCATGGATCACCACCCGCTGAACTGGATGCGCGGTCTGGGGGCGATCCTCCTGATCGGCGGCGTGACGCTGATCGCCAAGTTCTGACCGGGTGCGCGCTCTAGCTGCCCGTCTTCTGCGACGAAGGTGTCATCTCGACCGAAGCACGAGGATTTTATCGTCGTGCGTAGTGGAGCGACCCGCAGCTCGGTATCCCCCAGAAGATCATCGCCTGGTTCCAAAATGGGCGCCCCAGATGACGCCCCCATGACAAACGAGGTTCTTCTGCATCCGGGAAGCGCCGCGCGGTATCTGACACCTAGCAGCTTGCCCGGGGCCCTGCGATACTGACATCGTGCCTCCCGGCCAAGCTCGCTGGTTGGCGGGAGCGTGGAGGTTGGCCGAATCGAGCATGGCGAGCAGCATTCATGAACCCGTTCGCGAGGTCCTGGGCGCCAGAAGAGCTGCGGGGGCGCGACCGGGTGTCTATGCGCCCACCCGCGACACCTTTGAGGCCACGCTGCGCAGTGCCCGTTCTACCGTCGGTTTCCGCGAGACCGTGGCCTTGGCCATCGACAGCTTCCGGGCCAGCAAAGCGCGTTTTCTGCTCACGATGCTGGGCATGGTCATCGGCTCGGCCTCGGTGATCCTGGTGGCAACCCTCGGTCTCACCGGTCGGCAGTATGCGCTCAGCATGATCAATTCCATTGGGCCGAACATGATCGAGATGCAGGGCGGCGGCGGCAACGTCACCGGCCCGGACAACGTCGCGGTCCCCGATTTCATGACGCTCGAAGACATGAAGGCCGTCATCGATCAGGTGCCGGGCATCCAGTACAGCTCGCCCATGCTCGAGTTCCACGACAGCATTCCCATCCACAATGGCCAGGTGCGCGAGGCCATGCTGCTGGGCGTCAGTCCGCAGTACAAAGAGGTACGGAACCTCAAACTGCTCGCCGGCCGCTTCTTTGACGATCAGGACGAGATGACGCACGCCAAGGTCGCCGTCATCATCGAGCCGATGGCGCAGGAGCTTTACGGCAGCTCACCCGCGGCCATCGACCAGACGCTGACGGTCATGGGCATTCCGTTCACCATCATCGGGGTGTTCAAGGAGGGCGTGCAGACCTTTGGCCAGAGCGAGGTCAACAACCAGACGCTGCTGGTTCCATATCCCGTGGCGCGCTACTTTACCGGAACCGACAACCTGAAGCAGATCTTCTTCACCGTAGCGGATCCGCGTGAGGTGGAGCCGACGGCGCGGCACATCGAAGCCGTAATCCGCTCCCGGCACCGCCCGGGCAACACCTACACCGCGTTCACGCTGACGGAGATCCTCAGCGTGATGGGCAAGATCGCCACGATGCTCACCGTTGTGCTGACGCTCGGTTCCGCCATTACCCTGGTGGTCTCCGGCGTGGGCATTATGAACTCCATGCTGGCCAACGTGCAGGCGCGCATCAAGGAGATCGGCATCCGCAAGGCGCTGGGCGCCACCAACCGCGAGATTCGCCTGCAGTTTCTCACCGAAAGCGTGTTCCTGTCGCTCTCCGGCGGCCTGATCGGCACGATGCTCGGTCTGGCTCTGCCGCTTGCGCTGCGTCTGTTCACCGATTTTCAGATCCCCATCACCGCCTGGAGCGCCATCATCGCCCTGTTTACCGCAGTAGTGGTCGGGGTGATCTTCGGAACCCTGCCGGCGAACCGGGCTGCCAAGCTGGACCCGGTCGCGACCCTCAAATACGAGTAGCCGGGTTCTGGGCTATCACTTCTGGGGTAGAACCAGGGAGGATAACACCGGTTCAAGCGGCACTTTAAGGTTTGCTCTGGGCGAGCGCGGACTTCCCACTGCGTGGGGCAGAAGGGAAAAGCAGATCCCTCCGCTACGCTACGGGATGACAACTGAAAACGCTGCGGGATGACAACTGAAAACATTGCGGGGATGGCAAACGAATGCTGCGGGATGGCAAACGAAAAGGCTGAACCCTTCCTCACCTTTGGCGGTCGCGAGATCGTGTCCTAGCGCCTCGCCGCTGCTAAGGTAGGTCTCCGCGAAACTGCGATTCACCACCAGATCGTTTGCGCTCGCTCCTGGCCTGCAGGCTCCGCCCTGAAGAATGGGAATCCGCAAGGTCTCGAAGTACCGCGAAGAAACAAAGCGATTGTCCGCCAGGATCTGCCGTCCGGCACCCTCGTGTCCGTCGACCGTGAACTCCACCTGAAACTGCGACGGCACCCCCGGGCAGCGCGGCCGCAGTCGCAGCCCCTTCGATCCCCGGTGTACTTCGCATATTGTCGAGCACACGGTCGATCCGTTGCACCAGCCTGCCGTAATCCGCAGTTTCACCATAGGAGCCGGTGATCTGAAAGCTGAGCACGCCGTTGGGCTCAAAGCCCGGTGATACCCGGTGCAGTTCCTGTAAGCTGCGCAGCAGGAGACCCGCCCCGGTCAGCAGCGTGACCGCCAGCATCACCTGCACGCCGACCAGCAGCCAAGGCACAGGATGTGAGGGCGATTGCGTGCGGTTGGACTGCGCCAGTGTTCGCGCAAGCTCGCGCCGGGTGCCGCGAAGCGCCGGAATCAGCCCACACAGCAGCGTCGTCGCGACGGCACACAGGAGTGAGTACAGGGCGATGCGCCAGTTCAGCGTGATCTCTTCGGCGCGCGGCAGCGTCGCCGAAAGCAGAGGAAAGGCGTGCGAGGCGCCCGCAGCCAGCAGCAGACCAAGCAGCGATCCAGCCAACGCCAGGGCAAAGACCTCGCTCAGCAGCTGCGCGACGATTCTGCGGCGCGAGGCTCCCAGGGAAAAGCGGATGGAGATCTCATGCTCGCGTTCGGCGGTGCGCGCCAGCAGCAGTGCCGCGATGTTGGAGCAGGCGATGAGCAGCAGCAACGACACAGAGCCATACAGCAGCCATAAGGAGTCGCGTACGCCGCCCACGACCGTCTGCTTCAGCGGCACGGCCTCCACGGTCAGGTCCGCATCGGGCTTTGGAAATTGCCTGCCGAGCTGCGCCTGTACGGTTTGGAGATTCGCCTGTGCCTGCGCGACCGTCGCGCCCGGCCGCATGCGCCCGATCGCGGTGAACCACGTTGCATCCCGCCGCAGCGCGTAGGGCGCATCCGGCGGACTGGGAGCCCATACGTCCACCTCGCGGCTCGGGAAGCGAAAGGAGGCGGGCATGATCCCGACGATGGTGTAGGAGGTGCGTCCGAAGTGCACCTGCTTGCCCACGGCGGAAGGATCGCCGTTGAAGCGGCGCTGCCAGAAACGATGGCTGATCAGGATGGCATCCGGTCCGCCGAAGCGCTCCTCCTGTGGGGTTAGATCGCGTCCCAGCGCCGGACTCACGCCCATCACCTGAAGAAAACGCGGCGCCACCAGCGCCATCGTAAGCCGCTCCGGCAATGGTCCGGAGGTCTCGGACAGATCGTCTGTGTAGTACCCGGTGATGCCCTGAAATGCGCTGGTGAGCCGGTTCCAATCCTCAACCCGGGTGGGTGCCACAAAGTGATTGGCGTCCCTGTTTTTCCGGTCGTGCTGGTAAAGGACGAGCAGTTCATCGCCGCTCGGAAATGGGAGTGGGCGCAAGAGAATAGCGTCGATGGCCGAGAACACAGCACTGTTGGCGCCGATGCCCAACGCGAGCGTGAGGATGACCGCGATGGACAGGGAAGGCGAGCTGCGCACGAAACGCATCGCTGCCCTGACATGAAACGCCAAGCTCTCAAGCGCGGCTGAGCCATGGATCTCGCGCAGCTCCTGCCGCACCTGTTCGCGGCCGCCGAACTCCAGCATCGCCTGCCGCCGCGCCTCGTCCGCGGGCAGGCCACGGGCGATGTTTGCCTCGGTCAAGCTTTCGATGTGAAAGCCGATCTCCCGGTCCGATTCCCCATCACGAGCCGCCCGGCGGAATAGGTTGCGCCAACCTGCCATACACGCCTCCGTTACGCTGCGTTCAGTACCAGCGCGATCGCTTGGCTCAGCCGGTTCCAGTTCGCTTCCTCCGCCATCAGCTGTTTGCGGCCTTTGGCGGATACGCGATAAAACTTCGCCTGCCGCGAATTCTCCGACTCGCCCCATTCAGCCGCAAGCCAGCCTCGCTTCTCCAGCCGGTGCAACGCCGGATACAGAGAGCCCTGCTGCACGTTGAGCACCTCGTTCGAGATATCGCGAATGCGCAGAGATATGCCGTAGCCGTGAATCGGACCGAGAGCGACCACTTTAAGGATGAGCATGTCCAGGGTGCCTTGTAAGAGGTCTGATTTTTTAGCTTGAACCATTGCTTCTCCTAGATTGCCTACATATTGGACGGGTATAGGTAGAATGTCAAGGGGAGAAGAAGGGCGGACCAGACCAAGGCAACCACAATTCAACAATCCGAGAAAGCCAAGACCTCAGAAAGATGTGCGACGTGATAAGCGTGAGCGCGAGGCTTATGCAATGATTCAGTCGGTGTCCAGACGGTCGTCCTTCCGGCGGCTTTCGCCGATGGACGCTATGGCAACGGCCAATTGCCCAAGGCTCAGGCCACCATCTCCGGGGGAGACAATGGAATGCGTGTAGACCGTTAGACCCAGGGCTTCGAGTTTTTGTTTCAGGCCTTCGGAGAGGATGACGTTCCCGAAGCTGCCTCCGCTCAGGCAAACCTGATCAACGCCGCTGCGGGACGCGGCATGGTTGACCGCCTGCGTGAGGGCGTCGATGAGACCGGCATGGAAGCGCCTGCTGATCACGCCGGGGGATACGCCGCGAGAGAGATCTTCGGTCAGCGCCACAAACATCGGCCCGGTCTCGATCTGCATGCAGGGGTCCTGCGAGCCCGACTGGTGCACGCGCGTGTTCTCGATAAGGCGAAAGGGATAGGCACCGACATCGGTTCGGCGTTCGCAGCAGGCTTCGAGCGCGATGGCGGCCTGCGCTTCGTAGGTCACGTGCGTCCGACGGCATACCAGGGCTGCGACGGCGTCGAAGAGTCGACCGCAGCTGGAGGTGAGCGGCGATTGTGTCTCGCTCGTCAGCATGCCCACAGTCCCAACAGGCATTGGGTTGGGCGTGAAAGCGTCTGTCGCTTGGATCGTCATACTCCGCCTGGCAGCGAGCGCACATCGTGAACGACGCCATGGAGGTCTGGCTGCGGTCATACGGCACGCTGCGCGTGATGGTGAAGCGCGGACCGCAGCTCGTGCCATTCGTGAACGGGTACAGATAGCGCCGGTCGGCGGGATCGAGTATCTCCCGCACGCATGGTTCGCAGGTCGCGATATCCGGGGAGATCAGGGTGCCGGCGCGTGCGGACGGCAAGGGCTTAGGTTCGACAGAGGCGGCGCGGGGCTCGCTCTCCGATTGGATCGTCCTCAAGGATGGCAAGATCGAAAACTACCAGGTGGTCACACCGACGGCCTGGAACGTGGGTCCGCGCGACAACACGGGCGCCACGGGGCCCATGGAGCGATCCTTTATCGGCGCCACGATCGCCGATGTCTCGGATCCGGTCGAGATGGGCCACGTCGCCCGCTCGTTCGATTCCTGCCTGGTCTGCACCGTACATGCCTACGATGAGAAGTCTGGGAAGGAACTCTCGAAGTTCAGAATCGGCGCGTTCTGGAAGGGAACGTCGGTGGATGTCCCTATCCAAACAGTTTGCCGGCGCATCGCGACCTACCCCACACGGGCGCGAGCGGAGCTGGCCGCCAGCCTCATGGTGCGGGCCGCGGATCGAAACCTGCCGCATCCACCACTGGGCTTTTAGAATTTGGGTTTTTAAGGACTGGGTTTAGAGACAAAGATGACGATTGCCGCAAGACTTTCGCGACCGCAACCGGTGGATATTTTGCCCATTCCGGCGGGTCTGCTCCTGCTTCCGGAGGCCGGCGAGGGAACCGCCGAAGCCAGGCAGCAGATCATGGCGGCCGAAGCGGTTCAAAATGCACCTGCGACCTGGAAGTTCTACGCGCTGGCGGGGGGAGCAGCAATGGGCGGCCGCGCTCGAAGCGCTCGGCGACGCACCCGACTCAACCGATGCCGTCAGCGCCTATAACCGCTTCGTTCTGGCGCCCTCCCCAGAAGCATTGCTTGCGCTGCGTGGCTCGCTCCACGGACAACTCCGCACCCTGCTCGATGCCGCAGCATTCACGCTCGGGCTCTCGGATGAGGTGCAGGGGCTCGATGCCGATGCGCGCAGGAAAGCTACAGCGTTGCGCGAAGCGATTGAGGCATTTCACAAGGTCGGGCTCGCGAAGATTGTGGGGGAGCTCAAGGCTGACCCGCGCGACGCCGCTTTATCTCAGCGCCGGATTCATTCTCGAAGAGGGTTTCCCGATCGCGCAGCTCGCCGCGATCGCCCAACGCATGGGCGACGCGGCGCGCGCGGCCGGCGTGCAGATCGTTACCGGCGACACCAAGGTCGTTGAAAAAGGCCACGGCGACGGCTGCTATATCAATGCCGCGGGTATCGGCGTGGTTCCGGATGGCGTGCACATCCACCCGTCACGCGCCTGTCCAGGCGATGTGGTTCTGCTGAGTGGAACCATCGGCGATCACGGCATGGCGATCATGAGCGTGCGCGAGGGACTGAGCTTCGAGACGGTGGTGGAAAGCGATTCCGCCCCTATAAACCGCATGGTGGCCGCGCTGCTGCGATTCAATCCGCATGTGCACGTGCTGCGCGATCCGACCCGCGGCGGCCTGGCCACGTCCCTCAATGAGATCGCGGCTCAGGCAAAGGTCGGCATCACCATCGACGAGCGCAGCCTGCCGGTCCTGCCCGACGTTCAGTCAGCATGCGATCTGCTGGGCATGGATCCGCTCTACGCGCCGAACGAGGGAAAGCTGGTGGTGATCGTTGATCCCAGTGCTGCCCAGGATGTGCTGCGAACGTTGCGTGAGAGCGAATTTGGCGGGAACGCTGCCATCATCGGAACCGTGACCGCGCAGCATCCGGGCATGCTCGCCGCCAAGACGGCAATCGGCGGCACACGCATCATTCCCTTGCAGATCGGAGAGCAGATCCCGCGTATCTGCTGACTGCCTCATTGTTGAGGTCCTACCGGGATCTGTGGTTCGCCTTAGGGAGAGTCTGATTAGAGCAAATTACCTGTGGGTATGCAGCTCTTCGTTTGTCATCCCGTAGGGTTCTGCTGTTGTCCTTGCCTTTTCAGAAGAAAAGCAGATCCCTACGGGATGACAAACAAATAAAGTGGCACTGCACCCCAACGGTAATCAGCTTTAAGTCCCATCCTTGGAAGGGTACGGGCTTCAGCCCATACAGAAACGCCCTTCTATGCAAGTGGCTTTAGCCACGGAGGGGAATGCAAATGGACCTGTTCAGACTCGCCTCAGGCGATGGCGTCCAGAATGCGCCGCACCTGCTCGGGCTTCAGGTCTCCGACGCGGCAACTGGCCAGGGCGCGTAGCTCCCGCAACTGCCGCTCGCGGCTTTTCAGCGTGTTCATCTCCGCATTCAGCAGCTGGCTAATGCTGGGCGCATACGACGGCTCCACGAAATTCGTGGGCGAAATCACGATATAGCCCGACTCTTCCGCAAGATCCCGGAGCATCTGCTGTGCTCCGGGGTTGGCGCGCAGAAAGGCGGTCGTATCCGGCGGCTCCGGTTCGACCATCGTGCCGACGCATGCAGGGGTGCGCTCTGCGGTGAGCTGCTGGGACATGTAGGTCTCCTTGTGTACCGTGCGGAAAGCCTACTACGACTCCCGTGTCATTACGTAAAACTATTTGTGGAACTTTAGTAACCACCTACCTGGCTGAAAATTCTCTGATGATCTGCAATCGAACGCGAGAGTCGCAGGGGCGGCCGTGTCCCCAGCATGTCTCCAGATAGCGGGGCGACGGCTGAAGGCATGGCTGAATGCATCGCTGAATGCATCTTTGTCGATCTTGCCGGGCTCAGTCCCCCATCGGGGTTCAGCGTTCTCCCGACTCGTACCCAAGCGCTCGTTTTAGCTCATCGACGTCACTGCGCAGACGAATCGCTGACGTTTGGACGTTGGTCAGTGCGTCCTGCCAGTTCTCCGCGTTGAACTGCCCTACGCGCATCTCCAGGCCATTCACCGCTTGGTCGAGTTCCGCCACGGCCTCGCGGACGCCCTCGTTGTGCAGGAGCGTGGCCTCGCGTGAGGGTTTCGGCTCACGCTCAGAGTGGCAGCCGGACAACAGTGTCGCAGAAGACAGGGCAGCAAGCGTGAAGCGGCGTCGATCCATGCGCCATACTCGCAGGTCAGAATGACCTTCCGCAACGGTTTCTTGGCTCCCGGAAGCTATTTAGGCGCGGGCCCACGCACCACCTGCACCAGGTTTCCCGTGCTCACCTGTCGAGCAAAGGCGGCCTTCACGTCCGCTGCGTTGAGCTCGATGTACTTTTTGGCTGCGACCAGCGGTTCATCCAGCGGCAGACCGAGCTCGGCGCGCGCGAGCATGCCCCCGGCGACGGCCTCCTCACTCGATTCACCCAGCGGAATCTGACGCAGCAGCAGCGCCTTGGCTTGGTGCAGTTCTGCAGGCGAAACCTCTTCCGTGCGCATCTGGTTCAGATCGCGTTCCACCAGCGCACGCGCTTTTGCAACGTTGGCCGGATCGCAGCCATAGTCGACCGAGTAGGTGGCCCGTGTTTTGGAGGCGCTCAAGCCCACATCCACCGTGTACACCAGGCCGGCGACCTGGCGCAGATCGTGGTATAGCCGTGTCGCGTAGAAGCCTCCGCCGAGCACATGCGTCCCCAGCTGCAGCGGGTAGTAATCCGGGCTGAAGCGATTGATGGGCAGCTCCTCCGCGAGCATCACGGAGTCCTGCACCTGCTCGGTATCCACCACGGACTGCGCCGTCGCCTTGTTCACCGGAACGGCGGGAAGCGTGGTCTCGGGCTTCGGCCCGGTCGCCTTCCACTCGCCAAACCACTTGCCGATCACGGCCTTCGCCTCCTCCGGCGTCACGTCGCCGATCACCACGACCGTAGTCAGATCAGGCCGGATCGTGGTGTCGTGATAACGCTTTACATCGGCGAGCGTGACCTTGCTCACGGTCTCGGGCGTGGCCTCGCGCAGCACGGGATCGGTCGCGGGCAGCAGCCCAAGATCGAGCGCGCGCGTGGTGCGGTAGCCGGGGCTCTGGAGGTTGCCGGCGGTGAACTGCGCGGTCTGCTGCTGGGTGACCTGAAAGGCCTCCGGCGGCAGCGCGGGGTGCAGCTCGTTATCGGCCAGCAACTGAACACCGCGCGAGAAGTTCTCCTTCAGCACGGTCAATGTGAAGCGGTCCCCCGCGCTGGCATTCGCGGCGATGTCGTCGAGCGCTTTCTGAAACGCCAGGCGATCCAGAGTCTGTGTGCCGTAGGAGTAAAGCCCGTCCAGCAGATCGGAGACGCCCTCCATGCCCGGCGGCGTCTGCAGATCCGCATTGTGCTTCACCGCGCCGACCACGGTGATCGTGGGGCTGGTTTTGTCGGTGCGCACGATGAGGCGAATGCCGTTGGGCAGCGTCGTGTCGCTGGGCGTAAGGTAGTCCGTCGGCGGTTTCAGCTGCTCGAGCTGCGATGCGGCCCAGGTGGGCAGCACGACCGGCTTGGTCGGCGCTGAGGTCACCTTTTCTGCGCCACCAAAGCCGGTCTGGGCAACGGGTTTGCCGGTAGGTACGGCCTTCAGCGTGGCCGTGATGCTGCTGGCGTCGAGCAGATACTGCTTCGCCACGCGATTCACATCCGCCATGGTGACCTTGCGGATCGCGTCAATATCCTCTTCGGGAGAGTTGCGCCCCTCCGCCGCCAGCGCACCGGACCACTCCGAAGCGAGCCCTGGAATGGAGTTACGCTGGAACTCGGCTTGTGCGATCTCGGCGCGCTTCGACGCATCCACAAGCTCCTGCGGAACACCGGTCTGCGCGTAGTTCGCCAGGATTCCACGCATCGTGGCGATTGCGCCGGTCACATCCTGACCGGCCGGCTGCGCTACGAGACCGAAGCCCACGCTGGCCTTGGGATAGCTCTCCGCAAACTGAAACTGCGCGGCCAATGCCTTGCCGGCCGGCACCATTGCATACAGATCGCCGCGCTGTGACCCCAGCACATCCGCCAAAATCTGCGCGGCCGCATAGTCAGGCGAATCCGTGCCCGGCAGACGGTAGGCGATAAAGCCGAGGACATACGGCAGGTTGCTGTCGAGGGTGAAGGTCTCCGACTTCACGGGCTGCAGCTGCACCGCCGGATGCTGCGGCAGCGGATGGCTCGGGATCGACTCAAACAGCTGTTTGATCTGCGCCAGCGTGGCGTTTGGCTGAACATCGCCGGCGATCACCAGAATCGCATTCGCCGGTGTGTACCACTGCTTGTAGAAGTCGCTCAGCATCCCCGCCGTCGTGTTATCGAACGAGGCTTTGGTCCCGAGCGGATCATGCGCATACGGTGTACCGGCAAACATGTCCTGATTCAGGCGGTCGAGAAACTTGTAGGTTGGGTTGGAAAGATCGCGCGCCACCTCCTGCTCAATGGCGCCGCGCTCCTGATCCCACTCCGCCTGCGTGTTGTCGGCGCCGCGCAGGCAGGCCGCCTGCGCCTGCAGGGCAACGCTCATATCGGCCGCCGGAACGGTGGCATAAAACTGCGTGATGTTCTGCTGCGTATCGGCGTTGTTGTCGCCGCCCAGCTGGGCGTAGATCGCGGCGGTCTGGTCGGCGGTCATGCCGGTGCAGCCGCGAAAGGCCATGTGCTCCTCCGCGTGCGCCATGCCCGGGTAGCCTTGCGGGGTCTCGTCGCCGCCGACCATGAAGTTGGTCTCCACCGTGACCACCGGCGCCAGCGCATCGCGAATAATGACCACGCGCATGCCATTGCCCAGCGTGGCGCGCGTGACGTTGGCGTCGGTGACGGCGGGAGTGACTGGAGTCTGCGCGGAAGCTACTGCGAGGCACAGGAGCGACAGCAGCAAAAGAGACCGGAGAGGACGACGGGCAAAGCTCACGAGCAAGCAACCTCCGCGCAGAGCGCGCTACAAGTAGAAGACATTCACATTGTAGAGGCGCAGCTTCGGGTCTTCCGTAACGAGGCGGAGGTCTTCGTCGATGGCTTGCGCTGCTATGAGCCGATCGAAGGGGTCGCCGTGGTGAAAAGGTAACACCGCTGCAGCGCGAAGATGGCTTAAGCGGATGGGCAGAAGCGAAATCCGCGTTCGACGCAGTAGAGCCAAGAGCGAATCGACGTCATCTCCCGGGAGAGTAAGCCGGCCTTTAGCCAGCTTAATGCTCACCTCCCAGATTGAGGCGTAGCTGAAATAGATTTTGTTTAGCGGATCGAGAATGACGGAACGTAAAGCGGGCTTCAGTCGTGCGTCATCGTTAATGGACCAGAGAATTACATGCGTATCCAGCAGCAGTCTCACAACTCGGGCGGGAATAACTCACTTTCGTTGAAGGACCTTGCGATCTCTGCGTTCGTCTCTGGCGAATCCCAATCGTCCGCCATCCACATCTTGCCCTTCATCGCACCAAAGAGGCCGCTCCGATCCTTCGCTATTGATTTGCGTATAGAGATGAGCGCCACTGCGAAGCCATCCTCGCGGGTGATGTTGACCTGTTCGCCCTTTTCGGTCGCCGCCAGGAGCTCCTGAAGATGGGTCTGCGCGTAATCAGCCGTAACAGTCATGGTTTTAGGGTAGGTCGCGACTCCGGCAGGGTCAAGCCGATTCGAAGATCCGGACCCGAATGTCCAGCTTAGTTCTGGAGAACCCGTAGTTGCTCTTTGGGCGTGTCCGCTTGGCGAAAGTGATCCTGAATACGCTTCGCGACGGAAGTATTGACCACCGCCGTCAAGGCGTCGGGATTCGTTTCCGCCGCCTGCTTCAGCGCGCGCACGCTGCCGAAGTGCTCCAGCAGCCGTTGTCGCGTGCGCGGGCCCACACCGGGGATCTCGTCGATCTCACTCACGCGATCGCGCATCTCGCGGCGCTTGCGGTGATAGCCGATGGCGAAGCGGTGGCTCTCATCGCGAATCTTCTGGATGACATGCAGCACGGGCGAGCGGCGATCCAGCACCACGGGATCATCCTCCTGCCCGTGGATGTAGATAATCTCCTCGCGTTTCGCAATCGAGGCCAGCGGTTGCGTGGTGATCCCCAGCGCCTCCAGCGCCGCCGCCGCCGCGTGCAGCTGCCCAAGGCCGCCGTCGATCAGCACCAGCGAGGGCATCGGCTTTTCGTGCTCCTGAAGGCTCTTGTAGCGCCGCGTGACGATCTCCGCCATGGAGGCAAAGTCATCCACGCCGGTAACGGTCTTTACCTGGAACTTGCGGTAATCTGCTTTCTTCATCGCACCTTTTTCCCACACCACCATCGACGCAACCGTTTCCGCGCCTTGGATGTGCGAGATGTCGAAGCACTCGATGCGCTCGGGCGGCTCGGGCAGGTTCAGGGCATCGCCGAGCGCCTCGGCGATCGCTTTGGCGCTCGGTTGCAGCACGCGAAACCGCTGGTCATAACTTTGTTTAGCATTAGTGCAGACCAGGTCGACAAGCGAGCGCTTGTCTCCACGCTGCGGTGCGGCGATCTCGATCCTGTGCCCGCTGCGCTCCCGCAGGAGGTCCGCGAGAATCGCACGATCGGGGAAGTCCACCGGCACATAGATGTGCTTGGGCACATAGTTCTGGTCGAGATACAGCTGCTTCAGCAGCGCAGAAAAGAAGGCTGCCGGCGAGAAGCAGGGTTTCGCTTCAGCCGCCGCGGGTGTTTCCCCTGCGCAATCAGCATCAACCCCCAGCTCCGGATCGCCGACTTCAAACGGTGAGGTCAACACGGAGTGCTGTTCGGACTCCTCTGCATCCGCGATAATGCCCGGTGCCGAGACGACCGGATTCGGCTCCAGCCGTGGCTCGGCCTCCAAATCCGACGCATCGTCGTCGGCCTCAATCGCAGCCGTCAATGCATCTGCAAAGTCCGGCAGATCCTCCCAGAAAAGATCGCGCCGGTCGACAATTTTTCCGCCGCGCATATGAAAAAGGTTCACGGCCAGCATGTCGTTTTCGAAGTGGAAGCCGAACACATCCGCGTCATCGGTTTCGGTTGTGTCGATGCGCTGCCGTTCTCCGGCCTGGTGCACAGTGCTGAGCTGATCGCGCAGCCGCGCGGCGAGCTCGAACTGCATGTTTTCCGCTGCCGCTCCCATGCGCTCGGTCAGCCGGCCTTCCAACTCCGCAGTCTTGCCGTCGAGGAATAACTGCACATCGCGGATCACGGCGCGGTAGTCGTCAACCGCGACCAGACCCTCTACACACGGCCCCAGGCAGCGCTTGATGTAGTACTGCAGGCAGGGACGCGGATGGTAGCGGCTTAAATCCACTTTGCAACTGGGAATCAGAAAGCTCTTGCGCACGACATCGGCCAGACGGTGGGCCAGATTGCCCGGAAAATAAGGGCCAAAGTACGCTCCACCATCCTTGCGCAGCCGCCGTGTGACGAAGACTTTGGGATGCTTGTCGCCCAGCGTCAGCTTGACGTACGGGTAAGTCTTGTCATCGCGCAGAAGGATGTTGAAGCGCGGCTTGCGCTGCTTGATCAGGTTGTTCTCAAGCGCCAGAGCCTCATGCTCATTGGCGACGGTGATGTACTCCAGGTCCACAGCCTCGCGCATCAGCGAGCCGGTCTTTGCATTTGCCTGCGAGGCCGCCAGGAAGTACGAACGCACCCGCGAGCGCAGGTTCTTCGCCTTGCCGACGTAGATGACCTCGCCCTCGGCGTTCTTGTACAGATAGCAGCCGGGGCCCGTGGGCAGCGTGCGGATTTTTTGAAGCAGGTCCATGCGGGAAGACGTGTCGCAAGGGATTAGACGTTTGAGCGCGGGCCGCGATGCATGGGTCTGGTGGGTGGAAAAGCGAACGCAAAGTCGCAAAGGGAAAACGCAGAGGTGCGCAAAGGGAAACTCCGTGCGCTTTGCATACTCCTCCGTGCGCTTTGCATACTCCTCTGCGTTCTTCGCGTTCATCTTCTGCGCCCTTTGCGTTCGCCTTTGCTGCCCTTTGCGTTCGCCTTTGCTGCTCCTTAAGAACGCGCGATAGCATCGAGCCATGGCCGAACAATACGCAGGAATTGTCCATCAAAAGCAGAGTAGGGCCGCTGAGGCCGTTGCGGAGGCCGCGGCCATCATGGCGCGGCTGCGCGGTCCCGGTGGCTGTCCGTGGGATCGCGAGCAGACCTTCGACACCATCAAGCGGCACACGCTGGAGGAAACCTACGAGGTCTTCGACGCGATCGAACGCCGCGCCTGGCCCGACCTCCGCGACGAACTCGGCGATCTGCTGCTGCAGATCCTCTTCTACGCGCAGATGGCCGAAGAGGCCGGACACTTCAGCCTGCGCGACGTCGCTGAGGCGCTCAGCGCCAAGCTGATTCGCCGTCACCCCCACATCTTCGCGGATGCCGTCGCTCACGACGCCGGCGCGGTGCTGCGCCACTGGGAGCAGATCAAGCGTGAAGAAAAACGTGCGGCAGCCTCGGTGATCGAAGATCAGTCTGCGCTCGACAGCATCCCGCGCTCGATGCCCGCGATGCTGGAAGCCGCGAAGCTGGGCTCCAAAGCCGCGAAGGCCGGTTTTGACTGGCCGGACGCCGGCGGTCTTTTCGCAAAACTCGAAGAGGAGACGCAGGAGTTGCAAGCAGAGCTCAATGCGGGCGCTCATGACGCCGCAGAAGCCGAGTTCGGCGACCTGCTGTTTACCGCAGTGAATCTTGCCCGTCATCTCGGCATCGACCCGGAATCCGCTTTACGCCGGACGAATGCCAAATTCCGCAGCCGCTACGCGATGATGGAGCATCTGGCCGGTGGGACAGACGCTTTTGAAGCTGTTCCTTTGGCCGAAAAAGAAGAGCTCTGGATGCAAGCGAAAGCTCGGGTGATCCCGTAAGGACAATCCCACGTCAATTAGAGCAGAATCACACAAGCTGTGCCCAGCGCCAACGGCGCGTCACATAGCAGCCTGGGGCGCAGCCCCAGGTGAGCCACAAAGCATGCATCGAAGGCTGAAGGCCCGCAACATGAAGGGGCTGGGTACAGCAACCCTGTTCATGCTCTAGAAAGTTCCTGCAGTAATTATTTTCTTTCTGGCATTCCCGCAGGGAATCTGTTGTTGCGCACCAAGAAGCTCAGCGTGTCGGCACAGGCATGGCCAGCAGCTCACGAATCGCATCCTGATACGAGACCGGCGCCGGCAGCACGTGGGGGTCCCAGGCGTTGTTCTGCGATTGCTCGTTGACCGTGTGCACCAGCATCTCGCGCAGCGTGACATGCTCGCTCAGTCGCGAATAAAACCAGCGATGCTCCGCGGCCTGCCGCTGCTCCAGCTCCACCGTGCCGCCCTCGCTGACGCGCGCCAGCATGCCGCCCCAGCCGAAGTCCACCGGGCGCAAAATGCGGGCCTGGATGCGCGTGACGCAGTGGGTCTGCCCATCAATCCAAACCCGCCCCGCGATGCCCGTAAGCCCCTGGGTGATCAACGAAGGAGGTTTGAAGTTCGGGTCCGGCGTGAAGTCGAGCACGATCTGCGGTCCCGAAAGATCCGGCAGTTGCGGCTGACCGGGCGCATAGCTCCAGAGCATCGCGTGGGGCAGCGTGTGCACAAGCTCCAGGGCGTAGTCGCGGCCTGCGTGATCATGCCGGTGCCGCCGCAGAAAAGCGTCCGGCGAACGCAGCAGATCGTTCAGCCGATCCCGTTCCGCATGGTTCTCCTCTGCGCTGAGCGGTTTGCCGTCTCGCTGCACGATGCGAGCAATCGTTCCGTCACGGCTTTCGATGAGAATGCGCGTTGTGTCGCCCCTCGCGTTCACCTTGCGCTCGGTGAAGCGCAGCGGAACGTCGGTGCCGGCGTTGAGAATGCGCTCCTGGCTCGCGGATCCCGCCTCGGCCCAGGCAAGTGGCGACCGCGTGAGGAGATCCGCTGACGACGCGGCGGTCTGCGGCGCAGAACCGGCCGCGCCAGCGCTTCCACCCGATTGAGCGGGCAGTCCGCCCGTCAGAGCAAGGCAAACCGCTGCGGCACCAGCGAACCGGGCTAGGCAGGGCCTTACGAATCGCAGGGAACTGTAATTGGGTGTAGCAGCGGGCTTCAGCCCGCTGAACAAAACAGGCGAGAGCCGGGCTTTAGCCTTGGCTTTTTTGGGAAAACCAGCCCTAAAGGGCTCCATCCTTCGGCTGCTTTTGTCCGTAGGCTGAAGCCCACGGCTACACCGAAACCATTCGTCAGACACTAACTAATCCCTTCTTCCGTCGCTCGGCGTAAAAAAAGGCTGACTCTCCACATAACAGTTGATAGACGTCTGAAAGCCGGCAAAGGCCCCTTTGTTCCCCGCGACGGTCGCTGGCTGGGGAGAGAACTCCCCCGGCAGATGCACGGCATTCATGCGTGTCGTCTAAGGTAACCTCAGACGATCGTTAGAGCAGCGGCTATCCGCAAGGGTTCGGGAGTTGCTAGGCTACTTTGGAGACCATCCTATGATGAATTTCTTCAGGCGCCGCGGCGGTGCGGGTGAGGGCAATATCCCGGAGCGCACGCGACAGTCGCGCGGCTGGGCCGAGGTGCTGAAGTTCATGCGGAGCGAGCCGGCGCGATCGTTGCGCGTGCTGGACTTTGGAACCACCTCGCCCACCAACATCAATCTGCTTACCTCGCTTGGCCACAGCGTGTACATGGCCAATATTGTGAGCGAGGCAACCAAGCCGGAGTGGCTGAAGGCTCCCGTGGCAGGAGCCCGTCCCAATACGGCGCCGGAGTATGACGCGGAGCGGTTCGCGGCAGCCAATCTGGACTTCTCCGGCCGTGATTTCGACGTCATCCTGTTGTGGGATACGGTGGATTATCTGCCGCCTCCGCTGGTGCCGGCGCTGTTTGACAGGTTGCGAGCGGTCACTCGCCCCGAGGGTCGGCTGCTGGGCTTCTTTCACGGCAAGGCGGATGGGCCCAATACAGGCTATGCACGCTATCAAGTGACCGACTCCGACCAGTTGCGACTTGTGGGAAACGATCCTCTGCCCATCCGGCAGATTATCCAGAACCGCCAGGTCGAGCGTTACCTGGAAGGCTTCAGCACGATCCGGTTTTTCCAGGGTGTCGATAACGTCCGCGAGGTGATCGCGGTTCGCTAACGAAACTCTGAATAAGTTCTGCCATCGCCTTTGGGAGGGAGCGCAGGGCTTCAGCCTACGACGGCTAAATACGAGGGACTTTAAGTAGTGTCTGACGAATCTCGATCATTGTAGGAATGGCATCTTGGAGGGAGCGTGGGGCTTCAGCCCCACGAAAAGGAGGGCCAAATGATAGGCTTTAGCCCAGGGTTCTCTCCGATGCCGGCACAAAACCCGGGGCTGAAGCCCCATTCCTCTCCGCACTGAATGTCCAGGCTGAAGCCCGGACCTCCCTCCGAAAGCAAAAAAAATGGGAGCGCAAAGCCCTCCCACTTTTCTATCTCAAAATCTTCGCTATTTTTCGGAGTCCTTGGAGCCCTTGCGGCGGTCGGCCCACCGGCGCTGCATCGCTTCCTGGATCCGCTTGCGTCCTTCAGGGCTAAGATTGCGCTTCCGCTTGCGCGGCGCAGCCTCAGCCGGAGCAACATTTTTCACACCCTTGGGCCGGCCGCGGCGAGGCTGTGGCGGAACCGGGCTCGCGCCATCCAGCACCGCGACTGCTTCCCGTGCCTTTTGCAAACGTGCGATCTCCGCGTCAATGGCGGAGAGAATCTGAGTTACGTCCATGTAACTTCCTCTCTGTCTCGTGGTCCGGCTCCGATGGCTATTCACGAGTTTTTGCTTATGTTAAGCAAGATTACTGTTGAACCGAAATGGTTGCAAGGCGAGCCAACCATTTCTATGTTTTGCAGGTGCCCCCGCACAAGAATATCGCTACGCGAATGCTAGACTCGTCCCGATGCGATCGGTCCCACTCCGGCTTTATGGTCTTGCCCTGTTATCGGCTGCCCTGCAGCTGCTGCCGTTTCCGCTGGCCGGTCCGGTGCCTTCCCCGCGTCGCCTGATCTGCTGGTTCTGCCTGGCGCCGCTGCTGGCCGCCCTCAGCGGGAACAACAGAAACGGGGAACCGCTAACTCGTTTTCAGTCAACGCTGCTAGCCTATCTTTGCGGCGTGGTCTGGTTCTGCGGCAACTGTTACTGGATTTATCAGACCATGTTCCTTTACGGCGGTCTGCCCGCCCCGGTCGCGCTTGGCATACTTATCCTGTTTTCGCTCTATCTGGGGCTGTATTTCGCTCTGTTCGGCTTGTGTTTTGCGCTTCTGCGCGCCTGGCAGGGGCGGGGCGCCGCTGTCTTTCTTTCCCCGTTCCTCTGGGTTGCCGTGGAACTCGCCCGCGCGCGCATCACCGGCTTTCCCTGGGATCTGCTTGGTTACACGCAAATTGACAATGTCTTTTTGACAGCACTTGCGCCCTGGACCGGCATCATGGGCCTGTCTCTGGTGGTCGCGGCGGCGAACGCCCTGTGGCTTTGGCAGCCTTCGTTTTCAGCCAAGCGGTTCAGGTGGGCTGGTGCTGTGCTCGCTGCCGCGCTCCTGGTGTTGAGTTACATCGGCGCGCGCCTTCAGCCACCCCCGCAGCCGGCCAATCGCGCGGCCATCCTGGTGCAGGACAATCTGACGGTAGGCGCAGCGGCACAAGGCCCGCATGAGCGGCAGCCCGAGTTACTGGAAAGTTTATTTGCGCGCACGCTGCATCCGGTGATTTCTCCCGCGGCCGCCAACTTACCTCTGCGGACGCTCGGTGCCCATGGCCCCTTGCAGCCGGAGATCGTTCTTTGGCCGGAGGCGCCTACAGACTTCAACGACGCCGACCCGCAGTTTCGCGCGGTGATAGGACGAGTGGCGATCGCCACCGACGCCCCCGTCGTCGTCGATGCGTTAGGCGTTGGCGACCGGCCCAATCGCTCCGGACGCTATGACGAGTTCGTCTCCGCGAGCTTCTTTCTCCCCGACGGCACCTATGCCGGCCGCTACGACAAGATGCACCTTGTGCCGTTCGGTGAGTACACCCCGTATAAGCAGCTATTTTTCTTTGCCGGCCACCTCCTCGACGGATTGAACTTCGTTCCAGGTACGCAGCGGCGTGTGTTCAGCACGGGCGGCCATCGCTTCGGCATCTTTATCTGCTACGAATCCATCTTCGGAGACGAGATTCGCGAGTTTGCATTAAAGGGCGCGCAGGTGCTCGTCAACCTCTCCGATGATGGCTGGTACGGCGATACCAGCGCTCCCTGGGAGCACCTGGATATGGCTCGGATGCGCGCCATTGAAAACAATCGCTGGCTGCTGCGGGACACCAACACGGGCCTGACCTCGTCGATCGATCCCAACGGCCGCATCGTGGCGCGGATGCCGCGTCACATCCGCGGCGCGGTGGAGGTGCCCTTCGCCTTCCGCAACGGACTCACGTTTTATACGCGCCATGGAGACTGGATCGGCTGGCTTTGCGCTATCCTCGTCACCTCGGTGCTGGTCGGCAGTTATCTGCAGCGACGTTATCCCCGCACATCGCCGGCGCAGCTGCATCCGCGGCAAACCTTGTAAACTAAAGCCATGTTGGATGATATGGAGTTTGCTTACTCCCCGGTTCGCACGAAGGTTGGCGAGCTGCGGGAGTATCTTTGACGCGGCCCGCCTGAAAACCGAACTCGCAGGCATAGAGGCCAAGATCGCCGACCCTGCCGTCTGGGTCGATGCCACAAGATCACAACCCCTGATGCGCGAACGCAAACGGATCGAGGAACAGCTGGGCTACGATGCCGAGTTGGCCCATCGCATGGGCGATATTGACTCCTATTTCGAACTCATGCGCGAGGGGGAGACGTCCATCGAAGACGATCTTCGCCGCGAGATCGAGAAGCTGAGCACCTACACCGAGCAACTCGAGTCGCGCACCATGCTCTCCGAAGAGCACGATGCGCTGAACGCCATTGTTACGGTGCATCCGGGCGCGGGCGGTACCGAATCGCAGGACTGGGCCGAGATGCTGATGCGCATGTATCTGCGCTGGGCGGAGCGCGAAGGCTTCAAGACCGAGATCAACGAGATCCAGGACGGCGACGAGGCCGGTATTAAATCCGCCACCTTCACCATCACCGGCGAATCCGCCTTCGGCCTGCTGCAGGGCGAGACCGGCGTGCATCGCCTGGTGCGCATCTCGCCCTTCGATCAGGCCAAGCGCCGCCACACCAGCTTTGCCTCGGCCTATGTTTCGCCGGAGATCGATGACTCGATCGTCATCGACATCAAGCCCGATGAGCTGCGCATCGACACCTACCGTTCCGGCGGCAAGGGCGGCCAGCACGTCAATACCACCGACTCCGCCGTGCGCATCACGCATCTGCCCACCGGCATCGTCGCCGGCTGCCAGAACGAGCGCTCGCAGCATAAGAATAAGGAGCGGGCGATGAAGATGCTGCGCTCGCGCCTGTACGAGCATGAGCTCGAAAAGAAGCGCGCCGTCAGCAGAAAGCTCGAAGACTCCAAGCTGGAGATCAACTTCGGCTCGCAGATCCGCAGCTATGTGCTGCAGCCGTATCGCATGGCCAAAGACCTCCGCACACGGGTCGAGGTCGGCGATGTGGACCGCGTGCTGGACGGCGACCTGGAGCCGTTTATTCGCGGATATCTGAAGATGCGTCGCGAAGGCGGCGTGCCGGTGGCCGCAGGCGATGTGGAGGAGTAAATCCAATCGCATAAGCAGGAATCGTCGAAGAAACGCGCGAACTGACGGAGCGCACGAATTTCAGAGAAACACATGAATTGAGGATAGAAAACGGGAGGGAGCAGCGGCCTTCAGGCCGCTGAATTCCGTGGCCGGAGAGAAGGGGCTTTAGCCTCGGGCCGTTTGGCGGCCTCAAAACCCGGCCCTGAAGAGCTTTGAAGGGGACTTCCGTTTACGCAGGCTAAAGCAAATAACATACCCCTAGACAGCGTCATCTCGACCGGAGCGCAGCGTAGTGGAGAGACCTGCAGTTTGTTGCGGTTGCAGGAGACTTGTAGCCGCGCGGAAGAACTACAGGTCTCTCCACTCCGCAAACGATGAAGCTGTTCGCTCCGGTCGAGATGACACTTTTTTATCTGTACATATTTCGCTAAAGCCTGCGCCTCCCTCCATGTCCTTGGGCAAGCCTCAATCGTTCTTGCCTTCCAGCCAGCGGTGCAGCGCGCTGATGTGCAGGTTCAAGGCAAGCGAAGTGTAGCTCAGCATCTCGTGGCCGATGCGCTGCACTTTGTCGAGGTCATCGATGTGCCCCAGCAGCGCTCGCGGCGACGTGTACACCGTCAACCCGGCCCGGCGGCACAGCAGCTGAATGCGAAACAGATGGGTGCCGTCGCTGACCACATCCAGGGTATGAAGGTGATGCTCATCGGCGATCTCGGCCAGCCGCTCCACCTGCTGCTCTGTATCCACGGAGGTCGTCTCCGCGATGATGCGATCCAGCGGAACGCCATTGGCCAGCAGATAATCGCGCCCGGCCGCGCCTTCCGTATTTCCCTCATCCTTGGCTGACCCGCCGCCCAGCGTGATCATCGTCGGCGCCAGGTCGCGTTGGTACAGCAGCAGCGCCTTATCCAGGCGCGCGTGCAGCACCGGGGAGGGATGACCGCCGTACTCCGCGGCTCCAAACACCGCGATGGCGTCGGCGGTCTGGGCGTTATCCACGCCGGCGGTGTAGCTGATCTCGTGATAAAGCCACGCGAACCAGGCGACTGCCCCCAGCAGCACGATCGCCAGCACGGTCGCGAACATATGCCTGGAGAAGCGTTCCAGCGTGCCTTCCACTCCGGCCGTCTCAGTCGTCTCAGGGGTCTGGCTCATCGGCGGTGTGTATCAGTATGCCGTGGGGAGAGGCACTTGCGCGACCTCGCCTCCACACAACCCTGGACAGGGGTGCTCTGATGATTCGCGCCGGTGTAGGTGCGGGCTTCAGCCCGCACACTAAAACGCCGAACCATCAGGGCTTTTAGCCCTGGTACTCACAGGAGGGCGAATCAATCAGGTCCACTTCAGCGCTGCAAGGCGAGCGCGATCTCATGCGTGGGGATCGCGCCTTCGCGCAGGATCATCCACGAGTTTTCTCCGCCGCTCAAATCGATGATCGTGGTAGCCACGGTCCGCGCGGTTGGTCCGCCATCGACGATCAAGGGAATCTTGTCGCCGAACTGCTCGCGCACGCAGCCTGCCCAGGTACACTCCGGCAGATTGCGCAGGTTGGCGCTGGTCGCGGTGATCGGCAGCCCAAGCCTGCTCACCACGGCGCGGCAGATCGGCGCCTCGGGCACACGCAGGGCGACGTTGCCGGTGTTGGCCGTCACACGCAGGGGCAGCTTCGAGCCTGCGCGCACGATAATCGTCAGCGGCCCCGGCCAGAAGCGTTCCGCGAGCCGGTCGAAGCCGGCGTCGATGCCGCGGGCAAGATCGTAGGCCTGCGCCACATCCGCAATCAGCAGCGACAGCGGTTTGTGCCGCGCGCGCGTCTTCAGGTCGTAGATCCGGTCTACGGCGCGCAGGTTTACAGGGTCAACGGCCAAGCCGTAGAAGGTGTCGGTAGGCAGCGCGACCACATCGCCCGCATCGAGCGCCTGCGCCACCCGGGCTATGTGTTCCGGCTCCGGCTCATCCGGATGTATGCGTAGAACCTCAGCGTCCAACGTGTCCCCTTGCCCTTCTCCAAGAACTCTATCGCATAGCGGCCCCCCCGGCGCGGATCGGCTGTTGGGGCGTGATCCCAACGCGTAAACTGGGGCCATGCCGTCGCTGCCGCCTTCCATCACCAGCCGCTCCAACGCGCGCGTGAAGGCGCTCCGGGCGTCGTTGAGCGGTGACGCTTCGGAGGCAGGCGACCTGCTCGGCGTGGAAGGCCTGCACCTTATCGGCGAGTTGCACCATGCAGGGCACAGCTTTGACACGGTCTATCTGCGCGAAGGCAGCGAATACGTCGTGGAGCAGGGTTGGCCCGCAAAGCTGCGAACCGAACATTGGGCGGTGCTGAGTCGCGAGACCTTCGACGGTGCTGTAAGCACGCAAACGCCGCAGGGAATCGCCGCTACGTGGATCATCCGCAACCCGGTGCTCCGCAATCCCGGCGCCCGAAACGCTCTGGTCCTTGAGAATATCCAGGACCCTGGGAATCTGGGAACGCTGATCCGTTCGGCAGCGGCGTTCGGCACGGAACGCGTGATGGTCACCCCGGAGTCGGCCAATCACTGGAGCCCGAAGGTGGTGCGGGCCGCAGCCGGCGCTGTCTTTCATACCTCGGTCACTCGTCTCTCGATCGAGGGGGCCGTGGCGCAGCTGCGCTCGGAAAACGTGCGCATCTTCGCCGCCGTGAGCGGCTTTCACAACGGGCCCGAGTACGGCGGCCTTGCCCGGCTGGCGGCGCGGCATGGCGTGCTGACAGGACGGGTCGAGGACCGGGATGCCCCCCCGGAGCTCCGCTATAACCGCCCGTCGCCGGCGGAGGGTGAAGAGAGTTACGCCGCGTCCTTGTCGTATGACACCGACTTCTTGGAACCCTGCGCGATTCTCATCGGCAACGAGGGGGCCGGGCTTACGCAGCTGGCGCGGGGACTTGCGGACGAGCAGGTACAAATCACCGTCACGGTAGAGTCGCTGAACGCGGCGGTTGCGGGCGCCGTGCTGATGTACGAGGTGATGCGGCAAAGAACGCTGCGCGTCTGGGCGCAGGGGCAGGGGCTGCGCCCATGAGCCTGTTCGACACTGCCCCCCTCCGCGCCGGGGAGCCTCGTGCCTCCACTACAGCGCCGCTGGCGGAGCGCATGCGGCCGCGCTCCCTGGACGAGTTCTTCGGCCAGGAGCATCTGCTCGGCCCGGGCAAGCCGCTGCGCCTGCAGATCGAGCGCGACGAGCAGCCGGGCCGCGGCGCACAACCGGGCCGCAGCGTCTCCGCTTCGCTGATCTTCTGGGGACCGCCGGGCGTCGGCAAAACCACGCTGGCCAAGATCATCGCCGGTTCCACCCAGGCCAGTTTTGTGGAGTTTTCCGCCGTGCTCTCCGGCATCAAGGAGATTAAAGCCGTGATGGTGGAGGCCGAGAAGGCCGCCGGCTTCGGCTCCCGCACCGTGTTGTTCGTCGACGAGATCCACCGCTTCAACAAGGCGCAGCAGGATGCCTTTCTGCCTTACGTCGAGCGCGGTTCGATCCGGCTCATCGGCGCCACCACTGAAAATCCCTCCTTCGAAATTAACGCCGCCCTGCTGAGCCGCTGCCGCGTGTACACGCTGCGCGCCCTGGAGCAGGCGGACATTCTCCAGCTGCTCGAGCGGGCCCTGGGGGATGAAGAACACGGCCTCGGCACGCTGCACCTCCACGCCGACGAGGCCGCGCTCGAGGCCATCGCCAGCTATGCCAGCGGCGATGCACGCTCTTCCTTGAATGCACTCGAAGTCGCCGCGCAACTCGCTGTCCATCGCGGTGAACAGGCCATCACCCGCGAAATCGCAGCCGAAGCGCTGCAACAGCGCGTCCTGCTGTACGACAAAAAGGGGGAGGGGCACTACGATCTCATCTCCGCGCTGCACAAAAGCGTGCGCAACTCCGACGCCGATGCCTCGTTGTACTGGCTGGGCCGGATGCTGCGTGCCGGCGAGGATCCCATGTACGTTGCGCGCCGCGTGGTGCGGATGGCGGTCGAAGACATCGGCCTGGCCGCGCCCGAGGCGCTCAACCTTTGCCTCTCCGCGCGCGATGCCCTGCATTTCCTCGGCTCGCCCGAAGGCGATCTTGCACTGGCGCAGGCGGTGGTTTACCTTGCGCTCGCACCCAAATCGAATGCGGTGTACACCGCCTACGGGGAGGTGCTCGCCGACATCGAACAGCGCGCCGCCGAACCGGTGCCGCTGCATCTGCGCAATGCGCCGACGAAGCTGATGAAAGAGCTCGACTACGGCAAGGATTACCAGTACGCGCACGATGTGGAAGGCAAGGTGGCCGCAATGGAGTGTCTGCCGCCTTCGCTGGCCGATCGGCGCTACTATCATCCGACCGGCGAGGGCAGGGAGCGGCTTCTGGCCCAGCGCATGGAGGAAATCGCTTTGATACGGTGGAACGCGAAGGAGAAACCGGAAGGTTAGGAGTATTTAACAAATCACATCGTACGAGGCGCATTTGGGAGAGAGCGTGGGGCTTCAGCCCCCACGAATAAGTAGAGCCAAATTTATGGGCTTTAAAGCGTAAACAAA
This sequence comes from Granulicella sp., assembly GCA_965277565.1. Classification (GTDB taxonomy): domain Bacteria; phylum Acidobacteriota; class Terriglobia; order Terriglobales; family Acidobacteriaceae; genus Granulicella. Next base: position 1,646,230 of record OZ255838.1, on the reverse strand, counting down.
TTTGCTATACCCAGGCCTCTATGTTGCGGGCTTTCAGCCCTTAATGCCTTTTTGCGCTTTACCTGGGGCTACGCCCCAGGCTGTTATGTGGTGCGCCGTTGGCGCTGGGCACAGCTTATGTGATCCTGCTCTAGCCCCAGGGTTCTCTCCGGCATCGGCGCAAAACCCGGGGCTGAAGCCCGGTTCTTCTCCGCACTGCATGTTCGGGCTAAGCCCAGACCTCCCGCCGAAAAGCAAAAACGATTCATACAGAAACTACCTAACCGAGGCGTTCAAAGGGCGTTTTTGTCTCCCCCCTTTCTGCAATGATGCGTGACCCTGTAGCGTAAAACCGATTTCACGGAAGTTGCATCGTCAAACGACCTTTCGGGGTCCCCAGGCAACCTTTTTGTGCCTATACTCGATTCATAGCCGCACAGCTTTCCCCTGTGTGCTGGATGTGTCGCTCTCCGCCAGCCTCTCTCACAGGTTGTTTCAATGTCGCTTAGCTGACCAGCATTCGTCAGAGATGTAGTTCAGCGGCATACTTCCACAGAAAAGGTTGAAAAACCGAATGCGAATCGCCTCTGTAGCCACCGCTTATCCACCCTATCGCTATCCCCAAGCCGTTCTTTCCGAGGCCCTCAAACGGGTCTACAAGGACAAAATGGATGGAACCCGCATCATCGATCGGCTTCACGGTAACTGCGGCGTTGAGTTTCGACACGTGATGTTCCCGATCGACAGTCTGGGCACCTACTCCGGCTTCGGCCAAAGTAATGACGCATGGATTGAAGGCGCCCTCGAGATCGGCCAGCAGGCGATTGAGACCGCGCTCGACCGCGCCGGCCTCGAACCTACTGACATCTCCGCCATCTTCGTCGCCTCTACCACCGGTCTGGCGACCCCCAGCCTCGATGCGCGCCTCATCAATCGCATGGGCTTCAAGAACAACACCAAGCGAACGCCCATCTTCGGCCTCGGCTGTGCGGCAGGCGCTGTCGGCATCTCCCGCGCGGCGGATTATGTGCGGGCCTACCCCAAGCAATATGCCGTCTTCCTTTCGGTCGAGCTTTGCTCCCTGAACTGGCAGGAAGCCGATCAATCCATTGGCAATATCGTCGCCTGCGGCCTGTTCGGCGATGGCGCCGGGGCCGTCGTGGTGGCCGGGGAGGACACCTACCACGCCCAAAGGCCAACCAGCCTGGGCCAACCCTGCCCCCGCGTCATGGACACCCGCTCGACCATGTACCCCAATACGGAGCACATTGTCGGCCTGCAGTTCAAGGACAGCGGTTTCAACGTGGTTCTTTCCCCTGAGATCCCCGGTCTGATCGCAAAGCACATGCGAGGCGATGTCGACAGCTTCCTCGCCGACAACAACCTCGACCTGAAGGACATTTATAGCTTCATCGTCCATAACGGCGGCCCCAAGGTGCTGAAGGCGATGGAAAAAGCCTGGGATTTACCGCTGGGCGCGCTGGACTCCTCCTGGGAGCGTCTGCGCGAGGTGGGCAATGTCTCCTCGGTCTCCGTGCTCTCCGTGATGGAAGAGGACTTCCTCAACCGTCCCGGCGATCCCGGGGCCCACACCGTCATGGCCTCCATGGGGCCGGCCTTCTGCTCGGAGTTCATCCTGCTGGAGTGGTAGGGCTCACTTATTCGCCTGAATCAAACGAGAAACGGAGGCCGCCAAGGCCTCCGTTTCTTTATTTTGTCATCCCGTAGCGTAGCGGAGGGATCTGCTGTTCCCCACGCCCGCGCATGTGGAACAAATGACCCAGCTATGGGTAATTTGCTCTAAGCCAACCGAACCCCGCAAAGGTCGCAGAGCTTGCAGTACCGTTGCGCACGTGCAACATCCCGTCCGATCTGCGTTCTCAACGCCTCGGGCGAAGGGAAGCGCTCTTCTCCGCGCAGGCGCTGCAGAAACGTAAGCCGAAGCGGCGTCGTTTCGGTCAGCGGGAGCGGCTCAAAGTCGAAGAGGTGTGTCTCGACGGCGTAGGAGTCTGCGCCAAAGGTGGGGCGATTGCCCGCGTTGGTGACGCCTCGGAACAGCCTTGTCTTCGGCCCCGCGCCGACCTGAAGGGTCGTGACGTAGACGCCATTGCCGGGCAGCAACTCCGGGTAAAGTGCGAGGTTCACCGTGGGCACGGCGTAGCGCGTACCATACCCTCGGCCGGAGGCGGGGGTGCTGTCTACGGAGAAAGGCCGCCCGAGCAGCGCACGGGCCTGGCGAACGTCGCCGGAGCCAATCAGCGAGCGGATGCGGCTGGACGACACCGGAGCGCCGCGCCGCATCACCGGTTCATAGGTTCGTACGCCGAAGCAGAACTCTTGACCCAGCCGCGAGAGAGCCGTGACGTCTGCTTCGGCCCCATGCCCGAAGCGAAAGGTCTCGCCCTCATGAATTTCGACGGTCTGCAGAGCGTTGCAGAGAACGCGCTCGGCGAACTCCCGCGCCGTCCAGAGGCGCAGCGCTTGGGTGAAGGGCAGCACCAGGGTGAGATCGACGCCGGTGGCGGCCAGCAACTCCAGTTTGCGCGGCAGCGGCGTGATCAGCGGCGTTCGCGGCCCTGCTCGCAGCACATGGGATGGATGGGGATCGAAGGTGACCACGACAGAACGGGCGTTCAGCTCGCGCGCCCGTGCCCTCACCGCTGCGATTACGGTCTGGTGACCGCAGTGCACGCCGTCGAAGTTGCCGATGGTGACTACCGACGGCTTCCGGGAGAGGTTCAGCTCAGCGAGGGAACGGGCGATCTGCATCAGGCGATCTCAAACGTGAGCCGCTGGCCGTCATAGGCGAGCTGAATGGATTTGGGAAGCGCGGCGTTGGTGGCTCCGTGGTCCAGATCGTGGCTGATATGGGTGAAAAACGCCCGTTTCGGCTTGATCTGCTCCACGAGCTGGATCGATTTCTCCACGTGGGCATGGCTGGGGTGCGGCTCGCGGCGCAGGGCATCGAGGATCAGAATGTCGAGGCCTTCGAGCAGCGCCAGACTGGTCTCGGGAATGTCATTCAGATCGGTGAGGTAAGCCGCGTTGCCGAAGCGATACCCGGAGATCGTGTTTCGACCGTGAATTACAGGAACGCGCAGGAAGCTGGCTCCAAAGAGCTCCACCGTGGTGCCCGGAGCATCGGAGAGCCGGTGCAGCATCACGCGGGCGCTGGTGGGATAGCGGTCGACCTTGCGAAAGGTGTACTCGAAGATGCGCTCCAGCACATCGGCCGTCTCCGGGTCGGCGTACAGCGGCAGGTCGCCGCCTTTGCCGAAGGAGAGGGGGCGGAGATCGTCCATCCCCAGGACGTGATCGGCGTGGCCATGCGTGTACAGCACCGCATCGACGCAGCCCAGGTTTTCCCGCGTGGCCTGCGCATGAAAGTCCGGCCCGGTATCGATCAGAACGTTGTGCCCGGCGTAGGCGACGAGCACGGACGGACGGGTGCGCCGGTTCAGCGAGCCGGGCCGGCGCGCGTCGGTGCAGACCGCGCAGCCGCAGCCCAGAGTGGGTACGCCCATGGACGTGCCCGTGCCCAGAAACGTGAGGGTGGCCTGCATGCGCCGAGCCGTTCCTAGCGCACGATGCGCGGACCTGCGCCCGGGTTGAGACTGCCCGGCGCGCCCGGGGCCGTTTGCCGTTGCGCTGCCTGCCGCGCCAGCGCCTGCGTGATCTCCAGGAAACCCATGCGCAGGTCGAAGAGCGCAGACTCGAGCAGCTTTTCCTCGTCGGAGGAGAGATTGCCTTTGGTCTTCTCGGCGATGATCGCCAGCATATCGATGGTCTGGCGGGCGCCGAGGATGTCGACCCGGGGCGTCTCGCCGGGCTGGGCCGCGCCGCCGAGCAGCATCAGCGCCTGGGTGTAGAGCGACTGGGTCAGCCGCTCGAAGCTCATCTCCGGCATGCGTTCGCCACCGGGGTCGGCGGCACGCAGGGCGGTGTCGAGCCGGTCGACGGTGGCATCGTAGGCGCGCGTCGCCTCGGCATTCTGCTCGTCTGTCGGGCCTGGCGGGAGGGCCTCCGCAGAGAGCTCGTCGAAGGCAGCAAAATCCTCCGGCCCTTCACGTGAATCGTCGGCGGCCGGAGTGTCGCTCGCCTCTAAGGCGGAGGACTCGGGCAGATCGGCTAACTCCCCAGTCGGCACGGCGGTCGAAACGAGCTGCGGACCGGCGTTCCCCGGGTCCGCGGCCCCCGAGATCGCAACAGCCGGTTCAGGGGAGCCCTCGGCGGGTTGGGTAGTGTCTCCGGATGAGCTCTCATGGCGCAACTCACCTTCCGAGGTGAACTTGCGCCGGTCATTGACGACGAACGTGGGTGTGTCTGGCATGCGTGTGTCTTTCACCAATCTTTCACCGATCCGGGGATAGGATGCGTGTGGCCCGGCTCGCGATGGACCGCTAGCCTGCTCTCCCTAACGTACGCGGCTGTGCCGTGCCGCCGACATAGGTGAGCGCCGCGTGCGTATCCAATGCTTCGCGGCGGACGTAACCGAGCGCAAGCAGCGCGGGGCCATCCTCCAGGGGCACCTGGACGGCGCTGGTGAGCTCGCCGACGGGCTTCCCATTAGTCTCCAGCGCAGCGGGAAGGGAAGGCAGCGAGCCTTCCAGCCGGAACGCGCTGAAGATACGATGAACCTGTCCGCGGGAGCGGATGCGCTCCACGATCTCCTGGCCGAGATAGCAGCCCTTGGCGAAGTGCAGCGCGTGCCCCTGGTCCGTCTCCTGCGGCAGCTCGCGGTCGCGGATATCGGCGCCGAAGCGCGGTGTGCCCTCCAGCACCCGGAGCTGCTCCAGGAGGTCGAGGGAGACCTCCTGGACATCTCGGGTGCGCAGCTGTTCGCATAGAGCAGAGACCGTGGCGGCGGACGCGCGGAGTTCGATCCGGGGAACGGAAGACCCCCGAGCCGTGAAGAGCAGAACAGCTCCGTGGGGCGTATCGGCGTGAGCGATCTGCAAGGGAGCCAGCGATGGCAAATGAAGCGCCGCCAGGTGATTTACCGCCTCCGGGCCGAGCAGCAGAAGGCTCGCCTGGTCCGCGAAGGCCGGGGTTAGCTCGACGTCGTCCATGATGATGTAGCGGTCGAGATGCCCTCGAATCGCCTCGACCTGCGCGCCGTCGGTTACGAGCAGATATGCGGGGTCATCTGTGTGGCTTCCTGCGGAAACGGTGTCACGAAACAGCAGGCAGTCGCCCTGGATGCGTCCCTGGGCGTTCAGGAGGAAGTTGTAGTTGCCTTCGCCGGGCGTGAGTGCCTGGGCCGCGTTGGTCACCATGCCGTTCAGCCAGCGCGCGGCGTCGGAGCCGCTGACCCGCAGAAAGGCGCGATCCGTCGGCTGGGCAAATCCTGCGTGATGGAGGGGCGTCGAAATTCCGCTTTCGGTGTCTGTAGCCATAGGTTCAACCGGTTCCATTCTAACGATTCGCCGGGAATGAATCTGCGTACACTGGATTTGGTGGGTCGGGATTTAGTGGGTCGGAGGTGCGGGTGCTGTTTTGTCGTAAGCCTTGGGTAGCGGCTTTGGTTTTGGGTGCTGTATGCGAGCTGGCCGGAGCGCAGACGACGCCCCCCGCGAGCACGGAAAAGCCGATTCCCACCACTCCCGGCACGGGTGACCCGGCCGCCGGGGCGCCCGGGGGGAAGCCGGGTGTCACGCCGCCGCAGCTGGAGTCCGGGCAGACGACGATCACGGAAAATGCGCCGGAAAAGCGGCTGACCAAGCAGCAGGAGGAGCAGCTCTTCGCGGCCGCGGAGGACATCTTCAAGTTCGCCAGCAAGGACACCGGGCTGCCCATCCAGCACCCGGTAAAGAAGGTGTTTATCTCCCGCGACCAGGTGAGCAAGGAGCTGCGCAAGCGCTTCGACGAGGACAAGGGCAACAAAAAGATGGAACAAAGCGAGCTGGTGCTCAAGAAGTTCGGCCTGCTCGATCGCGATTTCCAGCTGCGGCCCTTTCTGCTCAGCCTGTTGACGGAGCAGATTGCCGGTTTTTACGACAACAAGACGAAGACGATGAACCTGCTCGACTGGGTGCCGGTGGATGAGCAGAAGCCGGTGATGGCGCACGAGCTCACCCACGCGCTGCAGGACCAGAAGGTCGATCTGAAGCATTGGGAGGACACCCAGCCCGAAGGTGTTTCCAAGACCGTCGCCGAAGATACGAAGCACATTCAGACCGATGAAGACGACACGGCGCGCGACGCAGTGCTCGAAGGGCAGGCCATGGTCAGCTTTGCCGACTACGAGCTGATGCTGCAGGGCGGGAGCAAGACCCTGAAGGATGTGCCGCAGATGGCAGCGCTGCTGGCCAACGGGTCTTCGGACATGGGCGATTCGCCGGTGCTGGCGCGCGCGCCGCTGGTGCTGCAGCAAAGTCTGCTGTTCCCGTACACCAGTGGGCTTATGTTCGAGGACGCGATCCTGACCAAAAGCGGCACGGACGCGGCGTTCTCCGGCGTTTTGGGGGCGCCGCCTTCGGCCAGCTCGCAGATTCTGCACCCGCGGGCTTACATGGAGCATGTGCCGGTACCCGTGATGGTGCTGCCCGACGTTCATCCCACGCTGACCGCCGCCGGCTATGAGCCCTACGACGTCGGCGTGATGGGCGAGCTGGATGTGCGGATGACGGCGGAGCTGTTTGGCGGCAAACCCCTCGCCGAGGCGCTGGCGCCGAACTGGGACGGTGGCGTCTACTACGCCGCGCAGCGTAAAAACGCCTCGGCCGCCGAGAAGAACACCACCGCCTCCCTGGCGCTGATGTACGACTCGCGCTGGCGGAACCCGGACTCCGCCTTAAGCTTCTTCCATGTCTTCGAGGAGGAGTTGCCGCGGCAGTACGACGGCCTGAAACGCCGGCAGGCGGAGGAGACCGACAGCGACGAGCGCGTGTACTCGAGCAATGAGGGCGACGTGCTGCTGCGCCGGGAGGGCAGTCGCGTCTGGGTGAGCGAAGGCTTCGACCTGACGCTGGCTCGCAAGCTGCGGGCGATGGTAGACGCCGCGCAGGGAACTGGGCCGGTGATGCAGGCCGCGGTGCCCTCGGGCGACCTGATGGGCGGCTTGGGGCACTGGATGGGGAGCTTTGGCGTGATCCGTGCCGCGCTTCGGTTTTAGTCGTTTTGTGTAGTTTTGGATTCGATACTGTCTGACGATCGCAGGAGGCGGTTTTCTGGGTGCAGCAGCCGGCTTCAGCCTACTCAACAGGAGCGAACCATCGCGGGCTTTAGGTAGTGCCTGGGTGAATTATTTTTTGCTTTTCGGAGATAGGTCCGGGCTTCAGCCCGGACCTTCAGTGCGGAGAAGAACCGGGCTTCAGCCCCGGGTTGTGCGCTGGCAGCGGAGAGAACCCTGGGCTAAAGCATGATCACCATAGCTATACCCAGTTCTTGGGAGGGAGCAGCGGCCTTCAGGCCGCTGAATCCAGCGTTGCAGGAAAACAGGGCTTTAGCCCCGGGCTGTTTGGGAGAGGAAGCAAAGTCCAGCCCTGAAGGGCACTTGGACTCCGCTTCTGTTCCGTGGGCTGAAGCCCACGGCTCCCTCCCAACAACGACCCTTCCGGGTACACCTGCACGAATCATGCTCTAAAGCCCATCCTTTGGCTCTCCTCTTCGTGGGGCTGAAGCCCCACGCTCCCTCCCCATCCTCCTCCAAAATGCACTCCGTACGCTTATCGTGATTCACACAGACACTCTCTACTGCGCGGGAGCCCTGACCGGAACCATCGCGAGCGCATTCAGATTGCGGACCCAGCGGGCCGGCTTCACATCCAGGGAATCGATGAGCTGAAACGCTCCATTACGCGCCAGCGGCTGGCCGGCCTGGGCAATGGCGATGATTGCCTGCGCCTTATGCAGTCCCGGCTGCAGCTCCGCGCCTGAAAACACCACGAAGTATCCGTCCGTCCCCGAAGCCAGCACATAGGAGTCGAGCACCTCGTGCTGCGTCTTCTCACTCAACGTCACACTCGTCTTCGCGAGCACATCGGCGACCAGGGGGCCGGTGTACGTTTCGTTCTGTTTGCTGTGCGCGTTGAAGACGGAAACGGTGACCTGCGGCATCGCCTGCAGCTCCGCGAGCGAAAGCGTGATCGTCTTTTCCCCTGCGCGGACCTGGAGTGCCGTCGAGGGCTGGGCCGCGGCGCGGTCGTGGGGGGTGGCGGACGCGCCTTCCGGCGCGGCGAGGTGGTTCACGGACTGTTGAGACCGCGCGGGCCCGACGCCAACGAGAACGACAAGCAGTGCAGGGGGGAGAAGTCGCATGTGGACAGGGTAAACCGCTGGCCCCCTAGGAAAGGGAAGACCACGCTAAAGATGAGCAATTACAATCGCGTTTGGAAGCCGCGATGAGCCAGTTGAGCAGAACCGGAGTTTCGCTCGAAGAGGACCTCCTCAAGGAGTTCGATCAGCTGATTGCTAAGCGCGGCTACAAGAATCGCTCAGAGGCATTGCGGGATCTCATTCGAGAGACCCTGGTCTCAGAAGCGATCGACTCGAACAGGCCGATGGTCGGCACTCTGACCCTGATCTACGATCACCATCGGCCCAATCTGACCCAAAAACTGAACGAAGCTCAGCACCACGCTCAAGGCATGGTGCTCGCCAATACCCATGTTCATCTGGATGACAGCTACTGTTTAGAAGTGATTCTCATGCAGGGACTGAGCAAGGACATTCGAGAGATGTCCGACCGCATCCTGAGCCTGCGCGGCGTCAAGCACGGCAAGTTGGTGCTGACCAGCACAGGCGGTGATTTATCCCCTCTTCACCACTCACACCACGCTCATGCGCATTGATCGGGGTCATGGATCGGGGTCATGGATCGGGGTCATGGATCTGGATCATGGGTCGGGATCATGGATCTGGGTCATGGGTCGGGGTCAACGCCCGGCGGAGCGTCCGAAGCGGTACGTGAAGTTGAGGCTGGCATAGGAAGGTATGCGCACACCGACGACCTCGGCGATGGTGGACGGATCGAACGTCTGCAGCGTCTGACCGGTGTAGCCGCTCGCCAGGAAGGTGTTCAGGCCAACATCAAACCGTCCATTCTGAAAGGGCCTGACGACCGCGGCGCGCAACTCCTTGACGGGGGTTCCGGTGCATTGGAAGTTCGGGTCGGGAGAGCAGCCGGGTCCGAGGGGCTTCAGGCCGACGTATTCCAACTCCGCCCGTGCTTGCAGGTGGAACGGAAGCTTTTGGGCATTGGCGAGCAGGTCGAAGATCGTCCTCGGGGCTTCCGGCGTAGGCTGCCCGGAATCGAGGTCTCGGGCATTCGCCTTGGAGAAGGTCGCGAGAATCGAGCCCTGGCCGAAGCTTTGACGCACGGCCACGGTGAGGAACTCGTTCCGGCCGGGTCCCTGATCGAATTGCAAACCCGTGTCAGGGTCGAGCTTGGCTAATTCGGAGCTGGTCGTGACGTGACCGAGGGTGAGCTTGAGGTCGGTCCTCGCGATGCTCTTGCTCGCTACGAGTTGATACGCATGGGAGGTGGCGATGGCAGTTCCCGGCCCCCCGGTTCCTACCCCGATACGCGGATCGTCCGTAAAGAAGGACTGGCCGTAGCTGAAGGAAAGCAGTGGAACATACCAGGAGTCCCTCGGAAGAAAAGAGAGAGTGGCTTTCGGACCGTTGAGGCCGACCACCTTCTGATAGGAGTTGGCAGAGTTGATCAGGTCATCGTTGGTGACATCGATCTCATCGCGACGCCAACCGGCATAGTAGCGAAAAAATGGCGTGACCCGGCCGGAGAGGGCACCATACGGGGTATACGAGGCGATGGTGATGTTGTTCGAATCGACCTTCACAAACGGGCCGTACGCATGCAGGTCCAACGGATTCGGGTAGCCGTAGTGATCGAGATTATCTCGACGCGGCGCCTCGCGGTCATACTCGAATCCGCCAAGGAATGACAGCGCCTCAGAGATCTTGTCGATGTAGTTTGCCGTGCTGCCGGCGACTGTGCGGAACTCGCTCTGCCGGATGAGGCCGGCGCCAAAGTCGGAAAAGAGCGCCAGGTTATAGGTACGGAAGAAGCCAGATAGAAGCACTTGCTGCGAACCCGTGAGCTTCCATTGATCGTTGATCGCCGCAAGAGCGGTGTGGGTTTGATCGCGCTGGCGGGGATCGATGGTATCGCCGTAGTTGGGAAAGTTGGAATCGTTTGCGTCCTGGGGAAAGATCGGGGTTAGGCCCGGCACATAGGAGGTGCCGAAGTAGCCGATGCCGAGGGCCGTAAGGTAGTGATTTCCAAGCCGAAAATTGCGCTGACTGTTGATCTTGTATTGCTGGCGATGCTCCAGCCGTTTCAGGAACCCGTTACCCAACGAAGCCTCGATGGCGACAAACGATTGGGGCGTTGGGCTATACCCGGCGACGAGATCGATGTCGCGATAGTCGAAGGTGAGGGTAAGGAACGGATCGAGGCTGGAGCGCAGGCCGTAGATCGCTGCCAGGTTGACGGCATGATTGCCCTGGCGGACGTTATAGGCCCCGCCGTCCACCTGAACACTTTCGAGAACCTCGGGGATGAAGATGTTGGGATCGGCGTAGCCGTTCCCATGAGCGTTGCTGGACAGATTGTTGGGGACGAGAGAGGTTCCGACCGCGATGTACTGCGCGATGGGTTCGCCGTGATCGCCGGCGACACCGGGAGCGAAGTACTGCGGGGCCTTGATGCCGCTGGAGGCAGTCTCGATCGGGTATCCGGGAATGGAGACGGGGGCTCCAGGTCGGCCGGGGTTGGCGTCCAGCAGATCCTGTCGGACAAAGACCTTCTCCCCGGGATCCGGCGATAGTACGTCGAGGTCGTTGACATCTGCCGTGACTGTCACGCTGGTCATCTCGGTGGAGAGTTGGCTCAGGCGGAGCTCCAGCTCTTCGTTGTTGCCGGGCAGTACCGTTACCGGTGTTGTGATGGGCTGAAGGCCCTTCGCGGTGACCTTGAAAACGTATTTTCCGGGAATGGGCGCCTTCAATGCGAAGCCGCCGGATGGACCAGTAACGGTTTGCGCCGCCACGCCCTGCCCCTGCAATAACTGGACAACAGCCTGGGGCAAGGCGTTCCCTTTGGGGTCGGTGACGGTCCCTTTTAGCTCGACTTGCTGAGCAGCCAAGAGCGGAACGGAAGCGCAGTAAAGCAAAAACAGCATCACCGCTCTACGAGAGAGAGGTGCAAGGGGCCTGATTTTCGGCATTCTGAGGCCCCCTGCTGTTCTTTGCGGATGACCGTAACATGATGTACGCAATCGTGCTACTTGCTTACGCAAAACTAGGAGGCTCAGATGTGCCTAAGCTCCGCGCCGCTTATCTGCACCCGATCCCCGCGACCGGATACACTCAGCTACACAGCCGCCGGCGAGGACCGGAGATGCCGCAGCGGCCGAGGAGATGGTGTGCCCACAGAGCTCTACTACGAGGACCTGCGTCCAGGGATGCGTTTCCCTTCCGAGCGCAGCTACCGCGTCACTGCCGAAGAGATCAAGGAGTTCGCCGAGCGCTACGATCCGCAGCCGTTTCATCTGGATGAAGCCGCAGGGGAAAGCTCGTTCTTCAAGGGGCTGGCCGCCTCGGGCTGGCTGACGGCCGCCATCGTCATGCGGCTTCGCGTAGAGTCCCTGCACATCGCCGGCGGCATCATCGGCGCCGGCGTCGAGGAGATGCGCTGGACGGAGCCGGTGCGGCCGGGCGATGCACTGCGCACCGAAGCCGAGATCCTGTCGGTGCGCGGATCGCAGTCGCGCCCCGCCTTTGGCGTCGTGAAGTCGCGTACGACGGTGTTCAATCAGCGGGACGAGGTGGTGATGCGGACCGTTGTGAACTTCCTCGCCCCGCTGCGGATCCAGCCTTAGGTCGCCTTCGGCATTCTTCCGCTTTTTCGCCGGGTTTCGGCGTATGCTCGACAGTGTGGGGGGCAGGTTCACGGCGATGCGGATGACGGTTCTAGCCTCGGGTTCCAAGGGCAATGCCACCATCGTCTCCGCTGGATCCACCAGTCTGCTGGTGGACGCCGGGCTCTCCTGCCGCGAGCTCCTGCGGCGCATGGCGCTTACGGGTGAGGACCCCGCCGGGCTTTCTGCCATCCTGATCACCCATGAGCACCTGGACCACGTTGCCGGGCTGGCGGTTCTGGCGCGCAAACTCGGCATTCCGGTATTTTTTACCGAGGCCACGCACCGCGCCTGGGTGCGCATGATGACGCCGCGTAAGACCGTGAGCTATGCGCAGTGGCTGGAACAGCTGCAACGGGAGCGCGCGGAGCGCAACGCCGAGCCGGCCGTCAACTCCGCCGATCATCTGCCTGCCCATCTGCTGCGGGGCGGAGCGGATGCACGGAACGCGGCGCCGGGAGACGATTGCGTACAGACCATGGCTGCCGTCGCGACATCCACCTTGCCGCATCCCCTCGATCCGGATGCCCTCGATCCGGAGCCCTGCGATCCGGAGCCCTGCGAGCCGGAGGAAACCCGGGCCGCCGCCAAGGCCAACCCTGCTTTTCTGCCCGCGGTCGAGTACTTCCAGGCCGGCCGCCGCTTCACGGTCGGGGAGATCGACATCAGCCCGTTCACCATCCCGCACGATGCCGCCGACCCTTGCGGTTTTGTCTTCCACGCCCCCACCGAAAGCATGCGCATGGCCGTCGTGACGGACCTGGGCTATGTGCCGCCCAACGTAAAGCTCGCCCTGCGCGAGGTGGATGTGCTGCTGCTGGAGGCCAACCACGATCTGGAGATGCTGAAGGACGGACCGTACCCCTGGTCGGTGAAGCAGCGGGTTCTGTCCCGGGTGGGGCATCTGTCCAACGCCGCTGCGGCCGAGTTTCTCACCCGCGACTACGATGGGGGCGCCCACACCATCGTGCTCGGCCATCTCTCCGAGCAGAACAATCTCCCCGACCTGGCCCGCTTCGCCGCCGAGCAGGCCATCGGCGACAGGCTGTCCCTGTTGGGCAATCGCATCGTGCTGGCCGGGCAGGACGCTCCCCTGGAACCCATCTGCCTTTAGAACGGCTGTGACCTGTAGAACGGCTGTGAACTCCGCAGGTTCCCCCGCCGATCGGACAATCTCTTTGCATCGTAACGACGTACGCTAGAATCAATACAACGTAAAGATGGCGACCTACCCCATACAAACCGGTCTGCATCGGTCCACGACCTGCACGGATCACGTTGTCGGCGCCATCCTGTCGGGATGGCGCTATGACATCTCCGGGATCTCGCCCGACCTGCGCGGAGATTACGAGGATCATCTGCGGGAGTGTGCCCACTGCCGCGGACGGCAGCGGCTCCACCGGTCGGTCGACATGCTGCTGTTTGCGGCGACGACGCTCTCCTTTGCGGCGTTTTTGCTGGCCGCCATCGTGATTCACCGGCTGCGCGCCTTCAACCACCTTGCCAGCCTGCATCTTCACCTGCTGCCGGAAGCGGCTTTGGCGCATTCGCACATCTCGGCGGGCATTACCCTGAGCCTCCAGGCCGTGGCGATCCTGGGCGTCATCGTTTCCATGCTGTTATGGGTGCTGGTCGCGATTGCGACGCCCATTCCGGGCATGGTATCGGCCCTGCTCCGCGAAAAAGAATCCTCTGCGCCGCACGATCGCCTGGGCAAACAGGCCGCTTAGGCCGTCCCTTGGGTAAGTAAATACCTGTAAGAGTGTAGGCTGAATGCGGAGCTCTTGAGCATTCCCGCATGAACCACGCCTATAGCACTGCAACGGAGCCCCCCACCGGCACCGCCCCGGCGTTTACGCCGGAAGGCGAGTTGATCGCAGCGCGACCCGCTGCGCGCCGCCGTGAACGGCCTCCCTCGCTGCTGGCCTATCCGGCAACCTATCTCCTCATCGGCATCAATCTTGTCGTCTTTGCCGCGATGTTTCGGTTTGGCCCCGTGCCCGCGCTGCTCCGGCACGGTGACTACGGCTCGGTGCTGACCGCCCCTTTCGATGAGAACGTGCTGCTCTTCTTCGGCAGCAGCACGCCGTGGCTGATCCTCGCGCATGGGCAGTGGTGGCGGCTGGTGACTTCGACGTTTGTCCACGTCACCGTGCTGCATCTTCTGCTTAACATGTGGTGCCTGTGGAACCTCGGCATCTTCGGCGAGCCGCTGCTCGGGCGTCCGGGGCTGATCGCCGTGTATCTGCTGACCGGGGCCGCGGGCATGTTGCAATCGCTCGGCGCCGGCCTGCTTACAGGGCAGCTTTTGAACGTGGTGGCGGGGGCCTCCGGCGCCATCTTCGGCATCGCCGGCATCCTCATCGTCCTGCTCTCAAACCGCAAACTGGCTCTGCCGTGGGAGGAACTGCGGAGTCTGCGACGGCAGGTGATCTTTTTTGCGTTAGCCAATCTGGCCATCGGCCTGGCGCCCGGCGCGCTCCCCGGTTTTTCGCCACAACACCTGCGGCTGATGCACCTCGACCCGCAGACCCTGCCGCGCATCGACAACAGCGCGCATGTGGGAGGGTTCCTCTGCGGCCTCGCTCTTGGACTGCCCCTGTTCCCGAGGATGACCTCGGGCCGATCGAGCTACCGGTCACGTCAGGTGCTTGTCTTTGTGACGGCGGCCGTGCTGCTTTGCCTGATCGGCTATGCCATTGGAACCTACGCGAAGCTGGCGTTCGGCCGCTAACTCGGTTCTCCTGCAGGTATATTCGGGGATTCGGCTGCTAGAGCACAAACCGGATTGCTGTACCCAGGCTTCTATGTTGCGGGCCTTCAGCCCTCTATGCTTTTTTGCGTCGTACCTGGGGCTACGCCCAAGGCTGTTATGTGTTGCGCCGTTAGCGCTGGGTTACAGCTTGTGTGATTTTCTCCCAGGCTTTGCGCCGTTGGCGCTGGGTATAGCTTGTGTGGTTCTGCCCTAACGCAAATTACCCCCCTAGCTATTTCAGTGGGGGAGGGAGCGTGGGGCTTCAGCCCCACGAAAAGGAGAGCCAAAATGATGGGCTTTACGGGCCGCAGCCTGTGAAGCCCGGACCTATCTCCGAAAAGCAAAAGATGATTCCCACAGACACTCCCTAGTCCATGCTCCCGCCGGCGGTGGCCGCGAACTTCCGCACCATGGCCAGCAGCAGCCGACGGTCGCCTTCTCCCAGGTTCGCGGAGTAACGCTGAATCTCGGTCAGAAAGTGGATCTCGGTTTCATTGAGGTTGACGCCACTCATCTCCCGCACGGGATCGTCGGCGAAGAACTGGCTGAGCGGCAGTTCCAGCGCGCCGGCAATCTTCTGCAGCGTCTCCAGGGAAGGCACGGTGTGGCCATTTTCCACGCGGGAGAGGTAGCAGCGCAGCAGGCCTGTCCGCTTTTCAATGTCGCCCTGCGACATGCCGCGCTGCAGGCGGAACTCACGGATGGTGACGCCAATCGTAATGGGCGTCGGCTGGGGGGGCGCAGCCTGGAGCGACGGAAGAGCTGCATGCATGTTTGCCATTAGCCGGAGACTAACTACCCTTTCCTCGCGCTGCAAGAGCGAAGTTGCGCACGGGCGTGAATCTTTGTACCAGCCGAGATTCGTGTAGCCGACGGCACTCATATGTCTCTCGGCAGAAAGGGCATAAACACCTGTAAATACCGGAATCAGTTCCAGATAGGGAATGAATCAGCCCATGTACATTCCGCCGTTCACATCGAGGACGTGTCCGGTGATGTAGCCGGCCCCTTCGGAGGCGAGAAACGCTGCGGCAGCGGCAATGTCATCCACGCTGCCGTAGCGGGCGAGAGGAATGTGCCTCAGAATGCCGGCCTTCTGCTCTCCGGTGAGCACATCCGTCATGGCCGTTTCGACGAATCCGGGCGCGATGGCATTCACGGTGATGCTGCGGGAGGCGAGTTCGCGGGCGAGGGACTTCGTGAGCCCGATCAGCCCGGCCTTGGAGGCGGCGTAGTTGGCCTGGCCGGCGGCCCCCGTCTCCCCAACGACCGAGGTGATGTTCAGAATGCGGCCCCAGCGCGCCTTGATCATGCCCTGCAGCAGCGCCTGCGTGAGCAGAAATGCCCCGGTAAGGTTAGCGCGGAGGACGTCTTCAAAGTCAGCGACCTTCATCCGCAGGACAAGCCCGTCTCGGGTGATCCCGGCATTGTTGACCAGGATGTGCACCGCGCCAAATCGTGCCGAGGCAGCCTTGGCTGCGGCCTTGATCGACTCCTCACTGCCAACATCGAGGACAAAGCACTCTGCGATTCCGCCGGCCGCCTCGATCTCTGCCTTCACCTCCGCTAGTTTCGCTTCGTTGCGGGCGGCGAGCGCGACGGGGTGACCCTGCCTGGCCAAGACAAGGGCTATGGCCCGGCCAATGCCTTGCGAGGCGCCGGTGACGAGGGCAATACGGGTTTCCGCTGGACGGGTTTCTGCAGGGGACATGAACAGGGAACTCCTCAGGACGTCCCCTGAGTATAAGAGGCGCAGACGCGCATCCCCCTCCGTGACGGCTATACTCATGGGGCTATGAGCCTGTTTGTCTCCGCTGCCGCCCCCGTCCTTTCCGCCGAAACCACGGAGACAGCCGCGCCGGAGCAGCTTCAGCCGGAGCCAGTCGGCCCGGGCACTGACGTCTACGCCATCCATGGAGCGGAGCCCGAGGTGCTGGCCTACGCGATGGCCAAGTACTCCCGTTCGGCCCTGACGCTGCGCGAATCGCTCGCGGAGATCAGCACCCAGCGCGCCGAACAGTTTCTGGACACGTTCTATTTTCAATACGGCCATCGCTCCATTGCCGATCTGGCGCATGTGCCCATGGCGGTTGAGCGCCTGAGCCTGCTGGCGGCGATCACGCTTGTGGACGAGACGCGCTGGGACGGCCAGGAGCGTTCCACGCGCTACCAGAACTTCCGCCGCTCCGGCTGGTACACCCCTACGCTCGACCGAGCGACCCGCACAACCTTCAACGACGCCGTCCAGGCACTCTTCATCGCCTACGAAGGTCTGGGGGAGGGGATGACGGAGGCCCTGCGCCGCGCCGTTCCACGCCCCGAGGCCATGAAGGCGGACAGCTACGAGCGCACCCTGCGGGCTCGCGCCTTCGATGCCGCCCGCTATCTGCTCCCCTTGGCGACGAACACCTCGCTGGGCCAGATTGTGAATGCGCGCACCCTGGAAACGCAGGTCTCGCGCCTGCTGTCGAGCCCATTCGCCGAAGTGCGGGAACTCGGCGCCAAGTTGCGCGACGCGGCCCGCAATCCGGCCTGGAACCTGCAGCGCGAACGGCTTGAAGAGTTGGCTGGTGAGGGGGTGGTGGATCCCGAAGCCAGCTCCGAGCTGCTGAACAACTTCCTGCCTGCGGTTCGCACCGCGCCCACGCTGGTGAAGTACGCCGAACCCAGCCCGTACCTGCAACGCAGCTGCTCGGAGCTGGATCAGGCCGCGCGTGAGTTGATGGGCGAGGCCCCAATCTATCCCGCACCCCTGGTGGACCTGCTGGACGATGACGAGCATCTCGAGGTGGAGATTGCGACCTCGCTGCTGTACCCGCACTGCCACTACTCCTACCGGCAGCTGCGCGGCGCGGTGGGTGCATTGTCCGAGGCTCGCCGGGACGAACTGATCGCGCTGGGGGCCAGGCACCGCGGTCGCCATGACGAGCTGCTGCGCGGCTTCAAGAGCGGCGACGGCTTCCGCTTCGATATCCTCATGGATATTGGCGGCTTCCGCGACATGCATCGCCATCGCCGCTGCGTGCAGCTCATCCAGCAGTTCAGCGATCTGCACGGCTACCAGGAGCCTGTCTGTCCTGGGCAGCCTACGCTTGCAGCGGCGGGACTGGACGGTCTCTACCGCGAGGCGATGGCCAGTGCTTTCACCGCCTATGGGCGGGTACGATCCAGCGGCGCACCCGAGGCCGCCGAAAGCGCGCAGTATCTCCTGCCGCTGGGGACCCGTTGCCGCGCCATGTTCAAGATGGACTTCGCCGAGGCGCTGTATATCTCCGAGCTGCGCTCCGGCATCGCCGGGCACTTCAGTTACAGGCTCGTAGCCTGGGAGATGTACCGCGCCGTGGCCGCGCGCCACCCTGCCCTTGCCAGCCTGTTCCGCATCCAAGATGTGCATGCGCCTGTGGATCTGCTGAAGCGGTAAGAGAACTGCCTCGCTGCCTAGCCGTTCTTTCTTGTCATCCCCGAAGGGGATCTGCTTTTCACTCGCGGCATTCTTGCCGACCTACTCCAACATCTGCCCGAAAAGTGGTAACCCGGTCTTCGCCTTTCCTTTGCCTCGCGCCGCGTTTCGGTGCTAGACTCAGGCTTGAGATCGACACCCGAACCCCACCAGGAGAAGCACCCGTGGCAGATGACCGCAGCAGAGCCATTGAAGCAGCCCTTTCGCAGTTGGACAAGCAGTTTGGCAAGGGTTCGGTCATGCGGCTCGGGGCGAAGGAGGCTGTCGGCCCGATCGCTGTAATCGGCACCGGTTCGATCTCCTTCGACGCGGCTCTGGGTGTGGGCGGTGTGCCGCGTGGGCGCGTCATCGAGATCTTCGGCCCGGAAAGCTCGGGCAAGACGACCATCACGCTGCAGATCATCGCGGAGGCACAACGGCTTGGCGGTCTCGCTGCCTTTGTCGACGCTGAACACGCGCTTGATCCTGCCTACGCCAAGAAACTCGGCGTGGATACCGATAACCTGCTGATCTCTCAGCCGGACTACGGGGAGCAGGCGCTTGAAATTACCGAAGCCCTGGTGCGGTCCGGCGCGGTCGACATCCTTGTCATTGATTCCGTAGCTGCTCTGGTTCCCAAGGCCGAGCTCGATGGCGAGATGGGCGATTCGCACGTGGGCCTACAGGCGCGATTAATGTCGCAGGCTCTACGCAAACTCACAGGAACGGTCGCGAAATCCCGTACATGCCTTATCTTCATCAATCAGATACGCGAGAAGATCGGCGTCATGTTTGGCAACCCGGAGACCACAACCGGCGGCCGGGCACTGAAATTTTATTCCTCCGTGCGCATTGACATTCGGCGCATCGGCGCAGTGAAGGATGGCGATGTAGTCGTCGGCTCGCGCACGAAGGTGAAGATCGTCAAGAACAAGGTCGCAGCACCCTTCCGCGATGCCGAGTTCGACATTCTATACGGTGAGGGCATCTCGCGCGAGGGCGACACGCTGGATCTTGCGGTGCTGCACAACATCGTGGAGAAGTCGGGCGCCTGGTACAGCTATGCGGGCGAGCGCATCGGGCAGGGTCGCGAGAACGTGCGCAACTTCCTGAAGGAAAATAAGGATATCTTCAGCCGCATGGATGCGGAACTGCGTCAGAAGCTCGGCATCAAGGCGGCAGGCGAAGCCGAGATCCCGGCGATTCCGCTGAATGGCGTCATACAAGCGACGGAGACGGTCCGCGCGCGCCGCAACTAGCTATCCGTGTGACGCTGCCAGGGAGGTGGATCCGTTGGCACTACGGCCCAGCTTCGGTAAACTGTCATACGGGGAGAGTTGGCAGAGCCCGGTTGAATGCACCTGACTCGAAATCAGACATAGTCGCAAGGCTATCGGGGGTTCGAATCCCTCACTCTCCGCCACAAACTTTCTGAAACCCGCGCCACCCCTGAGCAGACGTGATCGCTCAAGGGGAGCGCGGGTTTTCTGCATAGGTGGTATTGTTCACCCTGTTTACCAAGTTTACCGGGTTGATTCCTGTACACCGTTTCCTGGACACCAAGGAATAGGGATGGACACCAGGAGCACTGGACACCAAGGGGAGGGAACCATGGCCGTCAAAGCGCCGCGGGTTGTCCGCAAGATCAAGCACGAAGGCAAGTGGATCTTCGCCGCGGTCGCGGTGCGGGAAGGGCGCCTCGACTTTTCGCGGGTGGTGGTCAAAGGCAAGACGGTGGCGGCAATCGAGGGCACCTTTCATCTCGACTTCCGGGAGAACGGCCGCCGCAGAAGGCCGGCGGTGGGAGACGACCCGGCGTCGGTGAAGCGGGCGCTGCAGACCCAGGCCCATGTGCTCGAGCTGCGCAAGCGCGGCGTGGAGGCCGACGACGCTCCGGAGCTCCGGGGCCCCGGCCGCGTGGAAGGCGAGTCGCTGGCCGCGATCGCGGCCGAGTTCCGATCGAGCCCGCCGGCGCGGCTGGCGCGGAAGTCGGCGGCGAAGTACCGCAACGCCCTTGAGACGTTTGCCGGCTGGGCAGCCAAGCATGGCATCACCCACGCCGTTCAGGCCGACGCCAAAGCCATGGAGCGCTGGATGTGTGCTCTTCGCGATGTCGACGGCCTGGACGCCAGCACGATCGTCGATAAAGTGATCATCGTGAGTGTGGAGCTGCGCAAGCGCGGCGCCGTCATCCAGCTGCGGCCCAATGACCTGCCCAAGGTTACGGAACGCGAACGTGAGATCTACAAGCCCGAGATGCTGAAGGCAATCTTCGCCGCCTGCCGCCCGCACGAGTTTGCGCTGTACCAGACCTTTCTGCTGACCGGCATGCGCGAACAGGAGGTCGCGTTTCTGGGTTGGGACGATGTGGATGCGGAGCGCGCAACGCTCCGGGTGCGGCGCAAACCCGATCTCGGCTTCACGCCCAAGAACTACCAGGAGCGCGTGATCCCGGTGCCGCGGAGGCTGATCGCGCTGCTGGGAGAGCATCGCGAGCGAACGGGGGCAGCCGCCGGCCTGGTCTTCGCCACCTCAGCCTGTTGGGCCGCTCGGGGCGTCAAGGGCGGCCAGCGGGACAAGAAAATGCTGCTGAAGCTGAAGCAGCTGGCCAAGCGCGCGGGGCTGAACTGCGGGCATTGCGTCGGCACGGCCGGCAACAAGCCGGTGACGTGTGCGACGCACGCGATCTGCGGAAAGTTCGGGCTGCACCGCTTCCGGCACACCTACGCCACCAACCATCTGCGCGACCGGCTGGACATCGTCTCCCTGCAGAAGCTGCTGGGGCACAAGGATCTGGATTCGACGCGGCGGTACCTGCGTGCGCTCGAGCCGGACGAGATGCAGTCCGCGATCGAGCGCTCAACTCTCTCGACAATGTTCGGGTCAATCCAGCAAAACCCTATTGACACCTAACCGGCTACGTGGGAATATCTTTATAGCGGCAACCAACCGCATAGGGAGACACACAGTGGCAAACATGAACACGATCCAGTTCTTCACCCTTCTCGGAACAGTCCTCGCGGGCGTGATCTGGCAGCGCGTCGACATTCACCAGCTTTCCGGACGCATCGACCGGATGAGCGACGACCTGAAGCAGTTCTATCGCGACCTCGGCCGCCATGAAGAGGCTATCGAAACGCTGAAGAGCAAGAGCTAGCTAAGCCCCGCCTCGCCGATCCTACGGTAAGCGGGGCGTCCGGTTGGTCACCGGGGCCGGTACGAAACCCGGCACGAATACAGCCACCCCATGTCTGAACACGTCATCACGGTCGATCTGCGCCAGCCCTTGCCCGCATGTGTGCTGGAGGCCGCCCGATCGCAACTGCAGCGCCAAGCGGCCACGGCGCCGAGGCCTTCGCGCCGGGTGTTGAAGACGTGCCCCATGTGCGGGGAGCAGATGAGCAGCCGCGAGTTCAGGGGACATCCCGCGCGTTGCGGCGGGTCGGCGCCCGAGCCGGAATAAGTTCAGAGCACCAACCGCAGTGGAAAGACATCCGCCGCCGCATCGCGAGGAGCGCGTTGCTCTGATAGCTCGGCCTCGAACTGGGAACAGTCATCGATCGTCAGCACGGCGATCCGCGTGATCATGGCGTGGATCTCGACGCCGCGCGCGGTATGCCCGCGCCAGACCCGGGCGGCCACGCCGTGAACCTGAACCATCTGTTCCGTGCTTTCGAGCGTGATCTTCATCGCTTCTTCTCCTAGTGATGCTGATTCACTTATTGGCCCCGGGCGGCGACGCGCATGGCCGGGTTTTGACGGCGGAGCTGCGCGGCCAGGGAACGCGGGTCGATGAGCATCCTGTCGATCCCAATATCCATCACCGGGATCCTGCCCGCGTGAATGGCCTTGTAGATGGCGCCGCGGCTGACGCGGAAGATTCCCGCCAGCTGCAGGACCGTGAGCGGTTCCTTGGCCGCCTCGACGGCTTCAAGGACGCTAAAGACAGACATCGGCGTTCTCCCGCACCAGGCGCTCGTACTCGAGCTCTTGCCCGGGCGTCAGGTCCAGGGTGAGGAGCGGAGCGGAGGCAACGGCCGCGAGCTGCTCGGCCAGCCGCTCGGTCTCCGCTTCCACCTCGGCCTGCAGCCAGTAGTGCTCATGCAGCTCACGGAGCGGAGATCTCTGGAATAGGAAGAAGATGGCCTTGGCTTCCGCCGAGACGGTAGCGAGGTCCAGGTTGGGATCGTAGCTTGCATCCAGGAAGTGGCCGCAATCGAAGCCGAACCACCAGCCGACGCCATCCTCATGCGAGCAGGATTCGGCTTCCCCGAAGCTGAGGCCGCCATGCACCTCGACCTCGGGGGTGGGGTAGCTGGCCCCGTGCAGCGGGTGACCTGGCGGAACCCGGACGTAGCCGCAACGGAACGACCGCTCCCGCGCCATCGTCACCGCGCATTGCAGGCCGGCGTGGATCCATTCCCGCTCGATCTTGAAGGGCTTTACAGGTAAGCACATAGGGTTTCTCCTTTGGTTTTGTCCTTGCGCCGGTACGCATTTTTGTTTACTGTATTTCTATGACGGGCCGGGAACTGAAGCGCTGGCTGGCAGAGCAGGGAGCGGTCATCGTGGAGAGCAAAGGCAAGGGCAGCCACGCCAAGGTCTACCTGCATGGCAAGCAAACCGTCATGCCCACCCACTCCGGTGAGATCCCCACCGGCACGCTGGGCGCGATCTTCCGGCAGCTGGGGCTCAAACGTCCCCGCAACTAACCAAGGCAGGAGTCCCGTATGCGCTTTCCCGCACGCTTGAAGCCCGACACGAACGGCAGCATCAACGTGAGCTTTCCCGATATTCCCGAGGCCCTGACCTTCGGCAAGACCGAGGCCGACGCGCTGACCCACGCCGCCGACGCGCTCGAAACGGCACTCGATTTTTACTTCGAGGATGGACGCCCCGTCCCCGCGCCCAGCGGGTTGAAGCGGGGGCAGCGCTGGGTCGATCTGGCGCCCGCGGTGAGCGCGACCGTGCTGCTGCACAACGAACTGCTGGCGCAGGATGTCGGCCCGGCGGAGCTTGCCCGGCGCATGGGGATCCCGAAGCAGGAGATGACCCGGATTCTGGACCTGCGCCACGCCACCAAGATCGATACCATCGGCGCCGCGCTGGCGGCGCTGGGCAAGCGGCTCGAACTGCAGGTGCTGTAGCGGAGCTCTCATCGCTCACTCTCTTTCTCCGAAGACCTCGCGGATGAACCGAATCCATGAATGAGCTGTTCCAGTCTCGACAGCCGGGTTTCGATGTTCAGGGCCTTGAGCAGCGTGAGATGGTTTGCATCGACCTTCGCTTCGAGTGCCGCGATCTTCGCCTCAAGTGCCTTGATCTGTGCAGTGGTCTCGAACATCAGCGCACCGCCTCGGCCTCTGGCGAAGCTGGGCCGCTAGTGTTGACTTTCATGCCACTTACCCGGGTGCCCGGGTGCCCGGTAGTATGCCGGGTATGGCAAACGTAGGGTTTTTCCTTGCCTTCACGATGGTCGCGGTGTGCGTCTTCGCGATCTCGTCTATCCAGCGCAGCAGGGAAAGCAAGCTGCTGGAGCCGGGACGGGATGCGCAGCCGCCTAGCGAACCCACTCAGAAACCGAAGGATTTCGACAAGCACTTCGACGATCTGGTCAGTGAACGTGGCGGGAAGTGGATCAGCTGCTCTATAGTCGGCGTCAGCCACCAAAACGTAGACGGAAGCTCGCGTCAGGAATTCGTGGCGAAGCTCAAACCGTGGCAAGAACTTCAGCTCCGGCGCGAGCCGGATAATCCATTTGGCAGCACGGCGACCGCTGTGCTGGACGGTGAAGGCAATCAACTCGGCTATGTGCCTGCTTGGCTCAGCAGAGAGCTTGCGCCGGAGATGGACAAGGGCAAAGAGACGGTATGCCTGGTTCGCGATGCAGGGAACACGGAAGGACGCTGGGGCGCGGCGATTGGCGTGTGCTGGTATCCCCGTCCATGCACTCCCGATCTCAAAGATGAAGAGTCGTTCGTTCGATCTCTCGACGGCGCCGTGGGAGCGGAGATCGAGGAGTGGTTCTGGGCGAAGCTCACCGGCCTGAAGGGAAGAACTTTCTTCGGCGAAAAGCGCCAGGACACCATCATCTGGTCGCTGAGTCCAGGCGATCGCCTTCGGGTCGAAGAGGACCTTGGAGGAAAAGGCTTGATCGTCCTGGGCTCGAAGGATGGTGGAGAGGCCGGAACGTTGAGTAAACGGCAGGCCGAAGGTGTAAAGAACCGAATAGCATCGGGATCGCGTTACGAGGGCATAGTTTTCGATACCCAAGAGATGGAAGACGGCACTGGTTGGGAGCCGCACGTGGCCATCGTTCGTTTGAAGGGGTGAGAGTTTGCTCATCAAAGCACCTCCATCGCGTCCGCTCCGGTGGCTTGTGTTGAAGGCTGGAAACACACTTGCTCAAGTGTGAGATTGCCGAAGAGTTCAGAAATGGCCTTCGCCGTTTTTGCGGATCGGACCCCTTCGTTCTCGATCCGGCTGATCTGGGCGCTGCTCACGCCAACCCGCTTCGCGATGAAGTCGAGGGTCCAACCCCGGCGTTCACGTTCCTCGCGTAATGCTGAGGCCATTGGTAACAGCTCCCCTTACGAATTACGTATAGCAGAAAGGTTACCGATTACGCAAGACGCGTTGTTGCGAAATATGTAAGAACTGCGACCCTTGAAGTATGGCGGTACGGAACAATCTTCGCGCTTGGCGCGAGCAGGCGAAGATGAGCAGGGAGCAACTCGCTGAGAAGTTAAACACCTCTTCGGTGAGCGTCTTCCGAATCGAAAAGGGAAAACAGCATCCCAGGCCGGAGCTGCTTGAGAAGATCGCGAAGTTCTTCGAAAAGACGCCCGCACAGTTCTTCGTAGACCCGTTTGTGCTTGCAGAGTCTGTCGAGCAGCGGAGGATAGAGCAGCAGATTTCCGTCGTGTCGCTCGATCAGGTGAACAAGCCCGCTATGGTGTACTTCGGTGGGCCTTCGGAAGGCCGTCGATCCACCAAATCGTTAGTGGACTATCGACCACCCGCAGGTAGTATCGGCGTTCTGGTTCATGGGCGGTCCATGGAGCCAGCCTTCCGTCAGGGCGATT
Organism: Granulicella sp.; assembly: GCA_965277565.1. Classification (GTDB taxonomy): domain Bacteria; phylum Acidobacteriota; class Terriglobia; order Terriglobales; family Acidobacteriaceae; genus Granulicella. The sequence continues at coordinate 1,621,090 of OZ255838.1, read as the reverse complement.
TGGTGATCATAGACCCCAAGGTCAAGCCCGTAGCGGAAGACTTCGTAATTGCGCAAGACGAGCACGGGGAGAAGGTACTTCGTCAGTTTCACGACAAAGGACCAGACGGGTCTCGTGAGCGCCTATTCGAACTTGTGGCTTTGAATCCAGCATACCCAAACTGGCGTTCTGACAAGAGACAGATCGAGATCTTAGGCACAATGATCGAGCACCGCACCTACCGCCATCAACACTCCGATACCGCCAGCGTAAGGTAACCTTTCCTGGTTACGCCGGTGTACATGGTTATTGACAGAACATTACTTAATTCGTAATGTATGCAGGGATGCGAGTTTGGTCGCTACTCGAGGAAGATGAGCCACGCGGCGAGCGAATACGTGAAGCATCTGCGGCAGGCGCCGAACGGGGCGAAGCTTACGCCCGCGGAAAAGGCCGTCCTCAGCCAATTGGCTGACGATCACAACCAGGACAAAGGCTGCGCATGGCCCTCAGTGGGGAACATTGCCAGCCGCGCGTGCATGACGGAACGGCACTGCCACCGTCTGCTGCGGGGCCTGGAGGTCAACGGCGTGGTGGAGTTGAACCCGCGACTGCGGGAGAACGGGGGCCGGAGCTCCAGTGAGTACCGGTTCCCGCAGATCGATCCTCCGTTCGACACCAAGGCCGTGCGGTTGACGGCCAAGACGATGGAACTGCAACGCCTGGTGAACGCCCAACGCGCGGTGCAACAGCCGCTGCCGCTGCCGCCGATTGCCCCCCCAAACCCCCCTGACACCGATGTCAGGGGGGGTATGACACCGATGTCAGGGGGGGACGGACACCGATGTCAGGGGGGCTATGACACCGATGTCAGGGGGGGTATGACATCGGTGTCAGGGGGAATAGATCCTTTACTAGAACCCTTACTGGATCTTTTACCAGAACCTGCACTCGATCCAAGAACCCCCCCTACCCCCCCGAGCGGGGGGGTAAATCTCGACCCGGATGTGCAAAACGGCTGGGCGAGGCTGCACCGCGAGCTGAAATCCGATCTGGCCAGCGGCGCCGGAAACGACTACGACGTGTGCTTCCGGGGCTGGCGCCTGGACGACCTGCGCCGGATGCCGAACGGGTGGCTGCTGGTGACCTCGGCGGAGGACGAGGCGGCGACCCAGGCCGGGCTGGACAAGTACCGCAAGCGGCTGGAGCGGCTGGCCCGGAAACATCTGTGCGCCGGGCAGGATGTGACTGTCACGATTCGGCTGCACCGCACGGCGGCCGTGCCCGAAGCGCCGGCGAAATCGGCGGCCGCGCCGGATCCGTGGCGCGAGGTGAAGGGGCTGGTCCTGGAAGCGCTGGAAAGGATGCCGAACCGCAAACACGCCGCCGAAGGCTTGGAGAACTTTCGCGCCGCGATCGAGCCGGCGGTCCTGGCCGGCGTGGAGGTGGACGGAACGGCGCCGGTGTGGACACTGGTCTCGCCGAACGCAAAGAAGACCCGTGCGGTGATGGCGATGCTGCGGCGGCAGGTCGGCGCCGCCATGCAGGCGGTTGCCGGCCGCGAGGTGCAAATCCTGGTACGGGACGCGTACCGGGGAGCCTGAGCGCCCGGGCACCCGGGCACCTGAGAGCTGGAAAGAAAGAGAGGGAGGCGAAATGGGCATGATTCGGCTGGAGCTGGAGATCGACGGGGCGGAGCACACGCTGGTGCTGAGCGAGGAAGGCAGGCTGTTGCGGCGGATCCCGGTGGGCAGCGAAGCGGAGGCGCGCGGAGTGATGAACCGTTTGGAGATTGCGGTGCGGGCCAAGGATGGAGCAAAGCATGTACTTACTCCGGCCGGCGAGGCCTGGATGCGCGGAGAGATGGAATGAGCGCCCGGGTGCCCGGGTGCGCGGAGCGGAGAGGGGGCGATGGGGATGCGATGGCCGTGCTGGATGCTGTGTCTGCTGTACGCGGTGGGGGTGGTGCGATGAAGCAAGAGCGGCTGGATGGACTGGCGGCGCGGATGCGGTGGATCTCGCGGCGTTTGCCGGCGATCGCGGCGGAGATCCGGGCGCTGTTCGCCGAAGCGGAGGAGCTGCGCGACGACGTGGTGGCGATCGGCACCGTACTGATCGCGGCGTACCCCGACGCCGAGTGGATTCCGGAGTTGCTGGCGGCATTTCCGGTAGCCGATCCAACTGAGCGCCCGGGCACCCGCGCCCCTGAGCGCCCAACGGTGTGGGTCGAAGGGATCGCAGAGGTCCTTTCGTGAATTTCCTTGTCCTGGGCGTACTGCTGGCGATGGGCCGCCTATTCCACAAACAACACCAACGCATTTTGGAGGAGATTCAACGCATGGCAAACAACGACGCACAGCTGGCGCAAGCCGACCAGGATCTAGCGGCCGCGTTCAGCGGCTACTTCAACACGACCAACACGCTCATCGGGACGCTGGAAAGCCGGCTGGCGGCGATTCAGCAGAGCCAGACCGCGCAGGATGACCCTGAGATCACCAAAGCCGCGGCCGATATGGAGGCCATCGTGGACCAAATGAAACAGGCGACCCTTGCCGCGCAGGCGGCGATCCCCACACCAGCAGCATCGCCGGCGGCGGCGAGCGGAACGAACGCGGCGGCGGCCGCCAATGCGGGCACGGCCGCGACCGCCGGCAGTGCGGCCGCGCCAAGTGGGGCCAGCAGCTAGCGTTTCGCGATCTGAGCGCCCGGGTGCCCGCGCACCTGGACACCCGGGCGCTCCAATTTCAAGTTCCTGTTTCAGAGCACCAACCCAGAGCACCAGGAGCGAACACCATGATTTTGACCGTAGCGAGCTACAAAGGCGGGGTGGGGAAGACGACCACGGCGGTACACCTGGCCGCCGTTCTGCAAGCCCACGCCCCCACCCTTTTGCTGGATGGCGACCCCACCCGCAACGCCACCGGCTGGAGCCGGCGCGGGGCCGGATCCGCGTTTCGCCTGCCATTCCAGGTGGCGCCGATCGACGCGGCGACCATGCTGGCGGGCAAGTACACGCACACCGTCATCGACACCGGGCAGCTGCCCACCGACGACGACCTGGCGGCCGCGGCCGAGTTCTGCGACCTCCTGGTCGTTCCGGCAGTGCCATCGCCGCTGGATACCGACAGCCTGGGCCAAACGATCCGGGCGCTGGAGCGTGTGCGCGGCTCGCGCTTTCGGGTGCTGCTGACGCGGGTGGAGGCGCATGCCGCGGCCGAAGCGGCGGAGCTGCGGGCGCTGCTGCGGGATCTCCAGGCGCCGGTCTTCGAAGCGGAGATTCCGGAGCTGAAGGCGTTTGAGAAAGCGGCCGGCGCGGGGTGCATCGTCAGCGAGCATCTGGACCGCAACGGCGGCCGCGCCTGGGCCGCCTATCTCGAAGCCGGCCGCGAGGTGCTGCCGTGAAGGGCCTGCGCGAGGCTTTGACCTCGCTGCACGCGCCTGTGCCGGAGCCGCAGCGCGAAGCCGCTGCGCCCCCCGCCTTTGCGGCGAAGACCGGCAAGCGCAATCACCCCGGCTATAAGCCGGTAAAGGTGTACCTGCGCAAGGAAACGCACAAGGCGGCGCGGCGGCGCAGCGAGGATCGCGGCTATGAGGATTTCTCGGAGCTGGTGGAGGATCTGCTGAACGAATGGATGGGACGCGGTTTGTGAAAAGCCGAGTGCCCGGGCACCCGGGGTGCTCGAAAAGGAGGGAAGTGATGGTGGCGGAAGAGGCAGCGGTAATTTTGGCGGAGTTAGTGACCGGGTTGGTGGAAGCGCTGGTGGATCGCATGGACGAGGTGGATGTGCACCTGGCCTGGCAGGACGATTGCGCGTTGCTGAGCGTGACGGTTTCGCCCGACGACCTGGGCAAAATGATCGGCAGAAACGGCCAGACGGCGAGAGCGCTGCGCACGATTGTGCGCGGGGCAAGCAACAAGCTCAAGGTGCGCAGCGAGCTGAACATCATGGCGGTGAAGGCCGAGGCTGAGGTGGTGCAGTGAACCGGGCGGAGCACATGGAGTGGGCAAAGCAGAGTTTAGGAGACGAGTGATGCCTGAGCACTTTACCAAAAGAACAGTGGAAGCAAGTTTCTGGTGCAACAAGTGCATCTGCTTGCGGGAGCACCGGATACCTCCAACTAATGTCTGATAACGGATCTTCTGATTCTTTCTTTGGTCCACCATTGGGGGAGTGGCGCGGAGCGCCGGAATCGGGCAAAGTGGGTTTGTAACTTCATTGGGTGGGTGAATCGGGTTGCTGCGTTTAGCGCTTTGGCTATCGCTGGCTGGCCTGCTCTTGATCGCCGCCGGTTGGCCGCTGGCGGCACGGTTGCGAGAGCGGCGGCTGCATGGTGCCAATCATTCCGGGTGCGGCCTGGGCAGGATTGGGACTGGCAAGCCGATCGACATCGATGGCAAACCGGAGGATGCTGTCCTGCCGGTATTCACGACCTACGAGTGCGAGGATGGCCGGCAAACGCTTTGGAATAAGGTCCAGTAGAGGGGCGTGCATGGAGTTCGCGTGGCTGATCGGTTTCGTGGTGCTGCTGATGTGCGGCATCGGCGCTGCCCTGCTGCACGCCTACCAGATGGGCGGGCGCGAGAAGTACAGCCAAGGCTACGACGCGTGTGAGCTGAAATATCTCAAGCGCGACCACGCCTATCGCAAGCAACTTGAGAGTGGCCGCGCGTTTCGCGGGTCTTTAGAATAATGGGAAGACCAGCGGGACCGAAGCGGGCCGCGCCTCAGCGGCGGCTACTCGCGCGCAAGCGAAAAAGCCAACGGTTCGATTTGCGCCTGCCAGTCTATCATAAGCTGCTGCGGCTCCGTGGCGAGGATCGCGATGGGCGTCCGGAGTCGCTGGTGAGCGTGGTGGAGCGCTTGATCGAGTCTGCTCCCGGTTGCCTGGAGGCCTGATCGAGTTTGTACGGCAGGCTATACGGCGCGCCAATCTCCATGCCATTCTTGATGGGACCTTTTCTCCTCCTGCGGGGCCATTTTGGGCCGGAATGGTTATCAAAATGGGGGAGATCCATGCTCGGAGAAGATTTGCGGCGGCTCGAGTCGGTGTACCAGTCAGCGCTGGAGGCGCGCGGCGAACAACGTTTGCTGCTGTTCGGCAAGTTTTCTGACGATGCGAGCCAGATCGCCCGCGAGTACATCTACACTGTGCCGGAGCGGCAGACTGGGAGATTGGCGCTCGGTTTCGCCAATCTGATGCATAACTTACTTGGCTCGCTTTGCGCGCTCCAGCTCGCCAAAGATTTGGGTGCGGATCGGGTGCGCAGCGGCATTTGCTCCCACGCCGACAGCGTGTTGGTCCAAAACGGCGCCTCCACCCTGGAGCTGCTGCGCGAACTGGAGACAAACCCCGTAGAGCGCACGCACTGTGGAGCTAGTGAGCTGGGCAGGCCTTGCGGCGCGCGCGGGTACCCATGATTTTTCCGCATTTCGGGCAGGGTGCCAGCTTTTGCGTTGGTCCGCCATGGGTTTTACGCTTGCCGGCATTGCGGCTGGCCATCTCGGAGACGAGCAAATCGTAGGGACAAGTTTTAAGCATCTTGCGCAGAGAGTCTGCATTGGTGGTCATAGGTTTGTGTGCCGGGTTACGTACCGGCCCCAGCTACCACGCTGGACGCACCGCTTGCCGCTAGTCGGCGCGGCGGAGCTTAAGAAAAAAGGGCACCTGCCTGGGCTTGGGTGTTACGCGGCAGGCCGGGCAAACTCCATAAACGCGCTCTTGTTGTCGATCTCGGCTTGGGCCGAGGGGACGTGAGGAGCTAGATTCCGGGCGCGATTGAGCTTGATCGTGTGATCCATGACTGATACCTTTCTGTTGTCGCCCTGCGAGGGGCGCGGATTGAAACCATAGAACCCAGGTTGTTGTGATGGGACAAGGTGGGGCCGGCGAAAGTCGGCCCTTACCTCACTCTCCGCCCTCAATCCTTGACGCCGTAGTAGCTGTCGATCAGGCGACGCGCGGCGCTTTGGCCTTGATCCGTCAACAACTCTGCCAAAGCGTCCTGCTCATCCTTGCCCTTAACCTCGCCGTACTCGCCGTGGCTGCCGATTAGAGCTGCCGTGTAGTGGGTGTGGACGAGGATCATCCAGATCCCATCTTGCTGGTAGATGCAGCCGCCGTCAAAAGATTGCGGCTTGAGGCCACCGGCAAAGTTGCCATCCATTAACAATGGGTCCGACTCGTAAGTGCCGCGATACTCGGGCACCTCGCGGATAATCGCCTGACCGTAGGGAGTGGTGATGGTGATTGAGTTTGCCATTAGCGGTCACCTCCTACAGTGCTGTTGCGGCTGTGAGGTCGGCTGCGACGTGTGCCATCATGTCATCGACGTAGCAGGTGATCTCTACGCTTTGCGCTATGCCTCTGCTGTTGGTCCAGGAGATTGTCTTGCTCCGATCAATTGTCATTTTGTTGCTCCTAGTGAGGCTGGTTGCCTCTTGCTGATGTATCTATTATACACCTCAACATGTTGTAGTGCAAGAGCAAAATGAAGAATACTTAGAAATAGTTTGTGCTCGCAGCCACGGTACGAAGGTAATGACACGGATGTTGACGGGAGTTGTGCTTTCGCTGGAGAGCGCCGCCGCCGCAGCTGTGGCATAGTCGCTTAGACAACTTATCTGCGCTGCCGGCTCGCCGGCGGGCCTCGCGCACAAGACAGGCCAGAGACGCTGCCCGGTTCTGCGCGTGATCGCCAATTTAACTTCTAGCCTCCCCCGATCCCAGCGCGGATCGGGCTCTTTTTGGGAGATCCGCATTGCATAAGCGTCGCAGCAACCGTTCCGCGCATCCGGTCCGCCTGGATGCCTATGTGACGCTGTTTCGCGGCAAGGATCCGGGCGACGCCGAGATAATCGGACAATATGTGTCCGTCACCAGGCGGATTGCCCTGGAGATGGTAGAGGCCGGCGAAGCCGAGCAGGTTAAGGTAGTGAGCACGGACAACGGTGCGTACCTTGCTTATGTCGAGACCGAGCTGGGTGTCCGCAACCGTGCCAATCGCCAACGCCAGCTGCGCGATGTGAGCTGCAGCATGGGACCGCGAGTTACCGAGATGGCCGCTCAGGGCGTCGCGAAGTATTGCATTCTGGTGGCGGCGTGGAGCAACGGCCGCTGCAGCGGAGCCACCCAGTGAGGCTGATCGCCACCGACTACCACCTGCAGATCATGCGCTGCCGCGTGTGCGCCGAAACGTTTGAGATTCCGCGGCGCTTGCTGCGCGATCCGGAGTCGCTGCTGATGCGCCTGGATGACATGACGCAGGATCACCGCGAGTGTGCCGCGCATCCCGACAACCCGGCGCTGGCCGCAACCCACCGCGGCTTTCGCAAGCGTCTGGAGCGCGAGCTGGCGCGCGCTGCCGCGGCAGCGCAGCCCAAAGCGACCAGACAGCAGCGCAGTAGTTGTGCTTCGGGGCGGCAACGAGTTTGTGACGGACGTGCGTCCAGGTCAGCGCGCTAGCCGCAAGACACCCGTGCTAGACGACGAGAGCGCGTACCCTGTTGCGGCCTAGCCCGTAGGGGTAAGGGGGTGTTCATCCCTCGCGCAAGCCTCCGCCGATACCGCCCATCTGGAAAATTTTCGTATCCACAATTCATTTTTTCGGTCTTCGGATCGCTTCGAGGGCGTTCGCCTTCACTTGAGACAACGCCATGACGCTACGCCGTCCCGAAGACAGAAGCATCGTTCAGTGGTGCTTTGAAGGCCTCAACTTGAAAACAGTCGTTTTGCTCATCATCTCCTTATGCGGGTGTTACTACACCATGGGCACGCGAGTGACTGTTATCGAGAGCGACAAAAAAGCCGACAAGACCGAGACGGACCGCCGGTTTGACGATGTCGGAAGGCAGCTGGATCTGCAGCGCGACGCCATCAAGTCCAAGCTCGATAAAGACACCTATGAGGCCGACCAGCGCCGGTTGGCCGAGGAGCTCACCGCGATCCGCGACACCACCGGACGCATCGAGGAGATCCTCATGGAGCGGCAACGCAAATGACCTGGGATTTGATCTTCAAGGCTCACTGGCTGCTCTTCAGCTTGGTGCCGTGGTGGGTTGCTTCGGCCGCGATCGAAGGGATGCCCCCGCCCTCGGACTGCTCCGGTCTAGCCTACCGCTGGTTTTACGTCAGCTGCCATGTCTTCGCCGCGAACCTGCGCCGGGCGTTGCGGGTGCGATTTCCCGGAAACCCTCTCGCCGAAGGATGCGTGGATGACGCTCTCGATCGCACTGCCGACGGTGTCGTACCACCCAAACCTTCTCCGCTTCCAGGGCTGTCTAGCCCTGCTGGACAGGCCGAGCGATAAGGCACCCACCGGCGCGCGCAAGCATCGGGTGATCTTGACCCGCCAAGCCGCCGAGGCTGCCCTGCCCAGCTTGCTTGGCATGGCCGTAAACTATCGCGATGGCTGGACGGGTCATAATGCCCGCCAGAAGTGCGGTATTATCACCGCGGCGTTTTTGAAAGGGAGTGCCATCGGGGTAGAAGGCATTCTCTACTCGCAAGATTACCCGGAGATCTCCGCGGCTTTGAGCACCCAAGATCTGGGCATGAGCTACGAAATGTCGGATGCCCACATCGTCGACATGCAGGCCGCGATCTGGACCATCAGCCGTACCACCTTCACCGGCGCTGCCATCCTGCTCCGCGATAAGGCAGCGTACCGAAACACCTATTGCAAGGCTGCCGCATGAATCTCTTTGGCCACAATCCGTTAGGCCTGTTTCACCACGGCGCGGCCGCGAAGCAGAGCGTTGCCAAGCCAGACGCAGCTGTCGCGCAGGTCGATCCAACGGAAGCTGCTCTTGTGGACGCCGAAGCCGGCGGCCAGGTCAGCCTTTCGACGCTGCTCGCCATCGGTTTGCCCCATCTGGCCACAATTCCCAATCACGCGCCCGTACCCGCGCCAAACTCCCCAACCGCACCCCCCGCCGAACCTTCGGCCCAGGAGATCCCCATCGCCACCCCATCTGCAAACCCGCCCATCTCCGAAGCCTCGAAGGTGGTCCATGCCCTGGAGAATTTCGGCCTGGTTTTTGTCGCCGATGCGGAGAAGGGACTGGCCTACGCGGTCAAGTACGCGGTGCCCGCCGCGGCTCTCGTCTCAGTGATCTTCCCGGCCGCCGCGCCGGAAGCCGCCACGCTGGCCGATGCCACCGGCCTGATCCAGACCGCCGTGATCGAGGTCGAGCAGAAGTACGCCGCCGCCGGCATCCAGAACGGCACAGGCTCACAGAAAGCGGCGACGGTTCTCACGCTTGTAAGCTCAGCTGTCACCTCCCTGCTCAAGCAGGCAGGCGTCACCGCAGACACCACGTACATCCAGAACCTGGTCAATATCGTGGTGGGCATCCTGAATGTGCAGGCAGTGCCTGCAGGAGCTTAGCCCATGAGTTTCACGCCTTACACCCTCAGCTACGACGCCACAGCTGACGAGCTCGCCGCGATCCGCGCGCATCTTGGCATTTCCGCCTCGGAGCAGAGCGGCCGGCTGTCGAATGACGAAGGCGTGATCGATTGGCGGGTTGTGCCCTCGGGCTTCGAGGTCACGGTCGACCAGCTGCACGGCTATCTGGCCTCACACATGCCGCAATCGGTGATCCGCGCCAAAATCGCTTCGCAGATCGGCTTGCAAGACTAGTGCCGCAACGCGCCGCGCGGCCATGCCGGCATGGCGGCTGCCGGCGGGCTGCTGCAAATGGCAAGCTCTGTGGCGAGCACGCCGTATTGCCGGTCGCGATCCGTCCCTACGATGCCTGGCGCGGCAGCTCGCGCGAGCGCGGCTACGATGCCGACTGGCGCCGGGTGCGCAAGCTCGCCCTGCTTCGGGATCTCCATCTGTGCGTTTTCTGTCGCAAGACGGGACGCGCGGTGTCTGCGACCGAGGTCGATCACATCGTGCCGATCGCTGCCGGTGGAGATCGCCTCGATCTGGACAATCTCCAGTCGGCTTGCAAGCCGTGTCACAGCCGCAAGACGGCGACCGAAGACAGCAATTTTGCCCGTCGGCGCACATAAAATTATGTGTTCGCGCGGGCACACAAGAGTGGCCGTGGCAGGGCGTCCAGGCGCGGGTTGAGACACCCGGGCTGCGCATTCCCTCCCCTCCAATGCGCCGGTCTCCCCGAGAGCCGGACGTCCGCCACGGCCACGGCGCTACTCGTCGATACCACGTGGTTCGTTCTTTTCCTTCCATTCAAGCTCGCTGTAGTGCTCTTCGGCCGTATCAAGCTCGTAGTGCTCCACAGCGTGACTGAGGATGTCGATGGCGTACTGGCGTGACTTGCTTCTGTAGCCCTGCGCTTCGTCAAGCTTGAATTTGTCCACCAATCGTTGAACGCAATCTCGTAGTTCGCTTGCCGCACTCATGACTCGAGTTAATCATGCCCCGTCCCCGCACCCCGATCGCGAAGGCTCTCGCCTCCGGAGCGGTCGATAAGAACCCGAAGCGCTTCGCGAATCGGCTGAACGAGCCGTCGCCGCGCGCGGATCTCGGTCCGGCGCCGATGTATTTCACCCCGGAACAGATCGAGCTTTGGCAGGCGCTGGTCGATCGCGTTCCCGCCGGGGTTCTGACGGCCGCGGACTGCTACATCGTCGAGCTCGCCGTGCTGCTGCTTGAAAAGCTGCGTCGCGGCGATATCAAGCCGGTCGAGATCGGCCATCTGCGCGCCTCGCTCGGCAGCATGGGTCTCACGCCCGCCGATCGCGGCAAAGTGAATGGAGCCCATGAGCCGTCGCCGCAGGAAGACCCCCTCGCCGTCATCCTCGGCGGGAACGGCGCCGGCTACGCCAACTGAATCACCAGTTGGCCCCGCTTATACCGAATTATCGGCCCCTAGGGCAATAACTGCGGCGGAAAGGCTTCTCGCCCACGGCCACGCTGTCGCGCTCTATGCCAGCAAGGTCGTCGCCGGCGAGATCGTTGGCTGCGTGTGGGTGCGGCTGGCCTGCCAACGCCACCTGAACGACCTGGAGAAGTCGAAAGACCCGTCCTATCCCTTCCGGTTCGATCCGGAGAAAGCAGGCCGCATCTGCTCCTGGCTGGAGCTGATGCCGCACGTCGACGGCAACTGGGGATCGCCCACCCTGGTGCTGGAGCTGTGGCAGAAGTTCATCTACGGCTCAATCTACGGCTGGGTTCGCAAGGACAACGGCCTGCGCCGCTTCACCAAGGCCTACATCTCGGTGCCGCGCAAGAATGGCAAGACCACGCCGCTGGCGGGTATCGGCTTCTTCGGCATGGCCTGCGACGGTGAAAACGGCGCGCAGATTTATAACGGCGCGAACAAACGCGACCAGGCGGAGCTGCTGTACGGCCCCGCCAAGGCCATGATGGCCGCTGCGCCCGCGATCTTCAAACGGCTGGGCATTGAGAAGCGCGGCGAAAGCGCGATCTGGATGCCGCGCACCAACTCGCGCTGGAAGCCGGTGAGCAGCTCGCCCGGCGACGGCGGCGGCGCCCATTACTGGCTTCAAGACGAGTTCCACGAAGCCAAAACCGCCAAGCTCCGCGACACCATGGTGCAGGGCCAGGCCGGCCGCACCCAGCCGCTGGCCATCTTCATCACCACTGCCGGCTATAACATCGGCGGCCCCTGCTACTCGGACGAGCTGCAGATCCAAAAGCTGCTTGAAGGCACGGTCGAACTCGATCACGTCTTCGGGATCATTTACACGATCGACGCCAAGCCCTATGTTGACCCGTTCGGCGTGGAGCAGCCGGCGGACGACTGGACCACCGAGGCCGCGGCCCGCAAGGCCAACCCCAACTGGGGCGTCAGCGTCATCGTCCGCGGCTATCTCGACGAGCTGAAAGAGGCCATCGCCGATCCGGCCAAGCAGGCCGCGCACAAGACCAAGCGCCTGAACATCTGGTGCAACGCCGCCGACGGCTACTACAACATGCAGCAATGGACGGCCTGCGCCGATCCCGCGCTGCGTATTGAAGACTTTGCCGGCCAGCCCTGCGTCGACGGCCTCGATCTGGGCAACAAGCTCGACATCTGCGCCGATGTGCCTGTGTTCCGGCGTGAGATCGACGGAGCCGAACACTTCTACGTCTTCCTGCGCGCCTGGCTGCCCTCCGCGGTGGTTTACCGCGGGGAGAACACCCATTATGCGGGCTGGGCGGCCGCGAACCTGCTCACCGTCACCGACGGCGACATCACCGACTACCGCCGGATTCTGAAGGATCTGGTCGAGGCCTCCGAAGCCTTCGACATCCGCGAGCTGGCCTTTGACCAGCGCGAGTCGGCGCTGCTCACCCAGCAGTTCGCCGAGCAGACCGGCGTCACCATCTTCGAGGTCCCGCAACAGACCCTGGTGCTGTCCGAGCCGATGCAATGGCTGAAGAGCCTGATCGTCGATCGGCGCATTCACCATGACGGCAATCCGCTGCTGGCCTGGGCGATGTCGAACGTCGTCGCCAAACCCGACGCCAACGAAAACGTCTTCCCGCGCAAGGCGAAAGACGAACTGAAGATCGATCCGCACAGCGCGCTGCTGAACGCGATGGTGCGCGTGCGGCAGGTGCTCTCGGAGGCCGCCGCGGATGACTTCGCAGGGGAAGTTTGGAGCTGATGCACGCTTTCGATCTCATTCACGGCGATTGCCTCGACGCGATGGCAACGCTGGCCGACGGCAGCGTGGACATGGTTCTCGCCGATCTGCCCTATGGAACCACGGCGAACAAATGGGACACGCTGATCCCGATGGACAAGCTTTGGGCGGCCTGGAAGCGGGTGTGCAAGCCCGGCGCGCCGATGGTGCTCTTCACCCAGCAGCCGTTCACGACCGTGGCTGCGGCTAGCAACCTGCGTGAGCTGCGGACCGAGTGGATATGGGAGAAGCCCAACGCCACCGGCTTTCTAAATGCGAATCGATATCCGCTGAAGGCGCACGAGAACATCCTGGTCTTCTGCGACCGGGCACCGCGATACATCCCGCAGATGAGCGCGGGCAGGCCTTACCGCACAAAGCCGAGTGCTGGGTCAACCAACTACCGCCAGTTCACCCGCCGCGATCCTGTGCTTCCACGCACGACGCGCTATCCGAGGACAGTTGTAAAGGCTGTCCACGACAGGATGCACCTCGTCGGCTGTAAAGGTCTGCACCCGACGCAGAAGCCGACCTCGCTTTGCGAATACCTCATTCGCACTTATAGCCAGCCGGGTGACGTGATTCTTCATCCCACCATGGGCTCCGGCACAGCCGGCGTCGCGGCCCTGAACACGGGACGCCGCTTTATCGGCATAGAGCGCGACGCCGCCTACTTTGCGATCGCGCGTGAACGGATCGAAGGTCCGCTGGCTGTTGTGGCCTAGAAGTTTGGAGCTGAGATGAGCTTGCGTTCCTGGGCTGCCGCTGCATTGCGTGGCAACCCGCTTGAAAATCCGGCCGTGCCGCTCAGTGCTCCGGCAGCCTGGATGTACGACTTCTTCGGCGGGACGCCGACGGCCTCCGGCGTCGCGGTCAACGAGCACACCGCCCTGCAGTGCGAGTCGGTCTATGCCTGCGTCAATGTGCTGGCCTCGGATATGGCCAGCCTGCCCTTGAAGGTCTACCGGCAGACGGACAAGGGCCGCATGCCCGCCGTCGACCACGATCTGTACTACCTGCTCACCGTCGAGCCCAATCCGGAGATGACGGCGCCCGCGTTCCTGTCCACCTGGATCGGCTGCGCGGTGCTCAATGCCAATGGCTACGCCGAGATCCAGCGTCAGGGCGCCAAGCCGGTCGCGCTATGGCCACGGCATCCGCGCCACGTCAAGATGAAGCGCGACGCGGGCGGCAACCTGGTCTATGAGGTCACCGATACCGGCGCGGTCCGCATCGTGCCGGCCGCCGACATGCTGCACCTCACCGGCCTGAGCATGGACGGCTGGATGGGCCTGAGCCCGATCCATTGCGGGCGCCAGTCGATCGGCACGGCCATGGCGTCCATGAAGTTTATCGCCGGGTTCTTCGGCCGCGGCAGCCGCCCCAGCGGCCTGCTGGTCCCGAATGAGCAGATCAAGGCCGGCGATCCGCGTCTGGACCAGGCGCGCAAGAGCTGGGAGGCGGCGAACTCCGGCGACAACCAGGGCCGCACCGCCGTCATGCCGTATGGCTGGACCTGGACGGCGGTGGGCATCTCGCCGGAGCAGATGCAGTTCCTGCAGATCGGGCAGTTCACCCGGTCGCAGATCGCGGGATTGTTCCGGGTGCCGCCGCACATGATCGGCGACACCTCGCGGCTTTCAAACGGCAACCATGAGTCGGTCGCGCAGGAGTATGTCACCTTCACACTGCGGCCGTGGCTGGCGCGGATCGAAGCCGAGGTGCAGCGCAAGCTGATGCCGCGGCTGGGTCCAACCGCCGGCAAGCTGAGCGTGGCGTTCGACTACACCGACCTCATCAAGGGCGATTTCGCCTCGCAGATGAACGGCTACGCGGTGGGGCGGCAATGGGCCTTCCTGAGCACCAACGACATCCGCCAGCAGCTCGGCCTCAACCCCATCGGGCCGGAGGGCGATACCTACCTCGCCCCGCTGAACATGGTGCCGCTCGATCAGATCAACAAGCCGCATGAGGAGCCGGCGCCAGGCGATGGGTCCGGCGGTGAAGATCAAGCTGCTGGAGATGGCGCGGGTGATGGTGCGCAGCCCGCCGGCAACGGCGGCCGGAACCAGATGCGCAACCAGGATCGCTTGCTGGAACGCATGGGCGGCGCCTATCGCGGGCTCTTCCTGGACGCTTGTGGACGGCTGCAGGCGCGGTCCAGGCGCGACGGTGAAACGGTATCGCAGGTGATGGGTCCGGTGCTCGATGCGATCGCCGAGGAAGCCACACGCCAGGCCCGGGCGATGTTCCGTGTAGCTCCGGAAGCTGATCTGGGTACGGAGAAAATCCTGCGCGATTGCCGCAAGGCGATTGAGAAACGCGCCGCGGACTGGAAACCCGCCGGTCAGGCCGCCGAAGCCGCCGAGCTGGAAGCCGAGCTGCAGCGCAACATCCGGGCCATCACGCTCGGCATCTTCCGCGAAGCCGGCAGCCAGCTAGCGCTTGCGTCGTGACCTAAGCCATTCCCACATGGACACGCAAGCAATGAGAAATGCGGCGAGCAGGAACCAGATTGTGACGGGGTGATACCCGCTATACAGCAGCGCAAGCCCCACCCATAAGAGCACTGTCGCCATACTCATCGACCCCGATCCCGCCATGCCAACGAGTCTAGCTGAAGCGGTTCCGGGACCACTGGAGGCACTATGCGCAAACCCCGCATCAAGATTGTCGCCTCGGGATCGCCGCGGCGGCCATGGCTCTTCCTTGTGAAGTGGCCGGGGAACCACTGGAAAAACAGCCAGTGGTTCTCCTTCGACGAAGCCCTCATCGCCGCCGGCGTGAAGCAGGCCTGAAGCGACTACCGAACGAAGGCTGCGCGCAGCAGAGCCTCAACGCGAGTCTGCCACCCGTCACCCGTAGCCCGCACCGCGTTGGCTATGTCGGGAGCCAGACGCAAGCTGATGCGTTCTTTGGCCGGCGTCTTCCCCGGCCCGCGGCCACGGCGCAGCTTGCCCTGCAGGCTTTCGGGAAGCTGATCGAGGCGCATCGATCGCTTGGTATGGGCCTCCGTCCACTGCGGGCTATCTATATCAGTCTTTGGCATATTCGATCCTCTCTGGGGGCTCAGCCTTACGCAGGCTGATGGCGTGAATGCCGGTTTCGGTTTCCGTGAATACCACCACGTACAGGTCGGCATAAAGAAAGCCGAGCGCGATCCAACGCTCCTCGCCATAGTCCTGGCTGTCATCGAGGGTGATCTTTGCAGTGTCGAAATCGAAGTATTCGACCTTGTCCAGCGAGATGCCGTGCTTGCGCTTGTTGCGGGCATCTTTCGTCGGGCTGAAGGTGACTTCCATGTATTTTATTGTAGGACGAAATAACCATGGGCGCAAGAGAAATGAGTGATTTGTGAAGCCTGAACAACGATTTCTTTCCGCCGAGGTTCGTGCGATCGGCGACGGCGCGGCGCCCAATTCCCAGAAGATTACCGGCTATGCCGCGAAGTTCGGCTTGCGTTCGCAGGACCTGGGCGGATTCGTCGAGATCATTGCGCCGGGCGCTTTTGATGAATGCCTGCGCTCCAATCCGGATGTCGTTGGCCTGTTCAATCACCGCAACGACTTCGTTCTCGGCCGCACCAGTGCCGGCACGATGACCCTTGCGACCGATGCGACCGGGCTGCGCTATGAGATCGATCCGCCGGATACGCAGTACGCGCGCGATCTGATGGTGAGTATGAAACGCGGCGACATCCGCGGCAGTTCCTTCGGATTCGTGTGCAAGCGCGACGACCAGAGCTGGGATATCGACCCCGGCTCCGACCAACTGGTGCGCACGGTGCGCAAGGCCGCCGTGTTCGATTGCAGCGTGGTCACCAACCCCGCCTACCTCGATGCGGACTCGGCCGTGCGCTCGCTGGCGCAGGAGATGCGCAGCGCTTTGAGCGCGCCAGTCACCCTGCCGCCCGAGGTGCGCGAACGACTTTTGCTTCAGCTCGAACTGATCAAGCTCCAAGGCTGATCGCAGAGCTATTCCACCCACCGCGCAGGACCCTCGCCCGCAGGGGCTGCCTTCGATGGCCCGGGGCGTCGTGCGATCCGCCCGAAGCCTCCGCCCGCCGCGGTGCGCTGTCGTGCTCCCTCCTTGAAAGGCAAACCGCACCATGCTCCTCGCCGAAATTCGCAACACCATCACGGCCCGCACCGAGCAGCGCCAGGGACTCCTGGATGCCGCCACCGCCATTCTGGCCAACACCGCCATCAGCCCCGAACAGCGCGGCACGGTGGAGGCGAACTTCACCCAGGCGCGCCAGCTCGCGACCGACATCGCCCTGCTGCAGGAGTCGCTGACGGCGGGCGAACAGCGCCAGGCTGCCGAAGAGCGCAGCGAGGCCGAGCGCCGCGCCGCGGTCGCCGCTGGGCGCCCTCCGCTGCCTCAGCCCGGCACCGGGAACCAAAACGATCCCGCTGCCCAGCGCGCAGCCGACCAGGCCCAGCGCGAAGAGCGCGGCCGTCAGCATGAAGCGGCGATGCGGTCGTATGTGACCACGCGTGATGCCGCCGAGCTGCGCGCCATGGGCATTGGGAGCGGCCCGAACGGCGGCTACTTCATCCCCACGCTGCTGCAGAACGAGGTCGACTCGGCCATCCTGAGCTTCGGCGGCGTGGCGCCCTTCCTGCGCCAGCTGCTCACGTCCACGGGTGACCCGATCAACTGGTCCACCAGCAATGACACCAGCAACTCCGGTCAGGACTCCCCGGAAAACGTGGCCCAGACCGAGGAGGACATCACCCTCGGCATCACCCAGCTGAACGTGAGCACGCTGGGAACCGGGATCGTGCAGGTTTCCCGGCAGCTGCTGCAGGACAGCCAGTTCCCGATCGCGCAGTTCGTGAACGAGAACCTGTCCGAGCGTCTCGGCCGCCGTCTGGCGGGCAAGATCACCGGGCAATATGCGGACGCGAACTTCGACGTGCTGCAAAGCGTGGTCGCGGCCGGTCCGGTTTCGCAGTCGGGCACGGCCATCGGCCTGACCGACATCGCGAACCTCTTCGGCGCGGTCGATCCGGCCTACGCCAAGGAGTTCGTGATGAGCCGCACCACGCAGATCTACATGGCCAGCCTGCGCAACGCGCTGGGCGCGCCGATCTTCCCGCTCGACTCGACCGGGATGCTCACCAGCATCTACGGCCTGCCGATCCGCGTTGATCTGGGCATGCCGGGCGTTGCGGTCAATAACCGCGCCGTGCTCTGCGGCAACCTGCAGAAGTACATCCTGCGCCGCGTTAACGGCGTGGAGATCATGCGGCTCGACGAGCGCTACGCCGAGTCCGGCCAGGTCGGCTTCATCGGCTGGATGCGCGCCGGCGGCCGCTACATCGATGCGGGCACCCACCCGATCAAGGCGCTGATCCAGGCCGCGAGCTAACGACAGAGGGCGGCGGGGATCATAACCCGCCGTCTTGTGTTTGGAGATACAGCAAATGCAGATCCGTATCACCGTCCCCGTCCTCGAGTACGGCCCGGTCCAGTGGACCCGTGGGCAGATCGCCCTTGTACCCGACGCGCTCGGGCGGCAGTTGATAGAACGCAAGGAGGCCATCGCCGTGCCCATCGCCGAACAAGCCATCATGCCCCGTACGGAGAACGCCACCGTGCCCCGGACCTTCGGCAAGCCCAAGCCGCCCGCCAAGCCGAAAGGCCACCGCTAGATGCTCAGCTCCTGGATCCGCACCATCGACCCCGCGGTCGAGCCGGTCACCGTCGCCCAGGCCAAGGCCCAGAGCCGGGTCACGATCTCCGACGACGACGCCCTGATCGCGATCTACGTGAAGGCCGCGCGCGAGTACGTCGAGGCCGCGACCAACCGGGCGCTGCTCGCGCAGACCTGGCGCGTCTCGTTCAGCCACTTCCCGCGCCTGCGTCGGGGCGTCACGCACGGCGATGTTTGCGGCTGGTCCAGCTATGGCTACGGTGCCTGCTTCGGATCCTCCGGGTGGTGGGCGACGCCCGCGTCGCTGCTGCTGCCGCGGCCGCGGTTGATCGGCATCGGCCAGTTGGCCTACACCGACGTCAACGGTGCGCCGCAGGTGCTCGATCCATCGCTCTACACCGTCGGCTACGATGCCGAGCCCGCCACGCTGACCCCGAACTTCGGCACATGGTGGCCGGCCACCCTGCCGAATACTCCCAATGCGGTGCAGGTGACCTACACCGCCGGCTACGGCAACACGCCCGCCGCGGTGCCGTCGGACCTGCAGCTTGCCATCCTGATGCTGGCCGGCCACTGGTATGAGAACCGCGAGGCCACCGTGCTGCCCACCACCGGCACCGGGCCCATGGAGATCCCGCTCGGCGTGCAGGCGCTGCTGTCGCCGTACACCCTGCCCATCTTTACCTACGAGGTTGGGTGACATGCGCGCGTCTCTGATGCGGCAACGAATCGAGATCGTGCAGCCCGGCGCCGCGGGGCAGGATGCCTTCGGCCAGCCGCTGCCGGTTTCGCCCGGCGATCCCGTGCTGTGCGCCTGGGCGCAGATCGCGGCCGTGACCTCGCGCGAGGTCTATGCGCTCGGCTCCGGCTTCGATGGCCAGGTGACCCACAAGGTCACGATGCGCTGGACGTCCACGCCCATCGCTACGGGCATGTTGGTGCTTTATGACGCGCGGACCTTTCAGGTACAGGCCGTCACCGACCCCACCGAGCTGCGCCGCGAGCTCGATCTGCTTTGTTTGGAGATCACGAAATGATCGAGCAAGGCATCCACGATCTGCTGCTGGCGGATACGGCAGTTTCCGGGCTGATCGGAAACCGGCTCTACCCGCTGATGCTGCCGGAGGCGGCTATGTTTCCGGCCGCGAGCTACCAGCTGATCAGCGCGATCGAGCAGTACACGCTGGACGGCCCGCTTGGCCTCACCCAGGCGCGGCTGCAGATCGATGCCTGGGGCCAGACCTATGGCTCCGCGAAAATCCTCGCCGCCGCCATCCACGCCGTGCTGAACGGCTATGACGGCACGCTGGACGAAGGCACCGCCGTCTTCGAGATCGAGCGCGACCAGGCTACCGACGGCTTCGATCCCAACAGCCGCCTGTACCGCGTCCAGAGCGACTTCATGATCCTGTACGGAAGTTAGCAATTTTCAGTAACTCGCCTAACTTCCCTATAACTCACCCCCGTTCCCTCACCCGCTGCCCGCGCAGCGGCATACCCCCGCTGCGTTTCAAGGAGCTTTCAAATGGCTGCACCTTCCGTATTCATCATGGGCCGTGGGTCGAGCCTTTCCATCTCGACCGATGGCACCACCTTCACGCCCGTCAAGCAGCTGCAGCAGGTCAGCTACTCGGGCGGCAAGCTCGACTTCGACGACGTCACCAACCTCGATTCGCCGGGCAGCTTCCACGAGTACGCGCCGACCCTGAACGACTCCGGCAAGGTGCAGCTCACGGGCGTATTCTCGGACGCTGATCCAGGCCAGCTCATGTTCGGCGCCGCGTTCATCAATGCCACGCTGATCAGCGTGAAGCAGCAGATGGCGCCCCGCACCGGGCAGACCGTCGGCTTCCTCCGCACCTATACCGCCTACGTCGCCGAGCCGCTGAACGTCAGCCACGGCACCACCAAGGCCATGAGCTTTCAGGCATCGCTCATGATCACCGGACCCATCACCGACACCGCAGGCCACGTCTAATGCGCAAGCGCACCCCCCACTCCGTCGCCGGCAGGCCCGGCGCTGATCCCACGTTGCCCGATGTCACGCTGATCCTGGGCGGCCGGGAGCGCACGCTGTGCTTCGACTTCAACGCCATCTGCGTGGCCTCGAAGGCGACCGGGCTCAATCTGCTGAAGTCGATCGTGAGCGAGCTCGATCCGCAGGCCCTGCGCGGGCTGCTGTGGGCGGCGCTGCTGCGCGATGAGCCCACGCTGACCATCGATGAGGTCGGGGCGATGATCCGGGTGCCCAGCATCCCGGGCATCCGCGACGCGCTGATGCAGACCTGGTTTGCGTCCGTGGGCGACGGCAAAGGCAGTGCGGTGGGGGAAGCGAAGGCTCAGACGAAGCGCGTCTGAGCCCCGTAAACCTGGATCATTTCTGGGCGCGCGCCCGCTACGACTTCGGCCTCAGCGACCGCAGCTTCTTTCGCCTGACGCCGCGGCAGTGGAGCCTGCTGGATCGCCGCCATAAAGACGCGCTCGCGCACCGGGAATTAGTTGCGGCGCATACGACCGCCGCGGTGATTAATTTCGGCTTCTGCCGCCCGCAAGAACCCGTCTCCGCGATCGACTTCATGCCCAACTACCGGAAGCCGGAACTGACGGCGCCCGAGAAGACGGAAGCGCAGCTCCAGTCCGAAAGCGACTACAACGTCCGCATCGCTGAGCTTGCCGCGCAGATGAAGGCCGGGAAGGGCGATCTGTACGAAGAGATCTGCCTCGGACGTAAGCCGCACTCCCGCAAGCCCGCAGCCGGAAGGAAGAGAACCAAACGTGCCCAGCCATGAGTTCGACGAGATCCGCGCGACCTTCCAATCGCTGTTGGGCGAAAACCATCGCAAGATGCAGCGCAAGGCGCTGAAGAAGGTTGGCGGCCTGATGGTGAACGCCATCAAGCGGCGCGCGCCCTCACAGGCCGGGGAATATGCCGGCGGCGTGCTCAAGCCGGGCGAGCTGGCCGCCAGCATCAAGCAGCACGTTCATGTGCCGACGGATGAGCAGGTCCTCGCCGGCAAGCCGTCCGGCGTGGTGGTGGCCCCGGCGGGTCGCGTGTACGGCATCGCCACGGCCATTGAATACGGCCATGCCAACGTCCGGGGCAAGAAGCGCGGACCGCAGACACGGCACGGCAGCACGCCCGCTCACCCATTCATCCGGCCGGCCTTCGATGCCACCCGCGCCGAAGCCGAGGAGCTCTACGAGGCCTCCCTGGTCGAAGACATCCAGAAAGCGATGGGATAAATGCCAGGCAAAGCAAGCGTTGTCTTCAATGCCGACACCGGCCAGTACATCGCCAATGTGCAGGGCATGGACGCGGCCACGGCCAAAGCGGCCCAAACGGTGGCGGATGCCAAGACCAAGATTCTTTCTTCGTTCAAGGCACAGGAAGCCGCGCTGAAAGAGCTGGGCGGGTCGACGGAAGATTTTGCGAAGGCCTCAACCGCCGCCAGCAACGCGCTGGCCACGGTGACGGAGAAGAACGCTCAGAAGCAGATCGATGCGCTCGAACGCGTCAACGAAAAACAGAAGGCGCTGAAAGCGGAGCTGAACACGCTCGGCAGCCTGAGCGTCGCGCCCAAGCTCCCCGAGTCCAACTCCGGACACGGCTTTTCCGATCGCATGGCCACCTCGGCCGTGGTGCGCGCCGGCGAAGGCACGACCTCCATTCGCGCGATCGAAACTTTCATCACCAAGATTCCGGGGGCGACCGCGGCGGCGCAGGGGCTGGCCAACGTGATCGGCGCGGCCGGCCTCATCGGTATCGTGGCGGAGCTCGGGACGAAAGGCTACGAGGCCTTTGAATCGCTGAGCCACTCGATGCGCGATGCCACGCTGGCCGCCGAAGAGATGCATGGGAAGTCGCAGCTGCTCATCGATGACAAGGAGATCGAGAACCAAAAGATTCAGGACCAGATCGCCAAGATCAGCGGCAAGCCGAACAATGGCCTGGCAACGGCTCTGCTTGAAGGCAAAAAGAACGCGGACCAGCTGATCGCTTCGCTGAAAAGCGTCCGCACGGAGATGGACGGGGTCTTCAAGGAGCAGAAGCGCGGCTTCGCCGAAAATGCGCTGCATGCGCTTTTCAACGTGGGGCCGGAGGGCACCCAGCAGCAGACCAAAGAGCTCGATCAGGGTAACCGCGATATCGAAAGCAAGGCCATGGGCTACCGCGACAACCTGGACGCGGGCCTGGAACACGCGACGACCAATGACGATCGCAAGAAGCTCACCGAGGGCTTCAACGCGGCCGTGCGCAAAGACGTCGACAATCGCATCGCGGATCTCAAGAAAGAGTACGGACGGCTCGGAGACGAGCAGCGGCAAAGGGAGCAGGACAATGCAGCGGCTATCCGCTCCGGAGCCATGGGCGTCGCGCCGGAGAAAGACAACGGCCTCAAGCAGGTCAATCTCCAGACCGACATCCGTGCCCTTCGAGACTTTGAGAAGACACAGCAGGTCGACACATCGATCTACGACGGGCAGACAAAGCTCGGCCAGGGAAAGCAGGATAAGCAGAACGATCACGCCGGCGACGAAGCGGCGCGCAAAGCCGACGAGGCCACGCGCAAGGCCGCCGAAGCGCAGCGCGGGCAGTGGCAGGACCAGATGGATCGCGGGCAGCTCGCGAATCCCGATTGGAACAATGCCGACACCTATCTGCTGCGGCAGGACCAGCAGAAGACGGCGCAGCCGGCGAACAAGATTGACGCCGAAAAGAACCTCGCCGAAGCCTATAAGGCCTTCCTGCGCTCCAACGCGGCGGAGGTCAAGCAGATCACCGAGGCGGCCCAGAAGGCGCAGCGCGAAGGCTGGGAGCAGGACTATTCGGATTGGGAGTCGGCCGGCCATCGCACGGCCCAGGCCGAGGCCGATTACTGGTCGATCCGGATGCTGGAAGCGGACCAGGGCAGCGCGAACTACTTGGAAGCCGAGCGCAAGGCCAACGAAGCGCTGAAGCGGGTGCGCGAAGAGGCGGAGCGCGCCGGCGACGCCCGCAACAAGGCCGGGGTGCAGCAGGCCGACAACACCGCCCGCTACGCCGAAGCCACGGTCGCGCTCGAGGAGCAGACCGGCAAGCTTTCTAAGTACGACGCCGCGGTGCAGCTGGCCAACATTCACACCCAGCAGTACGCGGCGCAGATCGCGGCGCTGAAGGCGGAGCTGGCCAAGCAGGGGGCGCTCGATCCGAACTCCGCCGCTACGGTGAACGCCGGCGCGGCCGTCGATCGGGCGGAAACGGAGCGCGCGATCCAGGCGCAGCGCGATGCCGCGAACGCTTCGGGCGAGGCCTGGAAGGGCGCGCTCGAAAACGCCAATGCCGAGTGGGTGCGGAACGCGACCGATTCGGCTGCACAGGTCAAGCAGCTCTACACCCAGGCCATCGACGGCTTCAATGAGAACGCCGCCAATGCCATGACCGGCGGCAAGACCAACTGGTCCGGCTACGCACGCGGGCTGGGCAAGACGATCGCCACGGACGGGCTGAAGCGGGCGGAGGCGCCGCTGCTCGGCAAGCTGGGCATCGGCAAGGCCGACGGCTCGGAGAGCTCGCCCTTTTACGTGAAGCTGGCCGACGCCGCGCACGGGCTTGGGAAGCTGTTCGGACAGAGCGGGAGCTCCGGCGGTTCGAGCGACAGCTCCGGCGGCAGCGGCAGCTTGAGTTCAGGGATCGGTCAGGGTCTGAGCGGCATTGCGAAGATCTTCTCGAACTCGTCTTCGGACGGCTCCGATGCCGGCACGACGACCGATACCAGCAGCGGCGGCGGTGACAGCACGGGCTCGGCGATCGGCTCGGCAATCGGCAGCCTCGCGCAGGGCTTTGCCGGCGGCTTCGCGCTGGGCGGCGACGTGGATCCGGGCAAGACCATCACCGTAGGCGAGATGGGTCCGGAGCAGATGACGCTGGGCCCGGGAACGGCCGCGCACGTCACGCCCAACAAGGATCTCGGCAACGGCGGCGGCCACACCTTCTACAACGTCTCGGTCGGCAATGGCGTGACCCCGGAAGAGTTCAACGTGCGGATGCGCGAGGCGCTTACCGCCTATCACCCGCAGGCCGTGAAGGCCTCCGTGCAGGCGATGCATGACGCGCAGCGCCGCGCGCCTTCCACAGCAAGATAAGGAACCAATGCACAAGCGTTTCGAGGATTTCGGATGGTGGCTGCTGCTAGCCGCCGGGCTGTGGATGTGCGCGTGCATCGCCGCGCCCGCGCAGACGCAGGCGTTCTACGCGAACAACATCCTGGACTCGACCGGCGCCAAGCTGGCCAATGGTCAGGTCACGGTGCAGCCCACCACCGGCAGCCCCTCTTCGGCCTCCCAGGTCATCAGCTATCGCTACCCCGGCGGCGGGCAGGGCACCATGCAGGTGGTCGCGGGCAACGTGATCAACGGCGCGTTCAGCCTGAGCCTTCCGGATGTGGCCCAGACCCGGCCCGCCAACGTGTGCTTCCACGTTACCGTGCTCGACCTAAGCACCAACGACACCGTGCTCGACGACGGCTGCGTGCAGCCTTCCATGACGGCCGCCTACGCGAGCAACTGGTGCGGCACGGCGCAAAACGGCTGCGACTTCGATCTGTTCATCCCGCCGGTCCCCACCATCGGCCCGCAGAACCTGGACGGTTCGATCGCGTATAACTATGCCGGCACGGGCAGCGCGGGCGAGATCATCATCGCGACCTATCCCGGCGCCACGCTCGAAGCCCAGCGCCAAGCCGCGGAGGCCGCGAACCCCGGCACAGCGACGTTTCTGATCACCCAGCCGGGAACGATCGGCAGCAGCACCGTTCCGCTCGCGCCCGGTCATCACCTCATCGTCCAGGGCGTTCCGGTCACGATCAATCCGTACCTGATCCCGACCACGGATAACTCCCTCGATTGCATCGGCGATGCGCAGATCACGATGGGCGTTAGTTATCAAACTCCCACGGTTCCAGATGGAACGACGCCTTTTTTTTATTCTCCGGCGAGCGGGACCGAGCTCGAACGCTTCGCGGTTCGCAATTGCACCTTCCAGGGCTATGGCTCCGCAGGAACCGTTCTCGACTCCGACGGCCCGACGCGGGACGTGACCCTGGAAGGGGACACGACGAATTATGCGTGGCTCTACAGGCAGAATAGTGCCCCGGCGAGCAATCCGACTCTCCGGCTCAAGATCGATGGAAACAAGTGCATCTGGCCGGTCAACATCGGAACCGGCGCCTGCGTACTCAGCTACGGCGCCAGCCAGGACTTCGAGATGCAGAGGAATTACTGGAGCGGCTATTACGGCGTGGAAATGTACGCCGCCGCCGCGGATGGAACCGAAGCTCCGTCTTTCCCGACGCCCGCACAGATTCAGTCAAGCGGACTCGCAAATGGGATCATCTCGAACAACGTTTGCGGACCGAACATAACGGCCTGCCAGTGGACCTCCGTGGCCGATCGCATCACCATGGCGGATAACACGGCCGACGGGTGCGCCGATGTTTGCTTCGACGTAGAGGGCGGCGCGCACCATCTCTTCGGGATCAACCACTGCGTCCATGACGTGAATGGATGCGTGACCAGCTTTTTCTCTTCCTACGCCAATACCGCCGATCTCACCGAGGTCGATGACTGCTCCGAGATGTTTCACATCTTCAACGCCTCCGTCTCAGACGTGCAGGTTCAGGACTGGACGATCTCGAACCCGGTTTATAACTGCCCGGCGGGAGCGATTGCCTTCTATCTTGAGGCGTCGCAAAGAACGACGATCAAGAACGGAAAGATAACCAACGGCACCGTCGCTCTGCCGACCTTTGAGTCGGCTTTTTCTTACGAAAATAACGACATTCTCTGGACTGTCCCAGTCCCCACCGCCGCCAGCAATGGGCCTTCTCCCGCTTATGGCGGGGCCGGTTTAGTGCTGCCGGACTTTCAGGATGGGCTTCTGTCCACCGTTTCAGGTAACACCATCCGGACCACCGTTGCGCAGAGTGTTCCATGCATCTCGATTGGAATCTCGAACCCGAACGGGGGTCAGGTCGCCAGCGTGGAGGGCAACAAATGCGTCGCCGATGCTGGGGGGAGCTGGTCCGCTGACCTGAGCCTGATCAACTCCGCGAGCAATCCATCGACCTTGCAGACGATCAACGTCCGCAACAACGGGCTTTCCGCAGGCAGCATTTCCACGGGCGGCAACCTCGTTGTTACAAAGTTCGGCAACTATGTCATCCCCACGGGCGCGCCCGTCAACTAGGAGTTTCCATGTTGTTTCTTCTGGCCATGTTCCTGCAGGCCGCGGCGCCCTCGACAACCTACACGCAGACGCTCGCGGTGGTGTATCCCTACTCGACGCTTCGCTGCTCCTACAACGCCTCTTCGTTGCCGCTTCCGGGGCCGCACACGTTTTCGTTTACGGACGCTGGGGTCGCGGTGACGGCGCAAGGGTTGGTGAACCTGATCGCGCATGGCGGAGAGAGCGTCACGGTGCTGTACAAACCGCTGGGGACCACCTGCCCCACCATCACGGCGATTCAATAAGCCCAGCCCCCAGAAAGAACCTTCAATGACCGGATGGATTCCAATCACCGGGTCGCAGCTCCGCGACTCGTCGGGCGCGCTGATCTCGAACGCCACGATTACGTGGAGCCCGGTCGACGGCAACGGCAACCCGATCTCGTTTCGCAGCGGCGGCCAGAACGGGCAGGTGATCCGCACCCCGGTCACCGTGCCCGTCAGCAATGGCGGCTTTGCGATCACGCTGCCGGATGTCTCGCTGTGCAGCCCTTCGAACGTCGGCTTCAGCGTCACCGTGACCGACCTCGAGACCGGCGACGTGATCCTCGGCCCCGCCGGCTACAACTGCGTGCAGCCCAGCTCGGAGCTCTACGCGGCCAGCTGGTGCACGGCGAGCGGCGGCAACTTCGACCAGTACACGCCCAACCTGCCCAGCGTGCCCATCGTCTTCAATGCAGGCGGTCCGCTGAGCGGGATCGGGCCTCCGGGTGGACCGGGCTCGCCAGGGCAGAATGGTGAGTCAGCAACCATTGCGATCGGCCCCACGACCCTGCTGCCCGCCGGCTCCGCGCCGACCGTCAGCAACAGCGGCACCAGTTCCGCCGCCGTGCTCAACTTCGGCATTCCGGCCGGCCAGCCAGGTCAAAACGGCACGAACGGAACCAACGGCCAGAACGGCCAGCCGGGCGCCGCGGCCGCGGTCTCGATTGGTCCGGCAACCGCTCTGCCCAGCGGGGCGGCGCCGACGGTCACCAACAGCGGCACCAGCTCCGCGGCGGTCCTGAACTTCGGCATCCCGGCCGGCGCGCCAGGCCAGAACGGCACGAATGGCCAGCCGGGCGCAGCCGCAACGGTCAGCATCGGCACGGTTACGATTGCGCAGCCCGGACAGCCGGGGAGTGTCACCAATGTAGGCACGGCCAGTGCCGCGGTCCTCAACATCGTGCTTCCGGTGGGAGACCTGTCGATCGGCACGGTCACCACGCTGCCGGCCGGATCGCCGGCCATGGCCAGCTTCGCGCCGGGCTCCGACAGCCTGCATCTGGTTCTGAACCTCGGCTTGCCGATCGGTTCCGGTACCGGCGGGACAGGCACAGGCACCAGCCCCACGGTCCAGGGCCTCACGCTCACGCAGGCCGCGGACGGCAGCAACTGGGCCATCATCAGCTCCAACGGCGCGGCCGCCAGCCCCGCGCTGGTCACCTCCGGCAGCGCGGCCGCGACGCCGCAGGCCAGCCTTACGCTGGTCGATTCGACCGGCGGCTATCTGCTGGTAACGGTGGTGGGCGGCACCCTTGAATGGGCGCAGACCGCCAACAGCACCGGCGCGGTCGCCAGCCAGATTATCGCCGACACCGTCACCGGGGGCACCCGCACCCTCACCAGCGTTCAGT
This sequence comes from Granulicella sp., assembly GCA_965277565.1. Lineage (GTDB taxonomy): Bacteria > Acidobacteriota > Terriglobia > Terriglobales > Acidobacteriaceae > Granulicella. The sequence goes on along the minus strand of OZ255838.1, from coordinate 1,592,971 downwards.
TCGACCTTGTCACCACGTAACAGGAGATTTTCGCCCATGCACCGTCTTCGCCGCCTGATTGTCCTGTATGCGCTTCTGCTGCCCGTCGCGGCCGTGGTAGCCCCGTTGCTCGATCCGCTGCTCGCGGCGCAAAGCACGCTGGGCGCCGCCGGCGTCAGTCTGCCGGTCAACAGCTCCGGCGTCACCTCCCTGGTGTGGAGCGCCGGCGTCAGCTACCGCCTGGGTGCGATCGTCAGCTATAGCAGCGGCACGTGGATCTCTGTGCAGGGCGGAAATTACGGTAATACGCCTGTGGCCGGCGGTGCGTTCTGGCAGTCGCTGGGCGGTTCGGGCGGCAGCGGCGGCGCGGTGACCGGCTACACCAACGCCGGCAGCTCGCTTTCGTCGGCGGTAAGCGCGGCGGGCTCCGCGCCTACGGTCCTTCAGATCAGCCAGGGAATCACGGTTTCTTCCTCGCTTACCGTTCCCAGCAACGTCACGCTGTGGTTTCAGAGCGGCGGCGAGCTACTGCCGGCCAGCGGAGTAACAATCACCTTCGCGGGCGGCGGCGGCCAAATCCAGGCGCCCGTGAATCAGCAAATCTTCGGCGGCGGCGGCCTCGTCTCCGGGCTGACCGGGGATGTGCCGGTGGAGTGGTTCGGCGGTGTCGGCAACTGCTCGCTCAGCGGCTCCGGCGCGGATAACACCGCTCCGCTCAACGCGGCGGTGGCGGCTCTCACCTCCGGGCATGTCAAGCTCGGGGCCGCGTACTACTGCCTTGCCGGGACGCTGCGCATCGCCAAGAGCAATGTTGGTGTGGGGGGCGTTTCCGGTGGCTACAGCTATCCGGGAACTTCGCCTGTTTCGCTGCTACTGGAGACCAGTGTCACCGCCGATGCGATTGACCTTGCAGGCACAAGCACGAACTATCTGGTATGGAACGATTTCCACGATTTTTCCATTCAGCGTACAGTGCTCCCGTCGGGAACGTCTGCGGGATTCTCGTGTTCCTTCGCGGGCGGCACGACGATGAATCATGTGCAGTCGCAAGACAGCATCCGTGACTTCTATTTTCATGCCTGCCCAAGCGACGGAATCGGGAGTATCGGCAACACCAACGCCGGATGGGGCCATGCTAACGTCAGCGGATATACGTCCGCTCAGACACTGTATGGTTTTTACCTCGATTCCGCGGATGGATCTGCCGAGAACTCGCTGGTCTTCCGCAACATAGGCGTGGGCAACGGTGCGGGCTCTTCGCCGACTACCCATGGCATGTATATCTACGGTTCGGCGATCAACGATGTTGATGTTGATTTTCTGAATGACGCCGGCACCAGCTATGGCGTATGGGTGCAGTTCACAGGCACAAATGCGTTCGGCACCAATGCCTACGACCTGCACTTCCGCAATGCGACCCTGGACAGCTTCACGAAGTCAGCCGTGGTGCTCACGAATTTGTACGCCAACCAGCTTGGGGATATCTCCTTTGAGGATGGCTGGATCTACAGTCTCGCGAGTGGCACATCCTACGGCATCGATATTGAAAATAGTTCAGGCGTCGCCGTCAGCGGTATGCAGATCGGCGGCACCGGACTGGCGGCTGGGCTGTTTGCGAATTCCTCATCCCTGCTTTCCGCCACCGGGAACCTTTTTCAGAACCTGGGCTCGACAGGCGATTTCATCCGCTTTGCAAATACGACCAACTCGGCACTAACGGCGAATGTATTCAAGGGCAGTGGTCAGAGCGCAAGCTCGATTACAAATCGCATGATCGCCCTCACTTCTGGGTCTATCAAAAACACGGTCACCGGCAATGCTCTCGCAGGCTACGCCAACTATGGCATCGTTCAGGACGGCACAAGCGGTCTCAACCTCGTCGGCTCCAACGCCATCGATCCGTCAAACATAACCGTGGCGGAACTAGGCGACGTTAATGGGTCCTGCCGCTTTCCAGGGGTGCCGGCAATCACTATGGAGCCCGGATCGGGAACGAACCCAGGTTATTACACAGGTTTTGCCACCTACCTGCCATCCTCCGGCGGGATTCCGCGCACACAGAATAACTGCAATTTTTCAGTTATCTTCAATTCGGGCACCAGCCCCAGTGCAGGGGCGCAAATCTTTCTTGCATATTTCAAAGATGTTAACGGCAACACAGTAACTTGGCCCACAATTCCCGGCTGTTTGGTAACTCCCCTCAATGGTGCGAGCGCTTCTGTCGTGACCAATGCAGATGGAGGGGCAAACGTTTTCATTCTCGATGCGGTTGGAACGCTTGCGCCCAATACCGTTTATGGCTGGACAGTCCGCTGTGGGCTGGAATAAGCACGGACGTGGCGATCTAGCCAGTATGTTTGTGTCTCAGCCAACCACCTGGAAACGGGTCGCGCTCAGCAGCTTCTAGGAAAATTTCATGCCCGTCATCGGCTCCTTCAACGGAGCAAGCATCCTTGCGTTTCCGGCCAAGCCCTGCGTGCGGCAGATCAACCTGGTGAAAAACGATACGGTCGCGGTGACGCGCTCGCCGTTCACGGGCGCGACCCAGCAGCAGGCCTGGCCGGGTGCGGACTGGTGGTCGGCGGAGTTGACGCTGCCCCAACTCCAGCGCGCCGACGCGCGGACCTGGTCCGCCTTTTTGGGCGAGTGCCGCGGATCGCTCAACAGCTTCTATATTTCCGACCCGCTGCGCCTCAGTCCGGCCGGCCTGGGCAAAGGCATCCCGGTGGTCTCGGGCACCAACGCGCCCATGGCCACCACGCTGCTTACCCGCAACTGGAAGCCCGACGTGCATCGCCAGCTGCTGCCCGGCGACCTGGTGCAGATCGGCGTACGGCTGCACGAGGTGGTCGAGCAGGTGGACTCCGACGCCGGCGGCAACGCTGCGATTACGATCTGGCCTTCGCTTCGCGAGGCCGCGACCGACGGCGAGGCGATCACGCTCAACAAACCCGCGGGCCTGTTCCGGCTGGCCGGCAACCAGCGCAACGTCATGACCGACGTCACGCGCCTGAGCACGGTCTCGCTCAAGGTCATCGAGGCGCGGTAGGGCTTGCAGCGGGCCGGGCTTGATACCGGCATCCCGGGTCGTGGTGGGAACCCTGCCCCGACTTGGGGCCTGCCTACTTAAGGGCTGCATGTCACTTATTTCGGATTCGCGGGCGCAAGTCCCGGCCGCTCCACGCCGCCGCTGCTAACTCGTTCTACCACGCCGCCCCACCGGGCGGCTTTGTTGTTTTGGAGCCCCCACTCATGCGCAATCTCGATCCGGCGCTGGCCGCGGCGCTGCAGCTGGGCGTCGTGGTTCCGGCCATCTTCGCGCAGCTGACCTTTACCTCCGGCGTGTACTTCTGCTGGACGGGCTACGGTCCGCTGCTCTACGCGGGCAATACCTACATCGGGCTCGGCCAGCTGGCGGGGATGGGCGACGTGAACGAAGGCACCGACGGCAAGGCCGATGGCCTGACGCTGACGCTTTCGGGCATCGACCCCACGCTCTACCAGGACTGTCTGAACGACATCCAGCTGGGCGCGCCGGCGATCGTGTCGCTGGCGCTGCTGGCCAATGGCCAGGTGATCGGCCAGCCCGCCACGCTGTTCGCCGGCCTGGTCGACCAGCCCACGATCAACGAGGCCGCCGACACCATCACGGTCGCGCTGCAGCTGGAAAACAAGATGGTCAATCTGCAGCGGCCTTCGGTGCGGCGCTACACGCCCGCCGATCAGCACATGGACTACGCCGACGATACCGGCTTCAACTCCGCCGCGATCCTCAACGACGCCGCCTACAGCTGGGGGACCTGATGGCCCTGACACGCAAACACGGTTGGGATACCGAGCACCTGCACAGCTTCCTGGCGGCGCGTCTTCCGCAGCCCTACCGGTGGGGATCCAACGACTGCTGCCTATTCGCGGCCGACGCCGTCGAGGCGCTGACCGGGGTGGACGTGGCGGCGGAGTTTCGCGGCCGCTACACCACCAAGCGCGGCGCCTTCGCCATGATCCGCGCCGTCACCGGCGGCAAGACCCTTGCCGACGCGGTGGCCTGGTGCATGGCCAAGCACGGAATCCCGGCGCACCCGTTTCCGCTGCAGGCCCGGCGCGGCGATCCGGTGCTGCTGGGCACGGACTCCGCCGGCGTGGTCAGCCCGGAAGGCCACAGCGTGCTGTGCGCGGTCGAGGGGGTCGGCATCGTGCGCCGGCCGCTGAACGAAATCACCAAAGCCTGGACGGTCTAAAGAGGTTTCAGCCACATGGGAAAAGCTATTACAGCGATCGGCGAGATCGCCGGCGCGGTCGCGCTCGGCGCCGTAGCCTTCGCGCTGGCCTCGACCGGCGTGGGCTTTGCCGCGCTGCCGTTCCTGCTGCATGCCTCCGTGGCGCTGGGCGTCGCGGGCGTGGGCGAGGGCATCGGCGCCATCGCCGACGCGCTGGGCGGCAACAAGGGCCAGGCCGTCACCACCCGGCAACCCGCCGCCTTCCGGCAGATCGTCTACGGCACCCAGCGCGTGGGCGGCATCCAGGTCTTCCAGTCCACCACCGGCTCCAGCCACGATCAGTACAACCTCGTGATCGCGATCGCAGGCCATGAGTGCTGGGCACTTGAAAACCTCTGGCTCGACGGCCGCCAGGTCTATTGGCAGGGATCGGGCGCCGGCTGGAGCGTGCGCAACGGCTACGGCTTCGGGGGCGTGGCCGACGGCAACGACCATATCGGGCCGGATGGCTCCATCTACAATTTCGGCGGCACTGGGCACTCCGGCATCTACTGCGAGGCCCGCTTCGGCGATCAGCTGCCCGGCGATGTGATCGGCGGCCTGACCGCCAACGATCCTAGCTGGGCTGCCACTGCCGCGGGCTCGCCCTACCTGGGCGGCTGCACCTATGTGTATCTCAAGATCGAGTACAACCCGCAGGTGTTTCCGAACTTTCCGGAGATCCGCTTCACAGTCAAAGGCAAGCCGGTCTTCGATCCCCGCACTGGGCAGACGGCCTACAGCGCGAATCCCGCGCTGATCATCAACGACATCCTGCAGGACCCGCGCTACGGGCTGAACGACACCAGCGTCAACCAGGCGCAGCTGATCGCCGCGGCCAACATCTGCGACGAGCAGGTGCCCACGGCGACGCAGGGCAACGAGACGCGCTACGCCGCGCACGGCCACTACGACACCTCGGTGGGCGCGGGCGATGCGATCGGCATGGCCCTCGCCGCCATGGGCGGGCGCATGGCGCGCATCTCCGGCGAGTGGCACCTGTTCCCCGCAGCCTGGATTCCGCCGCAGCTGAGCTTCGGTCCGGACCAGATGGTTGGGCCGGCCGCGTGGAAGCCCAAGCGCGCGTACCGCGAGCTGGTCAACCAGGTGCGCGGCACCTACACCGCGCCGATCTACCCCTACAACGTTGCCGGCGATTACTACGACAACAACGGCTGGGCCGCGGGCCACATCCAGAACAACTTCAACGGCGCCTTCCAGCTGGATAACTACCCGGACTATGCCGAAGACGCCGGTCACGGCTACGCCGCGGATCAGTACCTGGCGCAGGATGGCGGGCAGCGGCTCACCAAGGAGCTGGCGCTCAGCTGGGTGCTGTCGATCACGCAGGCGCAGCGCCTGGCCAAGATCGCGCTGCTGCGCAATCGCTATCAGGGTGCGGGGAACTTCACCTTCAACGTGAGCGCGCTCCAGCTGCAGCCCTGCGACACCTTCTTCTGCAACTTCCCGCGCCGCGGCTGGGCGGGCAAGGTGCTGGAGGTAAATAAATTCACCACCAGCTTGGGCAGCGGCGAGAGCGGCGCGCCGCAGCTCAGCTGCAGCCTCGGCGTGAACGAGACCGGCCCTGACATCTACGCCTGGAAATGCACCACGGAAGAGCAGACCGTCTATGGCGTGCCGGCGCTGCCCACGCCCGGGCCGCTGACGCCGGTCGCGCCCACGGACCTGACGGTCAGCGTATCCGGCAACGTCCTGCAGCTGAACTGGACCGCGCCAGCGGCCGCCCAAGCCATCGCGGTCAACGTGCAATATCAAGCCGCCACCGACTCCGGCTTCAGCGACTACGGCAACGTTTCGGCCGACACCACGTCGGTGTCGATCCAGGTGGCCGTGGCGCCGCATTACAACGTGCAGATCCGCACGCAGTACGTCAACGGCGCGTATTCGGCGTGGGTTGAAGCTTCGGTTTAGAAAGGACTGCCCGTGATCAACGACTTGCAGTACAGCCAAGCCGGTCTCAGTCTGACCAAATCCTTTGAGGGGCTGCGGCTCAAGGCGTATCAGGACGCCGGCGGGGTGTGGACCATCGGCTACGGTCACACCGGTCGCGGGGTGTTTCCCGGCCGTGAGATCACTGAAGCCACGGCTGAGGCGCTGCTGCGCGGCGACCTGATGGTGGCGGTCATGCTGGTGGGCGGCGTGGTCAAAGTACCGCTCGCGCAGCACCAGTTCGACGCGCTTGTAGACTTTGCCTACAACGCCGGGCAGGGCAGCTTCATGCACTCGACCCTGCTGGAAAAGGTACAGGCGGGCGACTTCGCGGCGGCCGCGATCGAATTTGGCAAGTGGGTCAACGTGGACGGACGTCCGGAACCGGGCCTGGTACGCCGCCGCTCGGCCGAAGCGGCGATGTTTGTTGGGGAGACTGTTTGATGCAGGACGCGTTTGAAGACTGGATGGATGGCCTCAGCCGCGAGCTGGGAGCTACGTTATGGTTCGACGCCAAGGTCGCCGGCGTCACCCAGCCCGGCCGCCAGGAGGCGATCCGCACCCTCGCACCCTGCGACGAGCTCGTAATCGAGCCCGAGCCCAGCAATCCGTTCGACCCCAACGCCGTCGCGGTCCGCACGGCGACCGGCGAGCAGATCGGCTACCTGGATCGCCGCTGCGCCGCGGACATCACCCGAGAGCTGCGCAAAGGGACACGGGTGCGGTGCTTCGTCCGGTGCCTCCGCGAAGGCAAGGGCTGCTGTGGAATCTGCATCGCCCTGCTGCAGTTCCGGTGCTGACGTGTAAAGGCGACGAACATGTTGCCCGAGACATGTAAAGAAAATCGCAAAAGTTAACACATCTCACCTGCCCACCCTTCGCGCGAAGGGTGGGCTTTTTTGCGTTCAGGGCGACTTCAGCGCCAGGATTTTTTTCCGGACCAGCTGGGCCTCCGCGGCCAAGGCGATGGCGTCCGGGCGCTCCGGCTCATAGAGGGCCGCGAAGCGCGTGGTCTCCGCCTCATCCTGGAGCACGTTGGCCAGACACCAGAGTTGCGTGACCAGCTCCTCCGTTGACGCAAACCGGAGCCCGAGTTGCCCACGCGCGAGTGAGATGCCGGCTGGCAATGCTGTGAGCGAGGTAGGCAGCTCATCCCGGGGAATCAGCGAGCGCAGGGCTTTGCGGGAGGCCGGCGCCGCGGCCGCACGGGTCTCCGCGATCGTGGCCGCAACGTCCCCGGCCGCTTGCACCTGGTCGAGGAACGCGAGCAGATCTTCCCGCAGCACCACGTCGGCGCCGGCCAGCCGGGTGCGCGGGAGCATGCGCAGCAGATTGCCGGCGGCGCGAGGCTGCAGCCCGAACAGGGACTCGAGCTCCGCGCGGCTGTACGCGGAACGAACCGAGATCCAGACGGAGCGGCGGATCTCGTGGAGGCGGGGCAACCAGGACACCAAGCGAGCCATACCGCTCCATTTTCCATGAAAAACGTGAAGGGGATAAATACCAGACATGGCACTTAACCGGAAAGCACGTGATAATCCTGATTATCAGATCTGGGTCCCTTGAGTGCGTTTTTGGCCTCTGTTGTCTCCATCGCCGCGCCGCCACAGCAGTCCCGGGATCCCTCGGCAACGGCGCTCCTCGGTTGCGCGGAGGGGGTGCTGGCCGCGCTGCCCTCGGCCCACAGCCGCCGCGCCTACGCCCAGGCCTATGCCTCGTTCTCGGCCTTCGCGGGAGCCCGTCGCGTGACCCGTGGGCTGCTGCTCCGCTGGCGCGGGGGCATGAAAGCAACCCTGTCCAGCTCCACCGTCAACGTCCGGATGTCGGCTATGCGCAGCCTGGTCGCCGAGGCGCTGCGATCCCGCGTGCTGGCCTCCGACATCGCGGCCGAGTTGCAGCGCGTCGAGGGGTTGCCGCGCCGCGGCTCGCGAGTGGGCAATTGGCTCACGGCTGACGAGGCGCGAAAGCTGCTGGCGGCGCCCATTCGCAACACCTCTGCCGGCAAAAGGAACTACTGCATCCTGGCCCTGCTGCTGGGCTGCGCTCTCCGGCGCTACGAGCTCGCAGGCCTGGACGCGCGCACGCTCCAGCGCAGGGACGGCCGCTGGGTGCTGGCCGATCTTGAGGGCAAAGGCGGCCGGGTCAGGACGGTGGCCGTGCCGGAATGGGTGCACGCCGCCATCGAGGAGTGGCGCCGCGATGCGCGGATCACGGACGGCCGGCTGATCAGGCGGCTGAACGGAGATCCCGCCGGCCTGAGCGTCGACAGAATCTGGAAGATCGTCAAGACGACCGGCGCCAAAGCCGGCGTCGGCCCTCTCGGTCCGCACGACCTGCGCCGGACCTGCGCAAAGCTGGCCCGCAAGCGCGGCGGCGCGCTCGAGCAGATCCAGCTCATGCTCGGCCACGCCAGCATCGAGACCACCATGCGTTATCTAGGCACCGAGCAGGACTTGGCCCGCGCGGTCAACGACGACCTAGGGCTCTGACCCCGGGCCCCCGGTAAATTCCGCGCGTAGAACCTGCCCGTGCAGGGCCAGTTCTGGGCACCAGCAGGACACCATCTCTGGTCCCAACCGCAAAGCCGCGCCATTGCTGGGCTGCCGTGTACCTGCTTCGAATCCCTCACTCTCCGCCACAAATTCGAAGAGCCTCCGAGACCGGAGGCTTCTTCCCTTTTTACGGGAGAAAAGCGCAGGTTCTTTTTACGTGGGAACTCAGGTCAAAAATGATTCCGGCCCAGGTGTTATCGTTCCGCTGCTTACCAGCACCGCAGACGTAGGTGAGGCTACCCTCAGACGGCGCGGCTAGTGTCCTGTCTCTAAAATAATTAGCATAAATATGGAGGGTTGCGTCATCGGATGGAGTGGGAGAACTCCGATGCCGAAGGGCCGTCCACTTGCGCCGCTGTCGATCGAGGAAGAGCCACGCCGTCAACTGATCTCTTGGAGTCGACGGCGCAAGACGGCCCAGGCCTTGGCCATGCGGGCGCGGATTGTCCTGTTGGCCGCCGGCGGGCTGAGCAACACCGCCATCGCCGAACAGGTCTCCACCACGCTGCAGACGGTGGGCAAGTGGAGGCGTCGTTTTCTCGACGGCGGCATCGACAGCCTGCTCGACGAGCCCCGTCTCGGCACCTCGCGCAAGCTGGGCGACGAGGACATCGAGCGTGTCCTGGCGCTGACGCTGGAGTCTAGGCCGGACGACGCCACGCACTGGTCCACGCGCTCCATGGCCGCCAAGACCGGATTCAGCCGCGCCAGCATTCATCGCATCTGGCGCGCCTTTGCGCTGGCGCCGCAGCGGTCGGAGACATTCAAGCTGTCGCGCGACCCGCTGTTTATCGACAAGGTGCGCGACATCGTGGGCCTTTACCTGAACCCGCCCGAACGCGCGCTGGTCCTGTGCGTGGACGAAAAGAGCCAGATTCAGGCGCTCGACCGCACCGCTCCGCTGCTGCCCATGCGCGCCGGCCAGGTCGAACGCCGCACCCACGACTACACCCGCCACGGCACCACCAGCCTGTTCGCCGCGCTCGACGCCAAGACCGGCGACATCATCGGCGAGACCCATCGCCGCCATCGCTCGGTCGAGTTCCGCGCTTTCCTGGACACCATCGAGAAGAACGTCCCGCCGGAACTGGACGTTCACCTGATCCTGGACAACTACGGCACCCACAAGACGAAGTTGATCCGCAACTGGTTGGCCAAGCGGCCACGCTTCCACCTGCACTTCACCCCAACCTCGGCCTCCTGGCTCAACTTGGTCGAACGCTGGTTCGCCATGCTTACCGAAAAGCAGCTCCGGCGCGGAGTCCATCGCTCCACCAAGGAGCTGGAACAGGCTATCCGCAACTACATCGACCACAGCAATAGCAACCCCAAGCCGCTCATCTGGCACAAAACGGCAGACCAAATCCTAGACTCCGTTGCCCGCTTTTGTAAGCGAACTTTAGAGACAGCACACTAGAGCATGATCACCATAGATATACCCGGTTCTTGGGAGGGAGCAGCGGCCTTCAGGCCGCTGAATCCAGCGCTGGAGGAAACAGGGCTTTAGCCCTGGGCCGTTTGGAAACGGAAGCAGAGCCCAGCCCTGAAGGGCACTTGGACTGCGCTCCAGTTCCGTGGGCTGAAGCCCACGGCTCCCTCCCAAGAACGACCTTCTTGGGTACACCTGCACGAATCATGCTCTAAATTGAAAACTGCGACAGGGGATTGGAGCAGTGTAGAAGCTCATGCTGGGCACGAAGGCAAGAGGTGGCCAACCGCAAGCGTAGAACAACCGTATCTCGCCGATAGTAGCTACTTCAGCGAGGTAGCTGGCCGGATGTCAGCTTATCCGGACGCGCTTGCGATGTTTGCGGCTCAGTACCTTCTATAGTCGTCCGCGGCCCCGCCCGAACACAAGGTAGAGGATGACCAGCACCAGAATGAGGCTGACGCCGCCTCCGCCGTAGTAGCCGACCCCCGGACCCATGAACAAACCACCGCCGCCGAAGACCAACAAGAGAATCACAAGAATAAGGATGAGAGGCATGCCGGGAAGCGTATCACAATCGCCTCGCGCTCGACGAAAATTGCGCAATCCCGGTTGGCATACAAGACGAACCCTGGCGCGTCAACAGGCGGGGCCGGCCGTAAGGCTGACTCCGCCAGCTGACAGCCGTAGCGTCGCCTTATGTTGACGGTCCGGGCAATGACGCGTGGCGCTGGCTATGCGCAGAAGCATCTGGAGCATCGCGACTACTTCGATCAGGACCGAACGGTGCAGGGCGAGTGGCATGGCCCGGGTAGCGGAGTTACTCGGGATGAATGGCATGGTCACACAGGAGCAGTTCGAAGCCGTCCGGCATGAACGTCGTGCTCGTCGAGTCGCAACCGCTCCTTTGCAATCTCAAGCGAGCTCCAGGACACATCCATGCCGAGGATCGTCTCGAACTTCTCCGCTAGAAGCAGCTTGAGCAGCCGGAGCTCGATTCTTTGCAGGAGCGCGCGTCCATGTACTGGGCCATGCCTTGCCGCCTTCACCGAGATTCCGGCCGGATCCACCGCTGCGGATGGCGCCACCGACGTTTGGAAAAGGGGTTTTCATTCTGTTTGCCAAATCTGGCCTCGCGAGGTTATGCTGCTCTGCGCATCAGAAAACTTCCTTATTCTGCCTTGGAAAGAGATTTCCAGAATCTGCGGACGACGGAAGAGTTGCGCGTGAGCGAAGACTTTCGCGCCGCATCTTGCAAAGGATTACAGGTTTGTAACTAAAAATTGATTTCTCAAGGTGAAATCGTTACCATGCAGACCCCTGATCGTGGCATCTTTCGTAGAGTAAATGTCCTGTTTTTGCTGCTGTTTGTGGCCGCCGGGTTATCCGGGCTGCGTGCCTACGGCCAGAGCGGCGCCGGCTCCATCCAGGGCACCGTCAAGGACGCCACGGGCGCGGTGATTCCGAACGCGCAGATTCACGTCGTGAACACGGCGACGCGCGTTGCGACGGACACAAAGAGCAACGGCGCGGGCTTCTTCCAGGTGCCGGAGCTGTTCACGGGGCATTACGCAATGACCGTGACCGTGCCCGATATGAAGACCTATGCGACCTCGGTGCAACTGCTCGTGGCGCAGAATGCCGTGATCGATCCTGTGCTCGTTGCAGGCTCTGTTTCGCAGAGAGTCGAGGTCAATGCGAACACCGAGCAGTTGACGACCAAGGACAGTCCGGCGATCGAGTCCACTCTCGAGAACGCCCGGATTCAGCAACTGCCGGAGAACGGACGGCAGCTGACGACCTTGCTCAATTTGACCGTGCCGGGGCTTGAAAACACAGGCTCCAACGTGAACGGTTTGGACCCAGAAGCGTTTGATTACATCGTAGACGGCGCGCCGACGCGGAACAACAACGTCGGCGGCGATCCGAATAGCAAGACAGAGCTGCTGGATCCGGATTCGGTCCAGGAGGTGCGCGTGGAAACGAGCAATTCCGGCGCGCAGTTCGCAACCCCGGCGACAGCGATCGTTTCGACCAAGTCCGGCACCAACAAGCTGCACGGGACCTTGTTCGAAACGGCGCGCAATAACTCCTTCGGCGTGGCTCGCCAACGCCAGGATGCTGCCGGAGTTCCGGCCCCGGAGCTCATTCGCAACGAATTCGGCGCTTCGGCCGGCGGCCCGGTGGTTCTTCCGCGCCTCTACAACGGACGCGACAAGACATTCTGGTTCTTCGCCTATGAGCGCTATTCTCTCGCCCAGCAGAGTTCTTCTCTCATCGCTGTTCCAACCATGGCGATGCGGCAGGGCAATTTCAGCGGCCTGATCAACAAGGCCGGTGTTCTCCAGACGATCTTCGATCCCTCTACAACCAAGAGCCAGACCGTTTGCCCCTACCTGGTCACCGTCAATGCGAAGTCAAAGGCGAATCCGTTTTGCCGCACCCCTTTCCCAAATAATACGATCCCTCAAAACGAAGAATCCCCCCTGGCCAAGCTCTATTACCAGCTTGTTCCGCAGCCGACAACGCAGGATGACCCGCTGGTCAACGGAAACTATACCGGCACCGCTCCCGTATATCAGGTGGTTCCGCAGCAAACGGCTCGAGTGGATCACATCTTCAATCAGAATAACCGCGCCTATATTCGCTTCACCCATCAGGCCACTGGGGTCAACATCACAGGCGGCCCCGAAAACATTGCGGTTGCGGGTATTCCGGCCGGGGCTGCCCTGGGATACAACAACAATCCAAGCCACTCCTACTTTGCGGCAATCAACTTCACCCACATCTTCTCGCCGACGTTTTTTGCAGAGACGATTCTTAGTCAACAGTGGTTCGGCGTTGCTAAGATCGCCGGGGTCGATCCGCAGGCGAACTATGAATCGCTTCTCGGACTGCCCAATAACTTCGGCCAGCCCGGCTTCCCCAATATCGCCAGTCTCATCACCGCTCTGCCCAGCAGCCAAACAAATAATTCGACCCAGTCCCAGATCAATTCACTGCTCGACGAGAATCTCACCAAGGTGATCGGGCGGCATCAGATCCTCTTCGGCGGCCGCTTGACGCACACGCGGCAGAGTAATCAGCCAAACGGCCTGGCAGACAGCGCCACCTTCGGCGTGAACCCGACCGCCATTTACGATCCCACCACCCAGCTCAATTACACCGGCCTTCCAAACACGGGCTATGCCGATGCCAGCTTTTTTCTGGGCAGCGCGGCAACCTATAACGTCAATTTTCAGGCGCCGCGCGTCAATTATCACCAGTGGGGGGGAGCGCTCTATGCGCAGGACAACTTCCACGTAAACAGCAATCTGGTCCTCAATCTCGGCGTTCGTTACGAGGCTCACCCGGCCCTGTATACGGAGAACGGCCTGATGAATTCGTTCGACCTGAAGAACGATGCGGTTGTGCTCGCCTCGACCCCCGAGCAGCTGGTTGCCAAGGGATATACAACCCAGTCGATCATTGACAACGATCGATACCTCGGCATCCAGTTTGAGACGGCTCAGCAGGCAGGCATGCCGGCCAACACCTTGCTGAACAGTTACTACTGGAACTTTTTGCCGCGGCTGGGCTTCGCGTGGACGGTGAACGGTTCCCAGCGCAGCCCTGTGATCCGCGCCGGCTATGGCATCTATCTGTACGACACACCGCTGGAAAACTTTGCGAACCATCCGGAAAACAACAATCCTCTGACGGCAACCTACACCCAGAGCTATGCGTCGGCAGCGCAATCCATCGACGGGTTTCAAAACGAGCTGCTTCGCTACAACACGCCTGTAAAGTTTCCGGTCGCCGGAGCGAACAGCTCCGGTGTGGTGAACACGTCTTCCACGACGGCGATCCTGCCGGGGGCGCCGACCGCGTTCTGGTCCGATTCCCCGGATTGGCGCCCAACGCACGTCCAGCAAGCCAACATCACGATCGAGCAGCCGCTGCCTGGGCGTTCCGCGCTGCGCGTCAGCTGGATCTACTCGGAATCGACCGATCTCGACATTGCGGAGGCATACAACAATGCTCCGACGCAGTTCCAATGGGAGGCGGCCACCGGGACCATTCCGCCCAAAGGCGGGTTGAGCGTGATCGGCACCTCCGCGCAGAACACATACGCCGCCGTCGCTACAAATCCCTATGACAACAGAACCTACGGCGGCAACACGTACCACACCAAGGACGGGTTTGCGAACTACAACGCCATTCAAGTGAACTACCAGCGCCTGTACCATCGCGGGTCCGCCTTCCAGCTTTCGTACGTTTATGCCAAGGCGTTCCGCGCGGGCGGAGACAACGGGAATAACAATACCGACTCGACGGTCTACCCTGACGCCAATTATCCCGGCGTGATTGGAAGTAACGGGGTTGTATCCTTTGTCGACGGCCCTGCCTTCCAGGGTGCGCCGCCGCCGCCGCGGCCGGCGAACCTCCCGGTATGGGCCACCTGGCACGATATGATCCAGTATCAGCTTTACCGGACCGATCCCACCAGCCCAAAGCTTCACCTGAAGTTCAACGGCATTTACGATATCCCGGTCGGCCGCAACAAGCAGCTTTTTTCAAACACATCGCGCTGGTTGAACGAGATCATCGGGGGCTTTCAGCTCGCAGGAACCTTGAGCATCCAATCGCAGGTTTTTCAACCGAGCGCGGCGAACTTCGGTCCCGTCTCGCCTATTCAGATCTACAAGCATAAGTATCCGATCACCGACTGCACCAGCGGCACCTGCCGCAAGGAGTATCTCTGGTATAACGGCTACATCTCGCCCCTGGTAAACGCGAATACCGGTTGCACGAGCAATTGCATCTCCGGATTGCCCGGCAGTTACCAGCCGTATCAAACACCGATTGACAACACTCCGGGAACCGCCGATTTCAACAGCGATAAGGTCGCGGTAAAGCTTCTGGACGGCACCGCCCCGACGATCGGGTATGACACCGGCCCGAACGCCTCCAATTACACATCCAAGACCTTCCTGAACGGGCCTATCAACTGGACCGCGGACGCCTCCATCTTCAAGGTGTTTCCGGTCCGCGAGGGAATGTTCCTGCGCGTGAACCTGGACGCTTTCAACGTATTCAACATGCCCGGCGAGAACAACCCGGATGTGCTGCAGGGAATCGAACGATACCTTAATAGCGCGAATCCCGCTCGCCAACTCCAGATCACGGCGCGCTTCACGTTCTGACGCAGTTTTTTCCGAACCGTGTGCAGTCGTTGCGAACAGCAGGTTCGCTCCCGTTCGATTGCCCATTCATTCCCGAACCGTGGTCTCCATCGAGCATTTTTGCTAGATGGGATGGGAAGGGGAATCCGCGTTTATATCTGCACAGTTGCACGGAAACCGCCTTGGAAGGATCGATGCAGCGAATATCGAAGGATGTCTCACGGCGGACATTTCTGCAGGGAGCAGCGACGCTGGGAGCGGTGAGCGCGATGCCCCGGGTGGGTGTTGCGGAACCCGCAGCGTTAGAAGCGGAACAGGCGCCGGTGCAGACCTCGGCTGAGGGACATCCGCGACCGAACATTCTCTACATTCACTCGCACGATTCGGGGCGGTTTCTTTCGCCGTACGGACATTCGGCGGACACTCCGGCATTGCACCGGCTGGCAAGCGAGGGTGTGTTGTTCCGCCATGCCTTTTCGGGGGCGCCGACCTGCTCGCCGAGCCGTGCGTGTCTGGCGACCGGCGAGCCGGCGCATCAGGCGGGCATGCTCGGGCTGGTGAACATGGGGTTCAAGATGCCCGATTACTCGCATCATCTCTGCCACACGCTACATGCGGCTGGATACCACACGGTGCTGGCAGGGCTGCAACATATTGCGCCGAAGGACTCGATGATCGGCTTCGACCAAGAGATTCCGCACAACAGCAATCGAGTCGCAGACGTTGCCCCCGGCGCTGCGGCGTTTCTTGCCGCGAAGCCGCAGCAGCCGTTCTTCACGGACTGTGGCTTCTTTGAGACGCACCGCCGGATGAAACCGGGGCGTACGAACGGCTACCCGGACGAGACGCCGCTCGACAACCCGAACTTCGTCAAGGTGCCGTTCGTCCTGCCGGATGTGGAGGACACCCGCAAGGACATTGCGGGGTTCAATGCCGATGCGCGTGTGCTGGATAGCGGCGTGGCGATGGTGATGGATGCGCTGGCGAAGGCGGGCCTGGCGGAGAACACGATCGTCATCAGCACGACGGACCACGGCATCGCATTCCCGCACATGAAGTGCAACCTGAACGACAACGGCTGGGGCGTGTCGATGATTGTGCGCGGGCCCGCGCCGTTCCGCGGCGGCAAGGTGTGCGATGCGCTGGTTTCGCAGACAGACCTGTTCCCCACGTTGTGCGATTTCCTCGGCATTGCGACACCCGCGTGGTGTACCGGCACGTCGTTGCTTCCCGTAGTACGCGGCGAGAAAGCCGAGGTGAACGAGGCCGTGTTTGCCGAGGTGAATTATCACGTGGCCTATGAGCCGAAGCGCGCGGTGCGCACACAGCGGTACAAGTACATCCGTCGCTATGACGGACGCACGGCGGATGTGCTGAACAACTGCGACTGGGGACTGAGCAAGAGGTATTGGCTGGAGCATGGATGGCAGGGCAAGCCGCTGGAGGCGGAGGAAGAGTTGTACGACCTGGTGTTCGATCCGGCCGAGCACATGAACCTGGCAAAGAACCCGGAGCAGGCGGCGGTGCTGGCGGAGATGCGTGGGCGGCTAGTGGCGTGGCAGAAGGCGACCGATGATCCAATCCTGAAGGGGCCGATTCCGCTGCCCGCGGGAGCGCGTGCTCCGGACGCGAACGAGATTGGAAAGCAGGGTGAATAGCATCGTTTGGTGACGATGGATTGCAGCCGGTTTCTTTCTCATAAACCCATCGTATCCGCCGAAACGCCCAGAGCCCGGTTCATGCAATAGTGCCGGTTAGGGAATGTAGGCCACGGGGGCGATGCCGTGACGGTAGGGGGTGTACCAATTGTGGCCGCCGGGCCACTTGGTCTGGTATTTTGCGTTTTGTGGGCCGGTTGGCAGGGCGTCCTGCGTGCGTATGGTCCACATGCAGAGTTCGGTCATCAATTCGCACTGCTTGGCCGCGGTTTCGGGTTTGTTGAAGAGGTTATTGAGCTCGCAGGGATCGGCCTTGATATTGTAGAGCTGGCCGTAACCCATCATGTCGAAGATGAGCTTCCAGTCGCCCATGCGGCACATTTTTTGCAAGCCGGATAGGGTCACCTTATTGAGTTCGTCGAACCCGGCATTGCGATCGTGCGCAGGCTCCGGTCCCGCGGCATTCGCCTTACGGGCATCCGTGGCGCTGAAGCCGATGCCGTCCGACACCTCGTAGTACATGCCGCCGACACCGACTTCGACATAGGCGGAACGGAACTCTTCCTTGGGGTACTCTTTGCCCTGCAGGAGCGGCCAAAGGCTGCGGCCCTGCACACCGATCGGTATCTCGGCGCCCATCACCTCGCAGAGCGTGGGCATCACGTCCGCCATCGAGGTATAAGCGGTTTCGCCTACGTGGGTCGGCGTGACGCCACCGCCTCCCCAGACCATGGGTATGCGCGTAAGGCATTCCGCGAGGCCAACGCCTTTGCGTGCAAGCCCGTAGTCCATGAGATAGTCGCCATGGTCGGCAAGATACACGGTCACGGTGTTGCGCAGGATGTCTTTCTGCTCCAGATGAGCAACCAGGCGTGCGAGCTGATCGTCGATCAGGCGCAGCATGCCCAGATAGTTGGAAACATAGCGCCGCCAATTCTCTTCGCTCTCGGATCCAGCTTCCTGGTGGCCGTATTCCCATTGCGTGCGGTAGCCCAGGTGCTTGAGGGCTTCGGGACCGGCACACCTCGGCGGAACCTTGTCCGGCGGGAACATATCGAAATAGGGCGCGGGAACCTGCTCCGGGTCGTGGGGCTCAGAGAAGCCGACCTGGAGAATGAACGGCTGCGAGCCGGAACCGTCGATGAACTCGATGGCGTCGGAGACGATGCGGTAGGGGTACTGAAGCTCGACCGGAAAGGGTGTTGGCTTGAGCGCCACATTCGCGTGGAGCGAGCGCATGTACTGCTCGAAGTCGTGATAACAGGCAGGCGCGTTCGGCGGCATGTACCCGTTCGCGAGGTCGTACTGCCGCCAGAAGTCGAGATCCGCCGGCTTGAGGAAGGTGTGATTCTTGCCCGTCAAGCCGGTCTTGTATCCCTGCTCTTTCGCAACCTGGTAGAGGTGCTTGGAGTAGTATGCGTCGCCGGCCATGAAGTTGTTGCGAACGTGGGTTGCCTCGGGCCATCGGCCTGTAAGCATGCTGGTGCGCGATGGCATGCACAGCGGCGCGGTGCAGTAGGCGCGGTCGAAGGCGACGCCGCGGTAGGCGAGCTTGTCCAGCGCGGGGCTGGTATCGAAGACGTAGCCTTCGCGCTTGGTGAGGCCGGTGCGGTGCTGGTCGGAGACGATGAAGATCACGTTGGATTTGGCGGAAGGAACCGGAGCCGCGGCTGCTGCTACACCGGTGACTTCAATGGCTGCGGCTGCAGCCCCTAGCGAACTTAGTTTGAGAAAGTCACGACGTTCCATTTCCGGTCTCCGGGTGTGGCTGGTGAAAGTAAATTCATGCGGGCATGCCATCTCCTAGAACAGCAACTTGCCAGCGAACTGGAACTGTCTGGGAGAGCCGGCGCCGGTGATCGACTGTGCGGCCGTCGGGAACACCGTTAGGTTCGTGCGCGGAGTGTTCAGGTTTACGTTGTTGATCGCGTTGTACGCTTCGGCACGGAACTCAAAGCTCATTTTCCGGTAGACCGGGAATTGCTTGAACAGCGCAAGGTTGGTGACCACGTTCCTCGGCCCCACCAGTGAATTGCGCTGCTCGCTGCCATACGGATTGCACGCCGCAGTATTGAAGCACGGCGTAGAAAACGCAGCCGGGTTCAGAAACTGCGTGATCTTCGCCGCGCGCGTAGAAGCGTGCGTGTAGGGATCGCCGATCACGTTCGGTCGATCGTTGTTGTTGCCATCGCGATTGGTGTCCACACCGGAGGTCACGGTGAACGGCGCGCCCGACTGGAGGATCGTCACGTCGCTCAGGTTCCATCCGCCCAGTGCTTCGCGCCCAACCTCACCCAGCACATGCACCTGCGGTTCGCGATAGACGCCCGAGAAGACGAACCGATTGCGCAGGTCGATGTCGGAGGGACCGTAGTTCATGCGGATGTCCGCCTGGTCGACCGTCGGCCCCACATAGTTCAACGATTTGCTCCACACATAGCTGGCGCTGAAGTCAAACTGCCTGCCGAGCTTGCCGTGCAGCTCTGTCTGCAGACTGTTGTAGTTGCTGTTGTTCACCGGCGAATTCTGGTTGATGGCGGAGAACTGGAAGTTCGGCACACTGTCAAACGAATTGAACGTGCAGGTGGGTCCCGTCGCGGTCATGGTCTGCGCAGCAAGGTAGGGTTGGTACGGACGCCGGCAGTTGATCGACGCCGTCGTGATCGGCGCGTTGGGGTAATACTGCGGCGTGTTCACGTCGATGGACAGGTACTGCTTCATGTAGGTCGCGCCGACATAGCTCACCCGCAGCGCCGTCGTGTTGCTGAGCTGCTGCTCCACGGACAGGTTGTATTCGTTGGCGTACGGCGTCGAGCCCTCGCCCGGAGGAGCCGAGTAAACCTGAGCGTTGGAAGCAAACGCACGGCTGTTCGGATTGAACACATAGGGGAACGGAATCGGACTGGCCAGCGCCGGTGTTCCGCTCGGGCAGGGCGGCGTGGATCCGCCGTACGGGCACACCAGGTTCGGCGTTGCGTTGGTCGTCAACTGGAAGGCAAAGGGTGTCTGCACGTCGTTATTGAAATCGCCTTCCGTCCACGAGTTATAGAAGATGCCGTAGCCTGCGCGAAGGCTGGTGCGGCCGTTGCCGTACACATCCCAGGCGAGCCCGACACGAGGAGCGAACCGCTTGAGTGACGTGCTGTAAATGCCATCCGGAACGCCCGGGTCGCCTACATACTGCAGGCCCAGGGGAGCGTTCGGAATCAGGTTGGATTTGCTGCCTGCCTTGAACGTCGCCTCGGTAATGTCCCCCGTATACGGAGCGAAGATCTCCCAGCGCACCCCGAGGTTCAGGTTGAGGTTGTGCGTGATCTGCCAGTCGTCCTGTGCATAGAGCGCCGGATCCTGGTTGCGCGAACGGTGCCGCACATTGCTGCTCTCGTTGAACGCGTTCGCTTTGCCGAGGATGAAGTCGGACAGCGCATTGCCGGTCGTGGCGCCGCTGAAATTGAACGTGCCATTGCCGTTATTGCCGTTGCCGTCTTCCGAATACTTGCTCGAGTTCCACGATCCGCCCAGCTTGATGGAATGGTGTCCGCGGGTCAGGATCGCCGTATCGACCAAGCCGAACGAGAGCTGGTTGATATCACTCGGCCCCGCACCGGAAGGTCCTTGCGTCCAGTAGCCCGCGATTGTGAACTGCGGCGGAGCCACAAACGGGCCGCCCTCCGGGGCCGTGCTGCCCAGATCGGCAAGTTGACGTCCGGTAAACTCATTGCGGATCACATACCGGTTCTGCGAGTAAAACCCGTGCAACTGGTTCACCGTCCGGTCCGACACCGTCCAGTTGTCCGCCAGCACCGCGTTCAACTGGTTTTCCGTGCTCACCATCCCTGAATAGGTTGAGAGCTGCCCCGGGACGCCGAGGATCTGGTTTCCGCCTGCCGATGGGTCTTCATTCCCCGCAACCGAATTGAAGAACGTGCCCGAAATCTGATGATTTTTGATGCCGGAGTAATCCAGCCGGATCGTGCCCTGATTTCCCACAGCATCCTGCGGCCCCGTCTGCTGCTCGGAGAGGCCCGTTGCAAGGTTGTACACCGGCACAAACGTCAGCAGATTTTGCGCGACCGGGTCCAGGGCCGCCGCGCAGATCTTGTAGCTCCGCGTCGCGCCCGGACAAATCGATTCAATGCTGCTTAAGTTGGGCTTGGTCTTGCTCTGCGAAAAATCGCCCGTACGCTCCAGCGCCGTCGCTGTCTGCAGGGTCGAGTTGCTCACCGCCACCGAATGGTGGATGTAATGCTCGTAGTCGGCGAAGAAGAACATCTGCCGGAAGCGCGGAATGGGACCGCCGAAGTTCCCGCCAAACTCGTGCTGCTTCAGCAGCGCCACGTTGTTCTGGAAGTAGTTCCTCGAATCGAACATGTCGTTGCGCAGATACTCATACAGCGTTCCGTGGTAATGATCCGTTCCCGAACGGGTGATGACGTTGACCACGCCGCCGGGGGAACGGCCAAACTCCGCATCGAAGTTGCTGGTGATGATGCGGAACTGGCTCAGCGCATCCGGGCTCGGAGTCTTGTTGCCGCCGTTCTGCCGGAACGCGTTGTTGTACGCGCCATCCAGATAAAAGCTCGGCGTCGTCGCTGGGAAACCGTTCACGCTGAAGGTGGTTCCGTTGCGGCTGCCAATATTGGAATCCACCGCGACGGACACCACACCCGTCACGGTGGACAGCAGGTTATACGGGTTACGGTCGATCGTGGGCAGATTTTCCACCTTCTCCTGATCGATCGTCTGCCCGATCTGCGCTTCGCGCGTATCCACCAGCGTCACACCGGCTTCCACCTCCACCGACTCGCTCGCGCCACCGATCTGCATCGCCACAGGCACGTGGACGTTCACGTTGGCCGCCACCGTGACGCCGGTCTGGGTCTCGGCCTTGAATCCCGGCGCGGTCACCGTGACCGTATAGTCGCCCGGATTGATCGTCGGAAACAGGTACTCGCCCTTGCCGTTGGTCACATTGGTTTGGGTAACGCCGGTTTGAACATCCTTGACCGCCACGGAAGCGTTGGGGATCGCGGCGCCGGTCGGATCTGTCACCGCACCGTAAATGCTACCCACTGTGGACTGAGCGCCTGCCGTCAGTGCAATCGATACCATCAGTACGGCCGGCAAAGCCGCGCGTAGTGCTTTCCAAATCATTCCTGCCCCCGGAACAGCGAAACGGTACTTCCATCGCGGTCGATGCCACGTCCGTCGTCCACAATCCTGTTCTTCGACACTTTAGTCGCACGGGACTACGATGGGCAAACCGGTCCGGTTGCAGGAACGTGGTTCCGATTGTTTTTTACGAACCTTCTGCTGACAACCTGGGGGCCTGCAAGCGAGGCACAACAGTTCGCCGAAAGAAGGCTCCGGACGATACCGGAGCCTTCGTGACTGAATTGGAATTAGGCAAACCGTCTTCTCGCCACAGCAGCTATCGCGAGAAGGCCTGTACCGAGCAGAAGCATTCCCGGAGGCTCGGGTGTGATCGAGGCGGGTGCGCTGGCGCTGATGTAGAGGAGCGCATCACTGCTGAGCAGGTTGAACGTCAGGGGGGTTTGCTGGCTCCACAAATGGGCGCGCGGCAGGGGCTGAAACGTCGAAGGCCAAGGCAAGCGAATGTTGGCTGGAGGGGCGAGAGATGTGTTGGCCCTAGATGGCGGGTGAGAGCAGGACGAAACTATTTCGCTGAGCGTTCGCAGTACGCGTTCGAGCGGCTTTCGGTGGTGGTAATCCAGCTTTCACAGAGGCTTGCCCCCGGAGGAATGGGCAGCGTTTCTGTCTTGGTCGACTTGCGCATATCCGGTTTCTGATCCGGCGGCCCGTAGGAGCACACCAGGACGGTCTTTTCGACGGCCGGGTGGGATCTTGTGGCTTTGGGCAGCGTCCATCCAACACCCTGGTCGCGGTCTGGGTCGACGGGCAAAGGTTTCCCGGTTGCTGCTCGCCGTACGTCTGCGTTCAGCAGCACGAGATCGGGAATCTCGGGGCACTCGATGGCCCTCGAAGCATGCAGAGCCGCTTGAGCAGCTTTGGCCTTGTCCACACAAGGCGCCATGACGGTCTGTGCGGGGGAGGGGTCGGGCGGCAGGGCAAAATGGGCAGTGACGCCCGTTTCTGGCTTGTCCGTGGGAAGGACAGCGACCCGCAGCGGGACTGCGGAGGCGTTGGTCAGCTGCTCCAGTTCCTTGCTGTTCAAGTCCAGGCCGAGCGGGGCAACGTTGCCCGTCTCCGGGATGAGGGTCCAGGAGGCGAGATCCGCTTTGATCTCCGCAGAGGTGTTCACCTGAACGTGAACATAACCGTTGTCGTCCCCATCTTTTTCTCCCACAAAGAGGACGTCGAACGGAACGCTGCTCTTGGGCACCCTCAATTCCACGTAGGACGTCAGCGCAGTTCGTTCCGGAGACAGCGCAACCGTTGGGCAGCCGAGTACAAGCACGGCAGGGGCCGTGCGGCCCGCGTTCTCTGCCGTTCCGCGAAGGAGAGCCTCGGCGCCGGCAGGCGTTCGGCGTACGACCCATCCGGGCGGAGCGGCCGCTGGGGCCTCGTGAACTCGCGATGCGCTCCGTGTTGCGGGTGTTCCTGCGACGGTGTTTGCGGGGGTCAGTACGGGCAGCACCAAGGCTTCCAATTGGGCCGCTGTCATGGTCTGCGCGGCATTCGGAGGAAGGGGAAATGCCACCGGCGCGACCGCGTTGCCGGGCGTGGCGATCGTGACGCGGAGAAGGTCATTCTTTTTGCCTGTAACAGCCTCGACGCCGAGGATGCGAACGACCTCCCCGGCTGGAACGATCTCGTCCGCGCCCCGAAAAAGCCCTGCGATGGGCCGTGACTGGACGACGCCCTCCACCACCACATTGTCGACGGGGCGGACCAGCGCTCGCGTGGTGCCGTGAAGGTTGCTGACATGGACGACAGCCGCCGCGGAGCCGCTCATGAGCCGCTGTCGCAGCTGCTCGACGCCCGTGCCGGAAGCGTCTTGGGCGAGGGCGGCGGGCTTCGGTGTCGAAGCTGCGATGCAGAGTAGAAGCAGACACAGATACAGGTGTTTGGAAAGTCTTGCAGAGTGCATCGTCGTTTTCTCCCGTGCCTCGGCTGCGCGCCACCGGTCCCGGGCCGAAGCAGAGGCACGGGCCGGCGCAAGGTTTTGCTTACGATTGGGGCTGAATGCCGAAGTCCAGGTAGAAGGCGGAGTACTTGAAGGCGTACTGCCCGGCGGGCAGATCGGCCGCCGGCGTCAGCTTGTAGATCCCGGGTTTGATCTGCTCACTGGTGAAGCCCTGCCGGTCCTTTTCATCGCTTCCGATTTCGCTGCTGCCACCAAACAAGCCACGTGAGGCGTAGGTCCAAAGCCGTGTGTCCCCCTTCACATCAAGCTTGGTAAGGACCAGGTCCTTGACGCTCATGCCGCCGGTGAAGGAGCCGCCGTAGTCCGGAATATAGGCATAGAAGACAGGTTTGGACCTGGAGGCGATCCTCAAGGCGCCGGATTACCGGTGTTCGAGCCTCGACCTCAGCCGTGTGTGGGGCCCGGGCGGCAATCTTACTTCCGTTAAGGATGCGATCCGGCAGTTGCGCGCGGCCATTGCGGCGAAGGGGGTTCGGGATACCGATCCTTACGACGAAGTCCTACGAACGGTGCGTGGCTGGGGGTTTCAGCTTGCCGTTCCCGTGACGGAGCGCACGTTTGCGCCGAACGATCTCTGGAAGCTGCTGCGCAAGGATGCTCCGGCCCCGGAGTTGCCGGGATGGCGGTTGCAAATGGCGCTCGAACCCGGTCCTCGCGTCCGCGTTTGGGAGGTGAAGAACGACTCCACTCACCTCCTCCGTGTGGTGAAGTACGCCACCGACCCTGGCCGGCGCGCTGCGCTCCGGCGCGAGGTTCGCGCTTGGGAGGCCTTTGAGCGGGGCTTGGAATCGCAAAGGTGCTTTGTACGGATCTTCAGTTCTCGCGTGACTACTTGGCCCTGTTTTGTTGAAGCGGAGTATGGCGGACCGAATCTTATGGCCTGGTCCGATGCGCAACGGGCTCAGGGAGGGTTGGCTCGCGAGGTCTGCCTGCAGGTGATGGCGGAGCTTGCCGAGGCCGTTGCCCTTGCCCATGGCCTGGGCATCATTCATAACGATCTCAAGCCCGCCAATGTTCTTATCTCCCCGGCGCAAGGCCCGACACAGGGCCAAGCGCGTCCATGGCAGGTCAAAGTTGCAGATTTCGGCGTGGCCTCGGTCGCGCCAAAGAACCGGCTGGCCGAGTTCCACCTGGGCGATCGGACCCTGCAGCCTGCATCGTCCGGTGCCGGGGGCACAAGCCTCTACCACGCGCCCCAGATTGGGGCGACGAATATCCCCAGCCCCGAGAGCGATGTGTACGCTCTGGGCGTCATCTTCTTCCAATTGCTTTGCGGCGACTTTGGGAAGACTCCCTATCCCGGCTGGGAAAATGAGATCAGCGACCCGATTCTTCAGAAAGACATCGAGGCCGCGTGCAATGTCGGCCCGGCGCGGCGCCCCCATGCGGCCGTCTTCGCGGAGTGGTTGCGTACGGTGGAGCAACGGCGGCAAGCGCTGCATGAAGAGCTGGCCGAACGCCGTCGTTCCGAACGCGACACACAGCAGCTGGCCCTGATCCGTGCCCGGATCCGTGCCCGCCGCCCCTGGGTGCTCGCGGCCCTTACCCTGCTGGTCGCAGGCATTTGCACAAGCCTCTGGCTTTACGGCCGCGCCGTGCGGGAACGAGATCTGGCTGAGCGGATCAACGGCTTTCTCGCCGATGACCTGCTTACACGGGCGAGCCCCTATAAGACCGGCATCAGAACCGAGTCGCTGGTCGACGCGATCAATGGGGCCTCCCCGGCGATCGATCAGCGCTTTGCCGGGGAGCCGATGATCGCTGCGCGTCTTCACGGTACGATCGCGAAAGCGTTGGACAAACGCATGGATTATCCCGATGCGGACCGGGAATATGCCAGGGCAGCCGCGCTGTACCTGCAAGCCGAAGGACCCGCCTCCCCCGATGCCGTCATCGCGCAGATGCAACGGGCGGCCATGCACGTCCGCGATACCGAACCCGGCTCTCTCGACGAGGCCAAAACCATCTATGCCAGCCAGCAAGAGGTTCTGGCCCAGATCAAGCGAGGACCGGCGGAGCTTCCGATCTGGACGGCCTATGCTCATGGTCTTATCCAGATGTATAGCGGTGATGCGCAGGACGCGGTCGTCACCTTTGGGGATGGCCTGCGCGCGGCTGAGGCTTTGCCGCGATTCAACCAAGGCGTGATTCTCACGATGCAGCAGCTACTGGCCGTCTCAGAGATTCGCGTCGGAGAAGGCGCTCAGGCAGAGGCGCTGATCCGGCAGATGATGGAGACGGTGAAACGGCTGCACTACACGGATAAGCCGAACCTGCCCAATCTCGGCGTGAACCTGGCCCAGGCCTACATCGCTGAGCAGAAGAATACGGAGGCGATTCACGAGGTAGACCAGGTATATCCGGTGATTGCGCGGCAGATGGGTGAGGCAAACCCGTTAACCATGGCTGCCCTTGGGGTCCGCGCACAGGCCGAACGCAACCTTGGGCTTTGGGACGATGCTACGAAGGACATTCTTACGGTACATCGTGTGACCGCGGGGAAGGATGTCTTTATGGAATCGGGAAGTCTCTCCGACGCTGCCCTGTACCAGTGCCAGGCCGGTCACTTTGCCGAGGGGGAAGAGAACGCTCGCGAGGCGCTCACGGTCGGCAAACCCCTTGTAACCAAAGGCAGTGGAATCGAAGGCAGCTTCCTGTTCTCGATGGCGAGCTGCCTGATCGGGTTGCGACAGTTCGATCAAGGCGATCAACTGCTCTCACGAGTGAACGTATCTGCCGTCTCTCAGCTCTACGCAGATGCGGACTGGAGCGCGGACTTCGACCTTACGGAGGCCGAGGTTGCCCTCGGGCGGAAGGATTTCACAACTGCCCGTCAGGAGCTGGCGACGGCGAGGCCGGCTTGTACGAAAGTGGGCGGAGCTCCGTACCGATTGGCGTGGTTACAACGCTTAACTAGCGAACTCGCTCACTCTGTTTGAAGCGTCGCTAGCCCAGACTAAGCCATTTGAGCCATGACCAAGCCGATATCCGGGTAGCTCCGCCGCCGCTTCCCGCGAATCTCTTCAATAAATGGCGGGGGAGCAGAGATGACCTCGTGAAGCGCTCCTTGGCCGCAGGCTCAAGAGTTATAGGGACTGGCCGGAAGCAAGAGCAGCTGGCGAAGGCCGGTCAAGACCTTCCAGGCTTGGAGACCTTTATCAGCGATATGAGCCACGCTGAAGACCGGAAGCGACTGGCGCACAGCTCACCTGCGATGTGAGTAAACGTTACCATTCCCCGCAAGCGTGGGTGAATCCGCTTGCCAAGCGTATCGCCACGGTACTATTTCTCCGCTTCACTTTCAGACTGTTCCCTGTCAGGCCTGCAAGCACCGCGTCGCGCGCAAGGTGCGTGTTTCAGCTCCCAGGCTCGAGTGAAATTCGGAGGTCGTATGAAGTATTGGGTTCAGGCACGGCAATGGCTGACATTGCTTGCCGTTTTGATAACGATTTCATCCCTGGGCGTCGGGCAATCGACCACGGGCAGCATTTATGGTTCGGTGGCGGACCCAACCGGGGCCGTTGTGCCTGGTGCGACGGTCACCGTCAAAAACGTCCAGACCGGCCTCAGCGAGACCCAGACCAGCAACAATTCAGGCGAATACACATTCACCACAATCAATCCGGGCGACTACACCGTCACAACAACTGCCCCCGGATTCAAGTCCACGACGCAAACCGGTGTCGCCGTCGCCAGCAATCAGAACGTACACGTAACTTTTGCCCTGGTCGCCGGCGGAGCCAGTGAGACTGTCGAAGTCGAAGCCGGCGTCACGCTCGTGGATACGCGCGAGTCGCAGATCGGCGAAACCATCGACCAGGCCCGCGTGCAGGAACTGCCCACGCTGAACCGCAACCCCTACGATCTCGTGCTGATCACCCCTGGCGTGTCGAGCTATACAAGCGATACGCAGACCGGAAGCCGCAGCGGTACGACGTTTGTCGTCAACGGTCTTCCCGCCGATAGCGTCAGCAACTATCTCGACGGCGCCTATAACAATGCCTACAAGCAGGGAGGCGGCAACACGATTCCCAACCCGGACGCCCTCCAGGAATTCCGCATCCTCACCACGAACTTCGACGCTGAGTTCGGCCGTTCCCCGGGCGCGGTCGTCAATGCGATCACACGCAGCGGTACAAGCCAGCTTCATGGCTCTGCCTACGATTACGTCCGCAACGATATGCCTTGCGCTCTCAACCCTATTTCTCCTCAAACGCAGCCGGCATCGCGCCGTACAAGTAGAATCAGTTCGGCGGAACCTTTGGCGGCCCCGTTCCCTTTCTCAAGAAGACTTTCTTTTTCGGAGCGTACGAACAGCTCATTCTGCACCAGGTTGCGTACGTGAACGCCGGTTCCATCATCCTTCCTACGGATCTCGAGAGGACGGGCGACTTCAGCCTCAGCACCACCAAGCCCACCCTCTCTGCGGCCGCGCAGTGTGGCACAACGGCTGCGCCGAAGATCTGTCCGGCGGCTCTCGACCCCGTGGCGCAGAAGCTGTTGAGCTTCGTCCCGCATGACACCGCGGCCGGTATTTCGCCGCAACAGACGGCCTCCAGCAACGTAAGCAATTATCAAGGCTTGGGACGGCTCGATTACAACGGCCTCGCCAATCACTCGATCGAGTTGATGTACTTCAACAATCAGGGAACGGCGCTCGATCCATTGGCCGGCGGAAACCAGATCGTAGGCTATTCCGGCATGATTGAAACCGAAACCCAGGAGAATGGTGTACTGGCGGATAGCTGGACGGTCAACCAGAATACGGTCAACTCGTTCCGAGCCTTCTACACCGATAATAAATATGTGATTGCCAACCAGATCGCGGGACACTTCCTTGCGGATCTGGGCAGCTTCGCGCCGAAGCCTTCAACGTCTACGGCAATGTCGACCTCAATAATCCGCGGACGAACTTGAGCGTGTTCAGCACCCTGCCGGCAAGTGGCTTGCAAATCACCGGAGCTGCAAACCCACGTATCTTCCAATTCGCCGGCAAGCTGTTCTTCTAACCATCACTTCAGAACTGCCGACCGTGGGTCGCCATAGGCAAGAATAAAGCCGGCCGGCACTAGAAAGACCGTGAGGAGAACGGAGACGGTCAGACCGCCGATGAGCGCCTGGGCTAACGGGGCATAGGCCTCACTGCCTTCGCCGAGTTTGAGGGCCATGGGCAAGAGGCCGATCAATGTTGCGAGCGAGGTCATCAGGATGGGTCGCAGACGAACGCGGCAGGCGGTGGTGATGGCCTCGCGTACCCCCCTGCCGTCCTTTCTGAGGTGATGCGCGAACTCGACAATCAGAATGCTGTTGGAGAGGGCAATGCCGGCGAGCATGACAATGCCCATCAGAGACATCACGTTCAGCGTCGTACCCCACAGGAGCAGCGCCACGAGGACGCCGGTGATGCCGGGAGGCAGCGCCAGCAGGATGATGAAGGGGTCGATAAAGGACCGGAACTGCGCAACCAGAATGAGGAAGAGCAGAAGAACAGAGAGTGTCAGGCCAATGGCGAAGCTGCGAAAAGAGGCGTTCATCGAATTGACGCTGCCCGTCAGCACCACATCGGTGCCATGCGGCGCAGGGGTAGATTTCACGATGTCATTGATGCTTCTGCTAATCCGGTCCAGGCTCTCCTTTTCGGGGCGGACATAAATGTCCACGAAGCGGCGCAGCTGGGTGTGGTCCAGCTCAGTTGGAGCTTTGAACTGCTCGATATCCGCGACCATATCGAGGCGCGTCGGTTGCGTGATGTCCTTCCCGTGCAGAGGGATAGCCTTCAGGTCTTCGAGCGATTTCACCTGGCCTTCCCTGTACATCACGGTCAGAAAATAATTGTTTCCGCTCTTGGGATCGATCCAGATGCTGGGCGCGATCATCTGGTTGGAGGTCAGGGCCGTGATGATGTTGGAGACGACCTCCTTCTCGGTTAAGCCGAGTTCACTGGCGCGGGTGCGGTCCACGGAGATGCGCAACGATGGGTAGTCGATGTCCTGCGGGATGTACACGTCGGCTACGCCCCGGATCCCGCGGACGCGCGCGGCGATACGTTGGGCCGTGTCGTAATCCGCGGTCATGTCGTTTCCTTCGACGCGAATGTCGATCGGCGCCGGGGCGCCCATATTGAGCACGCCATCGACGAGGCTGCCGCTGGAGAAGAAGGTCTGAAGCTCGGGCATCTGCGTTGCCAGCGCCCCCTTCACCTCGTCGATGTAGGTATAACTGCTCGTCCGGTGATCTGCGGTGAGAGCGACCTGCGTGAAACCCGTATGCATGGCGGAGTTCGGTGTAAAAAGCGCCGAAAAGCCGGGATCCACGCCGATGTTCGTGACGGTCAGGCCCATATCGCGCTTCGGTACGATTCCGCGAACGATGCTCTCAATCTTGGCTGCTTCCATCTCCGTGTCGACAAGCTTGGTGCCGGAGGGCGCCTTGAAGTTGATCACGAATTGACCGGCATCCGTGCGGGGGAAGAAGGAGAGCCCAAGAAGAGGAAAGAGCAGCAGGCTGAGCAGAAACAGAACACCGAAGCTCAGCAATACGGTACGAGGAGCGTCGAGTACCTTGCCTACAAGCCGATCATAGCGGTGAAGCATGCCGTCGAATCCCACCGTAAATCGTGCGTTGAACCTCGCTCCGAAGGACGGGTTCCTGCTCGGATGAGCGGCTGCAACGGTATATTCGCCTTCCGCGGACTCGTGCGCTATGACACCATGCGGGCTCTTGATGAATCGTGCGCAGAAGAGGGGCACGACCGTAAGGGCGACGAAGTAGGACGCAAACAGGGAGATGACCACGGCGAGCGCGAGAGCCGAGAACAGAAAGCGGCTCACACCATAAAGCATGGTGACCGGAAAGAAGACCACAACGGTGGTCAGGGTTCCGGCGAGCACAGGAAGCGCAACCTCCTGGCCTCCGTTTTCAGCTGCCACGGCTGGGAATTCGCCGTCTTCGAGATGGCGGAAGATGTTTTCAAGCACAACGACGGAGTTGTCGACGAGCCGGGAGAGAGCGAGGGCAAGTCCGCCCAGCACCATGCTGTTGATAGAGCTTCCGGTGAGCTTGAGGACGAAAAAGGTGGCGAGCAGTGACAGCGGGATGGAAAAGAAAACGGCGAGGGTAGCCCGCATACTGACCAGAAAAATCAGGATCATAAGGCAGGTCAGGAACAGACCGATGCCACCTTCATGCAGCAAGGTTTCGATCGCCGTTTTCACGAACCGGGACTGATCGAAGACCACGTCGGTCTTCAGCGAGGCAGGCACATCGTAAAGTTTTTTCAGCGTCGCGCGAACGCCGTTGACGATGGCTATGGTGTTGGAATCGGAGCCGGCCTTGAAGATGGGCAGGTAAACGGCGCGCTGCCCGTTCACGCGCACGATGTTGAATTGCCGGCTGAATGAATCCTGCGGAACAGCCACGTCTCCCACGCGCACGGGAGATTGCCCGACCATCTTCAGCGGCACCTGCGCGATATCATCGGCGCCCTTGAGCATGGAGTTGGTGTAGAGGTCGTAGTCGTTGCGGCCGATCTCCACGTCGCCGGCAGGCAGGATCACATTGGCGTCGTTGACCGCACGCACCACATCCATCGGGCTCAGTTGGTTGGCTTCCAGCTTGTAGGGATCGGCGTAGAGCATGATCTGCCGCCAGCGGCCCCCGAAGGGCTGAGGAACCGAAGCGCCGTCAACGCCCGCGAGTTGATTGCGAACGAAGTTCTGCCCGAGATCCTTGAGCTTGCTTTCATCCAGCCCGGAGCCGGCAAGGGTGACGAGGGCGACCGGGATACTGGCCGCGTCCTGCTTGAGGATGATCGGTGGATACGTGCCCGGGGGCATGTCGCGAAGGTCGCTCATCGCGAGCGAAGAGATGGAGGCCGCCGCGGCATCGGGATCGATTCCCACCCGGAAGTACACCCGGATAAGACTTACACCCGGAAGGGAACGCGACTCCATATGATCGATGCCGCTGGCCAAGGTGAACTGCCGTTCGAGATGGAAGGTGATATTGGTTTCGATTTGCGCCGGGGGCATGCCTGAGTAAAAGGTCGCCACGGCCACCACAGGAATATTCACCGCCGGGAACATATCTACCGGCATGTCTGACGCGCTGACCGTGCCCAGGATCATGACGATCAGGCAGAGGACGACGATCAGATAAGGGTTTCGGATTGAAAATCCCGGCATTGTTTCTCACTCTCGTTCAGGACTGCGGAGGATTAGCTGTGGCTGGGCTCGTTCTCATACGTTGCTGCGCGGGCCTGCACTGCCTCTCCTTCAGAGAGACCGCTGTGCCGCCCAACCACCACCACATCGCCCGCTTGCAGACCGGAGAGAATCTCGAGCCTTGTGGGAGATTGCAGACCTGTGGTGACCTGAACAACGTGAATCACACCGGAGCGAACCACGTAGGCCTGTTCGACCGCTGTGCCCAGACCGTCGATGGCATCCACCGGCACACTGAGCACGTTTGCGCGATTGGCCAAATGCAGGTGGACCTGCGCGTACATGCCGGGGATCAGGCTGCCATCCGCATTCGCCACGTCGACCTGCGTGTCCATGGTTCGCGTGGCCATCTGCACGGAGTCGGCATAGCGGGTGATTCTGCCCCGCAGCGTGCGGGGAGGGTTGGACACGTTTACCTCGACGGGCTGCCCGTCTCTCACCTCAGCCACGTCCGTCACGGGTACAGGCAGGGAAAGCCGAAGCAAGTCATTCTGGGCGAGACGCACGAGGGGCATCGCCTGCGTCTGCGAGGAGATGCCCGCCTGGATCATGGCGCCTGTGTTCGCATAACGCTTCGTGACGACTCCGGTGAAGGGCGCCCGGATCGTGGCGTACTGCAGCATCGCGCCGGCCCTGGCGTACTCGGAGTCCGCGGCGGCTTTGGAGTCCTGCGCGGCCCGCAACGCGGAACGGGAGCTGGCAAGTTGTGCCACGGCTTCGGCATCACGCGATTGCGCTACATCCACCTCCTGACGTGGGACCAGGCCTTTGTTTTTTGTGGCGACATCGTTGATCCGTTGAAAGGAGAGGTGCGCGATGCCGGCCGCGGCTTCGGCGCGCTGGATGCCGGCCTGCGCCGTGACGACGTTGGCCTCTGCTGCCGCAACCCCTGCCTTTGCTTTCTGCAGGTCATCCTGGATCTCGGGGACCTCCAGCACGGCGAGCACATCGCCTTGCGTTACGTGCGATCCGATATCGACGCAAATGTTCTTGACATAGCCGGCCACCTTGGCCATCACGTCCACCTCCTGAAAAGGTTCGAACTCGGCGGAAAGGACGAGATTGTTTTCAAGCGTTGCGGTGCCTGCCGTTGCGACCGGTACCGTGGGCGATTCGACCGGAGGAGGTGCGCTGGAATGGCAGGAGGTGAGAATGCAGGTAGTGGAAGCTGTGATCAGGCCCAGCGCCAGTGTGCGGAAAGAGTTGGACATACCCGAAGGTCCTTTCAGTTGAGGAGTCCAGCGGCGAAATCCAGATCCGCCCGGCGAGAAAGGTAGGTGTAGTCGGCGTTGGCTGCGGTGATTTCGGCCGACGTTTCGTTTAGCTGTGCCTCGTTGAGCTCGACGATGCTTCCGAGCCCGGCATCGTAGCGGGCTTGGGCCAGCCGCAACGCTTCTTTGCTCTGCGCCACCAGCCGTGCCGTTACATCCAATGCCTTGTAGGCCTCGCTGGCCTGGAACCAGCTGTCCCGAACCTGCTCGGTGACTTCGAGATGAAGCTCCTGCACGTCGCGACCGCGGGCAGTTGCTTCCAGCTCGGCTTCCGTTCGACGTGCTGTGAAAAGCCCACCGTTGAAGACTGGAACGTTCAGGTTGAAACCGGCCGCGGCGAAGTTTCCCTGCAGAGTACGGTCGTGAAAGGGGATCTGCCCGGCTGAGCCGAGGACCCCGAGGGTCGGGTAGCTGAGCTTCCTCTCCGACGTGGCGAACTGCTGTGCGGCACGCTGTTGTGCCTCGACCGCATTCAGGTCCGCCCGCCCATTCTGCGCCTCCGGCAGCAGGGCATCCGGATCAGGAGGGAGCGGTTGCGGTGCTGCCGGTGCGAGAAGCGAAGCGGAGATCGTCCGCGCCGCGCCCATGGCCGTCGCGAGCCGCGTCCGCTGCTGTGCGACGACGCTCTCCCCTCGCACCACGGCTAGATCGGCCTCACTGGCCAGGACCTCGGCGAAGCTGACATCTACGGTGGACCTCAGCTCGCTTTGCGCCAACGCCGTAAGCTGCCGCGCGATGAGGCGCCGGTTCGCCTGGGCGGCCTTCGCCGCTCCCACGACGGCCTCAGCACCGAGCACCCCATAGTAGGCTTCACGCACATTGAGCCTGACCTGTGCACGCGTCAACGTGGCGAGATCGGCCTGCGCCTGCGCGTTGGAACGTGCGCTGCCCACCAAGGCGCCCGTTCTACCGAAGTCCGTCACAAGCTGCGAAAGGTTGCCGCCGTAGGCGAACCGGTCCGACACGGAAGACGTTGTAATATTGCCGGCCGCGGTCGATGTGCCTGCATCGGCTACGCGAACTCCTGTCGCGTTGAACGCAACGGTAGGGAGGTACGCCGATCGAGCTTCACGAATGCGCTGCGCGGAGGCGCTTGCCCGCAGTTGAGCGGCTAGCATGCGCGGCTGGTTCGTCAGCGCCGCCGCTTCGGCCTCTGGGAGTGTGAGTGTTTGGGCGCCGGTTCCGGGAATACCTGCCTGAGCCTGCGCGAAGGATGGGTTCGGAACGAGTCCTGCAGAGAAAACGATACACAGGGCGACTGATCTGAAGAGCAACGTCAAAGTAAGTACCCGTCCTGGCCCGGTTTCTGTTTAAGGCAAGTTACCTAAAGGTATAAAGGTGTCATCTCTCCACTACGCCCATTCGACTCGCTTTGCTCGCTCAGGGCTCCGGTCGAGATGACACTGTATAGGCATGGGTAATTTGCTTTAGAACCTTGGGGCTTGTGGCCATGGGAAGAAAAGGTCGTCTTGATATCGGGCCGGCGTCGCAACCGATGCGCTCTCTTCGACTTCGTGCTTTGCCTAGGGCGTTGTCGAGGTGACGCCTGGCTCTGGTAGCGCCTCCAGGAGAGCGCTGCTGTAGCGCGGAATCACAGGGGTGCGGCGGGTGGAGAAAAATGAGAACTGCGGCCCGCCGGCGGGGTACCCCGTTGCCTGCAGAGAGAGGCCATGAAATCCGTACATCCCGCAAGCGGAAGCCGAGAAGATAGAGATGGGCTGCTCGGTATCGCCCGCATCGCAGCGCATTCCGCCCGCGCCGACATTGGAGATCAGGTTGGCGAAGTTGCCCTCCCGCCGGTTGTAGCCGACCGTATCTCCGTCCGGAGAGACGATCTCGTTCTGAGAGGGCGTTACGATGTCGCCGCCGACCTGGGTTGTGCTGTGGAGAGGATCTTCGTCACTCGGTCCCGGCTCAAAGGCGTCGTCCGTGGCGAAGCGATCCGCGATGGCGCGAAGGTAAACGTGAAGGGGAAGATTTCCATTCGGCGCCACCAGGGTGTCGAATTGAATGGCGAGAAAAGACTCTGACTGCCTGGCGTAGGGCGTCTTGTTGAAGACAAACCGCTGTGCGTTGACCACATGGCCGAGCACCTCCGCTCCTCGCCGAATCTCCTGTCCATTGGCCAGCCGGATTACCTGCGTCGTCTTCGCCACGACGGCATCCCCTGGCTTCGCCCGATCGGCGCTCACGTCCGTTGTGAACGTGATCGGTACAATCGTCCGCGGAGCCAGCGTCGTATCGCCCGCCGGAGCTGCGTGTGCCTGGCCGAAGGAGAGACTGGCGGAAAATAAGGCGAGAAGACCCATTCTGGAGAGCGGCACGGTGGTACCTCCTTCAGCGCAAGAACGCTACTTCCGAAGTGAACCACTTTCCTTCCTGACAGAACTCTGACATTTCCTGACATTTTCCTTACGTTTGGCCCAGGCTCTTGCTCTCGCTCCTGCCCTGGTCGATGATTTGCTGGTCGATGATTTGTTAGGAGATGAACCCTGTTCACCACCGGACACACCCCGAAGATTCTCGTCGTAGAGGACGACAGGAAGCTCGCCGAAGCGCTCAGCGCGGGCATGGTGGCCGAGGGCTATGAGGTCAAGACGGCTTCCACTGCCGAAGAGGGCTTCTATCTCATCCACAGTGAGGGGCCTGACCTGGTCGTGCTGGATGTGAACCTGCCCCAGAGGAACGGCTTGGACTTACTGCAGCAGATCCGTGGGGAGCGCATCGATGTTCGCATCCTGCTGCTGACGTCGCACAACACGGTGGACGACAGGGTGCAAGGGCTGCGGACCGGGGCCGATGATTACCTCGGAAAGCCGTTTTCCTTCCCTGAGTTGATGGCTCGCATGGAAGCGCTTCTACGCCGCATCCAGCCGGCGAGACCGGCGGGCGCGCTGCGCATCGGCGATCTCACGCTCAATCCCCGGGAGCGAACGGCTTCGCGTGGGGGGGTGGCTCTGGATCTGACCGTGCGCGAGTTCGATGTTCTTCTTTATCTTGGGGAAAATCACGGCCGCATTGTCTCCCGGGAGATGCTTGCGAAAGACGTTTGGAAGGAAAGATCCCGCTTCAGTCCGCTCGATAACGTAATCGATGTGCAGATCGCACGCTTGCGAAAGAAAGTGGATGACCCCTTTTCCGTCAAGCTGTTGCGGACAGTGCGGGGTCTAGGATTCAGCCTGAGGGAGCCACAAGAGTGAAGAGGCGGTTTCGTAAGCAGCTTCGAACGCGGTTGACGCTTTGGTACGTCCTGATTCTTTCGCTCATCCTCGCCTTCTATATCGTGCTGGTGTTTGCCTTTCAGTACGCCTCCATCAAGCGGCAGATGTACCACGACGAGATTCAGGATGTAGTGACGGTGGAGGGTCTGCTCTTCTTCAACAACCGCGGAGAACTCGAGCTTGAACAGAACTATTTTTCACATCCCGGCTCGCATCTCCTGATCGACCGCCTGATGGAGGTTCGCGATCTCTCGGGCACGGTCCTGTACCGGAGCCCGACACTTCACGGAATGCCCCTCGGCGGCCCCTTGCTGCCCGGCGAAGGCGAGGGCCGTTTTAATGAGCGGGTTTACCGCTTGGCCGACGGCGCCCACGTCTTCCTGATCAGCCACACGCATACGGTGAAGGGAAGAGTCATGGTGATTCGCCTGGGCTACAGCCTTGCGGCGTTTCGCGAACGGATCTATCAGTTTCTGGACATCCTGCTGATCGCGTTGCCGGCGACCCTTCTTCTGGCCGGCTTGGCCAGTTTCCTCGTCGCCAGGCGCGCGCTCCAGCCGCTGGAGCAGATGGTTGCCAGAGCCGAGACAATCAGTTCAAGCAATTTGAATGACAGGCTGAACGTAGAGAACCCGGATGATGAACTGGGGCACATGGCCCGGGTGCTCAACCACCTGTTGGAACGATTGGAGCAAGCCTTCGCGCAGCTACAGCGCTTCACGGCGGATGCTGCACACGAATTGCGAACTCCCTTGACCGCGATTCGGGGCGTTGGCGAGTTGGCGCTTCGCAACGAGGATCACGATACGGAGCGCTATCGAGAGGCCATCGGCAGCATCCTTGAAGAGGCCTCCGTACTCAATCGGACGATTGAAGATCTTCTGTCGCTCGCGAGAGCTGAGGCGGCGCAGCCGGGAGCCAATCGAAGCACCTTCTCGCTGTTGGAGTTGACTACCGAAGTTCTCGCTGTTCTTGAGGTCTTGACCGAGGAAAAAGAGCTCTCCGTTGAGCAGAAGATACAGGACGGAGGTGCGGGGGTCGTCCAGGCCGACCGCGGGCTCATCCGATCGGCCATCATGAATGTGCTGCATAATGCAATGAAGTTTTCACCGCCACAATCCAGCATCCTCGTGAGTTATTCAAGTAACTCAACAGACAAGCCTGGATTTGCCGAGATTAGCTTTCAGGATGAAGGGCCTGGGATTGAGGCGGCCGAGCGTGAACGGGTGTTTGAGCGCTTCGTCACAGGAAACGTACGCGAGACATCCGCGATGGCAGGTTCGGGGATTGGGTTGTCGATCGCAAAGCTGGCGATCGAGCGGAACGAAGGAGAGATCTTCTTTGATGCGTCGGTGCCCAAGGGGGCCCGCTGCGTGATCAGATTGCCTCTCGCAAAGCCGCCGGCGGTTCTCCCCTGAATCTACTGAGCGGGTTTGCCGGCGCCTTCGGTCAGGGTGAGAGAGCGGTCGGCGGGAGACCCGGGAAATTGTTCTTCTTGTCCGCTCGGCCAGCGCACCGTAATGTGCTCAACACGGGAGGAAAGGCCCAAGCCGAAGTGAAGTCGAAGGTCGTTATTGGATAGGTAGCTCGAACCACTGCGAACCTCTTGCACGAACGTGCGTCCCTGCACGGCGATTGTTATCTTTGCGCCGATAGCGTCGCGATTGGAACGGGTGCCTACAAGCGAAAGGCCAAGCCAGTGGTTTTTGTGGGAGGCGAAATTGACCAGCAGCTTGGGCCTGGCGTCCATATCGTTGACGACGGCGGAGAGCCGGCCGTCGTTCCACAGATCGCCCATAGCCAGGCCGCGACTCGAAGCTACCGCGGTGCAGCCAGGTCCCGCAGTCTTGCTGAGGTCCTGAAATGCCGCCTTTCCCGTATTCCAATAAAACAGGCAAGGCTGCTTGTAGGTTGAGCCGAGATGGGCGCTGTCGACCTCCGGATAGACGTGGCCGTTGACAAGCAGGAGGTCGGGCCACCCATCGTTGTCGGCGTCGAAGAAGGAGACGCCCCAGCCAAGGTATTGCGTATTGAGGCCCAGCCCGGTTTGTTGAATGGTCGACGTAAAGGTTCCGTCGCCGTTGTTATGGTAAAGCGAGGAGACATCGTCGGAGAAGTTGGTCTTGAAGATGTCGGGGCGGCCATCGCCATCATAATCGCCGATGGCTGAACCCATGCCGGCCTGCTCGCGTCCGTCTTCGTCATAGGCCACACCGGCATCGGCGGCCACATCGGTAAAGGTGCCATCGTGATTGTTGCGATACAGGATGCTGGCGGTGCTGTCGCAGGCGACGTAAAAGTCGGGCCAGCCATCGTCGTTGTAGTCGATCGTCGAGACGCTGAAGCAGTAATGGCCTATGGTCTTTTCGATGCCGCTTGACTTGCTGACGTCGGTAAAGCGGCCGTTGCCCATGTTGTGGAAGAGGGTGTTGGGCGCGGAGGGCAGACCGCGCGGACCGCACATGACCGGCGTGCCTTTCCAGAGACACATGACGCCTTGGCCGGGTTTGGGAATCGCCGCCACATCGAAGTGGACGTAGTTGGCGACCATCAGGTCGAGCTTGCCGTCTCGATCATAGTCGACGAAGGCGCACCCGGTGCCCCACTCCTTGCCTGTGCCTGTGACGCCCGCCTGTTCGCTGACATCTTTGAAGGTGCCGTTGCGCTCGTTGTGAAACAGGCGATTCTTGCCGTAGTAGGTCACATACAGATCGTCATAGCCATCGTTGTCGTAGTCGCCGACACAGACGCCCTGGCCCCAGCCGGTCACGTCTAAACCGGCGGCTTTCGTTACGTCGGTGAAGGTCCCGTCATGATTGTTGTGATACAGATGGCTTGTGTGCTCGACGGCATGGCCTGGTTCGAAGTCGAACGCATCGCCGTTCACCAGAAAGATGTCGGGCCAGCCATCATGATCGTAGTCAAGGATCGCGACACCGCTGCCGGTGGTCTCGAGGATGTATTTCTTCGTCGCGCTATCTCCGTTTATGTTCTGCATGGTAAGACCTGCCGCCGGTGCGACATCGACAAACCATGCAGGTCCGGTGTGAGTTGCATCCGGCGGGTACGGCGGCGCTGGAGAACGCTGCGCCCAAACAATCAGCGGCCAGAGCAGAAAGAAGGCAGCGAGTCGCCGAAGCCGGAGCATGGCGCCCATCCTACCATCTGGGTTATCTTTTTTACGCGCACCTTAGCTGCTGTTGCGTGGAGGCGGATCATGCTGCTCGATGTGCGATATCGGCTCTGCCTTACAGTGGCCGCGCTTCTGCTAGGCGCGAATGTCAGCTGCGCTCAGGCAGGGTTGCCCAGCACGGATGCCGGCAAGTTATCCGCTTCGACGCAGGGCCAGGCTCTTCAAGAGATGCAGCATGGCAGATCGGCCGATGCGATCGCCACGCTGGAGAAGCTGGCCGCGGCCCATCCGGACGGGAAGGGTGTGCAACACGATCTTGGGCTGGCGTATTATCGCGCAGGCAAGCTGGTCAGCGCCAGGCAGTCGTTTGAAAGGGCAATCGCCACTGATCCGGAGGATCGTGAGTCGGTGCAGCTCGAGGGCCTCACACTGTATCGTCTGGGGCAACCGAGCGCGGCCATTCCATTTCTGGAGCGGGTGCGGACATGGAGCCCCAATGCAAATGCGGATGCGAGCCATGTTCTGGGGCTTTGCTATCTCAACAGCGGCAAGCTTGACGAGGCGCGGGGCGCCTTCGCAGCGGAGTATGCGCTGCCTCCCGAGAGCGGGGCGGCCTATCTGATTCTTGCGAGAATGCTGACTACCTCTAACCTGCCGGACCAGGGAGCGCAGGCAGCCCAACATGCGCTGGTGGTTGCGCCTGGATTGGCATTGGCCCACCTGCTGCTGGGCGAGGTGGCTCTGTACAAGTCCGACGTTGTGCAGGCGGTGGCGCAGTTTGAAGCGGAGCGTGCACTCAATCCCTCGTACGCGCCGGTCTATGAGCGGCTGGCCGACGCTTATATCAGGACAGGGAAGTACGACGAAGCGCAGGAAGCGCTCATGCAGTCGTTGGCGCTGGACACCTCGAGCACTGGCCCGTTCTTGTTGATGGGGAAGGTTCTGCTCCGCAAAGACGACCCTGAGAACGCGGCGATGTACCTGTCCCACGCAGAGAAGATGGATCCGTCGAACTTCATCACGCACACGCTGCTGGGCCAGGCCTATCGAAGTCTGGGCAAAGAGACAGAAGCGAAGCTGGAGTTCGATACAGCGGCGAAGATCCATGCCAGCGGCGAGCTGAAATTATCTCCGGCGCAGTGACGATAGCAGTTCTCCTGATGGTCACAGCCTTCGGAGGTAGGTCCGGGCTTCAGCCCCGGGTTTTGCGCTGCCATCGGAGAGAACCCTGGGCTACAGCCCATCATTTTCGTGGGGCTGAAGCCCCGCGCTCCCTCCCCACCCTTCAACAAGATGCGCTTCGATGCACCCCTTACGATGATCTTGATTCGTCAGACACTACCTAATGCCTGTGGACGGATATCAGCCTGCTTTGGAACGGAACGCCTCCACCGATAGTGGTTTCGATAAGCGCTTCAAACGGGCGAACCTCCCCGTGAGGCCCTGACACTGCGGGCAGCAGCTGCTCCAGCGAATCGGGTCGCAAGGCAAACTCGACGGCCGCCTGGGTTCCCAGCGTCGTCAATCCGCTGAAGACGAGCACCTTCTTGCCGTTCTGCAGACCGGGGAGCAGCGCCAGCATGGCATAGTCCTTGAGGAACGGATGTTCGGGACGGCCGTAAAAAGCGGGTTCGCCGGCTTTGGGGTGATGATTCACGAAGCCTGCGATTCCATTCGCGGCGGTCATGGTGAAGTCCGGATTGGGGGGAAGTACCCGAAGCGAGGAATTTTCCGCGACCGAACCGATGAAGATCAGATTGCTCATCTGCGCCTGATCCCAGGTGACCAGCAGACTCCGCTTCAAGGTGAACACCGCATGATGCTCATCGAAGAGGCGCGTCAAGTAGTAGACGCTGGCCAACTCCCCGATACCCGTGTAGGTGTCGACGATGTGATCGGAGTCGACCGACCCGCCCTGTGGCGTGGCATACTTCAAGCCATTGGTTGAGTCGCCTGTGAAGACCGCGTTGCTATAGATCACGAGGGAGCCGTTGTTCGCCAGAAAGGGTCCCCACAGGCGATCAACGGCCGACTTGCGCAGGCTGAAGAGCAGATACGCAACCGAGAGCAGCGCTGCGCCGACCAGGAGCAGGGAAGCGATCATCCAGCGAGGACGCCTGGGAGCCGTCCTCTCCGGCGGTGCCGCCTCGGTTGCCGGCATGACCTCCGCGAGGGGAGGATCGAGCGCAGACGCGTGCTGCAGTGGCTCCGGGAGGGCGAAGCGCGGTTGGAAGACCGGGAGGTAATGTCCCTTCGGTATTTCGATGATGATCTCTTCGTCGATGCCCTCGTGACCGAAATATTCGGTCAGCTTTTGGCGAAGAGCCCGTGCCTGCGTTCGCACAATGCTGTCTTCGCCTGAGTTAAATCCGGGAACACGGCCGAAGACGTGAATACCAATCTGCTGTTCGGTGGCATCCTCCGGGCAATCTCGCAGCGCGCAGTCGGCCACGTAGAAGAGCAGCTCTTTCATGC
This sequence comes from Granulicella sp., assembly GCA_965277565.1. Lineage (GTDB taxonomy): Bacteria > Acidobacteriota > Terriglobia > Terriglobales > Acidobacteriaceae > Granulicella. The sequence continues at coordinate 1,550,531 of OZ255838.1, read as the reverse complement.
GCGTTGAGGAGTGAAAGCATTGGCTGGCCGCTATGCGAGCCACCAGCGCCCCATGGGGATGCCGTTGCGCTGCTTCGCCTAACCCCGCGTGAAAGAGCGTCTTTGCCACGACTCAGAATGATTTCACACCGGTTCTAACGGGTCAAACACCGTGAGACACCTAGACAGTGGCCTCGGGGAGAGCGAACCTGTGGCGTCGCGAAAATCAGGTTCTGGTGGTAAGCCAAAGGAATCGAGCTTGGGGAGCAGCAGGGACCTGAGGCCGCCTGGCTTCAGGTCCCTGCGCGGACGATGTTGTGAGTAAGCGTTTGAGGAGTCGTGATGAAGGGTTTCCAGTTTCGTTTACGCTGTGATGTTCGGCGCCTGTTGGTTGTGAGCCGGTCGGCCGTAACCTGCTGGGCTTTGGCTGGATTGCTTTCGTGCGGGCTGTTCATGAGCCCGCAACTGATCGGCCAGGCGGTCTACGGCTCGATCTTCGGCACCGTGACGGACACCACCGGCGCGGCCGTTCCGAATGCCACCGTCACGGTCACGGATGTGGCCAAGGGAACCTCCGTGACAATACAGTCCGGGCCCAGCGGCGACTACCGTGCCGAGCACCTGATCCCCGACACCTACACGGTGCAGGTGGCCCTGCAGGGCTTTCAGACGACGAAGGCGAGCAACGTCGTCGTCTACGCGGATACCTCCCCCAAGGTCGATTTGAAGCTGCCGATCGGGACCTCCAACACAACCGTGGAGGTAACCTCCGCCGCGCCGCTGCTCGAGACCGACCGCGCCGACGTGAGCACCGTATTGAACGCCCGCGCCGTGGAGCAGCTGCCCAACCTGAACCGCAACTTCACCGCCTTCGAGCTCCTGACGCCCGGCACCACGTACATCGGCTGGAGCGTCGGGCAGTCCACCAACCCGCAGGAAAGCGAGCAGATCGAGGTGAACGGCCAACTGCCCTTCGCCACCGGCTACCAGCTGGACGGCACCGATAACCAGGATCCGATCCAGGGCGTCGCCGTGATCAACCCCAACCTGGATGCGGTCTCCGAGATGAAGGTCACCTCGCAGGACTACGACGCCGAGCTGGGCAATGCGGTCGCCGGCGTGGTCACCGCGCAAACTCGGTCCGGCAGTAATGCCTTTCACGGCTCCGCATTTGAATACCGCCGCTCCGACGCCCAGGAGGCGCGCGATCCCTTTACGCAGTTCGCCCCCAACTCGCTCACGGGACGCTATCTGCCGTCGACCCTCCACAACCAGTTCGGTGGTTCGGTGGGCGGTCCCATCAAGAGCAATAAACTCTTCTTCTTCGGCGACTACCAGGGACTCCGGGAGAAGACCGGCCAGACCATTCTCACCACCGTGCCCACGGCGCTCGCCGAATCGAGCTGCACCTCCGGCGGAGCATGCAACCTGAGCGACTACCTCAACACTGGCCTCGGGGGCGGACCCCAGTACCAGATCTACGATCCGGAGACCAGCGGACAGGGTTCCCACCCCGCGACGGCTTCGTTTGCGGGCAATGTCATCCCAGCGGGCCGGCTCTCGGTCGCGGCTGTCAACCTGCTCAAGGCGATTCCAGCCCCCAACAACGGTACTGGCATTATCAACAATTTCATCGGTTCCGGCTCCGGCGGTTTCAACACCGACCAGTTCGACGTCCGGATCGACGACCAGGTGGCGCAGAAGATCCACGCCTTCGGCCGCTATACGCGCTTCGACTCGAACCTCAACGGCACACCGATCTTCGGAGCGGCTGGCGGCCCGGGCTTCGGCTCGGGGCAGTTCGCCGGGACGGACACAGCGCTCGACCAGAGCGTAGCGGCGGGCGGCGATATCGCCGTCTCCACCAAGTGGGCCACCGATTTCCGGTTCGGCTGGTTCCGCCTGAACATCAATGAAGAAGGCCCGAACTATAACCAGCCGCTGGGCACCCAGTTGGGCGTTCCCGGCGTCAACCAGGGCGACCTCTCGCTTTCCGGCGGCCTTCCCCAGTTCGGCATTCAGGTCCCGCAAAATGGCACAAACAACAGCGGGTCCGTGCTCTATGGCACCACTGCGAACACCTACCTGCAGACCGAAAGCCAGTTCGCGGGTGTCAATAACTGGACACGTACCCAGGGCACGCACACCATCCGCTTCGGCTTGGACATGCGCTATGCGCTGAATCATCTGGTTGGCGTCAACAACAACAACCTTCTGCCCGGCAACTTCCTGTTCAACAACGCTGTCACCTCGGGCGGCAACAGCCAGGGCCTGGGCTACGCCACGTTCCTGCTTGGCGACAGCTCCAGCTTCGCCCGAACCGTCATCGAGAACACCAATGCGGGCGAACGCCAGCGCCGCTTCTTCTACTACGGCCAGGATCAATGGCGCGCGACCCATACCCTCACCATCGACTACGGTCTGCGCTGGGAGCTGCTCTTCCCGGAGGCCGTCGCCGGCCAGGGCCAGGGCGGCCTGCTCGACCTGAACGCGGGCAATGTTCGCATCGCCGGCTACGGACCCTACAACAACAGCCTGAACGTCGCGATGGACTACGCGCACCTGGCGCCCCGCATCGGCATTGCGTGGCAGGTGCTGCCCACAACGGTCTTCCGCGCGGGATATGGCCGCGCCTACGGCCAGGGCTGGTCCGGCGACACCTTTGGCGAGGTGCTGACGTTCTCTTATCCCACCGCTGTGGTGCAGAGCGTCAATCCGGCCAACCAGAACTACTACTCCTTCAATCTCGCCCAGGGACCTCCGGGCTACACCTTCCCGGCGATCCCTTCCAGCGGCAATTACCCGCTGCCCGACGGCATCGGTCTGCCCACCCGTCCCCTGACCATGCGTATTCCCACCCTCGACAGCTGGAATGCCATGCTGCAGCAGCAGTTCGGGCGCGACCTGTCGCTCCAGATCGGCTATGTGGGCAGCCATGGCATTCATAATATGTTCGACTCCTCGAACCAGGCCGATCCCAATCAGCAGACCCTTGCCGGCTTCAACTGCAGCCTGGCGCCCAACTGCGCCCTTCCGCTGAACCCCGCCAACAGCCTTCCCTACTCGGCCAATGACCGCAAGCCGTATTACAACGGCATCGCGCAGCAGCTGGGCGCACCCTACGGCGTCGCGCACGGATGGACGCAGTCCCTTCGCTATAACGCCAACCAGGCAACCACCCGCTACGACGCACTGCAGGTGGTTCTGGAGAAGCGCTTCAGCCAGGGCCTGCAGTTTCAGGCCAACTACACGTGGTCCAGCGCACGCGCCAACGAATCGACATACTTTTTCATCAATTCGCGCGCGGACTACGGCAACAGCTACTACAACCGCCGCAACGTTTTCGTATTTAACGGCAACTGGGATCTGCCCTTCGGCCATAACCACATGCTGGGCGGCAATGCGCCGGGCTGGGTGAACCAGATCATCGGCGGCTTCAGCGCCAATGGGGTGGTCAACGCGCAAACGGGCCTGCCCTTCACCCCGTCCTACTCGCTTTGCAATCAGGATGAGGACATCGGCATCTGCCGTCCCAACCTGGTCGGCCGGAATCTCGGCTTCGGCAAGCGTTCGTTCGATCCCGTGCTGCATGCGCAGCAGTTCTTCCCCGCGGTGGCCCTGCTCACCACAGGCGGCCAGGTTGCGGGCCCCTACCAGCGCCCCGCGCCCGGCACCTTCGGCAGCCTGGAGCGGGACTCCTTCTTCGGTCCCGGCTATCTGAACACCGATGCCTCCATCGCCAAGCGCTTCTTCTTCACCGAGCGGGTCAACCTGCAGTTCACGGCACAGGCATTCAATTTATTCAATCACCCCAACCTGAACGGCCCGAGCAGCTGCGTGGACTGCGGCGGCCTGTCCTCCGGTTATGTCACCGACGTGGTTCAGGGACAGCTCGGGAACTCCATGCGGGCGCTGCAGTTTGCTGCCCGCGTCCAGTTCTAAACGTGTCTCCTCAAAGGGCGGCCTGTCTCGGGCCGCCCTCCTTTTGCCTATGGTTTAGGCTTGGCTGAACCGCATCGCTACCGGCTGAACAAAATGTACATCGGGCGAGTCGAGCAAACAGATGAACCAGCTCTTAGCCATTCTTCTCTGTCTTTGCCCGGGCGCGATGTTCTCCCAGGCCGTGTCGCCACCTCTTTCGCCGCTGCCGGCCTTTCGAGTTACAGATACGGCGTTGCCGACCATCTCGCGCGAGGCCGTACCCGTCAAGCCGCTTTCGGTGATCGGGCCGCGCGGCGCGCTGTTGGGTCAGCAGGATGGCAGTTATGAGGCATGGATTTTTCCGTGGAAGATCTTCAGCGGCATGCAGATCACCGCGAACATGCAGGATTATCCAGTGCCGATCAACGTCAATGAGCATGCCTCCTGGATCGACGTGCAGCCTGACGCTACCACGGTGACGTACTCCCATGCGAACTTCACCATCCGTCAGATCATGATCGCGCCCAAGATTGGCGCAGAACAGACCGGCGCGATGGTCTTCTACCAGATCGCGGCTGTGCGGCCCATGACGCTGACCTTCAGCCTTCATCCGGTGATGCAACGCATGTGGCCCGCCGAATCCGACGATGTTCCCTCCCCGGAGTGGGTCAACAACGGCACATCCGGGTTCTACATCCTGCATCAGAATCTGCCCACGAACGCTGCCGGTCTGGCCATGCCCGACGCGCGGCCCGGCATTCTGCCACCCTACCAGGAACGCGCAGGCTCCTACCCTCTACAGTTCGTGCTGAACTACAATCCCGCGACGGACGGCAACAAGCTCTTTCCGCTGTTGATGAGCTTCGGTGCTTCAGAGCAGACCGCAACCAAGGCAGCCCTCGGAAGAAGTCTTGCGGCGCTCAACCAATCGGCTCAATCCATCTTCGAAAAGAATGAAGCGTACTATCGCAATTTGCTCGATACGCACACCCGTATTATTACGCCTGACAAGCAGCTGAATGCTGCGTTCACCTGGGCTGTCGCAGCCATTGACCAACTGCGCGTCAAGACTACACCCGACCTGAGCGAAGAGGCACTCACCGCCGGTTTTGTCGCCTCGGGTGATGCCGCCAGGCCTGGGTTTGGGTGGTTTTTCGGCCGCGATGCTTTGTGGTCGCTTTATGCCGTAAACAGTTATGGCGATTCGTCGACGTTCAAACAGGAGATCGAGTTTCTGCTGCGCCGCCAGGAGTCGGACGGACGCATCATGCATGAATGGTCTCAGACCGCTGACCTGGTGGATTGGAAGTCACTGCCGTACGAGTACGCCTCCAGTGACGCAACGCCACTGCTGCAGATGGCCATGGAAGATTACGTTTCGATCACAGGCGATAAGGGATTCGCTGTCGCGCATTGGAATCAACTCGCGCAGGCATGGGCGTACGAGACCTCCCACGATTCCACCGATGGGATCTACAACAACACTGCGGGTTCGGGGTGGGTGGAGTCCTGGGTTCCGAGCATGCCGCACCAGGAAATGTATCTGGCAGCGCTCGATGCGCAGGCCAGCACAGCGTTCGCCCGGCTGGCGCGCAGCAGCGGGCATGGTGATCTTGCAACGCGGGCCGATGCGCGGGCCGCACATCTGCGCGCGACGATCGAAGCTGAGTATTATCTTCCGCAGTCCAAGTTTTATGCGTTCAGCCACAATGAGAACGGCACGACCGATGACACAGCCACGATCTTTCCCGCAGTGGCATGGTGGGACGGAACCTACAGTTTGAAACACCCGGATACGATGATGGAACGTTGGGCCTCCGGCGAGTTCTCGACCGATTGGGGCACACGCATTCTCAGCGACAGAACGGGCTTCTACGATCCGATCAGCTATCACCAGGGTTCGGTGTGGCCGCTCTTTACAGGCTGGGTGTCCGTGGCGGAGTATCGCGCCGGTCATCCACTTTCCGGCTACACCCATCTTATGCAGAACGTGAACCTTACCTGCTCTCAGGATCTTGGTTCCGTTACGGAGTTGCTTTCCGGAGAGTTCTACCAGGTGCTGGGCCGCAGCACGGCGCATCAACTCTGGTCGTCGGCGATGGTGATCTCGCCGATCCTGCGTGGAATGTTCGGCATCGAGTGGGATGCGCCCCATAGAACCCTCACGGTCACTCCTCATTTGCCTGCAAACTGGAAGACGGCGATGGTGCAACGAGTTCCGTTTGGCGACTCGCAACTTGATCTGAGCTTTAAAAGGGAGGGGCACACGCTTTTCGTGACTGCGAGTGGACCCGCTTCGGCAGGTGTGCACTTGGCTTCGCATGCGGCCGGTGCGGTTGCGGAGGGTGGAGCGCTTCGCATTCCGCTGCCATCGCTTGAGGTCTACGTAACCCAGGAACTGCCTGAATTTGGCGCGGGGACACACCAACTGAAGGTGCTCAATGAGCAGCATGAAACCCATTCGATCACCCTCTTGCTGGCTGCCCCTCCCGCAACGAAACAAAGCCTGTCCCTCCATACCAACGCGCCGGAACTTCATCCTCAGACCGACGATGCAGAGCTCACACCCATCGTTGATGGGACAGGAATGCTTACTGTTGCTTTTCCCGCAAGCCCCGCCGATCCCGATGGCTATGTACGGAAAACAATTACGGTTCGTTGGTGATTGAAGATGAGATTTCGTGCCAGAACGGCACTGTTGCTCAGCTCTTTACTGGTTGGGTCTGCGTTGTCGCAAAACCCTGGTAAGGAAACCGACCCAACGCCGGCATCCGGCCGTTCGGATCTAACTTGGACGACCGAGGCGGTAGGTTCACAACGCTTTGTGGCGGTGCCTGGCCGCCAAGCCGTCGTGATGGGATATCCCGCGAGCGGTCTTGAGGTGTGGGCCTACCCACTGCAGCTGGTCAGCAACTACCAGATAAGCTTTCTGCCCGAGGCTCAGACACAAGCTATCTCAGGGGAGAGTCTTCTGAGACGGATCGAGTACCGCCCGGACGAGGTGGAGCGGGTGTATGTCGGCGATGATTTCATCGTGCACGAGCACATCTTCGTTCCACTCAACGCGCCGGGAGCGATTTTTACGTATGAGATCGAGGGACGCCGAAACGTCAGGGTCCAGGTTGATTTCCATCCATCGCTGAACCTCATGTGGCCCGGGGCTCTTGGTGGGCAGAGCGTCTCCTGGAGCGAAGAGCTTTCCGGTTACGTGCTCACGGAACCTCTCTACGGATTTTCCGCGAAGGTCGTGTCTCCTGACAGCGTGGCTCATGATGCGATCGGGAACCGAACCGTTCAGACGACCGAAGAAGCATTCCGTAAAACACTGATCCTGCAGCCTAAGGTGCAGGCGGATGGACACAGGGTAGCTACACTCTTCATCGGGTATGATGCTCCCGGCGCGGCAGCAAGTACCATTTCGAGCCTGGAGAACCATCAGGCTGAACTCCGCGAGGAAGTGACGAGACATAATAGCGATCTGCTGAGCAATACGCTCGAAATAGTGACACCGGATCCCGATCTCAATCGTGCACTGGCCTGGGCGATTCTCGCGCTGGATCAGGCTTGGGTTTGCAACGCGTCGCTCGGTTGCGGTGAGATAGCAGGCTATGGCCCCTCACGTCCTGGCCGTCGCCCACAATACGACTGGTTTTTCGCCGGCGATGGGTTGGTCGCGGTGAATGCTTTCCTCGATGTGGGAGAGTATGAGCGGGCTCGCGAAGAACTTGCTTTCGTCACAAAATATCAAAACAAAACCAATGGAATGATCTGGCACGAGTTATCCCAGAGCGCCGCTCTCGTGGATTGGGAAACAAAGTATCCCTACATGTATATTCACGTGGACACAACGTTCAGCTATCTGACCACTTTTGCACGCTATGTGCAGGTAAGTGGAGATGAGGCGTTTCTCAAGGTTCACTGGAAGAACGTACAGGAGGCCTTTCACTACTGTCAGTCCCTCATCGATCCCAAGACCAGGCTTCCGCTCATTCCTCCAGGAAAAGAAGGAGCGAATGAGCAGGAGCGCATGCGCGACGATCTTGGCCTTTCGTCGAGTTGGATTGCGGCCGCCTCGGGATTTGCGGAAATGGCACGAGCCATGGATTCTTCGGAGGCAAACTCTGCGGAGCGCGCCGCCGACGCTGCTCGTTCCGCCATCGCACACGATAGCTGGGACCCGCTGCATCGCTTCTGGATATCAGGTCACACGGTGCAGGGTATATCCACCCAGGAGCGGCGCTCCGGGCCCACTGCCGTTCTTATGCAGCATGTGTTTTCGCCGGTACAGACGGACCAGATACTCGATCAACTGGCTGCGCCGGAGTTTCAAACTGATTGGGGGACGCGAAGCCTGTCGGCTGCTTCCCCTCGCTACGATCCGAACTCGTACGCTGCGGGCAGTGTATCTGCGCTCCGGTCATCCGAGGTCGCTGCCGTCTTCTGGCAACAGCATAGGCCATTGTCTGCGTGGCAGATCTGGCGCGCGCTGTTGCCATGGAGTGCCTTGGACGCGGACGGCCATCTTCACGAGGTTTTAGCCGGGGATTACTACCATCCCGAGATGGAGTCGGTTCCCGAGCAGACGTGGTCCTCTGCCGGATATCTGAACGCCGCGGTGAGCGGTCTGCTTGGATTGAGCGTGCAGTCAGGAAAGCAACAGGTGATATTCGCACCCCATCTGCCACCGCAATGGAACGAGATATCAATCCGTAACGTGCGTGTGGGCGCGGCGCTGCTTCAGTTGCACCTTAGCCGCGATCCAGGGGCCTGACGTTGGGCTTCGAAAACAAAGGCGAGCCGGTGTCGTTTACTTTCAGCCCGGAGATTCCGTTGGGCGCAACCCTCGAAAGCGCGACATTGGTTGAATCAGCTTTTCATCATGCAACGAGAGCAGAATCTAAAGTTCCAGCAACGCTTGGACTGCATGCGCAGGACGAACACGCGACTACAACGTTTACGGCTCTCAAAGGGGCAGGCCGATGCAGGATCGCGTATGTGGGGGGCGTCGAAGTTACCTCGGATAGATCTATTCCGCTGATCGGAGCGGGAAGCCGAGACCTGTATGTCTCATCGATCTCTCTCGCAGGTCGCAGGTTAACCGTTCGTGCTTTCGTGAAGCCAAACGGAGTCGATACACTTGGCCTCGACACCGCATGGAAGCCAGTGAGCGTCACAGGTGGAACCTTTGCTCGTCAGGCTCCGGATAGCTATCTGCTCCGCTTCGAAACCGATGAGCAAACGGCTTCGGCGAATAGGGAAGCGTACTCTCAAAAGACGATAATGATTCAGTTCTAAGCACACCACCTGGGCACGAAGGAATCGTTGCGCGTGGCCTGGGATCCGGGTAAGTCGGTATTTGGATGGTTAGGGTAGAAGGTGGCAATAGATGCAAAATTCGAGAGGCTTTTCACTTGGTAACTCACAGGCTTCGCGCAGGGGGTTTCTCCAGGGAACGTTCGCAGTTGGCGCATCGGGGTTTCTGCAGAAATCCGGTGTTACGAGCCTGAGCCCGGGTAAGTCCGAGCCCGCTCTGGCCGAGTTCAGCTACGAACAGGTGGATGTTCGCGAACCCCTAGCTGTCGCGCAGCGAATGAATGTCACCGATGTGCTGCTCGGCTTGGATGAGGACAGCTTACTCAAGCCATTTCGGGAGATGGCAGGTCTGCCCGGACCAGGAACCAGTTTGGGTGGATGGTATGCGTGGAAAGAGGACTATAACTTCCACCACGATGATGTAGGTCTCGCCCCGGCGGCGACGTTCGGACAGTGGGTCTCTGCACTGGCTCGCCTGTACGCGTGTTCAAAATTTGACGGCGCGGATGGCCGCCACGAAATTGCCGCTCGCGTGGTGCGACTGAACGGCCTGCTCAACGACACCATCGCCCCGGGCTACTTCGCACGTACTCGTTTTCCGGGCTATAGCTTCGATAAGCTGCTTTGCGGGCTGATCGATGCACACCAATGGGCCGGGGACCGCGACGCCCTATCCATAGCAGCTAAGATGACCGCGGCCGCGGAACCCTCGCTTCCAGGACGTGCAATCGACAGAGAAATCCAATGCAAGTTGGGCAGGGATGCTTCGTGGATGTGGGATGAAACATATACCCTGCCCGAAAATCTCTATATCGCCGCGAGCAGAGGAGCAGGGTCTTCGTATCACCAGATGGCGCAGGCCTATCTAGCCGACCAGACCTATTTTCAGCCTTTGGCTCATGGGATCAATGTGCTTTCCGACAAGCACGCCTATAGCTATGTCAATGCCTTGTGTTCGGCCATGCAGGCCTACTTTGTCGATGGAAGTGCGATGCACCTGGAGGCGGTTAGAGCGGGATTCGCCATGCTGTCAGAACAAAGCTTTGCGACTGGCGGATGGGGACCCGATGAGCTTTTGCGCAAGCCCGGATATGACGAACTGGCAAAGAGTCTTGTGGCGAGTCACAACAGCTTCGAAACTCCCTGCGGCAGTTATGCTCACATGAAACTCACGCGCTATCTACTGAGGGCGACCCGCGACGGAAGCTATGGAGATAGCATGGAACGAATCATGCTCAATACGGTGATGGGCGCACTTCCGCTGCAGGCAGACGGCCGGTCGTTCTACTACGCGGACTATAACTTCGTCGGAAAGCGCATGTACTCCGTGCATCGTTGGCCTTGCTGTTCGGGCACGTTGCCGCAGGTCGTGGCGGACTACGGCATCAATGGGTACTTCAGCGAACCGGGCGCTGTCTGGGTCAATCTCTATCAGCGTTCAGAGCTGCGCTGCCGGATCGACGCGCAAACCATCATTCTGGAGCAGACGGGCAGCTATCTTGACGATGGCAATGTACTCATTCGTATCTCAACATCCGCTCCGGCGTCTTTCGCGCTGCGTCTTAGAATTCCCGCCTGGGCACAGGATAACTTTAAGCTGCAGGTGAATTCACATGCCGCCAATGTTTACCCAGAAAGAGGTTTTGCCTCGCTGGAGCGAGTTTGGCGGACGGGAGATATTGTTCGGGCCCAGTTCCCGATGAAGTTGCGCCTCGAAGCGCTTCCGGCGAACGGCAGCCCGACACACGAGAAAACAGTTGCTCTGCTGAGGGGACCGCTCGTGTTATTCGCGCTTCGAGATCCTGGAGAATCCGGCTGGGTAAGTATGGAAAGACAGGCGTTGCTCAGTGCGCAGCGTACAGGGGCGAGCGAGTGGCTTGCCACCAGCCAGAGTGGCCCGCGGCGGTTCGTTCCGTTCACGGAGCTTGGAGACCGGGAATACTCAACCTATTTAAAGCTGATATAGCGGATACAAGTAGTCATTCGCTACCGCACGCGTGGGTACTGGTTCGATCTCTCCGCGGTTCGAGATTGTACGATCACCAGAGGAGCTTCACCGCAAACTGGGTCTGCCGCGATGAAGTGGATGTGCTCGTGATCAGGCCGGCAGTGGGCGAAACGCCCGTGGGGGTGAAGGTGACTGCGTTGGGGGCATCGAAATTAGCACGGTTCAGGATGTTGAACAATTCGGCCCGGAACTGGAGCGCGAGTCGCTCCCGCAGCTGCGTGCTTTTCAGAAATGCGAGATCCCATTCCCCGAGCCCCGGGCCGATCAGCGTATCCCGGCCGAGATTGCCGTAGAAGCCGCTGTTGTTTGGCGGCGCCAGAAAGGCTGCCGGGTTGAACCACTGCGCCGGCGTCCCCAGGATCACCGGTCCGTGGAAGTTCGGATTGAGGAACGGGCGTACGGGGTTGCGGGTATCGCCGTTGTTCGACGGGTTGTAGCTAAGTTGCGGCGTGAAGGGAAAGCCGCCCTGAATCGTGGCGATGCTATTGATGCTCCAGCCGGCGGCCACAGCGTTTGCTGCTGCTCCCATATGGTCGCCGAAGCGAGCGCCGCGCCCAAACGGCAGGGCATACACTTCGCTGATCACGGCGACGTTGCGGACATCGAAGTTCGCGAGCCCGCGATCGGCACGCAGGTTGAAGGGATTCGATACCGTGGCCGGTTCGCCGCCTGAGGTGGTTGAGTTCAGCGAATCGCCGTCGTCGATCGTTCTGGACCAGGTGTACACGCCGCGCAGAGCGAGACCGCCGCTGAACCTGTGATTCACATCCACCTGAAGCGCATGGTACGAACTGTCGCCACGGGAGAAGTACGTCCAGGTGTTCGCAAGCGTTGGATTGGCACGCGTCGCGGTGGGCACATAGTAGGTCCCCGCCGGAACCGGCGCCCCGGCCAGCCCCGCGGGAAAGGTGCTGGGATAGACAGCCGGGCATGGTGCTCCGGGACAGATCACCGGAAAGGGCTCATTCGAATCGACGCCGACGAGTTCATGGTAGCCATGCGAGCCCACATAGCCTAGAGTGAGCGCCGTATTCGCCGTCAGCTGCTGTTCCACGCGCAAGGTCCAGGAGATCAGCGTCGGTGTGCGCAGATCCGGCTGTACGCCGCCGGGAACCAGCTTCGCCGTTGCGGGGACGGCCGCGCTGGTGATCGCGGGCAGGTTGGTTACGATCGCATTGGGCAGGCTGTAGGTGGGATTGAAGGGCGCATTCTGATCTGTCCGGTACCCCAGCGCATCCTGCAGGTCGTTGTACATGCCAAAACCCGCCGTGACTGCGGTGCGGTTTGAGCCAAACGGATCCCAGGCTAGACCCACCCGGGGCTCGGGCAGGAACTTCGCGTAGTTCTGGGTGAACACTGAGCTGGAGACCGTGGGTTGCGAAGAGATGATCCCGTTGGGATAGGTGTAGGTGGAGGCGCGGCCATGCGCCTCATTCCAGCCGGAGCTCGACTCGCCGCGGAACCCCAGTGTTGCGGTCAGACGGCTGAAACGAAGGGTGTCTTCGAGATACCATGCACCGAAGTACGAACGCCAGTTCATCTCGGTGGGCGCGGGATCGTACAGCAACGTGCCTGCGGTGTTTTGGAGCAGCGTCTGCAGGCTCGTGAAGGTCGCCTGCCCATACTGGCTCAGAGCCAGTGTCTCGTTGGACTCGAAGCGCTGCAGCCACCCACCCGCGCTGAACTGGTTGCGGCCCCGGGTCAAGGAGGCGTGGTCCTCATAGGTGAACAGGTTGCGATTCACGCTGAGGTTGCTGCCGTTGTTGCTGCCGGCCAGCGCGAGCTGGGCGGTGGGGTTCGAGGTGGCGCTGCCACCCACGACGATTGCGCCCACGGGATGGCCCGCCACGAAGCCCGGTAGCGAAGCTGCCGGCGTGCCGGGCGTCGGTTCGCCGGTAAAGTAGTAAGAGGCGCGCGAAAATCCGATCGTCCCTGCGTTCACCAGCCGCGGAGAAAACACATGGGTCTCTGTCAAGCTGGCGACCTGCTCGCGGAGGCTCTCCACATCTGTGCTGTACAGATTGGTGCTGGTGGGCGTGTTTGCGGCGCTGTCGTCGACCGTGTAGACCGCATAAAGCGTATCGGCTGCCGAAAATACGTGATCCACGCGTGCCGTCCCGAAGTCGTCGCGAATAGTCTGCAGAGGGGTGTTGAAAGCCTCCGCGATGCCGCCGAAGTCCGGTGCATTGGCGCTTGGGACCGGCCAAGCCGAGATCAGCGATGAAATCCCGACATACTGCACTCCCGATGTGGGGCAGGGATTCGGTGCAGGCGTTATCAGCTTGCAGGGGAGATAACCGTTGCGGGCGTTGGTATCCGGCACCAGGTCCACGCCGGTCTGGTGAAGATGCTGGGACAACTGCTCGAAGTTCACGAAGCCGAAGGTCTTGTCTTTGCGAATCGGACCGCCGAACGATCCTCCAAATTGGTTGCGTTGAAAGCCCGGCGCGGAACCCGGATCGAAGTAGTTCGGCGCATCGAGATCGTTATTGCGCAGGTACTCGTAGACCGAACCATGGACCTGGTTGCTACCACGCTGGGTGGCGATCACGACTTGTGCGCCCGGGTGTTTGCCGTACTCCGCCCCGTAGTTGTCCCGCAATACGTTGAACTCCTCGACCGCGTCCACCCCAAGGAGCTGCCCACTCACACCGCCCGGCGTCATGTTGTTCTCCGCAGCGCCGGTGAACTCCATCCCATTGAGCAGGAAAAGGTTCTGCTGCGGACGGTTTCCCGAGACCGCGAAGTTGTTGCCGTTGGTTGAGTTGGAAACGCCTGTCCCGCCTACCTTCGCGGACGTGTAGTTCACCACCCCCGGATTCAGCGTAAGCAGCAGGTCGAAGCTGCGACCATTGAGGGGGAGGCCCTTGATCTGCTCGCTGCCGACAAGCCCGGAGATGTCCGCGTAGGTCGCGTTCACCACCGGAGCATCGCCATGCACGGTCACCTGCTCCGAAACGGCGCCGACGTGCAACGCAAAGTTCACGACGGCATCCTGCCCCACCACCAGATGAACGCCGGTGCGCGCTTGCCGGCTGAAGCCTCCCTTCTGCACATCGATCTCATAGTTGCCGACGCCCAGCGAACGCAACTCATACCTGCCTGCCGAATCGGTGAAGGTGGTGCGCTCGAGGCCCAGGTCCGCGCTTTTCGCGATGACCCTTGCTCCCGCAACGCTCGCTCCGGTCTGATCCGCTACCGTGCCGGACAGGGCTGCGGAGACCTGTCCAGAAGCAAAAGGGAGCATTCCGCCGCCCAAAACGGTGCTCCCAAGCACGAAAATCGTACGAACAAGAATCGCTCTGTATGCAGATTGCACGCTGGCCGCCCCGGGATATTCGTTTCTAAACGATTAGAAATGAATACCAGTATGACTCAAGCGGCTACGAGGCACAAAAAGCTAGTGGCGATGCGATCTCCCGGAGTGTTCGCACCGGGCCGTCCAGTCCGAGGATCTCAGCTATCAGTTCAGGCGCCATCACCGCAACCTCTGCTGGATCAGTACAGCTCATTCAAGAGCTCATATGAGCTCGGCTTCCAAGGTCGAGCCGTGTGGAACCACGAATCAAAAGAGCCTATGAAGCGGTGATCCCGACTCTCCACAGTGAGGCCCAGTGAGGCCCTTGGTTGACGGTCCGAAAATCTTGAAGTATCCCTTTTGTATCCCCGAGCTGCCTGGAGAGGAGTTCTTTGCCGCTCGTAAGTGCTTTTGAATGTGTGGTGAGCGGGCTGGGGCTCGAACCCAGGACCAACGCCTTAAAAGGGCGATGCTCTACCGACTGAGCTACCCGCTCGTTCCTCGGTTAGCGTAGCACAGCCGGCCGTCCGACAGCCCTGTCGCGAGACGCCACAGAAGTTCCCTTGTGTGAGGTTACCGACGGGGCGCAGCGCTGCCTCTGACGCCTTTTGGTTGTTACGTCGGTTGCATTGACGTGCCACATTTCAGGCAAGTAGCCTCGGGACAAGTCGAGGCAGGCCTTCCCCCCGTGGTGAGGCCTGCGGTTGCGGCGGCAACTGAGGTAAGAGGCGCGGATGAAAAGACGGATGTCAAAAATTGAGCAAGAGTCGCCGCGGCTCGATGTCCCCCAAGACGTCGCTGTTCTTTACGCCTGGGCCAATCTGCCGGAGGCCAAATACCGCGATTTTTCCACCGCTCGCCGCGAGGGGAGGGCAAGAGTGCGGCAACGGGAGGCTCAGGCCGACCGCGAGCCTGAAGCGGCAGCTGCAGAAACCCCCGGGGGGACCGACGTCGAAGCACCTGCAGCAACCGACGACATGCGTCCGGAGCGCTTTCCACGGCGCCGCGCGGCTCACATGCTGAGCGCATCCTCACACGATGTCGTGATCAGCCCGGCAATGTGGATACGCGGAAAGAATGCAACGGTGCCCGAACCTGCATTCCTACCCGGTGGAAGCGGCCAGCCCTCTCCGAAGCTGGCGTATGCGCCCGATTCATCCGAGCGGGTCACCGCCATCGACCACTACGACTGGTCTGAGAAGGATCGAATCGTCGACGCAGTTCCGGCGTGGATTCATGGAGAGTAGGGGAAGCCGGAGCATGCAGGCGCGTCGCTAGACAATGCCGTAACTACAAGCGACAGATCTTGACCACAGCATTCCGGTAAGGGCAGAGCTGTGCGGTGCCGGCATTTGCATCCAGCACTACCCAATCCACCCCGAACGAGTGAAGGCTCGCCTCGCGTTCCCTATCGGATTGGTGGCTAAGCTGTCGCGTGGCTAACGCGGAAACCTGCCATTCCAACGCGAGCGCAGGGGTAATCGCTGCTTCACCGCCATCTTTCGAGAAGTCCGGGATGGCGCTGCGCTGCGCAATGGCACGGAAGGTCTGTGCGTCTTCACCGTCGGTGTTGACGTAGCGCGCGTCCAGCGCGAAGAGGGCATCGGGTGCTGTGTAATTGCGGGCCCAAAGAAACGCCTGCGCCCAGGGGTTCGGGTTGATGCGACCTGGCAATTCAAGATGGATCGAAGCTGGAAAGCTCGCCCGCTGAGTCAAGAACATCACCAGCGCCATGGCCGCGACGAAGAGAGGCGAAGCGGCATGGACGCATGCCCGCAGGGAAGCATTTCCGGCGCGCCGTGCACGTCGGGCCACTGCCTCGGCGAGCGTGCCTCCCAATAGGGGGATCATCAAAGCGTAGAGCAGAAGAAACGCGCGCAGCGGCTGCAGGCGCGCCACGGCATGGGCCGCGAGGTGTTCCTGCGCGAAGATCGCGGCGATCACAAATGCAAAGAACGCGTTGACCAGCGCGGCGCGGCAAAGCACACGTTTGTTTGCGTCCAGCGGCGATCGTCGCCCGCATAGAAGGGAGGTGAAGATCACGACCGGTCCTAACAAGCCGAGCCACTCGAACCACTGCCATTGCGAAAGAAACCAATAGTAGCGGGAATACGCTGCAGCGGCTACGGGGGGCGTCTCCGGCCGGGCAAGCCACTGCAACAATGCTGCAATCGAGAAAATTCCGACACCCAACATGATCCATAACCAGAGCTTTGTGCACCTCTGCGACAAGCGCACGACCACAACCAGACCGAGCGCGTAGATCGCCATCAAAGGGTGGAATGCCGCTGCAGCTAGAAGGCAGAAACCACAAAGCCACGCCGGCGAGAGGACCCGCTCATACTGCCTGCGGTTCAAAGGCAAAGAAAGCGTAGCCCAGGGATCCAGTGCCGCTGCCACAGAGAGCAGCGACAAGGGAGTGGAGAGGCTGCGGGCCGTGACATAAGGGTCCATCAGCAGGAGCGATGTGCCCGCCACCGGCAGGGTCCACCATGCGCCCAGCAGAGCTGTCGCTGTCCAGCGCGCTGCTTGCGTAGCAAAGCAGCGGCTGGCCAATTGGAGGCCGGCGTACAGCATCAACGCGATACTCAGCAGGTAGATCGTGAAGAGCACCGTCGCGAGCGAAAGATGCGACAGCCGCACCAGGGCTGCTACAAAAGGCGCAAAGATCGAGTAGCGGAGGTGCTCGGTGACAAAGGCGGTCTCGTGCGGAAACAGCGAAGGATTGAGCTTGTATTCGACACCGGCGACATATAAACCGCCGTCTTCAGCCCAAGGGTGATAGCCATGCGCCAGCAGCACACCCAGGGTGAGCATCGCCAGATAGATCCAATCAGCCGCCCCGAGCGAATGCACGGGGCGAGGCTGCGGAGAAACGGCACACGCGGGGAAACGGTTACAATCGAATGAACTCTCCATGCGACAGCTTGACTGTACCGCGAACGGAGACGAGGTGCGTCGCAGGCAGGCATGGAACAGGATCTCAAGGGTGCACCAGGCGCAGGCGACGGTCGGCTGAAGCTGCTCAAGACGATGCCGGGCTTTGCCATCAGCGCTTTTTTCCTGTGGTGGACGTATGTCCGCGTTGGTCCAAGCGGAAAGCGCGGTTTCGATCCTGCAGCGTTTCATCAACTGCGCGTCGTTTCTCCGGTCTGGCTCCTCGGCATCCTCTTGTTCAGCGTTGCCGGGTACGGCCTGCGATGCTATCGCGCCTATGCGATGCTGCGAAGCGTAGGAGCCCGATTTTCCGCATGCGCGCGCATTTTCATGACCTCTCTCGCAGCGAACAACGTGTTGCCTCTCCGTATCGGTGACGTGATGCGGATTTTTACCTACGCCGGCGATGTGAATACCACGCCCTCTGTGGTTCTCAGCACTGTGATTCTTGAAAAATTGCTGGATGTGTTCTCACTCGGCGTAATGTTCGTGATCACGATGCAGTTTGGCAGCGGCGTCGCTCCGCACATACGCTCCGTGGCCGAGGTGGGACTGCTTGTTTCTACGGTGGGATTGATGGTTATGGTCTTCGGCGCGAAGACGCTGCAGGCCCCGCTGCAGAATTTCTTCTCGAAAGCGAAAAATGCAAGTGTGCAGAAGCTCGAGCATTGGCTCATGCTGGCGTTGGCTTGTATCGCGGATATCGGGATTGGCGGAACGCTTCTGCTGATCCTCTACAGCTTCGCCGCCTGGGCTTGTGAGGGCATGTTGTATGTGTCGTTTTCCAAGGCGATCGGCCTTGTATCCGATCGCGTTGGACCATGGCAGGCCGCGGCGGAAGCCAATCTTTCTTTCCTGATCCCCAGCTCTCCCGGCGGGATCGGGCCATTTGAGCTTGCCTGCAAGGATGCACTGGTGCGTCATGGCGCGAGTCCCGCGGCGAGTGGGCTGTTTGGACTGCTGGTGCATCTCTACCTGATCCTTGCCATCACGGGCGTGGGGGGTGGCTGGTTCCTGGCGCATCGCCTGCATCGCGTTCCGCGCGAGCCGCTTGGCCAGGAGCTGGAAACCCTGCCGGCACGGTTGCCTTAGGCGCAAAGAGGAAGCATGTACAAGACCCTGCAGGAGCGCCTTCAGCGGCGCGTGGCCGAGGTGCTCAAAGAGCGCTACGACGTGGAGCTTTCCAGTTTTCCAGTAGAGCTGCCGCCGAAGATTGAGCTCGGCGAGATGGCTTTGCCTATCGCGTTTGAACTCGCAAAGAGGCTGAAGAAAGCACCGCGTGTCATTGCTGCGGAGCTGCAGCCCGCTCTCGCCGAGACGCCTGGCGTGGTCAGCGTGGAGATCGCCGGCGCGGGCTACATCAACATCAAGCTGGATCGCGCGGAGACCGTGCGGCGCATCGCGGCGGATGAGCACGCCGTTGTCGGGGGACCGGGCTTTCGGTTGTTGGAACACACCAGCATCAACCCCAATAAGGCCGCGCACGTGGGACATCTGCGCAACGCGGTGCTGGGCGACAGCTTCGCCCGCATGTTGCGCCGCGGGGACGGGGACGAGGCACGCTGGAAGCAGGGCTTCGAACTCGGCGTGCAGAACTACATCGACAACACCGGTGTGCAGGTCGCCGATATCGTCGTGGCGATCACTCAATTGAAGGGGATGACGCTCGAGCAGGTGCGGGAGTGGATCACCGAGATCCTTGAAACTAACGAGCGTCTGGACTATCTCTGCTGGGACATGTACGCGCAGGTCTCGCAGTGGTATGAGGCCGATTCCGCGCAGGCGGCGGCTCGCAAGAGGATACGCCTCGACACGCTGCATCACATTGAGGCTGGCGGCAATGATGTCGCCGAAATTGCTGACCTGATCGCAACGGGGGTGCTGCGGCGGCATCTTGAGACGATGGAACGACTCGGCATTGAGTACAATTTCCTGCCGCGAGAAAGCGAGATTCTGCACCTGCATTTCTGGGAAGCCGCGCGGCAACTCATGGTCGAAAAGGGTGTGCTGTACCACGAGACGGCAGGCAAAAACGCGGGCTGCTGGGTGATGCGCCGGGCTTCAAATTCTGCCGCAGGCTCCGCATTACCGCCGGTTTCCGGGGAGGCGGATGAAGACGCAAAGATCATCATCCGCTCCAACGGCACCGTCACCTATGTGGGCAAGGATATCGCCTATCACCTCTGGAAGTTCGGTCTGCTGGGGCTGGACTTCGGCTATGCGCGGTTTCACGAATATCCGCACGGTACCTGCTGGATCTCCACGGAAGACGGCGAGCATCCACATCCGAGTTTTGGCCACGCCAACGCCGTTTATAACGTCATCGATTCACGCCAGGACGAATCGCAGGCGCAGGTGAAGGAGGCGCTGCGCGCGCTGGGGTTCGTCGAGGAGAGCGAGCACTTCACGCACCTCAATTACGCGATGGTGGCACTCACGCCACGTTGCGCCGAAGAGCTCGGCTACACGCTGCGCGAAGAGGACAAGGGCCGCGCGTACATTGAGGTAAGCGGACGCAAGGGCTTCGGCGTTAAGGCGGACGATCTGATCGACCGCATGATCGCCGCGGCGCGTGAGGAGGTCGAAAAGCGCCATCCCGAGCTGGCCGACGCCGAACGCGCACACATTGCCGAGGCGATCGGTATCGGTGCACTGCGTTTTTTCCTTCTGCGTTTTACGCGCAACACGGTCATCGCGTTTGACTATCGCGATGCGCTCAGCTTTGAAGGCGAAACCGGACCGTATGTGCAGTATGCTGCGGTGCGGGCCGCGAATATCTTTCGCAAGGCCGGCGTGAGTGAAGCCGATGCTCTGGCCGCAATCGCGAACCTGGACCTGTCCTCGCTGCTGGCGGGGGAGACCGATGTCTGGGAGCTTTGGCTCACCGTCTCGCGGCTCACGCTGGTGTTGGAGCAGGGCATCGCGGCCGCGGAACCGGCGATGCTGGCGCGCTACGCCTTCACGCTGGCGCAGAGCTTCAGCAACTTCTACCACCGGCACCACATCTTGACCGAGACCGACCCTGCGCGACGCGCGCTGCTGCTGGGAACCGCGGCGGTGGCTCGCCGCGAGCTGGTGCGGGTGCTGGGCTGGCTGGGTATTTCGGTTCCGGCCGCCATGTAGCACTAGGTAATGTCTGTGTGAATCATTTTTGCTTTTCGGAGGTAGGTCCGGGCTTCAGCCCGGACATTGAGTGCGGAGAAGAAACAGGGCTTCAGCCCCGGGTTTTGCGCTGACTTCAGAGAGAAACCCTGGGCTAAAGCCCATCATTTGGGCCGCCTTTTCGTGGGGCTGAAGCCCCACGCTCCCTCCCATCCCTTCAACAAGATGCGCTTCGACTGCACCTCGTACGATGATCGTGATTCACATAGACACTACCTAAGCTCATGCTCCACTTCGCCATGACCCACTTGGGTTGTTCTGGAATGGGAGCACTTGATCTATACTCAGCCGCGGCTACCGCGTATTGCGATCCGGCGTATCTGAGTTGCGCGAAGATCAACGCGGGGCCAGGTAAAGACGTGAAGCATCGGGAAACCAAGGGTTCTGGAGGAATGTTGCTGGCCGAAGAGCAGAAAGATCATCAGCGCCTTCATGGGCCTGCGGAAACCCCAGGTGAGAGCACGTTGCAGCGCAGACTGCCTGCCATCTTTTGGGTGTACAGCCTGCTGTTGGTCGCGATCAGCCGCATGTGGACCGCGAAATATCCAGGCGTAGCCGATGCGGAACTCTTCGCCTATATCGGCCGTGAGTGGCACCGCGGCGTGATGCCGTACACGCAGCTCTGGGACGACAAGCCCCCCGGAATCCTCGCCGTAAACTGGCTGGCAGCGTTCAGCCAGCGGCAGTTCCTGGCTCTGGCCTGCTTCGAGTTCGTTGCGATTGCGTTGGCGCTCTTCCTGCTTTCGAGGATCTTTGCGCTGCTGGACCCGAAGAGCAGCATCCGTTGGATCGCACCTTTTGTGGCTGCCAGCGCGTTTGCGATCTCAGCCTACTCGCTGGGTGGCAACTACACGGAGCTCTACGTCGTTCCGCTGGCGGCGCTTTCGATCTATGCGTTTCTGCGCGCCTGGAACGGCATCGGCTCGGGCTCTGCCTGGTATCTGCTTGCGGGCGTAGCGGCAGGTCTGGCAGCGGCGTTCAAGCCCGTGGGGATGGCTCCGCTGCTCGCGTCCGTTGCCTTCCTTCTGCTCGCACGCAGGCGCCCCTTCGCTGCGAGGGTAACCGGGATCGCTCTGATCATCGCCGGTTTTATCGTTGTTTGGGGAATTCTGGAAGCTGCGTTTGCGACCATTGGGGCAGCGCGGATGATGTTAGACGCGACCCTGATCTACAACCTGCACTACGGGGCTGCGAACCACGCTTCCATCGCGAATAAACTGCTGCTCTCGGTGGACAGGCTGCTGCCGGTCTCGAGCGTTCTGGGATGCGCGGGTGCCGGGGCCTTGCTGTGGATCTATTCGCGGCTGAAGCCCGAGGGGGAGGCTCTGCTCAGCACCTCGGAAGCCGATGCCGCTGCGCTGTTTGTGCTTTGGGCGGGGGCGGATATCGCCGGTGCGAACGCCGGAGGCCGCTATTATCCCCACTATTTTCTTCCTGCACTGTTGAGTCTTGTGGCACTCGCCTGCGTTGGGCTGCAGGGCATTCTGCGCCTCTCACGCGGCATCGCCTGGCGTCCCCGCACCGTGTTGTTCTGCGCTCTGCTGCTGCCCATCGGCTTGATGGGAGTGCGCGGACAGCTGGATGAGTACCACGCCGTTAGCGGAAATCCGCCGTACCCCTGGGAACAGGCAGCCCGTTACGTGCGTGCGCATCGGCAGCCGCAGGACACGCTGTTCACCTTTGAGTTCACCCCGGGCGTGTATCGCGTCAGCGGCAGCCATGCGACCACGCGCTATGCGAGCGCTCACTACATCAAGGACTTTCCCGCGGCCTACACGAACATCGGCGGCGAGATTCTAGCGGAGCTGCATGACACTCCGCCCACCTTTGTGATGTACAGCTGCGATCTGCATCCGCTGAATCCGGCAGACACGGTGCGAGCGCAGTTTCTGAACTTTGTAGCCACCGGGTACCACACCGCATACCGTTATGGCGATGAGTGTGTAGGGCGGCACAACTAAGCGAGGATCACGCAACAACGGCGAACCGCAGATTCCCTTCGGGAATGACAAACAAGAACCGTCGATTCACTTCGGGAATCACAGAAACAAATGCAGTGGCAGCTATCTTGCGTAGCTGCGTACCCACTCGATGATGGAGCGGACAGCGACGCCGCTGGGTCCCTTGCTCTGCCAAGCCTTATCCGTGTCTATCCACGCGGTGCCGGCGATGTCGAGGTGAATCCACGGTGTCTCGCCGACGAACTCTTTCAGAAACATCGCCGCAGTCGTTGCGCCGCCGTAGCGTGAGTTGCCGGTGTTCATGATGTCGGCGATGGCGCTCTTGATCTGGTCGCGATAGTCGTCGGTGCAGGGCAAGCGCCAGAACTTTTCACCGCTGGTGGAGAGCGCGTCCATGAACCGCAGCGTGGTCGCGTCGTCGTTTGAAAACAGACCCGCGTTCAGCAGGCCCAAGGCAACACCAATCGCTCCGGTCAGCGTGGCGGCATTGATCAGCCGCGTGGCGCCGAGCTGCTGCGCGTAGTGCAGGCCGTCGGCGAGCACCAGCCTGCCTTCGGCATCGGTGTTCATGATCTCGATGGTCTTGCCGGACATCGCCGTGAGCACATCGCCGGGCTTGTAGGCGCGGCCATCGGGCATGTTCTCCGCCGAGCACACGACGCAGACGACCCGCACCGCAGGCTTCAGCAGGGCAATGGCCCGCATGGCGCCCAGCATCGCCGCTGCGCCGGCCATGTCGTACTTCATCTTGTCCATGTTCTCGGCAGGCTTGATGGAGATGCCGCCGGTATCGAAGGTGATCCCTTTACCTATCAGGCCGATCACGGGCGCGCCGGCCGGAGGCGCGACCGCCGGTTCATAGCGCAGGACAATGAGCGCGGGAGGTTCGACGGAGCCCTGCGCCACGGCAGCAAAGGCCCCCATGCCGAGCTCTGTGAGCTTTTCTGTCGAGTGCACCTCGGCCGTGAGCCCCACCTCCGCCGCCATCGCAGCGGCCCGGCGTCCCAGCTCTGTGGGCGTGAGTACGTTGCCGGGCTCATTCACGAGCGAACGGGCAAAGTTCTGCGCCTCGCCCACGATGCCGCCCTCATCGAAGCCCCGCTGCATCTCCGCCTGGTCCTTGCGATCGGTCTCCGTGCTGAGCACCGTCAGTGCATGCAGCGTGGTGTCTTTGCGATCGGAACGGTAGGTGTCGATGTCGAAGTTGGCCACCAATGCGCCTTCCAAAAGCGCACGCGCCGTTAGTTCGCAGGGCAACGTGTCGAGGTGCTCATCGTCGAGCGCGCGGTCTTCGGGGAAGCTGATGGCCAGCTCACGAATGCCGCGCGCCTTGGCGAAGCGAACCGCCGTGCCCGCGCCCTTGCGCACCTCGTGCGGCGTCAGCGATTTCACCTTGCCAAGACCGATGATGACCAGGCGTTGGGCCCCGGTGTTCGCCGGGCCGTGGAGCAGCAGTGTCTCGCCG
The DNA here is from genome assembly GCA_965277565.1 of Granulicella sp. Taxonomy (GTDB): domain Bacteria; phylum Acidobacteriota; class Terriglobia; order Terriglobales; family Acidobacteriaceae; genus Granulicella. The sequence goes on along the minus strand of OZ255838.1, from coordinate 1,526,487 downwards.
AGCGTCGCCTTGAACTCGCCCGTGGTCAGCCAGCGTGCCGCAGCATCCGCGATCGCATCGGAGGTGGTCAGCAGTGCGGGCGCCGGCTCGGCATCCTTACCGGTCGAGATATCGACGGCGAAGACGGCGATCAACGACACGGGGAAACCGGCAGGGTCTTGGAAGAGGAGTTTGGTGGTCACAAGGTCTATGGTAGCGCGTTGAACGAGAGGCTATTCACCGGGTTGAATGAGCGCTCGGTCTACTTCCTGCTTCAGAGAGGGCAGGTCATTCTTGACGATGCTCCAAAAGTCTTCTGGATCGATTCGATCGTAGGCGTGGCGCAGCACATTGCCGAGTCCCCGGATGTTCCTCCAATCCTGACCAGGACAGAACTCTTCCGCCTTCGTACCAAGGCGAGCCGCAGCCTCCGTGATGATCTGCAGTTCACGCTCAACCGCTGCTTCTGTTTTGCGGTCCGCGCGCACCTGCTCAAGCGACATCTCACCAATAAAATTTTCGATGTTGCTAATGCTGTCGGCAATGTCGCGGAGATATTCCGGGTAGTCTCTAAAAGGCATCGATACCCTCATTCATTACTCGTTCGAGGATGGAGGGACGGAACCATTTCAGCAGCGATAAATCGACCTTTACTCCCAGCCAATCGGTCAGGTCCATTTGAATGCCACCGAGGGTAAGCAAGGTCCACTTCTTGGTTGCACTCATCACCGCAGCCACGTCTACATCGGACGCAGGTGTTTGGTCGCCGCGTGCGACGGAGCCGAAGAGACGCAGGTGCTCCACACCGGCGGCGCGGAGCTCCGTTTCGTGCGAACGAAGAATGGCGAGGACGTGGTCGCGATTCATGTGGAGATTATGCCAGAAGCAGGAGCGCGCTACGACAGCACTCAAGTTCTTTGCGAGCGCGCGATGGCCGCCCGGGTCTCGCGATCGGTCTCTTTCTTGCGCTCCGTCGCTCGCTTGTCCCAGTCCTGCTTGCCCTTGGCGAGGGCGATCTCGCACTTTACCCGTCCATTGCGGAAGTAGAGCCGCACCGGGATCAGGGTGTAGCCCTTTTGCCTGGCTGCGGTGGAGAGCTTTTCGATCTCGCGCTTGTGCAGCAGCAGCTTGCGGGTGCGCAGTTCCTCATGGTTCATCGCATTTCCGTGCGAAAAACTGCCGATGTGCGCGTTCAGCAGGAAGCACTCGCCGTCCTTGAGCAGGCCATAGGCGTCCTTGAGGTTGGCCTTGCCCTCGCGAATGGACTTGACCTCGGTTCCGCGCAGGGCCACCCCGGCTTCAAAGCGATCCTCGAGGAAATAGTTGAAGCTCGCCGAGCGATTGAACGCGGCATCCCGCGCGCCCATCGCAACGGGATCGCGATCCTTCGCCTTTACCGGGGCGGAGCGGGTCTGCGTGGGAACGGTCGGATTGGAAAGGGAACGTGGCATGAAAGTACAGGGCAGGAACAGGAGCCGGAAATTTCCGCAGATGGGAACGATGGCGGAGAAGGCTTCCGGTATCGGATGCTAGCAGAGCATCGTGAGGAGCGTAGAGAGCTCACCTTACCGACCGAAAGTGGTAGATGCGGGCGAAACGATGCGCGAGGGGCTTCGTCCAAGCACACATGACCCCGGGTTCCAGTGCAAAACGCCGGCCGCACCCGCGGACATCCAGTTTCCTGTCCGCCAGGGTGCGTCCGGAGGCCTCAGCCGAGGCACGGGCCAACACCAGGCTGGGGGAGAATGCAAGGGTGCGAATGGTAGTATCTGGACAGCCCGATCCTCTGCTCGGAAATGCGAAACTGCCCGCTCTGGCGCGCCCCTCCGGGCATGCGTTCCGCGCCTTGTGGCCCTCGTGCGAGCGGAAAAGGCGGGTTCGAGGAGAACGGGTCGCGAGCATGGGGCAGCGCAGGACAGCAGACAAGGGCTTGAAGCCGAGCACATGGAACAAGCTGAGTTGGATGCGCTTCGGCACAGCCCTGATCTTTGGGGCTCTGATCCTGCTCTTCGGTTTCACGAGCGTGTCCGCCCATGCGCAATCGGCCGGCACCTGGAACAGCCGCGGCCAGGCAGCCGAGGTGCGCGAGGACTACGACGCGGCCTTTGAGGCCTACCGCCAGGCGCACCTGAAAAAACCCGCCGATCTTCGCTACCGCGAGCGCTACGAGCGCATGCGCTACACGGCCGCCAACCTGCACGTCGACCGTGGGCGCGTGCTGCGGCAGTCCGGCGACGTCACCGGTGCGATCAACGAATTTGCCCGCGCCCTGCAGATTGACCCCGGCAACGAGGCTGCGGCGCAAGAGCTGCAGATCACCGAGAAGCCCCCCGCATCCGCGTCGGCTCCCAGCCGGTCTGGCGCGATTGAGAACAGCCTGCAGCCCGGACAGACCCTGATCCCGGGCGTGGATGAACCCTCGCCCCGGCAGAGGGCCGTTCACGATGAGCTCGCCTCGCTGGCTGCCCCGGTGATGCTGGAGCCAGTGGCGAATGACCCTATCACCCTGCACATGGTGGAAGATTCCAAGGTCATCTATCAGGCCATCGGCAAGTTGGCCGGCCTGAACGTCATCTTCGACCCCGCGTACCCCTCCAAGCGCATCCCGGTAGACCTCACCAGCGTGCCCCTATACGACGCTCTGCGCATTGTGGAAACGCTCAGTGGCACCTTCTGGAAGCCCGTTACCACCAACACCATCTTTGTCGCGGAGAACACACGCAACAAGCGCACCGAGCTCGACGATTTGGCGGTGCAGACGTTTTACCTGACCAACGTTTCGCAGCAGAACGATGCCAACGAGATCATGGTGGCGCTGCGCAACCTGCTCGACCCCACGGTGAAGATCTACCTGGTGAACAGCCAGAACGCGATCGTCGTGCGCGCCACGCCCGATCAGCTGATTTTGGCTGAAAAACTGATTAGCGATTTGGACCGGACGCGCGCCGAGGTGATCGTCGACGTGGCTGTGCTGGAGGTGAGCCGGGACAAGCTGCGCAATCTCGGGATCACCCTGCCCACCCAGTTTGGCCTGACGCCGACGGCGACGACGAACAACAGCGCCACATCCAGTAATCCCGTCAGCAACAGCAATACCGGCACCGGTGCGGTCCCAACAAACACAACCAACCTGACGCTGAACACGCTTGGCAACCTGAATGCCACCAACTTTGCGGTCAGTGTGAGCGGCGGTACCGTGAATGCGCTCCTCACCGATCTGGATACGCGCATCCTGCAGAATCCGCGCATTCGCGCCTCCGACGGCCAGCGCGCGACCCTGAAGATCGGCGAAAAGATTCCGGTAGCGACCGGATCATACAGCTCGACGCTCTCCGCAACGGCTTCGCTGGGTGTGCAGACGCAGTTCACGTATCTGGATGTCGGCGTGAACATTGACCTGACCCCGACGGTGCACTTCGACCGTGAGGTCTCGCTGAAGTTGAAGGTGGAGATCTCCAGCCAGCAGGGTTCGCAGACCATCTCCGGGGTCACTGAACCTGTGATCGCGCAGCGCATCTCCGAGCAGACCATTCAGCTCAAGGATGGCGAGCCGTCGATTCTAGCGGGGCTGCTGCAGAAGCAGGACACGAGTTCGGTCAACGGTACACCCGGGCTGGGCGAACTGCCCTTCTTCAAATACTTCTTCTCCAGCCAGCAGAAGGAGGTGCAGTCGGATGAGATCGTCTTTCTGCTCATCCCGCACATTGTGCGCGAATCCCTGCTGACCGACGAAAATACGCGTCCCATCTACACCGGCACCGGCAACTCGGTTGAATTGATCCACCGCAGCGCGGCGGAGATGAACCGGGCTGCGGGTGCAGCATCTCCACCTCCGATACCCCTTTCCTCGCAGACGACCGCGGCGCAGGCAGCCAACTCGATGATCGGGGAGATCGCTGCCGCCGGGCGGCCACGCGATCCGGGTATCGCGCCACCCGCCCCGGTCGCGCCACCGGTCACTTCGATTGCCGCGGCCACCGCGACTGGGCCTCCGGTAAACCTCAGTGTTTCGCCTTCGTCCTCGACGCCGGCGGTGGGCTCAACCTTCCAGATTTCGGTGAATGCAGCCAACGCGCATGACCTGTTCGAGGTTCCGCTGCAGCTGCGCTTCGATCCCCGCGTCCTCGCCCTGGTCAACGTCGACTCCGGCGATCTGCTCTCCCGCGACAATCAGCCGGTAGCGCTGGTGCATCGTGACGAGGGCAACGGCATGGTAACCGTATCAGCCTCCAGGCCGCCGCAGACGCCGGGTGTCAATGGGGCAGGAGTCATTTGTACGCTGACGTTCAAGGCTCTCGCTGCTGGTGATTCACCCTTGTCGCTGGTGAAAATCGGCGCCAAGGACAGCAAGGGCATGAGTCTTCCGGCGGTGGGCACACAGGGCGTCGTGCACGTGAGTGCAGCACCTGCTGCAAACGTGAAGTAGGCAGGGCCGAGGTGCGGGTGGTGAAAGGGGGCGAGAGGGCAAAGCGACAGTCGGAGATCTCTGCCCACCACGCCCGCGAGGCCGGGATGACGCTGATTGAGCTAGTCATCGTGGTCACCATCGTCGCGCTTCTGGCCACGGCGGCGGTGCCGCTGGCACGGTTCGAGGTGAAGCGCATCCGGGAGCGCGAGTTGCGCGCCGACCTTTGGGACATGCGCCGGGCGATCGACGCCTACAAGGACGCAGCGGACCTGGGCGGGATGAGTGCGACGGCAAACAAGCCGGATGCGATGAACTATCCGCCGGATCTGGACACGCTGGTCAATGGTGTCGACATTCAGGACAAACATGTTCGCTTCCTTCGAGCCGTACCCATTGACCCCATGACGAAGTCAAAGGATTGGGGCCTGCGATCGAACCAGGATGCGCCGGATTCGGACAGCTTCGGCGGGCAGAATGTCTTCGATGTGTACTCCAAGAGCACCGGAACTGCCTTGGACGGGACGAAGTACAACACGTGGTAAGCGGCGAGGCGTGATGGCAGGAGCAAAACAGGTCGGCGGGGCGACACGAAAGCTGGGGGGCGGGGTTCGCCGACGCACGCGCGAACGCGGCTTCACCCTGATTGAGCTCATCATCGTGATGACGATTATCGGGCTACTCACGGCCATCGCGATCCCCAGCTATCTCAACTCGGTGCGCAAGGCCCGCGAGGCGGTGCTGCGCGAGGATCTGCACACCATCCGGTCGGCCATCGACAGCTACACGATCGACAAGGAGCAGGCGCCGCAGAGCCTGGACGATCTGGTGCAGGCCGGCTATCTCAAAAGCGTGCCGATCGATCCGATGACGAACCGCACCGATACCTGGAACACCAGCCAGAGCGATACTCTGACCAGTATTTCCGAGACGCAGGGGGGCATTGATGATGTGCACTCCGGCGCCCAGGGGCTTTCTTCGGATGGCAGCACCTACAACAATTGGTGAAGCCGATCTGCAGCGTTCGTGGACATGATTACTGGAATCATCTTGACTCAGGTAGAGCTTTGCGTGATGCTTGTAGGTAATCCCGGAAGGGGCTGCTTCCTCCCGGGGGTTTTGGCTACCTCATCAGTAGCACCACGACAAGAAGAACCACTGCCAGCACGAGTCGCCAGTCCAGCACGACCGTGATGAGCAGCCGGATCCAGGATGTTTCACCATCCTTTTCCAGGTCCATCCAGCATCACCTCCTCACCTCGTAGCAGCCTCCAGGTCGTCTCAAGCGACCCGGGGGCCGCTCCGATTCCTGGTACCACTCACAGCTCGGTGAGAAAGCCTCTTCATCCTACTGTTACAGGAGCCGGCGCGGGATGCCCCATCCGGGTGAAGAGAGGGCGAAGAAGCCGAACCCAAAAATGCTTCACTTACGTCTAATATGGTACGGAGAGCCGCGCCCCACGGCAGGAGCCGACTCGCTGGAGGTCCATTCCCATGCGCCATCTTCTTGTAGCCGCTTCACTGCTTGTCCCGGCAGGGTTCGTTCTTGTTCACCAGGTGCGAGCGCAGCAGGTTCCCGCCCCGCCTGCTTCGACCAGCACCACTACTCCGGCAGCAGGCACACCCACAGCGCAGACTCCAGCGCAGCCAAGCGCACCCGCTGCGACCTCGCCATCCACCACCACAGCGAGCACAACAACGGCTCCGCAGGCCCAGACACCTGCCGCACAGGCACCGGCGACCCCCTCCGAGCGTAAGCCGCTGCCCGCCGCGGACGGTACGGCCACGGCCAAGGCCGATTCCATTCCCTCGCCCGGCGAAGATCTCGATCCGCATATCAAAAAGGGCAGTGAAGAGGATGTGGAGGCGGTCGGAACGCGCAACATCGGCGGCCGCGGCATGGGCAACTGGTACTCGACCAACTGGGAGATCGGGACCGGTAAGCAGTACTCGATGGAGATCGAAAAGAGCTCGCACCTGGTCACCGATCCGGTGGTTGTGGAGTACGTGAACCGCATAGGGCAGAACATCGTGCGGAACTCGGACTCGAAGGTGCCGTTCACGATCAAGGTTCTGGACACCGATGAGATCAACGCGATGGCGCTGCCGGGCGGGTTCTTTTATGTCAACTCGGGGCTGATCCTCGCCTGTGACTCTGAAGACGAACTGGCGGGCGTGATGGCGCACGAGATCTCGCACGTGGCCGCGCATCATGCCGCGCGCGAGATGACCAAGATGAACTACATGCAGATCGGTTCGATTCCCCTGATGATCTTCACCCAGGGAACGTGGACCGGCTACGGCATCTACGAGGCCTCGCAACTCGCAGTGCCACTGACCTTCCTGCAATTTTCACGCGAGTATGAGGCCGAGGCGGACTATCTCGGCATTCAGTACATGTACAAGGCCGGCTACGATCCGCAGGGCATGGTGAGCATCTTCGAGAAGCTCGACGCGCTGCAGAAGCACAAGCCCGGGGCCATCTCGCGGGCCTTCAGCGATCATCCGGCAACGCCGGACCGCATCGACAATGTAGAAAATGAGATTGCCACCATCCTGCCCGCGCGGCCGGAGTACATGGTGACGAGTTCGGAGTTTGACACGGTCAAGGCCAGACTGGCGCGCATCCAGAACAAGCGCGGACTGAACGATAAGAAGAACGGCAACAAACCGACGCTACGGCGCACGGCTGATTCCAACAACCCGAACAGCTCGAACAATCCTTCGACCTCGACGGATGATCGGCCGACTCTGGGACGGCGAAACTAGGCTGAGCCCGGAATTTGCTCGGACCGCTGTGATCAATGGAGATAGATGTGGCCTTCCAGGCGGAGGGAGAGGTGGCCTTTAGGCCACCGTCCTCATGACTTGGACTAAGGGCTTTAGCCCTGGCTGCGCGAGTCCGGATTAAGCCCTTCGTCGGAAGCCGGTCTATCTGCGGGCTGAAGCCTGCGGCTCCCTTCCTCCTTCTTTGATCCGGTAAGGTTTTTTGCGTTAGTGTGTGAATCCTTAATTCACTTCCCAAAGAACTTGTCATCCTGAGTGAAGCGAAGGACCTGCTTTTGGTTCGGGTTGGCTAAAAATCTCATCGTAGAAATAAATCAAAAAGTTTGGACTCACCACACCAGAACAGAGATATGCCAGACAACACTACTTACACGACCGGCTACACCGACGACCATGCGCAATCAGGTTTGGATTACGACTTCCCACCTATTGAGACCTTTCGCAACCAGTTTCCGATGTACGAGATCCTGATCGACGACCCGGAATTCACCAGCGTTTGCCCGAAGACGGGGCTGCCGGATTTTGGAGTGCTGACGATTCGTTACATGCCGCGCGAGCAGTGTATGGAGTTGAAATCGCTAAAGGAATACCTGTTCTGCTACCGCAATCTCGGCATCTTTCAGGAGAACATCGCCAATCAGGTGCTGAATGATGTGGTGAAGGCGGCGGATCCGGTGTGGGCTGAGGTGAAGGGAGACTTTCGGCCGCGCGGGGGAATTTCCACGGTGGTCAAGGCCCGATATCCGCGGACAGAGGAGATGCGGTAGGACTGTGTCGTTGGCCGTAGCTGGCCATTGTGTAATTGTGGGGAGAAACACCTTGTTGGCGGCACGGCGAAGCAAAGCAGATCCCTCCGCTGCGCTACGGGATGACAAGATTTGAGTATCCCAGGATGACACATTGAGGGTTCTGCTTACGGCAAAAGCTGAGTTGTTCCGGGTTGTAGAATTGTTTGACCATGTTGAGGTTTTCTACCGCTGGGGAGAGCCATGGCGAAGCGCTGGTGGCGCTCGTCAGCGGCCTGCCTGCGGGTGTTCCGTTCGATCAGGAGTTTCTGGATCGCGAGCTTTGGCGGCGGCAGCAGGGTTATGGCCGTGGTGGCCGCATGCGCATCGAGCGGGATACGGCTCATGTGCTGTCGGGTGTGCGGCATGGGCGGACCATTGGCTCGCCGGTCGCGATGACGCTCGAAAATCGCGATTGGAAGAACTGGGAGGAGCTTCTGCCGGTGGGGGCGGGTGATCCTGCCAAGCATAAAGCGGTGGCCAGCCCTCGGCCGGGTCATGCCGATCTGGCCGGGGCGCTCAAGTATGACTTTAAGGATGCTCGCTACGTGCTTGAGCGGGCGAGCGCGCGTGAGTCCGCGGCGCGGGTCGCCTGTGGTGCGATGGCGAAGATGCTGCTACGGGCTCTTGGTGTGCTCGTGGCCAGCCACGTGATCCGCGTGGGTGCAGTAGATCTGGAACGTGAGGTAAGTTGGGCTGAGATCGCCGCCGTGGGAGAACGGACTGAAGTTTTGCTGGCCTGTGCCGATAAGGACACTGAGGCTCGCATGAAGGGGCAGGTGGACGCGGCGCTGCGGTCGGGGGATACAGTCGGCGGGGTGTTTGAGGTGGTGGTCCACGGGCTGCCGCCGGGTATTGGAACGCACGTCAACTGGGATGAGCGGCTGGATGGGTTGTTGGCGCAGGCGCTGATGAGTTTGCAGGCCGTGAAAGCGGTGGAGCTGGGCCGGGGAGTGACGGCTGCGAGCTCGGCGGGATCGGCTGTGCACGATGCGATTGGCTACGCCCAGACCGGTGTGGAAGATGAGGATGCGAGCGGGTCTGTTTTGAGCGCGCGAGGGGTGAGCGAGAGTGGATTGAGGGATGCTCACACGGACCAGGCTGCGGCTAGCGGAAGCTTCACGCGGTTCACGCGGGAGCGGAATAATGCCGGCGGCGTAGAGGGCGGCATGTCGAACGGCGAAGATGTGGTGGTGCGCGGGTATTTGAAGCCCATTTCGACACTGCGGCGGCCTTTGGGATCGGTGTCGTTTGCGACCCGCGAGGAGACCAAGGCATCGTATGAGCGGTCGGATGTATGCGTGGTGCCGGCGGCCGGGGTCGCGGGTGAGGCCATGGTGGCGTTGACGGTGGCGCGGCTGGTGCTGGAGAAGTTTGGTGGTGATTCGCTCCGTGAGCTGGAGCGAAATTTTGCTGGATATTGTGAGCAGATCAGGGCGTACTGAGAACACAAATGGCAACGATGTTGGAAACACCGCGCCGCATCTATGAGGTGATCAAGTATCCGGATCCGGTGCTCGCGCGCAAGGGCGCGGTGGTGACGGAGTTCGGGCGGGAGCTGGAAGAGTTTGTGGCGGATATGTTTGACAGCATGTATGCCGCGCAGGGTATAGGGTTGGCGGCGCCGCAGATCGGTGTGTCCAAACAGATCACGGTGATCGACACGAGCTTCAAAAAGAATCCGGATGACAAGCTGGTATTTGTGAACCCGGTGATCGTGGATCGCGAGGGTGAGCAGTACGAAGAGGAGGGCTGTTTGAGCCTTCCGGAGATTCGCGAAAAGGTGAAGCGCTCCGCCTGGGTGAGGGTGCGGGCGCAGAATGCGCGCGGCGAGTTCTTCGAGATGGAGGGCGAAGAGTTGCTATCGAGGGCGTTGCAGCACGAGATCGATCATCTGCACGGGACACTGTTCATCGATCATCTGAGCCGGCTTAAGCGGGATCTGGTGCACCGCCGCATTCGCAAGCTGCAGAAAAATGGTGAATGGTGATTGTTTTGCGGGGCACAGGACGTTGAAGCTGGTCTTTTGCGGAACGCCGGAGTTTGCGGTTCCAACGCTGAACGCTGTGCTGGACGCTGGGCACGAAGTGGCGCTGGTGTTGACGCAGCCGGACCGGCCTGCGGGCCGGAAGATGGAAACACACGAGCCGCCGGTGAAGGCTTTGGCGCTGAGACGTGCACTTCCTGTGCTGCAGCCGGAAAAGATCAAGCGCAATGAGGAACTGCGCGAGCGGCTCGATGCGATTCGACCGGATGCCATTCTGGTGGTGGCCTATGGGCGAATCATCCCGGAGTGGATGCTGACTCTGCCTCGGTTTGGCAACCTGAACCTGCATGGGTCTCTGCTGCCGAAGTATCGCGGGGCAGCGCCGATCCAGTGGGCGGTGGCGAACGGCGAGACCGAGACTGGCGTCACGACGATGCAGCTGGATGCCGGTCTGGATACGGGCGATGTGCTGCTGGAGCATCGGGTACCGATCGGGCCGGAGACAACAGCCACAGAGTTGTTTGCGGTTCTCGCCGAAGAAGGGGCGGGGCTGATGCTGAGCACCTTGGCGGGGCTGGAGGATGGGACGGTGAAGCCGCAGCCGCAGGATCATGCGCGGGCGACGCCCGCACCAATTTTGACCCGGGAGGACGGACGGCTTGAATTTGGGGAACGCACAGCGCAGCAGGTCTTTGATCGCTGGCGTGGATTCTATCCCTGGCCGGGAGCCTGGGGAGAGTTTCGAGGCAAACGGTTCCTGGTGCATGCGATGCAGCCTGTTTCGGCGAGTACGGGATTTGAGCTGCTGCCGGGCGAGTTGCGGCTCGTCGGCGGCGAGTTGATCGCCGGTGCGGCCGAGGGTACGGCGTTGACCCTGATCGACGTGCAGACGGAGGGCAAGCCGCGGTTGCAGGGCACGGCGTTTGCACGGGATTTCCAGCTGAAAACGGGTGAGCGGATTGGCTGAGCGGCCAGCGAAGCGGGTGGAGGCTCCCAAGCCGGCTGCGCCGATCAGCGCGGCGCGATCGGCGGCGTTTGAGCTGCTGGAGCGTGTGGGGTCGAGCTCGGCGCACAGCGATGACCTGCTGCATGGGCCGCGGCTGGCCGGATTGTCGCAGGCGGACCGCGATCTCACCATGACGCTGGTATTAGGGGTTTTGCGGTGGCAGATTGCGCTGGATGCGCGGCTGCGGCCGCTGCTGAGCCGTCCGGATCTGAGCCTGGCCGAACCGGTGGCGATCGCGCTGCGCCTGGGAGCGTTTCAGCTGCTGTATCTGGAGCGCATTCCGGCTCATGCGGCGCTGAATGAGAGTGTTGAGCTGGTGCGGGCGGCTGGGCATGCACATGCGGCAGGCATGGTGAATGCCGTGCTGCGCAAGCTGGTCGGAATGCCGGGGGCACGAAAGCCGCTGGTGGAGTCTGTCGCGGCTATGGCGGAGCGACTCGGACATCCGTTGTGGCTGGTGCAGCGCTGGGTAGCGGCCTATGGGCGCACGGCTGCGGAGGCGGTGTGCGGGTTCGACCAGCAGCAGCCGGGCTGTAGTGCCATATTTAACAACGCGGCTGCGGACGCGCCGGTGATGGATGCGGGTTCGCGGCTGGTAGCGGAGCTGGCGGCGGCAAGTCAGCCGGGAGCGCAGCGAGTTTGGGACTGCTGCGCGGCTCCGGGCGGGAAGACGATCGTGCTGGCGCGGAGGCTGCCCGAGGCGCAGCTGCTGGTTACGGATCTGAATCCAACCCGCCTGCGCCGATTGGAGCAGCGACTGGCCCGGGATCTGCCAGGGTATGCCCTGGAGGTGAAGCAGGGGGATGCGGCTGCGCTGCCGGGATCGGCTGGGGTGTTTGATCTGATTCTCTGCGATGTGCCCTGCAGCGGCACGGGAACTCTGGCCCGTAACCCCGAGATTCGACACCGTTTGGAGCCAGCGGACCTGCGACGGCAAGCGGAGCGTCAGGGTCGTATTCTGCACGGCGCGCTGCAGCGCTTAGCACCCGGCGGACGGCTGCTGTACTCGACCTGTTCGCTGGAGACGGAGGAGAACGAGGCGGTGGTAGCGGCAGTGTTGCAAGGGGTGCCGGAGCTTCGTCAGTTGCCGGTGGGCGAGTTGCTGGAAGCTATGCGCGGCCGGGGACAGATCCAGACGGATGCCGAGCAGAGGGGGCGGCTGACGCGGGGGGATTTTCTGCGCACGTTGCCAGGGTACGGGTTTGAAGGTGATGGGTTCTTTGCGGCTCTGTTGGAACGGCAATGACGACGGTGTAAAGGCAATATCTGTCATCCCGTAGCGAAGCGAAGGGATCTGCTTGGGTTCAATATCCAAGTGCAACAAAACATCTTGAGTGAATTCTGAATTCATAGAGATCGCCGCCGTCGTGCCTTGGGAAGTGGGAAACGCTCTTTGTTTTCCATCTTTTCCATGGCGTTCTCCAGACCATTTCCAAGTTTTATGTCGGACGAGCACTTCACCGTCGATGGGACTCTGATCCAGGCGTGGGCGTCGCACAAGAGCTTCCGCAAGAAGGACGGCCCGAACGATGACGGCACGAACTTCCACGGCGACAAGCGCAGCAACGACACGCAGGAATCGACCCCCGACCCGGACGCTCAGCTATACAAAAAAGCTATGGCAAGGAGTCGCACTGGCCTATCTGGGCCATGCGTTGGTGGAGAACCGCAACCGGGGTCCCCGGCGCACTTGTGCGCTGGGGTGGAACGGGCTGATTGCCGCCGCGATGGCGACCCAGGCCCCGCGGACGCCGAAGCTGACGCAAGGTAAGCTGCAACTCCGAAAGCAAGATCATCGGCTAAGCACCTCGCGTCTGCTGGAGCACTTCCATGGCCAATCACCGGGTGCCCCATCTTCGCGACGGCTTTATCCTCGCTAGGAGGGCTCCGTGCGCAGCTCCGAAGCAGGAATCTACCTTAGCCGCGATGAGACTGCGGCGAAGGTGGGGCACCCGGCCTCGGTGGCACCGCAACCTTTGATGAGTCACGTGATGAGTCACGGATGCTCGCTGTTCAGAAATGAACGCCTTCTGTCCAGTTCCGCACACGTCATCCTCTTAACGAGGCTGCAAAGCAAATTCCGCGTGCATCCCGCAATCCCTCAGACGCGCTCGATCATTACCTCAGTCGATTTGATCAGCGCGGCGGCCTGGTCGCCTTTGCGAAGATCCAGTTCGCGCACCGCATCGGCGGTGATGATGGCCGTAATCTGCTGCTCGCCGAAGGACAGAACCACCTTCGCCAGCAGGCCGTCCACCTGCACATCCATGATGTGGCCCACCAGCTGATTGCGGCCGGAGACCTTGCGATACCGCTCGCGCGACTCCCGTGCAGGCCGCGCCGTGTCCTCCTTCAGGAAGGGCTTCAACACCGATTGCTCGATGCGGTGATGGCCGCCCGGGGTCTGCACGGTGCGGAGCTTGCCGGAGAGAATCCACTGCTTCACCGTGGGGTAACTGATGCCGAGCATGGCGGCGGCTTCGCGGGGTTTCAGCAGGGGCAGGGAGTTTGGCATGGTCGAATTGTACGGCGGCCGATCGTGCATCGACTGCCGGCCCGGGTGCGTGAACTTCCTGCACGATGCCCCCACGAACTCTCTTCGCCTTGTGGGATCCATTCCTTATGCCGGCAAAAGGAATGGGGCGCTCCGAAGAACGCCCCTCCATGCTGCGGATGGAGTCGCCGGCTACGCCGCAACGGTCTCCGTTGCGGGCGCGTCCTGCTCGGGCTGATCGCTCTTGACGTTGACCTGTACGTGGGCGGTGACTTCGCGGTGCAGACGCACGGGCACATGGAACTCGCCGACAGTCTTCAGCGGCTCATCCAGGTGAATGCGGCGGCGTTCGACGGTATACCCCTGCTGCTCGAGCGCATGGGCGATATCGGCGGAGGTGACGGAGCCGAAGAGTTGGCCCTCGCCGCCGGCCTTGCGCTCAAAGGTCAACACAACCTCGTTGAGCTTGGCGGACACGGTCTCCGCCTCGACTTTTTCCTTGGCGCTCTTGCGAACGGCGGACTGCTTCATCTGCTCGATAACGGCCCGGTTGGCCTCGTTCGCCTCAATGGCGAACTTTTTCGGCAGCAGATAGTTACGGCCGTAGCCGTCGGCCACGCGAACAACATCGCCGCGATGGCCGAGGGACTCGACGTCCTGCTTCAGAATGACTTCCATGATCTGTCTCCAATCGTGCGTGCCGCCCATGGGGCGACGGTGTGAGCTAAGCCGGGATTGCCAAGCGCTCAGCGACGGTTGTGGGCTCCGGGATGGTGTCGCCGAACTCGCGCATCACGGCAAGATGGCCGCTCACGGCCTCCGTCATGTTGCGCTGCGTCTCCGCAAGAGTGGGACCGGTGGAGATACACCCGGGGAGATCCGGCGCATAGGAACTGTACCCGGTTGACGTTTTTTCATAGATCACCAGGTATTCGCTCATTTGTCCTTGTTCTCCAATCCAGCCTGCTTGAGGATACTGCGTTCGGTGCCGATGGGCGGTTCATCCGGCGGGTGCCCGGGGATCGTAACGGCACCGGGCTTCATCGGATGTCGATAGTGCCGATGGCTTCCCGTGGTGCGGACATGATGCCAGCCATCGGTTCTATCAGCCGAACGAGGTCGCGAACCTTCACTTAGAACTTCGCGGCGAAGGGCAGCAGCGCAATCGCGCGTGCCTGCTTGATGGCGCGGGTCAGCTTGCGCTGAAATGGCGCCGAGGTGCCCGTAAGGCGGCGCGGAATGATCTTGCCGCGGTCGGAGACGAACTGCTGCAGCAGGCGCACGTCGCGGTAGCTGATCGAATCGATCTTCTCCACGGTGAACTTGCAGACTTTCTTGCGGCGGAAGAATTTGCGGCCACCCTGGCCGCCACCGCCGGGACCGCCGGCGGGACGGGGAGGACGCGGACCGCGCGGCCCACCTTGGCCTCCGCCCTGGTACCCACCCTGCGAACCGCCGCCCTGAGGCGCGCCGCCGGTGGAAGGAGCGCCGCTTGCGGGAGCCGGCGTGGATGCTGCTGCGGGTGCTGCGTTGGTTGTTTCGTCAGCCATGATGCGTTTCCTTTGTGCGCTGCGCGGTTCTGGGATCTCCCGTCAGCAGTTTGGCGGCTCTCGCTCCAGATCCGCTTGGGGACCTCTGGACTTCGGCTGGATGGATCCAGCCGGGGAAGCGATGAACAGCGTTTCGGTGGTCCTGGTTGGGCTGGCCTGGTGGCTCGCCTTAAGCTCGATTACAAGGGACAGACGAGAAGCAGGTCCTTCGCTGCGCTCAGGATGACAAATCTAACTCGTAAGCTAATTCCTAACTAATCCCTAATCCCTAATCACTGAGCCCTGTTTAGGCCTGGGCGGCGGGCTGGGGTTCATCCGCTTCGGCAGCAGCCGGAACGGCGGGGACCTCCTGCTGCGCAGCCGGCTTTGCAGAGGGCTGCGCAGCCGCAGCGGAGATGTCGGCGGTCTCCGCCGGATTCTCCTGCGGCTGGGCAGAGCGCTTCACGTGCGCGGCGCGATGGGCCTTGATCTTGGCCACACGCTTTTCTTCCTCGTCCGTGCGCACGGTGATGAACTTGATGACCTGCTCGGAGACACGCAGGCGGCGCTCGATCTCAGCGATCAGCGATGCCGGCGCCTCCACGATCAACAGCAGGTAAATGCCATCGTTGAATTTGCGCACCGTGTAGGCCAGGCGGCGGCGGCCCATCTTTTCGACAGACTTCACTGTGCCGCCGCCGGTGGTGATATAGCCGGAGAAGGTCTCGACGATCTTGTCAATTTCGGCTTCCTCAACATCGGGACGCACGATAAACATCACTTCGTAGTTGCGACTCATGGTGCTTCTTTCCGCGGGGTTGGTGCCCCGCACCGCTCCGGTGGAAAGCCGGAGCCGGTTTGGCTCGGTTGGAGGTTGCAAGTTCTTAGTTGTCAGTTGTCAGTTGTCAGTTAAAGCAACCTGTCGCTTCGCTTCCACTGACAACTGAGAACCTTCTTATTAAACTGACAACTAAGAACTGACAACCTTCTTATTAAACTCGTTGTCAGTTAAAGCAACCTGTCGCTTCGCTTTCACTGACAACTGAGAACCTTCTTATTAAACTGACAACTAAGAACTGACAACCTTCTTATTAAACTCATTCATCGCCGCGCTGACACCCTTCATCAGCACAGCCTCGACCGCGCGTACAGCCAGGTCGAGTCCTTCCTCCAGCGCCGCGAGCTCGGCCTTTCGCATGGGCGAAAGCAGGTAGCTCGTACCGCCGGCCTTGATCTCGCGGCCGGTCTCGGTGGGCGGCTTGCCCACCCCGATGCGAACGCGGGTCCATTCTTCTGTCCCGAGCACACCGGAGATCGACTTCACTCCGTTGTGCCCGCCCGCCGAGCCGCGTTCGCGAATGCGAATCTGGCCGGCGGGAATCGCCAACTCGTCGTAGAGGACAATCAGATCCTCCAAGCCGAGATGCAACTCCCGAAGCAGCGCGGCGACACTCAATCCGCTCCGGTTCATAAAGGTCTCGGGCTTGGCCAGCAGGACATCGTGTCCCATCAGCCTTGTCCGTCCCGTCTCCGCCTGCCCCCGCCGGTTGGTCACACTCGCATCGCAGATACCGGCGATGCGATCGATGGCCATGAAGCCCGCATTGTGCGGCGTCAGCAGGTACTCCATGCCAGGGTTGCCGAGACCGACGATGAGCTTCATAAAGGCAGGAAGTAGGAAGTAGGAAGTAGGAAGTAAGAAGTAGGAAGTAGGAAGTAGGCAAGAGCTTTACGCTACTTCCTACTTCCTGTTTGCTACTTCCTTGTTTACTCCGTCTCCGGCTTGCCCTTCTTTACGACCTCGGGCTCGCTCGGTGTGGGGGCAGCGGCTTCGACTGCTATATCTTCCTTCATCGTGGTGACGTGCGCGACAAGTTCGTCCTCTTCCGAAAGGAACTTCAGATTGCCCGCATGCGGCAGATCCTTGATGTGAATCGCGCCGTTCAGCTCCACGTTCGTGATGTCCACATCGATGTGGCTCGGAATGTCGCTCGGGAGGCACTCGACTTCCACCTCGTGCAGCACCTGCGACAGCACCCCGCCGCCTACCTTCACGCCCACGGGCGTACCGGTCAGCTGGATCGGCACGGAGACGCGCATGGCGACGTTCATGGCGATGCGCTTCAGGTCGATATGCAGCAGCTTGCCTTTGATCGGCTCATTTTGCCAATCGACGATCATCACCTTGCTGGGCGCCGAGCCCTCGAGGTTGAGATCGAAGATTGAGTTGTGGCCCGTCTCCGAGTACAGAATCTTGGTGATGATCTTGGGATCCACAGTCACGGCGACCGAGGGTTGGCCGGCGCCGTAGACCACGGCCGGAATGAGGCCCTGCACGCGAACGCGACGCGCGTGGTTCTTGTTGAAGGTGCCGGTACGCGGTTTGGCGCTTACGGCTTGAATGGGGTTGCTGGCCATGTTTGGTTTCCTTTCGGGCGAAGAGCAGAAGAAGGAAGTAGTGAATAGGAAGTAGGAAGTAGAACCTCCGTTGCCTATGCCGCTTCTCAGTGCTGCCCGACTCCGTTCGCGGCTAAGCCGCTGTTGCTTGTGGTTGTAACTTCCGGGGTGGTAAGAACTGCTACTTCCTACTTCCTGTTCGCTACTTCCTGCCTTAGTTAAAGAGCGTAGAAACCGACGTCTCCATGTGAATGCTTTCCATGGCGCGGCCAAGCAGGCCCGCAACCGAAAGAACCTTGATCTTGCTGACGGCCTTGGCGGCTTCCGTGAGTGGAATGGTGTTGGTGACGATGAGCTCCTTCATGCAGCTCTGCTCGATGCGCTCCACCGCCGGCCCGGAGAGCACCGCGTGTGACGCACAGGCGTAGACAGCCTCCGCACCCTGCGCCATCAACGCTTCAGCGGTCTTTACCAGTGTACCGGCGGTATCGACGATGTCGTCAAGAATGAGGCAGGTGCGGCCGCGCACATCGCCGATGATGTTCATGACTTCGGTGACGTTGACGTCGGTGCGACGCTTATCCACGATGGCCAGCGGCACCTCAAGTTTTTTGGCAAAAAAGCGCGCCCGCTCCACGCCACCGGCGTCCGGGCTGATCACGGTGAGATTGGGCAGATTGAGATTGCGGAAGTAGCCCACCAGCACCGGCGAGGCGAAGAGATGATCGACGGGGATGTTGAAAAAACCCTGAATCTGCGCCGCGTGCAGGTCGACGAAAAGGGCGCGGTTGGCGCCGGCGGTTACCAGCAGGTCCGCGACCAGCTTCGAGGTGATCGCGACGCGGGGGCGATCCTTGCGGTCCTGGCGGGCGTAGCCGTAGTAGGGAACCACCACCGTGATGCGGCCCGCAGAGGCACGGCGCAGCGCGTCCAGCATGATCAGCAGCTCCATCAGGTGCTGGTCAGTGGGATAGCACGTGGGCTGGACGAGAAAGACGTCGGCGCCGCGAACATTTTCCAGCAATTGGAACCGGATCTCGCCATCGGAAAAGCGGCGAAAATCCGTCTGCACCAGCGATACGCCCAGGAAACTGGCGATCTCTTCAGCGAGCGGCCGGTTCGCGGACCCGGAGACGATCTTGAAATTCTTGTCCTCGCTTAACTTCGAGGCTTTCTTCTTCTCCGCTGCGGGCTTGCCGTCAACCGGTTTGGCGGGGATAGCGACAGCGCCGGAACCTGCCCCTGCGGGCTGAAGTTCCGGCGCCACCTGCGTCATTTGTTCAGGCTCCAGGAGCGCGGTTTGCGCGCTCGTGGAGGAGCCTTGATGATTCGAAGGATTGGAGTTTTTGGAACTCGGGAATGGAACCGCTGTCATGCTGTTTTCGTTCGCCACGCTTGAAGACTCCAAAGGTTGGTTGACCTTGCCAGAGTTTCGTACAGCCCGTTGTTGCTGCCGGCGGCTGGTAACTCCACCGGGTGTAGCGAAATGCCAGAAAACAAATGCGGTACGGCGGTTCCATCGCGGCGGAGACACGGCTTGTTACAATTCGCGCCTCGGCCGTACTTCTTGCTTCTTCCCGCCTTGGCCCGGCTCCCTCTCAGGGGCTTCACCGGGGCCCAGTGGCGGGCCTTGCTCAACTTCCAGCAGCCTCGTTTCGGCTGCCGTCCATCCCAAAAGCTCCCGTGTTACAAGTCGATCCGCCGCAGTGCGGGCGCGATCGGAACGGTGGTTGGGCGACCAGGATTCGAACCTGGACTGTCTGCGTCAAAGGCAGATGACCTACCGTTAGTCGATCGCCCAGTCTTTGCCGCCAACGTGCGGCAAATCCAAACTGCGATGCTGCGAACCTTTCGTGCGCCTGGCAAGGGAGAGGTTCACCGCTTCGGCTGGTCCCGGAGGACCGGCTCCTACAGCTTACGCGAACATCCGCTGCCAGTACCCTGTGCGCCCGAGCGTTTCTGTCAGAAGCGCTCGCGTGCCCAAAGCCTGCACACGTTGTTGAGCCTCGCGCGCGGCCCCTGGATCTGGATAGATCCCGAACAGCGCCGAGCCTGATCCCGAAAGCGCGGCGTACAACGCATCGGACCCAGATGCCTGCGGATAGCCCGAGGAACCCGCCAGTGCACGCTTGATGTCTCGCAGGGAAGGATGCTGCCGGAAGGCAACCTCCTCAAAGTCGTTTTCGACCCCGGTGCGGACAAGCGCGAGAAGGGGATTCTCGGCCAGATCGTTTTTCCATCCCCGCAGATCTTTCTCTGCATCCCTGCCCGGAGGCAAGAATTCCCGGCCGGAAGGCTGAAGGAAAGGAGGGTTGGCGATACCGGTTGCTACTCGTTTGACTCCGGTGGATGTCCACACGGAGGCTAGAACGCGGCTCAACTCTTCGAGTCTATCGGGTGCAGGCGTATGCGTCAACCCGCTATTGTTTTTTTCCGTGGCCCCGTTCGTGCCTCCGGACGCCATCCGCGCATCCAGATCGCGAAATGCCTGCGCCGTCGAGACGCCAACGCTCGGCACCGCAACCACCACCGGCAGTGTGGGCGAGTCCGGCAAGGGATACACCGCCTCGCCGCGATTCAGACCCAGCACCGTACCCCCCAGCAGGAACAGCGGCACATCCGAGCCCACCTCCGCCGCCAGCGCCAGTCTTTCCGGCCCGGGCAGCGCCACGCCCAGTTCGCGCTCCAACCCCAGCAGCGCAGCCACCGCGTTGGCCGATCCCGCACCCAGCCCACCCTGCACGGGCAGCCGCTTCTTCAGCATCATGTGCACCTCAGCCGTCACGCCGAGCCGCTTCAACGCCCCCGCTACCATCCGGTGAGCCGTATTGCGTTCGCCGTCCCCCCTGGCCGTACACGGGACGCCGGGATGATCCGCCTCCAGCGTGATCGCCGTCTTCGCGGCGGGTCTCGCGGTAACGCTCAGGAGATCATGCAAGGCGAGCGTCTGATACGCGGTTGTCAGGCCATGGAAGCCATCCGGCCGCGGTGGGCCAACCGCTAGGCCGAGGTTGATCTTGCAGAAGGAACGAACGTGCGTGGACATGCATCGCCCATTCTAGTGAGCCTCTCGGGAAAAGGCTCAGAACTGGAAGTAGAGAAAGCTCGTGCTGCTATAGAGCAGCATCAGCGTGAGGGTCGTCATGAGGACCAGTGCCAGCGCCCACGCCGCGTTAGGGCGCCAACGCAGGTTGCCGAGCAGCAGTGGGGGGAAATGGCGGCCTTCCGTGCTCGCCTGGCCGAGAATCTCCTGGGTGTTGGGCAGAAGCCAGCAGACGGCAAAGACGATCAGGATCGCTGCCCAGGCGGAGGGCGCGTGACCGGCGAATTGTGCCCGCGGCGGCAGGGCATGCCCCAGAGCCGAAATCGCGCCGCCCTGGTGCAGGTCGAGCATCGAGCCGAGGACCCAGAAGGCGTCGCGCGCACTGGCGGCCCGGAAGAACACCTGCGCGACCAGCACACCCGCGAAGGTGAGCAGAACGCCCACCGGCGCCGGCAGCAGCCGTTGCCAGCGCGATTCCCTTGGCACAAACGTGCGCCATAGATGATTCGTCGTCAGATAAAGACCATGCGCCACGCCGAAGAGGATGAACTGCAGACCCGCGCCATGCCAGACCCCCGCGATGAACATGGTAAACAGCAGCGGAAAACCGATGAGCTCGACGAAGCCGCCCGGAGTCTGCTGCGCGCGCCGCGTAGATTTCTTTCCCATCCGTACGCGGCGCCGCGCCATGGAAAGGGCTAGGGGGTTGTAGAGGTACAGGTTGATGTAGCGGGTGAGCGTCATGTGCCAACGCTGCCAGAAATCGATGATGTTCGTTGCCTTGTACGGCGAATTGAAGTTAAACGGAAACGTGATCGAGAACATCCTCGCCAACCCCAGCGCCATATCCGAGTAGCCCGAAAAATCGAAGTAAAGCTGGATCGCGTAGCAAAGAACGCCTATCCATGAGGCGTGCATTCCGAACGCGTGCGGCTGTCGATAAAACGCATCCGCAACCGGCCCAAACCGATCTGCGATCAAGACCTTTTTCCCGAGCCCCAGCAAAAACCAGGTCGTTCCGACGGCCATATCCTCGGCGCGCAGGCCGTTGTGCCGCTGGGCCTGGAACTGCGGCATCATCTCGGAGTGGTGAATGATCGGGCCCGCAATCAGATGCGGAAAAAACGTCACGAAAAGGACATAGGAAAGCAGATTCTGCGGCTTGCCCTCGTCCTGCCTGAGGTCGATGAGATAGGCGATCTGCGTGAAGGTGAAGAACGAGATCCCGAGCGGCAGCAGCACACCGCCGAAACTGCGCGTCGTCCAACCCTCCGCGTGCAGGAAATGGAGAAACGGAAAGAGGTATTTGAACCAGGTGAGCAAAAGCAGGTTTGCGGTGACGGCGGCGATCAAGCACCCGGATTTGGCGCGTTCTGTCTCAGCCGAGGCAATCACATGCGAAGCGACGAAGTTCAGTGCGATAGAGGCAACAAGGAGCAGCAGATACTTGGGGTTCCAATAGCCATAGAAGAACAGCGATAGGAGGCTTAACCAGCCAAAAACCGCCCGATTCCCGAATCGCCCCAGCAGCTGATAGCCGAGCAGCGCGACCGGAAGAAACAGGAACAGGAAGACGTTGGAAGCGAAGAGCATCGCCGGTCAGCGCACCTTGCCCGCGGACGCCGCTCCGCCTCGCTGCAAGGCTGAGATCTGATCGGCGATCCGCTCGGAGAGGATCTTTGCGCCCGCATCGTCGGTATGCAGGCGGCCCGTGTCCGTGTAATCGCTTAGCGGAAGTGTGCCCAGCGAATTGTCCGTGACCCCGGGGCCGGTGAGCTTCGCGAAATACGCGAAGGAGGGATCGCAGGTGGGTTCAGGCGTGACGTCGATCAGAACCGTCGTGCCTGAGGCTGCGTAGCGGCTACGCAGTGCGCGAAGCCAGCCGGGGTCGGGCGGCCGCATCCGCATCGGCGGCCCACAGGAGGTGGGCGCGGGACCGGGCTCAGGGAAATGCCCATGACTTGTCTCGCGGATTTCAGCAAATTCAGGCGGCAAAACGGGTGACGGCAGCCATTGCAGGCCCATGCGCAGCCCGAGTTCGGCGTTAATCATAATGTCTTCAGGGCTGTGGATCATGCGTTGCAGCAGCGCCTCATTCCTGTGATAGCGCAGACCATAAAACCAGCCTTCAAAATGTGCGACTTCCGCCCATTCTTCCGGAGGGTTCAGATTTTCCGGCACAAACAGCAGCACGGCAAAACGCGGCCGGCGATTGTGCTTGAGGTAATCATCAAGAACGGCCATGCCGTTCACATACTTCACGCCGGCAACGTCAGCGATATTGCAGGTCTTCAGGCCCGTTCGGCCCTGAATCACTGAGGGGATCACGCCGGTCAGTGCCGAAGAGTCACCGTCGACGACCACGTCGCAATCAGCGTGATAGAGCCGCGAGCCATAGCCCAATCCGACGAAGGAAGGAAATTGCGCGTGGCGCTGATACTCCGCGGTCGTCATCCATGCAAGCGAACCCAGGATCAAAAGGAAAGGAAACGCAAGCAATGTAGCGACATACCAGCGTAGCGCCGACCGCGAAGCGACTGGTTCGTGCCGCTCCTCCGTAAAGTCGGTTCCGTACTGCTCCCTGTCCCGCTGCAAGGTGTCGCTCAACTTCGCTCAGTCCGTCTCCGTCGCATCCTTGAATCGGCTTGTGGCCAGACTTTTATTGTAAGAGCCGAGCTAAGTCCATTGCGGCTGAAGGAGAAAGGCAGGGCCGAATCATAGCCCGACCCTGCAATCTTTTATTGACCGCCCTCGCTCGCCTGAATGAATGCAGCCGTGCGGTCATGCAGCCCATGCAGGGCATCCTCGTTGACGTAGACCATGTGCCCCGTCGGGAAGAACTTGTACTCGATGTTCTTCTGCAACGATACCGGCATGGGCAGGTGCTTCATCTCGTAGGTCGCGCCGAAGTACAACGTTCCCAGATCGAAATAACCGCCCATCAATAACACGTGCATCTTGGGGTTCACCTTCATCGTGTAGGCGATGTCCGGCGACACGTTGACGCTGGTGCCCGGCCAGCCTTGGCCCGGAATATGGTGCTTCATGTCCCAGTTAAAGCCCGGCTCCCGCGCGCTCTGCTTGTAGGTCATATCGCGTCCGAAGTGCAGCGTCTCGTGCGCGTAGGTATTCATCGCCGCCAGGATGCTTGACTCGACAGAGTCCGTAAACGGATCGTAGTCCGCATCGGAGCTCATCGGGTTCATCGCCGGACCTTCATAGCGCGAATCCAGGCGCCCCGTGGTGATGTCCGCCGGATCCTGCAGGTACTTGGAGAATTGGCCGCCCGTCATGCGCAGATTCGCCTTCACCCACGTCGCTGCGGGGACGCCGGTGTAGCTTTCCAGCTTCGCCGCAATCGCCTGCTTCTTCGCCGGATCGAGGTCCGCGCCTTGCAGCAGCGCGCCCGCGTACTCACCCAGGGCGAAATGCTCCACCTCATGAATCCAGGGCTCAAGTTGCGCAGGCTGGCCGGGCACCTTGTGGTGAAACCACGCGGTCGCCGCAAAGCTGGGCAGCGCGAGGAAGAAGCCGTTATCCGTACCCGGATTGCCATCCGAACCGTCCGCCGAATTGTCGAAGCTGAGAATTTGGCTCAAGAAAACGACGCCGTTCAGATCCACGCCATGCTGCTGCAGCACCGCACTCAAGACCGCATCGCGGGTCGTCCCGTAGCTCTCACCAAAGAGGTAGCGCGGCGAGCGCCAGCGGTCGTACTTCGTAAGAAAGCGGCGGATAAAGCGATCAAACGCCGCAGCATCCTGGTCGATGCCATAGAAGGATTTCATCGCGTCCTTGCCCTGTACGCGGCTGTAGCCCGTGCCCGGTGCGTCGATGAAGACCAGATCGGCCGCATCCAGCAGCGTGTACGGGTTCGAGATGACCTTGTACGGTCCGCCCACCGGATGATCGAGGTCCGGCAGCACCACGCGGACCGGTCCCATGCTGGTCATGCGCAGGTACATCGTTGCCGAGCCCGGGCCGCCGTTGTACAGAAACACCACCGGCCGCGTGCCCGCATCCGCGCCTTTGGCAAAGTAGGCTGTGTAGAACATGTGTGCCGTGGCGGGCCGGTCTTCCGGCTTTGCGGGCAGCTCCATCGGCGCGTCGGGAAGGTACTTGCCGTCGAGACCCAGCGTGGCGTCCTGCGCGTCCGTCGCTCCCACGGTAAGCAGGCCTGCAACCGCGGTGTACGCGATGGTCTTTCCGCCCGCCGTCGTCACGCTGCCGTCTGTGGTGGAGTCCGGCGGCAGCGCACCGGTCGCCGGCTTCTCTGCAGGCTCTGTCGCGACCGTTGTGGTGGTCGTGGTCTTCTCAGGAGGCGGCGTGCCGTGGCGTTGGGCTTCGGCAACGGTCACCAGGCTGAACAGGGCAGAGCAGACAGCAAGACGCTTAAGGCGTGGGCTCAAAACGATCCCCTTTTGGAGTGAACTGTGCGTTTACTCTATCGCGTTCTTTCGCTTTCGGCGCAGCGTTGCTGTTGCTTTTCCTTTGTGGCTGATAGTTCGGGCCGAACCGCGCTGGTTCGCGGCGATCCGGCTCCCGCCGTGCGCTTTTATGAGAGGAAGATCGGCCGAATATGCCGCTCGAAGAGGTTTTCCGTCACATTGCGCGCGATCACATCCTCATTTGCCTTGAGTGCCTCGGTGTAGCGGCTGCCCATCTTCGCCGCCACCTTGAAGCCGACGTGCAGCAGTTGCCGGAGGTTCGGGTTGTAGCTGGGGTCTGCGTCGTTGTGGCGCAGCGCGCGCACAAACTGCTCACTCGTCCAGCCGCGTACGGTTTCGGGCGTCGGCAGCTTGCTGTGGTCGATGTCGATCACCGTGGCATACGGCGCGCAGAGCTCGTCGGCATGCGCAAAAGCTTCGGCATAGACCTCCTTCGCCATCTCCAATCCGCTGCCTCCAGCCTCCGCAAGCCCGATCAACTCCTCCAGCCAAGTGGTGCCGGCGGTCTTCACGTGTACGCCTGCGCCGAATTCGGCGAGCCCCTGCTGGATCGCGCCGTAGATCGAAAACTTGTCCGAGCCGGAATGCACGCTGAGCTTCAGATGCTTCGGCAGCCCGTAGCGCTCGACGGCGTAAGCGATCGTCGCCAGGTCGTCGCGAAACTCCCTGGCAAACTGGGGCACATCGCCCACATAGTCCACGCCCTTGTTGAAACGACCCGTGAACTTCGGCGCGATCGTCTGCACAGGAACCTTCTCGTCCGCGATGGCCGCGAGAATAATCAGCAGCTCCGGCGGCGTCTGCGGGCTGTCGGTCTCATCCATGGAGATCTCCGCGACGAATTTGCCTTCGCCTTTCACCTTCACGATGCCGCGATAGATCTCACCCGCATGCTGTACGGCCGCCAGAAACTGCTTGGCGGTGCGCTCAGCAAACGCACGATCGATCTGAAACGGCTTCTCGATGCGGGGGATGACGATCTCCCCGATCAGCTCAGGATGCCGGTCGAGAAACTTCGCGATCTCCTCCGGATCCGACCTCTGCCCGATGTTGTCGGCCACATCGATCGTAAAAAAATCGCAGGGCGCCAGGAAACGTTCAAAGGTCTTCAGGTTAATGTGATCGGCATCGAGAAAATAAGGCTTCGTCCAGCCGAGATCCTTTACCGCCGCATCCGCCGCCGCCCGCGTCGTGCTCGGCTCCGATCCGATGATGAGGTGTTCACGGTTTGATTTGTTCCACACCGGGATCACCTCGGCCCCCTCTTCGGCCGCCATCATGCAGGCACGCAGCTGTGCCTTCGCCTGGTGTGCAAAGCGGTCACCTACTCCGATGGAATACTTCGGAATTTCCATAGATTCACGCATGGATCGTCTCTCCTCCGCCGCGCTGGGCTGCGACGCTCTTGAAGAATTCTTCAAGGCTCTTACTGATTCACACCACTGGCGAGAAATCCGCCATCGACAACAATCGTCTGCCCGCTTGTAAACGACGCAGCCTCCGAAGCGAGATAGATCGCCGCACCCACCAGCTCTTCCGTCCTGCCGAAGCGGCCCAAGGGCGTGCGCATCCGCAGCTCCTGGCCACGCGGTGTGCTGTCCAGCAGCTGTGCGTTTAAGTCGGTGCGAAAGACCCCGGGCGCAATCGCATTCACGACCACGCCGTGCCTGGACCACTCCACCGCCAGCGAACGCGTCAGCGAGACCATGCCGGCCTTGCTGGCCGCATACGCGGCTATCTCATTCAGCGCCACAAAGGAGTTCAGCGAGGCGATGTTGATGATGCGCCCATAGCCCTTCTCCAGCATATGTTTCCCGAAGACCTGGCAGGCCCGCAATGTGCCCGTGAGGTTGGTGTCCATGATGTCCTGCCACTCCGCTTCGTCCAGCGTGAGCGTCGGCGTGCGCTTGATCTTGCCCGCGCAGTTCACCAGGATGTCCACCTTGCCGAGTGTGTTCACCGTGGCGTCGAGCAGCGCTTCAATCTGCGAGCGGTCGCATAGATCTGTCGGCTGCCGCAGCGTCTTGCGGCCACGCGCCTCGATCGCACCCGCAACCTCGTCGACCTGCTCCGTGCGGCGGCCGGTGCTGACCACATCGGCCCCGGCATCGGTCAGCCCCAGACTCAATGCGCGTCCAATGCCCGAGGTGCCGCCAATGACGACCGCAACCCGGCCCTCCAGACTCAACGGATGTTTCATGCGGTACATTCTCCCTTTTCTAAACTCGACGCTAATCTCGACGCTAAACTCTAGGGCGTTTCCACCCGTAGCTTTCCGATTTGTTCGCACGGTACCCGACCGTATCAGAGCTTGAAGTGCGGTCGGCAACGTTGTCAATCGTTTCGATCCGGTCTTTTAGCAGCCTATGCATCGTTTGCAACGCTCCATCACCCCAAAGCTTCGCCTTTCGGGAGGCCAGAGCCGTTGCAACGCCCTTGCTTTGAGCTGGAAAAGCGAAAAGCCTTGACGATCCTGCGCGTGTGAAGATAAAGTTCGCACATTATGGCAACGTTGCCGAGCTTTCGTTCACGCGGGACACTTTTGCAATGAATAGCATAAACGCCAGCGGAGTTGACATGAGATGTACGGCTTTCCCACAATACAAGGTCTTACTGGCCTCACTCTCGTTGAGTGCGTTTTGCTGCGGCGCCCAGGACCGGCGGCAGGTCTCGGAGCCGAAGATTCCGCTTGTTTGCACGACGGTAGCCGCGAAGCTCGATGCGCCGGACGGCGCGATTCGCGAGGCCGATGAAGACAAGCTCGACAGCGTGCGTCTCCAGTCAGCTCTCGACCACTGCGACGGCGGGGAGGCCGTAAAGCTCGCAGCCGACGGAGCACACAACGCCTTTCTTTCCGGCCCGATCTCCATTCCCGGCGGCGTGACGCTGCTGGTGGATCGTGGCGTGACGCTGTACGGATCGCGTGATCCCGTCGTGTATCAGCACGCCCCGGGCAGCTGCGGCGTGGTGAACAACGAAGCTCCGGGTTGCAAGCCGCTGATCGCCGTGCACAACGCGCCCCATGCCGCGGTGATGGGCGAAGGCGCCATCGATGGCCGCGGCGGCGCGAAGCTGCTGGGTGGCTCCGTCACGTGGTGGCAGCTTGCCGAGCAGGCTCGTGCCGGTGGGCGGCAGCAGGTGCCGCGCATCCTTGCCGTGGATGGCTCCGACGACTTTACGGTGTATCAAATTACGCTCAGGAATTCTGCGAATTTCCATCTCACCTATGGCAACGGAAGAGGCTTTACGGTGTGGGGAGTGAAGATCGATACACCCAGGAGCGCGCGCAACACCGACGCCATCGATCCGGGTGGAAGCGCCACCGATATCACGGTCACGAAGTCCTTCATCAGCACCGGTGATGATGATATCGCGATCAAGGGCAGCGGCTCGGGCGTGCAGCACATGAGCGTGATCGACAACCACTTCTACTATGGTCACGGCATGTCGATCGGCTCGGAGACCTTCGGCGGCGTCAGTGACGTGCTGGTGCGCAACCTGACGCTCGATGGCGCGGACAATGGAATCCGCATCAAGTCCAACATCCATCGCGGCGGTCTTGTGGACCGCATCACCTACGAGGACGTTTGCATTCGCAACAATAAGGCGCCTATCTCGATCGACACGCGGTATGACAACCCAGGGCCGAATGACAACCTCATTCCTGAGTTCCGCGGCGTTCTGCTGCGCGATGTGCAGATCAGTGGCGGCGGCAAATTCATCGTCGATGGGCAGGATGCCGCGCATCGCTCAGAGGTGCATTTCGATCATGTGCTGCTCGATCATCCCTCTGCCTACCAATTCTTTGCCAAGGACGCCGTGATTGCCTACGGTCCCGGCCCGGTCAACTTCCATCTCACGGGAGACGACGTCTCCACCTCCGGGGCTCAGCCAGAACAAGATATCCACAAATTGCCGGCTCCAGAGGCTTGCTCGAGCCGTTTCGTTCCATTTCCACGCTAATTTCTTCGTTGGGATTCAACGGCTCACATGTCCCGTACTCACGCCCTCAGGAGAACCACAATGAAGTGCAATCGATCGATCGCAGCTGCTGTATTTTCGGTAGTAGCCACGGGCGGCGTTGCCCATGCCGCGGGTCGCTGCGACGTGCGCAGCTTCGGGGCCAAGGGCGATGGCCAAACCAAGGATACGCTTGCGATCCAGAAGGCGATCGACACCTGCGCAGCGGAGCAGGGAGGCGGGATTGTGACGCTTTCAGGCGGAAATTTCCTGAGTGCACCGCTGGTTCTGCGCAGCAATATCACGCTGGAGATTGCCGCCGGCGCCACACTGCTCGGCTCACCGGAACATGCGGATTATCCGGAGATCACGGAGCTGCGCAGCCCCGGGCGCCAGTCCTTGTTGAGCTCGAACAATGCCGAAAACATCACCATCGATGGCGGCGGCACCATCGATGGGCAGGGCGCCAGTTGGTGGGCAGAGGCGCGTGGAGCCAAGGAGCACGGCGTGGTCGGCAAACAGGTCTTTCGCCCGCGGCTCATCGTGCTGAACAACAGCAAACATATCCGCATCGAGAACGTCACAGTGCAGAACTCGCCGTCGTGGCAGATCGTGCCGTACTACTGCGACGACGTGACAATTCGCAACGTGAAGATTCTGGCCGATCCGCACTCGCCCAACACCGACGCCATCGATCCGTTCTCCACGTCCAACATGGTCATCGATCATGTCTACGCCGACGTGGGTGACGATAACATCGCCATCAAATCGGGGCTGATCGATTCGCCGGGCCCGGATGCGCCGTCGAAGAACATCACCATCACCGATTGCACGTTCATGCACGGCCACGGTCTGTCCATCGGCAGTGAGATCGCCGGCGGCGCGCAACATATCATCGCCCGCAACATTCACTTCCATGGAACCGCTCAGGGACTGCGCATCAAGGCCAACCGCGATCGCGGCAGTGACGTTTCGGACATTCATTTCAGCAATATCGACATGGAGGACGTGGGTACGCCGATTCTCGTCAGCGAGTTCTACCCCAAGGTATTGCCGGAAGAAGGCGAAAAAGCTCAGCCGATCGGCCGCCTCACGCCGCTCTTTCATGATTTCACCTTTGACAACATCACCGCGAAGAACAGCAAGGTCGCGGGCGTGATCGCCGGCCTGCCGGAGTCCCCGGTGAAGAATGTGCAACTGCACAACGTCACCATCGATGCGAGGACTGGATTCCATGTCAGCGACGCGCACATTGTTATGGAAGACGTCACGATCCATGCTGCGCAAGGGGAATCACTGATGGTGGCGCCTTCGGCGACGGTGGACCGGAAGTAGGGAGCTTGCGCGGTCGAAAAGGTTCAGCGAAGGCGAAGACTGCGCGGCATCGCGGAGCATTGGCCCGGCGCTCGGATCGCGCGACGGATGCCTCATCCGGTACCTTATCGGAGGCGACGCTGCTAGACTTGACCCGCGCGGCGAACCCGCGGGTTATGCCCTCTGCAGTAAAAAAACGACCGACCGTGAACGATGTCGCCAGGATGGCGAGCGTCGGTGCGTCCACGGTTTCGCGGCATCTTCGCGGCGTGCGGGTCAGCGATGAAGTGGCGCATCGGATCAACGAGGCGATCGCGGCGCTCGGGTACCAGCCTGACGAGACCGCTCGTGCTTTGCGAGGTGGAAAGACGCGCACCATCGGCGTCATCATCCCGCAGGTGGCCAACAGCTTCTATGCGCAGGCCGTGCAGATGATCGAAGAAGAGGCGCGCCGACGCGGCTGTGCGGTCATCCTGCTCACGCACCAGGAGACACGCGAACAGCAGGCCATTCAACTCGCCACCATTCGCCGCTATCGCACCGATGGACTTATCCTCGCGCCGGCGGCAGGCGCTACGGTAGAAGAGATTCGCGCCATCATTCCAGGCATGCCGATCGTCGCTCTGGACCGCATGATCTCCAACGAGATGGACTGCGTTGTTCTGCGCAATCGGGATGCTGCCCGCACCGCAACCGAACATCTGCTGCAGCATGGGTATCGTCGCATCGCGTGCGTGGTCAGCCGCCCGGAGATCACGAGTTTTCAGCGTCGCTGGGAGGGCTACACCGATGCAATCGCGGCCAAGCGCTATCCCACGCGGCTGATCGAAGCACCCAATCACGATCAGCTGCGGTATACGCTGTGCTCCATTCTGCTGGAGCGGCACAGGCCGGATGCTCTGCTGTGCTTCAGCAACCGCGCGACGCAGACCGTATTGCAGGCCTACGACGAGCTGGCGCTGAGCCGCGAGATGCGGCTGCCGATACTGGGGTTCGACGACTTCGAACTCGCCTCGCTGATCGATCCGCCGCTCTCCGTGGTGCGTCAGCCGATCGAGAACATGGTCCGCCATGCGGTCAGCATTTTGTTTGAGCGGATCCGCGGCAACGATTCGCTTGAAATTCAGAACATCGCGTTGCTGGGGCAGATGATTTACCGGCGTTCCTGCGGCTGCTCCTGACGGCCACAACGACATTTACATTGTAGGCAGGGCACTTGAATTTGAAGTAAATGGTCGGGACGACTAGATTCGAACTAGCGACCTCACCCACCCCAAGGGTGCGCTCTACCAGGCTGAGCCACGTCCCGACTTCTTGCTGAAAGCACCGGCCAGAGGCCCGCGCGGGGTGACTCAAGTGTACACCAGCCCACTCTTCTCGCTGCTCTTAAAAGGGTGCGAGTTCGTTGTGCAGGCGTCGGTGCCAGGCGACCGCCGCGATCGCGATAAGGCAGAGAACCCCGGCATAGAACTGGCCGCGCAGCAGTGAGAGACTGCCGACGTCCATGTGAATGACATCCGTGGCTAAGGGCCGGAAGTTCAGGATGGTGATGCAGATCGTAAGCGCCGCAATCCACCACGAGCGCAGGCGGCGGCTCTCCTCCACCAGCACCATGACGGGTGCGACGAGGATCACGGAATAGTGCGTCCAGGCGATGGGCGCAAAGACTGTTACGGCGACCAGCGCCATGGCCGCGCCCATGGGAACACGAAGCGGCGCCATGACACCGGAAAGCCCGCGGCGTCTGCGATCGATCCAGCCTCCGAGTGCGGTGAACGCAATCAGCAACGCGGTGGAGCCGAGCCGCAGAGCGGTGGGCAGGGGAAAGATGTCGACGTCGGAGATGTCATCTGCCGAGTAGAAACGGCCCATGGCCCAGGCCGCAAAGGACTGGTTATTCTGCGACACCAGCAGCACGCGTGAGATGCGATGCAGATCGGCGAAGTAGGCCCTTACCAGGGGCGCTCCTACAGCCATCACGGTCAGCAGCATCAGTACCGCAGACCACGCGACCGTGCTCGCGGCAGCCTTCCAGCGCCTTGTCATCACCCAGTAGATCACCAGCACACCCGGCGTCAGCTTCACCGCGGCAGCGCAGGCCAGCAGCAGCCCGGCGGCGATGGGCCTGTCTCGCTCCGCGAGCATGAGGCTGGCAACAGCAAGAAAGAAGAACAGGGCATGGGTCTGCATGAGAAACATCGCGTACTGGAACGGTTGCGAGAACCAGAAGCAGAGCAGGACCAATGCGATGGGAAGCGGATGCAGCAGCGACGGCGCCCAGAACCGCGCAATCAGCCCAATCGTGGCCGCGAAGCACAGCATTACCTGCAGAAGAAAGATGCGGTTGAATGCGGCGAAGCTCGTGTGCATGCATAAGGGCCGCAGCCCATATCCCCACAGCGGCGTCTGCACATAGGGATGAAGGAACCCATGAAAGCCTCCCTCCGCCGCTACGCGTTTCCAGGTGTTGCTGCCGCCCAGCCCGGCGAAGTTTTCCGGGTCGTAGTCGAAGAGAGCCGCGGAGTGACCTTCTGCGATCAGGCGGCAGCCGACATAGGAGGAGGCGAGATCCTCCGCGTCGGCATTCCAGTACTTCACCATGCCAACACAAATGAAGATCGCTAGAAACGCTAGAATTACCCCATGTTCGCGCGGCAGCCCACGGCTGTGCGCAATCATGGATCCTCCGCGACCACGCAGCTGTGACAAATGATCTCCAGCGGAGGATTTGGCCCCCGGTGAACTATCGCGAACGCCCATTGGATGCCGAAAAGTCGTGACGCTTCAGTCGAGCCGTCTTGTGCTGACTCCAGCCGTCACCTACTGGGGAGCCACGAATTCCTTCGGCAACTCACCACCGCCGCCGAAGAAGAAGTCGTTCATCTGCTCGACGAGGAACTCCTGCGCCTCGCGCGTCCAGGGCTGCAGACGATATTCGTTCAGCAGCATCTTCTGGCGCTCCAGCCACTCGTTCCACGCCTTCTGCGACACATTTTTGTAGATCTTCTGCCCAAAGTCGGAATCGAACGGGGGCTCGTCCAGGCCCTCCATCTCGGCCTTGTACTTCGTGCAAAAAACCATGTGCGCCATTGTGTGTAGTGTCTCCTTGTTTTGTTCCTCTCCAGTGTAGCGCGACGGCCCGCAGCATTCTTCGCGACCTTTGCGTAACCTTTCGCGATCTCGGCGTTCCACGGTTGTCGAACTGCAACAGCGGAACGCAGAGGTCGCGAAGCGGGCAACGCAGAGTTCGCGAAGGCAAAACGCAGAGGAAGTGGGCGCGCCCGGGAAGAAGCCAGCGCTCCATATAATCGGTTCGATGCCCGCGCACAAACCTCCATTCCTCAAACCCGACCAGCGCATCGATGCGCTGCGCAATGAACTGCGCCATCACGAGCATCTCTACTACGTGCTCGACGCACCCGAGTGGACCGACGCGCAGTACGACGGGCGGGTGAACGAACTCAAGCATCTGGAAGCCGAGCACCCCGAGCTGGTAACGTCGGACTCGCCCACGCAGCGCGTCGGCGGCAAGGTCAAGGACGGCTTCAACAAGGTCGCGCACTCGCGGCCCATGCTTTCGCTCGATAACGCCTACAACGAAGCCGAACTGCGCGCCTGGGCGGATCGTGTCGTCGCTGCGCTTGGTGAAAAAGAGGCAGTGCGTTACGTCTGCGAGCTGAAGCTGGACGGCCTTTCACTGGCGCTGCAGTACGTCCCCGGCAAGCGCGGAGAGGCGGTGCTGAAGACGGGCCTCACGCGCGGCGATGGTTCGGTAGGCGAGGATGTCACCACCAATGTCCGTACCATTCGCACGGTGCCGCTGCACATCTCCGCCGAGCGGCTCGCCGACGCCGGTCTGCCGCAGGCCTTTGAGGTGCGTGGCGAAGTAGTGCTGCCGCAAAAGGCATTTGAAAAGATGAACACCGAACGCGAAGCCGCCGGGCAATCACCTGCGGCCAACCCTCGCAACGCCGCCGCGGGCACGCTGCGCACGGTCGACCCCAACATCGTTGCAACGCGTCGTCTGGAGCTCTTTGCGTACTTTCTGCTGCGCGATGGCGACATGCTCTTAGCCGAGCAATCGGGTGCGCTTGAGGCGCTGCGCCGCGCGGGCTTTCTGGTGAATAAAAACACGTGCAATGCCGCGACGGTTGATGATGCACTCACGTTTATCCGCGCGATGGAAGCGCTGCGCGACAAGCTGCCGTATGAGATCGATGGCGTTGTGCTGAAGGTCGATGCCGTCACGCAGCAGCGGCGGCTCGGCTTTACGGGGAAGGCCCCGCGCTGGGCCATCGCCTACAAATTCGCCGCACGCGGAGCGGTTACACAGCTCGAAGACGTGCTGTTTCAGGTGGGCAGAACGGGCAAGGTGACGCCTGTTGCCGCACTTGCGCCCGTGTCCATCGGCGGCATCACCGTTACGCGCGCCACGCTGCACAATCCTGATGAAATCGCACGGCTCGGCGTACGCATCGGCGACTTCGTTGCCGTCGAGCGCGGCGGCGATGTGATCCCAAAAATCACCGAAGTCGTCGAGGATGCAGAGCACCCACGCGGCACACGCGAGATCGTCTTTCCATTGCGTTGTCCCGTCTGCGCAAGCGATCTCGTGAAGGTCGAAGGCGAGGTAGATTTTCGCTGCGTCAATGCGCAGTGCCCGGCACGCGTGCGTGAAGAACTGCTGCACTGGGCTGCCCGCGGCGTAATGAACATTGAAGGCCTGGGCGAGGCGATGGTTGTGCAACTGCTCGGCCAGACTGCGGACGAAGAGACGCTCGAAGATGGTCAGCCCGTGCAAACACGCGAGCCGCTGGTGTGCTCCGTCGCAGACCTCTACCGGCTTACACGCGAGCAGCTCACCGCCCTGGAACGCGTGGGCACAAAGACAGCCGACGCGTTGCTGGCGCAGATCGCCCGTTCCAAAACAGCCCCGCTTGGCCGTGTGCTCTTCGGTCTCGGCATTCGCTTTGTGGGCGAACGAACCGCGGGTCTGCTGGCCACGCAGTTTGGTTCCATCGATGCCCTGATGAACGCCACAGCCGATCAGCTGGAAGCCGTAAACGAGGTCGGTCCGCGCGTCGCACAGGCCATCGTGGAGTTTTTCGCTGAGGAAAAGAATCGCAAACTGATCGAGGATCTGCAGGGGATCGGCTTCACCATGCCCGCGCCGCAACGCATACAGGGTGGCGCGCTGGAAGGCAAGACCGTCGTGCTTACCGGCACCTTTCCGACACTGTCGCGAGAGGCGGCCAAGGAACGCATAGAGGCCGCAGGAGGCAAGGTGTCGGGCACCGTATCGAAGAAGACCAGCTTCATCGTTGCAGGCGAAGATGCCGGCTCCAAGCTCGAAAAGGCACGCGAACTTGGGGTTGAAATCATCGACGAAGCGGAGTTGCTTACGCGCCTGGGCTAAGGCCGGGTGCCCCACCTTCGTGACGGTTTCATCGTCACTAAGGTGGGTTCTATAGCCGATAATTCCCCGCCGCGAGTACCACGCGGCGAGCCCACCTTAGCCGCGATAAGGCTGCGGCGAAGATGGGGCACCCGGGCCACCCTTGGTTAAGCCGCTCGCTTGCCAACGCTCTCCGTACGCGATATATACCGAAGTGCCGTCTTAACCTGAGTTGACCAGAGCCGTACGGAGTACGCATGCACCGCAGTTTGTTCGCCGCCCCAGTTTTTCTCGCCGCTGTACTCGCATTTATGCCCGGTGCAAACCTCGCGCAAACCCCCGCAGCCACAGCCAATCGGCCATGGATGACCACGTCCCTCACCCCCGATCAGCGCGCCGATATGGTGCTCAAGGAGCTCACGCTCGCCGAAAAGATTCAGCTCGTGCACGGCATTGGTTGGGGGCCTTTGCGCGAAGGCGCACCCGTGCCCGAGGACAACAACGGCGGCGCCGGCGAGGTGCTTGGCATCCCGCGGCTCGGCATCCCTTCCATTCAGCAGGCGGATTCAGCCGTCGGCGCGCGCATGGCCGCCAAGTACGGCCGCTACGCCACACTGCTGCCCAGCGTTCTGGGCGCGGCGGCAAGCTGGGATCCCGAAGCGGCGCACCTTTATGGCGATGTCATCGGCCGCGAGCTGCGCGCGCAGGGCTACAACCAGTCCATCGGAGGCGGCGTCGATCTCGCGCGTGACCCGCGCAACGGCCGCCTTTTCGAGTATCCCGGTGAAGATCCAGTGCTCGCGGGCGTGACGGTGGGCAATCTCATCTCCGGCCTGGAGAGCAACAAAATCATGGGCGATATCAAGCACTATGCCATGAACGACCAGGAGACCGGCCGCACCGTGGTCGATGCGCAGATCACGCATAAGGCCATGCATGAAAGCGATCTGCTCGCGTTTGAGATCGGCATTCGCATCGGCCATCCCTCGTCGGTGATGTGCTCGTACAACAAGGTCAACGGCGATTGGGCCTGCGAGAACGACTATCTGCTCAACAAGGTGCTCAAGGGCGAGTGGCACTACCCGGGCTTTGTCGTCTCCGACTGGGAAGCCACGCATACAACCGTAAAAGCCGCGCTTGCGGGACTCGATGAACAGGAGCCCGGAGAAGAATATTTCGGTAAGCCTTTGATGGATGCCGTGCAAAGCGGCAAGGTACCCATGAGCCGCCTCGATGACATGGTGCATCGCACGCTGCGCTCCATGTTTGCCGCGGGTGTTATCGATAAACCTTCCATGCCTCGCTTTGTCGTCAATCCGTTCAAGGGTCGCGACGATGCGCAACACATCGCGGAAGAAAGCCTTGTGCTACTGCGTAACAAGAGCAACATGCTGCCGCTAAACGCAAGCAATCTGCATTCAATCGCCGTCATCGGCGCCCACGCGGATGTGGGCGTGATGAGCGGCGGCGGCTCGGCGCAGGTCGATGCGCCGGGAGGCAACGCCGTATCGCCCGACAAGCCGACCAAGTGGGGCCAAGCGGTCTACTTCCCCTCCGCGCCGCTGAAGTACATTCGCGAGCACGCGCCCAATGCGCAGGTGAGCTTCGATCCCGGCACCGATCCAAACGCCGCCGCCGCGCTGGCTGCAAAAAGTGATGTCGCCATCGTATACGCAGACCAATACATGAGCGAAGGCGGCGATGCGCCCACGCTTGCACTGCCCAATAATCAGGATGCACTGATTGCTGCAGTAGCCAAGGCCAACCCGCACACGGTGGTTGTATTGATTACGGGCAATCCGGTCAGCATGCCGTGGATCGACAACGTCAGCGGCGTGATGGAGGCCTGGTATCCCGGCATCGCCGGCGGACAGGCGATCGCGAACCTGCTCTTCGGCACGGTGAACCCTTCGGCGAAGCTGCCCATCACCTTCGCCAAAACCGAAGCCGATCTGCCGCACGCACGTATCTTCGGCATGACCTACAACACCCCCGCCAATGGCGGTTTGCCGGAGCACTGGGTCGCCGAAGAGAAGAAGGTGACCTTCCCCGCCGATTACAGCGAAGGCGTTCGCTTCGGCTACAAATGGTTTGAGTCGGAGGGTAAGCAGCCGCTATTTCCGTTTGGCTTCGGGCTTTCGTACACCACCTATCGCTACTCCGCTCTGCACGTCGACGGCCCCGCCAAGAGTGCCACACTGACCGTGGAGAATACAGGCCAGCGTGCCGGTACGGAGATCGCCGAGGTCTACGTGCAGCTGCCGAAGAGCGCCGGTGAAAACTTCCGCCGCTTAGCCGGCTGGCAGCGCGTCGAGCTCGCCCCGGGGCAGAGCAAAACCGTCACCATCCCGATGGAGTCACTGGCACTCGCGACCTGGAACGAGGGCAAGGAGAGTTGGGAATGGCAGCCAGGCGAGTACACCATCAGCGCCGGTGGCTCTTCAGAAGAGTTGCCGCTCGTGGCAAAGATGTCCATGCGCTAAGCAAATTACCTGCCGGTACAAAGGTGTCATCTCGACCGGAGTAGACAGCTTTACCGTCGGCGATGTTGAGAAGTCTCTGTATTTTGTGTGCTGCTGCACAAGCGTCTGTGTAGATTCATATGAAATACAGGGGTTCCGCTTCGACCCGTTCGACTCGCTTTGCTTGCTCAGGGCTCCGGTTGAGATGACGCTGTATAGCAGTACTGTACTTGACTGTCCAGCCGCTTATTGATAAGGTCGCATCATGTCCCGGCCGAAGAGCGACGAGAAAAGAAGCTCGATCCTCGAAGCGGCGACGCGCATCATCGTTGCACAAGGACTGAGCGCACCGACAGCAGGTATTGCCAAAGCAGCCGGCGTCGCCAACGGATCGCTCTTCACTTACTTCGAGACCAAGGCCGACCTCTTCAACCAGCTTTATCTTGAACTGAAAGTGGAGATGGCGACAGCTGCGATAAAAGATCTTCCCACGAGTGCCGGACAGCGTGAGCAGCTGTTTCACATCTGGGAGCATTGGGTGGACTGGGCGGTGCGCTACCCTGACAAGCGCCGAGCACTTGCACAGCTCGGCGTATCTGACGAGATCACTCCAGAGACTCGTAAGGCGGGTCACAAGACGATGGCAGGCGTCGCCGAGCTGCTGGAGGACATTCGCGCCAATGGCCCGATGCGTAAGGCTCCAATGGGTTTCGTTGTGGGGATCATGAACTCTATCGCGGAGGCAACGATCGATTTTATGACTCAGGACGCATCTCACGCGAAAAAACGCCGCAAAGAGGGCTTCGAGGTCCTGTGGCGTGCGGTAGCATAGTTTTTTTGCTTGTGTAATGACTGACTAGACAAACGTTAAGGAGCGCAGCAATGAAGAACCGCATGTCCACGAGCAGTGCATCCGAGCGTAAGGCGTACATCATCACCGGCCCGACCTCCGGCATCGGTCGCGCTACCGCGCTTGAAGTAGCCAAAAACAGCTCGATCGTTCTGGTTGGACGGGACCATGAAAAACTCAACGAGGTGCAGAGAGAGATCGAGCGAGAGGGCGGGCAGGCGGTGGCTGTCGTATGCGATCTGTCGGACATACGGAGTGTGCATCGCGCGGCGGCGAAGATCATCGATCTTCGTCTTCCCATCGCAGGCTTGGTCAACAATGCGGGCATTCATCAGATGCAGCCCACAAAGAGCGCACAAGGTTGGGACCTGACCTTTGCCACGGACCATCTCGGGCCGTTCGCACTGACCGAAGCGCTCATACCGCATTTGCCCGACGAAGCCAATGTTGTTTTTGTGGCTTCCGGCGTAGAAGATCCTGAGCGCAAGCCTGCCAAAATGGCTGGCTTCCGTGGTGGCCGGTACATCTCCGCAGAGGCGAGCGCGCGCGGCGAGTGGGAGTCCGGCGGCTCGAAGACACCAGGTGCTGACGCCTATGCCACCTCAAAGCAGTGCACCCTTGCCGCGGCTTTGGAATTGGCCCGCGAAATTCCACGGCTGCGTTTCAATGCCGTAGAGCCGGGCTTCAATCCGGGCACAAGTCTCGGGCGCGATGCCACCCCTTTCTTACGCTTCTTGCTGAAATACGTCCTTCCGCTGTTTGCTCCTCATGTCAAATACTGGAGCATTCCCAAGCAAGCCGCGCGCGTGATCGCAAAAGTGTTGATGAACGAATCGGGTGAGACCGGCAGGTATTACGACGACAAGGGCGAACCGATGCTCGGCTCCGTGCTCGTGCGCGATCCGAAGTTCACAGCCCGCGTCGTTGCGGAGACGCGCGCATTATTGGCAGAGCGGAGCGGAGCGATGTAGTAAGCGCCTCGCGGGTTGCATAAGGAGAACTCGCTCTATCCGTGACTTTCTTGCTCCTGCCTTTTCTGTTCCAAAGTCGATAGTGTGCCGCAACCGTGAGTGGATGGAAAGCGATCAATACCTAAGCGCAGGCCAAACCATCCGAGAGAGCCAGAGATAAGAATCGGTCACGATGTGTAACACGATCAGGCAGCCCCCGTCGCGAACAGGTTCAGTATGTTGATCACGTCCAATGGAGATATCACGATCTGCCTCTCAGCATTAACGACATTGATC
Organism: Granulicella sp.; assembly: GCA_965277565.1. GTDB lineage: Bacteria > Acidobacteriota > Terriglobia > Terriglobales > Acidobacteriaceae > Granulicella. The sequence goes on along the minus strand of OZ255838.1, from coordinate 1,486,399 downwards.
TCTTAATCCACTCTCCACCCAAGGTGAGGAACTGTAGCACAATCAAAGGCGGGGCAAGTTTGTAGAGTTTCCGGCGTCGTAGTGTACGGATATTCAGGAATACAGATGTTTATGGAAGACTTCGGCTCTTCGCGAAAGGCGAGTTCAGTCAGCAATACGAGCAATCCCCAGTTATCCTGCGCGGCTAGGTGACGCTCTTCGCCGCGCCCCGGTATACCCGCTGCGCGACTCCGTTGTGATGATGTCAGGCGGCGGATGCTTTGAACCCGGTCGCTGCCTCGATAGCACGATGCAGTATGGCCGGATCAGATACACCCTGGTTATCCGTACGTGGAGTGTAAGGCGACTCCAGTCTGGCAACCTCTTCGTCCGTCAAGGTGACCGCGAGCGCCGCAATCGCGTCGTCTATGTGCTTGGTCTTGAGCGCGCCCACGATGGGCGCGGCAACGACGGACTTGCTGCGCAGCCACGCTAATGCGATGCTCGCTTGGCTGACGCCACGTTCCTTTGCGACTGTACCCACCGCATCGACAATTTTCTTATCGCTTTCTGCGTTTGTCTCGTCTTTATAGCCAGCGGCGGCCTCTGTTTCTGATCGCGTCGTTGTCTCTCCCCACGGTCGAGCAAGAACCCCACGCGCAAGCGGACTATAGACGATTGTCTGGACGCCTTCATCGGCACAGAGCGGCAGCATCTCTCGCTCTTCCTCGCGCGTGAGCAGATTGTAGGTGTCTTGCAAGGACACGAAGCGCGCCCAGCCATTTGCTTTCTGCAGGTGCAGCGCTTTGCTGAACTCCCACGCCTTCATGGAGGAAGCGCCGATATAACGTACTTTGCCCATCTTCACCAGATCGTGAAGCGTCTCCAGCGTCTCTTCCCACGGAGTCAGCTGGTCGCGACGATGGATCTGGTACAGATCGACATAATCGGTGCCAAGCCGCTTCAGGCTACGGTCGATCTCTGTCATGATCGCCTTGCGTGACAAGCCGATAGCGTTGGGGCCATTATGCGTGGCAGCGGCTAGCTTGGTAGCGATGACCACAGTGTCGCGATTGGTGAAATCCTTGAGCGCCCTGCCCAGGATCTCCTCGCTACTCCCATTCGAATACATGTTGGCGGTGTCGAAGAAGTTGATTCCAGCTTCGATCGCGTGGCGGATCAGGGAGCGGCTGGTTTCCTCATCGAGCGACCATGTCGGATACCCACGGAAAGGATCGCCAAAGCCCATGCAGCCGATACAGATGGGGGAGACGTCAAGACCTGTGTGACCGAGCTTTTTGTATTGCATAGACCCTCCGAACAGGGTAACAATGGAGAACTCTCCGGTTATGAGAGAGAATAGTGGAGAACTCTCCGCTTAGTCAAGAGAGGTTATGGCCGACGAGATCTTGCGCGCAGATGCGCGGGCAAACAGGGATCGTATTCTGGATGTGGCCCGCGATGCGCTGACCACTGATCCGGCGGCGTCGCTCAACTCAATCGCAAAGGCGGCCCCCGAGACACCCTTAACACCGTTTATTGCACCCTTATCGCACCACGTCCTCTGTCCGCCAGACCTCTGTCGATTGCACGAATTTCGGCGCAAGATTTGACATATTTTTTGCGAAGAATCGGCGACAGCTCTCTGCCTAGGACGGCAAAGAATGCGAAACTGGATCCTATCAGCGCTGGGGAGGTTCCCCACTCACATTGCGCGACGCATTGGCAGCCAAAAGTCCTTGCTTTACCATTCACGGTGCAAGCGAATCGGGCTTTGACAAATTCGCAATCGGATCAAAAGCCTCCCGACCCGGGACTGGGAACTCTACCTTTGGGTTGACGCCTGGAGCGCTGGGGACAAATGACCTCTTCCTTCCGAATGTAGATCTTGCCTGATTTCACGGACGGCGAACGCTGGAATGGTGATCTTTCGCAGGCATGAAATTCAAAACGGCGGAGTCGCAGTACCCGGGATCGTCTCGGACCGCGAAATAAAGGGTTATCGTCGGACTGACTGCCGGGCGTACGCGCGCATGCGTTGGTTGTAGGCAGTGGCTCACTCAATGGCTAGGTCATCAAATGCTCGAGCGCTGTCTTTAGCCATTCGACTCCAATGTGCTCTTGTTCCAATCTCAAGCCTCTTGCAATCCGGTTGTCTCGCAAATCGTTATACAACGAGGTTTCAGCGGTCAGCCTTGGTAGGTCGCGCACGATTTGACTTTCTTCCGTGCCCCATAGCAATTCATGAGCCATCAATGTGGAGCGATCCATGAGGAAAGACTTCGTGTGTCCGAAATAATCGCGGAGTTGGTCGAGAATGGCGAAGCCGTGTGTATCGATATCGCCCCAATAATGGAGGGAGCATCGTGCGATCCAGGCAGCCATCCCAAGTTCCCTGAATCCATAGCCAGCTCCAAAGATAACGATTGAACTCACGACTGGCGGAAATGCGAGGAAGGTGATCTCATTCTCAACGATGAAAACATGTCGTATGGGAGCGTGCAGCTTTGCAAAATTTTCACTGTCGAGCGTCACATCCGGCAGATCAGTCCCGTGAAGTAGGCCAAGATCAGCATCGAGCACACGAAAGCGTATCTGATTGGGCTTGTCAAGAAAACCGTAACGAGCGGCGAAGTTGCGTGCACCGGTGTGATTCGCGTCAATCGCCGCCTCCGGCAATAACAGATCAAACCACTCCCCCAGGACACCGAGATGGGCTTCGATGAATTTGCTGTGCACGCCGGCGATGCCCGCATGCCTAAGATAGACATTGGGACGAGGATTGGCCTGCATCCATTCCGCCACCATCAATAGACGAGTCCATTCATCCGACAAACCGACAGCCCGCAGGGGGTATTTCTCCACCCAGGCGATCAAAGGAGAATGCCTCACGGTTGTGAGCGTCAACAATTGTTTGAAGCTCTCTGTCTCACGCTGCTTGCCGAGCAGGTCCATCGCGTTCTCGACATTATCGATCCAGGCTGCAACAGGAATATACTGCGCTCCCAGAACGCGATGCTTCACATCCCTGCGCTCAATACGGATCAGTGGCGATTGATTGAGAGCCGCAATCCACTCGCGAACCTCCTCAAACCGCTGACCAATCTCGGCTGCTGTCGGCCCCTTCAGCGTAAGGCGTAGGGGAAAGATGCTCTCCGTTCGTATCCATTCGCGGAGCAGATCACCGCGTTCCCATCGCCGCGACAACTGTGTCTTGATATCTTCCGTTGAGGTCCAGGTCATGCGGGGACTTCTGCCTTTCGTTTCAAGTGCTCCCTGATCGACAGGTTGAGCAATCTCGAGCAGCGGCCCTCTTCGTTGCTCACGAATCCGACGCTCGCGACGAACGGTTCGATAATGTGAATCTTCTGCAGCGGCGTCACGATCAGAAGTTGCAGGTTGAGTTGCTTGAACAGCTCAAGGCCATAGCGGGCCGACTCATCCGATCCGCGACCGAAGGCTTCATCGATCAGCACAAAGTGAAACCGGCGCGAACGTTTGGCTGCCCAAGCGAGCTTGAACTGATATGCAAGGCTTGCTGCAAGAATCGTGTAAGCAAGTTTCTCTTTCTGGCCTCCGGATTTGCCCCCAGAGTCGGAATAATGTTCGTACTCGCTGTCATCTGAGCGGCGCCGTTCACTCGCGGCAAATGTAAACCAATGACGGACGTCAGTCACTTTCGTCGTCCAGCGACGATCCAGTTCCAGCGCTCCCTCCCTTCCGCGAAACCGATCGATCATTCTTTTTACTTCTGCAATTTTTTGTTCCGAATACTGAGCATTCTCTGCCCCTGAGAGCGAACCCTCAGTGCAGGCGCGAAGATCTCTCTGAAAGTCGCGGACATCGGAATCCAGTGTCCACTCGGAGATCAGCTTGATGTAGTGGTCAGGGTTGTAATCGATCTGCGTCAGCGACCCATTGATGCTGTCGATACGCTCGGAGATGCTCTCTTTTTCCCGCGTGAGTTGTGCGCTGAAGCTTGCGATCTCACGGATCGTATTTACGTTCAGCATCTCTTTGAAGCGTGCTTCGAAGCGCGGGAGGTCATCCCTTTCAAGTTGTTCGAGCAGTCCTTCATATTCAAACGCAGCATCGAGGCTCGCATCGTAATCCGCTGTCTCGAACTTGTAAGCTTCCTTGAAGCCGGCCATCGCGCCGACGATCTTCTCCGCAAGCCTGACCAGCCGCTTCTCCTCAGCGTCCATCCGCGATTGCAGCCACGCGCGCACCTCTTGCGCGCGGTTATCGCAGGACTCGATTGATAGCTGGTGCTCGCCAAGCGCCGAGGAGCGTATCTCTTCCATCTTTTGAATCCACTCAGCGGATGACGTACCTTCGCCATGCTGGGACGGCCCATCCAAAATAGTTTGAGTCTCCTGTAAGAGGCTCTCGGCGTCGTTTCTCCGCTGCTCTATCTTTGATCGCTTGTCTCTGGCGGCGTCAACCTCAGTTTCTGTTGCAGCGAGATCGCTACTCGCCTCAAGCAGGCGCTCATGCAACTGCTGCAGAACATCGGACGCTGCCCGCCAAACGCTCTCGCTGTTCCCTCAACGCAGTCACTTCAAGTTCGACGGATGCCCAGTCAATCTCCTCGAAGTTGCGAAACTGCTCCAATCCTGCCAGCGACTCCAGCCGGCCTTGTAAATCTTTGAGTCTGCTTTGGACGCCACTCAAGAGTAAGCCAATTGCACCGATCTGCGATTCGAGCGAGCCTCTTTTAGCCTCCAACGCAGCTATCTTTTCCGTGTTCGACCAACCCAGGACGTAGCGGCTACGATCGTCGATTCTGCTGCGATCGTCCTTCTCATGGCGACCGCCCCGGTCCTTGATCTGGCCCGCCTGGGTCATGGCCCGCGCTTCGCGGATAAACTGGTCCTGCGTCACACAGCAAGCCAGATCGAAGCGTTGCGTCACCTCTCGCTCAAGCCATGAATAAAACGGCGAATCGGATTTGATTGCCAATTTCCTGACTAGCGAATCGCGATTGAGAATGCCAAGTTCTTCGCGTCGATGAGGACGCACGTGGAAGTAGACAAGACGACCACGCAGGCGATTGCGATCCACCCATTCCGCGACCGCCCTATAGTCTGCCTCGGAGACCAACATCGAGAGGCCGAAGCCGCGCATCAGGCGCTCGGCAGCTCCCTCCCAATCGCGGTCTTCCTCGCGCACCTGCAGCAACTCACCTGCGAATGGCATCGCATCCTCCGTTATTCCCAGCGCGTTGCAGATCGCGGCGCGAATCTGAATCTGCTGGTCGTCGATGTTGCTGCGACGGCGCTTCAAGCTGTCGATCTCGGCTTGCAGTTCCGCGTGCTCCGACCTGCGTTTCCGCATCTCGACTTGATGTTCGGTGTCTTCGTTCCGGAGGTTCGCCTCGTGCGTGCGCAAGTCCTCGCGCAATTCCATGAAGCGGGTTCGCTGTACCAGGAAAGCTGGCTCATCGGCAACCACTCCCTCGTCCACCCGCTGCGCCAGGATGCGGTAATTCTCCGCCTTCGCACGTCTCGTTCTGCCGCTCTCTTCCCGTTTCTTTATTTCGGCAGCAAGCCTCTCCAGCCGGTCTCCTCCGTTATCGAAGATGGACTGTTTTAGCTCATCCACCTGAATGCGCTGATCGTCGCGGCGACTGCTTAGCCGCTGCACCTTCGCCTCCAGCAGGGTCCACTCTTCATGGAGCGACGCCATTCTCCTCTGCAGCATCTCCAGCTTCAGGCCTGCGAAGTAGAAGCGAAGCCCTTCGCGATAGCGCCGCATCGCATCGACCTCCGCCGCCAGGCTGCGGTGCCGCCGGCAGTCCTCGACCAGCGGCGTCAATATCTGTACCTGCCGCTTGGCTTTCAACACTGCCTCATGGGCACGATTGAGGTCATCGAAGTGCGTCGTCAGGTCGGCGATGCGCCTTTCTACATCGAACGGTTCAAGCATGTGGCTGCGTACGAAGTCGGTCAGATTTCCCACCGACTTCATTGAGACCGTTTGATGAAACAGCTCCAATGCCTGATCGTTATCGATTCCAAATCTACGGCGGAACCACGCCCCATACTTTGGGAAAGTATCTTCGATCTCCGCATTGAGGCCACGCAAGCGCTTCCGCAACAGGTCGATCTTCGAGCCGAAGTTTGCGAAGTCTGCCGCTATCGAAAGTTCGCATTCCGCCCCTACAAAAAAGCGCGCGGGCTGCCCGTGGATATCCTTCCAGTAAAAGACCTGGGCCAGCGTGACGGTCTCGTCGAAACCCGCGTTGTGGAAGACACCGAGGATCACCGAGTAGTTATCGTGCGTACGCAGGCTGACCGGCTTGGCGCCACCGGTCGTCTCACTCCGCTCGGACTTATAGTTCCCAAGAACATAGGACCGAAGGGTTCTTTCCTTGTTATCGGCCCCGGCGGCCTTGTTATAGGCAATCCGATGTGAGGGCACCAAAAGCGTGGTCACCGCATCCACGAGCGTCGATTTACCCGAGCCAATGTCGCCGGTCAACAAGCCGCTCTTGCCGCCGAGTTCCAGTGGCCAGACGCGCCCATCGAAGGTGCCCCAGTTGAAGACCTCCAGCCGTTTCAAGCGGAAGCCGGAGAGCCTCTCATCATCTTCAAATTCTTCCATCGACTCACTCATCATTCCCACTTCCTGAGACGGGCGTGCCACCGGCAAGCTGGAGGCGGTATCGTTCCAGCTGCGCGTCCAGGGCGGCCAACCACTGTGCGTCAACGAAGGCCTTGAGAATGCGCTGGACTTCGTAGCTTTGCGGGCTGGTCGATCCCGGCATGCGGCGGAGAAAGCCCAGATCGACCACCTTATTGAGGTGCGTCTCAATCTGATCGATCAGCTTTACTTCGTTGGTGCTATCGGACATAAACAGCCGCATCAACTCGACAATCTCCTCCCGCGTAAGAATAAGCCGTGTATCGCCGCCGCCGGCATCGAACTCCGCCAATCGCTTGCGCAGAAGAGCGAGCAGCAAGCTAACCGGAAACGATAGCTGGCGGCGTGTTATCAGCCGCGGCAGGCTTGCACCAGCATCCGCATCGCCCGATTCGGGACGGCTCCTCAAAAATGCGTAGCCCTCGGATTCGTCTAGCGCAAGCTCCAAACCGAGGACCGCAAAGTACTCTCGAACTCTGGTCTGCAAGTTGAGCAGCGCACTCCACAATCGCTCATTTCCATCGCGATAAATCACCTTCTTGAGCAACGTAACTGCGAGCACGGAAAGGTCGGGCGAACTGAGCGGCGGAGTGCTTTCAGAAACAAACTGTTCGTCCATTGTTACCTTTCAAAGACTACGCGCGGCAGTTGAGCTTCCTTCCGATTTACCGTTCCATCGCCTGCCTCTATCTGCCAGGGAATTTCCTCGCTAACGGCTTCGTCGACCTTCGTTTCGTAGCGTTCGTTGCCCAGATGTAGATAAGACACCAGTTCCGCAAGCCCCTGATTCATCGGCTGCGTTCGTGCCAGTTCGGAAAGGGAGATCTCTGCCTGATCTTGCAGGCTGCGGTCGATGTGCCGGATGAGGCGTGCGCGATCCACGACGGTCTGCGTATAAAGCGCCTCGGCATTCAGATCGGAATCGCCGAGTTCGAGGATGCTATCCGCAATGACTGGCTTGGCGATGGAACTGTACAACGGACGTTCCATCGGCAGTTCGATATCGCACGACATGTCAGCGATGTCGGTCACGATGCCATCGGGCGGTGAGCACCGGATGGCCAGAACCTTACTCTCGATGTTCCGCAGAATGTCTATGATGCGGCGGTTTTCCAGCCAAACCTGGTCGTCTAGAAACCTCCGCAACTGTTGTGACAGCTGCGCCACCATCCTTTGCGTCGTGCCGCCGGCCTCCAGCCAATCGTGATGTACCAGTCTGCTTCTCGCATCGGGCTTCAGTTCAGACACTGCTGGCAGAGCTAATACGCGCGTTAGCAGCTCGCTCAGTTCTTCCTGCCGCTGACGCGAAAGCAGGAAGTCCCAGAACGCCTGAAAGCTGCGGCCCTGATCGGATTCTGCGATGGCATCGCGCCCTCCGATGATCTCCTCCACCAATGTTCCCTTCGTACCATCCCATAACGCAATCCGTTCCCGCGCCCTCCGATCCAGTAATCGAAATTTTTGCTCCACTTCACGAAAGTCCGTAAGCAACTCGCGAGCGAGCTGCGTGAATTGCTGAAAGCGATCTTTCACCGCGGTGTCATCCAGTATGGGCACATCGCCGCTCTGAACGCGAGCGATCTCAGCATCAATCTCATCGCGACGGCGCTGCAACTCCTCAATGCGCTTGGAGGGATCGGTTTGACTGCCTTCACTTATCTGCTTCAGCAAATCGAACAACGTCAGCAAGCGCGACTCCGTCCCCACGAAGCTGCGGTCGGAGAGAGTACAAACCCAGGCAATCGCCTTCTCGGTCGAGGGAGTGAGATCGAAGTGTGGCTCATCCGAGCCGGTGCGGTAAAACTTGCGCAACCAGCCACGTTCCGGACTCGACCAGTCATTGAGATAATCGATCGCCGCGTTGCGAAAGGTGACTTCAGCCGATCCTGTCCGCAAGAGATAGAGATCGTCTTCCAGTGCTTCCGCCAGGTCAGCCGCCGATACCGATCGAGCGTTGGGCAGCATGAAGACACGATGGAGAAAGCTGACAACCAACGCCCCATGGTCCGCTCGCAAAAGCCGTCACGCCGGATGATAGCTACGCAACTCCTCGAATTTGGCGTAGTTATAGGTCAAGAGGACCAGGCACCGTTCCGGTTGCTTCTATGTGAAAATCAGGCCCCAGTTGCAAAAGTTCATCAGCTCTGCCGCTCTGCACAAGCTTCAGCAAAAGCGACATGATCTCATCAGTTTCGCCTTTCATTCACTATAATGCCTTTGTGGCGCTCTCAGCACAACTGCAGCACTTTGGGTGGCCTAATTGCTTCGAAGTTTTTCGATGAGATGAGCATTTGGCGGCTGACAAAAGCCTCGCCTCCCAACCGCTTCCGGCACCTGGTCGTGGACAGAGCGAAACACGGAAGACAAGCAGACGGCGAAGGCTCTCTAAGCGGTCGTGACTGCGTTTTAACACGGTAGGGCAGCGGAAGGCTTCATTTTGGCTTTTTTAGAAATTGCCGTATCTTCTGCATGAGTTCCGCTGCATTGTGAATCTCTAGCGCATCCGCGGGACAATGTTCCAAGATAGACGATCAGGTTTTCTCCCGGCCCTACGATGCTGGGAAAGACGAGTTCTTGGACGGCGAGTACATCCCATGCCATGGTTGCGATTGGGTGCGACCGCGTTGCGAAGACCAGCGAAAAGTCGTCCGCCGTCATCACAAGATTAATCCCGCCTAGTGCGAGGTTCCAATGCCTTCAAAACTTGCTCACAACGATCACCAGACGAGAGCGCCTAAGAAACCACCAGCTATTACCACCGCATTCGTTCCTGAACGATTGCTCGACAGCGACGAAGCGGCCTCAATTAGGAAGTGTTATCCCAAGACGCTGCAGAAGCTTGCCCGGAAGGGCGTCGTGTATGACGATTACGTCTTCTCTAGCGAGACCATGAGGGGAAAAACAGCCGTATTGGCCCGGACAACCTGATGAAGCGACATACCCGTCCGATTGCGAAAGCAATCGGCATTCACAAACGAATCGGCTGGCATACCTTCCGCCACACCTTCGGCACGTTGCTCAAGGCGAACGGGGAAGATGTGAAGACGGTACAGGAGCTTTTACGGCACGCCAACAGCAGGATCACGCTCGACGTATACACGCAGGCCGTAACTCGCATAAGCGAGCCGCACAGAGCAAGGTTGTAAAGATGATGGTTCCCAATCTGGTGAAACAAGGGGTGAATCTCACCCACGTTCTGCGTGAGTGCGTTCTTACTGCACCCATATCGAACCCAAATTTGATTGTCACTTGAGGTCGCCATAGCTTCTAAGCCGTTTAGAATCTATGGCGGGGACGACGGGGCTCGAACCCGCGACCTCTGCCGTGACAGGGCAGCGCTCTGACCAACTGAGCTACGTCCCCACGTTGTAAATGAACAACATGGTGGTAAAACACATAGAATAAGAGAGTTCGCAGCTTTCGCTTTTTTCTCTCCTATTCCCTTGTTTCGCTGCTTTGGACCCAATTTCGCTTGTTTTTGGACACCAAGTGGACACCAAGACGAAACCGAATCTGTCACTGCAACGACCTCATAAGTCTATCAGACGAAGACGATTTTTGGTGTCCGTTCTCCCCGTCACAGAACTTTCTGAGCCCGTGCAGGAGCCACGGTGCGGGTGCAGGTTCGCATCACTATCGACACCGGCCGGAGCGATCACGCGCGCTAGTCGAGGAAGAAGTTGAGCGGTTTTCCATACATCTGCGCCAGTTGCAGGAACTCCATCACATCGACTCGACGCTCTCCAATCTCACACTTCGATAAGAACGAATTGGGCATCCCCATTCGATCGCAGACCTCGCGCTGGCTTAAACCAACTTCTTCTCTAGCTTTTATCAACCGCGCAAGGAAAACGTCGTATGTTTCTTGATGAACCGCCGTGCGGGCCTTACGCGATTTGCGGGTTTCGGCTGGCTTCGGCTTGCTCACCTTTCAAGTCTGTGTATCTCTTGACGATTTCCCTAATAAGGAAGACAGTAAAGCGGTGTAAACCGGGGGTGAAATGAGGAGAGACGCTGAACCTATCGACTGCCCACAAGTCAACGGCAAGACGATCAAGACACTCAATATCTACCGCGATCCGTCGGACGGAACCGAAATACAGATCGACTTCGAGGATGGAACCAGCTTCTCGTGCTGTATCCAGAGCCAGCAAACGACAGAGGCCAGCCTGGTGATTTGCGGCGGTCCAGGCGAACCAGAAGTGCTCCACACTTTTGACATGAAGTAGAGAACCTGCCAGCGACTCCTCGTGCATAACCCCGAGGAATGATGCTCGTCCGAGAAGTGATTGGACGAAACCCGAAATCGAGTTCTACGTTTGCGCCATACCCGACGACCTGAGTCGGATGGAGGTGCAAACGTGAATAAGAACCCCAGTGCAGCCCTAGTTAAGAGGCCTCTCCCCAGGCTCTCCGTCTCGGGCTTTTTGCTGCTCGCCATGCTCGTGCTGCCACTTGCGGCACACGCTCAGGGCGGCTCCCCTTTCGACTCCGGCCTTACAGCGATGCAAACTCTCTTCACCGGCACGATTGCTAAGGTCACAAGCCTGATTGCGATTGTGCTCGGAGGGTACGCCTTCGCTCACGGGGAACCCGGCGCGAAGAAAACGCTCGCCGGAGTTGCGGCAGGCAGCGGTATCGCTGTCCTTGCCGTGAACGTCCTGACTTGGCTCTGGGGTGTATAGCCCTTCGGACTTGTCCTTCAATTAATGCAAGTTTCACCCGCGAGGGGCTGTATGACAGAACTCACACCAAGACGCCGCAATCGGGTCTACAAGGCTCTGCATAAGCCCCTCACGTATCTCGGAGTGGAACGCACGGTCTTCTACTTCGTCTGCGTGGGGGCAGTGGGTGCCTTCAATCTACTCAATTCTCTGCTGGCCGGAGCCGCGGTTTTCATCGGCGGCTACATCTTCGGACGTTGGGTAACGACTACCGACCCGGCTTTTCTTCAAATCATGGGTAAGTCCGAACGGTTCAAGGCTCGCTACGACGGCGCCAAACAACAAGTACCCAACGTGGAGATACGGTGATGCTTCGACTCGACAAGATCGTCAAGCCGTGGAGGGATGCCGGTTCGCTCAATGCGAATGTCAACCTCTATGGGTTCTGGGACGATACGACCTTCCTTACCAAGAGCGGCGATCTCGGAATCGTCCTAAAAGTCTGCGGCGTAGATTTCGAGAGCTTGGACCAGGCTGGACAGGAACTCGCGGTCAGGCGTTTAGAAGCAGCACTCAAGTCCTTCGGACCAGGCTTCCACGTCTACCAATATCTGTTTAAGACCAACAGACCCAAGATGCCGTTCGCACACTATGGCGACGCACTGATCGATGCAGCTATTGACCAACGCCGCGAGTTTTTCGAGCAAAAACGAGACCGCCTCTACGTCATTGAAATCTTCTACGCAGTCGTGTTGGAAGGGGCACGCGCCAAGACCGGCATTTCCGTCGCGCTCGGCCGCTTTCCAAGCGATCCGAGTGGCGCGATCCGTGAACTGAAAGCCCAATTTACCAGCGACAACATGAAGGTGCTTCTACGCTCACATATCGAGCGAGACCAGATTCGGCTTGAACAGCGTGTTCAAGCATTTCGACAGCAACTCTCCGATTTCGTCAAGATTGACGTGCTCCCGCAACAGGATCTATTCCACTTTCTCCGTCGATTGCTGAACTTCGATTCATGGCGCATCGCCGGCAAGCCGCAAATCTCGCAGTACCTTGACTATCAAGTCGTCAACTCCGACATCACGGCGGAGAGAGACCACCTACGAATAGGCGACCACTACGTTCGTCTCCTCACGATGCGCGAAGCGATCACCGAGACCCGGCCCCTCGTTCTCGACAAGCTGCTCAAGATCGAAGCCAACTTCTACGCCGTAACGGAGTGGACCCCCCTTGCTTCTGACGCTGCAAAGAAGGAGGTCATCAAACGTCGCCGCCACGCAAACGTGTCAAAGGCCGGCTTCATCTCTTCGATGAAAGATGAAAGCAAGGTCAACCAGCGTGACTTACTGATCGACGAAGGAAAGCAGGCCGACATCGAGGCGCTGGGCGATTGCCTCCGCGCTCTCGCCGATGGTCAGGTGCTCGGCGATATGTCGCTGACGATTGTGCTCTACGACGAGAAGCGTTCGGTCGTTGACCATGAAGTGTCCGACTTCGCCAGCATCTTCACGAACGCGGACGGAACGCTCTTTCCCGAGACTTATAACCAGCTCAACGCGCTGTTTGCCGTCATCCCCGGCAATTACGCGCAGAACCTTCGCAAGATGTACCTGCTGCTCAGCAATTATGCCGATTTGTCGTTCTTCTTCACCGTTCTGCAGGGCGAGAAGCGAAACGAACATCTCGGAACCGAATACCTCGCTATCCTTGAGACCGACAATGCGACCCCGTACTACTTGAATTTGCACAACGGCGAGGTCGCCCACACGCTCATCCTCGGAATGACGGGCTCAGGAAAGAGTTTCCTCTGTAACTTCCTGCTCACAAACGCGCAGAAGTACCGGCCACTCACGTACATTTTCGACATAGGGGGGTCGTTCCAGTCGCTCACCGAAATTTTCGCGGGCAGCTACCTGAACGTCGGCCAGGAATCGCGGGATTTCCGTATCAACCCGTTCTCACTGGAACCGACCAAAGACAATCTCCAATTCCTGTTTTCATTCTTCCGTGTGCTGATTGAAGGCAATGGCCAGCGGTACAGAATGGACTTCAAGGAAGAGCGGAAGCTCTGGGCCGCCATAGAAAATATGTACGTCATCGAGCCGGAGCAGCGGCGGCTCTCAACGTTCGCGGAGATCATCGGCGAGTTGAAGGAGCGGCTGCATCGCTGGACGCTGGACGGGCAATACGGATTCCTGTTCGACAACGCAGACGACACGCTGACGTTCTCAGATTTCCAGACGTTCAACTTCGGCGGCTGGGGCGACGCGCCTGAGGTATTGGAACCGTTGCTCTTCTATGTTCTACATCGAGCCTCGATACAGATCTCCAATCCCTCGCTGCTCGGCACATTCAAGCTCTTCCTCTTGGATGAAGCATGGCTCTTTATCAAGAACGAGACCATCCGCAAATACATCGTGCAGGCGCAGAAAACGTGGCGCAAGCACAATGCCGCCATGATCCTCGCTACGCAATCGATCAAGGAGCTTGAGGAATCGGGGATGCTGCAGGTCGTCGCAGAGAGCTGCCCGACCAAGATCTTCCTCGCCAACCCGGAGATGAACCGGGCCGTTTACCGCGAAGCGTTCCACCTCAACGACACGGAACTCGAAATCATCTCCGACCTGACGCGCGGGCAGATGCTCATTCGGAAGGCACAGTCTTCCAAGAAAGTTCGGCTGAACGTCGATTCCGTTTCGTACTGGATTGCGACCAACAACGCGAGAGACAACCAGCTCAAGCGCGATTACTTTGCCCGCTACGGGGTCGCCGAGGGCGTTCGCCGGCTCGCCGAAGATCACCCCTTTCCATTCTCCGACCACGCCGCGAAGAAGCCCGTGGCATCCACCTCAACGGAACGCCAACGCAAAGGAGCCGTCGCATGAAAACCCCACTTCCCATACTTATCCTCGCATCGGCCATGTCTGCGACATCGGCCTTTGCTCAGGCCATGCCTACCGCTCCAACAGAGCAGGCGCGCACGGTGCAATATCACTCGCAGGACATCGTGCCGATCCGGGCAAAGGTCAAGTACACGACCCTGATTGTGGTGCCCTCCACCGAAAAGATTATGGAGGCCGCCACAGGCGATAAAGATTTCTGGATCGTCGATGTGGTCGGAAGCTTCTGCTTCGTCCATCCGGCGAAGCCCAACATCAACTCGAACCTTAACCTCATCACCGACAAAGGCAACATCTATAGCTTCACCTTGCAGGACATCTCCAGCCAGGGCGGCGATCCAGACCTCAAGGTGATTGTCCAGCCCGCCGACCGCTCTTCGATCACGGCGGCGGCAGGGCCAGCACAGTACGTCCCCGCCGTGCAGCTTGACCAGACCCGCGAGCAGCTTGCCACCCTCCAGAGTCACGTCACCCAGGCTGTAGACGAGTACAAGAGCGCCTATCCGATGCGCCTAAAGTTCGACTACACCTTCAAGGCGAACGAAGAACCATTCGGCATTCAGTCGATCTACCACGATGACAAGTTCACCTACATCAAGACGACCGCGCAAGAGAAGTTCAGCGTGTACGAGATGAAGGACGGGAAGCCCGACCTCATCAACTATGACCTGCGCGAAGGGACGTACATCATTCCGAAGATCGTCGATAAGGGCTACGTCGAACTCGGCAAGAAGCACATGGATTTCGCGCGAAAGGGGTAGGCCCATGCTGAACCAGACAGAACAGACCGCACCGGCACCGCAGGAAGATCCGCAGCTTACGCAGCGGGCAAGCGAACCGAAGGGCGTAATTCGGAAGAACCTCAAGATGTTCGTCTATCTGGGAGCGATCGCTTTGTTGCTCCTTGCGAGCTTCTTCAGTTCCAAGAAGAAGATGCCCGGCAGCGCACCCGCGAAAGGAACGCCACCACAACCATTCGTGCAGGACAACACAGCGAACAATATCGCCGACCTGCAGAATCAGCTTGCCGCGGAAAAGCTGAAACAGCAGCAGGACGCTCAGATGGCGGCGGCACTCGCGGAAAGCCAGACTCCGGCGCAGCAGCAAGCTGCTTCGTTCTATGCGGCGAACGGCCAGGCTCCAACGCCTCCACCACAGCCTTACGCACAGGGACAGCCGGGCAATGGGCAGCCGCAGCTTTCGCCCGAGCAGCAGCAGCAACAACAGCTCGCGGGCAAGGAGCGTGAGCTTGCCTTCAGCTCTCGCTTCGCCTCCAACCTCGCGTATAGCCGCACCCAGGATGAACAGAGAACGCAATCGGGTTCTCAGGTATCGGGCGGAGCGCAAACGATATCAGCCTCCAACCCCTATGCCACGGCACTCGCGGGCGGAGACGGCTCCAGCTTGACGCCCACTCGCGCAATCGGCGACATGCCACCAGGCTCGTCTCCGACAACGAAGCGCCAGCCCGAAGTCATCTTGGACTCCGCCGTCGGACAGCCTTATGTGATCTTCGAGGGTACGACCCTGGATACGGTCTTGATGAATCGATTGGATGGCGACGCCGCCGGTCCGGTCAAGGTCCTAGTCTCGAATCCCTACTACTCGCATGACCATCAGCACGTTCTCGTCCCGGACGGAACGATTGTGCTCGGAGAAGCCAAGAAGATCGGCTCGGATGGCTTCGGCCAGCAGCGCCGTATGGCCGTCGTCTTTCATCGCCTCATCATGCCCGATGGATTTTCGGTTGACCTCGACCAATTTCACGGCCTTGACCAGATTGGCGAAGAGGGTTTGAGGGACAAGGTCAACAACCACTACCTGCAAATCTTCGGTACATCAGTCGCTTTGGGCGTGATAGCTGGGGCCGGAGAGATCTCATCCGGCGGTGGTGCTATCACTGCTTCGGGTTCTCAGGCGTTTACCAATGGAGCGGCCAGCGGCGTGTCGCAGTCGGCGACGACGATCCTTGACCGCTTCATCCAGATACCACCGACCATCACGATTCGGGAAGGACACAGGGTGAAGGTCTACTTCACCCAGGACATGCTTCTTCCTGCCTACACCAACCACACCATCCCGCAAACCTTCTAAGGAGGGCTCGTGCCTACAGCAAGAACAATCCTCGCATTATCCCTAATATTCACTCTGGCCGGTTGCGAGAGTGCTCAGAAGAAGGCCGTTCGACTCCAGGCTGAGTACGACAAGATCGACATGCAGTACAAGGCGGACTGCGACGATCCGTGGTCTTCGACCGACCCGCAGCAGGCATCCCGCGTCCTGCACGGTGAGTCGCTCTCGCCATCGGACGCAGCAGCATTTCGCGCACGTGAGAAAGCTCGCACGGATCGCATCGCGAGTCCTCACTGCCAGGAGATCGACGGCAAGCGAAAGCAAGCCGGCACCGCCCTGCTGGCGGCTCAGAACAAAGCCGCCCCGCAGAACTGACCTAAACCACCAACCCTCAACAAAGGAGAAGGTAATGAGAGTCTTTGTCTCAAAAATCACCCGCATCTTGGCTTGCGCTTGTGCGCTCGCCCCGCTCCCCACTCTCGCTCAGTTCGGTTCAGGCATCGTCTTCGATCCAACCCAGTCCGCTCACGCAGCTCAACAGATCATTCAGGGTTCCCAACTCTACACGACGACCGTCCAGACCACACGGAATGTTATCTCGACTTATAACCTCGCCCAACGCATGGCCTCAGCTCCGCAGGAGCTATACACCAGCTACTACAACATGGGTCGTCAGAACTGGACTTCGCTCGCCCAGGCCGGCAACACCTACGGCAACACCGGATCATGGATGACCGCCGCAGCTTCCGGCAACGGTGCCGTCGCCGGCAGCCAGCAAACGACGGTCAGCCGCACACCGCGCATCGCAGGGTATGGCGCTATGTCTGCGGAAGCACAGCAAGCCATCGCTGCCCAGGGGGCAACTGCCGATCTGAACGACGCAACGAACGCTACCACCTTGCAAACGCTTGGAACCGTTCGAGCCGCCGCAGCGCAGCGCGAAGCGGATATTGCGAACCTGGAACGATCCAGCCATTCCACTGACCCAAACCAACAGACAGCGTTGGCTACTCTTCAACGGATCAACCAGGCTCTTCTCCTTCAGTTGCGGACGCAACAGGAGGCGAGCCAGATGACCCAGACCCAGAGCTTGCAACAGATGCTTGCGGCGAAGCAGCAGCAGGACGCCCTCAAGATGCAGTTCCAGGCTGCGGACGGCTACGAAGCCAACTACAACAGCAAGACCAATTCCGAATCCGCCGAATCTGTCCGGCGCGCTTTTCACTACTAATTGCGTCCGGCATGGAGGCCAATCATGGAGATCCTCAACTACATTACCTCGGGCTGCGATGCGCTCACCGCGACCGCATCGCCCTCCATCACCGCACTCGGGCTTCGCATGGTGCTTGCCCTCGCCACAATCATGCTCGCGTGGTTCGGTGTGCAGGAGGCTCTCGCGTCCTCACAACACGGTCACGGATTCAGCATGGCCCGGTTCGTGGCCTTCTTCATCCTCATCACTTTCGCATACACGATGGTCAAGTATTACGACAGTTCGATCCCCGGCATCGGAACGTCGCTCCAGGGCTTCATCCGAGGCGGAACCAACAACCTCGTGGACACCATCGGGAACGACACAACGACGCAGATGCTGTCCACGATTCAGGACAGTCTGAAGAAGTCGGGGCCGGGTATCGCTTCGCTCACCGCTCCCTACCTGCTGATCGCGTACTTCTTCGTCCAGGTCATCTTGAGTATCCTTTCGGCACTCATCGCGGTCATCATCGCCTATGGTGCCGTCGGCGCGGCAATCGTCGGAATGCTGGGACCAGTCTTCATCCCCTTTCTGGCCGTAGAGAAATTGGAGTTCCTCTTCTGGGGTTGGCTCCGCGCCTTTCTCGGCTTTTCCTTCTATAAAGTCGTCGCCGCTGCGACCATGAGCATCCTCGGTCAACTGTTCATGCGCTACTACGCAAACCTGGCCGATTTTTCAGACCCGGTTCGGCTCATCAAGAATCTTCCACTACTCATCATCCTCGTCATCGTCAACGTCTTCATCCTGATCAAAATCCCTGCCATGACTGCGTCCATCTTCTCCGGCAGCACCTCCGGTCATGACGGCGGGACGGGGATGCTGACGACCGCCATCGCAGCGCTCGGCTAAGGAGTTCAAATGGCAACCACACCACAGACCGAAGTCTCGCCGCAGATCACCCGTGCAGCAGAGCGGTATCTCGAACAGTACGGCGATCCGCTCGTCACCAACACCTATCTCAAGCTGGCGGTGTTGTGCCTTGCGGCACTCTCCGCGATGCTTGGTGGACTCGTATTCAAGAGTCAGAAGGCACTCGCTTCCGCCAAGCCGTTCATCATCCGCATCAACGACGTGGGCCATGCGGAGGCGATCGACTATCGCAACTTTGACTACCGGCCCCAGGAGGCCGAAAATAAGTATTACCTGACCCGCTGGGCCAATCTCTACTTCGGTCGCAACCGCTACACCTTGGAGCGTGACCAGACCCAAGCGCTCTACTTCCTAAATGCCGACGTACAGCGGGCCGTCATCGAGCAGGAACGGAAGACCAATCTCATTTCCAGCTATCTCAAAGATTCCACTCTCCCCTATGTGGATGTGGAAGTGAAGAACGTCATCCTTGACGACTTGCGGCAGTCGCCCTATTCGGCACGCATCGAGTTCGAGAAGGTCTTCACGAATCCCGGCGACCAATCCGTCCTGAAGCGGGAGCGATGGACTGCTACCGTCACCTATGTCTTCAACCCGCAGGTGCTGAACGAGAAGACCACGGTTGATCCTCTTGGTCTCACCATCATTCGATTCCGCACCGACCAGGCGTTCAACTGACGGACTAAGCCCACCTACACGGAGCTGGCGATGTCGAATCTTACTGCCATCCCGGCTGGTACACCCTCTCTATCTCTACGCGCACGGCTGAGGCAAAGGCGCTGCCAGAGACACCAGCCACCCAACGAGACTGCCGCACCCGTCCTGGAACTTCAGTGGCAGAGGATGAGCTGCAGCCAGCATGGACGGTTGCAGCCGAGTCAGAGACGAAGATTGACTCCGCACAGTTGGGTCTGGCCGCGCGTTATCCCGCTTCTGTTCAGGCACCGCTACGGTGACATTTCCGGCGCCCTGCGGCACGGCGCTCTTCTGCTTCGACTTTCGTCGCCCTGCGGGTCACGGCTGTCCCAAGACAAAGTTGTAAGCCGCGGCACGGAACAGCCGCACAACTTTCTCCCGGGCCCCTCCGCGAATGCAGAGCTTGGCACTTGGGAGCCGGGTCCCTTCGCCTATTGGTGCCCAGAACAGATCGGGAGATCGAAACACACGGAGACACACCATGTACAAGAACACAGTCAACCTCATCGGCTTCCTCGGCAACGACGCAACCATCCACACCGGCAACAACCGCAGCTTCACCACCCTCTCAGTCGCCACTAAGAGCTCCTACAAGGACAAGAAGAGCGGCGAATACGTTTCGCAGACCGAGTGGCACAGCCTGGTCGTCTTCGGAAAGTTGGCAACCTTCGCCGGCAGCCTCAAGAAGGGCGCTCACATCGAGGTCGAGGGCGAGTTGCGGAGCCGCGAGTACACCAGCAAGAAGACCAACGCCCCCACGCGCGTCTGGGAGATTCGGGTCAAGTCCATCCTCAAGCTCGACCGCGCAGAACAAGCCGCTGCGGAAGAGGCGGAGTTCGAGGAGCACGAGGAGTTCGCAACCGAGGACGTTGCCGCATAGACCGCTTCCTCTTTCAGCACAGCGGCCCAGACTATCGGGCCGCTTGATTCACCACGGAGTTCCCATGAGCTTTGAGTTGATACTTCCGTTCCTCCGCCCCATTGAGTCGCTGCTGCTGGACGAGAGCGTCTCCGAGATTATGGGCAATCCCGACGGCGTCTGGTGGTACGAGAGGCACGGCAGACTCTACGCCGCGCCTGAAGTCAAGTTCGAAACGAGGCAGCTCCTCACCAGCCTCGACGTGATCGCCAACAAACTCGGGCGCAGACTTGGGGCGGACAAGCCGCTCCTCAACGCGCAACTGCCAGATGGTAGCCGTCTTGCCGCCGTCATCCCGCCGGTTGTCCGCCCTTATCCATCTGTCACCATTCGGAAGTTCGCTCGGGTGCGGTACACCCTACCTCTCCTCATCCAAGAGGGCGCTTTGGATGAGTCGCTAGGGGAGTTTCTCGGCAGTTTGATTGAGAACGGCAATACCGTCCTTATCAGTGGTGGGACGGGCAGTGGCAAGACGACGCTTCTGAACGCGCTCACTGATTTCATTCCCGAGTCCGAACGCATCGTCGTCATCGAAGACACGTCTGAATTGCGGATCGCAAAGACCAACCTGCTATGCGCCGAGTGTCAGACCGATGCACACGCGGGCCAGGTGAGCTTCAATGACCTGCTCAAGGCTGCGTTGAGGTGGAGACCGGACCGGATCATCCTCGGAGAAGTGCGTGGAGATGAAGCCCGGACTTTACTCGACTCCTTCAACACAGGCCATGCCGGTTCGATGGCGACGATTCACGCCAGCTCCGCGGTGAAGGCACTCCGTCGCTTCGGAGAGCTTGCAATGCGTTCGCATCAGCAAGCGAACCGGGATGACACCGCGGCCGAGATTGCGGACTCTGTGCAGTACATTGTGCAGGTTCAGCGTTACGCCAACGGTCGCAAGGTGAGTGAGGTTGTCGAAGTCCTCGGCTACGACCGCACCGCCAAGGTGTTCGAGTTCGCCACCAAGTTCAATCGGGCTGATACGGCCAACACTGCCCAACTTGCCCTGCCTGCTGAGTGGGCGCAGTTCGATCGCCCGACAGGTCACGTTGCACCCATTCATCACTAAAGGAGAACCAGCATGGCATTACTTGAGATCCAAATCGTCAACAAAGTCACCGCAACCATTGCTCTCGATGAGTCGATCGCCCATCGGACCGACCAGTACGCACTCTTCATCAACGCGCCTTCGGACGAGGTCGTTTCGAAGGCGCTGGAGTATGTGTTCTCCAAAGACAAAGACTTCCTAACCTTTGCTCAAACGGCGGATGGGAAGAAGCCCGAACAACCGCTCCGTATTCGTAGGCCGATGGAAGCAGCGGAGAGAGCCAAGCGCGGACGGCGCTCTACTCCGCCAGCAATTACACCCTCAACTCCAGTGGCTACTCAAGGGACTAAGTAGTGGCTTCCCTTAGCAGCCTCGGCTGGGTAGAAGCGGTGCTACGCACCGGAAGCATTATGACACTCCACCCCTCCGAGGGTCGCGCAGGGACACTTGAGCACGACAAAAGCGAACCCAGTAATACGAATGATTTACGCCCATCAGGTGTCCCCAAGGACACTCGGGTACACCCAGGGACACCATGCCTCAAGGAGAAAACATGAAACTCCTCGACGACTCACAGATCGCAACAGACGCCGCCAAGAGGGCCACCTACCGATTGCGCGGCGTAACAACAAAACTGAATCCGAGCGAAGTTGAGTCAGTGGAACGACTCGCACGCTCGCGCGGTTTGCAGCGTGGCGAGCTTATTCGCAAACTCATTCTTGACGAGCTTGCCCGCGACGCAGGGACGGTGGCGGCCAGCACCGAGCTGACCGAAATCATGGGCATCCGGCTCATGCTCACCAACCTCTTTCGTCCGCTCGCCACGGGACAAAAACTCACACCCGAAGCCTTCGACAACATGATTGCCGAGGTCAAAAAACGCAAACGCAGCGTCGCTGAAGACGCGATGCAAGACCTGGAGCGTGCATGATGAACACCACACAGTGGGGTCGCAAAGAAACCATCATCTTTCCACCGCACTCGCCCATCTACAGCTACGGCGCGATCTTCTTCGCGCTGATACTAACGAGCATTTTCGTCTACCTTCGCTTCAGCTACGGACAGACGCTGTTGCAGCAGTTCTACACGCCGATCTACGCAAAAAGCGCGGCAGGCGGAGCGCTCAATAGGAAGGGTAAGTATCAGCTCCTGTACGTCGGAGATGGAGCGAAGTTGGCGCGCCCCGCAACCGAGTCCGACGTGCAGGAAGGAGTGACCGCCACGCCGAACGGCAAGCATATCCCGCTTGCAATATCGGCTCAGGCTACCGCGCAGGGCCTCCGCATTCTTTATCGCGGCCCGCAGCAGACATTCTTCGATGCGCCTCTCCATGCCTACCTCCGCACTGCCGTCTTCGGCGGCGATCAGCTTCGCAGCATCTACGCCCCACCGCTCCTCTTCGGCTTCCTTTCGTTGCTCGCGCAGCTCCCGTTCGCCATCCGCAAAGACATTCGCCGCAGCAAGGAATTGAAGTACGGGCGGCGACTAAAAGGCCCCGTCCTGCTCACGCCGAAAGAGTTCAACAAGACCGTGGATGGCGATGGCATCGGCTTCGTGACGACCGAAGCCAAAGACATGATGCGTATCCCGTTGCAGGCCGAGGCGCAGCATATCGAACTCATGGGCGACACCGGGGCAGGCAAGACGACTTTGATTATGCAGGTGCTCCGGCAGATACAGAGTCGGGGCCACTCGGCCATCGTCTATGACCCTGCTTGCGAGTTCATTCAGAGGTTCTACGACCAGAAGCGGGGCGACCTGGTTCTCAATCCTTTGGACGAACGGTGCCCCTATTGGGGACCGTCCGAGGAGCTACGCCGCAAGGCCGAAGCCAAGGCAATCGCCGCGTCGCTCTACCAGCCGACCAGCGACAAGAAGGGCGAGTTCTTCACCGAGACACCCCAGAAAATCTTCGCTCATCTCCTAACCTACGGTCCGAATCCGCAGCAGCTTGTGGACTGGCTTTCCAATCCCGCCGAGATCGACCAGCGAGTGCGCGGGACAGAGATGGAGGCCATGATTGCGAAGGGCGCACAGCAGCAGCGGAATGGCGTTCTGGCCTCACTCGGACTGGTTGCGGATAGCCTTCGGATGCTTCCCACCAAGGAACAAGCAAAGAACAAAACATGGAGTGCGACCGAATGGGCGGTCGAACGCAAAGGTTGGATCTTCATTACGTCGAGTGCCACGGAACGCGAAGCCTTGAGACCGCTGCACAGCTTATGGATCGACTTGCTCGTCATGCGTCTGTTAACCGCGCCGCAGGAAAATCAGACACCCGTGTGGTTCGTTCTGGACGAACTCGCCAGCCTCCAACGTCTCCCGCAACTCCATACGGCCATCACCGAAAACCGCAAATCCAAGAACCCGCTCGTTCTCGGATTTCAGGGCAAAGCGCAGTTGGAGGTTATCTACGGACATCTTGCCGAGGTCATGCTCTCGCAACCCGCGACCAAGATATTCCTGAAAACAACGGAGCCGAAAGCCGCCGAATGGGTGTCGAACGCCATCGGCAAGATCGAGATCGAGCGCATGAAGGAGACGCACTTTGACGGCTCCCGCTCCGGCAAGAACTTCACCATAGACCGTCAGGTTGAACCGCTCGTCATGGACTCGGAAATCTCCGGTTTGGAGAACCGCCATGCCTTCCTGAAGTTGGGCAACAACGTCGCCCGCTTCCACTTCGAGTACATGGACGTGGCACAGACCACACCCGGATTTGTGCCGCGCAAGGTGGAGGACGACGAGCTGCCCTTCGATCCCAAGACGCTCGTACCGAAGGCGTCGGCACCCGTCGCGCCGAGTATCGACTTGGAGGCAGCTACACCCGCCCCAGCGCCAGCTCCAAGCTCCTCAGTTGCCCAGCCGGAGGACGGAGAGGACGCGGAGGCTGACGAGCCAACCGCAGAAGAGATTGCCGCCAGCGGAGCCAATCCCGAAAGCCCAGACGACGATCAAGAAGAGGATGTACCGACAGCAGCCGATGAAACGATTCGTGTCTGAGACCGTCCATGCTCACCCTCTCCAAACCGCTCAGCTCCGGTCAGGCGCAGACGTATCACGCCAAGGAGTTCACGTCTGCCGAGCAGAACTATTGGAAGCAGGGCGACACGATCCTTGGAGAATGGCAGGGACGGATGGCCGAGCAGTACGGCGTTGCCGGAGGCATCGACGCACAGCACTTCGCTCGCCTCAGTGAAGGGCAGAATCCCCTCACCGGCGAACAGTTGGTTCGGCACCGTAACGGCCAGGAGTATACGACCGCCGACGGAACCACAGTGAAACCCGTCGAGCATCGGGCCGGTTGGGATGCCACGTTTTCAGCCCCAAAGTCCGTGTCGCTGACCGCCCTTGTCGGTGGAGATGACCGGGTGCGCGAGGCGCACCGGGAAGCTGTCACAACCGCTCTCACCGAGTTGGAGCGATACACTCAGGCTCGAATCGGCGGGAACCACACCGCCGAAACAACCGGGAAGTTTGTTGCCGCCAAGTTCGAGCATGACACGGCCCGTCCGGTGGATGGCTATGCCGCGCCGCAGCTCCACACCCACGCCGTCATCTTCAATATGACGGAACGCGCTGACGGCTCCACTCGCGCCGTCCAGCCCCAAAGCTACTTCGACAGCCAGCAGTTTGCGACCGCTGTCTACCAATCCGAGTTGATGTACCGGTTGTCACAGTTGGGCTACGAGATCACGCCGGGAAGAAGCGGCGCACCCGAGATCAAGGGGTACACGCAGGAGTATCTTGACGCCTCCAGCCCCCGCAGTCAGCAGATTCGGGAGTACCTCGAAAAGAGCGGCTTTGCGGGGCCAGAGGCCGCCCAGATCGCCGCCCACACCACTCGCGACAAGAAGGAAATTCATACTCCGTCCGAGGTGCTGGCAGCTCATAGGCAGGTCGCCGCGGAGTTCGGCAATCAGGCCGACCGAGTCGTCCAGGAGGCGAGAGAACGCGCAAACAGCATGGAACGGAAGCCGCTTGCAGCGACACCGGAACGGGTTCAGGAAGCCGTTACTTTCGCCAAAAGCCGCAACTTCGAGCGCGAGGCGGTCACCGATGAACGGGACATCATGCGCGATGCCCTCCGGCGTGGCATGGGCGACCTGACGTACAGCCAAGTGCGCGGCCACTTCGAGCAGCGAGTGACCTCAGGTGAGTTCCAGATCACACCCGGCCAGAAGCATGAAACAGGACGACAGTTCACGACGCGCGAGGCGATTGCCGAAGAGCTTTCGACCATCAAGCAGATGCAACAGGGACGACAGACCACCGAACCGATCATGCGTCAGGAGGACGCCGCTGCCCACGCCCGCTCCCGCCAATTCCTGAATCCGGCGCAGCAACGAGCCATCGAGGAGGTGCTTACCTCGCAAGACCGAATCCACGGGCTGCAGGGCTTGGCCGGTTCAGGTAAAACCTCGGCTCTATCCGGTATCCGTGAGGGCGCGGAGCAAAACGGCTATGCCGTAGAGGGCTTTGCGCCCACCAGCCGCGCAGCCGGCCAAGTCCGCGATGCTGGGATTCCAGCCGACACCTTGCAAGGTTTCCTAGCGCGTGGAGGCGTCGAGAGAAACGCGGGCGACCCGAACGCGCGGCACCTTTACATGCTCGACGAATCCAGTCTCGCCAGCACCCGCCAGATGCAATCCTTCCTTGAAAAGATCGGCCCGCAGGACCGGGTCTTACTGATCGGCGACACGCGGCAGCACCAGGGCGTAGACGCCGGAAAGCCCTTCGAGCAGATGCAGGAAGCTGGGATGCGGACCTCCCAGCTTGACCAGATCGTTCGCCAGAAAGACCCGGAACTCCTCCGCGCCGTCGAGCACCTTTCGCGGAGCGAAACCAGCACAGGGGTTCAGCTTCTCCAGCAGCAGGGGCGCATCAGTGAGATCCCCGAACGGCAGCAGCGGATCAAGGCTATTGCGAAAGACTACGTTGCGCAGCCTGAGAATACGCTCATCGTCTCGCCCGACAACGCCAGCCGCCGCGACATCAACAATGCCGTCCGCGCGGAGTTGCAAAACAGCGGTGCCTTGTCGAAAGAGAACCACCCGATGACCGTTCTCACGCAGCGATCAGAGCTGACCAGTGCCGACCGAAATTGGGCTGCCCTGTACCAGCCAGCCGACGTTCTGTACTACACGCGAGGCAGCAAGGAACTAGGAATCGACCGTGGCACCTACGCCACCGTCGTTGCAACGAGCCCCAAGGATAACCAGCTCACGGTCGAGCGGCAGGACGGCCAGCACGTCACCTATAACCCCGAAAGGCTACACGGCATCGCAGCCTACCGCGAAATCGTCCGCGAGTTCTCGGAGGGAGACCGGATTCAGTTCACCGTGAGCAAGCCGGAGATGGACGTGAAGAACCGGGATTTGGGAACTATCGAACGAATTGAAGGAACCAGCATGAGCGTTCGGATGGACGGCGAGAAGGACCGAACTCTGACGTTCGATACATCGCAGATGCAGCACTTCGACCACGGCTACGCCGTTACGTCGCACAGCTCCCAGGGACTCACCACGGATCGTGTGCTCGTCAACATGGATACCACAACGCACCCGGAACTTATCAACACCCGGTTCGCGTATGTGTCCGTCTCGCGTGCGTCCCAGGACGCGCGAATCTACACCAACGACGTTTCAACCCTTGCCGAACGCCTCAGCACCGACATCACCAAAGCCTCCGCTGTCGTGATTTCGAAGCCCAGCGGCGACACTAAAACCCAGCAATCCCAACCCAAGGAGCAGACCATGACCAACACGCGAGAGCACGCACAGGAAGAACAGCGGCGACAGTTTCAGCAAGAAACCCGGAACCCGGCGAGCGATAAGGCGCAAACGCAGATGGCAGTCGATCTCCGTCATTATGCGCCCATCCAGAACTCACTACCGAACGAAGCCGCCGGGTACGAATGGAAGCGAGAAACGGGAGATATTCAAAGTTACCAGCACAACGAAAGAAGCGGCTGGCTTCACATTGACCCACAAGGGCACTTTTACGATCGGCAAGCCCAACCAGTCGCACGACATCAGGCCTTGGAACATGCAGGACATACACCGGCGCCTCTCGCCAACGAGAACGCTCAAACTCCGTCCCTAAACAAAAGCAACAGCGGAAACGATCAAGGATTGAGCTTGTAGGGCACAGCGATAGCGTTCCAGACTTCTGTTGAAAAGCCTACTTCCCACAATTCGACTTCACAGTACCGATGAGAACGGCTCGGGAACACGAGCGGCTACGCGCTCCCGAGCTGCATTCTGGTTTACTGAGCAGCGTTCGAGACAGCCTGCCAGGCTTCCCAGGTCGCCAGACGGTCGGCGTAGGTAGAGCGAATTTGTGGCAAGGTTGTGCTGCCCAGAATGAGACGCAGAGGCGGTTGCTCTGCATCGACGACCTTGAACAGCGCTTCTGAGGTCACCTGCGGATTCCCGCGTTCCAGCTTCATCAGACCTGCCATGAAGTCCTTACGGAATGTGTCGTAAACCTCCAGTGGATTCGCACGTGTTGCGCTCTTGCCGAACTCCGTTGCGTAGGCTCCAGGCTCGATCATCGTGACCTTAATACCGAACTGCGCAACCTCTTTGGCCAGAGACTCGTGCAGGGATTCAGCAGCCGCCTTTGTTGCGGCGTACACGCCAATCAGAGGCGCGGGAACCACACCGAGGCTGCTGGTTACACCCAGGATGTGACCGCTGCCCTGCTGTCGCATCAAGGGCAAAGCCGCCCGGAGAACGCGCACAACGCCCGTATAGTTTGCATCGAAAAGGTCCGCGATCTGCTCGTCGGTCGCCTCTTCCGTTGTGGCGATCAGACTGTACCCGGCATTGTTGACCAAAACATCGATCCGCCCAAAATGCTCGAAAGCCTTTTGCACCGCCTCCGGAACGCGAGCAGCGTCGGTCACATCCAGCTGCAACGGAAGAACTGAGTCCCCGAACCGTTTCTTCAGGTCTGCAACGCTGTCCACGTTGCGCGCAGTCGCTGCAACCTTGTCACCCCGTTCAAGGGCTGCCTCTGCCCATATGCGTCCGAAACCGCGCGATGCCCCTGTAATGAACCAGACCTTGTCCATGTCGCCTCTCCTGCCGGACGTACCAGTCCGGCGATTATCTATACACTGTTTAGTTATGGGCCGCACAAGTCCTTCGAAGACCGTCCAGACCACTCTTACTCACAGTAGCGGGTTATCTAAACGCCGTCAAGATTTGCCAGTTGCCGATACAGGAGGGAGAGACAGCTACCATCATGGTGATCTTCGTGCGGCGCTGATCAAGGCCGCTGACGAGATCATCGCCGAGAAAGGCATTGAAGGATTCTCGCTCCGTGCGACGGCCCAGAAAGCGGGTGTTTCGCCCGCAGCGCCCGCACACCATTTCGGCAGTGCCAGAGGCCTCCTCACGGAAGTCGCCGTCCTCGCCTACGAACGAGCGGGACAATACATCGATACTGCTGGGCGATCGCAGAACGCTGTCACCGACGTCCGGGCCGTAATGCTCGCCTTTGTCAAGTTCGCGATTGACTTCCCCGGCCACTTCCGGCTGATGTTCCGAAAGGACCTCATAGACCGCAGCGACTCGCGCCTTGCCGCCGCCAGCAAAGGACCGGGGAATCGTCTTGGACATGCGGTGCTCGCCTATCGTGGCAAGCCAGATCCAGATCCAGCCAGCTTCGAAGATTCTGCGGAGATGCTGTGCGGCATGGCCACACTACACGGACTTGCGAACCTGGTCCTTGAAGAGAAGGCGGCTCACTTCTTTAGAGGTGCGACTACGAAGAACTTCCAGGGTGAGTACCTTCCAAGAATCATCGACCACCTGTACCCGGATAAGTCCCTCTAAACGCCGCTCACGCCAGACAGCCAGCCGAACACGCTTCACACGGTGTTCGGAAAGGTAATCTTCCGCTATTGCGACTTCCCGGTACTAATCTGGTGTCGGTGCGTGCATCGGCGATCTAGCACCAACTGACGACAAGCGCGCTTTTTAGGATTGTCGATGCTCTTTTGATCCAAACCGCCGGACGCTTCAATCGCGGCGCGTGTGCGTTTCGTCTGTGCTACGTTCATGGCGAATGCGCTGCACAACGCTAATGAGAGACATGGCGGTCGATCCTCCGCTTCCAGAACTCCGGCAATAGCTCGAGGCTTCCGATGCGTTCTCTTGCGGCGCTGTCGGCGTCCAGTTGCGCACTGTAGCGCCAAACGTCGGCTACCGTGACGCCTTCCGGGGCACGGTGGCGCAGAACGATCTTGTCCTTCGCCGCGAGGGTGCCCTCCCGGATCACCGAAGCGTACCAACCCGGCTTAGCCTGCTGGAAAAAGAGTGCGGTCATGTCAGAGCGGCCAAACCGGATCTGAAGCTTGTAGCACGGACTGCGAGGCTGTATCACCTGAAACGTGGCTGTACCAATCCGCAGAATGTCGCCGATATTGACCTCGCTTTCGAGCAACCCTTCCGAGGTGATGTTCTCGCCGAAACTGCCGGGCGGTAGCGCTTCGGCGCCCAAGACGGCCTCCCATACTGGGTAGTGTTCGCGCGGGTAGAAGTAGACTGCTTTTTCCGGCCCTCCGTGCACGCTTAAGTCAGCTTGAGCGTCACCTTCTAAACCGAGCTTTCGCGCATATGCCACCCCGGGGCGAGCCGTCTTGAAAAAGCCCGTTGTCACTTCTGTTCCGGCAAAGTTAAGGGTCCGCAATGGCCCGCTCACATTGACGGAGTGTACCCAAGGCTTTACTGACTCACTGTTCATGCACCCTCTTGGTCGACATCGTCGCCTGGATATGCCTCCTCCAGGCCGAGTGACGTCCGCTATCGAACGCCTTAATCAAGGCGGCCATGGACACGACCAAGTGCTACGGCCTCACTTTTTGCGCGCTCGAAGTCGCCTGCCGGATCGGCGGTGAGCAGCGTTGGCTCGAAGCGCACTTCGTCGATGGCTGTCACGCCCGCCTGGTTGAGCCAGTCGCGCAGATAGGAGGAGTGGTGATCCATGCCGAAGGCTGGGGAAGGCGCAGAAGGGGAATAAGCACCGGCCGTAAGAACAAGGGTGGCATGCTTGTCCTTGAGCAAACCGAAGTAGCACGTGTCTGGCTTCAGGCCCCAAAGCAGGCCCGGTTGATGAATTACGTCTATGTAGTGCTTGAGTGGATACGGAATGCCACCGTTCCACATGGGAACAGCCAGCAAGTATCGGTCTGCCGAGATGAAACGATTGGCGATCCCGACGATCTGATCCCACGCCGTCTTCTCTGACTCACTATGTTCTTTACCTTGCATGACATTAATCTTCGCCGCGACCTTGTCGCCGTCAAAGACGGGTAGCTCGGTTTCCCACACCGAGAGCACATCGACGCTGAGATCCGGGTTGCTCTTAGACAACGCACTAAGGTATGCCTGCGCGATCTGATTCGATTTGGATTGCGCATGTCGTGGCGAAGACTGGATGAAAAGTAGACGGCTCAAGTCATTCCTCCTGATAGGTCAGCGAGACGAGTAGAACAAGATTGTTTAGAGCCCGAGTTCGGTGAGCCCAGGATGATCGTCGGGCCGTCGACCGAGCACCCAGTGGAACTTGCGTTCGGTCTCAGCGATGGGATGTTCGTTGATGCTTGCAAATCGCACTTCCATCAGGCCTGCTGCATCGAACTGCCAGTTCTCATTGCCGTAAGCGCGGAACCATTGCCCGCTATCGTCGTGATACTCGTAGGCAAAGCGCACAGCCATGCGATTCCCGCGGAAGCCCCAGAGCTCCTTGATGAGTCGGTAGTTGAGTTCTCGTCTCCATTTGCGGACGAGAAAGGCCTCGATCTCAATGCGACCGGACGGGAACTCTATTCGGTTGCGCCACCGGCAGTCGGTTGTATAGGCGAGTACCACGGTCGCTGGATCGCGCGTATTCCATGCGTCCTCTGCCGCGCGGACTTTTTGCGGAGCAGTTTCTTCAGTGAAGGGCGGAAGTGGAGGACGGTTCATGCCTTGCGCGCCTCGGCTACGGCCAGCGTATCGATGTATTGGCGGAAGTGGGTTATGAGGCCTTCTGTGACGGTCCAGACGTGCGCATAGCGAGCTTCTGCATGCTTTCCAGTTGTGCCATGCACCCCGGTGAAATAGCCGAGCGAGACCACGGTGCTGCCGTCGACGATGAACTCCGTTGGGACAAGAGCAAAGGTAGTCCACTCCGCCATCAACGGCTTGAAGAGGCCTTCGGCTACGGCCTCCGGCCCGCGTCCATTCACCTTGTAGTGCCACATCGTGATCCATTCAATATCGGGCGCCATCAAGCCCAGCGCACCTGCGGCATCTCCTGCCTTGAGTTTCTCGTAGAAGCTGCGAACGATGTCAACGGGGTCTGTCATTTGAATCTCCTTTGCTGGAACAATCGATGCATCCGCTTTCCAGGCTATGTGCAGGGCGGTGCGAATGTTGAGCTGCGCGAGGCGATGGTGTGGTCCATACTCAAAGCATCTGCAAATCAGGTCGGCGATCCGGACATGAACTGGAGGATCAGGTGTGCAATCTGGTCTGTCTGTTCGTCAAGGGCGAAGTGCCCTGCGTCCAGCAAGTGAATCTTTGCGTTTGGCAGGTCCTGCTGGAAAGCTTTCGCACCGGCGGCTATGAAGGACGGGTCGTGCTCGCCCCAGACGACCAGGGTTGGAGGCTGGTGCTCACGAAGCCAGCCCTGCCACTCGGAGTACGATGTAACGTTGGTCCGATAGTCGTAAAGCAAGTCCCCTTGGATCTCACGCTGACCAGGCCGTGACAGAGCGGCGTACTCGTCGTTCCATGTGTCTGGATTGTAGCGACCTAGATGCGAGGTGCCGGCAACATGCCGCTCCCGGGTAGCTTGCAGGGAGAGGAATACATCCAGCACCTCAGGATGAGCGCCCGGGTCGGCCCAATACTCTGCAATCTTTGCCCATTTGACCCCGAGACCGGCTTGATAGATGTTGCCGTTCTGCATGATGAGCTTCTGCAGGCGCTCAGGGTGCGCCATCATCATCCGAAAGCCGATGGGCGCGCCGTAGTCGTGGAGGTACATCGTGCATCGCGAAATCCTGAGTTTATCCAGAAGTCCGCTCATCGTTTCGGCCAGGTGATCAAAGGTATATCTGTAGGCGGTCGCCGGGGGTGCGTCACTCAGGCCAAACCCAGGGTAGTCCGGTGCGATCACATGATAGTGGGTGGCCAGAAAAGGAACGAGCGTATCGAACTCGCGCGACGAAGACGGGAAGCCGTGCAAGAGCAGGATTGTTGGGGCGTGCACCGGTCCAGCTTCCCTGTAGAAGACGCCGACTCCGTGGATGTTTGTTTTATGAAACGTGGTCGTCGCAGTCGTCGAAAGAAGCGGTGCGGCGTGCGCAGAGCCAGCAAAGAGAGCCGTGGCAGTAATGTATTTGGCCATTCGATTCACTCCGCTTTTTCTCCTCCGAAGTCTCAACCTGCCTGCGTCCTGCCGACGAGGCAGCCTGTGTCAGGCAGTTGCGCCGGAGTCGCCTGATTGCCGGATCTGTTCGAGCGCCAGAGTGTCGATGTATTGACGGTGCCGTTCGATCTTCCCGTCCTTGATGTCCCACACGTGTGCGTAAGGAAGGTCGGCACGTTTGTGCGTTGCGCGGTGTACACAAGCAAAGCGCCCCAGCGAAACCACAGTCGACCCCTGCGCATGGAACGCCGAAGGAGCTGGCGAGAAGCTTTCCCACTCTTGCATCAGAGGAGCGAAGACCTTCTTCATCACCTCTGCAGGACCACGGTCCTGGATATGGAAGTCGACAACAGAGATCCACTCGATATCTGGAGCCATAAGCTGGACCATCCTCCCGGTGTCACCTGCCGCGATAGCTGCATAGAAGTTCCGTACTGTCTCGATTGGCGTTATCATTGCACCTCCCACTGGAGTCTTCTGCTGCTGCAACCGGAATCTTTGTCACCCGCCCGACAGGGAGGAGGTTCGCAGACATAAGGCAGTGTCAAAGATAAGGTATGCAAAGAGAGAAGAATAGTTCGGAATAGTCGAGTAACACTGAAGTTTCTTTTACCTGTTATCGTTGCAAGGCTGCGACGAGGCGCGTCAATAGCCCATGCACGGTATACCGCGAACGCGAAGAAAGTCGCCGCTGTTACAAATCGGCTTTCGCTTGATCAGGAACACGAAGGTGAGTGTTCTCCAAATAGCGATGAATGTTCGAGATGACAACGGAGCCCTCGCCTACAGCCGAGGCGACGCGCTTCACAGATTCGGCCCGGATATCACCGACAGCGTAAATACCCGGTATGCTCGTCGCAAAAGATGTTGCCTCAAAGCCCCACGGTCCTCCGGTAAGAACGAACCCTTTCTCATCGAGCTTGACCGTGCCGTACACCCACCCGGAATTTGGTTCCGCACCGATCATGACGAAGACGCTTGAGATCGGCCTTCGCACCGTCTCGCCGGTTTCGCGGTTCATCCACGTGACAAACTCCAGATGGCTCTGGCCTTCGAGCCGCACAATTTCTGAATGCGTATGGAGGGTGATGCGGGGAGATCGCTCGATGCGCGAGACGAGGTACTGAGACATGGAACTGTGGAGGGAAGGACCGCGAACGATGTGATGTACGTGACTCGCCACGCCGGAAAGGAAGACCGAAGCCTGTCCAGCGGAGTTGCCGCCACCTACTACGACGATCTCCTGGTCGCGGCAGGGCAGGGCTTCCATTGCCGTTGCGGCATAGAAGAGGCCGCGGTTCTCAAAAGCCTCGTAGTTCGTTACGTCCAGCCGCCTGTAACGTGCGCCGCTCGCGATGACAACCGAGCGGGCGCTCACTGCAAGGCCACTGGACAGGAGCAACTGGTGGTGACCGTTCACTTGTGTCGTACTGACGACCTCCCGCGAGATGGCGAATTGGACTCCGAACTTCAGCGCTTGAAGGTGCCCGCGACTCGCTAGCTGCGCTCCGGATATTCCAGTCGGAAAGCCTAGACAATTCTCGATCTTGGAACTGGTGCCTGCCTGACCGCCAGGCGCATTTTCTTCGACCACAATAGTCGACAAACCCTCGGAGGCCGCATAGACCGCGGCGGCCAGCCCCGCCGGGCCAGCACCGACAATGGCAACGTCATAAAGCTTGTCCGTTTCCGGAGTTTCGGTGATGCCCAATTCGTCAGCAAGTTCGCAGATGGCCGGGTTCACCAGGAGCCGGCCGTCCAGCAACTCGACGAGCGGGGAGGTCGTTGCGGTCGACCGAGCGTCGTTTTTGGCCGGTTGCTGCTCCTCGATTCGATGCGGGTAGTAATTGCGCACCAGAAAACGACGGAGCTTAATCAGGTCAGGATCGTCGCTCTTACCTCTGAGAACAATCCCCGTAGACGGATCTCTCATGATCCCAATTCGTCGCCAGATGCAGGCAGAGACGATGATGTTTGCCAGGTCGCCCTCGGCACGCATCAGCAGCCGCAAGTTTCTCCTGGAGACTCGCACTAGGCGGCTAGATTGTGTGGTGCGGGCCAAGGCGACTGTTCGCTGCGTATTCAGCAGGTTAAGTTCGCCAGTGAACTCGCCTGCAGACAACAAGCGAAAACACTTCGATCTCCCCCCTTCCACTAAGAGCCGACTCTCGATCTCCCCGCTAAGGACCAAGAACATGTCCGTATCACGATCGCCATACGTATACAGTTGCGTGTTCTCCGCTACGGTCTCTTCGTGTCCGTAGGACGCAATCTTTTGTAGCAATTCCTCGCTGAGCCTTGGGAAAGCCAGATCGCTGCGGAACTGGAAATCCGGAACGGATGCATTGTTAGCATCGGTTGATGCGGCCTCCGCAGTCGCGGTGAGTTCCTCGTGCGCTTCGCTCATAGTATGTCTCCTCTATTGCCTGAAGCGCCGGGTGTTGTGGCCGATCCTCAGGCTGAGCAGGTGGAAGTTGCTTGAGGGCTAGGGAAAGCCAAATGATTATGCCAACACTCAGGTCAGTTCTTCCCCGCCAGAGAGCGCAAATAGCTGCTGACGAATTCCTCCGTCACCTCTGCAAACCGCATCGCGTTCGGTGTACGGAGATTTCGCCTGCGGTGTAGGACAACAGGCATGTCTCCCAGTGGCGGCAATCCCAGGTCGATGGTCTGTACATCTCCAGGCATTCCTATGAGCGTTCGTGCTGTCAGTCCGAGCCCTGCGCTGACGGCGGCCCACAGCCCAGGCAAGCTGGGGCTTGTCATAGCTGCGCGCCAGGGACGCCCAGCATCCTGTAGCGAGTCCAGGCCCCTTGTCTGACACCCACAAGGAGGGTTGAATAACGCCAGGGGAAGGGGCTGATTCGCTCGCTCCTTGAATTTGGGGCTTGCGATCCAGTACAACGGCAAATGGCTGAGGATCTGCGCCGTCTTAGCTGGCGAGCCACCAAGAGTAAGTGCCAGGTCGAGATCGCCGGAGTTCAGTGACTGGATGAGCACCTGGCCTCGGTCTACTGTGACTTCAAGCTTCACCAGCGGGTAAAGGCTGCTGAAGCGTTCAATGACCAGGGGCAAAACATTTGCGGTGAAGTCCTGGGCGAATCCGATTCGAACTACCCCGGAGAGAGATGATCCGCGCAGTACGTCGATCATCTCGTCGTTCAGCTCGAGCACCCTTCGCGCATACTGAAGCGCAATCTCCCCCTGCTCGGTGAGGAGGGTTTTTCTGCCTTGCTTCCTGAATAGTTGCACACCGATC
This sequence comes from Granulicella sp., assembly GCA_965277565.1. Classification (GTDB taxonomy): domain Bacteria; phylum Acidobacteriota; class Terriglobia; order Terriglobales; family Acidobacteriaceae; genus Granulicella. Next base: position 1,450,664 of record OZ255838.1, on the reverse strand, counting down.
TCGTCTTGCAGACGCTTCATCTGCAAGCTTATGGCGGATGGCGTACGGCCCAAGCGCTCCGAAGCACGGCCAAAACCACCTACGTCCTGCGCAATCACCAACGTACGAAGGCTGTCCAAGCTGACATTATTCAGAGTCATCGTTGAGTCCTAGTAACCATTGCGGTAAGTATTTATCACTTTTGTTCACGTTTAGTCATTCGTATTCTGATCATAGCGCTTCACAGCACTGTTGCTCTGCGGCGCCAAAGGGATGATGTAGCGGTGCGTATGAGTTCATCTAAAGCTTCGATTCGCCTTCAACGTAAGCACCCGCTCGCCATCCGTTGGATGCACTGGGTGAACTTTCCTGTGCTGTTCACCATGATTTGGAGCGGCGTTCTCATTTACTGGAACGACTCGGACAACGCTTACCAGCACCCGCACCGCGTGTACCGCATTGGATTAGGCCACCTCACGCTCATCCGCTTCTTTCCGGACTGGTTCTACAAGATCCTGCATGTGCCATATCACGTTACGATGGGCCTGAGCTATCACTTCTTCTTCATGTGGATCTTTGCTCTGAATGGAGTGGCGTGGGTGCTCTACACCTGGCTGTCGGGTGAGTGGCGGCTGATTTTGCCCCAGCGCCGCAGTCTTCGCGATGCGATTCAGGTGACGCTCGTCGATTTACACCTACGTAAGGGTCTGCCGTCACACACGAAGTACAACGGTGCGCAGCGCATTGCCTACAGCTCCTGCGCCGCGATGGGTGCCGTCATGCTGCTGACCGGCTTGGCCATTTACAAACCCACACAACTGCACTGGCTGACTTCTCTCTTCGGTGGCTACGAGATGGCCCGCTGGGTTCACTTCTGGACCACAATGGGCTTCCTTGGCTTCTTTGTGGTGCATATCGTTCAAGTCCTCCTTGCGGGTTGGAACAACTTTCGGGCGATGGTTAGCGGCTATGAGGTTCAGCGTGTGGAGGCGATGTCGACTGAGGCGGAGCGAAGGAGCTGGCGATGAAGGAGAAGCGGCCAGAACACTCCAGAGAAGCTCATCCTGCAGAGGACGCGATGTCGCTGTCTCAGCGAGACAGACCTGTTGCGCAGAGCGCATCCCCGGCCGGTGAGGAGAGGGAGGTTCACAAGGGAGAGACGCGTCCGGCTGATCCGAAGGAGGCCGACGACGTTCTGTCGCACAAGCTTGGCGGCGAAGTCCAAGCCGATGCGGGGCGAGATGCAGCCGACGCTGCCGTACTCGCCGCTTCCCGCCGTCGTACACGCCGTGCCTTTGTTGGCTTTGGTGCTGCTGCCGCAGCGGCGTATGGCTTTCGTAGATATCTCGAAGACGCTCCATTCGACGAGATGGTCCCCGGTCTACTTCATAAGGCGTATGCATGGAATGCTGATGTATCGCGTTCGGTGTTTCGTGAGTATGCGCTCGCGCCCACCTACCCACGCAGCAAGGCTGAAGCGCTACGGGTGAACGGCGTGTTCGGGCTCAAGATGCAGTTGAGGCCCGAGAGCTATCGACTTCAGGTTGTCGGCGTACGCGATGCGGAGCGATCTCCGTTCTATGTTCGCGACACAACAGCCTGGGAGTACGCGTACGAGGCCGCTGCTTTACAGGAGGATCAGGGACACGACACCAAGACAGATCCGAGCAAGATGTCGTCGATCAAGATGGCGCCGGAAGGCATGCAGCAGAAGACTGAACAGGATGAGAACCACACCGGTAGAAAGCCGCGTGGGTTGGAGGAAGCGGGCGAAAGTGATTCGACGCTGGCACCAGGCACGCCTGGTCTGCTGTTGCAACTCAAAGACTTCGTTCCGCGGCTTCAGCATCAGGAACTGGTGCTGCAGTTCAAATGCATCGAGGGATGGAGTCAGATCGTGCAATGGGCCGGTGTCCGCTTTGCGGACTTTATGGAGATGTTCCCACCAGCGCCAATCGATGGCAAGGAACCGCGTTACGTCTACATGGAAACGCCTGACGGGGACTACTACGTCGGCTATGATCTCCACGCGCTCCGACACCCCCAGGCCCTGCTCGTGACAGAAATGATGGGATCGCCGCTCACACAATTTCACGGCGCACCGCTCCGCCTGTACACCCCGACGAAGTATGGCTACAAGCAGATCAAACGCATCGGCCTGATCGCCTACACCAACGAGAAGCCGGATGATTATTGGACCAAGCTTGGTTACGACTGGTACGCGGGCCTGTAGCCGAGGCCAACAGATAACGTAAGCGCCTCACGTCGTGCGCCTGTATCTCGGGCCATAGGAGATTTCCGTATGGCAATCCAACACAACCCGGACTTCAAGTTCGGCACTTCCGTAATTGAGAGGTTCTATGAGCAACATCTATACTCCAGCTGCCCACGCCGGCACCGTCATTTTTGGATCCATCACGGTCGATGGTCTTACTATCGCTTATCGCGAAGCGGGCGACCCTTCAAGCCCGAAGCTTGTCCTGCTGCACGGCTGGCCGGCATCATCACACCAGTTTCGTGAGCTGATCCCAGCGCTCGCTTCCCGCTTCCATGTCATTGCCCCCGACTACCCCGGCTTCGGGAACAGTGACACTCCCGACCCGGCGGTCTTCCCATACACCTTCGACAAGTTGGCAGAAGTCACTGAGGGCTTCTTGAAGGCGAAGGGCTTTGAACGCTACGGCCTGTATGTACAGGACTACGGCGGTCCCGTGGGCTTCAGGATAATGACGAACAACCCCAAGGCATTGGAATGGCTGATTATCCAGAACACGAACGCCTACGAAGTAGGCTTCAGTGCCGCGTGGGGCGGCTTGCGGAACGCGCTGTGGCTGGACCGCAGCGAAGAGAACGAGAAGGGAGCCGCAGGCTTACTCGAACTGGATACAGTGAAGGCTACTTACCTGGGGGGCTCAACCAATCCCGCCCTGATCAGCCCTGATGCATGGAATATGGATTACTATCAAACGCTGCAAAGGCCCCATGGTCGTCAGCTCCAGCTCGATCTTTTCTACGACTATCGCAACAATGTCACGCTGTATCCCAAATGGCAGGCGTTCCTCAAAGAGCAGCAGCCGAAAACGATCATCTTCTGGGGACAAGGAGATATTTTCTTCACGCCCGAGGGCGGCGAAGCATACCTCCAGGAGCTGCCACAGGCCGAGATGCACCGGCTAGCTGCAGGACACTTTGCCACAGAGGATTGCCTGGCTTACATCGCTGAGCATATCCTCACCTTTTACGAGAAAGTCGTTGCCTGAACCGTTTCTATATGTTCCAAGTGCCACCTCATCAGATTCAGGGTGCCCCTACGGACGGCCATCCGCGCCGTCCGTAGCTCTGCTGGTTATCCGCCTAGAGGGGTCGGTCCTGAAGCATTCTCGGTGTCGGCGCCTCGCTGGCGGCAATCATGTGATCTTTGGTCGCAGCGGCACCTTCTGTACACTGTCGCCGAAACGCTGGCCTTCGTCTCAATCCTGATCCCAGTACTCTCCTAGAGTAGGAGTTTTTCGTGCTTGGCGGCTCGTTCCTGACAAATCGACGTGTGTTCACCAACGCCGATCTCAACTCGCGAGAACAGGCCGACGCACTCATTGAGTGCTGATCAGTCCTGATAAATGCGATTGTCGGAAGTTGGGCCGCATGAGGCAAGCCCGAACGCCGAGAAAGCGTTACTGACGCTATTGCGACTTCGCGACACCGAACTCATGCAGATCGCAGTTTCTTACTGACAGCGCGCTTTGGCTTCGATACGGTAGGACCGGACAAGACCCGAAAGCCTTGCCACATGACTTCTACATGCCTCTGCATGACCTCGTCGCTGGCGGCGGGTCCGATGACGGCGCATCGATTGATAAGAACCTGGGTGATTCCGAAGAGTGAGATCCACCAGGTGTTCGCATCTAGCATTCGAGTCTCAGGGTTCAGGCCGATTGCTTCGGAGCAAGCGACGAAGGTTTGCATGAGTCGTTCGAACAAAGCCCACCCGATGGCGTCAATGTGCTCGTTCGCGCTGCCGCTGGTGTTCAACGGACCGGAGAACACCACCTGAAAGTGATGCGGATGTGCCATGCCAAACCGTACGAATCCCAAAGAGACGGCGAGCAGTTGAGCTTCCGGCCCGTGAGCTTTGCCTTGCTCCGCGTCCAGTTCAAGGATGAGGCGGTCGAAGGTCTCTTTACAGATCTCCGCAAGCAGCGACGCCTTGTCAGGAAAGTAGCGGTAGAGAGCCGCGTGAGCATACCCGAGCCTTTCCGCGATGGCCCGCAAAGTGACGTTATCGTAGCCCCGTTCTGAGAAGAGCTGGCTGGCTGTGCCTACGATCTGCTCTCGCCGTTCGGTACGACGTTCCGCTGCACGGCTGAAAGACTTCACTTGCATGAAGTCAGGATAGCTCCTTTGGACGACAAATGAACATTGGTCACTAATGTTGTAACCAGTGGTCACAATAGATGCTATGGTCTAAATTGTCGTACAGGCGATCTGTATCGAAGGTGAGGGGAGGGTGCATGGAACAGCAAAGGATAGTGCTTGCAGGAGCTACGGGGAATCTTGGCGGACGGATCGCGCGTGAGTTGCGGCAACGGGGCGCTTCAGTTCGCGCCCTTGTACGACCCGGTACGAGCCCGGAGCGGCTTGCCAGGCTCCGGGAGCAGCAGGTGGAGATCGTAGAAGCGGACCTTCGCTCGCGCGCAGACGTGGTGCGAGCCTGCAAAGGTACTTCGTGTGTCGTGTCTACCCTGCTGGGCCTCGACGAGATCCTGATCGGGGCCCAGGGAGCGCTTCTGGATGCCGCCGTGGAAGCCGGGGTGCCTCGCTTCATTCCCTCGGATTATGCGATGGATTTTACGAAGATCGCACATGGACTGAATCGCAACTTCGATCTGCACCGGCAGTTCAGGGAGCGGTTGGAGCATGCACCCATTCGTTCAACGTCGGTCCTAAATGGCGCATTTATGAACCTCCTGACGGGCGAAGCCCCGCTGGTATTGTTCAAGATCAAGCGAGTCCTCTACTGGGGCGACAATCCCAACCAGCCCTTGGACTTCACGACCATGGACGATACGGCGGCCTACACCGCAGAAGCCGCGCTCGATTCTGGCGCACCGTCCATCCTGCGCATTGCGGGAGAGCAGGTCTCCGCTGCGGGCCTGATGGCAGCGGCATCGAAGGTAAGCGGCAAGCAGTTTCGCCTGTTGCGCGGCGGCGGTCTCGGCCGGCTGCAGCGGATCAGCAAAGTCGTTCGGATGCTTACCCCGAAGTCAGACTCACCCTTTCCCGTCTGGCAGGGCATGCAATATCTCTACTGCATGTTCGAAGGCAGCGGCATGCTTCGGCCGCTGGACAACCAGCGCTATCCAAACCTGAAGTGGACCGGCGTGCATACCGTGCTGAAACAAGCCGTATAGCACTGTCCCGTAGCAGCAAGAGTGACCTCGCCGAGGTCCTTCAGCTCGCCTGAAGTTAGAGTCGCCTGAGCAGATCGCAGTGCCGATGCTGTTCCGAACCGAATGTTGTGGGAGCGGATATGCCAACAGTATTGATGACGGGTGGACATTCAGGCCTGGGACTTGTAGGGGCACGGACTCTGGCAAAGCGTTATGGGTGCGATCTGATCCTGGCGGGACGCAACCGTGAACGTGTAGAAAAGGGCGCACAGCAGCTACGAACGGAGACGGGTGTAAGGGTTGAGGTGCTGACGATGGACCTGAACTCGCTTGCGTCGGTGCGCGAAGGCGTGATGCATTGCAAGGCAATGCTGCAGGATGCCAGGGTGAAGGACGAAAAGCTCCACGGCATCATCTGCAATGCGGGCGCTCAGTCCAACGGGCCCGCGACGTACAGCTTAGACGGCTACGAGACAACCTTCGCGGGCAACTGCCTGGGGCATTTTCTGCTCGTCAACCTGCTGCTTGATTCCGTGGCAGCAAGCGGCCGGATCGTGTGGACGGCGAGTGGGACGCACGATCCGGCGTTGATGGATGGTAAGTCAGTCGGCAAGGCAGTCGATCCTGATGCGAACGCGCTGGCGCAACAGGGACGCAACGGCAAGCCGATCTCCGGCGGTCGTCGTTATGCGACGTCCAAGCTTTGCATCATCCTCTATGCCTACGAACTGGACAGGTGTCTGCGACGGGCTGGAACGCCGGTAGCGTCTATCGCCTACGATCCCGGTTTTCTTCCGGACACTGGGATGGGACTGGGAGCGCCCGCGATCTTCCGCACGTCTGCTGTCAAGTTCGTCCTGCGCAAGCTGGGAATGACAATGGGACAGATGCCGCTATCAGGAGAGGCTCTTGCAACGCTTGCCGAAGATGCTTCTTACGCTGGCAGCTCGGGAAAGTATTACCACTCGAAGAATGGGGTACTCAGCGAGACCCGTTCGTCTGTCGTGTCTTATGAGGAGGATACCGCGGTCAAGCTGTGGAGCGACTCCGAACATCTGGTTCAACTGGCGAACAGTGAACGGCCATGCACCCTGATAATGGCCTAGTGGCTACTTAGGTCCTGCCAAACGCCGTTCTCGTGAACCATGTTTACCTTGCCAATTCCGGCCTGAACGCCCCAACTGTCCAAGCGCCACGACTTTGTCCAAGCGGGAGTGAAGCCGTAACTGCGTTGTCGCCGCTGTGCGGCGACAATGAAAGTTCAAACTAGACGCTCCCGCGGGGCCGACCCTTTGATTTAACCACTGAGATGTTTGCGCCAGTTCAATCGCGAGAAAACGGTCTATAACGTATTAAACCCGGACGCGAACCATCAAACGCTCACGCACGCGCTCGTAGAGCCTGATCTCTTCGGTATGGCTGAGTTCAACCACCACCGCAAACCGCTGTTTCGCGAACTCATCCGGCATCCACTTCCGCTCGCAACGTACTACGAGGTAATAGGTTTCGCCGTATTCCGGTGCGGGATTCCGGCTCATCTCAAATACCGCGCTCTGCAAGGTTCCGCATTCGCGACTGTTCGGCCCCGTGTCGAAGCCGCAATCGAACTTGCCCTCCATCTCGGGAGGTGCTCCTTCCTCCGCTTGGTTGCGCTTGCGATAATGATCGATCACCTGACCAAGCGTTTTGCCGCGCACCAGACGGAATGACATCTCTACGCCCAGGTACGCAGCTCGCGTATGACGTGTTGGTGCATCGAAAGCTAATGTCACGCGAACCGAGCGCTTGCCCTTGGTCGTGGCAAACGCCGCTGGAATGGGCACCTCGTAAACGAAAAAGCGATCCATGCCAATCGCATCGTCCGCGAAGAGAATGACCCGGTTCGTATCGGAAGTCGAGGCTTGTGTCGCATTTGCGATCCCATACCCGCAAAGATTGCGTACTGCAGCCGGGCCGAGTCCGTTCAGCCTGCGTACCGCCGCCTCGGGTGGACGCGCCGAGTTCGCGAGAAGCGCTCGCAACAGATTCGCACTGGCGGCTGGGAAAACCCGAAGCACCAGCGCGGCCTTGTGTGCGACAAGCGGCGCTGCATAAGACGTTCCGAACGCAGTTGTGAAGAGACGCTCCAGATAACGCGGGTGGGTCGTCAACACTTCACTTGCGGACCTCCGGCTCAGTCCTTGCACGAGGCCGTCGTACAACATATTGCCGCCATCGTCGCACAGGTCAGGCTTTAGACTCTCGTGAATGCCGGGACCGGAGCGAGTGAATGGTGCCGGTTCCCCCACATCGGCGATCGGACGTACGCTTACATCCCCAGGACCTTGCGCCGCTACCGCAGCCGCGTGAGCCACAGCGCCAACCGTGAGAACGTTGGCTCCCACCGCAGGCTCCAGCAAACGGCTTTGAGGGGTCAGGAGATAGCGTGGGTACCCCAACAAGTGGTCTTCCGGGTTGCCGTTCGCTGGATCATGTTCATAGTTGCCGGCTGCCACCACGATCAAGATGTCCAGCTCGCGCGCCAACTCATCCAGAATCGCCGTCCACATGCCGACTCTTCCTCCGGCATAACGAGCTTTGCGGTCCCCGATGGACAGATTGAAAATCCGACATCCTCGCGCGTGAAGTCCGCGAATGATCTCGTCCATCTGCGATGGCACCAGCCTACGGTCATCGAACGCCCCAGAGTCGTTCACCACCTTGCCGCTGCAAATGCGAATCGAAGCCTTGAACGACTTGCGCTCTAGGCAATCGCGAACATCCCCGTAGGCTGCGATACCGCTTACCCGTGTGCCATGACCATATCCGTCGCTCAGACCGAGCGATGCCGGTGAACTCGCCCTCTCGACGACGACGGCAGCCAGCAGCGGATGCGCTTCGTTGACACCGGAGTCGAGAATGCCCACCAGCGGCGCATCTTCGTCAGGGTCTTCGACTGTGCCAATATCGCGTATGCCGGCATCGAGCAACGGTCCGACTTCCGCATCAATCTCCGGTGGCAGATCGATTTCTCGCACCGAAGGCAAGCTCAAAAGCCAGCGAAAGACTTCACCGCCCCCGAGCACTCGAAACGCCGTAAATGACAATCCAATATAACGGTCCGTAATCTCTCCGCCACGCTCCCGCACCTGGGCGCTCAGAGCTTCGGCCTGCGTTACTCGTATTTCTTGGCTGCCAATCTCCCACAGTTCCACATCGAGCACATACCGACTCGCATTAGCGAACGATTCGACAGTCTCGTGACCATCTTCGCGCAACCCGCCGCCGATCCGGTCTTTGGGCGTAAGCGCACCGAACTCCTCAATCGCCGCAATAAGCGACGCGTAGGAAGGATGCTTCTGACCTGCGGGCGGTGTCTGCCCATAGGCGTTGAGGCGCGATCGAAAGTCGGTTAGCTCTGCATCACTCGCAAACAACACCACCGAATCGTTTTCGTCATGGCCCAAAACCAGAAGGCCAGCGCGCGTCCACTCTTCTTCCGAGACGAAGTGTGTCGTTCGTACCCGCACGATCAACGCCGGATCAACGATCGTCGAACGCAGGGCGGCGTGCGTTGCCAACGCCTCATCAACGGCCTTTGAGACGCGCGCAGTCTGCTCGGTTGCATTACGCGGTGCCTGTTTTCCAAAACCAGGACGCTTGCGCCGGTCCATATCGACCTCGGCGCGCGGCAGGATGAGATGAGGAAGCTCTGGCATGACTCAACGCCGCTAATTCTGCAGTTTCGTAGCGATGTCCCTTCTTCGAGTTTCAAGCGAAATGCTCTCCAAAAACCTGCGGCTGCTGACGCTTTTGTGCTGTGCCAGAACGGCGCGACGGATCGCATTCAGACACACGCGCTCAATCTCCGCATGAGAGAACCCTTCGAGGAACTTTGCCATCTCGGCAGGCTCGAACTCAGCCGCAAAGTTGCGGAATTTCAGGTTCACCAAGCGACCAATTTCGTTTACGGACGGCTTGCCGAAGAACACCACTTCGTCGAAGCGCCGCCAAATGGCCGGGTCAAGCTGCTTCTCATGGTTCGTGGCCGCAATCACATACCCATGCCCGCGGAACTTCTCGATCAACGTCAACAGGCTATTGACCACCCGGCGCAGTTCTCCATTCAAAGTCTCGTCATCTCGCAGCCGCGCTATTGCGTCGAACTCGTCCAGCAGCAGGACGACCGGCTGCGCCGCCGCATAGTCGAAGATCTTGCGCAGGTTTGAGGCCGTTTCGCCCAAGAGCGAGGACACTAAAGCATCCATGCTTGCCGACAGCAGTGGCAGCTTCACCTCGCTTGCGAACACCTCGGCGCACAGGGTCTTGCCGCATCCTGGCGGACCACAAAACAACAACCGCGACCGGCTCCGCAAGCCGTGCGCGCCGAGCGTCTCACGCTGCCGGAACTCATTCAGCAGCGAGAGCAATAGCCGCTGATTATTACGATCTAGGATCAGGTCGGAAGCCTTGCGCTCCGGTTGCACCACATCGACAAGAGGCAATTGCTTTTCACGCTCAAACGGGACTATCGCCAGTTTCCGCGAAGATTCTCGTTCCGCGCTGAGCTCCCTCGGCACCGGCACACGCTGCGCGGAACCGAGGTTGCGCCGCAAGGCATTCGCCAAAACCCGGTTGTTCTTCGATTCTTCGTCGCGGATGATCTCGCCCGCGACATCGTGGAAGCCGTCTCCATCGCCGTGGGCGTAGCTGTAAAACAGCTTCTTCAGCAACTCACCCCTCGGCATAGACGTAGGCTCCTCTTCGGCTCCCTCTCAGGATACCAAGCTATTTCGTACCTAAGTATGCACCACATTCGGTGCATCTGTGATAAAGGCGTCCTAAATAAGTATAGCGAATAAAAGGCGAACTTACGGCGACAACTGCAAAATCAACGAGATGTACCTTGCCGCTTGAAACTGAGAGTGATCCCGCCTTCGAAACAGAAGGACAAATGGCAGAGCTTGTCTAAGCCTTGAGGGAGGCTGTTCCTCCCTGTCTCCACCCGCTTTGCGTCTTGCGCCACCCACCCAGCGGGCCTGTTCCTGCCCGCAACGCCGGCCCTTGGAAAACAGCCAAAAGCATCTCTTGCGCTCCGCGCCCTACAAGGAAACCAAGCCTTCCTGAGAGGCTCCGCCTCTGGCGCGCGCAAGGGGGTTCCCAACAGTCTTCCGCGCTTCGCTTGTGCAGACCTTCGCTGCGCTCGCCCTCCACTGCGTTCCGGGTGGGTGATACCCCTCCCCTTGCACTTGCCGCCTCCGCTGGCGTGGGCCAGGGCCAAGGCGTGTTTGTGAGCAAACACAGCACAGCCATTGAAAAACGGAGGACTCACCCATGAACGCCACAACCAGCACCATCACCCCCATTAGCGAAACCCCCAAACAGCCGCAGCCACGGCAGACGGCAAAGGAAGTAATCGCCGCCAACGTCCAGAGCCTTATCGAGCAGCTTGAGGCGGGACACTCGGACGCCCTCACCGCTTACCTAAACGCGATGAGCCGATTTCACAATTACAGCTTCGGAAACATCTTGGAGATTGCACGGCAGAAGCCGGACGCAACGCGCGTTGCCGGACTGTACGCATGGAACCAGCTTGGACGACGGGTGATGAAGGGACAAAAGGGTATCCGCATTCTTGCTCCCATCATCGGCTTTCGCCGCAAGAAAGACGATGAAGCAGTCCAGAGCAAAGACCCCGCCGCCATCAACAAACCGATGCTTGTCGGCTTCCGTTCCGCTTACGTCTTCGACGTGTCGCAGACCGAAGGGCCAGACCTTCCGAACATGCGCGAAGTCTCAGGCGATGCCGGAGAAAACCACGAGCGCATTGTTGCCTTCATCAAGAGCCAAGGCATCGAGCTTGTGTGGTCGGAGAAGATCGCACCCGCGCTTGGCATCAGCTACGGCGGACGCATCGCCATCCTGCCCGGTCAGTCGAAGGCCGAGGAGTTCAGCACACTTGTTCACGAGCTGGCGCACGAGATGTTGCACAAGGCCGAGCGGCGCACCACCACAACCAAGGTCGTAAAGGAGACAGAGGCCGAGGCCGTCGCCTTTGTGGTCGGCAAAGCCGTTGGACTTGACATGGGCAGCGCATCCGCCGACTACATCCAGCTTTACCACGGCAACGCTTCGCTTCTGGCGGAGAGCTTGGAAGTCGTGCAGCAGACCTCCGCCGTCATTCTTGCCGCTTTGCAACCGCCCGTCGAGGATAAGGGCAGCAACAACAACACCGAGGCCGAAGCTATCCCCGATGCAGAACTGGCGCAGGTGGCGTAATGAAAACCATTCTCGCCATCCTCACGAAGGCCGGCGGTTGGCACCACGGCCTACATCTTCACATCGACAATCCGCCTTATATGCCGCTTGTTATGGAAGCGGTAGACGAGTCGGGGCCGTGTGGCCTTCCCGCCCTGTCAGTGGCGCACTACGGAGAGCAGAACGGAGACGCGATGCGCGACCCGGAGATGCTTTTCGAGGTGAGCCGTTGGGGTGAGCTTCACCCGTTCTACTGGCGAAACGATTACGCCGGGATAGAGCAGTGGAGCCGCTTTATCAAAGACGACCACTACTCTTTCCACTCCCAACTTCACGAGCAACACGAAGCGTTCGCCAAAACATGGGACAGGAACCTTCGAGCGCAGGGATTCGCCGAAGCGTTCGACCCGCAGAAGCACCGACCCAGCTAGCCCAAGTTGACCCGCCGACGGAGCGGACGACAAAGCAGCGCGGACGCTCCACAACCTAACGCCGAACCAGCCCAAAGGAGGGCACCATGCAAGACAGTAGCGCATTCCAATATCTAGCCATCGACACCATCCACGAATCCACCACCAACCCCCGCGCCACCTTCGAGCAGTCGAAGTTGGAAGAGCTTGCCCAAAGCATCCGGCAGCACGGCCTCATCCAACCCATCACCGTTCGCCCCAACGCAAACGGCTTTGAGATCGTCGCGGGTGCAAGACGTTTCCGCGCCGCGCAACTTGCCGAACTGTTTTCGCTTCCCGCCCGCATCGTCGAGCTCACCGACGCCGCCGCGATGGAGTGGCAGTTGGTCGAGAACTCGCAGCGGGTGGACGTTCACCCATACGAAGAGGCGCAAGGCTTTCAGCGACTCTTAGACCTTCCCGGCTACGACGTAGGCGCATTGGTCGAGAAGTCGGGCAAGAGCGCAAGCCACATCTACGCCCGTCTGTCGCTCTTGCAACTCATACCAGCGATTGCCGAGGCGTTCACACACGAACGCATCACTGCCAGTCATGCCAACTTGCTTGCTCGTCTACCCCAAGATGTACAAGCAGCAGCCTACGAGCAGTGCTGGCGCAAGGACTGGCAGGACAAGGAGCCGCACCTGCTACCAGCCAAGCACCTAAGCGCGTGGATACAAGCCAACCTCTACCTGTCGCTGGCTGACGCGCCATTCGACCGTGAGGACACAAACCTTAACCCCGCCGCCGGAGCTTGCACCACTTGCCCCCGCCGCAGCGGATTCAACACCAGCCTCTTTTGCGACGTGCAGGGCGACCAATGCCTTGACGCGCCGTGCTACCAAATCAAAGTCACGGCCCACATCGACCGCGAACTTGCCGCGCGGCCTCATCTCGTCTCCATTGAGACGGCGTGGCGCAGCCCCAAAGAACAGCACCCCGGCGCGTTGCAGAAACACCAGTACCGCGAACTCGACACGCCAGACAACATGGACGCCGAGCCGCCGTGCGACCACACGAAGGCTGCAATCGTCGTCTTTGGCAAGGGCGCAGGAAGAAGCATCACCGTTTGCACCGAGACAAACTGCCCGGTGCATAACCCGAACGTCGTGGCACGTCGCGCCGAGGAGCAAGCCGCCCATGCCGAACCTGTGATGGCACCCGCGCCCCAAGGCGAAACCGAAGACGAAGCCGCCGAGCGTCAAGCCGAGTACGAGCGGCAGCGCAAGGAACACGAGGCCGAGCAACAGCGCCGCGAGGAGGAGCGCAAGCGGCAGTTCGAGCGGGAACAGAAGGAGTACGAGGCTGAGCAAACCCGCCGCGAGAAGCAACGCAAGGAAAGGGCTGTGACCTTCGAGCGCATCATCGAACACGCCCCCGCGATGTTCACCGCCGCCCAACTGAGAGTGTTTCTTCGCGCTCTCATCAACCTTGACCCCTACGACTTCGCCGAAGACGTAGCCGCCTACTTTGTTGGCGACAACGAGAACAACCAACAGACCCCGGAGGACGTTCTGGCATCGACCCTCGCCAGCCTTCCAGACGAGAAGCTAACCGGCTTTGCCCTTCGTCTCGCCCTCACCGGACACACCGACATCCCGCGCGAAAGCGACTTCGATTTCCTTGCGGAAGCCGAGAGCGTCTTCGTTCCTCAACAACCCAAGAGGAAGCTCGCAGCAAAAGCGGCGACAGCGGCCAAGTCCGAACCCGCACCGAAGAAGACGACGAAGAAGGTAGCAGTCACCAAGAAACAGATCGCAGCGTAGACGAGAGCGGGAGCAGAAACTGGCTCCCGCGTTCTTTTACATCTACTGCGCGTGTTCCAGATCGTGTAAGAGACTTGGGCCTACCGGATTCCAGCCAAGCGCTTCCTTTGTGATCGCGTTTGAAGCTGACATGTCAGAAACCACCAGCACGGCGACAGGGCCGAAGTGGGATTGCGCCTCATCTATTGAAATGCTGGTTACAGGTACGCCCAACTGCGCCCCGATCACTTCCGCGATTTCCTTCAGGGCCACGCCTTCCTCACCCACAGCGTGATAAACACTCCCAGGTTTCTTCCGTTCCACCGCCAGCCTGTACAGCAGCGCAACGTCATCGAGGTAGGCTGCCGCCCAGCGGTTCGCGCCATCCCCGATATAAGCCGAGACCTTCTTGTCCCGCGCAAGCTGTCGCATCATCCCAGGAATACCCTGTCGCACGGTGTTGTGAACCTGAGGAAGGCGCACTACTGAGAGATTGACGCCGCGGTCCGCCACGTCAGCACCCGCAAACTCGGTCATGCGCATCGGATTCGGATTGCTGCGATCCAGGAAAGTTTCCACGGCAAGCTGGCTGGGACTCGGCTTGCCGATAATACCGACCGATGTAATGACGAGTGGGCGGTCCGATCCTTCAAGTGCGCTGCCCATGATCTCGATGGCCTTCGCATCCTGCGCACTACTCGCCATGATTTGTGAGAAGTCGCTGGGAAAGGCGATGTGAACGACACCCTCAGACTGCTCCACACCATTTCGAAGAGTATCCAGATTGTTGAGATCGCCGGTCAGTACTTCAGCACCGGCTGTACGCAATGCTTCTGCCGAGGTGGTGGAGCGAGCAAGAGCTAACACCTGGTGCCCCGCGCTCAAAAGCTGCGATAGAACCGCCGAACCGACGAACCCGGAACCGCCCGTAAGAAAAATCTTCATTAGACCTCCTCAAGCCTCTCGGCATGTGATTCGTCTGAACCATACACACACAGATGAATCGAAACGAACGGACGCACTATGCTGATAAGAGCGATTTGTATGCAGAGCGTCCGTTAATTACGGTTTGTAGGCGATGGTGAAGGAGAGTGCAATGGACCCTCTATCAGAAGTGTTGTCTCTGCTACGACTCAGAGAGTTTGTATCCGGTGGATTCGTTGTTCCGGTATCCAGCGGCCTTGACTTCCAAGCGCACAAAGGGGTGAAGTGTTACGCCATCACTTCAGGAGTGTGTTGGCTGCTCATCGAAAGTGCAACGAAACTGCTTCAACTCAAGAGCGGCGACTTTATCCTGTTGCCGAAAGGCATACCCTTCTCGCTCGTGGGATTGCCGGATAATCCCAGAGTCAACTTTCATCCCGGTCTCGTGACGGACATTACCTCGACTCGAGCCGGCTTCCGCAACGACGATTGCTACATCGTTGGTACGCACTTCCATTTGGAAGAGGAATTTGCCCGCATGTTTCTTGGCTCGTTGCCGATAGTTGTGCATGTGCGGGCGTCAATGGATAGTGAGGCGATGCACTGGTCTCTGCGCCGCATGCAGGAGGAATACCTTAACCCGCAGCCGGGTAGCAGCCTTATTGGAAGGCAACTGGCGCATATGGTCTTTGTGCAGGCGTTGCGTTTGCACCTAAGCCAAGGAGCGAATCATGGAACAGGATGGCTCTTCGGGCTTGTTGATTCCCAAATGTTGAATGCGATCTCCGGAATGCACGAGAAGCCGGGCTTCGCGTGGACGGTTCAGTCGCTTGCCGATCGTTCGGGAATGTCCCGAACGGTCTTTGCGGAGCGATTTCATCAAAAGGTTGGCATCACACCAATGCAGTACTTGACGCGATGGCGCATGCTCATTGCCTCAGAACGTCTAAAACGCTCCGAAGAGCCCGTCTCCAGCATCGGCCTGTCTCTCGGCTATGAAACGGAAAGCGCCTTTGGACGAACCTTTCGCAAGACATGGGGTTGCTCGCCGCGAGAGCATCGGAGGACCGGCAGACAACATACATTGCTGCACGAACAGGAGGGCGGATCATAGTCGGTCGACAATCTCGTTCATCACAGCCACGTTCAGCCGGTAATCACATATCCGCTCTGTCTGCAATAATCGTGGGCTTTCGTCGCCTGGGACTTCCCTTGGCGCTGAAACTCTGAAAAGATTTTCTCCCTACCTCGGGAGTTGCTTGCTACTCGTTAGGACAGACACGGCTACGGTCGCAATGGTGGTATGAAGCAGAGCTAGTACCATCTGTGCAGATGTCGTGACACCGGCAAACCTGGATGATTTCGTAAAGCTCAAACGAAGCGGCAACCCAAATGAAAGCGCCAGCACGAAGATAGAAACGAAGAACATTGATCGGTTCGGATTCGCTGAGACGGAGCGGATGATGAGGTAAACAGCAGTCGCTCCGAGGAAAGCCCCGACAACGCCGGAGAGGAGAGGTAGCACTGTAAACGGCGGGAAGCCTCTCGGTACGCCGGTCACCCGGAGTGCAACGTTTGCCAAAAGCCACACAGCGACAAACGTCCCGGCCATCGCCGTGACCATATTGACTAACAAGCGCATCATCCTCTCCTTGGGCCAGCCCTCGTGCGAAACGACCTTCACCTTGCGCTAAAGTAGCACGAACGGTCTTTCTATTGCATTACTACGACCTCTCTAGCCGAGCAAGTTCACGCTGTGATTTGCCACTGTCTTGCCAGGAGTTCCATTAATTTTTCCGGATCGCGGACCCCAGCAACGTTCCTTCTCCTGCACCGTTTTACTGTAAAGTGGGGAACCTTCGACATCTGCTGCACACCTAGCCGGGTCTGATTAGGTAAAACGGAATCAAGCCTACAAAACTCCGCAGTTCACCTGCTGGCCCCGTCTCTCTTGGGCAATCCAATTCGACTCGGGAGTTTCGGGGGTCATCTCATAGCACTTTTGAACCTGAACTGCCCGAGTACCAAGGCCGTCTTTGACGGACTTAGTCCAAGGTGCCTCTATGTTCTTCTTCGTTTCTTCAAGCATCGACTGCGGTTCCAAATTACGGTAGCTGTCAACTTCGCCCGACACGACTTTTGTCATCGTGGCAATCATCATGGCAGGATCGAATTGTGGCCTAGGAAACGCGAGCTTCGCGTAATCGAAGAGCCTTTCGGAGGGTACGTCCTGCCAACTCTCCCAAGTCTGGAATCCTCGATCGTTGAAGCCGGTGAGAAACGGCCCTGGATTGATGGTGGCCACTTCGATCCCAAACTCCTGAAGCTCCATGCTCATTGTTTCCGCGATAGCTTCAATGGCGTGTTTTGAGGCTGAGTAGATGCCAGTGAAGGGATTGACGTTCAAACCTTCTCGCGAGGAAACCCACACAATCCGCCCCTCACCCCGCTTTACCATTTGCTTCGCAATGCCCTGAGTGAGAAGGAGTGGTCCGATAACGTTCACCTCGAATTCATGACGCATGTTGCTCCCAGGAATGTCGAGTACCGAGCCTCCTTCAAGAACGCCTGCGTTGTTTACCAAGATGTCAACGTCCCACGCCAGAGCTTTTCTCCGATCCCCCTCCAAAGTGACGTCCAGCTTCTCGACTCGGACCCTTAAGCCACGCGCGACAAAATCACGCTTAAGCGGCTGAACCTGCGCATAGATCTCCACCGCGGCGATCACCTCGAATCCTTTCTCCGCGAGTTGCAGAGCTGTTCCATACCCGAGGCCAGTAGCTGCACCTGTAATCAAGACCTTCCTCATGTTCTTCTCCAATGCTTTGTTGTGGTTGTGGTGAAACATCCTTTACGAATCCATCGTTGCTTTGCCCCGTGAGCGGCAACAACAATGCAGGTCGATTTGACTGCTTCCTCTTCGCGGGACTTTTGAAGACTTCTGCAAACGCTTACAGTCGTGAGAAACGCAAAAATCTCTTCTGCTGAAGAGAAGTTGTGGCGCTCTCCCGCATAAGCATGATGTGGCTAAGTTGTGTGTCGTCCGTCAAGCAAAGGTGTTCTCCAAGCTGAGATCTCCCGGCGCGGCGGACTGCCAAACATTCGAGCATACTCTCGGCTGAACTGCGACACGCTCACATAGCCAACCTCCAAAGCGGCATTCTCAACACTGGCATGATCGGAAATCATCAACCGTCGGGCTTCGAACAAACGCAATTGCTTTTGATATTGCAGGGGAGCCATCGACGTAATCATTTTGAATTGTCTATGGAAGGTCGTGGGACTCATATGAACGGCCTTTGCCAATTCTTCAACGTGAACAGATTCGCGAAAGCGATCACGGAGGTCTTGGACAGCCTGCATGACCCTACGGTCATGACTGTTCGCAGTGACCATGATGCGTCGCAGCTGATCCCCGCCAGGCCCCTGTAGCAGCCAGTAACAGGTCTCGCGCATGATGCCGGGGTAGAGTGCAGCAATAGCTTCCGGCGTCGAGAACAGCCTCACCGTTCGTATGGCGCAATCGATTAGTTGATTGTTTAGCTCTAGCGTGTAGGGTCCTGCGCCTCTGCACTTCGTGTTCGTTCTCGATTCAGCCGAATTTTCTTCGACTAATTCCTGTAGCGTTTGAAGATTCAATTCGAGAACGAGACCGAGGTAAGCTTTCTCCTTGCTCGCCGCGCACACCGTTCCGCGCTCTGGCATCTCGGCAGTTACAACGAGTCCGTGTCCTGCGGGATACTCATACAGTTTGGAGCCGAACGTGGCTGCTTTCCTTCCTTGAATCGTGATGCACAAAGCCGGTTTGATCATGCACTGGACAGGCCTTACTAGAGGGTCTGAGCGCAGGGTCGAGACACCCTCCACGGGAGTCGCATACAGTCTGTTGTCTCGCTTGGCGTCGGTGTACCAGTTTGCAAGCGCGGTCAGTTCCGGCAGGCGCGACGGGTCCATATCTGTTCGATCTGCCATACGTTCGATTTTACAAGGACAGGATTAGGCATGTTTTTGCCAGACCTAGGCATTCACATGCAGCCTTCCTCAGACATAGACTTTGTTGAAGGAGATCGGTCAATGAAAGTTCTGATGGTGCTTACCTCGCACGACCAACTGGGCAACACGGGCAAGAAGACAGGCCTTTGGCTTGAGGAGTTCGTTTCTCCGTATTACAAGTTCAAGGATGCGGGTGCGGAGATCGTTCTAGCCTCACCGAAGGGCGGCCAACCTCCGGTTGATCCGAAGAGCGAGGAACTGAAGGCTCAGACGCTCTCGACACTCCGCTTCAAAATCGACGGTGAAGCCAAAGAGCAGTTCGCATCCACTGAACGGCTGGATAGTGTTTCGCACTCTGACTTCGATACGGTCTTTTATCCTGGCGGGCACGGACCGATGTGGGACCTTGCGGAAGACAAGAATTCGAAAGCCCTTATCGAGTCGTTCCTCGCTGCTGGAAAGCCCGTAGCGCTCGTGTGCCACGCGCCGGCAGCACTCCGGCATGTGAAAAGTCACGATGGGGCGCCACTCGTGTCTGGGAAACAAGTCACTGGTTTTGCCAACACAGAAGAAGCCGCTATGGAACTGACAGATGTTGTGCCGTTCTTGCTTGAGGACGAACTCAAGAGATTGGGTGGCAACTACTCGAAGGGCGAAGACATGGCCGAATACGTAATTGAGGATGGCCTGCTCATCACTGGCCAGAACCCGACGTCTTCCGCTGCTGCGGCAGAACTACTCCTTAAGAAACTTGCCTGAGCAACAACTCTTCTATCGCGAGGGGGAGTTTCGTTGAAGCTCCCCCGCTCGTTTCCTTGATCAAACAAGAGGACGACCGCGCCTTGGTGCATCACTAATCCTTTACATGGCGACTGTCGAAGGCGACACGAAGCTGCAACATTTGCACGTAGTCGATTGAAAGGGACAGATCACGATGTCCTCACATGGTCGTCCGCATCGCTGCCGCACAGGTCGCCGGTAAGGAGGCCGCTCTTGCGAAAGTCGACGCCGGTAACCCAAGATTCAAGACTTCGGCCCAGCAAGCAACGGTCGATCGGCTTCGCGCTGAATACAACCGTCAGGCTGCGGATATCCAACGCTATCGAGCTTGAACAGTCGTGGCGCTGGCCAGCAGTCCGGTTTGGCCCCGCGATACGCCATTGATTGGTTTGCGCCTGAAGCCCATCTCGATCTCTCGGAAATGCGCGATCCGGACGTGGTCGTAAAGTTGGCCGACGCTAGCCGGTACTGCTTCAGAAAGGCTCGACCAAGCATTCAGCCCCTGTAACCCGGCGGGCTCCAATGGGCCGGGTCACACGAACACCGAAATTTGACGACGGCGCCTCACCAAAACAGGGACACAAAGAGGCGCAGACATGGAACAAGCAGGAGCCAGCGAAGCGACGTAACTCACCTCAGTATGCGGTCAACGTGCGCCCCCGGCTACTGGGAATCTCGTGAAAAAGGGGACTTATGACCCATGAATCGGAAGACTCGAATCCCCTCATTCATGTTCATGTTTGTGCCATGTGTGGGCGGACCTCACGGCGCGAAGAACCGGATGGAACGCCGGACGGCACCGGGGTGTTCCATTGCTCGTTTTGTGGACACGCAGGACCGCTAAATGAAGACTTCATTGAGATCGACGATGAAAGACTGAAGCGTTAACTTGTAAGCGGCAGGCTTTGCTGTCGTACCGCACCAACCGGTTTCAGTCGCTTCATCGCAGTCCGTAGGTATTCGCTCATCAAGCGGCTTTTGTCATCCGACCGAGTAACAAGTGTTGTCTTCACCCTCAATTCGGAATTCGCAAGGGGACGCATTGTTAGGCCATGATGAGCGATGCGCCAAGCTCCCATCCGTGTGATAAACGCGACGCCGTCGCATTGCGTGACAAGTTGCGAAGCCTCTTCAGCCGTAGTTACATGGTGAATCTCCTGCGCTCGTACCCCGAGCGATTCCGAATGTACAAAGAATCGATCGTAAAGACACGGATGCACATGCCTCTCGAAGATGATCCATACGCGATCTTGAAAATCTCGCAGAGACACCGTCCGGCGGTTTACCAAATGGTTTCGCTCATTGAAAACCGCAAAGAAGGGTTGGTCCGAGACTCTAGTAAAGTTCAGTCGAGAGTTCGGGACGCCCGCCGCCACCATTGCTATGTCGAGTTCGCCAGTTGCTACCTGGCGTGCAAGTTCCTCAGAGAAGTTGCTATGTGCATGTATCCGCAAGGTTGGAAAGAGGGGAAGCCGCACAGAGAGTACCGTTGAAGTCAGATATGGGTCCGAATAGGGAGAGCTGCCAAAGTTGATGACGGCTTCGGCGCCTTTTGCCGCAGCCCGTGTCAAATGGACGGCTCGGTCGAGATGAAACACTGAAAGCCGTGCATGTTCTATGAACACTCGACCAGGCTCTGTGATCTCTACCCGCTGATTATTTCTCTCGAAGAGAACAACACCCAGCGCCGTTTCGAGATCTTGAATCTGCTTGGTGAGTCCAGGTTGGGTGATGCCGAGCTGCGCTGCCGCACGCGAAAAACTCAGGCAGTCGGCGACGGCCAAAGCTGCTTGCAAAAGACGTATATCGATTTGACTCATAGCCCAATACCTCAAGCGAATCTCGCTAAAGCGCTTGCTATCGGGACTTGCGGGGCTTACACCCGATACGGAATTTCACGCTTAAGGCGGTTCATCTGTCAATGCAATTTCTGTTCCTTGTGGCTCGCTCTGCGTCGCGTGTATTCCGCGACGGAATGATGGACCTACGGATTTTGATTGGACAGGAATCAAACTCGTCAACCATTCTCAGGAGGCGGCAGTGATTCGCGGTGTGAGGGGTCAGGTTTATGAGTCTGAACCTAATTGAACAGTTTGAGGCGAGATGTGGGGCACTGAAGGTTTCGGACCTTACGGAACCCTTGGGGATGGATGACAAGACGATCTACCGTATGGCGGCGCGGGGCCTAATCCCAAGTTTCAGGCTTGGCGGAGCGATCCGTTTTGACCCGCAGGAGATCGCGGATTGGCTTCGCGCCAAGTATTCGATGCCCGCCGCGCATTGGAGGAAACCGCCTCGTCGCGCCGCGACCGCTGCCTCCGAGCGCAAGATCAGCGCGTAGTGATCGAGCCAGAAACGTCACAGAAGCCAGCCTGAAAGCTGGCTTCTGTGTTTCGGCATCAGGCGACGAGTGAAGCCAATTCACCGTTATTGACCCAGACATGAGCATCCTTCGACTGGATTCCCTTGAGGTAAACCATCGTCGACTTGATGTCTCTGTGCCCAAGCCACGCCTGCACAGTGCGAATGTCGACACCGTTCCGCAGATGGCTCGTTGCGAACGTATGCCTGAATTTATGCAGGAAATAGTTCATGCAGTAGGGGCCTTCAGCGCACTTGTTTCCATGCTCCGTTTCGCATCGTTTGCAGTTCAGGCCGGCCCGAAGGGCAAGCCGCTTTACGATTACATCCATCTCGCTATCGGGACGACCCTTTCCGTTGGGGAAGATGAGCTGATTCGGCGTCGCCCCGCGCGCCTCTTTACGGCGCTTCAGGCGCTCTAATAGGGATGAGGGTAGAGGAACAATCCGCTCTTCCCAATTCTTCGGAGTAAAGCCCCAGGCGGGCTTTGCCGTCACCCGCACAACCTGATTCCGAAAGTCTAGATCGCGCCATTCGACATATCGAATCTCTTGATCCCGGAAGCCAGAGCCCAGCACGAATTTGAGGAGTGTTCCTTCGTCTTCACCGCAAACTCGGAACATCGCTTCGAGTTCTTCCGACTCGTAAACAGGCCGAATCGTTTCAACATACTTGGGCCAATCGCCCCGCTCCATCAAGCCCGTCTTGCCGTGGCGTTTGAAGAGTTGGAGTACCGTCACAACTTTGTCGTACACGGTCCGCTTACCCAGACCCTGTTCGTAGCAGTACGTCATGAAGTCGATGGCGTCCTGGCGAGTTGCGTCTTCGACATACTTCTTCTTGAATGCAGCCCGTAGCAGAGTGTCGAGGGTAAAGCGGTAGGTCAGATGAGTTCGTGGCTTACGGTGCATCTTGACGAAGCGGAGATACTCATCGATCGCCTGGCCGATCGGCGTCTTTGGTTCAATCTCCGCAGTCGAAGGAGCTCCGGCGATCAACCCTTCTTTAACAGCTCTCAGTTCGAGTGCTTTGCGTCTGGCCTGGTCAACGGCGTCCTCTCGGGTGACGGAGCTGCGGCATCGTTTGCCACCCTCACGCCATTCGATAAAGTAAGCACCTTCAGAGTGAACTTCAACCTCTCCGTTCACCCGGACTTTGTCCTTTAAGCGACCATTGGGCTCAGGAATCGCCGGCGCGAAACGCCAGCTCCCATCGACTTTGATCTTCTTGATGAGGTTGACGCGATCCGCATACTCAGGAGCGTTCTTGCGAGCGAGAGCAGGCATTGGAATCCTCCTCGTGAGGCATAGAAGCCTATCAGAGTGGACACCAAACTGGACACCAAGGATGTAAGTTGTTTGTTTACATCAGTACAGTTAGAAGGCAGCGCTCTAACCAACTGAGCTACGTCCCCAGAGTGGAACTGATCGAACTCTGGTGCGCTCGCAGGGAAGAAACCGTCACGGCTGCGAGCTACTCCTCGAGTCTATCGGCTACGGCGGCCTGGGTCAATCTGTGCAAAGCTATCGATCTCAGTTTGCGGCAACTACCAGGCGCGCGACCAGTTTGGGCCGTCCTTTGTCTCGTCGCGCAGGCGAGCGTCGATACCGGCGCGGTGCTCTATAAGTCGGCCGAAGAGCCAGAGCAGATCGGAAAGGCGATTGAGGTAGGAGAGGGCGGCGGGTGGCACCGTCTCGCCGGATTCGTGCAGACGTACGGCACAGCGCTCGGCGCGGCGACAGACAGTGCGGGCGACCTCGTAGGCTGCGGACTCGCGATGCGCCCCGGGCAGGGACCAGTCGGACAGAATGCCCTCGATGGACTCGATGGAGTGCACCTGAGTCGTAAGCCCTTCGACGTCCTTTTCGGAAAGATCGCCGGAAATCCGGGGGTCCCCTGCAGGACGAGAGAGCGCGGCGCCTACACGAAACAGGGTGCGTTGAATCTCTTCCGTTGCGTTGCGGATCCCGGCATCGCTGCAGAGGCTGCGCGCTACACCCATTGTGGCGTTGAGCTCGTCGACGGTACCGTAGGCCTCTACGCGCAGATCGGCCTTCGAGGTGCGCGTGCCTCCAGTAAGTGCGGTGCTTCCATCGTCGCCTGTTTGGGTTGCGATGCTCATGGTGCGGGGATTCCTCTCGCTCCAGCTTACTTCGCAGAGCAGAAAAGCAAATTCCCTCCCGTTCGACTGCGCTCAGGGCGAATGACAGCAAAAGATAAAGCTACGCGCGGGTGCATGAGGATGATTACCAGTCCGTAGAGCATGATCACCATAGATATACCCAGTTTCTTGGGAGGGAGCAGCGGCCTTTAGGCCGCTGAATCCAGCGCTGCAGGAAAGCAGGGCTTTAGCCCTGGGCCGTTTGGAAACGGAAGCAGAGCCCAGCCCTGAAGGGCACTTGGACTACGCTGCTATTCCATGGGCTGAAGCCCACGGCTCCCTCCCAACAACGACCCTTCTTGGGTACACCTGCACGAATCATGCTCTAAGTGTGCCATCGAGCTTGCGGGCGACCGGAAGATAGGCCCTCTGGTACGGGTACTTTGCGGCGAGTGCTTCATCGAACTCAACGCCCAGACCGGATTGCGGAACGTACTCCGCTGCGGCCACGGCACCGGCGTAGTGCGTGTCATAAATGCTCTGGACAAGCGTCTTGCCGCTGTGCAGCTTGTAGTCGTAGGGGACGTGATGGAAGAAGAGCAGCAGGTCGTCGGGACAGGTGGCGAGGGACTCGTATTTGGCGGCGAGTTCCGGTGGATACTGCTGGATGTAACCCGTGCCGGCGGCGGTGCGGTCCATGCCTACGCCGTCCTTCTCACCGCGGGACCATTGACCCCAGCCATTGCGCTCGGCATTTTCGATACCCGGGCCGAAGTGGTAGCCGAGAATGTCCGTCAGCGTGCCCATGCCGTTGGGACCGGTGTAGCTCTCGTAGTTTTTTGCTAGACAGAAGCTCACTCGAACACAGCGAAGCAATGCAAAGCCCGATCAGTGTGTTAACTGCTGCGTTCCGGTGATGGTGAAACCCGCGGTCTGCGCGGGCTCCGGAGCACGTGGATCCCTGGGCTGCGCGCCGCCGACCGAGATCGTATAGCTGCCGGGCTGTACGGCGCGGACGCCCTGGGCATCCACCTCGGAGAGTTGCCGTGCGTCCAGCGTAAAGGTGAGGTGCTTGGTCTCACCCGGCGCGAGCTTTACGCGTCGGAAGCCTTCCATCTGCACCTGCGGCGAAAGCCCACCATTGCTGTCCGTCGGAGGCGTCAGGTAAAGTTCTGCGACCTCGCCGCCGGTCCTCGCACCCGTGTTCTTCACATCGGCCTCTACGGTGAGCGTTTCGCCAGCGTTGACCTGCTGCTTGGAGAGCTTGATGCCGGAGTAGGCGAACTTCGTGTAGCTGAGGCCGTAGCCGAAGCTGTACAGCGGTTTGCCTTTGAAGTACCGGTAGGTGCGGTTTTTCATCGAGTAATCGGTGAAGGCCGGCAGGTCACTTTCGGAGGAGTAGAAGGTGAGCGGCAGGCGGCCGCTGGGATTGTTGCCTCCCATCAGCGTGTCGGAGAGTTCCTTGGCACCGGCCTCGCCCGGGTACCAGGCCTCCAGCACGGCGTTGGCGTGCCCATCGGCGAAGTTGACCGCCAGCGCGGAGCCGTTCAGCAGCACCACGACCAGCGGCTTGCCGGTGGCGGCGAGCTGTTCGAGCAGCCCCTCCTGTGCGGCAGGCAAGTTGATGTCGGTGCGATCGCCGCCGAGGAAGCCCGGCAGCTTGATAGGCATCTCTTCGCCTTCAAGGTTGGGAGAGAGGCCGAGCATCGCCACAATGAGGTCGGAGCGCTTTGCCGCTTCGAGCGCCGCAGGCATCAGCGCGCCTGCGGGCGGCGTCCATTCGAGCGCCAGGCCGGAACCCTGCGTGGCGGAGTCACGCAGGAAGTCGATCTCGATCTTGTGCTGCTGCTTTTCGGCGAAGTTCACGCTGAACGTCGCGGGACCCTCGTGATGCGCCTCCCCGGGTAGACCGGTGGTTCCGTCGATCTGCATTGCGGGCTTCTGACCGGCTGTGGGCGGCACCGTGGAGGCGGCGACCTGCTGACCATCGATCAGCAATTTGTAGTGCTGACTGGTAGCGCACCCGCGGCAGCTTCCCACGCGCAATGTGAACTCATAGTTGCCGGCCTTGGGAGCGGAGAGGGTGCCTGACCAGCGCACACTGAAAGGGCTATCGGGTGCGCTGGGCAGCGGGCTGACAGCGCTCCAGTCGAAGTTGATCTCGTGGTCTACGCGCGTCTGCGCAGGCGTTCCGCTGAGGTCGGCGGAGGCGAAATACTCCGCCTTCAGGCCTTCTTCGCTCGAGTTCTCCGCGGGGTGCAGCATGGTGCGGGAGACCGGCATGGCGAAGCCGTCCACATACGGTGCGCCGGGCTGATACACGACCTGCGATCCGGGGAGAGCCGCCCGTAGAGCATCGACGGGCATCAGCGGATCATGCGCCACGCCGTTGTAGTTGCCTTCCAGCGAGGCAAGCGAAGCGGCGTTCGGTCCAATCACCGCCACGGCCTTGTACTTGCCGCGCTGCAGGGGAAGGATGCCGTCGTTCTTCAGCAGCACCATGGACTCTTCCGCGGCATGCCGGGCGACCCTGGCGTGCTCGGGCGAGTTCACCTCGCTGAAGGGAATCTGCGCATAGGGCACGTCGGATGTGGGATCGAAGAGGCCCAGCTTGATGCGGGCCAGGAAGAGCCGTTCGAGGCTGGTGTCGATCTCTGATTCTTTGATCAGCCCTTGTTTCACTGCCGCATCTAGTTTGCTGTAAGTGGAACCGCAGTTGGTATCGGTGCCCGCGAGCAGCGCAGCCTTGTCCGCGTGCTCCGCGTCCGGCTCGGTCATGTGGGTGTTGGGCCTGAAGAAGTCGTCGATCGCACCGCAGTCGGAGGTGACGAAGCCCTTAAACTTCCAGTCGTCGCGCAGAGTATCGACCAGCAGCAGCTTGCTGCCGCAGGCCGGCTGGCCATCGATGGCGTTGTAGGCGCACATGATGGAGTCGGCCTTGGCATCGACGATTGCCGCGCGAAACTGCGGCAGATAGGTGTCCCAGAGGTCGTGCCGGCTGGGGTCGACGTTGAATTTGTGGCGCAGGTCCTCCGGGCCGGAGTGCACGGCGAAGTGCTTGGGCGTGGCGATGACCTTGTAATACTTCGGGTCTGTACCCTGGAGACCTTCGATGAAATTCACGCCCAGTTGCGCGGTGAGAAACGGGTCTTCGCCATAGGTCTCCTGCCCACGGCCCCAGCGCGGATCGCGGAAGATGTTGATGTTCGGCGACCAGAAGGTGAGGCCGTAGTAGATGGCGTGGTTGTCGTGCCGCAGCGCCTCGTTGTTCTTGGCGCGCGCCTCGGTGGAGATCACATCACCGACCGAGTGCAGCAGCGGCGCATCCCAGGTTGCGGCCATGCCGATGGCTTGCGGAAACATGGTCGCATAGCCGGAGCGCGCAACCCCGTGCAGCCCCTCGTTCCAATAGTCGTATGCGGGCACGCCGAGCCGCGGGATCGCGGCGGCGCCGTTCACCATTTGCCCGACCTTTTCTTCGAGCGTCATATGAGAAACAAGATCGTGGGCGCGCTGTGCGGGGGCGAGCGACGGGTTTCCGAATGGGAAGCTCATGCTTCCGCTGCCGCTTTGGGCGAAGGCGAGCGGCGAGAGACCGGCGAAAAGAAGGGCAGTGGCAATCAACCGCATGCGAAAACTCCGAAGATTCGAGAAGCGGGGAGCGTACGGGACGCGCGCCGCCGGGCGAGCCCATCTTACAGACCGCTGACTGCTATTTACTTCGGCGACTGTCATTCGCCGCATAGTATTACCACATCCGCGCGGCTCGACACCCAGGCCAAAGCCGGAGATGAGCCTCTCCCCATGGAACTGCGATCGTATCAACCAGGCGATCTGGCCGCGATGTATGCCCTGGATATCGTCTGCTTCGCGCCGCCGTTTCGCTTCTCGCGAGGGGCGATGCGACGCTTTGCCGAGGCCGAAAATGCGTTCGTTCGGCTCGCAATTGATCCAGTCGACGAAGCTGGACCGCCAGGAATGGTGGCCTTCGGCATCGTGCATGTCGAACATATCGCACCGGCGCACGGCGAGCTGTTCGGCTATGTAGTGACCCTCGATGTTGCGCCCGCAGCGCGCGGAAAGGGTATCGCAGGGGCTCTGATGGGCAGTCTGGAGCACGCGGCAGCGCAGGCCGGGGCGCAGACGATGTCGCTGCACGTGTTCACGTCGAACGGGGCTGCCATCCGCTTGTATGAACGGCTCGGATACGCGTTTGTGCGCATCGAGAGAAGCTTCTATGGCGCCGGTCTCCATGCCCGGATCTATTCAAAGCCGCTGCCTTCCCCGACCGCTGACCCAGCTGTGCGCGAGAGCGGCTGAGCGGCGTCGGCGGGCTGGTTGAGCCGCGCGTCGTAGCTGCGACGGAAGCGCAAAACCGCGGCCCACTCGCCGTTGCGGTTGTCCTCCCAGGCAACACGCCCGCCGAGCATCGCCGCAATCTCCGGCGGGGAAAGATCGTGTTGCTCGGCGTACTTCCGGCCGCGCCTGGACTCCGGGTGGTTGCGGAGATACTGCGCCAAAGCGGGTGCTGTGTAATGCGTGGTGAACACCAGTGCGACGTCGTACCGGCTTGGCTGTTCAGCGGCTTTCTCGATCTCCGGCAAGGTGAAGTTCTCGATGGAGAAGACCGCGAAGTGGTGATCGGTGTAGCCCAGTTCCGGTCGAAGGAGCTCGGCGGCGGCGGGCCATGCGGTGAGTACGGTGGCGTCCGGATCGTGCTGCTCGAGGTAGGCGATCGCCTCCTGGTGCACAACAATCATGTCGCGATAGGTGAGGTTGTCTTCGGGAGCGAAGTAGGTCGGGGGATTCAGCCAGAGCGCGCTGAGGAAGGCCGCGCCTGTGAGCATGGCGAGCCATGGCCAGTGCACAGTGCGGCTCTGCCAGATCGAGACGCAGACGAGCAGGATCAGCGGATAAACAGGCAGCAGGTAACGTGTGAGCAGAGCCCCGCCGAGCACCGAAAATGCCAGCCAGTTGGCAAGGATCAGCAGGCCGATTGTGTACAGGACACGGCGTGGAAGGGTGGTTGCGGAAGGCTCGCTTCGGCGCGGCAGAAGAAAACAGGCCGCCGCGATCAGAATGGGCAGCCAGATATCTCGCTGCCAGAACAGGTGCAGGCAGCGATACCAAAGCGAGACGGCGATGTGCGCCGCAGTGAGGTTTCCCGTAGCGTTGTAGCGCAAAAACGCAGGATTACCGAAGGTAAATCCGGTCTTCCAGCGATGATAGCCGAACCACAGCGCAAGCACCGGAACCGGAAGGGAAAGAGCCCCGAGCCAGCGCAGATGTGCGCGGCGGGTAGCCGCATCCTTTGACTTGAAGGCATCGAAGAATTCAAGGCCGGCCAGCGCGACCGGTTGCAGCACAGCGGTCTCCTTCGACAGGACGGCAAGGCAGAAGAGCACAGCGGCGGCGCGCAGCCGGCGAGTCCCGGAGACGTCCGCGCCGCCTGCGCCCGGCGCAACCTGTTCAGGCGCCGTGAGGTAAGCCGCGAGGCCCCCCAGCGTAAACGCGGCGGCGAAGATGTCAGCGTGGGCCAGACTGCTTTGAGCAAACCAGATGGGGTACGCCGCGGTGAGCGCCGTTACCGTGAGCGCCACGCGCGCATTCAACAGTCGCCGCGAGAACTCAAACGCGGCCACCAGCCCGCATGCCGCAAAGGCGCAGGCGGTAAGCCGCGTAACGAGAATGCCGAAGCCGAAGACGTGCCAAAGCAGCCCGAGGACGACGTTCGGCAGCGGCGGATGCGCGTTCGTGAACTGCGGGATCAGCGTCCAGTGGTGGTAAAAATCCAGCGCCGCCGGAACGTAGTAGCCGCCTTCATCCCAGAAGTACGGCAGCCGCAGCAGCGTGAGGTGCGCTATAGCCACTGCCGCAAAGATGAGGAGAAAACGAGCCAGAATCGGCCACGCGGCAAAGCGATCGGGCCAACTGCCAGAGGACTCCACCCCATCGTGCGACACGGGCTAGTTCGCGGGGCCCTGGCCACCGGCAAAGCGGGGCTGACCTGCCGCCTGGGGCGGGTCCAGGGAGATGGTACCGAAGGCGGCCTCATACTGGGCCAGATTCTGCGACAGGATCGCGTGGAGGGCCTTGGCCTGTTGCGGGCTGATGTAAATGCCCTGAAAGTTGCTGACATCCACTGCATCCGGGGCGGTCTGCTGCAGCGTCCCAAAGACTAGCAGGAAGTCCCACACCGAAAGCCGTACCTGCACGCTGTTGGCGTAGGAGTCGCGGTAGTCGGGGGTCTTGGTCAGGGTGACGCGGGTGTTGTCGGGCTGCGTAAAGGTCTGGCTGTTATCGCTCATGATGTGCTGGGGCTCATTTCTGGTGCGGAAGGGGGTCGATAAGGTGTGCTGTTCGACAATCTGGTGCGGAAGAAGGGACTCGAACCCTCACGCCGTAAGGCACAGGCTTCTAAGACCTGCGTGTCTGCCATTTCACCACTTCCGCGCCCTGTTCAGCGTAGCCCGAATGGGCGGGTGAGGCAATGCGCTGAAATCGGACCGACCGAGCGGGGTTTCCCAAAATGGTCCAGGTTTGCCGGTCGGCGGCAAATTACTTCGTCGTCATGCAAAAAGAGACTGTGGAGAACGTGAACTCTGCCGATAACGTCTCAAGGAGATGAGAGACACGGGCCCGGGCCTGCATCCGGCTGCGACCAGCGGAGACTTCACTGCATCAGATGCATGTAAGTTGATAGAAAGGCGCTCAACATGCCGAACGAGTTTGTAAGTGTCATCCGCCCCTCCCAGGGCAAAATTCTCGCTGGAGACGGTCGCGTCCACGCGTATCCCGTTCTGCCGGTGCGAGATACCGTGTTGTTCCCGCACCAGGTCCTGCCGCTGACCGTGGGACGCGAGAGCTCCATCCAGCTGATTCAGTCGTTGGGTGAGGACAAGACCATTCTGGTCGTGGCGCAGAAGGATGCACGTCAGGATGCGCCCGAGGGCGGCGACCTGCATGAGGTGGGGACTCGGGCGACGGTGCACAAGGTCGTCAAGATGCCCAACCAGAGCCTCTTTGTGTTCACCGAGGGCACGGAGCGTGTGCGTCTGGGCAGCTTCACGCAGACCCAGCCTTACCTCACCGCCGAGGCCGACCCTATGGAGGAGATCTCGTCCGAGCCTTCGCCGGAGCTGGAGGCGCTGCAGCGCAACGTGCTGGCCCAGTTTCAGGAGGTGGTGAGCTCCTCTTCGACGCTTTCGGATGATCTGCAGACGATCGCGATCAATATCGATGAGCCTTCGCGGCTGACAGATTTCATCGCTTCCAACTTGCCGTTTTTGACCACGGCGGAGAAGCAGGAGCTGCTCGAAACCACCGATCTGAAGGCGCGGCTTGACCGGCTGAACTCGCAGCTCGCCAAGGAGCTGGAGGTGCAGCAGCTGCGCAACAAGATTCAGAGCGAGGTGCAGGATTCGGTCCAGCAGTCGCAGCGGGATTATTACCTCCGCGAGCAGATGAAGGCTATCCAGAAGGAGTTGGGCGATCAGGATGACACCCAGAAGGATATCGCCGAGCTGAAGGAAAAGATCGAGAATGCGGGCATGTCCGAGGCGGTCAAAAAGGATGCGCTGAAGGAGCTCGGCCGGCTGAGCCGCATGAATCCGGCGGCGGCGGATTATTCACTGACGCGCAACTACGTCGAGTGGCTGGCTGTGCTGCCGTGGGCGAAGGGTTCTTCCGGTGCCGTGGACATCGGCAAGGCCAAGGACGTGCTGGATGCGGATCACTATGGGCTAAGGAAGGTGAAGGATCGCATTCTCGACTACCTGAGCGTGCGGCGTTTGAAGCCTGATATGAAGGGGCCTATCCTATGCTTCGTTGGGCCTCCAGGCGTGGGCAAAACCTCGCTGGGCCGGTCGATTGCCAAGGCCCTGGATCGCAAGTTCTCACGCATCTCGCTGGGCGGTATGCACGATGAGGCGGAGATCCGCGGGCATCGCCGGACCTACATCGGGGCGCTGCCAGGACAGATCATTCAGCACCTGAAGCGCGTCGAGGTAAACGACCCGGTGTTCATGCTGGATGAGATCGATAAGCTGGGCCGCGACTTTCGCGGCGACCCCGCGTCGGCGCTGCTCGAAACGCTGGACCCCGAGCAGAACAACACCTTCCGCGACAACTACCTCGATCAGCCGTTCGATCTGAGCAAGGTGCTGTTTATCTGCACAGCCAACCAGCTGGACACGATTCCCGCACCCCTGCTCGACCGCATGGAAATCATCGAACTCACCGGATATACCGAAGAGGAGAAGGTTGCCATTGCGGAAAAATATCTGATTCCGCGGCAGATCAAGGAGAACGGGCTCGATCCGAATGTGCTTGAGTTCCCCACCGAGACCGTGGGCCTGATCGCGAGGCACTACACGCGGGAGGCCGGTGTGCGTAAGCTCGAACAGCTGATCGGCACGGTGGCGCGCAAAACAGCGCGTCGGGTGGCCGAGGGAAGCCTGCATCCGGAGAACGGCGAGAAGCTCGTCGTAACGCCGGAGGTAGTGCACGAGTTCCTCGGTGGCATCAAGGTGCGTGTGGACACGGAGATTGCCGAGCGCACCAAACGCGCCGGTGTCGCTGTAGGACTCGCGTGGACGCCGGTGGGCGGCGATGTGTTGTTCATCGAGGCCAACCGCATGAAGGGCAAGGGAGGCTTCTCTATCACCGGCCAGATCGGCGACGTGATGAAGGAGTCCATGCAGGCGGCGCTGACGTGGGTGCGTTCCAATGCGCTCGACCTTGGGCTGGATGAGGATGTGCTGAAGGATATCGATCTGCACATCCACGTGCCGGCGGGAGGCATTCCAAAGGATGGACCCAGTGCCGGCGTGACCATGGCTACGGCCATCGTCAGCCTGTTGACCGATACGCCTGTGCATCCGCTGCTGGCGATGACCGGTGAGATCACGCTGAGCGGCAATGTGCTGCCGGTCGGCGGCATCAAGGAAAAGTTCCTTGCGGCTAAGCGGGCGGGTGTTCGCGATGTGATTCTGCCGATCGATGTGAAGGCAAACGTCGAAGAGGACCTTACGCCGGATCAGGTTGCCGGCGTGACGATCCACTACGCCTCGCGCATTGAAGATGTGCTGAATGTAGCGCTGCCCAAGACACCGCGGGAGGCCGTACAGGACGAAGAGGTACGCGAAGAGGTGCTGGCCGAGGTCGCCTAAGGCAAGTTACAATATCGCTATGCTGACTTATCTTCTTGACTTGTCATCCTGAACGAAGTGAGGGACCCGCTATTCCGTAACGCCACGGCACCACAGGCGAACAGCAGGTCCTTCCCCTTCGGCAAGCTCAGGGTCAGGATGACAAATTCTGTGAAGTGAATTAACGATTCGCCATATTGGACTACAACAGCCCATTTCTCAACTGCAGGTGCTGCTCCAGGAAAGACGACACGGCGAGCAACATGCGGGGAAGGGCATTGGCACTGAACCAGTGGCCTTCACCGGGCAGGATCTCCATTCGGTGCACGACCCGCAGCGCGATGAGCTTGCGATCAAGCTCATGCGCGAAGGAGACCGGGACGATGCTGTCCGCGTCGCCATGGAGGATGAGGGTGGGAGGCATGGCAGCGGTCGCGTTCGCATCGTAGGGCGGCACCAACCCGCCACTCACGTCGAGCAATGCACGGATGCGGCGTTGCTCCGAGGGACTGTTGCTCGCCGAAAGAGTTGAAGCAAGGGCAAGCGCAAGAAACGCGCCGAGCGAGATACCTGCCACCACGATGCGCTCCGGGTCGACGCCCGGCCGCGAGGCGACGAAGCGCAGCGTGTCGTCGACGGTGTCGATCCATTGCGGCACGTGGATGCCGTCGGTGAGCATGGCGAGATCGGCGCGCGTGGTGCCGGTGCGGTCGAAGTAGTGCGGCGCATACAGACCGATGCCTGCCTCAAGTAAAAACGGCGCCAGCCTGCCCGTCCAGGACTCGACGTGACCGCCGGAGCCATGCAGGAGCAGGATGGCGGCCCGGCGGACAGTGGGCTGCGCCGGGACAGATGCGAGTTCCTGCGCAAACACACGCACCGTGGCGCCCCCGCTGACAAGTTGCAGTTGCTCTCCCATGCGCTGTGTGATGCCTGGACAGGCGGGTGCAGGTATGCTCGAACCATGCCGTTTGAGCTTTCCGCCGAGACCGTCATTCTGGTTCTGGATGCCTGTGGAGAGCGAGCATCCGTGGCCCTGTTTCAGGGTGAGGAGTTGCTGGACGAGCAGGTTTTGACCGAGCGAGCGGCCTCTGCGTCGCTTCTTGGCATATTGCGCTCCAGCTTAGAACGGTGTGCTCTCAAGCCTCGCGATCTCCGGGCTGTGGGTGTGGTCAGCGGTCCCGGATCGTTCACCGGCGTTCGGGTTGGGATGGCGTTGGCCAAGGGTCTCTGCGAGTCCATGGCCATCCCCTTGGCGGCGGTATCGCGGCTCGCAGTGCTGGCGGAGGCCGCGGATCTGAAGGGCGGGTTTGCGCTGCTCGGGGCCGGGCGCGAGCAGGTGTATGCGCGCGAGGTTCGCGCCGGTGCCCGAAGCGAAGAGGTATTGGCGAGCTTGACCGCGATCGAGCCTAGGCTGGCGGACGCAGTGGTCGCGGTGGCGTCTCCTGAACTGGAGGCCCGTTTGACGGGGCACGCGCGTGAGGTGCGCCTTGTGGATCTTTCGGCACGTCATGCCATCGCTGCGGTGCGGCGCAGTCTGGCTACCGGTGGCAGCGATCTTGCCCGTGTAGATGCAAACTATGTCCGCAATGAGGAGACGATCTATACGCAGGCAGGCTCCGCGACGCAGGCAGGCTCCACGCGCAAACTCGACGTGGAGGCGCGCAGTGTCCGCTGAATCGTCGCAGGATCGCGCGACCGTGCAGCCTGTGAGCCTTGAGGAGCTGCCGGAGCTGCTCAGCCTGGCCGCGGAGTGCGATGAGGCGCCGGGTTGGCCTCCCGATGCGTGGCGCAGCTTCGTTTTGCCGTATGACGGTGGCGGCGCCATGCAGCGCATCGTGTTTGGCGCGCGAACGCCGAGCGGAGTTCTTTCCGGGCTGATTGCAGTGACCCTGATCGATGAGGTTACCGAGTTGGAGATGCTGCTGGTGCATCCCGCGTGGCGTCTGAAGGGCGTGGGACGCTCGTTGGTGGAGCACTGGTTGCAGTGGGCACAAAGCGGGGACGTGCAGGAGGCCTTGCTGGAGGTGCGCGCTTCGAATACAGGTGCGCAGCGTCTCTACCGCTCCTTCGGATTTGCGGAAGAGGGCACCCGCAGAGGCTATTACCATTACCCGATGGAGGACGCGGTGCTGATGCGCAAGCTGTTCATCGCCGCAGGCGTAGGGGCAGTTGGATAGTGCCAAGCGTACAGCTTTACAGCTGAAGAAAAATAGCAACGGTATAATCGTCCGCGATGGTTCGGGATGGCATTCTCTACGGTATTTCGTTGCTTGTGGTAGCGGTGATCGTCTGGTACGGCACGCATTTTGTCAGCCTTACGGCGCTTCCGCTGCTGTTGGCA
This sequence comes from Granulicella sp., assembly GCA_965277565.1. Taxonomy (GTDB): domain Bacteria; phylum Acidobacteriota; class Terriglobia; order Terriglobales; family Acidobacteriaceae; genus Granulicella. Next base: position 1,415,215 of record OZ255838.1, on the reverse strand, counting down.
GCGTTTCTGGCGTGGTTTTTTCGTGATCCCACGCGTCGCGTCCCCGGCGGTCCGGGGCTGATCGTTTCGCCCGCGGACGGCAAGATCGAGCAGGCCGAGTGGATCGAGACCACCGGCGGCAGCCGCGTCCGGATCAGCATATTTCTGAATGTGTTTGACGTGCACGTGAACCGCGTTCCGGTGAGCGGCGTAGTGACCCTGGCGGAGTATCGCGAAGGCCAGTTCCTGAACGCCATGGATGCGGAGTCCGCGGTGCACAATGAGCAGACGCTGGTCACGGTGGACACCGGTGAGTACACCGTCAGCTTCAAGCAGATTGCCGGTCTGCTGGCACGGCGCATCATCTGCAACCTTCATGAGGGCGATCGAGTAAAGCGCGGCGAACGCATGGGCCTGATCAAATTCGGCTCACGCATGGACGTGCTTCTGCCCGCGACGGTGGAACTGCGCGTCCGTGCCGGCGACCGCGTCAAGGGGGGCAGCTCTGTGCTCGCCTACATGCCCGCTCCTGTGACCGGAATGGACCCCGCGAGCTCGGGGCAATAATGGCTATAAGCGAACCGGAAGAGAGACGCGCGCGAGCCCGGCGGGGAATGTATATCCTGCCTTCCCTGTTCACGGCGGGCAACATCGGGATCGGCTATTTCACGGTTGTCGAAAGCATCCGTGGCTCCGCAAACGGGGATGCCTCGGCGTTCGACCGTGCCGCGCTTGCGACCATCTTCGCCATGTTCTTCGACGCGCTGGATGGGCGCATCGCGCGCATGACGAACACGGAGAGCTCCTTCGGCAGGGAGCTCGATTCGCTGGCGGATGTCATCACCTTCGGGGTGGCGCCCAGCCTGCTTGCCTACCTGTGGGGCGTCCGGCAGGTCTTGCCGACAGCATATCCGCATATCGAGGCCCGGCTCATGCACTTCGGCCTGGTGATCTGCTTCTTATTTTTGATGTGCGGTGCGTGCCGCCTGGCGCGATTCAACATCAGCGTGGATCCGCAGCCGCGCAATCCGGGCCGCCCAGGCCGAAAGTACTTCGTGGGTATGCCCATTCCCGCAGGCGCCGGCATTGTCGCTGCCGTGGTGCACTTTGAAGACGGCTCGCCCATCCACAATCCTTGGCTGGCGGCGCTCTGGCTGGCGCTGATCGCGCTGGTCGGATTTCTTATGGTCAGCAACTGGCGCTTCTGGAGCGGCAAGGAACTCGATCTGAACCAGCGCAGGCCCGGCCGGTTGCTGGCTTTGTTTGCCCTGATCGGGTCTGTGGTCTTCTTCGAATCGGAGTACGCGCTGATTGCGATCGCGATGGGGTATCTGCTGTCCGGCGTGTTTGCGCGGCTGGCGTACTCCTGGCAGCGGCGGCCCGCATCCGCGGCCGGTGGCTCAACATCGAACAGAATAAGGTGATTATGGCAGGCAAACAGACCCGCGCGATGATCGTGGGCGCATCGACGATTCTCGGTAAAGAGCTCGCAGAGGAGCTGAACAATTCTCCAGCCGTTGCGTGGGACATCCGTCTGCTGGACGAAAAAGAGGATGCCGAGATCCAGCTGGCAGCAGCAGGGGATGAGCCGGTCGTCATCCAGCCGCTGACCCCAGAGTCGCTTGAAGGCGCTGATCTTGTCTTCTTCGTGGGCGAAGGCTCGACGGCACGCGAGCACTGGCGGCGCGTAGGGAAGGCGGGCGCCGCAATCGTGGACCTTACGGGCACACTTGAAGGCGAGCCGGGCTTTCTCGTGCGCTGCCCCTGGGTGAGCGGCGGAGCGAAACCCGATCTCACAACCCTCGGCGTGATCCCGGCGCATCCTGCCGCGCTGATGCTGGCCGTCGCGGTGGATCGTCTCGGTCGCCGACCGGGCTTGAAGACGCTTTCGGCTACAGTGCTCGAGCCTGCCTCGCAAGGCGGCCGCCCGGCGCTGGATGAACTGCATCAGCAGACCGTAAGCCTGCTTTCCTTCCAGAGCGTGCCCAAAGATGTCTTCGATGCGCAGGTCGCGTTCAACCTGCAGGCGAAGCTGGGCGAAGGCTCACGGGTTCGACTCGAAGCGGTTCGGGCCACCATCTCCAGGCACCTCCGGAACGTGCTTCCGGCCGGGGAGGCTGCGAAGGTGAGGTTCGATGTAGTTCAGGCACCTGTCTTTCACGGCTACACGATCTCCGCCCTGGCGGAGTTGACGAACACGGCACGTGAAGACGAGCTGCGCACCGCTATCCATGGCGGCGTCGTACTTGCGGAGGAGGAGACAGAGCCGAGCAATCTGGCCGTCACCGAAACCGGCGATCTGCTCGTCAGTGTGCGAGCCGAAGGGGACGCGAGCAGCACCTCGGCCTTCTGGCTGTGGATGGCTGCGGACAACCTGCGGCTGGCCGCCCGCAACGCCGTCGCAGCGGCCCTGGAATTAATGGCGCTGCGCCCCACCAAACACGTGCAATAGCGGACAGTTTTTTGAGCAGCTGAGCCCAGAGTTTCCGTGTCGATGCGATACGATAGACGGTGAGCCGGGATGGTGGAACTGGCAGACGCAGCGGACTCAAAATCCGCCGAGGGCAACCTCGTGGGGGTTCGACCCCCCCTCCCGGCACCAAATCATAAGTCATACATCAGTAACGGTTTAGCGACAGCACAGCAGCTTCTCGACTATCCCTGTTGTACCCTTCGGCAACTGTACCGAACCCCGCTTCGGTACAATTTCGGTACAGTGATGATGCACGGCACTGTACCGGAGAGCAATGGCGACCCTCGTAAAAACCGATTCAGGGACCTGGAAAGCTGTCATCCGGAAAGCCCGGATGGCCGACGACTGCGAAGACATTTCGCACGAAGCGAGACGCCGAGGATTGGTCGCGCCGCAGCGAAGACGAGATGGTACGCGGGGCCTACATCCAGCGTGCGACGGCGGATCGAATGACCGTCGAAGTGGCACTGAAGCGATACCTTGCTGAGGTAGTACCAACGAAGCGTGTTACCTCTCAGCTTGCCGATGTGAAGCGCTCAAGAATCCTCATCAAGCATCTCGGCAAATATTCGCTAGCCGCGCTAAACCCAGAACTCATCGCAAAATTCCGAGACATGCGGTTGGCCGGCGAAGATCGCATTGGTCCGACTGGTAAGCCTCAGCCAAGGGCGAACAACACAGTGCGTCTTGATCTGGCGCTGCTCGGGCACCTCTACACAGTCGCCATCAAGGAGTGGGGCGTGGGGCTGCCTTCCAATCCCGTCATGAACATCCGCAGACCCGCTCCAGGTCCAGGCCGAAACCGCAGGATGACTCCTGAAGAAGAGGCGAGCATACTGTCGGCCGTGGACGCTCACTCAAATCCGATGCTGGGCTGGATCGTGCGCATAGCTCTTGAAACAGGTATGCGGACCTCCGAGATCGTGACGCTGCGGCGGACGCAGGTTGAGATTGGCCGGCGTATCGTTCGATTGCTGAAGACGAAAAACACGCATCCGCGAACGGTGCCACTGACCGTAACGGTCGCAAAGCTTCTTCAGAGCGCACTGAACCATCCAATCCGGCCGGCTGGAACAGACCTGATTTTCTTTGGAGAGCCAGGCAGAAAAGGCACCCGAGGCCCATACACCTTTGATCGGGTATGGCAAGAGATCAAGAGAAAACAAGGCCTTAAAGATTTTCATTTCCATGATCTCCGCCATGAGGCCGTCAGTCGCTTCGTCGAAGCTGGTCTGTCCGACCAAGAGGTTTCCGCTATCTCTGGGCACAAAAGTATGCAGATGCTCAAGCGTTATACGCACTTAAGGGCCGAGGATCTGGTAGGGAGACTCGACGCGGTTTCGCTACAGAGGGGCTTAGGCCGTCAATGAGCCACGGTGAAAAAGCAAGCCGAAGCCTGATCCGAGCGAATGCGCTCTGGTTCGACCTGAAGAAGTACGAGATGCTGAGTGGCGCATCGCCAATGGTCTGGTATCACCAGTTCGCCTCCCGTATTGATCTGCGTCGAGCCCGTTCTCTCCTTATCGGTCGCCAGGAGGAGGTGGCTCCTGGATTTGCCGATGCTCATGCAACTTTGAGGGACCTGATTCGCAAGTCGGGCGTTTTACATGGAAAAGCCCTGAAGCTATTTATGGAGGGCGAGCAATGACTTTCGCCAGAAACCTTTTCCGCGATGCACGCTGTAGGAGCACCAGGTATGCATGTGCGGCTTATGACTGTCGGCGACTTGATCCATGCGAGCCGAAGCCTTCCTGAACGAGTTCGACACGATGCAGCCAGAGAATACGACAACAGCCCATTCGAATTGCACGTTCGTTCTCGATCGAGACTAACTGCATCGTCCGTCCTTTGCGAACCTGTGTCTCAGCTGCGTCAGCAATCTTTCGTGGATACACCCGAGTTGTTTCTGACCATTGATGCTTGACTTCCACCAGCTTTGGTCATGAAGCAGGTTGTAGAGCTGCTGAATTAGTACACGGTGTTGATCGAGGTTCAAGCGTCTATCCGAAACAGACGAAAGCGCCCACCGACAAATCATGGCTCAGGTCGAAGGTATTGCCGTACATAGACCTCTGCCAGTGGCTAGAAGAGCCGGAAAACCACGAGTTGAAGATACAAATTTGAGATGCCGACATAGCGGAAGCACTTTGTATCGATCCGAAGCAACTTTCCGATACAACAAAGGAGCATTCAAAACAGCTGACCGACGAGCTCAATCTGACGTTTATGTCGCTTCAAGAGGCCGCCATCAGTTGGTCACGTAAGCCCAAGAAGTCGATAGGTAAAAACCGGGTACGAAGTCCGGAGAAAGACTAATCCCAGATTCTCTCTGGCTGTTCGACAACGCGTTTCCCAAATTAACCCTAACGAACCGATTCCACCGTAATCGTTAGGTGAGTGGTGAGCATAGAAGAAACATTAGTGACGCAGTATGGCCCCCTGCTGACAATAACGCAGTTGGCAAAGGTGCTAAATCGATCCCCAGAAGGCTTACGGATAAGCCAGCGATCCAGTAGTGAGTGGGTCTGCAAGGTCAACGCTTCTCGATTGCGACTGGGGGAGGCGAGTCTATTTTCGGACTACTGAGATCGCAACCATTCTGGATCGCCCGCTCGGAGGTGCTCAATGATCCGGCTGACTGTCTCGAATCAGCGGGGCGGTGTTGGAAAGACCACGACCGCTGTTACGCTCGCACGTTGCTTTGCAGATCGGGGTATGCGGGTGCTCCTGGTCGACGCTGATCCGCAAGGGTCCGTTGCAGCTTTGCTGGCTTTGAAACCTCCGGCGTTCCTTCATGACCTGCTTATCAGGAAACTGGCCCTGCGGGAATGCTTGATGACAGCCCATCCGGGTCTCGATGTGATTTGCGGGAACCGTTATACGACGGAGCAGAGACCACTGCGATGAGCCTTCCTTTCCGGGAGTTCATCTTCAAGCACCTTCTAGGCGAATACGAGAAAAATTACGATTCCGTCTTAATCGATGTGGCACCCTCAATCAGCCTCTTTCAGACCTGCGCCATGGTCTACACCCAGCAGGTTCTTGTTCCGGTAGATATGGACATCTTGAGCGTGCAAGGAGCGACCGCCAGCATCCAGGCGGGAGACATGCTGAACGGGATGCTCGCCGGCGGCTTGAATGTGCGGGTGACAGGATTGTTGCCTGTGAAGCTCGACCGGCGGCTTGCGATTACCGAAATCGTGTTGAACACTTTGGCGGCTATCTCGACAAAGCGTGGTGTCCCGGTCTATCCGGGCATCAGGACCGACCAAACGGCTGTCAACGCGGCGAGAAACAGCAAATTTCTGGCCGACTTTGATCCTCGTTCTAAAGCGCTCGAAGACTACCAACTCCTCACAGACCGTCTGCTGCAGCATTTCGCGCCCGGCGAGGTCGTCAGTATTGATGAAAAGACGGCCTAACACCCCGACAATTCTTGACTGGAAAGAGCTGGAAAATGCGCCGAATACTCACGGCGCGTTTTCATTTCTTCGTTCGCAGACCACTGTTATCAACATCGAGGAGCGTCGCCAACGGAAGAGTGCCCTCTTTGAAGATGGGCTGGCTCCGCCAAACAAAACATCCACCGTGGACAAAACGTCCACCGTGCATGGTATAGCCACCATCAGGAAGACACCGCAACAGCGTCCCTATAAGGTCCATCGCTGCTACAAGGCTCAAGATGCCCACTCGAATGGAGAGAATCAACTCTATGCGGCGCTTTGCACGCAGGGGCTGCGGACGGCCCGGATGCGAAGCGAATAACGATCGGCTGGGATCGCATGGCGCGATCGTCCTTCCGGCGGAAACTCTGGTGCGACGCCCCGGCCTCCACCCCACGGACGAAGACCTGTCCGCGGGGACCCCGGCTTGAATCAGCGTGCCGTCGACGGTGAAGCGCTCATCGCTCATGAACCGCTTCCCCTGCTTGTTGACCTCTGCGAAGAAGTGCCGCGCGACGTCGGAGGTCAGCAGCCGGTCGCGCTTTTTGGAAAATACGGCGTGGTTCCATACTGCATCGTCCATGCCCAAACCGACAAACCCCGGGGTCCCCAGCGACAGGTCTTCGTCGCTGGGGTGGGAACCAACGGAACAGCAGGTTTGTAGTCCAGCTGTTGGACCAGCTGCCGCTCCGAGCGGACCGAATAGAACGCCTGCAAGAGCAGCGCCCGCAGAACATACTCCGGCGCAATCGAAAGCCGCCCCGAAGCCGAGTACAAACTGTCGAACTCCTCGCTCAACGAGCGCAGCACCACGTCCGTCAGCCGGCGAATCTCCCGCAGCGGATGATCCCCAGGCACACGCTGCTCCGTCGTCACATAGCTGAACATCCCACCCTGCAGCCGCTCGTCTCCACGCATATCAGATAGACGAAACGACTCTCAAACCAGCCGAAACTCTGGACGCTATTTCAACAAGTTCCTAGCAGACTCAAAGCCTCCCGGCTCATCCGCAACGATTTCGCATGCACTACTCCACTCGCCTGGCCTTCGCGAGGTTGTAAATCAAGTGCCATCAGCCGCTTGACATAAGCCGCATTGACCAGCGCCCGGGCCATGTTGGGATGGTCCGGGCAGCCGAGCTGATAAAGCTTCATTGCGGCCTCAAAGTGATGCAGTGCCCGCCCGCATAATCACCGGATCTGCGAACAAACCGCCCCCGTGCAGACTCGATGTTGCCAAGCGATAACGAATGTCCCGTGGACGTGAGTTCTCTCTCTGCCTCCGTCAACAGATCGAAGGCGTACTGTCGCTTTCCGCTCTGAAACGCCAGCCAACTCTCATGATTTTCGTCACTGCAACTAACTTGGTCGCGCCTGAATGCTCCGCAGCGACACGGGCTGCACCGATATTGTCCGCCGCATGCTGGTAGTCTCCCAGCTTGCGATGTGCACGTCCTTTCCAGAAAATTGGCGAGGAAAAGGAGGTAATCGCCTAGGATTGGCTTTCCAATCTGGAGCACTACCCCCATGACTTCGATCGCGTCTTCCAGGCGCTCCGTGGCCAGCATGCGATACCCCTCGACCAAGCGCACTCGCAAGTAGTCGAGTAGCGGCAGCCGTGCCCAATCGCCGATGGGATGCGTGGCTCTGAGCGCCTGAAGGAGGTTCAGGTCGCCGTAGCCCAGATCGATCCATTGCGCAACGCAGAGCAGCAGTCTGATGGGTTCGTCTGTGCTGAAGGTCCGATCCCGATCGGCAGCGAACACTTCGTCGAGCAGCCGGAATCCGGTTGCGATGTCTCGGTCAAACAGTGCGGCTTCGAGATGCCTTACCATGTCCGAATTGCTGACCGGGGCGGTCTTCAAAAAATCCAGCCCTCCCCGGCACCTGCATTTGGATGAACGCGTTCCGTATTTGCTAGATTGCCCATAACCGCACAGCCCCGTCAAATGCTCGCCCAACCATACGGAGGTCAAGGCTGGTTCGGCAAGGAGCTTGCCTAGGTTAAGGCCGATCTGAACCCCCGTCCGCTTCGGACCAGGCCTGCTTGTTGCGTCGAATCAGAGCGGCTGCGGTTGGACGGTAAGCAATCCAAGGGCGTGGCCCGCGCGAGGTTAGCAAAATGATTCATTTGGCAAAGCAAGTTTACAAATTCGGGAGTGACGTCGTCGAAGGTGACGGGAGCATGGCAACCTGCTCGGTGGCAAAGGGGCAAGCCTTGCTGAGATGACTTTACTCTCAGTGCCGGTGCCCCCCGGGTCTCATCATAACCACAGACATCTGCCGTTATTACCTAGAGCATGGGGAGTTGCGGCCGGAGTTGAACCTGTGCATGCATTGGCTTGAAAAACAAAGCGGGCTTTCCAGGGCTATCGAGGCGGTCTTCCGTTCCTGGCGAAGTGACCGCGCGGTCTTCTACCGCAAGCTCAACGGCATCGCCGACGCGATGGGAACTGCCGTCACCGTGCAGGTCATGGTCTTCGGCAATCGCGGAATGACGAGCGGTACCGGGGTTAGCTTCACCCGGAATCCCTTCCAGCGGAGCCCCGCTGGTTTTCGGGGAGTATCTTGCCAACGCACAAGGCGAGGATATTGTGGCCCGGATTCGCACGCCCCAATCTATCTCGGAACTCGCCGACACACTGCCCGATGTCTACTTTAAGCTACTCGAACTGACTGAGAAGTTGGAGCGCCATTACAAGGACGCTCAGGATTTTGAGTTCACAGTGGAAGAGGGCAAGCTATTCCTGCTGCAAACACGCGCGGTAAAACGGGCCGGTCTTGCGGCGGTTAAGATCGCCGTCGACATGGCGAATGAAGAGTTGATCAGTCGTGAAGAGGCTGTTCGCCGAGTTAGCCCGGACGGTGTCGTCGAAATGCTCTCTCCCAGCTTGATTTCACAGATTTATTGGACACAGCTCTGACCACCGGCCTGCCTGCCTCACCAGACGCCGCTGTCGGAATGTTCGCATTGTCGGCAAACGCGGCCGTTGCCATGCATGCAAACGGTGACCCCGTGATCCTGCTCACGGAAGAGACGACTGCCGACGACATCCACGGCATGGATGCGTCAGTGGGCTTCCTCACCGCGCGTGGCGGGGCGACCAGCCATGCTGCCGTCGTCGCCCACGGCATGGGCAAATGCTGCATCACTGGAGCACGTGACATCGCAATCGAATCAGGCACAGGCCGCGCCCGCATCGGTTCACAGTCCTTCGGCCAAGGAGATTGGATCTCGCTTGACGGAAGCACCGGCCGCGTTTTCGCCGGCAAGCTTCCGTTGCGTCCGGCCAGCGAACAACACCCGGAACTCGACCAACTTCTGCAATGGGCGGGCAACGTCGATAGCTGCAAGGTCCGCGCCAATGCCGACACGCCCGCAGATGCGCTTGTCGCCGTCACCCACGGAGCCGCAGGCATCGGTCTCTGCCGCACGGAACACATGTTCTTCGCTGCTGGGCGCCTGCAGCATGTTCGCTCCATGATCATGGCGTCCACAACCCGCGAACGCGTCGCGGCCCTCGACCTCCTGTTGCCCATCCAGCAAAGCGACTTCGAAGCGCTGTTCCGCACCATGTCGCCAAAGCCTGTCACCATCCGCCTGCTCGATCCGCCGCTGCACGAGTTCCTGCCATCGCATCGGGACATCGCCACCGATCTCGCGACGGCTCATCAGGGTGAGGATTGGGACCGTTGCATCGCGCTCAAAGCAGTCCAGGCGCAGATTGAGGCGCTGAGCGAATCCAACCCCATGATGGGTCATCGCGGCTGCCGCCTCTCGCTCACCTACCCGGAGATCCTGCGTATGCAGGTGCGCGCCATTCTGCAAGCAGCGCTTGTGGTTGCTGACGAGGGTCTCGATCCGCACCCTGAAATTATGGTGCCGCTCGTCTCTTCAGAACAGGAGATGCGCGTGCTGGCCGCTCTCATCCACGAGACTGCATCCGGCCTATTCACCGCATGCAACGCCCGTGTCGAATACAAGATCGGCACCATGATCGAATTGCCGCGGGCCGCCGTCTGTGCCGGTCCGATCGCCAGGCACGTTAGCTTCGTCTCATTCGGGACCAACGGCCTCACGCAGATGACGTATGGCTTCTCCCGAGACGACGCGCGCAGCTATCGGGACAGCTACATTGAGCAGGGCATCTTCAAGAATGACCCCTTTATCACCATAGATTGCGATGGCGTCGGCGAACTCATGCGCCAGGCGATCCAAAATGTCCGACGTGTCAACCCATTAATCAAAATTGGCGTATGCGGCGAACACGCGGGCGATCCGGAATCGATAGCTTTCTTCCAGCAACTCGGCGTTGATTATGTTTCATGCTCTCCTTCCCGCCTACTTGTGGCCAAACTGGCCGCCGCGCAAGCGGGTCTTGCCGCCAGCCAAAACGAGACAGTCTCCGAGCTGGCACTGGCTAGCTAACGGTTGTTATGCAGCCCGTGCACGCTACCGTGCAGGGACGGGCTGCTTTCATGTACTTAGCCCGATGCAGTCCAAGACATTATTGTCATCTAGCCGCTGGCACGGCTGTCATCGCTGACATCTTCGCGCTTTGGAAAGAGGCACTTTCGCGGGTCCAGCGTATACCATCGGGGGGCGAGGCTGCGACCTTTCCGGTAGCGATCACGCCACGTTCGAAGCCATCGACAACATGCCGCGAGGAGCTGTCGCCCATCTCACCCGGAGACACTTCTTAGAAGTCGAACGAAAAGCAGCCCGGACAGCAGCAAGGCACTTCAAATCGAGATTCCATTTCGCGCGCATCTTCGCCCGGCTGCGCCCTTGTGTCACCCATCTCAGCCATATGCTGATTCAGCTTCATCTTTTCCATGCTGCTCAGGTTCGTGAGTTCCATAAATCCCCCTGTTGCTTCGCTTCCATCACGAGTAAAACGTGGTTGCCTGTGTGCCGCAAGCCAGCCTCGTCCGTTCTGGACCCTAGCCAAATTGGCTTATCCAACGCCCCATTGGCCGTGTGCTGCGCCCCGTGTGCGCGCTCACTCTGATCGCGCGTCTGACAATCGACTTAATCGTTCGACGCTGATCTTGATGGCTCCGCGACCGTTACGGACTTGTGATGAAACGGTCGAAGCATCTGTCTATAACTCGCACAATCGTTCTTGCGAAAGGTATCGTACACATGTAGACAACGATGACGCCTTCAGATACGTCCACCACAGAACGCTTGAACTTCCAGTCTGACCCTGCCCTTCGCCGCAAATTTATGGTGACGGACGAGGCCGTACGGGCAAACCTGCGGGTAGGCATCATGCTCGAAGTGTTGGATAAGCTGGCGGAAGAAACGGCCTTGAAGTATGTGCGGCGTTTCCAAAGCGACGCCAGAGTTGTGACGGCTGCCATGGATGATCTCGAGGTTCGCAACGCTCCCGACATCGAGCGGGACATCCTCCTTTACGCTCGCATTAACTTCGTCGGACGAACATCGATGGAGGTGGGCATACGAATCGAACAAGGTGACGTCGAAAACCGTCACATTGCAAGCTGCTTTTTCACTATGGTGGCGCGGAGGGATGGGCAAAACCTGGTGGTGCAACCCCTTGAATATAGAACTGATGAAGAGAAGCGACGAGCTCAACGGAGCGCCGAGAGAAGGTCGGAGCGTGCACGGATGACCGCACTTCAAGCGCCGACTATCAACGAATACGCCTTGTTGCACGAGCTGCATCGCGACCTGGATAACCCTGACGCTCGGCCACTCCTAGCCCGGAACCTCGTAACGAGCGGCTGGGAGCGGACTTATCCTGAACACGAGAATGTTCCGCAAACCATCTTCGGCGGACATGTCATCCACCACGCCTACATGTACGCCCATATTTGCGCGGAAATGATCGCGGATCACCGCGCCCTCCTCGTATGCTCGAATCGGATCGACTTTTACCAGCCAGTCCGCATGGGTGACAAATTACACTTTGTGAGCCAGATCACCTACACAGGCCAAACGTCGTTGGTCGTCGAGACCTCGATAACACGAATCAGCCGCGACAGGCTGATGACTGCGCTGAGTAATAATTGCGTGTTCACTTTCGTGAATGTAGATGCGGAACTCCAACTAAGGTCGGTCCCACGAGTCCATCCAGATTCTTACAGCGAAGACGAACGGTATTTGGCAGCATATCGACGTCATCGGCGGCGATTAGAACTTCGAGCGGCATATCCGCATTGAAATGAGCAATCCTGTTCACTCAAAGTACGAAGTTTACCTTTGAATCGCTTCGTTTGGCGGGGGGAAAAAGCGCTTCCACTATTGACGTTGCATGAGCGCACGTGTTCAAGTGGATGCACGAGTTGATGAACATGTTCTCTGAAATTATACGATAGGGCTCAACCAAGCTTCAGGGTAGGAGAGGAACTGCACTTTTGCAGGACAGGGTATCTGCTATGAATAGCATCGCGCGGGATCTCAATGCTCACTTGCCACTCACACAGCTTAGCGAGGAAGAATTGCTCCTCCAGGCGACGGTTCGGAAGTTTGCCAGACGAGAGATTGCACCACTCGTCCGTGAAATGGACGAAGCTCAGAAGATGAACCCTGCCCTGATCGCAAAACTCTTCGGTCAAGGTTTCATGGGAATTGAGGTAGCGGAGGAGCACGGAGGCGTAGGCGCCTCTTTCTTCTCGTCCATCTTGGTCATAGAGGAGATTTCAGCTGTCGACCCAGCGGTGGGCACTCTGGTCGACGTACAAAATACTCTGACCGTCAACGCGCTTCTGCGATGGGCCACAGATGAGCAGAAAGAGAAATACCTGCCGCGGATAGTGACCGATCTTGTTTGTTCCTATGCGCTTAGCGAGGCGAGTTCAGGGTCCGATGCGTTTGCGCTGAAGACTTCAGCACGCCCCGATGGGGATGGCTACATCCTGAACGGCAGCAAGCTGTGGATTTCAAACGCGGCGGAGGCCGGCCTCTTTATCGTCTTCGCCACGATCGATTCCGCTCTTGGCTACAAGGGCATCACGGCCTTTCTGGTCGAACGCGATATGCCCGGCTTCACGGTTGGCAAGAAGGAAGACAAGCTCGGAATTCGGGCCTCTTCAACCTGTGAGCTTTTGTTCGACAACTGCCGGTTGCCGGCGACTGCGGTGTTGGGTGAAGTCGGAAAGGGTTACAAGATTGCTATCGAAACACTCAATGAGGGAAGAATTGGAATTGCCGCGCAGATGTTGGGGCTTGCCACCGGAGCCTGGGAACACGCCGCGAAGTACACCCAAGAGCGAACCCAGTTCGGAAAAACGATCGCTGAATTTCAGGCTGTGCAGTTCTCCCTTGCGGAGATGGCAACCGAAATTCAGGCTTGTCGGTTGCTGGTTTACGATGCTGCGCGGCGCAAGGTAGCAGGACTCCCCTACCTGAAAGAAGCGGCGATGACCAAGTTTTTCGTCTCTCAAGTGGCGGAGCGCACAGCAAGCACCTGCTTGGAACTTTTCGGGGGATACGGCTTTGTGAAGGATTATCCGGTAGAAAAGCTCTTTCGCGATGCAAAAATCGGTCGAATCTACGAAGGCACCAGCAACATGCAGCTCGCGACGATCGCCAAGCAGGTCCTTGGATAGCGGTATCGATCGCAACGATCTGGTAAGTTTGGGAAACCGTGAGGACGACCTTCCAAAGCTTAGGGGGTATGACTGGGTAATCGAGGTTGTCGCTGAAAATCTCGAGATTGAACGCAACCTGTTGAAAATGGTCGCCGACCATCTTCACCCTCGCGCGATCCTCACCACGAATACGAGCGGCCTGCCTGTCGCCAGCATTGCCGACCATCTTTCCGAAAGCATTGAGGCGCCGCTGGTTTGGCACTCACTTCTTTAATCCGCCCCGTTATATGCGCCTGCTGGAGATCATCTCCACACCCGAGGCGGATCCGGCTGCGGTACAGGCAATTTCGGATTTCGGAGATAGCCGGTTGGGTAAAGAAGTGGTGCCCGCCAACGACGTACAAAACTTTATCGCCAATCGTGTTGGCACCTTTTCTCTCCTGAACACCTTCAAGATCATGCAGGGGCAGGGGCTGACGATGGAGGAAGTCGATGTGCTGACGGGGAAGGCAATCGGCTGGCCAAGAGTGGCACTTTCCGCCTCGCTGACATGGTAGGAATCGATGTACTCGGGAACATCGCTCGCAACTTCTTTGCCAGCGCAACCGATGAACGCCCTGATGTCACCCTGCCCGAACGTTGATCGATCAGACAAAGAAAGTGGAGCCGCTGGCTGCTCGCCTGCAGGTTTTGCTTGCGGGTGATCCAATCAAAGACAAAGCCGCAAAGTTTTTCTGGCCGGCTTTACCGGAACTGTGGGCGTACTCGTCCAATCGCATCGGCGAGGTGACCGAAAGCCTCGTCGACATCGACCGAGCGATGACAGCGGTATTCAACTGGGAGCTTGGCCCGTTCGCCATGTGGGATGCTGCGGGAGTCGAGCATGTGGTGGCAGAGATGCGTGAAAGGCAAATGCCGATACCCGCCTCCGTCGAAAAGCTTTTACTCAAAGGCGGCACGTCCTGGTATCGTGCGAACGGCTCGGAATACTTTGACGTGCCCTCAGGGACATACCGCGCGGTGAAGCTCGACAACGAGCGGTCTTCCATTTCGAGCTACAAGCGGTCGAATGGAGTCTTTGCAGGCAACGGCGACGTTTCGTTGATCGATATCGGCGAAGGCATCGGCTGCTTCGAGCTTCACTCCAAAATGAACTCTCTCGGAGAAGGCATCGTCGACTTTCTTCGGACAGAGTTGCAGCCTGAAAGCCAGGCGGTCCGCAATTTCCATGGCTTCGTCATCTCAACGGATGCGCAGAACTTCTCGGTGGGCCTCGATCTCATGCAGTTGATGACGGCTGCGCAAAACGGGCAGTGGGACGACATCGCAAGGATCATCGAGCAGTTTCAGGCGATGACGCAGGCTGTGAAATTTTGCCCCAGGCCCGTGGTCGCCGCACCTGCAGGCTTATGTCTTGGCGGAGGGTGCGAGATTGCGATGCACTCCGCGCAACGACAGCCTCATATCGAGTTCTACGCAGGTCTGATTGAAACAGGAGTCGGCCTCATTCCAGGAGGCGGTGGCTGCAAGGAAATGCTGTTGCGAGCGATCGCGGACGCTGACCGCGTAAAGCCGGACGTTCGTGGCGAATCGTCCGCTCTTATCGAGACACTACGCAACGCCTTCGAGACGATCGGAACAAAATCTCGATCAATCCGTGGCTCATCGAAAACCATCTACAGGCATACATGTCCATGGGCCTGACTGCCGAACGGGTTGCAAGACATTATTGCGTAACGCGGGAAGAGTGTGATCAGTTTGCCCTTCGGAGTCACGAGAAGGCTCTTGCCGCCGTTGCTGCCGGACGTTTCGATGATGAGATAGTTCCCGTTCCCGTAATAACGACAACGACAAACAGGGACGGCAGAACGGAAAATCACGAGATGGTCTTCAAGGTGGATGAAGGTCCGCGCATCGACACTTCTCTGCCTACATTGGCAAAGCTTCGTGCGGTATTTCATGCCGCAGGAATCGTCACCGCCGGGAACAGTTCGCAGACGTCTGATGGGGCCACTGCGGCGGTCATCCTGTCCAATCAGCGCGCCCGTGAAATCGGCGCTGAGCCAATTTTGCGCTTCGTTTCCTTCGCTTACGCGGGTTGCCTACCCGAGGAGATGGGCATGGGCCCCGTTTATGCTATTCCAAAGGTACTCAAACTCGCAGGCCTGACACTCGACGAGATCGATCTTTCCTAGTTGAACGAGGCCTTTGCTACGCAGTCGCTGGCCGTAATCAAAACACTTGGGATCGACCCAGATCGCGTCAACGTGAACGGCGGCGCCATTGCGTTAGGCCATCCTCTTGGCTGCACAGAAACCAAGTTGACCGCGACGTTAGCGCGCGAGATGAAGCGGCGTAAATCCAAATACGGAATGGTCACGATGTGCGTCGGCGGGGGCCAAGGCGCGGCGGGTATTTTTGAGAATCTCCAGAACTGAACTAAGTGGAAGTACGCAAGGGCAGACATGATTGTGGATATAGGGATTGTTGCGGTAACGCGATTGAGCGGCGGTGAGTTTGCTATCAAGAATTTCATGCCCGTCCGGATTGATTCACCCAGGTATTTGACGACACGGTCGACGCAAGACTTTCGCCGCCATAATTGGGGCCGGCCGATTCGCACTTTAGCAGTCGCATAAGACAATAGTTGCATGGGAGCGGGAAATGCGGATTTTGAGTATTATTCGTCAGGTTCTTGATGCCGAAGAGAGCGTGAAGGTTATAGGCGGCGCGGTTAGCCTCTCGGGCAGCAAGCTTGTCATCGACACGATGGACGAGTATGGAATTGAAGAAGCCCTTCGGCTGAGAGAAGCAACCCTGGCACCGAAGTCGTGGCCGTCGCAATCGGTGCAACGCGCTGCGAGGAAGCGTTACGCGGAGCTCTAGCAATGGGCGCGGATCGCGCTATTCTGGTCGAGACAGACGAGCCGCTCGACGTCATCGCGACTAGCAGCGTGCTCGCTCAACTGGCGACTAGAGAAGATGCTGACCTGATCTTTTGTGGCGGACAGCAGGCCAACTGGACAGCCACGGATTGGGACCCGCCGTCGCTGAGCGTTTAGGATGGCCGCAGGCTACATGGACGAACGCATTGACTCTCGCTGGTCGGCAACTAACCGGAAAACATGACGTGGATGCAGGCAGTGAAACATTTTCCTGCGAGTTGCCCGCGGTGGTGACAACGCAGCAGGGCCTCAATGAGCCTCGCTACCCCACCTTGCCGAACATCATGAAGGCGAAGCGTAAGGAGATGCGATTGGAAGCGCTGGCCACATACGGCGTGCAGCCGAAGCTGCGTTTCATCAACGCGGATGTGCAGGCAAAGGAGCGGAGGCGGCACATACTAGACGGCAAAGACGCTGCCGCTGCAGCGCGTCGATTGGTTGACTTATTGCGCAATGAAGCGAGGGTGATCTAGTGATTTTAATTATGGCCGAACACATGAATGGGAAGCTGAGCAAGAGTACATACGAGATGACGCAAGCAGCAAGGGACTTGGGCCGTGAAGGTCCGATCACGTTGCTCATGCTCGGCTGCAATATCGGGACAGCCGCCGCAGAAGCGGCGATGCTTGCAGATCAGGTATTGGTGGCCGATGCGATTGCGCTTTCTAAATACGATGCCGAACTCTGGGCTGCTGCGGTCGCGCAGATTGCGAAAGAGGGGGAGGCCCACACAATCCTCATTGGAGGCAGCCGCAGTGGGCGCGAATACAGCCCAAGGGTTGCGGTCAAGCTCGATGCTCCACTAATCGAGGATGCAATCCACCTCAAGGACGAAAACGGGTCGCTGCATGCCGCGCACTATACATTTCTTGCGCGAGTTACGGAGACCATTGAAGCATCAGGCCCCGTCGTCGTCGTGACTACGAAACCCGGAGCATTTGCCTTAGCTTCACCAAGCGTTGAGCCCGCAGAGCAGTATGACGCCGGCTTGAATCTTCCAAGATGCCGTCTCGCGATTACTGGCCGGATTACAGAAAAGAGTGAACGAGTCTCCTTGGCGGATGCAGATCTTGTCGTTGCCGGAGGACGTGGATTAGGCACCGCGCAAGGCTTTACGGAATGGGTGGAAAGCTTGGCGGATGAACTTGGAGCAGCTGTAGGTGCCACCCGCGCGGTGGTCGATGCCGGATGGCGCCCCTATGCTGAGCAGGTGGGTCAGACCGGTAAGACAGTACAGCCCAAAGTCTATTTGCGATCGGAATTTCGGGTGCTGTGCAACACCTCTCCGGCATGGGCAAAAGCAAACTAATTGTCGCCGTCAACAAAGATGCCGAAGCGCCAATCTTCAAAGAGGCCGATTATGGGATCGTCGGAGATGTCAAAGAGATTGTTCCTGCGTTGATATATGCGCTGAAGCACTAATCCAGCGCGACACTTGAGACCTTGGTACAAACATGCTTCCTTTAAGTCATAAAATCTTGTTTGTTCTCTTTGCCCTCGTTTCGGGAGGTTTCGGATCGCACGGCTTCTACCGTCTGTATCGACGCATCGCCGCCGGGAGAACGGATACGGATGAGCGCTTCGATCACTTAGCGAAGCTACGGGTTCGTGTTCTATCTGCTTGTCAATCTGGTTGACGCCGTCGACGGCTTCGTTCCACTTTCCTTGTCATCACTCGGTTTCGCGGGGGATGTTTATCTGCTCTTCGCCGACGTCCTGAGCGCTCTGGTATTCGTCGGCGTTATCGCATTAGTGCTACGCCGCTTTCTTCTTCCGAGCCGGGTTGACTTCACCTTCAACGAGCGCACGATTCTCCATCCGAAGGTCCGAGCTAAATACATCACCTTCGACTCGATCTTTGTGTCCGCCTTCATTCTTTTTCATGTCGGCAGCCGAGCCGCTGGTTCCGGTGCGAAGTCGCCGCGGAAGGTGCCCTCTTGCGGAAAGCCCGATTCTCCCGGGTCGCAACGCTCCTATCTCTCTATTCACTCCGCAGAACGCCCTGGGTTGGCGCATCTTTGGTTACTGGGGCGCTCTTGGAAGCGTGCTCGCCTTTCTGGTCTACTTCCCTCGGTCGAAACACATCCACATTTTCATGGCACCGGCTAAACACTTTGTCCCACGATCGGTGACATCAGGTGTACTTCCCGCGGTCGTCCTGGATATGGAAGCAGAGTCTCCAAAGCTCGGTGCGAAGATGCTCGAAGGCGTGCAGAAGCGAGCCGGGAAAATGCCTTCGACAGGCCCGTCTTATACGGCCACGCCAGATTCAACAATTTCTTCAATAAAAGCTATTCCAACTAATCGGCTCGCTGCACCTGATACTGCCGAGCAGCCCACGCCGGCACCTCCCGCTCCGGACCTTACCGCACAAGAAGCGCGCAAAAAGGGGACTCCAAAAACCACATCTACCGCACACTCCGCACCCATCGGCCGCTTGCTGACGGAAGCGAGGCTGGACGTGTCGTCGGCGAGTTCGCCGACGACACGCAAGCAATGGAGGCCAAACCAAGCCGCAACACCCAACGATCCATCTTCTCCGTCTTCGGAGTCGGCTGTGCCTGATCCTGTTCTCCCTGACAACTCCCCTCTCAGGTCAAACGAAAGAGCTGGAAGCCAAAAGCTGTCCCACCCAAAGTCGAACCCTGAAGCAGCGGTCGACCGAGAAACTTCCCATCGGTAGAGGCCAATCGAGGCTATGCCTGACCTGTTACCTGCTTGAACACGGGTCCGAGATCTGCGATGCTCTCTCCGCGCCAGACGACGTGCTGGTCTGGTCGTATCAGCGCGAAGCTAGCCCCATAACGTGTTCGCAAGCGAGGCTCCTCCGGTCGGACAACCTTCAGGGGTATACGCATTGCCCGCGCGCTTTCCTCGGCCCCACTTGTATCTGTCTCATCGCTTGGCGCCGTCACGAGCAGCGTGAATCCGTCGCCGAAATGGTCATACAGTGACGTCCCATCCACTAGCCACAAATGAGGAGCCAGGCAGCCTGGATGTGCTGAAGGACGATAAATGCTCGAGTTGGCCTGCGACGCCACTGAACCATCGGACACGATCACCGGGGAGTTCTCATAGCAATATCCGAGCACTGCGCCTAACGTTCGAAACTCTCGTTGCTTCGCCGCAAAAATCACGTCTCCCGCCTCGCGCCGCGTCGCATCTCCGGTCTCCCCCGAGGCTTCCAGCCCAGGAAGCAGCAAGTGATTTCCCAATGCATTGTAGTTCGCGATGGCTTCTTCGATGATCCACTCGTGGATGGGCCGCCGCTCTACCTCATAGCTTGCAAGCAATGCGTCGCCGGCCCAACCCTTCAGCTTCGCAGCCAGCTTCCATCCCAGGTCGACGCCGTCGGCAAAACCCATATTCATGCCGTACCCGCCAAATGGAGGATGCAGGTGGCACGCATCACCCGCCAGGTAAATGCGACCCGATGAATATTTATCCGCGATCAAACTATGCGCCGCCCATGGTGACGTGCCCAGTATCTCCAACTCAAACCGAAAGCCGGTTGAGCGCTGAATGAGCTCCTTCAGCTCCTCCTCATTGCCTTCGATCTTGCCGTCGATGCGTGTTGCGATGAAGTACCACACGTCGCCCATCGGGCCCAACACGGAAGGCACTTCCGAGTTGATCTGCCAGTACATAATGGCCGGCCCGTGCTTATGGAGCTTTGCCAAATCTGGCGCACGAAACTGAACGTTGAAGTTTTGTGCGATGTTGCGTACGCCGTTCATGGTTGCACCCACCGTCTCCCGCACCACGCTGCGCGAACCATCGGCGCCCACCATGTATTGACCGTGTATCTCGTACTCCCGCGGGTTCACCGTGTCGCGAACGGTAGCTGTCACGCCCTGCTCATCCTGTACGGCCGCGACGTATTCCGTGTTGAATCGAACCTCAACGCCTGGCAGCGTTACCGCGTACGCGCGGAGAACCTCCTCCAATACAAATTGCGGAACCCATTGCCCCGGCTCCGAGTACATATCGTTCTTTTCCGGCGAACAATTGAAAGCATTCTGAATCTTTGCCAACTGTGGTCCCGCAAGGCGGGTCAGGAAGATAATGTCGGATGGATAGTCCGGAGGCAGGTCTGAAGCCTTGCGAAGGTTTTCCGCAATCCCCCAGCGTCGCAGATGTTCGCGCGTCCGAGCATTCGTGGTTTTCGCGCGAGGGTTCAAGCCCACACGATCGTTCTGCTCCATGACAACGCAGCGCACACCGCGCCGCCCGAGTTCGATTGCAAGCGCCAAACCGACCGGTCCTGCTCCGATAATCAGGACATCCGTCTGCTGTACTGCTTCCATAACCTTCTCCACCCTGTGTGCTTGCTTAGGAAGCCGCAACTAGCTCTGCGGAAACATTCGTCGCCAGTACATCCGCTTCGTAATTCACAATAAAATCCTTCGGTAGCTCGGGACCCCACAGGTAAAGCGAGTCCTCCGCCGGATGGTCGCCGGCATCCCAGTCACAATCCACTGGGATGTAGTCGATATCGGAGGAGTATTCCGAATAGCTGCCCCATGGGTCCCGCACATAATGGAAGTAGTTCGACCCTAGTACATGTCTTCCCATTCCCCAACCGGCGGTAAAGCCTTTGTCCGCCATCTGCATAGCCCCAAGGCCGATCTGGTTGATGTGCGGCACGTCCCAGCTCACATGATGAAAGCCCGGAGCATTCGAGCGTGCGAGCGCAATCATGTGATGGTCGCTGCCGTGGATACCATGCAAAAACGCGATCCCGTCGCCGGAGCGGTCAGAAAGCCGCAGACCAAGCGTCCGCCCATAGAAGTCGATGGCGCGTCCCACGTCTGTTGAAAATAAGAGAATATGCGCCATGCGCCGCGGCTGTATCTTGTCCGTCAAACGACGATACGGCGCGCCACGAGTGCCTGCGGGCACCGACTCCATCGAGAAGCTCATCTTGTGATTCGGCGATGACTTCTCGGAGATCCTTACTTCAACAAGGATGCCGTCTGGATCCGCAAACCAGAATCCGTTCGAGTCGAACCCGGTTGGTGGGTCCATCAAACGCACCCCCTGTGATTCAATCCTTTGCCGCATCGGCTCAATGTCTTCTTCATATGCGCCGAAAGAGATGTATTTCAGCTTCTTCGCAGGACCTTCACTGAGCACGCCCCAACGATGAGCATCGTGAAAGGTAGTCAACCCAAGGTTATTCCCGTCTGCCTTAAGGTCTAGACCAAACGCCGCGTAGAAATCTTCCGCGACACTCATCTTTGGTACCGCGATGCTGAAGTGGTCCAGCGAATGCACACCGAGCTCGCCGGGCCGCTTCGGACGCGGGGTGAAGTTGCGAATCATCGTCATCCAGGTTCCTCCTTGCTTGTTGTCGTTCCTAGACCTGTTGAGCGATCGTGTTTGATAGCAGACCGATGCCTTCAATTTCCACTTCGCAGACGTCGCCCGGCTTCATGAAAATTTTGGGGTCGCGCGCCGCACCGACGCCGCTCGGTGTACCTGCTACGATTACATCGCCGGGCTTCAACTCGCAAACATCGCTCAAAAGCGAAACGAGAGTTTCGATATCAAAGATCATGTCGCTTGTGTTCGCTTCCTGCAACACCGTTCCATTCAGGCGAGTCTGCAAACGTAGAGTCTTAGCTCCTGCTGGCAGTTCATCGGCCGTGACAAATGCAGGTCCAAACGCACCAGTGCCATCGAAGTTCTTGCCGATCATCCATTGCGCGGATTTAAATTGATAATCCCGAACCGAACCATCGTTGAAAATGGAATACCCAGCTACATGCTGGAGCGCAACTTCTTTCGGAATGTTGCGTCCGGGCTTGCCGATGATGGCTACCAGTTCGCCCTCGTAGTCCAGCAAGTCCGATACTTGCGGACGGATCATTGGTGCTTTATGCCCTATAAGGCTCGAAGGAAAGCGCCCGAAGAGCGCAGGGTAATCAGGAGCTTTGAAGCCGCTTTCCGCTGCATGGTCCTTGTAATTTAAACCCACGCAGATGATTTTTTCCGGGAAGCCAAATGGTGGGAGATACTCGATGGACGCGGGATCGATTTCGTTCCCCGCAAGCATTGCCTTGCCGGCCTGTTCTAGCGCTGCATCGCCCGCAGCCACCAGGACTGTCAGATCCGATTGACCACCCTCCTGCAATCCGAAAAGGCGGTCTCCATCGAGAACGCCCAAAGCAGCAACCTGACTTCCGTTACGTCGGTAAGCAACAAATCGCACAGACTCTCCTTTACAAACAAGCCGCTTCGTTGAGGTCAGCATACGGCTGAACATGTTTACTAGAAAGATTGCGCTTCTCAATGTCTGACTGTCAAGAAAGTTATGCAGCTCGGGGCTCGTAAAAGCACGATTTGGCTTAAGGTTTCAAGGGATATCCCCAGCTAGTAAATTCCCGGAGCTAACCGGCTTAGCAATTTCGTATCTGCGCGGGTAGCGAGACATTGGGAGAACAGATACGTCTTATAACCAGATATATTTCTCGTTCTCGTGCATCGGAAGGTCGCGGATGTCCGCCGCAATCTGGCCGCGAGCGGGACCGACTGCTACCGGGTGACGCGGTATTCAGATGAATGCGCCAGGCTTGAGGTTACAAGCCTGGCGCTTCGATGGATGGAACGGGAAAGTTATACCAACGCCGTAACTCCGCCCTCGATTCCGAGGAGAGCCTTGCCATAAACCTCCCGGCTTATTTCCGGCGAGATGACTGCGTGACGCGTACAGGTTTCAAGGTCTCGCCACATGCGCTGCAGCGGACTAACTTCAGCAAACGAGGAAGCACCATGGGCTGAGAGCAGGATATCCATGGCCTCGCGTGCTGTCTCAGCAGCATACCCCGTGTCCATGCGTATGCGGGCACGTTCCGTGTACGACGGGAAGCGGTCCTCTTCCGCCGCCCTGGTTATATCCGCAGCGGCTCGCAGGCAGTGCAACCAGACCGTGTCGACGAGTATGGCGGCATCGGCAATAGCAAGCTGAAAGCTAGGTGACTCTGTCTGCTTCGTGTAAAAAGTGTAAGAAATGCTGCGTTTGGGCGCTTTCTCAATCACGAACTCAAGGGCGCGCTGCACGAGTCCCATGACAGGCCCGACCAAAATCAACGCCGCGACGGGAATCATGGCACCGCGATAGAGAACCTCGTCTTTGTAAGGTGTGCCGAGCACTCCGCCAAGAGCCTGGCCCACCGACATGACTCGGTGATCCGGCACAAAAACGTCGTCGGCAAGCGTTGTATTGCTGCCTGTACCCTTCATACCGGCGGTGAACCAGGTCTCCTCAATGGTGCAGTCCGACATGGGAATTACGGTCATACCCTGATCGATCGTGTCACCCGTTTCATTCACTATCGGAATACCAACCATGGCCCAGTCCGCGTGGAGGCATCCGCTTGACCACGGCCACTTGCCCGTGACCATAAAACCCCCGTCAACACGGCGCGTGGTAGCCAGGGGAGCAAAGACCCCCGCGATGCGCGCATCAGGATCTTTGCCCCAGACCTCTTCTTGGCAAGCTGCGGATGTCTGCCCCACAAAGAATGAGCAAACGTTCATGAGGGTAGTGACCCATGCAGTAGAGCCACAGCCTTTGGCAAGCGCCGCCGAAACTTCCATCTTGGTGCGGATGTCAGTTTCGAGTCCACCAAATCGTTTAGGAACCATAATCCGGAACAACCCCGCTTCGCGAATGGCACGGATGTTTTCCTCAACGACGCGGCGATCGGTTTCAGTCTGGGCAGCATTGGCTTCAAGCAGAGGACGGAGAGAGTTGGCCCGTTCCACGAGAGCTTTGCGCAGGGCGTCTGGCTCAAGGCCTGCGAGATCGCTCACGTCGACACTGCCGGTTTGCGTGATCGGTGTCAGAAGCCTTGGACTGGCCTCCGTCTTCGTCGCGGTGTAGTTACGAGCGAAAGGTGCTGCTGCTGTAGCCATATTTGTCTCCCTGGGCTTGGGGCCCGTCCCTGTTAGTAGTTGGCGCGGAGTGAAAACTGGAAGGACCGCGGCTGATTTGCCTGGCTGGTAAGAACC
The DNA here is from genome assembly GCA_965277565.1 of Granulicella sp. Taxonomy (GTDB): domain Bacteria; phylum Acidobacteriota; class Terriglobia; order Terriglobales; family Acidobacteriaceae; genus Granulicella. The sequence goes on along the minus strand of OZ255838.1, from coordinate 1,390,800 downwards.
CCGAAAGTAGCAGTTCCGACGGTCAGGCCGGGGTCTGCAAACTGTACCCTGTTGGTCACGTTGAACGCCTCGGCCCGGAACACCAGGTTGATATCTTCGTGAATCGGCGTCGTCTTGCCGATCGAGAAGTCCCAGTTATCCGTCCCCTGAGTCCGGAACGATCCGCTCGTGCGCGGCTGATTGCCGAAGTAGCTTCCCGCCGTAGCGCCCGCGACCGGGGTCGAGAAGCACGCCTTGTTGATGATGGAAGCCTGCTGCTGCGCCGCTGTGACATAGCTGATAGGGTTCTTCTGCTGGCAGCCCAACGCCACATTCGGACGCGGCGTGCCGGCTCCGTACGCAGCCGAGACCACGTTGGGTGCACCCGTAAAGGCCAGCGGAAACCCGCTCTGGAATAGGTTGATGCCGCTCACATTCCAGCCCGAGACCGCCGCGTTCAGCGCGGACCCGGCATCGCCCAGATAGCGCTTTCCACGTCCGACCGGCAGATCCAGAATGTAGCTGATCACCAGCCGCTGCGGAACGTCGAAGCTCAAATACGACTTCTCGCCGCGCAAATTGGTGTAGTCCTGAATCACACCCTGGACGTGCGTTTCGACCGGCCCATTGGTCGATTCCGAATCGCCCAGGAACTTCGACCAGCTATAGTTCCCCAGCAGCGTCCCGCCACTCGCGAAGCGCTTCGACAGCGTCACCTGCGCCGAGTGGTACGTGCTATCTCCGACATACGGTGACGTCACGTTGACGTTCTGGAACAAAGGATAAGGACGCTCCCCCTGGGTCGTCGCAGGCGGGCCGACAATCGCCGAGTCCGGCAGTTGATTGATATCGGTCGAACCGGTGATCGGAAGATGATCCCCCCGCGCACCCAGATACGCAAGCTGCAGAACCGTGCTTTTACCGAACGCCTGCTGCACGTTCGCGTTCCACTGCTGCAGATAGGGGAAGCTTGAGAACGGCTCGCGTCCCGTGATCGTCTGGCCGTAGAAAATGGCCGGGTTGGCCGCGTAGGCCGCACGGCTCATGGGCTCGATGATCGTCGTCTTGGCGACGCTGCCCGGCGAGTTGCACGGATTGCCCGGCGCCTTGCCCGTCGTAGCGAAGCCCAGTGGAGCGCACAACCGGCTTGACGGCGCCACGAACGTCACAGGCGAGTTCAGCGACGAGTAATACGGCTGCGAAGTGAACGACGAATCCTGCGGCAGATAGGCCAGGCTATATCCCGCCCGCAACGTCGTTCCCGCGTACGGAGCGAACGAAAAGCCTACCCGAGGGGAAAACAATGTGTGATGCGCCTGCAGATCGCCGCGACTGCCATACGCCAACGAGTTGACCAGCACCAGAGGATTAGCAAGCTGGGGCAGAATCACCGCGTTTCGGTCGTTCTTCTCATAGAAGCTGCCCGGCAGCTCATAACGAACACCCGCCGTCGCTGTCAGCTTCGGCGAAACCTGGTAGGTATCGTTGAAGAAGAAGCCTGCGTAGTGCGTTAAGGTGCTCACATTCGTCGTGGTGGTAAAACCCACAGGCGCTGCTGCAAACACGCCTGAAATAAAGTCCGCCACCGGCGTCGCGCCCGAACCCGGAATCACAATGCCGCCCGGGCACGCATGGGTCGCCGAAGGAATGCAGGCCGTCGAGGTGCCCGCGAACGCAAACGCGCCTGAGACGAAGGGTTGGTTGAACTCGTACCCTTCTTCCTGGCGGAATTCCCCGCCTCCCGTCAGCGAGTGCTTGCCCAGCACCTTCGTATAGTTGGCAAACGCCGTGTACACATTGAACGGCTGCTGTGCCGTTTGATTCACTCCCGCATAGGGGTAGGTAATATTGTTTGTGATCAGCAAAGCAGGGAAGTACGGCGAGATTTCCTTCGACGCCGGATTCCAGAACTGTGCCTGGTCGCCATTATCCAGCGGTGCCAGATTCGCGTTTGTGTTGGCCGGCTGCAGATAACTGAAATAACGCAGGTACGAGAGACGAACGTCCAACACCGAACTCTGGCTCAGCGTCACCGTGTCGCCAAACGCAAACTGCGACACGGTCGAACCCACACCGGTAAAAGCCGACGGCCCAACCGGATTATTGATGAACACGGTTGGATCCTGCGTGCGGTCGAATCGCGTATATCGCGCGAACAGCTTGTTCTTTGCATTCAGGTTGTAGTCGAAGCGAATCGTCTCCTGTGCGTTGCGCGCATTCGCCTTGCCGTCCGCCTGATAATTCACCGCCGCGCCGGGAACCGTTACCTTATTCGGCAGCGGAAAGTAGTGAATCGTGTTGGCCAGGTATTGCGAGGTGGGGTCGGCCACCGTGTCGAGCGCCGAATTCACCGGCGCGCCAATGCAAAATTTATTCAGCACGCCACCGCACTGCACCTGCTGACCCGTCACCGGATTGCTGATCTTCGGGTCCGCCGTAAAGTCGCCATTGAGCTCAGCCTGGGTTGGCACGCGGCCCTGATTGATCACGCCCTGCGCCAGCCGGTAGCCCTCGTATGAAATAAAGAAGAACACTTTATCCTTCATAATCGGACCGCCGATCGTGGCGCCGAACTGGTTCTGGTTGAACTTCGGCCGCCCGATCGCAAATTGATTATTAAAGAAGTTATTGGCATTGAAGATCGTGTTCCGGAAATACTCATACAGCGTCCCGTGCAGCCGGTTCCCGCCCGGCTTGGTCCCGAACGAAACCACGCCGCCGCCAAACTGCCCGTATTGCGGGTTCACCACGCTCGACTCTACCCTGAACTCCTGCACTGCATCCTGCGTCACCACAAACGTGACAGAATTAGCGAATAGCACATTCAACGGTGCGCCATCGAGATAAACAGAGGATTGTCCCGCAAGACCACCTGCAATCTGGTAATTGCCGAAGCTATTCGCGTTCGTAAACGCGCCGCCATTGGAATTGTTGCTGGCCGCGCCACTTGTGCCGCCCTGCGGAACCACGCCTGGCGTCAGCGTCACCAGGTTCATCGTGTTGCGGCCGTTCAAAGGCGTATCCTGCACCTGTCGGCCTTCAATTACCTGGCTTATCGTCGGCGAGGTGGTCTCAAGGATGCTGGAGTCAGCATTAACCGTAACGACGTCAGAAGCGGCGCCGACATTGAGCGAATAGTCGAGCGTGACTTGAGCTTCAATCTGCAAATCGACGCCCTCGCGTACCGATGTCTTGAACCCTGTCATCGTAGCTGTCGCATTGTATGTGCCAGGCAGGAGACCGGAGACGCGGTAAATTCCTTGGCCATTGGTATCTACCTTGCTGACGGCGCCTGTGGCGACGTTGGTAAAGGTTACACTAGCGTTCGGCAGCGTCGCCCCCGTGGAATCTGTTATGAGGCCAGTCACCGTAGCACCCGTCCCCTGCGCAAACAGCATCGTGTGTGCGACAAAGAGCGGGGCGACCAGAACTGCTTGCAACAGGACTCGGGTAACAAAAGGACAGGTGCGACGAGCGATCACGGTTTGACTCCTTGGACGTGGATACGAGTAGGCAATCCTTTTGTGCAGTCGTCAGAGGCAACACAGTCGACGAACATGTACACTGAATTGTCAGCGACCGAACTTTGCTCTTTTGTGTTGATGATTGTCAAGTTTTTCTTGGAATGATCTCCGTTCGTCCCAAGGTCACGACGAAAGTTACGCTTGGGCAGGCTCTATCTTGGAAGGCGCATTGGGTTTGGGGTACCCGGCGTAACTGACCTCAATGACCGCAGAATTCGGCATTTTGTTGGGTTTCTGGCGTTCTATGACCTGGGAAACGGCAAGGTTTTCATCGATGACCGCGTGAAGCCCTATGGGACGTACTCAGCCGCCCTTCCCGGTTTCCTCGAATGTGAAACAACGTCACTCATTCCTGTCTTGGGTCGAGTTGGCTAGCGAAGGCATCTGTAGCTGAACGCACACGTTCACCGTCTTCGACACGCAAATTACTTTGATTGTGCGGTGCCTGGAGGTCTGTAGACGAAGTAAACCCTCCAGTCGGGCGCACCTGCACGGAAATGGTTCTCTCGATCGACGCTGAGTGAGCTAACCATAGTGCATACGAACTCGGGAACCCTCTGACTCACTTCTACGGATCGGGTCTTACAGTACGAACACGTTTATCGTAAAATCACTTGAACTCATGGGATAAGGAACCCATCGCGGGACGTCGATCTCAATCCATGCTTGCTCTGGACGCGTTCTTCAGTGAGCCAAAATTGTTAAGAGTCGACATGTTCCGGAGAACTTGAAGTGTGGGTTCGAAGAACAGGTTCTCCTGAAAATCTTGACGGATGTTAGTGCCGACGCGTAGCATCGCCCCCGCTATGAACAACATCATCATCACTGCCGCACTGTCCGGCCCTGTGGCCACAAAAGACGATAATCCGGCACTTCCGGTCACTGCGCAGGAAATTGCAGCCGCCGCAGCAGAGGCTTACGCCGCTGGTGCCACCGTAGCCCACATTCATGTTCGTGATGCCAAGGGTGTTCCGACCGCTGACGTCGACATCGCACGAGAGGCCATGGAGAGGATTGAAGCGGTTTGCCCTATTCTCGTGCAGCTTTCGACTGGCGTCGGCTTCGGCATCCCTCTTTCGGACCGGGCTAAGCTGGTTGAATTGAAACCTCGGATGGCGTCGCTCAATCCCTGTTCCATGACGTTTGGCAGTAACGTTTTCATCAATGCGCCCGACGAAGTTCGACGGCTGGCGGCCCGTATGATGGAGTTGGGAGTCAAGGCTGAGTTGGAGGTCTACGACTCCGGCCACGTTGATTTTGCGCTTCAGCTCTTAAAAGAAGGATTGCTCGCGGAGCCTTTGCAATTTTCCATTGTGATGGGTGTGCGCGGCGGCATGGGGGCAACGCTCGAAAACCTGATAAACACATTGCGCCGTCTGCCGACGGGCGCTGCGTGGCAGGCGATCGCGATCGGCAAATCAAACCTCGACCTCTCCACCGCAGCCATGACGGAAGGCGGCAACGTGCGAACGGGTCTCGAGGACACGCTGTATATGTCCAAGGGCGTACTTGCGCCGAACAGCGCAGCCCTGGTGTCGCGGCTGGCTGCAATCGCGCGACTCCTCGGGCGCGAGCCGGCAACTCTGGAAGAGACCAAGGCGATGCTCAAACTTTAGGAAGACAGCGACATGCAGCCACCCGATGCTGCGGAATGGATCTATGAGCGAAATCAAGAAGCGTTACATCGATGTTCAGGCGCATTTTTTGCCCGAGTTTTACACCGCCGCTATGCGCAAAGCAGGCATGCAGAAGATTGACAATTGGGATATCCCTGCCTGGAGCGTCGAAAGCGCCATCGACATGATGGACGGGTACGGGATCGCGGCGCAATTGCTTTCGTTGAGCGCTCCGGGTGTTTCGTTTGTGGAGGCGGCCGCGGCGCGGGATCTGGCACGCGCGCTCAATGAGTTCGCTTCGCAGACGATTCGCAAGCATTCGCCGCGCTTTGGTGCCTACGCTAGCTTGCCGCTGCCGGATGTCGATGCTGCGCTGGTCGAGATCGCATATGCTCTTGATACGCTGGGTTTGGATGGAGTGGCGCTGCAGAGCAACTATAACGGACTTTATCCGGGCGCGCCCGAGTTTGACCCGCTCTTCGACGAGTTGCAGCGACGGAAGGCAGTCGTGTTTGTGCACCCGGTAAGTCCGCCAAACTTTACTCCGCTTAGTGTAGGGATTACCGCGCCGATCCTGGAATATCCATTCGACACAACGCGCGTGGCCACTAATTTAATTCGCAGCGGGACGATCGAGCGCTCCCCTGACATGCGCCTCATCCTCGCGCACGGTGGCGGAACGATTCCCTTTGTTTATCCGCGCCTGGCTCTTGCACTTGGGGTTGAGCGGGCCAGTCTGATGAAATCGTTTTACTACGATCTGACCGCCGCGACGACGCCGGGGCAAATGGCCGCCCTCGCAACCATCGCAAAGCCGGACCGTATGGTAATGGGGTTTGACTACCCGTTCATGAACAAGGCGATGAACGCGCCCTTCGTGGCGGCGCTGGAAGGTAATGCCTATACACCTGAAAATCGCAAGGCTATCGAGGCTGAGAACGCCCTTAAGCTCTTTCCTAGAATGGCGAATGCGTTGGGCTAGGGTTGAAGGTAGTTGGTGCGAATGGGTACGTTAGACTCGTGCGGCAATGGACAGATGCAAACAGGTGAGGCGATGGCGAAATCAATGGCAATAACCGGGAACAAGGGCGACGCACGCGGCGGAATCCTGCTCCGCGGCGTGACGGTAGTGGATACACGCACAGGCGGCCTCGCGCCGAACATGTCGGTAGTTTTGTCAGGTGGGCGGATTGAGCAGATTCTCCCAGCCGGCAAAACGGCCCAACGAGCAGTTGAAGAGATCGACGCAACCGGCAAATTTGCGGTTCCCGGGTATCTGGACATGCACACGCACCTCTTGCAGGAGGAGCACGGCATGCTGGAATGCGGAATGTTGATGCTGGCGCACGGCATCACTGGAACGCGGCATATGGCGGGGTCAACCGAGTTGCTGCGGTCGCGGCGTAACGGCAACCTTGGTCTCGACGCGTACACGCCTGAGATCTTGAGCCTATGTGGGGAGATCCTGATTCCGTTGAATGCCCCAACTGCGGAGGCAGGCGTGGCAGAGGTGAAACGGCAGAAGGCGGAAGGTGCGGACTTCATCAAGACGATCTTTCTCAACCCGAAAGTCTTTATGGCAACGCTCGCGGAATCGAATCGGCAGGGGCTTGCGTACGACGGTCATCTTTCTCCGGGCGTGAGCGTGCTGGAGGCCTCAAAGGCTGGCATGAGGGTCATGGAGCATATGGGCCCGTTGGACCTAATGTTGATCGCGGCTTCCAGCAAAGGGTGGCTGATCAATTTCATTCTGAAGCTGAAACCGCCAAAGCCACCGGATTTATCGCCTGAGGCAATGAAGGCCGCTGGAAAAATCATGATTGCCAATCCAAACCTGGGACGGCTGAATGCGGACCCGAAAGCTCTCGAAAGAACACAGAAACTGGTCGAGTCGTTCAGCGACGCAAAAGCGCGAGAGCTGGGCGAAACGTTCGCCGCAAACGGTACTTGGCAGTGTCCGACGCTGATTCGCAATCATACAAACCGCCATGGCGACGACCCGCTGTACACGCAAAGCGCCGACCTGCGGTACATCAATCCCTCGACCCGCGCCTTCTGGACGAAGGTTTCTGAAATGTACACGCAGAAGGTCTCCGCGTCTGGACGCGAGACGCTTAAGCGAATGGACGACCTCGAAATCAAGCTGATGCAGGCTTTCGAAAAAGCAGGCGTGCCGATGATGGCTGGGAGTGACTATGGCGGAGGCTGGGTCATTCCCGGCGTCTCCCTGCACCAGGAGTTCGATCTGCTGGAGAAGGCTGGTCTTTCACCGCTTAAAATTCTGCAGATGACTACGCTGCTCGGCGCACAGTTCCTGAAACGGGAAGCTGACATGGGCACTGTCGAAGAGGGCAAAGCGGCAAACCTCGTCATACTCGACGGAAACCCCGTGCAGACCGCGCAGAACCTGCACAAGATTGCCGGCGTGGTTCGCAACGGTACCTTCTACACCGCAGAGGACTTGAGTGAGATGAAAGAACTGGTCGCTGGCCGCATCCACGGGGAAATGCCAGACGCCCATGATGCGGCCGAACTGGCTGCACCGTAGAACCCGCTTATCGTGTCGGTTCCGGTGCCCTGAGCGCGCCTGGGAAGGCCGGCAAAGCGAAAGTAAGAGCCGCCGCCGTAACAACCAGCGCGCTCAGGAGAAGCAGACCAGGGCGGAAGCTGTGAAGTCGATCAAAGCTGAAGCTGAGCAAAAGCGGGCCTGCGGCGACCCCGAGGCTGAAGATACCAAAGGCAACGCCGTAGAGTCGGCCGAACGTGGCTTTACCGAAATAGCGCCTTATTAGGTATGCAGTAAAGTCGACCTCCGCCCCCAGCACAGAGCCCACGAGCAGTGCCGCGGCATAGCTTGCAGGCCGGCCGGGGACATACGCCAGCAACAACATCGCTATGAAAATGAGCAGGGCCACGCAAGCCAGCAAGCGGGCAGCATTCCATTTGTCCAGCAGAGAACCGATGCCTCCACGGCCGACAATGACGGTGAGTCCTGCCAGGCTGGCTACGCTCGCGGCGGCGGGTGGCGTAAAGCCACGGTCAATCATCATGGAGACGAGGTTTGCGATGACACCACCGCTTGCAAGGCCGAGCGCAATGAAGATGGCGCACATCAGCATAAAAGCGCGGGTGAACACGAGCGGCAGAATGGGCGAGGCGACTGCGCCGGGTCGAAGCACCGGCGTGCGCGCGTAGCGCGTGGCAAACAGAGCCGCGGGAAATGTGACCAGCAGGGTGGCGATTCCAATCGTAGCGTAGGCACCGCGCCAGCCAAAGGATTCGATCAGCAATTGAGCGGCCTTCGGCAGCAAAAAGGCGCCGAGCCCGATTCCCATAAGCGCGAGCCCCAGTGCAAGACCAAGGTGCCGTTGGAAGTTTCTGACAAGCACAGCGGCATACCCCACCGGAGAGGCGGCGCCGCCGAGCATGGTAAATATCGCGAAGATAAGATAAAGATGCCACAGGTGCGGAGTGAGTAATGCCAGCGACGCATAAACAAGGGACATTCCGGTAAGAGAAGCGAGCAGGATTCGGCGTGGTCCGAAACGATCCACTAGCGTGCCCCAAATCGGAGAAGTAAGCGCAATCATAAGTTGGCCGATGGCCAGAGCGCCTGCGATTTGTGTCCGGGACCAGTGAAACTCGCTCGTCAAGGGCCGGACAAAGACGCCGAAGGAGTAAAGCAGAAGCGTTCCCACCGAAAGTGTGAGACAAAGAGCGCTTGTGGCAACGATTCCCCAATGCCGGTCGATTTGCTCGGATTCAACCCTCGTCGGTTGCGATCTGGTGATCTCGTGATAAGGCAATTTTCCACTTCGCACTCGCCGTCCTCTCAGTCGCATTCGGTGAACACGTTTACGGAATGCAAGAGTGCCGGAGGCATGCAGCCTTTGTCAAGCAGGTTATCAACTCGCTCGAAGCAACCTGTCCTCCTGAGAAAGGGAAAGTCTAGGCAGACGGATTGCGAAGTACCAAGGCTATGCCCATTCCCCCGCCAATGCAGAGGCTTGCGACACCGTACTCCTTTTGCTGTTTACGTAACGCGTGGACCAATGTCACGACGATCCGCGCCCCAGAGGCGCCGATGGGATGGCCAAGAGCGATCGCTCCACCGTAGACGTTGACCTTCTCAGGCGAAAGCTTCAGCTCACGAATTACGGCAATCGATTGCGAAGCGAACGCCTCGTTGAGTTCGAAAAGGTTGATCGCGCAAAGGTCTAATCCAGCCCGCCGGAGCGCTCTGGGCACCGCGGAGGCAGGGCCCAAACCCATGACCGCCGGGTCCACGCCCACAGTAGCATAGCCGGCAATTTCGGCCAGGGGCTGTAGGCCATTGGCTTGCGCGTACTGCTCGGTGCAAAGCGCGAGCATGGCCGCGCCGTCGTTAAGGCCGCTGGCGTTGCCAGCGGTGACTGTGCCCTCGGGCTGAAAGGCGGCCTTCAATTTTGCCAGCGCCTCCAGACTGGTGTCGGGTCGTATGCTCTCATCCTTGCTGACGACCGTTGGGCCCTTCCGCGAGGGCACCGTCACCTGCACAAGTTCATCCTGAAAATGACCGCTGGATTGCGCGGCAGCCGCACGGCGGTGGCTTTCGAGCGCAAAAACGTCTTGCTCCTCGCGCGTCAGATTGAACCTGGCGGCGACGTTTTCCGCCGTAATTCCCATATGGTATCGATGCGTGGGGTCAGTCAGGCCATCGAGCACCATGCTGTCGACCAGGCTGGTATTGCCAAGCTTATGGCCGGCACGGATGCCTTCCAAAAGGAACGGAGACCGAGACATGTTTTCCGTTCCTCCGGCCAGGTAAAGGTCTCCGTCGCCCGCTTTTATGGCCTGCACCGCGCTGATGATGGCCTGCATACCGCTGCCGCAGACTCGGTTGACGGTTTGGCCGGGGGCCGATACGGGTAGGCCGGTTGCGAGCGCCACCTGTCGCGCAGGGTTCATTCCCTGGCCGGCCTGCAGGACGTTTCCGAGAACGAGATCGGCGACGTCTTCCGCGTTGACGTTGATGAGAATCTGGCGAGCGACCGTCGTAGCCAACTCCACGGCGGACACGTCTTTGTAGGCTCCAAGGAAGCTGCCGATGGGGGTTCGGCGCGCTTGAACGATCACTATTTTCAACGGGCAACCTGCCTTTCAGGATCATGTCCACACATGGCCGCGCCCGGATTGAAATTCTGCGCGGTGCGCCGGTAGATCAGATTGCCGTGAGCGTCGCCCTTCCACGCTTTCACCAGCGACACGTCGGCGCGGACACCGCGCTCAAGAAGGTAAGTCTGGCCATCGAAGTCCTTGTGCTCCTTGCCATCCGCCACAGCCGTGCCGACGCCAGTTCTTGTATAGAAGCCTGGAATACCCGCTCCGCCTGCCCGCATTCGCTCAGCGAGTGTGCCTTGCGGGCAAACCTCAACCTCAACCTCGCCCGCTAGATACTGGCGCTCGAATTCTGCGTTTTCGCCCACATAGCTCGAGATCATCTTGCGAATCTGGCGCGATTCCAACAGCGTGCCCAGTCCAATTCCATCGACGCCCGCGTTGTTGCTCGCAATGGTTAGATCGCGCGGGCCTAGCGCACGGAGCCCCGCGATGAGCGTCTCCGGAATGCCGCAAAGACCAAATCCACCGATGGCCAGGGTCAAGCCATCTCGCACAATGCCTCGCAAGGCATCGGGTGCGTTCAACCACAGTTTATTCATGCCTTCTCTCCCCCAAGGAATGCAAGTTCAATTTTCCGATGCGGATCACACAAGTCCGATGGTGCTCGATTTGTGTTTGCACTTTCAACAAACATGTTCAGCTTGGAAAGTCTGCGGGACGCTTTCGGAAGTTGTCAAGTCTGCTCGGCGGACGTGTCCACTGAACTACTTTGAAGTCCCGGTGCCATTCGCTTGAGGACACAACGGCAAAAAGGTTACTGGCATAACTTCATCGCGGAAGGTCGCTGGCAGGAAGCTATCCGTTCGAGTTCATGACCTCAATCCTTCGTCGCAGTTTGTCGACTGTGAGACTTATGCTCCTCGGATGGACCTTGCGCAAGGCCGTCCATCTGTAGTTGCAACAGACGGTCAAAATCGCGCATGCCCGTACGCCACTCCGGTCGGGTTGAGGATGCGAGCCACCAACGGACCGACGCCGCGAAAACGAAGAAAAGCGAGCGGCTGATGACTTCCGGGTCTTCCGTCGCTTTGATTTCGCCCGATTGCTGTGCTTGGGAGACAAGTCCCTCAAATCCGTTCAGAAGTTTGTTGCGGAGCATCAAGTATCTATCGAGATGCATGCCTGGTGACAACATAACGACCTCGCTCAGTAGGATTCTCGAAAGAACGGGTTCACTGGCGAACAGTCGGTAGTAATGTTCGGTGATGCTGCGCAGCTTGGCCGCGAAACTCTGGTAGGGGCGTGGGGAGAGGAGAGCAAGATCGACAACGGTGCTTACTTCTTCGTTGAAGATCAAGTAAATAAGGTCGCGCTTGTCGGTAACGTGGTTGAACAGCGCCCCGACGGTAAGCCCAGCCTTGGCGGCTATCTGCCGAAGCGTGGCTCGGTCATATCCCAGCTCGGCAAACAGCTCGCGCGCGGCGACCATAATCTTATGCTGACTTTCTTGCTTGGAAAGCTCACGAACACCCACACGTCGCTGGACTTTTGCGACTTTCGGCTCTTTTGCCTGGTCAATTGTTTCTGCAGATGGCATCAGTTGCAACCCCCTCCGGGCATGACATCCTTGCCTCAGCCCTTCATCGTATCTTACGGACTGAGAGAACGCTCTTCCCTAGGCCAAGTTCTGTAATCGAGTCTATCCTGTTCACCGAATGGGGTCCAAGCGCGAGCGATTCAGGTAACGAACCGGTCGCGTTACAACAGTCAGTCAACAAGCGAATTTGACAATTCCAGTTTCGTGCCGCACCCTTTCTACGAACAGGTTCACTGAGTTTGAATGCCTTCAGGCGATCTAGATAGCGCCGCATGCGCTTGGCTCCGAAAGGAATGGGGCCGCAAGGAGATGGAATGCCAAAGACCTTCCGCATTGTCTTCTGTGAGTTTTCTTCCAGTCATATGGATGAAGAACTCGCTTACTACACTCAGTTGCTTGGCGCTTCCCTGACCCATCAGACCCCGGATGGCGCGCACTATCTTAGCCTTGGTACCGATCATCACAACATTGTTCTGCGTCCCGGCGAGACATCTGGTTTGGTGGCGGTTGGGTTTCAACTTACCGCAGCAAGTGACCTCCACGATCTAGAAAAGGAGCTTCTACGGCTCGACTTCAAGCCGGCTCGGCTGCTCAAAACGCGTCCTGGCGTTCCGGAGCACCTCGCCGTGTCGGTCGCGGGTTACGCTTTCGAGTTTTTTAAGGATATGGAAACGCCAGCGCCCGGATTTGCAAAGGTCGGCATCGTGCCAAGCCGCCTCGGTCACATTGCACTGCTCACTCCAGAACCGGAGAAGCTCGTCAACTTCTTTGCCATGACGCTCGGATTCCACACGACCGACTGGTTTGAAGGTCTCGCCACCTTCCTGACCTGCAACTATGATCACCACACGATCAATATCATCGGCGCACCCGTTAGTAAATTGCACCATATCGCCTTTGAGCTTCGAGGCGGCGCGCATCAATATCTGGCCTCCGATCAACTCGCCAATGCAAACATTCCCATCGTGTGGGGTCCGTCCCGGCACACAGCAGGGCATAACTACGCTTCATACCATTTTGATCCGGACCGTGTGTTGATCGAACTCTACACGGACATGGATATCTTTTTACCCGACGTTGGTTATTTTGACCCAAGGCCCTGGCATGAGTCGCTTCCATTACGCCCTCAAGTCTGGCCACCGGATCAATTCAACGCCTGGAAAACAGCTTTTGATTTCGACTTCCGTACCGCGTAGATCTGCTTTCGTAATGGCAAGAACGAGACCGCTCGTCTTCCAGTATTGCTACAGATGTGGCATTTGCATTTAAGTGTGTTGTCGTACTTAGATTGGTTGCCGAAAGCACATACACATGCTGTAAATGGGGGACAGGACTATGACTGAGGAACGGCCGTCGACGGAAGATCAAACTCGGCTCACACGCGATCTTTGGGAATTTTCAACAATGACTGAGGACGCTTTCACCTCTCGCCAGTTGCGCGATGTCCTCGGCACCTTCATTACGGGCGTGACCATCGTGACCACTCGTGACCGGCAGGGCACCGGACACGGCATCACGGCCAACTCATTCAGTTCCGTTTCTCTCGACCCACCGTTGATCCTGTGGAGTCTCGCCTGTACCTCGAAAAGCTTCAAAGCCTTCCAAGAGAGTTCACATTTCGCAGTTCACATTCTTGCGGAGGACCAGATGAATCTTTCGAATCATTTTTCTAAGTCTCGCGAAGACAAATTTCATGGGATACCCCATACGGCAGGCTTCGGCGACGTGCCAATCTTGGAGAATGCCGCTGCGCGCCTCGAATGTTCGCGCTTTGCGACTCACCCTGCTGGAGATCACGTCATCTACATCGGAAGGGTCGAAAGGATCGCCCTCGCGCCCCGGCGTACTTTGGCCTTTGCCTCGGGAAAGTATGCGGTCGCTCGTGCATTCGAACTTAATCTGCTGCACAAAGGCGAAGTGCAAAGTCCAGTCGGACCAGGAACGATCAATCGGGCCATCTCGCTTATGCCAATGATGGCTGCCCAGATGGGCGGATTCACGCTGTGTCTTGCTGCATGGGCAAATCACGGACCGACAATTATTCACTGGGAATCTTCGTCATTGCCCCCGGGTCAGAAGATGGCGGCAGGCGAAGTCGTAGGCGTCACCCAGTCCGCCATTGGTTTAATTTTTGCGGCATTTATGCCTCCAGAACAGACGGGGCCTTTCACCGAAGATGACCTCCGGCATGCGCCTTCCCTTGGCGCAGACGCAGCAGCGCCCAAGGACGTTTTCGAACAGCAATTAGTTGACATTCAGTCCAAGGGCTATGCGCGAAGTACAAGCGCACCAACCTCGGATACAGAGGCGGCGTTAACGACCACCTTAGCGGTGCCGATACTTGATCCAGAAGGCGAGGGGATCTTGGCGCTCGCAGTCGTGTCCTATTCTTCATGCATCTGCGGGCAGGGAGAAGATGTTGTTGCCCGCATGCTTCTCAAGGCAGCGCGAGAGATCTCAGCTCGATAAGTCACGGGGTTGAGGCGTTATGTCGCGCTCTGGCAAATAGAGTGTTAGAAACCGGCTTCAGAATTGAAGCGAATGCGAAATAGGAGAATGTTGATGAACTATGCAAGCGTGATTCGGATTGCAGTCGTGTTGAGTTCCATGACCAGCTTGGACCAGTTCGCTCGGGCGCAATCCACGATTACGGTCGGCTCCGGCATTGTGCTGGCGGACGTAGCGGTCGTGGACACAGCTAGCGGCGCAATCACTCCGCATCGCAACGTCATAGTAGAGGGCGGAGTTATCAAAGCGATTACATCAGGGCGTGTTGTTGCGGCCGGATCCGCGCAAATCGTAAACGCAACTGGCAAGTATGCCGTGCCTGGCTTTGTCGATCTACACGCACACGCGGTCGACACCGCTCTCTTGACACCAACCTATTTTCCGCTCCTGCTTGCGAATGGAGTTACGGCCGTTCGTGAAGAGACTGTTACGCCGCCGCTGGTGGATCTGGCAAAGAAAGTCAACGCCGAATCATCGGCCGGGCAGCTACTTGCGCCCGAGATCATTTTTCAAGGCGGCGAGCAGCACCAGCCTCAAAATGCCTCAGCCTTCGATATGAGCAACACCGGCACAATGCCGTCTTTCGATCATCTTGGCGCCGGCCTCGGATTGGTGTTGGACTGCTCCACCGACGCGGACGCGATTCGTAAAGCCGTACTGACTCAAGGGTTCAAAGTGCCGATGCCACCACCCATGGAATTGATTCTGAACCCGCGTGCTTTCGACGGCCAGGCCAATGCCCCTTTTTACCAACGTGTCATCGACACGTACAGCGACGCGAAGTGTAAGACACTGGCAGAGACCTTCGTAAAAAACGGTACCTGGCAGACACTGACCTTGATCCGTCTGCGTACGCAGGATTACGGCAATGATCCGATGTATCGGAATAACGCTAACCTCCAATATGTGAGCAAGGAACGGAAAGCCACATGGGATGCTCTCGGTGACAGATTCGGAACGCTTACACCCGAGGCGGTGGCTACTTTAAGGAAGTACTACGAACTACAAAAGCACGTCAGCAAGCTGATGAGCGACACAGGCGTGAAGATCCTGGCCGGATCCGATGTGAGCGGTGTCTGGCTCGTTGCTGGCTTCAGTCTACACCAGGAATTTCACGAATTATCTGCAGCAGGTCTCACGCCTTTACAGGTACTGCAATCGACGACGCGCAACGCCGCTGAATTCTTGAACCGTCAAGCGACCATGGGGGCTGTAGCGCAGGGGAAGAATGCGGACCTGGTTCTGCTTGACGCAAACCCGATCCTGGACGCCGGTAACCTCGACAAGGTTTGGGGAGTCGTCCTGCATGGCAGGTATCTAAGCAAGACCGATTTGGAAAAGATGAAGGGCGATGTTGCCCTTGCATACAAATGACCCTGGCCTTACTTGGGTTCAGCGGCTACCGCATTGATATTCCCGCTACTCAATTCCTTCCTGAACCAACACCACCACTGCGGTGATTACAAATTTGAGACGTCACCACTCGTGTAAATGAAGTCAGTTTTCGAACAGGGCCTGGTTCGAAGCAGGCCTCCGGAGACTTTTGCTGGTGAAAACACAAGGGAGGGGTGCAGGGGAAGGAACGGCCCCGCCACGCGCTTCCGTGGAGCGTGTCAAGCAAAGCGGGAAGAGGGTCCCGCGCCGCATTTTGATGGAGAAGCGGGAGCCGATTGCGGCTCCCGCGTTCTGCTAGGCTGCGATTTTCTTCTTGCTGTTAGCTGTTTTCTTCGCTTCCATCTTTGGTGCGGATTCAAACTTGGCTGGGATGGCCTTCGCCTTGTTGGCTTTTTTCGTGTCGGGATTCTTCTTGGGTTGCGGAGGTACGAAGACGCTTTCGGCTTCCGCAAGGAAATCGAAGTCGCTTTCGCGCGGGATGTCGGCGTGTCCGGTCAGAGCGAGACGAAGAGCGAAGCCCTTTAGCTTCTCGTCTGGAAGGCTGGTCAGAGTGGATACCAGAACCTCGTCTGGAGTCTGCTGGTTGTTCTCGTCGTCGCCAACGAAGAAAGCGGCTACATCTTCGGGAAGTCGAAAGGGTCAAGGTTGACGAGGGCGCAGAGAAATACCCTCAGTTGGGCTGCGTTGAATGTAGCCGGGGCGTTCTCCAAGATGCGCTCGAAGGTGGACTGACGTGCTTTTTGCAATCCCTCTCTCCGGTTGCGTTCCGCCTCAT
Organism: Granulicella sp.; assembly: GCA_965277565.1. Taxonomy (GTDB): domain Bacteria; phylum Acidobacteriota; class Terriglobia; order Terriglobales; family Acidobacteriaceae; genus Granulicella. The sequence goes on along the minus strand of OZ255838.1, from coordinate 1,374,306 downwards.
ACTCCTCCTGCTGCCGCTCGAACTGTTGCTTGCGTTCTTCCTCCCTGCGTTGCTGCTCGTGTTCATGCTCCCTTGTACGTTGTTCGTATTCCGTTTCGCGCTCCTCGCGTTCGGCCTCCGTTTCGGTAGCTGGTGCATCACCGTACCTCCACGTTCGGTACCTCCACGTTCGGGACCTGCTGCTTGGCAGCGTCGTAGCGCGTTTTGAACCGTTCAGACTTTCCCATAATCCTAAGAAAAGCTGGGTCAGTCGTTGTCACCCAACGTCCGAAGATGTACCCGCCGACGAAGACTGCGGCCCCGGCAAGAAGCGAGTTGAGTAGGTTGAAGGCACTTACCGCGCCGACGCAGACGAAGTAGAAGACGGTGCGTTCGACTCCGAGATATGTGAGGGGCTTATGCAGAGCCTTGTAGACCCGACTGCGGCGTCTTGGTTGTAGTTCTGACATAAGGCCCCTCGCGAGTGAGTGAAGCGTGAGTGGAATAACGAGGCTGTAGGGCTACACACCCCAAAGCCAAGTCAGGATGTTAACGGCCAGCACAGTGATACCGCTGCCGGCTGCAACTCCGGCAAGCGTCTTCTTCGCGCCGGGTTCTCCGTGAGCGAAGGCGAACCCTATGGCAGCCTTCGCGGTGTTGAGTGTTGGGGGAGGATGCCACGCATCTCATCCGCGTGGCCCAGTGATGGACCTTTACATGAAAGATGGCGGACCGCCGTTCGAGAAGTCTCCAGGTGTTTACGATCCTTTCTTGGTGGATGGCTTCTTTAAGTCGCATCCGGCTGTTCTGCCCAGCTTCGTCGACCATGGCGTATGCTCTCTCAAAACCGATCATGCCTCTGTGGAGGCCACTGCGAACGGCATCATTTGCCAGAGCGCAGCCTCTGTTCCATTCGGTATCGGGTTAAAGCAGTTCCAGGAGTCAAACCGGTAACGGCATGGAACATGGCAAGCTCAGAGCAGACCTTGAGCAGCTCAGCCGAGTCGTCGAGAGGATGGACCGGGACGCCTACACGCAGATGCTTCAAAGCGTGAGGGAATACGAACGGCGGCATCCTGGGTCGACAGACCCAGAGAGGATCGCGATCCACGCTGCTGAGGAGTTCGCTCTTTACATGCAGGGAAGGCGTCCGCTCAACCATCCCTTGATCGAATACCGTTCGCGTCTCCATGCGCTCGCGGACGCACTCGCCCACCCGACCATGATGCACTTCCTGATCTACACGATCTGCCGAGCTGTAGTAGATGGCGAGGGCGATCTGCTTCAGGAACTCGACGACCTGATTGGATCGATTCAAGCCAACCAGTCGACAGATGGGCTCCCATTCCGATCCAGGTGAACGCCGGGCGTTGAAACGTCAAGGCAGCTCGTTACGCTTTGTGTCCCTACAGATCGCAAGAAAGCTGATCGAATCGCCTTCGTAAAGTTCCCGCGCAAGAAGATCCATAGGCTCATTCGTTCAAGCTCCTGAAGCCTGCTAGACAGGGCTGCATTCACCTCACGCTGTATCTGCAACTCGCAGACTGCTTCATCGCGCGAGCGGCGCAGGATTTCCTTCTCTGAGGGCTTGTTGCTAGGGTGATCAAGCCGAGACTGGTCATCGAGATTGCGCTTATTGTTGCAAGCGAAACAGGCGCTGACGCAGTTGTCGGGTCGAGTCGGGCCACCGCGCCATCGAGGAACGACGTGATCCACGGTCGCTTGGTTGAAGACTGGTTTAACGCAAAGGAGCGTCTCACGTCCGCACCAATGGCATCTCTTGTCGCCCAGGTGCCAGAGGCGTTCACGCAGCTTCAGCTTCAGGGGTGTAAGCGGAATCGGTCCGATCGGGGCTTCACCTATGCTTCCGTTCTCCACACTTCAGTCCTCACAATCCAACAAAAGGATAGTATCGGCAGGCATACGAATGGCTGCTGCCACACCGGAGATATAGCAACAAGCCACGGCAACATCCTCAAGTTAGGCTAGTGTAGTTCCGGCGAGCTTCGCGTCAAGGCTGCCTTCGGCCCCGGCTTCACCGGCGCTGCGCGGCCCTGACCCAAAGCTCTCGAATCGGAACGGTTTGCCTATCATTCCGGGAATGTAGGAGTGGGATGAACAGAAGCCAAGTGGTGTAGAGACAAATAGCAACGGTTAAACTCGCAAATTAGGAGAAATGGGCAGAGGTCTGGCGATCCATAATGTCTTCCTCAGCGATACGCCCGGCCTACATCCAGCCAGGAGTTTGATCTATGAAAGCCACCTTCGTCCGTCACCGCCAAAGCACCGGTAACGCCGGCATGCCCTGCAACGATCTTGCTCTGCTCTCGCTGACCGAACTTGGTTGGCAGCAGGCCAGGAATGCGGCGGCGAACTGGATCGAGACGCCGGATCTGATCGTGACCTCACCCTACCTCCGCACCCAGCAGACAGCCGCTCCTACGATCGAGCGCTTTCTAATGTCCCGTCCACGCGCTATCAATTACTTCTTCGATGATCTTAAGCGGCTGCAGGACAAGTTGGAAGACGGCTGCGAGATTTACGGTGGGCCGCTTTCGCTTGTCACGCCACCGTCAGACCAGCCGATTGAGTTCGAACCCATCAGCTTTCGAGGCATGTCTAGCCGAGGAAGCAGCGGCACCGGTGGAACTCCTGAAGAACTGTTCTTCCCCCTGCCGTACAACGATGAGCAGGTGACGATTGTGCGGCGGCTCAAGCGCGCTGCCGGTGTGACGGTGCAGGGGCCGCCGGGAACCGGCAAGACCCACACCATCGCAAATGTGTGCCTCCAATCATCGCGTATTCAAACCGCACCTTCTACCAGAATCAAATTCTTCCTCTGCGGATTCCTCGAGCCTCCGAAAGAATTGAACCGCCATTGGTTGATCTCTATGTAGAGGGCGGTGTCAGGGACCATCACGACCGAAACGATTTTGAAGCACAAGCAATCGCAGATGAGATCGAAGCTATCCTGAAAGACGAAAGATTCGCAGGCCGAACGATTGGCGTTGTATCTCTCCTTGGAACCGATCAAGCGAAGCATATCGATTCTGTTGTGAATCAGAGATGTGACGCGGCGGAACTGCATCGCAGAAAGTTTCTATGTGGCGATGCGCGCACGCTCCAAGGCAGTGAGCGGCACATTACGTTTCTGTCCCTGGTCGTAGACCCTCTGAGTTGCAAAGCGCTTTCAGGCAATATGTTGGACCAGAGATTCAATGTCGCGGCCAGTCGTGCGCAAGATCGAATGTACCTCGTTCGATCCGTCACTGCGTCCGACCTTTCAGACAAAGATCTGAGAATGACGCTGCTGTCTCACTTCGATAAGCCGCTTGTGATGAATACGGAGGAGACGGCGCGACTTATCGACCTCTGTGAATCAGGATTCGAGCAGCAGGTTTACACGGAGTAAGCAGGCGAGGATACCGGGTGATTCCGCAGGTGAAAACTGGCGCGTATCGAATCGATATGGTGGTCGAAGGTGCGAGCGATATCCGTCTTGCTATTGAATGTGACGGCGACGAATTTCATGGGCCAGATCGCTGGCAGCACGATATGAATCGACAGCGGATTCTTGAACGCGCGGGATGGGTCTTCTGGCGCTGTTTCGCTTCAATGGGGACATTGCGAAAAGATGAGGTGTTGTTTGAACTGCTTCAGCGGTTACATGCAATGGGAATTGATCTTCTTGGCGCAGTGGAACGAGCAAGTACGTCGGTTGAAAAGCGCACTTGGAGGCTCCCGGTAGTAGAGGCTCTAGTGAGTGCGCCCCAGAGCGACCTACTGCATTTCTAGCTTCTTAAGGGCGTCCGCAATATCCGTCCATGAAACGGTGGCATAGCGCTCAAAGACGCTTCGAATCCGCCAGCCTCCGATCTTCATGATGACGCCTTCCGCGATCCCGGCACGACGCAGATTACGAGCGGCAGTGCGACGCAGATCGTGGAAGAGAAGCCCCGGCACTCTGGCAGACTTGCATGCGGTCGCCCATGTCTAGCGGAAGTCTTTTACCGGTTTTCCCATCGGGGCGCGTTAGCACTGAGGAATCTGCCGACTTCCCGGCGACACATTGAGTCAGAAGAGGATTGATGTTGCCAGTCATTGTGACCTCGCGTCCATCCTTGTTCTTGGTGGTGCCCGGTTCCAGGCGCATCGTCCGTGCGGCGATATCGATTTGCCCACCTTCAGGTTGATGAGTTAGCCGATTCGCCATCCGTATGTATGGCCCATCTCGACTATCGTTTGGAACCAGAGATCGGGGAAGTACGCGACGAGCTTCGTTTCTGCGTAAGTCAGGCATGTTGCTGTTTGCTCCGATATATGTCGATGAAAACGCTCGACAACGCTCAGCACGCGGATCGTACGTACCGCCAAAACAACATCGTTAGCCAATTTCAACACCAGGAGCGGCCAGACACTATCAGGCGGGTGCTTTGATCTCGAACTTCACGGCGTTCGTGCGCAGCCAATGCCCAGCCCCGTCCTTTGGTCCAGCAGGATCGTATATCTCTAAGAACTTGTTGAAATAGGTTTCAGTGTTTCCATAGTTTTATGACTTTCCTGAACCGTTGTTCGTCTATTGAGTATGCGTGGAGACGAGCGGTTGCAGGGTATCCCAGCCTTCAGCCGGGCGCGGCAGGGTCTTCCGCCTACATCACATCATGGCCAGCAACACAGAATTATCCTCAGGCTGTTCAGATTCTTTACATTACCGGCGCTGCGCCTGAACCTGACGTGATCTTGGCGCTGAATCAGGTCATTGCGCACTGCTATGTAAATCGTGAACCGGTGATGATGCAGCCTGGCGTCACACCGCAAAACGTGCCGTTGACGGCCGAACTGCTGCCTTGGCCAAGCAGACTTTTTGAAGTCTAGTGCGTGTTTCATAAATAGGTTCGGCCTCAACTTAGAGATTTCTGCGTGAGGCTGCGGTTTCCCGGGCTTCACGAACGTTAAGCATGATCTAGAAAATCTGACATCCCGGCTTATGGGCGGACCAGGCGCAACGGTAGTTAAATGGTGGCTACCTGATGGCACTGAGCACGGTTCATGTGCTCTGGAATACCTGTGCAGAAGGCACACCGAAATCGATAAACCACGCTGTCGAATTTCCCACTCTGGGCAACGAGGTTGAGAACTTTACCGACACACAGGTCGGTGGGTACTACAACAATTATCTGATCACAGAACACATGCGGGTTGGCTCAATCTACTCTGCGGTGGAACGAACTGCTTCGTTTTCGATAGTGGTCCGAACACCCCAGGCAGCAATGGGGTGCCATCGACATATGCGGGCAATTCGATCAATGTCCAATACCTCTGGGAACACCTTCTATCAGCACGAATGGATCTGGAATTATGGGAAGCATCGTAGGCGGCAGCGGTGGGTGGCCCGATGACGACCACACTTTCACTCTCCTTATCGCGAGTGGTGGCGCTGCGCTATCTTCCGGCGCTGTTCTGGTTACAACCACATTTGGGAAAAGCTGGCAAGACGCATCCGGGAACAACATGATTCCTCATTGTGTGATCCAAGCGCGTGGTCCGAACTCATCCGGCATAAGTATTTGGCCAAACACCATCGGCGCTCCCACGCTTACTCATTGTGGGATCGCTTCACCCTAAGCACTGGCGCGACATTCCCCGCAAATACTACTGCGGTGTACATTGTCCAATGCCTAGGAGCGGCAGAGAATTAGGCGAGAACTGGGGCTCATGTAGAATCACACGCGACGCAGGTCCAAAGCTGAGGGCGCTAATGCAGGTGGATAGTGTAGGTCTTGCAGAGAAGCTGGTTAAGGAAAACCACACGTTTCTTCCAAATCTCGACTTCGTTCGCTCCATCGCCGTGATTCTGGTTGTGATTGGTCATACCCTGCTTGCCGTGGGGCACCCAATAATCTATGGCTGGGATTTGAGCGCTATTGGGCTTTTTGGAGTGTGGATCTTCTTTGTTCATACTGCTTGCGTTCTGATGTGGTCGCTAGAACGCAAGCCCTTCACTCTGGACTTCTACATCCGAAGGGTGTTCCGAATTTACCCATTGGCACTTGTAGCCATTGCGGTTGCGCTCATCACCCGAGCGCCCCTGCTTGGAGACGTTCACCACTACTTCGGCTATGCCAAGACCAGTGCTGGAAACCTCTTTGCGACATCGCTCCTGGCGTACAACCTCGTTCCGCCGAACCACCATTATCACCAAATCGTTAATGTCATGTGGACCCTTCCGCTTGAGGTCGATATGTACCTCGTGCTTCCGGTGCTGTTCGCGTTTGTGCAATGGGAATCGAGACTCTGGCCTCTTTTGCTTCTATGGGGTTTGGCGACAGCAAACGCGCTTGTGTCTTTTCGATCAACGCTTAATTTCGCTAGCTCAATTCCTGACTTCCTTGCTGGCGTTATTGCGTATGTCGGCTTTGCTCGTTATAAAGCGCGTATACCCGCTTGGATTTTTCCGGTATTCCTGGCGCTACTGCTCGCCGTCTGTATACGCTCGTTTCGCTATAGTCTCGCATGGCCATTCGCACTCCTATTAGGATTGGCAATCCCGCATTTTCGCCAGTTCGGCAAAGGGATCTTTGCGATGCTCTGCAATCGTGTGGCGCGTTACTCTTACGGTATCTACCTTGTTCATCCGTTTGCTTTGGTACTGGCGGTCTACTGCCTTCCGGGCAAAAGCATTTTAGTTCAGGTCGCGGTCGAAATCGTCACCATTGCGGCTGGTTCCTTCGCCTGCTATCACCTGATAGAGAAACCCATGATTGACCTTGGCTCAAGGATCGCTGCGCGGACTGAGATAAGCGCAATAAAGCATGGCTCTGACCAGTCACTCGTTCGCACTGCGTAAAGGACACGACCTTTGTTCTCGATCTCGTGGCAGCGAGATTTTTACCAATTAGTGATCCGACCGGGTGGGTAGGTATGGGTGGGTAGGTATATAGACAGGTACTGTCGCAGGTATCGAGTGGTTGTGCAGTGTTTTGGCATGAGGCATACCATCGGGTGCGTGTTGTTCTATCGAAACGAGAGAAGCAGACGATCGGCGAGATGGCGCGCAAGGGTCACGCGTCGGCGCGGGTTTTGCGCCGGGCGCTGGTGCTGCAGCAGTTGAATCAGGGTCAGACGGCGGCACAGGTTGGGTTGGCGGGATGCGTATCAGGCACAAGGTCTATTGGTCTGGGCGGCCAGTCCAAACCGTCAGTTACCATCGGCAGGTCGCCGTACTCATGCGCCAGTATGCCTTTTGGGATCAGGCCAGCGTTGTAGCTATACAAGGCGAACTCGCGAATCGTTATGCATCCTGAAATGGCAGCTGCTCCACCGACTCCACATGCACAGAGATGCGCCCCTGGTACTTGCCATATCGCCGGTCGCACACCAGAATGATCTGGATAGGGAAATCAGCGACGCTTGAACGTGAGGCAGGCTCCTCATTGAGCCGTCAGACTACGACAAACCAGTTAAAGCAATAAAGCCGTGCAGGCGGAGAGTCAGCTGTCTCAGGAGAAACTCGCTTGAAAATTGATGTACAGGCTCTTTTTTTCGAGAGACTTCGTCGGCTTACCTGTGCGACGCTGCTTTTCGCCTTCGGCGCCTTGATTCTCAGTTCGGCCAGCTCTTCCGCGCAGTCGCCGGTTCCCATTGGGACCAGGCAAGGACCGCATGTGCTCAGCACCGAAGAACAGGCGCGGGTAGAAGACGTCCTCCATCGCATGACGCTTGCGGAGAAGCTGGCCTACATCGGCGGCACGGGATTTGCGGTGCGCGCTATGCCGTCGCTGCGCTTGCCCGCGCTGGAGATGTCCGACGGTCCCTACGGGGTGCGCTCGAACGCCGGATTGCCCTCCACGGTCTACGCCGCCGGCGTTGGGCTGGCCGCTACGTGGGATCGCGCACTCGCAATGGAGGTCGGTGCGGGTATAGGGCGGGATGCCCGGGCTCGCGGTGTAAGCTACCAACTCGGTCCGGGCACGAACATCTACCGCTCCCCGGTGAATGGCCGTAATTTCGAATACTTCGGTGAAGATCCGTACCTGGCCAGCCAAATCGTAGTCGGCTATATCACCGGCATGCAGCAGGGGGGCGTAAGCGCCGTGGTGAAGCACTATGTGGCCAATAACTCCGAGTTTCTACGCCATGACTCAGACTCCATCGTGGGCGAACGCGCACTTCGCGAGATATACTTCCCAGCTTTTGAGGCCGCCGTAAAGCAAGGCCACGTAGGCGCCGTGATGGACAGCTACAACCTGCTGAATGGTGAGCACACGACCCAGAATGCCTTGATCAATACCCAGGTGCTGCGCAAGGAATGGGGCTTCAACGGCACCCTTATGTCCGACTGGGGCGCGACGTACAGCGCGATCGGTGCGGCGAATGGCGGCCTCGACCTCGAGATGCCGACAGGCCGGTTCATGAACGCGGCCAACCTGATGCCCGCCATCCAGGCGGGTACGGTGAAAGAGGCGACCATCGATGAGAAGGTACGCCATATTCTGACCACGGCGATGATGTTCGGCTGGCTCGACCGCCCGCAGCGGGACATAGCGGTTTCGCTGGATGACGCGGAAAGCAATCGAATCGCGCTGAAGTCGGCGCGCGAAGCGGCGGTGCTGCTGAAGAACGAAGCCAACACGCTGCCGCTGAGCAAGCAGCAGGTAAAGACGGTTCTAGTGGTAGGACCTGCTGCCTATCCGGGCGCGCCCGTGGGGGGCGGCAGCGCAGGTGTGATGCCGTTTCACCAGGTCAGCCTGTTGGAAGGTATAACCGACGTGGCTCCGGGCGCGACGGTGCTGTACGACCCCGGGCTGCCCACGCTGCGCGAGCTCGCCGAGCATACGGAGTTCACCACCGCCGAGAGCGGCGGTCATCCGGGGCTCACCTTGGAGGTATTCAGCGGTAAGGATCTGAGCGGTACCCCACGCCAAGCCATCGTGCAGCACATCGACAATACCGCCTGGGACAGAATCTCCGGCGATCTCGACGATCTTCTGGATTCGCTGTATGCCCATCCGCCACAACCAGTTTCCGGGCGTTTCACCGGCTACTATAAGGCGGCGATCGCGGGAAATTACCTCATCGCGATGGCTGCGGGCAGTGAAGGCACGGGGAATCGGGTGTACATCGATGGCAAGCTCGTGATGGATCATTGGGAGTATGCAAAGGCCTATGAGCCGCATCTCACGCTGCCGCTCACAGAAGGCATGCACAAGGTGGTAGTAGAAAGCCGGCAAACGGGAGCGATCGGCGGCAAGCTGCGCCTCGCGATCCTGCCGGAGGCGAGCGTCGTCACTGAGCGGGCAAAGCAGCTTGCCGCAAAGGCCGATGCGGTCATCGTGGCTGCGGGTTTCACCACGTCGCGCGACTACGACAGTGAGGGCGAGGCCGCGGATCGTACCTTCGACCTGCCGTATGGTCAGGATGCGCTCATTCAGGCCATGAGCGCCGCGAATCCCAAGACGGTCGTCACGATCACCTCCGGCGGCAATGTCGACTCAACCACCTGGCTCGATAAAGTTCCGGCGCTCCTTGAGGGCTGGTATGCGGGTCAGGCAGGCGGCCGCGCTATGGCGGAGATTCTCTTCGGCGAGGTGAACCCTTCCGGCCATCTGCCGGCGACCTTCGAGCGACGCTTGGAGGACAATCCGACCTTCAACAGCTATTACCCCGAAGTCGGCTCCAACAGGATCGTCTATAAGGAAGGCATCTTCGTCGGCTATCGCGGTTATGAAAAGAACGGGGTGAAGCCGTTGTTTCCGTTCGGTTATGGACTCTCGTACACCAGCTTTGCCTTCAGAAACCTGAAGTTACACGAGGATGCCGGGAACTCCTTGGCTACGGCCGAGTTCGACGTTACCAACACCGGACAGCGTGCCGGCGCGGAGGTCGCACAGGTGTATGTATCGGACACCCATGCACCGGTGCCGCGGCCCATGCATGAGCTGAAGGGCTTCGAGCGCGTGGAGCTTGCGCCAGGCGAGACCAAGCACGTGTCTGTACCTCTCGATGCGCGGTCATTTGCCTACTGGGACGAGAAGGCGCAGCACTGGACCATCGATCCGGGCAAGTTCTCAATTTCGGTGGGAGATTCTGTCGAGTCGCTAGCGCTGACTGGCTTCGTCGAACTCAGTCGCAAGGTTGCCCGCGACGCGAAATTCTGAGAGTAGTGGAAACTGCATTCGCTAAGGAATCTCTGAGTAAGACCTGGCGTGGCCTTTGGGAGGGAGCGTAGGGCTTTAGCCCTACGACAAACGGCTAAACACAAGGGGCTGAACAGGTTGCGGAAAAGCTCCGATTAGTTTGTAGACAGAGGGTTGGGGTGGATTTCGAGTAGCCAGAGATGGCGTATTGAAGCGGCTTTTGCGGCCGTTTTACCCGCAGCAGACACACGTGTGCCCTAGCTGGCCGGGGCTTGAATCGGGATCAACCTTCTCATGCGCCTCAGATTCTGGGCGCTGATGACCAACCTGTAGAACCAGTCCACTCGGGCGAGCCCGCGCAGCTTGAAACCCACGGCTCCCTCCCAAGAACGACCCTTCTGGGTACACCTGCACGAATCATGCTCTACACATTTCACGACCGGGCATTGTCGCTAACACAAACAAAAAGCAGGTCCTTGCCCATCGGCTTTGCTCAGGGTCAGGTTGACAAAGTCTTCGCTCAGGATGACAAAGCTGTAGGTTGCGAACTTCAGAAACAGGACACTAGGGAGCATCCGCTGGCAATCCGGGCATCATCCGCATAGGGCGCGGCGATACACTGTGGGCGGTGCTTATTCCGTTTCCCACGCACGTGCCGGTAGGGCGCGCCTTCCTGTTCACCAGCCTGCTTGTGCTGGTGCAGCTGCTGGAAGGGACCGATCCCCGGTATAGCGGTCTGACGTTCTGCTTTTTCATGCTGAGCGTCTTTGCCTTCAACATCGCGGGCGGCTTTTCGCGACCGTCCGGAGCCTACGTCTTCGCGTATGCCGTTCTGGTCGTGGAGCTGGGTACCGTCACCAAGGCCTGCCTCGGCGAAGCGGCACAGACCAACCTGCAGGATCCGCTGCTGCTCATGGGAACCTATGTGGCGTCCATCGCCTCCATGCTGGTTGCAGCCTTCGTGAGCAGAAAACTTGCGACAACGGAGGCGGGCATACCCGGATTGTTGAGCGTAAAGACGTTCGAGTTCTTCGAAGCCGCGCTTGGCTGCCTGGTCATTTACTTCGCCATCTTTTTCGCCACGATTCTGGCTCCGGGCGGCGGAGGGCAGATCCTGCACTCCGTGCTGCTCGTCAATCCATTTTTGCCGCTGACCATCCTGCTCGGAACGGTGGCGGCGGTGCGCGACAGCGGAGGGCGCCGCAGCGTGAACGGCGTCAGCGGCTTTGCCATCCTGTACGCCTTCTGGATCGGCATGATGGCCTTCAGCAAGCAGGGCATGTTTACGCCGGTCGTCTGCTGGCTGCTGGGCGTGGCCTGGGCCCGCTTTCGGCTGCGCTTCATCCATTTCGCGGTTCTCGGCACGTTTATGGTGTTTGCGCAGACCGTGCTCGTGCCCATGGCGAGCATTGGCCGCGGCGACATTTACACCGGCCTTCCCGGGGAACGTACGGATCTTGTGGTGAAATACCTCACCCACATCCCGGAGCTCCGGCGCCGCGCAGCGAGCTGGGAGGCGCCCCCGGATCTCGATACCCGGATGTACTACTTCAACAAGCCGGAAGGCATTCTGGACCGGCTCAGCATGATGCCGAACGACTCCGTGCTGATCCAGTTCTCGAATGAAGGCCACTACTTTGGCTATCTGGCGGTCCGCTACTACTTTGAAAACCTGGTTCCGCACATTCTCGACCCGCACAAGCTCGAAGGCATTCGTGTCGGGGGCAACGCCTATATGCACGAGATGGGCGGGCTGGCCGAAGACGACCAGACCACGGGCATCTCGTTCAGCCCCACCGGCGAGGCGTTTCACGTGGATGGCTGGCGTGGTGTTCTGGCGCTCGCGCCGGCAATCTGGCTGCTCCTGTTCGTCAGCGCCGACGCCACCTGTGGCGACATCCGTCGAAACCCGCTTGGGCTTTTGTACATCCTGGCCTTCGCGCATGTGGCCCCCGAGGGGGGAATCGGCGGCGCCATCGATATGATCCGGCTGGTGAACTTCGCCTTCCTTGTGGGGTTCTGCTTCTGTGCCTACATCGCTCCCGTCATCGGAATGCTGCTGCGGGGCAAGCCTGCCTCGGTGCGCGCAGGCGTGTCGCCGCTGCGTCCGCGCCCGTTCGCCGGCCGTGCGATCGGCACATCGTAGCGAGACGGCCAATCGCGATACACTGACCGGACGGCAGCTGCCCCGCAGAGCCGAAGGCGCGTCACTTTGAACAAACTGATTCTCGGCAATCTCGTGTACCGGCCGCTGCGCTCCATCATCAGCGCGTTGGCTGTCGCGATTGAGGTCATCATGATTCTCTCGATTGTGGGAATCATGTACGGCATCCTGAACGGCAGTCGCGATCAGCAAAGCGGCACGGGCTTTGACATGATCGTGCGTCCCGGACAGGGCGGCGCGCTGCTGAACACAAGCGGCGCTTCGGCGAACGTCCGCATCGCCGACGTTTTGCGCACCCTGCCGCACGTCGAGGTCGCCGCCCCGGTGAACATCAAGCTCACCCTGGGCGCCTCCGTGGAGAACATCTACGGCATCGATTACGCGACCTATAACGCGCTCCGCCCCTTTGTCTTCATCGCCGGAACTCCCTTTCAGCAGCCCTTCGACATCATCGTGGATGATATTCAGGCGGCGAGTGGAAAGGGCCTGCATGTGGGCGATACCGTGAAGGTACTCAGCCACGAGTTCCGTATCTGCGGCATCGTGCAGCACGGCAAGGGAAGCCGGAAGTTCATTCCGCTAAATACCCTGGATGCGCTCGACGGCAATCCGGGCAAAGCTTCGGCATTTCTTCTGCGCACACAGAATGAGCCGCAGTACCAGGAAGAGGTTCGCCGCGAGATCCTGGGTACGCAGGGGCTCAGCGACTGGAGCATTCAGACCATCGAGGAGTTCCTGTCGCAGCTCACGCCGGAACACATCCCGGCGTTCAACATCGGCGTTCGCGTTGTGATCGGCATCGCTGCCATCATCGGCTTTCTGGTGATCTTCCAATCCATGTACACGGCCGTGATGGAGCGTACGCGGGAGATCGGCATCCTGAAGAGCATGGGTGCGGGGAAGGGCAGCATCATCTCTGTCGTGCTGCGGGAAACAGGTCTTCTGGCCGTTGCCGGCGTGCTGCTGGGCATTGTTGCAACCTATGCGCTGCGTGCCGTGCTTCACTCCCGCTTCCCGACGATGTCCTTCCAGTTCACTGGGCAGTGGGTGGGCATTGCCACCGCGATTACGCTGCTGGGCGCGTTCCTTGGAGCGTTGTATCCGGCCCTGAAGGCCGCGCGCAAGGACCCCATCGACGCTTTGGCGTATGAGTGAGTCTGCGGCCGCCTCTTTCGAGACACGGTTGAGTGAGGCGCTGGTCGACACTCCACCGATTGAGCCGAACGCCGCGGCCAAAACCCGTATCCTGCAGTTCGACGGCCTGCGCGCCATTGCCTTTGCGCTGGTGTTTCTCGACCACCTCACCCATCACCCGCTGCTTTGGGCCGGAGTGGATATCTTCTTTGTGCTCAGCGGATTCCTGATCACGGGCATTCTTCTGGAACGCAAGCGGCGCGGTGGTCCCTACTTTTCCTACTTCTATCGCAGGCGTGTCTTCCGCATTCTGCCGCCGTATGCCCTGACGATCGTGTTGTATGGCCTGCTGTTCACCTGGAGTGAGTACAAACCCTGGTGGCTCTTCCTTCTTGCTCCCAATGTGCAGGCGATGGGGGCGCATCCGCCCGGTCTGCTGCCCCTGTGGTCGCTCGCCGTTGAGGAGCAGTTCTATCTCGTCTGGCCCTTTGTCGTTCTGCTCACCTCGGAGAAGACGCTGCTTCGGCTCTCGCTGGGGGCGCTGGTGTTTACGCCGCTTCTGCGCGCGGCGTGCACCCCGCTGTTTCCAAATCACTTCTACATCTATGCGCTTACGCCCTTTCGCGCCGATCTGCTCTGCGCGGGCGCGGCGCTGGCCCTGCTTTGGAAGCGGCGCACCCCTGCGTCGACAGCCTCCCTCACGCGCTGGGCCCCCGCGGCGTTTCTGGCCGGGGTGCTGTTGTTTACCGGGACACAAGCCTCTCCGCTGTTTCGCCTCGCACAGAACACGCCGCTGGCGAACGCATGTGTCTATCTGTTTTCACTAATCGCGGCCGTAGGCTTACTGGCCTGGGCGCTCACGGACAAGGGCTGGTTTCGCGCTCTGCTGACCACTCGTCCGCTTCGCTATCTGGGAGAGATCAGCTACACCATGTACCTTGTGCATATTTTTCTTGTGGTGCTCCTGCAGAATCACTTCGGGACGGCTGGCTGGGTGAAGCTTGCCGGGGTTGTGTTCGTCATTGTTTATGCCAGCGTCTCGTGGTTTGCCATGGAGCGCCCCTTGATTCGTTTTGCCGCACGTTGGCCCCGCCCTGTCAGGGTGTCTTCTTAAGGTGTATCGGCGGATTGGCGGGAGCGGTTTAAATTCTGCTCCGGGATGCCCGTCTTTTATGAAAATGTGTCATCTCGACCGAAGGCGCAGCCGTAGTGGAGAGACCCGCAGTTCGGCCTGACGCGTATGAAGTCGAAGATCCAGGAACCCGAGCAACCGCCCTTGCCTCGCCTGCAAAGAGCGAAGCTGCTCCGCATCGTGCGTTGGGCCATGCTGCTGGCCAGTGCCATTTTTTACGCTCTGCATTTCGTGCATCTAGCCGCGGATTTCCCCGGCAACACCGCCTGGGTAGACTGGTCGCGCTACACCGACGAAGGCTGGTACAGCGATGCCGCTGTGCGTCATTTTCTGCTCGGCCACTGGTATTTGCCGGGCGACTTCAATCCCGCCGTCGCGCTGCCCGTCTGGCCCCTGCTGGAGGCGATCGTCTTTCGCTTCTCCGGCGTATCGCTCATCGCCGCGCGCGCGCTTGCCGTCGTCGTCTTCGGCATCATGTTATGGGCTGTGTACCGGCTGATCACGCGCTGTGAACGCCTATCGGGCACAGCGCCGGGCGATTCGCTGGCCGCGCCGCTGGCAATGCTGTTCTTTTGCACGAGTCCCTTCTTTTTCGCCTTCGAACGCGAAGCGATTCTGGAACCACTGCTTGCTGCGCTCGCGGCACTGGCCCTGTTGTTGGCATCGCGACTTGAGCCGCTTCAACTCCCTCTAGATTCGATCGGCGGCGTGCTCCGCAGCCTCTGGCCCGCCGTGGCGTTAGGCGTGCTCCTGCCGCTGATGGTGCTCACAAAACCTACCGCCATCACGCTGCTGCCCGCAATCGGATACGTCGTATGGTTCAGAGCCGGCAATCGCGTGTGGCCGGCACTGCGCCTGGCGCTGCCCCCCGCCCTGCTGGGCGTGGGCCTCTGGTTGAGCTACTACCTGCTGCTGGTCCGGCCGCACTATGTCGAGGACTACCGCTACCTCTTCTCCGCCAACGACTATACGGGCTTTCAGATGGAGCCGCTCGCCGGGGTCGGCTTTCATACCCTGGCCGACGGCCGCTGGATGGGCTCCGTTCTGTACCCGCTGTTCTTCATCGCAACGGCATTTCTTCTCTTCTTCCGCCCGCGCTTCTTTCGCAACCCGCTCGTGCCTGCGCTTCTGCTGTGGGTCGCCGGATATTTCGTGTTTCTCGGTTATCACAACAATCTGCAGTCGCGGTATTACCTCGTTCTCGCGGTGCCGGTGACGATGCTGGTCGCCATGGCCCTCGAAGAACTCCGCCGCTTCTCCGCGTGGAGAGGGCAGAGGCGAACCGGGAGCCTGCCCGGCGCCGCCGTTCAGCTTGGGGTAGCGGTGTTGGTGCTGGCGGTCGTGGTGCCGGATGGGTGGCAGCAACTCGGGTTCATCCTGCACCCTGACTACACGTACGTTTCTGCCGCGCAGGCGCTCGCCCGGACCATTCGAGCGGACCCCACGCACCCGCCGCTGATCCTGTCCGTCTCCGGCTCCGATCTCAGCCTGATGACCGGGCTTCCTTCCATCAACACCGAGTTCGGCACATTGGACCTCGACCAGCGCGTGCGGCAGTACCGGCCCGGCTGGTATGTCGCCTGGAATGAACTCGAAGACGAGGACATGAAGGCGATTGCTCCGTTCTACCGTCCCGTCCGCGTGGCGGCCTTTCCCGCCATGAACGATCCTGACCGCAATGTGATGATTCTGTACCGTTTGGATGCAGTCCCCGCGAACCCTTTACAACGGTAGTGGGTTTGGCAGACCTCGGCGAGCAAGGCATCATGGTCATAGCCCTCAGAAGCTGATGCAAAGTCACACCTCACCTCAGGAGACGCATGAACGTTGTTGTACCTAGTGCGGAACACAACAAAGGGCGCCCGTCGCCGCTGGCCGCATTTCTGCTGGCGCTCACGGCGGTTTGGGTTGCCCTGTGGTTTGTGCACACGCTCGGGTACTGGGAGGATGACGCCTACATCCACCTGGAGTTTGCGCGATCCATCTCGCGCGGGCAGGGCTTCAGCTTCAACGGCCACGTCGTGTATGGGGACACGTCGCCGCTGTGGGTCTGGCTGCTGGCGGCCTTCCACGCGGCAATTCCGAACTGGATGACCGCCGGCAAAACGTTGACGGCCGCGGCGGCAGTCTTCGCGCTCAGCGGCGTCTTCGTCTTTGCACGCAACCTCACGCGCGACCTCGGCCAGACGCGCAGCCGCACCTTCGCCGCGGCGATGCTGCTGGTGCTCGTCGTCAATCCGTACTTCGGCTACTGGGCCTTCTCCGGCATGGAGGCGCTCGCGGCAGCGGGCCTGGTCTGCTGGGGTCTCGTGGCCGTCGCCGCCGACCCTCTGCATACCCCCATGGTTCCTTCGCGCTTTCTGCTCGGCTGCCTTTGCGCCGGCGCCGCCCCGCTGCTGCGGCCGGAGATGGGCTTCTTCACCCTCCTGCTTGGCCTCATCCTGTTCGTGCGCTGGGTCAACGCGCCCCTTCCGTTCCGCTCCAAGCTGGCGCTCTTTTTCTCCGGTTTTCTGCTGGTCGCCGGCCCCGGCATCGCGTGGGCGTTCTATGCGGCCCGCACCTTCGGCAGCGTACTGCCCAACACCAACGCCGCCAAGCGCGCCGGTCCCGCCGATTCCGTTCTGCGGCACCTCTTCCAGATCTACGCCTTCGGTTTTCCGCTGGTCTTGCTGGGCCTGATCGCGCTTGCGGCGTGGCTCTCCTTCGGTCGGCAGGGCAAGGGCAGCCTCTCGCCGGAGACGATCGGCCGCGCCCTCAACCCCGGCGGTTGGCTGCTGTTCGTTTGGACCGCGATCAACTGCCTCTTTTACGTTTCAGACCACACCTATGTGCAGACGCGCTACATCTTCGTCACCGCGCCGGTACTCACGGTGGCGATCCTGGCGATGGCCCGCAAACTCCGGCCGCGGCTGTACGTCGCGGGCACCGTCTTCGGGATCATCTTTGGAGTCTCCATCAGCTTGCTTGCCACCTGGCCCCTGATTCGCAACAAAACCGGCGTCGACCGCAACTATGCTGCGCTCGCGGCGTTTCTGCGCTCGCTGCCCCCGCAGGATGCCGTCGCCCACTACTCCATCGGCGAGGCCGCCTTCCTCTCCGAGCATCCCCTGATCGACCTCGGCGGCATTACTCGCCCCGGCATCATCCCGTTCCTTTGGGACGCTAAGGATGATCGCCGCATCTGGTGGGCACACGAGCAGGGCGCCCGCTATGCCGTCATCGATCACGCCCCCGAACCCGGCAGCACCCTCGTCTGGGCGCGTCAGATTCCCACCACTGGCTGGTTTCTCAACCCCCGCCGCTACCACGGCACCGACCGGCTCGAAGTGTGGAAGCTGCCGAACTCACCCACCATTCCGCTGCCGCCGGATATGCCCAAGGAAGACGTGCCGTAAGAGTGGATCCCTTGCGGTACACAGCGCTGTTGTTCTCTCCTGTCATTCCCGAAGGAGCGTCGTCGTTTTCCCCGTTACTCCCGAAGGGAGCGCTGTTGTTTTTCTTTCTTTCAGTCCCGAAGGGAATCTGCTGCTCGCTCTTGCTGCATAGCCATGGGTCATTAGCTGTGATGGTGTCTGACGAATGTCTTCGGTGTAGCCGTGGGCTTCAGCCCACGGACAAAACGCCGGAATACAAAGCCCTTCAGGGCTGGTTCCGCGGGATGCCTGGGCTTAAGGCCCCTCTTCATCCTGGGCTTATCGTGCGGGCTGAAGCCCGCACCTACACCCTAGCGGAATATTTCAGACCTGCCCTAAATAAGCTCTGATTAAGTCAATGGATTAGGCCCAACAAAATGCCCGGGGCTGAAGCCCCTTGTATTTAGCCGTTTTGTCGTAGGGCTGAAGCCCTACGCTCCCTCTTAAAGGCGACGACAGGACTTATTCAGAGATTCCCTAACGCTTATTGCGCTTGCTGCTCTTCGTCTTCTTCGCTGCCTTTCCCTTAGCCCCTGAGGCCTCCTTCGCCTGTTTTCTCGCCTCAGCGCGAGCCTTCTTCGCCTCGCTCTTTCCCGCCCGAATGGAACTAGCCCCGGCAGTCGCCATGGGCTCCGTTCCCGGTGTCAGCGCAAACTGAAGACGCCGCTGCTGCCGGTCGATGCGGTCGAGGATCACCTCTACCCGCTCGCCCACATGGAAGCAATGGCCTGTGCGCGCGCCACAGATCATCCGGTCGGTGTCGCGGAAGCTGTAGAAATCCCCTTGCAGCGATCCGAGCGGCACCAGTCCTTCGATAAACAGCTCGTCCAACTCAACAAAAAAGCCGTACTTGGTCACCGACAGAATGATCGCGCTGAAGTCGTCGCCGATCCGGTTGGCCATGAACTTCAGCTTCTTCCACTCGATCAGCTCGCGCTCTGCCTCGGCGGCGCGCCGCTCCGCCTGCGAGCTCTCCACGGCGATATCGGCGAGCTCCTCAGCTGAAATAGGCTCTGCGGCTGTGCTCGGCTCACTTGGCTCTGCAAAAGGAATCGCTTCCTTCTCCCCATTTACATTCCCTTCGGACAACATTTTTTTGGGTGTCATTCCCGAAGGGAACCTGCTGTTGTCTTCCGTGCCACCAGCGTCGTCTCGAGCCGATCCGGCAAAACGAGCCGCAGGCTCCGTCCCCTCACTCCACCCGATCCGGCCAGGTCGCTTCCCGCGCCCACCTGCATTTCCGGGCGCCAGCACCGCAACAGGTGCCCCGGGTTCCCGCACTCGGGCTTGTGGGGGTACCGACGCCGCATCGTGCGTCCGAGACACATAAACCGCATGTTTCCCCTGCGAGCGCGCCAACTCCGCCGCCCACGGCTGCGGATCATTCGACAGGATCGGCCCTCCGCGCGGATCCGCTCCACGCCGCAGCATGATGCGCAGCAGGCGGTGCACGATCAGGTCCGGATAGCGCCGAATGGGCGACGTGAAATGCGTGTAACAGGGGCTAGCCAGCGCAAAATGCCCCTCGTTTTTCTCGGAGTACCGGGCCTGTTTCAGCGAACGCAGCATCAGGTACGCCAGAATGCGCTCCTCCGGCGTGCCCTGGATTCGCCGCACCAGCTTCTGATACATCTGCGGGGTCACCGGAATTCTTTCCGGCAGCTCATGGCTCTGCGGCGTGCGGCCGCTACGACCCTTCGCCGCGTTCCGCTGCGCTTCCCGGCGATCGCTCTTCATCGTGAGCCGTTTCACCTGCAGTGCGCCGATGCCCAGCGTCTGGCCAAAGCCGGCCGCCGTCTCCTCGAACTCCACGATGCGCTTGGGGTCGGGCATCTCGTGAATGCGGTAGATCGACGCAATCCCCTGCGCTGTCAGCCACGTCGCCACGCACTCATTGGCGCTCAGCATGAACTCTTCAATCAGCCGGTGCGCCCAGCCTCGCTCCGAACGCACGATCGCCTTCATGTTGCCGTCCGGGTCAAACTCGACCACCGGCTCCGGCAGGTCAAAGTCGATGGAACCGCGGCGCGCGCGCTTGCGGTTGAGCCGCAAGGCCAACTCCAGCATCCGGTCGAACGCCTCCGGAAGCTCCGGCTGCTCCAGGCCTATGCGCTCACGCTCAGCGAGGTCCTCCGCAGAGGGCTCCGGCGTAATATTACTGTTGCTGTTGCTGTTGCTGTTGTTTTTCTGGTTGTCATTCGCCCTGAGCGCAGTCGAATGGGAGGGAACCTGCTTGTCCTCCGACTCCGCGACGACTTTCAATCCGTTCCACTCCGCGGCCGCCGGCGAAGCATTCAAACACCGCTGCACACTCGTATAGGTCATTCGCCGCACGCTGCGGATCAGCCCTTCGCCCACCCGATACCCCACGATCTCTCCATGCGGATCGACCTCCATCACGCAGCTCAACACGGGGCGATCCTCGTGCGGCAGCAGGGAACACACCCCGCTCGAAAGCGCATGCGGCAGCATCGGCACGGCGCGGTCGGGGAAGTAGACGCTGGTGCCCCGCACACGCGCCTCGGTATCCAGCGCCGAGCCCGCGCGCACATACCAGCCCACATCGGCGATATGCACCTGCAGCTCCGTATTGCCGTTCGCGAGCGAACGCACCAGCACCGCATCGTCGAAGTCGCGCGCCGTCTCGCCATCGATGGTCACGATCGGCAAACCGCGAAAATCTTCGCGTAAGGTTAGTTCCTCCGGCGATAGCGAAGCGACGGTCTCCCCCGCGCTCTCCTCCGCTGCGGCCAGCACATGGGCGGGAAAGGTGTGCGGAATCGCGTGCTTGCGGATGATGATCTCTACGTCGACGCCGAAGGCATCCGGCGGCCCGAGCACCTCGATGACGCGCCCCCGTGCCGGCCTGCCCGGCTGCGGATAGCTGGTGATCTCAACCTCCACCGCCAAGTCCTCTAGCGGCCAGCGGCCGGCCGGCTCGTCTATGATGTCGCCGTCATTTTTGTCCTTTTGGTTGTCATTCCCGTAGGGAACCTGCTGTTTTTCCACCTCCGCTACTCGCCAAGCCTCTTCACCCAGGGTCCTGTGCGGCGACTCCGCTGCGGCTGCAACGACCTCCGCCCCCTCCGGAATCTCGATTAGACCGCCCAGTCGCTCATCGAAGGGCTGCACGTGGTTGCCGCGCAGCTCCTCAAAAGCGGAATCCTGCCGCCGTCGCCCTGTCCCGCGGGCGTAGTGAAAGATCCCCACCACCGTTGGATTTCGTCGGGTCAACACCCGCGCGACACGCCCGGACCGCCGGCCATCCCGCGCGGGCGCCTCCTCGTCGACCAGAACCAGGTCTCCATGCATCGCTCCATGAAGCGCATGGGGAGGGATGAAGATGTCGGCCGACGCACCGGGTTCGCGGAGTACGGTTTGCTTCCCGGGATCCGGGCGGACAAACCCATAGCCGTCGCGATGAAGCTCCAGCCGGCCACTCAGCAGGCGTTCGCGGCTGCCGCGGGAGGCCGCGTCAAAGCCTTGCCACCGCAACGAAGCCGTTTTGGCGCCAAAGGTTGCCTTGACGTGACTGTCCGAATTTGACCCATTTTGGGCCTCGTCCACGGGAGGTCTGGGTATAGCCCAAAGCTCACCCTCCAACTTGCGGAGTTCACCTCGGCCCACCATCCCCGTGAGTTGCTCAAGCAGAAGACGGCGCTCGCGCCCACCGCCAAGCCCCAGCTCACGGACCAGCTGCTTATACCCGGCTTTGCCGCCCGCAGAGCGGGAAATCCTGGCCAAGAGCTCACGATCAGCATGCGGGAAGGGAGAGCGGGACATGTTGAGTGAGCATACGCCGGACACATCGAAACGGTGCGCAACGCCGGACTTCCGTTGCTATGGCCGCTCACCCTGCGCACCAAAAGTAGGGCAGAACAGGCCTGAATGAAGACCCAAAAAGGTCATATTACTTTAGTAACTTTTTTCTGTAACTTCTACGTTATAAGGGGGTTCGGGCTGGAAGCATCGCCGTTTCGAGCTTACCTTCTGACATGTCGGATGCCAAGTCAACTTAAAGGGTACTCCGAATACAACTTTTGTGGAGCTTATATATGAAGAACTTTGTTCGCCTCTCTGTCCTGGCCCTTGCAGTCTCCGGCTTCGCCGCCTCCTCCGTCGCTTCCAACTCCCAGAAGCTCCCCTCACACGCCACCGCAACCCACGCGAACATCGTTATCGATATGCCCGCCCCCATGTGCCCTCCCTGGAGCGGCGGTAAGGGTTGCTGGTAATAGCACTACTGTGCTATCCCACATTGTAGCGTTCCCCTGATGGATGTGATATCACCATCTCAGGGGAACGCAAGCATGTCCGACCGCAATCTTTCAGAGTACGTCAGTATCGCTCGTGTCGCCGTTTGCCTGGCCGTGTTGGTCGTTATGCTCATCAGGCGCTTAACATCTGCTTTCCCCGCGCTAATCGGGTATCTAGCGGTCACGTCGCTGGGAGGCACAGTCACTATCGCGCTAGTCTACTTCCGCGATCAGCTCAACATCCCTGAACGCATAGCCTATTTCGCTTTTTTTTGCTCATTTTGGGTTGTACAAGTTGTCGGACTTTTCCTTATAGTGCTGCTCATTAAGGGAATTTTCTCCGAGGCTATGCGGCCATTTTCCGGCCTACAGCGTATCGGGAAACTCGTTTTTCGATGGGTTGGGGTGGTTTCTTTCGTGGTCGCGGTCGCACTCGCCGCCGGCCCCAATCTGTTTACAAAGAGTCTGACGACTCTAGCTGTCTTGCAGCAGCTGATCGCGCAGCTTCAGCAGGGCATCAACGTACTCATACTTTGCCTGCTTATCTTCGTCTGTTTCGCTATCCGTCCGCTCGGCCTCACGTTTCGTAGTCACGTCTTTGGAGTCGCGCTCGGACTCGGCATTGCGTCTTGCATACAACTTGTTCAGGCTGCCTGGCTCGCGACTGTTGGTGCGTCGTCGATGTACTCCCCTGTGTATGCCTTTGGAACTCTCGGCATGTGTGCCGCGGTTTTGGTCTGGGGGATATACTTCGCTCTCCCCGAGCCGGAGCGGAGAATGATCCTGCTTCCCACAACATCGCCCTTCTTCCTGTGGAACCGCATCTCCGAGATTCTTGGGGATGATCCTGGCAACGTGGCCGTCGCTGGTTTTACCCCAAACATGCTGGCTGCGGGGGAGATCGAGATGCTTACCGCCATCACCTCTCAGGAGGCGGCCGCAGCGCGTGACCGCGAAGCCATGGAGACCTCGGAGTCGGACTCTGCCTTCCCCGAGCTGCCCGCCCCGCGCAAAGCCTCCCTCGCGCTTTCAATTTAGCCCGCCCCCGCATGGAGCCGGTCACGCATGTTCTCACCGGCGCCTGTCTGGCGCGGACAGGGCTCAATCGCCGTGTCGCCTATGCCACGGCTGGGATGGCGATCGCCGCTGAATTCCCGGACATCGACACCCTCTGGAGCCTGCGCGGGCCGGTCTCCGGTTTTGAGCACCATCGCGGCATCACCCACACGTTTCTCGGCATCCCGTTCGAAGCAGCTCTGCTGCTTCTGGGCTTCGTTTTCTACCATCGGTGGCGAAGTTCCGGAAAATCGTTAGCCCTCCCCACCTTGTCGGCCGGCTTAACCGCCAGGACGAAGGCCGAAGCCCCCATTCGCTGGGGCCTGCTCTACCTCTTCCTCGTCTTCGCGCTGCTCAGTCACATTCTGCTCGATTTCACCAACAACTACGGTGTGCGGCCCTTTTTTCCCTTCAACGGCCATTGGTACGCGGGCTCGATCGCTTTCATCTTCGACCCGGTCCTTTTTCTTCTGCTGGTCGCGGGCCTGCTCCTCCCCGTCCTCTTTGGCGCCATTGGGCAGGAGGTCGGCGCTCGACGGGAGCGTTTCCGCGGCCGGGGCTGGGCACGAGCGGCACTGGTGGGCGTGCTTCTGCTCTGGACCCTGCGCTGGGTGGAGCACAGCCGCGCCGTCGTCCTTGCCCAGGCGCAGACACTCCGTGCGCCGGGTGTTCTCACCTCGCCGTCGGCTTCCGACCCGGCTGGTACAGCGGGACCCTTCCCGGAACAGGCCGGCCCCGAACCCGCGCCCTCCATCGCGCCTGAGGACAGCCGTCCCTCCCTGGTGGCGCAGCGGTCTCTCGCAAACCCTGACCCGCTCAGTGTCTTTCGCTGGTACACCGTGACCGATTTCGGGCCAGCCTACCGGCTTGGCGTGGCCGATACGAAACTAGGTACCTTGGTGCCCGGAAGCCTGTTTGTGAAGCCACAGCCCAGCCCTTCTCTGCTCGCTGCCGAGCGGAGCAGACTCGGGCAAATCTACCTGGACTGGTCGCCCATGCCGATTCTGACCCTGAGCCGAGCCGGTTCGGAGATCTCGGGCGCTGTCCAATCGTTCGACCCCGACAGCACCGCGGTCCTGTTTACCGATCCCCGTTTCATGGGCGATCTGCCGCTGCTGCACTCGCAGAACCGCCCCGCCCTCACCGGAGAAGTCTTACTCGCACCCGACGGGGGAGTGCTGGCGCAGGGAATGGACGGCCGGCTCGGACGCTGAGCCATGACCGGGTTCACGCGCGCTCTCCCGTACAATCATGGAGAGCCTGCCTTGAGACGGTGAGCTGGAACCATCTGCGCCTTCTGCGCGAAGCTTTGGATTTTTGCATTTGAATTTGGGATACTGTACATGCTCGCTTACATCGTTTTGCTGCTCGCTGCTCTCAGCCGCCTTGTCCCGCACACGCTCGGTGGTGTCGGCCTGAACTTCACCGCCGTGGGGGCAGGTCTGCTCTTCTTCGGAGCCCGCAGACCTCGCGGGCAGGCCGCCATCGCCGTGGCGGTGATGGCGTTGACGGACATATACCTCACGCACATCGTCTACGGAATGCCGTTCCATGTGGGGAGCTACCTGATCACGTGGCTCTGGTATGCGGGCGTGTGCCTGCTGGCGAGCGGTCTGTTGCGTCGCATCACAGCCGTTCGCGTGGCTGTGGCTGTGGCTTGTTCCGCCACAAGCTTCTTTGTTTTGAGCAACTTCGTTGTTTGGTTCGGGAGCGGCATGTATCCCCACACCGTGCCGGGGCTGGCATCCTGCTATGCCGCCGCGGTCCCGTTTTATGCGAATGACCTGGTCTCAACCGGGCTCGCGTCGGCCGTACTCTTCGGTTTGCCCGTTGCGGCGGCGCGCCTCGTTGCCGCATGGCGCGAGGGAACAGAGCGTCAGCACCCCTTAGCCTGATCTGCCGGGCCGGATACCGACGCTTAAGCCTCTTCGATCGGTAAGGAAACACCGCGCCGGCGATCGAAGACCCGCCGGACAACGTAGAAGATCAACAGCATCAGGACGAAGAGCCCTATTCCGATGACCGCACCCAGGTGTCGGTGCATCACGCGCCGGAGGCTGTGGATCAACGCCGTCCCAAAGTAGATCGTCAGCAGGGAGCAGACCAGAAACTGCGTCAGCTTGCCGAAAAAGATCGCCAGGACGAAGGGCACGGCCTTCATCTCGAAGACGCCCGCGGCAAATTCAAAGAGCTTCAGCGGGGTCGGCGGGGGCAACATGGCCGGGATCAGAATCGCAAAAAACTCCTGCCGTTCGAAGCGGTCCCGCATGCGCTCGTAGCGTTCGCGGTTGATGCGCTTGAGCAGAAAAAGCTCACCCCCGGCACGTCCGATATAAAACGGCACCAGCGAACCGATCGCCGAGGCGGCAGCGGCGATCAGGCAATAAAGAAGAAATCGCTGATGGTTGTTGGCGACATAGCCGATGATGATCCCATCCATGGAGACAGGGATGGGGATCAGGGCGGAGTCGACCAGGGCCAGTCCACCCACTCCCCAGATGCCGAGGGGCTTCATCACCGCCAGCAGCAGGGCCGAGATCTTGTGGAACATGATGACGGGGGCAATCTTCACGACAGTTCATTCTAGGATGCGTCGGGGAGCCGTGCCGGGGCTAGGGAGTGTCTGGGTGAATCACGATCCTCGTACGCGGTGCATAGGGGAGGGAGCGTGGGGCTTAAGCCCTATGAAAAGTAGAGCCAAATGATGAGCTTTAGCTCAGGGTTCTCTCCGATATCAGCGCAAAAGCCGGGGCTGAAGCCCCGTTCTTCTCCGCACTGCAAGTCCGGGCTGAAGCCCGGACTTGCCTCCGAAAAGCAGAGAATCATTCACACAAACACTATCTACGCCCATCTCCCGTCCCGAACGTAACTGAGCAGTTACTGGGCTGGTGGCTCATGCTGCGTGCGTCCCGCGAGCAGGTCGAGCGCATGCGGCAGCAACGGCAGAACTGTCCGCAGAGAACTGGTCGCGCCGGCGGGGCTGCCGGGCAGGTTCACGATGAGGCATCGGCCCGCGATGCCGCAGACGCCTCGCCCGAGTGCGGCGAATGGCGTCTCCTGTGCCCCTCGCTGCCGAATCAACTCCGCCAATCCGGGCACCAACCGATCGCAGACCGCGAGCGTCGCCTCCGGTGTGTTGTCCCGAGCGGCAAGCCCCGTTCCGCCGGTGGTGAGCACCAGAGCGGCACACCCGGCAGCCTTCCGCAGCGTTTCGATCAAAAGGGGCAGGTCGTCCGGGGAGACGATTCGCTCCAGAACCTCGGCGCCGGAGACCGTGATGAGTTCTGTGATGGCAGGTCCCGACCGATCCTCCTGCAAACCCGCAAAGCAGCGGTCGCTCGCCGTCAAAACAATGACTTTGTAGCCCAGCATCGGGGGAGAAGACATGCTGAGAGCATAAAGGAGCGGCGAGGATTGCTCGATCCTGGGTGTAGCAGCCGGCTTCAGCGGCCGATCCAGCGGAGAGTCGTCGCGGGCTTTAGGGAGTGTCTGTGTGAATCACGATTGTCGTACGAGGTGCACCTTGAAAGAGGATGGGGAGGGAGCGTGGGGCTTCAGCCTCACGAAACATAGAGCAGAATGATGGGCTTTAGCCCAGGGTTCTCTCCGATGGCAGCGCAAAACCCGGGGCTGAAGCCCCGTTCTTCTCCGCACTCCATGTCCGGGCTGAAGCCCGGACCTACCTCCGAAGAGCAAAAGTGAATCACACAGACACTACCTAGCCTTGGTCCCCCGCGAACCAGCCCTGAAGGGCTCTGTATGCAGCGCTTTGTAGCCGTGGGCTGAAGCCCACGGCTACACCCCGACAATGCCCAAGACAACACCCAAGCATTCGTCAGACATAAAACGGTGAGAGCACTTACACTAACGGGGAGCGCGCAATTGGCCTCTAGGCGCAACCTTCAGTTACCCTGTTTCGTCAGAGACTAAGCGATCTACATGCCATCTCCCCCGCCTACCCCGACCGACGAGACCGAGCTGCGGAAATCTTCCCCCAACGGGAGGTCGAACGCTGAGGGGGACTCGGCTGCTGACGACCGCGCTGACAATCGCGCCGGGACGGCTCCGCGCCGCGCGACCCATCTCTTTGGAACCACCGGGGACGAGCCGGTGGAGACCCCCGTCGATCCCGATGCTCCACTGTCGTTTGTGCCCCACAGTCCGGTGGAAGACACGGTGCGGCCGAAGCCTCTGCGCATCCGCACCGGGCGGTTTGGCGAACTGGAGGAGCATGAGCTGGTTCGCCTGCTCGACACCATCGAAGATGAACGCGCCCGCGCCCGCTTCCGCGAGTCGGTCTATCTTTCCATCTTCGTATGGATGGCAATTGCTCTGATCGCCCTCTTCGGCCCCAAATACCTCTGGCATGCGCCCCGCGTGGTTCTGCCTTCCGAGGTGTTGCGGGCACGGGAGCTGACGCAGCTCACGGCGCCGACGCTGAATGCACCGCATCTCCGGTCCGCCCCGCCCCGGGTTGATTCCAACACGCTGGATCACCTGCGCAGCACGGAGCCCAAGGTGGCTCCGCCGCCGCGCCCCGAGCAACCGACCCCCACGCCGCGCGCCGAAACACACCCAGAACCTCGTACTGAAGCCCGTACTCCGCCCTCACCGCCGCTGCAGCCCTCGACCGCACCGCCCAATCTGCCCTCCGCACCCGCTCCGCAGCCTACGCCGCAACCGGTCCCACGGAACCCACCGCCCGTGGTGGCGGAGGCGCCGCACCCGCAGCCGTCGCGCCCTGACTTCAACACCGGCCCGCAATCCGCCGGGGAATCCATTCAAAACGCGCTCAAGAACACCACCCCGGGGGGCGGTTCGCCCAGCGGCATCACCAACCGCGGCCGGGGGGGCTCGGACCTCGGCATGGGACCGGCGGAGATCCTCTCCGACACCCAGGGCGTCAACTTCAACCCCTACCTGCAACGCATCCTGCGCGAGATCTACGACCAATGGATCCCGTTGATTCCGGAAGAGGCGCGGCCGCCGCTCAGCAAGTCCGGGATCACCATGATCCGCTTCACGATCCTGCCGGACGGCACGATCGGCGGCATGCACCTGGACGGCTCCACCCATGACGACGCCCTGAACCACGCAGCCTGGGGTTCCATCACCGGTGTAAACCAGTTCCCGCCGCTGCCGTCGCAGTTCCACGGCCCCAATCTTGAGTTGCGCATTCATTACCTCGTGAATCGCCAAACGGAGTAGGGGATCGTGGCTCCGGTTCTGCCCCATAAAACGCGTCAAGACGGGCTGGAGCACGGCCCCACACGGCCACCCACGGGTTTCGGTGAGGCTATCAAGCTCGCCTCGCCTGCGGGACACCGCGCCTCCCCGCCTTGGCCGCCAGTTCTCCCCATCACAGTGCAACAAGCGGAAGCGGAACGTACCGAATTTCTGCAAGCCCGAGGAGTTCTGGAGCGCCGAAGCATTCTGCGCGGTCTGATCCTGCTTGCCGTACTTGTTCTGGTAATCAGCCTGCTTCACGTAGGTTTTGGCCGAGCCTTTCCGGGTGGTTTGTGGCGATGGTAACCATCCTTGCCACGCATACGCTGCCAGCCACGCCCAAGTCCCCTCTGATCGTCGTTGCGGGGCCTACCGCCAGCGGCAAAACGGCCCTGGCGCTTCGATTGGCGGAGACCTTTGCGGGCGAGATCGTCTCCTGCGACTCGGTCGCGATCTACCGCGGGCTGGACATCGGCTCCGCCAAGCCCATAGCCGCGGAGCGCGCCCGGATACCGCACCATGCACTCGACCTGCTCACGCCGGACCGGACCGCCAATGCCGGCGACTACGCCCGCGCAGCCCGAACCGCCATTCACGATATTCGGGCTCGTTGCCGATTGCCGATCGTCGCGGGAGGCACCGGGCTCTATCTGCGTGCCCTGCTGCAAGGGCTGGCGCCCGCACCGCCACGCGACGAAGCGCTCCGAGAACGTTTGCGGCGGCTTGCTGCCAGACGGGGCAGCGATGCTTTGCATCGTCTCCTGCAGCGATTCGACACGAAGGCGGCTGCGGCGATCCACCCAAATGACGTGCCCAAGCTCATCCGCAGCCTGGAGATGACGCTGCTTGCGCGGAAGCCGCAAACGGAGCAGTGGACAGCCGGCCGCGATCCGCTGCACGGCTTTCAGGTGCTGCAGCTCGGCCTCGATCCACCACGAACTCTGTTGTATGAACGCATCAACAGCCGGGCGGCAGCGATGTTTACCCAGGGTCTGCTCGAAGAAACGGGGGCCATCCGTGGGGAGTACGGCGATGCGGCCCGCGCTCTTGGCTCGCTCGGTTACGCGCAGGCACTCGCTGTGCTTCGCAGCGAGCAGACGCTGCCCGAAGCCGTCGCCGAGGCACAGCAGGGCCATCGAAACTACGCCAAACGCCAGCTCACCTGGTTTCGCCGCGAACCGGAGATGCGTTGGCTGAGCGGTTTCGGCGACGATCCAGCGGTCCAGGCCGAAGCGGTTCGACTCGTCCAGGAGCATCAGGAGCATCTCAGTCGTATGTCTTCGATCTGTAGAATGCGCAAGGAAAGCCAAGCCTCATGAGTGTGCGCATCGACAAATGGCTTTGGGCTGCACGCTTTTTCAAAACGCGCGCGTTGGCCGTAAAAGCCTGCGAGTTGGGCCGTGTGCGCTCCAACGGCCAGCCTGCCAAGCCTGCCCGCGAGGTCAAGCCCGGCGACAAGCTCGAGATCACCACCGAAGGCGGCATATTCGGCATCGAGGTGATCGGGCTAAGCGAGGTACGCGGTCCGGCTGGAACCGCGAGGGCGCTTTATGCCGAGTCCGACGAGAGCCGCGCCGCCCGGGCCTTGGCTCAGGAGCAGCGCAAGGCCATGCTCGCCTTTGAACGCCTGCCCGCCCTCAAACCCAGCGGCCGCGATCGCCGCCAGCTGAGCCGTGTGCGCGGCCGCGGCTAGAAGTTTAGGAAGAGGTATTTTTTTTTCATCCCCCGAAGGGGATCTGCTTTCCCGAAGTGCAAATACAAGCTCGCGAATACAAGCTTCGGACGGACAGCAGGTTCCCTGCGGGAATGACAAGCAAGAAAGACAAAGGCGAACACCCCCATCCCGTCGCGATACCATAAGCTGTTTGCCTTCGCGCGCTCGAAGGCGTTTGAAGGAGTCCCACGCACCCGATGTCCGCGTCCACGCTGCCCCAAACCCCCACCTCCGTCACCATCCAGCCCATTCCCAAAACCATGCACGCGCTTATGAAGCCAGCCCCCGCACCGGGAATGGAGATGCGCGAGGTTCCCGTCCCCGCGCTTGGCCCGGACGACGTGCTGATCGCGGTGGAAACGGCGTCGGTCTGCGGGACGGACCTGCACATCTACCATTGGGACCGCTGGGCGCAGCACCGCATCAAACCCCCATATATCCCCGGACATGAGTTCTCCGGCACTGTTGTTCTTATCGGCGAACGCGTGAAAAACGTTAGCCCCGGCGACTTCGTCTCCGCCGAAATGCACGTCGCCTGCGGGCATTGCCTGCAGTGCCGCACCGGCCAGGCGCACGTCTGCCAGTTCGTAAAGATTCTCGGCGTGGACGCCGATGGCGCATTTGCCGACTTCGTCCGCATCCCCGCCACGAATGTCTGGAAGCTCGATCCGGCGATCCCGCGCGAGTGGGGATCACTCTTCGATCCCTTCGGCAACGCCGTGCACACGGTTCTCTCCGGCCCGATCGCCGGCCAGACCGCCCTCGTCACCGGCTGCGGCCCCATCGGCCTTTTCTCGATCGCCGTCGCCAGGGCCTGCGGCGCCGCGCGCGTCTTCGCCATAGAGCCCAACCCCCAGCGCCGCGCCCTCGCCGCGCAGATGGGCGCGGACATGCTCCTCGACCCCACCGATCCGGCGACTGAAGCCGTGGTGAAGAACGCGACCTGGAACAACGGCGTAGACGTTCTGCTGGAGATGTCCGGCCATCCCTCGGCCATCCAGCAGGGCTTTCGCCTGCTGCGCAACGGCGGCCGGGCCGCGCTGCTGGGCCTGCCGTCGAAGCCCGTCGAACTCGATCTCGCCGATGCGGTGATCTTCAAAGGCGCCACCGTGCACGGCATCAACGGCCGCAAAATGTATGAGACCTGGCTGCAGGCCGAAGCGCTGCTGCGCGACGGCCGCATCGACCTTTCGCCGGTGATCACGCATCGCCTGCCGCTCGCCCGCTTCGACGAGGCCATGGGTCTGCTCGAGTCCGGCGAGGCCAGCAAGATCCTGCTGCAGGTAAAGGCTTGATTCGCTCACCCCACGCTCAGCTCGGACCCGGGTACTCGATCCTCATAACCTCGATCCTCACCTCTGACCATCACCCGCCACCGCGTCCGCCCAGTACGCACTGCGAGCCTTTACTTGCAGCCCGGGCCTTTCCTTCAGCTGCAGTTGCAGCGCATGCAGGCCAGGGTGTGGCGACTGCGGGGCGAAGCTCAGAAGATAGTGATTCGGAACGTCATTCGAAATCACCACCAGCTGCTTCCCCAACGACCGCGCATCCTTAAATGGGAAGTACTCGCCCCCGGTAAGCCCCGCTACCGCCTCCGGCACATTGCGCCTCAATCCCTCGCGAGCCGCAATCGCCGCCAGTCGCGCCACCCGCAGCGGCGGAAACAGATCACTCGCGCAATCCAGCGCCTGCACACTCCGCTTGCCATGTGCATCCGGGTCTGCCCCCGGCTCCCGGCTCATGCACCCGCCCGGAGCGTAGGGAGTCGCCGAGTACACGGTTTGCTTGTTGGGCCGCGGGAGCTTCGCGGCCTCATGCTTCAACGCCACCTTCGTACTGGAAAATCCAAAGCTGTAGATCGACGTATTCGTATCGTCGATCGCCTTGAGCACCTCATCGAAACTCGTCTGGCTGCCGCCATCGGCGGTCTCGCTCAGCAGCAGAATCGCGCGGCGATAGCCCGTCGGCTGCCGGCGCAGAAGATCGACCGCAAAGGCGAGTCCATCGAGGATCGCCGCTCCTCCATCTCCTTCCGTCAACCCGTTCAAAGCATCCGCCGCGGCGCCGGTGTCCGTCGTGAACCCCTGCTCCAGATGCGATTGGCTATCGAAGCTGACCACAGCTACGCGATGCGACACATTGCCGATGACTGCATCCAGAATCGCGTCCAATCCGTGGTAATCCCGCAGATGCGCCGCACCCGTGCCACCCGTCTCCGCAACCACTACCAGCGCCAGCGGCTGCGCATCCGTATCCGGCTCCAGCCGCAAACGCTGCGGCACGCCGTCATCGGTTAGAACGAAGTCATCGGCGCTCAGCGAGAAAACGAGCTCGCCATTATTTGTCTTTACCAGCGCCGGCACCAGCACCAGGGACGATCGCACCGTCAAGGTCGGCGTCTCCCCTGGCGTCACTGGTCCCGGAGCCTGAGTTCCCGCATTGGAGGGCAGGGAGCAAGCTACAAGCAGACAAACGCGATATAGGAGAGGCGGCCAGCGCATACGCTATGAAAGTACCGTATCCAGCCCACTATTCCAGAAAAGCCCTGTCCGGTCACATGGGCTAGCAGACGCGCTCAACTTACCGATGTGGATTTGGCTGCCCCTTCCTGGGATCTACGCTCGGCTGCGTCGTGGATGTGCCATCCAGCACGGCCTTCGGTGAGTCTGGGGAGATCTGATCCGCGCTGGGCGGCGTCGGCACATCGTCTCCCGCCTTCGGTTCAGGTTCCACGGGGTGTTGCGACTGTTGTTCGCCGATGATCTGGCGGGCACGGGCCTTGGCCTGCGGGGAAGCATGTTTCGGGATGTCCGTGGTATCGGCATGGCAGCCCGCGAGCAAAACAGCCGGAGCGAGCGCTGCCAGTAGGCCGCGCACAACGGTTTTTCCCGGCTCGCTTCCGCTCTTCATCCAGACCGTCCCTTCACAGGCATAAGATGCCGCTGCCGAACGCGCTGCAGCACCTCAGGCGGCGGTTACCATCGATACACCATGTGCCCTGCGACCATGACCCCGCCCCCGTCTGCCGGAACACCCCAAAACGGATCCCCGACCGGACCTCGTCGCCAGCAGCTCGCCCACCTCACCGCCGTGCTCGACGACCTGCGCGAGCGGGGCACCTACTTCCGGCTGCGTGTGCTCGACGACGAGCAGGGGCCCGTCTGCCACTACGACGGCCGCGAGGTCATCAATCTCGCCTCCAACAACTATCTCGGCCTGTGCAATCACCCCAGGCTGCGCGAAGCCGCCACCAGGGCCATTGCGGACTTCGGCGTCGGTTCGGGCGCCGTGCGCACCATTGCCGGCACCATGCGCATCCACATGGAACTCGAAGAGAAGATCGCCGCCTTCAAGGGCGTTGAGGCCTGCGTCGTCTTCCAGTCCGGCTTCTCCGCCAACGCCGGCACCGTCTCCTCGATCCTCGGCAAAGAGGATTTCATCCTCTCCGACGAGCTCAATCACGCTTCCATCATCGATGGAGCACGGCTCTCCAAAGCCAAGATCAAGGTCTTTCGCCACAAGGACATCGCCCATGCGGAAGAGCTCCTGAAAGATGTACAAGACGAACCCGGTCGCAAGCTCGTCATCACCGACGGCGTCTTTTCCATGGACGGCGACATCGGCCCCGTGGACAAACTGGCCGACCTCTGCGAAAAATATGGTGCCATCATGATGGTCGACGACGCCCACGCCTCCGGCGTGCTCGGCCGCAACGGTCGTGGCAGCGTCGACCACTTCGGCTGCACGAACAAGGTCGACGTGCAGGTCGGCACACTCTCCAAGGCCATCGGCGCGCTGGGCGGCTACGTCTGCGGCTCCCGCGACCTCATCGACTTCCTCTACCACCGTGCCCGTCCCTTCCTCTTCTCCACCTCGCATCCGCCCTCGGTCGCGGCAACCTGCATCGCCGCCTTCGATCTGCTGGAAAATGAACCCGAGCGCATAGAGCGCCTCTGGGCAAATACCCGCTACTTCCAAGAACAGCTCAAAACAGCCGGCTTCGACATCGGCGGCCGCACCACCCCGAGGAGCGAAACTCCCATCACTCCCATCCTTATCGGCGACGGGCGCAAAACCATGAGCTTCAGCCGCGCTTTATTTGAAAAGGGCCTGATGGCCACCGGCATCGCCTTCCCCACCGTTCCGGAGGGCAAGGCGCGCATCCGCTGCATCATGACCAGCGAACACACCCGCGAGCAGATCGACGTGGCGCTCGAAACGCTCACCTCTACCGCAAAACAGCTAGGTGTTCTCACGCCCGAGTAGCTTAGTACGCGCCTCACACCTCATCCACTCAAACCTCACACCCGATCAAAACCCGCCGCCTTCGGGTACCGATCTTCCGTTGCCTTCGACCATGGCGGGTTTGCCTCCATCCGGCCCACCAAAGCGCCTTATGCTGAACCCCGAACATACCGGACAAGGCTGGCTGCAGCTCGTTGAGCTGGCGTCGGCCTTTGTTCTCTCCGCCGCCATCGGCCTCGAGCGCGAAATGAAGCGCAAGAGCGCCGGCCTGCGCACCTATACGGTCGTGGGCACCTCCGCCGCGCTCTTTCTGCTGATTTCAAAGTACGGATTCAGCGATGTGCTGGCCAACGGTTTGGTTGTGCTCGACCCGTCCCGCATCGCCGCCCAGATCGTCACCGGCATCGGCTTCATCGGCGCAGGCGTCATCTTTGTCGAAGGTACGCGGGTCAAAGGCCTGACCACGGCCGCAACGGTCTGGCTGGTGACCGCAGTCGGCATGGCGTGCGGGGCAGGTCTGCTGGTCCTCGCCGTCGCGGTGACAATGGCCTACTTCCTCGTCGCGCTGATCTTCCCGGTGCTGCTGCGCCGCCTGCCGGGGTCGCCTTCGGCAGCCGAGGAAAGCCAGCGGGAGGAGCACGATTGATCTTGATTTGAGGACCTCCCTAATTCGAGCTCGGAGGAACTTCGCAAACGATTCCTGATCATGCCAGGTGCATCGCCGCATCCTAGTGTGCGGGCGCAAATTAGGCCAGGAGCGAAAGACATGGCAGATCAAGCCGCATTGCAGCAGAAGTATGCCCCCGTAGGGCAGGTCATCACCGATTTCAGCAACGATGGAGCGAAGATCGACGGCATCTTTATGAACGGCGACAAGCTCGTCCTGAAGTGCGAGGTACCCTCCAAGGTCGTCTCCAACCGCGTCTGGGACACCATCAAGAAAGTCGATCCCAACTATTCCGATTTCGAGATCCAGATGACCGTTACCGGCGGCGATGACCAGCCCTACACCATCAAGGTCGGCGACAATCTCAGCAAGGTCTCGGAGAAGTTCTACGGCACGCCGAATAAGTACGAAACCATAGCGCAGCACAACGGCATCTCGAACCCGGATCATATCCAGGTCGGGCAACAGATCAACATCCCCCCGCTGTCGTAAGCGCTGCTACCGAATCGAAGACCTGGGATGCAAAGAGCGCAAAGCGGGAACGCAAGAGCGCAAAGAACCAATCGAAGACGTCGTTTCTTTGCGCACTTTGCGTTTTAACTTCGCGCCCTTTGCGTTCCCGCTCTTTGACGCTACGGCGCCAGCAAAGCATCCACAAACGTGTGCGAGTCGAACGGCAGAATGTCCTCAATCTTCTCGCCAACACCCGCATACCGCACCGGCAGACCCATCTCGCGCGCGATGGCCACGACGATGCCTCCCTTGGCGGTGCCGTCCAGCTTGGTCAGCACGATGCCCGTAACGTTGGCGGCCTCGGTGAACAACCTAGCCTGCTGCATCCCGTTCTGCCCCGTCGTTGCGTCGATTACCAGCAGTGTCTGATGCGGCGAGCCGGGCACCTGCCGCTCCGCCGTTCGCCGCATCTTGTCGAGCTCCTTCATTAAATCCGTCTTGGTGTGGAGACGGCCCGCGGTATCCACGAGCACCACATCGGTACCGCGTGCCTTGGCCGCGGCAAGCGCATCGAAGAGCGCGGCCGAGGGGTCCCCGCCCTGCTTGGTCTTGATCATTTCCACGCCGGAGCGCTGCGCCCAAACCTCCAGCTGCTCGATAGCTGCAGCGCGGAAGGTGTCCGCCGCACACAGCAGCACCGTGCGGCCCTCGCGGCGAAAGAGGGCAGAGAGCTTGCCGCTGGTTGTGGTCTTGCCCGTGCCGTTCACGCCGACCATCATGATGACCTCGGGCGCCGTTGCGGGATGCTTCACCGGGGTTGATACCCCATCAAGAATCCGGCGAATCTCTTCCTTCAACACTAATTTCAGCTCGGCGCCATCGGCGATGCCATGGCGCAGCGCCCGCTCGCGCAGCCGTCCGATGATCTCGTCCGTAGTAACCGCACCGATATCGGAAGCCAGCAGCGCAAATTCCAGATCGTCGAGCGAGGCCTCATCGACCTCACGCGTGAGCGCGACAACCGAGGCGATGGAGGTGGAAAACGATTCGCGGGTGCGGGTCACCGCCTGCCGCATGCGCTCGAAAAAGCCGCCCCGGCGTTCGGGCTCGGGCTGAGGTTCCAGCTGGGCCGGCGGCTCGGATTCCGGCTCAGGTGTCCTATCTTGCTTGCCGAAAAGGGAAAATGCCATCTCAGCAGCTAGTTTACTGGACTTGTTCCGCGGGTGGGCGTGTAGTCTGGGATTGGGTCGAGGTGCGTATGACAGTAGCAACGCTGCCCGAGGTGTCTGGGCTCGATCGATTAGCTGCCCAGACCGCGCTCGAAACATACCTGAACACGACGTACCACCCTGACCGGGAGTGGGTCGATGGACTGTTGTTGGAGAGATTTTTGGGCGAGTTGCCGCACAGCCGGATGCAGAGCTTCTTTATGAGATTTTTTGCGCGGTTCGAAGAAGAACTGAACGCCGAGGCGCTCCCCGAGACCCGCGTACAGGTGTCCGCAACCCGGTACCGCGTTCCCGATGTTTGCCTTCGGTCGTTTGGTGACGAGGATGAGTTGATCGTCCGGACGGCACCGCTGTTGTGTATCGAGATCCTTTCGCGCGAAGACAGAATCATTGATCTACACGAGAAACTCGAGGATTATCGACGCATGGGGGTTCATGCAAATTGGATCATCGATCCCTGGCGCCGGGAGGCTTTCTTCGTTGAATCAAACGGCGACTGGCGCCTGATCCGGGATGAGCTCTTTCTTCCTGGAACCTCGGTCCGGGTGCCGGTCGAGGAGATTTTTCGCGCTCTTGATCCTCGTCACGCGCCGCGATAGGCGGAGCAGTGCAGAGGGTCTCATAGGCTCACCAGAATGGAGCTTCAGAGAGCTTCGTTGGTCCCTCCTTTCAGCTCATGTTTATGGACGTTACTCCGTGCGTCCGGGCCGTGCCATCAGCTCGCGGATGGCCTCTTGCGGGGGTTTGTCCTGGTGCAGAATGGCCGCCATCTGCTCGGTAATGGGCATCTCGACGCCATAGCGCGCGGCCAACCCTAACGCCGCGGTCGTCGAGCGAACGCCCTCGGCCACCTTGCCGTTCAGTCCCGCCAGGATCTCCGCCAGGTGTCTGCCCTTGCCGAGCTCGATGCCGACGGCGCGGTTGCGCGAAAGGCCCCCCGTGCAGGTCAGTACCAGATCGCCCATGCCGCCCAGCCCCGCCAGGGTTTCGCGCCGGCCGCCGCAGGCCATGGAGAGCCGCGTGATCTCCGCCATGCCGCGCGTGATCAGCGCCGCGGCGGAGTTGGCCCCGAGTTCCAGCCCTGTGGACACGCCCGCTGCCAAGGCGATGACGTTCTTCAGCGCGCCGCCAAGTTCCGTGCCGATCACATCCTCATTGCGGTACACGCGCAGGCTTGGGGAGGAGAAGTCGTCCTGCAAGCGCTTGCCCACGGCTGCCTCCTCGGTCGCGATGGTGATGGCCGTGGGCATCGCCGCGGCGACCTCCTGCGCGAACGAAGGTCCGCCCAGCGTGCCGAAAGGGTGCTCCGGGGCGTGCTCGGCCATGATCTGCGACATGCGCAGAAAGGTCTTCTCCTCGATGCCCTTGGAGGCCGAAAGCAGGAACTGCCCCGGGTTCAGCGTGGGCGCGATCGCCTCCATCACCGAACGCAGCGCCTGCGACGGCGTGACGCAAAGGATGGTCTCCGCGCCTTCGATCGCCTCGGGCAGCCGCGCCGTGATGCGAATGCCCATCGGCAGCACAAACCCCGGCAGATAGCGGAGATTCTCACCCGTGTCGGCGAGCTCCTCGGCGTGTGCCGGCGAGTGTGCCCAGAGCGACAGGTCATGCCCTCCGCGGCGGGCCAGCGAGATGGCCAGTGCCGTGCCCCAGGCTCCGGCCCCGATAACAGCGATGCGGCTCATGCTCGGGCCTTCCGTTTGGTGTGTGGGGTAACCGCTGTCGTATCCTGCTTCGATCCGAAGCGTGGCTCCGTCCCGTTGATCAGCCGGGTGATGTTGGCGCGGTGCTTCACGATCACCAGCAGCGAGATGAAAATGACGCCGCCAAGGTAAGCGAGCGAGCGGTCGGGCAGCAGCAGCATCGCGAACACCGGCAGCGCGGCGGCCGCGATGATCGAAGCCAGACTGACGATACGCGTGGCCGCAACCAGCAGAGCGAAAACCGCCAATGCCGCCAAAGCCACTGGCCACGCGAGCCCCAGAAAAACGCCCAGGGCGGTCGCTACGCCTTTGCCGCCCCGAAAGCGCAGCCACACGGGAAAGATATGCCCGATCACCGCCGCAACCGCGGCATCCACGGCGAGATCCGAGGGGTACCCCGGAGCTCCGGGGGCGAAATGCCGCGCCAGCAGCACGGCGGCAAGACCTTTGGATAGATCCAGCAGCAGCGTCAATACGCCGAGGCCTTTGGCGCCCGATCGCGCGACGTTGGTCGCCCCGATATTGCCGCTGCCAACGGCGCGGATGTCCTCCTTGCGCACCAGGCGCACCAGAAGATAGCCGAAGGGAATCGAGCCCAGCAGATACGAGATCGCCAGAACGAACAGGGTAAGCTTCATCGAACCTGAGTGTAGCAAGCGGACGTGAACTGGAGAGTGCAGACTCCCGTTAGACGAGACATCCCGAACCTCTACGCAGCGACTTCCATCGCCTGCTCCTTATGCCGTGTTCCGGTCATTTTCCGCACCTTCGCAGCCTCACCTCGCAGATCGCTCTTGAGAGCTTTGGGGGCGATGAGTTTCACCTGAACGCGAATGTTCAGCCGTACGGCATAGTGAATCAGCGTACCGGCGCTAAACTTCGAGAGCTTTCCATTCAGCAGATTGCTCACATCCGCTTGATACACGCCAAGCCGCTTTGCCAGCTCTCTTTGCGGAAGCGCCAGAGCCTTGATGTGATGGACAAGATCCCGCCACAGTTCAGCCTTGACCTTGGCTTCGATCGCTTCCGAGGGGGAAAGCCCGAGATCGTCAAAGATGTCCCCTTTCGTGACGTGGCTTGGCCTGTTCACTGCTTTCTTTGCGTTTTGCATTTCGTTACTCCTCTGCGAGTCGCTGCCTAACCTGGGTGAGCCGAGCCGACGTGCGTGCAAGGTCCTTCTTTTCGGTTTTGCGGGTGTCCTTCTCGAAGCAATCCAACACATAGATCACATCGGCAATGCGGGCCAGGTAAATCAGCCTGTACCACTTCTTTTCGTCGGCTGTCTTCAGCTCAAATACGCCTTGGCCGATGGAGGGCATAGGACGAACGTCTAATGTCGCTGGCCGACCCTCCTGCATTTCGCGTAGCGCATTGCCGAAATCCACCCTGATCTCGGGATTCCAGGACTTTAAAACATTGAGGGAGTTGCCCTCCCAATGAACTGTCGCGAGCTTTGAATTCAATCCCGGTTTAGATTTGGCTTCTTTAGCCACTTCTAAACCCTATAGGACTAATTCTATGACAGCAAGGGTTAATTCCAGGTAGTCCGAGGAGCCCGTCCCTATCTGGGAAAGTTGGTCAAAGCGAATCACAGCAGGTGACGCCGCAGCATCTCCATGGCGTGCTGCGTGGCCCAGAGGCGCACCCGTTCGCGGTCACCCATTACGTTGAACTGCCTCACCTGCGTGCCCTCCGGCCCGGCGAGCCCGATATAGACCAGACCCGCCGGCTTGTCCTTGTCCGGGCCCTCGGTCATGGGTGGCCCAGCGATTCCGGTGATGCTGATGCCCAGCGTCGCCCCGAGGCGGATGCGGGTGCCTTCGGCGAGCAGGCGGGCGACAGGCTCGCTGACCGCGCCGTGCTCCGCGAGCAGCTCGCCCGGGATGCCGGCATACAGCGTCTTGGCCGCGTTGCTGT
Source organism: Granulicella sp. (assembly GCA_965277565.1). Lineage (GTDB taxonomy): Bacteria > Acidobacteriota > Terriglobia > Terriglobales > Acidobacteriaceae > Granulicella. The sequence goes on along the minus strand of OZ255838.1, from coordinate 1,333,882 downwards.
AGACCACGGAGCCCCCGGCAAACGACCGCGATGCATTGGGGATAGCGGTCAGCCGCTGCGCGAGCAGGCCTCCCGTGCAGCTCTCACAGACCGCCAGGCTGGCGCCAGCGAGACCCAGCATCAGCAGCACGACCTCCTCCAGCGACTCGCCCCCCGCGGAGAAGATGTCCTCCCCCATCTCATGCTCCACGGCTTCAACAACCGCATTCACGCGCGCTTCGGCCTCCTCGAGCGTGGGCTTCACACAGAAGAAATGCAGCTGAATCTCCCCTCCACCCGCCAGAATCGTCGTTTCCACATCGGGGAAGCTCTGGTAAATCGGGGCGGTGCGCGCGTCCACCTGCGACTCCGGAATGAGCGCCATGCGCAGCAGGCGCTTGGCGAGATGCCGCGGCGGGAGCGAGGCCGCAAGCCGCGGCCTGCACTGCTCGTCGAAGAGCGGCTTCAGCTCCTTGGGCGGCCCCGGCAGCAGGATGACGACCTTGCGATGCCGCCGGCCACCGGCTCCGGGAAACACCGTATCCAGCCACTGCCCGGGCGCGGATCCATTGCGATTCGGCAGCAGCTGTGCCCCTTCCAGCACCTCGGCCTGACGCTCATTGTTGGGCGGCATGGCCATGCGCCGTTCAGCGAAACGTTTATAGAGCGCGGTCATGGTGTCGTTGTCCTTGTGCAGCTCGATCCCCAGCGCGTTGGCAACACATTGCCGCGTCAGATCGTCCTCCGTGGGCCCAAGCCCGCCTGAAAAGATCACCACATCGGCGCGGCCGAGCGCGATGCGGGCGGCATCGGTGAGGTGTTGCGGGTTGTCCCCAACGATGGTCTTGAAGGCGACGGAGACTCCGAGATCGTTGAGACCCTGCGTGAGATAGAGAGAGTTCGTGTCCTGCCGGAAGGGGGTCAGCATCTCCGAACCGACAGCGATAATTTCAGCGATCATGAGTGTCGTTTGACGCCTGTCGAAGCTGTGGGGTCGGCTGAACCGGGTGCGAGGTGGTACGCGACGGCCCTCGGCACCCGTTGACGCGTTCGGTCTTGGTTCCCGGTTGTAGATCCGGGCAAGGATGCAATGGCATCGTGGGACCTGCGCGACGCAGCTTCTATGCCGGAATGGCGAGCAGCAGGCGCAGCAGTTCCGTTTGGCGCTTCGTGTTTGTCTTGCGGAAGATCTGCTTCAGATGGAAGCGGGTGTTCGCATAGCTCAGGTTCAATTCGTCAGCCGTCTGCTTGAGTTCCTGGCCTTGCAAAAAAAGGTCTGCCAGCTTCGCTTCGAGGGGTGAGAGCTTGTACAGCTCCTGCAGCACACCTGCGCGGCTCGGAGGGACGGCCCCGGGATCTGCTATGAACACCAGCACAGCTGGGCTGACGACGCTCATGCCGGCGCCTAAACGAACGGGCAGCACTTGTACCTGCAACGGAAGGGATTTTTCACCCAGGGGAAGCAGCAACGATCCACCCGGCTTACAGAGAGCCCCGCCAGGCTCTTCCAAGTTGACCTGCGCCGTGCGGCTGGCGCAGGCGATCAGGTGTTGCAGCACGTGGTCCCGGTCGGCCTTCGGGGCGTGCAGCGTTCCCCCGCTCAGCGTAAGCACGCCTTTGCGCAGAAGCAGTTCCGCCGCTGGCGACGCGGTCAGCAGGCGGCCATCCGATCGCAACGTGATCACCGCGAGCCCGGTCGCATCCACCGCGGATTCGAGCGCCACTGCTTCCGCACGAAGCGCGATGAGCCTGGCATGGAGCAGAAACGCCTGCTGAAAATGCGGCGCCAGCAGCTCAACAAGGTGAAGCTGCTCCGCGCTGAACGGTCCACTCGTCCTGGGACGCCACGCGGCTAAGCCAAGAGCGGAATACGGCCCTGTTTGCCCCATCATCAGGCAGCTTGCGTGGTGCATGTTCATGGTGCGGTAGTGGTCGTTGTAGATCTCGCTCGCTTCCAGCTGGCGATACGGAACGATCTCTTCCACGGGACCGATCCACTGGTTACAACGCTTCACTGTCCGGAGACCGGCGCTCACGACCACGTCGTGTTGACAATAGTATTCGGCGTAGGCCCGCACCTCAGACTCGGTATAGCCTCGCAGCACCACCTTGGCCAGATCGGGCTCGCTTGCAACCGCCGTCATGGCTCCGCGCGTGGCTTCCATCACGGAGTAGAAACCATCGAGGAAGGCCTCCCACTGTCCCGGCTCCGCGGCAGCTTCGTACAGCAGGGCGACGAGCGAGGAGAATTCCGCAAGGGCCGACATTCGATCTCGCTCCAGTCTGCAACAAAGGACAGCACAGCGAACAGCCCGAGTATAAGGCCGATCCAGATTCCTCCCAAGTGGGAGCAACACGAGCTCTCAAGCTCAGCTACTTTGGATTTCGGGTATCACCCCTCAGTTGCAGGCCCGTAACCCACAGGGCGTACCCAGGGTAGGGAGAAATCATGCTTTTCGCTCTCATGCCGGTCCCGCGCCGGCCATCCACAACGCAGGAAGTGTATTCCCTTGCCGGCCGCGTCCTTGGCTTCCTGCTGCTCGGCCTCTTGGGGGTTGGCGCCCTCGCCCAGACGGATCTCGGCACGGTTCCACTGGCGGCCAGACCGAACAGCGTTGCGGTAAACACGGTCACCAACACGATCTACGTCATAGGCATGAACGTGCCCTCTGCCCCAGGCACTCTCACCGCGGTGGATGGTGCGACGAACGTGACACGGAATGTCACGCTGGGGGTTGACCCGGTCGCGCTGGCGGTGAATTCTGTCGCGAACGAGGTCTACGTCGCCAATGCCGGGAGCGGAACCGTCACCCTGATCGATGGCGCGACGCTCAGCGCCAGGACGGTCAAAGTCGGCACGAATCCGCAGGCCCTTGTGGCCGATGTGCAAAATCACCGGGTTTATGTCGCCGATCAAGCCAGCAATGACGTCGAGGTGATCGACGTAGCGACCGGAACTGTGACGGCGACCCTTGTGGTGGGAACGACGCCGGTCTCCTTGACCCTGAACCCGGCGACCGATCGCATTTACGTCGCCAACTTCGACAGCGCCACCTTTTCCGTGATCGATGGAGCGTCGGAGACAGTCGTGGCGACTGTTCTGGCTGGGGAGGAGCCGAGCGCCGTGAAGATCAATCCAGTGACCGACACGTTGTATGTCCTTCTCGGGCCCGATCATGACGTTGATAGCTTCGACGGGACCAGCTATGAGAAGCTCGCCTTCACGCCGTTCAGCTCCGCACCGCTCAGCATCGAGGTGGATCCGGATACGGATCGCCTGTATGTGGTGACCGCGAACGAGGTGGCTGTGGTGATGGGCCGCATCATGCCTACTGTGACCCACTTCCCCACAGTGAACGGTCCTGCTTCGATCGCCGTGGACTCCAGGACCAACTTTGTCTATGTCCTTCCCCAGTTGGGGTCTGTCCTGTCCGTTCTGGATGGCACCACGGACCAGATCACACAGACCGTCATCCAGGACTTTGTGAACAGCTCGGCCGCGGCCGTGGACCCGGTCACAGGGAGGCTCTATGTCGGCGGGATTACGGCCCAGGGAGGCCGCCTTGCGGTCATCGATACCGCCCAAAACACGCAGCAGTTCGTCCCGGGTGCACCCAACACATCCATCAGCGATCCCTCTCTCGTTCTGAACAGCGCCAACGATCTTCTGTATGTCGCCAGTCTCACGGGTGCTCTCACACCCGGCACTGTAGACGTCTTCAGCGTGTCGGGCACGCCGCAGTTTGCCGGCCGTATTTCGGTTGGGCCCAGGCCGTTGACTCCGGTGGCCAATCCTGTCACGGGCAGCGTCTACGTGCCGAGCCAGGGAGATGAAAGCATCTCCGTCATCAATGGAACCGCTTTAGAAGCGAAGGTTTCCTTGGGCGGTCTCATTCCAACCATGCTGGCGATCAACCCGATCACGAACAAGGTTTACTCAGCCGCACTCCAGAAAACACAGATCGCCGTTCTGGACGGTGCAAGCAACAGTGTTCAGCTTGTGACGGTAGGCTCTCAGCCATCGGCTCTCGCGGTCAATCCGGCTACGAACACCGTGTGGGTAGCGAACGCTGGGGATGGCACGGTTTCGGCCGTGGATGGAGCTACACTCGCGGTAAGCGCACCGATCCCGGTGGGGTCACAACCGTCAGGCATCGCAGTGGATGCCACGGCCAACCTGGTCTACGTAGCCAACAGCGCTAGCGGAACAATCAGCGTCATCGATGGCGCGAGCCATACCGTGGTAGGGACGATCCCGGTAGGATCGGGGCCGAAGTTTCTTGTCGCGGACCCCGGCCAAAACCTGATCTATGTTTACAACGGGAACAGCGGCACCGTTTCGATTATCGACGGGGCGAGCCGGACCGTGCTGTCGACCGCTGCCGTAAGCAGCGATGTTGTGGGGCTGAGCCTGGATGTGCAGCGGAACAAGCTGTACACGGACAACAATGTTGATCAAAGTGCCGTTGTGAATCCAAGCGGCTTTGTAGAGAACCCGGGCGAGGGCAGCTTTGCCGTAGCTGACCCTGTGACCGGGCGGGTGTACGCCGTAGCGAATGGACCGGCTGGTCTGAACGTGATCACGGTGGAGCGCACGGGAGTCGACCCGCTCACCGACACCATCAGCCCTGTCGTGGATGGGCAAACCGCAGGTACGGCGCCGCTCTTCCAAACGCGCAGTGCGACCCCTGCGTTCCAGGTAGCGGCGGCGACGAACTATGTTGCTCCGAGGCTCTCCACGTCGGCGGACCAGGCGCCTCCGACGGCGATCTACTACTCCGTGGACGGCGCGCCCTGGATGCGGCAGCCGATCAGCAGCACGGGTGCCGGTGTGACCACTGTCACTCTGCCGCCTACGGTTGTTGGTGAACATGTTCTCTCCACCTTCGCCGCCTACGGGGATGAGGGAACGTCTTTGGTCAATCCCGAGGCGCACTCGCCCGAGATCGGCGACATTACCAGCCTGCCGTTTCTGATCGATCCTCCTGCGGCGGTGTTCTCCACCTTGAACGCTGCCTCCACCTCGATTGCGTTCGGGACGGCGTTCGCTCCCTTGACCGCCACGCTGAGCTACAGCGGAACGACAGCGCCGACCGGCGCGGTGTTCTTCAGCGTGGACGGGAACGCAGTGACCGGGACCTGCACCGGAACTGTGTCGCCTCAGACGTGCAGTCTGAGCTATCCCGTGGGAACCCTCGCTTCGGGAACGTACACGATCACGGTGACCGAGGCTGCGGATGCGAGCTATGCCGCAACCTCGGCTACCGGAACACTGACAATACAGCCGGCCAGCGGAACGGTTGTGATCTCAGCCATCACCGCCATAACGGCGCAGGGAAGCGGCACACGCGGGTTGACCATCAGCCTGACCAATACGGGAACCGGCTCTGCGCAGTTCGTCACGCTGACCGGGCTTACGGTGGGTGGAGCGAGTTGCACGCCGATGCCCCAGATGCTGGGGACGGTCGATCCTCAGCATTCGGTGAGCGCCCTGTGCACGGTCCCGGCAACCGCTGGGGCTTCCGGAGCCACGGTGGTGGAAAAGATCACAGGAACCTACCAAGGCGGTACCTTCAGCGGAAGCTACCGGATCAAGCTGCCCTAACCGCTCACACGAAAAATCTTCTGGAGATACGAATGAAACGCTTTGCTTGCTCCCTCTTCGCGACTGCCGTGCTGGCCGGTATGGGCTGTGCGGCAGCCCACGCCGATACCGTGACCTTCACCTTGACCGACCCCATGCAAGCGGTGCAGCCCGGCGGCACGGTGACCTTCGCCGCAACCATCAGCGCGCCGTTAACCAACAGCAACGCGGTGTACCTCAACGGCGATACCGTCACCGTGCAGGAGCCGTCCGGGTTCACGGTGGACGACAGTGGTTTGTTTGCGAACTTTCCCGCGGACCTGATGCCCGGAGACAGCATCACCGGCGATCTGTTCTCCGTCATGGCTGCGCCGGATGAGCTTACGGGCACGTATCCGGCGGTCTATGTGCTGGAAGGAGGCGCGGATGGCGGGGCACAGGACCTGCTTGCAACGGACAACTTCGAGGTCAACGTGGCGACGACTCCGGAGCCGTCAAGTTTGCTGCTGGTGGGTACTGGCGCACTGGCCGCCGCCGGCGCACTGAGGCGAAGACGCCTCGATTGGTTGAGGTCTCGGAGCATCTGAAGTGTACCGCCACGTTCGAAAGTCCATCGATGCGGCCTGTCCGGGTCGAATACGCCGCAAGTCTTGTCGCTGTTTCAATTTGCAAACCCGCGACCCGTTCCATGTTGAGACACCTAACCGGCGCGATGATTGCGGGAGCATCGAGCGTAAGCCCAACCCAGGAGATTTCCCAATGGTGCGTAGATTCCTTGTCCTGCCAACGCTGCTGCTGTGTACCGCAGGTGTTGCTTCAGCCGATACCTTCAACTTCTCATTCACCGGTAACGGGGACGCAGCTTCCGGAACGCTCGCGACCACCGCGGAAGGCGGCGGCGAGTACCTGATCACCGGCGTCTCTGGCACCGTGAATGGAGCAACGATTCTCTCGCCCGTCAGCTATTACGGCAGCGACAACCTGCTGTTCGTTCCTGCTGACCCTGCCTATCTCGACACGAACGGCTTTTCCTTCGTAACTTCGAGTGGAGCGGACTACAACTTATACTTTGATCAGGGTTATGCACTGGCTATAGCGGGGACCTCATCCGATTTCGGTACATTCACGATAACCCCCGCCCTCAATCCAGCCGTAACTCCTGAGCCCAGCAGCCTGATCCTGCTGGGGACTGGGTTGCTGGGCGCTATTGGCGTGCTTCGCCGCAGAGTCGCTGTTTAGCTTGGTTGCGCATAGGCTGGCGAAAGGGCGTCCGAATCGGCTCGCTCTCCATTTATCTCCCCGACCCTCAAACAACAGAACCAGCGATTCAGCGTCACGCTCCTCTGCCAATAAACCATACCCGAACGCCGGGGGAAGCCTTCCCGGCTCAACCGCCCACCCATGAATCCCACTTCGGAGTGATACATCCCATGCGCCTTCCCTTCTATGCTCTCCTGCTCCCACTGGCAGTTGCTCCTTTCAGCCAACAGGCTCTTGCCGACACCGTGCCCGGTGGTGGCGGTCCAACATCGCCCACGAATCCAGGTGGACCAGGGGCCACTGGTGCTTCCACCTATGGACTCTTCGACAACGGCTTCACACTCACGGGAACAATCGACGTCGATGGCCAGAACAGCACCTTCACGGATGCAAACCTTGTTGCCGGCATCTTTGATTTCGATACCATCAAAAGCCAATCCTGTATCGCTCACATCGGGCTCTGCGAGGTAACGATCTCCACGACGGGCAATGGTCCAAGCTTGACTTTGTACTACCCGCTCGGCATCGAAACCGGACCCGGATATTCAGAGCCTTTCGGTTCGCTCGATAACAATGGCGATGGATATGGCAGTGGCAGTGGATCTGGCCCTCGCTATGTAAGCAACATCTCTCTGGATTCCAACGACGAGTTTTTGCTGTTAGATGGAGGCACCCTGGAGCCAGGGGAGCAAGCTCCTGTCATCAACCCCCTGCCCACAAGCCCGATACCGTCGCCCGTACCTGAACCCTCGACGCTGACCTTGCTGGGAACGGGGTTGCTGGGGATTGTGGCGGCCGCCCGGCGGAGACTCCGGAGCTAGCCAAATTCTCCTCAACGCGCTCTGGGGGTAGTCGGAAAGACTTGGTCTTGGGAGTGCAAGCGACATTCCAACAGTAGTGCCCAGGAGCTGAGTACGATGGCAGAGCATGAACGAACATCAAGCGTCTGATGGGATTGGTGCAGCATCGACAATCAATGCGATGGCGCCCCCGGCGCATAATAGGAACACCTCATGAAGATTTCGTTTGAAAATAAAATCGCTTTGGTGACGGGTGCAGCGTCGGGTCTTGGCCTGGCGACGGCCCAGGCCTTTGCCGAGGCGGGCGCATCCGTTGTGCTTGCCGATCGGAATGAAAATGCTGTAAAGGCTGCGACCGAAGAACTGAAGGCGGAGGGATACAAAGTTCTCGCAGTCCACTGCGATGTGTCCGACGATGCGCAGGTCGAAGCCATGGTGAAGCAGACCGTTGACGCCTTCGGCAGGCTCGACGCCGCCTACAACAATGCCGGCATTCAGAACGAGCTGGCGGATGCTGCCGACCAGACGCGACAGGACTACGACAAGGTGATGGGCGTGAACCTGCGCGGTGTATGGAGCTCGATGAAATACGAGCTTCAGCAGATGCGTAAGCAGGGCAGCGGCGCGATCGTGAATTGCTCCTCGCTCGGCGGTCTCATCGGCGGTCCTGAGCGTGGTATTTACCATGCCGCCAAGCACGGCGTCATCGGCTTCACCAAGAGCGCGGCCATGGAGTACGCCAAGCGCGGCGTTCGCATCAATGACGTTTGTCCCGGCATGATTGAGACTGCGATGGGCGAACAGATGATTGCCGCCGGCCAGGGCGAAGCTCTCAAACAGATGGAGAAGAGCATTCCCATGGGGCGTCAGGGACGTCCTGAAGAGATTGCATCTACAGTGCTCTTCCTCTGTAGCGACGCCGCAAGCTATATCACCGGGCAGTCCATCTCCGTCGATGGCGGCTTCGTCATGCGGTAGGCAGGGCAGCGCGCGACGCGGCGTTCATACCAAAGCTCGTCCCGTAATCCCCAGATCGACGCTGTAAAGCGTGTTCGTCGTCGCGAGGGCCGTCGCACCGTCCTCCATAAAACACAACCCGACCAGGTCGTTGCCGCTCACCACGAGTTCCGCAGCGGCGCCCTCCGGGGAGATCCGCACAATGCCGCGCCGCCCGGCGAGCGAGGCGGCCACATACACATTGCCTTCCGTATCCAGCGCCATGCCCTGTGGCCGGCCCAGCCCGCGGTAGAAGGTGCTGGCGCTCCCATCCGGATCGATGGCGTGGATTGCCTGGTTGGAACTGGTGGTCGGCGCGGTTACCAACAGGATGCCGTCGTCCCGGAAGGCGAGGTGGTAGGCCGCGACCGAGGGTTCCAGCGTGGCAAAGACGAAGATCTCCGCGGAATTATGACGGCCATGCGGTCCCAGCTTGAAGATGGTGCCGGAGCGGTCGCCGACGAACAGATTGCCCTCACCGTCAAAGGCGAGCCCGGTCGCAATGCCCATGCCCTCGGCAAAGGTGGAGACCGCGCCCTCGGGCGAGATGCGGTACACAATCCCTTCGGCCCGCGAGGAGCCGTACAGGTAGCCATCCGGCCCAAACGCCAGCGCGGAGATGTTCAGCAGGTCGCGGGCAAACGGCCGCACCTGCAGATCGCGCGAGATGCGCATGATCGATACTGGCACCCGGGTGCCCCGCGGTCCGGAGATCATCGCAAACAGGTTGCCGTCCGCATCCACGGCCGGGTTGGAGACCAGGTGCAGGTCCTCGGCCAGGGGAACGGCGACGTTGGCGTGCAGGCCGTTGCTCGCATGGCCACCGTAGCGCAGCGTCAGATCGCCGGCGATAGCGCCCTCGGGCACCCGCACCTGCGCGCGGGTGGGGCGCAGCAGGTCGAGCGAGGCTTCCGAGTCGCCCAGAAATGCGGAAGGCAGGAGCGGGGTGGAGCCTCCACGCGTGGGGACCAGATGCGTTCCCACTATCTCAAAGAGACCGCCCGGCAAGGCAGCCTCCGGGCGCAGGCTGGTGAGATGAGGAGCGTCAGAACGGGTTGGGTGAAGCAGATTCATGGCTGCACGTAAGCCTATGCGCCGGACCCGGGACAGGCAAGGTACCCACTGGTTCCCGGTTGCACGACGGCGGTTGTAGCCCCGGCTCTCACGCACGGTTTAGGGGAGGTCTGATTAGCTCCTGTTTTGGGAAGGGCATGGCTTCAGCCATGCCGTAAATGCCTTGCTTGCAACGCGGCTTTAGCCGCTGAGGGTACGCTTCCTCCGGCTGCGGGATTTATCTGCCATTGCTTAGGGAATTCAGTGTTGAGCCGGCAAATCTCTTGGGAGTAGGTAGTCCCCCTCGGGGCGTTAGTGAAGCCGGGCGAGGAGATGCAGCACACCCTGGCCGGCCAGCAGCGCGAAGACGCCCGCACCCAGATCGTCGACCATGATGCCCGTGCCCTCGGGCAGCGCCTCCAGTTGCCGGATGGGTGGCGGCTTGAGGATATCGAAAAAACGAAACAAAATGAAGGCGAGCAGGGCGTTGGGCCAGATCGGCGGCATGAACAGCAGCGCGACCCACTGCCCCGCAACCTCGTCGATCACCACGAAGCCGGGGTCCGGCCGTCCGGCCTCGCGCGCCACGCGTGTCGCCGCTGGAATACCGATGGCCGTTGCCAGCACCACGCCGATTCCCGTCACCAGCGTCAGCGTCTGTGTGTTGTGGTGGACGACCCAACCCGCCATCAGCCAAAGCACACACGCGGCCGCTGAGCCATAGGTGCCTGGACCGGGCTTGAGGTAACCCGCACCGAAGAAGGTTGCGATCAGCCACGCCGACCAGGTCTTCTTGTGATCCCGCAGCGCACGCCGGTTGTCATCCCCCACCGCAAATGCATTGTCATCCCGCAGCGCAGCGGAGGGACCTGCTTTTTTCGCCCGCGCCTCAGAACTTTCTGACGAGCCCCAATCCGGCGAACCCATCAGTTCTTCCACTCTTTACCCGGCTCCGTCCCAAACGGCTTGCTTTGCTGTTCGTGGTGCTCCAGCTCCTCCAGCAGATCGGGGTCGAGAATCGGCGAGCTGATCTTGTAGTCCCCCGAAGCCCACTTGCCGAGATCGATGCGGCGGCAGCGGTCCGAGCAGAACGGAACGTCCTCGCTGTCGAGGGGAACAAGAGTGCGGCAGATGGGGCAGCGAAGAGTTTTGGCGGTCATGACTCACTCCGCTTTCGCGAGAGATATTTGCTCAACGCTTGCTGCACAACAGTATTCAAATTCATCTCGTGTTCCTCTGCAAATAGGGAGGCGCGCTTATGCAATTCAGTGCTGACACGGACACGAAAACTACCATCAACCGGCACATCGGGAGTCTTACCGTCTTCCTTGCAGAAGCGAAGGTACACATCGACAGCATCACGAAAGTTCCTAGTGATAGATCGCACGCTCGTCCCGTCATATATAACCGTGTCTTGTATGCCGGCAGACGACCGTGCAACAGCTTGTCCTCCGCGCTGTACAGGACGGACCCGTCATACCCGCGATATTGCAAGACCGAATGCATTGTTTTACCTTATTGAGGATTGACGTATCTAAGAAAAGTTACGTCCACTTGCGAAGGCTAAATGCTCTTAAATCGTCATTAGATAACGCGAACCACTCGCCGCTTTGCTTATTCACCCCATTCAGGCGCTTCGAAGCAAAACGTCTATGCCAGTATGCTTCGATGCCTTCAGGGTCATCGGTCCTGATGCAGTGGATAAGTTCAGCGCCGGATGCTGACTGATTAGCTATCTCAGCAGCTCGCCGATAAGGCGCCCCTGTGGAGCCTATCTTATGACAACTCTGAGCCTTGATAATGTACACGTAACCGCTTGTATGCCTGACTCCTTCGAACTTCTCGGCTTTCTCCGAGATTTCCTCCGTATGGGTAAGCGAAATGATCTCCGTTAAATCGGCGTAAGCCTCGTGCTCGGAAGAGTAGCTCAAGAGCTTAGCTTTCAACTCGTCTCTTTTTCCGAGCCTCCTAATTGCCTTAGGGCTTGGATAGGACGAATCGGACCTGCGCTGAAGCAAGATCTCTGAGTTTGTAGGCAAACGCCTTAACGATCGGGTTGTTCCAAGCAGTGTCTTAAGGATGTATTCTTCGTCAAGTGCGGATTGCCACGTATCTGGCAGGAGACCAGCTTCAATTACGGCGTCGCCCCATCGAGCCCAATAACGTCCGCGCCACTCGTGCAGCTTTATCCCGGTCTCTTTACAGAAACGATTCTGGCCAAGCGCGCGTCCGCCCTGCGCTGAGCGCTGTATTTCTCCCAATATGAATGCCTTATCTATCATCAGATGTTTGGAGCGCAACTACTCCGCAATTCTGGCTACCACATCATAGTCATGCGATTCGGTGATCTCGGCGCGATAAAACGTGCCCGGCACGAGCGCTTCATGCGGGCCGAAGTCGTTGATTAAGACCACGCCGTCGATCTCCGGCGCCTGTTCGAGCGAGCGCCCCTGCCAAAGCAACTCTGTCTCTTCGCTGGGACCTTCGACAAGGATCTCGATCTCGCGGCCGATCCAGGCTGCTTTGGCCTTGCGACTGATCCGGTTCTGCAGCCGCATCAGCCTGCGGCGGCGAGCCTCGATGGTGCGCTTCGGTACTTTTTCGCCGAGGTCGAAGGCCTTCGCGCCCTCCTCGTCGGAGTAGCTGAAGACCCCCAGCCAATCGAACTTCGCGGCCTGGACGAAAGCGCAGAGCTCCTCGAAGTCAGCCTCCGTTTCGCCCGGAAAACCGACGATAAAGCTGGTCCGCAGGACCAAGCCCGGCACAATTTTGCGCGCCTTGGCGAGGATCTGTAGAAAGCGATCCGCGGATCCGCCGCGTTTCATGCGCCGCAGCACGTCCGCACTTGCGTGCTGCAGCGGCACGTCGAGATACTTGGCGATGTTGTCGTGGCGCGCTATGGATTCGAGCAGCCCGGTCGTGATCTTGTTCGGGTAGGCATAGAGAAAGCGCAGCCACTTCAGCCCCGGCAGCGGCGCCAGCGCATCCAGCAGATCGGCAAGCTCAGGACGTTTGCCGGGCTGGCCACCCGGCTGGTCACTGTCAGGGGGCGTGGGTGCGAGGTCTTCGCCGTAGCAGGTGGTGTCCTGGCCGATCAGCGTGATCTCGCGGACGCCCCCGGCGATCAGCTGCCGCGCCTCAGCGACGATCGAGCCCACCGGCCGCGAGCGGAACTTGCCGCGCAGCTGCGGAATGATGCAGAACGAGCACGGATGATCGCAGCCTTCGGCGATCTTGATGTAGGCCGAAGCCCGCGCCGTGGTGAGCAGCCGCGGCGTCGCGTCGGAGTAGAGATAGCTGGGCAGAGCGGCGGTTGCGCCGTCCCAACCCTCGCGCGAGAAGCGTCCCGCAGCCTCGCGCGCGTCGCCCGCGGGGCGCGAGGTCTGGGTCCCCACCTGAATCGGAGAGTCGATCTGAAGATCAGGGCCCGTGTCACCCGGTTCACCGGCCGAACGCAACTGCGCTCCATCCGACTCGGGGCGGGAGTGCTGCTGCACGGCGGAGTGCGCGCGCCGGATCTGTGCCACGCCCTGATGCGTGGCCGCGTCCACATCCATCGACGCCACCTGCACGGCCGTGAGTACCGTAAATGGCGAGTTCACGAGTGCCGGGGCTGGGCGCTGCAGGCCGGCGGCCTCCAGAATTGCCTCCAGCTCGCCCGTTCCGACGACCGCATCCACCTCGGGGATATTCCTGCGAATCTCATCGCGGTACCGCTCCACCAGGCAGCCCGCCACCACCAGCCGCTGCGCGCGCCCACCGTTGCCCACCTTATGCTGCGCCATCTCCAGGATGGCGTCGACCGACTCCTGCTTAGCCGAATCGATGAAGGAGCAGGTGTTGACGACCAGGATCTCCGCGTCCTCGGCACGCGGGGTCAGCTCTGCACCCGCACGATCCAGCAGACCCATCATCACCTCGCTGTCGACGAGATTTTTGGGGCAACCGAGCGACACAAATCCCACCTTGGGACGTGTACTCATTGCAGCGGTTGGCGTGATGTTCGATTTCTTCAGGGAAGCAGAAGAACCGAGGAGGGCGGAGGAAGTCACAACGTGTAGTTTACCAGCGATCCACTGAGAATCCCGGAGCTTCCGGCCCTCAGCCGCGGGGTGGAAAGCTGGGCAGCGGCAGCGCCTCAAACGCCGGATGAGCGAAAAGATAGCCTTGGAAGAACTCCACGCCTTCATCGCTAAGCCAACGAAACTCGTCCTCGCTCTCAATGCCCTCGGCGATCAGCTCGATGCCCAGATCCCGGCAGACCTGCAGAATCGCGCGCACGATGGCCTGCCGTGGCCCCCGGCCCTGAATGCCGCGAACAAGATACTTGTCCAGCTTGATCTGATCGGGCTGGAAATCAGCCAGAACATTCAGTCCCGAGTAGCCGGAGCCGAAGTCGTCTACCGCCATGCGCATCCCCAGCCCGCGATAGATGCCGATGAGCTCCGTGAAGCGATCCTGGTTGCCCAGCACCTCGCCTTCCGTGACCTCCAAGACCAGCTGTTCGGGGGCAAAACCGTGTTCGATGGCCAAGTCCAGCGTCGAAGCCAGGCAGTCACGATCGGCGCGGAAGCCCTGCGGAAGCAGGTTCAGGCTGAGATCGCAGTTCAGATTCAGGCGCTTTGCCAGCGCGATCGCGGCTTTGCGGCACTCCTCATCAAACGTGGCGAGTTCGGCGTGCGGAATGTTGCGCAGAATCGCCTCGGCACTCTCATTGCGCGGTCCGCGCACCAGCGCTTCGTAGGCGGTCACTTCGCGCGTTCGGGCATTCACAATCGGCTGAAAGGCGAAGGAGCAGGTCCACTTGGGCAGGCGCGCCAGCCATGCCTCACGACTCGGGTAGGGTACGGCAACAGACTGGAAGCGGTTCATGCCTGCACCGCCATGGTGGGTGCAGCCGTGAGGTTTGCCCGCCACCGGCCATCCGTAAAGGCGCGGAGCAGACGTTTGGCACGGCCCTCATCCAGGCCGGCCAGCAGCTGTTCCCGCCGGTTCGGGTCGTCCTCGCCAAGCAGCGCGTCCAACTCGGAGGGAGAAAGCTTCGCCAGGTTCATCAGGCTATCCCCGAAGTAGCGCCGTGCGATCGGCTCATAGATGATGCGCGTGATCCGGGTATGGCGCGGGTCTGCGAGAATTTTCGCGTAGAGTGACTCAACGGCGTCCGACGGCCCTTCCAGCACCTGAAAGAAGGTGTCCTTCGCATGCAGAAGGATGCCGGTGATGCCGTGTTGCCGGTTGTTCACGCGAGAGTCCTGGACGAGCTGGGCTAGTTCCGCTTCGCTGAGCGGACGGGTTTGAACGCTGGAGTAGATGCAGTGCACCAGAGCGGACATGCTCAGCTACCTTTGCTCAGGCGACTTGGCTGTCGTCTGCCCTCTCGTTTAAGTCTTCTCAGCAGGCGCGCGGTCTGTCAACCACCAAAAAGGGTTATATGCCCCGAATCGGCTGTCTCTTCTTGAGAACACCTACTTTCGAGGCGTGATATGGTTACCAGCCGCGTAGGAAAGGGGTGTCTATAACTCCCATTGCAGCAGTGTCGCCCCAACGGTGAAACCCGCGCCCACGCTGGCGAGCAGCACCAGATCACCCTTTTTCAACCGGCCCTGCTCGATCGCGGTTCCCATGGCCAGGGGAATCGTCGCCGCCGTCGTGTTCCCGAAGCGGTCGATGTTGATGACTACCTTGTCTTCGCTCAATCCCAGCCGCTCGGCGGTGGAGAGGATGATCCGTTTGTTCGCCTGATGCGGTATAAAGCAGCCAAGATCCGATCCGCTGACGCCGTTGCGCGTCAGCACGGCCTCGGCGGTTTCGGCCATCTTGCGGACGGCAAACTTGTAGACGGCCTGGCCGTCCTGGTGCACGAAGTGCTGCTTGCGGTCGATCGTCTCGTGGCTGGACGGCAGCAAACTGCCACCCGCGGGCATGTTGAGCGCCGCCGCTCCCGCGCCATCCACCTCGTGAAGAAAATCGACGATACCCACCTCGCCCTCGGCACAGGGCTCCAGCAGAACGGCGCCCGCGCCATCGCCAAAGAGGATGCAGGTCGAGCGATCCGTGTAATCCACGATGGCACTCATGACATCGGCGCCGATGACGAGAACCTTCGTGTGTGCCCCCGATTCGATGAGTTTGGCACCCACCTGAAGGGCATACACAAAGCCTGAGCAGGCAGCCGAAAGATCAAACCCCCACGCTTTGGTGGCGCCGATCTTGGCCTGCACGAGACACGCCGTAGCCGGGAAGAACATATCCGGCGTCACGGTAGCGACAATGATCGCCTCAATCTCCGTGGGATCTACGCCGGCTTTCTCCAGGCAGGCTTTGGCGGCCTCCGCCGCGAGATCGCTGGTCGCCTGGCCCTTTTCTACAATGTGCCGCTCGTGAATGCCGGTACGCTCGACGATCCAATCATGATTCGTCTCCACCATGCGCTCCAGGTCGGCATTGGTCAGCAGCCGGGCCGGCACAAAGGTGCCAAGGGCAGAGATCTTCGCGTGAACAACGGTCCTGGGATGGCGATGGGACTGCGGGGTGAGACTCAAAACGAGGCGACCTCGAACAAAAGGGATCTGCGAACCTAGAGCATCTTACCGCGACTGTGCCCGGACGGTCCCGGCTTCGCCTGCTGCGGCGCAGCGGATCGTTCCCGGCGCCGCAGGCTACCACGGTTTCGTTCGGCAGAGGCATGCCGGGAAGGAAAGGGAAGTGTACCGGGTTTCCCTACTGCGCCCGCGTGGGCCCGTTGCCGTTGCTGCCTTCCGGACCTGGCGGGGTTGGCGGGTACGCGTCGCGTAGGACCCGGCACATAAAAATTGTAGCATCGCTGTGAGTGGCTCGGAGATCGATCGGCACCGTCCGCAGCTGCGTTTCGCATTATTCAGCGAGCCAGAGCGAAAATGACATATGTCACATCACTGTGTTGACGTTTCATACTACGTTTAGCGCAGCTTCCGGCGAATACTCAATCCCGTACCCAAGTTATCTGTTTTGTGAGAGATCAAAGCTCTAGCACTGAGCAAAGCGAGCGCAGGAGGCCACAATGAGCGGTGATCCGGTCTGGATGAAGAGCCTGTTAGCGGTGCACATCACGACAGGCTTCGGAGCGTTTCTGCTCGCTCCCGTAGCTTTGGCCACGGCCAAGGGAGGCAGGGCGCACAAGCGCTGGGGCATGGTTTACTTGTGGTGCATGGGTGGGGTCGCAGCTACGGCACTTCCGATGGCGCTTTACCGGCCGGTGCTTTTTCTTGCTCTGGTGGCTATCTTCAGCTTTTACCTCGCCTTCTCCGGTTATCGCGTCCTCAGGCTGAAGGATCTGCCACGCGGCGGAACGGCGAAGCCGGTGGACTGGATCGCAGCCATGATCACCTTTGCCGCAAGCGCCGCGCTGGCGCTGCTGAGCTGGCTACGGCCTGCGGCGGTGCAGCATATGGGGTATGTGGCGATCATCTTTGGGCTGATCGGCATGCGGGCTGCGGGGGGCGAGATGTGGAGCTTCGTCCGCAAGCCGAAAGAGAAAATGTTCTGGTGGTACACGCACCTCGGCAACTTTATCGGCAGCTACATCGCCGCGTGGTCTGCCTTCAGTGTCGTGACCCTGCCCCGGCTGTTCGGCAATCATCTCTGGCTATGGATCTGGCCTACGGGTATCGGTGTACCGGCCATCATCGTCACCACGGCGTATTACAAGCGAAAGTTCGCTCCGCGCGCGCGTACTCCGGCACCCGCAATGGCGGTTTAGTCCCCTGCCAACCGTAGCTTCGCGGGCAGCGGAGGCAGCACCTTCAGCTCGGCCGCATAGGACCGGAATGTGCGGATCGCCTCCAGGCAGGGTGCGTCCAGGTGGTAGTAGATGTTGCGGGTGAGGTATGTCCGAATCGTCTCCGGGGAGAGCGGCAACCGCGCGCTCCACTCCGCCACCAGCTCCTCCATGTGCGCGAGTCCGGCGTCGCGGCTGTTATTCAGATCGGCTATCAGCTGCGCGGCGGTCACGTCACCTCGATCCAGAGCCTCAGGCCTCACCGCCCACACCGCCGCAACCCAGGGTAGACTGGTGTGCTGATGCCAGAGCTGGGCTACATCGATCCAGAGAAGGTCATTCACGGCGAGATCGATCTCCGCGCGGCGCTCGCGGGCAAACAGGGCAGGGTCCCCGATCAGCAGTGCTGCATCGTGGTCTGCGAGCATGGCCAGCGGATTGGCGGGATGCTCGGCCAGCGGGGGCTGCACTCCATAGAAGCAGCCGAGCAGCACGCGCAGGTAGGCCGCTGAGGAACGCGAGGCGCTGTCTGCCGCTACGGCCTTGATCCCCCGCAAGGCGTCGCCGACCGGCTTGTCCCCCCGGTTCCGCACCAACAGCAGAATGCTGCGGACCTCCCCGAGCGAGGCGATGGTGCAGCCGGGCACCACCGCGAGCTCCGGTGTTAGCTCGGCGATGGGAATCAGTCCGAGGCCGGCCTCGCCGGCGTGCAGCTCGGCAGCACAGCGCGCAGGCGTGGTGTAGTGCACATCGTAGCGCCGCCGCAGATCGTCGAGCTCGCCCGCCGCAGGTTCGTGCTCGAAGTTGTAGAGCAACGGCGCGGGGTTCAAAAACGAGATGGCGGCGACGCGAAGAGGCACCTCCTCATGGTAGCGCCCGGCCTCGGGCTTCCCCGACTGCAGGATCCTCCGAACGGAGGAGGTATTTATGACCCATTCCGGGCAGTTTAGGATTTGGGGCAATGACGGGCTCAGGGGCAAATGGAACGCAGGCAAAAAACGGAACGCAGGCCTCAGGGGAAGGCCGGCTGAGCTGGCTGGCATTGGCGCTTTCGCCCGGAATGGGACCGACCCGCTGCTTTCGAGCCGTTCGGCAGCTACGCACGGCGGAACGGCTGTTTTCGGCCTCGCTGACGGAGCTTGAAGCCGCCGGTCTGCCTGCGGCGGCGGCGCAGTTCGTCTTCCATGGCCGCGCGCGCAAGGCTGCCGAGGAGGAGATGCGGCGCGTTGCTGAGCAGGGCGCGGCGCTGCTCACCCCGGACGAGGAGGCCTATCCCGGCCGGCTGCTGGAGATCTACGATCCGCCTCCCGTTTTGTGGGTGCGCGGCAACGCGGAGGTGCTGAACCGTCCGGGAATTGCGGTGGTCGGCACACGGCAACCGTCGCCCTACGGTGCGGGCATGGCGGAGATGCTCAGCCGCGACCTGGCCCGGCGCGGCATGGCCGTTCTGAGCGGCATGGCGCGAGGCGTCGACACCGCGGCGCACAAGGGTGCGCTCGAAGCCGGCGGCCTGACCGTGGCGGTCTGGGGCACGGGCATCGATGTGATCTATCCAAAAGAGAACAAAAGGCTTGCGGAGGAGATCGTAGCCTCGGGCGGCGCCGTCATCAGCGAGTTCCCCATCGGCACCTTTCCCGCGCCGCAGAACTTTCCCATCCGCAACCGGACGCTCAGCGGCATGAGCGTCGGCGTGCTCGTGGTCGAGGCGGCCGAGTACTCCGGCACCCGCATCACCGCGCGCTGCGCCATCGAGCAGAGCCGCGACGTGTATGCCGTGCCCGGCAATGCCACCAACAAGAACGCCTGGGGGCCGAACACGCTGATCAAGCAGGGGGCGAAGCTGACGGCCACCTGGGAGGACGTCTGGGAGGACCTGCCGTCGGAGGTGCGGATGGAGCTGGAACGCGTCGCCGAGGGGCAGGCCGCGGCCCGGGGTGAATCCATTGCCGGTGGCACCGCATCTCTATTCGACAGCGCACCGGGAGCCTCAGCCGGAAGCCCGGCGATGGGCGACCACGAACGCATGGTATTGCAGCAGCTGCGGGCGGATGAGGCGGTTCAGCTGGACGAGTTGCTGGAGCGACTGGAGCGGGATCTGGCCTCGGGTGAGGTGTTTACAGCGCTTTTTGAGCTGGAACTCGCAGGCAGGGTGAAGCAGATGCCGGGCAAGAATTACGTTCGGAGCCTGTAGGAGGGTGGCCCTATGGCACGGGCGGCCTGCCTGCTGGAACGTGCAACTGTGTGATGCCGTCTCATTTTGACAGCCGGGTACTTAAGCTAAGAGGTCGCGTCTAATCGGCGAGTTCGCAACGACGGTTTGACGGGCGCTCCGCAGAGCGTGTTAGTTTGCAGGCTACAGAGGGACGGGAAGCCGCTTTGCGCCAATCTGGTGCCGCGAGCCTCCCAGGCAGGTGTGGTGATGGGCAAGAATCTCGTGATCGTAGAGTCGCCGGCCAAGGCGAAGACTATCAATAAATATCTTGGCAGCGACTACGTGGTGGAGGCCTCCATTGGCCACATCATGGATCTTCCGAAGAACGACATTGGCGTGGAGCTGAAACACCGCACCTTTGCGCCGACGCTGATCGTCTCGCCGGGCAAGGAGAAGGTGGTCGACCGGCTGAAAAAGCTGGCCGCCAAGAGCGATGCCGTCTTCCTGGCACCCGATCCTGACCGCGAAGGCGAGGCCATCGCCGCCCACCTCAAGATGCAGCTGCTGCCTTCGATGAAGGACAAGACCAAGCTGCGCCGCGTGACCTTCAACGAAATCACGAAAAAGGCGGTAAAGGCCGCCTTCGAACGCACCCGCGATGTGAACGACAACCTCGTGGACGCGCAGCAGACCCGCCGTGTGCTTGATCGGCTGGTGGGGTATCAGATCTCGCCGCTGCTGTGGGATAAGGTCAAGCGCGGCCTCAGCGCCGGGCGTGTGCAGACCGTTGCTTTGCGCCTGATCGTGGAGCGCGAGCGCGAGATCAACGCCTTTAATCCTGTCGAATATTGGAACATCGATGCGGTTCTGACTCCTGGCGCCGATAAGGGCAATGGGGGGGAGTTCACGGCGCGCATGGTGGGTGTCAAGGGTCAGCCCATCCGCGTTCCCAACGGCACGGATGTTGAGGGAAAAGAGCAGTTTCTCGCCAACGCGCTGCCGGATAAAGAGGCTGTCGACGAGGTGATGGCGCAACTCGAAAAAGCAACCTGGAGCGTCCGCGGCGTGGAGACGAAGGAGCGCCAGCGCAAGCCCGCGGCTCCGTACACCACCAGCAAGCTGCAGCAGGATGCAGCCGGCCGACTGGGCTTCAACGTGCGCCGCACCATGGGCGTGGCGCAGCGGCTGTATGAGGGCATTGAGCTCGGTAGCGAAGGCACCGTCGGCCTGATCACCTACATGCGAACCGACTCCACGCGCATGAGTCCGGATGCAATTGCCGAAGCGCGCGAATGGGTAGGCAAGAAGCTCGGCGACAAGTACCTGCCCAAAACCGAGAACGTCTACAAGAGCAAGGCCGACGCGCAGGATGCGCACGAGGCGATCCGCCCCACCAGCTTCAACTTCGCGCCGGACGACGTCCGCAAGTACCTCAGCGACGAGCAGTTCCGCCTTTATAAGCTGATCTGGGAACGTGCCGTTTCGAGTCAGATGGTCCCGGCAATCTTCGACGCCACGACCGTCGATATTGAGGCGAAGTCCGGCTCCATGAGCTTCGATTTCCGCACCACCGGCAGCGTGCTCAAGTTCGACGGCTTTCTCTACTTCGAGGAGCGGACCAAGAAGGCCCGGGCCGCGCGCGATGCCAAGCAGATCGCAGACGATAGAAAGCTCGCGGAAGGCAGCGCCGAGGGCGATGGCGCGGAGAACGCCAAAGACGCGACCAGCGAGGACAGCGCAGGCGATCGCCGCCTGCCCGCACTCGCCAAGGGCCAGCCGCTGACCGCCAACAAGGTTGATCCGCAGCAGAAATTTACTCAACCGCCGCCGCGGTTCAACGAGGCCAGCCTGGTCAAGGCGCTCGAAGAAAAGGGCATTGGCCGGCCATCAACCTACGCCTCCATCATCAACACGATCCAGGAGCGCGACTACGTAAAGAAGATTGCGCAGAAGCTGATCCCCACCGAAATCGGCATGGTGACCACCGAGCTGCTGGTGAAGAACTTCCCCTACATCTTCGAGACCGGCTACACCGCGCAGTTGGAGACCGAACTGGATGCCGTAGAGGGCGGATCGGAACGGTGGACGGATCTGCTGAACGGCTTTTACGGGCACTTCGAGAAGGAGCTCAAAGTCGCTGAAGTGGAGATGGAAGACATCAAGGCGATGGAGCTTGAGACGGACGAGCTTTGCGATAAATGCGGTGCGCCGCTGATCATGAAGTGGGGCAAATTCGGGTCGTTCTACTCGTGCTCGAACTTCACCAAGACGAAGCCGGTCACCGTCGGCCATGGACCGCTGAAGAAAGATCCAAAGGCTGCGATGGCAAAGGTGACCGCCGCACTGAACTTCCCCATGATCGTGAAGGCGATGACGGAGGATGTAGTCGGCTTCTCGCGCGAGGTGCACGATGCCAAGGAGTTGCTCGACTCGCTGCAAAAGGCCTCGCCGAAGGGCAAAAAGTTAATCGTCGAGCCGCAGACTTGCGACTTCACCAAGGAAAACTTCGCCTCCAAGCCTGATCTCACCTCGCCTGGAGCGCAAAGCGCGGAGCAGGAGGAGGAGTTCTGCGACAACTGCGGCCGCGTGATGGTGCTGCGCAACGGACCATGGGGGCCTTTCATGAGCTGCCCCGGTTACAGCGATGACCCGCCCTGCAAGACCATCCGCAAGCTGACGCAGAAGCAGCAGTCCAAGCCGCCCGTACAGCTTGAAGAGCCCTGCCCCAAGTGCGGCAAGCCGCTGCTGCAGCGCGAAGGGCAGTACGGGGAGTTCGTCGCCTGCTCCGGCTATCCCAAATGCAAATATGTAAAACAAGATCTGCTAGACGTGCCGTGCCCCAAGTGCGGGGCTGAAGTGGCTGTCCGCAAAAACCGGCGTGGCGACACCTTCTACGGATGCACGCGTTATCCGAAGTGCGATTTCACCACGAACCAGAAGCTGGTGGCCGAGGTTTGTCCCAGCTGCAAGTCGCCGTACCTGCTCGAACTGTCTGATAAAGAAGGTACTTATTTGGTTTGTCCCAACAATCACGATCGCCTGCCCAGACGGCGCGGCAAGAAAGGCACCGAAGAAGAGGCGCCAGCAGGTGCAATTTGCCACTTCGAAAAGCTCATCGGACCGCCCAAGGCGAAGGACGAGCCTCGCGATCTGCAGCGGCCCGATCCCTCGACGACGCGGCCAGTCGTCGAGGCGATCGCGTAGGACCTCTGTAGGCGGGAAGCTACATCGTTCTGGAGATTTTGTTTAAGACTTTCCAAATCCCGTAGATTATGGCAGGATAGTTGCAGCGATCCAAGTCAACCGCCGGTGCGCAGGTGACCGGGATCCCATCCCCTTATGATGGAAAGGACGCCCATGGCAAAGGCAATTTGGAACGGACAGGTCCTGGCAGAGAGTGACGAGATCGAAACTGTGGAGGGAAACATCTATTTCCCTGAGAAGAGCGTCAATAGGGCTTTTTTGCGCCCCAGTTCCACCAGCTCGACATGCCCCTGGAAGGGATTGGCGCGTTATTACACGCTGCTGGTCGATGGTCAGGAGAATCAGGACGCGGCTTGGTACTATCCCGCCCCGAAGGCTGCGGCTCGCAGCGTGAAACACAAGGTCGCCTTCTGGCGCGGTGTGGAAGTCACAGCTTAGCTTTCGTTCAACGTAGAAGTATAGACGCTCCCGACTGGGAGCGTTTCTGCTTCTGCAACATTGCTCCTGATCTCGCCTACTCACCTTTTGGGCTGCCCGTGCATCTCGTCCTTGCGCATAGGCATGGCGTCGATCGTGTCGACCAGCTTCTCCATGGAGATGGGTTTGGAGGAGCGCAGCTTCGCGCCTCCATCTTTTCCGAGAAGAATGACGACAAAATCGCTTGGAGCCACATGAAAGCGCCTGCGCGCGGCTTCTGCGTCTGTGTCCGATAGTTGCAATGCACTCGGCGCAGGACTTTGGTAAGGAAGCGCCACCGGCACGATCTGCCGATCGTGTGCCTGAGCCGCGTGCTCGTTCAAAATCCGCAGCTGAATGCCCATCTGCGCATCATCCGGTTTCAGCGCAAAGATGAGTAGCGGCCGAGCCTGGTCATGCAGCGCTGCCAAGGTCGTCAGGCCGGCCTGCTGCGCGGACGATGGTGGCGAGGTCAACGTCATCAGACAGAGAATCGGAGCGGAGAAGGGACCGGACAGCAGTCGGCGCAGGTACATGCACAATGGATGCGTCGGAAAGTGGGTAGGTTACTGTCGCGTCCCGGCCCAACGCAGGTAGGCGCGGTACTCCTCTGATCCTGGGGCGGACCCTTCGAAGCTGCCCTTCATCACCGCCGCCGCACCCGATCCCTCAAGGTGATAGGTGAGCCGGAAATGTGGCGCGCCGGATGAACTTTGCGAGGCGAATACAGCTGTGTGTGCGTCAGGCACCGTAACGACGTAGTAGATGACGTGCCCTTCGCTGTCGAGATACAGCGCATAGAAGCCGCTGCCGTGCGGGCTGTTTGCGTCCGCAAAGACGGTCAGCTGATCGTGGTGCTGGCAGTCGAAGCTCTGCGGTCCTTTGCAGGTGTCCGTAGAGCTTGTGCGCTGGAGCGCATGGCCGTCCAAGTCGCGCCGGAAGGTGTAGGTTCCCGCGGCGTTCGCGCCTGCTGATCCAGCACCGGTGGTCTTCGCGGCCCAGGTGCCTAAGAGAAAATCAAGCGGACGCAGTGGATCCTGGGCGCCGGCGCAGGGATCTGCGCCGGAAGAGAAGCGAACCAGCAACCGAGGAGGGCGAGCAGGACGATGCATCGGAGCATGGGCGCATGGGCGCAGAATACCAGTGAATGCCATGACCGGCCGCTGGCGCCGGGCACAGCTTGTGTGTGATTCTGCTCTGGCGGCACGACAAATTACGCCTTCACCACCGAACCGTTCTCTACCTTCACAGGATCGAGGAACGGCATGCCCGCACGCAACTCCGCGCCGACCTTCTCGATGGGATGGGCGCGTTCTTCTGCACGATGCCGCGCGAATTCCTTGCGGCCCGTCTCGTTCTCCTCGATGAAGCGTTTGGCAAAACTGCCGTCACGGATGTCGGAAAGTAGACCCTGCATGGCCTTCTTTACGTCGGGTGTAACGATGCGCGGACCGGCAACATAGTCGCCCCACTCAGCCGTATCAGAGATGGAGTGACGCATGTATTCGAGGCCGCCGCGATACAGCAGATCGACGATCAGCTTGAGCTCATGCAGCACTTCAAAGTATGCAAGCTCGGGCTGATAGCCAGCCTCCGTCAGCACCTCAAAGCCGGCCTTCACCAGCGCCGCCGTGCCACCGCAGAGCACAGCCTGTTCGCCGAAGAGATCGGTCTCGGTCTCCTCCGTAAAGGTCGTCTCCAGCACGCCTGCACGCGTGCCGCCGATGGCCTTCGCATAGCTCAACGCCACCTGCATGGCTTTGCCGCTTGCGTCCTGCTCCACGGCGACGAGCGCAGGAATACCACCGCCCTCGGTGAAGACCTCACGTACGCGATGGCCGGGGCCTTTGGGCGCAACGAGCGACACGTCGATGGTTGCGGGCGGCGTGATCGTGCGGAAGCGGATGTTGAAGCCATGCGCAAACATCAGCGTCTTTGGATCCTTTTGGGGCTCGCTGTCGGAGCCTTTGCTTTCAAACGCAGACTCGATCTCCTTGTAGACCTTGGCCGCGGTCTGGTCCGGCACGAGCAGCATAATGACATCGGCCCACTGCGCCGCCTCCAACGCGCTCACGACGGGCAGGCCAACGTTCTCTGCCTTCTTCGCCGAAGGCGATCCGGGCCGCAGCCCAATCTTCACGTCAACGCCAGAGTCCTTCAGGTTAAGTGCGTGCGCGTGGCCCTGCGAGCCGTAGCCGATGATGGCGACCTTCTTCGCTTGAATGAGGGAAAGGTCTGCGTCTTGATCGTGGTATGTCTTTGCCATGTGTTTGTCTCTTCTCCCGATCGCTTCTCTCCCCATTGTCATCCTGAGCGAGCGAAGGACCTGCTTTGTTTGCCGTTGTTTTTGGTCAGAAAAAGGTGATCTGGCACAGGCAGCACAGTTATGCCTCACCCTCATCGAATTGGTTCGGAATGGTTTCATCTTCCGGCAATGCATCCGGGTCAACGATCTCTTCCATACCTCCCGCAGTGAGATGATCCGGCGTGCTTCCCAGCGCCTTCAGCACGCGGCTGGTGTGATGGCCGCGACGCATGGCCATGCGGCCGGTGCGCGATACCTCCAGCACCTCATAGCCGCTCTCGCGCAGCACTTGCAATAAGCCTTCGATCTTTGAGGCCGAGCCGGTCATCTCCAGCATGATGCTTTCGGGTGCGAGATCGACCACACGCGCACGAAACACCGTGGCGAGTTCAAAAATCTGAGAGCGTGAGTGTACGCCATGCGGCGAGGTTGGACCGGCGGCGACCTTGATCAGGCAAAGCTCACGCACCACCGCCTCGGCGCGGTTTACCTCGTCTACTTCGACCGTAGTTTCGAGCTTGTAAAGCGAAGCGCGAATGCGATGCGCAGAGGTTTCAGGCGCCTCGCAGACGATGGTCATGCGCGATGTGTCCGAGCGCTCACTCTCACCCACCGTCAACGAGACGATGTTGATGTTCAGCCGCCGAAACAGCGAGGCCACGCGTGTGAGAACGCCGGGTTTGTCTTGCACAAGAGCTACAAACGTGTGGAGCATAGTGTCCTCAACGCGATCCTACTCGCGAAAACTTTCCCACCAGTGCAGCGAGCGCACATACACGATGAGTTCGCCTGCGACAGGCGGGGTGCCGCGCACTTTGCATCCGTTGGCTTCCATGGCGCCGGCTGCGAAGATGTTTTGCAATGAAATCTTTGCGGGTCCCTGCGCGCGGTCTGCTTTTGATATGTGTTGGCAGCCTGGATGACCGGCGACGGTTAACGTGAGCTGTCCTGCTGTGGGAGCCAGGAGTGTGAGATCACCCAGTTTATCGGCCTTGCGCTCGATGGGCGTTGTGTAGGGCGAAAGCGGGAATACGACCGTTGAGGTATCAGCGTATTTTACCGGCTTGCCGTTGCGTCCATTCAAAACACGAATGTGAACCGTCTTGATCTTTGTCTGCGCAACGCAGGTTGGAACGAGGAAAAGAACACAAGCGAAGAGGAAAGGACGTTTCACTGTTCGTCCTCCGCGGTTTCGAGCAGTGGGTCTTTCGACTCTTTGGCGGGTCTGCGCACCATGTCATGCAGTGCTGCACCGGGAGCGATCATGGGATACACGCCATCTTCCTTCTCCACCTGAAAGTTGATGAGGAAGGGCTTCCTGCCGGTGCGCGCGCGTGTAACCGCAGGAGTTACATCTTTGCGTTTCGTGATGCTTGCACCCTCAATGCCGTGCGCCGCGGCAAGCATGACGAAGTCCGGCGAGAGGATCGGGGAGGCTGAATAGTTCTTGTCGTAGAACGTCTCCTGCCACTGGCGCACCATGCCAAGAAAGCCATTATTGATCACGGCGATGTTGATGGCGAGGTGTTCCTGCATGATCGTCGAAAGTTCCGCGGCGGTCATCTGAAAACCACCATCGCCGGCGATGACCCACACATCTTTTTCGGGGCAGGCAAACTTGGCGCCGATCGCCGCGGGCAAAGCAAAGCCCATCGTCCCGAGACCGCCTGAGGTGATTAAGCTGCGCGGTGATTCGTGCTTGAAGTATTGCGCCTCCCACATCTGGTGCTGGCCCACATCCGTGACGATGATCGTGTTGTGCAAGCGCCCTGCGGCTTGTGCCTCGCGCCAGATGTCGTGAATCACGTGCGCGGCATAGAGGTGGCCGTTGTCGGGGAGGTTGATGATGTCGCGCACGGCGGCTGTGCCTTTCGAGCAGTTGATGTGTTGCAGCCACGCGCGAAAAGCAGATCCCTTCGTTTCACTACGGGATGACAAATCAGAGGAAGAGTGACGAGGGAGAGAGGCTTGCGAAGGGGCAGACTCTCCCTTGTCATCCCGCAGCGTAGCGGAGGGATCTGCTGTTCCCGTATCGACGCCGACTCTCGGCGCGAGTTGTTGCAGCACCTGTTTCAGATCGCCGATCAACGCCACATCCACGCGCACATTTTTGTTGATCTCGCTGGGATCGATCTCGATATGAATCTTCTTCGCATCTGGCGCATAGTGAGCGAGATTGCCGGTGACACGATCATCGAAACGCATCCCGAAGGCCAGCAGCAGATCGGCTTCTTGTATCGCATGGTTGACCCACGACTCACCATGCATACCCATCATGCCAAGCGAAAGCGGATGCGCTGCGGGGATCGCCCCCAAGCCGAGGAGTGTAGAGGCAATAGGGATTTGAAGGGCCTCGGCGAAGGCGAGAACCTCTGCCTGCGCGCCGGATTCGACGATGCCGTGACCGGCAAGAATGACGGGCTTTTCTGCGGCTTTGATCAGCTCTGCAGCCTGCTGGTATGCGTTGTCCTCGGCGCGCAACATCGGATGCGGACGCGCAGGCCTGGGCTTAGACATCTCGAAATCGAATGGAGCGGTGGCCTGCTGCGCGTCCTTGGTGATGTCGACGAGCACGGGGCCGGGGCGGCCGGAGCGGGCGATCTGGAAGGATTGCCGTACGGTGGTGGCGATATCCTCCGCACGCGTGACAAGGAAATTATGTTTCGTGATCGGCAGCGTGATGCCGGTGATGTCGACCTCTTGAAACGCATCCGAGCCGAGCACCTTGCTGGCGACCTGGCCCGTAATCGCTACGACGGGAATCGAATCGAGCATGGCCGTCGCGAGACCGGTGACAAGGTTCGTCGCACCCGGCCCGGAGGTCGCCATGCACACGCCCACACGCCCCGAGGCGCGCGCGTAGCCATCGGCCATGTGGCTCGCGCCCTGTTCGTGGCGCACGAGCACGTGATGGATCGTCGGAAACTTTCTCAGCGCGTCATAGATGGGCAGGATGGCGCCGCCGGGATAGCCGAACACGGTGGTGGTGCCTTCGCCCGCGAGCGTGGCCCAGAGGATCTCGGCTCCGGTAAGGGTGGGATGTTGGTTGGAGGTGCTCATGAATAGGTGTCCTTAGGGCCGAAGGCCCGACCACATAACAGCCTAGGCCGTAGGCCTAGGATAGGTGTCGCAGAAAGGAAAGAGGGCTGAAGGCCCGATGCATCCATTCCGCCATGCCGCAAACGCTGAGACTGAATCTCATCCATGTCGTATTCAGTACCAAAGATCGCGCGCCTTTGATTACCGAGGACATCGCACCGGCCTTGCACGCTTATCTTGCGGGGACAGCCCGCAAGCTCGACTGCGAATGTTTTCGCGCCGGCGGCGTTGCGGACCATGTGCATCTTGCGTTGCGACTGGCTTCGACCAGAACCGCAGCGAGGATTGTTTCCGAGCTGAAGACATCCTCGTCGGTTTGGATGAAGGAGCAAGGTGTGTCCGCCTTCGCATGGCAACGTGGTTATGGTTTGTTTTCCGTCAGCCCTGCGGATCTCGGCGCGTTGGTGAGGTATATCGACGAACAAAAGGCGCACCACGCGAAGCGGGATTTTCAAGAAGAGATGCGCGCGTTTTGCAAGAGATATGGTGTGCCGTTGCATGAGCAGTATGCCTGGGATTGAGGTTTTATGTGCCGGGCCTTCAGCCCTTGGTTGTCGTTGATCTTCTAACCTAGGCCTTCGGCCTAGGCTGTGATGTGTTGCGCCTTTGGCGCTTGAGACACAGCTGTGCGGCTAAGAACAGAACGACTGTCGGTAGGGCAAGTACACCAACCGCCCGTAGCTTCGAAAATTGTTCTGCTCCGGCGGAAAGTAACGGATCAGGTGGTACGAAAAACCAGATTGCTAAGCAACCAAGAAGTAGAACGAGCGAGATGACGCGCAAGGCCCATCCAGATATCAACAGCAGCAAATATCGCGAAGGTACGTTCATGAGTTCACGTCAGGTTGTCACGGCACCTTCACTTGCGCTACTAACACTATCCGCATACTTCGCAAACACACCGCGTTTGTAGCGAGCTTCGGGTGCTTGGAAGTTTTTCAGCCGTGAAGCAATCTCCTGATCCGAAACATTCAGTGTGAGTTTGCGGTTGGGAATATCGAAGGTGATGGTGTCGCCTTCGCGGACGGCGGCGATGGGGCCGCCGAGTTGGGCTTCGGGAGCTACATGCCCGGCCATGAGGCCGCGGGTGGCTCCACTGAAGCGGCCATCGGTGAGCAGGGCTACGGTTTCGCTGAGCTCGGGAATGCCTTTGATGGCGGCGGTCACGGCGAGCATCTCGCGCATGCCGGGGCCTCCGCGTGGGCCTTCGTAGCGGATGACGAGAACGTCGTCGGGATGGATTGCGCCAGCTTCTACGGCATGGAAGCAGGCGTCCTCGCTATCGAAAACACGAGCGGCGCCGGTGTGATGAATGCGCTCATGCCCGGCGACCTTCACGACGCAGCCCTCAGGCGCGAGATTGCCACGCAGGATGACGAGACCGCCCGTTGGCTTGAGTGGATTCGACCACTCGCGGATGACGGACTGGCCGGGTGTCTCGTCGGCGAGCCGTGCTTCTTCGTGCAATGTCTTGCCCGTGACGGTTAGACCATCGTGCAACTGTCCGCGATCCAGCAGCCGCTTGGCGAGCAGGCGTGAGCCGCCCGCATCCTGGTAGTCCTTGGCAACGAATTTTCCGCCGGGCGTCAGGTCGCAGATGAACGGCGTGCGCTCGGAGATGCGGTCGAAGTCCTCCAGCGTGAGTGGAATATTCAGCTCATGCGCGATGGCGATCAGGTGCAGCACGGCGTTGGTGGATCCACCCGATGCGCACACGGCGGTGATGGCGTTTTCGAGAGCTTCTTTTGTGAGGATCTGGCTTGGCTTGATGCCCTTCTTCACCAGCTCCATCAGGCAACGGCCGGCTTCGCGGGAGGCCTCGTGCTTGTCCTGGCTCATCGCGGGCACGCCTGTGAGTTGGATGGGCGAGATGCCGAGGAACTCCCCGGCCATCGCCATGGTGTTGGCCGTGAATTGGCCGCCGCAGGCGCCAGGGCCGGGGCAGGCGTTGGCTTCGACGGCTTCGAGCTGCGCGTCGTTGATCTTGCCTGCGGCGTGCGAGCCGATGGCCTCAAAGACGGCTTGGATGGTGATGTCGATCTGGCGGCTTTGGGGTGGGGTGGGATACGGGCTTGTGCCTGCGGCAATTGCTTCGCGAAATACAGGGGTCTCTCCACTGCGCGCTTCGCGCTCCGGTCGAGATGACACATCTTGGGAGCGGGCGAGGGGCTTGCCATCCGGGCTGACTTGCAGATGCCCGGGCATGATGCTGCCGCCGTAGAGCATGAGGCCGGGGATGTCGAGGCGGGCGAGCGCCATGATTGCGGCCGGCATGTTCTTATCGCAGCCAGCGATGCAGACGAGCCCATCGAAACTGTTGCCGCGCGTGACTAATTCAATGCTATCGGCGATCACCTCGCGCGAGATCAGCGACGCCTTCATGCCTTCGGTGCCCATCGTGATGCCGTCGGAGATGGTGACGGTGTTGAACTCCATGGGCGTGCCGCCGGCCTCGCGGATGCCTTGCTTCACAGCTTCGGCAATGTGGCGAAGATGGAAGTTGCAGGGCCCGATCTCGGTCCAGGTGTTGGCGATGCCGATGATGGGTTTGGCGAGGTCTTCCTTGGTGAAACCGACGCCGCGCAGCATGGCGCGTGCGGCCGCGCGGGAGGGGCCGTCGGTGAGGATGGTCGAGTTTGTTTTGCCGGGCGGAGTCTTGCTTTGCGACATGGGCGAGGAACCTAACGGTGGGGCTACGGGAAGAGCCCGTGGTGGATGCTGGACTTGTTGGCCGGTGGCTTTGAGCTGAGCAGGTTGTCGAGGTCGGTGGCGAGCACGGCGATCACCTCGTCGAGGTTTTTGTTGCGGTTGCGCTCCAGCGCGGCGTAATTTGTGCGCTCGGTAAGGGTCCATAAGACCACATGCAACTTGGGGTCGAGCAGGACGACACGGAATTGGCGCGGTGTGTTGGCGGAGTTGCCGTTGACGCCCGCGCCGAGGCTGAACTCATAGTGCAGCTCGAGAACGAGATCGGAGGCGGCGGGGTCGTCGACCAATTGGTAGTGGCCGAGGCCGGAGAGCGCGGCGTAGAAGCCGTTGTACGCGCGGAGGCAGTCGGCGTTGTTTTGGTCACCGGCGTTGCCGAGAAAGAGTTTGTGCGCCACGGTGAGCGCGCTGGGGAGCGGAGCCGACGGCGGGCCGGAGACCTGCGGTGCGGGTGTAGAGGTTTGTGCGGCGGGCATGGAGGTTTGCGCCGCAACAGGAAGGATGAGGGCAGCCTGAAACAGCGCGGGAGCAAGGAATGTCTTCATGCTTGCGGGGCCTTGGGAGCCAGCCAGAACTCGTGGTCGTGCTTGGATTCATAGCGTGTGAGGGCATCGGCATAACGCAGCGTGAGGCCGATGTCATCGAGGCCGTTTAACAGACAATCCTTGCGAAACGGATCGATATCGAAATGAGCGTGGAAACCCTGGTCATCGGTGACGGTTTGCGCTGCCAAATTCATGGTGATCTTGTGCTGGGGATCCGCTGTGGAACGCGCCAGCAGCAGCTGTACCTCTTTTTCGGACAGGCGCACGAGAACGATGCCGTTTTTGCCGGCGTTGGAGTAGAAGATATCCGCGAAGCTGGGGGCGATGACGGCGCGAAAGCCGTACTGAAAGATCGCCCAGGCCGCATGTTCGCGAGACGACCCGCAACCGAAGTTCTTTTCTGCGATGAGGATCTCAGCACCCTTATATTCCGGCTTGTTTAGCACGAAGCCGGGCTGTTCGGCGCCGGTGTTGGGGCCTTCCTGGATACGGCGCCAGTCGAAAAAAAGGAACTCGCCGTAGCCGGTGCGCTCGATGCGCTTCAGGAATTGCTTGGGGATGATCTGGTCGGTGTCGATGTTGGGCATGGGCAGGGGGGCGGCTGTGGAAGTGAGTACGTTTATGGGCTGCATGATGTGTTGGCTGGCTCTGAAAATTGTTGACGTTCCGAGCGAAAAGCAGGTCCTTCGCTTGTACTCAGGATGACAAATTTAACGGAAGAATAGCTAGCGCGAACCTCCTTGAACGAGATCGTGTGCAAGATCGACCGTGGGCGTTGTGGTGTTGTATTCGGTTCCAACTGCGTTGTTGAAATTCCAGTTGCGCACATCGGTCAAGTGGCCCGTGATGGCTGCGGCTGCGGCCATCACGGGAGATAACAAATGCGTGCGCCCCCCGCGGCCCTGGCGGCCTTCGAAGTTGCGATTGCTGGTGCTCGCGCAACGCTCGCCGGGAGCAAGAATGTCGGGGTTCATGCCGAGGCACATGGAGCAGCCGGGCTCGCGCCACTCAAATCCTGCGACCTTAAATACCTCGTCCAAGCCTTCTGCTTCTGCCTGCCGTTTCACTCCCTGCGAGCCGGGAACGACCATCGCGCGCACGGTGGCGGCGACGTGATGACCGCGCACAATCTTCGCCGCGGCACGCAGATCCTCGATGCGGGCGTTGGTGCAGGAGCCGAGAAAGACCGCATCAACGCTAATGTCTTGGAGCCTCGTGCCGGGCTTCAGATCCATGTATTCGAGGGCGCGGCTAAAGCTCTTGCGGTCGGCCTCGGTGAGCGCGTCATCGGGTGAGGGAACCGTGCTTTCGATGCTGGTCACCATGCCGGGGGAGGTGCCCCAGGTGACGCGGGGCGCGAGTTGCGCGGCATCGATGGTCATCTCGCGATCAAAGATGGCGCCCTCGTCGGAGATGAGGGATTGCCATTGTTCTACGGCGAGGTTCCAGGCGGCTTCGTCGATGTGCGCGGCGTCATGCGAACCCACCCTGACCGGCGATGAAGCCGTCGGTGAGGATGGGGCACCCGCTTTTGAGGCGCTCGCGGTGCCGGGTGAGAAGCGGCGGCCCTTGAGGTAGGCGAAGGTCGTCTCATCGGGAGCGATCATGCCGGCGCGGGCACCGGCTTCGATGCTCATGTTGCACACTGTCATGCGGCCTTCCATGGAGAGCGCGCGAATGGCGGAACCGGCGTACTCGATGACATAGCCCGTCGCTCCATCGGTGCCGATGCGGCCGATGATGTCGAGGATGATGTCCTTGGCCGTGACGCCATAGGGCAACTCGCCTTCGACGTTGATGCGGAAGGTCTTCGGCTTTGATTGCGGCAGTGTCTGCGTGGCCATCACGTGCTCGACCTCGCTGGTGCCGATGCCGAACGCCAGCGCTCCAAAAGCCCCATGCGTGGAGGTGTGCGAGTCCCCGCAGACGATCGTCATACCGGGCTTGGTGGCTCCCAGTTCCGGGCCGATTATGTGCACGATGCCTTGCGCCGCGTCTTGCACGTCGAAGAACTCGATGCCGAACTCAGCGCAGTTCTTGCGCAGTGCATTCACCTGTGCGGCGGCGATGTCATCCGCAATGACGAGGCGATCCTGCACATTGGTTGTGGGCACATTGTGATCGACTGTAGCGATATGGCGAGCTGGATTGCGCAGGGAACGGCCAGCTAACCGCAGACCCTCGAAGGCCTGGGGGCTTGTCACCTCGTGGACAAGCTGCAGATCGATGTACAGCAGCGTGGGTTCGCCTTGTGGTTCAGCGACGACGTGCTGCCGCCAGACTTTTTCGAACATCGTGCGGGGTTGATTCACTGCGTTTTGCTCCGGGTTTGTTCGGCTGCGATCAAGAGTCTGAAGGATGCGTATTTATTCGCTGTCAGGCGACTTCGGCGTGACGGTATCGGGTTGCGGCGGAAGTGTGTTGGCGCCGACGAGTGCAGGGTTGAGCGGAAATGGTTGACCATCGGGCTCAACCAGGATGGCGTGCACGATGTGCGGAACTCCGCGGTGTGCCTGCGCGAGCCGTGCATCCCAGTCGGAGATGCTTTCGGTGAGCGCCAGCGGCAGGGCGTCAGCGGAGAGCTGGCGCGAGGGGAAGAACCACAGGTTGTAGTCCGCGTTCGCTTCGTCGGTGGTGTGACCTTCAGTGGTCCAGTTCACGGCGACAAAGACGAGCAGCGGATCGGATGCACCGAGATCTGCCCACAACATGCCGTGCGCGGCACAGAAGCTGGGGACGCAGCCGTCGACCATCAGATAGCGATTGTTCTTTGCATTGACCTCTCCATAGCGCGAAAGAAAACGTGGAATCACGGTAGCCAGCGGGACCTGCTTGCCCCACATCGCCTGTTGTTGTTTAAAGTCCGTATCGAGCAGAGCCGAGAAGCGCTCATCCCCACGCAACGCAACTGCATTGCCGTTGGGAGTGGGTTGCGCATACTGCCAGAGCCACTGCAGATTGCCGGTTGCCGGCGCATGCGGATGGCGGCGCGTGGGGGGCGGCTTCGGCGGCCCAGTCACAAGGTCATTCGGGTTCGAGATTTGTGCCCACAACTTGGTTGTAGCCGCTAAGAGCAGCGCTGCGAGGACGAGTTGGAGTGTGATGCGCATGGTTTGATACGAAACAATCAAGCTATACAGCATGAGGGGATTGCGTGCGATCCAGCGCAGCGGCGAGGGCTTCGCGCACGAATTCGCCCATGCGTCGGGTGGGCACAATCGCGGCGTGATTGCTGCCGGCGTGATTGCTGCCGGCGATGTCTGCGGTGCGGTGGCCAGCCTCGAGCACACGGGCAACGGCGGACTCGATCGCGGAGGCTTCGGCCTCCAATCCGCCGCTGAAACGCAGCACCATGGCGGCCGTGAGAATGGCGCCGAGCGGATTCGCCTTGCCTGCGCCCGCGATGTCCGGAGCAGACCCGTGCACGGGCTCATATAAATTCACCGCGCCGCCGATGGTTGCCGACGGCAGCATGCCCAGAGAGCCCGTGATAACGCCGGCCTCATCGGAAAGAATGTCGCCGAAGAGATTCTCGGTGAGCACAACGTCGAAGTCGCGCGGACGCGTCATGATGTGCATCGCCATGGAATCGACGAGCTGATGTTCAACGCTGATCTGGGGAAACTCCGGCTTGAGCGCATCGACCGTGGCGCGCCAAAGCTGCGAGCACTCGAGCACGTTCGCTTTATCGACGGAGGTGAGCTTACCTCGACGCTTTCCGGCGAGTTGAAAGGCGATGCGGGCTACGCGTTCTACCTCGCCGCGCGTGTAGCGCATGGTGTTGATGGCTTCGCCGCCGGCCTTATCCCACGAGCGTGGCCGGCCGAAGTAAAGGCCGCCGAGCAGCTCGCGCACGAAGAGGATGTCAGCACCTTGCGTGACATCCGCCCGCAGGGGAGAGGTAGCCGCCAGTGCGGGATACGCCACTGCGGGACGCAGATTGGCGAAGCCTCCAAGCACCTGGCGGATTTGCAGCAGACCGGCTTCGGGGCGCTTGTCCGGAGTGAGATGGTTGAATTTGTTATCGCCCACGGCACCAAGTAAAACGGCATCACTCGCGAGGCAGAGATCGACCGTGGCCTGCGGCAACGGCGTGCCGGCCTGCGAGATGGCGACGCCGCCGATGAGGCCTTCCGTGAAGGTGAACTCATGTCCACAGGCATCGGCCACTGCGCTGAGAACACCGATGGCTTCCCCCGTGACCTCGGGTCCGATGCCGTCGCCGGCGAGTACTGCAATGCGTAATTTCATCGGTTCCTTTGTGCGTGCAGAACGAAAAGCAGATCGCTGCGGGATGACAAATCAAAGGTGAGATACGAGTCAGGCGATTGCCGCGGGCTCCCCCAATAACGCGAGCAGGTCCCCGTCATAGATCGACTTCTTGCGATCGGCGAGCTCTGTAAAACGGTGATACACCAGGTCGAGTTCCGTGCCGGAAAGCTCATGCCCAAGCTCATGCAGGCGATGCTGCAGCGCCTTGCGACCGGAGTGTTTACCCAGAACAATGCTGTTCGTGGTTACACCCACAGAGGCCGGCGTCATGATCTCGTACGTCAGCGGATTGGCCAGCACACCATGCTGGTGAATGCCCGACTCATGCGCAAACGCATTTGCACCCACGATGGCCTTGTTGGGTGAACACGGGAAGTTCACAATCTCTGAAAGAAGCCGGCTGGTGGGGTAAAGCTCCGTCATGGTTAACCCATTTTCAAACGGAAAACGATCGCGCCGGACCATCAGCGCGGCGGCGATCTCTTCCAGCGCGGCATTGCCGGCACGCTCGCCGATGCCGTTGACCGTGCACTCGACCTGGCGAGCGCCGCCCTCGATTCCGGCAAGCGTGTTGGCGACGGCCATACCCAGATCATCGTGACAGTGCGTAGAAAAAATGATGCGATCGCTGTCTGCGACGCCCCCCTTCAACATGCGGAAGATCGCGCCATACTCCTCGGGAGTGCTGTAGCCCACGGTGTCGGGAATATTGATGGTGGTCGCGCCTGCTTCCACCGCAACCTTCACCATCGCCAGCAGAAAATCGGGGTCGCTGCGGGTGGCATCCATAGGGGAAAACTCCACATCATCGACCAGGGAGCGGGCCAGGCGCACCGCTTCGGAGGCTTGATCCAGCGCTTGGTCGCGGCTGATGCGCATCTGGTGCTCGAGGTGAATGTTGGAGGAGGAGAGAAACGTATGAATGCGGTTCAACGCTGCGGGTTCGACGGCGCGTGCGGCCACCTCGATGTCCTCGCGCTTGGCCCGCGCAAGTGCGGCGATGCGCGGCCCGCGAACCTCGCGGGCAATGGCCTGGACGGACTGGAAGTCGCCATCGGAGGCGATGGGAAAGCCGGCCTCGATGATGTCCACGCCAAGTTTTGCGAGCTGATGCGCCATGCGCAGCTTCTCGCCATGATGCATGGTGCAGCCGGGCGACTGCTCGCCGTCGCGCAGCGTGGTGTCGAAAAATACGATCCGGGGTGATGGGCTCATAGGATTCTTTCGTCGTTCTCCAGCATAACGCGAGCTTATCTTGCTTCGCGCGTTCATTCGCATTACTAATGACGTCATCAGTGGTCTCTCACGTCGGACGTGGTGGGAGAGGACGTGTATGGACCTGTTCCAACTGGAAACCTTTCTCGCCGTAGCCGAGGAGCGAAGCTTTTCCCGGGCGGCAGCGCGGCTGCATCGAACCCAGCCGGCCGTCAGCCAG
This sequence comes from Granulicella sp., assembly GCA_965277565.1. Taxonomy (GTDB): domain Bacteria; phylum Acidobacteriota; class Terriglobia; order Terriglobales; family Acidobacteriaceae; genus Granulicella. The sequence continues at coordinate 1,296,280 of OZ255838.1, read as the reverse complement.
GTGATCGCCAAGCTGGAAGCTGAGCTGGGCGAGACGCTGCTGGAGCGCTCCTCCCGCGACGGCACGCTGACCGATGCCGGTGAGGTGCTGCAGGAGTACGCCCGCAAGATGCTGAACCTGCGCACGGAAGCCGGCGCCGCGCTCGCCGATCTGCGCTCGCTGCAGACCGGCAGGCTCAGCCTGGCGGCGAATGAATACACGTGTTTGTATCTGCTGCCGGTGCTCGATGCATTCCGCCGCCAGCATACGGGGATCAAGGTGGCCGTGCAAAGGGCCCTGGCGAGCCGCATTGCGGATGAGGTCTTGCAGCACTCGGTGGAGCTGGGTGTGCTCAGCTTTCGGCCCGACGATCCGCACGTGCAATCTACCGTGGTGTACCGCGACCTGCTGGTGTGCATCATGAGCCCGCGACATGCTTTGGCGGGGGCGAAGAAGGCTTCGATCGCACGGCTGGGGGGCGAAACCTTCGTGGCCCACAATGTGCCTTCGCCGCTGCGGGGGAAGGTGATCGCGGCCTTTGGACGGCATCGCACCCCGTTGCGGATGGAGGTGGAGCTGCCCAGCCTGGATGCGATCAAGCGCTTTGTGGAGCGGGGGAACGGCGTCGCGCTGGTCCCGCGGCTCACCGTGGAGCGTGAGCTCGAGACGGGTGCGCTGGTGGCTGTGGATGTGCCGGAGCTGCAGATCGAGCGCAAACTTCGCCTGGTGTGGCGTAAACGCGCCGCGCTTTCGCACGCGGCGCAGACGTTTCTGGAGGTTGTGGAAGCTCATGCCGCGCAGCACGGCTCTCCCTTCTGCTTTGAGGCAGAGCCCTCGCCTGGAACATGATGTCAGGGCGGTGCGCTTTGCTTAACATTCCGAGGGAAAAAGCACAGAGCTTGAGACGGCGGGGAGGCGGCTAACGTCTAGGAACGAGGAGCTGCACTGGGAACAAGTAGCTGCGCCGGGCCTGCTTGCTTTTTCTGATCCTTCGAACATGCAGGGGAGAGAACATATCCCCACCATGTGTGTTTTTACTTCACAGGCATTCCGTCCGGCGAGTCCGGGCGGTGCCGCAACCGCCGTACACGAGGTCGATATGATTTCTTTTCCCATGAAACGCATGAACCGAGCCCTGGCGCTGGTTGCCTGCGGCGCCGCGCTGCTGGTCGCCCCCTGCTTTGCGCAGACAACCCCGCCGCCGCCCCCGCCTGACGCAACCCAGGGGCCACCCCCGGCCGCCGCCAATGGGCCACGCCGCGGCGGCCCGGATCAGCGCGCCCAGATGATGCAACGTCAGCTGAACCTGACCCCCGACCAGACCAGCCAGGTGAAGACGCTGCTCGAAACCGAGCGCAGCAAGATGGAGGCGCTTCGTTCCAATACGGCGCTCTCGCAAGACGACATGCGTACGCAGGCGATGGCGACGCACCAGGATACCGACACCAAGGTGCGCGCTTTGCTGACGCCGGATCAGGTAACCAAGTACGACGCGATGCAGGCGCGCATGAAGGCTCGGATGCAGGGACGGCAGGGAGACGGCGGTGGTACGCCGCCACCTGCGCCGGGCGCTCCCCAGCAGTAGCTTGCTTCAGCCGGCAAAAGGCTCCCCTGGGGAGCCTTTTGCTTTCGGCGCGGCAGGGTACGCCGAGCGGGGAGGGGACCGGTCACAGCAAGTTTCGCCCATGGCGGCTGCTGATGGGACTGCTGCAGGTACAATAATGCTTGGTTGGCTGCCTCCGGGTTGCTCTGTGTCGCAGAGTTGCAGGTCGCAGAGTTGCAGAAGGACGGCAGGCCACACCGCGAAGGGATCTCTGGAAGGCATGAAGAAGATTGTGTTGCTCGGCGCTCTGCTGGTGAGCGCCGTCGCTGTAGGTCATGCGCAGGAAAGCCGGCAGGACTTCAGCATCAGCGGTTTTGGTATTTTCGCGCCCGATGTCTATGGCAATGCGATAGCGCCGATGTCCACCACCAAAACGGCTGGCGTTCTGGGCAGCTATCGTTACCTGCTGACGCCGCGCAGCGGCCTGGAGTTAAACTACGGCTTCGCGCAGGACTCCCTCAAGTTCAACGCGCCTTCGATTGCGCTTCCGAACAACCGGATCCACACACGGCAGCAGGAGATCTCGGCCGCCTTTGTGTACTCGCGGAACTACAAGCGATTCAACCCTTTCCTCGAAGGCGGCCCGGCTGCCATTCTGTTCACCCCGATCTTGGACTCCGGAAGCACGCAGCTCAACACGAAGCAAAACACCAACGTCGGTGGATTGTTCGGCGGTGGCGTGGCCTATGAGATCAGCCCCAGCTTCGACATCCGCGCCGAGTATCGCGGCATCGTTCTGAAGACGCCCACGTTCGGCATCACGCAGTTCTCGACGAACCGCTACTACGTGACTTCGTCGCCGTCGATTGGCGTTGCGTACCACTTCTAGTGTCCTGAGTCTGAAGTTCGTACCATGGATTTCGTATCATAGATATTGTCATCCTTAGCGCATGACTCGTGCAGGTGTACCCAAGAAGGGTCGTTCTTGGGAGGGAGCCGTGGGCTTCAGCCCACGGAACAGGAGCGCAGTCCAATTGCCCTTCAGGGCTGGGCTCTGCTTCCGTTTCCAAACGGCCCAGGGCTAAAGCCCTGCTTTCCTGCAGCGCTGGATTCAGCGGCCTGAAGGCCGCTGCTCCCTCCCAAGAACTGGGTATGTCTATGGCGATCATGCGCTAGCGCAGCGAAGGACCCGCTTTTATTCGAGTTGGCATACACGCTGCCGCCTGAGACAGGTCATGAACTATGGGTTTCAAGTTGTCATCCCGCAGCGGGATGACAACTTTGAAACCCACTGCACACCCCCCAATATGCAGAAACAGCTTCAGACTAACCTGCAGCCTCTCATCAGGCATAAAGAAGAAGGCCTCATCCAAATGGATGAGGCCTTCTTGTCTTCACAACCCGGCATGTTCCTTAGAAGCGGTACGCTCCGCCAAACGAGAGGATCGTCGGTGTAAGACCGTTGGGATGGTATTCGAGCCACTCCTGCTGCTCATAGTCGAAGGCGCGCACCGTGAGGTGGTGCTCGAGGCGGATGTCAAGACCGACACCGATGGCGTACATCGGATAGCTTCCTGGCGCGTTCAGGAGCGGGAAGTTGCCGTTGGGGGCCGCGGTCGCATCCCCAAGCAGGAGCTTAGCGTAAGGAACGAAGCGCTTCTTGTGGTATTCCCCGCGCAGACCGAAGAGATAGGTGTGTTCCAGGAAGACCGGGTGAGACAGGCTGGTCTGGAAGTTGAACTCGGCAGTCGCGCCGACAAAGCGGCTGAAGTCGTAGTTCGCATAGAAGCCCAGGCCGGAGGCTCGAGAACCACCATAGTCGGGGTTGCCATTCTCATAGGCAACGCCAACTGCCAAAGCGTTTCCGGTCGCGGCCGCAACCGCCTGGGCCGACAGAGTCGGCGCGGCGGCAGCGAAGGTGAGTACAACGGCCAGAGCGGGAAGGCAGAACTTCATCATTAACGTCTCCTAGAAAAAAAGCGGGGGCGCCCCTCGTAAGCATACAGGGGGCGCCCGCTTGAGTCCGGTGAAAAATAGCCCGGTTTCCTTATTGGTGACGAGTTTTATGGCTGTGGGTTGGCCGGAGCCGCCGCCGGAGCCGCTGCTCCACCGGCATTGCCGGCGGGCGCAGCCGTTGCCGGAGCCGCATTCTCTGCGGGGGCGGCACTTGCTGCAGCGCCGGGGGTTGCCGGTGCTGCGGCTGCCGGGGCTGCCGGCGGCGCCGGCGGCTGCCAGTAGGCGAGCTTCAGGTAGACCGGCGTGATCTCGAACGGCAGCTTGTCACGCGAGCTCAGCAGGGGAGCATAGGCCGAGTGCAGTTGAATGACCTTATCCGTCCAGGGATCGAAGCGGAGGAGCTGCGCCAGGGGCATCGCTGCCTGCTGGGCGAGATCCGTGTTGTTGAGCTTGGGGCTCTTCGACACAAGCGCCTGCATCCAGAAGGTACCGTCCGGCTTGGTTAGGCCGTCGCCGATCTGCGGTTCAGTCAGGGCGTGCAGACCCTTTTCCCGCGCCTGCAGCTGCTGCAGATACAGGCCGAAGTACTGCTGTCCATCGGCGAGATCCGCCACCGACATCAGCTCGGCTGCCTTTTTGGCCGCGGCAACGTTCTCCTCATCCGTGTGGTGCATCGGGATGTGCTGGAAGGCGGCCTCCTGCGGGAACATCAGGTGGTCGTTGAAGGCGAACTTCGTGTCGATGTGATGGCCCAGGAGGATGTGTGCGATCTGGAAGGAAAGAAGCGTGTTCAGATCACCCTGCTGCTCGGCTTGTTTACCATCCGCAGAGGGCACCGCGGTGGTGTCGAGCAGGCTCTTGGAGATCAGGATCGTGTTGCCGACCGACAGGGTCTCGAGCGGCTCGGTGAGCAGGGTGCGCACCTTGAGCGGACGATCGATGGGAATCTTGTTGTAGGCGAGAATGTTGTTCGCCAGCAGCTCCAGGGTCTGGTCGAAGTCGCTCGGCGCATCGATCAGGCCCGCCTGATAGAGACGGTCGATGACGTTGTCCTCGGCCTGCTGCACCCACTCGCGCTGCGCCTGCAGGGGGCTGACGTCGGGCGCGTTGGCAGAGGCATCGGTGGCGCCTTCCACCTCAAGCGTCGCCTGGTCGGCATCCTTGGGCGGGGTCTTCAGCGAGTAGCCCCAGATGTAGTTGACGGCCTTAAACTTCAGCGTGTGCTGCGGGCTCTTGGGGTCGGTCTCTTCGATGTACACCGAGGTGGGCATCCAGAGGCCTTCCTGCACATTGGTGCGCCATGAGTCAAAGTGGTAGTACTCGGCGATGTCCTTCTCGGAGCCGGCAAAGTCGCCGTTGAAGCGGACGATGTTGCCGCTGTTGCGCTCGATCCAGATGCGGCCGGCGAAGCGGCCCGTGGCGCTGTTCTTCACGGGGTGCACATCGAACACAACGGTCGGGATGGTTCCCAGGAAGTCGTTGCGCACAAATTCAAACTGGTAGGTCTGGCGGTTGTAGCTGTTGCTGTCCACCAGCAGCATCTGCACGAAGCCCGCCTGGTTGAAGGTGAGGTGCAGCGCGCCGGTAAGGTTCGCGAAGTAGCCCATGGGATTCAGGGACTTCATGATGCCCTTTTTCTTCCCATCCTCGGGCTTTTCGCCCTGCGCGTAGGTGTTGTCCCCAATGACGCGGCCGAAGTTCACGCGGCCGAGAAAGTGCACATCCGACTCCGGCGTCTGGCCCATGACGGCATCCGTACGCATGTTCTGGATGTAGGTTTCGACGATCGGGGTGCGCGCCTTCAGCGTTTTCACGATGACGGCCTCGCGAGCGATCGACTTGTCGATCAGCACGTTCTGCGCCGCGTTGGGCTTGCGGTAATCAGCGACTGTTTCCACCTTCTTCTTGCCGAGTGGGAAGGCCACAGCTGGCAACGCCGGAGCGGCTAGAAGGGCGAGTGTCACAACAGCGGTGAGTTTCGTCCGGTTGATCATTTCGGTGAGGCTCCTTGTGTGGGGCGTGCGAGGCGGGCAGGATTCTTGCCGGTAAGAGAAGGGGTTGGGGAGGAGCGCGTGGCCTACTGAGGCCTACCGTGCGCTCCTCGTGTTTAGCTCATCTGGAATGTTTAGCTCATCTGGAACTTGACGGTGACCACGCCCTCCCAGGGCACGGGGCTGCCGGTTGCATCCATGGCGGGCTTGAAGCGTGTTCCCAGGGCAGCCTGCTTGGCTGCTTCATCCAGCCCATGGCCGAGGCCGTGCACCACTTCGAGCACCTCCACCGTACCTTGCGCCGTTACCCGGATGCGGACCGAAACGTTACCTTCGAGGTGCATCGACTTCGCTTCCTCGGTGTACACCGGCTCGGGCTTATAAACCACCGTCGGCGTCGACTTCGCCACATGCGCCTGCACCTGGGGCTGCTGCTGGAGCGGCACCGGCGCCGGGTTGTTCATGGCCAGCTTCTGTACCCTGCCGGTGAGCGGGCCATTGCTGCCGACCACGCCGTTGGCGATACCCGCTACAGGGCGAGGCGAGGTGGCGGCCAGATTGCTGCCGTTCGGCGAGCCCGAACCCATGCTGACGTTGACCGCACGCGGTCCGCTGCCGGTGTTGGAGCCGGGCATGCCGGGCATACCCGCCACACCCATGCTGACGCGCTGCACCGCCGGGCCGGACATCGGCTTCAGCGGGTTATCCGGCGAGCCCAGGCGAACGGCGCTGGGGTGAGCGTCATTGTTGGGCACGTGGGCCGCCGAGCCCATCAGGTTTACCGCACGGGGAGCAGGCGGAGCGGGCTGCAGCTTGGGCGGCGCGGCTACGACCGGCTTGGGCTGAGGCGGGGTCGGCACCGGTGGCGGTGGTGTGGGCGGCGGCGGCACCGGCGGCGGCGGCACCGGGGGAGCCGGCACCGGCGGCGGCGGCACCGGCGGCAGCTTGGGCGGCGGGGGTGGCGGCGGGAGCTTCGGCTTCGGCGGCGGCGGCGGCTCCGGCTTCACCTCGTGGATCGGCGAGCTCAGCTCCGCCAGCTTGGTCTTGGGCTTCACGACCACCGCCTTAACCAGAAACAGGAGAACCAGAGCGATCAGAACGTTGATCGAAATCGATGTGATGGTTGCGCTTTTGCTACGCTGGCCGTCGTTAAGGACACCGAAATCGCGGAACCGGACGTCTGCCGGTGGGGTCGGGTCACTGCTGCGGAGGGGCTTGGGCATCTCGGTCAGACCTCTTAGGAACGTTTTGGAGCAGAAAGCGACACGTCACCGGAGATAGTTACCAGAAAGATATCACTTTCCTGATGAACACCTGCCGTATTTGGCGCCTGTTTCAAGCTGGTTATAAGCTGTCCGCCGACTGGCGTTTCCTGCGGATTGCGGCGAAAATCGTTGATTTTGTTAATGGAAGCGCGGCGGGGAGACCCACTGCCGGTCCGAGGTTGGCAAGCGGAGCGAGCCGCCTTACCGGTCGCTCCCAAGGGAAAGCTTTGCGGGGCGGCGGCAGCCCAAAGGCCGGCTCGCCGTACCATGACGGCAGACCGTCCCCGCAGGCTGCAGCACTCTTGCGCAGCCATGGAGCGACGGACGAGAGGGAATCGTCCATGCATGGTGTGCTCGGGGCTGCAGCCCAGAATATGTTTCATCTCCCTGTCTCTTTGACGGAGAAGATCCTGCGGCCGCTCATTGTGTACCTGTGCCTCGTGATTTTTCTCCGGCTGTTCGGGAAGCGCGAGCTCGCTCAATTGAACCCGTTCGATCTCGTTGTGTTGCTCAGTTTGTCCAACACTGTGCAAAACGCGATCATCGGCGATGACAATTCCGTCACCGGAGGCGTCGTGGGCGCCTTTTCGCTGCTGGGGGTCAACTGGCTGCTCACCAACATCCTGTACCGCTCCCCCCGGTTGACCACGATGCTCGAGGGCTCGCCCACCCTGCTGATCCGCAACGGAAAGGTGGACGAAGCTGCCGTTCGCTCCCAGAAGCTGACGGGCGAGGAGTTGATCAGCGTGCTGAACCGGAACGGTTTCAGCCACCCGCGGGAGGTCGAGCTTTGCCTCCTGGAACCGAACGGCTCCTTCTACGTCAAGGGAAGGAGCCCCTCCCTCGACGAGTTGCAGCGAACCGAGCTCCTGGAGGCGATGAAGCGGCTGACCGCCGAGGTGGAGGCGCTGCGCAACGCCGCTCAGCGTCCCTGAAGCCCCTCGGGAGAGCGAGCCAGCTTGGCTTGCGCCCGGCGCAGTCTCTCCGGCGCCGAGGGCAGCCGTTGATCCCGCAAGGCTGCCCTGTAGCCGCCCAGAAAGATGGAGTACATGACGGCCAACGCGCATCCGATCCCGAACGCAAAACCTAGGAAGAAGCCGATGATCGCGCCTGTATCGAAGGTCATCTGTTTTAGGATGGCACATCATTGCGGTGATCATGGCAACTCCTGGTCTCGGACGGGCACGCCGCATGCGGCGCGCAGGTTCGGAATGTCCGCCAACCGATTGGACGATATCCCCTTCCCTGCAGGTTCTCGTCGGCTTGTTGGCGTAACCCGAGTGTCGCGGAACCTAACGCCCCGAGCCATAGCACTTCTGCAGGACAGGGGTGCCGGTTAGACGGGTGGTAACGTAACCCCTTTTGGGGACGGACTCTCCGGCGGTTGCCGACTCCCTATTGGATGCCGTACCTTGGCTCCACAGCTCGAACTTCGGTCCCGAAACGCCGTTTGTGGAGCTCCAGAGCAGAGAAAACCCATGGCGGCAGATACGAAACCCAGTCAAATGACGGAAACGGCCGCATCGGGCAACTCGGCTGTATTTCATTCGCTGTCCCGCGAAAATCGTGTTTTCCCGCCGCCGGCTGCCTTCTCGGCAAATGCCTGGATCAGCAGCGAGACCGAATATGCGCACCTGTACCGCCAGAGCGTGGAGGACCCAAATGGCTTCTGGGGCGATCAGGCGCGGGCGCTGGACTGGTTTACCCCGCCTGTAACGGTTTTGGAAGGAAGCGGCGCCGATGCCCGCTGGTTCGTCGGGGGACAGCTGAATCTGTGCCACAACTGCGTCGACCGTCATGCGCTGGGGGACCGCGCCGGCAAAATCGCCCTGCTATGGGAGGGCGAGCCGGGGGAGGTGCGCCAGTTCACCTATGCGCAGCTGCACGCCGAGGTGCAACGTTTTGCCAATGTTTTGAAGGGTTTAGGCGTTCGCAGGGGCGACCGGGTCGCGGTGTACATGGGCATGACGCCCGAGCTCGCGGTCGCGCTGCTGGCCTGTGCGCGCATCGGGGCTGTCCATTCGGTGATCTTTGGTGGATTCGCGGCCCATGCCATCGCCGACCGGGTGAATGATTCGGATTGCCGCGTATTGATCACCCAGGACGTCAGCTACCGGCGAGGAACGCCGATCGGGCTGAAGACGATCGTGGACGAGGCTCTGGCGGATTGCCCAGGCATCGGCAGGGTAGTGGTTTTCCAGCGCTCCCCTGAGGTGAATACGCCCATGCAGGCCGGCCGCGACGTCTGGTGGCATGAGGCCATGGCCGCCGCCGCGCCGGTGTGCCCCGCGGAGCGCATGGAGGCCGAGGATCCGCTGTTCATCCTGTACACCAGCGGGACCACGGGCAAGCCCAAGGGCCTGGTGCACACGACGGGTGGATATGGTGTAGGCACCTACTTGACGACGAAGTACAACTTCGACATCAAGGACGAGGATGTCTACTTCTGCACGGCGGACATCGGTTGGATCACAGGGCACAGCTACGTCGTCTACGGGCCGCTGGCGAACGGGGCGACGGTGCTGTTGTACGAAGGCGCGCCGAACTGGCCGGAGCCGGACCGCTTCTGGAAGCTGGTGGACGACCACAAGGTCTCCATCTTCTACACCGCACCCACGGCGATCCGCGCCTTCGTCAAGTGGGGCGCGGACTGGGTGAACAGGCACTCGCTGGGGAGCCTGCGGCTGCTGGGCACGGTCGGCGAGCCGATCAACCCCGAGGCCTGGATGTGGTATCACCGCGAGATCGGCAAGGAGCGCTGCCCGATCGTCGACACCTGGTGGCAGACCGAGACCGGCGCGCACATGATCGCCCCGGTGCCGGGGGCGGTGGCGACCAAACCAGGATCGGCAACGAAGCCGTTCTTCGGGGTCGTCCCCGAGATCGTCAGCAAGGAGGGCGAGCCCGTGCCGGCGGGTCAGGGCGGGCTGCTGGTCATCACCAAGCCGTGGCCGTCGATGGCGCGCACCATCTGGGGCGACCACCAGCGGTTCATCGACACCTATTTTTCTGAGGTGCCGGGGGTGTACTTCACGGGGGACGGCGCCCGCCGCGACGAAGATGGCTACTTCTGGCTGATGGGCCGTGTTGACGACGTGATCAACGTCAGCGGTCACCGGCTGGGCACGGCAGAGATTGAATCTGCGCTGGTGGCGCACCCCAAGGTCGCCGAGGCCGCCGTGGTGGGCCGCCCGTGCGAGCTGAAGGGACAGGCGATCGCCGCGTTCGTCTCGCTCGAAGGCGGCCAGCAGCCCAGCGAGGAGCTGAAGGCCGAGCTGCGGCAATGGGTGGCTAAGGAGATCGGTGCGCTGGCACGGCCGGATGATCTGCGCTTCACGCCGACGCTGCCCAAGACCCGCTCCGGCAAGATCATGCGAAGGCTGCTGCGCGAGCTTGCCACCACGGGCGACGTAAAAGGCGACACCACGACGCTGGAAGATTTCAGTGTCATCGCCAAGCTGCGTGAAGGCGACGAGTAGCCGCGCAACTTTGCATCCTACAACTAGAGCCTTGGAACCTTCGGCCGCTTTTCACCGTCCATTGATAAACTGAGGAGTTGAGGGCGGAGGTGCGCGGAGAACCGCTCGCAAGGCGTCCGTTCCAGGTCTTTGGGTCTTTGGATGAGCGAGTATCTGAGCAGGATCAAATCGCCGGCAGATGTAAAACGGCTCGGCCCCGTCGAGTTGGAGCGGTTGGCGGAGGAGATCCGCGAGCGCCTGATCCGTGGCGTCGCCAAGACAGGCGGTCACATTGGACCCAACCTGGGCGTTGTGGAACTGACGCTGGCCATGCACTACGTCTTTGACACGCCGCGCGACAGCTTCGTCTTCGACGTGAGCCACCAGAGCTACGTGCACAAGCTGCTCACCGGCCGCGAACACCTGTTCGACACCATCCGCCAGCCCGGCGGTCTGAACGGCTTCATGCTGCGCACCGAAAGCGAGCACGACAGCTTCGGCGCGGGGCATGCCGGCACAGCTCTGAGCGCGGCGCTGGGCATGGCCGTTGCCCGGGACATGAGCGGCGGGGACGAGAACGTCGTTGTGCTTGCAGGCGATGCCGCGTTTACCAACGGCATCAGCTATGAAGCGCTGAACAACGTTGCCGCACAGACCAAGCGGCTGATCATCATCCTGAACGACAACGAGTGGTCGATCGACAAGAACGTCGGCGCCATCGCCGAGTATTTTCACAAGATCGCGACCAATCCGACCTACGTCAACCTTCACGAGCGCGTGACGGGTCTGCTCGAGAAGTTCGGCGGCAAGGCGGCGCGGCACATCGCGCGCAAGGCCGAAGAGGCTGCCAAGGGGATTGTCGGCCGAGGCATGATCTTTGAGGAGTTCGGGCTGAGCTACTACGGCCCGGTGGACGGTCACAACCTGCCGCTGCTGATTGAAACGCTGAAGTTCCTGAAGACCCAGGATCGTCCAGTGGTGCTTCACGCGCTCACGAAGAAGGGCCGCGGCTTTGGACCGGCGCTCGAAAAGCAGAAGAAGTTTCACGGGTTGGGGCCCTATGATCCTGAGACCGGTGAGACCAAGGCTGCCGGGCAGAAAACGTACTCGGAGATCTTCGCCGAGAGCCTTACACGGCTCGCCGACGCTAACGATAAGGTCGTTGCGATCACGGCAGCGATGCCCAACGGCACAGCGCTCGACCTTTTCCGCCCGCACCACCCCAATCGCTACTTCGATGTGGGCATCGCCGAAGAACATGCGGTGCTCTTCGCGGCGGGCATGGCGACCAAGGGATATCGCCCCTTCTGCGCGATCTACTCCACATTTCTGCAGCGAGCCTTCGATCAGATCGTCCACGATGTCGCATTGCAGAAGCTGCCCGTGGTCTTCTGCATGGATCGCGGCGGACTGAGCGGCGATGACGGTCCCACGCACCACGGGTTGTTTGACATCAGCTATCTGCGCGGCGTTCCGGGTCTGATCCACATGGATCCAAAGGATGAAGACGAGCTGCAGGACATGATGTTCACCGCGCTGGCGCATGACGGGCCCAGCGCCATCCGTTACCCGCGCGGCACCGGACCCGGCTCCCCGTTGAAGGCGCAGCCGCAAGCGCTGGAGATCGGCCGTGCGGAGATCTTGCGGGACGGTTCGGATGTGGCCATCTTCTCCCTGGGCAACATGCTGCCGGAGGCAGAGCGCCTGGCGCGCGAGCTGGAGTCGGAGGGTCACCGCGTGGCCGTGATCAACGCCCGCTTTGCCAAGCCGGTGGATGCAGACTGCATCGTGCGCTACGCGCGGCGGTGCGAGCTGCTGGTCACGATGGAAGACCATGTGCTCGCGGGCGGCTTTGGCTCGGCGGTGTTAGAGACGCTGAACGATGCCGAGCTGGATACGCCCGTGGTGCGCGTAGGCTGGCCGGACCAGTTCATCGAACACGGCAAAGTGGACGATCTGCGGGTGCGCTACGGTGTGACCGCCGAAGCCGCGCTGGAACGTGTGCGGCCTTTGCTGCGCAAACCGGTTAGCGTCTGAAGTATTTCTGCGGGTATACCCCTGTGCGTTTTTCCTTTCAGTCATTCCGCACCGCTTCGTTTGTCCGTTCCGCACCCTTTTGTATTGTCATCCGCAGCGAAGCGGATGAATCTGCTGTTCGCTCAAACGCTGTGCAACTTCCAGCTGATTACGTGGAAACGTGCAGCAGCATAGAAAAGCAGATCCCTTCGCTACGCTACGGGATGACAAGCAAAGAGCTACGGGATGGTAAGCAAAAAGCTTTGGGCTGGTAGACAAAGCTCCGAAATCCGCTCTATGCCAAGCCCACCGCTGCCGCAAATTGCGGCAAAAGTTTCTCTGCGCGCGCCTGACGATATTTGAACATTGCGGCCATCGCCGCTTGCGCCATGGGAAGTCCGATCGCACTGAATGGCTGCAACGGAAGCTCATAGGTCACATGATCGCGCACGATCGTTCCGGGGGAACCGTCCTGCGGTGAAGCCGCATCGCGCACCGAATGGCAGTGCCGCCAGTAGGCAAACGGCCCGCGCAGCTGCACGTCGCAGAAACCCTCATTCCAGCGAAAGTCCTCAATCAGCGCATTCCACGGAGCACGTACAGGCAGAAACGGCAGGCCGCGCGCGGTGATGGTTAGCCGGGTGCCGTCACCGGCCGCAACGCCCGGATAGACAGGTGTGCCTTCAGGCCGTGGCGGAGGAGGGTAGAACGTGGCTTCGTCGATCCGAGCGTGCTGCCAGCGTGGCATCAGTGGCGGCAGATGGCGCGGGTTCGCAAAAAAGGCGAAGACCAGGGTGCGGGGAAAGGGAAGCCACTGCTCGGTTTCGAACTGCTGGCGCATGCTGGCTTGGATGCAGAAGAAGTCGTGCCCAAAACGAGAGAGCGACGGCACAAGGCCGTCGCTCTTCGGTGCACATTAAGCCGTTAGTTCGGCATCAGCACCGTGTCGATCACATGGACAACGCCGTTGGACTGGAAGACGTCCGCGGTCGTGATCATCGCGGTTCCACCCTTGGCATCCGTAATCTTGATCATGTTGCCGTCCATGGAAAGGGTCAGCGGCTCGCCCTGCACTGTGTTCAGCTGGAGGGTGCCGTTGTTTTTCTTGATCTGCTTCATCAGCTTCTTGGCGCCGTAGGTGCCCGAAACGACGTGGTAGGTCAGGATCTTGGTCAGCGTGGCCTTGTTGTCTGGCTGGGTCAGCGTATCGACGGTGCCGGCAGGCAGTTTGGCGAAGGCATCATTGGTCGGAGCGAAGACGGTGAAGGGGCCCGGGCCGCTCAGCGTGTCCACCAGGCCCGCAGCCTTGACTGCGGTCACAAGCGTGGTGAGATTCGGTGCAGCCGAGGCATTGGTGACGATCGTCGCAGTCGGCGACATCGCCGCGCCGCCGACCATCGGGTCAGTCTTTTGCGCCATCGCAGACATCGACGTCATTGCCAGCGCGGTGCCGGCCAGCAGAGAAAGCAGGGTCTTCTTCATGTTCCATTCATCCTTTCGTCGCGAGCGTACGCTCCGAGCGTCTCCTGCTCGCCGTTCAAGACGCACAATCATCTAACGAAGCGGCGTCCGCACCGGATTGCGGAGCAATGGAAAAGTTTTTGGGTACTGGCCAGATTCCGGGTGCGTTGACAAAGGCCTATAGGCACCGTCAACTGGAAGCGGATGGATGTGGTGAATCACTCACGCGCCGGGGGCGAAATTTTGCCGGATGATCGGAACTCTGCCCCAGGCCAGAGCCCAGACGAGATTCCAGACGTGAGCCCAAACGAGATCCCTTGCTCAGACGCCGAGAAGCGCGGGCTGCTGCTGGTCGGGCTCCTCAAGCTGGTCGAAGGCGTCTTCTTCATCGCCGTCGGGGCAGGCGCGCTGCACCTGATTCATAAAAACCTCGGCGAATTTGTCATGCATTTTATCGATGCGCTGCCCATCGATCCCGAGGGCAGGTTCGTCAGCATCGTCATGGACAAGGCCGACCTGATCGATGCGCATGACCTGCGCCGGATCGGCGCCGGGGCCTTCATCTATGCCTGCACGCGCATCGTAGAGGGCACGGGGCTGATCCTGCGCAAGACATGGGCGGAGTACTTTACGGTCATCCTGACAACCCTGGGCCTGCCTGTCGAACTCTTCGAGCTGATGCACCGGTTCACCTGGCTCAAAGTCGGCGCGCTCGCCGCGAATCTGGTGATCCTCGCGTTTCTGTTGTGGATTCTCAAGCGGCGGCAAGGGGCGTTGCTGCAGACACGTACCCAAAGCTAGACGGGGGGGAAACAGAGATGAAAATGCAACGCCATCTTCGCCTTTTGTTCGTACCACTTCGGTGTGACCTTATACAAGTGTGCGGAATGCCACGAACCAGCGTGGTTAGCCCTACCGGTTGGGTTTTCCTCAGCTAAGTATCGAATATCTTGCGTTTTCCACACCCCTGGGCAGAAAAGGGAGGGCTTTCCCACATTTTCTACTGGACAGGAAAACGGGGAAGAACGATGCTTGGTTCACGCGGTGGAAGAAAGTGGTCAAAAAGGGAGCAAAGGGGAGCGTAGAAGGAACAAATCCCCTGAGTTCGGGTTCGGATCGGTAAAAGCAGTCCGGATGCCTTGAGACACGGAGAGACGATGAAGCTTCGTGGCAGCCAAATCACCCGCGTGGACGAGAAGGGACGCCTTAAGGTCCCGGCGGAGTACAAACGTCAGCTCGATGAAGACGGGGTCGAAGAGTTCTTCATCACCAGCAAAGACGGCGAGCGGGCCGAGGTTTACCCAATGAAGGAGTGGGAGCGGATTGAGGCTGCTTTGGATCAACTGCCCTCCACCAGCAAGGCGAAACAAAGATTTCTGGATGTAACGAACTACTACGGCCAGGTAACGACGTTTGACGCCCAGGGCCGGTTGCTGATTCCGCAGACGCTTCGTGAGACGGCCAAGCTGAGCGGCGATGTCGCAGTGATGGGCCAGAGAAACATGCTCGTGGTGATCAACGACGAGCGCATACGGGCTGGTTTCGAGCATAACCCGCTCAGTGAGTCGGAGTTGGGCGAGTTAGCCGCAGCAGGGGTTTAAGGATTGTTGACGAGTTTGAGTCCCCCAGGGGACACGTGGGGCGGTGGCACGATGCAACGACCGCAGCATGTACCGGTTCTTCTGGAACAGAGTTTGGACCTTCTGAAGGTGCGGCGCGGCGGAACCTATGCCGACGCGACGGTGGGGCTGGGGGGACATTCTGCCGCTATCGCCGCAAGACTGGGCGCCAAGGGTACGCTGATCGCCTTCGATCGCGATCCCGAGGCGATGGCCAGAGCGCAGGCGAGGCTGGATGAGCTGGCCGACGAGCTGGGGCCGGAGATGCCGCTTGTGCGGTACGTGAGCCGGGCGTTCTCGGAGATTGCCGAGGAGATCGCGCCGGGCAGCCTGGATGGGCTTCTGGCCGACTTCGGCGTAAGCGGCCTGCAGCTCGATGAGCCGCACCGGGGATTTAGTTTTCGGGCCGAAGGGCCGCTGGACATGCGGATGGATCCGCGCGGCGGCGAAACGGCCGAACAGGTGGTAAATCAGGCGGACGAGGAAGATCTCGCCAACCTGATTTACGAATTCGGAGAGGAAAGGAGGTCGCGGAGAATCGCCAGAGCCATTGTGAGGGCCCGGCCGATATCGACTACGGCGGAATTAGCCAAAGTGATCTCGGCCGCGGCCCCAACAATGAAAGGCGACAAGATTCATCCGGCGACCCGAACCTTTCAGGCACTTCGAATTCGTGTGAACCGAGAATTGGCGGAGATTCAATCGCTGCTGCGTGTGATCACGATGAGCGCGGGATCTCCCCTGAAGCCGGGCGGACGGGTGGTGCTGATCAGCTTCCACTCGCTCGAGGACCGGTTGGTGAAGGACAGTCTGCGCGACGCGGCACACGCCGGAACGATGACGATTTTGACCAAAAAGCCGCTGATCGCGGATGCCGATGAGGAAAGGCGAAACCCTCGATCGCGCAGCGCCAAGCTGCGAGCCGGGGAGCGGATTGGGTAATAGGCGTTTCACGCGACAGTAACGTTACCTGTGTGAAGAGACGGCATGTGGAAATCGCGGGTTGCCGGTTGTCCACAGGTTTTAGACAATGGGAACCACAGGAGATACTCCGGTTTTCCTAAGCATTTAGGGCAGGCGTTTCGGCAGGCGCGGTACACAAAGAAGCGGCCTGCGGCAGGGCAAAGAAGTCTGGGAGTGGAACATGGCGGCAGCGGCGGCATCATTTACAGGGCAACTGACGGAGCGCACGCACACGCGGCGGGCGAGCAGTGGACGGCCGGCGTCGATCGCCGTGCTGAACCGTGAGCGCTTCGAGGCGCAGCGCGTTCGCCGCCGCGGCCCCACGCCGGAGATGTTCTTCGCCAAGCACATCGACAACAGCCGCATCGTGAAGGCCGACGATCCCGAGCGCCGTCGCGAGGTGCGCACGTTCACGCTGGTCATGAGCCTATTCTTCGCGTTGACGATGGTATATGTGTGGCAGCACTTCTCGGCGATCGAGGTCGGCTATCGCGTCGAGGCACAGAAGACGCAGGTAGAGAATATGCGTGAGCAGAACCGCCAGCTCCGGCTCACCGAAGCGCAGCTGAGCGATCCGGGCCGCATCGATCGCATCGCCCGGCAGCTTGGTCTGGATACGCCGCTGCCGGGGCAGGTGGTTCGTCCGGACGGCGATGGCAGCACGCAACCCGTGCTCGCGCAGATGCAGCTGCCGCAGCGCTCGATGGTGAACTAGGCGGTTCGCCTGAGCGCACATTTTATGTGTCATCCTGAGCAACGCGAAGGACCTGCTTTTCGCCTGAAGTGTTACGGCAGCCAAAGGAAAGCAGGTCCTTCACTGCGTTCAGGATGACAAAATTTGATATCTAACTCGTATAAGTTTCTAAGACCATGAAGTCGAAACACGCACCCCGCGCAGTCTTCAAGCCCGCCGCCCGCTCCGGTGGCCCACTCACCGCGCCTATTCGGCGTGTGCGTTTTGTGTGGGTGGCGCTGGCCTTCTGCGCATGGGCTGCGGCTATCGGGCTGCGGCTCACGTGGCTGCAGGTCGTCAAGCATGACCATTATGTGAAGGTCGCGGCCCGGCAGCAGCAGCGTGGCTTTGAGATTTCGCCGCGTCGCGGTGTGCTCTATGACCGCGATCTGCGCGAGCTTGCGATGACGGTGCTGGTGGACAGTGTCTACGCGGTGCCCACGGAGCTTGGCGACAACCGGGCCAGCGAGGCTGCGCTGCTCGCCAAGGTGGTGCATGTCGATCCGCAGGATCAGTTCACAACGAAGAACCGCATTCTGGCGCGCTTCGATGCGTCAAGGAACTTCGCCTGGGTCGCGCGCAAGGTCAGCCCCGAGACCGCCGAGCGCATCAAGGAATTGAACCTGCATGGCGTGTATCTGCAGAAGGAGTTCAAGCGCTTTTATCCCAACAACGATCTCGCGGCGCATGTGCTGGGTTATGTCGGCACGGACGACGAAGGTTTGGGAGGCCTGGAGCGCAACTTCGACGAGGAACTGCACGGCGAGCCGGGTCACATGCTGACTGCCGTCGATGCCAAGCGCCACATCATGGGTTCGGAAGAGAACGAGCCCATGCCCGGCGAAAATCTTGTGCTCTCCATCGACGCGAACATTCAGTACATGGCCGAGCGTGCGTTGGATGAGCAGGTTGCGAAGATGAAAGCCCTGCATGGCACGGTGGTGGTGCAGGACCCGCACACGGGCCAGATTCTCGCGCTGGCCGTGTCGCCGCGCTTCAATCCCAACGACTCCAAGCACATGGATGCGGATGTGCTGACCAATCTCGCTGTCAGCGACATCTACGAGCCGGGCTCCACGTTCAAGCTTGTGACGTACTCCGCCGCGCTGGATAGCGCAGGCGTGGAGCCCACGGACAAGGTCGATTGTCAGGGTGGAGCGATGACGATGTTCGGCCGCACGCTGCACGACGATAAGTCCGATCACATGGGCGTCGTCACGGTCCAGAAGGCTCTGGAGGAGTCCTCCGACGTTGGCGCGGCGAAGATGGCGCTGAAGGTTGGGCCGAACAAGTTCTACGATTACATGCGTTCGTTCGGTTTCGGTGACCGCAGCGGTATTGAGCTGCCCAGCGAAACACGTGGCCTGCTGCGTCCGGTGCGCAAATGGGGATCGACAAGTATTCTTTCGCTGGCTATCGGCCAGGAGATCGGCGTGACGCCGGTGCAGCTCGTCTCGATGGTGTCGGCGATCGCGAATGGCGGAACCTATCTGCCGCCGCACATTCTGCTGCAGTCCACGGACGAGATGAAAGGTGATTCCCGGTTGAAGGAGGAGCCCTTTCATCCGGAGATGCAATTAGCTTCAACGCTGCCGGATGGATCGCATCGGGTGGTCAAGGAGCTGACCGCGGCCAAGATGCGCGCCATGATGCAGGGAATCATGATCGAGGGCACAGGCAAAACGGATGCGCTGAATGGTTACAGCTCGGGCGGCAAGACGGGGACTGCGGAGAAGGTCGATCCGGTGACGCACACGTATTCGCATACCAAGCTTGTCGCCAGCTTTGCGGGTTTTGCCCCGGTCAACGATCCGGCGATCGCGATTGCGGTGGTCATCGATACGCCTACAGCCGGCGGCGAAAATATGCACTACGGCGCTACGACCTCCGGTCCCGTCTTCGCCGAGGTCGCGCAAGAGGTGCTGGAGTATCTCGGCGTACCGCACGATCAGCCGCTGAAGACCAGGCAGCAGATGGAAGAGGCGCGGAACGCGCCGGAATCCGGGGACGCGCCGGATCGTAGCGATGTGGCTGACCTGGGCTCGATGTTCGACCAGATCAACAGTCTGCCGGCGGACGATCCGTTGCGTCATCCTGCAGCCGCTTCCGCGATGGCGGAAAATCTTCAAGCCGACGAGGCACAGGAGACAGCGGCGGCCCATACACCGCCGCGCAAAGACTGGCTGGAGTTGCCGGATCGCGTGTTGGCTTCGTTTCACCGGAACGGCAACACGACCTCCGTTATGCCGGATGCAAATATAGCTGCGGATAAACCCATCACCGGACCACACATCGCGCCGGAGGTGCAGCAGCGCAATAACGGAGCGGTGGTGATTGACTCCGGCAAGCGCGTTCCTGTGCCGGACTTCAGCGGCGCGGCGTTGCGCAACGTTGTGGAGCGTGCGGGCTCAGCGGGTTTGCGCGTGGAGACGGTCGGCAGCGGTCTGGCGCGCGAGCAGGCGCCTTTGGCGGGCACCATGGTGCCTTCGGGTACCGAGATTGTTGTGCGATTTTCGCGGTAGAGTTCTTTTAGCTCAGCACGGCGATCAGTAAATTCACGTTTGTCGCCCATGCCATTTGTGTTTGTCATCCCGTAGCGCAGCGGGATGACAGGTTGTGGAAGTTACGTCAGAATGATTGTGTTCTGCTGCAGGTAATAAGCAACGTAAGATCAAACCTATGCAGTGGAAGCAGGCGCTCGCGGCTGTAACAACCATCGCAACCAGTGGCCGAACCGACATCGACGTGCGCGATGTGCAGTACGACTCGCGCCGCGTACATGCCGGCGATGTGTTTGTCGCCATGCGCGGCGGCAGCGCTGACGGCAATCGCTTCATTCAGTCGGCGTTGCTGCAGGGCGCGGCCGTGCTGATTACGGACTCCGCGGAAACATTCGATCAGCTGCGGCGCAAACAACCCGAACTCGGCATGGCTCTGGTCGAATCCGGCAGGAGGGCATTGGCCGAGGTGAGCGCTGAGATATTCGGTCATCCGGAGCGTGCGCTCGCGCTGACCGGCGTAACCGGCACCAACGGCAAAACAACTACGACGTTTTTGCTTGAGCAGTTGTTGAAGAGCGTGGGTCGTAAGAGCGTGTTGATCGGCACAGTGGAGACTCACATCGCCGAGGAGGTGCGCGCGAGTGAGCACACCACGCCGGAGAGCCGCGATGTGCTGGCCCTGTTTCGTGAGGGTGTGCGGACGGGTTGCACGGAAGCCATCATGGAGATGAGCTCCCATGCCCTTGCGCAGGAGCGTGTTTGGGGCCTGCCCGTGGATGTGGCTGTGTTCACCAACCTGACCCAGGATCACCTCGACTTTCACGGCAGCATGAAAGAGTACGCTCGCGCGAAGGCTCGTCTTTTTCAAGGCGTGGGGACGCTGCCTCCACGTGTCGCCGTGATCAATGACGATGCCGACTACGGCGGTTGGATGATCGACGCCTATGAGGGTGACGAGTTCGTGGTTCGCTATGACATTGGTCCAAGCGCCGGGGCCAACCACCTCGCCGAAGATCTGCAACTCGCGCTTGGCGATACCCGCTTTACCTTCGTGACTCCCCAAGGCGCTGTGCCGATCCAGTCGCCGCTGAGCGGGCGCGTGAATGTGTACAACCTGCTTGCGGCCATGTGCGCGGCGTTGGCGCGAGGGCTCACGCTGGAACAGATTGCGGCGGCAACGCCGTCGCTGCGGCAGGTGCCGGGCCGTTTTGAGGTGGTGCCCGGTTCGCGCGGTGCCGGTTTTACTGTGATTGTCGACTATGCGCACACCGACGATGCGCTGCGCAACCTGATCCGGCTTGCGCGTGAGAGTGTGGCGGCACAGGGTGGCCGTGTGATCACGTTATTTGGCTGTGGTGGTGATCGCGACCGCACCAAGCGTCCGAAGATGGGTCGCGCTGCGGGGGAAGACAGCGACCTGGTGATCGTGACCAGTGACAATCCGCGCAGCGAGCGGCCGATGGCCATCATTAACGAGGCTGTACTCGGTCTGCGCGAGACGCACACCACGTACATTGTGGAAGAGGATCGACGCTCGGCCATCGAGGTTGCCCTGCGCGAGGCGCATCGCGGCGACGTCATTCTGATTGCCGGAAAAGGGCATGAAAAACAGCAGATCTTTGCTGACGGGCCAGTGCCGTTTGATGACGTGCAGGAGGCCGCGCATGTGCTGGAAACTTTGCGAGCCGAGGTGAAGAGTTGAAGCTTACGTTAGGGCAGATCGCCGACATCATCCATGCGGAAGGCGACCTGGAGACGACATCCATTGCGCAGGGATATTCGATAGATTCGCGCACGATCAACGCGGGCGAGTTGTTCTTCGCGGTGCGCGGAGAACGCGTGGATGGACACGATTTTGTGGAAATCGCGCTCGCCAATGGCGCGATTGCGGCAGTGGTGAGTATGCGTTGGCTGGCGCCCCCAACGGTAAACAATTGCAAGCTGCTGCGCGTGCCCGACCAAGACGATGACTGCATTCTTTCATCCATGCAGCAGCTTGCAAGAGCGATGCGGCGGCAGTGGGGCAAGCGCGTGATTGGCATTACGGGCTCCGCGGGTAAAACGACGACCAAGGAGTGCATCGCGGAGGTGTTGAGCCGGCGCTTCCATGTGTTGAAGACCGAAGGCAATCTGAATAACCACTTCGGTGTGCCGTTGCAACTGCTGCGGCTGGAGCCTGAGCACGACATCGTTGTGCTGGAGATGGGCATGAATCACGCGGGGGAGATCGCCGCGCTGTGCCGCATAGCTGAGCCGGATTGGGCCGTAGTCTCCAACATTGCGCCGGTGCACCTGGAGTATTTCGAAGACGGTATCGATGGGATCGCGCGCGCGAAACGTGAGCTTGTGGATGCTCTGCCGCCAACAGGCATCGCGTTTTTGAACGGCGATGATGAGCGCGTTGCAAACTTCGGCGCAGATCGCGGCGACCATGCTGTGCTGTATGGCACGTGCGAACGCTGCATGGTGCGCGCCGTGGAGGTCGAGGAGCTAGGCCTCGCTGGAACACAATTTCTGGTGAAGTCCGGCGCGCTGCAGCACTCGGTGCACCTGCGTTTGATGGGTCGTCACAACGTCTTGAATGCATTGGCCGCGATCAGTGTGGGTCTCGCGAGCGGCGTTGCTTTGTCTGCTTGTTGTAACGCGCTTGAAGCCATGCGTCCGACTGAAAAGCGCGGCGAGGTGATCGATTGGAACGGCGCCCAGATCATCAACGACTGCTATAACTCCAATCCCCATGCGCTCAACGCGATGGTGGCAACGCTTGCCAACAGCAGGGCGAAGCGGCGGATTCTGGTTGCGGGGGAGATGCTGGAGCTGGGCCCCGAAGCGCCGATGCTGCATGTGGAGTGCGGCCGTGCGGCCGCGCTTTCCGGCATCGACATCGTTGTCGGTGTGCGTGGTTTGGCGCAGGAACTCGCCGGGGCTGCCGCCGAGATCGGGGCGATGGCGATGTTCTTTGAGGCGCCCGAGGCGGCAGGCGCATGGCTGCGCGAGCATCTGCGCGAAGGCGATCTGGTATTGCTGAAAGGATCGCGCGGCGTGCGTCTAGAGCGTGCCCTGGAGGCGCTCGGCGAGCCCGAACCTCCGATGCCAGCCCTCGTCTGAACAACTACAGGTGCACTCGCGTTGGCTTATTCAAAACGAAGGATAAGATAGCCCTGAGCTGCACGTATTCGCGCCCTTTACCTGAGCGCAACCCACCCCGCGCATGAGGCCGTTCCGTTGCTCTACTGGCTGCTTTACCAGAAGCTTTTTCCATACTTTCGCTTCTTCCGTATCTTCCGCTATGTCACGTTTCGCTGCGTCTTTGCGAGCCTGACGGCGCTGCTGATCGGTCTGCTGATCGGCCCCTTTGTCATCGACCGGCTGCGCCAGTTTCAGATCGGCCAATACATCCGCGAAGAAGGCCCGCAGAGCCACCAGAAAAAGGTGGGTACACCCACGATGGGCGGGGTGCTCATCTGTATCTCTATCCTTGTGCCCACACTGCTGTGGAGTGATCTTTCGAACTCGTTTGTGTGGCTGGTGATGTTCGCTACGGTCGCCTTTGGCGCGATTGGATTCGCGGATGACTACATCAAGGTCGTGCATAAACGGAACCTTGGGTTGACCTCGCGACAGAAGCTGTTTTGCCAGATGGTGGCGAGCTTCGCGATCGCGATCGCACTGCTTGTCCTGCGCAGGGATGGGATGTATTCGACGCGGTTGGTGATGCCGTTTTTGAAGAAGGTCCGGCCCGATCTCATCATCGGCAGCCTGTTGCACACGCATGCGTGGCCGCTGGCGTTTTTGCCGTTCGTAATTTTTGTGATGCTCGTCATCTCAGGATCGAGCAACGCCGTGAATCTGACGGACGGCCTCGATGGCCTCGCGATCGGCTGCACGATTATCGCGGCGGGAGCGCTGACGGTGCTGACCTATGTGAGCGGGCACGCGGTGTTTTCGGACTATCTCGAGCTGCAGCGTATGCCCGCGGTGAGCGAGCTGACGATCTTCTGCGGTGCCATGGTGGGCGCCAGCATCGGTTTCCTCTGGTACAACGCGCATCCGGCCGAGGTCTTCATGGGCGATGTGGGCTCGCTGGCGCTGGGCGGCGCGATTGCCACCGTGGCCGTCATTATTAAGCAGGAATTGTTGCTGCCGTTTATAGGCGGAGTTTTCATCCTGGAGCTGCTGAGCGTGGTGTTGCAGGTGGGCAGCTATAAGCTGCGCGGCGGCAAGCGCATCTTTCGCATGGCGCCGCTGCATCATCATTTCGAACTGGGTGGATGGTCCGAGTCGAAGGTGATTGCGCGCTTCTGGATTCTGGCGCTGGTGTTTGCTCTACTTGCGCTGACAACGCTAAAGCTGCGGTAGCTATCTTTAAGCAACAAGTTTGTCATCCCGTAGCGCGCTGCGCTATGGGATGACAATTCTTAACAGGAGAAGCAAATTACTCACTCCTAGGCTGTAAGTGCAAACAGCAGATTCCTTGCGGGAATGACAGAAAAAGGGGACAGCTCGGTGTCATCGTGGGTATCCGAGTCAAACCATCTTCTTCCCATCCCACTTCACAGGCCGTCCTTCAAAATACGATGCGTTTGCCATGTGACATGCACCTGCGGCATGGTGTCCGAAGACGACATCTTCGACCACAGGCTGCCGCGTGCGCACGGCATTGAAAAAGTTGCTGAGATGCGGGCGTTGGTCGTCCCAGTTCGTGCCTTGCCATTCCTGTACCTCGGCAAATGGCTGCGCGGCGAGTTCGGCATCGTGCTCGACATGCCATTGCTTCTCGTAAGCGGCGTGCATGGCCGCGGGGAAGCCGCTGATGCCGTAGTCCGGCGAGCGATCGGCGCCGGATTGCGGCCGCAGGGTAACGGTGTTGTTGGCGACCTCGATGATGCCGTGCGGTCCCATGATCCGCGTGACTTCGGGGGTCTCCGTCCCCTGCGTCAGGCGCACCGTGACGGCCACATCGCCGTACTGAAACATGGTGACCTGCAGGTCCGGCATGTCCCGGCCGTTGTTCTTCCAGCGATACAGCCCGCCCACGGAGAAGGCGGAGTCCGGCATCTGGTTGATGCCCGTGATGAACTGCGTGCCGCTGAGCAGATGCACCATCAGGTCGCCGGCCATGCCGCTGCCATAATCCTTGTAGCCGCGCCAGCGGGCAAACACGATTGGATCGAAAGCCTTCTTCGGCGCATTGCCGAGCCATGCCGCCCAGTCCAGGGTTTCGGGAGAAAGGCCGGGCGGCACCGGGTACTCCCACGCGCCTCCCGGGGAGTTCCGGCCGAGCATCAACTCCACCTGCCGCACGGGGCCGATGGCGCCGCTCGCGCAAAGCTCATGCGCTTTGCCGAAGACAGCGGAGCTGACGCGCTGCGATCCGACCTGGATGAACTTGCCGGTATCCCGCACGGCTTTCACCATGGCTTCGCCGTCGGCGATGGAATGCGACATGGGCTTTTCGCAGTAGACATCCTTGCCCGCATGGAGCGCCTCGATGGCGAGCGGCGCATGCTGGTGATCGGGCACGGCAAGAATGATGGCTTCAATCTGCTTATCCGCCAGGATCTCCTTGTAGTTCCGCGTTGTCATGATGCTGTCGCCGGCGATCTGCTTCGCCAAGGTGTGACGATCGTCGTAGACATCGCAGGCGGCCACGCAGCGGGCCTGCGGCAGCGTGACGGAGGCCCGCAGCAGGATGGAACCCTCAATGCCGACGCCCACGCTCGCATAGCGTACAGGGTCGCCGCTCACGGGCGGCGGTGTGACCGTGGTGAGGTGTTGGGCGCCTTGGCTCTGCGCGGGCGCGGCGCCCGGGGTCAAGGCGGCAAGGGTGGCGCCGCCGCCCACCTGAAGGAATGATCTGCGTGAAAATTTCAAGCGCTGGTCTCCGGTCTCCCAAGGGGAGCGGGAAGTATAACGGACCCAGACATGCGTGAGCGATGGACCCGCTCTCCGGTAGCGGATCATTTTGAATGCACAGACCTAAGAGGACACCTAAAAGGGCGCTAAGGAAGATATTTTCGCTGCCTGATTCGCGCTTGGCACAGGACATTATCATGCGTGGAAGCCGATGGGGCCTGAAGCATCAGGGGATGAATGGAATTCATTCAGCGATTGTGATGTCTCGGGCTTTAATCAAAAATGAACAGCGAGAGTGATATCGGGCTGCTCGCGCCGCATTGCGGCAACCGGGAATGGCCGCGTGCGTTTCACCGATTTTCGCTATTGTAATTGTAACGATGGGAATCAATTCAGTCATGAGATGCAAACGCGTAAGGAGGTCGCTACTTGCACCACAGAATGTTAGAAGCCTCTCCTCTTCAAGTTCAATCTGGGCTTATCCCGACTAATAAGATCGGCATGCCCTTAAATCACTGCTCCTCCGAAACGATGGCATTCACTCAATCCAGTACCCGCAGAGCCCTTTTTGCCGGTGTCCTTTTTTTGCTGGGACTTCAGACCGCTGCCGCGCAAAATGCAACTGCTTCCGATAGCAGCAACCTCAAGCCGTTCGTAACCTTGAGCCCTCAGGTTGCGCCGGGCGTTTTTCATCTGGTGGTGAATGCCTTGCCGGATGCGGCCACGCCACCGGCGAGCCCCTTTGTCGTCGCGCCCAGCGAATCAGTGCCGCCTCCCGCAGAAGACCAGTCCCCTGGGACACTGACGGGCGCCCCCGGGAACGTATCGAACCCGCTAGTTCTCAGGTCGGCTGAGGGAAAGGCTTTGCTGACGCTCAAGACAGTAGCCTCGAACGGCAACTCCACGACCTTCACGTTTGAGCACGATGCGCAAGATCGCTTTTACGGCAACGGCAATGAAAGTGAAAACCACGCTGGACCGCTCGTTCACACTTCCGGCCAGCAGATTGTCAACAATGGCACTACCTGCGTGCCCTTTATCTGGTCGCCGTCCGGCTACGGCATTCTGGTGGCCAACGATATTCGCGATGTGAAACAACATATTACCTGGTCCGACACAAATGGAACGCTCACCTGGACGGTCCCTGAGGGTTTCGCTGACATCTATCTGATGGCTGCGCCCGACAGCGCGGGTGTTCTCGGGGAGTATGCGCGTTTGACCGGTTCGGCGCCCATCCCTCCGCGGTGGACCTTCGGGTTCCTGCTCAGCCGGTGGGGATACAAGGATGCCGCCGACGTGCAGGACAAATGGCATCAATTTCGAGATCGCAAGATACCGGTGGATGCTTTCATCTACGATTACGACTGGTATGTCAAGGACTGGGAGTTCAATCCCAAGACCTTCCCCGAGCCGGCCGCCGATCTAGCGCAGATGCATGCGATGAACCTGCATTTTGTCGGCATTCGAAAACCGCGCGTGACCGGCGTGAATGCAGACTATGCCAAGAGCCAGGGCTGGGTGATACCGGCTCCCTTCGGATTCGATCTG
Organism: Granulicella sp.; assembly: GCA_965277565.1. Lineage (GTDB taxonomy): Bacteria > Acidobacteriota > Terriglobia > Terriglobales > Acidobacteriaceae > Granulicella. The sequence continues at coordinate 1,269,391 of OZ255838.1, read as the reverse complement.
CGCTTCGATATTCCATCCGCGCGGTCCTGGTGGTGGAACCATCAGCTGCTGTTGCTGAAGGACGGCGTCGACGGCTGGTGGAACGACGAGGCCGAGGAGACCTACGATGAATTTTTCTTCATGTCCCAAAAGCAGTATCTGGGCGGCCGCGCCATCAGCCCCAATCGGCCGTGGTCCATCGACCGGGCATTCGCTCCCGGCATCCAGCACTATGGCGCGGCGGCGTGGAGCGGGGATATCGACTCGACGTGGGCAGCGTTCAGGGAGCAGCCGGGAACGCTTCTCAACTGGAGCCTGGCGGGAATGCCTTACGTCTCACACGATACAGGCGGCTTTCAGAGTACTCCCACACCGGAGCTTTACACGCGATGGATCGAAGAGGCTGTCTTTATTCCCATAATGCGCGCGCATGGCACCCAGGGTTCGCCGCGATGGCCCTGGGCTTTTGGAGAGGATGGGCTCGCAGCCATGACGAAGGCGATCGACCTGCGTTACCGGCTGATTCCCTATATCTATACGCTAGCTGAGACGACCTATCGCACCGGCCTGCCCCCTATGCGGCCCCTGTTCCTGGAATTTCCGGAGGATCGCAAAACCTGGTCGTTGAACGACGAGTGGATGCTGGGCGACCGGCTACTTGCCGCGCCTGTGTTGACCCAGGGCGGCAAGCGGAAGGTTTATTTACCGGCAGGCGGCTGGTTCGACGGTAATACGGGCAAGGCCGTAGCCGGAGCGCAAACGCTGGATCTCACTCCAGTTCCATTGGATGTTATTCCGTTCTATGTGCGCGCGGGTACGATTTTGCCTCTGGGGCCGGTGACGCAGTCGACTGCCGAAGCGGAAGACCCCCTCGAAGTGCGCATCTATCCGGGAACCGACGCCGCCTTTTCGCTCTACGAAGACGACGGCAATACCTATGGCTACGAGAAGGGCGCCTTCGCCCGTATTCCGATGCAATGGAATGACCGCAAGCGTATCCTTACCCTCGGCGCGAGACAGGGACATTATCCAGGAATGCAGACCACACGTCATTTGGTAGTCGCGCTTCCCGATGGCAGCACAAAACAAATGACGTACACCGGAAGCAACCTGACTGTGCGATGCAAGGGTCTTCGAAGGACAAAAGAAAAAATCAAGAACAGAACAAACGAAAATGTCCCGTCGTTCCAGTAAGCCGCAGATGGCCGTAGCGACGGCAACGATGAGCGATTCCCCGCTAATTCTGGGCAGGCAGGAGAAACAGACCCTCTCCCCGGCGGCGGTGTTCTTTCGCGGCCTTCCCGTCGGCCAGTTTCGCTGCCGGAACCGGAGCAGGCGTGGTCTTTCATCAAGTACTCAAGAAGGAACCGTGGGCGCTCGCACGTTCATCGTTTGTGGATCCCAAAGGGAATCTGATCCTTTTGCAGGCAATCGCTAAACTCCAACCTTTGGGTTCATAACCCAAACAGCTGAATAGACGGCCTCGAAGATTGTGGATTGCAACTGACCCACTACCCGCTCTCCGCTAGGATGACGAAGGCGGATACGATGGATATTGTTGCGGCCGGAGTGGATGTGGAGCTCAAGAATAAGCGAGTGCTGGTTGTGGGTTTGGGCAGGAGCGGCCTTGCCGCTGCACGGTTTTTGAAGGCACGCGGCGCGCGTGTGACGGTCAGCGATTCGCGGCCGGCGGCGACCGTCGCCGAACTGCCGGAGCTGCTTGATGAAGGCATCATGGTGGAGGCCGGCAGCCATGGCCTGCTGACCTTTCGGCGGCAGGATTTTATTGTCGTTTCGCCGGGTATTCCGCTCAGCGTGCCGGAGTTGAAGACCGTGCGGGCGCTGGGCATGCGCATTATCGGCGAGCTGGAGTTGGGGACGCAGTTCCTCGCTGGCGAGATCGTTGCCGTTACGGGGTCCAACGGTAAGACCACCACGACATCGCTGCTGGGTGAAATTTTGCAGGCGAGTGGGCGGCCGACGCTGGTGGGCGGCAATATCGGTCTGCCGGTGGTGGAGATGGTGGCGGAGAGTGTGGAACTGGCCGGGCGTTTTTCGCCGGACGGGCAAAAAGCAGATCCCTCCGCTCCCACCCCATCGCGCAAAGAACGCGCGTCGGGGACCCCGGCTGTGCTGCGGGATGACAAGCTTAAGAAAATGGCAGACCAGACCGTGTGGTCGGTGTTGGAGGTTTCGAGCTTTCAGTTGGAGACCATCGAGAGCTTTCGGCCCCGCATTGCGCTGGTGCTGAACATCACGCCGGATCACCTGGATCGCCATGGCAGCTTTGAAAATTATGCGGCTGCCAAGGCGCGCATCACCGAAAACCAGACCGCGGAGGACTTCCTGATACTGAACGCGGAGGACAAGGCGACGCAGATGGTTGCCGCGAAGACCGGGGCGCAGATCTTCTGGTTCAGCCCGCGCCGCCAGGTGAAGCAAGGCGCATTTGTGCAGGGTGAGACGATCTTTTTTCGCGCGGTGGAAGGCCGCGAGCCTGAGCCGGTGATGCCGGTCGCGGAGATTCCGCTCGCCGGCGCGCACAATGTGGAGAACGTACTCGCGGCGGTGGCGGCGGCAAAGCTTGCGGGTGTGTCGAGCGAGGCGATTCGGGGCGCGGTGAAGGCGTTTCGGGCGGTGGAGCATCGTCTGGAGTTCGTGCGCGAGCTCGGCGGCGTGCGCTTCTATAACGATTCCAAGGCGACCAATGTGGATGCCACGGCCAAGGCGCTGGAGGCCTTCCCGGGCGGCATTCACGTCATTCTAGGTGGCAAGGATAAGGGCTCGGACTACCGCACACTTTTGCCTCTGCTGCAATCCCGCGCAAGCACGGTTATCACCATTGGTTCCGCCGCGGAAAAGATAGAGACGCAGCTGGCGGGTCTGGTGAAGATAGAACGAGCGGGCACGCTGGACAGGGCGATCGCATATGCGCACGAACATGCAACCGCGGGGGATGTGGTTCTGCTCGCACCGGCCTGCTCGAGCTTCGATCAGTTTGAGAACTACGAGCATCGCGGGCGCGTGTTCAAGGCATTGGTGCATGGATTGCCGCCGCAGGATGCGATTGTAATAAGGGTAGGCAATGCGTAAGTTCCTTTGGATTTGTTCAGGTACGAGGGGCGAGGCGTAGAGGTTTGAGTCGTCAGGGTAGGGCATGGCAAAGCGCGTCGGCGTAGATAAGTGGTTGTTTGGCACGGTGCTGCTGCTCGTGCTGTTCGGCCTGGTGATGGTCTTTTCCGCGTCTGCGGTGATGGCGAAGGCGACGCTCGGCTCGCCGTATGCGTATGTCACCAAGCAGGCGGTTTGGGTCTTGCTGGGCATCGTCGCGCTGTTTGTGTTGATGCGGGTGCCCTATCGCAAATACAACAATCCCAAGCTTATTTTTCCGCTGATGGCCGTTACGGCGCTGCTTCTGCTCGGGGTGTTTGTGCTGGGCGGCAAGGTGAATGGAGCGCACCGCTGGATCGGCTTCGGCAGCATGTCCTTGCAGCCGTCGGAGCTCGCCAAGCCGGTCATCATTGTGTTTCTCGCTTGGTTTCTGCAGACGCGCATGCACGCGATCGACAATATCAAAGAGACGATTCTGCCCGCGGCGCTGCCGCCGCTGGTGTACATCGCGCTGATTCTCAAGGAGCCCGACCTGGGCACCGCGATGGTGTGCGCGGCTGTGCTGCTGTTGATGTTGTATCTCGCGGGCATGCAGATGAAATGGATCGGGATCGCGCTGGCCTGCGCTTCGCCCATCCTGTACTACATGCTGTTCCATGTGAAATTTCGCGCGACGCGCATGAAGATCTTTCTGGATCCGGAGTCTGATCCCAAGGGCGCGGGCTTTCACATTCTGCAATCGCTGATCGCCGTGGGAACGGGCGGCATTCATGGCAAAGGGCTGATGGAAGGCGTGCAGAAGCTCTTCTTCCTGCCCGAACCGCACACGGATTTTATCTTCGCCAATATCTGCGAGGAGCTTGGTCTCATCGGCGCGATTTGCGTTGTGACAGCCTTCTGCATACTGGGTTACCGAGGCATGCGGGCGGCGTTTCTTTCCACCGATCCGTTTGCCCGCTTTCTCGCCTTCGGGCTCACCACCGCGATCCTTGTGCAGGCGTTCTTCAACATGAGCGTTGTGCTGGCGCTCTTGCCGACCAAAGGCATTCCGCTGCCGTTCATCTCCTCGGGGGGCACCAGCGTCTTTGTCACGCTGGCGTGCATGGGGATCTTGCTCAACGTGACCCGCGAGATCGATTGATGCAGGGTTCAGGGTCCAGGGTCCAGGGCTCAGATGGCGAGTTGCGCGTTGCCATTGCAGGTGGGGGGACCGGGGGGCATGTAATTCCGGCGTTGGCCATCGGCAGGGAACTGCGTGACCGGCACGGGGCGGAGCTGCTCTTTATCGGCACGGCGCGGGGCCTGGAGACGAGGCTGGTGCCCGAGGCGGGATTTCGCCTGGAGCTGGTGCGCTCCGGACAGCTGAAAAATGTGAGCCTGGCTACGCGGCTGAAGACCGTAAGCGATCTTCCGCTGGGTATTCAGCGGTGCGTGGGCCTGCTGCGAACATTCAAGCCGCAGGTGGTGGTCGGTGTAGGTGGCTATGCCAGTGGACCGGCGATCCTTGCTGCGGTATTGCTGCGCATTCCGACGTTGGCGTATGAGCCGAATGCGGTGCCCGGTATGACGAACCGGCTTTCCGGCAGGTTCGTCAGTGCGGCCGCCGTGAACTTCCCGCAGACGCTGGAGTTTTTTCGGAACGCCGAGGTGACGGGAGTGCCGGTGCGGCCGGAGATCTTTGGTAGATCATTCAAGCCAGTGGATGCATCCCTGCAACTGCTGGTGACGGCCGGCAGCCAGGGGGCGGCGGTGTTCAACGACATGCTGCCGCGCATCGCGCACCGGCTGCTGCGCGCGGTTCCAGGACTCACGATCGTGCACCAGTCCGGTCCGCGTCATCTGGAGACGACGCGGGCAGCGTATGCCGCAAGCGGAGCCGATCCGGCGCAATGGCGCGTAGAGGCCTTTCTGACCGATATGCCCGCGCAGTACGCCGCTGCCGATGTGGTGCTGGCGCGCTCCGGCAGCACCGTGGCGGAGCTCTGTGCAGCGGGTATGCCGTCTTTGCTGGTGCCGTTTCCGCAGGCTGCCGACGATCACCAGCGCAAAAACGCCGAGGTGCTCGCCGAAGCCGGCGCGGCGGAGATGCTGCCCCAGGCGGATGTGACGCCGGAGTCGCTGGAACGGGCTTTGCTCGGTCTGCTCTGCAATCGGCCAAGACGGCAGGCCATGGCTGTCGCTGCGGAGGCAATGGCCCGGCCCGGCGCACTGGAGCGGATCGCCGCAATGGTGCTGCGGCTGGCGAACAGCTGAGCAGGATGTTCGTTTTAATCATCGCTGGAACAGAAAGGCCGAGGCGATCGCCCCGGTCTTCGCGCTCATCGAGGGGTTTATAAAGGTTTCCGTGTTGGTGTAGAGGCGTCCTCTCGACCGGAGCGCCGGGCCCTAAACGACAGGCCTTCGTCTTTTGGGCAGCAGCAGACAGTTGCATCGTCTGCATAGTGGAGAACCCCTGCATTTTGCTCGGAGTTGCATAATCTATCGTTCAGCCACGAACGAGATACAGGGGTCTCTCCACTACGCTACGCTCCGGTCGAGATGACAACTTTTTAACTACATCAAATCACTCTAGCGGTGTCCGCCGCCGCCCCCGTGCGATCCGCCGCCGCCACCGCCGCCATGGAAGCCACCACTGCCGCCTCCACCGTGGAAGCCGCCTCCGCCTGCGCCGCCGGAACTATGGCCACCGCCGCCGGACGGTGCTGAAAAGCTGTGACCGCCCCCGCCCGCCGGCGCTGAGAAGCTGCGAGCGCCGCCTCCGTAGCCGCCGTTGCTGACTGCGCCCCGGTTCCCGTAGCCGCCATAGCCCCCATTGCCGACAGCCCCGTGGTTGCCATAGCCGCCGCCATTGATACCGGAGGAATGGTTGAAGGCTGCGCCGCGATTGCCACCGAAGCCGGCCGGGTGCGCATTAAAGCCCGAGCCGCCGGGGCGGCCGCTAAAACCGGCATAGGCGTGGTTATAGTACGCGCCCCGGAATCCACCACCGAAGTGACCATAGGCGCGGTTGTACAAGAAGCGGCCGCCATTCCAGTACCCACCGTAGAAGCCGGTGCCGAAGTAGCCGAAGCCGTAGTTGATTCCACCGTAGTAGCCGACGTTACGGCCCCAGTAGCCCGCATGCCAGAAGTAACCGCCGCCGCCGCCGCCCCAGCCCCACCAGCCCGGCGTCCACAACCCGCCGATGTAGGGAGGCTCGACCCAGGCTCCATTGACCCAGTAGTAGCCGTCCCCGTTCCAGGCCCAGTAGCCCGGCGTCCAGAGATAACCGTCGCCGGGGCACTCCGGCTGGGCGTAATCCGGAATGGCTGGGGGGGCGTACGTGGCGGCGACACCGCCCTGGTACTGTCCGTTGGGATCCTGCCCAGCAGGGTACTGGCCACCCTGATATTGGCCGTTGGGGTCCTGCGCGGCAGGGTACTGTCCCCCGGGATACTGTCCGTTCGGATCCTGTCCGCCAGGGTACTGCGCCTGAAGGAGCGGTACGACTGCGCCGAAGCCAGCGACCAGCGCTGAGCCTATGACCATCTTGCGAACTGCGCGCCTGATCTGCATTTTGTTCCTTTCGCCGCTGTTCAGAGCCTGCCGAAACAGCTCTGTGCGGCACCGGAGCCGCGGTCCAGATATCTCTACCCTTTCCGTCCCCAACCGATTAGACACATACACCGCGGCATTTGTTGCGTCCATCTTCAAACCCGTTCGTGCGCCGAAGTCAGGGCTCGAAATCAGGGCGTTGGTAATGCGGTCGGCAGCTTTGGCCCGGTGAACAGCGCCCTGGGGCACATTACATGCACGCCGTCGTTGGTGTCGACCAGCTGGGTGATGTTTACGTCACAAGCCGTCGAGATGAGCGCGTAGGCGTCGTCGCGCGACAGGTGCGGGTAGTCCGGATTGCCCTCCGACAGGAACCCGATCATGTTGCGCACGGCCATCTCGGCCGCAAGCTTGAGGTCGGCGTTGAAGCCCATGCTGATGTAGGCCGTCGGGGTCTCCGCGCGCGGCCAAAGCAGGTGCTCGCGGGCGGCCTCGCCCTTGTGCACGATGAATTGAAAGGTGCCGGTGAGCGAGGTTTCGAGCGCGGTAATGTCCACCTCCCCGTTGCCCTGCCCGGCATGGCCGTCGCCGGCCTCAAACAGGCCGCCCTTCGCATGAACGGGGTAGAAGATCACCGAACCGGCCGTCAACTCCTTATTATCCATGTTGCCGCCATGCATCCAGGGTGGCGCGGAGTTCCATTTGCCGGCCGACTCCGGCGGCGCCACGCCCATGGAGCCGAAAAACGGATGGAGCGGGATGGTGATGCCCGGGGCAAAGTCGGCGGTCATGTTCGCGCGGTCGAGCGGAATGATCTTGGTGCGGCCGTAGGGAAAGTCGTCGGGAAGAAACCCGCGGCCCGCACCGAAGCCGTTGCAGGCCCAGGGCACATCGATGGCAATCTTAACCACGCGAACCTCGAGCACATCGCCCGGTTCCGCCTCCGCGACGGCTACCGGACCGGTAAGGATGTGGCCGCCGGGGCCGCGATCGCTCTGCGGAACGCCGGTGTACAGCGGGCCGAGCCAGGTGGGGATGTCCGCCGCCTTGACGCCCTCGGATTGGAGCCGCTCCGGCGGCCCGCAGGTGGAGGCGGTCTGCATAATGACCGTATCGCCGCTGTGCACGGTGATCGCCGGCTTGGCATGGGCTGAATAGTAGCCCCAGGCGACGGTGGAAGGCGTCGCCAGCAGGGTTTGGGTGGTTTGCGCCGTGCCACGGCGGGGGGCGGCAAAGAGGGATACAGTCGCTGCCAGGAGCGCGAAAAGCAGTGCAGATTTCCGACTCATGGCTTAAGGTATAGCATCGCGGCGGCTCTCCGGGCGTGTGCCATGGCCAGGTGTGCAGCTAGGCAATCAGGTGCAGAATCTCGTGGCCGCGTTCCACAGTATTTGTGACCATCCGGCGATCAAATGTAGCTAAGCGTCCACCTCGCGAGTTAGCCAGCGCGAGCAGATAGGTGTCGGTGACCTGCTTTGGGTCTGAAAGATGAACGATCTGTATGCTTCCTTCCTTCAGCAAACTGATCTCGTCGGGCCAGAACTCATGACCAGGCAGAGCGCGCAGGCGGCTCATGATCTTCGCCACTTCGGACGGTGTGCCGGGAGAGTTCGGGTAACGGACGTTTCCTGCAATCCGCAGCACACCGTTCTCCGTGATAGGGCAGGTAGCCCAAGCTCTCCCACCTGTCGAAGCAAACCAGGCATGCGCAACGTCGTGCCACACATGATCGGGGTCCATCAGCGCGAGCAGCACGTTCACATCGAGCAGGTAGCGAGTCAAGGCAGCTCCTCGTCCAGCTGCCTTACCAGTTCCGAGGTGACCAGTACGCCCGTTCCACGACGCTCCAGAAGAGGTATACCGTTCCGTGTCTCGTGGGTCGAAGGCCGGGGTGTCAAGGCCGTGCGCGCCAGTGTAGAGATGACCTCGCCTATGCTCTTTCGCTGAAAGTCGGCGAGCTCCTTCGCAGCTGCCAGAACGTCATCGTCTATGGCAAGCGTCGTCCTCATCAATCCGCCCTTCGCGAAATCATCATGCATCTATCATCAATAATCAGCAGATTGCAGTCAATTGAATTTTGCTATGCTGTGGCTTGCTGCGGCACTGCATTCCACTCAGCCGAACCTCACAGGCATCAATACAAGGGATGACTTCGCCTCAGCACGCCATGTTCGCGCCCTCGCAGCGCATTCACTTTATCGGCATCGGCGGCATCGGCATGAGTGGAATTGCCGAGATTTTATTGACCATGGGCTATCCCGTCTCCGGCTCCGACCTGCGCGCGTCGGCGGTAACGGAACGTCTGGAGCGGCTGGGCGCTCGGATTTATCTCGGCCATGCGGCGGAGAACGCGGCAGCCAGTGATGTAGTGGTGACCAGTTCGGCGGTGGCGCGCGACAATCCTGAGGTGCTGGAGGCGCGGCTGCGCAAAACTCCGGTGATCCCCCGAGCGGAGATGCTCGCCGAGTTGATGCGGCTGAAGTACGGCATCGCCGTCGCCGGGATGCACGGCAAGACCACCACCACCAGCATGATCGCCGCGGTGCTGGCGGGCGGTGAGCTGGATCCGACGGTGGTCGTGGGTGGCCGCGTGGATGCCATGGGATCGAATGCGCGGCTGGGGCGTTCGCACTACCTGGTCGCCGAGGCCGATGAGAGCGACCGCTCGTTTCTGCGGCTTTCGCCGATTATGGCTGTAGTCACGAATCTTGATCGCGAGCACATGGACGCCTACCGCGACATGGCGGACGTCGAAAATTCCTTTGTGCAATTCATGGACGAGGTGCCGTTCTACGGTGCGGTGACCGCCTGTGCGGATAATCCGGCGCTGCAGGCCATTCTGCCGCGCGTCACGCCCCGGGTGTACACCTATGGCGAATCGCCGGACGCGGACTTCCGCCTGCGGATACTGCGAGCCGAGCCGGGCTGCCATTCAGCCTTTGAGGTCAACACGCTGGGGCTCGTGCTGGGACCGTTTCACCTCCATGTGCCCGGCCGGCACAATGTGCTCAATGCCACGGCGGCGGTCGCGATCGGTGTTCAGCTCGGGCTTGACCCGGGGTTGATCGCGAAAGGCCTGGGGAGCTTCCGTGGGGTCGACCGGCGCTTCCAAACTAGGGGGCAGGCGCGCGGCGTGACGGTCATCGACGACTACGGCCACCACCCGACAGAGATCCGGGCCACGCTGCAGGCCGCACGGGAGTGCGGCTACGGGCGTGTCCTGGTGTTGTTTCAGCCGCACCGCTACACCCGCACCCGCGATCTGATGGAGGACTTCGCGACCGCCTTCGGCGATGCGGATGCGGTGCAGGTGCTGGACATCTACGCGGCAAGTGAAGCGCCCATCGAAGGGATCACCGGTGAGTCACTGGCCGAGGCGATCCGTTCGGAGGGCGGCGGCCGCGTTGCCTATGCGGCGTCCATGGGTGAGGCTGTGGACCGGCTCGCCGCGGATGCCCGTGACGGCGACATGATCCTCACGCTGGGCGCCGGAAGTGTGTCGCAGGCCGGGCCGATGCTGCTGGAGCGGCTTGCTGCGGTGTAGCATTTGTCTATGGATGCCGACCACACGCTTCCGCTGCCTATTCGTGCGCCCTCCACAGCCATTTTGCGTGTGCAGGTCGAGGAGCTTGCAGCTCAACTGGGGACAATGGAAGCGGAGCTAGAGCGCGGACATCGAGTTGAGTTGCTACTTGGCGACAAGGTCATTGCCGAGTTGCGAGCGCCTGAACTGGAGGCAGCAGTCGGAAGCGAGCGCCCGGAGATGCCCGATTTCATGGCGCGTATGCGGAAGATCTTCGGAGACAAGCCACTCAATGTAGATACAGCGGCGTGGGTTCGGGAAGATCGCGATGGTGATGAGTACCTACCTTGACACCAGCTTCCTGCTCAAGATGTACGTGTATGAGGCGGAGTCGCAGGTCGCCCAGGCGACCTTCTCAACGTTAGCCGATCCCATGATCAATTCATTGACCGACGTAGAAGTGGCTTCAGCGCTGTTTCGGCGTCTGCCACTCTCGGAGGCTGAAAGCACGTATGCCGATTACAAGCGCGATCGCCGTAATCGGATCTATCGCAAAGTGCGTATCAGTGAGGCTACGTTTGAATACGCGCGAGTTCTAGCGGAGCAATATTCGGGACCGCTGTTGCTTCGATCCCTCGATCTCTTGCATCTCGCCACTTACGATCGCCGGCTTGCAACGGCGGCTACGCAACTCGGGTTGTCCGTAGTTGGGGCACGTCCCTGACCCGGTACACAAAAAATGTCATTGCCGGAACCCTCCAGGGAGCCGTTATAGTGAAGCCACTGGCGATCTCCGCGGCCTTGCTCGGGCCGGCGGAATGAAGTTGGTGTACAAACGCAGCTCGGCGGCGACGGCACTTGCGATGCCGGAGGAGATCTATGTCTCCGAACCGGAGCATCAGGAGCCAGCCCCCGCCGGCGCGCTGCATCGGGTGTTCCCGCCGGGGCAAACGGCGGCTGGAGATGCGGAGGGGGAGCCCTACATTCCGCAGCGGGGTGCGTACGGCTCCTACGGCATGCGTGTGCGCGGCGGCATGCCACGCAGCGTGGCCGGCCGTGTGCTGCTCGCGAGCGGCGCCTTTTCAGTGCTCGCCGGCGTGGCACTCACCGCCGCGGGCATCCGCAGCTTTCTGCTGCATGACGGCCGATTTCTAATCACCGACTCCTCTGCAATCACGATCCAGGGCAACGAGCACATCTCGCGTGCGGAGGTGCTGAGCGTCTTTGGCGCCGATCTCGACCGCAACATTTTCAAGGTGCCGCTGGGCGAACGCCGCGCGGATCTGGAGCGCCTTCCCTGGGTCTCGCACGCCACCCTCATGCGTCTGCTGCCCAACCATCTCCGTATCCAGCTGACAGAACGCACGCCTGTGGCCTTTACCCGGCAGGGCACGCAGATCGGCCTGGTGGATGACGAGGGTGTGCTGCTCGATATGCCGCCCGAGTCCGCCGGCGATCCGCATTATTCGTTTCCCGTGCTCACCGGGCTGGCGCCCAATGACACTCCGGAGATTCGCGCGACGCGCATGGAGGTGTACCGGCGCTTCATGGCCGACCTGAGCCGCGCGGGCGCAAAGGCGACGCAGACGCTGAGTGAGGTGGACGTCACCAACCCCGAGGACGTCAAGGCGCTCATCACCACCGGAGATGCGGACATCCTGGTGCATTTCGGCGATGAAAATTTTCTGCTGCGATACCAGGCCTTTGAGCGGCACCTGCCGGAGTGGCGGACGCAGTATCCGAAGCTGGCTTCGGCCGATATGCGTTATGAGCGGCAGGTGGTGCTGGAGATGCAGCCGGGCAACAATGCGCCTCTGGCGGCGGATGCGGCGATCTCCGGAACATCGGGCTCCGCCGCGGGGGAAGCGCGCAAGCTGGCTCTGCGAGAGGCCGCCGAGGTGGACGCCAGACGGGCGGCAGCGCAGGCCGCTTCCAGGCGCGTTCCCGCGAAGAGCACGGCGGCGAACCAGCGTGTGTTCGCGAAGTTGGCAGCGGCCCATCGCGCGGCGCAGAGTAAGGGAAGGGCCGCCGGGCATTAGCTGCCGGCCGGAACAGCAGGTTCCCTCCGGGAACGACAGAAAGAAAAACAGCTGCGCTGTATCTCTGAAGGCAATGTATCTCTGAAGGCAATGAATCTCTGAAGGCAAGCAGTCCCGAGACGGTGGATTTATGAACCAGAAGGCAAGCAATCTGATCACGGTCCTGGACGCTGGGAGCTCAAAGAGCGCGGTGCTGGTCGCCGAGGCAGGCGAGGGCCTGCGTTACCGCGGTCATGGCATCGAGATCTCGCGCGGCATGCGCAAGGGCATGATCGCCGACCTCGCGCCTGCCGCTGAAGTGATTGACAGGGCGGCCCTTGCAGCGGAGAAGGCTACCAAGGCTCCCATCGAGACCGCCGTGGTGGGCATCGGCGGACCGCATATCAAAGGCATGAATTCGCAGGGCGGCATCTCCATGGGCAGCCGCATGAAGGAGATCACCCGCGAGGACGTGCGCTCGGCCATCGACCGCGCACGCTCTGTCGGGCTCGCCCCCGACCGCGAGGTGCTGCACCTGCTGCCGCAGCAGTTCATCCTCGACGACCAGGCGGGGATTCACGATCCCGTAGGCATGGTCGGCAACCGGCTGGAGGTGAACCTGCACCTTTCCACCTGCTCGGGCTCGGCGGCGCAGAGCGTCGTCACCTGCGCGAACAAGGCCGGTCTGGAGGTCGTCGACACGGTATTTGAGGGGATCGCCTCGGCCGAGGCCGTGCTGCATCCGGACGAGCGGGAGCTTGGCGTCTGCCTCGCCGATATCGGGGCGAGTTCGACGGAGATCGTCGTCTATTTTGAAAGCGCCGTCGCGCATACGGCGGTGCTGCCCATCGGCGGCGATCACTTCACCAACGATCTTGCGGTCGGCCTGCACGTGGGCGTGGACGAGGCCGAGATGCTGAAGCGTCACTACGGCCATTGCGTTGTGACGGCGGTGCCGCAGCTGAATGAGATTGAGGTTGGTGGTGACCTTACCACCGGCGGGCAGGGTGCACACCTGGTGCGGCAGCGCTTTCTGGCCGAGATCCTCGAGCCGCGTGCCCGCGAGCTGCTGACCATGCTGCGCGACAACCTGCGCGGCGGCGGGGTTTTGGAGGCTATGGGCACGGGCGTCGTCTTCACCGGCGGGGGAGCCCTTCTGCCAGGGCTTCTCGACCACGCCGAAAGCCTGCTGCGCGTGCCCGCCCGCATCGGCTACCCGGTGCCGCTGCCGGGCATGCCGCCGGAGCTGGCGCGGCCGGAGTTTTCCACGCTGATCGGCATGCTGCTCTACACGCATCGCACCCAGATCCGCAAGGCCAGCGAGGAGCAGGGGCTGCGGCAGAAGATTCAGGGGCTGTTCAAGGGCAGTTTCTAGCCCGTAAGCCTTACGGACCCATTCGACGGACCCAAATAGTCGGTTGAGGCGGGGACGGCGGAAGTGTAGGGTCAATCGAATTAAAAGGTGTCCATTGGAGTACTATTTAGCTCATGCACGGTGTGGTCGAGACTCCCGGTTATCTCAAGGATGCCGAGGCGATCTTTACCACCCAAGAGCGTGAAGCGATTGTGACCATGGTGGCGAACGACCCAGAGTGCGGCGAGATCATGCAGGGCACGGGTGGCGTCCGCAAGGTGCGGGTCGGTCGTGGTGGTCGAGGAAAGAGCGGTGGTGGCCGTGTGGTCTATATCCACCATGACACGGACTACCCCATATTCCTGCTTGCAGCCTTTGCCAAGAATGACAAAGCTAATCTCAGCAAAGCCGAGCGCAACGAGATGGCGAAGTTCGTCAAGTCACTCTTCAAACCAACCGGAGGGAACGTATGAGCGAGAAAGCTTTCAGCAAGATCATGCGGGGCCTGGAAGAAGCCAAGGCGTACATGGAAGGCGAGCGGGAGGGCTACAAGGTCACCGTGCCGCCTTCTGTGGACGTGAAGAGCATCCGTAAAGGGCTGAACATGACCCAGGCGGCGTTCTCTGACAGCTTCGGCTTCAGTCTCGACACCGTAAAGCACTGGGAAGGGGGACGGCGGACACCCGAGGTGCCGACCCGGGCGTACCTCACCGTGATCCAGCGCAATCCGTCTGCCGTTCTGGAAGCCCTGCGTCCGGCCAAAGCGGAGCAGGTAGAGGTTGCCGTTAGGCGGAAAGCATAATCGGCCGGCCTGCGGAGTTTGGAGGCGCCCTTTGATCCGACGACCTTTGAGGCCGAAGTTGCACTCAAGCTGATCCCCACGGAACGGCTGCCATCGGTCGCCCAAGATGCTTTGGAGGCCGGCCTCAAGGCCGCACGTCCTCTGCATGGCGATCCTTGAGCCTCTGGCAGGTTGGGGCATCGATCACGCCTTGCCGCCCGTGATGGAGGAGCTTGGCTGCCATACAATTTTTCCTGTGCGAAAAGTGGGTTGCGCGAAGCGGCGTCCAAGGCGGCAGAATAAAACTAAGGGCGATCCTGCTTCGCCCGGCATGGGTAGAATAAAGCTCATGTCGTTTCGCAAGCTCCTGCCGTTGCTCGCCGCTTTTGTCTTTATCTCTGTGTGTCCCGCGAGGGCACAATTTGCCGTGTACGGAACCTTTGATGGCGAGCGAGTAAGCGGCTTTACCTGCCAGGCCCTGAACGCGCAGTGTGCGAGCACCAACGGGATCGTTCGGCCCTACGGCGGCAACTTCGGCGTGTACTACGACTTTCGCAACGTGGGGCCGTTTCGCATCGGGGCGGATCTGCGCGGAAATGTCTTCAATTCGAATAAGAGCGCGGTGAACTACCAAGGCGGTGCGGGCGTGGTGAAGCAGTATGGCGCACTCGGCGGTGTGCGCGCCAGCATCGGTGTGCCGATCCCGATTCTGCATCCCTACGCCGAGGCTGCGGTGGGCTACGCAAAGACCAACGCCGCGTCGGTGGACCCGATCCTCTACTCGAACTTCACGCAGGTGCAGGGGCTTATCGGATTGGACATCACGGTGCTGCCTTACATGGATATCCGGGCGATTGAAGTGGGCGCGGGTGCGCTGTTTGGACCAAGCACACACGCCACCCAATCGATCGGGGCAGGCATCGTCTTCCACTTCCCCCGTTAAAACCAAGTTAGAGTCAAGAGTGAGGGGCCGCCTGACTCTCCAGATTCGACTCACGCTTTACGACACGCTGTATGCGTGCATGGAACCGATCTAGGTACGGCATAAGCCCCCTTGCCCCATCCCTGTTGCACGAAATGTCGCCGCATCGTGCAGAATCAGAGCATCGGCCTCGCCCGCCCCGGAGTAGCGCCCTCATGTCCCCGCAATTTCCCACGCCTCAGCCGCCCCATCAACCCGACGACGCCCTTCGCATCCACTACCACGATGAAATGCAGCGCTCGGCGCGCATCAAGGTGATTGGTGTGGGCGGCGGCGGCAACAATGCCGTCAACCGCATGATCGCGGCCAAGGTGGAAGGTGTGGAGTTCATCGCCGCCAACACCGATGCTCAGGCGCTCGAAACCTCAAACGCGCCCGTAAAGCTGCAGCTGGGCGTGAAGCTTACGGCGGGGCTGGGTGCCGGGGCTAACCCGGATGTGGGACGCCGTGCCGCTTTAGAGGACTCGGACAAGATTATTGAAGCGCTGGAAGGCGCCGATATGGTCTTTGTGACGGCAGGTTTGGGCGGAGGAACGGGAACGGGTGCGGCGCCGGTGATCGCCTCGCTGGCCAGCGAGATGGGAGCGCTCACCGTGGCGGTAGTCACGCGGCCGTTTGCGTTTGAGGGCAAGCGCCGCATGATGCAGGCCGAGCGCGGGATGCAGGAGCTGCTCGAGTCGGTCGACACCCTGATCGTGATCCCGAACGAAAAGCTGTTGGCGGTCGCCAAGGATGCGGGTTTTTTTGAGAGCTTCCGCATCGCCGACGACGTGCTGCGGCAGGGTGTGCAGGGCATCTCGGACATCATTACGATTCCGGGCGTCATCAACCGCGACTTCGCCGATGTGAAGACGACCATGGCCGGCATGGGCTACTCGGTGATGGGAACGGCGGTCCGCTCCGGCCCGGACCGGGCGCGCGAAGCTGCCCTGGCCGCGATGGCTTCGCCGCTGCTGGAGTCCGGCGCGATCGATGGGGCGCGCGGCATCCTGATCAACATCACTGGATCGAGCAGCCTGAAGCTGAACGAGGTAAACGACGCCTCCACGATCATCCAGAACGCCGCGCATGAGGATGCCAACATCATCTTCGGCGCCGTGCTGGACGAAAACATGGGCGACGACATCAAGATCACGGTGATCGCCACCGGTTTCCGTGCCGCGCAGCCGCAGCGGCGCGAGCGCATGCTCGGAGGTGCGGCCGTCGAGCCCACGGACATCCCGGGTGGCTCCTATCAGCCGCGCATCGCCCCGCGGGTCGCGAACGCACCGTTCGCCAGCGAGATTGGGGGGGCGAGCAAGCCGGGAACGATGGGCTTTTCGGCGCCTCCGGTGGCGGGCCACGCTCCCGCGGCTTCCATCTCCGAGCCACCGGCGGTGCGCATTGCGCGGCCGTCGAGTGAGCTTGACGACTTTCCCGGATTCCGCGAAGAGGTGAACCGTCCGTCCCGCGATCTGGGCGGCGTAGCACGGGATGAGACCCAGGACGAGAGTGCGGCCTCGGAGCCGGAGAACAGCAGCTCTCCGGCGCGGGCTGCGCACGAAAGCTCCGCCGCGGGCTCGACGCCGACTCCGGGGGCGTACCATCCCATCGCCGCGAACGAGGCCCGGCCCGAACTGGTCGCTGTACCCGCCTCGGTCTTCGACGATGAATTCTTCAAAAAGGGCAACGAAGAGCTGCGTGCGAGTCAGCACGGCTGGGCGAGCGAGGCTCCGGCCTCACCCCTTGGTGGGATTGGCGGGGACGGGAAGCCGGCGTCACAATGGCCCGAGGTACGCGTACCCTCCTTCTCCGGCTATGCGGGCGAAGGCAATGGCAGCTCGCCCGAAGGCAACGAGCTCGATATCCCCGCATTTTTGCGCCGCAACCACTAAGGACACGAGTTTGAAGCGGACACTTACTCTCCTCATCACGCTTTGCCTGCTCGGCAGCACACACGCCGAAGCGACCATCCGCAGGCATGCGAAGGCCAGCCGAACCGCCGCAATCATCGCGCGTACCCGGGTCGCGCACCGTCGCATCGCGGGGATGAGCCGGTCCATCGCTAGTCGGCGTGTGAGCCATTCCTACGGCGAACGCTTCTACGCCAACAGCTTTACCGATGACCCCACCAACATGACCGCCGGTGACATCACGGCGGGCGAGGACCCGGTCGTCCGCGCGGCGGCTTTGCAGGCGCTCGGTAACATGAACGGCACGGTGCTGGCCATCGATCCCTCCTCCGGGCGCATTTTGGCGATGGTGAACCAGAAGCTCGCGCTCAGCTCGGGGGCGGAGCCCTGCTCCACCATCAAGGTTTCGGTTGCGCTGGCCGCGTTGAAAGAAGGTCTGGTTACGGCGAACACCCCGGTAAACCTGGGCGGCCACTACTCGCTGGACCTCACGACAGCCCTGGCGCGCAGCGTCAACCTGTACTTCGAGGTACTGGGCCGTGCCATGGGCTTCGAGCGTGTGAAGCACTACGCCAATGAGTTCGGCCTAGGTGAGCTCGCCGGCTATGGCATCCAGGGCGAACAGCTCGGCACCTATCCCAGCACGGAGTTGCCGCACAACATGGGTGGCGTGGGCCGGATGTGTTCCTTCGGCGAGAGCATATCCATGACGCCACTGCAGCTGGGTGCTCTGGTCTCCGCGATCGCCAACGGCGGTACGCTTTATTACCTGCAGCATCCCACAACGGCGGAGCAGGCGACCGATTTTACGCCGCGCGTGAAGCGGCTGCTCGACATCCAGAACGTGATTCCGCAGATCCTTCCCGGCATGAGCGGGGCAGTGAACTTCGGCACGGCGCGCTCGCTCAAGACGAATTTTGTGCAATTTCCGGTGTTCGGCAAGACGGGCACCTGCTCCAATAACGGCACGCGCTTTGGCTGGTTTGTCTCCTATGGGGACTCCCCCACGGGACGGATCGTTACGGTGATCTTCCTGGAGGGCGGCCGGGCGACGTTTGGGCCCAAGGCTGCCGAACTTACCGGAGAGTTCTATCGCGCGATGTATGAGCGCAACTACTTCGCGCCGCACGCGCCGGCTTTGACCGCCGGATTGGCGAGTACGACGGGCCGTTAGATAAGCGATGCTTTAGGAATGAGCCCTTTAGGGCTGGTGCTTGCGGCGAGCCAGGGCTAAAGCCCTTTCTGAGCAGCGTCTTATTCAGCGGCCTAAAGGCCGCTGCTCCCTCCCCATCGAACGCTCCGCTTGGGAACGCTCTCTTGCATGGAACGGCCCTTTTTGGGGAACGCTCCCTTCCATGAAACGCTCCCTTGCATGGAAAGCTCCTTTCTGAGAAGGCTTTCCCCTTCCAACTCAGTGCGCGATCATCGTCGAGACTTGCCCGCATCTCACCAACAAAGAGGTGCGGATGCAGATTGTCACAGCGGGAGAGATGACTTCGGCCGACCGGCGGTCAATCGAACAAGGTGTCCCGGTCAGCGTTCTCATGGAGAACGCCGGGGCTGCGGTTGCTCGCTTTGCCCTGCGTCACGGGCCTGCCGCAGGACTTGTTGTCGTGCTCTGCGGCAAGGGCAACAATGGCGGCGATGGCATGGTTGCGGCCACGCATCTCGCCCATGCCGGCCGCGAGGTACGGCTGGTCCTGCTCGGTTCCTCCACCGAGTTGAAGGCGGACGTGGCAACGGTGTATGCCCATGCGGCGAAGGCGCAGATCGAAATCCGGGAGATAAGCGACGATGCGGCGCTGCGCGAAGCCCTTGCGGGAGCGGCACTTGTGCTGGATGCCGTTGTGGGTACAGGATTCAAGCCACCCTTGCGGGGACTTGCCGCAAACGCTCGCGATTTGCTGTCGCAAAGCACAATTCCGGTGATCGCCGTCGATCTGCCCAGCGGCTGGGATGCCGATGCGACGGTGCTTCATGCGCCCGTGCAAGCGAATGGAAAGGGCAGCGAGGCCTTCCGTGCCGATGCCGTCGTGACCTTTGCCGCGCCCAAGCTCGCGCACATCTTCGGGCATCTGACACCCGGCCAAACCTTCGGCCCGGTGGTCGTGGCGGAGATCGGGACACCCACCGGCGCACTCGAATCAGAGACAAAGCTGTACTGGGCGGGTGCCTCGAAGGAGGTCACGGAGCAGCCGCGCGGCATTGACGGGAATAAGGGCAAGTTTGGCCACGTGCTGCTGGTCGGGGGCGCGTTCGGGAAGTCCGGCGCGCCTTCCATGATGAGCCTGGCAGCACTGCGGGCGGGTGCCGGCCTGGTTACGGCAGCCATAGCGCGATCGATTCTGCTGGAAGTGGCACGAATCACGCCGGAACTGATGACGACCCCGCTGGAGGAGGGAACAGGGAATAGGGAACAGGGATTAGAGGGCGGCTCCGGGTCCAGGGTTCAGGGTTCAAAGAGCCAGAGCACTACAGAGCAGGGCTTGGCTTTGGATGTTCTGCAGCCAGAGGCGCTCGCGAAGCTGCTCAAGGGGATCAAGGTCGTCGGCATCGGGCCGGGGCTCGGCGAGGCGGGCTCGACGCCGGAGTTCGTCCATCGCTTTGTCGAGCGGGTCACGCTGCCGATGGTGATCGACGCCGATGCCCTGAACGCGCTCGCCGGACATACGGACCTGCTGAAGAAAGCTTCTGCGGGCAAAGACGAAAACGGTAAGGCGCGCACGCTGGTGCTGACTCCGCATCCGGGGGAGATGGCGCGGCTGATCGGCGGTTCGGTAAAGGACGTGGAGGCCGACCGCGTCAACATCGCGCGCCGGTTCGCCACCGAGCACGGTGTCACGCTGGTGCTGAAGGGCTGGCGAACGCTGATCGCGCACCCCGATGGTCGCATCGGGGTGAACACGACCGGCAATCCATCCATGGCCAAGGGCGGCAGCGGCGACATCCTCACCGGCATCGTCGCGGCGATGCTCGCGCAGTATTCGGACAACGTGGCGGAGGCGGTCGAGGCAGCTGTTTTCCTGCATGGGCTGGCGGGTGATTTTGCCTGCCTGGCGCAGGATGAGCACACTGTGCTCGCGACCGATACCGTCGATCATCTCGCGCGGGCCTTCCGTGCTCGAGTAAAGGATGCGGACGGCTTGACCTGGATCGCCGGGACAGCGGTCAATGGTGCTTTGTCCGCGCCGTCGCAAGGGAAATTACGCTGATGAACTTCAATCGTGAAAGGCGCCTGCGCACCCGCAGCGAGGCCGGAACGCTGGCCCTTGGCGAGCTGCTGACGGAGCTGCTTCGGCCACCCAGGTTGATCCTTCTGCGCGGCGTTCTCGGCGCGGGGAAGACGACGCTGGTCAAAGGCATCGTGGCGGCACTCGGCGCGGCGGAGCCGGACGGGGTTACTAGCCCCACCTTCACGCTGGTGCACGAGTACAAGGCCCGGCATGTGCGGGTGTTTCACCTCGATCTATACCGGATCGAGACCGAGGCGGAGCTCGAAGGCGTGGGGGTGTGGGAGATCTGCGACGCCGGTGATGCGCTCGTGCTGGTGGAGTGGGGAGAGCGCTTCCCCTCACTGGTCGCGCGCGCGGATGCGGAGATTGCGATCGAGACAGGGGAGAACGAGACCGAACGCCTGCTGAGGCTTCGCTGGCGCGAATGACCGGTGCGCGTTGCCTGAAAAACGCGGCCCGAAAAGTACAGGCCGCGCTCGTTGAGCGCGGCCGTGTTCATCCTTTGATGACGCCTTACCGCCGACGCCGTGACGCAGCCGCCTGAGCTTGAGTCTGGGCGCGGATGCCGATGAAGCTGGGGACGAAGACGGTAGCAGCAAATACTGTGGCAACGAGATACGGGTACATTTGCGTTTTTCCTTTTACGCACGCCAGAGGTTAGGCGTGTGACCAATTGTGGCTTGTTGTCGGTGCGGTGCCTTCCAGGCGGCCGATTCAGAACGAGCTCTGAGTCATTCGCTACTGGGTTTGGGTGAAATCTCCCGATCGACTGGAAGACTCTGAACCCCTTTCATTCATCAGACAGTCTCCGCTCGTTTTTGACTCGCGATTTTCGCACATATGGGCGCTTATCGAATCGTGTTTGACAGCTGTCTACATGAAGGAGCATAGTACTGCGCCTAAAAGTTAAGTATTCCTTGAAAGTGGTAGAGGCCAATGAGGTTCTTTTCGCGGTCATTTGCGGATCGAAACGCCTGCCGATGCGATAATCCGTTGCCGCCAGACTGCCCGGATGGGAGGTGCTTCAGAGCTCGATCTTCTACTCAGGGGCCGCGCTTCTAAACTCCAGTACGTTCGCTCCGGCGCGGCGGTTCCATGGCAATCGGGCTTTACGCGTCAGAGCAGCGGTCCGAGAATGCGATAGATCGCACAGAGCTCATCGCCGGTGGAACCGTACTCCTTCTGCTGCGCGATTGCGGCCAGGTCGGCCAGGTGATCCTCTGGAGACATCGGTACGCGGCCGAACCAGAGCCGCCGCAGCCCGCGGTGCCGGTCGAGCATCGAGTTGTGCTCCGCGTTGACGTACACCAGGTCGAACGGGCGGGGCTGCGCTCGGAGCGAAGCCGTCACGTGGCGAAGAAAACGGCGCAGGGGTGCCGACTCGAACGGGTGAAACAGGTAGGCCAGCGTGGCTTCGGGCGGCAGCGGATGCCGGGTCGCATCCGCCAGGTGCAGCCGCAGGGGGGAGAGCGCACCGGCGTTCGATTCAGCCTCCCACAAGGCGATGTTGGCGGACGCGATCGCCGCGAGTTGGGGGTTGAGCTCCACGCCTTCGACGCCCCGGAAGGGGTACTGCGAGGCCAAAAGCATGGCCCGGCCCTTGCCCGCGCCTACATCCAGAAAGACGGTTCGCTCGATCGGGGCAAGGGGGCCACACTCCCGCAGCCAAAGGTCAATGACGGCGTGCAGGATGCTGGGCGCCACGGCGTAGTAGGCCGTCAGGTCTTCCGCCTTCATCTTTGTGCCTTCGGCGATGGTCGTGCCGGGCAGCAGACCCGACGTATCAGTGCCATGGGTTTGGTCGAAGGGGTGAATCGCAGGGGAAGGGACCGCTGCGGGTTTGCGTCGGGAGGTCATGTCGGTTCGCCGGGAATATAGAAGACTAGCTCAGGATGGAGAAGAGCGGCGGCAGGATTGTGACGACGGCGCGCGCGATGGCGGGAAGCCCCAACAAACGGTTTTCGACGATCGCGCCGAGCTGAGCATTCAGCGCCTCATCGCTGCCGGGTGCCGCCAGGGTCACGCGGGCAATATATCTGTCCGGAACCCCGGGAATGCCTGCGCCTGGGGCGTCGGAGTCCCGCTCCAGTGTCGCCGAGCGTACGATCCCGGACGTGACGACGTTCCGGGTGGACTTCGGAATGAAACAATCGCGGAGAGCTTCGATCAGTTCGCTCTCGGTAAAACGTTCAGCACCGTTCACAGTTCTAGCGCCCTACATCCTGATGATCCGCGACGCAGGTTTGAACGTGGCTCGTGGCGAGCTTGGCCCAGTCGCCCGGTTTGCCGGAGTCCATATGTATGCTGTGCCGGTAATAGAGCAGCCACATCTGGCAGCCGCGCAGGTCGGTTCCTTCCGGGCCAGTCGTGTTCTCGGCCTGGGTGCGCAGAGCTTCGAGGGCAGGCGCGAACTGAGCGTCCGGCGCGTCGCGCAGGCCCGCGGCATGGTCGTAGGCCTGCCATGCGGGCGAGCCGGACCGTGGGCCTTCGATAACGGCCTGGTGTGTGCGGTGGTAGCGCAGGATGTTCCAGATGCCGAGGGCGAGAAGCACAGCGAGCAGGAGGTAGTGTCTGGATTGCAGTCGCATAGGGTCTAGGTATTGTCTGACGAATCGTTTTTGCTTTTCGGAGGTAGGTCCGCGCTTCAGCCCGGACATTGAGTGCGGAGAAGGACGGGGCTTCAGCCCCGGGTTTTGCGCCGGCACGCACGGGAGAGAACCCTGGGTTGAAGCCCATCCTTTGGCCCTCCTTTTTCGTGGGGCTGAAGCCCCACGCTCCCTCCCATTCCTTCAACAAAATGCGCTTCGATGCACCTCGTACGATGATCTTGCTTCGTCACACTACCTAGTGGGTCCGGTCGACCAGGTAGCGGGCGAGAGCCTTCAGCGGCTCGGCGGCTGCGCCGAAGGGTTCGAGTGCGGCGAAGGCATCAGCGACCAGCTCCTCGGCGTCATGACGGGACTGCTCGACGCCGAAGACGGCGGGCCAGGTGGCTTTGTCGGTGGCGGTGTCCTTGCCGGCGGTCTTGCCCAGCTGCTCGGAGCTTTGCGTCATGTCCAGCACATCATCGACGATCTGGAAGGCGAGCCCCGCCTTTTCGCCGAAGGTGCGAAGGCGGGCGATGGCGTCCTCGGCGGTACAGCGGAAGTTGAGCGTCGCCTTTGGCGAGGCGAGGCAGTGACCGAGCCCGAGCAGGCCGCCGCAGACGATCGAGGTCGTGATCAGCGCGCCGGTCTTGGCGCGGTGAATACGTTCCACCAAGACCCCGGTCGGCTTTTCCCCTTCGCTCTCGATGTCCATCACCTGCCCGCCGATCATGCCGGGCGGGAGCGTGGCGGGTATATCTGATCCCGGCACAGGGCCGACACCCGTACCGATGGCGATCGCGAACTCACGCAGAATGGCGACGACCGTCGGGGCCTGTGCGGGCAGCTCGGCGATGGTTTGGAAGGCGAGCGTCTGCAGCGCGTCGCCGGCGAGGATGGCAATGGCCTCGCCAAACGCGACGTGGCAGGTAGGCTTGCCGCGGCGCAGGTCGTCGTTGTCGAGCGCGGGCAGATCGTCGTGGATCAGCGAATAGGTGTGCACCATCTCCAGCGCCGCGCCGAGCTCCGCCGCGCCAGGGGGCAGGTCGCCCGCAACGCAGCGCGCGGATTCCATGCAGAGGATGGGCCGCAGGCGCTTGCCGCCGGCGAAGGTGGAGTGGCGCACCGCGCGGTGAATGGAATGCGGCTCAGCCGTGGCCACGGGCAAAAGGTGTTCCAGCGCCTCGTCGGTCAGCTGGGCGCCCGACCCCAACAGTGCATGCACATCCAGACTCATCGCTAAAAGCAGTACTCCTGATGCCGTGCCGTTGGAAACGTTGTCGAATGCCAGTTTTCTTGAGGAAAACTGGCGCAAACATCTTTACCTTCGGGATACACCTTCAGGAGAACTGCTTAGGCTCGATTCTACGCGAGCGAAGCCGAAGAAAGACGAGGACAGGAAGCGCAAGGATGCTGAGCGCGTCCCCGGCCCACATATCCGGCAGCGTGTGCCAGCGGATATCGACGGTATCGTCGCCAGCCGGAAGCGCAATGGCCAGCAGGCCATCGTCACGTTGCAGATGCACGGGGCGAAGGCTGCCGTTCAGCGTCACCCGCCACGCCGGGTAGTCGCGCAGGTTGAGGATGAGGTCTTCGGGGTGCTGCAGGCGCAGCGCAAGGTGCAGGGGGGCGCGGCCGGAGACGGTCTGCTCCATCGGCGGCGGCTGGTCGTAGTCGACGATGGTGGCAGCGGGGTTGGGAACGGTGTTGGGGCCGGGTGCGTTGAGGCTGGTGGCGAGCCACCAGGCGGGGTCATCCCAGCGCAGCTGGTCGTTGTCGGCGTCGATGGGGGTGTACTCGTCGGTGGGTCCCACGCCGTGGAGGGTGCGGAAGCGGGCGAGCCGCGCGGAGGGTTGGTCTTCGGCGTCGCAGCCCTGCCGCAAAGGTGGATAGGCGAGCGCGGTGGCGGCTGCGACGAAGCCGATCGCAAGCAGCAGGGTTGGGGCGAGCGGAATCCTTCGCGATGCCAGCGCCAGAGCGGTCGCCAAACCCAGAATGGGGCCGAGTACCGCCAGAATGCGCCAGGGGAACTGCAGAAAGGCGAGTTCCGGCACGACATGCCAGACCGGAAGAGTGAAATGCCAAAGCAGAGTGAAGATTACGGCCGCCATTACGAGCAGAGGAGTCAATACAGCCCAGCTCATCTTCCTGTGGTCGGCCGTACTGCCGGCGTGTCTTATCCGCAGCACCGCAAGCAGCAGCGCAGTGGCTGTGAGTGCCACAAGCTCCAGCGCAACCAGGGTGGCGGTGTGCACGACGACATCGTGCGGCTCGTAGCCGGTGTGGCCGAAGAGGAAATTATCCTCGACGCGCATGTTGGGGATGATGGCCATGGCGATCTGCACATAGCGCCGCTCGATGGCTGCGGGGACGAGATAAAAGCCGGGTAGCGCCAGCCCCAGCAGCAGGCCTGCCGCAGCCTGCGCGAGCATAGGCAGAAGTAAGCGGACCGCTGGATGAGCGGCACGGTGTTGTTGTCGCCAGGCCCAGGCCGCGCGTGTGAGCACGATCAGCACAAAGGCATAGGTGCCCATCACTGCGGCAGGCGCGTTGGTGAGCCAAAGCAGCGCAAGCGGGATGGCGATGCGCACGGCGGAGAGCTCTCCGGCCAGCGCCGCGCGGAAGAGCAGAGGCATCCAGGCCGCAGCCAGCAGCTCGGCATAGGCGGTGCGTTCAAAGGTGGTAAAGAAAATGTAAGGATTGCCGATATACACGGCAGCGGCGAGCAGCGCGCCGCGCCGGGTAGTGTACGGGAGCGCAAGGGTGTACATCGCAAACGCAGCAGCGGTCAGCGCAAACCAGGTGAATGTAGGGGGAACCGAGGCGCTGGGGAAGAGCAGCAAAAGAAGGGAGCCGAGCAGCCACGAGAGCGGAGGGTAAAAGACGAACCGAGGCTCACCGGCGTTGAAGGCCGGCGAATAGGCCCAGCGCGGCAGGAGGTCGCCGTGGCGGATCTGCGCACCCGCGTCCATCCAACTCTGCATGTGAAAGCCGAAGTCATGGCCGCAGGTGGGGCCGTGGAGGATAAGCGGAAAGATGACAATCAGCGCAAGCGTTGGCAACAGCAGAGCAGGCCAGAAAGCCTGTCTTCGATCAGCTACTGAGCCCTGCGCCATGCCCCATTTTCACTCAAGCGGATACCAGTGAGATCACGTAGCGCTGTGTCTTTTTTTGTCGTTCCCGAAAGGAATCTGCGGTTAGGGCCGGCCAATCGCCGGCCCCTCCATCTTTGGCTACTGGGCCAACTGGTAGTTCAACGTAATCGTCGTTTCCACCGGCTGCGGCTCGCCGTTCAGCAGATACGGCTTATAGGTCCACTGGTGCACCGCCTCGATCGCCGACTGCGCCAGTTCCGGCGGCCCCGAAACCGCCTGTAGGTCCTCGATCACGCCATTTTTGTCAATCACCGCATGCAGCACCACCGAACCACTGATCTTCGCCGCCTTTGCATCCTCCGGGTACACCGGATTCACCTTGGTTAGCACATTGCCGGCCATCACACCGCCGGGCACATGCAGTGCCTGCCCGGTCGCTTGAGCGGCCTGTGGCTCGCCCGCAAACACATGCAGGCGAAACGCCATGGCCGAGCTGAACGCCCCCACAGAAAGCGTCGCTGCGACCACTCCCAGCGCCACGCGCTGTCCCCATCCAAGTGTCTTCCGTCTCGCTGTCAGCATAAGAATTCTCCTTTCCAACGTGTTGGCATCGAAGATTCCGATGGCGTGAGGGTGTGTGCTTGGCGCCCCGCCCGCGAAGCGGGAGGCCAAACGTAGAAGTGATTTCGCATACCGTGTCGAACCCGCGACCGCCTTGGCAGCCATCGCGTCGCAAACCATCTCTCGTGTCTCCGACAGATGCGCCAGCGTCCATCGCGGCGCGGGATGAAACGCCACCGGCAGGCTCACCCACCGGTACAACAGGTTCTTCGCAAAGTCTTGCCGCCCCATATGCGCGAATTCGTGCGCCAGCGCTGCCCGCACATCCTCTTCCGGGCCCGATCCAAATCCCTCCGGGAGTACCAGAAGCCGGTCGCGTACGCCCACAGTGACAGGCCCACTCACCGTAGCCGAGATCGCCACACGTGCCCCGGAGACACCAAACCGTCGCCCGTAGAGCACGGTCCAAGCCGCCATCCCGTCACTCGGCTCCGCATCCCTGGAGGCCTTTCGCAGCTCATGCGTCCGCCACAAACCCCACAGCAGTTGCAAGATAAAAAATGCGGTAACCGCGAGATATAAAGCAGCAACTCCACTCAGCAGTGCAGTCGGCAGACCCACACTGCCATGCAGAGTTCCGTCGCCGAAGCTCACCGAGACAGACGCTCCCTGGCCAGCCTTGTCAGCCTCTCCGTGAAACCGGAAAAGATCGCCCAACCACCACGGAAATCGTGCCGGTGTCGTGCCGAGGGCTGGCAACAACGGCTCGAGCAGAAGCGCCGAGATCCAGATCCTGTGCTCCACTGCGGGGCTCGAGCGCCGTGTCCACCGCGTCAGAACCAACGCACCGAGGTAGACCAGCGGCACCTGCCACAGGGCATTGGCAAGGTACTCGAGCGACCACGCCGCAAAAGTGTTCATGCCTCCTCCTTCCCCTGCTCCTCCAGCATCCGGCTCAGTTCCGCAAGCTTCTTCGCATCCAAATGCCGGCTCTTCACCAGACTCATCACCAGCTCTTCGCCCGAGCCCCCAAACATGCGATCCACCAGATCGCGCACCGCCGTGCCCGTCGCCTTCGCTTCGCTCACCGCTGCAATGTAGAGAAAAGCGCGCCCCTGCAGCCGGCGCTTCAGCTGGCCCTTGCGTTCCAGGATGTTCAGCATCGTCTGCACGGTCGTGTAGGCCAGCTGCTGCTTCAGACCTTCCTGCACGGTGCTCACCGTACAGGGCCCGCTCCGCCAAATCACCTGCATCATCTGCAGTTCCAGCTTGGTAAGAACATTCGCTGCCTTGTTACCCATTGCACGCCATCTCCTAACTTGTTAGGACAATAGGAGCACTCCTCCGGCTTGTCAACTAAAAACTTAGGACCTTGTGGTGATCACGCTTCGATCGCTGTTTGTCGGCAGGTATGTAGAGACGACGAAAAGCAGATTCCTCTCTCTTCGAGAGACAAGCTCAGGGTTGTGGATCGCCAACTAGAAGAAAAACAGCTTCAACCAAATGACTTGCCACACTGACTGGGAGCTCACACAGGCCCGAGCGGCAGATACGGCTCCGGAGGCAGTTCCACGCGAAGGCCATCTTCCGCCCGCACCTCACCGCTCGTACGGACGACGCCCATCGCCCCCGCGCGGCGGGTGCGTTTGCCCTTTGCATCGCGTTCGCCCCACAGGTGCTGCTGCAGCCCGGCGCGGTAGCCGTCGATCTGCGCGCAGGGCGTACGCAGGCCGGTGATCTCGACGACTGCCTCCGCACCTACGTGCAGCAGTGTACCGCGCGGCAGGCGCAGAAGATCGATCCCTTCCGTCAGGATGTTCTCGCCGATTTCGCCCGGCCCAAGTGGAAAGCCGTCCGCCGCAAGCTCGGCGAGCATCTCCGCGGCGAACAGGTGCACCTGGCAGAGATTGGGCTGCGTTGAATCCTGACGCACCCTGTAGAGGTGCTGCACCGTGGCGCCGCCATGCGCATCGCCTTCGACACCCTCGCCCGCGATGAGCCGGATGCTCGTCTGCGGCGCCTTCGCGAAGCCATGCTCCGGCTTGCGCGAGACCGCAATGACCCTGGCAGACGGCGAAAACGACAGGTGTGAGCTGGGTTCGGTTGCCAAGGGAGTGTTTCTCATTACGGCAGGAGCCTCAGCGTGTGTGTGCTCTCCGTCGCTCCGAGCGGCAGGGGGAAGGTCGTGCCGTCCATCCAGGGCCGAAGCTGGTCGAGGTACCAGGGGCTGCGGCCATCTTCGGACTCGCCTGTGGTGATGTTGGCGAAGGCCGCACCCGGCGTGCCTGAACGCGAACCCAGATCGGCGGTGAAGCGTTCGCTCGGCCCGAAATGCGCACCGATCTGCTTGATCGTCGTGGCGTCGCCGGGCGCCGGTTGGGCTCCCGTGGTGCCGCGAACACCGAGAAGGTCGCTCAGCAGATGTTCTTCGCCGAGGATGGGGTGGGCGATCTCCACCGTGTGCAGCTGCCCGTACTGCCAGCCCCGCAGATCGCCCGGCGCACCCGAGCCCACCAGCCCACGCTCGACCACAACGGCGAGAAAATCGCTCCAGTGGGCATAGCCGTGCGGCAGCCAGCGGGCGGGCTGGTTTTGCAGCAGCAGCTCCAACGCCGTGCTGCGCTCGCCCCAGCTGTACAGCTGGGCGAGGCTGGCCGCCTGCTTCAGCGTCACGCCGGCCCCATCGTGGGCTTGCAGCTGCGGGATCAGCAGCGAAGGCCAGATTGCCTGTCGCGCCGCCGTCACGATTGCTGCCGCCGGCGAGCCGACGGTCATGTCGCCGTTCCAGTTGCGCAGCAGATCGGCGGCCTGCTTCAGTCGCTTGGAGTCGCCCCCCAGTGAGGCTGCGGAGGCGTGATCGAGCGCATACGCCAGTCGCTGCCCGATGGCCTGGTTCACGTCGGAGTGCACGTCATTCTGCATGCGCAGCATGTCCGCCGGCGTAAGCCCGTTGCGTCCGCTCAGCAGATGGACGATGCGCTCCGTGCGGAAGGGATCTGTCCAGTCGTCGGTAACCGCCCAGGGATAATCGTCCGGGGTGATGCGCGCATTGGCCGTGGCCAGGAAGCCATTCGCCGGGTTGGTGACGGCGGGCAGGTCGCTGTAGCCGATATAGCCCGACCAGGCCTGCGAGGCATCCAGCGCATCGACGGGCAGCGGCGAGACCGGCGAGCCGACGGTGTAATTCAACGGCGCCTGCGCGGCGACGAGCGGCTCGGCGGCTGGCGGGGGCACATCCGGCTGCAACTCCGGCCGGGTTTGGCTGCGAACGGCGTAGCGTCCAGACCTTACATGCGAGGGTCTCTTCGTCGCGGCGGCCGCCCGTCTGCGACGCACCGGAAAGCTGCTCAGAACAAGGTGAGGCCGGCTGCTGAATGGAGTCCCTGAGCCCTCGATCAAGGCCTGGGGGCTGTCGGGCTCTGTCCCGCTCTCACCTTCGCCATCACCATCGGTCGGCAGCGGTATTCCCGGTGGGACGGTGTTGGGCGCAGCCACAGGCAGCGAGCGCAGGTGCTGAACCGCCGCCCCGCGCACCGGAATACGCCCAATGGCGTGGTAGCCGATGTTGTTCCGGTCATCGCCCCAGACCAGGTTCAGCGTTGGGCCGCCAAAGCCGGCGAACGCCGCAACCAGTGAGGTGCCGTCCGCGGCGGTGTTGATGTTGAGGAAGGGCGAGGTCACCGCTGCGGGGTCATATGCCGTCCAGGCCAGCGACAGAGCGCGGCGCTCGGAGCGGTACAGCGGCGAGATGATCGGCGTTTCCATTTCCCCGTTGCCCACGGCGTGCTCCCCGTTGCCCACGGCGTGCGTTGTAGTCAGCACATCCAGCGTGACATCGCGGCCGCCGCGTACCTTGATGCGCTCCGGCCGGTGATTCACGGGCAGCCATGACTGATCCGGGCGCTGGTACTCGGTGTTCTCCCCGGTGCCGCGCAGGTGCTCCACGCGCAGATCTTCCACGTCACCGCCGAGGTTGGTGACGCCCCAAGCGACGTGTGCATTACGTCCCACGATGACGAACGGCACACCGGGCAGGGTGAATCCGACGACATCCAGGCGATCTCCCACGGCACCGGTGGCGACGAGATCCGCATGCAGCCCGGCCTCATACCAGATGTCCGGAATCCCCAGGTTGAGGTGCATATCGTTGGAAACGAGCGGCCCCCCGGAGGCGGTATGCGCGCCGCTGACCACCCAGTCGTTCGAGCCCGAGCGGCAGCCGTCGCAGCGATTCGCGCCTGCGAGTGAATCGCTGACGGCCAGCAGCTCATTTGGCTTCATCTGCTCACCAGGCCTGCCGGGTGAACCGAGCCGTGACTGCGAGGGATCGAGCGGGATCTGTTCCACATCATGGGGAGCGGTAATGCTGCGGCTCTGCGCCGCGGGCGGCTGGTCCCGCCAGGAGCCCACCGGGTACAGATCGGGCAGCAGATCGGCGGGCAGGTGGGCGCTGAGGACCTCCCGATTCAGCTTGCCCGGAAATCCCGTCGACAGGTCCTGGTACATCGCCAGCGAGACCAGCAGGGAGTCTCGCGCGGACCACGGCGTCGGCTTGTAGGCCAGCAGCCGAAACTCCATGGGCAGGGTGCCGCGATGGGTGTCGATGAACGTGTTGACCCCGCGCGCATAGGCGTCCAGCTGCGCCAGCTGATCCGGCGGCAGCTGCGCGACGGCGCGGTCGGCGGCCGCGCGAACCTGCAGATAGCGCTGGCGGCGGTCGTGTTCGATCAGCCCCGGGCCGAGGATTTCGGCCAACTGGCCGGCGGCGTGGCGGCGCAGCCCGTCCATCTGCCACAGCCGGTCGCTCGCGGTCACGTAACCCTGCGCGAACAGCAGGTCGTCCAGATTCGCAGCGGTAATCGACGGTACGCCGTGCGCGTCGCGCGTCACGATAACAGGTGCGTGCAGGCCGGCGATGTGTATAGCGCCATCCACCTGCGGCAGCGCCGCCTTCAGCGCGTGGCGCAGGTCCAGCACCATCACCAGCGCGGTCACCAGTACCAGCGCCAGCGAAACGCCGGCAACCCACGCAAACCAGCGCGCTCGTCGTCTTCGAATCGGCGAAGGCCCCGGTGAATAGCCCGAACCTATCTTCTGCCGGGGGCGCAGCCGTACCGCCCAGGCTCGTAGACTCGCCTCGGTGGCGCTTGACAGCGGGCGTTTCTCCCGAATGGGGCGGGTTGGGACTCCATCCAACGCGGGCCGGGTCAGCAGCCGCGGCTCGGACGGTCCCTCTTCCACCTCGGTCGCGGGGCCGGGCTGCCCCTCCTCTTCAAACTCAAAACTGCTCATGCGCTTTGTGATTTTAAGCGATGGACGAGGCGGGGACGGTGTGCTCCACTGCGGGCACCGGCGCAGGTTCCACCGGCGGCTGCTGCCCTTGTGGATGCAGACGGATCACCAGAAACACCAGCGCCAGTACCGGCAACAGCAGCAGACTGCCCTCGGGACCATCGACTCCGCCGGAAAACAGCGGTCGCCCTACGGCATGCGTCGCAAACAGCCGTCCGGCGGAGAGAATTCCGCTATCGGGCACCCCGAACAGAAAGCTCTGCGCCCAATCCCAGGTCATATGGAAGCCGATACCCCACCACAGCGAACCCGTGCGCCAAAGGGCATAGCTGAACAGGATGCCGCCGAGAAACACGCCCGCCAGTCCCGCCGGGTTTTCGCCGGGATTGGTCAGATGCGCGATGAAAAACAGGGAGGACCACACGACGGCGCTCATCCAGAAGGCCGCCGGCCGCACATGGCCCGGGACCCAGCGCCGCGCCAGACCCAGGAGCCCGCGCGTCAGGGTGAACTGAACATAGCCGCGGAATAGGAACTCCTCGGTAATCCCGACCAGCAGAAAGATCAGCAGCCAAGCGC
The DNA here is from genome assembly GCA_965277565.1 of Granulicella sp. Taxonomy (GTDB): domain Bacteria; phylum Acidobacteriota; class Terriglobia; order Terriglobales; family Acidobacteriaceae; genus Granulicella. The sequence goes on along the minus strand of OZ255838.1, from coordinate 1,236,872 downwards.
AGCCAAAACGCCCAATCGCCGCCCCATGCAGCAGCCGGCCGTCGAAGACAAGGAGATGGAAGGCGCGCAGCAGGCCGATCAGCAGGCTCATCGCGGCGAGGCCACCCAGGGCGCCGGGCAGCAGATCGCGAAGGCGCCGGAGCGCCAGCCCGTACACCGCAATGCGCCTCCGCTCGATAAAGCCCATCACCAGCGCCGCAATTGCCAGGGCGGCAAGCGTCGCGCCCTGATCGCGCAAGCTATTCGCGACCTTCACCGGATGCATGGGGGGCCTCGTATGGGTGGCCTTGGCGTGTTCCCGTTCGAGACGATCCTGCTCGCGCAGCTGCTGCGCTTGCGGCAACCGGCCCCGCGCCGCGGTGAGCCCGTAGGAGAACGAAAAGGTTAAACCCAGGGCAAGAATGAAAAAGAGCAGGATGCCCCATCCGGCGCGCAGCCCGAGCGGACCCATCAGGACATGCAGCTCCGCAGGCGGAGGGGTCGTCGAGAAGATCGGTGCGGGAACGAGCGGCGGCTCGGACTCAAAGCTGGACATGGACGGCGCTCCGTCTCCACCATACGGCAAAGCCTCAGGAGAAGTTCCGGGAACGCGCCTAAGCTATGCTGTGGAGGCTTCGGTCTGAATCCGACTTCCCTGAGGACTTCCGCACGTGAATTGCCGCGTTTTTTATCATGACCGTTGCTTCGACGGCGCCTGTTCGGCGTCGCTGTTTACACGTTTTCACCGCGAATGCATCGGCACCGCCACGAGTTACGACTACCACGGCCTGGTGCATCGCGCCGGTTCTCTGTTCGAAGAGAGCTGGCTGGATTCCCAAGGCGAAAATGCCATCGTGGACTTCAAGTATTCGCCTCTGCCCGGCTTGACGTGGTGGTTCGACCATCACCAGTCCGCGTTCTTGAACCCGGAGGAAGAGGCGCACTTCCGCGCCGGGCAGACCGGCATGAACGGCGCACCCGGACCCAAAGCCCTGCGGCAGTTCTTCGATCCCACCTACATCAGCTGCACGGGATGGATCGCGCACATCGCCCGCACCCGCTTCGGCATGGATGTGGCGCCGCTCGAAGAGCTGATCTACTGGGCCAACATCGTCGATGGCGCCAAGTACGAGAGCGCCGAGTCTGCCGTGGAGATGGCCGCGCCGGCGATGAAGCTCACCATGGTGATCGAAAACGCGCCTTCGAGCGAGCTGGTGCAGCGCTTCATTCCGCTGCTTACGGCCATGCCGTTGGCGGATGTGCTCGCGCAGCCCTGGGTACAGGAACTGGTGGGACCGCTGCTCGAAAAACACTGGAAGGGCGTAGAGCTTTTGCGCGAACGCGCCGAACTCGACCGTGGCGTCATCCGCTTCGACATCACCGATCAGCCCACCGAGGGTTACAACAAGTTCATCCCGTACTACCTGCATCCGGAGGGCGTGTACAACGTCGGCCTGTCAAAGTCGAGCTTCCGCACCAAGATCTCGGTCGGCACCAACCCGTGGACAAAGATTCCCGCAGCCGATCTGGCCAACATCGCCGCCATCTGCGAGCGCTGGGGGGGCGGTGGGCACGCCCGCGTCGGCGCAATCAGCTTCCCGGTGGAGCAGGAGGAGCAGGCCCGCGCAGCGGCACAGGAAATTGTGGCGGAGCTGCGCGCCCGCGATTAGAGCGGATTGCGGAGATCGCACAGCGGTGTTGCTTTGTCTTTCTTTCTGTCATTCCCGAAGGGAACCTGCTGTTCGCACTTTGCAGAGAGACTCACCATGAGTGAACAGCGGTCGTTTGCCGCCGCAAGCAAAACCCCACCCTAACGACGATGAAACTGTCGTGAGGATGGGGCACCCGATCTTACCCCTGGTCCAAAGATTTTCCGCAATCCCTGCCGTTATGGCTTCAGGTGCAGCTTTGTAATGTCGTTGAACATCACCACGGCCATAAACACGATCAAACAGACAAAGGCCACCTGGTACACCCGTTCCTTCACCGTCTGATTCACATCGCGGCGCATCAGCGCTTCCACCAGCAGGAAGATAATCATGCCGCCGTCGAGCACAGGGAAGGGCATCAGGTTCAGGATGCCGAGATTGATGGAGATCGCGCTCATCAACTGCACCAGCGTCCAGTAGCTGTCGTGCGCGGCCACGTCGATCATCTGCGCCATGCCCACCGGACCGCTGACCGACTTCATCGCCACCTGGCGGGTGAACATGCCCTTCAGCACGCGCAGGATCAGCGTGGAGTTGTCGACATTCTCCTTTACGGACTCCTTCATCGCCTGCCCCAGCGGCAGCTTCACGACATCCGTCGGGGTCGGCAGGGGACGGAAGCCCAGCCGGTACTCCGGCTCGCCCGTGCTGCTGGTGAGCTTTTTCGGCACGATCGGCACGTCCATCTGCCGGCCCTGGCGCTCGATCTGCAGCACAGCGGGCGCGCCGTTCCGGTCCTGCAGGTAGGCCAGCAGCGTCGATACCGAGTGGGGCTCGAGTGAGTCGATGCGGGTGATCTGGTCGCCGGGCTGAAGGCCTGCCGAAGCCGCCGGTGTGTCGCTTTCGATCGCATCCACGGTGATGGGCTTAGCCTGCTGGCGGGGCAGCAAGCCGATGTGTTCCATGCTGCCGGGGGCGAACTCACCGCTCTTATCGCCGGTGTCAATCAGCAGCGAGCGGGAGACAGTCGTGCCATTGCGACTGACCGTGATCGGCAGCGTGGCGCCCATGTGCAGCGCCGATTCTTCCTCGATAGCCAGCCAGGTCGGGCGCGCTTTGCCATTGAAATCGACGACGACGTCGCTTGCGTTCAGGCCGGCACGCGCCGCAGGTGTGTTCGCGGGCACATAGTCGAGCACCGCCGGGCCGGTGAGGTACTGCTCCACCTCATGATGATCGTGGGCGACCAAGGCCAGCAGGAAGAACGCCAGAATGAAGTTCGCCACCGGCCCCGCCAGCGCGATCAGCACACGCTGCCAGCGCGGATGGGCGTTGAAGTCGCCGGGGTCGGTGGCCACGCGCTCCGGAGACGAGGTGGGTTCGTTGCCCACGGTTTCCCCGGCCATTTTGACATAGCCGCCCAGCGGCAGCAGGTTCACGCGATAGTCCGTGCCGTGGTACACCACGCCGAACAGCCGTGTGCCGAAGCCGAGCGCAAAGGCCTCCACGCGCACACCGCACAGCTTTGCCAGGGCAAAGTGGCCGAACTCATGGACCAGCACCATGATGCCGAGAACGATGCCAAACTCGGCGACAACCTGAAGAAGATGCATAGACTTGGGGGATGACCTCGTAGACGAACGAATGAAATGGCAGCACGGATGCGGCGGCGCTCAGACCCTTTGCAAAACGGCCTCACGCGCCTGTTCGCGCGCTCGCCTGTCCCATGCCAGCACCTCGGCAATGGACGCGGGCGAGGCCGAGGGGGTGAGCGCCAGCACCGCCTCGATTGTACGCGGGATGCCCGGAAACGGCAGATCCCCCTTTAGGAACAGATCGACTGCCACCTCGTCCGCTGCGTTCAAGGCGATGCAGTGGGCCTGGCTGGCCGCGGCTGCCTCGTACGCCAGCCTGAGGCAAGGGAAGCGCTGCAGATCCGGCTCTTGGAAATCGAGTTGCTTCAACGCAGACATGTTGAAGGTCAAGTTTGACGCAAGGCGCTCCGGCCAGCTGAGCGCGTACAGGATCGGCAGTCGCATATCTGTCACCGAGATCTGCGCCAGGATGGAGCCGTCAATATACTCGACCAGTGAATGAATGGTGGACTGCGGATGCACCGTGACACGCACCCGCTCCGGCGGCAGGTTGAACAGCCTGCAGGCCTCAATGATCTCCAACCCCTTGTTCAACATCGTCGCCGAATCCACGGTAATGCGCTGGCCCATGTTCCAGGTCGGGTGCTTGAGCGCCTGCGCCGGGGTAATGTGCTCAAACTCACTCAGCGGCGTGTTGCGAAACGGGCCACCCGAAGCCGTAAGCCAGATCTGCTTGACCTCGTTCGCCGCGCCGCCGCGCAGGCACTGGTGTACAGCGTTGTGTTCGGAGTCGATGGGCAGCAGCACTGTGCCCCGCTCGCGCGCGGCGGCGAGAATCAGGTCACCCGCCGCGACCAGGCACTCCTTGTTGGCCAGGCCGACGGTCTTGCCCGCCAGCACGGCCGCGTAGGTTGCCTCCAGCCCCGCCACGCCGACGATCGCCGAAACGACAAAATCAGCCTCCGGCAGCGTGGCTACACGAACTGCACCCGCTGTCCCATGCACGACCTCGATGCCTGTAATTCCAGCCTCGCGCAAACGCATGCTCAGCGTATCGGCAGATTCCGCCGTAGCAAGAGAGACGATTTTCGGACGCCAGCGCCGGCACTGTGCGAAGGCAAGCTCCAGGTTGGAGCCGGCGGCGAGAGCGACGGGGCGAAAGCGGTCAGGGTAGGCTTCGCAGATGTCAAGGGTTGACTGCCCGATGGAGCCGGTGCAGCCGAGCAGGGCGATGTTCTTCACTGGATCATCTTCGCAGAATTCTCGCAGAGTTCAGGAGTGCTTCGCCCTGTCTTCCAGCACGGCCAGGCGCTCGCGAACCTCCAACAACGTACCGAGCCTGCCATCTAGATGCTCGAAGCGGAGGCTCATCTCCGTCCGCAACGCTTGCAGCCCCTCGGCCTGCTGCTCGAAGCGGAGGCCTGTCTCAATCCGTAACGCCTGCGTGGCATCGGCCTGCTGCTCGCCGCGAATACGCACTTCTTCCGCCAAGCTGTTGATGGCACGCGTTTGGTTTTCGTCGCGCAGCTTCATTTCCACGCGTAGCGCGTCATCACCGGAGCGCACCTCGGTGCGCAGCGCCTCCATCTCGACCTTAAGCGCCTTCAACTCCGGCACAAGCAGATCCTGAACGATGTCACGGAGTGACTCGACGGCGTTCTTGGGCTTCATCGCGGTCACGGCCATATTGCCAGAATACCCCAATGTGGGGTGCGCTAACAGATGACAAAGGTAACGCCTAAAACGCCTCGCGCAGCACAATCACAAACCACAACACCGGCGCCGCGAACAGCAGCGCATCGATGCGGTCCAGCACACCGCCATGCCCCGGCAGCAGCGTTCCGGAGTCCTTGACGCCCACGCCGCGCTTCAGCGCCGACTCCACCAGATCCCCCAGCTGCGCGGCCATATTCAGCAGGATCGCCAGCAGCAGAAAATACCACCATGGCTCGCTTGTGGTCAGTCGCAGATAGCGTACATCCCGCGTCCCCAGCCAGTTGCCGAACAAAATCAGCCCCATGCCGAACAGCACGCTGCCCAGCACCGAAGCGATCGAACCTTCCCACGTCTTGTTGGGCGAAAGCGACGGCGCGAGTTTGCGCTTGCCGAAGGTTTTCCCGATGTATAGGGCCGCGATATCGCCGCACCAGACGCACAGAAACAGGAACAGCAGCAGCACCGTGCCCTCTTCCTGCGCGAGGATCTTCGGAATCAGCGACATCGGATAGGCGATGTAGAGCAACGCAAACAGGCCGGCTGCGCTCTTCGGCAACACCCGCGGCAAGGGGCCGCGAAAGCAGTTCCACACAAACAGACACAGCGTCAGAAAGACGAGGGTCGTCAGCGACTCGAATGGCCGCAGCGCGCTGACAATAAAGAAAAGAGCGATCGCTGCAATCGTCCACGCCAAGGGGATGGGGCTGGAGCTCTTCGCGGCCAGATCGCGAAATTCCAGCGTCGCGAGCAGCGCCACAACGGCGCTGAACACGGTGATCAGCCATGGCTGGTTGAAGTAGATCAGCGCCGCGACAAGCGCGATCAGAACAGCCCCGGTAAGAATTCGCTTCATGGGTCCCGTTGAGGATACATCGCCACCCGCATACAGGCGTTCATAGGCGGCTGCAGTGGGAGCCAAAGCGAGAAACAGTACCGTGGCCTTGGTCCGAGCCCGGCTCTTCGTAAAGCTAGCGCCGCGCCAGCTCCGCTTCAGTGGGCAGAACGCCGGAAAGATCCTCGTCGCTCGCCTCCCCCAGGCCGCCGAAGCGGCGTTCGCGGGCCTGATAGGCCTCGATAGCCTCCAGCAGATGAATGCCGCGGAAGTCCGGCCACAGGCGGTCGGTGACGAAGATCTCGGCATAGGCGATCTGCCACAGCAGGAAATTCGAGATGCGCTGCTCGCCGGAGGTGCGCACCACGAGATCGGGATCGGGCATGCCGGCCGTGTACATGGCCGAAGACAGGTTTTCCTCACAGACGCGGGTGTTGATTCCGTCATCCACACCCTCGGCGGCTAGCATGTCTTCGAGCGAGATGCCGCGTTGGGCGGCCTCGGCCAACATGCGATGCGCCAGGGTGCGCGCAGCGTCGACGATCTCCGAGCGCGAGCCGTAGTTCAGCGCCAGGGTGAGGGTCGTGCCGGTATTCCTGGCGGTGGTCTCCTCGGCCCAGCGCATGGTGTCCTGCACCTCGTTGGGCAGCTCGTGGGTGCGCCCGATGTAGGCCATGCGGATGTTGTTGTCCTGCATGCGCTGCACGTTGGAGACCAGATAGTTCTTGAGCAGCTTCATCAGGAAGCTGACCTCGGTCTTGGGGCGGCGGAGGTTATTTTCGAGCGAAAACGCGTACAACGTCAGCCAGGGCAGATCGATGCGCGAGGCCGTTTCCACCACGAACTGCACACTTTCCGCGCCCTGCTGGTGGCCCAGAAAACGCTTCAGTGCGCGCTTGCCCGCCCAGCGGCCGTTGCCGTCCATGATGATGGCCACATGCTGCGGAATGCGCGCGGGGTCCAGCCGGTCATAAAGGCTGCACTCCTCGGGGGAGAGCTCACCGGCGCGGTGGGAGCGCTGATAGATTCGGGCTGAGGAGTTTTCGCGCACTGCAAGATCGCTCCCCATGACGATAGTCGAAAGGGCAGTGCGAGGGAATAGCCCAGAAGCGGCAAACAGCAAACAGTAAGTAGGAAATAGCAAGTAGCAGGTACGGCGGAGATGCCGCAGGGCTCGTAAGTGATCTGAGTCCCTGCGGCGCGGAATGGAGGCGGGTGCCCCATCTTCGCGACGGTCTTTTCGTCGCTAAGGTGGGCTCGGGCTATGCCGTCCGGCGCGAACGCGTCTGGGCAAGCTCCCGGACGTGATTCAGGAAGATGCTCTTCTGCGTCGAGGTGAGGTGCGGAGCGAACTTCGCAATCTCGGCCAGAAACGGATCGGCCACCAGCAGGTCGGCCTCGTTCTGGTGACGCTTGGGCGCATCGCGCAGCAGGGCGGAGATATCCACCTGCAGCGCCTTGGCCAGGCGGTCGAGCGAGTTCAGCGTGGGCATGGCCTTGCCGTTCTCGATCTTCGAGATATAGGTGCGAGGCACGCCCATGCGGCCGGCGAGCTGCCGCTGCGACAGATTGCGCACCCGGCGCAGATCGCGAACGGCGGTGGCCACCTGCAGGGTTTCCTCCCTGGGACCGGGCTCCGGCGTGGGCACGAGCGCGATCGCAGGCTGCACTTTGGGTTGTTCAGGCAGCAGCGACTTCTTGCAGCGGCGGCAAGCGTCGGCGGCGGTGCGAAACTGCACAAGCTTGCAGTGATCGCACTTCAGGACCTCACGCTCCGTCGCCACCGTGGGCGAGAGTGCGTCAGGCAAAGGGGCGTTGACCTGCTCCAGGTAAGCTTCCATGTTGTGTGTAGCGGGTGGCTGCCAGAGCGAGGCGCCACAGCACGGCATCCGGTAGGACAACCAGTGATGTGCCTACAATGACACTGGGTGCACAGACAGTCAAGAGGTATTCCCGAAGATTCCCGGACGAAAGTCGCAGGATTCAGGCAAGTGAACCAAAGTAGTTACCAGGGAAGCAGAAAAGGAGGTGTGCATGGACCGGGTGGATGATCAATTCAGTGCGAGGGCGGCAGAGGCCCTGCTGCGGGAGTGGACGGCCAGCGAGTCGCTGGTGAAGCATGGGCTGGCCGTGGCGGCCTGCACGGAGAGCTACGGTGCCCGTGAGGCCGCTCGCCTGGGTCTCCCGGGCGAAGCGGCCACGTGCTTCGCTGAGACCTACCGCTCCGCCGGACTGTTGCATGATCTCGACTACGAGCGGCACCCGTCCCTTGAGGAGCATCCGTTTGTAGGGGTGAGATTTTTGCATGAACAGGGCTGGCCGGAGGAGATCCTCCATGCCATCCTGGCCCACGCGGACTACTCCGGCATCGTGCCGGAGACGCACCTGGACCGCTCGCTCTATGCCTGCGACGAACTTGCCGGATTTCTCACGGCCTGCGCCCTGGTCAAGCCGTCAAAGGCTATCGCCGACGTGGAAGCCGCGAGTGTGAGAAAGAAGTTCAAGGACAAGGGCTTTGCCCGCGCCGTGAAGCGCGAAGATATGACCCGCGGCGCCGAGCTGCTGGGCATCCCCCTCGAAGAGCACATCGGGAACTGCATTGCGGCCATGCAGGCGCGCGCGACGGAGTTGGGGCTGTAGCGCGGTCGCTACATTCTTTTGCTTTTTGGAGGGAGGCCCGGGCTTCAGCCCGGATATTCAGTGCGGGGAAGAACGGGGCTTCAGCCCCGGATTTTGCGCTGGCATCGGAGAGAACTCCGGGGCTAAAGCCCATTACTTGGCTCTCCTTTTCTCGTGGGGCTGAAGCCCCACGCTCCCTCCCATCCTCCTCCAAAACGCACCTCGTACGATGATCGTGATTCACACAGACACTACCTAATCTTTGAGGACACCCGCATGACCGGCTTGACAAAGCGTTTTTCCCTGGCCGCGCTGCTCGGCTTCGTGGTGTTCGTGTTTGCCCTGCCGGTCTCCTGCTGTGGCTTTGTGCTCTACAACGAGCACCTGTACGGCGATGTGCAGAGCGGCGGGCCGGAGGCGGTGCTGAAGGCGATGGGCCTGTCGGCGGTGCTCGCGTGCGCGGTGAGCTGGCTGGTGTGGCGGAAGTCTCGACAACGCTGATTGCGGTGAGCGAAAAAACCAAACGAAAGGGCACAGCTTGAGCAGCTAAGCAATTCCGACACTGTGAATATGTAGCAGCAGCCTAAAGCAACCACCTGAGAGGTGCAGAGCTTCATTGTCTTTTTTGTTGTCATTCCCGAAGGGAATCTGCGTATGCGCGGGTCAAAAACTGCAGGTCTCTCCACTTCGCTTCGCTGCGGTCGAGATGACAGCTTTATAGCGTAAGAGCATTTGCTCTACCGGCCCGGCGAGCACCCGCGCAGCACCAGCAGCCAGATCAGCGATAACACAACCGATCCGGCGATCCCGAATGCAATCAACGGCGCGCGTTGCGGCGAGCCGCTGAGCGACGAGCGGTTCACATGCGGCAGCTCCGGGTCATAGTGGATTGGAAACAGCGTGCCCTGCGGCATCGCCTTTTCGGAGTAGCACTCGCCGGTATGGAGTTCTCCACCAACAAGGTAGTTATAAGCGATGCGGAAGTGCTTCTTCGTCGTCAGGCCAAAGGCGATGGCTCGCCCGGCGCGCACGTCATAACGGCATTCGGTGACCTCGGCCATGACCTCGGGCCAGTCCGCTTTGGGGTCCGTCGCGTCCGCCATCAACCCTCCTCACCCTTGCAGCCTGCGACCTTCGCCGCCGTGATCCGCTGTATACCACTACTCTCAAAGCATCCATTCATATGCTCGACGCTGCCTTGCGCCTCTGCAGTCCCAGGCAGATTCACCGCGCGGCTCAGGTCCTCCACCACGACCGCCTCAAAGCCGAGCCGCACCGCATCCAGTGCCGAAAAACCCACGCAGAAGTCATACGCCAGACCGCAAAAGAACAGCCGGATCAGACCGCGTTCGCGCAGAAATCCCGCCAGACCCGTAGGCGTGGTCTTGTCGTTTTCGACGAACGCCGAATAGCTGTCGATGCCCTTGCGAAAGCCCTTGCGCAGGATGAGCTCGGCATGGGGCACGTCCAGCGCGGCGGCGAGCTCCGCGCCATGCGAGCCTTGCAGGCAGTGGTCGGGCCACAGCGTCTGTTTGCCATAGGGTGCGTCAGCCGTGTCCGCGAACGGCCGCTTGCCCGCGTGTGCGCTGGCAAACGAGATATGCCCCGGGGGATGCCAGTCCTGCGTCAGGAGGACGTGATCGAACCTCCGGGCCAGCGCGTGGATGCCGGGAAGGATCGCGTCGCCATCGCGGACCGCCAACGCTCCGCCGGGCAGAAAATCGTTCTGCATGTCGATGACGAGCAGGGCGTCGCTGGGCTGAAGGGCGAGCATCGCAAACTCTATCGTAGTCTCTCCCCGATTTCGGCCCCGTTCCGCCGGCCTGTTCCCCATAGACTGCTGCTATGGGTCAAGCAGAGATGGTAGCGGCGTGCGGGTACGCCGAGACGACGGTGCGGGTGCGCTATGCGGAGACGGATCAGATGGGCGTGGTGTACCACGCAAACTATCTGGTCTGGTTTGAGATCGGTCGCGTGGAGTTCATCCGGCAGCTGGGATTGGACTATCGCGACATGGAGCGTGAAGACGGCGCGCTGATCGCCGTCATCGAGGCCCGGGCGCGTTACAAGGCCCCCGCTCGCTATGACGATGAGCTGCTGGTGCGCACGACTCTGGCCAATGTGCGCGGATCCGTGGTGCGTTTTACCTATGAGATTCTGCGCGCCGCTGACAAGACACTGCTGTGCGAGGGCGAAACCGTGCACATGGTCGTGGGCCGCGACATGAAGCGGCGTTCGCTGCCCGCCAGGTATGCCGCGCACTTCGCCGCGGCCCTCGCCTCGCGCCGAGGCATCGATGTCTACGCGGCTTCCGACGAGTCTGCCGGGGATTGAACTCCGGCGGCGAGCCGGCCCGTGTTGCGGGCGAGCTCCCACGCCTTGGCATACTTCCAGCTCGTGTAGACGGCCTGGTAGAGGTGCAGCAGCAGACCCTCGCGGCCGTCCAGAAAGCCCAGCCGCATGAAATAGTTCCACAAAAATGTCAGCTGTGGCACATACAGCACGCGCAGGAAGAACGTGATCCACGAGCGGCTGACGCGGCCTTTGCTGACCAGCATGCCCGCGCCCAGCGTGCTGTAGCGGTCCATGTGTTCCAGATACCCGGCCAGCGTGGGGTAGGCGTGGTGGATGAGGTCATAGTCCAGCGTTTGGGCCGCGCCGTCGAAGACGATCGTCTCGTGCACGGGGCGGTCTTCAAACGCCGGCGGCTGTGAAAAGCTTGCGGCGGCGCGCCGGAAGAGCCGCAGCTTAGCGTCCGGGTAGAAGCCGCCATGCCTGATCCAGCGGCCGAGAAACAGGTTGCGGCGGTTCAGCCGAAAGGCATCCACCGGTGGATTGGTCGTCAGGAGCGTGCGGATTTGGCGCTGCAACTCCGGGGAAAGCTCCTCATCGGCATCGAGCGAAAGAACCCACGCCCCCGTACACTGCGCGAGCGCGAAGTTTTTCTGCGCCGCGAAGCCGGGCCATGGCCGTTCAAACACCTGCGCCCCGAACGACCGGGCGATCGCGACCGTGCGATCCGCTGAGCCGGAGTCGACCACGACGATCTCGTCGGCCCAGCGCACACTTTCGAGCGTGCGGCCGAGGTTCAACTCCTCATTGCAGGTGATGATGGCGACGGAGAGTAGCGGCATGGGGCTCAAGAAAGTCTCAGCTAAGCGAAAGTTCCGGATCGCCGAGTTGTTCGCGCAGCAGCCGCTCGGTCAACGCGCGAAGGTCTTCGCCGGTGCGCGGCAGCGTGAAGGCATCGGCGGCTTCGCTCCACTCCAGCTTGAAGCTGGTGGACTGCGCCGAGATCCACACCTGGCGCACGGGCGTGTTGGGCGTGAACACAAACTTGGCGGCGCCGTCGTCGAACAGCACGTTCAGCACGCCATTTTTCTCCTCTGCTTCAAAGCCGCTGACCTTCTCCTCGGCGCGAATAAGGCTCTGTTTCAGGTCTTCGAGGGCGCGGTCGGAGACGCGGCGAAAGGTTGACTCGTCCATAGGCCCCAGTGTATCCGGCCATCACGCGCGTGGATGGATGAAATACACCAGGCCGAGCTTGTCATCCGTAAGCAGGAAGCTGTCCGGCCCAAGGCGCAGCAGACCGCAGGGGCGTCCATGCACCAGCGGCTTGCCGTCGGGGCTGACGGTCAGGAAGCCGGTGATCAAGGGCTGCGGTGTGCGATCGTTTGCGGTGAAGCTGACGACTTTATAGCCGGTGCCGATACGAGGCCTGCTGGCTCCATGCAGTGCTACGAGAAATTTGCCTGCGAGCCTTGGGTTCTCCGCCCCGAAGTACGCCAGCCCCAGCGGAGACGAGTGCGCGGCGAAGGTGGTGTAGGCCGAGGGAACGTGCTCGCAGCTTGTAAGCGGCGCAGGTACCTGGCCGAGGCTGGCGTTGGGATCACTCATGGCAGCATTGCCCCCGGCGGGCAGCAACGTCCCCTGCTTGTACATGCCGGGCTGCGCGCCGTAGCTGGATTCCCCGGCATCGGCGGGCCGTTCCGACTCGGTATTCAGGTCGCCGGGCGGTGGCATCTCCGGCAGCGGCGTCTTGTCGAGCACCGGCTTGCCGTTGGCGAAGTAGCAGGTGGGCCAACCGTAATTCACACCTGCTTTTTCGGCGATCGGGCCGGGGCGATCGTTCGCATCCAGCTCGAAAAAGGTATCCTCGGGCAGCGTCTCGCCCAGATGATCATCCCCCATGTCGGTCGCGAACAGCGCCCCTCCATCGAGATCCCGAATAAAGCGAAGGTGCACGGCATTGCGGATGCCGTGCGCCACGATCCGCTGCTGCGATCCATCCGGGTTCATCGCCGTCACCGTCGCGCGAATCACCTCACGTTCCCTGCAGTAATCGCAGGAGGAGCCCGCCGCCACATACACCTGCGTGTGCCCATGCAGGTCCGCAATCGCCACGGTGCGCGTGAGATGCCAGCCGCCGTACTTATAGTTCAGGCCATAGTCCGGAAAGCGCATCAGCACCTGCGCCGGGCCGCTCGGGGCCCCGTCGCCGGCCTTATAGGGGAACCGCTCCAGACGATCCGTCAATGGGAGATAAAGCCACATCTGCTTGGTCGCCGGATCGGTCCAGAAAGCCAGGTTGTTGGGGTTGCGCAGATGATCGAGATAGGTCGTCACATGCGCGAAACGACGCGTCTGCGCGTTCCAACCCTCCAGGATGAAGACCGCCCCACGGGTGTTGTCGGCGAGGTTCCACATGCCCGTGGCAAAGATGCGGCCATCCGGCGCCTGCGCGAGAAAACGCACACGATGCAGACCGTTGGCGGCGACGTTAATGTCGAGATTCGCAGGCAGGTTGAGCGTGATCGCCTGGCCGGGCGCATAGTTCAGGGTGCGAGGCGTGAGCGTGGGACTTTGCGCGGCGGCGCTAGCGGCCATCGCACTGAGGAGCAGAAGCTTGGAGAGCATGTCGTCTGGTTAGACGTCTGGGGCGGAGCTGAGACGCGGTCGCGGGGAAAAAGCAGATCCCTTCGCTACGCTACGGGATGACAATACTCTTTATTCCGATAGCGGACCTTATTTCTGACAACTGACAACTGACAACTAAGGATGCGGTGACTCGACGTGCGGCCCCTGCGGCTGTGGATCGCGGATGCACGGCGCAGCCGCGGCCGTCGGCTGGAAGTGCATCGCGCTTTCCGAGAAGATAAACGGCTGGCAGGCAAAGGAGCGCAGCCGCGTGAGCCGGAAGTTGCGCGAACGCGACAGGGGATCGTCGGCCTCATGTGCCGAGAAGTGCCCCACCCCGGTGATCAGCGTGAAATGGTGCATCGGATCGGTGGGATCGGGCTCCAGCCAGCGCTGGATCAGCTCGCAGGACTGGTGAGGCGGGCGAAGTTGCCCGGTGGTGTCGCACTGTCGCGCGCCGGAGACGAAATCTAGCACGATGACGGCGCGATTGTTCACGATGCGGAGATCGGCCTCGTTCTCCGTGAAGTCACCGCCCGGATCGCTCACCGAGGCGCGAAACACCGCGCGGTAGCGGTCCCGCTCCAGCCACGAGCGCAGCGGCCGCACAAAGGTTGCCGGTGTGGTGGAAGCGGCGTTGAAGTTGCTCGCAAAGGTGAGTGTGGCGACCCGGCGCCAGCTGTCGCCATCGGGCACCAGTACCGCGCTGACGATGTGCTGGTCGAGCTCCACGGTCAGCAGGGCATCCAGCTCATCGCTGGGGCCGAGCTGCACAAAGTCCAGCTGCAGAGAATGGGGATAGGGCACATGGCCCCGCCCCAGATACTGCCCCGGCGCGCCCAGCGACGACAGCGCCCCCGACCGCAGCCGCTCATCGTCGGCCTGGATCTGGCGCGTGAGCACCTGCGGCGCCGGTACGCTCGCGCTGGCCTGCTGAAACTGGATCGCACCCAGCCCTGAACTCACCGCTGCGATAGGGCCGGTAGAAGTGGGCGCGGGGGCGGGGGTGGCAAGATGGGCCGGCGGCGCCGTGGGTGGCGACGAGCCCAACGAGTGCCGCTGCGCATGACCGCCCGCTCCCGCCAGGGACGTGACGGCCAGGGCAAACGCCGTAAAGGCGTTCGCGAGGGTCAGGCGGGGCGCGGCACGACTCTGCGCGGTATGGTTCATACGGGCTCCTGGGTGTGAGCGAGCAAGTTAGAAGGGGATGTCCTCGTCGGTGATGCCCTGGTCGGCGTAGTCGTTGGCCGGCTGCTGGGCATAGCCGCCGGAGCCCGTGTTGGCGCGCGCGCCGGCGTAGTTGCCTCCACCGGAACTGCCGCTGCCGGCATAGCTGCCGGAGCGTTCCGCGCCGCCGCCCTCGGCGCCGCGGCCGCCGAGCAATTGCATGTCGTTTACCAGGATCTCGGTGCGGTACTTCTTCTGGCCCGATTCCTTATCATCCCAGGAACTCGTCTGGATTTTTCCCTCAACGTAGATCTGGGAGCCCTTTTTCACGTAATCGCGCGCGATCTCCGCCGTGCGCTGGAACATGATCAGGTTGTGCCACTCGGTTTTATCCGCCCAGTTGCCCTGTGCATCCTTCGCGCGGTCGGTGGTGGCAAGCGTGAACTTAGCCACAGCCGTGCCGCTGGCGGAGGTCCGAAACTCCGGGTCTTTGCCGACGTTGCCGACCAGGATAACTTTATTGACGCCACGTGCCATAAATGCACTCCGTTTCAGGTGGAAGAATAGCAGAGTGCGGCGAGGGTTACCGGCTCTTTTCACCGATCAGCTTGGCCACGCCGAGCGCCAGAATCAGCACCCCCATGGGCAGGCAGCCGAGCGCGAAGATCAGCATAAGCCAGCCTCCGTTGTTGTGCGGTCCCTGTCGGCTGGCGCCGCCAAAGGCCGCGAAGAGCAAGGCAACGCAGACCAGTCCGGCCGCCAGCACGATCGATCCTGTGGTCACGAGCTTCCGCGTGTCGTCATGCATCTTCATCGGTAGGCCGCCAGCATCGCGTATACCACCACGCCCGAAACCGAAACATAAAGCCAGATGGGAAACGTCCAGCGCGCCAGCCGTCTGTGCGCCGGGAACCGACCTGTGAGACTGAGGAAAAAGGTGATCAGAATCATCGGCAGCGCGATGATCGCGAGCAGAATATGCGGTGTCAGGAGCACCCAAAGGTAGATCTCGCGGGCCACCGGATGCGTCCTGGGGAAGAGCATGTCGCCGTGCAGAACGTGGTTGACGATATAGGTCACCAGGAACACGCTGGAAACGATAAACGCGCCGAACATACTATTGCGGTGCGCGGTGATCTCGCGGCGCATGATGTGCCGGAAGCCGATGAGCAGAAACACCGTGCAAAGCGCGTTCAGCAGGGCATTCAGCGCGGGAAGAAAGGCCAGGTGCGTCCCGGCGACGTCCGTGGGCGGATGGTAGTAGACCAGCCATGCCAGAAACAGCGAGGCTACGGCAGAAACGGCCAGGATGCCCCAGATGACGGCGGGCGGCGTGCGGTAGGTCGGGCTGGGGGCGGTGAGCGCGGGCATGAGTGCTCTTCTCAGTCTAATGGGACAGCAGCGGCCAGTTGTGGTCCTACGGAAGGAACAGCAGGTTCCCTGCGGGAATGACAGAAAAGAAAGCAAAAGCGAACAGCAGGTCCCTCCGCTTCGCTGCGGGATGACAAATCTATGGGGGATGACAAACCTATTGGGTGTTACAACCCTTTTTTAATTTGTCATCCCGTAGGGATCTGCTGTTCGCACTTCCGTCTTTTTTCTGTCATTCCCGAAGGGAACCTGCTTTTCTACTCAGCGAAACAATAGCCGCCCCTGCGCGTTGAGCACCATGGCCAGCAGCAGCAGCGGCAGGTAAATGACGGAAACCCTCAGCAGGCCGCGGGCCAGCGCACGATTCTCTGCCGGGTCGGGGGTGCGCGTGATGCGCGCGAACCGGATCGTTGCCCATAGGTAATACCCGTCCAGCACCAAAGCGACGGCGGCGTACGGCAGGCCTGTGGTGTGCAGAAGCGTCGGCCACAGACTGGCGGGGATCATCAGCAAAGCCCAGAACATCGCCTGCGCAACGGAGGCACGCGCGGATTCACCCGCATCCTTGCCCGTGGCGGTAAGGCGGATGCCTGCCTGGGCGTAGTCGGCGCGGTACATCCAGCCGATCGCCATGAAATGCGGGAACTGCCACACGAAAAGAATGGCAAACAGCGCGACCGCCGGCCATTCGATCAGCCCCCGCGCGGCGGTCCAGCCGATCAGGGGGGGAAGCGCTCCGGGAAAGGCGCCGATGAAGGTATTCAGGGTCGTGATGCGCTTGAGCGGCGTGTAGATCGTCACGTAGGCGACCGCCGTCAGCAGCGTGAGTGTCCCCGTGATGAGGTTCGTAGTCAGCGCGAGATACAGCGACCCGCCCGTGATCAGCAGAAATCCCAGCAACAGCCCATGGGCCAGGCCGATGCGGGCCTGCGCCATGGGCCGCGAGGCCGTGCGCGGCATCCGCCGGTCTGTCTTGCGCTCCAGCGCCTGGTTCAGAACGGAAGATCCGGCGGTGACCAGGGCGATGCCAAACAGCGTCTGGATCAAACCGAAGTGGAACGGGCTGATGCCGGAGGCCAGCGAACCGAGGTAAAAACCACCCGCGGAGGTGAGCAGAACCATCGCCGAAACCCGCGGCTTGGACAATGCAACGTAGTCCGCCAGCAGCGCGCCGGTCCGCGAGCGGGCGCGTTCGCGGGGTTCAACGGCAGGCGATGTGGCGGCGACGGGCATGTCTCTTCTCTCTTCAGGATAGCGCGGCGGAACCCTCCCCGGTTCGGCCACGCAGGGAAGGCGAAGTGGACGTTTAGCTTGTCTGTGATTGCCTGAAGAAAACCTCCGGGGATTGCCTGAACAAAGGACCCGGGCTATACTTCGGGCAAACGGCACGAGATGCGTCTGATCACCAGGCCGCCGCTGCCGCGAGTGAGGTGCGTCTTCAGCGAACGCGGAAGGCAGGTCCGGCTCGGTAACGGAGGGCCACCCGGCCCGCTGGGCAGCCTGCCGTCTGGCCGTATCGCGAACAACGCGACGGAGGCGAGGGAGGCGAACCGCTGGCGCGCCGTTACCCGCGTTCTGCGAAGTTGCATGGGCGGTTTCCAGACCGCCGCCGCCGACATCCTCCATGCAGCGCTGCCCTCCGACTGCCGCGTTTGCGGCGCGCCCATGTTGGGTTTGCGGCCTGTTCGCGTCTGTGACACCTGCCTGGAACGTGTCCGTGCGCAAGCCGAGGCGCCGGGCGCGCTCTGCAGCCGCTGTGGCGATGCTTTGGGGATGGAATCCGCGCGCTTTGCCGCCGCCATGGGCGTGGGCGAATGCACGCAGTGCCGGGTGAATCCGCCGGCCTTTGCCAGGGCGGTCGCCTTTGGCCCCTATGACAACGAGATGCGCGAGATGCTCCATGCGCTGAAGTTCGACGGCATGCGCCGCGTGGCCGAGCATGCCCTGGGGCAGTGGATGGCCGAGGCGGTCCTGCAACTGGCCGCCGAGGCAGCCCGCGAGCTGGTCGTGGTTCCGGTGCCGCTCTTCCACCAACGCGAACGGGAGCGCGGTTTCAACCAGGCGGGACTGCTCGCGCACTCTGCGGTGAAGCGTCTGGCGAAGCTGCAACCGGCGTGGAAGCTGGATCTGCGGCCCGAAGCCCTGACCCGCGTACGCGATACGCGGGCGCTGTTTGCGCTGCGCCCGGACCAGCGCCGCAGGAGCCTTTCGGGAGCCTTCAAAATCGGGGATGCCGAAGCCGTGCGCGGGCGTGAGGTGCTGCTGGTCGATGACATCCTGACTACCGGCGCGACCGTAAATGCCTGCTCGCGGGTGCTGCTGCGGGCCGGCGCGGAGAGGGTTTGGGTGGCCACGGTCGCGCGGGCGCAGCCGGAAAGTACGCGAGCGCTCGAATCGAGTGTGACGCGATGGGATGCCGTGCCGCCGCGGACAAAAGAAACACCAGGTTTCCTCCGGGAATGACAAAAAGAAAAGCAAACGCAAAAAGAAACGCAAGCGCAAAGCGCATAGAGGCAGACGGCAACAATACGAGCTTGGAGGCGGAATGCAGGCTGGGCAGATGAGAGGGCAGGCGAAACTTAAGGGGGGAGGCAAGGTGCACCACACCACCCATCCGGTGCCGGGGACGGCGCGGATGGAAGCCATCGAGATCCGGGCAGGCGTCTTTCGTCAGCCGGCCATGCAGACGCCGGTGCTGGTATTAAACGCCAGCTATGAGCCGATCAACATTTGCGGCGCACGACGTGCCTTGGTGCTGGTTCTAAAAGGAGTCGCGCGCACGGAGGAGGAGCAGGGCACCACGCTGCACTCGCATCGCGCCGTCATGCAGATGCCCAGCGTCATTCGCCTGCTGGAATACCGCCGCATCCCTCACCAGACCCGCGCGTTGAGCCGCAAGAACATCCTGCTGCGCGACCGCAACACCTGCCAGTACTGCCAGATCGTGCTGCCCGCGGCGGAGCTGACGCTCGACCACGTGATGCCCCGCTCACGCGGCGGCCAGTCCACATGGGAAAACCTGGTGGCCTGCTGCAAGGGCTGCAATCGCCGCAAGGGCAACCATCTGTTGCACGAGCTGCAGGAGATGCGTCTGCAGCGCGAGCCCCGGCCGTTCACGCTGCATACCTCGCGCCACATCATGCGCATGATCGGCTCAGCCGACGCAAACTGGCGCAAGTATCTGTATTTCGAGAATGAGTCGGCGGCGTAAACACCTCATGAACTCACCTAAAGAGTTGTCATCCCGTAGGGATCCGCTTTTCTCCTGCCTCCCGGCGCGTTGGCGCGAGAAAGTAAAAAACAAAAGCAGATCCCTACGGGATGACAACAATAGAGAACGGGATAACAACAATAGAGAGCTGTGGAGAAGAGAGCTGTGGAGAAGAGAGCTGTGGAGAACTCAAAGCGACGTCGCTAGCGCGCGGGCTCGCTCCAGCGTCAACGGTTCGCGCAGGGGCTCCATCAGCGCGGCAATGGCGGTATCACGGCCGCACCCGAGCACAGCGGCCACCTGATCCGCTTTCAGGTAGAAGGCAAGAAAGTTCATCCCGGCGACATCGCCTTCGATCTCGATCGAGTCCCAGGTGTCCGCATGACCGGCATAGTTCAGGCGTTTGCCGAAGTGAAATGTCCAGAACAGCGGCACGCCGGTGAAGGGCTGCGCCAGCCCCTTCGCGCTGTCTGTAATGTAGGCCAGCATCGCTTCCGCGGCTGTGCGGCCATGCTGCTGCGCCAGCCGCCAGTGTTCAATGCGTACCCCGTCGACGGATGCAATATCACCGGCTGTCCACAGATTCGGCGCGAGGCGCAGATTGGGTCCAACTGCAAAGCCGCCGCGCTCTCCCTGGGGGAGATCAGCGGCATAGCTTGCGACCGGCTCGACACCGATGGCAACGATGACGAGATCGGCCGGGATCTCCGCGCCTGAATGGAGCGAGACGGCTACGGGAGTGATGCTCGCAACCTCAGCTTCGGTATGCAGATTGACACCATGGCTGCGATGCAGCTGCACCAGGCCTGCTGCGACCGCATCCCCGAACTTCTTCGCAAACGGCAGCCTGCTTTGCGCGACTACCGTGACGTGCAGCCCGCGTTGCCGCAGGGCGCTGGCTGCCTCAAAGGCAATAAAGCTGTCGCCGATCAGCACGGCTCGCCTGCCCTCGCCGAGGAACGGATCCATGCGCTTCAGGTCGGCCGTGTGCCGGATCGTGAACACATGCGGCAGCTCCGCCCCGGGAACCTTCAACTTCTTGGGAACTCCGCCCGTAGCGAGCAGAAGGGCGTCATAGTTCACGGTGGCTCCGTTGCTGAGTGCAACGCGGCGATCCTCGCGATGCAGAGCGGTCACCGAGGCGGTGATGCGCTCGAAGCTCGGCGGCGAAGGCTCCGCGGTGTCCTTCGATGCAGGCAACAGCGGCAGCTTTTCCAGCGGCATTTTGCCTGCAAGTGAATTCTTGGTGAGCTGCGTCCGATCGACAGGCTCATCCTCTTCAGGCTCGATCACCGTAGCTTTGCCGGCAAAGCCTCCATCGCGCAGGTAGCACAGCGCAGCGGCGGTAGCGGCTCCTCCACCGACGAAGACGAGGTGTTTGTTCGCAGCGATCGGCGCGGGGGACGCGGCCGGAATCGGTGTGGGATCCGCGAGAATGTCGTCGCCCTCAAGGCGAACCGCGTAACGCTTCAGATCGCGCAACGGCGGCGGTTCCAGTAGTTTCCCTGTCTCCAGCGCAAAGGTTCCCGTATGCCAAGGGCATACCAGCCGCCCGTTGCAGACCGCCCCTTTCTCCAGCGGCCCCTTGGCATGAGGACACTCGGCCTCCAGCGCAAACAGCGTGGGCTCACCGCCTGCACGATCCCCGGTTCGCACGATCAGGATTTTGGTGTTGCCCAGGGTAACGGCTTTTTTCGTGTTGGCCGGCAGGTCGGTTAGCGTAAGGACGTTCTCTTCGTGCATACGCGTGCTCCTCCGGTTGTCGGATGCGCGCATGGGGCGACTGTGTGTTCTGTCTTCCGGGATTTTGTGTATCACCCCAAAATCCGTCATCTCGACCGGAGGCGCAGCCGAAGTGGAGAGACGGCGGATTCAAGGTTGAAGTGCAACATTTCCGAAATAGGAGACAGTTGCCTTATGCCGAAGACGTATCACCCTTTGGACTACGCGGAACGGGTATTGATCCAGACGCAGTTAACGCTGGGGGTGAGGCCTGGGGCCATCGCCGCCGGTCTGAGCCGGTCGCGGTCGACTGTGCTGCGCGAGATGCGGGGCAACGGTTGGCGGCCCCGGAGCCCAGCGCGGATCGCCGGCGGGTATCGCGCGCTGGCGGCCGAGCGACGCGCCCGTCAACGCAAGGCCAGGCCGCCGAAACCGCGCAAGCTCCAGCCCGGCAACCCGCTCTGGATCGCCGTGCTCGGCCATCTCCGGGAGGGCTTGAGTCCCCGCCAGATCGCGCGCACACTGGCTCGTATGCCCGTTCCCGTCCGGCTTTCGCACGAGACCATTTACAGCGCGCTGTATGCCATGCCGCGCGGCGAGCTGCGCGCCCGCGTGCTCGGCCTGCTGCGCCGCGGGCACAAGGCGCGCCGCGCGCGGCGGAGCCGAAAAGACCGGCGCAATCAGGCCATTCCCAACATGACCCTGATCGATCAGCGGCCCGTCGAGGTCCAGATGCGCCTGATTCCGGGGCACTGGGAGGGCGATCTGCTGATCGGCAAGGGCAACCGCTCCCAGGTCGGCACGCTGGTGGAACGGTCGACCCTGTTCGTCGCCCTGGTGCGGCTGGACAGCGCCAAGGCCGCCGCCACGGCCGAGGGCTTCAGCAGAATCCTCAACCGGATCGACAGCCAGAAGCGCCTTTCGATGACCTACGACCAGGGCACCGAGATGGCCCACCACCAGATGCTCACCGCCGCCACCGGGGTGGAGGTGTACTTCGCCCACCCGCACGCCCCGTGGGAACGCGGCATCTCGGAGAACACCAACGGCCTGCTCCGCCAATACCTGCCCCGCGGAACCGACCTGTCGGTGTTCTCCCAGGAGCAGCTGGACCAGATCGCCTGGAAGCTCAACGTCCGCCCCAGACAAACCCTGGGCTGGAAAGCCCCCGCAGAACTCTTCCTCCCAGAGGGAACCTTCGACTTCGTTGCCTTCTGGTCCCAATTCGCCCCTAAAATCAATTCTGTTGCACTTCAACCTTGAATCCGCCGTCTCTCCACTACGCAGACGATGAAACTGTCCCCTGCCACCCAAACGACGAGGACCTGTCGTTTGGGGCCCGGCGCTCCGGTCGAGATGACACCTCTATACCAACACGGAAAACGCTATAGTCAGGGGCATCGATTGGAAGAGGAACGGAAAGCAGATCCCTACGGGATGACAAACCAAAAAAAGACGGACACGCCAAGCAGGATGAGAGCCCACAAGCAGGATGAAAAGCAAGCAGGATGCAAAGAAAGAGGAGAGCCTTCACTGAAAGGCTCTCCTCTTTCTTTACAGCGGCAGCCGTACTCAAACTTACAGCGGCAATCGCCTCAAACCGTCATGACTTCTTTTTCCTTGGCCTTGAACAGCTCCTCGACCCGCTTGATCTGGCCGTCGGTGAGCGCCTGGATCTCTTCGTTGGCGCGCTTTTCGTCGTCGGCGGAGATGAGTTTGTCCTTCATCGCCTTCTTTACCTGCTCGTTTCCGTCGCGGCGTATGTTGCGCAGGGAGGTCTTGTGGTCCTCGAGCGTCCCGGCGAGGCGCTTGACGGCGTCGCGGCGGCGTTCCTCGTTCATGGGCGGAATGGGCACGCGGATGATCTTGCCGTCGTGCATGGGATTGAAGCCCTGGCCGGAGGTGCGGATCGCCTTTTCGATGGTGCCGACAAGGTGGACCTCATAGGGCTGCACGGTGATGGTCTGGGCCTCGGGCGTGCTGAGCTGCGCGACCTGCGAAAGCGGGGTGTCGGTGCCGTAGTATTCCACCGTGATGCCGTCCAGCATGTGGACGGAGGCGCGGCCGGTGCGCACACTGAGCAGGTGCGCGCGGAAGTCCTCGACGGCTTTATCCATGCGCGTCTGCAGCCCTTCGTATACACCCTTCAGCCCTTCGATGTTGACCATTGCCGTTGCCATCCTGCACATCTCCTTTGCCTTGCCGATTCTACAAGCTGCACGGAAGTGGGACGCGGCGGAGGCCCGGGTGTTTGCTCCGGAATGCAGTTTGCGGACATTCATGACGCAAAAGGGGTAGCGAGATGCCTTCCGCCACCTTGACGTGCCCTCGCCATCCCCGTAACCTAGCTCTATGTATCGAGGCAGGAACCGGCGGATGCTCCGACGGTCTAGAACTCGATGGGAAGCATCCCGGCTGCACGAATGCGGCGGAAAAGGGTTTTCGCGATGAAGAAGCTTTCGCTTTTGGCTGTGATCGCATCGGTGGCGATGGTGGCGACCCCAGCGTTCGCGCTCGGCGGATGCACGAATTCGCCGGAAAACCCGACGCTGGTGCTCGCCGGTCTGGCCGGCGGCGTATACGGCCTGCGCTCCCTGCGGACCTACTTCCGCGCACGCAAGGGCCGGTAACGGCGGAGTTTTCCGTGGGGGAACCCTACTCGCCTGCACCCCGCGCCTTGGGACTGACCCCAAATCTCCCGCTCGGCATACCCGCTTCACTTTCCTCAGCTATCGTCATCGGCGTCGCCTCGGTTTGCGCTGCAGCCGGGCTGTTGACCTTCTATAGCACCGTGCGCGCGCTGCTGGGCCATTGGCGCACGGACGATCTGCAGTCGGTGGGTCTGCTGGTGCCGTTTGTCTGCTTCGCGCTGATTCTGCGCGCCTGGCGCTCGCTGGGCTGGGAGACCGAAGGAACCTGGTGGGGTTTTGCGCTGCTGGCCGGCTCCGCGGCCCTCATGTTTCTGCGCGATCAGACGCTGCTGGTCATCACCATTCATAAGGACTGGCTCCTGCAGGTGCCGCCGCTGCCGCTGGTGGCGATTCTGTATGCGCTTGGCTTGGTGCTGCTGTTTGGGGGCAAACGTCTGCTGCGCGCGGCGTGGTTCCCTGTGCTGTTTATGGGGGCGGTGCTGCCGGTCCCGCAGACCTTCAGCCGCCGCGTGGATCTGCCGCTGCAACACGCTTCGGCGACCGTGGCGCGCGGCTTTGCGCATCTGCTGGGCGAAAAACTCACGCCGGACAATCTTCGGCTGATGTTTACCCCGGACTTCGGCATGTTTATCGCCCCGGGCTGCAACGGCATCCGCGGAGCCGTGACCCTGGGCCTGGCTGCGATCATCGTGGCGTATGTGTACCGGTTTCGCTGGTATATCTCCGTGCCGGTGGTCGCGGGGGCGGTGCTGCTGGGGTATCTGTTCAACTTTGTGCGGCTGTGCCTGCTGGTGGTGTATTACAAGATTGCGCTGCCGTATCCGTGGCTGCAGGATCGTGCCAAGGGCGCCGACTACCTCATCGGCGGCTGCCTATTCGTGCTGGCGCTGTACCTGTTTTTCGCGGTGGCGGACCGGCTGCGGCAGCACCCGGAGGACGTTCTGGCCGCCGCCGGCCAACCGGTCGCGTACACCGTGCGGCGTTCCGGGCCGTTTCTCGCGCGGGCCGGCGCTGTGTTGATCCTGGCGGCCCTGTTCGGCTTCGACGCCGTGCACGCGCAGCAGCTGGCGGCCGTTCATGAGGGAGCCATTCCCTCCATGCCGGCGGAACTCGGCGGGTATCCCCTGGTGCGGACCTATCAGGACACGCTGCTCGATGGCGTCGTGGTGTACACGTGGGGCGAGTACGCTCTACCGGCAGGTCCGGGGGGCGAGCCCGCGCCGCACATCGCCGTCGGCGTCTCGCCGGAGATGGATGTGCACGACACCGAGGTCTGCCACATCGCGCGCGGGGAAGATCCGACCTCGCATGGGGAGATCCTGGCGCCCACGACGGCCGGCGAGGTGGCGCTCGTGGCGGCGACGTACAACAACGGCACGACGCAGACCTTGGAAGCGTCGACCGTTTGCGATGGCGGCAGCTGCCGGCAGTTCACCTCCACTACGGCAGGCGTGACGGTGATCTATGCTCATCCGCACCGCACACTGCCCATGCAGGCCGATCCCAGTCGGCCGGTGCCGATGCTGTTCAAGGTGGAAAGCCCCGATGCGACGGTGCCGGTGAGCGCCGTTGAACCCAGATTGGCGGCGCAGCTGGAGAGCTTTCTACGTACGGTGGACCTGCCGGCGCTGGCCTCGCGTTTTCGGCGTTCCCGCTAAACTGTTCCCTCGGGCATGGGCTTTGACGCGGTCCTGATGCGCTTCCGGTTCGCTCCCGGCTACCCGGTCGCCTATAATCCGGGTATCCCTCCGGTTGCACGGGGTCGTTGAACAGAAACAAGCTGTGAGGTTGTGGTCATTTTTACCGGAATGCGAGTGAGCGTAAGCGCTCCCAGAAGTCCTAGCGAGCCCCTGCGCACGCGCCGTTGCCGTATCCGTTTCGCATTCGCCACCCTGGCGGCTGCTTTTCTCGTCATGTTTTCTATTGCGCCCGCCGCGGCGCAGGTGCAGGCCAAGCCGCAGTTTACGGCCGCGCCTTCTACCCCGCAGGTGCTGTGTCCGGTGCAGGTGATCGGCAATCGCCGCATCCCTAAGGAGTCCGTGCTGGCGCGGCTGTTCTCGCGCCCCGGCGATCCGTACGATCCGGCGATCGTGGAGCGCGACTATAACTCGCTTTGGAATACCGGCTACTTCGATGACGTGCGCATCGAGCGAGTCGACGAGGCCACCTGCGTGCAGTTGCTGGTGTACGTGCGCGAAAAGCCCACCATCGGCGAGATCAACTACAAGGGTCTGAACTCGTTCTCGGTCTCCGATGCGCTGGATCGCTTCAAGAAGGAAAAGGTCGGGCTTTCGGTGGAGAGCCAGTACGATCCCACGCGCATCAAGCGGGCGGAGGTGGTGCTGAAGGAGATGCTCGGCGAACATGGGCACCAGTTCGCGACCATCCGCACCGAGGTGAAGACGCTACCCCCCGCGCGCGTTTCGCTGACCTTCATCATCAAGGAAGGGCCAACCGTGAAGGTCGGACGCATCGCCTTTCAGGGAAATACGGCCGTGAGTTCGCGCGATCTGCGCCGCTCCATGAAGAATCTGGGGCCGCTCGGGATCCCGCACTCGATCATTCTTGAGGATCTTTTTCCGCGTACCTACGACGCCAGCAAGCTCGACGAAGATGCGGACCGCGTGCGGATCGAGTACCGCAACCGCGGCTACTTCAAGGCCACCACGCTGGAGCCCGAGACCAATGTGCGCAACGAGGGCGGCATCAATCCGCTGACGCTGCGGCCCAATACGGGCAAACGCGTCGACATCCTGATTCCGGTCGAAGAGGGATCGCGCTACAAGCTCGGCGGCATCACGTTTACGGGCAACAAGGCGATCACGAACACCAAGGCGCTGCGGGCGCAGTTCGCCATGAAGGACGGCGACTTCTTCAACTACACAGCCTTCGGCAAAGGGTTGGAGGCTTTGCGCAAAGCCTATGGCGGCTTTGGCTATATCAACTTCGTTCCCGATCCGCGTCCGCACTTTGACGAGGCCAAGAAGCTGGTCTACTTCGAAATCGTGTGCGACGAGGGCAAGAAGTTCTTCATCTCGCGCATCGAGTTCACGGGCAATACCATCACCCGCGACAAGGTCATCCGCCGCGAGCTGCTGGTCGAAGAAGGGCAGCCATACAACGCGCAACTCGTGGATCTGTCGCTGCTGCGTTTGAACCAGCTGAACTACTTCGACACGCTCAAATCCGAGGATAGCGTGGAAACGCGCCAGAACACCGCCGACGGCACGGTCGATCTGCTTATAAAGCTGAAAGAAAAGGGCAAGAACTCCATCGGCCTGAACGGCGGCATCAGCGGCCTGTCGGGGTCGTTCCTTGGCCTCAACTACGAGACCAACAACTTCCTCGGCCTGGGCGAGACGCTGAGCGTTACCGCCAATATCGGCGATCTTTCCCGCAACCTGGCCTTCGGTTTTACCGAGCCCTATCTGCGCAACAAACCGGTTTCGCTGGGCCTGCAGATCTATTCGAGCAAGTTTGACTACAATCCGGCCAAGAGTTACGCGATAGCCAACGGCCAAAGCTCAAATCTGACCAATGCGCAGAGCTCCCTGCTGACGCAGTACAACCAGTCTCAAACTGGCCTGACGCTCTCCAGCGCAACCGCACTGCGTAAGCTGTTCCGCCGCTCGGGCGTGGCGCGCGTGGGCATCTCATACGGGCTGTCGCGGTCGGCGATCACGACCTTCAACCAGAACACGCTGAACGTCTTCCAGACGCTGGCGTACCGTTCCGGTATCGCTGGAAATAACGCGCTGAGCGGCATTATCACGTCGATCGTGACGCCGACCTTCTCGTTCTCCACGCTGGACCGCGGCGTCGGCCCGCACAACGGCAAAGATCTCAACATCGCCTTCCAGATCGCGGGCATCGGCGGCAATACGAAGTACTATGCGCCGACCGCGACCTTCCGCCAGTATTTCCCGATGAAGGGCCTCAAGGTGAACCACGAAGGCCACAACGTGCTCGGCTACCGCGTGCAGTTGCAGACTGTCGGCGGCTTTGCCGGCGAGGTGGCGCCGCCGTTCAACCGCATCTACGGCGGCGGCGAGAATGACGTGCGCGGCTTCGATATCCGTTCCGCATCTCCGTACACCTTTATCCCGACGCGCATCAACTTCAACCTGACCAACCCGGACGGCTCGGCCGTTCCGCGTGATCCGACGAACCCCTTGCTGGGCAACGTACAGATCCCGCTGCCGATCTACAGGCTCGCCTCCGTGGGCAGCGACACGGGGCTCGTCACCAACCTCGAGTACCGCATCCCGATCGTGAACCAGGTGACCTTCGCGTTTTTCACGGACTTCGGCCTGAACGTCGATCTACAGGCTGCGCAGCTGCGGCAGAGCGTTTTGGGCCTGTCACAGATCAATGCGCCGCTGTATGGGTGTCCGCAGGTCGTCAACGGCTCCTGCCTGGGCGGCAAACAGCTCAGCTTCCCGCTCTACCTGCAGACCGTGCCGCACACCAACTGGGTGCCGCGCATGTCCAACGGCGCCCTGCTCTCGGTCATCCTGCCGATCGTCAATGCGCCGTTCCAGGTCTACTACGCCTACAACCCGCTGCGGCTCTACCAGGATCTGCCGCAGCAGCTGGCCACCGATACCTACACCTTCAACGACTTTTTCCCGAAGGTGAATCCGGGCTGCAACTCGCACGCCGGCAGCGGAAACTCGCCTGCGGTGATGTGCCAGCTCACCGGCGCAGGCGCCTTCTCCAAGGCGCAGGCGTTGCAGCTGTACGGGGCAAACTATCAGCTGCGCGAGCCTCGTAAGACCTTCCGCTTTACGGTGGCGACGACGTTCTAAAGGCAAGAAGTAGGAAATAGGAGATAGCAGGCAGATGGAATCGGGTGTTCGCAACTTCCTACTTCCTGCCTTACTGCACATTGGGCGCGGTTCCGCCGGTGATCACCTGGTTCAGAATATTCTGGATAAAGATCACATTGACGTGGATGCGGCGGGCTAAATCGGGAAGGAACTCGGACACGAGCGTGCCGGAGGGATCGGTCGCGAGCCCAATGGCGACGCGCTTCGCTGTATCAGGCAGGTCGGTAGCGACGCCCGGCACATACAGGTTCGAGAGCTCGGCGCTGAACGGATAGGTCAGCAGCGTGGCGTAGTTCGGCATCGGCGAGCCATCATTATGCTGGCTGATGACCGTGTGCGCGAGGGCGTGCAGGACCCGGCGCTTTACCGTGGCGTTGGGCATGCGGTGATAGCGGGGATCCTCATGCGCGATCGAGCAGATCAGGAACGTCCCGAAGAACTCCCCCTGCGCGTCCTCCACAACCGTGTAGCCGCTGAGTTTGCCCCAGCCTTCCAGGCCGGGACCGTAGGCGGAATGCGCGTTGATGCCGATGTCGAAGCCGGAGGACAGCGCGATCGTCATCAGGTTGAAGGGGTCGACCGTGTCGCGGAGCGCGAGTTCGCCCTTCTGCTTTGCCGTGAGGGGCGTCGCCACCCTGCTGCTCACGAAGGGCTGCACCGGATCTTCGGCTTGGCAGGGCGGCTGGGTGCGCACACCCGCCCTCTCCGAGGCATTGGCCTCGGGTGAGCTTGTGAGAACAGCCACCCGGCACGGCGGAAGTTTCGGGTTCGCGGCGCCGGCTTGCGTGGGGAGGCCAACGGCATCCGCAGAACTCTCTGCGGCGAAGGCAGATGACTGCGTCATTAGCGCTCCCGGGGAGTCCGGCAGCGCCGGCGCCATGATCTTCGCGGAGACGATCGGCACTTGGCCGTGTAAGGCGGCACTGCCCGCAAGACTCGCCAGCAGTAAGGAGCGGCGAAGAAGCGAGGGGGTAATCCGCATCTGGTTCGGTTCAGCGCAGCCGCGCGCAAGATTGCGAACTACAGCCCCCATCGGCTCCATGCACGATCAAACCCGAACTGGAAGAGAAGCTCTCGCGAGCCGGTGAAGCGCATCGAGCCTGCAGCCCAGCTTAAGGGGTATTGTGCTTCAGGTGCAAAGCTCCGAGCGCGTCGTCGGCAAATTCATTGACGAAGAAACCGAGAGCCGCCCCGCCGATCGAACCGCCAAAGATGGAGGCCGTGTCATGAAAGTTGCGATTGATCTGCGGGTAGTAGGCCGGCGTCAGCGCGGCAGCGCTTGCATACCCCAGCAGCAGCGCCCCGTTTACCGTACTGTGGCCGTCGTCGGATCGCGTGATGAGCGGCCGGGTGATGGCGTACAGGGTGCGATGCAGAACGTTGCGGCTGGAGCCTTCCACGAAGTAGCGCGGATCCTCGTTCAGCAGCGGGGCGAACACCATGTCCGTAAAGACGTCCTGGGACGACTGCCGGACGGCGGCGGCGCCGACGCGTTTTCCGTACGCGGCGCTGTTGCTGCCATAGTTCGGCGCGCCGTTTAATGCCTGCTCATACCCGGCAGAAATCACGATCGAGGCTATGCCTTCCAAGGAGTACAGCCCCGACGCACCGACGGCGATCTTTCCACGCGTGGTGAGTGGTTGTGCGCGCCAGCCCGCCGGGATGTTCCTGGAACTCAGCGGCGCGATGGGCTGCCCGTGCGCGGTGTCCCCCGCCGGCTTCAACGGCCCAACCTGCGGCGTGGGCGCCTCCGGGAGCTCCTCCCCCGCGGTGAGGAGCGGAGCGGCGGGGGAGGAGCTCGATGCCGTTGCAAGAAGTTTCGGCGCGTCCAAAATCGGTGTGCCGACAATCAATGCACTGGAGCTTGATGCGCTGAAGCTCGATGCGCTGCCCGACGCAGGCGCCACGAATGCCGCCGTCGGAGCGCCGCCCAACGGGATGCTCCCCTGTGCGCCGGTGGATTGAGCGCTCGCGGCGGAGCCTAACAGGCTGATGGATGCTATGACTCCGGCAATGCGCAGGGCAGGCAGTGGGTTCCAGGATGAAAACTTGCAGGATGAAAACTTCAGTGTCATGTTCTGCGGCGCCCCTTCCGGCCCAAAGCGGTCGCCGGTACGGCCGCCGCAGCTGCCTTTACCCGGGGCTTTGTTGTGAATGACGCTGATTTGTACGGCAGCGGTTGTACTCCCCGCGCAGCCGGGGGGGTGCGCCGGCGCACACAGGTGACCCGGTTTACCGAACGGGCACCGCCAACCGTCCGACGATTGACTTGAGGGCCGCCGCGCGCCCATGCTCAACGGGAAGGCACGAGGATCCAGCATGAACCAGCCCGGAGACAAGAAACCGTACATTGAGGATCGTCTGCGCGAGGCGGGCGAACGGATCGAAGAGGAGCTGCGCAAGGCCGTCCGCTACATCGACGACGAGGTGGTGCCGGAGGTGCGGCGCAACAGCTCGGTCGCCCTGCGAGCCGCCTCCGAGCGGCTGCGCAAGCTGGCCGAGCACATCGACGACGAGCGCCGGCGACGGGAGGGCGGCGGCTCGTGAGGTTGTTTCGCATCCACCCGCGGGTGGTTTTGCTGCTTTCCGTATCGCTGGGTCTGGCAGGATGTCATCACGGGAGCCGGACAGCCTATGCTCCACCGCCGCCGCCGGTGTACAGCCGCGGGGCGACACCGGAGACCGCCCGGAACACAATTCCGGCGGCTCCGAACCTGCCCCCAACGGACGCCGGTCCGGGCTTCTTCGACGACACCAGCAGGCCGCCGGTGTTCACGGAGACCGGTCCTGCCACCTGGTACTACGCCCGGGTGAAGTCTGGCTCCGATGGCGTTCGTTACGAGGCCACGGCTCCCACGGCGGCGCACAAGACGCTGCCGCTGGGCTCCACGGTGCGTGTGACCAATCTCCAAACCGGCCAGTCGACCTATGTGCGCATCACGGATCGCGGACCGTTTGTCCCCGGTCGCATCATCGATCTCTCCGAATACGCCGCCAAGCAGATTGGGCTCTACCGCCCCGGCGTCGCGCAGGTACGGGTGGAGGCCTTCGCGCATCCCGGCGCCGACCCGCTCGGCCGC
Organism: Granulicella sp.; assembly: GCA_965277565.1. Lineage (GTDB taxonomy): Bacteria > Acidobacteriota > Terriglobia > Terriglobales > Acidobacteriaceae > Granulicella. Next base: position 1,205,534 of record OZ255838.1, on the reverse strand, counting down.
TGGTGCGTACAGACCGGGCCGTTCGGGACCGAAGGCGATGCGGTGGACCTGAAAACGGCGTTAAGCGCACGCTACCGCGGCGCGCGGGTGTCTGAATTCCTGGGCTCTACCGGCTATTGGGTGCGCATCGATCCAGCCAGCCGCAGCCGCACCGATGCGGTGGGGATCGCCGGCTGGATCGGCGCTCCGGATGCGGGGAGTCACTCGTATCTGGTGCGGGTGAACTGAGCTGAAAGGTAAGTTTGTTCAACTGGGTTGCCCTGCTTGCCGCAGGTTGAGGAAAAAAGGTTGACAAACCCAATGTTGGGTTTAATCTAAGCGTATATCCGCTACGCTCGTAGGCGAGCATGTATCGAAGAGCCCCCTAACGGGGGCTCTTTTCATTGAGGATCGAGTGAAAACAACGATTGTTCTGATTGATGGCGGATTTCTTCGCAGAGTGACGAAGGCGGCTCAGAGAATTTACGATCCACCATTCATCGAGCGGTTTGCGCATGCTTGCCTGGGTGGCGATGAGGAATGTCTGCGAGTTCTGTATTACGACTGCCCGCCTTACGTGGGCAAAGCGATTCTCCCAGTCTCAGGCCAAGAAAAGCAATTCACTGGTTCGGATAGATGGCTGCACGAGATCGCCGCACTTGATCTCTTCGCAGTGAGGAGAGGAGTCCTCAAGTTCAGGGGTTTTGAGCGAAAACGGGACGTGCTTACCAGACCGCTGACGGATGAGGATTTCAAACCGCAATTCGAGCAAAAGGGCGTGGATATGCGGATCGGGCTTGACATTGCGGCTTATTCAGCGGAGCACCTTGCGAAGAGGATCATTCTGATCACCAACGACACCGATTGCGTTCCAGCGATGAAATTCGCTCGAAAAGCCGGACTCCAAACCGTGTTGATCCAAGTGCCGAATTGCCGGCCGGCGCCTGAGCTGGTGGCGCACTCCGACTTCCGCCGTCGGGTGAGTTGGCCTGATTCGCCAGCAGTTTGAGTGTGCGGAAGAGTCTCTTGCTTCGTGATCGCTTCCATCTCACGACCAACTCCAGCATGCACCGCTTACTTCACCTCGGCATCGAAGACACCCGTTTCCACCGTCTTCCCGTGTTTCATCTGAATAAAAATCCGATAGCGGCCCGCGGACGGAAAGCCGTAGGGAAATTCGACGATGGGGTCGAGCGGCTCGGGGCTCTTCGCCGGGTTCTGTGCGTTCACGTCGCCCATGCCGGTGTTGGTGGAGGCGTTCCTGTCGGCCATGGCATTCGCGCTCATGTCGCTCATGGCGGCGTTGGCCAGCATCATCGCGGGCATGGCGGCCGAGCCGTCCGGGTGGGTGTGCGCGAAGACGGTGCCGTCGGTCTTCACGAACGCCGCGTGGCCGGCCATGCCGAGGTAGGGCTGCATGCCGGTCGCGGGCTGCCCGGCAGGGTCGAGCAGGGTGAAGCGGAAGAGCTCGGCGGTGGCCGCGGTCAGGGTCGCAGGCCGATCCCAGACCATGGTGTAGCCGTCCGGCAGCTTGTACTTGGCGCCGAGGTCGCCGGCGCCCAGCGGTTGCGGTGCCGCTGACGCGTCTTCGCCGTCGAGTGCGGCCTGGGAGGCGTTCGGCGGGACGATCAGGGTGGCGGTGAGCGTCTCCGGAAAGCCGCTGCGGTGCACGATGTCGCCGTACAGGTGATAGGCGCCGGCGGGCATCGCGGGTAGCGTGGAGCGCAGCTCGCCCGGAGCCACAAGCGACGGATGCAGATGGTACGCCGCATCCATCTGCGGCCAGCGAATCGCGTAGAGGTGCATCAGGTGGCCGTGATCGGGAAGCAGATCGTCGTTGGAGCGTCGATGCCCCTGCTCATCGGCTGGGCCCCGGTCGATGTGGAGGTCCAGCGTGTTGCCCACGAGGGTGGCATACAGCGCGAGCGGATGGTAGACGTCGGCGCCGTACTCGGCTGCCTCGACGTTCCACCATCTGTCTCCGCCCCATACCGCGAGCGCGAGCAGTGCCAGAGCGACGCCGCCGGCGACGGCCGCGCGACGCCGGCGCTGGGCGTCGGGCGCCTGTCCGGGAGCCAGCCTCGCCTCCCGCACCGCGCCGTAGATGATGCCCGCCATGCCCAGCACCAGCAGCAGGCCGAGCGCCGCCAGAACCATGCCCAGCGGCCGCTGCATCTTCATCACGCTGAGTGCCACGGCCGGCACGGGAACGCTGCCGGTCGCCGGGCCGCCTGCGCCTTCGGCATGGAGGCGCACCTGCCAGGAGCCCGAGGCCATGAGCCAGAGCGAGCCGGTGAAGAAGTTCGGATCGGCGCCGGAGCGCGCCATGGCATCGGCTGTGGGCGGATGTTTCGAGGCCTCGCCGGTCAGCGGGACCGGCGTGATGTCCAGGGTGCGCACCGTCGGTCCCAAGGTGCGCACCTCCACGACGGCGACCCCGGGTACCACATTCGGCGGGCGGATGGTGACGAAGAACTTGTAGGGTCCCGCGGTGAGCTGCTCGAAGACATCTTTGGAGCCGATGTGGGCGTGTGCGGGGGCGGCGGAGGCGAAGAGGAGGGCTAGGAAAACGAGCAGTTGCCGTGCGGCGAACGATGGTCGTTTGCTGCCGCAAACGACATCCCACCCTTTCGCGGTAAAGCTGCGAGAGGATGGGGCACCCTGGTTCCGTGGCGCGCGGGAACCGCCGGGCTCTCCACTGCGCGCTTTGCGCTCCGGTCGAGAGGACAGGTTTTGGGCAGCGGCTTTCGGTCGAGAGGACACGGTTTGAATGGGAAAGCGCAATGAGACCGGCTTCATCGCTGCACCTTGCGCATCCAGCGGCCAAAGCCGAGGCCGATCCAGGTGGAGATCGCGGCGTAGAGGGCGGCGCGCACGAGCCCAAACGCGAGCGTGGCACCGGAGTCGGGGTGGTACCAGCGGCGCATGCGGTCATAGCCGTCGGGGCGGGCGCCATAGTCGTAGTACAGGGTGCCGAAGAAACGGTTTTCACTGGCTTTGGAGAGCAGAAATTTGGCCAACGGCCACTCCACGACGAACAGCACAGCGACGAAGACGACGCCGGAGACGAGCGCGATTCGCCATAGCTTCCAGCTGCGCGTACGCTGCCAGAGCAGATCGAGCGCGAGCGCCGGGAGGAGGATCAGGGGCGGAAATTTGGCCGGAACCAGGTGCGTGACCGGGAAGAAGACCGGGCCGAGCTTCGGCTGCGCGGGGAAGAGCGGAAAGATGAGGATCTCCGCCAGGATGAAGATCGTGTAGACCGTCGCTGTCGTCGTGGCTGCCCAGCGGAACCGCGACGCCTGCCAGAAGGTCGCAAAGAGCAACGGCAGGGCAATGGCCATGGCGATGTAGGCGATCACGTCGTGGAGCACCACGTCCTGGGTGTACTCCTGCAGGAAGAACATCTGGCCGCCGACGGCCAGCCCGCCGAGATACAGGAACAGCTTCTGCAGGGTGCCGAAGTTGGCCGCACCGGCGTCGGCGGCGCGGTTCATGGCGGCCAGGATGAGAAAGAGCATGCCGAAGCTCACGGCGCGGATGCCCAGGATCAGCAGCGTGTGCGGCGGCGAGATGATGCGAACGTCGAGCCCGTAGGCGTTATGCCACCAGTTGTCGAAGGGCGCGGAGGTCAGCATTGCCACACCGCCCCAACCCGCGAGAAATACGCCCATCGGCGCCCGCAGGCCGAAGACGGAGATCGAGGCCGCGCGCAGCTGGGGGTCGCGGTTCAGGGTCGTCTGCGCCACCAGCCACAGGCCGACGATGCCGGCCAGCACGCCGCACAGATAGATCATCATGTGCGCCGGCGTCCAGAAGCTGTCGCGACCGATGGAACGGTGCCACGCCACATCCCACGCGCCGCCGATGGTGGAGGAGGTCACGGCGGCGACGCCGGTCCAGATGTACCAGGGCACGGCCGCCTGCGGCGCTCTGGTGAGCGCACGGTCTGGGATGGCAGGCATGGCCTCTTCCAATGCGGATACAGGATCGGCGGCGACGGCGTCAGACATGGGCTTCCTCCTGCGGCGAGAGGTTGCCCTCAGCCTATCGCGTTTGGGGCGATACGCAAGCGATGTTTCTCAGCGAGAGGGACGCCTGTGCCGTTATTGGCGCTGAGAGCAGTTCGCCGTTACCGCCTTCCTCCGTGTTATCGCGGAAACCCACCTTAACGACGATAAGACCGTCGTGAAGATGGGGCACCCGGGATCAGGCCGCCGCAATGCGCTGCACGAGGTTGTTCTGCTCCGTCCGCGACTCCGCGCCGATGGTGAACGCATCCAGCACGCCCGAGCCGAGCGCATACCGGATCGCCTCGGATGGTTTGTCGCGCAGATCGCCTTGGCCGAGGATTTTCATGCCGACGATGCCCTTGCCCTGCGCCTTCATCTCCTTGATGACGCTGATGACCGTCTCCGGGTCCGCGTCCATGTGTGAGCCGATGGGGTTCAGCCGCACCAGATCCACATCCACCCAGGGCGAGGCGGCCGCGGCCTTCAGCGCCGGTAGGCTATGGCAGGAGACGCCATGGGCGCGGATGACGCCTTTGGTCTTGGCCTCCGAAAGCACGTCCATGGCGCCGCGATAGCGGGTGGTCCAGTCGCCTTCGGTGACGCAATGGATCAGCACGATGTCGATGTAATCCACGCCCAGCTCGCGCCGGAAGCGGTCGAGATCGCGCTGTACACCGGCGGCGTCGCGCGTGTCGGTCTTGGTGAGTACGGTTACCCTATCGCGCGGCATGCCCTTGATCGCCTCGGCCACATAGGGATGGCTGCCGTACGAATCTGCGGAGTCGAAGAAGCGCAGACCATTGTCGTGATAACCGTCGCGGAGCAGCGTGGTGAACGGCGAATTTCCGAGACGCGTCTGGTTGGACTGGCCGGCACCACCGATGGTGCCCGTGCCCATCGCCAGCCGGCTGGTGCGGATGCCGGTCTTGCCCAGCACAACCGTGTCGCTGGCCCCGAATTTCTGTGTCAGCGGCGCGGGGTCCACAAGCGCGGCCCGCGCGACTGCGGAGCGGGCAAGCAGGGCAGCACCAAGGGTGCGCGACGAGCGGCTTAAAAACTCTCTTCTCTGCATGGTGTACGACCTCCGGAAGCGGCCTGCCCCTCAAGATACGCTCGTTCCGTGCCAAATGCATGATCGCAGCTTCGAACATTGCCCTTATGAACATGCGGAAGGCTCGGTTGCGTGATCCTGCAGGGCAGTCATCGCGGCGTGATAGCCGGCCATGCCGTGCACGCCTCCACCCGGAGGCGTCGATGAGCTGCACAGGTACACACGCGGGTTGGAGGTGCGATAGGACCGCAGCGTGGGCCGGGCCAGCATGCCGGTCAGCGTCATGGCGCCGCCGGAGACATCGCCGGCGAGCAGGTTGGGATTCCACGCGGTGAGTTCGTCGGCATTCCACTTTCGACGCGCGAGAACGACGTCGCGGAACCCCGGAGCAAAGCGCTCGATCTGGCGTTCGATGGCGTCGGTGCGGTCAATATCCGAGCCGGCGGGAACGTGGCAATAGGCCCAGGCGGTGTGTTTGCCCTCCGGAGCGCGGGTGGGGTCGAAGAGGCTCGGCTGCACGAGGAGAACGAACGGCTTGTCCTGTTTGGGAGGCGGGAGGTAGCCGAAGAAGGCGTCGTGCTCGGAGCGGGTGATCTCCGCGAGCGTGCCACCGACGTGCACGGTGGCGGCGCGTTGGCAATCGGCGGCGGTCCAGGGGATCGGCTGCGAAAGTGCATAGTCGATCTTGAAGATGCCGGGGCCGCGGCGAAAGCTCGCGAGGCGCGTGCGATAGCCCGGCGAGAGCGCATTGCCGGCGATGGCATCGAGGGCGCGGGTAGAGGTGTCGAAGAGCGTCACGTCCGCAGGCGGGAGCGCGCACAGCCCCGCGACGTTGTGGCCGGTGACGATTTCGCCGCGGAGGTCGCGCAGGTAGGCTGCAAGCGCATCGGTAAGCGACTGCGCTCCGCCTGCAATCATGGGCCAGCCGGTTGCGTGGCCGGCGGCTGCGAGCACCAGCCCTGTGGCCGACGAGATGATGCGCGTGAGCGGCAACACCGAATGCGCCGCGCAACCGGCGAACAGGGCACGGGCGCGTTCATGGCGGAAGCTGGTCTCGGCCAGCAGCTCCGCCGGCCAGACCGCGGCCATGCCGAAGGTGGCCATCGCTACCGGGTTATGGGGAATCTGCAGCAGCGGGTGCATGAAGTCCGTCACCAGCGCGTCCCAGTCGCGGACGGAGCTGGCGAGCAGGTTGCGCCAGGCGCGCGCGTCGTAGCTGTCGCCGTCTTGGACGAACTGCGCGGCCGTGGCGTCGAGATCGTGTTCGAGCATCGCCGCTGTGCCGTCATCGAGGGGATGTGCGAGGGGGGCGTCTGGCTCGATCCAGCGCAGACCATATTTTGCGAGCGGAAGCGTCTTGAAGAACGGTGACGCTACGCCGAGCGGGTAACAGGAAGAGCCGACATCGTGCCGGAAACCCGGCAGCGTGAGTTCTGCCGTGGAGCAGGCGCCGCCGATTTGCTCATTGCGCTCGAAGACGGTGACCGCTACACCGCGTTGTGCGAGCGTGATCGCCGCGGCGAGGCCGTTGACTCCTGAACCGATGATGTTTGCCGTGCGCAAGGGCATAGGTATTTTGGATGCGGACTGTGGAGCACAAGGGGTGCTCAAGAGCCATGCGCGTGACCTGCGCGCAATGACGGTCTCGCCGCTGCTGAATGCGTTCAGTGTGCCGGTGCCGGAGTAGCTTTTTGGCGGGGATGGACCCACCCTAACGACGGTGAAGCTGTCGTGAGGATGGGGCACCCGGGTTCTGTGGCGCGGCGAAATACAGGGGTCTCTCCACTGCGCTGCGCTCCGGTCGAGATGACGGGTTTTGGGAGCTCGGGTCGCGGGGCTAGTCTGTCCAGCGGATGCGGATGGCTTTCTTGCCCAGGCGCAGTGTGGGCGACTCTCCCAGGATCTCCGGCGTGAGCACGATTGCGGCGGTCTTTTCCCCATTCACACTGACGGCGTTCTCCTTGAGCTTGCGTTGTGCTTCGCCTCTTGAGGTAGCCAGGCCCGTAAGCACCAGCAAAGCAGGCAGAAGAAGGGGTTGTTGGTCGGCGGGAAGAGGAGCTATACCGTCTCCGGTGAAGTGCACCCGCGCCTGGTTTCTGCTAACCGGGATCTCGGGAAGATCTTCCGCCACACCCTTAAGTTGAAACTGCATCTCCCAGTTTGCGGCTGCTGCATCTGCTTCACCCATTGAATGAAAGCCCGCAGTAATCATATGCGCGAGATTTTTCTTTGCCTGCATGGGATGCAGATCGCCGCTCGCAACCAGCTGTTGCATGGCGTCTATCTCGCGCTGCGGCAGGTCGGTGAGGAAGATCCAGTAGCGCCACATCAGCTCGTCGTTGATGGACATCAGCTTGCCGTACATGCTCGCCGCCGGCTCCTGGATGCCGATGGCGTTGCCGAGCGATTTCGACATCTTCTGCACGCCGTCGAGACCCTCCAGAATCGGCGTCATCAGCACGATCTGGGGCTTCTGGCCGAAGTGCTTTTGCAGGTCGCGGCCGCGCATGAGATTGAACTTCTGATCAGTGCCGCCGAGCTCCACATCGCACTCCAGCGCGACGGAGTCGTAGCCCTGCGCGATGGGGTAGATCATCTCGTGCAGGGCGATGGGCTGCTCGGTGTTGAAGCGCTTGTGAAAGTCCTCGCGCTCGAGCATCTGCGAAACGGTGAACTGCGCGAGCAGCTTCACGAGATCGTAGTAGCTGAGCTTGTCGAGCCAGTCGGAGTTGAAGCGAACCTCGGTTTTGTCCCGGTCGAGGATCTTGAAGACCTGCTGCTGATACGTAAGCGCGTTGGCGCTGATCTCCTCGCGGGTAAGTGGCTTGCGAGTGACGTTTTTGCCCGTAGGGTCGCCGATGAGCGCGGTGGAGTCGCCTACAAGAAAGATGACCTGGTGGCCGAGATCCTGGAAGTGCTTCAGCTTGCGCATGAGCACGGTGTGGCCGAGATGCAGGTCGGGCGCCGTGGGATCGAACCCAGCCTTGATGCGCAACGGAACGCCTGTGCGGCGTGACTCTTCCAGCCTCGCTTTCAAAGCGTCGGTGGCGTCGGATGCGGCCGGGGGAATGATCTCGGCTGCGCCCTTCGTAATCAGATCGAGCTGTTCGTCGATGGGAGGGAAGGCGTTTGCGGCGGATTGTGCGATCGTGGGCGTCTGGGCTGGCATGAGGGACATTCTGAAGTATAAAGAACTGGACAAAGACTCGGATTGCAAGGTGTGGCGGGATGCCGGATCGCAGGCCAAAACGCGAAGAGCAGCATGGCGAGCATGCGAGCAAGACGTGTGCCGCATGCGGGCGCACGATGGAGTGGCGCAAGGCCTGGGCGAAAAACTGGGACGAGGTGAAGTTCTGCTCGGACAGCTGCCGTAAACACCGTGTGGGCGCCGTGGATCAGGGGCTGGAAGCGCAGATTCTGCAGCTGCTGCGAGAGCGCGGCGCAGGCAAGACGATCTGCCCCAGCGAAGCCGCGCGGGCTGTCGCGGGGAGCGATGCGCGGGAGGCTTGGGAGCCGCTGATGGAGCCGGCTCGCGCCGCCGCACGCAGGTTAGTTGCGCAGGGAAGCATCGTCATCACGCAGGGCGGTCAGGTTGTCGATGCGTCCACTGCAAAAGGACCCATTCGTTTGCGACTGCGTTGAAGTGAAGGGGAGTGTCTGGAGATTTAGTTTGCAGACGAGTGCACCTCGCCATGCTCTGTCGCCTCTAAGCCAAGCATGGCCACCGCAAAGAAGACCGCAAGCAAGAAGTCTGCGACAAAGAAGACCGCAGCCAAGAAGACCGCAGCCAAGAAGAGCGCTGCGAAGTCGAGCAGCAGTGTGAAAAAAGGCGTGAAGACCTCATCCGCGACCGCGAAAAAGACCGGGGTTACGCGCATGAACGTGACGCGGTATGAGCAGGGCAAGACCGCCTCCGGCAAGACCGCGCACAAGAAGATGAGCGAGCCCCAGGCGAAGGCGAAGAAGGAATCGCTGATTAAACAGAAGCGCTCCACCGGCGAGGGACCGGCGTGCTGGCCGGGCTTTGAACGTGTGCCGGGCAAGGAAGCGGGCACCAAGGGCAGTTGCAAGCCCAAGAAGAACCAGACGGCCGGCGAACGCAAGGAAGACTCCCGCGAGGCAGCGGGATCGAAGCTGCGCAAGGCGGGCGGCGACAAGGCCATGGCGAATCGCTCGTAAGAATGGGCAAGCGTGGAAGTACACTCAGTCGCATGGATGCCGAGCGTGCGCGTGTCTTACTTTCGAGCCTGCCGCATGTTGTCGAAACGATGCAATGGGGCGACAACCTTGTCTTCTGGGTAGGAGACAAGACCATCGGTGGCAAGATGTTTGCCCTCCTGAACCTGGACGGTCGGGGCGGTCCGGTGATCTCGTTTGCGGCGGGCGGGGAACATGCGGCGGAGCTCCGGGAGCGTGAGAGCCTGATCCCGGCGCCGTACTTCGCGCGGATTGGATGGATCGCGGCGGAGCGCTGGGACGCTTTGCGCGGGCGCGAGTGGAAGGACGAACTCGAGGCGGCGCATGCGATCACAGTGGCAAAGTTGTCCCCGCGCACCCGGGCGGTTCTCGATATGCCGCCCAAGGCTCGCCAGACATGGATTGCAGAACGCCGGAGTTTTCTGGAGGAGCGGGCGGCGACGAAGAAAGAGAGAGCTTAAGGCTTAGGTGTTGCAGCAGCACAAGCTAAAAGCAGATTCCCTTCGGGAATGACAAACTGAAGAGCCTCTGCTGCGCAGACGATCACTGCACCCGGAAGGACAACCGTCTTCTGCCATGGTGCTGAGTTAGAGGTCTGGTTAAAGCCTGCGTACATCCGCTTCGGGGTTCATGGCTAACAACGGTATAAAGTTGCGGAAATACGCTGCAATCAGCGCCAGCTCCAGAATCAACGCGATGATCGCGGGACCGACGCCATGGGGCCACAGAAGCGAGTGGTACAGCAGGATGTTGACGATGATCGGCGCCAGCAGCGTGAGCGCCAGCGGCACAAACCGGTTCACCAGCAGCAGCAATCCCGCGATCGCCATAAGCACACCGACGAAGTTCAGCCAGTGGTGAGCGACCATGATGCCCATCCAGGTGAGCGCATCGCCTTCGGGCGGCGGCATGTGGATGAAGTGCAGGATGTTGTTGAGGCCGAGGACGAAGAACAGGAGACCGAGCAGGATACGGCAGACAAGAACGACGACTTTCATGTGGAGAGGCTCCTTCTTGAGCGATACCTGTGGATGAGATGACGACTGCGGGCATCTCGCCGATTTTTTCTCGTTGCGCTGATTTTTCCTGTTTGCAAAGTGCAGGGCAGCTCCAAACGCGCGGGCCCGCTACCATGGAGGCATGAAGGTTTCGCTGGAAGGAAAGGTCGCCCTGGTCACGGGTGGCTCGCGCGGCATCGGCGCGGCTACGGTACAGCTGTTGCGGGAGGCCGGGGCGCGGGTAGTCTTCAGCTACAAGAGCGCGGCGGACCGCGGAGAGGCGCTGGTGAAGCAGTGCGGCGGCGACGATTTTTGCCGCGCCGTGCCGCAGGAACTCGCCGGCGCGGAGGATGGCGAGGCGTTGATTGCCGCGGCTGCCGCGATCTTCGGCCGTCTGGATATTCTTGTCGTCAATCATGGCATCTGGCCGCCCCACGATCAGCCGATCTCCACCATGAGCACGGAGCAGTGGCGGCAGACGCTGGGCATCAACCTGGACAGCGTGTTTGGGCTCGTGCGCGCGGGGGCGCGGCAGATGCTGGGTGCGCAGGCCGGAGCTGTCACGCCGGCGGCGGCGATCGGCGGGGAAGAGATGCCTGTCGGCGACACGAACGCCTATGTCGGCGAACGCAACTATGGTCCGGGCGAGGCGAATCCGGAGACACGCGCGGAAGCCGGCTTGGACGCGCGTGAGCTGCTGGAGGAGGCCGTTTTCAGCGATCGCCTTGAGTGGCCCGCGCCATCGCCGCCGTCTTCTTCGCTCGCGCAGGCGAACAGCGGGGTGCGCGGCCACATCATTCTGGTGGCCTCCACGGCGGCGCAGCGGGGCGAAGCCTTTCATGCGGACTACGCGGCCAGCAAGGGCGCGCTGCTAAGCCTGACGAAGAGTCTTTCGAGCGAGCTCGCGCCGCAGGGCATTCTGTGCAACTGCGTGGCGCCGGGCTGGGTGCGCACGGAGATGTCGGCTGGAACGCTGGCCGATCCGGAGGCGTCCAAGAAGGCATTGGGGCTGATCCCGCTGGGCCGCGCCGCGGAGCCCGAGGAGATTGCCGGGCCGATCGTGTTTTTGTGCACGCCGTGGGCTGGTTTCGTCTCCGGCGAGATATGGAACGTCAACGGCGGCGCGGTGCTGGTGGGGTGAATGTGAACGGCTCCGGCGAAGAAAACAGCAGGTTCCCTTCGGGAATGACAACCAGAAAGGCAAGAAAGCCTTGACTCCATCTCGCTCCCGGCAGCTGATTATATTGGTGTGCGCGTCGCTGATCTCCGCACCGGGGATGCTGCGCGCACAGGCGTCGGCCCTGCCGAGCGCCCAAAGCGCGCCGGTGAACGACGACGCGGAGCACGGCCGCAAGCTGTTAGATCAGATGATCGCCGCGCTGGGTGGGCAGGCGTGGATCACACGAGACACCACGCGTTTGGAAGGCCACGGGGCGAGCTTTTACAAAGGCCTGCCGAATCCCTACGAGTCGCAGTTCGAGGAATACCTGCGGCTGCAGCCGTTCGGCGAGCGCATCGTGATCGTGTCCAAAGAGGGGGTTTTCATTCCTACTACAAAGCGGGATGTTGCCGAGGTATGGACTCCTGAGAATGGCTACGAGGTGAGCTATCACGGCCGCAAGGATCTGCCCAAGGTCGATGTCGTGGACTTCGAGCGGCGCAGGCTGCACTCGATCGATACCGCGGTGCTGGACTGGCTGAAGCGCCCGGGAACGATCGTGACCTTTGACGGCTCCGGCATGGACGAGCGTCATCTGATCGATAAGGTAAGCGTCATCACGGCGGACAACGATGCGATCACGCTCGGGCTCGATCAGGAGTCGCACCTGCCGCGCAGCCGCAGCTTTCAATTTCGCAACGAGACCTACAAGGACTTCGACACGGATATCGAGCGCTACGACAACTGGCAGCCGGAAGAGGGCGTGATGACGGCACTTACGATCACCCGCTATCGCAACGGCGACATGGTGGCGCAGCAATTTCTGGATAAAGTGCAGTACCACATCCCGATTGCGCCCGATCTGTTCGACCCCGATCGTCCTTTGAAGAAGAAATAGGGCTTTGCAGGCTGCCGGGCAGGGAGCAGGGCGAGTCCGCGATGGTATTCTGGGCCACGCTATGACTGAAAACGCCAGCGGGACTGAAAACGCCAGCGGGACCGAGATCGCCAGCGGCGCACCATCGGAGGCAAATGTGGCCGCAGCGCCCAAGCGCACCATGGACATCACGGAGATTATGGCGATCCTGCCGCATCGCTATCCATTTCTGCTGATCGACCGCGTGCTGGAGATGGAGCCCCGGCAGCGCATCCTCGCCATCAAGAACGTGACGGCCAATGAGCCTCAATTTACGGGGCATTTTCCCGATTTTCCCATCATGCCGGGCGTGATGACGATCGAAGCGATGGCGCAGGCCGGGGGCGCGCTGCTGCTGACCGAGATCCCCGATCGGGAAAGCAAGCTGATGGTCTTTACGGGCATAGAGAGGGCAAGTTTTCGCCGGCAGATTGTTCCCGGTGACCAGCTGCGCATCGAGGTGACGGTGCTGAACTGGCGATCGCGGGTGGTGAAGATGCAGGGCGTCTGCACCGTGGATGGCCAGGCCGCCGCTGAGGCTGTCATCACCTGCATGCTTGTGCCGCGGCCAGGCAAATCCGCTGCAACCAGCGCACCCGCAACCGGTGCAGGGCAGTAAGCAGGGCGGGCGCGAACATGGCGGATGCCTCAACCATTAAGACGGGATCGCGCATTCACGAGCTGGCCGCCGTTGCCGAAGGTGCTGTCGTCCCAGCGGATTGCACGGTTGGCCCGTTCTGCACGGTTGGCGCGAACGTCGTGCTGGGCAGCGGCTGCGCGCTGGTCTCGCATGTCGTGCTGGATGGGCATACGACGCTGGGTGACAACGTCGTCGTGCATCCGTTTGCAGCGATCGGCATCAGTCCGCAGGATCTAAAGTACAAAGGCGAGCCGACCCGCTGCGAGATCGGTGCGGGTACGGTGATTCGCGAGTCGGTGACGATCTCGCGTGGAACCGAGGGCGGAGGCGGCGTGACGCGTGTCGGCCGCGAGTGCCTCATCATGGCGTATGCGCACATCGGCCATGATTCGCAGATCGGCGACGGCGTCATTCTGGCCAACGGCGCAACGCTGGCCGGGCATGTCACGGTGGAGGATCACGCCGTGGTGGGCGCGCTGAATCCGGTGCATCAGCACTGCACGATCGGGCGCTATGCGTACATCGGAGGCGGCACCACGATCACTCAGGATGTGTTGCCGTACTCGCTGACCAGCGTGCGCCGCGAGAACCGCGCCTTTGGCCTGAACCGGGTTGGCCTGGAGCGGCGTGGCTTTACGCCGGAGGAGATCGTGCAACTGCGCGCCGCCTATCGCCTGCTGCAGGTTTCGCACCTGAACACCACGCAGGCCCTCGAGGCGATCCGCGCCAAGGTGGCCAGTGGAGAGTTCGGGGATCGCGTGGCGTATCTGGCGGAGTTCATCGCGAAGAGCGAACGCGGCGTGATCAAGTAGGGCATGGAACTTATACTGGAACGGATATAAACTGGCATGAAGCCGTTGCGGTTTGAAGGTGATTCGAGGGGTGTCCTTCAGGATTTCCAGAGGCGGCCAAGCGGAAGATAGGCTTTGAGCTGCGGAAACTGCAGGATGGATTGCAGCCAAGGGATGCCAAGCCAATGAAGTCCATCGGTGCTGGCGTAGAGGAGATTCGCATATGGGTGCAATCGGGAACGTACCGCGTGATTTACATAGCCCGGCTCCCGGAGGCGGTGTACGTTCTGCACGCGTTTCAAAAAAAGACGCAACAGACAAGCCAAAGCGATCTCGATCTGGCTCGCGCACGCTTCGAACGCCTGAACCGAGAGCAGAGTTAGCGGAGAAGACTCCCTATGAAGAGTTTCAGTCTGTGTGGGATGCGCTGGGTTTCTCGAAGCAGGAGGCCGCAAACCTGGAGGCCCGCTCTAAGTTGATGATGGAGATCGAACAGATCATCAAGAACGCCGGCTGGACTCAGGCCGATGCTGCCCGACGCTGCGGTGTCACGCAGCCTCGAATCAACGATCTTCTGCATGACCGCATCGACAAGTTTTCTTTGGACGCGCTCGTGAATATCGCGACGGCACTCGGGCGTCGTGTCCGTATCGAATTGGAGGCGGCGTGATCCGGTAGAGCTATATGCCGACTATTTTGCGAGTTGGTCCTTACCGGTTCTACTTCTGGGCAGATGAACGTCAGGAGCCGGCACACATTCATGTGAGTGCCGCCGAGAAGGAAGCGAAGTTCTGGCTGGAACCCCTTGAAATATCCTGGAATCGAGGGTTTCGATCGGGCGAACTGAAACAGATCGAAGGTCTCATCGTTGATCATCTAGAATTACTCCTGGAGGCATGGCGTGGCTTCTTCGATGCTGGATGAGGATCAAGTACCTGTGGACGTCCAGGTGGACGAACGCATGATTCGCGTTCGTTTCAGCGGAGGCTTAGAGTTGGCAACACCAGTGGCGCGGTTCCCTCGTCTGCAGGATGCGCACCCAGACCAACGTGTCCGATGGGAGTTGACCGGGCGAGGTTCCGGGATTCATTGGCCAGATGTGGACGAAGATATCTCGGTGCGCGGGCTCTTCGCTACTGCCCGGAAGGTGCCTGAGACACCTATCGAGCAGGTTCCCGTGCTTATAACGGACCTGCTGAAGACGGCCAGCCGACTCAACTCCTTGTTCAACGGAAGGCAGTTCACTCCCGATGGTCACCTTGTAGGCAGCATCGGTGAGGTTGTGGCCGAATACGTCTACGATTTGGTTTTGGAGCCCTGCAGCACTCCCCGGATCGACGCCTATACCAAGGGTGACGATGTGCTTTCTGTACAGGTCAAACTCACCGGCGAAAAGGCTCGGGCCTTTGGCATACGTTGGCCTGGCGACGCGGGGATCGCTCCAGATATCTTGCTTTGCATGCGCATGACCGCGGATGGATTCGTTGAAGTTTACAACGGTGCGTTCCCAGTCGATCTGCTTGCGAGCAGGCCGAGAGCGTCGAACGGTCACATTTCGCTGCCTATTTCTGCACTTTCCAAATTGAATCCATCGCTGCTCCCGCAAGTGCGCAGCTTGCACTCGATTAATCGCTGGTTCAAGGCGACCCCAGAGCTTGCCTCCGTCGCCTAGCCTCGGCCTCATCGCCGGCAATGGCCGGTTCCCCTTTCTGCTGCTTGAGGCGGCTCGCGCGCAGGGTTTGCGCGTCGTCGTTGCCGCGATCAGGGAAGAGACCGAGCCGGAGATGAACGAGCGAGCCGCGCGCGACCCGGAAGGCGTGCGTGTGCATTGGCTCTCGCTGGGAGAGCTTTCGCGGCTGATTGAGATGTTTCATCGCGAGGGTGTGAGTGAGGCCGTGATGGCCGGGCAGGTGAAGCACAAGCAGATTTTTTCGAGCATCCGCCCCGATTGGCGGTTGGCGAAGCTGCTGCTGAACCTCCGTACGCGCAACACGGACATGCTGCTCGGCGCGGTAGCCAACGTGCTGGCGGATGAAGGCATCACCCTGCTCTCCTCCACCGCCTTTCTGGAGCCGATGCTGGCGCCTGTCGGCGTGCTTACGCAGCGGGCTCCTGATGACGCGGAAAGGCAGGACATCGCGTACGGTCTGCGTGTGGCGCGCGGTATCGCGGGGTTCGATCTTGGCCAGACGGTGGTGATCGCGGCGGGCGCGTGTGTTGCAGTGGAGGCGATGGAGGGAACCGATGCGACCATCGCCCGTGCAGGCGCGCTGATGCAGGACCTGCAAGCGGACGCGAGCACCTTGCAGCGTCGGCTGACCGTGGTCAAGGTGGCCAAGCCGAACCAGGATATGCGCTTCGATGTACCGGTCGTCGGTGTGCCCACCATTGCTGCCATGCAACCCGCGGGCGCCAGCTGTCTGTGCGTGGAAGCCGGACGCACGCTGCTCTTCGACCGGAAGGGCATGGTGCGCGCGGCCGATGCCGCAGGCATTGCCATCATCGGGGAGGCCGTGGCCGCGAGGTCCTCCCAAGAACCATCCGCATCCTGAGACAGAACACAACCCCACAAAAGATCGCGCCGTTTGCGAAAGGCACAGCGTAGGATGGGAGCCGAGTGCGTGGCGAACGGCATCCCATCCCACATCGCACGCTCCAAGGAGATGCACCCATGCTTGCACGACGCGCGCTGAAGACCTTTACCGTTGGATTGGCTACACTCGCAATGGCAATTCCCACCGTGGCTTTTGCGGCCGACATGCCTCCCGTGGGCACACCGGCGCCGAGCTTCACCCTGCCCTCGCAGGATGGTTCGCCGGTAAGCCTGGAGAGCTACAAGGGCAAGTGGGTCGTCTTGTACTTTTATCCCAAGGATCAGACCCCCGGCTGCTCGCTGGAGGCGCACAACTTTCAGCGCGATCTGCCGAAGTACCAGGCGCTGAAC
This sequence comes from Granulicella sp., assembly GCA_965277565.1. Lineage (GTDB taxonomy): Bacteria > Acidobacteriota > Terriglobia > Terriglobales > Acidobacteriaceae > Granulicella. The sequence continues at coordinate 1,188,846 of OZ255838.1, read as the reverse complement.
GCCGTGGTGCTGGGCGTCTCGCTCGATACGGTGGACAGCCATCGCCAGTGGTGCACGAAGGACTCGTTCACCTTCAAGATGCTCGCCGATCCAGACCACAAGGTGGTGGACGAGTATGGTGTGCCCTTGATGAGCCATGCCGGCGCGAACTATGCCACGCGCGACACCTTTTTGATCTCGCCGGATGGCAAGATCATGAAGATGTGGCAGGTGAAGGACATCGCGGGGCACAGCAATGAGGTGCTTGCCGCGCTCCAGTCGATGAAGTAAACACCCGTTGGCACGAAAGCGGAAGCCCGCATCCTTCTGAATATGCGAAGGATGCGGGCCTCACTGTTTCAGAACAGCGACGGTCTACTTAGCCGATTTCTTGGCGGTAGACTTTTTGACTGCAGTCTTCTTCACTGCGGTCTTTTTTACCGCCGTCTTCTTGGCTGTGGCTTTCTTGACTACGCTCTTCTTGGCCGTGGTCTTCTTGGCCGTAGCTTTTGCAGTTGTCTTCTTCGCAGCGGTCTTCTTCGCCGGAGTCTTTGTTGCGGCTGCCTTCTTCGTTGCCAAGGTCGTACCTCTCGTAGTTGAGTTTTTGCTGCCCGTGCCCTTCCTGCCCGCGATCTTGCTGACAGTCTTACCTCCGCGCACAGTCCCAGAGGACTTGGCAGCGGAACCTGAGATCTTCTTTGCAGCGCCCTTCTTTGCGGGCGTCTTCTTCGCGGCTACTTTTTTGCCGGGCGTTTTCTTGCCCGGAGCCTTATTGCCCGGAGTTTTCTTCGCGGCAACTTTCTTGTCCGGCGTCTTCTTTGCCGGCAACGTTTTCGCCGCCGCCTTCTTCGCGGAACCCTCCCTTGTCCTCTTGCGGGCTGAGTCCGAGGAGATTCTGAGCGATGAACCCTCATCGGGCATAGCCTCATCGCGTTCGGGCAGCTCTGAAAGCTGGTCGGGTGGCGTGTACTGATCGACAGGGTTGGAAGGCGCGGCATACATCTCCGCGTCCTCGGGATGCGTGCTCCCCCGCGAGGGTGTCATCTCGTCCCGGGAAGCAACAGCAGGCGAGGGCTCCTCATCGGGGCTGAACTCTTCTTCCTCTTCCTCGTCTTCTTCATCTTCGGCATCGAGGTCGACGTCCTCATCGGCGTCGTCCTCATCAGTCTCTGCAGCCATCGCATAGAGCTTCAGCGCTTCTTCATCGAACATCGTGATCCTCTCCCGTTCGGTACGCGTGAAATTCCACGCTGACTCTGCGGCGCTTCGGCGACTTAAAGAACGAGTATGCGATCCATCAGCAGACACGCTCTAGCGCGCGAAGAATTAGCAACAGATGTACGCTGCACGGAGGCAAATAGCAAGCACTCTTTTTGGTGCAATCCGATTTTCTTCGCAAAGCAGAATCGAGATAGATGCGGATGCGGGAGGAATGCGATTCAGCGGCGGTGTTTATGGGCCGCAGACCCTGTTCCGCTCGATGACGAACTGCTTGAACCGCTATGCGTCGAAGCGCGGGATGAGGACGCATGAGAGGACGCCGCCGTACGTTTGCCGCTCCCATGACGCGCAGTGACTTTGCTGCTCCCAGCGCTTATGCGGCGAGCGCGGCCGCGGTTGCCGCGCACCGATGGAGCCAGACGCACCGGCTCCGCGACATAGATCGAATGGCCCGGTGTGAGCCGGTTGGCCGAGGCGTCGTTCCAATCGCGCAGCTGCTCCACGGAGACGCCGAAGCGATCGGCTACGGTAACGAACGTATCGCCGCGGCGCACCGTATAGCGCTGTTGCCCCGGCGAGCCTGCATTGGAGGCGCTGAGTGGAATGACGAGTTCGTCGTCCACCTCAATCGGCTTGGCGGCGCTCACATCGTTATAGGCGGCTACCGCGTCTTCATGCGCGTGGAAGCTGGTGGCGATTTCATCCAGGGTTTCGCCTGTCTTCACCACGTGGAAGCGCCAGGAGGTGCGATCTTCTTCGGGAATGTCCTTCAATCGCGTAACGAAGGTGTCCTTGGTGCCGGGCGGCAGATGAAGGTCATAGGCGATGTCGCGGGGCGTGGAGAGTCGCAGCAGCGCCGGGTTCAACGCAACGATCTCCGTCACGGAGGCATTGGTGAGATCGGCGACGAGTTTCAGGTCGATGGCATAGTCCACCGTCACGGTGTCGGAAAGCACGGGCGCATCGGGCACAAGCCCCGTAAGCCCGTACTGCTGCGGGTTTTTCGCCATGATCGCCGCGGCGATAATGCCCGGTACGTAGTTCTTGGTGGCAGTCGGCAGCGCGTTGTGCCGGTAGAGCTCCCAGAAATCCGCATAGCCGGTACGCTGCACAGCGCGTTGTACGTTGCCAGGACCCCAGTTGTACCCGGCCATCGCGAGATACCAGTCTCCGAGGGTCGCGTACAGGTACTTCATATAGCGCGCATAGGCTAGCGAACTCTTTTCCGGATCGAATCGTTCGTCAAAATACCCATTTCGATCGAGGCCGTAAGCGCCACGGAACGGCATGAACTGCCACATGCCACCGGCTCCAGAGCCGCGATTCACCACTTGCGGCTGGAACCCTGATTCAGCGACGGCGAGGTAAATAAGATCCTGCGGCAGCCCGGCGTCGCTTAAATCCTTCGCGATCATGGCCTGATACTTGCCCGCGCGTTCCAGCGAATGCATCAGGTAAGCGTGGCCTTTGGGCGAATTGGTGTAGTAGCTGATATATCCGGCCACGTAATCATTGACCGTTAAAGGTAGATCGGACTTGGTCGTCTTTAATTGATCGGTGATGCGGCTGACAAGCGCAGGATCGGGCTTGAAGGTTACCTCCGCGTCGGCAGCCTCGATGGGTGTTTCTTCAACTTTGGGGGAAAACCCGTTGCCTTGCTTCAGCGCCACGATCTCCAGCGAATTGATGGAGTCGAGCAGGTGATCGAAGGCGTCCGAGAGTAGCGGATCGTTCTTCAGATCCATGCCGGAGGAGAGCATCATGTCCACGGCGGCGTCGAAGTCCGTGCGCGCGGCATCCAGGCGGTTGTTGTTGTAGTTGTTGACGCCGGAGGCGTAGCTGGCCTGCGCCCGGTTGATGAGCTCCTGCACCTTTTGCGCGTGCTGTTGCTCGGCCGGGGTCTGCGCCGGTGATGGCGTCTGCTGGATGGGCGCGATCGGTGATTGCTGCGCTGCGATCCCGGTCGACGCCAGCAGCAGCGAAGCCGTGCCGAGAACAGGCAGAAGTCGACGCACCAACAGCTTGCTTCCGGCGAACACCATCACTACCGATTGTACGGGTTGGCTCTCCCGAGGCGGATGCGTCGTTGCTGCGCAGTTGGCAAAAAACGCTAGACCTCCAACGTGCCCGGGAGCACGCACTGTCTACGCATCGAGGGCACGCTGAAACAGCTCTGACGCGGGCGCGGCGAAGATGCACTGATATCCTAGAAATTCGAGTACTCTTCGCTCGCGTCGAGACCCCGGACTCCCCATGGACCCCAAGTACATCCGTAACTTTGCGATCATCGCGCACATTGACCACGGCAAGTCAACGCTCTCCGACCGGCTGCTGGAGCTTACCGGATCGCTGACGGCGCGCGAGATGCAGGAGCAGGTTCTGGATGCCATGGACCTGGAGCGCGAGCGCGGCATTACCATCAAAGCTCACACCGTGCGCATGATGTACCGCGCCTCCGATGGACATGACTACCAGCTGAACCTGATCGACACGCCTGGGCACGTCGATTTCAGCTATGAGGTGTCGCGGTCGCTGGCATCGTGCGAGGGCGCGCTGCTGGTCGTCGATGCCTCGCAGGGGGTGGAGGCGCAGACGCTGGCGAACGCGTATCTGGCGATCTCGAACGGACTTGAGATCATTCCGATCATCAATAAGATCGACCTGCCGAGCGCCGACATCGAGCGCACCAAGGCGATGATTGAAAAGTCCGTCGGGCTGCCCGCTGATGATGCGGTGGCCGTCAGCGCCAAGACCGGGCTGAATGTCGAGCAGATCCTGGAGGCCGTGGTGCATCTGCTGCCGCCGCCCAAGGGCGATGCCGAAGCGCCGCTGCAGGCTCTGATCTTCGATTCGTGGTTCGACGCCTACCGTGGCGTGATCGTGCTGGCACGCGTCATTAACGGGCGCATGCGCAAGGGCGACCGGATCAAGATCATGTCCAACGGCCGCACCTTCGACATCGACAGCATGGGCGTGATGACGCCCAAACCCGTGGCGCTCGACGAGTTGAGCGCGGGCGAGGTCGGCTTCTTTGTCGCCACCATCAAGAACGTCGCGGATACCAAGGTCGGCGACACCATCACCCATGTTGACCGGCCCTGCGCGGAGGCGCTGCCGGGCTTTGAAGACATCAAGAGCATGGTCTTCGCGGGCCTCTACACGGTGGATTCGCACGAGCATGGCCTGTTGCGCGATGCGCTGGAGAAGCTGCGGCTCAATGACAGCTCCTTCAACTTCGAGCCCGAGTCCTCCGTCGCGCTTGGCTTCGGTTTTCGCTGTGGCTTTCTTGGCCTGTTGCATCTGGAGATCATTCAGGAGCGGCTGGAGCGCGAGTACGATCTCGACCTGATCATCACGGCGCCGGGCGTGCGCTACAAGATCACGCTGACCGACGGCTCAGCGTTGGAGGTGGATAACCCCTCGCGCTGGCCCGATCCTACGGAGATCGAGACCATCGAAGAGCCGGTGATTACGGCCAAAATTCTCACCAATGAGGAATATGTCGGCGGCATCCTCAAGCTCGTGGAGGACAAACGGGGACGGCAGCAGAACCTCGAATATGTCTCCGAAACCCGCGTGATGATCACTTATGAACTGCCGCTGAATGAGATCGTGCTCGATTTCTATGACCGGCTGAAGAGCGTTTCGCGCGGCTATGCGTCGTTGGATTATGTTCTCGCCGGCATGTGGGTGTCGCCGATGGTGAAGATGGATATTCTCGTCTCGGGCGAGCCGGTAGACGCGCTTTCGATCATTGTGCATCGCGACTTCGCGTATGACCGCGGCAAGGCGTTGGTCTCGAAGATGCGTGAGCTGATCCCGCGTCAGATGTTCGAGGTCGCCATCCAGGCCGCGATCGGCTCCAAGATCGTGGCGCGTGAGACCGTGACCGCGATCCGCAAGAACGTGATCGCCAAATGCTACGGCGGCGACATCAGCCGCAAGCGCAAGCTGCTGGAGAAGCAAAAAGAGGGCAAAAAGCGCATGAAACGCATTGGGAAAGTGGATATTCCGCAGGAGGCCTTCCTGGCGGTGTTGAAGGTCGGCGAAGAGTAGCGGCCAGGTAAGCCGTGGGTTCGGAGTTTGCGAAGCGGAGGGAGCAGCGGCCTTTAGGCCGCTGAATCGGAGCACGGGAAAGGGGCTTTAGCCCTGGCCTTCGTCTCGAACCACGGGGGACGTTCATCGATGAACTCCGGTCTGCTCATCGACGAGAACGGAAACATCTCTGCACGTTCAACGAGCCTCGCCCGGACCGGATTCAGCTCAATATAAGCCTTACAAGCCTCGAAGTTCCCACCACTTTTGATCCGAGTTTCGTTGTACCCGCGCTGCCATATATCCAGCTTGCTCTTGAGTTGGAAGGAGAAGCCGCCTTTAATGAACTGTACTGTTTTTTCCAACGAAACATCAGGCGAGGGCGTGATCAAGAGGTGCATGTGATCCGGCATGATCACGAACGCATGCAGCTCAAAGCGTGACTTCTCGCGACATGCTTGAAGCAAGTTCATCATTAATGTGGAGTTCGCTTCCACCTGAAACAGACGGCGTCGGTTCGCGGCTACAAAGGTGAGAAAGTAGGTCCGTAGTTCTTGTGGGGCGCGATACATCCGCTGCAGCCTATAGGAAGACCCCGGGCTAAAGCCCTCCCACCTTCGTTACGATTCAGCGGCCTGAAGGCCGCTGCTCCCTCCCATGAGGGCCGTTGCTTCTTCCCATGGGGCCTTTGGCGGTCATCAAACGATTGTTGTAACCCATGCGTGAAATGCATGGCCACTGCGGAAGCGAATTGGAGCAGAAAAGCGGAGACCCGCAGGTCTCCGCTTTTCTAGTTTGTGCCAAACCGCGCTTACTTGTGAGGTGCGGTTGCCGGTGCTGCTGGGCGATGCGCCGTGGGTGCCGAGGGGGGCGGCGGTGCAATGCCGGAACTGGCGTTGTAGGCATTCACTACTGCCTGCGAGATATCTGAGGTGGGTGTCCACCACAAGACCGGGTTGGGGGCTTGCTGGCCCCCGCCGCTGTTGACCAGCAGCGTAAAACCGTTGTCTTGAGCGTACTTCACAGCAGCCGCCCCGACCTTCTGTGCGACCTTGCCGTAGGCCTCCTGCAGTTCACCTTGATAGGCGTTGCTAGCGTCTTCTCCGTCGCGCTGTAGCTGTTTTTCCCTGGTGTCCAACGTCTTTTCGCGATTCGCGCGTTCCTCGTCAGGGGTGCTCGCGGGAAGGGCCTGGATCTGCTGGCGGAGGGAATTGACCTCGTTGCCTTCGGTCTCGATTTTGCTGCGCTGGGGCTCGTACTTCTTCTGGATTTCGGCGACGGCGCGCTGACCCTCGTTGGTGGCGATCACGGCCTGCTCAAAGGCGATCACCGCGACCTTGGCGTTGACGGCCTGCGGAGCAGCGACGGAAGGGACGGCGGGGGTTGCAGCGGTTTGGGGGGCAGCGTTGTGCGGGGCGGCGGTGGCCTGGGCAACGAGGCTGGAGGTGCAGGCGGCTGCGGCCAGCGCCAGGGCAAGGGGCAAGGAACGATTCATGCGGGGTGTCGAACTCCTTACAACGGTGTGGGAGAGTGAATTAGCGCCGCATGGCACGAGGCCGGACCGGGAAGAGGTACGGCGAATCGCTTGCCCACGCTCGACGCAGAACGCCCCGCCAGCGTGCCCTTCTTTGGGTAAAGACGGTTGCGGGCGCAAGGATCTGCGTTTGGCTGTCTCCGATTATACAGAGCAGCCGGCTGGGAAGGTCAATCGAAACAGCGCACTCCCTTCTGAAAATAGAAGACGGAAGGGTGGACGGCTACCGATTTCTGCTACCACGCAAGTTGCAGGGCCGCGATTCCTCAGGAAAGAGGGCATTGGGAGTTTGGCACGTCACTTGCTTACCCTATTCATGTTTGAGCGAGGGTGCAGCTTAGCAATGAGCGACACCGATCTCAACGCCCGGAAGCGAACGAGACATCCGCAACAGGGTGCCATCCTCCGGGGCGGGCTTCCATTCGAAGCCGTTTCACGAGGCCAGTGACTGGCCGTTGGGGAGATACAGGCCATTCCTCGGGGAGGGGGAATGGCCTGTCCTCTTTGTGCCAGTTCGGTGTGCGAATTTTGTTCCAGTTTCATGTACCCACTTCGTGACATTCCCCATCACCCGGACGGGGTTGCGTTCCCTGCCTTCTTCGGGTAGCATCAGTTCGTTACGGGCAGGGACCGGCGTCGCAGAGGCCATGACCTCGTCGTGCGGGGTCCGCGCTTTCAAATTCGGAACGCTGATTCAAAACTCTGCGCAGCGCATCCGAGGGTTGGCTCCATCGTGGCAGGTCATCCGTAAGACTGGTTATCGCTTGCTGGCGAAGCCGAATCCGAAGCGGAATGCCGCGACAGGGGTCTTGAGGTGAGCTGGCGGACCGGCGAAACTGCCGGAAGTCTTTCTCGAAGCAAGGTGTTTCGAGGGCAATACGAAGCGCAAGAAGGCGTGTGCCTGGTGCAGACGCGCAAAGATGAGGCTGGCGGCAGGTCCTGCGGAATTTGCGAAGTTTGCGGATCCCGCGGAATTTGCGGATTTTGGAGTCGAGCGCGTCTTTTGTGCGGCCAGAGTCAGGGTTGAGCGAGCAAGTGCTTGACGTCCATCAATTGTAAAGTCGCCCCCATTCGGCCCTTTTCCCGCACCCTGTGCTGCGGAAAGGCGTGTTTCAGGTTCGATTCCGAATGCAGGGCAAGGGGAAACAAGGGCAAATGTCAGAGCAGAATGTAGTCGAGTCTTCGCAGCAGGTTGCGGGCGAAGTGTTTGAAGGCGACTTCGGAAACGACTTTGAGGGCGGTGCGGACGAAGAAGGCGCACAGGGCGGACAGCCTGCTCCGGGCATGGGTCAAAGCAAAAGCAGCCGGCGGCGTCGGCGCAAGCGGAAGAAGATTGTTCCGGGCGCGGTTGCCACGGGTGGGAACGGTTCCGACAACAGCGCGGAGGGTGATGCTGCCGCCGGTGCGAACGGAGCTGCCTCAGTGAACTACGCTCCCGTCGTGATGGAGGGCGAAAGTCTCGCGCTGGTCGCGTCGGCGAGCGCCCCAGCGGCTCCTGCGGCCCAGACAAATAATGTCCAGACCCATCATGGGCAGCGCAGACCTTCGCAGAACGGCGCACAGCTCGGCTCGAACAACGCACAGGGACAAGGCCAGGGTCAGGGAAAGCGCTGGAAAAAGAAGTTCCGTGACCGGGAGCGCCGTCCGGGCGGCCCCAGTGGCGGTTCGGCTGGCGGCGAGAACCGCAGTGAAAGCAACACCAACGGCTTTGGGGGAGATCGCTCCTTCAGCAATGCTGGGGCCAGCGCGTATGAGCGGCCCCACCGGCGCGAGGGCGGCCGTCCGGACAACTTCGGCAATCTCGTTTCGACCCAGCACCGCAAGGTTAAAGGGCCAGGAGGCAAGGAACGCGGCTTTGTCGGTCCCATGGACCACAGTTATCGCGAGGCCAGCCCGGAGTTTGGCGGGGGGCCGCCGTCCACCATCCAGATGCGGGGGCGCCGCGGGCACCGGCAACAGGGCGACAGCCAGCCGATCGATCACAATCAGCCCCGTCCCGTGCCCATCTCCGAGGATGCGCAGACCCATATCTATCTCTTCATTGAAGATCTTTTCATCACCGCCAAGGTGCAGGAGACTGCCCGCAAGCTGGGGGTGAAGGTCGCCTTCGTGAAGAACGAAAAGGAAGCGATCTCCGCGTTGACCAGCGGGGAGGAGGCGAACCGGCCATCCTTGATCGTATTCGACCTCAATAACGCGAATGCAAAGCCGCTTACGCTGATTCCGAAGCTGAAGACCAAGCTCAAACGCTCTGCTTCGATCATCGGATTTCTGTCTTCGATCCAGGGTGATCTCAAGGCCAAGGCGGTTGAAGTGGGTTGTGACAGCGTCATGCCCAAGGCGGCGTTCTCGCAGAATCTACCGAACCTGCTGCGCCGCTATGGCGTGGAAGAGGCCGAAGAGGTCAACTTCAATTATTAGGAGTACTTTTCTGTGCGCCGATAGCGAATGCCCTGTCTTCGAACAGGGCATTCCCATTTTGTTTGCATTCGCATTGTTTTCTTTCTGTCATTCCCGCAGGGAACCTGCTGCTCCTTAAGCGGTCGTGGCAAACGGTCATGGCACTACAAGGGAACGCAGATCCCCTTCGGGGATGACAACCAAGGGGATTACTGAACCAAGAGAGTAAATACCCGATTCAAGCGTTACTTCAAGGTCGGACATCGCGGGAGGCGTGATACAAGGAAGCATCCCGCCCCAAGGATTCGTGTGCTCCGATCTCCTTCGTTTGCCAACGTAGCTATTTTTCTTGTTCTTTCAACGCTGAGCATGCAGACTTCGGCTGCGCAACGCACGCCGGGCTCCTCTGTTCAGTTGCCTGTTCCGCTGCCCGGCAACCTCCCTGTGCTGCCGCCGGAGCAGCAGGCAAAGATGAACGCCGACCTGCTGGAAATCACGATTCCCAAGCTGGAAAGCCTCTACGCGAGTCACCAATACACGGTGGAGCAGGTGACGCGGTGGTACATGGGACGCATTGCACGATACAACGGGGTGTACCGCTCGGTGCAGACCGTGGACGTTGAAGGCGCGCTCGCAACCGCCCGGCGCGAGGACGCGGATACCACTGCGGTCCACGGCCCGCTGTGGGGGGTGCCGATCGTCATCAAGGCGAACACCGCCGTCAAAGGGCTGATCGATACGGACGGCTGGGCGGGTTTTGCGATCCCCGGCCATGAATTCATCGCGCCGCGCGATGCCACGGTGGTGGCTAAGCTGCGCGCGGCGGGCGCGGTCATCCTGGGCGTCACCAACATGCCGGATTTTGCTGCTAGCGATACGAACCGTTCCACGGCCTTCGGGCGTACGGGCAACGCCTACGATGTGCGCTTCTCGCCGGGGGGATCGTCGGGTGGAACGGTGACCGCGGTGACCTCGAACGAGGCGGTTCTCGGCAACGGCACGGATACGGGCAACAGCATCCGTATGCCCGCCGGCACGAGTTCGGTCGTAGGCCTGTTTCCAACGCGCGGCCTGGTCAGCATCGCGGGAATTGCCCCGCTGGACTGGCTGCTGGACAACACCGGGCCGATCGCCCGGGATGTAACGGATGTCGCGATCGCGCTCGGGGTGATGGCCGGCGAGAATCCCGAAGATCCGCTGGACTTCAAGACCGCCGGGGCCGCCGCAAAGAGGCAGCCGGGACCATACACGCAGTACCTGAAACCGGATGCGCTGAAGGGCAAGCGTTTTGGCGTACCGGCGTTCATCCTGACGACGAAAAGGACACCGCTGCAGCCTGAGACGAAGGCCATGCTGATGCAGGTCGTGGAAGAGGTGCGTGCGGCTGGTGCGACGGTGGTCTTCGACGACAACCTGCTGCCCGACAGCTTTCTTGCGGCGGAGCAAAAGGTCGACACTGGACCCTACCGGCGCGATGGAGCCATGCAGTGGCTGGCGGCGTTTGGACCGGGGCAGTATCACAACGCGGCAGAGTACAAGGCCGCTACCGGCAACGATCTGCCGCCGGTGTTTACGGGTATTGCGGGTTCTCTCGATGATCTGGTGGACGCGACAGCCGGACCGGCGAGCGCGTCGCCCGCGCGTCAGCCGGTACCTGCCGGAGCCGCGCATGGGGCGCAGCGTTGGAAAAACCTGCCTCCGCAGCGGACGCTGAAGGGTGATCCGGAGGCGGAAAAGAATTACTTTGGGCCGCGCGACGCGATGCTGGCCCAGTACACCGAGGCGCTGGAACACTTTCACCTCGACGGCCTGATCTACCCCAGCGCGCAGATGCCGCCACCGGACGAGACCATGGCGCAGGATGGCAAGCTCTCCGGCGGCCCGCACTCGGAGACCGGCTGGGTAAACAAGATCGGCGTTCCGGCGATCACGGTGCCGGCCGGGTTCTACCCGAGCGGGCTGCCGTTTGGATTGGAGATCAGTGCGAGGCCGTGGCGGGATGGCGATCTGCTGGGTTGGGCGTATGCGTTTGAGCAGGCGACCAAGCTGCGGAAGCTGCCGGTGCTGGTGGAAAGCGGATTGCTGAGCGGAGCGATGCAGTATCCGCAGTGATCTTTGGTATTGGAGACAAATCAGTCGAGTCCCTGATAAGGCGTTCTCGTGGTTGCTCAATATTTCTTAGTTCTCGCAAAAGTCCCAGGTTTGGGACCTTGATTGGAGCCTGCAGGTGCGAGAAGCCGACTTGTCAGGACTGATCCGGGACCTGTGCTGAACGTCCGTTTTAGTGAGTACAGAACGTTCCTAGGAAATCTCAATCGGAATCTGTGGTCGCGAGGATGGAAAGTGCGCGAACTCGCCGATCAAACAGGATCGCGGTCCAATCCCCAGTGACGTTTGCGAACCATGGAGTCCAATCGCTACGGCTTGAGCAGTACCACGTCTCAGAAAGCCTCAAGCCGAACAGTGCCTCGCAGAACGCAAGCGAGTTCTCTTTTTCGGCTCTCCCGTTACCGTGAGGACTGGTATAAGCGCCGCCAGCGTAAAGTTCCTCCGCCAACTCCCCATCGAAAAGGAATGAACTTGTCACTCGAAAGTTCCCATCAAATTCAGCATCTCCAATCTCATACTCCTGATCGACTCCGAGATGTCCAGGTTCATTGCCAAGACTCTGCCACTTCATGATCTCCGCGAGCTGCTCCGAGCTCACCACGTCTTTCAGTCTGCGAACTGCAAATGCAGGGTCATCCGGTTTTGACGGTTGAATTTGCAATGCCGGTAGAGCACTCGTCACCTCGACGCGGTCGAGAAGCTGCCTGAGTATGCCGAATTCTAGGAGCCGGTTCCTCGATGCGAACCAGTCAAAGGCTTCGCTCGGACCCACATTGAATGAAGCGAAGAGAGCCCCACCGTTCGCGTGGGCTTCACGTAGCCTGTTCAGCACGGAGTCTAATCTGGGATCAATTAGCGGTCGGGTCTCCAAAGGAACTTGTTGACACATTGCTCGTGCCTCAGTGGAGGTCGGTCTTTTCTGATTCGAATCTGGATTCAGCAATTCCATATACGCAGATTCTAGACATAATCATTGCAAGCATGTGTGCGACAACGCCGAGTCCAAACATGTCCGTCACACTTATATCACCACGACAACTCCGGTTGGCTTTGAGCTACTACAAAGATTAGTAACGATAAACGATAGGACCCTATCAGGGCTGCCCCGGCTGCAGACCCGCGGGGACGCCCTGAGATGTTCTTCCGGGGCAGTTTTGATAGGGCGGTTTGAAGGAAGCCGCTGGAGTGGCGGCCGCAGGGCTATGGGATTTGGATCGGTGCGAGCCCTTGAGGAAGCGGATGGATGTGGGTGTCAGAGAGCAGCGGGACGGGGATGGACCTCGAACAGCCAGTATTCGACTTGGCTAAAAGAGCTTTGACAGCCGTGGAATCGCGCTCGGCGCGCTGGACCAGGCACGACTTCGCGTTCGGCCTGTGAAGACCGCTGAAGTAGAGGCCGTTCTGTTGCAGACTGGTCATGACGGTCATGAGCTGTCGATGTACTTGGTTGCGGGAGTTGATTCGGCGCAGATGCGCGAGAGGATCTGTAAGCCGGACGTGCGTTCCGTGACCAGCATCGGGCCGGAACACAGCGGGCAACGAAGCTGGCTGCTGTCGGCCTGAGGGTCTGTTGGCTTGGCGACGTTCAGCAGCACCCGGCAGCGTGCAAGCGAAGCGGCGCGTCTGCGGTTGGCGAAGAGGCCGAAGTGGCGGATGCGGACCAAGCCCTTGGGGAGCACGTGAAGCAGGAAGCGGCGCAGGAACTCGTCGCTGGAGAGGGTCATCACCTTCTGCTTGCCGCCATGGGCATAGTCCTTCCAACGGAAGGAGACCTGTCCTTGCTTAAGGGCGACGAGCCGATGGTTGGAGATGGCGACGCGATGCGTGTAGCGGGACAGGTAGTGAAGGACGTGTTCCGCACCGCCGAAGGGCGGCTTGGCGTAGACGACCCAGTTGTTGGTATAGAGCTGTCGCAGGAAGCGGCGCAAGCGCTCCGGGTCTCGAAGCTCAAGAAGTGAGCCGTGGAACTGGAGCTTGTTCTGAGACAGTAGCAGCTTGAGACCGGCGATGAACTTGCCGCGGAAGACGCGGCTAAGGATATGGACCGGCAGCAGGAAGCGCGGTGATCCCGCGACCCAGCTGGATCCATCGAGCGAGAGACCGCCGCCCGGCACGACGCAGTGAACGTGCGGATGATGCTGGAGGTTCTGCCCCCAGGTATGCAGCACGCTGAGCATGCCGATGTCGGCTCCGAGATGTCTTGGGTTGCGGGCCACTTCGAGCAGCGTAGCCGCGCTGGCGCGGAAGAGCAGATCGTATAGCAGCCGCTTGTTCTGAAGCACGAGCGCGGAGAGCTCATGCGGCAGGGTGAAGACGACATGGAAGTAGGGCACCGGCAACAGTTCTGCGGAGCGCGCCGCCAGCCACCGGGCGCGAGCGTTCCCCTGGCACTTGGGACAGTGCCGGTTGCGGCACGAGTTGTACGAGGTGGCCTGATGTCCGCAGCCGAGACACAGATCGCGATGGCCGCCGAGCGCCGCCGTGCGGCAGCGAACGATCGCGTCCATCACCTTGCGGTGCTGGAGAGCGAGATGCGATCCATGGCGTTCGATGAAGCTGCTGCCCGCTGCACGAAGGATGTCGGCCACCTCGAGGGTGGGCCGGCTCATCGCTTCGCGCGCCTCCTGGAGTGCTTCACCGCTCCCGCAATTTCGATCGCTTCCAGTGGACTGGCGACCGCTTGCAGATGACGCTGGGAGAGGTGCAGGTAGACCGTCGTGTCGGATAGCTTCGCATGCCCGAGCAGCATCTGGATCGTGCGCAGATCGGCACCGGCTTCGAGCAGGTGCGTTGCGAAGCTATGTCGCAGCGTATGCGGGGAGACGTGCTTGGTGATGCCGGCGGCCTTCGCCGCGTTCGTGACCGCGATCCAAACCACCTTCTCCGTGACCGGCACATCGGCTCGCCAGTTGTTCTCCATGCCCGGGAACAGATAGGTCTTTGGCTTCATCCAGCGCCAGTACTCGCGCAGAACACCGAGCAGCTTCGGGCTCAGAGGCACGTCCCGATCACGGCCGCCCTTGCCCTGCTGCACATGAAGCACCATGCGCTGGCTGTCGACGTCGGCGACCTTCAACCGGCACAGCTCCGCGCGGCGCAGCCCGGTCGCATACAGCGTCATCAACATGGTCCGCTGCATCAGGCTGCCGCAGCACTCGATCAGCCGCGCCACTTCCGCCTGACTAAGCACGGCAGGTAGACGCTTCTGACACTTCGGAAACGGCACCTGCTCGGCCGTATACGCACGGCCCAGTGTCTTGACGAATAGGAACCGCAGCGCCGCCGTCTGGCCTTGGATGGTCCGTGCCGACAGCTTGCAGTCACGAAACAGATGAAGCTGATACGTGCGAATGTTCTCCGGACCAAGCTGGTCCGGAGAACGATGGAAGTACGAAGCGAATGCCTCCACGGCGTGCATGTAGGAGCGAACAGTGTGCGGAGAGTAGTTGCGGCGCTGGAGCTCATCCAGCATCCGCTGACGAAGACGGGTCACAGGGAATCCTCCTTGTGACCGAAACCCTACGCTCGCCGATCTTCCATGCCACCCATGCAGCAGCCGCCGCGCAAGCGGCTTCGTTCAAACGCGCTTCACGGCAGCAACCGGGGGCAGTAAAGTAAGCTGAGTTAGCCCTAATGGTGCTTCAAGTGCAGGCGATAGTGCGAGAGCAGTGAAGCCATCGCACTATCGGCCGAGATAGCGGGTTATGTGCGGTGCGTTCTTCGGGAGCCCCTGGCGTTACTTGGCGCACAGTGGTATCGCCCGGGAGGAACGAAGTCAGTTCAGCCAGTGATTCCCTTATTTACCAGAATGGTGACGATCACTCGCCGGTTTTCGGCCTGGCCCTTGCGGGTGTGATTGCTTGCGAGCTGGTCGGTGGTTCCCATGGCGGCAGGCGCGAGGATTCTCGTCAGGGGAACGGCGCCGGTCTGCTGAATGATGGAAAGCACGGCGTCCGCCCGTTCGCTGCTCAGCCTCTGATTCTGTGCGGCGGAGCCGGTGGCGGAGGCGTAGCCCTGTACCTGGATCATGTAACCCGGGGTGTCGGCGGCTGTTTTCACGAATTCGGTCAGGTCATCCTTGGATTTCCTGCCGACGGTGGCCTTTCCATTGGCAAAGTTGACGGTGAGGCTGCCCTTGGTCTCGTACTCGTCCAGCTTGGTGAAGCGCTGATTTGCCTCGCCGATGGCTTGCTTGTTGGCTCCCGTGGCTTCGGTATTCGTTGCAAGCCCCTGCTTGGTCGCGTCGATGTCCTGCGAATTTTTGGCGATATTCTGCTGGTCTGAGTCGATGTCCCGGCGATCGCTCCTGAGCTGATCCTGCGCGGCCGCAACCTGCTGGGCCAGGGGATTCAGCCCGGCGTCAATCTGCTTTGCCGTGTTCAATGAATTGCGCGAAAACGTGACCTTGTTCGCGATCAGCTTGTGATCGGGGTCATACGATCCCTCAACCTTTACGGCCAGACCCGGAACCAGCTCCGTGATGCCAAGGTCTTTTCTGCCGATACCTAGAAACCGCCCCTTTTCTGTCGCCTTGGTGCTGTCCGACAGAACAACCGTGAGCCTCGGCGTGTCTTGCGTTTTCACCGACATCGTAGGACCGCTTCTTCCGATGATCAAGCCCTCTACAGTCGCTTTCTGAGCACCTGCCGCACTAACAAGAGATGTAAACATGGCCAAAGATATGACCATGCCACGGGTGGTTCTAAGTCGACGCTGAACGTTCATTATTTGCTCCTCCTTTTCTAACTGGCCGTCTTCGGCCTTTGGAACCCGTTGGGTCACGATCGTTCCTTTCCGCCACGAAGCTCAACGTATGCGCGCGACAGAAGCTTCCACCTTGGACGCCCAAAGCTCGAAAAGGGCGGCTCAGCGGAGACGAACGCACCCAGGTTTGGAGGCGCTCAGCTGACGAAGAGGATCGCCCGTTCCTTCCTTGCGTAGAATCAGGTTATGGTATTTGTGCTCGACAACTACGACAGCTTTACCTACAACCTGGTGCAGTATATGGGTGAGTTGGGGGCGGAGGTTGGAGCCATCAGCCATGAAATTATCGTGCGGCGGAACGATGAGGTGACGCCGGAGCAGGTTGTGGAGATGCGGCCGGAGCGCATTCTGCTGTCGCCTGGGCCGTGTACGCCGGGAGAGGCGGGGGTGCTGATTCCGCTGATTGAGCACCTTGCTTGCCTGCCGAAAGAGCTGCAGATTCCGACTCTGGGCGTGTGTTTGGGGCATCAGGCGATCGGTGCGGCGTTTGGCGGCAAGGTGGTGCGGGCTCCGCAGCTGATGCATGGCAAAACCAGCGTCGTGGAGCATGACGGACAGACGATCTTTCAAGGGCTGCCGCAGCCGATGATCTGCACGCGGTACCACTCGCTGATCGTCGAGGAGACGAGTGTGCCGGAGGAGCTGGAGGTTTCCGCGCGGGTGGCGGGTGAGGGCACGATCATGGCGCTGCGGCATCGCACGCTGCCGATGGAGGGTGTGCAGTTTCATCCGGAGAGCGTGTTGACGGAAAGTGGAAAGCAGCTGATCGCGAATTTTCTGAAGCGTTGATGGGTTGGCATACTGTTGTACTTGCGCTGGCGAAAAGCAGGTCCTTCGCTGCGCTCAGGGTGACAAACAGATATTGCGGGATGC
Source organism: Granulicella sp. (assembly GCA_965277565.1). Classification (GTDB taxonomy): domain Bacteria; phylum Acidobacteriota; class Terriglobia; order Terriglobales; family Acidobacteriaceae; genus Granulicella. Next base: position 1,171,931 of record OZ255838.1, on the reverse strand, counting down.
AAAACGTAGATCTGCGGGATGACAAATAAAATGGCTGGATGGCGGTTCGGGGCGATGTGGCGGGCTAGCGCAGCGAGTGGCCGTCCGTTGCCTGCCGTTGCGATGGCGTTTGTCCTGTTGGGCCCGTGCCTTTTCGCGCAACAGCCGCAGTTGCAGCCGATGGGATCGGTGGCGACGAGGGACGCGCGCGTGACCGGCGGCCTGGAGGTGGGCGGGGAGCTCGCCCGGCTGATGAACAATGCGAGTGTGACCGCGTACGATCGCACCGCAGCGGTGGCGCTGAGCCGCGGCGGCCACGTGCTGGTGTGCTCCACGAGTGAGTTTCACCTGCTGCACTCCGGCACGAGCGGAGCGCTGATCTTCGGGCTTGACCGGGGAGCGCTGGAGATCTACTCCGGGAGCGAGGCGCAGGATGTGGTGCTGACCCCGGACCTGAAGCTCACGCCGGTGACCAAGGGCAGCTACGATCTGCGCGTCCGGGTGACCCGTGAGGGCGACACGTGTGTGGAGAATGCGGGTGCGGGCTCGCCGGTGATCAACGTCGCGGATGCGTTCTCGCCGGCGAGTTATCGCATTTTGCCGGGACAGCATGTGCTCTTTGTCGGCGGCGATCTGCACAAGGTGGTGGATCAGGAGCGCTCGCCGTGTGGTTGTCCGACGGCGTTTCCGTCGATGCTCGCCGGACAGTCTGGCACCCCGGCCGCTGCGGCGCATCCGTTTCCGGAGGCCGAGAGCCAGGGTTTGGCAGCGACTGCGGCGCCGGGCAATGCGGCGCCTGTGGGCACGGCCGGGTCGCAGGTGACGACGACCTTCAGCTACGACAACGGGCAGGGAGTGCCACCGCCGGGAGGCGCAGCGGGCACGGCAGGCAGCAGCGCCGCTGCACCTTCCGGGGCGGGAGCTCAGCACGGCTTTGGGAGCGCCCTGCGACGGTTCTTTCACAAGCTCTTTCACCCGAACTCCTGATTTCCGATCCCCGAAATTCGACCCGGTGTGGTGAACCCGAAGTTCTTTGCACGTTTAAAGACCGAGCGTTGTCGCTAGGACAAACAAAAAAGCAGGTCCTTCGCTCCGCTCAGGATGACAAATCAACTGTGTGGCGAACTTCGGGACACCCTGCAAGTCTCCGCCCTGCAAGTCTCCTCCAGGAAATAGATCCGCGGTTTCGCCCTTTTGCCGCAGGCGATCCGTAACGATATAACCCCTGGCCGAAGTGTTTACACTGGAGAAGGTTCGGGCTTCGTCCGTTTCTGGCGCGAAGGCCCCAGGCACACTACCCAGAGTTTAGAAAACAGAACAGGAGTTCCCCATGGCGATTCCCGCCACGCAGATGCGTCCCGGCATGATCATCAAGTACAAGGACGATCTTCATCTCGTCTTCTCCGTCGAACACCGGACGCCGGGCAATCTGCGCGCGTTTATTCAGGCCAAGCTGCGCAATATCCGCACCGGTTCCATGTTTGTGGAGCGGTTCCGCTCGCCGGATCCCATCGATCGCGTGATCGTCGACGAGATCAAGATGGAATATCTCTACAACGACGGCGATGATTACTACTTCATGGATCAGGAGAACTACGAGCAGACCAACCTGAAGCACGATGTGCTGGGCGATGCAGTGGATTACCTGACGCCGAATCTGCTGATCTCGGTGAGCTTCCATGACGGCAAGGCGGTCGGCATTGAGCTGCCGCCGTCGGTGGAAATGACGGTGGTAGAGACGGAGCCGGGCATCAAGTCGGCGACGGCGAGCTCGGTGACCAAACCCGCGAAGACCGAGACCGGCCTCATGGTGCAGGTGCCGCCGTTTATCAATGAAGGCGAGAAGATCAAGGTGGATACGGCTGAAGGCGCGTACATGAGCAGGGCGTAAAGCAGCAAGCAGGAAATAGCAAACAGCAAACAGGAAGTAGGAAATAGGAAGTAGGAGCTGGGAAACAAGAAACGGCAGGAAGACGAGTCTTCCTGCCGTTTCTTATTTTTGTTTGCTAATTCCTGTTTGCTGTTTGCTGCTCTTCCCTAAAAGCGGTAGATCGCGCTTACCGCGGGCTCTTCCGTTACGCGCCACGATTTGGTGCTGATCGCAGGCTGGTAGAAGTTCGGCGCGCGGTAGTAGAGCGAACGTCCGGAGATGCGGAAGCCAATGTGTTTGTCATGCGTGGGTAGATCGAAGCCGGCTTCGAGAAGACCTGCGCCGCGGATCTGGTTCGAGGCAGTCCAGGGTGTAAAGTCTAGGGCACCGCCGCCAACCTCGACATAGGGCTGAAAAGGGATGTGTTTGGGGTGAAGCAGATAACCGCCGGTGAACTCGTGCACATCGGTAGTGATGCGGGTCTGTCCCGGCGTTGCGCTGTCGGTGAAGTTGTAGACGTAACGCTCCTGATAGTGATTGAAGCCGTAGTTCAGCGCGATACCGGCCCAGGCCACGGGGTGAAACTGCAGTGAGGTGACAAAACCCACTGAGCCGGTCGTGAACTGCTGCTGCTGAAATGTCTGATCCGTATGCGAGCCGTTGGGAATGGCATAGGTGTTGTTCACATAGCCCGAGTTGGACTCGAGCTCGGTGCTGAACTGGCCGGTGCCGCCGACGGAAAGGCTCCCTCCATGGTTCTTGAGGTACTGGGCCTGAGCGGTAAAGGCCGAAAGTACGACCACTGCGGGAAGGGCACGGCGAAGAAGTTGAATCATCTGGATCTCCTCTAAATGGGTCAAAGGAAGAGGAGGCTGCCAGCATCGAGGCCCGGGCAAATCCCTCCACTCCTCGCGAAGGTGTGAAGCAACAGCGGACGTGCTTGCTGTCGGTGTGGCGGCGTTTCATTAGGAAGGACGCGGTGAGCGACGGGTGAGTTGTCTAGGCTGGCCTCGGAGTAGTAATCTTGCGCCCCACCTTACCGTCTGCGACACTGTAGCTTCATGATTCTGCACTTCCTTATTCGTGGTCGCGTGCAGGGCGTGGGCTTTCGCTGGTTTGTGCATCGGGAGGCTGCTGAACTGGGGCTGCGCGGCACGGTTCGCAATACGGACAACGGAGAGGTCGAGGTGGTGGCAGCCGGAGACGCGGAGGCGCTGGCGGAGTTGAGGGCGGAGCTGCGCAAAGGCTCGCGCGGCAGCCGGGTCGACGCCGTAATCGAGCAGGAGCTGGCCGAAAGCGAGGCTGAGGCTCTCGGCCCATTCAAGATTGAAGGAGCCTGGTAGAAGAGGAAGTAGGAAGTAGGAAGGAGGAAGTAGGAAGGAGGAAGTAGCAAACAGCAAACAGCAAACAGCGAGTAGCAACGGATGTAGGAAGAAGTATCGGTCTTCGCTACTTCCTACTACTGTCTTACCCTCTCCTCTACTTCCTTTTTCCTACTTCCTACTTCCTACTTCCTACTTCCTTTTTCTTTTTCCACCCTTCCTGCTCTGATAACTTCAGATTGAGGAATCGTTAAAACATCCATGTCTGACATCAATTGCGAGCCGCTGAAGGCGCTCATCCGCACCGTCCCTGACTTCCCCAAGCCCGGGATCCTGTTCTATGACATCACTACGCTGCTGAAGGATCGCGGCGGCTTTGCGCAACTGATCGATGCGTTTGCGGCGCACTACATCGGCAAGGGCATCGACATCGTTCTCGGCACGGAGGCGCGCGGGTTCATCTTTGCCCCGGCGATCGCCTACCGGCTGAATGCGGGGTTTGTGCCGGTGCGCAAGCCGAACAAGCTGCCGGCGGAGACCAACAAAGCGACCTACGACCTGGAATACGGCTCGGATGCGCTGGAGATCCACAAAGACGCGATCAAGCCCGGACAGCGTGTGCTGCTGGTGGACGATCTGCTGGCCACCGGCGGGACGATGGGCGCAACCGTACAACTTGTGCAGCAGCTGGGCGGAGAAGTTGCAGGGATTGCCTTCGCAATTGAGCTTGACTTTTTGAAGGGCCGCAATAAGCTGGCTGGGCATGAAGTTTTCAGCTTGTTGCATTACGCCGATTGAGAATGAGGGCCATCTTCTATGACCTGAGGGCTCGGTGGCCATGATTACAAGGCAGCTTCTGTGTCCTCAATCACGCGATGCCGACAGCTTTGACGCTGATGCTTTGGATACGCTGCCCTGAGGAAGTCTGCCCCGTGTGCCCCTTTCTCGCTCGATAACGGGGTACCCGGCCCACCGACGTAGTGCTTAATGCGCTCGGGATTCGAGCACCGCAACGCGTTCGCTCAGCGCGGCGATGAGCTTCATATTGTTCAGCTCGGTTTGCGCTTTGGACTCTGAGATGGCGGCCATCAGTGCCCTGAACTGCGCTTCGCTCCGCTGTTCCATATTGTCGAAGCGTTGGTCGATGGCCTTAAAGCGCGCCTCGTTCTGCTGCTCCAGGGAATCGAAGCGTTGGTCGATAGCCTTGAAACGGAGGTCGATCTCTCTTTCGAGGGCCGTGACGCGCACCTTCAGCTCGCGCACGTCGGGGGTGATGACGTCTTGAACCAGCTGTTGCAGCGTTTGTAGTACGTTTTCGGGCATGACTTTCTGTTTTCGATGATAGCGCAGCCAGTCAAGCTGCTTCCACCTGACCCTTTTGAGACGGAAAGGCTTGCATCGCATCTCAGGAAGTTAGAGGAGCACCATGACCAAAAGCTTTGGATACGCTGCCCAGAGGAAATCTGCTCCACTTACCCCTTTCTCGTTTGACCGCCGCGAGCCCGGCCCCACCGATGTCGTGCTTGACATTGAATATTGCGGCATCTGCCACTCGGATATTCACCAGGTGCGCGGGGAGTGGGGCCGGGAGCTGTACCCCATGGTGCCCGGGCACGAGATCGTCGGCCGCGTGAAGGCTGTGTGCGATGAGGTCACACGCTTTAAGGTGGGCGATTCGGCCGCGGTCGGCGTGATTGTGGAGAGTTGTCTCCACTGCACCAACTGTAAGGCCGATTTGGAGATGTACTGCACCGACGGCGGTGCGGTGGACACGTACAACGCGGTGCTGCGCAACGGGGAGCGCACAATGGGCGGCTATGCGACCAACATCGTCACGCCGGAGCACTTTGTGCACGCGCTGAAGCCGGGCATCGATCTCGCCGGTACGGCGCCGCTGCTGTGCGCGGGCATCACGACCTACTCACCGCTGCGGCATTGGGGTGTGGGGCCGAATAAGAAGGTCGGCATTGTGGGCTTGGGTGGTCTGGGGCACATGGGACTGAAGTTCGCTCATGCCTTCGGCGCGCATGCCGTGCAGTTCACGACGTCCGAGAGCAAGGTGGCCGATGCCAAAAAACTGGGGGCGGATGAGGTGATCATCTCCAGAGATAAGGAGCAGATGGCCAAGCACAAGGGCAGCTTCGATTTCATCCTGGATTGCGTGTCGGCGCCGCATGACATGGATGCGCTGCTGGGGCAGTTGAAGCTGGACGGCACGTTGTGCCTGGTGGGTTTGCCGGATGAGCCGCTCTCGCTGCAGCCATTTTCAGTTGCAACCAATAGGCGCTCGCTGGCTGGCTCGTCCATCGGCGGCATGAAGGAGACGCAGGAGATGCTCGACTACTGCGCCGAGAAGAAAATTGTCGCGGATGTTGAGGTGATCGGTTATGACATGGTCGATGAGGCGTATGACCGGGTGGTGAAGGGCGATGTGAAGTATCGCTTTGTGCTGGATAATTCGACGCTGAAGCGGGGATAGATTTTAGGGCGTCTCTGCATGCGAAAGGGCACGGCTTAAGCCGTGCCCTTTCGTTGTGTTAAGTATGCGGTGAGAGTGTGGCAGGGGTGGAATCGCGGGTCTCTCCGCTACGCCCCTTCGGGGCTCCAGTCGAGATGACAGGGTTTGGGCGAGGGGAAAGGGAAAGCAGATTCCCTTCGGGAACGACAACAAAAAAGCCAAGGCAAAACGCAGATTCCCTTCGGGAATGACAACCAGAAAAGGCTAATGAGGTGGCTAGAGCCAGACGGCGCACATGGGCGAGGGCATGGCCTGGGAGCCGTGTGGGGTTAGCTGGCCTGTGGTGGTGTTGCGGGCGAAGATGGTGATGTTGTTGCTGTTCTGGTCGGCGCAGAGCAGCCAGCGCTCGGTTGGGTCGAGGGCGAAGAAGCGGGGCATGTCGCCGCCGCAGCTGAGCTGTTGCAGCGGCTTCAATGCCCCTGTAGTGGCGTCGATGCGGAAGGACGTGAGCTGGTCGATGCCGCGGGTGCAGGTGTAAAGGAACTGGCCGTTGCGCGTGATGGCGATCTCGGCGGCGGTGTTGGGAGTCTGGCCGGTTGCGGCGATGCCGGCGAGGTGGACGACGCTCTGCGGTACGAGCTGCGCGTCCGCTGCGCCGCCGTTGGCGCTCCAGGTGTACATATCCACCGTGCAGTCGAGCTCGTGAATGCAGTAGAGCCAGCGGCCGTTGGGGTGAAACGCCAGGTGGCGCGGGCCGGAGCCGAGGCGCGCGGGGATACGCTGCGGCGGTCCCAAGGGTGGCGTGCTGCCGGGCCCGGACGAGGGGTGGATGGGGAAGGCCAGGATGGCGTCGTCGCCGAGGTCGCAGGCGAGCACGAAGCGGTTGTCGGGCGAGATGACGGCGCAGTGGAGATGCGGGCCGTCCTGCCGGTCGTGCACGGGGCCGGGTGTGCCGCAGAGCCCGTTTTCCTTGCAGGAAAAGGTGCTCGCGGCAGGAGCGGGTGTGCCGGTTGCATCGAGCGCGAAGGCCGCCAAGCTGCCACCGCCGTAGTTGGCGGCGAAAAGCAGCTGTCCGGTGTGGTCGACGGAGACGAAGCAGGGCGAGTTGCCGTGGGTTAGCTGGGTGCCGAGCGGCTTCAGGGTGACGCCGGCGCCGTCGGCTGTGTTGGTGCGATTGAAGGAGAAGGCGGAGACCGCGGCGCCGGGAACGTCCTCCTCATTCCCCGCGTAGACGACGGGCAGTGAGGGATGCAGGGCCAGAAAGGTGGGTTTCGGGGTGGCCACGGCGAGCTCCGGGGCGCCGAGCTGGCCGGTGGCAGCGCTCCAGCGGGCGCGGTAGATGCCTGCACCGGTTTGCGTGCCGAGCAGAACCCACGAGGTTGCGGCGGCAGGCGCCTGACCCCAGGAGATATGCCTGCCGAGAGCACCTGCGGCGAAGGCGCCCTGCAGAAATCGACGCCGTGGAAAGCGATTGGCAAGCATGAAACCGAGTTTATCGGAGTGTGTCGTGGTTTGGCAGTGCAGGAAGGGCTACTTGATCCAGCTTTGGCCATCGCTGACGCGGGCTACTTGATTTCAACGGAGACGCCGGGCGCGAGATTCTCGGTTTGTGCGGCGGTTTGGGGCTCACCGGGCAGCTTGAAGTCCATCTCGGCGGGATGCGCGTCCGGGTTGATTACCGGCAGACTGGGCAGGGCGGCGACGTTGCCGGCCTCCTTGATCACCGCCGCAACCTGATCGAGTACCTCTTCGACGCTCATGGTGTACATTTCGCGGCCGTTGTCATAACCGTTTTCGATGGCGGTCTTGAGGTAACGGCCGGCGGCCTGGGCGGCGAGGTAGTCGGTGATGACTTTGCCGTTGCGCTTCTTCTGTTCGATCCAGGCGGTGTTGGGCATGGTGATCCAAAGCGGACGGTCGTTGACGCTGAAGCGGATGTCGGTGGCATCGGCGTGGCGCGTGGCGATGGCGACGACGGTGCCCTTCCAGACGCAGTGCAGCGGCTCTTCCGTCCAGCGGTCGGTGGCAACGAAGTCTTCGTACATGAACTTCAGGGTAGACGGAACGTTCGAGGCAGGCAAGGTGGTTGTCAGTTGTCAGTTGGGAGCTGTCAGTTGTTGTTCGTTGCTGCTAACTATCGTGGGAGATTCGCGCGACCGCTACGATCAGCAACTGACAACTGGCAACTGGCAACTGGCAACTGACAACTGGCAACTGACAACTCGACAACTGACAACTGACAACTCGACAACTTCCCAACCCGCACTCACGGCATCTCAGGAAGCGGGAGGTTGCGAATGAAGATTCTGGTGATTGGCGCGGCGGGGAAGACGGGGCTGGCGATCGTGGAACAGGCGCTGGCGCAGGGGCACACCGTGACGGCGTTTGTGCACGATGCGAAGGAGTTTGGCGCGAAGGGCGCACGGGTGATTGAGGGCGATGTGCTGGATGCGGCGGTGCTGGACTCCGCGATCGCCGGGCAGGATGCCGTGATGGATGCGCTGGGCGGTCATACGCCGTGGAAGGAGACGACGCTCGAGACCAACGCCGCGCGCAATGTGGTGGGCTCGATGCAGCGGCATGGCGTGAAGCGCCTGATCGTGGTTTCGGCTATTGGTGTCGGCGATACGAAGGATCTGGTGCCGAACTGGTATGAACACCTGATTATGCCGACATTTCTGCGTGGTGCGATGAAGGATAAGGAGCACATGGAGCCGGTAGTCGAGGCGAGCGGGCTCGAGTGGACGCTGGTCAGGCCGGGGCATCTGGTGGACGGCGAAGCTACGGGGAAGATAATTCTCTTTGAGCATGGCAGTGGGGAAACGGCGCATAAGATCACGCGTGCCGATGTGGCGGCTTTTATGCTGGAGCTGCTGGAAACTGGCGAATACATTGGCCAAGCGGTGAATATCGCATCGAATTGACCGGACGGGCGGGGGCTCGAACAGCAGATCCATCCGCTACGCTACGGGATGACAAACTTGAGGAGGATGATCAACAGGCGGGGGATGACCAACGAGAAACAAGAACGGCGGCGCTGGTGTTTTTCTGCACTCATTTTCTGGCCTATCGCTGCGCAGCCGATCAGGTGCGAATGAGTAAGCTAGAGACGTGAATATCAAACCTCTGCGGACGCTTCGCGTTTGCCTGGCTATCGTTCTGGGCTCGTCGGCAAGCCATGCCTTCGCGCAAACGCCGGTACCCACCGCCCAAGCCGTAAAGATTGCTCCACAGCCCACGCCGGATGTATTGACGTTTACCAATGGCGACCGGCTGACGGGCAAGCTGGAGCGCGCTGCCGGCGGCAGTGTCGTGTTCAAGAGTGACATGGCGGGCGAGCTGACGATTCCGTTCTGCAAGGTGAAGGAGCTGCAATCGGGCACGGAGTTTGTGGCGCTGCGCAAGGGCACACCGGGCAAGATCAAGCCCGCGGGCACGGGAACCGTTGCCTTTGCCGACGATAAAATTACGCTGACGCGAGGAACGGAGCCGACGCAGACGTTGGCCGCGGCCGATCTCGGCTACCTGATCGATGTACCGACGTATGCGCGGGCGGTGGACCACAGAGCGGGTGTGCTCGAGGGCTGGAACGGGTCTGCGACCGCGGGGCTGACGCTGGTGCGCTCTACGGAGGCAAGCACAACCTTCACGGGCGCGGTGAACTTCATTCGCGCGATTCCGACCGTGCCCTATCTCCCGAACCGCAACCGTACGACGATCAATGTCAGCGAGAGCTACGGCACGAACACCTCGCCCGTGATCCCCCAGACGACGCCCACTCCGTCGCCGCCCGTGGTGGTGCAGACGAGCATCTTCCACGCGGATGCAGAGCGCGACGAATACTTCAGCCAACGTTTTTTCGCGCTGACGGATCTGTCGTACGATCACAACTTCTCACAAGGGTTGCAGCTGCAGCAGGTGTACGGCCTGGGCGCCGGTTGGACGCTGTTTCAGGACGGCAAGCAGCAGCTCGATTTGCGGGCCGATGTGCACTATGAGAAGCAGCAGTTCATTCCGGAGTCGGTAGGCGCGGTGAACCCGGCGACGGGGGTGTTCCAGGACAATTTGGACCTCATCGGCTCCACGTTTCAGGAGAACTACCATCGCGCGCTGCCGCGCAAGGTGGTGTTCACGGAGTGGGCGAACATCCTGCCGGCGTGGAACGACACGACGGCCTACAGCGCAAACGCCTACATGGCCTTTGCGATGCCGGTGTTCAAGCGGATTGCTGCAAACATCTCCGCGACGGACAATTACCTGAATAATCCCTCGCCGGGCTACCGCAGGAACTCGGTGCAGTTTGTAACCGGCCTGACCTACACGATCAGATAACTCCGCCCTTCCGCCCCAGCTCTCCCCGTCGCCGGCAGCCTTCCGGAGCCTGAGAAGCCGGGGTGATGTTCTAATGGAGGTGTGGCCGTTTCTGGCTGCGAATGCAGGTTGGAGAGTCAGCTTTGGTCGGAAGTTTGCGTGCAGGTGGACAGGGAGTGCACCGCTGGGTGGCAGGCGGTCTGGTGGCCGCCGTTGTGCTGTGTGGGGCAGTGGGAATCGCGGAAGGGCAGCAGAGGCCGAAGCAAAAGCGTCCCCGCCATGAGACGAATGCCAGTCGCCAGGCGCGCATCAATCGAACCATCCAGGAAACCTATTCGCAGCGCTGGGAGGTGTTCGGCGGCGGCGGGTATCTGCGCTGGAAGAGTGGCGATTACACCAGGAAAAACAATGAAATCAGCTGGAACGTCGCGACGGATTACTACCTCAACCCCAAGCTCGCGGTAGTGGGCGACGCGCAGGGATCATTTGGCTCGGCGCACCAGCAGCTTCCCGGTCAAGGTCTAAACGCATCGCCCTACTACCCCCAGATCCCGAACCCGCAGATCAACGAGTATTTCTTTACCGGTGGCGTGAACTACCGCTTCTATGCAAAACAGCAGGCGGCCCTGAGTGTCCAGGGGACCGGCGGCGTTGCCGACGGTATCTTCTCCGGTGGCGCGAAGGGGCTGACCGGACCGCAGGTGGGCCTGTGGCAGGACGGGTTCAAGCCGGCGTTCAAGATCAGTCTCAACGCGGACTATAACTTTTACCCGAATCTCGCGGTGCGGATCTCGCCCACCTACGTCGGAACGAACTTTGGGGGCGAGATACAGAGTAATCTGGGCTTCAACGCGGGCATTATCTACCGTTTCGGTCGGCAAAAGTAGAGCAATACGCATGTGCGGAGGCGCAGGCTATGTCCAAAGGCTGGGAGTCGAAAAACGTGGAAGAGCAGCAGGCGCAGAAGGCGGCCGATCGCGTCGCGGCGGACGGAAAGGCAGCAACCCGGCGCGACGATGCGGATCGTGCCCGCCGTATCCAGGCGCTGGAGATGCAGCGTGAGCGTGTGCTGAGTGAACGCACCGCCAGCCCGCATCGCCGCAGCGCTTTGGCGCTTGCTCTGGCAACCATTGAGCGCGACCTGGAGCAGCTGGGCTGGTCGATCAAAATTTAGAGCGGGTGTAATCCGCTTTAGGGAACGGAAGCAGAGCCCAACCCTGAAGGGCACTTGGATTACGCTGCTGTTCCGTGGGCTGAAGCCCACGGCTCCCTCGCAAGGACGACCCTTCTGGGTACACCTGTACGGATCATGCTTTAGCCTTCCTTTGCGCGTGCCAGCACATAGGCGTTGGCCTGCGCGGTGGGCGTCATGATTACGGTCTGAATCTCCACGTGCGCGGGCCGCATGGCTGTCCACACGATGGTGTCGGCGATATCTTCGGGTGTCAGCGGATCGAGCCCCGCATAGACCTTTTTGGCTTTTTCCGCATCGCCCCGGAAGCGAACATTGCTGAAGTCGGTTTCGACCAGGCCTGGGTCGATTGAGGTTACGCGGATGGGTGTGCCGTTGAGGTCGATGCGCAGGCCGTCGGTGATGGAACGCTCCGCAGCTTTCGTAGCGCAATAGACATGTCCGCCCGGATACGCCATGTGTCCGGCGATGGAGCCGAGATTGATCACGTGCCCACGCCCGCGCTGCACCATGCCCGGCACCACGGCGCGCGTGACATAAAGCAGGCCTTTGATGTTGGTGTCGATCATCTCCTCCCAGTTCTGGACGTCATCCTCCCAGAGCTTGGTGAGACCGCGGCTGAGCCCCGCGTTGTTGACGAGAATATCGATCGGACTCCAGGCATCGGGAAGCGTGTTGAGCGTACCTTCGACCTCATCGCGATCCTGCACATCCAGATCGAAGCAGAAGACATCGGCGGCGCCCTTGTCACGCAGGTCGGCGTCCATCTCCTGCAGCTTATCCGGGCGTCGCGCGCATAGCAGGAGCCGGGCCCCGTGCGCGGCGAAGGCCCGGGCGGTGGCCGCGCCAATGCCCGAACTGGCCCCTGTAATCAGCACTACCTTGTCCTTCAGAACCTCGGCCACGCCTTTGTCTCCACCCTGCTTTTTCCAGGCAATCACGTACTTAGAAGACAAAAAGAAGGCCGCGAGATGCTCCTCGCGGCCTCATCTTCCCTTCCGGATCCATCCTTACTGCTGTGCGGCGCCGCCGGCGGTTGGGCCTGTGCTGGTCTGCACACCGATCGCCTGGCCGGAGACGACCAGCTCCACGCGGCGATTCTGCGCGCGGCCCGCTGGAGACCCGTTGTCCGCGGCGAAGTTGGTTGCGCCGTAGCCGGTGGCGGTGATGTTGCCCTGCGGAACGCCGTTGTTCACCATAAAGTTTTGCACGGCGTCGGCGCGGTTTTCGCTCAGCTTCTGGTTGCTGGCGGGCGAGCCCACGGAGTCGGTATAGCCCTCCACCTGCACCTTCAGACCCTGATAGAGCTCAAGAATGGTGGCGACCTTGGCGAGCGAGACCTGCGTGTTCCCCTTCAGCGTGTACTTGCCGGTATCGAAGAGCACATCGCTGAGATTGACGACCAGACCACGCGGGGTTTCGGTCGTTTGCAGCACGGCGTTCAGCTGGGCGAGCAGCCTGGCGCGCAGAGCCTCTACGCTCTGCTGGGCCTGGGCAGCCTGCTGCTGCGCGGTCGCGGTCTGGGCGCGAGCATCCGCCGCGGCGACCTCCGCCTTGGCCTGCTGCGCCTCAGCCTGGGCGCGGGCAGCGGCGGCACGATCTGCGTCAGCCTGTGACTGGGCGGCCTGCAGCTGCGCCTGCTGCGCCTGCTGCTGCGAGGCGGCGGCTTGATCCTGCGCGTTCTGCTGCCGCTCCGCGGCCTGCTTGCGCAGCGTGGTGATGCGGGCATCTTCGGAGCGCTGCACGGCCTGGCGCGCGTCGGTGAACTCCATCTTCACGTCGCGATGCTTGCCGTCCTGGTTCATCTGGGCGTTGGTGATGTCGGTGTTCACCTCGGCCATGATGTCGGGAGCGTACTTGTCGGCTCCGGTGTTCAGGGCGATCCGCTGCGCGTTGTAGGCCTCAAACAGGGCCAGCGGCGTGTGCTCGCGGTCGGTGATGGGGTGGGCGTTGGACTTGCGGCCTTCCGTGTCCGCGTAGAGACCCTTGGGCAGCAGCGTGTAGTGCACATTCACGGTCTCCTGCACGCCCTGGGTGTTCTTGCGGAAGACGTTCTGCAGCACAACGACATCGCTGGGCGTGGAGACCGCGAAGTACGGCTCAGCCGTGACGATCATGCCAAAGGACTGGAAGTTCGAGGTGACATCGAGCGAGGCCTTGTTGCCCGAGAGCTCGAGCTCGCCGAGGTTCTGCGGGCGGCCATCGGCGGAGATGGCCCAAAGCACGTAGGTCAGGTACTCCGGACCGAAGCCGTTGGCGGGGGACATGCCCTCAAACTTGACGGAGATATTGGTCTTGCCAGTCTTGGAATCGACCTTGGCCTCGCCGCGCGCCCTGGGCATCAGGTCCGTGCCGTCAAAACCGACGGTGGTGGAACCGGAACGGTTCAGGTAGTTCACGGCGTCGAGCTCACGTTGGACCACCTTGACGTGGTAGATATACACGCCGTTCTCGCCCTTAGCGATCACGTCCGCCGAGCGTGCGCCGGGCGCGACGGTGGTCGGATTGGCTTCCTGTGCGGTTGCATTGAGGCCAAGAGCAAAGAACATCGCCGCCGCAGGTACCGCGGCCGCTGTTCGCTTCCAAGTGCTGTGCATCGTTCTCTCCTTGCGAGGCGGCTGAAACGAGACACAGCCGCGCGCATACGCCGTTCTAAGGCGTTCAAGGCATCGGATGCCCGGCTTTCGGGAAAGGTCGCCCCCTGGTCGACCTTGGGACAGACTTTAGTAACACTCTCGAAGCGATTAGGTAACGCTTGGTGGTTCATCTACGCTCGTTTTTAAACTCAGAACTGTCATCCTGAGCACAGCGAAGGACCTGCTTTTCTTCTCCGGTCAGCGATGGAGAGAGATCGTGCCGGGTTGGGTTCATCTCTGCGATCAGGGCAATTTTTCTTTCTCTTAACCAGCCCTTCAGCTCTTTCTCGCGAGCGATCGCGCTGCGCACATCCTGAAAGCGTTCAAAGTAGACGAGGCGATGGATCCGATATTTGGCCGTGAAGCCGTCCTGGTCGCCCTCGCGGTGCTGCGTCATGCGTCGTATCGAATTGTTTGTCATTGTTTGTCACTCCAACGTAGAGGGTGCGCGAACGACTGGCAACGATATAGACGTAGTAGTGATACTCGCGAGATAGACGTAGTAGTGATAGTCGCGAGCATCGTCAGCGTGGGCGAAAAGCAGGTCCTTCGCTACGCTCAGGATGACAACTCTTGGGGATGGACAACTCCGCTTTTAAGTGGGTTACTGACCTAGAATGGCTACCCCTTCGAGCTCCTGCGAATGCGCGATGCGTTCCTTCCACTCCGCCGGGCCGGTGATGTGGACGCTGTTACCTTCGCTGTCGACGGCGACGGTGACGGGCATGTCGACGACCTCGAACTCGTAGATGGCCTCCATGCCTAGGTCCTCGAAGGCCAGCAGGCGGGCGTGCTTGATGGCCTTGGAGACGAGATAGGCGGCGCCGCCGATCGCGATGAGGTACACGGCTTTGTTGTCGCGAATGGCGTCAATGGCGGCGACGCCGCGTTCGGCCTTGCCGACCATGCCGATCAGGCCGGTCTCTTCGAGCATCTGGCGGGTGAACTTGTCCATGCGCGTGGCGGTGGTGGGGCCGGCGGGGCCGACGGCCTCGTCGCGCACGGCATCCACTGGCCCGACGTAGTAGATCAGCTTGTCGGTGAAGTCGACGGGCAGCTTCTCGCCGCGGCTGAGCATCTCCGTCATGCGCTTGTGGGCGGCGTCGCGGCCGGTCAACAGCTTGCCGTTCAGCAGCAGCACATCGCCGGGCTTCCAGGTGTTCACTTCTTCACGAGTCAGGGTGTCGAGATTGATGCGTTTGGCGCCGGAGTGCGCGGGATCGTAGGTCAGTTTCGGCCAGTTCTCCAGCGCGGGCGGATCGAGGTAGACGGGGCCGGAGCCGTCGAGCACAAAATGCGCGTGACGCGTGGCGGCGCAGTTGGGAATCATCGCGACGGGCAGGTTGGCGGCGTGGGTCGGCCAGTCAAGGATCTTCACATCGAGCACGGTGGTCAGGCCGCCGAGGCCCTGGGCGCCAATGCCCAGCGCGTTGACACCGTCGAAGATCTCGACCCGCATTTTTTCTATGTTGGTGCGCGGGCCGCGGGCCTTGAGCTCGACCATATCGATCGGGTCCATGAGCGATTGTTTCGCCAGCAGCATGGCCTTTTCGGCGGTGCCCCCAAGGCCGATGCCGAGCATGCCCGGTGGGCACCAGCCGGCGCCCATGGTGGGCACGGTCTTGAGCACCCAATCGACGACGGAGTCCGACGGGTTGAGCATGACGAATTTGCTTTTCGCCTCCGAGCCGCCACCCTTGGCGGCCACGGTGACATCGACAGTATGGCCGGGAACGAGGGAGACCTCGACGACGCAGGGCGTGTTGTCTTTGGTGTTCTTGCGGGCAAAAGCGGGATCGGCGAGGATGCTGCCGCGGAGCTTGTTGTCGGGGTCGAGCCAGGCCTCGCGCACCCCCTGGTCACAGAGGCCCTGCAGGCTCATGGTGGCCGGAGCGTCACCTTTTCCCAGGCGGCAGTCCATGCCGAGTTTGATGAAGATGGTAACGATGCCGGTGTCCTGGCAGATGGGGCGATGGCCCTCGGCGCACAGGCGCGAATTGACGAGGATCTGCTTTATGGCGTCTTTGGCCGCGGGCGATTGCTCGAACTCGTAGGCCTTGGCGAGATTGATGATGTAATCGACCGGGTGATAGAAGCTGATGTACTGGAGAGCCGCCCGGATGCTCTCGATCAAATCGTCCTGCTGAATGGTTACCATACGCTAGTCCCAAGGATCAGTTTACGCGGTCTGGGACAGCCTACTTATACCCGGTTACGGATCGCTTATCTTTCCGTCCTATCCAGCGTGCCGAAGAGGTCGGAGAGCGGGATTTCGGCGTCCGTGTGGCCGACTTGTAGCGTACCGGAGCGCAGGGAGATGATTCCGTCTTCGCCGCGCATGACGTGCAGGACGCGTTCGGCGGGATCCAGAATCCAGACCTCCGGGACGCCCATGCGGATGTAGTCCAGGCACCTCTGCTTCATACGAGGGAGACGGTCCTTAGGGCTGAGCACCTCAACACAAAGCAGCGGCGGTGTCGTGATGATCTGCTCGACCTGCTTGGGGTCGATGAGGCAGGTGTCAGGAACGCGAAACCGCGTTGGCGAGATCTGCACTCGCGTCTCCTGCACGACGAAAAAATGACCTTTGACTTCCAGTTTGATGAGCGCCAGCAGGAGAGCCCGCTGCACGAGATAGTGATCGAACTCCCCCAAATTTCTGTCCTCCAGTGCGCCATCGACGTAGTCCATGTCCGGCTCATAGACGGAGTTGAGGTACTCGTAGACCGAGATGGGGAGCGGGGACGCTGCGGCAGCCATGGCAAACCTCCGGTATAAGTGGGGAATCAGGAAGGGCTAGTCGAGATCGAGGACACTGAAGATGGCTGCCAGTGAGATCGCGATCGGTGTGCCTTCGAGTTGGAGGGAGCCATCGCGATGCGTGGTCATCGAGCCGTCCGGCCGGAGTACAAGCGCTTCTCGTTTGGCGGGGTCGAAGATCCACGCCTCGGGAACGCCCATGCGGAAGTAGTCCTCGCACCGCGCGCGCATGCGGCTGATGCGATCTTCGGGAGACAGAATCTCGAGGCACAGCAGGGGAGCCGCGGTGATGATGGGGGTGCGCTTCCAGCCTGCCGGCATTACCGTAAGGTCAGGCACGCGAAAGCGGGTCGGGGAAACCTGGATCCGCTGCTCGATCACGGCTTTTACCTTCCACTCGCTCCGGTGATTACGGAAAAGCGTGATCAGCTCGCTTTGCAAATCGGAATGATCATATTCGCCCAAATTTCGTTCCTCCAGCACACCGTCGATGTAGTCCATATCCGTCTCGTAGACGGAGTGGAGGTACTCGTACAAGGACACGGGAACGCTGACTGCTGAGGCTGCCATAAATCACCCCGAAAAATCCCTTTTAGGGTACACCAGGTTGGCCCATCGGAACGTTTCTACCCGCCGCCAGCCGACAGCATGGCATCTATCTCTTTGGATCTTCCGTAGTAGCGAGGAATGAGTGGCGTCAAACAGCACGATTGTGGACATTCTCGGCCTGCGCAAGGTGTACGGCGGCAAGCAGTCCGTCACGGCTGTTGACAGTATCGACCTCGAGGTCAAGGAGGGCGAGTTGTATGGTCTGCTGGGACCGAACGGCGCGGGGAAAACCACGACGATCTCCATCGCCACCACGCGTGCCTTGCCGACGGCGGGCAGTGTGCGCATCGCAGGAGTGGATGTGGTAGCGAAGCCGGCGGAGGCGCGGCAGTATGTGGGCGTGGTGCCGCAGTACAACACGCTGGATCGCGCCTGCACCGTGGCGGAAAACATCCAGTTTCATTGCAGCTACTTCGGCATGAGCCGGGCCGGCGGCAAGGCGCGTACGGCGGAGTTGCTGGAGCAGTTTCGGTTGTCGGATCGCGCGGACGCGTACCCGCAGCAGCTCAGCGGCGGCTTGGCGCAACGGGTGCAGATTGCGCGCGCGATTGCGCACCGGCCCAAGGTGCTGTTTTTAGATGAGCCCAGTGCAGGGCTTGATCCGCAGAGCCGTATTGCCATGTGGGAGGCGGTGCGGGCGCTGCGCGAACAGGGCATTACGGTGGTGCTGACGACGCACTATATGGAAGAGGCGGATGCGTTGTGTGATCGGCTGGCCATCATCGATCACGGCCGCATTCTCGTTGAAGACACGCCGGCGGCGCTGAAGGCGAGCGTGGGCGGGGAGAAGATCTACGAACTGCGCTTGCTCGACGGCGCTGCGCGTGACGCGCTGCGGGCAATGCTGGGGGAACTTGAAGGCGTGACTGGAGTTGAAGACATGGAGGATGGCGGCCTGCGTGTGCTCGCGCGTGCGCAGGATGGCCTGCTCGCGAAGGTCGTCACCACGGCCAATGGCTATGGACTGCGCGATATCTCTACCACTGAGCCCAGCCTCGAAACGGTCTTTATTCGACTGACGGGAAGGGAACTGCGTGAGTAACTCGAGTCACTCAACGATTGCGATCAAGCCCAGCTATCCCCGCGCTTTTGGCGGCTTACTGCTGCGCGATTTTTATGTGCTGCGGCGGGAGATCGTGCCGTTCATCGTTCGTGTGGCGATGCAGCCACTGCTGTTTTTATTTGTGTTCACCTACGTGATGCCGCACATGTCCGCGGGCGCGGCGGCGGCAAGCCCGACGGCGCGCATGGCCGGTGTGGGCGGCGGTGGTGGCTTCGGAACGATTCTGCTGCCCGGGCTGATGGCGGTGGCCATCATGTTCTCTGCGATCGCTGCGGTGGCGTTGCCGTTGGCGCAGGAGTTCAGCATCACACGTGAGATCGACGACCGGGTGATGTCGCCTATGCCGATTGAGGGCGTCGCGCTGGAGAAAATCGTGTTCTCCGCGATGCAAAGTATGGTCGCTGCAGCGGTGGTGTTTCCGTTGGCGTATTACATCCCGTCCACGCCGGTGCAGGCGCACGTGACGAGCTGGTTTTTTCTTGCCTGTGTGCTGATTCTGGGGAGCCTGGTGTCGGGCGCGCTGGGCCTGGTGATCGGCACCAGCGTGCAGCCGCGGCAGATCGGGCTGGTATTCGGCGTTGTCGTGATCCCGATTACTTTTCTGGGTTGCGTGTACTACCCGTGGGCGGCGCTGAGCGCGATCCGGTGGATGCAGTATCTCGTGTTGATCAACCCGATTGTCTACATCAGCGAAGGTTTGCGCGCCGCACTCACGCCCGGGATGGGACACATGCCGGAGCTGATGATTCTGGGGATGCTGTTGTTTTTCACGCTGCTGCTGATGTGGCTGGGGATGCGTGGATTTCGGCGGCGGGTTGTGAGTTAATTTGCTTGTTTGCTTTTCCGATGAATTGTCATCTCGACCGGAGCAGGACGGTTTTCATCGTCCTGCGGAGTGGAGAGACCTGGATGAGTGCTCCCGCGAACGCTTGGGTAGGCTGGGGACTGCGGGTCTCTCCACTGCGGCTGCGCCTCCGGTCGAGATGACAGAGTTTTTTGTATCGGATGTGGAGTTTGCAGGATCAGCTAATGGCATGACTACCTCCAATGTGTCATCTCGACCGGAGCAGGATGGGTTTCATCGTCCTGCGGAGTGGAGAGATCCGCAGGCTTGGGCGTCATCCTCGCTAAAGGTTTGCCCCAGTCCTCACTCAGGTCCGCCCAGGCGGAATTCTCGCGAAGGATGAGAGTCAGTTTCTTCGTCCGCGACCATCGTTTGAGCTGCTTCTCGCGGGCAATCGCGACCTCCGGTGTGGTGTAGCGCTCCAGGTAAACGAGCCGATGACACCGATACTGCTTGGAAAAGCCTTCATACGCCTCGTGCTTGTGCTGCCACACGCGATGTTCGATAGCTGAGGTAAAGCCGATATAGAGAGTACGGCTGCGGCTGGCCATGATGTACACGTAGAAGGTCTTTTCGCGCATAAAACTTTGTGGCGCCCCGAAGCTGCGGGTCTCTCCACTACGCGGAACGATACAGCCGTTCCGCTCCGGTCGAGATGACACTTCTGTGTGGGGGCGAAGTCTCTCCACTTTGCGGAACGATACAGCCGTTCCGCTCCGGTCGAGATGACACTTCTGTGGTGGCCTTGATATGACACTTCGGTGGGGGCCGAAAGCACTTACGCCGGGACGGCCTTTAGCTTTTCTGCCAAGTCCTTCGCGATCAGCGCACCGTGGAAGCGGCCGTTTTCTATGAAGATCTCGTTGGTGCGTTCGCCTGCGACGACTACGCCTGCGACATAGATGCCCGGCACATTGGATTCGAGCGTCTCCGGCTTGCAGATGGGGCAGCGGGCGTTGTCGGGGTCTAGCTTTACCCCGAGTGACTCGATGAATCTGAAATCGGGATGATAGCCGGTAAGCGCGAAGACGAAATGATTGGGTAATATTTTCTCGCCTTCAGGTGTGGCTAAGGTTACGTTATCTTCGCTGATGTTGGTTACCGAAGATTCAAAGTACGCCGTGACCTCGCCGTTCTTGATGCGGTTTTCGATGTCGGGCTTGATCCAGTACTTGATGTGGCGGTGCAGTTCGGCTCCGCGATGCACCAGCGTGACGCGCGCGCCGTGCCGCCACAGGTCGAGCGCGGCGATGGCGGCGGAGTTTTTGCCGCCGATGACGAGCACATCCTGCGCGAAAAAGGGATGAGGCTCGTTGTAATAATGCGCAACCTTGGGCAGATCTTCGCCGGGGATGCCGAGATAGTTGGGCAGATCGTAGTAGCCGGTGGAGACGATGATCTTGCGGGTGCGGTGGATATGCTCGCGCTCGAAGCGGTCGACGGTATGCACGCGGAAATCGCCGTCCGAGCCCGACACCCCATCGACACGTTCATACTGCCGTATGTCGAGCTGATAGTGGTCGGCGACCTTGCGGTAGTACTCCAGGGCCTCGGCGCGGGTGGGCTTCTGGTTCGGCGAAGAAAAGGGCATGTCCCCAATTTCGAGCAGCTCCGGCGTGGTGAAAAACGTCATGTGCGCCGGGTAGTGAAAGAGCGAGTTGGTCAGGCAGCCCTTGTCCACGAGAAGTACGTCGAGATCCTCATTTTGGGCGTCGATGGCGCAAGCGAGGCCGGTAGGGCCGGCGCCGATGACGAGAACGTCGTGAAGGGGATCGCTCATAGCTCAAGTGTATGGATGCGAGCAGCAGAGGCGCAGATGCGGAACCGCGGGCAATAGGACAGCGGCGGCGCTGGCAATCAATTTACGTGATTTCAACGGTGGGCTAGCAACAGCGCCTCCACCGGACGGCATCCCAAGGTTTGACTGTATGGAAGGAAGCCGTCGTTTCTGTTGATCTTCTTCCAATGGCCGAGTAGCACCACTGATGAGTTAGTCTCTCAAATTTGAGTAATTTGAGAAGAGGAGTGCGACTACTCGGCAATCCCAAGAGGTGAAAGATGCAAGTTCCACGCAAAACCAAGCAGGGATGGGTCACCGCCTGCTGCTCGCTCCTTCTTTTTGGCGGCATTGCGGTCGCAACACCGGCCCACAGCCAGACCCAAACCGCGCCTGATAACTCAGCGAACAACAAGGGCCAGCAGGCCACGGCAGACCAGCAGTCCGGGCACATGTCGGATCGTGATCTTACGGCCAAGATCCGGCGGTCCCTCGTCGCTGACAAGTCGATTTCGACCTATGGACACAATGTGAAGATCATCACGCAGAACGGGGCTGTGACCTTGAAGGGCCCCGTGGACTCGGATGAAGAGAAGCAGGCCATTGACGCCAAGGCGGCTGCGGTGGTCGGGCAGGACAAGGTCACCGATCAGCTCACGGTGAAGCAGTAAGAAGCAGGTAGCAACACCGCAAAAGCAGGTAGCAACACCGCGCCTGAACTGGCCGCAGGGCGCACGGCACATGCAAGGAGAATGATTATGGCAGGCAAAAATACAGCAGCATTTGGAATTTTTCCCACCCGCGCGGCGGCGGAAACGGCAGTGGATCGTCTTTCGGCAGCGGGCTTTTCGCACGGGGATGTATCGGTGCTGATGTCCGATCAGACGGGGTCGAAGGACTTCGCGGCGGAAAAGAACACCAAGGCGCCCGAGGGCACAGCGACGGGCGTATCGGTAGGCGGCGCGGTGGGCGGTACGCTGGGCTTGCTGGCGGGTTTGGGCGCGCTGGCCATTCCGGGCGTGGGTCCGCTGATCGCAGCCGGCCCGATCATGGGCGCGCTCGCCGGTCTGGGCGTGGGCGGAGCGGTAGGCGGCCTGGTGGGAGCCCTTGTCGGCATGGGCATCCCCGAGTACGAGGCAAAGCGCTACGAGGGGCGCGTGAAGGACGGCGGCATTCTCGTCTCCGTGCATTGCGAGAGCTCGGATGAGGTGAGCCGCGCCAAGGATGTGCTGCGCTCGGCGGGTGGTGAGGATGTGGCGTCGTCGGGCGAGAAGTCGGTCAGCACGCACACGGCGAACACGGATGCGGATTACGACCGCACCCGGACCGCGCGTTTAGGGGAGACAGATCCTTATGCGACGACTGGAACTCGCACCGGAAGGCTGGATGCGACGCGGGAAGAGGTGCTCGTGGACGATCGGACGCCGATCATCACGACGCCTAAGTAAGAAACGATCGCTCTTGAAGGAAGAGGGGGAAACGGAGAGGCCCTCGCAGCGATACGCTGCGAGGGCCTCTTCCTTTTGGTTCGAGGAAGAAGCTATACCTGATTGCGCATGGCTTTGTAGCAGGTACAGACCTCTTAAAATTGATGACAAGAAATGGGGGTTACGGGATGACAAACGTAACTGTATAACTCAGGAAACTGCTTTACGCGTCGATATCCACTAATTTATGGCTGATGGCAAAGAGCGCCAGCTCAAGACGCGTGCTGACGCCGGTCTTGTCGAAGATGTTCGACAGGTGGCGCTTTACGGTCTCTTCGGAGATGGTGAACTGCTTGGCGATGTCCTTGTTGGAGCAGCCTTCGACGATGCAGGTCACCACTTCGAGCTCGCGGGGGGTGAGGCCGTAGGTCTTGCGCTCGGGGACGGTGGCGGCCTTCTGCATCAGCTCGTGCAGGGCGGTCAGCAGGTTGATCACGCGCTTGCCGCCGATCCAGTAGTCGCCGTTGAGGACGGACTTCAGGGCCTCGCCGAGATCGCCGGCGACGGAATCCTTGAGCACGATTCCGCGGGCTCCGATCTGCAGCGCCTCGATGATCTGCTGGGTGGAGATGGTCGAGGTCAGAAGAATGATCTTAACGCGGGGCGAGCGGCTCATGATGGCGCGCATCGCTTCCAGACCCGGCAGTTTAGGCATTGCTAGATCGAGCAAAAGGATATCCGGCTCGAGTTCCAGGGTCTCGGTGACGGCCTGATCACCATCTTCCGCCTCACCCACCACCTCAAAGCCGTGGTCGGCCATCAGCATGTTCTTGACACCGAAACGAACGACCGGATGATCATCGGCCACAACGATGCGGATGGCGCCGGTGCGGTTCATCATGGGAGAGACACCGGTGAAGGACGAAGCGGGTTTCCGTGGGGCAGCGATCATGTGTGGATCTCCTGGCAGAGTCAGGTTACTCGCAGTCACGTGACTTCCGTTACCACTTTTGTGGTAACTTCGCCTCCAGCATACGACGCAGACGGAAACCCGCCGCAGGAAAATCCGCAATGACTGCTGTATTCAGGGTGGTTCCCCCTTCGGTTTCTGCCGCCAGGTGCTGCAGCTGCCGCGCGCCGACCATGCCGCAGGCGCCTTTGATGGCGTGGGCTTCGCGTTTGGCGGCGGCGATATCGCCCGCTGCCGCATGGGCCAGGATTCGTGCGTGGCGTTCTTCCACATCCTGCAGCGTCATGACGTACAGCTCCATGAGTTGGGGCGGCTGAAACATCTTGCAAAGCGAGGCGAAGATGGCGTCGTCCAGCACGGGCTGGCCGGAATGCGGCGCTTTATTCGGGGCATCAGCAGCTTCGGAGGGGAGGGCGGCCGCGTTAGCCGTGGCCTGATGCGCCTTGGTGGCGCGTGCGGTCAGGAAAGAAGCGCTTAACTGCTCGGCAGTGAATGGTTTGGGGAGAAACTCGTCTAGGGAGAGGCAGATCTCTTCCGCGGGACGGCTGCCGCTCATGCCGACCAGCAGGGCTGAGTGCGAAACTTCCCCGCGCAGGGCGGAGACAAGCTCTGCACCCTCGATGCCGGGCATCTGCAGGTCGGTGAGGACGAGGGTAGGGGCATAGCCTCCGCGCAGCAGGGCAAGGGCGTTCTCGCCCGAGAATGCCGTGTCCACCTCATGCCCCTGCACATCCAGCAGGGCCGAAAGCAGCTCGCGCATGACCTCATCGTCATCCACCACGAGGATGCGGTGCCGGTCCATGCCCCCTTCCGTTGTCATAGCGTCTCCTCTTGAAGATGGATGCATGTTGCTTTGACGCAACAACCCGCTTGGCGTCTTTGGTAACGGGGCTGCCTTTCGTGTGGGCACACGCCGCCGCTAGCCTGTACAGTTTTCGGATGCGCCGCAGCACGCAAGTTCCCGGCCTCCGCAGCGCCCCTGTCGGCACGCGGATCGAGCCCTGCCCCCGAGTCTACCTAAGTGGCGACGGGGCGCTTTGCGGAGCCCTGCCTGCGTGAAGGTTCCGACGATCGTTGCCGCCGCCCTGCTTTGGCAGAGCGCGCTGGTGGTGAATCTCGGCACCCCCGCGTTGCCGGAGCATCTGCGCTACGAGCGGCAGATCGTTCTGGCCGCCGGTGCGAGCGGCTTTGCGTGCGCCACGCTGGATGCGGAGGTGCTGGCGCACACGGCTTCGGCCGCGCACAACGATCTGCGGCTGTACCGGGGCTATGCAGGATCTCCGGCACAGGCGGAGACGCCGTACACCCTGACCGAGAGCGGGCCCGAGCCGGTCGCCGATGCCGAAGCGGCCGTCCTGAATGCGGAACATAGCGGGGACGGTCTGCGGTTTGATCTGCGCATGCCCTCCCGAGCCTATGCGGATGTGACCCTGCGGCTGCGGGCACGCGATTTTGTCGGAACGGCGATCGTGACGGGAGAGGATGCGCGCGGCCGGCATGAGGCTCTGGGCTCCTTTGGAATCTTCGATTTAAGCGACAAAAAGCTGGGGCGCTGGACGGTGCTGCCGATGGCGGAGACTACCGCGCCGGTGCTGCATGTGCTGCTGAACCTGCGCACCCCGGAGGGAAGACCGGTTCGCGGGCTGCCGCTGGCCCTGATTGAGGGTGCGGCGGTGCCCCCGAGCCGGGAGCGGCAGACGCTGTACACGCCGGTTGCCGACGCGGGAAGCACCGTAAGGCAGGGCAACGTAACGGCGGCGGTCTTCCATGTGCCGGCGCATGTGCCGGTCGAACGGATCCGTTTTGCCTTGCCGCCCGGCTATGGGCAGGGCTTGGGTGAAAATTATGATCGCGAGGTGATCGTACGCGCGCGGGCGGATCGCGATCCGGCCGCTGAGACGGAGGTGATGGACGCGGGGGCTATCCAGCATGTGAGCTGGCCCTCGGGCGATCCGCGCCTGAATCCGATCGATGTGAAGACGGATACGGTGGATGCGACCATCGGGGCGACGCTTGCCAGCGCTGCGACGGTAAGGGTACTGGTGGCGAACGGCACCGAGCCGCCTTTGCCGATGCAGAGCGTGGTGCTGGAGATGCGGGAGCGGAAGGTTTGTTTCCGGGCCGATGCCGGGGCGCGCTACACCCTGCGTTATGGCGATCCGGCGCTCGCGGCTCCGATCTACGATCCGATTGAGGATGAGCCGCCGACGATCATGGCGAGCCTGCAGCCTATAGAGGCGACGCTTGGCCCCCCGCGGCGCAACCCGCAGTGGAGGCCGCGTGAGGATCGGCGGCCCTATCTGGATCGGCATCCGGAGGTCTTCTGGCTGCTGGTGCTCGCGTGCGCGGGCATGATGGGCGGAACGGCGCTGCATTACGTCCAACATCGGGGCGGCGGAGGACAGGTTTGAGTTTGGAAGCAGGCGTCAAGAGACGATCCGCCGCAATCCGTGCGCGTTGGCGGCTTATGTTCCTCAAACGGCGACTGATGGGGGCTGCCTGCGCAGTTCTGATAGGTGGCATGGTGTCGGTTTCGGAAGCTCAGACCCTGGCTCCGGGCGCCCTTCCGGGAGTTCTGGGGAGCGCTGCCGCACCGGAGCTGCGACAAGGCCGCGAGCTGCTGCAAACCAAGCAGTTTGCGCAGGCAAAGACGCTCTTCAGCGGCTATTTGCGGGCGCATCCGGCGGATGCGCAGGCGAGGCTGGGGTTGGGGGACGCGGAGCTTGGGCTGCGCGAGTATGAGGCGGCGGAACTCACCTACCGGAGTCTCGTCGCGCAGCAGCCGGAGCTTTGGCAGGCGCACAAAAATCTCGTGGTGGTGGAGGCGGCCCTGCACCGCTGGGAGGAGTTTGACGGCGAGCGTACGATCCTGCGACTGGCGCGAGAGCGGGGCGCGCCGGGCATCAGCGCCCGCGAAAGCGACGTGATCGACAGCTTTTCCGCCGCTGGTGGGCGATGGGTGGTGCGGGCGTACTTCGAGCCGGTCGGCCGCTCGGAGGCGCTGTACAACTTCGAGCGGTTCTCCGCGACGGGGCGCGTGGAGGAGTACGTTTCGCTGGAGAACGCGGCGGCGGCGCAGACGGCGCTCACGCCCGGCGACGTGCGCATCGGCGGCGAGGGGACGAAAGCTCCCGGCGCGGTGTCTACGTACGCCTTGAATTGGTATAGTGGTCGCGCGCACGGCACGATCCGTAGCTTCAAGGGTGTGCCGAGCTATGAGCGGGTGCGTTCTGAATTGCTGCGCTGGCTGCGGAGCAACGCTTCCGCTTCAAAATGATGGCCAGGTAATCGCGAGTTCAGCAGGAGACGAGACATGGACCGAGCGGCTATTTACGCCTTTATGAGCCGGCAGCGATATGGAGTGGTGTCGAGCATCGCAAGCAATGGCACTCCTCAGTCGGCACTCGTTGGGATTGCCTCGAACCCAAATCTGGAGGTTATCTTCGACACGGTGAAGAGCTCTCGCAAATATCCAAACCTCATTCAAAGGCCGGCGTGTACGCTGGTCATCGGCTGGTCCGGAGAGCAAACACTGCAACTGGAGGGCATCGCCGAAGAGCCCCAGGGGACAGCCCTTAAACAGTTCCAGGATGCTTACTTTGCACAATGGCCCGAATGCCGGGGACACCTGAACTGGCCGGGAATCGCTTACTTTGTCGTTCATCCGCGTTGGATACGGTACAGCGACTACGACCAGAACCCCCCGTTGATCCAGGAGATTATGGGAAAGCAATGGCAAGAAGCAGATTCCCTTCGGGAATGACAAACTAAACTTCGTCTGTTCCTGGTCAAGCGAGAATAGCCGGCCCAAACGGGTCGGCTATTCTCGCGTTTGCGATGGGTCGTACGGACTCATGCTGCGAGTTGGCCGGGGGGCGAGTGGAAAGACCGCTACTTCCGTATCTTCGGGCCGCCGAAGACGCGAGTAACCTCACGCTCAAAGGATTTCGCCGCTGCCGGGGCAGGCACGCCTCCGTTCAGGATGGTCTGGTAAGCGATCTCCTTGCCGTAGAACTCCCGCGTGTCCTTCTCGTTCTGGTTGACCTCATCGCCGGTGAGATCGACGCCGGCAAAGAGCCCCTTGTTGCGGGAATAGGTAAGAAAGCCTGCGTTGGCGATCTCCGTCGTGTCCGCCTTTGAATCGCGTCCCACGGGGCCTGCGGCTACGCTGACATCACCGCCAAGTTTGATCTTTGCCTTCAGCAGGTCATCGGCACTCTCTTTGCTTACGCCGACGAGCACCAGGTCCGTCGCTTGCCCACCGGCTTGAAAACCGAAGCTTACGCCGGCCATCTGGATGAAGGCCGGAGCGCTCCATCCCTTGGCGGAAACGTAGCAGGTAGCAATACCCTGGCCATACTCGGCGCCCCCGAGGAAGGCGCCCTTTTTGAAGCTGGGAACGACCACAACGCAGCGAGCCTTGTGCGCGATCCGGTCGGGAATGCCTTTGTCGGGTACCGTTGCGAGCTCGTGAAGAATTCCCGTGGCCGCCGCCAGACGTTCATCCAGCTTGCCTTGCGCGGTGGCCTGTGTGGCCAAAGTGAGGACGGGCAGCAACGTTGCAACTGCCAACGCCCGACGTACGTGCTTCATCATGGTTGTTCTCCTGGCTGTGTGTGCTGATTGTAATGCAGCTTTGATGCCGGGTGTTGCTCCCGGGAAACTTGGTTCGTAGCGTATGGGATGCTGCCTTGGAAAGCTCTGATCAGTCAATGGATTGGGCCAACAAAACACAAGGGGCTGAAGCTCTTTGTATTTTGCCGTTTATCGTAGGGCTGAAGCCTACGCTCCCTCCCAAAGGCGGCGACAGGACTTATTCAGAGATTCCTTAAGGCGCGAAGCCTGTGTGCGCCTGAGGAGTGGATGTTCCGCAAACGAGGAGTTCTTCGCATGAGTTCTGTCCGTGCTGAAAATACGACATCCACGGCCTTGGATTTATTTCGTCTTCAAGGCAAAATCGCGCTCGTCACTGGCTCCGCCAGCGGCATCGGCGAGGCGATTGCAAAGGGCTTGGCGGAAGCTGGAGCAACAGTTGCCTTGCATGGCAACCGGCGTCCTGCCACGGAGGCTGCAGTGGCCATCGGCTGCGGCGCCGCTGCCTTTGCAGCGGATTTGAGCACGGTGGAAGGTCCGCAGCATCTGGTCAACGCGGTTCTGGACCGCTTCGGTCGGGTCGATGTCCTGGTGAACAATGCCGGTACGATTCATCGAGCCGCCGCGGAGGATTTTGCGTTGGAGGACTGGCAACGCGTGCTGCAGGTCAACCTCACCAGCGTCTTTCAGCTTTCGCAGCTTGTCGCGCGCGACATGATCGCCCGAGAGGCTGGCGGCAAAATCGTAAATATCGCTTCGCTGCTGAGCTTCCAGGGCGGTATCCGCGTGCCCGCCTACACGGCGTCGAAGGGTGGCGTGGCGCAGCTTACCAAGGCCCTGGCGAATGAGTGGGCTCCGCGCGGAATCCAGGTGAATGCCATCGCACCCGGCTATATCGCCACGACCAACACGGAGGCGCTGCAGGCCGATGAGACGCGCAATCGCCAGATTATCGAGCGCATTCCCGCAGGCCGTTGGGGACAGCCTTCTGATCTTGCAGGAGCAGCAATTTTTTTATCCTCAGCAGCCAGCAATTACGTTACGGGCACGGTGCTGACCGTGGATGGCGGCTGGATGGGACGCTAGGGCTGCTCAGCGCGCCTGTTGCAATGCCCAGCCTGCAACGTCAATGGCTGCACGGAAATTCATGTACTCGGGCGGCAGATTACGGCCATCGGTGTACTCGTTATAAAACCATGGATCCACCACGGCGTACACCGTGCCTTTGCCCACGTGGGCCACGGCCATCAGCTCGTCACCCTTATCGCTGAACACGGCCTTTGCGGGCCCGGATACGTCCATGGTGCAGATCTCCTTCATGTAGACCATCAGCGCTTCGGGAAAGATGCCGCCAGTGCCCGCGGGTAGTTGAAAGCGGCCCTGCTCGAAGTGGTTGCCCTCCACGGTGTTGCGCAGCACTGCATTGAAGTGAATGCCGAAACGCTCACTGAGTGTGTTGAAGTGCTCGAACTCTGAATTGTTTTTGTCGTTCTCCATCAGCAGCAGAACGCCGCCGGCGCGCACCCAGCGCTCGATGGCATCCCCGCTTGGGGCGTCCATGTAGTGCGGCTGCGGATTCTTCGCCGGAATATCGGGTGAGGGCAGGATGTAGACCTCCGCGTCCTTCAGATTGGCGTCGGTCGGCGCCGATGGCAGATCCGCTGTGCGGGCGCCGAATCGCTGGAATGCGCGTGCGAAGAAGGAAAAACCCGAGTTCTGATCGTCGTTGAACTTGTAATGAAACAACTCAGGGTTCCCCGCAACGCTGTGGCGGGTTTGCGAGTTGAACCAGGCATCGACGAGCACAACTTTGCCTCTGGCTTTCAGTGCCGTGTCAGACTGCGCGATCTCCGAGGCGGCCAGCAGCTCCGCGCTTTGTCGTGCTGGTGCAGCGGCGCCGCCTGCGGGCCCCGCTGCCTCGCTCTCGGTCCAGAATTGCAGGGCACTCCGCTCGAATGATGCGGGCAGGAAGCTGAGGCGCACAGCCTTCGCCAAACCGTAGGCCGCAAGAGACGATGTCGCCGCGTCGGCACCAGCATTTTTCGCCGCCTGAAGGCGTGTAGCTTCCGTGCTCAACTGCGACAGCAGGTGTGCGCGGGAAGGATTATCCGCAGGCAGCTCTTCAAGCGTGTCCACAAGCAGCGCGAGTGCGTGCGCCGATGCGTTCGCCGACCTGTTCTGCTTTGAATCATCGACGCTGGTGAGCAGCTGTTGTGTGATTGCGGGTAGGTTTGCAGGTTGTCCAAACGTGACCGCGTACCCGACGCGGAACGGATCGTTGTCTGGACCTGTCCGGCCGAGGTAGAGGCCCCTGAGTGCCTGTGCGTAACGCGGCAGACCGGTCCCACGCAGACACTCCAAGGCGGCGCGTGCCGGCACGTGTTCCGGATCGCTCACCAAGGCGCGATCCACCGCCGCCTGCACTGTGCGAAAGAACGCGACGTCGGCGGTTTCATGCCAGGCGGCGATGAGCGCATCGAGAGCGGGGTCGAGCTGCTGCGGTGCGGTGATTTCGCTGCTGCCGACCGACGTGATGAGTGCGTCGCCCACGACGCCGATCCTTGCCTGCGCCCTCCCCGCTGCGTCCTCTGCCGCCCGTGGCTGAGCGTTCGCTGGGCAGAGGGTCAGGAGCAGCGAAGCTCCCATCAGGTAAGGCGCGCTGCAGAGCAGGGCTCGCATGGAAACGTCCTCAGGTGTGGCGTCGTCAGTGTTCACGCAGCAAGAAGAGGCTTATCGGTGGCGCCCATTGACTTACGCTACTGTTCAACCTTGATTACAAAGTACGTGAAGCTTTTGCCCGGCGCGACCAGCGTCTGATGCGGCGTTCCGGGAGCGATATGGATGATGTCGCCCTGGCGCATGATGTGTTCCACACCGCCGACCACCTTCGATCCGTGCAGCTCGCCCGAAGAGGATGTCTCCCTGTCGGCGATCGTGCCGCCGATGACCTCTGTCGCCTCGCCATGGAGAACAAAAAAGAAGTCGTTGGCGTGATTGTGCTGTTCCGCGCCACCGGATTTCGTGCGCACGGTGAGCATCGTGTAGTGTCCGGGATATCTTTGCAGCGTGACCGACGCGATGCCCGAGGGACTCGCCTGTGCCTGCTGCAGCATGGCAGCCGCCCGTGTCTCCAGGTCGGCTCTGGTGAGCTGCTCGAACGGATTCACCGTTGCCGGGCTCCCCGGCGGGGTGGGCGTCTGACCGGCCATGGTGATGGCCAGCAGACATGGAAATAACATGAACTTTCGTACAGTCCGCACGCGAATGCCTCTCGGCTGAAGTAAAGGGTCAGATGCCATCTTCAGGAACGCAGAAGACAACCTTGACCGATGGGCACCATTATTCCCACACGGATGCGCAATAGGCAAATACTTGGCGGATTGAAATTGCCGACTCCGGTGCTGCTTAGAGAAGGGTTTCCCGCGTCACCAGCCGGTGTGTCACGTAGTTGTACGGCGGCACGGTTTGCCCCTTCACGAGGGCCAGGCCGAGCTGCATCAGGTTGGGTCCGTAGGAGCTGATCTCGTGCGAAACGGAGGCGATCAGCGGAGAGTTCGGCTTCTTCATCTCTTCGAGCGCCTCGGCGATACAGTCCTGCCCCACAACGGCGATTTGCCGCTGCCGCCTGGTCTCACGCGCCCCATCCACGGCCCCCAGCGCGCTCGTGTCGGTTGCAGCCGCGATCAGAATGCGTTTGTCCTTGGGATGACGCTGCAGAAATTCTATGATGAGTTTGCGGCTGCGCTCGCGCATGCCACGGCCATCGAGCTTTACAAACGTTTCTACGGGCAAATCGGGCAGCGCAGTGCGAATCGCATCGAAGGCGCCGGAGACGCGGCTCTGCACCAGCGGCCCCGCCTCAGGCAAATCGAGCCCGATCACCCAATCCACGTGTTTGTCCCACTGCTCGAGTGCGTGCTTGCCCAGCACCTCACCGGCCTGCAGACCCACGCGATAGTTATCGACGCCAAAATACGTCGCGTTCGGATGCGGTATATCGATGGCGATCAGCGGAATATTTGCTGCGGCGATCTTATCCCCGATCACCGGCGCAACCTCCTGCTCTACATTGAATTCGATGATGAGGTCCACGCGGCTGCGAATGAACTCCTCCGCATTTTTCACGGCGGTCGCGGCATCGTAGCGGTTGTCGAGTTCGATCAGTTCGACCCCTGTTGCGGCGGCAGCGTCACGCAGACTGCGCGTGACCTCTTCCGAGAACGGCATATCCGCGCTTTGACTGCCGAATCCGAAGCGCATCTTCTTCGGCCGCATGACGTGACGGTAGGAGCCGTCGGGCGACTGCGAAAGATAACCGCGATGCACGAACGTTTTAAGCACACGGTAGACCGTCGTCTTGGAGACCCGCGTGCGGCGATGGATGGCCTCCAGCGAAAGCGGTTGGCCTTCTGCCTGCAGCAGTTCAAGGATGTCCAACGCCTTGGATAAGACGGGAATGAGGTACAGGCGCTTCGGGCTTTTCGGCAAGACGTCGCTCCTGGGCGGTTCGTTTCTGCAGTCTCCCGTTTGAGCGCGGGATTCCGCTATTGAATCCTGTTCCAGCATAGATGTCCACCAGAAACACCTACGGTCACGCAGCGCGGGTGGTTCCCTATGCGAGGTTTGGTGTGTTCAATAGGTGTTCTGTTCCCATCTCCAATAGAGTGAAACATGCCGTGATGTCCATGACCCCTGCCTCCCTTGTGATCGCCCCGTCGCCGCTGATTCGACTGCAACAAGGCCTCTTCGAGGCCATCATCTTCGATTGCGACGGAACCCTCGTCGATACGCTGGGAGCGCATCTCCGGGCGTTTCAGGAGGCGTTGCAGCCTTACGGGATCGCCGTCACGCGTTCCTGGTGCGAGGCCCACTCCGGCCAGTCGCCCGCCACCGTGGTCGCCGCCATCGAGGGGGAGATCGCACCCCTTCCCGTGGCGCACGAAACAGTTCTAAAGGCTTACGTGGAGGGCTTTCATCGCAATCTTCATCTGTTGCAGGAGGTGGAAGCTGTCGCTGCGGTCGCGCGGCAATGGAAGGGAAGGGTGCCGATGGCGGTTGCGTCGAACGGCAGAAAGATCAACGTGCTCGCCACGCTCGGGAGTGTGGGGCTGCTGACTCTTTTCGACACCGTTGTCGCGATTGAGGATGTAGCGAAGGGGAAGCCGGAACCGGATCTTTTCCTGGAGGCTGCGCGACAGATGGGTGTTGCGCCGGAGCACTGCCTTGTCCTGGAGGATTCGCAAGAAGGCATCCGCGCGGCGGATCGGGCGGGTATGGGAAGCATCCTGGTGACGGCGCCGCTGTTCGCAGAATGCGCAGTGAATAAGATTCCGCCGCAGCCTGGGGTTCATGAAGGCTGATCCAAACGAAACGCGACACCCGAATGGATGTCGCGTCGTTTGCTCTTGACGTGCGTTGGTGCGCGTTATTTGTTTTTGAAGTCGTCCGCCGCATTCTGGATGTGGTTCTTCACATTCGCCGCGGTGGAGGTGACGCTTTGGCGAACGTCGTGCGCGGTGTTATCGGCCTGCGGCTGCTGGCGCTCCTGTGTGTCGTGGGCAGCCTCTTTGACTGCTCCCCAGGACTGCTCCCCATGGCCCTTCACCTCTTGTGCGGCGCCCTTGTTGGCGGCGGATTGATCGCCCGTAACGTCCCCAAAGGCCTGCTTTGCCTTGCCGGCGAGTTCGTCGAACTTACCCTTGACTGTGCTGTCGCTTGTGCTCATATAGCCTCCAACGATCTTTGCTTTATAGGATGTTGCACGCAACGGTTTGGGGTGCCCGCGCGGCGGAGACTAAACCCGGCGGCCGCCCAGTAGGCTGAAGATCAGGAAGATCACGGCCAACACCAGCAGCAGGTGAATCCACCAGGCAACGACGTGGAAGCCTACGAAGCCGACGGCCCAGAGGATGACGAGAATAATGGTGATAGTCCAAAGCATGTGCTTTCTCCTGAAAATACGGGTGCCGTAGGGCACACGCGAAACGATAAAACTCCGTCAA
Organism: Granulicella sp.; assembly: GCA_965277565.1. Taxonomy (GTDB): domain Bacteria; phylum Acidobacteriota; class Terriglobia; order Terriglobales; family Acidobacteriaceae; genus Granulicella. Next base: position 1,138,118 of record OZ255838.1, on the reverse strand, counting down.
TCCTTGCACGGGTTTGTTATGGTATGTTGCTGAGCGTAAAGGCGAGGTTGTCCCTTCGGGAGCCTTTATTCAACGAAGCGATGGCGCGTCCGTTCGCGGGAGTTGCATCTGCCTTTGACACCCATACAAACAGTTGCCATTCAGGGGGAACGCGGCTCCAACAGTCATCTCGCCGCTCGCGCGATGCTCGGCCCGGAGGTCGAGATTGCCCCGTGCGGCCTCTCGGCGGAGGTGGTCGCCGCGGTGCTCTCCGGGCGTGTCGGTGCGGCTGTGCTGCCGATCGAAAACAGCCTGCACGGATCGGTGGCGGAGCACTACGATCTTCTGCTCGAAAGCCCTTTGCGCATTGAGGGCGAAGGCCTTCTGCGCGTTGAGCACAACCTGATCGTCGCGCCCGGCGTTCGTCTCGAAGACATTCGCACGGTGCTCTCGCACCCCGTGGCGCTTTCGCAATGCCGGCGTTTCCTGGCCGGGTTCACGCAGGCCAAGGCTTTGCCGTTTTACGACACCGCCGGCAGTGTGCGGCACGTCGTGGGGGAAAATCTGCGGGATACCGCCGGCGTCGCGCCAAGGCTAGCCGCCGAGGTGTACGGAGGCGAGGTGCTGCTCGCCAACGTGGAAGATCATGCGGAAAACTTCACCCGCTTTCACCTGCTGCGCCGGGCGGATGCGGAGCCGCTGGAGGGCTCTTCGGCGGCAGACAAACTGAGTGTTGCCTTTGCGGTAGAGCATCGTCCGGGAACGCTGGTGCGGGCACTGAGCGCGCTCGCGGGCGAGGGCGCGAACCTGACCCGGATCGAGTCGCGCCCTGTGCCCGGGCGTCCCTGGGAGTATGTCTTCTTCGTAGACTTACGCTTTGCGGATGAGCGCATGGCCGAGGCCAGCCTGCGCGCGCTTCACCAGCACTGCAGCACCGTCAAGGAACTCGGGCGGTACGCCGCGGCGTAGTCTAGGGAACCAGAAAAACGGGGGGGAACCAGAAAAAACGGCTCAGGCCTTTGCCAGCGTACCCATGCCTGCCATCACGGAGCCGAATGCGGTCTGAAAGGCGGCCATCTCCTCCGGCGTTCCCACGCTTACGCGCACGTAGTTCGGCCAGACCGGCCAGGTGCGTCCGATGTAGACGTTTTTCGCACGCATCGCGGCGATGATTTGCTTGCCGGGGTGCCCTGTGTCGATCATGAAGCAGTTGGAGACGGAGGGCGTGTAGCGCCAGCCGTTCGCCTGCAACCAGGCCAAGGTGTTGTTGCGAATATCCGTGTTGATTTGACGGCGAGCTGTGATGAGAACCGGATCCTGCAGGCTGGCGTTGGCGGCAGCCGCAGCGGTGACGGGCATCGGGTTCATGCCATAACGTTGCAGCTTCGCCAGCAGGTCCGGACGACCCATTGCGACGCCGCAGCGAATACCCGCCATGCCGTAAATTTTGGAGAAGGTGCGCAGCACGATGACATCTTTTCCCTGTGCGACGAGGCTGACGGCACTGGGTGAATCCGAGAAGTGGATGTAGGCCTCGTCCACAAGCAGGATGGAGCCTTTGGGCTTGTGCTGCTCCGCCCAGGTGATGTCGTCGAACGCGGTCAGTGTGCCGGTGGGATTGTTTGGATTGCAGATATAGATCACGCCGGCCGCCGGGGATGCCGCTACCATCGCCTTCACGTCATGACCGTACGCCGGTGTGAGCGGCACCTTGATCACGGGCGCGTTCGCGGCCTTTGCCGCCCACATGCCCGCCTCGTAGCTGGGATCGGCCGTGACATAGGGGGCCGAAGGCGAGGCAAACGCCAGCACGGTGTACTGCAGCGGCTCACTCGAGCCCGCATAGACGAGCACGTGGTCGGCGGGAAGGTTCACACCTTTCGCATACGCTGCGTTGAGGCGGTCCACCTCGCCGAAGGCGTCGTAGCGTCCGCCAGTCCGTGCGCTGGTTCCGATGGCAGCCAGTGCGGCCGCGCAGGGGCCGAGTGGATTTTCGTTCGCGTTGATCATCACCGGCGGGGCACCGTCCGCGGAGGCCGGCCCGGGCACCACTCTGGCCATCCGGCCGCCGGTTTGCATGGCTGCCCAGGCGAGGTGGCCTTCGCTCAGCAGGGGAAGGGTAGCGAAGGGCAGTGTGGCGGCAAAGCTCCCGAGACGAAGAAAGGAGCGGCGCGAAGGACCTTGACTCGTGGGCAAAGGACTCGTGGGCAAAGCTTTCATCGAGGGAACTCCAGTCGCGATTGGCGCGGGGTTTCTTCGAGTCAGTGTAGCGGAGTTTCCGCTTTCGCCCGGAAAATGCAGGCGAAAGACGCAAAGCGAAACGAGCGCTCCCGGTTTAGGAGCGCCGCGTAGGGACCTGCTTCCGTGCCGATCGCCTGAGTGCAGAACGTCAGGCTTAGGTAGTGTCTGACTGATCCCGATCAGGGTACAAGGTGCATCGAAGCGCGTCTTGGAGGAGGATTTGGAGGAGGATTTGGAGGAGGATGGGGAGGGAGCGTGGGGCTTCAGCCCCACGAAAAGGGGGCGAAATGATGGGCTTTAGCCCCGGGTTCTAGCCGATGTCAGCGCAAAACCCGGGGCTGAAGCCCCGTTCTTCTTTGCACTGAATGTCCGGGCTGAAGCCCGGACCTGCCTCCGAAAAGCAAAAAAGGATTCGTCAGAAACCCTTAGTGCTGCGAACCCTTAGTGCTGCGGCAGGAAGTGAACGTAAGGCCACACCTGCACAACATAGTTGCCGGCGATGATCGCGGACACAACCGCCGTGCCAAAGCCGAGCAGCAGATACACCGGGCGGAGAAAGCGGACGAGCTTGAGCAGACGATGGTGTTCCCGGTTATTGAGGCTCGGGCCGGTTTCATCGCCCAGCCAGAGCTGGTCCATCTCGTGCTGGGTGATCGTGCCACGGCACACCATGACCAGCACCGTCATGGAGAGAAGAACACCCCAGATCACGGTCAATCCCGAATACATGTGCATTGTAGGTTCCCTTTACGCTTGAGTTGGCCTTCGTCTTTGCACCCGTGACAGCTCTGGAGGGTGCTTGGCCTGAACCTCAAGGTAAGCCGGCAGCCGATGGCTGGGAAGGCAACGGAAGTCTGAACGACATTGCACTTTTGTGGGTGTCGGGCGTGCCTCAACGCAGGGTCGCGTCGGCCCGAGGGGGGTGCACGGACGTTGCACCCACCCTGCCGGCGGTCTGAGCGACGAGCTGACGAGCTTTGGTTAGAATTGCATTCCCGGCAGCACCTGCGCTACATACATTCCCGCGACGATCACGGTCATCAGGATCGTCGCGCCAAACAGGCTTTGATACAGGGGCTTGAGCCGGTTTACGCGGGCCACGATGCGATCGTGCTCCTCATGGCTCAGGCAGTGCGTGACTTCGTCATTCAGGAACAGCTGATCGGTCTCATGCTGGGTCAGCGTGGCGCGATAGATCAAAACCGCAACGAGGGCTGCCGAAACAACAGCCCAGACAACGAGCAAAGCCGGATGGATGTGCATGGTGATCCCCTCACTTGAGTAGGTCCGGTATACCGGTGGGCTGTCTCACGACGGAACTCGAAGGGTAGGCTGGGCCGAGAGGATGATACGCCCAACTGTCCATGGCGGGAAGGGGTCACTGCTCATGGAAGAGAACCACCCGCAGTCCGGGGCAGGATTAATGGTGCATGGCGGAATAAAACGCGAAGCCGACCGCGCAAACCACGATGAACATCAGAATCAGGAGACCCAGGATGAACCATGCCGCCCGTCGGCGACCCGCGTCCGTCGGCTGCGTAATGCCAAAGGTGTTGATGAAAGCTGAGGCGAAGGCTTCGAGGAGATTCACGGCTTCCAGTGTACGAAAGCGCTGCATCCACCGTGGGGCTATGGCATCGTATAGAAGACTGGTGGGATGCATCAGCCCTGCTTGCTGCTGCGTCCCGGCGGGAATAGACTAAATGCATTGCCGCACGGACGATTCGCAGCGAGCGCACACGAAAGCGAACAGGGAAGTTTTAAGGAGATCCAAGATGGCCACTGCCGCAATGCCCACCGCCGAGGTCGTCACCGGACCCGCGCCCGTCAAGACGAATCCCGTCAACCTCACCGATTCGGCCATCGCGAAGGTGAAGGAGATCATGGCAACCCAGGATCCCCTACCGGCCGGACTGCGCATCGGGGTGGTAGGCGGCGGCTGCTCCGGTTTCCAGTACTCCATGAGCTTCGAAAATGCCGCCGGCATGATGGACAAGATCGTTCGCTTCGACGACCTGAAGGTGTTTGTCGATGCCACTAGCGCCATGTACCTCAACGGTTGCACTGTCGATTACGTTGAAACGCTCGAGGCCGCCGGCTTCAAATTCGAAAATCCCCAGGTGAAATCAACCTGTGGCTGCGGCTCCAGCTTCAGCGTGTAACAAGACGCTGTACATCACCGCTCTATGAAGTTCAGTAGGCCTCGCTCCGGCGAGGCCTACACCTTTTGTTGCAGAGTGTGCCTGTTCCGTAAGCTGTGAGGCGAACCGCAGGCCGCTTCGTCTAAGCTGGAGACGCAATTCCATGACCGAATTTCTCATCCGCCTTGCCGACGAGCGCGGCCGCATTCAGGAGCAGACCCACGCCGCCGCTACGGCTGAGGAGTTGCGCTCGCGGTTCACGCAGGCCGGCTACCTCGTGTATTCGGTCAAGCCTCGCTCGACCTTTGCCGGTTCCGGCAAGAAAAAAGTGAAGCTGGACATGTTTTTGGTGTTCAATCAGCAGTTTTTGACCCTGATTCGCGCCGGTCTGCCGATTCTGGGCTCGATGGAACTGCTGGCCAAACGGCAGAAGGATGTGGCTTTTCGCGGCCAACTCGATGATGTGGCAACCCGCTTGAGAACCGGCCAATCGCTCTCCGAGGCCTTTGAGGCGCAGGGCAATGTGCCGCTGGTTTACACCACCACGCTGCTCGCCGGGGAGCGCTCTGGCAACCTCGAAGAGGTTTTGCAGCGTTTTCTGGACTTCCAGCGGGTTTCGCTGACCTTCCGCAAGAAGCTGCGCGCCTCCTTGATTTACCCGGTCTTTATGATCGTCATGATCACCGCGCTTTGCATTTTTCTGATCACCTTCGTGGTCCCGCGCTTCGCCGAGCTCTACGATCAGCTCGGCACCAAGCTGCCCGGACTCACGCTGGCGCTGCTTTCGATGGGCCAATATGCGCAGCACGACGGTTGGTGGATCGCCATTCTGCTGGCCGGGGCGGGGTACACGCTGGTGCGCTGGACCAAGACCGAAGCCGGCGCGGTCTTCATCGACCGCGTACGCATCGGCACACCGGGGCTGGGTTCTGTCTGGCTCAAATACCAGGTCGGCCTGTTTTCCCGCACTCTTTCCACCCTGCTGACCGGCGGTCTGCCGCTGGTGCCGAGCCTGGAAACGGCCGCCCGCTCCATCGACTCGCGCCAGATCGCCCGCGCCGTGGCCTCGTCGGTGGAGGGCGTCCGCGAGGGCAAGCGGCTTTCGCAGTCGCTCGAATCCACAAGGGTCTTCCCGGAGCTTTCGATCGAGATGATCGAGGTCGGCGAGTCCACCGGCGCACTGCCGCAGATGCTCAACTCCGTCGCCGAGTTCTTTGAGGAGGACGTTCAGACCTCACTCGCCGCGATCATGAGTCTGATCGAGCCCGCTTTGCTGGTCGTTACCGGCCTGGTTGTAGTGGTGATCCTGCTGGCGCTATATCTGCCGATCTTCAGCCTGTACGGAGCCAATGGGTCTTAATGGAAATGTGACCATGCTAGAGTGGTCACGCGAGGTATGGCCATGAAAACGATGGGAGCAGCTAAATTTAAAGCGCAATGCCTCGCCGTGATGGATGAGGTCCAGGTCAAACGTGAGCCTGTGCTCATCACAAAAAACGGAAGACCGGTGGCAAAGATCGTTCCAGCGGAAGAGGAGAGTGATCCATTGGCGATCTTTAATACAGGCAGCTTCCGCTCCAATGGCGACGTGATCTCACCTGCTGTCGATTTGAGCGAGTGGAAAGCGCTTCGTTGATTCTTTTGGATACACAGATTGTCATCTGGCTTAACCAGGAACGCGATAAGCTGTCCCAAGCTGCGGTGGAAGCGATCGTGCAGGCTCGAAGACAGGCCACCGGCTTGGCAATCTCGGACGTTACCCTTTGGGAGTTTGCCATGCTGGCTGGTAAGGGCAGAATCACGCTTTACGCTCCGTTGCCAGCAGTTCTCCATGAGATCGCAACAATGTACGAAATACTTCCTATTACGCCGGCGATTGCTGAAATTTCTGTGCGGTTTTCTGCGAGGTTTCCGGGTGATCCAGCCGACCGCATCATCGGAGCCACAGCACTCGTTCATGGTGCGCCGTTGATCACGGCCGACGGGCTGATCCGCCGTTCCGGCGAAGTTCCCTGCATCTGGTAAACCGCCACTCACTTCAGGAGTCCAACCCATATGGCAGCCACCGCACCGCTCGTCGCCAATCTCTACAACAACGACCAGATGACCGAGACCGAGCGCGCGCAGATGCTGGCGCGCCGGTACCACGCCGAGTTCGTCGATCTGAAGAACTTCAAGATCCAGCATGAGTTGTTCAAGACCGTGCCCGTGGACATGATGTTTCGCTACAACTTCGTGCCGCTGGAGCAGGCAGGGAACCGGTTGGCGATCGCCGTCGCCGACCCCTCGAAGTTGATGATGCTGGACGAGATCTCCGGCCTGCTGGGGATTCGGCTGATCACCCGCGTCGCCACGCTCTCGCAGATTACGGATCTGCTTAAAAAGTCGGAGCAGTCGCAGCGCGTGCTGGACGAAGCGACCGAGGGTCTGGCCTTCGATGTCGTCGCCGGCGACCAGAACACCGACGAAAACATCTCCATCGAGAAGCTGACCGGCGACGACGATATCTCGCCCATCATTCGCCTCGTCGATACCACCGTCTACACCGCGCTGGAACGCCGGGCGTCGGATATTCACATCGAGACCTATGACGATTCGCTGCTGGTGAAGTACCGCATCGACGGCGTGCTGCAGCAGGCCATGGCGCCCATCGCGCGCGAGCATCACCAAACCATCCTGAGCCGCATTAAAGTCATGAGCGAACTCGACATCGCCGAGCGCCGCGTACCGCAGGACGGCCGTTTCCGGGTGCGCTACAAGGGCCGCCTGATCGACTTCCGCGTCAGCATCATGCCGACGGTGCACGGCGAAAACGCCGTTCTCCGAGTACTAGACAAAGAGTCGATGAGCGAGAAGTTCCAGAACCTCTCGCTCGACGTGGTCGGTTTCGCGGCGGAAGACCTGCGCCGCTTCCGGCGCTACATCAAAGAGCCGTACGGCATGGTGCTGGTCACGGGGCCGACCGGTTCGGGTAAGACGACCACCCTCTACGCTGCGCTCAATGAGATCAAGAGCGAAGAAGACAAGATCATCACCATTGAGGATCCGGTCGAGTACCAGATCCGGGGCATCACGCAGATTCCGGTGAACGAGAAGAAGGGGCTCACCTTTGCCCGCGGCCTGCGCTCGATTCTGCGCCATGATCCGGATAAGATTCTGGTCGGGGAGATCCGCGACGCTGAAACCGCGCAGATCGCCATCAACTCCGCGCTGACGGGCCATCTGGTGTTCACGACCGTCCACGCCAACAACGTCGTCGACGTGCTGGGCCGCTTTCTGAACATGGGTGTCGAGCCCTATAACTTCGTCTCCGCGCTGAACTGCATTCTGGCCCAGCGGCTCGTCCGGCAGATCTGCGATTTCTGCGCGACGGAGGTTACCTACACCGACGCGGAGCTGCTGGAGAACGGCCTCGAACCTGCCGACTGGCAGGGCTTCAAGTTCCGCGAGGGCACGGGCTGCATGGAGTGCGGCGGCACTGGCTTCCGCGGCCGCTCCGCGATCCACGAACTGCTGGAGCTGGACGATGAGGTGCGCGAGATGCTGCTGGAGAAGCGCCCCGGCTCCGAAATCCGCAAAAAGGCACGCGATAAAGGCATGAATTTTCTGCGCGATTCGGCGCTGGAGCGCGTTCGCGCCGGGATCACAACCCTCCGCGAGATCAACAAGGTAACGTTCATTGAGGCTGGGAGGTAACCCTTGTTCGGGTTACAGGCGGAAGCAGCGTGGGAACTGACGTGCGATATTACTTATTAACTTTTCTCACACTGCCGCGTTAGTTGTAGTACGCTTTTTCTAGCCTTTCATCTCAGGAGCTTTATGCGTATTCGTATTTTCGTGGCTGCCGCCGCCATGTTGTCGGCAAGCCTGGCTGCTCGTGCAGATGTCCTCGGCGACACATTCCAGGGGACCTTCGACACGCCAACTTCCACCTCGCTGTATGACAATCTCGGCAGCTTCACGGCGCCGGGTGGAGGGTCGGTCGCCGGCCTCTTCAGCTATCAGATCACCGGCACTCAGGTCATCCTTACGGATCTCAACTCGAACGGCCTTTTGAACGCGCCGTTTACGGGCTTTGAGTTCACCGACACCACAAAAAACCCGATGATCACGGGAGTCACGCTGGATGCGGCTTCGAATTTTTCGGGCGGTGTCTCTAGCTTCACTTCCAACAGCCTCACCTTCAACTTCGCCAATATCGCGGTGGTATCGGGCGATAAAGCTGTATATGACCTCACGTTCGCCCCGGCCACTTCCGTCACGCCTGAGCCCTCCAGCTTCCTGCTGCTCGGCACGGGTCTGCTCGGGTTTGCGGGCATGGTGCGGCGCCGCCTGGCCTAGGTCTATGTGAACCACGATCATCGTACGAGGTGCATATTGGAGGAAGCGTGGGGCTTCAGCCCCACGAAAAGGAGAGCCAGATTTATGGGCTTTAGCCCAGGTTCTATCCAGCATCGGCGCAAAACCCGGGGCTGAAGCCCGGTTCTACCTCCGCATTGAATGTCCGGGCTGAAGCCCGGACCTACCTCCAAAAAGCAAAATGATTCTTCAGACACTACCTAAACCGTTCAGAACTAAGAAGAGCCCCGGCTGCCGCTGGGGCTTTTTTCTGAATGGCCGCGGCGGAATGGGCTTTCGGCTACCACCCGAGTTGCAGAAACGCTTCTCTGGCCGCTTCGTCCAAAGAGCAGCGCCCCCCAGGAACGGATCCGCAAGGTAGTCTAGCCTAGAAGAAACCCATGAACCTGTTGCCCAAAGCCTCTGGACACCGCCCGCGCCTGGCCTGCGAGATCTTTGCCGGCGGCGTGGTCGCGGCGCGCTCGCCTGAGCCGGGAGCGCCACTGGATGCCGTGGCCCGGGCCGATGTGGCGGAAGACGCGATCCTGCCCAGCCTGAAGCCGGGAAATATCGCCGGTCGCATGGCTGTGATCGCCGCTGTGCGCCGAACGCTGGAGCAGGTGGGCGCCCGGTCGAACGCGCGCAAGACCGATCTGACCCTGATCATCCCGGATGCGGCGACCCGGGTTTTGCTGCTGGACTTCGATTCGCTGCCGGGCAAACTCTCGGAGGCGCTGCCCATCGTGCGCTTTCGGCTGAAGAAGCTGGTGCCCTTCGAAGCCGATGACGCGATGGTCAGCTTTCAGGTGATGAGCACCAGCCGCACCGTCGTGCGGGTGCTGGCGGTCACGATTCCCCGCGATGTGCTGAGTGAGTATGAGTCCGTGGCGCGCGAGGCCGGCTTTGAGCCCGGCGCCGTGCTGCCCAGCACACTGGCTGCCCTGGCGGGCGTCGATGAGGCGGACGGCGCCTCGCTGGTGGTGAATGCCCATGCCTCGGGAGTCACGACGGCGATCGTGCGCGCCGGCATTGTGCTGCTGCATCGCACGGTCGAACTGGCGGAAGGCGCTGTCCCGGCGCCGGCGAATCTGCCGGCTGCTCTCTTTGAGCGTTCCCCGGCTGCAGAAATCGGGGATCGGCTTTCCCTTGTGAACCGCGAAGACAGCGTCGGCGAGTGGGCCGCGCAGGAACCCTTGCCGGAGTACGGTCTGAACGCCTACGCCGACCGTCTTTCGACCGAAGTCGCCGTGGAAGCGGGGGACGGCATTACGGCTCTTCCCGGCGGGGACGACGGCAGCTATCGCCGTGTGACTGAGCCGGCGGCTGCGCTGGCAGGCAGCGGTCTACCGCACGAGGCGACGCCCCGGTTTCCGTACGCCTCCCCTTCGATCTCATCCGACCTGAACACCGAGGCGCATAACGCATTTCTCGAAGTGCCGACCACGTCCGACTCACTCTCTGAATCGCGGGGGGCGGACGGGATCTTGGGGGGATTGCGCCAGGACGCTTCTGAACCTGCGGTGCATACCCTGACGGCCGATGTGCAGGCGGAGGAGATCGCACGGGCGGTTTCGGTCGCGGTGGCGTATTTCGAGGATTCGCTGGGGGCGATGCCGGGGGTCCTGCTCAGCGCTGGCCCGCTCGGTGCGGAGCGCCTGAATCGCACGCTGCGGGAGCAAGGCGTGGCCGAGACGGACGGTCTGCGCGTTCGGGAGCTGATTGAATCGGCGGTGCTTGGAACCGCCAGCGGAACCGGTGTGCCGCAGGGCTGGCTAAGCGGCGTGGTGGGGGCGCTGAAGAGCTAACGATGCGCATCCAGGTCAATCTTGCAACCCGGCCCTTTGTCGAGCTGCGGCCCTTTTTTCTGCGGCTGCGCATCATCATGGCCGCCCTGGTGGCCGCTGGCCTGCTGGTGGCGCTCGGTGCTCACGTTTTAAGTGCCAAGGCGGACAGGCAGGGGGCTGAACTCGACGGTCTGCGCGATAAGACCATCGCGGCGCAGGGGCGCAAGCTGCGCACGGAGCAGCGCATGCGTCAGCCGGCCAATGCCGCTGTCCTCGATCGCGCCCACTTTCTCAATGCGCTATTTCTGCGCAAGAGCTTCTCCTGGACGGCCGTGATGATGGACCTCGAAAATGTGCTGCCGGCGGGGGTTCAGGTGACCTCGATCGAGCCGGCGGTGGCCGCGGACGGCAACGTCATCATCCGCCTGCGAGTCGCGGGTGAGCGTGACCGTGCGATCCAGCTGGTGCGCAACCTGGAGCGTTCCCACCGCTTTCTGCAGCCGCGGCTGGGCAGCGAGTCCGCCCAGGCGAAGGAGACGACTGCGGTGAACGGCCTGCGTCCGATTCCGGGCAGTGTTCCCACCGGACCGCCGGGCGTGGAGTTTGAGATCCTGGCGGACTACAACCCGCTTCCCGCCGATCAGCCGTACACTGTCGGCCATGGCCGGCCGGCTGCCCTTCCATCCAGCAAAGGCCGGGCGGCCCCACCCGCAAGCCGGCATCCCGCGGTTATGGGTCTGCGCCCTGGGACCAACCTCCGCAACGGCTACCCACGCAACATTGTTGTGCTGCCGATCACGGGGGGGGGAAGAGGAGGAGCCTCCCGATGAGCTCTGTTGCCCTGAATTCACCCGTACCACCGCCGAATAGCTCCTCCGTGCTGCGCCGGGTACCGCGCCTCACCGCGCGCGCCCGCCGCCTGCTCACGGCGGTGAACCTCCACTTTGCGGGCGTCGCCGCGCTGGCCGTGCTCGATCTTTACCTGCTCGGACACCTGTTCTTCGTATGGCAAGCGGTGGGCGCCAGCGGGCCGGAGGCAATGGCGCAGCAGCGGACGATGCTGACGGCTGCCCACATTGCCGCCAAGCCGCTGGAGGGTATCGACGACAAGCTCATCGCCTCCACCACGCAGGCAAACGCCTTCTATGCGCATCGCCTCCCGTACGCGTTTTCGCAGGTGCTCACGGAGCTTGGCACGGTGACCGCGCGACAGAATGTGCGGCTCGGCCGGGTGCAGTACGGGTATCTCCCGGTACTCTCAAACGGCAACGCTCTAACGCAGGTGAGCATGGATGTCAGCGTCTCCGGCGACTACCGCGCGGTGGTTGGCCTTATCAACAGCCTGGAACGCGACCACATGTTTTTTGTCATCTCGGGGATCACGCTGACCGGCCAGAATACCGGTCAAGTGAACTTAAGGCTGCGGCTGATAACGTATCTGCGCGCGGCGGAAGCGAACGAAACAGCCGCTGAGCCCGCGCCTTCCACCATCGAGGCCGTCCCCGCGGCTGCCGGCAGCGGAGGCGCGCAGTGAAGGGTGGAGCGGAGAATCGCAAGAAGACGATCACGCTCGGCGTGCTCATCGCCGTCGCGGCAGCGGGTTTGTTGTACAACCTGTACTCGCTGTTTGGCGGCCCCAGCACACCGCCGCCCAGCGTTGCTCCGCTGAGCTCGGCGCCGGTGCCTGCCATGCGGAACTCCACGGGTGGCGCGGGTGCCGCCGGGCGCAGCGGCCCCAACGGCACGGGAGCGATCGCTGGCGTCGACGCGAAGAGACTGGCCAGTACCTCGGCAAGCCTCGATCCGACGCTGGACCAGACCGCGATGCTGCGCACGGAGAGCCTGGTGTACTCCGGCTCCGGGCGCAACATCTTCTCGGCGACCTACACAGCGCCGGCCGCGGCAATCCCGACCAACGTGCCGCCGCCGCGCCCCTCCGGTCCTGTTCGGCCGACCGTTCCCGTGGGGCCGCTTGGGCCTGCGCCCCCGCCAGCGATTCCGTTGAAGTTCTTCGGCACGGCGCAGCGCTCGCACGGAATGAAGCAGGCGCTTTTGCTCTCCGGCGAGGATGTCTATGTTGCCTCGACCGGCGACATCGTAGCCAAGCGCTACAAGGTTGACCAGATCCTGCTTAACGGTATCCAGATCACCGATCTTCTGACCAACAACACGCAGACGCTGCCCATGCAGCAGCAGTAGGTGGTGTCTAGGGCAGTATTCCTGAAACTGTGACTTCGTGAAACAGTATGCAGGCCAGTTTTCTTGAGGAAAACTGGCGCAAACGGCATCGACCTCGGGTACATCATCAGGAATACTGCCATAACGAATCAGTTTTGCTTTTCGGAGGTAGGTCCGGGCTTCAGCCCGGACATGGAGTGCGGAGAAGAACGGGGCTTCAGCCCCGGGTTTGCGCTAACGCTGGAGAAACCTTGGGCTAAAGCCCATAATTTGTGAGTTTTTTTCGTGGGGCTGAAGCCCCACGCTCCCTCCCCATCCTCTTCCCAGATGCGCCTCATAGGATGATGCACTTCGTACGATGATCGTGATTCGTCAGACACTACCTAAGCCATGAATATCGAGCGCAAAGCCTCAGTAACGCCGCCGGTGAGTTCTCAAGAGAGCGCTGAGGCCGGCTTCATGCTGGTCGGCGTGATCGTCATGATCGCCTTGGTGCTGATTGCGCTCTCGGTCGCCGCCCCGGTGATCGCCAAGCAGCTTCGCCGCGATAAAGAGGTGGAAAGCGAGCACCGCGCTGAGCAGTATGTGCGTGCCATCCGGCTCTACTACCGCAAAACCGGCGCCTATCCGCCATCGATTGACGCACTGAAAAACACCAGTGACATCCGCTTTCTCCGCCAGGAGTACGTGGATCCTCTGACCGGGAAATCCGACTGGCGGATCATTCATCTGGGCGAGCAGAAGACGACCGTGAAGGTCTTCTTCGGGCAGGAGCTGGGCAACCTGCCCGGCAGCAGTACCGGCGGCAGCGGCCTTGGGTCGGCGGCCGGCATGAGCTCGGGTGTGGGGACGCCCGTCGGCGGATCGTCCAACAACAGTTCGACCATCACGTCTGCCTCTCCACTCGCGAGTGGCATGATCGGTGTTACGGTAGGCGGCCCGACCTCCGGTGCAAGTGGATCGACAGGCTCCAGCGGCGCGTTTGGCTCTACAGGTTCGAGTGGAAGCACGGGAGGCGGCGCCATCGTCGGCGTAGGCACCGCGAAGACCGGGACGTCCATTCTTACGCCGGACAAGCAGACGACCTACGAGACGTGGGAGTTCTGGTATGACCCGCGCATCGAGCAGCTGTATCAGAAAGGCCGGATGAACGCCGGCATCGGCAGCGGCTCGCTCTCCTCGCAGCCCGCGTCGAGCTTTGGCGCAACCGGCGCCAGCGGCAGCACCGGCGGCTTCGGCAGCACCGGCGCCGGCGCTTTTGGCAGTACCGGCGGCTTCGGCAGCAGCAGTTTTGGCAGCAGCAGCTTCGGCAACAGCAGCCCAGGAAGCTCCGGATTTGGAAGCACTGGAGCGACTACGGGAACGGGAACACCCACGACCACGACTCCGGTCACGCCGCAGTAACGCGGCACAACTCCTGCAGAGGGGATGTGGGTCCAGGTAGTGTCTGATGAATCAGGATCCTCCTACGAAGCGCATCTTGTTGAAGAGTGGGAGGGAGCGTGGGGCTTCAGCCCCACGAAAAGAAGAGCCAACATTATGGGCCTTTACAGGTTGCGGAAAAACGCTGCTCTTGGGAAGGGGGTGGCTTCAGCCACCCCGTAAGTGTTTTGTTTGCAATCCGGCTTTAGCCGCCGGGGTGCGGTTTCGGGTCCAGGAAAGAATTTTTCCGCAGCCTGTTTAGCCCAGGGTTTTCTTCAGCACCAGCGCAAGACCCGGGGCTGAAGCCCCGTTCTTCTCCGCACTGAATGTCCGGGCTGAAGCCCGGACCTATCTCCGAAAAGCAAAAATAATTATTCAGACACTAAGGAAGGTCTGATCAATTCCTCGCAACTGTCTCAGCACAGCGGAAACCGCAGATTCCTTTCGGGAATGACAACAAGAAAGACGGCCCCACAGACTTGATCAGAGGTTTCCGCCCTAGTGCTTAATGAAGTAGAACAGCCAGCTCGCGGCGATCACACCGCCGGTGAAAAGCACGAAGCAGAACGCGCCGAAGCGCATCATCATCCTGGGCTCTGCGCGCTGCGTGATACCGAACACAACCGATGTGCAAAGGGCGAAGAGCAGCGCGGCGCTGAATTGGGTAAGCAATCTATCCTCTCCTCCTCATTCAGGAGGCCTTTCTACCGTTGGCCAGCGAATACGCATCGACCGCGGCGATCAGGTTCAGGAGCCCGCACGCAACGAGGTACTTGCTGCCGTAGTCGTTCAGGGTCGTCGTTGCGGACGTTGCACCCCAGCCGAGCAGGCGCGCCAGCATGTACAGCAGACCCATGCCAAGCTGCCCGACAAAGCCGAGCATGTCCAGCATCTCGCCGGTATTGGGCGTGTAGATCTTCCCCACCAGCCCCAGTCCGATCGCGTACATGCCTACGATAGCGGCGAAGAGCAAAAGCCCACGCACCCACTTGCCCAGCAGCAGATGACCGGCGCCGGGGAGGAGCCAGCCCAGCAGCAAGGCGAGTGCGGGCATGCTCGAGCGTTCGCCGGGAATGTGCCGTGCGATCTCGCGGTCGGTTTCGGTGGTGGTTGCGGAGGCCATCAGATTCCGATTCTAGCAACTCCTGCGCTGTCAGGAGGCGCTCTTGTACTTCTTTGTCATTGCCGAAGGAAATCTGCTGTTCTGGAGGGACTGCTGCGCTTCAGTCGAGGTACCTTTATCCCCCAACCCGCAGAAGCTCTTTCTGGCGCGGCCCCGTGACCACCGCCTCTCCCGGCCGGGTAATCATGTTGACCTCGCTACGCACGCCAAATTCACCGGGAAAGTAGATGCCCGGCTCGACGGAGAAGCAGGTATTCGGCAGCAGCAGACGCTCGTCGTGGGTCTCCAAATTATCCAGATGCGCGCCGTTGCCATGCAGCGATACGGCAATGTTGTGTCCCGTACGATGCGTGAACTGCGGGCCATATCCCGCGGCACGGATGACCTCGCGCGCGGCGTCATCGGCCTGCCAGCCGGCGATGGGTAGATTAGCTGCATAGGCGCTCTGGACGCGGGCGATGGCCGCATCGCGCGCATCGCGCACGGCCATGAAGATCCCCTGCTCCCGTTCGGAGGGCTCGCGGCCGACGACGCCGGTCCAGGTGATGTCATACCAGATCGCCTCCTCATCCCCGGCCAGCCTGGCCCAGCAGTCGATCAGCACAAAGTCACCGCTGCGGATCAATCGCGAGCTGTCGGCGGTCGCCTCATAGTGTGAGTCCGCCGAGTTGGGCCCCGCGCTCACGTTCGGTCCGTGATCCGTCCACAGCCCCTCGCGTTCCATGCCCGTCAGCAGAAATTGCACGGTCGCGAACTCATCGGTGCCGTCGTCGGTGCGGGCAGCGTCGCCGATCTTTCGCCAGGCCTCATCCAGCACGTTGTCCAAGCGCCGCTGCGCCTCGAAATGCGTGCGGATCTGCGCTTCGGTAAGCACGGCCTCAAACTGGCTGACCAGATCCGCCGAACTTACGACCTGCTTGCCCAGCGCGCGCACCAATTCCACCGTGCCCGCATCCACCATGGAGACATACATGATCGCGTTGCGGGGCGAATACTGCATGGCAACGGTGTTGGCGCCGCCCAGCATTGCCGCCAGACCGGCCTCAAGCTCCTGCCACGAAGAGTATTCGCGCTTTGCCCCGGGCAGCTCGTCCAGCTTGCCGGCCTCAATGCGGTGCACCAGCTTGCGTGGCTCGCCATAGGCAGGCACGAGATAATACCATCGTCGCGAAACAAAGCTCTGCGAGTCCAGACCAAGAATGCGATAGGCGATCGGATCGCGGTGGTGGTGGTCGTAGAAGAGCCAGCTGTCGATGTTGGCTTCGCGCAGCGCTGCTTGAATGCGATCGAGTTGCATACGGCTATCGTAGGCGAGACGCGTGCTCCGCGGCCGCTGCTTGGTGGATGGCGCGTGTGTACCATCTCACCATCCAGTCATCTCACATCAGGTTCACGGTTTAGCATTCGCTCTGGTCCTTTCGCGGGGGCGGCCTGCGTACGGCGCGAATGTGGGGGAGTCTCGCATGAAAACTGTTGCTGTTCTATTGATCCTCCTGTTCGCATCCGCAGCCCATGCTCAGAAGACCACTCCAGGCGATTCAACGGCGCGCACGCAGGAGATTCAGGAGCTTCGCTCAGAGCTTGCGCGCATCTCCGCCCGGCTGGACGCCTTGGAGGGCAACACGCCGGCTGCGGCCCCCACAGCCTCAGCGCAACCAACTCAGCCAGTGCCCCCAGCTCAGCCTGCCACCACGGTGGTTACTGCAACCCAGCCCGCTGTCGCGGTGTCCCCGGTTCCGCAGCCAGTCCAGCAGCAGCCTGCGGCGCCGTCGCTGTATGCCGCCATCCCGAGCGTTCTGCCCGGGGGCGCGACGCTGAACTACACGCTTGACGGCTACTACGAATACAACTTCAACCAGCCGCCCGGCCGCGTGAATGATCTTCGCGCCTACGACGTCCTGAGTAACACCTTCAGCATCAATCAAGCTGATGTGATCTTCGCTCTGGACCCGGATTTGGGCAAAGGGCGGCGCTATGGTGTGCGTCTCGACCTGCAGTTTGGCCAGGCCACCGAGACGCTGCAGGGAAATCCCTCCAACGAGCCTCGCCCTGATATCTATCGCAACATCTTCCAGGCCTACGGCACCTATGTGGTTCCGGTCGGGAAAGGAATCAACATCGATTTCGGCAAGTGGGCCAGCTCGCTCGGCACCGAAGGAAACTACACAAAGGATCAGGCCAACTACACGCGGTCGTACTATTTTTATTACCTGCCGTTCTATCACGCAGGTGTGCGTGCCTCGTATCACTTCAATGACAAATTCGCCGTGAACTATTGGATCGTGAACGGGGCCAATCAGTCCGAGCCGACCAATGGCTTCAAAGACGAACTCTTTGGTTTTGTGCTAACTCCCACAAAGAAAATTACTTGGACGAGCAACTACTATCTCGGCCAGGAACACCCTGATTCGACTGCGGCCACCAACTGCACCGGCCCCGTGCAACCGGGACTTTGTGTCACGCCGATTGTGCCCGCACCGAATGGTAAGCTGCATATCTTCGATAACTACATCACCTGGCAGGCCAGGCCCAAGCTCACGCTCACCGCCGAAGGCGATTACGTGATCGAACGGGAATGGGCGAACGCCGCGCCGGGTGAGTCCTCCGCACCCTCTCACGTAACCGGCGGTGCCGCCTATGCGCAATATCAGTTCAACCCGAAGGCCGCGCTCGGAGCCCGGGCGGAATATCTCTCCGATCGCGGCGGCTTATTCAGCGGAACCACGCAGGCACTGAAGGAGGCTACCGGCACCTACAAATACAATCTCGCCGATGGCCTGGATATTTTCTTGGAGTTCCGCCGTGACTGGAGCAATACACCTTTCTTCACCACCCACAATGTCGGTTCGCCCTCCGGCCATCAGTCCACAGCGACGCTGGGTCTGGTCTGGTGGTACGGCGGGAAGCAGGGGTCCTGGTAGCGGAGGCGAAGCAACCGGCTGTGACCCTCTGCTATGACCGGCGCGGAAACTTTGACGGCTTCCTCCCGCACTGCTGCTATGGTGGGCCAGCACCCTTCTTCTTGCCTGAGAATGGTTGTGAAAGCAGGGAATGCCCATGCCTGAAACCATCGATTGGCCGCCACCCTCGCAACGCCGCCGCCACTTCATCCTGTTCGCCGTTATGTTGGCCGTGGCGTTGTTTTTCGGAGGCCGCGCGCTTTCGTACTACGTCGATGCGCTGTGGTTCGGCTCGCTCGGCTATGAAGCCGTGTTCCGCAAGATGCTTGGCCTGCAATGGGCACTCTTCCTGGTCTCTGCGCTGGTCACCTTTGCGCTTCTGTATGGCGCGTTTCTTAGCCTTCGCAAAGCGCATGGCGATGACCTGCCCGGCCGCCGCGCCATCATTGTCAACGGCCAGCCAGTTTCGCTCAACATCGAGCCGCTGCTCCGGCCTTTGGGCCTGCTCGTCTCCGGCCTGGTCGCCTTCCTCACGGGCTCGGGCGTCATGAGCGAGTGGCCGGCCTTTGCACGTTTCCTGTACGCGCCTCGCGACGCCGCAGGCGTGCTCGATCCGATCTTCGGCAGATCCGTAAACTTCTATCTGCTCCGGCTGCCCGCGTTGGAGATGATCGCCGATTGGCTCGTCACCGTCGCTTTTCTGATCGTCGGGATGGCTGTGCTGTTTCTTGTGCTGACGGCACGCACCCGGGAGCCCGATGCGCGGCGCCTCGGCTACACGCCGGCGCGTTGGCGTGGGCTTGCGATCGCCCTCGCGTTTCTTCTGCTGATGATCGCGGCACGCCTGTATCTCAGTCGCTTTGAGCAGTTGATGGAAGACCACACCGTCTTCTCCGGCGTTACGTTTGTCGATGCGCACGTGGTGCTTACCGGCCTGCTGTTCACCTGCTTCGCGCTGGTTCTCGGTGCGGGCATCGCGCTCTATAGCGCCTTCAAGAACTCCAGTCCGCGCTGGCTGGTTGGTGCGGTGCTGCCCGGCATCGTATGTTTTTTTGCCGTTCAGGTGATCGCTTGGTTTGTCTCAAGCTTTATTGTGAAGCCGAATGAGCTGGTGAAGGAACAGCCGTATATCAGCCATAACATCGACTTCACGCGTCAGGCCTACGGTCTAGATCGCATCACCTTGCGGCCGTTCTCCGCGCAGACAACAGTGGAATCCGCCGATGCCGCGGGCAATGGGGCCACGCTGCAAAATATTCGTCTGTGGGACTGGCATGCGCTGCAGGACACCCTGCGCCAGATCCAGGAGATCCGCACGTACTATGATTTTCCCGACATCGATATCGATCGCTATCAGATCAACGGCCAGGAACGTGAGGTGATGCTCGCCGCGCGTGAACTTAGCGTCGATAAGCTGCCCGAAAGCAGCCAGAACTGGATTAACGAGAAGTTGATTTACACGCACGGCTACGGCATCACCATGAACCCCGTGAATGGTTTCACGCCGGAGGGCCTGCCTACACTGATGCTGAGCAACATGCCTGTGCAGAGCACTGTAAGTTCTCTTAATCTGACACGACCGGAGATCTATTTTGGCGAGCTGACGGACAGCGACGTGTACGTAAAAACGCGGCAGAAGGAGTTCAACTATCCGCAAGGCCAGGCCAACAGCCTGACGTCGTACGAAGGCCACGGCGGTATCGTGCTCGGCAGCTGGCTGCATCGCACGCTGATCGCGCTGGAGCGTGGCGACCTCGCCAAGCTGCCCTTCAGCGACGACGTGAACGACGAGAGCCGTCTGCTGATGCGGCGCAATATACGCGAACGGGTATCCACAATCGCGCCATTCCTCAACTTCGACTCCGATCCGTATGTTGTGGTCGGGGACGATGGCCGGCTCTCGTGGATGATCGACGCGTTCACGACCTCAGATTCCTTCCCCTATTCGCGGCACTATCCATTAGGCGACGGAATGATCAACTATGCGCGCAACAGCGTGAAGGTAGTAATCGATGCGTACGACGGAACCACCACGTTTTATGTCTTCGACACAGAAGATCCCATTCTTGCGAGTTATCGCAAGACATTTCCAAGCCTGTTCAAAGATGCCTCCGCGATGCCGTCCTCATTGCGCAAACATGTGCGCTACCCTGATGAGTTGCTGAAGCTGCAGGCCGAAGCGTACGGCTTGTATCACATGACGGATCCGGAGATGTTCTACAACCGCGAAGATCTTTGGACGCTCGCCACCGAAGCAGCCGTAGATGAAAACGGTGAACGGTCCACACAACCCATGCAACCGAATTACGTGCTGATGAAGTTGCCCGGCGACCCGGACGTGGAGTTCGTGAATATCCTGCCGTTCACTCCCTCCAACCGAAATAATCTCATCGGCTGGATTGCGGGCCGCAGCGACGGCGTGAACTACGGCAAGGCCGTCGTGTACAACTTTCCAAAGACGCGGCTCGTGGACGGTCCACTGCAAGTGGAGGCGCGGATTGACCAAAATGCGCAGCTCTCCGGCCAGCTAACTTTGTGGAATCAGCAGGGCTCGCATGTGCGTCGCGGAAATCTGCTGGTCATTCCGACCGGAAGCGCGCTGCTGTATGCGGAGTCCATCTACCTGCAAGCCGAACGCAGCCCCATGCCGGAGCTGCGGCTGGTGGTGCTTGCGCTGCAGGACCGGCTCGCGTACGGCACAACGTTTGAGGCGGCGATGAATGCACTCTTTAACGGTGCGGTTTCCTCCACAACCGCTACGGTTACGCCGGCGGAGTCGACGCAGCCTGCGGCGCCGACTGCATCGGCGCCGTCAGCACCAGTCCTTGATCGCACAGGGCTGATCCACGAAGCCGCACAAGATCTTTCCGATTATCAGCGTCTTACTGCAGAGGGTAAGTTGGGGGATGCGGGCCAGAAGCTGGAGCAACTCAAGCGCGCCTTGGATTCCTTGAGCGCTGCGCCACGTTGATCTGCTTAAAGCCAATCGCGGGGCGACCGTTGCGGAGTATCGTGCCTCAACGGGCAGATCTTTGTCGGGAAGGGCATGGCTTCAGCCGTGCCGAACTGCTATCAAAGTGTCAACGGCTTTAGCCGCTGAGGTAAGTTTGGTCAAGCGTACCTCAGCGGCTAAAGCCACGTTCGTTCAGAGAGGATAGCGGCACGGCTGAAGCCGTGCCCTTCCCAATTCAACCTGCGCAGATCCACTTATCGAGAACATGTAGTTGTGAAATCACGTTTACATTTGCCCCTAGCCGTCAGAAACCATCGGAACTCCAACGCAGCATTCATTGCACAGGAATAGCATAGAGACATGAGTGAAGGGCGTTGGGTGTTGTTGATTGCCAGCGAGCTGGGCGGCACGGAGTCAGTCTCCGACCGCGCCATGGAGCGGCTGGTGAATGCGATCAAAGAAGAAGGCTATGAGGTGGTGCGGACCTCCACGCCGGAGGATGGATTGTCTCTGGTGACCTCGGATCCGTCCTACAGCACAATCCTGCTGGATTGGGATTTAGAAGGCGAAAATCAGTTCGATCAACGGGCCGCGCTGCGCATTCTTCGGGCGGTTCGCCGTCGCAACAAAAAAATTCCGATCTTTCTCATCGCCGACCGCACGCTGGTTAGCGAACTGCCACTGGAAGTCGTGCGACAGGTGCACGAATACATCCACCTTTTCGGCGACACGCCCGCGTTCATCGCCAATCGCGTCGACTTCGCCGTTGAGCGTTATCATGAGCAGCTGCTGCCGCCGTACTTTCGTGAGTTGAAGAAATATACCGATCAGGGCGCGTACTCTTGGGACGCGCCGGGTCACATGGGCGGCGTTGCGTTTCTCAAGCACCCAATCGGCATGGAATTTCATCGTTTCTTCGGCGAGAATCTCCTCCGCGCCGATCTCGGCATCTCCACCGCGCCGCTCGGCTCGTGGCTCGATCACATTGGGCCTCCGGGCGAATCGGAACGCAATGCCGCGCGCATCTTCGGCGCCGACTGGACGTTTTATGTTCTCGGCGGTTCGTCCACATCGAACCAAATTGTCGGCCACGGCGTCATCGCGCAGGATGACATCGTGCTCGCCGATGCGAACTGCCACAAATCCATCGCGCATGTGCTGACCGTGACCGGCGCGCGTCCCGTCTACTTCAAGCCGACGCGCAACGGCTACGGCATGATCGGCCTGGTGCCGCTGCGCCGCTTCAGCCCGGAATCGGTGCAGGAGCTCATCGCAAAAAGTCCTTTCACGCCCGATGCGCCTTCAAAGCAGCCCACATACGCGGTGGTCACGAACTCAACCTACGATGGTCTCTGCTACGACGTGAACAAGGTCGTCGAGCAGCTCGCGCAAAGCGTGCCGCGCGTGCACTTCGACGAGGCCTGGTACGCCTACGCGAAGTTTCATGAACTCTACGATGGCCGCTACGCCATGGGCGTTCCCGACGATATGCCCAATCGCCCCGTGATCTTTGCCGTCCAGTCCACGCACAAAATGCTGGCCGCGTTTTCGATGGGTTCCATGGTGCACGTGAAGCTCAGCGACCGCGCGCCGATGGACTTCGATCAGTTCAATGAAGCCTTCATGATGCATGGCACGACTTCGCCGTTTTATCCGCTCATCGCCTCGCTCGACGTCGCCGCCGCGATGATGGACGAGCCCGCCGGCCACACGCTCATGTACGAGACGCTGCAGGATGCGGTCAGCTTTCGCAAGGCGATGTCGTCGGTCGCGCACCGGCTGCGTGCGGCCGAGGAGAATGGCGACGGCTGGTTCTTCCGGCTCTTCCAGCCTGAGCGCGTCACCAATCCGGAGACCGATGAGCGCATGCTGCTCGAAGAGGTTCCCGACCATGTGCTGGTGAAGGAGTCGAGCTGCTGGACGCTGAAGCCCGGCGAGGCCTGGCACGGCTATCAAGATGCGGACGTAAAGGACGAGTACTGCATGCTCGATCCCACCAAGGTCACGATCCTCATGCCCGGCGTTAACTCGCAAGGTGTCGTGGATAAGTGGGGCATCCCGGCCGCTATTCTTGTGGAGTTTCTCGACGGCCGCCGCGTCGAGATCGCCCGCACCGGCGACTATACGGTTCTGGTGCTCTTCTCCGTCGGGACAAGCAAGGGAAAATGGGGCGCGCTGCTCGAAAATTTGTTCGAGTTCAAGCGGCTCTACGACACCGATGCTGAACTCAGCGAAGCCATGCCGGAGCTGGTCACCAAGTATCCCGCGCGCTACCGCAAGGTCACGCTGCGCGAGCTGAGCGACGAGATGCACGCGGCCATGATCGAGTTGAACCTGCCCGGTCTGGTGAACGCGGCCTGCGATGAGGATTTCGACCCCGTTCTAACGCCCGCACAGTCCTACCAAAAGCTCGTGCGCGGGCAAACGGAGCGCATCCCCTTTGAGCAGATGGCTGGCCGCATCGCCGCGGTCATGCTGGTTCCCTACCCGCCGGGGATCCCGATGAGCATGCCGGGCGAGCGGCTCGGCGACAACAGCAGCCCGGTGGTAAAGCTGATCATCGCGATGCAGGAGTTTGGCCGCCGTTTTCCGGGCTTCGAGCGTGAAACCCACGGCATCGAGGTCGATGCGGAAGGGCAGTACTGGATGCGGGCCGTCATTGAAGACGGGGCGAAACCGAAGAAGGAGCCGGAGTTTGTCGAACCGCCGAACAAACAGGTGCTCCAAGACAAGCCGGTGCGGAGATCGACTAGTTAAATGGGCCGCAGACTCTCCGTAAGGGTACCCGATATCGACGAGCCGACGTACCTATAGGTTGGCGTGTGCTCGTTACCAATCCGGTTACACCTTGGATGAGCTATATTGTGTTGCACACGGAGAATTTGGATGAAGTTGTCTACCTACATCTTTACCAGTCTTAGCCTCGTAACTTCAATGGCTATTACCGCACAAAGCAAAGCGCAGGAGACGGAGCCCACCTCATGGGGCGTACTTTCGCGCAACTCATCATGTGTCATCTTTGCAGAAGGGCATAAAACCAGCGGAAGGTTTTATGGCGTAGCGGTCACCACCAAGACGGTCGGGAAACTCACTTTACTAGAAACACAAAACTACACATTCAATCAGAAAGAAGTCCTCGAAACGCAGGAGAATATGGACAACTTGATGCAGATGGCTCAGAAAGATCACGTCAAGTTCGTCAAGATTCCAGAGAAATACTCGCCTGAGCTTCTTGAGAAAGCCCGCGCATCCTGCAAATCGGAGGCTCGGTAACAGTAACACCGTTTCGACTCTTCGAAGCGACATGTAGCAGAAACTGATTTGCGAATGCGGTCAAACGCAAAAGGCCGGGATCTCTCCCGGCCTTTCCTGTTATCGTCGTGTGGGTTAAACGCCCACTCCCACAGGCTCCTTCTCGCGTTCCTTTGCGGCGGCGAGCTCGGCCATCTGTTCGCGCTTCTTCTCGGCTGAGTTGCGGCCCAGATCGGCGGCCAGCTTCTCGGTCGTGAAGGCCTCGATCAGATCGCCCACGCGGATATCCTTGAAGCCCGCGAGGTCGATGCCGCACTCCATGCCGGAGCGAACATCCGCCACGTCATCCTTGTTGCGCTTAAGCGAGGCGATCTTGCCTTTCCAGACCTCCTCGGCACCGCGCAGCACACGGACCTGCATGTCGCGCTTGATCTGCCCATCGCGAACGCTGCAGCCGGCAATCTGCCCGACCTTGGTGATCTTGAAGACCTGCAGCACCTCGGCACGGCCCTCGTAGTTCTCGCGGTAGACCGCATCGAGAACACCGAGCATGGCCTTGGTCATCTCGTCCTGCAGCTCGTAGATGATCGAGTGCAGACGGATTTCCACGTTTTCGCGATCGGCCAGATCCTGCGACTTCTTCTCCGGCCGGACATTGAATCCGATGACCACGGCGTTCGATGCCGAGGCCAGCAGGATGTCCGACTCGGTGATGGCGCCGACGCCTGAGTGCAGTACCTTGATCCGCACCTTCTCGGTCGACATCCGTGTAAGCATGTCGGCCAGCACCTCGACCGAACCCTGCACATCGCCTTTGAGGATGAGGTTGAGGTCCTTGACGCCCGCCTGCTTGATCTGCTCGGCGAGGCCTTCGAGCGAGACGCGCGAGCTCTTGGAGAGCTGTGCCTCGCGCTCCTTCAGCTTGCGGTACTGCGCGATGCCCTTGGCCTTGTCGCGATCCGCCATGACCAGGAAGGTATCGCCCGCATCGGGAATACCTTCCAGACCCAGGATCTCGACCGGGGTTGAAGGTCCAGCCTCGGTGATGGCGCGGCCACGATCATCGAACATGGCGCGGATCTTGCCGAAGGTGTTGCCGACGATGTAGCTGTCACCCGTGCGCAAGGTTCCGTTCTGCACCAGGATCGACGCCACCGCACCGCGACCGCGGTCCAGCTTGGCTTCGATGACGGTACCCACAGCCGGACGCTCCGGAGTCGCCTTCTGCTCGTTCACATCGGCAACCAGGCAGATCATCTCCTCAAGCTGATCGAGGTTGATGCGTTTCTTCGCCGAAACCTCGACGAATTCGGTGTCGCCACCCATCGAGGTTGCCTGCACGCCACGCCCGGCGAGCTGGGTCATAACGCGGCTGGGATCAGCCTCGGGCTTGTCGATCTTGTTGACGGCGACGATGATCGGCACCTTGGCTGCACGGGCGTGATCGATCGCTTCAAGCGTCTGGGGCATCACGCCGTCATCGGCCGCGACCACGATCACCACGATGTCGGTGATCTTGGCGCCGCGGGCACGCATGCGGGTGAAGGCCTCGTGGCCGGGGGTGTCGAGGAAGACGATCTCACGGCCAAAAGCTGGTGAATCGGGCTTGGTGACGTGCACCTTGTAGGCGCCGATGTGCTGCGTGATGCCGCCGGCCTCGCCTCCCGCCACGTCGGTCGAACGGATAGCGTCGAGCAGGGAGGTTTTGCCGTGATCGACGTGACCCATGACCGTGACGACAGGGGAGCGCACGACCTCGACCATGTTCGAGGTGTCCTCGAGCAGGCCTTCGATGGCCTCGTTTTCCAGCTGCTCTTCGACCGAGATCATCGTGGCGTCGGCGCCGAAGGAGCGCGCGACCTCCTTGACCAGCTCGGAGTCGAGCGATTGGTTGACGGTCACCATGACGCCGCGCATCAGCAGCGTGGCGATCAGATCCTTGCCGCGAACGTCGAGCTTCTCCGCAAGATCCTTGACCGAGATACCCTCCGTCAGCGTGAGGGTCTTGGTGATCGGGACCTCGCCCATGGGGATCTGCGCCGCGCCCATGCGCGGGTTGTAACCCTTGATCGCGACTTCCTTGTTCTTTTCGTAGCGCGGTGCTCCACCGCCGGGACGACGCGCATTGCGCACTGGACGGTTCACCGTCGGAGCACCTTCAGCCGGAGGGAGAAGGCCGCCGGGACCACCCATGCCGGGACGCCCGCCCATGCCGGGGCGGGCACCGAAGCCGGGACGCGGCCCAAAGCCAGGGCGTCCGCCCGGCCCACCAGGCCCACCAGGGCCTCCGGGACCGCCCGGGAAGGTACGGGTTGGGTGCATCGGACGGCGTGCGCCGGGACCGGCTGGACCACCTGGTCCTCCGGGACCCCCCATCGGGGGCCGCATGCCGGGTGCTCCGGAAGGACCACCCGGCCCACCAGGGCCAGAGGGACGAGGCCGCTCAAAGATGGGCCGGCGAGCCGCGTTGGCAGCGCCGGGAGCGGCAATATAGGTTGGCCGTGGTCCGGTCTGCGGCATCACCACACGGCGCACGGGAGTTGCTGGCGGAGCGGGTGGCGCTGGAGCTGCGGCAAGGGGAGCAGACTCCGAAGCCGGAGCGGGAGCCGAAACTGCGGCGGGCGGAGTGGCCGCAGCCGCTTGCGCCGGAGTACCGGCAGACACGCCGGGGCGAGCCATAGCGGCTGGAGTCTGCGCGGTGCCGGCCGGTGCTGCTGCAGGAGCGGGCGGCCGAGCCACGACGGGACCCTGCACGGGACGGCTGGCGATCGCGGGCTGCGGCATGATCACTGTAGGAGCCTGCCGCGGCTGCGGCATGACGATGCGACGCGGCGGTGCCGACGGAGGTGTAGGAGCAGGAACCGGCGGGGGTGTCGCCGCCGCTGCTTGTGCAGGCGGTGGCGCACTGACCGGCGCTGCGGTCGGCATCGACGGCGATGCCGTGGCAGTGGGCCGCGGAGCGGGCGGCTGCGGTACCGGTACCGTGTGCCGTGGCAGCGGGGAAGAGGAAGGCGTGACCATGCGCGGAGCCGCGGGCACCGCCATGGCAGCCGGGTTGGATGAATGGGCCACAGGTGCATTCGCCGGCGGCCGATTGGAGGCGGGGGCAACCGTTACCGTCGGACGGACGGCTGGCGGCGGTGTAGACCGGGCCACAGCCTCCGCCTGCTTGCGCTCCAGAATCGCCTTCAATGCATCGCCAGGCTTGGAGACGTGGGAGAGATTAAACTCTTGCCGCGTCTCTACAGGTGCACGCGGACCGGCGGAGGTACGGCTGCCACGATTGATATGGCCGCGCACCTTTTCCGCCTCATCCTCTTCAATGGAGCTCGAATGTGTCTTCTTTTCGGTGACACCCACCGCGGTCAGAGCATCCAGAATGGATCTGCTTTTGACCTCTAGCTCTCGTGCCAGATCGTTGATACGAACTTTGCTCATCCGGTCCTTTTCCAAAAAACTTCCCTTCGCGCCTAGCTGGTCATAGCAGCCCCATTCGTTATCGGGATAAAGTTTGGTTCAAGGGTATTATCCCTCGAAACGGTAAATTTACCAGCCCCTCTCCGCGAGCGGCTGTCTTACGCTCCAGCGGAGAGGGGCTGACGCTGACGGTTAAGCCGAGCATGACACCCTGCTGACAACCCGAACCGCTTATCCGCGCTCGTGACCGTCCGTGTCGATCCCTTCATCCGAAACCTCCTGGGCGTTGTCGACCAGGGTGTCTAACGTGTCGTTGTCCATTTCAATGCCCTCTTCGCGAGCATCGGCAGCGTCGTTGGCATCGGAGCGCGAAAGCGCATCCTCGGCGGCTGCAACGTCCTCCGTCGAGAACTCGTCGATCTCCGTCGCCCCGCCCGCGGCCCCGGCCTGCTCGGCGAGGATCTCTTCTGGCGTCCTTGTCATCGAATGCACCTCATCCCCAACTTCATCTGATGCCGCAGCCGCAGCCACGGCTTCTTCCCCGAGCGGCAGTACGGGCTCCGGCGCGGGCGCGTCGGTTGGGCGCGCCTCGCCCTCTTCGTAGTGGCCGAAGTAGTGGCGGACGGCGGTTGCGATCCGTTCCACCGAGCGCTCGCCGATGCCCGGAACCTCGCCCAGCTCCTCTTCGGTCATATCGGCGAGCTGCTCGACCGTTGTAATCCCGGCAGCAATCAGCTTCTCCATCACGGCCTCGCCCAGCTCGGTCACCTGCTCGATCGGGGTCTGCGGCGCTCCCTGCATGGCCTGCATCTGCTGCTCGACCTCCTGGCGTTTCTCCTCTTCGCTCTTGATGTCGATCTTCCAGCCCAGCAGCTTGGCCGCCAACCGGACGTTCTGACCCTTCTTGCCGATCGCAAGCGAAAGCTGGGTGTCGTCGACAATGACCTCGAGTTGCTTGTCGGTGAGATCGGTGATCGAGACGCGGCTTACCTTGGCCGGCTGCAACGCCTTCTCGGCAAAGGTGGTGATCTCGTCCGAATACTCGATGATGTCGATTTTTTCCCCGCGCAGTTCGCGAATGATCGACTGTACGCGCATGCCTTTCATGCCGACACAGGCACCGACCGGATCTACATCCTTGTCGCGACTTTGCACGGCAATTTTGGTGCGCTCGCCGGCTTCGCGAGCGATGGCGCGAACCGTAACCGTGCTGTCATAGATCTCCGGCACCTCGCTCTGAAACAGCGACTGCACCAGGGCCGGCGCGGCGCGGCTGACGATCACCTGCGGCCCTTTGGCGGCGCGGTCCACGCGCAGGAGGACCACGCGAATACGCTCGCCCACCGTGAACGACTCCAGCCGCGACTGCTCGCGCTTGGGCATACGGGCTTCGGCCTTGCCCAGATCGAAGATCACGTCCATGGGCTCCAGCCGCTTCACGGTGGCGTTGAGCACCTCGCCGATGCGATCACCATATTCGTTGAAAATCGTATCGCGCTCGGCCTCGCGCACCTTCTGAAAGATTACCTGCTTGGCCATCTGCGCGGCGATGCGGCCGAGCGGGGAGGTGTCCTTGTAGAAGCGAAGCTCCGCGCCCGCTTCCACCTCGGGCGCCATCTCGCGCGCCTGATCCAGCGTCAGCTGATTTTCCTCGTCCTCCACCTGTTCGTCGCCTTCGACCACGGTCTTGAAGATGTAGGCGCGAATCTCGCCGGATTCACGGTCCAGCTCGCCGCGCATGTTTTCAGCAGTCTTATAGAACTTGCGGGTCGCCAGCGCGATCGCGTCTTCGACTGCGCCGACCACGATCTCCGGATCGATACCCTTTTCGCGGCTTAATAGCTCGATCGATTGATACAGTGCACTTGCCATCGTCTTCTTCCTCTTGCGGCAGCTTCGGCCGCGCTGGTGTTTCGCTCAGGAGCGGCGTTTCGTCTCTGGGTGCCTAGCGGCCTGAGTCTAAAGTTCGCAACATAAGCATTGTCATCCTGA
Organism: Granulicella sp.; assembly: GCA_965277565.1. Taxonomy (GTDB): domain Bacteria; phylum Acidobacteriota; class Terriglobia; order Terriglobales; family Acidobacteriaceae; genus Granulicella. The sequence goes on along the minus strand of OZ255838.1, from coordinate 1,108,398 downwards.
CCCTGAGCTTGCCGAAGGGGAAGGACCTGCTTTTGTTGGTGTTAGCGGCAATACTTGCTTTTGAAACGTGTAAAGAATTTCGGATTCACCACACTTGCTCTTCGTCTCTGTATACCTAGATCTCTGCAACCAGGTTAGCCTTCTCCACATTGCTCAGGCTGATCTCTACGGCCGTCGAGCCGACGACCGCCGCGTTCTTCTTGCTCTTGCCCTTCTGTTTGACCGCGGACAGGTCCAGGGCCAGGGTGGAGCCATCGAAACCTGTCAATCTGCCGGTAAATTGACGATTGTTGTCGACCGGCGTAAATGTCTGCAGCTTCAGAAGACTGCCCTGAAATCGCTGGTAGTCGGCAGCCCGGGTCAGCTTTCGTTCCAATCCGGGCGAGCTCACCTCCAGCGTGTACTCCGCGCCGGGAACAAGGTCTTCCACATCCAGAAGCACGCCGAAATCGCGGGCAAAGGCCTCGCAGTCCCCGTGCGTCGTGCCCGAGAGCACCTCCACCGGAACGCCTTTGGGCAGAAAAGCCGCGCCCTCTTCCGTGGCAGCCTGCTCGGCAAGCCGGGCCCGTCCGGCGGCGTCCTTTTCCACGTAAATCCGCAGCGCCCGGAGCTTGCCCGCGCCCTGAAACTCGAGATCCACCACCTCCAGCCCCAGCGAGGAGGCGACACGGTCAGCGGTTGCGCGGATTGTCTCGATCGGCAGGGCCATAGGTCGGGTTGTGCAGGGAACTGTACCGGGCTGGACCCCTTCGTAGTGCCATTTACGAAGTCTCCCAGACCCAACGTTTACCACAAACAAAAAGTGGGCTCATCGCCCACTCACCTCGTCCGCCGATTGCCGGTGTGCTCACGGCTCCTGCTCGGCAGACCGATTCGTCCGCTGATATAAGCATAGTCCCGGAATTAACTCGATGCAAGTTTTACCCCACACTGGGTAATCTGGATTTGCCAGGACTACGCTATGACCAGTACAGCCGAACAAGTCGCTTTTACGGTCACGCGCGAAGAGCTGGAAGGCTTCATTCGCCGCATCGTGGAGGTCGCTCATCCAGTCGAAGTGATCGCCTTCGGCTCTCGGGCCAGAGGAGAGCACCGTCCGGATAGCGATCTCGATATTGCTGTCCTCGTCGAGGATCCGGCCGAGAGTGAACGCCGGATGCTATGGGGCGTAACAGAAGGGTTCCCCCTGCCGGTAGATATCCTGATCTTCTCGAAAGATCGGTATGATCGGTTCCGTCCCTGGATCAATACGGTTCAGCGGGAGATAGACCGGGAAGGAGTGCGCCTTTATGTACGCGGCGAACAACCCACAGATCGAAGCGTTTTTGAACGCCTCTGCTAGGGACAAGCGAACGCTCGCCTTTGAACTTCCAGACGAAATATTCGGCTTTCACGCGCAGCAGGCGATCGAAAAAGCTTCTCGAAGCATTGATCACTGCTCGTGGAGAACGTCACCCGTTCACGCACAACATCGAGAAACTCGTCGATCAGCTCAACGCGTTAGGTAAATCTCTACCGTCTTTGCCTTTGAATTCCGACGAACTCACACAGTACGCCGCTGAATGGAGATATCAGGCTGGAGGGATTCTGACGACCGAACAGCGCCAACAACTGCGGTTCGCCGTAGCCGAGTTTCGGACATTTGTCCTGCTTAGGAGCGAGACTCTCAAACGGGCTGGAGTCGAAGTCAAGGTACCCTGATTTTTATCCTGCCAGGAGTCAAACGGCCCCAAGAATTTTAGGCGAGGCTTAGTGAGAGTTGGAATGTGCCCTGTCCATGGTTGTGTCAACGGGTTTGAGTGTCCTATTTTCAGCCAAAGATGGTGTGCAGCAACAGGATGAGGCCAGCGACCGGAACAAGCATCCACGGCAAGGCATTTAGGAAACCGCGCGCGGCATCCGCACTGCTTCCGTAGTACAGCCCGACGGGTGTACGCGCGCTGTGGTGGCGAAAGGTTTGGGGGTTGTGCTGGTTCATCGTGTCACCTCCGGTTGCCGATTCCGTGTCTAATTCCCCCTCGCAACGGGCCAAGTCACCTCGGGCAACGCCTCTAACGCGGGCTTCGCAAACAGATAGCCCTGCATCAGCTCTACGCCGCAGCGAAGCAGTGTCGCGCATTCGGCGGGTGTCTCCACGCATTCGCCCAGCACCTCGATGCCGAGCTTGCGGCACATCGCCGTTGTGGACGCCACAATGTGCTCCGCGCGCGGGTTGCCGTCGATGCCCTGGATCAGCTGGCCATCCAGCTTCACCAGTTGAATGCCGTCCAACTCCGTCAGGAGATTCAGGCCCGAGTACCCTGCCCCGAAATCGTCCAGCGCCAGCGTAAAGCCATGCCGCGCGTACTCCTCGGCGATGCGGCGAAGGTGACTGGTATCGGCGACCTGTTCGGCTTCGGTGATCTCAAAGATGATGGCCTCGAGGGGAAAGCTATAGACCCGCGCCGCCTTCAGGGTGCGCCGGATGCAGGCCGCCGGGCTGTACACCGCTCCCGGCATGAAGTTTACAGAAAGCTTGGCCCCACGGCGGGCGATGCCCAGCTTGGCCGCCAGTTCGATCGCTTTCACGCGGCAGTTCTGGTCGAAGGCGTACCGGTTCTCTTCATTTACCAGGCTGAGAACCTGCGCCGCACCGGCGCCGTCAACGCCACGCACGAGAGCCTCGTAGGCAAATACCCGCTTTTCGGCCACATTGACGATGGGCTGAAAGGCCATCGTCAGCTCGAACCCAAAACCATTTCCGTTTTTACAAGCGCGGCAGCCGGAGACTGCCTCGGGCTGCATGAGGTCTGGCTGCACGAGATCTAATGTCATTGAACAACTCCTGCAAATGTTATCGGCGGCGAGCGACCGAACTTTAGATATTTCACCTCGCTTCTAAACTTCGATCAACGTGACCATCGGGTGAACGTTCTGCAACCTTTGTTCGGAGGACTACAATTGCGTGAACGGTATGATCAGCAACCCTGTACCTGAAGCCCTGACCTTTGACGACGTTCTGCTTGTTCCGGCCTATTCCGATGTGGTACCCACGCAGGTAAGCACCCAGACCCGGCTCACGAAGCGAATGACCCTGGCCACGCCCTTGATGTCGGCGGCCATGGACACGGTGACCGAAAGCCGCATGGCCATTGCCATGGCGCAGCAGGGCGGCCTGGGCGTCGTCCATCGCAACCTCTCGATCGAGGCCCAGGCCGGCGAGATCGACAAGGTGAAGCGCTCCGAAAGCGGCATGATCGTCGATCCGGTGACGATCGAGCCCGAGCGGTCGGTGGCGGATGCGTTGGAGGTGATGCGCCGCTACAAGATCTCCGGCGTTCCCGTGACGCGTTCCGGCAAGCTGGTGGGCATTCTCACCAATCGCGATCTTCGTTTTGTCTCCAAAACGGATATCCCAATCGGCGACGTGATGACCAAGGCCAATCTCATCACCGTGCCCGTGGGCACCACGCTTGAAGAAGCCGAAGAGATCCTGCATGAGCATCGCGTGGAGAAGCTGCTGGTGGTCAACGACGCCTATGAACTCAAAGGCCTGATCACCGTCAAAGATATCCAGAAGAAGCTCAAATATCCGCACGCCAGCAAAGACGAGCAAGGCCGGCTGCGCGTTGCCGGGGCAATCGGGGCTACAGGCGACTTCCTGGAGCGCGCCGCTGCGCTGATTGAAAATCGCGTGGATGCGCTGGCGATCGACTCCGCGCACGGGCACTCCTCGCGTGTGCTGCAGGCGGTGCGGGACTGCAAGCGACGTTTTCCGGAGGTCGATCTGCTGGCCGGCAACGTCGCGACCTATGAGGGCGCTCTGGCCTTGATGGACGCGGGCGCCGACGCCGTGAAGGTCGGCATCGGGCCGGGCTCCATCTGCACGACCCGCATGGTCACCGGCGCGGGCATGCCGCAGATCACGGCGATCTCCGAGGCCGCGCGCGCGGGGGCGGAGCGGGGCATCTCGATCATCGCCGATGGCGGCATCAAGTACTCAGGCGATATCACCAAGGCCATCGCGGCGGGAGCCGATGTGTGCATGATGGGATCGCTGTTTGCCGGCGTGGACGAGTCGCCCGGCGAAACGATTCTGTACCAAGGCCGGTCGTTCAAGGCGTACCGCGGCATGGGCAGCCTGAGCGCCATGGCGCAGGGCTCCGGCGAACGGTATTTTCAGAGCAAGGACGACCTGACCGGGGACTTCCTGGAGCGAACGGATCTGACCAAGCCGGAACCCAGCGGCAACCGCCTCGCCAAGTTCGTTCCCGAGGGCATCGAGGGCCGTGTGCCGCATCGCGGGCCCTTGCAGAATATGATTTTTCAGCTCGTGGGCGGTCTGCGGTCGGGCATGGGCTATCTGGGCTGCGGAACCATCGAAGAGCTCAAGAAGGGTGCACGCTTCATCCGCATCTCCGGCGCCGGCCTGCGCGAAAGCCATGTACACGACGTGGTGATCACGCGCGAGGCGCCCAACTATCATGTGGAGTAGGAAGTAGGAAGTAGGAAGTAGGAAGTAGGAAGTAGGAAGTAGGAAGTAGGCTATCCCCCTATCGGTGTTCCGCGCGTGGCTGCTTCCTCTTCGCTCCTCACTGCTTACTATTCGCTGTTCGCTGCTTCCTGTTTGCTATTCTTTATTCCACACCCAGGCCTCGAAGCGGTGCCGTGTCTGGAAGCCATGCCGTTCGTAGAGTCTGCGCGCTCCGGTGTTACTCTCCGTCACGGTCAGAGAGACCGTGTGGATATTTCGCACCGCGAGCCGCGCGAGGCAGTGCGCCAGCAACAGATGGCCAAAGCCTTGATTTCGCTGGCGCGGGCGAACGCAAAGCTGGGTGATATGTGCCGCATCGTCGCGCACCAGCGAGCATAAAACCACTGCCTGCAACTCGCCTGTGCGCCGGTCGCGCAGAAGCCATGAGCCGGCCGGGTCAAACACACCGCATCCCGGGAAATGCACGATATTGTGCAGAAAACGTTTCGCTCCCGCGAGGCTGCGATATTGATCGTTGATTTCGCTGTCCATGTGGCCCGTGTAGGCCTCGTGGATCAGGGCAGCGGCAGGAGTATAGAACTCGGCTTGCCAAGGTTCAGGCTGAAACTCCGCAGGCAGGGACGCCGGGTTTGCAGCGGAGCCTGCAGCCAGGTCAGCGACCATGAGGTGGCGCGGAAATGGATGCAGACCGCGGGAGGCGAAGGGCCTGTGCAGCGCTCCCTCCGGGAAGAGCAGGAGCTGTGATTCAACCCGCTCGATCCCTGGCGTAGCCTGCAGGGTTTCTAGCAGGTGATCCAGCAGGATTTCGCTCACCGGGTTATCGATCCGCTCGCTTTCGCCAAAGGCGTACACATCGCCCAGCACCGCCTTGGTGGCCTCGCAAACACCGAAGGTATAGCCCACCACGCGTCCTGCCCGCAGCGCGACGTAGCCGGTGAGCGAACGGCTGTTCACGTATTCGAGCAGCAGATCGATGGAGCGGCTGTAGTCCCAGTAAAGACGCCGCTCCCAGACTGCCGCCTGCTCCGTGAGCAGCGGGCGTAATGCCGCGGCGCCGAAGTGACGCAGGTCCAGGATCTCGAGTTGCCGAGCGGAAGAGAGCATGGGGTCAAAAGGTGTCGGAGTCAGAAGGGCACGGGACGCGTTGTATGCTGCCCGGCCCCCGCACACTTTCTAGCGCGCAAGCACCTTGTACACGGAAAGACCCTGGGTTGGATACAGGAACAGCTGCTGGTATACGCGCCCGGAGAGGAATTCCGGCAAGGTGGAGGCGTCGCGCGTGGGGACGACGAGCACATGTTCCTCCTCCGGGACGCCATCCTCGCGGTACTGGTCGATCTCCTGGTTGCGGTAAAAAGCAACGCCGTAACGAAGATCGCGGCGGACGTCCAGCATGGCCACCTCGTGCACCTCAGGGGCATTGCGGACGATCTCCCGCGCCAGCGGACGCGCCGAGTAGTTCAGATCCAGCAGGTGACCGTTCATGCCGAGCAGGAAGTACAGGCAGCCCATGAGCGGCACCAGCGTGATGGCGCGCAGGCGGAGCACGCCAAAGGTGCGCACCACCCAGACCACGGCAAGCGCTGTGAGAACGCCCAGTGCGGCGGTCCAGGCGAAGGTCTTCGCCGCGGGTACGATCTTGGCGTAGACCATGTACTGCGGACACAGCAGCAGCACAAAGGTCAGGAAACCCGTCATGGCCGCGTGCGTGATCAGCAGCCAGGTCGGCATGCCGCGCCGCCGGGTGCGGAAGAGCCAATCGCCGGTGAGGATCGCCAGCGGGGGAATCGACGGCAGAATGTAACCGGGCAGCTTGGATCCGGAGAACGAGAAGAAGACGACCGGAAAGGCCGCCCACAGCACAAGGAACTCCGGAAAGGCGTCGCCGGCGCGCATGTGTCCCACATAGCGACACGGCTTGCGCCGCGCTCTCCACTCTGCGAACGAGGTTTCGATGGCGTCCCACAGGGCACGAAATGCGAGAGCAGACCAGGGCATCAGGCCAAGCGCCAGCACCACTAGGTAGAAGTAGGGAGGTTGATGATGCTGGTAGAGGTTGGTCGTGTAGCGCTCAATATTGTGCTGCAGGAAGAACTCGCGAAAGAAGCTCGGGTTCCGCCGCTGCACGGCGATGTACCAGGGCAGCACAATGGCGAGGTAAAGCAGAACGCCGGGAATCCAGATGGTGCGGCGCAAGGCGGACCACTCCTTGCGCAGCCCGAGAAATGTCAGGATGATGGCGAGCGCCATGAACGGGGCTACCGGGCCCTTGGCGAGCGTGGCAAAGGCGCCGAAGAAGTACAGGTCAAACAGCCAGAATTTCTTACCGGTCTCATACCAGGCGTACCAGCCCAGCATGCCGCAACAGAAGGGCGCGGCCATCTGCATATCCGTGGAGGCGCCCCGGGCAAAGCCGACGATCGCCACGGTGGAGGCGATGATCAGCGCGGCATCCAGGTGACCGCCTGGCCGGAATCGTCGCAGGTGCAGAAACGACAGGATGATCAGGAAACCCGCGTAGGTTGCCGAAGGCAGCCGCGCCGACCAGTCGGAGACGCCGAACTCCTTGAAGAAACTCATGGCGCGCCAGTAGTAGAGCGCCGGTTTCTCCAGCCAGGGTTTCCCGTAAAGGATAGGCGTGACGGTGCCGCCGACCAGGCATTCGTAGGAGGCGTGCAGATCGTGAGGCCGGAGGCTATGCGGTGTGATGCGCGCGTGCACCTCGTGGCAATCGGTCGAGTGCACCTCCAGCATCTCGCGGGCGATCTGCGCGTAGCGGGGCTCATCGGCGCCCACCAGTCCAATGCGATCGCCGCCAAAGTACGGCACCAGGCCGAACAGCATGAAATACGCCGTAATGGCGATGAGGATGAAAAACTCGACCCCGGAGCAGACGGTTTGCGTGCGCCGCAGCTCGCTCACCCAGGCGGGCAATAGGCGTGCCCGCGGCTGCGGGGGCGCCACGATGACAGCGGATTGGGAGGAGACGATCAACGTTCTCGTGAATACCTTGGGGACAGAGTGAACACCGGAAAAGTGACGTCGATAGCGAGACCCAGCCTACCAGAGCGGGTCAAATGCGGTGTTCCGAGCAACCGGCCTCCGCGCACGCCCCGTGCAGATCGGCCATGACGCGTTCCAGTGCCACATCCAGGGGCCCGTCCAGCGTGCAGCCACTGGCATTGCGATGACCACCACCTCCGAGCCCCTCTGCGACCGAAGCGACATCCACCTCGCCCTTGCTGCGCAGACTGGCACGGAATTGGCCGTTTGGGAGCTCGCGAAGAAATACACCCGCGCGTACCCCTTCCACCCCTACGATAAAGTTTACGACCCCTTCGCAGTCCTCGGTCTCGGCGCCGGCCTCGGTGATCTCGCCGTTGGTGATGGCGCTCCAGGCGAGGGGACCGTCGAGCCGGAAGCGGCGCAGCGCTGCTCCCAAAACCCACAATCTGGCGGGACGGTAGGAGTGATACACAGCCTCCGCGATGCCGCCGGCACTGGCGCCCAGCTCTACCAGATGCTGCGCCAATGCAAAGGTTTCGGCGGTGGTGGAGCGGGTGGTGAAGTGCACGGTGTCGGTGAGGACGGCAGCATACAGGCAGGTCGCCAGTTCCGGCGAGATGGCCACCCCGGACGCGACTGCCAGCTCGTACAGCATGGCGCCGACCGCCGGAGCGTCCGGATCGATCCAGTTCACCGCGGCGAACGGAACACCGCTGCGGTGGTGGTCGATGTTGAGCATCCACTCAGCTGCCAGTTCAGAAAAACCGGTCCGGCGAACAGAATCGCACTCCAGCACGATCGCGACCTCGGCCGGTTCTGCGGGCTGGGTGCGCTGAATGCGCTCAGTCCCGGGCAGGCTGCGAAAGGTCAGGGGAATGGGGTCCGCCATGACCGGAATCACCTCTTTTCCCATCGCTTCCAGCAGGTGCATTGTCGCCAGCACCGAGCCGATCGCGTCGCCATCCGGGCGCTCATGCGAGGTGACAAGAAAGCGTTCGTGGTCGCGCAGAATCGCAAGCAGGGCAGAAACGGCCTCCGCGCGGTCGTTCAGGATCACAGGCGTCGTTGGAGCGGAGAAGGAGGTTGCCATCCGGGCTTCTATCGTGTGCCTTCGCTGGCGTTAGTTTGCTGTTCAGCCGTGCCGGCGGCCTGGGCTTTGGCCTGTGCCTGGGCCTGCACCTTGCGCTCCAGCTTGCCTTTGCGCTTGCTCATGCGGGCCAGAAGCTCGTCCATGCGGGCCCCGATCCTCTCCGAGCGATCGATGGCAAAGGACAGCTCGGGAACGTGGCGAACCCCCATCCGGTCGCGGATCTCGGTGCGGATATAGGCCCGCGCCGCTGTAAGCCCCTCCAGCGTCTCGTTCTCCTCGGCCTCATTGCCGTTCACGGCGATCAGGACGCGGCAGCTCTTGCCGCCGGGGTTCAGAATCACTTCGGTGACATAGCTGGGCGCAATTCTGGGGTCGGAGAGCTCACCCTCCAGCATGGCGGTAATCTCCTCCCCGAAGGTGCTGGCGACGCGGTCTCGGTGATGTTGGCGGGCTCGTTGTTCTGGCATCGGATGAACGCTTTAGTTTAGCATTTTTAGAGGCGATGCCCGGGCCTGGAACCCGGGGGACTCCGCCCAAGCAGAAGAGCAGAAAAGGCTCACTCCGGCAATACCACATCCGTTTCGATGAAGCTGTCGATGATCTCGCAGCCGAGCCCCGTGCCGATCCGCCGCGCAGCTGCTTCCACCTCGCGCAGCTGCCCGGCAAGGTAGGCTGCCGAGCCCGAGATCGCCGCTACGCCGAGGGTGGCGCGATTCCAGACCAGCGCCTCGTCCAGTTCCGCGACAGAAATGTTGAAGCCGTGGCGCAGCTTGTCCTTGAGCGAGCGAACGGCCTGTCGCCGGTCCTTCAGCGACTGCGCGTGCTCGATCGAAAGCTCAAGGGTCAGGGTTGCAACGGGCATGATCAAAGTGCGTCGAAGCGAGCGCGATGCTCCAGTGTACTGTCCTCAAACATCACGCTCAGGCAGGCTCTCATCGCACTCTGGATGGAGCTTCGGGCCTCGTCTTCTGTGTCACCCTCGGAGACGCAACCGGGCAACTCGACACATTGAGTGACGAAATAGGGTGCAAGTCCCTCCTCGCGCACCTCTTTCACGACAATGGTGAGGGTGAGCGAGGCTGGGGGATCATCCGCATCCAACCGTGTCCGTTCCATCACTTCCAAACTCATGGCCACAATATACGCCAGCACGCGACATGCCTGACGCCGGGACTCTGACACTGGAAACAGGAAGCGGTGCGATAAGCTGGGCGCACAGGAGAAGCGCATGACCAGGACACGGCGAGAGTTCCTCGCCAAGGCTTCCGCGGGGGCCATGGGGGCAGTGATCGGTTCGGAGATGACGGGCGAGGCTAAGGCAGCAAGGAAGCAGACGCCGCAGACCCCCGGTGCGCCGCCGGCCTTCGGCACCGCGCCGCCGGCAGGTCCGGCGGTCTCGGTCGAGACCTTCCGCGAAGCGGAAAAGCTCGTCCGCGTCGAAAATACAGAGGCCCACCTCGCCGAAGCCGCGGGCAACTGGCGGCAGGCCATGGCGCCGGTGTACGAGCGCCGCACCGGTCCGCGGGAGCTGAAACTAGGCTATAACGTCGCCCCGGCGACGGTGTGGAACCCCCAGATGAATCCCCAGATGACGCCGCTCGGTCAGCCGGTAAACCTTCCGGCTGCGAGCTTCGAACCGAGCCTGCCCGAGCCCCAAGCGCTTCCCGCCACGGACGAGGACATCGCGTTCAGTACCGTGGTCGAGCTATCCGGCTGGATACGGACCCGCAAGCTCACCTCGGAACGGCTGACGCAAATCTACCTGGAGCGGCTGAAACGCTATAACCCGAAGCTGAACTGCGTCATCACCCTGACCGAAGAGCACGCGCTGGCGCAGGCCCGCGCCGCCGATGCCGAGATCGCCGCCGGCAGGTATCGCGGTCCGCTGCACGGCATCCCCTGGGGCGCGAAGGACCTGCTCGACACCGCGGGTATCCCGACTACCTGGGGCGCGGAGCCCTTTCGCAACCGCGTTCCCGCAAAGGATGCCGCGGTGACGGCCAAGCTGAACGCCGCAGGCGCGGTGCTCGTCGCCAAGCTGAGCCTTGGCGCGCTGGCGCTGAACGATGTGTGGTTCGGCGGCCAGACGAAGAACCCCTGGCTGCTGGAAGAGGGCTCGTCGGGTTCCAGCGCGGGCCCTGGGTCGGCGGTCGCGGCAGGGCTGGTGGGCTTTGCTATCGGTTCGGAGACCCAGGGCAGCATCGTCAGCCCGAGCATGCGCTGCGGCGTCGAGGGTCTGCGGCCCACGTATGGGCGCGTCCCGCGCACCGGCGCCATGACCCTGAGCTGGACCTGCGACAAGCTCGGCCCCATGGCCCGCGGCGTCGAGGATACGATGCTGGTGCTCCACGCGATCTCCGGCTTCGATCCCAGCGACACGGCCAGCGTCGATGCGCCGCTCCGTTTTGATGCAAAAGCCGAGAAAACCGGCCTGAAGGTCGGCTATTTCCCCAAATGGATGAGCGAGGCGCCCGCTACCGACGTCGATCGCCTTGCGCTCGAGGTCGTGAAGCAGTTGGGCATGACGGCAGTCGAGGTTTCGCTGCCCGACTGGCCGTATGACTCGCTTAATATCATCCTCTTCGCCGAAGCCGCGGCCGCCTTTGAGCAGATCACGCTCGACAACCAGGTGGACACGCTCAAGATGCAGGTGCCGGATGCGTGGCCCAACACCTTCCGGCAGGCCCGCTTTCTCAGTGCGGTAGATTTCGTGCAGGCGGATCGTCTGCGCCGTCGTGTAGCCGAGGAGATGCGCCGGGTCATGGCAGAGGTCGACCTGCTGCTCGTGCCGTCGCTGCGTGACGAGTTCCTGGTGGTCACCAACTTTACCGGGCACCCGTCGTTGACGCTGCGCGCCGGCTTTGTCGAGGTGACCGAAGCCCGCAGCGACTGGGCCCCGGATCCCGGGAACCCGGTTCCAAAGTTCAGCTCGCCCCGGCGGGTTCCCCATGGCGTGTCCTTGGTCGGACGATTGTTTGACGAAGGGACAATCGTCGAAGCGGGCATGGCGCTGGAGCAGGCTTTTGGGGTGACAGGGCAGCGGCCGCCGGGCTTCTAAAGCGAATTACCTGTCGGTATGCAGCTCTTTATATGTCATCCCGTAGGGACCTGCTGTTGTCCTTGCCTTCTCAGAAGAAAAGCAGTTCCCTTGCGGGATGACAAACAAGAAGGTGGCACTGCACACCAAAGGATCATCAGCTTTAAGCCCGGCTACAGCGCTCGTTCCCGGGCTGCCAAAACGCCGACGCTGGCTCCATGCCCGGCGCGGCGGCCGTCGCGAGCAAAGCTGCGCTGCAGTTCGCGCGACACGCGCTCGGCGGCGAACTCCGCACCTGCAACGAAACGCTGGGCCGGGCCGAAACCGGGTGCGGCGAGTGGACCGATGAAGTGCAAACCCGGAACCGTGCTTTGGAACTGGCGGTTCAGCTTGGGCGCACCACGGCGGTCCACGCGGATGCGCTCGCGCAGCGATTGGGTCAGCAACAAAAGGCGGCCCAAATCGATTCGGTAGCCGGTTGCAGAGACCAGATGCGAAGTCAGGTGCTGGCGCGCGTTTCCCCCGCCATCGGTCAGCGTGAGCCGAAGCCTTCCGCAGGAGCCATCGGCTGCCTCCACCGCGTGCACGCGGCAGCCCAGCAGAATGGGAAAGCCCGAGACGCGATTGTGCAGGGCCGCTTCACCCGCGGGCCGTAAATGCTTGTACAAGAGCAACCGGCGCGCCTGGGCAGGCAAGGCGTGCAGCACGTCCGGGAGGGCACAGGCGAGCCGGGAACGCAGGCTGTTTCCAAGCGGCGAAGATGGGCGCAGTGCGCGGCCGAACCACGAGCGCTGTTCGGAGCCGCAGTAGGGCTTTTCCACGTGAATCTTGCGCCCACGGGCGATCAGCGTGACGCGCGCGCCGGCCTCGTGCAGAAGAGCGGCGGAATGCAACGCGCTTCCGCCACTGCCCAGCACCGTCACATCGCGTCCGGCGAACTCAGGGAAGCCGCGGTGCTGTGAGGGATGCGTGACGCGGGCGGCGGGCAAGTGGCGAAACTCCGCCGGCACATGCTGCAGATGGCTGAGGCCTGTTGCGACAACCACATGACGCGCGAAAAACTTTTCCCCGCTGGAGGTTGTCACACGGAACAGATCGTCGCTGCGATCCACCGCTTTGATGTTCTCGCCTTCGAGGTTCGGGACGCAGCGCCGCGCGAATTCCTCGCCGTAAGCGACAAAGTCCTCCAGCACCACGGACCCTGCGGCACCGGAGTAGGGACGGCCGGTCTCCCCGCAGAACTGCGAGAGCGTGAAGGGCTGGCTTGCTCTGGGAAGGTTTAAGGCGGAACCCGCGGATTGCAGCCGCATGCCCGGTGGCATCTGCGTCGCCCAGGTCTGCATGGGACGGCCAAAGATGCGAAACGGAACGCCCTTCTCGCGCAGATGCGCGGCGAGGGATAACCCGTACGGCCCAGCCCCAATGACAACGGTGTGGATGAAGTTTGCAGGTATGTTCAGCACGGTGTCGAGGTCCGCCCTGCCTGTATATGAATTCATCAATGGGTGCCGCGGCATCGCCCACAAGTTTGCCTGCGTTCCACGGAAGTGTTAGGGAATCAGTACGCGCCGCTGCGGCGCAGAACGGCATGAACGGTTCTCATCAGAATGCGCATGTCCATCAGCAGCGACCAGCGATCGATGTAGCGCAGGTCCAGCTTGATGGCGTTGTCGAAGTCCGTGTTGGACCGCCCGGAGACCTGCCACAGGCCCGTGATGCCCGGTTTCACGGAGAAGCGCCGCATCAGCCATGGCTCGGAAAAGCGCTGCACGTCGCGGGTGGGTAAAGGCCGCGGGCCCACCAGGGACATCTCGCCCTTGACCACATTGATGAGCTGCGGCAGCTCGTCCAGCGAGCTGCTGCGAAGAAAGGCTCCCACGCGCGTAACACGGGGATCGCGCTTCATTTTGAAGGTGGGACCAGCATTTTCATTCATGTGCTCAAGCGCAGACTGACGAGCCTCCGCGTCGACCACCATGGAACGGAACTTGATCATCCCGAAGCGCCGCTTATTCAGGCCGAATCGCTGTTGCACGAAGAAGATCGGGCCGGGGCTTGAAAGCTTGATGGCGAAACCGATGGCAAAAAAGAGCGGCCACAGGAGAAGCAATCCGGTGAAGGCCAGTATCCGGTCGACAATATTTTTGATGAAGATCCGATGATCACGATGAACCATCTCCAGGACCACCTGATGGCTCTGCTCGTCATCCACCTTGCGGCTCTTCGCGATCTCTGTGTTGAACAAATCGAGGGAGTATTGCATCTGCACGCCAGCGCGGCCGCAGATGGCCACAATCTGCTCCACCTCGCCGAAACGGCTCTTCAACGGAAGACCGATGATGACCTCATCGATGGGTTGGTGCATCAGCAGCTGCTCGAGTTCATCCACGCCGCAGAGCACGGGCCCGCTTAGCTCCTCGCTGCCATGCGGATGGCTGTCGACGAAACCGAGCAGCTGATAGCGGTATTTCCGGTGACTGGGCAGCTCCGATGCCTTCAGGCGGGCAATCGGGCCCGTGCCGCAGATCACGGCCGTTCGGGGTTGGCGGAAGGCCGGCCGAATGTGCTCCTCAAAGGTAATCACACCGGCGCGAACGATAAGGAGCAGTGTGCATGTGAAAAACCAGAAGAGGATCGCGGCTCGAAGGGGACTGCTGTTGGGTTCCGCATGATGCAGCAGGGGAAGCGCGGGAAGCGCACACAACAGGGCGACGACGGGCACCTTCCAGAGAAGAACCGCGGCCCGGTGGTTCAGACTGGGTTGATACAGGCCAAGCGCCCAACACAGCAGCCGCCAAACCGTCAGCAAAGCAGTCGCGATCAGTAGATTGCGCAGCGAAACATGGGCGGCGAGATAGCTCGTGAAGGTCTGGTCCTGGCGCAGGGGCGTATCAAAAAGCGTCAGCGCCAAGGCCATCAATACCGCGCCTTTATCCAGAAGCCGGATCCTTGATGAGGACAGCTGCCGCGCCAGGGCCGACGGCCTCGCCTGACTCGTTTGCGTGCGGCGGGTCATAGCGTCGGCCGGGGCGCGGTCGAAGGCCGACTGCGTTGCACCGAAGGCAGGAAGCAGCTCTTCATTCATGGGTCACTCTCACCATGGTTCCCGGTGGGAAAACAGCGCGATTCCTGGATGAGTTACTGTGCATGCAGATCACGCGTCTGGCCTTCATGCGTCTGGGCTCATCTCGGTCCAGTTCTACTGATACAGAACAGGCCACGTGCGGGGGAATGAACCAAAGGTGTCCGGAGGTTCACCTTTCGTGTCACTGCTCTTCAACTTGTGTTCCGGTGCAGCCGTGCTGCTTTTTTTATCTTCGCTTGAGTCTCTCGGGAATCGGGATGAGTTCAGCCTGCGGCGGTCCTATTCTGTAGCAAGTTGGTTCGATCGCACCTTGGTAACGCGACCCAAGTGTTAAGGTAATGCCTCTTACGGCGTCTGGCGGCATTGCACGACTCGCGCGATGCTGATTCTATGTCCCGGTCCAGCTTCCCTCTGTTCGCTCTCAGCCTGATGTTGCTGAGCCCTCTGGTTCTGCGGACGGGCGCATGGGCACAAGGTGAGGCCGCAGCGGATGCGCTGACCGGATCGCATCGGCTCATGGCCGACGCCAGATCGAAGCCCCAGCCACTCTACGTTCTTCAGCCAGGGGACACGCTCGATGTGAACTTTCGCTACACCCCCGAGCTGTCTGAAGAGGTCGTCATCGGACCTAAGGGACGCATGTTGCTGAAAGCGGCCGGGGAAATACCGGCTGCGGGCAAAACGATACCTGAACTGCAGCGGGAGATCACGCATCATTCCGCAGGGGAGTTGGTGGACGCCGAGGTCGCGGTCACGCTGAAGGACTACGACCGGCCGCACATCTTCGTCGCCGGAGAGGTGAATACACCCGGACGAATCGATCTGCGCCGCCCTACCACGGCACTGCAAGCCATCCTCGCCAGTGGTGGGCCCAAGGAGAATGCGGCACTCGGCCGCGTCCTGCTCTTCCGCCATATTGACGCCGGTACCGCCGAGGTGCACGTCCTGCAGCTGAACCACTACGGCTCGCGCAGCCACGAGAAGACGGACATGCTGCTGCAGCCTGACGACATGATCCTCGTGCGGCATGACGCTCCGTCCCACATGGAGCGTTACGTCAAGCTGGTCGATCTCGGTTTCTACCTGAATCCCCTTCAGAACGTGGGCGTGTTCTGATGTGGGACACGTTTTGCCGCAGCTACACCGAAAGGGCCATCATGCTGAACACACAAATTGCCGATGAAGAGGGCGAGGGAACGGAACAATCGTGAAGCTGCTATTGATGGCGTATGAGTGCAGTCCATACCGTGGTTCGGAGTGGGCCGCGGGGTGGGGGCGTGTGCTCGGCGCCGCCAAGGTCGCCGAGACCCATGTGGTCACCAGCGAGGCGAACTACGCTGCCCTGGAGCGTGCACGAACGGAAGGCCTTCTGCCGGCGAACGTCTTCTTCTATACCCCTGCGCCCGACGCCAAGCTGCGTTCTCTGGATCGCAATCGCGCCGTGTTCGCCTACAACTACACGGCGTATCACTATTGGCAGCTGCTGGCTTTCAAACTAGCGCGCGAGCTGCATGACCGCGAGCACTTCGATCTTGTGCACCAGGTGAGCGTCTGCACCTTCCGCGAGCCGGGCTATGGCTGGAAGCTGCCCGTGCCCTTCATATGGGGACCGGTGGGGGGCACGCAGAACTTTCCCGCTAGATTTCTCCCGATGCTGCCGCCCGCGGAGGCTGTGAAAGAAGGTATCCGCAGCTTTGCGAACTGGTTCGCTCTGCGTAAACCCCGGGTGCGGGAGGCGGCGCGGCATGCTTCCGTCCTGATCGGCTCAAACTCCACCAACGTTTGTGACATGGGAGAGGCCTTTGGACGAGACGTGGAGCGGTTGCTGGAGACAGGTTTGTATTCCGTGCGCGAACCGGATCGGTCGCGTTTCGAGGCGCGTATCGCTGCTGGACGTGCAGAGCGCTCGCCGGGACCGCTCCGCATGCTCTGGAGCGGAGAGTTGCAAACGAGAAAGGCGCTGCCCGTCCTGCTGCGCGCACTCGCCCGGGTTGGCCCACAGACTTCGTGGCAGCTGGAGGTCGTGGGGGATGGTCCGATGCGGGCGCGCTGGGCCGCGGAGGCGGAGCGGCTGGGCCTTGCGGACCGCGTTCACTTTCTCGGACGCCTGCCCTTTGAGGAGGCGGTCGAAAAGATGAACTCCGCCGAGCTGTTCTGCTTCACGAGCCTGCGCGATACCAGCGGCAACGTCGTGCTGGAAGCGCTCGCGGCAGGCGTTCCCGTGCTCTGCTTCGATCATCAGGGCGGCGGAGACATGGTGACGGAATACAGCGGAATCAAACTGCCTGTGGCTTCGCCGCAAAAGTCTTATGCCGACTGGGCTCAGGCGATCGAAACACTCGCGCGCGATCACCGGAAACTCTTCGCGCTTAGCCGGGGAGCCACAATCCAGGCACGGAAGTTTCTTTGGTCGCGCAATCACGATCGGGTAAACGAGGTGTACGAACAGCTTGTGAATGAGCCGCAAGCCTCTGTCCTACCTTCGGCATCGCGCGCCCAGGGGGAGGACCTCTTCGGCATACCGCTTGGAGCCGGGCCGGGGAGCTCACGTTGAGTACATGTCAGATGCCTGGCTTGGTGGAGGGAGCGGATCTGATTTCGCTGCCCCCGCGCGGCCGCGGTGCATTTCGCACCGGTGCATGGCGGGCTCGGGTCGAGTCCCGGCTGAGCTACGCGCTGGCTGACCAGGTGGTATACAGCTTCGGCAACATGGTGGTGGCTGCCTTGCTGAGTCGTCACTGCGCTCAGCGGGAGTTCGGCATGTACATCCTGACGCAGCGATCGATGGACGTTCTTATCCAGCTTTGCAATGTGCTGCTCTGGGGGCCATTCACCTTCAACCTGCCGGGAACTTCGCAAGCGCGGAGAAGCCTCTACCAGGGCAGCATCTTCAATCTTCAGATTGGCCTGTGCCTGGTGTTTACGGGCGGAATTTGGCTTGCGAGTCACTGGGCCGCGACTCCGGCGCGCGGGGTTTACTACGGCACCTTTGCGCCGCTGGTTCTTACGGGCGGGGGCATCCTGTTTCGCGAATTTACCCGCCGCATGTACTTCGCCCACATGCGTCTGAAGGAAGCCTTCTGGACAGAGCTGGCCACTGTGCTGCTGCAGATCGCCGGAGTGGAGTGGCTATATCGAACCGGCAAACTCAATGTCGCAAATACCCTCGGTATGCTTTGCGCCGGGGCCGTCGTCGTGAGCCTGTGGTGGTTGTTGCGGGAGTGGCGGACGTTTTCGATCAACCTGCGGGCTACGCGTCGCGACCTGCAGTTGAACCTCCGGCTCGGAAGATGGTTTCTCGGCAGCAACATGATCTTTCTGGCGAGCTCCCAATGCAATCCGTGGGTGCTGAGTGCTGCGCTCGGGGGCGCCTCGGTCGGAGCCTATGCGGTATGCGAAAGCGTGGTGAACATCCCGCGCGTGGCGCTGACGAGCATGCAGAACATCATGGGGCCCACCATCGCCCAAGCCAACATCGAGGGCGGGAAGCCGCGGCTGCAGGGCGTTATACGGCGGTTGAACCGTACCCTGCTGTGGAGTTCGGCGGGTTTTGCCGTCTGCATTGTCCTGATGGGCCCTTGGCTGGCACACCTCATCTTCAAGGCAGCTCCCCCCAACGCCCGCACGGTACTTATATTGCTTGCGATCAACCTGGTCGCCTATGCGGCGACCTTGGCGCAGTCGTATGGACTGACGGCGCTCGGCCGGGCAGACACCACCTTCTACGCGAATACGGTCGGCCTGCTCGTCCAGGCGGCAGCCTGCTTTGTGCTGGTCCGGCGGTTTCAGGTACCCGGAGCCGCAGGGGCGATGCTGCTCGGCAGTGCGATCGTCCTGCTGGTGCGCGGCTGGTTCTATAAGCGCGAGATGGCGGGCAGGGTGGTACTCGCGTGAGCGCTGCTGTGATCCTGCCTGCGAAAGGGACGGAAGCGGCACAACGCCGCACCCAAACACCGCTTGGCCGAGCCGCAGATTGCGGTCGGCCGACAGGTTTCGGCAATCCTGCCGTTCTCCAATCTCGCAGTCTGCACCCACCGGTCTCCAGGAGTGGTCTCGTATGACAGCACACCAAGGCGCCACGGGGTTGGTGAGCGTCATCATTCCAACCTATCGCCGGCCGCAGCAGGTGCGGCAGGCCGCGGAGAGCGCACTTGCGCAGACGTGGCTCGACCTGGAGGTTCTCGTCATCTCGGATGGGCCGGACCCCGCGACACGGGCGCTGCTGGAAGATCTCGACCCCCGTCTGCGCTATCTGGAATTGCCGATCAACGGCGGCCCCGCGGCTGCACGCAACGCCGGTGTGGAAGCCAGCCGCGGTGAGTGGCTGACATTTCTCGACGACGATGATGCCATGCTGCCGGGCAAGGTTGAGGCTGGGATGAAACTCGCTGACCCGGCCGAGCCCTGGCGTATGGTCTCCTGTCGCGCGCTGTATCGGCGCGGCGACCGCGAAGACATCTGGCCGCGGCAGCCCATCGGCCCCGAGGAGGACCTTGCCGACTATATTCTTCTGCGGCCTTCACTTTTTGAGCGTCCCGGCATTATTCCTATCCAGACGCTGCTGGTGCACCGCTCCGTGCTGGACAAGGTTCCGTTCAGCTCTCATGGCGATCATGAGGATTGGGCCTGGCTGCTGGAGGCGTGGCACCTGGCCGGTGCGCGGGTTGTGTTTGCCTGGGAGCCACTGGTCATCTACAACATCGAGACAGACGCGGTTTCGCGTTCGCGGCGCACGAATTGGGAGGATTCCGTCGCGTGGGCGCGACGCTATCGGCGCTGGATTGGTAAACGCGCCTTTTGCTCTTTCCTCAGCACCAAGGCGGCTCTGAAGGCAAAGCGTGGGGGGGACTGGACTGGATTGCGAGAGATCGCCGGCGAGGTATTGAGGTCGCGTCCAGGAGCTTTGGATCTGCTGTTTCTTATCGGCATCATCCTGCTTCCGGGAGCATTTCTCCACTTCGCATGGAGGCGTTCCCTGCGCTCGGGGGACGAAAACGGGGTTCACCCAACGGCGGACCCCGCTCCCGCAGCGTAAGCTACGCCGTTTCGACTTTTCCGCGCCAGGAGGTGGCTGCGGAGAGTGCGCGATTCACGTTGGTGATGTTCTCGACGCCTTGCGTGTTCAACCATTCGCTGAAGGCGTCTTCGCCATGTTTTGCAAAGATGGAGACGCCATCCTTCCAGGTCGCCCGGCCGCAGAGCACGCCGTTGAACGCCACACCGGATTCCCCGGCCAGTTCCAGCGTTTCAACGAAGACGGGGTTGGAGACGCCCGCGGAGAGATAAATGAACGGCAGCGCGGTGTTGGAAGCAGCGTCGCGGAAGTGTTGCAGAGCCTCGGCACGGGTATAGGCGGTCTCGCCTTTATAAGCTCGCGTGCCCTGCACGAATTCCATGTTGACCGGCACCTCAACTTTGAGCACGTCGATGCCGTACTTCGGATTGGAGAACTCCTTCATGGATCCGGCGACAATCTGGGGCTTCTTGCGCGCGTATTCGACGGTATTGTCTTTCGCTCCGGTCGCGTCATACCCAACAAACTCACAGAAGAAGGGCAGGTCGAAGGCACGGCATTCCGCTCCCACCCGTTCGATGAAGGCATGCTTGATGTCGTTGATCGCGGGAGGATCGAAGGGGGTGTAATACAGCAGAATCTTGATGCAATCAGCTCCCGCTTCTTTAAGGCGAAGAACGCTCCAGTTATCGAGCAGATCCGGCAGCCGACCCGAGGTGGTCGCATCATAGCCGGTCTTCTCATAGGCCAGAAGAAGGCCCTTGCCATGACGATGTTTGGTCGCGGGCAGTCCAAATTCAGGGTCAAGCAGGATAGCGGAGGCGTACTGCGTCAAGACGTTCGTGACCAAGGCCTTGAACATCTCCAGGTCGTGGCCATCAGCCGAGGCGCCTCGTGCCGCTGCGAGCGAATTCAGCAGCGAGCCGCGCTGGTCCATAGCCGCCGCGGCGATCACTCCCTGCTCATTGGAAACGGCGTTCAGCCCCGCCAATTTTCCCGGTGTCAGCTTCATCTCTATCTCCCTTTTTGCCCTTATTGCTGCGTCTTGGCCGCATTGCTACGCTCAGCGGCGCGAGGCGTTCAGCCCGGATTGTATACAGGCTGCATGGCGCGCGTTGCACAGCCTCTGCTATCGCACGGCGGCGACAGCAATACTTTTGATGCAGAATTTCTGCGCAGGCAAGGCTTCGAAGCCGGAGGCAGCGGTGGGGATGAGCGCTAAGCGCGCAGTTGCTCACGGAGCTCGGCCGCAAGTTCGATCAGGTGTTTGAGCGCGGGCGCGAGCTCCGGGCCCGCTTCCCGCAACGCCAGCTGCGACTCCAGCAAGAGCCCGGCGAGGGAGGCATTGAGTTCATTGCCGAGAGCATTGGCGGCGGCGGAACGTGCCTTCGCTTCGTTCTGCGCACGCCGGCTGAGCGCGGAACGAACCTGGCGCAGCACCCGGTCCACGCCGCAGATGGCAAAGTTCATCTCCAGAACCGGCGCCGCACCGGCACCGGTATAGAGGTTATCGGTCGCACCTGGTTCAGCCGCGGCCAGATTTTCATCCAGCAGGATGAGGGTAAACTCCTCGCGACGGAGAGCGGAGAGACTTTCCCGGCCGTGCGCGCTCAACTCGACGTAGCCGTCAAGATCGTGCCGCAATGCGTTTGCGACAACGCTAGCCGCGGGCTCGGGAGCAATCAGCAAAACAGAACAGGCCATCGGATTTTCCTCGTGAAACTCGGCTGAGGCGGGATTTGAGGCTTGGGGGAGGGAAGTGCCGCGGATGCCGGAGCGCCTCGGCAGCCCGCGCCGCATCCCTGCGGCGCGGAGGTCATACCAACAAGTCGTCATGGAGACCGTATTCCTTCAGCTTGCGATAGAGCGTTGTTTTTCCGATGCCCAGCAGCTTGGCGGCGCGCAGCTTGTCGCCATTCAACTGTCGCAGCGTATTCAGAATCGCCTGCCGCTCCAGCTCCACCATCGGAACCACGCGAAAGGCGGTGTCGTCGCCCGCGGCGATCGACAAGGGATACGAATTTGCCTGAAAGCGATGTTCCTGAAGTGAGGATGGCAGATCGGCAAGGTGCACAATGGGTCCGCTGGACAGGGCACACGCGCGTTCGATCGTGTGTTCCAGCTCCCGCACATTGCCTGGCCAGTCATACCCGTCCATCAGGCGAAGCGCGTCGTCAGACAAGGTGAAGGGCATGCCCCGTTCCCGGCCGATCCGGTCGAGCACGTGCCCTGCAAGCATGGGCAAGTCGCTGAGCCGCTCACGGAGGGCAGGGATACGGATATTTACGACATTTAACTTGTAGAACAGATCCTTGCGGAAGCGGCCATTTTCGACCATGGCGGCGAGGTCGCGATTGGTGGCTGCCAGTACGCGTGCATCCATGGGAATGGCGGTGCTGGAGCCAACCGGCCGGATCTCTTTGTCGTGCAGGGCGCGCAGCAGCTTGGCTTGCAGGTCCATGGGCAGTTCCGCGATCTCATCAAGAAAGACGGTTCCTCCCGCCGCCGCCAAAAGCAGGCCTGTTTTTGCGACGGCGCTGCCTGGAACGGCGCCTCGGACGTGGCCGAACAACTCGCTTTCCATCAGCGCCGGCAGTAACGAGCCGCAGTCGACCGGAATGAACGGCTTCGCGGCGTGGGGGCCGTTGGCGTGAATGGCGCGTGCCACGATCTCCTTGCCTGTACCGCTTTCGCCCAAGATCAATACCGGATGGCTGGTGTACGCGACCTTGGAGACCATGCGGAACAGCTTTTCCATGGGAGGCGACTGGCCCATGAGCATGCCGGCGGCTGCCCCGGACTGCAGACGTTCGCGGAGCAGGCGCGTCTCGTCGAAGCCATGGCGCCTCTCCGCGGCGCGCTCGAGTACCCCTGCGAGCTCATCGACGGTAAAGGGCTTGGTCAGGTAATCGCCCGCGCCGGTACGCATTGCCTCCACGGCAGAGTTTACGGTGGCGAACGCCGTCATTACCACGGAGGCGACGCGCGGATGCGATTCACGAACCTCCTGGAGAATGGAAAAGCCCCCGCCGCCGGGCAGCTTTAAATCCAGCAGCAGGATGTCCACGGTGCTGCGCTTCAGGGCCAGCTTCGCCGCCGGAACGGAGTCGGCGGTTTCCACGGCGTAGCCGAGCCCGGATGCAATCTGGGTGCACGCGTGGCGCACCGGCGCGTCATCTTCGACGACCAGCACGCGCAGGGAGACGGGTTTCCCAGCGGTCGTTTTACGAGTGTCGGTGCGGCCCGCTCCCGAGGAAAGATGGGGGGACGCCAGGGCTGCCGCAGCCAGGCCGCTGTTGCTGATCAGGCCCGGCGCGGTGAGACCCGAATCCCGGAGAAAAGGCGGAAAAAACTGGTGCTCAGCCATTCGCTGCCCCGGTGATTGGCGTCGCCGGCGAACCGGGGACAGGGGAGAGACAGACAAACAGCACGCTTGAGGCTGGACAACTCGGCAGATGAGCCTGCATGGGGTGCTCCGGGGGCAAAAGCCTTCTTGCAAGGTACGCGCGAACGGGCCCAAACCGGGAGGCCAGATGTGAGCATTACCCCTGCAACGTTTTGGGGATAGGTGAGGCTTCGCACCCATTTTGGCCCAAATGAGAACGTCGCAAGCTGCCTATAATCAGCGTTATGTCTCCGGTATTGGAACTTCCTCGCGGCGATGGCCGCAGTCCCCTGGCGGCGCGCACCCTGCGCCTCACCCCTCACTTCGTCGCGACGGCAGAAGGTTCCGTGCTGATCGAGGCGGGGCACACGCGCGTACTGTGCAACGCCACGATCGAGAACACGCTTCCCGGCTGGCTGCGCAATTCCGGCCGCGGCTGGGTGACGGCGGAGTACGGGATGCTGCCGCGCGCCACCCTGACGCGAACCGCGCGCGAGAGCGAGCGGGGCAAGGTCGGCGGCCGCACCCATGAGATTCAGCGGCTGATCGGCCGCAGCCTGCGCTCGGTGGTGGATATGAAGCTGCTCGGCGAGCGCACCGTCATCCTGGACTGCGACGTGCTGCAGGCCGATGGCGGCACACGCACGGCTGCCATCACGGGCGCCTGTACGGCCCTGGCGCTTGCCCTGGGCAAGCTGGTGGAGGCGGGCACGCTGAAGCAAAGTCCGCTGCGCCAGATGGTCGCGGCAACCTCTGTCGGCATCGTGGACGGCCGCGTGTTGCTGGACCTGAACTATGAGGAGGACAGCCGTGCGGAGGTGGACATGAACGTCGTCATGACGGCCTCGGGTGGGCTGGTGGAGACGCAGGCGACCGCTGAGCGTGAAACCTACTCGCGCGTGCAGCTGACGGAGATGCTGGATGCGGCGGAGGCGGGCATTCGCGAGCTGCTGAAGGCGCAGCAGGCCTGTTTGGCGACTGCTGGCTGAGCGTTTGGCGGGATCGTCGCTGCTCACAACGTTGCGGGCTTACGCCTGCAGGCTAAACGGCGTCATTTCGACCGGAGGCGCAGCCATAGTGGAGAAACCCCCGGTATTGTGCTCGCTGCGGCACGGATCTTCGCGCTACCACGGGCGAAATACAGGGGTCTCTCCACTGCGCGGACTATAAGGCTGTCCGCTCCGGTCGAGATGACACTTCCTTACCAACATGGACTCCTTTTATGGGCTTGATACCAAATCTATAGGTCTGGTTACGAAGCCATGCCACGCCGCTGTGCGCCGCAGGGCCTCAGCCAACGAAACCGTCACCTGTAAACCCAACTCCGCACGGGCGCGATCGATCGCCGGCACATAGCTGTTGAGAGGCGAATCCGGCTTCGCTGTGCCGTCGATCTGGATGGATAAAGTGGAGTCGCCTCCGACACTATGGCGAAGGGTGGCAGCGGTCAGGCGGGCGGCTTCGGCGATCGTGTAGCCCTCATCGGAGCCGACGTTGTAGGCGCGGTTCGGCTCGCCTTTCGCTAGAAGCGTCCACAACCAGGCGGCAAGGTCACTCATGTAGAGCCAGGAGCGCCGCGGTGTGCCGTCGCCTCTGATATGAATGCGCTCGCCGCGGATGGCCGCGCCGATGAAGTTGCCGATGGCGAAGTGCGCATCGAGCGGCAGATGCGGGCCGACGAAGGCGAAGCAACGTGCGATTACGGGATCGAGCGCTGTGCCGTGCGCGTAGGCGACGCAGAGGTGCTCGGCCATGCGCTTGGCCTCGTCATAGGAGCTTGCGAGCTGCAGCGGATCCGGGGCGCCCGGATAAGTTTCGGGCGTGTGGAGCAGCGTTGCCGAGCGGCCATACACCGCGCCTGTGGAGGTGTAGAGCAGCCGCGTGGCGCCGGTCCGGCGAGCGAACTGCAGGACGTGGCGGGTGCCTTCGAGAATGCTTTCGGCGAGCTCGTAGGCAGGCCTGTCCGCCTGCTGGCCGCCGGAGTCGGTTGCCGCATGGAGGATGTGGGTGTGCGGCTCGGCGGGAAACGCAAAGCTGCGAACGTCGCCTTCGAGCAGGGTGATCGCTGAATCGCCGGTGATCTGCGGGGACTTTGCCTGGAAGCCTTTGGCGCTCCGCGTGAGGACCGTCGCGTGTATTCCGAGCGAGAGCTCGCGGTTGGCGTACAGCAACGACTCCAGTAGCCAGTGCCCAAAAAATCCCGTTCCGCCGGTGATGAACAGCCGCGCGCCGCGCAGCGATGCGAAGCTCGGCAGGGTGTTCGCAAGCACTTCGGCTAGATCGGAGGGTGGGAGCGGCTTTGTGCTCATGAATTCCAGTATGCCGCGTTCTTTGGGACAGACTGCACTTCCGCCTTCTTGCGTCGAAGAGAATGCCGGGAGCGTCTCATGGAGGTGGCCACCACCCCAAGCCCTTCGCAGGCGCAGCTCCCGGAGCAGCCAAGGCCCGCCGAAGCTCCCCAAGCGGGGCGGTTTTCTCATGCCTGGCGCGCCCTGCGGCATCGCAACTTCAAGCTTTTTGTTGGCGGCCAAAGCATCTCGCTGATCGGCACCTGGATGACGCGGCTGGCGACCAGCTGGCTGGTCTACCGGCTGACGCATTCGGCGCTGCTGCTGGGTCTCGTGGGCTTTACCGGGCAGATTCTTACCTTCCTGCTCGCACCGTTTGCCGGTGTCTGGATCGAGCGGATGGACCGCCGCAAGCTGCTGGTCTGGACACAGGTTGCGGCAGCGGTGCAGTCGCTGCTGATGGCCGCGCTGACGCTGGCGAAGGTCATTACCATCAAGGAGATCATCGCGCTGAGCGTGTTGCAGGGGCTGATCAACGCCTTCGATATGCCCGCGCGGCAGGCCTTTACGGTGCAGATGGTGGAGGATCGCGCCGACCTGGGCAATGCCATCGCGCTGAACTCGTCGATGGTGAATGTGGCGCGGCTGATCGGACCGGCGCTGGCCGGTATCGTGATCGGGGCGGTGGGCGAGGGCTGGTGTTTTCTCATCGATGGCGTCAGCTACTTCGCCGTGATCGTCTCGCTGGAGATGATGCGGGTGAAACCGCTGGAGATCAAGCGCCACTCCGCGACGATGCTGGCGCAGATGCGTGAGGGCTGGGATTATGTCGCGGGGTTTCGGCCCATCCGCACGGTTCTGCTGCTGTTTGCGATTCTGAGCCTGATGGGCTGGCCGTATACCGTGCTGCTGCCGATCTTTGCCGGGCAGGTGCTGCATGGCGGACCGCATACACTGGGTTTCCTGACCGGGGCGTCTGGCGTAGGGGCGCTGTTTGCGGCGTTGCAGCTGGCCACGCGCAAGAGTGTTGTGGGGCTGACCCGGCAGATTCAGATTGCGGCGGGGCTGTTTGGCCTGGGGCTGATTCTGTTCGGGCTATCGCATGTGTTGTGGCTCAGCCTGCTGCTGATGCCCGTGGTCGGCTGGGGCATGATGACCGGTCTGGCATCGAGCAACACGATCATCCAGACGCTGGTGCCGGAGGATAAACGCGGCCGCGTGATGAGCTATTACACGATGGCGTTTGTCGGCATGGCGCCGTTCGGCAGCCTGCTTGCGGGTGGCCTGGCGCACTGGCTGGGTGCGCCGCGTACCGTCATGCTCACCGGCGCAATGTGCATCGCGGGCGCGGCCTGGTACACGACGGAGCTGCCCAAGATCCGCAGCGTCATGCGGCCGATCTATCAGGAGATGGGCCTGATGCGGGATCCGGGCGAGCCGGTACGGGCAGAGCGCGTCGGGGCGTAGTCCCCTCCCTCCGTACTTTTACTGCAAAGTATCAAAAGCAGACCGGTTAGGTCTGGACTTCGGTATGTCCAAATGAAGACCCTACCTGGACTTCAAGCGCATGTTCCCGGTCCGCCGAACTTTGTCTGGAACTTCCACAACACATGGGCGGAGAAGTTTGTGTGCAGGATCCCTTCACCGCAGGCAGAGGCAAACGACAGGGATCGCTACACTCCGCTACACTCCGCTGCGCTTCAGTGAGACGACGGGCTTTAGCGAGAGAGGCCGCTGGTCGTCACTGTACTCAGGTTGAGTGAACGCCTTTCGGTGTGCCGTGTTACGGCTCAGCGGATGCTGGGATCATGCGCCTGAAAGAAACGCTCAACTACGGAGATGTAGCGCTCGGGCTCCTCATAAGAGGGCAGATGGCCGCTCTTTTCGAACCAGACAAGTTGAGCGCCGGGGATGTTGTGGGCGACCGCCCAGGCGACGTCCGGCGTGACGTTGAGATCGAAGCGGCCATTGAGTACAAGGGTGGGGAAGCGGAACTGCGCCATCTGCGGCGTGAGGTCGATCTTCTCGACGGCTTTGGAGACAGCTTCGCCTGTTGCGACGTTGAAGCCGAGGTCTTTAGCGCCCGCAAGGTAGCGGTCGCAGAGCTCCTGCGAGTAGAAGATCATGCGGAAGTGGGCTCGCAGGTCGATGTCGGCGGCTTTGTTGGGATCGCTTGTTCGGCTGACGTCTTCCTTCGCCTTGGCGACGATGTCGGGGAAGACTTCGGCGAGCCGCGGGTGGAGCGTGGCGAAGCCGGGTGCGGCGGAGTCGGACAGAACCAGGGTATTGACGTGCTCGGGATGCGCTGCGGCGTAGGCGGAGACGAGCAGACCACCATAGGAATCGCCGACCAGATCGACTTTCTGAGTGTGGAGTGAGGCACGGATGGCCTCAAGATCGGCTACCTGCGCGTCCATGGATTGTGACGCCCCGGCGCGGAGTCGATTCGAGGCGCCTGTGCCGCGCTGGTCGTAGAAGATGACCTGCCGTGTGCGTGCGACACGCGGCCAAACGTCGTTCTGCAGCATGTAGATATGGGAGAGACCCGGCCCACCGTTCACGGCGAGGACGGGAATCTTTGTGCCGGGGTTGCCGAAGGTAAAGGTGGCCAGATCCACGTCCGGTGTGTGTACGGAGCCCGGCCGCGGCCCTGGCAGTTGCGCGCTCGCCGTCAGGGTTGTGAGAACGATCGCGAGAACGGAGAAGGATCGCCTGGCAAGGAGGAGGAGCCACATGGTTTGAAGCTAGCACGGCCATTCGGTGTTCCTATCGCTTTATCGCTGAGGAGGGCAGAGCAACCGCAACCGCAGATTCCCTTCAGGTGACAGACAGGAAGGACAGGCACGAAAGACAAACAAGACGGCCCGAACGGCAACCGCAGATTTTCCTCATGAAATGAGAGGCATTAAGGGGCGTTTAAACATACTGACACAATCGCCGTATACGCTCAGGCCATTATCTTGAACCCCGTTCGACCCAGGAGCCTTCATGCTTTTACGCTATCTTGCGGCCACCGCCGTTCTCTTGTCTGCCGTTGCCGCCCATGCCGATACTGTGACCACCTATGAGGTCGCGAATGTGTCCGGAAAGAGCGGTATAGGAACGATCACCATCGATGCGACCCTCGGCACGATCACGGGACTGGATGTCACGGTGCCGATCGCAAGTGGATCCGCGATCTTCAACGAGGCGCCGCTGACGCAGAGCTTCAGCCCCTTCACCAACGAGTACATCGCCACATTTAGCGACGCGACCGACGCACTGCAGTTCGATCTGCCCGTCTCGACACTGGTCGGGTATGTGCCGGCCGAGAGCAAGCGGTGCGCCACCGCCTCCTACCTTTGCGACTATCTCGCCAATGTGTATGCGGGAACGATCTCCGCGGCGGGGCCGATCGATACGTTGGAGGGCAATCTGGCAGCGGCGCCCGTCACGAGTGTGACGCCGGAGCCTTCATCCATTGCGCTGCTGGGGACGGGTTTGTTGAGCGTGGCCGGGTTTGTACGGAGGAAACGGGCATAGCTGCTGATGGCCTTCTCTTTGTTGTGATTCCCGAAGGGAATCTGCTGTATGCCCGGACCGCCGCAGAGGTGAGCATCAACCCGTTACTCCGCCAGCTGTTGCGGCTTCTTGCCGAAATCTTCACCGAAGTAAAAGCGCTCAACAACCATGCAAAAGATGTGCTCCAAAGCCAGATGCGACTCCTGGATGTTCATCGTAGTGTTGGAGGGGACGATGACATTGAGATCGGCCAGTTCCGCCATGCCGCCGCCGTTGTTGCCGGTGTAGGCGATGGTGTGGACGCCCATCTCTTTGGCCTTTTTCAAGCCCTTGATGCAATTTTTCGAGTTGCCGGAGGTGGAGATGGCGAGCAGCACGTCACCTTCGTTGGCGAGGGCTTCCACCTGGCGCTCGAAGACGTTGTCGTAGCTGTAATCGTTGCCGATGGCGGTGAGGATGCTGGTGTCGGTAGTCAGCGCGACGGCGCGCAGGGCCGGGCGGTCGACGGTGAGGCGGGAGACGAACTCGGCGACGAGGTGCTGCGCATCGGCGGCGGAGCCGCCGTTGCCGCAGACCATCAGCTTCTTGCCGGATTTCATGGCGTCGGCGGTGATGCGGCCAGCTTCTACGACGGCTTTGTGGATGGCATCGTCATTGAGGACGCGGGTTATGGTGTCGATGGATTGCTGCAGCTGCTTGCGGATGAGATTGGTCATGGGTACGGGCTCCGGAGATGAATGCGCGAGGGAGGGAAGACGCAGATTCCCTTCGGGAATGACAACAAAAGGGGACAGGGCGTTACGACGGCGAAGGTGGTGCCTCGGCACCGGGCGCGGGGTTGGTGAGGGGGTTGCCGGAGGTCAGGCCCGCGAGCATGACGGGTGCGGCGCGCGGAAGGTGGAAGGGCTGGTCGAAGTTGATGCGTTCCAGTTCGACGGCGTAGGGACGCTTCTGCACCTGGGTGTAGATGGCGCCGACGTACTCGCCCATGACGCCCAGGAAGACCAGCATCAGCGACTGTAGAAAGAACAGGCCGATGATCATCGGAGCGACGCCCACGTCGAACGTATTCCAGAAGATGAGCTTCGCGAGCAGGTAACCTAGGGCCACGACGAAGGAGATGACTGCGCCACCGAAGCCGGCGAAGGTGGCTAGCCGCAGCGGCACCTTGGAGTGGTTGATGATGCCCAGCATGCCGATGTCGTAGAGAGTGTACCAGTTGTTTTTGGTCACGCCGAACTTGCGGCTGGGCTGGTCGTAGAGCAGCTTGACGGTGGGCAGACCGATGTCGGCGATCATGCCGCGGAAGTAGGGATACGGATCGTCGAACTGGCGGACGAGCTCGACCACCTTGCGGTCATACAAGCCAAAGCCCGTGTAATTCTGGATGGTCTCGATGGAACTGAGACGTTCGGCGGTGCGATAGTACTGCTTGCGCGCCCAGAACATGAGGCCGTTTTCTTCGCTGGTGCGCTTGATGCCGAGCACGCAGTAGGCGCCGCGTTCCCACTCGGCGATCATGTCGGCGATCATCGGGGGCGGGTCTTGCAGATCGGCGACGATGCCGAGGATGGCGTCGCCGCGGGCCTGCATGAGCGCGTGGATGGGCGAGCGGATGTGGCCAAAGTTGCGGGCGTTGACGATGACCTTCACGTTGGGGTCTTCGGCGGCGATCATCTTCAGAATGGCGACGGTGTTGTCGCGCGAGTGGTTGTCGATGAAGATGTGCTCGTACTCGTACCGCGCGATCCCGGCCATCACGGCGCGCACCTGGTTGTACAGGTTGAGGACGTTGGCCTCCTCGTTGTAACAGGGCGTGATGATGGAGATGGTCTTCTTGGTCACTGGATGCTCACTTCGGGGCGTACTCCTGAAATATCGGCTAAAGCTTCGACAAGTTTAGCCGATAGAGGGAATCAGGAGGCGGTCGGAGCGGGGGCGGCGGAGGTCTTGAAAGTGACCTTTTTGTGGCCGACGAAGCTGTAAATCGTCGAGACCGCGATGACGATGGCGCCGGCGATGTTGCCGGCGATGCTTCTGCCGTGCGCGATGTGCTGGAGGAGGGTCAACGGCGCGCCGCCGAGGTGCGATTCGACTGCGCTTAGGTGCGTGTGCAGCGTGGCGGAATGATGGTGGATCTGGGCCTGGAGCAGGCGTGTGAGGGCGCCGAGAGCGATCAGGCCGGGGATCATTCCGGTGCCGTAGACGGCGAAGCACTTCAGCCATTCCAGCAGGTGATTGCCCTTGGTGCGGAAGACAAAAAGCTTGTAGCCGAAGTAGGCGACGGTGATGTTGAACGGCGTGGAAATGATCGAGGCTAGTGGAGCTGAAAGATACAGGAAGCGTGGCGGTACGGATTTGCTGAGAAGCGAGAGGGTGATGACGAAGGTGCCGTAGCCGAAGAGCGTGTTGAAGCCGCCGACGAGCAGGTAGCGGAAGAATTGCCCGCCGGGAAAGAGGTTCACCAGCCGCTGCAGGCGCTTGCGCGGGATAAAGGGGTCCTGCGGGATGGGAACGACGGGCGGGTGGGTAGGGTGAACCTCACCCGCGAAGGGCTCCTGCTCGCGAGATTGGCTCAAGACCGGCGAGGTGTTCAACTGTTGGCCACCACTACTGCCTGCCCGAGGTACCGGTCGCTCGTGAGCTGGTCGACGAGGAACTGTGCGAGATCGGTTCGGGTGATCTTGTGAGCCTTGTTGGGAGATGGAATAACCGTGTAGGAGCCCGTGGCGGGGTCGTCTGAGAGAACAGGAGGACGGGCGATGATGTAGTCGATGCTATCGGCCTGCACTGTGGCCTCCATGTGTGTCTTGTCCGGCGTGGCGCCGTGCAGGAAGGTCGGCAGCAACAGGTGTTCATACCAGAAAGGCGCCTGCTCGGCGCTGTCACCCACGCCCATCATGGATATGACGATCAGGCGACGGACGCCTTCGGCCTGCATGGCGGTGACCACGTTGCGGGCGGCGCTGGTTTCGAGGTCGGTGGCTTTGTAGGGTGTTTTGCCGCCGAGAGCGTCGATCACCGCGTTCTGGCCGGCTACGGCGCGGCGCACGTCCGATGGGTTGCCTGCGTCTCCGCTGATCACGCGGACCCCGCCATGCGCATAGTCGGGGTTGTGTACGAAGGCGGTCACGGCATGGCCGGCGGCGAGGGCGCGCTCCACGACGAGATTGCCGGTTTTGCCGGCGGCTCCGATAACGAGAACGTTCATGGGTGGATCTCCTTGGCATGATTGGTGTTGCTTGGGACGGGCTCGTGGCTTTGGCCCTCGCTGCTCAAACGCAGGTTCCCTTCGGGAATGGCAAACCAAAAGAGCAACGGCAACCCGCAGTTATAAGACGCTGCGGCCGCCGTCTACGATGAGGTTCTGGCCGGTCATGTAGGAGCTGGCGTCGGAGCAGAGGAAGAGGATCGCGCCCTGGTACTCGTCTTTATGCGCCATGCGGCCCATGGGGATGAGCTGATGCAGTTTGGCGGTGAACTCGTCGGGCTGGCCGGCGAAGACGCCGCCGGGGGAGATCGCGTTCACGCGGATGTTGTGCGCGGTCCAATAGGTGGAGAGATAGCGGGTGAGGCCGATCAGCGCGGTCTTTACGACAGAGTAGGTGACCGGCTTTACGGGCTGCTGATCTTCCGGGAGGCCCTCCTTGCGGTAGAGCCGCTGGTCGGGCGCGATCACACCCAGGTCGGAGGCGACGTTGAGGATCACGCCACTGTTGCGCTTCACCATCTCCGCGCCGAAGATGCGCGAGCAGAGGAAAGCGCCGGTGAGGCCGACCGAGATGTCGGCGTTCCAGACCTCGAGCGGAAAGTTTTCGAGGCGGGACCACTGTTTGGGCTCCCCGTGCGGATCGGCTTCGACCTTGGGGTTGTTGGCGGCGTTGTTGATGAGGATGTCGACCCGGCTGAACCTGGCCATAATGGCGTCGCGCGCCTCTAGCAGCGAGTGCTCGGAGGTGATGTCGGCGGCTAAGCCCAGGGTCTGGCTGCCGGATTGTGGGCCATGGGCTGCCTGCAGTTGGTCGGCCCGAAGGCTGGGGTTGGCCCCCGCGAGGTCGAGCAGGACAACGTTGGCCCCGGCCGCGGCAAGGATGGCGCCGTGATGGTAGCCGAGCAGGCCGGCGCCTCCGGTGATGACGGCAACGCGGCCGGAAAGGTCGAAGAGGGAGTGCGCGCGGTTGAGTTCGGTGAGTGCCATGGGATGCTTCTTGATTCTAGTATCGCAGGCTTGAAGAAGGACACCGTGCAGGAGGCGGGCGTGTCATCCAAACTCCTCGGAACGACTCCACACGACGGGCCATGGACGTCGAAGGTGGTGGCAGATCAGGATCTCCGGGTGGTCGACGGATTCCTCGTTCCGCACCCCATGGGGGATGTTGACCTGTGCGACAACCGAGCAGCGCTCGAAGTTCAGTTCCTGATCATGGAGTTCCCCACCGACGACGATCACAGTCTCGGGTTCGTAGGGGCCATAGTCCCGGTCGTGAAAGCTGTTGGTGCTGCTGATGGGAGTGGGCAGGTTGTATCGCGGACCATAGAGGGAGAGCGCGCCGGCCTCGCCATAGTTGTTGGCGAGGATGGCGAGCCGGCTGCGGTCTACCGGCGAGAGAGTATCGCGTACGGCGGCAACCTGCGCGACCAGTTCTGGCCAACCGATCTCATCGGCCATGTCGTAATTGTTTTTCATCTGCCAGTTCCATCCGGCTGAACCGGAAGCCCAGATGGGTAAATACGCCCACGCGACTCCGGCTGCATCGACGAGCATGGCGGTGAGGACGGCGAAACGGACGATGTGGCGGAGGACCCTGGTTTGCGAGGCAAGAACGCGCTCCAGCGCGACCGCCCCGGCGGCGTAAAGGACGGGATACGCCGGCAGCAGGTAATAGCCGCGTCCTTTGGCGAAGGCAAAGAGGAGGAATGGGCCGATGTAGAAAGCGCTGAGCAGGCGAAAGCGGGTGCTGCGCACTAGAAAGATAAGCCCGGCTACGGCGAGGGGCAATCCAAACAGGGTGAATTTCAGCTGATCGGTGTAATAGCCGACTGCGCGACCGTGGCGAACATCACGCAGGTGAATAAAATGCTCCATCCGCAGCGTGATGAATTGATGGTGGGCGAGCCAGACGAGATTGGGCGCGGCGATCCCCACGGCAGTGAGTGCTCCGTACCAAAACCAGCGGCTGCGAAGATGACAGCGCTGCGATGGAAGGAGCAGAACGGCGACAAGCAAGCTGAGGACAGGAAAAACAATGGAGTACTTGGAAAGTACACCGATGCCAATGCCGGCTCCGGCGCCGATCCAGTATCGTTCGTCCCCTGTCCGGAGCAGGCGGGCGATGAAGAAGACCAGCAGCAACCAGGAGAACAGGTCGAAGGTGTTGTATTGCAGGACGGAGCTGAAGGCAAGTGCAACGGGAAGGGTGGCAAAGAGAGCGATAACCTGGGCCGGTTTGCGCGCGCCGAGTTCGCGGGCGATGAGGCCGGCCAGCACAAGCGACATGGCATTGACGAACGCCGCGGGCAACCGGAAGACCTGGGGCGAGATGCCGAAGAGCGCGATGGCGATGCGTCCGCAAAAGGCGGTAAGCGGCGGATAAGCAACAAAGCCCCACTGTAAATGGCGAGCGTCGTCGAGGAACTGTAGTTCGTCCCTGTGAAAGCCATAGCCGTTGCCCACGTAAAAGTGGACAAGCAGGATAAGCGCGGCGCACACAGTCAAGAGAGCCGCGTCCGAGCGCATGGAGGTTGCTGGCTGGGCGCGATCCATTGTGGTGAGAATACGAGACGTAACCTCCTTTCGTTCACGAACCTGATGAATCCCGTGGCTTGTTTGCGTTTTTCAACCTGGTGCAAGGGTCGTATATTGAAACCTGCCGCAGCCAAGGGCGGCTCATGTGGTGACTTTGCCGCCCTTCGCAGCAACGTTACAAGATGTGGAGCTACGGCTGGATATTGTGCGCCTGGGCTAGCTGCTTGGCTTTTTCCGTGTGCTTGCTATCCAAAGCAGCCCTGCGCGTCGCCAGCTTTTTTACCGCGGGAATGGAGCTGTCGGAGGCTTCGGATTGGGCCTCCTGCACGGCTTGCGCATTGCCCTTCACCAGCCCCTTGATGTAAGTCTCGTCGAAGGTATTCCCGGTCAGCACCTTCAACTCGGCGTATTTGGCATCATCTTCGACCGACATGCTGCCCGGCGAGATGGGCTCGACACCGGCAGCGCTGTCCGCAGACCTGATCTCCGGCTTCAGCTGCGTGTGGTCGTGCATGACCATCGTCGCGTAGCGCTTTACATCTTCGCTTTGGCTCTTCTGGAGCGCGAGCTGCCCGGTCTTGATCTCGAAGTTGGAGTCCTGCGCGGTTTCTTTAAGAAACTGCTTGTCCTGTGTGGAAGCCTGCGCCATGGCGACGCCCGTTCCTATGGCGAGGGCCAATGCGATCGCCACAGGTCTTCCGAACCGCTTGTTGTACCTACTCGATGTCATGATTCTCCTCGTATCTTTGGTGCTTGCACGCACAAAGCATAAGGGACAGAACGGGGGTGAAGCGTTGCCCGTTCGGTTGCTGCGTGGCACAGGTCGTTTCGCCCTGCTGAATGCGCTCCTGGTCCAGGTTCTTCGGGGAGACGTCTCCTAAACGACCCGCGTCTGGCCGCCATCCATGACGTAACAGGCGCCGGTGGCGAAGCCGGCCTGGGGTGAGCAGAGCCAGGCGGCCAGCGACGCGATCTCTTCGGGCGTGCCGAAGCGTTGCAGCGGTACCTCAGTCTTCAGCATGGTCTCCACGGCGTCGCGGCGATTGGCGAGGTGGCGCTCCCAGCTGCCGCCGGGGAAGAAGATGTTGCCGGGAGCGATGGTATTCACGCGGATCTTCTGCGGGCCGAGCTGGCGGGCGAGGTTTTTGGCATAGTTGTTCAGCGCGGCCTTGGCGGCGGAGTAGGGCAGCGGCGCGGGGGTGGCCTCGACGGCGACGATGGACGAAATGTACAGGATGGAGCCGGCGCTCCCGTTGCCTTCGACGCTGTTGCGCAGCAGGTGCGGCAGCGCGGCCTGGGTGAGGCGGGCGGAGGCGAAGAAGTTGAGCTCGAACAGGCGTTGCCACTCCTCTTCGGACTGATCCCAGCCGGGTTTGCCGGAGCCGGTGCCGAGATTGGCGATGAGATGGTCGAGACGCCCAAAGTGCGCCAGCGTGCGCTCAAAGGCGCGGCTGATGGTTTCGGCATGGGTGAAGTCGCCGCGCACGGCAAGAATCCGGTCGTGCGTTTGGGGCGTTGAGAGCTCGGCCTGTGTCGCGCGGAGGGAGGCTTCATCGCGGCCGGTGAGCACAATGCGGGCGCCTTCGGCGAGCAGCGTGGCGGCAATCGCGCGGCCGATGCCTCGGGAACTTCCGGCGATGAAGGCGACCTGGTTTTGGAGTTGGAGGTCCATTGGGGTCTAGTGTAGAGTGCGGGGACTGGGGACGTCGTTGCGGTGTGTCTTGCGGCTCACTATGACACTAGTTTGGGGAATCCGAAGTTCTTTTCACGTTTCAGAACCGAGCGTTGTCGCTAACCCAAACAAAAAGCAGGTCCTTCGCTGCGCTCAGGATGACAAAGCTAATATTGCGAACTTTAGATTCAGGACGCTGGCACGAGGCTATCTGCGCGCGGGAAGCAAGGCCCAGGCGATGATGGTTTCTCCTGGAGCGCAGTCGCGCTCCAGGGCCGCTTCTTGGGCTTGGTGCTCCAGGTGCATCTCGCCGTGGAGGATCTCGGCGTCGGTCGCGCCCACGTAACAGAGCTCGCAGAGGCCGATGCCTGCTTCGTTCTGGACGGGTGGACCGAAGAGGCGGCAGGTGAGCGGTCGCGCGGCGTAGAGGTCACAGGTCCCGGTGACGGGGTCGAGCACGGGGCAGGGCGCGTCAGCCTCCGGCAGGTCCGCGAAGCCATCCCAGGCGCCGTCTTCTTCGGGAGCGAGTATGCCGGTGGCGGGGTCGCCGGGGAAGGTTGGCCGGAGCGTCTCGGCGAGGTGCCGCGCACGGGTCTGGATGGCCGCGGCCCGGGGCGCGTCGGTGGTTTGCAAGCCAGCCAGGGCGGAGCGGAGGCGTTCGGCGTCGAGCGCGGCGATGCGGAAGACGCCGTGGCAGCAGGGCGTACAGCCCGGACGGCAGGCCAACCAGGAGGTGCCGTCGAGCTTGCGTGCGCGCAGGGTGGCGTCGGCGAGGGCCGCGTCTACGATCTGGACGAGTTCTGCGTCGCGGGCGGGGAGCATGGTTCTATTGTCTGTGAAGAGTGCCTGGCGAGAGATGACCCGTGTCGCGGTTAAGGAGTACGCCGCGTCCGTTCTGCTCTTGGAAGCTCAGCTTCATCGAATACAAACTTCCCATCAGTGCTGCAGAAAGGCTTAGTATTGATAGGTGTTACCCGGGAATACCATTATGCCGACAGCCTCGACCAGCTTGAAACTCGATCCGGCGACCAAAGAACGCGTGCAGCGGCTTGCCTCGGCTCGGCAGCGAACGCCGCATTGGATCCTGCGCGAGGCCGTGGAACAGTACGTGGAGCGCGAAGAAAAGCGCGAGCAACTGCGGCAGGATGCCGAAGCGGCCTGGGCGCACTACCAAGCGACTGGTTTCCATGTGACAGCCGAAGAGGCTGACGCCTGGCTGGCCAAGCTTGAAGCGGGTGAGGACGCCGCGCCACCTTTGTGCCACGCCTAGTTTGGTCACAAGCGGCTCTTGATGACGTAGCCCGCCTGTATGCCTTTCTGGCATTCAAGAACCGCGACGCCGCCAAGCGTGCCGTGAAGGCGATCCGGGGTGGCGTAAAGAATCTCGGGAACCATCCTGAG
Organism: Granulicella sp.; assembly: GCA_965277565.1. Lineage (GTDB taxonomy): Bacteria > Acidobacteriota > Terriglobia > Terriglobales > Acidobacteriaceae > Granulicella. The sequence continues at coordinate 1,070,699 of OZ255838.1, read as the reverse complement.
AGCGGCCGGCCTGTCGAGGATATGTTGCCGGGGTTCCGCGAATGGGTAGTGGATTTCGGGCAGAGCGCTTATGTGGCGCTGTACCACTTCGATGGTCGTCAGGTCGTGATTCTAGCTGTTCGTCACGGACGAGAAGCGGGCTACTGACGCGAGCCTTGGGCTGAATTGCACGTTTCAGAGGCGGCAAACGGTCTTCCATGAGAAGGCCGGTCTGTGTCAATGCATCTGGTCTGTTCAGGATGAATTTTTCACGATTGTTTATCCATCCTCGACGAGGCGACGATAAAACCCGCAGACGAGAAGACCGACCCGCGTGTAGGAAAGAATCGCTGGATGAGGCAATCGTGAAGCGCTGAGTCCAGGTCAGCGCAACAATCGCCGATGACCGCAAGACGGTAATCGGCGTCAGCAGCCTCGACAAGAGTGGAAAGGACGACGCCACTGGTCGCAATGCCGTAAAGAACCAAAGTATCAATGTCATTGGCGCGAAGAATCATAGCGAGATCCGTGCCAGCGAAGGCACTGATTCGATGCTTGGTTATAACGATTTCATTATCTTGCGGTGCGATGGTATCCGGGATCGCTCCGAGCGGTTTCCGGAAAAGCTGCTGATGCTGCTTTGAGGACTTAATGGCGCCGAGGAGTGCGTTTCGGGAACTGATCTTGGGGAGTCCCGGTCGAAAACCTACCTGAATGTGGATTATGATCATGCCAGTAGCACGAGCATGATTGAGAACACTTGCGACCCGAACCAGAAAAGCGTCTTTGGCCTCTCGGGTGTAGATCGAAACGATGCCGGCTTGACAATCCATGCTCAAGACGGCCGTGTGGGCCGGATCAATGGTGAATGTAGCAGCCACATGAAGCTCCTTCGGCACAGAGCCGTGCCGGTCAGAATTGTTCTACGAGCTTAGTGACGACCTCGCACCTCGCCATTCATCTGATGGGCCGTGGTCGCTCTCGGCTCCACGACACGCTACCTACGACAATTCGATTCGTCCGGCAGCGGTGCCATGCAAATTCTCCCGATCAGACCGCGGTCCAGCCGCCATCCACGTTCAAATTCTGCCCTGTCACGTAGGTGCTGGCGTCGGAGGCCAGGAAGAGCAGGGCGCCGCAGAGCTCCAGCGGGCGGCCGATGCGGTTGAGCACGGTGTAGCCCTTGAGCTTGGTTACGAAGGGCGAGTCTTCCTGGACGGCGTTCTGCCCGGTTCCGACGTCTTCGGTGTTCGAGAACGGGCCCGGGGAGATGCAGTTGGCGCGCACGCCGGAGGTACCCCAGAAGCTGGCCGTGTAGCGTGTGAAGGCTGCCAGCGCGGCCTTGGAAGCGCTGTAGCCCGGCGGGTTGAGGGACGTGGTGCCTTCATAGAGCTGCGGGCGCGGGGCGACCGAGGCGTACATCGTGGCGATGTTGATGATGCTGCCGCGCTTTTGCTCTTTCATGCGGATGCCGAGGCGCTGCGTGGTCTGCACGGCCCAGTAGACGCCGCCCTGCAGGTTGCGCTGCCACTGGTCGAAGGTGGAGTTTTCAAGCGAGCCCTCGGGGACGTTGAATCCGGTGGCGGAGCCGAGCTCGTGGGCGTTGTTGACGAGGATGTCGATGCTCCTTTCCTTATCGGCAATCCTGTCGCAAAGCGTGTTGAGTGCCTCGACATCGTACATATCGATCTGCTCGACGGCGATCTTGTCCGCGCCGAACTGGTCCGCCCAGTTCTTTGCTTCTGTTTGCAGGCGGTCGCTGCGGCCGAGTGCGACCACGCGGGCTCCGTTGGCGAGCAGCGCGAGAGCGAAGGTGCGGCCGAGAAAGCCGGAGGCGCCGGTGAGCACGGCTGTTTTGCCTTCGAGGGAGAAGAGTTGGTTGCGTTGGAGGGATTCGGCGGTGATAGGCATAGATTTAGAGATCGAGCTCGCTATGGGAACCGAGCCGGGTTAGTTCCAGTACTTGATCGTTGGGCTTGCGGTAGATCAGAACGAGATCCGGCACAAGATGACAGTCACGGTAACCGGCCCAGATACCGCTCAGAGGGTGGTCACAGTATCTTTCTGGAAGAGGGCGATCCTGCTGTAACAAAAGCAAAGCTTCATCCAGGCGAGTCAACAGGAGCTGTCGATGGTGTCCGCGCGATTCATGTTTCAGGTCCTTGCGAAAACTAGTACCTGGGCTAATCGTCCGCATTTAGATCGGCCATGAGCTCCGCGACTGTTGCATACGTTGGCAGGCCACCCCTGTCCATCTCCGCCATTGCGTCCAGTGTCTCCTGATTGGGGTGAAACAGATCCAGAGAGACGTACTGCTCGGCCACAATCTTGTTCAGGACCATACGCATCACCTCCGATGCGTTCAGGCCGGCGTCCGCCATGATGCGTTCAGCAGCTGCCTTAAGATTCTCGTCTACATGGGCTTCGATAATGGCGAGAGCCATAGAACACCTCTGTGCTGAGTGTATCGCTTACCAGTAGCGCTTCACGAAGTCGAGTTGGCCGCGGAGGAAGTTGACCTCGTCGCCGGGATTGCCGCGGGCGACTTGTAGGGTGACGCCGCAGTCGTAACCGATGCTCTTGATGGCTTTGAAGACATCGTCGAAGTCGGCGGAGCCGGTGCCTAGCGGGCGGGTTTCGATGCCGCCTTCGGGCTTGCGATAGCGGTCTTTGATGTGGACGGAGCCGATGCGGTCGCCGTAGGCGGCGAACTCCTCGGTGGCGACGTAGCCAAGGCCGGAGCTGTTGCCGCTATCCCAGTTCACCTTGAGGAATGGATCTTCGAGGCGGGCGAGAAAGGCTTTGAAGTCGGCGGGGTTGAAGTCGGCCTCGAGGTGGAGCTCGACGCCGCAGGACTCAGCGACGGGCAGGGTGTGTTTAAGCACGTCGAGGACCTGCGTCTTCTCTTCTTCCGTGGTCATTTTGGAGTTATCGACGAACGGAAGCACGATGCGGCAGGCGCCGATGCGCTCCGCGACGGGCAGGAGGGCGTGGAGGTGTTGCTCGCGATGCTGGCGCTCTTCCGGCGTGCACCGAATCAGCGGGAAATCCATGAACCAGTCACCGCAGAGGGCGGGGGTGGCGATGCCGTGTTCGGCTTTCAGGGCATCGAACTCCCGCAGGCCTGCTTCGGTGAAGATGGGGTTTGCGCCTTTGCCGGAGGTACCCGCGGAACCGGCAGAGCCCGGGGCGGAACCGTCATAGTCATCGTGAATCCACTCGATGTAGCTGAAGCCGGCGGCCTTGGCCTTGGCGAACTCGTCGCGCCAGCCCTGGCGGGGGAAGGATTGAAAGCGGCCGTCCTCGGGTGGGGAGAGGCGGCCTTGCAAAACGCCGTAGGTGTGGGGCATGGGACTCCAGTGGACTGCTGTGGCGCTAAACCCACCTTAGCCGCGATGAGGCTGCGGCGAAGGTGGGGCACCCGGTTTTTGGCGCGCCGAAGGAATGCAGCATCCCTTCGGGAATGACAACAAGAAAGACAAAGGCAACGCCTACTCCGGCAGCGGCTTCACGATCATGTTGGCGAGGAACTCTTCGCGGGGCAGGAAGGGAAAGAGATCTTCGAGGGGCTTGGAGACGAAGCTGCCGTCCGGCTTCTGGTAGGACTGCAGGCGCGGCGCGCGAACCTCGTCGGGCAACACGTTTACGTCGCAGAGGACAGGCCCGGACATGTCGAGGACCTTGCGGACCTCGGCGCGGAGGTCAGTCTGGTCCTTGATGACGTAGGTGCCGAGTTTGAAGGCTTGCCCGACGGCGGATAGGTCCGGGATGGTGAGCCCGGTGTTGCGGTCGGCGCCGATGGTGGGCTGCTTGAAGTAAGCCGTTTGCGAGGCGCGAATGGAGCTGTAGCCGTCGTTGTTCAGCACGAAAAACTTGATCGGCAGCTGGAGACGGCTGATGGTTTCGAGCTCCTGGATGTTGAACATGAAGCCACCGTCGCCGTCGACGGCGATGACCTCGCGGCCGGGATTGGCGATCGAGACGGCGATGGCCATCGGGATCGCGTAGCCCATGGAGCCGAGGCCGGCGGTGTGGTAAAGCCGCTGCGAGTGCAGCGTGGGGCAGGCCAGGAGGTAGATCTCGATGCCGGAACCGCTGTTGCCGACGACCAGCCGGTCCTCGGGTTTGACCTCGGTGCCGAGCACCTCGGCCAGATTGAAGATGCTGACCAGGCCTTCGGGCTTGCGGTGCTCATCGGTGACGACGGGATAGCGGGTCTTCCAGTCGGCGCAACGGGCCAGCCAAGGCTTGAAATTGCGGGGCTTCAGCTGGTCCTTGTGCTTCAGCAGCTCGGTGAGAAAGGCCTTGGCGTCGGCGCAGACCGGCTGCTGCAGGTAGGGGTGCAGTTTCCCGAGCTCGGCAGCATCGATATCCACCGCGATCTTGTGAGCCTCGCGGGCAAGATTTTGCGGAGCATAGCCGGTAATGGCGAAGTCGAGCCGTACACCGACCGCGAGCAGGAAATCGCAGTTCTGCAGGGCGAAGTTCGCCCCTCTTGCAGCAACGGAGCCGGGGCGGCCGACGTAGGTCGGGTCGTCCGAGGGGACGAGATCGGCGGCGCACCAGGTGGCGACGGTGGGTACGCCGAGGAGCTGGCGGAGTTCTTCGAATTCTTTTTCGGCACGGGCGAGGCGAATGCCGTTGCCTGCGAAGAGCAGGGGACGCTGGCAGGCGTTGAAGGCCTCGATGGCCTTCTGAACCTCGTAGGGTATGTTCGACGTACCGGTGATGCTGGCGTCGTTGGCGAACTCGCTGGGATCGAAGCTGCGGAGCTTGGTTTCGTCGATGGAGATGGCCTGCACGTCGAGCGGAACGTCGATCCACACTGGCCCGGGCCGGCCGTTCAGCGCGAGGTAGACGGCTTTCTCGAGATGGTAGCGGATATCGTTGGGCTCGAGAATCGTCACCGCATACTTCGTGATGGGGCCGACGATGGAGCAGATGTCGACCTCCTGCACGCCAAGCTGGCGCATGCCGAGCGGCTTGCCGGAGACGGCGTCGAACATGCGATCGGGGCGCTTCACCTGGCCGGAGACATAGAGAACCGGGGTCGAATCAAGCCACGCGCCCGCGACGCCGGTGACCGCGTTGGTGCCCCCGGGACCGGTGGTGACCATGCAGAATCCGAGGCCTTTGGTGGCCTTCGCGTAGCCCTCGGCGCAGATGGCGGAGGCCTGCTCATGCGAGTTGCAGATCGGGGTGATGCGCGTTTCGGAGGCGAGCGACTGGTTGAGGTGCATGGCGCCGCCGCCGGTGACGAGAAAACAATCGGTGATGCCGAGATCGGCGACGAACTTGAGGATGTAATCGGAAAGCTTGATCATCGGTTCCTATGGTACGAGGTCGAGAGTGGTAGGCGAAAGCAACAGCAGATTCCCTTCGGGAATGACAAACAAAAAGGCGGAGGCAAAGAGTGATTCTCTATTCCGGAGGCCGCATGAGAAAGACGTCACGGCCGCGGAGATTGCGCGCTTGCAGGAGGGTGTCCGCGAAGTGACGCACCGCGCCTTGGCCGCCGGGCTGGTTGCTGATGAAGCCGAACGCGGCGACGTGGGCGCGGACCTCCGCGGCGGCGTTCGCGGGGCAGGCGCATAGGCCGGCGATCTCCATGGCGAAGAGGTCGTTGACGTCGTCACCGAAAAAGCAGGTGTGCTCGAGCGGAACGTCGAACTTTGCGGTGAACTCGCGCAGCGCGCCCGCTTTATCGCGGGTGCCCTTTATGACATGGTGGAGATGCATCTTGGCGGCATAGCGATCGACCAGCGGTGAGGGCTCGCCGGAGATGAGTGCGAGTTTGATGCCCAAGCGGCGCAGCAGCGAGATACCCATAATGTCGGTGAAGGAGAAACGCTTGATCTCCTCGCCGCTTGCGGAACTCCAGGCGAGGGTCCCATCGGTGAGCACACCGTCTACGTCAAAGGCGATGGCCTGCAGAGTCTGCAGGCCATCCGTAAGCTGTTGAGAGGATAGAGACATCGATTAAACAGCGGCTCCGACACGGCGCAGCTTTTTCATCACGGGGATCTCTTCTTCGTAGACGCGCTTGATGCCGTCGCCCATGGACTGCTCGCACAGACGGATGTCGCGCACCAGGCGGGAGATGCCGTTGGGCTCCAGCGAGGCGGCCTGGTCCGAGCCCCACATGGCGCGATCCATGGTGATGTGGCGCTCCACGCAGCAGGCGCCGAGCACGGCGGCGGCTACGCTGGTGGGGATGCCGGTCTCGTGGCCGGAGTAGCCGACCGGGATGTTGTAGCGCTCGATCATGGTGGGAATCGCGCGCAGGTTGAGCTGCTCGTACTTGGCCGGGTAGGTCGAGGTGGTGTGCATCAGGATGAGGTTTTCCTTGCCGAGCACCCCGACCGCGTGGTCGATCTCGTCATAGGTGCTCATGCCGGTGGACGCGATGACAGGCTTGCCGGTGGCACGCACGTGCTTGAGCAGGTTGTCGTCGGTGAGCGAGGCGGAGGCGATTTTGTAGACCGGAGGATTGAACTGCTCGACGAAATCGACGGAGGCCTCATCCCATGGCGAAACGAACCAGTCGATCTTTACCTGCTTGCAGAAGCTGGCGATCTCGCGGTAGTCCTCTTGCCCGAACTCTAGGCCGCGCTTGAGGTCGCCGTTGGTATCGCCGAAGGGATTTGGCCGCGGCTGGGAGAGTTCCTTCTCGGTATAGACCACCTCGACGGTGCGCTTCTGCAACTTCACGGCATCGCAGCCCGCGGCAACGGCAACCGAGATCAGCCGCTTGGCCAGGTCGATGTCGCCATTGTGATTGATACCGATCTCGGCGATGACGTAGCAGGGCTGCCCGGGTCCGAGTTGCTTATTTGCGATCTTTACGGTGCTCATGATTGCTCCAGGAATAGGGTACAGATCAGTGCCGGCTGAGGAGATTTCGACGCCTCGATGCCTGTTCATTCTTATCAGACAGGGTGGCAACTGGTCTACCGAAGTTGTCCCAAATAAAAGGAAACGGCTGGCCAAGGATTCTGGCCAGCCGTTTCCGGGTGCTGGGTGATTGGTTACTGGTTTTGGGCAGCCGCGTGGTGGTGACGACGGTGGTGACGCTCACCGCGTCCCCGGGCAGTGCGGGGAATCGGCTTGACCGCCGACTCATCCACGGGGGTGTCGCCCGTCATGTCCGGGGTGGCGGAACCGGCCGGGATCAGCGTGTTGCTGTCCGACTTGGCGCCGGCCGTGCCGGTGTACACCATGATGCGCGAACCATCGATGCCCTTATCGTTGACCAAGTATGCCTTCTCGTTGACAGCACGCTCGGAGGCGCGGCGGTCGGCCATCTTCTCGTCGGTTGCGGCACTGCCCACGATTGCAAGCTTCGACTGCGGATCGCGCTGCATGGCGAGGGAGATGTCGTCGAGGCAGGCCTTGGCTTCATTATCCACACGAGTCGGCTTCTTCGGGTTGCGATCGAAGGAGATCGAGCAGAGGCTCTGCGTGGCAGGCGCGGGCGGCGGCGGCGGCGCGTTGACGCTGACCGAGGTCGTCGTCGAAGCGGTCTGACCCTTGTCGTCCACAACGTTGCAGGTCACGGTGATCGTGCCCGGCGCTACGCCAGTGGTGTCGAGGGTTGCCGTTGCCGTGTTGCCGTTGATAGCGCCAGCGGTTGCGCTGTAGCTATAGGTCAGCGGCCGGTTCTGCGGGCTCACACCCTGCGAGGTAACCGTGGCCGACTGGCCGGGGTTCACGCTGGAGGGATTGGCCGAGCAGGAAATGGTGGGCGGCTGGAACTGGGTAAGCGTGAAGGGAACAGCGCAGTCAGCGAACTGACCGGGCTTGGCACCCTGCATGACGTGACCCTTCACCGTGTAGCTGCCCGGATTCAGGCTCTTGGTGTCCACCGCGGCGACGTTGGAGGTGCTGCCGACTGGACCGGCGTCCGAGGTCCAGCTATAGGTCGCCGGCTTCTTGGGGTTGAGGTTGGTGGCAGTCCCGGTAATTTCGATCGGGTCACCCGGATAGATCGTCGCACCCGCGGCCGGCGTCGTCAAAACGCAGGCATAGGTGATGGGAGGAGGAGGAATGATGTGGCCAAAGTGCACCAGGACGCCGGCACTCAACTCAGCCGCATTGAGGTTGGTGCGGCCGCCGAGAACGCCACCGGTGGGAATCACGCCGGTACCAGGGCCGAAGTCGGCGTGTGTCCAGCGATAGTCGGCCTCAAAGATGCGCAGACCGAACATGCCGTTGAAGAAGGGCAGGTTGTAGTCCATGCCGCCGCCCGCCGTGATGCCCACGCCCCAGGTGTAAGGCTCGTGCTCGAGGGTTGCCGGGGCTTCGCTGTTGGGGCCGCCGATACGCACACCGCCGACGAGGCCGTGGGCGAAGAGGGTAAAGTTCTGGAGTGGCGCGCGCACGATAGGACCGGCCGAGCCAGAGTAAAGGCCGTCATTGTTGCCGTCCGGGTTGGCGAAACCTTCGATCTCACCACCGAAGTACTTGTTGAAGTAGTACGCTCCGCTCAGCACCGCACCCTCATCAACCGAGGAGTAGTTAATCCCGTACGGCTTCACTGCACCATGGGCCCCAAAGTAGGAATAACCCGCGAAGATGTCGATACGGGAGGGATTGGGTCCGTTGTAGGCTGCTGCTGTCGTACTGGGCGCGGCGGGCGCACTGGTACTGGGTGCGGTCTGCGCACTTGAACTCGCAGCTCCTAGACTCGCAGCTCCAAGGCTGACCGCACATGCAGCCGGTAAAAACCGGCCGAATTTGCGAAACGGGCGATAAGACATTCGACAATCCTCCACTTAGGTGAACCTGAAATGTTTCACGAGCTCATCCGAACGGCTCGTTGATCTTTTGTGAAATCCTACAAAGTCTACCGCAGATGTACCTGCTGTCCAGCAGAAATCCATCGCGACAGATGACTATTTCCATCTCAACCTACTCACATCCCGGCAGCAAGCGTCAATTGTTGGGCTGAACCTCCCAAGTTATTAGGGAGCAAGGCAAATTTCAAGCGGTTTCGACTCCTTATGAAAGATTGAGGGTCTGCCGCACCGTGCCCCGGCTCGCCTGAATTTTCTCCTGCAGCAGCGTGATGGCGTACAGCAGCTGCTCCGGCCGCGGTGGGCAGCCAGGGACATACACGTCGACGGGAATAATCTGATTGACTCCCTGCAGCAGGGCATAATTATTGAAAACCCCGCCCGACGTCGCACATGCACCCATCGAGATAACCCACTTCGGCTCGGGCATCTGCTCATACAACCGGCGAATTACCGGAGCCATCTTCTGCGAAACCCGGCCGGCGACAATCATCAGATCGCTTTGCCGGGGCGAGGGCCGAAACACCTCAGCTCCGAAACGGGCAAGGTCATAACGCGAGCCGCCCATCGACATCATCTCAATGGCACAGCAGGCCAGGCCAAAGGTCATCGGCCAGATTGAATTTTTGCGGACCCAGTTGATGGCCGCATCGAGCGAGGCTAAAACCACACCCTCGGGCTGATCCTCGCCCCAGTTCACCTCATCGACCATGTCCCGGTTCTTGCCGAAGCTGTCCAGGGTGCCGAAGATATACCGGTCCGAACGCTGCGGAACCGCGACGGGGCGGCCGTTCGTGCTCGTTTGTTTGAAATCTGTGCTCATAACCGTCAGTATAGGCCAGCTGGTTTGGCAGTTTTGACGCTTCCAACGTGACCTGAGGGGAACAATGAATGCGATGCCCCGACCTCCCGGGAGGTTGGTCCAATCGCGTCAGTTTCAGCGCGACAAATTGCCCGGTGTGCAAACACGTCCCGAATCGATCCAAAAGGGCTGAATCGTTACTGATCTGCTATTAGCGTCGGTCGTACCGAGGCTCACTTCTGTGCATTGGCCGCGATGGCTTCGAGCAGCCGGAGACGGAGCTGTTCAGCATCGGCGAGCTTCAGCTGCTCGCCCCCGCGCGTGAGATAGAAGACGTCGATTGCCATCTCGCCTTCCGTGTCGATCAACGCGACTTCGATGCTGCAGCCGAAGTCGCTGAGGGCCAGTGCGGTAGTCCGAAGCAGGCCGGGGACATCCTGTGCGATGAGCTGCAGCAGGGTGCTATGCGATGACGCGCTATTGTCGAAGTCGATACGGGTCTCGACGACGCGCCGGGGGGCCGCTTTGCGGCCACGCCGCCCATCGCGAAGACGATGGGAGGGAAGGGACTGGCGCAGAACGCCGCGGAGCTCGTCGGCAAAGCGCGCGCGCTCCTCTGGATTGAGCTCGAGGGTGCGGTAGCGGTCGGTAAAGCGGAAGGTATCGACGACGGTGCCGCCGGCGTTGGAAAAGGCTTCCGCGGCGACCACCTCCATGCCCCAGGCGGCGAGCGCGGCCGTGAGATCCGCGAACAGCTGGGGCCGGTCTGCCGCGACGACGGTGACCTCGTTCACGGGGCCGGTCTGGGTTAGCAGAACACGACTGGAATCGTCCCCGTGGGCGGCGAGCATGTGCCGGTGAATGGCCTCCGGCGAACGGGTGCGGAGGTAGCGTTCGGGAAAGCCTTCAACAAAGCGCTCCAGGGCCGCCCGTTCCGCGGGGGATTGTCGCAGCGGCCGCAGCATGGCTTCGACGCTGCGGCCACCCTCGCTGCCCCCCGTATGGACGCGCTCTTCATCGACGCTGCGATCGAGCTGATTGGCGGTAGCCATCGAGAGCCGCCAAAGGTTCTCGGCCTTCCAAGAGGTCAGCGCGCCGGGGTGCACGGCGGAGATATCCGCATAGGTGAACAGCGTGAGCATGCGCAGCAGGTCGTGCGTCCCCACCTTGTCCGCGAACACCCGCACGCTTTCGCTGTCGAAGATGTCGCGGCGGAGAGCCGCGGACATTTCCAGATGATTTTCGATGAGGCGCACAACCACCCCGGTCTCGAAGGCGCCGAGTTCCAGCCGGGTGCACACCTCGGCGGCAAGGGCAGCGCTGGCCGCGGCGTGATCGGAGGCGGTGCGGCCTTTCCCGGTGTCATGCAGCAGGGCGGCGAGGTAGAGCAGCTCAGGATAGGGAAGCTCGCGCAGCATGGAACGGAAGCGGAGCCGCCATTCGGGGGCATGGGGCGGCGGATCCGTTCGCAGGCCGTGCAGCACATCGATGAGCACAAAGGTGTGCTCGTCGACGGTGTAGCGGTGGTAGGCATCACGGATGACGAGGGCATCGATGCCGTGGAACTCCGGCAGAATGAGCTCCAGCACGCCCAGCGCGTGAGTGGCGCGAAGAGCATCGGCCGCGTGCGGGCCATGGAGGATGACGCGCAGCCGCGCCCACAGCCGGGGACCGTCCTCGAGGTTGGCCGAAAGCGCGGGGATCGCGGCGGCGATGCGCTCCTCACTCACGGCGGCGAGCGTGACGCCCGTCTCCGCCATGAAGCCGAATGCGCCGAGGACGATCTCGGAGTCCCCCGCCGGGTCCAGCACCGGGCCCGCGGCTTTCAGATCGAGCACACCGTCGTTGACGACAAGCCCGGAACGCGGCGGCGCCTTGAGCTTGAGGGTGGCGCGTGGGGGCTTGGGTCCCTCGCCGCTGCGTTCCAGCTGCCGGGCCAGCTCGCGTTCCACGGCGCGGGCATGGCGGAAGTAAACCCGCATCCAGTAAGCGGGATCCGGTGCTCGGGTGGGGGCCCGCGTGGGGGCCCGGAGGGAGGCCCGCGTGGAGGTAAGATGGCGCCGGTCCAGCCCGACCGCCTGGGCAGCGGCCTCGTCCTGGGCATGCCAGTCGAGCGTGTTGTCGTCGCGGCCGTGGCGCAGATGCAGAAACACGCGGGCGGAGGTGAGAAAGGCCGCGGCCTCGGAGAAGGGCTGGGGATCGTCGCCGGTGGGCGCCTCACCGCGCAGGCGAGCGAGCCAGGTGCAGACGTGCGCATCGCGCAGGCCGCCGGGAGAGTCCTTCAGGTTCGGTTCGAGGTGAAAGAGGGTGTCGCCGAAGCGGGCGTGCCGTTGGCGTGTCAGCGCCGCCGCGGCACCGGCCAGGGCGTGGGCATCGCGCTCGCCGCGACGAGCGAGGATCTTTTCCTTAAGCGCGGCGAAGATCGCCGGCTCGCCGGTGATGGGGCGCAGGTCGAGCAGCGCCAGGCTGAACTCCGGATCGCTCCCCTTGAAGCGGTCGCAGTCGGCGAGGGCACGGGTGAACGGCGCGACCTTCAGACCGCAATCCCAAAGTGCCTGCGAGAGGCGGCGGATGGGATCCTTGAAGCGGTCCGTCGCCGCACTTTTCTCCACGCAGAAGAGCAGATCGATGTCGGAGAAGGGGTATAGCTGCCCACGGCCAAAGCCACCCAGGGCAACGGCGCAGAGTGCGGGATCCGGTTGGGTCCCGCCCGGCTGTGTCCCGGTGGCGAACTCCTGGGTCCAGAGAGCGCGGATCAGCTCGTCTACCGCATCGGAGCGGGTACGGCAGGCCGCGCCGCCATCGCCTGTGAGCTCGAAGGCGGCGCGCATCTCCGCCAGCCGCCGCTCATAGGCCGCGCGGAGATCTCCGCTGCCCTCGCTGCCCCCGGTAGGCATGGGAGCGCTAAAGCGCGATCTCCCCGCGCTCGTCGTTGCGGATGCGGATGGCTTCATCGATGCGCGAGATGAAGATCTTGCCATCGCCGATGCGTCCGCTGCGGGCGCTGGTGAGGATGGCCTGCACGGCGGTTTCCAGCATCTCGTCCGGGACGACGATCTCCAGCTTGATCTTGGGCAGCAGATCGACGGCGTACTCGCGGCCGCGATAAAACTCGGTGTGCCCCTTCTGCCGGCCGTGGCCCCGAGCCTCCAGGATGGTAATCCCGGAGATGCCCGCTTCTACGAGTGCGTCCTTCACGGTGTCCAGCTTTGAGGGCTGGATGATGGCTTCAATCTTCTGCATACAGCGCTCCTTGGCGTGTTTGGCGGCGTGTTTCGCGCGATCGAGGTCCGGCTAGGCTGTCTCCCAGTCGTAGCCCTCTTCGCCATGCTGACTCAGGTCGAGGCCGGTCCGTTCGTCGTCCTCGCTCACACGCAGCCCGATGAGCTTATCCACAACCAACAGGATGAGCAAGGTGCCGACGATCGACAGCCCCCAGGCAATCGCCACGCCGATGAATTGGTTTATCACCTGATGATGGTTGCCCTCGAAGAAGCCGGTCGGCTCGCCCGCGCCCAGCAGCGGATTGATGGCCGAGTTGGCAAACAGGCCGGTAAGCATGGCCCCGATGGTGCCCCCCGCGCCATGCACCCCGAAGGCGTCCAGCGAATCGTCATAGCCGAAGAGGTTTTTCACCACCACGACCATGAAAAAGCAGAAGACCCCGGTGATGAGGCCGATCCAGAGCGCGCTCATGGGTGTCACGAAACCGGCGGCGGGCGTAATGCCGACCAGGCCGGCGACTGCCCCGGAGATGCCGCCGAGGGCGGAAGGTTTGCCGTTGCGGATCCACTCCGCCGCCAGCCATCCGAGCGCTGCTGCCGCGGCGGCAAAGTGCGTGGCGACGAACGCCGAGGTGGCCAGGCTGCTCGCACCCAGGGCCGAGCCGGCGTTGAAGCCGAACCAGCCCACCCACAGCAGGCAGGCGCCGATAAAGCTCAGCACCACCGAGTGCGGGGGCATCGCCTTCTGCGGATAGCCAAGCCGTTTGCCCAGGTAAAGCGCCGTCACCAGCGCGCTGACGCCCGAGGTGACGTGCACGACGGTGCCGCCGGCGAAATCGAGACAGGGGAACCGGCCGCCCAGCGAGGCGTTCAGCAGGCCGCCCTTGCCCCAGACCATATGCGCCATCGGGCTGTACACGAGCAGCGCCCACAGGATCATGAAGGCCAGCATGGCGGAGAACTTCATGCGCTCGGCGAAGGCGCCGGAGATGAGCGCGGGCGTAATGATGGCGAACATGAGCTGGTAGACCATAAAGGTTTGCAGCGGGATGGTGCCGGCGTAGTCCTTGTCCGGCGCGAGCCCGACGCCGTGCAGAAAGGCATTATGCAGGCCGCCGATAAAAGCATTGCCGGCGCCGAAGGCGAGCGAATAGCTGACCAGCGCCCAGAGTACGGTGATCACGGCCATCAGGGCAAAGGTCTGCATCATGGTGCCGAGGATGTTCTTGCGGCGAACCAGGCCGCCGTAGAACAGCGCCAGCCCCGGTCCGCTCATCAGGAGCACAAGCGCGGCGGAGGTGAGCATCCAGGCGTTGTCGCCGGCGCTCTGGGCCGCGGCGATGGCGGTGGCGTTATCAGCGGCTGTTTTTTCCAGCGCCGCAATGCGATCGGTGCCCGCGGTTGCCGGCATCTGCGCGATCGCCGAGCGCAACGGGAGCAAAAGACACAAGATGGCCAGCAGAAAGCCTGCCAGCTTCGGCGAGCGAGTCAATCTCCCTCGAGAGTGCGCTGAAAACCGCATGCCCGTCCGTCCTTTCCGGATAACGCTAAAGCGAAAAACGAGTGAGCCGATCGCGAAATGGGCGATGCGGGTGGGGAATCGTCGCGAGTTGGTGTCGCGAGAAGCTCAAGAGTGGTTGCAGTTCCGTCTACTGTACAACAGGGTTTCCATCCCGCAACTCCCTGACAGCCAGGCAAAGAAACCGCTAGGCTGGAACCATGTCCGAAGCCGCTGTCTCTTCCTCGCAAGCCGTCCACACCCGCTGGTCCGATATCCCTCCAGAACCGCTGAACCCGATGCTGACGCGGCAGTTCATCACCGGGGAACAGGCCATGCTGGCGCGCATCGACCTGAAAAAGGGCGCATCGGTGCCGCGCCACAGCCACCCCAACGAGCAGATCTCCTGGATTACCGAAGGCGCCTTGCGTTTCACGCTGGGCGAAGGCGCCGATGCGCGCGAGGTGGTGGTGCGGGCCGGCGACGTGCTCGTCATTCCGGGCAATCTGCCCCACGCCGCCGAAGCGCTGGAAGATACGGTGGATTACGACATCTTTGCGCCGCCGCGGGCGGACTGGATCAACAAGGATGACGCCTACCTGCGCTAGATAGTGTCTGACGAATCATTTTTTTGCTTTCAGACATTGAGTGCTGGAGAGAAACCTGGGCTAAAGCCCCACGCTCCCTCCGCACCCTTCAACACGATGCGCTTCGATGCACCTCGTACGAATGATATTGATTTGTCAGACACTACCTAAAGTTTTGCGCTGATCTGCCGATAGATCAGTTAGGTTCCGCGGTCCGGTGACCTGGCCAGGGACCTAAAAGAACACGGAAGTAATGGGCAAAAGTAATGAAGAAGTATCGTCTACCGATGCAACAGGTGCTCAGGAGCGCCAAAAGGGTCGTGCGCATCAAAAAAAGAAGCGATGCGGATTCGGATTGTTGCATTCTCGACCGAGCTGCTGTGGAAATGCTTTAACCTTTATGGGGAGTCCAAGGGAAAGATGCGCTTTTTGTTGTCGTTGAGGATAGGCTGCGCCGTTTTGGCGGCAGGTCTGCTGGGTGGAGTTTGCCGGGCCGCATCATGGTACCCACTCGGACCGTACGGCGGCGACGCCCGCGCCTTTGCGGTGGACCCGGCTGATTCCAAGCACCTGTTCCTGGGCACGGCGACGGGCTGGATCTACGATTCGCACGACGGCGGCGCCACCTGGACGCGTGTAGCGCAGATTGCCAATCGCAATGATCTGGTGATCGACAACATCGTCGTCGATCACAAGGATCCCAAGCGCCTGGTTGTAGGGGCGTTCACGGCAGATCACGTGGGGGATGGCGGACTGTTTATCAGCAGCGATTATGGGAAGAACTGGTACAGCCAGGCAGAGATGCGTGGCCAATCGGTTCGCGCGCTGGCGCGGTCCGCTTCCAACCAGGATGAGCTTGTTGTCGGTACGCTCAAAGGCGTGTTCCGCAGCATGGACAACGGTGTGCACTGGCAGCAGATCAGTCCCGAAGGCAGCACCGAGATCCATGAAATTGAGTCGATCGCCATCGATCCCTCCGATCCGAATGTGATCTATGCCGGAACCTGGCACCTGCCCTGGAAGACCACCGATGGCGGGACGACGTGGCACAACATCAAGCAAGGCGTGATCGACGATTCGGACGTGTTCTCGATCATTGTCGATCCGAAAAAGCCCAACATCGTGTACGCCAGCGCCTGCTCAGGCATTTACAAGAGCTCCAACGGCGGGGATATGTTCCGTAAGGTCCAGGGCATTCCTTCAGCCGCTCGACGCACCCGCAAACTGGAACAGGATCCGGGACACCCCGAAACCGTCTATGCGGGAACCACGGAAGGCCTCTACCGCACCCTGGATTCGGGTGCGCAGTGGGAGCGGATCACGCCGGGGAACGTCATTGTGAATGACGTATACGTCGATCCGTCCAACTCCAATCACGTTCTCATCGCGACGGATCGCGGCGGCGTCTTCCGCAGTGAGGATGGCGGCTCGACCTTTGAGACCTCCAATATAGGCTTTTCGACGCGCCAGGTGATTGCGTTCGCGTCCGACGCCCAGCATCCGGACACCTTGTACGTGGGTGTGGTCAATGATAAAACCACCGGCGGAGTCTTCCAGAGCACCGATGGTGCGGTCCACTGGCAGCAGCAGAGTGACGGGCTCGGCGGTCGCGATGTTTTCAGCCTGATCTCGCTCTTGAACGGCACACTGCTCGCCGGAACAGGGCATGGGATCTTTCGGCTAGCCGATGGAAACTGGGCCGATTCCAGTGTGCTTGAGGCGGGGTCACCTGTAGAGAAGGCGGCTGTTTCTTCTGCACCGATTGCCCAGCCATCCGTAGTGCGGGTGAGCGCTTCGTCTCGCCAGCAGCCTGGCAAATCCGTTCATAGCTCCTCGCAAAGCTCCGCACGCAGAGCGCACAACCCGAGGAAGTCGGCGCCTTCGAGCCGTAAAGCCCAAGCAACGGCAGTCCGGCGCAAGGGACACACCGTTGCCGTAAAGAGTTCTTCGCGACCGATGGCCGCCGCCGGCTCCGCGAAGTTTCTCCGCGTGAGCGCCGTTCGGCCTCAGCACCCAGCACTGCCACAGCAGAAACCACATACGACAGGGAAGGCCGCGGCTCCGAAGGCAGCGCAGACCGGGCGCATTGACGCAGAGGTCTACGATCTCGTCCGCTCCGGAGATACGCTCTTCGCCGCGAGCGGAACGGGATTGCTCCGGTCCGGAGATGACGGGCAGCACTGGGCGATGCTCAGCTCGCTTCCGTTGACTGACGTGCATTTCGTGGCTGTGCAGCCATCTGCAACCGATCTCCCGAAGGCCGTTGCGATGAAAACCACAGCAGATGCGGGCAGTGCGCCAAACGCCTCTGCCGTAGCCGAAGAAAAGCCCGCGCCGGCCGTACCGGATGCAAGTGCCGCGATGCACGCCGCAGATGTAGGGGCCGCACCTACGTTGCTCGTGGGCGCGCTGAACGGGATGATGCTTTCGGACGACGGGGGCATGACCTGGAACAACGTTGCGTTGCCCAAGGACCTGACGCAGGTCGGCGCGGTCTGCATTGACAGCGATAAGACTCTTTGGGTCGGCGGTCGTGAGGGCGTCTGGTTTTCGGCCGATCGCGGAGCGACCTGGAAGACTCTGCGCAACCTTTTCGTGCGCGAGGTGGACAGCATTTACTTCGACGCGACAGGACATCGCGTTCTCGTCACCAGCTCCAGTTCACCGAACGCGTTCAGTGTGCAATTACCTGACGATAAGGTGACGTATTGGGATACGGGCTGGAAGCTGCGCTTTGTACGTCCGGTGGGTGGACATCTCATCGGGGCCACACTGTATGACGGTATCGTGGTGCAGCCGGAGATGGTGGATTCGCCCCTGTCAGCATCGGCGGCTGCCAAATAGCTCAAACGAGGCAGCGCAACAGGTATCCCGCAGAGACCAATCTGGGGTCCGCGACGCTCGGACCCGCTCCTGACCGGCGTTCGGGCTCACCGCGATACGAATCTCCTTTCGAGCTCTCAGGCTGCTAGCATGGAGTTTCTTTCAAGAGGTGAGCCATGGCCGCTGCAACGTCTGTTCCGGAGTCAACCTCCATCTCCCCACCCAGCCCGGACGCACCTCTTCTCTCACACTGGGTGGCGGGAGCACCCCGTGAGGGTGCATCGGGTCGCTGGGCGAATGTGTACCACCCGGCGAGCGGCCGGGTGCAATCGCGTGTCCCCCTGGCGGACGTTGCAGAGATTGATGCAGCTGTGCGTGCGGCAGCGGCGGCCTTCCCCGACTGGTCTGCGCAATCACCCTTGCGGAGAGCCCGTGTACTCTTTCGTTTTCGCGAGATCTTTGAGCGCCGTCTGAGCGAAGTCGCGGCCGTGATCAATCGCGAGCACGGCAAGGTGCTCTCTGACGCCAAAGGGGAGGCCCAGCGCGGCCTGGAGGTCGTGGAGTTTGCCACCGGCATACCGCAGTTGCTCAAGGGAGAGTTCACCGAGCAGGTCGGGGCCGGCGTCGATAGCTGGTCGATGCGTCAGCCGCTGGGCGTGGTTGCAGGCATCACGCCGTTTAACTTTCCGGCGATGGTGCCGATGTGGATGTTTCCGGTGGCGATTGCCTGCGGCAACACCTTTGTGCTGAAGCCGAGCGAGCGTGACCCGAGCGCGTCGCTGCTGCTTGCCGAGATGCTCAAGGAAGCCGGTCTCCCCGATGGCGTCTTCAACGTGGTGCATGGGGACAAGATGGCCGTGGATGCGCTGCTTGCACACCCTGACGTGCAGGCCATCAGCTTTGTGGGCTCCACTCCGATTGCGGAGTATGTATACAGCGAAGGCACGAGGCACGGCAAGCGGGTTCAGGCACTCGGCGGCGCGAAGAACCACATGATCGTCATGCCCGACGCCGACCTTGACCAGGCCGCGGATGCTCTGACGGGGGCGGCCTTCGGCTCCGCGGGCGAGCGCTGCATGGCGATCAGCATCGGCGTCGCTGTGGGTCATGGGACCGCGGAGAAGCTGATCGAAAAGCTCAAGCCGCGACTGGCTGCTCTGCGTATTGGCGAGGGCTCAGCCGACAACGCAGACCTCGGTCCGCTGGTGACGAAGCAGCACCTGGAGCGTGTGACCGGGTACCTGGACATCGGAAAGCAGGAAGGTGCAAAACTCGTCGTAGACGGCCGGACGGTGGCCCTGCCGCGGGGCGAGGGCTTCTTCCTCGGCGCCTGCCTCTTCGATCACGTGCTTCCGGAGATGCGCATCTATCGCGAGGAGATCTTCGGCCCCGTGCTCGGGATCGTGCGCGCCAACAGCTTTGAGAAGGCGCTGCAGCTTGTGAATGAACACGAGTTCGGCAACGGAACGGCTTTGTTTACGCGCGACGGCGATACCGCCCGAGAGTTCGCGCGCCGTGTGCAGGCCGGCATGGTCGGCATCAACGTGCCCATCCCTGTGCCGATGGCGTTTCACAGCTTCGGGGGATGGAAGCGTTCGCTCTTCGGCGATCACGCCGTGCACGGTCCTGAGGGCGTTCGTTTTTACACGCGTCTGAAGACGGTAACTGCGCGTTGGCCGACGGGCATTCGCAGCGGCGTCGATACGTCCATGCCTACTTTGGGTTGAGCGGTTTACTTAACCGCCATGTGCAATCTTGCGCGATATCCAAACATCAACGCGGCATAGATCGTGCCGGAAAGAAAGAAGCCGAGGAACCAGGCGTAGCTGTAGAGAAACGCCAGGCTTGGAATGAAACGTCCGATCAGCGCCGCTAGAACTCCGAGTGCAAGCGCAAAGATCGCAACCGGATTGAAGCCGCTGCGGTACTCATACACACCACCCCGGCGATAGAGCGAGTAAGTGTCGAGCTTTGTTCCGCGAATGATGAAATAGTCCGCGACCATAATGCCTGCCACCGGTCCCAGCAGGCCGGAGTAGCCGACCAGCCAACCGAAGACATAGCTGCCGAAGCTCGCCATGAGCTTCCAGGGCATCATCGCGAGGCCGAGCAGGCCGGTGATGAGACCGCCGGTGCGGAAGCTGATCACGCGCGGGGCAAGGTTTGCAAAATCATTGGAAGGCCCAACCACGTTGGCGCCGATGTTCACGTTCAACGTCGCTACGAGCAGGGCGATGAGGCCAAGAAACGCGACCAGCGGCTGATGAAAGCGGCCCAGCAGCGTCACCGGATTCCAGATCGGCTCGCCGAAGACCACCGTGGAGGCAGAGGTGACGGCGATGCCCAGAGCCGAGTACAGCACCATCGCCACTGGCAAGCCGAAGCCCTGACCGACCAGCTGCGATTCCTGATTTTTTGCATAGCGCGTGAAGTCAGGAATGTTGAGCGACAGCGTCGCCCAATAGCCCACCATGGCTGTTAGCGATGGAAAGAAAAAATGCAGGAAATCATGCCGGCTGGTGAATTTGCTTGGAGCTGAGAGCATCGGTCCGAAGCCGCCGGCCCTATGCAGCATGAAGCCCAGCAGCAGCAGTGACATGGCAATCATAAACGGCGCGGAAAAGCTTTGGAGAAAGCGGATCGACTCCACGCCGCGCCAGACCACGGCCATGTTCAGTGACCAGAAGCCAAGGAAGCAGACCCATAACATCCATGGCATATGCGCGGTCTTCGGCGAAAGCACGTTGACCATCGCAAAGATCGCCTGGCCGCCGATCCAGGACTGAATGCCGAACCATCCACAGGCCACAATCGCGCGCAGAATTGCAGGGATATTCGCGCCCAGCGGACCAAACGACGCACGCACAAATACCGGGAACGGAATGCCGTACTTCGCGCCCGCATGGGCGTTGAGCAGCATGGGGATGAGCACGATGAGATTGCCGAGCAGGATGGTGAAGATGGCTTCGCGCCAGTTCATGCCGCCCGCGATCAGGCTCGCGGCCAGCATGTAGGTCGTCACCTCCATGGACATGGAGAACCACAGCGCGATGTAGTTGTAGGTCGACCATGTGCGCTGCGCCGGCGTGGCCGGTGCCAGGTCGGCGTTATAAAGGCGCGGATCGGGCGGCGATCCTTCGGCAACAGGCAGCTGCTTCGGAAAATCGCGGTTGATCCGATCCGCGGGGCCTGTCATCAGGCCAAGCCTCCTGCGTTCGCCTCGCGCTTCAGAAAACGGCCACGCCCCGTTTTGCCGAGAAATTGTCCAGGCTGCGCTGCGTTGTCGACCACAAGCTCACCGCGAGAGAAGACCTTTGCGGCGTTGCCCTTTACGAGCCAGCCTTCAAACATGTTGTAGTCGGTGGCCATGCATTGCGTTGCCGCTGAGATCGTGTATTCGGCGTTTGGATCCCAGAGAAGAATGTCGGCATCGAGGCCCACGGCGATCGCGCCTTTTTGCGCACCCATTCCAAAGATCTTCGCGGGATTTGTGCAGCAAAGTTCGACGAAGCGCTCCGGCGTAAGGCGGCCCGCGTTCACGCCGAAGTGCCAGAGAATCTGCAGGCGATTCTCAACGCCGGGACCACCATTGGGAATTTTTGTGAAGTCGCCGCGGCCAAGCTCCTTCTGGTCCGCGAAGCGAAATGGACAGTGATCCGTGGAGACCACCTGCAAAGAGCCGTCGCGCAGCGCATCCCACAACGGCTGCTGATGCCGCCGCTCACGCAACGGCGGCGTGAAGACGAACTTCGCCTCCTCCCAGCTATTGCCGGGCATCTGATCTTCTATTGAAAGCACGAGATATTGCGTGCAGGTTTCCGCGAGTGCACGCGCGCCGCCGGCCTGCATATGCTTCAGTTCATCCAAAGCGTAGTCGTTGGAGAGATGCACGATGTACACGGCGGCGCCGGCCATGTCCGCAAGTGCAATCGCGCGATGGGTCGCTTCGGCTTCGGCCTTGGGGCTGCGCGCATGAGCATGAAAATGCGGCGCCGTCTTGCCCTCCGCGATCATTTGCGCGACCACGATGTCGATCGCGCTGCCGTTCTCCGCATGAATGCAACACAGCGCGTTGAGCGCAGCAGCCTTCTGCATCACCCTGAACATCAGGCCATCGTCGATCATCAGCACACCGGGATAGGCCATGAAGAGCTTAAAACTGGTGATGCCCTCGGCGACCATCGCCTCCATCTCGCGCAGACCTTGCGTGCCATCTCCGGGGCCGAGATCCGTCACGGCCATGTGCAGCGAGTAGTCGATGCAGGCTTTGCCTTCGGCCTTGGCGCGCCAGATCTCCAGCGCCTCACGCATCGTGGAGCCTTGTTTTTGCAGGGCAAAATCGATCACCGTCGTGGTGCCGCCGACAGCAGCGGCTTGGGTTCCGGTGCGGTAGTCATCGGCGGAGGTAGTGCCGCCGAACGGCATATCGAGATGCGTATGCACGTCGATGCCGCCGGGCATCACGAGCAGGCCTGTGGCATCGATCACTTGATGCCCAGCGGAATCCAGCGCCGATCCGACTGCCGCGATGCGCTCGCCTTCGATCAACACATCGGCAGGCGAAGAGTCACTCGCGTTGACTACGGTTCCATTCTTGATCAGCATTCCCATTGGTATGGACCTTGCCTCTGCCACTTTGTTATCATCCCGTCAGACATCTCCTTTTTCGCAGGTTCTATGGCGAATTCGGATTCAGATCTGTCGGAGCATGAACGCCCTCAGGCACAATGCCCAATGCCACGCGTTCCTCCCACGTCTGCACCGGCAGGCCGTTCTCCACGCGCTCCATGGTGATGCAATCGGGCACCGGGCAAACCAGCGCGCACAGATTGCAGCCGACACAGTGGTCTTCGTCCACCCGCGGAATGCGCGACAACGGCGTGTGGTACGGACCCTCAACCCCGGCGCCGTTCATGTCGAGCTTGGGTATCGGCGTTGTGCTGATGAGGCGCGCGCTTTCCGCCGCAATCATCGCCGGCGTCCGCGAGGTGTCCGGCGCTGGCAGCGTGCGATCGAGGTGAATGCACTGATGCGCCCCGTCCCAGCAGGCGGTGTAGCAGAGCTCGCAACCGATGCACTTGTCCTCATGAATGTGCGCGACCACTTGGTAATTCAGGTTGAGGTTTTTCCACTCGCGCATGTGCGGAAGCGACAGCCCACGAAAATCATCCAGCGTGCGATAGCCCTTGCGACGCATCCACGCGAGCAGGCCGTCGGCCATGTCTTCCACGATGCGATAGCCGTAGTGCATGGCCGCGGTGCACACCTGCACAGTCGTCGAGCCGAGCAGCATGAACTCCGCCGCATCCTGCCATGAGGCGATGCCGCCGATGCCGGACATCGGCAGCGCCGCGTTCGGATCGCTCATCACCTGCTGCACCATGTTCAACGCGATGGGCTTCACGGCCGGCCCGCAGTAGCCTCCGTGCGAGCTGTAGCCGTCCACCTTGGGCCGTGGCTGCAGCGTCTCCAGATCGATGCCGGTGATGGAGTTGATCGTGTTAATCGCCGAGAGTGCATCCGCGCCGCCGCGCTTCGCCGCACGCGCGGGCATGCGAATGTCGGCGATGTTCGGCGTCAGCTTCACAATCACAGGAGTGCGCGCGCGTTCCTTCACCCATCCTGTGATTTGCTCGCAATACTCCGGCACTTGTCCCACGGCCGAGCCCATGCCGCGTTCGCTCATGCCATGCGGGCAGCCGAAGTTTAATTCCAGGCCGTCAGCGCCCGCACCTTCTACGCGCGCCACAATGTCATGCCAGGCCTCGCGCGTCGATTCCACCATCAACGAAGCGATCACAACGTGCCTTGGGTAGCGTCGCTTCACTTCCGCAATCTCACGCAAATTCAGCTCCGTGGAACGATCGCTGATGAGCTCGATGTTGTTGAATCCCATCATGCGCTGGCCGTTCCAATCGATGGAGCTGTAGCGCGAACTGACGTTGGTGATGGGTGCGCCGATCGTCTTCCATACCGCGCCGCCCCAGCCGGCGTCAAAGGCGCGCATGATCTGCTCGCCGCAGTTGGTGGGCGGCGCAGAGGCGAGCCAGAAGGGGTTCAGGCAGTCGATGCCGGCGAAGTTTGTTGCCAGCGTCGGGCCGGCGGAGCTATCGGACATCGGCGTTTTGTCTCCCGAGCCACGCGGCCATGGCAATGCCGGCGCGTTTGCCATCGGCCACGGCATCCACGACCTCGCGGCCGCCGTTGGTGCAATCGCCCCCGGCGAAATATTTTGCATTTGAAGTCTGTCCCGTGGCTCTATCGATAAGAATGCGGCCCCGTTCCAGCTTCGGCGCAGCTTCCTGTGAAATCTCCACAAGAAAATCACTGTGGGTTGCCTGTCCAATGGCCAGCACAATGCAATCCACGGAAAGCTTTGTCGTGCTTGTTTTCGTTGGCACCAGCGAACCGTCCGCGCTCGCCTCCAACGCTTGCAGTTCGATGGTTTCTACCTGTCCGTGCCAAACCGAACGCCGAATGCCCACGGGCTGCACATGCCACAGAAAGCGCACACCTTCAGCCTTCGCGTGCTCATACTCGAAGCGGAAGGCCGACATCTGCTCAGGCCCGCGACGATAGAGCATCGTCACCTCCTGCGCACCCAGCCGCACCGCCGCAATGGCGGCATCGATGGCCGTATTTCCCGCACCGATGATAGCGACACGCGCGGGCGCGAAGGTCAGTTTGCCGCTCTTGTAGTCGGCGATCCAATCAAGCGCATTCGTCACACCTTTGCTATCTTCGCCATCGATGCCCAGCCGGTGAATCGCGCCCAGGCCAATGCCCAGAAACACCGCGTCATGTTGCGACTCAAAGTTTTCCAGCATCGCCGCATCCACGGTTGTGTTGAACTGAAACTCCACCCCAAGCTGCGCAAGCAGATCGATCTCCCGCAGGCTTTCATGCAGCGGCAGCTTGTATTCGGCGATGCCGTAGGTATTCAGTCCGCCCGGCAGTGGTCTCGCATCGAAGATCGTCGCGCGCACACCGCGTCGCCGCAACTCCGCCGCGCACGCCAGCGATGCAGGACCGGCGCCAATCAACGCCACGCGTTTCCCTGTGTCCTCACCGGGAGAAAACGGCAGCGGGGCTCCGCTTGCATGCAGCGAATCCATGGCATAGCGTTGCAAGCGCCCGATCTGAATCGGCTGCTTGTTGTAGTGATGAAACACGCAGGCGCCCTCGCAGAGCACCTCCACCGGGCACGCCCGTGCGCAGCTGGCGCCGAGAATATTCGCGTCGAGAATTGTGCGTGCAGAGCCCTGGAGATTGCCGCTGGCAATCTTTTTTATAAAGCGCGGCACATCGATGTGCGTGGGGCATGCCTGTGTGCAGGGCGCATCGAAGCAGTATAGGCAGCGGTTGGCCTCAGCGAGTGCGCCGGTGTCCTCAAAGGGCGGATGAAGATCCGGGAAGCGCGCGGCGATCTCCGGCGCGGGGGGCGCCTGGGCTCGAAAGGTCGACGCGTCGCTCATGCTGTCCGGTACTCCTCGCTGAAGAAAATAAGACATCCCCGGCCATGTCGGATCGCCTGGGGATGAAATATCTGCAATACCTGCAATACGGCTGAAGCCTGATTATGCAACATTCGTGTGCGGCGCGCGACCCTCGCGTGCCCACAGATCGACCTGTTCCCCGGCTACCCAGTGCATCGCCGCCTCCGCTGCCCGGCCAAACGCCTCCGCCGCCTGTTGCAGGTGCAACCGGTCTGTATCTTCCTCGCGATGATGGCTGAGTCCACGCAAAGACTGCACAAACATCATCGCCGTCGGTACGCCCATGCGCGCTACCTCTGCTGCATCATGCAGCGGGCCCGAAGGCAGCTGCTCGCTGGTGCCCGTAAGCTCGCGTACAGCTTCATCGCAAAAGGCCATCAGCTTGGGATGAAAGGCGATAGGCTCGATCGACCAGATCTTCGACCAGCTCACACTGCAGCCCTCTTCCGCGGCGAAGCGTTCACTCGCAGCCCTTGCCTCGGCCAGCATTTCGGCCAGCACGCCGGCATCCAGATCGCGCATGTCCAGGGTCGCCTCGCAACGTCCAACCACAGCGGTCACGATGCCCGGAAACGTCTTCACGCTGCCCATCGTTGCCACCGCCGGCGGGTGTTTCCGTGCGATCGGCCGAATCTCCAGCGCGAGCTTGGCGCAGGCGGCGAGCGCATCGCGACGCACATCCATGGGGGTCGAGCCGGAGTGCGCCTCCTGCCCCTGAAACGTGAGAGCCCATCGTTCCACGCCCTTGGTTCCGGTCACGACGCCGAGCGGCTTGCCCGCGCGCTCCAGAATGGGTCCTTGTTCGATATGCAGCTCAAGATAAGCGGCGGTGTTCTTCGCCTCGCTCGCCGCCTCGCCGATGCGGTCGATGTCCACCCCGCTCGCCTTCAGCGCTGCCTCCAGCGTGGTGCCCTCGCGATCCGTTCGCAGCCGATCGGCCTCAATGGAGTGAGTGCCCGCAAACGCGGATGACCCAAACAGGCTGCGCCCAAAACGCGCGCCCTCCTCATCCGCCCAGTCCACCAGGCGGATCGTGCAAGGCGGCCGTCCGTTGTGCCGCTTGGCCAGCGCCTTCATCACCTCAAGCGCAGTCAACACGCCGAGGCAGCCGTCGAGCCAGCCGCCGTTCGGCACGGAATCCAGATGACTGCCCAGCACAACCGAGCGCTCGGACGCGCCCGGCAGCGTCACCCAGAAATTACCGGCAGCGTCGTGATGCTGCTCTACCGGCAAATCGCGCAGCTTCTCACGAAACCAGGTGCGCGCCTGCAGCCATACCGGCGACCACGCCACCCTTTGAGCCCCATGCTCATCCCCGGTCAGCGTTCGCAACTCGTCCAGGTGTTCCAGTAAGGCGGCAGCATCGATCATTTCCAAAGCTCACGCTTTTACCTCGCGGATGTCAAATCGCGGATATCAGAATGACGAATCGAGGTAACAAGCGCAGGCTCGGGCAACACTTCTCCTTCCATGTATGAAGCCAACGCTGTAGCAGATCAACGCGTTAGCAGCCTCCGGCTCTGCCGGAGGGTACTTACTGGATACTTTGGGAGATCACGGGGTTACCAAAGATAAGACGATCTCTCGAAAGAGCTGTAGTACGCTTCCGCTACATCGCACAGGGAGTTTTTTCATGCGCCTACTGTTCTTCGTGATTGCCGCTCTGCAGGCGGCCAGATTCGCTGTTTTTGCCTCCGAAGGTCAGAGCCATGCGGGATACCGCTAACGTCATGAACGTCAAGCTCGATCTCTGCAAGTGCACGCTGCCCAAGCCTGTCCGCCTCAATCGGGTGGGGCTGATCGATATGGTCTTCGGTTGCTTTGGGCGGTATCCATGGGTTTGCCGCAGCTGCGGTGCGCGGTGTTATCACAGAGAGCGTAGCCGGAAAAAGAGCAGCCTGAATTAGGGACGCTCTGATTTGTCCGATCCGGTGCAGGTGCGGGCTTCGGCCCGCACACTAAAGCACCGAAATCAGCAAGGGCTTTAGATAGTGTCTGACATTTTTTGCATTTCGGAGGTAGGTCCGGGCTTCAGCCCGGACATTCAGTGCGGAGAAGAACCGGGCTTCAGCCCGGGTTTCGCGCTGCTGCGGGAGAGAACCCTGGGCTAAAGCCCATGAGTTTAGCTCTACCTTTCGTGGGGCTGAAAGCCCCACGCTTCCTCCCAAAATGCGCTTCGATGCGCCGCATACGATGATCTTGATTCGTCAGACACTACCTAGCCCTGGCCCATAGATCGACGAATAAATCAGCCCCTTTTTAGGGTATATCGACGTATTCGCAAGGGCATGGCTTCAGCCGGCAGTCACTCAGTGGCTATCGCCGTCGTGGTCGACATCTCCGCCGCTCGCGGCGCTCTTCTGGGCGGAAGAACTCAAGGTGACCGTATCAGTGGGGACAGCGGCGTGGGTTGGCGTCGCTTGCGTGGCGGCAGGTTTTGCCGGGAGTTCTGGTTGTGAGACGGAAAGGCTATTCGAGATGGAACTGATCATTGTTTTCTCCTGCTCCCTTTATCGGCAGCAATGGGAGAAACTATAGGAAGGGAGCGATTTTTTCCGGGTAACCCGGCTGCAGGTGCTCCAAGAGGGTGGAAATGGAAGTTGAATTCGCAACAAACAGCAGCGCTGCTGGGCTTCTTCTGGAGGAACACATCGAACGGCATCCGTCCCTGCCCCCGGAAGCTGTCCTGAAGGCAGACTTGCTGCGGCGCGGGCTCTCGTTCGCGCCCGATGCGTTGGTAGACCCGAGTGCATCGCAGCAGCATCAGCCCAAGTCGTACTTCATATTCTCGTTCAACATGGTGCATCAATCGGATCTTGATGCCACGCAGCAATGGAAGACCCCTGAGGAGATCGCCCTTACGGGAGGCCGCCTGAACCTGCGGCGCACAATCGTCTCGGTTCGGCTGAATCCGGCCTCACCGTATAAGGTCGTGTTGCACGAGGGTGAGCGTTGGCTGACGGTAGATGGGGAACTGCTGGCTCAGGTGGCGTTGCCGCCCATGCCCGCGCACTACGGAGCCCGCCTGCCGGACGGGAAATCGGCCGCGGAGATCGCCCCCACCATCGAGTGGGGATACCTGATTTATCTGACAATCTTTCGCATCTGCCAGTATTTCGGAGAGAAAGAGGAGTGCCAGTTCTGCGATATCAACCATAATTTCCGGGAGCAGATCGCGGCAAAGCGGCCCTACACCGGCGTGAAACATGTAGACGACGTTCTCGCCGCACTCGGCTTTATCGCCGCGAGCAACAGCCCTGCCAAGGCCTACACGCTTACCGGCGGCAGCATCACTTCGACTCTGGCAGGAAAGACCGAGGTTGATTTCTACATCGAATATGTCGAAGCCATTGAACGCCGGTTTCCGGATCGCTGGATTGCCAAGGTTGTAACGCAGGCCTGGCCCAAGGCCGATGTGGCAAGGCTGAAGGCTGCGGGCGCGAAGATCTACCACCCGAACTACGAGGTGTGGGACCCCGAGCTGTTCGCCGCGTACTCGCCGGGAAAGAATCGCTACATCGGACGCGAGGAGTGGATCAAACGAATCGTTGAGGCAGCGGAAGTCTTCGAGCCTTCCCGGGTAATTCCGAACTTTGTCGGAGGCATTGAGATGGCGAAGCCCAATGGCTTCACCGATGTCGAAAAAGCGGTCGCGTCCACACGAGAAGGGCTGCGGTTTTTCATGTCTCACGGCGTTGTTCCACGCTTCACCACATGGTGCCCGGAGCCTACAACGCCGCTCGGCAAGCTCAACCCCGACGGCGCATCACTGGAGTATCACCTCCGCCTTCTGGAGGTCTACCGCGATACGCTGGCCAGCTTCAAACTCGCTCCGCCACCCGGTTATGGAGAGCCTGGACCTGGAAAGGCTGTATTTTCTGTAAGCCCGTTTATGGATGTACTGCCGGCCGGCGATACGAACAATTAATTACCTGAAGGCGTGCAGCAGCACAGAAAAGCAGATCCCTCCGCTATGCTGCGGGATGACAAACAAAAGCTTAGGCTGGCGATGTCGCTTTCTTTCTGTCATTCCCGAAGGGAATCTGCTGTTTTTAATGCTGCAGGGGGAACCCGCTCTAAACAGTGTGCGGCCGCTGCCCCAAGCGACACATGGCGATAGGCCGGATGAAAGCCAAGCTGCTCGGCTACCTCAAGAAGTCGCGCAAAATCGAGGCTGATCGTGGCTCCCGCCTTTTGCGTGACTTCATCTTCGATCGGCAGATCGAAATCGTCAGCGCCGTAGGTGAGCGCCTCGAGCGCGCGGTTGTTTTGCGTCAGCACGGAGGTGCGAATATGCGAGATGTTGTCGAGGTAAATGCGGCTCAGCGCAAGATGCCGCAGGTACTCGTTCGTGCTGATCTCGATGCCGCCGATCTGCGTGAAATAAGGCTTGTACGTCCAGCATAAAAAGCTGGCCAGCCCATTTGTTTCGTCCTGAAATGTGCGAGTCCGCTCCAGATGTTCGAGGCGTTCGTCCAGGGTCTCGTCGAAGCCGATCACCATTGTCGCGGTGGTCTTCAAACCCCCAGCGACGATGGAACGCTGTGCCTCGAAATACTGTGTCACGGTGTACTTGAACTTGCTGTGCCGTTTGCGGAAGGCCTCTGTCAGGATCTCTGAACCGCCGCCGGTGATCCAGCGCACACCGGCATCTTGGAAGCGCTGGGCTGCTTCGGCGTAGCTTATGTGCGCGTGATCCGCGAGATACATAAATTCCGCGATGGTAAGCGCGTAAAACTCCAGGCGGTCCCCGTAGCGCTCACGGATGCTGCGGAAGAGGTCACAGTAATAGCTCAGGGGCAGATGCGGGTTGAAGCCGCCGTTGAAGGCAGCCAGATCTCCACCGAGCGCCTGAAGCTCATCCAGCTTTGCGAAAACCTCCTCCTGCGCCATCACGTAGCCGCCCTCCTGTCCCGGCAGCCGGTAAAAGGCGCAGTAGTCGCATTGGGCTACGCAGACGTTGGTGTAATTGATGATGCGCATGATCATGTACGTGCAGTCGTGCGCACGATGATAGCGCCCGCGTACCTGCATCGCGAGATCCTGCAGTTGAGCGTTTGAGGCGTTGAGCCATAGCCAGCGGGCTTGGTCAGCGCCGATGCGTTCACCAGCTCTCACCATTCCCTGAATCGAATTGAATGTGAGTGCGCTGGCCATGTCTCCATTGTAAAGAGTTCTCAAGGGAAGAGCCCCGCTTTCTCTTCCGCAGAACGTACTTCGAGCGCAGGGCATCATGGGTAACGGCCCGACTGTGCTATCGGGTGCGAACAGGGGGTGTCCTCCCCTTCGACTTCGCTTAGCGGGAATGGCAAAAGGGAAAATGCACCAGCGCAGCATGCGCTTCACGAGCTCAGCAGCATGCGCTTCACGAGCTCAATTGTGAGCCACTTGCCATTCGCCGCTGTTTTGATTAGCTTGACCGCGGGCAGAAATCAAAAAGTTTTGGGTCACGAGGAAAGGAGCAGATGCATGAGTCAGGTACGAGTTCTTGTCGGTACGCGCAAAGGCGCATTTATTCTCACAGCGGACGGCATCCGCAAAGACTGGAAGATCTCCGGACCGCACTTCGCCGGGTGGGAGATGTTTCACCTGAAAGGTTCGCCTGTGGATCCCAATCGCATCTACGCCTCGCAAACTTCGGGCTGGTTCGGGCAGGTGGTGCAGCGCTCCGACGACGGCGGCGCCAGCTGGAACCCGGTCAGCAACAAGCTCCTTTACGACGGTGTGCCCGGAACGCATCAGTGGTACGACGGAACGGCGCATCCCTGGGAGTTCAAGCGGGTCTGGCATCTGGAGCCCTCGCCGACCTGCCCTGACACCGTGTATGCCGGCGCCGAAGATGCGGCGTTGTTTCAGTCCAAGGATGGCGGCAACTCCTGGACGGAGCTTTCCGGCCTGCGCCGACACGGCACCGGTCCCGCATGGCAGCCCGGCGCGGGCGGCTTGTGCCTGCACACCATCCTGCTTGACGCTGCCAACCCCAAGCGCATCTTCATCGCGGTCTCCGCCGCGGGCACGTTCCGCTCCGACGATGGCGGTGAGAGCTGGAAGCCTACGAACCGCGGCTTGCACTCGAAGTACATCCCGGATCCAAAGGCCGAGGTCGGGCATTGCGTTCACCATGTCGCCATGCATCCCACGCGGCCCGATACGCTGTTCATGCAGAAGCATTGGGACGTTATGCGCTCCGACAATGCGGGGGACCACTGGCACAGGATCAGCGGCAACCTGCCTACCGACTTCGGATTTGCGATCGATGTTCACGCGCACGAGCCCGAAACCGTGTACGTGGTGCCGATCAAAAGCGATGCCGAACACTTTCCCCTCGACGGCCAGCTGCGCGTGTACAGGAGCCGCACGGGCGGCAACGAATGGGAGCCGTTATCCAGCGGCCTGCCGCAAAGCAACTGCTATGTCAACGTGCTGCGCGATGCGATGGCGGTGGACAGGCTGGACGAATGCGGCGTCTACTTCGGCACCACCGGCGGACAGGTGTACGCCTCGGCCAATGCCGGCGACCACTGGCAGGCGATCGTTCACGACCTGCCGGCGGTGCTTTCGGTCGAGGTCCAGACACTCCCATGAGTTCCGCGGTTCAGGTCGAGCTTCCGGCCAGTCTTTGCAGGCTGGCCGGTGCGCCTCATCATCTGCTTCTGCTGCTGGATGAACCGGTGACCCAGCGCACGATCCTGGACGCGCTGGAAGCGCGCTTTCCGGCGCTTCAGGGGTGTCTTCGCGATCACACAACGCAACTTCGTCGCCCCTTCATTCGATTCTTTGCCTGTGAACAGGATCTTTCTCACCTGTTGCCGGATGATCCACTGCCGGCCGCCGTGACGCTGGGCTCCGAGCCGTTTCTCATCATCGGCGCGATTGCCGGCGGATAGCTTCGCCGCATCAGGCAAACTACGGCTGCTTGACGCCTTCGACGAGTGTGATGTGACGGCCCGCGTCGCGCTCTCCAGTTAACAGCAGCGTCCGGCCGTCGCCCGTTGCGCTTAAGCCCTGGTATACCGGCGGTGATTGATGCAGCCTGGAGACGAGTGTGACTCCATTCGTCTCGGGATGCAGCAGCCGGATGCTTCCGGGAGCCTGCGCGTGATCCAGAAACAGGATGCCCGCGCGCGTGACCTGGAAATAGCCCCAGTAGCCCGCGGCGGGCTGCGGGAGCACCTGCACCTCTGCGCCTCCGCCGACCGGGACACGCCAAATCCCGGCGTCGTCGCCGCGGGTGTAGTAAAGCCAGCGGCCATCGAGGGACTGCTGCGGGGCGATCCCATCGCCGGTGGTTACAGGCTGTGGCTCGCCACCTCTTGCGGAGACCCTCCACAGCTGCCAGCGTCCGCCGCGATTGGAGCGGAAGAAGACCGTACCGTCGTCAGTCGACCAGCGTGGAACGATGTCGTTATTGTTGCCGAAGGTAAGCTGCGTGGCGCGGCCTCCGGCGGCGTCGACGGCGAAGATGTGCGAGTGCCCATCCGGGCGTGAATCGAAGAGGATCGTGTTTCCGTGGTGCGACCAGGAGGGACTGCCCGTAACGGGTCCGCCGGCCATCGTCAGTTGACGGACGGTGTCCCCGTTCACCGACGCGATCCAGACCTCCTGATTGCCGGAGCGGCGCGACTGGAAGGCGAAGAACCTGCCGTCCGGCGAGAGCGAAGGGGCGGAGTCCTGTTGCGTGGAAGACAGCACCGTTGTCCCCGGTGCATCACCAGGGCCCAGACCGGAGCCCAGCCGGTCGATGCTCCAGATGGCCGAGCCCTGGGTATAGGCGAGTTCGCCCAGTTCGGGACCGACGGTGGGCTGAAAGCTGTCCTCGGTGCCGAACGGCAGGCGTTCGGGCTCTTTGGCAGCCAGCGCCATCGACCACAGCGAGTACTTGCCGCCGCGATTGGAGGAGAACAGGATGGACGCGCTGTCGTGGCTCCACGCCAGGCTGTCGATGTTCATGCGGTCGTGGGTGAGCTGATGGAGCGAGCCGTCGCCGAGATCGATCCAGAAGATGTCGCGGACGGCAGTCTCGCTGGCGCGGGTAAAGGCGATGCGCTTGCCGTCCGGCGAGTAGGCCGGGTTCAAGTCGCCTTCCCACCCCGGCGGCGGCGTGGTGATCGGCGCAACTTGCAGGCTTGCGGTATCCAGGCGAAAGATGGAGGAGTTGGGCGAGCTGCCGGTGTGATCCGGGAAGATGAGGCTGCGACCGTCGGGCGACCAGGAGAGCGCACCCTGTTCCCAGTGGCTTTGCTCCTGCGGGATGAAGATGCGGCGAGGCGTGCCGCCGGGAGTCGCGGAGGTCACGTCTAGGCCCAGGCCGGCGGCTGACCGGCTGAGGTAGGCGATCTGCCGGCCATCGGGTGACCAGGCCGGGCTGAACTGCTCGTCCTTGTCTTGAATTTTGTCCTGCGTGAGCTCGCCGACCGCCTCGCCTCCGATGCGCTTGATGCAGATGCGGCGTGAGCTGCCGTCCTCCGACAGGCGAACGAAGGCCAGGGATTGGCCGTCCGGCGAAAAGGCCGGCTCCGTCTGCTCGCCGGCGTAGCTGGTAAAGGGGATGGTGCGGAAGGAGAGCTCTGCGGTAGCCGTCTGGCGATGCGAGTTCCAACGAAGGGTCGCGGCCAGAACGACGAGACATACCATCGCGAGCGGAACGGCCCACCTCCATGGACGAAGGGCGGCCGCGGCTTGCGGAGAGCCGGTCTGTTCCACTTCCCGAGCGGCGTTGACAGAGGGCAGAGCGCCCATCGGCAGGGGCTCGAGTACCGGGGGTGGATGGGGGATCGGTTCGGCGATGGGGTCCGGCGTCGGCAGCTCACTGAGCGGGGCAACCAGCCGATAGCCTCGTTTGGGCACCGTCTGGATGAAGTGAGGCGCCTGCGGATCATCCTCCGTGACGCGGCGCAGGATCGAGATGCAGCGGGTGAGCACGTCATCGCTGACAAAGGTGTCCGGCCAGACGGCTGAGATCAACTCCTCCTTGGAGAAGACATGATCCTGTCGCGAGGCGAGCGTCAGAAGAACCCGCATCACCTTGGGTTCGATATGACGTTCCACGGAATCCCTGCGCAGGGCGTTCAACTCCGGCTCCACTGTCCAGTCGCCGGCCAGAAACGCCGATCTTTGCTCCCTCACCACCGTTTTGCAGACTCCACGCCCTGCCGTAATCTTTTCATTTGCCTCAGTTGCAGGGCCTCAGAAAACCCTCAGACGATCCTCAGGACCATTATTCCCTTTACGTCCTACAGTCGTGACGCTCATGTCTACGATGTTGGAAAGGCTTTCCTTGATTCCCCGAAGCAGATTTGCCCGATCTATCTTTCCCGTTTCAGGCCACCCCGCAGTCGCAGGGCGGAGTTCCTTTAGCGTCTTCAGCCTAGGCCGGGTCACCCTGTCCATAGCCCTTGTTCTGCCGTTCGTGGTCGTCGGCGGAGGCTCGCGCGCGGTTGCGCAGACGATCTCCGGCACCATCAACGGCTCGGTTCAGGATACAACCGGGGCGGTGATCCCGGGCGCCACGGTCATTGCCGTCGTCGACAACATTGGCACTGTTCGGATGGTGTGACTTGGTACAGCGACTGGGAAATACGAAACATTTTGGAGGCTTCATGAGGGCGGTATGGTTTGCAACCCGGGCAGTTCTGCTCGCTATCCTTTACAGTTTGGGTTTGGGCATTGCCTTGGCGCAGGCTACGAATTCGGGCGATATTCGTGGAACCGTTACGGATCCCACGGGAGCCCTTATACCGGGCGTAACCGTGACAGTGACGAACGTCAATACAGGCATTACAAAGCTACTGAAAACGGACAAGGCCGGTTTGTACGACACCTCCTCCATCGTCGTCGGCACGTACAGCGTGACGTTTGACAAACCGGGATTTCAGACGTTCAAGCGGTCTGCAATCACGCTTCAGGTAGGCACCTCGACGGTGAACGCCAAGCTGAACGTGGGGTCCACCACGCAGGAGGTGGTGGTCAATACCGATATTCCGCTGCTTACGACCGAGACAGGCTCCCAAAGCACCACGTTCGAGGCTGACTCGATGAGATTGCTTCCCAATGTGGGCCAGGATTGGCAGAACTTTGCCATCCTGATTCCCGGCTCGTCGGGAGTGCAGGGAACACAGGCGAATCAGGGCTCCGTAAATCCGGGGCAGGAGATCTCGGTCAACGGCAACCTGCCGTACAGCAACGTGCTCTCTGACGGAGCTTCCACCACGTTGGGAACCAGCCAGAACTCGGACGTCGATACCTTCGAGACGGTGGCTGAGGTTCAGGTGTCCACGTCGGCCTTCTCGGCACAGTACGGCATTGGCGGCGTCATCTTCAACCAGATCACCAAAGGCGGCACGAGTCAGTTCCACGGCTCCGCCTATGAGTACTTCCAAAGCAGCCAGTTTAACGCCAACAGTTACCAATTCAACAACGAGGCGCATTCACTCCCCTTCTATCGTTTTAACAACTTCGGCGCCTCGGTCGGCGGCCCTGTAGCCCTGCCCAAACTGAGAAAGAAGGCGTTCTTCTACTTCGACTACGACCAGGTTGTAAACCACGGGAGCGCCAATGGAGTGAACAGCATTCCGACGCCAGCCGTTATGGCAGGTGACTTTTCAGGTCAGTCGACCATCTACGATCCCACCACGCAGACGATCGCTCACGACTCCAAGGGCAATGCGTACCCGATTCGCCAATCCTTTCAGAGCGAGTACGGCTCGAACGCGATTCCGGTGGCCTTGTTTAGCAAGCTGGCGACGAATTTCCAGAAGTTCTATCCAACGCCGGACAATCATATCGCTGGAGGACAATTCCTGCCCGGTGGACTCCAGGGGCAGGGGATACTGCAAAACAACTTTTATGCCAGTGTTCCGCAATCAAACCCGAACAGGAAGTACTTTGGCCGCTTAGACTACGACATCACACCCAACAATCGCATTACGGGTTCTGTAACAGAGGGCGACATTCCGGCGTTTGGCCCAAGCGTAGTAACGGCCTGCCCTGTCGGCTGCGGAAGCTCCGACGTGTCCCGACTCGACCTGCAGGTTACGGATGTCTGGACGATCAACTCCCACCTGATCAACGAAGCGCGAGTCGGCTTCACCTACCAGGGAAACTTCTTCGGGGATGCGACTCTGAACCAGAACTATCCCCAGCAGTTGGGCTGGCAGTTCGCCAAGGCGAATGAGATCCCGGGATTCCAGTTCTACACGAACTATCCGTACGCCTGGATCGAACCAAGCACCAGCCAATACATCTATAAGGAGAACGTCTTCGATCCTTCGGATGTCGTGACCTTTATCCGCGGCAAGCATGTGCTCCACTTCGGCGGCGAGGTCGGGGTGTATCGCAATGACAACACCCCGTACGCCCAGATCAATCCAGGAATCCTTGGATTTACGGGGCAATACACATCGCACTGGTCTGTTGTGAACGGTGTTGCGCAGCAGGACTCGAATACGGGCACCGATTATTCAGATTTTCTGCTGGGCGACGCTAATAGCTGGAGCGCGCAGAACGGTTCGGAGTATGGCGCGCGTCTGAAAAACCCACAGGTGTTTATCCAGGATGACTATAAGGTCAGGCCGAATCTGACTTTGAATCTAGGCATTCGTTATCAGATTCGTGACGGCATCAATGAGGTCCACGGAAACGACGGGGTCTACGACCCGACCATCCTCAATCCCGCCACCAACACGCCTGGAGCGTACTGGTACGGGGTGACGCATGGCAACGGGCGAAACTCGCTGCAAGCGAACAGCTACGCTACGATTCTGCCCCGTGTGGGCTTCGCGTGGCTCCCCCATCCCGACATGACCGTTCGCGGCGGCTTCGGCGTCTATGCTTACAACCTGAGCATCGACACCTACGGCGGAGGACTTGGCAATGTGGCTACATTGTCGGGCAATTATTCGGACCCCACCAATGGTGTCGTTCCGGGCATCAAGCTCGACGGTTTGGGAACGGAGAACCTTACGGGGACTCCTCTTCCCTTTGCCACGCCCGGAACGAGTCCAACGCGGTTCAATGGGCAAGGCGCGACGTACAACGCCTATCACACACCCGATCCGAAGATCTATCAGTGGAACCTCAGTGTGCAGCAGGCCCTCGGAACCAACATGGTTGTCGAGTTGGCCTATGTAGCCAGCCACGGTTTCGATCTCGTCTTTCCGACGGATCTCAACCAGATCCCGACGGCTGATCTGAGCCCGAACGATACGCAGTTCCGTCCAAACCCAAACTATACGTCGATAGGCGGCAGCACGAATGATGCTATCTCGAACTATAACTCGCTGCAGGCCTCCATCCAGCGGCGTCTCACAAAAGGCCTGAGCTTCGACTTCAATTACACCTGGTCGCACCTGCTGGATGATCAGGACTCTTCGGGGTGGGGCAGTCACTCGGGGCCCCAGGACAGGCAGTATCAGGATGCCGCTTCGAATTACAGCAACTCGGACTTCGATCTGCGCAACGCCTTTAAGGGAAGAGTCGTTTATGAGTTGCCGGTAGGCCGGGGCAGGGCGTTTTTCAACCACAACTGGCTGGTGGATGAGGTCCTGGGGGGGTACCAGGTATCGAGCACGTTGCAGCTTACCAGCGGAAGTCCTTTCTCCGTTTTCGCTGCTGATGCAAATACCTACGCCGAGCCTGGCAAGACCTCACCTTTTCCAAACTACTCGGGCCTACCCACGACGCCGGTGGGCGGCCATACGAACCGTGAGTGGTACAACCCAGCGGCCTTTACATTGCCGGCGAACGGCACCTTTGGAAACGTGCGGAGAAATTCTCTCTACGGACCCGGCATCGAGTACGTCAATATCTCCGCAGGCAAGGAGTTTGCCATCCATGAATCCGTGAAGCTGCAGATTCGTCTTGATGCCACGAACGCATTCAACCACCCCAGCTTCGGACAACCGGCGAACCAACTCACGGGTGTAGGTCAGGTGGGAGGGGAGTATCAACAGAGCGAGTTCAGTGCCGCTACCGGCCAGATCAGTGGTGTTCAGGTAGGAGGACGCACATTGCAGGGAGGACTGCGTCTTCAGTACTGAGGCGCTTCATCGCTTGACCAAAAGAAAGGGCGGCCATCAGGCCGCCCTTCGGGTGGGTTCGCCAGCATGGCTTATTCCAAGTCGCTTCTCCAAAGGAACGTCGTGAAAGCTCGTATGTGTCTTCTCTTGCCGGCGTTTCTGCTCATGGCGCTTGTTCCGCTGCAGAGTCAGACGGTGCGATCTTTTCTTACCACCTCGGATCTGCAACATAAGCTGGAGCCGCAAGCAGTTGCGCACTTCGCGCCCGCTAACGCTGGAACGGCAGGCATGCAGAGCATCACGGTAGATGAGACACAGCGATTTCAGACCATCGACGGCTTCGGAGCCTCGATGACCGATGGAGCAGCATGGCTGCTGGAGGAAAAGCTGCCGGCAACGGCCCGTGAAGCCATCATGGCAAAGCTCTTCAGTCCGGAGGCGGGGATCGGGCTCAGCTTTCTGCGGCAGCCGATCGGCTCATCGGATCTTTCGCGCAATCATTTCAGCTTCGACGACATGGCCGCCGGCCAAATCGACCCGCAGCTGCAGCATTTCAGCGTTGCGCACAATGAGGCCTACATCTTCCCGGCGGTGCGTGAAGCGTTGAAGCTAAACCCAGCGATCACGGTGATGGCCACGCCCTGGAGCCCGCCCGCCTGGATGAAAACCAAGGATTCCATGGATGGCGGAGGACTGCGCGATGATGCGATGCCGGCGTATGCGAATTACCTGACGCGCTCGGTTGAGGCATTTGGCAAGGCAGGCATTCCGGTGAAATATCTCACCGTGCAGAACGAACCCTTGCATGACACAAAGGATTTTCCCGGCACGCTGCTGCAATCCGATCAGGCGGCGAAGTTGATCGGCGACTATCTCGGGCCGGACCTTGTTCGTGCCGGCCTCCCCACAAAAGTTTTGGCCTACGACCACAACTGGGATCACCCCGAATATCCGGAGGCGATCCTCGCCGACACGAAAGCCGCGCCGTACGTGGCAGGCTCTGCATTGCATTGCTACGGCGGCAATGTCGGCGCGCAGAACGGCATTCACGCGATATTTCCCTACAAGGGCATCTGGCTGACGGAGTGCTCAGGCGGCACGTGGGACAGGGAGCCGGCGCTTACAAAAACCGCGCGGCTGCTGATTGAGTCCACGCGCGACTGGGCCAAAGCCGTTGTGCTCTGGGGGCTGGTGCTGGACAGCGATCATGGGCCGCACGATGGCGGGTGCGGCACCTGCCGGCCACTGGTTGAGGTGAATCTGAAGCAGACACCAGCTGCGATCACCTACACCGGAGACTACTACGGGCTGGGTCACGCAAGCCGCTTCGTGCACCCCGGTGCGGTTCGGATCGCCTCGGATTCTTTCGGCATCAAGGGGCTGCAGACGGTCGCATTTCAGAATGAGGATGGCTCCGTTGCTTTGCTGGTGTTGAACAACGAAAGCTCGCGCGCTTCCTTTGCCATTCATTTTCACGGAAAAGCTTTCGATGCGGCACTCGACGCCGGGGCGCTGGAGACATTTGTGTGGTCTTCGCGCTAGAGCTGTGCCGCTGCACAGAAAAGCAGATCCCTTCCCTCCGCTACGGGATGACAAACAAAAGGCGGGAGCGGAGCCTTCTGCCTATACCACCTCTGCGTATTGGCCTTTTTTGTTGTCATTCCCGAAGGGAATCTGCTGTCCGCAGTCGCTGCATAGCGAATGCGTAATCAGCTAGCGCGAAGAATCGATTGCAACGTATCGATGGTGTGTTCGATCTCGCTGTCCAGCGTGTAGAAGTGCGGAGCGATGCGAATGCCGGCTCCGGGACGGAAATCGATCAGAATCTGGCGGCGTCCCATCTCTGCCGTGACCTCGCGGCCATCAGGAACATCAAGAATGATCGTGCCACCGCGCATCTGCGGATCGCGCGGACTGCGAACGATAATATCCGCCCCATCGGCCAGTTCCATGAGGCGTTGTGTCTGCCGAACCGATTTCGCCCGGATCGCCTCGACGCCAATCTCATGAACGATCTCGTAGCCGGAGCGTGCGGAGTACATCGCGGGAACGTTGGGCGTTCCGTTGAGAAAGCGATGAATGTCGGGTGCATACTCGATCGGTCCATTCACGAAGGCAAACGGATGCGCATGCGCAGCCCATCCGGTAGCCGCGGGCTGCAGCTTCGGATCGAGATCGGCGCGCACATACAAATAGCCGGCACCCGGGCCGCCGAGCAGCCATTTCACCGAGCCCCCGGTCGCAAAATCAACATCAAGCGCCACAACATCCAAAGGCACGATGCCGGCCGATTGGTATAGGTCCGCCACGATGTACGCGCCCACCTCATGCGTGCGCTTCGTGATGGCGGCGAGATCCTGCAGCGCCGAGCTGCGAAACGCCACATGCGAGATACTGACGAGCTGCGTCCGTTCATCGATGGCTTCGAGGATCTGATCCAGCGGCACAGTCAAGCCGTCGTTCGAGGCCACGGAGACGATCTGCGCGCCCTGCCGTTCGAGGCCGTGATAGATGTAATCATTCGAGGGGAAATTAAGGCCGTCGGTCACCAGCTTGTTGCGTTGCCCATTCCAATCGAAGCACGACGTCACAATTGATTGGCAAATGGACACGTTCTGATGCATGACCACGCGATTCTTTGGAGCACCGATGATGGAGCCGATGAGATTGCCGCAGGTGACCGGCATCTCCCACCAGCCTTCTTCCCATGCGCGGATTCCGCGACTCGCCCAGGTGTCGGTAAACTCGGTCAGCGCTGTCCGCGCGCGCCTTGGCATGGGCCCAAGCGAGTGGCTGATCATGTAGGTGGTGTGCTCGAGGATGGGGAACTCGTCCCGCCACGCAAGCAGTGGGTCATGCGTTGAAACGGGAGTCGATACGGTTTTCGTGGGCTGCTGCGCGAATGTGCTCATGAGCGATACACCTCCTCAACGGCTATCTGGTTTGCAGCAGCGGACCTTGTGCGTCGCACCTTGTATATGACCGTCATCACCAGCAGGAACGGGATGCCATAGATCAGCGTAGATCGAAAAGCGCTGGTGAACAATGTTGTACACAGCGCAACGGCCATCAACGCCGCTCCCAGCAGGCTGGTGTAGGGGTGTCCCCACATGCGAAAGGCGAGCTCCGTATGGGCATTGTGGCGTCGAAAGTTCAGGTGCGTCACGAAGATCATGAACCAGGTGAACATCGGGCCAAACATTGAGATCGCCAGCATGATCAGGAAGGATCGCTCGTGATAGAGCAGATTCAAGACGGCTGCTACCGCAATGCCGAGCGTGGAAACCAGCAACGCGGTCACGGGAACTCCGTTGCGCGTCAATACACCCAAACGACGCGGCGCATAGCCGCCCCTTGCCAGCGAGAACAACATGCGGGCGGTGATATACAGCTGGCTGTTCATGGCCGAAAGCGCCGCGATGAGTATGATGAAGTTCATCACCCCGCTGGCATGCGCGATGTGGGTGCGCAGCATCACCGTAACGAACGGTGATTGCGCCGGGCCCGCGGCAAGCGTTGTCCAGGGAACGATGGCGAGCACCAGAGCCAGCGTCAGCAGATAGAACAGCACCAGACGCAGCATCGTGGCACGGAAGGCATGGGTGATGGCGCGCTGCGGATCCTTTGCTTCGCCCGCGGCAACGGCGATCATCTCGATGGAAAAGTAGCTGAACAGGGCGACCAGCACGGCTGTCCACATGCCGCGCAGGCCTTTTGGGAAAAATCCTCCGAAGGCTGTGTAATTTCCAAAGCCGATCGGGGACGCATGATCTGGCAGACCGCTGTGCGAGGCTGCAAGAACGACCCAGGCGCCGAGCAGCAGGAACAGGATAATGGCGGTGATCTTCACCAGCGAGAAACTGTATTCCACGGCTCCGAAGAGCCGCACGTTGAGCGCGTTGGCAAGCACAAGCACGGCGGTAAATCCGCAGATCCACAGCCAGCCCGGCACGGCCGGAAACCAGAAGCGCATGTACACGGCAACGGCGGTGATCTCGGTGCCGAGCGCAAAGACGACGCCGGCCCAGTACGCGAAACGCACCAGAAACCCTGCAAGCGGCGAGAGGTAGAACTCTGCCCAGGCGCCGAAGGATCCGGAGGTGGGGTGGGCGACGGTCATCTCGGCCATGCAGCCCATCAGCAGCAGCGTGATGATGGCGCCGATGAGATAACTGAGCAGCACGGCAGGTCCGGCGAAGCTGATGGCGAAGCTCGATCCGAGAAAAAGTCCCGTGCCGATGGCGCCCCCAATGGCGATCATCGAGAGCTGCCGTGCGGAAAGCCGGCGTTGCAGACCCTCCTCGCGCGTCATGATGGTTTCAAAACGCGCTCGGCGATCAGGGGCCATGCAGCCACTCTACATGCACCCGAAGGCCCGTTCGCAAGCAGTAATCGAAGCCGGACCGGAGGACCGGAAAGCACAATAAGATTCTGGGAATGGACATTCTCTCCTTGCCGGTGCTCAGCGCGGATCACCGGATTGCTTACGGTTCAGCTCCATCGCAGTTTGGCGACCTTTGGTTGCCGCAGCCGCAGGGAGCAGCGCTGCTGCCCGTGGTGGTCTTCTTTCACGGCGGCTGGTGGAAGTCGGAATACGACCTGGGCTATGCCGGACGGCTTTGCAACGCGCTCAAGAACCAGGGCATCGCCTGCTGGTCGATCGAGTACAGGCGGGTAGGAGATGCCGGCGGCGGCTGGCCGGGGACCTTTCAGGATGCGGCGGCGGGCTTCGATTTCCTCGCTTCACTCGCGAAGAGCTATCCGCTGGATCTCCGACGTGTGCTTACGATGGGCCACTCCGCCGGTGGCC
Organism: Granulicella sp.; assembly: GCA_965277565.1. Classification (GTDB taxonomy): domain Bacteria; phylum Acidobacteriota; class Terriglobia; order Terriglobales; family Acidobacteriaceae; genus Granulicella. The sequence continues at coordinate 1,027,669 of OZ255838.1, read as the reverse complement.
ACCTGGCCTTCTGGATTGCAGGGAGGCACCATATCGATCCGGGGAGTGAAATTTATCTTCCCGGGCCGCAAATCTCATTGCGCGGCGCGGTCGCTCTGGCAGGTGCGGTTGACCTTCGCTTGACCATCGATTTGTCCGAACTTCCTGACAATGCCATGTTCGCTCATGATAGGGACGAGGTCCTTCGCTTCATGGGCGGCAGCCCTGCTCAGTTTCCCGCGCGCTACCATGCCGGGAACCCGGGAGACCTGCTGCCCTTCCAGGCCCCGCAGGTTCTGGTGCAGGGGACGGCCGATGATCAGATCCCTCCCGGCCTGCCCCCGCGCTGGGCAGCGATGTCTCACCGCTTGGGCTCCAGCGCTGTGGTGAGCATGTTGTCCGGAATGGATCACTTCGACGTGGTCGACCCCGTGAGCGGGGCATGGTCCGTTGTTCTGACCCATGCGCAGCGGCTCCTTTCCACCTTGTAAGCACGGCCATCTATCCCTTTATCATGAAACGAAGGTTATCGATGTGCTGATGGCTCACCCCGCCTCTCGGAGAGCATGCCACCTTCGTTGCACTGACAGTCTCCGTGGCTTGGCTCTAAGGTTGTCTTCGACACAGCCGAGATTTCAGTGCCCGGTCAAACGCGAATGGTGCTCGTGCACACACCAGTGTGAAACGCAGCTAGCCCCGGTCCGGCCTGCGTGTCGCCCCGTGCCTTTGTCATGGATCTCCCATGACAAAGGCCGGGACGGGGGTTATGACTTGAAACGCCGTTTCGTTTTTGCCTGTTCGCTGCCTGCCTTGCCGTGGTTGCTTGCAGTCCGTCAGCCCATGCGACCGAGCTTGCGTTAACCGGCGACGCTCATGTCAGTGCCGCCTGTGCGACGACGAACTTCGGCAGCATCGCAAATCTGTATGTCGGCAACGGCGACACGGCTCTGCTTGCGTTCGATCTCGGTTCGCTGCCGGGCGGCACCACGGCCATCCAGATCTCCCATGCCACGCTGACGCTGTTTCTCAACCGCGTGAATGCGAGCGGTGTGGTCAAGCCTGCGCCGGTGACCTCGCCATGGAGCGAATCCGCTGTCACCTGTGCCACGCTTCCATCCATCGGCGCAGCAACGAATAGCTTCACCGCATCGCTCGCCGGCCAGTACGTCACGCTGGATGTTACCTCCCCAACAGCACGAATAACCGGCAGAACAGCCTGCGCCTCGGAGCGGGACTGGTTCTGCGCTTCGGCCGCTATAGCAGTCGGGGTTCGCAGCATCCAATCCCATGGGCGAGTCGAGTTATGGCTTCACGCAGAACGGGGAAGAGCGAGAGAGCGACGCGGGTAACCTCGCCAATCAGCGAGAAACCAGCCGCGAGATCCCGTTCAGGCTGGAGCTTGTCCGCACAGATCGACGCGCACCCGCTCCTCTTCTTTGCCCTCGCGGGGATTCTTCTTCTGCTCGTTGTGTACCGAAGAGCCCCCCAGGCTCCGTTCGTCTATGACGATCTGGATCAGGTGGTCAACAACCAGGCGCTGTTGTCCTGGCATGCCTTTACCAACCGTTTTCTCCAACATCCGGTGGCGCTGACCGCCAGCTTTCGCGGTGTGGGCGGACTTACCTATCGTCCGGTTTTCTGGCTCTCCCTGGCCGCCGACCGGTACGTCTGGAGCCTCAATGCCGCCGGTTTCCACTTCACCAACCTCGCCTTGCATTTTGCGAACGGTTTTCTGCTCCTTCTGGTCCTGCGTAAGCTCGGCCTGCCTGCGCGAATCGCAGTTGCAGTTTCTCTGCTGTGGCTCGCGCTGCCCATGAACGTGGAGGTGGTTGCCTGGGTGAGCGCTCGCTCGTACGGGTTGGCAACGCTGTTCGTTCTGCTCAGTCTGTGGTGCGCCTTGCGCTCCCTGGAAGAGTCTCGCACAGGGGCCCGCCGCTGGATTCTTCTCCTGTATGGCGTCTCCTGTGTGCTCGCCCCGCTCGCAAACGAGATCGGTTTCCTCATCTTTCCCCTCACGGCGTTGCTCTTAATCCAGCGGGCGATCCCTTGGAAACGCGCAACGCCCCTGCTTGGTCTTGCACTTCTGGCGGCCGTCGCCGGTCTGTTGCTCAGGACAGCGCTCCGCGTCCAGCAGAGCTTTGCGGGAGCGTCCTACAGGTTGGCTGGAGCCGAGTTCTGGAAGTATCTGGGCTGGATCGTCGCGCCCGTTCACATGAGCGTGGAGCGATCGACCTCTGTTCCCACGCATCTGCCCGGGGCGGCTGCCGCCCTGGCGTGGGCTGGGTTGATCGCGCTTCCCGCCGCGGCCATCGCGCTGCGCCGCCGATTTCCGCTCCCCGCGTTGGGCGTCCTCTGGGTGACTCTCTGCCTTCTCCCCTTCTGTGGCTTCATTTTCGTGTATCAGGGAATGGCAGAGCGCTTTACCTATCTTGCTTCCATCGGCGTCGCCATGGCCGCGGTCGGAGCCGTGGCCGCCAGTCCACGCCCTGCGCGGAGGGGCGTCGTCTCGCTTCTTATGCTGTGGGTCGTCTGGGGCCTCTGGCGCGGCGCAGAGCGCATGAACGACTGGACGGATCCAGTCACTTTGTATCAGCATTCCCTCGACGCGACGCCTGAAAGTCCCGCCCTCTGGTTCAATCTCGGGTACACGTTGAAGGAGGCCGGGGATCTCCCGCAGGCGGAACATGCCTTTCTTCGCGTTCTGGCGCTTAGACCCACGTACCCGAAGCTGAATGCCAGCCTGGGAGACGTCTATATGGGCGAAGGACGGCTCGGGGACGCTCAGCGCATGTACGCTGCTGCGCTGGCAAGCGATCCTGAGGCTTACCAAACCCTATTGAACTCGGCGGTCGCCTTCCAGAGGGCTGGAGAGATAGCGGAAGCAGAGGCACAGGATCGGAGAGCCATAGCCGCAGCTCCGGCCGAGAGCGCCGCATACACCAATCTGGGCGCCCTTTACCTCGCGAACAATCGCGTGAACGACGCTGCGGGGATGTTCGCAAGAGCGATCCAGGCCCGGCCGACCGATCCCTCTCCGTACTTTGATTTGGCTGTGCTCTATCAGGGGGCTGGCCGATTGGATCAGGCACGGCCATTGTATGAAAAAGTGCTTGCCTTGAAGCCTGGAGATGCGGATACACTCGCAAATCTTGCGGCGATGCGATGAACGGCCTTCTCGACGGATATCGATGCGGCAGCGAAGCAGATTTCCGCTCCGCTGCCGCATGACACCCTGGGCCGGAAGATTACAGCAGCTTATCCAGCGTGATGGGCAGGTCCCGGACCCGCTTGCCGGTGGCGTGATACACCGCATTGGCAACGGCGGCCGCGGCTCCGGTGATCCCAATCTCTCCGATGCCGTGCGCACCGGGCGGCGTGTGCGGATCGGGGATGTCGAGAAAATAGGCCTCGATTTTGAGGACATCCAGGTTCACGGTACGTGATATTCCGCGAGCGATGGATTGGCGATGCGTCCGCTGCGTTCGTCGAAGAGCGTCTCTTCCGTCATGCGCTTCCGAAACGGAGCGCCTGGGGTATGGCTCAGCGACTCAAGGGCGTTCTGAGCGCAAGCGGGCCACACGGTCTGTTGAACGCCGGTTCTGCGGTTGGGGAGGTCTCAAACGGCTTGAGTGGTCTGTGGCGCAAGCGAGCGGCTGATTTACGTGCGGAATGTGATGCCATTCGCGCGATACAGCCCTCCTGAAGTAGCTGCCCGGAGGACCGGCCGTTCAAAGATGCATCTACATGTCTCCTGCATGGAGTGGGTGCCCAGGCTTTTTGCGCAACACTCTCGATAGAGCTGGGTCTCTTAAAACGGAAGTGAATCGGGCTACACATTGTGCCTGCGGGAGGTGTCCAATGAACAGACAAAAACTCTTGTCGTACGCTTCTGCCGGCCCCTTTCCGACTGGCATCTACTGTGTTGTACGGGCACGAGATGTGACTGACTTTTTGGCCTCGGCACAATCGAAAAGATCCAGGGATGCAGGACCGGGGCATACCCCGATTCACCATCGAGATTGCAACCGCGTGTCGTTCACCCCGAATGAGCAAGCAAAGCTGGATATTTCCAGCAGGACGTCCCGGCTTGACGCGCGCGATGCAGCAACAAATCCTGAAACACTCCTCTGAAAGGAAGAATGATGAAGAAATTTACGCTCCTTCGCACAGCCACTTTGCTGGCAGTCTCCGTCACCGCCGCTCCGGTTCTCACGTATGGGCAAGCCATCTCGATTGGCATCGCGATTCACACGCCTCCGCCGGCGTTGCCGGTCTATACCCAGCCGCCCTGCCCCACTCCGGGCTTCCTGTGGACGCCAGGCTACTGGGGCTACGCTGGTAGCGGGTACTATTGGGTCCCCGGCGTGTGGGTGGCGCCCCCGCAGCCCGGCCTGCTCTGGACTCCCGGTTACTGGGGCCTGGCGGGTGGAGCGTATGGCTGGCATGCGGGTTTCTGGGGGCCGCATGTGGGCTTCTACGGCGGCGTGAACTACGGGTTCGGGTACTCCGGCGTCGGCTTTGGCGGCGGCATCTGGGCCGGAAACACCTTCCGATATAACACGGCGGTGGCGAACGTGAACACCACGGTCATCCACAACACCTACGTCAACAGAACGGTGATCAACAACACCACGATTGCAAACCACACCAGCTTCAACGGCCCCGGCGGCATCACGGCGGCCCCTTCACCGCAGGCCATGGCTGCCATGCATGAGCAGCACTTCCAGGCCACCTCCACGCAGCTCTCGCATCAGCAGAATGCGGGTTCCAATCCAGCCCAGTTTGCCCGCGCCAACGGCGGCCATCCGCAGACCACGGCGATGAATGAGGTCAATGGCCGGCGCTTTGACCAGCAGGGCCGCATTGCCAATGGCGTGGGCTCCGGACAGCTGACTACGGGGGAAACCAAGAACCTGGAAGGCCGCCAAGCGAATCTGAACAACACCATTCGCAACGATCGCCAGGCCAACGGCGGCAGCCTGACGTCGCAGGAAAAACAGAATGTCAACAATCGCCAGAACAACCTCAACCAGTCCATCTACAACGACAAGCACAACGCCGCCACGCAGCAGTACGGCAACAACGCGGTGGGGCAGCGCCGCTACCAACAGCAGCAGCGGCTTGCGCAGGGCATCGGCAGCGGGCAGACGACGGCTGCCGGAGCCGCCAGAACGGAAAATCGCGAACAGAACATCAATGGCAGCGTTGCAGCCGACCGGGCGGCCAACGGCGGCAAACTGACTAATGGAGAAAAGGCCAATATCAATCAGCGGCAGAATGGGGCGAGCCAGCAGATCTATCGCCAGAAGCACAATGCTGCCCGCGAACCACGCTGAACGGGCACGAATCACTAACGCCGCGCCGGCCACCCAGTCGGCGCGGCGTAGTTTTGCAGGGAGCTTTCGAGCCGAGTCGTTCGGACGCGTTTGCGATGGCTCGAATCCACTGGAAATGGGGCAACGTACGGAAGCGCCTTTCACTCCTATGGGCTGCATGAGGTTTTCTCCTGCGCCGCTCCGATAAGGAGATCGCAGGCAGATTTTTCAGCAGTGTTGTTCTCGCACCCCGCGTGCACGCTGGTGTGGCGAGTCTCTCATTCGTGACCTGTCTCAGATGGGAGCGTTTACGCCAACTCGAGCAAAAGCAGGTCCTTCGCTGCGCTCAGGATGACCATGACTATGGTACGAACTTCAGATTCAGGACACTAGACAGATGGGTGAAGATCGTGGAAGAGCCTTTCCTCATCACAAGGGAGAAACTGCAAGACCCAATCGGTGTCTTATAAGACGTGTGCAAGGCGCCCCTATGGAGGGGCGCGCAACGCAAGCAGGGTGGTTCACCCCCCTGACTTACAGGAGATTTCCATGCGTAACTTCGCCAAACATTTTGCCTTGGCCGCTGTGTTGACGGCTCTGCCCGCCGCCACGCTGCTCGCCCAAACGACTTATGACCAAAGGCATACCGTGAACGATCGGCGCGGCGATCAACAATCACGGATCCAGCAGGGCTATAACTCCGGTCAGATCACCAACAAAGGCGCGGCCAATCTGGAGGCGCACCAGCAGGCCATTCATAGCCAGGAGCATGCCGATCGCGCCGCCAATGGAGGTCATCTAACCGCCCAGAATCGCCACCAGATCGCCCGCGCGCAGAACCGGCAATCGCAACGCGTGTACAGGGACAAGCACAATGCCGTCACCCAGCCCGGCGTTGCCCCTCGCTAGATAGCTCTCGCCAGCTGAAAATAGCTGGAGTGAAACCGGCTGTCAGATTCAGTTCCGCCATTGCCCCACAGCAGCCACAAGGGCGCCGTCGAACGACGGCGCTCTTCGTTTTATCGCACCCACGCCTATGAGCACACCGGGAAGCGAAGGCCGATTGCAGCACGTACGCGAGCAGGGCGCACGAGAGCGGCAAAGCTCGCGGCAAAGCTCGCGTAAAGGCCATGTGCTTTTTCTTGCATGTGCAACCTGTTTGGTCGCGAGCCTCGCCGTTTTTGTTCTGCCGCTGCATGTTCCGATCCGGCCGCTCCAAACCGTCTCCGCTTCGTATATCGCAGGCTTCAACAACAGCGCCGCAATCCTCTCCGCCGTCGGGATCAGCGTTTTCGTGCTGCTCTGTGTGATGTGGGCAGAGCGGCACGGCCAGCCTCCAACAATCGAAGACCTACAAAATCAGCGGCTAAGCGCTCGATTCACCGGGGGCGTCGTCGTCGCTTCAGCAGCTGTCTTGTCGATCGCCGGTTGGCTCGTAGCTGCATCGCACATGCGGTACCTGGGAGATGCCGGGTACTTCATCGAGCAGGCCACGGTGCGCGCGGAGACTGGCCGGGCACTCTACACGCAGCTCGAATTTGCGTACGGCCCCTTGCTGTTGATGCCTGAGGTCTGGCTCAGCGAGACCCTGCGCTGCAGCATGACGGCGGCGTATTTCGCTGTATTCGTCCTTGAGGCTGCGCTCGGCATTCTGCTCCTCGCCTATGTTTTGAATGAGCTGCCCATCCAGGGCAGTGTGAGAAAGGCCGCGCTGCTGTTGTTCGCCTTTGGCGCGATCACACCCCACCTGGGGCTCAACTACACGCTTCTGCGTTTCGTCAGTCCGCTGGCCGTTTTGCTGTTTGCCACGCGAAACGGTTCGCTTTGGCGTTGCGCCCTGCTCTTGTCCGCTGGTGAGTTCGTGGAACTGCTCATCTCCCCGGAACTGGGTCTTGCGATGGCGGTGGGTGTCGTTGTTTTCGGTCTGCTGCGGGTCTGGCAGGAGGGTTGGCGGTGGCTGGCTGCGGCTCTCTTTCCGCTGCTTGTCTTGGGCACGTTTCTGCTCACATTCGGTCGCCCTTATCTGCGCATGGCGGCGTCTTTCTCCCGCGGCGCGCTGAATCTTCCCGTCGGCCCCTACCCGCACATTCTCGTGTTCCTGTTTGCGCTGGTCTGGCTGGTCCCATTCGGTCTGGGCCGACTCGTGCGTCCAGGAGAACCGCCGAGTTCGCGTCTGTTGGCCTTGTATGCGACGGGACTTGCCTTCGTGCCGGCCGCCCTGGGGCGCTGCGATCCGCTCCACGTCCTGTTCAACGGCATAGGTGTTCTGGTGCTTTCGCTTGTGGCTATACGCCGGAGCTCGCGACGGGTGCAAACGGCGTGGCTTTCCTGCATCGCGGTTCTTGTGGTCTGGAACGGGATCGTCAACGAGTTGCCCTTCGAGCAGCGCACCGCCGAGGTGTTGCGGCAAACGGTGATGCCGCATGTCCCGCTTCCCATACGGACAGCCGTTGAGCATGGTTTGGCGCGCAAACGAGCCGATCTCGCCGGTGTTTTATCGCAACAACCGAAGCCTGAATTTCACCTGGATCTGGCTGCTTTGGAAGGGATCGTTGGGTCGGCGCCGGTAGCGACACCGTTAGAAATCAGCCCTACCGTTGAAGACGAACTACAGCAGACACACCACTACCATCCGGGCTTTTATGGCTTTTGGGTCGACGTCATGAATCCCGCAGCCGAACGCCGCTCGATCGACGATGCCAACGAGTGCCGATGGATGCTCCTGCCCGCGGCGGGGCTCGGACCCAATCCCCACACACCCGCAAGCCTGGCGATGTTTCAGGGTTTTAAACTACCCTACCGGCCGCGCAACGTATCGCCTTACTCTCCCGGGTTGGAGTTCAAAGAGAATCTGCAGCAAAACTGGGTTGAGGTGCGGACGTTTGGACCCTATGTGCTGTATGAGCAAAAGGGATTCGAGACAGGTCAGGGTCTATGAACTTCGAACAAGGCACGGGGATGTAGCAACCGTGCCTTAAGCAATCTCTGAATTAGTCTTGTCGTCGCCTTTGGGAGGGAGCGTAGGGCTTCAGCCCTATGACAAAGCGGCTTAAATACAAGGGGCTTCAGCCCCGGGCGTTTTGCCGGGCACAATCCATTGACATGCTCAGAGCTTCCTCAAACAAACAGTGGAGCCAGCACGAGCGTGATGGTCGCCAGCAGCTTGATGAGCACATGCAGGCTGGGGCCGGCGGTGTCCTTGAACGGATCGCCCACCGTGTCGCCTACCACCGCTGCCTTGTGCGCGTCCGACCGCTTGCCTCCGTACTGCCCGGTTTCAATGTATTTCTTCGCATTGTCCCAGGCGCCGCCGCCGTTGTTCATCAGCATCGCCAGAAGCACGCCGGCGATGGTTCCGACCATCAAAAGACCGGCGACGCCTTCAGCGCCCGACAGGTTGACAGGAACGCCGGAGATCATGGGAACGATCGCCGCGCCCACGGAGTCCACTGACGCATTCGCCTGATACGCCGCACTGAAGTGCTTGAAGACCAAACCCACGGCAACCGGCAGCCCCACCGCGAGCAAACCTGGCAGAACCATCTCCTTGAGTGCGGCGCTGGTGACGATGTTGACACAGCGCGCGTAGTTGGGCTTCGATGTGCCTGCCATGATGCCCGGGTCTTCGCGGAACTGATCGCGTACATCCTGCACGATCATCTGTGCCGTTCGCCCCACCGCTTTGATGGCGAGCGAACTGAAAAGATACGTGAGCATGGCGCCGAGCAGAGCACCGGCGAACACCGGAATCTGGGCGAGATTGATGTTGGTAAAGCTCCAGTTGGCCGGCAGCGAGACGCTGAGACCCGCCGCATGCGCCACGTTCAGCTTGTCCACGACCAGCGTGCGGATCTCTTCAAGATAGGCAGAGAACAGCAGAAAGGCGGCCAGGGATGCAGATCCAACCGCATAGCCTTTGGTCAGTGCCTTGGTGGTGTTGCCGGCTGAGTCCAGCTTGTCGGTTCTGTCGCGCACCGACTCGGGTTGATCCGACATCTCGATGATGCCGCCCGCGTTGTCGGTGATGGGTCCGAAGGTGTCCATGGCCAGAATGTAAGCCGCGCAGCTCAACATACCCATGGTCGCGATGGCGGTGCCATAGATGCCCTTCGCGTAGTTGCTCACGGTGGTGACGTCGGCGAGTCCTTGGACGCCGAAGTAGTAACTCAGCAGCAGGGCTGCGCAGATCACGACCACTGGCATGGCGGGCGTCTCCATGCCCACCGCCAAACCGCTGATGATGTTGGTTGCGGGACCGGTCAGCGATGCCTTCACGATCGACTGCACCGGCCGGTACTGGGCCTCGGTATAGTACTGCGTGATCCAGACAAACATGAACGCGGTGATGAGCCCTGTAACGCCACAGGCGAGCAACCACGCGGGATGCACATTCGGTCCGTTGAGCATGGCATGAACCGCGCCCGCAAAGCCAAGCAGAGCGAGGGCTGAGGTCACGTAAAATCCGCGATTCAAGGCACGCATCGGGTCTTCGGTCTCGTTGGTGCTCACGACAAAAACGCCAACGATGCTCGCGATAAGATTGATTGCCAGAACGATCAACGGAAAGAGAATGCCTTTGAGTCCAAAGACTGGATAAAGCGCCACGCCAAGGATCATGGCGCCGACGTTCTCCGCGGCGGTGGACTCGAAGATATCGGCGCCACGACCGGCGCAGTCGCCGACGTTGTCTCCGACGAGGTCCGCAATCACCGCAGGGTTGCGCGGATCATCCTCCGGTATGCCAGCTTCTACCTTGCCGACCAGATCGGCGCCCACATCCGCGGCCTTGGTGTAGATGCCTCCGCCAAGCTGGGCAAATAACGCAACCAGCGAGGCTCCGAAGCCGAAGCCGACAAGCTGGAAGGGAACTGATTCCGGATGATCGAGACCGCCGAAGACCAGAAACAGCAAAGCGACGCCGAGCAGCGATAAAGCAACCACCACAAGGCCGGTGACAGCGCCGCCGCGCAGCGCCATCTTCAACGCGCGATCGAGGCTGTTGCGAGCCGCCGCCGCCGCGCGAATGTTGGCCCGGATCGAGCAGTACATCCCCGTAAATCCCGCTAACCCAGAGCAAACCGCACCGACCAGAAAGCTGATCACGGTCTTCGCGGCATAGGGGGCGGTGCGCGGCGACAGATGATAACCCGCAAACACGATGACCGCGAGCACAAGGGCGATGATGCCGATGGTTTGGTACTGCCGCTTCAGGAACGCCTCAGCGCCTTCGCGAATGGCGTTCGAGATGGCCTGCATCTCCGACGTGCCGGAGTCCGAGGCGATCACCGCGCGGGCAAGCAGGAAGGCAAGCGCGAGCGAAAGCAGAGCAACGACGATGGCAATCCATAAAAACGATCGGCCGTCGTTTGAACCGGCGGATTGTGCAGGGAAGACGGTAGCTGAATTCTGGAGCGCAAAAGCGAAAAAGCACAATACCTGCATCGACCGGAACTCCTTGAGCGCTGGATTTATAGGCGCTTGGCAAGTGGGCTATTAGACCATGCAGCGGGGTAGCGGTCAAAGAGGTATCTTCGCCGCTAAGACCGGTGGCCGGGATCGTTCGCTCATGCTTTGAATGAATTTGAATGAACGCAAAGCATGAAAAGCATGTATCGACGTTGTTCTATGCGCAAGACCTGGATTGCATAGCCTGGCACGGTGTGCTTGAACTCTGCCTCTGCGGGCACAGGCGCGGCCTCGACGGGCACCGTCCCTCGTGGCCCTCTTCAACAAAGATCCTGGAGCCGCTGACGGCTATGGAACGAAGCAGCTTGACTCACCTATGTGTAAGCCGCTAAAGTCCGGGTTAATGTGGCAACGTTGCCGTGACTCTCCGGAGTTCTGCCCGTCGTGGTCTGATCAGGAAAAAACTGGTGAGTTCAGAGCGATCATGCCTTATGGACAGAGGCTCTGGAAGCTCCAGTTTGAAAGGGAATGTGTCGATTCTTCGATTCATCTTCGGCCTGTCGCTCTTCGCGACAATGCGCTGCGGCGCCCGGTCTGCTCAGCAGCCTTTCATCGCTCCTGACATGGCGGCACGTGCACCCGGCACGGTGCTTCGTATCGATTTGATCGGCGATTCCACGCAGACCGACAATGCCGGCTACGGACGCGGATTTTGCGCCAATCTGAGCTCCAAGATCGACTGTGTCAACATGGCCAAGGGCGGCGCCAGCACAAAGACATTTCGTGAACAGGGGCTCTGGGATCGCAGCCTCGCCACCAGGCCCGACTACATGCTCATCCAGTTCGGGCACAACGATATGGAGACTCCGGAACACCTGGATCGTCAGGTTCCCATGGCGCAGTATGAACAGAACCTGCGCCATTTCATCACCGAGGCGCGTGCGCAGGGCATCAAGCCGGTGCTGGTAACGCCGCTCACGCGTCGCTACTTCCAGAGCGACGGAAAGGTGCATAGCGATCTGCTGGCACAAGCAGCCACCATGAAGCGCGTGGCCACCGATACCCATGTGCCGCTGATCGATCTGCAAGGGGAGAGTATTGCCTTTCTGGATCGTCTCGGCGAGGCGCAGGGCGTGAAGCTCGGCATAACGAAAAAAGATGCGGAAGGCAATACGATCCCGGACAAGACGCACCTGAACTGGCAGGGAAGTTATGTCTTCGGCCGCATGGTGGCTGTGGATCTCGGGGAGCAGGTTCCCGCACTCGCGCAGTATGTAAAACCCAAACCGGCTGCATTGCCCGCCGAAGGTGAGCTCGCGATGCGTGTGATCCAAGGTGCGCCGTTCAAGATCGTGCTGGTAGGGGACTCCACGGTTGCGACGGGCGGCGGATGGGGGCCGGGATTTTGCGCGACCCTCACGCCGAACGTCACGTGCGTGGATCTCGCCGCCAATGGCCGCAGCTCGAAGAGCTATATCGACGAGGGACTCTGGAAGAAGGCGCTGGACCAAAAGGCGCAGTACTACTTTTTTCAGTTCGGGCATAACGATCAGAAAGACGATCCGGCGCGGCATACCGATCCCGACACAACCTATGCCGTAAACCTGCGGCGTTTTATCCGCGAAACACGAGTGGTGGGCGCAGTTCCGGTTCTGGTGAGTCCGCTTTCACGGCGCAACTACCGCGACGGTCAACTTGTGGTGGATCCATTGAAGGACTATGCTGCGACGGCGTGTCGCGTAGCTGCCGAAGACAAGGTGACCTTTGTCGACCTGTATGGGTTGTCCACAAAGCTGCTGAGCGGGATGACGCAGGAGGGAGCCGATGGCTTCGATGCGGAGGCGCACCCGGATGCGGGTGCGGAGAATGGCAGCGCGCAAAAGCCGGATCGCACGCACCTGAACGATAAGGGCAAGGCCCTCTTCGGGCGCATGGTCGCCGACAACGTAGCGCGTTCCGAGGTCGAACTGGGACCGGATATCAAGGGATTACCGAGCGGTTCCGCGGCGGTGTTGCCGCAGGGAGCCGCACCAACGGACGGGAAATGACGAAAGAATAAGTCCGCCGCCGCAGACCGGCGTGGTGGGGCGCTGAAAGACATAGAAGAAGCTGACGGGCTCCTCCTGCGATCCCGTTAGCGAAGCTCCGCGATGCCCACCGGATCCATGTCGTCGAACGCCTGGTTTTCGCCGCCCATGCCCCAGCAGAAGCCATACGCTTTCGTGCCAACGCCCGCGTGAATGGACCAGCTGGGAGACACCGCAACCTCTTTATCCGCGATCCACATGTGCTTCGTCGCATCCGGCGGTCCCATCAGGTGCAAGACGCGCTGCGCGGGATCGATGTCGAAGTACAGATACACCTCGCTGCGCCGCATGTGCGTGTGCGGAGGCATGGTATTCCAGTTGCTGCCCGGGTTCAAAAGCGTGAAGCCCATCACGAGCTGGCAGCTCTGGATACCCTCACGGAAGATCGCCTTATAGATCTTGCGGCTGTTGCATGTATCGCTCCCACCAAGCTCCACCGGCTTAAGATCGGCAAAATTCGCGAGCGTAGTCGGGTAGCTCGTGTGAGCGGGATAACTCAGTAGATAAAAGTACGCAGGCGCAGCAGGGTCGGCACTCTTGAAGTTCACCTGTTTCGCCCCGCGACCGGCATAAAGACAGCTAAGCTTTTCAAGCTCGAAGTTATCTCCATCCACCTCGACAGAACCATGGCCGCCGACGTTGAGAATGCCGATTTCGCGGCGTTCCAGGAAATACTCCGATCGCAGCTCAGGCGCGGTTTCAAGGTGCAGCGCATCGACGGTGGGCACGGCAAACCCAAGCACGGTGCGGTCTAGATCGACATAGGCAAAGTTGATTGCGCCTGGTTTTGCCAACTCCTGAAACAGAAAAGTTTCGCGGAGTTCGGGCGTGGTCATCGTCTGGTAGCGAATGGCATCGGCCATCTGGCGGATATGCATGGGGAAAATCCTTTCTACATCTGTGCAGGAAATGAAAGCAGGTTCACGCCTTGGGGGCGTAGTCCTCGCGATACGGCGTAAAGATGTCGAGCACCTCGGAGTCTTCGAGCGCGGAGGCCTGGTGCTCCACATCCGCAGCCACCAGAAACGAATCGCCCGTCTTCGCCTCGAAGTTTCCACCCGGATGCTCGAAGACGATGTGTCCACGCACGATGTACACCATCTGCTCATGGGGATGGCTGTGGCGTGCCCCCACCCAGCCTTTGCGCATAGTGTGCCGCACCAGCATCATGCTGGGGCTGTAGGACATCACCTGGCGGCGGAGCCCCTCCTCCGGCGTTGTCATGGTGGCGTCATTCGAGGAAGTCACGGGAATGTCGTTGCTTGGCATGGTTCTCCTGAGTCTAGGGCAGTATTCCTGAAACTGTGACTTCGTGAAACAGTATGCAGGCCAGTTTTCTTGAGGAAAACTGGCGCAAACGGCATCGACCTCGGGTACATCATCAGGAATACAGCCATAGCGTTGCGCTACGGCTGTGGGCGCACACATGGCGGGGATGCGGACAGTGTTGTTCTGCGTGATCTCCGGAATGTTTCCGGTAGTCTCAACCGACACTGTACCGCCATCGAGCGCATCCTTCGCGGCAGGCGGCGGCATAGTTAGCCTTTCAGTCGGGATCACCAGAAAAGCAGAAGGCAACTCCGGCTGCGGAGCCGAGGTCTGCTGGGTTGTACCCATGCTGGCTGAAATGGCAAAATTGGTTCCACACTGCTCAGCTTCGCGGCTTGGGCTCAGGTTCGGGCTATGTCATCCCGGGGACCAGATCCCGGGTGACGGAAGGACGAGAGACATGGCGATTATGTAGCAGGCTGTAATCGAAGCTGGACAGCCAACTCGTCAGGCAGGTCGTCGATCGGCCTCTGCGGGCGAAACGTTCTTCTGCGCCATAAGGGCGAGGCCGTGAGCGACGGAGGTAAAAGCATCTCCACTCCCCACACGATCCTCCGGGAAGCGATCGGTAAACACCCGCCGCACGGCAGGAACGAGGGAGCTTCCGCCGGTCAGAAACACCCGGTCCACCTCAGATGGCAAAACGCCGGAACTTCGGAGCAGATCGTCCAAACTCGCCTCCATGCGAGCCAGCTCCGGCGCGATCCAAGCTTCAAAACTGCTCCGATGGACGGGTGTGCGCAGATGCAAAGCGTCGGTATCCAGAATAAACTCGGCCTGCTCACGATCGGATAAATCCAGCTTTACGCGCTGAACTGCCCCATGCAGCTGGTACCCCAAATCATGCTCGATCACTGCGGCCAGTGCGGCGATCTTTTCGGGTTCCAGTGCCCGCTTCTGGGTTGTTCGAAGCAACTCTCGAACGGCGTGGGTGCGTAGAAACGACAGCGTATGCCACCGCTCAAGGTTTGCGTACACCCATGCCGGAAGGGCAGGCAGCACCTTCCCGAGCGAACGGGCCGTGGAGTCGGAGCCCAAAGCGGGTGAGATCAGGCGACGCACGATCCGCGCATCGAAAGCATCCCCTGCAATGCCCACGCCCGTGCTGCGGAGCACCTGCCTGCCTTGGAAGGATCGCACGGAAGGACCGATGCGCAACAGCGAAAAGTCCGTTGTGCCACCTCCAAAATCGCCAATCAACAAAAGCTCGTCACGCGAGACCGTCGACTCGTATGCATAAGCCGCGGCAACCGGCTCCATCGCGAACTCCACTTCTGTAAAGCCGGCCTGCAGGAAGGAATCGTGGAGGCGGTTCACGGCAAAATCGTTATCTGCTTCTGTATCGGCCCCGACAAACATCACCGGCCGGCCCACAAGTGCACGCGTCACCTCGAAGCCGAAAAACTCGCTGGCACGGATACGCAGGTCGCGGAGGAGTCGTGCTAGAAGCTCCTCGAACCGATATTGGCGCCCGAAGATCTCTGTGCCGGTCAGGTCACGGGCGGCGAGATGGCTCTTCAGGGACTGGATCAGACGGCCTTGCGTGAAGTTTTCGAACGGCTCCATTCCGAGGTATTTTTCGATCGCCTCGGCTCCGGTCCACGCGGAGACCGGTTTCCCGGTAATATCCAACCGGCGTTGTAAATACAGCAAAGAGCGAGAAGACCGGCTCAAGCCTGCGATGGAAGGGAACTGTACGAAGTGAACCTGGTCGCGCTGCGCCAATGCGACTGAGCTGTTTGTCGTACCGAAGTCGATGCCGACGATGAGAGATGAATCTTCCACTGAGCCATTGTCGCAAGCACTTTTCGGCAGCAATCCATTGGCTCCGAACGCCTCGCTATGGAGAGAGTAATGGAGTGTTGTAACGCTTACCAGAAGACGGAACACTGCAGGGCTGCGCGCGCGCCGGAGACTACATCAATGCCAGCCGTGCTTAGCCGGATGGAACGCGAGTAACCCTGCGACTACCCCGAGAATTCGCCGATGTACTGCTTGCATGCGCTGAGTCGAATCGCTTGAACTGAAAATGGTGCGAGGCGGGACGTGGGGGCGCAATACAGCAAAAGAACAGTCAAAAACAGCGTCAGGCAGACCAGGCTGAGCGGCTTGACGAGGTCTCTGACCTGTTCTCCCCTGTAGTTGCGAGGCTGGAAGCTCTCTGTTGGGCGACCTCTGCTCTCATTGAGTTCTCTTTGGCCTGCCAAACCGCGCGCGTGGAACAGATCATCTCCGCAAGGGCCTCGAAATCCTGCGGTCTGGTCGTTCCCTGCGCTTGGATCAGCAGGCTGCGGAGGGTCGCATAGAACTCGTTGAGGCTGGCGGCCAACGTTCTATCGTCCAGGTGCGCGGTCCAACTCTCGAGGTGTGCGAACAGATCGAACGCATGATTGGAGGCGCGGCAGCGGCCGACTACGTCGCCGCGGATGCAGGCCTCCTGCGCCTTTTTCATATCGCCGGCGAGCGCGTCGTACACAAGAAGAAGCAATCCGATGTGGGTGGCTCCGCTGGCTGCAGCAGACCGGTAAGCCGCGTCCGTACTTTGTTTCATCTCTTAACTCCCTGAGTTGTTCCCAAGCTGTGCCTGCAGCTGCTTGAGAGTTGTTGGTAGTTGCTGCAGCGCAATCTCGGCTTTGCTGTACATGCTGGTCAGCACCGTGCGTTGAGACGCGATATAACCGGATTCGTAATTGTTCACATCTGTTTGCAAATCGGTGTATTGCTGATTCAAGCTGTTCATGTCGATGCTCAGAGCACCCACAGACGGTTCATTGAATCCAGTGATTTGCTTCGAAAGAGAGCTGGCGAAACCATTCAATGCGGAGCCCTGAAAAAAATTGAGAACGCCTGAAGGATTATTTGCGATGGTCTGGTTCAGCTGTGTAGCATTGACGCTCAGAGTTCCGTCAGCATTCATCGAAATTCCCATTGAGGCGAGCGTATTCACGGGAGAAGAGGAGGAGTCTCCTGTCGCACTGTAGGCGCCCACTCCCAAGAGTGTGCTCTGCAAGGAGCGTACCGTTCCATCGCTTCCAAGAACGCCTTCGCTTTGTGACGAGGAGCTGTAGGTGAATTGCGTGTTTACCAAAGATACGGCAGAGTTGTAGTCGGTCACGAACTGAGAGATCGCCGCGCTGATCGGCGTGGCGTCGGGTGTTACATCGAGCGTCACCTGTTGTGACCCGCTTGTTATACCTTGAAGATTCAGGGTAAGACCCGAAACCGCTCCTGTAATAGTGTTTGAGGCGCTGCTGATGGGGATCCCGTCGACGCTAAGCGAGGCATTCGCTCCTTGACTTGGCTGAGTCAGAACGAATGCGGGGTCTGAGCTGAGGGTCACGGATCCGCCGCTGCCTGCCGTCACCGCAAGGTGAGCTCCTGAGGCGTCAGTGATCACACTGGCGTTCAGATTGAGTCCCTGGCTGTTGATCTGATTAGCAACATCGGTCAAGGTGCTTCCGGCAGCGACATTGATTGTGGCAGCGGATGTACCGTCGCTTACCTGAAAGGTATCGGCGGAGAGCGAGGATGAGGCATTGGCAACGGACGCGGAGGTCCAACCGGCACCCGATGTGCCTCCGTCGGACACGGTGAAGTTCCCCCCGGCCCCGGACGTGTTACTCACTAACGCCAACCGCGTTCCGTTTGCGTCCGTCACGACACTGGCGGTAATTCCAAGAGCATCGCTGTTGATGGCGCTTGCGAGAGAGGAAAGGGATGTCACCCCGTTGCTACCCAGAGAGAAGGTGTTCGTGGATCCGTTGTTTTGCGTGACGGTCAACGTGGATGAACCCAATGTAGAAGCTGCGCTGCTTAAAGGAGAGGAGTACCACGAGGCAGACGTGGCAAGCTGGCTCACAGTGATGACGTGCGTGCCGAGGGCTGTGCCCGGCGAAGCCGTCCCGGTTACCAGAGAAGGGTCGGTTGAGGATACCGTCGTAGACGATAGCGCCCCATTCGGGCTGTTGAGCACTCCCAAGTCGGACGAAAGACTGGTAAGAGCGGTCTGGACTGAAGTCAGCGCCGTCATCTGCGACTGCAATGTGGTCTGCTGCGCCTGCCACTGACGTTCAGGAGCCTGTGCCGCGTAGATCGCTGCGTCCACGGCAGAGGTGACATCGATGCCGACCGAGGTCGCCCCCGTAGCTGCCGCCAGAAGGGAGCTAATATCTATCGACGAGCTGGAAGAAGAACTGGATGAAAGGAGTGAATTGATGGAAGATACAGAGCTCATTGACTGCCAATACTCCGTCCCGAGTTAAACAACGAAAGAATTTGACGGAGCATAGATCAGCGTTCGATCTATGCCCCGCCGCCTGGGTTTATTGGAACAACTTCAAAATCGCCTGCTGTGCTTGATTGGCCTGCTGCAGCGCCGCCATGCCGGTGGACTGCAGAATGTTGTACTGCGTCATGTTAGCGACCGTCTGGCCGACGTTCGCGTCCATGATGCTGTTGGAAGCACTGGTCAGGTTCTGTACCTGGCTTGTGATCACGGTCGATGCCGCTGTGAGGCGATTGATTGAGGCGCCGATCTGTCCGCGTTGTGCGGAGACAGCGTTGATCGCATTGTTGATTGCGCTCAGGGCCGTGGTGGCATTAGAGGCGCTGAGCAGGTTGTTGTTGTTTACCTTCAGGGCAACCGATGACAGCGAGGCGATGCCCGTCGTAATCTGCGTGTTTGCCGCACCTGACTGCGTGCCGTCGCTGAGAAAGGTGGTGGAGTTGCTAGAACTCGTGGTCGCCGTCATTGTGCCAAGCGCCGAGTCGCTGGTGTTTACGGAAAGGGAGTCGTTTGCCGCGGTCGTACTGATGACCAACTTCCCTCCGGAGATGGCTGCCGTGGTACCCGAACTCAGTGTGCCGGCGGTGACAGCATTGGCAACCGCGGTCGTGAGGTCCGCAATCGTGTTAGACGCTCCTGCCGTGTAGGAGAACGTGTTGCCGGTTGCGGAGTCGGTAATCGACGTCGTCGAATCCGGAGTCAAGGCGGTAGTGGCAGTTAAGGGAGTCCCTGTTGAGCCTTGGGTAGAGGTAAACGCGGTTGTGGCGTTGCCGGAGAAGACGTTCTCTCCATTGAAGTCTGTCGTCTGACCGATTTGATTGATTTCAGAAAGAATGGACTGGAATTCCGTGTCGAGAGCGTTTGCCTGGCCGTTGGAACCCGTGGTGATATTGCCGTTGGACGCTTCCGTTGCGATCGTGACGGCTTGGTTGAGCAACGCCGTGACCTGCGAAAGCGCACCGTCTGCGGTCTGCAGCATCCCCACGCCATTGGTTGCGTTCTGCGCAGATTGGTTGAGTGCCGCGATGTTAGCCTGCATGCCGTTCGCGATCGAGAGACCGGCCGGATCATCGGCGCCGGAGTTGATGCGAAGACCTGTCGATAACTGTGTGAGCGTGTTCTGCAAGTTTGCCTGTGTCTTTGACAATGAGTTCTCTGCACTCATAGCCGCAAGGTTGTTAAGAATAGTTAATGCCACGTGTGCAAATCTCCTTGAAGTAAGCGAATCTCGGAAGCTCTTTCCAGCATTCCGTTGCTACACTCGCTTTATCGGCCATCTCTGGCGGAACTTTAGGAAGTTTTTGCAATTAGAAGCATTGAGTTCACTATTTCAGGTAATCCAAAAGGGAAGTGGGAAGAATCTTCGCCGCCATGGCGAGTACGGCGCTATTTTCGGTTTGAGCTTGGGTGAGATTGG
This sequence comes from Granulicella sp., assembly GCA_965277565.1. GTDB lineage: Bacteria > Acidobacteriota > Terriglobia > Terriglobales > Acidobacteriaceae > Granulicella. The sequence continues at coordinate 1,007,851 of OZ255838.1, read as the reverse complement.
TAGCTGCCGCAGCGAGATCGACATTGGTCAATGAGCTCTGTTGCGACGAAAGCGAGACTGTTTCTTGGGAGAGATAGTTGTTCTGCGCATTCAATTGCGAGACGGTGTTGCCGTACACCACGCGCACCTGACTCACGTGCGATATAGCGGTTGACACGGCGGAGGTGGCGGTCGCGATGTCGCTCGTCGATCCGGACTGCAGCGCTGTAATCATCCCCTGAAGAGATCCGAGCACGTTCCCGGAAGAACTTGTGAAAATCGAGTCCCCCGGCACGCCCACGGCCACCTGGACGCCCTGACCAACTGTAGTCTGGTTGGCACTGTCATTGCCTTGATAGATGTAAGCGTTCGCTGTACTTGGATCCGCAACGAAGGGCGTCGTTGTCGAGGCAGTGCCCGCGAACAGCGAGACTCCCGCGCTGTTCAAATTCGCCTGCGAGACCACATTCGCAAGAAGTCCCTGAACCTGTTGCGCTACCGCTGTCCGCTGTCCGCTCGTGAGCGTGCCGTTGGCGCCCTCGGTTCCCAGACTAACGGCTTGGGTGAGAGAAGTAACTACGTTACTCAAGGCCGCGTCTGCAGTTTGCGCCTGGGTTAGAACCGCATCTGCGTTCTGCGTGTATTGGTCGACGCTCGCGGACGCGGCCAGGCTTGTGACGTTCTGAGCGAAGGCGAGCGGGTTGTCTGAAGGCAACGACACGCTCTTGCCAGACGAGAGTTGATTCAGCGTGGTTTGGAGGGACTGCTCACTCTGTTGAATGGCAGCGTTAATGCCGGTATAGAGATTTGGATCGACTCGCATTAGCCTGTCACCGTACTCATGGTCATCAGTGTGGAATAGATGTTGTTCACTGTGTTGATCACCTGCGCGGCTGCCTGGTAGGCTTGCTGATAGCGCAGAAGATTGGTCGTCTCCTCGTCGACAGAGACGCCCGAAGTTGACGCCTGTTGCGTCGTCAGCTGTGTTAGTGCGGCAGTCGTCGCGGTTAGGTCGCTTTTCACAGTTGCGCTGGAGGAGCCGATGGCCTGTACAAGGTTGGCATAGGTAGCGGTAGGCGTCTGGCCCGAGGGCAGCGCTGAGGTTTGCACCGCCAAAAGATTTGTGAGATTGCCGCTGCTTCCGGTGGTTCCGTCCGAGCTGGCCGCGATCGCGGTTCCGGCGGAGAGGGCTAGGGAGATACCGGCGGCTGCGCTGCTTCCATCGGTGGGCAGACCGAACATGGCTTGTCCCGGGCTGCCGTTCTGGTCGTAGCCTTGTGTTTGCGCGGTGTTTACCGCGGATGCGAACTGAGTCGCGAGCTGGTCGAGGGCGCCCAGTACCTGGGGAACACTCTCATCACGGGTCGTGATCGCTCCCCCCAGCGAGCCGCCCGTGATGTCTGCTGTGATGTCTTGTCCGTTTGCATCCACAACCGCCGTTTTGCCATCCGCACCGGTGGTTGTCTGCAGCGCGTAGGCCTGGTCTCCGACGACCAGGGGTGTGCCGTTGGCGGTGGTCAATGTAGGCGTCGTTCCCGTGGAGGTTGAGGAAACACCCACAAGCTGAGCCAGTTGGGTTGTGAGTTCGTCACGCTGATCCTGAATGGAACCGCCATCCTGTCCCGACTGCTGCAAGGATGAGATCTGACCGTCGAGGTTTGCAATTTGCGTGGTTAGCTGATTGATCTGCTGCACGGTTCCGGAGATGCTGGCATCCGCACTCGTCTGTGCAGAGGTAAGCGTCGATGCCGCCTGGTGGAATGCGTTCACCACCTGCGCCGCGGAGGAAAGCGCAGACTGCCGCGAGGCGCTGTCCCCGGGAGAGGTGGAGAGCGCTGAGATTCCGGAGAAGAACGATGACAGTGCGGAACTTACATCGGAGCTTGTGTTCGAGAATCCGGTCTCGATCTGGGCCCACGATGCGCTTTGAGCGTTAAGACTGCCGGATTGCGAGGTGGCTTGATTAATCCCAATTTGTAGAAGCTCATCGCGAACGCTCGTGAATCCAGCGAAGGTTACACCATTGTCCTGGCTGGTTCCACTGCCGGCCAAGGCTTCGGAACTGAGATTCACCACCTGCCTGGAGTATCCAGGGGTGTTCACGTTGGCGATATTGTTGTTTGTGATCGCCATGGCGCCGGTCTCCGCATTGAGCGACTGGGAGGCCATAGACAAAAGTGAGTTCAAACCAAGCATAATTACGCCTCAAACGACCGGAATGCCTTTGAATTGCTTCCGTCCTCACGAGAAGACGCCTCGTTGTAACTGCGGCAAAGACTGTATAGAAGATCGGCGGAAGACCGGGATCTCTGTATAAGCCCGGCGTAGGATTGGTTGACCGTGTGGAGGGCGGTGGTCGCGGACTGCATGCGGACCAGGATTGTAGAGTCGATCTGCGCACCCTGCAGCGATTGCAGAAGACGTTTCAAACTGACGCAAAGCACCTCCTGCCTCCATAGGCTCTCTTCCAAGGCCTGCAGGGAGTTCCCGGAGATCGCCAGCATGGCATCGTTCATCTCGGCACGGAGCAGCTCCAGCTGCTCGAGATAAGCCTCTCCGTCGTGTGCTGCGACCCGGTTTTGCTGTTCGGTGAGCATCTTCATCCTTGCGCCAAAATGCATTTCAACAGAGATCCCCCTTGGTCGGGATTGCTCTTGCTCTCGGTGTTGCAAAATCAAGAGCTATCGCTGTTACTCACGGCTGGCATCTATGTTGCTGAATCTTTGATCGATGGCTTCGGACCCGCGGCTGCGCTCTTTTCGAGAGCTTTGGAGACCAGGCCCGCGATGCCGACACCACCGGATTCACTTAAGGATTTTGCGAGCTGCTGCACGGCGAAACCCTTCATCTGGTCATCTCCTGCGTCCTGGTCGTCCTCGCTGCCGGGAACACTCCCAAAGCTCGATTCGGCGCCTTGCAGCCACTGACCGAGAAGAATGGACTCAAACTCCCGTGCTGTAGATAGGAGCTTCGTATCGGACACCTGACTTCCGGCAGGAATTCTGGAAAGCGGATCGTTCCCCGGCAAGGTCGCGGTAGATGTTATAGAAATTCCATCGAGCATCAGATCACCTCCAGATCAGTTTGAAGCCCGCCGGCAGCTTTGACGGCTTGCAGGATCGACACAATGTCATGTGATGTTGCTCCGATTGCGTGCAAACCCTTCACTAATTCCTCCACATTGGCTCCGTTGCCTAAGCGGATCGAACGCGCCTCTTTGTCCTGCACGGAGAGCTGCGTATTGGGTACGGTCGTCGTGGTGCCATTTGAATACGGAGCCGGTTGCGAGGTGACGAGCACCGTGTCCACCTGGATCTGAAGTCCACCCTGAAGTATCGAAACCGGCGACAACAGCACATCCCCGCCGAGCAAAATCGTGCCGGTCCGTTCGTTCATCACAACCTTCGCCGGCGTTTGCACTTCAACCGACAGATTCTGAACACGGGATATGAGCAGCGGCACGGAGGGCATTGCTGCCGCATGGGTATCGATATCGATGTGACGACTATCCGAAGCCGAGGCCACAATTGCTCCAAAGTTCTTGTTGATCGCTTCGGCGATATCGCGGGAAGTGGAGAAGTCCGCTTGGCGGAGGAGGAAAGACACGGTGCGCAATCCGCGGAGATCAATCCTGACGTCGCGCTCGATCATGGCCCCATCGGGGACGCGGGCGACGGTTGGGAAATTTACCTGCCGCAGCTGCCCGATTGCGCCTTCGGAGTAGCCCCCAATCGTGAGGGGTCCTTGCGCCTCCGCATAGATCTGGCCATCGGTGCCATGAAGGGCGGTAAGCAATAGCACACCGCCTTCCAGGCTCTTCGCGTCCCCGATGGAGGAGACCGTAATGTCCATCTTCATGCCCGCCTCAGAAAAGGCTGGTAGCTGGCCAGTCACCATCACAGCCGCCACATTCTTCACCACCGCCAGACCCGTTGGGATCTGCACACCGAGTCTTTGCAGCGTGTTGGCCAGGGTCTGCACCGTGAAGTACGTCTGCTGTTTGTCACCTGTACCCTGCAGACCGACAACCAGGCCGTAGCCGATCAGCTGATTTTCGCGGATACCTTGAACCTCCGTGATGTCGCGGACGCGGACCAGGCGAGGTGGCGCGCCTGGGGCCAACCCGGTAAACAGCAGCAGACAAATGATCGCAAGCAGCCGGGCGCCGTCCCCCGCGCGGAATCGCGGACGCGACCCCGGGCTGCGGCTTGTGGCAGTGAAAGGACGAATCGGTTTATTTCTGCGGATAGACATTAGAAGTTAAATAGCCAGAGAACGGCGCGGGTGATGGGGTTGGGGGGACGGACGCTATCGGAGATGATGCCCTTTCCTTTGAGCTCGATCTCCAAATCGCTCAGCGAACTGGAGGCGATCGTATTGGTGGGCGTGATGTCGCCAGGGCGCGCCACGCCACGAATGATGACCTCTTCGTGCTGATTGTTCATGTCGATCTGGCGGTGCGCTTCGACCACGAGATTGCCGTTCGGCAGCACGGCCACCACCTGCCCGGTCAAACTGGTGCTGAAGGTGGTGTTTGAGCTGGTCTGACCCTGGCCTTTCAATGTGCTGGCGGAATTCGCCGCCAGAAGAGGATTGACGCCTTTTGTGGAAAGAACGCCGGGGAGCCCCGTGATGCCCGAATTTGTGGTGAAGGCACGTGAATTGTTCACGGTGCCACTCTGCGCGGCGGTGGTCTGCACCGCAACCAACACAGTCAATGCATCGTGCAGGGAACGCGCCTTGTAGTCGGTAGACGAATCGTTCAATAGGCCATCCGGAGACCACAGGCTTCCCGTGGTCCTCACAACCTCCGGTCCCGAATCAGTTTGAGAGACCTTGGCGATGTACTCCGAACGCAACTGCTCCGGTGTTTTCCTGGCGGGCTTAAGAGCCGAAGCCACGCTTGGCAAGGAGTGGCCGAAAAGAAGCGCTAACCCGACGAGCAGCATGCGACTCTGTTGAGCATGTCTCATGGCATATCTCCCTTTACAAGTTGCGAACTAAGGACAGTGGCCCGAAACGTCTTCTTGTGATCCGGACTGCTCACACGAACTTCGCTGCCCACGGTTCCGCTATCGATGGAGACGACAGAAAGCGAGATGCGCATATGGTCGTCCTCCATCACGAGCGTCGCGTGATCACCGGCGCGCAGTGCAGGTCTGCTCACTCGTTCTATCGGCTCAACGGGACGAAAACTTGAGCCTGTCCCCGCAACTTCGGTCAGCGTCGAGTTTTTGGCATGGGAAGCTACGGTCGCAAAAAAAGGCAGGCATTCCCCACGCGGGCAGGACAGGCGCACACGCATGATCCCGTCGGGCAGCACGTCCGCAGAGGTGACACGGAGGGCAGGCGATCCAGACGTCGCGGTTAAAGAGAGAGGAAGCCGGATGTCTGCGGGCGGCACCGCGAGTCCGATCGCTTGAAGAGCAATCATGACGTTTGCGCCGGTCAGCGGAAACCGCTCCTCCGCGGTCTGCGCGCCTGTACGCGGGGACGCCAAAGCGAGTGCCGCCAGGGATAGCGAGACAGTGTGTCGGGTTAGGGTTTGCATGGCTTTCATCTCGGTCAATTACTGGGAGAGTTGGTTGAGCTGCTGCAGCATCTCATCGGCAGCCTTCACGACCCGCGAATTGGATTCGTAGGAACGTTGCGCGACGATCATCTCCACGAACTGCTCCACCACGCTGACATTGGATTGCTCCAGAGAATTTTGCTGCAGGGTGCCCAAGCCTTCTGTCCCGCCCGGCGCGCCGACAATGGAGTCACCGGAGGCGGCTGTCGGGAGATAAATATTGCCGCCGACACTGTTGAGGCCGCCCGGATTCGCGAACATGGCGGTTTGTATGTTGCCTACCTTGGAGGCCAAGGTCTGGCCCGGTAGAGTCACGGTGACGGTGCCGTCGCTGCCTACGGAGATGTTTGTGGCGTTGGTTGGGATCGTGATGCCGGGCTGCAGCGGATTGCCGCCCGCGGTTACCACATTGCCTTGCGCATCCATCTGGAATGAGCCGGCGCGTGTGTATCCCGTCTGCCCGTTCGGCAGCAGCACCTGAAAAAATCCGGCTCCCTGGATCGCGATGTCCAGTGGATTCCCCGTGGTGGTGAGATCGCCCTGCGTCTGCAGGATCTCCGTCGAGCCGGGCTGCACACCAAGACCAATCTGCATCCCGGAAGCCACCGTGGTCTGTTGCGTGGCCGCCGATCCAGGCATCACCTGGTTCTGGTACAGCAGATCGGTGAACTGCAGGCGGCGCTGCTGAAAGCCGGAGGTGCTGGAGTTGGACAGATTATTGGCGATGTTGTCGAGGTTCAGCTGCTGGGCGTTCATGCCGCTGGCGGCGGTATACAGTGCGCGAATCATAGAAATCTCCTTAACTTACGCGTGGCAGATCCTGGGCTGCCGTTTTGTCCATCTCCGAATCGAGCATGGTAAGCACATGCCGCATGGCCTCTGCGGAGCGTTGTGCGCTGATCAACTCCACGACGCTGTCGACCGGGCTCACGTTGGAGCTCTCAAGAGCTCCCTGCTGCACAGCCGTAGTTGGTGCAGCGAGTTCCTTTGCTTCCGGGGCGGAGTAATAACCGTTGCCGCGGCTCGCCGGAACGGTGGCTGCATCGAAGGTGACGACCTTGAGCTTGCCGGTGATCGCGCCGCCTGACGAAATCGTGCCGTCCGCGCTGATGGTGACGGCTCCCCGTGCAAGAGAGATCGGACCGCTCTCGCCCAGCACAGGGTCCCCTTGTGCGGTTGTGAGCTGGCCCCCTGCCGACACTTGGAAGCTGCCGTTTCGCGTGTATGCCACGCCGTTGGCCGTTTGCACTTTTAAGTAGCCCGGGCCGGTCAGCGCTACGTCGAGATCATTGCCTGTATGCGTCAACGTGCCCTGGGTCTGGTCCAGCTCCGTGCCGGAAAGCACGCCATAGCTGTTCGTCACCTGATTCAGCGAGGAGAGGTTTCCGTGATGCGACGCTTCGGCAAGCACACTGCCGAAGATGTTCTTCTGTCCCCGAAAACCGGCGCTGCTGGCGTTGGCTAAATTGGAGGCGATCGTATCGAGTGCCTCTGTTCGAGCCATCAAGCCGGCGCATGCTGCGTACAGTCCGCTGTTCATTGAAACCTCGCTACGTATTGAGCAACTGACGTGCCACAAAAGTAGGAAAAATTTGCCGGAAAACGTGAGAAACAGCCCCGATCGACGCGCTCCACGTGAAGAAGTTCTAAGAAATATCCTTCGACTGCGACCGTTGAGCCTGGCTTCTCAGCCCCTTCTTAGAAACGGCGAGCAGAAAATATCGTCGAGGCCATGCGCGGTGGGACAGATTACAGGGCTGCTTACAGGGCTGCAAAGGTCCCCTCCCGTTCCGCGAGATCGTGCGCTGCATCCAGAATGGCCATCCAGACAGAAGCCGTGTCCCGCCGGTGGATGCTGAGCAGGGCCTGGGAAAGAAGCGGGGGCAGGTGATGACGCGCGGAGATCGCGGAGGCGATCCGAGCTGAAGTATCTGCAGTATCTGTGTCTCCGATGAGATCGAATCGACCGAGCGCTGACGGCAGCGTGTCCAAAGCGTGAAGAAGGCCCACAAGATAGGCTCGATCTTCGCAGAGCCCAAGCGATGTAGCGACAGCGCGCGCATACCCCGCGACCGTGAACCCATGGTGTGCAAATCCGATCAAACGCATCTGCTCCTCGCGAACGGATGGCGGAGTACAAAGAGCATGCAATAGATCGCTGCTTTGCACACTGGCGATGCAGTCCTCGATTCGTTCCGGACGCGAGTGCGGATCGGGAAATTCTTCGGCGATCAACGCAAAAAGCCGCAGCACTGCCCCCGGATCCCTGCCCAGGAGCTCGGAAACCATGCGGAGGTCCAATGTACTCCCCTGCACCAGCAGATCCAGGCAAAGGTGCGTGCTGGCCAGCACTGGAAACGGCGTGAACAGCACGTCCGCGGCCTCTGTGGAAGAGGCCGCGGAAAGAAAGGATGCCGGCGAGCTGTTGAAGATTGTGCCGCTTGTGCCGGTTTGCGAGGAGATCGTCTTGTGCATGGGATCAGTCTTTGGGAGATGGCAGTGAGTGTGCGTGCTCTACAGCGAGGGGAGGCGAAGTCCGTGTGCGGCATTTTCGACGACCTCGGTGACGCGCAGGCCATAGTTGCCGTCGACGATTACCACCTCGCCGCGGGCAACGATGCGTTCGCCCAGCATGAGTTCGACCGGCTCCTCCACCTGCCGGTCCAATTCCACGAGCGAACCCGTGTTCAGATCCAGCAGTTCCCGCAACGTGAGCTGACGCTGTCCAAAGCGCAGGGTGACGGCCAAGGGAACGTCGATCACGCGATGGAGTTTTGCGTCCCCCGGCGCCGGTTCCGCAGAACTGGAATCGAGGACGGCCCCTTTTGAGGCGAGTCTGAACAGACTTGTTTGGAGCTCCTCATCGATCAGCAAGCGGACAGACCCGCTGACCCCTTCGTCGGCATGAAGCGTGACGTTCGCCAGCGACGCGGCGCGAAGGGAAGACGGCACCGTGCGGCAGTTCTCGATAATGATTTTGCTGAAGGTGGGATGGAGGGCCTTTTCCAGCGAATCCGTGGAGTTTTCCAGCATCGAAAGCCAAGCGGCAGCGGCATTCTCCGTGCCTTCCGGCTGCGACAAAAGACGATCTGAGCCTTCTTTCGCCATGCACAGGACAAGCTCGCCGGTGAGTTCGCCCCGTAGGCGTATGGCGACTGCAAGCGCATCCGCGGCAGGCTCGGCGTGGGTGCCGGTCTCCGTCAGCGTCAGCCGGCTTTCCCAGGCCACGCCGCTGCGCGCAGAGGCAGTATGGCGCAGAGCGTCGGACAGAGCGGCGGCGAACAGTTCTTTGGTTTGCGTACTTTCTTCGTTCATAGGGCTAAGCTCCAGGTTGCGGCTGGCACGATCTGCCCAACTGCGCGGATTTGCGACCATTGCGGCGAACCGCGGTCATCTCAAAGAGGGGGTAGTCGCCGACGCCCAGGCGAACGGGCGTTTGGACCGGGGTGCGCAGGTTCAAGACGCTGCCGGGGCGCATGGCGATCAGCTCCCCGACGGAGATTTGCAGGCCGGGCAACTCGGCCGAGACCAGCATCGTGCATTCCAGCACCCGATCGCGCAGGCGCTGCGTCGAGGCGGTCTCCCGGCCCGTGCGCCGGGTCGCTTCCGTTTGGCTGGAACGCACCAGGGCGTTGCAGAACGCCATGGGCATCACGATCCTCATGCCGGCGGTGGTGCTGCCGAGAGTGATCTCGAAGTGAAGGGAAACCACACGTTCCTCCGTGGCGAACAGCTGGCCCACCAGGGTTGGCTTCAGCGATGGCGAAGGCATGACGGAGACGTTGCACGCCTTCCATGTGCGCTCCAGCTGCACGCCGATCAGTTCGGTGACGCTGCGGATGAGCTCTTCATCGATATCCGTGAGCTCCCGGATCTGATCGAGCGGGTCGCCGGAGCCGCCCAGCAGGAGATCCAACAATGGGAAAAGGAGCGCGCTGTCGAACTTCGCGATGATCCGGCTCTGCAGCGGAACCAGCGTGAACGGCACAAGATAGGCGCCGGCGGCGAGAGAAGAGGTGAACTCGCGCGATCCGACCTGTTCCACGCCCGCCAGCTTCATCTCCAGCGGCGAGCCGAGAAACAGATCAAGCGAGTGCGCCACGTTGCGCGCGAAGGTGTCGTGCATGGTGCGCAGGTGGCGAATGCTGTCGTTGGAGAGCCGGCCGGCGGACCGGAAGTTGCAAGGCAGAATCTGCGGCTCGCGAGCGGAGCCGTTTTCATGCGCTGTGGATTGCATTTCTGTTGCGGACATCTGTTGTGCCTCCAACGGTTACTCCCCGTACAGAAAGGTGAAGCGAATCAACGCACGATGCCCAAGGTCCGGACCTGGGTGATGGGCGGGATCTCGGTGGGGGAGATCACGACCACCTTGGGCAGAAAAGGTTCCAGCAGCCGGCGGAGATAGAAGCGGCCGGGTGAGGCGCAAAGCAGCACCGGCGGAGCCCCGCCTATGTCGTCGCCGAAGTTGGTGCGCAGGCTGTCCAGCACGCGGCGAGCGACAGAAACCTGCAGTGCGCTCGACGTGATCTGCCCGGGCAGCAGGTTGCCCGCGCGTGTGCACTCCTCCTCGATGGAACTGTCGAGGGTGACGACCTTGAGTTCGCCTCCCTCGGTGAGCAGAGGGGAGATCAGGGCGCGGCCGAGAGACTGGCGAGCGGCTTCAACCAGTGAGACCGGGTGCTTGTTCACGGCTGCTGCTTCAACGAGGCTCTCGAGAATGGAACCGAGATCGCGGATAGACACCTGTTCGCGCAGGAGCTGCTGCAGAACTTTTTGCAACTCACCTAACGTCATCAGCTTGGGGATGAGCTCCTCGACCAGCTTGGGATGGGAGTCACTCAGGCGGTCTACAAGGCGCTTGGTTTCGCTGCGCGTGAGCAGCTCGTAGGCGTGTTCCTTGATCAGTTCGGCGAGATGCGCAACCAGTACAGAGATGGGCTCCACCACGGCGCAGCCACGAGAGATCGCCTGGGCTTGCAGATCGGGCGTGATCCACTTCGCCGTCACGTTGAAGGCGGGTTCGTGCGTGTCGATACCGGGCAGGTCGATGACCCCGGGGGTCGAACTTACCGCGAGCAGACAGCCGCGACGCAGCTCCCACCGCGCGATCTCCACCCCCCGCAGCTGCACGACGTATTCGCCTTCGCGCAGCCCGAAGTTGTCGGTGATGTGAATGGAGGGCACAAGGAACCCGAGTTGTTGTGCGAGTTTTTTGCGCAGCGCGCGGATGCGGTTCAGCAGCTGTCCGCCCTGCTTCTCATCCACCATCGGCACCAGGCCTGTGCCGACCTCCAGCGTCAGTTCATCCAGCTTGAGCACGGCATCCATGGATTCGTTCGCGGCCGCGGCAGGAGTTTTGCCGGGTGCCGTCTCGCCCGGCTTGGCCTCGCTTTTTTCCGCTTCTGGCTTCTTCATCTTGTACGCGCCGTACATCAGGCCGCCGCCGAGGGTAAAGAAGGCGATCTTCGGCAGACCGGGAATCAAACCGAAGGCGCACAGGACGCCGCCGGCGATATACAGCAGCATCGGCTGCCGGATCAGCTGCGCCTGCACATCCACGCCCAGCGTCTGCTTGGAGGCGGCGCGTGTGACCACGATGCCCCCCGCGACCGAAACCAGCAGCGAAGGAAGGATGGATACCAGGCCGTCGCCCACCGTAAGGATCGTGTAGGTCTTCAGCGCCTCGGCGAAGGAGACGCCCTGTTGAAAGACGCCGATCAGAAATCCTGCGATGAGGTTGATCGCGAGGATCAGGATGGTAGCGAGCGAATCGCGCTGGCTGAAGCGGGCGGCACCGTCCATCGCGCCGCAGAACTCCGCCTCCTGCGCGATCGTCTCGCGGCGTGTGCGTGCCTGCTCCTCGTTGATGAGCCCGGCACTCAGGTCTGCATCGATGGCCATCTGCTTGCCCGGCATTGCATCCAGAGTGAAGCGCGCAGTCACCTCTGCGGTTCTCACCGCGCCGTGGCTGATGACAAGAAACTGGATCGCCACCAACGCCAGAAACAGCACAAACCCGACGATGTAATTGCCGCCGACGACAAATTGTCCGAAGGCCTCGATCACGGCGCCCGCAGCGCCTGTGCCTTCGTTGCCATGCAGCAGAATGCGGCGTGTGCTCGCCAGGTCGAGCGACAACCGCATCAAGGTCAACAGCAGAATGAGGCTGGGAAAGACGGAAAACTGTACCGGCCGCAGCACCTGGATGGCCGTCAGCAGCACAAGCACGGAAGCCGCGATGCTGCAGGTGAGCAGCAGGTCCAGCACAAAGCTCGGCAGCGGCACGAGCATGACGAAAATCATCATCACCGCAGTGATGGGAACCATCCACTCGCCCGAACTCTTCAGAATCTTTGAAAGCGCTGTGCTTTTCATCGCGGCTGAACCACCTCGCCCGCGGCGTTCTTGGCGCGGCGCACTCTTTCCTGTTCGCGCAGCTCGGCTTGGGCGCGAAAAACGATGACCAACAGCTCAGCCACTGCTTGATAGAGCTGGGTTGGAATCGAGTCGCCCACCTCGACGGTCTTGTACAATGCCTGCGCGAGCGGCTTGTTTTCCATCACCGTGATGCCGTTGTCATAGGCAATCTGCTTGATCTGCTGCGCCAGCAGATCGCGGCCTTTGGCTACCACCTCAGGCGCTGCCATCGCGGGCTCATACCTCAGCGCCACGGCGTAGTGTGTGGGGTTGGTGACGACGAGGGTCGCCGTAGCCGCGGCCTTCAGCGAGCGCCTGCGGCGCATCGCGCGCTGCAGCTTGCGCACCTGGCGCTTGGTGTGCGGGTTGCCGTCGGTCTCCTTGTGCTCCTTTTTTATCTCTTCGTGGCTCATCTTCAGCTGGTTTTCGTTCTGCCGCCAAACCAGGAAATAATCCACCGCGGCCCAGGCGAGCAGAACCAGGGCTGACTTCCACGCCACGTTGAAGACCGTGTCGCCGATAACCGAGGTGAGCGAGCGGACATCGACCTCGGAGGCCCGCACCAGCTGGGTCCAATGGTCGCGCAGCGCGTTGATGCCGAGGATCAGAATGGCGCCGAAGGGGATGAGCGATTTGCCGATGCTGCTGAGGCTGGTAAGCGAAAAGATCTGCCCCAGCCGGCTGGATGGATTGAAGCGCTCGAACTTGGGCTGGAGCGCCGCCGGCGCGATGTTCAACCCACCCTGCGCCAATGCGGCTCCCACGGACAGCATCATGGCGATCAGCAGTGTGGGCACAATCCAGCGCAGCACCTCAAGCGTGCTCCAGAACAGGATAGGACCATCGGCCGTGAAATTATCTGTGCTTGCGGAGGCCAGTGTGCTGGCGTAAAAACTCCGCCAATGCGCACCCATGTCGGAGCTCATCAGCATCACCGTTCCCGTGACGCCGACGAGCGCAAGCAGGTTAGGGAACTCGCGCGAGCGTGCGACCTGGCCCTGTTCGCGAGCTTTTTTTCGCCGCTGCGGCGTTGCTTTCTCTGTTTGGTTCGCTTCGGGCATTCTTCTCTCAGCGCGCCTGTTCGAGCAGGTGGTTGGAAAGCTCCATGGAGCTTAGAAACAGTCGGTCCAGCATCGCCGGCCAGTACTTCAGCGCAACGAAAAGAATGGCGAGGCCAAGCAGCGTTTTGATCGGCGGCCCAAGCATCATCAGCGGCGCTTGCGGTGAAGCCTTGCCGAGCAATCCCAACACCACGTCGGTAAGAAACGTCGCCGAAAGCACCGGCGCCGCAATCTGGACGCCCAGCGTGAAGACCTCACCGGCCGCGCGCACGGCCGTCATCGTGAAGGCGCCGGACAGATGCGCCGTGCCGGGTGGCAGTATCGTGAAGCTGCGGCCCAGCGCGCGCAACAGCCAAAGGTGAACATCCAGGCGAAGAAAAATCAGCATGGCGATGGTCTGGTGGAAGAGCGCCATCACGGTTGATTCCACCTGCGTTTGCGGGTCAAGAATATTGATCAGCGAATATCCCATCTGCGTGCTCAAGACCTGTCCCGCCATCTGCACGGCGTCGAAGACGAGGTTGGTGGCGATGCCGATGGCCGCGCCGATGAGCAACTCCGTGAAGACCAGCGCGGGCCAGGCGCTCAGGTCGATGTGCGCGAGCGAGGGCGAAAGTGCGGGGTAAAACAGCACACTTACCGCAATCACAAGACCGACTTTGACTCGCGGTGGGATCGCCTGGCTTCCATAAAAGGGCGCAAACAACATGAGCCCCGAAAGCCGAACGGTGATGGTGAGAAATGCCGTGATGACCTGCTGCAGTGTGAGTTCGTTCATTGCAGCACCCCATGGAAGTCGGAGAAAAGATTCACCGTGTACAGCGCGAGGTGTCGCCACATCCACGGCATCAGGAAGAACAGCGTCGCGCCCGTGGCCAGCAGGCGCGGCACGGCGGAGAGTGTCTGGTCCTGCAAGGACAGCAGAACCTGGAGGATGTTGATCACGAAGCTCACTGCGAGCACGAGCGCCAGAATCGGCGCGATCAGAGTCGCAACCTCCATCAGCATCAATCGGCCCATGCTCACAATCTGGTCGGCGTTCATCGGTAGAAGCTCCGCATCTTCATCAGTAAAAGCTCCGCATCAGGGCGCCGATCAGCAGGTGCCAGCCATCGACCATGAGAAATAACAGCAGTTTCAGCGGAGTGGAGATGACGACCGGAGGCAGCTGCATCATGCCCACGGAGGTGGTGATGGAGGCGACTACCATGTCCACCACGAGAAACGGCAGGAACAACACAGCCCCGATCTGGAAGCCGGCCTTCAGCTCGGAGACAATGTAGGCAGGTAGCAGGACGCGCATGGAGAGGTCATGGATGTCGTGAGGCCGGGGCTCATGCGCGATCTCCAGAAAGAGGGCGGCATCTTTTTCGCGCACGTAATGCACCATGAAGTTGCGCATGGGATCCTGCCCGCGCGAGATGGCTTCAAACGGTGTGATCTGTCCGCTCTGCAAAGGCAGATAGGACTGTTCATAGACCTGCTTGCCCACCGGCTCCATGATGAAAAAGGTCAGAATCATCGTCAGCCCGATCAGGGTCTGGTTCGAGGGCGTGGTTTGGAGTCCGAGGGCCTGGCGTAAAAAATGAAAGACCACCAATAACCGCGCAAACGGCGTCATGCAGATCAACAGCGATGGGATCAGGGTGAGAAACGTCAGCAGAAGAACGATCGACCAGGGAGCCGAGCTGCTGCCCAGCCCCGAGATGCGAATCTCGCCCGGACGTGCCGAAGCTCCCGAAGGAGTTTCGGTCAAGGGGCCGGGCCCAAGATCCACCTTCATTTTTTTAGGTTGATTGCTGCTCGCCGTTGGAGTTGCGGCTAGAGCTGCGGGCACAGCGGCTTGCGGCGCTCCCGGGGCGAGCCCCCGGTTCGCCACGGACTGCGGCAGCGGTGCCGGTAACGGTGGAAACGTGTTCGTCGGTGTGGTCTGCTTCAAAACGGTGGGAGCCGTGGCAGGCAATGCCGTCGTGACCTGTGGGATATTTCCGATCGCAGGCGCAGGGGCGTTCGCCACCGGTGTGGCCGGGGTCTGCGGGCGGGAAGGCAGTTCCGCCGCTCTGATTCCTGGCGAAGCAAATGCAGTCAGCGCCAGCAGGCCGGCCGTGATGAATAGAGTTCGCGCAAAGCGATGCCTCATGCGGACTCTCTTTCCTTCCAGGCATCGCCGATCACTTGATGGAAGGCTGCAGGCGCCTTCCCATCGGCGAGCTGTGTCAGCAGCGCTACGCTCGCGGAGCCGCCGCCAATCAGGAACGAGGTTCCATCCACCTCGACGATGGAGACAAAGCGTTTTTCGCCCAGCGACACCGTCTCACTCACGCGAAGCCGGCGTGCTTTGCCCCGAACGCTCAGCTTCCCGTGATCCCCCAACCAGCGCCAACCGCGATGCAGGAGGCGCAGCATCGGGGAGGAGGCCACAATGGCCGCAACTTCATCCCGAGCGGGAGTGGCTTCGCCGGCCACCGGCTTGGGAGCGATCGTTTCGAGTCGCGAGACATTGCGATGCAGGTTCATGCCATCCCCGTAACGCGGATGGCGAGCCGTTCGCCTACAACATCGAACTCAACCAGGCCGACGAACTGGCCGTTCACTTTGAGCGCGATATCTTCGTTCTGCTGCGCCGCGGTTCTCACGATGGTTCCGGGGCAGAGCTGCATCAGGGAGCCGACGCTGAAGCCGATCACCGGCGCTTCCAGCACCAGCGTGCACGGCAGGTCATAGGCACGGGCCAGCGGATCGGCAAGCGCGGGATGGCCGCCCGGCGCGATCAGGACAGGAGACGCGGCCATTCCGGACCCCGAGCTCACCATGTTCATCACTCCCCCTCAGACGGGAACATCACCGCCATTCCATGCGGCTAGGTTCCAGGCTTCACCGGGAGAACGGGCAATCGGGCCGCCAAAGGAAGTCGTGTGCCCCCTTTGTGGCAGAAGACAGGAACACCTCGCCCTGGTTTGCACCAATGGCGAGGTGTTGTGCAGTCTTTCCCTGCGATCGGCTCCGTTCCGGTCCTCCGGGAGATGAGAACTTCCTGAGAACTTCCGCCCGTACCGCGGCACCGCTGCGGTTTGCCGACCTGAGACGGGTCACCGTCTCACGGCGTCTTAAGCAGTCTTCATCTGGATCGTGTCCTGTTCCACCTGATCGAACGCGGTGACGGCTTTGGCGTTGGCTTCATAGGATCGTTGCGCGATGATGAGGTCGGAAAATTCGGTGGCTACGTCCACATTGGATTGCTCCACGCTGGAGCCCGTGATGGTTCCACGTCCGCCCGTTCCTGCCGTGCCGATGCTGGCCAGGCCGGAAGCGGAGGTTGGAACGTAAGCATTGCCTCCGGTGAGGGACAAGCCTTCGGGATTGGTGAAGTTCGCGACCGCTACCCGTCCGATGGCGCTCGTCTGCCCATTGCTGAACGCTCCTTGCACCGTCCCGTCTGCGAGCACGGAAAAGCCGGAAAGCGTACCCGCCGCGTAGCCGTTCTGGCTTTGGGTGGCGTTGCTGCTCGCGCCGGATGTTTGCGTGATCAACGAGTTGCCGCTGTTGTCGGAGAGCTGCCAGGATGGCGTCATCGTGGTCGCTCCGTTCGTGAACGGTCCCAGGGACAGCGATGCGGTCGAGCCGGTCGGTGGCGTCAAGGCTCCCGCGCTGTTGAAGCTCAAAGTGCCGGAACCCACGGTGGTGGAGGTGCCTATACCGCCCTGAATGTCGCTGGAAGGCACGGTGACGTTGTAGCTCCAGGCATTGGTTCCCGTCTTCGTATACGTCACGGTGAGCAGGTGCGATCCGCCCAGCGAGTCGAATACAGGGATGGGAGCCGGCTGAAAGGCGGTGCCTACGGCCGCCGACGCATCCAGATTCGTGGGCAGCGAAAAGCTGGTTGTGGGGCTCGCCGGCACGGAGGTTCCGTTGCTTACGTTGAGCGGCTGCAAGCTTGCCGTCGTCGAGACGACGCCGCCCACGGCCGGGTACCCCATGACCAGGTTCCCACCCAGGGTAGCCAACTGGCCGGCTGAGTTCGTGGTGAAGTCCCCGGCCCTCGTGTAGCTTATCGCCCCTGAGGTGTCGCTGGTGACGAAGTAACCCGCCCCGGCCAATGCCATGTTCGAGCTGATCCCTGTGGATGCGACCGGGCCGTCGCTCAGGTTCTCCGAGGTGCCCTCCACCTGAGTTCCGCGGCCTACCTGGATGGGGTCCCCGTTTCCGTTGGTCCCAAGATTGGCGTAGAAGACATCGGAGAACACGGTGCTTTGTGCTTTATATCCGTTCGTATTCATGTTGGCGAGGTTGTTCGAGATGGTCTGCAGCGCCGTTGAGGTCGCCGTAAGACCCGAGAGAGGTGTGGAGAAGAAAGACATGCTGAAGGCTCCGGATAGTGAATCTGGTTTAGAACTTGGGAAGGCCTGCCGACGGCAGGGACGACGTGGCGGAGGCAGTGCTGGCGTTGAGGGACTGCAGGGCCGCCTGAATCGCAGCCGCTGTGTTCCCCTGCGCGACCTGTGCCCCGGCGCCGTTTTGCGAGGGCAGAACACCGGGCGTCGCTGGGGTTGCGGGCGTCGTCCCGGCGGCAGTGGGGAATTGGTTTGTGAGCGTTTGATTGATGCTGGCGAGCTGGTCCAGCTGATTCAACGAGATCATCTGGCCGACCATCTGGGTGCTGTCCATCGGTGCGGTCGGATCCTGGTTTTGCAACTCCTGCACCAACAGGTTGAGAAAGGTGCTGCCGAGCGAGTTGACGCTGCCCATGGAGGTGCTGCTGGAGTTTGTGGGGGGCGTGGAGGCCCCTGGCGTCGCTGCCATTGCACGCGGCTGCGTGGTGTTCGGCATGGATTGAAGCAGGTTCAAGGCGGATATGGATGACATGGAGATCTCCTTTGCTGCTGGGTTAAGGCTGCGGGGTTGAGTGGGTCAGATGTGAATGTCGAGACGGCTATGTTGCGAACGGGTGAAGCCGGCAGGCGCAACGGATGCGACCGGAACCGGCTCCGGGCTCGACGAAAGAAGGGAAGGAGACTGCGGGAAGGAGCCGGAACGGCGGTTCGACTGCGATTGCGTTTGTGTGTCCCGGCTGCTGCCGCCCGCATCACCGCGCGTCTGAGTATCGATAGTGACAGAGGCTCGCAGACCATGATCCTGGCTGAGCTTCTGCTCCATCACTGGAACATGGGTAGAGAGCGCCGACCCGAGCTGGGAGTTCTCCAAGGTAATCTGTGCGGAGATCGCCTCGCGGCCATAGGCGGTTTGAATCGAGACTCGCCCGAATTCCTGGGAGTGCACATTGATCTGCATCTCCGAACGCGACAGACTTTGCATCAGGCGAGCGTTGGTCACACTGGGCAGCTCGGATGGCGCATTCGTTTCCCCGCGAGCTGAAAGCGATCCGCTGCGGGCGCCCCCAGCGGCGCCCGCAGCATCGGCGGACCCCGGCTGCGCGGAAGCGTGGCCCCCTATGGCTGCTGCTGAGATGGCACCGTCCCTCACGCCGACGACTGCCGTCGATGCGAGCGCTCCGGAAAAGGTGGACACCGGCGCAGAAGCCGCAGCGGTTGACCCGGATAGATCGGCTCTCCCCTTCGGTTTTACCGCGGCAACGGCGTCTGTGCCTCCTCTGGTGTCCTGCTGACTTGTGTTGGTGCTACTGCCCTGTGCTGTGGGGTACGCCGCCTGGATGCCCATGTTTGATACCGGGTTGGAGCCAACTGCCGTCCCAGCATTCGGATTTGTTGGGGGAGCGGTTCCTTGTGCGGCGGCATGGGGCTGCTTTGCAAGCGCCAAAGCTCTTTGGCTGGCTGCGGACGTCGCCTCCGATATTGGAGATTGGCTCCCATCCGACATCTTCGACACAGGAGCAGGAGCACTGATCGTTGCATCCGGCTTGGCCGTCCCCATCCCCGCGTGCGTGCTTTCCATGGACTTGCCCGGGGCGGCCGATGAGGGCTTTTCCGCATGAACTTTGTTTTCGGAGGACGCCTGAGCCGACAGGAGGGGGAAACTGAGCAGCCCGGGAGATTCCAGTGTTTCGGCATGTCCTGCTTGCTGAGCTTGGGCCGTCGCCAGCTCCGACGATGGCAAACGCACAGCCCCTCCGGGGAGGTCTTGCGGGGTCGAATTCGTTGAATCGGCCGGTGACGCGGCGGTCATCGAGCTGCCGGCGTTTATGTCAGCATCATCTCCGCCCGGGTTTTCTTCGGCGGGAAGGACAGGGAGCGGGACCGGAAGCGGCATCGGCATCGGCATGGGAATGGGAATCGGGACAGAAGAGAGCGTCGCAGCAGGTAACGCCGGCTGCACCGCAGGCTTCATGCTTTGGTTTTGACGCGTCGTGATAGCCGGCTTTTTCGCATCGTCTGATCCGCGCTGGGCATCCCCTTTGATCTTGGTAGTCGAACTGTGGGTGGGCGCCTCTGCACTGTGCGTGCCTTGCAGCATGTCCGTAAAGCTTTGCTCCGGACTGACCCCGGACTGAGCCGCGCGCAAAGGAAGGCTCCCACTGCCGGCCGCGGATCGTAGAGACACTTGCATGACTCACTACATAGCAATCAACGTGCCAAAACATAGCGGCTCGGTGTTTTATCAAAGTGCTCTGATTTGCTGGCTTTTAAGCTGTTCACCTACATCGGCTAAAGGTTTTGCAGAAGTAGGAAAGTCCTTGCGGCAAGATTTGCCGACTGCCTATCGGCAGAGTTTGCCTACTACGTCTGCCTAGCTCCGCGAACGCCGTGCAGAGAAGATGTCATCCAGCCGTTTTTGTTCCCGCGTCTTCAACTCTGTCTCCCACGCTGCCCGCTGTTGCTGCTCGAGCTCCGTGAGCATCTCGCGGTTGCTCCTGGCGATGCGATAGCGCGCCTGCTGTTCCTTCCGCAGCGTTTCGGCGGCTTCCATCTGGTCGCGCAACTCCCCTTGGGCAGCTCGCAGCATGGTGAAGCGGGCATAGCTCGCCTGGTGGTGCGCTGCGGGCAAAAGTGTATGCACCTCACGCGCACGCACCTCAGCATGTTGTGTGATCTCGCGCTCCAAACGATCCAGCGCCAACTGGATCTGCTGCACCTGCAAAGCGATAGCCGCCAAAGCCCTTTCTTCGGCCTCCTCCTTCTGCTGTCGAACGGCAAGAACGGCGGCCAGTGTGAAGGTGTGCGGCATGATCTAGGAGGGTAGTGTCAGCAGAAGCCGTTCTGCATCGGCAAAGGAGCAGAGATCTCGCGTCGGCTGACGTAAAAACGCGTTGAGCGCAGGCAGGTGCTCGATGGCGCGATCCAGTTGCGGGTCTGAACCCTTCTGATACGCACCGATGCGCACCAGATCTTCAGAGCGCGCGTAGGCGCTCAGCAGCATGCGCAGCGCCCGAGCCTTTTCAAGGTGCTGCGGCGTAGCGATGGCCGGCATGAGCCGGCTCAGGCTGTCCAGCACGGCGATGGGAGGATAGTGCCCGCGCGTGGCCAATTTGCGATCCAGGATGATGTGTCCATCCAGCAAGGAGCGCACGGTGTCGACCACGGGATCCTGCTGGTCGTCACCCTCCATCAGCACGGTATAAAACGCGGTGATGCTGCCGGTTTGAAAGCGGCCGGCGCGTTCCACCAGGCAGGCGAGCTTGTTGAGCACGGAGGGGGTGTATCCCTTGGCGGTGGAGGGCTCACCGGCGGCGAGGCCGATCTCCCGTTGCGCCATCGCAAACCGGGTCAGCGAATCCACCACGAGCAATACATTTTTGCCTTGCGCGGCAAACGCCTCCGCAATGGCGGTCGCGGTTAAGGGGGCCCGCAGGCGAAGCAAGGGCGACTCATTCGAGGTGGACACGACCAATACCGCACGCCGTAGACCCTCTTCGCCCAATTCCTCCAGAAATTCGCCGACCTCGCGGCCGCGTTCCCCAACCAGCGCCATGACGATCACGTCTGCTGCCGTTCCACGAGCCATCATGCCCAGCAGCGTGCTCTTGCCCACGCCGCTGCCGCCGAAGATGCCCAGCCGCTGGCCGCGGCCACAGGGCACAAAGGCGTCCAGCGCCCGGATGCCGCAGCCCAGGGGCTCACGGATGGGCACGCGGGTGAGCGCGTGGGGAGCCTGGCCGTCGATGGGCATCGTTACCGAGGCGCGGAACGTCCCCAGTCCATCGAGCGGCGTGCCGTTGGCATCGACCACACGCCCCAGCATGCCCGCCCCCACGCGTACGTTGGGTCTCCCCCCGCCCGCCACGATGGGGTCGCCCATGCGTATGCCGACCGGGTTCTGCAGCATCATGGAAAGCATGGTCCGCCCGCGGAATCCAACGATTTCTCCGCGATAGGTGCCCCCCGCGCGACCCTGGATCTCACACTCGTCGCCGACGGCTCCGGAGGGGCCTGCCGATTCGATCAGATTGCCGGTCACTTCGAGAACACGCCCCTCCCAACGCACGGGCGAACGCCCTTCCAGGCGCTCATGCAGTTGTGCAAAGAGCTCCTGCATCATTGCGCGGCCGGCCTTTGCGCGAGCAGATCCAGAAGCCCCTGCTCCACTTCCTTCAGTTGCGCGTCGAACCCGAAGTTTGCCACGCCAAGTTCGGTTTCAGCAACGCAGTCGCCGGCCTGCAGCTTGTCATCCACGATCAGCTCGCAGGCGTATCGCGAACTCTTGAAGACATCCTGCTCCTGCCACTTCGCAAGGTCTTCGGATGGCAGACGCAGCTTCACTGGCGCGCCCGCGCTCATGCGGTCGAGCGCGATCCGCACAAGGGCGGCCAGCAGCGTGGGATCCAGCTCCGCTTCCCGGTGCAGGATTTTTTTTGCGATGGCCAGGGCAAGGTGCACGACCTCGTCTTCGACGCGCCGGAAATAGGCGGTTCGCTGCTCGGCGAACGCTGCCAGAGTCGCGTTCACCTGCGCGGTTCGCTGCGCATCCTGAGCTGCCTCCCGCGCGATCCAGCGCCGTTCGACCTCCCCTGCAGCTTCGGACCGCGTGGCTCGCAGCAGCTCTCCCATCTGCTCCTCCGTGAAGATCGCCGGAGGCGGGGCAGAGGGAGTCGTGAGCGCTTCTTCCGCTTTCGGACCGGGGAGAGGCGCGTTGATATCGCGATATTCCCAGGCTTCAAAGAACGGGGTGAATGCAAAGCTAGACAAACGAATCTCCTTCGTCGCTGCGGAGCGTCAGTTTGCCTTCTTCTTCCAGGCGTCGCGCGAGGCTTACCATCTCACCATGGGCTTTGGCTACGTCCTTCCCGCGCACGGGTCCCAAAGCATCCATGTCTTCCTTCAGCATTTCGACAGCGCGTGACGACATGAGCTTGAAGAAACGATCACGTAAGTCGGGCTGCGCGCCTTTCAATGCAACCGCAAGAACCTTGCGATCGATAGCCGACGAAAGTTCACGCAGGTGCGCGTCCTCCAGCCGTCCGAAATCTTCAAAAGTGAACATTAGTTCACGAATGCTGGAGGCGAGCTTTGCATCCTGGCCTTCGATGTTCTCCAGGATCTCGCGCGAGGTGTCGGAATCGATGCTGTTCATCAGCGCGGCTACGTTTTGAAAGCCGGAGTAGGTGCGTTTGTTGATCTCGCCCGCGGATCGCAACCGTCGATGAACGGCCGTCGAAATGCGCTCTGCGATCGCCGGGGAGAACTGCCGCAAATTGGCGAGGCGGCGAACGGATTCCGCCCGCGTTGTGCGGGGTAGATGCATCAACAGGGCAGAGGCCTGTTGCGGTTCAAGGTGCCCCAGCACCAGAGCCACTGTCTGCGGATGTTCTCCTTCCAGCAAACGCGCCAGCTGCTTGGGATCGGCCTTCTGCAGCGATTCAGCCCGCCCGGAGTTAAGCTCCTCTACACGCACCAGCTGATGCTGCATGTTTTTTGCTCCGGTCTCTCCGAAGGCTTTGACAAGCAAACGGTTTGCCGTGGCATGGCCGCCCTCGGCCAAGTACTCGCGCGCCCGGGTCATCTGGCGATACTCCTTGACCACCTGTTGCGACACCTGCGGAGGGACCATGCCCAACTTGGAAATCTCACGTGTAATGAGCTGCACATCCTCTTCGGGAAGATTGCGAAAGATCGCGGCCGCGGCATCGTCGCCAAGCACGGTAAGAAGAATGGCGGCCTTTCTCGCGCCGGTCAGTTGCGTGGTTGTGCCCTCGCTCATGCGGGATCCTCGCGCAACCAGGTCTGCAGCGTCCGCGTCATGGATGCGGGTTCGGCCTGCACCAGATCGCTCAACTCACGTTTCAGCGTGGCGCTCTCGGTATCCCCTTCCAGCGCGGCCGTCGCGGCACCGGAGGCGAGTTCAGCCTTGCCGCCGGGCGTCTCCGATAAAGACAGCTTCGGTGTGCTCGTGGCCAGCTGCTTCATGGATGCGACCACCTGCTTCTGCATGGGGCGGAACATCAGCGCCCACACCAGAAGAAACAGCAGCAGCATCGCACTGTAACGTACCGCCGTGGAGTAGTCATTCAGCCCTGTCCTCAGCCGGTCAAGGAAGGTGGGTGTTGTGTCCGCCAGCGTCGCGTCATCGAAGGTCATGTTTTGCACGGTGACCACGTCGCCACGTTGCGCGTCCACGCCCAGTACGCCGCGCGCGAGCTGGGTCAATTGATCAAGCTGCGCGGGTGTGCGTTTACGGGGCGTGGTAATCCACTTGCCCTTCACCTGTCTGCGATCCTGCAGATCGTTGATAAGAATGGCCGCAGTGATGCGGCGTATCTTTCCCGCGGGGGACACGGTGTGACGGACGATTTTATTCACGCCGAAGGTTGAGTTTTCTGAGGAAGAGGTCTGCGACCCATCATCGGGCGAATTCGCATCCTGTGCCGGCGCCGCAGTGGGCAGATTGCCTGTCGTTCCGGCCACGCCGCTCGCCGCAGTTCCCGAGCCGAGCTGCTCCTTTGTCTTCTGCGAGGTCAGCACGGCTGTAACCGCAGGATCGTATTTGTCCTGGCTCTCCTCACTGCTGCTGAGGTCGTACTCCACGTTGACGCTGGCGCGAAGATTATCCGCGCCGACAGCCGGTCCAAGCGTGGCCAGCAGGCGCTTCGATAACTCCGCTTCCAACTCGCGGCCTTCCATGGTGCCGCTCTTGCCGCCCAGCGATTCATTGGAATCCGCATCGATAATCACGACGTCGCGAGGCGCGAGATCATCGACCGCGCCGCTCACCAGCCGCGAGATCGCGTTCAGCTGGTCGGACGTGAGCGTGCCATGCTTCATGCGCAGCGTCACCGAGGCCTTGGCTCCGCGCTCACGATCCAGAAACACCGATGCGGTCGGCATCACCAGGTGCACACGCGCGCTCTTCACGCCGCTGAGCGTCTGGATGGTGCGCTCCAGTTCGCCTTCGAGCGCACGCTGATAGTTCACCTTCTCGTCGAACTCCGTCTGTCCCCAGGAGCTCTTGTCGAAGAGCTCAAAACCCATGCGGCCGCTATGTGGTGAACCTTCGGAGGCGATCTCCATGCGTGCGGCATCGAGCTGATCCGCGGCAACGTTGATTCCTTTGCCATCCGGCGTGAGCTGGAAGGGAATCTTTTTTGCAGCGAGCTGCGCAGAGATCGCCTGCGCGTCCTCGGGTTCCAGACCGACCATGAGCGGCTTGTAATCCGGGGCGCCGAAAAACTTGACCATCGCGGCCAAGGCCAGCAGCGTAACCAAAGTGCCGCCACCCACAAAGAGGCGCTGCCGCGGATTGAGCCGGGCCCATAGCTGCTGTAATTGCTGAAGAAAGGATTTCTGCATTGCCGGTCAGCCTTAGAACTACATCTTTTAGAACTGCATTTTTTCTATGTCTTGGTAGGCGCTCACGATCTTGTTGCGTACCTGCATCATGAGTTGAAAGGCCACATCGGCCTTTTCCACCGAGACCATGACGTTGCCGACGTCGGTGTTGGGTGCGCCTTGCAGCAGGTTGCCGATCTTGGCATCGGCCCCGGATTGCAGGTTGTCCACGCCTTGAATCGCGCTCTTCAAGACGTCGCTGAAGCCGTCGCCTGTGCTGCCGGCGCCTGTGGACGTAAGTTCGCCGAGTGGAGAAGTGATCGAAGAAATAGCACTGCTGATGCCTGTAATCATGTCTGTCCCTGATAGTCCCGTTTTAAATGGCCGGTGTTAACTCTTGAGAATGTCGATCGATTGCTGGATCAGCTGCTTGGTCGCGTTGACCGCGGAAGCGTTGAGCTGATACGCCCGCACGGAGCCCATCAGGTCCACCATCTCCTGCGTCGGATTGATATTGGGATAGGAGACATAACCGTCCTTATCCGCGTCGGGGTGACTGGGATCGAAGCGCTTGGTGGGTTCGGACGGATCCTCGACCACCTGCGTGAGGCGTACGCTGCCCGGCTGGTATTTTGGTGTGCCCATCGATGCGTTGCTGAGCAAGGCGCGAAATTGTGGACCGCCGTTGCCCGCCAGCACGACCTCACGCCGGCGGAAGGGAACTTTTCCAGCCGCGGTGTGCGTTGTGTCGACGTTGGCCAAATTGGTGGCCGCAACCTCGGACCGCTGCCGCTCCGCTGAAAGTGCTGAAGCACTGATATTCAAAGCGTCGAAGATACTCATGGCTACTCTCCTCATGCGCCGCCGCTGATAGCGGAGAGCAGTTGATGAAACTTAGACTTCAGCAGCTGCGTTCCAAGCTGGTATTGCAGCTGAGACTCGGATAACAGCAGCGATTCGCGATCCATATCGACATTGTTGCCATCGGGGCGCTCCAGCAGCCCTTTCACGTTGTGCACCGTCACATGCATCTGTTGTCCGTCAGGACCTGCCATGGCCTGATTCAGCTGCTCTTGAAAATTAATGTCCTGGGTGTGATATCCCGGCGTATCGATATTCGCCATGTTCGCCGTGATCACGGTTTCGCGTTTGTTGGTGACAGTTAAGAAGTTTTCTAGCTGTGAGAATACGGGTGCGGACGACATTTAGGCATACCTCCTTGGCGGCAGATCGTATTGCCGAATTTTGTTGCGCATGGTGCGTACGCTGATGCCGAGCAGCTCCGCAGCTCGCGTGCGGTTGCCCCCGACCAGCTCCAGCGTGCTCTCCAGGTGCGAGCGCTCCACCTGGTCCATCGACAGAGGGTGTGATTCCTGGGACGACGCATGGCGTCTTCCCACCGCAGGCACTCGCAAAAGCTGCCGATGAACCGGGCGATGCTCCTGATCGAAGCAGGAAGCAGTGATCTCCGGGCCGGACGAAAGCGAAAGTACGCGTTGCATGAAGTTAGAAAGCTCGCGGATATTGCCTGGCCAGTGATAGCTCTCAAGCCGCTCCAGAAAACCGGGATGCAAGTGGGCGACCGGCTGACCGTTTCGCTCCGCGAAGCAGCGGGCGAAGTGACCGGCTAAGAGAGCTACATCCTCAATGCGCTCGCGAAGGGGTGGCAAAGTGAGGGGAATGACATTGAGTCGATAAAATAAGTCGCTGCGAAACAAGCCTCGATCAACCACTTCAGTCAAGTGCAGATTCGTGGAGGCGATCACGCGGATGTCGGTGTGAATCGGCCGGCTCTCTCCCAGCCGTTCGACAACACGCTCCTGCAGCACCCGCAGTAACTTTGGTTGCAGGTTGAGCGGCATGTCCCCGATCTCATCGAGCAGCAGCGTACCGCCGTTCGCAATCTCAAACCTGCCGGCCTTGGCTGCGGTGGCGCCGGTGAAGGCTCCCCGGGTGTGGCCGAAGAGTTCGCTCTCGAGCAACGCTTCGGGCAGAGCAGCGCAGTTGATTGCAATAAACGGCTTGTCGCGCCGCGTGCTCGCATGATGGATCATGCGCGCGAGCAGTTCTTTGCCGGTGCCGCTTTCCGCCTCGATCAGCACATCAGCGTCAGTTTCGGCTGCGGCATTGGCGCGTGCCAGGGCTGCAGCGAGCACGCGCGAGCGTCCGACCATGCCTCCGTTCTGCACCGGCGCGGATTCGATGGTGCGCCGGCGGCTTTGCATGATGCGTGCCGCCACACTTAAGAGCTGATGAAAGCTGATGGGCTTCGTGAGATAGTCCACCGCACCCCCCTGCATCGCTCGTACGGCCTCGGGCACGGAGGCATAGGCCGTCAGGAAGAGAAACGCTGTTTCGCCCCCTGCCGTCTGGACCGCCTGCATGACCTCAAAGCCGTCGCCGTCGTTCATGCGGACATCGCAGAGGACCAGATCGAAGGTGCTCCCGTGCAGCATCGCAAGGGCCTCACGCACACCGGAAACGGTATCCACGCACCAGCCCTCTCGTAGGAAGTTGGCCCGCAGGGCCAGCCGCAGACCGGGCTCATCATCGGCGATCAGGATAGAAGGAGGACGGGACGAAGTCATGCCTGTGGGAACTCCAGGGTAAAGGTGCTGCCATGGCCCAAACGGCTTTCGACGGCGATGCTTCCGCCATGCTGGCGCATCAGGCGTTCGCAGACCGCGAGGCCGAGGCCAGGTGTAACGCCTGAAGCGCTGAAACCGCTTTCAAAAAGCCGGGAAAGATACTCCTCAGGAATGCCGCTCCCTGTGTCGCTCACCGAAATGCGAAGACGATCTCGTTCGGCGACGGGAGGATGGCAAACGATACGAACTGTTCCACCGGCGGGCGTGTGTCGCAGCGCGTTGGCGCAGATGTTCATTAAGAGTTGATGAAATGCGCTCTTGTTGGCGCGCAGCGCAAGCTCGCTATCCATAGGTTCCAGAAACAGGCTGACATTTGCCTGCTGCGCGAGCGGCCCCAGGAAGTTGACGGCAAGGGTCGCTTCGGTTCGAAGCTCCAGCCGTTCCATGGGAGGAGCCGCGCCGCCGTGGAGTGCTAGGACGTTGTTCACCGTGCCTGACAGCGAACGAATGCCCGCACGAAGGTGAGAGATCCATTCGTCCCGGCGCTCCGGGATGTCCGCAATCAATCCGGCGAAGAGCTCCAGGCTGGCCAGGGGATTGCGAATCTCATGCGCCAATACCGCCGAGACCTGCGCCAGCGCAACGGCGTCTCGTGCGGCTTCGCGCTCCCGCTCCATGCGCTTGCGCGAGGAGATATCCCGCAGAACAAGAACGGTCTCGGCCGATCTGCCGCCCCGTGGCGCATTGCCATCCGCGGGCGGCAGACCTACCTGGCGCACGGCGATCCAATGACGTCCATCAGAGTTCTGAAAAGAGAGCTCCTGTTCCGATTCGTCACTGCCGCTACCTGCCTTGCCCAGGCTTAAGTCAATACCCGTCTTGGTACGGATAGAGTGAAGCGTGGGCATCTGGACTGCGGACAACGCCAGCAGCCGTGCGGCCTCCGGATTCATCAGCCGAACGGCGCCTTCGCCGGTTACGACCAGAACGCCACAAGGCATCGCATCGAGGATTCGCTCCAGCGTTAGGCCCATGGTTCTGTTCTCAGAAAGGCTATCGTTCAGCGCCTGGTTGCGCTCGCACAGCGCCAGGCTCAGCTCTGCAACCTCCGCCTGGAGATCGCGATAGGAGAGCTCCAGCCGGGCAGAGGCCGAGATGAACTCCGAGAAGGCTTCGGCCAGCAGAACGCCTTGAGTGGACGACCCGTCCGATTCCATGGGAACTTCATGAGAACTAGGCAACATTCGCCTACTGTTCGTGCAGATGACGTGCCAAAAACGCTTGGGTAGTTCGGTAGTTGTAGTCGCGGATGGGGGATAGTCGCTTCGCTACACGTGCCGCGGGGGACAGCGCTGCGGCTGCAAATGCAACTCTTCTGATGTTTGAGGAGCGCCTGGTTTAGATCAGAATGTCTTCGGCGCGGATCTCACGCCGGGATTCCGCGAACAGGCTTGCTCTTTCGAGCACATTGCGCAGCTCGCGCACGTTGCCGGGCCACGGGTGAGAATGCAGGATCTGCCTGGCCGGTTCTCCGATACCTACCCCCGGACAGAACTTGCCGAGAAAGCTTTGGATGAGAATGTCCAAATCTTCCATGCGCTCCCGCAAGGGTGGGAGTTGGATCGGGAACACCGCCAGGCGGTAGTACAGGTCTTCACGGAACTGGTTCTGCTTTACCAGTTTTTTGAGATCCGCATTGGTTGCAGCTATAACCCGGCAATCCACCTTCAGTGTGTCTGTGCCGCCAATCCGTTGCACCTCGCCCTGCTCGAGAAATCGCAGAATTTTGCTCTGCAACGGAAAAGGCATATCCCCGATCTCATCGAGAAACAAGGTTCCTCCATGCGCTGCGTGAATTCTGCCGATGCGCGACTGTACCGCGCCGGTGAAGGATCCCTTGGTATACCCAAACAGCTCCGCTTCCAGCAGCTGCTCGGGGATTGCGGCGCAGTTGATGACGACAAAGGGTTGCTTCTCCCGCGGGCTGCTGGTGTGGATCGCACGCGCGACAAGATCCTTGCCCGTTCCACTTTCCCCCTGGATCAAGACGGTCGTATCCCGTCGAGCGACAAGCCGGGCGGCGTGGTAGACGCGTTGCATCACGGGAGCGCCGCCGAGGATGCCCTGCCAGCCTTTTTGCGAGTCCAACGCCACCCGCGGGAAGGAGAAGGTCGCTATCGGTGTCTCTCCGCGCGCATGCATCCTGCCGAGCTGCAACAGCTCACTCACTTCGTTCGCGAAATGACCTGCTGCTGCAGCGGGTGCCGCAGGACCGTTCCCTGCACTCAGGCTGAGAATTTGTACCCCTGGAAATTGAGCCCGGACGATGCTCTGAAACTCTGCCGCATCCAGATCCGGCAAACGAGGGCTTACAACCATCACCTCACTTTGTTCTTCGAGGAGCTTCTCTAGAGCATCGGCGCCGCTTTGAGCTTCGCGAACCGACCACCGGGGATGAGCCAGCCGCGATCGCAGATTGTGCCGGAGCTCTGGATCCGAACTGACCAGTAGCAGCCGCACCTGCTGATTGGCCGGTCCAGCGTGTGCAGGCGCATGATCGCTGCGTGGGCCTTGCATCGGGTCCATGCTCAGGACGGAAGTCTCTGTGCGGACCGAAGGCCGTTGCGGAGGGACGAAAGGGGTTTGGAAGAAAGAATGACCTGACATTGCTCGACGAAGGTATGGTTCACGTATACCGGATCAGCGACTCGATGATGAATGACACCTTTGTTGGATGGCAAAGACACAGGAATGCGACGCCGCTCAATCCTCGCTGATGGCGTAGCCCACGCCTCGCACCGTACGAATCAACTTGGGCATCCCGGGCCGGTCGATCTTGTCCCTGACGTACTTCATGTAAACGTCGACGATGTTGGTCGAGGGATCGCATCCATCTGCCCATATCTCTTTCAGCAGGATCGAGCGCGCGACCGGCACACGCGGTGTGCGCATCAGGTATTCGAGCAAACTGTACTCTCTTGGGGTGAGTTCAATCTTCTCGCCATTGCGCGTTACCCGTAGTTCATGACGATTCACGACGAGGTCGGCACATTGACTGCTCTGGGGCAAGACACCCGTGTTGCGCCGCAACAACGCGCGGACGCGGGCAAGCAGCTCGAGATAGGAGAACGGCTTCGTCAGGCAATCGTCCGCTCCGCTTTCAAGCGCTAGGATAGTACTCTCGGCTCTGTTGCGGGCTGTCAATACAAGCACCGGCAAACGTGGATAGTTAGGCCGGAGCTGTTGCAGCACGCCGATGCCATCCAGTTCCGGCAGATTCAGGTCCAGGATGAGAATGTCCAACTCCGGCCGCAGCATGTTCAGAGCGGCCACACCGCTGTGCGCGGACTCAACCTCGAAGGACTCCGCCCGGAGGATGCGATCGAGAAATCGCGAAAGGATCAGATCGTCTTCCACGACGAGAACGCGTCCAGACCGGGGCTTCGCACCCCTGTCTTTCCATCTCGAACTTTCGGCCTGCGCGGGAGCAGTCTCGCTCGGCGGCATCAATATCAAGGGAACCCTCCGGCAAAGCTACTCGGCGACCGGTTTTCTGAGGTTAGCACAGCAATTGGTGCGGGGAAGACCCCATGCATCTGCAACGATTCCGCAAATCTGGCACAGAAGACGTAGACCGCCGGAAAATTCACTTCGTTATATTGGGTCTTGAGGAGTGAT
The DNA here is from genome assembly GCA_965277565.1 of Granulicella sp. Lineage (GTDB taxonomy): Bacteria > Acidobacteriota > Terriglobia > Terriglobales > Acidobacteriaceae > Granulicella. The sequence goes on along the minus strand of OZ255838.1, from coordinate 976,881 downwards.
TGTGTCCCTTGTCGAGCGCTTCGCATACCGTGTTCCCAGGTTCGACGTTGTTTTCCCTGTCCACTTTTTTTGTGAGGCGGGAACCATTGCAGGGCAGACTCGCAATGTGAGCGACACCGGATTGCTTGTGCGCTTCGCTGAACCCGTGATGGACGGAACCGTCGGTGTCATTCGGCTTTGTTTGGGCACTTGCTCTTTAGAGATAGAATCCCGCGTGACCCATGCCGATTTTCTTGAAGCGGGTATCACATTTGTGTTCTCGTCTGATCAGCACCGTCAATTTGTCCGCACGTTGGTTAAGGTATTCGCTCGAACGGCCAGATGATCGCGCTCCGGTCACTCGGTCCTGGACTTTGGTTGCGCCGCCTGGCCTGCTTGTGTCGCACCGTCCTTATCCGCGGATGCGGTCTGTTCATCAGGGGGCCCAGCATCCACGATCAAAGTGATGCGTCGGTTGGATGGATCCTCCGGATGGTTTGGATTGCGAGGAAGCTGGTCCGCGAATCCGCGAACCTGATCAATTTGATTGGGACCGATTCCACTGCTCTGCATCAGCCGTCGCGCGGCATTCGCCCGGTCCGCAGAGAGCTCCCAGTTCGTGTAATCACCGCCCCGGCTGTAGGGACGTGAATCCGTGTGACCTTCGATCGAGATCTTGTTCGGCACCGCGCCCAGTTCTCGCGAGACGACCTGGAGGAAGCCCGCTAACGCGGGCGTCGGGGTTGCGCTTCCCAGTTCGAAGAAGGTTCCGCCGGGCTCCTCCAAGAGCTCGATGCGCAAACCGTCTGGAGACACGGAAATTTCTATCTGCTTGTTGAGCTTTTCGAAATTGGGCAGGCTGCGCGCCGCGTGTTGCAAGCGTTCTTTCAATTTCGCCATATCGGCTTTATTGAGTGGAACCGCGTTGCCGCTGCCGGTTTTGTTGCTGCCTTCCAGCTTTGCAGTTCCCCTGGGATCCTGGAAGTAAGCCGCAACCGATTTCTTCACCGCGTCATTACTGCTGATCAGCCAAAGCACGATGAAGAGGGACATCATGGCTGTAACGAAATCAGCGTACGCGACCTTCCATGCGCCGCCGTGGTGACCACCATGACCGCCCTTCTTCTTTTTGATAACGATGATCGTTTCAGCTGCTTCGGACATGTCTCATCTCTTTTCTTGTAGGGAAGCTCTGATCAAGTTAATGGATGGGGCCCGACAAAATGCCAGGGGCTGAAGCCCCTTGTATTTAGCCGTTTTGTCGTGGGGCTGAAGCCCTACGCTCCCTCCCAAAAACGACGACAGGAATGTTCAGAGGTTCCCTAAAGTTCCCTAGGCTGCGGCTTTCTTCTAAGCTGCGGCGCCGTCCCCACCCTTGTCGCGGCAAGCCTTCTCCACCACCGCGAACTTGGGCCGCACGTGTTCAGGGATCGCTCGTCGTCCCATTTCTACCGCCAGAATGGGTGACGTTCCCTTGATAAACGCGAGCAGCGTAACGCGGAGCACGTGATAGTACGCATGCTGTTCCTCAATGCCTTTCGTCATGTTGGCCGCTAACGGCCCGACGACGCCGTAGCAAAGAAGAATGCCGAGAAATGTGCCTACAAGGGCCGATGCAACCTTATGCCCTATCTCCGCCGGCGGCCCGCCCAGCGCTCCCATTGTCACAACAATGCCCAGGACTGCAGCCACGATGCCAAGGCCCGGGAGCGCGTCGGCCATGGAAGTCAGAGCCTGCGTGGGCTGCATGGAGGTGTGGTGATGGACCTCCAGATCGAGTTCCATCATTTGGTCTACATCGAAGGCCTTCACGCCGCCGGTGATGGCCATGCGCATGGTGTCGCATACGAACGCGGTGACATGATGATCCTTGAGAAAGGAAGGGTACTTCGAAAAGATTGGACTTTTTTCGGGTTCTTCGACATCCGCCTCGATCGCAACCAGACCCTCGCGGCGAGCCTTGGTGAAAACATCGAACAGCATCTTCAACGATTCGATATAGCGCTTTTCGGGAACTCCACCGCCCTTCAGCACCCCGAGCACACCCGAGACGACACCCTTGAGAACATGCATCGGGTTGGCGGTGAGCACCGTTCCGACCGCTGCGCCGGCGATCGTGAGGAACTCCGACGGTTGGATCAGGACCGGCAGCTTCCCCTTTTCCATCAGGAAGCCGCCCAGAACGGAGCCGATGACAACAACGATGCCGATGATGGAAAACATGATCCTCTTCAGGCTGCAAGCCAACTTACCTTGGTTACTATCCTTATCGGCTAAAACAGCAAGAGGCTTAACACTGTTTCGGGTCGATCCAATACACCTGGGTTAGGCGCACTGCCCGTATCGACGGCAGATGAGAATAGAGCTTAGGCCGTACTTGCCGGCTTCACTGTTCTTATCGGCAAAAGACGCCGAGACTTTAGCTGAGATCGAAGCAAAAAGTTGTGAATGCACGGCAGGCGCGGACGCTTGCGAGCCCTGCATAGGAGGGCTCGCAGCAAATTGTCCTTATTCGCATGAGACCGATCCTGACCAGCGCGACCGGCAGTATCCCGGAGTACAGCTCAGCAGTTGGCGGCAATGTCGGGGGATATCGTGGCTCCCGAGCGCTTGAGTGTCAGCACCTCATCGAGGATGCGGTCAGCCATAACGCGCTTGGAGGATTCGAGCAGGGTCACAGTACCCTGCGGCGTGATGAAAAGGCCGGCGTTGCGTTCGGATTCAAAGCCAAGCGCCGGCTGTGAAACATCGTTGGCCACGATCGCGTCAGCCCCTTTGCGCAGCAGCTTGGCCCGCGCATTCTCTTCGAGACACTCGGTCTCGGCTGCAAAGGCAATCACCAGTGTGCCGGGACGGCGTGCGGCGACCGCCTCCGCGACGAGGTCAGGCGTGGGCTCGAGGCTCAGGGTCATCGCTCCGTTGCGGCGAAGTTTTGTTTCGGAGTACAGCACCGGCCGAAAATCGGCGACAGCAGCCGCTTTGATCACGATTGTTGCCCGGGAAAGATGTTCTCTAAGCGCCCTCTGCATCTCTCCGACCGTTTGCACGTGCACCACCGTGCATTCAGGAGGCGTTGAGAGACCTGAGGCGGTGATCAGCACCACATGTGCGCCGCGCGCCTCCGCTGCCTCGGCGAGCGCGTGCCCCATGCGTCCGCTGGAGCGATTGCCCAGAAAACGCACCGGATCGATCGGCTCCCGCGTTCCGCCCGCGGTGATGAGTACGGTTTCACCGGCAAGGTCCTGGCGAGGCTCAGTTGCATGAAGCACCGCCTCCACAATGCGCTCTACGCTTGCCAGCCTTCCAGCCCCGACCATACCGCAGGCCAGATAGCCTGCTTCCGGTTGGACGATCTGCGCACCGCGATGCCGGAGCAATTCCAAATTCGTCTGTGTGGCCGGATGCCGCCACATGTTGACGTTCATCGCCGGCGCGATTACGAGCGGCGCGGTGGTCGCGAGGCAGGTAGCGGAGAGGAAATCGTCGGCGAAGCCATGCGCCAGTCTTGCCAGAGTATTCGCCGTCGCAGGTGCGATCAACACAGCGTCGATCGTCTGCGCGACGGCGATGTGCTCGATCGCACCAGCTTCAGTGATCTCCGCCGCCGGCTCCCAAAGGCTGGTGTACACGGGCCTGCCGGTGAGGGCGCGGAAGGTCTGCGCTGTGATGAAGCGCTCGGCCGACGCTGTGAGCGCGACTTCGACATCGGCGCCGCGGTCCTGCAGGATGCGGACGATCTCGGCGGCCTTGTAGGCCGCGATGCCGCCGCAGACACCGACGAGAATCTTCACGCTTGTTGCTCACCAAGCAGTGACACCAGCGGAAGATTGTCGATCAGGCGGGTGTCGCCCACCCACGCTGCAATCGCAAGCAGCGTCTCACGATCCACGGTCTCCTGCGGCAGAAGCGAACGACGACTTACGGCTTCCACGTAGTCGATGCGAAGAGAGGCTGCTTCGCTGAGATGATGCTTCATCATCACCTTCAGCATTTCGGCCGAGCGCTCCCCTCGCTCCACCGCCGAGGCCGCACAGCGGAGTGCGCGCGGTATCACCAGAGCCTCTCCGCGCTGCGCGGGTGTGAGATAGCGATTGCGCGAGCTGAGCGCAAGGCCATCCGTGTCGCGCACGGTGGGGCAAACAACAATTTCGATGCCGAAGTCCAGATCGCGCACCATGGCTTCGAGTACCGCTACCTGCGCAGCGTCTTTCTGGCCGAAGTACGCGCGGTCGGGAGCGACGATGTGGAAGAGCTTGCTGACCACCGTGGTGACACCGCGAAAATGACCGGGACGCGAACGCCCGTCGAGACGCTCACTGATCCCAGGCACATTCACGAAGGCGCCAAAGCTCTGTGACGGGTACATTTCTTCTGCAGTGGGAGCGAAGATGAGGTCTACGCCGGCCTCCTGCAGTAGCGAACAATCTGCCTCAAACGTGCGTGGATAAAGAGCGAGGTCTTCATTGGGGCCAAACTGCGTCGGGTTGACGAAGATGGACACAGCGACAGTGTCGCAGGCCCCTCGCGCCGCGCGAACAAGCGCAAGATGTCCTTCATGCAACGCGCCCATGGTGGGCACCAGGCCAAGCTTGATCTCCGGTAAAGCTCGTGCCTGTTTGCACGCCACGCGCATGGCCCCGATGCTTGTAAGCACCTTCATGCGATGGCCTCCTCGTTGGCCTGCATCGCTGCGCGCACCTCCCGAGAAAGATGGTAACTTTCAGCGTCAGCAGGAAATGCAGCAGTGCGCACGGCATCTCGAAACTGCTCGACCGCACTGCGCATCTCGCTGCCGGCATCGCCGAAACTACGCACGAACTTCGCGGGTGGTGCGAAGGTGAGTTGCACCAGATCGTGGAAGACGAGGATCTGGCCGTCGCACTCCGGCCCGGCGCCGATGCCGATCGTCGGTACCCGCGCACGAGCGGTAATTTGTGCGGCAACCTCACGCGGAACGCCTTCGAGCACGAGCGCCACCGCGCCTGCGCCTTCAAGTGCAGCGGCATCCGCCATGATGTTGTCGATTGCCGCCAGCGTACGTGCCTGCACCGTATACCTACCCATACGATGCAGCGATTGCGGCGTGAGCCCAATGTGGCCGACGACCGGGATCTCACAGCGCGTAAGCCGTTCGACGATCTCGGCCCGCTCGCGGCCGCCTTCGAGCTTTACGGCTTCGGCCCCGGCCTCCTTCACGAAGCGCAGGGCGTTGCGAACCGCATCGTCAGCACCCGTATGATAGCTGCCGAAGGGCATGTCGGCTACCAGAAGCGCATGTTGCACACCGCGGCGAACGGCGCGGGTGTGGTGCAGCATCTCGTCCATCGTGACCGAAAGCGTGTCGCTGTGGCCGAGCACGGTCATGGCCAGCGAGTCACCGACCAATACAAGGTCTATTCCTGCTTCATCCACGAGACGAGCGGAGGGATAGTCGACTGCGGTGAGTGCGGTGATGCGTTCGCCGCGATGCTTGCGGTCAGCAAGTGTGTGTATCGTGCATTTGGTGCGCGTAGACTGCTGCGCAGCTGAGCGCTGTCCGGTGAAGCTCATGTAAGCCTCCAGTGCCGCTCCGCGGATGTGCGGATGCGACCCGTGGTTCGGAAAAGTATACGCCGTCTGCGATGCTGCTTGCGTTTTGCCGAGCTTGCGGCATCGTGTGCCGGAACTTTGCCGCATGAAAGCGGCACTCAGCCGAGGCGCTACGATTCAGGGCGTGACACCATTTTTAGATCGCATCAAGCAATGGGAACCGACGAAGGACGAGGCGAAGAGCCGTCGCTGGATCTATGTGCCCTATGACCGGCTGCATGACGGCGTGGGTCCGCTAAGTGAGACCAAGCCGCAGGACGCGGTGGTTGTGCTTATGGAGTCGCGCGGCAAAGGCACGCGGCGGCCATACCACAAGAAGAAACTCACGCTGGTGCTGAGCGCTATGCGCCACTTCGCTTTGGAGCAAGCGGAGCGTGGATGTCGCGTGGTGTATGGCGCTTCGCCGACCAGCTTCAGTGACGGGCTGTTTGCACTGCAAAGCCGATGGCAATGGCCCGAGATCGTCGTAAACCGGCCTGCGGAGCGTGAGCTGCGTGTGGAACTGCGTGAGGCAAAGGAAGCTGGGCTGCGGGTTCACGTTGTAAGCGACACCGCTTGGCTGAGTACCACTGAGGATTTCGAAGGTGTCTTTGGCAAGCCGGAATCGGGTGGCGAGGAACGCAACACGCAACATGCGAGCGGGCGGCGGCAGTATCTGATGGACCGGTTTTATCGCGCGATGCGCCGCAAGACAGGCTTTCTGATGGAAGGAGCGCAACCGGCCGGTGGACAGTGGAGTTATGACGCGGAGAATCGCAAGCCCTATCGCGGTGAGGTGCCGATTCCCGAGCGGCCCACCTTTCCGCCGGACGAGATTACCCGCGAGGTGATGGCATTGATCGAACAGCGGCACCCGGAGCACTTCGGCAACATCGAGGGCTTCGACCTGCCGGTCACGCGTGCCGATGCCGAGCGGGCCTGGCAGTTCGCGTTGCACAAGATGCTGCCGCACTTCGGTCCCTGGGAGGATGCGATGAGTGTCGCGCATCCGGATCTGTTCCACTCGATTACGTCCGCGCCGTTGAACCTTACGCTGCTGCGGCCGATCGATGTTGTGACGCAGGCGGTGGCGGCCTATGAGGCAGGGAAGATCCCGCTGCAAAGCGCGGAGGGCTTTGTGCGGCAGCTGCTTGGCTGGCGCGAGTTCATGCGGCATATTCATGAGGCAACCGACGGATTTCGCACCGTGCAAAAGGATGGCGCGCCGTCGTTTCTGGATGCGCACCGCAAGCTGCCGCCGGTGTATTGGGGCACGCCGAGCGGCATGCGCTGCATGGATACCGTGGTGGCGGGGGTGATCGACAAGGGCTGGTCGCATCACATCACACGCCTGATGGTGCTGAGCAATCTGGCGACGCTGTGCGGCTTTTCACCGCGTGAGCTTACAGATTGGTTCTGGTTCGGCTATGTCGATGCGTATGACTGGGTCGTGGAGCCGAATGTGCTGGGGATGTCCACCTTTGGCGATGGTGGCCTGACGGCGACGAAGCCCTACGTCAGTGGGGCGGCATACATCAACCGCATGAGCGACTTTTGCGGCAAATGCGCGCTCGATCCGCGCAAGAACACCGGAGAGGGATCGTGCCCGTTCACAGCGCTTTACTGGAGTTTTCTGGAGCGGAATGAGGCGAAGCTCGCCGGCAATCAACGGATGCGGATGCCGTTGAACGCGATGTTAAAGAAGACCGCGAAGGAGCGTGAGGCGTTGCGGGAGCGCGCGGAGGAGGCGATCGGGGTGCTGGAGCGTGGCGAGGTGGTGCGGTGAAAAGCCATGTTGAATATATGCTTAGCGTCAAAATGATGACACCGCGTTTGTGGGGAGTTATGTCATTCAACGCAGCAGACTGCTGCGGCTACAGTTCCACAATGTGCGCCTCTCAACTCCTCGATAGCATTTCGGTTTTCACGCAGTCGCGCCTGCCGCGACGAAAAGTGCTGCTGAATATGTGAAAACAAGCAGATTCAAGAGCGGCAGAGCGACTCGTGCTAAGCGTCGACTGTAACGAATGACGAAATAGAAAGACGTACTACCGAGTAGAAAGGAAGCAATCGGAAGAAGTATAACGCTTGCATTATCGAGCTGACTCGGAGAAGTTGTGACGCTGCGGAGCAGAGGCAGTACCTGAAGAGGTGGTACAAGAGTTTGCAACAAGAGGAGGCGCAGCCCGGTACGCTGACCTTCTGAACCCGTACTGTGCTCTATAGTTGACGCCAGTTGCCACCTTGAGAGAGCTAAACAAGCCGCTACAAGCGGTAAAGCCAAGAGCAGACCGACACAGGCGTAGAGCTTTGCAGGTTGCATTCTGCCATACCTCTTCTGGATTCTATCTGACACAAGTATTAGGGATCTTCTCAAGCCGTTCAGTTGAGTGCCGTACCGCATGAAGATCCTGTCTCAACCCATTGCGTATGAGTTTTACTTACGGCCCTTGCTGAACGGCCTCAAACTTATTCTTACGAAGGCGGTTTGTACCGTCTTGCGGACTTGACAAGCAGCGGGGCGTCGCGTGAGCTTGAAGAATGCCTGAGAGTCTTTTACCGCTTGCCGATGCCGTTTCCCATGAGCCCAAGGAGCCGTTGACCTCCGAGGAGGTCGTGCGCATTACACGGGAGACGAACTATGGCACATGGCGCTACCAGAAGGGCTGGACGCCGATGCATATCGTCGATGCGGAAGGCTGCTACATCACCGATGCGCATGGAAAGAGGTATCTCGACTTCAGCTCGCAGCTGATGTGCATGAACCTTGGCCACAAGAACCAGGCTGTCATCGACGCCATTGCGAAGCAGGCGCAGGATCTCGCCTACGCGATGCCCGGCTATGCGACGACGGCGCGCGCGGAGCTCTCCAAGCTGCTGCTGGAGGTGCTGCCGAAGGGGTTGAATAAATTCTTTTTCACGACATCAGGCACGGATGCCAACGAAGCGGCGTTCAAGATCGCGCGCATGTACACGGGCAAGACGAAGATCATCGCGCGCTATCGCTCCTACCACGGCTCTACCGCCGGTTCCATTGCGGCTACGGGGGATCCACGGCGGTGGGCAATGGAACCGCGTGGGAAGGGGCAGGGCGTAATCTTCGGCCCGGAGGTGCACTGCTACAAGTGCCCGATTCGCCACACGTATCCGGGCTGCGGCATCGCCTGCGCGGACTACATCGAGCACATGATCCGCAACGAGTCGGATGTGGCTGCTGTGCTGGTTGAGCCGATCGTCGGGACCAATGGCGTCATCGTGCCGCCGCAGGAGTACATGGCGAAGCTGCGTCGCATCTGCGACGAAAACGGCGTGCTGCTGATTGCAGATGAGGTGATGAGCGGATGGGGCCGCTCCGGCGCCTGGTTTGCAATGGATCTCTGGGGCGTGACGCCGGATATTCTCACCACGGCCAAGGGAATTACGTCAGCCTATGTGCCGCTGGGGCTGTGCGCGACGAGTGAGAAGATCGGCGACTTCTTCCAGGATCACTACTTCGCGCATGGGCACACGTATGAGGCGCATCCGATGACGCTTTCGCCGGCCGTGGCAACGATCAACGAGATAAAGCGACTGAAGCTGGTCGAGCGGGCGAAGGAGCTTGAGCCGTTCGTCTATGAGAAGCTGCTTGCGCTGAAGGCGAAGCACCCGAGCGTGGGTGATGTGCGCGGCAAGGGGCTGTTCTGGGCCGTGGATCTGGTGAAGGACCAAATCACAAAAGAGCCGTTCAATACCTACACGGATAAGGTCAGCGGTAAGCCGTTACTGGTGGATCAGATTGCCGCAAAGACGCTGGGTGACGGTGTGATCATTCAAGCCTGGGTGTCACATTTTGTGATTGCGCCGCCGCTGATTGTCACGAAGGAAGAGATAGAACGGGGCATCGACACGCTGGATCGCTGGCTGCATCTGGCCGATGAACATTGTGTTCCCACGCAGGAACCGGTAACGGTAAGCGCGACTTCAGACAGCTAGGGAAGCTTGTAGTTCCATATGCGGCAGGCGAAACAGCAGGTTCCTCCGCTGCGCTACGGGATGACAATTTCGTGGGCGCGGCAACGAAAGACACCTTACGAGACGTGATTCGCTTGCGCTCGCTTGGGGGCGCGGCGGGGCTCGCCGCTGTCGGAGTCGAAGCTGATGATGAGGGCCTTGGCGGAGACCTCATCCGCACAGCGGTAGCTGCGCTCGGTGTCGCCGGAGATGTACATGACGTCGCGCGGGCCGAGGTCGTGGCGTTCGCCATTGCGCTGTACCGCCAAGGTGCCGCTCAGCACATAGACCATCTCCACACCGGGGTAGCGCTCCGGGAAGAACGGACCGCGATCATCTCCGGGTAAAAATTCGGCCATGCAGGGGCGCAGTCCGCCCTCGGGAACGAGGATGCCGAAGCTCTCGGAGATGTAGTCGGGTTCGGGCGAACCCATGGGCAGGCGGACGCGGTCTTTGCCGCGCTGCACGCGAAAGACGCCGCCTTCTCCGGAATCAAAGAAGTACGACAGATCCTTGCCGAACACCAGGGCAATGCGCGCCAGGTTGCGCAGGGTGGGAACGACGCGGCCAGTCTCCAACTGCGAAAGAAAGCTGGCGGAGAGCCCGGTCTGCTTGCCGAGTTCCACCAGCCCCATGGAGCGTTTCAGGCGCAGACGCTTAATCCGCTGGCCCAATCTTGCTTCGGCGAGCAGGTCTTCAGCGGCTGTGGGGTCTACGGCGTGGCGCTGTACGTCCTCGGCGAGCGGTTCTGCTTCGAGCATCGAATTCCTCATCGGTTGGAGCGTTCCTTCGTGTTTTGAGATGCGAGTCGACACCCCGCGGTTCGTTGTTCCCGCAAGGCAGCGGGGCAAAAGCAGCTATCGCAGCGATTGCACGCGAGCCGGATCGAGACTTTGTTGCAAGGTGAACATACCCTTCCATGGATCCCGCTTCAAACGACCCTGCCATGCCGCGAAGCCGGCGAGCGGAAACACTGGCCGGTTGCCGCTGTCGAGCTCTTTCCAATCCAGCGGGACGGAGGCGTTGCTGCCGACACGCGCGCGCGGCGAGTAGGGCGCCACCGCCGTTGCGCCGCGCTCATTGCGCAGGTAGTCGAGATAGATCTTGCCCGCGCGGGCGGCCTTGGTCATTTTGGTCAGGTAAAGGCGCGGGTTGTTGCGCTCCATACCGAGCACAAACGCGTGCGCTGTGGCCTTTAGCTGGGCAAAGTCCAGCTCCGGCAGGATGGGTGCAACGATGTGCAGCCCTTTGCCGCCGGTTACCTTCAGGAAGCTCTGCAGGCCGATGCGTTTCAGCCGGTCGCGCACCTCCAGGGCAGCCGTGGCGACCGTCGTCCAAGGCAGGCTTTCGTCCGGGTCGAGGTCGAAGATAACCCGGTCCGGGTGCTCCAGGTCATCGTTGCGCGAGCCCCAGGGGTGAATCTCGAGCACACCCATCTGCGCGAGGCCGGCGAGGGCTTCGGGTGTGCTGAGGGTGATGTACGGCTCGGGGACGCCGGTCTTCTTGTCGGGGACGTCGACCGCACCGACGCCCGGGGGCAGCAGGTGGTTGACGTGCTTCTGGTAGAAGCACGGACTGCCGGCGCCTTCGGGGCAGCGAACGAGGCTTAAGGGGCGTCCGGCGATGTGCGGCAGCATGCGATCCGCGACGGTCCAGTAGAAGTCGGCAAGCTGCTGTTTGGTGAGACCCGTCTCCGGGTCGAGCACCTTGCTGGGATGGGTAAGGCGGACGGGAACGGTGGTTGGCTGGGCGGGGCGTTTCGAGCTTGGTTTCCCGGAGATGGGTTGGCGCTGCGAGCCCACCCTATGCGATGAAGCCGCAGAGGGTGGGGCACCCATTGGGTTTGCGCGGGCGGCGAGCGGAGGCGATTGTCGCTGCTGGGCGGAGGCTCCCCCGTCTGCCTTGGGAGGCTTCTCGCGTGGGCGTCCATTGTTCTTGGGAGTTGGGGGCACGGTGGCCACCTCTCGAAAGACCTCCTCCGGACGTTTGTCCTCGCGAAGGCCAAGGAAGGCCGCCTGGCGGACCAGGTCTTCGGCGGTCCAGGTGGCGAAACGAACTTGGGCCACGAGCTCCGGCTTCACCCACAGAGCGCCACGTTTCGCATCGGCGGGGAGGCGAGTGAAGGGTGTTGTTTTGGTCTCCAAGGAGCTGAGCTGGCTGCGGAGCTCACGGCGCATCTTCTGTGTGAATCCGGTGCCGGTGCGGCCGGCATAGACCAGCTTGCCGTTGCGGTAATAGCCGATGAGCAGGGAACCGATGCGGTCGGGGCCGTCGGAGGAGAGCGAGAAGCCGCCGATGACGAACTCCTGCTCATGGAGGCATTTGGCCTTGAGCCAATCGCCGCTGCGACCGGCGCGATAGGGTGCATTGGCGCGCTTGGAGACGATGCCTTCGGCGTGCAGCCGGCAGGCCTGTTGAAACATGGCGCCGCCGCCGGTCTCCAGGTGCTCGCTGAGGCGAACGGCTGAATCCTCCTGGGTGGGGAGAATCTGGGCGAGGAGATTTTTGCGGTCGCGCAGGGGCAGGTCGCGCGGGTTGCGGCCCTCGATATGCAGAAGATCGAAGCAGAAGAAGGTGAGAGGGTTCTTTGCACCCTGCTGGAACGAGGCCTGGAGATCGGCGAAGTTGGTTGTGCCGTCCGCGGCGAGCACCACCACCTCGCCGTCGAGGGTGGCGCTGTTAACAGGGAGGCGGCCGACAGCCTCCGCAATGGCCGGCACGCGATGGGTCCAGTCGAGGCCGCTGCGGGTCAACATTTGCACCTGTGAATTGGCTGCCGCGCCGCCGAAACTCTTGCGCGCCTGCATGCGGTAGCCGTCGAGCTTCAGTTCGTGCAGCCAACCTGTGCCTTCGGGCGGAGCTTCGGTCTCCTGCGCGAGTTGCGGCGCGAGGAATTCGGGTTGAGTCTCCTTGGGAAGGAGACCGAGCGCTTTTGCGAGTTGAGGATCTTCTGCGGTTGCGGCTGGACGTATGGGCTTTCCGGGCTGCGGAGCGGGTTTTTTCTGGGATTCCGACGGGCTTGGCTCGCCGTCGGACTCCTGGCGGTACCGGGCCTGGCCGGTCCCGGCGGCCCCGGCGGTCTCCTTCGAGTTCCAGACATGGTCCTCCTGGCGCGCGATCTCGTCGAGGCTGCGGCCGGTGATCGCCGAGTTGGGGGCCTCGTCGGTGATGCAGGGATCGTCCTCCGAGCGCTCGAACTCGTCATGCTCCTTGATGAGCAGCCACTGCGGTTTGTCGGAACTCTTCCACCGGCCCGGGGCGCCCCCTGTGCTTGCGTGCATGCGCACCAGCGTCCATTTGCCGCGCATTTTGCTGCCGTGCATCTCGAACTTGAGCGAGCCTTCGCGCAGACCCGCATCGACGTTTTCATGCCCGGGCTGCGGCCACCAGGTGCCCTGATCCCACACCATGACCGTACCGCCGCCGTACTGGCCTTTGGGGATGATGCCCTCGAAGCCGCCGTACTCCACCGGGTGATCTTCGACCTGCACCGCGAGGCGGCGGTCGCCGGTATAGAAGCTGGGGCCTTTCGCGATGGCCCAGCTCTTCAAAACGCCACTCCAGCCGAGGCGAAAGTCGTAGTGCAGGTGGCTGGCGGCATGTTTCTGAATGACAAAGGGCAGACCGCCCGTTGCCTTTGCCTTGTTGACCGAGGTGCGATTCGAGGCTTGGCGGGCTGCCTCCTGGCCTTCGCCGCTGGGCTCGGCTGTGACCTGGAAGTCGCGCATGTCGCGGTATTTTTCCAGCTGCTCGTCTACGAGATCGGAGGCGTTGTTCGCGGCGTCTTCCGGCGCTGCGGGCACCGGCTTAACGTGCCCGGTGTCCCCTTCACGATCTCCGGTCTGGGCGGACGGCCGTTTCTTTGCCGTGGACCTCTTCGCCGCCTTCGCCGGAGTTACCGTCTCTTCTGTCTGCCGCTTGCTCGCCATGGAAGGTCTTAGGCGCTCTTTCGCTTGCTGGAGGCCGACTTAACCGCAGGCTTGATCTCCCGTTTGGGCGCTGGCTTCGACTCGGGGCCCTTCACCAGCGACAGACCGCGCTTGGGCTCGGCGCGTTTCTCGGTGTGCCGGGCGGCGGGCTTCTTGCCCACAGCCTCCTCGGGTTCTTCAGGATTTTCGGAGGCCTGCGCACCGCCGCTGACGCTCTTGCGCAGCGCATCCATGAGATTGATCACTTTGCCGCGTACGGGGGCGGGTTCAACATCCTGCGGGATGGGAAGATGCTGCAGCTTGGCGTCTACCAGTTCTTTGACGGCGACCTCGTAGCCGTCGACAAACTTCGAGGGATCGAAGGCGCCCGCTCTTTTTCCGATGAGCATCTTGGCCAGATCAAGAGAATCGCTGTTGACCTCAACTTGCTTGATGTCGCGGAAGTAGTCGGCGCTGTCGCGCAGTTCGGCGGCATAGCGCATGGTGTAGGCCATCATGCCGCCGTTGGCGCCGGCGCCCGCGGGGGCGATGGCCACCACGTGCTCGCGGCCGCCGAAGGCGATCTTGGTGAGCGCGATCTTTTTGGTGTCGATGAGCGCCTGGCGCACGGTCGCGAAGGCCTCCGTCTGCGCCTCGCTTTCGGGCACGACAAAGTAGGGCTTTTCGTAATACTCGGGGTCAATCTGTTTCTCATCCACGAACTGCATAACCTCCATGGCGTGCTTGGAGGGCACACGTAGATGGGCCAGTTCTTCGGGCTCGATGGTGACGTACTGGCCTTTGGAGTATTCGTAGCCCTTCACAATCTGGCTCTGCTGCACGGGCGGCGGCGCGGGCTCATCGCGGTCCTCGGGTGGGTTGTCGACGGCGCTGGCCACCATCTTCTGGTAGCGGACGCGTTCGCCGCTGGCGCGGTCGATTTGGTGGAAGCGAATCTCGCTCTTCGCCTCGGTCGCCACAAATAATTTCACGCCGAAGGAGACAAGCGAGATGTTGATCTGCCCGCTCCAATAGGGTCGCGCCATGCCGCACCTCGTCCGCAGTCCTGTCCGTAGACAAAAGCTAGGATTGTACGAAGCCTCGTGGGGGATGTACCAGGCGAGGAACTCTCTCCGGCGTTTTTGGCCGGAGTCGGCGTGAAAGACAAAAGCGAACGCAAAGGTCGCAAAGCCACGCTACGGGTGCCGTGACGTACCTTGGGCTCTTTGCTCAGATTTCTTTCGTCGCTTCACAGGGGCTAACCAAAGCGCAGATCGACCCGACCCACATGATTGAACTCCGCCGTCACCGTCGATTGGCTATCGGCAGGTGTGTTGCCGGTCCAGGAACCGGTGGTGATCCACTGGCCGGAGCGCAGGCCCCCGGTACGTGCGGCTCCGTGGTTTGCCAGCCACGGAAGCAGCTTCAACAGGTCGCCCGAGGTGTTGGAGCCGGTGCGCTCGACCCGTACAACGCCATCGACGACGAGCGAGACGGTCTCCTTGCTGAAGTCCACGCTGTGCCAGTCGAGCATGGCGGGGCCATAGACAAAGCCGCCGTGCATCTGCAGATCCGCCAGCATGGCCTCGCGCGCCACCTGCGTGGGATCCGCGAAGGCGGTCTCCAGCACCTCGATGGCGGGGTGGCACGAGGCCATCGCGGCGAGCGCCTCTTCCCGCGTGTAGGGCTCCGCGCGCGGGGGCAGATCCTTTCCCACCAGGAAGGCAATCTCCGCCTCCAGGCCGCGGTAGCGCCAGTGGTCGCCGCTGAGAACACTGTCGGTGGCGGCCATCCAGGCCAGCGGCAGGGGGCAGAACATCGGCGTGGCTTCGGCGCTCGGCGCGCCAATCTTCCAGCCGCCGATCTCGCCGAAGACCTCGGCCAGCCTGTCCTGCACGACGTAGACCTCGGTCATGTCGGCGGGCGTAAGCGCCGCGGGCAGACCGTCCAAAGGTTTTCCCGTGCGCCGCGCATCGAGCAGAAGATCGATAAGCTGGGTGAGAACCTCTTCGCGCGCTCCGGTCATTGCATCTCCTTCGATCATCCTCTCTGATGCGCCCGCGAGGCTGGGTGCCCCATCTTCGCGACGGCTTCATCGTCGCTAAGGTGGGTTCGCGCATGTGGCTCTTATTTGACGCTCCCGCCGGAGCCCACCTTAGCCGCGATAAGGCTGCGGCAAAGATGGTGCACCCTTACTCGAATCAGCCTTACATGCCTCACTCCCCCAGCATAAAGCGGCGCACAGCATAGGCCCGGCCGGTGCCGCCGTCGCACTCGATGAGCGTGGCGCAGAGCTTCGGATTGCCCTTCGCGGCTTCGAATTTGCCGGGCATGCCGGTGAGAAAGCGCTTCACCACCAGCTCGGTTTCAACGCCGATCACGGAGTCATAAGGGCCGCTCATGCCGACATCGCTTTGAAATGCCGTGCCGCCGGGCAGAACGCGTTCATCGGCCGTCGGGATGTGTGTGTGCGTGCCCAGTACGGCAGTGACGCGGCCATCGAGATACCACCCCAGCGCTACCTTTTCGCTGGTCGCTTCGCCATGTACGTCAAGCAGGATCACCTTGGCCCTGATGCCTGCCAACAACTCATCGGCCTTGCGAAACGGATCGTCGCAGGAGCTCATGAAGACGCGGCCCTGCAAATTCATCACCGCATAAGCGGTTCCATTGGGGAGTTCGCCCTCGTACACGCCGAAGCCGGGCGTGCCGACCGCGTAGTTCGCCGGGCGCAGGATGCGGCGGCCACGCCCGTGTGAATCGGCGGGGACGGTCATGTACTCGAAGATCTCTTTTTTGTCCCAGATGTGATTCCCGGTGGTGATCACGTGCGCGCCGAGGTCGAAGAGCTCTTCGGCGATGGACGGCGTAATGCCGAAGCCGCCGGCGGCGTTTTCGCCGTTGATCACCAGCAGGTCGATCTCATGCGTTTCAAGCAGCTGCGGGAGGTGTTCGTGCACGATGTGGCGGCCGGCCGAGCCGAAGACATCGCCGACAAAGAGGATCTTCATAAGGCAGGGTACAGCGTTCAGGGCGCAGGGTGCAGGGTAGACTTTAACGCGTTTCCCAGAGCTGCTGGGCCCTGGGCCCTGCACGCTGTACCCTGATCTTCATGATTGAGATGCAGTACAACTTCCCGCTGCTCCCCGGACTGCCGGCGCAGTGGCGTGACCGCTTGCGGTGGGCGGTGGATGAGCTTGGACCGGAGGACTTCGATGCGCTGCGGCCCACGTTTCGGAGCGCGCACCCGGAGCTGGTACGGATCGCGGCGGGTTGGCTAAGGCTGCCCGCGGAGCGACTGTTCCTGACCGATGGAGCGCACCACGGCTGCCTGATCGCCATGATGGCGGCAGGGTTGGCGGGACGGCCGATTGCGATGGACGCGGCGGCCTACACGGGAGCGCTGGAGCAGGCGCGGGCGCTGAGATCGCCGGTGGTCGGCTGCGGCGTCGATGCCGAGGGAATGACGCCGGAGAGTCTGCGCGCGGCATGCATTCGCGGCCGCGAGAGCGGGGCGCCGCTGGCGGCCATCTTCTGCACCGTGACGGTCCACAACCCGCTGGGCTGCACGGCCTCGCTCGAGCGACGTGGGGAGCTTGTGGCCATCGCCCGCGAGTTCGATCTGCTGATGGTGGAGGACGACACCTACGGCTTCATGGAGCCCGAGCCGCCGGCGCGGTTGTACGATCTCGCCCCGGAGCGGACTTTTTACGTCGGCTCGCTCAGCAAGAGCTATGCCCCGGCGTCGCGGACGGGGTTTCTGGCCGCCCCGGAGCGCTTCGATGCGGGCATTGGGGCAGCGATCAAGAACACGGCGACGGGCAGCTCGCTGGTGCACCACATGGCGGCCTGCTCGTTGATCGCCGACGGCAGCGTGGACCGGGTAATCGCAGCCAAGAACGAGGAAGGCGCACGGCGGAATGCGGCGGCGCGGGCGTTGTTAGGCGATCGGTGCTGGCCGGGGACGAAGTCTGCATGGCACCTGTGGGTCGCGCTGCCGGCGCAGGTGACGGCGCAGGCGTTTGAAGCTCGGATGAAGGAGCGAGGGGTGTGTGTGAGCGGCGGAAACTGGTTCGCAGCCTGCGAAGGCGCGCCGCATGGGTTTCGCATCGCGCTGGGCGGCGAGGTGGATGCCGCGGTGACACAGCGCGGGGTGGAGTTGGTGGCCGAAGGACTGGCACAGTTGTAAAGGCTGCCTTTGAGCACCTGCAATGAGGTGTCATCTCGACCGGAGCGCAGCGAAGTGGAGAGACCACTGTATTTTGCCCGGAGTGTCACCGTTATCCAATCTGCGAGAAATCTACTCGGCGGAGTTCCCATGGGGGTGGCCATCAGCTTCTGCCACGGCGATGGGGCCTTCGCTACGCGGTCGCATCAACGGAAACAGGATCACATCCCGGATTGAACGTGAACCGGTAAGCAGCATGGTGAGGCGGTCGATGCCGATGCCTTCGCCGGCGGTCGGGGGCAAACCGTAGCCGAGGGCGCGAACATAGTCCTCGTCCATGGCGGCCATGGCCTCTTCGTCGCCGCGAGCCTTCTGTTCCAGCTGCGCCTCGAAGCGTTGGCGCTGGTCGACGGGATCGTTGAGCTCGGAGAAGGCGTTGCCGATCTCAAAGCCGCCGATGTAGAACTCGAAGCGCTCCACCCAGTCGGGCTCGTCGGGCTTGACCTTGGAGAGGGGTGAGACGGCTAGGGGGAAGTCGTAGATGATCGTGGGTTGGATGAGGTGCGGTTCGGATATCAATTCAAATACTTCCGCAATGCTCTTCCCGAGTTCGCCACCAGCTTCTAACTCGGCCAAATGCCTCGTGATGAAAGCAAGATCAACCTTCCACTTGGATTCCCGTGAGTGGTACAGAGGAGCCAGGGGAGAATCGAGGTTTACATCGGGGTAAAGGTGTAAGAGCGCGAGCTTGCCATCAAGGATATCTCTGGCTTCGCTTAGGACAGCCGCCCAGCTCTGATGTGTGGAGAAATCGTCGTGCGATGGCTTTCGGCTCCACTCCTCTTCTGGCCAGAACTTCACGATCGCCTCGCGCATGCTTAGCTTTGTCCAGTTTTGAGTTGCGAGATCGATAGTTTCGCCGTTGAACCAGGTCTTCGTCGTGCCATTGACCTCCATCGCCACAAACTGGATCAACTCCTGCGTAAGCTCCATCAGATCGTGGTAGTTGGCGTAGGCCTGATAGAACTCGAGCATGGTGAACTCGGGGTTGTGCTGGGTGCTGACGCCCTCGTTGCGGAAGTTGCGGTTGATCTCGTAGACGCGATCCAGGCCGCCGACGACGAGGCGCTTGAGGTATAGTTCGGGCGCGATGCGGAGGCTCAGGGGAATGTCGAGCGCGTTATGGTGGGTCTTGAAGGGTCGCGCCGCCGCGCCGCCTGCGATCGTGTGCATCATGGGGGTTTCGACTTCGAGGTAGCCGCGGTCGTCGAAGAATTTACGGATCGCGCGAAGAATAGCAGCGCGTTTGACGAAGACCTCGCGGACGTTGCGGGGCGCGTCGTTGTGTTCCTCGTTGGGGGCGGCGGTCTCGGTGACGGCGCTGGCGCCGGGCGGGAGTGCGGCGGCGGCCCTGGCCTCCTCAGACCCCACCCTAACCGGCGATGAAGCTGCCGGTGAGGATGGGGCACCCGTGGGGCCCGCTTCCGCCTTGGCGAGGGTGCCGGAGTTCATGATCAGGTCGACGTAGCGCTGGCGGTAGCGGAGCTCCACGTCTTCCAGGCCGTGATACTTGTCCGGAAGCGCGAGCATGGCTTTAGTCAGGAAGCTGATGGCCGGCTTGCCTCCAGTCGGGAGCGCCTTCAGCGTCAACTCGCCGGTGCGCGTACGCATCAGCGTGCCGCGAACGCCGATATGGTCGCCTAAATCGAGCAATTTATAGAGCGCAAAGACGTCTTCGCCGACGTCATCCTTGCGGACATAGATCTGCAGCCGCTTGCCGCCCTGCTGCAGGTGGGCGAAGCCGGCCTTGCCCTGCACGCGCAGGCTCATCAGCCGGCCGGCGACGGCGACCTCGGGCTTTTCGGCCTCCAGTTGTTCGGCGGAGACGGGCGAGCCTTCGCCGTCATACTGCGCGAGGATCTCCGGGATGGCCGCGAGCGTCCGTGGTTCACCGGCTGCGGGAAAGCGGTTTGGATAGATACTCTCGGCTTCGGTGAGGCCCAGGCGCTGACCGATGAGCTTTAACTGCTCAAGTTTTTCATGGCGCTGCCGATAAAGATTTTGTTCGAACTCGCTTTCAAACTGGGACAAAGGGCAGCTCGCTGGGAAAGGATGGGCGACCGGACGAGAGAACACGTCAGACTGGATCGCAAGATTCAAGTATAACGAGCGAAAAACTGATAATGCACTCTTCGCGATCCTTGGCGGAACCTCCGCGCTCTTAGCGTTCGTTGTTGTTTTCGGGTGAGCAAAACCGAACGCAAAGGACGCCGAGGTTTCGCAAAGGGTCGCAAAGGGTCGCAAAGGGAACCAACATGGAAGCGCCCTCTCATTCTCTGACTGGTAACAGCCGTGCCGCGGTGGTAGTGTTTGGGGCGATGGCAACGGAGAATCCCAAGCCGGGCAAGAGCGAGGGCGCGCTGGGCCAGCTGGTCAAGGCGGAGTCGTTCATTCAGCTCGCCATCGCGCTGCCGGCTGGCTGTGTGATCGGCTGGCTGATCGGCGCGGCGCTGGACAAGCATTTTCACCAGCACTGGATCGGCGTGGTGGGCATTCTGGTCGGCGCCGTGGGTGGGTTTATCCAGATATTTACGATGGCCTCGCGCTACCTGAAGCGGGGCGATTAGGTTTGCGCGAGCTCGAAAGCTTTTCTGACCAGGATTTCCGTCAAACGATTCTGCGGGCGTTGCGGCTGCTGCTGGTGCTCACCGTGGTTGCGTTGCTGCCCGTGTGGTGGCGGCTGGGCGGCTGGCGCGGCGGAGCGATGCTGCTGGTGGGCGCGGTGATCTCGGCGACGGGACTGTGGGAGTGGCTGCGGTTGCTGACCGCCTTGATGGCGCGCATGGATGCCAGCGAGCAGGGAGTGGAAGGGGCGCGACCGGTGGGGCTGCTGCTGACGGGTTTCTTCGTGCGTTTGGCCGTGGTCGTGGCGGTGCTCTATGGTAGCCTTACATATCTGGAAGGCTCCGTCGTCGCGCTTGCGGCCGGCCTTGGTCTGGGTGTACTTTCGCTCACGATTGAGGGGTTGCGGCTGGTAAAGGCCTGGACGGTGTAGCGGGCCGCTTAGCGGCCGGGGTTCTTCCAAGCTGATTTTGCCGAAAGCATCATGCCGACACAGCTTTTGTTCACCCGATTTCTGAATCACCTCTTCGCGCGCCCGGTGGACGGGCTCCTGAGCGCGTTGCACGTTGCGCCGGCCTATTCGCGAGCCCCCATCACCAACGCCAACGCGATGGAGTTGCTGGTTTTTCTTGTGCTGATCGCGTATTTCCTGCTGGTGCGCGCCACGCTGAGCGTGGAAGAGCCCGGCGGCATCCAGCACCTCGCCGAGATGACGCACGAGTTCGTCTCCGAGCAGGGCGAGCAGATCATTGGGCACGGCTTTGAGCATTTCACCGGCTATCTGACGGCGTTGCTGCTGTTTATCCTGCTGTGCAATTTGGTCGGATTGATTCCGGGGCTGATGTCGCCGACCGCCGATGTGACGGTGCCGCTCGGCTTCGCGCTGGTGACCTTTGTTTACTACCATTTTCATGGGATTCGCGTGAATGGGCCGGGCTATATCAAGCAGTTCCTGGGGCCGGTGTGGTGGATTTCGCCTCTGCTGTTTCCGATCGAGATCATCTCGCACCTGGCCCGTATTCTTTCGCTGACCGTTCGGCTCTACGCAAACATGTTCGCCGGGGATCTGCTGACGTTGGCATTTTTCTCACTGATTCCGATCGGCGTTCCCCTGGTCTTCTTAGGACTGCACTTCGGCGTGGCAGTGGTGCAGGCGTATGTGTTCATGCTGTTGGCGGCCATCTATCTTTCACTCGCTGTGGCGCATGACCATTAGATCCGGGTTTCGATTTTGACATTCCCGCGCAGGGGCGCCCCCTCTGCGCGGTGCGCACTTCCGCCGCTTCAGTGTGAGGGGGCCAGCACGGTGAGCCTCAACCACCAACTGGCGGCGAGATCTACGGGGGCAGGAGTTTCACCTATGCGTATCATCGGCACCATGAAGTACCTCTTCGCCACCCTGGCCGCGCTGCTGCTCGCCGCGCCGGCCTTTGCCCAAGACGCAGCCGCGGCCGCCAACGGCGCTGCTTCGCAGTGGGTTCCGCTTGCCGCCGGTCTCTCGATGGCCCTGGCCGCTGGCCTTTGCGGTCTGGCGCAGGGCAAGGCGACCGCATCGTCGGCCGAGGCGCTGGCTCGTAACCCCGGTGCACGGCCTGGCATCTTCATCTTCCTGATCCTGGGGCTGGCCTTTATCGAGTCTCTGGCGCTGTTCACGTTCGTGATCATCTTCCTTAAGGTGCACGCATAGACTTCCTGTCCGGATCACAAGAGCCCCCGCTTCGGCGGGGGTTCTTGCCTTTGGGGCTGGAGACTGGCAACACGAGCGGAAACGAGGGCGCCAAGCGGCACAGCCATGCAACAGTTTCCACGGTGCACTCGCTCTAATCGATCAAGACGGCCGGTTTTAGATCAACGTCCAAGGATTTGAATTGAAGAGAATGGTTAGAATCACTTTGAAGAAGATTCTGCCGGCAGCGGCGATCGGCTCGTTTTCCGCTTGCCTCGTCTTGGCAACTTCCTCGCCTGCGGCTCAGGCCGACCCGATCCGCGTGATGCACCGGGAAGGGACCACGCGCGGGTTCCTGATTGTGCGGACGCCGGAGGGCAAGACGCTCGCCGCGGGCGACCTGGTGGAAACAACGAGTGGCGATCGGGTTACGTCCCGGCTCACGTTTCATTTCAGGGATGGTTCCCTGGATGATGAAAAGACCGTGTTTCTGCAGCGCAAGGTGTTCACGCTGATCAGCGACCGGCACATTCAGAAGGGGCCCGCTTTTGAGAAACCGTCCGATGTGTCCATCGACGTTCCGGAGGGGAATCTTACCGTCAAGAGCATGGAGGGCGGCAAGGAAAAGGTGGAAGTCACGCACATGGACTTTCCGCCTGATCTATCGAATGGCATGGAATTGACGATCCTGAAGAACATTTCACCCAACGCGTCCCAAACAAGCCTTCTGTATCTGGCCGCGACTCCCAAACCGCGGATGGTGAAGCTTGCCCTCTCGCCCAGCGGCGAGGACACGTTTACGGTCGCGGGTATACGCCATAAAGCGACGCATTACGTGCTGAAAGTGGACCTGGGCGGCTTGGCGGGGGTAGTGGCGCCACTGATCGGCAAGCAGCCGAAAAGCACCGATGTCTGGGTTATCGGTGGGGCGGCCCCGGCGTTTGTAAAGATGGAAGGACCGTTCGCTGTGTTTGGTCCACTCTGGACTATTGAGCTGAGCAGCCCGGTGTGGGGATCGGGTAAGAACTCCACGTACAAATGATCAGGATGCGGTCGCGGCTCTTCCTTTGTCGCGGGAACCGCAGGCGTCCGGCATCGATTTAACCGTGTGATGGATCGCCGGCGTCTCAAAGGAAACTGCTTACAGCTATGCGGTGTCTGCTCGACCGAAGCCCTGAGCGTAGCCGAAGGAGAGCCCGTATTTCGCCTGTAGCTACGCAGACCTTTGTGCAACTGCAAACAAGATACAGGGGGTCTCTCCACTGCGCAGACGATAAGGCTGTCTGCTTCGGTCGAGATGACACCTTTCTACCGATAAGTAATTCGCTCTATCGCTTTGTTCGTGGCAGCCGGCTACTCGGTTGGGTTTTGGATCTGTGCTATCGGCGAGATTTTGGGCGGCACGGTGCGGGCTGCGGGTGTGTCATACGCCGGCAGGATCGGTGGCGTGGCGCGTTGGACGAGGTTGAGCAGGTGACCTGGGAAGATACCCAGCGCGAGCGTGGCGAGAGCGGCACCAGCGAGAGCGAGCCGTGCAGGAATGCTGAGTTTGCGCATTTGCACGTAGCCGAGACTGTCGGCGAGCGGGCGGGCGTAGAGCGCGGAGAGCAGCCGCAGGTAGTAGAAGCAGGCGATGCCGGAGTTGGCGAGGCCGATCACGGCCAGCCACACGTAGCCGTTGCCGATGGCGGCGGAGAAGGCGTAGAACTTGCCGAAGAAACCGCCGGTAAACGGAATGCCGATCAGCGAGAGCAGGAAAAAGGCGAGCAGGGCGGAGAGGCCGGGCTTGCGCTGCGCCATGCCGGTGAAGTCGTCCAGGGTGCGCGAGCCTTCGCCGTAGCCGGTGAGCTCGGTGAGCACGAGGAAGGCGCCGACGTTCATGGCGGCATAGGCGGCGGTGTAGAACAGCGCGCCCGCGATCGCGTTCTTCTGGGCTGCGGTGAAGGCGACCAGCAGATAACCGGCGTGGGCGATGGAGGAGTAGGCCAGCAGCCGTTTGACATCACGCTGAAGCAGCGCACCTAGGTTGCCGATGGTCATGGAGGCGACGGCGAGGATGTAGATCAGCACCACCCACTCATGATGGAGCGACGGGGTAGCGTCGAACAGAAAGCGCAGCAGAACGGCGAAGGCGGCGGCCTTGGGTGCGGTGGACATGAGGCCGACCACCGGTGCGGGTGCGCCCTGGTAGACGTCCGGGGTCCAGACGTGGAACGGAGCGGCGGAGACCTTGAAGCCGAGGCCGATGAGTACCATGGCGACGGCCAGCAGACCCATGGCTGGGGTGCGTGTGGTGGCCATGCCGGCAGCGATGCCGCCTATGGAGGTGGAGCCGGTGGCGCCGAAGCAGAGGGCGATGCCGTAGAGGAAAAATGCCGTGGCGAAGCTGCCGAGCAGGAAGTACTTGAGCGCGGACTCGGAGGCCGTGGCCTGGCCCTTGCGGAAGCCGGCGAGGATGTAGGTAGAGATTGAGGAGATCTCGAGGCCGATAAAGACCATCAGCAGCTCAACCGAGCAGGTCATGAACATCATGCCGGTGGCGCCGAAGACCACGAGGGCGAAGTACTCGCCGGCGTGGGTGGTTGGGCCCTCAAAGTAGTCCAGTGACGCGAGCAGAACGGCGATCACGACTGCAGCAATCAGCAGGTGGAAGAAGACCGAGAACTCATCGGCCTGCACGGTGCGGTAGAAGCCGGTGATGGGCAGGCCGCCGGTGCTGTCGACCCACATGTGCTGGTACCAGGTCGCGCCTCCGGCGACGGCGGTGCCGAGGATGGCGAGCCAGCCCAGGCCTTTGCGTGAGTGGTTTACGGGAATCAGCGGCTCAATCAGCATCACGAGGACGCCCGTCAGGGTCATCACGATTTCGGGAAGGATGGAAAGGAGGTTAGAAGACACTTAGCGGACCTCCTTTGGGTGCGTGGTGGGCACGGAGGGTGAGGTGCGGGCGCTGCTCAGGTAGGAGCGGCGAGGTGTTGAGGTTTGAGAGGTGTAGCTTTCGGTTTCGGTGTGCTTGATGGCGCCGGGCTCGAACTGGGTTGGCCTGTCGGCGGTGAGGGTGCCGAAGCCGTCGATGGAACGCATCCAGAGCGGCGAAGCGACGCCCATGATGAGGAATAGGGCAATGAAGGGCCAGAGCTCGAGGTGTTCGCGCGGAGAAAGATCCCAGCCTGTGACCTCTTCGGAGCGCAGGCCGAGGCGGCCATAAAACACGCGCTGGATCATCGTCAACATGTATGCGGCGGAGAGGATCACGCCGGTGGTGCCGATGGCGGTCCACAAGATGTGGTGATGGACGAGCGAGACCATGGCGCCGGAGAGGATGAGGAACTCGCCGACGAAGCCGTTGAGCATGGGCAGGCCGACGGCAGCGAGTGCGGTGATGACGAACATGGTGACGATCCAGGCGTGTTTGCCGGCGAGCCCGCCGTAGTCGCGCATGTCGTAGGTGCCGTAGCGTTCGTAGAGCAGCCCGAGCAGGGTGAAGAGCGCGGCGCCGATGAGCGATTCGTTCAGGATCTGGTAGACGCCGCCGTCGATGCCCGCGACCGAGAAGGCGAAGATACCCAGGACGATAAAGCTGACATGGCCGAGCGTCGAAAACGCGGCGAGCTTCTTGAGATCGTTTTGAACAAGGGCGATCAGGGAGCCGTAGACGATGCCGATGGCTCCGAGCGCGATGAGCAGAGGCGCGATGTGACGAGATTGCTCAGGGAAGATGCCGAAGCTGAAGCGCAGGATGGAGTAAAGGCCGAGCTTGCCGGCGAGCACCATCACGGCGGCGGTGGGGGCCTCCTGCATGGCGTCGGAGAGCCAGCCATGTAGCGGGAAAATGGGTACTTTCACCGCGAAGGCGACGAGGAACGCCAGCGAGCAGAGCCAAAGCGCATGTCCGTTGGGCGAGATGTGATGCGCGGCGGCGAGGGTCTCGAGGGTGACCACGTCGAAGGTGCCGGTGCGGGCGTACAGCCAAAGCATCCCGACCAGCAGAATGGCCGAGGGGATGAATGCATAGAGGAAGAATTTGATGGCGGCGCGGCGGCGGTTTTCGGTGCGGCCGAAGGTGGCGATCAGTAGCGCCATCGGGACGAGAGAAAGCTCCCAGAAACCGTAGTAGAGGAACAGGTCGAGCGCCATGAAGATGCCCAGCATGGCGACCTGTTGCAGCAGAAACAGCGTCAAAAAGAGCTTGGTGCGCGAGGCCACGGCGTTCCAGCTGGCCAGAACGCCGATGGGCGCGAGGAAGCCGGTGAGCACGATCAGCCACATGGAGAGGCCGTCGGCACCGAGGTGGTAACGGATGGCGGGGGTGGTGATCCACGAAGTGTTCTGCTCGAACTGAAAGCCGGGTGTGCCGTAGAGGAAGTGCGTCGGCAGGTGCAGCGTCAGCAGGAAGGTAAGCAGGGTGATGACGAGCGCGGCGATGTGGTGCCGCTTGGAATTTCCAGCCGAGCCTTCGCGCTCGGGCAACAGCGCAAGGACGGCGGCGCCGACGAGCGGCGTGAGCAGGATCAGCGTCAGGATGAGATGGTTTAGGTCCATGGGTCGGTCGAAAAGCAGATCCCTTCGCTGCGCTACGGGATGACAAGTTCAGGAGTTAACGGTCAGTGGTCAGGGATTAGCGTTCAGGGGTTAAGGTTCGATGGTCAACGTTGAGCGGTTAACGGACGAGAGGGTGAACTCCGAAGAGTACGACGGCGATGATGACGGCGGCGCCGAGGGCGAGCCAGCCGGCGTAGGAGCGGATGTTGCCTGACTGCATGCGGCGCGTGATCCAGCCTAAGCCCTGCGTACCGGCGGCAAGCCCGGAGCCGCCGCCCTGGATCATCGCTCCCTCCACGATGCCGCCAAGCAGGATGCGCGAGGCGGCGAGCAGTGGCATGATGATGCCGACGCCGTAGGCCTCGTCTATGAAGTACTTGCGTGAAACGACGGCGTAGACCGAGGGGAAGCGCTGGGCGAGGTGGGTACCGGCATCGGGGAAGCTTAGTCCGAAGAACCTTTTCGTGCGGTCCCCGACCGATTTGGTGTAGTAGAAGGCGGCAGCGAGGGCGAGACCTAGGAGGGCGACGCAGGTGGAGATGACGGCGAGAAGGAGCTCGGTCGTGTGCGAGACCTGGTCGGGGGCGATCTCCTGGCGTGCGGAGGCCAGGAAGACGGGATCGAGGAAGTGCTCGAAGTGGTTGGAGCCGCCGAGTGCGGCGGGGACGCCGATCCAGCCGCCGATCACCGCAAGAATGGCGAGAAGGATTAGCGGCAGCGTCATGATCGCGGGGGACTCGTGGACGCCATGTGCATGTGTGGCCTGGCCTGAATCGTGCTCGGCTGCGCCGGCCTCGTCGTGCGTCGCCTGCGTGGCGGTCTGGTTCGGCAACGGATGTGTGCTTTGGCCGTGAGCGAGGGCGCCTTCGTCAAAGCGCTCGGCTCCGAAGAAGGTCTTGAACCAGAGGCGAAACATGTAGAAGCTGGTCAGCCCGGCGGTGACGAGGCCAATGAACCAGAGCAGCTTCGCGAGCGGGTTGGGCGAGGAGAAGGTGCGGTAAAGGATCTCGTCCTTGCTGAAGAAGCCGGAAAACGGCCAGATGCCCGCGATGGCGAAGACGCCGGCGCTCATCGTCCAGAACGTCACCGGGATGCGCCGGCGCAGTCCGCCCATCACGCGCATGTCCTGCTCGCCGCTCAGAGCGTGGATGACAGAACCGGCGGCGAGGAAGAGCAGGGCCTTGAAGAAGGCATGGGTCATCAGGTGGAAGATGCCGGCGGAGTAAGCCGCCACGCCGCAGGCCAGAAACATGTAGCCGAGCTGCGAGATGGTGGAGTAGGCGAGGACGCGCTTGATGTCGTGCTGCACGCAGCCGACCGTCGCAGCGAAGAACGCAGTCGCCGCACCGATAATCGCAATGACGCCGAGCGCATAGGGCGAGCGGTCGAAGAGCGAGTGGCAGCGGGCGACGAGGTAGATGCCTGCCGTGACCATGGTGGCCGCGTGGATGAGCGCGGAGACCGGGGTAGGGCCTTCCATGGCATCCGGCAGCCAGATGTAGAGCGGAATCTGCGCGGATTTGCCGGTCGCGCCGAGCACGAGCAGCAGGCAGATGGCCGTCAGAAAGCCGCCGGTGATCGCCGCGGGCATCGCGTTGACGTGTGCGAAGACGGTGGTGAAGTCGAGCGAGCCGAAGTGGGCGATCAGCAGAAACATCGCGAGCAGGAAGCCGAAGTCGCCGATGCGGTTGACGACGAAGGCCTTCTTGCCGGCGTTGGCGGCGGAGTCACGCGGGAAATAAAAGCCGATGAGCAGGTAGGAGGCGAGACCCACACCCTCCCAGCCGACGAAGAGCAGCAGGAAACTGGCCGAAAGCACAAGCACCAGCATGAAAAACATGAACAGGTTGAGGTATGCGAAGAAGCGCCAGTAACCCTCGTCCTCGGCCATGTAACCCGCGGAATAGACGTGGATGAGAAAGCCGACACCGG
Source organism: Granulicella sp. (assembly GCA_965277565.1). Taxonomy (GTDB): domain Bacteria; phylum Acidobacteriota; class Terriglobia; order Terriglobales; family Acidobacteriaceae; genus Granulicella. Next base: position 948,506 of record OZ255838.1, on the reverse strand, counting down.
TAACGATGGCCAGCATGATCAGCGTGAGGTGATCGACGGCGAAGCTGAAACTCACCTGAAAGCCGGTGATGGCGATCCAGGGGCGGCTGCTGACGCCCAGCGCCAGTGGGGCGTTTGCGCCGAGCATGTAGGCCCAAAGGCGCACAACGATGAGCGCGGGCGCGAGCGTAAAGAGTAGCGCGATGGCGGAAACGCCCGCGCGCGATAGCTTACGGCCTAGCGTGCCGTTGAGCACGAAGCCGGCGAAGGGGAGCGCGGGAATCAGCCAAAGGAGGTTGGGGTTCATGCGGTGTGTGGGCTCGCTTGGGCGAAGACCTGGAGAGGGCGTTCGCATTGGGAAGGGCATGGCTTTAGCCGTGCCACAAACGATGAAGGAACTCGCGGCTTTAGCCGCTGAAGTAGGCTTGAGGCTGCCAGATCCACCTCAGGGGCTAAAGCCCATTTCAAGCAGCGCCGTTTCGGCACGGCTAAAGCCGTGCCCTTACCGGTCCGTCGCCTGGAGGAACAAAAATTCATGAGTGCCGTCAATTCTTCATGAGGTTGACCTGATCGACGTTCAGGGTTTGCCGGGCGCGGAAGAGCGCGATGATGATGGCCAGGCCCACGGCGGCTTCGGCCGCGGCCACCACCATGACGAAGAAGACGAAGATCTGGCCGGAGACCTGGTGCCACATGTGCGCGAAGGCGACAAAGGTCAGGTTTACGGCGTTCAGCATCAGCTCGATCGACATGAAGATGGTGATGACGTTGCGTTTGATGAGGAACGCGGCGATACCGATCGAGAAGAGGATCGCGGCGAGGATGAGGTAGTAGGCGATGGGCACCATGCTAGCTGTACCTCCGCTTGATGGCCAGGAGGCTGCTGAAGAAGAGGAGCAAACCACCAACAGGTTCGAGAATGATCATCGCGCCAACATTGTGGAAGACCTGCCTACTCATAATGCCGGAGAGAAGTGTGGCGCTGCCCACCAGCCCTACGAGTCCCTGCTTGCGTGTTCGTGGATTCTTTGCAAGCAGGGCGTAGATTCCTACACTGGCAGCGCTGAGCCAGATGCTGAAGAGCATAAGGACGTGTACTGCGTGAGAGTTCATCACAACTCCTTTCGCGCGAGCACGACCGCGCCCAGAATCGCTACAAGGATCAGGATCGAGGTGACCTCAAAGGGCAACAGCAGCGAGGTAAAGAGCGTGTGCGATATCTCGACGATGTTGTTGGCTGCGTCCGAAAGATAGCCCCCGAGCTCCGTTGTGCCGAGCTGCTTGCGGTAGGACAGAAACACGAACGAAAGCAGGCAGAAGATCGCGGCTGCACCGGGAAAACCGACGATCAAGGCGAGCTTCGGGCCTTTGCTGCGGTCCTCTTCCCCTGCGTTCAGCAGCATGATCACGAACACAAACAGCACCATGATCGCACCGCTGTAGACGATCACCTGCGCGGCGGCGAGAAACTCCGCGCCGAGCGTCCAGTAGAGCACTGCCAGCGACATCATTACCACGATCAGCGAAAGCGCGGAGTTGATGGGGTGGTGCTGCAGCAGCAGGTTCAGCGCGCCGCCGACCGCGAGCAGACCGAAGAGGATGAAGAGAAAAAGTTCCATCGTTTACAAGTTCCAGAGACCTAGCCGGAAGCGCAGGGTGGAGCGGTGTTTTGTACAGTGCGAAACCATTGTAAAGCGTTTACCTCTGGCGCACATCCGTGGCGCAGGCAGGGAAGCAGATTCCCTGCGGGAATGACAACAAGAAAGGCAAAGGCAACAGCAGATCCCTTCGCTACGCTACGGGATGACAAGGGTGGTGGGTACGGCGGCATTAGCCTCGATACGCGAGGGCGAGTGAGGTGGCAAGAATATTGAGCATAGCGACGGGCAGCAGGAACTTCCAGCCGAAGCCCATGAGCTGATCGTAGCGGAAGCGCGGCAGCGTGGCCCGCACCCAGATGTACAGCAGCAAGAACGAGAAGACCTTGAAGACAAACCAGAGGATCGGCAACACGAGGAGGAAGAAGCGGCCGGTGAGCACATGGTCGAAGAGATGGCCGAAGGGGGAAGACGCGCCGCCGAAGAAGAGCAGCGTGGCCACGCAGGCGACGGTGATCATGTTGGCGTACTCGGCCATGAAGAACATGGCGAATTTCATCGACGAATACTCGGTGTGGTAGCCGGCGACGAGCTCGGATTCGGCCTCGGGGAGATCGAAGGGGGTGCGATTGGTCTCGGCGTAGGCGGCCATCAGGTAGATGAAGAAGGCGATAATCTGGAAGCCGCCCACGAGAACCCAGACTGTGCCGTGGGCGGTGTGCTCGCGGGCGGGGCCGCCGAAGATATTCCAGCTCAGGGCGCCGTGCGCGGATTGCGAGCCAACGATGTCGCGCAGCCGCAGTGAGCCCGCACGCAGCACGACGCCGACGAGCGAAAGCCCGAGCGCGAGCTCATAGCTGATCACCTGGGCCGTGGCGCGCAGGCTCCCGAAGAGCGAAAATTTATTGTTGGAGCTCCAGCCGGAGAGCGCGATGCCGTACACGCCGATGGAGGTGATGCCCAGAATCACCAGCAGCCCGACGTTCAGGTCGGAGATCTGCGTGAGGTTCACGCCCCGCACATAAAACGGCGCCCCAAACGGCACAACCGAGATGGAAACCAGCGCACAGACGAGCGCGATCATGGGCGCCAGGATGAACAAGGGGCGCTCCACGGCGAGGGGCATCAAGTCTTCCTTGAGGAAGAGCTTGATGCCGTCGGCCAAGGGCTGCAGCATCCCGAACGGGCCGGTGCGCGACGGTCCCCAGCGATTCTGCATGCGGCCCAGCACCTTGCGCTCCAGCAGCACCGTGTAGGCGACGGCCGTGAGCGTGATGACCAGCACCACGGCGATCTTCAGGATCGTGATTAGAAGGAAGACTTCGAAGTCGGAAAGATGGCTCATCGGATGAAGGATACAGGGCTATCGTACAGGGGTTCCGGCTCAGCCGACTTCACGAGCTCATGGATGTGAGATCAGCGCTACGTCCGTCCTCTGCGCGGCTCTGAGTAGCTCTTTATCGAGAGTCGCCAAAGGAATAGTCATGCGCCTTGCCAACTCAAGATAAGCTGCATCATACACAGTTAACCCGTGCTGCACAGCGGGTGCAAACACGGTTTTCGCCTGTTCTGGGGTGAGGGTCGGCTCCACGGAAATCGGCAGTGCAGCCAATTCATTCCAGAAGAGTTCCGAGCGTCCAGGCTGGATGCGTCTGCCGCGAAATGCTGTAAGCAGACCGTTGGTGACCTCGGTCGGCCAGTGAGCCGGGACGAAGATCCTGTCGCCTCCTCGAAGGCGATGCAGCAGGGTGTCTGTCCATGTGTCCGCTTCATCGTCAAAGCACCACGGCAAGGTAACCGAGGCATCCGCCACAAAGGCACTCATTAGTACTTGCGGCCCTCGTTGACCAGATCTTTTACGCAGGCGCCGCCAAGGATGTTGCCTTTGCGCAGGGCACGGATGTTATCAATGGCTTCTTCGATAGAGGACTGCCCGGGAGTACCGAAAGCGCGTGATGCCTCGAGTCTCTCAACAATGTACCGCTCCAGAGCCAGCCCACGCGCCTGTGCTTCGGCAGCGAACTGGGCCTCGAGCTCGGGTTGCAAGTCGATTTGGATCATTAGTCCTCCAGGTCCAGCCGATCTGCACATATCTTCGCAGAGCAAATCCTTTTGTCAAAGCGTGTTCCTCGGACAAGCCGATCTGGAGCTGTTTCAAGCTTTGAAAAATGGAGAGATGACTCGCGAAGGGGGTACCTTTCAGGTTGCGCGCTGGCCTGAAGGGTCGATGGAGTGCAAGGGGTAAACGAGCCAGTCGAGGAGCAAGAAGAGGGTGCAGTTGAGCGCTGCACCCAATGCTCCCCAGACCAGAAAATTTGCCCCCAGGGCACTTCCCGGTCTGGTGAGAACGATAAGCGGAATCCAGCCGAAACCGAACTCATCGGGCCTGATGACGGCAAACAGCACGGCAATCCCAAGCAGTACAAGATAGCTTGCGAGAACGTAAACGCGCCGATGCCGCACCTTTCTTCGGCTAAAGACGACGGTCGCCGCAAACTCCGCTGCAAGCAGCAGGTAAAGCAACAGAAAAAGCGGATTCAGAAGATCAGTCACCCGCAGCCTCGGCAAAGTGATGGGCGATCTCGCGCTGCTGATGGCGTGTGACAGATTGCAGCATCGGCGAATAGTTCGTCAGCGTTCCCGAGGTGAACAGCGTATCCGAGCTGGGCAGTACGAGGTCCTTGCGGTTCTCAATCTGCACGAGACCGGATGCGGCAGGCGTGATGTGCTGATCGTTGCCGCTGAGCAGTTGCAGGCGCAGCAGCCTGTCATAGCCGGGCACCAGACGCTGAATCTCGTCGAGGATGGCGAAGGGATCGAAGGGCGAAAGCTTCGGTTCAAGGTTGTTGGCCGTGAGCCAGACCGCGTGGCGATCGGCCTCGCCCGCCTGCGCGCCGCGGCTTTGGCCGAAGTCGGCGCGGACGCCCTTGCCGAACGGCACAAGATGTTTGACGGGGTGACCCATCTTGTCGGCGAGGCGCACGATGAGCTCGAAGTCGGTGCGGGCGCCGGCCTTGTCGGCGGCCTTCGAGACGAGTTGGAGATCGCCGTAGGAGTTGGTGACGGAGCCGGATTTTTCGTAGAGGTTGGCTGCGGGCAGAACCACGTCGGCGAGTTGTGCGGTCTCGGTGAGGAACATGTCCTGCACGATGAGGAAGGTGTTGGCGAGCGCGGAGGGATCGACGGAGAAGCGGGCGACGGGGTTTGCGCCCACGACATAGAGCGCGGCGAGATCTCCGGTCTGCGCGGCATTGAACATGGCGAGAAGATCGAGGCCCGGTTGCGCGGGTGCGCTGTATTCCGTCGCAAGAGCCGAGCCGGAGAGCGGCTGATAGCCGGGTAGCATGTCGGGCAGCAGACCCATGTCGGAGGCGCCGCGTGAGTTGGCGTAATCTGCCAGGCAGGCGAACTTCGCGTTGGGCAGGGCAGCGATCAGGCGGGCCAGTTCGCCGTCGCGGAGCTCGTTTCCGACGAGAACGAGGAGTTTTTCCTCGTTGCGGATCGCGTTGCGGAAGCCGGACAGCTGGTCAGCCTGCGCGGTCACCGACGCCGCGGAGGCCTGGGCGTCATCGCCGGCAAGATACGCGACAAAGCTGCCGTAACCGAACGGCGCCACTTGCATGAAGGCCTTGGCCTGGCGGCGCAGCTTGATCTCGTCGGTGTTGGCGACGAAGAGCTTGGCGCGATTCAGACGAACGTCGGTGCGTAGATTCCAGGCGGTGAGCGGCGCCTGTTCGGTGTGGTCGCCGCCGATGAGCAAGACAGCGGGGGCATTGACGACATCGCGCTGCGAGGCGAAGCGGCCGGTTGTGCCTTCGAGAGACTTGGCGAGTGTGTAGAAGTCGGCCGTGCGGTGGTGGTCGATGTTGTTGGTGCGGAGTACCGTGCGCGCGAACTTCTGCAGCAGATAGCTTTCTTCGTTGGTGGTGCGGTTGGAGCCGATGACGCCCAGCGACTGCGGTCCGCGCGCGTCGCGCAGCTCACGCAGCTTGCCCCCGGCGAAGGCCAACGCCTCTTCCCAGCTCACGGGAGTGAGTTGCGAACCCTTGCCGCTCTTGCGGATGAGAGGCTGCGAGAGGCGTTCGGGCTGGTTGGCGAAGTCGAAGGCGTAGCGGCCCTTGTTGCAGAGAAAATCGCCGTTGATGCCGCTTTTATCGCGGTTGTCGCCACGCATGATCTCCGCGCCGTCGGTGGTGGAGCGCACGCCGAGCGTGGTCTTGCAGCCATCGCCGCAGTGGGTGCAGACGGTGGAGACGTGGTTCATCTCCCACGGCCGCGTCTTATATCTATATGTACCGGAGGTGAGCGCGCCCACGGGGCAGACATCGATGCACATGCCGCACTGCTCGCAGTCGAGGTTGGCGAGGTCATCCGGCGAGAGTTGCGCGGGCACATTCGGCGCGATCACCGAGGAAGACCCGCGATTCTGGATGCCCAGCGCAAAGACGTCCATGCCCTCGCCGCACATGCGTACGCAGCGATAGCAGAGGATGCAGCGCGGGCGATCGAAGAAGACCACGGGAGACCACTGCTGTTCTTCGCGGTGGTTCTTGGCCTCGGCGTAGAGGCTTTCACCGGCGCCGTACTTGTAGGTCATGTCCTGCAGTTCGCACTGGCCGCCCGCGTCGCAGACGGGGCAGTCCAGCGGGTGGTTGCCGAGCAGCAGCTCCAGCGTGGACTTGCGCGCCTGCGCGATCTCGGGCGTTTCGGTCGCGACGACCATGCCCTCGGCGACCGGTGTGGTGCAGGCGGTCTGCAGTTTGGGCATCTTCTCGATGCGAACGACGCACATGCGGCAGGCGGCCTGCAGCGAAAGGCCGGGATAGTAGCAGAACGCGGGGACTTCAATGCCCGCGCCTTTGCAGGCGTCGATTAGCAGAGTGCCTGCGGGCGCGGTGATCTTTTTGCCGTCTACGGTGAACGATACGTCTGGCATGGTATGTCCTTACTGGTTAAAACCTTCGGGAGTTCCGGTCTGAATGGAGCAGAGAGCATCGGGCGGCGCGTTGCCGTGGGTGCTTTGGGTGACCGCGCCGCCCGGCGACACACCATTCACGGCCTGGCCGCGGGTCAGCACGGGCGTTGCGGAGTTTGCGAGCCTGGTTGGATCCGGCGGAAAGATGGTCGTCAGCGGCATGCTGAGCTCGGCCCTGACGTTGGCATCGGACAAAGCTTCGTAGGCCGGGAAGGTCGAGCGGAAGTGCGCTGGGTCGATCAGGTATTTGCGTAGGTCTACGTCGTTCGAGCCGTTCTTCGCGAGCTGCGGCCAGCAGGCTTTGGCGGCGTTGGCCCAGCTGTTGTCGACGGAATCAGCCTGGCCGGGCTTGCCCATGCTGCCATCGGCGGTCCTGGGTTGGCGATGGCAGCCGACGAACAGCGGCAGAGCGGCAGCGAGGAAAAAGTTGAGCGGTGTACAAATGCAGAATCGCATAAACCTCAATCGAATCCTCAGCACTTAGGCGGCCTGTTGTTCCTGCGTCGCTGGGTTCTCCGTGACAGTTGGAATATTCACGGTCAGCCACTCGACAACGTATTCGGCATGCGGATCGGCCTCGCCCTCAAGCGGCAGCGTGATGCTCTTTGCTGTGGGCTCGGGCAGCGGTTCTCCAAATTCAATGCAGCCGTCAATATAGAGATCAATCGCTTCAGTTAAATTCGCTCGCATCTCTTCGAGCGTATCGCCCATCGAACCGCAACCTGGAATGTCGGGTGAGAAGCCACTGTAGTTCTTCGGCCCCTTCTCATAAACCACCAAAAATGTACGCTTCATAACAGACCTGCTTTCTTAAGGATGTCTCGCTCAGTCCCTATCTTAAGATCCCCGTTATGCATCGGTACGACGATCACTCCTGCCTTCGTCGGATGTTTGTAAAGCCGGTGACTGCCCCGTTGACGAACAAACTCCCAACCTTCGGCTTCAAGTAGCCGAACGATCTGCTTGGCTGTCAGTGAGCGGCTCCCGCCAACTCCATCTCACCCACAGGCTGAATCTGAATCAGCGGATTGGCCACCCGGGCCCCCGCGAGATAATCCTCAAACTCACCCCGAAACTTCTTGATAAATCCGAGGGTAGGCATCGCCGCAGCGTCGCCGAGCGGGCAGAAGGTGCGGCCCATCATGTTGTCGGCCAGGTACTGGATGTTGTCGATGTCCTTCTTCGTGCCGCCGCCGGCATGGAAGCGCGTCAGCGTCTTGAGGAGCCAGTCCGTGCCTTCGCGGCAGGGAATGCACCAGCCGCAGCTCTCGTGCTGGTAGAACTTGATGGTTCTTAGCGCAAATTCGACGATGGACACCGATTCATCGAGCACCACAATCCCGCCGGAGCCGAGCATCGTGCCGGCCTTGGCCATCTGGTCGAAGTCCAGGCCCACATCAATCTCGTCGGCTTTGAGCACGGGGCAGGAGCTGCCGCCGGGCACGACGGCCTTCAGCTTTTTGCCGTCCTTGATGCCGCCCGCGACCTCGTAGATCGCCTTACGCATGGAGTAGCCCATGGGCAGCTCATAGACGCCCGGGCGCTCCACATGTCCGGAGATGCCAAAAAGCCGCGTGCCGCCGTTGCGTTCGGAGCCAAGCTTGGCATAGGCCTCGCCGCCCATCAGCAGGATGTGAGGGGCGTTAGCGATGGTTTCGGCGTTGTTGATCACCGTGGGGCCGCCATACAGCCCCACAACCGCCGGGAACGGCGGTTTGATCCTGGGCACGCCGCGTTTGCCTTCGAGCGACTCCATCAGCGCGGACTCTTCGCCGACCTCGTACGCCCCCGCGCCGGTCTGCGTGACGATGTCGAAGTCCACGCCCTGCTTGCCGAAGATGTTCTTGCCCAGAATGCCCTTCGCATAGCAATCCGCGACGGCCTTTTCGACGATCTTGAGCAGATAGCGGTACTCCCCGCGCAGATAGATGAAGCCCATCTTCGCGCCGATGGCGAGGCCCGCGATCATCGTGCCTTCGATGACCGCGTGCGGGTCGTGCAGGAAGATGACGTGATCCTTGCAGGTGCCGGGCTCGGATTCGTCCCCGTTCACCAGCACGTACTTCGGTTTTTCAGACTGCTTGGGCACGAAGCTCCACTTCATGCCGGTGGGGAATCCGGCACCCCCGCGGCCGCGCAGGCCGGAGGCCTTCATCTCGGCGATGATCCACTCGGGACCCCGCTCAATGGCCATCTGGGCGGCCTTGTAACCGTCGAGTTCCATGTAGCGGTCGAGGTCCGCCGCGCCCTGGCCGAAGCGGCGGCTTACGACCTTGATTTCATCTGGATGGGAGACGAGCGTAGGCATTTACTTCACATCCTTTGGCGTTTCATTGAACGGCCGGCCTTCCGCGTAGTCGGCGAGCACGGCATCCATCCTGGCGGGCGTCAGATTTTCGTGGAAGTCATAGTTCACCTGGGCAGCCGGCGCCCAGCAGCAGGCGCCGATGCACTCCACCTCCTCCAAGGAAAAGAGACCGTCTTTTGTGGTCTCTTTATGGCCGATGCCGAGCTTGTGTTTGCAGTGGTCGAGCAGCTCATAGCCGCCGCGCAACATGCAGCTGATATTGGTGCAAACCTGCACGTTGTACCTGCCCGCGGGCACGGTGCGCAGCATCGAGTAATAGCTCAGCACGTTGCGCACGTCGAGTTCCAGCAGGTCGAGCCGCCTGGCAATCTCGGCGACGACAGGGTCAGAGACGTAGCCGACCTCGTCCTGCGCGTAGAGCAGCATGGGGATCAACGCGGAGCGCTTGAGCGGGTACAGCGTGACCAGCCGGTCAAAGCGCGCGGCGAGCTCGGGGGAGAAGATGGTTTCTGCGATTGCAGCCATGTCCATTCAATCTTACGGCAAGGTTTTAACCATTCCCAGAACCGGGTCTGCTGCTTGTTGGGGAGAAGAAGGAGTAACCCGTCCTTTGCGGTCCCGTGGCAACGCGAACCTCACCTTCGGTCTCCAGACTTGTCATCCCGCAGCGCAGCGTAGGGATCTGCTTTTCGGCGCGGCCACGAGGCCTGGGTGCCCCGTTCTTTGCCGCTCTTTGGCAAAGGGCGGGGTGCCTTCCGTCCGGCGTGCCTCAACTTCGCAGGGGATCGCAGACCAGGCGTTTGCTCCCGCAAACGATGCCCACCCTAACGACAGGAAAGCCGTCGTGAGGATGGGGCACCCGGTCATTCGGTTTCGGTCATCATCTCGCGGGCGAACCGCTCGGCGGCGATGTCCATCTCCTCTTCAGGATCGCCGGCTACGGTGACGGTGCCGTTTTCGTTGAGGCGGAAGGAGCGGGACGGTTGATGGCTCTTCTCTACCGCGGTCGCGGTGAACCGGAGCCAGCGGTTGCCCACGCGCAGGGTGATCTCCTCGGCGCTGACCTCGACTACGGCGTGCTGCGGGGCGCTGAGGCCGTGCGCGGCTGCGTAGGAGCGCAACAGCGAGGCCCAGGAGGTCCAGAGCTCGGTGTGAAGACTGGGGTAGTTTGCCGCCTGGAAGCACATGCCGAGCGAATGGATTAGCCTAGATTTTCTTGGCGAGTTTCGACCCTGACCACGCGCTCATGGAGCATCAGAAGATCTTCATGAATTTCGCGCCGAAAACCAACCATGGCCTCGTGGCTCTCACGACGAAAGGAGATCATCTCAGCGCGGAACGAATCTCCGAGCCGGTCGACTTTATCGTTGAGGCGATTAATGTCGGATCGGTTCGACAGCCACGCGAGAATGACGGTCAGGGTCGGAATGCCGATGCTGAGATAGAGTTGGGTGTTGTTCATCTGCTGGCTCCCACATGGCCCCGTGTTCCTATTGTGCACGAAAGCAGGTGCGCGCAAACATCTTTGTTTCCTCGACGGTATGGTGGTGGGAATGGCTACGACGAAGCAAGCGTACCTCAGCGGCTAAGGTCGCTCTATAACGCGGATGGGTTACGATATGACTGAATCCAGCCCCTCCCCTTCTGGGCTACTCGGGAACCTGGTGGGGTGTATCGAACTCACGATACCTGCATGGAAGTGAGCGGCGTTTCGGTCATCTTAAAAACAAGTCGAGAAATTTGCCTACGAGCACACCGAAGCTGATTGTCGTTCGACTGTAAGTAGCCCGTTTTGGGTTTGTAAGCCATCCATATCCGCGTGGAGCCTTCAATCCGAGGTTGTGGCGTAAAGCCCGTTTCCAAGAGCTTCGGGCAGCAAGACGTTTTCTAAAACTGGGTTTGCGGATTCGAAAGCTCATCGGTCAATTTCCCCCAGCACAATATCAATAGACCCGATCACAGCCACCACATCCGCCAACTGCCTCCCCTTACACATGGTCTCCAGCGCCTGCAATGTCGCAAAATCCGGGTTGCGCATGTGAACGCGATAGGGTTTTGCGGTGCCGTCGGAGACGACGTAGTAGTTCATCATGCCGTGGGGCGCTTCGATGGAACTGGTCGCCTCGCCGGCCGGGACGGCGAAGCCTTCGGTGACGATCTTGAAGTGATGGATGAGCGACTCCATCTGGGTTTTCATCTGTTCGCGGTCGGGGAGGATGATCTTGGGGGCGTCGGCGGTGATGCGGCCCTCGGGCAGGCCTTCGAGCGCCTGGAAGCAGATCTTGACTGACTCGCGCATCTCCTGCATACGCAGGACGTAGCGGGCCCACACGTCGCAGTCGTTGGAGATGGGAACGTTGAACTTGAACTTCTCGTAGCCGGAGTAGGGCAGGTCGCGGCGGACGTCGAAGTCGACGCCCGAAGAGCGCAGCGGGGGGCCGGTGACGCCCAGCGCGATCGCGTCTGCGGCGGAGAGCAGGCCGACGCCCTTGAGGCGGCCCTGCCAGATGGGGTTGCCGGTGAGCAAGCCCTCGTACTCGTCGATCTTGGAGGGGAAGGTTTTGAGGAACTCGCGGATGGTTTTGAACAGATCCAGCGGCGGTTCCATGGCCAGGCCGCCGATGCGGATGTAGCTGGTCATCATGCGCTGGCCGCTGACGGCCTCGAAGATGCGCAGCAGCTGTTCGCGCTCGCGGAAGCAGTAGAGGAAGACGGTCATCGCGCCGATGTCGAGCGCGTGGGTGCCGAGCCAGACGAGGTGCGACTGGATGCGGGTGAGCTCCTGGAACAGAACGCGGAGGTACTGCGCGCGCTCGGGGATCTCGAGTTGCAGCAGCTTTTCAACCGCCAGCGCGTAGGCGAGATTGTTCGCCATTGGGGCGAGGTAATCGATGCGGTCGGTCAACGGCGTGATCTGCGCGTAAAACTTGGCCTCACAGGTCTTCTCGATGCCGGTGTGAAGATAGCCGATGTCGGGCGCGAGCGAGACGACGGTCTCCCCGTCCACCTCGAGCACGAGACGAAGGACGCCATGGGTCGAAGGGTGCTGCGGGCCCATGTTGAGGACCATGGTTTGGTCGGAGAGCGGGTCGGAGCCGTGCGGGTGCTTATGCCCCTCAGAGCTCGCCACGACGTCTTCGACGCCGGGGATGATCATGTCCTCGGCGCTGGATGGGATAAATTGCTCAGCCGAACGCATGCCAGCGAGGTTGGCGCCGGTCTGGCCGGGGCCGGTGGCGGGGTTGTTGAACGGCTGGTGACGCGGCGTCTCTGCGGGGGCTTCACGCTTTTCGAGGTCGGCTACGGGGCTCATCGCGGTTCTCCTGGGCGGCGGAACGGTAGCTGCCCCTTACACGTTGTTGACGGCAGGGGCGAAAAGCAGGTTCCCTCCGGGAATGACAGAAAGAAAAGCAAGTGCAACGACTAAGAACTTAAGATCAAAACCTAAAACCTAAAACCTAAAACCCAGAACCTGAAACCCAGAACCCAGAACCTGAAACTCAGAACCTAGAACCTGAAACCTAGAACCCTCATCTGTACCCCTCCACGGGATAGTCCTTGCGGAGCGGATGACCGTTCCAGTTGTCGGGCATCATGATGCGGGTGAGGCGCGGGTGGCCGGCGAAGGTGACGCCGAAGAGGTCGAAGACCTCGCGCTCGTAGAAGTTTGCCGCGGGCCAGACGCCGGTAATGGAGTCAATCGTCGGGTTATCGCCGGAGACCCGCGCCACGACGCGAATACGCTGCTTCAGTCGATGCGAGAGAAAGCTGTAGGTCACCTGGAAGCGCGGCTCGGACGGATACCAGTCCACGCAGGTAACGTCTTCCATGAAGTTGTAACCGGCGGTCTTGGCGGCTTCCGCCGCTTGAACGACGGTCTCGGGGGCGACGGTGAGCGTCAGCTCTTCGCGATCCCACTTGGCGTCTACGATTAGGTCGCGCAGGCCCTGGATAGCGGCGTGGGAAGCCAGGGCGGCGGAGACGGCGTCTTTGCCGAAGATGGCTTGGCGGTTCGCCGGGGGATCAATGAGGTCTTGAGGTTTGAGGGGTTCAGGCATGAGTGACCTCCGATCGGGGTGAGGCGTTACAGGTCGGCCTTGTCATTGACGAAGTTCAGGATGCCCTTCTTCCAGACGTAGAAGAGACCCACGGCGACGAAGCCGAGATATACGAGCATCTCCCAGAAGCCGAACAGCCGGGACCCGGTGATGTGCAGCAGCTGCCGGTAGATGACCGCCCATGGAAGCATGAACACGGCCTCTACGTCGAACAGAATGAACAACATCGCGACCATATAGAAACGAACGCTGAAACGTCCGCGGGCGTCGCCGATGGGGTCCATGCCGCACTCGTACGCCCCCAGCTTGGTGCGGGAGCGCTTGTGCTTGCCCAGGAAGTAGGAGGCCGAGACCATAAAGACCGCCAAACCCACGGCGACCAGGACCTGCAGCGCGAGAGGGAGGTATTGCCAGATGTATGGTGTGCGCATCGTCAGCCTTGAGGGTAGAAGTGAGGGTGGTGGGTGTCAAGGTTGCGAGTGGAGTGTTGGTGGCGGGACCAACAGCAGATCCCCTATGGGGATGACAACAAGAAAGGCAAAGGCGAGAAGCGGGTCCTTCGCTGCACTCAGGATGACTACTTTTTGAAATCAAATGGATGAAAACTTTTGAAATGAATGGTTTGTGAATCGCTACAGCAGGCCTTTGTACCAGGTCAAAACAGCCTCGCCCAGCAGGGCTGTGACCAGACCGGCGGCGGCTAGGAAGCTGCCCAGCGGCAGCTTGGTCAGGGTGGTCGCTTTACCGCGGGCGAGCAGGTAGACGGCATAGGAGGAGCAGGCGATCATGCCGAAGAAGAAGCTCAGCATGGCATCGCCGAAGCCGAGAAAGCCGGCGATCATGGCCAGCAGCTTGGCGTCGCCTAAACCCATGCCGTCGCGTCCGCGCAGGGCCTTGTAGATCGCACGGATGAGCAGCAAAACACCGGCCGCGGCCAGGATGGAGGCGAGGCGGCCCATGACCAGGGCCTCCGGGCCGGTGAGAAACACGTCTCCTTTGGCCGCAAACGACCCGGGGCTGGACATGCGGAGGCTGTGGCTGGGACTAAGGTGTATATCGGCCTCGCCGGGATCGAGGAAAATAGCCTGGACGCAGACCAGGAAGAAGCCGGTTGCGGCGCCGGTGAGGGTGAAGGCATCGGGCAGCGTGTGCGTCTGCCAGTCCATGACCATGAGGCCGATTAGGCCAAAGCCGAGCAGCATGACGCCCACCCCCTCGAGCACCAGCCGTATGGACTGATCGGGGGTCGGCGGCGGTGCGCCGGTCGCTAGGGTATGCAGCAGAACGCCGGTACTGACGGCAAACCAGAGGCCGGTGGAAAGCTCGACCAGGGGATAGCGCCAGGGAATGGCCGCGTTGCAGCGGCGGCACTTGGCCGCGAGAAAGATCCAACTCAGCAGCGGGATATTGTCGTGCCAGCGGATCGTTTCGAGGCAGTTAGGGCAATGCGAGCGCGGCTTTGCGATGCTTTTTCCGTGCGGCAGGCGGGAGATGCAGACGTTCAGAAAGCTGCCGAGGAGCAGGCCGAGGAGAAACGCGGCGAGCTCAAGCCAAAGCGCGGACGGCATGCTTCGAGTATAGGGCGACGGCGGCTAAAAGGATGGAGCCGGAGGACACGGCGACACCGACGATCCGTGCTGCGGCCATAAGAATCCTGGCTCGCCTGTACTGTCGTTCAGCGCTGTGGAAAAACGCGGTTGAGAGCCGCTTGACGAGCGGAAGAGTCCGGCTTATTCTCTGAAATACACGGGAAAGGAGGATGGTCCAGCCTATGAAATCTGATTGTTCCAGTTGTTGCAACACCACACGTGAGGTGACTGAGGCTTAGAGCTCCGTGCTCTAGACCTGACGGTCTGTTCGTAGTATCAGGAAGATCCCGTCGAGGCCCATCCGAGTCGGATGCCCTCAAGTCAATCCCACCAGATCACCGCATATCGGCTCGTCCCCTTGGGGACGAGCCGATTGTGTTTTGGGTGCAAAGCAGAACGCAAAGAACGCAAAAGGGGGAACGCAAAGGTCGAAAAGGATTTTCCCCGCAATCCCGTACTTGAGGCTGAGGCTAGCTGTTGCACTCTGTCGTGCTTACGATTGATTATCTTTGCGGCCCTTTGCGTTCTCCCTTGGCGTCCTCTGCGTTCCCGCCTCGATTTACGATGGAGTATGAGCGGAATTGTGCTGGAACAGGCTGATACGGTAAATGTGGATGAGTTGGTGATTGCCGGGCGGCGGTTCCGCTCGCGGCTCATCGTTGGCACCGGCAAGTACAAGGATGGTCCCGAGACGAAGGCGGCGATTGAGGCCTCCGGCGCGGAGATGGTGACCGTGGCGGTGCGGCGTGTCAATCTGGACCGGAACCGCGAGAGTCTGCTCGACTACATCGACCCGAACCGCTATTTTCTGCTGCCCAACACCGCCGGCTGCTACACCGCCGAGGAGGCTATCCGTGCGGCGCGGTTGGCGCGTGAGGTGGGGCTCTCGGATTGGGTCAAGATTGAGGTCATCGGCGATGGGGCGACACTGTATCCGGATGTCCAGGCGACCGTTGAGGCCACGCGTATTCTAGTGAAGGAAGGCTTTACCGTTCTGCCGTATACCACGGACGACATTGTGTTTGCGAGGCGATTGATCGACGTAGGCGCCGCCGCCGTGATGCCCCTGGGGGCGCCAATAGGCACCGGGCTGGGGATCGCAAACCCATACACCCTTCGCATGATGCGGGAGCTGATTACCGAGGTTCCGCTGGTGGTCGATGCCGGGCTGGGGACGGCGAGCGATGCGGCTCTGGCGATGGAGATGGGCTTCGATGCGGTGTTGCTGAACACGGCCATGGCGGGATCGAAGAACCCGGTGCTGATGTCGTCGGCGATGCGGAAGGGGACCGAAGCTGGACGCGAAGCGTTTCTGGCCGGGCGGATGCCGAAGAAGCTGTATGCGAGTGCGAGTTCGCCGCTGGAGGGGATTTCGCGGTGAGCTACGTATTCTTCGGCTCCGGCGCGAGATCGATGGCCTGCCCGAAAACAACGAGATCGCCGTCGGGTGCGAGGATCATCAGCTCGCGCTGGCCATAGGGCTGATCCAGGGGACCGTAGACATGGCCTGCCGGCAAGTTATCCAGCCTGGGCTTTAGTTCGGCGAGAAGGGCACCCAAATCCTGCACATCGACGTAATACCGAAAACCGCGATTGCCGGGAACGATGTACTCATCACTATGCGCCCAGATGCGCAAGGCGACTCCTTCCCGCTGTACGTAGGCGTAGTCGCCGCGGCGAAACTGAACGGTAAAGCCAAGAACATCATGAAAAAAGGCGACCGCTGGCTCGAGTTCGCGGACGTGCATAAATGGCGTGATCTGAAGCAGATTGGACATGGCGCTAGTCGATCGCTGCGAAGGCTTCGGTGAGGTCGAGGTGGATCGGGGTGTTGGGAACGGTGAGGCGGGTGGGGTCGGCTTCGCGTAAGCCTTGGGCGTTGAAGGTGAAGGCGGCGCGGCGGAGTGGGTCTATAAGCCAGATGTCTCGGACGCGCATGGCGAGATAATCGGCTAGGGTCTCGATCTCGTCGGCGGGCGTTTGTTCTGGTGCGAGAATTTCTACGCAAAATAGAGGCGGAGCGGTTGGCACTGGCTCAGGGGGAGCCTTCGGATCGAGAACGACGAAGTCGCAGACCCGGACGCGCGTCGGGGAGACCTGTAACCGGAGGCTAACGCAGCATGTCAGGCCGAGTGTATGGCAGGCTGGAGGAAGTTCCCCAATGAGGAAGCCCACCATGCTGCTGTGAATGAAATCGCCGAGATTGCGGGCGACGATTCGGCCGTCTACAAAGTGCGCGTCGGGACGAAAGATGACGCGACGGTATTGGGAGATTGTCAGTTGCTCCGGTAGGGGCAAGTTTTCGTCGTATTCGCCGCGATAGTCGAAGGCTGGTTGAGTGCCCATGATCGGGATTCTATCTCCGATGTGTGATGATGCGAGGTGGTCTAGTTTTCGGTGCCGAAGGTCATTTGCTATCGCAAACGAGACCCCACCCTAACCGGCGATCAAGCTGCCGGTGAGGATGGAGCACCCGGTTCGGTTGGGCCGTCCCGAAGGAGCTAATCGAGGGTATATATAGCGAGACCGCTGAGCAATTTCGGATAGAAATCTGTCGATTTCTGCGGCATGACCCCGAGGTCCAGCGAGATGTCCTTCATCTGCTCCAGGGTGACGGGCTTGATGAGAAAGGCCACATCGGCGTTGCCGCAGCCGACCTGCTGAAGCGCATCGGTGGCCTCCCGGACGTAGCGGACGTGGTTGCCGGCACGAACGGCTTCTTCGTTCAGGCCGAGAAGTTGTTCCAGTACCAGGTTGTGGAGTTGAACCACATCCAACTCGGCCTGTCGAGGACTCACGTCGCTGAAGGTTTCAGACACCGCTTCCGCTTTGGGGGTGAGCAGGTAGTCGCCCTCGCGGGTAGCGGCGATGAAGGCGACGCCGGGCGTGTCGTGGAGGCGCTTGAGCAGGTTGGCCGCGCCGGGATAGTGGCCGTCCGGCGTGGGCGGAATCTCCTCGACGTGGAAGAGCCGTTCGGCTTCCCCGGCGAAGCTCCGGCCGTCAAAGCCGGGCAGGCCGAAGACTACGCGATGCGTCGGCAGGATGGTGATGCCAGGGGCGTCCATGTTGACGAAGGTCATCATCATGGCGGCTTCGGGGAAGGCTGGGGAGGGCAATACGGGACTTTGCGGGAAAGAAGCAGATCCCTCCGCTACGCTACGGGATGACAAATTTTGGTGGGTGCGGGATGACAAATCTTGAGGCGGGCCGGATGACAAATCCTGGTGGGTGCGGGATGACAGATCTTGAGGCTCTTCGTTGATGCCGAGCTCCCCGGAACGCTCGTGCATGTAGCCGACGGAGGTTTCGTAGCGGTGGTGGCCATCCGCGATGATGAGCTTTTTGTCGCTCATGATTTCGAGAACTTTGCCGATAAGGATAGGGTCGACTAGCTTCCAGACGCGGTGCACGACCTGATACTCGTCGACGATCTCGAGGTCGGCGGGGCGGGGTTTGCCGTCGGGGGTGTCGAAGAGGAGGTGTTCGGCCGTGAAGGTCGGGTCGGAGTAGAGCATGTAGATCTGCTCGGGATACGCGCGCAGGGCTTTGAAGAGCGCGAGGCGGTCGGATTTGTGCTTGGGAAAGGTCTGCTCGTGGCGAAAGACGACCTGCTCGGCATAGTCATAGAGCTGGCCGAGGGCGATGAAGCCGCGGCGCTCCCGTACCTCGGGTTCGCTGTTGGCGGCGGGGCCGGTGCCCGGCACGGTGTAGGTCTGGGAGTAGCCGTAGAGCGCGGGCTCGGCCTCTTCCCGCAGGATGCCCTGGTCGCGCCAGGACTGCATCGTCGACGCGGCGCGGGTGTACACATTGTTCGCGTCGGTATCGCCGGGCTCGCGTTTTCCCAGCACGATGCGGATCAGGTTGTATGGGCTCTTGTGGTAATAGGCGTCCTGCATCGCCGGGGAGATTTTGTCGTACGGCTGGGTAACGACGTCGGCCATGTTGACGCGGGAAGTGTCATAACGAAGCGCGCGGAAGGGATACAAACGAGCCATTACCCCCATTGTACGGACGTGCTGCGGTTGCCCATCTAACTCCACGGTCTATACTTCACGGTCTATAGCAAAGTAGGTTGTTGTTCAGGTTCGAGGAGCGAGGTGATCAGGCGCGAGGTTTGCGGACGTAGCAGTCGAAGCGTCCGCGGGTTCCGGCAAAGCTGTAGTTGCGCCAGAGCTGGACGAACCGGGGATCGCGTTGAAACCAGGCGAGCAGATCATCGTGCCGGTCCTCGAGCACCTGACAGGTGATGTGGGGGTCGCCGCAGCGTTCGATCAGAACGAGCTTCGGCTGCCAGCGCTGGAGGTCTTCGACCATCCAGCGGTGCTGGGTGCCGTCCAGCCGGGCGAGGGTCAGAGGGGTCAGGTGGCGACGGGGCGGGTGAGCCGGGTCAGGGCGCTCGCTCTGCAGGATAGCCGGCAGCAGCCAGAGATTGTCCGTGCGTTGCGCCCAGGTTAGGTGGTAACGCTCGACCGGCATCATCGCCTCGTCTACCGAGGTGGTGAGGATCGCGACCGGAGTTCCGGGCGGGAGCGACGTGAAGAAGGCGGGGTCGGGTGAGCTGATCCCGAAGGCGCGGTCGGTTGTGAAGGGATACCCGGTGAAGTGCGTTGCGAGTCCCACAGCGAGCAGGCAAAGTGCGGCCAGGGCGGCAACGAACCAGCGCGGCGGCTGCACCGGATGGCGTCGCTGCAGGTCCAGCAGGTGCAGGGCGAGCGCCGCGCCGAAGAGGCAAATCGCGGGAAGCTGCTGATAGTACCACCCCGTGCCTTGTAGAAGGTAGGCGAGAAAAGCTCCGCTGCCGGCGATAGCGAGGAACTTCGCTGCGGGCGTGACGGGTTTTGACCGGAGAAGCAAGAGTCCGGTCAGCAGAACCAGAAGTGTGAGCTCGACCGCCTCCCAGAGCAGGGCGGGGAGGGAGAGATGGCCGATGGCCCAGTAGGTTGAGCGAAGGATCGGCAGGGCTGCACTGAAGTACAGGGGGGCGAAGCGTCGTATCGCGAGCAGGTACAGCAGACCGCAGGCGAGGAGGATGGGGACCTCGATGCGGGCGAACAAATGGTGCAACCCTGCGCGCCGCGAAGGTTTGTGGCGAATGGCGTACGCGAAGAGTGCGGCCTCAAGAACGACGGCAAGGAGGGCATCCTGCGGTTTCAGGCAGAAAGCCAGCGCTGCCAAGAGCCCGGCAGCTGCGCTAGACCAGAGGCTCAGCATGGCAGTCGGGCGCCGGGCTGCAGTGAGCACGTACGGGAGCGCGAGGAGGCCGGCCAGGGCATCGCGCTGGCCGAGGTCGCGTGCCGGGACCAGCAGAAACAGCGTGAGAAACGCGAACAGGAGGGCTGGGCGCTCGGAGGGCTCGTCGACATGCCAGACGCGGGAGAGAATCCGGCTGGAAAAGAGGCCTACACCTGTGGTTACCGCCACGACGACGAGCTTGGCGAAGAAGGTCGTTTGAATTGAGGTCAACCGGGAGAGTTCTACCGGAATTGCCGACAGCCAGACGATGAGTGGCGGGTTGGAATCGAAGATCTCCGGGCCGTAAAGGGTGGCGCCGCCGATCCAGCGTTTTGCCATCAGCAGAAACCAGAGCTGATCGTGACCCGCGGCCGGCAGCAGCGCCAGCAGCGCAGCCATGGCCGCCGTCGCCAGGGTGAGGAGTACGAAGCTGCGGCGGAGGTTGTCAGACATGGGTTGGGTACGGGTACGGGCTGCTTTATGGTATCCGGCATCAATCTTCTGTCCTGCTGCTCGAAAGCGAGCGCTCGGGGAATAGACGGCGAAGACAGGCTGGTTTAGTCTAGGCGCACGTGAAGGAGGGGTTTCCATGTTGCACCTCCTTCCAAGGGGCCACGATGCACGGCAACTCTGGTCGATGGGGTGTTAGGGCAGGCCGGCTTAGAGCCTATGTGCGCGGGCTGGTGATCGGTTGCGCGCTGGTGATCAGCCTTGCCGTGACCATGCAGGCTCAGGAGAGCCCGCTGGATTCGGTACACACCAACACGCCTGCCCCACCGTCGCCGAAGCCCACTGTGCCGGTGATTACCGGAGAGGATGTCGTGAAGAAGGGGACGAGCGCGAAACACTCTTCCATCGTGGTGAACTCGGACCTGGTGCTTGTGCCGTTAACGGTGACGGATCCGCAGAATCGGCTGGTAACCGGTTTGGAGCGAGATAATTTTCAGGTGTTTGACAACAACACCGGCCAGACGATCAAGAGCTTTGCCACAGAGGATGCACCGCTGTCGATCGGCATTGTGTTCGATCTCAGCGGCAGCATGTCGTCGAAGTTCGTGCGCGCCCGCAAGGCCTTGAGTGAATTTCTGCGCACCTGCAATCCGCAGGATGAGTTTTTCGTGGTGGGATTCAACGATCGTCCGGCGGTGCTGGTGGACTACACCTCCGACGTGGAGGATGTGGAGGCGCGCATGGTGATGCTGCGGCCGGAGAACCGCACGGCGCTGATCGATGCCATGTACCTGGGCGTCAATAAGTTGCGGGATGCGAAGTACGCCCGCAAGGCGCTGCTGGTCGTCTCCGACGGTGGCGACAACCGCAGCCGCTATACGCAAGGGGAGCTGACGCGGGCCGTCCGCGAAAGCGAGGTGCAGATCTATTCCATCGGCATCTTCGACGCGTATGCGCCCACGCTGGAGGAGCAGAACGGTCCGGAGCTGCTCCATGAGCTCTCCGAGACTACCGGGGGAAGGTTGTTTCAGGTGCGCGATGTGCAGGATCTGAGCGATATCGCCGAGCGGATCAGCGAAGAGCTGCGCAACGAGTATGTGCTTGGCTATACGCCAACGGATCGCAGACACAACGGCGTTTGGCGTAAATTGAGTGTGCGCTTGCTGCCGCCACCGGGTCTGCCCGACCTTAGCGTGCACAATCGCGAGGGGTACTATGCACCGTCGCAATAGCGCGACCTGGTTTTTTGCAGGAATGCTGGCGTTTTCTCTATGGTTTGCGGCTTTGCCCGCCAGTTTGGGACAGAATACGACGCCGGGACAGGCGCCGGCGGCGAACCCGCAGGTGCCGCCGCCAACGGATCGCGACCCCGTTCCGTCGCCGGACCCGGTGCTGCCGAATTCTGCCGTTGCGCCGACCGGAGAGGCTGCGCAGCCGGGGCAGAACGCGCCCACCGGCGTGATTACGCAGCAGAACGGGCGATATACGCTGAAGGCCGACGCCTACGAGGTGCGGCTGAACGCGTCGGTGGTGGACAACTCCGGCCGCGAGATCGGCGATCTGCCCCAGACGTCCTTCCACGTCTACGAGGATGGCGTGCCGCAGACGATCCTCGGCTTTCGGCATGAGGACGTTCCCGTCTCGCTCGGCATTTTGATCGACAGCTCCGGCTCCATGTACGACAAGCGGGCTGCGGTGGACGCGGCATCGCTGGATCTGGTGCGGCTTTCCAATCCGGATGACGAGGCCTTTCTGGTCGATTTCAGCTCCGAGGCCTACATCGATCAGGACTTCACGAACAATATCGGCAAGCTGCAGCAGGGGCTCAGCTACATTAAATCCAGCGGAGGAACGGCGCTGTATGACGCGGTGATCGCCTCGGCTGATTACCTTGCGAAGAACAGCAAGCGCTCCAAGCAGGTGCTGCTGATCGTCACGGACGGCGACGACAATGCCTCCAGCGCCACGCTGGAGCAGGCGATCCGGCGTGTGCAGGAGCTCGACGGACCGGCGATCTACACCATCGGGCTACTCTTCGGTGAGGACGTGAGCCGCAGCGAGTCGCGGCACTCGCGCGAGGTGCTGAGCGAACTGGCCGAGCAGACCGGGGGACAGGCATATTTTCCGCACTCGCTGAAGGATGTGGACGGCGTGGCGCACGAGGTCGCCCAGGACATCCGGACCCAGTACACCATCGAATACCGCAGCACCAAACCACCCTCGACCGGCGGATACCGGCAGATCCATGTGGAGGTTAAGGAGAAAGGCCTTCGTGGCCTGCAGGTCAGGACGCGAGCGGGGTACTATCCTCGAGTCGGCTCGGCCAGTGCGCAGCAGGGCGGGACGGCTGGGCACTAGATAGTGTTTACGGATCATTTTTTGCTTTTCGGAGGTAGGTCCGGGCTTCAGCCCGGACATTCAGTGCGGAGAACAACTGGGCTTCAGCCCCGGGTCTTGGGCTAAAGCTGAAGAGAACCCGGAGCTAAAAGCCCATCATCCAGGCTCTCCCTCTCGTGGGGCTGAAGCCCCATGCTCCCTCCCACCCTTCAACCAGATGGGCCTCGATGCTCTTCGTACTATAATCGCGATTCGTCGTACACCACCTAACCTTTGCCGGAACGACGTAAAGTTCGCTATTTGACACGTTGCAAGGGGGAGCGCAAGGTGCTATCTGCATCCAAACAGAGGCAGATAGCACCCCGACGGAATGTGTAAGGAGTAAGAATGCTGGATCTGGCAACCCTGAACGATGTTTTCGCCCTGGTGGCGGCGCGCGGCGATGAGACAGTCGCCCAATGGCAGAGCGGGGGCGAGTGGAAGCCCATCACGGCCAAGCAGATCTACGGGCGGGTGCGCGCCCTTGCGGAGAAGCTGCAGAGCTGGGGCGTTCAACACGGTGATCGTGTCGCCCTGGCGGGCGAGAACCGCTGGGAGTGGCCGGTAGTAGATTTTGCCGTGCTCGCCATCGGCGCGGTCGATGTGCCGCTTTATCAAACGCTGACGCCTGAGCAGATGGGCTACATCCTGAACAACTCGGGCGCGAAGGTGATCTTTGTTTCGACCAGGGATCAGTACGAGAAGCTGGTAAAGGCGGGGGAACTGACTGCCTTGGAGCACGTGGTGGTGTGGGATGACGGCCAGTTCGAGGGCGCCGACAACCTGTCCGAGATCATGAAGCGCGCCCCGGAGCTCGAAGCTCGCGATGCGACCTTCGACGCCATGCTGAAGGAGACGAAGCCGGAAGAGCTGGCCTCGATCATCTACACCTCCGGAACGACGGGCGACCCCAAAGGCGTGATGCTGACGCACAACAATATGGCGTCCAATCTCCACCACTCGACTGATGACCTGAACATCGGGAAGGGCGACAGCTCGATCTCGTTCCTGCCGCTGAGCCACGCGCTGGCGCGGCATTTGGACTACGCCCTGTACGCCAATGGCGCGACGATTGCGTATCTTCCAAAGTTCGACGATCTGCCCAAGGCGATGAAGGCGGTCAAGCCCACGATCTTCCTTGCCGTTCCGCGGGTTTTTGAGAAGGTCCGCCAAGCCGCCGAGGGTAGAGCGAAGGGCATGCAAAAGCGCATTCTCAACTGGGCGCTGAGGGTGGGTGCGAAGCAGAAAGATATCATTGCCAATGGCGGGAAGCCGGGCTCCCTGAGCTGGAAGCTGGCTGACAAATTCGTCTTTGTGAAGATTCGCGAGGCCTTCGGTGGCCGCGGCAAGCTATTTGTCTCCGGCGGCGCGCCGCTTGGCAAGGAGTCGACGGACTGGTTCCTGGGTGCAGGGATTCGCATCATGGAAGGCTACGGCCTGACGGAGACCTCACCTGTGATCTCGCGCAATACCTTCAAGGATTACCGCGCCAACACGGTTGGAAAGGTGATCCCGAATCTGGAGGCGCGGGTTGCAGGTGATGGCGAGCTGGAGGTGCGTGGATCTTCGGTCTTCAAGGGCTACTGGCAAAACGAAGAGGCGACCAAGAAGGAGTACACCCCCGACGGCTGGTTCAAGACCGGCGATATCGGCAAGCTGGAGGACGGCTTCCTTGCGATCACGGATCGCAAGAAGGAGCTGATGAAGACCTCGGGCGGCAAATACATCGCGCCGCAGCCGATCGAAAGCAAGCTCAAGGTGGATGGGTTGATCAGCAACGCCGCGCTGATCGGCGATAACAAGAAGTTCGTCAGCGTGCTGATCTCACCCAACTTCAAGGCGCTGGAGGAATGGGCCAAGAAGAACGGTGTCAGTGAGACTGACCATGCCAAGCTCGCGGGCGATCCCAAAGTGAAAAAGCTCTATGAGGGCATCGTCGGGAAGGTCAACAGCAGTTTGGCGCACTTTGAATCCATCAAGAAGGTCACCGTGGTTCCCGATGAGTGGAGCGTGGAGGAGGGTGAGTTGACGCCGAGCCTCAAGCTGAAACGCCGCGTGATCGTGGAGAAGTACAAGGACCAGATCGCAACGATGTATGCGGAAAATACGGGTGACTAAACTAAGCAGCGGCGCAGCGACGCTGTTTCTGTTTGCATCGTGGGCACTCGCGCAGACGGCTGCGCCGGTTCCGATAGATCATTACGGACCGCCGGCATGTCCAGGGGAACACTTCCCGCCACACCGCATGACGGCCGACGCGGGCATCGCCGAGCAGGAGCAGGGCGCGGTTCTGGACCATGCCCTGCCTTCCGCCGAGCCGATGGAGAACTTCTCCTTCGCTCGCTATCGGCTGGCAGATTATGGCGATTGCGTCCAGGCGAAGAGCTGTTACTGGGCCGATCTCGATGCGCAATACCGGCGGGCGGAACTGGCGCTGGACTCAGTGCTCGCAACCCACAAGCGTGGCGAAAAACTGGCCATTGTTATGGACGTTGACGAGACCTCGCTGACCAATTACTGCGAGATGAGGCACGAGGATTTTGGCTACATCGGTGCGCTGAGCAATCCCTGGGTGCTGAGCCCAGTCTCCGCGGTGGCCATCCCCGGCGGTGTGCGATTATTCAACAGAGCAAAGGCAGCCGGGGTGGCAGTCTTCTTCATCACGGGGCGTCCTGGTACGCCAAAGGATGCATCCGTTACGCCCTGGGTAGACCAGACCACGGCTACCTCGCGCAATCTCGAACTTGCGGGTTATCACGACGGGACGGGGCTGCGGCTGCGCAACGGCCCGGAAAACGGCATGCCCACCATTGAGTACAAGGAGCACGAGCGTAAGCAGATTGTCGACCAAGGCTACCGCATGATCCTCAGCGTGGGAGATCAGTGGAGCGATCTGCTGGGAACACCCCAGGCTGAGGTGAACGTGAAACTGCCCAACCCGTTCTACTTCATTCCGTAGGCGGGGCCGGGCCGGGCACCCGTGGCTTCGGTCCTACTACTTGGAACTCTGCAGAAATTCCGCAACGCCCGCGTCGGCAACCGCCTGATCCTGCTCACCCGCACCGCCGGAGACCCCGATCGCGCCGATGACCTTGCCGTTTTTCTTGATTGGGATGCCGCCGGCGAAGATCATCACCTTGCCATCATTTGAGGCGTGAATGCCGAAGAACTGGTCGCCGGACTGCGAGTTTTTGCCGAGATCCTGGGTGGTGATGTCGAAGGCGCGCGCGGTGAACGCCTTCTTCTGCGCGATGTCGATCGATCCCATCCAGGCGTTCGGCATGCGTTCGAACGCCAGCAGGTGACCACCCGCGCAGACGACCGCGATGCACATCGGCTGGCCAATCTCTTCGGCCTTGTGCGCGGCGGCGGCGATGATGCGGCGTGCCTCGGTAAGTTCAAGTGTTTCCGTAGTGGTGCTCATCCTGTTCTCCGTGGCTCGCATCCGCCAGCCCTGAGATGAGATGCACGAGACACCGGCCGAAGCTGGCCGAGTCTCTAGCTTCGGAAGAAGTCCTTTACCTGCTGCACGAAGACATCGCGGCCGATGTCGCTGATCGCCTCGGTGAGGGGCAGTTGCTTAGGGCAGGCTTGCACGCAGTTTTGCGCGAAGGAGCACTCCTGCACGCCGCCGTCGCCGGCCAGCGCACGCAGGCGGTCTTCCTTCAGAACGGCACCTGCGGGATCCATGTTGAAGAGCTTAGCCTGGGCAATGGTGGCAGCACCAACGAAGTTGGTCACGTCATTGAACTGCGGGCAAACCTCCATACAGATGGTGCAGGAGATGCAGTTTGACAGCGGATAGCGTTGCTCTTGAATCTGCGGGAACTGCCGTGGTGCGGGGCCGAGATCGTAGGTGCCGTCTACCGGCACCCAGGCTTTTACGCGCTTCAGGTTTTCGAACAGTACCGAGCGATCCACGGCCAGATCGCGCACTACAGGGAACTTGGACAGCGGGGCGAGCGTGATTTCACCCTCGCCACCGGGCCCGAGCAGTTTGTCCACCAGCGCCGAGCAGGCCATCATGGCCTTGCCGTTGATCCGCATCGCGCAGGAGCCGCAGATCTCTTCCAGGCAGTTCGCGTCGTAGGCGATGGCCGTGGACTCTTTGCCGTCCGCCGTCGTCGGGTTCAGCGCGATCTCGCCTAGCACCGAGGTGATGTTCATGTTGCGTCGATAGGGAATCGCGAAGGATTCGGTGTGCGCGGGGGCATCGGGCGAGGCCTGCCGCGTCACCTTCACCGTAAAGGTGTGGCTCGACCCCGGATGCTTCGGGGTGGTGACCTCCGCTGGGTCCTTTCCGGAATGCATCTCAACTGCGCTTGCTGCCATCGCCACTCTCCTCTTTACCTATACGATCTTCGCCATGCACCTCACCGGTGGACTCCGTCACCGGATGCAGCCCCTTTTCCCGCACACGCTGCCTTCGGCCATCAATCCATGCGCCATAGAGCACAATGGCTCCATAAAACATCGCTCCGGAGACCGTTAGCGCGATGGTTAGAACCGTCAGGCTCATGTGCAGGCCGGTCATCGCCTTTTCCTGAAAAATCCGACACCTCGCCCCTGGTACAGCAGCCGACCCACCGCGCAGGCCGCAACCAGAATGACGATCGCCACTTCAGATGTGCGGGACATAGGCTCTCCTTCGGTTACTTGTGGTTGTGCCGGCGTTCCTGCTTCAGGGACTCCTGCGCTTCCAGAATGCCGCCTTCCTTGCTGGCCGGCGTTCGGTTGCCTTCAATACTATTTTGGCGATCCTTGGACCGCTTGCCGTAGAAAAACATATAGCTGATGATGCCGATGAAGACGATCGCCAGCAGGACATACCAGATGTGAATGTGCGGATAGGGGCTCATAGCTACTGAGATGGCGTGTACACCTCGCCGGGGTAGCTGCGGAACCTAAGCCGCCGCGTCGTACCTCCTGGCGCGCGGCACGATGAACTGGGTATCGACCTCTTCCCACTCGATCGATGGCGCGCCGTCGCGGAAGAAGGCCTTGGTTGTCTTAAGAAAGCGCTCGTCGTCGCGCTCCGGGAAGTCCGGCTTGTAGTGTGCGCCGCGGCTTTCGTCGCGCTGCTGCGCGCCCTGCACCACGACGCGAGCGAGGTGCAGCATGTTGTAGAGCTGCCGCGCGAAGGCGAAGCTGGTATTGGCCCACTGGCTCTTATCGGAGAGGTTTACATTCCTAAAACGCTCCAGCAGTTCGACGATCTTGGTGTCGGCCTCAGCGAGGCCGCTGTTGTAACGGATGATCGTCGCGTGGCGGGTCATGGTGTCGCCGAGCTCACGCCACAGGCGGAAGGGGTTTTCCGTGCCCTTGTTGTGCAGCAGCAGCGAGTTCATCTCGGTCTGGCGCTGCTTTTCAGCCGCATGGCCGCCATCGCCCACCATCGGCGGAAGGTTTTTTGCGTAGTTCATCGCGTGCGGACCGGCGACGAAGCCACCGTAGATGCAGCTAAGCAGTGAGTTTGCACCCAGGCGATTTGCCCCGTGGATGGAGTAGTCCGCCTCGCCCGCCGCGTACACGCCGGGGATGTTGGTCATCTGGTTGAAGTCCACCCACAGGCCGCCCATGGTGTAATGCATGCCGGGGAAGATCTTCATCGGCACCTTGCGCGGATCGTCGCCTACAAACTTCTCATAAATTTCGAGGATGCCCTCGATCTTGCGGTTGAGCACCTCGGCCGGGATGTGCGAGACGTCGAGGTAGACCATCGGCTGGCCGTCGATGCCCAGGCCTTCTTCGTACACGATGCGGTGAATGGCGCGGGTGGCGATGTCGCGCGGCACGAGGTTGCCGTACTTCGGATACCACTCCTCGAGGAAGTAGAACCGCTCCTTCTCGGGGATGGTCTGCGAGGCACGCTTGTCGCCCGGGGTGCGCGGCACCCACACCCGGCCACCCTCGCCGCGTGCGGATTCGCTCATGAGGCGTAACTTGTCTTCACCGGGGATGGCGGTCGGATGCACCTGGATGAACTCGCCATTGGCATAGGCTGCGCCCTGCTGATAGATCGCGCTCTGCGCGGAGCCGGTGCAGACGACGGAGTTAGTGCTCTTGCCGAAGATGGCGCCGATGCCGCCGGTGCAGAGAATGATCGCGTCGGCAGGGAAGGTTTTCACTTCCATCGAGCGCAGATCCATGGCGCAGATGCCGCGGCACACGCCGTTGTCGTCGAGCACGGAGGATAGGAACTCCCAGCCCTCGTACTTCTTCACCTTGCCTTCGGACTCGTAGCGGCGCACCTGCTCGTCGAGCGCATAGAGCAGCTGCTGCCCGGTGGTGGCGCCCGCAAACGCCGTACGGTGATACAAAGTTCCGCCGAAACGGCGGAAGTCCAACAGGCCTTCGGGGGTGCGGTTGAATGGCACGCCCATGCGGTCGAGCAGATCGATGATCGCCGGGCCCTGCTCGGTCATCTGTTTGACAGGGGTCTGGTTGGCGAGGAAGTCGCCGCCGAAGATGGTGTCGTCGAAGTGCTTGAAGACGTTGTCGCCCTCGCCCTTGAGGTTTTTGGCCGCATTGATGCCGCCCTGCGCACAGACGGAGTGCGAGCGCTTCACGGGCACGATCGAGAACAGGTCAATGTTGCCGCCGGCCTCGGCGATCTTGATGACGGAGGAGAGACCGGCGAGGCCTCCGCCGACGACGATGATGCGGGGTGTTGTTGCTGCTGCCATGCTTGCGTTACCTGTTCTCGTGCGGAGCTGCCGTCGGGTGGGCTGTGCTTGTTATCTGTAGGTTGATGGAAGGAACGCGGCTATAACGGACATGCTCATGCGTGATCAAGAGGGTCACACCGAAGAGAGCGCAAGCCATGCCCAGGCAGAACGCCTGCACAACATGGAGCATCCGAACCTTTTCCCGATGACTGAAGATCGGAGCCTTCGTCGCGCTATGGTTTGATTCGGCTCGAATTTGGTGTCGGGCGGCGATGCCGAGCAGGACAATAGCCACACACAGGATGCCTTCTGCTGTCGCCAGCGGCTTCACGATGAGATCGGTTGGAAGCATCGTCTTACCTCGCTGAATCTTGCTTACCCGGGAGCTAAAGCCCCATTCTTTGCTGCTGTTTCGGACCGGCTGAAGCCGGGCCCTGAGGAAACTGCTTGCGTTCAGGGGATCCGACGCGCGCCAGCAGGTCAAAACGCAGATTCCCTACGGGAATGACAACAAAAGGCGATCCAGCATGAGACGAAGGTGTTTCATCGAACCTCGCCGGGCTGGGTTGGATTTGTGGTGCCTGGGAGGGCTGTTGTCGGAGCGGGCTGGACGATGCCTGCGGGCTGCGCGGGCATAACATCCGCGGGTGCGTTTGGATACTTCCACACCACGGCGTACATGCTGATGAAGCCCATCACGCAGAGTGCCGTGCCGAGTGCGCCCCAGGCGTAGCCTGACTTTCTGCGAGCTTTCACGCCGGGCGTGATGCCCCACTTGGCGCAAAAGAGCCAGCCCCCGTAAGAGAAGTGCCAGCAGGTGGCAATCATCGCGATGGCGTAGACGGCGAACATCCAGGGATTGCTTAACTCATGCTGCACCTTGGCGAAGGCCGCGCCGGGGTGTTCGGGCAGGCTGACACCGCTGAAGCGCTGCCGCCACACGTGCTGAATGATGTACGCGAGCGCGATAATCCCGGTGATGCGTTGTGCGAAGTAACCCCAGTTGCCGGCCCAGGGGTACACGTTGACGTTGGAGCGGCCCCGCCACCAGATGAACATGCCATAGCCGGCGTGATACGCGAGCGGGATGAAAATGAACAACCACTCCAAGACGCGGACGAGCGGTAATCCGTTGAGGAACTTGACCTGCTGCGCGTAGGCTAGCGGGCCGTTCCAGGTCTCGAAGTTGGAGAGGATGTGCTCGACCAGAAACGCGCCGATGGGGATGATGCCGGTGAGCGAGTGCAGACGGCGCCAGAAATAGCTGTGGCCTTCGCCAGCGCGCAAGGGCTGTACGCCGCGCCTGCCGGAACCGCTGGCGGGCTGTGCATTGTCGGCGGGGGCCATGGGTGCGGCTGCGGCCATTGGAACTCCTTGGGAGACTTGAGCCGCTGGCGCCCGTGTGGGCAGGAAGTCGGACCATTACGATTATTCCGCCGTGAAAGTGAGGGGGTCAAGCAACCTTTGGGTCAATCGTGCGCTTACCGCTCAGGTTGTGCGATCTTCTTGACGGCCTACAGGGGAAGGCCCCGCAGTTGAAGCAGTAACGAACGGAAGGCGTGGCCGCGATGGCTGATCGCCCACTTCTCCGCGCGGGAAAGCTCGGCCATGGTTTTGCCGAGCTTGGGGATGAAAAAGAGCGGGTCGTAGCCGAAGCCGTTTTCCCCGCGCGGGGCTTCGGATGCGGGCAGGATCTCGCCTTCGACCTCGCCTTCAGCACGCAGCAGCACCTCGCCGTCGCGGGCGAGTGCGAGCGCGCAGACGAACCGGGCTTTCCGACCGGCCCGGCCCTGGGTGGCCGTCTCCACTCCCCGAAGCAGCGAGAGCACACACCGATTATTGCGCTCGTCCTTGCTGAAAGCGGAGCCGTTGTCGAAGCTAAGGTCGTCGGCGAAGCGCGCCGAACGAACGCCCGGCCGGCCTCCCAGCGCATCGATCTCCAGGCCGGAGTCATCCGCAAAGACCGGCAGCCCCGGTGCGATGCGTGAGTACGCCACGGCCTTCAGCACGGCATTGCCCATGAAATCAGGCGCGTCTTCCACCGGCTCTGGCATTATGGCCAAGCCCGGCAGCGCGAGCACCTCCATGCCCTCGCTGTTCGCGCTTTCCGCGAACTCGTGCAGTTTGCCGGAATTGGTTGTTGCGGCGTAGATCGTCATGGTGTCTGCTTTCTTGTTGTCATTCCCGCAGGGAATCTGCGGTTCGCTCGCCCCGCTGGCATCATCGCTTCGCCGAAGCCGCTTTCAGCGCATCCTCGCGCAAAACACCGATCCGCCCATGCGGCCCCACCACAAACGGCAGACTCAACGCATTCCAATGGCTGTCGGCATCGGGCGCATCGCCCAGCCCGGGCTTCAGAGCACGCCAGTTGCGGCCGTCGTCGGTGGAGATGTCGGTGCCGTTGGGGCCTACGGTGATCCACGTGTTGGCTTGCTTCTCATATGCCACGGCGCTGCGATAGCCGTGGGGCGATGTGTCCGCGGAAATCCAATGCAGGCCTGAATCAAATGTGGATGCGGCTGTGTCCTTCACATTTGCAGGTTTCTTGTAATCTCCCCCAACGGCCACGCAGGTGCCTCTTGCAACGTAGAACAGTGTCCACTTATCTTTCGGCGCGGTGTTGGCAATCTGATCATCGCCGGATGCGATCGCGATGGAAAACGCTCCTGCTGAATCGCCAGCAGCGAATGGAATGTCGCCCCCCACGTATTTCCACGAAACACGGGGATCGTGCTTCACATACTCGGATAAAACGCGGCTACGCGAACCAGAAGCGCCGCCTGTCACGAAGATCTCGCCGCCACCATTTGTGATGATGAGCGATGAGTTACTGGCTGCGAAGAGTCCTTCTTCATCCTTTGCCGAAGGCAAACCCGCCTCGCCATCATTGCGCTTTGACCAGTGCTCTCCATCGTCTTGTGTGTCGAATTCAGAGAACTTGCCTTCCACAGGATCACCTAGAATTACGCCTACATGTTTTGCAGGTACGCCGAGCCGACCAGATGGCTGTAGCTGAAACTTCAGCGCGTCCCAAAAACCATTGGCATCCGGATTCGTAAACACCAGCTTCCACGTCTGACATCCATCCGTCGTCTTATACAACCGCGACAGATCACCCTTGCCGCTTGACATCACAATCGCCGTATTGTTATCGAAGGCCTGAACACCGCGAAAATCGAGCTTCTCCGCGCCGGGTGGCATGGCGCAGAGCTGCCACACGAAGCCCAGGTCTTCCGTGCGCAGCACGGTGCCGTTGGTGCCCGAGGCCCAGGCTACGCCGTTGCCGACGTAGTCGATGCCGCGCAGGTCGGCGGTGATGTGCGCGTCCTGGATCTGCCATTGCGCTTTCAGTTTCGGGGCTGCGATTGCGCAGAGGGTGAGCGCGGCGAGAACCAAGGCGGAGCGCATGGGTGAGAGTGTATCGATTCGAAGATTGAAGGCACGACCCCACCTTAGCGACGATACGACTGTCGCGAAGATGGGGCACCCGGAATGTGTTTTGTATCGTTCTGGGGCAGCTTCGCGTCCTTTACATAGACATCAGGCCGGGCCCGAGAGATCGTGTCCTCCACGGATGAACGAAGGGATACACAACAATGGGAAAGCTGGACGGCAAAGTGGCGGTGATTACAGCGGGAACTTCAGGCATGGCGCTGGCGACGGCCAAGCTGTTCGTGGAGGAAGGCGCCTATGTGTTCATCACCGGCCGCGATCAGGGCAGGCTGGACGAGGCCGTGAAATCCATTGGCCGCAATGTCACCGGCGTGCAGGGGGACGCGGCGAACCTCGCCGACCTGGACCGGCTGTACGAGACGGTGAAGCGGGAAAAGGGGCTTATCGACGTGCTGTTTGCCAGCGCTGGGCTGGGTGGACGTGCGGCGCTGGGCTCGATCACCGAGGAGTACTTCGATGCGATGTTCGATCTGAATGTGCGGGGCACGCTGTTTACCGTGCAGAAGGCTCTGCCACTGTTTCGCGACGGCGGATCGATCCTCATGAATGGGTCGATCGCGAGCGTGAAGGGCTTTCCGGGAAGCAGCGTTTATAGCGCCAGTAAGGCGGCGGTGCGAGCCTTGGCGCGGGCGTGGCTGGTGGAGCTGAAGGACCGCAGGATTCGCGTCAACGTGCTTAGCCCGGGGCCGATCGACACGGCCGCCATGGAGCGGCTGCCGGCGGGCGCAAGGGACCAGTTCGCTGCCATCATTCCTCGCGGGGAGCTTGGGCGTCCGGAGGAGATCGCCACCGTTGCCCTGTTTCTGGCGTCGAGCGATTCGAGCTTTGTGAACGGCGTCGAATTAAACGTCGATGGCGGCACGGCGCAGATCTGATCTTGCCTGCGCTGCGCGTACGTTGTTGCATCCTGCTTATAGCTGTCTTATAGCTGTACCGTGTCATCTCGACCGAAGCGGACGGCTTGATCTCCACTTCGGCTGCGACTACGGTCGAGATGGCACCGCATAGAAGGAATTGATCTTTCCTATATATCTTTATGTAATCAGCCTTAGCGCTATGCCTTCACACTCTGCACGATGCCCTTGGCGCGCAGGCCGGCTTCGATCTCGGCGAAGTAGTCCTTCACCGTGCCTTGCGTCTTGATCCACTGCACGTAGCGGCCGATGCCTTCCTCGATGGTGGTCTGCGGTGCATAGCCAATCGTGCGGATGCGGCTGATGTCGGAGATGAGGGAGCGGATCTCGCCGGGGCGGAATTCGCCGCGGGCGAGTGGGGCGATGTCGATGCCGAGCTGATCGGCGATGATGTTGGCGAGGTCGCGCACGCTCGTCGCTCGGCCGCTGCCTACGTTGACAGGCAGCCCGTCCAGCTTGTCGGTTGTGGCGACGAGCAGGTTGGCGCGGGCAATATCCTCGACGAAGCAGAGATCGCGGGTCTGGCCGCCATCCTCATACATCACGGGAGGCTGGTTGTTCAGCAGCCGCGTGCAGAAGATCGCGATCACGCCGGTGTAGGGGTTGAACAGCGACTGCCGCGGGCCATAGGTGCAGGAGTAGCGCAGTGCAACGGTGGGGGTGCCGGTCTGCTTGCCCCACAGCAGCACGAGTTTTTCCTGGTCCACCTTGGTGAGCGCGTAGACGGTCTCGCCGCCGCCGGGTGTGGCCTCCGGTGTGGGAATGGAAGTCGTAGGCTTGCCGCAAATGGGGCAGTGAACGCTGAAGTCGCCGACGCGCAGCTGGTCAGCGGGGCGCAGCAGCGGGACGACGTGGCCGTGCTCCGGGCAGAGCGCGGCGCCTTCGCTGTATACAGCCTGCGAGCTGGCGACAACGACCTTTTGTACAGGGAGTTTATCGTCGCGGATGATCTCGAGCATCTGCGCGGTCCCGAAGCTGTTGACGAGCACATACTTCGCCATCTCGGGCATGTAGCCGCCGTAGGCCGCTTCATGGAAGACGACATCGATGTCCTGCAGGGCGGCGCGCATGGTGTGAAAGTCCTGTACCTCGCCCTGGCGGAACTCGGCCTTGGGGTTTACCCAGGCGGGCTTGCCTTGTTTGTGCGTCTGCGGCTCCAGGTTGTCGAGGATGCGGACGGTCCAGCCTTCGCGGATGAGCAGGTCAACGATGTGGGAGCCGATCAGGCCCGCGCCGCCAGTGACGAGGGCGCGTTTTTGGTGTGCAGTCATGATGGCATCGTAGCGGATTCCGTGACGCCGAGCCCACCTTAGCGACGATGAAGCTGTCGCGA
Organism: Granulicella sp.; assembly: GCA_965277565.1. GTDB lineage: Bacteria > Acidobacteriota > Terriglobia > Terriglobales > Acidobacteriaceae > Granulicella. Next base: position 913,573 of record OZ255838.1, on the reverse strand, counting down.
AGATGGGGCACCCGGGAAGCTGTCGCGAAGATGGGGCACCCTGTTCCTGGGCTCGCTTAGCATAGACGCATGAAGGTTTATACCGAGTACCTTACATTCAACACGCGGGAGCAGTATGAGATGGTGCACATCACCGATCAGGTCGAGGAGATTGTGCGTAAATCGGGGGTCGATGATGGGCTTTGTTTTGTGTCGCCGATGCACATTACCGCAGCGATTTATGTCAACGATCACGAGAGCGGATTGATCGAAGACATCAGCGCTTGGCTGGAGAAATTGGCGCCGCGCTGGCCGGGCTACAAACACCACCAGACCGGCGAAGACAATGCGGATGCTCACCTGAAGGCGTTGCTGCTGCACCATGAGACGACGCTGCCGGTTACGCGCGGCAAGCTGGATCTGGGGACGTGGCAGCGGGTGTTTTATGCGGAGTTCGATGGGCAGCGGTCGAAGCGGGTGATCGTGAAGGTTATGGGCAAAGGCAGGGACGAGTAGGGTTTTTGGTGAGCAGTACGAGGCAGGTTCCCTTGCGGGAATGACAGAAAGAAAAGAAGCAGATTCCCTTTGGGAATGACAACCAGAAAGTCAAAGGCAAAAGCGACGTTGCGGTTGTTACACCGCGGTGAGGATCTCTTCTTCGAGGCTTTGTTTTTCGAATAGATCCGCATAGTAGCCGTTGCGCGCCAGCAGCTCGTCATGCGTTCCCAGTTCGACGATACGGCCGTCGGAGAGTACGGCGATGCGATCGGCGTTGCGTGCCGTGGAGGCGCGATGCGCAATTAAGAGTGTGGTGCGGCCCTCCATGGCCTCGCGTAGGCCGTTCAGGATCTGCTCTTCCGTGTAGGTGTCCACGCTGGCGAGTGCATCGTCGAGAATGAGAATACGCGGCTCGCGCAGCAGGGCGCGGGCGATGGCGGAGCGCTGCTTCTGACCGCCCGAGAGCGTGACGCCGCGCTCGCCGACAACGGTTTTGAAGCCTTGCGGAAATTCGAGGATCTCTGCGCCGATGTGGGCTATGCGCGCGGCGTCGAGCACCTCTTCGGTACTCGCGTGCGGTGCGCCGAAGGCAATGTTGTCGTGGATGGTGGTGGAGAAGAGAAAGGTCTCCTGCGGCACGAAGCCGATGGCGGCGCGGAGCTCCGCGAGCGGATACTCCCGGATGGGCCGGCCATCGATAAGCACCTGTCCCGGATTGGCGTCCTGCAGGCGCGGAATGAGTGAGACCAGCGTGGATTTGCCTGAGCCTGTGGGACCGACGACGGCGAGGCTTGTGCCGGCGGGGATGTGCAGCGAGATATCGTGCAGCACCTCGGGCCCGGTGGCGTAGCGGAAACGCAGGTGGCGGAACTCAATGTCGCCGTGAATGGGGTTTAGAGCACGCAAAACTGCAGGTCTCTCCACTACGGCGCGCCGCGCCTCCGGTCGAGATGACACTTCTTGGGTTGGATCAGGGGTCAAGGCAAGGTTAGCGTCCCGGTCGTCAATCGCCGGTTCTTCCTTTAGCAGCTGGTCGATGCGCGTGACGGACGCGGCGCCGCGTTGCACGAGGTTGACGACCCAGCCGATGGCGATCATGGGCCACGTGAGCTGCACCATGTACACGTTGTAGCTGGTGAACTCGCCTACGGAGATGTGGTGTTGCACGACCTCACGGCCACCTACCAGCAGCGTCAGCATGAGAGAGAGGCCAAGGACGAGCTCCAGCGTGGGCCAGAGCATTGCCATCAGGCGCGCAAGCAGGAGGCTGCGGCGGATATATTCGCGATTGCTTTCCTCGAATGCCTCGATCTGGGCTTCTTCCTGCGCGAAAGCACGAATAAGCCGAGCGCCTGAAAAGTTCTCCTCCGCCTGCGCGGAGATATCCGAAAACATGGCTTGGATGCGCTCGAAACGCGTGTGAATGCGCGCGCCGAAGTATTGCACCAGCACGGACGCAAAGGGCAGTGGAAGAAAGGCAAACATCGTGAGCCGCGGGCTGATGCGAATCATGAACGGCAGCGCCGCCGCGGTGAAGACCACCGTATTTGCCGAGTACATGATGGCCGGCCCGAGCAGCTGCCGGACGGCGCTCAGATCATTGGTGGAGCGCGCCATGATGTCGCCCGTGCGATGGCGCTGGAAGAAGCTGGGCGGCTGTTTTTCAAGATGCGCGAAGAGGTCGTTGCGCAGATCGAACTCAATCTCCCGCGAAGCGCCGATGATGATCTGGCGCGTGAGGTAAAGGCAAACCGCGGAGATCACCGCGATGCCCATCAGCTGCAGCGCGTGTTGCCAGACGGCAGCCGCGTGGATGTTGCGCCGCATGTCATCCACGGCGCTGCCCACCAGCAGCGGAATGGTGGCCTTGGCGCAGTTGTAAACGATCAACGCCAGCCCGCCCCAGGCGAAGCTCTTCCAGTAGCGCCGGAGATAGGGAAAGAGCGGGCTGAGACGTTGGATCATGCGAGTGTGCCTGCCGTTCTGGTGTGGGGACTACCGCGCTTGTGGCGGTGGCTGCTTGTCTGCCGGCGGTGGTTGGGGTGTTGCCGCGGGCGCGCCGGGCGAGGGCGGCGTGGGCTTCACGTCAGGTCCCGGCTGCGGTCTGGCGCTCCCCGGCGTGCTGCCGGGCGCGGTGCCGGGCGCGGTACCCGTGGGCGGTGTTGAAGGCAAGGTCCCCGGCTGTGCGGGTGCTCCCGTTGTGCCGGGGGCTCCGGGTGCGCCTGCCGGGGGTGCGGGCGGGGTCTTCGGCGCGGGCCGGTCGGCGCTTTGGCTGACGAGTTCCATGTCAAAGACCAGCTCAGACTTGGCGGGAATCACAGGCGGGTGCCCTTGCTCGCCATATGCCAGCTGGTAGGGGATGAACAGGCGCCGCTTGCCCCCGACGTGCATCCCCTCAAAGCCGAAGTCCCAACCCGGGATCACCCGATGGGCTCCGTAGGGAAAGGTGATGGGCTCCTGACCCGGGTGGTCGTAGGAGGAGTCGAACTTGGTGCCATCGGACAGATACCCGCTGTACTTCACCGTGTAGAACATGTGCGGCTTGGCCGGCTCGCCCGTGCCCACCTTCTCGTCGATGTAGGCGAGCGTGGTGATTAAGGGGAGATTGCTGAAGCCCTGGCGGACCTCCGGACCGACCAGCGGGGAGATGTAGTCCAGCCGCTCGGACACGGTAAAGAGTGCCTTGGCGCACGGCGAACCCGGGGGCAATGCGGGAATCTTCGGCGAAAGCGCAGGCAGGATGACGCATTCTGTCTTTGGGGCCGGTCTGTGTGTCGCTGCGGTGTGAGACGCCGCTGTTCCGGCTGAGTGGTGTGGGGCCGCGGTCTGGGCTGAGGCGAAGGACACGATGACGGCGAAGCTGGCTAGAACGGGGATCGAGGAGCGAAGCATGTCGTCTTCAAGTGTAGACGACAGGGTGCCGGGTCCGCCGCGGCAGGGTGGGTTGCCGAGGACTTTGCGGCGTTCGGGCGGCGGTTCGAGTCACCTGCAGGATATGACTGAAGTTTATGACTGAAGATCATGACCAAAGAGTGTTATTGACTTTCTTCCGCGCATGGTAGCCTTCGCGAACGCGTTAGATTGCTTCACGAGAACGCGCGTGGTCTGGGCCCCGGAATCAAAAATTGAAATCAGGAGTCAGACTTTGAAATCTGTCTTGAACAAACACAGCATCTTGTCCGCAGGCGTCGTCATGGGCCTGCTCGTCGCCGGTACGGCGCACGCCAACACCATCACCGGCGCCATCTACGAGAACGTGGCCGCCGCCTCCATGGACGCAACTCCGGCCAATGTCCCTGGCGGCACACCGAATGTCACCTTCACCACAACCTCTCCCATCAATTTCTCCACCTCCAATTATACGATCGGCGGTTTCATCAATTCGGGCGGCGGTACCACCACTGTCCTTACCGGCTCCAATCAGCTGGGCAACACGCTGGACAACACACTGTTTAACTTCACTGGATCTGTCACGGTAACCAAGGGAGAAACCTTTACTGTAGGTCACGATGACGGGCTGACCCTTGTTATTGATGGCATGACGGTGATCAGTGAACCGGGCCCAACCAGCTTTAAGCTCACAACCGATACCTATAACGGGCCTTCGGGAACGTATGCGTTCCAGCTGGTGTACGGCGAAAACACCGGTGCTCCTGCCGACCTGAGCATCTCTTTGCCCCTCACCAGTTCGGTTACGCCAGAGCCGTCGTCGATGGTCCTGCTGGGCTCTGGATTGCTGGGCTTGGGAACGATGCTGCGCCGCCGGGCAAGTCAACAAGTGTAAGCAAATTGCGCTCAGGCATGCAGCAAGAGGATGCTTCTTAAGGGAAGCGGATGGCTTCAGCCATGCCGTCAGAGTCCGTTGCGAAACCGGCTTCAGCCCCTGAGGTAGGCTTGTCCAAGCCCACCTCAGGGGCTAGAAGCCCTTTTCGCAACGGCTGTTTTTGGCACGGCTGAAAGCCGTGCCCTTCCCGTATATCTAAAGGCAATCTGTTCTTAGGTGGGCGTGCGCAGCAGCAGGTAGGAGCCAGCCATTGCGAACAGCAGATCCGGTGACCACGCCGCGAGAACCGCAGGCAATGTGTTGACATCGCCAAGATTTTCGAAGATGCCGGCGATGATCCAGTATGCAATCGCGACTCCTACGGCTGCGCCCAGCCCTGCAATGCTGCCGCGCTTGCCCGCGGAGAGCGCGAACGGCACCGCGACGATCGCCATGACCAGGGTGATCAAGGGATAGGCGAGCTTGCGGTTCAACTGCACGCGCAGCCGTGTGGTGTCGAAGCCGCTCTGCTGCAGGTCGCGGATATAGCGCGAGAGCTCGTCATAGCTCATCTCCTGCGAGGGCCGCTCCTGCTTCTTGAAGTACGACGGCTGCTCGTGGATCTCAGGAAAGGAAGCGGAGTCGAAGGTATTGAAGCTGGCGATCGCCTCGCCGGAGAAGCTCCGCTGCCAGCCGTCATCCAGGATCCAGCGCTCGTCGTGCTCATCCCAGTGCGCGCTGGACGCGAAGATGCGGCGCGTCAATGCAAAGGTGCCGGGCTGAAACTCAAAGACGGTGAGATTGGCGAAGACATTCTTGTCGGGATCGAAAAACTGGTAGTAGAAGATGCGCGTGGGTTCGCCTTGACGGCTTGCCTGGCCAGACATCCACTTGCGGTCAGGGCGAAGAAAGGTCTGCGCGGGTTTGCCCTTGATGGTTGAGAGCAGCGCCTCCTGACGGCGATTCGCGGTGGGCAGATACACCTCATCGAAGGCGAACAAAGCGACCGAGAGAATCGCCGCAATGACGAGAATGGGCGCTACAACGCGGTAAAGGCTGATGCCGGTGGCCTTCATGGCGGTCAGTTCGCTGGTGCGGCCCAGCGTACCGAAGGTGATCAGCACAGCGACGAGCGAGCATAGGGGCGCCATGGTGTAGATCACGAAGGGAATCAGGTTCAGCAGATAGTCGCCCACCGTCACCAGCGGCGTGCGATAGCGAACGATATCGCCGATCAGTTCGAAGAACGTGAAGATAAGAAAGAGTCCGGTGATGGCTGCGATCACGATGGCAAAGTTGCGCAGGAAGCTGCCCATCACATACTCGTCCAGGATCAGAGGAAAGCGGCTGTTCAGCGCCTGGCGCAGCCTTTGCATGGGGCCGGCGGAGCTGACGATCGCACGGCTCTGGGCAGTTTGCTTCTCTTTGGATGCGGCGGTCTTGCGCAGAGACATGCCCAGTGAGCCCAGAAAGTTGAGCACGGCTCCGCCGGTCGAGATCTGCTGAATCAGCAGCACGCCCGCAAGCGAAAAGAGGATGTTTGCGCCCCAGACGCCGACTCCGGCACTCACCTTGCCATCGCGCGCAAGGGCTGTGCCCATGAACGAGGTGATGTAGTACAGAAAGACGAGCAGAATCGTGAGTACAAAGGCCGCGCCCTTGCCGCCGCGCTTGGAGCTGAGCCCGAGGGGCACGCCCACCAGCATGAGCACGATGCAGGCTGTCGGGTAGGCGAGACGACGCTGCAGTTCAATGCGATAAGTCTGCGTGCCGCGCGAGCCATAGGCGCGCTTCCACAACGCCCGCGTGCCGATGGCCTGCAGCGGTGTGTCGCGGCGTGTGATGTGCTGCGTATCCTCGGTCTGGCCACTCTGCACGGGCAGATCTGTCGAGGCGAAGGTAGAGATCTCGTACTGATCGGGGTCCGAAGCGGGGATATCGTGACGGGCCCCGTCCGCCAACTCAAGATGCAGCGTCTGTCCGCCGCCGCCGAGAACCACAGCCTCTTTCGCGGTGATGATGTGAGGCGAGGCGGGCTGGGACAGGTCGGCAAGAAAGACGTTCTTCCACAATGCCGTGCCGTTGCTGCCCGGCAGGACGTCCTGCACATACAGCACGTAATTCTTAAGGTCCTCGTAAAAGACCCGCGGCTGTACCTCGAGCGTGGCCTGCGATGTCTTGCTTTGCTCCTCGTATTGCAGCAAGGCCGCCGTGGCGTGTGGAGCGACGTAGAGCGAGTTGTACAGGCCGCCCAGCCAGCAGCAGAGGACAAGCAGGCTGACGATGCGCAGGAAGTCGACGACGCCCACACCGCTGGCGCGCATCGCGGTGATCTCGCTGTCGGCGGCGAGGCGGCTGAGCCCGAGCAGAATGCCGATGAGCACGGCCATCGGCAGCGTCAGGGTAAAGAAGGTCGGCAGCAGATAGCCGAGCAGGCGCAGCAGGTCGAACGGAGAAGCGATGCCGCGCACGAAGAGCTCCAGAAGCGGGAGCAGATAGCGCATGAGCAGCACAAAGGTGAACAGCAGGCCGCCCAGCAGGGCGTAGCCGATGATCTCGCGAAGGATGTACCGGGTGAAGATGCGCACGTAAAAACTGACTCAGGCAGTCAGGCCGAGTTTATCGCAATAGGAAGTAGGAAGTAGGAAGTAGAGAAGTAAGGGGTAGTCACAAACCTGTCGAAGACAGTCCCTGTGTTCTGCCGCGGCTACGCCTCGGGAGGCGGCGCGGCATCCCCGGTGGCTGGCGGCGGCGCGACATAGCGGTAGCCGATGCCGCGCACGGTGAGCAGATAGATGGGCTCGGCCGGCTGCGGCTCGAGATAACGCCGCAAACGCACGATGAAGTTATCGATGGGCCGTGTATCGGTATCGCCCTGAACGCGCCATACCTCTTCAAGCAGCTCTTTGCGTGAGACCACACGGCCGGGACGTTCCACCAGATAGCGCAGCAGATCGGCCTCCATGACCGTGAGCCGCACCGGCTGTTCGCCCCCGCGAATCTCCAGCGCGTCGAAGTCGATGACGCGGTTACCGAGGGTGTAGGCGCCACTGGTTTCGGCGTGCATCCGTGCGGTCTCCGCGGAGGCTGCCGTGGCTTCGGAGGCTCCGCTTTGCCAATGGGCTCTCCGCAGCAGGGCCTGCAACCGCGCCAGCAGCACGTTCAGATCGAAGGGCTTGGGCAGATAATCATCCGCGCCGGAGGTGAAGCCTTCGACAACGTCCTCGGCCCTTCCGCGCGCGGTGAGCAGCAGCACAGGCACAAAGCGCTTTGCCTCGCGAAGCGCGCGCACGATGCTGAAGCCATCGCGTCCGGGCAACATGACATCCAGCACGACGGCGGCGGGCGGGGGGTCCGCTGCCAGCAGCCATTGGAGCGCTGCATCGCCGTCGGCCTCGTGATGGGTGCTGTAGCCCTCGGCCTGCAGGTTGAACAGCAGCCCCTGCGCGAGGTGTTCCTCGTCTTCGATCACAGCGATGAGCGGTAAGTCGGTCATATCAGTCTTGAGATGAATTCAGGGAGAGTGGCAGTTTCAGCAGCATGGTGGTCCCTCTTCCGAGCCCGGCGCTCTCCGCGCGCACATCGCCGCCATGCTGCTTCGCGATGGTGCGTACGAGGAAGAGTCCGAGCCCTGTCCCCTTGATCTTCACCCGGTCTGCAGAGTCTGCGCGATAGAAGCGCTTGAAGATCCGCTTCAGTTCATTCGAGGGCAGGCCGAGTCCGGTATCGGAGACGGCGATTACGGCAAAGGTGTACCGCTCGATCGAGAGCCGGCAACGGATGTGCACACCGTTCGGAGAATATTTTACGGCGTTATCCAGCAGATTCAGCAGGGCGGTGCGAAGGTCCTCTGCATGGCCGGACACGAAGAGACGCACATCTCCAGCGACCTTTTCAAGCAGGATCGCGTCGTCCGGCAGTCCATGCCGGAGAAGCACGGTGGCAACGCATTCGGCCAGCAGCGGTCGCAACTCGATGCGGGCTCGTTCGCCGGTACGCGGCCTTTGACCGAGCTCACCGGCCTTCAAGACCTGTTCAATGGTGCCCAGCAGGCGGTCGGTGTCGGCTCGCATGATGCCGTAAAATTTGCGCCGCTGAGCTTCTTCGATACTGCGACGCTCGAGTGTGTCCAGGTAAAGTCGAAGACTCGCAACCGGCGTCTTCAACTCGTGTGTAACCGCGTTCAGGAAGGAGTCCTGGCGCTCGTTGCGACGAATCTCCCGCAGCAGAAACACCGTGTTGAGCACGACACCTGCAATCAGAATGGAGAAGAGCAGGAAGCCGAGCACATCGATCGCAATGCGGCGGCCATTGATGTGCACCCACGTAATATTCAGCGCCACCGCAACGCAGATCAGGCACACGCCCAGCGTGAGGAAAAACGCTTTGCTGCCGCGGCGGCGAGTAAGGTTCATGGCTAGAGGGTGAGTATAGCGGTAAGGGACGGGTGCCCCATCTTCGACGCAGTTTCATCGCATCTGAGGTGGGTTCAGCAGCTATCGGGCGGGTGCTGCCGCAGCGATCTCACCCCTGAAAGAGGTTCCGCGCTTACGCGAAAACCCCACCTTAGCGACGATGAAGCTGTCGCGAAGATGGGGCACCCGGTGACGGGATGACTTCGAGCAGAGCTAGGAGGCGCCCGCCGGCTTCGGATTGAGCGGATCGAACTTTGCGATCTGCACCTTCTTCGCAAGGCCGACCTTTTCCATCAACCAGATACCGTAATAATTGATGTCGAACTCATACCAGGCGAGGCCGTGACGTGCGCTGACCGGATGCGCGTGGTGGTTGTTATGCCATCCCTCACCGCCAGTAAGCAGCGCAACGAGCCAGTTGTTGCGTGAATCATCCTTGGTCTCAAAGCGACGCTTGCCCCAGAGGTGGGTAGCCGAATTGACGAGCCAAGTAGCGTGCAGGCCCAGCGTGGTACGCAGAAACGTTCCCCAGAGCACCATCGTCACGGCGCCCAGGACACGGTGACCCGCGGGAGCGACCGCAGCGCCGATCGCCACCTGCAGGACGCCTGCGAGGGTCATCGGCAGCCAGTGAAAACGCGACAGCCAGACGTGCACGCGATCGCGGGTGAGGTCGGGGGCGTAGCGGCCCAGCAATGCAGTTTCGGAGTGCAGGGCGCGGCCGGAGAGGATCCAGCCGGCATGGGCCCACCAGGTGCCATCATGCGGGGTGTGCGGGTCGCCTTCATGGTCGGAGTTCTGATGATGAACACGGTGCGTGGCCACCCAGAAGATCGGTCCGCCCTCCAGCGCCATCGTTCCGCACATGGTCAGAAAATATTCAAGCCACTTGGGAACGCGATAGCCGCGATGCGTCAACAGCCGATGGTAGGCCATGCCGATGCCGACGTTGATCGCGAAAAAATACATGATCATCGCAGCGGCCAGGTTCTTCCATGAGAAGAAGAACAGCGCAGCAATGGCTAGCACATGGAAGACGCCCATGAAGATACTGGTGATCCAATTGATGCGGCCTTCCTGAAACTCGCGGCCCATCCGCAGGTCCTGCTTGATCTTTTCCGTGGTCCCCTGCGCCGCGCGCGAGACCTCACCATCGGGGGCGGTGGTGAGCGAGGATCCTTCGGGGTTCAGTGTGGCTGAGCTCATCGTGCGTCGTGCTCCTTCAAGTTCAACGATACAGAGCACGGATGAGCGCGTGTGTAAGAGTTTCGTAAGCGGCTAACACCTTGGGGCTACTACGGATTGCACTCAGATGGACTCAAGAATTTGGGTGTTTGGGAAGGGCAGGCTCTGAAGCCGTGCCCTTCCCGTATATCGACAAGCAAATTCGCTTAGTGAATAGATGTATTCTCTCCATCAAAATTGGAAATACAGGAACGACGCGGGTTTGCCGAGGTTCGCCAGTACGGCAAAAAACAATACGGCCAGGGCAAGACCCCAGCCCAGATTGGGCTTCCAGTGCAGGCGCGACAGCAGCGGTGTAGGTGTAGGTGCGCTGGCGTTGCCGGGCTCCTCATGCAGAATCTGCTGGGTGTTGGGCAGAAACCAGACAACTGGAAATAACGCAAAGGCGAGGCTCGCATCGAGCAGGCTGCCGAAGTGTCCCAGACCATGTATGCCGAAGAGGTCATGCATCATGGCCCACGCGCTCCGGAGAGAGTCGGCGCGAAAGAAGACGAGCGCAAGGGCTACCTGGATGTAAACACCGATGCGCATGAACATGCGCGGCCAGCCGGTCGGCGCAACGGGTTCGCCAACGCGCTTCCGTTGACGAAAATGCCGCCAGGCCTGATTGGCTGTGAGATACACCCCGTGCAAGAGGCCGAAGATCAGGAACTGTACGCCCGCGCCATGCCAGAGGCCGGTCAAGAGCATCGTTGCCATGGTGGGATACGCCACCATGGCGGCAAACCCAGTGGGCGTGGCAAGGCTTTTGCGTGAGATCTTCCTGCCGGAGGCGAGCCGCCGGCGCTGCACACCCAGCAGCATCGGGTTGTACAGGTAGAGCGTGACGTAGCGCGTCAGCGTCATGTGCCAGCGTTGCCAGTACTCTGTAACGCTCGTCGCCTTATAGGGTGAATCGAAGTTCAACGGGAAGCGGATCGAAAAGATGCGCGCCAAGCCGATCGCCATATCCGAGTAGCCGGAGAAATCGAAATACAGCTGCATCGTGTAGAGCACAAGACCGGCCCAGGCCGACGTTGCGGTCTGCGCGCCCGCATGCGCAAACGCCAGATCCGCGCCGGAGGAGAGCTGATCGGCGATCAGCACCTTTTTCCCCAGGCCGAGCAGAAACCAGGTAAGCCCAAGCGACACATCCTCCGGCACCAGCCGGAAGCGGCGGCCGGGCGCGAACTGCGGCATCATCTCTTTGTGGTGGAGGATAGGACCGGCGATCAGGTGCGGAAAGAACGTAACAAACAGCACGTAGCTGAGCAGGTCCTGCCGCTCCGCCTGGCCCTGCGCGAGATCCACCAGATAGGAGATCTGCGTGAAGGTGAAGAACGAAATACCCAGCGGCAACAGGATCCGCCAAGGTTCCGTATGCGTCACGCGGAAGTGGAAAAGCAGCAGAAGTGTCTTATAGAGATATTTGAAGTAAAAAAGCGCGAGCAGGTTCAGGGTCACTCCGGCGCCCAGTAAAGCCTTGCGCCGGGAACTGCCCTCGGGACTGCCTGCGATCGCAGCTGCAACCACGTAGTTCATCACAATGGAGGCGAGCAACAGAAAAACAAAGGGCGGCTTCCACACGGCGTAGAAGACGAGCGAGCAGAGCGCCAACCAACTGATAACGGGCCGGCGGCCATAGCGGCCGAGGAGATGAAACCCCAGCATCGCGATCGGCAGAAAACCAAACAGAAATCGGTAGGAATTAAAGAGCATGCAGGCGGCGGCGCGCGATCAGAGTGAGAGTAACAGAGCCGGAGTTGTTCAGAGTTCAGCGACCTGCCGCGACCGTACGCAATCCGGCCAGCGTCTGGACGGAGGAATCGCGATGATTCATAGCGGGATCCCGGAGTGCCATCTGATTCACCTGCCGCGCCACCAGGGCGCTCACAACCCGGGAGCCAAACGCTGTGTAGTGACGGGAATCATTGAAAAGACCAATGGGCAGGCCCTGCAGGCTGTTGTTCGTTACCCCTTGCAGCTCGCGGCTATAGGCCTCCAGGTTTTCGTCGCATGCGGGAATGGGGGCGACGTCGACGAGAACGACCGCGCCCTTCTCTCCGTAGGCTGTCTGGTAGTCGTGCGTCACGGATTGGGCGAAGGCGCTGGTGGCGTTGGCGGGCATGGCCTCACTCTGCTCGCAGTTGGTGCGTGCGGGCGCGGGCGGCGTGAAGAACCCATTGCGCACCTCCACCTCATCCTCTTCCGAGCGCAGATGCGTGGCGCGGAACCAAACATCCTTGATGGCGTAGTACGCAGAGTAGCCCGCCGCATACCCGGCAAAAGCAATCGCCTCATGCGGATGGGTGAAGAGCACATGGCGGCTTTCCTCAGCCGAGCCGTGCCGCAAAAGTTCCAGCAGCCCCTCGGCATAGATGGTGTGACTCCAGACGCGATTTTCCTGCTGAAAATCGTCCGGGGAGAGCTGCACGATCAGCACTTTGGGGGTGGCGTTCTGCCCCAGGTAGCTATCCAGGGTCAAATTTCCGGTCACGGCAAGCACCGCATTGGTCACCGCGATATTGCAGGTGCGCATGCCGGTATAGCGATCCACAACGGCAGGGTCGATGCCGGTCATTGCGGTCGAATCACCAAAGACCAACACATCGCATTGCCGGTCATGCATAGCGAAGATGGCGTCATTAGACTGCACCCAGACGCTGGCGCCATGCCGTAAAAAGTAATCGGAGCTCCCCAGAACAATGAAAAAAGGTACTGCCAGCAGCGGTAACAGCACGACGAGCAGGTTATAGCGAATGGCCGGGCTCAGACTCCGGCGGCCAGCCTCGTTCGCGGCATCTTCCTCAGCGTTCAGTATTCCTCGTTCTAACTCGAAGACCAGGCTCATGAATTCCAGTGTGTTGCATTCTACCTTGCCGAACTCACCCGGGAACATGGACCACGAACCACGGACCACGAACAAGACCGTTCCGAGACAAAGGGTTTAACCCAACTTCCTAAGTTTAGACGCGGTTGGGCTGGAATGCGTTTACAGAGAGGATCACCGCAGGAAGACGCTGAGCTCCGAGGCTGCAGCTCGCAACGGCTGCAGAAACTTGGTTTGCATGTCCAGCATCGGCATCCGCGGCGCATTTCCACTCAGGTTTACGGTTGCGACGACACGTCCATTGGGCGCGGTCACAGGCACCGCCAGCGAGCGCAAGCCGACCTCGAACTCCTGGTCGCACAGGGCATATCCATTGCGGCGCACGTTGCGCAGCGCCAGCCGCAGCTTTTCAACCGAGTTCACCGTGCGCGGCGTAAAGGGCGTGAGCACGACCCGTGCAAGGTACGCCTCCAGCTGATCCTGGGGAAGATACGCCAGCAGCACCCTTCCCATGCTGGTGCAAAAGGCCGGGAGACGCGAGCCGATGTGCAGGTCCACTGCCATGACGCGGCTCACGGATGACCGCGCGATGTACACAATGTCATCTCCGTCCAGCGTGGCCACCGAGAAGCTTTCGTGGTGCACCGCGGACATGCGCTCCAGAATGGGTTGCGCTGCATTTGCCAGCGTGCTGGAGGCGGTGTAGGTGTTCGCCAACGTCAGCATTTTGGGCCGCAGCGAATAGCGCTGCGCCTCATCCGCACCCGCGAAGCCGAGCTTCACCAGCGTGTATAGGCAGCGACGTACCGCGGCCCGTGACAGCCCGGTGCGCAGGCTGAGCTGGGAGATGGTCATCTGCGGCATCTGCGGCGTGAACGCCTGGATCACCACCAGCCCACGCGCCAGCGAGGCCATGAAGTTTGGGTCGCCCGTGTATTGGTCGAGGGCTACCCCGGGCAGCTGCTTCTTTGGGCTCGGCGCCGGAGTCATCGCCTCTGGCTGTGGGGAGGGAACGGTGGCAGCGGTGGACATGCGGGCCTCCTGCGAGCTGCAATGAAGGTTCGGCCAGCGTTCGATTGCCGCTCTGTATTTACGATAAACGAACAAAAGGGAGCTGGCAAGCAGAGCCCCTACCGTGAACCGAATTGATCAGCTCCGGGTGCCCCACCTTCGCCGCAGTTTCATCGCGGCTAAGGTGGGTTCTGCCTGAAGAGCTTCGAGGGGAGTCATGACAATGTGCTTCTACGCACACCCACCTTAGCGACGATGGAGCCGTCGCGAAGGTGGGGCACCCGGTTTTTGCTGCTGTTCATTTTGCTTTGCGGTAGCGCTCGATCAGGTTATTCGTCGAGCTATCGTGCTTCAGCTCGCCGGTGCCCTCGATTTCAGCGGCGATCTTTTGCGCGAGGACCTTGCCGAGCTCGACGCCCCACTGATCGAACGAATCGATGTTCCAGATCACGCCCTGGGTGAAGACGGAGTGCTCATAGAGCGCGACCAGCTTGCCGAGCAGGGCGGGCGTGAGCTCTTCGGCGAGGAGGGTGTTGGAAGGCCGGTTGCCTTCGAAGACGCGATGCGGGACCAGCCAATCGGGCGTGCCTTCCGCCTTGACCTGTTCGGCGGTCTTGCCGAAGGCCAGCGCCTCGGTCTGGGCAAAGACGTTGGCCATGAGCAGATCGTGGTGGTTGCCCAGCGGGTTCAGGCTCTTAAAGAAGCCGATGAAGTCGCAGGGAATCAGGCGGGTGCCCTGGTGAATGAGCTGGTAGAAGCTGTGCTGGCCGTTGGTGCCGGGCTCGCCCCAGTAGATAGGGCCAGTCTCGACCTTCACGTGCTCGCCGGCCAGCGTGACGTGCTTGCCGTTGGACTCCATGGTGAGCTGCTGCAGATAGGCGGGAAAGCGCTTCAAATACTGTTCGTAGGGCAGAACGGCGACAGTCTCGGCACCGAAGAAATCGGTGTACCAGACCGTGAGCAGACCCATCAGCGCGGGCAGGTTCTGCGCGATAGGCGCCGTGCGGAAGTGCACGTCCATGGCGTGAAAACCGCTCAACATCTCGCGAAAGCCGTCCGGGCCGATGGCGATCATGGTGCTCAGGCCGATGGCCGAGTCCATGGAGTAACGGCCGCCGACCCAGTCCCAGAAACCGAACATATTGGCGGTGTCGATGCCGAACTTCGCCACCTCCTTGGCGTTGGTGGAGATGGCCACGAAGTGCTTCGCGATGGCCTTCTCATCGCCGCCCAGCCCCTTCAGCGCCCACTCGCGAGCGGAGTGCGCGTTGGTCATGGTCTCCAGCGTGGTGAAGGTCTTCGACGCGACGAGGAAGAGTGTCTCATCGGCCTGAAGATCGACGACAGCTTCGGCGAAGTCAGTGCCGTCTACGTTGGAGACGAAGCGGAAGGTGAGGTCGCGCTGGGCGTAGTGCTTCAGTGCCTCGTACGCCATCACGGGGCCCAGATCGGAGCCGCCGATGCCGATGTTGACGACGTTTTTGATGCGCTTGCCGGTGTGGCCCTTCCACTCGCCGGAGCGGATCTTATCCGCGAAGCCGCTCATCTTGTCGAGCACCTGATGCACCTCGGGAACGACGTTCTGGCCGTCGACGTTGATGGTCTCGGCCTTCGGCGCGCGCAGGGCGACGTGGAGAACCGCGCGGTTCTCCGTGATGTTGATTTTTTCGCCGGTAAACATGGCTTCGGTGCGGCCCTTAAGGTCAACCGCTTCGGCCAGCGCGACGAGCAGCTTCAGCGTCTCGTCGGTAAGCCGATTCTTGGAGTAATCGAGCAGCAGGCCTTCAGCCTGGAGGGTGAACTTCGGGCCGCGTTCCGGATCTTTGGCGAAGAGCTCCTTCATGGTGGTGCTCTGCATCACGTTGGCGTGGGCGGCGAGGGCTTTCCAGGCCTGTGTGTCGGTCAAAGCGGTGTTGGTCTGCGGCATTGTGCTGTTCTCCCCGATCAAATCTTTCCCTTCGGAGGGTAAATCAACGGGGTGAACGCTTGCAGCGATAGCATGGGACTACCGCGATGAATCGACCGAAAGAATCTCTTCTTGGGCTCGTTGTCAGCCGGTTGGGGTTGAAAGACGTCAGACTCGTTAGAGATCTCGAAGAAGAGACGGAACGAGCTTGTGGGGGACGGTATGGGTGGACGTGCATTGGGGCTGGGCGTAGGACGGCTTTTGCCTGGCGGAAGTGGTGCGCCGATGTCGGGCGAAAAGCAGGTTCCCAGCGGGAATGACAGCAAGAAGAGCAAAGACAAGAACGCCTGGCATAACAATACCTGCTCGCGGAGGGCCGCAGTGAAGTTTGCGCTGCTGGGCGGTGTGGCGGCGCTGGCGGGATGTAACGGATTCTTTATTCACACGGCCACAACGACCACGCTGACGGCCTCTGCAACGACCGTGGCTTCGGGTGCGTCGGTGACGCTGACGGCCAAGGTGGTTTCAACCCTGGCGTCTGGAACGGTGACATTTTACAGCGGATCGTCGCAGTTGGGGACGGGAACGGTGACCTCGGGTGTGGCAACGTATACGACCCCATCGCTGGCGGTGGGGGCGGACTCGCTGACGGCGGTGTATGGCGGCGATGCGACCTATACCGGCAGTACGTCGGCGGCGATTACGGTGACGGTGACGGGTTCCGCCGCAGCGCCGGCCTCGACAACGACCACGCTCGCAGCTTCGGCGACGGGTGTGCCGAGTGGGATGTCGGTGGTGTTGACCGCCACGGTTTCGAATCCATCAGCCACGGGCACGATGACGTTTCTCAATGGATCCACAACGCTGGGGACCGGGCCGGTGAACTCGGGGGTGGCGACCTTGACCACCACGGCGCTCCCCGTCGGCGCCGATTCCGTCACGGCGATGTATGGCGGCGATACGAGCTACGCGACCAGCACCTCAACCGCGATGACGATTACGATCACTGCGGCAACCGGCGCCTCGTGAGGCCGTGCGAATGCGTTAGAGGCCGCCGGCGGATTGCTGCGCGTACAGGGCGTCGAGAACGGCGAGCGGGTCGGGTCGGATGCGGTGATCGGCTTGGGCCTCGGCGAAGGTGACGATCCCGGCTTCGTTGAGGATCACAGTGGCGGGAAGCGGAAGCCGCCAGCTTTCCTCGCCGTTGAGGAACGGAACATTGACCAACATGGAACGGTACCAGACGCGGGTGGATTCGGGGACGGTGTAGGCGAGGCCGAACCTCTCGGCGACCGCGGCGGTTGGGTCGGAGAGCAGGGGAAAGCTGAGCTTGTGGCGTTCGGCGGTGAAGGCATTCTGGCGCGGCAGCTGCGGGCTGATCGCGACCAGGAGCGCCGGGCGGCCGTAGCTGGGGGAGCGGAGCTGCGGCAGCAGCGACTGCCAGGTTTCGAGCTCGGTCATGTCATACGGGCACCAGCGTCCGCGAAAGAACTTCAGGATGACGGGGCCGAGAGCAAGCAGGTCTTCGGAGCGAACGGTTTTGCCATTCGCGCCGGTGAGGCTAAAGTTTGGCGCGGTGGAGCCGATAGGGAGAGTACAGGCTTCGATGCCGGAGGCGCGGAGCTCGGCGATGACCGCATCGGTGCGGGCGAGGCGCTCCGGTTGAACCAGCGCGCGGGTGTTCGCGGTGATGGTGTCGAGCTGCTGCTGCAGGGTGTGGGTGGGGCTCGGCGGCATGAGGCTCCAGTGTAAGACCGAGAGGGTGTGACGCGAACGCTTGTGCCGTGATTTTCGATTGGGCAGAAGCGTCCCTGCGCTTCAGGTAGTGGTGAGACGAAGCCCTATCGCGAGGTCGGCTGTCTTGGGTTTGTCGGTGGGCAGGGTGATGTAGAGGCCATCGGGCTTTTGTTTGAAGCGCAGCTGATCGTCGCGGCCCAGAAGGAAAGCTGAGGTGATTTTTGGAGGTTCCGGGATGTTTGGGTCACGGGGGTTGGTGTCTGTGCCGAGCACCGGAATGACGAGTTCGCCGGAGGGCCAGCCGTGGGCGAAGGCATAGAGTATCGGGCCTTTTGTCGTGAAGCGGATATCCGCGGAGCCGAGGCCGGGCTTGGCGCCTTCGTTGAAGCCGGCTCCCACCTGCACCGGTGCCGCGGTCTTCCGGCGGGCGGCGTTGTAGGCGGGGCCATCGCCGTAAACGACCCAGGGACGCGTCCCGTAGAGGCCTTCGGAGTTGATCTGCATCCAGGCGGTGATGGTTTCGAGGATGCGCATCTCCTCGGG
Source organism: Granulicella sp. (assembly GCA_965277565.1). Classification (GTDB taxonomy): domain Bacteria; phylum Acidobacteriota; class Terriglobia; order Terriglobales; family Acidobacteriaceae; genus Granulicella. The sequence continues at coordinate 895,667 of OZ255838.1, read as the reverse complement.
GTCGAGCACACCGGAGTTGGGCAGCGGGAAGTTGAGGAGAAGATTGCCGTTTTTGCTGACGATATCGACGAGGAGATCGATGACTTTTTTCGGAGATTTGTACTTGATGCCGCGCTGGTAGTGCCAGTTGCCGATGCAGGTGTCGGTCTGCCACGGGTCGGGGCGGATCTCGTCGCCGACGGCTCGCTCGCGGTCGAGGGTACACAGGGTGCCGTTGCATTCGTCAGCGCTTTTGCCGGTAAAAACGGCCTGGTTGACGCCGCCGTGCATGCGGGCGCTGGTGTTGTAGAGTTCGGCGAGTTCGTTGTAACCGAAGTTCCCGAAAGCAATCGATCCGTCGGTGTAAAGAAGGTCCGGTTGATGCTGGTCGAGGAGATCATCCACGCGGTTTAGCCACTCTTGCCGCCAGCGTTCGGGGGCGATGCGGCCCATGTCCCTGGCCGCGCGGGCAAAGCCGGCCGGCATGCCAATGTAGTCGTGGTAGAGATCGGCGAGGGCGGGGTTCGTTCCGTCATACGGCATGCCGGCGAGCGGGCCGGTGGAGTCGGAGAGGTGGGCGGGGGCAAACCAGTCGAAGCTGTTGGACAGATGCTCGGAGATGCCGAAACGCAATCCGCGTTTGCGGGCAGCGACCCGCCACTCACCGACAATGTCCCGCATGGGACCGGTTGCCACCGCGTTCCAGCGCGGCTGGTAGCGCGAGTTCCACATGTCGTAGTTATCGTGGTGCACTCCCATGGAGACGAAGTATTTCGCACCGGCTTTGACGTAGAGATCGATCAGATGGTCAGGGTCCCACTGTGCGCACTTAAAGAGCGGAACGAGGTCCCTATAGCCGGTCTTTGAAGGGTGGCCGTAGTTTTTGAGGTGCCAATCGTATTGCGGCGAGCCCTGGATGTACATGCGGCGCGCAAACCAATCGCCCTGCTCAATGCCGGACTGCGGCCCCCAATGGGCCCAGATACCGAATTTGGCCTCTCCGAACCAGGCCGGCGTGCGGTAGCGCTGCAGCGAGGCGAGATTGGCGGTGAAAGGGCCGGAGGTCTTCAGGTCTGAGGCTTGGGAGAGCGCCAGCCGGGGGAGGGCAGCAACGGAGAGCAGGGCGAGGGCGCGGCGGCGGGTAAGCATCATGATCTGCGGTGCCACGACGTATCGCAGTGGCCGATGTGAGCTTAGACGGTTTGGCGCTCGGTACGAAACACAGGTGAGGAGTTCGGCATCGGGCGCATCTGAGAACCCGGACGCGGTTTGGGTCTGTTGGCAGCCACGGCATCAATGTGCCCTGATGTGTGAAAGGCTAGCCTGCAGAGGAAATAAGGATGTTCTGGAACTGGGATCGCAGACGGTTTTTGCGTACGGCCAGCTTGACGGGGATGGCCGCGGCATCGCAGCGGGTCTTCGGCCAGATTACGTCGACGGTGAACAACGCCGTGGTGCGAACGCCGCTCGGCTCCCTGCGGGGGGAGATGGCTGGTGGCGTCCGCGTGTTTCGCGGTGTGCCGTTTGCCGAGCCGCCGCTTGGACCGCTGCGATTTCAGCCGCCCGAACCCAAAAAGCCGTGGACAGGGGAGCGTGACGCTACACGTTTCGCGTCGGCCGGCGTGCAGGAAGGCGATCGCGATGTGCCCCAGAGCGAGGATTGCCTCTACCTGAACGTGTGGGCTCCAGAGACCCGTGCAGGAGGGAGCGCGCTGCCGGTGTTTGTGTGGATCCACGGCGGTGGTTTTACCGGTGGCGAGAGCTTTGCGGCGATCTTTGACGGCTCGCAGTTCGCGCAACAGGGCATGGTCGTGGTCACCGTGGCTTACAGGCTGGGTGTGCTGGGCTTTCTGGATGTCGAGCCGCTGCTCGGATCCGCCTATGCTGGGTCTGCGAACAATGCATTGCGCGATCTGATGATGGCGCTGGCATGGGTGAAGACGAATATCGCCGCTTTTGGCGGTGATCCGGGGCGGGTGACCGTGGGGGGTGAGTCCGCGGGCGCCAAGCTGACGGACATCTTGGCGGGCGTGCCTTCCGCCCAAGGGCTCTTCAGCAGCATAATCTCGGAGAGCGGCGGAGCGGAGCGCATATGGTCGAAGACAGCATCGCAACAGGTAGCGGAGGGGTTCGGGCGAGACTGGGTGGCGAGCGCTCCGGGGCGGTCGGTGGCCGGTCTGAAAACAGCTTCGGCGCGGGATGTAATCGCCGTGCAGACCTCGTTTCTGAAGTCGTGGCCGCAGCATTTTCCCCTGCGCTGTGAGATCGACGGCACGTTGATCCCAAGGCTGCCCATCGAGACGATTGCAGCGGGCGGAGCGCGTGGAAAACGGCTGCTGATCGGTTCGAATCGGGACGAAAGTGCGCTGTTTGTAGGACCGCACCCGGAGCACGATGCGACTGCATCGGATCTCGGCAATGTGAACCTTGCCGCTTTTCAGAAGGTGTACGCGGGATATGCGGAGATCTACCCTGAGATGTCGGAACCGCAGCGACGCATCCGCGCGTTGACCGCCGAGGAGTACTGGGTGCCCACGGTGCGCGTAGCCGATGCCGTGGTGCGCGCGGGCGGCGAGGCCTGGATGTACGAGCTGGCGTTTGCGCGCAGCGGCGGCCGTTACAAGGGCGAGGCATTTCACTCGGAGGACCTGTCTCTGGTGTGGGACAAGCCGCATGCGGAGTTCGGCAGCGCCGCCGCGGAGCAGGCGTTGGCGATGCAGATGAATGCTGCCTGGGCGGCATTTATCCGTGGTGAGGCTCCGGCTGCAAAGGGTCTGCCGCTATGGCCCCATTACAACCCGCAGACGCGGCCCACCATGATGCTGGAGGCCGTGAGCCACGTAGAGGAGCGTCCGCAGGAACGGGAGTTGCGCTTATGGGACGGCGTTTTGTGAAGATTTGGCTTAGAGCATGATTCGTGCAGGTGTACCCGGAAGGGTCGTTGTTGGGAGGGAGCCGTGGGCTTCAGCCCACGGAACAGGAGCGGAGTCCAAGTGCCCTTCAAGGCTGGACTTTGCTTCCTCTCCCAAACAGCCCGGGGCTAAAGCCCTGTTTCCCTGCAGCGCTGGAGCAGCGGCCTGAAGGCCGCTGCTCCCTCCCAAGAACTGGGTATAGCTATGGTGATCATGCTCCAGGAAAATCTCTGAAAATAAGGCAGTTACAAGCTGCCAGCGTTGCGCAGCATCGCGCCGTCGATGAAATGCGTGCTGCCGGAGACATAGGAGGCATCGTCCGACGCGAGATATACCGCTAATTGGCCGACCTCTTCGGGCTTGCCCCAGCGTCCCATGGGAATTTCGGCGAGGATCGCGTCGTTGAGCTTTTTGTCGGCTTCCACATCGGCATCGATGGGCGTGAAGATGGCGCCAGGACCGATATTGTTGACCGTAATCTGGTGCGGAGCCAGCTCGACGGCGACCGTGCGCATCAGCATACGCAGTGCGCCTTTGCTGGCGCAGTACGGCGCGTTGGTGGGCATCGGCAGGTCTTCATGGATGGAGGAGATGTTGATGATGCGTCCGCCATGTCCCTGCTGAATCATCTGCTTCGCGGCCGCCTGCGCGCAGAGGAAGGGACCGGTGACGTTGACGGCCATAATCTTCTGCCACTCCTCAAGCGGGTAGTCGACGAAGGCAAACTTCTTCTCGATACCGGCGTTGTTGACGAAAATGTCCAGCTTGCCGAAGGCCTGCACGGTCTGCTGGATGAGGCTGGCGACGTCCTTGGGGTTGGAGATATCGGCATCGATGCCCATGCCTCTTGCACCGAGAGCCTTGATCTTGTCGAGCGAGTCCTGCGCAATGGATGCAATGCCGACGTAGTCGACGACGACAGCCGCACCCTCCTTCGCCATGGCTACTGCGATCCCCTGACCGATGCCGGTTCCTGCTCCTGTGACGATTGCTACTTTGCCTTCGAGTCTCACGTTTAACCTCTTTGCAGTTCGGATGCAGATTCCGCTGTCTCGCTCATGAGACTTCTTGTGCGATCCGAAAGCGTCAGCGCAAACGAGCGGCGAAGCGATCGCGCACAACCCTATTGATGAAGGTGGCAAGGTTCTGACCGGATGCGGCGAGCTGCTTCATCGCTTCAACCTCGGTTTGTCCAGGAACCTGGTGCGTGTAGCGGTACTGCTTCCCATCATGGAACTCGACATCGATAAAATCCGAGCCCGAGCGGAAGGCGACGACGCCGGAGTTGCCGTGCCGATCCTCATATCGCCGCATGCGTGTTTCTCGCGTTGTAAGCATCCCAACGTAAGATGAGGTCGTGCCGGCCAAAACCGGCAGATATTGGGTCTGCAGCGAGGATTTTATGCCGATTGCGAACTACAGCGTACTCAGGGGCCACCCGGCTGCGGGTAAAGTCGTCTCCGGGGCCAGTGCTCACTACCAGATCACCGTGGATGCGCTGGATACCGCGGGAAAGCCGTTCACTGTGGCCGTAAATATCGAAAGCGTGGACGGCAGCGAGGTTCTGTATGCGATCAGGCAGGGGTTTACGCCGCCGGATCCGGCGGATCTGGGCGCACTTGCCAACGGCATAACGGCGCTGAAGAGCGACCCTGGCGGTTTGGCTCTGGATTTCGTGCGCTCGACGGTTGCGGGACAGCCCATGATCACGCGTGCGGAGATGACGCCGCTGCCCATCGCGACCAGTTCGGAGCAGTTCCTGAACGAGGCGTTCTCGCTGGATAGAACCGGGAACAGCTTGGATTCCGCGGATCTGGCGCCGCACTCATTGCAGAACGCGGTTGTGGCGTTGCTGAACCAAGCCGTCGCGGACCCGGGCTCGATCGTTTACGCGTTTGGAAGCGCGTATGCGGACGGCGGCGTGGTGGATGGCATCCACGACATCCACATGAATCAGGGCAACCCAAAGAACAATCACGGCAATGACAACGGCGTTTGGCAGGACGGTGCGTTGCTCGTCAGCCTGCCCGGACAGGCTACCTGGACGGCGGTGTTCATCGCCTTCCAGACGGAGAGCTGGACGACCGACGATGCCGGGGACCCTGTCTCCGGTTAGACCATGAATTCAAGGATGCGGCGGAGCTGATCGGTCGTCAGGTCGACGACGCGGTGCGTGGCCAACTCCTTCATCTCCCGGACCTGGCGGTCACGGCGGCTAAGGGTGTCGAGCTCGACGGACATGCGTTGACCGATGCTGGAAGGCTGCCCGGGAGTCTGGCCCGCAGGCTGCAACTCCGAAGCCGCCATGACGACGCCGAAGCCGGGCTGACCGCGAAGCTCATCCAGCGTGGCGGAGCTGGTTCGCAGCGACGAGGCGGTGTCGTCATGATCGGCCACGTGAACATCTTCCTGGAAGCCGTTGGAGCGGTCAGGCTGGGGCGGGGTGAACTTATCGTTCTTCCACATGTGAGGCGTTCTCCGTGCCGTCTTCGCCACGAGGCTGATTGGCGGTGTGCAGGCAGACTACGCCTGCGGATCGTTTCCACGCAACTGATTGTTCGTCTGCACGAAAGGTGGGGTACCCCTCCCCCCCGTACTTAAGTCCCAAAGTCTTCGAAACAGAGACTTTAACTCTTGACCTTGGACCTGCAGGCAGGGCGTGCCTTCCCCGGCAATCACCGTTCGGCGGCTGGCGAGGGGCCCAAGCGCCTGCCCGATGAGTGTACGGTGGCTGTCAAGTGTTTTTCGGGAGAGCCCGGGCATCACTGCTTGACGTAGACGAGCTCTGAGGCGAGGAGATGGGCGCCACGGAGGCTTCTTGGAGGGAAGACCGGTTCGCGCGTTCGCGCGAAGGCCCACCTTAGCGACGATGAAGCCGTCGCGAAGATGGGGCACCCGGAATTGGAGCACCCGGAATTTGGGCACCGTCATAGGGCTATCTGAACTGTTCTTTGTTCGCGTTGAAGGTAGGTGAGGAAGCTGGAGTGGGGCCAGTCTTCGGGGTCAGTGGCGAGACCGCGGGCTACCGGGTTGCGGTGGAGGTAACGGATCTTCTCGACGCGCTTGGGTTGAGTGAAGACGTTGAAGTCGTGGTAGCGGACGTGCCAGAACGGTCTCGGGGTGGATTGCTTGCTCACGGAGACTTTGAGGGCCTGCATGGCTTTGCAGAGCGGCTCAACTGGCGGCTCGGAGACGAGCAGGTGAACGTGCTCCGGCATGACGACGTAGGCGAGGATGTCGAAGCGGTACTTGCGGCGGGTTTGTTCCAGGGAGCGCTCGAAGAGGTCGCGGGATTCGGGTGTCCGGAGGTAGGGTCTGCGGTCGTAACAGCTGATGGTGATCAGGTGATCGTGGTCCAGATTCTGGTAGCGCTTGAGCCCGTGGGGCATGTTGGGAGGTTAGGTGATGTTTGTGCCTGGGGATATTCCACGGAAGTGGGTGTCTTGGTCTGCAGCATGGGTGCCCCACCTTCGCCGCGGTCTCATCGCGGCTAAGGTGGGTTGGGTGCCACGGAGGTGTCGGGGAGGGGACGGAAGGACGGTTCGCGCGTTCGCGCGAAGGCCCACCTTAGCGACGATAAAGCCGTCGCGAAGATGGGGCACCCGTCCGTAACAGCTGATGGTGATCAGGTGATCAGGTGATCGTGGTCGAGGTCCTGATACCGCTTGACCCGTGCGGCATGGGTGGAGTGTAGACAGATTCTTCACGGATGGATGTTTCATGAAGGTGGTGTCCCGTGAAGGTGGGGGAGACTGGAGTTGGGTGCCCCATCGTCGCCGCAGTGTTATCGCGGCTAAGGTGGGTGGGTGCCTCGGCGGTGTCGGGGAGGGAAGGACGGTTCGCGCGTTCGCGCGAAGCCCACCTTAGCGACGATAAAGCCGTCGCGAAGATGGGGCACCCGGCCAACTGCCTGACACGTCGTCTGATTAAAAGTTGACGCTTGTCGAATTGTGTGTTCAGCTTCTCCTAGCTACAGGTCGAGTCGAGGTGGATACCTCGCGCTCATTACGTCCTGAGCTAAGGAGAAGACCATGCCCACCACTAGCTCTGAAGGCCTCGTGCGCCTTGAGTTTGAGTCCGTTCGGAACGTCACCTCGCCCGAGGAAAAAGACAACGGCTCGCGTACTTTTATCGCAAACTTTCCAGCTCAAGAAATACTCAAGTTAGATACAGAAAGCAACCTCCGAGAATATATCCCTGCGCATAGTGGGAGGCGACGTAATGGTGTCCATTCGGCGATTGCCAACACCATAGAGAACAATCCGTCCCGGTTCATCAATCTGCATTCTGGTTTCGTAATCTCTGCGGCGGACATCAAGATCGATGACGACACAAAGCGCATGAATCTTCGGCGAGCTTCGGTGATTAACGGCGCGCAGTCTCAAGGTGAGATCAGGAGATACTTAGCGCTGTGTGAAAAAAAGGGAGAGGAGCCTAACACCTTCCATGTCCGTGCCGAAATTATCGTAGAGAAGGACGCTGACTTTGTGGTGGAGACCGCGATTGCGAGAAATACTTCGACACAGGTTGCGGCTCTCTCACAAGCAGGTAAGCGCAAAGCGTTCGACCAACTTGAAAAGGGTTTTCAGAAGGAATTTCCGGATCTCAATCTTCGCAAGAGTGAAACGGATACCGAAGAAAACTTTGTTGATACCGAAAGACTACTCCAGTTCTGTACCGCGTTGATGCCGGACGCCCTCATCGAGAGCTCGTTCGTAGCGAACAAGCTGAAGGCTTACAAGCAAAGAGCACAGTGTCGCGCTGACTTTGAGGCGGCAGCATTCGCAGCAATGGAAGGTAAGAACGCCGAGCTCATTGAACGGCATCAGTTCTACGTAGATATAGCGCCGCAGGCTTGGAAGGCATACCAATACTGGCGATCAAACCCTGGGTGGCGTGGTAAGTACCTTCAAGAGCGCACGAAGGCTATCGTTCGTGATGAAGGCGAACATGTGGTGGCGGACGGAATTCTTTTCCCAATCTTGTCGGCATTATCGCTGTTCGTGAAAAAGAAAAAGGGAGGCTGGCAACTCGAAATCCCTCGTATATTTCATGATGCGATGATGATTGACGCTGCTTTGAGTCAGCTACGCGTAAGTTGCGGAGGTAAGGTGTACCTCATGGGACGGTCTCCGGGCGTCTATGAAAGTCTTCGCCTGATACCGAAGATGGTGCTCGATGTGATGGGTGGTTAGAGGTGGGGCCGGGCACCCGGCCCCATTTTTCAAATCAACGGTAAAGATTCTTCTTGCCATCGTTCTTATCGCCCAAACTTCTGCATGCCGCCCATTTGGCTCATGAGCCTTTGTTGCATTTTGCCCATGCCGCCGCCGCTGCCCATCTGCTTCATCATCTTGCTCATCTGGGCGTGTTGTTTCAGTAGCGCGTTGACCTCCTGAACGGTGGTGCCGCTGCCGTTGGCGATGCGCTTGCGGCGGCTGCCGTTGATGATGGAGCTGTTGCGGCGCTCCTTGTCGGTCATGGAGTTGATCATGGCTTCGACGCGATTGAACTGCTTGTCGTCGATGTGCTCGGCGGCCTGCTGGAGGCCCTGGAAGGGGCCGATGCTGGGTAGCATCTTGAGGATGGATTGCATGCTGCCGAGTTTCTTGATCTGGCGGAGCTGCTCGCGGAAGTCTTCGAGGGTGAAGCCTTCGCCGGAGAAGGCCTTTTTGGCGAAGGCTTCGGCCTTGGACTTGTCGAGCTTTTCGTCGGCGCGCTCCAGAAGCGTCGCAATGTCTCCCATACCCAGGATGCGGCCGACGATGCGGTCGGGGTGAAAGGCCTCGAAGGCGTCGGGCTTTTCGCCGGTGCCGAGGAACTTGACCGGCGCGCCGGTGATTTTCCGGATGGAGAGCGCGGCGCCACCGCGGGCGTCGCCGTCCATTTTGGTGAGGATGACGCCGGTGAGGGAGAGGCGCTTGTGGAACTGCTCGGCGGAGTTGACGGCGTCCTGGCCGGTCATGGCGTCGGCGACGAAGAGGATCTCGGTGGGGTTGAGCTCGGCTTTGAGCTGCGCCATCTCCTCCATGAGCTGCTCGTCGATGCCGAGGCGGCCGGCGGTGTCGACGATGAGGATGTCGTTGCCGAAGTTGGCGGCCTCGCGGCGGGCTTCTTTGGCTAGGCGGAGGACGTCGGGAGTGCCGTAGGCTCCTTGGGCGGTGTGGGGGATTTGTTCAGGGGTGAGGGGTGAGGTTTCGAGGGTTGAGGAGGGGAGTTTGCCGGCGTAGAGCTGGGCGCCTATGGATTTGGCGACGATGGCGAGCTGCTCGCGGGCGGCGGGACGGTAGACGTCGACGGAGACGAGCAGGGGGCGATGGCCGCCCTTTTTCAGCCACATGGCGAGCTTGCCGGCGGTGGTCGTCTTGCCGGAGCCCTGCAGGCCGGCCATGAGGATGACGGTGGGCGGCTGGGAGGCGAATTTGAATTTGGCGGTGTCGTGGCCGAGGACGTCCATGAGCTCGTCGCGGACGATTTTGACGATCTGTTCTGAAGGCGACAAAGCTGTCGCGACTTCAGCCCCGAGGGCCTTGGCCTTGATGTGGTCGACGACCTCGCGGGCGATGTCCAGGTTGACGTCGGCCTCGAGGAGCGCGGTGCGGATCTGGCGGAGGGCGTCGTTGATGTTCTCGTCGGTGAGCGTGCCTTGGCCGCGGAGGTCTTTGAAGGCGCGCTGCAGCTTGTCGCTTAGGTTCTCAAACATGGCTGTAGTGAGTTTATCGCGGGATGACGAGGCGGGTACGGGGACTGGCGGCTGGGCGGCGGTTGGCCGAAGATGCGGGAATGGGGTCAGCGGTGGTTTCGGCGGGCAATGGCGCGTTGTTGCGGGAGTACGAGACGCACCTGCGGGTGGAGCGCGGGCTGCGGCCGCTGAGTGTGGAGGCGTACCGGAGCGATCTGGAGATCTTTGCGGAGTTTGCCGAAGATCGTGGGACGACGCTGGCGGCCGCCGATGCGGGCTGTGTGCGGGGGTTTCTGCAGCATCTGCGCGAGCATGGGATCGAATCGCGGACAGTTGCCCGGAAGCTGAGCTGCTTGCGGGGGTTCTACCGGTGGCTGCTGAAGGACAAGCGCGTGGTGGTGGATCCGACGCTGAATATCGAGTCGGGCAAGAGCTGGAAGGTGTTGCCGAAGAGCATGGCGAGGACGGATGTGGAGCGGATGCTGGAGACTGTGGGCGCGGCGGCCCGGATGGGCGATGCGAAGGGCGAGGCGCTGCGCGACCAGGCGCTGGTGGAGCTGCTGTATGCCGGGGGGCTGCGCGTGGGCGAGGTCGTGACGCTGCGGCAGGAGGATCTGCGGCTGGACGCGGGCAGTGTGCAGGTGCGAGGCAAGGGCGATAAGGAGCGGATTGTGCCGATTGGGCGCGCGGCGATCGAGGCTTTGGAGCGGTACATCGCGCGTGGGCGGCCGGAGTTGCTAGCGCGGAGCAAGGGTGGTGTGCAGCGGGCACTATTTTTGTCTGTTCGGGGACGCGCGATGACGGCGCTAAGTGTCTGGAGGCTTGTGAAGGCGCTGAATCCCCAGGCGAGTCCGCACAAACTGAGGCATAGCTGCGCGACGCATATGGTGGAGGGCGGAGCGGATCTGCGGACGGTGCAGACGCTGCTGGGGCATGCGGATATCTCGACGACGCAGGTGTATACGCATCTGGCAATCGATCGGCTGAAGCAGGTGCATCGGGCGCATCATCCGCGGGCGAAGCGTGAGGAGGACGCGGCGTGAGTTCCGGGGAAACGCTTGCCGAGCGATTTTTGACGGCGATGCGTGACGAGCGTGGGGCGAGCGAGCATACGCTGCGGGCGTACCGGCGCGAGGTGGCGGATTTTATTGCGTTTTTTGCTAAAGTATTGGGCGAAGATGCCGATATCAGGAGTGTGGAGTACACACACATTCGCGCGTACATGGGTCTGTTGTATGACCGGGGCTTGAATAAGCCGAGCGTGGCACGGGCGTTGGCTGCGGTGCGGAGCTGGTTCAAGTGGATGGCGAAGGAGGGATTGGTTCAGGCCAATCCGGCGATGCTGGTGTCTACGCCCAAGCTGGCCAAGCATCTGCCGCGGGTGCCGTCGCTGGAGGAACTGAACCGGGTGCTGGATGCTCTCGGTCCTGCGCGGACGGCGAAAGGCGCTGCGCGTGAAGACGGGAGCGAAGCTGCTGCAGTGTGGCCGGAGCGCGATCGCGTGATCTTTGAGCTGCTGTATGGCTGTGGCATCCGCAATGCGGAGCTGGTCGGGCTGGATCTGAGCAGCATCCTTTGGGGCGATGATGCGATCCGGGTGTTCGGGAAAGGCAAGAAGGAGCGTCTTGTGCCGCTGGGCGATGCCGCAGCGCAGGCGATCCGAAGCTACCTGCCGGATCGTGCGGAACGGTTGCGCGCCGCGGGAAAGGCGAAGCTGGAGATCGCCGGGCCGCTGCTGTGCAACGCGCGGATGCGCGGCACGTGCCGGCTGACGACGCGCAGCGTGGGACGGCTTGTAAAGCAGGTGGCGCGCAGTCAAGGGCTGGCGGCGGATGTGCATCCGCACACGCTGCGGCACGCGTTTGGTACGCACATGCTGGAAGAGGGTGCGGATCTGCGGGCCATCCAGGAGATGCTGGGGCATGAGCGGCTATCGACCACGCAGCGGTATACACAGCTTACGGTGGGGCAGGTGCAGCGGGTGTATGACGAGACGCATCCGCGGGCGCGGTAGAGCTGGGTAGTGCCCTTGAGAACAGGAGTGTGTCGTTCTGAAGTGTCCATTTCAGAGAGTACGAGGCGTTGGATCGTGCGGTGATAACCAAGTAGGTTATTATCTACTTCTATGGAGAAGCGTTCACCTCAATGTCAGCTCTCCGTCGTTAAGGCGCTGATTGAGGGCAAGGTTTGCTCTACGTTCTCTGCTCTTGCAGGCGGTGGGGCGCTGGGACTCGATTTTGAGGGAATGATCGCCATTGTTCTGGCTCTCACTCCGAAAGACTTCTACAAGTCCATGACGACCCATGCCGATCATCGCGTCTGGCAGGACGTGTACCGGCCTACCACTCCCGCCGGCGAGGTTTACCTGAAGCTAACCGTTGTCGATGACGTGCTGATTGTTTCCTTTAAGGAGCTATGACGATGAAATGCCCCATTTGTGAAGAGGCGGAGCTGGTGCATGACACGCCGATATCCCCTACACCTACAAGGGCGAGAGCACGATCATTCCTGGCGTGACAGGGGACTTCTGCCCGGCTTGCGGCGAGGTTATTCTCGATGCGGCGGAGTCGGCCCGTACCAGCGCCATGATGCTGGACTTCAACAAACAGGTGAATGCGTCCATCGTCGATCCTGAGTTCATCGTGAGCGTGCGCAAGAAGCTGGCACTCGACCAGCGGGAAGCGGCGGAGATCTTTGGGGGAGGCGTCAATGCGTTTTCTCGATATGAGAACGGAAAAACCAAACCGCCGTTGGCTTTGGTCAAGCTGCTTAAGGTCTTGGAACGGCACCCTGGATCTGTTGGCTGAAATCAGAACGGCTTAGCTCTCAACGCCCAGGTTAGGTTGCGATGTGAAAAATAGGTGGCGTATGACGAAGACCGGTATGCAGATCCGCCCCATTAAAACGGAACAGGACCATCGTGCGGCCGTGGCGCTGATCGAGGAGTTGATGGATGCCGCCCCGAACAGCTCCGAGGGAGACTAGCTGGATGTGCTTGCAACGCTGGTCGAAGCTTACGAGGCAAAGCATCATGCCGTCGATGCCCCCAATCCCGTTGCAGCCATTCAGTTTCGCATGGAGCAGCAGCATTTGAGCCGCAAAGACTTGGAACCTTTGATTGGGAGCCGAGCCCGTGTTTCTGAGGTTTTGACCGACAAACGCCCTTTAACTTTAGCGATGGTGCGTCGCGTGAAAAGTGGGTTGTGCATCTCCGCAGATCTGCTCATCGCTCCTGTCTTACACAAGATGCCCTTGTGCATCCGTCCTGCAAAAGCGGCGACTCAGAGGCGTGGGGCCGAGGGAAAGAGAGCAGCAGGAGGCAAGTAACGCGATTCGACTACGCGGCAGTACACCCGATCGACAGTAGTCATAGGTGCAGGGTGGATTAGCGAATGAGTGGTCGCAAAGCGACGAATGCGCTACAGTCAAATGTGCATGGCAGTCCGAAATGTGCTGCCCGCGTATTGTGTTCGCTAGATGTAAATGGGTTGCTACTCTGATTTCTTGTCAATGAGGCCGAGACCCAATAGGGTCCCGTCGTTGTGTGGTGAAGTAAGTTTTTACGGAGCTCGTCGCAGCTGGATCTGCTCGGCAGAGGCGAATGTACGGGCGTTGGATGTTAGTGCATGTTCCCCAAGCCGCTTATAGATTGTCAAAAATTGTGAGGCATACCGTGCCCGCGCTTGGAGATATAGGTCATTTTCCGTGCTGCCCATGGTCACGCTGGCCGTCTTGATGTCGGCTTGCAATCGGTCCTCGATCTGAGAGGTCGTTTCTCCACGCTTTTGTGCCAGCAATATCTCGACCCCGGCGTCGTGGCGAGCATTATGGTCGCTGGTCATGCGCTGAGAGAATTTAGCCTCGTCCGGCCCTTCAAAGGTCCCGTCATCATAAACGATAAGATCCAGAGATGGGGTAAAGACCGCGCCCGCATTGATGGACCGCGCTGAGGGATGATTTTTGAGAGCATCGTCCAAGTTTGCGCCTGTTCCAAAAGAGTCCATATTGGACTCATGTAGGTTGAATGCAGGACTTATGATTCGGGCGGTATGCGGTCTAACTCCTAGACCCTGAGCGTTTGGGTTCTTTCCTCCGATTAGCATCAACTGATCGCAACCCATGAACGCCGGAAGAGACAACCCGTTTTGGGTCATTATCCATTTGAAGACATAGCCCGCCACGGCCTTATCAGTATTGTTCTGGAAAATCACTGTGGAGGTTCTCATTGCGGGGCTCAGCTTCATGTATGCCGGAGCGAAGTGGCTCTGGGCAAGAGGCTGGAAGGCAGGGTCATCGCTTAGTACGAGCGCTACAGTTTTCTTCACCTGAGCTTCTCCGATCAGCGCGAGGCCCATAAGGACAGTAAGCACAGCCCGCTTGCGAATCAACATTCTCATAGTGTGACTCCTGTTTATTCTAGTGTGTCCCCTGTGTCTCCACAGCCATCGTTTTCGCCTGGACTAAAGGTTGCGCCGTAGTAGCAGAGAATGGGTTGAGGATTGGGATCCGCGCCACCACCAGGGTCCGGGTAGTTCACCTGCTGACCGCACACGTTAGGGTAGTCGCTGTTATATGAGAGAGGAGCGTTATAGCAGGATTCCTGGGCAAAAGCAGACCCACGTACCTGGGCGTTGTAGAGATCCAGGGCGAGCGCGTTTGCATTGACTGTGTCGACTTGATTCCACCCGCTATGTGCATCGTTCTCGACCACATCAAGAGGACAGGCAAGACCGGACCAAGCCTGGGCGGCAATAGATTTGAAGAGTAGGAGGGTATCACTGCAAAGGGCAGTGACGTCGCACTCGACTGCCGCGCCGTAGTAGTTATTCTGCCCAATTGGGTACAGGGTATTGCCCTGGTTGCAGTTGGCACCCCCATCAATCCAGACGATCTGTGCCGAAGCTTGGTAGCTGGCGAACAGCAGGAGAGAAGCGAGTAAAAACAGATATCCGAGGGACAGCTTTCGCATGAAACCTCACGGGAGCCGGATAAGATGTGGGATGACTATACAGGCTCTTTAGTATCTTGCAACAAAATTTAATTATTAGTCTCAGCACGGGGAGGGGGTGTTCGAAAAAGCGTTTCCGAGCGAGACAAGGTCCAAGCTTCCGTTCTCTTCAACACCTGCTGTTGACGTAGGGCGCAACGGTCTAGTAGCGCGCAACACTCGGGTCGACCGTGCGCGACCAGGCGTCGATGCCGCCGGCGAGCGACCGTGCCTGCTCGAAGCCCTGCTGACGGAGCCACATGGCGACGTTGAGTGAGCGGGCGCCGTGGTGGCAGAGGACGACGAGGGGGGCGTCGGGGTCGAGCTCTGTGTGGGCGCGGCTGGGAACGTCGCCCATGGGCATGAGGAGCGAATCGGGCAGGTGAGCGGTGTCGAACTCCCACTTTTCGCGGACATCGACGAGGACGGGCGGGTTGGGCTGCTGACGAAGGGCGGCGAACTCCTGGGGTGTGATCTCGGGCGAAAGCATGAGTGCCAGAATACCGTGCGGCGAATACCGCGACGAATAGTTCCTGACGAACACTGAGCAGTTCGGCTGTCCTGAGGTATATTCTTCTCGGACGACACCCCGATTGGTAGACATCCCTTGCAAGTGACCCGGCTTTGCCTTTGGGCGAGCATGCTTATGTTCGCGACGCTTCTGACGACAGGCTGCGGCAGCATCGGGGTCCCGTTTCTGCCGGAGACAACGGTCGCAAATCTTCCCTCTGAAGACCTGATCGGCCCGTGCACCTACGCGATCCGCTTGGCGGAGGGGCCCGTGGTGACGCCGGGGCAGCCGCCTGTGCAGATTCCGCAGACAAGCGTTCTGGTCATTTTTGAGCGCGCGGACAGCCTTAAACTGTTGGAGGACCCCACCGTGATTGCGGCGGCACAGGGGATGCACATGGCGATGATGTACGCCTACCAGTGCAACGCCGCGTCCTTTGACGATCTGCAACCGGATGCAACCAAGGGACCCGGCCGGGCGCTGTTCCAAGGGCTGAACCAGTTTGCCGCCAGTCTGAATCACCCGGAGCTTGCCCAGGCCAATGTGTTTCTGACCGGGTTTTCGGCGGCGGGATTTCTTAGCGTGACAACGGCTATCGAGTATCCGAACCGGGTGCTGGGGACGATCCCGTATGCGCCGGCGACGGGCGTGGAGGATTTGGACAATGTCGTGGTCACACCCGCGGCAGCAAAGATTCCCTCGCTGATCCTGGTGAGCGCGACGGATATTGCAGCGGGGGACCAGAAGCCCTTCTTTCTGTTTGATCGCGGGTGGTTCCAGGGAGCGCCGTGGGGTTTCGCGTCGCAGCACGCGCTGAATCACTGCTGCGTCGACTCCATAGCACCAATCTTGATTCCATGGATGACGGCGGTGTTCACGGAGTACACCACCGCTCAAGCCAATGGGCTGGCGGCACTGAAGCCTTTGAGCACACCGGTTGCGCCTATGGTCGCGTTCCAGGTCGCATCGGACGGCAGCTTCGATCCCTTTGGATATCAGGACTTCTTCTTCGGTTCGGCGAGCATTCTGCCGTCGCCGGATGAGGCGGGGGAGCCCTTCGAGGCATGGCTGCCGGACCAGGCCAGCGCACAGGCATGGCTTACCTGGGTAACGAACCCGAATGGGAATTAGGCCGAAGAGACTGCAGCGTGTATTGCGCTTCAGCTGTTGGGCTCGGCTCCTGCGCCGATGCGACGGCGCGATCGGGTCTTTGCGCTTCTACGGGTCACAGCAAGGATAACGGCTGTGTGGGGGCTGAGCCTATCCCCCAAACGGTGGATCGAAAAACCGACGAACACCTAAAGAATCTCTTGATTCTGCCGATGAGGAATGGCAGGATGCGTGTGATGCGAACCGTCTCGATGCTTTGTTCTGTGCTGCTTCTGGCGGGAATGATTCCCCTCGCGATCTCTCAAAAGATTGCGGTGGGGAAGGTTGCTTTCCGAAATGCCGGTTCATTGTCGCAGGCAGATCTTGAGGCCGTGGCCGCGTTCCATGCCGGTGGCAAGGTGACGCTTGGTGAGATTCAGGGAGCGGCGCAGCGCCTCATGGACACGGGCTTTTTCGAAGACGTTAAGGTAGACAGCTCTGGGCCTGCGGGCACTCCGACGATCGTGTTCGTGCTGAAGCCGCTGGCCGCGAGCGAGATGCTGCCCGTGAGCTTTGAGAACTTCGTCTGGTTTACACCGGAGGAGCTGCGGACGGTGGTACATCAGGCGTTTCCGCTATTCCAAGGAACACTGCCAGAGAACTCGAACCAACTGGATGGCATTGAGAAGGGGCTTGCGGCTGCGCTGCTGGCGAAGGGCGTGGCGGGGGCCGAGGTGAGCCACGAGGTGCTGCAGGCGACAACGGCGCGACCGCTACGCGCTATCGCGTTCCGCGTAGTTCATCCAGTCGTGGTGGTGAATACGGCCTCAGTTGCGGACGCTGCTCCACTGACGGCGGAAGAAGGCCGCATTGAGGGCAAGCTCCATAATGCACCGTTTCTGATGGGGTATGCGCCTGATGCAACGCCGGACCTGCTGCTGCAGCCGTTCTTCAGCGCGGGTTTTCTGGATGCCAAACTCGTGGGAGCGCAGGTGAAGGTGGCACAGAGAACGGCGGACCGCGTGAGCGTGGATTACGCCGCAAGCGTCGAGCATGGAGCGCCGTACCGGGTGAGCGCCCTCGAATTCGAGGGAAGCCCGCTGCTTTCAAAGGACGCGTTTACGGCAGCGGCCAAACTGCATGTGGGTGACTTGGCATCGCGGGCGCAGTTGCTGGCGACAACGGCCGCAATCGATCGGGCATATCATCGGCAGGGATACATGGATGCGTATGTGAATACGGGGGCGGTTGTAGAGAGCGTTTCGCATACGGTGGGCTATCACTTCACGGCTGTTTCGGGCGAACAGTACCGGCTGCACAATCTTGTGGTGCAGGGGCTGCCGCCGGATGCGCGTGCACAGTTCGATCTGGCCTGGAACTTGAAGCCGGGTGAGCTCTATGACGCCGATTATGTCAGCGCATTTCTGGTAAACAACACCGCTATGCAAACCCTGGCTCATTATGCAGGCAGCTTTCAAGCAGCCGCTGATCCGCAGACACACCTTGTGGATCTGACCGTAAGCTTTGCACGCACTGCGGGTATACGCTAGGGAATCTCTGAATAAGTCCTGTCGTCGCCTTTTGGGAGGCGAGCGTAGGTTTCAGCCCTACGATAAATCTGCTAAATACAAGGGGCTTCAGCCCCGGGCATTTTGCTGAGCCCATCCATTGACTTGATCAGAGCTTCCCTAGTGTGGTGAATCCGAAGTTCTTTTTATATTTCAAAACGAAGCATTGTTGCTAATACAAAGAAAGCAGGTCCTTCGCTTCGCTCAGGATGACAAACCTTATGTTTAGAACTTTAGATTCAGGACACTAGGGGCGTTCTTTCGGCGAGGATGTTCCGTCCTTTCGGATTGTCGGAGGGAAATGAGAGCGCAGCGAGTTCAGGGCTGCGCTCGATCATGGGTGAGGGTTTTCAGGCGTTGACGCCGTGGCACTTCTTATACTTTTTGCCCGAGCCGCAGAAGCACTCGTCGTTCCGGCCGAGTTTGGGGCCGGTGTGCTTCGGTTCCGCGGCTTCGGAGCTGCCATTGGTGTGGGCGGCGGCTAGCTCGCGGGCTTTGCGCTGCTCGAACTCACGCTCCAGGCGGTCGATGGTGGTGGTAGGCGCCTGCATGGGGACGGTGACGGCCTCTCGCACGGGCCGGGAGTTGGGCGGCTCGCTGGGATAGCTCTCATGGCCGGGCTCTTCGGCGGTGAGCAGCGGCATGCCGTTTCCCCGCGGCGCGGGTAAGGGAGGACGGACGCCGTTCTGTGGAGGCTGCGGCTGCGGCTGGCGGTTGCCCTGCGGGATGAAGGCGCGGCTGCCGGTCCAGTTGCCCATGACCTGGGCGGTTGACCTGGAAGCGGCTTGGGAAGCAGCCTGGGCCGCTGCTTCTGCTGCCGCCTGGGCGGCTGCCTGCGCGGCGGCGGCCTGGGCCTGCAGGGTTTCGAGCTGCTCGCGAGTCTCGATCGGCGTGCCGTCGGGAGCGAGAATCTGCATGCGGAAGAGATGACGGACGGTGTCCTCCTGGAACTTCGTCATCATCGCTTCAAACATGTCATAGGACTCCTTCTTGTAGGCGACGAGCGGGTCCTGCTGGCCATAGCCGCGCAGCCCGATGCCCTCCTTCAGGTGGTCCATGCCGAGGAGGTGTTCTTTCCACAGGCCGTCAAGGACGGAGAGCATGACGACGCGCTCGTGGTAACGCATGTTGGGTGCGCCGAGGATCTGCTCCTTGACCTCGTAGCGCTCGCGAAGTTTGGCGAAGATGGCGTCGCCTAGTTCGCCGCGGTTGAGGTCGGCGGCTTTGATTTCGTCTTCCAGACGAGCGCCGAAGACCTCATAGACGGTGTTGAAGATGGTCTCAAGGTTCCACTGGTCGGGATGAACCTTTTCGGGGGCGTGCTCGTCGAGGATGCCGCCGAGGAGGTTGGAAACGTAGTCTTCGGTGATCATCTCCTTTTGGTCGACGCCCTCGATAAGACCGCGGCGGAGGCCGTAGACGGCCTCGCGCTGCTTGTTCATGACGTCGTCGTACTCGAGAACGTGCTTGCGGGATTCGAAATTCTGGCTCTCGACGGCCTTCTGGGCGGCCTCGATCCGCTTGGTGATCATGCGGCTCTCGATGGGCACGCCCTCTTCCATGCCGAGCGATTGCAGGAGACCGGAGACCCACTCGCGGGCGAAGATGCGCATGAGGTCGTCTTCGAGGGAGAGATAAAACCGCGAAGCGCCGGGATCTCCCTGCCGCCCGGCACGTCCGCGGAGCTGGTTGTCCACGCGTCGGGATTCGTGGCGTTCGGTACCGATGATATGCAGGCCGCCGGTTTCGACGACCGCGTCGTGCTCGGCCTTGGTGGCCTGGTTGTGGTGCGCGGTGGCGGCGTCCCAGTTTTCCTGGGTGGTCTCGAACTCCTGCGACTGGTAGTAGAAGCGGACCATGCCGGGGGCGGCGACGGGTTGGATCTGACCCTCGGCGGGGGAGACGACGCGGGCGGAGTTGCGGCGAACGAGGTCCTGGCGCGCCATGAAATCGGCGTTGCCGCCGAGCAGGATATCCGTTCCGCGGCCGGCCATGTTGGTGGCGATGGTGACCATGCCCAGCCGGCCGGCCTGGGCGACGATCTCGGCCTCTTTTTCATGAAACTTTGCGTTCAGGACGACGTGACGGACGCCCTTGCGCTTGAGGATCTCAGAGAGCAGCTCGGATTTTTCGATGGAGGTGGTGCCGACCAGCACAGGCTGCCGCGCGGCGTGCAGGCGCTCGATCTCTTCGGCGACGGCGAAGTATTTTTCCTTCGCGGTGCGGTAGACGACGTCCTGGTTTTCGATGCGCTGCATCTGCCGGTTGGTGGGCACGACGACAATATCGAGCTTGTAGATGTTGTCGAACTCGGCGGCCTCGGTTTCGGCGGTGCCGGTCATGCCGGAGAGCTTTTTGTAGAGGCGGAAGTAGTTCTGGAAGGTGATGGTGGCGAGCGTCTGGTCTTCCTTGCGGACGGTCACGCCCTCCTTTGCTTCAATCGCTTGGTGCAAGCCATCCGACCAGCGGCGGCCGGGCATGAGACGGCCGGTGAACTCGTCAACGATCACAATCTCGTCGTTTTTCACCACATATTCGACGTCGCGCTTGTAGAGCGCATGGGCCTTGATGGCGACCTCGATGTGGTGCTTCATGTCCCAATTTTCAGGATCTGCGATGTTGCCGATGCCGAGCAGCTTCTCGACCTTCTCGAAGCCCTCGTCTGTGACGGTAATGGCGCGGGCCTTTTCATCGATTACGTAATCGCCGGACCAGACCTTGCTTTCGAGCGACTCGATGAGTTCGCCGAGTTCGAGCTGCGGAATGATCTTGTTGGCGGTAGCGTACTTGTCGGTGGTCTTATCGGTGGGGCCGGAGATGATGAGCGGGGTGCGAGCTTCATCGATGAGGATGGAGTCAACCTCGTCGACGATGCAGTAGAAGTGGCCACGCTGCACGGTCTCAACCAGATCGAACTTCATGTTGTCGCGCAGGTAGTCGAAGCCGAACTCGTTGTTGGTGCCGTAGGTGATGTCGGCTCCGTAGGCGGCGCGGCGCTGCTCGTCGGAGAGGTCATGGACGATGACGCCGACGGTGAGCCCGAGGAAGCCGTAGATCTTGCCCATCCATTCGGCGTCGCGCTTGGCGAGATAATCGTTCACCGTGACGACATGGACACCGTGGCCGGCGAGCGCATTCAGGTAGCAGGGCAGGGTGGCGACAAGGGTTTTGCCTTCGCCGGTCTTCATCTCGGCGATTTTGCCCTGGTGGAGGGCCATGCCGCCGATCATCTGAACGTCGAAGTGGCGCATGCCGACGACCCGCTTGCCGGCCTCGCGCACAACCGCGAAGGCTTCGGGGAGCAGATCGTCGATCGCGGCCTTTTCGGTGGCAATGATCTGCTCCGGATCGGTGAGGCCGTCGAGGGCCTTGGCGACGCGGGCCCTGAACTCGCTGGTCTTGGCCTGAAGCTGCTCGTCGGAGTGGCCTTCGAGGGCAGCTTCGTGGGAGCTGATCACAGCGAGCGTGGGAAGAAGGCGCTTGACGGCGCGTTCGTTGGAGGTGCCGAAGACCTTGGCGAGTACATTATTTAGCACGGGGGGATCCTTCGCGTGAGCGGGGCCTGGGAGGCCCACGGAACAGTTTACTGGAGCGGCGGCGAAAACTAGCCGCGAACGGTCGAGTGAAGCTGGAATTCCGAGTCGCGGGAGGGCGGACCGAGGGCGAGATAGGCGCCGTCCGCAAAGCCGAATCGCGTACGGTATTGCTTGCGTTCAAAGCCGCGAGCCGGGCGGAGGACCTGGGGTCTGGCTCCGAAACGGCCTTCGCTTTGCGCGAGAGGGCTTGGGGGGAACTGGCCCCCCCGCTGCGGCACGGAGGAGCCGCTGCGTCTTGAAGTGGTGTACGTCGCGGCGCGAACAGGGGAGGCTGCGCGGTCCGCAAAGATTCCGCGGATAAGGGCAGCGGCCGTTCCCTGCTGCACGGCGGCGTGCGCGGGGGCGCTGACGCCGGAGAGCAACAGAAGGATCGCTGCGATAGGAAAGAAAGCAAGTTCCACGGCTGGTATCGAAGGACGCGAGTCCCTCTATTTAGTTTAGACGAATTTGGCCGTGTGTTTCACCCTGCCGGGATCGATGTGGGGTTACAGAGGTGTGATTCGCCGCTTCGGGTTTGTCGCATTTACGAATTGGGCTCAAGGTCCGCAGCCAGCGGCAGGTGCGCAGAGCGGAGGGGGAGGCGATGGCCTCGGCGTTGAGTTCGGCGCGGGATTGAGGGGGATCGGTGGGGCTGTTGGTTTGGGGCGAGCTTCCAGGCGGAGCTTGCGGGGTCTGCGCCTGCAAGGGCAAAAGCCGAACGAAAGAATCAGAAGCAGGGCAAGGATGTGTCGCGACGCCGGGATGGCCCACGAAGCTATCACCCCTTCGTAACAACTGTTTCGCGCCGTCGTAACAGTGTGCTCTTGGAGAATCGCGGTTAGGATGGCTGGACAGGAAGAGGGGAGTTTTTGGCGGCATTGAGGAATTGGAAGAGCAGGACGGTGGAGGCACTTGTGTTGGGAGTGCTGTTTTGTGCCGTGGCGGCGTTTGCGCAGGCGCCCGGCGCGGACACGTGGACCGTAAAGCCGGAGTGGGTGCGGGCGCACGAGGAGTTCCTGGCCTCGGACGCGATGGAGGGCCGCGGCAGCGCCACCCACGATGAAGAGGTCACAGCGACGTATGTGGCATCGGAGTTTATGGGTTATGGGCTGAAGCCGGCGCCGGGCATGAAGGGGTACATTCAGGCCGCTGAGATCGTATCGCCGGTGCTGGATGGGCAGGCAGTGGTGACCGTTGGCGGCGTTGCGCTGAAGCAGGGTGCAGATTTCACGCTGCTGGTTTCTCCGGGTACAGGTGTGAGCGGAACGCTGCAGCGGGTGGACCTGAAGGATGCTGCCAAGGCGAAGGTTTCAGCGGGGGCGATCGTATTGCTGACCGGGGCGGCGATCTCGGACCAGGGTCTGGCTGCTGCGGAGGCGCTTCGGCGCGCGGGTGCCTTGACTGTGTTGTTGGATCAAAGCCCAGCGACCGACGGGATGTACACGATGATGGGTGGAAAGACGCGTGTGCCTATCCGGCTGAGGGATGCGCCGGGAGGACGCGCTCGGGTAAGCGTGCTGGCCCTGAATCCAAGCGCGATGGCCAAGCTGAGCACGGCGCGGGATGGCGACGCCGTGAGCCTGACGGTAAATACGGCTCCGCAGAGCAACGCGCGGGAGACGTACAACGCCGTGGGTTATCTGCCGGGTACGGATGCGGCGGCGGGTACGATCTTGCTGACGGCCCATCTGGATCACCTCGGGGTAGGGCGGCCGGTCCACGGGGATGCGATCTACAACGGCGCGAACGACGACGCAGCGGGAACGACGGCGGTGTTGGAACTGGCGCATGCGCTGGCCAGCGGGCCGCGGCTGCGGCGCAGCGTGTTGTTTGTCTGCTACGGCTCGGAGGAGGCCGGGGAGCTGGGATCGACGTACTTTGGCGAGCATCCGCCGGTGCCGCTGAAGGGCCTGGTGGCGAACCTGGAGTTCGAGATGATCGGCAACCAGGATCCGAAGATGCCAAAGGGTGTGCTTCTGCTAACGGGCTGGGACCGGTCGAATCTCGGCCCTGAATTGAAGACGCATGGGGCGCTGCTCGGGCCCGATCCGTACCCGGAGCAGCACTTTTTTGAGCGATCGGACAACTATGCGCTGGCGTTGCGCGGCGTGGTGGCGCATACGGCCGCAGGCTGGGGAACGCCGCCGACCTACCATCAACCGGACGACGATCTTACGCACCTGGATCTGCCGTTTATGACGGCGGCGATTCAGAGCCTGGTCGAACCGGTGCGCTGGCTGGCGGACAGCAGCTTTGTGCCGCAGTGGAACCCGGGCGGGCAGCCGAAGAGGAGCCAGTGATACCTCGGGATACGAGGCGTTTTCAAAAAAACCTTTCAGATGCGGCAAGGACAGACTCTGCGGCTCTGAATCAAACTTGCACCTAATTGCCCTAATCTTTATGATGACTTTAGGTATCGCCCGCCAGATTAGTAAAGGGAAGCTCTTGCCAGCAACTCAACAGACCTCCGAAACCCAAGCAAACGCTCCTTTGAGTAGGTCTGTAAGGGAACAGGATTTCCGCGAAATCACCACGGCTTTAGGTGGGACCGTACAGGCGATCTCCTGTAATGCCGTGCTTGCCGAGGGTGACTCGCTTGAACTTGTGCGCCGACTTCCCGACCGTAGCGTATCGATGATTCTGACTGACCCGCCATATCACACAACGAAAAAGAGCAACATTTATGGCGACACAGCCTTTGAAGAGGATCAACATTATCTCGACTGGATGGCCGAGTATGCCGTGGAGTGGAAGCGCATTTTGAGGCCAAATGGTTCGCTATTCTGTTTCTGCGCCTCTGAGATGGCCGCGCGATTAGAAGTTATGTTTGCGAGGGACTTTAATATCTTATCGCAAATAGTCTGGACGAAGCCGAATGATCCGGGCTTCGATGGCTGGAAGCAGAAGATGAAAAAGGAAGCCCTTCGTCAGTGGTACCCCCATACGGAACGGATCATCTTTGCCGAACCAGCTTGCGAGGGAAACCTTCATCGCTCCCCGTTCGCACACTTTTTGCGGACAACCCGCAAGAGAACAGGTATGTCGTCCAATCAGCTTGCCGAGATTACTGGCGCTTACGGAAAGTGAACCACGGCGGCGCTGTTTCTAACTGGGAAACTGGTCGCAACATTCCGAGCCGGGACCAATACGCAAAAATGAGCGCAGCTCTTTTCGCCACTGGTCTAATCGATCCCATGCCGCCCTATGAGGATGTAATCAGGCCGTTTTCAATGAATGGCACCAAAGAGTTTACAGATGTTTGGACCTTTCCATCGGTCCGACCATACAAGTGCAAACATCCTGCTGAAAAACCTGCATCCATGCTTGAGCATGCTATAGAAGCAGCTTCGTTCCCTGGGGATATTGTTCTGGACTGCTTCGCTGGCTCTGGCAGTACGGCTTTGGCAGCTCTCAAACTGGGGCGACGCAGCGTATCGATTGAGACTGACCCGCAGTGGATTCCAAAGATCGCAGCTAACCTAGAATTAGAGGAAATGGAGAACGAAGCAAGAGATGATCGGGGTGCAAGACTCACGGTGATGCCGGTTCACAAAGCTCCTCAACTGCCCTTATTCGTTGTCGGGAAATAATCACCCTCGATATTGCGCCGAAGAACCGCGTTCATCCATTGCAACGTCTGCTGGATACCCGCGTCTTTAACGACGACATTGCAATGATGATGTCCCCATCCAAGGTTGTAGGGCCGATGGTTGAATCCGCCCATCCGCAGCTCGTCGATGTGAAACAGGTTGATTTGCGTGATTGTCAAATCGAGGACTTCACGGCCTGCCGCTTGCTCCATGCGATTAAAAAATCCTGCGCTCGATAGCTCTTCAAGGCACAGAGGACATACCATTCGATTGTCTTTGTTAAGTATTCTCGCGTTATCAGGCGAACGTAGTCCAGCAGCTTACCAAATTCGCATAGTTCCAAAATCCCGGACTTGCGAAGCGTAGCGTTTGTTTCGGTCATGCCGTTGCCGACGGCAACGACATGAGAATCGGCGCACATCCAGAACAAGGCTTCGAGCTGATAGCGGCACTGCGCTATTTCCAGTTCACCGGCATACTCATAGACCCGGATGCCAGCACCCTTGTTCGCTGTGGTCTCAAACCCACGAATGATCTTCGCACCATTATCTGCTGCGGTGGTGGCTGAGATTCGAGCCACATAGTGGCCACGCAGTGGCGTTTGTCGGCTTTCGGCAGCCACCCAACTGAGTTGGGTGGGGCTATGCGCGTTCCACTGTGCGCGTGTCTCGTAGAACACCAAAGCGTTTTCGCCCAGAGTCAAACCATGAGCAGCAAGATCTGCAGGATCGGTAAAATAATCCTCCGGGGAGATGAGTACGATATACCCCTTCTCGAACCTGGCGGCCCATTCCTCCGGCGTAAAGTGACGTTTCCAGACCGGGTACGGGATCAGAACTGTGCTTGTCCTTGACACACGGTTCTGGAAAATCTCGTCATCATCAGCTCCGCGAGTCTGACCCGTTTTGTATATCTTGCGGTCGAGAAGCTGGGGAAGTTTCGGGAGGGTGCGCCGAGCCATCAAAACAGCTCCCTGGTATCGACCCTCAACGCGGCAGCTATTCTATGGATATTGACCAAGCTAATGTTTCTCTCGCCGCGCTCGACGCCTCCTATGTACGTCCGGTCGAGATCGCAGGCGAACGCAAGGGCTTCTTGCGACAGGCTCTTTTGCTTCCTGAGTTCACGCACTCTGTCACCAAAGTACTTTTGAAGCTCCTCCTCGTGACTTTTATCCATTGCTGCCATATCATCGTAGTGATGACAATAAGTCTACGGACTTTACGTACCTAGTTCTCGCTTACTGGCGTTAGCTGCCTACGGCAACTCCGCTTGTTAGTGACGGATTCCGGATTCCAGTCGCATGGCAGCGAGGAAATACCTTTATGCCGTGTTGCGTAGAATGGCCGCATGAGTTTGAGCGTGGGTAAGGGCAGCGAAGCGGCGATTGGGTATGCGCGGGACAATGGTGCGCGGTTTGTCGAAGAGTTGAAGAGTTTGTTGCGTATACCGTCGGTCTCGACGGCGCCGGAACATGCGGGCGATGTGCGCCGGGCGGCCGAGTTTGTTGCCGAGGGGCTGCGCTCGGCGGCCATGGAAAATGTTCGGCTGATTGAGACGTCTACGGAGGCGGCGGAACAGCAGACTCCCTTTGGGAGTGACAACAATAAAGGCAAAAGCGAAACGCAGATCCCCTCCGGGGATGACAACCAGAAAAGTGAAGGCACGAAAACCAGGACAGGCCATCCGCTGGTCTACGGGGAGTGGCTGAACGCCGGGCCCGGCAAGCCGACGGTGCTGCTGTATGGGCACTACGATGTGCAGCCGGCCGAGCCGCTGGAGGAGTGGAAGAGTCCGCCGTTTGAGCCGGAGGAGCGGGACGGCAACCTGTATGCCCGCGGCGCGGTGGATGACAAGGGGCAGATGTGGATGCATGTGAAGGCGCTGGAGAGCCTGATGAAGGCTGGCTGTCTGAACGCGGCTGGCGCGAAGGAAAGCAGGGGATCCTTGCCGGTCAACGTGCGGGTGATTATCGAGGGCGAGGAAGAGGTTGGAGGCGAGGGTATTGCGGCGTTTGTGCGCGAACATGGCGACCAGCTGAAGGCCGATTGCGCGTTGGTGAGCGATACGGAGATGTTCGCGCCGGGGCTGCCGACGCTGTGTGTGGGGCTGCGCGGGATGATCTACACCGAGCTTGAGGTGCGCGGGGCGGCGACGGATCTGCACTCCGGCATGTATGGCGGGGCGGCCCCGAACCCCTTTGTGGCGCTGGCGCAGATCATCGCGCAGCTGAAGCGGACGGATGGGCGGATCGCGATTCCGGGGTTCTATGACGGGATCGAGGAGCCGAGCAAGGCGGAGCTCGAAGCCTGGCGGTCGCTGCCGTTTGACGAGGAGGCGTATCGCAAGCACGAGGTGGGCTCGCCGGAGTTGACGGGCGAGCCGATGTTCAGCGTGCTGGAGCGGACGTGGTCGCGGCCGACGATGGATGTGCACGGGATGCCAGGCGGGTTCATCGGCGCGGGAGCGAAGACGGTGATTCCGGCGAAGGCGACGGCGAAGATCAGCTTCCGGCTGGTGCCGGGCATGAAGGCGGAGGAGACCTTTGCGAAGCACAGGGCCTTTGTGGAGGAGATTTGCCCGCGGGGCGTGACGGTTGAGGTGCGGATGATTCACTCCGGCGAGCCGATCGTGGTGAGCACCGACAACGCGTATGTGCGCGCGGCGACCGAGGCGATGGGCGAGGTCTTCGGCAAGGAGACGGTGTTTGTGCGCGGCGGTGGATCGATTCCGATTGTGGGCGATTTCGTGCGCGAGCTGGGCATTCCGACGGTGCTCATGGGCTTTGGGCTGCCGGACGACAACCTCCATGCACCCAATGAGAAGTTCAACCTCAGCAACTTTCATCGCGGAATCGAGTCGATTGTGCGGTTTCTGCAGCTGACTGGGCAGGTGAGCGCTTGAGGCTGGTGCATGGCTTCTGGGTGTTGTTCAGGTGCGAGGTTTGAGGTATTGAGCAGCGAGTCTGCCAGTTCCGAGCTGCTGCCGGTGCATGGGTTTGTGCTGGCCGGTGGGCAGAGTTCGCGCATGGGGCGGGATAAGGCTCGGTTGCCGTTCCGTGGCCGGCCGATGGTGGAGATAGCTGTTGAAAAGCTGCGGAGTTTCTGTGCTGTGGTTTCCATCGCTGGTAACCGCGCGGACCTGAGCGATTTCGCTCCGCTCGTGCACGAAACGCGTGTGAATGCCGGGCCGGGCGCGGGGATAGAGGCGGCTCTGAAGGCATGTACGCAGGAGTGGGCGATGTTTCTGCCTGTAGATGTGCCTCTGGTCCCGGCGGAGTTGTTGTCGGGGTGGGCGGGGGCGGTGCTGGCCAAGGCGAAGGCCGGATGTGCGGCGAGCTTTCTGCTGGCCAATGGCGATCGGCAGCCTGCGTTCTGTCTGTTGCGGCGAACGGCGGTTGAGGCGATCTCGGCCGCGCTGGATCGCGGCGAGCGGAGGATCGATGGTCTGCTGGCCGCCGTCGATGCGGCGGACCGGGGTCGGTTATGGGTGTGCGATGCCGCTCGCTTCGCGCCGAAGGTGGAGCATCGGAAGTTGGAGAATCAAAGGCTTGCAATGGAGTTCTGGTTCCGTAACGTGAATACGCCGCAGGAACTGGCCGAGGCTGAGCTATGGAGCGAGGCCCTTGCGGCGTCGGAGCGGGCTTCGGCGCACCGGCTTTGACATACTAGGAACCGTGACGATACCTGCCGATTCCGATCCGAATGAGATGGATCTGGTGCATAGCCGCCAGCAGACCGAAGAGACCGCGCCGACGACGACGGCAGAACAGGAGTCCTTGACGGCGGAGGTGTCGCCCGAGGTGCTTGGCGTGGTCGGCGATTTTCTGGAGCAGGCTGCCGAGCAAAACGAGCAGGAGGCTGAGGCGTCAGCCGAGGAGTCCAGTTTCGCGGCCAGCGCGGGGCTGGCTGGGGCGGAGTTCGCCGCGCCGGCGGGACCGTACATCGCGTTTCAGCATGTATCGAAGAGCTTCGGCGATTTCGTCGTGCTCAGCGATGTGAGCTTCTTCGTGAACCCGGGGGAGACGCTTTGCATTCTGGGACGCAGCGGTGTGGGCAAGTCGGTTTCGCTGCAAATTTTGATGGGATTTTTGAAGCCGGATAGCGGAACGGTGCTGGTGGCGGGGCAGAGTGTGGAGGGCCTCACCGAGCGCGAGATGCAGGCGGTGCGCCGCAAAGTTACCATGGTCTTCCAGAACGGTGCGCTGTTTGACTCGATTACCGTGGGAGAGAATGTGGCGTTTCCGCTGCGCGAGCGCGGGGACATGAGTGAAGACCAGATTCTGCAGGTGGTAAAGGGGCTGCTGGAGATGGTGGGCGTCGCCGGGATGGAAGATCTGCTGCCGAGCGATCTGTCCACGGGCATGAAGCGATCGGTGGCGATCGCCCGCGCCCTGGCCGCGCAGCCGGCGGCGGTACTGTATGACGAGCCTACAACGATGGTGGATCCGTTGATGGGACACCTGCTGGGGGATCTGATCCAGCGCCTGAAGGCGCAGCTGCATTTGACGAGCATTGTGGTGACCCACGATATGCGGTTCGCGGAAAAGCTAGCCGATCGTGTGCTGTTTCTGCATGAGGGAAAGGCGCGGTTTTTCGGGACCGTGGACGAGATGCGGGGGAGTCAGGATGACGTTTTGCGAGAGTTTTTGGAGCTGGATGCGTTGGTGCTCCCGGGACGGTGAGTGTACCCATCTGGGTGACCGGAGGTAGGCATCGACAGTGCTAGAGTAGTTATCAGCAACCCCCAAGCAGCGGCTCGTGTGCCTGTTTGCAACCTCTGTACTTTTCAGCCCGGGCCTTTGCGGCTTGCAGCGTGAAGCATGACGACACCCGAATACCTCGAACAGGTCGTAGTCTCCAACCGGGCACGACACCGGGAGCGTGTTTCAGGGAATGGTGGGCGCCGCCAGAGGCCTTCGATTTCGAGCGTGGTCTGGGCGGGGCTGGATATTACGAGCGCCCTGCTGGCGGGGCTGATTGCCTTCCATGTTCGTCTTGACCCGCAGGTGACCGCGCGACAGGGTGTGCTCGGTGAGCTGACGCAGGCGGCGCCTCAGATCTCCGTCGTCATGCTGCTCGTCTTTGGCGTTTACCTGGTGTTGATTTCGCGGCTGCTCGGTCTGTACCGGGCGGGGGAGACCGTGAGCGGCCTGCATGAACAGCGCATGACGATCCAGGCGGTGTTTACCGCCGGGCTGCTGCTTTGCGGAACGCTGTACCTTGTGCGCGGCTATGCGGTTTCGCGCATTGTGGTGCTCGTCACCGTGTTTACGACGATGCTGATGCTGATGGCGCGACGGGCGCTGTGGCGCAAGCTGCGGCAGCGGCGATACCTGAGCGGCCTGGAGGTGCGCAATGTGCTGATTGTGGGTGATGGGCGTGTGGGACACGCGCTGCGCAATCACCTGGAAGCGCTGCCGCACATGGGGTTCCGGTTCAAAGGGTTTATTTCGTTGAGCGAGGGCCGGGAGCGGGAGGCGAATCCGCAGACGGTGGGTGATGTGCGCAACTGCGTGGCCGTGGCGCGATCCTTGTTTGTGGATGAGATCTACTTTTCGACACCGGCCGAGAAGCAAACGGTGATCGCGATTGTGGAAGAGGCGCGGGCGCTGGGGATCGATGTCCGGGTTGTGCCGGATCTGTACGATGGCCTGGCCTGGAACGCGCCTGTAGAGTATGTGGGGCAGTTCCCGACGATTCCGCTGCACCGCCGCGAGTTTCCGCGCGGGGCGTTTGTGCTCAAGCGCGGGCTGGATATCGTGCTGGCCTCGTCGGCGTTGCTGGTGGCGTGCCCGTTCATGCTCGCCATCGCGATGCTGGTGCGGCTCGACTCGGAAGGGCCGGTCTTTTATCAGGCCGAGCGGATCGGGCGCAAAGGACGGGTGTTCCGCTGCTTCAAATACCGCACCATGGTACGGAATGCGGAGGTCATGCGGAAGGATTTGGCGCATATGAACGAGCGCGATAATGTGCTGTTCAAGATCTCCAATGACCCCCGCATCACGAAGATCGGCGCCAAGCTGCGCAAGTATTCGCTCGACGAGCTGCCGCAGTTTTTTAATGTCCTGAAGGGGGACATGAGCCTGGTGGGACCGCGGCCGCCGCTGGCCGCTGAGGTGGAAAAGTACGATCTTTCGCATCTTCGCCGTCTGGATGTGCTGCCCGGCATCACCGGGCTGTGGCAGGTGGAGGCGCGGCAGGATCCATCGTTTGACAGCTATATCTCGCTGGATACGGCCTATGTCGAGAACTGGAATCTGCTGCTGGATCTGCGTATCCTGGCGCGCACCGTGAGCGTGGTGCTGGCGGGGACGGGATCGTAGCAGCTCATCGGCTGGCCAAGAAAAGCAGATCCCTTCGCGTTGCTACGGGATGACAGTTTCAAAGGCGTCGGCGTCAGCGAATCCTTGAGTCCTGCACGGCGGGGTAGAATCAAGTTGTGCGCATCGCGTTGGCCCAGATCAACCCAACGGTTGGAGATTTCTCGGGCAATCTGAGCAAGATCATCGACTACACGCAACGGACTGCCGAAGCTGGCGCTGAGCTTGTCGTCTTCCCCGAGCTGGCGACCTCCGGTTATCCTCCCGCCGATCTTCTGGAGAAGACATCGTTTGTGCGGCGGGCGGAGGAGTCCCTCGGCGCCCTATGTGCACTGACGAAGAAACCAGGCATGCCGGCGGTGCTGTGTGGATCGCCGCTGCGCTGCGAGGGGCCGGGCGAGAAGCATGTGCGCAACGTCGCTGCGGTGCTCCAGGATGGAAAGCTCAGCTTTCTGCAGCAGAAAATGCTGCTGCCGTACTATGACGTCTTCGATGAGCAGCGGTACTTTGAGCCCGCAAAAGAACAGTCGCTGACGCTGATCAAGGGCAAGCCCGTGGCGATCACGATCTGCGAGGATGCATGGAACGACAAGATGTTCTGGCCGCGGCAGAATTATCCGCTGGATCCGGTGGAGGATCTGATGCGGCAGTGGGGAACATTACCGCAGACCATGAGCGGCGAGCGGCTGATCCTGAATATTTCGGCGTCGCCGTACTGGCATGGCAAGCCCGACACGCGGCGGCGCATGATCGGTGCGCTGGCCAAGCGGCATCGCGCGACGGTCGTGATGGTGAATCAGGTTGGCGCCAATGACAGCCTGATCTTCGATGGCGACTCGTTTGTGATGAACGCGGGGGGCGAGGTGATCGCGCAGGCTGCGGCGTTTCGCGTGGACTTCGTGGTTGTGGATACGGCCACGGCGCAGCCCGTAAGCTTGCCAGCGGAAGAGAAGCAGGTCCTTCGCGTTGCTCAGGATGACAAATCGGTCGAACTCTCTTCTGCAAGTGCGATGGGTCCGGCAGAATGCGAGCGTACGTGGCAGGCGCTGGTGCTGGGAACGCGAGATTATCTGCGCAAATGCGGCTTCACCAAGGCATTGCTGGGGTTGAGCGGCGGCATCGACTCTGCGCTGGTGGCGACGATCGCCGCGGAGGCGCTGGGGGCGGAGAATGTGCAGGGCATCGGCATGCCGAGCGAGTTTTCTTCGACGGGATCGCTGACCGATGCGGAGCTGCTGGCAAAGAACCTTGGGATACCGTTTTCGGTGCTGCCGATTCGCGAGATCTACGACGAGTTCAGCGAGCGGCTGCAACCGTTTTTTGCAGGGACGGAGTTCGGTCTGGCGGAAGAGAATGTGCAGCCGCGCATTCGCGGAACGCTGCTGATGGCGGTGAGCAACAAGACCGGAGCGCTGGTGCTGACGACCGGCAATAAGAGCGAGATGGCGACCGGCTATTGCACGCTGTATGGCGATATGGTGGGCGCGCTGGCGGTAATCGGCGACCTGTACAAGACCGAGGTGTATGCGCTGAGCCGATGGGTCAATCAAGTTCGATTTGAACGCGAGATGATTCCCTCGGACACGATCACGAAACCGCCATCGGCCGAGTTGCGGCATGGGCAGAAGGATACGGATTCTCTGCCGGAGTACGAGGTGCTGGACCCGCTGCTGCGGGCGTACATCGAGGACTACCAGCCGGCGGAGGAGATCGCGTCGTCGCAGGGTTTGGAGATTGGATTGGTGCGCAAGGTGATCCGGCTGGTGGAGATCGCGGAGTACAAGCGCGGGCAGGCAGCGCCGGTGTTGAAGGTATCGAAGAAGGCGTTTGGCATGGGCCGGCGGTTTCCGATTGCGGCGCGGCGCGAGGTTTAGAGATTTTGAATGCAAAGCACGGCGGCAACGCCTTGAGGAGAAATGGGTTGAAGAAGACGGTATTTTTTTGCGCGGCAGCAATGGTGATGAGTGCGGTTGCAATGACCGGAGGGGCGCAAAGCCCGGCGGCGAAGACACCCTTGGCGCAGCGGCCAAGCGGTGTTGCTCCGGCAACCCCGGAGCCGACGCTGCCGAAGGCGCCCACGGACGCGTTTCCGCCGGTGAACCCAAAGAACTTCACGGCGTCGAGCCCGACGGTGGAGACGGTGAACAGCTTTCTGCATGCGCTGTGGGGCTATGACGAGGCTCGCACCTGGAGCGTGGCGGCGATTGAGCCGACCATGGCCGCGGGCGTCATCCGCGTGCAGGTGTACGTGGCGGAGAAGACGCAGCCGGGCAAACTGGCTCAAACGACAATGTACGTGACGCCGGATGGCAAGCACGCCATTGCGGGCGAGGTGGTGAACTTCGGCGCGCAACCGTTTGCGGCGACGCGGACGCTGCTCCAGCAGCAGGCCCATGGGGCGGCGCGTGGAGCGACGGGCAAGGACCTGGAGTTTGTGGAGTTTGCGGACCTTCAGTGCCCGAACTGCAAGGCCGCGCAGCCCATCATGGACAAGCTGCTGCAGGAGTTTCCGCAGGCGCGGATCGTGTTTGAGGATCTGCCGCTGGCGGCGGTGCATCCGTTTGCGATGCAGGCGGCCGAGGTGGGGTACTGCGTGCGCAAGGCCAAGGGCGACCCCGGTTTCTTCACCTATGCGCAGAAGGTGTATGACACGCAGGCGGATTTGACCAAGGAAAAGGCCGATGCGACCTTGCGTGCGGCAGTGACGGCCGCCGGTGTGGACCCGGCGGCGGCCATGACGTGTGCGGGCACGCCCGCGGCGCAGGATGCGGTAAACGAGACGATGAAGCTGGCTACCGACATCGGTGTAAGCAACACGCCGACGCTGGTAGTGAACGGCCGCGCGTTGCCGCTTACGCAGATTCCGTATGAAGCACTGACGAAGGTGATCGTGTTTCAGGGCTCGCTGGATGGTGTAACGGTTAAGCAGCAGCCTTCGTTGACGACTCTCAAGTAAGGCGGCTCTTCCAGCGCTTAGGTAGTGTCGGTGTGAATCATTTTTGCTTTCCGGAGGGGGTCCGGGCTTCAGCCTGGACATTGGAGCAGAATCAGCACACAAGCTGTGCCCAGCGCCAACGGCGCGTCACATAACAGCCTGGGGCGCAGCCCCAGATAAGCTTCGTCTTCCGTAGATTCCGCGTTTCGAGGAGACCAGGGATGAGCAACAAATTAGGTTTAGGCGCGCTGCTGTTGGCCACCATCGTGCCGGTGATGCAAGGGCAGCAGGTGCACACCGACTTCGACCACAAGGCGCCCTTCAGCGATTACCACACGTTCTCGTTTCACAAGCTGCAGACCGTCAACCCGCTGGATCAATCCGTCTTAAAGGACGAGATCCGGCGTGACCTCACGTATCACGGCTGGCGTGAGGTGCCGCACGGCGGCGATGTGGCGATCACCGCGATCGGTGGCCAGACCGATACGAGACAATACCAGACCTTTTACGACGGACTTGGACCCGGCTTCGGCTGGGGTGGATGGGGCGGCTGGTGGGGTGAGGGCTGGGGCGGCGGCTTCGGCGGCGACAGCACCACGACGGAGCGCACCATCCCCATAGGTTCCCTGGTCGTAGACCTGTACGACACCCACACGCATAACCTGGTGTGGCGCGGCATCTCGCATGAGACCGAATCCGGCAATATGAATAAAAATTCGGGCCTGATTCAGAAGGCCATCGACGAGATGTTTTATAAGTTCCCGCCGAAACATACGATGTAGAGTGAGTAAGCCTGCATTAGAAATGCCTTCTATTGCTGATTACCCGTTGGTGTGCAGTGCCACCTTCTTTGTTTGTGATCCCTACGGGATGACAAACGAAAAGCTGCATACCAACAGGTAGTTCGCTTTAGAACCGGTAGCCCGGCCACCGGACCAGAAACTTTTCCCGCCCCGGAGTGACCCCTTTCCAGAGGGTATTTCTTCTATGATTGAGGCTGTGGCTGACCTCTCCGCGCTTCCCATCACGATGCAACCGGTGCAGTCCGAACGTCACGTGCGCCCGTATATGGCGCAGCTGTATGTTGCCGCATTTCTGGTGACAGTTTCAGTAATGGTCGTGGGCCTCCTGCTGCTGGGGCGTACGGACTGGTTTCTGGTTCACAGCCGTTATTCGGGACTGCGCGGCGTAGGGTATAGCCAAAGAGCGGGGCGCCAAGACTGCGAGGTCGTTATCTACGGCGATTCGTCGGCGATGGCCGCATTGGATCCGGCGATCATTCAGCAGGCCACCGGATTAAAAACGTGCAACATCGCTGAAGGAACGCCGATTCAGCAGGTTGTGGGTACGGATCCTCCGCTGCAGCGATACCTTGCGCAGAATCCGGCGCCGCGCGTATTGCTGACAAGTTGGACTCCAAGTTTTCTTAAGCCGGATCAGCAGCCCCTGTACGAGTACCACATCGAAGGGATGTGGTACGCGTGGCGCTATGGAATGGGGTCGAAGCTTCACTCCTGGACCACGGTGGAGTGGACAGCCAAATATGTCACCTGGGAGATAAAGGCTCTGCTGGACGGCCTGAAAGATCAAGTGCTTGGCATAGATACCCGCGGTGTGGACGTTCGTCTGTTGCGCGAGCAGCGGAACGGACAGTGGCCGTTTCCCTTGCCGCCCCAAACGCATTGTGTACGCGCGTACAACTTATACCCGGTGCGACGGTGGGAGGAGAGTGTCAAGAGCTTTCGGCAGAAATATTCCACACCCTTCACCCAGGTGATCGTTGATATCTCTCCCATACCGGACTGCGACCCTATGTACAAAGATTATGTGCATATCTCAGGCGGCTTGTACGATAACGTGCTGCAGCGCCTGCCCATCAGTGACTTTAACGATCACGATGTTCACCTGGATCTGACAGGCTCCCGAATTTTCTCGCAGGAGGCAGCCGAACAGGTGCTAGCGGCGCTTCGGGAGCAGCAATCGCAAACTCAGATGCAATCAGTCTCCGCGGCTAAAACTGAAAGTAAAGGAAGGTAGACTCCACCGACGAGTAGGCCATACAGATCGTAAAGACCGCGACGGTGACAACCCACCAGGGCAGTGAAGGCACCCAGCGGATATTGCGCACGAGGGCCCAGTTCAACTCATCTTCCTTCTGCGACTCCCCGAGGATCTCCTGCGTGTTGGGTAGCAGCCAAACCACCGCGAACAGGCCGGCAAGCAGAAGCCACAGAAGTGGCGACACCGGCGCACCGTAATGATGTCTCCCCAGCAGGCCGCCGTAGATGTGGATGGCATCCTTGACGGTATTGGCGCGAAACATGACAAAGGTGCTTACCACGGTTAGAAAGGTAACCCCGATCGAAACGGGCCTCGTGAGTAGACGGCGGCGGATGTAGTTAGCCTCCGGCACAAAGACCCGCCACATATGATTCGCCGATAAGAACAGACCATGCATGATTCCGTACATGGTGAACTGCAGCCCCGCCCCATGCCATACTCCCGCCAGCGTCAGAGTGACGATGGTGGGAAAGAGCACCATTTGCAAGAGGCCCTCGAATGTAGCCTGCGCCTTGCGTGAGGTCTTTTTACCCCGATCCAATCTCCACCGGCTGACCTTCATCTGGATGGGCGCGTACACGTAGGCCATGATGTAGTGCGTCAGCGTCATGTGCCATCGCTGCCAGAAATCACCGATGTTCTCTGCTTTGAATGGTGAGTTGAAGTTCATTGGAAAGCGGATGGAAAACATGCGGGCCAGCCCGATCGCCATGTCCGAGTAACCCGAAAAATCGAAGTACAACTGCATCGCATAGATCAGGGCTCCAAACCATGTCTCCGCGGCTCCCTTGGCTGCAGGTGCTGCAAACATGGCGCTCGCCAATGGGGAGATACGATCGGCTATGAGGGTCTTCTTACAGAAACCCATGGTGAACCAGGTGATGCCGAGCGCTAGATCGTCACTATGGAACCGGTAGGGCCGCTCCTGACGAAATTGCGGCATCATCTCCTTGTGGTGGAGAATCGGGCCGGCGATCAGGTGGGGAAAAAACGTGACAAACAGGGCATAGCTGCCCAGGGATTCACGACCCGCTACGCCTTGTTTCAGGTCCACAAGATAAGCAATCTGGGTAAAGGTAAAGAAAGAGATGCCCAGCGGCAGGATAGTCGCGCCCCAGCTTTGGTGAGTCACGCCGATGGAGTGCGCGAAGGCCAGGAAAGGGAAGAGGTACTTGTAAAAGCAAAGTGCGGCCAGGTTCACCACGATGCCCGCAATCAGCCATGCTGTTTGTCGCCGGGGCCGGTTGACATTGGCGAAAATCCTCGTTGATACGAAAAAGTTCACCGCGATGGAGCCGAGTAGAACGAGCAGGTATTCCTTGCTCCAGGCCGCATAAAAGATGAGGGACATCAGCAACAAGTAGCCAACCATCCATCGTCTGCCGAGGCGTGCGATGAGCCAATAACCGAGCAGACAGAGCGGCAAGAATAGAAGAAAGAAGACAGGATTACTGAAGGTCATGACGTGATAGTGGCTACCCGGTTACGGTCCCGGAGCCGGGCACCTGCGTGTGCTCCGAGATCTAATTTGATTCAGCCCCTACTATAGAACGTAGCCGAGAGCGAAGCGTCCCCATTCTGGGGCTGACTGCATGACGCTCACGCGGAGCAGTCGACGGGCATCGAATGGCACCGTCATAGTCGCCCCGTCAAAAAGCCGGCTTTGACGAAAGCATCCTTTCGAGGCGACCATCGAATGTGACCCGGAGAATCGAAATGGCTGAAACCACGCTGGTGCTCGGCGCCTCATCTGACATTGGCATCGCGCTCTGCCGAGCTCTTTTGAACGCGTCCCCCGATGTGCACATTCTGGCACACTCGTTCAGAGGCGGCGATCGGCTCAATGTTCTCGCGAGCGAGTACCCTGGCCGACTGACCCCGCTCGTAGCAGACCTCTCCGACGCAGCTGCGGCCGGAACTCTAGGGTTGGAGGTCATCGAGCGCTATGGTTCACCCGCAAGTGTGGTTCATCTTCCGGCCTTACGGCCCCATCCAGAGCGGTTCACTAAATTTGACTGGAAACGTTTCGAGCAAGACCTGGCGCTCCAGGTTCGATCATTGGTGATCATTCTACAGAAGCTGCTGCCAAAGATGGCCAAACTTTCCCGGGCGCGGGTCGTGTTCATGTTGACAAGCTATGTGCATGGCGAGCCGCCCAAGTACTTGTCCCAGTACACCATGGTGAAATATACACAGCTCGGGATGATGCGGGCGTTGGCGGCCGAGTATGCGGCCACACCGCTTCGCATCAACGCAGTCTCTCCGAGCATGGTCGAGACAAAATTTCTGGGAGAGTTAAGCGATCACGTGATCGAGGGAGCTGCCGCGAGCCATCCCCTCGGCCGCAACGCCAAACCCGAGGATGTGGTAGGAGCCATCCAGTATCTACTTTCCCCAGCAGCGGACAATATCTCCGGATATGCACTCCCGGTCGCGGGCGGGGCTGTCGTGTAGGCAGCCCGGAGATCGAGTGTGGTTGTGAGTGGCCTGCAATGGCTGTGATGGCTACCTTGTAATTCCCGTATGATGGTGTAAAGAATTCGGCCCCAAGAACATCGTGACTCTCGACTCTTTCAGCATTCAGGATCTTGTGCGCAAGCGGCGCAGTTTGCGGCGGGAGCTCGCTGCGCAGCCCGGATTGACGCCTTTGCGTATCGCCGTACTGGGCGGCTCAACGACGAACGAACTGGTGGATTTGCTGGAGTTGTACTTGCTGGACGCGGGTTTTGCGCCGGTATTCCATCAGTCCGAGTATGGACAATTTTATGAGGAGGCCGTTCACCATACGGCAGCCCTGCAAGCCTTTTCGCCAGACCTGGTGTACGTCCACATCTCTTACCGCAATGTCCTGACCGCACCTCCTATCTCGGCTTCGGAAGAACAGCTGAAGGCAACGGTGGATGCCGAACTGGAGCGCTATCGCCAGATCTGGTTCTCGCTGGAATCAGCTTTGGGCTGCCAGATTATCCAGAATAACTTTGAGCTTCCGCCGTATACCCTGATGGGAAACCTGGATGCTGTCGTTCCGGGTGGAACCACGCGCTTTTACCTGGAATTAAACGCGGTATTCACGCGTGAGGCCACACTCAATCCGCGTCTCACGTTGCAGGATGTGCTCTCGCTGTCAGCGGAACTCGGGCTGAGGCAGTGGTTTGATTCGGAGCGCTGGTTCAGCTACAAGCTGTTGCTCACGGTGGAGGCCCATGCTGCCCTGGCGCGCTCTCTTACCTCCATAGTGCGAGCGATCTACGGGCGTTCGCGCAAGGTGCTGGTGCTCGATCTCGATAACACGATCTGGGGCGGCGTCATCGGCGATGATGGGGTAGACCGCATTCAAATTGGCCGCGAAACTCCCATGGCCGAGGCGTTTACCGCGTTCCAGGAGTACTGCCTGAAATTGCGTGAGCGTGGAGTGCTGCTGGCTGTGTGTTCCAAAAACGACGCCGACGTGGCGCGCTCCGGCTTCGCGCATCCTGACTCCGTACTCCGGCTTGAACACATCTCCGCCTTTCGCGCCAACTGGGAGCCGAAACACGAGAATATTCTCAGCTTGGCGCAGGAGTTGAATCTGGGTGCGGACTCCTTCGTCTTCGCGGACGACAATCCCGCCGAGCGCGCCATCGTGGCAGCCCAGATCCCCGGAATTGCCGTGCCTGAACTGGGCGAAAACCCGGCGAACTATGTAGCGATTCTTCAAGCTGGCAGATACTTTGAAGTAACGACGCTCTCGTCCGATGACCTGGCGCGTGCTTCACAATATGCCGGAAATACTCAGCGCGCGGCCGTGCAGTCCGCCTTCGCCGACTATGGCGAGTATCTCGACTCACTGCAGATGAAGGCCGAGATTGCCCGGTTTCGCCCCCTGTACCTGGACCGCATCACACAACTCACCAACAAAACCAATCAGTTCAATCTCACCACGCGCCGCTATACGCTGGCTGAGATGCAGGCTGTGGCCGATGATCCCAGTTACCTCGGCCTTTACGGTCGCCTGACAGACCGATTTGGAGACAATGGACTGGTTTCTGTAGTGCTGGGTCGACGTGTGAGAAGCGAGTTGCACATCGACCTTTGGCTGATGAGCTGCCGTGTGCTGAAGCGCGATATGGAACTCGCGATGCTTGACGTTCTGGTGGAGAACGCACGCAGCGCAGGCATCGAAGTGATTGTCGGTGTCTATATTCCGACCAAGAAGAACAGTATGGTTGCGCAGTTCTACGAGACCATGGGGTTTCAGCAGGAGGATGTAGCCCCTAACGGCAGTGTCACCTACAGGCTGGTAACACACGACTATGCAAAGCGAAATACTCACATCCAGATCGAAGAAATGAGTGCTACCCATGAATGATATTCTGGAGCAGTTGCAGCCCATCTTTCAGGACATCCTTGACCAGCCGGATCTCGTGATCACGCGCGAATCGAATGCGCAAAATGTAGAAGATTGGGATTCGCTTGCCCACATCAACCTGATTACCGCGATCGAAAAGCACTTCAAAGTGAAGTTTGCGCTTGGGGATTTACAGGAACTGAAGAACGTCGGCGAGATGGTCGATCTCATTCAGGCAAAACTGAGCAAAAAATGAATCAATATCGCTGGGAAGATATCTCGATCGGCTTGAAGCATGGCTTCGAGGCTGTGTTTACCGAGGAAATGATGGAGCAGTTCGCCGCAATTTCAGGAGACAGGAATCCGTTGCACGTCGACCGAAACTATGCACAGGCAAAGGGCTTTGTCGCTCCGGTGGTGTTTGGATTGATGAGTTCATCGCTTTATTCCCGTCTGGTGGGAATGTATCTTCCCGGAGAACGCGCTCTGCTGCAGGGAATCGACATTGATTTCAACGCACCCTGTTTTCCCGGCGAGTTACTCAGTGTCGCGGGCGAAGTGTCCTATAGGAACGAAGCCTATCAACGCTTCGAGGTCCGGGCCCGCATACGCAAGATGGATCGATCTACAGTATCCAAGGCGACGATTCGGGTGGGGTTCCATGGACAGTGACCTGATTCTGATTACCGGAGCGGCATCGGAGGTCGGCAAGGCACTGATACGGGCTTTGCTGGCGAAGAGTACCTGTCGAATTTTGGCTTACGGCTTCAGTGCAGCGGACGATGTCATGCAATTAGCGCAGGAGTTTGGTGAACGAGTGATTCCTTTGCGAGCAGATCTTTCCGATCCGCATAGCGGAGCGCACATCACGGCGGAGCTTGACGCGCAGGAAGTTCCATCTGCCATCATCCACCTGCCGGCGATTGAAATGCGTCACGAGCTCTTCACAAAGCTTAGGTTGAACAGCTTTGAAGCAGGTATGGCGGTACAGGTTTATTCAGCCATGGTCCTGATGCAGCAACTCTTGCCAAATATGGCTAAGTTGCCACGCGGGCGTGTTGTATTTGTGTTGTCTAGCATCATCCATGGTGTACCGCCAAAATTCCTGGCGCAATCCACGGTTGTTGCATACGCACAGCTAGGTCTGATGCGGGCCTTAGCGGCCGAATATGCAGCTTCATCCATCCGCATCAACGCAGTTTCGTTCGGCGTGGCGGAAACGCAGCTTGGGAAAGAGCTGGACGCAGTTTCCCTACAGGAAGATGCGGCAGTCAACCCGCTCGGAGCAACTACTCCGGCAGATGTTGTTGACGCGATCCTGTTTCTTCTTTCGCCTGCCGCAGATTACGTTTCCGGTATCACCATCCCAATCGCAGCCGGATGAGCTACGTGAAGTAAGTGCCTCCCATGACACTTTTGCTCATACGAGGCCTGGAATGATGCACAACAAGGGTTCCAAGCTCGCAATTTCCTGCGAGATCAGCTCTATTCGCAAAACCGAATCTGTTATGCGAGGCGCTCCTCGAGTGTCTCGACGACCGATACACCACGTTTAGCGGCGATCCGGGTGGCAAAAGCATCGCCGAGTCGAATCATCGGCTGTTCAACCCAATGATGCGCCGCATACACAAGGCCCAACAAAGAAAGGCCCTCAGCAGCCAGCTGCACCGCCAGCGGCTTTTTGCCTAGAACTCCGAATCCGAGAACGATACAAAACGGATGAATGAGGAATGCCGCATAAGAGTAGACCGCCACCGTCCGCGTCAAGTTCTTTCTCTCTGCTTCGCGGGATGCGGACTGTATGGGAAAACGGATGAAGGGTAAGAGCAGGCCCAGCGCGAGACAGACAATCCAGTGTGGCCGCTGTAAGTGCGTCTGTAAGTGCGTCATAGACACGCAAAAGAGAGCGGCGAGCGCAAGCAGCAGCACCGGGGTGGGCAAGATGGGGCGCCGACGCTGAAATCCCGCATACGCGATCATGCCGGACAGGAAGTCCGGGAACATCACCGGGAAGTTATAACCGGCCGGATCTGGAAAGAAGATCACGTCCATTCGGACCATGAGCAGCCAAAAAACCAGCAGTGGCCACACCCTCCCCTGTTCCGCTTTTACGAAGAAGAAACAGCATGGCAGCAACAGGCAAAGATAGACCTCGGGAGGAAGCGCCCACATCACGCCATCTATAGAGACTCGGCCGACAAGTTCCTGAGTCAGCAGACAGTTGGACACCACATCCTTTAACCTGAAGTGCGGTGGACCGACGCGAGCATGCGTCAAAACCGTAAACAAGATCAGCAGCACCGCAAGCGGGTACAGCCTGAAGACACGGCGGATGTAGAAATCCAGAGTGTCAGGCCGACGCCCCAGCGAGCCCATCAGCACGAGGGCACTGTGAACAGTGAAGAGGTTGATTCCAAATTGTCCAACGCTCTCGATCTGCCAACCATGCCATTGTGGAATGCCCTTGGAGAGCAGCGTGTGTTCAACGACGATAAGGACTACTGCCAATGCACGCAAAAGGTCGAGGTTTGAGTTGTACCCCATTCGGGCATCTTAAATCCTTCCGGGCGTTCGCTCAGGAGTACCGCGGGATATACGGCTGCAGTGGTTCAGTTGCCGCTCGTCGGCAGAGCATCGGAGCAGGGAAAGACCTTGGCTGTGCTGTTGGAAAACGAGGGCTTGAGTTTCCATACCCAACTGTTTTTGTCCCACCACGCCGGAGCGGTATAGTCATAAAGATCACATTGATCTTAGTTTCCGCACAAATTCGTGCAAAGTTATCAGGTGTAACAAGAGAAAGATCAAACGGCATGGGTTTTTTCAGGACAGTCATGTCCACGAAGTAGCGGGCGCCCGTGCCTCCAAACATTTGGATCAAGGAGCGCGTAAGTGGACGGCAGGCCTGAGGGTCGCCGCCAAACGGCGTGTTACATCCATCGTCGCTGGCCGCCATCTGGCGGTTCGTATACAGCAGAAAAACCGGTGCCAGGATCGAATGCGGATCGCCTTGCACGATGCCATCGGAAGGCGTGATGCGATCCGCCGCTGCCATGGCTTGCTGTATCTGCTCGAAGCGGTAGCCGATGTGGGGAACATGCTCGGCCACCACGACGTGCGGTACGGCGTCCATGTCGGTCAACGGCGTACGAATGCGGTCAAGCACGATCTGCGTAACCTGGCCGGCAATCCCGATGATGGCGCAGGCAATGGCAACTCGGGTTGCAGTCGGGAGTGAAAGACGCTGGTGAGTTTGCCTGGCGGCTCTCCGCTGCGCGAAGAAGTCTGCAATAAGCGGAGCGGACCATAACAGGAGAACGAACTCCATACAAAGTCCCGCGTGTCTGGCGAAATCGTTGTTGGTCTGCAACGGAGCTGAAGTTAAACGTGTTCCAGGGATGCCGATGCCGAGAAAAATCAGCCAAAGCACACGCGCCGCGCGGGGCATCGGCTCTCTGGACAAGAAGTCTTTGCGAGCCTGCCAGTACAGGACAAAAGCGAAGAAGCCCAAGTCCAGAAGAAACAACACCATAATGATAGGTCGATGCAGTATGCGCAACTCCCACTTCACCAAACCGATCGAAGGATTGATTCCGTGCGGAAGGCGATGGTGGTAGAACCTGCGGCTCATGGCATCCGCGCTGGTCCAGATGATCTGCAGCGCCTGGCTCATGAAGCGCGGCAACGGTTGAAGCACCGGCGAGCCGCTCTTGCCCGCGACGGAGCCGGCCCTCGCCATGAGCAGGCCATGCAGGAACGAAGCGTCAAGCAGAAGGGCTAGAACCGCGGCCCCCAACAGGGGCAGCACGACGGTCCATTGCCGCCGCAGCAGCGCATCCACCAAAATCAGCAGCAAAGCAGAGGCAAAGAGGGCAGTGATGAAGGTGGATGTACCTGCTGAAGCGGCGAAGCAGATACCCGCCAGCACCATGTGAACCACCCGTTGTCGCGAGCTGCAATCCAGACAACGCACGAGAAGCAGCGTGCCCAGCCCGGCGCTCACCAATCCGGCGGCGTGGTGCGGGGACCAGAGCACGATGTGCAGCAGGCGGGGAGTCCGATCCCACAGCCAGAACTGCAGGTCCGGATAAATGCGATGGTGCAGGGTGGTCGCAACGGCCGCAACGAGATCGAGCCCAAGAATGCAGGCAGCCAAAAGCATCGCCGTGCACTGGTTGCGTAAAGCTTTGGTGGATGTGC
Source organism: Granulicella sp. (assembly GCA_965277565.1). Classification (GTDB taxonomy): domain Bacteria; phylum Acidobacteriota; class Terriglobia; order Terriglobales; family Acidobacteriaceae; genus Granulicella. Next base: position 850,932 of record OZ255838.1, on the reverse strand, counting down.
CGAGATATTTCAACGAAAGAAACAGGAATCCCAAAAGCGAGAGAGAGGCTCCCGCGCAACTCGCCGTCAGAATTGCGCGTGCGCTCACCGGAACCAGGTCATGCATGCGTGCACAAAGGACGTACCAGAAGTAGTAATAACGCAAAGGCGCAGCTTGTCCGCCGGGTGCAAACATCGGATTCCGGGGTATATTTCCACCGCGGATCGCTGAATTCACGAGCTGGATGCGAACGTTCCAGTCCTGCCAGATGGCGCTCTCATATAAACGCCCATGCCAGGCGATTGGGAAGGCGGAAAGCAAGCAGTACGCAATGAGGAAGAATACGGCGCCCGTTGCGATCGTTGCGTTCCGATCCCACCAGAGACGTTTTCCTGAGCCATCCCGGCGCCAGTCACGGATGCCCAGCACGATCGCGAAGAAAAAAATGGCGACGAAGAGGTGTGTCGTCAGTGAGGGAGAGATGGGAAGCAGTGGATGAGCAGCCAGGAGCAGGGAAACCGGCTCGGATAAGGCAACAGCCCAAAGCGCGCGCTCAAGCCAACCCTGATCGCGAAAATGGAACAGCCCAGTCAGAGAAGCGGCGACGTAACCCGGTGTGATGAAGAAGATCGGAAGCGTGAGCAGCGCAAGGCCACTCATGAGCAATTCGTGCAAGCTGTAATTCATATCGGCGCTTAGACTGAGGTCTAGGATACCGCGAGCAAGGCTCAGGCCGGAGTGTTGCATCCTTCACGCCGGCGACCTTGAGTCTCCAATCGATCTGCAACAGAGGACCTGCCGGCAGGCTTTGAGCGAGCACGAGGGTCGCAGCAAGTTAGAAGCTGCGGCCAGATAAGATGGGTTGATGGAAGTGACGAGCGCAGCGGCTCTCGACGGCGATTCGGCAGGATCGCGACGGCGTTGGCGCATTGCATGGCTGCTCGGCATTGGCGTGCTGGTTAATTACTTCGATCGTGTCAATCTATCGGTTTCCCACGATGCCCTCGACCGCACCTTTGGCCTCTCCGATATCACCTTTGGATACCTTTCGGCGGGATACAACTGGACCTATGCATTATGTCAGCTGCCCATCGGCGTCCTGCTCGACCGTTTCGGCATTCGCCGCATTGGACGGGCTTCAACGTTGATCTGGAGTGTTGCATCATTTGCAGCGGCACTCGCGCCCGGCCTCGGTTTCCTGTTCTTAGCCCGGCTTCTGCTCGGCATGGGAGAAGCGCCCACCTTCCCTGCGAACGCGAAGGCGATCGGTCTGTGGTTTCCTGCGCGAGAACGCTCGTTCGCGACTTCGATCTTTGACTCTGCCGCCAAGCTGGCGCCGGCTGTGGGCGTGCCCGTCCTTGGCATTCTTTTATTGCACATTGGCTGGCGTTGGAGCTTTGCCGCTACAGGCCTGGTCAGCCTCGCTTATTTCGCGCTCTTCTGGGCCGTCTATCGTGACCCGCGGGAGGACCCTCTGCTAAGTCAAGCGGAGATGACCTATATCGACGAGGAAACCATTGCACTCACGGAGCAGAGAAAGAGGGCTGAGCGTGCCTCGCTTGGGTATCTGCTGCGGCAACGCAAGGTGATCGGCCTGGCGATCGGCTTTGGCTCTTATAACTACACCTTTTATTTGCTGCTGGCATGGCTGCCCAGGTATCTTTCCTCGGCGCTGCACATTGACCTGCTCCACTCCTTTGTCTACACCGGTGTGCCCTGGCTGATTGCTACCATAACCGATCTCTGTTTGGGCGGTCTGCTTCCTGACTGGCTAATCCAGCACGGGGCAAATGCAAACCGGGTGCGCCGCACGATTCTCATCGGATGCACGGCGTGTGGACTTGGACTTATGGGGGCCGCCGGGGCGCAAACGCCAGTCCGGGCCTTGCTATGGATCAGCATTTCCATCGGGGGACTCTCCGCCGCTGCGCCCGTTGGCTGGTCCATCGTCACGCTCATTGCGCCCCAAGAAAGTGTGGGTACGGTCGGTGGCATCATCAACTTCGCGAATCAGGTCTCCGGTATAGCCGCCGCGATCGTCACGGGCTATCTGGTCGAGGCTCATCATAACTTCAAGATGGCCTTCGACGTTGCCGGCGTCTATCTGCTCGCGGGCATCGCTGCGTATATCTTCCTGCTCGGATCGATTACACGTATTGCCAGCACAAATGCGTTTGAGGATTAATCCAATCGCTTTCGTCGCAATGCTTATAGCTGCCATGTAAATAAGTGCGAACAGCAGAGTCCCTTCGGGAATGACAAAAAGAAAGATGACATCGCCACTTTTCTTGTCATCTTGTACCCTGAGCTTGTCGAAGGGGGAGGAAGATATGCTTTCTGAGTTGGCGCCCCCTTAGGTAATCAGAGCCTTCCAAGCGTTGCCGGCTTATTCGCCTGACGCAGGCTTGCGTTGGGCGCGGATCGGATAGTGTTGGATCATTCCAGTGCGCTCATTCACGATATCGAAGCTGCCATCGCGTCCGCCGGTCAACTCCAGGAAGTTGCCTGCGTCCGGCCCTTGAGGATTGGCGATGTACTCGGGCTTTGTGTTGTGTGCCGAGCCACCCTCCTCCGAGTAGTGCAGCTGCCACAGGCTTTCCAGCCCTGGATCGTGCTTCAACGTATCCAGGGTCGCGATGGATCCACCCTTTTTGGCGCCATTGTCCATGATCGCAACCCGTGGTTCGATTGCATCGACCAGCGCCGGACTGGAACTCTGGTACCACCCGTGGTGCGAGACGACGAGCACGTCTATTGTGCCGAGCCGGTTGGCCGGGCACATCAGCTGCCTCTCCTTGTCCCAGGTAAGGTCGCCGAGATCCAGAAGCCGCAGACGGCCGAAGGTGATTTCGATGCCGAGAGAACGGGCGTTCTCGGTCTGATCCGCAGGCCGGATCCCGGAGGCCGCACAGAAGGGATTGGGCTGACCAGCGCCAGGCAATGCTCCCTCGATCGTCTTGCCATCCCCGCTGATGACCGTCACATGCATGCCTGCAATGGGCAGCACATCACCCGGATGTCCCTCGATCCGTTTCGAGCGGCCGGTTGCCAGCACTCCCTGATACGCGTCGTAACCGTGTTGGGTCACGCCGTGGTCGAGTTCGCGATTGGGGCCGTGATCGATAAAGGCGCCGACCGGAATGCGGGCGACAAGCTGCGGAACGCCGCCCACATGGTCGTCGTGATAATGCGTGATCAGCACGTAGTCAATCTTTTGCAGGCCAGCCTTCCGGGCAACGGATGCGATCCGGTCCGCGTCACGCCCGTTATTGCCGGGCCAGCCGGTGTCCACCAGCAGCGACTGGTGAGCGGGTGTGACAAACAGCGTCGCCTGCCCGCCTTCGACATCGACGAAGTACACCTGCAGCTTGCCCGCTTCGGGCGGGGCGGCATGAAGCATCGAGGCAGTTGAGAAGGCAAACCCGAGCAGCGCAGCCCAGCGAATCAAGATGTACTTTGTTCCGAAGCTAGCATCCGCCATTGTCGTATCTCTCCCCCTTTCGGAGGATAAACCCATGCTGGCAAGAGATCGAGCTTTGCCGATCAGAACCGAAAGAGATCATAGGACGCAAAGAACGTATCAGGCGGCGGGTTCTTACGTGTGCCCGGGCAGGATGCGTGACGGACAGGAGACTTCCAGATGAGGCGTCGGGGCAGTCACGCCGGTCTATTTGGCGAAGAGCTGGCCGAGGTCGGCGAACGCCTTGAACTCGAGAGCATTGCCTGCCGGATCGAGGAAGAACATGGTGGACTGCTCGCCGGCCTCACCCTTGAAGCGGGTGTAGGGCTCGATGATGAAGCGGACGCCGGCAATCCGTACGCGCTCCGCCAGCGTTTCCCAATCAGGCTGCGTCAAGACGACGCCGAAATGGGGCACCGGCACAGCATGGCCGTCGACCGGGTTGCTGTGCAGCGCATCGTTTGCCGCGGCCCGGGGTTTGTAATGAGCGACGATCTGATGGCCGAAGAGGTCGAAGTCGATCCAGTGTTCCGCGCTGCGGCCTTCGGGAAGACCGAGCACCGTGCCGTAGAAATGGCGTGCTGCCTCGAGATTGTCGACAGGGAAGGCGATATGAAATGGACGCAAGGCGGACATGAGTCGATGTTACCAAGCGGTGATGACGAACGGAGCCAGGATCCAGGTGCGTTTGGCATTGCCGCTGGGATGCGGGCTCCGACGGAGTGCACCTGTCAACTTTCGTGGGATGGTCGTGCGCTATGCCCGACCAATGAGATGGGTTTCGAGAGGTGCCGCGCAGCTTGCTGGAAATGCAGGCGCGGCAAAGGTGAACGGGTGACGCAGATCATCCTGGCGGATAACCAGGCGGTATTTCGCGCAGGCGCGGCTCGCGTGCTGGCGCATGAGAACGATCTGAAGGTGGTCGGGGAGTGCACGGATGAACAGCGGATGCGCGAGATCGTTGAAGCCTATCCTCGACCGATCGCGATATTTCCATCGAGCATCACTCTGGACCTGGAGGAGCTTTTAAAGTGGCTTCGCGTCCAGGGTGGGCGCTCGGTGGTGATTCTGGAGCATGGCGTTACGCTTCCGGAGCGGCTGGCGCGCCAGGCGAACGGCTTTCTTACGCGCTCGGTCACCGGGCCCCAACTACTCGACACATTGCGCCGCGTGTCCGTAGGACAGCATGTTGCGCAGCGCACCGGCATTAAGGAGATGCCGTTACCCGATCATGCAGGAACGCAGGTGGTGCAGCGGCTGACGCCGAAGGAGCTGCAAATTGTAGCGCTGGTCTCTGAAGGTGCAAAGAACCGCGAGATCGGCGTGCGGCTCGGCACCAAGGAACAGGTGGTGAAGAACTATCTGCGCAGCATCTACGACAAGGTAGGGGTTTCAGATCGTTTGGAGCTGGCACTCTATACCGTGCACCATCGCACACTGGCCGAGGCCGTCGAACGGGTTCGTGCCACGCTGGCGAAATCGGCATAGGCTGTCTCAGAATGCAACGTCTCAAAACGCAACACATTGAAACGCAACGCACTAAACGCAACGTCGCAAATTGCAACAAAGAGGTTCAGTGGCAGGGGCTGTAGATTACAGCCCCATGCGCTGTTCTTCTTCCTCGGCTTCGTTCGAGATGAATCCCCGCTTTTCCGCAATTGACTTCGCTTGTGTGAAGAGCGTGAGGTAGTCCGGGCCGCCGGCCTTGCTGTCGGTTCCGCTCATGTTGAAGCCGCCGAAAGGATGCGCTCCCACCATGGCGCCGGTGCACTTGCGGTTGAGATACAGGTTGCCGACATGGAACTCATCGCGCGCCTGATTGAGATGGTCGCGATTGCCGGAATAGATCGCTCCGGTGAGGCCGTATTCGGTGTTGTTGGCGATTTCCAGCGCATGGCTGAAGCTGCTGGCGCGGATCACAGACAAAACCGGGCCGAAAATCTCCTCTTGCGCGAGACGCGAGTCGGGAGCTATGTCCGCGATCACCGTGGGCGCGATAAAGAAGCCTTTTTCAGCGGTGTCGACGGCTGCGCCGCCGGTGAGCAGACGACCCTCACTCTTGCCTGCGGCGATGTAGTCGAGCACCCGCTTCTGGGCGATGCCGTTGACCACGGGCCCTGAGTAGAAGTTCTTGGCCGGGTCGCCGGTCTGCAGGGAAGAGACGCGCTCGCGCAGGCGATCGCAAAAGGTCTCATATACCGCATCTTCGACGATGGCGCGGGAGCAGGCGGAGCACTTCTGGCCGCTGAAGCCGAAGGCGGAGGCGGTGACGCCCTCGACGGCGGCGTCCATGTCGGCATCGGCGGCGATGATGATGGCATCCTTGCCGCCCATCTCGAGAATGGTTCGCTTGATGAAGTGCTGGCCAGGCTGGGTGCGAGCGGCGCGCTCGTGGATCTCGAGCCCGACCTTCTTGGAGCCGGTGAAGGCGATGAAGCGGATCTGTGGATGCTCCACGATGGCGCGGCCGATCTCGGGTCCGCCCTGCAGCAGATTCACTACGCCCGCGGACATGCCGGCCTGTTCCAGCAGCGCGACGAAACGGGCCGCGATGGTGGGCGCATCGGGCGAGGGTTTGAGGACAACGGTGTTGCCGCAGACGATGGCGGCGGCCGTCATGCCGGCCATGATGGCCAGCGGGAAATTCCACGGGGGAATGACCGCGCCCACGCCGAGCGGGATGTAACGCAGCAGGTTGCGCTCGCCGGGGAACTGGATGGGTGTGGTGGAGGCGTCGAGGCGCAGGGCCTCGCGGGCGTAGAACTCGAGAAAGTCGATGCACTCGCCGACGTCGGCGTCAGCCTCGGCCCAGTTCTTGCCGACTTCGACGGTGAGCCAGGCGCACAGATCGAGATGCTGCTCACGCACAAGCTGCGAGGTGCGCAGAAGCAAGGCCGCGCGTTCGCTCGCGGGTGTGCGCTTCCAGCTTGCGAAGGCGGTCTGTGCGGCGGCTACGGCCTTTTCCGCGAGCGCGGGCTCGGCGGCGTAGTGCGTTCCGATCACCTCGGCCGGCCTGGCGGGGTTCGTGGAGGTGAACGTCGCGCCTTCGCGCACGCGATGACCGCCGATGATGAGGTCGTAGGTGTGGCCGAGCTCCGACCGCACCCGCGCAAAGGCCTCCGCGAGCGCTCGCTTAGTCTCGGGAGTGGAGAAGTCGGTGAAGGGTTCGTTCTTAAACGGCGGCAGGTTTGTCGTGTCGGTCATGGATTTAGTTTGCTCGTTTGTGAGATGCGAAGAGCCGGTGGTTGTCACTCGGTTGGTTTTAGCAGATGAGTTTTGTTGAGTTTCGAGTTTCGAGTTTCGAGTGTCGAGTGAAGCGGTTTTGAGTGACCGGTCCTGTTGAGGTTTGAGGGATGAGGGGTTCAGGTCTGAGGAGGGGCTACGTCGTTAGCTGCTCGGTGCGCTGGGACATCTGCGCCGTGCGCTCCAGTTTGTCCCAATTGAAGGGTTTGCCGTCGATGGCGCGCTTTACCGTCTTCAGCAGGACATAGCTGAAGAGCTGGCGATAGGTGAATCGCTGCACCCAGATGTGCACCAGCAGCCAGGCGTCACCCTTGCTGGCGGGGTGTTTGCGTTCCAGCAGAAAGGCCAGGGCGGAGGCGGCGAAGTCGATCAGCAGGAAGGTGAGAAAGAAGGTCAGCAGCTTGAAGAGATCGGCGGTGTTGGCGGCTTCGGGGTGGAAGTACTTATCGATGAAGTAGTGAATGATGCCGAAGACAAAGAATAGGTCGATCAGCGGCGACATCAGCGGCAGAAGCACCTGGAAGATGAGGATGTTGGGCAGCGCAAACAGACCCATCGCCAGGCGGTTGCGGATGGCTGCCTTGTGTTTGAAGATGGCCTGCAGGATGCCGAAGCTCCAGCGAAAACGCTGCCGCGCGAGGCCGTTGGCGGTGTCGGGAGCCTCGGTGAAGGCGAGCGCCCGGTCTTCGTAGATGACGGCGTAACCCTGTTCGAGCAGGTTCATGGTGAGGTCGGCGTCTTCGGCGACAGTATCGGGGTGGTAGCCGCCGCCGGCCTTCACCGCGGCGGTGCGCCAAGCGCCAATGGCCCCGGGAACCACCATGACAACGTCGAATAGATCCAGCGCGCGCCGCTCGAAGTTCTGGCTCGTGATGTATTCGAGCGCCTGCCAGCGCGTCCACAGGTTCACGCGATTGCCGACCTTGGCGTTGCCGGCGACGGCGCCGATGTGCGGGTTGGCGAAGTGGCAGACGAGGCGCGAGATGGCGTCATGCGCGATGACGCCATCGGCGTCAATGCCGACGTAGATGGCTTCGTCCACATTTTCGAGTGCGAAGTTGAGGGCTTCGGCCTTGCCGCCGTTCGGCTTGGTCAGCAGGGTGACGCGACCTGCTTCAATCTCCTCGGCGTAGGTCTCGGTGACTACGTTATAGGTCGAGTCTTTGGAGCCGTCATCGATGACGATGATACGGATATTCCTGTAGTTCGACATCAGCACGGAGCGCACCGTGCGCGCGATGACCTTTTCTTCGTTGTAGGCCGGAATCAGCACGGCGACGCGGGGATTGTAGCCGGCGTCCGCGAAGTTCTTGCGGGTTCGCAGGCGGTCGATCAAGGCGCACAGGCCGATGATGATGAGCCGCGCGCTCATGAGCACGTCGCCGACGAAGAAAAGATAGATGACGAAGTGGTTGAAGAAGGAGATGAGCAGGAAGGCGAGCGAATCGATGACCGCGAGCCGGCGCTGCCGCGAGGAGAGCGGCGGCATCACCTGGGCGCGAGTTTTGCCGATGAGCTCGGAGACGGGAACGATCGTGTAGCCGCGGGCGCGCAGGGCATCGATGAGCACAGGGAGCGCGGCGAGTGTGGCCGCGCGGTCGCCGCCGCCATCGTGCATGAGGATGACCGAGCCGCGCATCCAGGTCTTGGTCTGCGCCTCTTTCATCTGCGCAAAAACGCTGTCCACAATCTCCTGCGGGCTCTTGCGCGGATGTTCGTCCCAGTCGTTGGTGTCGATCTTGTCGCCGACGATGACATAGCCGTGCGATTCGATGTGGTAGATCGGCGCGGCCTGATCGTTGGTGTCGGGCTCTTGATCGATGGAGTACGGCGGCCGGAAGTAGACGGGCTGCACGCCGAGTTTGGCCGCGAAGAGCCGTTCGGTGGCGTTGAGCTGCAGATCGACGGAGCGGTCGGAGATGTCGGAGATATCCGGGTGCGTGAAGGTGTGATTGCCGATCTCGTGGCCTTCGCGGTAGACCCGCTGCATGACGCCGACGTTGTCCTCGGCGACCTCGCCGATCATGAAGAAGGTGCCCTTCACATTTTTCTGCTTCAAAATGTCGAGGATCTTCGGGGTCCACTCCGGATCGGGGCCATCGTCGAAGGAGATCGCAACCTCCTTCGGCTTGTACCCGTACTGCGAGACGGTATAGGGCAGCGGATAGGAGTCCATCGACTCCGACACGACCGAGAGATACTGTGCCGGAATGGTCTTGTCGTCGTCCATCGTCAGGGTGCGGTGGCCGCTTTGGGGCAGGCCGGTGACGCGGAGGATGTCGCCGTCGCCCTCGGTATCAACGTCCTGGCCGGGCGCGACGTTGGCGAGCTCCTGCACGGGATCGCCCTGCAGCGAGTTATCCCAGATGCGCCACAGGGAAGCGTCCTCATAGCCGAGCCGCCACAGCGCAAAGGTCTGCAGGCCCAGGGCGCGGGCGACGCGCATCTGGTTCAGAGCCGTCACCGCATCCAGAAACCAGACCTGGTGACGCACCTTCGCGTCTTCGTCGTCATAGGCGATGTGCGGGTTCAGCGACGTGTCGTCGAGCTGGACCTCGGCGCCGGAGTCGGAGGCGCGCTGCCAGGCATCCTGCGTGGAGATCATGGCCACGCTCAGGGCGTCATCGGCGGTCTCGGGCTTGGGGACCACCGGCTTGGGTGGCTTGTGCGATCCCTTGCGCGCGGGGATGGGCAGCGGCGGGAGTGGCAGTGTCCAGTCGTAGCCGTAGTTGCCGATGGAGCAGATGAGTTTCTCGCGCGGCACGACCTTCATCGCGGCTTTGAGGTTTTCTTCGAACCAGTCCTGCCCCGCGACCGGGCCTGAGGGCGTGCCGGTCTGGTGCTCGTCGGAGTCCATCAGCACGAGACCGTCGGAGTGCGCGCCGAGGAAGGCGAGATCGAAGCCGGATTTGCCAACCGGAACGGTGATGTAGAGCCGCAGATTGCGCGGATGCAGGTCGTTGTAGAGCGTTTCAACCAGCTGGCCGTAGGCGGGCAGGGCACTGGGCTCCATGCCCTGAAAATCCAGCGTCAGGCCGCGATAGCGCGTGTTCGCGGCCATGAAGGCATCGATCTGCGAGACGAATCTGCCCCGCGCCGAGGCGTTGGTCATAAATGCGCTCACGCTGTCCTCAAACTGCGTGGTGAGCGGGTTGTAGTTGTTCACCAACGGAAAAATTTCGGTGTCTTCGCGAGCCGCCGTGATGGTCTTGACGACCTTGTTTTCGCGATCGACGCCATGCACACCGGCCTTGTCCACCACCGCAAAGGGTGTGTTGTCGCTGGAATAGGCGGTGAGCGAACCGTCGGGGCCGATGACGTGCAGCCACTCGGGAAAGAGGATGTCGATCTGCTTGACGTGCTGCTTGAAGGAGGCGTAGCTGGCCGGGTCGGTATCGGTGTAGAAGGCCGCGCGCAGGCCTTCCCCCGTGTTCAGCACCACATCGGAGGGCTTGAGATCCGAGTGCCGATGCGCGGAGTGGTTCAGCTTCTCCTTGGGCGTGAGCTCCGGCGCGGGGGGTTGATGCAGCGCACGATAGCGTCGCGTCGCGGAGCGCAGATCCAGGGCGCGCAGCGGCCGCATGCGCAGAAGCCCGATGACGAAAAGAATGCCCACCACCGCGCCGGCGAGCGCAAGGGAGTCGAAGACCCGGCGCAGACGCTTCCAGCGTTTGCGTTGCGGGTCGTAAAAGATGGGCTTGTTCATCGATACATTTGCGGCCTTCAAGCGTTCTAGGTTGAAAGCGGGGCTACCGGTCATGCTATGGAGTGCTGCCCGTGCCGTCAATGCGCCCCGGCTCCCCGGGAGCATGTCCGCTTGCGCAGCCGGCGAGACGGACCGGGCGCCACGTATCATGCAGAAACGATGCGGACTACAGCTTTCCGGTCCGGCACAGCCGCCGCCGCGCTCCTTGCAGGGGCGTCCCTGCGCGCATGGTTTGTCTGGCATCACCCGCGTTTTACAGGCGACACGCTCGTCTATGGCGACCTGGCGCACAATCTGCTGGCGCACCATGTGTACGGGCTGACCGAAGACCGCATCCGGCCCACGCTGATCCGGCTGCCCGGGTATCCGCTGTTTCTGGCGCTGTGTTTTGCGCTGTTTGGAACCGCGAACTACCCCCCGGTGCTGTGGGTGCAGGTTGCGTTTGATCTCGGCACCTGTGTTCTGCTCGGCGATCTGGCGCGCCGGCTTTTTGGAAAGCGAACTGGGCTGATCGCGTTGTGGATGTGTGCGCTGTGTCCGTTTACGGCCAACTATGCGGCAGCAGCATTGACGGAGACGCTGAGCCTCTTTTGCGTGGCTCTGGGGCTTTGGGCTTTGTGGTCTTGGCTGATGCATTTGCGGGCAGGGGAACCTGCCTTCCGGTGGGCTGCGACGGTCGGTTTTGCGCTGATGTTTGCGGCGGTGCTGCGGCCGGATGGCGGTTTGCTGGCTGCTGCGGTCGTGCCTCCCATGCTTTGGGTGGCGTTCGCTTCACGACCGCCTGCGCGCAGCAGGGGAGTTCTCGGCGCGGTGATTGCGTCGGGTCTACTTTGCGTGGCGCTGGGCGCCTGGGCCGCCAGAAACTGGCACGTCTTTCACGTCGTCCAGCCACTGGCGCCGAAGTATGCCAACGATCCGGACGAGCCCGCGCCGCTGGGATTTGCTCGCTGGTATCGGACATGGGGAATCGGCTTCGGCGATACCGTGCGCGTGTATTGGACCTACGACGGATCACCGGAAAAGCTGAGTGATCTGCCGCCCTGGGCCTTCGACTCCCCCGTGCAAAAGGCACAGACTGCCGAGCTGTATGCACGCTACAACGATGTGCAATCGTCGACGCCGGCCATCGAGGCCGCGTTCGCGCAGTTGGCGGCGGAGCGGGTGCGGACGCATCCGATGCGCTACTACGTTCTGCTGCCGGTCGCCAAGCTGGGCGATATGTGGCTGCGGCCGCGCACGGAGCTCATGAAAATGCCGCTGGATTGGTGGAACGTCCAATTGCATCCACGACGATCCTTATTTCAGATCGGCTATGCCGCTTTGAATCTCGCGCTGCTGGTGTTGGCCTTACGGGGATGGCTGCGCTGGCTTCGCTTGCACTGGAGCGGCTACGGCGTGGTGGCGTTCGCTGCGCTAGCATTTGTGTTGCTGCGTTCGGCGATGCTGCTGACCCTCGACAACTCCGAGCCGCGTTACACGCTGGAGTGCTTTCCAGTTGTGTTGCTGCTGGCCAGCTTTGCTCTGACACGCACACCCGCGCCGGCTAGTGAGGAACCACGGTGACGCCCTTGGACGGGATCTTGAAGGGGTCCTTGTTGACCTTACCGTTCAGGCGAATACTGCTGTAATACGCCGTGCGCTGGTCGCCGGACGGGGTATCGAAGACCTGCTTCAGCGAGATGTCGCGGGTAGGATCGATCCAGATCGTCACCTGCTTAAAGTTGTTGCGCACGTTGGCGTCTCTGCTGACCAGAACGAGCTTCTCCGTCTTCACCGGATGGCCAATTTCGGTGAGCGTCTCCGGGCCGCCGTCGGTGATCTGCCAGCCCTGCGCGAGGTCGTGGCCGCTGCCGCCGAAGCCGATGGAGAGATAGCCTTCCAGACTGGTTTTACCCGCCCCGGCCTTGAACAGATCCTCCTGCTTCTCGGCGGGTGTATAGACCTGCAGGGCGCCTTCGCCGTAGGCGATAATCTTCGACGGCGTAGCGGCTGCGGCGCCGTTTTCACTCACCTCAAATACGGTCGCGCCGAAGTCCGTTCCGCTGCCGGCACGTTCGATGTACATCGAGCCTTTTTGCTTTGACGTATCCGAGATGCCGGCGACCTTCTCGACAAAATCCCACTCGAAATCGGCGGTCGCGCTGCGGAAGCTCTTGCTGGCGGTGTCCATCTGCGCGAGCACCTGCGTGAGCTGTGGCGAGGGCGCCTGCGCTTCCGTCTGCGTTGCCGCGCAGAGAAGGCCAAGAAGTGGAAGGAGCGCGAGCGTGGATGTGCGGTGCTGCATGGGGATGAAACCTCGTGACGATGGAATTCAGCGGCGGACGCTTACGTCGTAGGCAACGATGCGTTTGTGCGGATCGACGACAGGTTTGACCGTGTCGATCTCCGCGTCGCCGGCGATATTTTTGACGATTTCTTCGATATGCGTCTGCAACTCTTGCGGCGAGCGAGCGCCGTTGAGATCGTCCGCCCGGATCTCGTAGACAAAACGATGGCCGTCGCCCGAGCCGCCGGCATCGCGGACGAGTACCTCGCTGGAACGCTGCGGCACCTCGGGGATGGGGCGGTCGTGGAAGTCGATCAGGTGCGGCGAGATGAAGACAAACAGCAGGATCAGCGTCACCATGATGTCGTAGTGAAAGCTGCCGCGTTGATGAGTCCAGAAGACATAACCGCGCAGGGTTCGGATCACAGCGCACGCCCCAGCGCCTGCGGCACGCGGCCTAATGCCTGCTGTTGGATCACCGTTTCGCCACCCATGTACGGCACCAGAACCTCCGGTATCCGTATAGACCCGTCCGCCTCCTGATAGTTTTCGAGGATCGCCACATAGGTGCGGCCGACGGCGAGCGCACTGCCGTTCAGCGTGTGGACAAACTCGCTCTTCTTCGCGCCTTCCGGCCTGTAACGGATGTTGGCTCGCCTCGCCTGGAAGCTCTCGAAGTTGGAGCAGGAGCTGATCTCGCGGTAGGTCTGTTGACCCGGCAGCCAGACCTCCAGGTCGTAGGTCTTGGCGGAGCTGAAGCCCATGTCGCCGGTGCAGAGCAGCATGCGGCGATAGGGCAGGCCGAGGCGTTCGAGCACGGTCTCCGCGTGGCGCGTGAGCTCTTCGTGCGCGGCGGCGGAGTCCTCGGGGCGCGTGAACTTCACGAGCTCTACCTTCTGGAACTGGTGCTGGCGGATAAGGCCGCGAACGTCCTTGCCGTAGGATCCGGCCTCGGAGCGGAAGCAGGGCGTATAGGCGCAGAAGCTGAGGGAACCGGCGCTCAGGGCTTCCAGGTCGATGGTCTCGTCGCGGAAGAGATTGGTGACGGGGACTTCGGCGGTGGGGATGAGCCAGTGGTCGTTTTCCTGCAACTGTCCCTCGTAGGGGCCCTTGTCGTCGCAATGGAAGAGGTCTTCGGCGAATTTAGGCAGCTGCCCGGTGCCGAAGAGCGACCGCGAGTTCACCATGAAAGGCGGCAGGACCTCCGCGTAACCGTGCTCGCGGGTGTGCAGGTCGACCATGAAGTTCGCCAGCGCGCGTTCCAGCCGGGCGCCCGCGCCGAACTGCACGACAAAGCGTGAGCCCGAGATCTTGGCAGCGCGCTCGAAGTCGAGAATGCCGAGGGCTTCGCCGAGTTCCCAGTGCGGTTTGGGGGTGAAATCGAAGCTCGGCGGTTCGCCGACGATCTTTTCGCAGCGATTGTCGTGCTCTGAGGCGCCGGGGGGAACGTCTTCTTGCGGCAGGTTGGGCAGGCTTTCGAGCAGGGTGCGGAGGCGGCTGTCGGCCTCGTTTGCAGCGATTTCGAGCGCTTCGGTGCTGCTCTTGAGCTCGGCGAGCTGTTGCGTGAGCGCGGTCGTGTCGCCGCCTTCGCGCTTCCGTCGGCCAAAGTCCTGCGAAAGAGCGTTGCGCTGCTCTCTGAGCGTTTCCACCTCGGTGATGGCGGCACGGCGCTCGCCATCGAGCTGCGCAAAGCTGTCGATCAGCGCGGGATCCGTGCCGCGCAGACGCAGCTTTTCCGCCACCAGCGGGAGGTTTGAGCGGATAAAGCCGAGGTCAAGCATGATCGAGCCATTCTATCGTGCGTGGTCGGGTGTTCGCGGAACGGCGAAACGCAGATTCCCTTCGGGAATGACAACCAGAAAGGCAAATACAGGACAAAGGACGGCTCCAGCATCGATCAAGGAAACGCAGATTCCCTTCGGGAATGACAACCAGAAAGGCAAATGCCGGATCAGAGAGGCCCCAGCTTGGATCAGGGCGAAACGCAGGTTCCCTGTGGGAATGACAACAGGAAAGGCAAAGACAGGAGAAATGGGAGGACAACGGTAAGGTTCACTCTCGTCCAAGCCATAAAATCGAGCGTGATGAGTGATTCCAAGAAGATCGGGCGTGCCCTGCTGTCGGTGACGGACAAGACGGGGCTGGTGGCGTTTGGACAGGTGCTGGTAAACGACGGAGCGGAGTTGATCTCCACCGGCGGGACGGCGAAGGTGCTGCGCGAGGCGGGTCTGCCGGTGCGCGACATTTCTGACCTGACCGGATTTCCGGAGATGCTGGACGGCCGGGTAAAGACGCTGCACCCGGTGGTGCATGGCGGGCTGCTGCATCGGCGGAGCGATCCGGAGCATGTGGCGGCGGTCCAGGCGCACGGCATTTCGCCCATCGACATGGTGGTGGTGAACCTGTATGCGTTCGAAAAAACGGCCGCGAAACCGGGCGTGGAGCTGCCGGAGCTGATCGAAAACATCGACATCGGCGGCCCGTCCATGTTGCGCTCGGCGGCGAAGAACTTCGAGGATGTGGCCGTGGTCTCCAGCGCGGCGCAGTACGAGGCGCTCACGAAGGAGCTCGGCGAGACCGGCGGGCTGAGCGCGGATACCCGCTGGCGGCTGGCGCGTGAGGCCTTTGCGGCCACCGCGGCCTACGACGCAGCGATCGCCTCCACGCTGGAGACGCGGTTGGAGGCCCAGGCAGCCGAAAAATCTGCGGAGACGCTGCCCGTTCTGCCGAAGACGCTGCGGATCGTCGCGCCGCAGAAGATGTCGCTGCGCTATGGCGAGAATCCGCACCAGGCGGCAGCGCTCTACACCGACGGCTCGGCAATGGGCATTGCCAATGCGGAGCAGCTGGGGGGCAAGGAGCTCAGCTACAACAACCTCGTCGATCTGGACGCCTGCTGGGCGCTGGCGGGTGAGTTCGACGCGACCGCCGTGGTGATCATCAAGCACACCAACCCCTGCGGCGTGGGGCTGGGGGCGACGGTTGCCGAGGCGTTTACACGAGCCTTGGCGACCGATCCGGTCTCGGCCTTTGGCGGGGTGATCGGCATGAATCGCGAGGTGGACGGCGCGGCTGCGGCGGAGATCGCCAAGCTCTTCGTGGAGGCGATCGTGGCCCCAGGATTCAGCCCGGAGGCCCTGCAGACCTTCAGCGCGAAGAAAAATCTGCGGCTGCTGCGCATTCAGCCGGCGGCACCGGGGCGCTTGGTGAAGTCGGTCCTGAAGTCAATTGGGGGCGGCTATCTGGTGCAGAACGAGGATCATGCCCCGGTTACGGCGGAATCCCTGAAGATCGTCACCGAGCGCAAGCCGACCGCGGCGGAGACCGAAGCGCTGCTGTTCGCCTGGCGAGTGTGCAAGCACGTCAAGTCGAACGCGATTTTATATGCGCGGCTCGATGGTGGCTTTGGGCAGACCGTAGGCGTCGGCGCGGGGCAGATGAGCCGGGTAGATGCGGCGCGCTTCGGAGCGCTGAAGGCGGTGCTGCCACTGGAGGGTACAGTGGCCGCCAGCGATGCCTTCTTCCCGTTCCCGGACGGTCTGGAAGCGGTCGCTAAAGCGGGTGCCACGGCGGTGGTGCAGCCGGGCGGTTCGGTGCGCGATGCCGAGGTGATCGAAGCGGCCAACCGGCTGGGGGTGGCGATGGCGGTTACGGGCATCCGGCACTTCCGGCATGGGTAACGCAACGCCGTAACACGGGACGGGGAGGGCCAGCCGCATCCAAACCGTGTAAAGTACCGTCTAAATTGTAGCTGCGCCTCTGTTCTTCCAGTTTTCAGGACCTCAAGACCCCAGGACCTTTCGATGACCTTTCCGATCCGCGCCACTCTGCCGCTGCTTTCCTGTGCATTGCTGCTGGCATCCAGCCCCTCCGGCGCAGCCCAATCGAAGCCGGCAGTCCCGCCGCCCGCCCCTTCCGGCGCAGCCACGGCTCCGGACCATGCCTCGGCCTATTACCACTATGGTCTGGCGAAGATCTACGAGGACCAAGCGGTCTCGAACGGCCGCCAGGACCTCGCCACGCAGGCGATCGAGCAGTACAAGCTGGCGCTGACCGCGGACCCTGACTCGGCGATGCTGCAGGATGGCCTGGCCAACCTGTACTTCCGCCTGGGGCGCATTCGGGAGGCCGTCAGCGCCGCCCAGGAACAGGTCAACAAACATCCCGACGATGTAGACGCACATACGCTGCTGGGCCGCGTCTATCTGCGCTCGCTGGACGACCGTCAGGGCCAGGGGCCGCAGTCGCAGGAGATGCTGGCGGCGGCGATCAAGGAGTACGAGACCATTGCGCGGCTCAAGCCCAAGGACCTGGAGACGCATCTGCTGCTCGGGCAGCTGTATGGGCTGAATCATGACAACATTAAGGCGCAGCAGCAGTTTCAGGAGGCGCAGGCGATCGACCCGAACTCCGAGGAGGTTGTGCTGAGCATGGCCCGGCTCTACACGGAGCAAGGCGATCTCCCGAAGGCCGGCAAGACCATCTCGGATGTGCCTGCGGAGGATCGCTCGCCGCGCATGAACTTCGCTCTGGGCGGCATCTACGACCAGCTCAAGGAGCCCAAAAAGGCAGCTGACGCTTACCAGGCAGCCGTGGACCAGGATCCGGATAATGCCGATGCCAAGCGTGCGCTCGCGGGGGCGCTGCAGGCCTCGGGGCAGATGGACGCGGCGGCAAAGATCTATGGGCAGCTGGTGGGGGCCGACCCCCAGGATGCCCAGGCGCTGATTCGCGAGGCGGACATCCAGCGTCAGCAGGGCCACTACGAACAGGCGCTCACCACTTTAAAAAAGGCGGAGACGCTGGTCTCCGATAACCTGGAACTCAGCTATAACGAGGCGCTGGATTATGACGCGCTGGGCCGCCTGGATGACTCCATCCGGACACTGAAGGCGGTGCTGGCTTCGAGCACATCGCCGAACGGGACCTACCAGGACGCGGATCGCAGCAACCGGGTACTGTTTTTGGACCGGCTGGCCATTGTGGACCGCGAGGCGGGCAAATACGACGATGCCGTGGCCGCCTACAAGCAGATGGCCGCTCTCGGCGGTGACGATCAGGCGCGCGGTGAGGAGGGTGAGATCGACGCGTACCGCGATGCGCACCAGTGGACCGCGGCGCTGAACGCGGCAAAGGCGGCAGCCGCGGCACAGCCGACCAATCACGATCTGCAGCTCGCGTATGCGCGGCAGTTGGGCGATAACGGGCAGCTCGAGCAGGGCATCAAGCTGGCCGAGGCGCAGTTGAAGGGTACGCCGGATGACCGCGAGGTCTTTGTCACCATGGCGGACATGCAGTCCCGCGCAAAGCACTGGAAGCAGGCATCCGAGGCGCTCGATAAAGCCGAGGCGCTCGCTACCAAGCCCGAGGACAAGCTGTTCATCTACTACTTCCGCGGCTCGATTGCCGAGCGCGAGAAGCTCTTTGACCAGGCCGACGAGGAGTTCCGCAAAGGTCTCGCCATCGATCCCAACTACGCCGCCATCGAGAACGATTACGGCTACATGCTGGCCCAACGGGGCGTGAAGCTGGATCAGGCGGCCGCCATGCTGCAGAAGGCCGTGCACTACGATCCGCAGAACGGCGCCTACCTCGATTCGCTCGCCTGGGCCTACTTCAAGCAGGGGCAATACGCGATGGCCGAGGATACGGAGCGCAAAGCCGTTCTGCGGCTGCCGAGCGATCCCTCGGTCCTGGCGCACATGGGTGAGATCTACGCGCACAACGGCAAGCTGTCGCTCGCGGTCACGCAGTGGGAGCGATCCGTAGCGCTGTACGCCACCTCCTTGCCGCCTGAGGCCGAACCGGCAGATGTGAGCAAGACACAGCACGATCTTGAAACCGCACGGGTACGCCTCGCACACGCTGGAACCGGACCGGGCAAATAGGCGGGCACACCGTCCAACGGTACGCGGCGAGCGGAAACAAGGTGACAGCATCTATCCTCGAAGATGATGCATTTCGATCTGCATAGCTGTGGCGTCTTCGGAGCCGAAGAACAGCGGCTCGCCGCACGTGCCTTCCCCGCGCCCTCCAGCGATGGCCGCTCCCCGTTCGAGCGCGACCGTGACCGGGTGGTGCAGTCGCGCGCCTTTCGCCGCCTTGCGGGCAAGACCCAGGTCTTCACCAGCCGCGCCTCCGATCACTTCCGCAGCCGCCTGACGCACACCATTGAGGTGGCGCAGGTGGCGCGTCATGTGGCAGCCGCTCTTTCGCTAAATGCCGATCTGGTGGAAACCCTCGCGCTGGTGCATGACATCGGCCATCCGCCCTTCGGGCACGCTGGGGAACGCGCCCTTGACCGCTGTCTGCAGCGCTACGGCCTCCGCTTCGACCACAATCTCCATGCCTTGCGGATCGTGGAGCGTTTTGAACAGCGTTACGCCGGCCATCGCGGACTGAACCTGACTCTCGCCACGCGTGAGGGCATCATCAAGCATTCGCGCGACTACACTGCAGCGGATCATCCCAACTTAAGCGAGTATTTGCTCGGCGAAAGCCCTCCTCTGGAGGCGCAGATCATCGACCTCGCCGACGAGATCGCCTACCTTACCGCGGATCTGGACGACGGCGTCGAATCGGGCTTGCTTGAGGTTCGACCCATCTGCGAGCACGTCGGCATCCTGCGGCGCAGCTTTGACGCGGTGCGCACAGCCCATCCACAAGCCGAAGAGAAGTACGTCTTCCACGACGCGCTGCAGACGATACAGAAGGAACTCGTGCTTGACCTCATCCGGACCACGGCGGCGAACGTGGACGCGAGCGGCGCCAGGAGCCTCGCGCAGATTCGCGCTTTGGGCCGGCGTTTGGCCGTGTTCTCCCCGGAGACGGAGGCGGAGCGGATCGAGGAGAAAACGTATCTCCATGAGGCGCTGTACACCTGTCCGGCGCTGGAACGCGAACATGACAAGGCGGAGACGGTCGTCACGGAGCTGTTCGAGTTCTGGGCAGCTGAGCCCGAAGCGCTCCCCCAGTCCTATTTTGCGGAGATCGAGACCGAGGGCCTGGCGCGCGTCATCGCCGACTACATTGCCGGCATGACCGACAACTTCATCCTGCTGCAGTACGCCGATGTACGCCGCCGGCTGCGCGCCGGGGCAGGGCACCCCCGCGTCACGGTCTGAGGGCAACCGCGTCTCGTCTCCTATGTGCGGCCACCGAGCGTGATGTCTTGTCTTCGCGGCTTCGGCTTCGGTGTGCTGAAACATCTTTACCGTTTCCCAAAGCTCTGCTTTTGACGCCGGGCTCACGCATTGTTAGCCTGAAGAAGCGACGCCGTCGGCCAGTCGCCCGCGTCCCCGTCGTCCAGTGGCCCAGGACACCGCCCTTTCACGGCGGTAACACGGGTTCGAATCCCGTCGGGGACGCCAATTTTTATCACACTTCGAGTTTTACGGGACTCCAGCGGGACTAAGAAGCAGGGTTCCGGCTCTGAGCACGTGATGCACTATTATCGGTGCATGGCCATCGAATATGGGTTGGGGTCCTGGGACCGGTACACCGGGGATGCGTATGAGGACAACCGTCTGCCTCTAGGTATCGATGATAACGGTCAGCTACCAGAGTTCTTGAAGAGTGCGGGTGAGCGAGGCTGGGAACTATGCTCCTCGTTGCCATTTACCAACACTGTGACGAAACGCGCAATCAACGGCGGCAAAGACCTTCGTAAGGCTGAAGATTCGAGCGAGGTCATGCTGCTTGTATTCAAGCGAGCGGAATAGATAGAGCGTGCCCGGATGCCCAGGCACGCTCCATACACTCCTTACCGGAAAGTCCAGCCCTGATAGCAGACATCACCCATGTAGCACACTCGCTCTGTAACCGGCAACCCTCGCATCGTCCTGTAACCCTCAGAGTGGCAGCGCAGCAACGTCAGTTCACCGGAGGCACGGGAGACGAGCACAATGCCCTCCTGCGGCGGCTCTGGATTGTCTGCCACCTCTACCGCGACCATGTAGCCCTTAAATTCGGATACTGATTCGGCACCGCGCAGATTCCAGAGGTCCGAATCGAGCACATCCAAGCCGACGTAGGTGCGACTGGGTTCCTTGTCTTTGACGTTCCAGGTAAACCACTGCGCCAGCTTGAATCGCTTGAGAGTCGCCTCCGTGGCTAAGGCCGGAATACGGAGGGAAGGTTCGTTGCTCTTTGCGCACCCACTACGGGCGGAACGAGTGACTTGGCGCGCGAGTGCGCTGCCGCTAGACTTAGCGTTAGCCATTACGAGGTCTCCTTCAGACTTCTATGGTTAGCCTCAGCCGCGTGTTCGAAGCACTCGGCTGGGGCGACTTGCTTATGCGTGGCGAGCTCAGACGCGCGGTGTGTGAGTTAGCCTACCCTAAGGTAAGCTCACTGTCCACCCGGCAGTAACCTTCAGAGCCAACGGCGTAGCGAGGCGAGGGGCGAACCTTCCTTATGCTTGACAGTCGCCACGGTAGCCAGGGAGTTCGCGCCAAACACTACTAGGCTGATCTCCTTGAGCACGGCCTTAGATATGGAGCGGATGCCATTCCGGGCTGCTGCCCCATCCTTGGGATTCTGAAAGCTGACACTGAGCGCCTTCAGGACGCCAGCTTTGAGCCGCGAGTAAGCCTCAGCACCTCCAACCGTGTCCAGTAGCAGCCTGCCCTTGACGGAGAGCCCAGCCGGGGTCTCTGTGACGCGGGCGATGCCGATGGGCTGGTCCGTCTTGTGCGCGAACAGGAGAGGGATGTCGATACCCTCGGCTGCCTTGAAAGCGCCGGGCTCGATACGATCGCCGTGTGCGTCCACGTTGCCGTAGGCGGCTGCCAAGCCCTCGAAAGAGCCATCCTCACCCAAGCTCTTTAGCTCAAGCTCCTGCGTTAGCTGATCCATCTGTTCCTCCTGAGTTTGGCAGTATGTTCGCTGGCCTGTTGAGTTGGTCCGTGCCTTCGATGAAGGGAAGATCCTCGGCAGAGCGGACATCCGCCACGGTAAGGAATCCTGCTGTGAGTCCCTGCGAATAAGCGGTGTACCGGGATGCCTGATCGCCACGGATAAGGCTGTTCACATCGAACTTGGCGAGGAACTGCGTCCGGTCAGGGAACAACTTGAAATTCAGTTCTGCCTCGATGCTTGCGCAGAGCGGCACGATGCTCTGATTTGCAAAGAGCTGCATCTCGGATTCGCTACTGCTGTAGCTCACCCGCGTCATGTCCCCGATCATGGTCGGAGGGACACGGAACCAGCGGGCAACTTCGATCACGTTGAACTGTCGAGACTCAAGGAACTGCGAGTCTTCCGAACTGAAGCCGATAGGCTGAGATCCAACCCGCCTTCGAGAATGACTGTCTTTCCCGCATTGAATGCCCCGCTGAACTTGTCCAGGAAGCTCCCCTCAAGCTGTTCGCGCTGGTCCGGCCCGAAGACTCCGGCATACTTCAGCACCATGCCAGGGCGAGCGCCATTGCGGAACAGGCTCGCAGCGTGTGCGTCCTGTGCCATGCAGAGCCCGATGCCTTCGCGGGCCATCCCGATCACGCTCATGCCGATGATGCCGTCCAGCGATGGGCCTTTGAAATGCAGCACGTCACGGTAGCCGTAGATGTCTTTCTTGCCGCCGAAGTAGTACCGATATTGAACGGTCCCATCCGCTACTTCGACCGTGACGCCTTCCGGTCGCAAGGGCCAAAGGTTCACGGGCTCGCCCGCATCGTTGCGCTCGATCACGGCATAGAAGTTGCCGTGCAAGAGAATGTGCATGATGGCCGTCTGAAAGAACGCAAAGCTGGTCTGAAAATCATTCGGTCGGGAGTGTAGAAGGTTGTAATTCGCGTGGTCCAGCTCGATCACCTTTGATCGGCTTAGATCGCGGTAGGTGTGCAGGGGAAGCGCCGCAACCGTCTCCGAAAGCAACCGAACGGCCGAAGCCACGGAAGAGACATTCAGGGCACGTTCGGGAGTGACGACTGCGCCCGCGATGGTACCGCCGATGCTCGGCATCTGCGTACGGTAACGGTTCGGCCAGGTGAACATCTGGGCGAGAGACTTGCGGATGGTGGTTCCTAATTCTTTCAGCATGGATTCTCCGCAGAGAGGGCAGCCCCAACAGGTTCGGAGAGGCTGCCCAGCCTGTGACTAGCCGGTAATGCCGGTGAGTTCGACAAAGGCCGCCGTGTGCAACGGCTGCCAATCGGCGCGGAGGATCGCACGGCAGAGCGTCTGATCCTTGCTGAAGGCGTTCGAGTAACCCGGTGTCGCCAGGCTGTTATCGAAGTAGCTGCCCTCGCGAGAGACTTCGATCTGAAGCGATGCGCGAAGCCCAAGGGCCAGCTCGCTCCAATCGCCAACGAATGCACTGGAACCGGCTCCGGGCTGCGGGATCTGGTTCGTCACCAGGCGCTGCATGGCGGTGAAGCCAGCCGGCGGAATCAGATAGTCCCCAAGGGTGTTCTTCAGGCCGGCGAGATACTGCGCCGCCTGCGAGTTGTCACTATATATAGATCTCACGATTACGTCGCTACTGGAGTTGGAGCGCCGCGAGTTCAAACTGAGTGGGACGGAGCTAACTTCGATCGAAGCCCTGGCGGTACTCGGTATCGGGTCACTGTTGCGACAGGGCTTGATCGACACCCTGCGACGTTGCGAATGTGGCGAATGGTTCATCGCGACACGATCAGACCAAAAGGCCTGCTCTGCCACCTGCCGCCAGCGCAAGCACGCTGGAACGCAGGAGTTCACATGGCCCAGATAGGCCAGCTTCGATTCCTTGCCGTAGCTCTTTTTGTACAAGCGCGCCTCCGGATCGGTGGTCGATTGGTGCGTTTCGTTGGAACGCTTCTGGCCGTGAAAGTTCGTGCCGTGGTCGTCCGGGCCGCCGTCGCCGTCCTTCGGGCGGAAACTCTTCTGCGAGGCCCAGGCCTGTATCAGTGTGCCGTCGACGGTGAAGTGCTCGTCCGACATGAAGCCCTTCGCCTGTTCGAGCACGGCGGCGAAGAACTGTTGCGCCACATCCGAGGTCAACAGCCGGTCGCGGTTCTTACTAAACACTGCATGGTTCCACACCGCGTCGTCGGTGCCCAGCCCGACAAACCAGCGGAACAGCAGGTTGTAGTCCAGCTGCTCCACCAACTGCCGCTCCGAGCGCACCGAATAAAACGCCTGCAGCAACAGCGCCCGCAGAATGTACTCCGGCGCAATCGAAGGCCGCCCCGAGGCCGAGTACAAGCTGTCAAACTCTTCGTTCAACGACCGCAGCACAATGTCCGTCAACCGCCGAATCTCCCGCAGAGGATGATCCTGAGGCACACGCTGCTCCAACGTCACCTAGCTGAACATCCCATCCTGAAGCTGCTCGTCTCCACGCATACTCCATAGACGAAACAGCTACCCAATCAGTCGAAATGCTGGAGACTATTTCAACAAGCTCCTAGGCCACAAAACGCCACGGATGACTAAGCGGTATGCTCATCTCTCCCCCTCATACATGGCAGAGACGGCCGGGAAGTTGGATGCCGCTTTCGGAAACGCTCTATCTGCCGGCTCCAAAAGTGGGGACTCCTAGGGGACTAAGAGACGGCCAAAGCGCTCCGAATGTATCCGAAGCTAACCAAAGCGATGAAAGCTCGAAAGCAGCCTAAGTTGAACAAAACGCGTAAGCTATGCGAACTCATACGAAGTGAGCCGAGGTTACCGTGTCCCTCTTTCACGGCGGTAACACGGGTTCGAATCCCGTCGGGGACGCCAACAAAACAAGAGACTTAGCGAATCAACTCTAAATTTCCGAGGGTTTGAAAAGGGTTCGATAAGCAAATCGCCTTTTGACCTCTGTCCTCTTCGATTAAGGCCGCCCCAGAGAAAAGGCCTTGGCGACGATCTCTACTCGGGACTGTGAACCGAGAAGTCCCTTGCCAGAATATTGATCGTGCCCTCTGGAGGACACATGCTCACACTGAAGTGCGGGTGCTCCTCGAACCCTCGACCGCCCAAGATCACATCGGACGGACTCGGTTCTGAGACAGCACTTTTCCAGTCCGACGACTCTTTGCACTCTGCCCCGGAGATGTCATCGGCGCACATAGACTTGGCCTCCGAGTACACATCAGCCGCGAAATGGTTCCCGTGCAGGCATTGTATTTGGCGGTGGTGAACTGTCCCTTGGCATTGGTAACCTTAGTCGGAAACGCTGCCGATGCGCCGCTTGGGACACAGGCGCTGTTCGCCCAAGAGTCAGCATAACCGTAGTAAGTCGGATGACCGAGCGGGTCGATTGTCGAGAGCACATTGCCAGCGTCGTCATACTGATTACTCGTTGTGAGCATTGCCCCATCTGTATTGCGCCATCTGGAGACTGCCGTCAAATTGCCGCGTGTCGTGAAACTCGTAGCGTAGCCCGAGTCGTGCTGGATCGCACCACTGGACTGCATCGGCTGCCCAGTATGCCCGTAATTATCGGGCTCATTGACGGTCTGCGCAGCCATGTTTCCGTTGCCGTCGTAGACGGTAACCGTGGTGGGCTTGTCCACGATATCGAGATCGAGGTGGGCCTGATTGTTCGTGTGAAGATAGGCGTAATCTGTCCGTCTCAGCAGCGCTCCCGGAGAGCCCGCGCCATAGTCGTATTCCCGTACCTCAGTTGGGTTCAGACGAGTGGCCGTCCCGGTAGCAGCATAATCTATGCTCACATACGAATATGGAAACGTCTCGTAATCGGTCTGCTTCTGGGAAGTCTGACCATTCTCCAGAGTAGTCGTTGTTCCGATGACCCGAACGTTGGCGACGCTATTGTTCACGCGAGATCTGGCTCGGCCGTATAGGTATTGCTTACCGTCCGTAGAAGATGTCCTTGTGAATCGGAGTACGCCACGCTCTTCTCATACACTGCTGCTTGTGTATTGTGTGTCGCCTGGCACAGACACAGTGCTGAAACTATGTAGCTGTGGATTGCCCATCGGGTCAGTGACAGTGTCTGTAACTGGACCAGGCGTGTAGGTCCACGTGTTTGTTTGACCACTGACGCTCACGACCCTTTTCGTTACGGCGCGGCGCCTACATAAACCTCTGCGTTGCCCGCTGAATTTTGCGTGATGTATGTCGTGTATTGCAACAGAGTTCGCGCGAGTTCGGGCGTGACCCGGTCATGCTGGAATTCTTGGGGCTACTTGACCTCACAATCGTGCTGCATTGTCCGCGATATCATCGTGAACATGGCGAGAGCATTGAGTCCGGAAAAGCGTCAGCTCATACTGCAGGCGGCGGTGAGCCAGATCGCAGAGAGGGGGCTGGCTGCTTCTACCGCGGCCATAGCCAAAGACGCGGGGCTGGCTGAAGGAACGATGTTCACGTACTTCTCCTCCAAAGACGAGATGCTCAACGAATTGTATGTCGCACTGAAAACAGAAGCGTTTGGGCATGTGCGGGCCGGTTTTCCTGAGAGGGCAGCGCTGCGTGTGCGTGCGCGGCACGTCTGGATCGAGTACCTTCGCTGGGCGACGGAGAGGCCCAACGAACAGAAGGTCGCGATGCTGCTGCACCTGTCGGCGATCATCTCCGCGAAAAGTAGAAGACGAGTGGATGCTGAACGTGGCGCTGTGTCGCAGACGATGAGCGAGCTCGGAGAGCAAGGTGCATTCAAGGATTTGCCCTCCGGATTCGCTGCCTCTGCGATGAGGTCTATGCAAGAAGCCGTTATGGAGACGGCGGTCAAAGGGAAGAAGGCTAAAGGGAAGAAGGGCAATGGGAAGAAAGAGAGAGAGAACCTTTTCGATCAGGCATTTGAAGCGTTCTGGCTGATGGCAAAGTAGCTCCCTCGCACTTTCTGTAAAAAATAATGAGCAACCACTTGCTCATTCTGCCATCTATGATACGAGGAGGCCAAAGACATGGCTAAGATTTGGTTGATCACGGGAAGCGGGAATGGTTTGGGTCGCGACATTGCCGAAGCCGCGCTTGCATCAGGGGACGCCGTCGTCGCAGGAGCTCGACGCGTCGAGGAATTGGAGCCGCTTATCCAGCAGTACGGAGAGCGGATCACGCCGGTGCAGCTGGATGTGCGGGAAGAAGAGGCCGCGAAAGCCGCAGTGCGGGCCGCCCTCAACAAGTACGGGCGCTTGGATGTGCTCGTAAACAATGCTGGTTATGGACACTTCGCTCCATTTGAGCAGATGACGTCAGAAGAGTTCCGTGATGTAGTCGAGACCTGCCTGTTCGGTGTTGTGTATACGACGCGTGCGGCGGTCCCCGTGATGCGGAAACAGAAACGCGGTCACATCTTTCAGGTGTCCTCAATTGGCGGGCGCATGGCGATTCCGGGAAACTCGCCCTATCACGCTGCAAAGTTTGCCGTAGGCGGCTTCAGCGATTCCATCGCTGGGGAAGTAGCGCCGTTCGGTGTGAAGGTATGCACGCTGGAACCGGGCGGGATTCGCACGAACTGGGCGCAGAGGGCCGGCGAAAACTCACCAGAGGTCCTACCCGAGTACGAAGAATCAGTAGGTGCCATCTACAAGTTTCTTGCTGCAGCTCGCGGCACGCAGGAAGGCGACCCGAAGAAGATTGCTGATGTCATCGTGAAGCTCGCAAACACTCAGGATATTCCGAAGCGCCTGATACTCGGCCGGGACGCAGAGACACGCGTGAAGAGTGTAGAAGCGGCCCGTGCTGACGAGGCTGCGAGCTACAGGGAACTCACCTTGTCAACAGTATTTTAAGGATAGGTGATGTAAAGTCGCCCAGTGTTGAGTTGGCGTCCCCCAGAGCGGAGGAGACCGGGCAAACTGAAGCCAATCGCGTTTCCGATACCATAGCTGATTACCTGTCGGTATACAGCACTTGCTCTTCTTTCTGTCATTCCCCTGAGCGTAGCCGAACGGGGAATCTGCTGTTTGCTCGCAGCTGTACGCAAACGGGGAATCAGTTCCTAATGCCGAGAGTCTCAAACACAGGCTATTGAAACTGGCTGAGGTTCATGCGTAATCAGGAAACCTTTGGCTCCGCTGTCGCGGTCTCTCCGGCGACGTACGCCGCAGTATCGTCCAATCGCAGGGTGGGCCTCAGCCCACCAACCGGCTCTTCAATGACTCACCCAAAGCCTTGAACTTGCTTCCATGTCTTACTAAAATGAACGGAAGTAGTTCAGGAGATCTGAATGGCCGCACCCGACCGCCCCACCACGGGGGTCACTCCCTACCTGACCATACGCGAAGGCCGCGGTGCCGAAGCTCTGGAGTTCTATAGCCGCGCCTTCGCCGGCGAAATCATCGAGCGCAACTATGCGGAAGACGGCAAGCGCCTCTTGCAAGCCTCGCTCAAACTCAACAACGGATGGCTCATGCTGACAGACGCGTTCCCCGAATGGGGCCACAACCCCGGCCCCCCGGAATGCACCACGCTGCATTTGCAGGTGGACAACGCCGAAACATGGTTCAACCGCGCCATCGAAGCCGGCTGCACCGTCAAACGTCCTTTGGCCGATCAGTTCTGGGGTGACCGCTACGGCCAGGTCACCGATCCCTTCGGCTTCGAATGGGGCATCGCCAGCAAGCTCTAGCGCGAAATCAGGGGCTAGGTGCAAGCCCGCGCTGTCCGCCCGGAAACATTCGCTCGCGAGTCAGATCGTGCGGGATCGTGAGCATACTGCATAGACCAATCAGCCCTCAAATCAGCCCGAAACACTGAAGCCTTTTTCAACAGGTTCCTGGAGTGGTGAAGCCGTAACTCGTGACCTGTCTCAGAGGGGGCGTTCACGCCAACTCCAACAAGAAGCAGGTCCTTCGCTGCGCTCAGGATGACCATGTATATGGTTGAACTTCGGACTCAGGACACTAGATGCCCAAAGCGTTCTGGCGTGCGAGCAGAATCGTCTCCACGTTGCGAAGCTCCTCTTCGGTGTTCACCCCGAGCGCATCGCGTGGTGCCTCTGCCACGTGCAGCAGCAGGCCATTTTCAAGCAGTCGCAGCTGCTCCAGCCGCTCAATCTGCTCCAACTCGCTCGGCGGGAGCTCCGCGAAGCGCTGCAGAGCGGCGCGGCGGTAGGCGTACAGGCCGAGGTGCTTCCAGTACCGCGCTGCGCCGACGGTATCGCGGTGAAACGGAATGGCGGCGCGGGAGAAATAGAGCGCCCGGGCATCGCGTCCCGTGACGACCTTGACCACGTTGGGGTCGGAGACATCCTGCATCGGGCAGGGAACTTTTAAGGTCGTGGCATCCACGCCCGGCATTAAAAAAGGTTGCAGGAGCGCATCGAAGTGCGCCGCTGCCAGCAGTGGCTCATCGCCCTGGATGTTGACATAGATCTCTGCGGGAATCTCTTCACAGAGCGCATGGAGCCGGTCGGTGCCGCTGGGAAGCTGCGGAGAGGTCATGCGCCAGGGCCAGCCGTTGCGCTCGCAGAGCTCCGCAACCTCCTCGGAATCCACGGCGACGACGACTCGATCGAAACGCGGGTAGGCTGCTGCGGTCTCGTACACCCACGCCAGCAGCGGCTTCCCGGCGATCTCACGCAGCACCTTGCGCGGCAGGCGCGTGGACGCCAGGCGGGCGGGGATGACACCGAGCACCTGCACCGCGGGAGGGTGCGGAATGGCATTTCCAGCGCCGGTTCCACTCAAAGCACGCTGCTCCGGTCCGATTTTTTCCGCCGGGAGACGCGGACGGCCACCACAATCGCCACGATGAGCACCACGGCCAGAACGCCTGCTACCAGATACAACGCGTGCAGAATCGCGTCCAGGCGGCATTCGAGCGGGGACGCGGCGGTGCTGCAGTCGTGGACGGCCATCGCCAGCGTGCCCGGATGTGAAGACAACACGATCACGTGCATAACGGTACACGCGAGCGGAGATAGAAGACAGGCAAAGAAGACATGTTCCGTGAATCATCCCAGAGTTTGACCGGAACAAACCCGGTCCTTATCATGAGGTCTGCGCTCATCCGCGTTTCGCGCCTTTCTGTGCCGATTCCGCGAGGGCGTGAATGGCGGTCGTGAATGGCGGTGTAGCTCAGATGGTTAGAGCGACGGACTCATAACCCGTAGGTCAGTGGTTCGATTCCACTCACCGCCACCACCTATTTTCGCGCCGGGCTCGCGAGAGGGTATCATTCCTGTACCGGGCTTCGTCTAAGCCGTGTAAGTACTCTGTTCCCCGGAGCTGATCTCCCGCGTATGCCCAAGAGTGTGAAACTCGCCCTGCTCTCCCTTTCCGTTCTTCTTGTTCTTTGTGTCTTTCTGGGCGTGAATGCCCGGGGCGTAAGTGCCGCGAGCTCCGATCCGCAGCAGGGAGCGTATAAGCAGATCGATGTGTATGGCGAGGTGCTGCAGCACATCCAGACCGACTACGTGGAAGATCCGAATATGGGAACCGTCACCAACGGCGCGCTGCGTGGGCTGCTGGAGTCGCTGGATGCCGACTCAAGCTATCTGAGCCCGGCCGACTATAAGGCGTACAAGGCAGACAAGGGCGGCAAGGCGCAGGTCGGCATCAACGTTTCCAAGCGCTTCGGCTATGCGGTCGTGGTTTCCGTGGTTCCGGGCAGCCCCGCCGATAAGGCAGATCTGGTGGATGGGGACATCATTGAGGCAATCGGTCCGCAGGACACCCGCGATGATTCGCTCGCGATGATCCAGCAGTCCCTTCATGGCGCTCCGGGCAGCGAGTTGACGCTCGCCGTGGTGCGGCCCAGCAAGGCGACCCCGGACAAGATCACGCTGACCCGGGTTCTGGTCTCCGAGCCGGCTGTAACGGACACCCTGTTTGAGAACGGCAGCATCCTGCAGCTGCATCCGGCGGTCCTGGATCGTGAGCACGTCAATCAGGTGGAAGCGAAGCTGAAGAGTGCGGAGAAGTCGGGCGGAGAGAAGAAGGTGATTCTCGATCTGCGCGATGTCTCGGCAGGTGAGATGGACGAGGGGATTCGGCTGGCGAACCTGTTCGTGAAGTCGGGCACGATCGCCACGCTGGAGGGCCAGCGGTTTCCGAAGCAGACCTTCAGCGCCGACGGATCGAAGACGGTTGATCCCGCGACCCAGATGGTGGTGCTGGTAAACCGCGGTACAGCGGGTCCCGCGGAACTGGCAGCGGCTGCGATCGAGGGGAACAAACGCGGCCAGATCATCGGCGAGAAGACCTTCGGCGAGGGTGCGCAGCAGAAGACGTTTGATCTGCCCGACGGCGGGGCGGTCATTCTGACGATCGCCAAATACGCGACCCCGGCGGGCAAGACCTTTGAGACCGACGGTATTACGCCCGATGTCCTGGTGGCCTCGAACATCGAAGACGAGGCCGCTGCCGAGGACGAAGCGCCCGCGGACACGCATCCGGCTCCCGCGCCGAAGCACTCCTCGGTGCAGCCGGACGACCAATTGAACAAGGCTCTGGAGATCCTGAAAGGCAAGGCTGCCTAGCAGCCTGCCTTCTGGCCGGCTGAAATCTGGGGGAGTGCCGGGACGCCGCCCTGCGTGATAAGGTGGAAAGCCGTGCACACCCTGCTGCAACCGGAACAAAAGGGACGGCGTCGCGAACGCAAGAGCAAAGGGTTCGTCATCCGGCTCAAGCGGAAGCCGCGCTCGCCCGTTTGGGGCGCGATGCTGCGGTTTCCCTTTGGCGACCCTGCCGGACCTGGGGAGCGCGTTGCAGGGCGTG
Source organism: Granulicella sp. (assembly GCA_965277565.1). GTDB lineage: Bacteria > Acidobacteriota > Terriglobia > Terriglobales > Acidobacteriaceae > Granulicella. The sequence goes on along the minus strand of OZ255838.1, from coordinate 819,678 downwards.
CCGCTTTTCTGCTTCTTCTCGCCACCTGTGCCGTTCTCGGTACGCTGTCTGCGCTGGTGCTGATGTTTTCAGTCACGCTGCCGCAGATGACGGAGCTGGAGCGCTACCGGCCCAGCACAACGACCGAGCTGTACGACATCCATGGCAAGATCTTCGGCTCGTTCGCCTCGGAACACCGGGTGGTGGTGCCGTACTCCGAGATTCCAGCGGTCTTGCGAGAGGCCATCCTTTCGATCGAAGACAAAAATTTTGAGCAGAATGGCGGTGTGAACCTCATCCGCGTCGTGGGCGCGGCATATGAGGATGTTCACACCAAGGGCAAGGCACAGGGCGCCTCCACCCTGACCATGCAGCTGGCGCGGAATCTGTTTCTCTCCTCGGAGAAGACCTATGGCCGCAAGCTGCAGGAGATCTTTCTCACCCTGCAGATCGAGCGGCACTTTACCAAGGATCAGATCTTCACGCTGTATGCCAACCAGATCTACCTCGGCCGCGGCACCTATGGTTTTGAGGCGGGTTCGGAGTACTACTTCAGCAAACATGCGCACCAGCTCACGCTAGCCGAAGCCGCGCTGCTGGCGGCGCTGCCCAAGGGCCCGGAGTATTACTCGCCGGTGCGGTTTCCGGAGCGTGCGCTGCGCCGCCGCAATCTGGTCATCGAGGAGATGCTGCGCGACGGGAAGATTACCGCGCAGGTCGCGGGAGCTGCCGAGGCGGTGCCGCTGGGGCTGCATCTGGAGACGCCGCCCAACACCGAGGCGCCCTACTTCGTCGAAGAGGTGCGGCGGCAGCTGGAGCGCGAGTACGGCGTGGATCAGGTGCACGGCGCGGGGCTGCGCGTGTACACGACGCTGGACCTCAGCCTGCAGCACACGGCGGAGAAGTCCGTGCTGGACGGTCTCGCTGCTTATGAACGGCGCCATGGCTGGCAAGGCAAGCTGCCGACCCTCATCAACACAGCCTATGATCCGGCGACGTACAAGCATCCCGACTGGACGAACGGGATCACGGATGGAGCGTACTTCCACGCGCTCGTGACGCAGGTTTCGGCGGTAAAGCTGACCGTGCGCATCGGCCAGATTCACGTGACGATGACCCCGCCGGACTGGGCCTGGACGCAGCACTATAAAGCGACCGAACTCGCCAGCCCCGGCGATATTGTGTATGTAAAGGTTGCGAGCGGCGCGGGAACGGCCTCCCCGCACCTGGAGCTGGAGCAGGACTCGGGCGCGCAGTCTTCGCTGATGGCGATGGACAACTCGAATGGCGAGGTTCTGGCCATGGTGGGCGGCCGGGACTGGGCGTTGTCGCAGTTCAACCGGGCCACGCAATCGACGCGGCAGGTCGGCTCGTCGTTCAAGATCTACGACTACACCGCCGGCTTTGAGGCGGGGATGAAGCCGTATGACAGCATCTCGGACGCGCCGGCAACATTTTATACGGCCAGTGGACCCTATTCGCCGCATGACTACGAAAGGGGCTATGCGGGCCATATGAGCGTGATCGATGCGTTTGCCATGTCGCGGAATATTCCAGCACTGCGGATTGCGGATCGCGTGGGGATCAAGAAGGTCATCGAGGTGGCGCGGCGCTTCGGGGTGACAAGTCCTTTACCGAACTTCCTGCCGGTCGCCATCGGCGCGGCGGACATTACCTTGGAGCAGCAGGTGGCCTCGTATTCGGTATTTCCGAACGACGGCATCCGTATCGCGCCGCACTATATCCGGCGGGTGGTGCAGTCCGATGGCCAATCTCTGGAGCAGAGAACCTCGGGCGTACGCGAGGTGATCTCGGTCGAGATCGCCCGAAAGATGATGATTCTGCTGCAGGCGGTCGTGCAGCATGGGACGGGGTCTGCCGCGGCGCAGATGCACCATGCGCTGGGCGGCAAAACCGGCACAACCAACAACTTCACCGATGCGTGGTTTCTGGGCTTTTCGCCCTCGATCACCTGTGGAACCTGGGTGGGCTATGACAACCGTCAGTCGCTGGGGGATAAAGAGCAGGGCGCCAAGGCGGCCCTGCCGATCTGGATGAGCTTCATGGAAGTGGCCGTGGCGGACAGGCCGGATGAACAGTTTTCGCGCGCGAACGCGCCCAAGCGGGAGCTTGCCGTAGCGGTGAGCCCGGAGGCTCGGGACGAAACCGACAACAGTGACGCCGGTGACGATGCGCCCAAGCCTGCGAACGAGCCCGCACCGCCGCCGGCCGTGGATGCGACGCCGGATGACTCCGCCGCCGCTCCGCCGCCGGGAACCGTGCCGACCGTCGTACCGGTGCCGCTGAGTGCACCGCCTCGGCCGCCGCGTAATTAGGTGCCGCTGCCAGCCGCAAATCCGCTCTACCGCGAGTTTCGCGCCGCCCCCAGCAGCAGATCCTTGTCGATCGCCTTGGAGACGATGTCCCGGGTCAGCAACTCGGGCAGCACATCCGCATTCACGTCCTCCCCGGCGGGGTAGATCACGTAAGTCGGCACCCCGCTGCGGTTCACGCTGGCGAGCTCCGCGGTGATCTTCGGGTCGTACTGCGTCCAGTCCGCCTTCAGCAGCCGGAAATGCCCCTTGGCGAGCTTGGCTTCGATCTCGCCCGAGCGCAGCACGGCGGCCTCATTCACCTTGCAGCTCAGGCACCACGCCGCGGTGAAGTCGATGAAGACCGGATCGCCCGAGGCGCGTGCGGCGGCCAGGGTCTCCGGCGACCACGGCTGCCAGATTTGCGTCTCCGCCGGCTCCGGCCGCAACGGGAGCGCAACGGCGAGAACGATCAACGCTAGCGCCGCGCCGGCCGAGCCCCAACGAGCCGGCCACCGTCCCAGCGCCCAGCCGGCGATCGCCAGCACCAAAAAGCTCAGCAGCAGTAAGGCCATGCGGTTGATGCCCACTGTGTTCCCCGAGGCGCCGAACAGCTGCCCATACACCCACGCCAGCCAGATCGCCGTCGCGAACAGCGGCACGGCGGTCAGCTGCTTCAGCACCTCCATCCAGGCGCCCGGTTTGGGCAGAATGGAGGTCCACTGCGGCTGCAGCGTCAGCACGAGATATGGCAGGGCCAGTCCCAGCGCAAGCGCTGTAAAGATGAGAAAGGTAAGCGCAACCGGCTGCGACAGCGCAAAGCCGATGGCGGCCCCCAGCATCGGTCCCATGCAGGGCGTTGCCACCACGGTGGCGAGCACGCCGGTGAAGAAGCTGCCTGCCAGACCCTGTTTCTGCGCCAGGCCGCCCCCCGCGCTGGTCAGCGAAAGCCCGATCTCAAACTGCCCGGCCAGCGAAAGGCCCAGAAAAAACACCAGCGCGGCCAGCACGGCGACAAAGCCGGGCGACTGCATCTGGAAGCCCCAGCCCACCTGCCGCCCGCCCGCCCGCAGCAGCAGCAGCACACCCACAACCGCCCAGAAAGAGACCAGAATTCCGAGCGTATACACCAAGCCATGCAGCCGCTGCCGCCGCTTCTCCTCGCCCGAGGAGTGCACCAGAGAAAGTCCCTTCAGAAACAGCACCGGAAACACGCACGGCATCAGGTTCAACAGCAATCCGCCGCCAAAGGCCAAAGCAATCTCGCCAAAAAGCGTCACGTCAGGATCGGCCGGTGCGGGCGCCGGGCCGTTCCTGGAGGTCTGAGCGACCGGGGCAACCGCGCCAGGCGTCACAGGCACGGTGAACTCGTAGTTTTCGCCGCCACCCATCTCGATCAACCCATGGAAACTCTTCGGCAACGCGGTGGTGCTCGCCGCCCGCGCCAGCACCACGCGCACACCGTCCTTCAGCGGCTCCACCCCTTGCGCCGCCGCGTTGTCGATCTGGTCCCCATCGAATGGATAGATCTGCGCCTGCGTCTGCGAAGATCCGGTATGCAGGGTCACGCCGATCCGCTTCGCATCGCCCGCCGCGGTTGCGCTCATGTTGGTTGGCAATGGCTTGGGCAGGCTGTTGATCGCCGCCCCCAGTGCTCCCACCAGCGGCGGATCGGGCAGCGAGCCGGATATCGGATTGGATACCGGGCCGGATACCGGACTGGGCACCACGGTCAGGTCGAGCCCCATATGCGCCTTGCCCGGCAGGCACTGCGCCGCGCACACCAGCCAGCTCACGCGGGCATCCAGATGCACCCTCCCCGGCCTAAGCGACGGGGCGGCATGGAGCAGGACGGGTAAGCCAACCTGCGTCTCGTACCCGAAGTCCATCAGCGGCCCCAGCGGCAGCCGCGCCGGCGGCGGAAACTGCATGGCGTCCGCGGTGATGCCCGCCGGCAGCGTCCAGGCGATCTTCGGCGCCTCGCCGGAGTCTCCCGCATTGATCCAGTAGACGTGCCAGTTTTCCTCGATCGTCAGGATCAGACCGGCTTCGAGCGTGCCTCCGGCGGCGATCTGCGGGCGCAGCGCGGTCAACTCAGCCGTCAGATGCTCCGCCTTCACCGGCCCCGGGCCGCCGTCGCCCACCTCGATCAGTTGTGCATGGACGAGAAGCGGCTGAAAGGCGATCGAAAGTAGGGCTAAAAAGCAGCTCCACGGCACGCATTGGGAGCGAAAAAGGCGCATGGCTGATTGTAGGACTCCCCCGCCCCGCCTTCGGTCGCATTGTGTTTGTTCGCCTTTTGGAGCTAGGTAGTGTCTGTGTGACGCATTTTTTTGCTTTTCGGAGGTGGGTCCGGGCTTCAGCCCGGACATTCAGCCTCCAGGATGGACCTCGTAGGAGGATGCACCTCGTAGGAGGATGCACCTCGTACGATGATCGTGATTCACACAGACACTACCTAGCGAAGCAAACCGCTGCGCAGCAGGCGCCCGTGCTCGATCAGGATGCAGCGATCCATCACCACGCGGATCCCCGCGGCTTCGGCTGTCCGCGCCGCATCGAGGTTCACAATGCGCAGTTGTACCCAAAGGTTTTTCAGCCCCAGCTCGATCATCTCCTCCACGATCGCGGGAATCGCCCGCGGCAGCCGGAAGACGTTCACCACATCAGGGGTCACCGGCAGATCGCGCAGCGAAGCGTAGCAGCGCTCGCCGAGCACCTCGGTTTCCGCGGGATTCACGGGCAAAATGCGGTAGCCCGCCCGCTGCATGTAGGCCGAAACCGAGTGGCTGGGACGGCTCGGGTCCCCGGAGAGCCCCACAACGGCCAGGCTGCGCCCCTGTCCGGAGCCGCCGCGGAGCATATCGAGAATCACCTCTGGCTCATTCATCGCAAGGTCTTGGATGCCTGGATGGCGCCCTGCGTCGAGGACGGACGCTGCAGTCGGGTACAATCGAGGCGTGTGCAGGGCCGTCCATCGGCCCTCCAGCGGGAGCAGGTTTGCAAGACCGTTTCAGAGAAGAAAAAGCAACGAACCGTCGTTTCGGAGTGATCGGAATGCTCGGCGGGACAGGTCTCTCCTTCGGGAGCCTCAGCCTCCTCGGTCTTCTGGGAGCTCTGGGCTGCGGCCAGCAGTATCGCCCGGTCGTCGCGGCCATCAACCCGGTCGGCCCGGCAGGCCAGCCGCAGAAGTACGCGGTTGCCATCTCCAGCCCACAGGCAGCCAACAGCCCTGGCCTGGTGACGGTGGTTGACTTCGCCGGCGACTCCGTTCTGGCGACCCCGCAGATCGTTCCGCTGGGAACCAGTTTCAATCCGAACTATTTCGCCATCCTGGCTAATGGCTCGCAGGCCTTTATCGTCAACTCGGGGAACTCGCTGAGCGACGTTCCGCTGACCTCGACGCAGACGCTGCTCACCAGCTCCGTTGTGCAGACGACGCTGCCCACCGGGGCCGACGCGCCCAGCCTCAGCGCCTTCAACCTTAACTCCACGCCGAGAATCTTTGTGCCGGAGATCGGGCGCTCCTCCGTGGCCGTGCTCAGCACCGCCAGCCCCGCGCTGCAGCAGGAGATCGCCGTCTCGCCCAATCCCGTCTACGTCGTCGGTGCGGACACAACACCGCGCGCCTACGTCATCAGCAATGGAAACGGAACGGGCGCCGGACAGGTCGCCGCCATCGAAGCTAGCAGCTTGTCGGTCTCCGCGACGATTCCGGTGGGCGTGAACCCCGTTTACGGCGTTGAAACCGCCGATGTTCGCCGCGCCTTCATCCTGAATCAGGGGTCAGGCACGGTCTCGGTCATCAACGTGACTAACAACGCGCTGGACAACGCCAATCCCACGATCCCCGCCACCGGCACGCTCGGCACAAACCCCGTTTGGGCCGATCTGGTTACAGCTACCAATCAACTCGTCGTGCTCAATGCCGGCGATGGCACCCACGCGGGCTCGCTGAGCATCGTCAATATCCCGCTCTGCAACGCCAACGCGCAGCCCACGAACCCGTCCTGTAACCCTGCCAATCCGGTCGACGGCACAGGCTTCGGTACGGTCACCGCGACGGTTCCCGTGGGGGTGAATCCGTCCATGGTCTCCGTGCTGGCGGACGGCAGCCGCGCCTATGTGGTGAACCAGGGCAACAGCAACGTGAATCCGGCGATTCCGGGTTCCGTGAGCGTCGTGAACCTGGTAACCGGAACCGTGACCGCGACCATCCCCGCCGTCTCCGGCATGAACGCCACGCCGTCCCTCTCACCGACCTCCGTTCTCGGCAATCCCAACACCATTGCCGCGACCACCGGCACCCCGACCGGCAAGGTCTATGTCACCGCGCCGAATAGTCAGTACATGACGGTGATTGAGACCGATACAGACACGGTGGACACGCAAGTCAACTTGCAGGGTCTCGGTGTGCGTGTCCACGTCACATCCCCTTAAGGCTTCGGCCACGGAAAAGCAGATTCCTTCCCGTTCGACTTCGCTCAGGACGAATGATAGAAAAAAGGCAACATAGTCGCTTCCGCCTTTTGACTTGTCATCCCGCAGCGTAGCGGAGGGATCCGCTTTTTGTGCCGCTGCACCTTCGCGCGATCAGTTCTAGGTAGTGTCGGTGTCAATCATTTTTGTTTTTCGGAGGTAGGTCCGGGCTTCACAGACTGCGGAAAAAGACTCTGCGCAGGCGGAAACCGCACCCCAGCGGCTAAAGGCCGGATGATGAACAAAGCACTTACGGGGTGGCTGAAGCCACCCCCTTCCCAAAAGCAGCGTTTTTCCGCAGCCTGTTCAGCCCGGACATTCAGTGCGGAGAAGAACCGGGCTTCAGCCCCAGGTTTTGCGCTGGCATCGGAGAGAACCCTGGGCTAAAGCCCATGATTGTGGCTCTACTTTTCGTGGGGCTGAAGCCCCACGCTCCCTCCCAAAATGCGCTTCGATGCACCTCGTACGTACCTCCATGCGGTATCCGCTTTACGATCCGGCCAGCAGAATCGGCGGGGTTGGGCTGCTGGATCCGCCGTCCGCTTCCAGCGTTACGCCGAATCCCTTGGCTGCAATATTTTTCGGCAGCGTCGGCAGCACAACGGAGGCATTGCCATTGCGATCCGGCTTGAACAGGCCGGCAGGCAAGGGAGCTTCGCCGCTGGCCGGCAGCAGCCAGAGCTCATAGGTGCGGTTGCCCGGAATGGGGCGCAGGTGCGACGCCACAAAGATCAGATTGCCGGTAGACGCAACATAAGCCGCGTGAGCCTCCGGCCTCGCTGTCTGGTGCGGTACCGGAAAGTGCATCGCTACCTGCATGGCCGAGGGATCGTTCAGCGTCTGCAGCACCTCGCGTGCGCGCGCAACATCGCCGCTCGGCTGGGTATCGGCCGTATGATCCAGCGCGATGCCTTCTACGTTGATGGTGCGCTTCATGTCCTGGCCCTGGTAGAACTGCCAACCGGCCAGCCCCGCCAATGCGGCGGCGACGGCCCATCCGCCCCAGCTGAGAAAGCCCGGACGGCGGCGCGGCTCTTCAAACCGTATCGACCGTTCCGCAAGATCGCGGTGGCGAGCCGGCATCACGGGTTCGGCAGCGGCCACCGCAGCGGGTTGCGGGATAAACTTCCGCTCCTTCGCGACGGCGCGCATTAGGCGGTCGCGAGCCTCGGGCGGCGGCGCGTGCACCTCCGCGGTCATGGCATAGGTCACGAGATCGCCCTGCAGCCGCGCCACCTCCGTGCGGCAGAGATCGCAGTGTTTCAGATGGGCAACGGTGACCGCGGCCTCTTCGGGCCCCATCAGCGCCAAGGCAAAGAGCGCGAGATCGTCTTCCGGGATGTGTCTAACTTCAGTCATGCGCCAAATGCCTTTCTCACCGCCAACAGCGCGCTGCGAATGCGAGTCTTTACCGTTCCAAGCGGATCGCCGGTAATCTCGGCGATCTCGGTGTGTGTCAGGCCATCGAAGAAGGCCATCTCCAGGGTCTTGCGTTGTTCCGCGGGCAGCAGCACAACCGCTGCTCGTGCCCGCTCCATCATGATGTTGCGCTCCGCCTCATCGGCGAGGTTGAAGGGCGAGGCCAGAGCGATCTCTTCCACCTGGTCCGTCGGCCGCCTGCGCCGCAGATTGTCGATAGAACGATTGCGCGCCACCACCGAAAGCCAGCCCCCAAGGCTGCCCCTGGTCTCGAGAAAACTGCCCGGGCTGCGCCACACCTGCATGAAGATCTCCTGGAGCACGTCCTCCGCCGACGCCGGCTCCCGCAGCACACGCAGCGCTACTGAGTAGACGATCTTCGAGTACCGGTCGTAGAGGGTGGCCATGGCGGTCTCATCACCCCGGCGGACGCGATCCAACAGCGACGCGTCCTCCTCGCCAACAGCGTTTCCCGCCGACCTTTCTGTCGCTCTATTCATCCAACGCACCTGCCGGGAGAACGGATTGCCGATAAGCCGCAACGCACCGCTTCGAGGGAAAAACCTTAGTAACGCACTTAAGTTGCAGTCGCATAGGGTGTGATGGCGAAATCTTCATGGGCAAACGCGTTGCCAGTGTAGCCCATCGGCCAAAGACGCCGTTGGGTATCCTTTCTACACGGTGTCGCCGGCCTCTCCCAAACTCCGCCTGGACAAACTGCTTGTGGACCGCGGCCTAGCCGCCTCTCGCGAGCGCGCGCAGGCGCTCATCCTTGCCGGCCGGGTGCTGGTGGAAGAGCAGAAGATCGAAAAACCTGGGACCCCTGTCGCCCCGGAAGCCGCCGTGCGGCTGCTGGGCGAGGATCTGCGCTACGTCTCGCGCGGCGGCCTGAAGCTCGAAGGCGCACTCCGGACCTGGGGAATCGAAGTCGCCGGTCGCGCCTGCGTGGATATCGGAGCCTCCACCGGCGGCTTCACGGACTGCCTGCTGCAGCACGGCGCCATTTCCGTGCTGGCGGTCGACACCGGCTACGGCCAGATCGCGCATAAGCTTCGCACCGACCCCCGCGTCACCCTGTTGGAGCGCACCAACGCCCGCACCCTCGCTCCCGGTACGCTGGCTGCAATAACCATTGAAAAGAATTGTCATCCTGAGCGCAGGCGGGGTCCCCAGCGAGCGTTCTTTGCTCGTTGGGGTGCAAGCGAAGGACCTGCTTTTCGGGGTGCCCCATCTTCGCGCCCGGCTTTATCGGGCGCTAAGGTGGGCAGCCCTGCCGAGGCACACGGTACGCGCTCCGCGCGAACCCACCTTAGCGACGATGAGACTGTCGCGAAGGTGGGGCACCCGCCTTTTGTAGCGAATCAGGAACACCCGGCCATCACGTTTTTCGCCATGGATGTCTCCTTCATCGGCGCCAGTCTCGTGCTGCCGGCCGTCGTCGCGGCCCTCGCACCCGCGGGCGAGCCCTGGCACGGCGAGGCCGTCATCCTCGTCAAACCGCAGTTCGAGGCCGGCCGCGAGCACGTCGGCAAAGGCGGCATCGTGCGCGACCCGGAGGCGCACCAGTTCGCCGTGCATCGCGTCGCGGAGACCGTGCGTTCGCTGGGAGGCGATGTACTCGCCGTCATGGACTCACCCATCCTCGGCATGGAAGGCAATCGCGAGTTTCTGCTCCATGCCCGCTTCGGATTCGGCGCACCCGCAGCAAAAGACGGGTAACTACCAGAACCCTCACAGGCAAACGACGATTCACACCCTTTCCCGCGAGTACACTAGCCTTTCATGCCATTAGCAGCCATCATCTCCAAGCCCCAGAAACCGGAGCTGGAGCAGATTCTGGGCGAGCTCCTCGCCTGGCTCTCCGGCCACGGCTTCACCTTTCTGCTGGATCCCAACAGCGCCAACTACCTGGGCCGCGACAACGAGGCGATCGACCGGCCGGAGATGCCCGAGCACAACCCGGACATCGTCATCACCCTCGGCGGCGACGGCACGCTGCTCTCGGCCGCACGCGCCTTTGCCTACAAAGAGGTGCCGCTGCTGGGCGTAAATCTCGGCTCGCTCGGCTTTTTGACCGAGGTCCCGCTTTCCGAGCTTTACATCACGTTGGAAGCCTGGATGGCGGGCAAGGGCGTCATCGATACCCGCAGCCTGATGCACACCGTGCTGGTCCGCGACGACCGCGTCTTCCGCCACTGGGAGGCGCTGAACGACATCGTGCTGGCCAAGGGCGCCATCGCCCGCATCGGCGAGTTCGCCATTGAGCTCGACGGGCAGTTCGTCGCCAGATTCCGCGCCGACGGCATCATCGTCTCCACGCCCACCGGCTCCACGGCCTACACGCTGGCCGCCAACGGCCCCATCCTCATGCCCTCGGTCGACGGCCTCGTGCTCACCGCGATCTGCCCGCACCTGCTGACGATCCGGCCGATCGTGGTGCCGGGCTCGTCGGAGATCGCGGTGACCGTAGATGTCGTGCCGCACGAGACCTACATCACCGTCGATGGGCAGGAGGTCGTCGAGCTGCTGCTGAACGATCGCATCGTCTGCTGCCGGTCGGAGCACTCCATCCGCCTGCTCCGCCTGCGCGAAAATGGGCTGTTCAACGTGCTGCGCTCGAAGCTGAGCTGGGGCGAGCAGTAAGGGGTTTTCGGTGTAAGGCTGTGCCGCCGAAAACAGAAAAGCAGATCCCTGCGGGATGACAAATCAGGAGTGGCTAGACCTTGAATTTCAGGAGTGGCTAGACCTTGAACTTCAGGAGTGGCTATACCTTGAATTTCAGGAGTGTCTAGACCTTGAATTTGTCATCCCGCAGCAACGCGGAGGGATCTGCTTTTCGCCCTTGCTTTTTTGTCTGTCATTCCCGCAGGGAACCTGCTGTTCCGCCCAAGCGGGCTTGCGGACCTACGCTAATCCCGCAACTCCCCAATCGCCCGCCAATCCACACTGGCCGCCGATGCTTCCAGGGTCTGCTCCTGCTCACGGCAGACCGCAAGGCTGCCGTTCGTGTAGCGATACGCGAGTTCGGTCCTGGGATCGATCACGAAGATATTTCTGATACCCATGGCGGCATAGTCGGCGAGCTTTCGGAGCAATCGCGACATGAAATCCTCCGGCGACAGCACCTCGAAGACGGCGATCGGCGGATGGGTCAAGATCTGCTCAACCGGCCGGGAGCGATCAAAAACTACAACATCCGGAACGCGATAATTTGTAGGGTTCACCTGGACGCGTAGCTCAGCGCGCACGCGAATACCCCACTCCTGTGCGTGCTGGTCAAACCATTTCTGGATGGCGTACTGCCAGGTTGCGTGGTCGTACTCTCCCATGGGTCTCTCTTCTACTTCACCATCGACAAACTCGGCATCGGGTTCATAGGACGTATGCAGGTACAGTGCAACGGGCGTCGTGACCAGGCTCGCCATACGGGTCCTCCAGCACATCGTAGCAGCCACCGGAGTGCTATCCCCAGAGCTATGACTGAACGCAATGGTGGGTGTCCCATTCAGGAGGCCTGATTACATCAGCCGCGTAATCACCTGGTTCACCACCAGCGCCGCCACATACGCCACGCCGGTCATATAGAAGAACTGCAGCGCCGGGAACTTCCAGCTGTTCGTCTCGCGCCGCACGATGGCCAGCGTGGACGTGCACTGCATCGCAAACGCAAAGAAGACCACCAGCGCAATCGCGCCGCCCAGCGTCATGTCATGACGCAGGGCAGCTTGCAGTCCCAGCGAATGCGTGGCCGGATCCACTCCGTACAGCGTGCCCAGCGTGCCCACGATCACCTCGCGGGCGACGATGGAGCTCAGCAGCCCGATGCCGATCTTCCAGTTGAAGCCTAGCGGCCGCAGCACCGGCTCGATGAACTGCCCCAGCCGGCCGATAAGGCTGGTTGCGAGGTCGGAGAAGTTTCCGCCATGCACCGGCAAAACGCTCAGCACCCAAACCAGAAACGTGACGCCGAGGATGATCGTGCCGACCTTCTTCAGGAACAGCTTGGCGCGGTCATAGACGCGCAACGCCAGCGCCTGCGGCAACGGCCAGCGGTACTGCGGCAGCTCCAGGATGAACGGCGTCGGCGCGGCCTTCAGCACGGACGATTTCAGCAGCCGCGCCGTCACCAGCGCGGCGAGGAACCCCAGCGCATACAGGCTCAGCATCACCATCGCGCGCAGCCCGATCAGGTGGCCCAGGAACATGCGGTTGGGGATGAACGCCGCGATCATCAGCGTGTACACCGGCAGCCGCGCGGAGCAGGTCATGAATGGAGCTACGAGGATGGTCGCCAGCCGCTCGCGTTTGTTCTCGATGGTGCGCGTGGCCATGATCGCCGGCACCGCACAGGCATACGCCGAGAGCAGCGGAATGAACGCCTTGCCGTTCAGCCCGATCGCCCGCATCGCGCGGTCAGCGATCAGCGCGGCTCGTGCGAGGTAACCGGAGTCCTCCAGGATGCCAATAAATAGAAAAAGCAGCAGAATCTGCGGCAAAAACACCAGCACGCTTTGCACACCGTTCCACAGGCCGTCCCGCAAAAGCGGGCGGAGGAAATTATCGGGCAGAAGATTGGCCGCGTGCGCTCCCCATGTCGTCAGCAGCGTGCCCAGGCCATCGCTCAGCGGCTGTCCCAGCGAAAATACCACCTGAAAGACCGCAATGACGACCAGCAGAAAGATCAGCGGACCCCAGAAGCGGTGCAGCAGCACACTGTCCAGCCGCCGCGTCCACTGGGGCGAATCCGGCGCGCGATAATTGGTCCGCTGCGCGACCTGCGTCGCCCATTTGCGGCTTGCCGCCGGGCTTTGTAGCACGGGCAAACGCAAACTCTGCGGCCGCTGCTCCACTGTCTCACTCAGAGAATGCAAAAAACTTGCGATCAGGTCCAGCCCTGTGCCCTTGGCGCTCGAGATCAGCGCAACCGGATGCCCCAGCTCCTGCGACAACGCCAGCGGATCCAGCTTGCCGCCGCGTGTTTCCAGCAGGTCGCTCATATTCAGCAGCACCATGGTCGGCAGGCCGAGCGAAAACACCGTCTGCGCCAGCATCAGCTGGCGGTTCATGTGCACGGAGTCCAGCACCAGCAGCACCGCATCCGGCGGCGGTACGCCCGGCATACGTCCCGTGAGCACATCCACGGCTACACGGGCGTCTTCCGAGTACGTGGCAAGGGAATAGATGCCCGGTAGATCGATGCACGTCAGGTCCGCGCGGCCGATGCCTTTCATGCGCCCGGAGTGGTGCTCCACGGTCACGCCGGGGTAGTTGGCGATCTTCTGCCGCAGCCCGGTCAAGCGGTTAAACAGCGTCGATTTGCCGCAGTTGGGCGGACCCACAAGCGCGATTGTCCGCAGCCGGCTCCCGGTCTTGGAGGACTCCGGGGCAGCTACAGGCGGTTCGGCGACGGCGACATGGCAGCTCATCTAGCTTTTTCCATCTCCGAGCTCTTTTGAACCGCCGGCTCGGTCTCCGCCCCCGGCGATACGGCAGGTTCTGTGAGGATGTGCACAGCGGTTTCGCGCCGCAGCCCAACTTCAATGCCATCAATGCGATACACGGTGGGATCGCCGGCCGGGGCGCGCCGCAGCACCTCGAACTCCGCTCCGGGCAGAAAGCCCAGATGGGCGAGGTGGTCGCTGATCTCCTCGGGCAGCTCCAGCTTCTCCAGAACGCCCGAACCGCCGACCCGAACTTCACTCAATGCTGTCATCGCCCGCCACTGCCGTGCTGATCTAAGACTGATTCAGTCCTGAATCATCATACGCCTTGGCTGCTGCGCTTCGTTTTCTTTCTGTCAGCCCCGCAGGGGATCTGCTTCACCCGTAGCGCCACGGAGCTCGAAGCCAGCCGCAGGTTCCCTTCGGGAATGACAGAAAGAAAGGTAAAGACGACAGCGCAATCGACGCAGACCCGCGAACGCTGTAGGGAAGAGATGAATGGGGAAGGGAATGGTGCGCCCGGAAGGAGTCGAACCTCCGACCTACTGGTTCGTAGCCAGTTGCTCTATCCAGCTGAGCTACGGGCGCACATTGCATTGCGGCAACTAGCCAAGAATAGCGGATCGCGTACGGACGGGCAAGCCGTTTGCGCCGCAGGAGGGATGGAAACGTCCAATTCATCGCCGGCGCACGGGGGGCGCATACCCGCGTACGGCAGAACGCACAGATCGCTGCATCACAGCTTAGGATCGTCCGTCGAGTGTCGGAGGTGTGGTTGTTTTTCCACCGAACGCCCTGTGTGCACGGTTTCTCGAGGGGAAAAGCGATGGCGAAGGAATGGATTCAACAGCTTGCGGACGATATCAAGCGCAAGGATCACGATGCGGCGGAGAGGCTGGCCCGGGAAGAGCACCGCCGGCAGACACTCACCCTCAAAGGCGAGCAGTTTTACGATGGGCTGATCCGGGCGATTACGGACGATGTCGCGGAGCTGAACGCCGCGCTCGAAGGCGACATCACGGCGAGTCCCATAGCGGTAAACGGCGTCGGGGAGCGAACACACAAGGTGCATCGTGCGCGTTTTCCCATGGTGCAGGCGCAGCTACGGTATGAGCTGGAAGGCGTCGCTCTGAACTACTCCCGTTCCGGTTCCCAGAGCTCCTCCAGAAGCGCGACCTATAACTTCCAGGTCAGCGCAAATGACGTCGTTTCGATCCGGGAACATGCCGGGGAAAAACCGCGCAGCTTCGAACAGCCCGAAGATCTGGCCAGACATCTCGTCGAGCTGCTATTTGCCGGATAAGCGAATTATTTGGCGATGGCAGGGGTTGTCGCGGGCTCAGTGGGCGTCTGGTCCGGGAGCAGCGACACACGCTCGGCGAGTTCCAGTCCGGTGCGCCGCAGCAGGCCGTGGATCACCGCTTCGGTAAGCCGCGAAGCGTCGAACTCCACGCGCACGGTGCGGTCGCGCTCGTTCAGGTGCAGGCTGCGGATGCCGTATACCTCGCGCACCTTAGCCAGCGCCATGCCGGTCGCCTCGCCCGGCGGACGGTCGTAGCGGTACATCACATCCAGCTGTGTCATTGCGATCTCATGCTAGCAGACGGCGGGGAATGCTTGACACTGTTGCTTTTCTTTCTGTCATTCCCGAAGGGAATCTGCCGTTAGGGAATCTCTGAATAATTCCTGTTGTCGCCTTGGGAGGGAGCGTAGGGCTTCAGCCCTACGATAAAACGGCTAAATACAAGGGGCTTCAGCCCCGGGCAATTTGTTGGGTCCCATCCATTGACTTGATCAGAGCTTCCTTAGTTCCGGCCGCAAGGCGATACCTATCGGCAACATCCACTTCCCATTCCCTTACCCTGCCAGCTTGCGCAGTTCATCGACGATCTCCGGGCTGGTCCAGTCCTGCGGCCCGATGAACTTGCGCCGGATCAGCCCCTGTTTATCGATGATGTAGGTCTCCGGGAAACGGAACGTCCCGTACTTCAGGTTGGAGGTTTGCGACGCGTCGAAGACCGTGAGCAGCGGCACCGGCCGGCGCTGCAGAAACTCCTGGTAGCTTGCCGCGTCCTCATCCGTGGCCACGGCGACGATCTTCACCTGCGGCAACGCCTGTTGCAGCGCCTCCAGCGACGGCAATTCCTCGATGCAGGGAGCGCACCATGTCGCCCAGAAGTTCAGCACCACCACCTGCCCACGCAGCTGCTCGAGATTCACCGCGTGCTGGCCGTCGTTCAGCGCGAAGAGCGGCGCCTTCTTGTCCAGCTGCCCGGGATGATCGCCCCGGTCGCAGCCGGTTGCGAGTGCCGTAAGCGCCAGTAACAGCGCGCCCGCGCCTCGATGAAGACGGGTTTGGCGGCGCACATGGCGGAAGACGAAATCCATCAGTTCCTATAATACGAAGCTGTGGCAGACCCCTTCGGCAAGCAGGATGACAAGACAAAGAAGCGCAGCGCCAGCTACACACCCGTTCTGGGCCTGTTCTCCAGCGACGAGCCGCGTCCGCTATCCACCGCACAGGCTGTTTTCTCGCCAGAATCCGCCGTGGAGACCCCGCCGCCCGCGCCCTTCGAACTCTCCGTCCTCATCCCGGCCCGCGACGAGGAGGCGAACCTCGCCGCCTGCCTGGACACCCTGGTCGCGCAGGATGAACGCATCTTTGCCCTCGGCGCCGACTGGGAGATCCTCGTCATCGACGACCATTCCGCCGACCGCACCCGCTCCATCGCCCAGGACTACGCGGCCAAACACCCGGGAATCCGCGTGTTGGAGGCGCCTCCGCTGGAGCTGCAAGGCGACCGGCGCGCGTTTACCGGCAAGACCAACGCCTGCTGGGCGGGCGCACAGGCCGCGGGGGGCCGCTGGCTTCTCTTCACGGATGCGGACACGCTGCATGAGCCCGGCCACCTGCGCCGCGCCTTGCATGAGGCCGCGCGCAACGAGGTTGCGCTGCTCTCCTACTCGCCGCGGCAGCTGCTCTCCGGGGTGGCGCAGCACATCCTGATGCCGCTGATCTTCTCCGAACTGGCGAGCGCCTATCCGCCCGAAAAAGTGAATGATCCCGCCGACCGCACCGCCGCCGCCAACGGCCAGTTCCTGCTGGTGGAGCGCGAAACCTACTTTGCCGTGGGCGGACACAAGGCCGTGGGCCGCTCCGTGCTGGAGGATGTCGATCTTGCGTTCAAAATCAAGCGCGCCCGGAGATCCATTCGCCTGCGCTATGCGCCCGATGCGCTTTCCACGCGCATGTACCGCGGCTTTGGCGAGATGGTCGAGGGCTGGACAAAGAATCTCGCGCTGCTCTTTCCGAACGCCGTGCGGCTGGCCTTGTGGCGCACGCTGGATATCCTGCTGCTTCTGCTCCCACTGCTGATCTGGCTGTTGCCGTACCTTGCCAATTGGCAGCGAGTGGCCATCCTTGCATTCTGGGCGCGTACGCTGCTGCGCGTGTATCAGCGCATCGCCCGGGCACATTTTCCGCTGCTCGACTCCGTGATCGCGCCGCTCGGGTTGCCCCTCTTTGTGTTTCTGCTGGTGGCGAGCGTCATCCGCCATCGCGTGTTGCACACGGTGACCTGGAAGGGCAGGCAATACCGTACCTGAACTCCGGCGCACCGCCGCAACCTCACCGGCATCCAAGGCTATTGGGCTATTGAGCCGATGCGCGTTCGCTTCGGCGGCCAGACGCAACCTGAAACCATGATTCTTCTTACCCGCAAAGCCGACTTCGCCGCCGCCCACTTCTACTGGAATCCCGATTGGACCGAGGAGGAGAATCGCCGTGTCTTCGGCAAATGCTCCAACCGGCAGGGCCACGGCCACAACTACACGCTCGAGGTCACGGTGAAGGGCGAGATTGACGCGACCTCCGGCTTTGTTGTGGACCTCAAAGAGCTAAAGGACATCATGGAGCGCGAAGTCGTCTCTGCCTTCGACCATCGCCATCTGAACTACGAGGTACCCGAGTTCGCGCAGGCGCAGCCGACGGCGGAGAACATCGCGCTTGCGGTATGGCGGCGGCTCGACGGCAAGATCCCCGGTGCGGCATTGCATCGTGTGCGCGTGTACGAGTCGCCGGATCTCTTCGCCGATGTGTACAGGGAGAGCCAATGAGCGTTTCGAGCAACGCAGTCGCGCATCTGAGCCGCCGTTATCGCTTCGCCGCGTCGCACCGTCTGCAGGTGGATACGCTCAGCGCCGAGCAGAATCGCGAGCTGTTCGGCAAATGCAACAACCCGTATGGGCATGGCCATAATTACTTTGTGCAGATCACGGTTGCCGGCCCTGTGAACGACGAAACCGGCATGGTGGTGAACCTTGCTGATCTCGATGCGTTTGCGCGGCAGGAGCTTCTGGAACGCTTCGATGAAACTAATCTCAACGAGTACCCGAGCTTCCGCGCATGTGTGCCCAGTACGGAAAATCTGTGCCTTGAACTTTGGCAGGTGTTTGCAAAATTTGTCGCGGAGCACGCGCCGTTGCAGTTGAAACGTGTGCGCGTGGAAGAGACAAACAACAACGCATTCGACTACTTCGGCGAGGGAAGACCTGTGCCCGCGTGCGTGTAGTCTCAATTTTCCTGAAAGGCCAACAGGTCGTATGACAACCAAAGCTCCCGTCGAGGCTCCAAGTCTCGAACACCCCGGAAGGACTGCTGCCGAGCAGGGCCGCCAGGCAGAATCACTGACGCTGAAGCAGGCCAGCCTGCGCGAGATCTACGCCGAGATTCTGCATCGCGTGGGCGAAGATCCCGCTCGCGACGGGCTGGTAAACACACCGCTGCGTGTAGAGAAATCCATGCAGTTTCTTACCCGCGGCTATGCACAGACGGTAGAAGAGGTCATCCATGGCGCGTTGTTCGATGTCGATTATGACGAGATGGTGATCGTCAAGGATATCGAGTTTTATTCGCTCTGCGAACACCACCTGCTGCCGTTCTTCGGCCGCGCGCACGTTGCCTATGTGCCGCAAGGCAAGGTGATCGGGCTTAGCAAGATTCCGCGGATCATCGATATGTTTACCCAGCGTTTACAGGTGCAGGAACGCCTCACGCGTGAGATCGCCGAAGCCATCGAAGAAGTCATTCATCCGCAGGGCGTGGCCGTGATCATGGAGGCGCAGCATCTTTGCATGATGATGCGCGGCGTTGAAAAACAACGCTCGCAGACCGTGACCAGCGCCATGCTGGGCGTCTTCAAGTCGCAGATGCAGACGCGCAACGAATTTTTATCGCTGGTAGAGCGCGGCCGCTAAGGCCTTCGTTTTTCTCGTTGTCATTCCCGCCAGGAACCTGCTTTTTGCCCCGCCGATATTTATGAACGGTCTCCTCGTCCTCGACAAACCCGCCGGCATGACCTCCCATGATGTGGTGGCGATCGTGCGCCGCGTCACCGGCGAGCGTTCCGTTGGCCATCTCGGCACGCTGGACCCGCTGGCCACGGGTGTTCTTCCGCTGCTGCTCGGCAAGTACACGCGTCTCGCGCAGTTCTTCGGCGCAGCCGAGAAAAAATACACCGGAACCATCCAGTTCGGCTGGAGCACCGACAGCTTCGACGCCGATGGTGAGAACACCTCCGAGCCACAGCCGCTCACACATTCCAGCAACGAGCTGCAAACGTTTGCGCAGCATTTTCATGGTGAGCTCGATCAGGTGCCGCCGGTATTTTCCGCAAAAAAGATCAACGGTGTGCCGGCTTACAGGCTCGCGCGCGCGGGTAAGGAAGCACCTGTAAAGCCGGCACGCATCAACATCTTCGGCTTTGAGGTCGAGGCACTAGAAGGTGATGTGGCGAGCTTCCACATGCATGTCTCGTCCGGAGGCTATGTGCGTTCCGTCGCGCATGAACTCGGACAGCTCTGCGGCTGCGGAGCCCACCTGGCCAGCTTGCGCCGCACCGCTGCCGGGCCATTTACGTTGAGCGATGCCATCAATCTGGATGCGCTAAAAACGCTTTCGCCAGCGGTGATTCAAGATCGCCTCATCCATCCACGCCTGTTGCTGCCGGAGATGCCTGCCGTCACCGTGGATGAAGCCACGTCCGGCCGCATACGCAATGGCATGCAGGTGAATGTGCCTGAATTCTCACGCGCTCCGCTCATCAAGCTCTTCACCAGCCAGCGGGATCTGCTGGCCATCGCCCGTCGCATCGCGGGCACGCTGGTGCAGCCGACGGTGGTGCTGGGTTAGGTGGTATCTGTCGGCGGTGTGCAGCGGCAAGAGGACAGCAGATCCCTCCGCTGCGCTACGGGAGGACAAACGCTGCGCTACGGGAGGACAAACGCTGCGCTACGGGAGGACAAACGCTGCGCTACGGGAGGACAAACAGAGAGAAGAATGCACATTGTGCGCTGCAAGGGAAGACCCTAAGAGCGCACCCTATTTCCTCAGCAGCGGCAGGACCAGCCGTTCCACGTTGATCGCGACCTGCTGATTGCCCTTGGCCGTCGCATGAACGCCATCTTCCTGAATGTCTCCAGGGACGCCATACACGTCCTGCAGCACAAAGGGCAGCAGCGGCACGTGATAGCGATTGGCCACGGTCGGGAACATCGCATTGAAGCTCTGGATATACGATCCACCGTACTGCGGCGGCAGCGTGATGCCCGCGAGGGCGACCTTGGAGCCGTTCGCCTTGAGTGTGCGCACCATACTGTCGAGATTCTGCTGCGCCTGCGTAACCGGCAATCCCCGCAGACCGTCATTGCCGCCGAACTCCACCACCACGACCTGTGCATGCTGCTGCACCACCTCGTCCAGCCGGTCCACGCCGTCCTTGGTGGTGTTGCCGCTCACGCCCGCGTTCACGACCTTATAGTCGTAGCCGTCATGGTCGAGCAGCAGTTGCAGATACGCGGGGTACGCCTGCTCGTGATCCACGCCCGCGCCCGCGGTCAGGCTGTCGCCGAAGCACACCAGCAGCGGCCTGGAGCTATTTGCCGCCACGCGCCGTGGTTCCGCCGCGAAAAGGGAGCGGTTCAGGCGCGTGGCCGCTTCCACGCGATGAACGCGAAGAGCGGCAGCACACGGCAGAACCGCGAGAGTCGCTAAGATGATGGAGAGAAGCTTTGCTTGCCGCACCATTCAATTTTAATCAAAGGTCCCCGACTCTTGCTCAGCAATCAAACGAACGCCGCCGGTCCCTTGATGAACTCAGGATGGGTTCAATGATGGATTCAACGATAGGTTCAACGAATCCCGCCCCTGCCATGATCGTGGTAAGCGGCCTGCGCAAGTCGCTGCGAACCGGTTCCACCACCGTGGACATCCTCAAGGGCATCGACTTCACCGTGCGTCGCGGCGAGTTCATCGCGATCATGGGCGCGTCAGGCTCAGGGAAATCCACGCTTTTGGGTTTGTTGGCCGGTCTCGACAACCCCACCTCCGGCTCCGTTGCGCTGAACGGAACCGCCGTCAGCAATCTCGCGGAAGATAAGCTCGCAAAGCTGCGCGGTCGCACGATCGGCTTCGTCTTTCAGAGCTATCAGTTGATCCCCACGCTCACAGCGCTTGAAAATGTGCTGCTGCCGTACGAGCTGAACGACGAAACCAACGATCGTAAAGCGGGCTTGGAGCGTGCCCGTGCGCTGCTTGGGTCGGTCGGTCTCGCCGCACGTACGGATCATTATCCGGTGCAGCTTTCGGGTGGTGAGCAGCAACGCGTGGCTCTGGCGCGAGCGTTCATTCTGCGACCGCCCATCGTGCTTGCCGATGAGCCCACGGGCAATCTCGACTCGGCCAACGGGCAGCACATCCTCGATCTGCTGCTGCGTCTCAATCGCGCGGAGGGCACAACGCTGGTGCTGGTGACGCATGATCCCGCGCTGGCCGCGCATGCCGGCCGCCGCATCGTGTTGCGCGATGGTCTGGTGATCGCCGATGAGCATAATCCGCCTGCTCCAGAGCTGAGCCCTGCGCTAGGCGCGCCGGGAGCCTGACGCGCATGGCCTCGCTCTCTTTCGGAACCACGGTGCGCATCGCCACGCGCGAACTGCGTTCGTCTCGCGGCAAGTTTGCGTTTGTTGTGTTGTCGGTTGCCATCGGCGTCGGCGCGCTTACCGGCGTGCGCGGATTTTCCGCTGCCTTTCGCTCCATGCTGCTGCTGCGTGCGCGCACCATCATGGCCGCCGATCTCGCCGTGCGCTCCAACACCGCGCTCCCGCCAGCGGATGCAGGGAAGCTGAACACCATTGTCGCCAGCAGCGGCGCGCAGCAGACGCCGGTGACGGAGATGCTTTCGATGGCCTCCGCCAGCACCTCGCTTGACCCGCTGCTGGTCTCCCTCAAGGCTGTCGATCCAGCGCATTATCCCTTTTACGGCTCTGTGAAGCTTGATCCGGCGATGCCTCTGAAGCAAGCGCTGACAGATTCCAGTGTGGCCGTTGCGGATGATCTGCTGCTGCGCCTGCATCTGCACGTGGGCGACTCACTTCGCCTGAATGACAAGGTATTTCGCATCGCCGCCGTGGTCGTCGATGAGCCGGATCGTCTCTCCGGAGCCTTTGCCGCAGGTCCGCGCGTGCTCATCTCGCAAAGGGCTCTCGACGCTACGGGCCTGCTGGGCTTCGGTTCGCGTGCGACGCGGCGTGTGCTGCTGCTGATGCCGCAAACCGCGCTCGGCAAGGCCGCGTCAGACGATGCTGTTTCGAAGCTGCGCGATCAACTGCAAGCGGCGCTGCCGGAGGCCGGTGTATCCGACTACCGCGACGCCAATGAAGGCCTCACGCGGGCGCTGGACGGAGCCACGGGGCTGCTTTCGTTGATGTCGCTGGTGGCCCTGGTGCTGGGTGCGATCGGGGTTGCGATGGCGATCCGCGCGCACCTTGCGCAGCGGCTTGACTCGATTGCCATCATGAAGGCGTTGGGTGCGGGATCCGGGCACATCATCCGCATTTACGTTCTGCAAACGTTATTGCTGGGGCTTTGCGGCGGTGTTCTGGGCGTGCTGCTGGGCTTTGCCGTGCAGCTCACGCTGCCGCTGTTTCTGGCGCGGCTGCTGCATCTCACGCCGGCGTTCCGGTTTGACCCGAACGCGCTCGCACTGGGGCTTGGCGCCGGTCTTCTCACCACGCTGCTCTTCAGCCTGCCGCCGTTGCTCGACATCCGTGATGTGCGTCCCATTCTCATCCTGCGTCGCGCAGTGGAAAACTCCGAAGACCCCTTCGGGCAGCGGCTCGCGCGCAAGCTGCGCACCTCCTGGGTGCAGATCGTCGCGTTCGGCGTCATTCTTGCCGGGCTCATGCTTTTGGCGGCGCGTGTCTCGGAGTCGCGGGAGATTGGCTCCATCTTCGGTCTCGGGCTGGCGGGCGTGCTGCTGGTGCTGCTCGCGCTTGCCGCAGGCTTGCTGGCGCTGCTGCGGCTGCTGTTGCGGCGCACGAGCCTGCATCTGCCTTCCGTCATGCGTCATGGTTTGGCGAACCTCTATCGACCCGGTAATCCCTCGGCCGCGCTGCTCGCGGCGCTGGGGCTGGGCATCATGCAGATCGCCACGGTGTATACCGTGCAACATGCCGTGGTGAGCGACATCTCCAGCACCACGCTGAGCCGTCTGCCAAACCTCTTCCTCATTGACATCGGCCCCGAGGAGGTTGGGGGCGTACGCAGTCTGCTCGCGCAGCAGCCGCAGGTGCAGGGCGAGCCGGAGATGCTGCCGGTCATCGCCGCGCGGCTGGCCGGGATCGACGGCAAACCCGTCGACCAACTCAAGCTGGAGCACCTGCCGAAGCGCTTCCTGCGCGCGCTGAATCTTTCCTGGCCCCCGGAGGCAGACAAGCCGCCGCCGGGCGATCGCGTCGTCGAGGGCGGATGGTGGAGTGCGGCGGAGAATGCCGATGCGGGCAAGCATCCGGTCATTGCCGTCGATCGCGGCTTCGCGAAAAATCTGCATCTGAAGATCGGCCAGACCATGACCTTCGTGGCCGTCGACACCAGCTTTACAGCCAGGGTCGTCGCGTTCTATGAGCCTGATTCGCAGCACGCATTTTCGCGCGCGCAGCTTATGCTGCCACAGGCCGCGCTGCACAGCTATCCAGCCATCTGGTACGGAGGCGTGCACGTCGATCCAACGCATACTGCAGAGGTTCGGCGGATGCTGTATCAGCACTATCCTTCGATCACGGTCATCGATGTGGCCGCGACCATCGAGACGGTGCGCGAAGCTGTGCTGCAGATCGTATACGTCATCCAGTTTCTGGCGGCGTTCTCCACCTTCGCGGGTATCGTCATTCTCGCGAGCGCCATCGCGGGCACGCGCTACCGCCGCATTCGCGAGGTGGTGGTGCTGAAGACGCTGGGCGCCACCCGTGCCCGCATCGCGGCGATCTTTTCCATCGAATTCGCCACGCTCGGGCTCATCGCGGGGGCCGTAGGGCTACTCTTCGCCAACATCGTCTCGCGCATCCTGCTGCGTCGCGCGTTGCACTTCGACTATCACTTTCAGCCCGGAATCACCCTTATTGCCTGGGTCGGTTCCGGCCTGTTGACCGTTGCGTGTGGCTGGGTGGCAAGTCACCGGGTGCTCGGGCAGAAGCCGCTGGAGGTTCTGCGCGAGGAGTAGCGTCCCCGCAAGCGGCGGCCGTTTGACCCCGCCACACCCTCTTCCGTACACTCGAAAAGGCGGCTGACGCTGTTTTGTTTTTAGAACTCCAGCCATCGAGCAACAGCAGCGCGTGTTGCCCCCTCGTTCAATGGTAGGACAGTCGGCTCTGAACCGATCAATCGGGGTTCGAATCCCTGGGGGGCAACCAAGTTTTCCGCGCATGTGCGCTCAGCGCGTGCCTCCCAGCCGCGCAGCACCGAACACCAGCCCTAGTGTGACGAGCGCAATAAAAATCTCTCCCAGCACGCCGACAAGAATGGGGCGCCAGCCCTGATTCACCAGGTCTCGCAGCTGTGTGCGCAGACCAACCCCTGCAAATGCAGGCAGAAACGCCCACTTGGAGAGGTTCGAGAGTGAATGCAGCTGGCCCTTTGTGAAGAAACCCGACGTTGCAAGAATCGAAATCGCGATAAAACCGAGAATAAATTTCGGAAATTTCTGCCAGAGAAACAGGCCTTTGCGTTCAACGCGAGTCGCCTGCCCGCGCGAGGCCCAATACACCGCATAGCCGAGCACAACAAAGCCGATGAAGGCGGAACGCGCCGTCTTGGCAAGCACGGCAAAGCGACCCGCCTCATCCCCGTAAATTGCCCCCGTGACGGTCGCTTCCGCGGTGTTATCGACCGCCAGCCCGGTCCAGATGCCATAAGTCTGCTGACCCATGTGCAGCGCGTGGCCGATGGCAGGGAAGGCGAAGAGCGCAATCGCGCCCAGGGTCAGAATCGCGGCGATCGCTGTAGAGGTGTCCTCTTCGTCAGGCTCGATGGCGCCCTGCGCGGCCATGATCGCCGTTACGCCGCAGATCGACGAGCCGATGGCAAGCAGCGAGGTGAGCTTTGGCGGCAGGCGAAACAAACGGCCCAGCAGCGTCATGACCGTGAGCGACAGGGCGAGTTCGATGAAGACGAGCAGCAGAGAAAGCCCACCCAGATGCAGAATATCGGCGAACAGGAATTGCGCCCCGATGAGCACGATGCCCAGCTTCAGCCACAGTTCATAAGTTGCGATCCCCGGACGAAAGACGCGCGGCAACGTGACAACGTTGGAAAGAAAAAGTCCGAGCAGGATGGCCCAGAGCACATATTCGATGTGCGGTGCGGGCATGTGATGCGCCGTGCGCAGCCAGTCGCCGAGGCCTTCTAAACCTTTGCCGGCAAGCCCAATCCCAAACAGCAGCGCGGTGCCGGGCAGCAGCGCATATACCTGCGCGAGGCGTGAGGTGCGGGGCGGTTCCGGTCTATGCGCCGGCTCCGGTAGAGAGATTGTCTGCGCAGACAAGACGGAGCCTCTACCAGCCGATCTGATGAATGACGTTGAGGCGGATCAGCGCGGCGAGCGCAAGGGCGATGCCGATCGCAGCGGCATCGACATTGAAGCCGAGCTCCCTGTGCGGGCTGACGGCAGCTGCCTTGCGGGATCTGCGGAGCGGTGTGCTCATGCCTTCTCCTTGGGTTTTAGGTTGTGGGGGGGTGATCTTCCAGGGCTACAAAAAGAGAAAACCCACGCTGCGCTTCCATATTCGGGAAGCCGCTGCGTGGGTGCCTGGAGAACTCGGGGGCGAGTGGCTGAGAGGACTCGCTTAGAGCAGAGGTGCACCGGCGCAACAGCGCGGCATGTGACAACACATGCAACAAAGCGCGACGACGGTGGGAATCTGCTTCATTCTTGAACTCAGCCTACGGAGAGCAGATGTCGGCGTCAAGGCCGAAGTTGCAAAAATTTGCGTTGGCGCAAGCGCAACCGGTTTTGAAACTGTCATCCTGAACACAGGGAAGGACCTGCTTTTTGCCCGGAGTGCCACGACGCTACCAACGGAAAGCAGGTCCTTCGCGTTGCTCAGGATGACAAATCAAAGAATTTTATGCAGCGAAAAATTGCTCAAGGCGTCGATATGGAGAAAACTAGATTGCCAAGGCTGCCGTCACCAACGCCTTCGCCTCCGCTTGGATCTGCTTCAGGTGGTCCTCGCCCTTGAAGCTTTCGGCGTAGATCTTGTAGACATCCTCCGTGCCCGATGGCCGTGCCGCGAACCAGCCATCTGCGGTCGTGACCTTCAGGCCCCCGATGGCCGCATAATTCCCGGGCGCTTCGGTGAGGATCGCTGTAATTGGGTCACCGGCAAGCTCCTTCGCGCTTACCTGGGAAGGGGACAGCTTTGCGAGTTTGGCCTTGTCCTCTTTGCTGCAGGCCGCGTCGATGCGCTGATACACAGGCGAGCCGTATTTTGCGGTGAGTTCGTTGTAGAGTTCGCCGGGATCCTTGCCGGTGGAGGCGGTCATCTCGGCGGCGAGCAGACCGCAGATGAGGCCGTCCTTATCCGTGGTCCAGACGCGCCCGTCCCGGCGCAGAAACGTGGCTCCGGCAGATTCCTCGCCGACAAAACCCAGCGTGCCGCCGAGGAGTCCATCGACGAACCATTTGAAGCCGACCGGCACCTCGAGCATTGGCCGGTTCAGTCCCCTGGCCACGCGGTCGATCATGCTGGAAGATACGAGCGTTTTGCCGATGCCGACCTTCTCACTCCACTCCGGCCGATGGGTAAACAGATATTGAATGCATACGGCAAGATAGTGGTTCGGATTCAATAATCCCGCCGAGCGAGTCACGATGCCATGACGATCATGGTCCGTGTCGCAAGCCCAGGCGACGTCATAGCGATCCCTGTTTTGAATCATGCTGGCCATCGCATCGGGGGAGGAGCAGTCCATGCGAATGCGCCCATCCCAGTCCAGCGTCATAAAGCGAAAGGTTGGATCGACGTATGGGTTCAGGACTTCCAGCGGCAGCTTATATTTTTCCGCAATGCGCGGCCAGTAGTGCACGCCCGCGCCGCCCAGCGGATCCACAGCCAGGCGCAACGGGGCGCCGCGCAGCACGTCGAAGTCGATGACGTTCTTCAGATCGGAAACATAGGCGTCAATGAAGTCGTGCCGCTGCGTGCTCTCGGCGGAGAGGGCCTGCTTGTACGGCAGGCGCTTCACGCCGGCAAGCTTCGCGGCAATGAGGGCGTTGGCGCGATCCTGGATCCATTTTGTGGCGTTGGTATCGGCTGGGCCACCGCTGGGCGGGTTGTATTTGAAGCCGCCATCCTCGGGCGGATTGTGCGATGGCGTAATGACGATCCCATCCGCTTTGTGCAGCTTGTTGTCCACGTTGTGCGTGAGGATCGCGTGCGAAAGCGCCGGTGTAGGCGTGTAGCCCAGATCGCGGTCGACCAGCACTTGAACGCCATTGCCGGCTAGCACCTCCAACGCCGCGACAAACGCCGGCTCCGAGAGTGCGTGGGTATCCTGCGCGAGAAACAGCGGGCCGGTGGTCTTCTCGTGCGCGCGAAACTCGCAGATCGCCTGCGTAATGGCGAGGATGTGATCCTCGTTGAACGCGGTGTTCAGCGACGATCCGCGATGGCCGCTGGTCCCGAAGCTCACGCGCTCGGCGGCGTTCGCCGGATCGGGATGAAAGGCATAGAAGTCTGTGAGCAGGCGGGGAAGGTTCACCAGCCGGTCAGGCGAGGCGTGGTGGCCTGGGGTGTTGAGCTGTTCGTCGGGAGCAGGAGCGGACATGCGCGGAAGCATATGGCATTTGAGATGCGATACCGGCGTCCCTCGAGAAGAAAGCGCCATGCAAACAGTAGCAGCGATGGCTCTGAAATCGTCGGATCTTGAAATCGTCAGATTCTTTGGCTTACGGCTCCCGTGAACGCAGAAAGGCCGGGATGTCGCGATTGCCCTGCGTCACAGCCACGATCTCAATTCGTTCCGGCGATGTTCGATACAGAACCAGGTACGACCCCACAGGCCAAAACAGCACTGCAAGCGTCGTAAGGTCCGTTCGTGTGTGACCGATGTTAGGGTTGGCCGCTACCGTCTCGAACGCGTCGAAGAGCCGTGCGATCCAACGGTCGGCAGCGTCCGTGCTATCCCGTGCGATGTACTCCCAGATCGAATCCAGGTCGGATTCCGCAGCCCGGGCGAGGACGTAATCGCTCATGCGGGCTGCTGTCTCGGTTTTTGGGATTTCTGTCGGAGGCGCTCCCTCACTGCAGCCGCTTCCACATGCTCTCCGCGATCGAGGGCTTCGAGCCGTTGTAAGATCTCCTCGTTGAACGCGGCGAGTTGTGCACCCCGCGCCTGATCGCGTTCCTCCATGAGCCGCAACGCTTCGCGCACAACCTCGCTTGCCGATGCATACCGGCCCGAAGCGACTTTGGTCGTGACGAACTGATTGAGATCCGGGGTCAAGGAAACGTTCATCGTGAAACCTCGTGTTTCATGCTGGAGGGAATAACAATAAATGTCAATCTTCGTTAACCTGATCTGAAGGCTGGTATGCTCACCGCACGATGCGGGAGCGCGTAAGAGGGAAGGCCGTGCGGCTGATTGGCGTTTCAGCGGTCGTATTCGCGGCGGGCGCGTCCCTGCAGGTTGTCGCCCACGCCAGCGAACTGCATGCAGTGGCGCTCGTCCTGCGCTGGATCACGGTGCTGCTGCTTGCCATCTTTGCGATCCAGCGTCGCAGCCTTACGCCGTGGATCTTCGTGGCGATGGTCGCAGGCGCGGAGTTCGGATTCGATGCTCCGCAGGCGGCGGCACAGACCCGTGTCTTCTCCGACATTTTTCTGCGACTCATCAAAACCATCGTCGCGCCGCTGATTCTGGCCACGCTGGTGGTCGGCATCGCCGGTCATGGCGATCTCAAAGGGGTCGGCCGCATAGGGCTCAAGGCGCTGATCTACTTTGAGGTGGTCACGACACTGGCGCTGGTGATCGGGCTGTTGGCGATTAACATCAGCAAAGCCGGCGTAGGGCTGACCCTTCCGCCCGCGCAGGTAGAGCACCAGGGGATGATCACGCCCATGGCCGTCGCCGCGACGCCCGGCCCTGTGCATTGGGACGACTTCCTGCTGCATATCTTCCCCGAAAATCTCGCGAAATCCATTGCAGAAGGGCAGATCCTGCAGGTGGCTGTCTTTGCGGTGTTCTTCGGCATCGCGCTGGCGACGCTGAGCGAGAACAAACGCGGCCCTGTGCTGCGGCTCTGCGAAAGCCTGAGTGAGGTGATGTTCCGCTTCACCAATGTCGTCATGTACTTTGCGCCGGTCGGCGTGGGTGCGGCGATGGCCTATACCGTCGGCCACATGGGTCTGGGCGTTCTCGTGAACCTGGGCAAGCTGCTGCTGACGCTGTATGGCGCGCTCGCCCTATTCGGTGTGCTGGTTATGCTGCCGGCGGCGCTGCTGTTCCGTGTGCCGGTGGCGCGTTTTCTGGCGGCCGTCGCCGAGCCCGCCACCATCGCCTTTGCCACCAGCACCAGCGAGGCCGCACTGCCGCGCGCGATGGAGAACATGGAGGCCTTCGGGGTGCCGCGCCGCATCGTGGCCTTCGTCATCCCCGCGGGCTACAGCTTCAATCTGGACGGCTCCACGCTGTATCTCGCCGTGGCGAGCATCTTTGTCGCGCAGGCGGCGGGTATTCACCTCAGCCTTGGGCAACAGCTGCTGATGATGGCCACGCTTGTGCTCACGAGCAAGGGCGTCGCCGGGGTGCCGCGCGCGACGCTGGTGGTGTTGCTCGCGACTGCCTCCACGTTTCATCTGCCCACGGAGCCGATCTTCGTCATCCTCGGCATCGACGCGTTGATGGACATGGCGCGCACCACCGTCAACGTCGTCGGGAACTGCCTGGCGAGCGCCGTCGTCGCGCGCTGGGAGGGCGTCTTCGGCACCGAATTGCCCAGCACCGTGGCGCTGGCTGGGGCGAATGACTAGGGAGTGTCTGCGCAGCTCCCGTCGTTTTGCGCCCTCCGGCAGTATTCCCTCGTCTGAAGCAGTATGCCACTGCGTCCTCTGAGCACGTTCTTCTGCGCTCTTGCCCTGCTGCTGCCCTCCTTGCCGGCGCAGGAGACCAAGTCCGCTCCCGCCACCCCGGAGAACACCCTCTCCGTGCAGAACAATCTGGTGGTCGTGCCGGCGGTGGTCTATGACAAAAAGGGTCTGGTCAAAGACCTGACGAAAGAGAGCTTCGCCCTGACCGTCGACGGCAAGCCGCAGACGATTCGCTACTTCGACCGCGATACCGATGTTCCCCTCACGGTAGGCCTGCTGGTCGATGTCAGCCGCAGCCAGTCAAGCGTGCTGGACGACGAGGAAAAGGCCAGCCAGAGCTTTCTCCAGTCGATGCTCGCGCCCGCGAGCGGCAGCCGCCCCGCGGACAAGGCGTTTGTCCTGCAGTTCGCGCGTTCCGCCGAGCTGCTGCAGGACGTCACAGACTCCCGTCCCCAGTTGCAGGCCGGGCTGAAGGAGATCGGCACCCAGGCCCCGGGCTCAACCGACGATGACGCCGCCGACGCGAGCAAAAGCGGCAACGGCAACGGCAACGGGAATGGCAACGGCAACGGCGGCAACAACGGTGGTTATCCAGGCTACGGCCGCGGCGGCGGCTATCCCGGCGGCGGCAGCGGCAACGGCAATGGCGGCAATGGCAATGGCGGCAACAACAGCGGGTCCAGCCGCAGCCGCAGCAGCGGCACGGTGCTCTACGATGCGTTGTTTCTCTCCTCGGACGACGTCCTGGGCAAACAGACGGGCCGGCGGGCGCTCATCGTCCTGACCGACGGCGTCGACCGCCACAGCAAAGAATCGCTGACCGAAGCCATCGAGGCCGCGCAGCGAGCCAATACGGTCGTCTACGCGATCTACTACAAGGGCGAGGATCATCGCGGCTTCAGCAACGGCTACCCTGGACGCGGCGGCTACCCAGGCTATGGCGGCGGCTATCCCGGCTACGGTGGAGGAAACTATCCCGGCAGCGGTGGCCGTCCGGGCAGCGATGGCACCTATGCCGAGCCCGACGGCAAGAAGATTCTTCAACGCATCTGCGGCGAAACCGGCGGACAGATGTTCGAGGTGAAGGGAAAGGGCTCCGTGGACAAGATCTACGGGCAGATCGGCGATGAACTGCGCGCCGGGTATCGGCTCAGCTTCACGCCCACCGAGGCTGCGGCGGCCTCGGGCTACCACAAACTCCAGCTCACCATGACCAATCCAGATGCTAAGAAGGATGAGGTGCAGACCCGTGACGGGTTCTACGCCGGCGCGGCAAAGGCCCGCTAGGTAGTGTCTGTGTGAATCACGTTTGCTTTTCGGAGGTAGGTCCGGGCTTCAGCCCGGACATTCAGTGCAGAAAAGAACCGGGCTTCAGCCCCGGGTTTTGCGCAGATACTGGGGAAAACCCCGGGGCTAAAGCCCAATAGCTTTGGCTCTCCTTTTCGTGGGGCTGAAGCCCCACGCTCCCTCCAAACGGCACCTTGGACGATCATCGTAGTTCGCTAGACACTACCTAAAGCCCCGGCCAACGCCCTTCATGGACGATAGATTGGCCTAGCCAAGCAAGGGCCGATGCGGGCCCGAGATCATGGAGACGGGGTGTCTCGTAAACGGCGGTTTTTCGTTCTTCTTGCCGCGCCAGCTGATGATGATGATCGCTGCGGCCACAATCACCACAATCGCTCCCGCGAAGAGGTACAACACGAGAAGGAAGTTTGGCTTTTCGTTTCCGGTCTGCTCGATTTTCATGCAGCGTTGGATGCGCTGCAACGATCACATGGTAAGCCCTGTCTCGTTTCCAGGTTTGCCGAGGGCAGGGCGCGTAGCTCAAGATGAAAAGATTCGCCGGGTCCCGCGCAGTCGGAACCCCGGAGCGATTTTGAGGGTTAAACGATGGCAGCTGGGCGTACACGAAGAATTTTGCAGACCATAGCGGCTACTGTTCTGAGCGGGATGCTCGGGGTGGGGCTGCAGGCCCAGACCGCCGGCCAACCCTACCCGACGCAGCAAATTTATCCAGCGATCGACGCAGCCCCGGCCGACATCCGGGCGGCGATCGCGGAGGCACGCCACACCGGCAGGCGCGTCATCCTGGACTTTGGGGGCGACTGGTGCCCCGATTGCCAGGTGCTGAACCTCTACTTCGGCCAAAGCCCCAATCGCGAGCTGCTGGACCGGAACTACATTCGCGTGAACGTCAACATCGGCCATGAAGACGCGAATGTCGACCTCGCCCATCGGTACGGCGTGCCGTTGAAGGGTGTGCCCGCGCTGGCGGTGGTTGACGGCCACGGCAAGGTGATCTACTCGCAGAACAAAGAATTTTCAGACATGCGCCACATGCAGTCTGCCGACCTGACCGCGTTTCTGAACGCGTGGAAGCCGCGAACGGCTCATCCGTAACCCACGGGAATTTCGGAAGTTCGGAGTGAAGGCAATGCGCACGGCGGCGACGGTTTCGGGGTTATGGGAGCAGGTGTGCCTCGCGCCCGCGCACCGCACCTGGGCGGTTACGTGGGCATTTTTGGCTCAACTGCGCCGTGCCGCGCTCGCCGCAGCCGAGCATGACGCCCTCACCGTGGCGCAGGCGGTCGCCTACTCCGCCATGGTTGCGTTATTTCCCGCGCTGATCGTGTCTGCCGCCATTGTGGGCATGTTGCCGGCGGCGCTGCCGTTGCGGGCGCAGCTGGCCATGTTTTCCGCGCGGATCGTGCCGTCGGACGTCCTGCCGTTGCTGGACAGCTACTTCAGCGTCACGCACCGGTCGCAGACGGCGGGCGCGCTGCTGGGCTCGCTGGTTGTCAGCCTCATGGGTGCGGGCAATGTGATGGCCACGCTGATGGAGGGCTTCCGCAGAGCGCATGGTCTGCCGCTGGTCCGCGGCCACTTCCTCCATCGCCGCGGCCGGGCGCTGGCCCTGGTGCCGCTTTCGCTGGTCCCCCTGGCCGCCGCGAGTGCGTTGCTGGTCTTCGGCAACCTGCTGGCGCGCCCGTTTGCCGGAGACCTGCCGACAGCCCTGCAGGGGCCGTTTCTGGTGCTCGCCCTGCTGCTGCGCTGGACGATCGCGCTGGCCGGCAGCACGGGCATTCTCGCCGTGATCTACCACCTGGGCACCGATCCCAGCGTGGAGATGCGCAAGCGGCTGGAGCCCTGGGTGCGGGCTCCATGGGGCCTGCTGCGCCACCAGTGGAGCTGGCGCGCCAGCCTGCCCGGCGCCACCTTGGCCACCGGGCTCTGGTTTGTGGCCACGCTGGTCTTCGGCGTGTATGTCACCCGTTTCGCCAACTACAGTCGCGTGTATGGCTCGCTGGGAGCTGGAATCGCCCTGATGATCTGGCTCTACCTCATCGCGCTTTGCGTGCTGATCGGGTCAGAGTTCAACGCCCAAAGGCCCCATGTTCCACCGACAGTCGAAGCCATTCCCGCGCCTCCAGCGGTTCCGGCGGGAAAGGGGAACGACGGGGCGGGTAGAATGACTCTCTGACGGCCGGCAGGGTCCACAGAGACCCAAACAACGGTTGTAGGCGGGTTTTGTGCGGATGGACGGAAGCAAGGGCTGGGGTTCGACCGGAAGAACACGGCGGGCGAAGATTGTGGCAACACTGGGACCGGCGTCAGGCACGGAAGAGGTCTTCCGGCAGTTGGTGCGGGCGGGTCTCGACGTGGCCCGCCTGAACTTTTCCCACGGATCGCACGAGCAGAAGGCCGAGCTCATCGCCACCGTGCGCAAGGTGGCGCGCGAGGAGCGCAAGCCGGTCTGCATTCTCGCCGATCTGCAGGGTCCCAAGATCCGCACCGGCACGCTCATTGGCGGCAAGCCGGTGATGCTCGAAGCGGGCAGGCAGCTCATCATTACCCCGGAGCGGATGGAAGGCACAGCCGAGCGCGTCAGCACGGTCTTTACCACGCTTAGCGAAAACCTCAAGCCAGGCGATCAGATCCTCCTCTCCGATGGCCTCATCGAACTGCGCGTGCTGCAGCTCAAGGGCGCCGATGTGGTGACGGAGATCATCAACGGCGGGCTGCTGGGTGAAAAAAAGGGCATCAATCTCCCCGGCATCGCGATCAAGGTTCCCTCGCTCACCGAGAAGGATGAGATCGACCTCATCTTCGCCATCGAGCAGAGGTGCGACACCATCGCCGTCTCGTTTGTGCAGACCGCCGACGATGTCCGCTACGTGAAGGGCCGCATCGCGGCGCTGGGCTCGGATGCGTGGGTGATCGCCAAGCTTGAAAAACCGCAGGCCATCGATCATCTCGATTCGATCCTGGAGGCTTCCGACGCCATCATGGTGGCGCGCGGCGATCTTGGCGTCGAGGTGCCGCCCGAAAAGGTGCCGGCCATCCAGAAGCACATCATCCGCCGCGCCGCCGAGTACCGCAAACCCGTGATCACGGCCACGCAGATGCTTGAATCCATGATCGAAAACCCGCGGCCCACGCGCGCCGAGGCCTCCGACGTCGCCAACGCCGTATACGACGGCACCGATGCCGTCATGCTGTCGGCCGAAAGCGCGGCCGGCAAATACCCGGTCGAAGCCGTCGCCATGATGGCCAAGATCGTCACCGAAACCGAGGAGCAGATCCTGCTGGAACCACGCCAGCCCGTGGCCTGGCAGCGGCGCACGCTCTCGATCCCGGAGACCATCTGCGAGTGCATGGCGCACTCCGCGCAGGACATGGACCTGGCCGCCATCGCCATCTTCACCGAATCCGGCAACACCGCGCGCCTGCTCTCGAAGTACCGCCCCGAGGCGCCGATCTTTGCGATGTCTCCCTTTGAGGCTGTCGTGAACCGCACGATGCTGCTGTGGGGAACGCAGCCCGTTCTCGTGAACCGCTTCGAAGGCACGGACACGCTGGTCGAGGTCGCGGAGAAGATCCTCGAGGGCTCTGGCTACGTGCAACCGCGGCAGGTGGTCGGCATCGTCGCCGGCACCGCGACCAGAACTGGCGCCACGAACTTCATGCGCCTGCACTCGATCAAGGACCGGTAGACTTCAACCTGTATGCATTACGAACCTCGTAAAACTCTCCTCGGGATGGCAGCGGCCGCGCTGCTAGTCTCCCTTTCAGCGGTTTCGCCGTTGAGCTCGATGCAGGCCGCGGCGCAGTCCGGCTTTCAGGTCAACCCGCATCTCTATTCGGAGACGGCGGATCCCGCCGCCGACATCCTGGCTGCGGAAAGGGCCGCGCGCCAGCAGCACAAGCGCATCCTGCTCGAGTTCGGCGGCAACTGGTGCGGCGACTGCCAGGTGCTCGATTATTACTACCGGCAGCAGCCCAACGCCGATCTGCTCGCCAGGTACTACGTCGTGGTGCGGGTCGATATCGGCCATATGGATCACAACGTCGCTATTGCCCAGCGATATCATGTGCCCATCACCCACGGCGTCCCCGCGCTTGCCGTGCTGGATGCTCGCGGCGGTCTCCTCTATGCCGAACACGAGAAGGAGTTCGAGCACACCAGCCCGGAGGCGATTACGGCCTTTCTGAGCCGCTGGAAGGGCTGACCGCGGGGCGTATGCCGCGGTAGCCGGACACCTGCAAGCGACTCGGAGATGCCGCTGGGGAACAGGTGCTGTTTCCCGCCGGCATCTTGCTTGTATGCCGCTATTCAGCGTGCTGGAGGTGCTCGCCGTGCGGACCGACCTGGACCTCGCCCTTCTTGCCGGCCTTGATGGTCGTTGCCTCATACGCCACCAGCTTGCCTTGCTTGTGCAGCGCCTCTACCTTGAGGGTTTGCGCCCCGTTTGCCCTGGCCGTGATGGCTGCCTGCGCCTCCTGCGGCAATGAGTGGAACGCGACCTCCTCTTCTACCTCCTCCAGGGTGCCGTTCGCAGCAAACGACAGGTCGCGGTTTCGGCCGTCGACCACGGTTTCGGCCTCGTAGATCTGCTTGCCGTGTTCGCGCTCTGTGCTGAACGCTTTGATCGTGGAGCCCTGGGTTTCGCGATCCACCGCAACCGTAACGGCAGGGGGAAGCTGGTCGCGGGTGACCTTGTGCTCCTGGGCCGGGACGGCAGCTGTGATGAGGAGAAGTCCGGTAACAGCAACAACAGATCTGCGCATATGAATCTCCTGTTGGCCGCACTTAGCGGCCACGGTTTCATTCTGCAGCAGCTCACCCTTGCTGAGCCTTAAGGTACATAAAGGATTGCTTAAGGGGCCGAGAGGGTTAATTCGCCGGGGGGTTTGGCAACGAATGAAGGCACATGCGCACCCTTGCCGCGGTGACTTAGGCTAGGGCGCAAGCCAGGGATTGAGAAGAGCTGCGGGTGTGTCCTCTACGTCGCGTGTATTGCGCGTCACCAGGGTCAGTCCATGATGGATAGCCGTAGCTGCGAGCAGCGTGTCGATAAGGGGTCGGGAGCGATCGGAGCACAGCTCTCCCCAGATTCTTGCGATCGGACCATCGACGGCCAGGACACGACCCGCGTACTGCTCTTCGGTCCTATCGATCCAATCCGAGAGGAGCTTTGCAGCCGCAGTGTCGCGTTTCGCCTGTAGCGCAGCTCCCTTGCGCAGTTCCCCTAAAGTAAGCGCACTGAGGAAGGCCCGGCTCTCCGGCAACTCCTGAACAAAGCGCAAGACCTTCTGGTCTGGACGAGTCTTCTTCAACTCGGAGATCACGTTCGTATCGAGCAGAAACGCCCGTCCAGAGATCAAAGGTCTATCTCTCGATCCCCAGTGGAGTGGTCACGCTCGATCTCGAAATCCTCGAAGTCTCCTTTGGGAACACTCAGCAAATGAGAGATGAAATCGGGCTTTCTCTCGGATCTGATGGATCGATACGCGTCCATCGACAGCACAACGGCACGTTCTTTGCCGTGATGCGTGATAATCTGCGGGCCATCGTTCTCCGCCTGATCCAGCACCTCGCTCCAATGATTGCGCGCTTGATTGACCTGCCAGTTCGCCATGCGGACACCCCCGTTCCATTATGGCTCTAATTTAGCAAATCTGTACAGATTTTTTATCAGGTCAATGAGGTGCCCCGTACAATTCAACCATGGGCCGCATCCGTATCCTCTCCGATCAGGTGGCCAATCAGATCGCTGCCGGAGAGGTCGTGGAGCGTCCCGCCTCCGTCGTCAAGGAACTGCTGGAGAACGCCCTTGATGCCGGCGCCACGCGCATCCGAGTGGAGGTCGAGGCTGGCGGCCGCAAGCTGATCCGCATCGTCGATAACGGCCACGGCATGGGCCGCGATGACGCACTGCTGGCCTTTGAGCGCCACGCCACCAGCAAGCTCCGTTCCTCGGACGACCTGCTCTCCATCGCCACCTTGGGCTTCCGTGGGGAGGCTCTGCCGTCGATCGCCTCCGTAGCCCGTGTGAGTCTCGAGACCCGCCTGGCGGAGGATGAGG
The DNA here is from genome assembly GCA_965277565.1 of Granulicella sp. Lineage (GTDB taxonomy): Bacteria > Acidobacteriota > Terriglobia > Terriglobales > Acidobacteriaceae > Granulicella. The sequence goes on along the minus strand of OZ255838.1, from coordinate 782,256 downwards.
TCGGCACCTCTCTGGAGATCGCTGGCGGTAACATTTTGCGTGTGGAAGACGCCGGTTTACCCCCCGGAACGACGCTGGCGGTGCGCGATCTGTTCTTCAACACCCCGGCGCGGCGCAAATTTCTGCGCTCCGAGCAGACGGAACTCGGTCATGTCGCCGCGCTGGTGACGCACTACGCGCTGGCCCATCCCACCAAGCACTTCGAGCTGCACTCGGCGACGCAGGCCTTGGTGACCGCGCCCGCTGTTGGCAATGCGGGGGAGCGGCTGTACCAGATCTTCGGCCGCGAGGTCTTCGATTCGCTCATTCCGGTCGCGGCGGAGATCGACTTCGCCCGCGCCGGCCTGCCCGAACCGCCGCCGTGGAAGCGAGGAGAAGACTACCAGGCTCCCGAGGCCGGCCTGGTGCGCCTGACCGGCTTCGTCTCCAAGCCGGACCTGCAGAAGCTGAACCGCAATTCGATCTACAGCTTCGCCAACGGCCGGCTCATCCGCGACCGCCTCATTCTCCACGCGCTCACCGAGGCCTACCGCAACATTATTCCGCCCACCAGCTTTCCGGTGGTGCTGCTGTTTCTGGAGATGCCGCCGGGGGAGCTCGACGTCAACGTCCATCCGGCCAAGACCGAGGTGCGTTTTCGCCAGAGCGCGTTTGTCCACGATTTTGTCCGCGACTCCGTCCGCACGGCGCTGATGAAGGCTCGTCCCGCGGCCAGCTTTTTCACTGCGCTGCACTCCGCGCCCACCGCCAGCGAGTCGCTGACCGTGGACGTTAGCCCGCTGCCCGGGTTGGATCAGCCCCTGCACGACCCAAGCGTAGGTCCCCATGAGCTCGGGCCGCAGAGCGAAGGCGCGATCGAACCCGGCGATGTCGCCCGTTTCGAACTGTCCGAGCGGCTGCTTCCGCCGGCGCCGGGACATCTGGGCTTCGCCGGCCCGGGCATGGCGGTGGGCTATGACGAACCCGTACTGGCGACCGAGGCTGCATTGGCTGAGCCCGAGAGTGCGACTCCGCAGCCCACATTGAACTCCCTCGCCACGCTGCGGCCGCTCGGTCAGTTGCGCGATTCCTTTATCCTCGCCACCAATGAAGAGGGGTTGTGGATCGTAGATCAACACGTGGCGCACGAGCGTGTGTTGTTTGAAAAGATCCTGAAAGCGCGGCAAACCGAGCAGGTGCAGCGCCAGCGCCTGCTCATGCCCGTGCTGGTCGAGCTGCTGCCCGAGCAGATGGTCACCTTCGCCGCCATCGCCGAGGAACTCGAGCGCAACGGCTTCGAGGCCGAGCCCTTCGGCCCGCGCACCCTCGCCGTGAAGGCCGCGCCGGTAGGTTTGGAGGGTCGCGAGCTCGAGCGCATGCTCGAAGAGGTGCTGGCCGTCGCCGACCGCGAACAGCAGGCCGAAAACGGGGAGGCGCGCCGCACCCGCATCGCCGCCTCCATTGCCTGCCACGCGGCCATCAAGATCAATACGCCGCTGGAGCCCGCCAAAATCGACTGGCTGCTCGCCGAACTCGCAAAAACCGAGCATCCGACAAGCTGTCCGCATGGCCGTCCCATCGCTCTGCGGTATTCTCTAAGAGATATACAGCGGGCGTTTGGGCGTATCTAGTCGTATTTGCCTCAGTATCGGCCCTGTGCCCTTTTCTGGGCCATATAGCGGCGCGCATCGCGCATCGAATCCAACTGCAGAACCTTTGCAACATCCTGCTCGGCATGAGCTGGTTACCATGAGCTGGGTTTCTTCCACGCTCGCGCATTGAAAGAATGAGGCAACACCTTGGCAACAACACCGGAGTTACATGAGCCGCAGATCGCCGCGGCACGCGCACAGTCGTGGCATCAGGCGAACGAACGGAGCAACCCGCTTCTGACCATGGAAGCGGCTCGAGCCTTTGTCGAGGAGCACGGCCTTGTGCTCTTTGCCCCGCGCGCCCTGGGCGCCCCGGCGCCCTCGCTGGTCGAGGCTACCCTCGGCACGGCGAAGTCCACCGCCACCGCCGCCGAAGCCGACACCGCACGCACTCTGGTGGCGCGGCTGGTGGCCGAAGGCTCGGCGGTCCCGCTAAACCTGCTGGGCGGCCCCGGCGAGATCCCCGATTTCATCGTCTCCACCTCTGCCTTTCCGTTCGTCTTCACGCTGCGCGGCGACAAGGGTTGGAAGCGGCCTCCCGAGACCTCCGGCGCCGTGAAGGTCGCGCCGCTCGCGCTGCGGGTCTTTGAGTTGCTCACCGAGCGCGGAGCCATGACCGTCGCCGACATCGTCTCCGAGGCCGGCCGCGAGGTCACCAACTCCGCCATCAGCCGCGCCCTCAGCGAGCTTTGGTCCCTGCTGCGCGTCCTTCCCGCGCTGCAGGGGGGCGCGGGCGAGACGCTTTGGGAACTTACCACAACGCGTTTCCTGAAGGCCGTCAAGGCCGGCGCGAACGCGGGGCAGCCAACCGCTCTCAGCGCACTGATTTCGCTTTATCTGGGCCAGGTCTACACCGCGACCGGCGAAGAGATCGAGACGTTTCTGTCGCCGCTTACCGCACGCTCGCGCGTTCGTGATGTTCTGCATGGGCTCACCGCCGGACGGCAGTTGAGCGAGGGCGTCATCGCCGGCAAAACCGTTCTCTACATTCCCGAAACCCTGCCTGATTTCGCCCCGTTCGCTCCCGCCGCCGACGGAGCCGCCACCCTGGAAGCGTCCCCCGTTGCAACTCCGGACGGGCCGATGGAGCAGGGGATCGAACCCAGCGCCGATCAGCCTGCCGGGGACGGCCGCATCCGGCGCTTCGATGCCGGCGCCGATGGCGGTTCGCGCAAGACGCTCCGGGGCAAGCCCATACCCCGCGAAGGGGGGGCTCGTTCCGGCCCGCGACCGGGAACGCGCACCGGCCCACGCCCGGCCACTCCCGGCGGTTCCCGCGGCGGCGAAGACCGGCCGCGCCCCTTTGTGCGCAAACTGCGCAGCGCCGAGGGCGGCGGCAGCCGGAGCGGGTACAAGGGCGGCTCCGAGCGACCCAGCTTCACTCGTCCATGGGATGAAGACCGGGCCAGCCGGCCGCCCCGCGAAGGCGGTGAGAATCGTCCGGCGGCGGGCGCCGACCGCCCTGCCCGCAGCCCGCGCAGCGGCGACGACAGCCGTCCGCCGCGCCGTGAGGGTGGGGAGGGCCGCCCTTTCCGTCCAGCGCGCCCCCGCGAGGAAGGCCGTCCGCCGTTCCGCCGCGAGGGTGGCAGTGATCGTTCGCCGTTCCGCCGCGAGGGCGGCAGTGATCGCCCGCCGTTCCGTCGTGAAGGAGGCAGTGCTCGTCCGCCGTTCCGCCGTGAGGGCGGCAGTGATCGTTCGCCGTTCCGCCGCGAGGGCGGCAGTGATCGCCCGCCGTTCCGTCGTGAAGGAGGCAGTGATCGTTCGCCGTTCCGCCGTGAGGGCGGCAGTGATCGTCCGCCGTTCCGTCGTGAGGGTGGCAGCGACCGTCCGCCGTTCCGTCGTGAGGGCGGCAGTGACCGTCCGCCGTTCCGCCGCGAGGGTGGCAGCGACCGTCCGCCATTCCGTCGTGAAGGAGGCAGTGATCGCCCGCCGTTCCGCCGCGAGGGTGGCAGCGACCGTCCGCCATTCCGTCGTGAAGGAGGCAGTGATCGCCCGCCGTTCCGCCGTGAGGGTGGCAGTGATCGTCCGCGATCATCCCGGCCATCTTCTGACCGCCCCTTGGCGGACAGACCCTACTCGCCCCGTCCCTATGCCCGTCGCGAGGGCTCACCGTCCGGCCGGCCGGCACCGCGTCGCGAGGGCGACCGTCCTGACCGGGGTTCCGGTTTTGACCGTCCGCGGCCTTCCGGACCGCGACCCGGGGGTGGCTTCAGCCGCGGTCCTGCCCGGGGGCCAAGCCAAAGTTTCAGCCGTGGCCCGGGCGGCCCGGGTGGCCGTCCTCCCTTCCGTGGAGCCACGGGCGAGGGTCGTCCTGCCGGCGACCGGCCCTTCCGCGGCGCTGACGGCCCGCGCCGTGGACCTGGGGCTGGGGCCCCGGGTGGGCCAAGGGGACCACGTCCCGGCGGCTTCAGCCGCGGCGCTTTCAGTAATGGACCTAAGGGTCCAGGCCGCGGTGGCCCAGCGCGCGGTGACGCGCGCGGACCGGCGCGCGGACGGCCTTCCCCCGGCAAGCGTCCGGAGGATGAGGCATGAGCCAGCCGGCAACCCCCCGCACCCGCCCGGTGATCGCGATCGATGGACCGGCGGGCGCGGGAAAAAGCACCCTTGCGTCCCATCTGGCGCGCCGTTTCGGCTTTCTGAACCTTGAAACCGGGGCGATGTACCGCGCCCTCGCGCTCAAGGCGATTGAGAATGACATCGACGTCGACGACCAAGCCGCGCTGATGGATTTGGCCGCCAGAACCCGCATCATCCTGGAGCCGATGCACGAAGGCAATCGCGTGCTGCTCGACGGGGTGGGCGTCTCGCAGCGCGTCCGTGAGCCCGACGTCACCGCCGCCGCTTCGCGCGTCTCCGTCCACGCCGGGGTCCGCGCCTGGATGGTCGATCAGCAGCGCGCTTTGGGGGCCGCGGGCGGCGTGGTGATGGAAGGCCGTGACATCGGCACGGTCGTGTTTCCGGACGCGGAGGTCAAGATCTTCCTCGACGCCGCGCCCGAGGTCCGGGGCAGCCGGCGCTATCGCCAGGGCGTGCCGGCGATCGAGCGCGAGACGCAGGCCGACATCGTTCGCGAGTTGCAGGAGCGCGACCAACGCGATCGCAACCGGGCTGAATCCCCGCTGCGGCCAGCCGCGGACGCCGTGATTCTCGATTCCACCGAGATGACCCTCGAACAGGTGCTGACGGCGGCCGAGGGGATCGTTTCCGAGCACACTGGAGAGAACCCGGGCTAAAGCCATAAATTTGGCTCTCTATTCGTGGGGCTGAAGCCCCACGCTCCCTCCCAAATGCACCTCGTACGATGATCGTGACTCACACAGACACTCCCTGGAACCGGTGCAGAGCCAAGGGACATGAATTTTTCCTGGATTTCTTCCAAAGCCGTGCTAACATTTCCTCACCGTTTGAAACAAGTCAGTTTCTGCCGCACACAAACGGCGTCGAAGCCCCGATTTGGATTCAGCGTCACACCGAAACACAAGGGAATTGCGAGACATGGAACAGGGAACAGTAAAGTGGTTCAACGACGCTAAGGGCTTCGGCTTCATCAGCCGTCAAAACGGTGAAGACGTTTTTGTGCACTATTCGGCCATCAACACCAACGGGTTCAAGAGCCTCCAGGAGGGTCAGGCGGTTCAGTTCAACGTGGTGAAGGGGCCCAAGGGCTGGCAGGCCTCGGACGTGCAGCCGCTCTAAGCGTCGGCACATCAAGGGTTTGGCAAAAAGGGGGCCATTAGGCTCCCTTTTTGCCTTAAGGCTGCGGCTGTTGTGCCGGTTTAGCCGCCTCCGGAGGGGGTGTGTCCTGAGCAGCATCGGGAGCTGGATTGCCATTGGCGTCCACCTTCCCTCCATTCGCGACGATCTTCGCACTCGTCCGAAAGCGGCGGTAGTCGCTGGTCCTCAGGTTCATCCGGCCATCAAAGCCCGCGAAGAGCAGGACGCGAAAGCTCCCTTGCCCGTCGATACTGGCGGGCAGCCAGACCCCATCCGCGACCCGCGTGGTTTCGAATTGAAACCTCGTGCCCTTGTGCACGTTTGCGATCAGACCGCCGCCGATCTTGAAGTCGTTCAGAAAGTGGCCCTCCCCGCGCACCAATACGCGATCCGCCTCGTCGATCCACACCACGCCGACGAGATCCCGCATGATGCCTTCCACCTGCGAGTGCGTCTTCGCATTCGGATCGCCCGCATAGTCGAGCACGATCGTAGGCCGACCGCTTATCTCCACCCGGCGCTCATTTGAAAACTTCCCCAGCTCCAGGATGCGCGCTACAGACATCACCGTATCGCCTCGGTCGTCCGTCTCTTCGCCCGCCCGGGCTGCCTTGGCCTGCTTGTCGAGCGCCTTGGCTACCTCTCTGTCAATCTTCTCGTTCTCTTTGGCCTGCTCCTCCGGGGTCAAGGGCCTCCCGTCCCGGGCCACGACCCGGTCCACACGAACACCGTCGATCGTCAGGCTCTCCGAATCCGTGACCTCGGCCTTTTTCACGCTACCATCCTTGCGTAGCTGCTGGGCGTCCAGGTGGACGTGGTAGGTGTAGTCCTTGCGCAGCGCCTCCAGGCGTTTGTCGTTGCGCTCTACGTCGAGCAAAAGCGTTCGCGGATCGGGCAGCGGTTGAGCATCAGCGGTCGTCGGGTTCTGCGGTCCAGCGGGCTGCGGCACCTGCGCTCGCAGACACAACGCTGCACACAAGGGAAGAAAGGCGAGGCTCAACCACAGCGGGCGCTGCATACCCTGACTATACGTTCGCGAGCGGAGCTCAGGTTCCCGGACAATGGAGCGCAGCTCCATCCTTCATGGACAATCAAGCGTTGATGGAACCGTACCGGCGCGCATCCAACTGCCCGTGAGCGAGACAGGCAAGGTTGACTCGACTGACCTCAGCATCCCCGTTCTGGCGGAAGAACAATCGCAGACCGTCGGAGAAGGCGCCTTCGCTCCCCTGCGACTGCCGCTGTTTCGCGACCGCTGGATCGCCGCCACCGTCTCCGGCGTCGGCACCTGGATGCAGGACACCGCAGGCACCTGGCTGATGACGGTGCTCACCACCTCGCCGCTGCTGATCGCGCTGATGCAGACGGCGGCGAGCCTCCCCGTACTGTTTCTGGGGCTGTTCGCGGGCGCTACGGCCGACATCTACGACCGCCGCCGCCTGCTGATCTTCTGGCAGTGCTGGATGCTCGGCGCCGTCGCGATTCTCGCCGTTCTGACCTTCGCGGGTGCGGTCTCGCCATTGGCTTTGCTGGCGTTTACGTTTCTGCTCAACATCGGTTCGGCGATGAACAACCCAGCCTGGCAGGCCATCGTTCCGGAACTGGTTCCGCAGGGACAGCTGGCCAATGCCGTTACCCTCAATGCGGGCAGCAATAATCTGGCCCGCGCCGTGGGGCCGGCGCTGGGCGGTCTGCTGGTTGCGGCCTTTGCGCGTGCGGACACGGGGGCCGGCTGGGTTTTCGCGATCAACTCAGCCTCCTTTGCCGGCGTTATCTGGATTCTGTGGCAGTGGAAGCGGCAGCCGCTCTTCAAAAGCGCACTGCCGGCCGAGCGCATCGCCGGCTCCGTGCGCTCGGGGCTGCGTTATCTGCGCTACGCACCCACGCTTCAGGGCTCGTTGATTCGGGCCTTCGGCTTTACCTTCTTCGTCAGCGCAGTGTGGTCGCTGCTGGCGCTGGTGGCAAAGTCGGATATGCACCAGGGAGCCATGGGCTACGGCATTCTGAACGGTTCGTTGGGGGTAGGTGCGGTGGTAGGGGCCTCAACGTTGGCGCGGGTCCGGCGCCGGGTCGATGCGGACACGCTGCTGACCGCGACCTCGTTGTACTACGTCGTTGCGCTCGTGATCCTGGCTCTGGTGCGCAATCCGGCAGCGGTAATCCTCACCCTGCTGGGCGCGGGCTTTGCGTGGACCAGCACCATGTCGACGCTCAACGTAAGCGTTCAGCTTTCGGTGCCGAACTGGGTCTCGGCACGCCTTCTGGGGCTTTACCTTATGACCTTTCAGGGCGGGCTGGCGCTGGGCAGCGTGGTCTGGGGCGCCATTGCCGAAAAGAGCTCCACCCGCACTGCGCTGCTGTGGGCGGCTGCCGGCATGGCCGCGTCACTGCCGTTTCTGCTGCGCATTCACATCCTGAAGGGAACACTGCCCGACTTGACGCCCTACCAGCCCAAGCGCCCCGTCCCTGCCTACGCCACCTCCTCTCCGGAAGATGGCCCGGTGCGCCTTTCCGTCGAGTACCGTGTTGCTCCCGAAAACCTCGCCGCCTTCACCCGCGCCGTCTATGAACTGCAAGGCGCCCGCCGCCGCGATGGCGCCATCCGCTGGGGCATTTACCGTGACGCCGCCGACCCCACCCGCCTGAACGAGACCTTCGTCATGGAGAGCTGGCTGGATTATCTGCGCTCCCGCGAGCGCACCACCGCCGCCGACCAGGCCGTGCGCGAGCGCGTCTGGGCTCTACACACCGGCCCTGAACCGCCGAGGGTTACACACCAGGTCTGGTTGAGCGAAGTGGAGGTTGCTCCTAGCGCTGAAGGCGCGGCCGCAGCAGCCGGATCCGTGTAGCCGTAATTCTAGTGTCCTGAGTCTGACGTTCGTACCCTAGACGAAGTTCATACCCTAGACATTGTCATCCTGAGCGCAGCGAAGGACCTGCTGCTTGTTGGAGATGACACTGCGTAGTATCGGCAAATTGCTCTAATCGCGGCGATGATTCTCGCGTAAGGGAAGAGCTTTGGCTCTCCCTATGCCGTATACCGGGCTCTGTGGCCCATTTTGAGCCAATAATTTTGGGTCCAACTCCTCCTGTGTGGGATGGGCAGCGAAACGCGTCTTCGGCAAACTCAATACACGCTCCATTGCCCTATCGAGAGCGAAACCACTGTCGAATGGAACCGATGCGATGAAGCTCCTCCACCTTGCCCTGCTTGCGACGACCTCCACCCTTTTGCCGAGTCCGGCGAAGGCCGATACCCACACCCTCAAGCCCACCGCTTCGGTGCGGTTAGCTTCAGAAACCCACTTCAGCATCCAGCAGAACCAATCACACGTCACGGCTGCGGTCGAGCCGGCCAGCTTTCTCTTGGTGGGTTTTGGGCTGCTTGGTGGAGGCGCCCTGCGCAGGAGATCGATCCTGGAGGCAAGAAGGGGTCAATAAGCCTCTGTTCCAACCGACGCCAGGGAGTACGCGACAGGTCCGCAGCTGCCGATCGATGGAGAGTGCCCGACGACAGCACAGGGAGATCTCCAGCAACTGAACCGAGTTATCAGGCAAGGGCCGGCATTCCTTCGCCAGCTTGTTCCGCCGAGCGTACACAGCAACCGCTATCAACAACCAACCCGGCCCTGACAGGGCCGCACGAAATCGCGAGGAGTTCATGCAGCAGTTTTCCGCAACAAAAGTCCGTTTAGCCTTCGCTTCCCTTGCCGTGCTGTTCAGCTTGCCGCACATGGCCCGCGCAGACAGCATTACCGTTACCTCTACGGGTTTCCCTACCACGACCTTCTCGTCCGGAGGCGACACAGGTTCGTTGAACGACGGATCAGTTACCGTCGACCCCACCACCGGGCCGTTCGTCTTCCAGACCGGGGATTTCATTATTGGCAATGGAACCACTCCGGATCAGGTAGTTCCTTTCACCTTCCAGGACAGCATCACCATCGACGGGATTACCCAGGATCTGACCTTCTCCGGCCAGTACGCGGTTACGGATACGGCTCATACCCTCACTGTCTTTGAAGGTTCGCCCGTGCAGTTCGGAAACGAAACCTTCACCCTCATGAGCTCTAGCATCTCGGGCACCGCTCCTGGGCAAGATGTTCCCGTTGACCTCCAGGCTAGCGTCACGCCAGAACCTGGAACCTTCGTTCTGCTCGGTACAGGCCTGCTGGGCATTGCCTTCATCACCTCCAAAAGACGATTCGTGTCGAGAGTGTAGGCAGACGCAAAGTGTGAATCTCTAAAGCCGAGCCAAACAGCAACCGCTATCGACCATTAACCCGGCCCTGAAAGGGTCGCCTGACACCGCGAGGAAATTTTTATGCAGCAGTTTTCCGTCACAAAATTCCGTTTAAGCTTGGCCTCTCTTGTCATGCTGTTCAGCCTGCCGCACGTAGCCCTCGCAGACAGCATTACGCTTACCTCCACAGCGGTGCCCACCACGACTCTGGCTCCCTCAGCCGACACGTTCTCGTTGAACGACGGGTCAGTCACAGTCGACCCAACCACCGGGCCGTTCGTCTTTCAAACCGGCGATTTCATCATCGGCAACTCAAATATTCCGGATCAGATCATTCCTTTCACCTTCCAGGACAACATCACCATTGATGGAATTACCCAGGATCTGACCTTTTCCGGCCAGGATTCGATCACGAATACAGAGGATGACCTCACCATCTTTGCGAGTGCGCCCGTGCAGTTCGGAAACGAGGTCTTCGCCCTTCAGGGCTTCACTGTCCCTGGAACCGCTATGGGGCAAGACGTTCCCGTTGAACTCGTGGCAACCGTCACGCCGGAACCTGGAACCTTCGTTCTGTTCGGTACAGGCCTGCTTGGCGTTGCAGTTTTCGCCGCCAGAAAACGCTTTTCGTCGAGAGCGTAGGCGGAAGCCCATGGTGACTGCCTACAGGAAACACGCCCCCCTTGCCGCACATGAGTGAACGGGGCGCCCGAGCAGGTTCCCTCAAGCGAAGCGCATCGTGTCGAGAAGATCAGTGCCCGAAGGCTACATCGATCAGCGTCTTTTCTTCAAGCTCATGCGCCTTCGCCGATCCCGTTGCCGGGCTGGCCGAGGCCGTGCGCTTCACCGAGATCACCGGCCGGTCATGTGCCAGCTGACGCAGCCGCGGCATCACGAAGGAGAGCGCACCCATGTTCGCCGGTTCCTCCTGCACCCAGACGATGTCCCTCGCGTGGGGGTACATGTCGAGCGCCGCCGCGAGTTCCTTCTCCGGCCACGGATACAGCTGATCGACGAAGAGGATGGCGACATCGTTTGCCTTGCGCTTGGCCCGTTCAACGCGCAGATTATGGCCGATTTTGCCGCTGCACACCAGCAGGCGACGGGGGTTTTCGACGGCAGTGTCGGGGAGAACGGACTGGAACTCGGCTGCGTTGAAATCAGCCACGGTCGACATGGCATCGGGATGCCGCAGCATCGACTTCGGCGTGAAGACCACCAGCGGCTTGCGCCAGTGGCGCATCGCCTGGCGGCGCAATAGATGGTAGAACTGCGCGGCGGTGGAGGGCTGCGCGATCTGCAGATTGTCCTGCGCGGACAGCTGCAGAAAGCGCTCCATGCGCGCCGATGAGTGCTCCGGTCCCTGGCCTTCGTAGCCATGCGGCAGCAGCAGCACCAGCCCGGAGAGCAGGCCCCACTTGGCTTCACCCGCCGCGAGGAACTGGTCGATGATGATCTGCGCGCCATTCGCGAAATCGCCGAACTGCGCCTCCCACAGCACCAGCGCCTCGGGAAAATCGCGCGCAAAACCATACTCAAAGCCAAGGCAGGCGGCCTCGGAGAGCATGGAGTTATAGACCTCCCACTTGCCCTGATGTTCCGCGACGTGCGCCAGCGGCGACCAGCGCTGTTCGGTCTCTGTGTCGATCAGCACGGAGTGGCGCTGGTTGAAGGTGCCACGCTGCGAGTCCTGTCCGCTCAGCCGCACCGGCGTTCCCGCCTTCAGCAGCGAGGCATAGGCCAGCAGCTCGGCGAAGCCATAGTCGGTCGGCCGCTTGCCCGCCCCCATCTCCGCCCGTTGCTCCAGCAGCTTGGCGACCTTCGGGTGCACATGGAAGCCCTCCGGCGCACGGGTCAGCGCCGCCGTCAGCGAGTCGATCTCCCCCGCATCCAGGCCGGTGCGCGGATTGTCGTTCGCCCCCAGCGGACCGCCGCAGTACGGCTTCCAGTAGTCCGGCAACTCGTGCATGCGTTTGACCACAAACGCGCCCGGCACCTCCTGTTTGATGTCATGCTGTGCGGCACGGCGCTGGTCCTCGAGGAAGCCGTTCTGAATTTCCGCAACCTCGGCAGAGATATCGATTCCGAGCTTCTCCGCATACAGCTTATAGAGCGGAGGATGATCCTTGATCTTCGCGTACCGGCGTGGCTGCGTCACCGTCGGATCATCCACCTCGGAGTGCCCATGGCGGCGGTACCCGATCAGGTCAACCACCACGTCGGAGCCAAAGGTCTGGCGGTAGTTCGCGGCGATCTCCGCCACCCGCACGACGGCCTGGGGGTCTTCCGCGTTGACGTGGAAGATCGGGATCGGCAGCCGCTTGGCCAGATCCGTGGCAAAGCGCGAGGAGTTCGACTCTTCGGGGGTCGCCGTAAAGCCGAGCAGGTTATTCACCACAACCTGAATGGTTCCGCCCACGTTATACCCGGGAATGCTGGCGAGATTCAGCGTCTCCGCCCAGATGCCCTGGCCCGCAAACGCCGCATCGCCGTGAATGATCAATGGCAGAATCGAGCGCTGGCCGCCTTCGCCAATGCGCTCCTGCCGCGCCCGCGCGCGCCCCATCACGACGGGGTCCACGGCCTCAAGATGGCTCGGATTGGAGGCCAGATGCAGCGCAACGGTCTTGCCGTTGGCGGTCTTGAACTCGCCCGTTGCCCCCATGTGGTACTTCACATCGCCGCCACCCATCGTGGAGCGCGGATCCACATCTTCGAACTTGGAAAAGATCTCGCGCGACTCCCGGCCTACTGTGTTCACCATGACGTTCAGGCGGCCGCGATGGCTCATCGCGAACAGCGAACGCGTCACCTCGGACTCAGCCGCTGTCGTGAAAAGCTGATCCAGAAAGGGAATCAGCACCGTCAGGCCTTCCAGCGAGAAGCGCTTCGTTCCCAGGTAGCGCTGCTGGATGACCCCCTCGAAGATGTCCGCGCGAATGAGGTCGGTAAGGACGCGGCGCGGCGTGAGCGAGGAACTGGAGGCCGTGTACGGCTGCTCGAGTTGCCCCTGAATCCAGGCGCGCTTTTCCGGCGAGGCGATGTGCATGAACTCGGCGCCAATGGTGCCGCAGTAGAAGTTCCGCGCTTCGGCCGAATCCGGTCCATCCGGCGCCGGGGTCGGGAAGGGTTCGGGCGCAAGGTATTGCCGGAGCGGGTCCAGCGAGGACTGCAGGAATCCCCAGCGGCGGAAGATGTTGAAGACCTCCTCGCGCTGTGTGTTGCTTCCATTGCCATTCGTGTTTTTGGCTTCGGTGGGGAGCTTGCGGGAGAGCTTTGCTTCGGGAGCAGACTTCGTGGCCATGACGCTTCTATGCTAGACCCGCGAAGCTGTCGTTGGTATCACCAGTGCGGTTATCGTTAGGAGTACGGGGGAGGTGCGGGTGGCACTTCAGGGGGAGGGAACCAGCGTCGCCGTGCGCAGAAAACCGAAGCTCCCGCCCGGGTCCAGTTGTAAGTTCGTCAGCCGCGCCGAGTGCACCACGACCACATCCGGATACCACAGCGGAATGCTCGGCAGATCGCTGGCAAGTATCTGCTGCACAGCAACGTAGTCCCGGCGTCGGGCACCTTCGTCGCTCTCCCCCGCTCCCGCCTGCAACAGGGTATCCAGCCGCGGGTTGGCGTAGAATCCGCGATTGCCCCCGCGCGGCGGAAAGCTCTCCGCCGAGTAGGCGTAGCGGAAGATGTCGGGATCCTCATTCGAGCCGGTCCAGCGCAGGATGTACATCTGGAAGGCCCCGCGCGTGATGTCCGCGTAAAACGTGCCGAACTCTGCACTGCGCAGCCCAAGCTCGATACCGACGGCGCGCATCTGCTGTTGCAAGACCTGCGCCATCAGTCTCGTCGTCTCGTCCGTCGAAGTTTTCAACGTGAATCGCAGCCGCACACCCTTCGCATCGGGACGCAAGCCCGCCGCATCGAGCAGAGCCCGCGCCCGTGCCGGATCGAAAGGGTACCGCGGCAGCTCTGCCGTGTGGGCGGCGGCCCAATGCCCGGGCGGCAGCAGCGTCGCCGCCGGTACGGCATGGCCACGCCACAACGCGGCAATCAATGCCTGCCTATCGATCGCACAGGCGATCGCCTGCCGTACGCGGGAATCACGCAGCGCGGGGTCGCGGGTGTTGAAGTTCGCGTAGTAAACGTCCGCACCGGGGCGGGTAGCGGTCCCCAACTGCGAAACGTCCGCCAGCGCATGGACCTCGTCGGGCGTAATCGCGTTGCTCTCGGCATCCGCCGCGCCTTTTTTCAGCTCCAAGGCCATGGAGATGTTGTCCGGCACCACATCAAACCGCACACGGCTGATCTGCGGCGCGCCGCCCCACCAATCCGCATTGCGCTGCAGCACGACCTCCTTGTCCTGCACCTGATCCACGAAGCGAAACGGCCCCGTGCCCACCGGGTGCAGACCTTCATCGCGCCCCGCACCGTTCTCCACCACGCCGAAGAGCCCATCGCTCAGGTTGAAGAGCAGCCCCGGATCGGGCGCGGACGTTTGCACCGCCACCGTCAGCGGATCACGCACACTTACGGTACGCACGTCCGCGAAGGAGCCCGCCTTTGAGGTCACCAGGGCGCCATTGTTCATGCTCCGAATCGACCACGCCACATCGTCCGCGGTCAGTGGCTTGCCGTCGTGAAAACGTACGCCCGAACGCAGGTGAAACACCCAGGTCCGAGGATCCGGCCGCTCCCATCCTGTGGCCAGCCAGGGCCGCAGGTTGAAGTGCTCATCCTTGTGTACCAGCGCATCGAAGACCAGCGCGCCGATGCGCTCCGACTGCGCATCGGTCCCTTGCCGCAGATCAAGATTGTTCGGCGAGCTTTCGATTAAAAAGCGCACCGTGCCCGCGTCGTCCTGCCGAGTGCGACAGCCGCTCAGCCCCAGTGCAAGGGCGCAAACCGTCAAAATGAGACAAGCAGACATGCGAAAAGCCTTCATCCTCCTTATCGGCAGCGGAAGAGAAAACTTGAGCCGTTCAAACACGCGAAATACGCCCCAGCACAACGGCTCGCGAGGCCCCTGTCGCCGCCGGCACATTGCCGGGGAGCCCATGCCAAGTCAACCAACCGAGCAGCGCAAACGCGGCGGCCTCTTTGGCCTCCACCGCGAGACCCGCGTCCTCCGTTGTCGCGACCGGTACATGCAACGGCTCAAAGTCCTCGCGCAGCCTGCGCAGCAGCGTTGCATTGCGTGCGCCGCCGCCCGAGACGAATACCTCGGTCGCCTTGGCCAGCGGAGCGCGCTGTCCCAGATGCGGCCAAACGAAGCGCCGGTACGCCTCCAGAATCGTCTCCGCGGTGAACGCCGTAGCCGTGGCGATCACGTCCGCCTTCTTCGCATCCGTCCCGCAGCGAATCAGCAGCCGAGCCGCAAACTCCACCCCGAACTGCTCCCGTCCGCAGCTCTTAGGCGGCGTCGCGGCGAGGTACGGATCAGCCAGCAACTCGCGCAACACAGGCTCGATCACGACGCCACGCCGCGCCACGCCACCGCCGCAGTCATAGGCGTGCCCGGTCAGCCGCTCCATGCACGCGTCGATGACCATATTCGCCGGTCCCGTATCGAACGCCAGTACGCCGCCGGCATCGCATCCCGCGGGCAGCGCCGTCAGGTTCGCAATGCCGCCCAGGTTCAGCAGAATGCGGTTCCTGGTGGCATGACGAAACAGGCAAAGGTCGAGCATCGGCACCAGCGGTGCGCCCTGCCCACCGGCCGCTAGATCGGCGGTGCGAAAGTCGCTGATCACGGGCAGTCCCAGCCGCTCCGCAAGCACCGCGGCTTCGCCGATCTGCCACGTGCAGCGCGTTTCCGCTCCCAGATATAGCTCGCCGACCGCCTGGTGATACACCGTCTGCCCATGCAGCGCCACCAACGCCGGCTGTACGAGGCTGTACTGGATCGTCCCCTCCACCGCATCGGCGTACAGTTCGCCGAGCCGCCACGAAAGCCTTGCCAGCTCCCCCGTCGAGATCTCCGGCGCGAGCGCCGCATTCATGGCCGCTAGCACCGCCCCGCGCACCTTGGCGGTGTACGGAAATGCCCGGTGCGTGAGCACCTTTACCCGTGGCAACCCGCCCGCCTTCACCGGGGGCGCCACACGGCAGATCGCCACATCAATCCCGTCCGCCGACGTGCCGCTCATGATCCCTGCAACAACCATCGTCTTGGGGATCGCTGCCGTTGCTTTTCTGGTTGTCCTCCCCGCAGGGGACCTGCTTTTTTCAGCCACTCGACTCGCGCTCACGCCGCACCGTCCTTCAATTCCCGCTGCAGCTCCGCCAATAGCGCCAACGCCTCGCGCGGCGTAAGCCCGTCCACATCGATGCGCTCCAACCGGTCCACAATCCGCTGTGAGAGCGGCGTAAACATGGTCATCTGGACTGCCGGGGCGCGTTCGGCCGGCACGGGAGCGGCCTCCCGCACACCTTGCGCCTCGGCGCGTTCATGCACCCGCAACACCGCGCGCGCCCGCTCGATCACGGCGGCAGGCAGACCGGCCAGCCGCGCCACCTCGATGCCATAGCTCTTGCTCGCCGCGCCAGCTTCCACCGTGTGCAGAAACACGATGCCGCCCTCGCGCTCGCGCACGGTCAAGCGCGCGTTTTTCAGCCGGGGGAGGCGGTCGGCCAGCAGCGTGAGCTCGTGATAATGCGTGGCAAACAGCGTCCGCGCGCCGATGCGGTCGTGCAGATGCTCCACCGTCGCCCATGCCAGCGACAGGCCGTCATAGGTGGCCGTACCGCGTCCCATCTCGTCTAAAAGGACCAGAGAAGAACCCGTCGCCGTGTTGAGAATCGCCGCGGTTTCGGTCATCTCGACCATGAACGTCGACCGTCCCCGAGCCACGTTATCCGCTGCGCCGATCCGGGTGTAAATGCGATCCACCAGCCCCAGATGCATGCGCTCCGCCGGCACAAACGAACCGCACTGCGCCAGGATCGCCAGCAGCGCCGCCTGGCGTAGAAACGTACTCTTGCCGCCCATATTCGGACCGGTGATCAGCAGCAGCGAAGGACTGGCGTTCAGCGCAGAACCGGAAACGGAACCGGGTGCCCCATCTTCACCGACAGTTTTATCGTCGGTTAAGGTGGGGTGCTCCTGCCCAGGCTCCGGGGCACCCGCGCGCACAGACCCCGCACACAAACTCAACGAATTCGGCACAAACCGTCCCGAACCCATCTCCTCCAACCGCCGTTCCACTACCGGATGCCGCCCCGCCGCAAACTCCAGCGTCGTACTCGCATCGACCGTGGGCCGCACCCATCCGCGCATCGCCGCCAGGTGCGCAAAACAGGCCAGCAGATCGATCTCAGCCACGAACCGGGCGGCTTCGCGCACTCGCGCGGCCTCGGCCAGCAGCTGCCGCCTAAGCTCCGCAAACAGCCTTCTCTCGATCTCCCCCGAGCGTTCCTGCGCGGTCAGGATCTTGCCCTCCAGCTCCTTCAGCTCCGGCGTCGTAAAGCGCTCGGCGTTCACCAGCGTCTGCTTGCGCTCGTAGTCCGGCGGTGCGGCCTTCAGGTTGGAGCGCGTGATCTCGATGTAGTAGCCGAATACCGAGTTGAATCGCACCTTCAGCGAGCCAATGCCGGTCCGCTCCCGCTCGCGCTCCTCGATGGCCGCAATGCGCTGCCGCCCATTGGTTCCCAGCTCGCGCAGCTCGTCCAACTCCGCATCGACGCCCGCGCGCACCGCACCGCCATCGCTCAGGTTCACCGGGGGCTCATCCACCAGGGTGCGCGTGATGATCTCGTGCAAATCCGCCAGCGTATCGAGCCCCGCCAGCTCACCCCAGCGGCCACCTTCGCCGAATTCGGCCACTGCCGCCCGCAACCCCGGCAGGCAACGCAGCGTCGCCCCCAGCGCCACCACTTCGCGGGGCCCGGCCGAGTCCAGCGCCACGCGCCCCAGCAGCCGCTCCAGATCCAGCACACCGCTCATCGCTCGCCGCACACCCTCACGGCGGCGAATATCCCCGGCAGCCGCGCCCACGGCGTCCAGCCGCGCATTGATCGCCGCCAGATCCGCCATGGGCCGCAGCAATTGGCTCCGCAGCAGCCGCTTGCCCATGGGGGTGCAGCACGCATCCAGGGTGTGCAGCAGCGTGGTCTCGACGCCCTCGCCAGAAAACAACGGCTCCACAAGTTCCAAATTGCGCACACTCACCGCGTCGAGCTCCAGGCAGTCCCGCCGCTCATAAAACCGCACCGTATCCAGGTGGTCTAATGTTCCCTGTTTCGTCGCCCGCAGGTAATGCACGATGGCGCCCGCCGCCACCGCCGCCGCGGCGTGCCCACCCAACCCCATGCCGTCCAGCGAGTGCACCCGCAGCCCCTGCCGCAGCAGCGGAACGGCGTACTCCTCCGCGAATACCCAGTCGTCCAGCTCGGTTATGGCCCCGCCCAGCTTTGCGGACTCACGGTCCGCCTCATCCCTCACAACTCCGGGTGCCCCATTCTCACCGGCAGCTGTACCGCCGGTTAGGGTGGGCTGCCTTCCCCGCGTCCCCGCACCCAACCCCGCCCCCCGGGCAAACAAGGTCTCCGCCGGTCGCATGCGCTGGAGCTCATCCAGCGCCGCCGCCCAAGCCCCCGCTTCCCCAAACTCCGTAGCCCGCATCTCGCCGGTCGATAGGTCCAGCGAAGCCACACCCACACAAGCTCCGCCACCGGAACCCGCCGAGGCGATCGCCGCCAGCCACTGGCTCGCTCCCGCATCCAGGGCCGCATCCAGCGCCGTTCCCGGCGTCAGGACCCGTGTCACCTCGCGGCGAACGACCGTCTTGGCGAGCTTCGGATCCTCCATCTGCTCGCACAGCGCCACCTTGAATCCACGCCGCAGCAGCCGTTGCAGGTACGCCGCCCCGGCGTGGTACGGCACACCGCACATCGGCGTTCGCTTGCCTTTGTCGCGCGAGGTCAGCGTCAAACCCAGCTCGCGCGCCGCAACGATCGCGTCGTCATAGAACAACTCGTAGAAGTCTCCCATGCGGAAGAAGAGCAGCGCATCGGGGTGCGCCTCTTTGGCGGCCTGGTACTGCCGCATCGCGGGCGTCAGCGCGGCGGTGTCGAGAGCGGAGGATTCCGGATTGTGGGGTGCGGCCATGGGTCTAGGAAGGCTCAGAATACAGTTTTTCGCCCTTGCCTTTCTTTCTGTCCTCCTCGCAGGGAATCTGCTTTCGCCTTTGGCGGTACACTCGCTCACGAACAGATTCCTGCGCTGCCTGCGTCCATGTCCGCATTGTCCGGACGTTCCTGTATGCCCATGCTCACCTATCCATCCCGTGCACCTCGCCTGGACCTCAGCCTTCCCCTCCAGTTCACCTCCCGGGAGGGTGTGTTCGCGGGGCACTGCCTGAACGTGAGTGCATCCGGGCTGCGGGCGATCTTTGACCGTCCGCTGGATCTTTGGACGGACGGCTCCCTCCTGCTGCACTACGGTGACGACCAGATCGTGATCGAGGCTCGGGTCGCCCGTGTTGAAGAAAACGAGGCCGGACTGGCGTTTCTGCTCCATGACGAATGCGAACGGGAGGCGATCCGCACGATGCTCGCATTCGCCGCGGCCGGTCTGCACCTGACCAGCAGGCCGCCCTTTTAAGATTCCTGGCTCGCGGCGGTCGCGTGTGCGGAAAAAGCAGGCAGGCGTACACTCCACCCATGATCGAAGTTCCCATGACGGACGCCCAGTTCGCCTCGGCCACCCGGCGCCTTGCGCAGAACGGCATCGAGCTCGCCGGTCCCTCGGGCACCCTCTCCAAAGATGGCGTCACGGCCAGCTACGAGCACGCGGATGGCATGCTGCGCATCAAGATCCTCGAAAAACCGTTCCTGCTGCCGCAAAGTCTCATAGAAGGCCGTCTGAAGGCCTACCTCGAGCAGAGCGTCGCCACGCTCTGAGAGAGCCTCTTCTCCCCAGCCGACATCTATACTGGAGTGTGCCCGGATAAGCCTGTTCCGGCGCCCCTGTATCGCTCCGTATGTCCCTCCTTTGGCTCCGAGTCGCGGTTCTTCTCTACGCCGTTGCCGCGCTCGCGGTGCTGCCGGCGGCGCTGTATAACCGCCCGCGCTGGCGCTATCTCGCCCTGCCCACCGCGATGGCGGGGGTGTTTTTCCACTTCGTCGCCCTGACCGAGACCCTCGTCGCCGCGCACCACGCGCTGCCCGTCGACACGCATGAGACCCTTTCCATGCTCGGCCTGCTGCTGGCCGCCGCCTTTCTCGGCCTCGCCGTCCGCTACAAGACCGTCAGCTTCGGCATCTTTCTGCTGCCGGTGGCGATCCTGGTTACGCTCGCCCCGGCCTTCCACCCCGGCGCCCAGCACCTCGCCTACCCCGACCTGCCGATGGGCTGGCTCTTCCTCCATGTAGCCCTATTGCTGGCCGCCTACGCCGCGCTGCTCGTGTCGCTGGCCGCCAGCCTGCTGTATCTGCTCCAGGAACGCGGTTTGAAGCAGAAGCGGCTTCACTCCGCCGGCTCCGGCAGGGGCTGGCTGCCGCCGCTTGAGACCACCGACCAGATCGCGCTCAAAGCGCTGCTGTTCGGGCTTCCGTGCATGACGCTCGGTTTGCTCATCGGTTCCGTTGTCGCGTTGCAAACCGTCGGTCCGGCTTTCTTCGCCGACCCCAAGGTGCTGCTCTCCATTGCCATGTGGTTTGCCTACATGCTGATGATCTTTATCCGGCAGCATAGCGGCCTGCGCGGCCGCCGGGCTGTTTATCTGTCCAGCTTTGCCGCCCTGTTCGTGCTCGCCGTGTGGGCTGCCAACCAGCTCTCCGCCGTGCACAGGTTCCGCACTCCATGAGCCCCCTTCGCGAGGAAAACGAGAAGGTGGGCAGCGCCCTGCTGCTGGTGGGCGTCAATCACACCACCGCGCCCATTGCCGTGCGCGAACGGCTCGCCATCCCCACCGACCGTCTCGCCGACGCCACCCGCACCCTGGCGCAGGAGCCCGGCGTGCGCGAGGCCATGATCCTTTCCACCTGCAACCGCGTCGAGCTGCTTACGGTCTGCGATCCCTCCGCGTCCGCGGACTTCGCCGCCATGGTGCAGATCTCGCCCGTGCACTTTCTGCACCGCTATCTCGATCTCCGCTCCGCCGAGGTCGAGCCGCACCTCTACCAGTTCCGCGAATCCGACGCCGTGCGCCACCTCTTCCGGGTCGCCAGCTCGCTCGATTCCATGATCGTCGGCGAGCCCCAGATCCTCGGCCAGGTGAAGCAATCCTTTGCCGTCGCGCGGGAGGTCGGCGCCATCAAAACGACCGGAGCCTTCAGCTCGATTCTGGACCCGCTGCTGCAACGCGCCTTCTCCGTAGCCAAGCGCGTGCGCAGCGAAACCCAGATCGGGGCCACCACGGTTTCCGTCGCTTCCGTAGCCGCCGACCTCGCCCGCAAGATCTTCGGCACACTCGCCGGCAAGACCGTTCTGCTGGTCGGGGCAGGGAAGATGAGCGATCTTACCGCGCGGCACCTCATCCAGCAGGGCGCCACGACGCTGCTGGTCTGCAACCGGACGGAAACAAGGGCAGAAAAGATCGCCGACGCCCTGCGCACCCCCGCCATCACCACCGGCGTCATTCCGTTCGAGCAGCTGCATGAGCAGTCCCACCGCGCCGACATCATCATCACCTCCACCGGCGCCTTCGGTGCAAAGGGCGCTGCCGCCCACGTCTTCGAGCCCAGACACGCCCGCGCCCTGCTCAGCCGCCGCCGCAACCGCCCCGTCTTCTTCATCGATATCGCCGTTCCCCGCGACGTCGCGCCCGAAGTCAACGCGCTCGAAGGCTGCTTCGTCTACGACATCGACGATCTGCAGCAGGTAGCGCAGGAAAATCGCGCCGGCCGCAGCCGCGAGGCCGAAGCCGCCGAGCGCATCGTCTCGCTTGAAGTGGCCCGCTATCGCGAACGCCTCCAGGCCGCGCCTGCGACCGAGGCCATCAAACAGCTGTTGTCCGCGGCGGACGCCATCCGCGAGGCCGAGCTCGCCCGGTCGCTCGCACGCCTGCAGGTCCAGCCGCTCACCCCCGAGCAGCAGGCCGCCGTCGAAGCCCTCACCCGCGCGCTCACCGCCAAGCTGCTGCATCCGCAGATCGCCGCCCTGCGCAACGCACGCGATCCCAACGATCCCAACGAGTCCTGACCTTTCCTCCGCAAGGCTTGTCATCCCGAGCTTTATAGACTTGTCATCCCGCAGCGAAGCGCAGGGATCTGCTTCTCGCCTTTATCGTTGTTTTTCTCCCTGTCATTCCCGCAGGAAATCTGCTTTTAGCCCCTGAATGGGACCCCGCACAAAAAAGAGTGCAACCCCGAGACAGCGTCCGGCCATCAATCGCCATCCCAAGCGAGAGAAGGGTCAAATCTTTTTTGGGGAAGGTCATAGAGATGCCACTCGCAAAGACAACCAAGGACCACGACGAGATTCGCAAATGGGCCGAAGCCCGCGGCGGCAAACCCGCAGTGGTGGCCGCGACCGAGGGTAAAGACGAGACCGGCATCCTTCGTCTGATGTTTCCCAACGCCCCCAACCACAACGACGGTGCGCTTGAAGAGATTAGCTGGGATGAATTCTTCGAGAAGTTCGACGCGAGTGGCCTCGAGCTCACCTACCAGGAGAAGACCGCCGACGGCCAGACCAGCGACTTCAACAAACTAATCTACCCCGACCCCAGCTCAAAGCAAGGCAAATCGCTGCTCCGCAAAACGGCCAGCAAGAAAAGCTCCGCGAAAAAATCTGCGGTCAAGAAGTCCGCTGCAAAGAAATCCACGGGCACAAAATCGTCCGCCAAGAACGCGGCCAAAAAGTCGGCTGCGAAGAAATCCCCGGCAAAGTTCTCAGCGAAGAAGACCGCAGCCAAGAAGACGGCCAACAAGTCCGCTTCTAAAAAGTCTTCACCCAGCACGCCGGCCCGCAACTACCCGAAAGCTGAGCGCAACGGTCCTAGCCAGGTCTTCTAATCTCAAGCAATCTCAAGCAGCCGGTTTAAAGCCTCGCCCTACCGGCGAGGCTTTCTTCTGTTCCCTATATGCATCCGTGGAGTCTTCGATTCTGCTTAAGGGTTTGACAACCCGACTTTCCGTTACTGGTTCGCTGTTGAACTCCTTTCGATGGAATAGTGGCGCAGGTCGAAGTCTCGGGTAGCAACGGCGTGGCGTTGCAGATACTCTGTCGGCAGGAGTATGGCACTTGATCGATAAACACAGGTTGGAACTCTTTTCCGATGCAGTGATCGCCATCGTGATCACTGTCATGCTGATTGAGCTCCACCCTCCGGAGGGGGCGGGCTGGGCAGTCTGGTTGCCCCTGGCGCCCATGCTGCTGGCCTATCTCCTGGGTTTTGTCCTGGTCGCGTTTGCCTGGGTCGCGCATCACCAGACCTTCGCTCGTACTCGCATCATCAGCGGCGGGATGCTTGCAGCCAACTTTGGCTTCCTGTTCCTGTTGAGCCTGATGCCGTTGCTGGTGCAGGGCATCGCCAGGCATCCAAAGGCGTCAGCGCCAGTCCTGCAGGTAGCGCTCTGCGGCTATCTTGCCGTTCAGATGATGACGCTGTTTCGTCTTTTGGGGCGCAAGCAACACTGCCGGGATGAGGGCTATGCGGCGTGGGAAAAGCAGCGAAGCCGTATGGGTCTGATTGGGATCCCACAGATAGCCGTGGTTCTAGCCATCGCGGTTTTCTGGCCTGTCGCCGCGGACGTGATTATAGCCGGCTTTTCCCTCATGGCGGTCTTTGCCTGGATGTAGCTGCCGGAATCGAACCTGAATTCCCTGCGATCCATCATCGCTCGCGCCCGGCGTATTCTAGACAAACGAATGAGCACCCAACCTCTCCGCATCGGCACGCGCGGCTCGCAGCTTGCGCTTTGGCAGGCCAACCACATCGCCGGCGAACTCCGTCACCGCGGCCACACTGTCGCCGTGGAGGTTATCCGCACCACCGGCGACCGCATGCAGGACCCCAGCTTCGTCGCTCCCGCGACCTTTGCGGACGGCACACCGCTCGATGCCAAGGGCATCTTCATCAAGGAGATCGAGGACGCCCTGCTCGAAGGCCGCATCGACGTCGCGGTTCACTCTCTCAAAGACCTTCCGACAACTTTAGATCCACGCTTCACCCTCGCCGCCATCCCGCCGCGTGCCGACGCCCGCGATGCCTTCGTCTGTGAAGAGTTCTGGGGCCTCCACATGCTGCCCATGGGCGCGCGCGTGGCCACCACCAGCCCCCGCCGCCAAGCCATGCTGCTCGCCCTGCGCCCCGACCTCGAGTTCGTCGAGATGCGCGGCAACATCGACACCCGCCTGCGCAAATGGGCCGCCGGCGAGGCCGATGCCCTGATCCTCGCCTCCGCCGGCCTCGACCGCCTCGGCCGCACCGAACACGTGCACCAGCGCTTCGCCGTCGATGAAGTCTGCCCCGCACCCGGCCAAGGCGCCCTCGCGCTTGAGATGCTCAGCTCGCCCGCCGGTTCCGCCTCACAGGATGGCAGCGGCCCCCGCATTCACGCGGGCGTACTCGACGCCATGCGCTCGTTGAATCATGACGAAACCAGCTTCGCCACGGCCGCCGAGCGCACCGTGCTCAACGCGCTCGGAGGCGGCTGCAATCTGCCGCTGGGCGCCTTCTGCCACGCCGTCGATGGGACATGGCATCTGCACGCCATGGTCGCGGCAGCGGATGGCGATACCGTGATTCACGTAGTGCAGAGTGCCGGGCGTGGCATCCACGCCCCCGACTTTGGCCATGCAGTAGCGGAAGAACTCCGTGCACGCGGTGCGGTGGAGCTTTTGCGCGCTGAACCGATCGCCGCGCTCTCAGACGCTTAGGGAATCTCTGAATAAGTCCTGTCGTAGCCTCTGGGAGGGAGCGTAGGGCTTCAGCCCTACGACAAAAGAGCTAAATATAAGGGGCTTCAGCCCCGGGGCATTTTGTTGCGCCATCCATTGACTTAATCAGAAGCTCCTTAGTGCCGAGCCGCGCCTCTTGAATCCCAACACGAGTCGCAGAAGCGCACACAGGATGACTGGCGGGGAACGGTCTCACCGAAAAGGCCAAGCGTTTCGGCCTGGCGAACGTCTGAAGAAGGAGCGGGTCGTTGCACGCTCGAACAGCCGCCGCTCAATTCCAGCAGGGAGAAACGGGTGAGAGACAGGATATTGCGCCGGCTCTTCCATCTGCCCCGCTGGCTGCTTGCGCTGGCCGCGGCGCTCGTCCTTAGCGGTTGCGGCTTTCTGGCGGACTTCCTGATCCACGACGCTCACCGCCTGCTCGCGTCTGACCTTTACACCTTCCTCATCGCGTTTCTTTTCACCTACGCCCTGCTTCGCCTGGAATCCCACCGGCGAAAGGTGCTTTCCCGTCGCATGGAGATCGCGGCGGATGTAAACCACCACATTCGGAACGCCCTCACGGGTATCGTCTACACCGCGGCCGTACAGAACGATCCTGCCCTCCAGGCAGTGCTGAAGGATGCCACTGAGCGCATCGACTGGGTGCTGAATACGGTGTTGCCTGGCGATGCCGTCGAGCTGCGTTGGCCCGTGCAAGCGCCCGACTGGCGTCCCTCGCCGTGGGAGATCAAGGCAAACCCGCAGAGCCCGTTATCAGACCACCTTGATCCGGAAAGCCACCCACGGCACGGAAGCCTGAATCTCTGACGACCCGGGAGAACTGCTGAAGTTCAGCGGGGATCACTCCCCATACGGCACCCAGATGTTTTTCACCTGCGTCGCATGGCGCAGATACGGCCGGCCCTCAGCCTCCGCTGCGTTGAACCAGTTCACGGGGCGGCGATCCGTTGTCCAAACCTGCTTCAAATTCCCCACCGAAGCCGTTTTCACCATGGCCGATGCGGCCGCGTCGCGAAAGCTCCACACCGCATCCACGTCATCGTGCTCGGCGAGCGTCTTGCCCAGCTCCATCGGCTTGCCCGCCACCAGGTTCACCACCCCGCCGGGCAGGTCGCTCGTATCGAATACCTGGTACAGCTCTCCCATCAGCGTTGCCGCCCGCTCACTCGGTACGGCTATCACGGCATTGCCCATCGCAATGGCCGGCAAAACCAACGACATCAGCCCCAGCAGCGGAGCCTCATCGCTCGCCAGCACGCCGATCACGCCGACGGGCTCGTGCATCGCCAGCGCCACCATCCGGAACGGTGGATTGTGCACCAAGCCCTCGAACTTATCGGTCCAGGCCGCATACGCGAAGGTACGCTCGACAGCCATATCAAACTCCGTCGCCGCCTGCGCCTCGCCCACAAACATCGCCAGCTTCGCGCCGATCTCCTTGCGCCGCTGGCTCAGGTTTTCCGCGACGAAGTACAGCACCTGCGCCCGTCCATGCGCCGTCTGCTTCGCCCACTTCGCGCCCGCGGCCCGCGCGGCCTCCACGGCATTGCGAATGTCCTTGCGCGACCCCAGCGGCGCCTGTCCCACGGGCTGACCACCCGCCCCATACACCGGAAAGCTGTACCCCGAATCCGGCCGCACTCCCTTGCCGCCGATGTACTGCTTCACCGTGCGGTCGATTCCCGGCGCGGCTATTTTCTGAGGATCGTCCCTCTGAGGATCGTCCCTCTGAGGATCGTGCCTCTGAGGATCGTGCCTCTGAGGATCGTCTAAGCCTTCGCTGCCGTTGTCATTCCCGAAGGGAACCTGCTTTCCCCCCGCAAGCGCAACAAAACCGGGTGCCCCATCTTCACCGGCAGTCGTATCGCCGGTTAAGGTGGGTTCCCCAAACTCCGACCCAGCCACCGGCTCCGGCAAACGCACCACCGGCGCCTCCCCGCGCATCCACGCCGGCTCGAGATACTCAAACATCCCCTCCTTGCCGCCCTCGCGCCCAAACCCCGACTCCCGATATCCGCCAAAGCCACAAGCCGCGTCGAAAAGATTCGTCCCATTCACCCAGACCACACCGGCCTTCACCTGCGCCGCCACATCCAGCGCGACATTGACGTTCTCGCTCCAGATACACGCCGCCAGGCCATACACCGTGTTGTTGGCCAGCTCCACCGCCTCCGCCGGCGTACGGAACGTCATGGCGACCAGCACCGGCCCAAAGATCTCCTCCTGCGCCACTGTGCTCGCGGGCGAAACCCCGGTCAGCAGCGTCGGCTTGGCAAACAAACCCTGCGCCGGCAGTTCCATCTCGGGCTGCCAGCACGTCGCACCTTCACTCACACCTGCGGCTACATACCGCGCAATCCGCTCATATTGACTCTTATCGGCAATCGCGCCCAAATCTATAGCCTTATCCAGCGGATTTCCGACGCGCAGCGTCGCCATGCGCGCCCGGATCTTCTCGTACAGCCGTTCGGCAACGCGTTCCTGCACCAGCAGCCGCGAGCCCGCACAGCAAACCTGCCCGCCGTTGAACCAGATACCATCCACCAGCCCCTCAACGGCCGAGTTCAGGTCGGCATCGTCGAAGACGATATATGGCGATTTCCCACCTAACTCCAGACTCAGCTTCTTCGAGGTTCCCGCCGTGGCCTTGCGGATCAGCCGCCCCACCTCGGTCGAGCCGGTGAACGCAATTTTGTCCACACCCGGATGCTCGACCAGCAACTGCCCGGTCCGCCCATCGCCTTGCACCACGTTCAGCACACCCTCGGGCAGCCCGATCTCCTCGGCGATCTCCGCCATCATCACCGCCGTAAGCGGTGTGTATTCGGCGGGCTTAATCACCACGGTGCACCCCGCCGCCAGCGCCGGAGCCACCTTCCAGGCAAACATCAGCAACGGAAAATTCCAGGGAATAATCTGCCCCACCACCCCCATGGGAGCATACCCGCGAAACTCTTCGCCGCTGAACTCACCATCGCTCAGCGAACCCAACAACTGCGCCCAGCCGGCGTGGTAATAAAAATGCCGCGCCACCAGCGGCACATCGATATCCCGCGACTCGCGAATCGGCTTGCCGTTATCCATCGTCTCCAGCACGGCTAGCCGCCGCGAATGCTTCTGCACCCCCCGCGCAAACGCGTACAAATACCGCGCCCGCTGATGCCCCGTCAGCGCCTGCCAGCCAGGGAGCGCCCGCCGCGCCACGCGCACGGCAAAGTCCACCTCCCGCGCATCTGCCTGCGCCACGATGGCCAGTAACTCGCCCGTAGCCGGATTGCGCGTCTCAAACGTCCCCTCGCCGTCGCTGTTATCCGCGGGCCCATCCGGCACGGTCCAGGTGTTATCGCAGAAGCTGCCCACCTTGCGCCCACGTTTCTCCAGCCAGCGAGTCACCTCCGCCGCATCCTCCGGCGCCGGCCCATACTCCATCGAATCAAACTTTTCCATCACACTGCTCGCCATCATTATTCCTTTGTCGCTCGCCAAAACCCGTCGCCGAACCTCTGCCAGACCGCTCCATGGTACCTCTGCGCTCAGGGTGAAAAAAGAAAACTGCGACCCGGCGCAACCCCGTGCATCTGAGCCGCTGAGGAGATCGAAGCCATGTTTCTGATCACAGGCATCACCGGCAAAGTGGGCGGAGCCGCCGCAAAGCATCTGCTGGCGCATGGTAAGGCAATACGGGCACTGGTGCGCGATGAGGTCAAGGCAAAGAATTGGGCTGATCAGGGAGTCGAACTCGTCAAGGGCGAGTGGGAAGACGCCGCCGCCATGACCCGCGCGCTGGAGGGCGTCGAAGGCGCGTACCTGATGATGCCACCCGTCCAGACGCCCTCGCGCGACTTCCGCGAGGCCAAGGCCGTCATCGCCAGCTACAAGCAGGCGCTCGCCAAGACAGCGCCGCCCAAGGTCGTGGCGCTGTCCTCCTGGGGCTCGGAACAGACGGGCGGCCTTGGCCTCATCACTTCCACCCATCTGCTCGAAGAAGCCCTGCGCGGTGAACCGTTCCCTGTCGCCTTCATCCGCGCCGGTGGATTTTACGAGAACTATCTCTACGGCCTGCAGGCAGGTCAGGGCGGCACGCTGCCTCAGTTTTCCACACCTACCGATCGCAAAATAGCGATGATCGCCACCGAGGATATTGGCGCCGAGGTCGCCAAACTGCTCACCACCGAGTGGACCGGCAAGCGCTTCATCGAGCTCGGCTCCATGGTCAGCCCCGATGAACTCGCCTCCCAGCTCGGCAAGGCCCTCGGCCGTGACGTCAAGGCGCAGGCCATCCCGCGTGAGGCTTGGGCCTCGACCATCGAGCACATGGGCATACCCAAGGGCCAGACCTGGGGCATGGAGGAAATGAACGAAGCGATCAACTCCGGCTGGATCGCCTTCGGAGTCGAGGGCACCGAGCACGTAGAAGGCACAACCAATGCCGAGCAGGTGTTTACGGCAGCTAAGCAGGGATAACCGCGCTGTCGCTCGCGGCCCACTTCTCTCAATACAACCTACGACTTGTCATCCCGCAGCGCAGTGGAGAGATCTGCTGCAATTGTTGCTTTTGCCCTCGTCTTGCTTTTCTTTCTGTCATTCTCGCACGGAATCTACTGTTCCGAACGGGCACGGAACGCTTCTGCGTCATTGTTTCCGAGTAGCGAAAGTGATTCGTAATAAACCCGTGAAGCTCGTGGTGTTCCCGTCCGATTGCTTCGTCGCGACTTTCCTCGAAATTGGTGACCGCTGTTCATAGACTCATAAGTCCGGTCGAGATGACAGTTCATTACCGATAGAGACCCGCTCAAGCTTCGTGCCGCTCAAGCTTCGTGCCGCTCAATCTTCGTGCTATCGATACTCAATCCGCTCAAGCGCCGTGCTCTTCGCCTATGGGGCGTCAATTATGACGTCGGCAAACAGATCCGTCGTCTGCGTCGCCGGCTGTGGGTCGGTCGTGTACGCAAGCACATAGCGTTCTTCCTTCCCATGCTCTTCAAACAGGGAGCGCGTGCGCTCCATCAGGGGCGCCTGTGAGGTGTGTTGCGCAAAGGCCTTCGCCTTCTGTTCAAACACCGGGCGAATATCCAGCACACAGGTCCAGGGAGCCACCAGCGGAGGGGGCCTGTCCGGCAGAAAGAAATTCGTCGTGAGATAGAACAGCCGCTGCGGATACCAGGTTTCGCCCAGCTCCGGAAAGCGCTTCGCATTGCCGGACCAGTGAAACGCCGCCGTGGTCGCGGCAGAGACCGTGGCGTGGTCCGCATGGCTGTTCAGCCCGCCTTCGCCGCCAAAGGTGATCACGACATGGGGCCGGAACTGGCGCATACGTTCCAGCAGTCTGCCGCCAAGCTCATGCAGGCTGCGAAATTCGAGCTGGGCATCTCCGTAGTCCATCAGCTCATGGCTGCCCACACCCAGCACCGCGCAGGAAGCGGCAAACTCTTTGCGGCGCATCGCTCCAAGCTCCTGGCCGCTCTCCGCGCCGCCACGGTTGGTCGCTGCCTGACCGTCCGTGAGGCAGAGGACGCTGGTCTCGATTTCACGTTTCGCGGCAAGCGCCAACGCTCCGCCAAAGGCGAAGCACTCATCATCCGGATGAGCAACCACGCACAGCAGACGCAAACTCAAGCGGCACCCTCGTCTTGGGGCTGATTGGATTGCTGCGATGTCATCATGACCTGTTCCTGCAATGTTTCTTCCGCAAAATCATCCAGATCGGACGCGGTGTACATCTCCTCTTCGCCGATCGCCTCTTCGAGCAGGGCGTCCGGATCAGACACTGCCACCGCACTGAACGAACGCCGATGCAGCGGCGTCGGCCCATGCTGCAGCAGCGCCTTGCGATGCTCCGGCGTGCCGTAGCCCTTGTGCTGCGCGAGGCCATACTCCGGGTGCAGGCGATCCAGGGTGCGCATCAGCGCATCGCGGTGCACCTTGGCTACCACGGAGGCCGCCGCAATCGAGAGGCACAGCGCATCGCCGTAAAACAGCTTCGTCTGCGGGCAGGGATGATCGATCAGCATGGCGTCGAGGATCACATGATCGGGCTCAACGCCAAGCCCTTCCACGGCACGCAGCATCGCCAGCCGGGTGGCATGGTAAATGTTGATTCGATCGATGGTTTCGGCGTCGATCTCGGCCACCCCGATCGCCAGCGCCATTTTGCGCACCGTGCGGTCGAGCCGTTCGCGCTCCTCGCGGGTCAGCTGCTTGGAGTCCCTGAGCCCCATGCGCACCAGCACGCCGGCCTTGGGCGGCAGCACCACCGCAGCCGCCACCACCGGCCCAAACAGCGCGCCACGCCCCACCTCGTCGACACCTGCAATCACCTGGAAGCCGCGATAACGCAGCGCCTGCTCGGGCGCATCCGTGCAGTTCAGCGCTTTGAGCATCTGCTGTTTGGCCGTCGCTTTGGTGACGCCGGCCACCTGTGGAATCTGGAAGAGCTTTGCCATCGCTACATCGTCCAGTGTAGCGGAATACCACATCCGCGTTAGCGTTCTCCAAGCCGCTCATAGCGCCCCGGCTCACCACCCCGCAAATCCGCAAGTGGAGGTTTGCATCCCGATCGCCTCGGCTGCCTTCGTCTCGCTGCAGCATGGAACGCAAGCGACTGCAGAGAAGATTCACTGTGCGATGTGACGCCAACGGGCGCCGTAATCACACAGAGGTGGCACGGCGCTACCGAAGTGCGCTGGCTAGAATCGCCGCACACACCCTTAGCGGGAGGCATCTATGAAGCTGCATCGGGCTCTCCTCTGCATGGTCGCCGCGACCCTGAGCGGTTCAGCGACAGCATGGGCGCTGAACACTACGCCACCACGCACCAGCTGGTTGCAGGAAAGCGCTCCCTCAACGCCGTCCGCGTCGGCAACTTCGCAGGAGACAGCCACCAGATCTGCCCAGGCCGCGCCGTATCACACCCAAGCTGCCCCCGCGCCAGGGATGCCGGAATCCGGCAAGAAGAAGTCCAAAAAGGACGAGTACACCGGCCCCAACACCATCGTGGAGCTCGCCCCGGCGCCCATGCTCGACGAGGAGGGCAAGCAGCGGCTCGATCCGGATGGAAAGCCGCTCTTCAACCCGCCGGTAAAGCAGCAGCGGGATAAGAAGGGGCACCCGCTCTTCACTGAAGCCGGAAAGCCCGTGATGCAGACCGCAAGCGAGCTCGGCTATGACGAAAACGGCAAAAAGCTGCACGCCCAGAAGGTCAAACCGCCCAAGATGAACCCGGTCACCATTAGCCGCGGAACCCTGACGGTCGACGGCATGACCGCACGGGCGGCCTTGAACTACGACATTCCAGACCTGAAGTACCTCTACCTGTTTGCGCCGGGGGTCGGGATCGTCGTCGTCAGCGATGAGCCTTTTCCGGGGGCAATTCAACAGGCGCATGGCTTCGACGGCCGAACGCTGACCGTCGCCATCCGCGAGCACACGCTCGAGTTGGGCTCCGATAAACCGCTGCTCGGCAAGGGAGCAAAACCGGCATATGTGCTGCTCGACCGCGACTTCACTTTGCCCTCGCGTTCACCCGTCATGGGTTACGGACCCACGCGGAAGGCGCCTTACGCCTGGCCCGGAGCCAAGCCGAATGCGGCACTCGCCGGCGTCGAGGCTCCGCCGGTGCCGGCAAACATGCTGCCCACGCAGCTTTTAAGCCCGTGTCCAGCCGGACAGATGCGCCGGGCAGCACCCAAGGTTCTGCCCGGACAGCGGGTGCCCGACCAGCCTTGTGTACCTGTCTCTACGGTGAAGGGGGCGGCGGCGGCTCCGGTCAGCAACGCGAAGGCGGCATCCCCCTCAGCGCTCTGAAGCGAGGGAGACCGGAAAATGCAGAAGCGATGATCCGAAGATCACCGCTTCTGCATTCAAGCGCTTGCGTACCTTACTTGGCCGTGACGCGCTCGACCTCGCGCAGACGGGCAGCCTTGCCGCGCAGACCACGAAGATAGAAGAGCTTGGCGCGGCGAACCTGGTAGGAGCGAATCTTCTCCACTTTGTCCACAACTTTGGAGTTGTAGGGGAAGATGCGCTCGACGCCCTGGCCGAAGCTCATCTTGCGCACGGTGAAGGTGCCCTGCGGACCCTTCTTGCAGGCAATGACCATGCCTTCAAACGCCTGAAGACGCTCTTTGTCGCCTTCTTTAATTCTTACCTGCACCCGAACCTGATCGCCGGCGGCGAAGTCGGGGAGATCGGTCCGCTCCAACTTGGCGGCCAGCTTCTGCATGATGGGGTGAATCGACATGAGGCAAATCCTTCGATGGTCTCGAATCTCCATTCTACATCAGAAATGGCCAGCACTTCGCAAGGCTAGTGCAGGTCCGTTTAGGTAGTGTCTGTGTGAATCACTTCTTGTTTTCGGAGGTAGGTCCGGGCTTCAGCCCGGACATCCAGTGCGGACAACAACCGGGCTTCAGCCCCGGGGTTTTGGGCTGACATCGGAGAGAACCCTAGGCTAAAGCCCATAAAGTTGGCTCTCCTTTTCGTGGGGCTGAAGCCCCACGCTCCCTCCAAAATGCACCTCCAAGATGCACCTCGTACGATGATCGTGATGCACACAAACACTACCTACTCTTCGCTTGTCGCGGAGGAGGCTCTTTCAATCTCGGCCAGCAGCAATCGGTCGTCAGCGCTGAGTTCGGCTGTCGCGAGCAGATCCGGACGGTGCGCCAGCGTTCTTGCAAGCGCGGCCAGCCGGCGCCAGCGCCGAATCGCCAGATGGTCGCCACTGCCCAGCACCTCGGGGATCGCGGCCCCGCGAAACTCCGCCGGCCGCGTGTAATGCGGGTAGTCCAGGAGGCCGCCGGAGCCATAAGTGGCCCGTGGAGAGCCGTCCGCTGCATGCGACTCGGCGGGATTATCCCCCTCGCCAAAGCTCTCAAAACGCGACGAATCGGCGTGTCCCAGAACACCGGGCTGCAAGCGAGTGACGGCATCCACGATCACCGCCGCGCCCAGCTCACCGCCGGACAAGACATAGTCGCCGATCGAGAGTTCGCGGTCGCACAGCAGCCCCGCTACCCGCTCATCCACTCCTTCATAGCGGCCGCAGATCAGAATCACCCGCTCCAGGCTGGCGAGGGTGCGGGCATCCTCCTGCGTAAAGCGCCGGCCACCCGCCGAGAGCAGGATGACGGACTCACGCGTCGCATCACGCTGTTGCTTTGGCGCAACACCCAGCGATTCGACGCACTCGAAGATCGGGCCCGGTTTCAGCACCATGCCCTCCCCGCCGCCGAAGGGCCTGTCGTCCACGGTGCGGTGGCGATCGTGCGTGAAATTGCGGGGATCGTGCAGCGCAATCTCCACCTTGCCGTCGCGCAACGCGCGCTGCAGCACGCCGAAATCCAATGGACCGCGGAAGAAGTCGGGAAAGAGGGTAACGATCTCGAAGCGCATGGGGTACCGGAGCAGAAAAGCTGAGCCTCGCTCAGCCCTCGTCCAGCGTATCGGATGAGACTAAATCCGCGTCAAAAAGGCCGGGCGGCAGTTTCATGACGATGCGTTTGGTGGCGAGATCCACCTCAATCAGCCAGGCACGCACAAACGGAATGAGCACTGGCTCCCCCGCAGTCTCCTCGCCGGCATCTCCGTGCACCGGACGCACCGCAAGCAGGTCAGGGGCATCGGCCAGGCGCGTATGGCCGTCCGCGGCGATGGGAAACTGCACATCGACCACCGTGCCGGCGAGCCGCTCGTGATCGAAAAGGGAACATCCCACCAGATCGCGGACGCGAAAGGTGTCCGGTTCCAGGGCAGGGAGTTCAGAGGTACGCAAACGAAGGTACTGTCCCGCGAGCGCCTCCGCAGCGGAGATGCTGTCCACGCCTGCCAACTTCAGGACGACACGACCGGCGTTCTTGCCGGTTGGCTGCCAGGCGTCCTCCAACTCCCGTTCCGCATCGGGCGCCGGGGCGCCGGCGTCCTTAATCGAGAGCCACAGCCGTTGGCCGGCGACGAACGAGGAGAGCTCGACATGCGGCTCCGCCAGCAACTCACCTCTGCGTCCCTGCGGTCGCAGAAGTTTGGCTGCCGTCAGCCAATCGTCCTGGAAATTCGCCATGGCCCTTTACGATTCGTCCCTGCTACTCGGCAGCCACTTCCACGATGTCCAGAGAAAAACGATGCTTCAGCTTCATGCTGGCAGCGCCAAGAATCGTACGCAGGGAACGCGCCGTGCGCCCCTGTTTCCCAATTACCTTGCCGAGATCACTCGCTGCAACCTGAAGCCGAAGGATCACGGTACCGGCCTCGGTCAAAGTATTCAGTCGCACCGACTCCGGTTCATCCACCAAAGCTTTGGTGATCTCCAGAACCAGGGTCGTCATTTCGGCGACCGCGCGTTCCTGCGCCGTCATCTCAGCAGTTCCAGTCACTCGCTACACCTCAACAGAGAGATCGCAGAATCGCCTTATCAAGTACCCGATCTCCTATGCCGGACGGGCGTTTTCGAGGCGTAGCTTAGAATTCTGCGGCAACGGAGTACGTTGCTGGTTGTCGCTCATAAGCAACAACACTGCAGCGAGTCTAACGAACCACACAGCAATTGCCCGAACTCTTTGGGTATGCGGTTGATTCTTCCCGTCGTGCACGAAACAGTTACTTTAGGCAGTGGTCGCGGGCTCAGCAGCCGGTTGCGCCGCCGGCTGCTTCGCAAACAGCTTTCCGACGATCTCCGACATCTGCGCACCCTTGGAGCGCCAGTAGTCGACCCGGTCACGCTTCAAGTTCACCGTCGCGGGATCGGTGCGGGGATTGTAGGTGCCGACAACCTCGATGGAACGGCCGTTGCGTGCACGATCCTTTTCAATGACGACAACGCGATACTGGGGCTGCTTACGGGCGCCAACACGCGCCAAACGGATCATCAACACGGTAAAACCTCACTTTAAGAAAGCATTCTGCGGATAGCCTTAGCGGTCCGCCACACCGGTGGTGGAAGCGCCCGGAGGGAACACGGAGCGCAAAGCAGCCGGAACTTTCAGTATCGCGGATGAGGCGGCTGCCTGTAAAGCCGGATCAGCCGCTTATAGCCGGAAACAGCCACTGCAAGACGCGATCGAAGCGCCGCGCCCAGGCGTCCTCGTCGTGCAGCCCGCCGGGAACGCGCAGGTAATGGAGGTCGCGTTCCTCCCGCCAGCCGCGGCTCAGGAGGCGGCTGTGCAGCACATCGCAGTCGCGTAGATGGCGCAGGCCTTCGGACATGCCCATATCCAGCCAGATGCGAGGCTTCGCTTCCACCCGCGCCGCTCCCACCCGGCCCAGGATCTCGCGCCCATTCCACCAGATGCTCGGCGAAAGCACACCGAGTCTGCCGAATACCTGGGGGTAATCCAGACCCAGCGCCAGCGAGATGAGCCCGCCCAGCGAGGATCCGCCCAGCCCGGTATTGGCGGCGTCTGTTTTGGTCCGAAACGAATCGTCGATCAGCGGCTTCAGCTCGTCGACCAGCAGGCGTCCGTAGAGCGGACCCTCGCCACCGCCGAAGCGATTGTCCTTCGTGGGCGTGTACTCGGCCATGCGCCGCAGGCCGGTGTTGTTAATCCCGACCAGGATCACGGGTTCGATGAGCCGCTCGCGCGTGAGCCGGTCGGCGGTGGTGTGGGCGCACCATGTGCAGCCGGTCACGTAGGACGTGCGGCCGTCCATGAGATTCTGGCCGTCATGCAGATAAAGCACCGGAAAGCGGCGCTCCGGCTCGGTGCCATAGACTGGCGGAAGCCACACCAGCACATCGCGATCGTCGGGCAGGTACGCTGAATGGAACTTGCTCAACACACGCAGGCGCGGGTTCGTGTCGAGATCGCCGGCATCATCGGCGCGCCACAGACCCGAGCCGTCCAGATCGGGCTGCGGCCCGTCGAACGGCAGCACCTTCGTGCGGGTGGTGGGTTGAGCGGCTAGGGAGACGGGTTGAGCGGAGCGGGACACGAGTGGGGGCAAGAGGAAGAGCGAGCGTGGGGCTTGAAGGAAGACTCAGATTACCAGAGGGCCCGGCCTTGAATCGCGAATACCACCGCTGGCACTCCCGCGAGCTGGGGCGTGAGATGGAGATGCTCGTCTTCGGCCATGCGGGCCTGCCGGCCATCGTGTTTCCCACCTCCCAGGGGAGGTTTTATGAATTTGAGGACCAGGGCATGGTCTCAGCCGTTGCCGACAAGGTAGAAGGCGGCCATCTGCAGCTGTTCTGCGTCGATTCCGTCGACAGCGAAAGCTGGTACAACCGCGGCGTCGGTCCGCGCTGGCGCATCGCGCGCCAGGTGCAATACGACAGCTACATCGTGCACGAGGTTGTGCCGTTTGTCCGCTCCCGCAACGGGTCGCCGCACCTGATCGCTCTGGGCTGCTCGTTCGGCGGCTTTCATGCGGCCAATGTCAGCTTCCGGCACCCGGATGTGTTCACGGGCTTTCTGTCGATGAGCGGAGCATTCGATCTGCTGCGCCTGGGCTTTCTGCCCGGCTACTACGATCCGGATGTGTTCTACAACCAGCCCCTCGATTACCTGCCGAACCTGAGCGATCCGTGGTTTCTGGACCGCATGCGGGGCTGCAACTATGTGCTCGCAACCGGCGTGCATGACCAGTGCTGGAACGATAACGAGCGGCTGGCTGGGGTGTTGCGTGCAAAGGGCGTCCCGGTGCATCTGGAGGTCTGGGGCGACGGCGCCCGCCACGATTGGCCGTG
This sequence comes from Granulicella sp., assembly GCA_965277565.1. Classification (GTDB taxonomy): domain Bacteria; phylum Acidobacteriota; class Terriglobia; order Terriglobales; family Acidobacteriaceae; genus Granulicella. The sequence continues at coordinate 745,141 of OZ255838.1, read as the reverse complement.
GTGGAAGCGCATGGCGCAGGTCTACTTATAAAGTAAAGGCAACGCACTGAAGGGCTCGAGTGCAAGTTGGGTAACGGAGGTTGTGGGATGAAGACGATTGGCGTGCTGTTCGGCGTGGAGAACACCTTTCCAGGAGCGCTGGTGGAGCGCATCAATGCGCTCGAGATCGACGGCATTCGGGCGGAGTTTGTGCAACTCGGGGGCGTCGTGATGGCCCAGCCCTGTCCCTATGCGGTGATCGTCGACCGCATCTCGCACGACATGCCGTTCTACCGCTCGTACCTGAAGAACGCTGTGCTTACGGGCACGCAGGTCATCAACAATCCTTTCTGGTGGTCGGCCGACGACAAGTTCTTTAACTACGCCCTGGCTGACAAAATCGGTGTCGCCGCACCGCGTACCGTGCTGCTCCCGCCGAAGCTTTACCCGCCTAACATCAACACGCAGTCGCTGCGCAATCTGCAGTATCCGCTCGACTGGGACGGCATCTTCGACTACGTAAAGTTTCCAGCCTTTTTGAAGCCGCATGATGGCGGCGGCTGGCGCGATGTGCATCATGTGCACTCGCCGGGTGAGTTCTTCCACGCCTACGATCAGAGCCGTGACCTCACCATGACGCTGCAGGCCGCCGTGAACTTTAACGAGTACTTCCGCTGCTATGTGGTCGGGCAGGAACATGTGCGCGTCATGCCGTATGATCCACGCCAGCCGCATGAACGCCGTTATCTGCAGGACCCGCCCGAATATTCTCCGGAGTTACTGCAACGGGTCGAGCAGGATGCCTTGAAGTTATGCCGCGCGCTGGGTTATGACTTGAACACCGTGGAATTTGCGGTAGAAGATGGTATTCCTTATGCGATCGATTTCATGAATCCGGCGCCGGATGCGGACTACCACTCGGTGGGAGCCGAAAATTTCGAGTGGATCGTGGAACACGTGGCGAATCTCGCTGTGAAGAAGGCGGGGATGGCGGAGCCGCAAAGTGCAGGCCTTCATTGGTCGAAGTTTTTGTCGGGCGGTGTCGTGGACCTGAGTGCGGCTGCCGCAGGTGCTTCGCGTAAAGGCGCAGCGAAGAAGTCCTCGGCCAAGAAAAGCGCGAAGGCCGCGGCCAAAAAGACGGCAGGAGCAAAGGCGATCTCTTAAACGTACTTTGCAAATCGCAGTTGCGCTGGCACACTTGCACGAACAGTACGAAAGGGGCCCCGGGATGCGACCGTCGTTCACGTTGGGAATCGAAGAGGAGTACCAGACCGTCGATCCGGAGACGCGCGATCTGCGCTCGCATATCTCCACCGACATGCTGGCGCAAGGCAAGATTCGCCTCGAAGAGCGCGTCAAGGCCGAGATGCACCAGTCGGTCATCGAGGTCGGCACCCGGGTCTGCAACAACATCACTGAGGCGCGGGAAGACCTCTACGACCTGCGCCGGAATCTCATCCGTTTGGCGGAAGAAAACGACCTGGTGCTGGTCGCGGGCGCCACGCATCCCTTTGCCGACTGGCGTACGCAGGAGATCTACCCGGACGAGCGCTACGACAAGGTTGTCGAAGATCTGCAGCTCGTGGCGCGATCAAACCTGATCTTCGGCCTGCATGTCCACGTCGGCATCGAGGATCGCGATGCGGCCATCCGTGTCATGAACTCGCTGCGGTATTTCCTGCCGCACATCCTGGCGTTGAGCACCAACTCGCCTTTCTGGATGGGCATGGAGACCGGTTACAAGAGCTATCGCGCCAAGGTCTTCGAGCACTTTCCACGCACCAATCTGCCGGACAGCTTTGCCAGCTACGCGGAGTTCGAGGACTATGTGAACCTGCTGGTCAAGACCAACTGCATCGACAACGCGAAAAAAATCTGGTGGGACATCCGGCCGCACCCCTTCTTCAACACGATCGAGGTGCGCGTCTGCGACATCCCCATGCGTGCGGAGGAGAGCGTGGCTATCGCCGCGCTGATCCAGGCGACCGCGGCCAAGCTGTGGCGGCTGCACGCCTGCAACCAGGACTATCGGCAATATTCGCGCGCGCTGCTGATGGAGAACAAGTTTCGCGCCGTCCGCTACGGCCTCGAAGGCAAGCTAATCGACTTCGGCAAGCAGGAGGAGGTGCCGGAGTGCGATTTAATTCAGGAATACCTCATGTTTATCGACGATGTTGTCGATGAACTGGACAGCCGTTCCGCCATTGAATACATCCGGACCATGATCCGCGTGGGTTCCGGGGCAGACCGGCAGCTGACGGTATGGCGGGAAACGGGTGATTTGAAGCAGGTTGTGGATTACATGGCTCAGGAAACGCGCGCCGGGCTGTAAGCAGAGGCAGGCGCATCCAATACGTTGACAGACAGAACCATTCGCCAGAGGGATGACCAACCCGTTTTGACCGATCTCGAGTTTCCGACTATGCCAGCTCCACAACAAAATGCCGTGACAGCTTCCGTCACCGATCCCATTACCGATCTGCGCTCCGTGAGTTTTCCTCCCGAGTTCCGCGAGGGTGCGCATAACGCGGTGACGACCTGCCTGCGCATTCAACCGGAGGAGCACGTGACGCTCATCGCGGACGAGGCCACGGTCTCCATCGCCGCGTCGATAGCCGTCGAACTGGATCGCATCGGATGCAGCTGGAACGGCTTTGTGCTCGAAGATCTTGCGGCTCGCCCGCTGGTCAATATGCCTGCGGAGGTTCTCGCCGACATGGAAGGGGCGCAGGTCAGTATCTTCGCCGTGCAGGTGCAGCCCCGGGAGCTTTCCAGCCGCATGCAGATGACCGATGTGGTCAACCGGAGGCGCATGCGTCACGCGCACATGGTCAACATCACGCCGGAGGTGATGCTGGGCGGCATGCGCGCGGATTTCAACGCGGTCGACCGGCTCAGCCAGGCGGTGCTGGACCGCGTCCGCAATGCGACCTACGTGCGCGCCACGACGGCTGCGGGCACAAATATTTTTGCCGACCTTGACCCGAACTATCGCTGGTTCAAGACCTCCGGCATCATCAGTCCGGAAAAGTGGGGCAATCTCCCCGGCGGCGAGTGCTTCACCGCGCCCGGCGAGGTGAACGGCGTCTTTGTCGTCGACGGCGTTGTGGGTGATTTTCTCTGTACCCGCTACGGCATCCTGCGCGACACGCCGCTAACCATCCACATCAGCCGCAACCGCATCACGACCGTCGAGTGCGTGAACAAGCAGCTGGAGGCGGAGTTCTGGGAGTACACCCACACCGATGCCAACTCCGATCGCGTCGGCGAGTTCGCCATCGGCACCAATATCGGCGTGCATGAGGTGATTGGGAACATTCTGCAGGACGAGAAGTTTCCGGGCATTCACATCGCCTTCGGCGATCCATATGGAGCACACACGGGCGCCTCTTGGAAGTCCACCACGCACATCGATGTGGTGGGCCTAGGGTTCAACATCTGGCTCGGCTCCGCGGGAGGGGAAGAGCAGCTGATGCGCGACGGCGAGTTCCTGATTTCAGCCTGAATGGAAGAGGGCCCAGGGTACAGCGCCCAGGGCACAGTACAAACGAAGTCTGAATGGAAGAGGCCCAGGGTACAGCGCCCAGGGCACAGTACAAACGAAGTCTGCTGGACCCTGCACCCTGGACCCTGGACCCTGTGCCCTGACCAATGATTGAACCGTTTCGCAGTGACTTCAACGCGCGTTTTACCGACTCGAAGTACCGTGCGCTGCTCGCACGATTGAATCGGGAGACCGGGACGGAGATTCAGTTTCGGATCGCCGAAACCCCCTGTTTTTTCGAGGCTGCGCTGCTCGACCGCATGATCGCTGCCGGAACGGAGCTTACCGGCCAGCTTCTGAACAACGAGCGGTACCGGAAGCTGGCGAAGGCGTCGATCCCGGCTGCCTACGACGTCCCCGGTCAGGGGGCGCACCCGCACTTCATGACGGTGGACTTCGGCCTGGTGCGCGGCGCATCGGGCGATCTTGAGCCGAAGCTCGTGGAGATGCAGGCGTTTCCGTCCATCTTTGGATTCCAGCCGGGCTTTGCGCGCGCCTACAAGGAGATCTTCGAGCTGGATCCCCGGCTGGAGTACCTGTACGGCGGTCTCGATGAGGCGGGGTACTGGAAGCTGCTCCGCGAGGTGGTCGTTGCGGATCACGATCCGGCCAACGTCGTTCTTCTGGAGCTCGACCCCGAACACCAGAAGACACTCCCCGATTTCCACATGCATGAACGCCACCTCGGCCTGCGCACCGTGAATATTACTTCGGTCATCAAGCAAGGCAACCGGCTCTTCTATCGAGACGCGCGCAACAACGGCCGGATCACCCCGATCGAACGCATCTACAACCGCGCCATTGTGGATGAGATCGTCCGCGATAAGGTGCGGCTGCCGTTCGACTACCGTGACGAACTGGCGGTAGAGTGGGCCGGTCATCCCAACTGGTACTTCGAGATCAGCAAGTTCTCCATCCCGCATCTCCGCCACCCAACCGTGCCCCCCGCCGTCTTTCTCGATGACTGGTTTGAGGGCAACGGCAGAGACAGGCTGCCGGAGGGCCGCGAACATTGGGTGTTCAAGCCGCTTTACTCGTTTGCAGGCAAAGGTATCCAGTTCGCCCCCACGGACGAGGACCTGCGCGCGATCCCCGTAGCCGAGCGCGGCCATTATCTGCTGCAGGAGCGAGTACGCTTTGAGCCGGTGATCCGAACGCCCGAGGGCATGACCCAGGCCGAGGTGCGCATCCTGTACGTCTGGCCGGACGGCGGCAGCATGATGCCCACGACGAGCCTCGTGCGCATGGGGCGCGGCCTGATGATGGGTGTCGATCACAACCGGGACCGGAGCTGGGTGGGTGGATCGGCCGGCCTTTATCTTCGTCCCGAAGTGAGCCAGGCAGGTAACCTTCTCCCCCGCTAGCGGTATATTCTTTGGTAACCTTGGGAGATTAGAATCCGAGTTGCAGATTCAGAACGGTACATGACTCCTATGCCTGATGCGCCCACCGAAGAAATCGTCAAAGGAGAACCGGTCAGGGCGGCCGTTCGCTTTCCTTTGCATTTGGAGCTTGTGCTGTTCGCCAATCAGCGCGAATATCATGCCGTGACGGAGGATGTCTCCGCCAGCGGTGTACTATTCACCTCCGACGAGCTACCGCCGCTGGATGCGTCGGTGGAGTTCCGGCTGACCATGCCTGCAAAGGTGATGGGCGGAGCGGATGATGTTGTGCTGCACTGTACGGGCCGCGTCGTTCGCCACTCAACCAGTGACGGTCGCCGTTTTGCTGCGGCGGTGATCGATGAATACGTTCTGAAGGCAGAGCAGGTATGAGATTTGAGCCACAGGGTAAGCAGGGGGAAGATCACGGGAACGGCGATGCCGCCGCAACCGGGATCCGTGTGCTGCTGGCCGACTCGCAGGCGATCTACCGGGTCGGGATGCGCAAAATCTTCGCTCTCGAAGATGACATTCGGGTCGTCGCGCAGGCCGAAACGCTCGACAACCTGTTCGCGGCGCTGCAGCGTTTTCCGACTGATGTGGTGCTGCTGGAAGGCCAGCTGATCGCGGGCACCATCGACGCCATTCCGGAGTTCGTGCGGCGCGCGCCGGATGCCAAGCTGATCGTGCAGGTCACCGAGGCGGACGAGAGCAACACGGTGGAACTCTATCGCCGCGGCGTACGTGGCGTGGTGCCGCGGTCCATCTCCCCCGATCTGCTGGTGAAGTGTGTGCGCAAGATCGCCGCCGGCGAGACCTGGATCGACAACCAGTCGATCAGCTGGGTGATCGAGGCCTACCGCGCGCAGGCGCAGATGCTGACCAACCCGCGCACGCAGCCGCGTCTCTCCGAAAAGGAGCTGGCCATCATCGGCTGCATTACGCGCGGCATGCGCAACAAGGAGATCGCCTACCAGATCGGCACCACCGAGCAGGTGATCAAGAACTACCTGCGCAAGGTGTACGACAAGCTGGGCGTCTCCGACCGATTGGAACTGGCGCTCTACTGCCTGCACCACGAGATCCTGCGCAACGAGACCTCGGCGGCGGAGATGGCCTTTGCGGATCCGGGCATGCCGCTGCGCGCCAAGCTCTAAGCGTGGTGATTCAATCGTTTACCTCATAAAATGTTACCTTGAACGGCAAAATTGTCATCCTCAGCAAAGCGAAGGACCTGCTTTTCATGTGGGGTGTCAGCTTTGCTGCCGTTCCGCGCGCTTCAGAGCGGTTTACCGCTTGCTATGCAGTGTCATCTCGACCGGAGGCGCAGCCGGAGTGCAGAAACCCCTGTATTCTTTTGCGGCTACACAGATGTTTTGATGCCCCTAACGAAATACAGGGGACGGCGGATTCAAGGTTGAAGTGCAACAGAATTGATTTTAGGGGCGAATTGGGACCAGAAGGCAACGAAGTCGAAGGTTCCCTCTGGGAGGAAGAGTTCTGCGGGGGCTTTCCAGCCCAGGGTTTGTCTGGGGCGGACGTTGAGCTTCCAGGCGATCTGGTCCAGCTGCTCCTGGGAGAACACCGACAGGTCGGTTCCGCGGGGCAGGTATTGGCGGAGCAGGCCGTTGGTGTTCTCCGAGATGCCGCGTTCCCACGGGGCGTGCGGGTGGGCGAAGTACACCTCCACCCCGGTGGCGGCGGTGAGCATCTGGTGGTGGGCCATCTCGGTGCCCTGGTCGTAGGTCATCGAAAGGCGCTTCTGGCTGTCGATCCGGTTGAGGATTCTGCTGAAGCCCTCGGCCGTGGCGGCGGCCTTGGCGCTGTCCAGCCGCACCAGGGCGACGAACAGGGTCGACCGTTCCACCAGCGTGCCGACCTGGGAGCGGTTGCCCTTGCCGATCAGCAGATCGCCCTCCCAGTGCCCCGGAATCAGGCGCATCTGGACCTCGACGGGCCGCTGATCGATCAGGGTCATGTTGGGAATGGCCTGATTGCGCCGGTCTTTTCGGCTCCGCCGCGCGCGGCGCGCCTTGTGCCCGCGGCGCAGCAGGCCGAGCACGCGGGCGCGCAGCTCGCCGCGCGGCATGGCATACAGCGCGCTGTAAATGGTCTCGTGCGAAAGCCGGACGGGAACGGGCATACGAGCCAGTGTGCGCGCGATCTGGCGGGGACTCAAGCCCTCCCGGAGATGGCCGAGCACGGCGATCCAGAGCGGGTTGCCGGGCTGGAGCTTGCGCGGTTTCGGCGGCCTGGCCTTGCGTTGACGGGCGCGTCGCTCGGCCGCCAGCGCGCGATACCCGCCGGCGATCCGCGCTGGGCTCCGGGGCCGCCAACCGTTGCGCCGCATCTCGCGCAGCACAGTCGACCGCGACCGGCTCAGACCGGCGGCGATGGCCCCAGGCCTCACCCCCAGCGTTAACTGCGTCTGGATCAATACCCGTTCCGCGTAGTCCAAAGGGTGATACGTCTTCGGCATAAGGCAACTGTCTCCTATTTCGGAAATGTTGCACTTCAACCTTGAATCCGCCTACCTCCATTACGCGGGACGATAAACTGTCCCGCTCCAGTCGCGATGACACTGTACGCCTATGGGGAATTTGCTCTAGCCTGCCCAAAGCGCGCCTTTTTCGCGTGTTTCCTCGCTGGACGCTTGATGCCTTCGACTCCTGCTGACCTACACGCACGGCGGTTGCCCTGATCGCCTGGTTCGTACGTGAGGCGCGCGGGGCGGATCTTTCGGCGACGCAGCGCAATCTAACTTTCTCAGGGCAGGGCAGCCGGTTGCTTCGGTCTCCCAATCCCGCTAGGCTTGATGTGTGCGAATGTGGATCACCGTCGAGTGTTGCGAGCGTTGTTGGAGCCGGCCGGCCGCGGAGTGCGTGTCGCGAGTCTAACCGGCGCGCCACCGGACCTTACCGCCGCAGCCCACGACGATGTTCGCGTGGGCCTTTGTTTTCAGAATTGGAGATTTGCTTTGAGTGACACACTGACACCCACGGGCACGCCCACCGCCGGCAAGCCCGCGCCGAAGGAGACCAAGGCCCAGAAGGTCGAGCGCCTGAAGAGCGAAAAGAATCCCTGGGAGGCCTGGGAAGAGGTGCGGCAGTTCGCGCGCGAGGGCCGCGAAAGCGTGCTGCCCGAATGGGCCGGCACCTACTTCAAGTGGTGGGGCGTGTACACGCAGGGCGATGGCGTGGGCGCGACCGGCGGCGTCGGGGGCGAGGGTAAGGCCAGCGAGTACTTTATGATGCGCATCGGCATCCCCAACGGCCTGCTGACCTCGCACCAGCTGCGCACGATCGCCGACATCACGGAGAAGTACGCGCGGGGTATGGCCGACATTACGACGCGGCAAAATATCCAGCTGCATTGGCTCACGATTCAGGCCTTGCCTGAGGTCGTGGACCTGCTTACCGAGATCGGTCTCAGCCCCAAGGGCGCGTGTGGTGACGTGGTGCGTAATGTCACGGGCTGCCCGCTGGCCGGCCTGAACAGCGAGGAACTGCTGGATGCGTCGCCGCTGGCGGTGGAGATCGCCGAAAAGCTCACAGCCAATCCGGAGTTTGTGAACCTGCCGCGCAAGTTCAAGATCTCCGTCACGGGCTGCCCGATCTGGTGCTCGTACCCGGAGATCAATGATGTCTCGCTTACTGCGTTGAAGCGTGTGAAGGATGGCAGGGAGGAGATCGGTTATAGCGCGCGCATCGGCGGCGGCCTTTCCACCGAGCCGCACATGGCTGTGCGCTTGAACGCGTTCATCCCGCAGGACAAAGCGTACGAGCTCACCAAAGCCGTCTGCGAGATCTTTCGCGAGCAGGATGAACTGCGTGAAAACCGCACCCGCGCACGGCTGAAGTATCTGTTCATGAAGCATGGCTGGACCGCGGAGTCTATGCTCGCGGCAATTGAAGAAAAGCTCGGCTACAAGTTCGACCCATGCGAGGAGGGTCCGATCGCCGATGATCTTTACCGCGATCACGTCGGGGTCCACCGGCAGAAGCAGGAAAGGTTGAGCTTTGTAGGAGCAACGGTGTTGCGCGGGCGTTTGAGCTCGGACCAGATGCATTCACTCGCCTCGCTTGCCGAGACCTTTGGTGACGGTCATCTGCGTACCACCATCATGCAGAACATCGTGATCGTGAATGTGCCGAACACGCGCACAGGGGAACTCGTCGCGGCGTTGAATCAACTTGGCCTTGAGGTCGAGCCCACGGTCTTTTATCGCGGCGCCATCGCCTGCACGGGGACTGAGTTCTGCAAGCTGGCCATCTCCGAGACCAAGGGCTTTACTAAGTGGCTCGTGGGTGAGATGGAAGAGCGCTTGCCCACCTTCGATCAGCAGATCAAACTGCATGTAACTGGCTGCACCAACAGCTGCGGTCAGCACTGGATCGCCGATATCGGGCTTGAAGGAAAAAAAATAAAGCAGAATGGTGTTCTCGTCGACGCGTATTACTTCTGCGTCGGCGGCGCGGTGGGTGAGCACGCACGCGCGGGTCGTCCTATCGGCTATCGTGCCGCGGCGGAGGACTGTCCGCAAGCCATTGAACGTCTGCTGCGCGGATACATGGAGCATCGCTTTGAAGGCGAAAATCTGCGCGGGTATTTTCGGCGCAGCAGCGATGAGGACCTGCGGAATCTGATCGCCGGCGCTGTGGTTGCGCCGGTGGAGCGGGATGCGGGGCCCGGCAGGCATCCGTCTAACGTTGATATGTAGGCTTGTGGGCGTTGGCGGCGGGAGAGGGAAGCAGCAGATTCCCTTCGGGAATGACAAAGAAAGCAAGTACAACAGCCGACTCCCTTCGGGAATGACAACAAAAAACAAAAGCAAGGATAACAAGAAAAGATAAGGGCAAGTAGCTATGAGCCTGTTTCCCATGTTTCTGAAGCTAACGGCTCGCCCTTGTGTGGTGATCGGCGCGGGCAATATTGCGGAGTCGAAGATCGAAAGCCTGCGCAACGCCGAAGCGCAGGTAACTGTGATCGCGCCGCACGCGTTGCCTCGCGTGCATGCGTGGGCAGAGGCAGGGGAGATCTTGTGGCATCAGCGTGAATACCGCGAAGGCGATCTTGCCGGTGCATTTCTCGCGATTGCGGGCACTGCGACAGCTGAGGTCAACCGCGCGGTCTATGCCGAAGCAAACGCAAGCAACATTCTTTGCAATGCTGTGGATGATCCGCCGTTCTGCGACTTTTATTTTCCTTCCATTGTGAAGCGCGGTGAGTTGCAGATTGCCATCTCCACGGCAGGGGAAAGTCCGGCACTGGCGCAGCGGTTGCGCAAGGAGATCAATGCAGCCCTGCCGCTCGACACTGGCGATTGGCTGCTGGAGTTAGGCCGCCTGCGGCGTGAGGTTACAGCGGTAGAACCGATCGGAGAGCCAAGAAAATCGTTGCTGCATGAGCTCGCGCAGCGCGAGGTCTGCGGCTTCGATGGCTGCCCGGCAAGGCTGCACGCGCGCCAGCACGCCCGCAATCACGGCTTTGCACCCAAGGGCTATGTGCTGGATGGAATGCAGAGTTCAACAGATCCAACATCTGAAGCGATGAACCTCGAATCGCCCGAGGAGTCCGTGTTGTGAGCCGCATCACGCGTGCCGAGAAGGGTGTCGTCTACCTCGTGGGCGCGGGGCCGGGTGACCCCGAGTTGCTGACATTGCGTGCACTGCGCCTGCTCGAAAGCGCCGATGTGATCTTTCACGACGATCTCGTGCCAGAGGAGGTATTGGCTTTGGCTCACCGTCATGCGCTGGTGACGAGTGTCGGCAAGCGTTGCGGCCGCCCACGCATTACGCAAGCGGGTATTCACAAGCTGCTGATTGACTCCGCGCGTAGTGGGCAGTCTATTGTTCGATTGAAGAGTGGCGATCCGCTGATCTTTGGACGGGCCGGTGAAGAGATCGGAGCCTTGCGCGCGGCTGGTGTGGCGTTCGAAATCGTGCCCGGTGTAACGGCCGCATTGGCTGCCGGCGCGTCCCTGTCGTTGCCGCTTACAGACCGCAAGAGTGCGTCCAAGCTGATCTTTGTTACCGGACATCACGCCACCGGCAAGGACGATAACAAGCCCGTGTGGTCGGGACCGCTGCCCGAGGACGCGACGCTGGTCGTATACATGCCGGGCCGTGATCTCAGCCGATTGCAACGTGAGTTGGTGCAATCAGGCATGGCCGCGGATATCGCTTGCTGCGCGATCTCACATGCTGCCAAGCCGCAGCAATCGTATGCACTGGCGAGACTCGGCGCACTCCACAAAATTATGTCTGGCCCGGCGCCCCTTCTGCTGTTGATCGGACCCGCCCTGGAGGCGCTATTTCGTGGCGAGGTGCTTCAGGCGGATGTCTTCGCGGGGTTGCGTGAGGCGGCTGACTTCGATCCGACCGAGCAGCAGCAAGAACCCTGAAAAAAGAATTTCCGTGGCAAATACTTGTCATTTTCGGGCTGACTCATTGAGCAGTTCGACAAGATACTGTTGCCAAATGGCCGCTTGCGTATGCGTTCCGTGACCACGCGTGGCATCGGAGATCGGGATGAGCACGAACTTCGCATTGGGCATCTCCAGCACAGTGCGTTCCGCAATCCCAAGCTCAGGTGGGTTGATGAAATCATCTGCGGAGTTGATCCACATCACCGGCACCTTGATGGCTGAAAGCTTTGCGCTGGGGTCGTAATCTCGCGAGGCATCGAGCTGATAGATCATGTTGTCGGCGTCGGTTGAAGCGGTGGCACGCTTGAGGTAGTTATCGACGAGGTGCTCGGCTTGATCGCGTGTGGGCGCGGCCTTTTGCTGCACCAACGGCGCGGAACCCATGATGAGCAGCATCTCGTTCGCATCGCGCAGACCCTCTTCGGGTTCGCTGGTATAGTCGCCACCCTTCCATGCCGGATCGCGCTCAATGTTCTCGATGGCCATGTAGCGCATCATGCGATTGCGGCCGGCAATCTGCACGGGCAGGCACGCCAATGGCATCAATGCGTCGGCAAACCCGGGGTAGGCTTCACCCCAGACAAAGCTCTGCATGCAGCCCATCGAGGTGCCGAGGATCAGTCGCAGATGATCGACATGCAAGCCCTCCATCAGCATCTGGTGCTGTGATCGCACCATGTCGTCATAGGTGTACTTCGGGAAGCGCATGTGGAGCCCGTCGGAAGGTTTTGAACTCTCTCCATGTCCAATATCATCCGGAAAAATCAGAAAATATTTGTTGATGTCGAGCGGCTGGCCGGGGCCGAAGAGTACAGTCGAAAACTGTGGGGCAAACAGGCTGTGGGCATCGCCGCCAGTGCCGTGCAGCAGCAACACTGCATTATCGACGTGACCGGCGCCATCGTGGTGCGGCGTGCCCAGCGTAAGATAATGCAGCTTCAGGTTGGGGAGAGTTTCCCCGCCGCTGAAATGAAAGCCAGGCGCGATATACTCGCCGGGTTTTCCGGTATAAGGCGCGTTTGCGTGAGCCTGTGGCGTAGCCGAACTCATGGTTTGCCCTACCGCGAACAGGGAAGATGCAAGCGCTGCAAGACCGGTGGCGAGAAAGCGATATCTCATAAGCGGTAGTCCTTACTGAAGTGAACGCTGAACCAAAGACCCACCCTACGTGCGAGGAACTGCGCAGAGGGTGGGGCACCCGAGCGTGGAGCTACTTGCTTGTATCCGTCACGATGCCCGCGGTGACCGTCGGTGCAAGTGGCTTCGTGATCTCGTCGAGGTAGTCCTTTTGAGCAGGGTCGCGCACCAGCACCGGGTAGCGCTCCCCGTCGTGATAATCGATATCGATGGGCTTCACATAGCTTTCGGTCTGCATCATGAGGTGGGTCGGCTCGGTGTTTGTCTTGGCCCTTATGATTGCATCCTTGAGGGAATCCGCACTGAACACGCGGCCATTGACCGCGATGAGCTTTTGCCCAGGAGCCAGCTTTGCTTTGTCCGCGGGGCTGCCCCAACGCACGTCATAGATGTCCCCCGTCGCACTCACGCGCAAACCGAGTGAATACCAGACGTTGAGCGCTCCCCCGTTGCGACGGCCACTGGCAAGTGTCTTCTCCGCCTCGGAGGGATGATCCTGGTATTCCAGCTTGTAGCCGCCACGCGTAATACCTTCTAGATCGGCGTGCGGATTGATCAGATCCACGCGCTGATGCAGAAAACCTGCCCAGTCATACTTCACGACTTCGTTCAGATCGCGAATTAACTCGTCACGGTTATAAGTAACGATCAACGGACCAGTGTTGCCGCCCTTGCCTAGGAAGATGTGCAGGAAATCGGTCAAGGATTTTTGATCATTCGTAAGCTGGCGAATGAGCGTGTCCGCATCCAGCCAAAGCAGCTCGCCCTCCTGGTAGTAATCCTGGCTGCGGCGCCAGTTTGCCCAGGTGGGGCTGCCGCCACGCAACACGCTGGCGGCGATGGCGGTATCATCCGTCGGTCGCCAGAGTCGACCGGACTTGTAGTCAAGCTGTGCCGCAGAGAGCGCCAGCACCTCGCGATATTGCTGTTGATCTTTCAGGCCGGCGCGCGCGGCAAGCACGTTGCCGAGATACTGCGTCATGCCCTCATAGACCCAGAGCAGTTCACCCACCTGCGGCTTGGAAAAATCGGTCTGATACAGATTGAAGGGTCTGCGATACTTGCCGTTCCAGGAGTGCGTGAACTCATGGGAGAGGAGATCGGCGTTACCGAGTTGATGCTTGGCATCGGCAAAGCCCAACTCCTCAACGCCGTTGTCGGAACTCTGTCCATGTTCAAGGCCCTCACCACCGGTGATGTCGGAGAGCGTAAGCAGGAAATGGTACTGATTGTAGTGGTGCGAAGCGTACGCCTTATCGGCCTCGCGCACGAGATTCGATATCTGCTTCAACAGCTCAGGTCGAAGATTTGAGTCATCAGGATCATCGGAGACGACATCGATGTAATGCTTGGGCGTAATCTGCGGCGCAAGCGGAAACTCATGAAAATATTCACCGGCAATCACAGGGGAATCCTGCAGCTGTTCCACCGTAGTGGGCTGATATTGCACTGTCCCGCCGGTCTTCGCATTTGCGTCAAACGGCGCCACTGGCGTCAGCGCTGTTCCGATGCCCCAACCCGCGGGAACCGTGACGCTGGGCTGAATGGGGATGTCGTGAACCGGTATGTGCGACGGGTAAAGCAGCAGCTTCTCCCACTCGAGCACCGCGATTTTGTCCGAGGCCCGCGAAAGCACAATGCAATCGAGATGTGCGTGCAGCGTGGTTACGCCTTTGGGCACATCGACGTGGAACTCATAAAGGTCCACATCATCGCGTCGCCAGGGAATCGTCTTGCCGTCCGCACTGAAGACAACGCCGGTGATGTCGTCTACCGGTCCCGTGGGACGGTGATTGCCGGGGATCCACTCTGGCGTTGTGAAGCTGTTCTCTCCCGCCTTCACGGGCAGGTCAATTTCCGCGTGGTACAGCTTGCGCGGCGCTTCCGTGAGGTCGGCCGTGATGCGAATGGGCTGCTGGGCGGCAAGAGGCAACGCGAGAAGAAGCGTGAGGGCGAACGGCGCGGGGTTCGGAAGCTTAGGCATTCTGCGGGCAAGGACCTCTTGAGATGTGAACAGCCGGTGACAAAAGCATACGCGACCGCGGGTTGGCCCACGGTCGCGCTGAGCTGCCGGACCGGAAAATTCTTCAGGGTTTGGCGAGTGCAGCCTCGACTGCTGCGACGAGCCTGGGATCGTCAGGGGTGAAATCCGGTGCAAAACGGGCGATGACCTGGCCATCTCTTGCAACGAGAAACTTCTCGAAATTCCATAGCAACTCAGGCAGCTCGTTCGGCCCCGGCAAGTTATTTTCGGCGGCGTACTCTGCAAGATGATTGCGAAGATCATCTCCGTTCGAGATCCGTTGCGGCTGCGCTGCGATCAACTCTGCATAGAGCGGATGCTTGCCTTGCCCGGTAACAACGGCCTTGGAGAACAGGGGAAAGGTGACGGGGTATTCGGTTGAGCAGAAAGCTGCAATCTCCGCATCCGTTCCAGGCTCCTGACCGGCGAAGTCATTCGCCGGAAAACCGAGCACAAGAAAACCACGATCCTTCAAGCGCTGATACAACGACTCGAGCGCGGTGTACTGCGGCGTAAAACCGCATTTTGAGGCTACATTCACGATAAGCAGAACCTTGCCGGAATAGGCAGCAAAGCTGGTCGGCTTGCCATCCAACGTGGTCAGGGGTGTTTCGGAGAGGGGCAGCATGATTCCATTATCGACGTCTATGCGCTTCCGCGCGAATCCCCGCCGAGCACTTTTCAAAACGAGCTTTCCCGCGGCCGTGAGACGATAAACGAGAGGTGGATCCGTGTTCGAAGCGAAGGATCTGGACCATATCCCGGTGCTGGCCTGCTTGCCGGAGAGCCAGCGTACACAGCTCGCGCAGGTGGCTGCGGATCTGCGTCTTTGTGCGGGCGAGTGGCTGATTCGCGAGGGCGAATCGCCATGGTTTTACATCCTGGTCAGCGGCGAAATGGAGGTCACCAAGGACTTCAATGGTCGGCCGATGGTGGTGAATCGCTACCATCGAGGGGACTTTTATGGCGAGTTGCCGTTGCTGCTGGGTGCGCCGGCGGTTGCCTCCGTGCGGGCCAAAGAGGCTTCGCGTGTCATGCGGCTGGATAAGCTGCAGTTCAAGGATCTGATTGACAGCTCGCCCGAATGCAGTGCGCTGATCATGAAGACCATGACCGATCGCGTGACGAAGATTCAGGACTATGTGCGCGACAATCCTGCCTCACGCGTGCTGGTGATCGGCTCGCAATATGACACCGATTGTCGCGATATCCGGTCGTTCCTGTCCATCAATCGCATTCCGTATGAGTGGGTGGATCGCGACCGGGAGCCTGACCGTGTGCCCTCCTGCATGCCTCCCGGCATGGAGGGGCCGGCTGTGGTGATTGATCGTGAGCGCTGCGTGGGCCAGCCGCCCACCGTGCGCATGGTGGCTGAGGCGCTTGGATTCCGAACCGATCCGAAAGAAGAACACTATGACGTCGTCGTCGTAGGAGCAGGGCCGGCGGGGCTTGCTGCGGGGGTGTATGGCTCTTCGGAGGGGCTGCGTGTTCTGCTGATCGAACGCTCCACCGTGGGCGGCCAGGCGGGCACGTCCTCGCGCATTGAAAATTATCTTGGATTTCCCGGGGGCATCTCCGGCGACGAGCTCAGCGAGCGTGCGGTGAAGCAGGCCACGCGGTTTGGCACGGAGATTGTGATGACTCGCGAGGTCCGCAACATCTATCCACTGAGCGAAGGCTACTGCGTTGAGCTTGACGGCGGCGAGCGCGTCACCTCGCGCTGCGTTGTGCTTGCGACCGGAGTGGATTGGCGGCGACTGGAGGCGGACGGCGTTGATCGCCTGCAGGGCCGCGGCGTCTTGTATGGCGCATCGCGCACAGAGGCCAGCACGATCGTTGGCAAAGACGTCTTCATCGTCGGTGGAGGTAACTCTGCGGGGCAGGCGGCGATGTTCTTTTCGAGCTATGCGCGTTCGGTGACGATGCTCGTGCGCGGTGCGGGACTCGAGCTCAGCATGTCGCAGTATCTGATCGACCAGACCGGACACAAGCTCAACATCACGATTGAACCCTTCACGGAGGTGGTTTCCGTGGGTGGCGAAAACTACCTGGAGACGATCTGCACGAGCACAAACGGCGAAGCGCCTCGTTCACGTTCAGCCGATGCGCTGTTCATCATGATCGGCGCCGATGCCAATACCGATTGGCTGCCACCGCAGATCACGCGCGACGACCGCGGCTATGTGTGCACGGGGCGCGACCTCTCTGACCACTCCTGCGGCAATCGCCAACCCTATCTGCTGGAAACCAACTTGCCCGGGTTCTTCTGCGTGGGCGATGTGCGCCATGACTCCATCAAGCGCGTCTCCTCAAGCGTGGGCGAAGGCAGCATGGCCATCGCGTTTGTGCATCAGTATTTGGCCATGCAGGAGAATAACAAAGCGAATGTGCCGGCTTAATCGGGGCGATAACTGATTTCATGGAGCTGAGCCGCAGCACAGAGAAACAGATCCCTCCGCTACGCTACTGGTAACAAGTTAGGCAAATAGAAACTCCTTCGTGCGCAACTCCTTGACCGTATCGCGCAGTTTGGCTGCTTTTTCAAACTCGAACTTCTTCGCGGCGTCGCGCATCTCGCCCTCCAAATTGACGATGTGGCTGTCGAGCTCCGCCTGATTCGCAAAGTCCGGCAAACCGCTCTCGGCCTCTTCCGTCAGATCCGCGTAGTCGGCTTGCAGTACGACCGCGAGCGAGTCGTCGATGGAGCGAATGACAGAGCGTGGTTCAATGCCATGTTCTTCGTTGTACGCCCGCTGTTTTTCGCGGCGGCGGGAGGTCTCATCCAGCGCCCGCCTCATCGAATCGGTCATCTTGTCGGCGTAGAGTATTGCGCGGCCTTCAAGGTGCCTTGCCGCACGGCCGATCGTCTGGATCAGCGATCCCTGCGAGCGCAAAAATCCCTCTTTATCCGCGTCTAGAATCGCTACCAGAGAAACCTCCGGC
The DNA here is from genome assembly GCA_965277565.1 of Granulicella sp. Lineage (GTDB taxonomy): Bacteria > Acidobacteriota > Terriglobia > Terriglobales > Acidobacteriaceae > Granulicella. Next base: position 727,706 of record OZ255838.1, on the reverse strand, counting down.
AGATCCAGGCCTTCGCGCAGCAGATTGATGCCGATCAGCACGTCATATTCACCTTTACGCAGGGCGCGCAACAGGCGAATGCGCTCCAGTGTCTCGATCTCCGAGTGCATATAGCGGCAACGTACGCCAACCTCGGTGTAGTAGTTCGCGAGGTCCTCGGCCATGCGCTTGGTCAGCGTCGTCACGAGTACGCGTTGGTTTTTCTCCGCGCGATCGCGGATTTCCGCGAGCAAATCATCGATCTGACCCTTGATGGGGCGTATCTCCACCTCGGGATCGATCAGGCCTGTAGGCCGAATGATCTGCTCGACGACGACACCGGCGGACTTCGTCAGCTCATATGGTCCCGGGGTTGCACTGACATAGACGATCTGACCGACGCGGCCCTCAAACTCCTCAAACCGCAAAGGTCGATTGTCCATTGCCGAAGGCAGACGAAAGCCGTAGTCGACGAGATTTTGTTTGCGCGAGCGGTCACCATGCCACATGCCATGCAACTGGGGCACGGTGACATGCGATTCATCGATAAAGATAAGAAAGTCACGAGGAAAATAGTCGAGCAGCGTGGGTGGCGGCTCACCGGGCATGCGGCCGCTGAAGTGCCGTGAATAATTTTCAATACCGTGGCAGTAGCCGACCGATTTGATCATTTCAAGATCGAAGCGCGTGCGCTGATGGATGCGCTGCGATTCAACGATGCGGCCCTCTTTTTCAAGCTGCGCCTCCCAGTCGGCGAGCTCCGCCAGAATGTTGGTGACGGCTTGGTTTTTCCGATCGGGCGGCACCACATAGTGCGACTTGGGATAAATCGGCAAGCGTGCGTAGCGTTGTTTTACCGTCCCGAACAATGGATCGATCTGGCTTAGCGACTCAATTTCATCGCCGAATAACTCGATGCGGAAAGCATTTTCATCGTAGGTGGGGTAGACCTCGATGATATCGCCGCGCACCCTGAAGGTTCCGCGGCGAAAATCAACATCGTTGCGCTCGTAGAGGATCTCCACCAGGCGGCGCGTAATGTCCTCGCGCTTGAGCTTCTGCCCTTTTTCGAGCAGCAGCAACATGCCATAGTAAGCCTCCGGCGAACCGAGGCCGTAGATGCAGGATACGGAGCTGACGATAATGGAATCACGGCGTTCAAACAGCGACCGGGTGGCGGAAAGCCGCAGCTTGTCGAGCTCGTCATTGATCGTCGACTCCTTTTCGATGTACAGGTCGCCAGAGGGAATATAGGCCTCCGGTTGGTAGTAGTCGTAGTAGGAGACGAAGTATTCAACGGCATTGTTCGGGAAAAACTGTTTGAACTCGTGATAAAGCTGCGCGGCGAGTGTCTTGTTATGGGCGAGCACCAGCGCGGGGCGGTTCACCTCGCTGATCACCTTGGCCATGGTGAAGGTTTTGCCGGAGCCGGTGACGCCCAGCAGCACCTGATCCTTCTCGCCGGCATCGAGACCGGTGACGAGCTCGCCGATGGCGCGGGGTTGATCGCCCTGGGGCTTGTACTCGGTGACCAGCTGAAAGTCCATCCCTGTAGGATAAGGGAAAAGCGAGGCGAAGATGGCGGCTGCAAGTGGGGCGGCAAAGACGGAGCTCTGGTTGGTGCGACACGGCGAAACTGAATGGAGCCTGGATGGCCGGCACACGAGTTTCACGGATATTCCGCTGACCGACCATGGGCGCCGGCGCGCGGGAGAGTTGCGCGAATATCTGAAAGATAAGCAGTTTGCGGCCGTCTTCGTCAGCCCGCGCCAGCGAGCGCAGGAGACCTGCAGGCTCGCCGGCTTTGGTGATGTGATGCAGACCACGGACGACCTGCAGGAGTGGAACTACGGCGAGTCGGAAGGCAAGAGCACGGAGCAGATGCGCGCGATCCACGGGCCGGCCTGGAGTGTGTGGACCGATCCCATCCTCGGCGGCGAGTCTGTGGAGGCCGTCGGCATCCGGGCTGACCACGTGATTGACCGCTCGCTCGCGGCAGTGCCGGGGGGAGGCGCCGTTGCGCTGTTCGCGCATGCGCACATCCTGCGCATCCTGGCGGCGCGCTGGATTGGCCGCCCCGCTGTGGACGGCCAGCTGTTTGCCCTTGGCACCGGGAGCGTGAGTGTGCTGGGCTTTGAGCGCGAAACGCGTGTGATCGCCCATTGGAATCGCGGCTTCGAGGGCGAGTGAGGCCCTCCCAAGCAATTATGATGAATATGAGCTTTCGCAAACGCTAATACGCCAAGCCTGGAGTCGACTTGACGAACCGCACCTACCCCGTGCTGGATCCCAGCACGTCCAATGCTGATCGCGCCCATCTGTGTGCGCTTGCTGTGATGTCGAAGGCGCCCCGTCCTGGGAAGGTGAAGACACGGTTGTCGCCTCCGCTGACCCCGCACGAGGCCGCTGCGCTGAACATCTGCTTTCTTCGCGATACATCGGAGAACATCGCCGAAGTCGCGCGCCAAGGCTCTGCCGCGGGGTTGGTGTGTTACACGCCGGTCGGCGATGAGGTCGCGTTCGATGGCCTTCTTCCTAAAAGTTTTTCGCTCATTGCACAACGTGGCGATGGATTTGGGGAGCGGCTGCACTGCGCGGCTCTGGACATCCTGGCCTGTGGCTTCGGCTCGGTTTGCCTGATCGATTCAGACTCTCCCACTGTGCCCACAGCGGCGTTGCGCTCTGCGGTCGAGCACCTGCACCGGCCGGGTGACCGCGTCGTTCTCGGTGGCTCTGATGATGGTGGCTACTACCTGATCGGCCTGAAGCAGGCGCATAGCGCGCCGTTCGAGCGCATCACGTGGAGCACCGCCGCGGTATACAGCGAAACCGTCCAACGGGTTCGTGAAGCACACATCGATTTGGTTCAGCTGCCGCTTTGGTATGACGTGGATGATGCCGCGACACTCGCGATTCTTGAAGCGGAGTTATTGGATGAGCACCGCCCCGCCTTTGCGTCGATTGCCGGTTATGAAGCCGAAAGCACGCGAGCCTTTCTTGCGGAGCGCCGGCGCAAGCCGTCATCCGCACCCGAAACCTCTATCGCCGCCCCTGAGTTGGTGTAATGAAGTTGCTTGATCAAACCGCTCGCTGGCATGAGGGAGATGCACGCGTCACCAACGCCGCGCTTTGCCTGCTCGGCCTGGCTTTGGTAGTGCTGACGCATCAGTTTGTAGCGGAAATTACTCGTTTCAGAATCGGTTTTTCCGGCGTCTCGCTGCTTTCAGTGTTCGTGTATCTGGGCGCTGTGCTGCTTGTGCGCACACAGCCCATCAACCGCACGACACTCGGCATTGTCATCGGCTTTTCCGTGGCGATGCATGCGATCACCTATCTCTGCGATCCGACGTTGTCGTCCGACATATACCGCTATGTTTGGGATGGCATCGTGCAGCACGCGCACGTCAGCCCCTATCGTTATGTGCCCGGCAATCCCGCGCTGATTTATTTGCGGGAACCGAACCAGGAGATCTTCGACAACATCAACCGCCGCGACTATGCACCGACCATTTATCCGCCGGTCGCGCAGATGATCTTCTGGCTGGCCACATGTTTCGCGCATTCAGTAGAAGCGATGAAGCTGGTGATGCTTGGCTTCGAGGCTCTTGCCGCCTATGCGCTGGTGGCGATTCTCAAGCGATTGGGACGCCCGAGCGCAGAGGTACTGCTGCTTCTCTGGTGTCCGCTCGCAATCTGGGAGATCGGCCAAGCGGGACACGTGGATGCTGCTGTTTGCGGCTTTATCTCACTCGCGCTGCTGTTTCGCCTGAAGAATCGTCCCGTGCTCACAGGGCTGTTCATTGGCCTCGCGGTGATGACGAAGTTTTATCCCTTGCTGCTGTTGCCTGCGCTCTATCAGCGCCGCGATTGGAGGATGCCGGCCACCGTTGCGGGCGTGTGCGTTGCGGGCTATGCTCTCTACCTGTCGGTGGGCTGGCGCGTATTTGGCTTTCTTTCGGGCTACTCGAAGGAAGAGGGAATCGATAGCGGATCACGTTTTTTTTTGCTCGACTATGCGCACACCTTCGGCTCTTTGGCGAACCTTCCGAAGTGGTCGTTTCTGCTCCTTTGCGCCGTCGTGCTTGGTGTTTTGACGCTCTGGGCATGGCGCTATGCCACAGGAGAGACCTATGTTGCCGGCCGAAGCGGACGAAGGCAGACTCCCCATTTCATGCGCGCGGCGGGGATGCTCGCATTCGCGTTGATGCTGCTGTTTTCGCCGCATTATGCCTGGTATAACCTGTGGCTCCTCCCCTTCATGGTGCTCGCGCCCAGCCTGCCATTGTTCACGTATGTGCTTGGTTTTTTTTACGGCTATACCACCGCTCTTGCGGATCCCGGACCCAAGATGTTTCTGCTCAATGAGCGGCTTTACGGGGTTGTTGCCATCTCGTTTCTGCTGCATTTTGCATTGAAGCGCTGGCCCTTATGGCCGCGGCTACTCTCAAGGCAACGGTTTGTTTCTGCAGCGAGCGAACACGCGCCCGCGCTGCTCGAACCCATCAAGGCCGGTCAGTAACGCCATGCCAGATGCCATCTCCGTCATCATTCCAGCGCTTAATGAAGCGGAGTCGATTGGCCACGTCGTGCATTCCATGCCCTGGGACCGCATCGCCGAGTGCATCGTCGTGGATAACGGAAGCACCGATGCCACAGGCGTTCTTGCAGCTGCAGCGGGAGCTCGTGTGATCACGTCACCGCGCGGTTACGGTGCGGCGATGCGCGCGGGCAGTGCGGCGGCATTGCCGAGCAGCGAGATTCTTATCTTCCTTGATGGAGATGGTGCAGATGCGATCGAAGAGATGGCCAAGCTCGTCGAGCCGATCTTGACGAATCAGGCTGACTTCGTGCTCGCCTCCCGCATCGCTGGCCGCCAGCCGGGCGCCATGCTTGCGAGCCAGGTATTCGCGGCTCACTTCATCAGCTTTTTAGTGCGTGTTCGCTATGGCTTTCGCTACACCGATATGGCGGCCTTTCGCGCGATTCGGCGGTCTGCGCTGGAGGCAATGCACATGCGCGAGATGACCTATGGCTGGAATCTCGAGATGCAGATCAAGGCTGTGCAGCACAAGCTGCGCATTAGCGAAATTCCCATGGTGTACCGGCGGCGCATCGGGGGCGAGTCCAAGGTGTCCGGCAATCTGCGGGCCTCGTTTCAAGCGGCAACGCGCATTCTGGGTGTCTTCTTTCGCGTGGACCGAGACAGATGAGCGGAGATCTCGGACCGCCGATCGTTGACATGGAGCATGTTCACGTCGCGCGGGAGGACGTGGTTGTGCTGCGCGACGTTTCGCTGCGGATCGAACAAGGCGAACATATTGTTTTGCTTGGTCCAAACGGATGCGGGAAATCAACGCTGCTGAAGGCGATGACCTGTGAGCTCTATCCGCTGCCGCGGACGGAGACACATGTCAGGATCTTTGGCCGCGAGCGCTGGGACGTGACGGAGCTGCGGCGGCGCATGGGTGTAGTTTCCGCTGATTTGCCCGGTAAACCGATGCTTGGCACCACCGGGGTTGATGCGATTCTTACCGGCTTTTTTTCAAGTGCGACGCTGTGGCCTAACCTGCACGTCACGCCGGCAATGCGAACGCGCGCCGAAGAAATTCTGGAGCAGGTAGATGCAACGGCGCTGCGTGATAAGCGGGTCGGCGCCATGTCTGCCGGGCAGCAGCGTCGCCTCATGATTGGGCGAGCCATGGCCGGCACCACGGGCGAGGTGCAAATCCTGCTCCTCGACGAGCCATTCAATGCTTTGGATCTCGCAGCGCAGTATGATCTTCGCAATATCCTGCGCAAGCTCGCACAGGCAGGCACAGCGATCCTGCTGGTCACTCATCAGGTCTCGGATATCCTGCCGGAGATCTCGCGTGTGCTGATGATGCACGATGGACGCGTGATCGCGGACGGAGCCAAACGGGAGCTGCTCACCGGTCTAAGACTGTCCGCGCTCTTCGGCCGTCCTGTGCAGATTGCAGAGCAGGACGGCATCTTTCATGCGCGTTAGCCTCGTCCGTGGGTTCCTGTTGCAGAGGGCAATAGCTGCACCTGCACAAGCTCCGGTTGCTGTACGCGGGTTGGCCCCAGGACCGCAACCTGGGGCAATGGACCCTTCACCATTGCAACTTCATCACAGGCGTAGAGCCGCGGGCAGGTCTGGCAGTCCTTGTAAATTTTGTCGGGCATGGCGCTCCGCTCAGCCATGCGGAAGCCGTAGTGCTCGAAGAACTCAGGAATGCGCGTAAAAAGGCACGTCGAGAGTACACCGTGTTCTTCCGATTCCGCGAGCAGAGCGCGCAGCAATGCGCCCCCAGCGCCTTGCCCTCGTGTCTCGGGCCGAAGAACGATGGAGCGAACCTCGGCCAGATGCGGACCGTAAAGATGCAGCGCGCCACAGCCAAGAAACTCTCCATCGGCTCGCTCCGCCACGGTGAAATCGCGAATATTTTCGCAAATTTCCGCGTAGCTGCGGCGCAGCAACGTTCCGTCTCCGGAGAGTGAGTTGACCAGTTCGAAGATGTTGCGCGCATCCTGCAGGTGCGCCTTATGCACAACGACCTCAGGCCGTTCGGCAGAAGCCTTGGGGAGATCGGCTTTCACGGCGCTCTCTTGCATCAACTCCGATAGAGACTCAAACACCGGTATTTTCCTCCGCAGCGGTGTGTGTACTTTTGCTCCAACGGGCATTTGCCTCATGCAGCGCCTGTTTCACGCGAGCTCTTGCCGTGCCCCCCACGACATCATGGCAGTCGAGTGTTGCTGCGAGCGAGATCGCCTCAAAGAAGTCAGGCTGGAAGGCGTCACTGAAGCTGCGCAACTCCTCCATCGTAAGCTCATTCAACTCCACACCGCGTTCAAGGCCAGCGCGTACGGCATTGCCGATCACTTCGTGGGCCTTACGGAATGGAACGCCTTTGTGCGTGAGATAGGTCGCGGCGGCCATTGCGTTCAGATATCCGCGCTCGGCTGCATGCTGCATTTGTGCTTTGCGAAAGCTGAGCGCGCGCGTGAAGTTGGGCAGAACGGAAAGCAGACCGGCGAGTGTACCCGCGATATCGAAGATCTGCTCCTGGCCTTCCTGCAGGTCCTTGTTATAGGCGAGCGGAAGACCTTTGACGAGCGCACTGAGTGCGGTGGAAGCGCCTAACAACCGCGCGGATTTGCCGCGTGCGAGTTCCGTGAGGTCAGGGTTCTTCTTCTGCGGCATTGCCGAAGAGCCGGTGGAGAAAGCCTCGGGTAGATCGACGAAGCCGAACTCCGCGGTGGCATAGAGCGTGAGTTCCTCGGCGAAGCGCGAGATATGCAGGCCCAATGTGGACGCGGCTTGCGCGAAATCGAGCATGAAATCGCGGTCGGAGGTCGCGTCCATGCTGTTCCGGGTGGGCGCGGTAAAGCCGAGTGCATCTGCGGTGATGTTGCGATCCAGCGCCAGCGTTGCGCCTGCGATGGCTCCGGAGCCTAAAGGGCAGAAGTTCATACGCTGCCGCGCGTCGTTGAAGCGGGAAAGGTCACGCTCGAGCATGGCGACGTAAGCCAGCAGCCAATGCGCGATGAGGACGGGTTCGGCGCGCTGCAGGTGGGTGTAGCCGGGCATGACCGTGGCCGTGTTGGCTTCAGCGATGTGTAAAAGAGCAGCGAGCCATGAGCGAAGGCCGAGGAGCGAGTTGTCGATAGCTTCGCGCACAAAGAGGCGCATGTCGGTGGCGATCTGCTCGTTGCGGCTGCGGCCGGTGTGGAGCTTCAGGGCCAGTGTGCCGATCTCTTTGGTAAGTTCGAGCTCTACGTAGTGATGGATGTCTTCGGCTTGCGGGGCGCTGGCTACGATGGCCGCGCCGACCTGGGCGTTCGAGGTCTCATAGTCGATTTGGCCGCTGGTGGCACTGATGCGGTGCGCCCAGTTGAGAGCGCGCTCGCCTACACGGTCAAGGCCATGCAAAGTTTCACTGAGTTCGTCCGGCGTGAGGATGCCTGCGGAGGCGATGGTGCGCGCGTGTGCCTTGCTGGCCGCAACCTCGTGAGGAAGCAGGCGCCAGTCGAAAGGGAAGCTGCGCTGCCATAGCTCGAAGGTGCGGTTGAGGGGCTCGCGGAAGCGGCCGGACCACATTTTGCTGGATTGTTCGTTGGTGTACATTAGTTCGTTCCTTGAGCGAGACGACGAGCATGATCCTTCACAAGTAGGGAGAATGAAAGGAGAGAGGCCGCAATCGCTGCGGCGAGTACTTCTACCAAGAGTGCGTGGCCTACAAGCCGGTTATGAAGGCCGCCATGTGCGGGATCGACGCACATCTCATTCACAAAAGAAGAGCAGTTGAGCCATGAGATCGTAAGCAGGAACGTAAGACTCGCAAACAAAGACGTGCCTAAAGCACGGAAGACGTTCAAGCCTTTGCGCAAGATCAGCGCGGACACAGCGAATCCTGTGACGCACCCGGCAATAACACTCGCGAGGACGAGAATGAGAGCTCCTGTCGTCCCGACCATTCCTTTTAGTACCTCAGTGGCTGAAGCCGGCGGTTAACGGGTTGTGGTTGCAGCACGGCTGAAGCCGTGCCCTTCCGGAGTGTGGTTAGCCTAGTGTTGTGGCGCTTCGGGGCGGAACGCAGATTCCCTTCGGGAATGACAGACAGAAAGCAAGGGCTACAGCAGATCCCCTTTTGGGAATTACAAAAGAAAGACGATGGTATCGCAATGATCCTGGCGCGGCTATTGTGTCGTTGTTCTTGTTTGTCATTCCCGAAGGGAATCTGCGTTTGTTGTTTCGGTTGCGAGGTGGGGTTGTTCGGGCAAGAGTTCTTCCCAGGTTGGATTGGTGGACTCGATGAGGGCGACCTTTTGCGCTCGGGTCCAGTGTTTCAGTTCTTTCTCCCGCGCGATGGCGTTGCGAATGTATTGGAAGAATTCGTAATAGACGAGGCGGCCAACACGGTAACGCGCTGTGTGGGTTCCGGGCTTCTGTTGGCGATGTTGCGCTACCCGGGCGCGGAGGTTATTGGTGACGCCGATATAGAGCGTATGAGAGCGGTTGGAGAGGATGTAGACCCAGAAGTGGTATTCGCGTGCGGGCATTGTGGGTCTCCTCTGGCGTTTTGTGGGTGGAAGGGGAACGCAGATTCCCTTCGGGAATGACAACAAAAAACAAGGGCCGGAGCTATTTGGACTATTCCTTTGCGTTGCCGCCGTTGAGCAGAGGCATCTCTGAGCCTTTGCTCAGCGTGAGTAGACCGCTCTGTGCGTAAGTCATCAGCTTGGCGCGGGTGTCCGTGATGTCAAGGTTGCGCATGGTCAGTTGGCCGATGCGGTCGCGCGGGGAGAAGGTGGATTCGCCCTTTTCCATAGTGAGGCGTTCGGGCTGGAACGTGAGGTTCGGCGAGTCCGTGTTGAGGATCGAGTAGTCGTTGCCGCGGCGCAGTTCCAGCGTGACCTCGCCGGTGATGGGCTTCGCGACCCAGCGCTGCGCGGCTTCGCGCAGCATGATGGCCTGCGGGTCGAACCAGCGTCCCTGATAAAGAAGGCGGCCCAGTTTGCGGCCGTTTTCGCGGTACTGCTCGAGGGTGTCCTCGTTGTGAATGCCGGTGATGAGGCGCTCGTAGGCGATGAACAGCAAGGCAAGGCCGGGCGCTTCATAGATGCCGCGGGACTTCGCTTCAATGATGCGGTTCTCGATCTGATCACTCATGCCGAGACCATGGCGGCCACCGATACGATTGGCTTCCAGCATCAGTTCGACAAGGTCAGGAAATTCCTGGCCGTTGAGGGCCACGGGAACGCCTTCTTCAAAGCGAATCCTGACCTCTTCGCGCGCGATCGCGATGTCGTCGCTCCAGAAGGCAGTCCCCATGATGGGAGCGACAATTTTCATGCTGCTGCTGAGGTGTTCGAGATCTTTGGCCTCGTGAGTGGCGCCGAGGATGTTTGAATCCGTTGAGTAGGCCTTCTCCGATGACATCTTGTACGCGAACCCGGATCTCTGCATAAACGCGGACATCTCTGCGCGGCCGCCCAGTTCCTCGATAAATGCGGCATCGAGCCAGGGCTTATAGACCTTCAGGTCAGGGTTGACGAGCAGGCCGTAACGATAGAAGCGCTCGATATCGTTGCCTTTGTAGGTGGATCCATCGCCCCAGATGTTAACGTCGTCCTCCTTCATGGCGGTGACGAGCATCGTGCCTGTAACTGCCCGCCCGATCGGCGTCGTGTTGAAGTAGGTGACGCCGGCGGTGGTGATGTGAAAGGCGCCGGATTGCAGGGCGGCGATTCCTTCGCGCACGAGCGGCCCGCGGCAGTCGATGAGACGTGCCTTCTCCGCGCCGTACTCAAGCGCTTTGCGTGGAATCTCGTTGTAGTCCGCCTCATCGGGCTGCCCAAGATTGGCGGTGTAGGCGTAGGGGAGAGCACCCTTCTGCTTCATCCAGTGCAGCGCCGCACTGGTGTCCAGACCGCCGGAGAAGGCGATGCCCACCTTTTGACCGACGGGTAAGGATTCAAGAATTACGGACATGGGTTCAACCTCTTTGTTGCTGCGGGCAGAAAGCAGATCCCCTCCGGGGATGACAAATAAAAAGGCAACGCAAGAGCGGTCGAGCTTCGCTCGACTACCCACCTTAGCCGCGATGAAGCTGGGGCGAAGGTGGGGCACCCGGGTTATCCTCGGCGGCTGCGGTTGGCGATTCTGTTGCGGCTATTGGGGATGCGTTTTGCTCCGCCGAGCAGCATCAGCGTGATGGCCTTTTGCGCGTGCATGCGGTTTTCCGCCTGTTCGAACACGATGGATTGCGGTCCATCGAGTACGGCATCGGTGACCTCGGCATTGCGATGCGCGGGCAGGCAGTGCATGAAGGCAGCTGAATCCTGCGCGCGCGCCATCATCGCTTCGTTCACCTGAAAAAGTTTGAAGATAGGCGCGCGGCGCGCGGCCTCGTGCTCCTGCCCCATGCTGGTGCAGACGTCGGTGTAAATTGCATCGGCTTCATCGGCCGCCTTTTGCGGATCGTGCGTCAGCGTGATGGAACCGCCGGTATTTTCAGCGATCTCGATGGCTTTGTGAATGATCTCGAGCTTCGGCTCAAAGCCTTTGGGTGTGGCAATGGTTGTGTGTACACCAAGCAGTGCGCCCGCCAGCATCAGCGAATGACAGACGTTGTTGCCGTCACCGACATAGGTGAAGCGCAGACCTTCAAGGGCACCAAAGCGCTCTTCGAGTGTCATGAAATCCGCGATGGCCTGGCATGGATGCTCGAGGTCGGAGAGGGCATTGATCACGGGCACGTTGGCATGAGCGGCCATCTCAGTTACCGTTTCGTGGGCGTAGGTGCGCAACACGATGACCTGCATCCAGCGCTCAAGATTGCGTGCGACATCGGGGATCGACTCGCGCTCACCAAGCGGCGAGGCAGTTTGGTCGACGAAGATGGCGTTGCCGCCGACGGTGTTCATCGCGGCTTCAAAGGTCAGGCGTGTACGCAGCGAGGCCTTCTCGAAGAACATCACCATCTGCTTGGCATCGAGCGCATGGCGAAAGTCTTCGGGCTGCGCCTTCACTGCATGCGCGAGCTCAAGAATGGCCGCCATCTCCGACACGGAAAGGTCGGCGATGGAGCAGAGATCGCGGCCAACCATGCCCTTCGCTGTTTCCGTGAAGGCGGTGTCGGACTGAATGCCGAGCGAGGCATTTCTGGAGTGGGCTGCGCCGTTTTGGCGAGGGTTCATCACGATCGTTTTGCTATCCATGAAGGGCTTCTCCGGCCAACGCGGGAGCACCGGCGTTGGTGTGTTCTGTCAGCAGCTCATCCAGAGCGGCGAGGGCATGATCGACGTGCTCGGTTGTGATGAGGTAAGGGGGAAGAAAGCGCAGCACCGTTTCGTGGGTGCGGTTCAACAGAATGCGACGGTCCATCATGCCGGTAAGCAGTGTCTTGGCCAGCTCCGGCGACTCCATCTCCACGCCGATCATGAGTCCCATTCCGCGCACCTCGCGGATGGCGGGATAGGTCCGCTGCAAGGAGCGCAAGCGATGGAGAAAGTAATTGCCCACCTCGCTCACGTGATCGAGCAGCTTGTCTTCGCGCAGCGTATCGACAACGGCGATGGCCACGGCGCAGGCAAGTGGGTTGCCGCCGAAGGTGGTGCCGTGCATGCCGGGCGTGATCGCGCATGCGGCCTCTTCGGTACACAGCATGGCCCCGATGGGCACGCCGCCCGCGAGTGGTTTGGCGAGGGTCGTCACATCGGGCTGCACGCCGAGCTGCTGATAGGCGCACCACTTGCCCGTGCGTCCCATGCCGCTCTGAATTTCGTCGAGGATCAGCAGCGCACCGGTGGAGTCGCAAAGCTCGCGCGCTGTTCTTAAAAATTCTTCCGAGACGAGATTGATGCCGCCTTCGCCTTGTAAAACCTCAAGTGCGATTGCACAGACATCTCTGTCAAAGGCATTGCGCAGGGCCTCTACATCGTTGAACGGAACAAATTCGACACCGGGTATCAGCGGCAGAAAAGGTTCGCGGTATGCGAGCTTGTGCGTCGTCGCGACGGAGCCCATGGTGCGGCCGTGAAAGCTATGCTCCAGCGCCAGGATCTTCGTTCCGATCGACCGGCCTTCCGAGCGCAGCAGACCCGCATGGGCGCGGGCGAGCTTCAGTGCAGCCTCCCACGCCTCCGTGCCGGAGTTGCAGAAGAACGCACGATCCATCCCGGTAATCTCCGTCAGCCGCAAGGCGAGTTCCGCGGTGTGCTGATGGAAGAACAGGTTTGAGGTGTGGAGCAGGGAACGGCTCTGGGTGGCGATGGCATTCGTGATCGCCGGGTGGTTATAGCCAAGCGCGCACACGCCGATGCCGCTCAGCAGGTCGAGATACTCGTTGCCTTGCTCGTCATAGAGCATCACGCCTTCGCCACGCACAAACAGCAGCGGGTTGCGCTGGTAGGTCTGCAGCAGCAGCTTCGATTCCGCAGCCTGCAATGCCTCAAGATTGATGTTGGATTCCTTGATCATGCGACCATCACCTCCGTTCCTTCGTCTACGCGCGAGCTGCAGAGATCGGGCAAAAGTCCAGCGGAAGATGCCGGCAAAATGCGCACCCGTTTCACACCATGGAGCAGCGCCTCTTTGCAGGCTTTGAGCTTGGGCAACATGCCGCCGGAGACGACCGCCTGCCGCTCCAGATCGGGAATATTCGCCAGTGAAAGCCAGCGCATTACCGTGCCGTCAGCACCTTTAACACCCGGTACATCGGTGAGGAATACGAGCGCATCAGCCTTCGTAGCGACGGCGCAGGCAGAGGCCATCTCATCGGCGTTGATGTTGTAGTATTCGCCGTCAAAACCCAGCGCGATGGAAGAGATCACCGGCACCGCACTCATGGCCCAGATGGCGTCGAGCCACTTGGGATCGGTCGCGGCGATTTCGCCGACAAAGCCCAGGTCCCCGACGCTTGGCTCGGTGCGCTTTTTTCTGGCGCGAAACACGTGACCATCGCCACCGGTGAGACCCATGGCAGATTGTCCGCATTGTCCCAGCGCGGCCACCAGGGATTTATTCACGCGGCCGCCGAGCACCATCAGTGCGGCATCGCGCGTCTCTGCATCGGTGATGCGCAGGCCGGCGACGAACTCACTCTTCTTGCCCATCTGCGCGAGCAACCGCGTGAGCTGCACGCCGCCGCCGTGCACCACGGCCACGCGATGCCCATCCCTGGCCAGATCGGTGATGGAGAGTGCGCAGCGGTGCAGCAGTGCGCCGTCTTCCAGGGCCGCGCCTCCCAGCTTTACAACAAATTTCATAGCAGTCCTTCCGCCTCAGGCCAGCCCAGCATGAGGTTCATGTTCTCCACGGCCTGCGAGGCCGCGCCTTTGAGCAGGTTATCCAGGCAGGACACAATCACGAGCCGCTTTCGATCGGGCGAGAGCTGAAAACCGATGTCGCAGAACGGGCTGCGCACGACGTATTGAATCTGCGGCAGCGCCGGCGAACGATGGATGCGGACGGTGGGGCAGTGCGCATAGAACTCCTCGAAGCAGCGCTGCATCTCCTCCACGGAACGCTCTTCGGCCAGGCGCACATACACGGTTGATAAGATGCCGCGCGGGATGGGGAGGAGATGCGGCGTGAACTGGATTTGCTCGCTTTTTACATGCAGTTGTTCGAGCAGCTCGCCGGTGTGCCGATGGCCGAAGACGGCATAGGCGGAGAGGTTGTCGGCCGCGTACATGAAGTGCGTCGTCGGCGAGGGACCTTTGCCTGCGCCGCTGACGCCGGACTTGCTGTCGCACACGATGCCGCAGCTGAGATCCACAAGCCCGGCCATCTCCGCGCGCAGAATGGGCGCCAGGGCAAGAATGATCGACGTGGCATAGCAGCCCGGATTGGCGACTAGGTTGGCCTTGGCGATCGCCGGTCCATGCAGCTCAGGGGAGCCATACACCGCCTCGGCCTGTGTCTTCTCGGCGAGGCCATCTTCGGGCGCATCGAAGCGGTAAATCGCGCGGTTCCGGGCATCATGCAGACGCCACGCACCGCTGAGATCGATGACGCGCAGGCCACGTGCAAGCGCCTCCGGCACCCAGCTCCGCGACTGCTCATGTGGTGTCGCCAGGAAGAGCAGATCGATGCCCTCGCGCCGCAGATCGTCCCATTGCCAGCTGCCCACCTCGAGCTTCGCCGCGTGGGGCAGACCGGCGAGCTGGGGATGCATCTCGATGAGGGGTACAGGCTGCGCGGTGGCCTCGCCCTTGCGGCCAAGAAACAATGGAGGCGCATCGGCGAGACGCGGATGACGCAGCAGGATGCGCGCCAGCTCCGCACCGGCATAGCCACCCACGCCGGCAACGGCGACCCGCGGCGATTCCGGCATTTCCTTCAGCATTTCCCTCCTCTGGGTGCTAGGCAAGAAACACCTCCAGGCGAGCGCGCACGACGTTGGCCGCGGCCGTGTTCAGGCAGATGATGAGCACCGTGTTATCGCCCGCGATGGTACCCAAGGATTCGGGCCACTCCTCGTCATCGATGCCGGCGGCCACGGGCTGGGCTGCGCCCTTTGCCGTTAGCAGCACCAGCAGATTTTCGGCTTGGCGCACTTCAACGCCAAAGCTCTCCAGCATCAAGGCGACGGCAGGGAGGTTGTCGTCGAAATCTTCGCCTTCACCGGCTCTGTCCAGGTCGGGAAGGGCATACCCTCCGGGGCCTTTGAGCAGTTTGAGCTCGCGGATGTCGCGGGAAAGCGTGGCCTGCGTCACGTGGATGCCGATCCCGGCCAGTTTGCGGCGCAACTCATCCTGGTTGGCGACCGCGGTCGTCACCAGGAGTTCACGAATCGCACTGTGCCGCTGGATTTTCAAATGGATCGTTGTCCGTAGAGAAGAAAAGACGAAGCGTGACGCCGCCACGCCACGTCATGTATAAACATTCACTAACAATGTATAAATATACACAAGCTGGTTGTCAAGCTTTGCTTTATGCATAAGTCTGGCGGGAAACGACTTGCCAAAGTTCTGCATAGACGTATATTTAGTCATGGGACACATTTCCTCAACAGGCAGGAAGGGTAGGACCGGAGGTGGCTTCGTGCTGCATCCTGAGTCTTTTGCCGATGCGCGTCCAGCCTCTCTTCTGGACCCACGTTTTGAACATGACTCCTGCGGTGTTGGCTTTGTCGCCCGCATGGATGGCCGGCCGGAGCACAGCACGCTGCAGCATGCGCTTACGGCCCTCGCGCGCCTGGCACACCGTGGCGCCGTGGCGGCGGATGGTGCGTCGAGTGATGGTGTGGGAACGATGACCGGAGTTCCGCGCGAGCTTTTGCTGCGGGGGACGGGTATTTCTCTGGCTGAGGATGCTCCTTTGGGCGTGGGAATGCTGTTTATCCCCCATGGTGAGCAGCAAACCGAGACTGCGCTGGAGAGCTGTTTGTATGCACAGGCCATGCGCGTGCTGGCGTGGCGCGATGTGCCGGTGCGTACAGAGGTGTTGGGCCCGATCGCTCTGAGCACCATGCCGGGAATTCGGCAGGTGCTGGTGGCCGACGAGTCGCGCGCTGATCCTTCTTCGCATTCTCCGATGGAACGGCGGTTGTACCTCGCGCGCAAGGCCTTTGAACGGCAGGTGCTGGCGGGCGTCGTGGGTGGATACATCTGCTCGTTGTCGTCGGAGACGCTGGTCTACAAGGCCATGTGCCTGGGCCGTCTGTTGCCGGAGTTTTACACGGATCTCCAATCGCCGGAGTACCGCACGCGCTTTGCGATTTTTCATCAGCGCTATGCGACCAACACCCTGCCGGCATGGCATCGTGCGCAGCCCGCGCGTACGCTTGCGCACAACGGGGAGATCAATACAGTGTGGGGAAATCGCGCGCGCATGGACGCTCGCGACAGCACGTTGCCCGAGGAATGCAAGCCGATCCTGACGGCGGATGGAACCGACTCCACGAGCCTCGATGAGGCCGTGGAGCTGCTGGCGCGCAACGGGCGCACGCTGGCCGAGTCGGTGCGCATGCTGCTGCCGCCGGCGGTCACAGAGCGGGTGTCCCCGTTTCTGCGGTACCACGCCGACTGCGCCGAACCGTGGGATGGACCCGCCGCGCTCGCCTTTGCCGATGGAAGCATTGTCGGCGCGGCGCTGGACCGCAATGGTCTACGCCCTTCGCGCTATGCGATCACAGACGACGGGCTGGTGGTTGCGGGTTCCGAAGCCGGTCTGGTTGACCTCGATCCGCAGAGCATTCTGGAGAGCGGCCGGTTGGGGCCGGGGCAGATGCTGGTGGTGGATTTCAGCGCTGGAAGGGTGTTGCACAACAGTGAGTTGCTCGACCTCTTTGACGCCGAGGCGAGTTACACGACGTTGCTGGAAGACGCGCCGCTCGAACCACTCGCCGCACCGGAATTGACCGCGGATCTGGCCTCACTGCAACGTGGATTCGGCTACACCAGGGAGGATCTCAAGCTGATCCTGCAGCCGATGGCGGCCAGCGGCAAGGACGCTGTCTGGGCGATGGGCGACGATGCGCCGCTGGCGTTTCTCGCACGCTCACCGCGGCCTGTTTACGGTTACTTCCGCCAGCGGTTTGCGCAGGTGACCAACCCTGCCATCGATTCGTTGCGCGAGGCCGTGGTGATCTCGCTGCACACGCGGCTAGGCCCGTGGTCGCACCTGCTGGACAAGAACGCCGTGCTGCCCGGCATCTCGCTGCCCTCGCCGTTTTTGTCGCGTGGTCAGGTGGCCGCGTTGCGCGCGGGGTCGTACCCCCATTCCGATTCGCTGCCGTTGGGGGAGCTTTCCTGCCTGTTTACGCCGGATCGCAGCCTGGAGCAGGCGATTGCAGCGCTTTGCGATCGCGCCATTGCGCAGGTGAGCGCGGGAATCAGCCTGCTGCTGCTGACCGATCGCGGCGCCCATGCGGAGGCATTGCCGATTCCCATGGCGATGGCCGTGGGCGCGGTCAATGCGGCGCTCACCAACGCCGGCCTGCGCACGGGCTGCGGTTTGGCCGTGGAGGCAGGGGATTGCCGTGACCTCCATCATGTGGCGGTGCTGATCGGTTTCGGCGCGGGCGCGGTGTGTCCGTGGCTGGCGCTTGAAACCGCACGAACGCTGCAGCCGGAGGGCGTTGACGGCGAGGCGATGATGCTGAAGGCGCTGGAGGCCGGGCTCGCCAAGGTGATGTCGAAGATGGGCATCTCGGTGGTGGACAGCTATCGCAGCGCGCATCTCTTCGACATTCTTGGACTGCATGGGACGGTGGTGGAGCGCTGCTTTCCGGGGACACCGGCGCCACTCTCGGGCATCGGTTTCGCGGAGTTGGATCGCCGCCTGCGTACGGGTTGGGGTGCTGTGGAAACGCCTGCTGCCGCGGCCTCAGCCGACCTGCCCGACTTTGGCTGGGTGCGCTTCCGCAAGGCAGATACGGCCGAGCCGCACCAGTGGCAGCCGCCCTCGGTGAAGGCATTGCAGACAGCCGTGGGCAGTGCGCGCAACGTCCCTGCGGCAGCTGATCCCGTTGCACAGTTTGCGATGTTCGCGCGCAATGCCGATGCGCATGAGGCGTCGCGTCTGCGCGATCTGCTGGAGATACGACCTGCCGGTCCCGAGCTTGCGATCGACGCGGTGGAGCGGCCGGAAAGTCTGTGCCGCCGTTTTGTCGCGAGTGCGATGTCGCTTGGCTCGCTGAGCCCCGAAGCGCACCAGACGGT
Source organism: Granulicella sp. (assembly GCA_965277565.1). Taxonomy (GTDB): domain Bacteria; phylum Acidobacteriota; class Terriglobia; order Terriglobales; family Acidobacteriaceae; genus Granulicella. The sequence continues at coordinate 709,550 of OZ255838.1, read as the reverse complement.
TACTGCTGCCATGAACATGCTCGGCGCGCGGTCCAATACGGGCGAGGGTGGGGAAGACCCGGCGGTGTATCGGCAGCAGGGCTCAGGGGGCGAAGCCCACCTTAGCGACGATGAGGCTGTCGCGAAGATGGGGCACCCGGTCTCTGGCGGGGGTGGTGCGGCCGTGGCGGAGCTTGTGGCCGCGCCTGCTGTGCATGTTTCCCTCAATAACAAGATCAAGCAGGTGGCTTCGGGTCGCTTTGGTGTAACGGCTGAATATCTGGCTCATGCCGAAGAGATCGAGATCAAGGTCGCTCAGGGAGCCAAGCCGGGCGAGGGCGGGCAGCTGCCCGGGCACAAGGTTTCAGGGCTGATCGCGCGGCTTCGTCACGCGCAGCCGGGTGTGTCGTTGATCTCGCCGCCGCCGCATCACGATATTTACTCGATCGAAGACCTCGCGCAGTTGATCTACGACCTGAAGCGCGTGAACCCGCGCGCAGCCGTGGGCGTGAAGCTGGTTTCGAGCTTCGGCGTGGGCACAGTGGCAGCAGGTGTGACGAAGGCCTATGCGGACTATGTGGTGATCGCCGGCAATAGCGGCGGCACCGGCGCGGCGGCGCTTTCAAGCATCAAGTACGCTGGTTCTCCGTGGGAGCTGGGTCTTGCGGAGGCGCAGCAGGCGTTGCGCGCCAACGGCATGAGAGAACGTGTGCGCCTGCGCGCCGATGGCGGCCTGACCACGGCGCGTGATGTGCTGATTGCGGCTCTGCTGGGCGCCGATGAGTACGCCTTCGGCACGGCGGTGCTGGTGGCGATGGGTTGCGATATGGCGCGGCAATGCCATTTGAATACCTGTCCCGTGGGCATTGCGACGCAGAAGCCGGAGCTGCGGGCGAAATTCCGCGGCAAACCGGAGCACATCGTCACGCTGTTTCAGCAGTTGTCGGCGGATCTCGCGCGGCTGCTGGCCAAATTCGGCCTGCCGTCTATCAAAGCGGCGATTGGACGGGTCGATCTGCTGGAGCAGGTGCGCTTCGATGGTGAGTTGGATCTCGCGCCGATGCTGGCGGACGTGGGTGAGGGCGCCGTGCGCTGGATGGGAATGCGAAACGATCGTCCCGGTGAGGACGAGCGACTCGATGAAGAGTGGACGGGGCCCGCGATGGAGGCCGCGCACCGGGGTCAGGTCTTCCATGTGCGCTCGGCGATCTCCAATGCGCATCGTGCCGTGGGGGCGCGGCTTGCCGGAGAGCTTGCTGTGGCACGCACGCGCGGCGAGATCGACGGGGCGGACATCACCTTTGAGCTGGATGGAATCGCCGGGCAATCCTTCGGGGCGTTTGCGAATGTGGGGATGCGGTTGGTGCTCACGGGGCAGGCCAACGACTTTGTCGGCAAGGGACTTTCCGGCGGAGAACTCATTCTGCGAGCCGTAGGCCGTGCGGCGCAGAATAGCGGTGACCATGTGCTGCTGGGCAACGTCGCACTCTACGGAGCGACCGCCGGGCGGCTGCTGGCGGCGGGACGCGCTGGCGAACGTTTCGCGGTGCGGAACTCCGGGGCCGTGGCCGTCGTGGAAGGCATCGGCGATCATGGCTGCGAGTACATGACCGGCGGCAGCGTGGTCATTCTTGGGGCCATCGGCATCAACTTCGGTGCGGGTATGACCGGCGGGACTGCGTGGATATTCGATGCGAACGGCGATGTGCTGCGCGAACGCCGCTTCCACTCGGAGTTTCTGGAGGCCACACCCTTTACGGAGACCTCGACGGAGCAACAGAAGGCCCTGCAACAGTTATTGGGAGAGCATGTGAACCTGGCGCAAAGTCAGCTCGCGGCGCATATGCTGGCTGATTGGGCTGAGACATCGCAGCGGTTCGTTTTGTTTACGCCGAAACCGCAGGCCTGAGCGCTGCGGCCTCATCGGAGCAGTGAAGTGAACTGCCGGTTCACGTGAAAGCGTGAGCCGGCTTCTTGCCTGCGATGTAGCATGAAATCTACTTCGCCTCTGAGAGTAAAGAACACATGGCAAAACCCATCATCGTGACCGGAGCGGCGGGTTTCATCGGGCGCAACACCGTAGCCGAGCTGAACCGCCGCGGCGAAGACGAACTGATCCTGGTCGATGAGCTTGGCAAGGATGAAAAGTGGAAGAATCTTGTCGGGCTGCAGTATGAGGACATTGTCTCGCCCGAGGAGTTTCTCGGGCTGATTGAAGATGGCACCTTTGCCGAGGCGCGTGCGCTGATTCATCTGGGCGCCTGCAGCGCGACCACCGAGCGCGATGCCGACTATCTGCTGCGCAACAACTACCAGTACACGCGCGTGCTTTGTAACTGGGCGCTGAGCAACGAGGTGCGCTTCGTGTATGCCTCAAGCGCCGCGACCTATGGTGACGGATCGCAGGGCTACGACGACGCGGATGAGATCACGCCCACGCTCGAACCGCTGAATATGTACGGGTATTCCAAGCACATGTTTGACCTGTGGGCCTTGAAGCATCACTTGTTCGAGCATATTGTCGGGCTCAAATATTTCAATGTATTTGGGTCTTATGAAGATCACAAGGGAGATATGCGTTCCGTGGTCTCGAAGAGCTATGAGCAGATCCGGGCGACCGGGAAGGTGCAGCTCTTCAAGAGCTACCGGCCGGAGTACCGCGATGGCGAGCAGCGCCGCGACTTCATCTCTGTGCGCGATGCGGTAGATGTGACGCTGCACTTTGCGCTGCAAAACGCCGATGCGCCGGGAGGTCTTTTTAACTGCGGCACAGGGGAGGCGCACACTTGGATTCAGCTTATAACTCCCGTCTTCGAGGCCATGGGACTGACTCCGAATATCGAGTTTGTGCCGATGCCCGAACAGCTTCAGGGAAAGTACCAATATTTCACCGAAGCAATGGTCGAAAAGCTGAGAGCTGCGGGTTACGAAAAGCCTTTCACAGATCTCGACACCGCGGTGCGCGAGTACATCACCGGCTACTATCTTCCGCTTGAGGCCCAAGCAGCTGCGCAAGCGTGAAGAGGCAGGCGTATGCTGTAGCCGATGTCCGCGCTTATCGTCATCTATCCCGGCACCTTTGATCCACTCACCAATGGGCATCTGGACCTGATCGCGCGCGGCGCAAAGCTGGCTGACGAGCTGGTAGTTGCCGTGCTGCGCAACACCGCCAAGCCCGATCCGCTGTTCAGCGTGGAGGAGCGCGAGGAGATGCTGCACGAGGCCACGGCGCGAATGCCTAACGTCAAGATCGCCTCATTCGACGGGCTGATGGTGGACTTCGCGCGTGCGCAGGGTGCGCGCGCGGTGCTGCGTGGCATCCGCGCCATCTCCGATTATGAATACGAGCTGCAGATGGCGATGATGAACCGCAAGCTGGAGCCCTCGATCGAGACGCTATTCCTGATGCCGGGCGAGAAATACACCTATGTAAGCTCGCGGCTGATCAAGGGCGTGGCCAAGCTGGGTGGGGATGTGAGCGATCTTGTGCCCCCGTTGGTGGCACGACGGCTTCGACTATCGGTCGGACGGTTAGAATAGGAGAAGGGGAAAGGAGTGGGAATGACCAGCAGAAGATTGCAGGCAGCGAAGCGCCTGGCCGACGCACACTTCGATGCAGAACCGGACCTTCAGCGCGTATTCGTGCTGGAAGCTCAGGGTGCGGAGGAGGATGGTGAGCCGATCAGACTGCTAGAGGTGGTTGAGGGAAGTTTTTCTCAAGATATATTCCCCATCGGCTTTCCGGCAAGCCCAGCTGCCGGCATCGATTTCCCCTCGGTCATTGTAGAAGTAACCCCATCGGTTTGGACGGAACTGCGCGACCGGGGCGCCCTGGAATTTCGCGGCAAGCGTTGGCTGATAGGCGAAGAACTCAAGCGTACACAGGCGGTTGCTTAGCAGTGGCGACGGATCGCGACTGGGCAGCGGCCTATGCGTTTCAGGCACTTTCCGATCTCAATGCGCGAGAGCTGCTCGTGAACGACGCGGATCGATGTCACAGCCTCCATTACCTGCAAACGGCTGCGGAAAAAGCTTATAAAGCCTATCTTGTACGCCAGAACGGGGAAGAAACGCTGCGCAGGATCCATAGCTATGTAAAACCGGTGCTGCCGTTGATCGCACGGCAGACTGCAGCGCTTACCCCAGGAACGCACCTGAGGTCCTGGCAGCATAGGGCTATTAAGGCCTTTGCCCGTGAAATTGAGGTGCTTGCGCCCGCTTGCGACGAATGCGACACACGCCGGGATAATAGCGAATACCCTTGGCTGGATCACACGGGAACTGTACAGACTCCATCCCTGTATGCGTTCCCAGGGCTGAACGAACGGGATCGCACGATGATCCTTCTGATCAATCTGCTCCGAGCGGCTGCCAAGACCTATGCAGAGCCGGAGCACGTGAGCTAAATCTGGAGCATGAATATGAGCGCAGCCCGCAAGGTCTTTTCCGACCGCATCCATCGCATCGAAGTTTCGGCCACCATGGCCATCACGGCAGAGGCCTTGAAGATGAAGGCAGCCGGCATCGACCTCGCCGATTTTGGCGCCGGTGAGCCGCACTTCTCCACGCCGCAGCACATCAAGGACGCGGCCATCGCGGCGATCAACAACAACTTCACGCGCTACACCGCCGTGGCCGGCATTCCGCAGGTGCGGCAGGCGATCGTGGATCGCCATGCCGCCGACTTCGGCTCCGCCTATGCGCCGGACGAGTGCGTCTTCACCACCGGCGGCAAGCTGGCGCTGTTCAACGCGATGGAGGTGCTCGTCGATCACGGCGATGAGGTCATCCTGCCGGTGCCATACTGGGTCAGCTACAAGGACATCATCCAGTACGCGGGCGGCACGCCGGTCTATGTGCAGACGTCGGAGGCGGAGAATTTTCGGGTGACCGCAGCCATGATCGAACAAGCGATTACGCCGAAGACCAAGGCCATCATCCTGAACACACCGTCGAATCCCTCGGGCGCCGTGATGAGCGCGGAGGACGTTGAGGCCATCGTGAGGCTGGCGCATGAGCGCGGCATCTACATGCTTCTGGACGAGTGTTATGTGTACCTGACCTTCGCGGGCAAGCCGTTCAGCGCCGGTGCGCTGCGGGATTGCAAGGACCACATGATCATCCTCGGCTCGCTCTCAAAAACCTATGCCATGACCGGCTGGCGTGCGGGTTTTGCGCTGGGGCCGAAGCCGGTGATTGCGGCGATGAGCAAGCTGCAGTCGCAGTCGACCTCCAACACCGCGAGCATGGTGCAGCAGGCCTCGGTGGCGGCGCTGACGGCCTCGCAGGCGTGCGTGGCGGAGATGTGCGCCGACTATAAAAAGCTGCGGGATCGCGTGCTGGAGGGCTTCCAGACGATTCCGGGGCTGACCTGCACGATGCCCGAAGGAGCATTCTACGTGTATCCCAACGTGAAGAAGTTCCTTGGCAGGGGTGGACTGGAGACGGCCTCGCAATTAGCCGCGAAGCTGCTGACCGAGGCGCATGTGGTAACCGTTCCCGGCGAGGCGTTCGGAACCGCCGAGCACATCCGGTTGTCGTATGCGGTGGCTCCGGAAGTGGTCGATAAAGGCGTGGACCGCTTGCGGAGTTTTCTGGCGCAGCTGGCGTGAAGGCTGGCTCGTTGCGGGGCAGGCAACCCGCGCGCGCATTACTTTTTGGAGTTACGGACGAGACGCTTGGACCTTCGGCAAAGCCGTTAAACTAGACGCATGTCAGTTGACCAAAGCACAGACACGCCTCGCTTCGCCGCCATCATTCTGGCCGGCGGCAGCGGCACCCGTTTCTGGCCGCGCAGCCGTCGTGCGCGGGCCAAGCAGGTGTTGCAGCTCGATGGCGAAGGCACCATGATTCAGGGCACAATGGCTCGCCTGAAAAGCCTCGCTGCTCCTGAAGATTTGTGGGTGATCACCAACGATCTGCTCGCGGAGACCATCACGGACCAGCTGCCGGAGCTGCTGGCGGACCGGCTTCTGTGCGAACCATCCGCGCGCAACACCGCCCCGGCCTGTGCGCTGGTTGCTTTTCTGCTGGAAAAGCGAGCGCCGAAGACGGTGCTGGGCATCTTTCCGTCCGATCATGTGATCGGCGATCCGGAGCGGTTTCGGCTGGTGCTCCGGGCAGGGATGCAGGTCGCCGCCAGCGGACCGCGCATGGTGGTGCTGGGTGTGCCGCCGACGCGTCCCGAGACGGGCTACGGGTATATCGAGCTGGGCGCGGCGTCAAAGCCGGTTCAGGTGGAAAACGAGTGTATTTCGCTGTGGCGCGTTCGGCGGTTCACGGAAAAGCCCGATGCGCAGCGGGCACGCGCGTTTGTGCGTTCCGGCAACTTTGTCTGGAACAGCGGCATGTTCCTGTGGAGCGCCGAGACCCTGGCAGGAGCGATTCGCGAGCACAAGCCGGAGATGGCCGCCCTGCTTGAGAGCATCGCCGAAAGCTGGGGCACACCGGAGTTTGAGACTACGTTTGCGAAGCTCTACCCACAATGTGAGTCGGTATCGATCGATTATGCCGTGCTGGAGCCGCGTTCTGCCAAAGGGGAGGCGCAGTCGGGGCTGTATTGCCTGCCGGGCGACTTCGCCTGGAACGATCTCGGCTCCTGGGCCGCCCTGTACGAGCACATGACGGAGGACGTCGAGACTTCCAGGAGCAATGTCGTGGAGGCGCGGCAGGGTGTGGAGATTACCTCGTCCGGCTGCTACGTCTTCGCGCCTGGAAAGACGGTGGCGCTGGTCGGTGTCAAGGACCTCGTCATCGTGGAAACCGAGGATGCGCTGCTGATCACGACTCGTGAGGGATCGCAGGACGTGGGCAAGGTGGTTACCGAATTGAAGAGCGTTGGCCGGACGGATCTGATCTGATGAGCACGGAGACACTTACCCCGACCCCGCCCAAGCCCGCTCAAGTGAAGTTCGGAACCGACGGCTGGCGCGGTATTATTGCCGACGATTTCACCTACGAGAACGTGCGGGTAGCCGCCCAGGCCATCGCTCAGTACGTGCTGGAGGAGGAAAATCCCGCCGCCGGGTTGTGTATCGGCTATGACACCCGTTTCGGTTCGCGTTCTTTTGCTCGCATCGTTGCGGAGGTGGTGTCTCAGGCTGGCATCCCTGTATTTCTCGCGAATAAGGTCACGCCGACACCGGAGCTTTCCTTTGCGGTGCGCGGCCGGAAGGCCGCCGGCGGGGTCATGATCACCTCCAGCCATAATCCGGCGGAGTGGAACGGCGTGAAATACAAGGCCCACTATGGCGGTTCGGGCAAGCCCTCCATCATCGCCGCGATCGAGCGGCACCTGTACCAGCCCGCTCCCACTACGACTATGGCGGCTCCCATCGAGGAGGTGGATTTCGCGCCTCCCTATGTTGCCGCCATCGAGGGTTTTGTGGATCTTGAGGCGATCAAGGCCTCGGGCTTCCGTTTTCTGATCGATTGCATGTACGGAGCGGGGCAGGGTTACATCGCGGGCATCTTCGACCGCGCCGGTATCCCCTATGTGGCCATTCGCAGCGAGGTGAATCCGGCGTTCCCGGGCATCAATCCGGAGCCGATTCTGCCGCACATCGCGCTGACACAGAAGATGGTGGTCGCCGAGCACTGTGACGCCGGGCTGGTCACCGATGGCGATGCCGACCGCATCGGCGCCGTGGATGAGCACGGCAACGTCGTCGATGCGCACAAGATCTTCGCCGTCATTCTGCAGTGGCTGCTCACGCGCAAGGGATGGCCGGGCGATGTGACGCGCGCGTTCAACACGACCAAGATGCTGGACCGCATTGCCGCCAAGTATGGCCGGACCTTGCATGAGCACGGCATAGGGTTTAAATACGTCTGCGATCTGATGCTGGAAAAGGACATCCTCATCGGCGGGGAGGAGTCCGGCGGCGTGGGCATCAGTCGCCATCTACCAGAGCGGGACGGATTGCTGAACAGTTTGCTGCTGGCCAACGTGATGGCCGATGAGAAGAAGACGCTTGGCCAACTGGTCGCCGCGTTGCAGGCCGAGTACGGCGAACACCAGTACGGTCGCATCGACATGCACATCACCGACGAGCAGAAGAGGTCGGCCATTCGGCGGGCCAGCGCTGGACTGGTCGAGATTGCTGACCGGAGGGTGTTGCGCACGGAGAACATGGACGGCATCAAATTCTTCCTGGAGGAACCTGCGTGCAGGAACAAGCCGAACCCCGCGGAGACCTGGCTGCTGCTGCGGGCGAGTGGGACCGAGCCGCTGCTGCGCGTCTACTGCGAGAGCTGCAGCACGGAGAGCGTCGAGCAGATTCTCGAGGCCGCCCGCAGCTTTGTGTTGGCCGGAGAGGCGGCTTGAGTTCGTCCGGCTTGAACTCGCCCGTAACCGTGGAGGTGGAGGGCATTCTCTTTGACATGGACGGTGTGCTCGTCAGCTCGATCGCGAGTGTGCGGCGCTGCTGGCGCCGTTGGGCTGAGCACTATGGTGTGCCCGACGCCGATCAGGTCGAGATCCCGCATGGCACCCGGGCCGTCGATGTCATGGAGCTGCTGAAGCCTGGCGTGGATCAGGTGGAAGGTCTGCGCCTGATCGAGGACATGGAGATCGCCGACGTGGCCGATCTGCGGGTGCTGCCCGGGGCGCGCGAGCTGCTGAACAGCCTCCCGCCGGAGCGTTGGACGATTGTTACCTCGGCTACGCGAAGACTGCTGATCGGGCGTCTCGCCGCTGCCGGTTTGCCGGTGCCCGACCGTCTGATCAGCGCTGATACCGTCCTCCATGGCAAGCCGGATCCGGAGCCCTACCGCCGGGGAGCGGAGGCGCTTGGCTTCCCCGCTGCGAACTGCCTGGTTGTGGAGGATGCCCCGAGTGGAGTTCGGGCGGGCGTGGGCGCGGGCTGCCGCGTGCTGGGCGTGGAAGGCACATACGAGCCTGAGCAACTGTGCGAAGCCGGTGCACTGTGGGTCGTGCGCTCACTTGAGGATGTGAAAGCCCGAATAATAGGCGAGCGCATCGCGCTCAGTTTTTTGCTGCCCGGTGAGGTAGTGTCTGTGTGAATCAGTTTTTGCTTTTCGGAGGCAGGTCCGGGTTTTAGCCCGGCTATTCATTGCGGAGAAGAACGGGGCTTCAGCCCCGGGTTTTGCGCCGTTATCCAAGAGAACCATGGGCTGAACAGGCTGCGGAAAACTCAAAAAAAAAGTGCTAAAAGTTGGATCGCGTGAGGATGGCCCCGGGAACGATTTTCGAGACATCGGTGATGGTTTTCTATCCCTAATTTTCACCCTTTCGTTGGTTGTGAGCTCGGGCCGGTCGAGCATCGCGGCGGGGGTGTGTGAGCCCATTCGCGAGGATAGCAGGTGCGATGCCTTGAGCGATTTAGACACGATGAGAGCCTTCCAGTTCACCCAAAGTCGCTCGTGAGCAAAATCCTTTGGCTTATGTTCAGGAATGAGCTTCGAGGAATCGAGGTTTGAAGTCCATAGACCAGAATCACTCCGGATCACTCCGGATCACTCCGGATCACTCAGGGCCCGTAGCGGTGGTTGGACCTGCCGAGGCCGTGGACGAAGGGATACCCAGCTGCGCCGCGGGTGGCAAGGTCCGGGTGTTTTCCCACTGCCGCTGGGCGCTGCGGACGGCGTCGATGCGGGCGTACCAGAGGCCGATGGTGTAATCGTAGTGCTCCAGCACGGGGCGCAGGGCGTAGGGGCGGTCCGTGCGCAGCCAAAGCTGCCGGTAGAGGTCGCGGGTGAGCGAGTAGGCGTCGACGATGTCTTCGAGGCGGCCGTTGACGCCGCGGATATCGGAGAGCTCGCGGCCGGTCATAACCTTGATTTTTTTGTCGGGCGAGGTGGCGTCGACCTGGGCGCGGGCGTAGGCCCCGGCCATCTCGTCGGCGAGCTGGAATTTGAGACCGATAAAGTCGAGGCGGCGCGCGCCGAGCTCCAGGGCATCGATGGCGTCGGGCTCGCGCAGGCCGGTGGGGTTGGAGGGAAGCTCGTGGGTGGGGGCGTACTCCGAGCCCACCCTAACGCCCGGTGAGACTGGGCGTGAGGATGGGGCACCCGTAGTCACGTCGGCCGGTATGTCGGGGTAGGCGGCGCGGGCTTCGGCGATGAGCTGCAGGGCCTTTTCGGCGTGCAGGCGCAGGTCGTGGAGGTAGGGCCGCAGCTTGGGGGCGAAGGTCATGCCGTCCTTCGACCACGGATCGATCCAGAAGAGGCCGTCGGAGCCGTCGCCGACCTTGGCCTGCTGCTTGAGCAGATCGTGGGCGGCCATGATCTCCTGCTGGGCCTGGTCGAGCTTGCCTGTGAGGTCGCCGTGGAAGACGGGACCATAGCTCGCCTGGAAGTCGCTGATGACGCCCTGGCCACCCTGCCACGCGGCCGCGGCGCCGTAAAGGATGCCGTACCAGTTGTTGCTGGCCAGGGCCTCGCCATCGTCGTACCAGATGGTGTTCAGCTGGCCGGTGGCTCCGAGCGCGACGCCGTCACGGGTGAACTGCTGGATATTGGCAAAGGCGTAGTTCCAGTTCGGGTAAACGCGCGACCAATTATTGATGCCGGGGGCGACCCAGGTCTCGAAGCCGGCGTCGGTGAAGGGTTTGATGAACTTCGAGAAGCCCTGCGGCCGCGGCTCATACCACCAGGGGATCGCGACCGTTGTTGCCTTGAACTGCGGCGGCATGGCCTGCAGCAGATCGGGGCTGTTCTGCGCGATATCGCCCCAGAAGAGCAGCTTGCGATGCAGCGGCTGCAATGCGGTATCGATGCGCTGCATGAAATCGAGGTACACCGGGGCGAGACCCTGCGCATCGACGGCAGCCTTGGTGCGGCCTTCGCCGAGGTCTACGGTTTCATCCGCGCCGACGTGGAGAAAAGGGCCGGGATACAGCTGCGCCAGCTCGCCAAACTCCTGCTGGATGACCTGCGTGGAGCCGGGCTGGCCGGGCGCGAGGACCGCCCCGTGCGGAGTTTCGGCGAGGTCCTGGTACTGCTCATAGATGAGGCTATGGCGAAGATGCCCGAAGGCCTCCTGCTCGGGGATGACGGTCACGTGAAAGTGCTTCGCGTACGCCACAAGCTCCCGCGCATCGGCCGCCGAGATGCTGCCCCCCGGCGGCGCGGGCAAGGGATTGGAGGCGTACTGTTGCGTGTGCTCGAAGTAGGGCGAGTAGATGTTTTCCTTGTATGCCGCCAGCGTGCACACAAGCTTCTTCTGAAACTCCAGCGTGTCGACGGGACCGCGCGAAAGATCGTCGCTGAGGCCGCGGTAGCGCAGAACGGGCCAGTCGTGGATGTCGGCGGCGTGCAGCACGGGTCGGCCTTCGGCATCGACGCCGAAGAGCTGCTTGGCGGTCTGCGCGGCGTAGAAGACCCCCTCGGCGGTGGCGCCGGTGAGGGTGAGAGTCCCGGGGGTGTAGATGATCGTGTATCCCTCCGGCTGCATGGCCGTCGTGAAGCTCGCGTCCCGGTGACGTGCCAGGCGGTCAAGGACGATTCTCAGGCCGGAGCCTTCGCTTCGCACGCCACGCTCTTCGAGGGTGCTCTGCAGGTCGTGCGCGGCGAAGCTGTCGTCCGCATCGCAGCCCGCGCAGACGATCTGTACGCCGTTGGGCAGAGGCTGATCGCCCTTGGGGGTCACATCACGCGGCATCGGGATCAGGTGGAGAGGCGTCTGCGCTCCCCCGGCGGCGCTGGTGAGCAGCAGGAAAAGGTTGAGGCGGGCACGGAACGGCATGACCTTACGGTACACGCGGTGCTCCTTGTCGGGCAGGGAGGAACCCCGGATGCAATCGCGGGCGCGGCTCGCGCATCCTACGGTTTGAATCACGAGCCGATGAGGAGACACGATGAGCGAAGCGAACGACAAGCACGCGAAGGATTACCACGACTTGAGCGGAACCGAGGCCAAGGAGAAGATCGGCGCACTGATCAAGGGCATCCACATCTGCATGATGACCACCGTGGCCAAGGATGGCTCGATGGACGCGCGCCCCATGGCGGTGCAGGATAAGCCCTTCGACGGAACGGTGTGGTTCTTGACCCGCGGTAGCTCGGAGAAGGTGGATGAGGTGCAGGAGGACCAGCATGTGACGCTGAGCTTCGCCGAGCCTTCAGACTCGAAATACATCACGCTGAAGGGTCGCGCGAGCGTGAGCAAGGATCGCAGCAAGATCCACGACCTGTGGAACACCATGTACAAGGCCTGGTTCCCGAAGGGTGAGGATGACCCGGACATCGCCGTTCTGCGCGTGGACGTGAGCGAAGGCGACTACTGGGAGGCCTCGAGCAGCAAAGTGCTGTTCTACGCGAAGTACGCGATTGCAGCGGCTACGGGCGGCTCGGTGCCGGTGGGTGAGTCAGGGCATGTAAGCGTATAGGTTTGGAGTTGTCAGTTGGTAGTTGTGCCTCGGTCTAACAGCGCTGGTAGCCCACTAACAAACTGACAACTGACAACTGACAACTTCAAAGCGGTGCCGTCCCATTCACGATCGCAACTCCCGGTGGCGGCTTAAACTCGAAATCGCTGTCCGGGGCGGGGACGTTTTCGTGGATCGCCGTGAAGGTGAACGTGGTGCGCGCGCCGTCCGTCTCTTCGATCTCAAGCGCATGGATGGAGCCGGTTTTGTCCACGGTGAGAATGACTGCCTGCAGCCGCTGGCCCATGCCTTTGGGTGCGCCGGCAAGATTGTAACCCCCCGGGACCGGGGCGACCGATAAGTGATCGAGCTCCCTGGCGAGTTCTGTGTGTCCGAGCAGAAAGCGCAGCGGAGAGCGGAGATCATCGAGCTGCTTTGCCGGCAGGCGGCTGGCCTGCGGATCACCCGGTGTGTAACTGATCGCGTCCTTGCCGTCGAGCACAAAGACTTTGCCCACCGGAGAGTCATACGCCCAGCGCATGCGGCCCGGCTTGCGCAGCAGCAGCGTGCCGGTTTCGGTGCGGTCTATGCCCATGCCTTGATAGCGCTCGGTGTAGCGCGCCTGCAGCGATTTCAGGTGGTTGTAATGCGCATCCACGACCTTCGCCAACGCGGCGGCCAAGGGCGTCTGGGCCGGCCCGGAGCCTGTAAACAGGATCGTGGCGGCGATCATGACGGGAATGCGGTGCAACGCTGGCCTTTCATGGGCGTTTTGCTATAGCAAGTTGACTTGAAGGTACACAGAAGAAATCAAGAAGGTAGCTGCCTTACTGCAGCAGATCGGTGCAGTTGGAGCCGCCTTTGGCATCGAAGCGGATCTGTCCGGTCTCGTCGGAGCAGTAACCCAGGTTGCCGCTTCTGCCTACGGCGACCGGCGTCGCGGTGATCTGGTAGGAGTTGTATTGATCCTGGTTGTTCACCGTGTTCTTCGAGCAGTTCGAAATAACGAAGTTGTAGCCGGATTTGGAGCCGGTGGCGAGGTCGTCGGGGATAAGTTGTGCGGCCTCGGGGGTGGGTGTGCCGGCGCCGGTTTTGCCGCCCAGCGGAGCAAGTCCACAGGCGTAACCGTGGCTGGGATAGCTCGAGTTGTACTCGGCCTCCATGGAGTTGAGCATGCGGACAGAGGCGATGGCCGAGGTCTGGTCGGCCTTGATGTGCACATGCTCGTAGCCTGGAATCGCGAGCGTGATCAGAATTAGGATGATCGACATCACGATCAGAAGCTCAACCAGGGAGAAGCCGGCCTGCGGTTCACGGCGGCGAGCGGCAGAGACAAGTTCGATAGACATGATTCAGCAACCTCTAAAGCCCACGAGCGTACGGTCGCGCGGCAGATCTGGATATCTCGAAACGCTTTGGGTTGATCCCTGAGGCGTCGTCCCGAAGTATAGACGTTTCGTGGGCGGGATCGGTAGAGTGGGCGGAGCGGCAGAGCCAAGTTATGCCTCCGCAGTCGTGGTCGGGTGTCCCCCGAAAGAGCGCAGGGCTGACCAAAAAGAGTCATTGACGAATCAGATCATCCTTTGTTATAGTCACGCCTCCGGCGGGCGCTACGTTTTCAGAGCACTCGCTCTTCTCTCCGGGAGCTGTCCTATGCATATCCTGCTGACGGTAGCTGTGTGCTACCTGTTGATTAATTTTGTCTGCGCTCTGCTGCTGCACCTGCATGGGTTGAAGCAGGCGCATCTTCCTCTTCGTTTTCTCGATGTGCTGATGCACTTCCTGCTCTTCAGCGCGCTGGCTATCCCGGTGCTGCTGGTGATCTCCGCCGACGCGTTCTTCGGCAAAAGGGAGCCGATGCAGGGCTATGGTCCTGTCGCGCAGCACCACTGAAACGAGCGTGGGTTCAGCAGGCTGGAAAAGCAGATCCCTTCGCTTCGTTACGGGACGACAAACTGTTCTGCTTTATATGCGGAGTGCTCAGCAGACCAAACCGGAACGCTCGATCTTCAGATCACCCAGATTTCCAAGCAGCGTGAGCGTCAAAGCCTCCGGCCGCAGCAGATCGTTTGCGATCCGCTGGATGTCGGTGTCGGTGACGCGGTCGACCTCGGCGGTAATTTCGTCCACGGAGAAGAATCTTCCGTAGTACATCTGCTGCCGTGCCAGCGAAGTCATGCGCGCGCCGGAGGATTCCAGGCCGAGGACCATGTTGGTCTTCAGCTGCTCCTTGGCGCGGCTGATCTCCTCGTCGCTGACGAGTTCCGTCTTGATGCGGGTGAACTCGGCGAGCGTGAGGTCGAGGACCTCGCGGGTGTTTTCTACGGCGCAACCGGCATAGACGGCGAGCGATCCGGTGTCGCGAAAGGGGCTCGTCTCCGAGTAGATGGAATAGGCCAGGCCGCGTTCCTCACGCACGGATTGAAACAGCCGCGAGCTCATGCCGCCGCCCAGCACGGAGTTCATGAGAAACAGCGCATAGCGGTCCGGGTGCGCGGTGTGCAGGCCGGGGACAGCGAGGCAGAACTGCACCTGCTCCAGCGATTTCTTGTTCTTCAGCGTGATGTGCGGATGGGTGTCCGGCGCGGCGGTCCGTGCGAGCTTCGCGCCGGTGCTGGCCGCCAGGGAGGCGAAGGCCTGGGCTACCTGCGCGACGAAGGCGTCATGCTCGATGTTTCCTGCCGCGGTGAACAGCATATTCGCGGGGGTGAAGCGCCGGGCATACTCTTCGAGCACGATCTCCTGCGTGAAGCTGGGCACGGTCTTGGCGGTGCCGAGGATGGGGCGTCCGAGCGCGTCACCCTTCCAGAAACCCTGCGTAAACAGCTCGTGGACGAGGTAATCGGGGTTGTCCTCATCCATCTTGATCTCTTCGAGGATCACCCCCTGCTCGCGGACGATGTCTTCGGCGGCGAGCGTGGGGTGCAGCACCAGGTCGGAGAGCAGATCGAGCGCCACGGGGACGTTGCCGTCCAGCACCTTGATCGAAAAACAGATGGTCTCCTTCGAGGTATAGGCGTCGAGGTTGCCCCCGATGGCGTCGACCTCACGCGCAAACTGCTGCGCCGAACGGGTCGTGGTTCCCTTGAAGACCATGTGTTCGAGAAAGTGCGAGATGCCGTTGGTTTCGGGCGTTTCGTCGCGCGATCCGGTATCCAGCCAGACGCCCATGGAAACGGAGCGGAGGTGGGACATGCGCTCCGTAATGACGAGCAGGCCGTTGGGCAGGGTGGTGGAGCGGATGTCGCGGGTGTGCGGTGTGGAAAGGCTGGCGTTTTCGGCCAGGGGAACGGAGATAGGCATCGATGGCTATTGTTTCATGGCTTGTTACTATCGTCTGCACCATTGATCTCTGGACGCGCAGACTATGCTGTGATCTGATGCGGCCATGCAGACGCTTGGCCTTGCGAGTGAACAAAAACCTACCGATGGCTTGTTTAAGCGGCTATTGTGGCCGACTATCGAAAATGGCTATGACGTCGAGCTGGTTAGTAAACAGGGTTTTTGGCTGTGTGTGATTGTCGCAATCCTGTCGACACTGAGCCTGGTTGCTACGGGTCATGCCTTTTTCGCGGTGTTGGTTGGTTTAACGTACTTTCTTGCCGGCGTAGGTGTACGCGAGCGCAGCTTAGCAGCTGCCATCCTGATCTTTTGCTGTTATCTGCTGGATCGCATCGCAAGCTATGCTGCGATTCCTTACGGCTTCGGAGCTGGCAGTCCTGTCATCGGCATTGTTGGCGTCATGTTGCTGTTTGCAAATGTTCGTGCAACGGTACTTGCTCGCACATGGCGACGGTCAGAGAGTTTCGTCGAAGCTGCGGAGTTTCCGGAAAGGGTGAACGACTCTTTCAGTGATCGCTTTGCGAACGTTTGGCCCGGGGCGATATGGCCAAGAGGGCAGTTTGTGTTCTACCCAATCGCAACAGCGTTATTGATGCTCACGCTTACAGGAATGGTCGTGATCGCGAGGCAAAAGCATGTGCAACCGGCACCTGCTCGATCGGCACCTGCTCAGTCGATGCAGATCGAAGTGCGTCCGCAGTAGCGGGGCGATAGACTGAGAAGGTGGAAGCGGGCTTTCTATTTGGGCT
The DNA here is from genome assembly GCA_965277565.1 of Granulicella sp. Lineage (GTDB taxonomy): Bacteria > Acidobacteriota > Terriglobia > Terriglobales > Acidobacteriaceae > Granulicella. The sequence goes on along the minus strand of OZ255838.1, from coordinate 693,151 downwards.
TGATCTGGCGGCATTGACGGAGCTGATGGCGAGCCTCGGGCAGAAGCCGTACCGTGCCCGGCAGGTCTTTGAGGCGCTTTATAAGCAGCGTATCGGGTCCGTCGAAGAGATGACGACGCTTTCGGGCGAGCTGCGGGAGCGTTTGCTGCACAAGGGCTGGTCCGTGGGTCTGCCGGAGCTGGCACAGACGGCTGTTTCGGTGGATGGGACAGAGCGGTACCTGGTGCGCATGGCCGATGGCGAGACCGTTGAGACGGTCTGGATGCCGGATGGGGATGGCGCGGCGGCGGAGGAGGATGAGCCGGAGGAGATTGCAGCGGGGGCGGAGGTTTCGGCTGGGCTGGATTTCTTCGGCGCGGCGAACGAACAGCAGGTTCCCTGCCGTTCGACTGCGCTCAGGGCGAATGACAGCAAGAAAAGCGAAACGCAGATTCCCTTCGGGAATGACAAGAGAGGTAGGCAGCGGTTTGGGGCTTTGGCGGAGCGGGGGTATCGGCGGGCGACGATTTGCGTTTCGAGCCAGGTGGGCTGTGCGGTGAACTGCCAGTTCTGCCTGACCGCCAAGCTGGGCATCCGGCGCAACCTGACCGCCGGGGAGATCGCCGGGCAGGTCGCGGCGGTGCTGAATCGGCACCGGATTCAGATCGGGCAGGATCGCATCAACCTCGTGTTCATGGGCATGGGGGAGCCGTTTCTGAACTACGACGAGTTCATGGGGGCGGTGCGGCGGCTCGTGGAGGGGATCGGGATCCCGGAGTCGCGGATGACGGTGTCCACCTCGGGCATTTTGCCGGCCATGGAGCGGTTTGCCACGGAGTCCATGCGCCCCAAGCTGGCGCTTTCGTTGAATGCCTCCAACGACATGGTGCGGGAAGAGGTGATGCCGATCACGCGCAAGTGGAAGATCGCGCAGCTGCTCGAGGCGTGCCGTCAGATTCCGTTGCGGACGCGGGAGTGGGTCACCTTTGAGTATGTGCTGCTGGGAGGGGAGAACGATCAACCGGAGCATGCGCGCGAGGTGCTGGCGCTGCTCGACGGGATGCGGGCCAAGGTGAACCTGATCGTCTGGAACCCGGGGCCGGGCATCGCCTATACGCAGCCGAAGCCGGTGGATGTGGAACGCTTCCAGCGCCTGCTGATCGACGGCGGGATGGCAACCTACATACGGCGTCCGCGCGGACGGGATATCTACGCTGCCTGCGGGCAACTGAAGCGCACGGTGGCGGAGGAAACGCTGCCGAAGTTGGTGGAGATTGGGGCCGCGGCTGTTTAGAGCGGCTTCCGCGCAAGGCCAGAGTTACGTTTATCATCCCGTAGCGCTGCGCAGGGATCTGTTTTCCTCTACGTGCAGCAACGCTCAAGAAAAGCAGATCCCTGCGCTGCGCTACGGGATGACAATCTTAAAAAAGCTATACACCCACTCGGAAACTGCTTCAGGCGCTACAGCTTTCCGGCGGGAGCCCCAACGCCGTTAGCGTGGGCATAGGCGAGCTCCAGCACGGTGTCCGCGACGGTCTCATAGCTGTGCCGCAGGACCTCGCCTTCATGCACGAAGTTGCCGGTGACCGGCTCGACGCCGAGCGCGCGTACGCGGAGGAGATCGGCTTCGATCGGGCACTGGCCCTCCGCGGCGTATTGCGCGAGGGTCCCGGGGCGGATGCGGCCGGTGTTGATGAGGGCGTAATCCAGAATCGGCCGGTCCGCACCGCCGGCGTGAGAGAAGATCTTCTCGATGTGCTGCGAGGCGGTGAGATCCAGGCTCTCGTTGGCCTGGGTCATCAGGTTGCAAACATAGACGCGCGTCGCCCGGCTGGCCGCCAGGGCCTCCGGTATCCCGTGCACGAGCAGATTCGAGATCACCGACGTATACAGCGAGCCGGGGCCCAGCGTGATGAGGTCGGCCTCGGCGATCGCTTCGAGCGTTTCCGGCAGGGGATCGCAGTGCGCGGGCTCGAGCATCAACTCGACGATGCGGCTCTTGGAGGCCGAGATGCGCGTTTCACCGCGGACGAGGGAACCATCCTCCATCTGCGCCGCCAGCGTGGCGTTGGCGGTGGTGGCGGGATAGATGCGGCCGCGGGTGGCGAGAATCTGCGAGGAGGTCTGCACGGCCTGCGCGAAGTCGCCGCGCATCTCGGTGAGGGCGGCAAGAAACAGGTTGCCGAAGCTGTGTCCGCGCAGATCGCCGGTGGAAAAACGATGCTGAAACAGGCGGCTCAGCATGGCCTCGTCTTCGCTCAGCGCGACCATGCAGTTGCGCACGTCGCCGGGCGGCAGGATGTTGAGATCTTCGCGCAGGCGGCCGGAGGAGCCGCCGTCGTCGGTGACGGTTACCACGGCGGAGAGGTCGCTGATGCGGCCGGACTGCCGCCGGGCGGCGCGGCGATCCTCAAATCCTAAGGAGGTGTTCACCTGCGCGCTCTGCGGGGGGGCGACGTAGCGTTTGAGACCGCGCAGCAGCGTCGAAAGACCGGTGCCGCCGCCGATGGCCACGACGCGAATAGGCCGGTCTGGGTGGGTTGCGAGCGCCATCTGCCCTAGTGTAGTGGCTTCTCCACCCCTGGGGGCGAACAAAGGTGTTACGCCTCGGGGTACAGAAGTTCTGTGAATCGCGGATCTTCGCTCATGTTGGAGAAGTCCGAGTCGGAGCGCGCCTGGATGCGGTTCTTGGGGTTGAGACGAATCGCTTCGGCGAGGTGATTCAGGCATTCATGGCTGGAGTTCGTCATGCTGGACAACAGCGCCAGACCGTAGAAGGCATAATCGCATTCCGCGTGATCGAGCAGGATTTGCTGAAAGTGCTCGCGCGCATCTTCATAGTGTCCGTGGTTCAACAGCGAGATGGCGTAGTCATAGCGCTCTTCGTGGCTGCAAAATTCGCTGGTACCCTTGTCGATCTGCGCTACGCAGGCCGCAATGTACATACGAATGCGGTCGGCAAGGTCGTGCGGAGCGCCGGCCAGCAGCTGGTCGAAGGCGGCATGCGCCTCCGCATACTTGCCCGTGCCCATCAGGCGGATTGCTTTTTCATACAGTTCCAGCAGCGACTTGCGGCCGTTGTCTTCGACCGCGATGGGTGTGCCGGCCAGCGTGCGCGGCATCCGGTGCAGCTTGCCGCTCCGTTCCTCCCCCTTTGCGTTTTTAGGGGAGCTGCTGGACGTGGGCTGGGAGATTGGGTGTGCCGACTTCGGGGCCATAGTTCACTCGTGTCGCGATAGATCGCGGGTAGTACATTGGGGATAATTGGAAGGCTCTCGGAGTTATAAGTCGAGCAACCCCCTTTGGTCAATCACCCAAAGGGAGGCCGGCTCCGCAGCTTCAACCTGGTTGCCGTTTCGGAGCGCTGGAAGAGGCTGTCGCCCGGTAAAGAACAGGGTTCAAGGTGGGGTCGTTGTACATTTTCAATTGGCGGTACAGCTTGAAGCGACGGCCACCCGATTGGATCTCCGACCAAAGCTCCGCAAGGCAGAGCGCAAGGTCATCTCGCTGATCCGAAAGCATTTGCAGGCGGTCCCGATTGCGGTCTCGATGTTCCTCCGGGGCATCTCCGCGACGGGTTTCCTGCTGGGTGTGAAATAACTTCAGCGCCAGAATCGACAACCGGTCGATGATCAGGCCGGGCGTCTCGGAGTGCAGCGGGGCCTCTTCGTTCTGGCGCACGGCCCGGAGCAAAACTTCATCCATGCGCTCCACAAGATCGTTGCGGCTTTGGTTGAGGGCGTCGATGGCGCGTTTCACCGCCGTGATGGTGCCATCGTCTGCAAGCGGATCACGCGCGGCATCTTCCTGGTGCCAGAGACGGAAGTTCGCTCGATGCTGCTGAAGCACCAGCAGCTCAAAAGGCGAGGAGGGCTGCGGCTCGGCGGCATTCGCTGTATGCCAACGCCGGGTAGCGCTGTCCTGCAGAGCGGCGAGATGTGCGGCATGAAGCATAAACGAAGCGCGTGATCTGCAGCGATGCGAGCGCAACAAGGAGGATAGCCGGGTTTGGGCTGCCCCGCAAACCCGGGTCGATGAACAAACGAACGGTTGTAGATCCTCCCTGCCGATTGCACGGAAAGAGCAGGGCAGCGACACTGAAGAGGCATGGTTGATCGCGAGGCGCGCCGAGTCTTGATCTATCGCCTGGGCAGCCTGGGCGACATGCTGATTGCGCTGCCGGCGCTGCACCTGATTGCCCGCGCGTTTCCGGACGCCGAGCGGCGGATGCTCACCAACTCGCCCGTGCACAGCAAAGCACCCGCAGCGGCTGCGGTGCTCGCGGGCACGGGGCTGGTGCAGGGCTATATGCGCTACACGGTGGGTACGCGCAGCCCCCTTGCGCTTGTCCGTTTGTGGTGGGCGATCCGGCGGTTCCGGCCCGATGCGCTGGTGTACCTGGTTGCGGCGCGTGGCACGGCTGTCGCGGCGCGCGATCTCCGGTTCTTTCGTCTGTGCGGTGTGCGCCGGGTGATCGGTGCTCCGCTGACCGGACAGATGCAGCTAAATTTTTATGGCGAGGAGCCGGGTTCGACTGAAGCGGAGCGGATGCTGATGGATGCGGAGCTTGAGCCGGAGGCGGCGCGCCTGACCCGCAACCTCAAAGACCTTGGGGAGGCGGACATTGAAAATTCCGCGAACTGGTCGCTGCACCTGACCGAGGCTGAGCATGCGCTTGCCGCTGCAACGATCGGAATGGAGGCGCTGGCGATGCCCCCGTTGGCGGTCAGCGTGGGCACCAAGGTGCAGGCTAAGGATTGGGGCAAGGAGAACTGGCAGGCGTTGTTGACCCGGCTTGCCGCTGAGATGCCGGGGCGCGGGCTGCTGCTGCTGGGCGCGGCTGAGGAGCACGAGGCGAGCCAATTCGCGGCCGCGCACTGGGGTGAAAACGGCGGCGGCGCTGTGGTCAATCTGTGCGGACGCTTGACGCCGCGAGAGAGTGCCGCGGCCATCGCGAGGGCGCTCCTGTTTCTGGGTCACGATAGTGGCCCGATGCACCTGGCCGCTGCTGTGGGAACGCCGCTGGTAGCCGTCTTCGCCGCGCGCAATATTCCGCGGCAGTGGTTTCCGTTTGGAACGCGGTATGAGATTGCCTACCATCGCGTCGAGTGCTGGGGCTGTGGCCTGGAGACTTGCCTGGAACAGCGAAAAAAGTGTCTCACCTCCATCACAGTGGAAGAGGTTTTGGATAAGGTACATTCCTTGCTGGGTCGCTGTGGTGAAAGCGGAACAGCCATACCTGTTTGAGGTGCGATGATGGTGCGGAGATGAATGGTTCATTGCCGGAGCTGCACGCTGTACTCGAACTGCTGGCGGGGGGGTTTTCACGCCTGCATGTGTTGGTGGTCGGCGATCTGATGTTGGATCGCTATATCGTGGGCGAGGTCGATCGCATCTCGCCTGAGGCGCCCGTGCCCGTGCTGCGCCACGCGCACCGCTACGGCCGGCCGGGCGGTGCGGCGAACGTCGCCATGAATCTGGCGGGTCTGGGCTGCCATGCCGTGCTGGCCGGCTTCTGGGGCGATGACACGGAACGGCGTGAGCTCGAAGATCTGCTCGGCGCGGCGAAGGTGGATACCGTCGGCGTGGTCACGACAGCGCTGCCGACCGTCTCCAAAACGCGCATCGTGGGCCGCACACAGCAGCTGCTGCGCTTGGATATCGAGAGCCGGGAGCGGCCATCGGTCGAGGATCATCAGCGCCTTGTAGAGCGAGCGGAGGCCCTCGTCGAAAAGGCCCATGCGGTGGTGCTCTCCGATTACGCGAAGGGTACGCTTACGGCTGAGCTTTGCGCGCGCGTGATCGCAAAAGCCAGACGCGCCGGGGTGCCTGTCCTGGTCGATCCGAAGACACCTGATCTCAGCAAATACTCGGGCGCGACCGCGGTTTGTCCGAACCTGCATGAGCTTTCGCTGCTGACAGGGGTCGGCCCGCAGGACACGCAGGCGCTGCTGGCAGCAGGGGAGGAACAGCGCTGCGAGCATGATCTGCGTTTCCTGCTTGTGACCATGAGTGAAAAGGGCATTCGGGTGCTGTCGGACGCCGGCAGCCTTCATTCTCCGGCCCGTGCCCGCGAGGTCTTCGACGTCTCGGGCGCCGGCGATACCGTGATTGCCACGGTAACGGCCTCGCTGGCCGCCGGACTTGAGATCGCAACGGCGGTTGAACTGGCGAACCTGGCCGCGGGCATCGTGGTTGGCAAGGTGGGTACGGTGCCGATCGCCCATCACGAGCTGACCGCGTTGCTGACGCCGTCGAAGCAGATCGGCGACGCAGAGAAGATCCTGGAACGCGAGGCGTTGCTGGCGCGCGTTGCGGACTGGCGCGCCGCGGGCGAGACGGTTGTCTTTACCAATGGCTGCTTTGATCTGCTGCATGTGGGTCATGTGTCGCTGATGGAGGAGTGCCGGCGGTTCGGTTCAAAGGTGGTGCTGGGACTGAATACGGACGCGGGCGTGCGCCGGCTCAAAGGTCCGGCTCGCCCCGTGGTCGGGGAACGCGACCGCGCGCGTGTGATGGCAGCGCTGGGTGCGGTCGATGCCGTTACGCTCTTCGATGAGAACACGCCGTTGGAGCTGATTCGCGCGCTCTCCCCCGATGTCTTGGTGAAGGGGGGCGATTACTCCATCGAAACCGTTGTCGGGCATGAGCTGGTGCAGGCTGCGGGGGGTCGTGTGGAGATCGTGCCGGTGGTGGAGGGCTTTTCCACGACCGGGATCGTTCGCAAGCTGCAGGCTTCGCCAGTCTCTGCATAGGAAGTTCTGCGTAGGAATGCTCTACTCTGTGCGCTCCGGTGTAGGTGCGGGCTTCAGCCCGCACACTAAAGCGCCGAAATGAACAGAACTTTTAGCCCTGGGCCGCGGATGGGCGCATAAATCGGACCCTCCCTGGTGCGGAGGAGCTCGAAAGAAGGGATGGAATGGCCGATATCAGCGAAGCGCGTCAACCGGAGCTGCTGTGCATCAGCACCTACGAAAAAGGGCAGCCGTTTCTGCGCGAGGTCGCTCGACTGGGGGTCCCAGTAACGCTGTTGACCGTGCATTCGTTGCGCGATGCGGATTGGCCGAAGGAGGTTCTCGCCGCCTTTGAGACCATGCCCGAAGATCTCCCGCCGGAGGCTGTGTTGTCCTATGTGGCGCGGCTGGCGCAGCATCGCCATTACGCCAGAATTGTGGCGCTCGATGAGTTCGATCTGGACACTGCGGCGCTGGTGCGTGAGCACCTCCGCCTCCCCGGCATGGGCCGCACCGTCACCCGGCCGTTTCGCGACAAGCTCGCGATGCGCGAGACTGCGGCACGCGCTGGAATCGCCGTCCCGGAGTTTTCCGCAGTGACCAACCACGATGATCTTTGGGCATTTCTTCAAGGCGCGAAGGGCCCATGGATGCTGAAGCCCCGAGCCAGCGCCTCGGCCATCGGGATCCAGAAGTTCTCCGATCCGAACGCCATCTGGCCGCTGCTGAAGGGACTCGGCGATGAGGCAAGCCACTCTCTTGTGGAGCGTTTCGTTCCGGGGGAGATCTTTCATGTAGAAGGCCTGAGCTGGAACGGTGAACTGCTGTTCGCGCTGGGGCACAAGTATGGGCAGCCCCCCTTCGACACGATGCACTCCGGCGGCATTTTCTCCACGCGCACGCTGGAGCGGAACGGTGAGGAGAGCGAGGCTCTGCTGCCGATCCACGCCGAGGTCCTGCGCGCGCTCGGCATGGGCAGCGGCCCCACCCACAGCGAATTTATCCGCGCCTATGAGGATGGTCGGTTCTACTTCCTCGAAACGGCCGCGCGCGTGGGCGGAGCGTACATCGCGGAGGTCGCCGAGGCGGCCAGCGGGCTGAATCCGTGGGTTGAATGGGCGCGCATCGAGGTGGCGCAGATGCGGGGGGAGGGATACCACCCGAAACCTGCGCGGGAAGAGTACGCCGGCAGCATCATCTGCCTTGCAAAGCAGGAGTGGCCCGACACCTCGGGCTATGACGCGCCGGAGATCGTGCACCAGCTGAAAAAACATCATCATGCCGGCCTCATCGTCCAGTCGCCCTCCGCGACGCGCGTGAAAGAGCTTCTGGATGACTACAGCCGCCGCTTTGTGGCAGATTTTTACGCCCGCCTGGATGCCCCGGCGAAGCCGACCTCCTGATTGCGTTCCGGCCATACGGGGATAGATCGGCAAGACGGCGCCAAACTTGAGTGCGAACGATTCTGTATCTCTACAACTTCTGGCGACTTGACCTGCACGGTGGGTTCGATAGTCTTGTTTCTGTCCATCGCTTTCAAGTTCCTGACCGTCGAGAGTATTAGTGCAGAACCTGATTGACCTTCTTGCAGCCGGCTTTGTGTTTTTGCTGTTCGCTTCCGTGTATAGGAAGCGAAGCACGGCTGCGGTCCGGTTCTGGATGATGGGCTGGTTCTTTGTTCTGCTTCATTTTGCCGCTTTGGTGTGCCGCGTGCACACCACGGCAGGCGAGGTGGTGCAGAGCCTTGCCACTCTCAGCACGCTGATTCTTTGCGGGATCTCGTTTGTTCTCTCACGGGAAGAGAGCCACAGGACCATAGCGCGGCAGGTTACGATCGCCTGCCTGCTGGGAGTGCCCTGGCTAGCCGCGATCGCGTTTTCACTTTCGCCGTCCTGGTTTTGGGCGATGGCGTTCTGTGCGTACCTCAGTGCCGCGGCCATCGTGTTGATCGGCCTGCGCTTTTTCCGGGGGAATCGGTTCCAGGCAGGCTGCATCCTGCTCGTGGTTCTGGCGTGCACCGGTTGGCTCGTGGTGGCCACACGCGCCCATAACGCAGATACCGTGATGTGCGTTGCCCTTACGCAATGCTTCGGTTTGAATGCGGTGCTGCTCTCGTTCGGGCGTTCACGGATCTCCGCTGCGACCGTGACGACGAGCGCCGGCGCGGTGGCGTGGGGCCTCGTATGGGTCGTCGCCTCGCTTGTAGGGCACTTCCTGCCTGCTGCTGTCGTGAGCCCGGAGATATGGAACCTGCCGAAATATTTCGTCGCGGCGGGCATGATCCTGACCTTGCTGGAGGAAGAAATCCGGTCGGCGGAGTTGGCCAGCGAGGAATACAGGCTGTTGTTCGCGGGAAATCCTCATCCGATGTGGACCTACGATCCCGACACGCTGCGATTTCTGAGGGTGAACTCAGCTGCCGTCGCGAGCTACGGGTTTACCCAGGAAGAGTTCGGCTCCATGACGCTGCTGGATGTCTTCTCCGGCGAGCCGGACTCCCATCTGATCGCGGAACTCAGGGACGCGGGCCCGCAGCAACTTTCCGGCCCATGGCTGCACCATCGTCACGATGGCTCGACGTTACAGGTCGACATCGCGAGCCAGCCTGTAGTGCAGGATGGCCGCCGTGTGATGTTTGCCCTGATGCATGACGTTACGGAACGCCAGCGCCTTCACGCGCAGCTGATTCGCCAGGCTCACCACGATGTCCTTACGGACCTGCCCAACCGGGTGTTGTTTGAGCAGCGGCTGCAGGATGCTCTGGAGCAGGCCGCGCAGGACGCGCGCAAGGTGGCGATCTTCTGCATCGATCTCGACCGGTTCAAGCAGATCAACGACAGCTTTGGACACGCCGCCGGAGATTCTTGCCTAAAAGAGGCCGCTGCGCGCGTGAAACGTTGCCTTGGCGACAAGGGCACCCTGGCTCGCAGTGGCGGTGACGAATTCATGCTGTTCCTCGGCAATCTTGACGAGGCCGAAAGGGCAGAGGTGTTCGCCTCCACACTGTTGCGCGAGCTGCGAGCCACGCTGCAGATGGGTGGCGCCGATGTCGAACTGGCCGCCAGCGTCGGATTTGCGGTTTACCCGGACGACGGCAAGGAGATCGAACAGCTGTGGCGTGATGCTGACGCCGCGATGTACCAGGCAAAGCGCGCGGGCGGAGCGCAGTGGTTTCGCGTTTCCGATGAGATTAGCAGTTCGGCCAGCGAGGCAAACGAGATTGAACTCGGGCTGCGGCGTGCCCTGAAGACGGGGGCAATCGCCGTGCACTATCAGCCGCAGATGACAGTGGATGGACGGCTGCACAGCTTTGAGGCGCTTTTCCGATCGACCGCCCCCTCCCTGCAACGCATTCCTACCGATCGCATGATCGCGATTGCGGAAGAGAGTGGGTTGATTGTGCCGCTGGGGAACTGGGTGCTCGAGGAGGTGTGCAGGCAGGCGCGCGCATGGATCGATGAGGGGCTTACGCCCATCCAGGTTGCGGTCAACGTTTCGCCCTTGCAGCTCACGCGCTTCGATTTTGCACGGCAGGTGACCAGGACGCTGGAGCGCTACCATTTGAGCGCGCGCATGCTGGAGTTCGAGGTCACCGAATCCACCATGATGCCCGACCGGGGAGGCGATGCGCCGCACCAGATTGCAACGCTCGCGCGCATGGGCATTCACTTTTCCGTGGACGACTTCGGAACGGGATATTCCTCGTTGGGCAGATTGCATCAGTTGCCTGTTGATTCACTCAAGATCGATTGTTCTTTCACGCGAAGGATCGCCGAATTCAATGGAACGTACCCTACCGTGGAGGCGATCATCGCGCTGGCACACACCTTTGGGATGAAAGTCGTTGCCGAAGGCGTAGAGGATGAAGAGCAGCTGCGATTACTGAAGGGTCTTGGCTGTGACCGGGTGCAGGGCTTCCTCTTCAGCAGGCCGCTGGCCGCCGCAGCCGCGACCGAACTCCTCCGCGCCGTGGAGACGAACTCCGTCTGCGAAGGAGTCGCTTAGAGTATTAGCCTTGTAGGTGTACCCATACTTTCATGTTGCGGGCTTTCAGCCCTCGGCGCCTTTTCGCGCTATACCTGGGGCTGCGCCCCAGGCTGTTATGTGACGCGCCTTTGGCGCTGGGTACAGCTGGTGTGGTTCCGCTCTAGGGAAACTCTGATTAATTCCTGTTTTGGGAAGGGCATGGCTTCAGCCGTGCCGTAAGTGCCCTGTTTGCAATGCGGCTTTAGCCGCTGCGGTACGCTTTCTCCATCTGCGGGGATTTAATCAGACCTTTCCTAGCACAACCGGCCGTTCCGCCGCCAGTTGCATCCGCGCCCAGACGCAGACGACAATGAGCCCAGAGTTGGTTTTTGGGAGGCGGCATGGCGGACGGCGCTGGCGATAACGAAAACGAGAACTCAGCGGGGAAAGGCGGCGTATCGAGCGAAGGAGGAAACTCCCCTTCGCAAGGTCGGGTAAGCCGGCGATCCTTTCTGTCCGGCCTGGGCGCGGCCAGCCTCGCGGCGACTGCGCCGCCTCTGCTTGCGGCGGTGCCCAAGGGACAGGCGCAGACGACAGAGTCGGCGGCCGCGTCAGGCGATACGGTTCCGGTAACGCTGAACGTCAATGGCAAGGATTATCCCTTGCAAATTGAGCCCCGTGTGGCCTTATTGGATTGCCTGCGCGAAAATCTGGCGATGCCGGGAACCAAGAAGGGCTGCGATCACGGCCAGTGCGGCGCGTGCACGGTGCATGTGAATGGCCGGCGTGTGCTCGCCTGCATGTCGTTCGCGTGGATGCACGCGGGCGACAAGATCACGACCATCGAGGGGCTCGGCACCCCGGGCCACATGCACCCCATGCAGGCTGCCTTCGTCGAACAGGACGCGTATCAGTGCGGTTACTGCACCTCCGGCCAGATCATGTCGGCCGTGGCTCTGCTGAAGGAGCCTTGCGGCCCGTCGGATGACGATGTGAAGAACAACATGTACGGCAATCTCTGCCGCTGCGGCGCGTACCCCAACATTGTGGCGGCGGTGCAGCAGGGGCGGCGGTCGAGCCCGGCGCAGGGAGGTGCATAGTGGAGCAGTTTCGCATGGTGAATGCGACAACGGACGCCCAGGCGATTGCCGAAGCCGCGAAGACGCCGACCGCGCAGATGGGCGCGACAGTGCGCTTCGTCGCCGGGGGAACGAATCTCGTCGATCTGATGAAGCTGAACGTGGAGCGCCCGCGCGAGGTGGTCAGCATCAATGGACTGCCGCTCGATGCGATCACGCCGACGCCGGACGGCGGTCTGCGCCTTGGCGCACTGGCGCGGAACTCCGACACGGCGCACAATCCCACGGTGATGCGCGATTATGCTGTGCTCTCGCAGGCGATTCTTGCCGGAGCGTCGCCGCAGCTGCGCAACATGGCGACCACGGGCGGCAATTTGCTGCAGAAGACCCGCTGTGTGTACTTTCGCGACACCGCGCATCGTTGCAATAAGCGCAATCCGGGGTCGGGGTGCGATGCGCTGGACGGCGACAACCGGATGCTCGCCATCCTGGGCACGAGTGAGCACTGCATTGCGAGCAATCCTTCGGACCAGAACGTCGCGCTGATGGCGCTCGAGGCGAAGATCGAGATTCACGGTACGGCAGGCACGCGCATTGTGCCGATCGGCGAGTTTTACAAGCTGCCCGGCGCCACGCCGCACCTCGAGACGGTGCTGCAGCCGGGCGATCTGATCACCGCTGCGCTTCTGCCGCCGCCGCGACCGGGAACAAAGACGCTGTATCTCAAGCTGCGCGACCGCGCGGCGTATGAATTCGCGCTGGCCTCGGCTGCGGTGGTGGTCAGCACGGGCGGCGGCAAGGTGGACCACGTACGCATTGCGCTGGGCGGCGTGGGCGCGATCCCATGGCGTGCGCACGAGGCGGAGGCTGTGCTGAACGGCAAGCCTGCGAATGCAGCGAATTTCCGTTTGGCGGCCGACGCGGCACTCAAAGGCGCACATCCGCGCAAGGAAAATGGCTTCAAAGTCGAGCTTTCCAAGCGTTGCCTTGTACGCGCCATGACCATGGCTGTTGCTTAGCGCGTCCGTCCCAAGCTCGATGAGCACCGCGCTGCGAAGGCGCAGGAGATCAAGTAATGCAGAGTCAGACACAACAGGAAAGCTCCAATAGATCCAAGGGCACGTCGCCGTCGGCTGTGATTGGAGCCGCGGTGCCGCGCATTGACGGTCCGCTGAAGACGACCGGATCGGCGTACTACGCCTCGGACTATCAGTTTCCGGGGCTGGTGTACGCCGTGCCGGTGTGCAGCACGATTGCCCATGGAAAAATTCAGAACCTCGATGCATCCGCCGCGCAGGGTATGCCGGGTGTCCTGCTGGTGTTGCACCACGGCAACATCGGTCCGCTGTTCCGGCTGGCCTCGGGCGGACGTGGCGCGCGCATCAGCGAAGACCGGCCGCCGTTTGAGGATGAAAACATCTACTACTGGGGCCAGTATGTCGCCCTGGCGGTGGCGAAGACCTTTGAGCAGGCGCAGGCCGCGGCGGCTGCGGTGAAGGTGACGTATGTCGCCGATAAGGTGAACGTGTCGCCGCTGCTCGACGACCCCGACGGGGAGCCGCATGTCGAAAGCAAGCGGGGGAACACAGACAGTGCGTTTCCAGCCGCGCCGGTGCAGGTGGATGAGACCTACATGACGCCCGCCGAGACGCACAATCCGATGGAGATGCATGCCACGGTGGCGGTCTGGGACGGCAAGAAGTACACGCTGTACGAGTCGTCGCAGGGGGTGGTGAACCACCTGAACGTGATGGCGCAGGTGCTTGGCGTACCGAAGGAGAATATCCAGGTCATCTCGCGATTCATCGGTTCAGGATTCGGCGGCAAGCTGTTTCCATGGCCGCACTCGGCGCTGGCGGCGGTGGCGTCACGCCAGTTGAACCGGCCAGTGAAGCTGACGCTTTCGCGCAAGATGATGTTTTACGATGTCGGCCATCGTCCGCGCACGCAGCAGCGACTGCGCATCGGTGCGACAAGCGAGGGCAAGCTGGTCTCGCTGGAGCAGAACTACCGCAATCACACCTCGCTGATCGACGACGTCAAGGAGAACTGCGGCGAGGCGACCCCGTTTATCTATAGTGTGCCCAATCTGCAGGTAACCTCAGCGCTGGTACGAAGGACCCTGGGTACACCGACACCGATGCGCGGACCGGGCGCGGTGCCGGGGCTGTATGCGCTTGAGTCCGCGATGGATGAGCTGGCGATCAAGCTGAAGATGGACCCGGTGGAGCTGCGGTTGCGCAACGACACGCTGACGGATGAGAGCAACGGGAAGCCGTTCTCTTCGCGGCATCTGAAGGAATGTTTTCAGGTCGGCTCGGAGCGGTTTGGCTGGTCGAAACGCAACCCGGCAGTCGGTTCCATGCGTAAGGGCGATCTGGTGCTTGGCTGGGGGGTGGCTGCAGCCTCCTGGGGAGCGGGCCGTGGAGCGTGCCAGGCAACGGTGAATCTGCGCGACGACGGCACCGCGCGGGCAAGTTGCGCGACGCAGGATATCGGGACCGGAACCTACACGGTTTTTGCGCAGGTGGTGAGCGATAAGACGGGCATTCCGGTAGGGAAGATCGATGTGGTGCTGGGCGATAGCTCGCTGGTGCCGGGTCCGACCTCGGGTGGATCGACAGCCACGGCAACCACCGTGCCCGCGGTAGCACAGGCAACGAATGCGGCGGTTCAGTCTGTGCTCGCGATCGCCGTAAAGACAGCGGGTTCGCCGTTCAAGGGGCAGGACCCCAAGACGCTTGCGATGACGGGTGGCCGTGTGCACGCGAAGAGCTCCTCGCCGGAGAGCGGCGTTGCTTACCAGAACATCCTGCGCATGGCCAAGGTCGGTTATGCCAATGGAGACGCGCAGACCGGTGGTCTCGGCTCCGACACGAAAGCGCACGACTACTCCACGCACTCCTTCGGCGCGCAGTTCGTGGAGGTGGAGTGGGATCCCGGCATCGTGCAACTGCGCGTAAGCCGGGTGGTCACGGTGATCGACGGCGGTCGCATCATCAACATAAACACGGCGACGAACCAGGTAGCCGGCGCGGTCGTGATGGGTGTGGGCATGGGTATGTTCGAGCGCACGGTGTATGACGGGCGCAATGGCCATCCGATGAACGACAACTATGCCGATTATCTTGTTGCCACCAGTGCGGACTCGCCGCTGATCGATGTGCACTTTCTGAACATCCCCGATCCTCTGATGGGGGAGTACGGCGTGCGCGGTATCGGTGAGATCGGCCTGGCGGGTGTGGCGCCGGCGATTACGGCAGCGGTGTACCACGCCACCGGCGTTCGCGTGCGGGAGCTGCCGGTCCGTATGGAGGACCTGCTCACCGCCAAGGTGAACGTGTAGCGAAAGCAGCATTCAGGAGCGGACTGCCTGAAGCAAGTGCAGCCGCATAGAAAAAGCAGGTCCCTCCGCTGCGCTGCGGGATGACAAACAAAAAAGAGCGTCGCTGCAGCATCGGGGACAGACAGCCAGGACACGCAAAAAAACGGAGCATGCGAAGGGTGCGGGGATGACTCCGCACCCTTTTTTTGGCATAGCAGCTTCACCACGTTTTTAAAGAACGCGAGCGGCTGGCCGGGGAGCATTCCGCTCTTCTGGCGGCCGCGACACATAAAATCACCATAAATCTGGCCGTTTTGCGGTAGTGGATGGCGAAGTAGTGTCCCAATCTGGCGCAAAGGTGGGATTACATCGCCCGGAGTAACGGCTCGATACTCAGCGGGTGCTCTCTACAGTACCAAAGTACCCAATGGCCGCTGGCCCTGCTTCGTTTGCGGGCAGCATGAAGCCGTTTGATCGCTCATTTGGCCCAAAAGAGCGCAAAGCGTTGTCTTTGGTCACGCCTCACGATCAGCAAGTACAGCTCCCTGGTGAGTTACCTACGTGCGCCGTTCGGGGCGTACCGGCCAACGTGATCCCTTCCGATCACGGCGCTTTCTTCCCAAATAGGATCTTCCAGATTTCCGCAGCGTCTGCGCGCGCCGGTGGACCCAGCGTTGCGAGCGGCCCAGGTTCTTCTGCTCTTCGAATTCGTCTTCAGTCACCCTTATCGCCGGCTCAGGGTATGAGCTGGCCGTTTCAATTTAGGAGTCTCATGTCAACTCTGAGTTCCCCGTATCGCCTCGCCGGTACCCAAGCGGATCGTTCCACCACGGACGCCAGCTCCCCCTCCACGAAGTCGTTTTCTGCAACGGAGCTGCCCTCCGCGGACGCCTGGATCTCGTCCGGCCTCCGTGCCGTGCTTAGCATGCTCCTGCTGGCGCTCAGTGTTCTTGGGGTGTCGGGTTGCGGCGGCGGTTGGGGTGAATTCAAGCCGACGATCACGGTGCAGGTCGCGAACCAGACCGTCGTCGCGGGCCAGACCGTGACGTTTACGGTGGCGGCGACCGGAACCGGACCGCTGACCTACCAGTGGTTCAGGAACGGTACTGCCACATCTGGGGCTACCTCCACGACCTATTCGTGGGTCGCGCAAAAGGGAGACGACGGAACGGCAGTCTCAGCCAACGTGACCAACGCCGGCGGGACGGCGACCAGCACCGGCACGCTGACGGTGCAGACGCCACCGGTGATCACCACTCAGCCGGTAAACCAGACCGTCGCCGTCGGCCAGACGGCGACCTTCAACGTTGCTGCGAGCGGTACAGGGCCACTCGCATTCCAGTGGTATCAGGGCGGCGTCGCGATCAGCGGCGCCAATGCGAGCGTCTACATCACGCCCGCGACCACCCTTCAGAACAGCGGACAAACGTACACCGTAGCTGTGCGCAACGTGGTCGGCGCGGTGAATAGCATGGTCGCCTCGCTGACGGTGAATCCCGCGGTGCCGACGCTGGCGTTTGCGGCAATCCCCGCACAGACATACGGAAATGCGGCGTTCCCGGTGAGTGCCACCTCCGCCTCGAGTGGAGCGGTGACGTATTCGGTGGTAAGCGGACCGGCTACGATCGCCGGTTCCACCGTCACGCCGACCGGCATCGGCGCGGTGGTGCTTTCGGCCAGCCAGGCAGCCAACGGAAGCTACGCGGCGGCTACGGCAACGACCACCTTCAACGTGGCTCCAGAGGTGCCGACGCTGGTGTTTGCGCCCATTGGCGCGCAGGTATTCGGCAAGGGAACCTTTCCGGTGAGCGCGACGTCCGCGTCCGCGGGCGCGGTGACGTACTCGGTGGTGAGCGGACCGGCCACCATCGCGGGTTCGACGGTTACGCTGACGGGCTCGGGCACGGTGGTGCTCTCGGCCAGCCAGGCAGCCAATGGAAACTACGCGGCGGCGACGGCGACAACCAGCGTCAGCGTTGGGCTGGAGACTCCAACGCTGGCCTTTGCACCGATTCCAACGGAAAACTATGGCAACGCTCCGTTTGCGGTGAGCGCAAGCTCCGCTTCTTCAGGTGCGGTGACGTACTCGGTGGTGAGCGGACCGGCAACGGTTTCGGGTTCAACCGTCGCGCTGACGGGCACCGGCGTTGTGGTGCTCGCGGCGAACCAGGCGGCCAATGGGAACTACACGGCAGCCACGGCATCGACGACCTTTACGGTCGGGCAACCGGCGCCGACACTGACGTTTGCGCCGATTCCGGCAGAGACCTTTGGCGGAGCTCCATTTACCGTGAGCGCAAGCTCCGCGTCGCCGGGTGCGATCACGTACTCGGTCGTCAGCGGACCGGCGACGATCTCCGGATCTACCGTAACGATGACCGGGATCGGCCCGGTGGTGCTCGCGGCGAACCAGGCAGCGAGCGGCAACTACGGCGCGGCGACGGCCTCGGCAACCTTCACCATCGGGGCGGAGACTCCCACGCTGGCCTTTGCTCCCATCGCCACGAAGACCTATGGCGATGCGCCGTTCCAGGTAAGCGCCACCTCAGCTTCGCCGGGTGCGGTGACCTATTCGGTGGTGAGTGGCCCGGCGACGATCTCCGGCTCTACTGTTACGCTGACGGGCAACGGCACGGTTGTGCTGAGCGCGAATCAGGCGGCCAGCGGCAACTATGCGGCTGCCACGGCTTCAACGAACTTCACCGCAGGCGCAGGGAATGCGACACTGGCGTTTGCACCGATCGCCACGCAGACCTATGGCAATGCGCCGTTCCCGGTGAGCGCCACGTCGGCATCGCCGGGCGCGGTGACCTACTCGGTCGTCAGCGGACCGGCTACGGTCTCCGGTTCCACGGTGACGATCACCGGAACGGGTCCCGTCGTCCTGAGCGCGAACCAGGCCGCCAGCGGCACGTATCTCGCGGCGACCGCCAGCACAAACTTCACGGTAAATCCGGCGACGCCGACGCTGGCCTTTGCGCCGGTCGCGGCGCAGAGCTACGGCAACGCACCGTTCACGGTGAGCGCCACCTCGGCCTCCAGCGGCGCGGTGACCTATGCGGTCATCAGCGGCCCGGCAACGATTGCCGGCTCCACGGTGACGCTGACCGGCAACGGGGCAGTGCTGCTCAGCGCCAGCCAGGCAGCTACCAGCAACTACACGACGGCCACCGCAACCACGACCATCACGGTGGGCGCGGAGGTGCCGGCGCTGACCTTCGCGCCGATCGCGGCGCAGAGCTACGGCAACGCACCGTTCACGGTGAGCGCCACCTCGGCCTCCAGCGGCGCGGTGACCTATGCGGTCATCAGCGGCCCGGCAACGGTTTCGGGATCGACAGTGACGATGACGGGCACGGGCACGGTGGTGCTCTCCGCCAGCCAGGCAGCGAATGGAAGCTACTCCACCGCGGTCGCCAGCACTACCTTTACGGTGAACCCGGAGGTCCCAACCCTCGCCTTCGCGCCGATTGCGGCACAGAGCTACGGCAATGCTCCCTTTGCTGTAAGTGCAACCTCAGCCTCCTCGGGTGCGGTGACCTACTCGGTCGTGAGCGGACCGGCGACGATCTCCGGCTCGACTGTTACGCTGACGGGCAATGGCTCCGTGGTGCTCTCCGCGAGTCAGGTGGCGAGTGGCAACTATGCGGCAGCTACGGCGACGACGACCGTCGCCGTAGGCAGTGAGACGCCTACACTCAGCTTCGCTCCCATCCCGGCAGAGACCTTTGGGGGCGCACCATTCACGGTGAGCGCCACCTCGGCCTCCACAGGCGCGGTGACCTACTCGGTGGTCAGCGGCCCGGCGACGATCTCGGGCTCCACCGTGACGCTGACCGGCAGCGGACCGGTCGTCCTGAGCGCGAGCCAGGCAGCCAGCGGCAGCTATGGGACAGCCACGGCGACCACGAATTTTACGGTAGCGCCGGAGGTCCCAACCCTTGCCTTTGCGCCCATTGCTGCCCAGACCTATGGCAACGCTCCGTTTCCGGTGAGCGCCACCTCAGCTTCTTCGGGCGCGGTGACGTACTCGGTTGTAAGTGGACCGGCGACGATCTCGGGCTCCACCGTTACGCTGACCGGTAATGGAACAGTGGTTCTCGCCGCGAATCAGGTTGCCAACGGCAATTACGCCGCGGCGACCGCCTCCACGACGATTTCTGTAGGTGCGGAGACGCCTACACTCAGCTTCGCTCCCATTCCGGCGGAGACTTACGGCAATGCACCGTTCACGGTGAGCGCCACTTCGGCCTCGCCCGGCGCGGTGACCTACGCGGTGGTGAGCGGCCCGGCGACGATTTCGGGCTCCACCGTGACGCTGACCGGCAGCGGCCCCGTGGTCCTGAGCGCGAGCCAGGCGGCCAGCGGCGGCTACGCGGCTGCGACAGCAACGGCAAACTTCACGGTAGCGACCGAGGTCCCAACCCTCGCCTTCGCTCCTATTGCTGCACAGACCTATGGCAACGCCCCGTTCCCGGTGAGCGCCACGTCAGCTTCAGCCGGCGCGGTGAGCTACTCCGTCGTCAGCGGACCGGCGACGATCTCCGGCGCCACGGTCACATTGACTGGCGCTGGACCGGTTGTGCTCTCCGCGAACCAGGTTGCCAGCGGCAGCTATGCGGCCGCTACGGCTTCGACGAACTTCGTCGTAAACCCTGAGGTCCCGACGCTGACGTTTGCGCCGATTGCGACGCAGACCTTCGGCAAGGTCCCCTTCACGGTAAGCGCAAGCTCTGCCTCCGCGGGCGCGGTGACCTACTCCGTGATTGCTGGACCGGCGACGATCTCCGGCTCTACCGTTACGCTGACCGGAAATGGCACCGTGATCCTGGGCGCCAGCCAGGCAGCCAACGGCAACTACGCGGCCGCCAACGCCACCACGACGTTCTCGGTGGGCGCACAGTCGCCGACGCTGACCTTTGCGCCGATCGCGACCCACACCTTCGGCGATGCAGCCTTCACCGTCAGCGCGACCTCCGTCTCGCCCGGTGCGGTGACCTACTCGGTGGTGAGCGGACCGGCGACGATCTCCGGCTCCACCGTCACACTTACCGGCGCGGGTTCGGTGGTGCTGGCGGCCAGCCAGGCGGCCAACGATCCGTACGCCTCTGCGGCCGCTACCACGAGTTTCACGGTGAACCCGGCGACGCCGACGCTGACCTTTGCGCCGATTCCGGCGGAGGTCTACGGCAATGCACCGTTTACCGTGAGCGCCACCTCGGCTTCTTCGGGTGCGGTGACCTATTCCGTTGCCAGCGGTCCGGCGACGATCTCCGGATCCACCGTGACCCTGACGGGCACGGGAGCTGTTGTGCTCTCGGCCAGCCAGGTTGCCAACGGCAACTACACGGCGGCCACATCCTCGACCACGATCAACGTCGGAACAGCAACACCTACGCTTACCTTTGCTCCGATCGCCGCGCAAACGTATGGCAATGCGCCCTTCCCGGTAAGCGCGACATCGGTTTCGGCGGGTGCGGTGACGTACTCCGTGGTCAGCGGACCGGCGACGATCTCCGGCTCCACCGTGACCCTGACGGGGATCGGCCCAGTCGTTCTGGGTGCGAGCCAGGTTGCCAGCGGCAACTACGCCGCGGCGACGGCTTCCACGAACTTCACGGTCGCGGCCGAGGTTCCGACGCTCAGCTTTGCGCCCATCCCTGCGGAGACCTTCGGCAACGCACCGTTTACGGTAAGCGCCAGCTCGGCCTCCTTCGGTGCGGTGACCTACACGGTGGTGAGTGGACCGGCGACGATCTCCGGCTCCACCGTGACCATTACGGGCAGCGGTCCGGTGGTGCTCTCGGCGAGCCAGGTCGCTAACGGCAACTATGCTGCCGCCACCGCTTCAACAACCGTCAACGTGGCGGCTGAAGTCCCGACCCTCGCGTTCGCGACGATCCCTGCCCAAACCTACGGCAATGCGCCGTTCACGGTGAGCGCCAGCTCGGCTTCCTCCGGCGCGGTGACCTACTCCGTGGTGAGTGGCCCGGCTACCATCTCCGGCTCCACCGTTACGCTGACAGGCAGTGGCGCGGTGGTGCTCTCGGCCAACCAGGCTGCCAGCGGCAACTACGCGGCGGCGACGGCTTCGACGACCTTCAACGTCGGAACCGAGACCCCGACGCTGACCTTTGCCGCGATCGCTGCACAAACCTATGGAAACGCACCCTTCACCGTGAGCGCGACCTCGGCCTCCTCCGGTGCGGTGACGTACACGGTCACCAGCGGACCGGCGACAATCTCCGGTTCCACGGTCACAATCACGGGCATCGGCCCGGTGGTCTTGGGCGCGAGCCAGGTTGCCAACGGCAGCTACTCTGCCTCCACGGCCTCCACGAGCTTCACCGTGACGGCTGAGACTCCAACGCTCGCCTTCGCAAATATTCCCGCCAAGACCTTCGGCAACGCACCGTTCACCGTGAGCGCGACTTCGGCCTCCTCCGGCGCGGTAACGTATGCCGTGGTCAGCGGCAACGCCACCATCTCCGGTTCGACGGTGACCCTCACGGGTATTGGTCCCGTAGTGCTCTCGGCCAGCCAAGTCGCCAGCGGCAACTATGCTGCCGCGACGGCTTCCACCACCTTCACCGTGGGCGCTGCGGCACCGACGCTTACCTTCGCGGCGATCCCCGCGGAGACCTTCGGCAACGCACCGTTCACGGTGAGCGCCACTTCGGCCTCCTCCGGCGCGGTGACCTACGCCGTGGTCAGCGGCAACGCGACCATCTCCGGTTCGACGGTGACCCTCACGGGTGTTGGCCCGGTGATGCTGTCCGCCAGCCAGGTCGCTGCCGGCAACTATGCTGCGGCGACCGCCTCCACCACGTTCACGGTCGGCACTGCGGCACCGACGCTTACCTTCGCCACGATTCCTGCGGAGACCTTCGGCAGTGCGCCGTTCACGGTGAGTGCCACCTCGGCCTCTTCCGGCGCGGTGACCTACGCCGTAGTCAGCGGCAATGCCACCATCTCCGGTTCGACGGTGACCCTCACGGGCATCGGTCCGGTAGTGCTCTCCGCCAGCCAGGCTGCTGCCGGCAACTACGCCGCGGCGACGGCCTCCACCACCTTCACCGTAGGCGCCGCGACCCCGACGCTCACCTTCGCCACCATCCCCGCGGAGACCTTCGGAAACGCGGCGTTCACGGTAAGCGCCACCTCGGCCTCTTCGGGTGCGGTGACCTACGCCGTGGTGAGCGGCAATGCGACTATCTCCGGCTCGACGGTGACCCTTACGGGTATCGGCCCAGTGGTGCTCTCCGCCAGCCAGGTGGCTGCCGGCAACTACGCTGCGGCAACTGCGTCAACCACCTTCACGGTTGCTGCCGAGGTGCCGACGTTGGCCTTCGCCACCATCCCCGCCAAGACCTTTGGCAACGCACCGTTCACGGTCAGCGCCACCTCGGCTTCCGCTGGAGCGGTGACGTACTCGGTGGTTAGCGGACCGGCGACGATCTCCGGTTCCACGGTCACCCTTACGGGCAGCGGTCCGGTGGTCCTTGGCGCAAGCCAGGCCGCCAACGGCAACTATGCGGCGGCCACAACCTCCGTCACTCTCAACGTCGCAACCGCGGTGCCGACGCTTACCTTCGCAACGATCCCCGCGGAGACCTTCGGCAATGCACCGTTCAACGTAAGCGCCACCTCGGCCTCCTCCGGTGCGGTGACCTATGCGGTAACCAGTGGACCGGCGACCATCTCCGGCTCCACGGTGACGTTGACCGGGAGCGGACCTGTCACATTGAGCGCGAGCCAGGCCGCCAGCGGCAACTACGGCACCGCCACGGCAACCACGACCTTCACCGTGGGCGCGGCCCAGCCGACACTCACCTTTGCCGCCATCGCGCCGCAGACCTTTGGCAATCCACCCTTAACGGTGAGTGCCACCTCGGCCTCGTCCGGCGCGGTCACCTACTCGGTCGTTAGCGGCCCGGCAACGATCTCGGGATCCGTGGTCACCTTCACCGGTGCCGGAACCGTGATGCTCTCGGCCTCCCAGGCGGCGAACGGCAACTATCTCGCAGCCACTGCCAGCGTCAGCTTCACGGTTCAGCCCGAGTCGACAACCCTGACCTTTGCCTCCATACCGGCGAAGACCTACGGCAATGCACCCTTCACTGTCAGCGCCACCTCGGCGTCGTCCGGCGCGGTGACGTACACGGTCACCAGCGGCCCGGCGACCATCGCCGGCTCGACGGTCACCATCACCGGCGCAGGCACCGTGACACTCGGGGCCAGCCAGGTGGCCAGCGGTGGATACGCCGCAGCCACCGCCACGACAAGCTTCACTGTGGCCCAAAACGTAAGCATCTCGCCCATCACCCCGGCGGGTTCCACCATCGCACCGGGGGTTCAGGCCTTCAACGCCACCGCCGTCGGCGGGGTTACAAACACGCTTACCTGGACTGCCACCGGCGGAACTTTCGCCGGCAATGTCTGGACATCGCCCAACACCGCCGGCACGTACACCATCACCGCCACCAGCGTGGATCAGCCGTCGGTCAAGGTGACCACCACGATTACGGTGAGTGCGCCGGTGATCACAACGCAGCCGATCAGCCAGAACATCTGCACGAACGCAACCGCAACCCTATCCGTGGCAGCGAACTATGCCGCCACGTACCAGTGGTACCTGGGCAGCACCGCGATTGCGGGAGCGACCAGCCCCAGCTACTTCATCGCCAGCGCGCAACCCACAATCGACGCCGGCGATTACACGGCGAAGGTCTCCAACCCGGCAGGCAGCGTGACCTCCAATATCGCAACGCTGACCGTCGGCTCCTCCATTACCACCAACCCCGCAAGCGTCTCCGTTTACCCGACGCAGACGGCTACCTTCAACGTTGTGGTTACGGGCAAATCGCCCTTCACGTATCAGTGGTATCTCGTTCCTTCGGGCGGCGCCAGCACAGCGATCGCCGGCGCAACCTCGAGCAGCTACACGACCGCCGCAGTGACCTCCGCGAATAACGCGCAGGGATACCTGGTCATCGTCAAGGACAGCTGCGGCAACCCGCTGACCAGCACCACAGCCACGCTGACGGTGCTGTCCGGCAGCGCTCCTCCGACCATCACGCAGCAGCCTGCAAACGCCACGGTTGCTGTCAATGCAACGACGACCTTCAGCGTGACGGCAACGGGTACGCCAACCCTCACCTACCAGTGGTACTACCAGCCGGTGGGCAGTGTGACGGGCACGGCGATCTCGGGGGCAACCTCGGCAACCTACACCGTTCCCAGCACCTCGACCAATGCCAGCAACGACCAGGACGAGTATTACGTCATGATCACGAACGGCTACGGTCAGGCAGTCTCGAACAAGGTGACCCTGGCGGTCGGCAACGGCATCCTGCTTCAGGTCGGCAACCCGCAGGATCAGTATGTAAATCCAGGCAGCCCTGCTACCTTCGCGGTAACCGCGACCTCGAACCTTCCTCTGAGCTACCAGTGGTACATGGCGGCTCCGGGAAGCTCCACCTTCGCGGCGATTCCGGGTGCGACGAGCGCTTCGTACACGATCGCTTCCGCTGCGACTTCTCAAAGCGGGTCCGTCTTCTACGTTGTCGTGAGCAACGGAGTCACGGCGAACGTAACGAGTAACTCTGCATCCCTCTTCGTCGGAGCACTGGCGAGTATTCCTTCCTGCAGCACGAATTGGAACACGGTGGGCAACGCCGCTGCCCTGGCCAGTGGTTGTGGCTATCAGCTGGTGGGTGCGACCCAAAACCAAGCGGGTGCGATCGTCTGGCCCACACTGCTGGCGACTGGAAATATCCAGCTCAGCTTCACGGTGAATATCAGCAACACCAGCAACCCGCCGGCGGACGGATTCGCCGTGCTGCTGGGAGACCCTTCGCTCGGTGCGACACTCACCAGCACCGGCGCCACCGGGCAGGGTCTGGGCGCCAAGGGCATACCTGGATTCGTCATTGCCTTCGACGACTACTTCAACCAAGGCGATCCAACCGTACCGTACCTCGGTGTGGGCCGTGGTGAAACCGCCCTCTGGGAGAATCCGTACTTCTACACCAACACCGGTATCCCGGCCCTCGCCGCGTACCACAGCTCCATCACACACACCTACGTTGTGTCCATCGTCCAGGGCTTTATGACGGTAACCATGGACGGAAATCAGGTCTTCTCCGGCTCCGTGAACGTACCGCCTGTCGCTTACCTGTATGTAACCGCCTCCACCGGCAGCTTGTGGGAGCAGGTGCAAATCAGCAATATTTCGGCCACGGTTTCGACCCCTTAACCCAAATACACCAACGAGCGTGAGGTAATAGAAAAATGCGACTTATTGCATTTGCAATCGGCCTGCTACTTAGCAGCAACACCGCAGTAATGGCGCAGGCAATCGCCGGCTCGTCACGGGGCGGAGATGCAGCCGTGAACTATGAATGGATTCACTCCAACACGCAGCCAGGACAGTGCGGCTGCTTCGGTTTAACCGGCGCGGGGTTCTCGTTTTCCAGAAATATCACCAATCGCACGGCAGTCGTGGCGGATCTAAGTGCATCCTCCGCCAAAAACGGGCCGGGGACAGGGAACTCCCTCACCCTGGTCTCGTACATGGCGGGAGGCCGCTATTATGTTTCTCAGCCTTGGTTCCACGGGCCTCATGCGGTAGAGCCGTACGGGCAGGTGCTGGTTGGCGTGGCCCATGCCGGCGGCGGTATCGCCGGCGCCGGCGATCATACCTATGCCCTTGCGGGCCGGGCGGGGGCGGGCTTTGACATACCGTTTGGAAATTACCTGGCAGTTCGTGTGCTTCAGGTCGACTATTTCCTGACCGATTTTGCGAATGCCTCCAATGGTCATCAGAACAACTATCTGATCGGCGCCGGAGCTGTCATTCGATGGAATCGGTCCTACTAAAGCAAATTCCCCATAGTTGTACGGTGTCATCTCGACTGGAGCGGGACAGTTTTATCGTCCCGCGTAATGGAGAGACTCCTGTATCTCGTTGAGGACGTCAAAACATCTGTATAGCCACAAACGAATACAGGGATCTCTCCACTCCGGCTGCGCCTCCGGTCGAGATGACACAGCATAGCAAAAGGTAGATCATCGGGTGCCCGGAGAGTCCGTTCTGAGCTGTTGTGGTGCTACGCCATGCCGAGCTGTGCTTGGATCGCCTCCAACGTACGGCCTTTCGTCTCTGGGTATATGCTGGCGACTACCAGCAGTTGGACCAGCATCATGGCCGCGAAGAAGACGAAGGGCGCAGCCTGCGACTTTGCGGCGACGTACGGAAAAACCCCCGCAATCAGGGCATTCATGATCCAGTGGGATGACGAGCCCACACTCTGCCCTTTAGAACGCACTCGGGACGGAAACACTTCGGCGATGTACACCCATATCACAGAGCCTTGTGAGATGGCGAAGAAGACGATAAAGAGCACAAGAAGCCAGATCAGCATCCGCTGATGCGAGTGGGTATGAAAGATCGCCGCGATTCCCGCAAGCGCAACGGTCATGCCGATAGACCCGATCAGCAGCAGCGTCTTACGGCCGATCTTGTCTATCAGACTCATACCCAGAAACGTAGCGAGCAGGTTGACCAGGCCCACTCCGACGCTCTGCAGCGCAGCCGAGCTGGCGCTGAAGCCGGCTGACGCAAAGATATAGTTGGAGTAGTACAGGATCGCGTTGATCCCGGAGAGCTGATTGAACAGCCCAATCGTGATCGCGAGAAAGATGGGCAGGCTGTACCGCCGCTGGAAGAGCGACTCTTGCTTAGCCCCGCGCTCAAGGCGAACCGAGTCGATGATCTCCTGCAGCTCCGCCGCTGAATCAGGCGAGCCCATGAGTTTCAGGACGGCTTGTGCCTCCTCGGTCTGATTCGTCGTCACCAGCCACCGCGAACTGCGCGGGATACCGTACAGCAGCACGAGGAAGGCAATCGAAGGAACGATGGCGACTCCAAACTGCCAACGCCACTGATTGGCCCCGAGCCCGCTTATCGTGATCAGGTAGTTGGAAAGATAAGCAAGCAGGATACCGATCACGATGTTGATCTGGAAAAGGCCAACCATGCGTCCGCGCCACTTCGCTGGGGCGAGTTCCGCGATATAAACCGGGCCCAGCACCGACGACCCGCCGATCCCCAGACCACCTATGAATCTGGCCAGCATCAACGCATCCCAGTTCCAGGCGAACGCACATCCCACGGCAGAAAGCGTATAGAGAATCGCCATGATGCGAAGCGCCTCGCGCCCGCCGATCTTCTGCCCCAGCCAGCCTGAGCCCATGGCGCCGAGCACTGTGCCGACCAGCCCAATGAAGACCGTAAGGCCAAGAGTCGTGGGCGTCAGATGGAAGACCTCGGTCAGCTGTTGCGTTGTACCGGCGATCACAGCCGTGTCAAAGCCAAACAGCAGGCCGCCCAGGGCTCCGACGATGGCTGCCTTAAACAGATAACGGTTCAATGCGTTCTCCAAGTCTTTCTAGTAATGGCTATTTTACTGATTCCAAATCGAACGGAGCTCGTGTGTTTCGCCCTTCACGTGCAGGATTGAGCCTCTACTCGAAAACACCTGTATCCGGTTGTCGGTCGAAGGCGGGTAGATCAGGTCAGTCATCACGATCGTGCCATCCTGCGCAAAGGCCTCCACCGAAGATCTGTCGGCAATGAGCGTTAGGTTTATCGGACGGCCTGCGATGAGTGGTGCGGTGGTCCGCGCCGGAAAGTCGGGCGAGATCGTCAGGCCGGATCGGGTGCGATCCATGTAAAACTCGGCCTTGCGCCGATCAAAGCCGATCTCGGTCCAGTGCGTATCGTCCGAGTACAGCCGCAAACCAAATTGCGCGTTCGCATCAGAGGAGAACGCCAGATCAAGCTCGGCAGGCGATTGCAGGTCAGCGATTTGTGCCGTCTTTCCGCCGGTCACGACGGCAGAAACGGACGTGGTGGTGGCCCGAAGCGGCGCGATGACCGGCTGCTGCCGCAAGGCCATTCCAGCTCCATCCTGAACGGAGGAGAGCTGTCTGGGCAGACTCATCTGGCCGCGCCAGGGTGCGGTGGGCAGCTTTCCCGCATATTGCCAATTGCTCATCCAGCCAATCAGGATGGGCTTTTTTTGCTGAGGCAGACCGTTGAAGCTGATCGCGCAGTAGTCGTCTTTCCCGTAGTTCGTCCAGCCATGTGCGCCGGCCGCCGAGGCGACGGTGAAGCTGGTACCGTCGAAGCTTCCAAGGAAGTACTGCTCACCCGAACCGCCCTGGGGAGCACCAGGGTTTAAGCCGACCTTGAGCGCCCAGGTTCCCTTTCCCTCCCCATCGGATGCCGGGATCTGGAGCAGGTCAGGGCACTCCCAGTCGCCGGCGGTGTCGCCGGCCGGACCAAAGTCGCTAAGCTTTGTCCACGTCTTCAAGTTCGGCGACGCGTAGAAGCGCACCCTATGCTCTTTGGGCAGCGAAACCGCCATCAGCCAGTGATGCTCGCGCTCATCCCACGAGACACTCGGGTCACGGAAGTCTGCCAGGTGCAGATCCAGTACGGGATTGCTCTGATATTGTGTCCAAGTTCGGCCATCGTCCACGCTGTACGCGAGGTTCTGGTTCTGTCGCGGTCCCTCCGGTGTGTCGCCTGAGCCTGTGTAGACCGCTACCAGGCACTCGGACTTTGGGGAGCACAGCCCGCTCGTGTTATGAGGGTCCACAACAATGCTGCCCGTGAAGATCATCACCCCGTTGTGCTCAGGGAGCGCGACCGGCAGTTCCTGCCAATGCAAGAGGTCTTTGCTGACGGCATGGCCCCAGCTCATATGGCCCCACTGATCGCCGAAGGGGTTGTATTGGTAGAAGAGGTGGTACTCGCCATGGTAAAAGACAAGGCCGTTCGGGTCATTGGTCCAGTGTTGACGCGGTGAGAAGTGGACCTGCGGACGGAAAGGCTGGTCATAGGCCGCGGCCTGAGCGTCTGCTCTGCAAGCAAACGAGAATACCAGCACAGCCGCAGCGAAGACCAGCTTACATATGGGCTGCATAGATTTCCTCCACGGGGATAGAGGCCAGCGCGCAGCACTCTTCGACGCTCCAAAAGGGCGTGGCTCCGGCGCGGCTGGCTACAACGGAGCCGACGGCGTTTGCGAAACGGGCGGTCTGCAGCGCCGGCCAGCGCAGGTGATAGCCGTG
The DNA here is from genome assembly GCA_965277565.1 of Granulicella sp. Taxonomy (GTDB): domain Bacteria; phylum Acidobacteriota; class Terriglobia; order Terriglobales; family Acidobacteriaceae; genus Granulicella. Next base: position 663,926 of record OZ255838.1, on the reverse strand, counting down.
CAGGAAGGCAGCCGCGAAGGCGTCCCCGGCGCCCACCGTATCTTCAACTGCGGCCGGGAATCCGGGGACGGTGGAAACATGGCCATCCATGTAGACCAGGCAGCCCGCGGCCCCAAGCGTGATGCATATGCTCTCGATGCCGAATTCACCCGCCCACTGTGCAGAAAAGCTCTCCAACGAGAAGCGCTCCGGGCCGAGGCCGATTCGCTCACCCAGGGTGCGCGCCTCAAATTCGTTCAGCTTCAGAATACTTGCGAGAGCGCAAAGCCTCTCGACCAGCGGCATGTTCCAGCAACCCGGCCGCAGGTTCATGTCGTAGAAGCACCTCACGCCCCCAAGCGTCTCTGCCAGTTCACGGGTCAAACGCTCAGCGTGCTCGTTTGTTTGCAGAAGCGTCCCAAAGTAGAGCCAGTCGGGCTCCAGTGCCGTTGCACGCTGTACTGTCTCCGGAGACGGCTCAATTTTATCGAACGCTGCGGGACGTGGGATCTCGAAGCTGGGATCGCCCTCTGGGGTGGTCGTCACAATCGCGACTCCTGTTGCAGGCTCGTTCACGATACGGATGAGGCTCGTATCAAGGCCGAGCTCTTCCATCGCGGCCTGCGCCGCTCGGCCCCGCTGATCGTTCGCGACTGCCGTGATGAGAGCGGCTCCGTGCCCCAGCCTGACCGCGTTTGCGCAGAAGTTGAGCGGAGCGCCTCCCAGCAGCTCTCGCTGCGGGAAAACGTCCCAGAGGACCTCACCGACACCCAAGACCTGCATAGATCAGTCTCCTAAAGCCTCAAGACAGCTCCCGCATCTTGTATAGATAAGAGTGCGGTTACTTGTCTAGTACTATTTATGCGAAAAGGTTTACTGTGGTGCGGAGCTTATGAGAAGCGGAATGCTAAGCGACAATGAATGCAACCGTTTGGGAGGCGGCCATGTTCATGGACGGGACCCCGGAATTCAGAAAGCGGGCCAAGTATCTCGATATCGTTGAGGGTTTGCGAGCCGATCTCGGTTCGGGGAAGTATCGGCCCGGGGCGCGGCTGCCGAGCGAAGCCGAACTGGTCCGGAAGTTCTCAGTAAGCCGGATGACCGTTGTTAAGGCGATCCAACTGCTTCAGCAGGAGGGCCTGGTGTCCCGGAGGCCGGGTTCCGGCACCTTCGCTTCGGGCAAAAGCACGGAGGAGAGCAGAGTCTTTGGGTTGCTGATTCCGGACCTTGGGCAGACGGAGATCTTTGAGCCAATCTGCCGCGGGATGATGCGCTCGCCCTCGGTGAAGACGCATTCGCTGTCTTGGGGGCATGCCCTCTCGAACGCAGAGCACAAGGAAGAAGAGGCAGAACACCTCTGCAGCAACTACATCGAGCAGGGTGTCGCCGGGGTGTTCTTTGCGCCCCTGGAGTTCTCGCCGCACCGCGATGAGGTGAACGAGCGCATTCTCCGAAATCTCGATAAGGCCCAGATCCCGGTCGTTCTGCTTGATCGTGATTACCTTATGTATCCGGGACGCAGCGGGTATGACGTGGTCGGCCTGGATCATCGCCGGGCCGGTTATGCGGTGACCGATCACCTTATTCAAAAGGGAGCCAAGCGCGTTGCGTTCTTCGCCCGGGCGCATTCGGCGCAGACTGTGAACCATAGGATCGTCGGCTATCGTGAAGCGCTTTACACGCACGGGCTGCCGATATCCAGGGAGCTTGTGATCTGGGGAGAGCCCTCGGATGCAGCCCTGGTCGAGTCGATGCTGCGCACCACGCGGACGGACGCGATCATGTGCGCGAACGACGACACCGCGGCAAATCTTATGAAAACCTTGCTCGGCTTGGGCGTGCGCATTCCCGAGGACGTTCGACTCGCGGGTATTGACGATGTGCGTTACGCGAGCCTGCTGCCGATTCCGCTCACGACTCTTCATCAGCCTTGCGAAGAGATCGGCGCGGCGGCCATATCCGCGATGCTGGACCGAGTGAACCATCCGCACCTGCCGCCGCGATCGATCTTTCTGAACGGCCATCTGGTGGTGCGCAGCTCCTGCGGCAACGGAATGCCGTCCCGGAGCCAGGGCGGTTGATCAGACCGCTTCTATAGCGGTTCTGGCAAAGACACGCAGTTTAGCTTGTCATCCCGCAGCGTAGCGAAGGGATCTGTTTTCCTTCCAGATTGCAGGAACGCAGAGAAAAGCAGATCGCTCCGCTACGCTGCGGGATGAGCAAGTTCAAGGGGTGCGGGGTGAAAAGTTCAAAGCGCTACTGCACACCTGTGCAGAAACAGCTTTAATGGGGTAAGTCTGGGTTATCTGCTCTTTCTGTACCCTGCTCAGCCGAGCCCACGGAAGAAGCCTTCATTCTCTCGGTGGCATTCTGCCGTTGCTGGTCGAGCATGTTCTTCAAAATCAGGAGAACCCCTTTTGCGTCCTCGGTCCGGCCCAGTCTCTTGTACGCCACGGCCAAATGAGAGTAGATAGACTCTTCTTTCGGATCGATGCTTCTTGCTTTTTCTAACTGAAGCACCGCGTCCTTAGGGCGGTTCTCGTTAAGATAAACCACACCTAATGAGACGTGCGGCAAGCAGAGGTCAGGACTCAGGCTAATTGATTTTTCCAAGGCCGTCTGAGCGTCGGCATATTCGGTGTGCCCCGGAGAAGCGCCTGAGCGGATCAGACTTTCCCCTAGTAGATAGAGAAGGCTTGGATCATTCGGCTTCTCGCGCAGACGCCGGCGCAGAACCTGAATTGCCTGATCGCTATGGCCAGATTCCAGATAGGAGGCGCCAAGCCCTATATAACCGAGGTCTACCGATGGGGAAAGGGTCTGCGAGAGATTGAAGTCTTTCTCCGCCTGTTCGTAATCATCCTTAAGCGCATGAAAGATGCCGCGCAGAAAGACAAGGCGCGCCGAGTTAGGAAAGGTTTTTAGACCAACTTGTATGACTTGGAGTCCCGCAGCGAGAGCGTGCCGGCTCATGCAAAGGGAAGCGAGGTCGATGTAATTTTCTTCATCCTGGGGATCAAGACTGATTGCCCGGCGGTAGGCTTCGAAAGCCCTCTGAGGATCTGGCTCGCCTTCGTAAGCCTGGGCAAGAACATCATTCACTTCGGCTGTGTCGTGGCCGCGCGCGATCAAAGCAGTTCCTGTCTGAACTGCATGAGGGAAATTCTTGGCAGCTATATCTTCGAGCATGAGGTTGAAACCAATGTCGTAGGAATCCGGGAACCGGGCGTAGAGCGCGGAGAATTCGGACAAGGCCCGCTCGTGCAGGCCCGCCTCGTCGAGCGCCACGGCCACTCCGAACCGAGTTCTTGGATCGATTGCATCGGGCGCCAGATTGTCGAGAATCACGGTTGCCTTCGCCGGATCGCCCGTCCGTAAGTAGCTGATGGCCAGATGCGCGCTAGGCACCGGTCTGCTCGAAATGTACGCGTGCAGTCTGCCGAGTCGCTCGACGGCGCCAAGATAATTTCTCTTCCAGAAAGAGATCTCGCCCAGATAGAGACTGATAGCGGGATCATCCGGCACGATCTTCTGGGCGGCAAGCAGGTGCTTTTCCGCAGAGGTGTATTGCCCGGAATTGAATTCACTGATGGACAGATTTTTCAGGGCAGGGACGAAGCCAGGATCAATCGAAAGGGCCTTCTTGAAGGATTCTTCAGCTTGGCTCATCTCGCCCTCGCCGATGAGAGCCAGGCCTGACAGGTTCAGCGCCCGCACATTCCGGGGTTCTCGCTGCAGCAGTGGAGCCAATAAAGCCAGGCCTTCATCCCATTGATGGTTCCGTACCAGATTCTCCGCCTGCGGATAAATGTCAGACTGCGCAAAGGCGGATCTCGCCGGCAGGGCGCCTGAACAGAGCAAGGAAACGAACATCCAAAGGCTCAGCTTTGTGAGCATCGACCTGGCAATCGCGGGACAGGTCATACGCTCAACTCTCCTGAAATGCGAGCAGGCCGGTCCCGGATCTGCAGGGCCAGCTTTGGGATTTTGGGCGCCCAACCTGCCGCACGCTACACAACCGGCCATGAAGGAAAACTGTCGAGATCCGACTCTCGCGAGGGCAATCCGACTCTCGAATCTGCGGCTTGAATATAGTGACACGCTGTTGACCTGTCAACCCATCGCGAAAGGTAAACAGAGTATGACCTCGTCCCATCCTGCATATGCAGCTAATATACAGGTTGTGTCGCTTTTTATTGACAGGCAGATTGCGATTCGTCTACCTTTTGTTCCGTTCCCACAGTACACATTTCAGCGCGGCGGGAGAGAGGTGGAACCATGAAAGCGTGGATCTCAAGAAGTATCTGGATGCTGGTCGCGTTATTGTGCTTCTCCACCGCGGCGCGGGCGCAGTTCAGCAGTTCGATTGAGGGCACGGTGACCGACAGTACAGGCGCTATCGTGCCTGGCGCCCAGATTGTCCTGACCGGTATAGGAACGGGAGTCCAGAACACGACAAAGACGAATGCGTCAGGTTTTTACAAATTTCCCGCTCTCGGACCGGGGAGCTACCGGGTCACTGTGACCGCGCCGGGTTTTGGGTCGGAAACGGTGGATCAGATCTCCTTGATCGCACAACAGACACGGGGTATTGCGGTCACGCTGCGACCCGCGTCGGCTGCCTCGACCGTTACCGTCGAAGCTTCGCAGTTGGCGGTGGATACGGACGAGGCAAAGATTGGCGCGGTGATCACAGAACGGGAGATCGAAGAGCTGCCCTTACAGGGGCGAGACGTCTTCAATGTGGCGAACCAGGCGCCCGGCGTTACCGGAACGGGGCTCATGGGGACACCGTCGCAGAATCAAGACATATTCCAAGACACCACGACTCCAGCAGTTGTCGCGAACGGCGCTCCGAATCACAGCAACACCTATCTCCTGGACGGCATTTCACTGGATGACTCGCCTTCGGGGGGCGACGCAAAGCTTGTGCCAGGCCCGGACTCGCTGCAATCGGTAGTGGTCTCCACGACCGACTACTCGGCGCAGTTTGGCAAGGCCGCCAGTCTGGTGATGCAAATGACTACAAGGGCGGGCACCAATCTCTTCCATGGCTCTGCCTTTGAGGCCTACCAGAGCAGCGGACTTACCGCGCGCCGGTTTACAGACAATTACAAGAACCCGGCGTTTGGCGGCGGGTACCTCCCCCCGCTGAGCCGGAACGAGTTTGGCGGATCGCTGGGTGGTCCCATAGTCAAGGACAGGACCTTCTTCTTTTTCACCTACGACCAGGTAATCTCGCAATCTTCCAACGATGGCCAGACACAATTTGAAGATCCTGCTTTCACCGCTTTCGAGGGCGCGAACTACCCGAATACGCTTTCCTATCAGTTGATGAAGAACTATCCGGTAACGAACGCGAATCCGACCCCGACCCAGATTCTCACGGTGGCCGCGGTGCAGCAGCAGTTCCAATATTTTCCCACTCCTCAGCAGACCTGCGGCAGCCCGGCGGACACAAGCAACGTTGGACCGCTGAATATGCCGTGCGGCATGAACCTGTTCGATATCTCGAACACCACCACGGTGTTCCCGCACAATGGATATCAGTATCACTTCCGGGTGGATCAAGACTTTCCGAACCAGAAGGACCGCATCTACGCGAACATGTTTGCGGGGAGCCTGACAGGCGCGGGGGACACCAACCCACGTCAGGCGTTCGAGACGAACGGCGTACAAGACCAGTGGTACGGCGCGATCAACTATACCCATATCTTCTCCTCGTCCCTGGTGAACGAGACGGCGTACGGCTTCAGCCGGATCAGTTACAGTGTTCCCTGCAACGTGTGCGACCTGCTCTACACCGGCATTCCCGGCATGCAGAACTTCGGGAATGGCGGAAGTCCGACTGGATTTTCCCAGAATGACTTTCACTTCCGGGACATGGTCTCGCTGGTGGTCAAGCGTCATGCAATCAAGACGGGCTTTGAGATGTTCCACAACCAGGACCAGGCGCCGTTCACACCAAATGACAATCGGAACCAGGGCTGGGGCTTTGATAATCCGTGGGACTTCGCCGCCGGAAAGGTTGACGAGTATGGGACGGTTTTGGTCAACCCGGTTACTGGAGGGATCGCCAACGGGAACCACTACTTCCGGGACAGCACCTATGGCGCATACGTCCAGGACGACTGGAAAGTGCGCAATGACCTTTCACTCAATATCGGACTGCGCTGGGATGCGACCTCGAACCCAACGGAAGCGCACGGAAACCTGAATCCCCTCATTGTTCCCTCGTCTGGATCGCTGATGGAGCAGATAGCCGGGGTGGCCGTCAACGTCTCGCCGGGAATCCATCGTCCGTTCATCGATCACAAAATGACTTATTTTGCACCCCGTTTTGGCTTTGCCTATGCGCCGTTTCCCCAATGGTCCTTGCGCGGCGGCGCAGGTATTTTTTTCGATCGCGGCGGCAACACGAACTGGAGCGACACGGAGACCGGCAATCCGCCGGGCATCGATTCGGTGAGTACCAGTATCCACGTGCCAGGTCCGCAGCCTCCCAGCACCTTCCAACTCTGTCAGAGCAATACCTTTCCGTATGGATGTCCCATCCCCGCAGGGATATTGTCGACGCTGGCGCAGCCGAATGGGCGCGGTGGCTATGGCACAACCGAGAGTATCGGGGGCACCGACCCGCATTTGAAGATGGCTTACCTGGAGAACGTCTTCCTGGGTCTCCAGCATGTGTTTAAGTCCCACTGGCTGGTGGAGGCGGACGGAACTCACGCCGCATCGGTCCATGAGTACAGCATCACCAATTTGAATCGGCGGGACGGTATGGACATGCTTAGTTTCAATGCGCCGGGCCCCGGTGTGCCATACGGCTCATTCAACAGTGGCGCGTCTTACGTCAACTATGCCGACGCTCCCAACACCTACTTCAGCAACATTAACTACACGACGAACGCGGGGTGGTCCCAATACGATGGATTTGTGGCCCTGCTTCGCAAAACATACTCCAAGGGTTATTCCTTCCAGGTCGCATACACCTGGGAGAAGACGATCGACGACATCAGCACGGCGCCTGGCGTACAGAAGGGGGCTGAAAACTCCATTGTGGTGGATGCTTATAACGTCCAGGCACAGAGAGGATTATCCAGCCAGAACATTCCGCAGCAGGTCTCTGCGAATGGCGTGTGGGAGCTTCCGACGCCCTTTCTGCATGACGGGTTGATAAAGAACATCGTCGGGGGATGGCAGATCAGCGGCTTGAGCGCTTGGATGAAAGGCATTCCGACATCCATCTACAGCACCAGGCAGCAGGACGACTTCAACCTGGACGGACAGTTCTACGATTTTCCAAACCGCCCGATTGCAGGCGCCAAAATGAAGGGTTTTAGCCAACAGGAATTCCTGAACGGCACCTACAATCAAAATGCCACCTATCGTACGACCGGGCCAAGCTGGCCATTTACGAACTTCCCCCTGCCGGTCGACCGAAATGGCGTGCCGACCGGGGTAGAAGGTAACGGCGGACGCAATACGGTTGAGGGTCCAGGCTTTGTCCAGGTGGATGCCGCTCTGACAAAGAACACGACGATTCCCTGGTTCCAGCACGAGCGAGGTAAGCTGCAGTTCCGCGTCGACATGTACAACGTCTTCAACCACAAAAACCTGCAAGGCTGGGATACCAATCTGGCCGACGGGGCTGTCGATCCGACGACCGGAGCCATTACCGGCACCTTCGGCAAGGTAACTGGTCAGGGGCAGGCAAGGACGTTGCAGTTGCAAGCGCAATTCCGCTTCTGACGGGTCCCGTCGACGGGAACAGACACACACGACCTCAGGAGCCAAAGATGCCGGAACAAACAGGCTGGGACTTCACGCGTCGTTCTTTTCTTATCGCTTCATGCGGTTTTCTCATGCCTGCAGTTGGATGGAGCGCGAATGTGCCCCATCCTGTTCTTGCGTGGCGCCCGCGCCGATCCAGGCTCGTGGAACCCGCCGAGCACCGTACAGGCGAAACAATCATTGCCGCTACCGGCCGGCTTGCGTGGGTGCCGGACGGAGCCGACGGAGAGCTTCCCCGGCTGGACGGTTACTCTGTCTGGTTCGAGCAGGAGTTGCAGCCACCTGTGCGGCTCGACCGCGAGTTGAGTCTGAGCGTGTGGCTTGCTCTGGAGGCCTTTCCGGTAAACACAGCCTCCATAATCGAGTGGGGTGATGGAGAGTCTGGAACTGCCTTAGCCGTCGATCGGCTTGGCTTTCCGCTTGTCACGATCAGATCCGGTGAGCGCACCATGGAGGCCAAGGGATCGAAGCCCTTAGATCGTGGACAATGGCTTCATCTCGCAGCTTCGTTGTCTGCGGACGGCGAGCTGACTCTGTATATCAACGGGGCTGAAACAGCGCGAACGGAAGCGGCAGGCGCGAGTCCCGCTGTAGGGCAAATTGAGAACGTCTGCCTGGGACGCGCGCGAGATTGCGAAATGGTTGCGAAGGTGTTCCCTACAGGAGCACTCAATGGGCTGCTACGGGACGTTCGTCTGTACAAGGAGTGCCTGAGCTCTACGGAGGTGAAGGAACTGGCTCGCGAGTTCCAGAGGACGTCAGCTCCTCTCGCCACAAATCCAGCCTGGTTTGACGGGGACATACAGCGTCCGCAGTATCACGCTATGCCTCCGCGCGCATGGACAAACGAGCCACATGGCTTGGTGCATTGGCGCGGTGAATACCACCTCTTCTATCAAAAAAATCCTGATGGTCCTTACTGGGGCCATATCCATTGGGGGCACATGACGAGCCCTGACCTGCTCCATTGGACCGAGCAGCCGATCGCGCTGACGCCGGAGCCCGGGCCAGACTCTCAAGGCTGCTGGTCCGGGAGCGCCATTGTTGTCGCAGACAAGCTGCACCTCGTCTACACAGGAGGCGATGGCAAGCGGTCCAGTATCTGCTTGGCTACGAGTGAAGATGGCAGCCACTTCACGAAATACGCCGGCAATCCCATCATTGAAGCTCCGCCTGCAGGCATCGGCGTCAAGGAGTTCCGTGATCCCTTCCTCTGGAAGGAAGGCCCGGAGTACCGGATGATCGTAGGTTCCGGTGTGGATGGTGTAGGTGGAACCGCTCTTCTGTATCGAAGCCAGGACCTTACATCATGGCACTTCATGAAGCCGCTTCTGATTGGGGATAAGCGATCCTCAGGCGTCTTCTGGGAGATGCCTATCTTCGTTCCGGTCGGGACCTACCATGTGCTCATTGTCTGTGAGGTTCCGGGACGCGCTTCGTACTGGGTGGGCACATGGGAGAACGATGAATTTCGCGTGCTCTCGACTGAGCCGCGGCGGCTCGACCTGTTCAATCATTTCCTTAGCCCTACGCCCTATGTAGACAAAGCAGGCCGCGTGATCACCATCGGCATTGTGCCCGACGCGCGGGACTCGCGTGAGGCGTGGCAAGCGGGCTGGGCTCATCTGTATGGCCTTCCGCGCGAGCTCACGCTTGACGGGCAAGGTGCCCTGCAGCAGCGCCCCTTTTCCCGGCTCCGGGAGCTATTCACAGCGCTTGTACCCGCGGGTGCACCCTATCTGCTTACCGATGATTGGCACATCTGCGAAGGCGCGGGCACCTGCTTGAAGATCAGCGCTTCCTTCGAGCGCGGCCGATCCCAAGCCGTAGCCCTTGCGCTTCGTCGTGCGCCGGGGGATCAAGAGATGTCATTGCTGCGCTATGAGTGGGACGCGCAACGACTCACTCTCGACCGGACCAAATCCAGCCTCAATCCGCATGTATCCCAGAACCTGCAGCAAGCTTCTTACAGCCCTCTACATCCCGGGCAGATCACCTTCGAACTCTTCCTCGATCAGTCGGTGCTGGAGGTCTTCCTTGATGATCGTGCATGCTTCAGCACCCGGATCTACCCAGTTCTGCCAGAGAGTGCTGGTATCGCTTCACGCGCTGAGGGTGGCAATGCAACGGTGACGCACTTCTCCGTCGCTGGACTTAGGTAGTGTCTGACGAATCATTGGTTGCTTGTCGGAGGTAGGTCCGGGCTTCAGCCCCGGGTTTTGCGCTGACATTGGAGAGAACCCTGGGCTAAAGCCCATGATTTTGGCTGCTACTTTCGTGGAGCTGAAGCCTCACGCTCCCACCCATCCTCCAACAAGATGCACTTCGTACGATGATCGTGATCCGTCAGACACTACCTAAAGCGGCGCGAAAAATCTATGCATCGAGTTCGTCGCGCTCATCCGTCTTGGGAGGTCCCGCCCACCGAGGAGTACGCGGCGGTCTGGAGCAGATCACATAAAATATAAAGAGGCCATGCAAAGCGGGAGCTCGGATTGCAACTTGCTTCAAAATTGGAGAATCAGTTCAGCGTTTCCACGCGCAAACGCGGGGACGTGTACTTTGAACAACGGCGGGTGAAGATTCGCACCGGCTCCGCAACGGAGCTTAGCGCCACCGTGGTTGGGTCTGAGCCGTACAGGGTTCTGCTGAAGTGGTCTGGCAAGGAAATCTCAGTCCTGTGCAGTTGCCCTTATTTCATTGACGAGGGCGCGACCTGTAAACATATTTGGGCGACCATCCTGGCCGCCGATGAGCAGGGTTACCTCACTGCGGCAGCAATGGATAGAGCCGTTTCTCTGGACGCCGACACACTCTTCGACCTGTTTGCCGGCGAAGGACCCCAAGCGCCGGAAGTTGTCAGGGCCAAAGCCGGTGCACCGGGAGCGCCTTCGGCGATCAAAACCCCGCCCCGGCCTGCTGTTTGGAAGACACAGCTGAACCGCATTGCTGAGAAAGTGGCCGCATCTCCCGTGCGAATGAGTCCCTGGCCTGAGTGCGCCGAGATTCTCTATCTCCTCGATGTAGCCAAGAGCCGGACAGCGGGAGGCCCCGTTCTGACGATTGCCTCGCGTGAGCCGAAAAAACAGGGTGGGTGGAAGTACAACGGAAAGCCATGCCCGATCTCCCGCACCCGAATTTCTACGCTGCCGCTGGCCACAGACCGCGAGATTCTGTCGATGCTGGCCGGCGGAGGAGCGTATTCCCCCTACGGTCAAGGTTATTACGATCCTTATGATCGAGGCACTGACTCCTTTTGCCTCCCACCGGTGTTGGCGAAGACGATTTTGCCCACGGTGCTCCGCACAGAACGCTGCTTTTTGCCCTTTGAAAAGGACGATACCGGCAAAGCAGCGCTGTTGTGGGACGAGGGCGATCCCTGGAGATTGATGCTGGAGGTGCGCGGCTCGGAGCTGGATGGATGGCAGTTGAGCGGAGTCTTCCGCCGCGGTGAGCAGCGCATGGACGTGAACGAGCCATTGCTGGTTGCAGGGGGTTTTCTCGTCACGGCCGAAGGCGTAGCGCCGCTCCTCGAAGATGAGGCCTTCTCCTGGATCGCTGCCCTTCGCGAAAAAAATACGATCCTGGTGCCCGAGCGGGATCGCGAAGAGTTCCTCACCACTTTGTTATCCTCACCCTGCCTTCCTGCGCTCGACCTTCCAGAATCCTTGCAGTATGAAGACGTATTGCTGTCTCCGCGCCCGTGCCTCAAAATTGCATGGCCCGGCGGACGATATGAGAAAGATCGTCTGCGGGCGGAGCTGTCCTTCGATTACGGTGGACGCACGGTTCTCGAAACGACGAAGACGAGCGGCATCTACGAGGCTTCGACGCGGCGGTTCATTCGCCGCGACAGGGAAGGCGAGAAGGCGGCGTCGGCTCAACTGCATGAGGTTGGCTTGCGCTTTCGTTCCGGAGGCTGGAACGAAGAAGCTGGATGGGACTTGGCTCCCGCGAAGCTGCCGCGCGCCGCGCGGGCTCTGGCAGAGGCGGGTTGGCATGTCGTGGCCGAAGGCAAGGTCTTTCGCCAGCCGGGGGAATGTACCGTCTCCGTCAGCAGCGGTGTGGACTGGTTCGAGCTTCACGGAACGGTCGCCTATGGGGAGACGGCCGCGTCGCTGCCGCAGTTGCTCACCGCGCTCAAGCGCGGCGAGACCATGGTCACCCTCGACGATGGTTCCTTCGGACTGGTGCCGGAGGAGTGGTTGCGCCGGTTCGGCGCCGTGGCGTCCATGGGCGATCCGGAGGACGATCGCATTCGTTTTCGCCCGAGCCAGGCCGGTCTGCTCGATGCGCTGCTGGCCACCGAACCCACAGCCGTATGCGACGCGGCGTTCGGGCATGTACGCCAGGAGCTGTGCAGCTTTCAGTCGATCGTTCCGGCCGAACAGCCCGAAGGCTTCCGCGGACAGCTGCGCGACTACCAGCGTGAAGGGCTGGGCTGGATGCATTTTCTGCGCCAGTTCCGTTTTGGCGGCTGCCTCGCCGACGATATGGGCGTAGGCAAGACCGCACAGGTGCTTGCCCTGCTCGAGACCCGTCGTGAACTAAGGGTCAAAGGAGAGATCGACGCCCCCTCGCTCGCGGTTGTTCCCAAATCGCTGATCTTCAATTGGAAGCAGGAGATTGAGCGATTCACGCCGCGGCTTCGCGTGCTCGACTATACCGGGAGCACACGCCGAAAGGACGACTTCTCCGCTTGCGATCTCATCCTCACCACCTACGGCACGCTTCGCCGCGATGCCCTCCATTTCAGAGAGAAGGTCTTCGATTATCTGATCTTGGACGAGGCTCAAGCCATCAAGAACGCGAAGACCGAGTCAGCCAAGGCAGTCCGCCTGCTGCATGGCAATCATCGCCTTGCCCTGAGCGGAACGCCGGTTGAAAACCATCTAGGGGAGCTATGGTCGCTCTTCGAGTTCCTCAATCCCGGGATGCTCGGCGCCGCGAGCATCTTTCAGCTCGCCGCCAAAGACATGCGCAACCCCGGCGATGAATCTCGCAAGCTGCTTTCCCAGGCACTTCGTCCGTTCCTGCTCCGCCGCACCAAAGAGCAGGTCGCCAGGGAACTACCGCCCAAGATCGAACAGACGATCTATTGCGAGATGGAACCCGGCCAGCGCGCCCTTTACAACGAGCTGCTGCAGCACTACCGGGAGTCACTGCTGGGCAAGATAGCCAAGGTAGGCATCGCAAAGTCAAAGATACAGGTACTTGAGGCGCTGCTTCGGCTGCGCCAGGCGGCTTGCCATCCTGGGCTGATCGACCGGAAACGTGTTGAAGAACCCAGCGCCAAGCTCGATGTCCTTTTAGATCAATTGCGTTCTGTGCTCGAGGAGGGTCATAAGGCGCTGGTGTTTTCGCAGTTCACCAGTCTGCTCTCCATTCTGGGCACAAGTCTCAAATCCAACGGCATGGAATACGAGTATCTCGATGGAAAGACCCAGGACCGTCAGGCCCCGGTCGAGCGGTTTCAGAACGATCCTGCCGCTCAACTCTTTCTGATCAGCCTTAAGGCAGGCGGTCTGGGTCTAAATCTCACTGCCGCAGACTATGTGTTTATCCTCGACCCCTGGTGGAACCCTGCCGTGGAAGCACAGGCGGTCGACCGCGCCCATCGCATCGGTCAAGCGCGTCAGGTCTTTGCCTATCGCCTGATCGCACGCGACACCGTGGAGGAAAAGGTGCTGGAGCTTCAAGAGACGAAGCGACACCTTGCCGACGCTCTCCTCGGCGGAGAAAACAGCCTTATTCGTGACCTCGGCCCAGAGGATCTAGAACTCCTCCTGTCGTAGCATTCGGCCGGTTCTATGGTGTCGGCGACCCGCTTGGCCTGGTCGGTAAAAAATTCAGGAGATGCATACTTCCATACGAACGTCTGTGAAGCGAAAAAAGACGGCACTGTAATGATTCACAGTGCCGCGAGGAAAGCTTGCAATGACGTGAACGCGCAGGCGCTTCTCTAACGAATGGTTTGAGAGTGATCCCATGCTCCGGGTCTCCCGTTCATTCCACCTCACTCACAAACACGGCTGTGGTGAGGGCCGGAATCGTTGCCGTTCCTTCCTTCGCCGCAAAGGTGGCTTCGCGCAGTACGGGATCGGAGGATCCCTGCTGTGCAGGGTGCAGATGCAGGGGCATTCCCGCCAAAGCGGCATTGGTGAAGGTGACGGGAGCATTGCTCGCATTGAAAAAGACAACTACGTGATGCGCGCCGCCGTAGTTGCGACCATGGTCGTCCAGCTTCATTACGATCAGGCCGGGGATCTGGTTCTGTCCAGTGTTCAGGAAGCTGAGGTTTGCCTGCACTTCGTCGAAGGTAGCCATGCGAAACAGGCCCGTGCTGTACCGGATACGCAGGAACTCCTGAAATGCGTCGGTTGTGGCAGCGATGTTCTGCGGCGTGGGCTTCAGCGAAGCGTTTGCAAGCAGAGGCTGTTCTATGGGCCATTGTGCCTGGTTGACGATCGCCAGCGGAAGTCCGATGCCCCAGTTATCTCCTTGTCCGCTCCAGTCAATTTTGTTAAACCAATCGCCGGAGTTAAAGCTGTTGTTATCCATGTCCTTGGAACGAAGCAGATCGTCGGCGCCGTGATAGAACGGGACGCCTTGGGCCAGGGTCAACAGGCTCATGGCGACCACCTGCCGGCGGGCTCGCGTGGTGACCGTGTCGGCTGCCGCGCTTTTGATCTGAATTGCATCGAAGAGCGTTTGATTGTCGTGCACTGAGCAGTAATTCACGTCTTCAATGGGCGAGGCTGTGTAGCCCGCCGGTTGACCGCCATAGTTCAGTTGCGCGCCCGTCACGGGCTGGCCCTGCGCATCGGTGAAGGTATAGTTTTTCAAAGCTCCAGCCAGGCTGATACGAATCAGGTCCGCATCGCCAAGCAGCGCGGAGAGTTGATCCGATGTAGCCGTGCTCTGACTTGTATACGTACTCGGGTCAGTGAACAGACCGGTCGCAAATCCCTGGTTCTGGAAGTTGGAGCCGAAGGCATTGCCGCCACGAACTGAATCGCGCATGCGATCGTTGAAGCTGCCTACCCCCGTGCCATAAAGGTTGATCTGGCTGGCGTTCGGGCCTATCGCGTTGTTTGCCGCCTCCGCGATCTGGAAGCCTTCGCCGTAGATGTAGATGTTGCTTCCATCGACTCCATCCTTTTCCGGCGTAAGTGCATTCAAAGCATTGCGAATATCCACCATGTTATAGACGAAATGCAGTCCCATGGCGTCGAAACGGAATCCGTCGATCTTATACTCCTTCGCGTTCAGCACAACGGTGTCGATCATGAGCTTTTCCATCATCTGGTGTTCGCTCGCGGTATCGGAACAGCACGACCCTGTTTCAAGCACTCCGTTCGCATCGAGACGGTGGTAGTAGTTGGGCACCAGCTCATCCAGATTCGCGGTCGGATTTTCGCCGCTGGTGTAGGTGTGGTTGAAGACGACATCCTGGATGACGCGCAGACCCGCGAAGTGCAGGCCCTCGACCATGGTGCGGTATTCTCGCACGCGATCGGTTGGATTTACTGCGTACTGGCCCGCCGGGGCCATGTAATGCACCGGGTCATAGCCCCAGTTATAAGCATCGTTGTTCTGAACATTTTCCACTGCTTGCTGCTGCTCTGTTCCGTCCGGCGGATTCGGCGACAAGGCGCCGGGCGACTGCCACTTCGACTTATCTTCATCCACGCTTCCAAAGTGGAAGCTAGGCAGAATGTGAACCGCTTTCAACCCCGATTGGGCCAACGTGCGCAGATGACGCATGCCGTTGCTACCAAGGTCTGCAAAGGCCTCGTAGGTGCCTTGGATCGGGGCGGGCACGGTGGGGTCACCCACACTGAAATCACGAATGTGCAGCTCGTAGATACTCGTGTCGTTGATGCTGGTCAGCGCGGGCGATCGGGAGAGATCCCAAACGGGAGGTTTCGTCTCGTCCGATGCAAGATCGGTGATGCGGCTCATCACGCCGTTCAACGAGAGATCAACCGAGTACGGGTCGGTGGTTATATTTGTGTCGATGGCCGCATCGGCCGCTACATACACCTGCGCGCGCAATTGGTAGTACTTCCCCGTCCAGTCATTATCACCATCGGCAACCCACACCCCGCCATGCTGGTGCATGGCGACGGTCTTCTCCGGAGCCGTATCTGTGGCGCGATTGAAAAGAAGCAGCGACAGATTTTGAGCCGTAGGAGCCCATACCTTGATCTTCACCGGATAAGAATCATCATCCGCCCAGTCGAACCAGAAGCGATTGGAGGCATGGTGAAAGATCACTCCAAGCCTGCCGGTGTAGGCCCGCAAGGCATCGAGGGCGCCGAATGTCTGTACGCCCGTGGTGTACTTTAGAGTTCCGTCCGCAGCAATCGCGGAGACTTCAAGCTGGCTCTTGAGCGCCCCATCGGCAACTGCCGGTTGGATGCTTTGCGGCAGCTTGAAGAGGGCATACCCCGCGAGCTGCGGAAAACGTGTGAGCTCCTCAGCGGTCAACGTGCCCGAGAACGGCGTGAGGGGAATGGATGTGCCGCCGGTAAGGCCTGTGGCCGTGATCTGCAGGCCGGCGGTCAGACTCGCGTTCAGCGAATAGGTAGAACTTGATTGGAAGTATTGCGGTTGAATCGCGATCGTTGTGCCATCGATCCAGTACGCCTGCAGCTGGTTGAAGGGACCTTGCAACAGTTGCGCGGCCGAGGGTGGCTGCAGAAAGACGGTGGGATCACCGGAGACCACCCAGCCTTGCAGCTGCTGTGGAATCTGCAGTGACTGGTCCGGGCCCGGATCCTTCACCCCGGTGGAGCAGTTATGAATGATAAAGCCGAGATGCCCTGTAGTTACCCCGACATCGAAGTAAGGGCCATAGCTGTCGTAACCCGAATAGTAATCCTCGGTCGAGCAGAAGCTACCGGTCGGATCCGTGGTGGCGCCGTACACGTAGAGGCTCCAGTTATCGTAGTTGCCGTCCGGTCTGTAGTAGTGAATGCGCGCATGACCGGCAGGAATGGGCGGATCCGTTCCGGTCGGCGGCGCCGTCGTCAGCAGAACATCGCTGCCCGAAAGCTCCCAGAATTCGTTACCCTGAGTTGCTGGATCGACGTATTGGTTTGGGCCCGGGTCCTTGGTGTTGCCGTTATGCAGGATGAGGCCCACATTGGCGGCGCCGGCAGTTACACCTACATCGAAGTACACGCCAAAGCTATCTTTGCCTGTAATCGGGACGGGGCCGCCGGGGAAGTTATTGGGCTCGGTCGTCTGAAAGAAAGCATAGATCGTCCAGCCCGTGTAGTTTCCATCGGGACGGAAGTAGTGGACACGGATATCGCCGCTGGGGATCGGCGGATCGGCCTGAGCGAAGGCGGGTACGGCGGCGATCACTCCCGCGAGAAGCAGGAGAAGTGAAGTGATGTGTAGCCAGACGCGGGATGCTCTGATACGGGTAGTCATGGTATCTCTCCTGCTGCGGTGAAAGGGGCCGTTACGGTTCTGAGCCGGATCCAAGATCCTGAGCTATGGTGTCTTGCAAGAGGAAGAAGTCATCGAAGTTGCACGATCTCCCCGCGGGCATCGGCTGGAACGTTTACGCTCCAGGCGGTTTGACTGTGCTGCAAAGGCAGGCTCGTCGAGCCTACGGAAGCGTGGATCGTTTTCGGAGTCCAACCGTAGATCTCAAGGCGATATTCCGTCCACCAAGGGACAAAGCGGCCCTGCTGTGGAGCGATGCTTATGGAGAGCGCTCCATCCGGGGCCTCGGCGCAGGCGAAACGAATCCGCGCATACCCGTCTTTGCGATAGGCGAAGCTGTGTCCGTCGTCCGTATAGACCTCGCCCGTGCAGGGGGCTGCCGGATCGGTCGCAGGGTATACGCGCAGCGTGAGCGGCCCGGTTAACTTCTCTTCCGTACTCTGCGTCAGGGGCTGGATTGGAAGAATGCTGCCGCCGCGAACATAAACCGGCAGCGTCTCAAGCCTTGGCTGGATCAGCAGGGGCTTGTCCTGAAGCAGTGCATCGCGCTGCTCGAGATCGCGCGCCTGTCCTCTTTCGGTGCGTTCGAACCGCTCTCCGGTCCAGTAGTCGTACCAAGTGCCGGGCGGTAGATGGACCTCGTAGGGCGCAACCTCCTCGGGTGATGGATTGGGCGCAACCAGCAGGTCCGAACCGACCAGAAACTCGCTCCCGCCAGTGTCCAGATCGATGGGGTGACCGTCGGCGGTTGCGTGCGGAAACTCCACGAAGAGCGGGCGCATGAGCGGCACGCCATCGTGCGACGTCCCCTCCGCCGCGGTGTACAGATAGGGCAGCAGGCGATAGCGCTCCTCGATGAAGCGACGGCGGATCGCCTCCTGCTCCGGGCCGTCGACCCACACCTCATGGCGTCGCGTTCCCTTGGCGGAGTGGTCGCGATCGATAGGCTGAAATGCAGCGATCTCAAGCCATTTGGTCAGAAGGTCCGGCGGTGGTGAGCCCGCAAAGCCGCCCACATCGGCTCCGGCCATGGAAAAGCCGCTCAGCCCCAGGTTCATCAGCTGCGGCACCGTCATCCGCAGATGGTTCCACGTTGCGCTGTTATCGCCGGTCCAGGTAACGGCATAGCGCTGGCCTCCTGCAAAGCTGGCCCGCGTCATCACATACGGACGTTCATCGGGGCGAAGGGTCAGCATGCCGTCATAGGTTCCCTCTGTGTTGAGCATCCCGTAGACGTTGTGGATTTCGCGGTGGTCGGTCGTGCGGCTGACGAAGCCCGGCATATCGATCCGATGCTGTACGTTCTCAGGCATCGTCTTTGTAGGCGTGTTGAACACCGCCGGCTCATTCATGTCGTTCCAGAAGCCCGCGACACCATCGGTCACGAACTGCCGGAAGAGCGATCCCCACCAGACGAGCGTCTTCTGTTGCGTGAACTCGGGAAACACAGAAGGACCGGGCCAGACGGCGCCGACATAGGTTGAACCATCGGGCAGCTTTACGAAATGATCGCCCGCGACGCCCGAGTCGTAGGGGGCATAGCCAATGCCTGGCTGCCGGGCGATGTGCAGATCGGTGATGACAACCAGGTGAAACTTATCTGCCGCGAGATTTTTCACCAGTTCGGGAAAGTTGGGGAAACGTTGTGGATCGACCGTGAACGGCATGTTGTTTTTCTGGAAGTCGATGTCCAGCCAAAGCGCGTCGCAGGGGATCTTATCGGCACGCAGCCGCTGTTCCACCGCGACAAGCTCCGATTCCGGCGAATAGCTGTAGCGCGATTGCTGAAATCCGAGCGACCACAAGGGGGGCAGCGGTGTTGGGCCGGTCAGCCAGGCGTAGGCGGACAATACCTGTTTCGGCTCGGGTCCGTACAGCAGGAAATAGTCGAGGGGCCCATCTTCAGCGCCGAAGCTGTACTCATGGGCATTCTCGCGTCCGAAGTCGAAGAAGCTGCGATAGGTGTTGTTGAAGAAGACCCCCAGCGTTCGCCCCTGCCGCATCTGCAGAAAGAACGGGATGGTCTTGTAGATGGGATCGGTTGACTCCTGCCAGCCGAAGGTGTCGGTGTTCCACATCGTGAAGGCCTGGCCGGAGCGGTCCAGCGGCCCGGGTTTGTCGCCCAGCCCGAAGAAGTGGTCGTCCGTGGTGCGGCTCTTGTAAACACGGAAGTCCTTGCCCCGATGCGCGATAGGTTCGGCATCCTGTTGCAGCACATGGCCGTCGAGGTCGGAGACGGTGAGCACGAGATTGGAGCCGACCACCACGTGCAGCTTGCCCGTGGCGAACCCATTCGCCTCCGGCGTGACCGCTACCGTGCTGTGCAAGGCCGCCGGCAAAACAGCCCAGGACACGTTCTCGGGCTCATGCCCCTCTGGCCAGACGCGCACCCGAAGCACATCGTCGCGAAGAGCCGTTAGCTCCATCACCTGGTCGCCTGCGTGCACGCGAGCGCCGTGCGGCAAAGGCTCTACTGCGGCCGTCTGTCCCGCTGCGGGACCGCAGTCCATCCCGAGCAGGACGGCGCAGAGCAAAATGACCAATCGAATGTCCAGGAGCCAATGCGGCCGGGTGTGGACGGGAGCGGAAACAACATTCAACAAAGCATCTCCTGACGAGCGCACAAAGGTTATGGCCTCAATGGGAGGTGACGTGCCGGAAGATTCGCGCCTCGAACGGTCCGAGCGAGATGGCCGGGAGCGCCACGGGCGCGGGTGCATGTGGACGCGCACGGCGGTGCGCATGGGCGGGATCGCCAGCGTGGAGATCGACCTCTTGCCAGCCATCAGATTCTGCCTCGACGGTGCCTGCGAAAGGTGCGTTCGAGAGGTTGACCGTGATCAGCTCCGTCTCCTCGGGGGAACGACGAAGAAAGGTGACCACGTGCTCCTCATCGGAGTTGTGCAGCCACACGAGTTCGCCGTGACGGAATGCAGGTGAGCTCTCGCGCAAGGGAATCAGCGCCCGGTAGAACTCCGGGAAATTGGGACGCAGCTGCGCGGCCTCCCAAAAGATCGGCAGCTTTTCAAACAGTGCGGGGCCGGAGGACGGTGTCGCGTCGCCGGCCTCCATGCCGTTGTAAAGCAGGGGCGCCCCGGGCAGCGTAAACACCAGCGCCGAGGCCGCGAGAGCCGCGGAAGCGCCATAGCGAACGGTCGCGCGCTGCGTGTCGTGGTCGTCGCTGATGAGCATGTGCCAAGAATTTTCTGGGAAGAGTTTCTGCTGCTCGGCCAGTTGCTCCCGGATGGCGGACGCCGGTTTGCCATGCAGCATCACGTCATCCAACGTGCTCAGGAGGGGCCACGCATAGTCGATGTCGAAGTCCTGGCGCAGGAGTTCAGGCTTGGACGCTTCAGCGAGCAGCAGCTCATCCGGACGAATGGAGTTCAACTCTGTGCGCACCTCGTCCCAGAATTCCGTCGGAACATCGGCGGCGTCGTCGCAGCGAAAGCCATCGACATCGAAGTTCTTCACCCAGTAGGCGAACACGTCGACCATGTACTTGCGGAGCGCCGGCTGCTCGTAGTTCAGCGCGGCAACATCGGTCCAGTCATGCGGGAACACGATCTGGCCGCCCGCATCGTGCTTGTAAAACTCGGGATGTGCCATCATGACGCTGTCCCATGCGGTGTGGTCTGGAACTTCATCCAGGATGACGCGCATGTGCCGCTGATGCGCGGCTTGCACGAGGCGCAGCAGGTCCGCCTTGGCGCCCAGGTCGGGATCGACTGCATAGTAGTCGCGGACGGCGTAGACGCTGCCATAGCTGCCCAGCCTGCGTGTCTTGCCGATGGGATGGATGGGCATGAGCCAAAGGACTTTGACCCCGAGTTTCTGCAGATTGTCGAGCCTGTCGGTCACGCCGTTCAGCGTTCCCGCCGGGGAGAATGCTCGCGGAAAGATCTCGTAGAAAATGGCCTGGTCCATCCACGGAGGCACGCGGCGTGCGACCCCGGGTCCATCGGGATCAACCCCACCCAGGGCTGCTGCGTGAATTGGAGAGAGGAAGACAAGCAGGACCAGCATCGCAAGGCAAAGCTGTGGCATGGTGCTCCAATTTGTTCTCAAGAAGGGCAGCGAACATAGGCAACAGCGAACGCGGGACCGCACGGCAAAAATGAGCGGTGCGGTCCCCATTCGCTTAAAACACCAGGCGGGAAGACAGCTGGATCTGACGGGAAGAGTTTTCTCGGGTTCCCAGAATCTTTCCAAAGTTGCCATCGCTGATCGTGCTGTCTGGACTTGTGAACTGCGGTGTATTCAGCACGTTAAAAGCGTCTCCATGAAGCTCGAGCGAGAGACGATCCGAAAGGTGCAGATTTTTCTGCAATCCAAGATCGATGGTGCGAAAGCCGGCCCCATACACCTGATCCCGCCCCAGCGTGCCTTCCCGTGTGTAAACGCCCGTATTGGACCCATCCGTCGACTGCACGAGAGGGATGTTCTGGGCTGAGAAGGATGCACGGTTGAACCAGTATCCGTTAATCTGCTTTGGGTAGGAGATCGGTCCGATCTTATCCGGGTAGTTGCCAGGAGCGGTATTCGCGGCGCCGATGGAAACCTCAAACGGCTGACCCGTCGCAAACAGCCCTATAAGATTGGTCTGCCAACCGCCAATTAAGAGATCAACAGCCCGGTTAACATTGCCGCCGAATGCTTGTCCCTTGCCGAAGGGGAAGTTATACACCGCGGAACTGCTGAAGACATGCCTCTGATCTTCTCCGGAGTTACCATAGCTCGCCAAGGGATTGGAAGCGACAGCAACCACCGATCCGATAAAGGCTCCGCCCGAATCATCCGTGGCATGAGACCAGGTGTACGAGGCGGTGAGCAGAGCGTTTCCCTGCCGATGTTCATAGTGTGTTTGGAGTCCATTGTACCAGGAAATCCCGGTATAAGCGTTCAAAGTGACGCCACCCAGGTTCGGGAACGGAAGCGTAGTCGTGCCGAAGTTGTAGGTGTTGATGGGGTAGTAAGTCGAGAGGCGGTCGGCATGGCCGCCGACGTACGCGACGCTGATGAAGTCGCGGTGGCCAAACTGCTGTTGCAGTTGCAGGTTGTACTGCTGTTGACGGCTATGTTTGTTGTTTTGATCGACCGCCACACCGCCGAGGCCCTGGGGCGGCGCCTGTGGGTTGAAATTCGGGAAGCCTGGTTGCGGAAGCGCGATGGTGGCCGCGGTTCCCACCGTATATCCCGGGCAGGTGAACGGTGCACCCTTCGTTGTCTGGCCGGTGAAGGTGATGCAGTAGCCATTCTTGGCGTAGTAGGTGGCATTTCCGCCAAAGGGAGGCTGCTGCCCGAGTTGATTGCTGATACCGCCATAGTCCGGGAAGTAGAACATGCCGTATCCGCCGCGCAGAGAAGTCTCTCCATTCCCAAACACATCATAGGCGAAGCCCACGCGCGGTCCGAAATTGAGATAGTCCTGGTTGATGATGCTGCGGGAGACGCCATTCTGTCCCGCAAGCAGAAGCGTTCCATTGGTTGGATTGAACGCGGCTTGTTGATTGTGCTCTTCGTACGGCCAGGTCAGCAGGTCCCACCGTATGCCGAGATTCAGTGTTAGGCGCTTGTTGACGCGCCAGTCATCCTGCGCAAAAATGCCATCCTCATTGCTGATATTTCCGAAAAAGCCGTTTTGAGCCCCGATCCCGTAGTTATCGACTCCACCGACTAATAGCTCGGAGTCTTCAAATCCGGTAAAGTCCGAGCCGTGATAGCCGAGGGCGAAAAATCCCTTGCCGTCGATGGGACGGAAGAACTCCACCTGTCTGCGGAGATAGGTTCCGCCCACATGGATCGAGTGCGGTCCCCGCTGCAGGTTAAGCGTGTCGGAGAGTTCGTAGGTGTTCTGCGGTACAGCAAAGAGGCCGTAATCACCGCTGTACTCAAGCTGGTCATTACTGCCGCCGATCAGCGCGCCGCCGCTGGTCTCCAGGCTGCGGTTGGCATTCACGATGCCCAGATCTGCGGAGATATTCTGTCCATAGTTGGGTGGCTGATATCCGTAGTCGTCGCGGTTGTAGGCCAGCCGTGCTTCATTCACGATGTTGGATGAAAACGTACGCGTGTAGCCGAGATCGTATCCTCGTGCATGAACATAGCTCGTGCCGGCGTTGTTGGGCAGGGTCGGGCCAAGTTGAGAGGTTCCACCATTGGTGGAGTTGTCATAGGAGAAACGGAAGAAGAACAGGTCCTTGGAGGACCGGTTCCAGTCCGTGCGCGCATTGAAACGATTGTATTTAATCGTGTTCTGCTGCACGAAGGTGTAGTTCTGCAGAACGCGGTCCGAGCGCGTGGGCTGAGGGAAGGCTTTCAGATAATTGACAGCCGCCGGATTGAGTCGTGCCGTCGGGATAATATTTCCGGGAAAGGGTTGACAGGTTTGCGGGTCGTAGATCTGTCCCTTACTGTTCGCGGCTACGTTCTGATTGAGTGTTGACGCGTTTGGAAAACAATCAGCCGGAAACGTGGTGTCAAAGGCGTTGTAGGTGAACGCCGGATTGAGCAGCTCGGAGAAGTCGCCCGTCCGCATCTTTACCGAGGGCACGGTGATTTGAGAAGAATTGCCCGGCAGCGACTCGCGTGTGCCCTCATAGTCTCCGAAGAGGAAAACTTTGTTTTTGATGATTGGCAGGCCGGCGGCGCCGCCGAACTGGTTGCGATTGTATGGACCCTTCGGAACAAAATCAGGGTTGGTGGGAGTGCGGTAGTTCTGATTGGCCTCGAACTTACCGCTCCGGTAGAAATCAAACGCTGAACCGTGGAAGCTGTTGGTACCGGATTTATAGGAAGCAATGATCAGGCCGCCACCACCGCGGCCAAACTGAGCCGGCGCCACGCTGGTATCCACCTTGAACTCCTGGGTGGCTTCCACTGGCGGGAAAAACAGGATGATGTTCTGCAATCCGTCGTTGTTGTCTACGCCGTCGAGGATGAAGTTATTCGCCTGCGAACGCGACCCGTTCACCGACAGCTCCGTGCCGCCGTTTTCGCCGTTGCGATTGGAAGGATCGTTGCTCGCCTCTCCCACAACGCCCCCTGTGACACCGGGGGTCAGCAGAGCGAGATTCAGCGCGTTTCGACCGTTGAGCGGCAGTTCGGTAACCTGCTTGCCTTCGATCGTTTCGCCCTGGGTGGGATCGGAGGTGTCTACCAGGGCGGCGGCATCCGTCACTTCGATTGTGGTGGTCGCTTCGCCCGGTTTCAGGGTGAAGGTCAGGGTCAGGCTGGTCGTCACTCTTACGGCAATCGCCTGGCTCTGCGATTGAAAGCCGGCTGCCGCGACGGTGGCGGTATAGTTGCCCGCTGGCACCGCCGGCACGTTGAGTTCGCCGCTCGATGTGGAACTGCCGGTCAGCTTCAACCCCGTCGCCGTGTTCAGGAGGGTGATGCTGGCATTCGGAATCGCAGCCCCGGTAGAATCGGTGACCGTGCCGACGATTCGGCCGGATTCGGCCTGCGCTTGGATCCGGGCGGGTTGCACTGTGGCGAGCAAGGCAGCGGACAGCAGCAGTGTCGTACTGCCGCGCTGCACCGAAGCGGAGAGCTTGGCGGAGAACCTTCTCATGTGTCGACCTCAGAGTAAATCTGCTGACCGACAGCGGCTGGGTTTGGCTCCCCGGTCCTGCTATTCGGTCTGGCGATGAGAACCTTGAGTTCAGGGAGGGGCTCAGCGCAATGGCGGCCGGGTCACTTCTGTGTCGCTTGGCCGTCATCAGCTAAATGCAATAGAAACATTGAGTTGCAGCATGACTTTACGGCAGCAATCCACGCGCTTAGCATAGCGGGCAGAGAGATCAAGCCATGAGTACCCTGCAGCGACATGCTCCGATCGCCTTTGGAGCCTTTGAGATCGACGTCGATTCCGGAGAGCTGCGCAAGTCTGGAATGAGGGTCAGGCTCCAGAGTCAGCCCTTTCGTGCTCTGATGACGCTGCTCTCCAGACCCGGCGAAGTGATCACCCGCGAAGAACTCCAACACGAGATCTGGGGAGCCAATACCAACGTCGACTTTGAGCGCGGTTTGGCCAGCGCGATTAACAAGCTGCGCGAGGCGCTCGGTGACTCTGCGGAAAGCCCCAGATATATTGAGACACTAGCCAAACGAGGGTACCGGTTTATCGCTCCGGTGGTGACGGAGGCGCCGACTGAACTGCTGCAAGCACCTTCGCCACCAGCGGCTGTGGGCAGGCCGGTCCCGAATGCACTGACGGGCAGTTCCTTGGCTGCGGTCGCAGGGGAGTCTCTCCCTCTACCCGCGTCAGCCCCACTGCGCCGCGGAAGGTCCATCCCTGCTCAGATGGTGTCCTTGCGACGCCGCACCGTGTTGTTGTTCCTTGTGTGCGTGGCGGTGTGGGTGGGGCTCTCGCTTTTCGCGATATTGCGAACGCTGCACACGCCCGGCGCCGTTCGTCCGCCGCGCATTGAACAACTTACCACATCGAACGAAATCGACGCCGGCCCCCCAAATCTGGAGAATCTGCTAACGCTGGTCACGGACGGCCCCCGGATCTATACCTCGACGCTCTCCAACGGCCGTGCCCAGATCTCCTCCATAGGCCTGAGCGAGGCTCGGATGCAGCCGGTGAATATGCCGGACGAACTCAGCTCTGTATCGATCGCGGACATATCCCGGGACGGCTCCAGGCTGCTTGTCCGCAGCCGCCGATCCCGCGAGTCCGAGCAGCCGCTTTGGATTGTGCCGACGAGCGGATCGAGCGCGCTACGCGTCGGTGAGGTCTCGGCACACGATGCGACCTGGATGCCGGGAGGGAAGAGCATCCTGTATGCCTCCGGCAATGAACTCGGCGTGGTGCAGCTCGATACCGGAGTCGCCAGCCCGTTTGTCACGCTGCCGGGTCGCGCCTTTTGGCTGCGCTGGTCCCCTGACGGGCGCTCTTTGCGCTTTACGCTGGTGGATCCGATCACCCATGCCTCCAATCTATGGGAGCTGGACGCCGCCACGCGCCGTCTGCACCGGCTGCAGTTTCCCGAACTCGCCGGGTCCGCCTTGTGCTGCGGATCGTGGACGGCCGACGGCAAGACCTATGTGTTCGAAGCCGGCACGACCCAGGAGAACAACATCTGGGCGGCCGGAGCGGGCGCACATCCAACGCTTACGGAGCTGACCAACGGCCCCCTCCGTTATATGTCGCCGCTGCCTGCTCGCGATGATCGAACGATCTACTTTGTCGGGCTCGAGCAGCCTGCGGGAACGCGGCTGTATGACCGGGGCTTGCAAGCGTTCGTTCCGGCTCCCTCGTTCCTCGCCCAGGCCCAGCGTGTGGCTTACTCCCGGAACGGCGCCTGGGTAGCCTGGACCGACGCGGAAAGCCGGCTATGGCGTGCCCGCAGCGCGGACGGCTCGGGCCGGCTGCAGCTTACTGGGGACGACTTGGAGGTGTTTCTCGCACATTGGTCGCCGGACGGCTCACATCTCGTCCTGATGGCCCGCAAGCCCGGAGAAACCTGGCAGATTTATGTAGTGAGCGCCGAAGGAGGGGTGGCGCGCACGGTGTTGACGGACAAGCGAAATCTCGCAGATCCGGATTGGTCCGCGGACGGCCATCAGCTTGTGTTCGGACGTGAAGCCGAGCTGATGGGCAAGGAAAACGGACCACACGATCTCGAGTTTCTCGATCTGGCGAGCCACGGAGTGCAGGAGCTTCCGGGTTCGGAGAACCTTTTCAGTCCCCGTTGGTCGCCCGATGGACGCTCGATCATCGCGCTGTCCTTAGATCAAACACGGCTGCTTCTTTATGACATTCAAAGTCATCGCTGGAGAACACTCTTCAGCGGCGGCGCGGCTGATCCGGTCTGGAGTTCCGACAGTAAATCGTTGTACTTCCATGCCTTTGCAGAACCCGGCTCTCCGATCATGCGCGTCTCTCTCGATGGCAGCGCTCAACCGGTTGCGGACCTAACGAAGCTCGGCCTGCCCGCAGTGGATAACTATTTTTTCAGCGGCGTTACCCCATCCGGTTCTCCCTTGATCAAGCCGCGTATCGGAACTGGAAATCTTTACTCGGTACACCTCTCGCGGTGAAAAAAGAGAGAGCACTCCGTTACGCGGAATGGGGCTTGCCTGGCCGTCAGAGTGCAAAAGGAGCCCGAAAGAGAGATGTCTCTTTCGGGCTCCACGTTCTTACGTGCGCTGTTTAGAAGTAGAACTTCGCCGCGAGTTGGATATCGCGGGGATCGCCGGCTGTTCCGGTGATCTTGCCGAAGTTCGAACCATCCCCGAGGCTTGCATCTGGACCGGAGAAGTAGGGGTGATTGAAAGTATTGAAGGTTTCGAGCCTTAGCTGCAGATTGTATTTTTCATGCGCTCCGATGTAGGTGTTTTTGAAGATAGAGAGATCCGCATTGGTGAAGCCGGGAGTGCGCACATTCGGCAGTGTGCGGGGCGCGTTGCCGATCGTGAACGGGAGAGGTTGTGAGAAGGCTGCGGTATTGAACCATTCGTTGTTGTTCGCGTTGGCGATTTGCGCATTCCCGTTCAGATTCGGACGCTGACCGCCTCCGAGCAGAGCCGTGTTATCCGATACGGAACCCACCACGATCGGATTGCCTGAGTTGTATTCGGTGATGCCATTGAATTGAAAGCCGCTGAGCAACATGTTTGCAGCGCCATGCAATCCGGAAAGATACCGCTGTCCACGTCCGAACGGGAGCTCATACGTGAAGCTTGAAACGAACTGCCGCGAGACGTCATAAGCCGAAACGGCATACTCGCCCTGCGGGTTGTATTCGTTGGCGTATGTCGCGCTTTGTGGGCCGAGGTAATTGACCGCCGCAGAAGCGGTATCCATCGTCTTGGAGCCGGTGAACGCCATCGTGAAGGTGAGTCCCTGCGAAAAGCGCTTGTCGACTTTGACCGTCAATGCCTGATAGTTGGAAGACGTCTCCGGTTTGCGCAGTGACGCTACGTTGGTGTACTGCGGGAATGGCCGCAGCAGTTGATCGCGGGCAACCGTGGGGTTGGCGAGACTTGAGCCGGGCAGCGTGATAATCCCATAGAACGGATTGGCAACCTGATCGTTCAAACCGTTGCCAAGAGCAAGATCGTTGGTCGGAAGCTGGTCGTAGGGTGTGCCCGGGTCACCCTCAGGCAGAAATAGCCCTCGATTCCCGATGTAGCCGACTTCAAGAATGGTGTTGAGTGGCAGCGCGCGTTGGATGTTGAAGTTCGTCTGGATGGAGTATGGGTTGCGCACAGAGGAAAAGAAGGAGTCTCCGATGTTGCTCCCGATATAGGTTCCCGGACCGCCCGCTACTCCTAGAGGAAGGCTGAAGCCGTCCTTGGCTGGATTGTCCAGCGTCGTGTTGATCGTGTGCTCCCCATCATGAGTGAAGGAGAAGTTGGTCTGGCCCGCGAAGCCCTGGGTGCCCGCGTCGCCAGTGGTGCCGGCCGCCTGGAGCGCGGAAGGCGCATACACGATGCCGAATCCAGCGCGGATGACCGTCTTGTCATCGGCGGCAAAGGACAGGCCAATGCGCGGTGCGTAGTCCTTCCATTGTGTCGGGGCCTGGCTGCGACCATACTGCGAACCGGGCTGCGTGACGAACTCCATGGCGCCGCGCAGATTGGCGCAGGCGGGGCAGACAGTGGCAGAGACTCCGGTGGCCGAGACGGCGCTCTGGATCGGCGAAGTGGCGCTGCTGTTCCAGTACGTCAGCTGGTTGTGCCGCTCCGTGCGGGGCAGTTCCACATCCCAGCGCAGGCCAAGGTTCAGCGTGAGCTTTGAGGTGACCTTGTAGTCGTCCTGACCGTAGAGGCCGATATACGAGCTGGCCTGCGCGGTGGTGATGTCGTGCGAGATATTGCCGTACTCCGGCAACCCGAGCAGGAAGTCCGCGAAGCTGTTCCCATCGGCAGACCCCGTATTGAGATTTAGCTGCTGCTCGGTCCAGCTCTGGCCGAAGCTGTAGATGCCTGAAGGCTGCGTGTATTGGTGAAAGTTGAGCAGCAGCTTACGAAATTCACCGCCGAACTTCAGATTGTTGCCATGCGTGATCTTGATGATGCTGGCGTTGGCATCGTGTGCGGTTGGGTTCTCCAGCAGGGCAACATAGCCGCTGGAGCCGAGGCTGGAGAAACCGTTGCCGAAGGTGTAGTCGGGGAAGACCTGGAGATTGGCAACCTGCCCGATGTTTGCGGGGAATCCAAGGCTGGTTAGCGGAAAGGTACCACCGAACGGCACCCGGACGGAGGAAGCGCGGCTGAGGCCGTAGCGGACCTCGGCCAGCAGGCTCGGAGAGATGGTGAAGGTGTTGTCGTAGGACAAGCTGTAGGAGCCGGAGGTCGTAGGTCCGCCGTAGCCCTCGGAGGCGATGTTGTTGAATCCGCTGAACGGCACGTTGTAGTCCGCGTAATGCGAGAAGCGGACGAACGTATGCCAGCCCGGCGTCCAGTTGTGATCGATGCGCGTGTCGTAGTGATAAAAGCTGTCCGTGTCGCTTCCAGTTGAGGTGAAGTTGTACCCGTCTCCCGCGACGTTAGGCAGGGGATAGTAAGCCAGCGAGGCGATGGCCACCTTGCTGAAGCGACTGGAGGGAATCATATTGTTAAGAAAAGGTGTGCGGGTGTAAATTGTGCCTCCGTTATTCGGCAGGACCGTTGCAGTCACCTTCAAAGGATCGTAGATCGTCGATCCCGAGGCCGAGAAGTCGCCATTGCGCTCCGCCATGGTAGGCACCAAGAAATTCTGCGTGTCTCCATGGGTGAGGTTTGACTTTTCGAAGGCGACGAAGAAGAAGGTACGATTTTTGATAAGCGGACCGCCGAAGGTTCCACCCTCCTGATAGCGGCTCAGCGGGGGATTGGGGCCGGGCTGGTAGTAGTTATGCGCCTCGAAGATGCCGTTGCGCGCGAAGAAGAATCCCGAACCGTGGAACTTGTTGCTGCCCGACTTGGTAATCAGGCTGATGACACCACCGGAGAACCGTCCGTACTCCGCGGGCAGTACGCTGGTCTGCACGTTGAACTCCTGCACGGAGTCGACGATCGGCGTGTAGGCGCTGGAGTTGTTGCCGAGATTGTTCTCAGGAAGAATGTTGGTCTGGCCGTCCAACTCCTGCTCATTACTGGCGTTGCGCGATCCTGAAATGTGAGGCGTAGACGCGCCTTGCGCATTTCCCGTGGTGTTCACGCTGGGCGCCAGCTCCGCAAGGGAAAAGGGATTGCGGCCGTTGAGCGGCAGGTCAAGAGCCTGCCTGGCCGTGACCACCTGGCCGGTCGCCGTCGTGTCGGTTTGCAGGTTGGCGGTTGTGGCGCTGACGTTCACCGTCTCGTTCTGGCCGCCGGGCGCGAGTTTGAAGTTAACCGGGTGATCCTCCAGCACCTCCACGTTGATGTTGTCCTGGCGATCCTGCCGGAAGCCGGCCGCCTCGGCTTGCACACTGTAGGTGCCCGGCGGCAGCAGCGGAACCTGAAAACGGCCGGACTTGTCCGTAGTTACGACCTTGGACTCGTTCGTGGCAGCGTTTGTGATCGTTATCTTGGCGTTGGGAATCAGGGCGCCTGTGTTGTCGGCGACCACTCCCTCAAGGGCTCCGGTGGGACTCTGTGCAAAGACCGGCGTGCTGAGCAAGGCGCCCAGCAGGAGTAGCTTTCGGATGGGTCGGGTATGTCTCATGGGTTTTGTGCCTCCTGGCGAATTGTTGGGGTCGTTTCTGCGTTTGGACTTCTATGCAGATCACGTGCGATAGCGCTGGTCTATAGTTCTTCAGTTCTTCCTGACCCGTGGGACTCTCTCAGGTACCTTGGTATCGATATCAGGCTGACGGGCAAATATAGAAAACCTTCGCGACCTCTGTCAAGCAGACTTTGTTGGCCGTTCATCCAGACGTAGTGCGAATGCCTTCGTCGGGAGCGCAATTCGCTCGAGATTATGCCTGATTTGCTGGCTATGTGCGCGTTGGAGCGCCTTTTCAAAGGGGTATTGCAGTCGATACAGCGTACGTAGGATGTCCGGCTTGCGAAGGCGATTGGAAGAGGATTGTTTGACAGTGGCTCTCGTTATTGATAACGATACCTGTATAGATCAAAGATGTACTTTGAACGTGTGCTCGAGCGAGCACTGGCCTTGGAGACGGCGCTGGCAGCAATAGAGCAGTATTCGTGCAGGTATACCCAGAAGGGTCGTTTTTGGGAGGGAGCCGTGGGCTTCAGCCCACGGAACAGCAGCGTAGTCCAAGTGCCCTTCAGGGCTGGGTTCTGCTTCCGTTCCCAAACGGCCCAGGGCTAAAGCCCTGTTTCCTCCAGCGCTGGATTCAGCGGCCTGAAGGCCGCTGCTCCCTCCCAAGAAACTGGGTATAGCTATGGTGATCTTGCTCTAATGCTGTACGGGCAGACAGTTCTCATGAGGCGAACATGAAGCGGGACAGCAAACGCACGCTTAGCTTTTGGAAGCGGGTTCGGGTCGTCCAGCTACGGTTTGAATGCGAGTGGACGATTGCTCAAAGGAATCTGGGTTTATCGACATCGAAGTACACGCGATAGGGCTCGCGCTCTCCGAAGGTGTAGAACGGATGCAGGTTGCCAACCTGCTGTCCACCTTCATCGATGCTGCCGGGCACGATCTTCTGGCCGCTCTCGTTGAGCTTTGCGGGCGCATTGAGGCCCAGCTGCAGCTGTAACTTGCCCGGCGTTCGCTGCAGACGCGCCGCAAGCTCTTGCGGGTCTCCGAACAAGGGAAACGAGAAGCGAGCATCCTGGGCCATCAGCAACGGACCATACAGGAATGCCACACGGTTCGGCTGCTGCGGATCCACCGGGACAACGCGTGCTCTTAGCGGAAAACGTACGGTGACTACGTCGCCTGTTTCCCAGTTGCGTGCGATCTCTCCCCAAGTATTCGGTTGCATGGTTGCATCGAACGGCTTGCCATTCAGGAGCACAGATGCATCACGGCTCCACGATGGCACGCGGATGCGCAAAGCGAAATGGGCCGGCTTATCTAACTCGACCCGCAAGGTCGTCTCTTCGGTTCGGGGGAAGTCTGTCTGCTGCGTAAGACGAATCGTTTGCCCCTGGTGATTCCACTCGACGGTAGAAGGGACGGCGAGGTTCACGTACAAGGCTGAATCATCGTGAAAATAGATCACATTGTGGTAGTCCGCCACCGTCTGGATGTAAGTTCCGGAGCAGCATGGCCATTCATCCCAGAAGAACGTCTTGGCTCCCATGCCGACACGATAGTCTGCGTAATAAAACGACCGTCCATCCGGCTGCACCGGAAGCGCGGCGCCGATCCCGTTGTAAAGAAGAGTTTCAATCCAATCGCCATAGCGCGCCTCGCCGGTATAGCCCATCAGATAGCGCGAAATCTTGAAGCCGGCCCAGGATCCGCAAGGAATCTCCGCCGTATCCAGCCGGACGTCCAAGGCGCGGCCCAGCGAGCCGTCGGGCGGCACGCTCCATTCACCCGGGCCGTAGCCGCCGCTCGCATAAGTCTGCGTACCGCGCGCCCAGTCGTAGGCGTTGCGCAGAATGCTCAGATATTGCGGATCGCCTGTAACCGCATAGGCCATCGCCGCGCCGCAGAAGGTATTCATGTGGCTGTAGGAGTGCAGATAGGCGACACCTTGCGGACGCGCTGTTGTAGCGAACTTATCCCAGTAGCTCGGATAAACCCACAGGTTCGCAAAGTCGAGAAAGGTCTTGTTCCCGGTGAGGGCATACGCGCGAAAGCTATTCTCCGGAAGCGTGTACCACTCCAGAGTTCCGTGGGGGCGTCGTCCGTCACGGTCCTGCTCGGTTGCGGGGGAACGGGAGCGGTCGAAGTGATGCGATCCCCAGACGGTGATGCGTTCGAGGATCTCGAAAGCGTGTGGGTAATCTGCGTATAAAGCGAGGTCCACAAGGCCGCAGGACATCTTCTCCCAGGCATAGGTGCTCATACGCGGGTTCCCATCCGTGCCCAGCGTCTTCTCCCATTCGGCGGCCAGATAGATGGCTTTGTCGCGCATGGCCGTGTCCTTGGTTGCGCGGCTCAGCCGGGCCATGCCGCTGAGCCACTGCCCGAACGTCGCGCCGCAGTCGTTACGACACCAGCCACGCATGTCGTTGCCCGGAGCCGTCATCCCAGCCTCGCGGCGAAAGCCCTTCAGCATGTCATCGTTCGACATATTGAAGTAGAGATCGCGCGCGTAGAGCACCTGCTTCTGAAATCGGCTGTCGAGCAGCCGCACACCGCTGTAGTCGAAGCTGCGCAGTCGGGTATGCTGCGCGCCGACCGGCTCGGGCGAGCCAGTTGCAGCGGCGAACGCGGAAACACGCGGTAGCAGACAGGTACTTCCCGCGGCAAACAAGAAAGAGCGGCGATCCATGAAGCTTCTCCAGGCGATAGCAGTATCAGAGCAAAAAAGCAAGGAAGTTGCGCGGTACAGTCGTACTACATGCCGGCACTTACAAGCCGGTTAGGGTTGCTCCAATTGCACAAGTCCCCGCTGTACCGCGGCAATCGCCGCTTCCGTTCGATCCACCACCTCAAGCTTGCCGAAGATATGATTCATGTGATTGCGCACGGTATTTTCGCTGATGCGCATCTCTTGGCCGATGCGCTTGTTGGTCCAGCCGGTTACCAGCATGCGCAAAATTTCCAGCTCGCGCGGGGTAAGTGACGGTCGCATCATGACATCGGTCATGCGCTGCGCCAGCGCCGGAGGCAAATGCCGCCTGCCGGCGGCGACGGCGCGGATGCCGCGCAGCATCTCCTCCGGCATGACGTCCTTGGTCAGGTACCCGAGCGCGCCGTCACGCAGCGCGGTGAAGATATCCTCGTCGGTTTCATAGTTGGTTATGACCAGAATGCGCACGCGCGGGTCCAGACTTCGCAGACGGCGAATCGTCTCGATTCCACTGAGATCAGGCATGCGCAGGTCCATGAGGACAATATCGGCAGGGCTTTGCTTGTAGAGCCGGATGGCTTCCGCGCCGGACGCGGCACTGGGTTGAACCTCAATGCCGGGCTGCGTGGAGAGCATGCTCTCCATGCCCATGCGCACAACCGGATGATCGTCGACGATGAGAACGCGGATGGTTTTGCCTGTTGTAACCGCCATCGCTACACCTGTCTCCAATGCTGCCATGCCCGGCGCTCACGCAATGGGATCAGGGTTGAGATCGTCGTCCCCCGGCCTGGCCTGCTCTTAATCTCCAAGCTGCCATGCAGCTTGCGTGCCCGTGCTGCCATCCCAGAAAGGCCGAGTCCGTTGCTCGCAGCCTCGCTTGCCGTGAAGCCGCAGCCGTCGTCTTCTACCTCCAGCATGATTGCATTCTCGAGATACATCAAGCGCACCGTTACAGATCCGGCTTCCGCGTGACTGATCGCATTGGCGCCCGCCTCCTGGCCGATGCGCAGCAAGGCATCTGTGACGCGAAGAGGAAGGGGACGAGCGGGTCCGCTTAGCTGCACCTGCACACGCACCGGGCCGTCGCCTATCATGCGTTCGAGCGAGCGCTGGAGCTCATCGGCCAGGGCCGGTTGGCCCGCGGCACGAGTTCGCAGAGCGGCGATGCTGCGCCGGGCCTCCTGGTGGCTATGCCGCACCATGCCGATAGCCACATCGACGTGCCGGGAAAGCTGGCCGGAGTCGGCCGGCAGCCCGGATCGTACCGCCTGCAACTGAAAGCCGACACCGGCGAAGCTCTGCGCCAGCGTATCGTGCAGCTCGTGCGCGATATGCTCGCGTTCCTGCTGGATCGCACGATGGCGGCCTGTGCGCACGCGCACGGAGATCAGTGCTCCCAGCAACGTCAGACTCAACAGGATGAGGAAGTCGCGAAGCAGAAGCTGCGGCGACCACCACGGAGGGCCGGCCAACTCCTCGACATCCTCGGCGGACCGCAGCAGCAGGACAAAGGGGACCTGATTGTGCGTGAGTGCGGGGTCCATGGAACAGATGCCGCGAAGCCGAACCATGCTGTGCGGCTCCAGGTGCGGCGTGATGAACTCGCCCCGTGCCGCCTGCAGCATGGCAACAAAACTCTGCTGATCATTGGACAGATAAAGCGAGGAAAGCGCGTCAGCCCACGTTTGCACGCGATCAAGTCGCGCTTCGATCTCGACGAAGTCCCCGTCGAAGTCCCCGCGGGCTGCCTGATCCACGGTGATCGCGACCGGCGGAGGCGGCACAGCCGCCCAAAGCACACGTGCAGTGGCATCCTCGATCCGCGCGCTGTAGGCCTGGGCGCCGGGCACCCCCGTGACCTCCAGCTCGTCTCCAACCTTGATCCGGGGCGGCTGCGCGAAATGCACCAGCAGCCCGCCGGTTGCATCCTGCACATAGCTATCTCTCCCGGTTCGAGTCACCACACCGCGCACGGAAACCCGTTCCCCTGCCTGCCCAAGCCAGGTGCGGAGACTGGCGATGGGCAGGATCGGCGCCGAACGTGCCACATCCTCCGCGTAGTTACATGGACTTACCAGGGAGCTCATCAAAAGAAAACCTGGCAGCGATCGGCACAAGTGGACTCTCATCCTACATGGCCCCGCTGTGACCTGAGCGCGTACACCCGGAGATTCTTCCAGCTGCCGCCGGAGGCATAAGAGCGAAGCCCGATCTGTCCACGCTCGCTGCAGCCGTTCTCCTGAAGGTCGAGGGATGCGATGGGCACTCTGCCCTGGGTAAAGGCTGAGACCTGCAGCCGGCATCCCCGTACGGTTGCAAGCAGGTGGTACCACTGAAACGGCTTCAGCTTGACCTTAAGTGGCTGGACCGCCAGCTCGGTCCAACCGTAATCTGCATCGCCTGCGATCAGCGCATTGTCGCGCAGGCGGAGCCCCGTGTAGAAGCCATGAAAGGCGTCGACGCCTTCATCCGGGTCCTGTACACGCAGCATCAACCCGGCATCGCCGGATTCGCCGTCCAGCCGCAGATCACTCTCTATCGCGTAATCGGTCCAGAAAGGCGAGCCGTTCAGCAGCTTCGCGCCGCGTTCATCGGAGATGTTCTGCATGGCGTCATCCGCAATCTGCCAAGTGCCTCCGTAGGCCGTCCAGCCATCGCCTGTCCCATGGCGGAAACCATCCGCATAGGGCAAGCCGTAGGCCGAGCCGTGGCGAAGACGAAGGGCCATGATCGAGGCTATCCCAAGCACAAGCAGCAGGCCGAGCAGCCATCGCCAGCGCAGGGGCACTCGTTTCGAGAATCGCATCCTCACCGCTCCGGAGACATCGTCAAGCTGCGCTGAACCGCCGAATCGCGGAGATCGCCGCGTGTGATCA
Organism: Granulicella sp.; assembly: GCA_965277565.1. Lineage (GTDB taxonomy): Bacteria > Acidobacteriota > Terriglobia > Terriglobales > Acidobacteriaceae > Granulicella. The sequence continues at coordinate 627,454 of OZ255838.1, read as the reverse complement.
ACCGGACATCCGTGATGACTTCGGGAGGCCAGTGTCCGGTCCGGAGATGTTCGGCAATGGCGTCAACGGCGAGCAGGCCCTCGCGGTACGTGTCCTGCAGGATGAGCGCGTCGATCTGTCCGGAGCGCAGCGGTTCGATCAGATCCATATCCTGGTCGCAGCCGATCAGGCGAATATGGTGGCTGGGCCGGCGGCGCTGTACCGCGTCCAAAGCACCCAGCAGCGACGACGGGCTCAAAGCGAACACGACATTGACCGATGGATCCAGATCCAGGATCGCTTCCATCTGGCCTTCGCTCTCCTGGCGATTGAAACGGCTGAAGCGCTTCTGCGTAATGAGCGCATGCGGCGCGGCTGCGGCGAGCCTGCGCTCGAAGCCCTCCATGGTCTCCATATTGCCCGCAATGTCAGGGTTCAGGCCCAACACCGCGATGTGCGCCTCGGGCACGGTGGCGGCAATCCGGTCCGCAGCTTCTTTCCCGGCGTTCTGATGGTCGCTGACGATGTAGGTAAGATTCGGCCCAGGGGGAAGCGGAAGACGCGATTCAACGATGACGACCGGCACGCCGGAGTCCACGAGGGTGCGAACCTGCGTCAGCAGCGCCGCCGTGTGGTCCGGCGCCAGAACAACGCCGATGGGCTTGCGGCGTTCTGCCTGCTGCACCAACTCGATCTGCCGTCCTACATCATCCTCGCGCGTCGCCGCATTCCAATACACGCGAAAACCTCTTTGCTGCGCCGCCACGAGCGTGCCGGTGTGCATGCTCTCCCAGAACAAAGTCGCCGTGGTCCGTGGGATGACATAGATCAGCGGTTTGGGATGAGAACAGGAAGTGAGAACGCAGGAGCCTGGAAGCAGGACCAACCACGAAGCAAATAGACAGCGGCTCCTTTTACTGCACACTGTATGGCATACCCCAGCCGCATTTTAGAGCAAATTTCCCATGTTATGTCGTGCCATCTCGACCGGAGCGGACAGCCTCGTCGTCCGCGCAGGTCGAGATTACCCTGAATTGTTAGGCCCTTTCTCGAATGATGATTAGAAATTGATACGACCTTGGAACTGCACGACACGCGGCGCATCCTGTGTGCCGGTAACACGGCCATAGTTTGTCGGATCGTAGGGATTGGTGTCGTTGGGGCCGCCGAAGACGTGGCGATTGAACGCATTGAAGAGCTCCCCGCGCAATTCCAGGTTCAACTTCTCGTAGACGGGGAAGTGCTTGATGATGCTGAAGTCCTCCTGTAAATAATTGGGGATGCGAGCATCCAGCACGCGCGGGCCGTTGCCGAACTGATAGCTTCCCGTGGTAGAGACATTGCCATTCGGGTCGCTGAAGGGTGTGGTTCCAAGGTTCAGCGTTTGGTTCGGTCCATTCGTAACGACGTTGCCTACAAGATCGCGGTCCTGGCCGTTAAAGGGATTAAAGTGCTGATATTTTGCGATCAGGTTACGCTGGTCGCCGGAGAAATTAAAACGGAAGCAGCCGTCGTACCCGGAGACACCGCTCGCGCATGGATTATTCAGCGGCTGCCCCGTCTGATAGCGCTGAATGCCACCCACCTGCCATCCACCGGCTAACTCGTTCGTTAGAAAACCCTTGTTGAGGAAAGCCTTATTTTTGCCGAAGGGCAACTCATAGATGTAACTCAGCACAAACATCTGAGGAATATCCTGGATGCTGAGTGCCTTTTCCGTGCGCACCGGAGCGCCCGCCTGATAGTTGCCCGCGGTACCGCTAGCCGCTTCGAAGGGGATCGCGCTGTCGGCGTCCGTGAGCGTTTTGGAAAAGGTGTACGAAGCCTGAAAGTGCAAACCGTTGCGGAACTGGCGCGCCAACGTTGCCTGGAGCGAATTGTAGGTCGACATGCCCGTGGGCTCGTAGGGCTGACCGAAGCCTGTTCCACCGAGGTTATAAAACTGCGGAAACGGTCGCAGCGCCTGGCCGACAGGATTGCTGCCGCTGAAGGTCGCATAAGGTAAACGAATACCGGCAGCTACGGCAGCCGCGGAGTTCGCCGGCGCATTCAACAGCGTTCCCAGTCCGAAATACTGCACCGGAAGGCTGTTGGGGAATCGCAGATTGGCATTCAACCGCGTGCTGTGCTGCCCAATGTACCCTAGGGTGAAAATCAGATCGGGTGCAAACTGCTGCTGAAGCTGCAGGTCCCAGTTCTGAATCATGCCCGGTTTTCCATCGCCCGGCTGAATCCACGCGATGCCTTGGAAGTTCAACTGCGAGGGGTCCAGGTTCGGCGGTGGAGCATATGCCGGAAATCCATTGTCCAGTTCGAATGCGGGGTTGAATCCATCGACGCTGTTCGGGCTGGCGTTGGCCGAAAAGCCATCCACATTGGATCCATTGCCGAAATCCGCTGCAATCAACGGCGCGTAGTAGATGGCATATCCGCCGCGAATAGCCGTGGTAGGCGTAGCGCCGTAGGCGAAGCCGATGCGCGGTGCGACATCTTTGTAATAAACGTCAGCCCAGGTCTCTGTGCGGTTGCCGTTGCGCCCAGCGCCGGCGCCGGCGAAGACGATAGCGCCCGGCGTTCCCGTTCCGTTGGCTCCGGTGTTGATGGCCGTCGGACTGAAGTTGCTGGTCCGGCCCTGGCGCGAATACCGTGGGGGGTCGACGTCGTAGCGCACACCAAGATTCAGCGTGAGATTCTTGAGCGCCTTGAAATCATCCTGCAGGTAAACCGCTCCGTAGTGCTGGATCCACAGCGACACGAGTGCCGGGTCGTTCAGATGCCCGCTGCTTGTCTCTCCGAGCAGGAAGCTGGCGAACTGATTGCCTGTGTCCGTCTCGATCGCATTGTCGGCGGAGATGTTGGCTCCGGCAGTCTGCGAGCGTGAAAAGCTGAACTGCCCCGGCAGCGTCGATGTATCCGTGTCGGAGTACATGTCATAGCGGTAATCGAGCCCTGACGTGAAGGTCTGGCGCCCAATCTGCTTGGTGACGGAGTCCTGCACGCCGCCGCTGGAATCCACCTGTGCGTTGTTCGTGCTCTGCCCAAAGTTGGCGAGACCTTCCCCTGGACTGAAGAGCGGGAAACCCACCCCACCGACGTTGCTCAAGCCGAGTGAGGTGGGAATGAATCCCTGACTTACGGCGTTCGAGACCTGAATTGTAGGTTCACGGGTAAGTCCGAGGTTGAAGTGATTCAACAGCGTCTCGGAGATCGTGTAATCCCAACCCGCGCGCGCGAAATATGACGGTTGATCCTGGACACTGACACCCGGGTCCGCCGGACCGGGCAGGTTACGCGCACCCGCGGGGTTTACGTTCTCACGATTGGTATAGGAACCGTAGAAACGGCTGCGATCGGTGGCGTTCCAGTCGACGCGGATCGTGTAGTTCGTTTGTACGATCGGTTCGTTATCGATAATCCGGTAGTTGTTGTTGATGCCGCCGGCCCCGAAGTTGGGCAGGGGCACGTAGGTCAGCACGTTCTTCGCAACCTGACTGATGCGGGCGGGATCGATCACGTTCAGCTGGCCGTTATACATGAAGGGTGAGCGGCACTGCGCGCCGCCAACCGTGCGTGTGGTCGCCGGATCGAAGATTTCGCCCTGAAGAAAGGGTGTGCCCGTGCAAGGATTCAATACCTGCGCGCCATTTACGAGAATGGCGGAGCCGAGGAACTGTGAAAAGTCTCCGTTCCGCTGCGCCTGGATCGGCACGCCGGTAGTGACGTTCGTGCCCTGGCCCTTGCGGTATTGCTCGAAAGAAAAGAAGCCGAAGAGCTTGTTGTGTCCACTGAAGACGTGCGGGATGCTGAGGGGACCGCCGAGAACGATGCCATAATCGTTTTCGTTATTCAGGGGCCGCTGATTCTGTGCGATACAGGATGCATTGCCCGCGCACTGGCTTAGATATGCGTTGTTGAACCAGTTGTTCGCGTCGAGGTCGACGTTCTGAAAGATCTCATAGATGTGCCCGTGGTAGGTGTTGGTGCCACCCTGCGTGTTGAAGCTGGTAAGCCCGCCCGAGGTCCGGCCGTATTGCGCCGGCAAGGTTGAAGTAATGATGCGGAACTGGGTCAATGCTTCAACCGAAGGTGAGACCTGATCGAAGGTTTCGCCCGCGGCCTGCCGGTAGGTGCTGATGCCGTCCACCAGGACCTCGTCCGCGAAGTTCTGGCCGCCTGTAATCTTGGTTTGGTAGGCGCCTGCCTGATTAAATCCGAAGTTGCCTTGGCCCGCGGTGCCGGGTCCGACCGCACCCGGCGCGAGAAAAATAAACGAAAACGGTGACCGCATCTCACTGCTGCCGAGCGCCAAAGGCAGCTCTTCGGCCACGCGCGGCGTTACGGTCGTTCCGATATCCGAGCTTTCTGTTTGGACCTGCGGTGCATCCGCCTGCACCACCACCGTTTCCGACGTGCTGCCTGCATTCAGCGTTAGATCCAGCGACGTTGTGCTGCCAATGGTGACTTGAACCCCCGTCCGTTCCGCGGTCGTGAATCCTTGCTTCGTGACGTTCACCTGGTAGGAGCCCAACTCCAACTGGGAAAGCGTGTAACCGCCGACACTGTTGGTAACGCCGGCATACGCGGTCCCGGTATCCAGGTTTTTGATCGAGACCTGTGCTCCAGGAATCGAGGCGCCTGTGCTGTCGAGAACCGTCCCGGCGATGGCGCCACGATTGCCCTGCGATAAACCAACCTGCGTTCCGAAGGCGAGGAGAAGAAAGAAGAGCAAAACTCTCCATGGGCGAAATGCGGTCATGCGGCGGCCTCCAGAAAACACGGCGCTCATGCGCTTTGCGGCACATGAGAACGCGCGATGCGAGTGTTTTCGTAACGACCGGAGCGTAGCAGTGCTCAACCATCGTTGCCTACGGAAGTTCCTACTACATGCGTATGGAAGATTCGGACTATGCCGGGTGTGAGCCTGTCCAGGCGCGCGGGTCAAGGGTGATTCGATAGCCCCGGTGGCTCCGGAGATTCGGGAGGCCCCTGATCCCCCGGAGGCTCGGCGAGCCGTCGACCTTTCCTGCGTTCCTCCGCCTGCAGCCGCAAGGCCTCGGCGAACTCCTGCTCCGCCTCCTCCTTGCGGCCAAGTTTGCCGAGCACCAACCCGCGAGCATAATGAGCTTTGTCGAAGCCCGGTGCGGCCGCTTCGGCCGCCTTCAGCAGGGTGTCCGCGTCCTCATACTTCGCTTCCCGGTACGCCAGCATCGCCTTTCCCGTCAACGCGCCTGCGTGCCGGGGGTCAATGGCAAGCGCCCGGTCGTAGCACTGCGCTGCCGCTGCGCGGTCCCCGCGTTCCAAGGCAAGCTCGCCCAGTTGATAGTTCGATTCGGCCTGCTTCGGCTGGGACGCGAGCGATCGCTGAAACTCCGCTTGAGCTTCGTCATTGCGGGCCTCACTACGATAGATTCTGCCCATCCCATAATGCGCGGAAGCATCGCCGGGGCGCAGCGTAAGATAATGCCGCATCGCGGTCTCCGCGGCGGCCATCTGCTGCAGATCCATCTTGATGCGCGCTTCGGTGTAGATAGCTCCCGGATCGTCCGGGGCCAGCTGCAGTGCGGCCGCCGCGGCATCATCCGCATCGGCGTAAAGGTGCATCTCGTCTTCGAGCAGTGCAAGATCCAGCAGCAACTCGGCGCTACGGGGCACATGTTGTCTGGCGCGCAGCAGAAGGGAAAGCGCATGTTCGTACTCATGGCCGCCCCGGAGAACGATCGCACCCTGAATGGCTACCCGCGCCTCCTCTGCCCTTGCCGCGGCGGAGCTTGCCGGGTCACGCAGCCGCTGTTCGATCGCAGTCATGGCATCTTCGTAGCTCGCGGGAGACGCGCCGGTATTTGCAACTCCCCCGTCCTGCCCTGGGGCGTAAGCCGCTATGCCTAACAGCGCTGCGCTCAGACAGCGAAGAAGCCGTTTGCGCGGAGAGGTGGTCATTGATCCGGCGCCTCTATTGATCCGGCGCCTCCTGGGGGGCAACATCGATCTGACTCTTCGCCGTTGCAAATTCAGCCCCAGCCTGTTCTTTCATGCCAAGCGCTTGATACACCCGTCCCAATTGAAAATGCCATGCGGGACGAGAAGGATGCAACCGGATGGCCGTTGCAAACTCTTCGCGCGCGGCGTTCCAGTTGCGCTGTTTAACAAAGCATGTGCCCAGCTCAGCATGAGTTATGGGGTCGTTGGGGGCGAGGGCCACGGCCTGTAGCAGCAGAGGGACTGCTTCCTCCAGGCGCCCCTGATCCCGCAAAAGCGCGCCCAGAGAACGGTAGGGCAGCGCAAACGGCTTTGCCGCTCCTGACTCCTCGCCGATAGCTTGCCGGTACTCGCTTTCAGCACGTCGGGGATCGTTGTTCGTTTCAGCGATCAGGCCGAGATACGTCGTGGCTCGTATCTGCCCGGGGTGCAGGGAAACGGAGTGCGTGAAGGCATCCGCAGCCTCAGGATATCGTTTTTCGCTGAAAAGCGTTCTGCCCAAGTCGTACCATGCTTCGGCGTTGGACGGCTCCATCCTAACGGCAACGCGCAACCACTTTTCGGCGTCCTCGGCATCGTCGAGCAACACATAATCCAGCGCCACAAAGCGCAGGTCTTCGCCGCGCGGGGCCTGGAGCGCAGCGGCTGCGGTAAAGGCCTGCAGCGAACAGCGCGCCTGCGCACGGCCGAAGCGCACAACTCCCAGTTCATACCATGCATCGGCGGTGGTCCACAGGCTTAGAGACTGCTCCAAGGCTGTCTCCGCTTCGGCGAGATGTCCCTCCGATGTGAGACGACGCGCCCGCGCGAGTTCGCCCGCAGCTTTTGCTTGCTGAGCAGGATCCTGAACTGCGACAGGACGGGAGCACGTCTCCGCGGCAGCGGTCGCGCCGTGCAGGGATGGAGCACTGGTTGCAGAATTCTGTGCAAAGCAGAAACTAGTGCAGCACATAAAGACAACAGCGAAGGAGATGCTGCTGTGATCTGCAATCATGGCGTTCGCTCTGCTCCAATCGGCGGCGACCTGCGGCAGCACTGCTGACGCGCTCACTGAACAATCAAGGTAAGCGCTTCGGATGTTGCGGAAGAAAGCCCGGTCGCCGAAACATTGATGTTGTAACTCCCCGGCGGTATGGGTGGTGTACTGCTCCCGCCACCGCCACCGCTGCATCCCTGCAGCAATGAGAATATGCCCACGATTGCGAGCACCGCTGCGAATTGTGAGAACCGCCGATACGCACGCCGCCGGGAACGCAACAGCAAAGAGGGTAGCAGAGCAAAACAGCCGAAAAATACTGCACTCCGGCTCCTTGTTGTTTCTGCTGCTCCTGAAGCAGAGGCAGTCGTAGCTCCCGAAGCGATCTTGACGGAGATGGGCGTGGAGGATCCGGGGGTCAGATTGACGGTGGCAGGCAGAATACTGCAGATTGTGTTCGTTGGCGCACCAAGACAGGTGAGCTGCACTGTGCCCGTGACTCCGGCCGCGGCTGTAAGCACAAGGCTATACGTGGCGGACTGTCCACTGCTGATGGTCGCTGACGAGGAGGTGCCGCTTGCCAATGAGAGCGCAAACGCTGCATTGCCGGTGCCGGACAGCGACACCAGCTGTGGGCTGCCGCCGGCGTTGTCGGAGATCGTCAGCACGCCGGACCGATTGCCGACAGCAGTGGGTGTAAAGGTCACGGCAATCTGGCATGACGTGCTGGCCGCGATCGTCCCATTACAGGTGTTGGTCGCTAAGAAATCTCCTGAGGCCACAGTGCTGTTGATGGCGATGGAGCTGTTGCCGGCGTTGCCAAGAGTGATCGTTTGGGCGGCGCTGGTCGTGCCTTGCGGCTGCGGCGAAAAGGTGAGACTGCCTGGGTTCACCGAGATCGAAAGTCCGCTGGCGAATGCGAGCGGAGTGATCGCTGCATAGTCAAACTCGGCATACAGCGTATTCTTCTGCAGGCGAACGGAGTTGACGCCGGCGTTGAGCGACACCTGCGTCGTTGCGGTCTGCTCCGCAGTGCGCGGGTCCACTCCGCCGGTAAAGCTGCCCGTGTACGGTAATTGGATTTGGCCGATGTCGCTTCCATTTACATAGACGTCGTCGATCGCGTTCGCTCCGGAGATGCCGTTGGCATAATTGACGGCAAGCTGGTACGTCCCAGCTTGTGGAGCATCGATTGCGAAGTTTACATAGGCTGATGTGTCATTGAGGCCGCCGACGTAATCAGGAACAAGCGACTCGTACTCGTAGGAGTAGAGGGTAGCCTCGTTCACGGAAGCATATGCGGCCTGGTAGCGATGCGTGTCGGGCCGTACGTCGATGTAATCCAGCGCGACCGTTCCACTGTCGAAGCCGAGCGTGACCGTATTTGAACCTGCGTTGAGAACCACGCGTTTGGAGGAGAAGTCGAACTCCTGAGCCGGGCCGCCGGTGGTGGCCGGGTAGGAAAATAAACCTTGTCCGTTCCCATTGACGGAGATCGTCTGTGCAGCGGCCACGGCATTGTCGGTGGCATAGCGCGCGTAAACGAAATAAACACCCGCGGTGGGCACGGTCACATTGAAGCTGATGCTGGAGTTGGCCTGCCCTATGCCATCGACATACTTGCCACCCGAGACATTGGCCGTCCCCTGTTGCACGGTGGCGTTCTGTAGCGTGCCGTTCTCGGCTTCATACTTCGTCGGGTATGGATCGGGAGCTGTTGCCGGACTGATAATGATTCGGTAGCCGTTGTTGTAATCGATTTTGTGGATGGGCACGGAAAGGCTGCTGCCACCGGACATCGTGGTGTCCAAAATGTTGTAGGTGGCTGTCTGCGGATCGCCTCCGCGTTCTGGGTTCTGGTCGCTTTGGTTGGGATCGACCGTCCATAGGGTCGCGTCCACGCGCACGCGCACGGATCCGGAGAGGCCTACCTGATCGAGTCCGTTGAACGTGATGTCGGCATCGTCATCTGAGCCGCCAAGTATGACTGTGACGCTCTGCGAAGCTGCGTCGTAGCTGGCAACGCCATCATAGGCAAGGTCATACCGGGTGCTGGCAGCGCTTACAGGCACATAAACGCCCTTCATCTGGTTGTACCAGTTCTGCATGTACCAGCCACCGTTCGGCTGGGCCATCTTTTGTCCTACAAACCAGGGATAGCGAACGGCATTTCCCAGTTGTCCATAGTTGGTGTACACGCCCTCGCCGCCGAAATCGATGCCATCTCGTTCCATCTCGCCCCAGAACTGAACGGCCTTGCCTGGAATGCCTTCAAACGCGCCATTGTTCACGCCGTACTCATTGATGCTGATCGGTAGCGGCGCCTTTGGGATGCTTAGCTGCTTTTCGAGTTGGCGATAATTATTCAGCGAGTTGCCAATGTCCGCCGGTTCGTTGTTGTAAAGGCTGTGCCACCCAATCACATCCGGCATGGTGCCCGTGTTCAGCGCGTTCTGAAGGAAGTTCTGCATTCGCTGCTGATCGCTGGCGTGTGCAGTATATTCCGGAAGATAACTTTGGTAGTTCGGCCCCATGATCTTCAGATTAGGATTGATCGCCTTGATCTCATTCACCGTATGCGTCCACAGCCAGTTGATGCGCGCATCCACACCGGACCCCTGCACGTTCGGATCGTTCGCAAACGCGCTGCTGTACCACTCCCGGTCCGGCTCGTTGAAGACTTCCACGGCATAGACGACATCAGCGTAATTGGCGGAGATGTCCTGAATGGCCGCGGTGACTTGCGAATCCCAGTAAGCCAAACCGTTCCACCCGTACGGCTCAAATCCCGGGAGCAGATCGCTCAGCCGGCACATCATCTTGATGTCGGTTCCGCGGATCATCGGCGCGACCGAATCTGTCGAAAAGGGATCGGAGCCGTTATCGCTGGCTCGCCCCTGATGGGATGTGATCCAGAGGATGCTGTTGTCGAGCAGCGAGGGAGGCAAACTGCCACCTACCGTTCCCACGCCGAAGAGGCTTCCGAGGCCGCCCTTCTTGAGCGGCGCTCCTCGGTGAGTAAGATCGACCGTCATGTTGGAAGCCTGAAGCGGGCTCCCGCAAGTGAACTGGAGCAACACGAGGGCGGTCAGCACAAGCCTGCATAGATTCATAGCTGCGACTCCGAACGACCGTAGACAGGAGCACTCTATTAGGCACACTTCGCTCTGAACAGAGCGGAATGTACCATAGGGTCTGCGTTGTACTGTCCTGTAGGTCACATTCCCTGGCGAGTTGAGGAAACTCCACGAATCAATTAGCTCCGGTAAATTAGCTCCGGTAGCTCCGGTAAATTAGCTCCGGGCAATCTCAACCAATGGAAGGTGATGTCGCGTCGCGATCGTACATCTGGTGTAACCGGGCGTCGTTAACCACAGAATCCGGCGGTTGATAGCAGTTCTCCCGGCAAGACCGAACTGGCCCAGTCGGTGGCCGCACGGCCGGTGCCGATCTGCTTCACCTCCAGTGCTACCAGGGCATCAACGAGGAGAAGGCGATCGGGCAGTTTGACAAGAGCCTCCAAGAGCTCTTCGCGACTACACTGTTCGATGAGATGACCCCATGTTTGCGAGGGCGATCCCGCTTTCTTCACAGAAGAGATATGCTGCAACCTTGACTTAATCCATCGTGCAAGCTCTGGCAATCGGAAGGCAGAGCATGCAGACGGTGATCTTTACTGTGAGTCCGACTTAGGAGCCGATCGGGTATTCCATCCGAGGCTTCCAGGTCTGACGTGAGTGTGCGTGTTTTCCTGTTGCCGTTCGGCCACAGACTGCTGTTCGATCACGCTGATCGAAGTGCTCTTGAAATTCTGTTTTAGCAGTTGGAGTGGCTCGATTTCTGCCTCAGTCAGCCAAGGCAGCCAGGAGTTTGAGCCGGCAGGTTTGGCGTCCGCTGCAGGTGCTTTGTAACGCATGGTTGAAAAGTCGTTCGCCTCGCGCAGCAGGCCGTTGTAGGCATCGCCGAACTGTTGTCTCTCGACACCGGTGAGCTGTGTTGTCATCTTGCTGTTGGTGGCCAGATATTGCGCCACTGCGAGCCGATGGTTATTCGCATCATCGCCGAACAGATGCAGACGATACATGTCATACACCTCGAAGTTCAGAAACGCATCGGCGCCGGAGTGTCCCGTGGCGATCAGCCCGGATCCCTGTTCGCCCGCGTAGGTGAAGTCAGGAGGGGCATCCTTCAGGCCGAAGTTCCAGGCGTACATCCAGGTCTCAACGAAGTCCGCGGCGCCGTTGGCTGCGTCGAGCCAGCGTGCTGTTCCGGTCGCATCGTATAGGGACAGAAAGGCGTGTAAGGCCTCAACGGCCGCCTCTTTGTCGATGGTGTTCCCGTTGTCCGGAGTTCCGCCGACATAACTGTTCTTCTCGAAAAAGTTCGCATAAGAAAATTGTCCGGCGCGAACCGCCGCCGTGAGAAAACGAGTGTCACCGGAGGCGAAGTACAGCTCGACAAGGAAGCGAATGGGATGAGTGGTATTGGACTTGCTTGTGCCATACCCATTGCGATTGCAGCCCGATCCCGCATTGTTAAAGACAGAACCGTCCGGATTGAAGGCTCGATAGAAGGAGCCGTCGGCATTCTGGTGCGCGACCAGCCAATCCCCATATGCCGTAACGAAGCTCTCCCACTCCGGGACAGGCTGGTGCTGCTCCCGCATCAGTTGCGCGGCCTGCAATGCGCCTTCCATGCCGTCCGAGGCGGTTCTCAAAAAGATCGGGCTCGCGCAGTTGTTGTCGCGAAAGGTGGGAGGCGCCACGTTGTACCAAGTGAATGGGAGACCATTGCTCTGCGCCGCGCGCTTCGCCCAGAAGTCGACGATCGCGAAGCCATTGCTCCTGGATGCCGGATCGTCATGCTCTATGCCATAGCGCAGAAGCTGGTATCCCAGCGGAAGCTGCTCACCGACAAAGCCCATCTGATAACTGACATATCCGGGAGGGATGTGACCGTCGGGCAATGAGGCCAGGAACGGCAAGCCAGGAGCTCCTGAGCGATTGGCGAAGTAGTGGTTTGCCAAGGCAATGCCGTCTGAGTACACGGTGTCGCCCGGCACCTCGATAAGAGGAGGGATAAAGGCCGGGTAGAAGGCTCGCCATGTGTCTTTCAGTGCGAGGGCAAAGTCGGCGTTGCCTTCAGGGGATCGCTCCTGGGTGAGTCGAAGCGTAAGCGTATACGCGTGCGTGAAACCCGTCGTCACGGGATGAGAGCGCCGCACCCAGCGCGTGCTTCGGTTTCCGACATAGGTGCCGTCCCCTTCACTGGCCGGAAACATAAAACCAATGGCGGTCGAGGAGGTCCCCTGCACGCCCAGCGAACCGTACTGGATGGACGCATCCGTCAACCAGTCCTGGCTCGCCTCGTCAACCCCCGAGCTTGGCGCAGGCAAGGTGTGCGCGAGACTGAGTGCCAGGCCGGTGTGGTCGTCTTGCATCATGACAAAAGGAAGGCCGCTTCGCATCTCGCGCCAATAGATCCAACTCTTGCGAAGCTCGCTTCCAAACGCCTTGGCCGTCACGTCCGCGTTGTGGTCGTACCAGATGCCTGGGGCGAGGAAGTGATAGGTCGCAATCGCCCCACCCTTTTCGAAGCCGAAGCTGAACAGAGAAGCGAAACCCACGTCGCCTCCACCGGCGCTCACTACGGTGACTCGTCGTGAAAGGCTGAAACCCTGCGTGTTGGCGCTGTAGATGTCGGTGAAGCGGAAGCGGCTGCGATCGGCGCTGGTCACGATCGCTGTGGCGACCACGGAACCGCCTCGTGAGGTGATGGAACTGTATGCGCCGGACGTGACGACCGGATCCGTATTTTCGTGCTCCCGCGAGCATGGACCGCAGGTGGAGATCGCAGCCGGTGCGGCCTGGATGACGCGTGTGCCGGAGTCGGCATGCGCGGTGAGAGCCAAGCCATACCCGCCGCCTTGTAACTTCGGAAAGTTCAGAACGCTCCCACCGGAGACAATGGATTGGGCCGCAGGAACGCCCGTCGCCGACGCAGCGATAGACATCACCAGCAGAGCAGTGCAGGACAGGCGCATGATGATGTTCTCCACTCCTAAAAGCGCATCACTTTCAACTATAAGGTTGTCATCTCGACCGAAAACGTAGCCGTCATGGAGAGATCCGTGGTCTCCGCCAGCGAAACACAGATTCCCTTCGGGAATGGCAAAAAAGGCAAAGCTCGCCTGGCGCTCTCACTTCGTTACGGGTGTGCCTGAGGGCTTTTCGATGATGATGCCGGTGGCGAGCGGCTGGCCGAAGTTGGGTGTTCCATCGCTGTTCCAGGTGAAGCGTTGCATTCTCGGGGAGCGGGTTGTACCGCAACCTGCGTTTGAAGCCGAGTTGGCGTGATAGATGATCCAGTCCTGCTTGCCGTCGGGAGACTGGAAAAAGCCGTTATGCCCGGGGGCGAATACCTTCGCGGCCCGATCCTGCCGGAATACCGGATGGTCGTACTTATGCCAGACAGTCGGGTCCAGAAAATTGCTATCTGACGGCGCGCGGACCATGCCGAGTTCATAAAAATCCGTCCAGCAACCGGAGCCGGAGTAGATGACGAAGACATCGTTCCCATGCTGCAGGACTTCGGGTCCCTCGTTTACCTCGATGTGGGGAAGCGCCAGATCGTTAGGAGTATCGCCCACATGCTCCCATGGGTACTTCGGATACGAGACCATGGTTCTGGCGGAATCGATGGTCCAGGGATTTTTGAGATGGGCAATGTAGATGCGTTGTTCTCCATTGGCATCGCCGTCCCATCCGGACCAGACCATGTATTTCTGGCCGCGGTTTTCAAAGACGGTGGGGTCGATCGCCCAGCGATCCGTGGCATCGGAAACCTTGCCATGAAAGGTCCAGGTACCCTCCATGGGGTTGCGCGCGGTATTCTCCAGCACGTAGATACGATGATTGGAGTTGTTGCCATCATCCGCCGCGAAGTAGATGAACCAGTGGCCGTCGAATTGGTTAATTTCGGGGGCCCATATCTGTTTGGAGTACGGTCCGCTCAGGGGCGGCGTCCACACGGTCTTCGTCTCCGCCGTGGCAAGTTGGGTGATGTCATGGGTGCGGCGGAGCACCAGATCTTTACCCGTTGTGTTCATGTAGTAATACCCGTCGTCCGCACGCGTTACCCATGGATCGGGCCCCGTGGGCAGCAGTGGGTTTTGGAATGTGCCTGCAGTAGATGCCTGTGTAATTGCAGTGAGCGGCGCGCAGATCAGGGTGAGGGCGACGAGAAAACGAGCGATTGCTGAACGGTGCATTCAGTCCTCTACAAGCGGCCGGAAGAGTGCATTTGATGACGAAGGCGAGAGGGCCCAATGTGTGTTGTTGAGGGAGGCGCTGTATCCCGCAGCACCTCCTTCTGAATTCAATAATGCAATCGCAGGGTCAACTGCACGTTTCGCGGGGCTTCAACGGTTCCGGTGACCTGGCCGAAGGTACTCGTGAAAGGCTGCACGTTCGGCAGACCGAATGTGTGCCGGTTGAATGCATTGAATGCTTCGGCTCGCAGCTCGAGAAAGATTCGCTCCGTGAAGTACGAGTTTTTCTGCAGGCTGAAGGACTCGTCGTAGTAGTTCTGGGTTCGGACGCTGCCGTCCACGCGGGGACTCGTCCCGAACTGCCAAGGGGTGAAGGCGCCAACGTTTTTGTTCGGATCAACGAAGGCCGCAGGATTCAGCCAGCTGTTGTGCGCGGGATCGAACGGATTGAAAGGATGCTTTTCTCCCTGCCCTACCACAATGGGGGCTCCGGTGTAGGAGTAGCGATTGGTGCTATCGAGACCGGGAATGCCGACAGCGCCACCGAAGGCGATCGGCTGCCCGCTTTGGTAGCGTTGCACACCGCTCACCTGCCAACCTGAGATGGCGGTGTTGACAACCGAGGGCGCCTTGGCCAGAAACTTGCGATGCTTTCCAACCGGCAGCTCGTAGATGTAGCTGGCAACGAACTGCTGTGGTGTGTCTTCGTTGCTGATGGCCCGGTCACCGCGCCGATTGTAGGGATCCTGGACGCTGCCGCCGCCGTTGATCTGCGCGAAGAACGGCAGGACCGCATCGGAGTCCGTCAGCGTCTTCGACCAGGTGTAGGAGACCAGGAGGTTGAGGCCGTTGCGGAAGTGCCGTTGAACATCAGCCTCCAACGCGTTATAGGAGGACATGCCCACGTTCTCCAAAAGATCGCCTGTATCAATGGCCTGGTACTGCGCATAGGGACGCAGTGCCTGGGCTACGGTGCCGCCTCCGTACAGCGTCGAAAAGGCCGTAAAGGGAGCGGACACGCCCGCTTTCAAGGCATCCGCGCTGCCGAGAGGCTCATTGAGTACCGTCCCCAGTTGCAGGGCGCTGAGCGGAACAGCATTGGTAGGAGCCAACGAGGAGCGGAGCCGGGTTCCTTTGGTTCCAACGTAGCCCAGAGCGAAAATCAGATCCGGCGCTAACTGCTGTTGAAGTTGGAGGCTCCAGTTCTGAATATATCCGGGAGCGTTGTTGGATCGTCCTACGTAGTCCACCCCCTGCCCGTTCTGCTCACTTGCTGAGATGAACGGCGGCTTGGTGTAGCTTGGAAAGCCCGAGTCCAGCTGAAACGCGGGAGCGAAGCCGTCCAGTGTATTGAAAAACGGGCTGGTCTTATAACCATAGAGTGTGCGGTCGCCGGTATCGCCGTAGAACAGCGAATCATAGTAAATGCCGTAACCACCGCGAACCGCCAGCGTATTTTTCCAAAGTGCGGGGCTCCACGCAAAGCCGAAGCGTGGACTGAAATCCTTGTAATAAGTATTGATGAAGCTCCTGTTGCTTCCCGAAGCAAACTGCAACGCTCCCGGAGTGCCGGTCTGTGGGTTGAGCAAGGTTGGACTAAACGAGGCATCGTCGTTGTGCAGTTCTCTTCTTGGAAGCTCCACGCTCCAGTTCAGCCCATAGTTCAGCACGAGCGTCTGGGTCAGCTTGAATGTGTCCTGCGCGTAGCCGGCGAAGAAGTTGGATCGCCACTGCGCCTGAGACGCATAGTCCGTCGCTCCCGCCGAGCCCACATCGCCCAGCAGAAAACTTGCAAACGCCGAACCTGCCGTGGGACCGAAGCTCGGCACCGGAGCTGTTTGCGAGCTGCTGAAATTGAACGCACCTTGCGTATTCGCGAAATTATTGGGCGAAAACGCCTGATAGCTGCCGTTGAAACCAAGATCGAGACTGCTGCGGCCATGCACCCAGGTGACGTTGTCATTGATGCGATAGCCGTCATCGATGGCTTCGTTATTGATGTTGGAGCCGATCGTCGTGATGCCCTGGGCGTCAGCGAAGTTGAACTGCGGAAAGTCATCGCCGCTTACATTTCCTATGCCGAGTTGATTCACATAGGACACGCCCGCCTTTGCCGTCGGCATCTGGTTGGCACTGTCGTAACGATTGAAGCCCAGGACCAATTGATTCACGACATTCGGCGTCGGCGCCCAGGTATACAGGACGCGCGCGAAGTTGGTTGTAAAGCTAATGTCCTGATGCCCGGGATCGATGGGCAGAGGCAAGGATCGCAGGCCCACGCGCGAGCTGTTCAGGCGATGCGAGTAGATCAGGGAGATCTTTTGCGACGGTGAAAGGACCTGGTCTCCACGCAAGGTCCATGTGGAGTTCGTTACGGGAAAAGCGTCAGGAAATGCGTAATTCAACGTGAGCGCGTCCGTTGTCGGCGTGGGCAGGAAGGGGAGAGTTTTGGTTGCGACGCTGCTGAACCGGGCCGGGTTGATTTGATTGCGCGCGAATGCCGTCCGGCAGTTCACACCGTTCACAGTGCGCGTCGTTGCCGGATCGAAGATCTGCCCCGTGAGAATCGGAGTTCCGTCACAGGGGTTGGTTCGGCCAGTGGGCGCGCCGAGCAGGGCTGAAAAGTCTCCTCCCTTTTCCGCGGTTGTTGGAAGGGTGGAAATGGTCACGCCGCTGGTGGACTGAATATAACGCTCATAGGAGTAGAAGACGAAGCTGCGATCTCTGCCGTTATAGAGGTGAGGAATGCGAACGGGACCGCCAAACGTTCCGCCAAGATCGTTCTTCTTGTCGGTCGGGCGCCGGAACTGCCGATAGGAAGCCGCGGTTCCGCCGTTCTGAGCGATAGCCTGGGCGAGATAGCCGTTGTTAAACCAGGTGTTCGCATCCAGAGCGTCGTTTCGGAAGATGTCATACAGCAGTCCGTGATACTCGTTTGAGCCGCTCTTTGTGCCGAAGGTGACGATGCCGCCGGCCGTTCGGCTGTAGTCCGCCGGTATGGTCGAGGTGGTGACGGTAAACTCCTGCAGGGCATCGACCGAAGGCGCCGTTTCATCAAATTCGGAGTGCCACTCCGAGCGGTCCACGCTGGCGCCGTCCAGCAATACCTCCTGTCCCATCGCCTGCCCGCCGCTGATGCGAGCCGCGAAAACGCCGCTGCTGCCGCCAGCCAGTGAACCCGGGCCGGATACGCCGGGAATCAGGAACTGGAACGCCTCCGGTGACCGCAACGCGCCTGTACCGCCGAGGCTCAACGGCAACTCGTCGACCTGCCTCGGCGAAACAGTTGTGCTGATGTCGGACGTTTGTGTCTCCACGGTCGGCGCCGAAGCATTGACAGAGACCTCCACGTTCTGTTGGCCCACGGCCAGCGTGATATCCCGCGAGCTGGTGCGATTGATCTCGATCAGGACTCCCTGCTCCAAGGAGGTTGCAAAGCCCGGGGCGGCGGTCTTGAGCGTATAACTGCCGGGAATGATTCCCACAAAACGGTATACACCGGCGCTGGAGGATTGCGCCTGATAGCGCAATCCGGACGTATCGCCGGTCAGGGTCAGCTGGGCGCCTTGAACGACCGCACCTGAACTATCGCTCACATTGCCTGCAAGCGTACCCGTGGTGCCCTGCGCCTGAAGTACCCGCCCAGACAGAGCCATGCAGAGCAGCAGCAGCCAAATGGCGCCATTGCGCAGGAGCCGCGAAGAGAGTGCCGGTCCGGTCGATCGAACAAGATGAAGGTGAGGATGCGTACGCATGGCTGACTCCCGAAATCAAAGGTGAAAAAGATCAATGGGTGCTGGATGGTGTCGTTTCTTCCGGAAGGGGATTTGCCTTTGCGTTTCCCGCGATCTCCAGCTTGTGCTGCAGTTTCAAGTCTTCCTCGCGGCGCTCCCGATTGTGCAGATCCTCAAAGCGAGCAAGCGCCACTTTCGACTTCTCGACTTGTCCTGTAAGGCGGTACAGCATGGCGAGTTGGTAATCCGCCAGTTGCGCGATAACGCTGTCGGGATCCGGAGCAATGGCGGCCTCAAATTCGATCTCCGCCCGCTGATCATCTTTGCTGAGCGCGAGCGCTCGCCCCAGGTTGAAGTGCGTTTCGATTGCGTCGGGGCGCAGGTCGCGAGCACGCGTCAGCAGTGCCACCGCGTCCGCCCCCTGCTGGCGCTGGAGCTGTAAGCTGCCCAGCCGATACAGGGTTTCGGCATTTTCTGGATCAAGGGCCAGACTCCGTTGGAACTCTCCGACGGCTTCATCGAGATCGTGTTCCTTCCAGAGCAGGCGCCCCAACTCTGCATGCAGATCCGCATCCTCCGGCACCTGCAGCAGCGCTTCGCGATATTCTGCGATCGCCTTATCGTCGCGGTCGGCTTCCGCATCGGCCTGCGCAAGGATCTGCTTCACTCGCCACGAGCCCGGGTTGCGCTTAAAGACCCCCTCGTAAGCCCGTTGGGAAAGCGTCAGGTAGATATGGCCAAGGTGATATTGAACATCTACGTTATCGGGGGCCAGCCGGGCTGCATGTTCCATGGATGCTGCCGCGGCATAGGGATCGGCCAGCCCATCCTGCACGATCCCCAGCCACATCCAGCCGTTTGCATCCGCCGATGTCAGATGGGTGTAACGAACCAGCGCCGTACGCGCCTTCTCCAGTTTCTGAAGCCGGTATTCGGTAATGCCGAGCATCAGCTGCGCACCGGGGATATCGGACGAAGCCGTTACCTGAGAGAAGTGCTTTTCAGCGTTCAGGTAGTCGTGTGTTTCAAACTCCGCAAGCCCGAGGTTGTACGCGGCTGGACGGGAACCTGGAGAATGCTCCAGGGACGCGGACAGAAGACGCTTTGCTCCCGGCAGATCTCCCGCCTTCAAGGCGGCCACCCCCCGCTCGAGATCGGAGGGAGAATCCTGCTGCGCCCAAACATGGGAGAGTGCCGTCATCAGAAGCAGGCATCCAACAATAAGGCGTCCGCGAGACCCTAAGTTCGTGGTGAAGACATCAGGTGTTTTCAAGGCGAGGTCATCGTATGCCGCCATGCAGGGAACAGTGCATCCGCCAGGAAGCGGAGCTCACGCGAGGCCGATGGATGACGTTTGCATCGGCCATCTGGCCGATGCATAAACGCTTGCTAGATGCTAAGGATCCCGCGCCGGATCGCCGTGCTTACGGCTTCAGCTCGATCGGTGACTTCGAGCTTTGTGAAGATGTTGGCTAAATGCGTCTTTGCGGTGCTGCGGCTGATGCCGAGCACGTGGGCGATTTCCCGATTGGTGAGCCCTTTGGCGAGCAGATCCAGAATCTCCGCTTCACGCCCGGTGAGTGTGCTCGCCGGATCACGTTCCACCAGTCGGGCCGCGATCTCAGCTGGGATATACTCGTGGCCGTGCGCCACGCTTCTTAAAGCTTCCAGCAGAATTTCGCGGCTGGATTCCTTCGTCAGGTAGCCGGTGGCTCCCGCGCACACAGCGCCATATACCTCTTCCTGGCTGGCATAACTGGAGAGGACAAGGATTGCTGAGCGGGGACACTTTAATCTGACGGAACGCACCAGATCGGTTCCGCTAAGGCCTTTCATGCGAAGATCGGTCACAATCAGATCGGGTGTGAATGCTTCCAGCATACGCAGGGCATCGCGGCCTGACGAAGCCTCCCCGCACAGGCAAAGATCCGGCTGTCCCTGAACCAGAAGCGTTAACCCCATTCGAAAGACAACATGATCGTCGATTACAAACACCGAGGTCTGTGCGTGCATGGTGCCCGTTATACACGCTTGATCCCCATGGGCCTGGCGACCGTGTTTGCGTTTACCCCGCTGGGCTGCGGACCGTCTCATCCGCGCATCACTGTGATCCCGAAGACCACGGCTACGGACTACTGGGAGAATATGCACGACGGCGTGGTGGAAGGATTTCGAGGAACGGGGGCAGAAGTGCGTTGGATCGCACCTCCGGCAGAGGCGGATTTTATCGATCAGTCGAATATGGTCGAAGCCGCGATAGCGGCTCACGTGGACGGCATCATCCTTGCACCGTCGCATCCGGCAGTGTTGGCGTCCTCGATTCGTCACGCGGCGTCGGAGGGCATCCCTGTTGTTCTGGTTGATTCTGTTGCGATGGTTAGTCCATCGGACTATCAGGCACATATCGCGAGCGATCAGCATAGCCTGGGTGTTCTGGCGGCCCGCGCGGTAGAAGAAGCGTGCCCCCCGCAGAGCGAGGTTCTGGTGCTTGCCGACAGCCCTACACTGACTGACGATGCGGAGCGCATACGCGGCTTTTCTTCTCAACTGGCAAGTTCCCGGGGATCCCGCGTCATCCAGTCCGTGCAGTATGCGTTGGCCGATCCACTGCACGCGAAACAACTCACGCTGGATGCGCTGGAACGCGACCCGGCCATCACGGCCGTCTTTGCTTCAGAGGCCTTCGCGACCAGGGGAGCCTTGGCGGCTGTCGAGCAGCGAGGCGAAGCGAAGGTCAAGATCATCGGAATCGCTCAGGAACGTGATCTCCTCGACATGGTGCGCTCGGGTCGGATTGCCGCGCTTGTGGTTCAGGAACCGCATCGCATTGGCCTGCTGGCCGCACGGGCAGTCCTCCGCAGGAACCCTATGAACAGAACCACCGGAGAAAACGTCGTCACCTCAGCTACTACGGTTACAAACCGGAACATAGACGCGGTCGAGATGCGCCCATACCTTGGCACCTATACGGACCTGGATGCAAAGGCCCTGAATATAAGAGTCAAGGCGAGATAGAGAAATCGCGCCAGGAGGTCTGGAGATTGAAGGTGCGCAAGCCGGCCGCCCCCTGTTTGCTGCGACAATCGGTGTCATAAAAAGAGACCTGTTCCGTAGCGCCGTCCTCGGGGGAGAGCTGGGCGGAAAGAAAGCATCCCTTCGCACTCGCCTTCAGCCGGTACCAGCGCTCCTTTTCGAGCTTCGGGATCGGAACCCAGGCGAGCCGGTTCCAGGCGTAGGTCGCTTTGCCGATAAACAGCAGGCGATCGTTGTAGGACACGCCAACGTAGTAGCCGTTATAGGAGTCCACGCCAATGTCGGGATCCGTGACGCGAAGCAACAGACCGGAATCACCCCAGCGCAATCCTTTGGGATCGGAGTCGAATCGCATCGTGGCCGCAACCGTATAGTCGGTCCAGCGATTGCTCCCGACAAGAATCTTGTCACCGCGTGCTCCTAAGCTGTCGCTCAACACACCGTTCCGGGCGCTCCAGACTCCTCCGTACGCCTGCCAGCCTTCCAGATTGTCGGAACTCCACTGGTCCGTTACCCGATGCAGCGGCCGATGTGAAGACGTCACGCACAGAAAGACCAATATGCCCAGGGCAAGACCACCGGTCGCAATCCAGAGCAGGGAGTTTGTCTTGACGGTACTCCTGCCGGCCATAGTATGCTTGCCGCTGTGTTCGTCGCTTGAAGTGAATTCCATGCTGAAAAGTCCTTGGCGTAGGAGCGCGTTTCTACTGCTCTTCTGCATGTACTGTGGGGCCCTGCCAAGCCCACTTGCGGCAGCCGGAAAGATTGTAGGCGACGCGCGGAACGAGTTGCAATCCATCGAGTCTCTTCAAAAGAGGAGTCCGGATGCCGACGCGCACGTCACATTGCGCGGCATCGTCACACTGACGCGTGAGGATCTCATTTATCTGCAGGATGAGACCGGCGGCATGCGCGTCGAGCCGGCCACGCTGACGCCCCTGGCGCTCGGCGATGAAGTCGAGGTGAAAGGGATCTATTTCACG
Source organism: Granulicella sp. (assembly GCA_965277565.1). Classification (GTDB taxonomy): domain Bacteria; phylum Acidobacteriota; class Terriglobia; order Terriglobales; family Acidobacteriaceae; genus Granulicella. The sequence continues at coordinate 605,503 of OZ255838.1, read as the reverse complement.
CACGGCGAATCAGCCATGGTGACGCAAGCCGTTGTTGAGAGGCTTTGGCCTGGTTCGCCGCCGGTTCCGCTTTCGGTGCGGCCGGAACAGGCGGCGGATGGCTTCTACCAGAACCGCTTGATTCAAACTGAGGGCACAATCCTGCAAAGAAGCATCAACGCCGGCCGGCTCGGCCTCTTGCTGGAGGAGTCCGGCCAGGTCTTTGAGGCTAACCTCGATCTTGAGTCATCGGGCAACAACAATCGTCTTTTGCAGGCTTATCTGACTGGAAGCCACCTGCAGATGACGGGGATAGCCGTCGCGCCCTCCTGGGGACCTCACGCTCAAGGCGGCGGGTCTTTCACTCTTCTGCTGCGGTCAACGGATGATCTTCGCGTCCTTGCAGGGCCTCCGTTCTGGACAGGTATGCATGTGACGCTGCTGTTCGTCGTAGGCCTGCTACTGCTGTTGCTTCTGCAACGCGCTTACATGTACAGCATGCGCCTGCGTTTTCAGGCGATCAATAACGAGCGGCTTCGTTTGGCGCGCGAAATGCATGACACTCTCGCGCAGGAATTCAACGGCATTGCCCTGCAGATTCAGAATGCCCACGCCTTAATCGATCAGACATCCGATCAGCCATTGCTGCAGGAGCATCTCGATGTGGCCTTGCAGATGGTGCGTCACAGCAGTCTCGAGGCTCAAACGTCTATCTTCGTGCTGCGCTCCTTGGCGCAGCACTCGCACAATCTGCTGGAATCGTTGCGCGGGGCCGCGAAGCAACAGTCCGGACATCATGGTCCCAGGATTGAGGCACAACAGGAAGGCGATGCCTTCGCCCTGGATGATGATGCCATGCACGAGATCCTGAGGATCGGGCAAGAGGCGATCACCAATGCAATCAAGCACGCCCGATGCCGCAACATCGTGCTCAAGTTGACCTTTCGCTCGAAGCAACAGGTTTCATTGACGATTTCAGACGACGGCATCGGCTTCGATACTCAATCACCGCTGCCCGCGGGGCATTTTGGACTTCGCGGTTTGCAGGAGCGAGCCGCCCGAATCGGAGCGGACTTGCGCATCGATTCGATGCTGACGAGAGGCACGGTGCTTACCCTCACGCTGAATCGAAGCCACAGACCGGACATGTGGCATCACGCCGCGATGTTGCGCCGCAGAGCCTGGAGCTAAGGCAGTGGTCCGTGTCCTCATCTGCGATGCTCAAGCGATCGTTCGTGAAGGTCTGGCTGCGGTTATCTCGAGAGATGATCGTTTCCTGCTCGTAGGCGAGGCATTCTCTTGCGACTCCCTCCCGAGCGTCTTGCGCTCAAGCTCGGCTGATCTTCTTATCTTCGACCCTTCTCTCGTCGCCCACGATCTCGTTTCATTCCTGCGTGAACTGAAGCGTAGCTTTCCTTCCGCGCGAGTGCTTTTTTTCAGCGCAAATCCCACAGAAGAAGAGGTCTATCGATCTCTGCGGGCCGGTGCTGAAGGGTTTCTGTCCAAGGCCGCGGACACCGAATCAGTCACAACCGCGATGATGGCTGTCATCAACGGCGAAAGATATATCTGTCCCCGCGCGGCTGCGTTGTTTGCAAGACGGTTACGCAGACCGGAGCTCTCGGAGCAGGAACTCGCGATACTCAGGCTGCTCGCTTCCGGGCATGATACAGAGTCGCTCGCCACCCGAGAGGGCCTCTCGATTTCCGCAGTGAAGACACACATGCACGCGATCTTCTCCAAGCTTCAGGTTCACGACCGGCTGGCGGCCGTTCTCTGTGCGCTGGAGCGAGGCCACCTGCACAGATGAAGGATCAAGTCACTGAACCGATACATCGTCGACCCGAAACCAGCTCCTTCCGGTAGGACTGTTCGTGTAAAAACCGACGAGTAAATTCGCCCGTCATCTTGCCTGTCGTGACTGGTACCGTGAGAAAAGGCAGGCTGTTATGCTGTGCGGCCAGCTTGAAGAGCATTCACTTGAGAAAACGCATCTGGATTCACGTTGTTATGAATTTCCATGTGAGCATCCTGCTGACCTCCTGTTGCTTCCACCCATGCATTCACCTGATAAATCCCGTTTGGAAGCGTAACGTCCTGATACGCAGAAAGGGTGTAAGGTGACGCCTTCCACTCCGCTAAATGCCATGTTCCGTTGTGGCTTGCGCCGTAGCTCTCGGTGAACGCCGCATCTGCGCTCGCCCCGTTGTCCGGTGTCCAAGTCTGCCAACCCGGTATAACGTTGGTAGATAAACCAGGCAATTCGCGAACCCAGGGTTGCTAAATCCTGTTCCGGTTCCCCAACCGATGCCTGCGCTAATCAGGCGGCCGTACGCATACACCACCGTGTTTCGGGAGATGCGCAGCTGAAGGGCCAACTCTCGGCTCAAAGGCAGCGCCTCTTGCGGGCGGAGGGTTCCGCGCTGAATCAGATTCTTGATCTGCCGCACCACCTGGTCCTGCAGCGTCGCACTGGCGCGTCGATCCAGCCAGATTCGGCTGAGAGTATTCATCCAGGTCCCTCCGACACCAATCGATTATTGAACAAACAGCTCGTGCAGGGCCGCAGTCAACGATAAGCTGTGCCTCTGATCCGGCTCTCCTGAACCCCGCCGCCCTAGCTGGGTTTATACCTTAATATTTAGGAGAATGAAGTTAGAAAAGCACGTACGGGCTGAACCATCGGAAGAGTTAGGAGGCACAAAACGCCTGGTCACCGCCTACGACGTGGCGCGCATGGCGGGAGTGTCGCAATCGGCAGTGTCACGCGCGTTTACTCCCGGCACAAGCATTTCAAAGCGGATGTTGTCTAAGGTAGAAGAGGCGGCGCGAAAGCTCGGCTACCGACCGAACCTCATCGCGCGTTCGCTTTCAACAAGCCGGTCTAACCTGATCGGTGTGGCGATTCCGCCCCTGGAGAACCAGTTCTATCCGGCAGTGCTGGAGGCACTCTCCGCGGCATTCGGGCGATTCGGGTATCGGCTGCTGTTGTTTACCTCGCACGCTCGCCAGTCTTTCGACCCGCTTCTGGAGGAAGTGCTGAAGTCAAGAGTGGATGCACTGGTGATGGTAGCGGCTTCCATCTCCTCCAGCTTTGCCGATGAGTGCAAGCAGAGCGGGCTGCCGGTGGTGCTGATGAATCGAAAGACGGACAGCAGAATGATTTCCTGTGTGACGGGCGCGAGTCGTGTCGGAGCTGAAACGATTGCGGAGTTTTTGCTGGCGGGCAGACATCGCCGGTATGCCTTTGTGGCGGGCGACTCCAGCTCTTCCACCAGCCGCGATCGGGAGGAGGCCTTCACGATGCAACTGCAAAGGCATGGCGTGAAGCTGTCGGCGCGGGTTGTCGGAAACTATTCCTTTGACGAAACCTCGGCAGCGGCGCGTAAACTGTTCTCGCTCAAATTACGGCCGGACGCAATCTTTTGTGTCAATGACCATATGGCGCTGGCTGTGATCAGTGTTGCAAAGGCTGAGTTCGGCCTGGAGGTTGGAAAGGCGGTCTCAGTCGTGGGATTCGACGACTCGGAGCTGGCGAAGTGGCCGGTGTTTGGCCTGACGACTTACGAGCAGCCGGTCGAGAGGATGGCGGAGCGTGTTGTGGACATGATTCAGCAGCAACTACGTGGCGCGGTGCAAGTGGCGGAGGTGGTGGTGCCTGGGGAGTTGATCGTGCGAACCTCGGCGCGTATTCCGAAGCGGGGCGTCACAGGGCCTGCGGGTCGTCGCACCTGGACGCCTGAAAAATAATGAAGAAAAGGCTTGCGTAAGCATTATGGATCTGCTTACACTCTCTTTCGTGAATGCGGATGCAAGAAATCCGAGGATTCGTTCATCCGCTGTTGCATCCGGATGCAAAAACCTGCCGTGTCGGATACGGGTCTGCACTCGCTGGGGCACTCAGGCGCAATGGATGCAGCGGTGCAGCCATCTTTGCACGGCGCCCCAGCGATTTACATGGCGCTCAACGAACCGAAGGATGAACCGCATGCCCTCGCTATCCTCATTTTCTTCGCTCAATTCAGTGGCCCACGCAGCAGCGGTTCTTTCTACGAAACGCTTGATTTTACGCGAGGGCGGCGATGTCGGACGTAGGTGCAGCGATCATCGCGGCAGGAGCTTCAGAGTACGTTCTCGGAATTCGCGCATGACCCATAGGAAGGTTGGAGAGTTTATGCCTAGACTCGCCGCGTATGTCGTTCTAGCTTTTCTCCTCCAGCTGTTTCCTGTTGCGTCGACAGACCTCTTCGCCCAGGGGTTCGGCTCCATCTCCGGAACAATTACGGATTCGAGCGGAGCGCTTGTTCAGGGCGTGAGTGTGACGGCAACCCAGACCCAGACGAACACAAAGACGGCGGTGAAGACCAACAGTTCCGGCGATTATGTGTTTCCCTCCATGCCACCCGCGGAATACACGATCGCGGCGACTGCGACAGGCTTTCAGAGTTATCTGCAGAGCGGTGTCGTGCTGCTTGCAAACCAGGCGGAAACGGTCAATATCCAGCTCAAGCTTGGCCAGACATCGGAAGTCGTCACAGTTGACGCCAATGCGGCCCAGGTCGACACGACCACCGGGACGCTGTCAGCCGTCATCGATCGGCAGCGGGTCAATGATCTTCCCCTGAACGGCAGAAATGCGGCCGCTTTGACTACGCTGGTCGCCGGTGTGGTGACGGCGCCAGGCGACGGTACCGACAAAGGACTCACGAAGACCTTCCCGGCTGCTGTTCCAATTTCGGCGAACGGCTCGCGGTCCGATCAGACCAACTACCTGCTCGATGGCGGCAACAATCTAGACGAATACACCAACGCGAACGGTCCCTTTCCTTTCCCCGACGCCCTGCAGGAGTTCAGTGTGCAGACCAGCAATTACAGTGCGGAGTACGGGCAGAGCGCGGGAGCCGTCGTCAACATCGTCACCAAGTCGGGTGGGGATGCGTATCATGGCGATCTCTTTGAATATCTCAGAAATGGTGTGTTCAACGCGCGCAACTACTTTGCGACGACAGTCGACCCGCTCCGGAGGAATCAGTTCGGCGGGACGGTGGGCGGCCCCGTTCGCATTCCGCACCTCGTCAGCGGTAAACGCATCTTTTTCTTCTTCGGGTATCAAAGGACCAACATCACCGACCAGCAGGGCGGACAAAGCGCTTATGTTCCGACCCAGGCCAACCTGCAGGGAGACTTCTCGGCACTGTTGAATGCGAGCGACCCCAGAAATCCCCAGCACAAAATCATCAAGGTTCTCGATCCTCTGACCGGGCTCGCATTTCCGGGCAACATCATTCCCGTATCGCGGTTGAATGCCGCATCGCTCGCCTTCGCCAAAGACCTGCCACAGGTCGCGGGAAGCGGTCTGGTCTTCTATCAACTGCCCTTGATCGAGACATTTAATGAGTACGTCGCAAGAGGCGATGGAGACCTCGGCGCGAACGATCATATCTATGTGCACTACTACTACAACGATTTCCTTTCGCCTGGCGTTGAGGATCCGACAAATCTGTTGACTTACAAGGACGCGGCGCACGTCCGCTTCCAAAGTGCGCTGATCGGCGAAACGCACACGTTCAGGAGCAACCTGATCAATAGCCTGATCGTGAACTACACGCGGGATATCTCCTCGCGCAAGCCGCAGACCGGTGCTCTCGATATTGCCGATTTCGGCGTCAACATCTTTCAACCAGCCGATAAAGCGATTCAGCTGGTGGCGGCGACTGGCTTTTTCTCATTGGGCGATGCGCCCACCGCGGTCTTCGAGAGGAACAATTACACACTGGCGGACGATGTCCACTACGTCAAAGGAAACCACAATATCGTCTTTGGCGCACATGCGGAGTTGACCAAGAACGACATCAGCAACCTCTATCAGCAGCCTGGGCTGTTCACCTTCAACGCGACTAACACGAACTATGCCGCCGCCAGTTACGTGCTCGGCTATTTGAGCAGCTTCATCCAAGGCAACGGGCAATACTTCGGCAACCGCGCCAGTTTTCCGGGATACTACCTTGAAGACAATTGGAAGGCTACAAAGCGTCTCAGCCTCACCTACGGAGTCCGGTACGAACCCTTCTATCCCTATACCGAGGTCAAGCATCGGCTTGAGCAGTTCAACCCGGCTGACTTCTACGCGGGAACCAGGTCCTCCGTCTACCCGAACGCACCTGCCGGTCTGTTGTTCCCAGGCGATCCCGGTGTGCCGGAGCAGGGCGTCAATCCCGTCTTCACCGATGTGATGCCTCGGCTGGGCTTCAACTTCGACGCCTTCGGAGACGGCAAAACGGTTGTGCGCGGCGGGGGCGGTCTGTTCTACGACACGCGCCAGCCCGGCATTGTCAACACACCTGCTTCCGACGTTACCCCCTTCAGCATCTCCATTACGCTGACCCAGCCGAAGGGGCCCTTCAATAATCCATACCAGGGTGTCACGAATCCGTTTCCGGCTCCCAGCCCTCCGCCTTCCAATACCGTCTTTCCCACTCCCGTAACGGCTTACACGTTCAATCCTTCGTTCCATGTACCGCTGACCTATGACTGGAACCTGACCGTGGAGCAGCAGATAACGAGCACGCTTATCTCCCGGATATCCTATGTTGCTTCGCACTCGACGCATCTTTTCACCAGTGTCGATCTCAATCCGTCAACCTATAATCCGGGCAGCAATCTGGGAACGGATGCCCGGAGACGGTATCTCGGGTACTCGAACATTGTAGAGTCGAACTTCGGAGGAAACTCGGGATATCAGTCGCTGCAGGCAACCTTGCAGCAGCGTCCAATCCGCGGCTTTACCTACCTGTTCAATTACACCTTTTCCAAGTCGCTGGATAACTTGCCGTACGCCTCGAATAACTCGTTCGCCCAACCCGGTCAGTCGTATGTTCTCCCTGTCTACACACCGGGTTACAAGTCCCTCGATACCGGGCGCTCGGACTTCGATCATCGCCACGATATCTCCGCTTCCTATCTTTGGAATCTGCCCGCGCTCCATGCCGGTTCCCGCTACGTGCACGCCCTCGTGAACGGATGGAGTGTGACCGGGATCTTCGAGGCGTACAGCGGCGGTCCGCTCACCGTGACCACATCCGCGGACATTTCCGGAACGGGCCTTCTGAAAGACCGCGCTGTTGTTGTTCCGGGGCAGGCTCTCTATGGCGCAGGGGGATGCAATACGGGGCTCTCCTGCGTCAACGACATCAACCCTGCGGCTTTCACGACACCGGCAGCCGGGACTGCGGGCAACGTCCGGAAAGACTACCTGCAAGGACCAGGTTATTTCGACTGGGATAGTGGATTGCTTCGCAACATCTCCTTCAGTGAGCGTTATGGCTTGCAGTTCCGGGCGGAGTACTTCAATCTCCTCAACCATACAAATCTCGGCAGCCCTGTCACGGATGTTTCTGCAGCAGGGTTCGGCAGTATCAAGAGCGCATCCGATCCCCGCATCGCTCAGCTTGCCCTGAAGCTCCGCTTCTAGGTCGCCCTGCGCAGTTCCGTTTACTCTCTGCATCGGCAAGGGCTAGGCTTGCAAGAAAAGCATCGCTACCAGCGTAAACAAAGGAAATTGAGGGTTTTAACTTGCATCCACCGACCAAGATATGGAACAGGCGCCGCTTCGTTCAGACAGCAGGATCGATCGCGGCTCTGACCGCGGCACACCCCATCCAGCTCGCCGCTGCCGCTCCCCACGGCGTTTCCATTGTGATGGACTCCGGAGACACCGTGGCTGCGGCGCCTCCGGTTGCGTGGGCTTCGAGGGAACTGGAGCGCGTGCTAACCGAACGGCACGTCAAGGTCTCGCGTCCCCTCAGCGTGGAACAAGCCCCCGCCGGGGACCTCTGCATCATTGCGTCCGGCGCAGACGCTTCGATTGCCAGGCTTCTGCTGAAGCAGGCCGGCGCTACGATGGCGCGCATTCCCGAATCGCTCGGCCTCGTCTCCGGCAAGGCCGGATCGAGGCATGCCATCCTCGCCTGCGGCTCGGATGCTCGCGGCCTTGTGTATGCCCTGCTCGAACTAGCCGATCGTGTCGACTGCAGCACCGATCCCATGGCTGCTCTCGCAATACACAAACCCTTTCTGGAAAAACGGACCAACAGCGTACGTTCGATCAATCGCTGTTTCCAGAGCGAACTTGAGGACAAGCCCTGGTACAACGATAAGGCGATGTGGTCGGCTTACCTGACCATGCTCGCGAGCCAGCGCTTCAACCGGTTCAATCTGTCGCTCGGCCTGGGGTACGACTACCCACAGGCGGTCACGGACTCGTACCTGTACTTCAGCTATCCCTTTCTGGTGAATGTGCCGGGATACAACGTGCGCGCCACGCCGCTGAGCGACGCAGAGCGCGACAACAATCTCGATATTCTGCGGTTCATCAGCACCGAGTGCGCAGCGCGTGGGTTGGACTTCCAGCTTGGTCTCTGGAATCACGCGTATGTCATGTCCAAGAACTCCGTTCCAACCTACAAGATCGAGGGCTTGACCCCGGAGACGCACGCGCCTTACTGCCGCGATGCACTCTATACGCTGCTGAAAACCTGTCCCGGCATTACGGGCCTTACACTGCGTGTCCACGGTGAGAGCGGCATACCCGAAGGGGATTTTGCGTTTTGGGAGGTCGTGTTCCAAGGCATCGGGAAACTCGACCGCAAGGTCGAATTGAATTTGCACGCGAAGGGCACCAGCCAGCGCATGTACGACATCGCCCTCTCGACCAAGATGCCCATGACGCTTTCCCCCAAATACTGGGCGGAGCACCTCGGCCTCCAGTATCAACCGGCATCCATTCGTGAGCTTGAAATGCCGCCCAAGGAGCCGGCGACCGGTGGATTCTTCCAGCTCAGCTCCGGCGCTCGACGCTTCCTGCGCTACAGCTACGGCGATCTCTTCAAGAAAGTACGACCCTATGAAGTGTTCTTCAGGATCTGGCCGGGCACGCAGCGAGTGCTGCTCTGGGGCGACCCCAAGCTCGCAGCCGGCGATGGACGCGCCATGACCCTCTGCGGAAGCCTCGGGGTGGATCTCTTCGAGCCGCTCTCGTTCAAGGGACGCGCCGGCTCCGGTGTATCGAGCGCGCCCGGCGGCCGGTGCTCCTACGCCGACGCCTCGCTAACCCCGCGTTACGACTGGGAAAAGTTTCTCTACAGCTACCGCGTTTGGGGACGCCACATCTACAATCCCGACGCAGATCCTGAAGGCTCCCATCGCTTCTGGAATAAGCAGCTCCGGGCGGCCGGTCCCGCCATGGCACAGGCACTCGCCAGCGCAAGCCGCATCCTGCGCATCGTCACTACCTCCCAGGAGCCTTCTGCGGCTAACTGGACCTACTGGCCCGAGATATACACCAATATGTCCATCCTCACGGAAAGCACTCTATACCGCGATACGCCCATGCCGCGGGTCTACGACAACGTCAGCCCGCTCGATCCGCAGCTTTTCTGCTCCATCACGGATTGCGTCACGGACAGCCTCCAGGGCAGGAGCAACAGCCGTTACACCCCGCTCGAGGTGGCGCGCTGGCTCCAGAACTGCGCCACAGCAGCCGACGCGAGTTTGGCCGAGGCAAAGTCTCGCGCGACGGACACGGCATCCCCGGAGTACCGGCGTGTCGTGCTCGACGTGCAAATGCAAAGCGGCCTCGGCAAGTTCTTCGCATGGAAGATCCGCAGCGGCGCGTTCTTCTCCATTTACCAGCAGACCGGCGACCATGCGGCGCTCGAGCAGGCTGTCAGCGCCTATCGCCAGGCGCGCGATGCCTGGGCCGTTACGGCGAATCTGGCAAAGGGCGCGTACATGACCGACATCACCTATGGCAACGTCAAGAACATGCGCGGACACTGGCTCGACCGCCTGCCAGCCATCGATGCCGATGTCGATTCCATGCAGGCTCTCCTCAATGCCGCGCCCGCAGCCGCCCCCGGCAGTCATGGCATCAGCGACGCCGCCGTGCGGCGAGCTATTGGTGAGGTCTCCACGCCGCCCATTCGGCCAAACCCGTCCTGCCGGCACACCCCTGCCACAACCTTTCAGCCGGGCACGGCACAGCCAATCGAACTCAACATCGCCCAGAACAACGCCCAGGCTGGCGCGGGGAAAGTTCGGCTGAAATACCGCCACGTCAATCAAGGCGAGTATTACCAGACCCACGAGATGGAGGCGCAGGGTTCGGTCTACCGAGCGAGCATCGCCGCGGAGTACACCCGATCCGAGTACAACCTGCAATACTTTTTCGAGATTGAAACCGGCCCGCGCCAGGCAACGATCTATCCGGGTCTCGGTCCGGATCTCAATACTCAGCCCTACTATGTTTTGAATCAGGCGTGAGTTCGCTCCCGTAAACTCCTCATACGCTCCGAAAATGGCAAGCACTCCCCGGTAAGAAAACGACAGGTGCTCGCACCGCATGCAGATCAAAATCAAACGCGCCGTGGAGAAAGTGCCCGGCGGCATGATGATCGTGCCGCTGGTTCTCGGTGCCGCCATCACCACCCTCGCCCCGCACACCGCCGCTTTTTTCGGGTCATTCACCAGTGCTCTCTTCACGGGCGCGCTCCCCATTCTGGCTGTTTTTTACGTGTGCATGGGCGCAAGGATTTCGGTGCGCTCGCTGCCGCAGGTGCTGCGCCGCGGGGGAGCGCTCCTGGGCACGAAGATCGCTCTGGGTCTGACCGTGGGCTTTCTGCTGGGTCATCTCCTCGGCGTCGAACCCGTCCACACCGGCTGGTTTGCCGGCCTGTCGACCCTTGCCGTAGTGGCGGCGGTGAATGACACTAACGGCGGCCTCTACATGGCCTTGATGGAGCAATATGGCCGCCCTGAAGACTCCGCGGCCTACTCCGTCATGGCGCTGGAATCCGGCCCGTTTCTTACCATGGTTTCGCTTGGCGTCGCCGGGCTATCCGCCTTTCCCTGGCAGACACTGGTCGGCGCCATTCTGCCTCTCGCCATTGGCATGCTGCTCGGCAACCTGGACACAGAACTCCGGATTTTTCTCTCAGGCGGCGCGGCGGTCATGATCCCCTTCTTTGCCTTTGCCCTGGGCGCGACGCTCGACCTGCATCGCGTCTGGGCGGCCGGTCTCCTCGGGCTTGTGCTCGGGCTGGTCGTCGTTCTCGTCTGCGGGTTCTGCCTCATCCTCGTCGATCGCATCATCGGAGGCAATGGGACCGCCGGCATCGCCGCTTCCACCACGGCGGGCAATGCCGCAGCCGTACCGCTGCTCGTGGCTGCCGCCAATCCCAGCTATGCGGCTGCGGCCGGTCCGGCAACGGTCCTGGTGGCCGCGAGCGTTATCGTCAGCAGCCTATTGGTTCCACCCTTGACCGCCTGGTGGAACGCGTGGGTCGTTCGCCGCTCCTCTAACCCGTCCGTGCGACCCACGCCGCAGGAGGTCCTCTAGTTGCGACGCATGCTGATCCTCGCCGACGACCTTTCCGGAGCCTCGGATTGCGCCACCGCCTGCATCGGCGCTGGCCTTTCCTCCGCCGTCGTCCTGGGTAATTTTGAACACGATCCGGGCAGCGACGTCCTCGCGGTGGACTGCGACACCCGCCATATCGAACCCGCCGCCGCAGCCGAGCAGACAGTGCGCCTGCTTCAACGCTGTCAAGGCGGTCGGGAATACCTCCTTTTTAAGAAGCTCGATTCCACTTTACGAGGAAACGTCGCGGCCGAGCTCGCGGCTGTACTCGGGGTTCGGAGAAAATCCAATACCGCCAGCGGCAGTCGTATCGTTGCCGTGATGGCGCCGGCCTTCCCATTCGGAGGAAGAACGACCGTCGGAGGACACCAGTTTGTGCATGGAAGTCCGCTTCACACCTATGAAACTTGGCGGCACCAGATATCCTCGAGCAGATCCTCACGCTCAACCCATATCCCGTCCGTTCTCGCCCTCTCCGGTCTACGTCCGTCCCACATCGCGCTGGCACTCGTACGCTCCGGCGAGGAGGCTCTCCGCCAAACCATGACGGGGCAAGCCACCGATGCCGACGTCCTGGTCTGCGACGCGGAAACCGACGACGATCTCCGCACCATTGCGAGCGCCTCTCTCGGACTCGGCCAGGAGACCGTATGGGCAGGCTCCGCTGGACTTGCCCGTCATCTCCCGTTTGCCGCGGGCCTCTCTGCCGCCTCCGCGCCCGTTCATCCCCGGAGCTTCGCCGCCGGCCCTGTGCTGCTGGTGATCGGCAGCATGTCCAGCGTGTCGCGCGAGCAGGTCGAAGTGCTCGGCAGAGAATCGGCAGTTGCCGTCCTCCTCATCGCGCCTGTTGTTCTGCTCGCAGGACCTCAGTCGTCGCAATGGTCCGACTATGTCCGGCAACTCCGCGCAACGCTGCTGGCCGGCGGTGATGTCGTCGTGGCCCTCGAAACAGTGCGCCCCTTAGACCACAGCGTGGGCCGGTTGCTTTCGCACGGGCTCGCCACCATGCTGGCCTCGTGCGCAGATATCGTCGGCGCGCTCGTGGCCAGCGGCGGCGAGACGGCGCGCGCCATCCTCGAGGTCTGGGGTGTGACCAGCCTGCGCATGCTCGGCGAACTCGAGCCCGGCCTCCCCTTCGCTGTCACCGAGGGCTGGCGTCGGGCACTTCCCATCCTCACCAAGGCAGGCGCGTTCGGCGATGCGCAGGCCCTGGTCCACTGCCGGCAGTTCCTTCACACGCTCGACAGAAGCTCTGGGAGTACGCAACGTATGGCAGAGAAGGCTTTATGAACAATCGACCCGTAATTGCAGTCACCATGGGCGATGCAGCCGGTGTGGGACCCGAAATCATCATGAAAACACTCGCGCATCCCGATCTCTACGCGCAGTGCAGACCTCTGGTCATCGGCGATACGCTCCGCCTGCGGGAGGCCGGCCGCATCGTGGGTGCGCCGCTCGAGGTAACCAGCCTCTCCCCGGATCTGGCAGGTCAAGCGCTCTACACCGCGGGTACGGTTGACTGTATCGACCTCAAGCTCATTCCGCAGGATCTGCCTTGGGGTAAGCTCTCTCCTATCGCGGGCGACGCCGCCTTTCGCTACATGGAAATCGCCGCCAGACTCGCTGCTGAAGGCAAAATCCAGGCCATCTGCACCGCTCCGCTGAACAAGGAAGCGCTCCACGCCGGCGGCCACAAGTTCCCCGGCCATACGGAGATGCTGGCCGCGCTCACCGGCACGCCGGAGGTCTCCATGATGCTCAGCACGCCCAGGATGCGCGTCATCCATGTCACCACGCACCTCGGCCTGCTCGATGCGATCGCCAGGATCGAGCCGAGACTCGTGGAGCGGACGATCGCCCGCGGCTACGCGGCGCTGCAGCGGGCCGGCATTGCGAATCCCAGGATCGGCGTTTGCGGCATCAACCCGCACGCCGGCGAAAACGGCCTGTTCGGACGCGGAGAAGAAGCCGAAAAGATTGAACCCGCCGTCGCGAAATGCCGTGAAAAAGGATGGGATGTCGAGGGCCCACTCCCGGCCGATACCCTCTTCTTTCGCGCCGGGCGCGGCGACTTCGACCTGGTCGTCGCCATGTATCACGATCAGGGCCACGGGCCGGTAAAAGTCCTCGGTTTGGAGTCCGGCGTCAACATCACCATCGGCCTTCCCGTGGTCAGGACTTCAGTCGATCATGGAACCGCCTTCGATATCGCCGGCACCGGCACGGCCGACGAGCGCAGCATGATCCAGGCGATGCTGCAGGCCATTCAACTTGCTTCCGTAGCATGAGGCCCACACGATGAGCACTCTCTTCAATCGCCGCAAGTTCATTCAACTTCTCGGGAGCGCCTCGACCAGTCTTGGCCTGCAGCAGGCCGCTGCGATCACGGCGCGCGCTGAGCCCCTTACCGTGCAGGACCCTACCGTACGCGTTCCGGCCAACCGGTCCGCCACTGTGCAGCGGAAGAATGTCGTCGCCATTCAGGTGAAGCCGTTCTGCTGGGTCGACGAGGGCATCGACCAGGTGCTGGACACCATCCAGGAAAAAGGCAACGTCAACACCGTGTTCGCCTACACCTATGACTACGATCCCAGTCAGATCGTGAAGGGCGGTTCCAAGCCGCTTCCCGACCACGGCAAATACAGCACAAAACAGGCGCGCATCGGCGGAGCTTTCTACGACTACGACCCCAAGTATTTTCGCGACACCACACTCACCGACTTTCGCTCTCACGATGAGCCCAACTTCAACGTGATTACCGCGGTAGCCCCAAAGATGAAGGCGCGTGGCATGAGCTTCTTCGCCTGGGACTACAACAACGCCTTTCCGCACATGATGCGGTACATTCCCGGCCTGACCGAGGTTGCGGAGATCGATCTCTACGGGCGGCGAACCACCGGCGCCTGCTTCAACAACCCCAATTTCCAAGCGCATCTCACCGGTAAGATCGAATCCTATCTTTCGCAGTACCCTTCTGAAGTCGACGGCATTATCTGGGGCTGCGAGCGCATGGGGCCGCTCGACAATGCAATCGGCGGCGGTTGGTCGACCAACGGAATCTCCTGCTTCTGTCCTTTTTGCCTCGCCAAGGCACGCGATCGTGGCATCTCCGTGGAACGAGCCAGGCAGGGATACATTCAGATCGAGCAGATCTTCCATGCCGCGGCGCAGCAGCGCAGACCGTCCGACGGCTACTTCGTCACCTTTATGCGCACTCTCTTCGAGTTTCCCGAAATCCTCAGCTGGAATGCTCTCTGGTACGACAGCTATCACGAGGTCCGCTCCGCACTGTACGGCACCGCCAAAGCGCTCGCGCCGGAAAAACCGTTCGGCTTTCACGTCATGCAGAACGTCACGTTCAGCCCCTTCTACAGTGCTTCTGAAAATTACGCCAAGCTGGCCCAATACGCGGATTTTCTTAAGATCGCAACGTACAGCAATGCCGGCGGTCCGCGGCTGGCCCACTTCATCGACCGGCTCTGCACTACGGTGTTTGCCGACGCGTCGCCAACCGATCTGCAGCCGCTCTATGACAGGATGATGGGCTATAAGGAAGCTCCTTTCGATCAGATCGTCACCGGCGGACTTTCTCCAGCGTATGTCGCCAGCGAGACAAAACGCGCCCTCGAAGGAACCGCTGGCATGGTTCAGATCTATCCCGGGATCGACATCGACGTCCCCACCTCTCCAGGCGAGAAACACACCACGCCCGACGATGTCCGCGCCGCGACGAAGGCAGCCTTCAACGCCGGAGCGAACGGCGTCGTGCTCTCGCGCGAATACTACGAGATGATGCTCGTGAATCTCTCCGCGGCCGGGGAAACAACGCGGCAGATCTTCTAGAGTTTTCTTTTCCTTGGTACCGATTTGTTCCCTTGCCTGTAGAAGAATCTATCCCCATCCTAGCGCCGCAATCGCTTTGCCCCCGGTTCATGCAACAGAGCCTGATTTCGCTCTACCAAGCCTCACGGCCCGCTTTCAAGAGTCTTGTCGGAATGACGGCCCAGAAATCCGTCTCGCCTGTGTAGAAATAGCTAAGATACTCCCAAATTGATCCGTTCCTACAAGCGATGAAGCCTGTGCTCTGTATAGATTTGCTCCATCCAGCACCCGCAGTAGCAAGTGTTCGCAGACAATCGCGGCCGTTTCTGCGGGACGTATCTCTTGGAGGGGTGCATGGCAACGCTGAATTCCCCGGAACAGCTGTTGAAGTCGATCGGCAGTCCGGTATCGCATGAATCATGCTGGATGCGCACGTGGATTTACAAAAGAGAGCTGTGAACAGCGAAACCGGAGAGGGAGAAAAATGAAGACGTTCAAAGCGATGGCGATGCTGCTGCTTCTAACTATGCTGGGCGGATACAGCAACAGCTTTGCGCAGGATGCTACGACAGTGCTCCTGGCTGAAACCCTGCTCGATGGAACTGGAAAGACCTTCCACCACGTTCCGGTTGTGGTGCGCGGGACAAAGATTGTCAGCGTGGGAGGGACTGCTCCTTCCGGTGTTCCAACGTATTCGCTGGGAAGCCTGACCGTGACGCCCGGCCTGATCGACACCCATTCCCATATTCTTTGGCATTTTGACAAGGGCAGGCTAGCCGGAAAGGATGAGCCGCCACTGCAAGCGATGCTTCATAGCGTCGATAACGCCGTGCTGACGGTCGATAACGGTTTCACGACGATCCAAAGCCCCGGAGCTCCTGACGATAAGTATCTTCGCGACGCGCTGGCCCGCGGCA
Source organism: Granulicella sp. (assembly GCA_965277565.1). Classification (GTDB taxonomy): domain Bacteria; phylum Acidobacteriota; class Terriglobia; order Terriglobales; family Acidobacteriaceae; genus Granulicella. Next base: position 589,369 of record OZ255838.1, on the reverse strand, counting down.
TCACTCCTGGGCCGCGTATCCTCACATCTCTGCAACCCCTTACCGAAGCCAGCGGACCTCCGGAAAAGTTGCGGGAGCTGGTTCGGGAACGCAAGGCGCAGGGCGCGGATTTCATCAAGATCTTTGCTTCCAAAAGTATCCGCGAGGGTGGGGAGCAGACCATGACAGACGAGCAGTTGCAGGCCGCCTGTGGCGAGGCCAAGGCGCTGGGCCTTCGCACGCTCGTGCATGCACATGCTGATTCAGCGGCCAGATCTGCCAGCCTGGCCGGCTGCACCTCCATCGAGCATGGCGCCTTCGTCAAAGACGATACCTTCCGCCTCATGGCGAAGAGGGGAACGTATTACGACCCAAACATCGGGCTTGTACTCCAGAACTACATCCAGAACAAGGAGAAGTTCCTCGGCATCGGCAATTACAACGAGGAGGGATTCACGGACATGGTGCAGGGGGAAGCTATCGTTCTCGAGACGTTCAAGCGAGCCCTGAAGATACCTGGACTGAAAATCATCTATGGAACAGACGCTGTTGCAGGTGCCCATGGGCGGAACGGGGAAGAGTTCATCGCCAGAGTGCAAAAGGGCGGCATGGACCCCATGGCTGCACTGGTATCGGCGACTTCGTTATCGGCGCAATCCCTTGATCTAGGCGGAACGACGGGGACCATCGCGCCGGGGTTGGACGCGGACATCATTGCGATGGATGGCAATCCGCTCACGGACGCGACGGCTGTGCGCCGGGTTCGATTCGTGATGAAAAGCGGGAAGATCATCCTGAACGATCTCACCAATCCTCCCGCCGCGAAGTAATCCTTCACGCTGCCATCCGCGAGTGAACCGCACGTACCGATGAGGAGCAAGACCTGATGCACACCGTCACCTACTCCGCGTGGAGAGCGCTTTTGCTGATCGCTTCTGCCTGGGCCCCCTTTGCGCAGGCACAAAGTGTAATGCCGCTCTCCAACCCCGCCGTGCAGAGTGCGATGCGAGCGATTCAGACCAACGAGCCGCATTTCATCGAGGAGCAGATTCGTTTGTGTGAGATAGCTTCGCCACCCTTTCACGAAGCGAAGCGTGGGGAAGAGATGGCCCGGCTTTTCAGCGCCGCCGGTCTGGGAAACGTGCGGACCGATGCCGCTGGAAACGTTCTGGGCGACCGGCCCGGCGATGCGCCGCATCCGCACCTTGTTCTGGCCGCCCACCTGGATACGGTATTTCCTCCGCAAACGGACGTGCACGTCACTCGTGAGGGCAATGTGCTGAAGGGTCCAGGTATTGGCGACGACTGCCGGGGGCTCGCGGCTCTGCTTGCGGTCATCAAGGCGATGAACGACGCACACATCAGGACGCGCGGATCTGTAACCTTTGTCGCCGATGTAGGGGAAGAGGGTCTAGGCGATCTTCGCGGCATGAAGGAGCTCTTCGGCACCACGATGAAGGGGCAGATAGACGACTTCATTTCGATTGAGCCCGGCGAACCCAATCGAGTCACCGACGGGGGTGTGGGCAGTTATCGCTACAAGGTCACCTTCAACGGTCCAGGAGGCCATAGTTATGGCGCATTCGGCATCGCGAATCCGGCTGACGCGCTCGGCCGCGCCGTCGCTCACATCGCTGATCTGGAGGTTCCAGTCTCTCCCAAGACCACGTTCAACGTAGGACGTATTGGAGGAGGAACCTCCGTCAATGCAATCCCTTTCGAGGCATGGTTTGAATTTGACGAGCGCTCTCCGGATACGGCCTCGCTGGATGCGCTGGATGCCAAGTTCAAGACGGCTGTGCAGGCAGGGCTCACGGAGGAGAACGCGCGATGGAAGGACAAGGGCAAGCTCACTGTAAAGGTGGAAAGCATCGGGATTCGGCCAGCCGGCCATACTGATCCAAATTCGTCTCTGGTAAAGATGGAGGTCGCGGCTATCAAAGAGCTACAGCTCGGGGAACCGATGTTCAACGCGAGTTCCTCAGACTCAAATGTCCCCATGCATCTCGGTATTCCCGCGATCACCATCGGGGGAGGCGGCCACGACACTGGTGCTCATTCACTGAACGAGACGGACGACATCACCGACTCCTACAAGGGAGTGGAGAACGCGCTGCTGCTCGTCGTCTCTATGCTGCAGTAAGGGGCGGATTCCCGCATCACGAGGTCGGCAGGTGTTTACGCCTGCAGTCCTGAACTCTGGAGGAACAATAGATGTTCGTCTCATGGGCTGCCCGCTGCCTCGGTCTCCTTTGCTGCCTTCTTTTCGGTACCAGCCCCGCGCACACGCAAACGCTGCCCTGTACGCAGTCGACGATGGACTGTGTCGATTGGGTGACGCTCGGCGGAGGTCCGGCGCGGGCCATGGTGTACCGCACCTATCCGCTGGACGTTCGGAACGCCACGGTGCGCCGCGCGCTGATCATGGTGCATGGAACCAACCGCAACGCCGATCATTATTTCGCCACGGCCACCGCAGCTGCTTTTCTCGCCGGGGCATTGAAGGATACGGTCGTGATTGCACCTTCGTTTAAGTCATCGGATCCGGGGTGTGGGGATAAACTGGAGCCCAACGAGGTGAGCTGGAGCTGCCGCGGAGACAGTTGGCGCTCGGGGGGCGCCTCGACCAGCAACCCAAAGCTCACGTCATTCGACTTCGTGGACGAGCTTCTGAAGCAGCTGTCGAACAAGAAGATCTTTCCTGAGCTCACGACCATCGTCGTTGCCGGACACTCCGCCGGTGGGCAGTTTGTCTCCCGGTACGAGATGGCGAATCGCGTGGGAGATCACCTCGGCGTACAGGTCTCCTACGTGGTGGCCAACCCATCGAGCTATGCCTGGCCAGACGCCTCGCGTGTGCTGCCGGTGAACGACGGCTCCCAGGAAAATGCGGTGGGTGGCTGGAAGGATGAGGCGCCGCACACGGCTTTCAGCTTCGGACCGTTTGATCAGGTAAAGGTGCCCGATTACGATCGCTGGCCTTATGGGTTAGAGGATCGCACCAGTGGCTACACCGTCGGCATGACCGACGACCAGCTGAAGAAGCAGTTGGTTTCCCGCAAGGCGACCTACCTCCTCAGCCAGGTCGATACACTTCCGTTAGGCGGCTTCGACCGCTCTCCATCAGCGATGGCGCAGGGCTTCACGCGACGGGAGCGAGGCGAGGCGTTCGTGAAGTACATCGATGAAAAACTCGGGGGCAGCAGTAAGGCTTTGATCATCCCCGAATGCGGTCACAACGATCGCTGTGTGTACACCACGGACGCTGCACTGGCTGTCATCTTTCCGAATCCGTGATAGCTCTTTCATAACGACGGATGGCTTCGTCACAACGCGGCGTGAACAGTTTGTGCTGTGAAGCGAATACCGAGGCTTTAAAGAGGTTCGAGAACCTCGATATATCGCGACTCGAATGGAGAATCGTAGATGCCTTTCTCATGGACTGCTCGCTCCCTCGGCCTCTTCTCTTGTCTGGCGCTTGCTGCGAGCCCGGCGCAAGGACAGCAGCTTTCTCCGGCGGAGCATACCATCGTCTCCGCCGTGGATTCAGAAAATGCGGCATCGATCGCATTTCTCGAAAAGCTCGTGGACGTAAACAGCGGAACCTTGAATACAGCCGGCGTTCGTCAGGTCGCCGACATGCTGAAGCCGCAGTTTGAGGCTCTGGGCTTCAACGTGCGCTGGGTTCCCATGGATGAGGTACACCGCGCAGGTCACCTGATTGCGGAGCATCCCGCGCCGACTGGTAAACGGATGCTCCTGATCGGGCATCTCGATACAGTCTTCGAAAAGGATTCGCCCTTTCAGAAGTGGACGCGCGACGGCCAGAAGATGACAGGCCCGGGTTCGACCGATATCAAGGGTGGCGACATGGTCATGCTCGCGGCCCTGCAGGCGATGCAGAGTGCAGGCGTGCTGAAGAACGCCTCGATCACGGTGGTGTTGACCGGAGATGAGGAACGCCCGGGCGAGCCGGTTTCGATCGGCCGTCGCGATCTGGTCGAGGCCGCCCAGCACAGTGATGTAGCGCTCGACTTTGAGGGTGGTTCCACCCAGAACGGCGAGGATTACGGCAGCACCAGCCGCCGCTCGTCCATCATGTGGAATTTGAAGGCGACTGGTGCCACTGGCCACTCGTCCGGCATCTTCAATCCCTCCCTCGGCTACGGCGCCATCTACGAGATTGTGAGATGTCTGGATGCCTTCCGGCAGCAATTGCCGGAAAAGGATCTGACGTTTAACGTCGGCTACGTGGCGGGGGGCGCCGATGTGACGCTCGACGCGTCGCAAGCCTCGGGCCATTTTTCCGGGAAGACGAATGTCATCCCGCCGATAGCCTACGCCAGCGGCGACATTCGCACGATCTCCGAGGAGCAGACGCAGCGAGTGGAGGACAAAATGAAAGCGATAGTTCAGGCGCATCTGCCCAAGACCGATGCTTCCATCACCTTCGAAGAGGGGTATCCTCCGATGCCGCCCACAGCAGGCAACCGTGCATTATTGAAGTTGCTGAATACCGTGAATCGAGATGCAGGATTTCCGCGGATGCAGGAGTTAGACCCCCTTCAGCGCGGAGCGGGGGATATCTCCTTCATTGCGAAATACGACGATTCGCTGGCCGGGCTGGGCGCCATCGGAGGAAATGGTCACCGCGAAGGGGAGTTTGTCCTGCTCGACCACCAGCCGGTACAGGCGAAGCGCGCCGCGCTGCTGATGTACAGACTCAGCTCATTGGATCGCGGAGCTTCAATACAGTCGCTTCCCTAAGCTCTCGCGTTCACTACGCGAAGCGAAGTTGCGCACGGCATCCCCATGCCGTGCGAAAGTGCGACGGGCCCGGACAAGGACGAAGCCAACGGCTTCTTTTGCCGGTCTTCCGATATTGCGCGGCCCGTCTGTTAATGCTACTGTGGAATTAATCTTCACTTTAACTGAATAAGTCACACCCAATTCTGGCTGTTGCTAAGGTTTTTACCCCTGCAATGGGGAATGCCCGCTTTCATCCTCCCTTGGCGATTCCCGCCAAGGGACAACGCAAGCGCTGGGACACCTCGACGATGACCGTCACGCAGCGCAGGTAAGGTCACGCCGGGCAGAGATGCCGGGCGCGAATCCGGCTAGCCCTGACCACGATGTCATGCCCCGGTGCGCCATTCCATCATGGCGACATCGCTCCGAGCATTGCACGGGAAGGGCTCCAAAAAGGAGGATGTGCCTCTGTCGAATCGTGAACTTCAGCATTCCGGTTCTGTCGTGCGAACCGCGTCGACCCAGCAGTTTTATCTGTCGGAGCGGCATTACGGCTCCTACATGGAGTCTCCCCTTCACGCGCACGTGAAGAATTATCTGATCATCACCTTGGATGGCAGATACAGCTCTACCTTTGACACCAAGACAGAGGAGTACACGCCGTGGACGGTCACTTACCATCAGGCGGGTGTCTTGCACACCAGTCGTTACACCGTGCGCGGCGCCAGAGTGCTCTATGTGGAATTGCCCGCGGACCGGCTCAAGGATTTATGGCAGATCCCGGCCTGGGGCTTGGACCGCTCCACTCTTCAGGGAGGGCTCGTCGATTGGACTGCGCGGCAGCTTTACAACGAATTCCGGGCCTTTGACGCCTTCTCTCCGGTTGTTATCGATGGCTATGTGATGCAGTTGCTGGCGCATCTTCTCCGGCCTCGCGTGACTCCTTCCTGCCGCCTGCCCCCGTGGCTCAGCAAAGCTGACGAGATGATTCGCAGCCGCTTCACGGAGCCGCTCGCACTGGAAGGCCTCGCCAAGTTCGCCCTGGTCCACCCTGTCCACTTGGCCCGCGAGTACCGGCGTTTTTACGGCTGCACCATTGGCGAGCAGATCAGGCGGCAGCGCATCGAGTACGCCTGCAAGCAGCTCTCCGCGACCGATCGTTGCCTTTCCGACATCGCACTCGCCTCTGGCTTCTCCGATCAAAGCCACTTCACCGCCAGCTTCAAGAAGCAGGTCGGCATGGCGCCCTCTCAATTTCGCAGAGCCACGAAGACGGTGTTACCTCCGCAATAAATTGTTAACCGGTTACAAGACGCACGTGACTGACCTGCAATATCACTAGAACATCAAGCTCCTGTATTGCAGATGGACTGCTGGCGCAACTGTGCTGAGCTGTTTAATGTCGCCCTCCAGCGAAACCTGTTGCTCACCATGGCTGTTCTCACGGCCACAGCCGTCCCCTGTCTGAACGAAATACCTGCGGAGGTCACGATGAATGTTCTACGGCTCGCCCGTCTTCTGGTCGGCATACTGGGTCTCTGTTTCTTAGTCGCGGCGCACGGACAAACGGCTACTTCAGGTACCGTTCTGGGAGATGTCGTGGATCCCTCGGGCGCTTCCGTGCCGGGCGCGCAGGTGCAGCTGCTGAACACCGGCACGAATCTACAAACCGCGACCACAAGCAACGCCAGCGGTCGCTACACCTTCCCGACGGTCGCTCCCGGTACGTACACCCTTACGGCCAATGCCGCCGGCTTCCGCACGTCGACGATAACTGGTGTCCGGATCGAGGTGAACTCGAGCTCCAATGTGAACTTCAGCCTTACCGTTGGCGAAGCGACGCAGGTCGTCGACGTTAGCGCAGCCAGCGGACAGGTGCAATTGCAGACCACCGATTCCACCGTTGGTGACGTCATCGGCACGGAAGCGCTGGCACAATTGCCGACTCGCCTGCGGCAGGCGCAGGAGCTCACTTTTCTCCAGCCGGGCACGACACCCGCCAACGGCGGCGACAGTGGCGGTTCGGTGGGCGGCGCCGTCAACGACCAGACCACTTTCACCTTCGACGGCATCGATATCTCAGACAACGAAACCAATTCGACGACCGACTCCGACCACGGCGCCAGGCCGGTTCTGCTCGTCTCCGTAGAGGCGGTGGACGAATTCAGAGTGGGCGTCTCGAACTCCAACTCTACCTTCACCCGGGCCTCGGGCGGCCAGGTGACACTGATTGGGAAATCCGGTACTAACAGCTTCCATGGTGGCCTGTTTTCGTATCTGCAGAACAGCGCCTTCAACGCGAATACCTGGGACAACAACCATTTCGGCTTGAAGAAGCCCCACGTGGAGGACAATCGATTCGGCGGCTACCTGGGCGGTCCCATCTTCCGCGACAAAACCTTTTTCTTCACCGAGTATGAAGCGCGTCGCTATCCCGAGACCTTTCAGGTCACCGCCGTCGTCCCGACACCAACGCTCGCGAGTGGCGTTCTCCGGTTCGCGGACGGCAGTGGCGCCATCAACTCCTACAACCTTGCTACCTCCAACACGTGCGGAACCGCGGGAACCGCACCCTGCGATCCCCGCTCTCTGGGCATCAGTCCGACGATGCAAGCCATGATGGCCGCCGAACCGGCCGGTAATGACCCCGGTCTCGCCGGAAGCGACGGATTGAATACCACCGGCTTCGCAGGGAATGCGAAGTCGCCCCTGACCGACGACTTCGGCACGGTCCGCATCGACCATAATCTCAACAGCAACTGGCATCTGAACGGCAGCTTCAGCTACTCGCGCGACCTGGCGTACAACTCTGCGCCGATCGTTCTGGACATACGCAATCCTTCGGACATCGTCAACAGCGACTTTCTGCCGAACTGGACCAACGCGTTCATCTTCGGTGCGACGGGGCAACTGACCCCTAAGCTGACGGAGACCTTTCATTTTGGAGATGTGCGCAACCGCAACGGCGCCATTCGTCCACAACTCTCCTCGATTGCCCAGGAGCTCGCCCTGCCTGGAACAACCGACGGGACAGCAGGATCGGTCGCGGTCAGCCCGAATATCTTCACCGCGCCGATCACGATGAGCAATACCGTTCGCACGCAGAAGAACGACGATGTCAGTCTTCAGTTTGGCGACGATGTGACGTGGGTCAAGCACAACCACGTCATCCAGGGCGGAGGCAACCTCGAGCAGCTTGACCTCTACCACGTTCACACGGGCAAGGTGGGCGGCGCGGTGAACTCTCTAAACGCAACCGAGACCGCCGACAGCTCCTATCTCACGATCCCCGCGTCCGATCGTCCGAAGACCTGCCCCACCTCTACCTCCACCGGCTGCCTTCCATCCGGCAGCTCTACCACCTGGGACAGCCTTTACGCGAGCACCCTCGGTCTGATGAATGATGACAATGCCTTCATCGTCCGCAACCAGAACACCGCGGCTCAGCCGATCGGCACAGCACTCATCATGAACGCCCGCGCCTACTACTACTCGCTTTATGGCCAGGACACATGGAGAAGCACCCCTTCTCTGACCCTCACGTACGGCCTTTCGTACGGCTGGCAGACGCCCTACAACTTCTCCAATCAGGGGGAGTCTCTGCTCGTCGATGCTTCCAACTCGCAACCGCTTTCGGCGAAGAGCTATCTGCAGCAGAAGGCGGCCGCGGCTGTAACGGGCACAATCTACAACCCTTCCCTCGGCTTCCTTCCGGTAGCGCAGTCGGGGCGTGACAGTGTGTATAACACGGACTACGGCGATGTTGCTCCCCGCATCGCAGCGGCTTGGAATCCGTCGTTTCAGGATGGATTGCTGGGCAAAGTCATCGGTTCCCAGAAGACGGTCCTCCGCGGCGGCTTCGGCATGTATTATGACCGCTTGAACGGTGAGCTTGCCGTTGTCAATCCAGGTCTTACCGCAGGTCCCAGCTCAACTGTGTCCACAGGCTTGCAGACCTGTGCTGCCTCTGGCACACCTGGCCGAGGCTGCAATCCCACTTCAAACGACCCCGGTCTGAGTGACTTCCGCATCGGCGTCGACGGTTCCGTCCCGATACCCTCCTACGCCTCTACCCTCGTGAGCCCCTATGTTCCTGCGAACGGATACAGCGAGCTTGTCTCTTCAGGCATTGACCCCAATTACAAGTCGCCCCGCGTCTTCTCCTCCGATTTCACGATTCAGCGCGATATCGGGCATGGAGCGGTGGTGGAGCTGGCTTGGACTGGACGCTATGGCCGTCGCCTGGAGAGCAACGTCGAGCTAAACGCCAGCCCCTATATGTTCGCCGACACCGGCTCCGGTCAATCCTTTGGGATGGCCTATGACAATGTTGCCAATGCACTGCGGGCAGGTACGGCAGTCCCCACCCAGGGGTGGTTTGAGAATCAGCTTCCCGGCGTCGGCCGAGCGCACGGATATGCAACCACCACGGCCTATCTTGCTGCTGTGCAAACATCCAACTTTGAGAACGGAAACGTATCCAGCATCTTCGACTCCAACGGCAGCGGGCTGAACTTCCTGCGTCAAGGCATAGGACTGCAGGCCTATGACGAAACCCAGGTCAACGATCTCGCCGTAGCGACGAATCTAGGCTGGTCGAACTACAACGCCTTTATCGCGACCTTTCGCCGCGCGGGCAAGAACCTCACGCTGGATGTCAACTACACCTACTCGAAGTCGCTTGACACCAACCAGGGCGTAGCCAACGACTCCACCAACCTGGCCACACCGTTTAACCCGGGCATCGACTACGGCCCATCCCATTTCGACCGCCGCAACGCGTTCAATGCGCTGTTTGTGTACAACCTTCCACGGTCGTATGAAGCCTTTCCGAAGCCGGTGAATGAGATTCTGGGAGGCTGGTATGTCTCCGGCATCGTAACCGCAGTCAGTGGTCTGCCGATCTATGTCACAGAAGGGACCCAGGTCTTCGGCGGTGGGCAGCGCTCTGCAACGAGCACTCCGGCCGTTCCGCTGGTCCCCACGAAGAGCATCCATGCGGGAGTCAACTACAACGTGACCGGCTCAGGAGGAATCGGCACTGCGGGCAACGGAATCAACCTGTTCACCAACCCGGCCGCAGTGCACAACGACTTCGGATATGTTCAGTTGAGCTCCGGCATGGATGGCTTTAAGGACCCTTTGCGCGGTTTGCCCTTCATCAACACGGATGCTTCGATAGGAAGGGTGATCACCTTGCCGGAGAAGGTGAAACTGACGATCTCGGCGGATGCATTCAATCTCTTTAACAATGTCACCTTCACCAATCCCTCGCTGTCCCTGGTGGGAAGTACCGTCAGCACCTTCGGCGCGCTCACCAGCACGTCCGTTCCTGAAAACCGCCAGGCGAGCAGTCGCTGGGTCATGCTCGGGGCGCGGCTGGAGTTCTGAGCATTTTTCACCGACATGAAGTTCATTCGGTTCGTTCCGGGGGACTGCTTGCTTGTTGTCTTGTTCTGGGCTCGACTATGTTGCGCGCGCAGATCTTGCGGGTGATCAGCCGTAGTGACCTTGCGGAGATCGATTCGGAAGCTTGGAGTGTATCGAAGCACGTGAATTCGGTACTCTCGATGCATGCGCCCGCTCTCCGCTCTCTCCATCCTGTGTTTTTCGGCCTTTGTGATGCAGGGTAAAACCTCACAGGCAGCCCCTGAGGTACAGAGTCCATCCAGCGATGTGAGTTCTTCCACTCAGGTCAGTTTCGTCGATCAGTTGATGCCCGAACCCGCCCGGCTCGCCGCTCTTCCCGGACGCTTCGTCTTTGCAAACCAGTTCTCCATCAGCGTGAGCGCGTTCGACAACAATCGCCTGGATGGCGCCATAAACCGCGCAATCCTGCGGCTGCGACAGCGGACTGGCCTGCGCTTCGACGCGGCTATCAACAAGGGCATCGGTGGCCAACTCACGGTTGAGGTAAGAGGTCCCGGGGAACCCGTCCAGATGGTCGACGAAGACGAGAGCTATACCCTGGCGGTCAGTCGGGACCACATCCGGCTCGCGGCTCCGACCGTGGTTGGCGCCATGCATGGTTTGCAGACGCTGGTACAGCTGGTGCAGACGTCGGGTAACGAGTTCAGCCTGCCTGCGTTGACGATCCAGGATTCGCCTCGATTTCCCTGGCGAGGGCTCATGGTGGACTGCGGACGGCACTTCGAACCAGTCGATGTGCTGAAGCGCACGCTCGACGGCATGGCGGCCGTCAAGCTCAACGTCTTCCACTGGCACCTGACGGAGGACCAGGGCTTTCGCATCCAAAGCAAGATCTATCCCAAGCTCACGGCGCTCGGTTCGGACGGCCTTTTTTACACGCAACAGGACGCCCTTGAGATCGTCCAATACGCGCGCGACCGCGGCATCCGCGTGGTACCCGAATTTGAGATGCCCGGCCATGCGACCGCGTGGCTCGTTGCCTACCCGGAGCTCGCCAGCGGCCGTTCGCCCTCGTCTATCCGGCGCGAGTTCGGCGTCTCCGATTTTGCATTGGATCCTACGCGTGAGGAGACGTACCAATTCATCGCGCGTTTCCTCGCCGAGATGGCGACCATCTTCCCCGATCCCTACGTTCACATCGGCGGCGATGAGACGGTTTCTCCGGAGTGGAAGACGGATCCACGCATTCTGGGCTTCATGCGAACCCACAACCTCAGGGATCCGGATGCTCTGCAGGCCTACTTCAACCAGCGCGTGCTCAAGATCCTAACCCAACTCCATAAACACATGGTGGGCTGGGATGAGATCCTCAATCCGGCTCTGCCACGCGATGTAGTCGTGCAGTCCTGGCGGGGTGAAGACTCGCTGATCAAAGGCGCGCAGGAGGGCTATCAGGGAGTTCTTTCCGCGGGTTATTACCTGGACGCCATGCAGCCGGCCGGCACACATTACCTCGTCGATCCACTGCCTTCAACCGCAGCGCTTTCGCCGGAGCAGCGGAAGCTCATTCTGGGGGGAGAGATCTGCATGTTCGGCGAGCAGGTGGATGCGCACACCATTGACTCGCGCATCTGGCCGCGCTCGGCTGCCATCGCGGAGCGCTTCTGGTCACCGGAGAGCGTGCGCAACGTAGCGGATATGTACCGCCGGCTCGATGCGGTTTCTGTCGAGCTTGAAAGCCTCGGGTTGCACCATCTCACGCAGGAAGACGCCGGCCTGCGCGAGCTTGCAGGGACGGAGCGCATGGATGATCTCCGCACCTTCGCCTCCGTCCTGGAGCCCGTCAGTTTTCACGAAAGATACGATCAGCAGAAGACCTCGCAGCTCACCGTGCTGGATCACTTTGTCGACGCGGTGCGCCCGGATCCACCTTCGCGCTTCCAACTGGAGCAGCTTACCCGCCGCTTTCTCGAAGCGCCGCGCGCCGACGACGCGGATCGCACCGCGCTGGTGGATGCGCTTGAAAGAGTGAAGCAAAGCGTGCCGGGAGCGCAGCGGCAGATTGGGCAATCACCGCTGCTCGAGGACGTGGAAGATCGCGCGGGGGAGCTGCCCGGGCTCCTGAATACCGGCCTTGAGGCTATCCGTTTCGTATCCTCCGGTCAGGCGGTCCCGGCAGGCTGGAAGGCTGCCAAACTCGCGCAAATCGACGCGGCTCGCAAGCCGGCCGGCATCGTTCGGTTTACGTTCCTCGATGATCTGGTGCTGCTCGTAAGAGCAGCGCAGCCGTGAAAGTCCGGCGCTCGCAATTCCTCTGCTTACAAGAGAAGCCGCGCAGCGAAACAGGTGTTGAACCTGCTTCGCTACGCGGCTTTTTCTGCTGCGATGGGTCACGGTTGCCTAGAAGACGTACTTGAGCGCGAACTGCAGGTTGCGCTCGCCTTGCGCGTTGTTGACCAAGCCGAAGGTGGTTCCAATGGCGGAGTTTGGAGCAACTAGAATCGGATGATTCAGTGCATTGATCGCCTCGGCCCGGAACTGCAGGCTCTGGTGCTCCACGATCGCAAAGCTCTTGGAGACGCTGGCGTCGACCGCCTGCAGGCCCGGCCCAGTAAAGCTGCCAACCTGGCAGTTGCCGAAGGTTCCGGTCGTTGGCTGGGAGACGGAGTTCGAGCTGAACCACACGTAACCTGGGCTGCCTGTGATCGTCGAGGGATTCTTCGGGGTCTCAACGGGGCTTCCGGTGCAATTGGCTCTTGGAAAGCCTGATATGGTTCCGGAGTTATCGGTGGCCTCGGCGGTTACGGGAAAGCCGGTGTGGAATTGAAAGATGGTGTTTACCTGCCAGCCTCCGGCAACGAGGTCTACTGCTCTGTTGATGTGCGAACCGAAGGTTCTGCCCCGTCCGAAGGGTAAGTCATATGTGATGAAGCCGTTGAGCGAGTTGGTTACATTCTGGTCGCAACGGCCATAGTCGGCGGACGGGTCATACGTGTTCTGAAAGAAGGCGTGATTGTTACCTGCCTGCGTCAACGTCGCATTCATGTCGCCGTATTGGTAGAAAAATCCCGACGAATTTCCCATGCACTTCGCATAGGTATAGTTCGCCTGCAGTTCCAGACCGTGACTGAGCCGCTGCTGAAAGCTCGTCTGTAGGGAGTTGTAATTGGAGTAGCCGTCAGAGGCAGTGAGGCGAGCCTGGCCAATCTCTGCCTGCAGCGTCGGATTCAGATAGGGGCTCGGACTCACCACGCCGCCTGACCCCAACACCTTCTGGTTGATGAGCGCGATCGTCATGAGATGGTCCGTTTTCTGGCCCACATACCCGATCTGAAAAGTGGATGAGTTGCCGAACTGGCGTTGAACAGTCAGGTTGTATTGCTGCGAAACCGCGGGACGGATGTCGTTCGGGTCGAAGGCGTGAATGCCTGTTCCCGCAAAACATACCGACGCCTCGGCGAGGGCAGTCGCGACTGTGCAACCCGAGGTGGGAAAACTGGAAAAGCCCTGGTCCAGCGTGGTCGTCGGCAGCGCCTGCGTTCCGCCCGCATACGTCACGTTCAGCGGAATGGCGAAGGGCGGATTTTGGAAGAGCAGGTTGCCAGTTCCGGTGCTCTCCGTAAAGTTTGAGATGCCATAGGCTCCGCGAATTACCATCGAGCGGGCACCCTCAGGCTGATACGCGAAGCCGATCCGCGGCTGGTAGTTTGTGGCCCCGTTATACTGGTTGTAAAGAGCATTCGAATTCCCGTTCACGCCCGCGATCTCTACATTGCCCGTGAACAGGCCATAGTTGGTTTCCTGGTTATGGGAATCGCCGCGAGGAGTTACGACTTCATATCGGAGACCGAGGTTTAACGAAAGATTCGGGCTGACACGCCAGTCATCTTGAACGAAACCAGCATACAAACTGTTGCGCAGACTGCGGCCGCTGCCGGAACCAAGACCGACGTTTTCAGGAAGGCCGAGTAGAAAGTCGGCTTCAGCCCATCCGCTAGGCGTTGTCGCCGGCCCATTCGGCTGAGGGATCGTAACCGATGGATTCCCAGTAAAGGAGCCGTTATAGATAAATTGACCGGCGATCCCGGAGTTGCCGACGTAGAGGACATTGGTGCGGTAGTTATAAAATTCAAAGCCGATACTGATCGTATGCTTTCCACGGATCAGCGTTGCGGTATCTTCGGCCTCGATCACGGTGTCGTGGAACTGCGAGATCAGATCGTTGTTGCCGAATGAGGGGCCGTAACTGGCGCCCGAAAACGTCTGCAGGGGCAGGAAGGTTTGCGTCGGGGCCGCTCCGGCGATGCCGAACGCCGTAGGCAGGTTTTGGCCGGTCGGATTCGTGTATCCCTCCGTTACAGGGAAGTAACTCGCGCCGATGCGGGCGTCGTTCAAAAAAGATGAACTGAAGGTGCGTGCATAGTCCAGAACACCGTTATACAGAGGATATTCATTGTCGGAGTTTCCTACCAGCGGCTGGCTATTGGTCGTGGGATTGGTAATGTGCTGCTGTGAATACCGCACATAGAAATGGTCCTTCTGGCTCGCTGCCCAGTCGATTTTGAGATCGCCCTGGTCGCTGTTGGTGTAGGAATGAGTCAGGTTGATTTGATTGCTGGTGGTCAGGTTGTTGATCGGTTCGGGGTAGAGCGGGGAGTTCAGTATCTTTGTGGCGGCTGCGCTGAACGGAACATTGATCTGATTGTTCCGGAACGGTTGGCGTCCGCCGGGGGTCGAAGCCGAAAAGGGGTTATAGAGCTGCTGCGCCAGGTTATTGCAGAGACCCTGCGCATTGAACCCGGCGGAACAGATGCTGGCGAAATTTCCCTGCCGCTCCGCCGCGGTGAAGACGGTGTAGTGCACCGAAGTGGCCGGTTGATCGAACCGTGAGCCCTGATAATCGACAAAGAAAAACAGCTTGTCTTTGAGAATGGGGCCGCCGATCGTGCCGCCAAACTCATTCCAGCGCAGCAGCGGCTTACGGCCTGTGCCGTCCGGATTGTTCACGCCTGGGATATAGGGCTGACCTTTGGTGAGACCGTTGGCCCATTGGTTCGCGTTCAAGGCGTCGTTGCGAATGAATTCAAAGGCATCCCCGTGAAACTGGTTGGTGCCGGATTTGATCGTTACACTGACAATCCCACCGAGATAGTTTCCGTAGGAGGCGGGCGCATTTTGCGAGATAAGATTGAACTCCTGGATCGCATCGACACTGGGCGCAAACGCCACATCGTTGTTGTCGATCTGGTTGTTGTCCATGCCGTCGAGGATGTAGTTGTTGGTCTGCTCGCGATTGCCGTTGATGTACGGCCGGCCGACCTGGAAGCTCGCCGAGGCGCCCGTGAAGGAACCGGGGTTCAGGCTTACCGCGCCCGGCGACAGCAAGGTCAGCTGGTTGTAGTTGCGCGTCGCCAGCGGCAGCGTGACGTTCGCGTGGGCGTCGAGCACCGTGCCCAGAAAGCTCTGGTCCGTTTCGAGCAGCGGCGGCGCGGACGAGACCTCCACGACCTGCGAGGCTTGGCCAACGGTCAGGCTGATATCCACCCGGGCCGTCTGGTCCATCGCCAGGTCGAACGCGGGGTGCTCGACCGTGCTGAAGCCCGACGCCGTCACCTTCAACGTGTACCTGCCGATCGGCAGCGGCGAAAGGTAATACGACCCCGCCGAGTTTGTCGTGGCCGGATAATCAATGCCGCGGGCCACCTCATGAGCGGTAACGGCGGCTCCGGCGATAACGGCGCCGGAAGGATCATGCACCGTCCCGGTGATCTTGGAGCTCACGTCCTGGGCGCCGGCCAGCGAACAAGCCATGAGAAATACGAAAAGGCTGCCGAGAAGATTGCGTACTTTCATGAGTGCACCTCAAGGAAATGTGTTCCTGCTGGCCCGCTGGATCGACTTCGGGTGCCCCTGTTCGCACCGTGAGAAAACGTCCGGTGTGCGCGGTGGCGTGGGTGGGAGTGGCTTTACTGTATAGACAACTGTACCTCTCTGCAACAAAAAATTCATCCCGCATGGGCAGCGCCGTTTCGCGCCAGGTGCTTACTCCGTCGTAACGGCCTTGACCAGGTTGCGAGGCCGGTCGACATCGATACCGCGACGGACGGCCATCGTGTAGGCCAGCAGCTGCAGCGGCACGACCTCGAGCATCGGCGCAAGCAGGTCGCCGGTTGCGGGAACATACATGCAGACATCGCTGTACTGTTCCATCTCCCGATGCCCCTCGGTTGCCAGCGCCAGGATGCGGGCACCCTGTGCCTTCAGCGTCTTCGCGAGCTGCACCACCCGGTCGTACCGCACCAGGGAGTCCGGATCTTCCGCATCGGCGGTGGCAAGCAGAACGAGAAGGGCATCCTTGCCTACAAGCGCGTTCGGACCGTGCTTGAACTCGCCCGCGGGATAGCCTTCGGCACTCAGGTACGCCGATTCCTTCAGCTTCAGCGCGCCTTCGCGTGCGATCGCGTAGTGAACGCCGCGCCCCAGATACAACAGCGTGTTCGCTCGTTCAAGCTGTGGAGCCAGCGCTTCGATCGTGCTCTGCCATCCGGGCAGCGATTTTTCAAGCAGCGCCGGAATCTGCCGCAGCTTGCGTCCGTGCGCCTCCGCGGATTGCAGCGTCATGCGCCCGCGCAGGCGCGCAAAGTAAAGCGCGAGTGAATACAACACAGCCAGCTGGGTGGTAAAGCTCTTGGTGGCTGGAATCGCGACTTCCTCGCCTGCCTCCGTGGGCAGAGAGACACGCGCCTCCGTGGCCATGGTGGAGGCGGGATGGTTCGTGATGGCGATCGTGCTAAGCCCGCGCGTATTGGCTTCGCGCAACGCTGCCAGAGTATCCGCCGTCTCGCCCGACTGGCTGATCACCAGCACCCCGGGGTGGAGCAGCGTGTGCGTCGAGCGATAGGTGTACTCGCTCGCGTATTCCACGTCCACGGGGATGCCCGCGAGATCCTCCAGCATGATCTCTCCGGCCAAGCCCGCATGGCGGCTCGATCCGCTAGCCGCAATGACGAATCGGTCGCTTCTGCCGAACAACTCCGCCAACGGTTCAAAAACACTTGCCGCCGCCGCGCTGCCGGGAAGGTAGCGCTCGATGGTGGCGGCGAGAGCCGCGGGCTGTTGGTAAATCTCGCGCAGCATGGCGTGGGGTATGGCGGTGTTCGCCAACTGCTCATTGCTTCTGGAGATGGCATGCATGATCCGCTGGGGTCTTCCTTCCTGAGTTGCGCGCCGGTGCCCCGAACGCACCGCATTCCGCTTGAGTCGGCCTTCACAGGAGAATCAGCAGAACCAACTGGACGTCTACCTGTATGGACGACTATACTAATAGTCGGCTTCAAGCAAGTCAACGATAAATCTCGCTGAGGCTTCGGGTATCCGGATCGAGTGGGGGATGAGCGTCCTGCGTTTGACGCCCTCTCCGGCGTGGGTACGTATCATTGTGGTGAGGGCTCGACGAGTTCGTGACGTGGTACATGCACCCAGAGGTCAGAGATGAGTAGCACGATCACGGCGAGCCGGTTATTGAGCTCAGGTCACGCTCTGCGTCATCCGCTTCTGACGATCGAGGATGGAGCCATTCGTGAGATCCGGGGCCTCTCCGACGAAGAGTTTGAACGCATGCCGGTGGCCCATCGTTACCCGGACGCCACGCTTGTACCCTCCTACCTCGACGTCCACATCCACGGCAGTGCGGGGCATGACGTGATGGAGGCAACCCCGGAGGCGATGCAGGCGATTGGCGTTCACCTGGCCCGGCACGGCGTCGGGGCTTATCTGCCGACGACTGTGACGGCGTCTCGGGACGAGACCTTGCGCGCGCTGGGCGGTCTGGCCCGCGAGATCGCGCGTTCGGAGCAGGGAAGTCTCGTCGGTGCTATCCCACTCGGCATTCACCTGGAAGGCCCATTCCTCTCCCATGCAAAGCGCGGCGTGCATACAGCCGCGTTGCTCCAGCCAGCGTCGATCGAACTCTTCGATCGCCTTTGGCAAGCCGCGGAGGGCAGGATTTTGCTCATGACAATTGCGCCGGAGCTGCCCGGGGCGCTCGAGCTTATCGCGCATGCGTCGGCGCTCGGTGTGCGCTGCAGCCTGGGCCACAGCAACGCTACCCTGCCGGAGGCGCAGGCAGGGCAAGCGGCCGGAGCCGTCTCCGCGACGCACACCTTCAACGCGATGCGAGCCCTGGATCACCGTGAACCAGGGCTTACGGCATTTGTTTTGGACGAAGATTCGCTGTTTGCCGAAATCATTGCGGACGGAATTCATGTCGACCCGATGCTGTTACGCCTCTTCCGCAAGGCAAAAGGCGCGGAGCGCATTCTGCTGGTTACGGACGGGATCAGCGCCACCGGTATGCCCGATGGCAGATACAAACTCGGCGAGATGATGGTAGACGTTGCCGACGGACGCTGCACATCTCATGGCGCGATCGCCGGCAGCGTGCTCACCTTGGATCGCGCCGTCAGGAACTTCATAGAGTTCACGGGCGCCAGCCTGGAGACAGCTGTGGATGCCGCCTCGCGCAACCCTGCAAAGCTCATCGGCCAAGACGCTCGATGGGGCAGTCTTACAACGGGCCGGCCCGCCAACATCGCCGTTTTGTCTTCCGCCGGCGAGGTCGTCGAGAGCTTTCTTAACGGCCGGCCGACGATGGGGCAGGCCTGCGCGAGCGAACGGCGAATCCGCGCCGGCTAACTCAGGCCCTATTTAGGAACGCTGTCTAGACAACGCAGTCCCAAGAGCTTAGAACCGTTAGAGCAGTCGCCCCGGCACAGGCGTGCAGGTGGGCCCAGGAGATATTGTGGCGAAAGGGGAGCTTTCATTTTCACGGTCTGTACACGCCTTGGACAAGAGCGGCTTTGTTCCGCTCTACTTTCAGATCCAGTCTTCTCTGATGGAAAAGATCAAGTCCGGGCAGCTTTCGGTGGGCGACCCTCTCGCGTCGGAAGAGGAGCTTGCTCGAATGCACCAGGTCAGTCGCATGACGGCCCGGCAGGCGCTGCACGGGCTGAAGACCAGCGGCTATGCCGTAAGTGAAAAAGGCCGTGGAACCTTCGTCACCCGGCCAAAGATGGAAAAGAATATTCTGCATCTTCAAGGCTTCACCGAAGACATGAAGCAGCGCGGGATGAAGCCGAGTTCGCGTCTTCTGGAGCAAACCGTCTGCAAGGCGCCCGAGGCAATTGCGAGCAAGCTGCAGCTCACCACAGAAGACTCCATCATGCGCCTGCGCCGGCTTCGCCTGGCCGATGGCATTCCAATGGCGATCGAGGAATCGAACGTCCCGCTCAAGTTTTACCCCGGTGTCGAGCGGATCAGCTTCGAGCAGAACTCACTCTATGCCGTTCTGCGGGAAAGCTATGGCCTGCGCGTCGGCTGGGCCGATGAGGTGATTGAGGCTTTGCCTGCCACCCGCGAAGAATCCGCGCTGCTCACCATCCCGAGGAAAACGAGCGTGCTTTCCATCTCGCGGCTGATCAGGAGCACAAGGGATATACCGGTCGAAGTGGCTTGCTCCCGGTATCGCGGGGACCGCTATCAAGCCTCGATTCGCATTCATGCAAACTCGAGCGAGTAGACCACTATCGTTGCTTGTCCTCTTTCCGGCTGGGACGACACTTCAAAGCCGGGTGGCTGCGACGAATCGCGCTGTGATGGTTTGGGGCCGCGTGATGGCCGAGCCGACCACGACCGCATGTACGCCGAGTCGCAGTGCCCGGCTTACATCCTCAGGATGCGTGACATGCCCTTCGAGAATCACCGGCACTCGTATCCGTGCGACAAGAGCTTCCACGAGTCCCCAATCTACCGAGCGCGTTCCGGCGGTGTCTTCCGTGTAGCCGCAGAGGGTTGTCGCGACAGCATCCGCTCCGGCCGCTTCGGCTGCCACGGCGTCTTCGAACGTCGCGATATCAGCGCACGCCAATCGTCGCAGTTCGCCTTGGATCCTGCGGATCAAGCCTGGCCATGGTTCCGCCGCTCCTAGTCGTCGCCGAGTGCAGTCAAGCGCGATGATCTCTGCCCCGGCTTCGCTCAAGGAAACAGCGGAGACATAGTTTGACGTGATGTAAACCTCACCTCGTTCGTCAACAGTTTTAACGATGCCGATAATGGGAAGGCGGGTCAGGCTGCGAAACGCAGCCACACGCTCCGCGCCCTCGGCCCGTAAGCCTGCCGCACCTCCGAGCAGCGCGGAAGCTGCAAGCCTCCGCAGCGTGTCGAGGTGGTCCAGAGGCTCGCCATGCGAGGCCTGGCACGAGACGATGAGCTTGCCTTGCAGCGACCGCAAGACGTCACTTTGAGACATAGGCCAACCGCTTGGCGGTTCGTTCGTGGTTATGTTACCTCCGTGTAATGTGAAGTTCCACCCGGGGCTGGGATGAGCACTCCCACGCGAGTTCCCGTTGCAGCTCTAGTCCGTTTCCAGAAAACCCCCGACACCATTACAAATAGACGGGGAGGAAATAGCCTCTACGAGCGCGTACTTCTCGCGCCATCCACGATCTTGGGTTCCCATGTTCCCATCACAAATTTGCTGCTGTGATCTCTTCTTGAGAGCATTTCGCGCTTGTCAGTTATTCAACATCGGTCGGAAACGCTTCGCTGCCGTGTTCAGTGCCTTTCGACACCAGAAATGCTGCTATTGGAACTCCCGCATCCGAGTTGTGTGTCCGCAAGAACGACTCGCCTGGATCTCTGCGCGTTCGCAGCTGCCCTTCAATCGCACTGTACGACCCTAGACTAAAGCACGGGGTAATGCTCCATCGACAACATGCAATAGCGCAAGCCCAGCAATCTTTCGATCACTTGGTTGAAGTTACTGTACGAAAACGGTACAGAAACTTGCCGCAAAAATGTAAACCATTGATGCCAGAGGATTTAGAAGTGGTGGAGGCGGCGGGAGTCGAACCCGCGTCCGAAACGACCGTCAGCAAAGAGCATTCATGCTTTTCCCAGGTTCATCTTTGTCTCGTGAGCGGCGCTTAGAACGGGCGAAGATGCGCCGGCCACCAGCCTGATTAATCTCATCCTTGGCGTCCAGACGGAACTCCGCAGACCAGCCTACTGTGCGACGATCGCTTCCGGCCCGTAGGCGAAGCTGGGGCGATCGGCTACTTATTTAATTAAGCAGCAAGAGCGAACTGAGGTTCGGCACTTATGATTTTGTGAGCGATTACGGGTGTCCACACCCCGGCATGCCTCTTTGCCGCAAGCAATCCCGTCGAAGCCGTGACGCCCCCATGTGTGGGCCCGGCACCAACATTGCGTTGGGCGGATACAAAGAACTAACACTAGTATAGATGGATTTGGCAGCCGCTGTTCATTTTCCTGTGTCGCCGGTATGGAAGGGACATGACAAAAAAAAGCGGCACGAGCAGAGACTGCTCGTGCCGGGAGGCCAGTGACGCAACTTGGGTCAGACGAAGATCGTCTGAACAAGCTCTCGCTGCACTATGGTTTCCCATATGCAAGCAATGATTAAACGTATCATGGGAGAGCTACATTGCCAAGCGATACCTTAGGCACCCAGGACCTACGTTGCAGAACGGCTCAACTGCCCCCCCCGAGCGGCGCGCCGTGCAGACGCCCAACCTGGCTTTGTCACCTGTCGGCTCCGTCCTAATGCCAGCGCGTCGGCGGGTACATCGGTGGTAATGCAGGATCCTGCTGCCACGTAGGCGCCATCCCCAAGACGTACGGGGGCAATCAGGGTAGAGTCGGAACCCACAAAAACCCCATTGCCGATGCTGGTCGTGTGCTTATGCACACCATCGTAGTTGCAGGTGATCACCCCCGCGCCGATGTTGACGCCGTCCCCAATCACCGCATCCCCTATGTAGCTGAGGTGGTTGGCTTTCGAGCGGCTTCCAAACTTCGCTTTTTTCGTCTCCACGAAGTTTCCGAGATGAGCCCCATCACCAATCTCGCTGCCGGGGCGCAGGTGCGCATACGGGCCGAGAACGGCTCCGTCCCCGACCTCCGCTTCGTCCAGAATGCAGCCATGGCGCACCAGAACACCATCTCCCAAGACGCTGTTCTGGAGGACGGAGTACGACCGGATGCGGCAGTCTGATCCGATCCGCGTGGCTCCGAGCAGCTGAACAAAGGGCTCCAGTACAGTATCCGGGGCGACCTCTACGCCGGCATCAATGACCGAGGTCTCCGGCCGGAAGATCGTCACGCCCGCCGCCATAAGCCGGCGAGCGGTGGCCAGCCGCAAGGCCGCATCGAGATGCATCATCTCCGCGATCGTATTGGCTCCCAGAACCTCCTCGGCAGAGTCCGCGGCGACGGCGACGACGCGCTCCCCGGCTGCGCGCAGCAGGCCGGCAACGTCGGTCAGGTAGAACTCCCGGTGTGCGTTTTCGGTGGTAAGCGCACCGAGCTGGGTAAAGAGAGATTCCGTACGGAAGCAGTAAATTCCGGAGTTGATCTCCGGTGCGTCGAGTTGATCGGGTCGCAGGGATTTCTGCTCCACGATCGCCTGGACCTCAGGACTGCCAACCGCAATGCGGAGCACGCGGCCATAGCCGGTGGGATCGGGCGGAACGGCGGTGAGGATCGTCATCGCGGCATCCTCGTGGAGGTGGGTCTCGCAAAGGCGGGCCAGCGTCTCCGGCCGGATCAGCGGAACGTCGCCCGAGAGCACGAGCAGGTGCTGGGGCGGGGCAACCCGCTCTGCTTCGAAGAAGGCCTTTACCTGCTGCAGTGCATGGCCGGTGCCGCGCTGCTCCGCCTGCAGAACGAAGCGAACGCCGGTGCCTTCGACGGCTGACCGCACACGTTCCGCCTCATGCCCGACGATGCAGAAGATCGCCTGCGGCCAGGTGACCGTCTCCGCTGCCGCGATAACGTGCAGAAGCAACGCCCGGCCGCCTACCTCATGCAATACCTTGGGACGCTTGGATTTGAGCCGCGTACCCTTGCCCGCAGCCATGATGGCGACACCAAAATTCTCAAAAACCATATCTTGTGCGGTCTCCTGGGGCACCGGTCGACGTGCCGAATGTAGCGAATCGTGTCATCCTGCGTGGCACAACGCGACCATCGCCGGACCATAGCGGGCAAGCTTGTCCGCCCCGATCTCTGCAATGATGCCAAGCTCTTCCACCGTCTGCGGCTTGGCCGCAACCACCTTGCGCAGCGCTGTTTCACTCAGGATGAAGAAGGTGGGCAGCCCCGATTGCGCAGCCTGCTCCCGTCGCCAGTCGCGCAGCCGTGCGTCCAGTTGCCCATCGATTACGGAGTCACCGGGGGCCGCGGCGGCTTTTCTGGCAGGTCGAGATCTGATGTCCGCAGTAGCGGCGACCGCCGAAAGGCTGACCACCTTCGGCTGCAACTCTGTCTTGCGCTCGGCTGTTTTTCGCTCGGCGACGGAGTGGATGAGCGTGTCAGGTATCTGCCTCTCTCGCGGGACAGGATCGGACGACCCATGTGCACCACGGCAGATTGCGAGGATCTCTGCACCGAAGCGATCCAGCTTTTCAGGCCCTACGCCCCGCACAGCTCCTAGCTCGTCTACGTTCGCAGGATGCTCCGCGGCAATGGAGTGCAGGACAGAGTCATGGAATACCGTGAAAGCAGGAGCACCCGTTGTTCTCGCCTGATTCAGGCGCCATTCCTTCAGTTGATTGAGCACTTCCAACTGCGCGGGATCCAACGCGGGAGGTGAGGCCGACTTGGGTTCAGACCGGTTTCTGGAGCCTCGCTGCGAAGCCTCAGAGCTGGTTTTCTGCGTTTCCCCACGCAGCCACACCGTTGCCAGCGCCGTGTCGTCGGGTGTTCGGCCCTCTGCCGTGAGCGATGCTTTGCGGAAGGTGATATCGCGGCCATCTTCGGCCCGGAAACTCTCCGTGGCGATGTGCAGAAGTCCCGCTCGGCTCAGGCCGTCGATCAGCCGATCGAACTCCTTCCGATCCTTGGTGATATTCAGGTCGGTGAAGAGTTTGCCAGTGGAACGGCCGCCGGTTTTCAGAGCATTCAATAGGGTGAGAAGGTCTGCCTTCTCGCCGGAGGAGGCTGTATGCGCCGGGCTGGAGGTGCAGCGTTGTGGATCGCAGCTGTCGCAGTGGCCGCAGGCCCGTCCGCCATCGCCGGCATCGCCGAAGTGCCGCACCAGCGCCGCCATGCGACAGCCCGTACCCTCGGTAAAGGCGACCATGCGATCGATCTGCTCGCGCCGGTGGTTCACCTGGGCAGCGTAGTCGTCCTGCCAGCGTGCGTCGCCGCTGCGACAAATTGTGCCATCGGGCTCAATGCTCGCGGCACCCTGTGCCATGAGTTTTTCGACCGCGCGCTCAACCGTCTCACGCTCCATCCGGAGCTTCCCTTGTAGCTCGTCCACCGTGAGCGGAGCGGTTTCTAGCGCTGCCGCGATGCGGCCCAGTTCGCCCACCGCAGGGTAGTCGCGCTCCAGGAAAAAGTCGTGCATTTTGCGGTCGGCGAAGCTGTGCAGCAGGATGGCCCGGGACGGCTTGCCGTCGCGCCCGGCACGACCGATCTCCTGGTAGTACGCCTCCACTGAACCGGGCAAAGCCGCGTGAAGTACGGTGCGGACATCCGCCTTATCGACACCCATCCCAAAGGCGATCGTCGCGACGACTACCTCCAGGCCGCCGGAGAGAAAGCTCTTCTGGACACGTTCGCGGGTGCCCGGGTCGAGCCCCGCATGGTACGCCGCCGTGGGAAACATCTGCGACAGCGCACCGGCGATCTCCTCTGCGGACTTCCGCGATGCGGCATAGACGATCGCCGGGCGCGCCGCCGGCTCGCCCAGCAGCTTGGTGATAAAGCCGGTTCGCTCGGGTTTGGAGAGCTCGGCGACCTCGATCTGGAGATTGCCGCGCCGAAAACCCGTGATGAAGACAGCGGGATCACGCAAGTTTAAAGCACGCAGAATGTCCTGCTGCACGGTTGGGGTTGCTGTAGCGGTGAGCGCGATGATGGGAGCCGGGCGCAACGCGGGCAGGTGCTGCCCCAGGGTGCGATAGTCGGGGCGAAAATCATGACCCCACTGCGAAATGCAGTGCGCCTCGTCGATGGCGATGAGCGCGGGCTTGCGCCGGGCCAGCATCTCCGGAAAGCCGGGAACACGCAAGCGCTCCGGAGCGATGAACAGGAAGTCGAGGTTGCCTTCCAGGTAGTCGCGGCAGGCCTGACGCGCAGCCTCGCGGGGCAGGCCGGAGTGAATGCGCGCCACGCGAAGGTTCAGGGCTTCGAGCTTTGCCGCCTGATCGTCCATGAGCGCGATGAGCGGCGAGATAACCAGCGCCGTGCCGCCGCGTGCCAGAGCGGGGAGTTGATAGCAGAGACTCTTGCCGGCGCCGGTGGGCATCACCAGCAGAACATCCCGCCCAGCAGCGGCCGCCTCGCAGACAGGCTGCTGATGGGCCCGGAACTCGCGGTGCCCAAAGACGCGGTGGAGCAGCTCCGGGAGTGAGGATGCGACGGCGGGCATAAACTCCGTTATCTTCGCATAATCTTCGCGTCCGCGTACGTGAAAAATGAAGGGCAGTGCCGGTTGGCACTGCCCTTTTCGTGTCATTACTGCGAAAGAAACTAGGCGCTCATCAGCTTGTCCGGCGTGATCGGATAGTGCCGGACGCGCTTGCCGGTGGCGTTGTAGACCGCGTTCGCGACCGCGGCCATGGCGCCGGTGTTGCCTATCTCGCCGATGCCGCGCGCACCCAGGTCGTTGAACTTCAGGTCCGGGATGTTGAGTACCGTTACGTCCAGCACGCCGATATCGCGGTTTACGGGAACGTGGTACTCGGCGAGGTTCTCGTTGACGGTGCGGCCGGTGTTGGGGTCGAAGTGCGTCTCTTCTTCGAGCGCAAAACCGACGCCCCACACGATGCCGCCCATCAGCTGATTCAGGCCAGTCTTCTTATTCAGCAGCGTGCCGATGTCATAGGTTGCGACGATGCGGCGCACCTTGACCATGTGCGTGTCTTTATCCACGGCGACCTCGGCGAACACCGCGCCCCAGGAGGCCTGGGTCATGGAGGTTCTATCCTCGCCGGGTTCCGCGGAGCCCATGGTTTCGATCGGTTTGCCGCCATTGCGTGCGATGAGCGCCGTCACATCCTCGCCGCGGGACGGGTCTTTTTTGAGGAAGACACGGCCCTTGCTGACCGCCACATCCTCCGGCAACGCGCCATGCAGCGGCGATTGCGGGTCGCCGATAGCCAGGTCGCCGGTTTTGAGCTGAACCTGCTTGCAAGCCGCCTGGATGGCCGGGGTGACGGAGGCCGTGGACTGCGATCCTCCCGAGACCGGGGCCTTGGGCAGGGTCGAATCGCCGAGCTTCACATCGATCATGGAAACATCGACCCCCAGGGCCTCGGCCGCGGTCTGCTGCATGATCGTGTAGGTGCCGGTGCCGATGTCCTGGGTGCCGGAGCCGACGTAGACGCGGCCGTTGGGCAGCAGGCGTATCACCGCATTTGCCGAGGAGCGATTGGCCGGGTAGGTGGCCGTGGCCATGCCGTGGCCGATGAGCTCGTTGCCTTCGCTCCTCTGACCGGGCGTGGTATTGCGTTTTGTCCAGCCGAAACGGTCGGCAGCCTGCGTGTAGCATTCGCGCAGATGCTTGGAGCTCCAAGGCTTGTCCGCGCTTTGGTCGCGCTCGGCGTAGTTCACCAGGCGCACCTGCACGGGATCCATCTTGAGCTTTTCGGCGAGCTCATCCATGGCGATCTCGAGCACGGCGGTACCGCTCGACTCACCCGGCGCGCGCATGAAGGTCGGCACACCGACGTTCATCTCCACCATCTTGAGGCTGGTCTCGTTGGAGCCGCTTTGATAGAGCACACGGCTGGGCCCGACGGTCTCCTCAATAAAGTCTTCCATGACCGAGGTGTGGATGATCGCGTCGTGCTTGATCGCGGTGATTTTCCCGTCGGTATTTGCCGCGATCTTGATCATGTTGACCGTCGTAGGCCGCGCGCCCACGGGGCCGAACATCTGCTCCCGGCCCAGCACCAGCTTCACGGGCCGCTGGGTGATCTTGGCCGCCATGGCCGCGAGGATCACATGCGACCAGGTCGATCCCTTGGAGCCAAAACCGCCGCCGACCAGGGGACTCATGACATGCACGTCGTCCTGCGCGATGTTGAGGATGCGGGCCAGCGACATCTTGTCGCCGGTGATGTACTGGGTGGAGTCGTAGACCGTGAGCTTTTCGCCCTCCCACCAGGCGATGGTCGCGTGCGGCTCCATTGGATTATGGTTCTGCACGGGCGTGATATAGGTTTCTTCCACCTTAATCGCCGCGCCGGAGAGCGCCTGCTCCGGGTCGCCGCGCTTTTCAGTGTTCGGATCGCGGCTGCGGCTTTTGGGAAGGCGCGCCTCGTTCAGGCGGCCCATGAAGTCGAGCTTGGCCGGCTGCGTCGCGTACTTGATGTCGAGCATCCGTGCCGCGGCCATGGCTTCGGTGAGCGATTCGGCGACCACCACGGCAATCGGCTGGCCGTTGTAGTCGACGTTCATGTCCTGAAGCACGGTGAGGCTGCGCTTGGCCGGCGGCTGGGGCTTGCCGACCGGCAGCTTGGGCGCGTTGAACGGGGTAAAGATCGCGACGACCCCGGGGGCCTTCTCGGCTATTTTCTGATCGATCGAGACGAGGGTGCCGCTGGGGATCGTCGACTGCACCATGTAGGCGTAGGCGAGGTTCTTGCGCGGAAACGGTTCGGTGAACTCGGCGGCGTACTTCGCTTGACCGGTCACTTTGGAGACGCCCTCATATCGGTAAGCCGGTTGGGGGAGTGTGGGCGGTTTTTGCTGGCTTCCTGAATCCTGTTGCATTTAGGCCTGTACTCCTTTGGCTGCCTGGTTCAGGGCGCGCACGATGCACTGCTTGGCGAGCTCCACCTTGAACGCGTTGTACTTATAGCCCTTGGCGCCGGCCAAGGCGAGCGTGGCGGCGCGGTGGAAGGTCTCATCGTTGGCCGGCTTGCCGATCAGGGCGTGCTCGGCCTCGGGCGAGTGCCAGGGCTTGTGGGCCACCCCGCCGAGCGTCAGACCGGCGGATTTGATCGTGTCGCCTTCGAGCTCCAGCCCAGCCGCCACAGAGACCAGCGCGAAGGCGTAGGACTGGCGATCGCGGGCCTTCAGGTACCAGGAGTTTTTCGCGAACTTTGCCGTGCTCTGCGGTAAGGTAACGCCGATGATCAGCTCCTCCGGACGCAGATTGGTGTCCAGGGCCGGGTCATTGCCGGGCAGACGATGGAACTCGCGAACTGGCAATGATCTCTTGCCTTTAGGTCCCTGCAGTTCAACCTGCGCATCAAGGGAATACAAGGCGACGGACATATCCGATGGATTGGTTGCGATGCAGGTGTGGGCTGAGGTTGGCCCCTGATCGGTCTGGCCGAGAATCGCATGAATCCGGTTGATCCCGACGACCGCGCCGCAGCCGCTGCCCGGTTTGCGCTTATTGCAGGCCGGAAAGGCGGTATCGGTGAAGTAGTAGCAGCGGGTGCGCTGCATCAGGTTGCCGCCTGTGGTCGCCATATTGCGCAGCTGCGGGCTGGCGCCGGAGAGCAGAGCAAACGACAGCAGCGGATAGTTTGCGACGATGCCCGGGTGATTGGCTAGATCGGAGTTGCGGACCGAGGCCCCGATCTTTGCACCGTCGGCACCGGCCTCAATTTTGTCGAGACCGATGTGATTTACGTCGATCAGCGCGGTCGGCAGCTCGACACCATCCTTCATTAGATCAACGAGATTGGAACCGCCGCCAAGATATTTAGAACCGTGCGTTGCACCGGCATGGATTGCGGCCTCTGGCGAGTCGGCGCGCTGGTAGGAGAAGGGGATCAAGCCGCACCTCCGTTGGCGACCGCGCGCACGGCGGCCACGATGTTAGGGTAAGCGCCGCAGCGGCAGATGTTGCCGCTCATGCGCTCACGGATCTCCTCGTCGGTGAGGGTCGGGTTGGAGGTCTTACCGGTCTCCCAGCTCACCTGCGACAGCTCACCCTTCTTGCTCTCGGCAACCATTGCCGCCGCCGAGCAGATCTGCCCGGGGGTGCAATAGCCGCACTGGTAGCCGTCATGCTCGAGGAACGCGGCCTGCACGGGATGGAGGTTCTCCGGTGTGCCCAAGCCTTCGATCGTGGTGATCTCGTAGCCTTGGGCGGCAACCGCGAGCGTCAGGCAGGAGTTCACGCGGCGGCCGTCGAGCAGCACCGTGCAGGCGCCGCACTGGCCGTGATCGCAGCCCTTTTTGCTGCCGGTCAGGTCCAGATTCTCGCGCAGCAGATCCAGCAGCGAGGTGCGGGTGTCCACGCTCACCCGTCGCATTTGCTTGTTGATGGAAAGACTGATGGGAAGGGTCTGCTGGGCCTGCGCCGCGCGCTGGGCTTCCGCGGCAGGCGAAAGCCCAGCGGCCAGACCCGCGGAAAGCACGCTGGAGGCGGCCAGGAACTCGCGACGCGTGAACTGGAGATCGGCTTCCGCTTCGGCGGTCGACTCCGGAGTTTCAATATCCGTTATTTCGATATCGGGCACTTCAGAACAGGGACTCAAGGCTGCCTCTCAGGTATTGTTGGAGGAAAGGTTACAAACAGGCGAAGAAGCGCGGCGACAGGGAGGAAGACGCTCTCTGGACAGCGTTTGGATGCCCCTTACGGCGGTACGATGCACACCCGACTTCGAGGTCGGCAAAACCGTACTGCAAGCTGGTTGTAAGTGTTGAAAGTCGATTTCCGGGAGGAATGCTTGGGTTTAAATCCACTTCGCAGTATCACTGTCTGTTTGCTCTGCGCCGCTGTCAGCGCGGGTGCACTTACGGCTCAAGATCAGCGGCAACGCCAGGACCGCGAGCCGGGAGCCACGGCGCGGCAGGGCGCCGAGCCCGAGCAGAACAAAGAGAACACCCTGCCTGTGCCGCCGGAGACGAAGTCCACGACGCAGCACGTGTGGACGGCGGGTGGGCACAACCTCCATTACACCGCGACGGCCGGCAACCTGCTGGTGCAGAACGAGGAGGAGAAGCCG
Organism: Granulicella sp.; assembly: GCA_965277565.1. Taxonomy (GTDB): domain Bacteria; phylum Acidobacteriota; class Terriglobia; order Terriglobales; family Acidobacteriaceae; genus Granulicella. Next base: position 559,271 of record OZ255838.1, on the reverse strand, counting down.
ATCGGCAGCCTGTTTTATGTGGCGTATACGCAGGACGATGTGCCCGCGAACACGCGCCCCATCACTTTTTTGTACAACGGCGGCCCGGGATCGGCGACGATCTGGCTGCACATGGGCTCGCTCGGTCCGGTGCGCGTGATCACGGCGAGCCCGGAGGCGACCGGACCGGCGCCGTTCGGGGTGGTCCCGAACGAGTACAGCCTGCTGAACAAGTCGGACCTCGTGTTTATCGATGCGCCGCTGACGGGGTTTTCGCGCGCGGTGGGCAAGGGAACGGCGAAGGACTTTGCCGGGACCGATCAGGACATCCACGCGTTTGAAAGATTCATCGTCCGCTACATCACGTTGAATGGGCGTTGGAACTCACCCAAGTTTCTCTTTGGCGAGAGCTATGGCACAACGCGTTCGGCGGGTCTGGTGGCCGCGTTGAACAACGACGGCATCGAGTTCAACGGCGTGACGCTGCTGAGCTCCATCCTGAACTACGGCGTACGCAGCCCCGGCTATGACACCGAAGCGGTGGGCTACTTTCCGACCTATGCCGCCATCGCCTATTTTCACAAGAAAGTGCCCCAGAACGGCAGCATGGCGGAGTGGGTGCAGAAGGCTCGTGAATTCGCCCGCGGACCCTACCTGTCCGCATTGCAGCAGGGAAGCCAGCTACCCCAGGCCGAGATGGACAGCATCGCGGGGCAGGTTGCGGCGTTCACGGGGCTCAGCGTGCAATATGTGAAGGAGAGCAATCTGCGTATCTCGCCGACGCGCTTTCGCAAGGAATTATTGCGCGGCGATGGCGAGATTCTGGGCAGATACGACGCTCGTTTTGAGGGCTTCGATGTCGATTCCGCAGGCGAAAATCCCGGCTATGATCCGTCCGACACAGGCATCAGCGGAGTGTATGTGGGCGCGTTCCACAGCTACGTGCAAACCGAGCTGAAGTATATGAGTTCGGAGAACTATAACCTTCAGGGGCCCGGCATCAACCAGAACTGGGACTTCAAACATCGGCCCTCGGGCGTACCTCCGGGAGGCTATGGCCGCGGCGAGCAGACGATGCCGGATACGGCGGTCGACCTCGCCGACGCCATGCGCAAGAATCCGCACCTGAAGGTGTTTTCGGCCAACGGGTACTTCGATATGGCGACGCCGTTCTTCGCGACGGAGTTCGACCTGGCGCACATGATGCTGCCGCCGGCGCTGAAGGGCAACGTGCAGTTCGGCTACTACCCGGCCGGACACATGGTGTATCTGAACGTAGAGGCTTTGAGGATGCTCCATGCGGACATGGACCGCTTTTACGATCAGGCGACCGGGCGTTAGATAGTGTCTGATGAAACTGTTCTTGCTTTTCGGAGGGAGGTCCGGGCTTCAGCCCGGACATTCAGCGCGGAGAAGAACGGGGCTTCAGCCCCGGGTTTTGTGCCGGCATCGGAGAAGACCCTGGGCTGAAGCCCATCACAGGCCATCCTTTTTCGTGGGGCTGAAGCCCCACGCTCCCTCCAGAATGCATTCTCCAAGATGCATTCATGCAATGATCGAGATTCGTCAGACACTATCTAGGGCCGTCCGAAGCCGTTGGTTCACGGGGCCGTAACACGGTAGAATGGGATGTTGCGGTTCCGGTGCAGAGCATCCTGCGCAGGAAACATGAGGCCGCGCGCGAAGAGGAGTCTTCTGGATGGCGAAGCGCCGTGGAAATCCCAACTGGGGCAAGCCGGAGCCGATCGGCCCGGTTGTTCCGACCATCACCTCATTTGAGCAGATCGTGAAGGAGTACAAACTCACCCCCGATCAGTACATCCGCTCCACGCGTTTGCGTGAGTGGGCACGCCGGAACAAAAACTCGAAGTACATTCCCGAGGCGCTGCTGGAGGCCTGGGGCTTTGAGATCGAGTCAACGCTGTAGAAAGCAGGGTTCAGGGTTCAGGGGCCAGGGTCCAGAATAAGATCCTCTGGGCCCTGAACGCTGAACCCTGTACCCTGCTTCTATGGAGACCCAAAGCGGATTCGCCACAATCGACGAAGCGGTCGCGGAGTTACAAGCCGGGCGGTTGATCGTTGTCGTCGACGACGAGGATCGCGAGAATGAGGGCGATCTGATGGCCGCGGCTGAGTTCTGCACGCCGGAGGCCATCAACTTTATGGCCCGGTTCGGCCGCGGGCTGATCTGCCTTACCCTCACCGAGGAACGCGCCGATTTTCTCCGCCTCGCCCCCATGGTGCAGGACAACAGTTCGCGCTTCGGCACGGCCTTTACGGAATCGATCGAAGCGCGTGAAGGCGTGACGACCGGCATCTCCGCCGCCGATCGCGCGCGCACGATTCAGGTGGCGATCCAACCCGGATCGGGACCCAACGACCTTGCCCGGCCGGGGCACATCTTCCCGCTGCGCGCCCGCAAGGGCGGCGTGCTCGTGCGGGCCGGGCAGACCGAGGCTTCGGTCGATCTCGCCCGCATCGCCGGACTGATTCCAGCGGGGGTGATCTGCGAGATCATGAACGAGGACGGCACCATGGCCCGGGTGCCCGACCTGCTTGCGTTTTGCCAAACGCACGGCATGAAAATGGTCACCACGGCGGACCTGATCCGCTACCGCATGCAGAATGAGCGGTATATTCACCGCGCATCCGAAGGGCTGCTGCCGACACCCTTCGGCGAGTTCCGCACCGTGCAGTATGACAGCGAGGTCGAGGCGGGGCAGTCGCATTTTGCCCTGGTCATGGGCGATATGCAACAGGCCGTCACGGCGGGTGAGCCTGTGCTGGTGCGGATGCAAACGCATTGTCTCGCCGGCAGCGTCTTCGGTTCGGCTCTTTGCGACTGCCAGACCACCATCGAAACCTCGCTGCGGGCGATCGCGGAGACGGGGCGGGGGGCGCTGATCTACCTGCACCACACGCAGCGCGGATTTGGGCTCGACCGCAGCACCGAGCCCAAGCGCATGGTGTTTCACCGCACCGGCGGCCGCGAGCGCGGGGCCGATCCGGAGCAGCGGATCCTGCGTGAGGTTGGCCTGGGTGGTCAGATTTTGTCGGATCTCGGCATCTGCCGCATCCGGCTGCTGACCAATCACGCAACCCATGTGCCGGCGCTGCAGGGCTTCGGCATTGAGATCGTGGAACGTGTGGCCATCAGCAACGCACAGGCACAGCGTTAGTGTGTGAGGCGCCATAGATATACCAGATGTAACCCGGTTTTTGGGAGGGAGCAGCGGCCTTTAGGCCGCTGAATCCAGCGCTGCAGGAAACAGGGCTTTAGCCCTGGGCCGTTTGGGAACGAAGGCAGAGCCCAGCCCTGAAGGGCTTGAATTACGCTCCTGTTCCGTGGGCTGAAGCCCACGGCTCCCTCCCAACAACGACCCTTCTGGGTACACCTGCATGAACACTGCTCTATTGGGTGAGACCCGCTGTGTCGACAGCTATTGCCGCACCACCAGGCCCAGGGTCACGGAGGAGCTGGCCTGCACTCCGCTCGTGGAGCTTGCGGTGACGATGTACTGGTAGGTGCCGGGCGGCGTGATATTTTGCCCGCTGCTCCCGACACTGCCGCAGCCGCTGAGGGATAGGAAGCCCATGGCGGCTACAAAAGCAAAGCAAAGCGCACCTATCATTCTTAGGCCCGAGCCTCGCTTTCGCCGCAGGGGGAGCGAGAGCGGCGCAAACAGCAGTATGCCGATCGGTGAGAGCCAGCCGCTGCGAATGCCGCCGATGGTGGTAATGGTCGCGGTAGCGCCCTGTGCGGAGCCGCTCAACATGAGCTGCGAACCGAGCAGCGAACAGGCACCGAAAGGAGCAGCCGCGACGGGCGTGCAGGTGAGCGCGATCGGACCCGTGTAGCCGGACTGTGGGGTCACGGTAAGCGCATAGATCGCCGGTAAGCCGATGCCCACGGTGGCTGTCCAGGCATTGCCGCCGGCCACGGTCAAAACAAAGCTGCCAGACGGTGTGCCGCCGCCGGCCTGGGCGCCGTTGCCGGTCAGCGGAATCGTCGTCGGGCCGGCGGGGTCGGAACTCGTGACCAGCAGGCTTGCGCTGCGTGTGCCGATCGCGGAAGGTTTGAAGGTCACCTGCAGCGTGCAGCTTGTGAACGGGGAGAGCGTCGTCGTTGTGCAGGGCGCCGTGATGCTGAAGTCGCCGGGGTTTGCGCCGTTGATCGAAGCCGCAAGGCCACTCAGCGAGCCGGAGCCGCTGTTCACCAGGTTGAGGATCCTGCTGGTGGAGGCGTTCACGCCCACACTGCCGAAATCCAGTGCTCCGGGGCTGATCTGCAGCCTGGAGGCGACGGCCGCACCGGTCAGGATTACGGTCAGGGGCGCCTCCGTTGCGTTACTGCCGACGCTCAGGGTGCCAGTGCGCGAACCCGTCGCGGTGGGAGCGAAGGTGATGATCATAGTGCAGCTTTGACCGGCGGGCAGCGGCGCGCCGGGCGGCGGGCAGGTGCCGGGATCGGCGGTGTAATCGCCCGTCGTGCTGAGCTGGCCAAAGGTGATCGGCAGCGACGCTGTGTTGGTCGCATTCACTGTCAGCTGTCCGCTTTGGCCGACACTTACGGTGCCGAAGTTCAGCTCCAATGGGCTAAGGGTCAGCGGCGCGGCGGAAGAGCTGCCCAGCAGGCTGACAAACTCCAGCGCGGCCGAGGCGTTGGATTGGATCTCCAGCGTGCCCGCGCGCAAGGCCGTGGTGATGCTGTCACCGGGCGTGAAGGCAACCTGGATGGAGCAGGAGGAGCCTGGGGTTAGCGCGGCGCAGTCGGTGGTCGCAACGTAGTCTTGTGGGGCGCTTATGCCGCTGACCGCAAGGGTGGTGGAACCGCTGTTCATTAGCGTGAGTGTCTGCACCGGCGAGGTGTCGCCGACCTGGGTGTTGGCAAAGGTCAGCGAGCCCTGGGAGAGGGTGTAGCTTGCAAGCGATGTGTTCGCTGCCGGAGTGCTGGAGGTGAGCGGTACGACTGAACCCTGGAGCTCGACCTCGTCAGGACTGGACGCGGCATCGCTCTCGATGATCAGAGTCTCCGCATCGGCCCGCGGCACCAGCGAGGTGGCTGCCGTGGAAAGCTCATAGGTGGGTGCATAGGTGAGGCTGACCGAGCAGCTGGCGCTCGGAGCCAGGGTTTGCCCGCAGGAGCTGCCGGCGAAAAACGGCGGTGAGCTCACGATGCGACGCACGGTGAGCGGACCGGTTCCGGAGTTGGTCAGGGTGAGGGTTTGCGCCGCGCTTCCGCCGGAGCTGACTTCTCCGAAGTTCACGGGCGCGTTGGGAATCGGCTGGCCGGAGATCGTGAGCGCGCCGGAGGCCGTTCCGTAGCCAAGCAGATAGCCGAGCGCCTGCGAGGTGACTCCGTCGGCGGAGCTGGCCGTTGCAAGCAGGGTGCCGGTGAGTGCGCCGCCTGTTTCGGGCAGAAAGCTGACGGTAAAGGTGCAGTCGGCGCCCGCGGCGAGCGTCGTGCACGCGAACGGCGCGGCCAGCGGGAACTGCTGCGCCGTGGTGAGCGCGATCGATTGGGCGGTGTCCGATATGTTGCGGAGCGTGAACTCCCGCAGAAGGCCGAGGCTGCCCGCGGCCTGGGCGCCGAAGTTTGCCTCGGCGGGCAGCAGCAGCAGGCCTGATTCGTTGCTTGTATAGTTTCCGGACAGTGGAACGGTGTAGTTTACCGGCGAGCTTCCGCCGTTGTTCGCGGTGGAAACGGGGATCGTCAGTGCGCCCGCCGCATAGCTGTCGCCCGGGGTGAAAACGGCGCTAAGGCTGCAACTCGCGCCGGGAGCAAGTACCGTGCAGGATCCAGCGGTTGTGAAGTGTGCATTGGAAGAACTAACTGAGCCGATGGTGAGCGCCGTGGCTCCGGTGTTCTGCAGCGTCAGGGTCTGTTGCGTCCCCGCCGCGCCGGGGGCGTTGCTGAAGTTGAGCGCGGTCGGACTGAGGCTGAGGCCCGAGCTCGCGACGGCGCTGCCGGTCAGCGTAGCCGTCGCGGTTCCGGCGGCGGTCTTTACCGTGAGCGTGCCGGTGCGCTGGCCGAGGGCGGTGGGAACGAAGCTGAGCTCGACGAAGCAGGAGGCCGTTGAGGCGAGTGCGCCTGCGCAGGATGTCCCGCCGGTCGTGTTTGGCACGACCTGAAAGTCGCCGGTTGCCGCGATGCCTTGTACGACCGCGCCGGTGGCCGGTGAGAGCAGGTTGGCCAGCGTGAAGGTTTGTGAAGCGGAGGAGCTGCCCAGCGGCACGGTGCCAAAATCCTCGCTCGCCGGGGAAAACACAAGCCCCTGCACAGGCACGCCGGTGCCCGTAACGGCGAGTGGGTAGGGATTGCCTCCGGGCACGGACATTAAGGAAAGGGTTGCGCCCGCCGGGCCGACGGTTTGTGGAATAAACACAACGCCCAGCCAGCAGTTCGCGCATGGTCCGCTTGCGGCCGGGGCAAAGGCCGAGGCCGGAAGTGAGCCATGGCCTGTGCCATTGTCTTCCACGAGAGCGACGCCGAAGGCCGAGCCGGTGACGGACGCAGTGAGATTCGGGAGAGAGGTCTGAACCCTATACCAGGCAAAGGCGGGCTCCCCGACGGGCGTTTGACCGAGCGTCACGGTGCCGTTGCTAACGGCGATAAGCCCGGTTCCTGTGCCGGAGACGGGAACGGTCGTCGGAGCAAAGCCCGGGCCGCAGGCGATGCTCAGGGAGCCTTCGCGAATACCCGGCTGCGAGGGCGCAAACTGAAGGCTCAGAACACAGCTCGCGCCCGCGGTGAGCGTGGTGCCGCAGCTACTTGTAAGCAGGAAATCGCCTGTGCTGGTTGCAGCGAGGGGAAGTGTACTTGAACCCGTATTGCTGACTGTGAAGACGGCTGTTTCCGAGGAGATCCCGCTGACCGCAACGGGGCTGCTGAAACCGAACGATGCTGGCGAGATGGACAAGCCGGGGTTGGCCGGTTCACCTGCCGTCGCGGGCGACTGGGTCTGCCCTGTGATCAGGACGATTAGGCCTTCATCCAGCGTGAGCGTGGTGGTGTCCGTGCTGGGACTCGTCGGCTGCGCGTAATGCAGTGTGAGCTGGCAGACGCTGGCGGGCTCCAGGGTGGAAGGGCAGGCGTCTGATACGGAAAAGGGTGAATCCCCGGGCAGCGATACGGGCGTGTGCGCGGTGGGTGTGCCGGAGCTGTTGGACAGATATAGGTATCGCGGCAGCTGCGGCGTAGAGCCTGTCAGCTGCACCCCGAAGTCCACCTCGGAGGCCGAGACGCTGAGGTCGGCCGCCTGCGTGATGCCGGTAATCGCTACAGCGCGCGGGCCGATCTTCCAGAACGCCGCAACGGAACCGTCGTTGCCGGGGGAGCTTGAGGCCGAGAGCGCGAGGGTGACGGTACAGGTACTGTTGGCCGCGACCGTGTGTGCGTTGGCGCTTCCGGCGCAGGTGCTGCCGCTTTCGGCGAGCGTGTAGGGCGGCGTGGCGGGTCCGCCGTCGCCCGCAGAGGTGAAGCTCTGCGCGTTGCCGGTCAGGTTGGTGACCGCAATGGCGCGGGTTGGGGGAGAGTTTGAGGCCGTGACGATGCCGAAATCGAGTTCGGCTGCGCTCAGGGTCAGTGCGTCGGGTGAGGCGTTGGTGGCGGGGGGCGTGACGGTAAGCGGGTTGGCGTTCGCAGCCGAGACGGTGAGACTTCTCGGGCCGGAGCCGCTGAGCGCGAGGGTGCATTGGGAACCGGGGAGCAGCGAACTCCCACAATCGGCTGCGACTTCGTACCCGCTCGCGGTGATGGCCAGGTTGGCGGCTGCGATCGAGCTCGCATTGCGAAGAATCAGGTTGGGCAGGTCACCCACGGAAAGAGTGAAGGCTGCTGCCGTAGCTGCCGTGGAGACCGTTGTGAGCAGACCGGCGCTCCCGCTGCAGTCGCTCAATCCTGGGCATGACGACGGCAGCAGGTCGCCCGGTGCATTCGGCAAAGCCGGCGTCGGGCCGGTGAGCGGAATGTCGAAGCGCTGCATCGCGGCCAAGGGTGCGCTCGCCGTTGCGGCGAGCGTTCCAGGCAGCGTTGCCGTGGCGCCATTCGCTGTGATCGCGGGCGCACCTGCGCTGCTGGTGAGGCTGGCGTAGCTTGCGTTGTCGATGGGCAGACCGCCGGCGCGGAAGCTCTGGACGACATCGCCGGATTGCGCTACATGCAGCAGAAAGCTGTCGCCGAACTCCGAGAATGGCGTTGCGGCGCCCGGAAACAACGGCGTGGTGAGCGAGCCGGATACCCAGGCGGATCCGTTCGGGCCGGCGGTGACGAAGCTCTGCGAGCCCGGCACAAGCAGCACCGATTCGGGTACGCTCCCGCCGTCCGCGGTGATGCGCAGCAGGGTTTGATACGACGTGTTGGCGATCGGCGCGGCGACCGTGGCTACAGGAAACTGGCCGAGGGATACGTTTCCGCTGAGCAGGAGCGTGTCCGCGGCCGCGTCGAGCGTCAGGCTGGTCACGCCTGCCCCTGCAATGAAAGTGGAGAAGACGATTCCATTGCCCGCCGGCGTCAGTTTTGTAAGAAACCCCGAGGTGGAGCCGAGTATCGCAGGCTGCAGCGCAGCGGCGGTGGGAAACCCAGCGGCGGAGGTCTCGCCCGCAATGTAGGCATCGTCGTTAGCGTCCGCGGTGATGGCGGTGGGCAGGGTATCGCCTCCGGCACCCGTCAGGTAGGTCGCATAGCGCAGGGCCGTGCCGTCGGAGCTGAAGCACTCGACGAAGCCGGCGTTCAGCGTGTTGCCCAACGGAGCCGGCTGCAGCGCGCCGCGGGTGACGGGCAGGGAATGGTTGTACGTGCCACCCGCGACGAAGACCGCGTCGCCGCTAGCCGCAACAGCGGTGACTGCCGTCTTGCTCGCCCCGAGAAAGGTGAGGAAGAGCAGGTTGAGATTCGGATCGAATTTGGCGAGAAACGAGTTCGTCGATGCATCCGCTGGCTGCGAAAAGGCAGCCCCGGCGGTGCCCGCGAGTGCCCCGCTGGTGGAGGTTCCGGCGACATAAAGGTTCCCGCTCGGGTCGATCGCCATGGCTACGCCCGCATCGCCGGCCGCACCCTCCCGCACCTCCCCCGTAATGTTCGTGGCCGAGGCATCGGTCTTGAGCAGACGAAGGCCGTCGCCGCCGTCGTAGAGCAGGATGAGACTGCCATCCGCCGCATAGCGCGCCGCTTTAAAGCTGCCTCTGCCATTGGAACTCCGCAGGCCCGCAAGCCTCATTGCCTGGCCAGCGCCCGTCGTCTGCGCAGCTGCGAGACAGGCAGGCGACAGGCTAAGCAACAGTAGACAGAACAGGGCGCGAAGGCTCTTCAACAGGGCACATGGCTGCGGCACAGCTCCGGGTGCAGCCCGACCGTAGTACCAACCGAAGGTGACTCAAGCCGTATTCAGGGCGCGACGGAACCCAGGCAGGAGCAGAAAACGTCTGTTGCTGGAACGACGTTTTCAGCTTAGCCGTGATACGGCGCAAACGCGCTCACACTTTGGTCGCAGGGATGAGCAAAGAAGGGATGAGCAGAGAATCGAGCTTCGCGTCCTGCATGGCTCGCTCGAAGCTCGCGTGATCGGTGTATTGGATCGCCTGCATGCCTGCTCTGCGAGCACCTTCGATGTTGTCGGCGCGGTCGTCGATAAAGAGCACCCGCGCGGGGACGACACCGAGACCCTCGGCGGCATGGCGATAGATCGCAAGATCGGGCTTGGCGGTGCCGAGCCGGTGCGAAAACGTGAGGTGATCGAAGCCGCGAAGCCAGGCGAAGCGCGCGCGGACACCGGCTTCCATGGCGTCGCCCAGATTGGACAGGATTCCGGTGCGAACACCCGCCGCCTGCAGCGCCGCGGCCCAGGCGATCATCGGATGATTGGGTTGTGTCCAGAGCTCGTTATCGGCCTCGATGAGCGCCCCCTGCGTGGCTTCGTCCAGAGGCTTTTCAACGCCCTCCGCAACCGCGCGCCAATAACGTTCTCCGTTCAGCGCACCGCGATCATAGTCATGCCGCGGGCGCCAGTAGGCCGCCTGAAAAGCCGGCTCCTTGGCCCCCAGCAGCGACTTCATGCGCTCCCACGCGGGCGGATGCGGTGGTCCGGTCAGCACGAGGCCGTAGTCGAAGAGCACGGCCTCTACAGGGAAGACGGAGACGGAGGTGGGCATCTTCGGCCATCATAAGCGAGGGCGCCGCCGAATTCGTCCCTCGGCGGCTTCGCCGTATGCTGAAACCCGATGCAGTTTTCAAGACGCACCGCGTGGGAATCCGGAGAGAACGAGTGGGCGCAGGCGTCGCGGGCCTTGCGCGATGCCGGCCGGGAGCTGATCGACCTCACCGTCTCGAACCCCACGGCTTGTGGGCTCGGCCCGGCTGGGGATGGCGTTTTGCAACCGCTGGCTGACCCGGGTGTGTTGCGCTACTCGCCCGAGGCGCTGGGCATGCGCAGCGCACGAGAGGCGATCGCTGCGTATTACCGCGACGGCAAGGCGGAGATCGCGCCCGAACAGATCTGCCTGACCGCCAGCACCAGCGAGGCCTACAGCTTCCTTTTTCGGCTGCTGTGTGATCCCGGCGATGAGGTGCTGATCGCGCGTCCAAGCTATCCGCTCTTCGATCTGCTGGCGCAGTTGGATGACGTGGTCTTGCGGGAGTATCCGCTGTTGTATGACCCCGGGGCGGTGTCCTCGGCGCGGGGAGGTTGGTTGCTCGACCTGCACGCGCTGGAGGCGGCGATTACTCCCCGCACGCGCGCCGTCCTCGCCGTGCACCCCAACAATCCGACGGGAAATTATGTCTCCGCGGCGGAGCGTGCAACGCTGCAGAACTTGTGTGCCGCACGAGGACTGGCGCTCATCGTGGATGAGGTCTTTCTGGACTACCCGGCGACTAAAGTGGAAGGCAATACAGCCCACTTCGCCAGCTTTGTGAGCGCGGAGAGCCCCTGCCTCTGCTTCGTTCTGAGCGGGTTGAGCAAGATCTGTGCACTGCCGCAGATGAAGCTCTCGTGGATCGCCGCCTGCGGACCGAAGCCGCTTGTACAAGCGGCCACCGAGCGGATCGAGATCATCGCGGACACGTTCCTCTCGGTGAATGCGCCTGCACAGTTTGCCCTGCCGCACTGGCTTTCCAGGCGTCACATCACGCAAAATCGCATCCGGGCCCGACTTGCCGAAAATCTCATCAGCTTGGACAGGCGGCTTGCCGGTAGCCTCGCAACCCGGCTCAGCGTGGAGGGCGGATGGACGGCGGTGCTGCGCGTCCCCTCGACCGTAGGCGGTGAGGAGTTCGCCATGGCGGCGATGCGAAAGGGTATTTTGGTGCAGCCGGGGGTGTTTTACGGGCTGCCGGCGGGTCGCTGTGTCGTCAGTCTGCTCACGCCGCCGGAGATCTGGGCGAACGGCTTGGCTCTGCTGCCCATCGACTAGGGTGTAGGGACATTTCCTGAAAGCGTGGGGTTTCGACGCACCTGGAAATCTCACACCAGAAACGGATTCGACTCGCGTTCTTCGCCGACCGTCGTCTCCGCGCCATGGCCGGGAACCACGACCGTAGTGTCGGGCAGGGGCAGAAGGTGCTCGCGAATGCTCGCAATCAGCTTGCGGTGATCGCCGCCGGGCAGGTCCGTGCGTCCCACTGCGCCGGCAAACAGCGTGTCGCCCGCGAGCAACAGCTGCTCCTGCGGCACGTACAGGCAGAGGCTGCCCTGGGTGTGCCCGGGTGTGTGCAGGATCTGCGCGGCGATGTTCCCGATGGGCAAAGCCTCGGCGTGCGCGGGTGAGTGATCCGGCGGCTTCACCTCCGGGGTCGGCGATCCAATCCAGCCGGCCTGCACGTCCATGATCGCGACCAGCGGCAAGTCGGCCTGGTTGTAGAGAACGGGAGCCCCGGTGGCCTCCTGCAGCGCGAGCGCTCCGGCAATGTGATCGATGTGCGCATGGGTCACCACGATCTGCTGCAGGTGGAGGTTGTGCTTTGCCAGAACGGCGAGAATGCGCGCGATCTCCGCCCCCGGATCGACGGCGGTTGCCATGCCGGAGCTCTCGTCGCCCAGCACGCTGCAGTTGCACTGAAGAAGGCCGACGGGGAAGGTCTCTCGAATCACGGAAGCTTTCTTTCTGAACTTTCTCGACGAAAAGGAAAAGCGCAAGCCGAAGCCTGCGCCATCTGTCCTGCCGACCGCCTACTTCTTCGCCGGGGCAGTGATTCCGGAAGGGGTGCCGGAGAGTACGGACTTGCTGCCCGAGGAGCGCGCCAGCGCAATCGTGAGGCCGATCGAAGTCAGCATGAAGAAGATCGCCGACCATGTCGTGAGCTTAGTCAGGAGGTTGGACGCGCCGCGCGGACCAAAGGCGGTCTGCGATCCCGAGCCGCCGAATGCACCCGCCAGATCCGCCGATTTACCCTGTTGCAGCAACACTACCCCGACCAGAAAAAGGCAAATCAGCACATGGACAACAACCAGCAGGATGAGCATAACGGTAACGAACCTTGGGCCGCAGAGGCGGCAAAATCGGTAAATCGCAGATAGGGGCAGCGAAGGAGACTTGAGCCCCTATGGCTTGCGGTGCCAGCGCCTCAATCCACCTAGGAGTCTATCACTGCCTATCGGCGGAACTCCTCTTGCAAAGAGCTTCTGCGCGCGCCGGCCGTGCAGGATGTCAGCCTGAGCCCCGTCAGGCGTTGAGTTCGAAGCGACGGAAGGTCGCGCAACGGCCTTGCGGACCTTCCAGCAGGAGGCCGATGCGCAGAGCGCGGTTCCAGGCGGGCAGCTCCGAAGGATTGTAGGGCTCCCCGGCGTTCTCCCAGACTTCTCCGTCGATCGAAAAGGAGAACTGGAGAAGGTACTCGTGGACGGCGCTGCTTACCCGCAGATGGATCGACTGCGTAGCGGGTGCCGTGGCCCTCCAGAGGACGGCTTGCGTAGAGCCTCGGCGTTGCCAGAGAACGAGGGAACTGCCGATGCCGTCCGGGTCGCCGCGCAGACCTAAGCCGATCGTATTGAAGGGATCGCCCACGATCGCGAGACCGGCCCACAGCGCGGGATCGGGCGACGCCTGCGCCGTGAGAGACACGGAGGCGCTGAAGTGCGCGGTAGCCGGATTAGGAATCGCAAGCATGGCCGACTCGACGGGGGTGGCGGCGAGGGGCGACGCAAGCGGGATGCCCAGGGTGAGCCTCCGCTGGCCCACGGTGACCTCCGGACAGGTGTTGACCGGCCATTGCCACGAAGGATCCAGCCGTTCCGAGGCGAAATGATCGGCAAAATGAATCCGGGGAGCACGGGCGGGCTCTCCGGGGCCATTGCCGGCGTTGACCGCCGGCCAGCCCGGACCTCCGTCAGGGGCTGGATCCGGCCAGGTGATCTCGTCCAGGACCGCCTCGCGGCCAACAAACACGGTGCCATCCGCCGGATACGCGTGGTAGAGCAGGTAATCCTGCGGCGACCGGCCTCCCCCGTCGTCGGTGTGGACGGCAGTGCCGTGGCCCGGGCAGCGCCATCGGTCATTGGCCCCGATGAGCGGATTGCCCGGATACTTCTCCCACGGCCCGAGCAGGCGATCGGCTCTGGCGACCCCCTCGGCATATTTGCACTCCTTGCCGCAGCAGGAGTTGCCGGCATAGAACATGTAAAAACGTTGCTCGTGGCGCAGGATGTAAGGGCCTTCGACGATGCCCTCCTCCCAGGGTTCGTCGTTCGTGATGAGCTGCGTCTTTTCCCCGGTGAGGTTGAGAAGATCGTCGCTGAGGCGCTGAGCCCAGATGGGTGTCGGCCGTCCCTGGGAGTTGCCGTCTTCCTTCCAAATCAGAAAAGGTGCGCCATGCTCGTCGCGGGCAAAGCATGGATCGATGGAGCCGTCGTCTTCACAGACGAGCGGACCAAAGTCGGTGTACGGGCCGGCCGGCGCTGGAGCCGTCGCGCGCGCGATGCAAAGCGGGCCGCCGCGTTTTTTGCCGACATACCAAACGAAGAAGTGGCCGGTGACTTCATCATGCACCAGCTCCGGCGCCCAGAAGGAACCTTCAGCCCAGGCGGGCTGGACGGGAAAAATGGAGCCCGCAAGCACCCAGTGGACGAGATCGGCCGAGCGGAACAACGGGAACTGTGGCGACCATTCGCTGGAGGTGCACGAAGCCCAGAAGGTGCGGCCGACCCGGATGATGGTGGGGTCGGGATGATCGCCCGGCACGACCGGATTCGACCAACCGCGTGGATGAATGGAGTCCTGGGATTCAAGCGAAAGCTTGAGCTTGGCGGAACGCACGACTGTTCGATGCCCGGTTCGTTTTCCGCGTACTTTGAGCAGAGCTCCCCACGCGAGCGCTGCCGGTCGCGAATCGCGCTGAGCGTCACACGTACCCGCACTTGTGGACGCCCCCTGTCGCTTATCGTGGAAGGGTGAATGTCAGCAGCGCAGAGCGGGAGTGGATCGAGGCCCAGGCGCGGGAGGCCGGGTTCGATCTGGCTGGCCTCGCCGCCGTTCCCGATCCGGACAGCGCAAACGGGCGAGCCGAGGCGCAGCGATTTGCCGAATGGATCGCCTCCGGTGCCGCGGGTGAGATGGACTGGTTGAAGCGTACGGACGCAGACGGCGGCTTTGTGCGCGGCGATGTGAGGCGGTCGATGCCCTGGGCGCGGTCTGTGCTGGTGTGCGCGGTGAACTACAACGCCGATGCCCCGCGCTCCACGGATCGGGCGCCCAACGGTACCGGCTGGATTGCGCGTTATGCCTGGAGCGGGCATGGAGGCGGCGCTATGGCTCCGGGCGAGGTTTCAAGCGAACGTGCCGGAAGCGATTATCACGAGGAACTGTTGCCCAAGCTGCAATCGGTAGCGACGCGCCTGCGCGAGCGCTTCGGTGCAGCCTGCGAGACGCGGGCGTACGTCGATACCGGGCCGATTCTTGAGCGCGGCTACGCGGCGCGAGCGGGCGTGGGCTGGATCGGGCGCAACACCTGCGTGCTGAACCAGGCGCAGGGTTCGTGGCTGCTGCTGGGCGTGGTGGTGACCTCATTGGAACTCGCGCCGGAGGCTTGGCCCGTTGCGGCCGCGGACCGCTGCGGCAGCTGCACGCGCTGTATCGAGGCCTGTCCGACGGATGCGCTGCACGGCTCCGGACTGAACGGAGACGCGCGACAGATGGACGCCTCGCGCTGCATCGCGTACCTGACCATCGAGAAGAAGGGGAGCATCGATCCCGAGCTGCGCGAGGGCATGGGGCGGCAGGTCTTCGGCTGCGACATCTGCCAGGATGTGTGTCCCTGGAACCGCCGCGCGCCGGTGGGGCGCTCGGGGATGCTCGTGCCGCGTGGGGAGCTGGTGAACCCATCGCTGGCGTGGCTGGCCTCGCTGGATGGCCCGGCGTTCAATCGCAAGTTCCGAGGATCGCCCCTGGAGCGCACCCGCCGCCGCCGTATCCTGCGCAATGTGGCGATTGCGATGGGCAACAGCGGCGAGGCGCAGTTTCGGCCGCGGCTTTCAGCGTGGGCATCGGATGATGCGGACCCGGTGCTGGCTGAGGCCGCGCAATGGGCACTGTCGCGGTTCGCGGCGGTCGCGAATTCTCCGCCGGCAGCAAAGGCCCCTGACACCGTTGCACGCGTGGCTAAGTAAACTACGGCCATGGCTGCTGACCCGGGCACGGCGACGGAAGCGAAGACGGAAAGTACCGAAACCCCACGCGAAAAAGCTGCTGTTGCGTCTGCACCTCCCGCGGGAGACGAGGCGGTTGCGCCCACGCTGTTCGCCTCGATCGCGGATCCTGTTGCGGAGGGCGGCACGTGGCAGCAGGTCAAGGCGCTTGCGCACTACATGGCCAAGACCGAGGTGCACACCTACGCCTTCAGCGTGGCCGCGCAGGTGATTCTTTCGCTCTTCCCGTTTATCGTGCTGCTGCTGACGCTTTCGCAGCGCGTCTTCCATTCGACCAAGATGGCGGAGGTCGTCGGCGAGATGATGACGAACTTTCTGCCCAGCAATCAGGTCTTCGTGATGCGCAACATGCGCGCCGTTGCGTTCGGGCACACGCAGGCCAAGGTCTTCAGCTTTGTCATGCTGCTCATCACGGTGACCGGTGTATTTCTTCCGCTGGAGGTCGCGCTGAACAGCGTGTGGGGTGTAACGAGGAATCGCAACTACCTGCACAACCAGGTCGTCAGCATCGGTCTGGCGATCGGTGTGGCATTGCTGGCGATGGCTTCGGTCGCGCTTTCGGCGGCGCAGCGCACGGTGCTTGGCTGGCTCTTCTTCGGGCACACCGACAATATCGTTTTCAGCCTGATCGCCCGGTTTTTCCTGCAAATATGCGCGCTCGGTTCCAGCGTCGGCCTGTTCTTTCTCATCTACTGGGGGCTGCCGAACCGCAAGGTGCCGGCGCGTGCGGTGCTGCCGACGGCCATTGTCATGGGCGTGCTTTGGACCGCGGCGAAGTACGTGTACATCTTCGCGCTGCCGCATCTGGATTTTATTTCGGTTTATGGTCCGTTCTATGTGTCAGTCAGCCTGATTATGTGGGCGTTTATCTCGGGGCTGCTGCTGTTGGCAGGGGCTTACGTCTCCGCAACCCGGCAGGCATTGCGCGAGACCCGCGCAGCGGAGTTGGCGCAAGGGGATGGACTTGCAAAGGGAAGGAAATAGATGAGTAGAGTTTGCGGTGCGAGAGGCTCAAACAATGGGAGCCGTGAACTTTCAGGGCGGGGAGCTATGGGCAAGCAGGAAGCCGTGGGCTTTCAAGGAGGGAGCCGTGGGCTTCAGCCCACGGAAATAACAGCAACCGATCTAAGCCCTTCAGGGCTGGGTGGCCTCTCGCGCCCCTAGGTCCCGGGCTAAAGCCCTTCTTCCCACGCTGTTTATTCAGCGGCCTGAAGGCCGCTGCTCCCTCCAGAAAAGCCCTTATCCCGACTTGAAGCCCTGTGTCATCGCACCTGGAACGACTTCACCACAAGATCGTTCGGTTGAGCTCCCGCAGGCAGCAATGTAAACAGCGCCGGGCCGCCCGGGCTGTTCATGCGGATCACGGCCACGTCCGCGGAGCCGGAGTCGGCCACCAGCAGCAGATGTTCGTCGGCGGAGAAGGCGAGGGCATCGGGGTGCGAGCCGGTGCGTACGCTGGCCTCGACGTGGCCATCGTCGATGCTATAAAGACTCGCCGAATCCGAGCCGAAGTCCGTGATCCAAAGGCTCGAGTCATCGCGGCTGACGACCGCACGCGACGGCTGCATGACCACCTGATACGTGCCGCTCACCTCGTTGGTCCAGGTGGAGATCTCCGAGATGCTGTCGCCGCCGAAGTTGGTGGAAAATACCTCGCCGCCGTCGGGTTTCAGCGTCAGATGCGTCGGCGTCTTGCCCACGTCCATCAAGGTCAACAGATGATCCCCTTGCAGGCTGGCGTCCTGCTTGCCGCGCCAGGAGTCCGCCGGCACGCCCAGCCACACGGCCATGATCTGGTGGGAATCGGAGCAGGCAACGAAGGCCTTGGTCGAGTCGGCCAGGATCGCAACATCGGTTGCACCGGGGCAGCCGGTATAGGCCTCGCGAAAGCGCAACGGATGCGCGTCGGAGTCCATAACCGAGTAGACGGAGATGCTGCCCGCCGCGCGATTGCTGACGACCACGGTGCGGTTGTCGGGCGAGACCCGCGCCATGCCCGGAGCCTCGCCTGTGGCTGCCGTGCCGATCTCGCGACGCTTGTCGAGGTCGAGCACGCTGACGGTGTTGGAGCCGGAGTTGGCCACATAGGCCCGCTTGCCATCAGGCGCCACGCTGATGAAGTAAGGCGTCCGATGCACGCCGATGGTAGCCACGACCCTGTTGGCCTCTGCATCGATCACCGAAACCGAGTTGCTGCCCGTGTTTACGGCGTAGATCTCGTTCCGCTTTGGATTGGCGGCTAGACCGGTAGGCTGACGGCCGACCTGCAGGGTGCGCTCCCGGCGAAGGTAGACCAGATCCAGTACCGTGACCGTCCCGGCCGTGCCGTTGGAAACGTAGGCGAACTCTCGGTAGCCGGCGGGGAAGGTCGGAAAGCGATCACGATGGCAGCCCGCCAGCGCCAGAACCCCCGAGAACAACCCGAAGGCTATCCGGGCGGCCGACGATGCGCCATGCTTACCGGATGGTTGTTTCGATGGATGGGAGATCAGCGACAGCGGGTGCACCTTTGTGAGTGTATGGAACGGGGTAGCGCGCAGCAATTGCAATCCGTTGGAATTCCAATTGCGGCGAGGAAAGATCAAAAATTCGACGCAACATCCAAGGGAGCCCTGTGTCTACTTAAACGGCACGGTGGTACACATAACTGCCGAGCCAGGCATGACTCCTCGGAACAACGGAGCTTGGGTAACTGGGCTCCGTTGCTTTTTCTTTGGAGCGGGCTTTTCAGGGTTCGCGACGGGTGCGGCGCCAGGCGTTGAACAGCCAGCCGGCGTAGCCGAACTGCAGCAGCCAGACCGCGCAGTACGCGAAGACGAGATGCCGTTGCGCGAGCGTGTGGAAGGGAATCATTGCTTACACGACCTCCGTCAGCGGGGTTGCGGCATGGGGGGCGGCGTCCTCGCTGAGGAACGCGAGTGCCTCGGCTGCGGCGTAGCGTTGGCGGCGGCGTTCGAGCGCATACCGCCAGCCCAGCAGCAGGACGCCCCACATCGCCCAGGCAATTACGTTCCATAGCATGGCACGCTCCATGGCCGGATCGACGCCCGAGTCGGGGCCACCCGCAAAGACCGGTGCAGGATGCTGCGTGCGCCACCAACGGATCGACATGAAGCAGATCGGGATGTCGATCGCGGCGAAGACGCCCAGAACAGCCGAAATGACGCCCGGCTGCCCGCCGCCCGGCAAAGCCGCGCCGCCACCGGCGAAGCCACGCACCAGCAGATAGCTCACATACAACAGCCAGAGCAGCAGGTAGGTTGTCAGGCGCGCATCCCACGTCCACCAGATGCCCCAGGCAGCACGTGCCCACAGCATGCCCGTTGCTAGCCCGATACTGGCATACAGCACGGTGACCTCCGCGGAAGCGACGGCGAAGGCATCGGCTGCCAGGGCCTTGGCCGGGCTACGATTCCGCCAATATAGGTAGGCGAAGCAGGCAAAACAGTTTAGATAAGGGAAAATGAAGCTGAGAATGGCGTGTGGGACGTGGTAGTAGAAGATTCGGTATAGGTTGCCCATCGTCGCTTCGGTCGGGGCTGTCATGGCCTTGTCAAAGCCGATACCGAGCGCCACGAGCGTCAGGAGGAGCCAGACGATGCCAACTATCTGGCCGTTACCGCGGGATTTCTTCGCCGTTGCCGTCACATCTTCTATTCTACGGTGGGTCGGGAGCTTTCATGCGGGGCCACATGACCGTCCTTCATGCGCCGAAACAGCCTCGATAGTCAATGGCACTCTACTTTAAAGTGTCATGTCGACCGGAGCAGACGGCTTCATCGTCTGCGCAGTGGAGAGACGGCGGATTCAAGGTTGAAGTGCAACAGAATTGATTTTAGGGGCGAATTGGGACCAGAAGGCAACGAAGTCGAAGGTTCCCTCTGGGAGGAAGAGTTCTGCGGGGGCTTTCCAGCCCAGGGTTTGTCTGGGGCGGACGTTGAGCTTCCAGGCGATCTGGTCCAGCTGCTCCTGGGAGAACACCGACAGGTCGGTTCCGCGGGGCAGGTATTGGCGGAGCAGGCCGTTGGTGTTCTCCGAGATGCCGCGTTCCCACGGGGCGTGCGGGTGGGCGAAGTACACCTCCACCCCGGTGGCGGCGGTGAGCATCTGGTGGTGGGCCATCTCGGTGCCCTGGTCGTAGGTCATCGAAAGGCGCTTCTGGCTGTCGATCCGGTTGAGGATTCTGCTGAAGCCCTCGGCCGTGGCGGCGGCCTTGGCGCTGTCCAGCCGCACCAGGGCGACGAACAGGGTCGACCGTTCCACCAGCGTGCCGACCTGGGAGCGGTTGCCCTTGCCGATCAGCAGATCGCCCTCCCAGTGCCCCGGAATCAGGCGCATCTGGACCTCGACGGGCCGCTGATCGATCAGGGTCATGTTGGGAATGGCCTGATTGCGCCGGTCTTTTCGGCTCCGCCGCGCGCGGCGCGCCTTGTGCCCGCGGCGCAGCAGGCCGAGCACGCGGGCGCGCAGCTCGCCGCGCGGCATGGCATACAGCGCGCTGTAAATGGTCTCGTGCGAAAGCCGGACGGGAACGGGCATACGAGCCAGTGTGCGCGCGATCTGGCGGGGACTCAAGCCCTCCCGGAGATGGCCGAGCACGGCGATCCAGAGCGGGTTGCCGGGCTGGAGCTTGCGCGGTTTCGGCGGCCTGGCCTTGCGTTGACGGGCGCGTCGCTCGGCCGCCAGCGCGCGATACCCGCCGGCGATCCGCGCTGGGCTCCGGGGCCGCCAACCGTTGCGCCGCATCTCGCGCAGCACAGTCGACCGCGACCGGCTCAGACCGGCGGCGATGGCCCCAGGCCTCACCCCCAGCGTTAACTGCGTCTGGATCAATACCCGTTCCGCGTAGTCCAAAGGGTGATACGTCTTCGGCATAAGGCAACTGTCTCCTATTTCGGAAATGTTGCACTTCAACCTTGAATCCGCCGACCCCTGTATTTTGTGTGCTGCTGCACAAAGATCTGCGTAGCTACGAACGGAATACAGGGATCTCTCTCCACTTCGGATGCGCCTCCGGTCGAGAGGACATCTGGAAAGGTCGAAACCGCCTAGTCCGCATGAAGAACTACCCCAAACAGCAGTACCGCCGCGGTGGTAAAGACGATGTCGTAGCTGAGGAGCACTTTGATCCAAAGACTGGGATCGAACTCGCCGGTCAGCACGTCGGTGGTGGCTTGGATCATCGCCAGCAGCGCGGGCATGGCGATCGGGCAGAGAACCAGCGGCAGCAGGAGCTCGCGATTGCGGGTGCGCAGGCTCAGCGCGGCGAAGAAGGTGCCGTTGGAGACCAGGGCCCAGGTGCCCAGCGGCAGGATCAGCAGCAGCCACGCCGATTGGCCGAGCGGATGAAGGTTGTAAAACACCGCGAACACCGGCGCGAGCACGATTTCCACAGCGGAGACGAAGCTAAAGTTTGCCAGCGCCTTGCCGATGAAGAGAGCAGAGGCGGGGGCTGGGGCGAGCCGGTGAGCATCCAGAACCCCGTTCTTCAGCTCGCGCGCCCAGGCGTTATTGAGAGCGGTAATGGAGGCAAACAGGACACCCACCCAAAGCAGACCGCCGGAGATCTGCCGCGCGATGGTCGGAAACGCCGTCGGATCGAAGGCCAGCGCGAAGACCACGACCACCAGCAGCGCAAAGAAGAGCATCCCGTTGATGCTGTCGCGGTCCCGCCATTCGAGCCTGAGATCCTTGCTGAAGTGCGCGAGGACGTGCCGGGCATAGATCATGCGGGCCGGCTCGCGACGGCCGACCGGGTCAGGCCCGCCACGGTCGCTCCGGTGGCTCGCAGGTAGTCCGCGGGAGAAAGCAGAATCTGCAGACCACGCTGCCCAGCCGAAACCGAGATGACGTCGAAGAGCTCCATGAGTTCGTCCGCGAATGCCGGAAATGGTTTCTTTGCTGAAAGCACAGTAACGCCGCCGCGAATGTAGCCGGTCAGCGGTTCCACATCCTTGAGCGCTGCCAACTCCGCCTTGCGCGCACCCGCGACCGCGGCCAGCTTCTTCAGGTCGAGCTCCGCGTCCCCCGGGACGACGGCAAACAGATGCGTGTTGTCGGAGGTGCGGGTGAGCAGCGTCTTGAAGACCTGTTCTATGGGCAGATCGATCTTGCGCGCCACTGAAATGGCGCTCAGGTCGTCGATATCGACCTCATAGCTACGCAGCTCATAGGAGATGCCCAGGGCGTCCAGCAGACGGACGGCGTTGGTTTTGTGGACATGTGCGGAACTCACGCGAGTTGAACCCCCGTCGCGGCTGGTGTTGTGGCTGAGGGCGTAGGCACATCTCCCACCGAGACGATCAGTCGTCCAGCGTTCATCGTCAGCGTCCTGCCTGCGAGCGGCCGCGCCAGCTCCGCCTGATGCGTCGTCAGCAGCAATGTCCGGGCGATTCCGGTGCTGCTGGCATGGCCCAGGTACGCCTGCAAACGCGTGATCATCGCCTGTGCCGAGCCGACATCGAGGTTGGAAAACGGCTCGTCGAGCAGCAGCAAATCGGGATCGGCAAGCAAAACGCGTGCCAGTGACGCCCGCTGCCGCATCCCCTGGGAATATTCGCCCAAACGCCGCGTGTTCGCGGGGTTCAAACCAACCTCGGTCATGCCTTTGGCAACAACCGCCCGCCGTTCCTCTGCCGTCATTTCCGGCCGCTGCAGGCCGAGCAGGTAGTCGAGGTTCTCCGCGCCGGTCAGCTCGTCATAGAGCATGGTGCTGTGGCTCATGTAAGCGATGCGCCCGCGTAGCTGCGTCGGCCGCTCGCCGAAGATGCGCACCTCTCCGTAGGTGGGCAGAGTCAGCCCTGCCAGGGCACGCAGCAACGTGGATTTGCCCGCACCGTTAGGGCCCAGCAGAACGACGCTGCTGCCCGCTGGGAGCATCAGCGAAACATCGCGCAACGCTACGAAGCTGCCAAATAACTGGGATACCCGCACGAGCGAGATCGCGGGCACGGCTATAACTGTTGTGGAGTTCTGAGCGGGTAAAGTCGTCATGTGGATAGGGCTGCGGCAGCGCTTCATGCGAGTATAGAGTCCACAACCGACCATAAAAATGGAGATCGCTTGAGCAAGTTCCCGACCGCAAAAAAAGCGCCCGCGTTTGCGGTGGGCGCGCTGCTCTTGAGCACTGGCATGGCCGTGGCGCAGTCGCCCAAGGAAGCGTTGAATCCCGCCGATGGACAGCTCGCGCACGATATCTTTCAGCAGCTGATCGAGACCAATACGACGCATTCGACCGGAAACACCGGCGCGGCGGCGGAGGCGATGCGGGACCGGCTGCTCAAGGCCGGAATTTCGGCCGGTGACATGGAGATCGTTGGCCCGAACAATAAGCGATTGAACCTGGTCGTGCGCTACAGGGCCGCGAAGGGGACCACGGCCAGGCCAGTGCTTTTCATCTGCCACCTGGACGTGGTGGAAGCGAACCGCTCCGACTGGACCATGGACCCGTTCCACCTCACCGAAAAGGACGGCTTTTTCTACGGTCGCGGCACCCAGGATGTGAAGAACTCGGACGCGGCGCTGGTGACGAGCCTCATTCTGCTGAAGCGGGCGAACTACGCGCCGAAGCGCGACCTGATCGTGGCACTGACCGCGGATGAGGAGGGTGGCGCTGACAACGGCGTCGATTGGCTGCTGAAGAACCGGCCCGACCTGGTGAACGCGGGCGTGGTCATCAATCCGGACGCGGGCGGCATCGTGCTCAAGGACGGCAAACCGGCGGAGATGGACGTAGAAGCCACCGAAAAGCTCTACGCCGACTTCCAGATTTCGGCTACCAGCGCGGGTGGGCACAGCTCCCTGCCGCGACCGGATAACCCGATCTATGAGCTCGGCGACGCGCTCGGCCGGCTGGAGAAGAGTCCTTTTCCGAGCGAGCTGAACGCCGTGACTCGCGCCTACCTGGAAGCGGAGGAGAAGACCGCGACGCCGGATCGCAAGGCGCTGATCCAGCGCGTGCTGGCAACGCCGATGGACGAGGTTGCGGCGACCGAGCTCTCTTCCGATCCGCGCATGAACGCGACCCTGCGCACCACCTGCGTGGCGACGATGATCTCCGGCGGCCATGCGCCGAACGCGCTGCCCGGATCGGCAACGGCGAATGTGAACTGCCGCATTCTTCCGGGGCATCCGCCCGAGGAGGTGCGGCAGGCGATCATCGCGAAGCTTGCCGATTCCAAGCTGGTTGTGAAGTACATGGACAACGCGGGGGCCATCTTCCCAAGCGCACCGACGACGGCCGCCATGGCGCCTCCGCCGCTGCGCGAGGACGTGACGCGGCCGCTGCACAGGGTCGCCGAGGGCCTGTACCCGGGCATCGCGATCATTCCGATCATGGAGACCGGGGCGAGCGACTCGATCTACACGCTGGCGGCGGGAATTCCGAGCTACGGGATCTCCGGCATGGGCATCGACGAGGGCGACGACCGCGCGCATGGGCGCGATGAGCGGATTCGGGAGTCGGCCTTCTATGCCGGGGTGGAGTTTCAGTGGCACCTCATGCGGGCGCTGGGGGAGGAAGAGCAGTAGGGTACCCCTCCTCCGTACTTTGGACTTAAAGTATTCGAACGAGAGACTTTAAGTCTCTGACATTTCGGTGCGAAATACCTTGGTACGCTGCGTTATGTGGAGTTTGCGTATAGCTGGTGGTGTTTTTAGCTTACCTACATGCGGGAATAACTACGCGGTGGGCTTACCGCAGGGTCAGGATCGATGCGCAAACGCGGCAGACGGATGAGCGGTTGGATCGTCCTCATCGCCGAGGTCCATGGCTGCGATTAGACCGCTGATCAAGGTAAATACGTGGAGAACCTCGCTGTCCGAGAGAACATCTCCTTGCAGGCTCCTGACGAGTTGGTGCACCCTGACGCGAGTCTTGCCACCGTCCTCCTCGTTCATGGCAAGTGGTTCGACATGGGGATCGAACTCACCCCATTGTCGAGTCCAATAGGCGCGAATGTTTTCTTTTCCGACAACCTTGCCGCCCTCCGAAGCCTTGGGCCAGCTCACGTCTTGTGTCATCAGTGCTAATGCACCGTCGATGTCCCGCTTGTTGAATGCGGAGTACGCCTGCTCAATGACGGTCTTAGAGTCTGCCATCCATCCTCCTACAACGCTTGCCATGCAGTAGATTCTGGCTATCCGGCCAGTTGCGGCCTTTAAGGCACAAATCCGATACGCACATATTCTCGTCCCTGACACTGACGACAATGCGACTTGCGAGGACCGATCCGTGTCCCACATGCCTGAAAGAGAACGAAAAGCTGGTTCTACGGACACTCGCCTTGACTCGTGCCCCGCCTTTTCCTAGGCTGGGGTCATGGAAGTTCAGTTCACCCCGGATGTCCAGGCCAAACTCGACCAGCTCTCAGGCGAAACAGGGCGGGCGCGGGAGGAGTTCGTCCGTGACGCGCTCGCCGGGTATTTCGATGAGCTCGCTCAAGTTCGAGGGCTGCTTGAAAGCCGGTACGACGACCTGAAGAGCGGTCGTGTGGCCCTCGTCTCCAGCGAACAGGTCAGGGGCCACTTTAGAGAAAAGAGTGCCGCCCGCCGTCTATGACCGAGTATGCATTTCATCCGGAGGCGCTTTTAGACCTCGATGAGATCTGGGATTTCATAGCCAAAGACAGTCTTCCTGCAGCCGACCGGATGGTTGCTGAAATCTTATCGATCAGCGAGGCCCTGAGTCGCTTTCCGCGTCAGGGCCACCATCGGCCTGAACTGACTTCACAGCCGTTACGATTCACTGTTGTACGTGACTTCCTGCTGGCTTATGCACCCGATGAGCGCCCTTTGTGGATTGTGGCGATCTTGCATGGCAAACGCAATCCGCGCATCCTGGCGGCGATTCTGCGGGATAGAGGGTAGTTCCCGGAAGATGAGGCGCCGTGAATGGTCAAGCGGCGGCCACTTCCGAGAAGCCGACTGTCGGTACTAATCCAGCAGACCGAGAGACGCTGCTCGTTATCGGTAGGCGCCAAGGGCGCGTTGGACCAGCCTGAAGCGAACTGCCATCCAGTCGCTTGGCGGGTTCGCAGATGAGCTTCCGCTGACGGCGCCCGTCTCGGTTAGTCACATGGGATCGTGGCCGCTTCGACCTGCCGGAGCAATTGTGGGAGCTCTCCTTGGATCGTAGTCCAGATCGTCTCGAAGTTCAGAATGAAATATTCGTGGACTATTCGATTCCTCATGCCCCGGATGGCTGTCCAGGCAATTTCCGGATGCGCGACTACGAAGTCCGGGAAATGTTCTTCAATCTTCGCGGCAGATGCCCCAAGAAGGACAAGGTTCATGGTCACGGCGCGTTTGTGTCTTTGTGTCTTTGTGTCTTCTTGAAAGTCCGTGTAACTCATCCCGACTACGAAACGAATCGATTGTTGGGCAGCGATTTTCAGCTGACGAAGGTATTCCAACAGGCGGGGTTCCATCAAACTGGCTCTGCCTCCGAGACCACCTCTTCCCGGAAGGCGGGAGGTAGATCGCCCGGCGTTCGCACATCGACCCGGACGCCGAGCAGCCCTCGCAGTTGCTCCTGAAGCGCACCCAGGTCGAAGAGGGTGGTCCCGGGCAGCGTATCAACAAGAATATCCAGGTCGCTGGTTTCTCGATCAAGACCGCGAAGGACGGAGCCGAAGACGCGCGGGTTGGCGGCACGAAATCGCGGAACGACTTCACGTATCGCTTCCCGCCTCTGTTCCAAAGCCTCCGATGGTCGCATCCCTGCCTCCATCCACCATCGTATCGCGTGCCGGCCCTCAGTCTCTCCAGAACAGACTTCCGACAATGCGACTTGTGAGGACTATCGTGGTCCCGCCTTTTCAGTGCGACGTTCCTAAAGCTTTACTGTTTTACGAGATTTAAGGCCAGGCAGTTCAGGGTGCACACCGGGCAGAAGACCTTGCTCTGTCGCGATCTTTTGAAGTAGTCGCGTCAGTTCCTGACGTTCCGCTGGAGCAAGCGACGTGCAGATTCGGTCTTGATGTGCTCTTGTTAGGGCGATCAATTGCGACGCGACACCCTGGCCTTTTTCCGTAAGCTGCAGCGTGTAAGACCGGCGGTCCTCCGCGCTCTTCCCGCGCCGCACCAAGTCCTTTTCTTCCAGTTCGTCGATCAGCCTGACCAGATTGCTGGGAAACATTCCGAGGGCATCCCCGAGTTCCCGCTGGGTGAGGCCGTCCGCTCGGAAGATTGCCTTGAGCACGCCTACATGGGCCAGACGAAGCCCAAATGGATTGACCTGCTTGCCAAATGAGTTCTGGGCGTGCGAACCAACCTGTGCGATGAGGAAGGCAAGATCCTGTGGCAAGTCTGAAGTTTGATTGTTCGACGAATTCGCCGTCTGCTTCCTGGGCATAGATATATAATATAACGGTTATGTCAGATGTGGTGCTGGCTAATTAACCGAACAGCATGAAAGAGGAACGCAATGGAAGTTGCAAAATGGATTGTCGCGTTGATTGCTGTGTTTAACTTCGGAGGCTATGTTGCTGACGCGGTGATTCCGTTTACAGCAAAGCAGCACATCCATAATCCACGTTGGCCGCCCCATGCCAAGTTCCACAATGGCCAAACGATGCTGCTGGGCATCGGATTGGGCCTCTACTCACTAATTCTTCTCTTCGGAACAGGGCCGCTGACATTTCTGCACCTCATTCTGGCAGCGGTCGCAGCCTCGCTCTACTTTGTGGCGATGCTGCTGTCGCCAATCTTTCCGGGTACCAGTTGGAGTGACCCTGAGTTTACGAAAGAGAACGGGTCAGTCTTGGGGATGCATCCTCAACTGTTTGTGGGGTTGTTGGTGTGCCTGACTCTTATCGCGGCTTGCGGGTATTCCTTCTTGAAGCACTAGAAACCGTAAGAACACAAGCTGAAGAAAGAGGCCACAGTCCATGACAAACCAGCGCGAGCCCGACTATCCCATTCACGAGATATTCCTCAATCGCTGGTCGCCAAGAGCCTTCACTGCTCAGCCAATCACCCGGGAAGAACTGCTGACCATGTTGGAAGCGGCTCGCTGGGCGGCTTCCTCCTACAACTCTCAGCCTTGGCGCTTCATCTATGCCTTGCGCGATACGCCCTCATGGGAGCGCTTCCTAAACCTTCTTGTGCCCTTCAACCAGTCCTGGGCGAAGGAGTCGTCTGCGCTGGTCTTTCTCGTGTCCAGCCCGACCATGCGGTCCCCTCGAAGTGGTAACGAAGTTCCGTCCCCGACCCACTCATTGGATGCCGGGACTGCCTCCGGCTACTTCGCCCTCCAAGCTTCGCTGATGGGCTGGTACGTGCACGGTATGGTGGGCTTTGACGCTAACCGCGCCTTTGAAGACCTGAGCGTTCCAAATGGTCATAAAGTCGAAGCCGTCTATGCGGTTGGCAGGAAAGCCGATCCAGCGGGTCTGCCGGAAGAACTGCGTGCCCGCGAGCTGCCCAGCGACCGGCGCTCCTTGGAAGAACTCGCTTTTGAAGGTGGATTCCCGCAGTAAAGCTTCGTTCTGCAGGTTCTAACAGAGCGGACCACTCGAGACGGGGTAGCGGCGTAAGTACCGGGAAACGATAGGACCCTATCAGGGCTGCCCCGGCTGCAGACCCGCGGGGACGCCCTGAGATGTTCTTCCGGGGCAGTTTTGATAGGGCGGTTTGAAGGAAGCCGCTGGAGTGGCAACCGCAGGGCTATGGGATTTGGATCGGTGCGAGCCCTTGAGGAAGCGGATGGATGTGGGTGTCAGAGAGCAGCGGGACGGGGATGGACCTCGAACAGCCAGTATTCGACTTGGCTAAAAGAGCTTTGACAGCCGTGGAATCGCGCTCGGCGCGCTGGACCAGGCACGACTTCGCGTTCGGCCTGTGAAGACCGCTGAAGTAGAGGCCGTTCTGTTGCAGACTGGTCATGACGGTCATGAGCTGTCGATGTACTTGGTTGCGGGAGTTGATTCGGCGCAGATGCGCGAGAGGATCTGTAAGCCGGACGTGCGTTCCGTGACCAGCATCGGGCCGGAACACAGCGGGCAACGAAGCTGGCTGCTGTCGGCCTGAGGGTCTGTTGGCTTGGCGACGTTCAGCAGCACCCGGCAGCGTGCAAGCGAAGCGGCGCGTCTGCGGTTGGCGAAGAGGCCGAAGTGGCGGATGCGGACCAAGCCCTTGGGGAGCACGTGAAGCAGGAAGCGGCGCAGGAACTCGTCGCTGGAGAGGGTCATCACCTTCTGCTTGCCGCCATGGGCATAGTCCTTCCAACGGAAGGAGACCTGTCCTTGCTTAAGGGCGACGAGCCGATGGTTGGAGATGGCGACGCGATGCGTGTAGCGGGACAGGTAGTGAAGGACGTGTTCCGCACCGCCGAAGGGCGGCTTGGCGTAGACGACCCAGTTGTTGGTATAGAGCTGTCGCAGGAAGCGGCGCAAGCGCTCCGGGTCTCGAAGCTCAAGAAGTGAGCCGTGGAACTGGAGCTTGTTCTGAGACAGTAGCAGCTTGAGACCGGCGATGAACTTGCCGCGGAAGACGCGGCTAAGGATATGGACCGGCAGCAGGAAGCGCGGTGATCCCGCGACCCAGCTGGATCCATCGAGCGAGAGACCGCCGCCCGGCACGACGCAGTGAACGTGCGGATGATGCTGGAGGTTCTGCCCCCAGGTATGCAGCACGCTGAGCATGCCGATGTCGGCTCCGAGATGTCTTGGGTTGCGGGCCACTTCGAGCAGCGTAGCCGCGCTGGCGCGGAAGAGCAGATCGTATAGCAGCCGCTTGTTCTGAAGCACGAGCGCGGAGAGCTCATGCGGCAGGGTGAAGACGACATGGAAGTAGGGCACCGGCAACAGTTCTGCGGAGCGCGCCGCCAGCCACCGGGCGCGAGCGTTCCCCTGGCACTTGGGACAGTGCCGGTTGCGGCACGAGTTGTACGAGGTGGCCTGATGTCCGCAGCCGAGACACAGATCGCGATGGCCGCCGAGCGCCGCCGTGCGGCAGCGAACGATCGCGTCCATCACCTTGCGGTGCTGGAGAGCGAGATGCGATCCATGGCGTTCGATGAAGCTGCTGCCCGCTGCACGAAGGATGTCGGCCACCTCGAGGGTGGGCCGGCTCATCGCTTCGCGCGCCTCCTGGAGTGCTTCACCGCTCCCGCAATTTCGATCGCTTCCAGTGGACTGGCGACCGCTTGCAGATGACGCTGGGAGAGGTGCAGGTAGACCGTCGTGTCGGATAGCTTCGCATGCCCGAGCAGCATCTGGATCGTGCGCAGATCGGCACCGGCTTCGAGCAGGTGCGTTGCGAAGCTATGTCGCAGCGTATGCGGGGAGACGTGCTTGGTGATGCCGGCGGCCTTCGCCGCGTTCGTGACCGCGATCCAAACCACCTTCTCCGTGACCGGCACATCGGCTCGCCAGTTGTTCTCCATGCCCGGGAACAGATAGGTCTTTGGCTTCATCCAGCGCCAGTACTCGCGCAGAACACCGAGCAGCTTCGGGCTCAGAGGCACGTCCCGATCACGGCCGCCCTTGCCCTGCTGCACATGAAGCACCATGCGCTGGCTGTCGACGTCGGCGACCTTCAACCGGCACAGCTCCGCGCGGCGCAGCCCGGTCGCATACAGCGTCATCAACATGGTCCGCTGCATCAGGCTGCCGCAGCACTCGATCAGCCGCGCCACTTCCGCCTGACTAAGCACGGCAGGTAGACGCTTCTGACACTTCGGAAACGGCACCTGCTCGGCCGTATACGCACGGCCCAGTGTCTTGACGAATAGGAACCGCAGCGCCGCCGTCTGGCCTTGGATGGTCCGTGCCGACAGCTTGCAGTCACGAAACAGATGAAGCTGATACGTGCGAATGTTCTCCGGACCAAGCTGGTCCGGAGAACGATGGAAGTACGAAGCGAATGCCTCCACGGCGTGCATGTAGGAGCGAACAGTGTGCGGAGAGTAGTTGCGGCGCTGGAGCTCATCCAGCATCCGCTGACGAAGACGGGTCACAGGGAATCCTCCTTGTGACCGAAACCCTACGCTCGCCGATCTTCCATGCCACCCATGCAGCAGCCGCCGCGCAAGCGGCTTCGTTCAAACGCGCTTGTATTGAGCAACGGGACGTTTGCAGTTTGGTCGCAGCGATTCGTGGATTCAACTGACCCACTCCCCATGTTGCCCTGTCCAGCGATGTAAACATCCTGTATAGAAACGATTCCGTGCGGAAGGCGGCACTATGTGCGGGGTGTGTCGGAGCCGGAGGTGGTGAGGAGCAGCATCGCGGGCACGATCGCGGCGGGTACTAGCATGGCCAGGCGCAGCGATCCGCTATGGGTAGAGACCGCGCCCATCAACCAGGGGAAGAACGCCGCTCCCAGGCCAGACACTGCGAGAATGGTGCCGGCGACGCGGGCAGGCGGTTTTTGCCGCAGCAGCAGCGCGAAGGTGGAAGGGAAGATGGGTGCCAGAGCGACGCCCAGCAGGATGCAGTTCAGCGAAAGCGTGGTTGCGGTATGCGCGGCGGCGAGCGAGCCGATTAGCAGCAAGGAGACGACGAGGCTGATGCGCTGCACGATCGTCTCCGGCCAGCGACGCATCGCCAGCGAGGCCAGGGCGCGGCCGGCGGTGAGCGCGGCCCAGAGCAGAACGAAGCCGGATTGGCCGCCCAGCAGCGAGCCTCCGGCAAAGCGCAAGGCGAAGGTGGTGAGCCAGGCGGTGAGGCAGGTCTCCAGGCCGCCATACAGGAACAGCAGCGTCCCAAAACGCAGAGCGGGTGCGGTTGGGAAGGTGCTTACGGCCGATATGGTTTCGAGTGCGGGTGGGTGGGCGGAGGTGTGGGTTCGACGCCGGAAGAGGGGGCCTGCAACGCCGACCAGCAGCAGGAGCGCGGCCATGGCGAGCGTCGGCCTGCGCCAGCCGAAGCCTGGCAGGAGCGCCGCTACCAGCAGGCCGGTGGAGACCGCGCCGAGGCTCCAGAAGAGGTTGATCAGCGCCAGCGCCGAGCCGGTGTGCGTGGGCCAGCGGCGGCCGGCGAGGATGTTGGTGCCGGCGATGATTTCGCCTAAACCGAAGCCGCTGAGGAACAACGCCGGGAGCGCCAAACCGAGACCATGGGCGAGGGTAAACAGGCTGAATCCAGCCGCGGCCAGCAGATGGCCGGCGAAGATGCCCAATCGCAGGCGACGCGGCACGGAGACGCCACCGGCAAAGGCTCCGGCGAACTTTGCCAGGAGCAGAAGGCCGCCGCGCTCGTCCGTCAGAGACCACTCGTGCAGAAGCTGGGGCAGCAGCGGACCGAGCAGCACGGTTCCCAGACCGGCGAGAAAGAAACTGGCGGTCAGGAGAGCAGCCGGCGGGCCACCTGCGTCTGCTTCCCACATGCGTTGAGCGCCTTCGGCGGGTTGTGTGGAGATGCTCATGCGCGTTCGCCCCGCGATGCTACCACGCGCAACCGGAGTCTTCGGGCACATGGGATGGAGTGGCTCGTCATCGTTATCATGGGAGAGTGCAGCAGAGATACAAGTCGGTCGCCGCGCGTTTCTTCGTTGTAGTGCTCGCCTTGGCGTGTGCGTCGGTGTTGGCCGTGAACGTGACTGGATGCCGCTCTGGCTCGACGGCTGGGCAGGGGACCGGAGAGGCTGTTGCAAAGCCAGCGCCGGGGTACTTTGTGCGCGGCCGGATCGAGGGCGTGGACCCGAAGACGGGCACGATCCTTCTGAATCATGAGGCCGTCGACGGGCTGATGCCGGCAATGACGATGGACTACAAGCTCGCGAACCCGAGCGAGATCTCGGAGCTGCATGCGGGCGATCGCATCACCGCGACAATGCTTGCGGATAGGAGTCCCGATGGACCGACGAATCTGCGGCTGACCGATCTCGATGTGATCGCGCAGGCGAAGGCGGACTACAAGCCGGCAGTGCAGTATCACGTGCCCGCGGTGGGCGATGCGATACCCAATTTCACGCTGCTGAATCAGTCGGATAAGACGATCGATCTTCACCAGTTTCGCGGGAAGGTGGTGGCGATGACGTTTATCTACACGCGCTGTCCGCTCGCGGATTATTGCCCACGCATGAGCCGCAATTTCGCGCAGATGGATGCGGCATTGGCGGCTGATCCGAAGCTGCATGCGAAGACGCACCTGCTGACGGTGAGCTTCGACCCAACCTATGATACGCCGAAGGTATTGCGCAGCTATGGCGGGGCGTATACGGGTCGCTATTCGCAGGAAAACTTTAGCCATTGGGACTTCGCCGCGCCGAGTGTGGCCGAGCTGCCGGACATGGAGCATTGGTTCGATGTGGGCGTAACGCCCGGGCAGAGCGGGCAGTTGCAGCATTCGCTTACTACGGTGATCTTTGGAGCCGATGGCAAGGTGCTGGCGTTCTATCCCACAAAGGACTGGACCGTGGCTGAAGCGTTAAAGGTAATCCGAAGCGCGGCGAGTTAAAAGAACTAATGCATGGCTGAATACGAGGAGATGAGATGAGATGGCAAGGCTAGCGAGAGTCACTGGAATTGTGTTGATCGTGCTGGGCGCGGTGTACTTCGTTCTTACGGGATCGGCACACCCGACGTCGTTGATTCCGGCGATCTTTGGTGTGTTGTTACTGGTGTGCGGCCTGCTCGCGAACACCGAGGACGCCAAGCGCCGCATGCTGTGGATGCACATCGCTGTGACGGTGGGCCTGCTGGGATTTCTGTTCCCTGGATTTCGCGCGGGCAAAGCGCTTGCAGGATCTGCCGCGTTGACCGCTGTGCAGCATACGGCGGCTACCGAGGAGCTCATCATGGCGTTGATCTGCGCAGTGTTTACGGCGCTTTGTGTGCGCAGCTTCATCGCGGCGCGTGCGGGGAGAACGGCGTAGCGCTGCGGCGACGGCAATACCGTCCGGCGTACACTCAAAAACTATGAGTAGCTATGGTCATTCAAGCATGGGTGCTGGAACACCGCGGATGCGTCCCGTGGATGCGCCTTCGCGTGGTTCTCGCGCTGCGGCTGCGGGCGACGTGAAGCGACCCAAGCCGAAGCTAAGCGCGGTCTGGCCGGAGATCCGCGAACTGGTGCGGCCGCGCAAGGGGATGCTGGCGCTCGCGTTTTTGTTGATGATCATCAACCGCGCCTCGTCGCTGGTGCTGCCCATCTCGTTCAAGCCGCTAATCGATCTTGTGTTCAACCACAAGCGCATGGATCTACTGCTGCCGATCGTGGGCGCGGTGCTGGGCGCGACGATTTTACAGGGCATCACTTCCTATGCGTTGACCCAGACGCTAAGCAAGGCAGGGCAGCGGTTAATTGCGGAGCTGCGTGTGCGGGTGCAGGGGCACATCGGG
Source organism: Granulicella sp. (assembly GCA_965277565.1). Classification (GTDB taxonomy): domain Bacteria; phylum Acidobacteriota; class Terriglobia; order Terriglobales; family Acidobacteriaceae; genus Granulicella. Next base: position 525,371 of record OZ255838.1, on the reverse strand, counting down.
CGGCTGCCGGTCAGCTTCTACGACGAGAACCGCACGGGCACGCTGGTGGCGCGCATCATGAGCGACGTCGAGGGTGTGCGTAACATCATCGGCACGGGCGTGGTGGATTTTGTTGGCGGCGTGCTGACGGCGGTGTTCGCGTTTGCATATCTCGTCCACTACAGCCTGCGCATGACGCTGGTCACCTTTGTGATCATGATTGCGTTTGCGCTGGTGGTGCAACGCGCCTTCAAGGTAATTCGACCGATCTTTCGCGAGCGAGCAAAGATTAATGCCGAGGTGACGGGCAGACTTACGGAGTCGCTTGGCGGCGTGCGTGTGGTGAAGGGCTATCGCGCAGAGGAGAACGAAGCGCGCGTCTTCGGCGAGGGTGTGGATCGGCTGCTGCACAATGTGATTAGCTCGCTTACGGCGCAGTCGCTGATGACGCTGTCCTCCACGGTGATTCTTGGCGTGGTGGGCGCGGTGGTGATGTACATGGGCGCGCATCTGCATGCCGCCGATAAGCTCACCACGGGCGGGTATTTCAGCTATGTCATGCTGCTCGCGTTTATGACCGCGCCGATCGTGCAGCTGGTGTCCATCGGCACGCAGCTTACCGAGGCCGTTGCGGGACTGGATCGCACCCGCGAGGTGCTGGCGGAGCTGGAAGAAGATACGGCGCCCGGACGAACGGTCGCGCTTGGACCCATTGTGGGTGAGGTGCAGTTTGAGAATGTGGACTTCTCCTACGTAGCGGAGAAGCCTGTTCTGCATGGGATCAGTTTTGATTCGAAGCCCGGAACAGTTACCGCGTTAGTGGGCTCAAGCGGTTCTGGCAAGTCGACCATTATCAGTCTCATCTGCGCGTTCCACACGGCCAGCAGTGGACGCGTTTTGGTGGACGGCATCGATCTGGCAACGGTCAATCTCGGGGCGTATCGCGGACAGCTGGGCGTGGTGCTGCAGGAGACGTTTCTGTTCGATGGCACCATTCGCCAAAACATACTGTTTTCGCGGCCAAACGCGACCCAGGAGCAGTTTGAAAAGGCTTGTCGCATTGCCCGCGTGGATGAGTTCGCAGAACGCTTCTCTGAGGGTTACGAGACCATCGTGGGCGAGCGTGGCGTGAAGCTTTCCGGCGGTCAACGGCAGCGGTTGTCGATTGCGCGCGCGATCCTGGCCGATCCGCGCATTCTGATTCTCGACGAGGCGACTAGCTCGCTCGACTCCGAGAGCGAGGCGATGATTCAGCATGGGCTCAGCTTCTTGATGCAGGGCCGCACAACGTTTGTGATCGCGCATCGCTTGTCAACGATCCGGCGTGCGGAACAGATTCTCGTGATCGAAGAGGGCCGTATCGCCGAACGCGGAACACATGATGAGTTGTACGCGCTGCAGGGCCGGTATCGCGATCTGTATGACCGTCAGCATGGGCTGGAGCGGAATTTATTTCTTGCGCCGGGCGAGGGTGATGCGGTGCCATCGCTGACGGATGCGGTTTAGGATACGGCTATGGCGATTGTGATCGAGGATCCGGAAATTATCGAACAGATCGAACGACTCGCCGCGGGGCTGAAGGTTAGTCCAGTAGACATCGTGCGTGCGGCTGTAAGCGAAAAGTCTACAAGCGTAGCGAAAGCGCTTGAGGTCCATCCTCAGACGTTTGAGCGCCGCCTACTAGCGATCCGCGAAGCGCAGGAATGGTTTCGCACTCACGGCAGCAAGGATACGCGAAGCGCGGATGACATTATTGGCTATAACGAGTTAGGGCACTTCGATTGATGGTGGTAGACACGTCAGTTTTCATTGCCGTACTCAAGGCGGAGTCCGATGCCGAGGACCTGGAAAAAATCCTCGCGCGAACGGCGCGTCTCGCGGTGTCTGCGGCCAACCACGTTGAGACCGTGATGGTGCTCGCGGGTAAAGAGGCTAATCCAAATCTCGAAAAATTCGATTTGTTTCTTGAGCAGATGGATATCGAGATCGAGCCTGTTACGCGAGAGCTTGCAGTTCTCGCCCGCCAAGCGTTTCTGCGTTACGGAAAAGGTCGCCATCCAGCGAGACTGAACTACGGTGACTGCTTTAGCTATGCATTGGCGGTAGAAAGAAATGAGCCGCTGCTGTTCAAGGGCGAAGACTTTGTGCTTACGGATGTTCTGAAGGTGCGATAACGTCGCGAATCTAAAACGCCGGGCGGCTGCCATCAGGGATGCTCTACACCCAGCTCACGCAGTAAAAACGCATAGTCGAAGGCTGTCTCCTTCAAATAGTCATACCGTCCGGACGCCCCGCCGTGACCGGCCTCCATGTTGATGTGCAGCAGCAGGGGTTTATCCGCATTGGTCTTCAGGGTGCGCAGCCGGGCTACGTATTTTGCGGGTTCCCAGTACATCACCTGCGAGTCATTGAGGCTCGTTTTTACGAGCATGGCCGGATATTCGGCTGTGCGCAGGTTTTCATACGGTGAGTACGAAAGCATGTATTGAAAGGCTTCCGCTTCATTGGGATTGCCCCACTCCTCGTACTCGGCGACGGTGAGCGGAAGGCTGGCATCCAGCATCGTGTTCATCACATCCACGAAGGGCACATGCGAGAGCACGGCACGGAAGAGGTCTGGACGCAGGTTGGTGACAGCACCCATGAGCAGGCCGCCGGCGGAACCGCCTTCGATGGCCACGCGCTTCGCATCGCCGTAGCCTGCTCGCACGAGAAACTCCACGGCTTCGATGAAGTCGGTGAAGGTGGTGCGCTTCTGCATCATCTTGCCGGCATCATGCCAGGGATCGCCGAGTTCGCCGCCGCCGCGGATGTGCGCGTAGGCGATGACCAGGCCGCGATCGAGCAGCGGCAGGCGTGCCGCCGAGAAGCCCAGCGGCAGCGGATATCCATAAGAGCCGTAGCCATACACGTAGAGCGGCGAAGAGCCATCCTTGCGGAAATGATCTTTGCGATACACGACGGAGACGGGCACCTCGGTTCCGTCGCCGGCTTTGAACCACAGGCGCTCCGAGTTGTAGAGCGAAGCCTCGAAGCCGCCCGGCACCGCCTGCTGTTTGAGCAGCGTGGACTCGCCGGAGGCGACGTCATAGCGAAACGCCGACGCCGGGCGTACCAGCGAGACGTAGCTGTAGCGGTAGGTGGTGGCGTGGAAGTCGCGATTGATTTCGCCGCCGGCTGAGTAGGCGGGGTCGGGGAAACGGATGTCGCGGGGGGCTTGCGGCTTGCCGTCAGCATCGAGGTCGAAGACGCGCAGCACCGGCAGACCGCGTTCGCGGGAGTTGGTGACAAGGAAGTTCTGGAAGAGATCAAAGTCGTTGAGCGGAGCGTCTGGGTGCTCGGGCAAGAGCTCTTCCCAGTGCTCGCGCGAGGGGGTTGCGACGGGTGCACGCACCAAACGGAACTGGTCTGCGTTGCGGTTAGTGCGGAGATAGAAGAAGCCGTCGCGATGCTCGACGCTGTACTCTTCCTCATCGACGCGCTCGGCGATACGCGTGAAGACGCTTTCGGGTTTTGCGGCTTCGAGAAACCAGCTTTCGCTGGTGGTATGGCTGCCGATTTCGAGTAGAAGATAGCGGCGATCGCGGGTGCGGCCCACGCCCAGGTTGAAGCGTTCATCGGGTTCGTGAAAGACCTCCGCAGGTGGTTCCGTGCTGCCCAGCGTGTGGCGGAAGAGCCGGTCCTGCCGCTTGGTATGCTCATCCTCGGTGGAGAAGAAGAGCGTGGCGGAGTCCGCGGCCCAGGCGATCGAGCCTACCCGTTCGGCGGTGTCGGGCAGCAGGGCTCCGGTTGCGAGATCCTTGATGGCAAGCGTGTACTGCCGGAAGCCGGTGTTGTCGGTGCTGTATGCGAGCAAGCGGCCGTCGGGGCTCACCGCAATGGCGCCTAGGGACATAAAAGGCTGGCCTTCGGCGAGTTGATTTACGTCTAGAATGACCTTCTCGGCGGCCTCGTCCGGCGTACCCTCTTCGGCGACAGGACGACGGCAATAGCGGGCATACTGCAATCCTTTTTCCGTGCGGGTGATGTACTCCCACGCGCCGTCGCGGTAGGGAACGGAGCTGTCGTCCTCCTGGATATGAGAGAGGATCTCGTCGTAGAGCTTTGCCTGCAGGGGTTCCGTGCCGGCCATCACGGCGGCGGTGTAGGCGTTTTCGGCTTCGAGATAACTTGTCACCCGCGCCGCATTTTTTTCCCGCAGCCAGGCGTAATCGTCCCGGACTTCGGTGCCGTGCAGGCTTGTAACGTGGGGTTCGCGTTGGGCGACAGGCGGTGTGGCGGATGTTGGCTTCATGAAATCTCCTACAGCAGAATACCGGGGCCTGCGCAGGTAGATGCAACGTGGGAGGGCGTTCGCGATTCTCATCATTTGTACGTACGCGCGGCCGTGGCCGCCCAGGAGAACTGCGATGAAGATGAACATGATGTGCGCTTTGGCGCTGGGATGCGCTTCGGTCATGGGTGCGGCGGCGGCGAAGGCGCAGGGAGCGGATCAGGATAAACAGTTCCTGATGACGGCCTCACAGGGCGACTACACCGAGATGACCTTCAGCAAGCTGGCGCTGCAAAAAGCCACCAACCCAAGGGTGAAAGAGTATGCGCAAAAGATGATCACCGATCACACCAAGCTGGACGAGCAGATGAAGCCGTTTGCCGATCAGATGGGCGTGGCGCCGGTGACCTCGCTGGACTCGATGCACCAGCAGAAGTATGACCAGCTTTCCAGCCTCTCGGGGGCGGACTTCGACAAACAGTACATGTCCGATATGGACACGGATCACCACACCACGCTGGACGCCTTCAAGGCGGAAGAGGGCTCGACGCAGAACGCACAATTGAAGGCAACTGTAGCGGGAGGCGAGAAGGTGGTCGCGCAGCACACGAAGATGGCCGACAGGATTACGGCAAAGATGGGTGCGCCCGCCGCAGGCATGTAAGATCCGTGCTCAGATCGCTTCCAGATCAACCCTCACCCATTGCGGTGAGGGTTTCTTTTGGCTGGAGGCCCCAGCCGGTATCGGAACTTTCTTGTCACCTCTGCGTAATTCGGTTGGTGAGGCTTACGATAGGCACTGTGACCCTTCTTCGTAGATTGGTGTCGTTCTTCCTGCTCGCATGTGCGGCGACTGGCTTGGTTGCGCGCGCCGAAAGTGTAAAAAACCTTCCGCAACCTACGAGTTACGTGGCGGACTTCGCGGGCGTCATCGACGCCGGTTCCCGTGCGCAGATGGAGGCGCTGGGGGCCGAGGTGGAGCGGGAGACGCATTCGACCATTGAGATTGTGACGGTTCACTCGCTCGATGGTGACTCGATCGAGGAGTTTGCGACACAGCTGGAGGACAAGTGGAAGGTTGGCCCCAAGGCGACGGATCGCGGCGTGCTGATGATCTTTGCGATGAACGATCGCAAGCGCCGCATCGAGGTCGGGGACGGCCTTGAAGGTGTGCTCAACGATGCCAAGGTGGGCGATATCGGCCGCAGCATGGACGCCGAATTAAAGCAGGGCGAGGTTGGGCAGGCCATTCTTTCCGGTGAGCGGCAGGTGGCGAACGATATTGCCGCCGATGCCGGAGTGACGTTAACGCCTCTGCCACCCAGGCAGGCTCCGGAGCGTGCCCAGCACCGGGGCGGCGGCTTCGGTATCTTCCCCATCGTTGTGCTGGTGATCATCTTGTACTTCCTATTTCGCGGAGGGCGGGGCGGTCGTGGAGGAAGGGGCGGCGGCGGTGGACTGGGGTGGTTTCTGCTGGGCAATCTGCTTGGCTCGGGACGGGGTGGCTTTGGCGGGGGTGGCGGGTTTGGTGGCGACGGCGGGGGTGGTGGTGGCAGCGACGACGGTGGCTTCAGTGGTGGATTTGGCGGAGGCTCTGAAGGCGGAGGCGCCAGCGGAAGCTGGTAACGGGTTTCGGATCGCAGGCTGAAGATTCACATCGCCTGAGGATCATTCAGGCCGTAAGCTTTGCTGAGAGACGTGAAGAGGAGAGAACGCAATGAAGGGTTCGCTTGTTGCTGTGGTTGTGCTGGTTCTGCTCGTTGTGGTGGTGCTGCTTGGTTTCGGAAGCTATGTGTCCACAAAAAATCATCTGGTAGCGCTGAATGAGGATGTGAATCAGGCGTACTCGCAGGTGGACATCGTGCAGCAGCGCCGGTTGGATCTGATTCCGAACCTGGTGGCCAGCGTGAAGGGCTATGTAAAGGAAGAAGAGACCGTGCTGACCAACATCGCCAACGCGCGTGCGGCGGTGATCGCGGCCTCGGGTGACCGGGCGAGTTCGATCAATGCGAACCGCAACCTCGATGTGGCGTTGAGTCCACTGCTGCGGCTGCAGGAGTCCTATCCGAACCTGAAGGGCAATGAGCAGTTTGTGCGCCTGGAAGATGAGCTGGCCGGCACGGAAAACCGCATCGCGGTGGCTCGTAACCGCTATAACCTGGCGCTGCGTTCGTACAATGTGTATGTGCAGCAGTTCCCGAACAGCATCTGGGCGGGCATGGCCGGGTATCACTCCAAGGAAGATCAGTATTTCAAGGGCAATCCGGCGAATGCGACCGCGCCTACGGTGGACTTCAGCAGGTAGTTTCTTGTTTGTCATCCCCGGAGGGGATCTGCGTTTTCCCGGAGCTTCGGTGCCCTGCCAAACGCAGATTCCCTTCGGGAATGACAACAAAAAGGCAGACAACAAAAAGGCAGACAACAAAGAGGCAAAGACAGAAAGGCAAAGACAGAAAGGCGACAGGTTCGAACTATGTTCGTGACGGGCTCCAACACGACAAGCGCCTCCGCGCTGCTCGGCACCATCGTGCTCGACGCGGCTGGGCGGTCCTGCGGAAAAGTGCAGGAACTCGCGGTGGATGTCGCGCAGGATGCCACGCATATCTCTGCGCTGATCGTGCACGGTCGCAACGGTCGGGCTGCCGTACCGGTGCATGGGCTGGATCTGCCGCGACGTGCCGGGGGCCCGCTGCGTACGAACGTGACGCCCGAGCCGGTGGATGCGCTCGAAGACGCGCTTCTGCTGGAACGCGATCTGCTCGACCAGCAGATCATCGATGTGGATGGCCGCAAGGTGGTGCGCGTCAATGACGTGAACCTGCTGTGGGAGCTGGCCTCCGACGGATCGCACGCGGCTGGTTTGCGGATCGAAGAGGTCGAAGTGGGCCTGCGGGGAGCGGCGCGGCGGCTGCTGCATGGGCTGCCGCAGAATGCGTTGCTGGGTCTCTCGGAGCGGCTGAGCGGCAACAGCATTCCCTGGACCTGCGTGGATTTGATCGAGCGCGACCCGGCCAGGCGGGTGCGCCTCAAGATCGGCCAGGAGCGTTTGGCGAAGCTGCATCCGTCGGATATTGCCGAGATTCTGGAAGATCTGGCGCCCGCGGAGCGCGAGGCGGTGTTCATCAGCCTGCCCGAGGAGACCGCTGCGGAGACGCTGGAGGAGATCGATCCGCGCCTGCAGAAGGAGCTGCTGCAGAGCATGAACTCCGAACGGGCTGCCGATATTCTCGAAGAGATGGATCCGGGCGCGGCGGCGGATGTGCTCGCCGAGCTGTCGGATGAGCAATCCGAGGCCATTCTCGAGGAGATGGATCCCGAGGACCGGCACGACGTCGAGGAGCTGCTGGAGTTCTCTTCGGATTCGGCCGCGGGCCGCATGACGACAGATTACTTCTGCCTGCGGGTGCAGTCCTCGGTAGCCGATGCCATCGCCGAACTGCGGGAGTTTACCGGCGATCCGGACAACGTCACCGAGGTGTACCTGTTGGACAATCAGGATCACCTTGCGGGGGTTGTGCCGATGTCGCGGCTGCTGCTGGCGCGGCCGGAGGAGCCGGTGCTGGGGCTGGCGCCCGCGGGCCGTCATGTCACCTGCGGCCTGGATACCGATGAGGCCGATGTGGCGGAGCTCTTCGACAAATACAACCTGCGCTCCCTGCCCGTGCTGGACCAGTTTGGGCGCGTGGCCGGCGTGATCCATGCGGAGCAGGTGATCGCGGCGTTGCGAGAGGGCTGAGCATGCCCGGCCGCGCGCACCCGCTGAAGATTCTCTACGCCTCCGGGCTTTCGCCCAACGACTCTTCGCTGTACCGGCTGTGGGCCTTGGAGCGGCTCGGGCACACGGTGATTCCGCTGAACGCCTATACCTATGAGCCCGCGCATCCGGTCGTGCGGAAGCTGCTGTTTCGGATGCAGGCCGGCCCCTGGGTGCAGCGCTTGAATCGCGATGTGCTGGCGATGGCGGAGCGTGAAAGGCCCAATGTTTTCTGGGCAGATAAGCTGCTTTCCTTGCAGCCGAAGACGCTCGACCGGTTGCGGGCGATGGGCGTGGCGACGGTCAGCTACATGATCGACAACGCGTTTGGCCCGCGGCGCGATCCGGGCTGGCGGCTGTACATGCGGTGCATTCCGCACTTCGATCTCCATGCCACGCAGCGGGACAGCAATGTGCTCGATTACAAGGCAAACGGTGCTCGTGATGTGATCAAGATCCAGACGGCGTATGAGCCAACGCTGCACTTTCCGCCGCCTGCTGAATGGAGCGACCGCGATCGGGATCGGGGCGTGTCGTTCATCGGAACTCCCTACGATCAGCGAGCGGCGTTTCTCACGCGGCTGTGGAAGGAGTTCGAGGCGCCGGTGGTGATCTCGGGTGCGGCGTTTATGTGGCGCGAACAGCTTTCGCGCGAGGCTGTCGAGGCGATCTATACCGGCAGCGAGTTGCATGGGGACCAATATCGCGAGGGGATCTGGCGTTCGCGGATCAATCTCAGTTTCCTTACGCACTCCAACCAGGATGAGTTTGTGCACAAGAGCTTCGAGATCGCGGGCTGCGGTGCGTTTCTGCTGGCGGAGCGTTCGGCAGGGCATCTGGCGCGTTTTGTCGAGGATGAAGAGGCGGTCTTCTTCAGCGATATCGAGGAGTGTGCGGCGAAGATCCGGCGTTATCTGCCGGACGAGGCGGCGCGAACCTGCATCGCGGCGGCGGGACATGCACGCGCGGTTCGCGATGGCTACAGCAACGATGCCCAGGTGGCGCTCATTTTGGAACGGCTTGGCAGAAAAAGTTGTTAGTTGTCAGTCGTCAGTTGTCAGTCGTTGGTTGACTACTGGGGCTTTCCCGCTACGCGCAGATGAAAGGATCGTTACAATGCTCACCTCAGCAACGACCAACTTAAGAGAACAACTGCCACTGACCACTGACCACTGACAACCCCGCGACGACCTTCCGGCAGGTTAGTCTAGGAGACAAGGGTGCGACCTCTGCAGTGTTCTGCCACGGCTCCAACGTGCTGTGTTGCCCCAATCTGTGCCCATATCTGTGCCCCCAATGTGTGCCACAAATATGGACGTAATGGTGGCGTGTGATGCAGTGGAGGCGCTGGCGTAACAGCATCGTCCTGGTGTTTGCGGTGTTGGGGCCCGGCTTCATCACCGCAAACGTGGATAACGACGCGGGTGGCATCTACACCTACGCGACGGCGGGCGCGCAGTTCGGCTACGGCCTGCTGTGGACCATGATCCCCATGATGATCATGCTCACCTTTGCGCAGGAGATCTCCGCGCGCATGGGCGTGACGACGGGTAAGGGACTCAGCGAGTTGATTCGCGAAGAGTTCGGCCTGCGCACCACGGCCCTGCTCATGTTCGGCCTGGTGCTTTGCAACCTGGGCGATGTTACGGCTGAATTTTCGGGCATCGCCAGCAGCACGCAGCTGTTCGGATTGAGCAAATACATCACCGTGCCGATCGGGGCCGTGCTGGTCTGGAGCCTGGTAGTCTTCGGCGACTACAAGAAGCTCGAAAAGATCTTCGTTTTCCTGTCTTTTTTGTATGTCGCCTATATCGTCACCGCGGCGCTGGCACACCCGAACTGGAGCTTCGCGGTGCGCGAGACGCTGCACCTGCCCCGCGTCCGGGATCTGCGCACACCCAGCTATCTGGTCTTTTCCGTGGGCATGATTGGCGCGACCGTGGCGCCGTGGCAGCAGTTCTATCTGCAAGCCTCGGTGGTGGACAAGGGAACCGGCAAGGGCGGGCTCCGCTATGCGCAGGCCGATGCCATCGTCGGTTCGGTGTTTTCCGTTGTGGTCGCGGCGTTCATCGTCATTGCATGTGCGGCGACGCTGTTTGCGAGCGGTCATCACACCATCACGGACGCGGCCGATGCCGCAGCCTCGCTGCGGCCGCTGGGCGGCGATTATGCGTATCTGCTGTTCGCCTTCGGTTTGCTGAATGCGTCGTTGTTCGCGGCTTCCATTCTGCCCTTGTCGACGGCCTACACGGTGTGCGAGGCACTCGGCTTTGAGTCGGGCCTGAGTAAGAAGTTCCGCGAGGCGCCGGTCTTTTACTGGCTGTACACGCTGCTGATTGTGATTGGCGCGGCGATCATTCTGCTGCCGCGCATGCCGCTGGTAAAGCTGGCGATTCTGTCGCAGGTGCTGAACGGCGTTCTGCTGCCGTTTGTGCTGGTTTTTATGCTGATTCTGGTCAATCGCAGAAGCCTGATGGGGCCGCTCGTGAACAAGCGTGGGTATAACATCGTCGCCTGGTCGCTGACCGCGCTTACGATTCTGCTGACGGTGATCATGCTGGGTGGGCAGTTGTTTGGCAACGGCACTTAAGGCTTGGCGAAAGGGGAACAGCAGGTTCCCTTCGGGAATGACAGAAAGAAAAGCAAGGCGCTCGTGTTCAAAGTAGCTTCCCATCGGCTAAATCGCGAATCAGCGTGAGATCAGCGGCGAGGAAGTCAAAGTCCGGCAGGCGCTCGAGAGGCGACCAGCGCATTTCCAGGAAGATGCGGTTTTCGAGTTCGCCATTGAAGCTGTCGATGACGAAGAATTGTATCTCGATGGTGGATCCATTGCGATAACTATGGCGCACGGTGGTGAGCCGCCGGCCGATGCTGGCGTTAATTCCAAGCTCCTCGTTCAGCTCGCGCGCCAGCGCGGCTTCGGCCGTTTCGCCGGGTTCTACCTTGCCGCCCGGGAACTCCCATTTGAGGCCCATGGGCTGGTCCGGCCGGCGCTGGCAGACGAGCACCTCGCGCGTTCCGTCAGCGCCTCGCAGGATTAAGCCGGCGACGACATGGCGCACGGGCCTGTTCGCCTGCTGGCGAGCTGCTTCGTTCAGTTTGCGAATCGGCCGTTTCACCTCCTGCCCAGTGTATGACGGCGCAGGTTGTTGCGTTAGTGCGGCTAGGTAGTGTCTGACGAATCACTTTTTGCTTTTCGGAGGTAGGTCCGGGCTTCAGCCCGGACATTGAGTGCGGAGAAGAACGGGGCTTCAGCCCCGGATATTGCGCCGACACGGGAGAGAACCCTGGGCTAAAGCCCCTCATTTGGTTCTCCTTTTTGTGGGGCTGAAGCCCCACGCTCCCTCCTACCCTTCAACAAGATGCGCTTCGACACACCTCGTACGATGATTTAGATTCGTCAGACACTACCTACCCCTTCGGCACTACAGCCGCCGGCCAATACACGGCCCAACCCTCCGCTCCGCTGCGTTCGAGCAGCGCCGGGGTGGGATTCACAGGATAGGCTCGACGTGCGATCGCCAGCATGGCGGCGTCATGGACGGAGTTGCCGAAGACGGCGTCGGGTGCGGTGATGCCGGCGCGGCGCAGGGCGATGACCTTGCCTTCATCGGTGGGCACGTCGAGAAGCGTGTCGGTCACAACGCCATTTGCGGCGGCTACACGCGCGGAGAGCACGCGTTCCGGCGGAACGTTGAAGTGGCGTACACCCTCTTCGATGACCCAATCGTTGGTGGAGCTGACGGCCCAGATCTCCGTGCCGTTGTTCTGCAGGCCCGCGACGAGCTCGCGCATCTCGGGGAAGATGTGCTCCTCGATGCGTTCGCGGAAGAAGACCGCTGCGGCCTCCTGCATGCGTTCCACGGGGAGCCCGGCGTAGACCTGCACCATCTCGCCGCAGATGCCGAGCTCGGAGACCTCGCCGCGCTTATAGCCGTCGTAACGGTCGCGCAGCCAGGCGGTTTTTTCGGCGGAAAGGACGCCGTTGTCCATGGTCCATCCCATAAAGGAGGAGCCGGCGTCGCCGGACCAGAGCGTGCCGTCGCAGTCGAAGACGGCGAGGCGCGGCGCAAGTTCTTCGACGGAGGCGAAGAGCTCCGGTGTGGAAAGGACGCGCGCTGGTTTGGCCAGCGGGGACGGCGAGTTTGGGGCTAAGGGCAAGCACACTCCGAGCGGGATCAGCTGTCTTGAGTAGAACTCACTTGAGGACCGCAGCTCAACTTCTCGGAGATTCGGGTTAGGAGTTTAAGTGGGGTGGATCGTTAATTCACTTCACAGAAACTTGTCATCCTGAGTGCAGCCGGGGTCCCCAGCTTACGGATAGTACAGACATTCGAATACCGCAACAATTTTAGATTCACCCCATTGATGGGAGCAATCCGAAACTATATACATACCCACGACTGAGCGTTGTCGTGAAACAGAAACAAAAGCAGGTCCTTCGCTTCGCTCAGGACGACAAATTTAGGTGCGAGTTGGACGTTCGCCAGCTGATCTGCATACGGATCTGCGAGCGGCCAGAGATGCGCGTATTCTGACCAAGCTATGAGTGTGTTTTTTGCTGCTGGATCACCGACGACCGAGATCTCCGCTGACGACCTCAGGGCCGGGCTGCATGAGGCGCTTACGAAGCTCGGAAAACGTCGTAAGGTGCTCGCTGTTCCGCCGGATTTTACGCGGGCGCACTCCCGTGCCGGGCAGCTGACGGAGCTCGCGTGGGAGTTCTACGGCGACCGGCTTACGGATGTGCTGCCCGCGCTCGGCACTCACAAGCCCATGACGGATACCGAGATCGCCGCGATGTTCGGGCAGACGCCGCGCTCGCTGTTTCGGGTGCACAACTGGCGTGACGATGTGGTCACGCTGGGCGAGGTGCCGGGTGAGTTCATCCATGAGGTCTCCGAGGGTAAGCTGAGCTACTCCTGGCCCGCGCAGGTCAACCGGCTGCTGCGGGATGGCGGCCATGACCTGATTCTGAGCATCGGGCAGGTGGTGCCGCATGAGGTGGTCGGCATGGCCAACGGAGCGAAGAATATCTTCGTCGGCACCGGCGGTCCGCTGGGCATTCACCGCTCGCATTTTCTGGGCGCGGTGTACGGCATGGAGCGCATGATGGGCCGCGTGGATACGCCGGTGCGCCGCGTTTTGCGCTATGCCAGTGAGCATTTCGCGAAGGAGATGCCGATTGTGTACGTGCAGACCGTCATCGCGAAGAACGAGGCGGGTGAGCTTGTTGTTCGCGGGCTGTTTGTCAGCGATGATGAGCAGGCGTTTGAGCAGGCCGCGGCGCTGAGTCTCCGATGCAACTTTCAGCGGCTGCCGCGCGAGATCAAGAAGGCGGTGGTGTTTCTCGATCCGCACGAGTTCCGCTCGACGTGGCTGGGCAACAAGAGTGTGTATCGCACGCGCATGGCCTTGGCCGACAGCGCGGAGCTAGTTGTGCTGGCGCCGGGGGTGCGCGAATTTGGCGAGGATGCGGCGATCGACGAGCTGATTCGGCGCTATGGCTACTGTGGAACCCCGGCCGCGCTGGCGGCCGCGGAGAGCGATCCGGGACTGGCGGCCAATCTGAGCGCGGCGGCGCACCTGATCCATGGCTCCAGCGAAGTACGCTTCGTCATTCGGTACTGCCCCGGGCATCTTTCCCGCAAGGAGATCGAAGGGGTGCACTATGCCTATGGCGATCTGGAGGAGTACGCGAAGCAGTACGATCCGAAGCGGCTGCGGGACGGCTGGAACAGGGTCGATGGAGAAGAAATCTTCTTCGTCTCGAACCCAGGGCTGGGGCTTTGGGCCTATGAGGGACGGCTGCATGGCTGAGGTTTCGATGGACGCGGCGCCGCTGGCGACCGTGCTGATGGGAGTGAGTGGCTCGGGCAAGACGACGATCGGAACGGTGCTGGCCAGGCACATGGGAGCGGTGTTCGCCGACGCGGATGACTACCATTCCGCGGCCAACAAGGCGAAGATGGCCGCGGGAACGCCGCTGACCGATGCGGACCGCGCGCCCTGGCTGGCGACGCTGAACGGCGTGCTGCGGGGCTGGGCCGAAACGGGGCAGCACGGCGTTCTGGCGTGCTCCGCGCTGAAGGCCGGCTATCGCGAGACGCTGGCGGCGGGCATCGATCCCAAGGCGATCGCGTTTGTTTGGCTGGACGGCTCACGGGAGATGATTGCGGCGCGTTTGGCGGCGCGGAAAGGGACGTATATGAATCCGGCGCTGCTGGACAGCCAGTTTGCGACGCTGGAGCCGCCTGCGAATGCAATTCGCGAGGTCAACGACCGCACTCCGGATGAGGTTGCCGAAGATATTTTGCGGAAGATCACGTCGCGCACGTAGGCTTTGCAGTAAGTCTTTGCAGTAAGTGCGAACAGCAGTTTCTTCGGGTCTCATCACCGGTTTTCGCCTTGGATCCTGACGCAGCCAGCCCTGAAGGGCTCTGTATTCAGGCGCTTGGTCCGTGGGCTGAAGCCCACGGCTACACCGGAGCAACCGGTCAGACACTTCCTGGCGGACCGGCTTGGCTGCGCGGGAAAAGCCGCTTCAGCCGCAGGAATGGGCGTTCGAGGAAGGTGTACGACAGCCAGGCGGCTGCCAAGGTGATGGGGAACGCCGCGAACAGACGGACCGCCTGGTAGGCCGAGCCGGTGCCGCTGTGAACGGCCCACCGCCCGATGTGGTCGAACACCGGCTCCAGCAGGATATGAAGCACGTAGAAGCCGTAGCTGACTCGGCCCAGCGCCCGCAGGGGAGGGATGCTTAGCAGCTTCCGCCAAGAACCGGCCTGGAGAGCGAGGGCGAGCGCGGCTGCCGAGGCGATCTCGACAGCCGGCAGCATCAGGACGAACTGGAGGCGTTGTGTGAGAACAAAGCTCCGGCAGAAGAGACCGAGGAGTATGAACGCCAGGGCCGAGGCAGCAAACGTGAGCAGCGGCCACTTTGGCTGAGCGGACCGATGAGCGGGTATGCTGCGGGCCGGTTCGCGCAGGGCGAGTGTGGCGCCCAGGGCCAGGGCTCCGGCGCGGGTCAGCAGGAAGGGCGACCAGTTGGCCATTGCTGCTCCGGAGAGCGCGTGGGGCGCAAAGACCGCCAGCCGGAAGGCGCAGGATAGGGCGAAGGTCCACAGGCACAAGTGGAATGCCCGGCGGCGTGTGCCGGCGGCGAGCAGAAGAAACGGCCAGAGGAGATAAAACTGCTCCTCGACGGCAAGGCTCCAGAGGTGATTCAACGGCAACGGCGGCGGGTAGCGCAGCGAGTTGTACACCAGCGCCGGGATGTTCTGCAGAAAGCCTACGTACAGAAGCAACGGCCAGAGCCGGAAAAAGTGCGCTCCGCGTGCGAGTGCGGCGACTGCCGCTGCCACGAGGGCGCCGTAGTAGACCGGCAGGATCCGCAAGGCCCGGCGGGCATAGAAGTTTCGCAGTGCGTGGGGTCTCGGCAGGTTTTCCCACAGCAGGCCGGTGATGAGGTAGCCGGAGAGCGCGAAAAAGAGCTCCAGGCCGACCCAGCCGGCTTGCGTCAGGTAGCCGAAGGCGCGCACGGCGAGGTGGGTGGAGCGCAGGCCGCCGCCATAGTGAAAGACGAACACCAGCAGGATGGCGATGCCGCGCAGGCCGTCGAGCGCGGCGTCGCGAGCGGGCCGGGTGTGCGGTTGGGGGGTGGCGGGCACTGCGGTCAAGGCTAGGGAGCCGGTCGTCCGGCGTCAATGGCCCGCGAGTGGAAAGCCGTTGGGTAGCAGTGGGCTCTAGTAGTCTCTGTGGGAGTTATTTTTGCTTTTTGGAGGGTAGGTCGGGGCTTCAGCCCGGACATTCAGTGCGGAGAAGAAGCGGGCTTCAGCCCCGGGTTTTGTGCTGATGCTGGAGAGAACCCTGGGCTAAAAGCCCATAAATTTGGCTCTCCTTTTCATGGGGCTGAAGCCCCACGCTCCCTCCCAAAACGCACACCTCGTACGACAGTTATGTCCACACAGACACTTCCCAACATCCGGGCAGTGGAGAAACCTGCCGTTTTGCCGGTCGGAACAGCAGGTTCCTGCCCGTACGGCTGCGCTCAAGGCGAAGCTTACGAATGGGTCATTGAGCCGATGCCGGAGTCGGCACCGCACGGGCCGCTGGAGGTCCAGGGTTGGATGGTGAGGGTCGAGGCGTCGGAGGAGAAGGTGCCGGTGGCGGTCACGCTGTTGGTGGTGTTCGGGTCCGTGTAGGTGAAGGTGAAGGTCTGGCCGGTTACCTGCGTCGCCGAGATGGGGATGGTCCCCACGAAGCATGGATTGTTGGCGGGGGTCGCGGTGCCGGTCAGCGTGAAGTTTCCATCGCCGTTGGCGTCCGCCGACTGGTTGAGCGTGGCGGAGACGGTAGCGATCTGGCCGTCGACGTCGGTGAAGCTGCCGGTGTAGGTGCCGGAGATGGGCATGTAGGCCTGCGCGGTGGCATCAGCCGCCCTGGCGAAGCCGCAGCTGCCGCCGGCCACATTATAACTGGCGCCGGTAAGGGATTTGCCGTCGGCGGAAAGGGTGCCGCTGAGGGTTAGGGTACCGCCGGAGAGTGGGCCGGTGAGCGTCACCAGGCCGTTCTTGTCGGCAGAGCCGGAGACCTCGAAGCTGCTCGCCGGAGCGATGCAGGCGGAGGCGGCCTGGGAGTGAAGAATGCCGGTCGCGGCGGCGGAGGTGCCCGAAAGCACCCCCGAGATCGCGGGCAGACGAAGGGCCGGCGTGGCCGAGGAGCTGAACTGCCAGTTGCCGGTGACCATGGCTGGAAGAGCCGCGACGCTGCTGACGGCTGTGCTGTTCGCCGCGCAGCCGGATACGAGAGATGCGGTAAGGAGAGCTGGAAGGAGAAGGAGACCGGCGAACAGGGGCAAGCGGGAAGAATGGTGGTGCATCGGCATGAGAGCTCCGGGCCTGGTTACCTTTTGGTGTTGCCAAGGGATGGTTTCATCCTGCCATGGGAAGAGTGCCGAGTGCTCTCCCCAAAATGTCGTAGGGGCCGTCGTGAGCAGCAGAGGTCGCCTTAGGAGAGACAACACAGGCATGTCGTTGCGGGAGTGACAGAAACACAGGCAAAGGCAAAGGAAAAGGCGAGAAGCAGGTTCCCTGCGGGAAGGACAGAAAGAAAAGCAAAGACAAAGAAAAGCAAAAGACAAAGAACGGAGGCTGCAACCGAGCGCGATTCGGCGCATCAGATTGATTGACAGTAACTCACTCACATGCGAGAGTGGGTGAGGTCAGAGGATCTCGTGGCGGGTGCCGCAAGCGTTTCAAGTGGCAGAGGTTTCAAGTTGCAAGAGGTTGCAGAGGGTTGCAGGACAAAGCAGGACACAGGAGCGGAACAGATGGCAAAGATTATCGGCATCGATCTCGGCACGACCAACAGCTGCGTAGCCGTGATGGAGGGTGGGGAGCCCAAGGTCATCCCCAATGAGGAAGGCGGCCGCACCACGCCGTCGATCGTGGCGTTCACCAAAAATGGAGAGCGGCTGGTGGGTCAGGTGGCCAAGCGCCAGGCGATTACGAACCCCGAAAACACGATTTACTCGATCAAGCGCTTCATGGGCCGCCGGCTGAATGAAGTCGGCGATGAGATGAAGATGGTGCCCTACAAGGTCGTTTCCAAAGGCGACAATATCGCCGTGGTCGCGCAGGGCAAGGAGTATACCGCGCCGGAGGTTTCGGCGATGATTCTGCAGAAACTGAAGAAGGCGGCAGAGGATTACCTCGGCACGAGCGTGACCGAGGCCGTCATCACGGTGCCGGCCTACTTCAACGACGCGCAGCGGCAGGCGACCAAGGATGCGGGCAAGATCGCGGGCCTGGATGTAAAGCGCATCGTCAATGAGCCTACGGCTGCCGCCTTGGCGTATGGCCTGGACAAGGGCAAGGACGAGACCATCGCCGTTTATGACTTCGGCGGCGGGACGTTCGACGTGTCGATCCTGGAGGTTGGCGATGGCGTGATTGAGGTGAAGTCGACCAACGGCGATACCCACCTGGGCGGCGACAACCTGGACCAGCGGATCGTGGAGTGGCTGATCTCGGAGTTCAAGAACGAGTCGGGTCTTGACCTGACCGCGAAGGGCAACGAGATGGCCCTGCAGCGGCTGAAGGATGCCGCCGAGCGCGCCAAGATCGAGCTTTCGACCGCGCAGGAGACGGAGATCAACCTTCCCTTCATCACTGCCGACGCCTCCGGACCGAAGCACCTGGTGCGTACGCTTTCGCGCGCCAAGCTGGAGTCGCTGGTGGACGATCTGCTGCAGAAGTCGGTGGGGCCATGCAAGCAGGCGCTGAAGGATGCCGGTATCGATGCTTCGAAGATCGACGAGGTGGTTCTTGTCGGTGGACAGACGCGCATGCCGAAGATCCAGCAGCTGGTAAAGGAGCTCTTCGGCAAGGAACCGCATAAGGGTGTGAACCCGGATGAGGTGGTGGCGATCGGCGCGGCGGTGCAGGCGGGCGTGCTTTCGGGCGACGTGAAGGATCTGCTGCTGCTCGACGTAACGCCGCTGACCCTGGCGATTGAGACGATGGGAAGCGTGGCAACGGCGATGATCCCGCGCAACACCACTATCCCGACGAAGAAGACGGAGACGTTTTCGACGGCGGCGGACAACCAGAGCGAGGTTGAGGTGCATGTGACCCAGGGCGAGCGGCCGATGGCGAACCAGAACCGGACGCTGGGCAAGTTCAAGCTGGGCGGCATCATGCCGGCTCCGCGGGGCGTGCCGCAGATTGAGGTCACCTTCGACATCGATGCGAATGGAATTCTTAACGTGACGGCCAAGGACAACGCCACGGGCAAGGACGCCAAGATTACCATTACGAGCTCTTCGGGTCTGAGCAAGGAAGAGGTGGAGCGCATGGCCAAGGAGGCTGAGGCGCACGCGTCTGAGGATAAAGAGGCCAAGGACAAGATCGAGGCTCGCAATGGGCTCGATTCCATGGTCTACAACGTCGAGAAGATGCTGAAGGATGGCGGCGAAAAGGTCGAAGCGGCGGATAAGAGCGAGGTGGAATCGGCTCTCTCCGATGCCAAGACCACGCTGACCGGCGACCCAAGCGTGACCGAGTTGACCGCGGCGCGCGAGCGGCTGACGACGGCGAGCCACAAGCTGGCGGAGGCGCTTTATAAGGCGCAGGCCGCGGGTGCGGGCGTTCCGCCGACCGACGGTGGGAGCGCAGGCGCGGGCACGGCCGACAACGGCAGCCACGCCGAGCAGCCGAAGGACGAAGGCGTCATTGACGCCGAGTATGTCGACGCGGAGAAGTAACGCTGGAAGTACGTTGCGGAGCAAATGGCAATCTGTGCGGGGCAATCCGTGTGGCAATCCGGGACAGCCTCCTGGACGTACCTAAGACAGGCAGGAGACAGGGGAGAGGTCACAACGATCTCTCCCCTTCGTTTCCGGCCGGGCCGTTTCGTCCGCATCGGAATGCTTGCCTTCGGGTTCTAACTGGAACAGACGCTCACGGCGTCACGAGATCGTGAAAGGACACAGGATGATCAATCGACAGCAGTACAAGCAGGGAACCGACCAGGCCTGGCCGCAGGCGGTCTCCTTCAGCCTTGGAATTGGCAATGCAGGCGCAGCGGAGGTGCTATGGCGCTGCGATGCCCTTCGCGGCGGCCGGGTG
Source organism: Granulicella sp. (assembly GCA_965277565.1). Taxonomy (GTDB): domain Bacteria; phylum Acidobacteriota; class Terriglobia; order Terriglobales; family Acidobacteriaceae; genus Granulicella. Next base: position 505,735 of record OZ255838.1, on the reverse strand, counting down.
TACACCTCCGGCTTGTTCGCCTCGGAGGGGGAGGCGCAGCACTTCGCGCAGGAACTGCGCAAGGCTGAGCCGGATCAGACATTCAACGTGGAGCGGATCAAGGCCAGTCAGGTTTGGAACTAAGTCAAGCTGGTCGTGTCTTGAGGACTTCAAAGCGCCGCTTGTAACGCAGAAGCGGCGCCTCGAAGACCCGCCAGGATAGCGAGGCTAGCGCAACGGTGCAGGTTAAGGCGACGGGAATCCTGAGCACACGGGCCTGAGAGCCAAGGGTTGGAGACAGCCGGACCAGGGCGGTGTTGCACACGCTGAGCATGGCGAAATGAAAGACATAAAGGCCATAGGAGATCTTGCCCAGATAGATTACCGGCTTGGCGCGGCCCAGTGCCGAGGCTCCCAGAAAACTCATGAAAAGCAACACGCAGCCGGCGTTCACGAAAAAATATCCGGGGCCGGCCAAACTGAAGTTGGGGTGCACAGAACCTGATTTGGCGTGAAAGATGTGCTGCGCGCAGAAGAGTGCGCAGGATCCGGCTGAGAAGAGCAGTGATCTTTGCCAGAGGTTCAGGGTGGGCGCCCGGCCATGCAGCAGCAGTGAGACGATTGCGCCGCTGGCGAAGAATTGGAACTGCACGAAGCTGTTCACCCAGACCGTTGTCTCGAGATCGGCTCCTCTCCGGCATTCAAACGCAAGTGCCCCATAAGCGACGACGAGCGGAAGCAGGGCGAACGAGACCGACCTCATGCGGCTCAGGCGCATCCGGATCGACGGCCAGATGACATAGAACTGCTCTTCGATGGAGATGCTCCAGAGCGGCAGGGAAAGCGAGCCGATAAAGTTGTGATGGGCCACGAACCAATTGCCGGCGAGCAAAAAAAATGCCGCTAAACGAGCAAAACTGAAGGCGCCCGGTCGGGTGAAATGCAGATGGACGAAATCTACCAGTAAAGCCGCGAAATAGAGTGGCCAGATGCGCAGGATGCGCCGGATATAAAAGGCGCGCAGCTGTACGGTGCCCGTACTTTCTTCTTCGCGGGTCAGAAGCTCCGTGATGAGGAACGCACTGAGGAAGAAGAATACGCAGACCCCAAAAGCCCCTGCGACGCAGGCATCTCCCAGCCAGCCGGTCTGGAAGGGTGCTGCATGATGCAAGAACACCAGCAGAAACGCGAAGCAGCGCAGGGCGTCGAGCTCGGGCCGGTAGAAACGAGGATGTTTACTCAACGATCGAAACTCCGGATCTTCCCCGGGGACCAGAGCAGCCTCCGCCTCAGCTGCATCTTACCATTGGTCCGCCGCGGAGCTACTTTGCGGAGACGCGGAGCTGCTTTGCCGAGAAAGGATGGCCGGATTGAGCATGAACTGGGTGGCGGTACAGGCGATTGCGAATGCCGCGCTGGTGCTGACCAGCGCGGGTGCGATCGCGTATGCCGGCCTGCAGCTTCGACATGAGCGGGAGTATCGCTCGGTTACGAATCTGGAGAAGCAGTTGAGTTTTTTCCTCAGCGATGCCTTCGTGGCGTCGCGGCGCCGTCTGGCCGAATCCCGTGTTGAGGGCGATGGCCTGGTGCCCTGGTCGATGGACGATCCGCCGATCGCAGCGTTTGAGGTGCTGGACTTCTACGAGCATCTGGGGCTGCTGGTGAAAAAGGGACACCTTGATTTATCCGACGTCTGGCATACATTTTATGAGTGGGCGCAGCCGGTGTATGTGGACCTGCAAACGATGCTGGAAGATCCTGAAAGCGCGTTCTGCGATCAGTACAGCGATCTCCGCGGGCTGATGCGGCAGATGGACGATATTCAACTCAAGCGCATGCACGCGCTCCAGGCGAACCACTGGGCGTTGTGGACCCCGGAGCGCATTCTGGACTACTACCAATATGAGCTCGAAAGTGGACGGCTGGGCTCGCGCATACGACGGGTGAAACGCAAGGCTCCCAAAGAAACGCCGACGTTGCTGGACGCGGAAGGTAAGGAGATGGAAAGTGCCGGAAGGGAATGAGGTTCACCGCTGGGCCGAGCGCCACAATGCGGCGTTTGCGGGACGGAAGCTGAATGTGTTGCCCGGCCCGAACCACCGCTTCAGCGATGCGCATCGGGTGGATGGGAAGAAGCTCAAGCAGGTTCATGCGGTGGGCAAGCATCTCGGCTATGAGTTTGGGGATGATATGGTCCTCCACGTGCATCTGGGGCGCTTCGGCGATTGGACGGAGGGCTGCGGTCCTTTGCCCGAACCCAAGGGCGCGCTGCGGGCGATTTTGCAACGTGCGGGAACGGGCAAGGCGGCTCGCAGCGTGAAAGGGCATCCGCACAATTTGCGCTGCCAGCATGATGACGGCACGCAGCCGTTTCCGCCCGACGATGTGGAGTGGTGCGAACTGCGTGGGCCCACGGATTGCAGCGTCTTCGACCGTGCGAAATGGGAGGCGCTGCTGGAGCGGCTGGGGCCTGATCCGCTGGGCGAAGACGCGAAGGGGCACGATGATCCGCAGCTCGCGTATGGCAAAATCCTCACCGGAAAGAAGCCGATTGCCGAGCTGTTGATGGACCAGGCGATCCTGTCAGGCGTGGGAAATATTTATCGTGCGGAGATCCTGTTTCGGCACCGCGTGAACCCGTTTATGCCCGGCAATGCGATGGATCCCAAGGTGCTGAAGGCGATGTGGCAGGATCTGATTCCGCTGCTGAAGGCAGGCATGGTCGACCGGAGGATTGTATGCACCAGGCGCGCGGACCGGCCGAGCAAAAAGGAACCGGCGCCCCGGGGCGAGGAGCATTACGTGTACCGGCGGCATGGGAAGCCGTGCTTCGTTTGCGGCGAGCCCATTCTGCATCGCGACATGGCCGGGCGGACACTTTATTGGTGTCCGGTGGACCAGGCGACGACCGAGGCGGAGAACCGGCAGGCGTTTGCGCAAGGCGTGAGCCTGCGGGCGTCGCGGGCGGCGCTCAAGGCGAGGCGGGCTGGAGTGTTGGGTTAAGCCGGTTTTCCGTAATGCGCTTAACGTTTTCCGCTAAACGTGATAAGGTAAGTCATGATTCGGTCGTTTGCCGATAAAGATACTGAGTTACTGTTCTTTACAGGCAAGAGCCGGAGATTCAGTTCCATCGTAACGGTGGCGCGACGGAAATTGCAGGTTCTCGACAACACCCGCAGACTGGACGATCTAAGCGTGCCCGCGGGCAATTGCCTGGAAAAGTTGCAGGGCGACCGGAACGGCCAGTACAGCATCCGCCTCAACCGGCAGTACCGGATCTGTTTTGCTTGGCTTGAAACCGAACCCCACGATGTAGAAATCGTGGATTACCACTAGGGGAGCTCTATGACGCTGTGGGGATGAGGAAGCGTGTGCCGCCTCGGCCCGAGTCGGGCTCTTTCCGAAAACGTGTTGAAGCAGCGAGAGGTCCAACGGAGAACTACGTATGTCGATACTTCGCGATCCAAACAGGCGGCCACCCCCCATGCATCCAGGCGAAATTTTGCGCGACGAATTCATGAATCCGCATGGAATTTCCGCGCATGCGTTAGCGCTGGCTTTGCGAGTGCCTTCCACGCGCATCTCGGAGATCGTAAACGAACGTCGCGGGATCACCGCCGATACGGCCTACCGGCTTGCCGTGCACTTCGGTACCTCCGCCGACCTCTGGATGAACCTGCAGACCACTTACGAACTGGCCTGCGTAGAGCGCGAGTCTGCTTCCCGAATTAAAAAAGAAGTTCAGTGCAGGGTGGCTTAGCTCATGGGACCAACGCAGCAAAAAGACTATTACGGGACGCTAGGCGTCAAAAAGACGGTCACGGCGGATGAGGTTCGTAAGGCCTTTCGCAAGCTCGCGCGCAAATACCACCCGGATGTAAACCCCGGAGATAAGAAAGCCGAGGAGAAGTTTAAAGAGATCTCCGAGGCCAACGATGTTCTGAGTGACGAAAAGAAGCGCAAGGTGTACGACCAGCTGGGCTTCTATTCGGATTCGATTGATCCGGCTGCGGCGGAGGCGTATGCGCGCGGGGGTGGCGCCGGCAGCAGTGGCTTCGGCGAAGGCGGCGCGGGGAGTGCCGGTGCCGGGCGCGGGCAGGGTGTGCCGTTCGACTTTGGCGGCTTCGATTTTTCGAATTTTTCGGGTGGTGGAAACGCGGGTAGCCGCAGCGCAGCGCAAAGCGAGCCCGCGGGCGGCTTTGGTTCCAGCTTCCGCGACATTTTTTCCGGCATGTTCAACGGCGGAGGCCGCCAGCCCCGTGGACCGCAGCCGGGCACCGACCTCGAATACCAGGTGGAAATTGATTTCTGGACCGCGATTCGCGGCGGCGTCACCCGGCTGGAGATCCAGCGTCAGGAGCAGTGCAACACCTGTCGCGGAACCGGTACGGTCGGCAAGCCGATGGAGTGCCCCGAGTGCCACGGCTCCGGCAAGGTGACGCAGACGGCCGGGCGCATGAAGTTCGACACCCAGTGCCCCCGCTGCGGTGGCGCGGGTAAGGTACAGAGCGCCTGCCCCACCTGCAACGGGGCCGGGGTGCTGACGCGGCGTGAGCCGCTGGAGTTCCGCATTAAGCCGGGAACGCGCGATGCGCAACGCATTCGCTTGGCCGGCAAGGGCAATGCCGGAACCGAAGGCGCGCCGGCGGGCGACCTGTACCTGATCATCAAGGTGGAGGCGCACAAGTTGTTCCGCCGCAGCGGCGACGATCTCCACATCACGGTTCCGGTGACGGCGATGGAGGCTGCCCTGGGGGGTCGCATCGATGTGCCGACGATCGACGGCGAGGGTACGCGGCCGGGCCGGGCGCAGCTGAAGATTCCGCCGGGAACCCAGACGGGCCAGAAGCTGCGCATGCGGGAAAAGGGTGCGCCGGTCGCGGCGCGTGAGGGGCAGCGCGGCGATCAGATCGTCGAGGTCAGGATTGTTGTACCGAAGGTGCAGGATGAGCGCTCCAAGGAGATTCTGCGCGAGCTGCAGCGGTTGAATCCGGAGGACCCGCGGGCGGAGATGCTGGCCGGGACATGACGGACGACGAGATTTATGAGTATCTGGGGCAGACTTTTGAGTGGAACCGCGTAAAGGCCGCCCGAAGCGCGGTTGCTCATGGTGTGCGATTCACGGAAGCAGCAACGGTATTCTTCGACCCACGATCCGATTACTTCATGGACGAAGAACACTCTTTCGGAGAGCAACGATACACTGTGATCGGTCGATCCGTGCGGCTGAAGAGCTTGCTGGTTGTACACGTTTGGCGCGGTGAGCGTATTCGTTTGATTAGTGCACGCCGGGCTACACCAGGTGAAAGGAGCCGATATGAAGCTGGATTCCGTAGATGATTACGAACTGCCTGACGAATTGGACCTCTCGAAGATGAAGTGGATTCCGAACCCGTTCGTTCAGCGATTCCAAGAGCTGAATCTGGTTTCGTTAGACAACGACATCAAAGCCCAATTTCCAGATTCAGAGGCGGTGAACAATGCCTTGCGCGATTTGATTGAAGCTCGGAAGAGATCTGCTGTGGATGCAGTGGAACTCCCGAAGGCGAGTTAGTTCGCCATGGTTTCCCCTTGTTTCAGGTTTTGTTGCGACGAGGAGTTCTGCTGATCTGAGTGCGCCAGGCGATCAGGGAGCCTCGGGAAGCAGGTATTGGTCCGTCAGCCCGTTCATCCATTGCAGCGTCTCGGGGAAGACACCGGCGAAGCGTGCGCCGAGCCAGGCCTGCGGGGTGATGGTGATCTCTGCGCGGCCCTGGGCTACAGCGTGGAAGATGCGATCCGCGGCGTGCTCGGGAGTGGTGGCGATGCCGGGGGTCTTGGCGCAGAGGTCGAACCACCGGCGCTCGGCGTCGGCGTCCCCGGTGAAGTGCGCGTGATCTTCCCCGCCGGTGCGCATCAGGCCCGGGCAGACAGTGGTGACGCGAACGCCTTTGCCGCGCAGTTCGGCATGAAGGCCCTCGGAGAAGCCGGTCAGGGCGAACTTCGCGGCCGAGTAGGGCAGCATGTGCGGAACGGCGAATTTACCACCGATGGATGAAATGTTCACGATCGCCGCACGTCTCCGCCAGCCGCGCGCCGGGGGTTGGGAAAGTAGTCTCGGCAGGGCTGCCCAGGTGGCGTGGAGTGCGGCAAAGAAGTTGATACGCATGGTCTCCTCGAACACCTCGGCGGTGAGGGCCTCGATCGGGCCGACGTCGATGATGCCGGCGTTGTTGACGAGAACATCGATGCGGCCGAAGCGGGCGAAGGCTTCAGCGATCATGCGCCGGCACTCGGACGGCTGCGAGAGGTCGGCGGCCACGAGATAGAAGTTTTCGGGGCGGAGATGTGAGTGACGCCCCAGCAATGTACTTTGCGCCCCCATCAGTTCGTCGAAGCTGCGCGCGGCGAGTACGAGGTTGACGGGCCGCTGGGCAAAGCGCGAGGCGATTGCGAGTCCCAGGCCGCGGGATCCGCCCGTAACGAGCACCACGGCATCCTCGGGCGGCGGCGTGGCGAGCAGCGCGCGGGGCACGGTGATGAGCGCGGCGGTCGCGCCGAGACCTGCGGTGACGACGGCGAGGGTGCTGAGGGGCGAACGGCGCTTTGAACGATACATGGGGCATTGGATGCACTTGCCTCTGGCAAGGCGGATGTGGGCGCGGTATGCTCATTGCGATAGGACAAAGCGCAAATCCTCATGTCGAAGAAACGCGAAATTCACTAGCAACGAGACGCGAGGCTTATGGCAAATTATCGTTAGCTATCCCGTTTCATCTCGACAGAAGCGCCGGGCCCCAAATGACAGGTCTTCCTCGTTTGGGTGACAGCAGACAGTTTATCGTCTGCGCAGCGGAGAGACCCTGTATTCCGTCCGTGGCGCCGCGAAGATTTTTGCCGTGGCGAGCAAAATACAGGGGTCTCCCCACTACGGCTGCGCCTTCGGTCGAGATGACACTTTATCTAAAGGGAATTTGCTCTAATGGCGACAAGACGCAAATCGAAGGGCGCGTACATGATCTCCTCGGTTGCGGAGATGTACGACATCCATCCGCAGACGTTGCGGCTGTATGAGCGCGAAGGGCTGCTGCGGCCGTCGCGTTCGGAGGGCAACACGCGTCTTTACACGGACGAGGATCTGGAGCGGCTGGAGTTCATCCTGAATCTGGCGCGCGATCTGGGCGTGAACATCGCCGGCATCGCCATCGTGCTGCAAATGCGCGAGCGCATGGAGGAGATGAACCGCCAGATGCAGGGGTTCGTGGAATATGTGCGGACAGAGATGCTGACGCGCATGCAGCAGGCGCAGAACCAGCCATCGGCGGGTCTGGTGTCGCTGCGCCGGCCGGTGGTGATGCCCACGCGTGAGGGAAGCCCGGCTGCGAAGGGCAAGCCGCGGACACGCTGAAGCACTTTCGTGCTGGACGGAACAGCAGATTCCCTCCGGGAATGACAGAAAGAAAAGCAACAGCACTGTGTTCTACACTGCAATGGAGCCTTGTTGCCCTCACGGGCGTGTCTTTCGCGTAATTCGCTAATGCCATTGTTTCGACGAGCCGTATTTTCAGTCGCCCTGCTGGGCACCGTGACCTCCACCATTTACTGCGGCATGGTCGTTGTGGCTGCTGTGCGTTTTGGTTTGCGGCGGCGGCGCGAGCAGCGGCAGCCGGCTACCTATCTGCCGCCCATCAGCGTGTTGAAGCCGCTGCATGGAACCGAGCCGGGCATCGAGCGCAATCTGGAGACATTTTTTGAGCAGGACTACCCTGACTTCGAGCTGCTTTTTTGCGCGCGCTATGAAGACGACGCGGGATTGCAGCTGGCGCGTCGTGTGGGCGAGCGGTACCCGCACGTAAAGGCCGGGTATTTCACCTGTGGCGATCCGATCCCACGCTTCCATAATGCGAAGGTGTTTTCGCTGGCCAAGCTCGATACCGTCGCGAAGCATGATGAGTACATCACCAGCGATGCGGATGTGCGCGTCCAATCGGATTATCTGCAGCGCATGGTGCAGTACCTGCGCGACCCGCGGGTGGGGCTGGCCTCTTGTGTGTACCTGGGCACGGCGCATCCGGGAGCGGGGCTTAGCTCGCGGCTGGATGCGGTGGGCAAGAGCGTCGAAATGACCTCCGGCGTGTTGGTGGCGGACCTGATCGAGGGCACGAAATTCGCGCTGGGCGCGACCATGGCGGTGCGGCGCAAGAGCTTCCAGCAGGTGGGCGGCTTCGGCGAACTGGGGCAGTTTTATGCCGATGATTTTGTGCTGGGAAATCGCCTGGCGGAGGGGGGCACGGGCGTGTTGCTGGCGACGCATGTGATCCGGCTGATGGTGCAGGATTCCCCGTTCCCGCTGAGTTATCGCAACCAGCTGCGCTGGATGCAGAGTACGCGGCGGTCGCGGCCGTGGGGGCATCTCGGCAGTGGGCTGACGTTCTCCGTTGCGTATGGACTGCTGGGCCTTACGTGGGGAGTGCTGAGCGGGCAGCTGGGCCTGGGTCTGCTGTGGCTGCTGGCCACCGCCGTGAACCGCTGGGTGCAGGCGGCGACGATCCTGCTGGTGATGGGTGAATCCGGGTGGGAGCAGGGTGCGCTGCTGTATCCCCTGCGCGATCTGCTGGGCAGCATGCTTTGGGTAAACAGCTACCTTGGCGAGAGATTTTATTACCGGGGCAAGGTGTACAAGCTGAAAGAGGGCGGCGTTGTGGAAGGGCCGGAGGATGCGCTGCACGGATTGATTTAAGCAACCCGCTATGAGTTGGTTTTTGGGAGGGAGCAGCGGCCTTCAGGCCGCTGAATCATTACGCGGCAGAACAGGGCTTTAGCCCCGGGCCTTTAGGGCGCGCGGCAAGGAGAGCCCAGCCCTTAAAGGGCAGGTTAAATTGGCTGCTCATTCCGTGGGCTAAAGCCCACGGCTTCCTCCAAAAGCGGCCCGCGGCTCCCTCCGAGAGGCCCACGGCTCCCCTCCAGGAGAGCTGATACTCCGGTGAGGATGAACGCCCTCGTGAAGGTGGTACACCCGCTTCGTTCAAGCACGCCTTAACGGTTCGACAAGACTGTTTTTCCGCCTTGCTCTGCGATGACCTTGACATGTGCGAAACGGCGGAGGTCGGCTTCGCGTTGTTCCGGATGGTAGGTCAGCAGAAACACCCGTTGCGAACCTGACCACAGACGGTCGAGCCCTGTGTCATCCAGAAAAATATGCGGCGCATCGGGCCAGAAGCTGCCGAACCACGGGCCGTTGACGCGGCCATTCACCAGGAGCACGGGCTGCCCGGTGTAGAAGAGCAGGGTGGAACCCGAGGTGAGTTCGCCGTCGATGGCGATGATGTTTCCGGGCCGGCGCTGCGCGTTGATGGCCTCGGCCAGACCCTCTGAGCCGAGGATAGGGTAGAAGCGCACCAGGCCCTCATGGGCTCCCAGCAGAACGAGCGTCATCGCAGCGGCGATGAGCAGATTGGCTGCAAAAGAACGTCCATGGCGGCGCAGCAGATGGGACACCGGACCGAGCAGCAGCATACCCAACGCAACGGCGATCAAGGGCCCGCGGAACAGCCCCATGGCCCTGCCGGTCAGATCGAAGACATGGCCGAGTGAAAGATTGTAAAGATCAGGGTTGGAGCTGAGCAGGGAGCTAAGCGTTGCGCCCGGTCGCGGCTTGGGAGCGGTGACAGCGAAGTAGGCGCAAACGCCGAAGAAAAGGATGCCGAGCGGCACAAGGAACCAACGAGATCCCGCGAGCGCTTGCGCCTGCGCCTGGGTGGCTGACGCGCTCTCCGGAGCTTTGGCCGTTGTGACCTTGCGATCGGCCGTTGCGAGCAAACCGCCGACCAGCAGGGCGAGCGCGGGCAACGCCGGAAGGTGGTAGTACTCCTGCCGCGAGGACAGCGTAAAAAAGCCGAGGATGAGGCCTGCCCACAGCAGCAACGAACGGGCGGCCTCGGTGCGGCGGTCGTTTGTCAGCGCGTGCTGCCAAAGCTGCGCGGGGCTACCCGCGTCGGAGTCGAACAGCAGGCTGTGGCGGCGCGGCGCACGCAGATTGCGGACAGCGTCGAGCACCGCGGCGGGAAGAAACGCGGTCCACGGGATCAGCCACAGCAGCAGCAGCAGCCAGAAGAGCGGCACCGGCACCTGACCGTAGTCGTGCGGGATGCGCTTCTGCAGGAAGCGGGCGACGTGCTCGTTGTAGAGATAGAACCATGTCCAGCCCGCCTTCGCGGGTAGGCCTACGCCTGCAGGCATGGGCACAGGTGGATTCCGCAGGGCGGCGAGGATGTGCCAGGGTGCGGCGATGGCGAGAAACACAAGCGTCGCGAGCGGAAGATGCAGACGAAGCAGATCGCGCGCGCGGCGCGTCCAGAGCAGATAGAGCAGCGCAAAGCCGACCGGAAAGACCAAGCCAATGAGGCCCTTCGTGAGCACGTTCAGCGCGGTAACGGCGGCAAAGCCAAGCATCGGCCAGAGCGGGGATTGGCCTTCATCCAAGCGCCCCAACGCGACGAGCAGGCAGTGCACCGCCAGCGTCATCCAGAGCGCAACGAGGATGTCCGGAATATAGAAACGTGTGTAAAGGTAAGGCCCGATGGAGATGCCCGTTGCGAGTGCGGCGTACAGGCCTCCGCGATCGAGCCGGTCCAGCGGCGACGTGCCTGCAAACAGGCGAATGCCCAGCGCATACACCGCGAGGAGCAGAAGCAGTACGCCGAGCGCAAGCGGCAGACGCGCGGCCCAGTCATGCACGCCGAAGACGCGCATGGAACCCGCGGCCATCCAGTACATCAGCGGTGGCTTATCGAAGAAGCGAATGCCGTCGACGGCCGGCGTGACGAAGTCGTGGCGGGCGAGCATCTCGCGCGCGATCTCGGTATAGACGGAGTCCACGTCGTCCAGCAGGCCGGGTGAAAAGAGGCCGCCAAACTGCAGGATGAGCCATGGAAGGAAGATAAGAAGCAGTGAGGAAGCGCGCCAGAGCCGCTTTGGCTGGGTGTGGGGTTGGGGTCGTCCGATGGAGGTCACGTCTACGCTCTATTGTTCGGGACGGGGTACGTCCCTGTCCACCGGGGTAGCTGTTTGTGGGTGGGCAAGTGGCCGATCGGTGAGCAGCATTTTGCCGGAGTTTTGGTAGACAAGTATGGCCCCGGATCCGAGCAGGGATTCGACCTCGGCGCGATGCTCCGGAGGCACGAAGAGCAGCTTGCGCGGGTTGTGGCCCCAACTGGCTGCGAGTTGTTGGGGCGTGAGGAACAGCGGCGGCGCATCGGGAAAGGTGCTGCCGAACAGCATGGAGGTGCTGCGGCCATCGACAAGTTCCACATGCCGGCCGAGATAGAAGGGGATGGAGGAGCCGAAGGCCTGATCGCCGAAGATCATGACCTCGGCGTTCGGGGCGATTGTTCCGGCCCGCTGCATCTCTTGAATTTTTTGCGCGAAGTCCTGCGAGGAGAGCATGGAGGCAAACCTGTTCAACGCAAGATGCGCGGCGACAAGGAAGACGGTACTTGTAAAGGCAAGCGCGAGGATCGAGGCGGTCGCCCGCGCCCGCAGCCGCAAAAGCAGGCTCACGCCGGGGCCAATCGCGAAGGCTGCGCAGGCGAGGCTGGCAGGCAGGCGGAGCGCGGAAAATGCGGCATCGGTGAGGTCGAAAAAGTGAGACATGGAGAGCGTGTAGTCCCCCACATCGCGATGGGCCAGCAGATCGCCGACGTTCGGCGCGGCGGCCAAATGGCGGCTGCTCCAAAGCGCAGCGGCGAGCGCGACGGCGACGATCCAGCCGAAGCCGGCGAGCGCCCAATGACTGATCAGCAGGAGGCGGCGTACGTGGATTTGCTGCGGCGTAGAGGCTTCCTGCTCCCCGTAACGCAGCGCAGCGGCCGCGAGCAGAAGCAAGGGTAGATAGACCGGAGAGGTGTAGTACTCCTGATTGGTGGAGATGCTGAAAAACACCAGCACCAGAGCGGAGAAGATCAGCAGCAGGGGAACCGAGCGGCCGGCAAAGGAGCGCGTGGCAGGGTTTCGTCCCGGCATCCACTGCGTGCGTTTTTGCCAGGCGATCAGTGCAATGACGGGCAGAAAGAATGACCACGGAAACAGCCAGACCAAATGCAGCGACCAGTAGAGTGCCGCGGGCAGCTTGTTGTAGTCCGGCGGGGAGCGGCGGCCGAGGAAGCGCAATACGTGCTCGTTGATGAAGTAGAACCAGAAGAAGCCGTGGCCGTCGGCTCCGCCGCGATTGCGCAGCCCCGCGAGGATGTGCCAGGGGGCTGCCACGGCTAAGAACAGCATCGTCCCGCGCAAGGGGGTGAGTCGGCGCCAGTGGCGCCACTCGCCGGCAAGAGGCAGGTAGAGCGCAAACGTCCCTAAGATGAAGGCGATCGCCACCAGCCCCTTGGTCAGCACGGCTGCCGCAAGCGCGATCCATGCGAACAGAGCCCAGCGGCGACCTGCCGCATCGTCGCGCTCCAGCGCTCGCAGAGCCGCATAAAGGATGAATGCGAGGCACAGTGAGAGCAGGGCATCGGGAATGAAGACGCGTGTGAAGAGGAAGACGCCGGTGGAGGTGAGCAGAAAGAGCGCGGCGTAGAAGCCGACTTTATCCCCATCGATCGGAGCAAATTCTTGCATCTCGTTGTTTGAACTTCGAGAGCCCAACTCTGCCGTTATTGTTCCGAAAGCCCGCCCTCCCCAGCAAAAGGCAAGCAGCGCCAAGCCCAGCACCGTCAGCGCGAGCGGCAGGTGCACGGCGAAGCTGTTGTCCCCGAACAGGCGCAGGCTGAGCGCCGTGATCCAGTACGGCAGCGGCGGCTTTTCGAGATACCGTACCCCGTCCACGTGCAGCGTAACCCAATCGCCGGTGCGCAGCATGGCCTGCGCAGCCTGCGCGTGGGTGGCGTCGGCGTCGTCCAGCAGGGAAGGCGAAAAGAGCGATGCGCCGTAGATGATTGCCCAAAGAAAGATGAGCAGGAAGATCGCTCGTTTGCGGAAACGCGAGGCATGTTCGCCGGCTTGATCCCGGGTGACGGAGGTGCAATGGAAACGAAACGGCATAGAACGGCGGAGATGCGGCGCTCCCTCCAGAGTAGCAACCTGCATAGGGGACGAGCTTTCCACCGCGATTGGCGAGTGAGCAAGAGGCTGGGATGTATCTTGATCGTGGCGGACACGCAACTCAGGAGAACCCCAAGGCCCATGCAGTTCTCCTGAGGGTGTACAGCGAAGGTAAAGACGTTCGCGCCAGTTTTCTTCTATGAAAACTGGCATTCGACCACGCTTCCAACGGCACAGTATCAGGAGAACTGCTTTAATGCCCACCTTCGCGGCGATCGATATCGGTTCCAACTCCTGCCGTCTGGCCATCGCCTCCGTGGTGCAGCACGAGATCTGCACCTTGCATGAAGACCGGGAGGTGACGCGGCTCGGCGAAAGCGTGTTCGAGGCCGGTGTCATCTCGCCTGAGTCCATGGACAGCACCATCAAAGCGCTGAAGCGCTTTCACAAGGCGGTGCAGGCGCATGTGGTGGACAAGGTTCGCGTGGTGGCCACGAGTGCAACGCGCGATGCGCTGAACGCAGAGGCATTTCGCACATGGGTGAAGTCGGCGACGGGATGGTCGCTGGAGGTCATCAGCGGTCTGGAAGAAGGCCGGCTGATCCACCTCGGCGTGATGACGCATGAGCCGGATGCCCGCAAACGCTGCCTGCTGATCGATCTGGGCGGCGGCTCCTGCGAGATTACGTTGTCGTCCGGCGGACGCATTCAGGAGATGGTGAGCCTGCCGCTGGGGGCGGTGCGGCTGCAGCAGGAGTTTCTGCGCACGGATCCGCCCTCAAAGGGGGATATCGGTCGGCTGCGGCAGTTTATCGATCGCGAGTTGAATCGCGCGGAACGCAAGCTGGGCCAACCCAAGGTGGATCTCGTGCTGGCGACCTCAGGAACGGCAGCCGCGCTGGCCGAGGCCGCGAACGCTCTGCCGGCGGAAGGCTCGGTGGAGAAGCACAGCTCGAAGTCAATACGTGGCAAACGCTCGGCCAATGCGCCTGCTCCGTTGCAGGCGGATACGGCGTCGGTGCGGCGGTTGGCCGATCGCCTGGTGAAGATGAGCAACACGCAGCGCGCGGCGGTGAAGGGCATTGGGCCGCGGCGATCGGAGATCATCGTCGGCGGCGCGCAGGTGTACGCCTCGCTGCTGGAGCGAACGGGGCTGGGCGGCTTTCGCTATTCGCCCCTGGGGCTGCGCGATGGCGTGCTGGCGCAGATGCTGGCGGACACGGACACGCGTGCCAGTGTGCACAAGACGATGGAGTCCGAGCGCTGGCAGGGTGTGGTCGAGGTATGCCGTCGTTATGGCGTGGATCCGGAGAAGGCCGAGCCCGTGCGCAGGCAGGCGGAGATGCTGTTCGACGGCCTGCAGCGGGCGCACGAACTGCCGCTGGAGTACCGGCTGTGGATTGCCGCCGCGGCCATGATGCGTGAGGTGGGCAAGTACATGAACCACCAGGGGCATCATCGGCATACCCAGTACATCATTGCGAACTCGGAGATCTTCGGCTTCTCACCGGCACAGCGGACGATCGTTGCGGCCATCAGCCGCTACCTGGGCAAGAGCCGGCCGGAGCCGATGGATCGCACCATGCGGGCCGTGCCGATGGAGGAGCACTCGCCGGTGAAGCGGGCAGTGGTGCTGCTGCGGCTGGCGCAGGCGCTGCATGGGGAGCGCACCGGGCCTCCATTGCGGGTACAGACGCTGGTGTATCCCAAGCGGGTTGTGTTGCAGCTGCAGCACCCCGCGCGTGGCAGCGCCGAGCTGGAGCTGTGGTCGCTGCGCAAGGAGGCCGCTTACTTCCGCGAGGTCTTGCGCCGTGAACTCTTTGTGGACGTGGCATAGAGTGCACGCACCACGCGCGGATCAAGCAAACCCTGCAGAGTAGCGGGCCCGCGCTCGATCGTTACCCGCGCCAGCGACCCCTTGCGCAGCCGCAGGCGGCTGGTGGAGCCTGGTTCCCCTTCCACCAGAATGGGGCTTATTAGCTGGCCGAGAAAGTACGTGAGGGTGGGGTTGTGGCCCACCATCAGCACATTTTCATAGGTGCGGCATTCATGGATCAGGCGTTGAAACTGAGGGTAAGTCGCATCCGGCTGCAGCGCCTCGGCATGCAGGATTTTGGCCTCGTAGCCCGTCTCCGTGCCGATGAGCTGGGCGGTTTGGAGGCAGCGCTTCAAGGGACTGGAGACGATCAGGTCGAAGTTGACCTTCAACGCATTCAAGACGTGCGCCAGGTGAAAACAGTGCTGCTTGCCTTCCTTGTCCAAGGGACGTTTTACGTCGATTTTGGGGTTGGCGCGCCGTGTGCCCGCACTGGCATGGCGAAGGATGTACAGGTTCAGTCGATTGCGATTGGGATGAGCCAACCGCACGGAAGACTTACGGGTCTCCGGCGTCGTGGATGAAAACACAGCGGGGTCCGGGGCCAGCAGGGAAGGGGGCGCCGGCTCCGGGTTGGGCTGGGCATCGCTGCCCGGTTTCTCCGACTCCGGCACGGTTTGGCGCAGCGGTTGAGAAGCGCTCGTATCCTCACCTGTTTTGCGCGAAGCTTTCTTTCGCAAAGGAGGGGCGGAGCCTTTGGAGCTATTACCATGGCCAGTCACCCTAAGATCGATGTCAGATCAGGCTCTGCCGTTGCGTCGCCGGCGTGTTAGAGGAAAGGAAGTCCGGAACACGCTCCCACATCTCCGAGTACAAAAAGCCGCCCAGGCGCTCCACACGCTGCAGCCGCTTGAAACCAGCGGCTTCGAGCGCGGCCGCGTGGTCTGGCAGCCGATCGGTGCGAAGGCCGGTGAGAATCCGAAAGCCAAAATAAAGAAGGCGAATGTAGATACCGGCAGCCAGGGCTCGCAGCCTGCCATGGGGCAGGCCAAACTCGGAGATCACCCACCGGCAGCGTGGGCTCACCTGCTGGGCGAGTTGCGCAGCCAACGCCTCGACCTCTTCCTGGGTCAGGCAGTCGAGTAGAAAGTGCGTTGCGATCAGGTCGCAGTGGGGCTGCGCGACGGCAGCGAGGACAGAGGCGTGTTCGACCGTCAATCGATCGGCAACGCCACCGCGGGCGCATCGGGCGTGGGTCAGGCACAGCATGGCCGCGCTGCTGTCCACTGCGTATGCGTGCGCGGCGGCCGCTTTCGTTAACAGAGCTCGGGCGAAGCGGCCATCCCCATCCCCCAACAGCAACGCGTGCCGCACATCGTTGAGCTGGGGCAAAAATTCTTCGCGTGTGCGCTTCAGCAGCGGCCCCAGAGCCAAGTATTCCGCCCAGCGATAGATGCGCGCTACGGGATCGAAGTTCGCGGCAGAAGATACCAGGCCGGGGCCATTCTCCTGTGCGGAGCGAGCGAATGCTGCACCACTCACTTCGTGCCCAGCAGCGCAAACAGTAGCGGGGCCAGGGGCGTCAGCAGAGCCACGTCCGCGAGTGCCCGGAGCTGCAGGGGAGGGATGCTGCGGCGCGAGGCGTGCAAAGCAAGCAGGAACCCGATGCTCCCGGCACATGCTGTAGGAATAGCGAGCGTGTGCGCCAGGTGAGGCGAAGCCAGCGCCAGCACCGGCAGTCGCAAGGAAGCCAGCAGAGCAACGATCAACGCAACGCTGAAGCCCAGCCAAGCCAGGGGCAGCAGGAATTTTACGGCGAAGCGGGTGGTGAGGTGCGCCCGGCTCCGATCGTGCGGATGCTCCCAGGCATACAGGAACAGACAGTTCAAGGTGCACACAGCGGCGAAGAGCAGCGCGCCGGGGAGAAGTGCGAGGCGCAGCTCAGGGGCTCGCGCGACCGTGGGGATGGAGACGGCCGCTGGAAAGAACACACCGACCGCGATCTCTTTCGGCAGCCGCCGAGTGGAGGGAAAGAATTCGGGCCGGGCATGCACCAGCAACAGCCAACCGGCGAGCAAAGCGGCCAGAAGGGCGTACAGATGCAACACCGGAGCCGCCAGCAGATGCAACAGCACAGCCAGTGGAATCGCCATCGCCGCAAGACACGGCAGAAAGCGGCTGCGAAAACGGGAGTGGAAGCGATGGCGCTCCTCGATATCGAGTGCGGGAAAGCCGTCCGCCAAGCTGCGCGCGTCGAGCAGGCGGTCGGCCGCATACAGCATCCATACGGCGACGAACATCGCCAGGGGATCTGCAAGGGAAAGGCGCACACCGGCACTCCACGCGGCAAAGACCGTCCACAAGGCGGCTACGCTCGGCGCGTCGAGTGAGAGCAGATGCCAAAGCGTCAGCGGCGATCGCGGCTGCGACTTCGGCTCACGCCCGGCCCGGCTCGAAACGAGATGCAGACCCGCAGAGCCGGAGGCGGCGCGCTTTCGTGCTGGAGCCGCCATGTGCACCTTCTACCATAATTGTACGATTCGCGAGCGATTGGGTCTCGCCCCAGTCGTTCACGGTTGAATGGATCAGGTCTAGCGCTCGCGCGAGGTCGTGGGTTCGTACCCGGAGGGCTTCTCCGAGGTGCGCACCGTCAGCGGGCGGGCCAAACGAAAGCGCACCAGGCTTTCGGACGAGATGGCGACTTGCTGGCCGCGCGTGACGCCCTGCAGCACCGTTCCACCGCCACCACCCGCTAACGCGCCGATGCCTGCGCCTTTGCCGCCGCCGAAGATGCCGCCGAGCACGGCACCGATCGCGGCCCCGCCGCCGATCTTTTCGGCAGAGTTTTTGCCGCGATTCTTGCCTTCCACGGTGTAGGCCTCCGTGCTGATCGGAAGCAGGGTGCCGTGGCGCCGGACCGCGGTGAGTTCGATGCTCAACTCCGAATGGCCTTTGTAGTGGCCTGCGTCCTTGGCCACGACCACGCGCCCGCTGACCGCCGAGCCGGCCGGAATGATGACCATGCCGTTATGCACGACCTCGTATCTCACGACGCCGTTGAAGGGCTCGCCATTCGTCGCCGTCTGGCTGCTGAGGGCCTCGGTAATGCGCACGGTGATAGGGGAACCGGCGGGTGCGGTGATGTCACGCACAACGGGCGCGGGCGGCGGTGCGGGGGCGGGCGCGTTCGCCGCGGGAGGCGGCAGGGGCTGGCCCTGCGCAAGCTCCTGCCGTTCCTGCGCTGTGGTTTGGCGCGGCTGCGTGGGCGCCTCGGGCGACGTCACCGTCGGGGCAACCTGAATGCCTGCAACCTCGAGGCTGTTGACCACCTGCTTGACGCCCTTCACCCGCGCCGCGTCCTGAGCCGCCACGCTGCTGGCCGTGTCGTCGGTCACATTGCCGGTCAGCGTCACCACGCCCTTTTGCACGGCCACCTGCACCGGCTGCTGGCTGATGGAGGGATCCCCGGCGAGCTTGCTGTGGACATTGCCGGCCAGCGTGGTGTCATCCACGCTGTGCTGACATCCGGTCAGCACGAGGAACAAGCCGGCGGAGAGGAAAACGATGCGTTGGCGTGAAAGCGAAAAGACGTTCATGAGGAGTGGGCTCGCATAGAAGACGGGAGTAGAACGTAATGTGTACTACGGTACAAGATTTTTGGATGCAGCGATTCGCGCAGGCGCCGACTCCGGAATCAGGCATTGGTCCAAAGGGTTTTCTCCAAGGCAAGAGATGCGCGCGGGAACTTCAGGAGACGGAACAACCGCGCCAAACTCCTTCGCATCATTCACACTGTAAAAGGTGCTGCCCGTGGAGGCATGCCTATTTTCATCTTCAGGGATCAGGTGAGCGCACATGGCAAGCAATGACGAAGGATCGAGCAGCTTTGGATGGTTTCTGGCAGGGCTGGGTATCGGAGCGCTGGTTGGCGTTCTTTATGCCCCTAAGGCCGGACGCGAAACCCGCGACGAGATCGTAGCCGGCGCTCTGGATGCGCGAGACAAGGCCAACCAGCTCTACAGCCAGGGCAAGGAACAGGCGACCCAGTACGTGCAACAGGGCAAAGAGCAAGTAAACCAGTACGTGCAACAGGGCAAAGAGCAAGTAAACCAGTACGTGCAACAGGGCAAAGAACAAGCTGGACAGGCATTGCAGCAGGGCAAGGAAGTCGCCTCGCAGTACGTCGACAAGGGTAAGGATGCGCTCGATAAGGGCCGCACCCAGTGGACCGAGTACGTCGAAAAGGGCAAGGGCCTGGTGCAAAACCAGAGCGAAGCCGTGCAGGCCGCGGTCGATGCCGGCAAAGAAGCCTATGTCGCCAAGACCAATGAGGCCCCATCGACCACTTCTTAGGCGGGTGGAGTTGAACCAGGGAGAATGTTCTGGGCCGGTGCTTTGTTCACCGGCCCTTTTCCCGTGAAGAAACCGGCTTCCGGGGCGCAAAGCGCCCTGCGACACGCCAATCTCCGACACGCCAATCCGATATGCCAATAAAGGAGTACCGATGCAAGCCCTTTCAGCGGTTGCGATGTTCTTCCAGGACGATATGAGCCTGGCGCATGACGTGCACTCCCTCATGATCGCGGAGTGGATCATCGCGGTCTGCATTCTTCTCGTGATCCTCGCGCTTGCCGTTGCCGCGATCGTCATCATGGGCATCGTGCGTAGCGTCGAGAAGAAGGTCGACAACGTCACCAAAACCGTGCAGTCTAAAGCGATGCCCCTGATCGGCCAAGGGCAGGACCTGCTGACCAAGGTGGGGGAGATTGTCGCCGATCTGAAGCCGAAGATCGCGAGCGTCTCCAATGACGTTCAGCACATGAGCGGTGTGGTGAAGGAAAAGGTCGACGAGATCGGCCTGGTCGTCTCCAAGGTGTCTGTCCAGGTCGGCGATACCGTAACCAAGGTGACCGCCGAGGTCAGCGAAACGGTCACCAAGGTGAACGGCACCGTCCAGGATGTGAATGGCAAGACGCAGGCGCAGGTGGCGCGCGTGAACGGCATGGTCAGCGAGGCGCTGACCACCACCGAACACGTGTCACGATCGATTCAGCACGGGATCCGTGTGCCGGTGACGATGGTTGCGGGCTGGGTTGCCGCAGCCAAGGCGGGCGTTGAGACGCTGGCGGCACGCACACCGTTTCTGCACGGGATGATGCCCAAGCCCACCGGTGCCTCCAAGGCTCGAACCAGCGGAAATGCGGAGCCGGGAGGCCCGCCCTTCGTTCCCGCGCCGGATGCCCCGCGCAGAACGTATTAGTTTAGCTTGTCATCCCGCAGCGCAGCGGAGGAATCTGTTTTCCTTCCAGGTTGCAGAAACGCGGAGGAAAGCAGATCTCGTCGCTGCGCTGCGGGATGACAACCTTCAAAGTATTAGTGCATAACTATGCAGACACAGCAGGTCCTTCACTACGCTCAGGATGACAATCTCATTTTGGTATATGTGCGCAGCAATGGCCCGCTTCACACGATCCAACCCCCGCCTGCTACCTCATCACCCTGATAGAACACCGCGGATTGGCCGGGGGTTACGGCTCGCTGCGGATCGTCAAACCTTGCTTCGATCTCATCGTGGCCGATGACTCGCAGCGTGGCCATGGCGGGCTCATGCCGATGCCGCACCTTGATCGCCACGCGAATGGACTCCGCGGGCTCGGCAATGGAGACCCAGTTGAGCTGCTTCGCTCGTACTATCGCTGCGTAAAGCGCGGCCTCGGGGCCGACCTCGATGCGATGCGAGTCGGGGTGGATCTTCAGCACGTATGTGGGCTCCGGTGTACTCAAGCCCAGGCCCTTGCGCTGGCCCACGGTAAAGCTGTGAATGCCCTCGTGCGTTCCCATGATGTCTCCAGATGCGGAGACGAGTTCGCCTGCGCTGTCCGGCAGCGCACGACCCTGTTCCTCAAGGTAGGCCCGCAAAAACTGCGAGTAGCTGCCGCCCGGAATGAAGCAAATCTCCTGCGAATCGGGCTTTTGCGCGAGTTCCAGACCCTGCTCTGCAGCCATGGAGCGCACGGCGGGCTTGCACATCTCGCCGAGCGGAAAGAGCGTGCGGCTGAGCTGCTCCTGCGTGAGGCCGAAGAGGAAATAGGTCTGGTCCTTGGAGCGGTCGGCCGGGCGCGAGAGGACCCAGCGTCCACGCGCGGGATCGTAGCTATTGCGCGCATAGTGACCTGTGGCGATGCGGTCGGCGCCGATGCCGCGAGCCGTCTCCAACAGCTGATCGAATTTAAGGTGGTTGTTGCAGAGCGTGCAGGGAATCGGTGTGCGTCCGCGCAGGTACTCGTCGACAAAGGGCCGCACCACCTCCTCCTCGAAACGCTCCTGCGCATTGACGAGATAGTAGGGAATACCGAGGTGTTCCGCGACGCGGCGGGCGTCATAGACGTCGTCGATGGAACAGCAGCGGCCCTGCACCGTTTCAGGCATGCCCTCGCGTCCGGCGAGGCGGCGCTGATTCCAAAGCTGCAGCGTAAGCCCGATGACGGGGTAGCCTTCGGCGCGCAGCATGGCCGCGACGGCAGAAGAATCCACTCCTCCGGACATGGCAACGGCGATGGTGTCGCGCTGGGGCATCACGTTTACTTCCTGTTTGCTGCTTTTGATGGTGGGCGAGGCAGGGCTCGAACCTGCAACCCCGGACTTAGAAGGTCCGTGCTCTATCCAGTTGAGCTACTCGCCCGTAGCGCAAGTGTTCGCGCTAGTCGATTGTAGCGGAGCCCGGCGGCAGGGCGTGATCCCGCTCCCGCAGCAGATGCACGACGGCTTCCAGCCCCGCCTCCCAGCGGCGCATCGCGGTCTCGGGGTCGGAGGCGATGGCGGTAATGTAGAGCGTGGCGCCGAAGCCTTCGAGCGCGCCGCCCGGATGTCTGTCCAAGTCGGCGATGGCGGGCCGCAGAACGGCTTCGAACGCGGCCTCTGCATGGGACAGTTTGCTGGCGCGGCGGACCAAGCGATCAAGCCGCCCGCTGCTCCTGTGCGCGGAGGCGAAGACGGTTCGCTCACGCCACAGAACGTCGATGTAGCTGGCAAAACCGAAGGCGGCGTCCTCGTCTTCGGCGTCGAGTTCCAGCCGAAGCGCCTCCAGCTTCTCGCCGCCGTCTTCAGGGGAAAGCGTCCAGACATCGCATTTGGAGGTAAGAAAGGCCGAACCGGAGGCATTGAGCGAGTTCAGCGCACGGCGCAGGGCGGGATAGTCTTCCGCCTCGGGAAGCTCGGCGATATCGAAGGGCTCGGCCCGCAGATCGATAAAGCGTGTGCTGCCGTCAGGGTCGGCCCAGGGCACGAGAATCATCGGATCGTCGGCGGCGCACGCGGCCGTCCACTCGGCAAACATCTCTTCAGGTTACAGCGGGTTGCGGTCCGAGGCATGCGCGAACACGAAACGCAACGCGGTGTGCTCGGCCCAGTAGCCGTCGTTGCCGTTGGCGGGCTCCGGAGTGGCAAGAAACGCGCAGTGGCCGCCGTGCTCGGTTTCGAGCAGCGTGATCGCCGGATTGGCGGCGATCTTGGCGCGGGTCTCCGCGGCGATGCGAATAAACGGATCATCGCAGGCATGGATCAGCAGCGCCGGCACGCGGATTTTGTCGAGCACACGGGCCGAGGAGGCGTTGAAGTAGTAGTCATCGGCGCTGTGAAAGCCGGAGTAAAGGGCCGTGATGCGGTCGTCGAAGTCGCGAATGGACGCGATCCCATCACTTTTTTGCGGGTCGAATGCACGCGGAAACAGAAAGGCCTTGCGACGAAAGCGTTTGAGCAGAGCACGCACGAAGCGGCGCTCATAGAAGCGGTTGGCGGGCAGGTGCAGCGCATCGGCGGAGTCGCCGAGATCCATCGCGGGTGAGACGCCGACGATCGAATGGAGCTGCGGAGGGGCGTCCGCGCCGAGTTCCCCGGCCAGCTTCAGCACCAGGTTGCCGCCCATGGAGTAGCCGATCAGGGCAAAGGACTCCAGCTGCTCCGCGTGAAGAAAGTGTTGCATCACCGCGCCGACGTCGCCGGACATGCCGGAGTGGTAAAGCGTCGGCGTCAGCTTTTCCGTGCCGCCGCAGTTGCGCATGTTCATGCGGATCACGTTGCAGCCGGCATGCCAGAGCTTGGTGCTGTTGCCGATGACGTACTGTGAGCGTGAGGAGCCCTCCAGACCGTGCACGAGGAGCACCGTGGGCCGCTGACGGCGCACGCGCAGGGGCTGCCAGTGGCACTCGCACAGGATCCGGCTGGCGATCTGCCTGCCCCGCGCGGGTGCGACCTCGACCAGCTGCGCAACCGCCGCGGGCAATGCGCTGGGGCGTGGGAGCACGTTGCCGGCGACGGTCTGTAGATGGCCGTTTGTCAGCCAGCGCCGGGGATGAAACGGCGGAAAGCCTTGAGGCCAGGGAGCGGTGGAGCAAAGGCGATCCATCAGCGGCCTCTGCGTTTCTGCAGGGAGGCTTTCTTCGCGGCGACCGCGGCCTTGAGCATGGCGGTGGCGTTGAGCGCACCCGTCGGCTCATCCTGGTGGCGGAAGAAGACGAAGACCTCGCCTTCTTTCGCAAGGGCGGTGAAGCGCTTGGCGAACTGCTTGAGCTCGGACGGTTTGTAGCCGCCGTCGCGACGCAGGCGATAGCAGCGAAACGGCGCGGTGCCGATGTCCGGCGTGGTGAGGTTGTCGGTGTCGGCGACGCAGAGGGCTGCACCGTGCTCGCGGAGCAGGTCATAGGTGTCGTCCGCCAGCCAACTCTCGTGACGAAACTCGAAGGCGGTGGCTGGGGCGTCTGGGCCACGCAAGGCGGGCTGTTCGAGAAACAGCTTCAAGCGGGGGTGGTCGGCTTTGAAGTTGGGCGGCAGCTGAAAGAGCAGCGGACCGAGCTTGCCGGCTTGGCGTGCAGGCTCGAGAGCCGCGAGGAAGCGTTCCACCTCCGCCGTACATTCACGCAGGCGGGCGAAGTGGGTGATGCGCTGCGGCGCTTTGAAGCTGAAACGAAAGCCCGGCGGCGTCGCGGTCAGCCAGCCCTCCAGCTGCGTCTGCGTGGGCAGTTTGCGAAAGGTGTAATTCACCTCCACGGCGGTTAGTTGTGAGCCGTAGTGATGCAAAAATGCGCGCGAGGGCACCTCGGCCGGATAAAAGCCCGGCTTCCAGGTGGGATAGGCCCAGCCGGAGGTGCCGGCAAACAGGTTGTGGGGCGCGGGCGCGAGACTTGCGGCAGGGGCGGCGATGTACTTGGGTGGGCGCGGCACACGAGGATCAGAACGGACTACAGCGCCTCAACTTGCATTGCGTTTCCACGTACAAGCAAGAGGGGGGATGGGGCGGCTAGTGGGTTTCGAACCCACGACATCCGCTGCCACAGAGCGGCGTTCTGCCACTGAACTATAGCCGCCGTACCGAGAAGAATTGTAGCATTCAACCACGTGATTCCGGAAAGGGTGCGATGAGGAGCAAGTCTGCCGAACCTGAGATTCTGCCGCCGGGCGCGAGCACCGGGGGTGGACCCTACCCCGATTCCGACGGGCTGCGGCCGCGTCTGGGCGGCGCCGGCGGAGCATTCCGCAATGAGAACCTCGACATGCTGTCGCGGGTGCTGGACACCTGGTTTCGCGTGCCGGGAACGAATATTCGCTTCGGTCTCGATGGCATCATCGGCTTTGTGCCCGGGGTGGGCGACTTTCTCGCCGGGGCGGCGAGCTGCGTCATCGTGCTGGCGGCGTTCTTCCGCGGTGTGCCGCTGGTGACCGTGGCGCGCATGGTGGCGAACCTCGGGGTGGAGGTCGTCGTGGGCTTCGTGCCCGTGCTTGGGAACCTCTTCGACATCGGCTGGCGTGCCAACCGCCGGAACTACGCCTTGCTGGAGCGCAGCCTGACCTATGGGCGCCGCGATACCTGGCGCGATTGGGTCTTCATCGTGCTGATCGGCGTCGGGCTCATGAGCTTTGTCATGCTGCCATTCCTCCTGCTGCTCTGGTTCAGCGGCTCGATGCTGCATAAGCTGCATGCTCCGGGCTGGCGATAGAAAACGTGCGCTGCGCAATGGCGAACGGCTCGCATCCCGCATCCGGCCGCGATACCATAGGGGCAGTCGGGGCGTAGCGCAGCCTGGTAGCGCATCTGCTTTGGGAGCAGAGGGTCGGGGGTTCGAATCCCTCCGCCCCGACCATCTTCGAATCCCGTCCGGGCTTTGACCTCTCTCCCTATACTTTGTTCTCAAAGTCTTGGATGAAAAGAACTTAGGCCGGACTTCGGGTGATCTAGGGATAGCGGCTACGGACGTTCGTACTGCGGGCACGGTAGCATCCGTGTCAAGCGTCGCCCGTTCTTTAAAGCAAATTACCTACAACTACAAATTATCTACAGCTATACAGTGTCATCTCGACCGTAGGCGGAGCCGAAGTGGAGAGACCCCTGTATTTCGTTTGGAGCTGCGCGGACCTCTGTGCAACAGCTCACAAAAGACAGGGGTCTATCCACTTCGCAGACGGTAGAGCTGTCTGCTCCGGTCGAGATGACACTACATGGCTATGGCAACCTGTTTAATGGCTATGGGTAACCTGTTCTAGTAGAGCAGGCTGGCCTGCCGCGCCTTGCGGAAGACGTCGAGCGCGGGTTGCCAAGTGGCGGCGATCATGCGCGGGTCGTCGCCCCGGGCGAGGCGATCGAGGGTTTCGCGGCTAGCGACTAGGCGCATGGCCTTTTCAAGCTGAAACTGGGTTGGATAGAGCCGGTGTACGGTGCTCAGGAGCTCGAGGCCGAGCTCCGAGGTTTGCAGCGCGGTGCGGTCGGTGAGTAGAACCCGCACCGCTTCGATGGTCTGGCCGTGGAAGGGATAGCGGTTGGCGTCCTCTGCCACGGTAACCGTCGTGGGCTCGAACCGGACGCCGGCGATGTTGCGGGCGTTGAGCGTGTCGGCGACTGTTTTTGCGTGGAACCAGACCGTTCCACTGGCGTCGTGCCCGGCGCCGAAGAGCTCGAAGGGGGCCGTTGTGCCACGGCCGACGGAGAGGTTCGTCAACTCCAGGAAGGCGGTGGCGGGATAGAGCGTTTCCGCGTTCATGGAGCGGAGATTGGGGCTGGGATTCACCCAGGGCAGGCCGGTGTTGTCATAGAAATCGGAACGTTGCCAGTTCTGCATGGGTACGACGTTGAGGTCTGCGCCGAGCTGCTTCGTGCTGTTGATGTATCGCGCGAGTTCGCCGAGGGTGAGGCCGTGGCGTAGCGGCAGGGGCATGTAGTTGATGTAGGCCTCGGCGCCGGGGTCGGAGATGGGACCGCCGAGTTGTTCGCCGCCGATGGGGTCGGGGCGGTCGAGGAGGATGATCTCCAGATCGTGGCTGAAGTCTTTGCGCTCCCGCGCGGCGGCCTCGAGAAAGTAGCCGACCACAGTTTCATAGGTGTAGCAGCGGACGCCGGCGTCCTGCAGGTCGATGACAACGGCGTCGAGATCCTTGAGCTGCTCGTGCGAGGGGCGGCGATCGGCGTCGTGCGCGCCGTAGAGGCCCGTGACGTGGAGGCCGGTGGCGGTATCGGTCTCGGCGTTGAGGTGCTCGGTGTCCTGCCGGCCGAAGATGCCGTGTTCGGGGGAGAAGAGGGTGGTGAGTTTGGCGCCCGGGACGGCTTTGGGGAGGTCTGTGGCGAGAATGTCTACGGTGCGGCGGCCGTGGCTGTCCATGCCGGTCTGGTTGGTGAGAAGACTGAGGCGTAATTGGTGGTTGTGGTGTTCGGCTGCTTGCGTTAGGGCGGCGAAGTGGGTGGATTCTAGGACGTCGAGGCCGGTTTGGGTGGTGGCTGCGGATGCCTGGGCAGGAGCACCCACCTTAGCGCCCGGTGAGGCTGGGCGCGAAGATGGGGCACCCGGTTCCATGCTGCGCGAAATCTTCTTTGGGTCGCAGAAGTGGTTGGGTTGATTGCAGTCGAAGGGTTCAGGGGCAGAGCCATTTGGGTACAGGCCGAGGGCCTGGGCGGCGGCGGTGGCGACCTCACCGCGCAGGTTGGAGATGGCCGCGCCGGGGTGGGGATGGATGGCGTTGGACAGAAGAAGAATGTAGGTGTTGGAGGCGGGGTCCATCCAGAGCGAGGTGCCGGTGAAGCCGGTGTGGCCGAAGCTGCCGATGGGGAAGCGTCCGCGGGGCTTGGAGTAGCCGGAGTCGATGTCCCAGCCGAAGCCGCGCAGTGTTGCGTCTTTGAGGGCGGGAAAGTTGGGGTCGAGGAGGGGGTTTGTGGTCATGGAACCCGCCTTAGGCGACGATGAAACCGTCGCCGAAGACGGGGCACCCGACGTTTCGGCGGCGAGGGCGGCCTGGTTGGCGGCGTTGGCGACCGCGATCTGGCTGGGGTTGTGACCGGGTTGTTCGGGGGCTGTCATGAGCTGCAGAGTGGATTGCTTGAGCGGGAAGGGGCCGGTGTTGCGGGTGAGCTTGTCGAGCAGGGCCTGGGCGAAGAGGCTCATGTCGTGCGCGGTGGAGAAGACGCCCGCGTGGCCGGCGACGCCGCCCATGCGGCGGGTGGTGGGGTCGTGGACCGTGCCGCCCAGCAGGTGATCGAAGTCGGGGTTGGTTTCGGCGGTGCCCTCGTCATCGTGGGCGGTGGGGGCTACGGCTTCGTTGCCGGGGCTCCAGGTGTTGGCGGGGCATTTGACGAGGATTCGTCCCATGCGGGGGTTGTAGGTGGAGATCGTGTTTGCGCCGAGGCGTCCGACGGGTCCGCAGGTGCGGTCGAAGGGATGATAGGCGGTTTGCGTCATGCTCAGCGGCTCGAAGATGTGCTGCCGGGCGTAGTCGTCCAGGCGCTCGCCGCTGAGTTTTTCGACCACCGCGCCGAGCAGGATGAAGTTGATGTCCGAGTAGACCATCTTCGTGCCGGGCGTGCCCGCGAGCGGGGTGGTGAGGGCGCGATGGAGGCCCTCGGCCTTGTCGGGCGCGGCGAGGCCCCAGGGATCTTTGAGGTCGATGTCGGGGGGCTCGCCGGAGAAGTGGGTCAGCAGGAGGCGAAGGGTGACCTGGGCGCGTTGCGGGTCGTGGGCCGGGTTGAACGCGGGGAGGTAGCGTTCGACGGGAGCGTCAAAGTCGAGCTTGCCCTGTTCGTAGAGCTGGCCGACGGCGGTGGCGGTGACGATGCATTTGGTCAGCGAGGCCATGTCGAAGACGGTGTCGTCGGTCATGGATTCGGCAGGGCTGGGTTGGCCCGCCGGCTCGGGACCAAGCAGGCCGGGTTCTCCGGCGAGTTTGCGGTTGCCGTAGGCCTGCTCGAAGGCGATCTGGCCGTTGTGACCGATGAGGACTACAGCGCCGGGGAGCTTGTGCTGGGCTATGGCCTCGTTGATAAGGTTGGAGACTTGGGTGAAGTTCGGGGGAGGAGGTGCGTCGGCCGAGCCCACCCTAGCGCCCGGTGAAGCTGGGCGCGAGGATGGGGCACCCGGGGTTTGTGGTGCTGCGGGGGGAACAGCAGGTCCCTGCGCTGCGCTCCGGGATGACAATTCAGTAAAAGTAAGAACGAGCATGGCAGTGGTGGCGACGCTTAGGGAACGACGCTGGTTGCGCAGGACCAGACTGGCGAGGGAGCCGATGGCGAAGGTTACGCCTGCGCCGATGAGCACGTACCAGGTGAAGGCGATGTGGGGAATGGTGAGTGGACCCAGGTGCACGGGGAAGGTTCCTTGCCAGAGCCAGAGGTTGAGAGCGAAGCCGCAGAGCATCCCGGTGGCGGCGCCGTATTCCGTCGCATACCGAGTCAAGGTGCCGAGCAGGAAGACGCCGAGCAGGCAGCCATAGGCGACGGCGGCGATGGAGAGGCCGATCTCGACGACGTGGCCCTTGCCGCCGACGCGGATGGAATATACGGCGATCGCGAAGAGGACCAGGGCCCACAGCACGGTGGAAGACTTGGAGATGAGGTTGCGCTCACGGTCGTCGGCCCCGGGCCGCAGGCGGATGTAGAAGTCGACGACGGTGGTGGACGAGAGGGAGTTGAGCGCGGCGGAAAGGTTGGACATGGCGGCGGCCAGGATCGCGGCGACGAGCAGGCCGGCGATGCCGACGGGCATCTCGCGCGTGATGAAGGTGGGGAAGATGTAGTCGTTGGTGCGGAAGGCGGCCGCGGCATGGGGACCGAGCCTTTGGCCGTAGAAGACCCATAGACCGGCCCCGATCAGTAGAAAAAACGCGAACTGGAAGAAGATGACCACGCCGGAGCTCAGCAGCGCCAGCTGCGATTCGCGCAGGTTGCGGGCGGCGAGCAGGCGTTGCACCATGAGCTGATCGGTCCCATGCGAGGCCATGGTGAGGAATGTGCCGCCGAGCACACCCGCCCAGAAGGTGTAGCTCTGCGTGAGGTTCAGGGCGAAGTTCAGCATGGTGAACTTGTGCGCGGCGGAGGCTGTTTGGACGATCGCAGGCCAGCCGCCGGGAACGTGGTGGCCCAATGTGAGCAGCGCGACCAGTGTGCCGCCGACGTAGATGGCCATCTGCACGACGTCGGTCCAGATGACGGCCGCCATGCCGCCTTCAAAGGTGTAGAGCAGGGTGAGCGCGGAGATGATGGCGATGGAGAGCACGTCGCCGGTGCCGATCGCGATGCCGACGACAATGGAAACGGCGAAGACCCGCACGCCCTCCGCGGCGGCACGCGTGAGCAGAAAGAGGCCGGCCGTAACCTTGTGCAGAAACGGGCCGAAGCGGCGGTCGATGAGCTGGTAGGCGGTGAGCATCTCGCCGGCGAAGTAGCGGGGCAGAAACAGGCCCGCGACGACGACACGCCCCAGCAGATAGCCGAGGACGACCTGCAGAAAGCCGAAGTCTCCCGCGAAGGCGACGCCGGGGATGGAGATGATGGTGAGCGTGGAGGTCTCGGCGGAGACGACGGAGAGCGCGATGGCCCACCAGGGGATGGTGTTGCCGGCGAGGAAATAGCTCTTGAGGGAGCGTTCCGTTTTGGGGCCGGTGTTTTTTTCGCGAAAATGCAGACCGAAGAGCGTGATCGCGACGAGATAGACCGCGATAATCAAAAGATCCGGTGTACGCAGATGACCGCCGCGGGAAGCAGTGGTTTCAAGGGCCAGAGCCCCAAGCGGAGTGTCCGTACGCGGCAAAGATTTCTCCGTCTCCGTAAGGACGGCCCGCGACACACGACGCGCGACGCCGAACGGTTGTGCGGTTTATGATAGCGGCCCCGGGGCAGGACAATTCAGGAGAGCAGTACACGATGGGATACTTTCTCGCGCTGGATGCGGGGGGCACCAAGACAGAATGCTGGCTCGGGGACGAAGAACGCGTACTGGCGCGTGGCTCCGGCGAGACCGTAAAGCTGATGAACGTCGGGGCGCAGGAGGCGACCCATCGTCTGCGTGCGCTGGTGGAGACAGTGGCTGCAACGGCCGGTGTATCGCTCCACGCGATCACCCGCACCTGCATGGGCCTGGCGGGCATCTCGAGCGAAGGCGTCCGGGTGTGGGCTGAGGTGACGCTGCGCGAACTTGCCGGCGGTGAGCTGATCCTCACGGGCGATGAAGAGATCGCCTTGCATGCCGCGTTCGATGAGGGGCCGGGTGTTTTGGTGATCGCAGGGACCGGTTCTCACGTGGTGGGCCGTTGCAGCAGCGGTGCGCGCATGAACGCCGGCGGCTGGGGCCCGATGCTGGGCGATGAGGGCTCCGGACATTGGATCGGCCTGGAGGCGATTCGGAGCGCTCTGCGCGCCCGGGATCGTGGCGTGCCGGGATGCCTATTGAGAGACATCAATTCGTTCTGGGGCGTGGAAGGCGTGGGCGGGCTGATCGCGAAGGCCAACGGGCGGCCGAGACCCGACTTTTCGGAGCTGGCGGAGGTGGTCGCGGGCTGCGCGGAGCAAGGGGACGTGCTCGCCGTCAGTGTGCTGGAGCGCGCCGGCGGAGAGCTTGCCGCGCAGGTGAGCATCGTGTTCTCGAAGATGGGGGCCGGGGGCTGTCCGCCTGCGGATCTGCGTCGCGTGGCGTTCACGGGAAGCGTGCTCGGCAAGGTGCCGCGAGTGCTGGCGGAGATGCGCACGGCACTGCAACGGCTCTACCCGGGCATTGAGGTGGATAGCCAACCGGTGCTGGCGGTTGAGGGTGCACTGGCCAGGGCGCGCAAGGGCTAGTTGGGGTCGTGTGAATCACGATCATCGTACGAGGTGTGTTTTGGAGGGAGCGTGGGGCTTCAGCCTCACGAAAAGGAGAGCCAAACTTATGGGCTTTTAGCCCAGGGTTCTCTCCAGGGTCGGCGCAAAACCCGGGGCTGAAGCCCCGTTCTTCTTCGCACTGAATGTCCGGGCTGAAGCCCGGACCTACCTCCGAAAAGCAACCAATGATTCGTCAGACTCCCTAGGCGTCGGTTAGAAGCTGCTGCTCGTCGTTGTGTTCGGTGGCGCCACGACGAGACAGCCTCCATCTACGGACGTCCTTCACCGCTCGTCAGCTCAGTTCGTTGTAAAGCTCCGTTGTGAGAAACGAACGGAAGGGGCCTTGCACGAATGTGAGCAAGAGTTCACCTGCGCGGGCAAACTTCGAGGCCGCGTAAGCTGACGGCCCCAGCTCTACCTGCTTCGCATGAAGGATCTCACCGAGAACTCTGCGTATCCGTTCCGTATCCATGAGCTGGCCGTCTTCGCTTCTGACTGCGTAACGATTCCACTGCCAGAGTTGCGCACGGGAAATCTCCGCAGTAGCAGCATCCTCCATGAGGTTGAATATCGGCACGCAGCCAAGCCCACGCAGCCACGATTCAAGGTAAAGAAGGCTGATCTCAATATTGCGCACAAACCCCTCTTCAGTAATTCGGCCGTAGGGAATCGCCAACAGATCGGCTGCGACAACGGGAGCGTCGGTGGCCGGTTTGCGCGCGATCTGGTTCGCCATCGGCATCCACTCATCGAAGACCTGCATTGCCGTGCCAACCAGACCGGGGTGGGCCACCCAGGTTCCGTCGTGGCCTGCCTTCACCTCGCGTAATTTGTCCTTACTCACGCGTTCCAATGCGAGCGTATTCGCGGCCGGATCGTTGCGAATGGGAATCTGCGCTGCCATGCCGCCCATGGCGTGCGTGCCGCGGCGGTGGCAGGTGTCAATTAAGAGGCGCACATAGGAAGCCAAAAACGGTTGTTCCATGGTGACGTCTCCACGCTGCGGAAGAATGAACTCCGGGTGTGCATTGAACTTTTTGATGAAGCTGAAGATGTAATCCCAGCGCCCGCAGTTCAGTCCGACAGAGTGGTCGCGGAGTTCGTAGAGGATCTCATCCATCTCGAACGCTGCGGTGATCGTCTCGATCAAGACAGTCGCGCGGATCGTTCCGCGCTTGATGCCGGCAGCATCCTCGGCAAACGTGAATATGTCATTCCAAAGGCGAGCTTCAAGGTGACTTTCAAGCTTGGGCAGGTAGAAATAAGGCGCACTTCCTCTGTCCATCAAGGTGCGGTAGTTGTTCACGAAGTAGACACCGAAATCAAAAAACGCAGCAGGCATAGCGCCAAGCGGACAACCCCAATGCTTTTCCTCCATATGCAGACCGCGCGGCCGCACAAACAGTACTGCAGGCCTTTCCTGCAGCTGATAGCGCTTACCTTCCGGCGAGGTGTAGGAGATATTCCGTGCATTCGCGTCGCAGAGGTTCTGTTGACCCTCCACGACGTTAGCCCAGGTAGGCGCTGTGGAGTCCTCAAAGTCAGCCATAAAAACCTTTGCCCCGGAGTTCAAGGCATTGATCACCATCTTACGGTCGGTTGGTCCGGTGATCTCCACCCGGCGGTCCAGGAGCTCGTCCGGAGGCGGTGCGACGGTCCAGGTCGATTGGCGAATCTCCTGCGTCCCAGGCAAGAAGCTTGGAAAGGCGCCGCGATCGAACTCCGCTTGACGAAGCTTTCGCTGGTTCAGCAGGTTCAAACGTTCTGCTGAGAACTTGAGATTGAGTTGTTCAAGAAACGCTCTCACATCGGGCGACAGAATCCTATGGGCATTGACGGCGTGGCGCGCTGCTTCAGGCTGCGCAGATACTGCTTCGGTTACCACCATGATTGCTTCCTCGCGTAGATCATTGGTTAAACGGACGCCTTATTTCGGTCAGAGCAGGTGAGGATTGGGCGATGCATTTAATGAGTTCCGACAGTCGTTTCGAACTGCTCTTCCTCCGTTGAGCCGGCCATCGCATTGGTGGAGACTGCCCCGCCCGAAATCGTGGTCGAAACCTGATCGAAGTAGCCGGTTCCTACGAAGCGCTGGTGGCGCACTGCGCCGTACCCCAATCCCGTCAACGCAAACTCGCGTTGCTGCAACTCCGAGTAAGCGGCCATTCCCTCCGAGGCATATGCCTTGGCAAGCTCAAACATCGAGAGGTTGAGCGCATGAAAGCCAGCCAGCGTGACGAACTGAAACTTGTAGCTCATTGTGCTTAGCCGTTGCTGGAACTCCGCGATGTCGGTGTCCGTGAGCTTCTGCTTCCAGTTGAACGATGGAGAGCAGTTGTAGGCGAGCAGCTTGCCGGGGAACTGCTGATGGATCGCCTTCGCGAACCATTCGGCTTCTTCGATGTTGGGTTCCGAGGTCTCGCACCATATCAGATCGCAAAAGGGAGCGTAGGCAAGACCGCGAGCGATGGCGCAATCGAGGCCGCCGCGAATTCTGAAGAAGCCTTCCACTGTCTTTTCACCCGTGAGGAAGGGGGCGTCGAGAGGATCGGAATCGCTGGTCAGCAGTTGGGCGCCGTTTGCGTCGGTGCGCGCGATAAGCACTGTGGGCACCCCAAGCACATCCGCAGCGAGACGGGCGGCGGTGAGTTTCTGAACCGCCTCACGAGTGGGCACAAGGACTTTTCCACCCATGTGACCGCATTTTTTTGCGGATGAAAGCTGATCTTCGAAATGAACGCCGGCCGCCCCGGCTTCGATCATGGCTTTCATCAACTCGAAGGCGTTCAACGAGCCCCCGAATCCCGCTTCGGCGTCGGCGACGATCGGAAGCATCCAGTCTATACCGTTCACGCCCTCACTGTGGGCAACCTGATCGGCGCGAAGCAGCGCATTGTTGATTCCCTTGACCACCTGAGGAACGCTATTGGCGGGATAAAGACTCTGATCGGGGTACATCTGGCCGCCTGTGTTGGCATCGGCCGCGACCTGCCAACCGCTCAGATAGATCGCCTTCAGGCCAGCTTGCGCCATCTGTACAGCTTGATTGCCTGTCAGCGCCCCAAGGGCGGCGATGTGGGTCGTTCCATTCACAAGCGTCCAGAGTTTTTCCGCTCCGGCGCGAGCGAGACTGTACTCAACCCGCACCGATCCACGAAGGTTGTATACGTCTTCCGCAACATAGCTCCGCGTGACACCCTGCCAGCGCGAAGTAATCCAGTCGTTTTCAATGGCTTCCATTGCCTGCTTCTTGGTCATTGTTTTCTCCCTGTGCCTTGCGATTGGCAATCTCAGTACAGCGGAAGGAGAAAGCACACGCAAGGAGGCCTGGGACGAATCGTCTCAGTAGACAAATCGTGCGGGGAGGCGTCCACAGACAGCAGTGCGTAGAGCCGATGCGGTTTGCGATTGCATTTGGACTCTTTCGCCTTCCGCTTTCAACGTTTTCTCCTGAGGCTATGGTGAGATTTGGTTTGGCGCTGGGTTAGGGCCTGCCAGTCGAATCGGGAAAATGGCCGGAAGGCTTGGCGAGCTCCATATCGGTGGAGACAGGGCGGCCGAAGTCCGGAGTGCCGTCGGGTTTCCAGGTGAACTGCTGGATGCGCGGCGAGCGATGGCTTCCGCACCCCTGTCCCGACGCGGAGTTCGCGTGATAGATGATCCAGTCCTGCGTGCCGTCCGGAGAGCGGAAGAAGCCGTTGTGGCCGGGACCAAAGACGCTGTGCTCGCGATCCTGCTTGAAGAAGGGGTGATCGAACTTGGACCAGGATTGCGGGTTGAGCAGGTCCGTGCCCGAGGTGGCCTCGACGACACCCAGCTCGTAGTAATCCGTCCAGCAGGCAGAGCCGGAGTAGACGAGAAAGATATGGTTGCCGTGGGTGAGGATCTCCGGACCCTCGTTGACCTCGATGTGAGGCACGGCCGGCCGGTTGGGAAGATCGCCCACGTGCTCCCAAGGGTACTTGGGGAAGGAGAGCACGGTGCGCGGCGAGTCCACCGTCCACGGATTCTTCAGGTGGGCGATGTAGATGCGCTGCTCGCCGTCCGTCGTTCCTTCCCAACCGGACCAGATCATGTATTTGCGACCGAGATCTTCAAAGACGGAGGCGTCGATGGCCCAACGATCGGAGGCGTCGCCCACCTTGCCGCGGAAACTCCACGTGCCGTCGAGCGGATCGGCAGCGCTGTTCTCGAGGACATAAATCCGGTGGTTCTCATTTCGCCCATCGTCCGCGGCGAAATAGATGTACCACTTGCCATCGAGCCGGTGTAGTTCGGGTGCCCAGATGTCCTTGGAGTACGGTCCCGAGACCGGTGCGGTCCACACTGTCTTCACCTCTGCGTGCTGGAGTCGGTGATGTCGCGGGTGCGCCGGATGGTGAGATCGTGGCCGGTCGTGTTCATGTAGTAATAGAAACCGTTTGCGGTCATGACCCAGGGATCCGGACCGGAGGGTAGCAGGGGATTGTGAAAGGTCCCGGAGGTATCCTGGGCCAGCAGGGGAGGGCTACACAGGAAAACCAGCAGAAAAAACCGGAACAACAACGGGCCGCGGCCACGGCGACGCGCTTCGGAGGGGCGCCTCTCGCGGATCGGCAGACCGGTTCCGGTGTCGAAAAAGTCAGGAATCAATCTGAGCATCTGGTTCTCCTGCTTCAGGCTGCGAGCCCGGATGTCGGCTCCGCGCATGGAACGGATCGGGGTCAGGCCTCGGTGCCGCACGTTGTAAGCGCTATCATTTCAGGTATGCCGCCGTCCTATCAAACTTCGTCCCGATTTGTTTTATTGCGTGTTGCCGTGCTGTGTGGGGCTGTGCTGTATGTGGCTGTGACGAGCGCCGCACAGGGCGCGTCACCGCAGACGGCCCACGTCCAAGTGGATGCAGCGCACGTCGAGAACCGCATCAGCCCGCGCCTGTATGCGGCCTTCACGGAGATGATGGCCGAGGACGTGAAGTGGGGGCTCACGCCGGAGATGCTGCATGACCGCTCGTTCGAGGAAGCGCCCGACTACCTCGGACTGCCCGCTGCCTGGCGGCTCGAGCCCGATGAGCGCAATGACAATGGGGGGGCGATCACGTTCGCACCCACGACGGAGCAGGCCTATCCCAGCCTCAACCAGGCCACGCATGCGCCCGAGCACTCGCTTCGTATCACGCTGGCGCCTGGAGATGTCACGGACACGCGCCGGGGGCTGTCGCAAGGGCGGCTCTCGATCGTTGCCGGCCGCTCGTACCGCGGGTACGTCTGGATCAAAACGGGGAGCAAGAACCCTTACGGGGGCGGCATCACGGTGGCGCTGGGGGAGGACAACACCGACGGCAAGCGCTATGCATCCATCCGGCTCACTGCGGGGCAGGGAGACTGGCACAAGATTCCGTTTTCGTTGACCCCAGACGCGACAGACCGCTTCGCGAAGCTGTCGCTCCTGTTTGACGGCGTGGGCACCCTGTATCTGGACCAGGTGTCACTGGAGCCGGCAGATGCCGTGGGGGAAGCGCGCCCCGACACCGAAGCCATGGTGCGGCAGCTGCGGCCCTCGTTTCTGCGCTGGCCCGGAGGCAATGTGGCGCAGGACTATCACTGGCAATGGGGCATCGGTCCGCGTGACCTGCGCCCGGTTTGGATCAATAAGTCCTGGAGCAACGCACCCGAGCCGGACGATTTCGGAACCGACGAATATCTTGCTTTTTGTGAACGCCTGCACATCGAGCCCTCCATTACCGTGAACGTGGACGGCGCAGGGGCAACGCCGGAGGAGGCCGCCGCCTGGGTGGAATATGTGAATGGCCCCGCGACCTCGCACTATGGGGCGATGCGCGCGAAGAATGGGCATCCCGCGCCGTATGGGGTGAAGCAATGGGAGCTGGGCAACGAGATCTTCGGGAGTTGGGTGCGTGGCCACGTCACCGCGGAAGAGTATGCCCGGGCCGCGGTTCGCTATGCCCGGGCGATGCGGGTGGTAGACCCGTCGCTGCGGCTTATCGCGGTGGGAGAAGGCGTGTTTCCGGGCAGCGACGACTGGAACCGGGCGGTGGCACGCATTGCCGGGCCGGAGATTCAATACCTGGCGATTCACGACTACACCTCCTTGAGCCAGAACGCGAAAGAGCCTGATCCAAGGGTTGCGATGATGGCGCGGGCCGGTGAGTTCGAAGCGCATTACCGCCACATTGGCGAGATCCTGCGGGAAGCTGCGCCCACTCATGAGATCAAGCTGATTGTGAATGAGTGGAACCTCTTCTATGGCGCTGACACGATCCAGTCCATGGAGGGCGCGGTCTATGGGGCGCGGATGATGAACGGCTTTCTGCGCGATGGCGATATCGTCGATGCCCATTGCATCTCTGACCTGATCAACGGGTGGGAGGGAGGCGTGATCCAGGCCACGCGCGATCGTGTTTATGGCACGTCGCAGTTTTACGCGCTCAAGATGTTCCGCGATGTCCTGGGCGCCGAGCGGCTGGCCGCGTCCACGCAGTTGCCGGAACTGCAGCCTGGAACCCCGGCCGTGGATGCGGCGGTTACCCGTTCCGCCGACGGCTCAGCACTGTATGTCACCGTGTCCAACGCCGACCTGAAGCACGCGATCGACACAACCATCGCTGTGAGTGGATTTCGCATGGGTTCGCATGCGGAGGCGGATCTGCTCTATGCCGACAGCCCGCAGGTTAGAAACACCTTCAGCGCGCCCAGCGCCCTGGCGCCGCGCCGCATTTCGCTGGACTGCGATGTGAGTTGCACGGTGTCGTTGCCACCTGACTCCGTAGCGGCCATCACGATCCACCGCCGCTAGGCATGGCGGCGGCGATTTGCCTCACGTGATCTTTGGGGGCGCCACGAAGCGCAGTGTCGCGGCGATGTGCTCGGCCCAATAAGACCATTCGTGGCCTCCCTCAAACTCCTCATAGCCATGCGCAATGCAGGCGTCGCTGAGAGCCTGATGCAGGGCACGGTTTCCCTCGACGAGCGAATCGGCATTGCCGCAATCAAATCGCAACGGTGGGAGCCTGTCCTTGTGCCGCAGCAACCAGTGCAGCGGGCTAAGCTCTTCCGGCGATGCGATGGAGGTGTAGGTAGACAATGGCTCTTCCACGAAGTCCTGCATCTCCGTTATTTGCGTGATCGCGGAATGAGCGGAGATGGCGTGAAAACGATCGGGGTACCTGGCTCCCAGCCGGAGCGCGCCATAGCCCCCCATGGACAGGCCTGCGATGGCGATGCGGGCTTCGCGGCGCAGCTGCGGAAAAGCGAGCCTTGCGGCGGCGGGAACCTCTTCTACGATCCAACGCTCCACGTCCATACCGGGGTAGGGGAGGTATCCGCTGCCATCTCCGGCCAGGCTGTCGCTCGGCATCGCGATCGCGAGGGGGCTGATCTCGCCATGATCGAGCATCCGCTGTGCCGTTCGGTGCACCCCGGCTTTGAGGGGCCAGACCCACGCGCTGCCATAGACGCCGTGCAGCAGAACGAGAAGCGTTTCGATGTGTGCGCCCTTTGAAAGGGTGGGCGCCCACGCCGTCAGGTCGCCGCGGCGTCTGAGCGCAGGACTCTTCACGGTGACAAAACGAAGTCCTTCCTGTTCAAGCCCGGGATGGGAGAGCTCAACCGTTCGGAAGATGACATCGGCGATCATAAGACCAGCACTCCCTTGGCGTTGACGCCGTCGTGCATATCGTGAAAGGCCTGCGGCAGGTCATCCAGGGTGTAGCGGCGGGTCACCATGCGATCCAACGGCAGGGTACCGTCTTTGTAGAGCTGCATCAGCAGGGGAAAGTCTCGTTGTGGGCGGCAGCTCCCGTAAAGCGGGTTGATGTAGAGCTTGTCCCACTCGAACAGCTCCATGTTCACAGGCACGATCTGCTCGATGCCGCTCACCCCGACGGCGGTCCCCGCGCTGCGAATCATGGCCAGGGGCGCCGGACCGAGCTCGGGCACGGCGGTGCACTCGAACGCGTAGTCCGCACCGCGTCCACCGGTGCGGCGCTTGATCTCCGCAGCCGCGTTGACCAGGCCGGTGTCCGCGCGAGCGGCCAGCAGCGTCTCCGTCGCGCCGAACTGCCGTGCGAGCTCCAGCCGGGCAGGGTTGACGTCAATCGCGATGACGCGAGCTGCTTTCTGGTAAAGCGCACCGAGCATCGTGCTCAGTCCCACGCCGCCGCAGCCCAGCACCACCACCGTGCTGCCTTCTTCCACCCGGGCCGCGTTCACCGCCGAGCCGAAGCCTGTCATCACCGCGCAGCCCAGGATGGCGCCAATCTCGAAAGGAACGCCTTCCAGCAAGGGAAGCACCGCGGCTTGCGGCACAAGGGCGTGGCTGGCCATGGCGCCGAGCGAAAACGATGCGTTGAACCGGCCCGGCCCCGCACCTCCGGTATTGCGAGCGCCGGTGCCGGAGCCGTCGTCTGTGGCACTGTTCGCGGGCCGGTGAAAGCGGCTGTCGGGTACGGTTCCGCGCTGCTCGCAGATGTTTTCGTGACCCAGACGGCATTGAAAACAGCGCCCGCAGGGGATCGCCCAGTTCAGCATCACGCGGCTGCCTGGGCCGACATGGGTCACGCCGGGGCCCACGCGCAGCACCTCACCCGCACCTTCGTGGCCGAGGATGAGCGGCCTTCCCCACCTGAGCGAATCCCAGTCCGTGTGACAGACACCGCTCGCCTTGATACGGACCAGAACCTCTCCTGGGCCGGGGTCATCGATGCCGACGGTTTCAACGCGATAGCTTCCATCCCCCGCGGCGACCGCCGCCCGTACCTCTGTCATCGCATTGCTCTCTCCGCGCGGCATTACAGGGAATTGCGCGCCATTTGAACTCTTTGCCTAGGAGACCAGCTGGCGCCGCAGTCGAAAGCCGAGGCCAGAACGGCGGCACAGTGCTCCCCAAGTGCGGTGGAGTCCAGCCAGTAAGCGGTGTCATACCGCCGCGCTCACGCGAGGGCCGGCACGGGGATTGGGGCTGGTTCAGTGGAGTAGATCACCGGGTTCAAAGGTGAGTTAAGCCGGTCGCCTGCCTTCAGGCCCGGCATCCAACGCTCCATATCCGTGAGGTGATTTTTGTTCTTCGGCGGAACGAGCCGGATTTGCTCGTCCATGTAGATCACGGTCATCACTTCGCGGGGGCGGTCCGTGGTGTTGGC
This sequence comes from Granulicella sp., assembly GCA_965277565.1. Taxonomy (GTDB): domain Bacteria; phylum Acidobacteriota; class Terriglobia; order Terriglobales; family Acidobacteriaceae; genus Granulicella. The sequence goes on along the minus strand of OZ255838.1, from coordinate 465,676 downwards.
GCCCGCCCGGTGAAAGGTCCACCCAGAGTGGAAGCTGACATCGCCAAGATCGTAGGCGCTATTGTCGACGGGGAACGCTTCGAGTGCCTGCTTCAGCGTCATCTCGCTTTCATCGCTGATTTCGAGGTCGCGGCCGAGCTGCAATCGATGGCTCTTCTCCGAGAAGATCAGCGGCCCCATGTCTACAGGCGTGGTCTGGAGCGGCACCCAGGCCGTCACGGTGCGGTCGCTGTCCACGGGCCAGTAGTACTGGTCGGCGTGCCAAGGCGTGATCCCGCCCCCAGCCTCCTTGTAGAGCGCCTGATCGTGATAGATGCGAACGCCCGTTGTGCCCATGAGCTGCGCGGCGATGCTGGCCAGCCGCTTGCCGAAGACGAACTCCTTCACCTCCGGCGACTCGGTCCACAGGTTCATGATCTGCAGAAAGGCTTTGCCGTAGGTGTCGCGCTGCTCCAACGGCAGGGCATCGCGCGAGAGTTCGGCCACGCGGTCGTGGATGAGCGAGCGGTAATGCTCCACCAGGTCCGGAGAGAGGATGTGTTTCAGCTTGATATAGCCGTTCTCCTGATAAAGGGCAATCTGCTCCGGGGTTAGCGGAAAGGGCGCGTCCAACTTCTGTTGCAACTGGGCGGAAGGCGTCGGGGCTGTTGTCATATGATTCCTCCAAAGGCTTGGACGAGTGTGGATGAAGCAGGGTTTGTAACGCGCAGATGGCGGCTCGGGCAGAATCACACAAGCTGTACCCAGCGCCAACAGCGCAACACATAACAGCCTGGGGCGTAGCCCCAGGTTCGACGCAAAAAAAGCGTAGAGGGCTGAAGGCCCGCAACATAGAAGCCTGGGTATAGCAACCCCGGTTTGTGCTCTAGAAGAAGCTGCGACCGCTGATCTGAATGGCACATGGCTGGTTGACTTGATTTACGTTGTTGAAGCTTGCGCCTCCGACCTGTCGGAAGTAGGTCGAGCCGAACGTAATGCTGTGCCCGATTCTGCAACCGCTTACATTTAGCCCCTGATTGTAACTGCTTCCATTCGGGAAAATAACAAGCAGTGAGGTATTTTTGTGTTCGGGCGGAATACTATTTTGGCGGCAGGAGAGATGTCAAACCCTCGCCGTCAAAGACGGCGGGGAACAGAAGTAGACCGTCGGCGCACCAGGCGGGTAAGAAGGGTGTGCTGTTCGCCTTGACTGGCGGGTGTATCCACTTCGCCGAGTCGCATCAGGCTCATAAACGCCGTGTGGGCGAGCTCCCGCCGAGGGACGCACACCGTGGTGAGCCCCGGATGCGCGAATGCACTGAGCTGAATATCGTCAAAGCCAACAACGGATATGTCGTCCGGGATCTTGAGTCCCATCTCGTAGGCGGCCTGCATCGCGCCGATGGCCGAAAGGTCATTCGAGCAGATCACGGCCGTCATCCGTGGACAAGAGGTAAGCAAGGTCCGCAATGCCTCATATCCTCCTGCGATGCTGTGGTCGGCCTTTGCGATCTGAAGAGGGTTGGCTGCAAGGCGGTAGCGCTTGCGCGCCGCAAGAAACGAACGATAACGCTTTTCCGCCGACGTGAGCTTCAAGGGCCCGGTAACGAAGCCCACCTCTTCGTGGCCCAGCTCCACAAGATGCCGAACCGCCTCTGTCATGCCGGTTTGGTAATTGATGCTGATATTGCCGACCTTCGGGCCGGCATTGGCGGTATCCAGCACTACGAGGGGAATATTCCGGGAGCTGAAGTCCTCCAGGAATTGGCTGTCCATCTCAGATGTCATGATTGCCACACCATCGACTTTGCGCTGAAGCATCCGGCTCACGCAAATCCGCATGCGTTCAGGATCGTAGTCGGTGTTGCCGATAAGAATGTCTCGCTGGTGCATTGTGGCGATGTCTTCGAACGCCTTGACCAGTTCAGGAAAGAACGGGTTTGTGATGTCGGAGATGATAAGACCGTACAGGCTGGACCGCCCCGATCCGAGAGCACGGGCGTTGATATCCGGGTGAAACCCTAGTGCCGCGATCGCCTGGTGCACACGTTCTGCTGTTTTGGGCTTTACGGTGTTCAAGCCATTGATGGTGCGGGACACCGTAGCGGTCGAAACACGCGCCTTTCGTGCAACTGCCGCGATGTTCATAGCCGCCCACCCCGAATGAGTGCAGCCCGATTTTACAGTAGCGCCGAGCTACTTGCTTTGACAGTGTCATGACAGGATGAAGGCCTAGCTCGGCAGCAGGTCTGCGACCCAAACGCTAAGGACGGCAGCGAATACCAGAAGCAGCAGAAATCGGGAGCACCTCAAGAAAAGGAAAACCCGGTCGAGGTTATTGCATCGAGGTTATTGCCTATCTGAGCGCGATTCTCGGTAAAAAACGGTCGATTCATCTCGCAGCTGTTCCAACACCCTTGCCCTCCGTCAGGGTATCGAAGGCATTCACCTTGGCCGGCGGCGGAAATGTTTCGGTGCGGCCGCTGGGCCAATGCACCTCGATCTTGTCGATGGTCGTCGCGGTCCCAAGACCGAAGTGAGGGCGCTGATCGGAGCTGGAGGCAAAGCTGCCGCCCGCAAAGACGTCGGCGCGCTGCCGGAATCCATTCGCCGTCAACCAGACGGTCGCACCCACGGCGTCGCGCGGGCTTCCTGGCTTGCCCGGCCCCGCGGCCGCGGCGCCGATCAGCCGGAACGCGATCCAGTGATTGCCGTTGTTCACCACATTGCGGAACAAAGAGGGTGTTCCATCCATGTTGTTCACCACGACATCCATGTGACCATCGTTGAAGAGGTCGCCAAATGCCATGCCGCGAGCGGTCGCGAGCTTTGCCAAGCCTGTGCCCTCCATGGCCGGCACCACGGTCAGCTTGCCCTTGTCACTGTGGAAGAGCAGCGGCCGCTGGGCCCAGCTGGTGCCCCAGTTCTGCGCGTCCACCTGTGGATATACATGGCCGTTCGCGACGAAAAGGTCCAACCAGCCGTCGTTGTCGTAGTCGAAAAACCCGGTGCCCCAGCCGAGAAAAGGAATGGTCACCTCCGCGATGCCGGACTGATAGGCAATGTCGGTGAAGTTCGCATCGCCATCGTTGCGGTACAGCGGGTTGTAGTCGTCGGAGAAGGTGGTGTTGTACAGATCGATGCGGCCGTTATGCGTGAGATCGCCCGCCGCGATGCCCATGGAGGCTGTTTCACGGCCGCTTTCATTCAACGCGTAGCCGCTGGCAAAACTGGCGTCCTCGAAGGTGCCATCGCCCTTGTTCAGGTAAAGATAGTTCGGCGTGGAATCATCCGCAACCAGCAGATCGGGGCGGCCATCGCCGTTCACATCGATGAACAGCGAGGCGAGGCCATAGTAGTGGTTCGCGTCCCCGACGCCCGCGTGCAGGCTGACATCGGTGAAGGTGCCGTCGCCGTTGTTCCGGAAGAGGTGGTCGGGTTCCCCACGCAGGCCGCGTGGTCCGCACATCACCTTGATCCCGCGGAACTCGCAAAAGGCCAGTGCCGAGCCTTCCGCGGTCTGTGCCAGCTGGTCGATGTGGACATAGCCCGGAACAAAAAGATCAAGCAGGCCGTCGCCGTCGTAGTCGCCCCAGGTCGCTCCTGTGGACCAGCCTCCCACGGTGACGCCGGCCTTCTCGGCTACATCCGTGAAGGTTCCGTCGTGGTTGTTGCGGTACAGCCGGTTTTTGCCGAAGTTGGAGACATAAATGTCGGGCCAGCCGTCGTTATCGAAGTCGCCGACGACGGCCCCTTCGCCCCAGCGATCGTTCGCAACGCCAGCCGTCTTCGTCACGTCGGTAAAGGTTCCGTCGTGGTTGTTGTGGAACAGCGCCGCGTGGGGTGGGGTCGCCTTGCCGGTCTCCGCCTCCACTGTCGATCCATTGACGAGGTAGATGTCGAGCCAGCCATCGTTGTCGTAGTCCAACAGCGCAACGCCCGATCCCACCGTCTCCTGGATCAAGCTCTTTTGGGGAGAGCCCATGCGATGGATCCAGGTCGTAAGGCCTGCCTGCTTGGCGATGTCCTTGAAGAGGATGGGGCCCGTGGAAACGAAGCCGCCCGCCGTAATGGGACGATGCTGGGCGTCCAGCACCGCCGCATGGGCTCCGCCGGTGTTCACGCCGCTCTGCGCAGCCGCCTGGGAGCCCTCCACGGGACGCTCCGCCTCTTTTTCAAGCGGATTGGGCGAAGGTGTCTGCGGCCGGCTCGCTGTAGGGAGGCCCAGTGCGTAGGCAACACAGCCCAGAGCAGCGAGTCGACGGAAAGATCGTGTCAGAAACTGCATCGTAAGCATCTTGCCTCTCCGCCTCGGTGTGTGTAAAGCCGGCTCTGAACGATGAAATGGTTCATGGCTGATTCGTCGGCGGAGTATCCTGTGCCATGGCATGGGGCCGGCCGTCGCCGAGGCGGAACTCCTGCGCGGCCTCGTCCTTGCGTCCGAGCCGGGCCAGCGCAAGCCCGCGGTAGTAGTGCGGCGGGGCGTAGTTCGGATCAGCCTTCTCCGCACGGGCCAGCCACTGCTCCGCGGCTGCGTATTGTTTGGCGTGCAGCGCTAGCTCTCCCATGCCGGTGAGCGCGCCCGCGTGGTTCGGATCGCCGGCAAGAACCTTCTGGAAGAGTGCCTCTGCCGCTGCGTCCTGAGCGGCCTTCAGGTCCAGATCGCCGAGTTGGAAGTACGATTCTGTCTGTTTCGGCTGCAGCTTCAAGGAGGTTTCGAACTCCGCGCGGGCTTCAGCCGGCCGCTGCTCCATGGCATACAGATGGCCGAGACCGAAGTGCGCGGAAGCATCGTCCGGGCGCGCTGCAAGATAAGCCTTCAGATTGGCTTCGGCTTCGGGCATGTGCTGCTCAGCGGTTTCCACGCGGGCCAGGGCGTAGAGGATCGTCGGGTTCTTCGGATCCAGCGTCAGGGCCGCGTGCAGCGCCTGTTCCGCCTCGGGCAACTGCTGCAATTCCGTAGCCTGAACGCCGCGGTCGAGCAGCAGTTGCGGGTCGTCCGGAAGTTTGGAGCAGGCATGACGCAGAACCTCCAGCGCGACCTCCGGATGACCGCTTCGGCGAGCCGAAAGCGCCAGCTCCGTCGCGGCGGTGCGTTCGCTCTCCCGCGCGGCAGGGTCCCTGGGCGCGGCAGCGAGCGCGGTTTCAAAGCGGTCCATCGCCTCGGGATCCTTGTGCTGTTCCAGCAGCAGCCGCCCAACGGCATCGTTGGCGGCGGGTGAGCCCGGTTCGGCTGCGAGTGCAGTGACAAAAGCTTTTCCGGCCTCGTCAGGCTGCCTGCTGGCCAGCAGGGCATTGCCTAGGGCCAGCAGCGTCTCGGGATCGTCGGGATGTTGCAGGAGATAGGAACGCAGCAGCTCTGCCGCTGCCGCCGGTTGATGTTCGGTGTTCAGCTGCGCGGCCCGTGCGAGCACAGCGGAGCGGCCCGTCGGAGGTTCGGCCAACGGCGCATTCTGAGCCCACAGAGAAGGTGCCGAAAGTGCAATAAACAGGCAGCCCGCGCGGAGCGTAGGCCATCTTTGGGATGTCAAAGCTCCGGTTCGGGATCGCACCGGTGTACATCCGTTCACGGCTGACCTTGTTGGGGCACGGAACTGGCCGGGGTCGCTGTGGACGCGCTGGGGCCGGAAACTGCAGCGCCGGCGGGGGCGGTCTCCGTCTTCAGGCGCTTCAGCTGGTCGAGGGCCTTTTGCGCGTCGTCCTTGCGGCCCAAGTGCTGATACGCGCGCGCAAGCTGAAAATAGGCGCTCCCGGCAATGAACGACGAGGGCTGGCTCGCCAACGCCTGCTCGAGCCAGTGGGCCGCCTCCTCGTTTTGACCCAGCTCCGCCAGACCCAGGCCTAAATAAAAGTCGGTGGGCGCCGGCCGTGCATGCGTGACAACCGCCTTTCGCAGCAAGACCACGCCTGCCTGCGGCTCCCCATGCTCCACATCGATTTTGCCCAGGTTGTACAGGGCAATGGCGCTGTTCGGATTCAGCGCAAGCTCCTGTTCATATGCCTTGGACGCATCGTCAAAACGGCTGATCTTCTGGTCCTGCTCGGCCAAGGACTCCAGAAGATCAGGATTGCCCGGCTGCTTGCTTAATGCCAGCTGATACTCCGCGATAGCCTTCTCGGGCTGGCCGGAACCTGCGAGATTTTCCGCCGAAGCACGGTGCACCAGCGCGCTATCGGGATCGATCTGATAGAGCTTCGCCAGCGCCGCTTCGGCCACCAGCGCATGGGCCCGGGCCTGGTAGTAGAGCAGCTGCGGATCGTCCGGCTTCAAGGCCACGGCGTGGTCAAGCGGCGGCACGGCCTGCTCCGGATGGTCGCTGCCCAGCGCCACGATGCCCAGCCACTGCAACGCCTGGAGGTTGTCCTGGTTGAGCGCCAGCTCCGCCCGCAGGCTCGCGCCGGCGGCCTCGCTCTGCCCGGCCTGATACTGCGCGATGCCGAGAAACAGATGAGGGCTCTGCAGTTGCGGATTGAGCGCGGCTGCCTTGCCGAGCGACGCAATCGCGCCATCCAGCGCGCCTTCGCGCAGCTGCACCAGACCCAGCCCAAGAAACGCATCGGACAGCTCCGGCGCCGCGACCGTTGCGCGCCGAAACCAGACCTCGGCTCCCGGCAGATCCCCCCGCTGCATGGCCGCCTCGCCTTGCGAGATGAAGCTCGCGATGTCGCGAACGGGCGGTGGCTGCTGTGCTCGAATTTCTAAAAGCTGCTGCGCTTGAACCTCTAAAAGCTGCTGCGCTCTAACATTTACAAGCTGTGCTTGCAAGCCGGCGCAGGGCCATGCACTGAGAGCGGTCATCAGCACAGCGAAGCACAGGACCTGATGTTGATTTCGCATCACAAAACCCGATCCTTCGAGAGTACAGCAGAGCATGTGCGATGTGGAGATCACGAAACGCAAGGGCCGGAGCGTTTGCCCCGGCCCTTGTGTTTCGGTGATTTGGGTTAGAAGGTGATGCGACCGGTAACCTGCAGCTGCCGTGGCCCGAGATCCTGAGCCCCGAGGCTCGGGACGCCAAAGTCGCTATTGTTCGGTTCTTCATCTGGAACGTTGAAGTTATGCCGGTTGAAGGCGTCAATTGCTTCGAGCTTCAATTGGAACGCCAACCGCTCGTGGATTTGGAAGTCTTTGATGAGACTGAAGTCCTCCGAAAGCCAAAGCGGCGTGGAAACATTGGAGGTCACGCGATCGATCCCGGTGCCCAAGGCGAAGGGAGCGTAAGAGCAAGTGCCGCCACATCCGTTGATCGGCCGGAAACCTCTGCTTTCGTCGTTGTAGTCGACAAAAGCAGCCTGCGAAAGCGGCACCGATTGCCCCGTCGGGCACTGCGCACCCAAGGGACAGTAAGCAGGGTTGAACCAACTCTCATGATTGAACTGCGACGGTTCAAGCTTCCTGCGTTTGTACGCAGCACTCTCAAAACCTGCAGCGCCTTTGCTGAAGCGAATGCAGTTCTCATACCCGGGTATGCCGGTGGCGCAACCGAAGGCGACCGGCTGGCCGCTCTGGTAGCGCTGCACGCCACCGATGGTCCAACCGCCGACGAGCAGGTTGAGCCCGCTTCCGTGATTGAGAAAGGCCTTACCCTTGCCGAAGGGTAGTTGGTAAAGGTAGTTGATGACAAACGTGTTCGGGATGTTCTGTGTGCTGACCGCCTTTTCCAGCCGGTGATTGAAGACGTTCTGGTCCTGCTGCCCGTTGGCGCCATTGCCTGCAAGCGCGGAATCCGCATCCGTAAGATTCTTCTGCCAGGTGTAGGAGGCCTGGAAGGTAAGTCCGAAGCGGGTGCTCTGATTCAGCGAGGCCACCAGAGCGTTATAGGAAGAATGACCGACGTTCTGCAGACAGCAGTCCGTGCCGATGTAGTCGTATTGCGGGAAGGGCCGCAACGCGTGCTGCAGGGCATTGTTGAAGGTTGGGTACGGGGCATTGACACCATCGGCTGGGTGGCCCGCTGAGATGAAGTCGTTGCTCAGATGGTCGCCGTAGGAGAGGTCCGACAGGGGCATGTTGTTGATGTTTTCGAGCGAAGAACGAAGATTCTGTGCGGATTGTCCTATGTAGCCGATGGTGGCCACCATGTGCCTGGCCACCTCTTGCTGGACTTGAAGACTCCAGTTGTACGTTACCGACGGGCGGCCATCGCGGGCGGCGATGTACGTGCCGATCGGAGTTCCGACAGCAGCATACGTTCCCGTGTCCAGCTGCCCTGGATCGAGGTTCGGAGCGGTCGGAAACGGCTTCGGGAAACCGGCGTCAATCTGGTAAGCGGGCGTAAAGCCGTCAGGGCTGTTGACGTTGTCGGGCACCGAGTAGCCCACCCCCATGGCTCCACCGAAGTCGTCGTACTGCAGCGGCCCGTAGATGAAGGCGCCACCGCCTCGAATCGCTGTCTTGCCAGCTGAGCCCGGCAGCGCATACGCAAAGCCAATGCGGGGTGCGATGTCCTTGTAATAGGTATCTGCCCACCTGCTGTTGCAATTGCAGGTTGCGCCAAAGATCAAAGCTCCGGGCAGATTGTTGGCGTGCGGGTCGGGAGCGGTGAGGCTGAAGTTCGAGGTGTCGTTGGCCGCCTCGCGACGGGGTGTGTCCACGTCATAGCGCAAACCCAGGTTGAGGGTAAGGTTGGTGGACGCCTTGACGTCGTCCTCGACGAAGCCGCCGATATAGTGCGAGAGCCACCGGGAGGTGTGAATGTAGGCGGTCTGGTTGGTATAGTCGGTCTCACCCAGCAGGAGGCTGGCATAGCCATTTCCGCTGTATTGCTGCGGATCGTTGCTGGTTCGCGCGAAATCCGTCTCATTGCGCGAGAAGCCGAAGGTCGGAATCGGCCTTACCAGCGTGGCGTAGGCCTGGTTGCGATAATCGACGCCGAACTTGAAGCTGTTGCGGCCTTTCACCCAGTTGACACTGTCGTTCACGCGGATGCCGTTATCCACGTTGTCGCCGTTGCTGCCATCGCCTAGGCCGCTGAATCTGTCAAAGCCCCCATCGAAGTTGATCACCGGGAAAGCCGAGGCGATCACATTGCTGATGCCCGCTTGCGCGGTGTAATTCACTCCACCCAGGGTCTGCGCGAAGTTAAAGCTGTTGGTTCGGTTGTACCCCAGGTTGAGGTGATTGAGCAGGTTGGGGGTAAAGGTGTAATCCCAGCCGGCGCGCGAGTAGTGCGTCACAAAGTTCTGAGGGGTGAAGCTGCTGAACGGCAGCGGCAAATTGTTGACGCCCTCTCTCGTGTTGTCGCGGGAGCTGTAGGAAGCGAAGATCTTGCTGTTGGTTCCGATCGACTCATCGATGCGGATGGTCATCGTCGTATTGCGCAAAGGATAAGCCTGCTGCACCTCATAGTTGTTCAAATTCGGAAAAGGTGCGTTGCTGATTCCCGTTGCATTCGGGTTCGGCAGGCCCGTGATGAGGGTGCTGGCAGCCTTGCTGATTCTTGAGCCGGGGATCATGTTGCCGGCGAACGGGAGCCGGCACGGGACGCCGGAAGGGTTCGATGCGGTGATATTGCTGTTGGTCGTGGACGGATCGAAGATCTGGTTCTGCAGGACCGGCTGCCCCGTGCATGGATTCAGAAGCGGTTGGCCGTTGATCACGACCGCCGTGCCAAGCACCCCGCTGAAATCGCCGCCGCGCTCCGCCGCGGTGGGCACGGTCGCTTGCGCAACTCCGGAGAGCGTCTGCTTGAACTGTTCCCATGCGAAAAAGAAGAAGGTGCGGTCGTGGCCGTTGTAGAGGTGGGGAATCGTTACGGGGCCGCCGAGCGTCCCACCGAAGTCGTTTTTGTTGTTGGCGCCGCGCTTGTTGGTGCTGATGCACGTTGTATCGGTTGGGGCGCACGCCGCGAGCAGCCCGTTCTGGAACCAGCCGTTGGCGGTGTAAACGGTGTTGATATTGATGTCGAAGCCGGTGCCGTGATACTGGTTCGTGCCGTTCTTGGTGGCAAAGCTTTCGATGCCCGAGGTGGTGCGCCCGAACTCGGCGGAGGGCGTCGAGGTGGTCACCTTGAACTCCTGTAAGGCCTCGACTGAAGGTTCGGTTTCATCGAAGGACGAGCCGTTTTCACTGCGCTGAATGGAGGCGCCGTCCAGCAGCGTCTCGGCGCCGTAGCTCTGGCCGCCGGACAATTTGCCCAGGAACACGCCATTGTTGTTGCTACCCGGAGTGGGTGCCCCGGAGCCAGGCCCCGTGGTTCCGGGCACCAGATAGACGAAGTTCTCCGCGGACCGTAACTGGCTGACGCCGCCGAGCGCCAGCGGCAGCTCGACGACCTGTTCCGCCGTGATCGTGCCGCCGATATCCGAAGACTGCGTCTGCACCTGAACGCCGCTGGCGTCCACCGTCACCGTATCGGAAACATTGCCGACGCTCAAGGCCACATTGAGGGAAGAGGTCGAGTTGATCTGTACAAGGACGCCCGTGTTCTTGCTGGTGGCAAATCCGGGTGCGGTCACAACCACGGTATAGGTCCCAATGGGCAGACTGGCGAGGCGATAGGAGCCGGCCGAGGTCGATCTCGCATCATTCTTGCCGCCCGTCGCTTCGTTCGTGGCTAAGACAACCGCGCCGGGGATAGCCGCGCCCGAGGAATCGACGATGTTGCCTGCCAGTTCGCCGCGGGTGGACTGCGCTTTCAGCATCACCGGGAAAACAAGCAAAAGCAGAAGATAGAAGGCGAGGGGATAGGGGCGTGTCCGATGACGATACATCCTGGTTCTCCTAAAACAACTCAACGAGCCAAGCCGTTCTCGCATGGCAGCGCATGGGTGCAAGCGCTTACATGCGTCGTGCTTTTTGATTTGAAAGTTCGGGTTGAACGTTACCTGCTCCGCTGGGGGGGTGTCAAGCGAAATTGGCGCGGCATAGGTCGAGAAGATGCACCTGTGGACGCCGGGCAAAAGCAAGAACAACAGCAGATCCCTACGGTATGACAACAAAGGACAGGCGAGCCCAAGCACTCAGGGTTTTTTGGCGTTGACCGAGGTGCTGGAAAGGCGCGCGGCGGTTGCGAACTCGGCTTGCGCCTGATCCTTCTGTCCCAGGCGGCGAAAGCTCTGCCCCAGCAGAAAGTGCAGACCGCCGTTCTTGGGGTCGAGCCGCACGGCTTCGCTGAACGCAGTCGCGGCCTCCCCGGCCTCCCCTTGCTGCAGGTGAAGATGGCCGAGCTGTTCGAAGATGCGAGGGTCATGCGGGCTGATCGCAGCCGCGCGGTTCAGCAATGGCTGCGCTTCGGCCAGTGTGCCGCGGTGGAGAAGCACGATGGCGAGGTTGAGATAGGGCTGCTCGTCACCGGCGATGACGGGATCGCTCTCCCAGGCGATTGCCTGGCGGTACGCCGCCATCGCCGCCTCGGTGTTGTTCGTGCCCTCTTCGGCGAGCCCCAGATTGTTCTCCGCCTTCACGTTGTGCGGACGCAACGAGAGCACATGCTCGAAGCAGGTCTTCGCATCGGCGAATCGCTGCTCGGTATAGCGAATCCGCCCCAGGCTGTACCACGCCTCCGGATCGTTCGGGTTCAGGCGCACGGCGCGGAGCGTCCAGTGATCGGCATCGGCGTCGTCGCCGAGCAGTACATAGGCTTGGCCGACTTCGGTAAGCTCCTGTGCAGTCGGGGGACGGATCGCCGAGGCAAGGGTGTACTCTTCGAGGGCCGCTGCGGCCTGGTTTTCCCGGAGAAGGCAATACGCCAGGGCAGCGTGCGTCTCGGCGGAGTGCGGGTCCAGGGCCAACTGCCGGCGAAACATCTGCTCTGCTTCTTGAAAATGGCCGGCCCGCAAGAGCGCGCGCCCCTGCGAGATCGAAGACACGGCGGCTTCGCCCATCGTAGTCGCCGGTCCGGCCTGCGGCGCGGGTTGCTGCGCCAAACCAGGCAGGAAGGCACAGAGCAGAGTAGAGCTAAGCGCAAACGCCTTCACCGCGCCGCTACTGGAGCCGCTGGCTGCGGGCGGCTCGTTCACCGTGTGGCGTTCCCGCTCTTCGGCTCTGGGGATTTCGGCTCAGTGGACTTAGGCTCGTCTACGGTTACGATGCGGTCTCCGGCGACGTGCTGCAGGGTTTGGCGGATGCCGCTTGGCCACTTGATCTCGATCGATTCCGCCTCTCGATCCGTTCCCAGCCCGAAGTGCGCGCGCTTGTCGTTCGAGGACAGATAGCTGCCCGCCGTGGACACTGTCCAGAACTGCGCACCACCATGCGCTGCAACCACCTTGATCTCGGCGCCGATCGCGTCACGATTGCTCTTGTGCCCAACCAGCAGCAGCGTGAGCCAGTGATTCGCGGTCGCCGTCTCGTTATGCAGAAGATGCGCGGGGCCGCCATTGGTGGTGACTACGGCATCCAGGCGGCCATCGTTGTCGAGGTCGCCGACTGCCATGCCGCGGCTGACCCAACGCTCCTTGAAGACGGCTCCGGAGCTGGCGGATATATCGACAAACTTGCCGCTGCCCATGTTGCGCGCCAGCAGCATGGGTTCCTTGTAGTGCAGCTGCGGATAGTTCAACTCAACGGTGTCCAGATCGTGCCCCTGTGCGATCAGCAGGTCCTTTTTCCCGTCGTTGTCGTAGTCAAGAAAGCGAATGCCCCAACCGGAGTGGAGCAGCGTCATGGGGGCAAGCCCCGAGACGTAGGTGTCATACGTGAACGAGCCGTCGCCGTTGTTGCGGTAGAGCGCGTATTTCTGGTTCGCGAGATTGGTGATCACCAGATCGGGCAGGCCATCGTTGTTGTAATCCTGAAAGTCGATGCCCATGCCGGCATAGGTGCGGCCATCGCCGTCGACGGCGATCTCGGCCATCAGGCCCGTTTCTTCGAAGGTGCCATCGCCTTTGTTGTGATACAGAAACTCCGGCATGGAATCGTTCGCGACCGCAAGGTCTATCTTGCCGTCGCGGTCGAAGTCCGCAATCGCAATGCCAAGGCCCTTGCCGGGCGTGGCCAGGCCAAACTTTGCGGCCTCTTCCGTAAAGGTGCCATCGCCGTTGTTGCGATACACCAGTGGCGCGATGGGCTTGAATATGTCGGGATGGCAGTAGGCGCGATACCCCTCCCGGTGCTCGCCGCACCAGACGTCCTCGAAGTCCCAATCCACATAGCGCAGAACAACAAGGTCCAACAGACCATCGTTGTCCAGGTCAACCCAGGCGGCGCTGGTGGACCAGTTACGGCCGGGTGTCGGGTCTCCGCCGGTGCCGGAGCGGACTGTGACATCGGTGAAGGTTCCATTGCCGTTGTTGTGGTACAGGTGATTGCCGCCGTAGGCCGTTACATACAGATCCTCAAAACCATCGTTATCGAAATCGCCTACGGCTACGCCCATGCCGTAGCCCACACCCTGAAGACCGGCCTTCTCGGTGACATCCTCGAAGGTGCCGTCCGTGCGCTGATGATAAAGCCGGTTCCAGTCTTTGGGAGAAGCCTTGGCGGGCACAGTGCCTTTGGGCGTGGGATCGCTCAAAGGCGCGCCGTTGACGAAGAAGAGATCGAGCCGGCCGTCGTTGTCGAAATCGAACGCCGCAACGCCCGAGCCCATCGTCTCCAGCAGGTATTTGTGGCTCGTATGCGAGGCGACCCCGGTGAAGGTCACGCCACTTGCGGGCGTGATGTCGGTAAACTTGCCGGGAACCGCAGCCGACGATGGAGTGGGTGGTGCCGATTGAGCGAAAAGTCGCATAGCGGCTAGCCCGGACACACAGGCAAGCAGCAGGAAGACGAACTCCGAGGGCCCTAACCGCAGGGGAGCCATAGGCGGCAACACACCCCAGCCACCCCGCTTCCGCTTCCATTCATTCCAACCGAACATGGCTCTGCCGATGATCCTACTGCACGCCTTCCACGGCGGTCGAGCCAGTCTGCGAGCGCGCTCCGGCCACGGCTGATTGCGTGGCGGAGATTGGTGTGCCGCGGCCTGTGAGCTCCCGCATCAGATCCACCTCGTGCTGACGATACGGCGTGTCGTTCTGCCGGAAGACCTCATGAAACCAGATCGTCGGCTGCAACTCCACATAGGGGCGCTGCCATGAGTCCCACGGCAGATAGGTTTGCGTCTTGCCCGCGACCAGCCCCCAGTTGATGGCGGCCACATGGTAGCGCTTCGCGAGGGGAAGAATGGTGTCGAAGGTGCTTCCGGCGCCGCGCGCCATGTACTCCGTGCAGAGGATGGGACGGTGCAGCGGCAGAAGCTCGTGAATGCGGGCCTCAAAGCCCTCGGGCCAATCGTAGTTGTGAAAGGAGATGACATCCGAGTTCGCCAGCTGGATCTTCGTGGTCGGGCTTTCTCGATCCGGATGGCTCCAGTCGCCGGCCCAGACGCCGCTGGTGAGCGGCTGCGTCGGGTGCATTGCACGCGCCCACGCGAACACCTGCGGCAGCAGTTCATCCACGCGGCGCACCTTGGCCGGAACATCCGCCTCGAGGTCGCCGCCCTTGTTGTCCGGCTCGTTCCAGACGTCCCAGCCGAGAATGCGATCGTCGTTCGCAAACGCGCCCACAACGCCCTGTACATAGGACTTCAACTGCGGTTCGACCGCGGGGTCGAGCAGACGCTGCTTGCCGGGGCTCTGCACCCAGCCTGAGTTGTGGATGCCGGGGATGGGCGGGTGCTGCGGGCCAAGGTGAGGGTTGGTCTCCCAGCAGGAATCGAACAGCACGAGCAGCGGCCGGATGTGGTGCTTCGCGGCGATCTCCAGGAAAGTGTTCAGCCGCTGCTGGAAGCCCTCGGGGTCGCTGACCCAGAGCTGATCCTGAAGAAAAACGCGCATGGTGTTCATGCCGATCGATTCGCCCATGCCAAGCTCCTTGTCGATCAGGGCAGGATCGAAGGTCGCGGGCTGAAACATCTCCAGCTCGTTGATCGCGTCCGAGGGAACGAAGTTGGCGCCTACCAGCCAGGGTTGATGGCCGTACCAGGCCTGTGCCTTGGCCTCGCTCCAGGGAGCGCCGCCGTCCGTAGGAGACTGCCCCGCGGCAACGATGGAAAGCAAAAGTACAAGGACGAAGCGCATGCGCATCAGTGGATTCCTTTTGGCACTTCCGGAAGTGCATACCAGCACGGATCAAAGTACATGATGCGTGCAAGCGCTTACAAGGCGGGTCGATGAAGCAAAGCCCCGCCGTCACCCTTGCTTCCGTTCAGCACGAACTCGACTGTAGCATCAGCGATCCTGTAGGGCGACCTCGGGCCAGCCGTCTTGCCAGCGAACCGTGGAAATCTGCAGCGCAGGTCGTCCCGTCACCGCGTCATAGGCGTGAAAGACCAGCAGATCCGAGCCGTTCTTCTGGTGCAGAAGCGATTCGCCGCCGGGGCCAAGCCATACCGCATTGGCGGCGAGAACTTGAGAGCCCCCGCCCTGTGCCATCGACGTACCGCTTTTATCCAGATAGGGTCCCGTCACCGAACGCGCGCGGCCCACCACGGTGCGATAAGTGCTTCTGGTTCCGCGGCAGCAAAGATCCCATGAGACGAAGAGATAATAAAAGCCGTCGTGGTAGCCGATGAACGGGGCTTCTACCGCCTGCCAGTCCGGCGGCAAGCCTGATCTTGCAGGCTGTGCTGCGGCCGGCCGGGTGCGTGATGCCATCGCATACAGCGTGGGATTTGCCGGGGAGAGCCTACCAGTTCGTGCATCCAGCGCGCGCATCTTGATGCCGCTCCAGAAGCTGCCAAAGGCAAGCCAGGCGTGCCCGGTTGTGTCCTCAACGTAGTTTGGGTCGATGGAGTTGAAGTCGTCCGCTGCTTTGGATTCAAGTACCAGCCCCTTGTCCACCCAGTGGTATTTGTGGCTCTTCGGATCCAGCGTCTGGTTGCTTGCCAGTGCGATACCGGAGGTGTTCTTCCCAAACAGCGAATACGCATAATAAAGCCGGTACTCGCCGTGTTCAAAGGAGATATCGGGAGCCCACAGCTCCTTCGTTCCGGGGCTGCGCTCTTGAATCCATTGCGGGATCGCATCGAACACATGCCCGCAAAGCACCCAATGCATAAGGTCCTGTGAACAGCGTATAGGCAGCTGGCCACCATCGGGAGCCTTTCCTGTCGCGAACACATAATATGTGCTTCCGTCCTTCGCGATCGACGGATCGTGCGTGAGGGGGAAATCGCCGGAAAGCGTGAGTGGGCGTGGTGATTGCTGTTGTGACTGTGCGGCAATGGGAAAGACGACGAGCCCGCAAAAAAGAGCTGCCCTTGGAACGAGAGCTTTGGGTGTAAGGCGATGAAAATACCTCAAAACTAGGTTCATGATGCGGTCCTTCCATCGGAGGCCGATTGCTTACTTGCCGCCCGTAATCGATGCCCCGAAGAGCTTTGCGTGGCCCGCATCTATTGCGGACTCGCCGTTCTTGTTCGCGGGCGCATCCAGATCGTGCGTGTGCCAGGCAACGCTTTCGTTGGCCAACTCCGCGTGATTGCGAAGGTACCCGAGCGCATACGCGCTGGCAGTGGGATCATCCTTCTGATCGGCGAAGGTTGCCGACTCCAGCCTCGCTTTTTCTCGCATCCCGAGCCGCCGATAAAGGATGGACAGGTTGTAGTGCGCGGCGAGGTCGTCGGGGTCGATCGCCTGCAAGGCCAGATACTGCTCCATCGCCTCTGGATACTTGTGCTGCTGATACAGCGTGAAGCCAAGTTCGCGTCGCGCGTCGCGAGACTGCGGGAAGCGGTGCAGAACGACGTTCAGATCGGCGATCGTCAGGTCCAGACTGCCTTCATTGCGCTCCACCAGCGCCCGGTAGTAAAGTGCACGTGCGTTGGTTGGATCCAGGCGGAGGGCTTCGGCCAGGTTAGGCCTCGCTTCGCTATAGCGCTCCCATTGAATCTGCACGATCGCGAGATTGGTATAAGCGTCGGGATAATCGGGCCGCAGCGCTGCAACATGGTGAAATGCATCGACCGCGGCAGCGTATTGCTGTGCATCGAGCAGCGCAATTCCATAGTTATTCCAGCGCATCCACTCTTTGTTCTCGTTGGGGACCGGCGGTGTGGGCTTGTTTTCCCCGACGGCGACCGTGCGGCTGGTGCTCACCATATCCACAATCGGCTCGTCGTAGTGCTTGCTCATTCCGAAGTCCACGAAATGCTGATCGAAGCGCCTGTATTTCACCGTGGCCGTAAGGGTGACGGCTGCCGTGGCCGCTGCCGGCATGCGGAAGGTGTAGCGCACCACCTGCGAGCGTCCGGACTGGATTGAATTGTTATAGGCGACGACGCGGTTGTCCCATACCTGGTGCAGGTCGTTGATCCCGCCCTTCACATTGATCAGGCGATTCGTAAAACTGTGCGCTCGCTGGTCAAGCTCGCCGCCGGGCTTCAGGAAGCCACTCTCCGCAAGCACCTTTCCATGCCCGTCCTTCACGGTGAAGTCAACCCAGGACTCGTACATGTCGCGCTGCTCGGGAACATGGCTGTGCGCCATACCCTTGTTCTGGATGACGACGTCCGCTGTAAGCTGCTCGCCTGCGGCAACCTTGAAGGGAATCAGGCCCAGCGGGGCGACGACGCTTGAAGGCTCCTGCGCGTTCAATGGCGCGTCCGTAGCCGTATTTGTGGGCGCATTTGCCGGCAAGCCACGCTCCAACGCGAACACGTCCACGTTGAACGCTTGGTTCTGCAGAAACTGCACCACTCGCTGCATCTGCTGGTTATATCCGTAGTATGCCGGAATCAGGGTGTTGGCGCCGAGCCAGCGATGCGAGGCGAGCTTGCCGTTTTTAGCGCCGTAGTCGGTGCCCGTGAGCTGTTCACGCGCCATGTGGCAGGTCTGGCAGGTGGAGACCGAATCCTTCACGTAGAACGGCAGCGGAGACTGTTTGGCGAACGAGGATGCCTGCCACTCGTCGTAGACCGAAAAGGCGCGCAGCCATTTGTAGTCGTTCAGCATGCGCGGCAGCGCTGCCTTGTGGCACGAGGCGCAGAACTCCGAGGACCGATAAAAGTCCTTCATCACCGCCTTGCTGTGGCGGTCAAGATGCGCGAGGATCTCCGCATCGCTTACCCGGCGGGTGATCGGTTTGCCGTTCTCATCCACCAGCACCGCCGGCACGCCCATCACATAGCTGCCCGTGCCCTGCGTGGTGACCTTCTGGATGGAGTGGCAGACGCTGCAGGTAATGCCGTCGGCGTCGTAGGAGGCCGATGTGGGCGCGCCGGGCGTCAAGCGGCCCGATAGCAGCGCAATCGGGTCATGACAGCCCTCGCAGTGCCGCATGTATTCAACACCCTTTTCGGCCTTCATCAGGTTGACGTTGCGCTGATACCAGGGCGGGCGGTTGGAGTTGCTATGCGCCGATTCGCGCCACTGCTCATGCGCGGCCTGGTGGCAGCGGCCGCAGTAGTCGGCGGAAGGAAAGCTGTTCGCCTCGAGAAACTCCCCGTTGTCGGTGGTCGCGTTCGACGGCAGAAATGGGGATGCGGGCCCGAAACGGTAGAGGTAGCTGGACGCCTTCTTGGCCTGATACGCCTGGCGGGCGGCCTGCGCGGCGTCGTCCTCGCTGCCCGCATGCACCCCCTTTCCAATACCCGCGGCTGCCATTAGGCACAGGCCTGCGATGGCGATCCAGAACAGGCTTCGGGGCAGAGCGGACTGGCGGATAGATACCATTCTTGGACGGAAGTGTAAGCCAGGAGGACAGGTAAAGTGAATAGCTGCCTGACAACAGCCTACTTCAGGGGAACATCGATGACCTCAATCGTAAGTGCCGGAACATCGTGGGTCCAATGCGCGCCGCCGATCTGCACATTTCCGCTTACCGGATGAATCAGATTCGGGCTGGTGATGGAGTTCGTCGCCTCGAAGGTGCTCGCGTGCAGCGTGGTCATTGAGGCCGTCCGCGCGCCGGAGACGCCATCCAGATCGATCGTCAGCGGCTGGTCCCTTGTGGAGGCGTTGACCAGCTTCAGGTGCAACACATGGTCCTTGGAGCCGACCGTTGCCGAGTAGAAGAAGCGCTCACCTGCACCCGTCATGGTGGTGCGGGCCGTGCCATCGCCGAGGTGCCCCGCAAACAGACTCTGGGCGTAACAACTCGGCGACGAATACGAGGTGCCGGCGTCATAGCCGATCAGATTCGTGTACCACTGGCTCGCCCCGGGATTTACGTTGACCAGCAGCGGGGCGTAGCTGGCCATGACGATCAGGTCGCTGTTGCGCTCCATCGAGGTCATCCATGCCGAATCCGCCAGCGCCGCGCCGAAGTCCGGCGTGGGCGTGCCGGAGATTGTCGCCCATTCGCCGACGAAGATCTTTGGCCCGGTGCGTGGAACGTTGTCGTAGTGATGCGTGAAATCCAGCATCTCTGCCGCAGGCTTGTAGTAGTGGTCGTCGATGACGTCCGGCTGCGCATCCGTGGCGGTCTCCTTGACGGGCGTCGTGGCGATCAGCTTGTACTGCGGGTAGGCCTTGCGCAGCGCCTGGGCGATCTGCGCAAAGCGCGCGTCGTAACTGCCCGAACGGTCGAAGAAGTCCTCATTGCCGATCTCGATATAGTGCAACGGAAAGGGCTCCGGATGGCCGTCCTTGGCACGCTCGGCACCCCATTTCGTATGCACGTCGCCGGTGACGTACTCAACCTCGTCCAGCGCCGATTGCACGTAGGGCTGGAGGTCCGAGCCGGGGTTTACGTGGTTTCCATGCAGCGCGTACCCCGCGTAGACCGCCAGCAGCGGCTCTATCTTCAGGTCCTGGCACCACTCCAGGAACTCCAGCAAGCCCATGCCGTCGGTGGACCAGTAGGTCCACGGCGCCTGATGTCCGGGACGATCGACCAGAGGACCGATGGTTTCCTTCCAGTTGTACCAGTCGCGCAGGGTGTCGCCCTCGAGATAGTTGCCTCCCGGCAGGCGCAGAAAACGCGGGTGAAGCGCGGCCATACGCTCCATCAGGTCCGGACGATTGCCGTTGGGCCGGTCGTGGAAGGTCGGCGGAAAGAGAGAAACCTCTTGCAACCAGACGGTCCCAGGGTGCGCCATCAGCAGCTGCAGGTGGTTCTTCGACGAGGGCGTCAGGCTAGCCGTGGCGAGCGTGTACTCATAGCGCGACCAGTCGCCATCATGCAGCGGAACATGCGCTTCGGCCAAGATCTTGCCCGTATCGTCACTGATGAGCCGCGCGGTGACCGGTCCGACCATCGCGTCACTTACCTTGGCGTAAAAAGAGCCGCGATACTGCGTTCCGGGCCGCACAGCCATGCCCCAGTAGCCCGCATTGCTGAGCCCGGCCTCATTGCCCGGGGACGCCGCGTCCACCGTCAGCTTCACGCTGGTAGGCAGCGCCTTGCTCGGTCCGTCGTGCATGTCCAGGGCCATGGCGGCATGCGCGTCGCCGCGGCGCACCAGATCCCAATGCTCAACGCCCTGCCAGGTTCCGCGAAAGGTGCGATTCTGCACCATCTCCGCGTACAACCCGCCGTCGAACGCATGATTGATCTCCTCGGTCATCATCCCGTACAGGTTGGGGCTGACCGGCGTGACGATCTCATGGGGCGCGATGGTGAGGTGAGCCGGAGGCGCCTGTGCGGGCGCCTGTGCGAAAGAGCTTTGAAAAGCCAGAGCGCCCCACATGATGGCCAGCCCTCCAAACCGCAGCCCAAACCGCAGCCCAAGCCGCAGCCCAAGTCGCAGCAGGGAGGAGCGACAAAGCGCGGAATGCAACGGGTGGGCCTTCGACTGAGCTGGTGTGCGGGAATGCATGCGGGAATGCATCAGAGGGGCATCTCCTATACCGAAGCTGATTTTAAGCCCGGCAGGCCGTGGGAGTACGTGAGCGATCCGGCAAACTGAGTGTTATGTTCCTCGTTATAAAAAGGTTGTGAGATCGTATCCCCAAGCGTCGCAAGACCTACCGGATCGAGCGTGGCCAGGCCGGAGCAGACGGTGCATTCATTGGCAGTGGGAATCAGACAGGGTGCGGTGTTGTTCAAGTTCTGCCCGAAATTCAGCGGTGGGTGCATTCAAGGTTGAAGAGCAACAAATAATCCCAGTGCTGCGTTAGAGACCACTGGAAGAGGCCATGGAAAAGATGGAAAACAAAGAGCGTTTCCCACCTTCCCACGGCACTGCGGCGGCGACCTTTATGAATCCAATCGACATATTTGTTGCACTTCAGACTTGAATCCGCCCTTTCTCCAGGCGTGAGCCTTCCTGTCGCTCAAACAAGCAGGGTGCCGACCGAGAATCGGAGGCAGATGGCGCAGGAGACGACGGTGAGCCAGTCGCGGTTTACGGAAACCGCGAGAACTGCGACGTCGAGAGAGGGACTGTTTCTTTGTGCAATGGACACCGCGAATCTCCTGCGACTGTGAACGTGTTCGCAAATGAGAGTGGGCGAGCTGTAACTGCCTGATAATGAAATGTTTTCGGAAGAGCTGGTTTTGCTCTGGTCCGAAACGGGCGAGGGTGTGTTGCATGAGTATCGCAAGGACGGTTTACTCGTTATGGAAGCGAAATACGAGGAGGTTCTTATGGAGCGTATTGAGGTGAGCCGTATCGCAGATACGAAGACGGTTCAAGCGATGAAAACGAAGCGAGATAAAGATGCGCAGTCGCTTCAAAACCTGCAAACTCCGGCAGTTCAGGCGGAAGTGCCCTGCTGCTGTGCCGGCTGTTTTTCTTTCGACTTTTAAGGAATGTCTGATTTTATTCGCCTTTGTGAAAGGGCGGGACTTCAGTCCCGCCGTAAGGTCAATGGTGGCAATGTGGCTTTATAGGCTGCGGAAAAGTCTTTGCAAAGCCGAAACCGAACCCAGCGGCTGAAGCCGGATTGCGAACAAAGCACTTACGGGGTGGCTGAAGCCACCCCCTTCCCAAGAGCAGCGTTTTTCCGCAGCCTCTTTAGCCACTGAGGGAACGTTTGTGGGTTCATCAGACGTTCTCTAAACGTCAGCTACAGGCGTCCGTATTTGGCGAGCGCGGCCAACAGTGGCAGGCCCTGCACGATATCTCCGCGTGCGCTGCTCTCGGTGTGCGAGAGGTCGCTGGCAGCGGTTGTGATCTTTAAGGTCATCACGGCTGGAATGGCGATGACTCCGTCGGCATCGCCGACGATGAAATCTCCTGGCGAGATCGTCAGCCAGTCGCAGAGTGCGCCGCGAACCTTCACGGACGTCTGGAAGGCGGTCACCTTCCAGCGGCCCACGCCTTGTGCCGGCGTTCGATAGCGGGTGAAGACGGGCATGCCGCACTGGCGCAGGAACCGGATGTCGCGGACGCCGCCATCCACGACCGCAGCGACTACTCCACGGGCCCGCATCGCACTGGCGAGCAGATCGCCGAAGCAGCAGACACCCTCAGCATCTTGTCCGGCCCATAGAGCGACTGCGCCATCCGGCATGCCGTCAATTGCCTCGAGCTTTGCGCGGTCGCTGCCGGAGTACACCGCCGCCTCGCCCGCAACCGTATAAGCCGGCCCGGCGAAGACACTGCCTTCGAGGACCGGAAAGAGGCGGTTATCCAGGACCGGCGGCAGCAGGTTCATTTGATCGAATATGTCGGCGATCGCGGCTGTGCCGGCCGCCTGAAGAATGGCGGTGCTGTCGATGGTATGCATCGCCGCTAGGGTACATGAAAGCGCTCCGGCCGCGCAGGGTTGCGCGGCCGAGGGACTTCAGCGGCGAAGTTAGCTGGCGAGTGATAACTCCGGGGTTTGTTCGGCCTGGTGCGCGGCCAGGCCGGCTTGGGCAACGGCCAACCGGGCCACACGCAAGCGGGAGGGCGAGCAGGAGACGTAGTCCACGCCGAGCGCGTGAAAGAAGCTGATCGATTCCGGATCGCCGCCGTGCTCACCGCATACTCCGACCTTCATGGATGGCTTGACTCGACGTACGTTGGCGATCGCCATCCGCATGAGCTCTCCTACGCCCTCGCGATCGATCGTGATGAACGGGTCTGCTTTGAAGATGCCTTGCTCGATATAGCTGTCGAGGTAGCTGCGCGCATCGTCCCTGGAGAAGCCGTAGGTCATCTGGGTGAGATCGTTGGTCCCAAACGAGATGAAGCTGACGTGTTTTGCGATCGGACCTGCGCACAGGGCGGCGCGAGGCAGCTCGATCATCGTGCCGAGCTTATAATCGACTGTGGCGTTACGCGCGGCGAATAGCTCGGATGCGGTGCCGTGAATCAAACCGGCGAGTACACGCATTTCCTGTTCGGAGGAGACGAGCGGCACCATGATCTCCACGTGTGGCTCGAAACCTTCCCCAGCGACTGCGAGCGCCGCCTGCAGGATCGCGCGCACCTGCATCCGTAGGATCTCCGGATAGGTGAGCGAGAGGCGGCAGCCGCGGTGACCCATCATCGGATTGGTTTCGCTGAGGGCCTCGACCTGCGCCTGTACGGCTTGCAGTGTGAGGCAGCGTTCCCAGTCTTCGTCACTGCGGGCAGAGGCTATTTCCAGATCGAGATCCTTGCCTGAGGGTAGAAATTCATGCAGTGGCGGATCGAGCAGACGGATCGTGACGGGCTTAGGAGACATGGTGCGGAAGAGGGCTTCAAAGTCGTCTTGCTGAATCGGCAACAGGAGTTCCAGCGCCGCAATGCGTTCATCGGTTGTGGCGGCCATGATCATTGCGCGTACATGCTGCAGACGTCCCGAGGCGAAGAACATGTGCTCTGTGCGGCAGAGGCCGATGCCGGCGGCTCCGTTTGCTACGGCGACCAGAGCGTCGGCGGGGGTGTCGGCGTTGGCGCGGACCTTGCAGCCACCGATGCCCGCGGCCCATTCGAGCAGTTGATCGAGCTCAGGATGGTGCTCGCTGGCCGGGCGCAGCGGAAGCTTACCCGCGAAGATGCGGCCGGTGCTGCCGTCAAGCGAAATCCAGTCTCCCTGGCGGAAGGTCTGCGCGCCGATGCGAGCGCGCCCGGTGCCGGACTCGATCGAGATATCCCGGGCGCCGGTGATGCAGCACTTGCCCATTCCGCGAGCCACGACGGCGGCATGGCTGGTGGCTCCGCCACGAGCCGTTAGGAAGCCGACGGCGGCATCCATGCCGTGGATGTCGTCGGCCGTGGTTTCTTCGGTGAGAAGGATGACGGCATCACCGTTTGCGTGCATCGTGACGGCGGCGTTTGCCGATAGCGCAAGCATCCCAACGGCAGCGCCGGGCGAGGCAGGCAGACCGCTGGTAAGGGCTGTCTCGCGGAACTCCGAGAGATCGAGCTGAGGAGACAGCATTTCCAGGACACCCGCGGGATTGACTCGGCTGAGCGCCTCCTCGCGACCGATAAGTCCCTCATTGGCCATGTCGACGGCGATCTTTACGGCGGCCAGGCCAGAGCGTTTCGCGGAGCGTGTCTGCAGCAGGAACAGCTTGCCTTTCTCAACCGTGAACTCGAAGTCCTGGGCGTCTTTGTAGTGGCGCTCGAGTTGCTCCGTGAGTTCGAGAAGCTCGAAGTAGATCAAAGGCATTGTGTCAGCCAGCTCTGAGATGGAGAGTGGTGTGCGAATTCCGGCAACAATGTCTTCGCCCTGCGCATTGGGCAGGTACTCGCCAAAGACCTGCGCGTCGCCCGTGGAGGGATTGCGGGTGAAGCCGACGCCGGTGCCGCTATCCATCCCGCGGTTGCCAAACACCATGGCCTGCACCGTGACGGCGGTTCCCAGGGTGTCGGAGATGCCGTTGAGTTTGCGATAGAAAACCGCGCGGTCGCTGCGCCAGGAGCGGAAGACCGCTTCGACCGCCATGCATAGCTGAACGGAAGGATCCTGGGGAAAGGGGCTTCCGGTGTGTTCCTGGATGACCCTTTTGAAGGATTCGATCGTAAGACAGAGGCCTCGTTCGGAGAGTTCCCGCCCGCTCGGCTCGTGCATGCCGTCCCAGACGTCCGTAGCGGCTTTTTCAAACACGTGTTTGGGCACACCGAGCACAACGGAGCCGAACATCTGAAGCAGGCGGCGATAGGAATCCAGAGCAAAAATTCGGGAGCCGCTTGCCTCGGCAAGACCCATCACCGACTGGTCGTTAAGACCCACGTTGAGCACCGTGTCCATCATGCCGGGCATCGAGATGGGGGCTCCGGACCGCACGCTCACGAGCAGCGGATCACGCGAGCCGCCAAGATGCTTGCCGCTCTGCTTCTCGAGCCAAAGGAGGCCACGTGTCATCTCCGGCTCCAGTTCCACTGGCAACGAGGCATGCTCGAGATAGAAGCGGCAGACGTCTGTGGTGATGGTGAGACCGGGAGGCACAGGAACCGACAGCAGCGTCATCTCTGCAAGGCCGGCGCCTTTGCCGCCGAGCAGGTTGCTCATGGTCCCGTTGCCCTCGACGATGTCTTTGCCGAATCGATAGACATGCTTTGCCGGATGATTCACGTTGCCGACCTCGAATGGGACTTCGCCCATGGATTGCTTACCGACCCACCGTAAGCGCCGCCGCGCGATGCAACAAGGAGGCGCAGTCCGAAACGGACCAGGGTGTAAAGTGACCCTGGGATGGGCGGCTTGCTGGACTGGCTCTGGGATTACGGCGAAGATGCTTGATAGAGCTGTTTGGCAACGTGCAGTCTGCCGTGTATAGAACATGTTCATGTTTCCATGGCGAGGCTGGCCAGGACTCCCAGGGGGATGGATCGTTGACGGAGGATGCGATCGGCGGTGCAGGCCTGGTGCCCCTCCTCGAGGTCGCACTGTTTGAGCGTGATATCGCAACTGGATTCCGGTTGCTGGATGAAGCGTTCCCGGCAAGCGATCCCACCGGTGGCAGTTTGGACGTATCCGTCTCACTGTTGCTGTGCGTCGCTCAGTGGGTAGACCTCGGCTACCGAACACTTGCGTTTCTGGAGACGCTGGAAGCGGCGCACGCTACGGCGGACTGGGCAGGATTGGCACTCCTCGACTACCTCAAGGTTCGCATGGTTGAGGGTTACCGGATGCTGGCCACGGAACGGCTCGAAGAGGCCATCGACGTGCTCGGTGTGGTGTTGAGGATTGGGAAAGGGGTGCTTGACGACTACTTGCTCTTCCTGGCCAATTTCTGGAAGGGCCGTGCGCACCGCAAGCTTGGGGAATATGAACATGCGGCAAGCAACATCGCCACCGCACGCCAGGCCGCGGAGCATGCGGGCGCGCCAAAGTTGATGGCAGTCACGAAGATCCACGAAAGTTGGCTGGCCTTCCAAAGCGGAAAGCGGCAACACGCGTTCGATCTGTTGACGGAGGCGGAGACGGAACTGCTGCCCACTGGGCATTCGCTCTCTCTGGGCAATATTGAGTCTGCCCGCGGTCGTTTTGTGCGCCGCTCAGGTGATTACGCGGGCGCGCTCAGACACTTCGAAGCGGCGATGAAGCTGTATCAGCTTGGCTGCCCGGATCATCCCAATATGGCGCGGGCGCTGGTCAATGCCGCCTATGTAAAACGATTGATGGCGCTTGAACTCCAGCCACGCGACGGTCAGGCGAGCGGGATCGTGCATGCAAAATCTCTCCGCATGAGCCGCGAAGCGCTAACGATGTTGGAGGGGGCTGGAAAGATTTATTCGCTCCATCAGCACCAGACCGGCAGCGGCTCGGTGCTGGTGAATGCCGCGCATATCCACCTTGAGTGTGGAGACATCGATCAGGCTGCGACCGAGGCCCAGCGTGCGTTCAATCTTGCAGAGGAAAAAGGCGATCAGATCTTGATGGCGCGCGCCAAGGCGGTGCAATCGGCGGTCGAACTGGCGCGATCCGAAGAACAACTGGGTGATGAGCCGAATATTGGACTGCACGCGCATGCCGCCGTGGACCACGCCGAAGCCGCGATCGCACTCGCGCGGCAGACTCAGAACAAACGGCTGCTGTGCGAGGCTTGTATCGCCCGTGGGCTGGTTGCTGCGTCGGACTTCTTTCAGGACTGGGAATTGGCGAAGGAGTTCGTGGGGAAGGCCGCCGGGCTGCTAACCCATGACGACCGAGACCACCTTTACAAGCAACTCGGCGGGTTGAAGGCAAAGCTGTCGGGTGTGACCCACGTCGATGCGACGCTGCGTGCATGGTGCGACGGACAGGTCGGCGACAAGACCTTTCAGCAAGTGCAGGAGGAGTTCGCTGAGCTCGTGATTCCGAAGATATGGTTGCGCAGCGGCAAAAACATCTCGCTGGTGGCGAAGAATCTGAGCATGTCTCCCAAGAAGGTGAGACGGATTTTGCGGAGTACGAATAAGGTTTGAGCGCAAGGGACAATCGATTGAAGTACGACAAGAGCGCTGCGGCGGCAGGGGCTCAAAGAGCGGGAACCCAGGTCAGCGAACTGGATTGCGGGAGGACACGTGAACAAGCTTTGGCCCAGTGCTGATGCGGCGTTGGATGGACTTGTGAAGGACGGCATGCTGCTCGCGATTGGCGGCTTTGGGCTCTGCGGTGTGCCCGAAGCCCTGATTGAGGCAGTCGAGAGGGGCGGTGCGCGTGGATTGATTGTCGCTAGCAATAATGCGGGAATCGACCATGTTGGCCTTGGCCGGCTGCTTGCGACGCGTCAGATTTCGAAGATGATCGCCAGCTACGTCGGCGAGAATGGCGAGTTTGAACGGCAGTACCTGGCAGGCGAACTGGAGGTTGAGTTTTGTCCGCAGGGCACGCTGGCGGAACGGATGCGCGCCGGGGGTGCGGGCATTCCGGGCTTCTACACGCGCACCGGCGTTGGGACCGTGGTTGCGGAAGGCAAGGAGCACAGGGAGTTCGACGGAGAGATGTACATTCTGGAGCTGGGCATTCGCTCTGACATCGCACTGATAAAGGCATGGAAGGGTGACACGCACGGCAACCTGATCTATCGTCACACCGCGCAGAACTTCAACCCCGGCGCCGCAATGAGCGGCAAAATTACGATTGCCGAGGTCGAGATGCTGGTCGATGCGGGGGAATTGTCGCCAGAGCAGATTCATACGCCGGGAATCTATGTGCAGCGCCTGGTGCACAACCCGAATCCGGAGAAGCGGATCGAACGCGTGACGACAAGGGAGGCTCACTGATGGCCTGGACGAGACACCAGATGGCGCAACGCGCCGCACAGGAGCTGCAGGACGGCTTTTATGTCAACCTTGGGATCGGCATGCCGACACAGGTTGCGAACTATATTCCGAGGGGCGTCAGCGTTACGCTGCAATCGGAAAATGGGCTTCTTGGTCTGGGGCCGTACCCACTGGCTGCCGATGTGGATGCGGATCTGATCAATGCGGGCAAAGAGACGGTGACGTTCCTGCCGGGCGCCTCGATTTTTTCCAGCTTCGAATCGTTCGCCATGATTCGCGGAGGTCATATCGATCTGGCCATTCTGGGCGCCATGCAGGTTGCGGAGAACGGCGATCTGGCCAACTGGGTGATTCCGGGAAAGCGTGTGAAGGGCATGGGTGGCGCAATGGACCTCGTGTCCGGGGTGCGCAGGGTAGTGGTCCTGATGGACCACACTGCGCCAGGCGGAACTCCAAAGCTGCTGCGGACGTGTACGTTGCCGCTGACGGGCCAAGGGGTGGTGGACCGCATCATCACGGACCTGTGCGTGCTGGATGTAACGCCGCGCGGGTTTGAACTGGCGGAACTGGCTCCGGGAGTCACGGAGGAACAGGTAAGGGAAGCCACAGATGCGGCACTTTTAACCGCAGAGGGGAGTCTGAAATGAAGATCGTGATCGCAGCGGCGCGGCGCACCTTAATCGAAGCAGGTCGGGGTACGCGCACGATCCAAGCAGGAGCGCCAGGACAGAATCACGATGGCCGCGCGGAAGCTTTTTGCGGAGCAAGGCTACGACGCGACGACGTTGCGGCAGGTTGCGGAAGACGTCGGTCTGGGACTTGGTACGCTGTTCAATTACATCAGCGATAAGCGCGACCTGATCTATCTGGTCTTCAACCAGGAGGTAAGCGTCGTTACGGACGTTTCGCTGGCCGCGCCGAGATCCTGACAGAGCTTCAGCGAGAAGATTCTGGGCATGATCGAACCGAACTATCGCTTGTTTGGCGGCGAACCGGTGCTATCGCGCATCCTCCTGAGCGAAGTGCTGCAGCATACTCCGGGTTTTCACCTGGCGGAGTACAAAGCGATTCGCACCCGGTTGATTCGAGGCATGGAAGAGGTCGTGGCAGGGCGCCCAGCAAACAGGAGAGATCGGGTCGACCGAAAATCCGGAATGGATCGCTCGGCACATCTTCTTTTCATACACAGCTGCCATCCGCTGGTGGCTGGCTGCGTCGCAGAACCCGGATTGGCGATCGGGGATGCGCGACTTTGCAATCATTCTTAAACTACAGACCACTGGGCTGGGCCTTCAGGCTGTGGCGAAGAAGGGTGCAAAGGTGACGGCCGTCGCTGCTTCGGCCAATGGACGCGTGAAGGCGGTTCGTGCGTCGACCAAAGGACACTCAACTTCACGCGTGTTGAAGACAAAACGAGCGCGTTCGTTACAGAATGCTTGTTGATCACCCTATCGCTTTTGCACCACTCTTTGTTTCAAACGTGTTCGTGTTTTTTCCTGGTGTCGAGTAGGTTGCCCGCCTGGTCAACCCCATTCGCCGGAAGAGCGTAGACTATCAGGCGTGAGACGTCTGCCTGCCGTTGCGCTGCTGTTCTTCGGCATGATGTTTCCGGCTTGTGCGCAGCGTGGGTCTGGTCACGGGTCTGGTCACGGGTCTGGGAGTGGGTCTGGGAGTGGGTCTGGGAGTGGGTCTGGGAGTGGTGCCGCGCGTAGCGGCTTTTCCGGGCATTCCACCTCCTCATTCCACGGCGGCTCCGCAGGTTTCGGCCGTCCCGGCTTCGCTTCCGCTCCGCGCTATGGCGGCCGTGCCGGATCCCCGGCAGGATTTGCGAGGGGTCGAATGATCCGGCCAGCATCCCCCTACGCAAATGGGCCTACCGGGGCTCGACCGACGTTCTTCAGCAGGGGTCCAAACGCGTCGTCGGCGGTGCGGGCGGGGGTGGCGGAACGAGCGGGTCGAGGACGTAACGGCGGGTATGGATACGGCAGAGACGATGACCGCAGAGACGGTGATCGGCGTGGCGGTTACAGGCGCTACGGTTATCCGGGCTACAGTGATCCAGGCTACGGGCTCTTGGGTTTAGGGTACGGCTTCCCGCTCTACAACGACCTGGGCGATCTTCTGGATTCCCCCGAGGCGTTCGGCTACGACACTGAGCCTTCCTACGGCGCTTCGCCTGGCTACGACGCTTCGTCCGGCCCCGGCGAGCAGCCTGGCTACGACGGTGCACCGCCTTCAGCGGACAACTCAGCGCCTTACCCAGCGCAATCGGACAGTGGCGGAGGGTACGCTGCGCCTGTGCCCTACTATCCCGCGGCTCCGGGAGGCTATTGGGTACAGCTACCCGCGCCCCCTCCCGAGGAGGATGCGGTCACGATCCTGTTCAAGGATGGGCGGCCTCCGGAGCAGATCCGCAACTACGCCCTGACGCGCACGACGCTCTATGTCACCGGTCAGCGGATTCAGGAGATCCCGATCGATCAGATCGATCTTCCCTCGACCGAAAGGGTGAACGCGGAGGCGGGAGTCCGCTTTCAGCTGCCGTAGCTTCTATAGCCTTCTTTCGTAGACGATGAGCGGCCGTAGATGAGCGACTCTAATGGCGTGGACCGCCGGTAAAGCATCTGGCGTGGACCGCCGGTAAAGCATCTGGCGTGGACCGCCGGTAAAGCATCTGAGCATAAATGCGCGTTGTGATCTTCGGCCTGACCGTCTCCTCTTCGTGGGGCAACGGTCACGCTACCCTTTGGCGTTCGCTGATCAGCGCGATGCTGCGCCGTGGCTACGACGTCATCTTTTTCGAAAAAGATGTGCCGTACTACACGAACACGCGTGACCTTTGGGCGTTGCCCGTGGGGGGAACCCTGCGGCTGTATCGCGATCTGCAGGAGGTTCGCAGCGAAGCGGAGGAGTCCCTCCGTCATGCGGACCTGGCGGTGGTCACGAGCTACTGCCCGGACGGCCCGGAGGCTGCAAATCTCGTCCTGGAAAGCGCAGGGAGCGGTGTGCGCGCCTTCTACGACATGGACACGCCCGTGACGCTAGATAGCCTGCGCACCGGCGCGGAGGTGGATTATCTGCCCGCGGGTGGACTCAGCGGCTTCGACCTTGTGCTCAGCTACACCGGAGGCCGTGCTCTTACGGAGTTGCAGACCCGGCTCGGGGCTCGTGCGGTGGCGCCGCTGTACGGTTCGGTCAATCCGGAGGTACACCACCCGGTGCCGCGGGTTGAGGCCTTCCGTGCCGAGTTGTCGTACCTCGGGACGTATGCGGAGGATCGCCAGGCGGCGCTGGAGCGGCTGTTCATCCAGCCCGCGCGGCAGACCGCAGCAAAGCGGTTCCTGATCGGCGGCGCGCAGTACCCGGAGAGCTTTCCATGGACCGAAAACATCTTCTTTACCGGACATCTGGAGCCCGCGCAACACCCTGCATTTTTCTGCTCGGGCAGAGCGACGTTGAACGTCACACGCCGCGCGATGGCGGAGTATGGCTATTGCCCCTCCGGCCGGCTCTTCGAGGCAGCCGCCTGTGGTGTGCCACTGCTCACCGATGGGTGGGAGGGCATCGACGAGTTCTTCACCCCGGGCACAGAGATCCTGCGCGTGGACACCGCTGAGGAGGTGCTGCAGACACTTTCGCTCTCCGACACGGAACTGCGCCGCATCGCGGAGGCGGCCAGAACACGGGCCCTTGAGGAGCACACGGCAGACTGTCGCGTGCGCGATCTGGAAGTTGTTCTTAACGCGGTGCGAAGCCGCGCGACGGGCGTCCCGGTGGCGGTCTAAGATCGACAAGGCTCAACAAGGCTCAACGAGCGACAGATACTCAAGAGGAGATGAATGGGAATGTGGGGCATCATTCCAGCCGCGGGCGCAGGCAGCCGCATTCAGCCGTTGGCGTTTTCCAAGGAGCTTCTGCCGGTCGGCAGCAGGGTGGAAGGCGACGATGAGCGGCCGCGCGCGGTGAGCGAGTACCTCGTCGAGCGCATGATCCGCGGCGGTGCAGACAAGCTCTGTTTTGTGATTTCGCCCGGCAAGACGGACATCCTGGAGTACTACGGCTCACGGTTGTGGGGCGCGGACATCGCCTATGTGGTGCAGCCGCAGCCCGGCGGCCTATGCGATGCGATCTTTCGCGCGCTGCCGCTGATCCACCCCGAAGAGAGCGTGGTCATCGGGCTTCCGGACACGGTGTGGTCGCCCGAGGATGGCCTGAGCAAACTGCCGGACAATTGCCTGTCGTTTCTCCTATTTCCTGTGTCAAAGCCGGAGCTTTTTGACGCCGTAGTCACCGACGACCGGGGCATCGTGCAGGAGATCCAGGTGAAAAAGAAGGATGCGAGCACGCAGTGGATCTGGGGCGCCATCAAGATGCCCGGCCGCGTTCTGCACGAGTTGTACGCCCTTTGGTGCCGTCCCGAGCGCCGGGACGAATATATCGGCACCCTGGTGAATGCGTGGCTGGCCGAGGGTGGCCACGCCACCGGCGTGCGCGAGGGACAAAGCTACGTCGATGTGGGAACGCTGCATGGATACCGTGCCGCCGTACGGCTTCTCGAGCAGGGCACGCTGCCGCCTGTCGAGGATCTGCATCGGAATGAGAAAACATCATCGGAATTGTTGGAGATGACGGGAGAGCATGATCGAAACGCATCCGCTACACGCTAAGGAGGCCTCGAGCGCCTCGACCGAACTGTCCAACGCTGCACTTCAGGCGCGTATCGAGGAGCTTGGGCCCTGGTTTCACAATATGCGGCTGCGGGGTGTGCAGACCGCGCCGGAGCACTTTCTCGGGGACTATCCCGAGGTGAAGTTTGAATCCTTCCGCGACGCGATCCCCGCCGATCTGACCGGAAAAAGCGTGCTCGATATCGGTTGCAACGGCGGTTTTTATTCCTTTGAGATGAAGCGGCGCGGCGCCTCGCGTGTGCTTGGCATCGACACCGACGATCACTACCTGCGTCAGGCTCGTTTTGCCGCGGAGATCATGGGCGTCGACGTGGAGTTCCAAAGGCTGCCGGTCTGGGAGATCGCTCGTCTGGGCGAAAAATTCGACCTGGTGATCTTCATGGGCGTGCTCTACCATCTGCGCCATCCGCTGCTCGCGTTGGATCTTATCCACGAACACGTGGCGAAGGACCTGCTGCTATTCCAGAGCATGCAGCGCGGCAGCCGTGAGCTGGTCGAGGTCGCCGAAGACTACGACTTCAACGCGCCCGCGCCGTTCGACGAACCCGGCTACCCCAAGATGCACTTCATCGAACGCCGCTACTCTCATGACGAGACGAACTGGTGGGTGCCGAACCGCGCCTGCACCGAGGCCATGCTGCGCTCCTCCGGCTTCGCAATTGAGTCGCGGCCGGAGGATGAGGTTTATGTGTGCCGCTGGCAACCTGTGGCCGTGCCGCCCGATGGGCCTCACGCCGTCTACCCGGCGAAGCAGAGTGAAGCAATCCCCGTCGCGCCATGAGCCGGACCTCCCCAGGAGGCGGTCAGAATGAGGCTGAATCGCTCATCCGGCAGGCCGAGGCGGCGCTGGAGGACGAAGACCTGGAGACCGCTCTTCCGCTGCTGCACGAAGCCGAGTCCGCCGGGGCGGAGCCTGACCGCTGCGCCGGCAATCGCTGGCTGGCGCACATGCTGCGCGGAGACCTCCGTGCAGCGTGGCTCGAAAGCGACACCATCCGGCTGCGGGGCGCGCCCGATCCGCATCGCTTCTGGCTCGGCGAAGAGGTGGAAGGGAAGCGCGTCATCCTGCGCTGCCTGCATGGATTTGGCGATGCCGTGCAGATGTTCCGCTTTCTACCCCGGCTGCGCGCAAAGACGTCTCATCTAACCGTGGAGGTGCCCCCGCGGCTGCTGGAGCTTGCACCGTATTTCGACGGCATGGGTGAGGTGATCACCTGGGGCGAGCAGGCCTCCGCCGAGCCGCCCGGTTGGGATGTGCAGCTTGAAATGATGGAGCTGCCGTATCTCTTGCGTGTTGGAAGCGGCAATCTTGAACCGAAGCAGGGCTATCTGCGGCTGCCGCAGACGCTGCTTGCCGAAACTGCCGAAAAGATAGGCCCGAAACACAGACTGCGTGTGGGTGTGGTCTGGGCGGCGGGGACCTGGAACACCTCCCGTTCGATCCCTTGTGACCAGTTGCGCGGCTTAGCCAGAACGAATGGGATCGAGTTCTGGAGCTTGCAGGGCGGAGAGGAACGGCTTGAGTGCAGAGCCCTACCCGGCTCGCCGTGGCGTGACGTCTACGAGCTCGGCGATGGCATCCTGCCCTTGGCCGCGGCCGTGCAGCACATGGATCTGGTGATCACGGTCGACACCCTGGCCGCCCACCTGGCCGGGGCTCTCGACGTGCCGTGCTGGCTGCTGCTGCAGCATCGCGCCGACTGGCGCTGGATGTCCCGCCGCACCGAGTCGCCGTGGTATCCATCCTTGCGCCTGATGCGGCAGCCTGTGCCGGGCGATTGGGCCGGCCTGCTCGCGGGGGTGAGGGACGAGCTTGCACGGTGGGCCGCCCGAACGCAAACGCCGAACTGCTAGCCTGAAGGGGATGGCCTTGCAAGCAAAACTCTCGCGCTCCTGGGATGCCTTTGAGGGCTACCTCTTCGATATCGATGGAACCCTGCTGAACTGCCAGGATGCGGTGCACTACTTTGCCTTTTGCAACGCCCTCAGCGCGGTTGCGGGGCGGCCGCTGAACCTCGACGGCGTCACCACGCACGGCAACACGGATGAAGGCATCCTGCGCGATGCCTTCGCGCGTGGAGCGATCGATGAAACGCACTGGCGGCCAAGACTCGAAGAGATTCGCGCCCGCATGGGTGCCGAGGTCGAGGCGAATCGCGGGGAGCTGCGCATGGATGTATTGCCGGGTGTGCGCGCTCTGCTCGCGCACCTGCGCGCGGAAGGCGCGGTGCTCTCCACAGCAACCGGAAACTTCGCGCGCATCGGCGAGACCAAGCTGAAGCAGTGCGGCCTGCGCGAATGCTTCGATCTCGGCGGCTACAGCGACGGCTTCGAGACCCGTGCAGAGGTCTTCCGTGCCGCACTGGAGGCGCTTCGTGAGCGCCTTGGACCCACAGCAGCGGTATGCGTCTTCGGAGACACGCCTGCGGATGTGCAGGCCGCTCATGCCAACGGCCTCGAGGTGGTCGTGGTGGCGACGGGCATTTACTCGCGGGAACAGCTGGAGGCGGAACGGCCGGAACTTTGCCTCAAATCGCTGCTGGAGCTGCTTCCCGCAGCGCAGATGCAGTCTGCATAGAGCCGTTCCTTGGAGGTTTACAGCAGCAGGAGAAAAGCAGATCCCTCCGCTCCGCTACGGGATGACAAACAAAGGTTGGAGGCTACGGGATGACAAACAATCAACCGAAAAATGCGATGTTGCCTTTCTTTCTGTCATTCCCGAAGGGAATCTGCTTTTTCGTCGCTGCTGCATAGCGTTGCATAGGTGCTTAATCCAGTTTTGTCGCGGCGAAATCGCTCAGCCGCAAGCCGCCACAATCTCCTCAAACTGCTGCGCACGATGGGCGGCGGTGTGTTCGGCCAGCACCCGCTCGCGGGCACGCCGTCCCATGACTTCACGCTCGGTCTCCGGTAGGTCGCGCAAAATCCTGACCACCTCGTCGGCAGCACACGGCAGCAGCACCTCTGACCCCGGCGTAAGGAACTCTTCGAGCCCGGCCCACGCATCCGAGAGGATCGCCGCCCCACACGCCGAAGCCTCGAACAGCCGCACGGAGGGCGAGTAGCCCGCCGCCACCATGTCGTCGCGCGTCAGGTTCAGCGTGAAACGTGAAGAGGAGTAAAAGGCTGGATGTTCGGGTGGCGATAGATGGATGATTCGCTCAACGTCCGGCGCCCAGGCGATGTTCGAGGGATACTGCGGGCCAGCGACGATGAAGCGTTCTTTCGGCAGAAGATGAGCCGTGTCGTTCAACAACTGCATGAGTTTGGGCTGCCGATCCGCGGCATACGTGCCGAGATAGCTAAGCGCGCAGCTGAACTCCGGCTTCGGCGGTGTCGGCCTGTGCAGATCGGGGTCGACCGAGCAGTAGAAGGCGACAGCCCGGGGCGAGCCGAAACGATTTTCTATCTCCCGCAGAGCCGGCCCTCCGGTGAAGCTCAAATACGCGGCATAGTGGGGGATCAGCCGGGCTTCGAGGTACTCCGTGCGGCCCTGCGCTCGCAGCGCCGCCAGGGTGATCGGCGTGTCGATGTCGTAGAACAGCACCGGACCGAAATCCGCCGCGAGCAGCGTCTCTGTCGCGGCAATTGCATCGGCAAAATAGGAGCCCACAACGACCGCATCGGCATCGCGGCTCAGCTCAATCAGCGCCGTCGCCTCGGTCGGCCACTCGTCATAAAGCCGCACCTCGCAGTACGCCGGTTTGGGCAGATCGCGGTTGCTGCGATACCACTCGGCATCTTTTTCTACGAAGACGATGCGGTGTCCGCGCGCGGCGAGCGCCTTGCACAACGAACGATAGGTGGTCGCATGGCCATTGCCCCAGGAGGAGGTGATCGTCAGGCCATAGATCACGATCTTCATGCCGGCTGTCCTGCTGCAGTGAGCGTGTCGATCAGTGCACCGGCGGTGGTGCGTCGCCAGCCTGCAACGGACCGCCAGTCGGCCATGGTCGCCGGTGCGTGCGTCTGGGTCTGCAATTTACCCTGGCGTCGTGCGAGGCACTCGCGGAAGGCAAAATCCGCCTGCGCGGCACGTTGCGCGTAGGTGTGGTCGGCGAGTCCGCGTGCATGGAAGGCGTCGCCGATCCGTTTGCGATCGGCCAGTGTGTAGCGCTTCAGGGCAGCGACGACGTCCTCGGCAGATTTCACCACCAGAATCTCGCTGCCGGGCTCGAAGCAATCGGAGATTCCAGGCCAGTCATCGCAGAGCAGGCAGGTACCCGCACCGGAGACCTCAAACACCCGGGTCGGCGGCGAAAATCCGAACTCGGCCATGGAGGCGCGATTGATGTTGAGCACCATGCTCGCCGAGCAGTTCACGCGGTTGTGATCCGCCGTGGGCACATGGCCCAGCCAGCGCACGTTCGGGGGCATCCGCTTGTCGCCCCAGCCCTCGCCGCCGAGGATGAAGGCCGCCTGCGGTGCGAGTTCCGCCGCGCACAGAAACAATTCTTCAACACGCGCCTCGCGGTCGGGCAGGCGATTGCCCAGAAACACGACATCACAGGCCAGCGAGGGATCGGCTGGCACGGCAAAGTGCGTCTCCGGGTCGAGCCCGTTGTACATGCTGTAATAGGCGCGTGCCCCGAACTCCTTGAAGCCCTCGTAAGCCAAAGGACCGCCGCCGTAGGTCAGGATCGCGTCGTAGCCCGGCGTGGAATGGCGTAGCGCATCGTCGGCGTCGGCGCGCATGCGCTGGATGGTCGCCGGCGCATCCACGTCCCAGATAAAGGTCATGGCAGAGGCAGAGCATTCGGACGGGACGCGCCGTTCGAGCACCGCGTCATCGCAGCCGATGCCGGAGTGTTTCACGACGATGTCATACCCCGCGGCCTGCTCGATCATGCGATCGAGGTCGCGGCCGCCATCGGCCGAGGCGGGCTGGTAAACCACGGAGGTCACGTAGGAGAAATCATCCGAATCGCGATGCTGCTGGCGGCCATAGGCGTCCGGCTCGGCGAAGGTGATGTCATAGCCCAGCCGCGCGAGGTACTTGTAGCAGCCGCGATAGTAGGTGGCCGCACCGTTCCAGTACGAGGACACGATGCTTGAGCCAAAGGCAAAGATCTTCAACGAAGCAGCTCCTGCGGGACGTTCGCGCTCACGGCAACAACTCGTCCAATATCGAGATTACCTGTTCGGCGCGATGGCGGCAGGTGTGCCGCGCCAGAACCGTCTCCAGACCCCGCGCGGCCTGCGCAGCCGCGCGCACCGGGTTGGCGAGCAGGTCAGCCATCGCGGTGCGCATCTCCTCACCCTTGCGCACAAATAAAAAATCACCTTCGCGGAAGAGCGCTTCCGTATCCTGCCAGGGCGCGGAGATCAGCGGAATGCCGCTGGCGAGTGCCTCGAAGACGCGAATGGTGGGAATGCCCGCCATGGCGCCGCTGTACTGTTGGCGCGGCACATGCACCGTCAGCTTCGATGCCGCATACGCGCGCGGCGCTTCGAGATTGGGCAGATAGCCGCCATACGACACGCCCGCGTCCCGCAAAGCCTCGAGCCCGTTCTCCGGGTAGCGCACACCATAGATCTTGAAGCGGTACTGGGGCAGCTTTGCCGCGGGATAAAGCAGATATTCGCGGATCTCCGCGGAACGCTCCTCATCGCCCCAGTTGCCGATCCAGACGACATCCTGCTCATCTTCCGTTGCAGTGATCGGGTGAAACAGCCGCGTATCCGCGGCCTCATGCAGTGTCCATACCTTCGTGATCCCGAAGCGTTCGCGATAAATGGTTCGCAACGCTTCGCCAAACACCAGCACAGCATCGAAGCGGGCTATGCCGAAGCTCTGTATGCTCCCCGGCGAAGACGAGGCGCGATGGTGCGTGTCATGGAAGATCAGCTTAAAACCGAGCTCTTCGCGTAAGTCGAGCAACGCGTATGCAAGGGCAGGCGGATTCCACTCATGGAGGATGACCGCATCCGCGCCTTCGAGCAGCTGTCCCCAGAGTGCGGGATCTGAAATGCGAGCGGCATCGTAGAGCGCCACACGAAGATCCGGATAGCTTGCGGAGAATTGGCGCAGAGAAGCTTCACCCTGAAGCTCCTGACGCAGGTTCTCGATGGACCACTCCTCCGCAGGCTCAAAGGCGGTGACCTCATGCCCAAGCCCTCCGAGGTTGTCCAGCAGACCGCGCAGAAAGTGCGCATTGCCGTTATTCCAATCCGATCGCAGCGTGTGCGACAGATAGGCGATACGCAGGCTACGCGGCATGAGCGGCCCTGCGGATTTGCACAACGATTTCAAACAGCGCGAGATACGCGTCGGCCATGCGCTCGGTCGTGTACTCCGCGGCTTTTCGTTTGGCTCGCTCCTGTGCTTTCTCCAGTCCCTGTTTGTCCGACACTAATTGGCGGACCTGCGCTGTCAAGCCCTCGGCATCGCGGAAGTACAAGGCAGCGTCACCCCAGACCTCACGCAAGGAAGGCAGGTCACGCGCAACGACGGCGCAGCCGCACAGGGCGGCTTCGAGCGGCGCCAGACCGAACG
Source organism: Granulicella sp. (assembly GCA_965277565.1). Lineage (GTDB taxonomy): Bacteria > Acidobacteriota > Terriglobia > Terriglobales > Acidobacteriaceae > Granulicella. Next base: position 426,575 of record OZ255838.1, on the reverse strand, counting down.
GCTCATATCGCGATGTGCACAGGTAGATCGCGCTTTCGCGGAACAGTTGCTGCAACGCATCGGCGGAGAGTGAACCCAGCACTTGAACATTCCGCGGCAGCCCGGGGGCTGACTCACCCTGGTAATCTGCCTCGCCCGCAACCAGTACGGGCAAGGGAAGATCACACCTACTCAGCAGATCGAGCCCCTTGGCTTCATCCCAGAGCCGCCCCGCTGAGACCGCTTGCAGTTGCCGCATGGGAGCGGGTTGCGATGCTTCAGGCACGCGACGCCCATTCGGGATCACCTGACCGCCTTCGGGCAAAAGGAAATTCATCCTCAATCCCTGCAACACGGACGGCGTAGGCGCAACGACTGCATCCGCCCCATGCAGTCCCCCTTGCACGAGCATCGTGTAACGGTTGAGCCAGGGTGTCGCGGTCAGTGCGGCAAGCTTGCAGGCGCGCGCCCAACTGAGCACATCGCTGTGCGCCACAACCACGCGCGGCAGAGGCAGATTCACAGCGCCGAAGCAGAATTGGTTGAGCATAAGAAGCTCGGGCTGAAATTGCTCAGCGACTCTGCTCAGGACAGGCTCACCTTCAGCCAACGAGAGCTGATTCTCCTGCGACCACTCCAGCGGAACGGTGGAAGCGGTGTACTGAAAGCGATCCCTGTGCTTCGTCTTCTGCTGAAAAGCCCAAGTACTCTGCTCATCATTGGGCGTTCTGCCGAAGCTGACCAGCGCGATTTCGTGCCCCCGATGCAGAAGCTCTTCGGAAAGCTCACTCGTAAACGTCCAGACGCCGCCGACCGTGTCGGTGGTCATCAGGAGACGCATGCGAGCTCCTGAGCCTCCAACTCGGCCAGGGTGAGCGGGCTTTCGGCCTGGATGTCGCTGAAGCCTTTGTCGGTAAAGATGTTGAGATAGAACGAGTGCGCACGCTCCCAGGCGGTCTCATCCGGCTGCGCGCCGAAGGTCTCGACGTACTGCGGACTGCCCGGAAAGGGGAACATCGGCACCGGCTCCGAAACCCACACGCCCGCCGCCTTCATGCGCGTTTGCCAGGCGGCAACCAGCGCCGGATCGTCCTTCTGCGTCTTGATGAGATTGGCCTGCACCCAGGGAATGCGGCCGCGTGCGTAGATCAGCAGTTCTCCAATGCGGTCGGTGGACAGGCGGCAGTTCTTGTTCATCTCGTCGCGACCTTCGGCGGTGATCGACTCGACGCCGCACTCGAAGGAGACGCAATGGGCTTCACCCAGGAGATCCATCCCGGCCTCATCCCACAGATCGATTCTCGACTGGAAACCGATAGAAACAGGACGGTTTGCGAGCTCTTTCAGCAAACTTTGTACGGTTTTGCCGACGCCGAAGATCTCGTCGATGAAGTAGATATAGTCGACGCCGCGTTCGATCAGGTGATCGATCTCCGCGAGCACCGAGCTGAGCTCCCGCTCGCGGTATTTATTGCGAAAAAGCGTCTTGTTGCAGAAGCTGCAGGACCAGGGGCAGCCACGGGCGAACTCTACTTCGGCACCCAGTTTGAGATGATCGGCGCCGTTGCCGGGGAAGATGTGGTGTTTGTGACTATGCAGCTCGACGGGGTAATCGCTGTAATCCAGCGGCCCCAGCGCACGCATATCCGTGGTGCCGAGCCCCTGGCCTAGCCGAACGGTGCCGTTCGTATCGCGCCAGCAGCAGCCGGCGACCATCTCCCAGGGAAGCATGGCAAGCTGCGGCAGCGTCTGGTCCGGCTCGCCGCGCAGGACGATATCGGCGCCGGTCTTCTCCAGCGTCGCGAGCGGTGTAGCCGAGCCGTGGGGGCCGATGACCACCACCTTGGAGGGTCGATTCAGCGCTGCGATCCATTGCCTTGGAATGCGCAACTCCGGCTGCGGGCAGCGCCAGAACAGGTACGACGGCGCGGTTGGAATGACGAGAAAATCTTCGCCGAAGGCCTCCAGGCGCTCGCGCACCTGTTCCGGCGAGAGTTCCTCCATGAGCGCGTCGACGAGCAGCACCTCCTGCCCGGCGCCACGCAGCATCTCGCGCGCAGACAGCAGCTCCAGCGGAAAATGTGCGTCCGGGCAGCCGAAGTAGGTTGAGCCCTCAAAGCTCCAGCGCGGGTTGACGAGCGCGAACTTCAAGCGACCTCCTGGGCCATCATCTCGAGCGCGGCAACGGACCGTTGCTGGCCGCGGATGGCGGTCTCATTTTCGGTCCAGAAGCCGTGGATGCTGCTAAGAATGTCTTTCAGCGAACGGTTGGGCCGCCAGCCGGTATCGCGCTCGATCTTACCCGTGTCGGAGATGTAGAGGGGCTGATCGCCCGGGCGCACACCCGAGTAGCGCAGATTTAACGGCCGTCCCAGTTGCTTCTCATGATCTTGAATGGAACGCAGCATCTCCAGCACAGAAACGGAGCGCTCCATGCCACCGCCTATATTGTAGATCTGCCCGCGCGTGGTGCGCCGGTGTTCACGCGCCGCCATCATCGCCCCCACCAAGTCATGCACATGCAGCACGTCGCGCACCTGGTGGCCATCGCCGTAGACCGTGATCGGAAGTCCGGCCAGCGCGCAGTAGAGGAAGTGCGCGACCCAGCCCTGGTCTTCGTTGCCGAACTGATGCGGACCGGCGATGCAGGACATGCGAAAGACTACCGTCGGCAATCCATAGATGCGGGCGTAGTCGCGGACATACTGGTCCGCCGTGCCCTTGGAGCAGCCGTAGGGCGAATGAAAGTCGAGGCTCTCTTCTTCGGTTACGCCACGGAAGCTAGCGGCCACAGCTTCGTAGCGCGTGGGCGCGGACTGCACTGGCACGCCTTCAAGCGATCCATACACCTTGTTTGTGGAAGTGAACAGCAGGAAAGGCTTGCGCGTCGATCGCCGAGCCGCTTCGAGCACCCGCAGCGTCCCCACGGCATTGGTGTCGAAGTCTGACTGTGGGTCGTCGATTGAGGTGGTGACGGCAACCTGCGCCGCGAGGTGGTACACCTCGGTCACATCCCGCATCGCGTCGGCTACGGCGCGCGCATCCTGTACATCGCCCTTCACAACCTCCAGCCGCCCCGCACCGCGCAGCGACTGGAGCCAGGCGAGATTGTGCTCCACGCCGCGGCGCGACAGGTTGTCGAAGACCCGTACGCGGGCGTTCGTCTCCGCGAGCAGGTGCTGCGCGAGGTTACAGCCAATAAACCCTGCGCCTCCCGTGATCAGGACCGTCTGCGGACCACTCGCCTTCATTGACTCATCCCTCGCATCCGTGTTTCCACTGCGCAACTCTGTCCAGCCCCCGTCCACTCCCATCAGGCGGTAAGCCCATACGCGCTCAGTTCCTTGAGCATGGTTTCGGCCTTGTCCTCGGCCTCCTGCTGCGCCAGCCAGACGGCAAGCTCGCGAAAGCCATCCTCATGCGTTACCTGCGGCTCATATCCCAGCAGCTTGCGCGCCTTGGTGATGTCCGCGTAGCAGTGCCGGATGTCGCCGGCACGGTACTTTTGCGTAATGACCGGCTGCAGATCTTTGCCCAGCGCCTCGGCAAGAATCTCAGCCACGCGGCGGATCGTGATTGGCGCTCCGCAGCCGATGTTGATGACCTCGCCATCCGACTCCGGCCGCTCCATGGCCAGCATGTTGGCGCGCACGATGTCCTGCACGCTGACGAAGTCGCGCATCTGCTCGCCATCTTCGAAGACCAGCGGCGCCTTGCCGTTCAACATGCGGGAGGCAAAAACCGCAGCCACGCCGGTGTAGGGGTTGGAAAGCGCCTGGCGCGTGCCGTAGATATTGAAGAAGCGCAAGGCGGTCACGGGCAGGTCATAAGTGCGGCCGTAGATCAGGCAAAGCTGCTCCTGGTCGCGCTTCGAAAGGGCATACACCGAGTTGATCTCGGAGGGCTTGGTTTCATCGGTGGGCACGGGCTTCAACACACCGCCGCAAAGATCGCAGGGCAACTCCCAGGCTCCCGAACGCAGCTGGGCGACCGAACGCACGGGCGGCGCCGCCGCCACGCCGCACTCCGAGCACACGTACCGCCCCTCGCCGTAGATCGACATCGACGAAGCCACGACCAGCTTCTCCGGCGTCTGCTTGGCGTCCAGCAATGCCTGCAGCAGCTCCGAGGTGCCCTGTGTGTTTACGCTCATGTAGCGGGCAATCTCATACATCGACTGGCCGACGCCTACCGTCGCCGCAAAGTGGAAGATCACATCCACGCCGGCAAGCACCTCGCGCAGCCGGTTGGGGTCGCGCACGTCGCCGACGATCAGCTCCACGTCCGGCGACAGATACTCAGGCCGCCCATTCGAGTGGACCTGCGGGGTGAGGTCGTCGAGAACGCGAACGCTATGGCCGGCGCGCAGCAGGCCATCGGCCAGATGAGAGCCGACAAAGCCGGCGCCTCCCGTGATTAATACCTGTTTGGTCTTGTTCATGCTCATAGGCTGGCGACGGGCTCCTCTTGAACGTTTTGAACATCCGCACTGGCCGCCCGAGCATATCGCTCCACGGCCCAGGTGGCGAAGTCCGCAAAGTCCTGATTGTCCTTCGGGGGACTGGTGTGGTGGTCCTCCAGCCCCAGGTGCCCGGGGGTGAAGCACAGGGTGAGCGCCACGCGGAACGGCTCCAGCGCCTTCATCTGCCGGTCGAACCACGCCTCGGCATCCGGACGATAGCTGTCCGCCCAGCTCAACCCGGTGCGAAGGTACTCCACCCCGTGATCCTTCATCCAGCGAACGGCCTCGTCCAGCCGCGGATCCTGGTAGTGAAACCACTGGCAGAAGCCCGCGCTGCCGTCGGTCGGAAAGCTTCTGGCAGCCAGCTTGGGCTCACCGTTTGCCTTCACCAGGCCGAGATAGTAGTGGCGATAATATGCGGAACCCTCCGCCTCTTTGTGGCGCGTCTCGGCGGGCCAGCTGGGCGGCAGATCGAACAGGCTGTACCAGTGCAGCCGTTCCGCGCGGCCCTTCAGCAGCTCCAGGGTGTGCTGGAGGCCAAATACCTGGACTTCCTCGGCCCCAAACGACGACACGCCCACCTCGGTCACCCAGACCGGTTTGCCGGAGACTGCGCGGGCCTCCGCAATGCGATCCGGCCACTCGGAGAGTTGCCAGTGGTTCCAGTCCAGCGGAAACCCATGCACTCCTACAGCATCCACGGCCTCCATGACGCCCTGCGCGGCCATGTTGCGCAGGAAGTCGCAGTCGCAGGAGGAGACGCCGCCCAGCACGATCGGCAAGGAGGGATTGACGGCGCGGATGGCCGCGGAGGCTCGCTTCACCATATCGCTGAAGCGCTCCCAGTTCGGATCGAGCTTGAAGTTCCAGTGAGAAAGGTTGTTCGGCTCGTTCCACAACACGACGGCTTCAACCATTTCGATAAAGTCCTTTTCTGCCAGACCCTGCGTACCCGGCGCCTGCCACTTCTGGGGTATGGACAACCCGAATTCTAAGAACACCCGGGGGTACAAACCTTGGTCTCACTGATCCTACTCAGTTCAGGGGCTGAGTAGGAGGTCGAGGCCGACATTTGTTTGTACAAGGTGAAATGGATGATGGAAAGTACGGAAGGGTTCGCTGAGAGCAACAACTTTCCTCTGGACAACTCGGACGGAACGGAACCGCTCTACCAAGAAGATCGCCTCCGGGCGCGTTAAATGGAGTGAATGTGGCTGAATCTCTCGTAGTGGTCGTGACTGGCGCCTCGGCCGGTCTGGGGCGCGCAATCGCCCATGGGTTTGCAAAACGGGGAGCGCGGGTGGCGCTGCTGGCCAGGAATCCACAGGCGCTGGAGGCCGCCGCGAAAGAGTGCGAGATCCTCGGCGGCTACGGCCTGCCGATCCCGACCGACGTTTCCGACGCGGATGCCGTGGATTCGGCGGCCGAGCGGGTGGAAAACGAGCTCGGTCCCATCGACGTATGGGTGAATGACGCGATGGTCAGCGTCTTCTCGCCCGCCAAGGAGATGACGGCGGCGGACTACAAACGTGTCACCGATGTGCTGTACCTGGGTTTTGTGCACGGAACGCTCGCGGCGATGCGGCGCATGCTGCCGCGCAACCATGGAACGATCGTGCAGGTGGGCTCCGCGCTGGCCTACCGTTCGATCCCGCTGCAGTCCGCGTATTGCGCCTGCAAGCACGCGATCAACGGCTTTACGGACTCCATTCGCTGCGAGCTTTACCACGATAAGAGCGCGGTGAAGATCACCGCCGTGCAGATGCCCGCCATGAACACCTGGCAGTTCGACTGGGTAAAGAATCGGCTGCCCAACAACACGCAGCCCGTGCCGCCCATCTTCGATCCAGAGCTCGCGGCGGAGGTTGTAGTCGCGGCCGGTGTGGCCAAATCGCCGCGCCGGGAGTACTGGGTGGGCTCGCCTACCGTGGCGGCCATCCTTGGGCAGAAGTTCATACCGGGGCTGCTGGATCGCTATCTCGGCAAAACCGGCTACAAGTCGCAGCAGATTGCGGGCGAGCCCCGCAATCCCACCGCTCCCGACAACCTGTACGCCTATGTACCGGGAACGCACAGCGCGGTCGGCAAATTCAAGCGGCGCATGAAGCGGACCAGCTTCGAGATATTTTTCACCCTGCACCGGCACTGGTTTGCAGTTGGGGCAGCGGCGCTGCTGGCAGCCGGCGGAACGGCGATCGTTGCGAAGAAGAAAGGCTGAACAATGCGCAGTATGGATGAGAAGATTGCCCTTGCCGGCTGTGGAGCGGCGCTCGGAACCTTAGCCGTAATAGCTCTGTTTCAATCCGGCGCCATCGACAGCCTGCCGGACCCGCCGGGCGATCTATTCGCCTCGGAGCGCATCACGCTTTCGAAAATGGCACACCCGGCCGGCATTCCGGACAGCTATCTCGGCCTGGCGAGCTACGGTGCCACGCTGGCTCTGCTGCTGCTCGCCCAACAGAGCCGCCTGGCCAAACGCGCACTGGGCGCAAAGCTGCTCATCGATGCAGGGGCAGCCGGCTTCAACGCGGTGAGGCAGGTGGTGCGCTTCGGCAAGCTGTGCAGTTGGTGCACGGGGACCGTACTGGCAACGGCGGTAATGGTCTATGGCGGGCGAGATGCGGTGGTAAAGACTGTGCTAGATGCTCGCGAGTCAATTTAGGTGTATCGCCATATTTTCATGAGCTTCAAAACTCAGCCTCGATGTGCCCGTCATCTATATAAAAGGTGTCATGTCGACCGGAGCACGACAGTCTCACCGGCGTGCGGAGTGGAGACACCCGCAGTTCGGCCTGCACGGAAGGCTGTCGCCACCCAAACTGCAGGTCGCTCCACTCCGGCTACGCCTCCGGTCGAGATGACACCATAGGATGCTTTACAAAGCAGCCTGACGACGGCTATGGCCTAAGCAGCCCAGTGGAGATCCTATGCGCCCGCACCTGGCCAGCCTGATCGACGACTGGCAGCGCAACGGCACCGGACGCGCGGTCGTCCTGCATCGCGGCAACCGCGCGTTGCCGACGACCTACGGTCATCTCGCGCAACTCGCAGGCCGTTTTGCAGCGGAGTTGCGGCTCCGCGGAATTGCGCCCGGCGAACGCCTCGTTCTCTGGGGCGAGAACTCCGCGGAGTGGATCGCTGCCTTCTTCGGCTGTGTCCTCTGCGGTGTTCTCGCCGTTCCGCTGGACGCAACCGGATCCCCCGAGTTCGTCCGCCGGGTACTCGCGGAGGTCACGCCGAAGCTGGTCGTCGGCGACGCACCATTGCTGGACTCGCTCTCTGGAGTGCCGCAACTTACGCTATCCGACCTTCCGCGCGTGACGCCCGCGCAGCCGAGCTTTACGGTTGACCCCTCGGTTCAGCTCGACACACCGCTGCAGATCGTCTTCACCTCGGGCACCACCAGTGACCCCAAAGGTGTGGTGCACACCCATCGCAACGTGCTCGCCAGCGTCGCGCCCATCGAGAAGGAGATCGGCCGCTATCGCCGCTACGAGCGGCCCTTTCACCCCCTGCGTTTTCTGCACACCCTGCCGCTCAGCCATGTCTTCGGGCAGTTCATGGGCATGTGGCTGCCGCCGCTGCTCTCCGCCGAGGTCCACTTCATCGATGGCGTCGAGCCAAGCCGCCTGCTGGCCACGATGAAGCGCGAACGCGTCTCCGTGCTGGTCGCCGTGCCGCGCATTCTGGAGCTGCTGCGCGTGCATCTGGCGCAGCGCTTCCCACAGCTGCAGGGAGAACTCGACGCGAGCCAAGGCTGGCCGGCGTGGAAGCGCTGGTGGCGCTTCCGGGCTGTGCACCGGCTGCTCGGCTTCAAGTTCTGGGCGCTCATCTGCGGGGGAGCCACGCTGCCGGCCGATCTGGAAGTCTTCTGGAACCGCCTGGGGCTGGCGCTGATCCAGGGCTACGGCATGACCGAGACCGCCGCGCTGGTCACGCTCAATCATCCGTTTCACGTCGGGGAAGGAACACTCGGCAAGACGCTGCCGGGACGCGAGGTGCGGCTGAGCGCCGCGGGCGAGATCGAGGTGCGGGGCGATATGCTGGCCGCCGGTTCGTGGCGCGATGGCAGCTTCCAGCCACGTGCAGGCGAGTGGCTCGCCACCGGCGATCTCGGGGTGCGGGAGGCCTCGGGCGAGTTGCGCTTCGCCGGCCGCAAAGGCGACGTGATCGTAACCGCCGCGGGGCTTAACATCCATCCCGGCGACCTGGAGGCGGCGCTGCTTGCGCAGCCGGGCGTACGCGCTTGCGCCGTCGTCGCCTGTGAGACCCCGCGCGGCCAGGAACCGGTCGCTGTCGTACTTTTCAGCGGGGATGACGAGCGGCTGCGCGCTGTGACCACGGCCGCGAACGCCCGTCTGGCGACGTTTCAGCAGCTGGGATATGTGCTGCGATGGCCGGAGGCGAACCTCCCCTACACCTCCACGGGCAAGCTGTTGCGGCGCAGGATTGCAGCTTGGGCCTGTGCGCAGATCGCGTCTGCGCAGGGTGCCTCGGCGGTGAAAACGACGGCTGATCCGCTGCTGGAGCTCATCGCCGGGATCACGCATGAACCTATCGCAGACGATGCACCCGATCAACGGCTCACGGAGGATCTGCATCTCGACAGCCTGGGGCGCGTACAGTTGCAATCGGCCTTGGAGACACGGTTTGGCGCGGAGATCAGCGACGACGCTATGGCTGCGGTCGCAACGCTGGGTGAGCTTCGCCAGTTGTTTGGCAACGCTATGTCTCGCGGGGGTATGCCGGCTCCGGCACTTGCGGCCACTTCCCCCATGGATGCAAGCTCGATGGAGCGGTCACGAACCGACGCAGCGCATGCCCCTCTGCAGAATCCCCAACCCAAACCCCTTCACTACCCGCGCTGGCCATGGAGTGCACCGGTACATTGGCTGCGTACCGCATTTCTGGTGCTCCTTCTCAGGCCGCTCGTGAAGGTTCTGGCCGCTCCGCGCGTGACCTTCGAGAACCCTGCCGCAGTGAAGGGACCGATGCTCCTCATCGCCAATCACGTGAATACCTACGACCTGCCGTTGATCCTGTATGCGCTTCCCGGTGCAATGCGGCGCAAGGTGGCGACGGCAATGTCCGCCGAGGTGCTGGGAGACATGCGTCAGGGGAGGGGACAGGGAAGCGCCCTGCTCAACCTGCTTGCACGTCCAGCCTCGTGGCTGCTCGTGGCGCTCTTCAATGTCTTCCCGCTGCCCAAACTCAGCGGCTTCCGGCAGAGCTTTGCCCATGCGGGCGAGGCACTGGATCGCGGCTACTCGGTCCTGATCTTTCCGGAAGGACGCCGTGGCATTAGCGGTGAATTGCAAGCTTTTCGTCCCGGCATCGGCCTCCTGGTACAGGCGTCAGGTGTTCCGGTGCTGCCCATCGCACTGCAGGGCATGGGTCGCGCAAGCCGCAACGATCGCGGCTGGTTCCGCTCGGGAAAGATCGCCATTCGCGTCGGCGATCCCGTCAGCTTCGACCCGCATGAAGATGCAGAAGTGATCACACAGCGGCTACATACCGCGCTCTTCGCACTTTCGCCAAGCTAGAGCGAATTACCTGTTGGAATGCAGCTCTTTCTTTGTTATCCCGTAGGGATCTGCTGTTGCCGTTGTCTTCTTTAGAGGAAAAGCAGATCCCTACGGGATGACAACTAGGGAGCCTGGCTGCTTCCATCTTCGCCCTTTCATCGCTATTCTGGCAGCACCATGAACAGGAACGATTCACCTCGCCTCTCTTCACGTGCCCTGCGTGCAGAGCTTACGAAGCGCAACCTGCTTCGTGCATCTGCGCTTGAGCCGGAGGTGAGCTACAGCCGCGGCTGCAACGTCGTCCACATGGAGGACGAGGACGGCGGGCATGGAAATTTTCTGCGGGCTTCCTATCGCAGAATTCTCGCGAACCCGGCGTGGGCGCGGCGACTGGAAAAGAGCTACACCGGAGGGCAGTATCTGCCGCGTGCCGGTGACCGCCGGCGCGGTGAACTCGAGTGTGCCAGCAGCTCCGACGCGTTGCTGCTGAACATCTTCTGCTACCCGGGCGTGCTGCGACGCGCGAATGTCTGCGCGGTCCTGGGCGTTGACCCAGGCCTGCAACCCAGCTTCGGCGTACGCGCGGAGCTGCCCATGCGCAATGGCGAGGTCGATCGCACCGAGCTCGATATGTGCCTGGGCTCGACGGTTGCCGAGGCCAAGCTGACGGAGAGCGGCTTCGGTCGGGCCTCACGCGAGCGCCTCTTGCGCTACGTCGGCGTTGAAGAGACCTTCGACGTGGCAGCCTTGCCGCGCTCGGGCGACAGCTTCGTCGGATACCAGGTGGTCCGTGGGATCCTTGCTGCTGTTCAGCTCGATGGGCACTATCTGGTACTGCTGGATGCGCGCAGACCGGATCTTATTGAGCTTTGTTTTCGTGTGCTCAGCGCGGTGCAACGCGCGGAAACCAGAAGCCGGCTGAGGCTGCGAACGTGGCAGGAGGTGGCCGCTGGGCTGCCACCCGCTTTGCAGAGTTTTCTGGAGGAAAAATTCGGCATTTCGGCGAGGTGAGAGTTGTATCGGGTGATCGAGCTTTCCGGCTGTTGCCGGAGCTTCGTCGCAGCTATTGGAAGAAGCAGATCCCTTCGCTGCACTACGGGATGACAAGCTTGTTAAGAGAACTCTATGCACCCACTCGGAAATTGCATCAATCCACGAACTTCGGCGTGACACTGTGCCGGCTTACATCTTCGGCTGAGACACAGATGTCGAACCCGGTAAGCAGATCGGCGATTTTGGCATCGTTGAAGCCACGCTCGCGCAGCAGCCGTATCTCATCGCCGAGCATGCGCAACACCTGCGGTCCGCTGAAGCGTTCTTCCTCGCTGCCGGCAGCCTGTCTTAGCTCGCGCGCAGCCTGCGCCACCTGATCCGCGGTATAGCTCGCTTCTTCTGCCATGGACACCCCCTTATATGCTTGCCATAGGAGCTTATCGTTCACTGAAGGGTTGGTTGCGGCGATCTACTCCAGGTAGCGTTTCAGCCACGGATCGTCGCTGTGCGTGAGCTCTTGGGTTGACCCGTCGAAGACGATTTTGCCTTCATTCAGCACCAGAAATCGCGTCCTTGCATTCAGGCTGTTGTCGGGATTCAGCTGCATGTGGTTCGTCTTGGTGTTGAAGCAATGCGTCGCCAGCGTAAAGGCATCCTGCAGGCGATGCGTGATCAGCAATGCGGTTGCACCGGAGACGTCGCGCTGCTTCACCACGAGCTCAATGATGGTGTTTGAGGTGATGGGATCGAGGCCGCCGGTGGGCGAGTCGTACAGGATGAGCTCCGGATGGTTAACGATGGCGCGCGCAATCGAGACCCGGCGGCGCATACCGCCGCTTAGCTCCGAGGGGAATTTATCGATCGCGCGTTCAAGCTCCACGAACTGCAGCGATTCGACGACGCGCTTGTGGATCTCCTCTTCGTTCACCTTCCCCTCGTGCAGCTGGTAGGCGACGTTGTCCTCCACGTTCATAGAGTCGAACAGCGCGCTCTCCTGAAAGACCATGCCGATGCGGGATCGCATGGCAAACATCTCGCGCTGCGAGAGCTTCGCGAGATCCTGACCGAAGACGAGAACTTTGCCTGTATCCGGCTGTAAGAGGCCGTTGGCCAGCTTCATCAGCACGCTTTTGCCCCCGCCAGCGGGGCCAAGCAAAATGCGCGTCTCTCCGCGCTCCACATGAAAGCTGATGTTCTTGAGAACCGGATCGCGATCAAAGGTGATGCAGACATCGCGGAACTCCACGACAGGACCACCCTCCTCCGTCAGCGGCGGTGCGAGGCTATCGTTGTGTTCGTCGCTCAAGCGTCACCTGCCGAAGATGCCGATCATCATCTTGGTCACAAACGTATCCACGATGATCAGCAGCACGGATGAGGTCACCACCGCCTGCGTAGTCGCCTTACCCACGCCACGCGTTCCGCCCGTCGTTGCAAGGCCGTAGTAACAGCCGACCGTGGCGATGATGAAGCCAGAAAATAACGGTTTTGTAAGTCCCTCCACAACGTCGCCCATGATCAGGGCACTGATGGCGTTGTGAAAAAATGCCGCCCCGCTTTGCCGCAACAGCGTAACGGCAACAAGCGCGCCGCCGCAGATGCCAAAGGTGTCGGAGATGATCGTTAGAAAGAAGAGCATGCTGACCGTGGCCACCAGCCGCGGCGTGACCAGCTTGCGGATGGGATCGGTGCCCAGCGCGCGCATCGCATCAATCTGCTCGGAGACCTTCATGGAGCCCAGCTCGGAGGCCATGCCCGAAGCGTTGCGGCCCGACACCATCAAGCCCGTCAGCACGGGGCCAAGCTCCTTCACCATCGAAAGCGAAACCAGCCGCCCGGTGAGATTCACGGCGCCGAATTGCTTCAGCGTTGTGGTGGACTGCAGCGTGAGCACCGCGCCCGTGAAGAAGCCGGCCAGAATGACGATGGGCACGGAACCTACGCCAATGGATTCAAGCTGGATAAAGGTGTCCGCGATGTAGTGCGGCGCGGAGAAGATGGCGCCGAGGGCGCGGCCCGTTAACAGGGAGTAATCCTGTACCGAAGCAACGATGCTCTTGGCGTAGGCTCCTGGGGAAAATCGCATGCGGCTCGCTGCTGGTCAGGGTATCAGATGGTCCTCGGGTAACAGCGGTCGCATCGGGATACACGCGCAAAAGCGAGAACGGGATGCGAGAATAGACGTGTGAGAGAAACGATGCTGGCCGCGGTGCTGCATGGCAGGGGAGACCTGCGGATCGAACCCGTTCGCGTGCCGGCGGCCGGCCCCGGCGAGCTTGTGCTGCGCGTGGAGGCGGCGCTCACCTGCGGCACGGATCTCAAGGTCTACCGGCGCGGCTACCATGCGCGTATGTTGACGCCGGACCGGCTCTTCGGTCACGAGGTCGCAGGCACCGTGGTCGAGTGCGGTGAAGGCGTAGCGCAGTTCCGCAGCGGCGATCGCGTGGCGCCGTTGAACTCGGCGCCTTGCGATGCGTGTTTTTTTTGCCGCAGCGGACAGCAAAATCTCTGCGACGATCTGCTCTTCAACAACGGGGCCTATGCCGAGTTCCTCCGCGTGCCCGCGCGCATCGTCGAGAAAAATACGTTATACGTTCCGCACGATATGCCGATGGCATATGCTGCTTTGGTGGAACCCTTGGCCTGCGTCATGCGCGGGATGGAGGAATCAGCGGTCTCTGCGGGCAAAACCGCAATCGTGCTGGGTGCCGGGCCAATCGGTTTGCTTTTCATCCACGCGGCTGCACTCGAAGGCCTGCACGTGATCGCCGTCGTCAAGCGGGCGGACCAGGCGCTTACCGCCAGGCGTCTCGGTGCCGCAGCGGTCGTGCGGCTTGCGGATGTGGAAGATCCGGTTGCCGCAGCACGCGCGCTTACCCCTGAAGGACGTGGCGCGGACATCGTCTTTGAGGCCGTGGCCAGCCCGGAGGCCTGGCAGTGGGCTGTGGCCATGGCTCGCAAGGGCGGGCTGATCAATCTCTTCGGCGGTCCACCGGCCGGCACTACCGCGGCTTTCGACACCAACCTGCTGCACTACTCGGACCTCACCCTCAAGGCCAGTTTTCATCACACGCCAGCCACCGCGCGGCGAGCGTTCGATCTGCTGTGTTCGGGGCGCTTCGACTGCAACACCTTCCTCACCGGCACAGCGTCTCTACGTGAGGTGCCGGAGGTGTTTGCGCGCATGCTCACGAGGCCGGCGGAAGGCTCCGCCCCGGAGATCAAAACTGTTGTGTTTCCCCACGCGCGGTTGAAAACAGAAGCAGAGGAACGCAGCGTCTCCAAGGGTGCAGGAGTGCTCGTATGAGCGCCGTAGTCGCGGTCGAATCCGCGTTGCATGGCTCGCTCGAAGGCGCGCCTGCGCTGTATCGAACGCCCCCTGTGCGGCCGTCGCTCGCGGAGGCCCAGGCCTGGTGTAAACGTCTCGCTGAAACGCACTATGAGAACTTCCATGTTGCGACATTTTTTCTGCCTGAGTCGCTGCGCCCGCACTTTCACTGCATCTATGCTTTCTGCCGCACCTCCGACGACCTTGGCGATGAGGTCGGCGATACAGCCTTGGCTACAAGTTTATTGGTGGAGTGGCGAGCCATGCTGCATGAGTGCTTCGCCAATCCCGGACGCTCGCGCCATCCGGTGTTCGTGGCCTTGCAGCCAACCATTGCTGCGAAGCAGCTGCCGATTGGGCCGTTCGACGACCTAATTACGGCCTTTGAGCAGGATCAGGTGTACACGCATCATGAGTCGCTCGCCACACTGGAAGAGTATTCACGCTACTCCGCAAATCCTGTGGGCCGTCTGGTGTTGCTGGTCAGCGGTCACACCGATCCTGAGTTGATGGCGCTTTCAGACGAAATCTGCACGGGTCTGCAGCTTGCGAATTTTTATCAGGATGTCGTCGGCGATTGGGTCGATCGTGACCGGCGCTATCTTCCCGCGGACATCATGCAAAGATTCGGTGTTACCGATGAGCAAATCGCCGCACGGCGCTTCGATGCAAAGTTCCGCGCCATGATGGAATATCTCGTCAACGATGCACGGGCGCGGCTCACGCGTGGGCTGCGCATCGCCACGCTTGTCGAGCGTGATCTTGCCGCGACGCTTTCGCTTTTCGCGAAGGGCGGACAGGCGATTCTCGATGCCATTGCCGCGCAAAATTACGACACCTTGCGTTCTCGCCCGGTGGTTACGAAGGCAGTGAAGTTGCGGCTTCTCGGGGGAGCACTGGCCGGAAAAATCAGCTCGTCCGTTCTTCCTTCCCGGTCGCGCGGACAACGGAACGCGAGCGCATGAAGTTAGTTCGTACGCCAGAGTTGAGCGCGGCGTATGCATTCTGCCGCGCGGTTGCAAAGCGCGAGGCCAAGAATTTCTACTGGGCCTTTCTCGCTTTGCCGCAGCAAAAATCCGACGCGATGTGCGCGATCTACGCCTTTATGCGCAAGGCCGATGATCTTTCCGATGATGAGTCCCTGTCCCTCGAAGAGCGCCGCGCAACCATGGCTGAGTGGACTGCAGCATGGAGGAGATCTCGCGCGGAAGACACAGCCGACCCGCTCTTTCTCGCGGTGAATGACACACAAAAAATATTTGATATACCCGGCGAATTGTTGGAAAAGTTAATCGCCGGAACCACGATGGATCTTCAACCCAAGCTAGACGGCGTTGTGGCTGTGCACAACAGGACACTCACAGAAAATGGGCCAAATTCGGCCGACTTTCAGGTTTACGAAAGCTTCGATGCGCTGTACAGATATTGCTATCTCGTCGCCTCCGTTGTGGGATTGGTGACCATTCGCATCTTCGGCTATCGCGATCAGAGAGCTGAGTTGTTAGCCGAGCACACCGGCATAGCCTTTCAACTTACAAATATTCTTCGCGACGTTCGTGAAGATGCCCAACGGGGGAGGATCTATCTTCCGCGGGAGGACATCGCCGGCAGCGGAAGCTCCGTAGAACAGTTCGCCATGGCGCTAAGCACCGCGTCGACTTCGCCTGAACTGATGGCGCTGCTCGCCAAAGAGATCGGCCGAGCGCAGGGATATTACAAGGCCGGCGATGCTCTGATTCCATTGATCGATAACGACGCGAAGCCGGCGATGCGCGTGCTGGTGGCGATCTATCGCCGCCTGCTGGATCGCATTGCTTCCAACCCCGAGGCGGTGTTTCGCGAGAGAGTTTCCGTGTCCACGCCGGCAAAACTCGCCATCCTTGGGCGCGGTCTGGTGGAATCAGCATGGGCGAGGCTCACGTGAGCTCGGCGTCAACCTCGCTGCCGGATGCCCTCATCATCGGCGCAGGACTCGCCGGGCTTTCTGCGGCCGTTGCGCTTTCGGGCGCGGGAGCGAAGGTGACGCTGCTGGATCGTAAGCCCTACGTGGGCGGCCGGGCCTATTCTTACCCGCATCCGGCGCTTGAGGAGGAGATCGATTCGCAGCACGTGATGCTCGGCTGCTGCACGAATCTTATGGATCTGTGCAGGCTGGCCGGGGCGGATCAGCATATTCGCTGGTATGACCGCATCACGTTTCTGGAGCCTAAGACAGCCGGCCATTCTGTGCGTCGCAGCGACATCGGGCCGGGTGGAATTCCTGCTCCTCCCAGTTCGACTGTTAATTTTTTACGCGCGCCCATGCTACGGCTGCGCGACAAACTCGGAATTATTCGCGGTGTGAGTGAGTTCCTGCGCGGCTATCCTGCAACGGACGAAGAATCGTTCGCAACGTGGCTGCGACGAACCGCCCAGACCGATCTGGCGATCCGGCATTTTTGGGAGCCGATCGTGTTGGCTACCCTGAACGACGGCTTCGATCGATGCTCAACGCGCTATGCCGGCCAGGTGATCCATGAGACGTTGCTGCGTAATGCGAAGGGTGGGCGCCTGGGCATACCGACGCAGCCGCTGTCGACCTTCTACTCGGCTTTCACGCGCCTTGCGGAGCAGCAGGGAACAGTAGTTCACCTACGAGCTAACGTTGAGCATATCGAGAGTATGAATTCCGGTTCGTGGCGTGTAACGCTGGCTGATGGCGCCACGCTCCACGCCCCGGCGATCGTACTCGCGCTGCCTTTCGAACAGACTGCGAAGCTGCTCGCCACATTGCCTTTTGATCAGCCGAGAAGAGTGTGCGAAGACCTTACGCACTTCGTTCATGCGCCCATCACCACAGTGCATTTGTGGTTCGATCGTGCCGTGACGGAGCTCGATCACGCGGCGCTTCTGGACACCCGCATTCAGTGGATGTTCAACAAGACACGCATCCGCGCGGGCGAGCCCGGGGCACGCCGTGACGGCGGCCAATATTTGGAGCTGACCATCAGCGCATCCTTCGACGAGTTGAAGAAAACACGCGAGGGGATTCTCGGACCTGCGCTCGAAGAACTGCGGCGATTTTTTCCAGCGGTACATACGGCGCGGCTGGTGAAGTCGGGGGTGTTGAAGGAGGCGCGTGCAACCTTCTCCGTGCTGCCCGGGCTGGACAGGTTTCGTCCCGCTGCCGCTGCCGTTGGTGACGGTTTATTTCTTGCAGGTGACTGGACGCGTACAGGCTGGCCGTCGACGATGGAAGGCGCGGTTCGCAGCGGGCGGCTCGCTGCGGAGGCAGTCGCCAAAGCGACTCAAACCCAGTTGACCTTAGTTGCTGCCGATCTTCCCGCAAGCGGTCTTATGCGGCTGATTGCGTAGCGGCGGTTGCGTTCGCCAGAGGCCTTAACGGACACGATCTTCTTCCCAATGTGTGGAGGTAAGTGGTTTTAGGTCCTCGAAAAGATATATAGCGGCAAGCGAACAGCAGATTCCTCCGCTTCGCTACGGAATGACAACCAAGAAGGGAATGCATGCTGTGCCTGCAGCTGATCGCATTCAACGCGAAATCAAAACAACGCCCACCGCCACAAAACCGGCCGCAAGCCAGCGGCGCCTATCGACGTTCTCTCCCAACAGGAACTTCGCGGCGATGGCGTTGCCGATATACGTAAGCGCGGCGATAGCCGGGCCGGCGAGTGACAGGTCAACCAGGCTGAGCGTGTAGAGCATCGCAAAAAAATTCAGCGCCATGCAGAGCGCACCGATATCAAAACGTGGGCTTGCAAGTACAGCGCGCATGGTGCCGGTGAGACCCAGTTTTTCGCGAATCGCTCCAAGGTCGCCGAGACGGCGCATCGCTCCTGCAATGAGGATCTCGCCGATGATGGCCAGCGCCGTCACGACGAAGATGCAGGTCCAGTCACGCAGCAACGGATGTATGGCTGCAGAAGGATGCATCAACGGCCCACTTCGGCGTCCATTGCGGTCGACTCGCGGCGTTCGGCGGTCGGTACCGGCAGCTCTGTCTTCGACGGCCCATCGGCGACAAAGCCGACTGCACAAACAATTAGGGCGATGCCGGCCCAGCGGTAGCCGGATAACTGTTCATGCAACCAGAAACGGCTGAGCAGCGCGATGACCACATAGCCGAAGGCGGTTGCGGGCATGACGAAGGTGAGATCCGCCCAGCTGAGGGCGGTCATGTAGCTGGCGAAAAAACCGATCAGCAAAACAATGCCGGCGATGACAAAGGGATTGAAGAGCGCATGCCAAAGCAGGCCGAGACGGTGAAGGCCGACCGGGCCAACCTCGCTCATGCCGCGCGACAGCAGCGTGTCGCCGACAGAAGCAGTGAGCATCACCGCCATCAGGACGGCATATTGCGAGCCTTTAAGACGATGCTTCATGAGAACTAATGTATTGGATGCCCCAAAGCAAAACCCGGATCCGAAGGACGGACCCGGGCAGGCGGTTAAATATGGAAAAGCTGGAGGTTTATGCGTTCATGCTGACCGACTCCTGCTGCCGCAGATCGCTTTCTTCCTTGGCCTTGCGCACCATGGCGTTGCGCTCCTTGCGCAGCTTCAGGAAGCTTTTGGCCTCGGTGTAAAGACGCGGCACATCGCGATTCACGATGGCCTTCCAAACGACGCGGGCTGCGGCCTTGGGACGGAAGTAATATTCGTCATAGAACTTGTGCACCATCTCCATCACATACTCGGTTGGCAGGCCGGGGTACTCGATGTGCGCCATCTGGTGGCCGCTGCCGTCATCCATGCCTTTGTTGGTGATGAAGTTGTTGCGCTCGGCGAAGTCGTAGAACTCGGTGCCGGGATAGGCGTGCGCGATGGAGACCTGAATGGTTTCGCAGTCGAGCGTCTTGGCGAAGTTGATCGTGTTGCGGATCGACTCCTTGGTCTCGCCGGGCAGGCCGAGGATGAAGTCGCCGTGGATGACAAGGCCGAGATCGTGGCAGTCCTTCATGAAGTCGCGCGCGCGCTCAATGGTCGCACCCTTTTTAATGTTCTTGAGGATCTGCGGATCGCCCGACTCGAAGCCGACGATCAGCAGGCGGCAACCCGCCTCCTTCATGGCTTTCAGGGTCTCGCGGTCGGTCGTCACCCGCGAGGTGGAAGACCAGGTAAGACCCAACGGCTTGAGTTTGGAGCAGAGCTCGACGGTGCGCACCTTCTGGATGTTGAAGGTGTCGTCGTCGAAGAAGAACTCCTTGACCTGGGGGAAGTTCCCCTTGGCCCAGGCCATCTCGGCTGCCACATCGTCGGTGGAACGCTTGCGCCAGGCATGGCCGGAGAGCGTCTGCGGCCAAAGGCAGAAGGTGCACTGCGCGGGGCATCCACGCGTCGAGTAGAGCGAGATGAAGGGATGCAGGAGGAACGGGACGTTGTACTTGGTCACGTCCATGTCGCGGGCGTAGATCTTCGTCGCCCACGGCATCGCGTCCAGGTCCTCCACCTGCGGGCGATCGGGGTTGTGCTGGACAATACCCTGAGAGTCCCGATAGCTGATGCCGAGGATCTCGTTCAACGGCTTGCGGTTGGCAAACTCCACGACGGAGAAGTCGAATTCGCGGCGGCAGACAAAGTCGATGGCCTCGCATTCGTTCAACGCGCGGTCCGGGTCGGTGGTGACCGGCGGCCCGACAAAGGTGATCTTGATCGCAGGGTTGGCTGCCTTGATGGCGCGCGCCAGGCCATGATCGCCCGTCCACGCAACCGTGGAGGTGAAGAGCACGAGAAACTCGTAGCCCTTGGCAATCTCAATCACCTCGTCGGCGGAGATGTGATGCGGTGGCGCATCGATCAGCCGCGACCCTTCCAGCATGCCCGCGGGATAGGTCAGCCAGACGGGGTACCAGTAGGACTCGACCTCTCGAGTCGCAGGCCAGCGCGAACCAGCGCCGCCATCGAAGTTTTCAAAGGAAGGCGGGTTCAGAAGCAAGGTCTTCAAAGGAGCCATAACTTGTCCTAGTTTACACCCGGGTGGAGTGCCTGCAGCGGGTGGAGTGCAGCCGGGTACCTGCCGAAGCGTCCGTTTTTATGGGTGGGGCGTGACGGGCGCCCCCGGTTGCGGGGTAGACTGCGGGGAAGATGTGGACGGAGTGGATACCGGAGCCGAGGGCAGCGTTGTGGGAGTCGCTCCGGGGGTCGGAACAGGTGCTGGGGCTGAGCCGCCGGCCGGTGCACCCGCCGGTGCACCCGCCGGCGTGGCGCCCAGCGTAGGCGCTAATGGCGGTCGCGTATCCGGCGTAGCTGCGGCCGGTGTGGCGGTTGCGCCGGGGATAATCGCTGCCAGGTAATCGGTCAGCGATCCCTCCTGGCGCATCAGCGTTACCTCGGTCTGGTGCAGCTGCAGCTCCACGCTCAGCATGTCGATCGTGCGCTGGCGCTCGGCGAGGCGGGCATTCTCCTCGTCCTTGGGGCTCGCTTGCGGACCGCCGCCGGTGCCGGTGACCGCGCGCAGCCGCAGCATGACGGCATCGAGGTCGTCTTGAGCGAGATCATGGTCCAGCGCCATCACCTCCGCTCTCACGGCCAACTCCGCCGCGCTGTGGCGCAGCTTGACCCGGCTTTCCAGGAAATTTGCCTGCTGCACCTGCGCGTCGAAGAGCGCATGAGCGGCATCGGCTTCGGACTCCCGCGCCTTGGCCCGGCGCACCATATCCACGATCGGCAGGGAAAGCTGGATGCCGGCACTTAAGGAGTTGAAGCTGTTCGGGTGCTGTACTGTTCCGGGAAAGCTCGGATAGTACAGGTCGTACGACGTAAACGCGTCTTCAAGACGGCTGTAATTTGCTGCAAAGCTAAGCGTCGGGCGCCCGAGCGAGCGACGATCGCCGCGGGCGGTGTACTGTTTTGCGCGGGCCGACGCAAAGGCCGCGGAGATGCCTTGCAGCTTGTTGGGGTCATTGGGCGCCGAGACCGAGGGCGGTGCGGGCAGATGCATCGCAGGGATCGAATCAGGCACCGTCTGCCAGCCCGAGGCCGTTAGTCCGGTCAGGGCAGCCAGGTGCTCCTGATTGGAGGAGATCTCGTCCTCCACCTGCAGCTCCTGCAGACGGATCTGCGCCGCGGTACGCTTGGCGCGGGTCACCTCGATGTGCGGATCCACACCGGCGGCGAAGCGATCCCCCACGATCTCCACCAGCCGGTCGGCCAAGGTGAGCGCGTCGGTCTGCACGCGGCGCCGCCCCTGCGCGTTATCCAGCGCCAGGTAGGTGTTGATCGCGTCTTCCGAGACGTCCGTCCGGGCCACGGACAGAGCTAATGCAGCCGAATGGAGTCCCGCGCGCGCGGCGCGGATGTAGTCCGGCTGAGAAAAGTTGAACACCAGCGATTGCGCTGCAATGCTGAAGACCACAGGCGGCGAAAGCGGCGCGCCCACCTCTTTCCCCACGCCCGCGTTCGCGGCCACGGACGGTATGTAAAAGTCCTTGGTCTCGGACAAAACGGCTCTGGCGCGATCCACGTCGGACTGCGCGATTCTCACTCTGGGGCTGTTCTGCAGGGCAAGATTCACCGCTGTGGACAAAGAGATCTGCGCCTGCGCTGTTCCAGTCGAAAGCAGCAGACCGAGCGCTGCCAGACCAAACGCCAGCGGCAAGCCGCCGCGTCGCTCCCAGGGACGCAGCACACTCACAGCGCACCCAAACCCTTCTGCGCCGGACGGTATCCCGAGGCCAGCGCGAGCGCCTTCTGGTAGTCCAACCGCGCGTCGTCCTTTTCGCCGGCGCGGGCCTGCAGCGATCCCAAGGTCGTCAGCACGCGAAACGCCGGGGCCGTATCGCTGTGCTCGCCGCTTGCCAGATAACGGCGCATGGCCTCTTCGGCGAGCTGCGTCTGATGCGCGTCATCGAGGATACCCGCCGCTTCCACCACCGTTGCATCGAGATCCCGGTCGGCCGCAATCGTCTGCTGCGCCGCGGCAATCGCCTTCTCCTCCTGGTGACGCCGGTCATAGAACGACGCCAGATCGACGGTCGCGCCGGGCGTGTGGCCGGCCGCGGCCTCTGCCTGAAACTCCCGTTCGGCGGTTTCGAAGTCCTTGCCCTTCTCCGCCGCCATGGCGCGAATGCGGTGACTGACGGCCGGCAGCGCACCTTCAATACGAGCCGCCAACGCCAGCGCCCGGGACTTGCCCCCGCCGACGATCGCCGGAGCGGCCGTGTAGTACTCGCCGAGATCGACGCAGGCGGACTCGCTGGCAGGATCAAGACTCACGGCGGTTTCAAACGCCGTGCGCACCTGCGATGCCAGCTTCATGCCCGCAAGCAAGCCGGCATGCTGCGCCTGCAAACCGAGCGCGCGCCCGGTCCAGTCCTGCGCCGCACTATCGCCGGCGAGACCATTGGCGAGCGCCGCCTGACATTCCGCCACTGCCTCGGTCGCCAGATTCTCCGAGAGATACACACGGCACAGCAGCAGATGAGCCCGTCCGTTGGCGGGATCGGCCGCCAGCATACCCTGCAGGTCGGCGGCAGCCGCGTCGGCACGCCCGTCCAGGAGCGCTTTTTCGGCGCCGGCCAGCGGCCGCGGCGCCGGGGTAGAAGCATGGGATAGCACACCCTGCAGAAACGCAGCGGCACCGAGGGCGACACACGCGAGCGAGCGGTAAAGGGGGGGGAAACGCATACGGTGTTCTGGATGCGATGAAAACGTCCTGGGGTTCGCCGCCTTCATCACGGCTGCGTCCGCACGGGAGCGCCGTTTTGCAGATCGGTGTCGGTCGTCGCTCCCAGCGCCACCATCTCCCCTTGCTTGAGGCCGCCCGTGATTTCGACCCGGGTGAGGTTCACTACACCCACGTGGACCGGTGTCCGGACCAGCTTCTCGTCAAGAACGCGATATACAAAACGGTCGGAGCCCTCGGTGTGCAGGGCTTCACGCGGCAGGCTCAGCACATCCGCGTGCTGCAGCGTCGTGACGGTCACCGTAACGTTGGTGTTGGGCAGCAGATCGCCGTGAGCATCGTCCACGCTGATCAGGCACTCGCCCACGTTGCGGCTCCCGACGTTGGCCACGGTGGTGGGCGCCTGCGTGACGTGGCCATGCCAGGTGAGGTCGGGCTTGGCGTCCCAGACGATCTTCACGGGCTCTCCCGCGCGCAGGTTGCCGATCTCCGGCTCATCGAAAAAGGCCCGCACCTGCAGCCGATCCAGGTCGGCAACGCTGAGCAGCGCCTGTCCAGGGTTGATGGAGTCAAAGCGCGCTACCGGGAGCGAATACACCGTCCCCGAGATCGGGGAATGGATGTCCAGGCTGGCGACCTGGTTCTGAGCGGCGGATAACTCCTGCTCCGCGCGCGTGTGCTGGGAGCGTGCGTTGGCAAAATCGCCGGTCCCATAACGCTCCTTTGACCTGGCCTGCAGCTGATTCACCCGGGCCTGCGCATTGGTGAGCCGCTGCCGCGCCGCGGCGATCTCGTTCGCGGAGGCCGCCCCCTGCGCCCCCAGCGCGGTCAACGAGTTCAGGTTGGCCGTCGCATCCTTCAGCTCCGTCTGCGCATTCACCAGATCCGCATGCTCGCCTAAAAGCTCATCCTGCGTTCCTCCGCTGCTCATGTTGCGAAGATCCTGGCCGGTGAGCTGAACTGTGTTGCGGGCATTGGCAACGCGCAACTGGGCCTCGGTGGCGTCGAGCATCAGCAGCTGCTGGCCTTTGACAATCTTCGATCCCAGGTGCACATAGAGCTCCTTCACTGTGCTGGGAGCGGAGGCGTGAGGCTGGAAGTCCACCAGCGGCTCGACCCGGCCGTTGGTCGGCACGCTGTTCACGATCGTGGAACGCTCCACGCGCGCCGTGCGCACCGTGATGCGGTCCCGTGAGTTGGGAAGAAAGAAGTACGCGACCCCCGCAATAACAAAAAGGAGGGCGACAATGCCCACCCAGATGCGATTTCGGTTGCCTGAAGTCTGAGCCATACGCAAAGAGACAGTATATAGACACAATCGGATGCAATTTCGCCTGAACGATCTGTCATTTGACGGGCGTCCGGTACCAACGACTGTCCGTATAAATGGTTTCGGTGTAGCCGTAGGCTTCAGCCACGGAAAAGGAATATGCAAAACGAAGCTGTTCAGGGCTGGGCTATAGAGCCGTTCTTTCAAAGGTATTAGCTTGTTATCCTGTAGCGTAGCGGAGGGATCTGCTTTTTCTCTGCATTCTTGCAAGCTGGAAGGAAAACAGATCCCTCCGCTACGCTGCGGAATGACAACTTCAAAGCGCTGCGGCACACCTATGCCGAAACAGCTTTAGCTGAAGCTCGCTGCTATACCTTGCATTTCACCGCAACCACCTCAAGCTCCCATCCGCCAAAATCCGGATGCCAGTTGCGGCGCAGGCGAAAAGCCAGATCCAGCCGGCTGCCGAGCGCCCAGCCTTCTTCCCGCGCCCGCGCGCTCCAATCGGTGCGCCGGCTCCACGCCGTGGCGCGGAACCGCCGTCCGTCGCCCGGATCCTCGATCTTCAGCGCCACATGCCGTTCCCCAAAGATGCGTAAGGGCTCCGCGATGCGCACATTCTCCGTCAGGAAAACGCACTCCGGGTTGCCGTTGCCAAAGGGTTCAAAGCGTTCGTAAGCGGCGAGGAAGGCGGGGGTCAAATCGCTGAACCGCACCCGCAGATCGCAAGGGGGAGACAGATTCCCATCCGCCGGCTGGAACTCTGCGGCGAGCCGGGCAAGGCGCTCCCGTAGCTCCGGCACGCGCTCAGACGGCAGAGCAAAGCCCGCGGCATGGGCGTGGCCGCCGAAGCGCGAAAACAGCGGCGGGTCGGCCTCGGCGTGCATCGCCGTCAGAGCGTCCAGCAGATGAAAACCCCGAACCGACCGGCCCGAGCCGTGCGCCTCGCCCGCCTCATGCGTCAGCACCAGCGCCGGCCGGCCGGTGCGGTCCACCACCCGCGAAGCCAGAATGCCCACAACGCCCCGGTGCCACCGGGAAGCCGCGCTGTCGTCCAAAACCAGGCAGCCCGCCAGGCCCGCTTCGGATGCGGAAAGCTCCTGGAGCCTCGCCTCGATCTCCGCCAAGGCGCTGGCCTCGGTGGCGCGGCGCTCGTCGTTCAGGCGGTGGAGCTTCTCCGCCAGCGTTCGTGCCCGCTCCGGATCGCGCGTGAGAAAAAGCTCGACCACATCGGAAGCGATGTCCATGCGCCCCGCCGCATTGATGCGCGGTCCAATGCGAAAGCCGACATCGGTGGCCGAAACGGGGCGGCTCAGATCGATGCCGGCCAGCTCCATCAGGATGCGCAGGCCGGATTGCGCGGGCTGCCGCAGTGCGAGCAGTCCAAGCGACGCGATCACGCGGTTTTCGCCGGTGAGGGGAACCGCGTCGGCGATGGTGGCAATCGCCAGCAGCTTCAGAAACGAGGGAAGGGTCTTCTCGCGCACTCGCCGCAGCTCCTCGGGGCTCTGTGCGGCGCTCTCCAGCAGCGCCTGTGCCAGCTTGAAGGCGACTCCTGCCCCGCACAGCTCCTTGCACGGATAGTTGCAGCCCGGCTGGTTCGGATTCAACACGGCAACCGCGGCCGGGACGCCCGCTCCATCCGGCAGGTGATGATCGGTGACGATCAAGTCCAGCCCCAGCCGCGCAGCCTCCTCCGCCGCGGCAAAAGCACGGATTCCCGTGTCCACCGAGACCACCAGCCGCACGCCCTCAGCCGCGGCGTCGGTCAACCGCGACTCCCGCATCCCGTAGCCCTCGCGGATGCGATGGGGGATGTGGTAGCGAACGTCCCCTGCCACCTTCAGCGAAGCCGCGGCGCGCTCCAGCGCCGTCTTCAGCAGCACCGTGGCGACGGTTCCATCGACGTCGTAATCGCCATACACCAGAATCGGTTCACCGGCCAGCAAAGCCGCCCGCAGCCGCTCCACGGCTACCGGCAAGCCGAGCATGGCGGCCGGATCATGGAGGTGCTCGGGCGCCGGGCTCAGAAAAGCCAGCGCCTCCGCGGAGGTGCCGAACCCTCGGCAGAGCAATAGCCGCGCGATCGGGAGGGGAACGGCGGCCTCAGTGGCGAGTTGCTCCGCTGCCCGCTCGTTGATGCCAGTCGCCGCCACCTCCCAGGGTTCGGGGAGGGCTGGGGATGGAGCTTCCGCCGCGGCTTCCATCCCTTTTACTCGTCGTCGTGGTCGTCGACGATGATCCCGCCCAGCTCCTGCGCGGTGTCGAGCAGCGACTGAAAGCGGTCATACCACTCCGTGGCCGTCTCGTACAGGAAAATGACCCCGCCGTGCGCGAATCCGAGCTGCAGATAGCCGGTTTTGCCGACGTGGCGCATCAGCGCCTGCGCCTCCTCCAGATCGGAGGCCTCCGGGTCAGGGTAGTTCGAGGCGCGCAGCTGCGCCATCAGGGCCGCAATATCCTCCGGCTCCAGCAACACATCGCTCATGGTGAGGAAGGGAACGTCCGCCGCCTTGGCATGCTCGACAAAGTCTTTCCAGCCGTCCACGTCGTCATCTTCAAAGGCAACCGTGGGCACATCCTCCGGCACGAAGGCGTTCATCCGGCGCAGGCCATGCCCGGCGATGAACGCAACCATGTCGTCTTTCAGGGTGGTCAGATCATCAAAGGTCATCCCTCCTATTCTCGCAGAACGCGGCGGGCAATTGGGACCGTTTTACCCACCGCGCGAGTCTGCTAACCTGAATGTGCCCATGATTTTTTCCAAGGACTACATCGGCTATCTGGCCCGCCAGACGACGAAGCACCTCGTCGCCGCGAAGATGATCCGAACCGACAAGCCCGGACTTGTCGACGAGCGCGTCACCGCTGCCCTGATTGAAGAGCTTTCGCTCGAAGATCGCATCAATGAAGAGGTTCGCGTCATCCTGGAGGCCTTCCAGGATGACATGCTGAAGAGCGGCGCGAGCTACCCGGAGATGTTCAAAAAGGTGAAGCAGGAGCTGGCGCGCAAGTACAAGGCGGTGCTATGAGAATCAGCCGCGACAAGCTCAACAAGATCGCCCACACCGTCGCCGACACCCTGGCCGAGATCCCCGAGGTCGACTTCCTCGAAGATCGCAACACGATCCGTCAGGAGGCCCGCAAGGCCCTCGAGACACTGCTCATGGCCGAGCTCAAAATCGATCAGGCAGCGCGGCTGAAGATCAGCTCGCAGCGCAAAATCATCCTCGAAGGCTCCCAGGAGTGGGACATCCTGTACCGCAAGTACTACAACGACGAGGTCAAGAAGCTCGGGATTTGATAGCGGCCCGGCAATGCGTGTGCTTCTATTGAAGCGTGCCGTTGGCTTTTGGTGTGCGTTTCTTTGTTGGCGCGTTTCCTTTGGTTGTCATTCCCGAAGGGAATCTGCGTTTCCTCCCTTCGTCCTTCCAGCTTCGGGCCGCCTTTTGCTATACTCACGAAGTCGCAACGGATTCCCCATCCGTCACGTGGCGATATGGTGTAACTGGTTAACACGTCGCCCTCTCAAGGCGAAGAGTTCGGGTTCGAGCCCCGATATCGCTACCAAAAATTTCTCAAAGCCCTTCTGATTGAGTTCATTCATTCCGACCGTTCCGCTGTGGACAGGTTGGTGTTGCCTCCGAGGAGCTTTTCAATTCTCCTGGTAAAGCAACGTTTCGGCGGGAGATGAGATTGTTCTATTGTGCTTTGCGGGCCTGCGCAGCCATTCTTTTTTTATGCATACCCTTCAGCGTTCAGGGTCAACACACTTCAAAGGGTGACTGGCCTGACTATGGCGGCACGCTTGAAGGCCAGCGGTACTCGGCGGCTGAGCAGGTCACGGCCCAGAACGTGTTCCATCTCAAACCGGCTTGGGTATTCCATACGCACGCGCTCGATAAACCCTCGGCGCGATCCAATCGCCGTGCCAGTTTCGAGGCGACACCGGTATTGTGGCGGAAGACGTTGTATTTTGATACGCCGTTCGATCAGATCTTTGCCGTGGATGCGGCGACCGGAGCTCTGCGCTGGACCTTCGATCCCGAGGTGGACCGCGAAGGCGCGATCTACATCGTCACCTCCCGCGGAGTCTCCTTATGGCACGCTCAGCACCCCAGTGCCGGCCTCTGTGGAAGCGATGCGGTGTTGGTGGCAACCGAAGATCGCCGCCTGATCGCGCGCGATGCCGTCACCGGCGTGGCGTGTCCCAAATTTGGAAAAAACGGCACGGTGGATCTCACCCAGGGCGTAGCGATCGGAAATAAGGACCTGTATGAGTTCACCTCGCCACCCACCGTGGTCGGCGATACGATTGTGCTCGGATCCTGTGTTGGCGACAATCAGACGACCTTTGCCGCTTCCGGCGCTGTGCGGGGTTTTGATGCGAGATCCGGGCGGCAGAAGTGGTCCTGGGAACCGGCACGGTGGACGGTTGGCCAGAATCCGCCCAGCAGCGGCAGCGGGAATGCGTGGTCTGTCCTCTCCGCGGATCCGGAACACGATCTCGTCTTTGTGCCGACGGGAAGCGCCTCGAACGATTTCTACGGGGGCACACGGATCGGCGATAATCGCGATGCTGATTCGTTGGTGGCGCTGCAGGCTTCGACCGGACGCCGCGTTTGGGGCTTCCAACTGGTGCATCACGACCTTTGGGATTACGACACCCCCTCCGAGCCTGTGCTGTTCACCTTTCGGAAGACAATTCCTGCCGTTGCCGTCACGACGAAGACGAACATGGTCTATGTCTTCAATCGGCTTACCGGAGTGCCGCTCTACCCCATCGTGGAACGTCCCGTGCCGGCCTCGACACTCGCCGGCGAGCAGGCCTGGCCTACGCAACCCTTTTCCACGCTGCCGTCCCTGGCGCCCTTGAGCTTTACTCCAGCCGATCTTCATCTGTCCAACGAGGGGGATCAGCGCTACTGCACGGAACAACTGAAAAAACTGACGTACCAGGGCATCTTTACGCCTCCATCGGCTGACGGGAGCCTTATTTATCCCGGCAGTCTGGGGGGCTCCAACTGGGGATCCTCGGCATTCGACCCCACCAGCTCCGTGCTGTACACCCGCATCAGCAGCTTCCCTTTCCTGGTGCGCGAAGGGAGGGCTGAGCCGCGCGGCACCTCCCGGCGGGACAAGGCAGAACGCAGCATCCGGGAGAAGCTGCCGCCCTGGGCCGGCGGATATTACCCTCCTCTGCGCACCACCATGGGAACACCGGACAGCGGAACCGAAGAGCGTGATGAAAGCCCGCAGGCAGGCACACCCTACACGTTAGCTCGACAGGGTGTCATGTCGCCGCGTAACACCCCTTGCGGGCCCACCCCCTTCGGCGCCATCGTGGCGATCAATCTTGATACTGGAACGAAGCTTTGGTCCGTGCCTCATGGCCAAATGGTTCCGGGCTACCCGGGATCGATTGGGGATGGCGGCGTCATTGCGACCGCAGGCGGCCTTTTGTTTGCGGCCTCGACCTACGATCCGCTGATGCGTGCCTATGATTCGAAGACCGGGCAGGAACTCTGGCGTGGAAGGCTGCCGGTACCCTCGCAGGCCACGCCCATGACCTACGTCGTGAATGGCCGGCAATTCATTGTCATTGCTGCCGGCGGTCATGGCTTTATCGGAAATGGACAAAGTGACGCAGTCATAGCCTTTGCGCTGCCGCCGACCGCGAAGATGCGAAGACCATAGGACATCATTACGCAACCCAACTCTGAGGGCCTCTCTCCGCGGACGATGGCCAAGCTGTCGGGTACGTGGAGTTTTCACTGCAGCGTTGCAGCGCGCTATTGCTATACCGGCTCCAGCGGCTCGCTGCGCAGCGGGGGAACATGGATCGCCGCAGACGGGGCACGAATAAAGGCCGCCACAACGATCGCTGCCAGAATGTTCAGTAAACCGATCCCAAAAAGTAGAAAGCTGTCGTTCACGCTCGCCATGCCAAAACTGCCTCCACTGCAGCCTAGAACCTGCGAACGCGATGCGAAATGGCACGTCCGGGCGATACTCGGAGGCAAAGTGTTCGTAATTGGGCCAGAACCGGCCGCGCGGATCGTCGCTCGCGAGGCGAGCGGCTTCCGCCGATCCCACAAAAGTGGGGTAACCGCCACCTTTGATTGTGACTACGATTTTCTTCATGGGCCCCGAACGTTGCTGTTTTCCAAACGAGGATGTTGCCGCTCTTTCCACGCGCGTTCTCTCGCTGTTCCAGAACGCATTGCCAGATCCCGCCGACCGCAACCTCTTCAATCGACTGATGGACGAAGCCCGCGCGCGCGGGTTGTCCTGGCTCGACGCTCTCGAGTTTGTAGCCGAGCAGCGCTGCGGCCTTGATCGCTGCGGCCACGATCGCTGCGGGAACGATCTTTAGGGCATGATTCGTGCAGGTGTACCCCAGAAGGGTCGTTCTTGGGAGGGAGCCGTGGGCTTCAGCCCACGGAACAAGAGCGCAGTCCAAGTGCCCTTCAGGGCTGGGCTCTGCTTCCATTTCCAAACGGCCCAGGGCTAAAGCCCTGCTCCCTGCAGCGCTGGATTCAGCGGCCTAAAGGCCGCTGAATCCTCCCAAGAACTGGGTATATCTATCGTGATCATGCTCTAGACGGCAGCCCGCTACCCCGGGTTGCCTCGCGACTCTTATACTGAAGTTGTGAGCAAGACCTTCTATCTCGAGACCTTTGGCTGCCAGATGAACGCGCACGACTCCGAAAAGGTGGTCGGCACGCTCGAAAGCGAAGGCTATACGCAGGTCACGGACGAGACCGCGGCCGATCTGATTCTGTACAACACCTGCTCGATTCGCGATAAGGCCGAGCAGAAGGTCTTTCACCGCCTGAACGAGTACAAGCGGATGCAGGGCGAGGGGAAGAAGTTCGCCGTGCTGGGCTGCGTGGCGCAGCAGGAGGGCGAGAAGATCTTCGAGCGCGCGCCGTATGTCTCGATGGTGGCCGGCTCGGCGTCATATCGCAATCTGCCGGAGATGCTCCGCCGGCTGGAGGCAGGGGAGCGGCGCATCACCGGGCTCGACGACCGGCAGACGGACGAGACCTTCGCTACCGAATTCACCTCGCGCTCCAATCCGCACCGCGGCTACATCACCATCATCGAGGGCTGCGACAAGTTCTGCGCTTACTGCGTGGTGCCCTATACGCGGGGCAAAGAGCGTTCGCGCACCTCGGCCTCGGTTCTCGCGGAGGCGCAACGCATCGCGGCGCTCGGTTACACCGAGATTCAGCTGCTCGGCCAGAATGTGAACAGCTACCAGGACCCCAGCGGGAAACGGACGTTTGCCGAGCTGCTGATCGCGGTGGGCGAGGTCGCCGGGATCGAGCGGGTGCGCTTCACCACCTCGCATCCGCGCCAGTTTACCCGGGACATCGTGGAGGCCATCGAGGCGTATCCGCAGCTTTGTAACCATGTTCACCTGCCGGTGCAGTCGGGCTCGTCCAATACCCTGCGCGCGATGCAACGCGAGTACACGCGGGAGTGGTACCTGGAGCGCATCGCCTGGATGCATGCGGCCAAACGGGATATCGCAATTACCAGCGATATCATTGTCGGCTTCCCGGGCGAGACCGACCGCGACTTCGAAGAGACGATCACGCTGCTCGACCAGGTGCGGTACGACGCTATCTTCGGCTTCAAGTATTCGCCGCGTCCGAATACTCCGGCGATCGGCATGGCCGACTCGATCCCGGAGGAGGTGAAGATTGAGCGGCTGGCGATCCTGAACGCCCGGCAGCGCGAGATACAGCGGCTGAGCTATGCCCGGCATCTGGGCGAGGTGATGCCGGTGATGGTGGAGGGGCACAACGTGGCACGGGGGCAGGTCACCGGCCGATCGTCGCAGAACAAGACCGTGAACTTCACCGCGGAAACCCTGCCGGCGGTTGGCAGCTACGTGGATGTGCGTATCACGCAGATCTTCCCCAACTCGCTGGTAGGCGAGGCGGAAGGCAAGGCGGTTGCGCCATCGGCGGCGCTGCTGGCGCACCAGGCGCTGAGCAGCCGGTTTCCGCTCGCCGGCTGAGGATTCCAGCTTGATTTGGGTATGGGTTATACTATTTCCGACTTCCGGCGGGCTTCACACCACCGGAAGGTTTTAATCTGTCTTATCTGAATAGATAGAGCAGAGCCGCGATCCACCGGAAGGGAAGATGGATCACAAGGTTGAAGCGCATGTTTATCGAGAACATGACTTCTTCCTCCTTTCATCGAGAGATAACGGCCCTGTTCGCGCAGGGCCGTGTCGCTTTTGGCAACCCCGGTTTTGTCCCTGCCTGACCAATCGCGCATCTGTGAAGTCCCCTTGAAAGTGCTATCTCCCATTGTAAGAACATCACCCCCGAAGCGGCGATTCCAAGGTAACCGGTAGACCTGCACACAAAGTTGTGTCACGTTACCAAAGGATCATGCGTGACCCCTGCGTTCGCGCTAGACTTAAGCGCGATGCATCTGCCCGGATTCCAACCCGAAACAGAAGAAACAGGTGGGGGCGAGATTGAGGTGCGGATCCGCGGGCTCATGCTGGACCCCTCGAACCGGTCGCCCATCGTTGTTCTCAACGATCTTACGGGCGAGGTTGTTCTGCCCATCTGGGTAGGGTTGTTTGAAGCGAACGCGATCGCGCTGGAGATCGAAAAGACGACCACTCCCCGGCCCATGACGCACGATCTGCTCCGCAACATGATCTCCGGGCTGAATGCACGGGTGACCCGCGTGGTCGTGGGTGCATTGCGCGGCGACACCTTTCATGCCACGGTCTGGATGGATCAGGCGGGTGAGGTGGTGGCGATCGATTCGCGTCCGTCCGACGCGATCGCCTTGGCCCTGCGCGCCGATTGCCCCATCTTTGTCAGCCGCGAGGTCTTCGAGCACGCCCGGAAGGCATCAAATGCCGGAGCTTCGGTCACCGCGGAGGACATGCGCCGCTGGCTCGAGGGCCTGGGCGACGATGAGATGGGCCGCTACAAGATGTAATCGAGGCTATTGCTCGGCTGCCGCACCTGCAGGAACGTAGCCGCAGAGAGTGGCTACTCGTTCTGCCCAGGAGCTTTCCGTGGGCAGCGGCGGGGGCAGCGGCGCCCACATCTGCTGCCCGGTTAAGACCCATTCCAGCATTGCGGCGAGCTTCGGAGTCATCTCGGCCTGTCCTCCGTACAGCACGGACGCCCAGGGGGTATCGAGCAAAAGGTCGCTGACACCAGACTCCCTGTGCAGCAGCACGGGGATGCCGCGTTGCAGGGCTTCAATGGCCGGAATGCCGTAGCCTTGCACCGCCGGCATGAGGAACAGGTGAGCCTCGCCGTAGAGCTCTTCCAGCGCGGTGTCCGGCACGAAGCCATGGAAGGTCACGCGGTCGGCCAGACCCAACTCCTGAGAACGCCTGGAGAGTTCGGGCAGCAGCGATCCCCGTCCCGCAAGATCCAGGCGCCAGTCCACGCGCGAAGAGAGCGGCAGCGCGGCTTTCTCGAGGGCGGCGAGGCTCTCCAGCATCCAGTCGATACGTTTGTTGGGCTCGATGCGGCAGACGGAGAGCATCCGCAACTGCGCGCCGAGGGGTCTGCGCCGGAAGACATGGCCGTCGAGACCACCCATGCGGGCGATTTCGGCGCGGAGGCCGAAGTCGCGGCGGCACTCCCGCTGCAGAAATTCGCTCGTGACCACGACGACACCCCGGCCGCGGCGCATGCCACGCCCGATGAGCCAGTTGGAGACGGCGAAGCGGGCATGTTGCTTCATGGAGACCTCCACGTCGCCAAACAGCGAGGGGGTATCGTGCATTAGGCAGTGAAACCGCGGCACACGCGCCAGTGTGGCGTGCAGGGCGGGTTGGTAACCCGAGGTGATGGGCGGAGGAGCACCCCGGGGCACTCCGGAGAAGTGTCTGCGCAGAGCGGCGATCTTGGCTCTGAATGAGGGGCCGGGAAGCAGCTCGACCTTGTGCAGCGGGAACCCGGCATGCCGCTCGATCTTGGCGCGGTCCAGGTAGGTAAGCAGATAGACCGGGAGGCCCCGTTCATGTAGCCATCGTCCGAGCGCGAGAACGCTCCGCTCGGCGCCCCCAAACGCCTCGATCTCCGACATGAACAGCGGAATCGCACGGTTCCAGTCGAGGGGCGGAGGGGTGTTGGGAGAGTTCACCACCTAGCGGACCGCCAGGTCGTCGAGCCAATCGAAGAACTCGGGGAAGGAGATGCCGGCGGCCTCTGAACCGTGAATCTCGGTTTCACCTTCGGCCCGCAGAGCCGCGACCGAAAAGGCCATGGCGATGCGATGGTCCATGCCGGAGTCGATGGTCGCGCCATGCAACCGCTGGCCGCCGGGGATATCCATGCCGTCCTCGTGCTCGGTAACCTCGGCGCCCATGGCGCGCAGGTTGCGCACGACCAGCGCGATGCGGTCGGACTCCTTCACGCGGAGCTCACGGGCGTCGCGGATGCGCATGCCGTTGGGCGTGTACGGAGCAATCGCGGCTAGCACCGGAAGCTCATCGATGAGCTGCGCGGCGAGGCCGCCGGAGATGTCGACGCCGACCAGGCCGGAACGTTTGCGCTGCACCTGCATTTGCACCTGGATCGTGCCGGCCATCTCGCCGTGCGTCTCGGTGACGTCCAGCATCTTGATTTGTCCGCCCATGAGTGAAATGACGTCCAGCAAAGAAGCGCGCGTGGGGTTGAGGCCAAGGCCATCGAGTACCAGATTCGAGTCGTCGAAGAGCAGCGCCGCGCAGAGGAAGAAGGCCGCCGAGGAGATGTCGCCGGGAACGGTGAGGTCTGTGCCTTTCAGCTGCTGGCGACCGGCAATGTAGAGCCGATCGTTCTGGCGTTCCAGCGTGGCGCCAAAGGCTCGCAGGGCATGCTCGGTGTGATCGCGGGTACGCACGCGCTCGGCCAGCGAGGTGGTGCCCTCCGCCTGCAAACCCGCCAGCAGCACAGCGGTCTTTACCTGCGCACTGGCGATGGGGACATCAAAATCGATCGCCCGCAACGGGCCGCCCTGCACGGTCATCGGCGGGTGGCCGTCGGTGAGGTCGATCTGTGCGCCCATGGCGGCCAGCGGCGTGCGAATGCGCTCCATGGGCCGCTGGGTGAGGGACTCGTCGCCGGTGAAGCGGAAGCTGCCATGCTGCGCGGCTACCAGGCCCGCGAGCATCCGCATGGTAGAGCCAGAGTTGCCGCAATCGAGGTCGACGGATGGCGGCTGCAGCTTGCCTGCGGTACCGGTGACCGTGATCGTGCGTCCCTCGGCTGCGATCTCCGCGCCCATGGCCTGCATGCAGGCGAGCGAGGAGTGCGGGTCGGCGCCGGTGGAGAAGTTCGCGATGTGCGATGTGCCCTCGGCGAAACCGGCCAGCAGGGCATAGCGGTGGGAGATGGACTTGTCGCCGGGCAACAGCAGCGATCCGCGCAGGCCGGAGGCAGGCTTGATGATGCGGGATTGCGAAGATGTGGAGGCTGCAACGGACATGAGGTGATCTTATCGAACTGCGAATCCGGTCCTGCGGATGTCTTTTCTTGTTGTCATGCCTTTGTTGTCATGCCTTTGTTGTCATGCCTCTTTTCTTGTCATCCCCGCAGGGATCTGCTGTTTGCCCGAAGCGCCCGCGATGCTACGGGCCGAACAGCAGGTTCCCTGCGGGAATGACAGAAAGAAAGACAAAGACACAGCAGGCTCCCTTCGGGATGACAACAAGAAAGGCAAGTGCGAAATTTACGTCGCTTGCTTCGCGGTCAGGTACGCCAGCGCGAGATCATCGCGCAGAAAGTTATAAAGCAGGGCACGTCCGTTCTCATCCGCGGCGCGCAGCACAGCCGAAGGATGCACGGTGGCCATCACACGTTCCGCAAAGGCCGTCTGCTTGATCACGCCGCGCTCCTTCATCAGCGCAAAGGTGCCGCCCAGCAGCGACTTCGCCGCGGAGGCTCCCAGACAGAGGATCACTCGCGGCTTCACGGCATCAATCTCCGCCGTGAGCCACGGTTTGCAGGCGGTGATCTCGCTCATGCGGGGATTCTGGTGCAGCCGCAGCCGCCCACGCTGCACAAATTTGAAGTGCTTCACCGCATTGGTCATGAACACCGCTTCGTGCGGGATGCCGATCTCGTCCAAAGCCTTGCGCAGCACACCACCGGCGGGACCGACGAAGGGTGTGCCCTGCCGGTCCTCCTGGTCGCCAGGCTGCTCGCCGACCAGCATGAGCGCGGCAGACAGGTCGCCGATGCCCGGAACGACCTGCGTGGCGTGCCTGTAGAGATCGCAGCCCTCGCAGCCGGGCATGGCGGCCCGCAGCAGGGGGATGGTGTGCTCGGTGGGCACAAACGGCGCTGCGGTGGGCTGTTTACTTTGGCGTGTGACCATGGCGTTGACTCGTCCTTCGGCGCGTTGCATGAGATCGGGGAGCAGCGCCACCTCGGGTAGATGCTGCCAGTAACGCACCGGCATCTCCGCGCGCATCGCCTCGGGGTTGAGGCGCGCGGGGTTGAAGATCGAGCTGTAGTAGGACCGCCACAGGGCTTCGAGCTCGTCCTCCTGCGGAGCGGTTTCCTTGCCGGTGCCGGCGGAGAAGCTGAGCTGCTGCGTCGCCGGATCCCAGCTCACCGATTCATCCGGGGTGAGGATTGTCCAGCGCATGGGCGCGAAACGCTCCGCGAAGAACGGCGCTGCGAGGTGCAGGATGCGGTGATCGGGGCGGTACCAGGCGATGAAATGTTCTGGATCAGTGCCGTCATCCGGTTGCGTGTCGGCGGCGGCGGCGGCAACTTTGCGGAAGCGCACGAACGCGTGCATCTTGTGCAGATCGCGGCCGATCTGCGCCTCCATGCGCTTCAGTTCGGCCACATCGTCATCCACCTCGACCTTCAGCAGATCGCGGTTGCCCTGCAGCCGATACAGCAGCCGGTAGAGCAGGTTCCAGCGCTGCGGATCGCGATGCACGGCGGCAGTTTTCGCGGCATCCAGGAAGGCCTTGGGCACATGCGGCTGCGTCACGGATGCTCCGTCGGGCGCTTCGTCCATCGTCAACAGATCAAGCACAGAGGGCTGGGTTGCATCCTCAAGGTTCACCTGATCCGGTGTGTAGCCAAGCCGCAGGGCATTGCGGGCGGCCTCACGCCAGGCGTCGAAGTCGGGCGGAAGGCTGATCCTGTGCATCGGTTAAAGCGCTCCCGTAAGCGCACTATCGGCGGCAAACAGGTCCAGCTGGGCTGGCGGTGTCAGCAATGTTTCGCCCTGGGGAGGGGGAGACAGCAGGGAGGTGCGCGGCAGATGGTCGGCAGCCGTGATGTACGCCGAGGCATTTTTTAGCTGCACATGCAGCTTGCGCAGATGCTCGAGCGAGAGCCGCTGATAGCGCCGGATCCGCACGATCCGGTCGACATTTTTGTACCCGATCCCCGGCACGCGCAGCAGCGCCTCGCGCGGCGCCGCGTTCACGTCGACGGGGAAGAACTCCGGGTGCCGCCTCGCCCAGGAGGTCTTCGGGTCTTCGGTCAGCGAGAGTTCAGGCTCCGTGTCCGAGGTCAGTTCCGTGGAAGCGAAACCATAAAAACGCATCAGCCAGTCGGCCTGATACAGCCTGTGCTCACGAATCAGCGGCGTTGCCTTTAGGGGCAGCCGCGCATCGGCCTCCGGATAGGGGCTGAAGCCGGTGTAGTACACCCGCCGCAGCTTGTAGCTGCCGTACAAATGGCTGGCGCGGGCGATGATCTCGCGATCGCTGGTGGCCGTTGCGCCCACCACCAGTTGCGTCGACTGGCCCGCGGGCGCGAACTTGGGGGCTTTTTCCAGGCTCAGCCGCGTGCGCTTGCGCTCATCGTCGACCTCATCTTTTTTCGCCTGAATCTGCCCCATGGTCGTCTCGATGACGACCGCCTTCTTCTCCGGGGCAAGCTGCACGAGATCCTGCTGCGTGGGCAGCTCGATGTTGGCGGAAAGGCGGTCGGCCCACTTGCCGGCCTCGGCGATCAGACGCTCATCACAGCCGGGAATCGTCTTCAGGTGGATGTAGCCGCCGAAAAAATGCACGGAACGCAGCGTCTTCGCGACCGCGATCAGCTGCTCCATCGTGTAATCCGGCGACTGGATGATGCCGGAAGAAAGGAACAGGCCTTCGATGTAATTTCGCTTGTAGAAATCCAGCGTGAGGTTCACGACCTCATCGGGCGTAAACCGGGCTCGCTGGATGTCGGACGACACGCGATTCACGCAGAACACGCAGTCATAGGTGCAGAAGTTTGTCAGCAGAATCTTCAGCAGCGAAACGCAGCGGCCATCGGGCGTGTAGCTGTGGCAGATGCCGGAGCCATCCGAGTGCCCGACACCCTTGCCGTTGCCCGCGCGCTTGGCTCCGGAGGAGGCGCAGGAGGCGTCGTACTTGGCCGCGTCGGCAAGGATTTCGAGCTTCTGCTGAACGTTCATCATCGCCTGAACCTGCTGATTCCGATGCTACCTGAAGAGCGAATAAGAGGCGAAGCTGACTGCTGCTTTCACGAGGCGCAACTCAGTGGCCCAGCGGTGTCTCCGGATAAAGGCGGATGTCCGCCACCCCGCGATAGCGTTCGGCAAAGTCCATGCCGTATCCGACCACAAAGCGATTCGGGATATTGAAGCAGACGTAATCGGCCTCGATGGGAACGAGCCGGCGCTCCGCTTTATCCAGGCACGTCGCGATCTTCAACGAGGCGGGCTTGTGCTGCAGCATTAACTGCCGTAAATAGCTCAAGGTGAGACCGGTGTCGAGGATGTCTTCGACGAGGATCACGTGCCGGCCCTCGATCGGGTTGTCGATGTCCTTGATCAGCTTCACGGCGCCGGAGGAGACGCGCGCACGGCCGTAGCTGGAGACCGCCACAAAGTCGAAGGTGTTATCGACCGTGATGGAGCGCGCAAGGTCGGAGAGAAAGATCGCCGCGCCCTTCAACACGCCGATCAGCACAACCGATTCGCCGGCATAGTCCCGGCTGATCTGCTCGCCGAGCGCATGGACGCGCTCCGCGATCTGTGAACTCGAGTAAAGGATCTCCATCGCTTCGGGAGCGACGAACTCTGGTGTAGCTGCAACGGACATGCGGGTAGGTTAGCGCGAGCGGCGTTGCTGCACTGAGGAAAACGGGACATACGCAGGCCGGCGCGTGCTCGCGGCCGCCCCGGCGAGAGCGGCTCGCCACCCCACGATGGCATACTGGAAGAGCGATGTATCCCTTTCTGCACCTCGGTTCCTTGCACATCGGTACATTCGGTCTGCTGCTCTGGCTGGCAGCCGTATGTGGGACGTGGGTGCTGCATCGCAATTTCGTGCGCGGCGGCATCAATGCCGATGCTCTGAACGTGGTGGTGTTCACCGTGGTCGCCGGCATCCTCGGCGCAAAGCTCTGGCACGAGCTGCAGGACACGCATGAGCTGGCGCTTGCCTGGCGTCAGATCCTGCTCCCCGGGATGTCCCATCCGCTGGAGGTCGCCGGCGGCTTCTTCTCCTGGTTCAAGGCGGGTTTTGCCTGGTTCGGCGGCCTCACCGCGGGCGTGGCCACCCTAATGGCCCAGGGCATTTCACTTCGGCTGAATGGGCTTACCGGACGCCAGGCGGCGCAGCGGATGCTGGACCTTGCATCGCCGGCGGCGGCCATCGGCTATGGTATCGGCCGCATCGGCTGCCTCACCTCCGGCGATGGCGACTACGGCAAGAACACGACCCTGCCGTGGGGCGTGCACATGGCCAAAGACGCGCTCGTGCCACCGACACCGACGGACGCGCTCGTGCAGCCCACACCCATCTACGAGCTCCTGTACGCGCTGCTGATCGGCTGGTGGTTGTGGAAGCGCGGATCCAAGCCCCTGCCACTGGGATTTCTTACCGGCGAATACCTTGTGCTCAGCGGGATCGGGCGCTTTTTGGTGGAGTTCGTGCGCATCAACCCGCGACTCTACTGGGGCCTGTCGAACGCGCAGGTCGCGGCGCTGGGGACGGCCGTCGTGGGCGGCGTGATGATGCTGATGACGCGGCGGAATGAGGCGGTGATTGCTGAGCCGCTGCTTATCCGAGAACCCGCTCATGCAGCTTAACTAAGCTGCGGCGTACTACTGCAGCATGTAAGCCGTCGTATTACACTTTGTTATCAGGTAGGTCGCGCTGGAAGGCCTACAACTTGTCTCACCTGGAGGTGCTTGTGGCGACTCTTCCCAAAAGCGATGTCGAAAGTGGTAAGCGCCCTTTAAGTCTGGACGAAGCCGCAGCCGAGCTCTACAAGATCGTCGAAGGGCACTTCGATGATCTCGACCTGACCGAGGCCGAACGAGATGAGCGGTATGCCAAGGCAACGGAATACGTCCATTTAAGGCCGCTGTGATCTCCAAAGGTGAATAGCAGGCAAATAGCCGGTATCGACTGACGTTACCCCCAGCTTGTCTCGAAGAAACACGATGAACTCTGCTTCGGTACGCAACGCAAGGCCCTGCCTCAAAACCGCCAGACGATCTTGCTCATTTCGTCTTACCTCAGCTTTGCGCGATCGCGGGCCCGTTTTGCTGTATTCATCCATTTAACTTTTTCTCCGCTGGTTATGACGACCGATCTAACGTCTACTTGCGATCGGATTGAGATTTATTACAGCCGTTTCAGATATTCACGCGCCTGATCCAGTTCCGGGAACAGTCGTTCCTCGGCCTGGAACTCGCGGGAATGCACGCAGCGTCGCCCGGCACGCACCTTCACCGGATGCTTCAGGTGCAGCATCTCGTGGTACAGCAGGTACTCGATGGCGCAGCGCGGCGTTCCGGGCCGGTCAAATACGCGGCTGACCACGATGGTGTTGTGCGCGGCGTCGTAGTGGCCCAGCATGCGGCGCGCGACGTGCTCGCTCCACGTGAGCGTCGGGCGGCCGAGCAGGCCGTTGAAGAACCGCTGATTCACCGCCTCGAACACCTCATCCAAATCGTACTGGTGTCCCTGCGCGGTGCTGATGCGCTTGCGGCCGCGGGTCTGGCGAATGCGCTCGGCCTGCTTGGCGACCGGCTCCGATTGGGTGTAACGGCGATAGCGATCTGAGTGCGCAGGCGCAACGGGCTTGCGGTACAGCTTCGCGAGCAGGATGTGCGCGATCGCGCGATGCACGCTCTCCGGCGCATGCTCGAGCAGATCGGAGAGCCGCACGATCAGCTGTCCTTCGCGCAGCCGGATCGTGGTGTTCAGGCTGGTAAAGCGACGGAACTTTACCTCCAGCGGCGGCATCGGCGCGCGTGGACGCAAGGCGCGATACTCCTCATGGAAGATGGCCAGCAGGGCAGGGTTTGCGACGGGAAGGGCGGACACGGGCACGCTGGGAGAAGGCTACCATGCGGCGGCTAATTGCCTGGAGACTTACCAGGGAATTGTCATCCTGAGCAGCGCGCAGGACCTGCTGTTTGCCCGGGGTGGCGTGAATACCAGCGCAAAAAGCAGGTCCTTCACTTCGTTCAGGATGACAAATCAAGTAGTACTGCTGTATGGCAACAGGTAATTTGCCCTATGGCAGTATTCCTGATGATGTACCCGAGGTCGATGCCGTTTGCGCCAGTTTTCCTCAAGAAAACTGGCCTGCATATTGTTTCACGAAGTCACAGTTTCAGGAATACTGCCCAACCCCTGTGATAACTCTGAGATCGCAGCTGGTTGATGGTCAATTTGGATCAAAAGGCCAAAATGCGACTATCAGCGCCACTTCTATTAGAAAGGCGCTCGCCCAGTAAAAGGGATGCCAGCTTCGCGGAGGGATGGAGGGAATTGCAAGCATAAAAACTGCCGCGGAAAGGCCCACAATTCCCGAGCGCAAGTGGTGAAGCCACTTTGGTCTCGTCATGACCGCTATGCTCTCAGGCCATGAGTAGGTATGCAAGGTTGAAACTGAACTGTCGCCTACTGCGGCGTCTCTTCGGTGTGTACCGCATGTGGGTCGCCAGCACGTTTTTTCTCCGCTTTTTCGGCCTCCGGATGCGCTTTGAAGTAGGCGTCCAACTCTGGCCCCAGCTGCGTCGCCAGCTCACGGGTATCCTTGACGTTGTCCACCGCGATCCGGCGCACGACGGCATAGGCCTCGTCCTCCGCCGGGGAACGTAGAGAGGTAGACCACCGTTCCGTGGCCTGCACCAGCCTGGGCAGCGCCTTGCGCACGTCGCGATGGTTGCGGCTGTACTCGTCGAGGTTGTCGTTTAGCTCATCGGCGATTGCCCCAAACTGCTCCAGCAGATCGTGCATTTCGCCGGGGTAGTCGGTATGTCCCTTGCGTTTGGCGAGCAGCTCATTCAGGCGTTTTTCGCGGTCGTTCAGGATCTGCTCAAAGGTGACGATGCGATCGGAGGGGACATAGGCCGCATCGCGCAGGGAGTCAACCTCTTTCTGGCCTAGGGCATCGTCTTTTACCTGCGAACAAGCATGCGGAGCGCAAGCAAAGATGGCCGCAATCGACAGGGTTGCGGTCGTCACAATCCAAGAGCCTGGCTTAATGCGCAAAGATCTCTGCCAGCAGATCATCATGCACGCTGCTCACGTGTTTCAGCACCGCCTGCATCGTCTCATGCTGATCCATGGAGGCCACGCGCGCCATGTCGGAAAGGCGGTGCACGGAGTGCTCCAGTAGCTGTTCGGCGTTTTTGAGCCGCTTGGAGTCGCGGGCGATGGCGAGCTTCAGCCTGGCCGCGTCCGCATCAGCGTGCTGCATGGCGATCTCCGCGGCGGAGTCGTCCCCCGTGGCCAAGGCGTGGCCGGCCAGCTCCGTCCAGCCGTGCAGCAACTCGGTGTAGAGGAAGCATCGCTCGCGCGGATCGGCGGCGGCGGCGCTGGTCTCCATCTGGGTCAGGGTGGTGACGTCGGAGAGAGACTCGTTCGGACCGGAGGCCTTCGCCTGCGCAGGCAAAACGAAGCCGGCCATGCTGAGCACACAAAGCGAGGAAGATAGACGCAGGCGAATCGCAGGACCCATGGCGCACCTCGGGGAGTACAGGCGATCTAACGTTTGTTACCGTTCGTGTTCCAAAGCAACCAGCCGGTGGCGAGCCTCAAACTCCTCATCGGGAAGCTTGCCGTTCGCCGCGGC
Organism: Granulicella sp.; assembly: GCA_965277565.1. Classification (GTDB taxonomy): domain Bacteria; phylum Acidobacteriota; class Terriglobia; order Terriglobales; family Acidobacteriaceae; genus Granulicella. The sequence continues at coordinate 383,329 of OZ255838.1, read as the reverse complement.
CAGAAAGGCGTGATAGCTCGCCACTGCCTGTTTGTTCTGGTGAAGAGCGTCGTGGGACGTTGCATCGAGGAACAGAGTGGCTGGCGAGTTGGGTAGGACTGTAGCACGCTGCGCCAACGCCTGCAATGCCACCTGTGGCTGGTGATTTCGTGAGGCTGCAAACGCCAGATGCCCGGCCGCATCGCCCCAGGCGGCATCGTCATGAAAGGCGGCGCGCATGCCCACAGCTTTAGCCAGGATCGGTTGCGCTTCGGCGAAACGGTTCTGCCGCACCAGCGTGCTTCCGAGGTCATCCAGCAGCGCCGGATCGCGCGGGTCGGCGGCTACAAGCTGCCTGTAGAGCGGCTCCGCGGCCGCCGGATCACCGGACACCAGCTCAAGATGCGCGAGAAGCCGGGTAACGGCGGGATCGGCAGCGGCCTTATCGTCGCCCCTACGCAAATGTTGCAGCAGGGCGATGGCATCGGCGTTCTTGTCCTCGGCCGCATACACCGCGGCGGTCTGCGCGGCGAGCTGCGGATCATCGGGATGCGCCGCCAGCGCCGGGGCCAGCAGGCCATCGGCCTCGGCGAGCTTGCTTTCACGCTCCAGCAGCGACGCCAGACCCACCGTCGCCGCCACATCGCCGGGCGTCTGCGCCAGAGCCCGCCGGTACGCAGCCTCCGCATCGGGCGTGTCCCCCGCGCGTGAGGCCAGGCTGGCGCCCAGCTCCGCATCGCCGGGCTGTTCGCCGGTAAGCTGTGCCGCCTGCAGCAGTTCATTGCGCGCCTGCTCCGGTTGCTTCGCCTCGTCCAGGCGCGCCAAGGCGCGCATGGCCTTGGCGCGCAGCCCCGGAACGGCTTTCTCGTTCCCGGCAGCCGCCTCCAGTTGCACATGCGCGGCCTCCGTATGCCCTTGCCGCGCCTCCAGCAGCCCCAGCGCCACACGGGGCTCCGCCAGCGTCGCATCGGCCGTGATCGCGGCCGTGTAAGCCATCGCTGCGGCCGCTTCTTCGCCGTTGTGCTCCTCGGTGAAGCCCAGATCGTACTGTACGCGGGCGTCCGTGGGGGAACCCGCCGCGATCTGCTTCAGCGCCGCCTCGGCGCTCTTGTAGTCGCCCTGTTCCAGCAGTTCCTCGGCGTGACGAATGCGACCGCCCGCCGCATTCGCCTGCGCAGCCGCCGCATTCGGATCGGGTGTGGGCTGTTGGGCGTGCGCCTTAAAAGCGATGGACCAGCAGAGCGCCAGGCAGAGTGCAGGAGCCCGCATCAGGCGACCTCCTGCTTGGGTTCCGCGCTGACTTCCCGGTGCTTCAGCACCGTCGCCAGCCAGCGGCCGGTGTAGGAGCCGGGCGTCGCCGCAATCTGCTCCGGCGTGCCCGTGGCGACGATCTGGCCGCCGCCGGAACCACCCTCCGGACCCATGTCGACGACCCAGTCTGCGCACTTGATCACGTCCAGGTTGTGCTCGATCACCAGCAGCGATCCGCCGCCGTCGATGAGCTTGCGGAAGGCCGCGAGCAGGCGAGCCACATCTTCAAAGTGCAGCCCCGTGGTCGGCTCGTCGAGGATGTACAGCGTACGGCTGGCGGCGCGTTTGGCGGCGTCGTTGGTGCGCGTGGACACCGCCCCCGCACGCGCGGAGGCCAGATGCTGCGCCAGCTTTACGCGCTGTGCCTCGCCGCCGGAGAGCGTCGTCGCGCTTTGGCCGAGCCGCAGATACCCGAGCCCTACCTCATCCAGTACGGCCAGCTTGTCGACGATCTTCGGATGCCCCGCGAAGAAGCTCGCCGCCTCGCGCACCGTCATCCCGAGCACTTCGTGAATATTTTTGCCCTTGTACTTCACCTCCAGGATGGAGGTTTTATAGCGCGTGGCGTTGCATTCTTCACAAGGCAGCTCGATGTCGGCAAGAAACTGCATCTCCACCGTAACGGTTCCATCACCCTCGCATACATCGCAGCGGCCCCCCGGCACGTTGAAGGAGAACGAACCGGCAGTCAGATTTTTGCGCTTGGCATCGGGTTGTGAGGCAAACAGCTCGCGAATCGGATCGAAGGCCTTGGTGTAGGTGACCGGGTTAGACCGCGGCGTACGCCCGATCGGGGACTGATCCACCAAAATGACGTCATTAAGGTACTGTGAGCCGGAAAGCTCGCGATACAGATGCGCCGGATCGCCGCCTTCTCCTTGACCCAACGCGCTCAGCAGCGCACGGTAGAGCACCTGGTGCACCAGCGTCGATTTCCCGGAGCCGGAGACGCCGGTGATGCAGCACAGCATCCCCAGCGGCAACTCAAAATCGACACCGCGCAGGTTGTGCGCTCGTGCGCCGCGCAGCACCAGCTTCTCGCGCCCACGCTCGCGACGATGACGAGGCACGGCGATCTGCGCGCGGCTGGAAAGATAACGTCCGGTGAGCGAGGCGGGGTTCTGTTCCAGCTCCGCGACCGTGCCCGCAGCCATCAGGCGGCCTCCCAGTTCACCCGCTCCCGGACCCATGTCCAGCAGTCGATCCGCCGCCCGGATCACGTCCGGATCATGCTCCACGACGAGGATGGTATTGCCCAGATCGCGCAGATCTTTCAGGATGCCGATCAGCTTCGACGTGTCGCGAGGATGCAAACCGATCGAGGGCTCGTCCAGCACATACAGCGCACCCACCAGCCGCGAGCCGAGAGAGCTGGCCAGCTGAATGCGCTGCGATTCACCGCCGGAGAGCGTCGAGCTCAGCCGATCCAGCGTGAGGTATTCCAGCCCCACCTGTTGCAGAAAACTGATGCGCTCGCGCACCTCTTCGAGGATCTTGCCGGCGATCTCCTCCTGTGACGGGGTGAGGTGCAGATCGTCGAAAAACTGCTGCGCGGCGGTGATAGTCAACGCGCAGGTCTCGCAAATATTCCTGTCGTTCAAAAGAACTGCCCGGGCCTCCGCGCGCAGCCGCTGCCCACGGCATTCGGGACACGGCGCATAGCCGCGGTACTTCGACAGGAATACCCGCACATGCAGCTTGTACTTCTTGCGGTCGAGGTCTTCAAAAAAGCCGCGAATGCCCGGCCAGCTGCCGCGTCCGTCCCAAAGAAACTTCTGTTGCGCGTCGGTGAGGTCGAACCACGGCACGTCCGTGCGGATACCTTCCGCCTTCGCCGCCCGCTTCATCTCCGCATGCCAGGGCGAGCGGTATTTGGGCTTCGTCCATGGATCGATCGCGCCATCATCGAGCGATTTCGAGCGGTCCGGCACGATGAGATTCGGATCGAAGTCGATGGTGTTGCCGAAGCCCTGGCAGCGCGGGCAGGCTCCGTAGGGGTTGTTGAAGGAAAACAGTCGCGGCTCCGGGTCGCGATAACAGCGATGGCAGGTGGCACACTCAAACGCGGCAGAAAAACGCAGGGTTTCCGGCGCGGGTGTCGGGCCGTCGTCGAGGCTACGCGGCACGGTGCGGAAGACGATCTCGCCGGCCTCGCGATAGCCGGTCTCAATGGCATCCACCAGCCGCGCGCGCACGTCCGGCGACAACGCCAGCCGGTCGGCGAGCACAAAAATGGGCCGCTGCACCGCCGGATCGTTGCTGGCCGCGGCGGTGAAGTCCAGCTCCAGCAGCGATTCCGGCGTAGAAAACTCCACAATGCGCCCGGCGCTGTTGGGATCGTCGGCCTCGGCTTGCCACAGGCGGTTGAAGCCACGCCGGCGCAGCTCGCCGAGCCGCTCCTTCAGGGCATCCGTGAGCGCGTCGAAGCTGGTGGTCGGCTCGGGCTCATCCTGCTTCTTGGCGCCCTTCTTCGCCGCCCGTTTCGCCGGCTTCGGTGGTGGCGGAGCGGCCTCGATCTCGGGTGTGGTCAGCGGCCCCTGCATCGACTCGAACTTGATCTCACGCCGCTGCATGGGAAAGAGCGCATAGGCGCGTGTGCCCTCGGGCAGCGCCAGCAGACGCGTGGCGATCTCATCCACGGAGTCGCGCCGCACGACGCCGCCGCAGTGCAGACACGTCACCGTTCCGCAGCGGGCATACAGCAGCCGCAGGTAATCGAAGATCTCCGTGGCCGTGGCGACCGTGGAGCGCGGATTGCGTGTCTGATTTTTCTGGCGGATCGCGATGGCCGGCGCCAAGCCATCCATGTGGTCCACATCCGGCTTTTCGATGCGCTCCAGAAACTGCCGCGCATAGGCGGAAAGCGATTCCACATAGCGGCGCTGGCCTTCGGCGTACACCGTATCGAAGGCCAGCGAGGACTTACCCGAGCCGGAGACGCCGGACACCACCGTCAACGCGTTGTGTGGGATGTCCACATCGACGCTCTTGAGGTTATGCGTACGCGCGCCGCGGATGGTGATCTGCGTGGTCGCGCCGATCACGGCGGTATCGGATTGGGGCTGTTCAGCGATCATGTGTGCGACTTAGGCCTGTTGGGTATACGGACGGGAAGGGCGCGGCTTCAGCCGTGCCGATAGCTTCTGGCTGAACGATGGGCTTTAGCCCCGGAGGTCTGCCTGGCCAAACCCACCTCCGCGGCTGAAGCCGCCCTGCCGGCAACGGCTTTTCGGCACGGCTGAAGCCGTGCCCTTCCCGTAAGTGGCTTGCCGGAGCTTGGAGCATTAAGCAGTTCATAACGGTTCAGGAGCCGAGCGTTGCGGGCGCAGCGATTCCAGCAGCAGCAGACAGGCGCCGATGACGATGCACGAGTCCGCTACGTTGAAGTCCGGCCAGTGGTAGCGCACGATGTGCACCTCGAGGAAATCGATAACATGGTGCAGCCGGATGCGGTCGTACAGATTGCCGACAGCGCCGCCCAGGATCAGCGCAAAGGCAACCGTCATCATGTTGAGCCGCTGAGGAATCCTAAGCAGCAGAATGAGCACGGCAAGCGCCGCGATGACCGAAAAAGCGATCAGCATGTAACGCACCGTCTCAGGCGAGCGCGCACCCTCAAAGAGGCTAAACGCTGCGCCGGTGTTGAGCACATGCGTGATGCGAAAGACGCCCGGAATTACCACAATGGCATGGCCGGTTTTGATGTGCGCAGCCACCCAGAGCTTCGAAAGCCGGTCGGCCACGATCACCAGCACGGCCAGCAGCAGTGCGAGGGGACGTGCGTCGCGAATCGCCGCCATCAGTGCACCCCCTGCATGCTTGGCTGGCTGGTCGCCATCGCGGATGGAAATCCAATGGCCTCCAAAGCCTCCGAGCAGCGCGCGCAGACCGTCGGCCAACGCGCATCCGCTCCCACATCGCGTACGACACGCCAGCAACGCGCGCATTTGATACCTGCAGCCGGTTGCGCCTCGATCAGTATGGCGGCGCTGTCTTCGGTCGCGCCCACAACCTGCACGCTGGCCTGCGAGACGTTGAAGAACTCCGCCAGCGAACCCTCGTGCTCGCGCAGCGTGATCGCCTCTTCCGATCCCTCCGCCGCGATGATCCGCACACTTGCATCCAGACCCTTACCAATTGTTTTATTGAGCCGCAAAGCCTCAAGCTCCACGTTCACCAGTTCGCGTATGCGCAGCAGCCGCTCCCAATCCCGCTCCAGGCTCGCCACCGCTCCCGGGACAATCTCTGTGAGGTCCGGAAACAGCGCCAGATGCACACTCGGTACGCGGCCCTCAACCCGTGGCAGATATCTCCAAACCTCATCCGCTGTAAAGCTCAAAATCGGCGCAATCAGCCGCGTCAGCGCCTCCGCAATCCGCCAGATCGCCGTCTGCGCGGAGCGCCTGCCGCTGCTGTCCGGCGCCAGCGTGTACAGCCGGTCCTTGGTCACATCGAGATACAGCGCACTGAGATCGGTGTTTGTAAACTCATTCAGCGCCTGGTACGCGCGGTGAAATTCAAAGGCGTCGTAGCTCTTGCGCATCGCCGCATCCAGCTCCGCCGTACGGGCGAGGATGTAGCGATCGAACGGCTGCATCTCCGCCCACGGCACGGTGTTTGTAGCGGGGTCGAAGTCGTGCAGATTACTTAGCAGAAAGCGCAGCGTATTGCGCAGCTTGCGGTAGTTCTCGCTGACGCGATCCATCAGCCGCTTCGAGGCCGCAACATCCTCGCGGAAATCCACCGACGCCACCCACAACCGAATGATCTCGCCGCCCAGCTGGTTCGACACCTCCACCGGATCGACACCGTTGCCCAGCGACTTCGAGAACGCCCGCCCCTGCTCGTCTAAAGTCCAGCCTGAGGTAGCCACCATGAGGTATGGCGCCGTATCTTTCAGCGCCACCGCGCTCAGCAGCGAGGAGTGGAACCAGCCGCGATGCTGATCGCCGCCCTCGGTGTAAAGATCGGCAGGGAAGCGCAGCTCCGGTTCGGCTTCGAGCACGGCGTTCCAGCTCGCCCCGGACTCAAACCACACGTCCAGGATGTCCATCTCCTTGCGAAACTCGGTGCCGTCGCAGTTCGGGCAGGCTGTACCCTTCGGCAGCAACGCCGCGGCGTCGTACTTGTACCAGGCATCGGCGCCCTCGCATGTAAACAGCTCGACGACGCTCTTGTTGATCGCCTCGTTATTCAGCGGCTCATGGCACTTTTCGCAGAGAAACACCGCAATCGGCACGCCCCAGATGCGCTGCCGGCTGATGCACCAGTCCGGCCGCGTGGCGATCATGTTGGAGATGCGCTCCTCGCCCCACGCGGGGTCCCAGGTGACGTTCTTGATCTCGTCTAACGCACGGGCGCGAAACGTAGTCTGCGCCGTGCCCTCCTTGGGCGAGAGCACAGGCGTCTCCATGCGGATAAACCACTGCTCGGTGGCGCGGAAGATCAAAGGTTTGTGGCAGCGCCAGCAGTGCGGGTACTGGTGCACGAGGTCATGCGCGCCCATCAGCGCGCCGCGGTCGCGCAGCAGCTGCTTGATCGGCGCATTCGCCTTGTGTACATACAGCCCCTCGTACTCCGGCAGCCCATTGCGCAGCTTGCCCTGGGCGTCCACATCGCAGGTCAGCGGCAGATCATACTTTTGGCCCGTCGCAAAGTCATCCGGTCCATGCGCCGGAGCCGTGTGCACCGCGCCCGTGCCCTGGTCGGTGGTGACGTAATCCGCCATCACGCCCAGAACTTCGCGGTCCAGAAACGGATGCTGAAACGTCGCGCGGTCCAGCTTCAGTCCCGGAAACGTCGCCACCGGCTGCGCGAGCGACAGGTCCTGCTCGTTGCAGGCCTCCATCACCTGCGGCGCGAGCGGCACGGCCACGATATACACCCCATCCCCCTGCCCCAACTGCTCCAAGGCGACGTAGCTCACCTCGGGGTTGAACGCGATCGCCATGGACGCCGGCAGGGTCCACGGCGTAGTCGTCCAGATGATCGTGTAGACCTCGCGCCCGGCCAGGCGCGGATCGATCTTGGCCGCGTCGCTCGTCAGCTTGTAGCGCACATACACGCTAGGCGAGGTGTGCGTCTCGTATTCCACCTCGGCCTCGGCCAGGGCGGTGCGGTCGTGCGAGCACCAGTAGACCGGCTTCAGCCCCTTGTACACGAAGCCGCGCTCGAAGAAGCCGTAAAACGTCTCCAGAATCCGCGCTTCATAGGGGAAATCCATCGTGGCGTACGGCTTCGCCCAGCGGCCCAGGACGCCCAGGCGCTTGAACTGCGAGCGCTGCAGATCGATAAACTTCGCCGCATACGCGCGGCAGGCCCCCCGGACCGCAATGGGGTCCATCTCCAGCTTTTTGCCGCCCAGCTGCTCATCCACCTTGATCTCGATCGGCAGCCCGTGGCAGTCCCAGCCGGGAACGTACGGCGCGTCGAAGCCGGCCATCGTCTTGGTCTTGACGACAAAGTCCTTGATGCACTTGTTCAGCGCATGGCCGAGGTGGATCGCTCCGTTGGCGTATGGCGGACCGTCGTGGAGGATGTACTGCGGCGCGCCCGCGCGGGCGGCGCGAATCTGGCCGTACAGGTCCATCGACTCCCACGCGGCCAGGCGCCCGGGCTCGTTCGCGGGCAGGTTGGCCTTCATCGGGAAGTCGGTTTTCGGCAGATTCAGCGTTTCTTTTAGCGTGTTGACCGGCTTTTGCGGCTTACCGTCGTCCTGCATGAGCTCTCCTGGCGACACGAGTCCACGGCGGTTTTGCCGGGGCTGGGGGCCAAACCCTGATTGTATCGGCTGCGCAGGGATTGTATCGGCTGCGCAGGGAATCTGAATTCAGGGCCAACTCAGGGCACATCGGGCGTGGCGTGTTCCAAAAAAGGACGGAATCTTTCGTCTGTCCGACTGGATGTGACATTTGGGTTCCTTGCAGCGTCTAACATGGAGTTTGCGCGGTTCGGCTCAGCCCTTCGTGGCAGAGCAGGCACCGCGATAGTTGCAATCTCTCTTATGGCTGCTGGCAATAACATTCATCCCGATCTCCGTCCGGCGTTCGTCTCCGCGGCCCCGCGCGCCATGTTTGCGACCGCGGGCGGTATCAAGGCGCCGCGCTCCCAGGCTTCCATCTGGACGGCGGTGGCGGCCCACGCGGTGGTGATTGCCCTGATCGCCTATTTCATCGCGCACGAGGTGAAGATCGCCGCGCCGGCGCCGCCGCAGGTGGCTACGATCATGGCGCCGCCGCTCGCGCCACCCCCCACGCCCGTGCTGCCCAAGGCCGAGCAGATGGGCGGCGGCGGGGGACAACACGATCTCGCCCCGGTCACCCGCGGTCACCTGCCCAAGTTCTCGCAGGAGCCGCAGATCGTTCCGCCCAAGGCCCCGCCCACCATCCCCCCCAAGCTCGCGGTGGAGCCGACGGTAAACGTGCAGCCCAATCTGAAGCTGGCCGACAACAGGATGCCTGACTTGGGCATGCCGAACTCTAACTTAAATGGATTCTCGCTCGGCAACGGCAGGGGAACCGGCATCGGCAGTGGCAATGGGAACGGCGTTGGACCGGGTACCGGCGGTAATATCGGCGGCGGTGTGGCCCACGTCGGCGGCTCGGTGCGGGCGCCGGTGCTCACCTATCAGGTGGACGCGGAGTTCTCGGAAGAAGCCCGTAAAGCCAAGTTCTCCGGCAACGTCATGGTTACGTTGATCGTCGATGAGCATGGCAATCCTACCCACGTGCGCGTGGAGCGCGGCGTTGGCATGGGTCTGGACGAGAAGGCCGTGGAGGCCGTGCGGCAGTACCGCTTCAAGCCCGCCACGGAGGGCGGAAAACCCGTTCCCGTGGAGATGAATATCGAGGTCAATTTCCAGATCTTTTAGTTGGCGAGTTGGCAAGTTGGCAAGAGCGGTTCGATATTATGTCTCGAGTGCCCGTTTTCTCTCCAAACGAGGTGTCCTCTCGACCGGAGCCCTGAGCGAGCAAAGCGAGTCGAACGGGCGAATTGGCGAGACCCCTGTGTTTCGTTCGGAGCTACAGACCTTCGTGCAACAGCATACAAAACATAGGTGTAGCTCCACTGCACAGGCAGTAACACTGGCTGCTGCCAGCCAAACGACGAACTGCCGTTGTTTGGGGCCCGGCGATTCGGTCGATATTACATTTTATTTCTGTAGGGAATTGCTTTTCAGTGTTAAAGCCATACGCCTCCCAGGTGTTGCTATCCGCCCGTCCTCATGTGCTGGATCGCTTCAAAGGTAAGGTTCTCGACCGGACTGCCAGTGGTCTCTTTCCAGTGTAGAAACAGGGCGCCATAGCTGTCCGTGATGCAGCGCGTCTGATCGACGCCTAGCCTCGCGAGCATCGTGTCAATCCACGCCGGCTCGCCCTCGAGCTCGGCCCAGGTGCCGATCGGGGTCTCGTCCAGCACGAGATGACCGCCTTCCACGGCGTCCCACTCCGTTCGATACTTTTCGTACCGGAATACCGGTCCAAAGCCGAGTTGCGTAAAGACCTCCGCCATCGTCCCGCACTCTTCCACTCCCGTTTCGGTCTCGATGCGGGTTTTGTAGCGCAGGTCCGCGCCGTTATCGTCGCCCAGGCGCTTGTGCGTTACGACGCAGTGCCCGTTGTACTCACGCAGCCGCAGGAGTTGCCGCTTGCCGCGCAGATCGCGGTCCGGCGTGTCGTAAAGGGTGTTGCTTTCGAAGCTGCGCTCGGTGCGCAACTGCAGTCCAAGCTTGTCCACGGTTGACCGAAATAAGGCAATGTCATCGACAGGAAACTTGAGCTCGATCTCCGGGGCCTGCATGGCAGTCAGTATAGGCCGCCGAGCGGATCTGGATTGTGTAGTGTCTGTGTGAATCACGATCATCGTACGAGGTGCATCTTGGAGGAGGATGAGGAGGGAGCATGGGGCTTCAGCCCCACGAAAAGTAAAGCCACAATCATGGGCTTTAGCCCAGGGCTCTCTCCAGCTTGAGCGCAAAACCCGGGGCTGAAGCCTCGTTTTTCTCCCCATTGAATGTCCGGGCTGAAGCCCGGACCTATCTCCGAAGAGCAAAAAATGACTCACACAGACACTACCTAAAGCTAGTATGGAGATCATGCCCCAGACCCTGCGTCTGCGCGCGGAACGCTCCGCAGACATCGAGCACGCGGCCGGGATCCTGCGGGGGGGCGGTCTGGTCGCGTTTCCCACGGAGACGGTCTATGGCCTGGGCGCGAATGCACTCTCGCCCGAGGCTGTTGCCGGCATCTTCACTGCCAAGCAGCGGCCCAGCTGGGATCCGCTGATCGTGCATATCGCGGGTACGGACCAGCTGGCGGAGATAGCCGCGGTCAGCGCAGAGTTGCAGGGGCGGGTGCAGCGGCTGGCGGGGGCCTTCTGGCCCGGCCCGCTCACGCTGCTCCTGCCGCGCACGGCGGCTGTGCCGGATTCGGTCACGGCCGGCCGGCCCCTGGTGGGTGTGCGTGTGCCCTCGCACCCGGCCGCGCAGGCCCTGCTGCGAGTGTGGCGACTGCCGGTCGCCGCGCCTAGCGCCAACCGTTTCGGGCACATCAGTCCCACGACGGCGGAGCACGTGCTGGACGATCTCGACGGGCGCATCGACGCCGTGCTCGATGGCGGACCCACGCAGGTGGGCGTCGAGTCGTCCGTGCTCGATCCCGCGCGGACGCCGATGCTGCTCTACCGCGCAGGTGCGGTCACGGCGGAGATGCTGCAGAGTGCAACGGGTGTCCCAGTGGAGATCTTCTCGCCCGATAGGGATGCGCTCAGCGAAGCTCCGGAGTCACTGCCGTCGCCCGGGGTCGGGATACGCCACTATGCGCCGGGGGTGCGGGTGCTGCTGTCCGGTCCGACGGCCGATGAGCTCGAACGACAAATTGCGGCTGCAGAGGAGCTTTTTGGGGGGGGGATCGGTGTGCTGCTGCCGGCAGATTGGCAGCTGCGCAGCTCCCCTGAGATCGAGATTCAACGTTGGGGCGCATGGGATGATGCCGCTTCGCTTGCAGCCAGCCTCTTTGCCGGGTTGCGCAGCCTCGAATCCCTTGGGATTGCGGCGATTGTGTGCCCGCTTCCACCCGCAGGAGGCCTGCGTGAAGCGTTGCGAGATCGCCTGATAAAGGCAGCGCGACCGTAGTAGCTGATGGCTGCTATTTTTTGTTTTGTCATCCCTTAGCGCCAGCGGAGGGATCTGCTTTTCCTTTGCCGCTGTGCATCTTTCAGGCAATCTGCTACGGCTCGGCCTAAGGCCTACTTCATCACGCCGCCCGTCGGGTGCGCATCGCTGGTCTTGTACAGGTACTTGATACCGGTTTTGTAGAGCAGGACGCGTTGCCGGCCGACGCGCAGCTTGATGGCGCAGCGGTCGTACCACTCCACCAGCCCATGCAGCTCTTCGCCGTCTTCCAGCACGACGGTGATGTCGGTCTGCTGCTGGATCTGCTTCTGGAAGTAGAACGCCTCGGCATGCGAGCTCCCCTGCGTCGTGTTTCCATCCGAGACCAGCGCGTGCGTGAGCGGATCGCCGCCATGCGACGGGTCGCGGCGACGCTCCGCCGGCGTAAGGTGCGGGCGTATCAGCTTGCGCGTCCCGCTGAACGACTCCGCGTCGTTGCGGATCTCTTTGACTCCGGCCAAAGCAACTCCATTCTTTCAGTTGATGTAAGAGCCTCTCCAGCCAAAAACAGCCACGCCATGCAAATGCATGGGAGCAGTTCAAAGCGCTGACAAGGTGATCTGCAGCTTTGGATGCAGAGACGCTTGGAGGCGATGCGAGGTTTCCGGGCCGCGAGCCTGGTGTTCACCTGCGGTTCATAAACCGCTGTAGCGGCTTACGTATTGCGGCCATGGCGAACAGCAGATTTCCTCCCGTTCGGCTGCGGTCAGGGGGAAGCACAACAAGAAAAGCAAGGGCAACCGCAGATTCCCTGCGGGAATGACAACAAAAGCAAGGGCAACAGCGCTGCGCCACATCTGGAGAACTGCTGTTAAGAAGTCGATGTGCCCAGGCCAAGCGCAAAGCTGTCCAGGCTGAGGGAGCGCAGCAGGTTGCGTCGCATCCCGGTACGCACCGCGTCGAGACCGCGCACCGCGGACTCGAGTGCGGCGAAGTCCATGGAATCCGCCAGGCGGCCGAGATCAGCCTTGCGATCGACGTTGCGAATCTGGTCCGCTGCCCCGCCACGGAGCAGCAGAACATCCTCGAGCAGGCTGGCCATGGCGCCCAGCAGTGCGAGGACCTTCTCCCCCCCTTCCGCGCCGGCGCGATAGCTCTCGGTCATGCGGAACAGCGGCGCGTGATCGCCCGTGTGTTCCAGCGTGGCGAGCATCGTCAACGCGTCGGCGCGCGCCGGGACATAGGTTGCCAGGTCGAAGCCGAGCGCGCGTCCCGCGGCGCCCTCGCTGAGCCGCGCAACCAGTTCACGCTCGATCGGCTTCAGCTCCGGGCGGCGTTCGGCGAGCAGGGCAGTGATGTCCTCCGCAGGCAACGCGCCCAAACGCACCACGGCGCAACGCGAACGAATCGTGGGCAGCAGCTCGCCGGTGTTTTCGGCCAGCAGCATGAGGTAGACACGCTCCGGCGGCTCTTCGAGCAGCTTGAGCAGGGAATTGGCTGCCTCCTTCATGAAGGCCGCCGAGGTGATGATGAAGACGCGCACCGGGGACTCCGTCGGCACGTACTGCGCACGCGCAATGACGGTGCGGATCTGGCCGAGTTTGATCAGCAACTGCGGCGGATCGGGCGGCACAATCAGCACATCCGGGTGGGTCTGCACCAGGACGCGGGTCTCCTTCTTGTCGGTCTCGCGCATCTCCTCCCGGGCGGCGATAGACTCTTCGACGCGCGCCGGCAGGTCGGCTGCCTGCAGGATGCGGGTGCAGTTGCGGCACACGCCGCAGAAAGCCGCCAGCGGTCGCCCATCCGAACCTGCTTCGCGGGGCTGCCGCTCGCAGGCAAGCGCCAGCGTAAGCAGCAGGGAAAGCGTGTACTTGCCGGAGCCCGCAGCGCCGGCGAGGATGATCGAGTGCGGCAGACGGCCGGCGGCGATCGCGGCGCGAAGGTCGGCCACCGCCGCGGTATTGCCGAGAAACTCCGGGAAGTCTGCTGGAAAAGGCACCCCTTTAGCCTACGACATTGCCATGGGTGCCCCACCTTCGGCGCGTCTTCTGCGCCTAAGGTGGGTTTCGGGGTACCGGGCGAGAGGTGGACGATCACCTTGCAAGAACCCACCTTAGCGACGATGAAGCCGTCGCGAAGATGGGGCACCCGGGGCTATGGCAAGGCTCCCTATACTGCTCACCGCTCGATCAACCGCATCTTCATGGGGTACTTCGGCCGAAGCGTGATCTTGGCCTGGGTGGCGATGGTCTGGCCGGGCAGCAGCTGCAGCCGCCAGCGCTGGGCGATGGTCGCCAGCGAAAGAATCCCTTCCATCCAGGCGAAGCTCTCGCCGATGCACTGCCGGCCCCCGGCGCCGAAGGGAAAGTAGACAAAACGATGCCGCGCGGCTTTGTTTTCCGGCGTGTGGCGTTCGGGGCGGAAGACCTCCGGGTCATCCCAATACTCCGGCGAGCGCTGCAGGATGTACTGGCTGAAGAAGAAGCTGGCGCCCGGCGGGATGCGGTAAGGGCCCAGCTCGACGGGCGCGGTGGATTTGCGGCCCATCGCCCAGGCGGGCGGAAACAGGCGCATGGATTCCGCAAAGACCATCTCGGTGTAGTGAAGATTGGGCAGATCGGCGAGCGTTGCCGTGCGGTCACCTTCCGGGGTCCCCGGCGAGCTTGCTCGCTGGGGTGAAAGAATTTCATCCACCTCGGCGTACATGCGGTCCGCGGCCTCGGGGTTCTCGCTGAGCAGATACCAGGTCCAGGTGAGGGCATTGGCGACGGTCTCGTACCCGGCAAGAAAGATGGTCAGCAGCTCATCGCGGACCTGAGAGTCGGTCATGCCTGCCCCATCGCCGCCTGCGGCGTTGTCGTCCGCTTCATAACGAGCGGCGACCAGCATGGAAAGCAGATCGCTTCGGCTTCCCAGCTCCTCCAGCGGCAACGCGCGGCGGCTGGCGATCATGCGGTTGATCACCGCATCAAGTTTCTGGCGAGATTTGCGGAACCGCGAGATATACGGCAATGGCCAGTTGAGAAACGTCTCCAGCATGGGGAAGACGACGAGAAAGTTGTACATGCCCATCACCGTGTTTACCTCGTCGACCACGGAAAGCGCGTCGGGCGTGACCTCGGTATCGAAGAGCGTGCGGGCGACGATACGCAGGCTGAGCCGCATCATCTCATCGCCGATATCGACGACTGCGCCGTCCGTCCAGGGCGCGATCTGCTCGCCCGCGCTGCGCACGATCTCACCCGCGTAGCCGGCGATGCGCTGGCGATGGAAGGCCGGTGCGGCGAGCTTGCGCTGACGCATGTGGATCGGATCGTCGGAGGTGATCAGACCCTCGCCCAGCAGCACCTTCATGCGCTGCACGGTGCGCTCCTTGACGAAGCTGGGCGCCTGGTTGATGAGGATCTCGCCGACCCAGTCCGGATCGTTGACGAAGATGATCAGCATGCCCATGAAGCGATAGTGCGCGATGCGGCCGAAGGTCTTTTCGAGGTGCAGAAACAGCGGGATGGGATCGCCGAAGTTCAGCCACGGCCGCTGGATGTAGCGGTACAGCGATCGGCGCAGGCCCGGGGGCAGCCGCCATTCCCCCTTGGAGGTTGAGCCGATGTAATCAGAGTTCGAGACGGATTCCATGCACCCGTTTAGACGCCCGCCACTGCGGCTATACCGGGGCCAAAGCCCAGTCCCGCCCGAATCGCTGCAGCACGGCAGAAAGAACGCGCTCGGCTATGGACTCGATGGAAGCGTCCTCGCGGATGGCGAGTACGCGTGTCGGTTCGCGCCGGGCGATCTCTTCATATTGCGCGTAGACCCGTGCGTAAAAAGCGTCGTCCTCGCGCTCGAAACGATTTTCATCGGTACCCCGGGTGGCGATGTGACGCTGATTGCGGCGGCGGGCTCGGACCAGCGAGGCAGCCAGCGGCGGCAGCAGCAGGATCGTCAACTCCGGCTGCATGTCCGCGCAGATGGCGGCATGCACCTGGCGCACCCGCTCCGGCCCGAGCGCACGGCCGGCCCCCTGATAGGCCTCCGACGAATCGGTATACCGGTCGCAAAGCACCACGGCCCCTTCCGCCAGGGCTGGTTTGATGATCTGCGAAAGCGACTGTGCGCGGTCGGCAAACATGAGGGCCAGCTCCGCTTCGGGAACGATGCCACCAACGCTGCGATCGCTTCGCGAGTCCAGCAGCAGACCGCGGATCTGCTCACCGAGCACCGTGCCGCCGGGCTGCCGCAGCGTGACGACCTGCCCCCCGCGCTTCTCCAGCGCTCCCGCCAACAGACGCAGTTGCGTGCTCTTGCCGGAGCCGTCCAGACCCTCAAAGGTGATGAATACTCCCGTGCTCACCAGCCGAGTCTACCGGAGCCGCCGGTTCGGCATCCTAACCAGCAGTGCCGTTGCATCGAGCGATGTGCATCCCGGGAGAGCCATCATGATCACCTTTATCCTGCTTGCGGTCGGAGCCATCATCGTCGTCGCGGCCATCGCCATCTCCTACACCGCCAACCAGCGGAAACGCGCCGGCCAGAGCGGACAGGCGGCTGTGAACTCCCAGCACAGCGAAGACGGACGTCCCAGCGTGGGCCGTCCCACCGGAATCAACTAGAGCTTTTTCCGCATAGGTATGCATTATCGCTTTGAGCTTGTCATCCCGCAGCGTAGCGGAGGGATCTGCTTTTCTTCCAAGTTGTAGCGATGCAGAGGAAAGTAGATCCCTCCGCTACGCTGCGGGATGACAAACTAAACTGAATACCTTTGAGAGAACCGCTTTAAGCAAGCCACACGATTCCCCTGAGTAGGTGCCGAATGTCCGGTTAGTTCTTATGGACATCGGCTTGCCAGGTGGCAGTGTTTTCTCCGATTGTGACGGCTAGCTGCCCCTCCTCGCCTTCGGTTAAATCCGGGCCATGCGTGTTGTGGTCTTTTTCGGAGGCATCCGTCCACGAGATGGCAGTGCTGCCACTTCCCAAAACCTTAAACCGGTACTTGAAGGTAGCGCCATCGGCCAGCTGCGCGATTCCGAAGCTTGCGCTGGGATAATCCACCTCGACCAGCCGGACGGGGCGCCCCGAACGGTTTATCACGGCAGCGTTGATGAACGCCGAGTGGCAGCCGCTCAGCAGTACAGGCAGACCTAGGGTGCCCATGGCGCGAAACACGAGGTGTTTCCTGGAAAAGGAGGCTTTCAACGACTCTCCTGAACTGGCAGGCGGCGCAGCAGATCCGGCAGCCGCTGCAACGTAGCGACCATGCGCAGCCAGGCGCGATTGTCCATGGCCGGGTAGCCGCTCACCACGGCACCTGGGGCCACATCCGAAGGTATGCCGGTCTGTGCCGTTGCCACCGCCCGATCACCGATGGTGAGATGGCCCGCGACCCCCACCTGACCGGCGAGGATCACGTCACGGCCGACGTGAGTGGAACCGGCTAACCCAACCTGTGCGCAGAGCAGCGTATTTTCTCCGACGATTGAAGCGTGTCCCACCTGGACCAAATTATCGATCTTTGTTCCCCGGCCAATCCGTGTTTCACCCACGATGGAGCGGTCGATGCAGGAGTTCGCCTGCACCTCAACCTCGTCCTCAAGCACAGCGGGACGCGGGTGCACGGTCTTCACCCAGCGGCCGGAGGCCTCGCGGGCGAAGCCGAAGCCATCGCCGCCGATGACCGCGCCATTGCCCAGGATGACGTCATCCCCCAGACGGCAGCCCTCCCGGACGACGGCGTGGGCGTGGGCCAGAAACCGATGGCCTACGACGACATCGGGGTAAAGCACGGTGTGGGAGAGCAGAACGGCGTCGTCACCGACACGGGCGCGCTCGCCGATCACGGCATAGGGGCCGATGTGCGCGCGAGCACCGATGGAGGCGGATGGATCGATGACGGCGGTTGGATGAATGCCGGGAGTGAAGGCCGGCGCGGGGTGAAAGAAGGCGACAGCTTGCGAGAAGGCGAGCTTGGGATCGCTGACGCGCAAGGTGGGTGTTTCGAGTTGCCCAAAAGCCGGCTCCACAATGAGCGCCGCGGCAGCGGTTCTGCGAGCCAGAGCGGCATACTTGGGATTGGCCACAAAGGCAACCTCGGAGGGGCCGGCATTTTCTATGCCTGCGACGCCGGAGAGCACACGGGCAGCAACGGTGTCGTGATCGCCGCTGCCGCTGACCAGATCCGCTCCCAGCCGTTCGCTCAGCTCGCCCAGGGTCATGATGGGGATTGTAGCGGAGGCGGCTGCGGTGTGCTCGGACGCGGCAGGTACCGGCAGGGGACCGGAGTGCCCGAACGGAGACCGTCGCAAAAAGAGTGCAGATTGCTCGGGCTCAAAGCCTGGTCTCGTGTAAAATCAGGTGTCAGGCTGGATTGCCGCGTCTTCGTAAACGATACATTTGAATGCGTTTAGTGGAAGCGAGGCAAAAACAGACCGCAGATGCTCTCCCCATGGCCGATTATATTTACCTTCTTCAGAACCGGTTAACGCCCGCTCAACAGCGCGCCCTCGAAGCCGTGCGGGATGCCGCTCGCGCCCATGGAATGACTGTGTTTCTCGCCGGCGGCGCAGCGCGCGACCTTACCAGCGGAACCCCGGTTCGCGATCTCGATTTTGCAGTTCAGGGTGAGGTCTCGGCCTTGGTGACGGAGCTTACGGCCGGTGGAGCGACAACCATGGGGGAAAACCCGGTAATGTCCTCGGTCTACCTGCTGTTTCCAGGAGGCGTCCGGACCGAGATCGGTCCGGCATTGACGGTGAGCTATCCCCAGCCTGGACGACCCGTAACGGAGCCTGCCACCATTCTGGACGACCTTCGCCGCCGGGATTTTACCGCCAACGCGATGGCGATCTCTCTGAACGAAGGATCGTATGGCCTCCTTCTGGACCCGTTAAACGGCGTTGCCGATATCGAGAATCGGGAACTCCGGTTGGTCTCGAACTACGGCTTTATTGAACAGCCCAGCCTCCTGCTGCGTGCCGCGCGCCTGGTGGAGAGGCTCGGCTGGACCATGGAGGAGCGGACCCAGCATCGCTACGAGACGGGCAAAGAAGAGAACTACATCGCCGCGCTTTCGGAACGGGAGCGCGGTTATGAGCTCGAAGAGGTCTTCCATGAGGAAGACCCGATTGCCACGATGGAGCACCTGACCGACGAAGGCTGGAGCGGTGCCCTGTACCCGGCCTGGACTGCGGCCAAGGCCGATCGCGATGGGCTGGAGCGCACGAGGGATCTCATCGGCCAACTGGATCAGATGGGCATCCACACCGATCCGTCTCCGGTCTTCTTTCCGCTGCTCACCGCTCACCTGGCCCCGAACGATCTGGCGGGACTGAAGCAGAGCTTCGCTCGCTCCGGCTTTGTGCGGCAGATTGAGGCGCTCGAAGGGCGAAGCAAAGATCTGGGAAGTCAGCTCACGGCCAGAAGCGCCGCAGCGCCCTCCGACACCTGGAAGCTGCTCTTCGCCGCTGAGCCCGAGGTTGTTCTTTGGCTCGCGTACAGCTCCCGCAGCAACGTTGTGCAGTCAAAGTTCAAAGCGTTCCTGAACGAGTGGCCGCAGATGCGCCAGCGCATCCCCTACGGCCCCATGCAGGAGATGCGGATCACACCGGACCTGCCAGGCTACAATGAGCTGCTGGAGAGCCTGTTCTTCGCTCTGATCGATGGCAAGCTCGATACGCCGGAGGCGATACGAGCGTTTTTGGAGCCTTATTCGCCGCCCGCGCCTGTGCTGCAGGTGAGCCCGCGACGGCGGCCGGTCAAGGCCACGCGGAGCCGTTCGAAGAAGGTCGTCGGGGCTGCACCTGCTGAAGGAACCTCGGACGAGGAAGCCTTGTCCTCTTCAGGAGATCCGGAACCCCGGACGACTGAACGGCCAGCCGATGAGCACAGTCCCGCGCCCAGTTCGGCACCCAAGACAGCTCCCGCAAAACTGGCTCCCGCAAAGCTGTCTCCCGCAAAGGGAGTTCCGGCCAAGGCAACGCCGAAGAAGGTCGCTCCTGCCGTGGTCGAGGGAGCGAAGCCGCCTTTGACGAATGGGGCGGGGGAGAAGATCGCTGCTCCTGCTCCTGCTCCTGCGGCTTCGGCTGAAATCAAGGCCGGCCCAAAGGTTCCCGCGGCGGCGAAGGGCAGCGAAGCTGTTTCAAAGAAGCCTGCGGCAAAGCAGCCCGCGACAAAGCAGCCCGCGAAAACGATGGCAGTCGCAGCGAAGAAGGCTCTGCCGGTCGCCAAAAAAGCTCTCCCGAAGAAAGCAGTTCCTCCGCCAAAGACGACGAGACACAAGCCATCCGGCAGTAAGACCGTGTCGGCTGCCAAAAAGCTGAAAGTGGTTGAAACGAAGGCTGTGGCCAAGGCGGTCGCTGCGAAGAGCGCAACGAAGGCTGCAGCAACAACGAAGGCTGCAGCAACAACGAAGGCTGCAAGAAGGAGTTCGAGCGCCGGGAAATCGGCAACCGGCCGGACGGCCCAGCCTACCTCGCCGGCCAAGAAGAAGATCGCGGGCAAGAAGGTAGCTCCCGCTCCCTCCAGGCGTTCCGCGCCGGCAAAGCAGCCCGCTAAGGGAAAGCGCCACCGCTGAGCCGAGGCTGTTGCCCCGGCACACGCTGTGCTATGCGGCCGCTTCCAGGCATTAAGACAGAGTACGTAAAGATATAAAGGAAAGGTCAAATCCTCCGATGCGGTGTCCTCTCGACCGGAGGCGCAGCCGCAGTGGAGAGACCCCTACGCAGACGATGAAACCGTCCGCTGCAACCCAAACGACGAAAAGCTGTCGTCTGGGGCCCGGCGCTCCGGTTGAGAGGACACCCTCTAGCCACATGCGATCCGATCTAGTCCTTGTGCCGGCGACGAACCTCCACACTGAGTCGCTTGATCTTCTGATTCAGCGTGGAAAGCGGAATGCGGAAGTACTCGGCTGCCTCGGTTTGATTCCAGTTGCAGCGCTCCAGGCGGTCGGCAATGATCCTGCGCTCGATCTCCTCCATCACATCGAAGAGCGATGCGGTGGAGTTCTCCTCCAGCAGCGCCGTTGAGTAGCTTTGACCGCGAAGCTGCGCGGGCAGCAAGTCTGGCATGACATGCGGCGCCCGTGAAAGCACGACCGCGCGCTCCATGGCATTTTCGAGTTCCCGCACATTGCCGGGCCAGCCATAGTCCATCATGATGCGGAGCGCTTCCGGGGATAGTTCACGCAGCGGGAGTCCGTTCTCCAGCGAGTAGTGCTTCAGGTAGTAATTTGCCAGCAGGGGGACATCGTCCTTCCGTTGCCGAAGCGGAGGAAGTTCCAGGGCGATCACGTTCAGGCGATAGAAGAGATCCTCCCGAAAGCGCCCCTCCTTCACCGCCTGCTGAAGGTTCACGTTGGTGGCGGCGATAATGCGCACGTCAACCTGGATCTCCGACGTGCCGCCCACGTGCATGAAGCGCCGGTCCTGGAGCACACGCAGCACCTTGGCCTGCATATCGATGCCCATCGTCCCAATCTCGTCGAGAAAGAGCGTTCCCCCATCCGCGACCTCGAACAGGCCCTTCTTGGCCGCGATGGCGGAGGTAAAGGCGCCCCGTTCATGGCCGAACAGGGTAGATTCCAGCAACTCCGAGGGCACCGCGCCGGTGTTGACCGGAATAAACGGGCGATCGCGCCGCGGGGAATGCGCATGGATCGCCTTCGCGATGAGCTCTTTGCCGGTGCCGCTCTCGCCTTGGATCAAGACCGTGGAGCGGCTCGGCGCGACCTGCTCCACAAGCTCAAAGAGCTGCAGCATCGGCTCGCTTTTGCCGACAATGTTTTCAAAGGAGTAGCGCTGCTTGAGCGCGCGCTTGAGGTGCAGAACCTCCTGCTCCGCCCGGTGCCGGCCGATGGCGGCACGGATGTCGGCGAGCAGCTTCTCGTTGTCCCATGGCTTCTGGACGAAGTTCGACGCGCCGGCCTGGATAGCGTCCACGACGTTTCCAACGGTCCCGTAGGCCGTGATCATGATGACCGGAAGCGCGGGCGCGGTGTTCTTGATGCGGGGAAGCAGGTCGATGCCACTCTCGCCGGGGAGGGCCAGGTCGAGCAGCAGCAGATCATAGCTGTGCCGGGTGAGCATGTCCAGGCCCATGCTGCCCTCGATCGCGAGGTCGACCTGGAAGCCCTCCAAGGTCAACAAGGTCTCCAGCGAGTCGCGGATACCCGCTTCGTCGTCGATGATCAGGATGCGTGCGCCCTCGGGAGGAAGGCGGGGGCGAAATTCGTCGGGAGCTACCGCGCGGTCTGCGCTGAGAACATCAGGCATGGACAACATTTCCTTTTTCAGCGGACGGGCCAGTGCTGGAACCGGCGGTGGGGGTGGGGTCTAGCGCTAAGGGCCCGCGTGGTGAGTCAAGGGCCGGGAAGAGAAGGCGGAAGGCGGTGCCCTGACCCACCTGGCTGGTGGCTTCGATGAGGCCGCCATGCTCCTGCACAATGCCATAGGAGACGGCCAACCCCAGACCCGTGCCCTTGCGCTGTCCTTCCCGGGGTTGGGCTTTGGTCGTGAAGAACGGATCGTAGATCTTGCGCAGCACCTCGGGCGGCATGCCGTCGCCGTTGTCGGCAACGGACATCTCCACACGGTGGCCGTCAAAGCGGGTGGAGAGCGTCACTGTGGGACGAGTTCTGTCGGCCAGGGCATCGCGCGCGTTCAACACCAGGTTCACCAGCACCTGCTGCAGCTTGCCGCGGTTGCCGGAGATAGGAGGCAACTCGGGGTCAAGCTCGGTTACGACATGGACTCCGGAAGAACGCATCTGGTGTTCGAGCAGCAGTACGGTCTCCTTCACGATTTGGTTCAGATCCAATCGCGCGAAATCCACCGTGCTCATGCGGGAGAAGTTCAGCAGGCCGTTGACGATCTCCGAAGCCCGAAAGGTCTGCTGTGTGATCTTTTCGATGACCGGGCCTAGCCGGGCCTGTGCGTTTTCGTCCATGCGAAGCTGTTTGCCGAGCATCTGGGTGTAACTCGATATGACGGCGAGGGGAGTGTTGACCTCGTGGGCGACTCCGGCGGCTAACAGGCCGATTGAGGAGAGCTTCTCGGCCTGGGTGAGCTGTGCTTCCATGCTGACCTGGTTGGAGATGTCGTCGATGATGACGATGCGGCCCACCGCTTCCAGATCCCGGTTCATCAGCGGCGCCACGGTGATGTTGGCGGTCCGCTGCTCGCCGTCGGGTAGCGGCAGGCGGAACTTGTACAGCGTGTGCACACCGTGTTCCTCGCGCAGCCGGTCGAGCTCATCGGCGAACTCGGGCGGGAACATCTCGCGCACGGGCCGGCGGAGAACCTCACTGCGCTCGGTGCCGTGCATCGCCTCCATCTGCGCGTTCCAGCTTTCAATGCGATCTTCTGGGTCGAGGGCAAAGACGCCGACGTTGATCGATTCCACGATGTTTTCGTTGAAGTCGCGCAGCCGCTCAAAGTCGAGGATTTTCTGCTCCAGGCGACGATAGAGCTGCGCATTCTGGATGGCGATGCCGATGTAGCCGGCGAGCGACTCCAGCAACTCCATGTCTTCGCTGGAGAGAAAGTCGCCCGCGTCGGTACGACCGAGTCCGATGACGGCGACGGTGCTTTGGCCGCCGCTCTCGTGCCGCGCGGCGCGACACGGCACGAAGTAGTTCAGGTCCAGAGCGGCGGCGGCGGCGCGCTGCGGCTCCGGCAGGCGGATAACGGACTGCGGCGTCTCAAAGAACAGGTGCGACGGGGCGTATCCGGGAGGAAAATTAAGGAATCCGAGGTCAAGCGGCGTTGTGGCCAAAGCCGGCGAGAGGCCATGCGAGGCCACCAGGGTATAGCGGGCTCGGCGGACTGAGTAGCCTTCGTCGGCGAGGAATACGGCGACACGGGTGACCAGCAGTGTACCCTGCAGCCGGTCGACGACGGAGCTGACCAAGGCATTCAGGTCAGTCTGGGCGTTGAGACGCCGCCCGAACTCGATCAAAGTCTCCCGGTAGTCGACGCGTTTTTGATCGAAGAGCCGGTCCACACGCGCCTGAATCGCGCGCTTCAGCGGATCGAAGATGAGTCCCGTCACAACGACCGCGATCATCAGTCCCCAGATGCGGAGACCGGCAAAACGCTGGTGAATGAACTCCGCCGAGATCGCGATAATTCCGAAGTACAGCCCGACCAGAGCGGCGGTCGCCAGCGTGTAGGCCACGCCGCGCTTGAAGATGAGGTCCACATCCATCAGCCGGTAGCGGACGATCGCCCAGCTGAAGGTGAGTGGAAGCAGCAGAAGCGAGAGGATCGCCACCTTGCTGAGCACGGCAGGCGCGTTCAGGTCGGCGAGGAACGGAATGACATAGAACACGGTGAACGGCGTCACCGTGAGCAGCGTTCCGCGGGAGAGCCACTTCAGCTGCTGGCGCTCCAGCGGCTGGGTTTCGTTGCGGTAGCGAATCCAGAAGACCGCGGCGGCCAGAACGTAGAACACCGCCAGAGAAACATAGTCGATCTGGTCGAGCCGATGTTGCAGCAGACCGGTGACCGACCAGTGGGTCAGGGAGCGATAACGCAGCCAGACCAGGATCGCGCCGGGTACATAAAGCAGGCAGTAGGCTGCACGCCGCAGACGCGACGCGTTGCTTTGCCCGGAAAAACTCAAGGCAAAGTGCAGAAACAGCGCCGGCTGCAGAGCCGTGGCGATGACCTCGCCGACGTAGATGATGAGGTCAAAAGGACCCAGCATTCCTGTGTACTTGAAGGAGTACAGAACGAATGAGGTGAGACAGAAAACGAAAAAGTGGGTGGACTGCGGTGCCGTCCAGCGGCGAAACAGGACATAAAGCCCGATCGCAAGGTAGACCAGGGCGATGAGTCGCAGTACCTGGTGATCCGTCCGATCGGCGGGTTCGAGATAAACGCCAATGTCGAGAGCTGTTCGTTGTCCAGCGGTCCCGGTGGAGCGCAGAAGCGAATATGTGGCATGGGACCAGACGCCGCTGCCGTCGATGGCGCGCTCCGCCGAGGCGAGCCGCGGTGTCGGGCTTTCGTTGATGGCAGTCAGCACATCCCCTTTGTGAATGCCGGCGCGAGCCGCCGGACTATCCGCCGGCACCACCTGGGCCTGGAGCCCTCCCGCAGCTTCCGTCCACACCACGCCATCGGTCGGCACGGCATAGCCAGTCTCCTGGACCAGATTGCCGATCGCCAGACCCACAGCGGCGAGGGTCAGCACGGCCAGAAGCACTGCGACCAGCCGTATTTGGAAGGGTGTTTTCATGGGGCGTTGCAGGCACGCTGTGTGCCCACCAGAAGACTGTGCAACTTTAGGGCCAAACGCATGGTGCGTTAGTAGAGCAGTCCTACTGAGAATAGCCGGAAGCGATGTACGAAACCATACAAGGTATCCCATTTTCCGGAAGCAGGTTCTACGGCCTTTAGGTAGGTGTCTCTACATGGAACAGCGCTTGACCCCAGAGCCGGTCTCCTGTGAACTGACGGTATGGCTTTCGCAGGGGAACAGAACGCGGAAGGACTCGCTCTTCTACGCCGGGATGCCGAGGTCCTGCTGCCGGTCTACGCCCGTTTTCCGGTCGCGATGGAACGGGGTGAGGGTGTCTACCTGTTCGACACCGCCGGACGGCGCTACCTGGACATGATGGCCGGCCTGGGCGTCAATGCGCTTGGCCACGCGCATCTGCGTATGGTCGCGGTTCTGGCCGAGCAGGCGGGTCGGCTGATTCATCTGTCCCCGCAGTACGCGAATCGCCACCCCATCGAGTTGGCCGAGCGGCTTTGCGATCTGTCCGGGATGAAGGGCGTGTTTTTCTCCACGGGCGGTTCTGAAGCCGTGGAAGGCGCGCTGAAGCTGGCACGCACCCACGCGCGTCAGAACTTCGGCGAGGCCAAGCGCGAGATTGTTGCCCTCCGGCAGTCCTATCATGGCCGCACCTACGGCTCACTTTCGGTCACGGGTCAGGAGAAGTACCGCCTCGATTTCGGCCCCGGAATTCCCGACGTTCGCTTCGTTGAGCGCAACCAGCTCGACCAGCTCCGGGCTGCGGTGGGATCGCACACGGCCGCGATCCTGCTGGAGCCGGTTCTGGGCGAAGGCGGAGTCCACGTGCTCACGCATGAGTTCCTTCGCGAGGCCCGGCGTTTGGCGGACGAGCATGGCGCACCCCTGATCTTCGACGAGATCCAATCCGGCCTAGGCCGAACCGGCGACTGGTTTGCCTATTCTCACTCCGGTGTGCAGCCGGATATGCTGCTGCTCGGCAAACCGCTGGGAGGCGGGCTCCCCTTGAGCGCCCTGCTGGTCAACGACGATCTGTTTCACTCCTTCGGGCTGGCAAAGCACGGCAGCACGCTCGGGGGCAGCCCTCTGACGTGTCGTCTCGGCCTCGAGTTTCTCCATATTGTGGAAGAGGAAGATCTCCTCTCGCATGTTGCAGATACGGGTCATTACCTCCAGAGCCAGTTGCATGGCCTAGTTGCCCGCGTGGGCAGTGCAACGGCTGTGCGCGGACGAGGGCTTCTCGTGGGGCTGGAGCTGGATGAGCCCGCCCGTCCCCTCGCCGAGGCCGCGCTCGCTGCAGGCGTTCTCCTGAACGTGGTGCAAGGCAACGTCGTGCGCTTCCTTCCGCCTTTCCTGATCGACCACACCCATGTGGACACGGCCCTGGACGTGCTGGAGTCTCTGCTGCAAGGCCGTTCCGCCGTCCCGGCCGGAGGCTCCGACGCTCGTTTTGCCGCTTTAGCGTAGCGCCCATGCCGCCGAATCGCCGGACCCTGCATCTTCCGCAGACGCGCGTGTCGTTCCTCGAGCAGGGACACCCGGCGCCGGGCAAGCCTAGCCTTGTGCTTATCCATGGATTGATGGGAACGGCGGCGACCTTCATTCCTTTCATGGAGGCACTGCCTCCGGAACGGCACGTGATTGCCGTCGATCTGCCGGGTGCAGGCGGTTCGGATCGCGATGCCCGGGTCAGTCCCGCACTCCCGTCGATCTCGCGCTGCCTTTTGGGCATTCTTGATGCACTGAAACTGGATCAGCCGATCCTGATTGGGCACTCGCATGGCGGAGCCGTCGCTCTTCACCTTGCCGCCTCGGAACCTGGCCGGGTCAGCGGGCTGGCGCTGCTGGCGCCGGCTCATCCATACTTCCGCCATGCCGATCAGCTCATCGCATTTTATCTTTCACCGGCTGGCCGCGTTTTGGCGCACACCATGCCGTGGTACCCCGCGTGGCTGCAGATGGCGGGGCTGCGCAGGATGGCCGGTCCGCAGAGCTGGGACCAACCGGAGCGGCTGATCCCCTACCGTGAGAATCTGCGGATCCGCGGAACGATTCCGTTTCTGCTGCGGCTGCTGAGGACCTGGCACAGCGACATGCGTGAGCTGCGGCATCTGCTGGAGGCGCCGTTCCGGTTGCCGACGCTTCTGCTCTGGGGTGACCACGACCGGGCTGTTCCAGTCGACACAGCGCCGGATCTACAAAAACGCCTGCGCTGCGGAGAGTTACAGGTTCTTGCGGGCGTTGGGCACCGCCCGGCGGAGGAGCGTCCGGACCTCTGCGCGCGGGTGATCGAAGAGTGGGGGGCTCGCTCGGCGAATCCGCGCAAGGCACCGGTCAGCGCGGCAGATTGAAGCTGTCCGCGATCCAGGTTCGCAGCTCGGCGGCGAATGCTTCGAGCTTTGAGCCCGGTGAGGTTTGGGTTCCGGCAAAGAAATGGTCCGCGCCCTCGATCCACACGATGCGCTTGGGTTCGGAAGCCGCTACGAGGTAGCTTTCGAGCACACCTTGCGGGCTGAACTCGTCCGTATCGCCCGAGATGAAGAGCTTGGGAACGGAGCCGCAGGCGGGCAGAAACCTGTAGTGGTAGTCACGCCCCGCGGCGCGGACGGGCAGACCGATTCCGACGAGGGCTGCGATTCGTGGGTCGCCGCAGCAGGCGCGCAGACCGACGTTGGAGCCAAAGCTGAAGCCCGCGAACAGGAGCGGCAGGCCGGGGTAGCGGTAGCTGAGCCAATCGAGAGCCGTGCGGACATCCTGCACCTCGCCACGCCCCTCGTCGTGCGCGCCTTCGCTGAGGCCGGTACCGCGGAAGTTGAAGCGCAGCACCGGGAGTCCGAAGTGCGAGAAGGCCTTGGCGGCGTGATATACGACCTTGTTGTGCATCGTGCCGCCGCCGAGCGGATGCGGGTGTGCGACCAGGGCAGCGTACGGTGCATCCGGGCGGCCCGTATTGAGCAGCGCCTCCAGGCGACCGGCGGGTCCGCGCAGATCATCCACCGTCTGAACCTGCGAGCGAAAGGGTGTTACATCGGCCATCAAACAAGTCTAATCGGCACACTCGGGCACCCGGGATGACCTACTCGCAGAAGGCCATAAATTCTGATCCGGTATGCTGGGCACGCATGTCCATTGACCCGATAGAGCTGACCAAGCAGCTGGTTGCGATCGATTCCACCACCTACCACGAGGGTGTCTGCGGTGAGTTCCTCGAAGCCTACCTGCAGGGGCAGGGGTGGCACGTCGAGCGAATGGATGTACCGCACCCGGATCCGGCAAAGACACCCGGCAGCGGTACCGGCCCGCGCTTTAACGTGTATGCCACCACGCCGCGCATCAAGGCCGAGATCGTGCTTTCGACCCATATGGACACCGTTCCGCCCTTTTTAGGGCCCTGCCGCGAGGATGCCACGCATCTGTACGGACGCGGCGTGTGTGACGCCAAAGGCATCATCGCCGCCCAGATCGCCGCGGCGGAGCAACTGCGCTCCGAAGAGCTTCCGGTGGGGATGCTGTTCGTTGTGGGAGAGGAGCGCGACTCCGCCGGAGCCAAAGTAGCCGGCGAGCAGCCGCGTGGCTCACGCTACCTGATCAATGGCGAGCCGACGGACAATCGGCTGGCGCTGGCCTCCAAGGGCTGCCTGCGCGTGGAGCTCTATGCGGGGGGCAGGATGGCGCACTCCGCCTACCCGGAGCTGGGCGAATCCGCCATCGATAAGCTGCTGGCGGCGCTCCGCGATGTGCAGGCGCTGCGGCTTCCGGTCATCGAAGGCATTGGCGACACGACGCTCAACGTGGGGCTGATCTCCGGCGGGCGCGCACCCAATGTCATCGCCGACGCAGCGGAGGCCCATCTGCTCGTGCGGCTGGTAGGGCCGTCGAAGGCTATCCGCGAGGCCATCATCGAAGCTGTGGCCGGCCGCTGCGACATCGAGTTTTCGCTGGAGCTGCCGTCTGTGCAGATGCGGGCGGTGGAGGGCTTTGAAACTATGGTCGCCAAGTTCACGACCGACATTCCCAGCCTCACCAGCTGGGGGGAGCCTTTTCTGCTGGGGCCCGGCAGCATCCACACGGCGCACACGCCGGACGAGACCATCGCCAAGGCCGAGATCCTGGAAGCGGTCAGCCTGTATGTGCGGCTCGTACGCGAGTTATGCGCGCGGCCAGAGGCTACCGGTGACTGATCTGCATGGGGAATCCATGCGCAGCCGTCACATGATGCGCTTAGGGGTGGCCTCCGCGGTTGCCCTGCTGGGGGTTGCGGCGGTGGTGATCCCGGCGTACCTGACGGTGCCCGATCGAAACAACACCGACGACCAGGTGGACTGCCTGCTGGTGCTGGGCTCGCCCACGGAGATCGATGGCACATTGACCGCGCCGCAACGTTGGCGCGTGGACGAAGCGGTGCGCGAGTACCGGTCCGGCCGCTCGCCGCACATGCTGATCAGCGGCGGGATGACCTCGCGAAACTATATCGAAGCGGAGACCATGGCGCACTATGCCAAGAGTCTCGGCGTCCCACCCTCGGCCATTCTTGAAGAGAAGACGTCAAAGACGACGCTCGAAAATATCCGCAACAGCCAGCGGATCATGGACGCGCACGGCTGGCGGCACATCGAGGTGATCAGTTCCGCGGAGCACCTGCCGCGGACGGCACTCCTGCTCGAGCACTCGGACCTTCTGTGGCGCACCCACGCCGCGCCCACCCCCGGACGCAGTCACTTGCAGAAGGCAGGCGCGTTCGCCGAGGAAGCGGTGGGCACGACGATCATGCGGGTCTTCGGACCGAGGATCGAGCCCGTACTGCACGCCGTGGCCACGGTGCAGTACACGATCGCCTTTTCGGTGCGCTGGGTGATCTACAAGGCCGAGGGCCGGCTCCGCCGCGTTCGACCGGCCGGCCCCGGGGCGAAGTGAGTCCAACCCGCTCAGGTAGTGCCTGTGTGAATCACGATCATCGTACGAAGGGCATCTTGGAGGAGGATGGAGAGGGAGCGTGGGGCTTCAGCCCCACGAAAAAGGAGAGTAAATGATGGGCTTTAGCCCAGGGTTCTCTCCGATGTCAGCGCACCCGAGGCTGAACAGGCTGCGAAAAAGTCTTTGCAAGGCCGAAACCGCACCCCAGCGGCTAAAGCCGGGTTGCAAATAAAGCACTTACGGGGTGGCTGAAGCCACCCCCTTCCCAAGAGCAGCGTTTTTCCGCAGCCTGTGAAGCCCGGACTTACCTCCGAAAATCAAAAAATGATTCCTATAGACACGATCTAGTGCGTCGCCTGATTCATGCCGTTGAAGACCTGATCGTAGGTGCCATTCTTCTCCGCAAAACGCAGCGGTTGTACGCGCTGCACCAGAATTTCGCCCGAAGCCGGCGGGTTGGCAAGCAGCGACATCGTCTCGGAGATGTACTCGGCGAGCGGCATCGCATTCGGGTCTGAGGCCTGCTGCGGCCCCATCAACTCCGTCTGCACATACGGCGGTGCAAGCTCCAGAACCTCCACCGCGGTGTCGCGAAGCTGGAAACGCAGCGACTGCGTCCAGGAGTGCAGGGCCGCCTTGGTAGCGCAATAGGCCGGCGTCATCGCCAGCGGCACAAAGGCGAGCCCCGAGGTCACGTTCATCACGGTGCTCTTCGGCTGCGCCTGCAACGACGGCAGCAGGGCGGCGGTCAACCGCAAGGGACCGAGCAGATTCGTGGCGATGATGGATTCCGCGATGGCTAGGCCTTCGGTGCCGTCTTGCAGCCGCTCGGATTTCGAGATGCCGGCGTTGTTGATCAGGACGTTCAGCCCTGGAAATTCAGCCTTCACCTCGGCGACAAAGCGCTGGAAGTCATCCGGATTGTCGAGGTCGAGGGTCAGCGAACGCATTCCGGGATTGGCGGCGGCCGTCTCGTCCAGCATGGATTTGCGGCGTCCCGCGATGATGAGCTGATTGCCCTGTTTGTGCAGCGCTTCGGCCAGCGCACGGCCAATGCCGGAGCCGCCGCCGGTGATCAGGATGGTGTTGTTGGTTGGGTTCATGTCGAATCTCCTTGGAAGACGATACGATCTAAGCTATCCTTTGGGAAGTAGGCACCCAAAAGTGACATACTTACCAAAAGTAGAGTGTAAATCGTGAATCATGAACAAGAAGTGGATGGCGCCGGAGTGTCTTCACCCCCATACCCGGAGGTTCCGCCCGAGGTGGAGGCCCTGGTCCGGGAGATTATCGGGCGGGTAGCCGATACGTGGACGATGCTGGTGCTGGAGGTGCTGGAGGAGAACGGGCGGCTTCGGTTTACCCGCTTGGGCGAGTTGGTGGGCGGAGTGAGCCAGAAGATGCTGACGAAGACTCTGCGGCAGATGGAGTTTGACGGGCTGGTGAGCAGGACGGTGTACCCGGTGGTGCCGCCGCGGGTGGAATACGAGTTGACAGAGTTGGGGCGCAGCCTGGGGGCCGCCTTCTGCGGTGTGTGGATGTGGGCGGAGAAGTATCATGGCGAGATCGAGCGGGCGCGGCGGGCGTTTCGCGAGCGGGAAACGGTGGTGGTCGGGGTATAAACTTACGCAATGGCGAGCCTGCCCAAGACGAGCCCTGAGTGGGTGCCCATGACGGCCGAGGAGTTGCGGGCAATACGCGGAACTCCGGAGTTTGAGGAGGAGCTGCGGCGACAGGCGGAGAGACTGGCTGAGCATCGACGCAAGCATCCGGACGAATATATGGAGCCCGATTGGGAGTGGCTGGATAAGGTCTGGAAGTGAAACCGCGGCAATATCGTCATCGTTGCACCCCTTCCACCCTTCAACAAGTCCCGGCCAGCACTGATCGTGCAGTCGGTCATGCTGGACTTGGTTGAGAACGTTACGGTGGCGCTCATCACGAGCGATCTTGGATGGCCCGCTGCTTTCCGTGTGCCTGTCCAGCCCACGCTGGAGAACGGACTTCGAAAGCCATCGGAGGTGATGATCGATCTCCTCGTTACTGTCCCGCTTGGCCGAGTACGCAGTTACGTAGGCACTATTGAGTCAGAGGTCATGCGGCGCGTCGATACTGCCTTGCGGCTTTTCCTCGGACTCTAGTTTGGGACGGCTTTTCCTAGCCTTCTGCACCAGTATCGAAGCAGTAAACTAGCTTCATGGCCGCTGAGTTTACCCATCTCCATCTGCACACCGACTACTCCCTCCTCGATGGCGCATGCGACGTAGATAAACTGGCCAAGCATCTGACCAAGATCGGGCAAACCTCGGCCGCGATCACCGATCACGGCAACATCTATGGCGCGGTGCACTTCTTCGACGCCATGAAGAAGAAGAGTCTCAAGCCCATCCTCGGTTGTGAGCTGTACGTCTGCAAGGAAGACGATCATCGCGGCAAACCGGATCCGGAATCGAAGTACAATCACTTCCTTGTGCTCGCGGAGAACGAGGCCGGATACCGCAATCTGGTGCAGCTCACCAGTGAAGCCGCACTTCATGGTTTCTACCGCAAACCACGCATTTCAAAGAAGTATCTGGCGGAGCACTGTGAAGGCTTGATCGGCTTTTCCGGTTGCCTGGCGGGCGAGCTGTCGCAGCACCTGATGGCCGGCGACTACGGTGCCGCCAAGCGTGTCGGCGGGCAGTATGAGGAGATGTTCGGCAAGGGGAACTTCTTCCTCGAGATTCAGGATCATGGGCTGGAGCCGGACAAGGCCGTCACCGAGGCGATGTTCAAGCTCGAAAAAGACCTTGGCATTCCGCTGGTGGCGACCAATGACTCGCATTACGTCGCGGACGACGACGCCCGTTCGCATGAGGTGCTGCTCTGCGTTCAGACGGCCGACTCCATCAACAATCCCAAACGCTTCCGGTTCGATACGCAGGAGTTCTACATCAAGTCGGCCGATGAGATGCACCGGCTGTTTGCGCAAAATCCAGAGGTCTGCACGCGCACGATGCAGTTCCCGGAGCGCTGCAACCTGGAGCTGACCAAGGTCAAAAATCCCTTCCCGAAGTTCCCGCTGCCTGCAGGCGAGACGATCGACACCTACTTCGAGCAGGTGTGCCGCGAGGGCTGGCGCAAACGCCGCGAAACCGCAGTCAAGCACTTGGAAGAGCGCGGCATCCTGCGCAATACGATCGCCGCGTATGAAGAGCGGCTGAACCGCGAGATCGAGTGCATCAAGAGCATGAAGTTTACCGGTTATTTCATGATTGTGTGGGATTTTATACGTTATGCCAAGGAGCAGAGCATACCCGTGGGGCCGGGCCGCGGATCGGCGGCCGGATCGCTCGTCGCCTACGTTATGGAGATCACGGACGTGGATCCGCTCCAAAATAACCTGCTTTTCGAACGCTTCCTGAACCCCGAACGCGTCTCCATGCCCGACGTCGATATCGATTTCTGCATGAATCGCCGTGGCGAGGTCATCGAGTACGTCCGCCGCAAGTATGGCGTGGACCAGGTGGCGCAGATCATCACCTTCAACACCATGGCGGCCAAGGCGGCGATCAAGGATGTCGGCCGCGCGATGGACATGCCCTACGGCGAGGTAGATCGCATCGCCAAGCTCGTGCCGGCGACCATCGGCATTACCTTGGAGCAGGCCCTCAAAGATTCGCCGCCGCTGGCCGCAGCCTGTGAGGCGGACCCCAAGATTCGCGAGCTGATTGAGACGGCGCAGCGGCTGGAGGGGCTGGTCCGCGGAGCCGGTGTGCACGCTGCCGGCGTCGTGATCGCGCCGCAGCCGCTGACCGAGCTGGTGCCGGTCACGCGCACCAAGGACGACGCGGTCGTCACCAGCTACGACATGAAGGCGGTCGAAAAGATGGGCCTGCTCAAGATGGATTTTCTTGGGCTGACGACGCTGACCGTGATCGACGACTGCCTCAAGCTCATCCGGCTGAATCGTGCTGAGACGGTCGATATGGCGACCATTCCGCTCGACGACCAGCAGACCTACGAGCATGTGTTCCACAAGGCGCTCACCAGCGGCGTCTTCCAGTTTGAATCCGGCGGCATGCGCGATGTGCTGCGGCGCTACAAGCCGACCTCGGTCGAAGACCTGACCGCGTTAAATGCGCTGTACCGTCCGGGGCCGATCCAGGGCGGCATGATCGATGACTTTATCGAGCGCAAGTGGGGCCGTCGGCCAGTGGAATACATGTTCGCCGAGCTGGAGACGATCCTCAAAGAGACGCTCGGCGTCATTGTCTACCAGGAGCAGGTCATGCAGATCTCCTCCGCCATCGCGGGCTACTCGCTGGGCGGCGCCGATCTGCTGCGTCGCGCGATGGGCAAGAAAGATCCCTCCGAGATGGCCAAGCAGCGCGACATCTTCATGGCCGGCGCGCTCGAGCGCAAACACCCGAAGGATGCGGCAGGGAAGCTGTTCGACCTGATGGAGCAGTTTGCGGGGTACGGCTTCAACAAATCGCACTCGGCGGCCTATGCGCTGCTGGCGTATCACACGGCTTGGCTGAAGACGCATTACCCGGTCGAGTTCATGGCCGCGCTGCTGACCTCCGAGACCTCCAAGCCCGAAAATGTGGTGAAGTATATCTCCGAGTGTCGCGAGATGGAGATCGCGGTTGTGCCGCCGGATGTGCAGATCTCCGATGCCAACTTCACGCCCGCGGCGGATGCGATTCGCTTCGGGCTGGCTGCAATTAAAAATGTTGGACACAATGCGATCGAGTCGATTCAGAAAGCAAGACTTGAACTCCAGGCAGGAGGGCTGGACAGGGGAAAAACAGCGGGGTTCGCATCGCTTTGGGAGTTCTGTGAAAAGGTCGATCTGCGCCTGATGAACAAGCGGGTGCTGGAGTCGCTGTGCAAGGCGGGCGCGCTGGATGCCTTCGGCAGGCGCTCGCAGGTAATGGCCGGACTGGATAGGGCCATCGAACGCGCGCAGAAGTCACAGCGGGACGCGGCTTCAGGGCAGCACGGGCTATTCGGGATCTTCGACGACGGACCGGCAGTGAGCCAGGCGAGCGAAAATGCGTTACCCGCAGCCCCCGAGTGGGATGAGTACACGCGGTTGGCGAACGAGAAGGAGGTGCTCGGGTTCTTCGTCTCCGGGCATCCCCTGGATAAGTACAAGGACAAGCTGCGCAACCTGAAGGGCGTCATCGACACCCAGACCGCCTGCGAGATGAAGCCGGAGCCGGTCGTTTTTCGGCGTGGGCAGCAGGAACAAGGCAACGAAATCCAGGTCGCCGGCGTGATTACCGGGCTCAAGGTCGCCAAATCGAAGCGTTCAGGCGAGATGTACGCGCAGGCCTGCCTTGAGGATGCAGTCGGCAAGATCGAGCTGATCGCATTTCCGCAGAGTTACGAAAAATTGGCGGAGAAATTGAAGATCGACGTTCCGGTGATCATTCGCGGGTCGCTGCGCGGCGAAGAGGACTCGGCCCCGAAGATTGCCATCTCCTCCATCCAGGCGCTCGAAGACGTGCAGGTGAAGCTGCCCGAGGCGCTCCGCATCCGTGTGCCGCTGCACAGCCCTGACGCCGCGCTGATGTCCAAGCTGGAAGCCATCTTCCGGGGAGCGCCGGGCAGGGGCAAGGTTCTGCTCAATTTAGAGGAGCCGGGCGAATTTTGTGCCGTGCT
Source organism: Granulicella sp. (assembly GCA_965277565.1). GTDB lineage: Bacteria > Acidobacteriota > Terriglobia > Terriglobales > Acidobacteriaceae > Granulicella. The sequence goes on along the minus strand of OZ255838.1, from coordinate 348,108 downwards.
GGAGCCTAAAGGTTACAGCGTTTCTGCCGATATACGGTTCATTGAAAGTGTGGAGGGGCTGGTGGGCAGGGGAGCGGTGCAGGTGATTGCGTAGCGGGGAGCAACTTGGCTGATTTCGATTGGGATGATGAGAACCTCACCCACATTGCCCGGCATGGGTCACGCCCGAAGAGGTCGAATTCGCGTTGGGTGGCACTACGCTGGAGGTTGATTACCAGAACTGGTCCATGGAGGATCGCTTTGCGGAGGTGGGGATCACCAGGGAGGGAAGATTTCTCCTAATTTGGACAACTGTACGGAACGAGTGTACGCGCGTGGTTACGGCATATGACGCCACGAAGCAGTTGATTGAGGAGTATCTTGGAAGTAGGGGACGAAGCAGGTGACGACGATGGAAAAGCGAATAATCCCTGTTTTCGCGAGTGAGGCTGAAGAAGCGGCATGGCTGTTCGAGCACCGCGAGGAATTAGCAACGAACATGATCGCTGCGCTTCGCGCCGGACGCCGAGGTGAGGGTAGTGCAGCCCGCATTGCCAAGTTGCGCCAGGCCAGAGCGGCAGCCGAAAAACAGCGCCTCGAAGGTTCCGGCAATGAGTCAGGCCGAGATACGATCGCTCACCCGCAGGTGAGTTCAGGGCGGGTTCAAGGCTGAAGTGCAACACATTTGTTGAACTTCAGCTTTCAATCCGCCACCCCATGTTTTGCCCGTTGATGCACGAACTTTCACGTACCACGGACGAAATACAGGAGTCTCTCCGCTGCGCTGATGATAAAAACTGTCTGCCACCCAAACGACGAACTGCCGTCGTTTGGGGCCCGGCGCTTCAGTCTAGATGACACGGTATAGCTGACGGTACCTTGCTATGACTTCTTGGGAAGCAGGGGAGCGGAGCAGGTGATCGCGTAAGGTGGGCGAGGCTGCGTTTCCTCTGGAAATCTGACCTCACCTCACCTGCCGCCGCTGCGCCTTTGCTGACGAGAAGCTGACTTCAGGGGAGTGATCATGCTCTTGAGTGGCTACTTTACCCACAAGCCGAGACTCAGGTTTGTCACTGCACCACAAGACGAACAAACCTTTAACCTCAAAGTGCGAGGTCATTCTCCTGCTTGTAAATCACTCTTCAAGAGAAGGCAGCTCCCTCCTGCGACTCCGGTGCGGATCTGCGTAGGTGTTCTCATGGTGCGCTTCCTTCGTTCGCTGGCCGCGCAGACAATTACGGCTGTTCTCCTCTGCTCAAGCGCCTTCGCAGAGCAATTCTTACCGCCTTGGCAGCCAACGTCGGGGCATCACCAGATCCCAATCTGGCTTGGTGCAGCGCCCGATCCAGTCAAGTATGACGGCCCTGAATATTCGCAGCTTGCGAATCAGCCGCATGAGTTGGTCGCTGGTAAGCCCTGGATTTCCGATGAACGGGTGTCCGAGCCTACGATGACGGTGTTTTCTCCGAAAGGCAGGAGTACCGGAGCTGCGGTCGTCGTTTTCCCCGGTGGCGGTTATCAGGTTCTTGCGATGGATCTTGAGGGGACGGAGGTGTGCGATTGGCTGAACTCACGAGGCATCACATGCGTGCTGCTGAAGTATCGTGTCCCAGGCTCATCGAAAGGTCCAACATCAGGACCCTATCCCAAAGCTCCCCAAGCCTTAGATGACGCTCAGAGAACCATCAGCCTCACACGGCAGCATGCCGCGGAATGGCATATCGACCCCAACAGAATCGGGGTGATCGGCTTTTCTGCCGGTGGCCATCTTGTAGCAGCCACGAGCATTCATTTTGGAAAGCGCGTGTACAGCCGAATAGACGCAACCGACGATGTGAGCTGCCGACCGGATTTCGCCATCGCGATCTACCCCGGACACCTCATGGTCGCTGAGAACAGTGTCGCTCTCCAGCCTGATATTCAGAACCACATCTCTAAACAGACCCCACCAACGTTTCTACTCCAGAACGAAGATGACGAGGTCGATGGCGTGGAGCAGGCCCTGTCTTACTACATGGGGCTGAAAAAGGCAGGTGTTCCGGTCGAGATGCACCTATATGCGCAAGGTGGCCACGCCTTCGGCCTGCGACGAACCAACCTACCGGCTACGGCATGGCCTGATCTTGTGGACAAGTGGCTCGTTACTATCGGTGTCTTGCAACAGCAGTAGCGGTGTCCTAAACCGAATGCAGAGAGAGACAAGCAACTGGTGACGTACTAAGTCCCCGGAAACGCACTTGAAGGAAGTCTAGACCCTCACGATCGGGGATTCAGAGGCGAATGGGCGGGAACCGTTCCGATCCTTTTTCCCGGTACAATCAGTAGCTGGACCCGCTATGCCTGAAACATCGCAGCAAAAGCCCGCAGCCGCACCTTCGGCGCCCACACCTGAGGCATGGCTGAAGACCGAGGTTGCCCGGCACCCGCAGCGGCCGTACCCCATGGATTACATCGAAGCGCTTTTCACCGACTTCAGCGAGATTCACGGCGACCGGCAGTTCGGCGACGACGCCGCCATGGCCGCGGGCATGGCGCGGTTTGGAGGCCAGCCGGTGCTGGTGATTGGCAATCTCAAGGGCCGGACGCTGAAGGAACGCGTGACCCGCAAATTCGGCTCACCGGATCCGGAGGGCTACCGCAAGGCGCTCCGCGCGATGAAGATCGCCGAGAAGTTCGGTCATCCCGTGTTCACCTTCATCGACCTTGCCGGGGCAAACCCCGGTCTGGGCGCCGAGGAGCGCGGCCAAGGGGAGGCGATTGCCCGCAACCTGCTGGAGATGAGCCGATTGCGTGTGCCGACGATCGCAACGATTACGGGTGAGGGTGGATCGGGCGGAGCACTCGCCCTGGCGGTCGCCGATCGTGTGCTGATGCTTGAGAATGCGATCTACTCCGTCATCTCTCCTGAGGGCTGCGCCAGTATCATGTGGAAGGATGCGGCCAAGAAGCAGCAGGCGGCAGCGGCTCTCCGCTACACCGCGATCGACGTCAAACGGCTGGGTTGCGTGGATGATGTGATCCCGGAGCCGGACGGCGGCGCGCATAGCGATCCGGCCCACGCCATGCAACTGGTCAGTGAGCGATTGCAGCGTCACTTCGCCGAATTGAGACAGCAGTCGCTTGAGACCCTGCTCGCCAACCGATACGAGAAGTTCCGGCGCATGGCCCAGTTCTACACCACGGCCTAGGGCAGGCCGCCGATACCAAATCTTGGGAGATACACCCGACGTTGTCCACCTCGCGCCCATCGCCTCGCACCGAGCAGAAGTTGCCGCGCTCCTTATACTTTGCGCTGTTTGCCATTGGATTGCTGTGGGTGCTGGCATCGCGGGTGGGCGCGGGCAGTGCGGCACAGGGCATCGCCGGTGTTCTTCACACGGATACCCTTCGGCCTCTGCTCAATCAGCTGTTTCTGCTGGTGCTGCTGCCTACCGGGTTCACCGCGCTGAACTGGGTGGCGATGCGCAACGGCAGCCTGCGTTCCACGAATGCGTTGCCGGTGCGCCCGAGCGCTCCTCGTGAGTGGCAAAAAGGCGCCGCGCTGGGATGGGCGCTGGTGGTGCTCGCCTTACTGCCGATGGTGCTGGCCGGCGACCTCCACCCGCAGTTCTGGTTTGCGCCGCGGGCCTGGGGAGCAGCCGCCATCGCGGTGCTCACGCTGCTGCTGGGGAGCCTGGCCACCGAAATTGCCTTCCGCGGGTTCCTCTTCCGCAGCCTCATCGGAGCCATCGGTCCTAGCGCCGCTACGCTTCTGCTCTCGCTGATCTATGCCCTCAGTTCGACCTCGATGCTGAACACCACATCCTTCAGTTTCCTTGTGAGCCTGCTCCTGGGCCTGCTCTTCTCTTTGGCTTATCTGCGGACCCATGCTCTTTGGCTCGGGTGGGGACTGCGGTTTGGCTGGCTCGCCTCCATGGGGGTGCTGTTTGGCCTGCCGATCGCCGGATCGATCGACTACACCAACGTGGTTGCCACCGACAGCACGGGCCATACCTGGATGACCGGTGGCGCCTACGGCCCCGAGGGTGCGCTCCTCACGACGTTTGTCTCCATCGCGGGGATGGTTGCGCTGTACCGCTTATCGCGCGACTACGCCTGGCAGCACACCCATCCGCCCATCGTCTCCGGCGGCCATGCCATGGATGTGCCCCCGCCCGCCGCGCATACCGCGATGGAGGCCGCCGCCCCGCCGCCGCCGCTCGTGCAGATTCTTGGGATGACGCCCACCAATCCGTCTACAGCGCCCGCAATCGCGGAGCACCTGGAGCGGCAGACCACGGCACCAGACCCCGAGCCCTTCGCCGAGGAAAGACCGGCAAGCTAGGGCTCTGGTCCGCCCCTAGCCGGGTAGTTGCGGAATCTGAGCGGAGGGTGCACAATCATCGCCATCAGAGGTTATTTCCATGGGCTCCCGCTCCCGCACGGCGTCGATCCTCTTCGGCATGCTGCTTCCCTGCGGTTCTGCACTCCGTGCACAGGTGTTTGTTGTTGGCGTGAAAACAGCCACCGCGGATGTAGTGACGGAGTTTCACCCAACCCATGTCCAGTTACCTGATCAGCCGCTGGACGAGCGGGGCCGGCTCGATCTCATTCGCAACCTGGAAGCAGAGCAGGGCTTCGCGCATCGCGAGTTGCCGCTCGGCGCCGGCTTGACCTTGCTCGCCAACGGCAACATGACGCCAAGCGAAGATGAGTACAAACGCATGTTGTACCAGAAGGGCCAGTCGGCCGCGCCCGGCGACCGGGTTGAGGTGAGCAAACTCGAGTTCAGGCCCGATCGCGTTGTGATCGACTTCAACGGCGGCCCCTATGCCAGGCACCGCTTCCTCAGCCACATCTCCCTGAACGGCAATCAACTCGCCCAGGAGGGGCCGATCGCGACCGGCTTCCGGGTCACGCTCACCTTTGAAGGCGGCGTTCCGGAGGTGACTGCAGCCGAGGTCAAAGCGCTGCTCGATCCGCTGGTGGATTTTAAAGCCAAAAGCAGCGCCGAAGCCTACAGTGACACCCTTCCGCCCAAGGTGCGCGACGCGGTGGAGGCACACGAGATTCTCGTGGGCATGGATCGCCGCATGGTGCTTGCCGCACTGGGCGAGCCGAAGACCAAACATCGCGAGCACTCCGGCACTGAAAGCGGCGACCTGTATGAGGAGTGGATCTACGGCGAAACGCCGCACCCCATCCAGTTTGTGCGCTTTCAGCACGACCATGTCGTGCGCCTGGAGATTGCGGCGCTGGGAAAACCGATCGAGGTTCGCGACAAGAACGAGCTCGGAGGCCAACCCGCCCCGATACTCGAGGCGCGGACCATCGTGAACGGCGACCAGCATCCTGGATCGGACGGGGAACGTCCTGGCGGTCTGCCGCCCACGCTTCGGCGCCCCGGCGACCCTGACGAAGGCAACACAACGGCGGGAGGCATGGGCAAGGTAAACGTGCCCAAAGGCACATCCCCGAACCTCGTCGCCGGCACTGAAAATGGATGTCCGGAGCGGAATTGAGCTCTTTCCCGGTCCCGGCTGCCTCGGTGGTATCATACGGTTGAGGTTGGACCGGCTTTAGCCTCGGCCCTCTGTTCAGCGGTTACGCCTTGAGAGGGGCACCGGTTTCGTCGCGTGAAGCGAATGGGCCGGAGAGCAGACACCTCGGATTCAGGGAGATATTCATGGCAAAGATCGCCAAGACTGGTGACCGCACTAAGGTCATGGACACACAAAAGAGCACCGATTGTCCCAAGTGCTCCAAGCCTACCCGCATCGTGAAGCGCGTAAAGGACCGCGAGCGCGGCACCCCAGGCGGAGTTTTCATCTCCTGCTCGGCATGCGATTTCTACGAGAAACTTTAGATTGCTCTTTTCGGGTACATAGTGTTCTTCCAGAACCTGTAGTCCCCAACATGACTTGTCATCCCGCAGCCAAGCAGAGGGATCTGCTTTTCTTCAGGCTTCGTAGCCGGAGCTGAGAAAAGCAGATCCCTTCACTTCGTTACGGGATGCCAAGATCAATGCTAGCGGGATAACAAGATCCAGCCCTTCGAGCAAACAGCGCTGAAAGGTTGCAGGGCTTACGTTTTCGACCCGCTTACTGCGCCATCGACATCACGGAATCTCTGCTCGTCAGCTCAGCCAGGAGGGCATGGGCGACCTCCGGGTCATCCGGCCGCACCTGCTCCACACTGACCTTGCCGTTTCCAAGCAGGCCCAGCTTTTGAGCCGCGGCGTAGGAAAGGTCCACGATCGTGCTTGCGTTCGAGGTGTAGGGTCCGCGATCGTTCACGCGCACGAACGTCGACTTTTTATTGCGAAGATTTGTAACGCGCAGCCAGCTGCCCAGCGGCAGGGTGCGATGCGCGCAGGTGAGCGAGTGCATATCGAAGCGCTCGCCGGTGGCGGTACGCCGGCCCTGGAAGGCTTCGCCGTACCAGGAAGCCTTGCCGATCTCGAACCAGTGATGCTTCTTGGCGACCGAAGTCGGGGCGGGATTTGAGGATAGATCCGCCTTCGGAACCGGACTCGCGATCACGGTCGCCGATACGGCAAAACCCAGCGCCAGGACTGCAGGCTTGCGACTCGCCAGGATGGAGCGGCTGAACGTACCCAGGCCGTTGCGAACAAATGAACTCACTATGAGATTGTCCTGTATCCGAACGCGCTAAGTCAATGATCTACAAAGACTTGTAAGTAGATGATCGCTTGCCGTCGAGCTTCCGTTATGGTAGGGGAGTATCGGAAAAGGCTCCATCCCACTCTCGTGCCCTTGCGCTACAACGGGGGTTAGAGTTTCTAATCTTCGCCGTTATCCTGTCGTTTCGAGGAGACTCGCATGGCCCCGCAAGTCGTCTGGACGATCGCCGGCTTTGATCCCTCCAGCGGCGCCGGCATCACGGCAGACCTGATGACCTTTGCCGCGCATGGCCTGTTTGGCTGTTCCGCCATCACGGCGCTGACGGTGCAATCGACCCTCGGCGTAGCCGCGAGCGAAGCCGTGAGACCGGAACTCCTGCGGCAAACGCTGGAGCACCTCGCAGCGGACCTTCCCCCAACCGGGGTAAAGATCGGAATGCTCGGTACCCCGCAAAACGCTCATACGATCGCTGTTTTCTTGAGAGGTTTTCGGGAAAGAACAGCATCGCTCAAAGTCGTTCTCGATCCCGTACTTCGCTCAAGTTCAGGACGTGAACTCTATCCCACATCGGCTTTGAGCAGCCTATGTGAACAGCTTCTTCCGCTGGTGGATTTCATCACACCGAACTGGACCGAGTTGGGTGTCCTGGCCGAAGCACCCGTCCTGGACCTCGTTGACGCGGAAGCTGCCGCTCGCTCGCTGATAGTGCGGCATCCGCAGCTGAATGTAGTCGCGACGGGCGGCGATCAGGTTCAACCGACGGACCTGCTGGTCACAACAGCGGGTGAACGCTTCGAGGTTGCGGGCGAGCACATCCGCACGAATGCAACCCACGGCACCGGATGCGCCTTCTCGTCTGCGCTGCTGGCCAACCTGAGCCTGGGGGCAGAGCCCGAACATGCAGTGCAAGAGGCGAAACGGTTTGTGACGGGCGCGTTGCGCCACGCCCCGGGGCTTGGGCATGGGAAAGGGCCTTTGGGCCTGCTATGGAGCCGCGGGAAGACAGACTAGATAGTGTCTATGTGAACCACGATCATCGTATAGGTGCATTTGGGAGGGAGCGTGGGGCTTCAGCCCCACGAAAAGGAGAGCCAAATTTAAGCGCTTTAGCCCAGGGTGCTCTCCAGCATCAGCGCAAAACCCCGGGGCTGAAGCCCCGTTCTCTTCTGCACTGAATGTCCGGGCTGAAGCCCGGACCTACCTCCGAAAACAAAAACGATTCGTAAGAAACTACCTGACCCGCGCCGCTCCGGTCACGGTTGGTACTCTGATGGTATGAGTGGGACTCTGACGCTGATGGTCAATGGCAAGGAACGCATCGTGGAGTCGCTCGGCTCGCCAGCGATGCTGGGTGCGGTACTGGAGGCGCTGGCGTTGCGCGCGGACCGGGTCGCAGTCGAGCTGAATGGGGAGCTCGCGCCCCGGACAGGATGGTCGCAGCAGGCTGTGCGGACCGGAGACAAGCTGGAGATTGTGCACTTCGTGGGCGGCGGCGCGTTCTAGTGCGGAGTACTGGGTCTCGCAGCATTTGCTTTGCTTTTGTCATTCCCGAAGGGAACCTGCTGTTCGTGCTTGCTGCATACCCATGCGTAATCCACTCTTGTGTCCTGAGTCTGAAGTTCGTACCATAGACATTCTCATCCTGAGCACAGCGAAGGACCTGCTTTTTGTCCGAGCTGGCGTAAACGCTTCCGTCTGAGACAGGCAACGATATCCGGATGTTTCGTACTACTTGTAAGCTTTTGAAAAGCAGGTCCTTCGCTACGCTCAGGATGACAAGTTTTGTGAAGTGAATTACCGATTCACCACACTAGTTTTCTCGATTCACATACCCCGTCAGTTGTTGCAGAAGAGCCTCCCACCGATCGCCGTAGGTGGTCCAGCCGCCCAGATGCCCCACCCGCGCCAGCGCCGCGGCGCGCATCGCCTCGTGCAGGGACGGATCGTCGGCCAGCCGTTGCATCCGATCCGCCAACGCCGCTGCATCGCGAACCGGGACAATGAATCCCTCAACTCCATCTGTGAACAGATCCTCTCCCCCCGTGTGCGTGGAGCAGATCACCGGGCAACCGCAGGCCATTGCCTGCGCCTGCACCAGCGCGAGCCCCTCCTCCAGGCTCGGCAGCACAAGGGCATGGCTGCGGCTCATCCAACCCGCTAACTCCGGCTGCGGAAGCACCCCTAGGAACTCCACGTGTTTCCGCGGCAGTTTGTCGAGCAGCGGCCGCATCTCCTCCTGCACGCTGCCGACGATCCGCAGCCGCTTATGCCGCGCGCGGACTGCGGCAAAGGCCTCCAGCAGGTAGGGAACCCCTTTGCGCAGACCCACAGACCCGGCAAAGAGCACCGCAAACTCATCCGCGGTTGGCGTACCGGTCGGCGTGAACTGCTCCAGCCGCACACCATAGGGGACTACATGCACCTTTTCCGCAGGTACGCCCATTTCGGTAAAGGAGCGCCGGGCCACCGAAGACGGTACGGTGATCGCATCTGAGGCCGCATAAATCGCTTCCTCGCGACGCGTATCGCGTTCGTCCGAAACAGGGCGTAGAACACCCCAGCGGCGATACTCTTCCGAGACAATCCGCTCCTGGAAGCGCTGATGGGTGGAGCCTCGGTCGCAGAGGAAAACTCCACCTTCGCGCTGGACCAGCTGCCCGGCGCGCAGGCTGGACCCGGAGATGCCGATCAGCGCGTCGATGTGCTTTCCGCGACGCTGCAGTCCGTGCACCTGCCGTTCGGTCCACCGGTCGAAGCCCAACGCGTTGCGGTAGCCAAGCTCATCCTGCAGCCTGGGGAGATCGAGGCCGGTGCGCCCCAGCAGATAATCCGGCAGACCCCACCAGGGAAAGGTGCGAACCTTGTCGCGCGGCAGACCCTCGCGCTGCAAACGGCGCCACGGCCAGGTCGAGTAGATTGCCTCGAGATGGCCGCGGCGCTCCAGCTCGCGCGCGAGCTCGAAGTGATGAAACACCCCGAAGACGGTCTGGAGTACACGCATGGCCGATCACCCGGAGGCATCCGGTCGAGCATAACAAAAACCATCGTCCATGCCACCGCTCAACTCTCGTCCAAGAGGGGTAAACCCAACATTGCTGTCGCCGGGGGCAATCTGCCTTTGATCGTACCTGGGGTCACTACACAAACTTAATAAGACAGCTTGTGCTGCCATGGCTGAGGCGACTATTTGCTAGTAAAGCCATACGACTCGTGAAGCTCACCTCCGGTGAAAAGAAGGCCGGTGAGACGCGGCCTGAAACGCCCCCCTCGTCCTGCCCTACAGTGACGAGTTGATCCGAGCCGGCCGCATGAATCGTCTCCCACTGATGCCGCACCCAATCGTCGAAGATCGACTGCGTAAAAAGGAAATAGTCGTAGACCTTGAGTGGGTTGGCTCCGCCCCGTACGCCATCAAAATCAAACGCACCCACGGTAGGCATTGCGAAAGGATCGACTGCGGCAATCTCCGGCGACACATCGGTGGGTCTCGACTGTAACGCTCGTCCCAGGCCAAAGGACGGCTCCGCCCAAGCCGCGAGTAAAGAAGCCTGGTCGGGATAGCGCTGTTTAAGCCACTTCCGCCACGCAGCTTCTTCGAAGGGATCGTGCTGGGGCAGCGTCTTCCAGGCATTCTCGTTGGCGCTGGGCTCGTTGATCAAATCCCAGACAAGAAACGGCACCTCGTGAAAGCGCCGCACAAGCGAGAAGACATAACGATCCTGCAGCTGCAGGACCGCTGGGTCGAGGTACGGCTGGCTGCCACCGAAGGCATCCGGCACAAACGCGAAGAGGTTGAACTGCACAGGCAGGCTGTAACGCCGGGCCGTCATGAGGAAGGCCTCGGTGGCGCGAAGGGTGTCTTCGCTTACGGTCTTATCCGGATCGACGAGCAGATCCCAACCCGACCAGATGCCGGAACGAACCATGTTGAGACCGGCTTCGTGGATCTGCTTCATATCCTGATCCCAGACGAATGCATTTGGCTCGGCGAGGTACAGACGATTGACATCGCTGGCCATGTAGGTCGTTCCGATAACGGGCAGCGGCTTGCCATCGAGCGCGAAGTAGTCGGTGCCCACGGTGAGTTTGGGGCCGTCGCGCAGATAGGCCCAGTCTCTGATCCAGAAGCCGGAGCAATAGGTCCAGATAGGCTCGCCGTCGCGCCAGAGCGTCGTTTCGACGGTGTGCAGGCCTCGTCCGGTTGCGGCGGATGGCGGCAGAGTGATGGTCTGCGACGCGTCTGCGGCAGAGCTGAACGTTTGTGCCGCGCCGTCATCGGAGCGCACGCTGATCTTCAGCATGTCGCCCGGACGGGATGCGAGCGCCTCGGCCGGTTTGTAGTAAAACTCCAGCAACTCCCCCGACAGGAACAGCGGAACCCGCGGGCGAAAGGTGAAGCGGTCGTCTCGCCGCAGCGCAAGCATCTGCAGCTTCGCCAGCAACTGCGGATCATCAAAGCCTTTCCCCCTGCGGTTGGCAGGCGAGAAAGATCCATCGACCGCCCACAAAGCGCTCGCGAACATGATCAATCAGCAGGGCCGGGGCGGAAAGCCGATGCGTACCCTGCATACCCCAGGCAAGCGTGGACAGATAAACGCCCTCGTTACCAGTGGTTCCCATCTCCTTCGGCGACATCGGCGTGACAGAGAGGCGGATGACCGGGCTAAAGGCTTGCTTCCATGCAAAGGGCGGCAATTGAGGATAAACATCCGCGTTCGGTTCGAAGCGCAATGCCTGTGAGCCGGGCGTAGTTTGGTAGTCGTCGATCAAGAGCTCAAGCGAGGCCGCTACGCTCGGCTGACGAAGACGCCAGGTGTTGCCATCGCGGAAGGCGGCTCGCGTGAATGGCTTGCCTCCAAGCACGATGAGATCGCCGCCACGGTCAAGAAAACGCAGAATCGTGGGCCATGCGGCTTCGGGGTAGGCCGAGCCGTAGGGAAGCACGAGCAGCTTCGTCTCCGGCGCAGACAGCGCATTGTCCAACTAGTCTGCATTCACCATTGCTGCACCTTAAAACCCGCGCTGGAGCGTTGCTTGAGAAATCGGACCGGAATCGGGTACTGGAAATCCGGGCTCTGAAAACATCACCGTTTCGCTTTGGGCATGTATTCGCCCAAGTGAGCAAACGAACAGAGCTGCTATCAGCAGTGTGCGAGACAAGAAATACATAGGCGCAATGCTATCGTTATCCCGCGTACGAAGGAGCGTCTGCTTGCAAACAATTAAGAATGGTCCGAAATGGAAGCTCATAGTTGTCGCGGCACTCTGTGCCGGAACTTTCGCATTGCCGCTCTTCGCCGCGCCACGCATTGCATTCCCTGCGCCAGGCCTACAAGCGCCAGAACCTGAGACCATGACCGTTACGGCCACGGACGGTGGCATGAGGATACACAGCAGCCGCGAGGTCGTGCAGATCACCTTTTGCGGCGCTGGCGTGGTCCACGTCGTCGCACAGCCGGTGGATGCTCCTGTTCGGCCGCCCGCAGCCCAGCCCTGGATCGTAGCCCAATGTAGCCCGGTAAGCGCCAGGTTCGACCAGACCATCAAGACGTCGAAGGTCGGCACAGCGGAACTGAGCGTCAGCGCGAATCTCACGACCGGAGCTCTCAGATTTGAGGATGCGAGCGGAAAGATCATTCTGCAGGAGAGCGACCTCCAGCCTCGACGCTACGAGCCTGCCTCGATCGGCGGAGAAACCGTCTATCACGTAAGCGACCGGTTCTCCCCGGAGCTGCTCGAAGGTCTGTATGGTCTTGGACAACACCAAAGCGGCATCTTGAATTATCGAGGTTCCGTCGTAGAACTCGCGCAGGCGAACAGCGACATCGCCGTCCCGCTGCTGCTTTCTACGGACGGTTATGGCTTGCTCTGGAATACGGCATCCAAGTCCTATTTCGATGACCGCTTCTCGCGTGAACTCAAGCTGTCTGCAGAAGTCGCGGACGGAGTCGACTACTACCTTTTCTACGGGCCGGATATGGACACCATCATTCATCATTATCGCGACCTGACGGGCCATGCGCCGCTGTTCGGCAAGTGGGCCTATGGCTTCGTGCAATCGAAGGATCGCTACACTTCCGCACAGCAGTTGCTCGACATCGCCGGGGAGTATCGTTCACAGCATGTGCCGCTGGATGTCATCGTGCAGGACTGGTTCTGGTGGAAGCGGCAAGGCGATCCGGTGTTTACGGACGAGTATCTGAAGCCGCATCCCGATGTACCCGGCGCTCTCCGCACCTTGCATGAGGAGCATGTACATGCCATCATCTCCGCCTGGGCGGTCCTCGATCCGAAGTCCGACAACTATCGCGAGATGGCGGAACAGCATCTCCTGATTCCCGGAACGCCGGACTATGATCCGACGAATCCCAAGGCGCGCGACTTCTACTGGGACCACCTCATCGGCAAGTTATTTGCGCAAGGCTGGGATGGCTTCTGGCTCGACAGTTCCGAACCGGAGACTTGGGGCGGAGAGAACGATGCCACGCTCGAAAACAGGCGACTTTCCATCGGTTTAGGAGCCCGCTATCTCAACATCTTCCCGTTGATGCACTCCGGCAATGTCTACGACCATTGGCGAAAAGCGACTGACGCGAAACGCGCATTTATTCTTACGCGTTCGGCGTTCGCCGGCCAGCAGCGGAACGCGACGGTAGAGTGGTCGGGCGATATCTTCGGCACTTTTCCCGTCTTTAAACGGCAGATCGCCGCAGGCCTCAATTTCGCTCTCTCGGGGATGCCCTATTGGACGACGGACATCGCGGGATATACCTCGCCATTTTCGGATGAGCCAAACAATCCGCAATACCAGGAGCTTTACACGCGCTGGTTCGAGTTCGGCACCTTCTGCCCCATCCTCCGCACACACGGGCACCGCAGCGCCAACGAACTCTTCTCCTATGGCCCACAAACGCCCACGTTGATCGCCTACGACAAGCTGCGTTCCAGGCTGCTGCCTTACACCTATTCGCTTGCCTGGCGGGTAACCCACGAGGACTACACAATCATGCGGCCTCTCGTGATGGATTGGCGCACGCACGAGAGAGTGCGCTATATCGACGACCAGTTCATGTTCGGGCCATCGCTCCTCGTCAATCCGGTCACCGTCGCAAGCGCAACCCAGCGTCTGCTTTACCTGCCCCCCGCCGCCGCGTGGTATGACTTCTGGACCGGCGAGAAGACAACGGGAGACCAGCAAATTCTCGCTAAAGCACCGCTTGATCGCATTCCGATCTACGTGCTTGCCGGTTCCATTCTTCCGCTTGGGCCGGAGAACGAATATGTCGATCAGCATCCCGACGAACCGACGGAACTGCGCATTTACCCGGGAGCCGATGGCAGGTTCACACTCTATGATGATGCGGGCGATGGCTACCGCTATGAGAAGGGGGAGCACGCCACGATTTCCCTGCAATGGGACGATTCGAAGAAAACTCTGAACTTCGGACAACGTCAGGGTCGATACCCAGGGATGCAACAGCGAAGGGTGTTTCATGTCACGCTTGTGGCTCCGAATGCTGGTATCGGATTCGCGGCCAGCGCACAATTCAGCACGGTCGTTTATACAGGTGCGCCTGTCCGGCTCCCTCTTCATTAGCGCTTGGAGCTACGCCTTGAAGAACTCGGATTGTCGACCGCAAAGCAAAACTACCTACATCTCCCTCGCGCAACTGATCGAGCACCCGGTTCAACTCTGGCCGGTCGCGATAGGCGCCTGAGACCTTCTCGCGGAAGACGCGGGTGCAGCCGGCCTTCTTGAGCGCTTCGAGTTGAAGAGTCAGCCGCTGATCTTCCGTCGAAACGCGAGCGTAGCCAATCTTCATGAACTCAGCTCCGATTTTCCTTCGCAAAACATATCGCACTTGAGATGGGTAATGCGAGATACTTACGCGACGCGAGATCGGCCCATTGCGAGCGGGGTTGTGAATCTCGCGCAACTTAGGAGTTTTGCGACGGACCGATGAAGTGGGATTGGACCCCGGACGAGCTGATAGAACACTGGACGCTCGCACCCAGCGAGCTCTTGCTGCTCATGAACAAGAGCGGCCCCGGTCGGCTGGGATTCTCAGCTTTACTGAAGTTCTTCCAAGCCGAGGCTCGCTTTCCGGCCACAAAGACCGATGTACCCACGGTCGCGGTCGATTATCTCGCTCTCCAGACAAAAGCCGCCGTCTCAGCCTGGGCCGAGTACGACTGGCATGGCCGCACGATCAAGTACCACCGCGCCGAGATTCGGGCGCTCTGGGGTTTTCGCGAAGCAACGGCCGAGGACGGCGAAGCCCTGATGCTGTGGCTCTTGGAGCATGTGCTTTCGCAGGAGCGGCATCCGGAACGGATTCAAGAAGCTGCGCTCCAAAGGCTGCGAGAGCTGCGGATCGAACCGCCTACAGCAGACCGTATGGAACGGCTCATCCGTTCGGCACTCCGCAGCTTTGAGGACGATTTCAGCAAGGCTTATCCGCCCAGCTCTCTCCGAAGGCGAAGGAGCGGCTTGATGCTCTGTTGGAACTCCCTTTGCCGGATTCGGTTCGCGTTCCGTTGCACGAGCTTCGTGCCGATCCCGGTCCCGCGAGCATTGAGACGTTGGAAGAAGAATTGGCTAAGCTCTCCTTGCTCAGAGATATCCGCTTGCCACCGGGTCTCTTCGACGGACTTGCTCCTCGAATCGCCGAAAGCTATCGCAGGCGCGTGGCGGTTGAAGAAGTCTTTGAGCTGAAGCGGCGTTTCGAGCCGCTCCGCCTCACTTTGCTCGCAGCTTTTTGCCATCTGCGAACCCGAGAGCTGATCGACACGCTCTCCGACCTGCTCATTGACATGGTGCCTCGGGTCGCACACCGGGCGGAGGTGCGGGTAGAACGGGAGCTGATCGCCGACTTCAAACGGGTATCCGGCAAGAATAGTTTGTTGTTTCAGATCGCTGAAGCCTCTCTTGACCATCCTGACAGCGCGGTCAAAGATGTTGTCTATCCCATCGCGAGTGAAGCCACATTGCGGGACCTGGTAAGGGAGTTCCAGGCCACCGGCCCCGCCTATCGCCAGCAGCTTCACACGGTGATGCGAAGCGCATACCGGTCGCACTACAGGGCCATGCTGATCCAGCTGCTTGGGACTCTGGAGTTCCGGTCAGGCAATGAGCTGCATCGTCCGGTCCTCGATGCGCTCGCTATCGTCAAGAAGTATGCCGGTAGCCGGGTCCAAATGTACCCGCCGGACGAGTTCGTTCCCACTGCCGGCATTGTTCGTGGACCGGGGCAGGAAAACCGTTATCGAACGCAACAGCGATGGTACAGAACGTGTCAACCGGCTCGCGTATGAGGTGTGCGTTTTGCTTGCTCTTCGCGAGCGTTTGCGCTCGAAGGAGGTCTGGATCGAAGGAGCCGATCGCTACCGCAACCCCGACCAGGACCTGCCGGGCGACTTCGAGCGCGAACGTCCCACTTACTACGCCGCGCTCAAGCTGCCCTCCTCAGCGGACAGCTTCCTTGCTGGCGTTCAACGCGAGATGCACGAAGCAGCTACGACCAGCAAACTGCCTGATAGATTGCCCCTGGTGACAGCAATGTTGGGTCTACCCCAAGAAGAGTAGAAGCGCATTCCTTCCTGCTAAAGTGAATTCCTGAAGGTGCGCAAGCGGCGCAGAGAAAGCAGATCCCTGCGCTCCACCCCATCACGCAAAATGCGCGCGCTGGGAATCCCGGCTGCGCTACGGGATGACCAACAAAAAAGGCATGATGAGCCGTTTTCCGAGTTATCGCGTCATCGCTGTTGTCTTCTGGCTGCTCGCCTTAGCCAGCCTGCCCATTCTGATGCCTCCTCCCGGTTGGGATCTGCACGTGTACGTCAACGCCATCCACTCCCTGCAGGCAGGGCACGACCCCTACGCCGAGGGGATTGCGGTGCAGCGTGCCTTTCACAATCGAATCGGGGCGCATTCCAGCTGGCCGCCGCCGTTCACCTACGTCTACTCACCGCTCACACTGCCTCTACTCCGCCTTATCGGCAAAATCCCGCTCGACTTTAGCGGAGCCGTTTACTGGCTCCTCTTTGCGGCCGGCTTTCTTGCGATGGTGCTGGTCGCGTTGGGAGCGGCGGAGCCTGAGGAGCGCCCCATCTTCGCACTGCTGTCTCCAGCGGCGATCTACTTCCCCGGCCTGATCGAGACCAAGGTCATCTTCAGCGGCAATCTGGTCTACATCCTCTACGGCCTTGTCTTCGCGGCGGCATGGCTGGGCTGGCGGCGGGGTGTCTGGCGCTGGTTCTATCTCGCCACGCTGGGGGCATCCTGCTTCAAAGCCCCGCTACTCACGCTGCTTGTGATCCCCGCGCTCTCCGCACGGCGACAATGGCTGTGGGTCTGCGCGACGGCGGCAGCAGGCCTGACGCTCTTCGCGGTTCAGCCTCTGATCTGGCCGACAGAGTTTCTCAACTATCTCGAGGCCGTCTCCCTTCAGTTCAGCTATAACCACGATTTCGGCCTCAGCCCCGCCGGCCTGCTCGGAAACATCCTGTTTCACCGGCAATTGCCGTACTCCGCAGCCGGCACCGCGTTCTACATCGCCTACGCGGTGCCTACGTTTGGCGTTTTGCTGTATCTGGCGAGACGGTACTTCGCGGGGCAGATCTCGTTGCAGCGCTGGATCCCGGTGATGCTCCTGGGCGTCGTTCTTCTGAATCCCCGCATCAAGGAGTACGACGTCGCTCCGCTGAGCCTGCCGATGGCGCTGATTGTGTGGCGGCTCTTCAGCCGGGGTAGAACGCTGCTGCAGACGGGGCTCGCGACGTTTCTCTTCCTGGCCGCAGTCAACGCGATCGGCGTGACCACGGACATTCTGTGGAAACCCACGGAAGGAGTCCTGCTCGCTGGCCTCTTCCTTGCCGGAGCCTGGGATCTGCTCCGCGAACCCTCCGGTTCCCCCGCCGCTGACGGCGCCAAAGGCGAGGGCCGCCTGCTTCCGGCGGACTCTACCGCTTGGCTAGCGATCATCAGCTTCCTGCTCTTGCTGCCGTCGGTCGCAAGTGCAGCGAAGCATTCCGTTCCTCCCGCGACCGTTGCAAACGGAACCTGGTCGGCCTACGGAGCCGATCTTGCCGGCGATCGCTTCTCCGCAGCCAATGAGATCAACCGCGGCAATGTGGGGCAGCTCGCGCGTGCCTGGATTGCCAGAACCGGTGCGCTGCATGACGATCGGCCGTGGCAGCAGCGAGCCTCGTTTGAGGCCACCCCCGTCCTGTTCCATGACACCCTGTTCCTTTCGACGCCGTACGACCAGGTGCTGGCGCTGGACCCAGCAACCGGCGCGGGGAGGTGGCGTTTCGATCCGCACGTCGATAACCCGGAGCGGGGCATCATCACCTCCCGCGGCGTGAGCCCCTGGGCTTCGACGAAAGCCGTTGAACAGGGCAAACCGTGCGCAGCCCGCATCTTCCTCGGCACGCTGGATGCGCGGTTGATCGCCCTGGACGCGGCCACGGGAACTCCCTGCGCGGATTTCGGCGATCGCGGCGCCGTTAACCTGACCCGAAACGTGCACTTCCAGGCCGGCGATGAGTACGAGATCACCTCAGCGCCCACCGTCGTCGGCGATGTCGTGGTCACCGGCTCCGCGATCGGCGACAACCGCCGCGTGGAAGAGGAGCGCGGCGTCGTGCGCGCCTTCGATGCCCGGTCCGGTCTCGCATTGTGGAGCTGGGACCCGCTGCCATGGGCCGAGCACGCCCGCTTGCGCACCGGCGGCGGAAACGCCTGGTCGACCATAGCCGCCGACGCCGGGCGTGGCATCCTGTACATCCCGACCTCCAGCCCAAGCCCGGATTTCTACGGCGGCTTGCGCGTGGGGGAGGATCGCGACGCAGACTCGCTGGTGGCCCTGGATGTGCACACGGGAAAGAAGCTGTGGTCGTTCCAGATCGTGCACCACAATCTCTGGGATTACGACCTCGCCGCCGAGCCGCTGTTGTTTCAGTTTCGCGGCACGATTCCAGCAGTAGCCGTCGCCACCAAAATGGGCACGGTCTTCGTCCTCAACCGCCTCACCGGACAGCCGCTCTATCCCGTAACCGAGCGTCCCGTGCCGCAGTCCGACGTTCGCGGTGAGGTCACTTCGCCCACACAGCCGTTCTCGTCGCTGCCCGCGCTTGTGCCCAACCGCCTGATGCCCAATGAGGCCTGGGGTCCCACCGAGGCGGATCGCACCTTCTGTCGCGATAAGATTGCCGAGCTGCGCGATGAAGGCATGTTTACGCCCCCTTCTACGCGCGGATCGCTTCTGTACCCCGGATCGCTGGGAGGCGTGAACTGGGGCTCGGTTGCCTTCGATCCAGCGAGTGGCCTGCTCTATGCCAACAGCAACAACCAGCCGTTCATGGTGCGCCTGGGCCCACAGCACGAGTCCTGGTGGCACGACGATGTGACGTTGCCGCTTTCCTCCTGGCTGAACGAGCTGCATGTGGGTTGGCTCCGCAACAGCAGGCTGTATCGCTGGATCCTGTCGCGTTTCTACCCGGATGAAGGCTTCCAGGCTGACCCGCAACGTAAGATCAGCAACCCACACTTCGGCAAGGAGTACTCGGCGATGCAGCAGACGCCGTTCACCGGCGTCCGCGAGCCGCTGGTCTCGCCCTCCGGACTGCCGTGCACCCCGCCGCCGTGGGGAACACTTTCGGCGCTTGATCTCAATCGGGGTACGCTTGCATGGCAGCGGCCGTTGGGCAGCATGGGTTCTTCTTCGAGCCATGGCTCACCCGGTAACGGCTCGCTGGGCCTGGGAGGCCCGATTGCCACCGCCGGAGGGCTCGTTATTACTGCGGCAGCCAAAGACGCTCATCTCCGCGCCTTCGATGCAGCGAGCGGAAAGCTGCTCTGGATCGCGGATCTCCCGGTACCGGCCCAGGCGACGCCGATGACCTACACCTACAGGGGCCGTCAATACCTCGTCATCGCGGCAGGGGGCCATGGTTCCTTCGGCACGCCGCAAGGGGACTTCGTCATGGCCTTCGCCCTGCCGCAAGCGCATAGATAACCCTTCAGGGACGCACGACGGCTAGGTGGTGTCTGCGTGAATCTTCTCGGTATAGCCGTGGGCTATAAAGCCCCTAAATTTGGTTCTCCTTTTTGGTGTGTGAAGAAGCGTGGGGCTGAGGGCGAGAACGCAAAGCGCGCGAAGTTAAAACGCAAAGTGCGCAAAGAAGCGACATTTTCGATTGGTCCTCTGCGCACTTTGCGTTCCCGCCCTGCGCACTTTGCGTTCCCGCCCTCAACCCACGCTTCCTCCCAAATGCACCTCGTACGATGCTTGTGCTTCACACTACCTACTTCCAGCAGCCGAGCAGCCGCCGCAGCACAATGATCTCGCCCACGTGATAGCTGTTGTGGTCGGCGATCAGCAGCGCCTCGCGCAGCAGATTCTGTCCGTCTCCCCAGGCGAAGGGGCTGTAAAGGTCTACGGCAGGCTCTCGCAGCAGAGCTTTGAAAGCCTCCAGGTCTGTGTTCATGGCCTCGATCGTCTCATCCCAGCTCTCGGGCGTCGGCGGCATGGGGCTCTTCGGCCAGTACGCATCCGGCCATTTGTGGCTCTGGTAGCCGCCGGGGGGCGGAGCCGAAAACTCGAGGATATCCCGCTGCGTAAACCGCAGGTGCTCCAGCAGCTGCCAGGCTGAGTAGGGCAGATGCTCCGGGACGGCACCGCGGAGCGCCTCCGGAAACTCATGCAAAGCTGCCGCGAGCGGGGCATGGGCATTGCCTCCGTCGAGCAGGGCCAGAAGTTGTGTGACGAGCTTGTCATGATCCATGACGGCCTCCTTGTATAAGAGCTACGATGCTTGGAGCATGATCGCTTGGAGAATGGATGCAGCCCGTAACGTTGGTTTCTTTGTACTCGGAAGCAGGAGTCGCATCGCACGGTCGGCGCGTACTCGCGAACGAAAAACCTGGACCGGCGCGATAGAGGACCGAGCGATGGGCAACGGTTGCGATGCCTCGGCATCGCGCGGTTCCGGGCGGCGCCGGTTTCGCGTTTCTGTGGTGCTTCTCGCGAGCTTGCTTGCTCCGCTCGCCGCCGAAGCGCAGGATCCCGGGCTGGTCGCCACCATGGCCGCGAATGAGGTTGCCGCTAAGGGCCGGGACACTCATTACAGCTACATCGCTGAGGAGATATCGTCGCGCACGGGTGGCCACCTTTGGCGGGAGAAGGTGGTTGAAACCGACGATGGCCCACTCCACCGCCTGCTGGCAGTCGATGGAAAAGCCTTATCGCCGACTGAAGCAAAGGCCGAGGAGGACCGGATCTCCCGTCTGATCAGCGATCCTTCCGCGTTCCGCACGGAGAACCTGGCGCACAAGGGCGATGAATCCCATGCAGCACAGCTGTTGGGGCTGCTGCCGAAAGCCTTCCTCATCACAGGCGCGGGTGAGCAAAACGGCTGTGTAAAGTTCAATTTTCGGCCGAACCCTGCATTCCAGCCCTCGACCTATGAGCAGCGCGTTGCCCACGCGATGGAAGGCACGGTCTCGCTGAAGCAACCGGAGAACCGCCTGTGTGTCCTGACCGCAACCATCGCGACACCGGTTGAGTTCGGGTTTGGTTTTCTGGGGCGCATCGAGAAGGGCGGCCACTTCAGCCTCGAACGCATTCCGGTAGATCCGATGCACTGGAAATCGGATCGCATCAGCGTTCATATCGCCGGGCGCATCCTGTTGCTGAAGAGCATTACGCGAGACCAGGATGTGAAGCGCTCGGACATCCGCATTATCTCACAGCAACTTTCGCTGGGGCAGGCCGCGCAATTGAGTGCGCAGTAGATAGTTTCCGGCGAAGGCCTTCGGTGTAGCCGTGGGCTTCAGCCCGCGCGGACAAGACGCGTGAATACAGAGCCCTTCAGGGCTGGTTCAGAGAGGACCAGGGCTAGGTAGTGTCTGTGTGAATCACGATCATCGTACGAGGTGCATCGAAGCGCATCTTGTTGGAGGGTGGGGAGGGAGCGTGGGGCTTCAGCCCCACGAAAAGGAGAGCCGAATGATGGGCTTTAGCCCAGGTTTCTCTCCGCTGTCAGCGCAAAACCCGGGGCTGAAGCCCCGTTCTTCTCCGCACTCAATATCCGGGCTGAAGCCCGGACCTACCTCCGAAAAGCAAAAAAGGATTCACACAGACACTACCTAAAGCCCGCGCTGGTTAACACTGGTTCAGCCGGCTTCTACACCCCAAAAAACTGTTTCCTGCAATTCATTCAAACTACCCCCGCAGCTTACATCTGTCCGTGGCTGATGGAGACGACGAAGTAGAGCGCCTCGGTGTCGCCGACATTTTTCAGGCCATGCATCTGGTTGGACGCGGTGTAGATCACATCGCCTACGCCGACCGGTTCGGGCTCGCCGTTATTAAGAAACTCCAGTTTGCCCTGCCGGATCAACACGTACTCCGTGTTGCGGTGCTTGTGCGGCGGATGCGGCATCTGTCCCGCGGGCAGCATCGCCTCGTGGACCTCGACGAACTCCCCTGTGGGCAGTGTGCCATGCATGACAGCGCGCCCCCAACCGCCGTTCGGGTTGTGGGAGACATGCATGTCGGAGAAGTGAAATACCTTCGACGCCGTCATCGAAGCATCGCCCTCGCCGGAACTCTGCGGAGCACCTCCTGCTCCCCCTTCCTGGGCCTCTGCAAGAAGGCCTCCCAGTGAGGCGAAGGCAGCCATCGCCACGCATACGTTTCTACGGTTCGTTTCCATGATGCTCCTTGCTTCATGGGTTGGTATTGCCGCCGGTCGCGAGCACAATGCCGTCATCGAGAAAGCCTGTCGATCTCGGAGCCGGCTAACAGAAACGCACCCACGCCGTACACGTAGCTTGAGGATGGGCCAAACGCTCCCGGAGCTGCCCCAATGGGCTGTATGCAGCCGAGCCGTCCGTCGGCGTACACATGCTGCAGCAGGCCGGCCCATGCGCGTTGCACCACGGGCAGATAGGTCGCTCGATCCAGAATGCCTTCATGGACCCCCCAGGCGAGCGCATAGGTGAAGAAGGCAGAGCCGGAGATCTCCGGCAACGGATAGGCTCGCTGATCGAGCAGACCGCTGTGCCATAAGCCATCTGTCTGCTGCAGGCCGGCGACGCGCTCGCTCATCTCGCGATACAGTGCAAGATAACTGCTACGCGATGGGTCGTTTTTGGGCAGGGTCTTCAGCACATTCACGAGGCCCGCGAGCACCCATCCATTGCCGCGACCCCAGAAGATTTTTTTGCCATTGGCTTCGGTCTTGCCGAAGTAGCTGCTATCGCGAAAAAACAGGTGTTCCTGCGGGTCGTAAAGATGTTTTGCCGTGATCTGCCACTCCGTGTTCATCTTCTCGCGATACCTGGGATCGCCAGTGATGGCGGACATCTCGGCTAAGCCCGCGGGCGCCATGAACAGGGCATCGCACCACCACCAGAGATCCTTGGCCGGATCATCCGGGCGTTCCACCAGGCGATCAAAGGTTGCGCGCGCATCCGCTATGCGGACCGGATCCGGTTTGTCGAGATACAGCTGCTCGTATGCCTGCGCTATCGCCTCATCGTCCGCATGAAGAGCGCGGTTTGCCCACAGCTTCCATTGAAAGCTTTCGGCTGCGGCGAGAACCGCATCGTGGGGACGGCGATCATGGGTCGTCGCAGTCGTCGCGAGCAGCCCAAGATACAACGGGGCATAAGTCCAGTCCTGGTCAAATTTCGAAGGGGACTGTCCCAGCTGCCAATCCGCCACCTTGCGCATCGCGTAACGCACATTGCGGTGAGTGAACGCGGGCCGGAGATCCGTCGCAAGCGGCCCGGGCGCAGTCAATTCATTGCCTGCCGCAGACCGGATCTCGGCTTCGGACATAGGCTTCGCTGTCTGTGCCGAAACGCCCGCGGAGACGACGGCACACAAGAACAGAAGGCTGAGCGATCGACAAAACAGATGCAACATCAGCCTCCGGCGGACCGCGTTCATTCTGTCAGTCCGCTTGGCCGGGTGTCCAGCGAACCTCCGTCTTTTCTCGGCAGCTACAACTCGTAACACGTAAAGAACCTGAGAGCAGAGACGAGCGACCCTGCGCGGCGTAACGCCCCTACGCTGCTAGCTTACGATACCGGTAGATCTCCATATCCCTCTGGAGATCTGTGTTCCGTTTGGTTGACCCGAATTTTCTGACTCCAAATGTCCTTTTGCCGCAGAGACGAGCGATTCGAATGCGCACAGCGCTACAGTTCGCGTTAGTTGGTTTCCTGGTGGGTGTGGCCGTGGCCCTGGCGCTCACCCAGATCGGCAATCAAAGGCCTCTGTCCGCTCACGAGATGCATGTGCTGTGGCCTGCGGCTGCGATCGGCCTCGACTTTGGCGACTGGGCAGACGGCAGTACCTGGCACTTCCTTCGGCTCCTGTCCGTCTTCCTCGGCAACGGAGTGGTGTACGCAGCCGTTGCAGGCTGCTTTGGAGCTGTCGTGGAGATCTTGAGGAAGTAAGCCGCAGGACTCAGGAGTCGAGTTCCATTGCCAGGTCTGCTGATGAACTGGAATCGTTTTCTTCGCCCTTGTTGGCAGAAAAGAACAGCAGATTTCCTCCGGAAATGACAAAAGAAAAGCAACAGCGCTACAGGAGTCTCTTGTCGTCTTTTTGCATTCGCATCGCTGCTGCGCGATCCTCAACAGCTTTGAAGACGCGCAGCAGATTGCCGCCCAGCAGGCCGGACAGATCCCCTCGCGAAAAGCCTCGATCCATCAAAGCCGGAACGATGCGATGCAGGTCGGCGGCTGACGCCATGCCGACGGGTGTGGCCGGAATGCCGTCAAAGTCGGAACCGATGCCCACATGATCCGGCCCCAGGACATGCAGCATATGCTCGAAATGATTCATGAGCGAGTCGAACGGCGCCGGAGGGATTCCCGCCGCGAAGGCGCGATCGACCGCGTTCGAAACGCTAAAGGGAACTGGCCGGCTTTGCGCGCGGAAGGGCGCGCCTGCCGCCACCTGCGCCGCATCGCGCTCGGGCTTCAGCGCATTCCATGCTTGTCGCCAGCCTTCATCGATAAACGCAGGGAAGAAGTTCACCATTGCTACACCGCCGTTGTCGCGGAGTGCGCGAAGCTGGTCGTCCGTCAGGTTGCGTGGAGCTGCCGTCAGGGTGCGGCTGGAAGAGTG
Source organism: Granulicella sp. (assembly GCA_965277565.1). Lineage (GTDB taxonomy): Bacteria > Acidobacteriota > Terriglobia > Terriglobales > Acidobacteriaceae > Granulicella. Next base: position 323,357 of record OZ255838.1, on the reverse strand, counting down.
CGAGGCAATCACCGGTGCGGAACTGGCCGCGAGCGTAGCCCAGAAGGTTTCATCCGAGACATGGCTGACGTCGATCATCATGCCCACGCGATTCATCTCTCGGACAACCTCCGCACCGAAGATCGAGAGCCCGTCCGCTCGAACGACGTGAGGATTGTCCCGATCGCCGGAGGAGTCTGCCCAGCCCACGGAGTGGCTCCAGGTAAGCGTCATGTAGCGCACGCCGAGGCGATAGTAGTTGCGCAGAAGCGCGAGACTGCCCTCTAGGGCGTGCCCACCTTCAAGACCGAGAAGCATGGCGAAGCGTCCGTCCTGCATCGCCTGCAGGATCTCCCCCGCGGAGCAGCAGAGCGCCAGTTCGCCGGGATGACGGCGGACCTGCTCATGCACGCTGTCGATCAGTTCCAGGGCGCGTTGTGCGAACCGCCCCTGGTATTCATTCGGATCGACCCAGACGGCAAAGAACTCGGCAAACAGGCCGCCTAGGCGGGCTGTGCTGAGGTTGAGCATGCCGTCTGCCAACGGGTCCGTGAAGTCCCACGAGTCATCGAGGAAACGCTGCGCCGTATCGGCGTGACCATCGATGAGGAAATCGGGGGCCAGTGGAATTTTTGCGATCTTCTGTGCTGCCATTAAAAGACGATCTTGCCGGCTACCTGCAGAATGCGGGTCTCTCGCGCGCCGGTTACGGTGCCGAAGGTGGTTGAGGTCAGCGTCGTGTTTACCGCGTTGTAGTTAGTATGGTTCAGCACGTTGAAGGCCTCGCCGCGAAGTTGGAAGACGAGGTTTTCGACGATGCGGAAGTTGCGGAAGAGGCCCACGTCCTCGCGATCGTAGCCAGGCAGCGTAACCGAACCGCGCTTCTCGTTGCCGGGCAATCCAAGCGCCGCACTGGGAGCCGCAAAGGCCGCTGTATTGAACCATTTCGTTTGCGTCTTCAGCCCCGGGCCGGACTGCGGATTGCCGACCTGATCGGGACGGAATGAGGCGGGGCTGCTGCCGTTGATAGCCAACCCGGCGACGTCGGTGAACGTTGTGTTGGTGCCGAACACAGTGCCACCCTGGCTGGCGGTGATCGTGGTTGGAATGCCGGAGCTCAGCGCCACGATGCCGGAGATCTCCCATCCACCGATCACGCGCCCCACCAGGCCCTTCTGCTCGTGATACCAGGGCAGGTCCCAAATGTAGTCAATGGTGGCGAACTCGTTGCGACCTTCCAGTTGTCCTGGATGTAGGCTTCGATCGTGTTGGCATGGAGATCGGGCACGCGCGGCACCGGCGTCTGGGAGAAGCCTCCCGTTACCGTGCCCGTGAGGAAGTTGGCAAACGACTGGTAGTACGCCACGGCCTCTGCATTGGACTGTGAGCCCGTGGGCAGCTGCGCCTTGGAATCAGAAAAGCTGAATGTACCCAGATTGCCGCCCGTAGCGTTTTCAGTCTTCTGGTAGCGGTCATAGCTGGCGCCCACGATGAGGGTCTGCGTACCCAGCACCTCTGTCACATTGCCGAAGACATTGTGATTGCGATTGTAATCGTTGTAGATTCCAGCGTCTGTAAGGCCCGTATACCCCGTGAAGCTGATATTCGGAATGGTGCCCAGGACGTTGTTGAACGGCAGGGCCACCTTCACGTCGGGCGAGTTGGCGAGCAGGGCCGATCCAGCCGGAGCGCTTTGAATGGAGCCGTAGGAGTAGGCATAACCGGCATCCATCAGCAGCCGCGGCGAGTGCACATAGGTGATGTGCCCAAGCTGCTGCGTTCCCGGCGAGCGCGTATTTGTGACCTGCACTCCAGGCAGCGCACCGGTGCAGGCGCAACCATAGCCCAAGGGCTCCTGCGTCGGAATGCTGTCATGAATGAAGCGGTAGAACACGTTGAACTTCTGGCCAAATGCCTGATCGATGCGCACGAGTTCCTGGGCATCGTTGTACTGGTTGCGCGCGTTGAAGTTATAGGCATGTGGGTCCTGCGTTGGCCCCGCGTTCGGCAGCGGCACGCTGGCGAAGACATCCTTCAGATAGGCCTGCGCCGTCGGCGAGAACGAGGTGGTGGGGATCTGCGTTACGCCCGTGTTCGCGCAGGTGGCAGCTGGGCCGTTAAAGGCGATGCACACCGGTACGGGAAAGGTTCCGGCGCGCTCCGCGGCGGTCGGCACAAAATCTGTCACCAAGTTGTAGCTGATGACGCGCCGGATCTCCTGCGAAAAGAAGAAGAACGTCTTGTCGTGCCCGTTGTACACCTTGGGTATCCAGACGGGTCCGCCGAAGGTGTAGCCGAAGTCGTTGTAGCGCAGCTCGGGACGGGCGATGAAGTTCGCGGGAGAGGCAAAATTCTTATCGGCCCAGTAGTTCGCGTTCAGAACGTCATTGCGGAAAAACCCATAGGCGCTGCCATGAAATTGATCGCTGCCGGAGCGCGTAACGACGTTCACCTGACCGGCGGCGGATCGCCCGAACTGGGCGGAATATACGCCGCGCTCCGTCCGAAACTCCGCGATCGCGTCCACGCTGGGGAAGGTGAGCAGGGTGAGGTTGGAGCCGCGGTCTACGTTGTCCGCGCCATCCACCGTCCAGTTATTTGCGCTGGTTCTCTGGCCATTGACGGAGAAGGCGACGGTGTTTACCAGACCCGAGGGAGCCGTGGGGCCGATGTAGATCTGATCCGTCGTTCCGGTGTAATCGACGCCGGGCTGCAGAGCCAGAAGCTGCTCGTAGTTGCGGGTCGCCAGCACCAGTTCGCGCACCTGGTTGCCGCTGATCAGGCCCGATGCTGAAGCGTCCTCGAGATTTACCTGGACAGGGTCCGCCTCCACCGTCAGCGTCTGCCGTTCGCTGCCGATGACGAGTTGCCGATTGACGGTAAGGCTGTCGGAGACGTGCAGCACGAGATTCGTGAGCTGATCGATCTCGAAGCCCGGGCTGGTGATCTTGACGGTATAGCTGCCGAGGGGCAGGGAAGACGCGGTGTAAAAGCCTGCGCCGTTGGTCAAAATCGTTCGGATCGTCTGGTTGCGATCGGTGTTGATCAACTCCACGGTCGCGCCCTTGATCTTTGCGCCCTGAGGGTCGGTCACCGTCCCGCCAATGCTGCCGGAGACCTCCTGCCCCAACGCTGCGCTCACCGACATGAGCAGAATGGCTACGAAAGCGAGCAGCTTCGCGGAGTGTGCGGATGGCACCATCAGGAATCCTCCCAAAAGACATCGTTCAAGTCGCATCAAGATCACCAGCACGCAGCCGCTTTGCAGCAAACAGGGCTGCAACGCCGCACCGGTGAGTGAATAACCGACCGGTGTGCGCGCAACCTCTGCTATCGGCAAATGCGAAACAGTGTTCTGATCGAGATAGCCTATTATCCAACGCAACGGGCTCTGTGTCAGCCCCGGGCCACATTTTTGGGTGTCCAGGCCAGCGGATAGGGAGCATTCCCGCCGGAATCGTCTCCGCGGCTCAGGGCTTTGTTTGCTGGCGTACAGATCGACAGGCACTCCCAAAGCTGCTCGTGAGCAACCCGGGGGAGCGTGCCGCATCCGTATCATCCAGTGACAAAGAATACGCAGAGCCCAAGCCACATGCGCCAGCGACCGTTTAAGGTTTTCCCATGACCAGATACGGTTTTGCGGATTGGCTTCTGGCCGACATCCGGCTCCCCAAAGGAGTTCACAGTAAACCCGAGGCTGTGCACTCCTGGTGGCGGGTCATGTGCCTCACGGGCGTCGATTACTTCTCGACCCTTGGATACCAGCCGGGCATAGCCTTTCTTGCCGCCGGCGTTCTTTCTCCGCTCGCAACCCTGGTGCTGGTGCTGGTGACCCTCTTCGCGGCGTTGCCGTTGTACCGGCGCGTTGCGGGAGCAAGTCCCAACGGGCAGGGCAGCATCGCCATGCTGGAGCGGCTGTTTCCGGATTGGGGCGGCAAGGTCTTTGTGCTGGTCCTGCTCGGCTTCGCTTCCACCGACTTCATCATCACCATGACGTTATCCGCAGCGGACGCCGCCGCACACTTCGTGCATAACCCCTACGCGCCGCACTGGCTTACCGGGCAGATGCTCGTGACGTTGCTCCTTCTGACTGCCTTGAGTGCGATCTTTCTCAAGGGCTTTAAGGAGGCCATCGGGATTGCCGTCGTTCTGGTAGGCGTGTACCTGCTGCTGAACGCTGTAGTCACCGTGAAAGCGATCGGGGTTGTGCTGCAGCACCCCCAAGTTCTTCCGCGCTGGCGGGATGCCCTGTTCGCGCAACACTCGAACTGGCTGGCGATGCTTGGCGTTTGTCTGCTGCTGTTCCCCAAGCTGGCGCTTGGGCTCTCCGGCTTTGAGACCGGCGTGGCGGTGATGCCGCTGATCTCCGGCGCCGATATCAATGACAGGATACGCAACACGCGCAAGCTGCTGAACACGGCGGCCATCATCATGAGCATCTTTTTGCTCGCCACCAGCATGGTCACCACGCTGCTCATACCGGCAGGCGCCTTCGCCGAGGGCGGCGCAGCAAATGGGCGGGCGATGGCCTATCTTGCGCACCAGTATTTCGGCAACGGCTTCGGTTCCCTGTATGACCTGAGCACGATCCTGATCCTGGCGTTTGCCGGCGCGTCCGCGATGGCAGGCCTGCTCAACCTGATCCCAAGATATCTGCCGAGGCTTGGCATGGCGCCGGAGTGGGCTCAGGCCTCTCGTCCGCTGGTGCTGGTCTTCATGGCTACCGCATTTATCGTGACGATCGCTTTTCATGCCGATGTAGATGCGCAGGGCGGAGCCTACGCGACAGGTGTCCTCGTACTGATTACCTCGGCCGCCACAGCGGTCACGATCTCTTTACGCAAGACCCGCATGTGGTGGGCCTACCTTTTCGTGACCCTGATCTTCGTGTACACCACTGGACTGAACATCTGGGAACGGCCTGAAGGTCTAAAGATCTCGTCCTTCTTCATCCTGGCAATCATTACCGTCTCGGTGGTGTCGCGAGCCATGCGATCGACAGAATTAAGGGTCACCGACGTTACGTTGTCGGAGGATGCCTCACGCCTGCTGGACCTTATGGAAGGACAGGTGATCCGCCTCGTCGCGCGGCGCCCCCAGCCGGAGTCAGCCGTCGATCTGGACCGCGTGGATGCCCTGGTTCACAAGCGGTTTGGCTTGGATCACGGCGAGCCGATCTTCTTCCTGGAGGTGGAGCGCACGGATGCTTCCGAGTTTAATCAGTGCCTCTGCGTGGAGGCTCGCAGCGTGGGTACTCACACTGTGCTCTATGCGAAAAGCCCGGTGATTGCAAATTCCATCGCGGCCTTCCTGATCTTCATCGAAAAGAGCACGGGGTGCGTCCCCCATGCGTACTTCAAATGGAAGGACGGCAATCCCGTAATCAACGTGATTCGTTTTATCTTTCTTGGAGAGGGCGATGCCGCGCCGATCACGCACGAAGTCCTGCGCAGGGCAGTTCCCGACATCGATCGGCGCCCCATCGTGCATGTGAGTTAGTGTGGTGAATCGTTAATTGGTTTATAGCATTTGTCATCCTGAGCGAAGCGAAGGATCTGCTTTTTGTTTGGGTTGACGGTGACACGCAACTTTTGAAATATGTCACGAATTTTGTGATTCACCACACTGGCGCTGCAGCATGGATCGCAAGATCGGATACTGCAGCAAAAGGTCAGGTACCCTGGGTGCATGAAGCTTTTATGCGCATGTCCATTGCTGTTTGCCATTCGGCTCCTTAGTGCTCCGCATGTCTTTGCGCAAAGCGGCTTGGTGCAGAACGGCATCGTGCTGCCCACCGCGAGCGGAACCCAAACCGAGACGGACGAGTACACGCGCTACGAGCTGCTCGATCCGGCTAGTGCCAGCTTCAAAATTTATTACGAGGTCACCGCCACCACGGCGGGTGCGAAGTTCTTTTACAACCCGATTCGGAAGGGAAGCGTAGCGTCCGACGAGAGCGTCCGGGATGCTATGACAGGTGCGTCTCTCGCCTTCACCTTGGTCAGCGGCGCTGAAGCGCAAAGGGATCCATTGATGACCAAGGCGGACGCCGGCATGGACTACATCAAAGTCACGTTGGCCCGTCCTGTTCCTGAGCATGGACAAGGTCGCGTGATCATCGTGAAAACCTACAAGGACCCGAAGAGTTACTACACCGAAGGCGAGGCCATCGTCTTCAACCGTCCGCTCGGCATACGACGCAACAAAATCGTTCTGCCTGCAGGGTACGAACTCACCAGCCTTTCGGTGCCGTCTCAGATCCTGACCGAGGCGGACGGCCGCCTTGCCATCAGCTTCATGCATGCGGGCGCAGGTGAAGCGCCGCTGGTCCTGAAGGCCGTAAAGGATGCACAGCTTGGCAAGGCTGCCTCCCCGCATGCGCCGAGTGAAAAGCGTTCCTGGGAGGCGCCGTTTGCCGGTCTTCCAGAACATGCTCGCCTGTCCGAAAGGGCGCATGAGAACCGGGATATCGTGTACTTCCTGCAGTCACCGGAGACCCACGCGTTCAGCCTCTATCACGATTACACCGAGACCCGCCCCGGGGTGAACAGCTACGTAAATATCGTTCGCGAGGGAAGCAAGGTTGAAAGGCCGTCGGCGTATATTCTGGACACCGGTGAAGTGCTGCCGTCGCGGATCATGACGGGCGCGGAGATCATCGCGGCGAAGATCGACGCCGGCGAACCGATCGATCCGAAGGCTTCCGCGGTCGTGATCCCGTTCACTCCGGTGGAGAAGAATCACAGCGTGCGGCTACGCATCTCCGAAACCTATACCGCACCGCTTAGTTATCGACTTGAGGAGGACGAACTCGTCTTTGATCGCAGCCTGGAGCGGACGCGCAACGCCGTTGTTCTGCCGGATGGCTGGTACTGCACGGCCAGCGCCACACCGGCTACGGTGGAAACCTTGGCGGATGGCCGCGTGCGTCTGGAGTATTGGGATGACCAGCCGGAGGCGGTGGATGTGCTCGTGAAGGCTCGCCGGCGCGTTGGAGCATCAGCGTCAGCGATCCCTGGCGCAGAGCAACATACGGGCCATTAGAGGGTGGCGGCTCAGTCCGCCGCGCCACCCTCCAGCAGCTTCAGAAGATCAGCGGTTGTTCCCGTCTCGGCAAACCTTGGAAAGACCTTTCCGACAAAGAGATTGTGGGTCTCGTCGTCGCGATCTGTGATGGCATCTATGACCAGGGCCACGTTATAGCCGAGATCGTGGGCGCTGCGGGCCGTGGCTTCCACGCCACCGCTGGTGGCAATTCCCGTCAAGACGATCTGCGTCACACCGCGCTGCCGCAGAGACTCATCCAGGGACGTGCCGATAAAGGCGCCCACCCTCTGCTTGGTGATGAGATAGTCGCCGGGCTGCTGTTCGAGTTCGGGGACAAGCTCAGTCCAGTCCGTTGGAAGCGCGGGCAGGGAGAATTGGCCGTCGGCGCGTCCCGGAGCCCGGCCCGCGACGTTGACGAGAACGACAGGAAGACCGCGATGACGAAAGGCCCGCGCAAGCTCGGCAGAGCGGCTGATGATTTCGGTGACAGGGTGTACACAGGTGCCTACGATGCCTTTTTGCAGATCGATCACTACCAAGGCAGAGTTGGAGTCAAGTTGTGTGAGAGGCATAGCTTCCTTTCGGGAATGGGCATGAGATCAAATACCTCATGGCGACTATTTGGTTTCTTTGTTTGCAAAATGCGCGCCGCACATGGTGCTGATCATGACGACGCCCAGAAAGAAGGTAATGATTGTTGCGTTGTCTCCGCCCGAAACTCTTCCGGCCCGAAACAGGATGTAACCGATGGCTATATTCAGTAAGGCCCAGACAACATTCACCATCGCTGAGGACAGGCCCTTTCCTGGCGGCTTAGCGAACGGGGTCGGAAAGCGGTCGCCAGAGATACCGTGCACGAAATGGGGAACGGCATTGGTGAGAAACAAGCCGGCGAAAAAACAGGCGATAAGGCGGTACGGGTTCACGATCTTCCTTTCAGGTGCGGTTCATGGAGCATCAGGTGATGTGGAGATGGGGTGCGTTGATTCATTCCTATGCGCCGCGCGCGGGCAGCAGACCCATCTCCTGATAAATGGGCCGCATCACCGCCCTGACTTTGGGTAGCTCCAGCGTGAACCAGAGCGAGCCGGCCACACAGAATGAACCGGTAAGAAGAATCGTGTGGGGCGCACCAATCCGTTGAGCCAGCGTGCCAGCCAGCAGGCTGCCGAATGGCGCCGTGCCGACCAGGGCCATCGTATAAAAGCTCATGACGCGAGCGCGTTTGTCTTCCGGCACCAGCGTTTGGATGACGGTGTTGCTGGCGGACGCGCCCTGCAACATGCCGAAGCCGACAAAGAACATCAGCACCAACGACAGCCACAACGTATGCGACAGGCCGAAAAGAACAAGGCCAGCCCCAAACACCGCGGCCGCGATCGGGATCATGCGCGTCAATCCCACGACTGACTTGCGCACCGCGAGGGAGAGCGCTGAAATGAGCGCACCCACTCCCGAGGCTCCCGTGAGCCAGCCGAGCGTGTGCGGGCCACCGTGCAGCACCTGGCCCGCGAAGAGCGGCAGAAGCACCGCATAGGGATAGCCCATGAGACTGGTAAGGGCAAACAGCAGAAGGATGGTTCGGATAGGCCGAAAGGTGCTGACGTATGTCCAACCCTCGTGCATGAGTTCGATCATGCTGGTGCGGTTGCGAGGCGTATTCGAAGGTGTGATGCGCATCAGCAGCAGCGAGCCGATCACGGCCAAGTAGCTAATCCCATCGATAAGAAAACACCAGCCTTCACCGACGGCTCCGATGACTATCCCAGCGAGGGCCGGCCCGATCAACCGCGCACCGTTGGCCATGGAGGAATTGATCGCGATAGCGTTGCTCAGGTCTTCGCGGTCTTCAACCATCTTTACGAGAAAGGACTGCCGTGCAGGCAAGTCGAAGGCATTGATGACTCCCTGCACGACGCTGAGCGCGATGATTTCCTTCATCGTAATCACGTGCGCTAGGGTGAGCGCAGCGAGGGCGAGCGACTGCCCAGCCGCGATCGCTTGTGTCCACACCAGCAGCTTGCGGCGGTCGAGACGTTCCACCCAGACTCCGGCAAACGGCGCCAGTAGAAATGTCGGGATCTGCCCCGCAAAGCCTATGACGCCAAGCAGCAGCGCCGAATGAGTTAACTGATAGACGAGCCAGCTTGTCGCCAGCCTTGTCATCCAGGAGCCGATCACTGAAATACTCTGGCCGGAGAAAAAGAGCTTGAAATTGCGGTGCCGCAACGCTCGCCAGGCATGCGAGAGTGAGACCTTGCGCAGAGAGGGACGAGGATTCGAGCGGCTCGCGGAGGTCTTCACAACTCCGCCAGACGCTGGATAATCTCGCCGGCTGCGAACAGAGTGGCCTGGTCCTGTTTGTCGAGCTTGCCGATCGCCTCCGCGAGCCACGTCCGTTTCGCCATCTTGGCGCTCCGTAGCGTCGCTGCCCCTTCTGGAGTGAGTTCAATCATCATCTGGCGGCCATCGGTCGGATGCGGCTTGCGCGCAACGATGCCCATCTGCTCCAGTGCCGCGACGGTGGCTCCCATGGATTGCGGCTTCACGCCTTCGGCCCGCGCCAACTCAGCAGTCGTGCGCGATCCCTCTCGGGCAAGGCGTCCCATCACGGCAGACTCGGTGTGAGAAAGCTCGTACGAGGCCGATGCCGCACGCATGCGGCGCATCAACATGCCAATTGCCTGGGTCAATTCGCTAACGTCGAGTTCTATCGATCTTCGTGGCATAGCTCTATTCAAGGTATACAGAATAGAAGCCAAACTTGCAAGTGGGCCTTCTTTTTTAATCGAGTTCTGCAACCAAATGGATAGAAACGAGCCGAATGCATGTCTCTGCCGAGAATCGGAAGACCGTCGAGTGTACGAACGTCGGCTTCTGTACAGGTCTTCCGTAGTTGAGGTTTTACCTGGGCGTCCATTCAGGATGGCTGGTGAAAAGTCCTCCCAGGAAGCCGAGTTGATACATGAGAAACGATCCAAAGCTGAGACTGGCCACTCCCGATGCCACGCCAAAGTAGCGGCTCATTTTGGCAAAGCGATCTCCGGCATAGGTCAGCGGGACAGCGATTGCAGCCGTCATGCACATCATACCGATCATCGTTCCAACCCCGAAGATGAGCAGATAGACCGTTGCCCAGACAGGATTGTGAATCGTAGAGAGCACGAGAAGCGCAACCGCAGCAGAGCCGGCCAGACCGTGAACCAGACCGATCACCAACGGCCGCACACACTGGTAAACGCCAAAGCGCCCGACGGCTCTGTCGATCAGTCGTGGCGGCGTGCTCTCTCCAGGACCGCTCTGCACAGCAACAGTGGGGGCAGTACGTCCAGCGCTCGCGGGGGTGAAATAGGTTGTGATCTTCTGCATCACTCCTGTGAGATTCAACACACCCAGCAACACCAGCATGACGGCCACGCTGAACTCCATGGATAACCCCACCCGCGGCGGGATCTCCACACCGAAGAGGATGATGAGCGAGCCGACGATGAAGATCGTGATGGTATGGCCCAACCCCCATACAGAGCCGATAAAGGCTGCGTTACGTATGCTGCGTTGTTTGCTGACGATCGTTGAGATGGCCACGACGTGATCCGCGTCGGTGGAGTGCCGCATCCCCAGGATCAGCCCCAAGCCCGTGACAAACAACACCGGTCCCAGCCGCTCTTTCGTGAAGAAATGGCCGCTGAGGTGAACGGCAGCTAAGGCTTGCCATGCGACCACACAACCAAGAACAGTAATGAAGGCAGACGACAAAACCGGCAGCCAGCGCTTGGTCAGGGGACCATCCACCTGAAGACGCGTCATGAACCGGCGCGCGTAGACCATCAAGGTTCCAAAGCCGATGAGCACGGCAGCGAGCCCGAGGCTGAACGCCACAATGAGGAAGAAGCCCAGAGCGATCCTGTGCAGCGCAAACGCGCTCAGAAGGACAATCAGCGCCGCCGGGCAGGGAATGATTCCGCCGGTCACGCCGAGAGTGAAAAGCTGGGTGAGACTTACGGATTTGCCGGATGTCTTCAGCAGCTGCGTCTGCTCACGATCGGCGATATCTTCGAGCGGAATCTTTCGCGCAAACCAGTGGCTTTGCGGGTCGCCCGGCAGATGGGAATGATCTGTGGCCGTGCCGGTCAACCGGCGCAGGAGCATGTAGCATCCGAGTCCGGCGATGGTGAGGCCGGAGAGAACACCGAGCCAGGGATACAGCTGCTCGGGCACGATGTAGCGCGATGCGTACAGCGTAATTGCGCCGAGCGCGAAGACGCCCATCGTATGGGAAGCCGTAACAATCAGGCCGAGCAGAACGGCATGGCGCGCCGTCCCGCGAGAGCCTACGAGGTAAGCAGCAACGATGGTCTTCCCGTGGCCCGGTTCGAGTGCGTGCAGGCCTCCCAACCCCATGGCGATGAGGGCCGCGGTGAAGAGGAACCACACGCCAAGATGCTGAGCCGTGATGAGCTCGGTGAATCTGTTTCGCGGCGTCTTCTGCTGGTTAGCCTGCAGGTGCAAAGGCATGGGCGTTACGGGTGATTGCTCGGCGTGAATGACCTTCGCAATTTCGGGCGTTAATCTCTTTGCCGCCGCGATAGTCTTATGTCTGGAACCGGCCTTCGCTGCAGGCGGGGCAAGATGAGCCGGTCGTACAGAAATGGCGGATTGCAGTGGCGACGCCGCCGGCAATTTGCGGGAAGGTGCAACTTGAGCCATGATCGGACTTGGTGGAAGGCTGGCCTCGATAGATGCGTCGAGCGCTTGCGGTGGGCTGCTGAGAAGATCCGTCGGGTAATTACTCAGCCCTGCGCTGCGATCTGTCGTTGGGACGGAGCTCTTGAGGAGTGACCCGCCGGGAGCAATCGCGATGATCTCCTTCCATCCGCTGTGCCCGGGATAATTGTCATCCGCGTAGTGCAGTGTCGCGTGCTCCCGATCCATGGCGGGAGGATAGGCAGCCTCGTAGACGAAACCCATCTTCATGGTGGGAAGCCCACCTGCTCCGGGCGGAAAGATTACGTCGCTTGACCTCAGATGCAGCGGCAGCGCCACCCCATTCACGCTGAGACGAAGGCCCTGCGCCAGCTCTGCACCGCGGTGGGCGATAAAGCGAACGACAGCAGGATCCTCCGGAGCCGCCTGAATATTGCCCTGCTGCAGCTCCTGATAGGCGGGGATCTCCGCCAGGTCAATGGAGTACTGCACGGTTACCCGATCAGCCTGCACGGTGATCTTGGAGTAGTGATTTACGCTGAAGTTCCCCATGGGATGGGCGAACATGGGGCGTGAGCCCGCGAGGCAGAGCAACAGGGTCACAAGAAAAACAATGCGCTTAGCGAGCATGATTCTCCGCGGTCGTGTGCGACGCTGTCTGCGCGTTCAGAGAAGCGAGCCGCTGCCTGGCTACGCCGGCATAAATTAAATGGAAATGGGGGTTGATCTGCAGCGCCTCGGTCAGGTCCTTCCTGGCCACATCGCTATCGCCCAACTTGTCCGCGATCATGCCGGCATGAAACAACAGAAGCGAATCCCGCGTGCCGTGCGCCAGGGCCGTATCACTGGCCTTATGGGCTTCCGTGAACTGTCCATTTTTGTAGAGCGCCCATGCCAGAGCGTCCCACGTGTAGACGTCGTGGCGCACTTCAAATTCTTTTCGCGCAAGCTCTAATGCTTCGGGCAGCTTCATGTCGTGGTCTGCGTAAAAGAGAGCGAGATCCCGATTGTGCAGTACCTGGTTGATGTGTCCCAGCAGCCCGATGTACTGCACGAGCTGATATTGTCTTCTCGCTTCAGCCTGATCTCCGGTTTTGGCATAGAGATCGCCGAGTTCCGCAACGAAGACCGGCATGGGCACGACCGCAATCGCCTTTTCGTACAGCATGATGGCTTCGGCATAGCGACCGTTGTTGGCCCGGAGTTTCGCGAGACCCGCAAGGGCGCGATAGTCTCCGGGGTGAACATCCAGGGCGGCAAGGTACGCGATATTCGCGGCGGCGGCATCGCCCCCTTGCGTCTCATACTCCCCAAGCTCGTAGTAAAGCCATGCAAGATTTTCCCGTGGAAGCTGCGCTTCAAGGCCCTCCGCCACCGCCGTGTTCATCAGGGTGATGGCTCCGGCTGTATCTCCCGACACGAAGTTCAGGTAGGAGATGCGGCTGTCGCGAGCATACGCGGCGCGCGGCGAAAGAGTCATATAACGGGGGGTGAGCCGCGCATACGCGAGTCCCGCTTTGTCGTATTCACCCATATCTGCCTCGGCGTCGCCGACGATGGCAAAGGGTGAGACATCGCCCGATCCGAGCGCGAGTGCCTTGTGGGAATAGGTGAGCGCATCCGCAAAGCGATGCTCTCCCATGCAGACTTCGGCGAGGCTTCCCAAGGCTGCATCCGCGGAGAAATCGTCCGAGACGAGATCGAGCGAAAGGTTGAGGGACTTCTCCGCGAGCTCGTAGTCACTGACGTCGCCGGTTTCCCTGGCTTGCTGGAAGTACTCCGCACCCAGCGCGGCATACGCCTGGGAATCCTTGGGATTTCGTTCCACGTTGGCCTGCGCGTTGCGAATGAGACGCGCCGTGTCCGTGGGATGCGGTGAGAGCAAAGCCTCGGGAATCGGCGAGAAACCCAGCCCGGAGACCGCGGTGCCAAGCTTGGCCGATACCGGCTTGAGGTCTGTTGCGGGTGGCGTAGAGGACCCGAGATTCGGGGGAGGGGAATCGAGCGCGAACGATGTCTCAGCCTTTGACGAACTCGCCGGCGCATTCGTGGCGTTTACCGGAAGTCCCATGGCGCTGCGTGCGTCAGCGGCGTACTCGGAGGACGAGTTCGCCCGCATCGAGAGCTCGAAGTCCTTTGAGGCGTCCGTCGGCTTATGGAGTTTCTGCTCAATGTGACCGGCGTGATCGAAGATCTCCGCGCTTTGCTCGCCGACAGCGATGGCCCGCTGCATCGCGGTATCCGCGTCGCTGTATCTGCCGTTGGCGTACAGTGCCCAGGCATAGGCATCCAGGGTGTCGATGTCGTGGCGTGTGTCGATCGCGTGTTGCGCGAGCGTCAGGGCACTCGCCGCTTTGGAGGGATCGTCGGCATAGAGCAGAATGAGATCGCACAGGGTGGTGCCATCCGTCTGATTCGCTGGCTGGAGTGCACGCTGCTCAAACTCCGCTTCGGTGGTGCGCGCCTCTGCGATATGTCCGGCGGCTTTCTGCGCCTTTGCAAGCTCATAGAGTGTTCCCGGACGGCTGTCGAGCAGCGTTGCCTGCTTCAGCAGGACAACTGCGTCTTTCGGTTGATTCTGAGCGAGACGCACCCGCGCTAGATTCTCGATCGTATAGGGATAATCAGGAAAGAGCTGCTCAGCCCGCTGCAGGATCGGCAGGGCTGCACCGGCGTTCCCGGAATCGATCTGAACCGAAGCGATCCCGTTTGCCAGCCAGGCCAGTTCCTCGACCTCCGTCGGAGACGTCTCCGCGTAGGCGAGCTTGAGAAGCTGCAACGCACCGTTCGGGTCGCCGTACAGCACGCGCAGTCTGGCTCCCAGCAGCAGTCCCGGAACATTGTTAGGGCGCATATTGAGCATCCACTGCGCATTCTTCTCCGCCTCCGGGTAATCGCCGAGAGCAATCTCCGCCTCGGCGAGATATCCATACGTCATGACATCGTCGGGTGTGTGGCGGTTGAGCAGCGTGGCTTTCTCCTTCGCCTGGGCAAACTGCTGGATGCCCAACAGCAAAGCGACCTGCGTTTTTTGCAGTTGAAAATCGTTCGCGTCGAGGTGAAGCCCCTGCGCTAGCGCCTGGGAGGCGTCGGTGTAATACTTCGGGTCGGCCGTCTCGCGCGCCCGTCGCAGATAGGCAATGGCGAGCTCGTTAAATGCTTGAATTTTTTGGGGTGTGGCCAGAATCTGTCGCTTTGCCGCCTCGATGCGCTGCTGCGCCGGACTCTCAATCTGGGCCGATCTCACCGCTGATGAGTTGCGCTGATCGGCTCGGGATGAGACTGTCTGCTGGGCGTGTCCGAGGGGAGCGAACACGAACGTGCCAAGAACTACAACCGGGGCGTACAAGAATTTCATGATGACCTTCAGTGAATCAGGGAGGAAAAGGGCTCTCTGCAAAGAAATATGCGGAGAGCCCTTCGTGAATCAATTCATCTACTGCACAGGACAGATCGCGTTACCGCCCTGGTCGGTGGGTGGAGCTCCTACATTGTTGGACAAGGAAGGCTGCTCGCCACAACCCTTCTCACCGGCATCGATGTGGCGGCTGTCGCGCCCGCTATAGGCGTAATGCACATAGGGGAACGTCTCCTGGTAAGGAACATCGGGTGCGTTGACGCCGTCCCCAACCAGGTTGTTGGGCGCAATGTTGAATCCCTTGCTCAGAACGCCGCCCGCAACCACGCGCGCCGTAATGTCCAGCACGTCATCGCTGACCCGCCGGCCATTGGGGAAGCCCGCGCCGTCGCCTGCGAGCAGACCGAGGCGGCTCCGCTTCGCAGAGGGTGTAGGCGCTACGCCGGTATTCAGCCGGAGAAGATCGGCGATAGGACCGGCCGGTGTTCCGGGAGCAGCAATCGGCGGCGAGTAGGTGACAAGCGGAAGCAGATCCACGCGCGGCGGCGGGGGAATGCTGATCCCATACACTGCGTTAAAGACCCGGGCCAGTAGTGGGTCCAGATCGAAGGAGGCAAACTGTGAGTCGTTCACAGGATCGGACATGCTCCAGTAGTCCTTGGTTCCCGTGCCGATAATCAGTTCATTGACCAGTGGGTTGGCCAGGCGCTGCACCTGGTAGAAGGCGCCGCTGTTTTCGACCGGCATCGGAGATTGGCGAATGGTCATCTGCTGCCTGGAGGTCGTCGCCCAGGCGCCGATGGTGGCACGCGGGTCCGTTGCAGGATGGGTGTTTCCATCGCTGGTCAGGAGAGCGATAGGAACCTCGATCGCGATGGTGTTGACGTTGAAGCCCGAGAGCGAATCCGGGGCAAGGTTCAGATGATCGTTCTTGTCCTGCGCCGGCGTAAGAACGCCACCGCCCGCGGCGGCACGGAAGTTGAGGCTATCGAAGGATGCTCCGAGATCGATATAGAAAGGGTCTGCAACCGTGCCCGCAAACACACTGATGTTGTTGGCGCCGTTGCCCTGTACGCTAAAAATCCCCTGTTGGGCCAGGGCCTCATAGTTCGGCATGGTGCGGGGACCGACGTTGGTGGGAACAGCGATGAGATCGGAGCCATTCGCAGGGGTGAGATTGGTGGTTTGGCCGTTCTTCACCATCGTCACGGTGTAGGTCTGGAGGACATTGATGCCCGCGGATCCAGGACCGGTGAGCGATGTCACGGCAGGAGGAACGATCGGTGTTCCGGGAGCCACGGGCGCCGGTGAGTTCGCCGGCGCGTTAATCCCATTGCCTGCACCCACATAGGCCTGAAACACCTGAGGAGCGCGGATCTGGGTCGTGAAGCGTATCTGGAAGGTGACAGCGGACGTTGCATTATGAGCGTTGTCGATCTTGATCTGGTACAGGACGGCCGGATCGAAAGGGAAGTAGTTCGGTCCGTTGCTGGGCGCGAGGAATGGATCGACGTTCATGATGAAGGTCACGCGATCCGGATGATCGTAGCTGACGAATGCGTAGAAATCGGTGATATCCGCTGTATGGTCCAGGGCGGTGATGGGTGCTTCCCGGTGACTGGATGCGAACCCCCCCGGCGGTACGGCCATGAGCAGACCCAAGGTGAGTCCGACGATAGGTTTACGTTTGAACATGTGACGATCCCTTATCCAAGGTGGAACGGTGAGGAGCGGGGCGCCCCGGGGCCGGAGGGCGAACGGGAGAGAATGAGGACTCCCCGCTCATATGATGGAGAACGTGCTGGCGCGAGCCGTGGATGGAGAGAGTTGGCAGAAAGTACGAAGCGAGTGCGGCAAGGCATACATTTTGCGGGCTGACAGAAATACCGGGTGTCAGGCGCTGAGGCAATACCGGGTGTCAGGCGCTGAGGCGGCGCCGGATCGCGCCGGTCAGGCCGAGCAGGCCGGTACCCAGCAGAAGCAGCGAGCTGGGTTCAGGCGTTACCCCCACCGCGGTGGACGAAGTTACCGTCACGGGAACACTCTCCGTCACCGTGCTTCCGTTCGTGCGCAGCAAAAACGCATCGGCCGTAATGGATGGGTCGTAGGAGAGATTCACCTGGGCGCCGTTCATCAGCACGAACGAGACGCCGTCATAGTCGAAGAAGCCTCCGCCCGCCGCCGGAAAGAACAGCAGATTGTCGTTTGCCGGAGTTGTGCCGCCGTTCGCAAAGGTCGGGAAGGTCCCCGGGGCCAGTACGCTCATAATCGGTCGATTGACGCCGTTGCCGGTGTCGGTGGTTCCCGAGACTGCCGTGATCAGATACTCCCCTGCAGAGACGCTGGATGCCGTGAATGTTCCTGAGCCACTGAAAGGATCGGCGGTGCTGCCGAAGCTGAAATTGAAGGTGTCGGCCCAAGCTGAAGAGGAAGCTGCGATGCCAAAAGCAATTGCGCCAAAGGTGGTGATAAGACGTTTCAAGGTGGCTCCGTGTCCAGGGAATATGGTGTGCAAAAAAACTAGGCCTGTTTGCAAATCCCAAGGACAAACGAAGGGCAGAACACCTCTGTGAGGACGTCTTCCCAAATACAGCAGGAATTTCTTACAACTCGTTTAAGCTGAAGGCGCAAGAGCTGTGGCTTTAGTACGCCACATACACAAAAACCTTCAGCGACCCTGGAAGCTGGCCTGCCTCGAATCCTGCAATTGCAGTAATCTTCGGTGTGCGAATAGTACCGGGAAAATATTCGATGTGGGGAAACAATCGATAAATGTCGGCCATGAGCGACAATTCATCTGTGCCGGGAGCTTGCAGTTTTGCTGCCGGCGGCGGCGCGCTGCGTTGTTAGGGAAGCACTGATCAAGCCAATGGATGGGGTCCAACAAAATGCCCGGGGCTAAAGCCCCTTGTATTTAGGCGTTTTTTCGTAGGGCTTTGAAGCCCTACGCTCCCTCCCCAAAGGCGACGACGGGCCTTATTCATAGATTCCTTAGCCGGTGCACAGGAACGGGCGATCCCATTCTTCAGAGGTACTCTAGTCCTCAGGGAAACAGAGTTTAGGACCGCGGGAGATTGTCTTTGCTGTATAAGCTGATCCGGGGCACGAAGGTCGTCTGGGCGTTCGGCCGGTCGCTGTTGGAGCTGCTGGTGCGGCGTCCGAAGTCGCGCCCAGCGCGGGCGGCATGGCTGACCCGGCTTTGCCGCCGGGTGCTGACGGCGATGGAGGTTACCTGGAGCGTCAGCGGTCCGGTCCCCGAGAGCGGAGCGGTGATCACCAATCACCTCACCTACGTGGACATCTTCCTGCATGCGGCACTGCGGCCGTGTGTGTTCGTTTCGGCTATCGAGATCCGCCGCTTGCCGCTGCTGGGATGGATGAGCATGATGGCCGGCACGGTGTATGTAACACGCGGCCGGGGCGGCAGCGCAGCCGAGGCGGCCGCCGGCATGGCGGAAGGCTTTCGCGACGGTCTGCCCGTCGTTTTTTTCCCGGAAGGTCAGACCGGCCTGGGCGACGAGCCGGTGCTGCCGGTGCGCGGCGGTTTACTAGCGGCGGCGCTGATGGCCGGAGCGACGGTAACGCCGGGTTTTCTGCGCTACGAGCTTTCCGCGGCGGATGGGGCTGAGGGCAGAAGCACTCGCGAAGATGTCCACTGGGGTTCGCAGACACTACCCGCGCACCTGTGGAACTTCCTTGGGCTCCGCCCGATGCACGCGCACCTTCGCTTCGCCTCGAGCCCGATTCAATTTTCACCGGGGGCCCTCGCCAACCGCAAGATTGCCGCGCGAGAGGCCCGCGCCGCCCTGCTGAGGCTCAGCGAGTGAGTGATGGCAGCTCCCCGACTCGGGGACAGGAAAGCGAGTCCCCTTTCAAACTCACAAGCCTTCGTCTAAAATGGGTTATCCCATGACACCGCCTCAGATCGCCGAAGAGAAGGTGCCGTCCGTAACAGATTTCACTTCCTCGTCAGGGAAGATGTTCGGAAGCTACTTCACCCCGGGCAGGGCCTGGAGCTTCAAGAAGACCGATCTCCTGGATGCACGCGCTCGGCGTGTCTTTGAGAACACGGCGCTGGCGTGTTCCCTGGACGCCTACCCGTTCCACATGCCGCTGGAAGCCAAGGCCGGCCCTTGCGTCACGGCAGATGGGCACGAGATGCTCATGATGTCCTCCTACGATTATCTGGGACTCATTGGTGACCCCAGGATCGACGAGGCTGCCATGAAGGCCATCATGCGCTATGGCACCAGCACCAGCGGCGCCCGCCTGCTCACCGGCACCCTGGACATCCATCGCGAGATGGAACATGACCTGGCAGTCTTCAAAGGCACGGAAGATGCGCTGACCTTCAGTTCGGGGTACATGGCGAACCTGGGCGTCATTTACGGCCTGTTCGGCCCGTCGGACCGGGTGATCATCGACGAGCTCTGCCATCGCAGCCTGCTGGATGCGTGCCGCATGTCGGGGGTACAGCTGCAGCGGTTCCGGCACAACGACCCGCAGTCGCTGCGCGACGAGATCAAGAAGCCCAACACGGCGAATCGAACCGTCATTGTCTCCGACGGCGTCTTTTCGATGGATGGAGACATCTGCTGCCTGCCCGATCTGATCGCGCTCAAGAAGGAGTTCGGCTGCTTTCTGATGATGGATGAAGCGCACGCATCCGGCGTGCTGGGCGCCCACGGCCGTGGCACCGATGAACACTTCGGCATCCGGACGGAAGACGTCGATATCTGGACCGGATCGCTTGCCAAATCCATTCCATCCAGTGGAGGTTTTGTCGCGGTATCGCAGGAAGTGGCGATTTTTCTTCAGCACGCCTCATCGCCGTACATCTTTTCCGCGGCCATGACCGCCGCGGCCGTTGCGGCGATCTCGACTGGCCTGGCCATTTTGAAGGCAGAGCCCGAGCGGGTCTCTCAAATCAAGCGCAACGGCGATTTTCTCCGGGAAGGCTTGCGGAACCTGGGTTACGACACCGGCCTGTCCCAAACCGCAGTCGTCCCTGTCATTCTCAAGGACGAGGGGACGACGGCGCTGTTTGCCCGGCGGCTTCGCGACTTCGGCATCATTGCCGCGCCGGTGATGTTCCCGGCGGTCGCCCAGGGAGCCGCCAGATTGCGGCTCTGCGTCACCGCCGCGCACACGATCGCCCAGCTCGAGTTCGTTCTGGACGCGTTTCGGCAGCTGGCCGCGCACTAAGCCATGCCGGCCCTGGTCACGGGTGCGAGCGGCTTTCTGGGCGGCAGGCTGGCCCGGATGCTGCATGAGCGTGGCGAAGAGGTGATCGTCCTTGCGCGGTCGGGCTCGGACCTGCGCCACCTCGCGGCCACCCCGGTTCGGGTCGTCCGCGGTGACCTTTCGGACAGTGCGGCGCTGCAGGAGACCGTCCGGAACGTCACGCACATCTTTCACTGCGCCGCCTGCTCCACTGACTGGGCGCCCGAGAAGACCTATTTCAACGCGAACGTTCTGGGTACACAGAACCTTCTCGCAGCCGCCCGGCAGGCGAACGGTCTACAACGATTTCTGCACGTCAGCACGACCGATATCTATGGCTATCCGGAGACGCCCTGCACGGAGGACCACCCTTTCGTGGACGCCGGTTTGCCCTACAACCGGACCAAGGGAGCCGGTGAAGCCGCTGTGTGGAAGGCGAGTGGAGAAGGACTTCCCATTACGATTCTTCGCCCGGCCACCATCTATGGTCCGCGTGGCAAGGACTTCACGCAGGAGATCGCCACCTTGCTGCGCCAGCGGCTTATGGCCTACGTCGATGGCGGGGAGGCCACTGGCGGCTTCACCTATGTGGACAACGTCGCGCAGGCGATGCTGGGGGCCGCGTCGAGCCCGCACACCATCGGCGAAGCGTACAACATTGCCGACGGAACGAACGCCTCATGGCGCGAGTATGTCACGCTCTTTGCGCAGCAGCTCGGGGCCAAACTCCCGTGGATCAATCTCTCCTTTGGGACGGCGATCGGACTTTCGCGCGTCTTCGAAGCTCCGCACCGCTATCTGGGCCTCAGTGGACGGCCTCTGCTCACGAAGCACGCCGTTTATCTTCTCGGTCGCAATCAGGAGTTTCCTATCGAAAAAGCAAGAAAAGCCTTCGGTTTTGCAGCGGAGGTCTCCCTGGAGGAAGGCATCCGTCGTTCCGTCGCCTGGCTGGCGGAATCCCGCGCCGCCAAACGCTAGAGCAAATTACTAATAGCTATGAAGTGTCATCTCGACCGGAGGCGAAGCCGTAGTGGAGAGACCCCTGTATTCCGTTTGGAGCTACGCAGACCTTTGTGCAGCAGCACACAAAATACAGGGGTCTCTCCCTTACGCAGACGGTAAAACTGTCTGCTCCAGTCGAGATGACACCTTTATACCCGTAGGTAATTTGCTTTAGCGATAACAGTCAAGAAATCTTCTTGAAGGCAAGCACCGCGTTCAGTCCACCGAAGGCGAAGGAGTTCGAGAGACAGGCTTCGACTTGCAGCGTGCGGGCCACGTTCGGGATCACGTCGAGATCGCACTCCGGATCTGACGTCGTGAAGTTCGCCGTGGGAGGCAGCACGCCATGGCGCAGGCTCAGCACAGAGGCGATGGCCTCCAGCGCTCCCGCCGCTCCGAGCGCATGCCCATGCATGGACTTCGTTGAGCTTACCGCGAGCCGGTCAGCATGGGAGCCAAAGGTGGCCCGTATGCCCGCGGTCTCGGATCGGTCGTTGGCCAGCGTCGCCGTGCCGTGGGCGTTGATGTAGCCGAACTGCTCGGGGGCCAACCCGGAGTCACGAATCGCGTTCCGCATGGCCCGCTCCGCACCCTCCGGAGAGGGCTGCGTGATGTGGCTCGCATCCGACGACATCCCGAAGCCGACGATCTCCGCCAACGGCCTGACGCCGCGAGCGATCGCCGCTTCGAGGGGCTCCAGCACCAGCATGGCGCCGCCCTCGCCCAGGATCAACCCGGATCGATCCGCCGAAAAGGGTCTGCAGGTGTCCTTGCTGATCACGCGCATGGCCTCCCACGCCTTCAGGCCGCCGAGGAAGATAGGCGCCTCGCTGCCCCCGGCGATCGCCATCGGCGCCATCCCTGACCGAACCATCCAGAACGCCTGTCCGATCGCATGCGCCGACGAAGAACACGCCGTCGATACGGTATAGGCCGGACCATGCATGCCATATCTCATCGAGATGTGGCTTGCGCCCGCGTTGCTCATGCTCAGCGGGATCGTGAGCGGGTGAACGCGGGTGCGGTTGTGATGGAAGAGCTCCCAGTAGCCGGCCTCCTCTGCGCCGCGTCCGCCCATGCAAGAACCCGTGACGATGGCCCCTTGTTCGCGCACCTCCTCGGTCCATGCAACGCCGGCTTGCGTGACAGCCTCGTGGGCCGAGGTTAGAGCGAACTGCGCGAACCGATCGAGAAAGGCCAATTCCTTGGACGGAAACTCAGATGCGGCATCATACCCGCAAACCTCGGCGGCGTTTTTGAACCGCAGCTGCGCAGGGTCCACCGAGGAGATCACGTCGATGGCCGGCGTTCCGCTCTCCAGCGCCCGCCAGAACTCATGCTGATCGCGCCCCAGCGCACTGATGACGCCCATGCCGGTGATGACAACCCTTTGGGTCATTGCGCGGGCGAAGAGCCTGACTTCGCTTCCACCAACTGCGTGATGCCTGCAATCATCTGCTGCAGATTCGTTACCTGCTTCGCCTGCTGGTCATCGATCTCGATCTCGAATTCACCCTCAAGCTCGAAGAGGATGTTCAAGCGATCCAGGGAATCGATCCCAAGCTCTTCAAAGGTGCTTTGGGGCCGCACTGATTCGAGCGGAATCCGTTGTTTCGTGGCGATCACGCGAAGAACGCGATCTTGGATAGTTTCAGACATGAGCCTCACCGGACGGGACTCTGCTCAGGATAACGCCAGACGCCGTCAAAGCGGTACTCAGGCTACTCACCGCCAGCGCATTCCGTGATTTGAGCTGGCTGAAGTGCCTACGTTTGAACGGGGGGCGCTGAAACGTTCTCAGCGGAAGCCTCCAGATAGGCGCGGACCATCACCGTCAGTTCTTTCTCCATGGTCGCCATCGTGCCGCGCGTCACGCCCGTCTCCAGCATCGCCCGGCTCACCCCTGCCATCGCGCTCAACAGGGTTGCCGCCACTAGGTTCGGCTGCGTAATCGTACTCTCAGGTGCTGTCTGGAACAGGGCAGTCATCGCCTTTGCAGCTCGGGCATGCATCCCGCGCGCAATGCGCTTGCCTTCGACGTCGTCGCTCACGGCGTAGAGCGCTACACCTGCGTCGATGTTGCGAAACTTGGCCTGTACAAAGGCGGACGCGACCGTCTCGGCCATCCTCGCCAGAGACGCTCCGTGTACGGCCTGGCACGCGGTTTCCATGGCAAGAGCTACGCCGTCCAGATGCTCCTTCAAGAGCGCCTGCAGCAGGGAACTCTTATTCGGAAAATACTGGTACAGGGTTCCAACCGAAACACCCGCGCGTGCGGCGATCCGTGTTGTCGTCAGCTTCGACTTGCCGTCCTTGAGCAGAACCTGAATCGTTGCCTGCATGATGGCTCTGACGCTCGCTGTCGAACGCGCCTGCAGCGGCGTCTTTCTTGGCTCCAACCGCACGGCGGGCGCTTTGCTCAAAATGCGAACTCCAGAACTGAAGCTTCCTTCATCTAACCCATACGAAGTGTAATAGGAGAACAAGGATATGAACGCACAGAACAATCTCGGTGGCACATTCACGTTTCCCGGAACGTCCATCACCGTGAAACGGATGGGTTATGGGGCGATGCAGCTTGCGGGCCCGCACGTCTTCGGTCCCCCCAAAGATATCGACGCTGCGCTGGCCGTGCTTCGTGAGGCTGTCGAGAGCGGTGTAAATCACATCGACACAAGCGATTTCTATGGACCACACATAACGAACGCGATCATCAAGCAAGCCCTGCAACCCTACCGGAAGGACTTGACGATTGTCACAAAGGTAGGCGCCCGCCGCGGAGAGGATGGTTCATGGATTATGGACACCTCTCCCGAGTTCCTGAAAGTGTCCGTACAGGACAATTTGCGCAACCTAGGTCTCGACGTGTTGCCGATCGTCAATTTGCGAGTCGGTGGCGTTTCTGCTCCCAGCGACGCATTGATTACGGAGCCCCTCACAACGCTGGCTGAGTTGCAACAGGAAGGTCTGATCCAGCATATCGGCCTCAGCAACGTGTCCCAGAAACAGTTCGATGAGGCTCGCCCGATCGCGAAGATCGTATGCGTGCAGAATTACTACAATGTGGCGCATCGAGAAGACGACGGCTTCCTGGATCACCTCAACGCCGAAGGCGTGGCCTACGTCCCTTTCTTCCCGCTGGGCGGCTTCACGCCGCTACAGTCGTCGGCCTTGGACGATGTGGCTTCGGCACTGCACACGACCCCGATGGTCGTGGCTCTGGCGTGGCTCCTGCAACGCTCACCCAACATGCTGCTGATTCCGGGGACCTCCTCTGTCGCTCACCTTCGCGAGAACATCTCGGCTGCCTCGCTTCAGCTGCCCCAGGATGTTTTGCACAAGTTGAACGACATGGGCCATGCTTCCGTGATTTGATTGCGAGGACTTGCGGGGACAAAGGGCGGTAGCCAAATAGGTGCCGCCCTACTTGGCCAGGATGCATTCCCGAGCAACCTGCACATCTGGGTACCCCTGTAAACGTTGACCATGTGACGAAAGGGAGGCGGCGAAGGGGGTCGCCGATAAGGGAACAAGGCGCGAAATCCGTACAAGTCATAGGCCGACATGTCTCACAGTCCGCGATACACCTTGATCCAGTGTGTACGTAGCGTGGTTGTGATGGCTTCGCCGGCCGTAACAGAGACAATCGCTTTGGTGGTCTGGGAGGGCATATGGCAGTCGATGCAGTTGGCGACGATACCCTGGCCAAGCGTCTTTGCAGCGCCGCAACTCTGCCACCGGTGGCAACTCAGGCAGCGCGCGGAGTAGGTTGCCAGGCTGGGTTCCGGCGCATGCACGTTATGGCAGGTCGAGCAGCTCGTGGAGGCGGCGTCTTCGATGTACACCGGATTGTCCTTGGGTAAGGGAAGAATACGCAATTCCAGGTCCGCGAGACTTTGCGACTTTCCGTCCGGTGCAAGCTCGCGCAGACCAATCGTCCAGGGCAGTCCATTCCAGAACTGGTCGTCCAGCAGCTTTCCGTCGCCATAGAGGCGGGCTGCACCCCTTCGTAATCGATATGCATTAACGCATCGGACAACGTGGGAGACCAGCGGTTGCGGCGAAACGCTCCGTTTTTCCAAAGGCTCACGCCCCGATCCGTCCCGATCCAAACACCGCCGTCGCGATCCTCGGTCAGGCAGCGGGTGCTGAAGTGGATGAGACCGGAGGCCTCGGTATACTTGCGGATGCTGGCGCCCGCCACGCGGCTGACGCCCTCGTCGGTAGCGATCCAAACCGCTCCGTCGCGGCTCTGCAGAAAGGCGCGGACGAAGTTGTTCGTCAGCTCTTGCGGGGCCGAAAGGTGCCGCACGGAGCCGCCGTCCAGCCTGTACACGCCGCTTCCATCCGGGCCAATCCAAAGGGCACCGTCGCGCGCTCGGAAGAGGTTGCGAATGCAAGGGCGCGAAGGCGAACCGTCTCCTTTACAGGGCCACCGGTATGATGGGCGGCCCGTTCACGCGTGCATTCCAGCCCGATCAGATCAGTCCACGTCACCCACACTGATCTGGTCTTCGACGTCATGGTCGATACGGTTTGTGTCCAGCTGCAGCGCGGCAAAACCATCTCGTTGCAGCTGCAGATTCAGCGATTTCAGATCGGTCCCCTTGAGCTGGTTCCATTGCGCCAGCAGCCCGTCCAGGGGCTGCGCGACGATGCTGAAGGCCTCCACCTGGGCGGCGGTCGGAGCCGCATCGGCGTTCTGAATCTCGTGCTCTACACGCGCCAGCTGGGTGCGCACGGAGCCGAGGGTCGCGGGTCCGGCCGGTGCTCCACGGCCACCCCGTTCGCCGCGCTCGTTACCGGCAATCTTATTCAGCTTGGCGTCGAGCGATGCGATACCCTCGCTGGTTCCGGCGGCGGGCGCCTGCCCCGTGCGCCCCTTCAACTCTTCTCGCAGCACGGTGATCTGGTGCAGGGCAGCATTGGCACGCAGCAGGTCGTCATAGATCGCCTTGGAGGTAGCGAACTGCTGTTCGAGCGCGGCGGCCGGCGTCTTCACGCGCGGGTCCATCACCACGGTCAACGGCGCGGTCATCGTCCGTCCACCGGCGATGAGCCGTACCGTATAGCTGCCCGGCATCACCCAGGGAGCCGTGGAAACCTGCGGTGTATCGTACGGAACAGCCATATCGGCATCGGGCCCGGTGGACATGCCCGGCACCTGCGGATACTGCATGTCCCAAAGGAAGCGATGGTGCCCCCGGGCCGCGGAAACAAGCCGCGGCGGCCGCGCCCAGAGCGTCGGATCCGGGTAGCGCGGATCGAGCGGCGGCACGGGATCGGTACTCTTGAAACGGCCGATGACCTCACCCTCCCTATCCGCGATCTCGAGCGTCACCACGCCGGAGAACTTCGGGCCAAGGTAGTAATCGAGGATTGCGCCATCGGGCGGGTTCTGGCCGGAGGCCATGTCCGGCGGCCAGGGCGTTGGCGGGTTCATGTTGTTCCGAATGCGCAGAGCCGCTTGAGGCGTATACAAATACGCCTCGTCAGCCGCAAGTTTGTCTCCGCGCTTCGTCGTTCTCAGTGCGGCAATCTGCCGTAGCGGCGTGAGGTCGTCAAGAATGAGATACCCACGGCCGTGGGTGCCTGCGACCAGATCGTCGTCCTTGATCTGCAGGTCGCGCACGGAGCTTGCGGGCATGTTCAGCCGCAAGGACTGCCAATGGTCGCCATCATCGAACGAAACATAGACCTCCGTTTCGGTGCCGGCATAGAGCAGGCCCTTTTGCTTCGGATCCTCGCGGATCGTGTTGGTCGCCGCGCCGTTGGGAATACCATTATCGATCTCGGTCCAGGTCTCCCCGGCATCATGCGTTCGGAAAAGGTGCGGCCGCATGTCGTCCAGCCGCATGGTGTTAATGGCGGCATAGGCAGTTTCGGTATCGAACTGACCCGCGTCCATGTTGAAGACTTTCCAGAAGGGCTTGAGCGCCGGCGGGGTGACGTTGGACCAATGCGTTCCACCATCGGCGGTGGTCCAGATATAGCCGTCGTCGGTACCTGCCCACAGCCGGTTGCCATCCTTGGGCGACAGGCCGAGCGCATAGATCACACCGCGTCGAATGGGGCGAGCCGTGGGCGCATCCTTGTACCGGGCCAGCTTTGCCGGGATGTCAAACCCGGCCTCGCGGCTGAGATCCGGGCTGACCTCGTGCCAGTTCTTGCCGCCGTCGGTTGTCAGCCAGAGCGTGTTGGTCGCGAAGTACAGCTTTTGCGGGTCAACCGGCGAGAACATCAGCGGCTCCGTGCGCAGCACGCGGTAACTGGACTGGGCGCCGCGGAGGGGCTTGGGCTCGACGTTCTGGATCTGCCCGGTGCGGCGGTCGTAGCGGGTGACCTTGCCGCCGTAGACGATGTCCGGGTCAAGCGGATCGGGAGCGGCGTAGCCGTACTCCTCGATACCGGCCGGATGCCAGTCGTGAAAGGTGATGCGGCCATCGTCGCTGCGGCTGGCTACACACGCGCTGCCCGAGTCCTGCTGGCCGCCGCACACCCGGTACGGGAACGCGTTGTCGGTTGTGACGTGGTACATCTGCGCGGTCGCCTGGTTGTACCACTTGGCCCAGGTGTCCCCACCGTTTTGCGAGATAATGACACCCTGATCGCTGGCCAGCGCGATGATCTTCGGATTGTTCGGGTTGATAAAAACATTCTGGTAGTCGTCACCGCCGGGCGAGCCGCGCAGTCCCAACCAGGTCTTGCCCGCGTCAGTCGATTTCCACGTAACCACTGAGGCAACGTAGACCGTGTCCGGGTCCTTGGGATCGGCTTTGATCACCGGAAGGTCGCCGCCGCCGATGCGCGCCTCGGGTCGCGTGTCGTTCTCCGGCGCGTGCACCCAGCTCGTGCCACCGTCCTCGGAGCGGTACAGGCCGACGCCGTTTGCCGTAGCCGCCTCAAGGTAGAGGCGGTGGGAGTCCGCCGGCGAGATGGCCACATTCACTTGAATAATCCCGTCGGGCAGCCCGCCCCCGGTGACTTTGGTCCAGTGGTCGCCCCCGTCGACCGACTTGAACAGACCGCCGTTGGCTCCCGACCAGGCGCCGTTCTCCCACGGCCCCTCCTGCCGCTCCCACATGCCCGCCCAGACCACATTGGGGTGATGGGGGTCGATCTCGACCTCGGACGCACCCGTGTGGTCGTCGACCGACAGGACATTCTGAAAGGTCTTGCCGCCGTCCGTGGTCCGATAGAGCCCGCGCTCTTTGTTAGGCCCGTAAGGGTGGCCCGTGACCGCGACAAAGACCCGGTTGGCATCGCGCGGATCGATGGCGATCTGACCGATCTGCTCGCTCTCCCGCAGCCCCAGATGCGTCCATGTCTTGCCTGCGTCCGCCGACCTGTACACCCCGTCCCCAATCGACAGATCCGGCCGCGCCAATCCCTCGCCGCTGGCCACGTAGATCACGTTCGGATCGCTGAGCGCGACCGCGACGGAACCGATGGAGCCTGTCGGCTCGCGATCCCAGAGACTGTGCCAGGTGTCGCCCGCATCCGTGGTCTTCCAGACGCCGCCATCCACGGCGCCCAGATAAAACGTGGCGGGTTCGCTGGGTACACCGGCAAGGGCACGCGTGCGCCCGGCGCGTATCGGCCCAATCTCGCGCCAGCGCATATCCGAGAAACGGCTGGGCGAAACAGCCTCAGTCTGCGATCTGCAGACTGCAACTCCTGCGAAAAAAAAGCCCGAAAGGAGACAAAGAGCACGAGAACAAGGTGTCATGAAACTCCTGCGGCACTGTACAGAGTCTGTGAAAACGATTGGAAAAGCAGGAGCGGATCACCCGCATATGGCGGGGAATCGGTGACACTTCCGGGCTGCACACCCCTGCGGTGGACGCATCAGTCCTCCTGAGCTCTGGATCGTATAACCCGGAAGCGGTCCTGCCGAACCGAGATTCTGTGGAAGCAGAGACGAAGCTCAATGTGGGCACAAGACAAAGCGCGAGCGTGCGATTCAACAGGCCTCCCAACGAGCGGTACAGAGGAACGTGTGCTCACTGTTGTAACTCTGAATAAATGCGCGGTTCTTTTGGTATAGATCATTTAGCCGAATTGCGAAAGGCCCCTCAGCGTCATCGACTCGTGTCTTGAGCGACCGGGGAACCCTCTCGTTGCGGGTCGCCAACGGGGCACACTTGATCGAGGCGGTCTTCGGCCACTACGAGAAAGAAACAGAATATCTGTTATCAGACATAGGCCCAACGGGTACCCCTGGGCCGAGTTCGCGAGAGGCTAATTTTTCGCGAGACGGTAAGGTTAAGAGCCGCCGCCGAGATGGCCCAGTGCGATCCCTACGGCGTAGGTGACGCCGCCCTCCAGGGCCCCGACCCAGGTCATCTCCAGGCCGCTCGACCACCACGACCGAATGGTGATCAGCGACTTGGAAGCGCCCACGGCGAAATGCGCGATCAGCGAGACCACTGCGGCGATCACCACGGCGCGCAGCCCGGAGACAAAGAAGAACGGGATGATCGGGATGAACGCCCCCACGGCCGTCGAGAGCGCGCCGGAGATGGCCGAGGTCCAGGGCTTGCTGAGGCCCTCCTCGGTGGTGTTCAGGCGCTCCCGCGCGAGCGCCTCGGCGAGCCGCTTGCCATCGGCGGCCAAGTGCTCGACGACCCGGTCGGCATCCTCCTCCGGCAACCCGCGCACCTGGTAAGTTAGCGAAAGCAACTCACGGGCCTCGACCGGATTCAGCCGCACCGCCTCCTCCTCGCGTGCAAACTCCGCCTGGTAGATCTCGCGTTCGCTTTTGGCGGCCAGATAGGCGCCGGAGCCCATCGAAAGCGCGCTGGCGACCATGCCGGCAATGCCGGCAATCAGCACAAAGTGGCTATTGCCCAACGTCGCTCCCGAGACGCCCGAGACGATGCCGAAGATCGACCCCAGCCCGTCGTTGACGCCGTAGATCGCGTCGCCAATCCAGCTGCCGGCCTGCACGCGGCCCACCTCGCGCGCCGCCAGCAGCGCTTCGAGCGCCTTCTGCGCGTCTTCGGCGCCCCGCGGACCTGTTGACGTGTCGCTGCGGGCGAGCTGCTGCAACGTCCGATAATGATCCTGCTCATCCTTCAGCACCTCGGCTAGGATCTTTAGGCTATCCCCATCGCCGAGCTCCTGAAGCTGCTGGCCGTAGCGGGCGATGTCGCGGCTTTCGTCCAGCTCGAGCGAGCGCAAGGAGGCTGGACTGCCATCCGGGGTCTCGTCTTCGCCGAACGGCTTGAAGTGCGGAACCTCGGAGCCGAGGGTATGCAGGCGATCCGCCCAAAGATCGGCATGATGTTTTTCCGCGGTGGCCAAGCCGCGCAGCGAGCGCCGCCTCCCGTGGTCGGGCTCCTTTTCGGCGAGCCGGCTATAAAGATAGAAGCCCCTCATCTCAGCATTCCAGTTGGCCTGCAGCGTGTCGACGAGCCTTGTTTGCGTTGCATCCGTGGGCATAGTCGGCTTGGATGGCAAGTCGAAGCCATTTGATGTGACTTCATGGACCCAAATCATGCGAGCGTCAGCGCACATCTCGACACGGCCGCTTGTCAACCAGTACGCGATGCCCTCACGACCTCCCGAAGAGGACGCATCCAAGCCTTTGGCGGCGCCGGCTCCGGTGCAGCCGCGGAGGAGACAAACGGCATGGCAAGCAAGGCAGAGCTTCTGGACTTTCTCGACAAACACATCTTCCATCGCATTCTGAACGCCAGCGAGCATGACCTCGGCACCAAGCAGCGCGAGGAACTGCAAGACATCAAAAAGCGCACGGAGGCCGAAAAGGCCCGCTTTCACGGCTATGATTCCGCCGACCGCGTCGTGGCGATGTACAAGGACGACCTGCACTCGGAGAAGGCCAAGCCTGTTAACGCTCGCCTGCAGGACCTTGGACTGCCGCGTCTGGTCGATGTGAAGGACGACTTTCTCAAGCTCGCCGGCGAATAAGCTGATTACGCGTTCCTGTGCAGCACGTGCGAACAGCAGATTCCCTCCCCGTTCGACTGCGCTCAGGTGCATCTGGGAGGAGGAAGGGGAGGGAGCGTGGGGCTTCAGCCCCACGAGAAGTAGAGCCAAGCTGATGGGCTTTAGCCCTGGGTTCTCTCCGATCTCAGCGCAAAACCCGGGGCTGAAGCCCCGTTCTTCTCCGCACTCAAATGTCCGGGCTAAAGCCCGGACCTCCCTCCGAAAAGCAGAAAACAATTCCTCGGACACTACCTGAAGCCTTGGTGGTTCTGCATTTGGTGTGTGGGCTGGAGCCTGCCCCTACACCACAGCGAATACATCGGAGCAGCCCTAAAGCGACTCCCCGCCGGCCTCAATTGCCATCATGCACTCGTGCGCGATCTGCAGGCCTTCTTCCACGGGCATGGCCCAGGCCTGCAGGCGCGATCCGGGTTTGGTGATGCAGACCTGTTCGGCGGTGGCGCGGTTGTTTACCGCTGGGTCCAGATCGAGACCCCAGCCGTGCAGCCCATCGCACACCGCCGCGCGCAGCCACGGCGAGTCTTCGCCGATGCCGCCGCCGAAGATCACCACCTCGGCATCGCCCAATCCCGCCAGATACGCTCCAACCGCCAGCCGCACGCGATAGCTGAACATGGCCAAGGCAAGCTTCGCGGCGTCATCCTCCCGCTTCTCCAGCACGCGCGTATCCAGCGAGCCGCCCGCGATGCCGAGCAGGCCGGATTGCTTGTTCAGGAGTGTCATGATGTCGTCGACGCTCTTCCCTTCCTTCTTCATCAGGTAAGGAATGATGGCTGGATCGACCGAGCCGCTGCGCGAGCCCATCATCAGCCCCTCGAGTGGCGTAAGCCCCATGGTGGTATCGACGGATCGACCATAAGCGATGGCGCACGCGGACGACCCGCTCTCCAGGTGCAGCGTTACCGCGGTGATCGCCTCCGGCGGCTTGCCGACAGCCCTGGCATACTGCTCCAGCATGTAGCGATGCGACAGACCATGGAAGCCGTACTTGCGCACGCCGAAGCGGTCGGCGATCTCACGATCGATGGGATAACGCCAGGCTGTCTCGGGAAGGGTGCGATGAAAGGCTGTGTCGAAGGCCACCATCATGCGCGAGGAATTCATGCGCGGTGAATTCATGCGCACGGCATGGGTCTTCCCTTCCATCTCCCGGTCCAGTACAGCGAGCACCTGCAGCGAGCTTTTGTTGTGCAGGGGCGCGAGTTCCTCCAGAGCTTCAATGTCTTTGCGAACCTGATCCGTAACCTGTGTCGCACCTGCATAGATGGAGCCGCCGTGGACGACACGCACGGCGGAAAATGCGAGCCCGTCCAGCGCGGCCTGCAATTCATTCTGGCTCCGCAACCAGTCCAGTGCCGCCGAAACCGCCGCCGCCATGTCCGGCGCGGCGCTGCTTTGGGAGCCGACGACCTCGCGTCCTTTGTAGATGAGCAGCTTGGTGTCCTTGCCGATCCCGTCCAGAACGGCGCTGGCGACCATGCGGGCGTCGGAGGCGATCTTCTGCCCAGGCACAAGCTCGATCAGCTCGAACTTCAGTGAATTGCTGCCAGGATTGAAGACTAGAGCCGTCGGCATGGGCGTTTGGATGCAGAAGCTCGGCCGCCGGCTCTTGTGCACCTGCGATCTTTGAGCCTGTGAAGGCGGGCGTTCGTCACATCGGAACGGAACGCAGATGAAGAGAGGCTTAAGGCATCAGCGAGGCTGCTGCTGGTTCGTTGTACCCTTTAGGCAGAGACGTTTCTCTGGGGTCCTTCAAGGCGGCAGCAAACTTTTCTGGTTACGGAACCGTCTTCTGACTATTGGGCCTGAACAGGCTGTAGAAGCTGTATGCGTCAGTGTGCCCTGACGCGGTGTTTTCGATCGACAAGGGCGTGAGATGACTGAAGAGCAAAAAGGGGCTCGGGCCGCGGAAGGTCCTGAGCTCGGCGCGGCCTTCGTGGCGCATAACTCCCCGTCCTACGGCGGAGATCTGGGAGCCGAGTTTGAGGCGAAGAACTCGATTGATCCCGAGCACTACGATGTAGTGCATCACCGGATCGACCGTGCGGCGCAGCAGGCGAAGCGCCGCCATAAATGGTACTGGCTGGCGGCCGCGGTGCTGCTCGTAATCACCTTTCTGCTGATCCATCGTTTCACCGCCACCAGCGATAACACTAAAGCCTCCGGTGGAGCCAAGGGCGCCTCCGGGGCGACCGGCAGCTCGGCGGCTGGGGGCGGACGCGGACAGAGCGGGCCGGCGGCCATCACCGTGGGCGAGTCGACGACGGGCAATATGAACGTCTACGATGACGCGCTCGGCACCGTCACCCCCGTGTACACCGTCACCGTCTACAGCCAGGTCACCGGCCGCGTGATGGCGGTTCACTATCGCGAGGGGCAGGTCGTCCACAAGGGCGATCCTCTGGTCGAAATCGATCCCCGTCCCTACGAGGCTACGCTGACGCAGGCGCAGGGAACCCTGAAGCGCGATCAAGGCGTACTTGCCGAGGCCCAGATCGATCTGGCCCGCTACCAACAGGCATTTGCGCGCAATGCGATCGCGCGTCAGCAGGTGGAAGACCAGCAGCAGACCGTGGTCCAGGACCAGGGCACGGTGACGGCCGATCAAGGCACCGTGGACTATGACAAGGTCCAGCTCGCCTACTGCCACATCGTTGCCCCCATCACCGGCCGGGTCGGATTGCGGCTGGTTGATCCCGGCAACACCGTCTTCTCCGGCAGTGGATCCACGCTGGTCGTGATCACGCAGCTGCAGCCCATCACCGTGGTCTTCAATGTGTCCGAGGACTCGATTCCCCAGGTTCAGGCGCAGCTGCATACACGGAAGAGCCTCTCCGTCGCCGCGTTTGACCGCTCCAACGACAAGCAGATCGACTCCGGCAAGCTGACCTCGGTCGATAACCAGATCGATACCGCAACCGGTACGGTGAAGTTCCGCGCCACATTCAACAACAAGGCCAACGTCCTGTTTCCGAACCAGTTCGTGAATGCGCGTCTGCTGGTGAAGACTTTGCAGAATGTGGTTCTGGTGCCCTCCGCCGCGGTGCAGCACAACGGGACGGCGGCGTTCGTTTATGTTGTGAAGCCGAATCACACCGTGGCGGTGCAGCCGATCACCACGTTGACCAGTGATGAACAGCAGACCGCCGTGCAGGGCGTCGCGACAAACACGCCTCTGGCTACAAGCGGCTTTGACCGGCTGGAAGAGGGCGCCGAAGTCATGACGCACCAACGGTCCGGCCCGGCTACATCCACACCGGGCCATGGCAGCAACTCCGGCGGCAACTCTGCGGGTGGAAGCACCGCACCATGAACCCCTCACGACCATTTATTCTCCGTCCGGTTGCGACGGCTCTGTTGATGGTGGCGATCTTCCTGGCTGGAGGCATCTCCTACTTTCAGCTGCCGGTTTCTGCCTTGCCGGAGGTCGATTACCCGACCATCCAGGTGCTCACGTTCTACCCCGGCGCGAGCCCCGACGTGGTCGCATCGGGTGTGACTGCGCCGCTCGAGCGGCAGTTCGGCGAGGTCGCCGGGCTGAGCCAGATGACCTCGACCAGCGCGGGCGGCGTGTCCGTGATCGTGATGCAGTTCCAGCTCACCCTGAACATCGATGTGGCCGAGCAGGAGGTGCAGGCGGCCATCAATGCGGCTCAGAGTTACCTGCCGGCCAATCTGCCCACGCCGCCGGTGTACAGCAAATCGAACCCCGCCGATGCCCCGGTGCTGACGCTGGCGCTGACCTCGAATGAGATGGCGCTTTCGAGCGTTGAAGATCTGGCCGATACGCGGCTCGCGCCCAAAATCTCGCAGATCTCCGGCGTCGGTCTTGTGTCCATTTCGGGCGGCCAGAAGCCTGCAGTGCGCATCCAGGCCAACCCCACAACGCTGGCCTCCTACGGCATCAACATGGAGGATCTGCGCAATGCGCTGACCGGCAACAGCATCAACTCCGCCAAGGGCAACTTCGACGGCCCATCGCAGGACTTCACGATCAACGCAAACGATCAGCTGCTGACCAGCAACGACTACAGACGCGTCGTTGTAGCGTACCGGAACGGCGCGCCGGTCATGCTGACCGATGTCGCACGCGTCCTCGACGGGGTCGAGAACACCGATCTCGCGGCCTGGGTCAACACCACGCCTTCCGTGATCCTCAACATCCAGCGGCAGCCCGGCGCCAACACCATTCAGGTCGTTAACAGCATTGCGGCCTTGCTGCCGCAGCTCGAAACCTCCCTGCCCCGCGCCGTGCATGTGCAGATCGTCAGCGACAGAACGACCGCCATTCGCTCGTCCGTGAAGGACGTGGAATTCGAGCTCATGCTGTCGATCGCGCTGGTCGTTCTGGTCATTTTCCTGTTCCTGCGCAGTCTGGCAGCCACCATCATTCCCTCGGTTGCCGTTCCGCTTTCGCTGGTGGGTACGCTGGGCGTGATGTACCTCGCGGGCTTCAGCCTGAACAACCTCACCATGATGGCGCTCACCATCTCGACCGGTTTTGTCGTCGACGATGCCATCGTGATGATCGAGAACATCTCGCGCTATATCGAAGAGGGTGATCCGCCGATGGAAGCGGCGCTGAAAGGCGCGGAGCAGATCGGCTTCACCATTCTTTCGTTGACGGTCTCGCTGATTGCCGTGCTCATTCCACTGCTGTTCATGGGCGATGTCGCCGGCCGGCTCTTCCGCCAGTTTGCCGTCACCTTGGCGGTCACCATCGTGCTCTCGGCGTTCGTCTCTTTAACCCTGACGCCCATGATGTCGGCGCGGCTGCTCCACTACACGCCGCCGGAAGAGCAGGGCTGGTTTTACAACGTTTCCGAGCGCTTCTTCGAGCGCACCATCGCGGCCTACGGACGCACGCTGCGCTTCGTTCTGCGCTTCCAGACGCTCACCCTGCTGGTCGCGCTGGCGACTCTGGTGCTTACGGCGTACCTCTACATGACGGTGCCCAAGGGCTTCTTCCCAACCCAGGATACGGGGGAGATCCAGGGCATCACGCAGGCCTCGGCCGACACATCCTTCGCGTCCATGTCGGCCAAGCAGCAGGCGATCGCCAAGGCGCTGCTCGCGGATCCGGCTGTGCTCAACGTCGCCTCGTTCATCGGTCCGGACGGCACCAACACAACGCTCAACAGCGGGCGCATTCAGATCGATTTGAAGCCCGTCGCAGACCGCAAGATGACCGCTACCCAGGTCATCGACCGGCTCGGTCCTGAGCTCGCCAAGGTGACCGGCATCAAGCTCTACATGCAGCCCGTGCAGGACCTCACGGTGGACGATCGCGTGAGCCGCACCGAGTACCAGTACACGCTGGAAGATCCGAATAAGGACGAGCTCATCCAGGTCACGAGTGATTTTGTCCGTCGGCTGCAGAAGCTGCCGGAGCTCGCCGATGTGGTCACCGATCAGCAGCTCGGCGGCGTCGCCGAACGTCTTGTGATCGATCGCGCCACCGCCTCGCGCTTCGGGATCACGCCTTCGACGATCGACAACACGCTATACGACTCCTTCGGCCAGCGGCAGATCAACACGATGTACACGCAGCTGAACCAGTACCACGTCATCCTTGAGACGCAGCCGCAGTTTCAGAACGATCCCAACAAGCTGAACGATCTGTATGTGCAATCGTCGGCCACCAGTGCGAGCTCCTCCTCGGCGGGCGCCTCCGCGACGGCGGGTTCGTCCTCCGGCGCCGGGGCCGGCACGGCCGCCTCCCCCGGCAACGCGCTGCTGACACCCTCCGCCACGGCCGGCGTCTCCTCCCCGGCCTCGTCCACGTCTGCTTTGTCGACGGGCAATGTGAGCACGACGGCAGCAAACTCTTCAGTAAGTTCCACCTCGGCACTCTCCTCCGCGTCGAATACGAGCGCTACCCCGAGCGTGCTTTCGAGCACGAGCTCTTCCGGCAGCATCTCCTCCAGCGCCAACACGTCGGCCAGCGGCACAACGCGAGCTTCCACCACGACCACCGCAGCCGAGGGCAGCGCGGCGGGCGGCGGGGGCAACACGGGAGCGGGCAGCAGCAGCGGAGGCGGCACGGGCCTCGCAAATCCAGTGCCCCTGAGCGCGTTTACTCACCTGCAGACAGAGAGCGAACCGCTGTCGGTCAATCACCAGGGCCAGTTCCCTTCGGTCACGATCTCGTTCAACCTGGCCCGTGGCTACTCCCTCGGTCAAGCTCTTGATTCCATAGATAAGACCATCGAACAGGCTCAACTGCCGCCAAGCGTCGTCGCCAACTACCAGGGAACCGCGGCTGCCTTCCAGGGATCGCAGTCGAACGAAGGCCTGCTGATTCTGGCCGCTCTGATCACGGTGTATATCGTGCTCGGCGTTCTGTATGAGAGCTATATCCATCCGGTAACGATTCTTTCCACGCTGCCGTCGGCGGGCGTGGGCGCGCTGCTGGCGCTGGAGCTCTT
Organism: Granulicella sp.; assembly: GCA_965277565.1. GTDB lineage: Bacteria > Acidobacteriota > Terriglobia > Terriglobales > Acidobacteriaceae > Granulicella. Next base: position 285,644 of record OZ255838.1, on the reverse strand, counting down.
TCACCTCGATCTCGACATCGTGGCGATCATCGGCATTATTCTGCTCATCGGCATCGTGAAGAAGAACGGCATCATGATCGTCGACTTCGCATTGGAAGCCGAGCGCCACCAGGGGCTGAACGCTACAGAGTCGATCTACCAGGCCTCGCTGCTGCGCTTCCGCCCCATCATGATGACCACCCTGGCGGCGCTGTTCAGCGGCATCCCGCTGGCCTTCGGCACGGGCATCGGGTCGGAGCTGCGCAAGCCGCTGGGCGTGACCATCGTCGGCGGTCTGCTGTTCAGCCAGGTGCTTACGCTCTACACCACGCCGGTCATCTACATCTTCTTCGACAACCTCGGGGAACGGTTTGCGGGGCGCAAACCCAACAAGAGCACGATCGAGCATCCCGATCAACACGCGGCGGCGCACGCATGAACCCGTCCCGCATCTTCATCGAACGGCCGGTAGCCACGACGCTGCTGACGATCGCCATCGCGATCGCAGGCGCGATCGCGTTCGTGGTGCTGCCCGTTTCGCCGCTGCCGCAGGTGGACTTTCCGACCGTCAGCGTGGCGGCGTCGCTGCCCGGCGCCAGCCCGGACATCATGGCATCCTCGGTCGCCACGCCGCTGGAGCGACAGTTCGGCCACATCGCCGGCGTGACGGAGATGACCTCCTCCAGCTCGCTAGGCACCACCAGCGTCACCCTGCAGTTTGATCTGAGCCGCAATATCGATGGCGCGGCTCGCGACGTGGAGGCCGGCATCAACGCGGCACGCAGCTATCTGCCGGCTAACCTGCCCGCCAATCCCACCTATCGCAAGGTCAACCCGGCCGACTCGCCGATCATGGTGCTCGGGCTGCAGTCCGATGTCTACGACGTTCCCACGCTGTACGACGAAGCGTCCACGGTCATCGAGCAGCGCGTCTCGCAGATCAACGGCGTCGGTGAGGTGCTGGTCGTCGGGGCGTCGTTGCCGGCCGTTCGCGTGGACGTCAATCCGGATCAGCTGTCCAGCTACGGCATCAGCCTGCCGCAGGTGCAGCAGGTCATCTCCGGGCAGAACTCCAACTCGGCCAAGGGGCAGCTTTCGGACGAGAACACTACGGCCGATATCACCGCAAACGATCAGATCTCCAAGGCCGACGCCTATCGGCCTCTCATCGTCGGATACCATAACGGCGGCGCTGTACGGCTCGACCAGATCGCCCAGGTCACGAACTCGCAGCAGACGATCCGGCAGGCCGGCTTTCTCAACGGCAAGCCCTCCGTGAACATGTTGATCTTCCGCCAGCCGGGTGCGAACATCATCACCACCGTTGATGCCGTAAAGGCCGCTCTGCCAGCGCTGCAGGCGACCGTTCCCCGCGGCGAACACATCATCACCATCATTGACCGCACGCTGACGATCCGCGCCTCGGTCAATGACATCGAACGCACCCTGGTCATTTCGGTGATGCTCGTTGTGCTGGTCGTCTTTGTGTTTCTGCGCAACGTGCGCGCCACGCTCATCCCGGCGGTGGCGGTTCCCGTCTCGCTCATCGGCACCTGCGCGATCATGTACCTCGCCGGCTTTTCGCTGGATAACCTGTCGCTGATGGCGCTCGCCATTGCCAGCGGGTTTGTCGTCGACGACGCCATCGTCGTGATGGAAAACATCTCGCGGCATCTGGAATCGGGCATGACCTCCATCGATGCCGCGCTGCTGGGCGCAAGCGAGATCGGCTTCACGGTGTTTTCGATCAGCGTCTCGCTGGTGGCGGTGTTTATCCCCCTGCTGCTGATGGGCGGCATCATCGGCCGGCTATTCCGCGAGTTTGCGATCACGCTCGCCTCCGCGATCTTCGTCTCCATGATCATCTCGCTGACCACCACGCCGATGATGTGCTCACGCATCCTGCGCTCCGAGCACGACATCGAGCACGGCCGGATGTATCGCTGGAGTGAGCGAATGTTCGACGGTCTGCTCCGCGGCTATCGCAAGAGCCTGATCTGGGTTCTGGATCACCCTGCCCTGGTGCTCCTCGTGTTTCTCGGCACGCTGGCGCTGAATGTCTTTCTGCTCATCAAGGTACCCAAGGGCTTCTTCCCGCAACAGGACATCGGCACGGCACAGGGCGGTATGCAGGGGCCGCAGGACAGCTCTTTTTACGCCATGCGCAAGGCGGTGCAGCAGTCGGTAAGCATCATCAAGTCCGACCCCGGCGTGGAGAACGTGATGGGCTTCACCGGCGGACAGGGCGCCACCAACGGCGGCTTTGTCTATATAGCGTTGAAGCCGCTGGGCAGGGGCAAAGACGAACGCGAGGCCGGCGCGATGGAGATCATCAACCGGCTGCGCCCGAAGCTTGCCCGGATCCCCGGGGCCGCCACCTTCCTCCAGCCCGGCCAGGACATCCGCATCGGCGGCAGGTCCTCCAGTGCCATGTATCAGTACACCCTCGAAGCCGAGACGACGGCGGACCTCAACACCTACGGTCCGCAGCTGTTGGCAGCGATGCGCAAGACGTCCGGATTTACCGACGTCAACACGGACCAGCAGAACAAGGGTCTGCAAGCCTTGCTGACCTATGACCGGCCCACGGCTGCCCGGCTCGGCATCACGCCTCAACTGCTGGACAGCACACTGTATGACGCCTTCGGTCAGGCCGAGGTCTCGACCATCTACAGCGAGCTGAACCAGTACTACGTCGTGCTGGAGGTTGCGCCCAAGTACTGGCAGAGCCCCGAGGGTTTGCAGCACACCTATGTGATTCCGACCCAGGGCAACGGAGCGGTGCCGCTTTCGAGCGTGGCCAAATATGTTCCGTCCACCTCGCCCCTGGCCGTCAACCACACCGGGCTCTTCCCTTCCACGACCGAATCATTCAATCTGGCGCCCAACGTTTCGTTAGGCGAGGCGACCCAGAAGATCACTGCGTTGCAGCAGCAGCTCGGATTCCCGAAGGCGGTACACGGCCAGTTCTCCGGCACGCTGCAGGCCTTCAAGCAATCGCTGAATACGGAGCCCTACCTGGTCCTCGCGGCCATTATTGCGGTCTACATCGTGCTCGGCATTCTGTATGAAAGCCTGATTCACCCGCTGACCATTCTCTCCACGCTGCCCCCGGCCAGCCTGGGTGCGGTGCTGGCCCTAATCGTCACAAACACCGAGCTGGATGTGATGTCGATCATCGGCATCATTCTGCTGATCGGCATTGTGAAGAAGAATGGCATCATGGTGATTGATTTCGCGTTGAATGCGGAGCGGGTGGAAGGCAAAAACACCCGCGATTCGATCTTTGAAGCCTCTATCCTGCGTTTTCGACCTATCCTGATGACTACCGTTGCGGCCTTGTTCGGCGCCGTTCCGCTGGCCGTGGGTACGGGGATGGGCTCCGAGCTGCGCCGGCCGCTCGGCATCTCCATCATCGGCGGCCTGATTGTCAGCCAGGCGCTGACGCTTTATACAACGCCGGTCATCTATCTCTTTATGGACAGTCTCCGCCTCAAGCTGCAGGGCGAAAAGCACGGCCCCCTGCTCGCGGAGGTCAATGCCTAATCTTCGGTTCAATCTCATGAGTTCATTCGCTTCCGCTCCCTCCGTCCGCTCACGTCCAGCCCTTCGCTGCCTCGCCCTGCTGGTGTGCGCCGCTTCTGTTTCCGGCTGCCGCGTCGGTCCGAAGTACGTTGCTCCCGCGCCGCCCCCGCCCGCCCTGGCCTATAAAGAGCAGCTGCCCGATACCTACAAGGGGACCTCTCCCGGAACCTGGCGGCCTGCCCAGCCGCAGGATGCGGTCCTCAAGGGCAAATGGTGGGAAGCCTTCAACGAGCCGGAGTTGAATGCTCTCGAAGAGCAGCTTGACATTAACAATCAGAACATCGCCACCTACTTTCAGAACTTCCTCGCCTCCCGCACCCTGGTTCGCGAGGCGCATGCGCAGCTCTACCCCACACTCGGGGTCTCGCCGACGTATCAACGCGCCAAATCACCCGCCGCTCTGCGCGGTGTCGGCATCGGCGCCGCAGGCGGAACGGCCGGCGGCGGCTCGGGCACAGGGACTGGCACAGGCGGTACCGGGACAGGAACGGGGACGGGCACAGGGAGCGGCGGAACGGGTGGAACCACAACGGCATCCACGCAGTCCGGCAGTACCTTTACCGACATCGGCTTGCCCTTCGACGCCTCCTGGGCGCCCGATCTTTGGGGCCGCGTTCGCAGCCAGATCAGTGAATATCGCTTTGCCGCGCAGGTCAGCGCCGCCGACCTCCAAAACGAACGCCTGACCGAACAAGCCTCTCTAGCCGAGTATTACTTCCAGCTGCGCGGCCAGGATGCGCTCCAGGAGCTTTACAACAGGACGGTTGTGGCCTACCAGCAGGCTCTGGATCTCACCCAGGCGCTGGTGGAAACCGGCATTGACAGCCCGGAATCCACTGCGCAGGCCGAGGTGACCCTGCGCGACGCCCAGGAAGCCGGCGCGGGCATCGCATCCAACCGGGCGATCTACGAACACGCCATCGCCACCCTGATCGGCAAACCCGCCTCCAGCTTCTCGCTGCCGGTGCGCAGCCTGACCACGCCTTTGCCCCCCATCCCGGTCGGCGTACCCTCGGAGCTGTTGCAGCGCCGTCCGGATATCGCCGCGGCGGAGCGCACCCTGGCGGAAGCAAACGCGCTTATCGGCGTCGAAAAGGCCGCCTACTACCCCACCTTGACCCTCACGGGAGCCGGCGGTAACGAGAGTTCGAACATCCTCACGCTCTTCACCGTGCCCGCATTCTACTGGTCACTCGGAGCGACGGCTTCAGAGACCATCTTCGACGGCGGTCTGCGCCGGGCAACCGTTGCCCAGTACACCGCGCAATACAACGCCGATGTCGCCACCTATCGCCAGACCGTTCTCACCGCCTTTCAACAGGTGGAAGACTATATCTCCACCATCCGCGTGAGCAACGACCAGGACATCCGCGAACAATCCGCTGTGAATGCGGCGCAGCGCTACCTGGACATTGCCCAGATCCGCTACAAAACCGGGCTCGACCCCTATCTGAACGTCATTACGGCACAAACCACGCTGCTGACCAACCAGCAGACGCAGGTGACGCTGCGCGTCAGCGAGATGACGGCGGCCGTGGAGCTCATCCAGGCTCTCGGCGGCGGCTGGAACACGAATCAACTCCCGGCTGCGGGCACCATCACCGGCGCGGGCGCGGCGCGTCAGGCGGCCAATACGCCTTGACCTCAAACCGCCGCCGCCGCCGGGATCTGCTCGAACTCTGCATAGGCTACGGACTCATCCTTCTAGTCCTGTGGACGCCAGCGCCCTGGCAGCGAAGACTTTACCTCGTAGCCGCTGCCTTCCTCAGCGCGGCCTCCGTCCGTCCGGGCGAAGGCTGGCGAGGCCTGGGATTTTCCACCCGCAACCTGCTCCCCTCAAGCCTCATCATCGTGGCGGCACTGGCAGTTGCCGGCGTGTCCGTGGCCTACGCGGCGCATGAGGGCGTACTCCACGCGCCCCGATCGATGCATGAGTTCTTCGGCCGCTACTCGGGGTATATCGTCTGGTCCTTCGCGCAGCAATTTCTACTCCAGGACTTTTTTCTGCTGCGCTTTCGGCGATTGTTGCCGGGGCGCACGGCTCTAGCGATCGCCGCATCCGCCGGCATCTTCGCGGCGGCGCACCTGCCCAGCCCCATCCTGGCCGTCTTTACGTTGATCTGGGGATGGATCGCCTGTGCAGCTTTCGTTCGCTATCGCAACCTCTACCCGTTGGCGCTGGCACATGCGGTTCTGGGGATCTGCGTGGCCGTGTGCCTGCCCGGACACGTCACGCACAACATGCGCGTAGGCCTGGGATACCTGACCTACGGACGAGCGCACCTCCACCCTCACCGCAGAGTCAACGACCAGATCGTATCCACCAGAGTATGAGTGATGGCCGAAGCGGCCACCCGGCGGTCACGGCGCCACGCCCGGCCGTAGAAGATGCCCGCCAGCGCGGCCAGCAGCACGTAACGCCAGTTGAAGTGCGCCGCCCGCTTGTTGAAGTGCGACAGGCCGAAGAGTACAGCGGTGATCACCAGGGCTGCAGGCCTGCCCAACCGGCGTTCCAGCAGATTCTGCAGCCAGCCGCGAAAGAAGAGCTCCTCCGGAACGGCGATGAAGAGAAACGTGAACAGGGCGGCTATAGCCACCGCGCCCGGGTACGGCCAGCCGCGATGCCAATGCAAAAATCCAAGCTCCAGGCCAATGATGATCGCGGCGGGGGCATAGAACAGGAACTCCCGGCCGCCTGTGAGCAGATCGCGTCCCCGAAACCGCAGATCGAAGCCGACGCCGTCCAGCCGCCTCGCTCCGGTGAAGGCCAGGATCCCTGTGTCGAGCAGCAGCACCTTGTTGAACACCGCGAGGTGCGCGGGCCAGGCGGGCTCGAACCAGCGCAGGTCGACCGCGAGGCCAAGCACCGCCAACACCAGAAAATCGCGCCAGTTGCCCCACCCTGCCGGATCTTTGTGCCGGGCCTGCGCGAGCAGGCTGACAACTGCGGCCGGCAGCAGCAGATACACCAAGAACCACGCTGGCGAGAACTGCCCAAAGCGAACGCTCACCAGGACATACGACAGGCCAAGGCCGGCGGCTGTGAGCGATAGCTGAAGCGTCGTCAGACGACAAAGCAGCGCACGCGTAGGCCCGGCGAAGAAGCCTGCACCCAGCAGCGGGATCAGCAGGAGTACCACCGCGATGACCACTGCCGGACTGCGCCATGCGTTCTCCACGTTAACGCCCCTACCTCATGTCGATCGTGCTGTTTCGTTTTGATACTTCGCGGGGGTAGAAAGCATCGAAAGTGTGACGCGCAAGAGCAAAAGCGCAGGGCGGAGCAACGCAGAAGATGCCCTGGGACAGCGTATGCTAATGCGTGATGTTGAGGCATGGAAGCCTCAGCAAAAACCCCGACTGGCAGCGCAAAGGACATACGCTTGGACACGATACCCTCACCGGAACCGCTGATCCACATCACGGGGCAGGCCTCGCTCACCGGCACCTGCGATCCTGGAATACTGCAGAATCCGTGGATCTTCGACAGCATGCCGAGCTACGGCCCGGGTGCCTCGGCCGCCGATCCCATCGCGCCGGACGCGCCACGGCAGGGGGTTCTGCCGCAGGAGTACCGAGACGCCTCGCCCGAGGAGCTGGATCTGCGCATCCGCGCGGCCAAACATGCCTTGGGTGAGCGCGTGGTCATCCTGGGCCACTTCTACCAACGCGATGAGGTGGTGCGCCACGCCGATTTTGTCGGCGATTCGTTCCAGCTCGCCAATGCGGCCAAGGCCAAACCCGCAGCCGAGGCCATCGTCTTCTGCGGCGTACATTTCATGGCGGAGACCGCAGACATGCTCTCCGGCCCGAAGCAGGCGGTGATTTTGCCGAACCTGGCAGCCGGCTGCTCCATGGCCGATATGGCCGACCTGGAGTCCGTGACCGCCTGCTGGGAACAGCTTGAGGAGATTCTCGGCACCGAACCCGACGCCCAGGGTCGCGTTCCTGTGATTCCGGTCACGTACATGAACTCGTCCGCGGCGCTGAAGGGCTTCTGCGGCGAACACGGCGGCATCGTCTGCACCTCCTCAAACGCCAGCACCGTGCTCGACTGGGCCTATGAGCGCGGCCAGCGGGTACTCTTCTTCCCTGATCAGCACCTGGGCCGCAACACCGCCAAGGCCATGGGCATCCCGCTCGAACAGATGCCGATGTGGAACCCGCGCAAGCCGATGGGCGGCAACACCGCCGAGGTCTTGCGCGACGCGAAGGTCATTCTGTGGCACGGTTTCTGCTCCGTGCACAAACGTTTCTCGGTCGAGCAGATTGAGCACGCGCGGGCGGCGTACCCGGGCGTTCGCGTCATCGTCCACCCCGAGTGCCCGATGGAGGTCGTCGATGCGGCCGATGAGTCGGGCTCGACCGACTACATCCGCAAAGCCGTCGAAGCCTCCGCCCCCGGTGCTGTCATTGCCATCGGAACGGAGATCAACCTGGTGCAGCGGCTGGCGGCCGATCATCCCGACAAGACGATCTTCTGCCTGGACCCCGTGGTCTGTCCCTGTTCGACGATGTATCGCATTCATCCCGGCTATCTCGCCTGGGTGCTGGAAGCGATCGAGCGCGGTGAGCGCCCCAATCGCATCACCGTTGTGGAGAGCGTCGCCGCGCCCGCCCGCATTGCGCTGGAGCGGATGCTGAGCGCTCTGCCTGCACCTGCGGGATTCGCCGGTGGGGCTACAAAGATATGAGAGTCGTCGTTGTTGGCAGTGGAATTGCAGGTCTTGTAGCGGCCCTGGAGCTCTCGCGCGCTCATACGGTTACGCTAGTCACGAAGTCCAAGCTCGCCGAGAGCAATACGCGCTATGCGCAAGGCGGAATTGCGGCCGTGATGACCGCCGAGGACTCCGTCGCCGAACACATCGAGGATACGCTCCGCGCCGGGGCCGGACTTTGTCGTCCCGAGGCCGTGGAGATTCTCTGCTCCGAGGGCCCTGCGCGCGTTCGCGACCTCATTGCTTTAGGGGTTGGCTTCGACCGCAAGCACGGGCAGCTCGACCAGGGCCGTGAGGCCGCGCACTCCCGCGCCCGGGTGCTGCACGCCGGGGGCGATGCAACCGGTCTGGCCATCGAAACGGCGTTGGTGGCGGCTGTTCGCGACGCCGAGATCGCCGTCCTGGAACACACCTTTGCCGGCGATCTGCAGCTCACAGGCGATCGCGTTCGCGGCCTGGAGGTCATCGATCCGAGCGGCCGCGCAATCTTATTGCAGGCGGAGGCCGTCGTGCTCGCCAGCGGCGGTGCCGGCCACCTTTATCCCTACACCACCAACCCCACCGTGGCCACAGGCGACGGCGTGGCGCTGGCGTTGCGGGCCAGGGCGCAGCTCGCCGATGTGGAGTTCTACCAGTTCCATCCGACCGCACTCTCGGCCTCCGGCGGCTTCCTTATCTCCGAGGCCGTTCGCGGCGACGGTGCTGTGCTGCGCGCCGCGGACGGCAGCCGTTTCATGCAGGCCATTCACCCCGACGCCGAACTTGCCCCGCGCGACATCGTTGCCCGCGGCATCGCCGAACAGATGGCTCGGCAGAACGGCCAGCCCGTGCTGCTGGACGCCACCTCACTCGGAGCACAGTTTCTCGCCGAACGCTTCCCCACGATCAACGCCGCCTGCAAGCGCGCCGGGCTGGACTGGGCACGGCAGCCGATTCCGGTTGCTCCGGCGGCCCACTACTGGATGGGCGGCGTACGTACGGATGTCTGGGGTCGCACCTCGTTGCCCGGGCTGTTTGCCGTCGGTGAGGTCGCCTGCACCGGCGTCCACGGAGCCAACCGCCTCGCGTCGAACTCGCTGCTCGAAAGCCTAGTTTTCGCCTGGAGAGCCGCCAACCTGCTGGTCGATCAGGGCTTCGAAGCCGTACGTCACTGGCCCACGTTGGACGATTCAGCAGGCTCTCCACTTGCGCTTGAGTCTCTCGCGGAAGAGAGAGCGGAGCCGCTGCCTTCACGCGCAGCCCTGCAGCAGTTGATGTGGGAGAGCGCGGGCATCGTGCGCAGCGCGGCCGGTCTGCAGATGGCGCAGTCGCTGCTGGCGCATTGGACGGTAAAAGGCCCAGCACTGCACGATCGCGAGACCGCAAATCTGCTTCTGCTTGCCCGCGCGGTGATTGCTGCAGCGTTGGAACGGCGCGAATCGCGCGGTGCTCATTTCCGCACGGATTTCCCGGCTGCCTCCGAGGAACAGCGGCACCATATCGATGTAGAAGGGCGGGTGCAGGTCCCGTGCTGATGCCGCTAAATCAGCATGCAGTAGAGCGCATCGTGCAGATGGCGTTGGACGAAGACGCGCCCTGGGGTGATCTCACCTCGCAGACACTTGTCCCGCCTGGAACGCGCGTTGTTGCCAGTCTTGTCGCGCGGGAGCCGGGTGTGCTGTGCGGAACGGCGCTCTTTGCGGCGGCGATGCAGCTTACGGACGCTTCGATCACCGTCGAATGCAACACGAAAGACAGCGCCCGGTTCCATGCCGGTGAGGTGCTCGCCACTGTGGAGGGCCCGGCGCGTTCCGTGCTGCAAGCCGAGCGTGTGGCGCTCAACTTCACGCAGCGCCTCTCCGGTATCGCCACGCTTACAGCGAAGTTCGTTGAAGGGATCGCCGGCACCAAGGCGCGCATCGTGGATACGCGCAAGACCACGCCCGGACTGCGCTACTTTGAGCGCTACGCCGTGCGCTGTGGCGGGGGCTTCAATCACCGTTTCTCGCTCTCCGACGCCGTGATGGCCAAGGATAATCACCTTGCCGTGCTCGCAAACTCCGCCGGGAGCAGTCTTACGGAGACCCTGGCCGCCGCACGCGCACAACTGCCGCACACCACTCACTTCGAGGTCGAGGTTGACCGTCCCGAGCAGATCGAATCCGTACTCGCAGCCGGCATAGACACCGTTCTCCTCGATAATTTTTCGCTCGCCGACATGCGCGCGGCGGTCGAGCAGATCGCCGGCCGCGCATGGGTGGAGGCGAGCGGTTCGGTTCGTTTGGACACCGTCGGCGAGATCGCCCGCACGGGCGTGGACATCATCTCTGTCGGCGCCCTGACACACAGCGTGCGCTCGCTCGATCTTGGCCTCGATATTCTGCCCGGAAGTTAACCTTGATGTACCTTGACGCAGCCGCCACCACGCCCGTTCGCCGCGAAGCGCTGGAGGCGATGTGGCCTTATCTGACCGGGGCCTTCGGCAACCCGTCCAGCCATCACAGCCTCGGCGAACAGGCTGCGCGCGCGCTCGCTTCGGCGCGGCAGCGCGTTGCCACATGCCTGGGCTGCCGGCCGGGCGAGATCATCTTCACCTCCGGCGGCACGGAGGCCGACAACCTTGCCCTGAAAGGCATCGCGTTGGCCTCACCGCGCGGGCGGCACATCGTTACCACAGCCATCGAGCATGAGGCTGTGCTTGCGAGTTGCGACTACCTGAAGCAACATCACGGTTTTGCGATCACCTTCGTTCCAGTCGATCGCCAAGGCTCAGTAAATGCCCGGGATCTTGCTGCAGCCTTGCGTCCAGAAACAACGCTATGCAGCATCATGCTGGCCAACAACGAGGTGGGGACGGTGCAGCCCATTGCAGAGCTCGCGAAGATTGCGCATGATCGCGGGGTTCCCTTCCATACCGATGCCGTGCAGGCCTGCGGTTCCCTGCCGCTGCAGATTGCGCAACTCGGCGTGGATGCGATGAGCCTCTCCGGACACAAGCTCGGCGCACCCAAAGGGGTAGGGGCGCTTTACCTACGGGGTCGCGTTGCAGTGGAGCCTGTGCTGCACGGGGGTGGCCAGGAGCGCGGCCGGCGCTCGGGCACCGAGAACGTGGCCGGAGCCGTAGCCTTTGCAACCGCCATGGAGTTATCCGAGCAAGAACTCGCCGAAAAGGCGAAGCGGCTTACGAGCCTTCGCGACACGCTTACCCAGGGTGTGCTCACAGCGGCCCCTGGCGCTTTGTTGACGGGACACCCCACGCAGCGCCTGTCCAACAACGCCTCCTTCTGCTTCCCGGGCACGAGCGGCGAAGCGGTGCTGCTGCAGCTGGAAGAACGCGGCGTCCTCTGCTCCAGCGGCTCTGCCTGCGCGGCGGGCAGCGACGAACCGTCTCATGTACTCACCGCGATGGGCTTCGCACGTGAGGTGGCTCAAACCGCCGTCCGCTTCACGCTCACCGGGGATACCACGCAGGCGCAGGTCGACGAAGTCATCGCCAGTGTGGGCGCATCCGTTGCCGCTCTGCAGTCACTTGCATCGTGAAGCTAGAGCATGATCACCATAGATATACCCGGCTCTTGGGAGGGAGCAGTGGCCTTCAGGCCACTGAATCCAGCGCTGCAGGAAACAGGGCTTTTAGCCCTGGGTCTTTTGGGAACGGAAGCAAAGCCCAGCCCTGAAGGGCACTTGGACATCGCTCCTGTTCCGTGGGCTGAAGCCCACGGCTCCCTCCCAAGAACGACTCTTCTGGATACACCTGCACGAATCATGATCTAAGGCGGTTCTTCTGAGGTCACAAGCGCTGTTGCTTTCTTTCTGCCATTCCCGAAGGGAATCTGCTGTTCGCACTTTGCAGCAGGCGCACCAGCGCACGGTTCTCTTTTTGTTGTCATTCCGCAGCGTAGCGGAGGAACCTGCTGTTCGCTTGCCTCTGTACACCCTTAAGAGAACAGTTCTAAATCGTTAGTTTCCAACCGGCGTCGTCCTGCTGAAATCCAGCCTTCCGCATGGCCACCGCAACCTCAGGATTGCGAGCAAACGTCTTCCACACAAAGCCGCTGCGCAGATTTTCGGCCATCAGCACACCGATGCCAAGATCGATGCCGAGCGCATCGGGATCATACCATCCATCGACGGGATGAAACGCATCGCAAAAACCATAGCGTTCCCACGCCTTATCGCCATAGTTGGCTTTTAGCGAACGCAATGTCTGCAGGCAATCACCCGGTAAAAACGGCAGCGAGCCCGCCGCGGCGCAAGGAACCACCGTTCCATTCACGCCGCCGAAGCTCGGTGGGCCACCCCACGCCTTGTAGCCCTGCTCCGAGTCGGAGGCGGAGATGCCCCAGTAGTCTGGGCCATACGGCGCGCCCAGGCTCAGGCAGAACAGTCGGTGCGCCTTCGTGGCTATGACCGAGTTTTCGAAGTAGTCCGTGAACGCATCGTGTTTGCCGCGAAAGTCGAACCAAGCCTGGCTGTACTGGTGAACGAACAGCGGGTCGCGAGCACTGATATAGCGCAGCCCCCCGTAGGTCATTACCGGCCTTGACCACGCGCTCCACACCGCGGGAGAAACTGGATGGGTCGGCGATCCCATCGCCAGCAGTGGGATCATCATCAGCTCGCAGTAATGGTTCCAGGTGGCTGTCAAAAAGCCGGAGCCGGTCTTCCATCCCATGCGGAAGAGATCGCCGCCTTGCAGCATCCATGGCCAGTCAACGCGCTCATAGATCAGCGTGGCATCGCGCACGATGGCCGCATTCTTTTGAAAATACGCTCGCGCCGTCAATACGCCGCATAACAACAGCGCTGTATCTATGCTGGAATATTCGACGTTCTTGATAGGCTCGCCGGTATGAACGTCGTTAAAGTGGCAGAAGAACCCATGCTCGTTGTGCAGCCCATGCGCATGAAACGCGAGCGTACGTTCTACCTGTGCTTCGAGAGCCTTCGCCGGGGCGTATCCGCGCTGGTGCGCGATGCACAACGCCGTCAAACCAAAGCCCGTGGCCGCGATGCTGGACAGCTTGCGCGAATCCAGCGCGCCATCCAGTCCCTTATTCTTTGCGCGATCGAGCACCTGCCCAGTGGCAGGATCTGCTTGTTCTAAAAAAAATAAACAGCCTCGGCGCTGCAGATCGTCAAGAAACTCTTCATCGCTCGGTGAGATCGCAACCTTGCGAGCATCTTTTTGCGCCGAAGACGAGTTTGCCCAAACTCTCGAAGGCTGTAGATCGTTCAACGCGAGGAGGGCTCCCGCGCTCGCGATCTTTAACGCCCGGCGACGATTCATTTCAGCGCTCCACCAGCACCACGGCCAGTCCATGACGAGGCACAGCAATCTCGAGGCGGCCGTTCTTCAGGTGCTCACGCTCGGGCGCGGCCATCGCACCGGCAGCCTGCAGCTTTGCAACCTGTTCCTTCGTAAGATCGCCCGGCGGTCGCCCCATGGCATCGAACGCCTTCAGCACGTTGCCGTGATCTTCATCGATACGCAAAATCTGCACCGATGCACTGTTCTTCACGTGCTGGAATTCGAGCGCAAACACATGCGGCGGTGCGGGGTTTTCGGGTGGCGACGTATACGTCGGTCCGGTTCCATCCGGCGGCGCGTAATTCCACAGGGCAACTGCAAGACTCGCGGAATTTTCCGTTACAAGCGCAGATTCGGAGTTTGCGGCGAGCCGGCGATCGCCGAGTTGATGCAAGGCTCGAAACACATTCAGCGAAGGCTTTGGAATATGATCCGCTGCTAGAAGGCCGAAGCCGCCGTAAAAAGGGGTACGAACGACACCTTGTTCTTCAAAGACGTCGGAAAATGCCCAATAACTCATGTCCTGAACAAGTCCGTCGCAGAGACGAATGTTATTCGCCAGCCATGGGCCGATGTAAGTCGAATCCGTAACATCCGGTTCGTTGGCGTAGCTGGCGTTGTACTCGGAAAAATAGAGTGGCAGCTTGGGCAATGCGGATTGCACGATTTGTTGATGCACCATCTGCACGGCCCGCCACACCATCTTGTCGCGCGCCACGTCTTCCTGGGTGCCGAGCACGTTGGGCGCTGTATCGTTTGCATAAACGTGGGTGGACACAAAGTCGATGGGCACATTCGCCTCGTGCACATGCGTCAGAAACGGTGTGACCCAGGCGGCCTGCGCGGTTGACGGTCCACCCACCTGCAGACGCGGCGACACGCTCTTCAACGCGCGCGCGGTGTGGTCATATAACTCAAAATAAGTGGCCTGCTTGGGTGAGCCGGCCCAGAAATCCAGGTTAGGCTCATTCCAAACCTCGAACTTCCAGGAGGCCACCTCGTCCATGCCATAGCGCGCGACGAGATGCTGCGCGAAGGCGCTGATCATCGCATCCCACAGCGCATAATCCTTCGGCGGAGAAACGTTGGGATGATACCAGAACGGGTGTAGCGCCTTGGGGTTCGAGGCCATCTTCTGCGGCGTAAAACTCAGTTCTACAAACGGCCGCACACCGTCCGCGAGTAGCCCATCGTAAATCTGGTCGATGTAGGAAAAATTATAGACAGAGGCGTCATTGGCGGCCTGCGCTGTAAGCCCGGGATTTTTGGTTTTGCGATCGGGGTCATACAACCCGACCTCATCCATCAGGATGCCATGAAAGCGAATCGACTTGAATCCCGTGGCCTGCTCCACCGTGCGCAGGTCCTGCCGATAGCTGTCGCGCAGTGAAAGAATCGCGCGCCCAGAGCCAAAGGTCTGCTCCCAAAAATGCGGAAACGGCGTTGTGGACGCGGCGGCATCGATACCGATGGCCTCCGGCGCTTGTGCCCCCCCACCATGGGGCACCCATGCACAAGCAAAGCATGTCAATAGCGACGCAATCCGATGTACCCACGCTCGACGCATGCGCTGCTCCCCGTGTGTATACATGATGACGTTGTGGGCACAGAGCGGATCGTGTTTAACCATCCGCTCCGCGGCGCTGCTGTCAGAATTGCAAGCGAGCCAGGAACTCAATCACGCGTCCAGCATCCGCACCGGCCGACTTGCCAAAGTTGATGTCTGCGATGTTTGTTCCGAAGCCCTCGTTGGTGATCGGTTGCAGCTGGAGGAAGTTGAAGGCGTTGTACATGTTGGCTTGGAAGCGAAGCGTCGCCGTATGCCCCAAGCCTTCAAACTGCACCTGCTTCGCCATGCTGAAGTCGATGTCGCGGTAGCACGGCCCGGTAAGGCTGTTGCGTCCGACGACGGGGATGGACGGCACGGTCGCTGAAGGCTGCGCCGTGCTGTAGTAGAGCGTGCCGCCGGCAGACCCCGAGGCACCGCGATTGGGGAAGTTCGATCCGGTCTTGAAAGCGCTGTTGCTGCAGCTGTGACCAATGTCGAGCAAACCGGCGCCGGGCGCATAGGCGATCGGGCGAATCGGGTTTACTTGGGTGGAGTTCGGAACCTCGGCGAAGTTGTTGTTCACCACCGGCGTCCAGGAAAAGCCGGAGTACAGTGTCACAATTGAACTCACCTGATAGCCGTTGACCAGACCTTCCAAGACCTTGTGCTCCGTATGCACCCGGGGCGACGTATAAAGCACTGTTCCCGTGAAGTGGTTGCGGATGTCGTTATCCGAGGGTCCCCATTCCGCGCGGTTGTTGGCCGGGTCGGTCTGGTTGGCTGAGCCGTCGGATTGATCGCCGTTGGTGATGTTGTCCATTCCCTTGGCATAGGTGTAGGTTCCATCGAATTGCAGGCCACTGTGCAGCTGCTTCTGCACACGCACGTTCAGCGAGTTATACGCCTGGCTGGAGTCGGTCTGCGCGAGGTACTCGGGGTTGGCCGGGGTTGTCGTGGTCACGATGCCGACCGTGGAGGAATTCGGGTATAGAAAGTTCTGGTCCACCAGGCGAGCATAGTGGCGCCCCAGGCTGCCGCTGTAACCCACCGTCAGAGTCAGGTTGCCCGGAAGCAGCGTCTCTGTGTCAAGAGAATAGAGATAGCTCAGCGGGTTGCGAATGGTCTGCCCGACGCTGTAAACCTCGATCTGCGGAGCTGCCGCTCCATTCAGTCCCTGAGCAAATCCGGCCGCATTGATGCCCGTGGCAAAGGCGGGGTTGGCCGGAAAGCTGTTCAGGCTGTTTCCACTGCCATGGACATACTTGATCAGGCCGCCGTCAAAGGGCGTGCTGAAGTCCTGCGTACTGGTTCCACAGCAGACGCCGAAGGAGAACACACCGGGCCCGTTCTCCACGGTGTTTTCAAACAGCGAAAGATCGAGATGATTGTAGGCGGTGGAGAAGCCGCCACGAACGACGAAGCGGTTGTTGTTATAGGCGGGATTCCACGCGAAGGCGAGCTTCGGCAGGTAGTGGCCGTAGTCGGTGTTGTAAAGATTGCTGACTGGCTGCAGCGTCAGACCAATCAGCGGTCCACCCGCACCCGTTCCGGCAACCGGCAGATACGACGGAGCCCCTGCCTTGCGATGCCAGGGCGTCTGGATCTCATAGCGGAATCCCGCGTTGAAGCTGAGGGTCGGCGTGACCTTCCAATCATGCTGGATGTAAGCGTAAATAGTCTGCGAGCGGAAGTGAGCCGCGGTCGAGGGCGCCAGCCCGTTGGCCGGGTTCACCGTCTGCGATTCAAACAGCGGCGCATCGTTGGCCAGGTTCCATGGACCGGCGAAGGCGAAGTCAGGCCGCACGCCGCCGTTCAGGTTGTCGTTGTCCTGCTCCCAGCGGAAGCCGCCGCCGAACTTCAGCGAGTGCGCGCCGAAGGTGTGGGTGGCCTGGTCCATTATCTCAATGGTGTTCTGCGCCAAGGTCGCGGCCGTGGTGTTTCCGCCCTGCACACCGTAGTCGATGTTGTTCAGCGGGGTGTTCTGGATGTAGGTATAGGGTGTGCCGAGATTGATGCTGCCGAAGTCAGCCGGTCCGTTATCGACAAACCGGGTGCCGTTGGAGCGGAACTCATTGAGCCAGCTGGCCGAAAACGTATGGATATAGATCAGGGTGGCGGCGGAGTTGAGCGGCTTGAAGGGAACATCGCCAATTGGGCGTGATACGGTATCCGTGCTGGTCAGGTTATCCAGCTTGGTGAAAAACAGGGTGCCCGCGATCAGGTCTTTAGTTGTCGCCTGATAGTCGACCCGGCCCTGGAACTGATTGCCGCGCGAGTGGCTGGGGACAAAGATTTGCGCATTGGTTACGTCGGGGACGCCGTCCAGACCGGCGCCGACGAAGGCGCCGCCGACTTTGGTCGCGGGCCCCGGCGCGGCTGCCGTGCCGACGCTGTTGTAGGGCAGGTAGACGCCCAATTGCGACGCTCCGCCCGCCGTCAAAGATCCAATGTCGAGACCGCCGTTCACGACCTGGCAGTACGGCCCGCTCTGGGCTGTCTGCTTCACCACCGGACCGGCGCCGTTTACCTGATTCGGCAAATAGGTGCCCTGGTTGTTGGCATAAAGCGAGCAGTCGCTCGCGATTAGCGTTCGAATGCGGGGCGTCGACAGGGGATCGCTGAGCGTCGCGGCTGAGAGACCGCCCGGACGTCCCGCAATCACCGCGGCACGATATTGCGCTGTATCAACATAGTTGTTGGTAACCGTATTGTTGCCTTGCCCGAAGCCCTGGAAGGAACCGAAGAGGAACAGCTTGTTCTTGACGATGGGACCACCGATCGAAGCCGCGTAGGTGCGCTGCTTGATCGCCACTCTGACCGGCAGCTCTCCGGTGAGCGGGCCGCCATAACGGTTATAGGCGTCCAGTCCCGGCTCGTTGTAGAGGAAGAAAAGCGAACCGTGCACCTCATTGGTGCCGCTCTTGGTAGTCGTCTTGATCTGCGCACCCGTATTGCGGCCATCGGAGGCGTCGAAGGAGGTTGCGATCACGGTGATGCCGGCCGCGGCCTCCTCATTCGGAGTCACCACGGCAGAGCCGCCGTGCACCAGCGAATTCACGCTGACGCCGTCGATGGTGAGGTTGTTGTCCGCGACGCGCTGTCCATCGGCTGAGATCTGGGGCTGGTTCTCGGTCTGATAAATTCCGGAGTTCGAGCCTCCGGCTCCGACGTTGTTGGGCAGGAATACTGAGGTTCCCGTTCCGCTTCGGGCGCCGGTGCCGGTGATGCCGGGCGCGGTGCGCAGCAGCTCATAGGGATCGGCGCCAAAGATGGGCAGCCGCTCGATCTCCTCGCTGCTCAGAGTACGGCTCACATTGGCATCGCTGGTCTGCAGCACCGGCAGCGTATTCGCATCGACGTTGACCGTTTGGGTCTCCTGCCCCGCCGAAAGCGTGACATCGAGATTCCGCGGAGTCTCGGCAATCAAGGCCACGTTACTGATCGTGTTTTGCGCGAATCCTTTCGCGATGACCTGCAACGTGTAGTTGCCCGGCGGCAGGTCGCTAAACGTGAACGTGCCCGACGCGCTTGATGTGACTGTTTTCTTCGCCTGTGAGCCATTATTAATCAGCGTCACGGCGGCGTTCGGGATGGCCGCCTGGGTGGAATCCTGCACCGTTCCTGTCAGGTTGGCGTTGAACTGCGCATGGCCCGTCCGGCAGGACGCCAGCAACAGAAGAACAGTGAAGAAAGGTACACAAAAACGTAGAAGTCGAGCCATAGCTCCTCCAGGACAGGTTTTGGCCCGAGGACCTGCACCTGCCTTAGTCAACCGTTTGCCTGAACGTCATTCCTTGTACTAGCCCCCATCCAGCCGTGTCAAGCACAGAATCGTTCGCGGGTGTTCCGATTCGGGACAGATCGAATCTCCTTCCGCTGTGGCATTCTCTTCAGGTGAGCGGAAAACAGGGGCAGGCGGCCATTCCCGCACGCGCCAGCCTTAAGGTGCTGGCGGAACATCTCGGGCTTTCGGCGGCGGCGATCTCTCGCGTTTTGAACGGGGCGCCGGCGGCGCGATCGATCCCCAAAGCCACTCAGGACCGCATCTTCGCCGCCGCGCGCGAGCTGAACTACCGTCCCAATGTGCTGGCCCGGTCGCTGCGCCAGGGCCGCTCGATGACGCTCGGGGTGTTGGTGCCGGAGCTCTCCGGCGGATACACGGCGCTTGTGCTCAGCGGCCTGGAACAGGCCCTGATGCAGGCGGGCTACTTCTATTTCCTGATCAGCCATCACCACCGCAGCGAGCTCATCGAGCGCTCGCAGACGATGCTGTCCGAGCGCGCCGTGGACGGCATCGTCGCCATTGACACGGCGATGCAGCGCCACCTGCACATCCCCACGGTGACGGTCTCCTGCCCGGACGAGCACGAAGGCGTCACCAACATTGTGCTAAACCACCGCCGCGCCGCGGAGTTGGCCATCGAGTACCTTGCCGGCCTGGGCCACAAGCAGATCGCCTACATCAAGGGCCAGGCCTTCAGCTCGGATACCGAGAAGCGCTGGACGGCGATTTGCGAAGTCGCCGAACGCCTTCGCCTGCACATCGATGCGAAGCTCACCACGCAGCTGGATGGCGATGTTCCGACGCACGAACCGGGCTATTTTGCTGCGCAGCGCCTGCTGGCCTGCGGCAAGCCCTTCACTGCTTTGTTCGCGTTCAACGACATCTCCGCGATCGGCGCCGTGCGGGCTCTCCGTGAGGCCGGCCGACGGGTGCCGCAGGACGTTTCTGTCATCGGCTTCGATGATATCCAGTCAGCCGCGTTTCAGAATCCGGCGCTGAGCACCGTGCGCCAGCCATTGCACACCATGGGCGTGCTGGCGGCGGAGACGCTGCTGCGCCAGATCGACGAGGGCTCCACGCAGCCGTTGTCCAAAATCATCTCAAAGATCATCAAGGTGGATCCGGAGTTGATCGTGCGCGAGTCCTCCGGTCCTCCCCCTCCAGCGGCGTTGCGGTCCAGGCGGCCCAAAGCGTGATTGCCCATTGGCGCGTGAACGCCAGGCTCCACGCGCTGCTCCTGTCTGCCGCCTTTCTGCTCACGGGGGTTGGCACCGCGCTGCTTGGCGCTGCCCTGCCGGCCATGTTGGCGGAGTGGCATTTGAGCGACCGGAGTGGCGGTTGGCTGCTCTTCAGCGCGTTCGCGGGTTCTACGCTGGGCGCGCTGCTGGTGCAGGGCGCGCTGCGTCTCCTTGCGATTCTTGGACTGGCTTCGTCCGCGGTGGCGGCGCTTGTGCTCTCCTCGAGTTTTCGTGGACCGTTTTATCCGGCGTTTCTGCTCTACGGCACCGGCCTGGGCTTGACGATGACCTCCATCAGCATGATTCGTTCGCGTGCGGTGTCGCCGGCCGACAGCAATCTGGAGATGAACCGGCTGAACCTGCTTTGGGCGGCTGGAGCCTGCTGCGCCCCCGCGCTCTCCCTGCACTCCCTGCGTCTCATCTCTGTAAGCGCGCTGTTTCGCACCGGATCGATCGTGCTCGCGGTCACCGCATGTGGGTTGCTGCTGGACAGACCGGCGAAGCCTGTGATGTTACAGCCGCCACCGGCTCCGAGGCCTCACAAGCTGGACCAGTTTGCCCCGCTTTCGATGTGCCTCTTCGCCGCCGCCGCCGTGGGTCTGGAAAGCACGATCGGCAGTTGGCTCACCACCTATACCGCGCGTGTGGCGCACGGTGCAGGCGTCGCCGTCTGGGCAAACTCCGCCTTTTGGACCGGTCTGCTGCTAAGCCGGGGAGCGCATTCGTTGCGCGTGTGGCAGCGTCTGCATCCGCGCACCGGAGCGGCGGCGCATCTGGCCGCGGTAACGCTGGCCATGGGTCTCCTGGTGATGGCGCCTATTGAAGCTGTCTTGCCGATGGCCGCTTTGATCGCCGGCTTTGGCCTCGGGCCGCTGTACCCGCTGGTGCTGTCGCTCGCCCTGCCGCGTTACCGGTCCACCGCCGTCTTCGTGATGGCGGGCGTGGGCGCCGCGCTGCTGCCCTGGCTCACCGGAGTGCTCTCCACCTCGCTGCGGTCGCTGCGGGGCGGTCTGCTGGTTCCCTGCGCGTCGGTTGTGCTTCTGGTGGTTTCGGCCTTGTGGATGCGACGCGAGATTCCTGCACATACTCAGGTTCCTGCCTGATTATCCACAACGAATAGGTTTGTCGCATTGGTGAGACACTAGCTATAGTGATTCAACCGGCGAGACGGCACGCAGGATATGTCGATGATCGCCGACACACCAAGGAGACGTCCCCATGGCCGCATCTGCTGTGCACCCGTTTGAAGCCGAGAATTCCGAGCTCAGTCAGAGCCTTAGTCAGACTCCAGGAGCTGCCTTCCCGTCCCGCAACACGGGTCTCCAGGTGATTCGCCGCAACGGCCAGTTCTCGCCGTTCGATCCGGCCAAGATCGGCAATGCCATCACCAAGGCGTTTGTGGCCGTCGAGGGCTCGGGCGCCACCGCCTCCCGGCGCATTCATGAGTCGGTCGAGGCGCTCACCGAGCACATCGTGGAGACGCTCAGCCGCCGTGCCGACGGGGCCCGCGCGCTGCACATCGAGGACATCCAGGATCAGGTAGAACTGGCCCTGATGCGGGGCGGCGAACACAAGGTCGCCCGCGCCTATGTGCTGTACCGCGAGGAGCGCGCGCAGGAGCGTCGCAAGCGCGCAGAGACGACCCCGGTCGTGCGGCGGCCGAGCCTGCACGTGCAGTTCAAGGACGGCCGGCTGGAGTCGCTCGATGAGGCCGGGCTTGCCCAGACCATTGCAACCGCCTGCGCAGGCCTCGCTGATGTCTCCGTCGACGCCATCATGGCCGAGGTCCGCCGAAATCTCTACGACGGCATAAAAATTGTTGAACTCGGCCTAGCACAGGTTATGGCGGCGCGCTCGCTGGTCGAGCAGGAGCCGAATTATGCCTACGTCAGCGCGCGATTGCTGCTGAACAACCTGCGCGACGAGGCCTTCGGCTTCATCCTGCCGGGCTCGGTGATCGCCTCGCAGCAGGCCCATGATCTGCGCTATGAAGAATACTTTCCGGAGTTCGTCAAGCAGGCTGTGAAGCTGGAAATCCTTGATAAGGAGCTGAACGCCTTCGATCTTCCCCGCCTAGCCGCGGCGCTACGGCCGGAGCGCGACCGGCAGTTCCAGTTTCTCGGACTGCAGACGCTCTATGACCGCTACTTCCTGCACAAGGGCGGCGTTCGCTTTGAGCTGCCGCAGGCCTTTTTTATGCGCGTGGCCATGGGTCTGGCCATGCGGGAGATCGACCGCGATACCCGCGCCATTGAATTTTACGAATTGCTTTCGAGCTTCGACTTCATGTGCTCGACGCCGACGCTGTTCAACGCCGGAACCCTTCGGCCGCAGCTCTCCTCCTGCTTTCTGACCACGGTCGCCGACGATCTCGACGGCATCTTCAAGGCCATCAAGGACAACGCTCTGCTCTCGAAATACGCCGGTGGCCTGGGCAACGACTGGAGCGGCGTGCGCGGGCTCGGCTCGCATATCCGCGGCACCAATGGCGAGTCACAAGGCGTGGTTCCCTTTCTCAAGGTGGCCAACGATACCGCCATCGCCGTCAACCAGGGCGGCAAGCGCAAGGGCGCGGTCTGCGGCTATCTGGAGACGTGGCACATCGATATCGAAGAGTTCCTGGATTTGCGCAAGAACACCGGTGACGATCGCCGCCGCACCCACGACATGAACACCGCGAACTGGATTCCCGACCTGTTCATGGAGCGCGTCGAGGAGGACGGCCCCTGGACGCTGTTCTCGCCGGACGAGGTGCCGGAGCTACACGACCTGTATGGCCGCGCCTTCCAGGAAAAATACGAGTTTTACGAGGGGAAGGCCGCGCGGGGCGAGATCAAGGTCGCCCGCACCGTGAAGGCACTCGAGCTGTGGCGCCGCATGTTGACCATGGTCTTCGAGACCGGGCATCCGTGGATCACCTTCAAGGATCCCTGCAACCTGCGTTCGCCGCAGCAGCACACCGGTGTGGTGCATAGCTCGAACCTCTGCACCGAGATCACGCTGAACACCTCGGCGCGCGAGATCGCGGTGTGCAACCTGGGTTCGATCAACCTCGCCAACCATGTCACCCCCGGAGGCAATGGGAAACAAGCCGGCCTGGATACGGTACGCCTGAAGAAGACGGTTACGACCGCGATGCGCATGCTCGACAACGTGATCGACATCAACTTCTACACCGTGCCCGAGGCGCGCGCCTCCAACCTGCGTCACCGGCCCGTCGGGCTCGGCATCATGGGCTACCAGGACGCGCTGTACACGCTGCGCATCCCGTTCAGTTCGAACGAAGCCACCGCTTTTGCCGACACCAGCATGGAGCAGGTGAGCTACTACGCGATCTCGGCCTCCGTCGATCTCGCCGCGGAACGCGGCCGCTATGCCAGCTTTGAGGGATCGCTCTGGAGCAAGGGCATTCTGCCCTTCGACTCCGTCGATCTGCTGCAGCAAAATCGCAACTACCCGCTCGAACTGGACCGCTCTTCGACACTGGATTGGGGCAGCCTGCGCGAGCGCGTGATGACCGTCGGCATGCGCCACTCCAATACCTTGGCGATCGCCCCGACGGCAACGATCTCCAACATCTGCGGCGTTACGCAGTCCATCGAGCCGACGTACCAGAATCTGTATGTGAAATCGAACATGAGCGGCGACTTCACCGTGGCCAACGCCTCGCTGGTGCATGATCTGAAACAACGCGGCCTGTGGGACGAGGTCATGATCTCCGATCTCAAATACTTCGACGGCTCACTCGGCGCGATCGACCGCGTTCCCGCCGACCTGAAGGCGCTCTATGCCACCTCCTTTGAGGTTGAACCGACGTGGCTCATCCAGGCCGCCGCCCGCCGCCAGAAGTGGATCGATCAGGCGCAATCGCTGAACCTGTACATCGCGCAACCCAGCGGCAAGCGGCTGGATACGCTCTATCGCGAGGCCTGGCACGCGGGTCTGAAGACCACCTACTACCTGCGTTCGCGCTCGGCCACGCACGTCGAAAAATCTACGCTGAAGCGTACGGATGGCAAGCTGAATGCGGTCTCACTCGAGGTTCCCGCGGCAGCTACGGTTTCCATGAAGGTGTGCGCCATTGACGATCCCACCTGCGAGGCATGCCAGTAAACCATCGTTGAATCAGCAAGCCGTTTTTCGAATTGTCATCCCGTTAGGGATCTGCTTTCTGCCCGGAGTGCCTTCAACCCCAAGAGGAAAGCAGATCCCTCCACTACGCTGCGGAATGACAACTCAACATGAGGATGACACGTCGTTAAGGTGACACGTCCATAGAGCTGACCGCGATGTTGATCCCGTGCAGCGTTTCCACAAAGGATTGACTCTTTCAAGCATCGCACCACAACATCTTGTGCATTGTTCTGCTATCATCAGTGATGTATCCACAACAACCCGGAGCCATCATGAGTCTCTTCGACGACTGGAACACCCCCGAAACCGCCGCCCCTGTCCCGGCCTCCAACAAGGTCCCGGTCGTCACCTCCGTCCGCGTCGAATCAAACGAGGTTCCGGAGAGGGTCCCGGTCTCCGCGCAGCCCTCGGTCTCCCCTGACCCGGCTCTCGCCTCGGCAACTGCACCCAACGCCGGCACCGGCCCCATCGAACGCGGCGGCGCCCGCGTGCGCGTCGATGACAAAGCGATGATCAACTGCCGCGCCGACGTCAATCAGCTGCTGCCGCTGAAGTACAAGTGGGCATGGGAAAAGTACCTCGCCGGCTGCAACAACCACTGGATGCCGACCGAGATCTCCATGCAGGCCGACATCGCCCTGTGGAAGAGCCCCAACGGCCTGAGCGAGGACGAACGCCGCGCCATCAAGCGCAATCTGGGCTTCTTTGCGGCTTCCGAATCTCTGGTCGCCAATAACATCGTGCTTGCGACCTACCGCCACCTCACCAACCCCGAGTGCCGCCAGTACCTGCTGCGCCAGGCGTTTGAAGAGGCCGTGCACACCCATACCTTCCAGTACATCGTCGAATCGCTCGGCCTCGATGAAGGGGAACTCTTCAACATGTATCGCGAGGTCCCTTCGATTACCGAAAAGGCCGCCTGGGCGATCAAGTACACACAGCATCTCTCCGACCCGAACTTCGTCACCGGCACCCTCGAGACCGATCAGGCGCTGGTGCGCGATCTCATCGCCTTCTACGTCGTCTTCGAAGGCATGTGGTTCTACACCGGCTTCGCGCAGATCCTCTCGCTCGGACGCCGCAACAAGATGGTCGGCATCGCCGAGCAGTACCAGTACATTCTCCGCGATGAATCAATTCACCTGAACTTCGGCATCGATGTAATCAATCAGATCAAGGCCGAGAACCCGCATATTTGGACCTCCGAATTCCAGGAAGAGGTTCGCGGGATGTTGCGTACCGCCGCCGAGCTCGAAGCGGCTTATGGCCGCGACACCATGCCCAAGGGCTTCCTCGGACTCAGCGCGGCGGCCTGCGAGCAGTACATGCACTTCATTGCCAACCGCCGCTGTGCGCAGCTCGGCCTTGAGCCGGTCTTCGCGGAGACCGAAAACCCCTTCCCCTGGATGAGCGAGGCGATGGATCTGAAGAAGGAGAAGAACTTCTTCGAGACCCGTGTCATCGAGTACCAGAACGGTGGTTCCCTGGCCTGGGATTAGGTAATGTCTGACGAATGAAATCATCATACGAGGTGCATCGAAGCGCATCTTGTTGAAGGATGGGAGGGAGCGTGGGGCTTCAGCCCCACGAAAAAAGAAGCCAAATCATGGGCTTTAGCCCAGGGTTCTCTCCAGAATCAGCGCAAAAGCCGGGGCTGAAGCCCCGTTCTTCTCCACGCTGAATGTCCGGGCTGAAGCCCGGACCTCCCTCCGAAAAGCAAAAATGATTCAGATACTACCTAACCTCTCCGCGCCATCCACTCGCGCGCAAGCTGCGCAAACCGCATAAGCTGCTCCGCCGGTGCGGCTGTCCTCAGGGCAGCCGCGTTCGCACGTATGTGGGCCGGCTTCGTGGACGTGAACAGCATGGCTCCCCGCGGGTGATCGGCGAGGGCATACTGCAATGCAAGCCTTTCAAGCGTTCCCTGTTCGAGTACATCCGTCGCCAGTTCATGACGCCAGCGTTTTTGCGCGGGGGCATCATTCGCGAGCCAACCGCGGAGTTCCTGTAATCGCGTTGTGATCGCCGAATGCGTTATCACGGCAGCGTGCGGATTGCTTCGCAGCTCCTGCAGTGCCGGAGCGAAGACGCTGTGCGGCAACTGCAGGACACTGGCGTAGGCGGGTGCGTTCTCCAATGCATAGGCGGCAACGCTTCCGTGCGCCGCGATGCCGAAGTACCGCACCTTGCCGTCGGCTTGTACCCGCTGCAGAAAGTGCAGCGGTTCCTCGGTCGCAAGCACCTCGGCGGCCGGCTCATGCAGCAGCAGGATGTCAACGTAGTCTGTACGCAACTGCCGCAGGCTGGCTTCCAGGCTCTCCGTCATCGTTCTCGCATCGAAGCACCCCGACTTCACCAGGCTGCCCGCGCTACGCCGAAGCGACGCGCGCACAGCAGGCAGCACCGAAAGCGCTCCCCTGGCCACAGCCTTCGCGACAGAGAGCCCAGGCGCCAAGCGGGGCGGCAGAATCCCCACTTTGGTTGTTACGGTGACGCGGCTTCTCTGCCCTGCGAGCAGATCGCCCAAGACTGTCTCGGCTTCCCCGAAACCATACGATCGCGCGGTATCGAAGTGTGTGATGCCCTCATCCAGCGCCGTCTCAAGCAGACGAAGTGAATCGCGACGATTCACGCGCGACATAAGCGCCGAGGTCCCGAACCCTAAGCGGGAGATCTCGATTCCCGTTCGGGGCAGCCGAACCCGCGACTGTGCCCGTGCCTCATTATCATCTGTTCGCCAGGTCATCTGCCCGCAGCATAGCGCAACGAGCTTTGTGAGCTTTGTTCTCAGCCTTCGAGCCCGCGCACGTCCCCCATTGGTAAGATTGCACTGGTCACAAGAAAACCTTGGCCCGGATGGTGAAATCGGCAGACACAGCGGACTTAAAATCCGCAGACCCGAAACGGTCGTGGGGGTTCAAGTCCCCCTCCGGGCACCAATGTTTATTGAAATGATGATTGATTTCGATGCTGCTGTAGTGCGAAGGCGATGGACGTATTGATCTTTGCGTCACAGTGATTTGGGTGGGAACGGAAGACGCATGGCAGAAGCAATCGTAGTAACGGGGGGCGCGGGTTTCATCGGTGGGAACTTCGTCCTGCATTGGCTCGCTGAAGGGCTCGGGTCGGCCGTCGTGTTGGATAAGCTGACCTACGCGGGTAATCTGCAAACGCTTGCCTCCGTCGCGGCTCGCCCTGACTACACCTTTGTCCATGGCGACATCTGTGACGCGGCAACCGTGTCGGATGTGCTGGCACAGCACAGACCAAAGGCCATCGTGCACTTCGCGGCCGAAAGTCACGTCGATCGCTCCATTCTTGGCCCCGAGGCGTTCCTGAGGACAAATGTCATCGGAACGGTTACGCTGCTGGAAGCGGCACGCCGCTATATTGCAACTCTCAGTGAAGCGGAGAGGGATGCGTTCCGCTTTTTGCATGTCTCCACAGATGAGGTCTATGGGACTCTCGAACCGGAGGATCCGGCATTCTCGGAGAAGACGGCGTACGCACCCAATAGCCCCTATGCGGCCTCAAAGGCGGCGTCGGATTTCTTTGCCAGAGCCTGGGTCCATACCTACAACCTGCCAGTGCTGGTGACCAATTGCTCCAACAACTACGGACCGTACCAGTTTCCCGAAAAGCTAATTCCGCTGATGATGACTCATGCATTGGCAGGCAAGCCACTGCCCATCTACGGCGATGGACTGCAGGTGCGCGACTGGCTTTTTGTAGAGGATCATTGCCGTGCGATCGTCGCGGTGCTCGCGCAGGGCAAAGTCGGCGAGACCTATAACATTGGCGGCTCTAACCAGCGCAGCAATCGTGAGGTGGTGCACGCGCTGTGCGCATTGCTCGATGAGTTGGCGCCGGATTCGCCATACAAGCCGCACGCGCAGCTGATTACATCGGTGAAGGACCGGCCCGGCCATGACCGGCGTTATGCCATCGATGCGTCGAAGATCAAACGCGAGATCGGCTGGCAGCCCGCGGAGAGCTTCGAGACCGGGTTGCGCAAGACCGTTGCGTGGTATCTGGCGAATCCAGACTGGGTCGAGGGCGTAACGAGCGGCAGTTATCAGCAGTGGGTTTCGGCTAACTACAGCGGCCGTTCGGTCGGAGCGGTTGAGTTATGAAGGGAATTATTCTAGCCGGGGGATCGGGAACGCGGCTGTATCCGGTCACGCAGGCGGTATCGAAACAGCTGCTTCCGGTGTATGACAAGCCGATGATCTACCATCCGCTCTCAGTGTTGATGCTGGCCGGAGTTCGTGACATTTTACTGATCTCCACGCCGCAGGATACGCCGCGCTTCGAGGCATTGCTCGGGTCGGGTGAGCAATGGGGTTTGCGGCTGCAGTATGCCATTCAGCCCTCGCCCGACGGGCTCGCGCAGGCGTTCCTGATTGGACGAAGCTTTCTGGCCGGCGAAGGATGCTGTCTGGCGCTGGGAGACAACATCTTCTTCGGGCATGACTTTGCGAGATCCCTGCGCAGCGCAGCCGCTCATCAACACGGCGCGACAATCTTTGCCTACCCCGTGCAGAACGCTGAACGCTACGGCGTTCTCGAATTCGACGCTGGCCGCAACGTCATTTCGCTCGAGGAAAAACCCTTGCATCCGAAGTCTCGCTATGCGGTCACCGGGCTTTATTTTTACGACGCCCAGGTGGTCTCCGTAGCCGAAGGCATCAAGCCTTCACCGCGCGGCGAGTTGGAGATTACGGACGTAAACCGGTGGTATCTGGAGCATGGGCAGTTACGCACCGAGGTGCTGGGCCGGGGCACGGCTTGGCTCGACACAGGAACGCACGAGTCTCTGCTGGAGGCCGCGAATTTCATCCAAACCATCGAGCATCGGCAAGGCCTCAAGGTGGCCTGCCCCGAGGAGATCGCCTATCGCCTCGGCTATATCACGCGTGAACAGCTCGAAGTTCTTGCCGCGAAGATCGGCAAGAGCAGCTATGGGAGCTATCTCCGACAGCTGCTCACGGAGCCCGTCTTTTAGAGCGAATTACCTGTTGGTATGCAGCTCTTTGTTGATGACAAACAAATATGGTGGCACGGCACACCAACGGGTAATCAGTTATAGAGACCGAATGCGCGCGCATATCCTGTTGCGTGATAGATCTAGCCTGCCGAATAGGCGGCCGGCAGCTCAGCCTCGCTCAGCAGACTCGCAACCGCGTCCTTGGCAGAGACCGACGGCGACCCAATTTGATCGAGCGGCCATTGAATCTTGAGCGTGGGATCGTCCCAGCGCACGCAGCGCTCGCCGACCGGGTGATACAGCCCCGTGGTCTTGTAAAAGACACTTGCGGTCTCTGAGAGCACGACGAAGCCGTGGGCGAAACCCTCGGGAATCCAAAGGGATTCGACCTCGTCGCCAGTCAGGTCGAAGCCTGCCCACCTGCCGAAATCCGGTGAGCCGGGCCGCAGGTCGACGGCTACATCCCAGATGTGTCCCGAGAGTACCCGCACCAGTTTGCCCTGCGGCACGCCAAGCTGATAATGCAGTCCGCGCAGCACACCGCGTCGCGAGAAGGATTGATTGTCTTGCACAAAACCG
Organism: Granulicella sp.; assembly: GCA_965277565.1. Taxonomy (GTDB): domain Bacteria; phylum Acidobacteriota; class Terriglobia; order Terriglobales; family Acidobacteriaceae; genus Granulicella. The sequence continues at coordinate 255,801 of OZ255838.1, read as the reverse complement.
GTAGGAAGCCCGGCTGCGGCAAAGCTTCTCGCGCTGAATACCTCGGTGAACCAGCCTCGCTCGTCCCCAAGCTTTTCGGGCCGAACCAGCTTCACATCCCGAAGCGGAGTTTCAATCATCTGCACCTTTGCATTATCTCCCGGGCAGGTGTCTGGATCTCCCGAGTAGCTGCCTTGACGGAATCGCGTCTCCTTTTGGTCACCTGGCTCGACTGAACTAAGATGGCAGTACGCGCGGAATTCATCCCGGCCAATTTTTTGAGGAGAGTGCGACAATTTCTCGCATGCGCGTTCTATCGCTCATTGCCTTATGCCTGCTCGGCCTCCCCAGCACACAGAGCCGGGGCCAAGAAATCGCAACAGAGCCGAGCCCGGCCCGCAGGCCTGAGGCGCAGCTAACCACCCCGTTTGGAACCGGCCTGCAGGCCTTCAGCACATTTTCGTTCAAGCCGTTGCCCGGGGTGCCTGTATCCGCGCCTTTAGCGCCCAGTGCGGCTGTTGTGCTCGCGCCTTCCGTGGATAGTGATCGCGTGGGCTCCACGAATGTGCCGATGGACAGCTGGATTTACCCTGCCCTGGAGCGACTCGGTTCCATGGGCCTGATTCCATCGCAGAGTGTCGCCATCCGGCCGTGGACACGCCAGGAGTGTCGCCGTCAGGTCAAACAGGCAGAGGATATTCTCTTCGGATTTGGCAGTCTGGACACGCCGGTCGATGACAACACCCGCAACGAGGCACAGCGGCTATTGCCGGATCTCGAACAGGAGTTGAGCGAACCCGACGGCACGGAAACGGCCGTGCTCGAGGCCGCGTATGCCCGCGTCGGCACCATTGCAGGCCCGGCGCTGACGGATGGATTCCACTTCGGCCAGACATGGTGGAACGATTTCGGCCGGCCGCTCGGACGAGGCAACAGCGCCATTGTGGGCTATGCCGCCCGTGCGATAGCGGGAAGGTTCTTTCTGTACGACCGGCAGGAGTTGCAGACCGATCCGGGCCTGCCCGCCGTAACACCCGCGATGGCCGCTTTTTTCAATCAGATCGACAACGTTCCGTTCATCATTCCGGCCGCTCCGGTCGTTCCGCCCGCGGCAACCATCACGCCGGCGCCGGCTGTTTCGGCCTATGTGCGGCAGCGCCCGCTGGATCTCTACGCCGGTGTCGCCTTCGCCGGCACCTCGCTATCGTTCGGCAAGCAGGAGATCTATTGGGGACCCACCACCATGGGGCCGCTCTCGTTTTCCAGCAACGCAGAACCCACCTACAATCTGCGGCTGGTCTCCACGCGGCCGCACCCGTTTCCTATCTTCCCGGAGTTAGGAAGTTATCGCTTCGATCTGGTGTTCGGAAAGCTTTCAGGGCATCACTACCCTGCGCGCCCCTACTTCAACGGGCAAAAGCTGGATCTCACCTTCGGCAATTATCTTGAGATGAGTGTTACGCGCTGGTCGATCCTGTGGGGCGTCGGTCATCCCATGACCCTGGGAAGCCTGAAGAATAACCTCTTCAGTTCTAATTCCACGGGCGCCACCTTCGGCTATGGAGACCGCTCCGATCCAGGCGATCGCAAGAGTGCCTTCGACTTTCGCCTGCATGTGCCGGGCGTGAGTAACTACGTCACCGTGTACGCAGACTCCTATGCTGATGACGAGCTCAATCCGCTCGATGCGCCACGGCGTGTGGTCTGGAATCCGGGCATCTATATCGCACGCCTGCCGCGGTTGACGCACGCGGACTTCCGCTTCGAGATGGCCAGCTCCGAGGAGCTCAGCCAGGATGAAGGAGGAACCCGCTTCTTCATCAATAACCAATATCGTGATGGCAACACCAACAAGGGATTTTTGCTGGGCGATGCGGTGGGGCGCGATGCACGCTCCTTTGAGGGCCGGCTCGGCTATTGGTTTTCAGGACGCACCCGGGTGGAGGCAAGTTATCGTCAGACCAAGGGAAGCGGCTTGTTCCTGCCCGGCGGAAGCACGATTTCGGATGGGTTCGTGAACGCGAGTTATGCCTTCAGCCGCGATTGGTCGGCACAGGTGTTTGGGCAGTATGAGCGGTTTCTCGTGCCCTCGTACATGCCGGGCAGCCAGCATAACGGAAGCGCTCGCCTGCAGATCACCTGGACGCCGAAGAACCTTGTTCTGGCGCGTTAGCGCAATCACGCAGCTGCTCGGGAGCGCAAAGCCATGCGACTTTCTGTCGCGATGTGTACCTATAACGGAGAAAAGTTCCTCGGGGAGCAACTGGCCAGTTTCGCTGCTCAGGAGCGCCTTCCGGACGAACTGGTGATCTGCGATGACGGTTCCACCGATGCTACGGTGCAGATCGCTGAGGCCTTCGCGAAGGAAGCGCCTTTCCTTACGCGGGTCTACCGCAACCCGGCCAATCTCGGCTACACGCGTAACTTCATTCAGGCGGTCGAATTCTGCTCGGGAGAGGTGATCGCGCTCTCCGACCAGGACGATCTCTGGTATCCACAAAAGCTGGCCCGCCTCGTCGAAGTCTTTCAAAGTGATCCCACCGTGGGTGGCGTGTTTTCCAACGGCCACTTGATGGACGATGCTTCTAATATCTTGAATAGAACCCTGTGGGACAGCTTCCGTTTTGGGCCGGACGACCAGGCCCGGCTCCGCTCCGGGGGCGCCGTTGATGTTCTTCTGCGCAGAAATGTCATCACGGGGATGGCCTTCGCCTTCCGAGGCTCGCTGAAGCACCTGTTGACGCCGGTTCCGGATAGTTGGATTCATGATGGATGGCTCGCCTTCATGATTGCGTTGCGTTCCGGGCTGGTAGCCCTTCCGGAGCCGCTGGTAGCCTATCGCGTTCACGACGGTCAGCAGGTCGGTGCACCGGTTTCGTCGCGCAGCAAGCTTCAGTGGATCAGGAAGCATAGCCTTTCCGCCTATCTCGGGCAGGTTCACGACCGTAATCTGGACGAGTACAACCGAACCGCGCTGCTGTGGGATGACCTTGCCGCATATCTGCACCGCGAAGGGCTGGCGGAAGATGGTGAAACCCGGGCCAAGGTGGAGGCCAAGGCCGCTTATGCTCATCGCGGCGCGAGGCTGCTTTCTATGAACCGATGGCGTCGTTGGACAGTTGTTCTGCGGCACCTGGAAGGCTACCGGAGATTTTCTCCCACAGGGCTTCGTGCGATACCCCGCGATCTGCTTGTTTGATCGGGATTTACGCGCATCGTGTAGCAGCTCCGCGACGCTGACCACTCGAACCGAGTGAGCGGTATACATCGGCGGAGAGAGTCGCAGCTTTCTCCCACGTGAACTGGGCTGCTTGCAGTGGTCCTCTTGTCTGCAGGTCCTTCCGCAGAACCGGGTCGAGCAGAACACTCTGCATGGCTTCTGCGAGTGCCGCGGTATTGGCCGGGTCAATCAGGATCGCCGCATCGCCGACGACCTCCGGCAGGGCCGAGGTGTTGCTGGTAATCGTGGGAGCGCCGCAGGCGATCGCCTCCAGCGCGGGGAGGCCAAAACCTTCGTACAGCGAAGGGTAGACAAACAGAGTGCATGCTGCAAGAAACAAGGGCTTCTCAGCTTCGGCTATGAAGCCGGTAAACACGATGCGGGAGGTCAAGTCAAACTTTTTTATCGTGGCAAAGAGGCTTTCTGTCATCCACCCCTTTTTCCCGGCTATGACCAAATGCAAGTCCGGATTCTCTGCGGCAATGGAGGCGAATGCCTCAATAAGCCGCGGCAGATTTTTACGAGGTTCTACCGTGCCGATATAAAGCACAAACCGCTTTGGGAGGCCATATTTCTCTTGCAAATGGTCGAGGCCTGCAAGAGAGATCCCCGGCCGAAACGCCTCGTTTTTCCCATGAGGAATAACCGAAGTTTGCCCGCGTGGCTTACCAAGCCTCGCGATACAGTCTGCCTGGGCCGAATGTGAGACAAAGATAATGCGATCGGCCGACCGCACGCCGGCTCTCATGAAGAATCGGAAATACAGAACCTTAAGTCTCTCGTGAACCTCAGGCATGTTAAAGAAGGTCATGTCGTGGAACGTAACCACTTGCCGTGTGCCGAAGCGCAACAAGGGAAAGGCGTAATGGAGAGAGTGAATGACCTCTATGCCGCGTCGTTTCAGCAAGAACGGCAGATACATCTGTTCAAGAAGCAAGCGGAACGGAAGAATGCGGAACACGCGGGCGGGCACCCACAGCATCGTGACGTTGGGATGTCGGCTGAGGTCCAACTCAGGGTCGTCATCCTGGGCCAGGATGAACCACTCGAACGTTGTATCAGCCCTAGTAAGGTGATCGAGGAGATTTTTGGCGTAGACACCTACGCCCGCCTTCTCTTTGTTCGTGACGCCGGTTGCGTCGATGAGAACCTTCATTCGCTGCAACGACCCGAAGCCCGGAATGGTGATGCTCGTGCGTTTAGGAAAGAGTACGATCGTTGTAGGTGAGCTATCCTTGACACAAGTTTACCTCCCCATTAACTCCCGCGACACCAGGTTTCCTCAGAACGATGTCTCTGCTCAATCGCAAGCATACTCCAGCGGAAATCGTGCAAACCGGTGCTGTCGAGACAAGCATCCTTGCCGTCATTGTGATCTACAGGATGAAGCCGGGCGACTCCGCGAGTTTGCAGACGCTGCTCGAAGCGGCACGAGGGGCGATCTCGACTTCACTCCGGCTTTCCATTCTGGTTGTGGACAATACGCCGGGCGGTCAGGATGCAGATGTGCTCCCATATGGCGCGCGTTATCGCGCCGAGCCCGAAAATCCCGGACTGGCCAAAGCGTACAACGACGCGCTTGCGACTGCTGAAAAGGAAGGTTTCACCTGGTTGCTGACGCTGGATCAGGATACGCATCTGCCGGCGACCTTCCTGACCGCGCTGGACGGGTATGCAAAGCACTACCATGCCGTCGATCACGTCGCCGCCATTGTTCCTCGTATCGTGGACAATGGCAGGCCCATTTCACCTTTCCGCTTTGTTGGCGGTTTTCTGCCCCGCCTTCTCCCTCCGAGTGTCAGCGGTATCTCAAAGCGCTTTACCTCTGCACTCAATTCCGCTTCGCTTCTTCGCGTGACGGCGCTGCGTAAGGTGGGCGGCTATGACGTCAGATTTCCATTGCATAACAGCGATACAAGCCTTTTCCATAACCTGGACAAGGCGGGAGAACGAGTGGTGGTGGCAGGAGACATCCTCGTCAACCACGAGCTAGCGATCCTGCAACGCGAGGACCGGATGACCCCGCAACGATACCGCCAGCTTCTCTTGGACGAATGTGACTTTTGGGATGTCAAGATGGGCTTTCTGGCGCGAACGGAGCGTCTTTTGCGCTTGGTGGGACGTGTCTGCAAAGGCTATCTAAGAAACGAAGATATGGCATTCCGCGCGATCACCTCGGCAGAGATCCGGCGCCGTTGCCTGACGCCACGAAGGCAAAGAATGAGAGCAAAGACGGCGCACTCGGCTCTGGGCTCACGGCAAGCATTTTAGAGCATGATTCGTGCAGGTGTACCCAAGAAGGGTCGTTCTTGGGAGGGAGCCGTGGGCTTCAGCCCACGGAACAGGAGCGCAGTCCAATTGCCCTTCAGGGCTGGGCTCTGCTTTCCGTTTCCAAACGGCCCGGGGCTAAAGCCCTGCTTCCTGCAGCGCTGGATTCAGCGGCCTCAAGGCCGCTGCTCCCTCCCAAGAACCGGGTATATCTATGGTGATCATGCTCTAGTGAAGCAGATCACGCATATAACTCAGAGCACCCTTGTCGAATCTGCGATATGCGGCAAGCAGCCGCGTGGCTCTGACGATGCGAGCTGCAGGTGAAGTTTGGAGTAAGCGAGCCCGCTGATCGAAAAATGCCGCCTTGTTTCGCAGATAGTCTATGAGGCGCGGATCGGTTGGGAGGGTGGCCAACCTTTCCGCAATCGCAGCGAAGCGTCGCGAAGTCTTGCGGTGAAATTCGATGGCGGCCTCCCGCTGCGTGGAAAGGTGATCATGCCAGGCGACCTGCTGCGCTCCAATCTGCTGCGCGGCATGCAGCCGATACTGGATCAGGCACTCCGGCAAAGGCCGCAATTCCGAGATCGCCGCCAGGATCAGCGCGATCCATCCGTCGTGCACCCACTCCGGCGCGATGGGAAGCAGCCGATCGATGAAGCTGGAGCGAAAGACCAGCGTCGCGCCCGTGACGGTGTCGCGTTCGGCGAGCCGGAACGGTGCCTGCGGACCCTGCATGGACCGCTGCCGCACGGGCGTGAACCCCTGCCGCTGCCACAAATTGCCGGCAACGAAGGTCCCATCTCCATCGATGAGCGCCGCATTCGAGAATACCCCCGCCACCGTGGGCTGCGCCGCCAGAAGGGCGAGCATCGACTGCAGCTTGTTCGGCAACCACAGGTCGTCTTGATCGCAGAGCGCAATGACATCGCCGCGGCAAAGACGAATCGCCTGCTCGAAGTTCTTGGTCGATCCGATATTGGCGCGGTTCTTGTGAAATCTCACAGGAAACGGAACCGTTTCCGCAAAGCTCGCGACGATGGACTCGGTTGTGTCGGTCGAGCCATCATCACAAACAACTACTTCTATCGGCAGTTCGGTTTGTGAACCGATGGTGTGCAATTGCTCCGCCAAGAAGCGGCCGCCGTTGAAGGTACAGAGTGCTACTGACGTTTTCATGCAAGATTTTCTCGTAGCGGTCAAATCTTTCTTGGACTGTCGGGACAGCAACTCGCCCGACAGATGCCGGGCCTTCAGGGTACGCTATAGGGGTTGAAGGCGACGCTGCCACGAATCGCAGGTGCTCATGTATCAAGCGTTAGCACTCGGGCGTGAACAGGCACTGCGGAATACCGGCTCGTGGGGCGGACAGCGCACCCCACACATCAACAGAGAAGGATTCACGTGTACCTGAGAAGACCAACGGCATTCATTTTGTTCTGCTTGTACATCGTGATCCTGATCCTGCTCCCGAGCGGCAGCATCTTCGGCGTGAATTTCAAGATCCTGGTCTTCGTGCCTCTCGCGGCGCTGGCCACGCAAAAGTCCCTTGCCGAGAAGGAGGTCTTCTATCGGCTCGCCATTCTGGCCTGCCTATTGGCTATTTTTTTAGGATGGGTGCTCATCGCCCAATGTTACGGTTTCTACAACATCGGCCTTTCCTTGTCGCAGTATAGGGACGTGACAACGACATTTGCGGGCTGCTGGTTCATCCGGCTCTTCACCGCGAATGAGATCGACCGAAAGATCTTCGTTCGGCTATGTCTGTACACGGTTGCGTTTGGCGGCCTGCTGAAGCTTCTCATCTTTATGTATGCGCTGAGCACGGGCGTTCCTGTCTCAACCATCATGGACGGTATCGCTCACGTCTTTGGAGTGCAGCTTATGACCGTCGAGCTTGGCGATTTGGGGGGGAGGATCCAGTACCCGTCCGATACGCTCGTGCCTGTGTGCCTGTTTGCGATCCTTTGTCTTCGCAAGCGACTTCGGATCGGGGGACTCTTCTCCCTCATTATGGTTTCGTTGCTCATAGTATCTTCGGTTTTTACGTTCTCCCGCTTCCTGTGGGGCTACACCGCACTGGGCGGTGTCCTCGGAATGCTGGTCGCCAAACGAGACAGAATGCATCTGCTGTACCTTGCCGGGGCCACGGCCGTCGGGGCATATTTTTTCAAGCTTTTGGTCACTGTCGTCGAGTTGCGCTTCTCGACGCAGATCGCGGACTCTTCCGATGCGGAACGCATACTGCAGCGGGGCGCGCTGGAAAGCTTCTTCAGGGACGCGCCACTTCTGGGGCATGGTCTGGGAAGCTACACCACGCAGGTGATCCGCGCGCCGGAGCTGCCATACAACTACGAGATGCAGGTGTTCGCTCTAGCAGGACAGGTGGGAATCGTCGGTGCGGTTTTACTACTCTGTCTTCTGTTCAGCTACTACCGGAAGGCGTTTTCCTTTCGACCAGGAGAGCGAACTTACCAGATCTCCGTGTTCCTGATGTTGGTCTGCTTTCTCGCAGCGGGATTCCTCAACCCTTATCTTGTCTCTTCGATCGCTGCCGGAACATTTGGCTTGCTGTTTGCGCTCGCCTCGCTGGGTTCGTGCCACGAGCCGCTCTCCGCGTATCCCGGCGAGCGTCGTCGAATCGCAGAGCGAATGTCTCTCGTCAAGCTCTCAAAATTCATTGCCCCGAGCGGCTTGAAACAGCACCCAGGCTGAGCCGCTCAGCAGGCCTAGGATAAGCCCGAGCGCCACGATGATGGTGCGCGGCGGACCGGATTTCGTATCCGGTACACTCGGCCGATCAAGAATCTGCAGCGGCGCATCTTTGGCTTCGTCCAAGCGCGCGGCTTCGTACTGCTTGGCGATGATCTCGAAGAGCGATTCATGGTATTTCACGTCGCGCGCCCGGCGGATGTACTCCAGCTCGAGGCCCGGAACCTGTGCCGTCGAGAGGCCCCCAAAATGGTCGTCGCTCTGGCCGCGCTCCAGCCGGGAGGCCTGCGCCCCCAGGCTCTCGATCTCGTTGCGCATGCGAAGAACGTCCGGGTTCTCTTCGGTCTCGTCGTGCAGCAGGGCGGCCAGCCGGGTCTGCCGCTCCGTGATCTGCGCGCGCACCTGAGCGAGAGACTGGATATTGGAAGCTGTCTGCCCAGCGGGCGCCACCAGCCCCGTTCGCTCCTCCGACTGCTTGAGAGCCACCTCGGCGTTGGCGAGTTCGTCCTTTTCTTTCGCCAGCCGCTGCTCATAGAAAAGTCTGCGCTGCGAGCTTTCGGTGAGAGCCAAACCGGCGGAGGTCGCCTGCAGTGCTCCCAGGTACGCGCTGGCCAGATCGCGCGCGCGCTGTGGACTCTTGTCGGTGACGCTGAGCGACACCAGAGGATCTTTGGAGCCCAACTCAAACAGGCTCCTCGAAGCCAGCTTTTTCTCTGCCTGACTCTCTTTTTTGACCTTGTACACCTGCATGAGATTGAAACGCTGGACCAGCTCTTGCGCAATGGTATGGCTCTTCAGGATGCCGACATACAAATCCCCCTGACTTTTGCCTCCCAGAATGCTGCTGGCGCCCCCCAAACCTGCAAGCTGGCCCATCAGGGCTGCCGCACTGGAGCTCATATTCGAGCCTGGCGGCACAAACGAAGCCTTCGCCGTATAGGTGGTCGGCAGCGCAACGGCCAGGATGAGGGCCAGCACCATCGCACCAAGGCCACTCCAGAGGATCGTGCGCCGCCCAAGCTGCAGTGTGCGCAGAAGCATCGCGAGCGAAAGCGTGTCGTTCTCTGCGGCCATGCCAGCCGAGGATTGCATGGCCGTTCGCGCAATGGGCGGCGATTGGATCTCGTCTATCACTCCGTTCCTTTATACGCGGTCCAGACCCAGCTCTTCACCGGGTGCGTACGACGACACCCACTCAGAACGGCCCTGGCGAGCAAGCTGAAGCGGCTCGGCGGGTTGATCCAGGACGTTCAATCGGAACGTGCTCCAAGCTGGGATCGCTTCTGATATTGTGTACCTGAGGAATTCGGCCCCAGGGCGAGAGTACGGATGAGGTTTTTGCTGAGGTCAAGTCCTGTTTCAGGTGGCGCCGGGGTTCCCGGAACAACGACGATGCGGTTGCGGACGAAGTGTTGGACGGGTTTCGTCTGCCTTTGCGTCGCTTTGCTAACCCAGGGCCGGTCCTTGGCCGCCCAGACGACCAACAGCAGCGACCCGCAAAGCAACTGCGTCGATTCCCTGCTGACTCCCTGCAATCCCAGCACTCCGCAAGCGCCGCCGCCGGGCAGCACTTCGGCCTATTCAAATCAGTACCAGCCCTCGACCGGCGCTCCGGAAAGTCAGGAAGATCAGGCAGATCAAAGGACGCGGGACTTCCGTGATGACCTGTACATCGATTCCGCAGGGGTCGAACGCAACCGCCAAACTGGGCTCAGGGAGAACCGGGATCGTCTGTTTCCGCCCGACCCGGTCACCGATATGCAGCGGCTGGCGAAGTCGGCGATCGGCGAGATGCTGCCGGTCTTTGGCCGCGATCTGTTTCGCAATGTGCCTTCCACCTTTGCGCCGGGCGATCAGCTCGCGGTCACGCCCGATTACATCATCGGGCCGGGAGACGATGTGCTTCTGCGCCTGTGGGGACCGCAGTCGTTCAATAGCCAGCTGACGGTCGATCGCTCCGGCTCCATTTACATTCCGAAGGTCGGCGCCATCCATGTGGCCGGGCTGCGCTTCGATGAGCTGCAGAAGCAGGTTACGACCGCCCTGAGCCGCACCTACCGCAACTTCAACGTCTCGGTGAACCTCGGCCGGCTGCGCTCGATTCAGGTCTATGTCGTGGGCGAGGCGCGGCGTCCCGGCGCGTACACGGTCAGCTCGTTAAGCACGGTGCTGAACGCGCTGTTTGCCTCGGGCGGCCCGGATGTCCAAGGCTCGTTGCGGCACATCCAGGTCAGGCGCGCGGGGCAGACCCTTCCGGAGTTCGATCTTTACGACGTTGTGCTTCGCGGCGATAAGTCGAAGGACGTGCAGCTGGAGACGGGCGATACGATCTTCATTCCCGCCGTTGGTCCGCAGGTGGCCTTTGGTGGAAGCGTGCGCCATCCGGCCATCTATGAGCTGGGAAAAGAGACGAGCCTCCAGCAGCTGCTGAGCCTCGCGGGCGGTTTATCTCCGACTGCTTCCACGACGCAGATCTCTCTGGAAAGAATCGGAGATAACCAGACGCGTCATGCCATGACGGTGGCGCTCGATCCGAGTGGACGCCTGACAGAGCTTCGCGATGGCGACGTCTTGTATGCGGGCCACATCACGGCCGGTTATGAGCAGTCCGTCACCATCCGCGGAAATCTTGCTAACCCCGGGCGCTTCGCCTGGCACGAAGGCATGCGGCTGAGCGATATCATTCCGGATCGCAGCTCTCTGCTGACAACCGATTACTGGAGAGCGCGCAACCGGCTGGGCGTTCCCGTTCCGCTGTTCGAACCTCTGCAACAGAACCCAACCTATCGCCGGACGCCACCGAACCTGCTGCGTCCGAACGGAAGCCGCGGGGATGTGACCAACGCAGGGCGCCCCGTGTATGGGGATCAGGGGTACGGGAATCAGGACTATGGGGATCAGGCGTACGGGGATCAGGGGTATGGGTCCAACGGGACCACCCAGGACCAGGCGGACACCCAAACGGAGGATCTGCAGCAGGCATATCCGGGCCAATCGAACAACGCACTCGTGGCAGGCGCACTCGCCAACCGCGGGCTTGATAACGGCACCGACAACAATGGCTACGACTACGGGAATCAGGGGAATGTTTCGGCGGCTCCGGGTACGCTATCGCAGCCGCAGTCGCAACAGGGGCAGCGATCCGGCACGGAAGGGCAACCCGCAAAGCCGAAAAACAAGATCGCGATTCCGGCTCCAGAGATCGACTGGGCCTATGCCGTGATCGAGCGTCTTGACCCCGATACCCTGAAGAGTTCTCTGGTGCCGTTCAATCTCGGAAAGCTGGTGGAAGATCACGATCCCCTGCAGAATCTTTCGTTGCATCCGGGCGATATTGTCACGATTCTTTCGCAGAACGATATTCTCGTGCCGCAGGATGAGCAGACCAAATACATCAGGCTCGAAGGCGAGTTCATGGCCTCCGGGGTGTACAGCGTAAAGCCGAATGAGACGCTGGAGGAGGTGGTGCGCAGAGCCGGCGGACTCACCCCCAAGGCCTATCTGTACGGCAGCGCCTTTCAGCGCGAGTCGGCGCGCGTCTTTCAGCAGCAGCGGCTGGACGAGTACATCTCTTCGCTGTCGGCGGACATGGAGCGGGAGGCCGCGGTCCGCACCGCCTCCTCCACCTCGGGCATTCTTGACCCGAATGCCCTGGCGGAGCAACGCAGCTTGATCTCGCAACTGCGGGCTCTCCGCGCGACGGGACGGGTGGTTCTGGAGTTCCGCCCCGGCAGTGCGGGCGTGGCGAGCATTCCCGCTATTCCGCTCGAAAATGGTGATGTGTTTCGCGTTCCCACCCGTCCCAATACCGTCAGTGTGATCGGTGCTGTGTATGGACAGAACGTGTTTTTGTACAACCCCGATCGGAGGCTTGAGAACTATATCGCGCTTGCGGGCAATCCCAACCGCATCGCCGATCAGAAGCACGCCTTCATCATCCGGGCGGATGGTTCGATCTTCAGCCGCGAACGGGCGAAGGGAGTCTTATCCAACCAGTTTGATAATGCCCGAATCAATCCGGGTGATGCGATTGTGATTCCGGAAAAGCTCGTGAAACCCACCGCTCTTCGTGAACTGATCGACTATTCTCAAATCCTGTCCTCCTTTGGCTTGGCTGCTGCCGCCATCAATGTGGTTCGGTAGCTCCGTTGTGGAAGGCATGGGCCCCGGCTTTGTCTCGAGGAGATACATCATGACCGCGGCACCCTCAATACCCCACGCGTGTTAGGTCCAAGATGAGGTCAAAGATGATATTCAAGAGGAACTCGGAGGTGAATCCCGGATGAGATCTTCGAAGGTTGCCGCTTGCCTGCTCGCCGTTTCTCTCACGGCAGCTCTCCGTGCGGACAACGCGCGCTTTGACCTCGTCGGCCCCAAGATCGACGTCCGCGTCACACGCGGAAATACCACGCTTCCAATCGCTGAGGTTCCGAACCTGCAGCCCGGCGACCGGATCTGGGTTAAGGCCGACCTGCCTTCCAGCCAGTCCAACCATCTGCTGCTCATCGTTGCCTTTCTTCGCGGCACCACCAATGAGCCTCCCGATCACTGGTTCACCGAGATCGATACCTGGGACAAGAGGTCTGTTGAAGGCACGACCATCACCGTTCCGAATGAAGCGGAGCAGGCGGTGCTTTTTGTGGCGCCTGTAACCGGTGGCGACTTCAAAACCCTTCGTTCGGCCGTGAAAGGCAAGCCGGGTCTCTTCATTCGCGCCGACGCGGACCTCAATGAGGCCTCCTTCGAGCAGCAGCGCATCGAGCGCTATCTCGCCGCCATGAAGACCGTGTCCCAGGATGACCCGAAGGCCATCCAGGACCGCTCCGCCAAGCTGGCTGCCACGCTCGCCCTCAAGCCCAACGCCGACTGCTTCAAGCAGCCTGTCGATCAGCAGGTCAACTGCCTCACCCAGTCCAGCGCTCCCGTCCTGCTCGACGACGGGCATGGGCAGAGTATCGCCGAAGCGCTCTCCAGTGGCGCATCGTCTGACTTCATCAATGCTGCCTCCTATACCCAGCCGGTTGGCGGTGGACTCTACTCGGCCTACGTCGGCGCCATTGTGGATCTTGTGCACCTGACCAGCGCGCTGCGCACCGCACAATATCAGTACATCCCCGCCATCAGTTTTCCGCAGGGCTCCACGCTCAACCTGAAGCTCAACGCTCCGCCCTCGTTTCACAAACCCGAATCCGTCATCGTGATTGGCCTGCCCGCGATCCAGAAGGCCAAGCTGCCACCCTTGCATCCTCACGACCCCAACCAGGTCGCCTGCCTGTTGCAGCCGAAGATGACGCTGCCGCTTGAGGGAGCGCCGCTCGTCTTTTCCACCAGCTTCGCGCATGATCTCGTGCTGCACCTCAACCGGACGGGCGGGCCGGCAGACGTTCCCCTCACGCCCGACGCTCTGGAGGGCGGTCTGATCGTCGCAAAACAGGGACAGCGCGAGCCCCTCCACGACACCAAACCCGACGCCAAGCCCGGGGACGACAGCGCACCGCCCGCAAAGGCTGACGTGAAGCCTGGCAGCAGTACCGATCTCACCATCACCGGCACCGTCCGCGGCTATTGGGGTTTCGATCCCTTCGAAGGCCCCACGCTCACCGTGCAGCAGGTTGACGGCAAAGACTGGAAGATCGTCAACGACACACAACTACTTGCCGGGCAGGACAACCACCTCACGCTCAAAGGCGATGGCACGGCCTGTGTCCAGGGCATCGCGCTTACGAACCATAAGGACAAGGATGTAGATGTCACCTACAAGCCCGCCGCGGGCGACAGCGGTAAAGATGGCAAAGACACGCTCGATCTGGACGTGTCGCTCAAGAAGGTGCAGCCCGGCGGCTACTCACTTGCCATCCAGCAGTATGGCGAGGCTAACAAGAACACCGTCCCGCTCACCGCCTACACCGGCGACATTCACCTCGACGCCATCCAGATTCACGACGGCGATAAGACCGCCGTACTCTCCGGCGAGCATGTCCAGGATGTCGTCTCCGTCGAGATGGCCAATCAGACCTTTACACCGGCGGCGGCCGGCAACGACGACAAGACCGTTCACCTCGAAGCCAAGACAGGCGTCTCTCCCGGCAATGGCTCCGACGCCACGGTAAAGCTGAAAGACGGCCGCACGATGACCGTCAAAGTTTCCACCGAAGCCGCACGCCCCGGGCTGAAGCTGCTCTCCTTGAAGGACACACCTTCGCAGAAGGATGGCGCTCTTCCCGTCATCCTCGGCGCCAAAGACGACATTCCTCTCAGCGGGAAGCTGACCTTCGTCGTGCAAACGGAAAACGTCTTTCCGCGCACCGGAACCGTCGAAGTGGCAACGGCGGATGGTTCCGTTCACACCAGCCTTTCGCTCGCCGCCAATAACCTGGTCCTGCAGGACGAGCACACCGCCATCGCCACGCTCGATCCGTTAAAGGCCTTCGGTCAGTCTGCGTTCGGCAAACTGCAGATGCGCCCGGTCGCGGAAGACGGCACCCCCGGCGATTGGACGCCGCTAGGCACCCTCGTGCGCACGCCGGGGATCACCGCCATTCATTGCACCACTGCGGACGCTCCTACGTGCACCGTCGACGGCAGCAATTTATTCCTGGTGCAGACCTTCGGTGCAACCAAAGACTTCGCCAAGCCAACCGACGTGCCCACCGGCTTCGCCGAGAATACCTTCACTGTGCCGACCCCCGCCGACGGAACCACGCTGTATCTCAAGCTCCGCGACGATCCGAATGCCATCGCCACCGTAACGCTGGCCGCACCGGTCCAGAAGCCCGCGCCGGCACCGGCGGCGGCAGCACAAACGCCATCGCCGGCACCCAGTACTAAGCCCCAATGACCTGCTCCAGCCAAGAAGAAGGGTCATTTTCCCGAACCGCTGTATGTAAAGCGCTCCCGTGTGTTTACACACCCACCTCGAAGCTGCGCCCCCGCGCCTCCGGCCCAAAAAAGAAGAGCACCAGCAGCAACGCGATCACCGCGCCGGCAAATCCTGTCAACGCCACACGATATCCATAGAGATCGCGCAGCTTCAGCTCCAGCATCGTCGCCGGAGAAGCCACCAGTACGCCGAGTTGGTAGACAAAACCCGGGAACAGGCCTCGTAGAGACGGCGGAGAAAGCTCGTTGATGTGGGCAGGAATGACCCCAAACGCACCCTGTCCCCCGGCCTGCATCATGCACGATCCCACCACCAGCATGAGCACCGTCGTACCGAACGCCCAGGCGGGAATGGAGACAAGACACAGCAAAAGCGCCAGCATGACGGAGTACCGTCTCCCGACTCGCTCGGAAAGCGCTCCGAAGACTAGAGCGCCCAGGATCGCAGCGATGTTATAGAGCATCGGAATGCCGTAAACAACCTTCATCCCCGCCACGTTCCTGTTGCTGAGGTCATGCATGGACTTCAGAAAATCAGGATAAAGATCCTGCGTACCATGCGACAGGCACATCATCACCGACATGAGCACCAGCAGGTAGAGGAACATACGTCGGTGCGGCAGCATGGCACGGAAGATCTGCTTCACGGAACCAATCTTCTGCACGCCCCACGCATGGGACTCCGGCGCAAGCATCGTAAGCAGTGCCACCAGCAAAGCCACCGGCGCACCCATGAAGAAAAAGACATGCCAGCCGTGACGCAAGGTAACGGCCTGCATGGCAAGCGCGGCGCAAAGATAACCCATCGGGTAACCGCTTTGCATCAGGCCGCTAAGCAAGCCGCGCAGGCGCCGGGGTGCACTCTCCATCGCATAGGAGGCGCCGATACCCCAATACCCTCCCATCCCCAGGCCATACAGCGCGCGCATCAGCACGAAGATCCAGAACGTCGGCGCCAAGCCGCTCAGCACTGTCATCGTGGAGAAATAAAGCACGCAGCCGATGAGCGGCCACTTGCGCCCGTAGCGATCGGCGAGAGCACCAAAGACGAGAGCACCCACCGGCCGCATCGCCAGGGTGAGCGTGAGTGTGTACACCACGGCCTCTTTGCGAACGTGGTAGAACGCTGCGATTGAATCGAAGAGAAAGATCAGGATGAAGAAGTCGAAGGCATCCAGCAGCCAGCCGAGAATGCCGGACGAAACGGCAAGCTGCCAGCCCCTGGTCTCGATTTCGGCCCCGCCACCGGAGATATTCTGATCAGAGACAAGCATCGTGCAAACGCCTCTTTCCTACACTGACAGTGCCTCTACAATCGCATCGCCCAGAAGCTGCGTCGTGCCCTTGCCGCCCATGTCGGGCGTAAGCACGTCTCGCTTCCCCACCAGGACAGACTTGATCGCCTGCAGGATGCGGTCAGCTGCCTCGTGCTCGCCCAGATGCTCCAGCATCATCGCGGCAGACCATATCTGCCCGATCGGGTTGGCAATGCCCTCCCCCGCGATGTCCGGCGCGGACCCGTGCACCGGCTCAAACATTGACGGAAACACGCGCTCCGGATTGATATTGCCGGACGGCGCAATCGCAATGGTGCCGGTCACTCCCGGCCCCAGGTCCGATAGGATGTCTCCAAACAGATTGCTGCCGACCACCACGCTGAAGCGCTCGGGCGACAGGACAAACCGCGCCGCCAGAATGTCAACGTGGTACTGGTCGGCCTGCACATCGGGATACTCCTGGCTAATGGCCGCGAAGCGCTCATCCCAGAACGGCATCGAGTAATACAAACCATTCGACTTCGTAGCGGAGGTTACGTGCCTGCGCCCCAGCTTGCGTGCAAGCTCGAAGGCGTAGCGCAGGATGCGATCCGTTCCTCGTTTGGTAAAGATCGCCTCCTGGATCACCATCTCGTTCTCCGTTCCTGCAAATAGCCGCCCACCCACCTGCGAGTATTCGCCCTCGGAGTTTTCCCGCACCACCCAGAAGTCGATCTCGCCCGGCTCGGCACGCACGGGGGACTTCACGCCGGGCAACAGGCGAACCGGCCGCAGGTTCACATATTGATCGAACTCACGGCGAATCGGGATCAGGAGGCCCCATAGAGAGATGTGGTCGGGAACGCCTGGAAATCCCGCCGCGCCAAAGAAGATCGCGTCATGATCGCGCAGTCGTGCTATGCCGTCCTCCGGCATCATGCGGCCAGTCTTTTTGTAGAGCTCGCAGCTCCAATCGAAGTGCTGAAAGGTGTACTCAATCCCAAAGATCGAGCCCACCCGCTGCAGCACGCGCAGACCCACCGGCACCACCTCGTTGCCGATACCGTCTCCCGGAATCACCGCAATTCTGAACCTGGCTGCCATGCGCTGCCTCCACTAGCTGCCTTCACTAGATGCAGCGGCCGCCATCAACCTCGAGGCAGACGCCGGTGATGAAATCAGCCTCATCGCTGGCCAGAAATGCCGTCGCCTTGGCGATGTCGAGCGGCCTCGAAAGCCTTCCCAACGGAATGGTGCTGATCACCTTGGCGCGCGCTTCGGGCGTGTCCTGCCCACCCGGCAAAAAGTCGGCGATCAAACCCGTCTCGCCCATCACGGGGTTCACGGCGCAGACACGAATCTTCAGCGGCGCCAGTTCGATCGCCATCGACTTGGTCAGGATGTTTGCCGCGCCCTTCGAGCCGTTGTACCAGGTCAGCCCCGGCCGCGGCCGCACACCCGCCGTGGACGCGATATTGATCATCACGCCCCCGCCGTTTCGCTGAAACACAGGCACCACGTTCTTGGCTGCCAGGTACAAGCTCTTCACATTTACGGCATACACCTGATCGAAGGTCTCCTCATCCACATCCAGCATCGGCTGCGACTTGTGTGTCGTTCCCGCGTTGTTTACCAGAATGTCCAGCTTGCCGAAGCTTTCGACCGCAAGCTGCACCATGGCTGCCACTTGATCGTTTTTTGTCACATCCGTCAAAGACAAAACCGCTTTCCCGCCTGCTTGCGTAATTTCTGTCACGACACGCTCCGCGCCTTCGCGGCGAATGTCGGCGACCACCACGCTTGCTCCTTCTTGAGCGAACAGTTTGGCGATGCCCTCGCCGAAACCGCTGCCTGCCCCCGTTACAATCGCCGCTCGTCCCTGCAACTTCATCGTGTATACCCTCGCTCCCCTTCAGGAGATGTCGAAACAGAGATACTTCACTTCCAGGTATTCCTCTATCCCGTACTTAGAACCCTCACGTCCCAGGCCGGACTGCTTTACCCCGCCAAAGGGCGCTACTTCGGTAGAAATCAATCCATCGTTGATGCCCACCATGCCATATTCCAGCGCCTCCGCCACCCGCCAGATGCGCCCCATGTCGCGCGTGTAGAAGTACGCCGCCAAGCCGGATTCCGTATCGTTGCAGAGCGCAATCGCTTCTTCTTCCGTCGAAAAGCGGATCAGCGGCGCCACTGGCCCAAAGGTCTCCTCATCCATCAGCAAAGAACCCGCGGCAACTCCAGTGAGGATCGTCGGCTGAAAGTAATATCCGCCCAAAGCGTGCCGTCCGCCGCCGGAGTGAATCGTCGCGCCGCGCCCAACCGCATCGTCGATGTGAGACATCACCTTGTCGATCGCCTCCTGATTGATCAGCGGACCGATCGTCACGCCCTCGTCCAGTCCGCAGCCGACACGCAGAGCGTCCACTGCGCCCGCAAGCGCCTGTACGAAGCGGTCGTAAATGGCATCCTGCACAAAGATGCGGTTGGCACACACGCAGGTCTGTCCCGCATTGCGGAACTTGGCGATCATCACGCCTTCCACGGCCTTCGCCATATCCGCATCGTCAAAAACCACAAACGGTGCGTTGCCGCCCAGTTCCAGGGACACCTTCTTCACCGTGTCGGCGCACTGCCGCAGCAGAATACGTCCAACCTGGGTGGACCCGGTAAACGACAGCTTGCGCACCTGCGGGTTCGAAGTGAGCTCGCCGCCGATGGCGATCGCATCGCCCGTAATCACATTGAAGACACCCGCGGGAATGCCTGCGCGGGAGGCAAGCTCGGCCAGAGCCAGCGCGGAAAATGGCGTCTCCGGAGCCGGCTTTATGACAATGGTGCAGCCCGCCGCCAGGGCTGCCCCAGCCTTGCGCGTGATCATCGCATTGGGGAAGTTCCAGGGCGTGATGGCAGCCACCACGCCCACTGGCTGCTTTAACGTCACGATGCGGCGATTGCGTGCGTTGGCTGGAATGGTGTCGCCGTAGATGCGCCTTGCCTCGCCCGCAAACCACTGCAGAAACGAGGTGCCGTAGACGATCTCGCCGCGGGCTTCGGCCAGAGGTTTTCCCTGCTCCAGGGTCAGAATTCTTCCAAGATCGTGCTGATGCTGAAGGCAAAGATCCGCCCAGCGGGTGATCGCATCCGAGCGCTCTTTGGCGCTGCGCGAACGCCACTCCGGCAGCGCTTTTTCCGCGGCATGAATGGCCAGTTTCGTCTCAGCAGCTCCGAAGTTTGGAACGCGGCCAAGCACCTTGCCATCATGTGGATTCAGGATCGCGTCGGTGGGCTCTCCCCTCCACGCGCCGTCTACAAAACATTGTTCGCGGAAGAGATCGGCGTCCTGCAGTCCAAGCGAAACATTCTCAGATCTCTCATATACGGGGGCAGTCAGCATAGTTGGTTCTCCGCTTTCCGGCCCTGCTCCAGGGCAAGCAATCCATCCAGAACCGTAAATCCCATTGCGTTGCGCGTATCCACCGTCGCACTCGCAATATGCGGGGTTAGAAAGACGTTCGGAAGAGTTTTGTATCGTGGATTGATGTCAGGCTCGCCCGCGAAGACATCCAGCCCCGCAGCAAAGACACGCCGGCTCTGCAAGGCGTCGATAAGGGCATCATCGTCCACGGTGTCGCCTCGGGAGATGTTGACCACCACAGCATTCGCGGGTAGGAACTCAATGCGTCGTCTATCCAGAAATCCTCGCAGTTCCGCGCTTCCAGGCGCCAGCAGCAGCAGAAAGTCGCTCACCCTGAGCAGACCTTCCGGGCTGTCATGATACGTGGCTCCCAACTCTGATGCGCTCTCCAGCCGCCGCCGGTTGTGATAATGCACCTCCACACCAAAGGCCGGCAGCCGTTTGGCGACGGCCTGGCCGATGCGCCCCATACCGAGAATCCCCGCTCGTCTTCCGTTCAGGCCAATACCCAGCAGTTGTGTTGGTGCATATCCCGTCCACTCCCCCGAGCGTACCAGCGCATCCGCCTCGTGGCCACGCCGGGCGGCGTTCAGCAGCAACATCATCGCCAGCTCTGCACATGCATCCGACAACACCCCGGGGGAGTAAAACACCGCCACGCCAGAGTCCCGGGCGGCCTCCAGGTCGATGTGGTTGTGACCGACCGAGAGCGTTCCAATCGCCTTCAACGTCCCGTGCAGCCGGTCGAAGACGCAGCGTGGAATCGGCTGCATGGCCGACGTAAGGATGTAATCGCAATCTGCGGCGGCCTCGGCCAGGACCTCCGGCGCCAGCACCACATCGTCAGGCGTACGCACCAGCGCATACCTCTTGGCCGCACGTTGTTCCACAGCTTCGGGCAGGCGCCGCGAGAGAAACACTTTGCGCTTCGCGCGGGAGAACTCCGGCTTTGTCCGGTTGGTCACTTCGCTGTTATACCCCAAGAATGGCGCACTTGCCTGCAGGGCTCCGCACCATGAAATGCCGCAGATCTCCAGAGGGCGAAAGCATACGCATCCCATCCTTCTCTGGCAAGCAACTTGTATGACAACCCGAAAAGTGGACGATCATATCTTTCTTCTTGACGCTCCCTATCAGGGTGAGTATAAAGATCGCGCTCCGCAGCTCTGCACGAGGCCGCAACGAATGCACCAGAGCCTGATTCCCCGCCATCCCCGAACGTCTCTCGGCCGCCTTCTGCACCGCAGCCTCGTCAGCAGGCGAACGCTTCTAGGCGGTCTCGCGGCGGCCATGGCCACGGCTTCTCCGTTTGGCAGGCTCACGGCGCAGGCCAGTGCCGCAGCGTCGCGGACGCCGGGCGAAACGCTCAAAATCTCTGCTGTCGAGCTGATCGAGGTCAAAGGTCATTACCTGGCGACACCGACCGTCGACAACCAACCTGAGGTCACGCCGCTTGCGGTCTACGACGGATACAAGGCCAAGGCTTACGAAGACAAGCCCGGTCCCGCGAAGCAGGTTGCGGCCTCCGCAATTTACCTGCGCATCCGCACCCAAGCAGGACTCGACGGCTTTTATGGTCCCATCGATCGCGAGGCAGCCTTCGTCGTTTACGACGAGCTTCGTCCTTTTCTGATCGGCAAGGATGCACTCGCCGGGGAGACACTCTGGGATCAGATGTACCGCTCCAACCGGCACTCGCGCGATGGTCTCTTCATGATGGGCATCAGCGCGGTGGACAATACACTTTGGGATCTGCGCGGCCGCTACTATGGCGTGCCCGTCTTCCGGCTTCTCGGCGGACCGTCGCGCGAATCGGTGGAAGCCTACTCCAGCACCCTCGGATTTTCTCTGCAGCCGGACGCCGTGCGGAAGCGCAGCGTTGCCCTCAAAGACGAAGGCTTTCGATACCAGAAGTGGTTCATGGGGTACGGGCCGGGAGACGGTCCCGAGGGCATGCGCCACAACGTGGAGCTTGTGCGCCTGCTGCGTGAAACCGTGGGCGACGATGTTGAACTCATGTTTGACTCCTTCAGCGGATGGGACCTCGGCTATGCCCTCGAGTGGGCTCATCAGGTTGAGCAGTACCGCCCGCACTGGATGGAAGAGTCCACGCACCCGGAGAAGATCGAAGCCTTCGCTACGCTGCGCCGCAGCACCACCATTCCGATCGCTGCCGGAGAACACTTCTATGGCCGATGGGAGGTGGAGCGTTATTTACAGGCCGGCGCACTCTCCGTGGTTCAAGCCGATCCGGAGTGGTGCGGCGGCATCTCGGAGCTGCTCAAGATCGGCACCGTCGCCAGTCTGCATGACGTTCCGGTGATTCCCCATGGCCACAGTCTTCATGCGGCTCTGCACGTGATCTTCAGTCAATCGCCGATGACCTTTCCACTCGCTGAGTTCCTGGTCATCAAAATGCGAACCTATTACCACTTTGAAGCAAACCCACCAATGCCGGTGCGCGCGCACTTCGCTCGTCCCACGGCGCCGGGCTTCGGCATCTCGCTTGACGAAAGCAAGATCGAGTCCCGCGCCACGCTGACGTTTTAAACCGGCAATCTGCCGAACCGTGAGGTCAATATCGTGAACAGACGTCGCTTCTTCGCCACTGCTGCTCCGGCCGCAGTTCTGCCCCTCATCAGCTCACCGCTTCAGACACTTGCGGCTCAAGTCACGGAAGGCCTGAAGATTACCGCCATGGAGACGGACGTCCTGCGCATGCCTCCCGGCAAGCCTTTTATGGACGCCATTCATCGCTTCGGCGCCGAAAGCGGCGGCGTGGTGCTGCGCCTCAAGACCAACAGCAACATCACCGGCTGGGGTTACATCTCTTTCGGCTCCGAGACCGGCGGACCGCGTGTCGTTGAGGACATCCTTCAGGGCATGTTGAAGCCGGTTCTGATCGGTGGGGATCCGACCCTCTCCAAGAAGCTGCGCCACGAGATGTGGCGTGCAACCGAATACAGCGGAACGTCGGGTCTTGTCACCTGTGCAATGGCTGCCGTGGATATGGCGCTCTGGGACATTGTGGGCAAAGCGGCGAAGATGCCTGTATTCCGGCTTCTAGGAGGCTATCGCACCAGCCTGCCGACCTACGACATGTGCGGCTGGTATTACGACAATGACGACGATCTCTCGCAGTTCCAAAAGCAAATTCAGAATGCATTGGAAGAGGGCTTCCAGGCCGTCAAGATCAAGGTTGGCCGTTCCACGCTGGACGACGATATAAAGCGCATCAAGGCCGCCCAGGCGCTGCTCGGCAAGGATCGCCGGCTGATGGTCGATGCCAACCAGAAGTTCACATTTACCGATGCTCTCCAACGCGGCCGGGTCTACCAGGAGCTCGGTTGCTTCTGGTACGAGGAGCCCATGATGCCGCATGAGGTAAAGGAGTTCGGCGCTCTTGCGTCCGAGCTGGATATACGCATCGCTACAGGCGAAAACCTCTATGGCAAATACCAGTTTCTCGACCTGCTGCGTGCCGGGGGCGCGGATGTGGTGCAGCCCGATAACCGCCGCGCCGGCGGCGTCTCCGAGTGGATGGAGATCGGAGCGATCGCCGATGCCTTCAACGTAGAGTTGGCGAGCCACGGTGGTGCACCCACCAACATGCACATGCTTCTAGCCATGCCCAACGCCATTTACATGGAGTCGGGCAGCCTGAAAAACGACACGGCGCATGTGGAAACGCTGCGGCTCGTCAACGGCGAGATCCCCGCGCCGGAAGACCCGGGCATGGGTAATGAACTCCGCCGCGAATACATCGACAAATACAAGGTTCGGGCATAGCAGTTGACTTACAAGAAAGTCCTTATCGCAGGTCTTCGTACCCGGAGGTACAACATGGTTCAGAAAACGCGTTTCATCCTCCCGCTCCTTCTTTTCACCCTTTTCACCTTGGGCGCTTATGCCCAGTTTGAGGTGGGCTCCATTGTCGGCGCCGTTACTGATCCATCCGGCTCACGCGTCCCCGGCGCTGCCGTTGAAGCCCGTGAGAACGCAACCAACGCCCTTCGCAAGACGACCACGTCGGGCACGGGTGATTACGCTTTCGTCGGCTTGCTGCCCGGGGTCTACACCGTCACAGTCACACAGGCCGGCTTCAGCAGTCAGGTTGTCACCGTGAACGTCGCCGTATCGGAGCGCGTGGAAGCCAACGTCGCCCTTACTGTCGGCGGCACAACGGCCACAGTCAACGTCGACGCCTCCGCTGCGAATGTCGGGATCGAAACCGGCTCTTCCGAGCTGGGCAACGTTCGATCGCAGGACCAGGTGCAGGGACTGCCGCTGAACAGCCGTAACTTTACCCAGCTCGTCTATCTTGCTCCCGGCGTGAACAACAGAGGCAACGCAGCAAATTCGGCTTCGCAGGGCTATACCAATGGCCGTGGCACGAATGGAGCCGTCATCGGCGGCAATCCGCCGGAGGACACGGTTTATCTACTCGACGGTATTCAAAGCATGGACAACGATGCGGACGATCTCGTCCTCTTCCCGGTCGTCGACGCCATCGGGGAGTTCAAGGTGCAGACCAGCGCCGCACCCGCCGCCTTCGGTGGCAGCCCTGCCATCATTAACGTCTCATTCCGCTCCGGAACCAACCAATACCATGGCACGCTTTACGAATTTGTGCGCAATAACATCTTCGACGCAAAAAATTACTTCGATTCTGCCAGCAAGCCGATCCCGCCGTTCCACATGAACCAGTTCGGCGCGAACCTCTCCGGGCCGATTGTAATTCCGCACCTTTATAACGGTCACAACAAGCTCTTCTTCTTTCTCGACTATGAGGGCAAGAGACAGAATCAGGCGCAGACTTATACCAGTACCGTGCCCACCGCGGCGTTCATCGCCGGCAACTTCGGCGCCCTTTGCACCGGGGGCTTCAGTGCTACCGGAGTCTGTCGGTCAGGAACACAGCTTTACCAACCCGGCACGGCGGCAACGACAAAGACGATACTTCCTTTCAACCAGCTCACGGCCATCGATCCCACCGCGGCGAAGCTGGCGACGCTCTATCCCGCTCCCAACCAGGCAGGCATTACATCGAACTTCCTCTTCAACGGGCCGGTTATCAACAACATCCATCAGGGCGACATTCGTGTTGACTACCATTCGGATAAGTCCACGATCTTCGGAC
The DNA here is from genome assembly GCA_965277565.1 of Granulicella sp. Classification (GTDB taxonomy): domain Bacteria; phylum Acidobacteriota; class Terriglobia; order Terriglobales; family Acidobacteriaceae; genus Granulicella. The sequence continues at coordinate 230,929 of OZ255838.1, read as the reverse complement.
GCTTCAGTAAGGAAGATCCTTTTACCCTCACCCCGGGATATCTGCCCACACCGGCAATCGGCGGTGGTCCCTCACGTCCCGGGCAGACGGAGGTTCCCGCGTGGCAAGCTGTGCTGGGTTACAGCCGCAGCTTCGGCACGAATAAGTTTTATGAAGCTCGTCTCGGATATTCACGCCTAACCGAGCTTATCGTGGACAGTGACTCCACCTTGGGAAATATCGCCGAGCAGTACGGTATTCCCAACGCGAACGCAAGCGGCACGGGACTCACGAATATCAGCATCTCCGGCGGCACGGTGGGTCTTGGCGACGGATCGGGCAACATCGATAAAGTAAATAACAACTGGGAGTTCGACCAGGCGTTTACGTTGATTAAGGGCAACCACGAATTAAAGTTCGGCGTGGACTACCAGAGCCGGCGCTTCGCATTCTTATCTCCCACCTATCCGGTCGGTCAATTTGTTTTCTCCGGTGCATACACCGGCAACGGCTTCGCGGACTTCCTTGCCGGACGACCCATCAGCTCTGACCTGGATATCAACCAATTCTTTAGCCTTCTCCGCTTTCAGACCAGTTACTACGCGCAGGACAACTGGCGCGTTTCCTCCAAGCTCACGCTGAACTTGGGCCTGCGTGACGATACGGTTACGCCATGGACAGAGCGCTCCAACCGCCTCGCCGGCTTCTCACCTCTCAACGGCGGCCAGCTTATCCCCGTCGGAACCAGTCCGGCCTTCCCCGGCGATCACGTCACCGATGGCCGATACACCAATTTCGGTCCACGCTTCGGTTTTGCCTATTCAATCAATTCGAAGACGGCGCTGCGCGGCGGGGCTGGAATCTTCTACGCCTTCGAGAACAATACCTCCAACGTCAACCAAGCCACCAATGCTCCCTTTCACGGCTCGCTGGTGGCTACCAACAGCTCTACAAACTATGCCTCAGCCCTGCCCATCTCAGCCGGCTTTCCTGCTGGTCGCCCCACACTCTATCCCACCGCCAATACTAACTTCGTGTATTACCCGCGCGCATACAAGAATCCATCCGCCAATGAATGGAATCTCAACCTGCAGACCCAGTTCAGCAGCCGCGACGTCTTATCTATCGCATACGTCGGTCAAACCGGTATTCACGTCCTGGTGGTGAACAACATCAATCTCGCGACGCCGGGTCCGGGCACAGTCGCTGCGCGGCGGCCCTATCCAAACCTGGCGGATGGTACGCAAAACAATCCCACCGGAAACTCCTCCTATCACTCTTTACAGGCGAGTTATATCTACACGGCCGCAAGAAGCCTTCATCTGCAGGCAGCGTATACCTATTCGCATAGTCTGGACGACACCAGCGGAACTGGCTCCGTTACCGCATATCAGAACCCCTACGTCCTTTCCAGCTACTACGGCAACTCCGATTTTGACCTGCGTCACAGTTTAGTTCTGAGCCAGACATATGACCTGCCCTTCGGTCGTGGCCAGTCTTACCTGACGCACTCTGGCGAACTGGTCGATCTTCTCGCCGGGGGCTGGGAGATCAACAGCATCGACACTTTTCAGACAGGCTCCCCCTATACCCCCACCATGGCCACCTCGAATCTAAACAACGGAACCGGGGTTCAGTACCCCAATCGCATCGGTTCGGGCCATCTTGCAAATCCCACACCGGCTGCATGGTTCAACACCGCAGACTTTGTACAGCCGCCGGCATACACCTTCGGCAATTCGGGCCGCAATATTCTCTTTGGCCCGGGAACCAAGCAGTTCGACATCTCTCTTTTTAAGAGCATCCACTTCAATGAGTCCGCTACGCGTTATTTGCAGTTGCGCGCCGAGGCATTCAACGTCTTCAATATTCCTCAATTCAACAATCCCAACGCACAAATCGGCGGTTCTACCGCAGGCACGATCACCTCTGCCGGTCAGCCCGTTTTATTCCAAAGGACCTCGCGTGAAATCCAGCTCGCGGCCAAGCTTTACTTCTAGCGCATTCGCCGCGTCTACACGAGAGAAGAGACACGTCTTTGGACACGTTTGTTCTTCCTGAATCTTCTTTCCCTGCTCTGCTACTCACAGGAACTCCGATGATCCGATCCATCCGTACTGCAGTCGCAGTTCTCGTATTTCTGTCCGTCGCCCAGGCCATGGCGCAGTCGACGCACGTTGACGTGTACTCCTCCGGACAGTTGACCAGCCAGTCGCAGCGCCTGAGCGATACGCCGGGATTTTCGAGCGGAGTCGCCGGGCAGACGCTTGAGCACTACCCCAATCACTACACCATGCTTATCGTGCGCGGAAAGGACGGCGAAGCTGAACTGCATCAGAAGCTCGCGGATGTATTCTTTGTGGTCAGTGGCAAAGCGATACTCTGGACCGGCGGCACGATGCAGAACAGCAGAAATACCGAGCCCGGCGAGCAGCGTGGCTCGGGACTTACAAGCGCTTCGTCCGTTCCGCTCAAGACGGGAGACATCGTCCACATTCCGGCCAACGTCCCACATCAGTTGCGCGTTGCGCCCGGGGACAGCTTTACCTACTTCGTCGTTAAGGTCTCCGAATCGCCCAGCAGACCGCCATCCCCCCGCTGAGTTGCTCCTAGGGCGCTTCACCGTCACGCATACGATAGGCTGAGAGAACGTGGCAATCCGCTCCTCCAAACCGAAGGCGAACTCCGCCCGTGAAGGCTCTGAGTGGATCGAGCTCTTCGCTTCGGAGCAGATCTCCTCCACACGCACACTCGCCGATCGGGTCTCCGAAGCGCTCATGCGCAAGATCGTCGGCGAAGAGCTGCCGGCAGGCGCGCAGCTACCCTCTGAACAAATGATGGCCAGCAGCTTCGGCGTAAGCCGCACCGTGGTCCGCGAAGCCATTTCGCGCCTCAAATCCGAGGGTCTCATCGACACACGGCAGGGGCGGGGCGCCTTCGTTCGCACCGATCGCACCGACGTTCCCTTTCGTGTAGGTATCGACGTGGCAAATCCCCTGCCGTCGCTGCTGTACATTCTCGAGCTTCGCCTCGGGCTGGATGCCGAAATCGCGGCGTTGGCGGCGATTCGCCGCAGCCGAGACCAGATGGCAGCCGTGCAGCGGGCGCTTGTGGAGATCGATCGCGCCAGCGCAGCCGGCCGCGATGCCGTAGCCGAGGACATGGAGTTTCACCTCTCCATCGCGCAGGCCACGCAGAATCCCTTGTTCTTCGACCTCATCCGTTTCCTTGGAGCATCCTTCTACAGCGGCATTGCGGTCACGCGCGCCAATGAGGATCGCGCCGCACCGCTTGCGAAGCAGACGCGCATCGAGCATGAAGCCATTGCCAAGGCGATCTCCAAGCGAGACCCGCTGGCTGCCGCTGCTGCCGCGCGAACGCATATCGAGAAAGCCTCCAAGCGCCTTCTTTCGGCCGATGCCGACTTTTGGAAGAACAAAGCCGTTCAAGCGGTGCGAAGATCCAGTTCCTACACGCCCTCAAACAGCAGGTCAGGCGATCCCTCAAAAACCCCTCGCTAGCTTCCTAACGCTTCTCTCGCCCGCATAGCCGAACAGCTATGCTTTTAATGGAGCGCATCATGTCTACATCGGAGCAAACACAACTACTGGCAGGTCCCTTAACCGAAAACGTACGGCAGGAGCTGGAGGATGCGGTTGGCCGCGATGGACTCATCGTTGAGCGCGGCCAACTGCAGACTTATGAATGTGACGGCCTGACCGCTCTCCGCACAGTTCCGTCCGCAGTGGTGTTGCCGCGATCAACGCCACAGGTGCAGACGGTGGTGCGCATCTGTGCCAAGTACGCGATTCCCTTTGTCGCTCGAGGCGCAGGGACAGGGCTGTCGGGCGGGGCCATGCCGGCCGCGGGCGGCATTGTGATCAGCTTTGCCCGTATGACACAAATCCTGGAGGTCGACATCGCAAACCAGCGCATAAAAGTTCAGCCTGGAGTCATCAACAACGACCTCACCACGCGCGTTGCGCCTTACGGTTACTTCTATGCTCCTGACCCGTCTTCGCAGAGCGTCTGCACCATCGGCGGCAACGTCGCAGAGAATGCCGGAGGAGCGCATTGCCTGAAGTACGGCTTCACGACAACGCATGTGCTGGAGCTTGAGGTTGTGCTACCCACGGGCGAGTTGGTGAAGCTGGGAGCGAGCACCTTGGACGCGCCTGGATACGATCTGCCCGGCGTCTTTGTGGGGTCGGAGGGCACGCTGGGCGTGGTCACATCGATTACTCTTCGCATCGTTAAGAAACCCGAGACGGTGCAGGTTCTGCTTGCAGCCTTCGATAGCATTTCAGGGGCCGGCCAGACGGTCTCCGATATCATTGCCGCGGCCATCCTTCCTGCCGCGATGGAGATCATGGATCGGCTTTCGGTGGTTTCGGCTGAAGCGGCAGTACACCCCAAGTACCCGCAGTGTGAGGCGTTGTTGCTTGTGGAACTGGATGGGCCGGCTGCGGAGGTTATGCTCCAGATGGAGTTAGTACGGCAGATATGTAAGGCGAACGGTGCCTGGGAGGACCGGCTTGCGCAGTCTGAGCGCGAGCGCCAGCTGGTCTGGAAGGGCCGTAAGGCAGCCTTTGCTGCCGCCGGCAGGCTGGCGCCGAACTACATAGTGCAGGACGGCGTAATTCCTCGCACCAAACTTCCACAGGTGCTCGAGGCAATAACTAAAATGGCCGAAGCCACAGGTCTGCGTGTAACCAACGTGTTCCACGCCGGCGATGGCAATCTGCACCCGATTGTGCTCTACGACGCTTCCGTTCCGGGGCAGGAGGAGATTGCGACGGATCTTTCGCTGCGTATATTAGAGCTCTGTGTAGATCTCGGCGGCTCAATCACAGGCGAGCATGGAGTGGGCCGTGAAAAGCAGCAATCCATGGGCTACATGTATGCGGAGCCGGATCTGGAGACGATGCAGCGTGTGCGCCGCGCCTTTGACCCACAGAATATCTCCAATCCCGATAAGCTGTTCCCGCGGCCGCGCCTGTGCGGTGAGAAGACAGGACCGTATACGCCGCATCCATTGGAGACCGCAGGCATTGCTGAATATTTCTGATTGTTTTCGAGTGGACAGCCCAACCGACTTCACGCCCAACCCCAGGGTTCAATATGAGATTTAGCTCAATATGAGATTTAGCTCAGTCGCATTGCAGGAACTTCAGGACTATGCTGCGTTCGTCTGCGGTGATGAATTTGTAACTTGTGAGAACTCTGCGCTGGCCATTGCCCCGGCGGATGCCGAGCAGGCATCGTGTATTTTGAAGTTTTGCGACAAGCACCGCCTGCCAGTGAGTATGGAAGGCTCTGGAACGAAGCAAGACTGGTTGGATCGCGGCAGCACGGCCGTGCGCCTGCTCTCGCATCGCCTGTCTGCTGTGCTGGAGCACCCCTGGCAGGACATGACCTGCACAGTGCAGGCGGGATGCACGTGGGAGGCGATGCAGAGCACGTTACAGCAGCATGGCCAGTTTGTTGCCCTGGATCCGCTGTGGCCTGCGCGAGCTAGCGTGGGTGGAGTCGTTGGAGCGAACGAGTCGGGAGCGCTGCGGTTGCGATATGGTGGGCTCCGCGATCTCGTGCTCGGGATGACCGTGGTGCTTGCGGATGGAACGATCGCGCGCAGTGGAGGCAAGGTCGTCAAGAATGTTGCCGGTTACGATCTGCCGAAGCTGCTTTGCGGTTCGTTTGGAACGCTTGGATTCATCACGGAAGTCACCTTTCGGCTGCACTCTGTCCCGCGCCACACCTCCGACCTGACGATTACAGCGGATGCCGCTCAGCCGCTTGGAGAGTTGCTTTCAAAAGTGCTCGATTCTCATCTCAGCACTCAGTCGATGCAATTGCGGACTTGCAAAGATCAGTTTGCACTTGACCTGCGAATTGGGGCTGCCCCAGAGGTGTTCACGGCGCAGTTGGCGGCTCTCGTTGCCCTGGCCGCGAATTTAGGGGCGAAGGCCGAACCCGCAGATGCGAAGGTATGGTCCGCACGCGAAGTTCTGTTCGATGCCGCGGCACAGCACGTTGTGTTCAAGGCGACGGTGCTTGTTACAAGCATCGCGAATTTGGTGCGGGAGATTGCCAATTTCGGCGGCAGTGTCGTGGCACAGGCGACCGGTATTGTTACAGGTCGGCTCCCCATCAACTCCGCAGTGAAGATAGTGAAGCTTCGCGAGACGGTTGAGGCTGCGGGGGGATCGCTTGTGCTGCTCCGGACAACCGATCAGGTGACGGTAGATCGCTGGGGTCGGCTGCCAGAGAGCCTCCCTTTGATGCGCTCGGTTAAACAGCACTTTGATCCTCATCAGATCCTGAACCCCCAACGCTTTCTTGGGAACATCTAAATGTCTGAACTGATTCATATCGATGTCGAGGAAGTGAAGCCGTCCAACTTCGACGCGCATCATCCGCCGCAACGAGAACTGCTTGAGGATTGCGTACATTGCGGATTTTGCCTGCCCGCGTGCCCGACGTACGTCGCGTGGGGAGAAGAGATGGATTCGCCTCGCGGCCGCATCTACATGATGAGCAAGGTAAGCCGCGCGGAAGCACCGCTGGATAAAACCTTTCAGCGGCATATGGATAACTGCCTCGGCTGCATGGCCTGCATGACGGCCTGTCCATCCGGCGTTCAATACAACAAACTTATTGAAGATACGCGCGCCCAGGTGGAGCGCAATGTGCCGCGATCTGCTATGGACACTTTGTTCCGCAAGTTGCTCTTTGCGGTCTTTCCGCATCCATGGCGTCTCCGGATCCTTGCGATTCCCATGCTCGTGTACCAGCGCACAGGTCTGCAGCGACTGCTGCGCGCTTCCGGCCTGCTCAAGCTGTTACCGAAGCGCGTACAGGCCATGGAAGCCCTGCTTCCGCGCATTCCATCCAAGCTGTTCGGCAAAGTGCCGGAGAGGATTACGCCGGGCAAACCGCGAAAGCGTGTGGGCATGCTTTCCGGTTGTGTGCAGCAGGTTTTCTTCCATCATGTGAACGCGGCCACGGCGCGAGTGCTTGCCGCCGAGGGCTGCGAGGTGATCACCCCGGCGAACCAATCGTGCTGCGGCGCGCTGATGCTTCACTCCGGCGAAGATGCAGAGGCGTCGGCGATGGCTCGCAAGATCATTGCTGTTTTCGAGGGGGCGGATGTAGATACGATTGCGGTCAACGCGGCTGGATGCGGCTCCACCATGAAGGATTACGGCCATCTGCTGCGGGGGGATCCGGACTGGGCGGACCGAGCTGCAGCCTTCAGCGCGAAGTGCAAAGACATAGCCGAAATTCTCGCCGCGTTGCCCAGGCAGACTGCCCGGCATCCGCTTTCCATGCGCGTTGCCTATCACGATGCCTGTCATCTGCGGCACGCGCAGAACATCTTCGAGCAGCCACGAGACCTGCTTGCCTCAGTGCCTGGATTGGACGTGGCCGACGTGGAGGAGGCGAATCTCTGCTGCGGTTCGGCCGGCGTTTACAACCTGCTGCATCCTGATCTCGCCAATGAGCTTGGGGATCGCAAGGTGAAAAACCTGCTCGCAACCCATGCGCAGGCGGTTGTCTCCGCTAATCCGGGATGCCTGCTGCAATTAACCAGCGGACTGCAACGCCAAGGGCTTAAGTCCATGCCCACGTTCCACATGATCGAGCTGCTCGATGCATCGATACGCAACGTCTCGGCCGAGCAACTCTTGCGCGAGCGAACTGAACGATAGAAGGAACCCGCGAACATGCTAACTGTAATTCACCGCGATAGTTGAAGCTATCCAAGCCTATGACGCTTGCCTTACTCGCCACGAAGCTCGAAGTTCTTCATGTTGCACCGGTATCCCATCCAGCCCATGGTTCCATTCACACGTGGGCGCAGAGCTATCACGCAGCCGGCTATTGGTGGATCTCCGCGCTTTTTGCGGCGCTGCCCTTGATTCTCTTGCTCACCCTCATGCTCGCCCTCCGCGTGAGGGCCCATATCGCATCAGTGACGGCTTTGGGAACGGCGCTCCTGGTAGCTATCGGTCTGTTCCACATGCCGGCCTCGCTCGCCGGATTGGCAACCGGCTATGGCTGCCTTTACGGACTGTTTCCGATCTACTGGATCGTTTTGCCGGTCATCTTCATGTACGAGTTGACGGTGCGCGCCGGCCGCTTCCAGCTCTTGCAGCAGTGCTTCACAGGCGTTACTGCAGATGCGCGTCTGCAGTTGCTGCTGATTGCGTTTGCACTGGGCGCATTCTTCGAAGGGGCCGCCGGATTCGGCACGCCAGTCGCGGTCTGCGGCACCCTTCTGGTGGGCCTTGGCTTCGCTCCTTTAGAAGCATCGGCCCTCGCGCTGCTGGCCAACACCGCGCCCGTAGCTTTCGGGGGACTTGGGATTCCAGTCATCGCACTGCACGGAATTACGGGGCTGGATACGCTGTTGCTTTCGCGCGCGATCAGCATCCTGGTCACACCCTTCTGCTTGCTGATTCCCTTCTGGCTGATTGCGGTCTTCGCCGGGCTCGGGGGGATGCTGGAGGTCTGGCCGGCTCTTCTGCTTGCCGGCACTCTCTTCGGCGGCGTACAACTCGCGGTCGCCATCTATCAGGGCCCATGGCTGGTCAATATTGTCGCTTCGCTCGTCACCATCGGCGCGCTGCTTCTCCTCTTCCGCGTGTGGAAGCCTAAACGCATCCTCGGGCCGCAGCTCCAGGATCTGACCAACACCTCCATGGCCCTGTGCAAGCCGACGCGCTCTGCGGTCGTTCGCGCGATCGTCCCCTGGGCCATCCTGACGGCGTGCGTCGCTCTTTGGGGAACACCGGCCTTTGCTCGCCTTCTGAACTCCATCAGCTCAATCAACTTCGCCGTTCCCGGCCTGAACGGCGTTGTGCTGCGGATGCCGCCCGTGGTTCCCGTCGCCCATGCCGAGCCCGCGATCTTCACCTTCAACTGGCTCTCCGCCACGGGCACCGGCATCTTCTGCGCCGCCATCATTTCGGCCTTTGTCATGGGATTGGGACTACGCGAGATACTTAGCGTTTTCCGCATCACGCTCTGGAAGACGCGCTTCACCATGATCACCATCGCAGCTCTGATGGGTTTCGGATTCCTCACCCGATTCTGCGGCCTGGATGCGGTCCTGGGTCTCGCCTTTGCACGGGCTGGATCCCTTTATCCCTTCTTCGGCACCCTAATCGGCTGGATCGGCACGGCGTCCACCGGCTCCGATACCTCGTCCAACGTTCTGTTCGGTAGCTTGCAGAAGCTCACTGCCGTACAACTTGGTATTCCCCCGCTCTTGATGGCCGCAGCAAACTCCGCGGGCGGGGTTCTGGGGAAGATGATCGCGCCGCAGAGTATTGTTGTCGCGAGCACGGCTACCGGCATCTACGGGAATGAAGGCGGCATCCTTCGCCGCGTCATGCTACACAGCCTGGTGCTCGCGAGTCTGATGGGCATTCTGGTGATGGTCGCCCTGCATACCTCGTCGCTGATGCACTTCATCGCACACTGAGACGGAGCCCGACATTCTGGGCCGGTGGCACGCTCTGACGGGCTACTCCGCCGACGACAGCAGAATGCGCAGGTCCCGGACATTGTTGCCGGAGGGTCCGGTGACGAGGGTGTCGCCAAGCGCATGGAGAAGGCTGTTGCTGTCGAACCGGGCCAGCGCGGCATCCACATCGAACCCCATGGCTGCTGCCCGTGCGCAAGTGGTCTCGTCGGTGACCCCGCCCGCGGCCGTGCTGTTTCCATCGATCCCATCGGTGCCTGCGCTCAAGACAGTCATTCTCTGCCTCATGTTCGAGAGACGTTGCGCGCAGGCGAGCACGAAGTGCTGATTTCTTCCTCCGATGCCCCCCTCGCCCTCTAGCTTGACAGAGATTTCGCCCGCCGACAGCAGACACACCTTGCGATGGGTCTGGCGAAGACCGGCCATACGCTGCAGCAAATACTCCGCAGCATCCTCGCAGGCCCACTCATCGCAGCCATTATCGATCACGACATGAAAGCCTTCACGCTGCGCCAGCCCCCTCGCTTCCGCGCATACGGCGTCGCTCGACAGCAGGACGAAAGCCGAAGCGCGTGAAAATGCCGGATCATCTTCCTTGGGGGTTTCCGGCATGGCGGCGCTTGCAAAAAAACGCATCACCCTCGGCGAGAACGGGAGTGACTCCGGATCGCGGGCGAGAATCTGATGGCACGATGCTACGGTGGAAGGATCGGGCATCGTCGGGCCGGAGCCGATGACGTGCAAGGCGTCGGTTGGGACATCGGATACCAGCAGCGTGCACTGCGTCGCAGTCCCGGCCGCCACTGCGAGTCGTCCGCCCTTGATCGCGGAGAAGTGCTTGCGCAGCGTATTCATCTCCCCAATGCGCAGACCGGAATGCACCAGAACCCGGTGAAACGAGGCCGTGTCTTCCTTTGTCATCTCCGCATCGAGCGGCTTCTCGACCATGGCGGATGCACCTCCGCTGATCAGAAAAAACACCAGGCAGTCGCTCTCGATGCCGGAGACAAACCGCAGGACGGCCTCCCCCGCCAGCAGCGAGCGCTCATCGGGGATTGGATGGTCGCCTACCAAGCACAACAACCCGGGATGCTCCGCGGCGGTGGGGCCGACCAGGATGCCGTCCAGCAGCTGTCCGCAGGCCAACTCCGGCCGGAGTGCCTCCATCAGTGCCGCCGCCATCGGGACCGCGGCCTTGCCGAGGCTTACCACGCGAACACTGCGAAACCGGTTCAGCACATAGGTCCTGTCGTAAACACGCAAAACACCGTTCGCGCAGTCGATCTGGCGCTGTATCACCTTTTCCATCTGAAGTTGGTCCAGCGTATCGAGGAAGATCCGGCGTGCTGTTTCGCAATAGGGCATCAAGAGGCCGTCCAGAAAACTTCCATAAGACTCGTCCAGCGACCTCAGGCTATCAGACCATTGCGTCGTGTTCTTTGGGCAAAAAAGTTCGATGACCTCATGGAACGAAGGCTGACCCGGCGTGTCTTTGCATGTCACACTGGCGCTGGAGTCATCATGAAACGCAAACTGTCCCGGACCAAGGATGCGGAACCGAAGATCAGGCTCATCGGATCGGGCTCGAGGGTCTCGCGGTCGACAGCGCGGCACGGACCGGAAGCGAGGAAGATATTCGCACATTAGAAAACCTGCTCATCCACATGAGCACCTCGGTAGAAAATCACAAGCGTTTTTCCGCTCTGGATGTGGACTTCCACATTGCGATCGCGAAGGCTTCAGGAAATCCGTTGCTTTCCGATCTGATCTCGCTGATCCGTGGACAGCTTGCCAAAGGACTCGCCCGGGTCCTCATGCTGCCGGGCGCCCTTCCACTCTCCTTCGAGGAACACCTGAAGATCGTGCAAAAGATTCAACAACGCGACCCGACGGGGCCCGCGAAGCGATATCCGAGCATCTGCACAGCGGGCTCGATCGATACTGTCAGTTCGTCGAGGAGGAGGCAAAGACCGCGGTGCAGCGCGAGGGGCCGGCCGGCGGAAAGGCAATGTAGTAATAATCACCCCAAGTGCCGATAATAAGGGTAGGAAGTCGAGGTCCAGCTTCCATCCGCCGCGCACGGGAAGCCCACTTGAATTCAACGCCGCTTATGCTGAATCACCATCTTGAATCGAAGACACCCTCCAGAACCCGGATCTTCGGTTCCGGCGAGATGATCGAACGAACCCGCAACCACGAATGGGGATCCACCCCGGTCGGTCCGGTGGCAACATGGCCCGACGTTCTTCTTACCTCTGTCAATCTGCTGCTTGGCTCCAGGTTCCCGACGCTCATTCTTTGGGGACAGGAGCTGACTGTCTTTTATAACGATGCGTACCTGCCGCTTATGGGAGACAAGCACCCATTTGCCCTGGGAGTGTCTGCCCGTGAGGTTTGGAAGGAAGCCTGGCATATTCTCGGACCGTAGGTGGACGCCGTTCTGATCGATGGCGGCACGATCTACCAGGAAAACGTTCTTGTCCCCGTAATGCGTAGAGAGCATGTTGAAGATGTTTATTGGACTTACAGCTACAACCCTATCTACACCGGTACAGGGGAGGTCGCGGGCGTCTTCATCGTCTGTCACGACGTGACGGGTGAGATCTATGCCAAGAACCAGCTGATTGAGAGCGAAGCCCGTGCCAAACGCATTCTCCAGAGCATTGGAGATGCAGTCATCGTCACCGATGCCGACATCATGGTTACCGGCATGAACCCCATCGCTGAAGAACTTACCGGCTGGTCGGAGGAGGAAGCGCGGGGTCTCGCTCTGGCGCAGGTCTTCCACATCGTCAGTGAAGAGACGCGGCAGGAAATTGAAAGCCCCGCAGACAAGGTGAGGCGGCTGGGGACAGTTGTCGGTCTTAGCAATCACACCGTGCTCGTTCGAAGAGATGGCCAGGAAACCCATATTGACGATAGCGGTGCACCGATCCGCAATGAAGCGGGTGAGCTGACCGGTGTGGTCCTGGTCTTTCGGAACATCGATGAGCGGCGGGCCGCCGAGCGGGAGCGCGGGACGCTTACCGAGCAGCTTCGACAGGTGCAGGATGCGACAACAGACGCGGTGCTCAGCATCGACCGGAACTGGCGCATCGTTTACATGAATGCGCCGGCGCGGCTTGCGGCTGGACCGCTTGCCAACGCGCTCGGCAAGAACTTCTGGGAGAACTTCCCTGAAGCTGTCTATGAGGGCTCTCCCTTCATCGAGCATTACTACGGGGCGATGGAGAAGCAAATCGCGGCGAACTTCGAAGCCTTCTATCCGGAACCACTCAACATCTGGGTTCAGGTGCAGGTCCGGCCCACCGACAATGGAATTGTTTTATTCTTTCGCGACGTCACCGCTCAAAAGGCAGCGGAGGTGACGTTGCGCGAGACCAGAGAACAAGCGATCCGCAGTGAGGCGCAGCTAAAGCTCATCACAGACGCCCTGCCCTCTTTCATCTCCTATGTCGATCCGGAACTCCGCTATGTCCGGGTCAATCACACGTACGAGAAGTGGTTTGGGCATCTCGCCGCCGATATTCTTGGCAGAACGATCGAAGAGGTGCTGGGAACGCAAGCCGCTGACAACATAAGAGAACACCTCCATCGAGCACTCGCAGGACAACCGCAACACTTTGAATACAGAATTAGGATCAGCGACGACGAGCGTGTGCTCAGCGTCGCTCACATTCCAGACATCGATGCAACCGGCCACGTCCGGGGAGTTGTCATCCAGGGACAGGACATTACCGATCAAAAACGTGCGGAAGAGGCGCTGATCCAGAGCGAAAAGCTCGCTGCCGTAGGGCGGCTTGCGGCCTCCATTGCGCATGAGATCAATAATCCTCTCGAGTCCGTGACCAATCTGCTTTACCTTGCTCGCAATGCTCGGGAGTTAGGCGACGTTCGGGAATATCTGGACCTTGCGGAACGCGAGCTGCGCCGGGTTTCGGTCATCAGCAATCAGACTCTGCGCTTCTACAAGCAATCCACCAAGCCCGCGGCCGTCACCGCAGAAGATTTGTTTGAAAGCGTTCTATCGATCTACCAGGGACGGATTGTGAACTCACGGGTTCGCGTTGAAAAGCGAATGCGGGCTGGCCTGCCGATTGAGTGCTTCGAAGGGGAGATCCGCCAGATCCTCAACAACCTTGTCGGGAATGCAATCGATGCGATGCACCCAGCCGGAGGACGTTTGCTGATGCGCAGCCGCGAAGCGGCAAGGCCGAGCACCGGTGAACGAGGGCTGGTGCTGACGATTGCCGATACCGGCGGCGGGATGCCGCCGCCGGTTCAGAAGAAGGTCTTCGACGCTTTCTATACCACCAAGGGCATTGGCGGTACTGGGCTGGGGCTCTGGGTGAGTAAGGAGATTGCGGACCGGCATGAGGGGGAACTGCGCGTTCGCAGCTCTCAAAAGGCGGGAGCCAGTGGATCTGTGTTCACGCTCTTTTTGCCCTTCGCCGCTGTAAGACGCTAACCAAAGAAAGCGGACTTGCTGGTCTGGGCGTGCAGCTTCTGTGTGTAGCAGGTTGCGGTCCATACCTTGAGGAGCCCGGTACCCGAAAAAAATCCAAAACAGGATTGGGAGATTCCTCAAGCAGTACAAGGTCGTCCAGCAGCATCGTTACCAGCAAGAATCCGCTTCCATTGCGATACCCGCGACGGCGCAGAAATAGCCATTTCCACCGCATTGTTTCTGTGCTTCTGAAAGTTGCCAATCAAGCCGCAATACGGTTTCCGAATCAAGGATTCGGCCTTGTGTCCGTGGCTTGCATGTAGTGTTCAATTGGCCATAAACCGACGAACAAAGCGCGCTTTCCGAATTTCATGCGAACTGCCTCATCCAGCTTCGCGCGGTTACGTGGAACCTCGTCTAGCTGCCCATCGTTGTCGCGGTAGAAATCGAGGAAGTACTTCAGTTCCTCCGGGTTCAGTGCACGGCGCGCATTCAACTCAAGATCGACAATGAAACCGGGTGGTGTACGTTTCTCTTCTCGTAGAGAGCGACGGCTTGGGTGAAGTGACTGCACATAGTCACCCTGCCGGCGAATGATCCGACCACGGGCGGATTCGATATTTCCAAAGGCTATCCAGTGATCGGTGTGCTGGAGGATCCTTTCGGCGGCGTCGAATACCTGAAGAGCTCGGGTAGGAAGAGCAGCCATCCTTGCTGAACTTCGATGACGGCGCTAAGCACTTCCGATTCCGGCAAGGTTGCCGCGAGGGCGCGCGCGATGTCGATGTGTTCGAGCGCTTTCTCGTAGTCAGCCTTGTTGCGATGGGATCGGCCTTCCCAAAGATGCGCCAGGGTAGTCAGCTCCGCATTCTGCGCAGAAACGGAGCATCCCGGTAGCCGACATCAACCCATTGGGCGAGCGTCAAGAGAAAGTCCGCGCTCTCCATGAGAGGGCACTCGAGTGTCTGCCACTGCGGCTCGTTCCGATCCAGCAGCTCGATCCCAGCGCTGATGCTGCGACGGCGCAACAGCAGATCCAGAGCGGTAGCCCAATCGATCTCGTGAGCCGTATTGAGCGCTGGCGATGTTGAATCATAAAAGAGCATGTCCGAAAGCGGCGTCCCAAGGTTAGAAGAAATACTGCACTCCGACCTGTGCCGCGCGAGGAGCGGCCTGCCCCGCGAAGAACAGCGCCTGGCCGGACTGGGTCTGTGCGAGGGTAGTCGGCCGAACGCCATGCGGTTTGAAAGGTCCGGTGGCGAAATTGATCACCTGGTTTCCCGCCCCGGTATACAAGTAATTGCCGCTGTCGACCGTGCTGGGGAAGGTGCTGTCGACAACGCCGAAGTTTGCGGAGTTGAACAGATTCGTCACGTTGAGCTCGATAGATAGACGCTGCGAATCCCTGCGATTGAGTGCAATCGCTTTGGTGAATTTCAGGTCTGTGGAATCGAAGCCCGGTCCCTGGCCTGAATTGCGTTGCTCATTGTACGGACGCGAAGTGTAGTTTGGCAGCGGCGCTCCGTTGTTGAACGGCGCGGCGATGACGAGGTCAAACGGGCTGCCGCTGGAGAAGGAGATCACCGGTCCGACGGTCATATCGGAAAACGCGTACCGAACCCACGTGTGCTTGCTGTTCAGCTTCAGCGAGTTGTAGACCCCCGTCACGACAAACACATTGGTTCGGTTGAAATCCGAAACGCCTTTTTCCTGCGTGAGGCTGAGGCCATTGGGGCGGAAGGACGAAAACGCGTTTTCGAAGTCGGTGGTATCGTCGATAGCTCGGCTCCAGGTGTAGTTGCCCTGGAACTGGTAGTGGTTGCTGAAGCGCTTGGTCACGGAGACCGTGCCGCCGTGGTAAACGGAGTTGCCGTTCGAGGTAAAGTCAAACGCTTCACCACCGGGCACGATCGAGGTATACGGTGCGACCGGGCAATAGTACGGGCCGAGCACCGGATCGATTGCCGGGCCGCCTGTGTACGTGGTCTGGCACGCTGCCGAGGGCTGGTAGCCGACCAGTACCGGAGCCGGCAGGTGGCTGCCGCGGTAAAAAATATAACCGAGTTCCACCGCCAGATCTTTGGCCAGCTGCTGCTCGATGCTGAAGCTCGCCTGGTAGACCTTCTGATTGGTGAAGTTGGGATCTGCGAACTGCACCAGCCGGCCATCCACGCCGGGTGAGAGGCCGGCCGCCGTTTGTTGTGCCGGGGTGATGGGATTCAGCGGAACCCCGTTGGAGCCATAGTTCTTCTGGTACAGACTCGTGATGGCGCCGTAATACTGAAGGTTGTTGCTAAGCACGTTGGCTGCCGTGGTGGCCAGGTAGGGGTTCGTCCCCGTCAAGGGACCATAAAGGTTGGTGTAGAACGGCTCCAACCAGTTCGTTGGTGAAACGAAGATGCCGCCGCCGCCACGAACCAGCGTCTTGCCCTCGCCGTACGGATTCCATGCGAAGCCGACGCGCGGCGAAAAGTTCTTATAGGTTTTCAGCGGGCTTGGTTCGGAGTCGAAGTCGACGCGTCCGCCATAGGTCAGCGTGAAGCGCGGCGAGATCTTCCAGAGGTCCTGCGCGTACACGGCCGCATACTGCGCGTTGAAGTTCACGAGACCGCTGCCGCCCGAGCCTTCAAAGCTGTAGGGTACGCCGTCGCTGAACATTTGTGCGCCCGACAGGTCCGTGCTGGCAGGAATGCATGAAGCTGCACTGCCACAGAACCCTAATGCTGCTGCCAGGTAAGGAAGAGCTGTGTAGTAAGCCGGCGGGTTGGTGGGGCTGTTGGGGGGGACGCCGGTGCCGGGAACCACGGCCTGCCCAGTGAAACCGGGAAAGGCCGAACCGCCGATGGGAGTCAGCGGGAAGCCACCGTAGAAATCGAATTCACCATGCGACCAGTTCGGGTTGTTGATGCTGTAGATCGCCGGGCGGTAGGAGAAACCGGCCTTCAGGTTGTGGTTGCCCTTGGTGAGTGAGAAGTCGTCGCTCGCCTCGATGCGGTGCTGGCGCGCAAGATAGGTGATCGTACCGATGTGCCCAAACGTGCCCAGATACTGAATGTTGATCTCCGGACCGTTGGCGTTCACGGTGTCCTGGTCGAAGCGGTTGTACGCGTACTGGAACAAAAGCTTGTTGTAGGCGTTGGGTGAAAAGATGTGTACCCAATCGACCAGGGTCTCGTAGTCGCGCGTTGGATTATAGGTGGCATACGGTTCCGTGCCACCGGCATAGGTTGACCCGTGGACGAGTGAGAACGTGCCCGACACCGTGTTTTTGTTGCTGATCTGGTAATCGAGCCGCGTGGTCAGGTTGTGGTTGCGGGTCGGGTTATCGAACGTGCCCTGGACGGCACTTACAAACTTTTGCAGGTTGGGATCGTTGTTGGTATAGAACGGGTTGGGCAGATTAGGGTTCGTCGGCGAAACGTTTGGTGAATTGAGAAATGCCTGTGCCAGCGCTGCGTCCTGGGGGTCATACGCCGCAGAAGCAGGAGTCGAAATCGCTTCAAGAAAACAATACTGACTCGGAGTCGTCGTCGGGGTCCCCAGACAGCTGGTATCGCCGTAGCTTCCGTTGAACGGCTGAATATACGGGCTGGTCGCGGGGTTGTAGATCACCGCGGAGTCGAAGTGCTGGTACTCGTAGGCCGTGAAGAAGAACAACTTGTTCTTTACGATCGGTCCACCCACCGATCCGCCGGTGTAGAACGATTGCGTGTAGGGCTTGGTGGAGTTCGGGTCCGTCAGCTTGGTCAGGTAGGTTTCCGCCACGGTGTAGCGGTCATTGAAATAGCCGAAGACGTCGCCGTGGAAGGCATTCGTGCCGCTCTTTGAGACCACGTTGATGGCCGCACCGGAGGTGAAGCCGAACTCCGGCTGGAAGCCATTACGGTTTACCTGCTCTTCCTGCACGGCGTCCAGCGGCGGGGAGTAGCGCACGGCACCGGTGCCGTAGTCGTCTTCGCCGCTGTTGAACGTGATCAGGTTGCCGCGCCCGTTGCTTCCGCCGATGCTGAAGCCCGAAGAAGCGAAGAAGAAGCCGGTGAACTGTGCTGCCGCGCCATCCGTGCTGCCGATGCCGGGCAGCGTGGTGACCTCACCCAGGAAGCCGCGGCCGATGTTGGGCAGATTCTGAATTTCATTCTGGTTCAACGTGTTCGCCTGCTGCGTCTGCTCGATGTCGATCAAGGGCGTGTAGTTGCCGTTCACCTCGAGTACCTGGCTGGCGCTGCCCACCACCATGTGCGCATCGATCGTCGCGGTCTGGCCGACCGTGAGCACAACCTCGTTGGCGCGCTCGGTGTCGAAGCCGGGTGCCGTGGCCTGCACCTTGTACGTCGTCGGATTCAGCTGCGGAATCTGATATTGGCCGTCGGGCCCCGAAACCGTGGAGCGAGTCACACCCGTTGCGGGGTTCGTCGCGGTGACTGTCGCCCCGGGCAATACCGCACCGGAGGGGTCGAAGATTGTTCCGCGAATCGTGGCTGTGGATTGATCCACCTGCCCGTAGCTGACCCCACTTGCGACTGATGCAACCAGCAGAACTGCCACATTCCTAAGAATCGCTTTAAGCATCATCCTCTTCCCTTGCCGAATCATTCCATAGCACTCAAGCGTCGCGATCGGAGTCAAGACTCACAGCGAGCCACGCGCTATTCACATGACGAGAGGAACGTACTCCTGTTCTTAAATATTCGTCAATATGCAAGTTGCATAGTTCAGGTGTATAGTACTGTTCCGAGCCGAGACTTGCAACGCTCCCCTGATCCGAGGCTGGGAATCCTTCTATTAAGCAGTCAGCTTCCCGATCGCTTCGGAGGGAAGAGGAACACTCTGCAAGCGGCGGGATTCGGTTGGATGTGCGGTCGCCCATACGTGTGTCGCCCAGCCTTCCACCACCAAATCACCGTCGCACAAGATGCGGTGAGAGATCGTGAAGCTACTCTTCTTCCACGCGGTAAGGCTGGTCTCCGCAACCAGTTCATCCCCGTACGACGAAGGCTTCAGGTAGCGTGCGCGTGCATCGACCACCGGTATGAGAACACCCTGCTTGTGGAACAATTCGTCGAGCGGAAGACCGGCCGCTCGAAACAAGGCCGATGTGCATTGATCGAACCAAACGAAGTACTTGGCGAAATACACAATGTTAGCCGGGTCGCAATCCCCGAATTCCACCCGAATGCGAAGCTGATTCACAAACATGTCGGGCCTTGTTTGAGAGAAGGAGAATGCCCCGGGTGGGTGCGCTCTGGACGGGCGGTTCCTGCGTCAGATTGAAGGGCGGCTACCTTCCGGGTCGGGCAGACCACGCTCACTTGCCCTCTACCGAGAATGCCAGCAGGACATTGCCAGGAAAACCACCCCAGTTGGGATATCCGGACGAGACGTACACCATGCCGTCCACGAGGGTAGGCCCTGGACCATCGATCGAGCCACCCTTCGCGGGAACCTGATTGACTGTTTGGAAGCTGCGGACCGTGTCGAAATCCCAGAGAACGTGTCCGTCGTCTGTGGAGTACGAACGCATATGACCGTCCTCGGAGCCCGAGAAGACGGCTCCCGGGATGGCGGTGACCGCGGCCGATTGCGCCGGGCTGCAGTGCTGCCGTCCCGCGCAGCCGGCCGCCGGCGTAAACCAAGCCCGCTCGCCGGTATCGACGCGAAGCGCGTAGATACCGCCGCCCTTGCGCGGATCAAGCACGTTGAGGCCTACCCAGGCCATGTCGGACAACGCCGCGTAGACCTTGGCGCCGTCCGTCGCGGTCCCCCATTCGATGCCGCCGATCAGACCGCCTTTGCCGACGCGGGCCTGCCAGAGAACTCTGCCCTGATCGTCGGGATCGACCGCCGTCACCACACCGGATTTCTGGCCTGCAATCAGAGCCCGCTTGCCGCTGGGCAGCTTTACCAGCATGGGCGAAGAGCCGAAGTCCGCATCCGGACCCCAGGTTTTGGGACAGTTGGAACGATCCAGACTGACGCAGGCGACGTTATACGCGTCGTTCTCGGTCACCTGCCGCGTCCATAGCACTTGGCCGGTATCCATGCTCAACGCCATGATGGCGTCGCTTGCGCCTGTGGGCGGATCGGAAAAGTTATTACCCGTGCCCACATACAGTGCCCTCTTTTCTGGATCTAGGGTGGGCGCGCTCCAAACGCTTATGCCGGACGGACCCCACGTGGGTGTACCGTTCGGGCTCGACCCCGTGCGCACGGCCACCTGATCGACGTTGTAGTGCCGCCAAAGCAGCTTGCCTGTGGCGGCGTCCAGCGCCACGATGCTGGGACGGGAGCGGCAGCACTCGTACTTGGGGTTGATCGCGAGACCTTCCTCCGTAACCGCGATCGGAACGTACAGACGATCCTCGTAGTACACGGGGCTGCCGGTGATGCGTGCCGAGGGGAACTGCTCGAGATTGACCTTCCAGAGCAGGGTTCCGCTGCCGGCATCGACCGCGTACACAGACGCTCGGCCATCGCCGAAGAACGCGGCGTAGCGCGAGAGCTGTGAAGGTTTGCCCAAGGTGATACCGTTGCGCACGCTGGCATCGGGCCGAAATACCCAATCCGTGCAGCCCGTCTTGGCGTCGAGGGAATAAACCGCCGGGGCTGCCGTACCGAGGAACAGGTGTCCGTTCGCGACCGCGGGCTGGGCGTTGGAGATATAGGCGCCGGGAATCCCGAACGCCCAGCGCAGCTTGAGTTTGGGGACGTCGGCCGCGGACAGGCCGGGATTCGTCTGGAAGCGGTCATTGGTCAGGCCGGGGCTCCAGCCAATCCAACTCGGATGGCCGGAGGGATCGGCAAACTCCGTGGACCGACTCGCGCAGAAGTTGCTTACTTCGGGCGGCGCGGCGGAGGCTTGGCCGAAGGTCTTGCCTGTGACAAACTCCGTAACCGCGCGTTTCTCCTGCTCCGAAAGCGAGGCGGCCATGGCCTTCATGCTGCCAACTTTAAGGACCTGCAGGGTAGCTTCAGGCGATCCCTGCCGAAGCGCATCCAACGGCGGCGCATGGGTCGCCAACTGGTCGTGACAGCTCGCGCAGGAATTCTTGTAGATCGCCGCTCCGTCGTGAGGGTTCGCGGACGCCGCGGATTGCGCGTACGTGGCCGAACTGCCGCGCGGAAAAAAGGGAACGGCCAGAGCGGCCAAAGCAGTCAACGAAAGCACGAATAACGTGAAGGTGAGGAACCTTCTCATGGAGATCTCCGGGAACCAAGGGAATGCATCGGAACGAGGGGAGGTGACCGCCGCAAAGCACGGAGCGCGATCACGGCTTAACTCCCCGCGTGCGTGCCGGCCCCTTTCAAGTGGCGATCGAACCAGGTGATAGCCAGGTCGCGCGCTTGGTTCCGGGCCGGCAAGGAGTTGTAGATGCCGAAGTGATGAAGGCCAGGAATGACCACCAGGTTCTTGGGGCCTTTCGCGAGCGAGTAGGCCCTCAACCCGTTGGGTTTGTTATCCACCAGCCCATCGTCACCCGCCAGAACAAACTGGATTGCGACATTCGGTATGTGATCAATGTACTCCACCGGAAACCATGAAGCGAACTGCTGCAGAATGGGCGCGCCTTCGAGATTCAACAGCTTCGGTCCGGCCCCCGGCAACGGTGAGGGCGCATCCTCAGCGGCACGCTGGGTCGATTGCGAGTAGGTCAAAGCACGCATCTGCGGCGTTCCTAAGACCCACCTTCCATCCAGCGCCGGCACCTGGCTGTGAACGACCTTGACGCGGGCATCACGTTCCGCGACGGAGACGACCAGGCCGCCCGACAGGCTCGACCCCCACAGGCCGATGCGGTCCGGGTCGCACTGCGGATCGCCCACGGCAACATCGAGTGCATTCTGCCAATCGGTGACCATGTCCAGCGGACCCACTGCCTCGCGCGCCTCCTGCACCTCCGCTGTGAAGCGGAGGTTTTTCGCATCGGCAGGTTCGCTCTTGCCGGTCAGCACGATGCGCGAATCGCTGGTTCCCCAACCGCGATAGTCGAACGTCAGAACCAGGTATCCCGCCTGGGCGAACGGCACGGCTTCGCGGTCAAGGTATGCCGCCACGCCGCCCCACCCATGCGCCATGATGATCGTCGGCAGTTTCTTGCCGGCGTTTTTCCTGTCCGAATAAAACTGCCCGGACATCCGGGTGCCTTCGCTGTAGATATCTACGTGCCGAACCACAATGCTGTCCGGCACATGGAAAGGAGGTAAAGGCGGATCGTTCGTGCCTTGCGCGGCAGCCGCAACAAGACTGACGGCGCTTAAGAGGAGCGCGATGGCTACAGAAAAGTATCGGCGAGACACGTTCGGATTCCCTCAACAGATCGCCCGCAGAGTATTACGGCAACTGTACAGTTCGCAAGCTCACACTGTTTAGTTTCGCTATGCAGAACGCTGTCCTGGTTAGGCAAACTCGCCCTCAAACCGCGCGACTCGCACGTGTCCGCGTTGGCCGGCGATTCGTCAGCGCACTGTGAGAATCCATTGCAACGATGCTGCGCCGCAACCCTTCGCTCTTCGGGTCGCGCTGCCGCTCGTACACCAGATACAGCGCATACGCGGCAAGGATGCGGCCCATGGCGAGACTGATCCGGCTGAGGATGGACCGGCCCCGGTCAGGGATGGCCTGATACTCGCTGTGCAGCTGTTCCAGCTCCGCAGCCGTGGGCTGAGTCAACTGCAAGGGATCGGCAACCGTCAGGTTGTCCAGGGCGCTATCCAGGAGAATCCAACGGCGAACGTCCGGGAGATCGCGCGCTTCATACAAGGCTTCTGTCGCAAGCTCTTGCTTCCGTCGCACTGCCGCCAGCAGCTCCGCGAAGCCGCCGTCCTTCGCCTGTAGCAGCAGGGCCTGGCCCAGACGGAACTTCAGCAGAGGATCGCTTCCCGTCCTGAGCCGCCGTTGCAGCAGGTCGATGGAGCGGTCAATGTCTCCCAGATGAATCAACGATCGGCTTAAATCCGCCGTGGCCCGCACATTCATCGGATCGAGTTGCAGGATGCGCGCGCTAACTCCCGAGAGACTGAACCAGTCGGAACGCAGATAATAAGCGCGCGCCAGGTCCGCAAGCGCTTTGCGATTGCGGGGGCTGCGGTCCAACCCGCTCAGCAACCGGTCGATCTCGCGGTTGAGGCCCATTTCGGAGAGAAACGTCTCGCTGGGAAGAACATGCTTGCGGTTGGGCCCGACAAACAGGTTTGCCGATTGAAAGCTGTCAGCGCAAAAACAATGCCCCAGCGACTCCTTCCGGCTCCAGTGTGCAAACTGATCGAAAGCATCGAGCATACGAAGAGCCTTGGCGTAATCTCCGCGAGCCGTGTGGTGGGGATCGATCGCTCGGCGGAACTCGGTCAGTTCAGCTTCGGCTTCCTCCCGGATTCGCGCCACTACAGGTCGAAGCGCCTCGGGTTTGATTCCGAATTGACTGAGCTTCCAGAGGCTGCGAACCGCTCCGGCTGTGTCGGGCGTAAGGCGACTCCCCCGCATCTGAATCAGCCCGCAGCGGCGAAGCTCTTCAAACCAACCCTCAGGAGGTTTCGGCTCCAGCGTGGAAAGCATCTGGTCGACGGTCAGGAACACCGGCCTGCTGGCTGCTTTCCGCAGTTTGGGAGCCATGTTTTCCTTCAGGTCTTCCAATTCGCTGCGTATGCGCCGCATGTCATAGTGCGCATTGCGCAGCATCACGCCGATTTCGTCCAGGGAGAGACGCAACTCGTCCTGGCATTCTTTGATCGCTTTCAGCAAGCCGACCGTTTCACGAGAGTAGAGCGCATAGGTGCGGCTGGTCCGGTGAGGTTTGGGAAGCAGTCCGATACGAACGTAATAATGAATGGTCTGGCGGGCCACTCCCGACTGCTGTATCACCGCGCCGATGCTGAGGGGCGCGTCCTGTACAGGTACAGCGCTTGCGAATGAAGTACGCGCCAACAGCACCTCCGTTTGGAGTCATCTATATAGACTCGCTTTACAGTTTACGACAACGGGATGAGCGCGTCATGAAGGGTGGGGCTTCCAGACGCGTACGGGTTGCGTGTAGCATCTCGGTACTTTGCACGCCGACAACAGAACCTCCCGGAAGAATGCCCTGCTGACCGTAGCGGTTCTGTGCGGTATCAACCTGTTGAACTTCTACGACCGCCAAGCCCCTGGAGCGCTCGTCGAGCCAATGCGGCGAGAGTTCGGGCTTTCCGACACGAAGATCGGACTCTTGGGCAGCATGTTCATATGGGTGTATGCCCTGGCAGGATTGCCGCTCGGCCGGCTGACGGATGTGTGGAGCCGAAAGAAGTTGCTGGCTGTCGGTGTTACGCTTTGGTCCATTCTCACGGCCGCGTCGGGGTTGGTCCCCGGCTTTTCCCTCCTTCTCTTCACGCGGCTCGGCGTGGGGGTTGGCGAGGCCGTCTGCGGGCCGGTGGGAACGAGCTGGATCGGCGATCTTTTTCCCGTCGAGCGTCGCGCGCGTGTTCTGTCGCTCTTTATGCTGGGCGTACCCATCGGCGGTGCGCTGAGCTTTCTCTTGTGCGGACCCATCGCACAAAGATGGGGCTGGCGGACCGCGCTGGTCAGCGCAGCAGCCCCCGCGCTTCTGCTTGTGCCGCTTCTGCTCTTGGTACAAGAGCCGGCGCGGGGCCAATCTGAACAAGCGGCCGGGACGACGAGGAAAGGATCCGTCCTCGTCCTTCTTCGCATACGCACCCTATGGTGGATTATTCTTTCCGGCGCTTTGTTCAACTTCAACATGTACGCACTGGCGACCTTTCTGCCGGCTTTCCTCACGCGGGTGCACGGGTATTCCATCGCCCGGGCCGGCGTGAGCAGCGGCATGGTGTACCTCATCGGCGGCGTCTTTGGAGGCCTGCTTGGCGGGTTTCTCGGTGATCGGGCGCCCAGCAACGCGCGCAGCGGCCGGCTCCGGATGGGCGCCGGCATCGCGCTGCTCAGCGCGCCCCTCATGCTTTTCGGCGTCCGACAAACGTCAGCCTCCACCACGGCGGCTCTTGTAAGCATCGCGTTCGCCTATGCGGCGTTCAACACGTATTACGGCTTTGTGTACTCGTCCATTCAGGACATCGTGGCCCCCGATCAGCGAGGCTTTGCGATGTCGGTTTACTTCATGGCGATGTATCTCTGCGGGGCTTCGTTCGGACCCCTGTTCACGGGAAATCTAAGCGATGTTTTGGCTCGCCGGGCGATGCATGCGGCTGGCGCTTCCAGCTTGGAAGCATTCCGCGGAGTGGGCCTGCAGCAGGCCATATTTATCATGCCGGTTCTGTCTGTCGCGCTGGCGCTTGTGCTGTATCTAGGCTCGCGCACGATGGCCCATGATATTGCCGCACGAGAGACGCAACAAGGCTGAGCGAGCACACAACTTTGCCGCACCCGTCATGAGTCGTGGCTGCTGCTCGTCGTCACGGTTCCAGCACCGTGCGATGCATCCAGAGAATGTCGTCCCAGCTCAACAGTTTCTCCTTGCCGTCAAACAACGGAGCGTAGCTTCCGCCTGTCGCCTTGAACGAGAAGCGCTTCACGCGATCGCGCGGTGTGATCGTCACATTCCGTAGTATGTCCAAATCCTGTTCCTGGCGTGAGATCTGGTAAGACTTTGCGTTTTTCGCAGAGTAGAAATTCACTTCGGCAGGACCAAGCGTGAATCCCGCGCCTCTTTCAAACTCAATGTGCATCTCAAGGTGCTCCCCGGTGGCCGCCTCGAAGACCCAATCCTGCGATTCAGTGATGGGTCCATCTCCGCTTGCGACCGAACGATGCATCGAATGCTTCGTTGCGAGAAGGGTCATCCCGAGAGGTCCCGGCACGTTCGCAGCATCCCCGCTCAGTTCCCCGACAACGAGTTGGGAGTCGCTGCCGTCTGGATCCTTCACCGGCGCGACAAGATACACGGCTTGCTCCGAACCGTTCCCAATCGGCTTGCCAGTTGGGCCATGAATGGTCATGCGGTCGAGAAAGATGACGCGGAGGTTCGCATCCTTTGCAGGTCCCTGGGCAGCGACACTAGACACAAATCCGGTCGGCAAGAACGCTTTGAGCGCGGCGTCAGGAACGTGGCAATCGAGTTGGAAACCGGTTTCCTCGCTCGATTGCACCAGCTTCTGCGCGGCCGCCCCTGCCGTGAACCCAAGCCCCAACAACGCCAAGAAGGCGCCTAACGCGAACCGGCATCCATGCTTTGCCATATGTACCTCGTACTTTCTTTGGGGGCTCCCCTGCGTTGCTCGGTGTGTTGAATGGTGGGGTCCACCCAACATACCGGTACTCGCGATAGCCTACAATGTGCCATCAGCTGCAGGCGTCATCACGATACCATGCGGCGTAGAATGAGCGTGAACGCCGGAAGGAGAGACCATGGCGAATCGACTCAACGGCAAGGTCGTGATCATCACGGGAGCGACCAGCGGCATCGGCCAAGCCACGGCGCAGCGCTTTGCCTCCGAGGGAGCCCGGCTAGTGCTTGCAGGACGCAGCGTTGAGGCGGGCGAAGAGTTGACCCGCACTCTGGGCGACTCCGCCGTGTTTCAGCGCGCCGATGTGATGCGCGAAGCTGAGATCGCCGCGCTCGTGGATACCGCTGTACGCCATTTTGGCCGGCTGGACTGCCTTTTCAACAACGCCGGAGCGCCCAGCCGCGGCACGCTTGAGGCCGTCACCGAGGAGGACTTCGACTGGAGCCTGAGGCTGCTGCTCGGAAGCGTGGTCTTCGGGATCAAACACGCCGCGCGTGTCATGAAGCCGCAGGGCAGCGGCTGCATCCTCAACAATGCAAGCGTCGCCGCGCACCGCACTGGCCAGGGAGGCTATCTGTATTCCGCCGCCAAGGCCGCCGTGAGTCATGTAACGCGACTGGCCGGCGTCGAGCTGGGTCCTTTCGGCATACGCGTAAACGCAATCTCGCCCGGAGCGGTGCCAACCCCGATTTTCTGGGGAGGCTCCGAGCGCGCCCGCACGCTCAGCGACGAAGACAACCAACGCAAGCTGACCAAGCTCGAAGGCAAACTGGCGCGTGTGGCTTCTCTGCCTCGCAACGGCCTGGTGGAGGACATCGCCAGCGCGGCGGTATTTCTCGCCAGTGATGAAGGAAGCTTCATCAACTGCCACGACCTCGTCGTGGACGGCGGTCGCATTTCGCTATTCCACGAACGTCCGCCGGCAGGATGATCGGAGGCGTCCGGTGAACGGCCGAACGAAACAGCAGCCGCCTCGGCGATATAAGATGAGTGCGGACGTTCGCTCCACAAGGATGTTCTACCTTGCCCACCCAGGAACTAGACCGCGTTCGCGATCGGCGAAGCCACAGCAAAGCTACCCGCTTTGATTCCCGCAAGGAGAGAATCCTCAACGCGGCGAGTGCACTGGTGAATCGGCATGGCCTGCGAGACGCCACATTGGCCGTCATTGCGGCCGAGATCGGACTGAATTTCAAGAGCTTGCGGTACTACTTCAAGCTGCGCGAAGATCTCGTCTCCGCCGTTTTCATGCATTCGATCGAGCTGCATCAGCAGCTCGCGCAGCAGGCCCTCGGAGAGAAAGGCATCGAAGCCAGAATTCGCCGTTTTGTCCGCAGTTATTTCGAACTGCTGGCGGCTGTGCGCCTCGGCGAGCGTCCGGAGTTCGCCTACTTCGGTGATCTGCGCGCCCTTTCCGCGCCGCATTCGGACGTAGTTTGGCCGGCCTATGGGCGCATGTTCAAAGCCATTCGCAAGTTGTTTGAAACACCTGAGATCACCTGGGATTCGAGCCGGCTCAACGCCGCAACACACATGCTGCTCTCTCAATTGCTTTGGACGCCGGTCTGGACGAACGACTATTTCGCGGAGGATATCCCACTCATCACCCGCAGCTTTGGGGACATTCTGCTCTACGGCATTGCGTCCCGCCCTGTCGACCTGTCTCGCTTCGCAGACTCACGCCTGGTGCAGGCCGAAGAAGGCGACCGGCTGTCCCAAAGCTCCTTCCTTCGCAAAGCTACCTCGCTCATCAATCAGTTCGGGTATCGTGGCGCGTCCGTAGATCGAATCTCCGCCGAGTTGAACGTCACAAAGGGAGCGTTCTACCACCATAACGAGACGCTCGACGAGGTCGTGGTCGAATGCTTCGAACACAGCTTTGCATGTGTGCGCCAGGCCCAGGACGCGGCCCTCGCAAACCAAAGCGACGGCATTTCGTGCATTGCGTCAGCCGCGGTTGCACTGGTCAGGCAGCAGATGCTTGACGACGGCACTCTCTTGCGTACGGCGGCGCTCACCGCCGTCGGTCCCGATTTGCGCCAGCAGATGGCTGCGCAGATGTCGCGCCTGACCCTCCGCTTCGGCAACATGCTGAATGATGGTCTGATCGACAGCTCTGTGCGCCCCTGCAATCTGCGCATCGCCGCGGAGATGACGACCGCGATGATCAACTCGTCCGAAGAGCTTGGACGTTGGGTCAAATCTGCCACCGTTGAGAATGCCGCCGATCTGTACGTTCGTCCGCTGCTCACAGGTCTGCTGGCCTACGTAGCGCAAAGCTAACCTTCGTCACCGGACCGTACCACTCCCCTGGCAAGATAATGTTGCTCGGGGTGATTGAACTCTGTTCCGACGCTCCTAGCCTTAAAACTTCCCGCCTACATACTTCACATCTCAACTTGTTGGTACCGCTTGACGTTCTACATTTGATCGGCTGATAATCTACGGCGATACGCCGGGTGCACGCCTACGTTGTTTCTCAACCCGTCGGTACGGAGTCGATCCATGCTTGACGTCACCGCCGATCCGCAAATGGACATTCGATCCTATGTCGCACAACCCTTCGGCTTGTTCACGGATCTGCTTCGCCTCCAGGTGCGGGTCCATCCGCACAAGACGGCCCTGATCTGCGACGAGCAGACAGTTAGCTATCAGGCACTCGACGAGATTTCAGATCGCATCGCCGCCGGGCTGCAGCGGGACCACGTCCGGCACGGCGGTGTGGTGGCAATATGCGCAGCGACCTCCATCCGGTACATCATGGTTTTCCTTGGCGTACTCAAGACCGGCGCGGCCGTTTCCCCGCTTTCGCCCTCGGCAACTCCCGAGCAGCTGCTGAACATGCTTCGCGACAGCGGCGCAAGCCATCTCTTCGTCGACGAAAGCGGCAATCACGCGCTTGAACCCGTGTTGCAGGAGATCTCCGCGCACCGCGTCGCACTGGAGGACGGCGTTCCGGGTGAAGCGCCGGAAGCGTGGCTGCCTGTCGCGGGTGCTCGCCCCACGCCCGTGACGATTCAACCGGGTGACGCCTTCAACATCATCTATTCGTCCGGAACCACGGGAACGCCCAAGGGCATTGTGCAGCCGCACTCCATGCGCTGGTCGCAGTTGCACCTGCTCGACCCGCCCGGCTATGGACCGGACGCCGTCGCCATCATCTCGACGCCGCTCTACTCCAACACCACGCTGGTGAGTCTTCTGCCTGCGCTTGCCGGTGGCGGAACCGTCGTGCTGATGCCACGCTTCGACGCGCGCGCGTTTCTGCAGCTGAGCGAGCGGCACCGCGTAACCGCGGCGATGCTTGTGCCGGTGCAGTTTCGCCGCATTCTTGACGTGCCCGACTTCGACAGCTTCGATCTCTCCAGCTACCAGATGAAATACGCGACTTCGGCGCCGTTCTCCGCGGAACTGAAACGCGAGGTGCTGGACCGCTGGCCCGGCGGCCTGGTGGAATACTTCGGCATGACCGAAGGCGGCGGAGCCTTCATGCTGGTCGCGCACGATCGTCCGGACAAGCTCCACACCGTCGGTCAGGCGATTGAAGGCCATGACATGCGCGTCATCAACGAGCAGGGCCGGCAGCTTCCTTCGGGGGAGGCGGGCGAAGTTGTCGGTCGCTCGACCGTCATGATGACCGGCTACCACAATCAACCAAACAAAACGAGCGAAGCCGAATGGTACAGCCCGGAAGGGGAACGCTTCATACGCACCGGTGACATTGGCCGGCTCGACGACGAGGGCTTCTTAACCCTGATCGGGCGTAAGAAAGACATGATCATCTCCGGCGGGATGAACATCTATCCATGCGATCTGGAAGGCGTACTCCGCGAGCATCCTGCGGTGCTCGAAGCAGCCGTCATCGGAGCGGCATCGCAACGCTGGGGAGAAACGCCTGTGGCCTTCGTAACTGTTCGGGACGGCGCGGCTGTGTCTGCAACCGACCTGAAGGAATGGGCAAACGCGAGGCTGGGAAAGATGCAGCGCCTCGCCGATGTACGCATTCTCACAGAGATGCCGCGCAGTCCTATCGGCAAAATACTGAAGCGCGAACTCCAGCAAATGAGCGCGGAGCAGCCGATCGAGCAGGCCGGCAACGACGCACGAACAGCAGCGCGTAATCCCCCTTCTTCGTCTGCAGGATTCAAGCAGCGCCGGTGACTTCGCGGCGAACTAGCTAAGGCGGTTCCTGTGTTGGTGGAGAGATGACACTGTCTAGTTGTAGGAAATCTGCTCTAAGCCCCTCGATATGCCGCGGTGCACGGAATAGGAAACACTCATGGAACGGCGAAGCCTGCCTTCCGCAGCTCTCGTTGGCCCTGCGCCCAAGAGCTTTCGGGAACAGTGGCGCCTTCTGCATCTGCAATCTCTTTCCATCTGTCCGCAACCTGCTCGCCGGCGTCGTCTACGTCGCCGACGTGGATGCCCCGCGTAAGAATTACGCTTGCCTGTTCGAAGCTACCGCCGCCGGCACACAAAATCATGCGCGTGGGCGCGTCGTCGGCCACCAGGGCGAGGACGCCGGGACTTACTAACTCTGGCTTCAAACCGGCAACGAGTTCCGGCGCTACAAGACCCTCCATCATGCGCGTGGCGGCAGTCGGCGCGATGCAATTTACGCGAATGTTGTGCTTCTGCCCTTCCAGCGCGAGCGTCTGCATGAAGCCGACCAGAGCCATCTTCGCGGCAGCATAATTCGATTGTCCAAAATTGCCGAAGAGCCCACTCGACGAGGTCGTCATCACAACGCGTCCGTAGCCTTGCGAGCGCATGATGTCCCAGACCGCCTTGGTGCAGTACACCGAACCCATCAGGTGCACGTCGATGACCAGGCGGAAGTCGTCCAGGTCCATTTTGGCGAAGGTTTTGTCCCGCAAAATGCCTGCGTTGTTCACCAGGATGTCGATGCGACCCCAGCGGTCCATCGCCTCAGACACCATGGCCTGCACCTGTTGGCGGTCGGCAACGGATGCATGGCTGGTCATCGCCTCCCCGCCCGCGGCGACGATTTCGTTGGCAACGGCTTGGGCAGGCGAGACTGAACCATTTCCGCCGGCAGCGCCGCCCAGATCATTGACCACCACCTTGGCCCCGCGCTTTGCCAGCAACAGCGCGTGGGCGCGCCCCAAGCCCCCGCCGGCGCCTGTCACAATCGCCACACGCCCTGTCAAATCAATCGGCATCGCTCGTTCTCCTTCGTAATCATCCGCTACTTTCGTTGATCCTTCTGCTATGGCGCAAACGCGAACATCTGCACTGCTCTACGGAGCAGGGCTTAGAAGATTTCAAACAATCCGGCTCCACCCATTCCGCCACCCATGCACATGGTCACGACGCCCCAATGTGCGCCACGGCGGCGTCCTTCGTGGAGAATGTGCGCTGTCATGCGTGCACCCGACATTCCATATGGATGCCCGATCGCAATGGCTCCCCCCGATACATTGAGCTTCTCGTTGGGAATCCCGAGCATGTCGCGACAGTAGAGGACCTGACTGGCGAAAGCCTCATTCAGCTCCCATAAGTCGATATCCTGAACGGACAAACCATGCGCCGCAAGCAGCTTGGGCACCGCGTACACCGGGCCGATGCCCATCTCATCCGGGGCACACCCGGCAACCGCAAGCCCGCGATACGCGCCCAGCGGTTCCAGGCCACGGCGTTTGGCTTCGCCACGCTCCATCAGCACCAGCGCCGCAGCCCCGTCAGAGAGCTGCGAAGCATTGCCGGCAGTAATGAACTCACCCTTTGCGATCTTCTGCCCACCGGAAAACACCGGCTTCAGCGCAGCCAGATCCTCCAGCTTCGTTTGCGGGCGATTGCCTTCGTCGCGGCTAAGGGTCACCTCATGGAAGCTCGTCTCTCCGCTCTGCTTGTCGACGACCTTCATCTTCGTGCTGATGGGCATCAACTCCGCGTCAAAGCGGTGCTCCGCCTGCGCGGCGGCCGTGCGCTGCTGCGACTGCAACGCGTATGCGTCTTGGGCCTGTCTGCTGATGCCGTAGCGGCTCGCCACGATCTCCGCCGTCTCAATCATCGCCATATAGATCGCGGGTTCCTGCGCCACAAGCTTCGGGTCTCCGGCACGATAGTTGTTCATGTGCTCGTTCTGCACCAGGGAGATCGATTCAACGCCGCCCGCGACTCCCACGCGCAGCTCTCCGTTCGCGATGCTCTTTGCGACGGTCGCTATGGCCATCAGCCCGGAGCCACATTGCCGGTCCACCGTCATCCCCGGCACGCTCTCCGGCAATCCGGCCCACAGAGCGGCTTGCCGCGCTACATTGAATCCGGTTGAGCCCTGCTGCATGGCGCACCCCAGCACGACGTCCTCAACGTCGCGCGGCTCAACGCTCGCGCGGCGCACCGCTTCCTGAATGGCCGAGCCGGCCAGGGCCTGTCCTTGCGTGTCGTTGAACGAGCCCCGGTACGCCTTCCCGATCGGTGTGCGGGCGGTTGCCACAATGACTGCTTCAGCCATGAAAAAATCCTCGCATCGAATATGTGCGCTAGTGTGTCAGAAACTGTATATGTTCGTCTACACTGATATCAATAGCTTTGGATGCATTTTTGAGATACTTAGAATGCTCTCGAACAAAAGGAGTTCAGACGACCCTGCATGGCTTCCGCCGAAGTGACCAGACCGAGACGCACACTGTTTAGTGAAGGTACGCGCATCGCCGCGGATCTTTACTTACCCGCAGCCCCCCAACCTCCGCAAGGTCATCCTGGGATCCTTTTGTGTCACGGGTGGGGTGGAGTCAAAGGTCACCTTGCGCCGTATGCACAAGCCTTTGCTGGCGCCGGCTTCATTGCCATGACCTTCGATTATCGCGGTTGGGGCGAGTCCGACGGGCGGCTCATCGCCTCCAAGGACGCCTCTCCGCTTCTGGAAGCCGGTGAGCGAGTCCTGAAGGTGCGCGTGTTGCGCGAAGTTGTTGATCCCGTCGACCAGATTGCTGACTGCAACAATTGCCTGGCCGCACTCGCCGCCGAGCCCGGGGTCGACGCATCGCGCATCGGCGTGTGGGGCACAAGTTTTGGCGCGGGCCATGCCGTTTTCCTCGCCGGAACCAATCCGCTGGTCCAAGCGGTAGTCGCCCAGGTCGGCGGCTTCGGTCTCGCCCCGCAGTACCGTGCCCATGCACGCGCGCGGGCTGCGGAAAAGGCTCTTGGCCTTATGGACCCACCCGTGCCGCAGGCTGGCCTCGACGCCCCGCCCGGCTTGGCCGGAACCCCGGACGTCGCCCGCATGTTGCTCCATGCACCGCTCGAAGCCGCAAGAAATGTCCGCGTACCCAGCCTGATCATCGACGTCGAACAGGAGGAGTTAGTCAATCGCCTGGAGCACGGCTTCGCTGCGTACGAGATCATCCGCCAGAACGCCCCTTGCGAGTATCGACTCCTGCCCGGCACGCACTACGACATCTATGACCGCTGCGCGGAGCAGGCCACCAGCATGGCCGTGGATTGGTTTGGCGCTCACCTTCAATCGAACTCCAGCACAGCGCCTTCGAACCAAAGCTGAGCAGCAGGCTGCCGAAAGAATAAAGCTGTAGGCCAGCCTTATCGTGGCCCTACCATGCCCACTTTCGTTCCTCAACCGGGCGAAGGTCCGTGCCCCAGGTGCTGACGACGGGATTCTCTCCCTGTAGAGCCGGCTCGAGCGCTGCCCGTACGAACCGCTCCGCATACTCATCGGTGAAGATGTAAAAGCGGTCGGCCAACATCCCTTCGAACACCGCCCCGGCCACCTCGTCCGCACTCTTCCCATGTGTCCGGTACGCCAGGCTGTCCGCGATGCGTTGCGGATCTTCGATATCACGGCGACTCCAAGGCGAGTCTTCCGCGGGCCGGTTGCGCCAGCTTTCGTGAATGCGCGTCTGCACCACGCCCGGACACACGATACTCACGCCGATGTTGGTCATCATGGCGCGCATCTCGCTGTACAGCGATTGGCTGATCGATAACACGGCTGCCTTCGACGCGGAATACGGCGCATAGTCGCCATGTCCGCTAAACGAAGCGAGCGAACCTGTGTTTACGACATAGCCCTCCTGCCCATGCGCCAACATCTTCGGCAGAAAGGCCTTGATGCCGTTCACCACGCCAATTACGTTCACGCCCCAGATCCAACGCCAGTCATCGACGTTTAATTCCCACGTCGGTCCCATCACCAGCACCCCTGCGTTGTTGAACAGCAGATGCACGGCGCCGAACCTTGCCTCGCAAAAGTCAGCAAGCTCTTTCATCTGCGCGAAGTCGGAAACATCCGTGCGACGGCATTCCACCGTGCCGCCCAGCGTGCCGCCCAGCCCGCGCAGCTCTGCAGCCGCTGTCTCCAAGGCTGATTCTTCGATGTCCGCCAACACGACGCGCACCTCGCGGCGCACCAGGCCACGAGCGATCGCCAACCCGATTCCACTCGCCCCGCCGGTGACGACGGCCACCTTTCCCATCCAGTTCTTCACGTTCCTCCCGCACAAACCACTCTTCTCAAACATCCATTGTTGACAGCGATATCCAGCCTACACTAGCGTACTACCACGCTCAACACGGGAATATCGAACGCCCCGTAGAAGGATTGCACGCATGGCCGTTCTGCCAGTAGAGGTTCCGCCCACGAGCGTACCCGTTGCGGTACCGGTCGCGCAGAGATATCCGAGTCTGCTTCGGCGAAAGGTTTTTTACGGCATCGGCGCCGTCGCCTTCGGCGTCAAGGACAACGGCTTCCAAGTCCTTCTTCTGCTCTACTACAACCGGGTTCTTGGGCTCCGCGCCGGCTTGGTCGGCACGGCCATTCTGATCGCCTTGGTCGTCGACGCCTTTATCGACCCGACGATCGGGTACTGGTCGGACCGCGTTCGGTCGCGTTGGGGACGCAGGCATCCGTTCATGTACGCCGCGGCGCTTCCGGCTTCCCTGTCCTATCTCCTGCTCTTTCTTCCTCCGTCCGGTCTCAGCCAGGCGAAACTTTTCGCTTATCTTCTGACAACTGCGATCTTCGCCCGCATCTGCATCTCCTGTTATGAGATACCGAGTGCCGCACTGGCTCCTGAGTTGACATCGCAGTATGACGACCGTACAAGTCTCGCGGGCTTCCGCTACTTCTTCGGTTGGTCGGGCGGTCTTAGCATGACGCTGCTGGCATTTTCACTCTTTCTGCACTACTCGCCCGGCGACTCCTCGGCGGTTCTGGATCCGATCGGATTCCGCCACTACGGCATCGCCGCCGCCTTGATCATGATCGTCTCGACGCTGGCATCCGCGTTCGGTACGCAGGCCGCGGTAAGGCCGGCGCCAGGCCAAGAGTATTATCAGGTGCCGCGCATCAACATCTTCGCGGAGATCTGGTCTGTCCTGCGCAACCGGTCCGCCTTTGCCTCCATTGCCGCGGCCGAGCTTATGTTGCTGGCCACCGGCCTCAGTTTTGCGCTCGGCACCTACTTCAACATCTATGCCTGGGGACTAACGTCGCGCGAAATCTCGATCCTCACCGCATCGCTCTTCGTTTCCGCCGCATGTGCATTGCTCGCCGCTCCATGGGTCACGCGGCGCTTCGACAAGCGGGGCGCGACCCTTCGCGCCGCGACCATCCTCTTTTTTCTCCTCCCCTTTCCTTTGGAAGTCAGTCTGGCGGGGTATTTCCCGACCCGCGCCTCCGGCACCATGATCCCATTCCTTCTGATCTACAACATGGCAGTGACAGCCCTGCTCGTTCTTGTACCCATCCTTCTTTCCTCCATGCTCGCGGACGTGGTGGAGGAGATCGAAGTTCACACCGGGCAGCGCAAAGAAGGTGTCATCTACGCAATCAATACGTTCATTGCGAAATGGGCGACAGGACTTGCGGTGTTTGTTGCCACCGTCATTCTTTCCGCTGCCCACTTTCCCGCCGATACGGCCTCGGGCGCCATTACCGCCGATGTCATCGATCGCATGTCAAAGCTGTATGTGGTAACGGTCATGCTGCTCTACGCGGGCAGCATCGTGTCCGCGTATTTCTATAGCATCAGCCGTGAGCAGCACAGCAGGAATCTTGAAACCCTTGCCGCGAGGCGTTCTATGACTGATACGAAGTCGTCATAACGTTCGTAGATACGAGAGCAGATTGTCCGTGTCCTCCGGCGTCAACCTATCGGCAAAGGAGGGCATTTTTCCTTTCCCGTTTTGTAGAATCGCGCGGATCTCCGCCGAGTTCTTCTTCGTGTGCGGCTTTGTCATCTCTCGGTAAAGACTAGGCCCGAAGGTATTCTGTCCCTCGTTTGTCGAGTGGCACTGGAGGCAGTATTTGTTGAAAACATCCTGTCCGGCGTGAACCTTTACAGGATCCGGCGCTCCAGCCGCTTTTTGCGTCTGAGAGAAAGAAAGAGAGTGACCCAAACAAAACGTCACGCATGTTGCCGCTAGAACAGCCGCCGATATCCTAATCATTTGCTCCCCTGCATGTTTGTCCGCGAATCATGAGTCCCTTGAAAGAAATCAGTCCTGTCGATCAAGATCGCGACCAGCAGCGCGGGCGTGCTTCCAACACAACTCCAAGCATGGTTGGTGGCCCGCTGAACTACCACATCGCCTGGGCCGAGCACCCGTTCTTCTTCATCCAGGATGAGCTGTACGCGCCCTTCGATCACAATGATGAAATCAAGCGTTTCGGTGCGATGCATCCCGGGATGTCGCGCCGTATCGGGACGGACATTCTCCTTCGCCATGGCATGAAACGCGCCGTCGTAGAACACGGCCAACTCCGCTGAACCCACGCCCGGCGGAACGGGCAGCACGGTGAACCAGCGGCACTTGATGCCCTCGCGTGGCGGCAGCAGGCTTGCAGGTCCGGGAAGATTTTCAAAGAGTTCTGTCGTCGAGGTGGTCCAGATCTCAAAAAGACCGGCGCCAGGCAAAAACTCCAAGACAGGATCGGCCGGCCCCTCCAGCGTGACCATTGACTTGCCGTCAGCGTTCTGGCCCGTAATGACTCGCTTGAGTTGCCCCAGCCGTGCTTGCATAGAAAACGCCATAGGTTCCTTATCCACTACTGCTTGGAAGGCTGAACGCGCGCGAGAAACTCCTGGGTGGCGCTGGCGACCAGAACTCCTTCACGGGTATAGATCGAGGAGCGCGAAAAGCCGCGTCCATGCGCGGCTACCGGCGAATGGTGTACATGCAGCATCCAGTCATTTGCCGAAGCTTCGCGATGGAACCACAGAGCATGATCGAGACTGGCTGTCTGAAATCGTCCGCTGCCTGCCTCTGCGTGCTGCTCCACTCCCGCGCGCAGCAGACCGACGTCCGACGCAAAGGCGATCGCAGCCTGATGCACCGCAGGACCGCCCTGGATCGGTATTCGCGGCTTGAACCAAATCGCTCGCATCTCTAGCGGACCGGAGTCGCGGGCCTGCTTGAACGCGGCAGCACGGACATCCAGCATCCCCTC
Organism: Granulicella sp.; assembly: GCA_965277565.1. Taxonomy (GTDB): domain Bacteria; phylum Acidobacteriota; class Terriglobia; order Terriglobales; family Acidobacteriaceae; genus Granulicella. Next base: position 193,351 of record OZ255838.1, on the reverse strand, counting down.
CGCAAGATAGTTGCGCGGCGTCCTGCCCAGTCGCTCCAGATGTTGCCGGTAACGCGCGTAAAGCGATTCCAAACCCTCCGGCGCGACTACGTCCGGCATTCCGTCCTGATGCTCAGGCCCTGCGTTGCCGTCGTGGTGTGATGTATAGGCAGCTAAAAGCAGGCGTCCTTCCTGGCGCACTTCCGTCTGCCGCGTACTGAAGCTGCCCCCATCGCGCGTCGGCTCAACAGCGATCTCGAAGGGCTGCTGCTTGGCGCCCATCCCTATGAAATATGCGTGGAGCGAGTGGCAGCGCCGCGTTTCGGCGGACGCCGCGATGATCGCCTGGCCGACCACCAAGCCGCCGAACACACAACGCTCGTCTGTAGGCGGCGCGCCGGGCGCAATCCATCGTCCGGGACCGTCAGGAGTGAGTCGAAACAGGTCGTCAAAAGTCATATTCTCATCGTGAGAAACTGAGTATGATCAACCCTACACCATGGATAGTACCGTCGGCAAGGCTCTAAGAGCATACGAATGCCCCAACGCTAGCCGCCCTTCGAGAAGATAGCGAAGGTTACCCCGCTCGAGGCCTTCCAGCTAGCTCCGTTCCAGCCTTCTGCCAAATTCCGCACACGCGCGCAGTAAGGGGTGAGATGGCGAATCCCTCTGGCAGGTAGGAACGGTAGCGCTCCAGTCCTTCCATGACCGTGCCCAGGCCCAAGATTTCCGCCCAGAACATCGGTCCACCTTTCGCGGCCGGCCATCCAAAGCCGAAAACCCACACCGCATCGATGTCCGACGCACGCTGCGCGATTCCCTCGTTAAGTATCTTCGCGCCTTCGTTGAACATCGAGTACGGCGTGCGCGCGCTTCCCATCCGGTCCAAGCTCCAGCTCTCCATTCGCAGCGACCGGCATCAAGGCCTTCCCCTCTTAAGACCGAACTTCTGGAGCGTTCGGACCCAGGGCTGCGGACACGCTGGAGCCGCCATCGCAGTTCAAGATCGCACCGGTGATATAGCGTGCGCCTTCGCTGGCCAGAAAGACCGCAAGTTCGGCAATCTCCGCACTCTCTCCATAGCGGCCCAAGGGAATGGAGCGCATGCACGCCGCCTCGGCCTCCGGGGTGGGCGTCAGCCTTCGCATGCCCTCGGTGCCTGCGATCGGTCCGGGCGAGATGGCGTTGACGCGAATGCCATCTTCACCCCATTCCAGCGCCAGGCACTTGGTCAGCATGTTCACGCCGGCCTTCGCTGCACACACATGAGCCTGGTTCGCCATCGGTTGGACAGCCTGCCCTGCAGTGATGGCGATGAGCGAGGCGCCGGGCTTGCGAAGGTACGCATGGCTCGCGCGGAAGACATTGAAGGTACCCAGCAGGTCGATATCGACAACTGCCTTGAAGCCGTTGGCCGACATGCCGAGGATGGGCGCCACGAAATTGCCTGCGGCGCCGGAGACAACAATGTCAATGTCGCCATGAAGCGCGTGCGTTGCGCGAAGGGTCTCCTCGACCGCTGCAAAGTCACGCACGTCGGCAGCAAAACCGGCTGCATCACACCCCACTGCGCAGAGTTCCGTAACTGCTGCATCCACCTTGTCCTTGGACCGGCTGATCAGCGCTATGCGCGCACCCGCCTGCGCGAAACCGTGGGCGATCCCCAGGTTGATACCGCTGGAACCTCCAGCGATAAATGCAGTTTTGCCGGAAAGAACGTTCGGACGCAATACCATGCTCATCTTCTGAACCCGCAGTCTTCGTCTTTGATTTATCTGCGAACGAGACCGTCCTGCAACTCGCGGCAAGGCTGAGCCTAGCACGAACAGCGCCCGCGCTTTTCTCCTCCAGCAAATCCGGGAGTAACTCGGCGTCTTGACAGGTTCGCCCTGGCCTGTCCATCAGACACTGTGACCAGATGAGCTGGAGTTCTGTCGTAAGCTGAACGGAAACGACGAGCGATGAAGAAGGGCTTGTTGAGCGAGGAGCAGAGAATCAGGCGGTTGAAACAGGATGAAAACGCCTAAGGAATCTTTGAATAAGTTCTATCGTCGCCTTTGGGAGGGAGCGTAGGGCTTCAACCCTACGATAAAACGCCTAAACAAAAGGGGCTTCAGCCCCGGGCATTTTGTTGGGCCGCGTACATTGACTTAATCAGAGCTTTCCTAAGGAAAGTAGGGTTGAAGTAGTGTCATCGATGGAACGGACTTGAACTGACGATGCAAAGTGCCCGCGCGGTGGGGGTACGGAATGGCTACAGCGGACCAATTTCGCGACCCGATTTTTCGCTTCCGGCGCCGTATCTAATGAAAAGATTGGCTCCTGAGGTAGGACTCGAACCTACAACCCTTCGGTTAACAGCTCTGGAATCTACATCCTCTCCTGCTACGAACGATTGCTATAAGTTACTAATCATCAATCATTTATGGCTTTCCCCCTCTTGATGGTTTGCTACCCATGTGTGTCCATTATGACCGATTATGAAAGATCGTGGGCACGAAAATGGGCACAGTGTTCGAGGCCCACTGGCATCAATTGATCGGTGCTGCTTCTGGCGTTAAGACTGCAGGGTGGATCTGCCGGGTCCTTAGTCCCGAATGTGCAGATGCACGCATATGGCGCTGTAGTCCTCGCGCCAGGTGGCCTGGACGGAGGGAGCATCAATGGAGCAGCCTACATTTAGACACTCATCCCGGAGTCGTCCGTGGAAGCTCTTCATGTGACCGTTCCGCATGGTCGGCGGATTGGATGCACCAGATCGACGTTCCAGTCCTCGGGCCAGCTCAGCATCCGACACGAAGTGAACTCCGGTCCGTAGCACCACACGAAGCACATGGAAGGAAGGGTTTGAGGAAGGCAGGGAGTCGGGTCGAGGGAGCGTAGCGACCGAGACCCGACTCCCTGGGCCATGGCTGGCCGTAGGTCTCCTAAGCTGAACGTATGCCTACTTTCACTTCAGGAGAGAACCAGCCATGTACCTTGTCCAGCCTACTCAAGCGTCCACCGTTCTGGTAGCCATCGATATCGCCAAGCTGCGTCACGATGTTCTGATCGAAGCTCCGAGATGGAAAAGCCGCAAGCGCCTGATCCTGCCCAACACCGCAGCCGAGTTCCGGCTGTTCGCTGACTTTCTTCATGGCCTGAAGCATCCGGTGCGCGTCGTCTTCGAGGCTACTGGGAACTACCACCGGCCACTTGCGCGCTTCCTGAAGCCCGAGGGCTTCCACCTGGAGTTGATCGCTTCGCTAGCTGTGGCTCGAACCCGCGAAGCCATGCACAACTCCTGGGACAAGAACGATCCCAAGGACAGCCAGGTGCTGCTTCATCTGCTCAAGACAAGAGTAACGCAGCACTACCATGACCCGCTTGTAAACCACATCCACGACTTTCAGGAGCTATCGCTGACCTATGCTCAGATCTCGCTTGAGAAGACCCGCATCCAGCACCGGCTGCTGACCCACTACCTGCCGCTTTACTTCCCGGAGATTGAGCGGCACTATCACGCCTCACGCTCCGAGTGGCTGCTTGAGCTGCTTCGTGTGTTTCCCACACCTGCCCTGATCGCACGCCGCCTCTCGATGGAAACGTTTGTCGAGCAGGCCTGGCACGTTGTAGGACGGAAGGTCAGTAAACAGCGCCTGCTCGAAGATATCTATCGCACGGCTCAGTCGTCGATCGGCATCCCGGTCGAAGAGGATTCGGAAGCAGTTGCGATGTTCCGCGTCGTGTTGAGCGAGATGATCCGCTTCTGCCAACTGCGCGACCAGCTCGAACAGCGGGCCGCTCTTCATCTCAAGGACAACGTCGACTCCCGGCGCCTGCAGCAGATCCCCGGCATCTGTCCCATCCTGGCGCTCACGATCCTCGCCGAAGCCGGCGACCTGCGCCGCTTCATCCACCATCGGCAGTTCCTCAAGTTCTGCGGCCTCGATCTCTCAACCCAGCAGTCAGGCCAGTTCCGCGGAACCACCAAGCTGTCCAAGTACGGCAACGCGGCTGCGCTGTGCCTTCTGGATGGCCGCCACCGTGGCCGTTCGCCTGCGCGAGAACAGCTTCCGGGACAAGTTCGAACGATATCTCCGGCGTGATCCTCTGAGTGCCGACCGCAAGCGCATGGCCTATGTCGCCGTCGCTGCGAAGATGGCACGTGTAGCTCACGGGACCATCAAGACCGGGACCGACTTCTGTTGCTTCCATGAAGCAGCGGCGCCAAGTGGAAGAGCCGCTTCACCTGGGCCGTCGAGGCCGTGAGGACCTCGTAGATAATGATCCGGCCTTCCACTTGGTTGAGATTTCATTTTGAGTACAGTGGAGACTGCGCTTCCCGGCAGATCTCGTGTCGCTATGGTCGAACGCTCAGCCCTTGCTCGTGGAAGCCACTTGGAGGTACAGTCGTGGTCAACAACATCCCGTACGGGATGCTAAGTGACCTTCTCTTCCCTCCAGCTTTTCCTTCCCGTGCTAATACGTTATCCGAACGGACGTTCGCGGCCCGGCCGCGTTCCTCTATCAGCCGCCAAGTCCACGCGCCACGCGCCCGCTTGCGAGGCTCGTATCCGCTTCCAGCGCCAGGCGCTCACGGGTGTGTAAGCGTCGACTGCGCTCGGATGCGCACCATGCGTCCGGTCGCCAGCCCATCGGCGATGAAGCCCATCGCCCACTCTTGGTTGGCTCGCATCAGCCGCGGGTCGACCGCACACTCCGGCATCAGCTGCTTCCTACGCACCATTAGCCCCTCTTCCACATACAGCTGATAAGCCCGCTTTACGTTCACCTCTTGGTTATGACGGCACAGCAACGCATGCAGTCTGCAAGAGCCCATCGCGCGGCTTCTGGCGAGCCAGCTTCACGAGATCTCCGCGTAACTCCGCGTTGCGTGGTCCGGCCGAGGCTCATACAGACAGCGCGATCAATCCACATCCAACACTTACAGAATGTGCGCTCGTTCCGCCGGTGTCCGGCGAAGACGAACGCCACATCTTCTCTCGGACCGGCAAGCTCCGCCGGTTTTCTGATGACGGCCTGCAGTGCCTCGCCCTGCAGACTCAGCTCCGTCACCAGCAATCTCAACCGGCGGTTCTCGTCTCCGATTGCCTTCAGCCGCTACGCGTCGCGCACGTTCATCCCGGCGAACTTCTGCTTCCATCCATAAAAGGACGTCCGAGACGAAACGCTTGCGATGCCGCTGACGACAAGTCATCTGACGTCGTCAGAATCACGTATCTGGATGTTACCCACCATCGTGCTGAGGGTAATCGCCGTTGTCTTGTTCTCTCCTTCTAGAATGACGTTCGAACCTTTACTCGAAGCTCCAAAGGATGGGTCCACCAAGATACGCCCTCCCTTGCTCTCGGCCTCCAATCCGATCCGCAGAGTCTTCGGCAGTGCAATGTCAATAGATCCGTTTTGAGTCCTCGCGGTAAGGTTCAAGTCGCCCTGCCGCACTTCAGGAGACCGCAAACCAATACTGCCATTTTGTGATGTCACTGAAACTTTCCCCGTAAACCTATCCACGCTAATGGCCCCATTCTTCGTAGCTACAAGGAGGCCCGCGTTGAGACCCGTAGCGGAGACACTTCCGTTCTTCGTCTTGACCACGACGGGAAGGTATTTCGGCACAGACACGGTGAAGCTTACACTCCAAATTTGATCTAAGCTGGAATGTGGATTTGACGAGTTTAATTCAGAAGAAGTCGCCACAATGCGGATCGATTGCAACGCCGATTCGGCAGTTTCATCCTTGTCAAGCCAAGCAGTTCGCACTGCCGTGACCCTAATAGAAGGAGTGTCGTCAGCCGACACCTCCACACTTCCATTTACGCCCCCATCAATTGTCAACTCATTTGCCGGGGATAAAATGAAATTCTCAGATTGGCACGCGTAAAACTTGCCATTCCACATTTTTTTTGTAGTATCGCAAGGGGAGCCAGTTGCCGCAAAGCTACTGATCGACATAGTCATCACCATAAGGTTCGCTACGAGAAGAAGGGGAAGGCGACGGAAGCCTGGCGCACCAGCCCTCCAATGCCAGGGAGCTCCAGCAGTAAAGACGTTATTTAGCCAGCGCCGCAGAGGCGGCACCTGGTCTTCCTGGGACCGGTGAATGGCCGGGTTGTATTCGGGGTAAAGCACTCGCATCGCACATCTCCGTTATCAAGTAACTGCGTTTGAATCCCAAGTTCTATCGTTCTTCGCGGTTGACGCCTAACCTGTACCTAAGCTGCGGCGATCCAATCAGCCCCCAACCGCATGCAGAGTGCGTGGGAAGACGTCGGCTGCTTGGCATCGACGCGTATCGCTATTACTGTATAAAGCCCGTTCCTCTTCCGCAAACATTGAGAGCCGGAAGGTGAACGACTCACCACCAGACCTACGTTACTCGACTGACGATTCAGTGGCCAGGGAAGTTCTGTGAACGAGCCATTTCGTGGTTTGGACTAAAAAGCGGCGTCGTAAGCATCGGAGGAGCATCGCAAGCGGGCGAGTTGGAGGGGGCCAAGGAAGATGTCGATTTGGTGTCCCACCTGGTGGAGAGGCAGATAAAGTTGCGCGTCCGGCGAAGCATAAGTGGGCTCTTGAGGGTTGTTGTATCTGCGGGAATGACCGTCCATCCCGGATCTCGCTGCGATTGCCACAGGTGGCGCGATCAGTTTCGATCGCCTTCTCGGCTCGGAGTTTCCATAGAGCCAATCGGAATCTTAGTCCATATCGCTGATTAGTCGTGTGAGGAGGAGCCGCGAGAAGCTGCTGGGAAGAACTTCTTCGACAAGATGGCACTCCGCTTACAGCGCTCGGGACACATACGACGACGTCAGTCCCAGCGAACAGCTTTGCTGGGGAGCTAGGGCAAGACTGTTATAGATGGCGGCAAAGACGATCTTCTGCCTTGGCCTCCGGGCGTGGGATCGACGCAAGACCCTTTGTATGGCGCTCGCGATTCACGAATGCCTCTTCCTGATTCGGTTTACGTTGCTCGATCAGGGGCCGCGCAGGTTGAGCGCTCCTTCCAGCTTCCCCTTTCCCCTAGCCTGCACTTTCGATGGCAAGTCTGGCTATAACCGGAGGTCGCGAAGCAGGGACAATCCTGCCCGGCTAGCGGTTACGGACAGTCCATCCGTCAACGTGAGAACAGCGCCGCGTCCGGAGGTTTCGATTAGCTGAATATACTTCAGCTGAACAATCGCCGAACGATGAACGCGACGAAAGTGTTCCGGTTCCAGCCTCTTCTCGAATTCCCGAAGGGGTACATGGATGAGATGACTCATATCCGCTACATGCACCCTGCAGTAGTCCCCTTCCGCGACTATGGCGATAATCTGTTCCGTATCAATAGGAGTCGCAACCCCGCGATGACGGACGAAGAACCGCTTTAGTGTCCCCCGGTTTTCGGTCGACCGGAGGCGTTCGATGAATTCGGGCTCCGCCTCCGTGGAACTGCTACGTTGTCGGTACCGATCCAGCGCACGAGCAACTCGCTGATCGCCAAATGGCTTGAGCAGATAATCGAACGCACCCCACTCGAACGCGTGAACCGCGTACGCATCGTGTGCTGTGGTAAAGACCACGGCAGGTTTGAAGCGAGCACGGCGAAGAACCTCAAGTCCCGAGAAAATAGGTATCTGGACATCTAAGAACAGGAGAGAAGGCTCATATTTGTCAAGCCCTTCTTCTGCTCAGCCCACCGGCACAGCGCAGATTGGTTCTGGGAACGCCACTACATCGGTGGGCCGCACTTGAGGATTAGGTTCCGAGATCTCGAACGTGGACCTGAGCCCCTGGCTAGCGATCTGTTGACCGCTCTCCGGGAGTTTGTGAAATCGGAGCCCAGTGCACCACACCCCAACTATCTACCGGCACACGGTCGGGCTATGGCTCTGCTCGATGAGGAAAACCCAAGTGATGACGACCTACTTTACAAGGTGAACCACATCGTGAGGGTCAAGTACGAGCGACCACCGGTCACAGCTAGATTGCCTTACACTGTCGGAATCATCGAAGATTTCTTGAGGGATATCCGCTCTTTGGCGATAGAGCAGGTAGCGCATTCCACTGACCTACGAACACGTGTTCTCGATCTCTTCTTTCTGCACGCCGTTCTCGTCGCGGGATCCCTTCCTAGAGGTTGTGTAACGTACAAATCGCATTGGTCGGGCTTCGCCGCAACGACTCGTCAGAGGGCGCTTGTAGATGCTGTTAGGCGATCATACATCGCGAACAAGGCGGCGATCATGCGCTCCTTAGAACGGAGCACACAAATGCGGCTCGGTGGCCTAACAAGCGATCACGCTCTATTAGCGGAATGGCCCGAGCTACTGTCACGGTACCTAGTCAGAGCAGACCGACATATTGCGACCGGGGCGCCACTCCTACCCAAGGTTGCCTCAGCATCCGAACTTGCGGATAGGCGCTTGTGGCTGCAGCATAATGTGATCGAGCCAAATGCATTCCTGAAGGAGCTGTACCGGCATGCTGATACGTTTTTCATCCTTGGGCAACACCCGAGTGTGCTCAAAGCGCGTGTTGCGACAAACTTGCTCTACCTGCTCACGTCTGCCGTTGGACTGACCTACCTGGACAAGATGTCATTGTGCTACTTCGCATCGGCTGCAGTGGAAGAAGCTTATAGCTGCGATCTCACCGACCTCTTTCGGGCCTCATTGCTTGAAATCAATCAAATGCCGTATAAACGCGTAGACCGATACTAGACGCCGGTAGTGAGCGATATTGCTCGGCAACAGATTGCATTTCAGGAAAGGCGACAGGGAATATGAGCTGGGTAACGAATAATGAATGGCTTGAGGTTAAGACCAAAGATCCTATCCACTGGAAAGAGTTGGTACGATTTGCCGTGCTTTACAAGCCGGAACGCCCACGTATTCTCGCTGTCGCTCTAGTTGCAAGCGTGGGTTCATCCATCTATTTCGCCATTCCCTACATTTTTACTGGAGCCCAACAAAGTCTACGCACACACGACTTTAAGAGCTTGTTTCTCCTCATGTCCCTGTATGGAGTGGTGCTCTGCTTGCAAACGGGCGCCACGTACGCAACGAAGAGACTTCAGGCGGCCATATCAACTTCACTCAACCGGCTCATTACGCTCAACTACTATCAGAAGCTACTCAATATTCGAGTCGCAGATTTTCTCGAATTCAAAAGTCGTACCAACCTGTTTCAGCGCCTGATCGACGCGCTGGCGGTAACGTCTCAAGCGACCGAGGTCTTAACACAGAGCCTGCAAGCTATCATAGTGTTCGGAATCACTTTAGCCATTATTTCTCACGTCTCCCCCAGAATGAGCCTAATAGTTTTAATCGGACAGCTAGTGCTGTTCTCGTTTGTTGTATTGCGTTCTCCCAGCCTTAGGCAGAAGCGACAGCGTTTACTGGCGGCCAATTACCCACTCGTTTCTAAGATGCTGGAAGTGATCGAAGGCCTTCTGACCATCAAGACGTTAACAGCAACGGTGCGCGTCTCAAGCGACGTTGATGCCTTGGTTTCAGCAAAGTGCAAAGCTGAATATAACGAAGCAGTTTGTGATGTAGGCATATCTCAGGGAGCGATGCTGATAAGTCACTTAATTACCTTGCTCACACTTACTGTGGCCTTTGTCTCGGCGGCAAAGGGCTCCTTGAGCTTCCAGCTTTTCAGCTTCCGGGTGCGTCGGAACGCGTCGCAGATTTCGTTTAGCTCCAGGAAATGTGCGCCCTGCAGGATGCTCGGCAGGTTGCGCGATTCCGATGTAACGCTCACGAGCCCTTCACCGCAACTTTCTAAGATTCCAAGACCAAACCTCGAAATGGAATACACCGCCCCTTTATAGGGCTCGATCGCCGGTGTCTCACGAACATGAGCACCCTTGATGAGTCGGCGGATTCTCCAGTTGAATGCTCGGCGATTGTGTTCTAAACCCGCTTCCACCATCCAGCGGAAGAGCTGATCGTGCGACACAAACGTACTGTTTCGGACGTGCAGGAGGAGCGGCAAATCTCTTTCCGGGCTTAGCTGGACCCCTATCCTCCGTTCCAGGGTTGCCTCTTCTTCTCTCAGAGAACGTTCCCTGCTGTCTTCATGATTTGAGCCGTTAAGCCATTCCATAAACACCTCCACTCTCCTTTATCTGTCTTTACCCATCCGCCCATTGGAAGAAGCAGGAGTGACTCCTGCTTCCCCCGAAACTCACTTGCGGCAAGTAGCCGCACCCCGCGGGATCGCCACTCCGCGTCGAAAGAGATGCGCCCGTGTTCCTCGCAGGATAGGCAGGCGAGGAGCATATCAACCGGAACATTGGCCTTGACCTTGCGTGTCAGCAGGAGCCGGTTCTGGGCTCCACGGCGCTCGATGCCGGGGGAAACGTATCGCCCCTGACCATCGCGATCAGGTCGTATGCGTTGTTCCTGGCAGGTGCCGGCGTTGAAACGGACGACGCCTGGAACGATCCAACTGCGACGTTCACGTGCTCCGGCCACGAAGCCCGTGGTGTTGAAGACAGCAGCCTGGGCGGTAAAGCGGTCAGGAGATTGTCGGTCCTGACCGGGTCGCAGCCACCACAACGTACCGAAGCTGAGACAGTGCACGATCATGACTGCTTCCCTGCCGGCACATCGCCGCGCGCTTCTTCAAGGCTGTGGTGCGCCCGGCCGAGCTGCGCCCGGAGTTGCGCAACCTTCTGTTCGCTCGCTCTAAGCTGAGCCTTGTTTTGAGCAGCAAGCTGTCGTACCTGCTCCCGGAGCTGGCTGACATTACCACTCTCGGGATCGACGGGGATCTCCGGGTGCGCATCTGTCTCGACGGCAACGCTCTTTGGGGGCGTTGCCGATTGAATCTCGGGCGACGTTTTGGTGACCGTCTTGGGCGGCTTGGAACGCAGTTTCTCGGCCTCCTCTAGACCGTCCTTAATGCCCTTACTCGCATCCTTCTGCGTCTCTGCCGCCCGCATCGCGGCGACCTCAATTGACTGCGCGTTGTAGCGGCGGACGAGCTGGTTGTGTTTTTCTATAGTCTCCATTGCCCTTGCACGGGCTGCCACATGGCTGTTATAGATCTGCGCGACAACGTCGCCGGCAATGTGCAGGCGCAGACTACGTTGCCGCCACAGCCAGACGATGTACATGACAGACGCCATCAGGAGCAGCGTCAGAACGATGCAGCTCCACCAATAGAAGTCCTCGACGGTTTCTTCAAAGACTGCCATTCGGCCCTGCTCAATCACCGCACCATAGTCTTTGTCCTGCGGATTGGTCTTTCCCAGAGCAGCCGCAACGCCGCTTTGTTGCTGAGCCTTTCCGGCGCCTATCGCACCCGGATCGTAAGAACTGCGTGGCCGGTCGGCACCTAATCCAGACTTCGGTCCCTGCGCGATGGCGAGTGAAGGAGCGAGTAGCAACACGCACAGAACGGTCTTGATCCTCATTTTCCTTTCCCTTTCTTGCCCTGGCGGGTACGCTTTTCCTCCAGCTCCGGGCTGCTGAAGCGAAGATTCAAACCCTCGGTATCGTCCTGGCAGGTCGCGTATTTTGGGTAGAGATTCTCGGGAACCCCGGGGAGCCAGTGGCGGAAGGGCTGCCGAATATGAACGTGCCGGTGCAGCACACCGCGGAGCTTGTCCGGCGACAGCATTTCCATCTGGCCGGTCGGCATGCGCTTGATGTGTTCTTCCTGCGCCAGCGTCTCCCGAACTTCGGTCTGGCTCCCGTCGCCGTCTTCCTTGTAACTGGTCTGGAAGAGGCCGCTTTCAGGAACGGCCGCTTCACGAACTCCGCGAACCCACCTGAGTCTCCGGCCCTATATGCGGAAAGGAGGCGCGCTTGCGCCTCCTCGGAGGTAATGGTCTGGTTCGCGTCCATCACAGCACCACCGCAGCGGTCACCGGGTGGGACTCATCGTTCTGGAAGACAAAACGGTAGAGATGGGGCTCGTCGCTGGTCTGCTCAAAGCAGAGAACGCCGTCCACGGTCTGGCCGGGGTTTACATCCGGATTGCTGATGCGCTCCTCGCGCGCGGTGATACTTGAGGTCGTTCCCGAACCGAGTGCCTGGACCCTCTGTTCCGGCACCTGCAGGCCCTTCAACGATCCCACAACATTGCCGGCTGCGCTGGGGGTGAAGCTAAAGACTGAGGGAGAGCTGAGGCGATAGGAGTGCTGGCCGGGATTGGAAACCGTGTATCGAATGTAAAGCGCGTCCTTATCCCTCACCACTTCGGTGATGCGCACGTTGACGTGATCGGTCGCGTCCTTGACGCCACGACTATTCACAGCGGAACTCTGCAGCATTGATTGCGCGATGAGGGTATCTGCCGCCTTCTGGATTTCGGTCTGGCTGATCTTCGCTTCCTTTTCCGCCTGCTTGGTTGATTCAGGGCCGTCGTTGCTCTGGTCGATGACGAAGGAGGCGCTCGTCACTTCGCCGGGAGGAAGGATCTCGTAGGTCGACTGGGTGTGCTCCGTCCACACAAAGAGATTGGTCGATTGTCCCTGCCGTATCGGCTTGAGCGCGACCGTGTTACCGTGCCACTCGATACGAATGTCATCGCTGCCCACCGCGGCGCGGGTGATCGGCTCCGGCAGTTCGATCAGGCTGAGATGGTTCAAGGCCGTCGCGACCGGCGTGACAGCATTCGGGTTAATCGGTTGGTGAGTGATTGTCTGGGCCGAGGCGAAGCTCCCGGCTGCAAAGAATAGAGCGGCTACCATCGGCTTCATAGAGAGCATCCTCTTGAGGGGCTCATGGGAGAGTCGTAAAGACCTCTCCCGCAAGCTGGTGACACCTTCCGACTAGAGCGTCGCAAAGAAGCTGCGCCGGTCCCATCGGGTGGGAGCGTTCTGGTTTTGTGTTGCCACGTACTTGGCAACCCGCATATCGAGTTCGTGCAGCTCGCGTTTGCTAAGCCGCTTCGCCTTCCTGTCTGCGACCGTCCACTGGTACACATACCCTTGTCGTGCCAGCGTCCCGTTACCGCCGCCTTTCGACGCATATTCTTCCAGGCAGTCTTGAGCGACGTCACATGCCGAGTCGGATCCCGGGGCATAGGCTTGCCCCACGGGAACAGATACCACTCCGATCGGACCTCCCCGAACCTCTCCTGATACCAGGCACGGTGTTCAACCAGCGCGTTGAAGAGATCTGAATTCAAGGGGATGATGCGGCCTTCGCCGGCATCGCTCTTCGACTTGCCCACCTGAAGGGTTTTCGCTTTCAGATTGACCCGGCCCCAGGTAAGCGTCTTGATTTCCGAGTCGCGCAGCGCCGCGTTGCGAGCCAGCATGAAGGCCGGATACATGTGTGGACTTTTCGATTCTCTTGCCCTTTCTGTCAGGCTCTCTGTCTCTTCACTGTCGAAGGCTTTACCGATCTGCTTGCCAACTGCCAGCTTGAGCTGCTTTTGTTTGCGAAGATGCAGCCGGATGAGCTCGCCGGAGTCGCCCATCATCTTGAGCAGGAAGCGCACCTCTTCATTGATCGATTTGGGAGCTGCTTTTTCACGGAGGCGACTTTCCTGATAGCCGAGCACCGTGGCTTCGCTGACATCGACAACCAGTTCCCCGCCCAGCAGGCGCGAGACGTGGCCGAGAGCGTACTCGGCAAAGGACGCCGAGCGGTATCGCAGTCGGTAGCCCACCAGATACTCAGCAATGATCTCCCGGAGACAGCGGATGCGCTGCTGACGAACCTCTTTCAGATTATGGAAGCCGGCTTCAAGCTCCCGTCTCCGTTGCTGCTCGGCGCCCTTCGCGACCGTCTTCGAAGTCGACTTCGAAGATTCGCGAATGAGCTGGCCGGCAAAGTAGAACTTGTACCACCAGACTCCACCCCTTTTGAAAGGTGCCATCGTTCACTCCCATCTCTGTTGTGCGCACCGATCCAGCGGGCGCGAATGGAGATTGAAGCAGGGGGCAGATTCGGTCAAGTGAACCGAGAACTTCGACACCGAGAGATGGCACCGCAGTCGAGGTCAAGCTACCTGGGAAGCGGTCACTGTGCGGGGTTGCTCTGGGTACAGCACCCGTTTTGAAACAGTGTGGGCACAAAAATGGGCACAATGGCCCAGTTTTCGCGATTCCTTCTTGCGCTTCCGGTGCCGTATCTTATTGAAAAGATTGGCTCCTGAGGTAGGACTCGAACCTACAACCCTTCGGTTAACAGCCGAATGCTCTGCCATTGAGCTACTCAGGATCGGCCGGAAGCGCGCAGCCGGGCGGCTGCACTTCCTTGTTATAGCAAACGGGGTCGATGCGGTCAAAGTCTGGCGATACGCCGCCATAGTTTAGGCCATATCCCATCAGGACCCATCAGGATCCATCAGGGAAACAGCAGAACAGCGATGTTGTAGCTCGCAAAGGGGTGAACCGCGTGGATCGTGCAGGCTCCCACAGTGGCCTCATGGTATTTGCCCGAGGCTAAGCGGCTGCGCAGCTGCTCCGGCAGGGCATTCAACTCGCCTGTGCTGAAGCGCATGATGAACCACGGCCGCCGCGGTCCGGCGAAACCGGTGTCCATCGCACAGCTGCGCCGCGCTCCGTCATCGGCAATGTGTACGGCAATTCCCGATACGCTCAGCAGATCCGCTACCGCACTCTCCTGCTCCTCAAACGAGAGCGACGCCACGGAACGGTCGAAGTCCTGAACGGCGTAAAGCTCACCCTCCCGCTGCATCACGGCAATCCCGATGCGGTCCACGCGTGCATCCAGCAGATTCGCGCGGTGATCGGGCGAATGCATCCAGGCATCGTGCACAACGACGGCCGAGGGCGCCTCGGCCACATTCTCCGCCACGACACTGAAGCGGGCTCCGGCCATCTGCGCTCGCGAGGCCAACCCGGCCTCTCCCGGATACTGGTGCGAGATGGACGCGCGCTCCGCCATCTCGCGGACGTGCAGCGTGGCCGCATAATGCAGCGCCGCGTCCCAGCGCAGCGGTGGCAGGCCTCGCTGCAGGCGTTCGGCGTTCGCGGCGTGGAACAGATACTGCTCAGCTACCGAAGCGGGCCCCTGCGCCCGCGCGTGCTGCAAGATGGGAAGAAGGGCGAAGGCAATCACCCAGCTGAAGTTCATAGGGGTGAAGACCCGGACTCGACGCGAAAGCTGCGCCCGGGGCGTCCAAGGCTGCAAACCCCGCCCAGACTCGCAGGCGTCGCCTGACGCCGCCGAGCTTTTCTTACGCAAACCACGGCCTCCGCACTGAGCAGCGAAGGTGCGCCGCTTACTGCGGATCGGCAATGAATTCGGGCAGCCGGTCGCGGTAGCGCACCATCAGTCGCAACAGCTTACGGGCATCCCAGTAGCGCGGGATATACCGCTTTGGTTCGGAGGCGGAGCGGAAAAACCAGCCGAGATAGAAGTGATCCGCCCATACCGGGATGTGTACCTGGTCTCCGCTGAGGAAGGCAATCGCCGCGCCCACACAGTGAATGGAGGGCAGGTAGCTCAGATTCCGCTTCAAATGCAGCCCCAGGCGCTCCTGTGTGCCGCCGCCGAGGGTGACAATGACATGCTTGGGCCGGAGCCGCTCGATTCGATTGAGCAGCAATGCATCTTCGATCTCCGATCCATACATCGGCGCCAGATAGGTGCACTCGTCCGGCACCCCGATCCCCTCGCCGTCAAGCCACTGTAGATTCCGTGCCGCGCTTCCCGAGCCGGCCATGATCCAGAGCGTGTTGCCGGGCTGCCGCACCTCCGGATGCAGCAGCAGCTCGCGCAGGTACGCCAGGCCGGATACGCGGGCGATGTGATCGCGTTGCAGGCGATTCCACAGCAGCACCATGAAGGCTGAATCGGGCAGCGCCATATCCGCGCCGAGCAATGCCTCGCGATACCCGGCATTGGTCTCCATATCCTTCAACGCAGGCGCCGCCGGCACCACAAGAAGACCACCGCGCCGCATCCGCTCGACGGCCTCGCGGACGCTTCCGTGAAAGAAGTCGATGCCCAGAATCGTTGTGTGCGTGCGTTCTTCGCTCGCCATCGACGGTCTACTTGCCTTTAGCGCCGGAGACGATCTCTCCTTCGATCCAGCGGTAGGTCTTCTCCAGGCCGTCGCGCAGCTTGATGGAGGGTTCCCAGCTCAGGCGGTCGAGGATCAGCGTGTTGTCGCTATTGCGGCCGTTTACGCCCTTCGGCGCAGAAAGATCGTAGGTGCGCTGCAGCTTGATCCCGCCGATTTCCTCCGCGATATCCACAAGCCGGTTGATCGTAACCAGCTCGCTGGAACCGATGTTGATCGGCTCGTCGATGCTGCTCTCCATCAGGGCATGGGTGCCCTGGACGCAGTCGTCGATGTACATGAACGAGCGGGTCTGTTCGCCGTCGCCCCAGATGCTGATCTCATGCTGTCCGGAGAGCTTGGCCTCGATGACCTTGCGGCAGATGGCCGCGGGCGCCTTCTCCCGGCCGCCGGTCCAGGTGCCGTGCGGCCCGTACACGTTGTGATAGCGCGCCACCCGGCAGATCAGGCCAAAGTCTTCTTCAAAGTGCCGGCACATGCGCTCGCTGAAGAGCTTTTCCCAGCCGTACCCGTCCTCGGGCAGCGCCGGGTAGGCGTCGGACTCCCGGAGCGGCACCACGTTCGCGCTGGTCTGCTTTTCGCCGTTATACACGCAGGCTGAGGAGGAGAAAAAGAAGCGCTTCACTCCCGCCTCCTTGGCCGCGACCAGCATATGCGTATTGGTCAACACGCTGAGCATGCACAGCGCCTTATTGTTCTCGATGAAGCCCATGCCGCCCATATCGGCAGCCAGTTGGTAGACACGAGTCGTTCCCTCCGCGGCCCGAAGGCACGCGTCCTTATCCTTCAGATCGAGGCACACGTTCTCTACGCCATCGGTCACCTGGTACCAGTCATCCAGCGGCTTTACATCGACAGCCCGCACCACGGGGATCCCCCGGGCCTGCAATCCTTTGATCAGGTGCCCTCCGATGAAGCCACCTGCGCCGCAGACAACGGCCCGTTCGCCTTGCAAACTCATCCACACTCACCAAAATAAGGGCAAAAAAACAGAAAGAGACATCAACCGCTCAGACGGGATTGCTCGCAGGTCTAAGTTTACTCAAAGTGTCCTCGCTGCGCGAAATCGCTGCGGAGGTTTGACGGGGAGCGTCCCGAATCGAAACAGAATCACCCGCTCGCATGTCCATGCGTGACCGAAACTTCATCTATCCGATGTCCTAGGATGAAGGAATGGCTGCCCGCGCTCCCAAGACGATGACGCCCGTGCCGACGGAAGCGGTTGAGTCTCGCCTCGGGGCCGGGCTTCGTCCGCTCGCTGGATCGCGGGTGATGCGGTTTACGCAAGCGCAACCGCTCATCACCGCCGGCGGCCTGCTGGTCGCCGTGTTCTTTGCCGTTGCGGTCCTAGCGCCGGTGCTTGCGCCGCACGACCCCGCTCACATCCAACTGCTGCAGCGCCTGCAAAGGCCGTCCGCGCAGCATCTCTTCGGCACCGACGAGCTTGGCCGCGATGTGCTCTCCCGTGTGCTGTTCGGCGCGCGCATCTCCCTCGGCGTGGCGGCGGCCGTTGTCGTGCTTTCGCTGACTGCCGGACTCCTCCTGGGCGCGCTTGCCGGCTTTTACGGCGGCTGGATCGATACGGTGGTCAATGTCTATCTGAGCAACGCCTTTCTGGCTCTTCCCGGGATCCTGCTCGCGGTCGCGATCGTCGCCTTTCTCGGGCCGACGGTTCCGGATCTCATTGTCGCCCTCGCTCTGCCGGCCTGGGTGGGGTATGCGCGGCTGGTGCGGGCGCAGGTCGCCGCCGTGCGCGAGCGCGAGTTCGTGCAGGTCGCGCGATCACTCGGCGCCAGCGACCTTCGCCTGCTTACCCGCTCCATCCTGCCCCATGCGCTGCAGCCGCTGCTGGTGCAGGCCGCCGTCGGCATGTCCGCCGCCGTGCTCTCGGAGGCAACGCTGAGCTTTCTGGGCCTGGGCGTACAGCCGCCCGCGGCGACCTGGGGCGCCATGCTGAACGACGCGCGCTCCCACCTGTTCGAGTCCCCGTACCTGATCTTCTTCCCTGCCCTGGCGGTCGCGTTGTGCGTGCTGGCGTTCAACCTGCTGGGCGATGGCCTGCGTGACCTGCTCGATCCGCGTCGCGGCGGCAACGAAGGCCGTCGGTGAGAGTGGGCGTGATCTCCGACACCCATGGCCTGCTGCGGCCGGAGGCGCTGGCCGCCCTGCACGGGGTCGACCGCCTGATCCATGCCGGCGACATCGGCGACCCGCATATCCTCCAGAAGCTGCGCGCCATCGCGCCGCTCACGGCCATTCGCGGCAACATCGATCGTTCCGGCCCCTGCGCGGCCTTGCCCGCGACCGAAGCCGTCGAGCTGGACGGACACCTGCTCTACGTCGTCCACGCGCTGCCGGATCTCGACATCAGCCCGAGGGCAGCAGGTATCGGCGCCGTAATTTACGGCCACAGCCATAAGCCGGCCATCGACCGGAGAGACGGCGTGCTTTACCTGAACCCGGGAAGCGCCGGTCCGCGGCGGTTCTCACTGCCGTTGACCGTGGCTCTGCTTCAGATTTCTACGGAGACGATCGACGCCGTGATCATCCCGCTCACGGTCGAGTTG
Organism: Granulicella sp.; assembly: GCA_965277565.1. Lineage (GTDB taxonomy): Bacteria > Acidobacteriota > Terriglobia > Terriglobales > Acidobacteriaceae > Granulicella. Next base: position 174,803 of record OZ255838.1, on the reverse strand, counting down.
TCGCCGAAGGGAGCCTAGCTACTGCGCGCCTGTCACCGTGGAGGGTAGCGGTGTCCTCCCATTGGGCAGGGGCTCTTCACTCGGCAATCGGGGCACGGGGACTGGATGCGGTCCGCTCTTGGACCAGTCAAGTTGTACGGTGGAGAGGATATCCGCCATGCGCTGATCGATCTGCAGCACCTGCGTGTCCGTCAGGTCCTGCGCGCCGCTGGAGACCGAACAAAAGGTGTTCATCGCCAGGTCAAACCGGTAGCACGAGCCCTTGCGATAGGCCGTATACACCTCGTCGCGGGCCTCGACGCAGATCTGCCCGTGCTCATCATGGCCGTGCAGGAAGTTCATGCCGCCGATGTCCTGGGTGTCCTCGGTCCGGATCGGGGGTCCGGTGGCCTGCTTGGCGCATTCCCGATCGCTGGAATGCCGCTCCACGCTGTAATACACGCGGGCCCCACTGAAGGTCGAGTACGGGTAGGGGTTGAACCCGATCGCCAGCACGCTGCGCATCTGCGTCTTCGGCGACGCGGTGCGGGCGTCGAGACGAAAGGTGCTCACCTCGCCGTCCTTGCGCGTGATGGTCCACCCGGTCGGCACCCGAAAGCGGACGCCGTAATGGCTGTCGCGAAAGTCCATCGTCTTTGCGTTGCTTGGAGGCGCCTCCGGAACCATGACCTGCGCGCGCGCGGCAGCGACCGGCAGCCCCAGCAGAAGCGAGCAGAGGCAGAGCATTTTGACGAATTTCAAAAGACGGTCACACTGAGCCATAGTGCTCCTTAACGGCGCGTCCGGGGGTCGGCTACAGCGTACAACGAGTCGGTACAGAAGTTCACTATCACGTAAGTAACGCCGATGGCCAGGATGCAGCCCTGCACCAGCGGGTAGTCGCGGTTCGACACAGCCGACAGCGTAAGCCTGCCCAGACCGGGCCAGCCGAAGATGGTCTCCGTCACGATCGCGCCCGCCAGGAGAGACCCGAACTGGAGGCCCATAATCGTCAAAATGGGCGTAACTGCGTTGCGCAGCGCATGACGGTAGACCACCGTGCGCTCCGGCAGGCCCTTGGCGCGGGCGGTGCGGATGTACTCCTGGCCCAGCTCTTCGAGCATGGCGCTGCGCACCATCCGGGTCAAAATGGCCGCCACGCCCAAACCTAAAGTAACCGAGGGCAGAACGAGATGCCTGAGAAACTCAAAAAATCCGACGCCCGCCCCAGACACCGGCAGCCAGCCCAAATCGATCGACACCAGCAGGATCAGCACCGGACCCAGGGCGAAGTTGGGAAGCGACAGGCCGACGAGGCTGCCGAAGCTGAGTACGCGGTCCGGCCATCGCCCGCGGCTCTGCGCCGCCGCCACCCCCGCCGGAATCGCCAGGCCCGCGCCCAGCAGCATCGCCGCGGCGGTCAGGGCGAGCGTGTACGGGTAGCGCTGCGCGATGAGGTGCCATACCGAGTCATGCAGGCGGAGCGAGCGTCCCAGATCCGCATGTCCCAGCCCCCGCCAGTAGCCGAAGTACTGCTCGCCCAGCGGTCGGTCCATGCCGTAGCTGTGGCGCAGCGCGGCAATGTCGCCTGCCGAGGCGCCTTCGCCCAGCATCAGCACGATCGGATCGCCCGGAACGAGGTGAATCAGCAGGAAGACCACCGTAACTACCAGCCAAAGCGCGGGCAGCGTGATCAGCAGGCGGCGGCCCGCCCGCCGAAAGGCACCCCCCATGGCCGGAGCGGTCACGCGGAGGCCTCCGCCAGCAGGTCTTGCCCGCTGCGTCCGGTGGGGTTGGCGGCATCGGCCACGCTGTCCACGCGCACCCGAGCAATGCGATGCCGATCCATAGCCACAACCTGGAAGCGCCGGCCCTCCAGGACGAGCTGCTCGCCCGGCTCCGGGATATGGCCCAAACGCGCCAGCAGCAGCCCGGCGAGTGTCTCCACGCCCGGCGTTCGCGGCAGATCCCAACGCAGCTGCGTCGCCAGATCGCGCAGCGTGACACTGCCGTCCAGCACAACGCTGCCCCCGCCGGTGGGGGCCGTCATCGATCGCCCGGTGTCGAACTCATCTTCAAGCTCCCCGACGATCTGCTCGAGAGCGTCCTCCGCCGTCACAAGCCCGAGCGTGGAGCCGAATTCATCCACGACGATCGCCATCTGCCGGCGGCGCTCCTGGAACTCCTGCAGCAGCTCCAGAGCGGGCTTGGTCTCCGGGACCACCAGCACATCGCGCATGACCTCGCGCAACGTCAGCCCCGAGGCCCCGCGATGGCCCATGCTCAGCGCCACGCCACGGAAATGCATCAGCCGGAAGATGTCCTTCGCGTACACGACGCCGATGAACGCATCGCTGCCGCGAGCCGGATCGTATACCGGCACACGGGAGTGCTCTTCCTCGACGATGCGGGCGCTGGCGGTCTCGAGCGGCATATTCGCCGGGAGCGAAAAAATACGGGTGCGCGGCGTCATGATCTCGCTTGCCGAAACCTCGCGCAACTCCAGCGCGCGGTGCACAATCTCCTCCTGATAGACCGGCAGCAGACCCAGCCGCCGCGTCGCCGAGGTCATCAGCTTCAGCTCCTCCGGCGAGTGCGCGCCGGCCTCACCGCGCAGCGGCGCACGAAAGATGTGCAGCACCAGCGCCGCCGAGCCGTTCAGCAGCTGCACGATGGGTCGCGTGATGCGGATAAACAGATCCACCGGCCCGGCTACCGCCAGGGCAATGCGCTCGGCCCGCTGCAGCGCCAGCGATTTCGGCACAATCTCGCCGAGGACGACTTCAAGATAGGTAATCAGGCCGAACGCCAGCAGGATGGCGCCCGTATGCGCCACCACCAGCGGATGTTCGCGACCCCAGGCCATCTGCGGCAGATGCCGCAGCAGGTGCTGCAAGCCGCTGGCCAGCGCCGGCTCGCCGACACCGCCCAACGCCAGGTTTGCCAACGTGACGCCGAGCTGCACCGCCGGCAGCACCTGGTCGATGTTGTGCTTGAGCCGAAGGGCCGTTGGCGCCGCGGGCCGCTTGCGCGCCAGCAGATGCTGTATGCGGGTCTCCCGGACGCTGACCAGGGCAAACTCCGCAGCCACAAAAAAGCTGTTCGCCAGGATGCAAAGGGCGATCAAACTTCCGCGCAGGAGCAGCCAGTCCAGCATTGCCCCCAGTGTAAATGGAGGCGCGCGAGCGGCGACTACTTGAGGTACGCGCGAACCAGGTGAACGATATCCTCGGCCAGCTCCTGGGGCAGCTCCCCACCGCCTGCGGGGTGCACCATGTGCAGGCGGATGTGATCCTCCAGCACCTCCCCCATCAGGCTGTTGATGCCGCCGCGAACGGCTGCCAGCAGCATCAGGATGTCTGCACAATCGGCGCCGCTGCTGAGGGATCGCTCGATCGATTCGACCTGACCGCGAACCCGTCTTATGCGCGCGACCAGCTTTCCCTGCTCTTTGGTGATCGCTTCCATTCGTTTTCACCTATACCCTACAGGGGTATTGTATGCTGATTGAGCAAGCAGCGGCTCACACCTGTCTCCCGGGCACCTGGTGCACCGGGATTGCGTTGGCGTGAACGGTATCGACCTAGCGAAAGATCTAATGAAGAACATAGCTTCAGCATCACGGGTCTTCGGGACCGGTGAATCCGCGTACCGCTGCCTCGCGACCCTTCTGCTCATAGTGGTGACAGCCCCTCTTGCGCCCCTGTTCGCGAGCGCTCAGGATGCGGCGCCCGCCCCTGTTGCGGATGATCAGCCCAGCTTCATGAAGTTTCTCGACAAACGTGGCGATCACGACCTCGCCCATGAGCGCTGGAACGCCTATGGGCAGTTCACCTATATCTACGGCTGGAAGGATGCCTTCTTTGCGCCGTACACCAACCTGAACGGCAGCAACAATTCGCTGCTACCGACACCCGAGCAGAGTTTCACCGGCTCCGCCACGCTTTATGTTGGTGCCAAGCCGTGGAAGGGTGCCGAGGTTTACTTCGTACCGGAACTCATCTCGGAACGCCCGCTCTCGCAGTTAAAAGGCCTGGGCGGCGCCGTGCAGGACTTCGAGCTGCAGAAGGGCGGCGCGGAGACGCCCACGCTTTATGTCTCGCGCATCTTTCTGCAGCAAACCTTTGAGTTTGGCGGAGGCGAGGTCGTACAGGCCTCCGGACCGATGCAGTTGGGCGAGACGCAGAAGAGCCGAAGGCTTGACTTCATCGTCGGCAACTTCAGCATCCTCGACTTTTTCGACAAAAACGCCTTCGATATCGACCCCCGCCAAGGCATCTTCAACCTGGCGTTCCTCACCTATGCCGCGTACGACTTTGCATCGGACGCGCGCGGATACTCCTACGGCCTGGTTTCCGAGTTTACCTGGGATAACTGGTCGGCGCGTTTCGGCCGCATCACGCCGCCCAAGCAACCGAATCAACTGCCCGTCGACTTCCGGCTGCTGAAGTACTACGGCGATCAGGTCGAGATCGAGCATCACCACCAGATGCACGGGCGAGACGGGCTGGTCCGCGCGCTGGGCTTCCGGAACCATGAAAATATCGGCCGCTTCAGCGATGCTATCGCCGCCTTCAAGGCCAATCCGCGGGAGAACGCCGCCACCTGCACCAGCTTCAACTACGGCTCCACCAACGCATCGGCCCCGGACCTGTGCTGGGTGCGCAAGCCGAATGTGAAGCTCGGCATCGGCGGTTATGCGGAGCAGTACATTGCCAGGGACGTCGGCGTATTCACGCGCGACATGTACGCCGACGGCAAGTCCGAGGTTGACGCGTACACCTCGACCGATCGCTCCGCGTCAGCCGGCCTGCTGGCCAAGGGTACGACCTGGTCGCGTCCGCGGGACGTCACCGGCATTGCTTACAACGCCGGCTGGATCTCTGGCTCCCATGCCGCCTACCTCGGCATGGGGGGCGTGGATGGCTTCGTCGGCGACGGCCGCATCAACGCCGCATCGGAGCGGGCTTTGGATCTGTTTTATAGCGTCAATCTTCACAAGTCCTTCTGGCTGGCGGGTGATTACCAGCACATCACCAATCCCGGCTTCAACGCGGACCGAGGGCCTGTCAACATCTTCAGCGTGAAGGTTCACGGCGAGTTCTAGTCCGTTTTCTTTCTGTCCTTCCCGAAGGAATCTGCTGTTCGCACTTGCCGCAGAGAAAGAAGTTACCGGCAGTAAGATAACGAGAAGCGCATTCAGCGCCGGAGAGGTGCATCATGCGGTCCAATCGATGGTTCGCCGGGGCGCTGTTCACTGCGATTCCGGTCGAACTGCTGAATGTCTGTCTCACCGCCGTGATGCTGGACCCTGTCCCTCCAAGCACCAGCCTGGGTGGTCGGTTGCTTTCGGCTGAATGGGTGTTCTTTCATTTCATCGGCTTTCGACTGATTGATTGGTTCCACTATCACGTCTTCGGCACGGAAAGGGCGGGTATCATCGCCGCTTTCGTGTTGGCCTATGTGCAGACCGCGGTAGTGCTTTATGCCTTCGCGAAAGGAATCATGCGCTTGCGGAGGCGTAGGAAAGGCTCGCTGGTTCCTGCTGAAGCTCGTTAGCCACTACATGTTTTAGTGTAAGTCGCGTGCGCAACAAAGGATGCCGGTGGGCAAGAAAAGCAGGTGACAAAGCAAAGACCCGACCTTAAAAGATCGGGTCTTGCGAATCTGTACATAAAATTAAATCGCTTACACAAGCACACGCTTCAGGGTCTCGTCGATCGTATCCTTAGGAACAAAACCGACAATCTGCTCGGCAACTTTGCCACCTTTAAAGACCAGCAGCGCGGGGATGCCGCGGATGCCGTAACGGCCCGGCGTCATGTTGTTCTTATCCACGTCCATCTTCATAACCTTGAGCTTGCCGTTGTACTCGGTCGCCACCTGATCGACCACAGGCGCGAGCGCACGGCAGGGGCCGCACCATGCGGCCCAGAAATCCACTAGAACGGGAGTGTCGGACTGGAGTACCTTCGCTTCAAACTCCGCGTCATTGACCTCGGTTACAAACTGATTCGCCATCTATCCTCCGCGCGTTACTCGCGTCACACAGCACTCAGATAGATGCAAAGCTCGCGGCAACGATGCAATCAGAGTACCTCCACTTTGGCCGGACTCCCGATGCGCACCGGAAGCAGCTCGACCGCCTGTCCCAGAACTGACCTGAGCCGCTCTTCCGCATCCCCGAGCGTTGCGCGCTCGGACAAAATGGCCAGCAAAGCCGGTCCCGCGCCGCTGAGGGCGACGCCGGCGAACTCCGGGGCGTCGTGCAGCTGCTCCAGGTACTCGAGCAGCGTACAGGCCTTCCGGCGGTGCGGCTGGTGCAGACGGTCTTCCATCGCCACATGAAGCAGGTCGAGCCGCTCCTGCGCGAACGCCGCCGTCAGCAGCGCGGCGCGCTGGATGTTGAAGACCGCATCCGCGCGGGAGAGCTGTACCGGCAGCAGGGCGCGGGCGGTTTCGGTCGCGAGATCGGCCTCCTGCAGCGCCAGCAGCAGCTGCCAGGCGTCATCGCACGCAAAGGTGGCCGCCGCTACGGTCTCCCCGGCGGGGACGGAGACCGTAAAGCCGCCATACCAGCAGGCAGCCACGTTATCGGGGTGGCCTTCGCGCTGGCTGGCCTCGGCCACGATCGCTTCAGGGCTCATCCCCAGTTGGCCGAAGTGATTGGCCAGCACCACGCCGGCGATTCGGGCGGCGGCGCTCGAGCCGCATCCCATCCCCAACGGTATCTCATTCTCAACAAATAACTTGAGCGGGTACGCCGGACGGCCCTTTGCCTCCAGAACGCTGCGGCAGGTGTCCAGAATTAGGTTGTCTTCGAGTGAACCGCAACGCTCCGGGTTGCGTCCAGTCGCCGCGATCTCGTCCCGCGTGGAGGTGCGGGCCTCGACGGTGAGGCGAAGGGACAGGGCCAATCCAACGGCGTCAAATCCAGGACCTAGATTCGCCGAGGTCGCCGGAAGCGTGATCCGAACTCCCGGCAAGGGGGGATGCCTGTGCCCGCTCATGCCGGTTGACTCGCGAAGTTGGCAATACGATCCAACGCCGACAGCACCTTATCGGCATCCGGATCCAGCACCCAGGGCTCGCGCTGCATCGCTGCGGATTCACGACGCTCGGCATCGTCCGCAGCTTGTTCCTCATCGGTGTTGAACAGCTCGCCGCGATGGAATTGGATGGTGTACTCCGGATCTTTCAGTGTGTGCCCGGTCAGCAGTAGGATCGCCGTCTCCTCGCGCCCGACCCGCCCATCCGCGACCAGCTTTTTCAGCCCGGCCAGCGTCACCGCGGAGGCCGGCTCACAGCCGATGCCCTCGGCGCCGATCTGGGCCTTGGCGACCGCAATCTCGCGCTCGCTCACCTGCTCGCACCAGCCCCCGGTGGAGGCCAGCGCCTTCACCGCCTTGCGCCACGAGGCCGGGCTTCCGATGCGGATGGCCGAGGCGCGGGTCTCGGCGACCATCGGCTCCAGACTGGCGCCGCCGTTGGTCTCCATGCTGCGGTAGAGCGGATTCGCGCCCTCCGCCTGCACAATGCTGATCTTCGGCAGACGTGAGATGAAGCCGAGCTGCTTCATCTCGGCGAAGCCTTTGCTCAACGCCGAAGAGTTGGCGAGATTGCCGCCGGGCACGATGATGTGGTGCGGCACCTGCCAATCGGTCTGCTCCAGAATCTCGAATGCCGGGGTCTTCTGCCCTTCCAGCCGGTAAGGATTCACAGAGTTCAGCAGATAGATCGGCGCCCGCCGGATCAACTCGGTGAGCACCCGCACGCAGCCATCGAAATCGGTGCGCAGCTGCACGGTCACGGCGCCATAATCCATCGATTGCGAGAGCTTGCCCCAGGCGATCTTGCCCTCCGGGATCAGCACCAAGCTGCGCAATCCGGCGCGCGCGGCGTAGGCCGCCATGGCCGCCGAGGTGTTGCCGGTGGAGGCGCACACGACCCACTCGTAGCCGCTGGCGGCAGCGACCGATAAGGCCGCAGTCATGCCCGTATCCTTGAAGGAACCGGTCGGGTTCATGCCCTGGTGCTTGGCCAGCAGCCAGTTCATCCCCAGCGCCTCCGCACAACGGGGCATCTCATATAGTGGCGTATTGCCCTCGCGCAGCGTGATCACCCGCTCCGGGGCGACGATCGGCAGGAGATCGCGGAAGCGCCACACGCCGCTCTGATCGACCGCCATCGTGGACGTGCGGCGTTCGGTCCAGAGGTGACGCAGCGCGGAGGGGTTTGGCAGCCACATCTGGTCCTTGCCGGCGGGCGCGCCGCCGCTCCAGGGGTATTCCACCTCGAAGAGCTCACCGCAATGGACACAGCGGAAGTTGCTTCGCGCTTCCGTGGCATCTATCCGGGAGTCGCAACCGATGCATCTCAAAACGTGTGAAATCGATTTTTGTATCGTCACATCCATGCGCCCCTTTAGAGTACCGTAGCAACCGCAAGGACCGTCGATCCCGCCTTCGAGCCATAGCCCCGCTGTTTTGTCTCGTTTTCGCACTCACCGGCGTGGCAAGAACGCAAAACCGTGAGCTGAAGATTGCTGCCGCAGCCGATCTCCAACCCGTTCTGCCGGAGTTAGCCAAACAGTACGAGGCACAAACGGGTGTGCACAGTACGCCATCCTTCGGTTCCTCGGCCACGCTGACGCAGCAGATCCAGAACGGCGCGCCGGAGGATGTGTTTCTCTCCGCTGACTGCGCCCACCCACAGCAACTGGCTGACGGCAAGCTGACCGTCGATCCGCAGCCAACGCAGTATGCGCGCGGTGTGCTGGTGCTCTGGGCGCGCAGGGACTCCCCCGCCCAGCCGCTCTCGCTCGGTTCGTTGACGGGGCCGCGCGTTACAAAAATCGCCGTGGCCAATGACCTGCACGCACCCTACGGCCAGGCGGCTACAGCGGCCATCCGCGCTTTGAAGATGCAGGATGGGCTCCGGGGCAAGCTGGTGGTCGGCGAAAACATCATGCAGACCGCCCAGTTTGCCGAGACCGGCAATGCGCAGGCGGCCTTCATCTCGCTCACCATCGCCGGCAGCCCGCAGTTTCGCGAAACAGGCAGTTTTATACGGATTCCCGCAAACTATCCGGCCATCCGGCAGTGCGGTGTTGCGCTGCGAGCAGGTGCGAATCACGATGTCGGCGAGGCGTTTCTGCATTGGCTGACCAGCAATGCCGTGCAGAACGAGTTGTCGCGATTCGGCCTTGACCCTGCACGCTAGACATTTATCGGCTGGCCGCGTCGCCCTCTTTTCTGCCGTTGTCCTTTGGTTGCTGTTGCCTTTTTTGTTGTCATTCCCGAAGGGAACCTGCTGTTCTCACCGCCGCTACAGCCACTCGCTGTCCGCTTAGGCACGGTCGAACCACAAGAATCCCACCCGCCCGTCTACACTGGCGAACATGGATCTTCAGGCGCTTGGGATCACACTGCGGCTGGCGGCCCTGACCACCGCGCTGCTGCTGCTGCTCGCAACGCCGTTGGCCCTGTGGCTGGCTGAGCGACCCTCCTGGCCTCGCCGCCTCGTGCAGGCGCTGGCAATGCTTCCTATGGTTCTGCCGCCAACCGTGCTCGGCTTTTATTTGCTGGAGGGCCTCGGACCCACGACCTCGCTTGGCCGGGCGTTGATCACGCTGCTTGGGCATCCGCTCGCGTTCAGCTTCGGCGGTCTACTCGTGGGTTCGGTGATCTACAGCTTCCCCTTCGCGCTTGCGCCGCTGATTACCGCCTTCACCGACGTTGACCCGATGCTGCGCGACACGGCGCAGGTGCTGGGTGCCTCCCCGTTGCAGATATTCCGGCGCGTTGTGCTCCCGCTCTCGCGTAAGGCATTCGTCACCGCCGGCGTGCTCACCTTCTGCCACACCGTCGGCGAGTTTGGCGTGGTGCTGATGCTCGGCGGAGACATCCCCGGCAGCACGCGCACGCTCTCCATCTCGCTCTTCGACCAGGTGCAGGAGGGCAGCTACACCGCAGCTAACCGAACGGCTCTGTGGCTGGTCGCGCTTTCCTTCGCAACGCTGGTAGCCATGCAACTTCGACCACGGCGGGGAGCGACCCTGCTTGACTGAGCCCCCGGACATGAACGGTTTGGCGCACCACCAGCTTGCCGTTCACGGCAGGATCGGCACGCTCGAACTCAATTTCGAGGCTGATTTCACAGCGCCCTGGACCGTTCTCTTCGGTCCATCAGGCTGCGGCAAAAGTACCCTGCTCAGGGCCCTGTGCGGCCTGACCGCGGGGCTGCAGGTGTTCTTCACGCGGACTCAGACAAACGCCGCCCTCGCTTATCTCCAGGGAAATGGTCGCTCGATTCCAACCGAAAAACGCGAGCTGGCCTCTGCGCCGCAACAGGCCGTGCTCTTCCCTCACCTGACGGTGCGCGAGAACGTTGCGTTCGGCGAAGCGGTACGCCCGAAACGTGAGGCCTCGCCAAACCTCGTGGAGGAGGCCATGGCGCTGTTCGACCTGAAGCGCTTCGCATCCCGCAAACCTCGTGAACTCTCCGGCGGCGAACGCCAGCGGGTAAGCCTCGCGCGCGCCCTGGCCGTACCCGGAGCTCGGTTGGCACTGCTCGACGAGCCCTTCGCGGGTGTCGACCGCGCGCTTCGCGATGAACTCCTTCCCCGCGTGCGGCAGTGGTACGCCGACCGAGCGATCCCCGTCCTCTCCGTCACCCACGACGTTGATGAGGTTTTTCTGCTCCGCGCAGAGGTGGTGCGCTTGCGGGATGGGCGCGCCGTAGCCCAAGGACCGCCCCAGGCCACGCTGGCCGACGAGGCAGCGCGTGTGCTTCGCGCCTTGAATCATCAATCACTGGATCAGCAACATCTCACAAACTTTAGAAATTAAAGAGGATGATCTGAACGCAGAGAGCTGTGGCCTTTGTTTCTATCAATCTCGCTGAGCGCAGTCGAACGGGAGGGAACCCGCTGTTTGCACTGTCTGCGAACACGTTCCCAGCAGCACGGGCTCGCGCTCCAGCATCACCCCGAAACGCGCTGCCACGTCCCCGCGCACGTGCTCTTCCAAGCGCAAAATGTCCGCGCAGGTCGCTCCGCCGCGATTCGTCAGCGCGAGCGCGTGCCGCGTGGACAGCCCCGCCGCCCCCAGGCGGAATCCCTTGGGAAATCCGGCCTTTTCGACCAGCCACGCCGCGGACAGCTTCACGCAGCCCTCCGCCGCGGGATAAGCCGGTACGGCCGTGGGGTCCAGCGCCGCCGCTTGTGCAATTTCCGCGACCCTGCCGCCGCCCACCACTGGATTTTTAAAGTAGGAGCCCGCGCTTTGCGTGTCCGGATCGCCCGGGATCAACACCATCCCCTTGCTGCGCCGGATGGACCGCACGGCCTCGGCTACGTCTTCCAGCGTGGGAGCGTTCCGGCCTGCGAAATGGCGCTGCAGATCGGCGTAGCGCAGCTCCGGTTGGCCGCCCGGACGCAATTCGAAACGCACGCGTGTTACGGCGTAGCGGCCCGGCTCGTCCGTGTTGAACAGGCTCCCCCGATAGCGAAAACGGCACTCCTCCTGCGCAAGCTCGACAAATATCCGATCCCGGCGATCAAAGGCTCGCACCGACCGGATCGTTTGCGCGACCTCCTGCCCATAGGCTCCGACGTTCTGCACTGGGGTAGCGCCGACGCTGCCCGGAATGCCCGCGAGGCACTCCATGCCGGCCAGCCCGCGCTCGACGGCAAAGGACACCAGGGCATCCCAGTTCTCGCCCGCGGCGACATCCAGCATGGGTCCGTCCTGCTGTATGCCCGCGGAGGCAATCTGCACGATCAGGCCGTCAAATCCCGCGTCGGCCACCAGCAGATTACTGCCGCCGCCCAGCAGAAACGCCGGCACATCCCGCCGCTTCGCCCAGCCGAGCGCCTCCGTGAGCTCGTCTTCAGAGACCACCCGCGCGAACCAGCGCGCCGGGCCGCCGACGCCCAAGGTAGTCAGCGGCGCGAGAGGGACGTTCTCCTGGATCTGAAGGCCTGGGGAGCTGGAAACCGGCACGACATGAGGGTATCAGGAGGCATCAGGGCAGAACCGCGCCGCTGTTTACGAACGCCCTTTGAGGAACCGCGGCCGGCACGTAGAATAGGGAGTGTAGCCGCTAATTTCGGCTCAGGATTTCGGTTTAGGATTCGGTTTAAGGATTCGGTTTAAGGAGACGTACATGTACCCAGAGTTGATGGTAATCCCGATGCGCGAAGAGCTGACCCGCGCCGGTGTGAGCGAAGCCCGCACGGCCGCCGATGTGGATAGCGCCGTAGCCCAGCCCGGAACCACGATGGTTGTGGTCAACTCCATCTGCGGCTGCGCCGCCGGCAAGATGCGCCCCGGCGTCCGCCTCGCCATGCAGCACGGCACCAAGCCCGACCATGCCGTCACCGTGTTCGCCGGCCAGGACCGCGAGGCCACGGACCGTGCGCGCGGCTACTTCGGTGGACATCCGCCCACCTCCCCGGCCATCGCCATCCTGCGCGACGGCCAGCTGGTATACCTGATGCAGCGCTCGGCAATCGAGACTTCAACCGCTCCGGCGATCGCACAGGAGCTGGCTCGCGCCTTTGACGCGTACTGTGCAAAGTCCGTCGCGTAATCCGTTCCCCGAGGAATGAAACAGGCCGGCCTAACCGCCGGCCTGTTCCATTTTGGGAAGAGGGCGTACGAAAACATTGCGGGGCACCCTCATCCTTTTCCGAAAAGCACCGATAAAGCGGGTGTATGCACACCTTTCCCAACCCCGCAGCCCTCCGTTCTCAACCCTTTCCCCTCGACAGCGCAGAGCTTGCGTTGACGCTTCTGGGGCCAAGCACCGCGATGTCTCAACTCTGGGGCCAGCTGCGTCGTCTGGCGCCGTACGCCCGCACCGTGCTGCTGACGGGAAGCCCCCATGCCGGTCAGGACGCCGCGGCCAGGTTGCTGCTCGATCTTTCCAATCTTCCGCAGCGTCCTTTCGTTACATTGCGGGAGGGCGACACCGAAGAGCGGCTCGGGCGAGCCACAACTCTCACCTCCTTTCCGAACGAGATGTTCCTTTACCTGCCCGAGGTGGATCGCCTTTCCCCGGCAGCGCAGCACGGCTTACTTCGCCTTTTGCGCGTGCGGCGTTCGCGTTTTCTCTCTGTCGCTGCCGCCACTTCGGAGGACCTCCGCGTCCTGGCAGGCTTGGGCCGCTTCTCCGCGGAACTCGCGGAAGCCCTGGGCGCTGTACGCGTCTACCTGCCGTCACTCAGCGAGCGCGTTGAAGATCTCCCGATGCTCCTCGGCCAGATGTTTTCCGTGCGTTCGCAGGCTTTGCTGCGGCCGATGACGCCGCTCTCCGAAGACTTCCTGCGAGCCGCCATGCAGCACTCCTGGCCCGGCAACCTGCGCGAGCTCTCCGAAGTCGTGGAGAGTTTGCTGGCCCAGGCGACGCCCGGGCAGGAACTCCGTCGCGCCGACCTGCAAGGGGCGCTTCGAACCCTGTTGACGCCGAGGCCGAGCGTTGCGCCCGTACGGATGGTCAAACTCGATGCGGTCGTCCAGGAACACATCTGTGCCGTGCTCCGCGGCTGCCGCGGCAACAAGCTGCGCGCGGCCGAGGTGCTGGGAATCAGCCGCTCCACGCTCTACCGCATGCTGGATTCCGCTTCCCAGAACAGCTCTCTGTCGCTCGCCAGCTGATTGGGGGTTGTGAAGGAGCGAACGTTCTGCCATCTAAGGAATCTCTGAATAAGTCCTGCCGTCATAGGTCCTGTCGTCGCCTTTGGGAGGCGAGCGGTGGGCTGAACAGGTTGCGGAAAAGCTCCGATTGATTTGTAAGCAGAGGGTTGGGGTGGATTTCGAGTAGCCGGAGATGGCGTATTGAAGCGGCTTTTGCGGCCGTTTTTCGTTGCGCTCCTCTTCGGTCAGGCTGTTCTTGCCCATATTCTGCCCCTTCGTATACTCCGAGACATGCGGCGCCATCTCGCGATCCCGCAGCTGCTTCTCCCGCAACGGATGATCCTTCGGCACCCGCCGCTCCAACGTTACATAACTGTACAGGGCCGTCTGTTGCTCACTCGCTCCACGCATCCTTCCTTCTTACGTCAATTGCAGGTGCAAGGTTTTTCGGCTGATATCGAGCTTTTCCGCAACCTGTGAAGCCCATCATTTGGCTCTCCTTTTCGTGGGCTGAAGCCCCACGCTCCCTCCCCATCCTCCTCCAAGATGCACCTAGTAGGACGATGCGCTTCGTACGATGATCGTGATTCGTAAGACACTACGCAGCCATACGAAAAACCGCCTCATAAACACAGGGCCTCAGCCCTGGGCACTCCGCATCATGCCGGCCCATTGACTTTCAATCAGAGCTTCCTTAGCTCTGTTGGACGCGCAAGCTTTGCGTGGCGGCAGAACGGGTACGCGCGGCCGAAACGGCATGCGCCCGGAAAACCTGAAACATCGTCTGGCAGATCCCGTAGGCGACCAGCACTCCCAGCGCGAGCGATGCAAGAATCGCGCACAGCAACATCAGCGTTTCCATTTGTGGAAGCTCCCTTGTCCTTTAGCCCTCAAGCCCTCAAGCCCTCAAGCCCTTAGGGCCTTCGCTTCTGATAGCCGGACTGAGCCATCTTCGCCCCGAATCGCCGCCATGTTACGACGAAATTTGGAGGCTCTGTTATCCAGCCCGGTACCTGTCTCCCGGCGACGTACGCGACGACGCACCGGGTGGGCTTTGCGGCGTCGCCACGCGCAGCATCCACCCTTGGCGCCCGCAGCGTTTATCCTTAAGGATGGCCCCACCGGGCTCGTCTTCTCCCATGAGCCTTACGCACATCCAAGTCCGCGGCGCACGTCAGCACAACTTGCGCGACGTTTCCGTCTCCATCCCCCGCAACTCCTTGACGGTCGTCACTGGATTGTCCGGCTCCGGCAAGAGCTCGCTGGCCTTCGACACGATCTATGCCGAGGGCCAGCGCCGTTATGTCGAGACCCTCTCCGCGTACGCGCGCCAGTTCCTCGACCAGATGGAGCGGCCCGATGTGGACTCCATCGATGGCCTCAGCCCGGCCATCTCGATCGAGCAGAAGACCACCTCGCGCTCGCCCCGCTCCACCGTCGGCACGATTACTGAGATCTACGATTACCTGCGGCTGCTGTGGGCCTCGGTAGGCCAGCCCCACTGCCCCAACTGCCACCGTCCCATCTCGCGGCAGAGCGCCGATCAGATCATCACCCAAATCCTCGCCCAGGCCGTCGAGCGCGACCGGGCCGGCTCGCCCCAGGAGCGCATCACCGTGCTTGCCCCCATCGTGCGCGGCCGCAAAGGCGAGTTCCGCGAGGAGATCGAGGCGCTCGACCGCAAGGGCTACCGCATCCGCATCGACGGAGAGATGACCGAGGTGGAAGAGGGGATGCGGCTCGAAAAGCGCAAGAACCACACGGTCGAGGCCGTGGTCGACCGCATCATCCTCAAGCCACTTCAGGGTCCAGGGCCCAGGCCCCAGAGTGCAGAATCCGGACCGGACGGCTCTACTGGACCCTGGACCTTGAACCCTGGACCCTCATTCGACACCAAGCGCCTCGCCGCTGCCGTCGCCACCGCCCTGCAGCTCGCCAACGGCCTCGTGCTCATCGGCCTGCAGGCTCCTGGCAGGGAGTACAACGAAACCCTGTTCTCCTCCTCGATGGCCTGCCCGGACTGCGGCATCAACGTCCCCAAGCTGGAGCCCCGGTCGTTCTCCTTCAACTCCACCTACGGCGCCTGTCCGGAGTGCCACGGCCTTGGCTCGATCTTCGACTTCGACCCCGCAAAGGTGGTCGCCGACTGGTCCAAACCGCTGCTCGATGGCGGTCTTGGACCGGGTGCCAGCTCGCAATATCTTCAACGAGGGGTTAAACTTGCGGCAGATAAATTCATGATCAACCTGAAGCTGCCCTTTAGTTCCCTGGAGAAGGCGCAGCAGGATCTTCTGCTGTACGGGCCGCCGCGTTCCGAGGGCGCACGCATCGGTTTTCACGGCGTCTTCCGGTTTCTTCGCGACAATGTGGAGGAGACCAAGTCGGAGGCCTATCGCGACTACATGATGGGCTTCATGTCGGCCTCGGACTGCCCGCGCTGCCACGGCCGCCGGCTGCGGCCGGAGTCGCTCGCGGTGACCCTGCCCGTGATTGCCGCCGCCCTCCACCCGCCGGTGAACAAGGAAGAAGACGACACCGAGCCAACCGAAACCCCCAACGCATGGCGTGACGTCTCCATCGCCGATTTCACCGCGCTTTCGCTGGAACGCGCCCTCACCGGAGCCCGCTCGCTGCAGTTCATTGGCCGCGATCGCCTGATCGCCGACCGCCTGCAACGGGAGATCATCGAGCGCCTCGAGTTCCTGAACGCCGTCGGCCTCGGCTATCTGTCTCTGAACCGCTCAGCCGCCACGCTCTCCGGCGGCGAGGGTCAGCGCATCCGGCTGGCAACCCAGATCGGCTCCCGGCTGCGCGGTGTGCTGTACGTGTTGGACGAGCCTTCCATCGGTCTGCACCAGCGCGACAATCAGCGGCTGATCCACGCGCTCGAAGACCTGCGCAACCTCGGCAACACCGTCCTGGTCGTCGAGCACGACGAAGACACCATTCGCAAGGCCGATTACGTGCTCGATCTCGGCCCCGGCGCGGGGAAAAACGGCGGCCATCTGATGGCGGCGGGCACCCCGGCCGAGATCATGGCCAACCCGGCCTCCGTCACCGGCCGGTATCTCTCCGGCGAGATCGACATCGTCACCCGGCCCACGGAGGATAAGGCCCCGCGGCCGCTCTCCGGGCGTTGGCTCTCGATTGAAGATGCTGTCTCTCATAACCTGCAGCACGTTACGGCGCACTTCCCGGTGGGCGTGATGACCGTAGTCACCGGTGTCTCCGGTTCGGGTAAATCCACGCTGGTGAATGACATCCTGTACCGCTCGCTGGCCAAGGAGCTGTACGGCTCGCGCGAGGAGCCCGGCGCGCATAAGGCGATCCACGGCGCCGACCAGTTCGACAAGGTCATTCAGATCGATCAGTCGCCCATCGGCCGCACTCCCCGCTCCAACCCGGCGACCTACACCGGCGTCTTCACGGCCATCCGCGACCTGTTCGCGATGCTGCCCGAAAGCCGCGAGCGCGGCTACAAGGCCGGGCGCTTCAGCTTCAACGTCACGGGCGGCCGCTGCGAGGCCTGCCAGGGTGAGGGACAGCGAAGAATTGAGATGAACTTTCTGCCGGATGTCTATGTCCTGTGCGAAGTTTGCAACGGCCGCCGCTACAACCAGGAGACCCTCGCCGTGAAGTTCAACGGCTACTCCATCGCCGACATTCTGGACCTGCCGATCGAAGAGGCCGTGCCGATCCTGAAGGACATTCCGGCGGTGCACCAGCGGCTTTCGACGCTCGTCGATGTCGGCCTGGGCTACATCCATCTCGGCCAGTCCGCCACCACACTTTCGGGTGGCGAGGCACAGCGCATGAAGCTGGCCAAGGAGCTTTCGAAGCGCCAGACCGGGCGCACGCTGTACCTGCTCGACGAACCGACCACTGGCCTGCACTTCGACGATGTGCGCCGGCTGCTGGAGGTGCTGCACCGGCTGACCGACCTCGGCAACACCGTCATCATCATCGAGCACAACATGGACATCATCCGCAATGCCGACTATCTGGTCGACATGGGTCCTGAAGGCGGCGAGGGCGGCGGACGCATCGTCGCACAGGGACCGCCGGAGTTGGTGGCCAATGCTCCGGATTCGCATACGGGCGCGTTCCTGGCGCGATACTATGACGGGGCTGCCCTCGCGGCTGCGCCTCTGCATCTGCCGCCGGTCGTTCTTCCCGATCTGGCGAAGAAGCCGCCCAAGGAGAAACGTGCCGCACCAGAAAAGAAGACCGGTGTGCCTACCGCCTCCAAGCAGCGCCCCAGCGAAGAGCGCGCCCCACGCAAATCCAAATCCAAGCCCCAGCCAAAGAAGGCGAGTGCGGCGGCATGAGTGATCTGCCCAGCCCTGAGTCGGCCGTTCAAATTCCGGAAGATGCGCTCGACATCCAGCACGATCCCTTCCCCGCCGAGGATCACGGCGTGGCCCGGCGCATTCCCCACCTGGGGCACGCGCTGCTGTTTTTTTCGCTTGCGGCGACGGTGTTTTTTTTGTGCCTGCTCGTGCTCGCCGTGGGGGCGCCGGGCAAGATGCGTGGCGACAACGTGGAGACAGCGGTCTCGCTAGGCGCGGAGGCCGCCACCTACCTGCTCACGCTGGCCGCAGCCTATTGGCTGTTCCCCCTGCTTTGGAAGCGCTCGTTTCTGCAAGGCATTCACTGGGGCGGATTAGCGGCACGGCGACACTGGCCCCGGCTGGTCTCTGC
This sequence comes from Granulicella sp., assembly GCA_965277565.1. Lineage (GTDB taxonomy): Bacteria > Acidobacteriota > Terriglobia > Terriglobales > Acidobacteriaceae > Granulicella. The sequence goes on along the minus strand of OZ255838.1, from coordinate 156,483 downwards.
CGGCGTTCTTTTGAGCATCGTCACGCAGTTGGCCGAACACTTCGTTACCGAACCCAAAAGCCCGCAGATCGAACACCTGATGCGCACGCCCTTTGGCGCTTGGACGGTGATGCTGATGGGAACGCTGCTGGCTCCGCTGATGGAGGAGGTTGCCTTTCGCGGCTTTCTGCTGCCCGCGCTAGCGACGGCCTATGACTGGCTCAGCCTCGAACGCACATCCGCCAACGTGCGGCGCTGGTCCTCGACGACCGGCAACACGAACGCGGGTCTCCTCTTCGCCGCGATCTTTTCCAGCCTGCTCTTCGCTGTCGTACACGCGCCGCAGCTGGAATATGCCTGGGGGCCCGTGGGGCTGCTGTTTCTCGTCAGCCTGGTGCTGGCGTTTGTGCGCGTTCGCACCCAGTCCGTCGCCTGCTCCACCCTGGTGCATCTTTCGTATAACCTGACGATCTTTCTGGCCGCGCTGGTCGCGACAGGCGGCTTTCGGCATCTTGAACGTCTGTGAATGTGAAAATTTTTACGGGCGGCTGACACTCGTGGCCTACAATCGGAAAACGAGGTACACATGGCGGATATTCGCAAATGCCCAAAGTGCCAGTCCGAGAATGTATTCCGGTCCAGGCGACGGTCTCTCGAATATCTGCTGCCCTTTCTGCGCCCGTATCGCTGCTACAGCTGTGAGCGCCGCTTCCTGATGCTCAGCAACAGCGCCGCGGAGGCCAAGCGTGTGCGGCTGGAGCACCGCCAAGTCTCCGAAAAACACTCCAGCTAAAGTCGCTCATGTCACCTTCCAGACCCGCGCAACTCAGGTCATGCCTGTGGGCAAGCACTCAAGCCGTGGCTCCAGACGCGATATCATGAACGCATGCGTTATGAGGTGCGGGCCCCTGATGGCGAACAGATGCCTCCGCCCAAGCTCACGTTGAACAGGGGCAAGACCCCTATCTTTCTTGATGAGAATCTGCTTGCATTGAGGGAACCTCTGGAGAAAAAGGGATTCAACGTCCTTGTACCCCGATCCGGGAAAACGGATGAGGATATCCTGACGGAGGATCTGCCGGGTCGTATCTTCGTCACCAACAATCCACGTGACTTCCTGTATTCCGCTTCTCAGCTGGACTTCTCGATCGTCGACACAACCCACGTGAGCAAGGACCCGCAGACGCTGGCAGACCTGATCGCGCGATCCTGGGTGGACTACTCGCTCAAAGCCGAGCACCCGGCTTTTTATCTCGTATTGCAGCCCAATGGCCGCCATGAGTTGGCCACGATGTTGTAGCGCCGCGATCCTGAACCTCGCTCATCTTGCTGTTAATGTCCTTAGTCGGAAGTTCGTTAAATAAAATTGTCCTCCTGAGCGAAGCGAAGGACCTGCTTTTGGCTCGAATTAGCGAAAAAGCTCGATCAGGAAAGATGTATAGAACTTCGGATAGTTTTGTAATGACCGTAAGCTTTCGAAAAGCAGATCCCTCACTGCGCTCAGGATGACAAGTTTGTGAAGTGGATGAACGATTCACCACCTTGGCCGATCGTGCTGGGCATCGCGATGAACGAAGTAAACTAACCACAACATGATTCCCACGCTGCAATGGACGCCTGAAGGCGTCAGCTTCCTCGATCAGACTAAGCTCCCCACAGAAGAAACCTACGTTCTTGCCCGCGACTACCGCGAGGTAGCTGCCGCCATCCGCAACATGATCGTGCGCGGTGCACCGGCGATTGGCGTGTCCGGAGCGATGGGCGTGGCGCTTGGCATTGAACGCAGTCAGGCCACCTCCCTGCTTGAGTTGACGTCCGAAGTTGAGACTATCTGCACCACCCTCGCCACCACCCGTCCCACCGCTGTGAACCTCTTCTGGGGTATCGGCAGAATTCGCGAACTCTTTAACGAGCTGGCGCAAAAAAACACCGCGATCCTCAAAATAAAACAGGCCGTAGTCGCCCTCGCGCAGCAGCTTTATGACGAGGACATCGCCGCCTGCCGGCAGATGGGCGCCTTTGGCGCGGAGCTTCTGCCGCTGGAAGGCACGGTGCTCACCCACTGCAATGCAGGGGCTTTGGCTACCTGCGGCTACGGCACGGCGCTGGGCGTCATCCGGGGCGCGGTCGAGCGCGGGCACCGTCTGGATGTGCTCGCCGACGAGACCCGACCCTTCCTGCAAGGGGCTCGGCTGACCGCCTGGGAGCTCATGAAGGATGGCATCCCGACCACGGTGCTCTGCGACAATATGAGCGCTCACCTGATGAGCAAGGGCCGCGTGCAGGCCGTCATTGTCGGCGCGGACCGCATCGCAGCCAACGGCGATACCGCCAATAAGATCGGCACCTACGGCGTCGCGATCCTGGCAAAGGAATTCGGCATTCCCTTCTACGTGGCTGCCCCCTGGGCCACCATCGATCTGGAGACAGCGACCGGCTCCGGCATTCCTATAGAGCAGCGCGATCCGCGCGAGGTCACGCACTCCAACGGCAAGCAGATGACGCCCGAGGGTGTAGGCATCGAGAACCCCGCCTTTGACGTAACGCCGGCCAGGTACATCGCGGCCATCATCACGGAGCGCGGCGTGCTGCGGGCGCCGCTCGCTGCGAGCATTGCGGCCATGGGGGGAAGTGCACGGCCGGAGTTGGTCCCAGCCGGAACCTGAAACTTTTCTCTCCGCGCAGCGCGAGTTGCAGCTTATGCTGGACGCGAAAGGTAAGGAGCGGGCGTGCCAAGAAAAGTGTCCGTCGCGTCTGCTGTATTTGCTGCACTGGGCGCATTTGGTGGATTTGGATTCCTGCTTCAGGGCCAGGTCGTTTCACCAACGGCGCCGGTTTCGTCGACCGCGCAGGCCGGCGCGGTCTCAGGTCCGGCCTTGCTCCGCGCCAAGACGCGGCTCGTCCTCGTCGATGTCATGGTTCGTGACCGGAGCGGTCACCCTGTCCATGGGCTCACACGCGAAAACTTTCGGCTTACCGAGAACAAGACCGCCGAGTCGCTGCGGTCCTTCGAGGAGTTCAACGCGGAGACCTCCAAACCCGTTCGTGGCCCCGAACTGCCGCAATTTCCCCCTGGCACCTTCACCGATTACCAGCCTGTCGCGACAAATGGGCCGCTGAACATCCTGCTGATCGACAGGCTGAACACGCCCACGGACGCGCAGGCGTACCTGCAGGATCAGCTGCGCCACTATCTGCGGAAGGCGCCCGCGGGCACCCGCATCGCGATCTTCGGCCTGAACGCAAAGCTGAGCTTTCTGCAAGGGTTCACGGCGGATCCCGCCGTTCTGCGGGCCGCCGTAGACCATAAGCTGGGCGCCAGCCCCTCCGATCTGCTCGATGACCCGGGTGGCAGCTCCAACCAGACCAGCGCGTCGGACGAGCTCGCCAGCATGAACGGAAGCGCGCATATGCAGCAGGCTACGGCGGACATCGTCGCCCAGGTGCAGCAGTTCGAGGCGCAAACCCAAGCCTACCAGCTGCAGCTGCGCATCCAGTACACGATCGACGCGTTTGACGAGTTGGCGCACTACCTGTCGGCGTTCCCCGGACGAAAGAACCTCCTCTGGTTTTCCGGCTCCTTTCCGATCGGCGTTCTGCCGGACGCCTCCCTCGGCAGCAGCTTTGCCGTCGTGCAGGACAAGGACCCGGAGTTCCGCGAGATGAGCAACCTCCTGGCAAGCAGCCAGGTGTCGGTCTATCCCGTGGACGCGCGCGGCCTGGAGACGTTGCCGGCCTACGACGCCTCCCGCTCCGGCCAGCGCTATGCGCGCACACCCGGCCAGACCTTCTCGAAAGACCTCAGCACCGCCAACAGCGCGCGGGAGGCCGAGCACCAGACCATGCAGGAGCTCGCCGACGACACCGGCGGCCAGGCGTTCTACAACGATAACGACCTCGCCAGCGCGGTTTCCAACGTCATCGAGTCAGGATCGAACTTCTACTCGCTCTCCTACAGCCCGCAAAACCATAAGGAGGATGGTGGCGCCCGCAGGATTCACCTGGAATTGGCGGGTGTGGCCGGGGCGCAGGAGTACCGGCTCTTCTACCGCAAGGGGTACTTCGCCGAGGAACCCGATCGTACCGGGCATCCGGGCGAGCCGGGCGCTGCAGACCAGCCACCGGCAGGGGCGAATACGCGTCCGGCCTATGTGACCGCCGCGATGAGTCGCGGAGCGCCGGCTCCGTCCGAGCTGCTCTTCGATGTGCGTGTGCTGCCGGCGTCGAAGAAGACCGAAGACAGCGTCGCTCCGCAAAACCATCTCGTGGCGGAGGCCAACGTCAAGGGCCCTTTCCGGCGCTATGACGTGGACTTCGCCGCGCTTCCGCAGGAGTTCACGCTGACGCCGACGCCCGACGGCCGGCGCGCCGGTGAGGTGGAGTTTCTAACCTATGTCTTCGACGCCGACGGTCGTCTCCTCAACGTCGCGGGAGCCAAGACGCAGCTCGATCTGAGCCCCCGCACCTATGCCGCCCTGCTGCAGAACGGCATGCGCGTTCACCTTGAGGTCAGCGCGCCGGCAACGGGCCAAAGCTATCTGCGCCTGGCGGTGCATGACATCCCCAGCCGCAAAATGGGCGTAGTCGAGGTGCCCACGGCCTCTGTAAGCCAGCTCGAACCGCCGCAGGCGCCGCCGGCTGCTGCAGCGACCGCCGCCAAGTCTCCGGATACCGGAGCTTTATCCGGTCAAAGCGCACCTGGATCAGGCACCGTCCCACCGCACTCGCAGACCGCGCCGAACAGTTCGCCAAAGTAGACTGGGGAGGTCTGCCCATGGTGGTGAGTCAGCGGCCATCGTGATCCCTGGCAGGGGTCTTTCGCGTTGCTCACGGCCTTCTTCAATCCGCGCCTGCGGTCGCTTCCCCGGGGCAACCTGCTTGTGGTGGTGAGCCTCATTGCGGCGCTTCTGCTCTCGCACTTTCCCCATCTGCAGGCGACGAGCTGGCTGTTGCTGCCGCTGCTCGGCATCGCGGTGGGCACCGCCGACACTGCCCGCTGCATGCGCAAACGCTGGAATTTCTACCATGGCGGCGTGCTCCTCTGCATGTACATGGACCTGATGATCCTGGTGCTTGTGCTTTTTCTGCTGCTCTATCCCGCACTGACCTAGACTGGAGCGTTTTCATGTTGGTATGAAGGCGGCAGCTATACGAAATCAGCTATAAGCGCCTGCACTGGCTGCCCCCGATCGCCACTCCTTGACAGTTCCCGCATCCCGCTCGCTATCCTCACAAGCGTGAGGTGCTGGTCACGGCCCTCCGTTCCGGAGAGTCCATGCCCGCCGCTGTTGCCCCACGCACCCGTCCTGCGCCCTCCGCCGGCAACATGCGCTGGTTCGTCTGTTTTCTGCTATTTCTGGCGACCACCATCAACTACATGGACCGCTCGGTGCTCTCGCTCATCGAGCCGCTGCTGCACACCCTGCCCTTCATGGGCTGGGACCGCACCAGGGACGTCACGCACCAGGTCGTCTTCAACAACAACTACAAGCACATCGTGCAGTGCTTTCAGCTGGCCTACGGCATCGGCCTGCTGACCGCCGGGCGCTTTATCGACAAGGTGGGCACCAAGATCGGCTATGCCCTGGCCATCGCGGTCTGGGCCTTTTCCTCGATGGGCCATGCGCTGGTCTTCTCGGTTACCGGCTTCTGCATCGCGCGCTTCATGCTCGGCATCGGGGAATCCGGCAACTTCCCCGCCGCGATCAAAGCCGTCACGGAGTGGTTCCCTTCGGAAGAGCGTGGCTTGGCTACGGGTCTGTTCAACTCCGGCTCCAATGTCAGCTTCTTCATCGCTCCGGCGATCGTCGTTTGGGCGACCGGCAAGTTCGGCTGGCAGGCCGGCTTCCTCGCCACCGGCTCCATGGGCCTGCTGTGGCTGGTGCTTTGGCTGATCTTTCCGTATGACCGGCTGCGCCGCGAGATCCGCCCCGACGACGCCACCGTCACCCAGGCCAACCTTTCCCACGTGGTCGAACCCGGCGTCTCCGGCTGGGCCTTCTACCGCACCCTCCTGCGCACCCCCGGCCTGTACGCGTTCTCCATCGGCAAGTTCCTCACCGATCCGATCTGGTGGTTCTATCTCTTCTACCTGCCCAAATTCCTCAATGAAACCTACGGCCTGGATCTGAAGCACGCCTACTGGGAGATCGTCTGCGTGTACGTGGTTTCGAGCTTCGGTTCGATCCTGGGCGGCGGCCTGTCCGGCTGGCGCATGAAGGCGGGGGCGAGCGTCAACTCCGGCCGCAAATTTGCCATGCTGCTGACAGCCGTAGCGGTGGTGCCCATTGTCTTTGTGCCGATGCTCGGCCGCATGTTTCCGCACAACGCCTGGCCGGCGGTGCTGGTGATCTCGCTGGCTGCCGCGGCGCACCAGGGATGGTCGGCCAACCTGTTCTCCACGCCCACGGACATGTTTCCGTCGCGCGCGGTCTCCACTGTGGTGGGCATTGGGGGCGCGATGGGTTCACTCGGGGGTGTGATCTTCACCGGCATTGTGGGATCGTACTTCTCGCTGCACCCGATGATCATCTTCGGCTCCGCAGCGTGCGCCTACCTGGTCGCGCTGGCGATCTTCCAGCTGCTGGTTCCGCGCCTGGGCGCGCCATCCGAGGCGGAGATTCCCCTGAGCGTCACTTAAGCTGCGTTTGCTGCTGTCTTTGCCGTTGTTTTTCTTGTTGTCATTCCCGCAGGGAATCTGCGTTTAAATCCCGGGCTGCATGCCGCCTCCGTAACGCGGATCCCCTTCGGGGATGACAGACAGAAAGGCAACAGCCCAAAGCTCCGCCTCCGTTCGCGAGCGAGTAAACTGACTTTCTACCCCATGCCTGACAACCAGTCGAAGTTCTACCTCACGACGCCCATCTACTACGTCAACGCACGCCCGCACATCGGTCATGCGTACAGCACGATCATTGCGGATGTGCTCGCGCGCCGCCACCGTCTGCTCGGCGACAACACCTTTTTCCTCACCGGCACCGACGAGCACGGCCAGAAGATCGAGCGCTCGGCCGCAGCAGCAGGAGTTCCCCCTCAGGAATTCACAGACCGCGTTTCGGCCGAGTTCAAGACGCTGTGGGACCGCATGGGGCTCACCTACGACCGCTTCATCCGCACCACCGATCCGCTGCACAAACGCGGCGCGCAGAAGCTGTTCGCGGACCTCTACGAGCGCGGCGCAATCTACCTGAGCTCGTACACCGGGCAGTACTGCGTGTCGGAAGAGATCTTCGTCGAAGGCCCCCCGGGCACCCTCGGACCCGACGGGCGCCCCACCGAAACCGTCACCGAAGAGAACTTTTTCTTTCGCCTGTCCGACTACCAAGTTGAACTCTTAGACCTTATTGAATCCGACGCTCTTCTGATCACTCCCGACAGCCGCAAGAATGAAGTTCTAAGCTTCTTACGTGGCAACACAATACCCGAATTTTCTAGGCGCCCGCACTTATCAGAGCAAACCGCAGGTGGATACTTGATCACAAATGAAGGAGCAATAAAACGGCATATCGCCGCTGCATTTGAGGAAGGAGAACTCAAGTTATCCAACCTCGGTCATCCTTACGTCCCCGGCGCTCTCCGCGACCTGTCCGTCTCGCGCTCGAGCTTCACCTGGGGCATCCCCGTGCCCGATAACATTCAGCAAGCTGCCGGCGCCAAGGACAAGCACGTGATGTACGTCTGGCTAGACGCGCTGGCCAACTACATGACCGCCATCGGCTACGGCAGCGACGACCCAGCGGAACAAGCCAAGTTCGCACACTACTGGCCCGCCGATCTGCACATCATGGCCAAGGAGATCACGCGCCAGCACTGCATCTACTGGCCGGCCTTCCTGCTCGCCGCTGGTCTGCCCCTGCCCAAGGCCATCACCGCCCACGGCTGGCTGCTCTTCGACAACGCCAAAATGTCCAAGAGCAAAGGCAATATCGTGCGCACGGAGACGATCATCGAGGCCTTTGGCGAACACGTTTACGCCAAACAGTTTTCTGAAAGCACAAAGCAGGAGCGCGATCTGTTTGCCTCTGATGTGCTGCGCTATTTTCTGCTGCGCGAGATCCCGTTTGGTCAGGACGGCAGCTTCAGCTTTGAGGCGTTGGTTACGCGGTATAACGCGGATCTGGCGAATGGATATGGCAATCTCGTCAGCCGCACGCTGACGCTTATCAACAAGGTATGCGGCGGAGAGATCCCCGAAGTTCATAAATGGGGTACTCTCACCCATCGCAACGAACCAGGTCGCCAGAGATGGAAAATAGGAGTTCTCCGCCCCCCCATCCCTGAGCAGTGGTGGAATGAAACAGCCGAGCTGCAGAAGGTCATCTATGACCTGATGGTCGGGCTTAAGCTAAACATCGCTGTTGAGACTATCTGGGAAGGTATCTCATCCGTTGACGGTTTCATCAACGTTACGGTTCCTTGGAAGGCTGACAGATCAAAGCTGAGTGATGTTGCGACACCGGAGCAATCCTTGTATGCGGCCGCAGAGTCCATCCGAATCATCACCGCCCTGCTCTATCCAATCCTCCCCGACACCACAGCCAAAGTCTGGACCCAGCTAGGCCTCGGCGACATCGAACAAGCCGCCCGCAACGGCGAACTGAACAATCTCACCTGGGGAGGCCTGAAACCCGGCACCAAACTGGGTCCGCTCGCCCCCATCTTCCCTCGCGCCGACAAAGGACTCGCACAGATCATGACCGACATGGAAGAAAACCGCAACGCCACCACTCAAGCCTCCCCCGCCTCACCCCTCACGCCTCAACAAAACCCCGCCCATCCCGTCGATCCGCTGAAGGCCGCCGCCACACCTACGCCCGCAGCCCCGGTCAGCACCAGCCCGTTCGATCCCGCCGCGCCGCCGCGCACCAGCTCGCTTGATTCCCTGGCCGAGCCCAGCGGCACGTTGACCGTCGGCGGCAGCAACGCCCCATCCGCGACCCTGCCGACCACGCCCGGCCCGCATACGGAGGCTCCCGCCAGCGGCCCCTTCGCCACATCTGCCTCGCAGACGCCCGCAAACGCCACCCCGGCGGATGCCTCTACCCAGATCGGCATCGACGACTTCATGAAGGTCGAGCTGCGGGTTGCGCAGGTGCTCGTTGCCGAGCGCATCCCCAAGGCCGACAAGCTGCTGCGGCTGGAGGTCGATCTCGGCTATGAGAAACGGCAGATTCTCTCCGGCATCGCGCAGTGGTACACGCCGGAGGAGCTGGTCGGCCGCCGCATTGTCATCGTGGCCAACCTCGCGCCGCGCAAGATGCGTGGGCTGGAGTCGCATGGCATGCTGCTGGCCGCCAGCGATGGCGCTGATGGCAAGCCGGTGCTCGCCACCTTCGGCGAAGACATCGCCCTGGGCTCACGCGTGCGGTGAAGGCAAGGATAGGGATTAGGCAGTGTCTGTGTGAAAGCTTTCGGTGTAGCCGTGGGCTTCAGCCCACGGAAAAGAATAGGCAAAGCGAGGCCCTTTAGGGCTGGGCTGTAACCGGACCAGACACTGAAGCCCATCTTTCGCCTGTTTTATTCAGCGCGCTGGAACCCGCTGCTACACGCTGAGACCACCGTCTGATTCGCACAGACAGAACCTCTGTGAATCGAAGGTCAGGACATACTTCAAAGGAAGTTTCGCGGTAAACCCAAACAAAAAGCAGGTCCTTCGCTTCGCTCAGGATGACACAGAGAAAAGCAACAGCGCTGTTTGAACTCAGGCAATCAAACCTCATCCCTAATTCCTAATCCCTATGCCCTAATCCCTCATCCCCACCGGCACAACATTCCATCCCAAACGCTGCAGCGCCCGGTCACGCGCCTCGCGCAAAAATTGCAGATTCTCCGCGATCTCTGCTTCCGTTCTGGAGTACGGGTAGGGCGCCTCGCAGTAGGTGACCTGCAGTGTTCTATCGGGGGCCAGCTCAGCCCACTGGAAGATCAGCGGCACCCCCGCCCTGCCGGCGAGACGGATCGGCACATCCGACATCGCGCCGCCCAGGTACGGGTCCGCCAGGAAGACCACCGATTTGCCCCCGCGCAAGGTCCGCATGACGTGGATCAGCAGACGGCTGTCCACCGGCAACGCCTCCATGCGCTGCGGCCAGCCGAAGACCTGAAACTGATTTTCGCCAACAATCTTGCCGAGGTCGGAGACCACCGCCACCGGCGCGCCGCCCCCCTCCAGGTACACCCGCATCGGCACTTCGGTGAGCGGCAGATGGGTCCAGCAGAAGAGCTTGGGGACGGGTGTCATGCACACCTCGATCCCGGCGCTGCGGAACGGTATGGGATAGCGGCCGGAGAAGCTCAGCTCCCGCATCCACAGGTCCAGCATAAGTTCGGTGGTCAGCGCGCGGTTGCCGCCCATGCGTCCCACCAGCCGGCCTTGTGCGGACGCCATATACAGCGCCGCCCGGTACCACAGACGCGGTGGCAACAGGCGCGCAACAAGGGCAGCCTGCCGGTCCAGGGGAAGGTGTGTTGCGAGCCTCCGCAACGCGCGCAGGATGGGAGCCGTCAGCATGCTTGCAATCGGGGATGACCGCATGGATCCCGGCGCGCGCTCCCATCTGGCATTTCGTGCGTTGGGTACTCCCATATAAGGTCTGTCGACTGAGAAAAGATATACATGAGTCTAAGCTGTTGCGCCATTTGCCGAAAGGGAACGGAACCTGCGCGGCTGCCGAACCGTCGATCCGATGTTTGGAGCCGGCAGGCTCAAGGCGGAACGGCTAAGCTCAAAGCTGCCATGCTGATCGACTCCCATTGCCATCTGGACGACTACGAAGACCTCCACGCCGTGCTCACCGCCGCCAATGAGGCCGGCGTCGGCCAGCTGCTGGCCATCGGCATCGGCGACGGTCCCGCGACGATGCACCGCGCCTTGGAGTTCGCCCATGCACATCCGCAGATCTTCGCCACCGCCGGCATTCACCCGCAGGAGGCGCACGGGGCCACGCCGGATGCCCTGGCCAAGCTGACCGGGCTGGCCGCGGACCCGCGCTGCCTCGCTGTCGGCGAGATCGGCCTCGACTACTACCACATCGACAACCAAGATCCCGATATGCAACAGGCGGCCTTCGTCGCGCAGATGCGGATCGCCGCCGACGCCGTCAAGCCCATCTCCATTCACTGCCGGACATCCGAACTCGCGGGGCCGAAGGTGCAGCTACGCTTTGGGCACCGTGACGCCTGGGAAGATCTGCTGTCTCTGATCGCCGAACACTGGACGCCGACGGGCATCCCGGGCATCATGCACTGCTTCTCCGGCAATGCCGCGCAGGCGGAGCGCTCGCTCGCGGCAGGCTTTTACCTCTCCTTTGCGGGCAATCTCACCTACCCCAAGAGCACCGTCATCCAGGAGGTCGCAACGACAGCACCTGCCGACCGCATCCTGGTGGAGACGGACGCGCCGTTACTGGCACCCATCCCGTTTCGCGGGCAGCGCAACGAGCCGGCCCATGTCGCGCACACCGCGGCGTTCCTGGCTGCGCTGCGCGGCGTCTCCCCCCAAACCATCGCCGGGCAGACCACAGCGAACTTTCGCAAGCTTTTTTCTTCCGCAGTTGTTTAGGTAGTCTGACGCATCGGACCGGAGGTTTCATGGTGTAGCAGCGGGCTTCAGCCCGCTGAATAAAAACAGGGGTCAAAGACGGGCTTCAGCCCTGGGCTGTTTTATAGTCCAGCCCTAAAGGGCTTCGTTTCGCCTGTTCTTATGTCCGTGGGCTGAAGCCCACGGCTACACCAAAGACATTCTGGCTACACAAAAGACATTCTTCAGATGCGACCAGGGCTGCCGGGAAACGGTTTCCGGCGTCATACTGAAGCACACAAAGGATATAGAGGATTATGCCCGCAGATCAGAGCTTTGACGTTGTCAGCAAGGTGGAGCTTCAAGAGGTAAAGAACGCGATCGACCAGGCCTCCAAGGAGGTCAACGCGCGTTTTGACCTGAAGAGCTCCAAATCAACCATCGCGCTGGAGGGTACGGATACAGTTCAGCTCGCCAGCCAGGACGAGTACACCCTGAAGGCGGTCATCGAGATCCTGTCGCAGAAGCTGGTGAAACGCAATGTCTCGCTCAAGAACCTCGAGTACGAGAAGATCGAGCCGGCAGCGAACTCCAGCGTCCGGCAGAAGATCAAGCTGAAGCAGGGCATCGACTCCGACGCCGCAAAAAAGATTGTCGCGATGATCAAGGACTCCAAGAAAAAGGCGCAGGCCTCCATCCAGGGCGACACCGTCCGCATCACCAGCAAGGATCGCGACACGCTGCAGGAGCTCATGGCCCTGCTGCGTGGCAAGAATTTCGGCCCTGAACTCCAGTTCACGAACTTCCGGTCGAACTAGCATCCATGGCACGGAAGCGGGCGGGGCTACAGTTTCCGTCATGGGCGACCCGGACGGTCACCTGCTACTCTTAGCTAAACGTGAGTGTCATTTCCATTGCGACGGCAGCGGAGGTTTTCGAACTCTTCCGCGACGATCTAGCCGCGGTGGAGCGGGAGTTCGCCCGTCAATCGGGCTCGCCCGTGGCCGTGGTCTCCGAGATTGCCTCCTACCTGATCACCGGCGGCGGGAAACGCATCCGACCGCTGCTTCTCCTAATGGCCGCCCGCGCCTGTGGCAGCCACGGCGATGCCGGTATTCGCCTGGGCGCCGTGGTAGAGATGCTGCACACCGCCACGCTGGTCCACGACGACATCATCGATGAAGCCAGTACGCGGCGCGGCCGGCCCTCCTCCAACACGACGTGGGGCAACGCCAAATGCGTCCTCGCCGGCGACTGGCTGTACATGCAAGCCTTCCAGAGTGCCCTCGCTGAGCGTAACTTCCGTGTGCTCGATCTGCTGATCTCGCTAACCCAGCAGATGGTCGAAGGCGAGCTGCTGCAGATGGAAAAGCTCGGCCATCTGATCAACGAGGAAGAATACTTCGACCTCATCTATCGCAAGACCGCCTGCCTGTTCCAGGTATCCATGCGGCTGGGCGCGATTGTGGCTAATGATGTGCCGCATACAAACGGACTCACGGCCAGAGCCGAGTATGAAGACGCCTTAGGGGAGTACGGCCGCAATCTGGGGCTCGCCTTCCAGATTGTCGACGATGTGCTTGACCTGACCGCTTCCGGCGATGTTTTGGGGAAACCCACCGCCTCCGACCTGCGCGAGGGCAAGGCCACCCTGGCCGTGATCCATGCCCTGGAGCGCGGCACCGGAGCCGACCGCGAGGCGATCCGCACCGTGCTCGCCGACCGCAGCTTCGAGCATGTATCCCATGCACAGATCCTGGAAATCCTGCGCCGGCATGAGTCCATCGCCTACGCCATGGATACGGCCTGCGCCTATGCCGAGGCGGCGCGGCAGTCTGTCGGCGAGCTGCCGGAGTCAGACTTCAAGCGGGCGCTGCTGTGGGTGCCGGGATTTGTGACCAGCCGGGACCGCTAGGTAACTCGCCAGCCCTGTCTCCTGTTCGGAACTATCGGAACCAAACCATTCTCACGCTCGCACATCGCCTTCCTTGATCAACTTTGTTATGTTCTGAACCTCTCAGCCCACTCAGGCACCGGTTCGAACCACGTCATGAAGCCGGGGTGTCCGACCGCAACGAGGATATGACCTTTATCGGTGGAGTTATCGAAGATGAGCGCCAGATCGACCACAGGCAGCATCTTCCTCATATTCAACAAGGTCCGTGGATACCGTCTTCGCTGGTCTTCTTCCGGAACGTCGTGACCGCCCTTTTTCACGCGGGCTCGTACACGTTCAAGATTGATCTCCACAGAGGATGTCCCCACGAAGAAGGCCAAAACAGTGAAACCGGCTTCCTTGGCCCGCACGGCCATCCTCAGATAGGTTGCGCCGGACAAAGTAGTTTCAACTGTGAAGCTCTGTCTGTTCTGAATCAGGTCCTCCGCTTCCAGGAGGACCTTTCTTCCCGCATCGATATCAGAGCTGCCTTTCGCCGAGGCCTCCTGGAGCGACCGTGCAATCGCGTCCGGGTCCAGAAGTGGCACCTGCTGCAGCTTGGTACGTGCCATCGTGCTTATCGAAGTCTTACCGCAGCCATTCGATCCCGCAATAATCGTAAGAACTGGTCGACTCAAGCCGCTTCGCTCAACCCCTTCGATTCCGCCTGTCTGCGCTCTTCTTCAAGAATCCATTCCAGCTTGCGACGCTCCCACTTCACGCCTTCCTGGCAGTCGCGCTCAATCGCACGGGCGAACTTCAACAAGTCGAGATCTTCGATTTCGATTCCGTTACCCATGCGTCCAGTTTACTCCTCGATCTCCGCCCGGTCTTCCTCTTCCGAGTCATCCTCCTGCATCTCCAAATCCTCCACCCTTACAGGCCCACGTTCCCGAGGATTCAGCAGCACCTGAATGCGGCTTTCCGCGCTCGCCAGCTGCCCTTTGCAGGCTTCCGACAGCTGCATGCCACGCTCAAACAGAGCCACGCTGTCCTCCAGCGTCAGGTCGCCGCGTTCCAGCTGCTCGACCACCTTCTCCAGCTCCGTGAGCTGCTCCTCAAAACTAGCCATGGACCTCCACCTCGTCGTGCAGGCCCAGCACCTCGGCCGCGGCGGTGTACTTGCTGAACGGCGCAGATACCTGCACCCCCTGCACTTCGTTACGCACGGCCGCGAGCATCTCCTGCGCGATCTTGAGGCCCTCCGCGAGCGCGGCCTGCTTGTCCGTGTGCCTGCCCATGCGCGCCAGCACGTCTTCGGGCATCGAGACCTTCAGCTCGTTGCGCATGAACTCGGCATTGCGCAGGCTGGTCAGCGGCCAGATACCCGCGATGACGGGGATACGGAAGCCCTCGATGCGGCGCAGAAACTGCTCCAGCAGCCGCATGTCGAAGACCGGCTGCGTGATGCAGAACTCCGCTCCCGCCTCCACCTTGTAGGCAAAGCGCCGGACCTCATGGTCGATGTCCGGAACGCCGGGATTGGCGGCCACCGAGATCGTGAAGCCGGTAGACCCGCCTACCGAATTGCGGCCAATGTCCAAGCCGTGATTCAGCGCCTGCGTGATGCGTGTGAGCCCGATCGCATCCACGTCAAACACCGCAGTGGCATCGGGATAATTGCCCATCTTGGGCGGATCGCCCGTAAGGCAAAGGATATTTCTCAAACCGATAGAAGCCGCGCCCAGCAGATCGCTTTGAATGCTCAGCAGATTGCGGTCCCGGCAGGTGTAGTGCAGCACCGTTTCCACGCCGATCTTTGCCTGAATCTGCACGCACAGGCTCATCGCACTCATGCGGGCGCTGGCGCGCGGCGAATCGGGAACGTTGATCGCATCCACGCCCAATCTGGCGAGCAGTTCCGCGCCGGCAAGCTCACGCGCGCAGTCGAAGCCCTTGGGCGGAACGATCTCGATCAACGAGACAAACTCGCCGCGAGCAATCTTGCGGCCGATCTTGGAGCGTTCTTCCAAGGGCGGCGGCTCCACCCCGGGAGTCTCCTCCTGAGCCGCCGCGGAACCGGTATGCGTCCGCTCCATGGTGGTCTCGCCGGCGGTCTGCGCGCCCGTGGCCCGCAGTGCGCCGCGCATGGCCCGTATGTGCGCGGGCGTCGTGCCGCAGCAGCCACCCACCCAGCTCACCCCCGCACGGACAAACTTGCGCGCAAAGCCGCCCATGTACTCCGGCGAGGTCAGGTAGATATTCCGGCCTTCGACGTTGCGCGGAAGCCCGGCGTTGGGCATCGCGATGAGCGGCAAAGCGGTCGCCTCGCGCATGCGCTTGATGGCGTCCAGAACCGTCTCCGGACCGCTGCTGCAGTTGCAGCCGACGGCCGCCACGCCCCACTCGGTCAAACGCTCGGCAAAGCGCTCGGCTGTAGTCCCATCCAGGCAGTTGCCGTCCTCGCCCACGGTGGCGAGCACGGCCAAGGGCAGCCCCGGCGCGGCCTCGCGCGCGGCCAGCACAGCCTGCTCCGCCTCGGCCAGCGACATCATCGTCTCCGCAATCAGCAGATCGACCCCACCCTCGGCCAGGGCGGCGATCTGTTCCGCGAAGACAGCCCTTGCCCGGTCAGGATGGATCTCTCCCTCGCCGGTACCCAGAATCGTGCCCAGCGATCCGATCGCGCCCGCAACCAAGGCCTCCCCACCATGTTTTTCGCGATGGGCGTCCACGCTTTTGCGCGCCAAAGCCGCACCCGCGAGATTGAACTCCCGCACCCGTTCCCGCAGCCCGAAGTGCTCCAGCCGATGGGCGTTCGCGCCAAAGGTGTTGGTTTCGATCACCTGCGCGCCGGCCTGCAGATACTGCTCATGCACCGAGCGCACGGTCTCCGGCTGCGTGACGTTCAGCTCGTCATAGCTGCGGTTGATGAAGACGCCGCAACCGTACAGCATGGTGCCCATGGCGCCATCGCAGAGCACCGTCTCTCCACTGAAAAGCCGATGGAGCGCGTCCTTGCTCACACGCGTCTCCCCAATCGCTGTATCGCTGACCGCATCTCCCCATCCTACCCTGCGGTAGGGGCTGAAAGGCACGCACTGATATACTCTGCGTGACTGCAGCCTGCGTTTTACGGGCATGAAAGTCGCTGGGGAGCTCGTCGCCGTTGAAGCATAGAAGTAACTCTGCCCGCCTCGTTTTCGCTCTGCTCGTGGGCTTGGTCTCGACCCTGTTTGTGGCCGGTTGCCGCGCACCGCTGTACTACTATCCGCAGTACAACTTCGCCGGTCGCGCCACGCCGCCCAGCGGCCTGCAGCAGCGGGTGCTGGCCACGTATACGGTCACCGGCGGCGCCTCCGGTGGGGGTGGCGAGATCCTGGACGGCCTGCGGGATATCCGCAGCAACATCCAGAACACCATTCCCGCCTTTTCCATCTCCGGCCTGTCGACGGGAGATCCCACGACGATCATCAACTTTCCGGAGCAACAGGCCGGGTACGTGCTGGACTACGCCAGCGGCGCTCTCACCGGCCTGAACTACGCGAAGGAAACCAGTGCAGGCGCCGTCGCGAACTATGGGGCTAACGCTCCCTCGGCTGCCGCCTCGCCCGACGGTACGCGTTTTGTCGGTGCGACCGGTACAGCGGTTGCCGGCACAGCGGGCGTACTGCTCGTGACCGCCGGCGGTGTGAACTATTCACTCAACCTGCCCAATGTCGACCGCGTCGTCATGAACGCCGGCAACACCATCATGCTGGCGATGACGCGCAACTCGAACGCGCTCTACCGCGTGATTCAGCTGCCGCAGAGCAGCACGCCGGTCTTTCCCCCAGGCTACGTCGACTGCGAGCCGCTGCTGCTGCCGGTTTACTGCGTCGTTCCGGTGGCCGGCAACTATGACCGGCCCACCAACGCGTACTTCTCGCTGGACGGAAACAACGTCTACGTTCTGAACTCCGGGCCGGAGAACGGCGGCAGCACGGCCAGCGTCTCGGTGCTGCAGTCCAGTGCGCTGCTGGTCAGCACCATTCCCGCGGTAAATCCGCTGGCCGCCGGCGCGCCGTCTCCGCTGACGACGCTTCCGGTCGCCAACCCCATTCCCATCCCCGGCGGCGTGACCACGGCCCTGTCCGACGGCACAACGCTGTATCTCGCCGGGCAGTCCCGCTTCAGTCCAACCGCGAGCGGCGCGCTGGGCACGACCCCCCGTGCCGACGGCCTGTTTACCGGCTATCTCACACTCTTGAACCAGACAACCTATGTGCCGTCCCACCCGGTCTCCATCGCGGATGGAACCCACACCAAGCTCCTCTTCGCCGATAACAACACGCTCTGGGTGGGAGGCAACACCTGTGCCACGGGCGAGCGCGCCGCGACAGGCCAGAACTACAACTGCCTGACCATGGTGAACCTGGGTGCGGCCACGCCGACGGCCACGGTCATTCCCAGCCTCACGCCTGGCGGCAGCACCACGGTCGCGTACCCCAACACCAACGGCAACCTGTACTACTACGGCGACCTGACCGGCCTTTGCTGGGTGCAGACCTTTAACAAGGTCTACACAGCTTATGGCGGCCAAATTCACGTTTTCTCGACCGTGGACGGCTCCGAGATCAACAACACCAACGTCACCGTCCAGGGCACTGTGCTGGACGTGGCCTACATGGACGCGCTGACCAATAGCGCCAATTAGTGTGATGAATCGTTCATTGGCTTCATAAAATTTAGCATTTCATCAAAATATGTCATCCTGAGCGCAGCGAAGGACCTGCTTTTGCTTGGGTTGACGGCGACGCTCACTTTTGAAAGATGTCACGAACTTCGTGATTCACCACACGAGCGCGCATGATCACCAAGGCTGACGCCCTGAACCCCACCGTAGATGTGCTGGCCATTGCAGCTCACCGCGACGATGTAGAGCAGACTTGCGGCGGCACCCTGCTGGTACAGAAAACGCTGGGCTGGCGCACCGGCATCCTCGACCTGACCCAGGGAGAGGGTGGCACCCGCGGCACCGCTGCGGAACGCGCCGCGGAGGCGCATGAAGCCGCCCGGATCCTGCAGGTCTCGCACCGCGAAGCGCTGGACCTGCCCGACAGCAATGTCCAGAACACGCTGGAAAATCGGCTGAAGATCGCAGCCGTTCTGCGCCGCCTGCGGCCCCGGGTGGTGATTCTCCCCTTCTGGGAGGGCCGCCATCCCGACCATTACACGTCCTCCACCCTGGGCTATGAGGCCTGCTTTCTGGCCGGGTTGGCGAGCCTCGATCTCGCCCCCGAGCATGGCGCGCCGCACCGGCCGTACAAGATCCTCTATGCCTCGCTGTATGCCGACGTGCGTCCGACCTTCGTCGTGGACATCACCGAGCACATCGAGACTCGGCAGAGTGCGCTGGCTGCCTACCGCTCGCAGTACGGGCCGCAGAACGCCGGTGCCGGGCTGTTCGTCCCGGAAGAAGACATCCGCGAACGCATGTTCGCCACGGCCCGGCACTACGGCCTGCTCGCCGGGGTGCGCTACGCTGAGCCGTTCGTGCAGCGCGAGGTCGGGCTCGCAAGCGATCTGATGATGCTGCCAGTTCGCAGCCTGTAGTAAACGCCGCCGCAGCCCAGAACTTCGCGCCCCTCTGCGTTGAACCTTTGCGCCCTTTGCGTTCCGTTTTAGAAAAGCGGGAACGCGAAGTACGCAGAGGTCCAACGCAGAGGACGAGGCGAGTTCGTCTACGGGGTTTACCTTTGCCTGGCGAGTCGTCCTCTCAAGGTGGAAGCGGGCAGCGGCATCGCCAATAACGCCTCGCGCACATGATTGACCAGCTCCGGTGGGCAATAGGCGGGCGCCGAAAATAAAAAGCGCGGCTTGCGTCCGATCAGCTGCGGCGAAACCCCCTGCCACGTCGCATCCGATCCAACCGTCGCCGGCATCACCAGCGCATCCATGCGATCAAGATAGCGCAAGGCGGACGGCTTAAAATCCGGCACCGCGGGATCCAGGACGCTCAGCGCCAGATCCGGCTGCAAAAAGCGCAATACGCTGTTGGATTCGAGGATAACGTTCTCGGCGGAGGCGATCAGCTTGCGCACCCTAGGCATCGCCTCATGCAACTCGCCCTGTTGCGTCCGCACCCAGAAGGAGTGCGCGGCCCCGGCGGCCAGGTAGCGCGAGGAATCGGTGCCGCTGCTGCGGTCACGTTCTTCGCTCACCGCGATTGTGTGATCGGCGGTGGCGCAGTCGCATTCTTCGCCGTTGGCGGAACAGATGCCGTGACCGTACTGCGTGATTTTGATCGCCGTCCACCGGAACTCCGGCAGCGCGGCGATCAGGCCCGCGACAACGCTTGTCTTTCCGATATTGCGCGTGTGTCCGCCGACCACAACCACAGCCATAAAGCCCCTTACCGCCGCGGCCGAGCGAGTGAGCGCTGCTTTGCCAGCGAGCGCATCTGGTCGCGCAGCGGTTCGGCGGGAGTTCCGGCGAAGATCTCACCCGGTCCCGTGACGGTTTTGCCGCGATACACGCCGGCCTGTCCGCCCAGGATCACCCCCGGACCGATATGGCAATGATCCGAAATACCCACCTGCCCCGCCAATACCGCCCCATCCTCGACGACGCACGAACCCGAGATGCCCACCTGTGCGGCGATGATTACGTTGCGCCCGATCTTACAGTTGTGCCCGATGTGCACCAGGTTGTCGATCTTCGTGCCGCGGCCAATGCGCGTCTCATCGAGTGCACCCCGGTCGATGGTGGTATTCGCGCCGATCTCCACATCGTCCTCGATCACCAGCGCTCCCCCCTGCGGAAACAAAAGGTACTCGCCTGTCGCAGGGTTGCGCACATAGCCGAAGCCCTTCGCCCCAAGCACCACCCCCGACTGCACCACCACACGATCGCCCAGAACTACGCCCTCGGCAATGACGGCGTTGCTCCCGATCCACACGTCCTCGCCGACCCGGGCATGCGCTCCAACCACAGCGCCCGCCCCCACGCGCACGCCGGCTCCGAGCAGCGCGGTCGCATGAACCATCGCAGAGGGATGCACGGGAGGATCTTCAGGTGTCTTGAGGCGAGCCAGCTCGCGGGCGCACAACGCGAAGGCATAACGCGGATCGGCGACTTTCAGTACGCGCTCGTCTTCAAATTCAAATGCAGATTCAGACTCAGATTCACCCGATGGGGCCATCTTGCCTGCAAGGATCAGGCCGGCGTTTGAAGCCATTGCCGCTCGCAGCGAAGCCTCGTCCGTCGCAAAAACGAGCGATTCCGGATCGGCCCCGGCATGGGCACTGACTCGCGCAATTCGCCGGTCTTTCAAGCCGGACAGCACCGCAATGCTCCCCGTGAGCTCCGCGATCTGCGCAGCGGTAAGATAAGCTCCGCTCATGCGTAGAAGCTCTCCTGTCCCGCCGGCCGCGTCTTCCAGCGGCGGTGCACCCACAGCCATTGCTCAGGGTAGCGGCGGATATAGCTCTCCAGCGTGCTTGTAAACAAAGCCGTGTTCGCCACGGCGTCGGCTTCCGCGTCTCCGCTGCTTTCGAGCGTCAGCTCCGGGCCGAAGTGCAAGACGTAGCGCCGCTCTGCAGTCTCCCAAAGCAGGAATCCCGGCAGCACCGCCGCTCCGGAGCGCAGAGCCACCCGGGCCAGACCGGAGGCCGTACAGGCCTCTTTTCCAAAAAATGGCACGAAAACGCCCTGCGGGGGTGTCATGTTGGTGTCCATCAGGATGCCCACGGTATCGCCCCCCTGCACCGCCTTCAGCAGCCCCCGCGCGAAGTCATCCTTGTGCAGCACCCGATTGCCGTGCAGCGTGCGGATGCCGTTCACCAGCGCATCGACGCGGGCGTGGTCCAGGCGGCGGATCACCACCGACATCGGATATCCCATCAAGGAATGGAAGAAGCTGGAAAGCTCCCAGGCGCCCAGATGCGCGGTGAGCACAAACACACCACGACCCTTCCTCCGCGCGGCCAAATAGTTCTCCAGACCCTCGTAGCGAATAAAGGTCTGCGCACGTTCCGCGCTGTAGCGGCTCATCTGGGCAAACTCAGCGATTTGCCAGCCGAGGGCGCGCAGACTGGACCGAAGAATACGCCGGCGATCCGCCGGCGATCGCTCCGGAAAGGCCAACGCCAGGTTCTGCAGACCCACGCGGCGCAGGCGCGGCTGCAAAGCCCAGGCTGCGAGACCGATGCATCCACCGACAAATCGCGCAGCCCGCCGGGGCAGCGCACGGAGACAGCCGAGAACGCCGCGAACGGCCCAATATTCAAGCCACTCCCTATGCGGAGAACCCTTCTTCGCCAATACGTTCACGGCCTTCAAGTCTTTACCAGTGTAGCCACGAGTCAGCATCTTTGCTGAATGCAAAGAAAAGGGGCGACCGAAGCCGCCCCTCTTGGTTACTTATTAGCGGGGTGCTTCGGAGGAGTCTCGGTCTTCCAATGCTTGGCGATCACAAAGTACCTTCCTACCGTGTGCACAAAGTGCCTGGCGTTCGGAGGAGTGGGAACGGTGCCATGCAGAACGGCGTCATCGCTCACCCCCGGACCGTACTCCGCCTGGAGATCGTCGTTGTTGGCTTCAAGAACATCTCCGCTCAGATCGAGACCGGCGAACAGGCCCTTGGCGCGCGAATAGGTGAGAAATTCCGCGTTCAGCAGAATATCTGTATTCGCCTGGGCATTGCGGCCGACAGGACCCGCCGCCGCCGACGCACTCGCGCCTAGCTTTACCTTGCTGTGCAGCATATCCTGCACACTCTTCTGGTTCATTCCCAGCAGCACCAAGTCAGTCCCCTGCACACCGATCTGGAACCCGAAGCTTACACCCCCGAGCTTCACAAAGACCGGGGCGCTCCAGCCATGGGCTGTACGGCACGTGGCTACCCCCTGGCCATACTGCGCTCCCACCGCAAAGGCGGCCTTCTTCTCCGACGGAATCACGATGACGCATTTTGCACCGCCCAGAACCGTCTCCGGAATCGCATGATCCGGCGCAGCCATCACCTCTTCGATAATGCCTGCGGAAGCGCTCAATCGCTCGTCGATCTTTGCCTTATCCTGCGCCAGCGATGCCGGAACCATGGCGGCGACCATCAGCGCCACGCCGCAAGCGACACCTGTTATCTTCATCATCTGATCACCCTGTCTTCTTGAGTTTCGGAGGTAAATGGTAAAAAAACCCGCGAACGAAGCGAAGCACTCACCAAAGGCTGTGTCTAAATCGTGCCAATGTCGCGACTGCTACCATCTCGCGATAAGGAAAAAGGACGACCGAAGCCGTCCTTACCTGAAACCATTTTCCCGTCTACTGATTGCCTCTGGACGTCACGAAATACTTCGCCACCGTGTGCTCAAAATGCTCGGCATTAGGAGGGGTCGGAACGGCGC
Organism: Granulicella sp.; assembly: GCA_965277565.1. GTDB lineage: Bacteria > Acidobacteriota > Terriglobia > Terriglobales > Acidobacteriaceae > Granulicella. Next base: position 133,721 of record OZ255838.1, on the reverse strand, counting down.
CGTGGAGGACCGCGTCGACGCGCACACCGGGACCGTACTCTGCCTTCAAATCATCGTCATTCGAGCCCAGGTACTCACCGGTGAGATCCAGCCCTGCGAACAGGCCCTTTGCCCGCGAGTAGGACAGGAATTCGGCGTTCAGATACAGGTCGGTGTTGGCACTCGCATTACGGCCAACCGGGCCCGCTGCCGCCGACGCATCCGCACCGAGCTTCACCTTGCTATGCAGCAGATCCTGCGCGCTCTTTATATTCATTCCGAGGAGAACCACGTCCGTAGCCTGCCCGCCAATTTGAAATCCAAAGCTGCCGCCCCCGAGCTTTACAAACACCGGAGCGCTCCAGCCATGGCCTGTGCGACAGGTAGCTACGCCCTGCCCATATTGTCCGCCGACAGCAAACGCAAGCTTCTTCACCGATGGAATCACGAGTACGCAATGCGCCCTGGCGAGAATAGACTGCGGGATAGCAGTATCCGGAGCGGCCATGATCTGATCCAGGATTTCAGCAGAGGCACCGAGCCGTTCATCGATCTTTCCCTTGTCCTGTGCCTGCGCCGACAGCATGCCGGCTGTCATCGCCAAGCCACATACCGCCCCTATAAACTTCTTCATCTGATTACCTTACCTTTCGCTTACAAAAGTTTCGCACACTCAAAATCTGGCTGCTGAGGGTCAGATGGAAGCCTTGGCGGGGGGGTTGCCAAACGAAAGCGGAACATGCTTGCGAAGCCAGGTTCGGACGTGTCGGGTGCGCAAAGCACCTGGGGACGACGCGCAAAACACAGGGAGACAAAAAAGAGGCCCGCGATCCTCCTGCCTGGATAGGCATTTGACCGCGGGCCGTTCTCCCAAATGTCTATAGCTACTCTCTTCCCTCCGGAGCGGCAGCACAATCAGACTTTCGTTGTAGCAGTCGGCCCGATGTACACAGCCCGGGGTCAGGGGCGGACTTTGGATTCCGCCAGTGCGCGCAGCGTGAGCTCGACACGATTGCTCGCGTGGGCCTTGCGCAGCATGCGCCCGAGGTGCGCCTTCACGGTCGCCTCGTCAATGCCCATGGTGGACGCAATCTCCCGGTTGGAGCGCCCTTGCGCGAGCCACTGCATCACCTCCCGCTCCTTCGGCGTAAAGCGGTCGTCAAGGCTCGCCTCCGTTGCCTTCGGCGCTTCGCGAGACTCGCTCACAGCCTCGCGCGGCGTCCAGGTCTTTCCGCGCAGCACGGCCCGTATGCAGGCGCGGATCTCCGGCACCTGCGCCGTCTCCGGCAGAACCGCACGCGCCCCGGCCGCCATGGCACGGTGGGTCGCGCCGGAGTTCACCGTCCGGGTGAGCACTACGACCGCGACCCCCGGCATACGCAGCAGGATGTGGCTCAACGGAGCTGCCAACCCAGGCTGGTCATCCAGGCCCTCATCGATGATGAGGATGTTTGGCTTGCACGCACCCGAACGGTTGCTATCCGGCAGAATGACCGTGCGCAGCTTCAATCCATCCTCCAGGATCGACTGCAAGCCGATCGAGCGCAGGGGATCGGCGCCCAGAATGCCGATGCACACCAACTCCTTCCTTCCGCCGGAATGACCCGTGATGGACAGTGTGAGACCTCAGAAGGTAAATAGGACTGCCTTGAGTGTACGTGCACCCTGCAATCCAAGACGCGAAGTTCTACGGAAGGTTTGATTTTATTCAGCTTCATTCAGTTGGGTGGCAGGTGCGGTCTTCAAATCTCACAATTCAAATCGCACAATACGCCCATGAGGATGAGCAGGGCTTAGGGAATGCCTGCCGAATCACGATCATCGTCCAAGATGCATTTGGGAGGGAACGTGAGGCTTCAGCCCCACGACAAGGCGGCCCAGAACAAGGGGACTTTACAGGCTGCGGAAAAATGCTGCTTTTGGGAAGAGGGTGGCTTCAGCCACCCCGTAAATGCTTTGCTCATGATCCGGCTTTATCCGCGGAAAATTCAGAAATCAGAACTTTCTACAGTTTCGGAAGCACAATCCCCTGCTGATGCTGGTACTTGCCCTTCCGGTCCCCGTAGCTGGTCTCGCACTGCTCGTCGCTTTGAAAGAAAAGAATCTGGCAAAGGCCCTCATTGGCATACACGCGTGCCGGCAGCGGCGTCGTGTTCGAGATCTCGAGCGTGACGAAGCCCTCCCACTCCGGCTCAAACGGCGTCACGTTCACGATGATGCCGCAGCGCGCATAGGTGCTTTTGCCCACGCAGATCGTGAGCACATCGCGCGGAATGCGAAAATACTCGATCGATTTTGCCAGCGCAAACGAGTTCGGCGGGATGATCACCGAATCCGCAACCACGGTAACGAAGGAACGCTCGTCGAAGTTTTTCGGGTCGATGATGGCGCTGTTCACATTGGTAAAGATCTTGAACTCGTCCGATACCCGCAGGTCATAGCCATAGGACGACAGGCCATACGAGACGACACCCTCGCGCACCTGCTTCTCGCTGAAGGGCTCGATCATTCCGCGCTCCCTGGCCTGCGTCCGAATCCACTTGTCGCTCTTGATTGCCATCGTTCCCTTCAGCCGGCAGCAGCTCGCGCAGCCGCTGCCCCTTTCACGCGAAGATATTCTTCAGAGCCTAACGCAACCACCCGGGCGACGTTTACATTAAAGGTACGGGTATATGCCTCCGGGCACGTTCGCGACCGTAGCCCGGCACGCAACTCCTGAAAGGTGTCTGCGATTGATCAAGCAGGATCTCATCCAGCGTATCGTGGAGCGCACCGGCCTGCCCCGCAACAAGGCAGAAGCGGCGATCGACGCCGTGTTCGGCGCCATGAAGGGCGCCCTGGGCCAGGGCGAGCGCATCGAATTGCGCGGCTTTGGCGTCTTCACCGTAAAGCCGCGCAAGACCGGCGTCGGCCGCAATCCGCGAACCGGCACCCGCGTGGACATCACCCCCGGACGCGCCGTCCGCTTCAAAGCCGGCAAAGACCTGCAGGCGCTCGAGTAGCACTTTTTGTTGTCGTTTCCGCAGGGGATCTGCTTTCCCACATGCGGCGAGCGTCAAGCAGCCTACATCAGGTGCAGCGCATCCACATCGATCACCAACGCCCGGCGCGGGACCCCTTCCGCATCCGCCGCCGCCAGCAAACCGCGCAGGCACGCCCGCAGCACATCCCGGCGCTCCGCCCGCAGCACAAAGTGATACCGGAAAATCCGTTTCAGACGCGACAGCGGAGCAGCCGCCGGTCCCAGGACACGCACACCCTGCGGCTTCGCGGCAGCCAGCCATCGGCCCAGCGTGCCTGCCCAGCCCAGCGCCTCCGGCAGGCTCTCACTTTGCAACAGAACGTTGGCCAATGCCGTAAACGGCGGATAGCGCGTACCGCGCCGGAAGTACATCTCGCGAGCCGCAAAGCCAGTGAAATCATGGGTTCGCGCGAACTGGTGCACGTAATGATCTGGCTGATAGGTCTGCACCAGAACGCGACCCGGCAAGGTTCCCCTGCCCGCGCGTCCACTCACCTGCGTCAGCAGCTGAAAGACGCGTTCGGCAGCCCGAAAATCCGGCAGCCCCAGCGCAAAGTCCGCCCCTACGACGCCCACCAGCGTGATGCCGTGGATGTCATGCCCCTTGGCGATCATCTGCGTGCCCACCAGCAGGTTGATCTCGCCGGAATGCAGCCGTTCCAGCAGGCGCTCCATGTCGCCGCGGGTGCGCACGGTATCGCGATCCATGCGGCCGATCCGGGCGCCCGGAAACAGCTCCGCCAGCCGCTCCTCGCCCTGCTGCGAGCCCGCGCCGAGGAAAAACAGGTGTTCGCTCCCGCACTTCGGACAGCGCTCCGGCACGCCTCGCCGATAGCCGCAGTAGTGGCACTCCAGCCGTGCGCCCACGCGTGCGGGACCCGCGAGCTCCCGTTCATCGCCCCCCTTATGAAACGTGAGAGCGATGGCGCAGTTCTCACACTCCACCTTCTCGCCGCAGCTGCGACACATCACAACCACGCTGTAGCCGCGCCGGTTCAGCAGGATGATCGCCTGCTCGCCGCGATCGAGCGTCGTCTGCGTCTCTTCCATCAGCTGCCGGGAGAAAAGCTGCTCTTGTCCGGTGGCGCGAAACTCCTCGCGCATGTCAATGGTTTCAACCACCGGCAGCGGCCGGTCGTTCACCCGCGCCACCATCTCCAGTCGCGTGTACCGGCCCGTTTCGGCGTTGTGCCAGCTCTCCAGCGACGGCGTCGCCGAGCCCAGGACCACCGTGCAGCCCAGCAGTTTGGCGCGCATGACGGCGACATCGCGGCCATGGTAGCGCGGCGTCTCCTCCTGCTTGTAGCTGCCGTCATGCTCCTCGTCGACCAGAATCAGCCCCAATGCGGGCAGCGGCGCAAACACCGCCGACCGCGTGCCGATCACCACGCGCGCCTCACCGCGACGAATGCGATGCCACTGCTCCGCGCGCTCGTCCGGCGTCAACTGCGAGTGCAAGAGCGCCACCTCGCTGCCGAACGCGGCGATCATCTGCGCCGCGGTCGCAGGCGTAAGCCCGATCTCCGGCACCAGCAGCAGCGCGCTTCTGCCCGCCGCGAGCGCTCGCTGCATCGCCGCCACATACACCGCCGTCTTGCCTGAGCCGGTGACGCCGTACAGCAGATGCGGCTGGAAACCAGCCTTCTCCATAGCCGCGGCAATGCCCGCCAGCGCCTCGGTCTGGGCCTCATTGAGCGTGTGTTCATGGGCAAACCGCTTGCCTGCCCTGTTCGTCAGCCCGGTAATGTGAAAGGCTTGCGGCGTCTCCTCCAGTTGCACAAGCCCACGCCGCACCAGCGTCCCCAGCGTCGTCTCCGGAACTCCGTGGCGAGCTAAACGCACCTGCAACTCACGCACACGCTCCCGCCCACCCACGCCGGCGAGCTCGGCCATCACGGCCAGTTGGTTGTCATTCAGCTTCGGCAGCCGTCGCTCGCCATCCCTTGCCGTTGGGGCGGCAACCCCCCTCACCCCTGTCGGCCCTCGCTCCTCAATCCTCTTTCCATCCGTATTGCCGTTCCCATCGGCAGGAGCTTCCACCAGCACTGCAATCTGTTCGATACGACGCGCATCCCGCATCTCCGCCAACGGCTCCCGCGCCAGCCACCTCTTCCGCGCCATGGCATCCAGCAAAGCTTTATTCGCCCCGGTGGCCCCGCGCAGCGTGGGCGCCTTGGCCGGCTCGCCCGATTCGAGATAGTTCAGCACCGCGTACTCACGGTTCTGGTCTTCCACGCTTAACTTCGACCTCCGCGACGAGCCCTTCGCCGCGCCCTCGTACAGCACCCGGCGGCCCGCCTCGGCGATGCGGTAGATCCAGCGCCGCCGCACCTCCGCGCTCAGCGGCGCCATGCCGCGCAGGACCTCGCCCAACGGCGCGCAGTAGTACTCCGCCACCCAGCGCCCCAGCTCCAGCAGCTCCGGGCCCAGCAGCGCTGCCTCATCCAGCACGCGTTCTACCGGCTTGAGCTCGATCTTCGGCGGTGGCGGATCGTCGTGCGTTCGCACCACGAAGCCGACCAGCCGCTGCCCGGCAAAGGGCACCATCACCCGCGCGCCGATCTCGGCGTCGAAGTCGCCCAGCTTATACGTGTAGCTGCGGTCGAGCGGAACAGGCAGGGCGACATCGCAGAACAGGCTCACGTTTCTAGTTTATTGTCTGATGTTCAGGACTAACGGCGCAACGCGCTACGCCCCAGTACTACTTCCTCTGTTGTCCTTTCATTTGTCATCCTGACCCTGAGCTGGTCGAAGGGAAAGGACCTGCTTTTCGCCGCATCCAGCTTTTGCCGAGAACACACCTATGACCCGCTGCTGCTGTGATTGTGCAGTGCCTTGACGACCATGGCCAGCTTCCCTGCAAGGAACGAAGCAGAACCGTTCTTCAAGCTAATCTGTGCGACATCGGCTGCACCGCCGCCGCGTGCGTTCTCGTGCATGCACATCTCCTTAACAAACGAGTTCACAACCTCGCCGGCATGAAAGTCACAATCCGGCGGCCGCAACAGAACGACGCCACCCTCTTTGTTAGTCTCTACACTCAGCACCGCTCCGCGCCCCTTCGAAGCCAGTCCAGTTGCCAGGCGCATGGCGAATGCCATGTCTTTGTTGAGGTAGGAAGCCTCTATGAGTGCTCCCTTGAAAACTCTTGTATCTAACGCGTACGCCTCCGCCTCGGCAAGCTCACTTAACAACTTCCGGCGCTCTTTACTCGACCTCTTCGCGTCTTCCTGCAACGTGGCCACACGCGCCGGGACATCTAGCGCTCCAACACTCAGCGCGGAAGCCACTCCGCCCAGCAGCCTATAATCCTGCCGAGCCGCACGAACCGCCCGCAGCCCGCACACAAACTCCACCCGCCAGCCGCTCTTCACCTTCTCCAGCCGCCGCAGCAGCAGCCCGCCGATGGCGCCCGTAGAACCCACATGCGTGCCCCCGCAGGCGTTGAACTCCACCCCACTCATCTCCACCACGCGCATCGGCCCGGAGCGCTCCGGCAGCTTGCGCAAGAGCCCCTGCGCGAGCATCGCCTCCGCCTCCTCACGCGTGTGCCGACGTGGAGTCAGCGGGCGGTTCTCGAAAATCAGCCGGTTGACCTCGGCTTCCACGCGCTCGATCTGCTCCGGGGCAAAAGACTGCATGCCCTCGGCCAACGCAAGATCGATCGTGGCGCTCTCCGCACCAAGGTGAAACGACACCGTACGCGCCCGGAGCTGGCCCAGAAACATCGCCGAAAGCAGATGCTGCCCGGTGTGCTGCTGCATGTGATCCTGGCGACGGTCCGCATCCACCCGGCCGCTGACCTCCGTGTCCTGCACCAGCGGCTTGCGCACGAAGTGCCAAACCTCGCCGGCTTCGTCCTCCTCGACACGCTCTACCGGCACCTCCAGCGTGGCGCCGCTGCGGGCCGTAGCGATCAGCACGCCGGTATCCCACGGCTGCCCTCCGCTTTCTGGATAAAAAGCAGTTCGATCCAGTGAAACCTGCCAGAGCTGCGCCTTCTCGCCCGCCTCGTTGCGCTCCGTCGCCACCAGCCGGATGTCCGTAACGCGCGCCGTAAACTCCAACGCCGGGGAATCGTAGTACAGCCGCTCAGCAACAATTTGTGAAGGAACCGCCTCTATCACCGCGCCTCCCGCACGAGCTTCCGCAGCAGTTCCACCTCGCGGCGGCTGCCCACAACCAGCGGTGTGCGTTGATGAATTCCCGTCGCCTGCAGCTCCAGAATCCGCTCCGATCCGTCGATCGCGGCGCCTCCAGCGGCCTCCGCGATCATGGCCAGCGGATTGGCCTCATACTGCAGCCGCAGCTTGCCTTGGGGAGCCTTCTCCGTCACCGGATACAGGAAAACGCCGCCCTTCAGCAGCGTGCGATGGAAGTCCGCCACCAGGCTGCCGATGTAGCGCGCACTGTACGGCTTTCCGCCAAGCTCACCGCGCAGCAGCGCCGGAATAAACTCGCGAAACGGACCCGGCCAGCTCGCCACGCCGGACTCATTGGCCGAGTAGTAGATGCCTTGCTCCGGCATCCGCAGCCGTTCGGCGCTCCCCACAAATTCGCCAGAGTCATCCAGCGTAAATGCCGCAACACCGTCCCCGATCGTCGCAACGAAGACCGTGGACGGACCGTACAAAACGTATCCGGCCGCAACCTGCTCCGATCCAGGTCGCAGCACGGCTTGCGTCAGGTCTTTACTCTCGCCGGAGACCAGACGAACGCCAAAGATGGTGCCTACGTTGACGTTAACATCGATATTCGAAGAGCCATCCAAGGGATCGAAACTCAGCGCAAAATGCCTTTCGGCGGCTCCCGGCCCACGATCGAAAAGGACAGGCTCATCGTCCTCCTCGCTCACCAGACCCAGAACGCCCCTGCAAGCGCGCAGATGCTCGGTCATGACGTCGTTTGCGAAGACATCGAGCTTCTGCTGCTGCTCTCCCTGCACATTGGTGGCGCCGGCTGCGCCGTAGATCTCATCCAGGCCGGCTAACCTGATTTTGCCGGCGATCTGCGCTGCGGCAACGGCAATCGCGCCGAAGACCTCACCCAGTTCGGTGTATTTCCCGCCTGCGGCCCACCCCTGCACTGAAACTCGTTGCGTCATACATCCCCATGGGTCCACTGCCTGCTCTGGACGTCCATCTCAGGGGAAAACATAGCATCCGGCCAGCCTCAAAGCCAACGCCGTTGGTGCCCGGGCATCTTCCTTAGAAGAAAATGCTGTTAGATAACTGATACAAGAGACCTGCGCGAAGGTTTTTGGGCAGCCGGCAGCCGACCGCAGGTCTCTGCATCCCGCTGCGCTCCGGCCGAGATGAAACTGAATGCCACACAGAACTGCTCAAGAAAGACTTGGGAGACAAACAGGAGAATCGATGCTGAATGCACGGTTGAAACGTAATCCATTCGCCTGCGTGCGCGTACGCGCAATCGCATTTCTCCTGATGGCGCTGGCCGGTTCACAAGCGATGCGGGCCCAGACCAAACCCGGCCCCGGTATCTCCCGCGAGCTTGCACAAAACCGCGCCGCTCGAGTCTCCGATATTCATTACGATCTCCATCTAACGCTCGCACCCCAAGCCGACACCATGCCCGGCAGCGAAACCGTGCACTTCACGCTCAAACCAACCGGCGCCAATGCAGACCTGCCGCTCGACTATCGTGAAGGCACACTTACCTCTGCAACCCTCAACGGCAAACAGCTCACGCCAACGCTCACCGACGGCCATCTCACGCTGCCTGCATCACAACTGCACCCCGGTGACAATGCCGTCGAGCTCACCTTCACCTCGCGCATTGCGGCTGCCGGTGCCGCGATCACGCGCTACACCGACAAGAACGACGGCAACGAATACCTCTATTCGCTCTTCGTTCCCATGGACGCCAGCATGGCCTTCCCGTGCTTCGATCAGCCTGATCTGAAGGCCCGTTTCACCCTGAAAACCGCTGCGCCGACCGACTGGACGGTTATCGGCAACACGGCTCCTACACGCATCGAGACCACCGGTGCGATCAGCCAAACCAGCTTCCCCGAAACAAAGCCCATCTCCACCTATCTCTTCGCCTTCGCCGCCGGTCCATGGGTCAACGTGCACCACACCCCAGGCGAACCTGACGTTTATGTTCGCAAATCGCAGCTGAAACGCGCCGAGCCCGAGATCCCGCAGCTGCAAAGCATCACCGCCCGCGGCATGGCATGGCTGGCCGACTACTTCCAGCAGCCGTACCCCTTCCCCAAGTACGACCTCGTGCTCATCCCCGGTTTCCCCTTCGGCGGCATGGAGCACGCGGGCGCAACCTTCCTCAACGAAGACGGCGTTCTCTTCCGCTCCGCTCCTACGGAAAGCGATCGCTTTCGCCGCAATATCCTCACGCTGCATGAACTCACGCACCAGTGGTTCGGCGATCTCGTCACCATGCGCTGGTTCGATGACCTATGGCTCAAAGAAGGCTTCGCGCAGTACATGGCCTATCGCTGCCTCGATTCGCTCGAACCAAAATCAGAGGCATGGAAGCACTTCTACGAGGACATCAAGCCGCTCGCCTACGGCATCGACGAAACTCCCGGCACCACGCCGATCTTTCAGAACATCCCCAACCTCAACGACGCAAAGAGCGCCTACGGCGCCATCGTCTACCAGAAGGCGCCGGCGATCCTGAAGCAGCTCGAGTTCCGCCTCGGCGCCGACAACTTCCGCAACGGCCTGCGGCTCTACCTCGCGCAGCACGCCTATGGCAACGCGCAGTGGGCCGACCTCATTAACGCCTTCCACACCGCGAGTGGACAAGATGTGCGCACCTGGGCCGATGCCTGGGTGCTGCGTCGCGGCATGCCCGAGGTCAACGTGTCGTGGAGTTGCAACTCCGAGGGAAAACTCACCGAGCTGAAGCTGAGCCAACGTGATGTGCTCCCCGACAACTTTATCTGGCCCATGTCGAACGAGATCGTGCTCGGCACCTCCGGGGAGACCGTTCGTGCCGATTGGAACACCGCCGAGACCATCGTCAGCGCCGCAGTGGGTAAGCCCTGTCCCGGCTACGTCTTCGCCAATGCAGGCGACGAAGCCTACGGCCGCTTTCTTCTGGACAGCAGAAGCGAACAGGAAGTTCGCAAGCTGCTGATCCCAAAACCCGATACACGCGTCGTCGCGGTCGAAGCGCCGCAGTCGAGCCGAAGGTACTTTCCCGAGCCGCTGCTCCGCTCCATGCTCTGGGGAGCGCTTTGGGATAATGTTCGCGTCGCAAAATCGTCGCCGCGCGGTTACGTCGAACTCGTTCTCACGAATCTTCCCCATGAACAGGACGAAACCCTCGCCCGCATTCAGGGCGCACACGCCACCACGGCGCTGCAGATGTACATGACCGAGCATGGCCGCTCCGCGTACGTCCCGCAGCTCGAACAAATTGCAACCCAGCGCATGCTCACCGCGCCGCAGATCGGCATCCGCATCGTGAGCTTCCGCACCTTAACCGCCGTATCCGAAACACCCGCCGCCCGCGCAACCCTCAAGGGGCTTCTGGCCGGCAAAACAACCATCCCCGGCGTCGATCTCCGTCCCCTCGATCGCTGGGGTCTGGTCGGCCGCCTCGTCTCCCTCAACGATTCCGAGGCTCCCGCGCTGCTCACAGCGGAACTGGGACGCGATCACTCCGGCGACGGCCCCAAGAACGCCTGGGCCGCACAGGCCGCGGCCCCCGACGCCGCCACGAAGCAAAGATACTTCGCGCAATACCTGCTGCCGCCCGCGGATCCCCACGCCAAGCCCGAAGACTGGCTTACCCAGAGCCTCCATCCCTTCAACAGTTGGAACGAATCCGCACTGACCGAACCGTATCTGCGCCGCGCGCTCGATCAGCTGCCCGAGATCAAACGCGATCGTAAGATCTTCTACCTCGGCGCGTGGCTCGGCGCCTTCTTCAACGGACAGGGTAGTCCCGAGGCTGAAGCGATCGTGCAGACGTGGCTGAAGCAGCCCGGCATCGATCCCGATCTGCGCCTCAAGGTACTCGAAAACAATGACGAGCTCGAGCGCACCGTGCGCATCCGGCACACATTTCCGAACTAACTTCCGAATTAGGCCTTTCCCCGACACGACTTCAGCCGTGCCCTACATGCCCTTGTCCAGGCTTTAGAATCGAGTGATGGAAATAAAACGCGTTGGCTCGCAGCCGTCCGGCAAAGGTCCGGCAGACTGGTTTACTGGCACTGTCCGCATTGACCCGCTTTTCCAGGCGCCTGACCCCGCGCTTGTCGCAGGCGCCAGCGTCACGTTTGAGGCCGGAGCGCGTACCGCCTGGCACACGCATCCGCTCGGACAGACATTGATCGTCGTCGCAGGCTGCGGATGGGTTCAGCGCGAAGGCGGAGCGATCGACGAAATTCATCCCGGCGATGTGGTTTGGTTCGCGCCGGGAGAAAAGCACTGGCACGGGGCTACCCCGACCACGGCGATGACGCACATCGCCATTCAGGAACGAGTGGACGGGAAGGTCGTGGATTGGATGGAGCACGTCAGCGACGAGCAATATCAACGCTGAACGCGGGTTCACCCTAGGCAGTGTCTGTGTGAACCAAGGTCAGCGTACGAGGAGGATGGGGAGGGAGCGTGGGGCTTCAGCCCCACGAAAAGGAGGGCCAAATCATGGGCTTTAGCCCAGGGTTCTCTCCGGTGCCAGCGCAAAACCCGGGGCTGAAGCCCCGTTCTTCTCCGCACTCCATGTCCGGGCTGAAGCCCGGACCTATCTCCGAAAAGCAAAAAATGATTCACACAGACACTACCTAAACCACTTCCACAGCCCCACTTCCACAGCATCCCCTCCACCCAGGCTCCGCTACACTGCATGGGGGGAACCGCAGTCGCGCACACCGCTTCCGTTCCCTGGTGCTTGTAACGCCATGCTCCCCAGGCTGATCGTCAACGCCGATGACTTCGGCCTCACTCGCGGCATCAACCTCGCCATCGCCGAGTTGCATGCCGTCGGCGTGCTCCCCTCCGCCAGCCTGATGGCCACAGGACCCGCGTTTCAGCACGCCGTGGAGCTGGCCCACCGGAACCCGGCACTCGGCGTGGGTTGTCACATCGTCCTCACCGATGGCACTCCCGTCTCACCCCCTGAGAGCATCCCCACGCTGCTCGGCGAAGACGGCCGCGGCTTTCGCCCAACCCTGAATGAATTTCTGCGCGCCGCTCTCACCGGAAAGATCAATTCAAACGAACTCCAGCGGGAGATCACCGCACAGATTCAGGTGCTGCAGCGTGCCGGTATCCGCGTCACCCACCTCGACACCCACAAACACACGCACGTGCTGCCGGGGATCGCGCGCCCGCTGCTCGCCGCCGCGGAGGACCTGGGTGTGCGAGCCGTGCGCAATCCGTTTGAAGAGCCCTGGAGTGTGCGCCTCGGGCAGACGCGCGCACTGCGCTGGATGGCGGTCGCCGCCACCCGGCTCTTCCATCGCCGCTTCCTCGCCCTGCCGCAATTTCGCAGCCGAGCCGTGCACACCACCGGCGGAACGATCGGCATCTCCGCCACCGGCCACCTGAACCGCGACACGCTGCGACAGATTATCGCTGCGGTGCCGCGCGGCACATGGGAGCTCGTCTGCCATCCCGGCTACAGCGACCGCGATCTGGAATCCATTCAGACCCGGTTGCGCGACTCGCGTGAGATCGAGCGCAAGGCGCTGCTCACCGTTCTGCGCGCACCGCGGCCCGGCGAGGACAAACAGCCGCAACCGCAGCCCCTGCAACTCATCAACTACGCAGAGCTCGTGGACGGAGCCCGAGATCCAGAGGTGAAAAATCTTGTCCAGCGGGCGTTGGCAAACACCCGCTCCGAGCCGTAGAACGAGACGTGAAGAGACGAGCCAGCCCATGAAGATCGGCATCACCTGCTACCCCACCTACGGCGGCTCCGGCGTCGTCGCCACCGAGCTCGGCATCGAGCTCGCCGCGCGCGGCCACCAGGTGCACTTCATCACCTATTCGCAGCCCTTCCGGCTCACCGGACGCGAAGGCTCCATCTTTTATCATGAGGTTCCAGTCTCCAACTATCCGCTCTTCGAATATCCGCCCTATGACCTCGCGCTCGCCACCCGCATGGCCGAGGTCGCCGAGATCTACTCGCTCGACATCCTCCACGTCCACTATGCCATTCCGCACAGCGTCAGCGCACTGCTCGCGCAGGACATGCTCGCCGTCCGCGGCATCAAGCTGCCCTTCATCACCACGCTGCACGGCACCGATATCACGCTCGTCGGCCTGGACCGCTCCTATCTGCCGATCACGCGCTACGGCATCGAGCGCTCCGACGGAGTCACCGCCATCTCCGCGCACCTGCGCGAGCGCACCTATGAGGCCTTCAACATCCAGCGCGAGATCGAGGTCATTCGCAACTTCGTCAACTGCGATGTGTATGAACGCCGCCCCGAGCTCGTCGCCAAACAACGCCCGCAGTTCGCAAATCCCGACGAACGCCTCCTCGTGCACCTCTCCAACTTCCGGCCGGTAAAACGTGTGCTCGATGCCGTGGAGGTCTTTGCTCGCGTGGCGAAGCAGATGCCAGCGCGTCTGCTCATGATCGGCGATGGACCCGACCGCTCCGCCGCCGAATACCTCGCCAAACACCACGGCGTGCTCGACCGCTGCCACTTCGTCGGCAAGCAGGAAGGCGTCCACGAGCTGCTTCCGCTCGCCGACCTCATGCTCATGCCCAGCGAGATGGAGAGCTTCGGCCTGGCTGCGCTCGAAGCCATGGCCTGCTGCGTTCCTGCAATCGCCACGCGTGTAGGCGGCGTGCCCGAACTCATCGAGGACGGCGTCAACGGCCTTTTATTTTCCGTCGGCGACGTAGAGTCCATGGCCGGGGCCGCAAGGACGCTGCTGGCCGATCCCGAAAGGCTTGAAACCATGGCAACAGCCGCACGCGCCACCGCCCAACAGCACTTCTGCGCCTCGCGGATCATCCCGCACTACGAGGCGTTCTACGAAAAAGTAATCGCCGCCGCCACACTCTGAGTCCGTCGTTCTTGTAATTTTTGCTTGTCATTCCCGTAGGAAATCTGCGTTCTTCCGCCACACCCACCCGCGAACCACAAACAGCATTGCCCCTTCTGGTTCAACGCACAGGCCGCTGAGACTTTCCTCATCCCTGGGGACTATCCTGCAGTACACGGCGCTCTCGCGCCTTCGGGAGAAAGTGTATCCATGGAGTTCAAGAAGGAGTTCACAAAGTTCAGGATCTTGCAGCCGGTACTTCCGTTCCTCGCGCTGCCCTTGCTGACGGTCTCCGCTCTCGGACAAGCCACCGGGGTCGCGCACCCCGACCGGCTCAACGACGTTGACACGCCGCAGCAATCGGACCACTACGTCAAACCTTCGCACACTCCCGCATCCGACAGCACGCCCGTGCAAGCCAACACATCCATCAACGAGCAGAGCTATCCAGCCACTGGCGCCGTGCCGCAGATCAGTGATCCCTCCACTGGGACAGCCGGCGGTCAAACGGCCGCTATGCCCGCGCTCATCGTGCGCCAGCCCACGGCCTCGACCTATGCCCCTGTGCAGACCGCGAGCGCGCAGCCGCAGCGCAGAGAGCTGGCCGATGACGACGATGGCATCGTCTCCTCGGTTGCGTACTCGCCGCACGAGCTCAACAGCGGCACCGTTCTGAAGGCGCGCCTGAAGGAGTCCCTCTCAACGGAAACCGCCGTGGTGGGCAAAGCCTTTTCCGCCGAACTGCTCGCCGACGCAGGCCATTCCGGCGAAGTCCTGCTGCCCGCCGGCTCGATCGTGCACGGTCGCGTCACCGCGGTGCACGGCGGCAAGCGCATCGGCGGCCCCGCTTCCATTCGCCTGCAGCCGCAGAGCGTCACCCTGCCCGACGGCACGGTCTATCCACTGCGTGCCACGGTCTCCGGCATCGACGACTACAGCGATAGCCGCGTGACGGATGAAGGCGCCGTCCAGCTCAAGGGTCATCCCAGGGAAACCGCCGCGGCGCTCGGCCTCGCCACCGGAGCTGCGGCCGTCACGGGCGCCGTTGTCGGCGGCGGTGTGGGGGCGGTGGTCGGCGCCGGCATCGGTGCCGGGATTGGCACCGTGGTCTGGCTCAAGCAGGATCAGCAGGAGAAGCTACCGGCAGACACTACGATCTACTTCAGTCTGGATGAGCCGCTGCAGTTGAATCCCACATAAGGATGGATTTCCCCTGCCTTTCATCTGTCATCGCGTAGCGCAGCGAAGGGATCTGCTTTTCTTAAGCGTTGCTGCCACCTATAGAAAAAGCAGATCCCTTCGTTGCGCTACGGGATGACAATTCTAAAAAAGAAGGCTATACAGCAAAGAGAACGCCTATACAGCAACGCGTAATCAGCCCTAACTCTCCACCTGAGACAAGAGGCGCTTCCAGTTCTTCTGGTTGCGCCTGTAGCTCTTTTTGAGGTCCTCCAGCGCCCGCTGAAAATCCTGGTTCTCCGCCATGCCGCGCCAGGCGGGATTGATGCTGAACCACGGATAGTTCTCATTGCCGAGATAGATCGCGCGCCGCAGCCAATGCAGCGCTTCACTCGCGTCGCCTTCGACGGCGAAATACGTTGCCAGCCGGTACGCCATCTCGCTATCCGCCTCTGCGGCGGCCAGCACATCTTCCAAGATGAAATCAGCCGCGCGTTTCCGATCCCCAAGCTGCACGTAGCACATCGCAATCGTCGGAAAAACAATGCGCAGGGTAGCATCGTCGCGGATCACGCCTTCCAGCGTGTCGATGGCCTTGGAAAGCTGCCCCAGCCGCATCTGCTGATAGCCGCTGGAGATGCGCAACAACGGCTGACGCGGCTCCAGCGTCAACCCCTTTTCAATCTCGTCGCCCGCGATCTCAAGCTGATTCTGATACTGATACACCCGCGCCCGGTGGTTGTAAATCATCGCCGCATTGGATGGATTCAAGCGCAGCGAGATATTGAACTGCGTGAGCGCATCGGCATAGATCCCATCCAGCCGCAGCGTCAACGCCGCCAACAGATGCACATTCCAGTCATTGCCGGCGTCCTGCAGCAGATGCTCAATTCCATGGCGGGCGCTCTCCTTTTCACCACGGGAGAGCAGCATGTACACGCGATACAGATTGGCCTCAACTGAGGCCGCATCGCGCTCCAACGCCTTATCAAAGGCGCGCCTCGCCTCCAGCACATGCATCTGTCCGCCCAGCCCATGCCGCGCATACTGCAGGTGCGTGATGCCCAGCCCCGACCACCCCGGTGCATAGCCCGGATCCCGCGCGGTTACCCCTTCGAATAAACGCAGCGCACGATCCAGCTCATCGCGACTTCCGGTGCGCGTCATGAAGGAGGAAAGCAATGCACGGGCCCGCAGATAATCCTCCGATGCCGCATCCCCGAGCTTGGCCAGACGATTTCCCTCAATGGGTTTTCCCTGCAGCGCACCGGCCCCGCGCAGCTCCGCGAACACCTCGTCGCAGATCTCGGTTTGCACGGAGATCAGATCAAAGCTGGCCACGCTGATCGAGCCGCCCGTACGCACACTTTCACCCTTCACATCCAGCAGCTGCCAGTTCAGATCGAAGCCGCTTTCGGAGCGCAGAAAACTTCCGGCCAGCACGAAGTCCACCAGCAGCTTGCGCCCCAGGCTCAACGGGTCCAGCTGCTTGGCGCCTACGTTCATCAGAGTACTCGAGGGCCGCACCACCAGCGACGGCACCTTCGCCAACCGGGCGCCCAGCGCATCCGCCAGTGCCGAACCATAGAACGGGGTCGCATCCGTTTGGCCAAGATTCATGAACGGCAGAACAACGATGGTGGTTCGCCGCTCCGCCTCACTGGGGCTCGCATCGCGAAACCGTTCGGCAAGCATCGAAAGGAAACCCGCCGTGCGTTTCTCTTCCTCGGGCGAATGCAGGTCCAGCCGTTGCTGCGCCGCCATAAACGTCGCGCTTTCGCCAGGCATCACGGCAACATCCAAGCGCAGCGACTTCAGGATCGTCTTCAGCCCCTCGCGCACATCGGCAGCACTCGCATACCGTTCCGAAGGCTGCTTCTCCAGGCAGCGCAGAATCACGCTCTCCAACTCCACCGGCATTTCGGGAACGATCTCGCGCAACGCCGGCGGCTCGGCAAACTGAATCGCACGAATGCTTTGCAGCTCCTGCGCGTCCGGCTTGTGAAACGGATGGCGCCCCGTCACGAACTCATAAAGCAGCACACCCAGCGCGAAGATGTCGCTGCGTACGCTGCTTTGGCCGGTAACAAACTGCTCCGGCGCCATGTAGGCGATGGTGCCCCCGCGCGCCGTGTAGGTCGAATCCGGCAACGCCGGCGAGATTGCCTGGCCCGGGCTGGACGGATCGAACTCGCCCTGCTCCCGCGTCAACTGCCGCGCCAGACCGAAGTCCAGAATCTTGATCAGGCCGCCATCGGTCAGCATGACGTTGGCCGGCTTCAGATCGCGATGAAAGATGCCCAGGTTGTGCGCCGCCTGCAGACCGTCGGCGATCTGCATGCCGCTTGAGAGCACCAGCTGCAGGCTCGCGGGCCCCTCGGCGATCACCTTGTCGAGGCTCTTGCCCGGGATGTACTGCATGACGATGTACGCCTCGTCCTCCTCCTCGCCCACCTCATAGATCGCGCAGACGTTGGGATGGTCGATCGCCGACGCCAGCCGTGCCTCACGCAGCTGGGTTGCGCGCATCTGCTCCGGCGTCTGCGAGCCGCGCTTCAGCAGCTTCAGCACCACCGGACGCTGCAGCAGCGTGTCGTTGGCCAGAAACACAACGCCGCTGCCCCCCGAGCCGATCTTGCGCAGAAACTCGTAATGGCGGATCACACGCCGCTTCATAGCGGCCATTATCGCAGCCTGCGGCTCAACCGCGGTCTGTGGAAGCCACAGGTTCGGCGAGGGGCAGCCCTTCCTTCGGCCTCCGCAAAAATGGACAGCCTGCTTAGGAATACGTCTTACTACTTCCTGTGCAGGCAGCGTTTCCCCTACGCTCGGCATCATATGCACTCGACAATTACTCACCCGCTTTTTGTCCCAGCGCTCTTTCACCAGGACCCGATCGACGGCATGCAAGCAACAATTCTTTTGATCGATGACAATGCGGTGCAGGCCGCGACACGACAGACCATTCTGAAGCGGGCCGGCTTTTTCGTGATCGCTGTTCTGAACCCGGAGCGCGCTCTGGAGCAGTACCGGAACGGCGAGTTTCCCGCTCCCATCGACCTCATCATCACGGACCACATCATGCCGGGCATGAACGGAGCCGATTTTGTGCGCGCCGTTCGCAGCTTCGATCCTGAGGTTCCCGTACTCGTCATCAGCGGCATGGCGGAGGCCGAAGAGGAGTATGCGCAACTCGGCGTGCACTTCCGCCTCAAGCCTCTGCTGCCGGAGCACCTGCTCGCCAGTGTTCATCGCCTGGTAGCGGAAAAGATGGCTGCCGCACCCGCCGAATAACGGATTTCTGAAGCAGTCCGGTAACCGGGCTTCGGTAGCTCTCGCCCATCCAACCCGGGATAAAACCTGCGAGAATGGGGGGCGAAGGACGTCTTCCCGCGCATGACCCATCCCATGCCCTCTTTCGGCAGTTTTTCGCTGCTGCTGGCGCTCGCCCTAAGCGTCTACACCCTGTTCTCCGGTGGCCTCGCGCTTTGGGCGATCGCTCACGGTCGCCCGCTTGCCGTGGCGCCGGAACGCCTGCGGGAAACCTCCCGCCGTGCCGGCCTAGCCAGCTTCGTCGTCATCTCCTGCGCTGCCTTCGCGCTCATCTGGGCCGCCTTCACCAACGACTTCTCCGTCGACTACATCCTGCACCACACCAATCGCGCGCTGCACCCGATGTACAAGTTCTCCTCGCTTTGGTCCGGGCAGGAGGGCTCGCTGCTGCTCTGGGCGTGGCTGCTCTCAGGGTATGGCTTCGTGCTCCGCCTGCGTCACAAAGTCGATATCACCCTTTCGGCCTACGCCTCCACCATTCTGGCGGGCATTCAGATCTTCTTTCTGCTGCTGCTCGTCTTCGCCGCGCCTCCGTTCGCGATCGTCGCGGGCGTCCCTCCGGCGGACGGCTTCGGGCTGAATCCGCTGCTGCAATACCCCGAGATGGCCATCCATCCGCCCATGCTCTACCTCGGCTATGTGGGCTTCTCCGTTCCCTTCGCCTTTGCCCTGGGAGCGTTAATGATGCGCTACCCCGGCGAAAAGTGGATTCACATCACCCGCCGCTGGACGATGGTCACCTGGCTCTTTCTTACCGTCGGCATCATGCTGGGCATGCACTGGGCCTATGCCGTGCTCGGCTGGGGCGGCTACTGGGGCTGGGACCCTGTCGAAAACGCCTCCCTCATGCCCTGGCTGGCGGGAACCGCCTTTCTGCACTCCGTGATGATGCAGGAAAAACGCGGCATGATGAAGGTTTGGAACGTGTGGCTCATCTTCGCCACCTTCATGCTCACGATCCTGGGCACGCTGCTCACGCGCTCCGGCCTGGTCAGCTCCGTGCACGCCTTCGCGCAGAGCTCGATCGGCAACTGGTTCACCTCCTTTCTGCTCATCGTCTTTGCAATCTGCCTCTTCACGTTCTTCCGGCAGAAAGATCACCTCAAGTCGGAGAACCGCCTCGAATCGCTGGTCTCCCGCGAGTCCAGCTTTCTGTTCAACAACCTGATCCTGCTCGCCTCCTGTTTCACCGTGCTTTGGGGCACGCTTTTTCCCGTGCTCTCCGAGTACGTCCAGGGCTCCAAGGTCACCATGGGGCCGCCGTTCTACAACCGCGTCATGGTCCCCATCGGCCTCGGGCTCATCCTGCTTACCGGCGTGGGCCCGCTGCTCGCCTGGCGCTCCACCTCGCTGCGCGCCCTGCGCCGCAACTTCATCATGCCGTGCAGCGCTATCCTGCTCACCGCCGGCGTCCTCATGGCCACCGGCCTCCACCCCTGGGCCGAAGACGACCCCACCTCCTCCATTTACGCGCTCGTCTGCTTGTCCCTCTCCGCCGGCGTTATCGTCGCCATTGCCGCCGAGTTCCTGCGTGGCGCCAACGTCGTCCGCACCCAGACACACCGCAACCTCCTCAGCTCCGCCATCCTCCTCACCCGCCGCAACACCCGCCGCTACGGCGGCTACATCATCCACTTCGGCATCGTTGTCCTCTTTATCGGCCTGGCGGGCTCAGCCTTTAATCAATCCCGCGAAATGGAGATGGGTTTCGGCGATTCCCTTTCCATCGGCTCCTGGAAGATCGTCTGCCAGAGCTACACTCAGGACTCCAACGCCAACTACGACACCGACTACGCCCTGTTGGATCTGTACCACGGCTCCAAACTGGTCACGAGGCTCTCTCCTGAACGCCGCGTTTACTTCCCGGAGACCGATCACGCGCAGGCCTCCACCGTCGTGGCCATCCATTCCACCCTCGCCCGCGATCTGTACGTCGTCTTCGAAGGCCGCAATCAGCAGACCGACAAGCCCACTATCAAGGTTTTCCTGAACCCGCTCGTCAACTGGATCTGGATCGGCGTGGGCATCGTCATCTTCGGCACCGCAGTCGCACTCGCTCCATCGCTTACCTCCTCTACACGCCGCATCGAAGCCTCATCTCTTGTGCACTCTCGACAGGACCGCAGCGCAGCGGAGCGCCCCGCAGTGGCCGTGGCTCGGGCCAGAACCGAGGCCGGCCATGCCTAGCCAAGCCACTCAAAACCTGCCAACTCAAAACTCGAACCCGAACAAAATTCGCTCAATCCTCTCCACCTCGCCCCTCACCCCTCTTTCCAAGCCCAAGCATTTTTTCCAAATCTTTATCCTCTGCTTCGTCGCATTCACCATGCTCGGCGCGGGCGACCCGTCCATGCGCTACGACAAGCTCGGCCATCAACTGATGTGCACCTGCGGCTGCGGCGAGATCCTGCTCGAATGCAACCACATGGGCTGCCCCACCTCCCCGGGCATGATCGCCGACCTGCACGCCCAGGTCGCCACCGGTCTGCCCAACGGCAACGTGCTCCACTGGTTTGCCGCCAAGTACGGCCCTATCGTGCTCGCCGCGCCAATTCGTGGCGGTTTTGACATCGTCGCCTGGGTCGTTCCCTTCGCCGTACTCGCGCTTGGCATCGGCGCCGTCATCGTGCTGATGCGACTCTGGCGACAGCGCCATGAACAGAACACCCTCGCCCATCCAACCGGGACGCCCCCGTTCCATACCTCCGCCGACCTGCGCGACCGCATCCGCCGCGAAACTAACTACGAGCCCTAGCCGCCTGGGGCTTTGAACGCGAAGCTCCAGACCCGCTTCGTATCCAGACCCGCTTCGTATCCGGCACCGCCGGCCGCCCGCCATGACGCGTCTTGAGATCCTGCAACTCGTCGTCGCCCGCGCCCGCTCGAATGGCTTCGAGCTCCGCCGCTGGTATACGGCCCGCCTCGGCCTTCCCTGGATCAGCGCCGACGCCGCAGTCACGCTGCTCGACTCGCAGCGGCGCTACTACGCCCTGCTCTTCAGCCACGAGTTTGCCTCCACCTTCTGGAAGCCCGGCGCCGATATCACCTTCGAAGTACCCGCGCAGAGCTTCCAGAGCCGCATGCCCGACGGCTCGCAGCGCACGATTCAGCGCAAACCCTTCATCCGCCGCTCCGCCCGCCCCGATGCCTGGCGCTACCACCTGAAACAGATGGCGCTCGCCGAGGAGCCCCTCCGCTATCTCCGCAAATACCTGCACATAGAAGAGCAACTCGACCCCGAGCCCGACGCCCCCGCACCCGGCCGTAGCCGCCGCAAGCGCACCGAAGCCGTCAGCGCCAAAGCTGGGGCAAGAGCAGCCGGAAGGCCAAGGAATGCAAGCGCAAAAACGGCAAAATCAGCCGCGAAGAAGACCGCGCCACAACGGCCTCTCCCGGCCGGCTCGCCAGCCTTCCTCAAACGGCCGTACAAAGGATCCCTTTAGGGAAGCTCTGAACAACTCTTGTATGGGAAGGGCACGGCTTCAGCCGTGCCGTAAATGCCCTGTTTGCGATGCGGCTTAAGCCGCTCAGGTACGCTTTCTGTCATCTGCGGGGAATGAATCAGAGGTTCTTCAGCTCCAACTTAAGCTGCTTCGCACCTTAAAACTCGCAGCAACCTTGCTTTCTTTCTGCCATTCCCGCAGGGAATCTGCTTCTCGCCCGCTGCTCAGCCCCCACCGCCAGTCATATCCTGAAGCGCCTTCTCCGCTACCTTCCGCTGTTTCGGCACGGGATCCAGCGCGAGGCACTGCTTGTACTCCTTCATCGCCTCATCCAGCTTGCCCAGCTTGCGCGCCGACTCCGCCAGCGCCAGATGCGCAGCCGCATCCTCTTTGTCCAGCGAAACGGCATCGAAAGCGCGTTCATACGCACCCTTGAAGTTGCCGTCGTTCTGGTAGAACCCGGCCACCTTTACATCCTCTTCCTCACGCTCCGACGGGCTCTGTCTGGGCACCGGCGGCAACTTGCGCCGCGTCCGCTTCGGCGCAGGCGGATCGGGATCGTCCGGCGTGTCTGTACCTGTCTTGTCACTGCTGCTCGAAGATGAAGAAGATGAACTAGAACTGCTGGAACTAGAAGAAGAGCTGCTTGACTCCCCAGAGCTTCCCGCATCGTTCAACGGCGGCTGCCCCGGCACCGGCGCAGCGGGCTGAGCGGCGGGCGCATTCGTATCCGTCTGGCCCGGAAACGGGAATCGCTTGCTCGCCGGCGCATCGGGTGATGCTGCCGGTACTTGGCCCTGTTGTCCCGCTTGGCCGTGCTGTCCCTGTCCACCCTGCCCCGGCGCGGCGGGAGGCGCATCCGGCGTCGCCGAAGGCGCGCTCTCCTGCCCCGGAAACGGAAACCGCTTGGCCGCCGGGGCCACACCGTCCGGTGTGGGCGTCGGCTGATTCACCGTCGCCGGACAGCGCGGATCCCGCGTCAGATTCCCATTCGCATCCTTCACCAGACCGCACACATCGCCCGGAGCGGCCGGCCCCACCGGATCTGCACACTTCGGATCCACGGTCAGGTTGCCATACGGATCCTTCACCAGCCCACACGATCCTGGTGTTGCCGGCGGCGGCGCTGGGGGTGTCGACTGGGCGGAACCCACGGACGTCCCCAGCAGCGCAACCCCGCCCGCGACGACCGCTATCCGAAGACCTCGCTCCAAAGCACCCATGCACCCCATTAGACGGCAAACGGGGCCACAAGCAAACAGGCCGGCGCAGCGCACTGCTATACTCGCGCCCATGCCGCGCCCGTTTCCCGCAACCAAGCCGCAGCCCAAATCCCCTCGCCGCTCAAAGCCTCGCCGCTCGCCGCTCAACACCACCCGCACCCCGCCCCGTCTGGTGGTCCGCTCCTCGGACATCCACGCCGCCGGCTGCATCTCGCTCGATCCCATCCGCGCCGGCCAGATCATCGCCGAATACGACGGCCCGCGCATTCCCAAAACCGTCGCCGACGAGCGCTACGGCGGCCGTCCTGTCACCTATCTCTTCGGCTTCGGCGAAGAAGACTTCGTCATCGACGGCTTCAGCACCGCCATGTTCATCAACCACAGCTGCGCGGCCAACTGCGAGACCGAAGAAGAAGACGAGCGCATCTTCATCCGCGCCCTCCGCGACATAGCCCCCGGCGAAGAACTCGTCTACGACTACCACCTCTACGACTCCGACCTGGACGACGAAGCCCCCTGCTACTGCGGCGCAAAACACTGCCGTGGCACCATGTACTCGGAGGCCGAGTTAGCGCGCAGGGAGAAGTTGAAAGCGAAGCGCCGTTAACGACCGCTCCATCAAAGCTCCTCGAGACAGGACGATGCATGCCTATTCCCGACTACTTATCCATCATGCTACCGCTGCTTAATTTGCTTCCGATGGACAGCCGCACCGCACTCGCGAAGCCATCAGGGCCATCGCAGACGAGTTTCAACTCTCAGAGGAAGAACGGTCAGCACTGTTCCCGAGTGGCACGGGTTACATATTTGCCAACCGCTGGGGGTGGGCTCGAACATATTTGAAGAAAGCCGGTCTTATTCAATATCCAAGCTGGGGACACTTCCAGATCACGGATGAGGGACGGGCACTCTTGGCAGAATCTCCCGCCAAGATTGATCTTCTGCTTTTGAAGCGGTACCCCAGCTTTCTCGAATTTTGGAGTCCGGCTAAAGCCGAGGAACAGCGACCTGCGGCTGCTAACGAAGAACTGACACCAACTCATGAGACTCCTGAAGAACTAATCGCTTCCGCGTTCGAGGCTCTCAAGCAGCAGGTCCAAGCGGAGCTTTTGGGGAAACTCATTGAGGGGTCCCCCGAGTTCTTCGAGAGATTCGTAGTTCGGCTCTTAACCACCATAGGTTATGGCGGATCTCTGGCCGATGCGGGGCAGGCTATCGGCAGATCGCATGACAATGGGATTGACGGAGTGATCAAAGAGGACAGGCTCGGCCTCGACCTCATCTATGTACAGGCCAAGAGATGGCAGAACACGACAGTGGGCGCACCAGATGTTCAAGGCTTTGTTGGAGCCTTGGCAGGAAAAAAGGCGCGCAAAGGAGTGTTCCTAACAACCTCCCGTTTACCAAAGAAGCGCGCGCATACGCTGCATCATTGGAAAATCGTGTCATTTTAGTTGATGGCGACCAGCTCGCTGAGCTGATGTTTGAGTACGGCTTGGGCGTCGCGAAGGTAAATTCTTATCAGGTAAAGCGCATCGACAACGACTTCTTCGAAGAAGAAAGCCTCTCCTGAGGAGAGGCGTTGAGAGCACATACATCTCCCGGCGGTAGAATCAAACCTGCACGATGGCCTATCAGGTTCTAGCCCGCAAATATCGCCCGCTGCGCTTCAGCGACGTCGTCGGCCAGGATCACGTCACCCGCACATTGCTCAACGCTCTCGCGCAGGATCGCATCGCGCACGGCTACATCTTCAGCGGGCACCGCGGCATCGGCAAGACCACCATCGCGCGCATCCTTGCCAGCGCCCTCAATTGCCAGAACCCCATCGGCAGCGAACTCCGCCCCACCCCGGAGCCGTGCCTCGTCTGCGACTCCTGCCTGGAAATCCGCGCCGGCAACTCCGTCGACATGCTGGAGATCGACGCCGCCACTAACCGCGGCATCGACGAGATTCGCGAGCTGCGCGATGCCGCCCGCTACCGCCCCGCGCGCGACCGCTTCAAGATCATCCTCCTCGACGAGGCGCACCAGATCACCGACGCGGCCTTCAACGCCCTGCTCAAAACCCTCGAAGAGCCGCCTGAGCACATCGTTTTCATGATGGCCACGACCCAGCCCGAGGACATTCCGCAGACCATCCGCTCGCGCTGCCAGCACTTCAGCTTTCACGCCGTAAAGCTCGACGACATCGTCGGCCAGCTGCGCAAGATCTCCACCGACGAGGCCATCGAAGTCGATGACGCCACCCTGGGCCTGCTCGCCGAGGCCGGCGATGGCTCCATGCGCGACGCGCTCTCGGTCATGGACCAGGCAATCGCCTCGGCCCCACAAACCGCCAACGGCCAGCCGCATGTTTCGCTTCTCGAAGTGCGCGAGCTCATGGGTGCAGTCTCCAATGTCGTCTTCGAGGAGATCCTCGCCGCCGTCCATGCGAACGACTCCGCCGCTGTCCTGCACACGCTTGGCGGTCTGCTCGACGCCGGCAACGGCGCGCAGCAAATCGCCCGGCAATTTGTGCGTTTTCTGCGCAACTGCGTGGTTGCGAAGATCACGGGCCTGGACCCCGAGGCGGACGCCACCGGCATCGCCGCCGAACTGCTGCAGATCTCGGTAGAGGAACGCCGCCGCGCCGCCCGCGCCGCCGCCCACTTCTCCGAAGAGGAGCTTTCCCGCTTCCTCGCCATCCTGCTCCGCACCTTCGACGACCTCGGATACAGGCAGGAACAGCGCCTCCATCTCGAACTCGGTCTGCTCAAGCTCGTTCACATGCAGCGCCTCGTTCCCATTGAGGAGCTGCTGAGCCAACTCGGCGCCGCGCCTGCCCCGAAACCTGTAACTGCAGCGCCCACATTGGCCCCCGCGCCGAGGCCGCCAGCTCAGCCAGTAAGCCAATCGCCATCACAGGCGCAGACGGGCGCCACGGTACCCGCGGCTGCACTCGCCGAGTATCGAGTCTCCGCTTCGCAATCTCCGGCTCGCAGTACGCAACTGCACCCGACTTCCGATCCAACGCCAGCCGCCGACAAGGAAGCAACCCCAGAGCCCTCGGCAATACTCCCCGTTTTCAGCGGCGACGTCGCAGTGCTGCAAAGTGCAGCAGTCGCCGCACTCGCAGAGATCAAGGGTCAAACCAGCGCCGCCGAACAGCTCGAAGAGGCCACCTGGACCCTCAACGGCGCCACCGTCGAGATCCAGACCACGCTCTCCAAGACCCTGCTTCCCATGATCCTCAACGCCGAAGCCGACCGCATCCTGCAAGCCACGCTCCGCGATCGGGGTGCCGCGCATTTGCAGGTGAAGCTCCTGCCCGGCGCCCCCGCTGCAAACGGTAACGGCGCAACCAAGCAGTCCCGTCCGGCCGCCTCCGGCTCCGCCGCCGAACTCGCCGAAAGACATCCTCTCGTGCAGGAGGCTAAACGCCTCTTCTCCGCGGAGATATCCAACGTCATCGACCTGCGCGGCAAAGACTAACTCACCAACCCGCTAACTCGCCCCAAAAAGGATCCCATGGACCTCAGCAAAATGAACGAGATGCTCGCCCAGGCCAACGCCATGCGCGAAAACATGGAAGAGCAGATGGCCAACACCGTAGTGGAAGGCTCCTCCGGCGGGGGCGCCGTGACCGCGCGCATGAACGGCCGCAAGGAGCTGCTCAAGCTCACCATCGCACCCGCCGCGGCTTCGGCCGCCGCCGGCGACATCACCATGCTCGAAGACCTGATCATCGCTGCCATCAACGAGGCCGGCCGCAAAGCCGACGAAGCCGCACAGTCCAGCGCCGGCGACATGCTCGGCGGTCTGGGGCTACCCGGCTTTTAACCACTCGAAATCCCCACACTCGACACGCAAAACTGTACGAACCCCTCATCCCTCCATCCCTCAAACCTCACCCCTCAACAACACCCACCGCACACAACAACTCCCATGTCCACCCGCTACGCCCCGCCCATGTCGCGCCTCATCGACGAGCTCCGCAAGCTCCCTGGCGTGGGCACAAAAACCGCGCAGCGCTTCGCATTCCACATCCTCCGCTCCACCGATCACGACGCGGACGCACTGGCCGAGAGCATTCGCGCGCTCAAGCAGGCCCTGCGCCTCTGCTCGATCTGCAACAACGTCACCGACGTCGACCCTTGCGGCTACTGCACCAGCCCCTCGCGCGACACACGGCTGATCTGTGTGCTCGAAGAGCCCACCAACATCGCTGCCATTGAAAAAACGCGCACTTGGAACGGCGTCTACCACATCCTCCACGGCACGTTGTCGCCGGTCAATGGCGTCGGTCCCGAGCAGCTTCGCCTCACAAACCTTTGGCCGCGCCTGGAACTCGCCGAAGAGCTCATTCTCGCCACCAGCCCCACCATGGAAGGCGAGGCCACAGCCCGCTTTCTCGCTGATGAAGCCCACGCGCAGCGCCCCCAACTCCGCATTACCCGCATCGCCACCGGCGTTCCCGCCGGCTCGGACATCGAGTACGCCGACGAGGTCACCATGACCCGCGCGCTCGAAAACCGCCGCCAACTCTAAACGCAAATCGCGCGCAACCACACGCTCGACCGCCCTTGCCCTTGCCTTTCTGTTTGTCATTCCCGAAGGAAACCTGCTGTTCGCATCTCCTGCATAGAAATCTTCGAAAATCCCCCTCAAGTGCAAACACCGAACAATAATCCTGACCGAAACGTGCATTTCAGCTATGATCCTGAGTACATCAGTTACATCCTGACGTAACGCAAGGAGTCCCCTATGCAATGCTGGACCCGTAGGCTCGTCGGTACCCTGCTCTTCGCTCTCCCTGTCAGCGGTCTTGCCCAGGTCGTTCTCGCCCCGCCCACGCCGCAGGTGGGCTCGTCGAACCCGGTCTCGCCGGAGCCCGGCGTTCCTCGTCCCAGCACCACGCCTTGCGCCGTTCCGCTCTTCTCCAATCTGCAATTCGCCGATTACGGCACCAAGACCATCACCTACACGCCGCCGGTAAGCCCCGCCTGTGCCGGTCCGTGGTCCAAAGTCGTGCTCACGGCGGACTTCACCGTTACCGCCGGCAATCAGTTCGATCGCACCGCCAAATTCTTCCTGGGCGGGGCAAACATCTACTTCGGCACCACCGCCGAGCCACGGGCGAAGCTTTCGCCCTCCTGGCATATCGAACGCGACCTTACCGACTACAGCGCCCTCTTCACGACCGCCCAGACCGGTATCGCCTCCATCCAGAACATCGTCGACAGCACCTACACGGGCGTAATCTACGCCTCTGCCACACTGCTGTTTTATCCGGCAAACGCCGCAAACCCAGCGCCTGTAGTACCGAATGAAGTGCTCTCACTCGCGGCCAATACCACCACCCGCGTGAGCTCCACCACCGATCGGCAGAGCGCCACCTTCACGCTTCCTCGCAACGTCGAACGCGCCTACCTCGACGTCATCTCGCAGTCTCAAGCGGCCGACGAATTCTGGTACACCTGTGTTCCCAGCGACGTTGCCGGCGAGCTTCAAAACTGCGGCAACACGGGTTTTCGCGAGACCGAAATCACCATCGACGGCACACCCGCCGGCGTTGCCCCGGTCTATCCCTGGATCTATACCGGTGGCATCGACCCGTATCTCTGGGAGCCGCTTCCCGGCATTGAAACGCTGAACTTCAAGCCTTACCGCGTCGATCTCACCCCCTTCGCCGGCCTGCTCTCCGACGGCAATCCACACACCGTCGCCGTCTCTGTCTACAACGCCGATAGCGGCTTCGACGAAGCGTCCAATCTGCTCATCTACACCGATCCCAACGCCGCAACCGTAACCGGTGGCCTCACCATGGACTCGCTTGCCGCCGAACCCACGCCGGACGTGCAGCATTATCTGAACACCGCCGCCGACGGCACCGTCTCCGGCCCTGTGTACGTCACCTCCTCGCGCAACTGGACCATCTCCGGCTACGTGATCACGGCGGCGGGACGCGTGGACACCACCATCCAGGCCTACAACAGTTTTTTGAATACACAGGATGAAAAAGTCTCCGCCGTCGAGTTCAAGCAGGACATCTCGCAGGACACCGAGCAGCAGGAGGTGACCACCACCACGTCGCCCACCGGCACCATCCTGACGCAGCACGACGCCAGTTATCCGCTGATCGTCAACTATCGCCAGGCGCCGAACGACAACAACGACGGCGGATTTTTTGTAGCCAATTACATCAAGCAGCAGAAGATCGATCAGTTGCGCACACCCTTCGGCGCCAACAGCCCCAACCCGATCGTGAGCTCCGAGACGGTGGAAACCAGCGATACGTTGCATTACAGCGCCGCCGGCAGCCTGCTTAGCCACGATGGCAACCAAGCCACCTCAACCTACGGCGCCAAGGATGCTTACGGAAACTGCATCTATCGCGGCCTAACCGCGGACAGTCTCATCCTTACCAGCGTAGACGACAGCACCAGCTGCTCGCTCGCCCCATAATCTGCACACAACTCGGGTGCCCCATCCTCACGACAGCTTCATCGTCGTTAGGGTGGGGTCCACTGTAAACGTTGCCACAAGCGTTGCCACTTTCAATGAAGCGTCATCTCGACCGGAGCGCAGCGCAGTGGAGAGACCCTGTAATTCGTTCAAGGCTGCACATCGCTTCGGTACAGCCCTCAAATTGCAGGCATCAGGCCGAAACCACCCGCAGATCCCCACCCGTCATCTCCTTTGGCAGCTCTAACTCCAGCAGCCCAAGGATCGTCGGCGAGATATCCCGCAGGCTTCCCCCTTCGCGCAGAGCGACCTTGTTTCCCTGCGCCGTGACCAGCACAAACGGCACCGGATTGGTCGTGTGCGCGGTGTGCGGTCCGCCGCTCTTGGGATCAATCAGCAGCTCCGCATTGCCATGGTCGGCGGTGATGATCCAGCTTGCACCCGCCGCGCGCACGGCCTTGTAGATGCGTTCCAACTGTGCGTCTACAGCCTCTACGGCCTTCACTGTCGGCTCGATCTTGCCCGAGTGCCCCACCATATCCGCATTTGCAAAGTTCACGATCAGCACATCAAACGCCGAGTCGCCCAGCGAGCGCGTAACGATATCGCCGATGCCATCCGCCGACATCTCCGGCGCAAGATCGTAGGTCGCAACCTTCTTCGACTGCACTAACTCACGCTCTTCGCCCGGAAACGGCTTCTCAATGCCGCCATTAAAAAAGTAAGTCACATGCGCATACTTCTCCGTCTCCGCGACGCGCAGGTTGCGCAGCTCATGCTTGGCCATCAAATTCGCGAGCAGGTACTCCATGCTCTCCGGCGGAATAATCATCGGGAGCGTGAAGTTCCTGTCGTACTGCGTCATCGTCACGTAGTGCAGATCCGCGGGCACATCTTCGCGCAGGATCTCCAGCTCTAATTCCGCGGCTTTGGGCAGATCGATACCGCCGTTCTTGGTAAGCCCACTGCGCCGGGCTAAGACACGCGTAATCTGCCGCACACGGTCCGCGCGATAATTGAAACAGATCACCGCATCGCGATCGCTGATGCGAGCGATTGGATCGCCATGCGCATCGACACACACAAACGGCTCGATAAACTCATCGGTGATCTCGTTGTTATAGCTCTCGCGTACGCGGCCGATCGCATCGGTGTACGCTCCACCCTCCGCGCTGCCCTTCACCATCGCATTGAACGCCTTGCGCTCACGCTCCCAGCGCAGGTCGCGATCCATCGCGTAGTAGCGCCCGCTCACGCTGGCGAGTTGGCCGACACCATACTCGGCAAACTTGGCTTGCAGCTCCTCCAGATACCCCGCACCGCTGGTCGGCAACGTATCACGGCCGTCCATAAACGCATGAACAAACACGCGCGTCAGCCCACGCTGCGCCGCCATGCGCAGCAACGCATGAAGATGCCGCTGATGCGAGTGCACACCGCCATCAGAGACCAGCCCGATCAAATGCAGAGCCTGTCCATCGTGCGCCCCAACCTCCATCGCCCGCACAAGGGTGGGATCGTCGAAGAACGCACCCGAAGCAATCGCCGCATCGATGCGCGAGATATCCATGCGCACAACACGACCGGCGCCCAGGTTCAGATGCCCAACCTCGGAGTTACCCATCTGTCCATCCGGCAGCCCGACAAAGTGCTCACTCGCCCGAATCAACGTATTCGGATACTCGCGCAGCAGCCGGTCATAGGTAGGCTTGCGCGCCAGCGCAATGGCGTTGCCATGCGTCTCCGCGCGATATCCCCAACCGTCCAGAATTGTCAGCAGGACAGGCCCGCCACGACGCTGCGCCATCGCCTACTCCGCGCAGTTCACGGCTGTGCGGCCGAGAAACAACGCCGCCCCGCCCAGCTCTTCTTCTATGCGCAGCAGCTGGTTGTACTTGGCAATGCGATCCGTACGCGAAGCCGAGCCGGTCTTGATCTGCCCCGCTCCTGTTCCGACTGCGAGGTCGGCAATAAACGTGTCCTCGGTCTCACCCGATCGATGCGAGATGATCGACGTGTAGCCGTTGCGGCGTGCAAGCTCAATCGCGTCCAGGGTTTCGGAGATCGTGCCGATCTGGTTCACCTTCACCAGGATCGAGTTCGCCACGCCTTCATTGATGCCGCGCTGCAGCATCTTGGTGTTGGTGACAAAGAGATCATCCCCGACCAGCTGCACCTTGCGGCCGATCTTTTCGGTCAGCAGCTTCCATCCGGTCCAGTCGTTCTCGTCCAGCCCATCTTCCAGCGACACGATGGGATACTGCCGCGTCCAGCTCTCCCAATAGCTTGCCATCTGCTCCGAATTCTTCTCGCTCTTGTCGCTCTTCTTGAAGACGTACTTGCCCTTGGCCTTGTCATAGAACTCACTCGCTGCGGGGTCAAGCGCAATGGCGATCTCCTCACCGGCCTTGTAGCCCGCCAACTCAATCGCTTCGAGAATCACCTCGATAGCTTCCACGTTGGACTTCAGCGACGGCGCAAACCCGCCCTCATCGCCCACAGACGTGTTATAGCCCCGCTTCTTCAGCACACCTTTCAGCGTATGAAACACCTCCGTGCCCCAGCGCAGCGCGTCGGAGAAGCTCTCCGCGCCCACCGGCATCACCATGAACTCCTGAAAGTCCACGTTGTTGTCGGCATGCGCGCCGCCGTTGAGAATATTCATCATCGGCGTGGGCAGCACACAGGCATTCACACCCCCAAGGTAGCGATACAGCGGCAGCCCCAGCGCTTCGGCAGCAGCCCGCGCGCAGGCCATCGACACCGCCAGGATCGCGTTTGCGCCCAACCGCTCCTTGTTCTCCGTGCCATCCAGCGAAAGCATCGTGGCATCGATCAGCCGCTGATTGCTCGCGTCCAGCCCGCGCAGCTCCGGCGCGATCACGCTCTCAACGTTCTCAACAGCCTGCAGCACGCCTTTGCCCAGGTAGTGCTCCTTATCGCCGTCGCGCAGCTCCACGGCCTCATGCTCGCCGGTCGAGGCGCCGCTGGGCACCGCCGCCCGTCCACGCACACCGTCCTCCAGGTATACATCGGCTTCCACCGTCGGGTTGCCGCGGCTGTCAAGGATCTCGCGTGCGTGAATGGACACAATCTCAATCATGTGGCTCTGCCTTTCGTTCTTGCTCTTTGGATGCGGGGCTCCGGCTCCGGGCTTGGGCCTGCGCGCGATGCGGTGCTGCAGACGGTCGTTAAGAGCAGGCCTGCGATCCACCGCAACCTGTCGTCCACTCACGCCTAAAATGTTTTCCACCAGCTCCGACAAACGCGCTCTCCGCCGGGCTCATTCTAACAAAGGCAGATCACTTCTCTGTGCACCCGCGCCGGCTACCGCAGCGTCAGGAGAACGTACGCTGCGCACCCGACGCCCCTCCACATCCTGCCGTGTAAGCACCGGCAGCAGCAGCCGAATGCGCGTGCCGCGGCCCGGCCGGCTCACGACCTCTACCTCCGCGTCGTCTTCATACAACACCTGCATGCGCTCCCGCACGTTGCGCATCCCGATGCCCATGCCCTCCCGCCCAATCCCGTCCACAGACATCGTTGCCCGCTCAGGATTCATGCCGACGCCATCGTCTTCCACCTCCAACAACAACTTCCCGCCAGCCACCCTGCCGCGCACCGTCACGGTGCCCCCGTTGATGCGCGGCTCCAGTCCATGCTTGATGCTGTTTTCGATCAGCGGCTGCAGCAGCATGCTGGGCACCTCCAGCAGCATCGCCTCTTCGGTGATCTCTTTCACCACCCGCAGCTTCTCACCGAAGCGAATCACTTCGATGTCGAGATAATCATCGGTAAAGGCAAGCTCGTCTTCAAGCGAAACAAACGCCGCGCGCTCCTGCAAAAGCGCACGTAGTATGCGGCCGAGTTTCACGATCATCTCGCGTGCGAGCTCCGGTTCCGACCGGATGAGCGAAGCGATGGAGTTCAATGTATTGAACAGAAAGTGTGGATTAATCTGCCGCTGCAAGGCATCCAGCCGCGCTTCCAGCAGCAACCGGCTCTGCTCTTCAAGCTTCTTATCCAGCCGCACCGCATTCCAGATCTTCAGCGGTATGCCCACGATCACCGGCGTACACGCGCAGACCAGCAGTTGCAGCAGCCAGTTGCGCGAATTCAACTCGAAGTAGCGCCGCGGCTGCACGTGCGCCAGAAGGCTCACGGCCAGCTGGGTAAACATCAGCAGCACCAGCAAGGCCACCTGGCGGTCCAAGCTCGGGCGGCGCAGATTACGACGTACCCAGCGATAAATACTCAAGTCGATCAGCGGCGAAAAAGACCAGATATTCTCCTCCGTCGCAAAGCGCCGAAAGGTTCCAAACAGCCACGCCACAGCCAAATTCACCGGCAGCGCAAACCACTCATGATGGCCCAGCGCGGGCAACGCCAGCAGCGTTCCGCCGATGGAGGCGGCGCCCCAGCCCAGCAGCAGACCCAGCAGCGCTGTCACCTGCAGCGACAGGTCCGCAGCCAGAAAATTCGGTACGCGCACCCGAATCCACACGCCCAGCGCCAGCGGAATGCAGATCCAGGCGAGCAGCTTCAGCACATCCGCGGGCCTGCGCTCCTGTAAAAGCAGAAGCCGTTTGAACCGCACAGAGCGCGCCAGCGAACTGGCCACCGCGGCCGCGACGCCCAGCTTCACCAGCAGCGAAATCAGAAGCAGCTTTGTGTCGATGCCGTGCACGTTTCCACTCTACGCGCGCCGGCAAACAGCCGGGACATCCGCCGCAACGAATCGTTCCGCTACCCTCCGGAATCTATACTGGTGCTATGCCTTTGCTCAGCGTCACCAAGGTTGCCGATGCAGACTTTCCCACGCGCTGGGGGCAGTTTCGCATTCTCGGCTTTGAAGGCGTGACCCAACCCGGCGATCCCACACGACGGCCCATTGAAAGCGCCGTAGCCCTGATGATGGGCGATGTGCACAGTGCGCCGCCGATCATGCGCATCCATTCGCAATGCCTCACCGGCGATGTATTTCACTCGCTGCGCTGCGATTGCCACGACCAGTTGCACCTCGCCCTCAAGCGCATCGCCGATGAGGGTGCGGGCATTCTGCTTTATGAGCAGCAGGAGGGTCGCGGCATCGGTCTTATGGCGAAGCTGCGCGCCTATGAGCTGCAGGATCAAGGCTTCGATACGGTTGAAGCCAATCATCAGCTCGGTTTTCCCACCGACTTGCGCAGGTTTGAGCTGCCGGCGGAGATCCTGAAGCAGCTCGGCATCGCAGCGGTCCGGCTGATGACGAACAATCCTGAAAAGGTCGCCGCGCTCGAGGCCGCAGGTATCAGGGTAGTCGAGCGCATCAGTGCGGCGATTCCCTCGGAGCCGAGCTTTGAGCGTTATCTCGAAACCAAGCGAGAGAAGCTGGGTCACCTCGTCAGTTGAGCTTGGATGCGATATCAAGCTGAGCGTTCCTATGGAAATGTCATCTCGACTGGAGCGCCGGGTCCCAAACGACAGGTCTTAGTCGTTTGGGTGACAGCAGACGGAATGATCGCCTGCGTAGTGGAGAGACCCGCGTTCGCTTGGGATGAAAACAGCAGATCCCTACGGGATGACAAGAAAATGTTGCGGTTCTTGTTGTTATCCCCCAGCACTTCCTTGTCATCCCGTAGCGCAGCGCAGGGATCTGCTTTTCGCTCGCATCCTCACAGCAGCCCTTGGAGAGCCTGCACAAACTTCGCCGTAGTCACCATCTGCCCGGCGTGCCGCTGCGTGTGTTCCGCACAGTGAATCAGCAGTCCGGCAACCGTCGTGGGCAGCTGTTCCCGCCCGATCCCGCGAGCCTCCGCATAGCTCCCCGGATCGATCGCGCCAACGCGCGCTCTGGCCGTGGCGAGACCCTTCCGAAACTCGCGCATCACCTCCGCCACCGTGCCGAGAGCCATCTCCGATTCCAGCTTCGCCAGCTGTTCTGCGTTAAGCGGCCGCGCTTCGGCATAGGTCAGCAATCGATCCAGCGAACGCGCGATATGAAGCAGGTGGAACGACACCGACGGCAGCGGGTCCAGCCTTGCCTGCATGGCATCTTTGCTCAGCCCTGCACACCAGCGCTCCGCGTCCTCCTCGGCTGACTCCAAGGCGTGCATCACGGCCCGGCGCAGCGGATCGAGCTCCAAGTGCGTGCCGCGCATCCACGGCTCCGATGACTCTGCCGGTTCTCCCGCACCGGCAACCGTCGCCTTCTCCGCACCCGGGGCCCTACGTCCTGCACTCTGTTTCTTCGTCATAAGCCTTTGCTCCTCCGAAACGCACGCACCACATCCGAGGGGTCCTGATGTTTTCCATCGACGGCCAGATTCATCGCGCGCATCTCATCCTCGCTCACCTCTCCCGCAAGCCGTTGCACAGCCTTGCCGATCGCCGGCCAGCGTTGCAGCGCATCATCGCGCACCAGCGGCACGGCCTCATAGGGTGGGAAATAATGCTTGTCATCTTGAAGCGCTACGAACCCGAGCGCTTGAATGGCACCATCCGTCGAATTTCCAGCAACGATGTCGACTTGGTGTGCCTGGAGTGAGCGATACAACAGCCCCAACTCCATCGTGCGTGGCGACCCCTCAAAACGCAGCCCATACACAGCCGCCAGCCCCGGCAAACCATCCGGCCGCTCGGCAAACTCATACCCGACACCCAGCCTCCACTGCGGCGCCACGCGCGCCACATCGGAGATCGTGTGCAGGCCCAACCGCCGCGCGTCATCCCCGCGCACCACCATGGCAAACGTGTCTTCAAATCCCAGCCCCGGCCCGGTTGTTACATGGAAGCGCTGCCGATACAACCGCGCAACGGTGGCATCGACAAGCGCCTTATTCCCGCGTTCGTTCAACGGTGGCAACGGCTGCTTCAAGATCGCGGTCAACGCCGTTCCGGTGTACTCGACATAGCCATCGATGCGGCCGGAGATCAACGCCTGCTGACAAAGATAGCTGCCCGCCAGCCAAAAGCGGCGTTCCACCTTTCCGCCGCCTTCCGCTTCGATCTCCTGTGCGAGCAGCTCGCCCAGGATCACCTGCTCCGTAAAATTCTTTGCGCCAATCACAATGTGCGAAGACCGTGGCGGCGCGCAGGCGACAACACACATCAGCCCAAGCATTCCAAGCAGCGCTTCCAGCCACTTCCGCACCCTTCCCTCAAGCCTTAACACCTCGAACCTCGTCGCTCAACAGCACACCGCCCCACTTCCGCCGCGCGTACGATGCTTCTGTACCACGAAGCCCTCACCGCCGCACCGCCAGCCGCTTCTCTGCGAAACCCAGCAGTCCATCGGCAGCCAACGCCAGCAGCGCCGCAGGAATGGCACCCGCCAGCACCAGGCCATTATCCACGCTGGCCACGCCGCGAAAGATCAGCTCACCCAGACCCCCCGCGCCGATCGCGGCCGCGATCGTCGCCACGCCCACGCAAATCACCGTGGCTGTACGAAGTCCGGCGAGGATGACACTCGCGGCCAGGGGCAGCTCCACCTTGCGCAGCCGCTGCCAGCCGGTCATCCCGAGCGCATTCGCCACATCGATCAGCGCGGGATCGACGCTGTTAATGCCCGTATAGGTATTGCGCAGAATGGGCAGCAACGCATACGCGGTCAGCGCTACGATGGCCAGCCGCGCCGCCCGATCACCCAGAAACGGCACGGGTAACAAGAGCCCAAACAACGCCAGACTCGGGATCGTCTGCAACACATTCGCGAAGGCCAGCACAGGCCTGGCCAACGCGCGCTTGCGTGTAAGCAGCACGCCCAGCGGCAGCCCAATCACGCTGGCCCAAAGCATGGCGCTCATCGTGAGCCACAGGTGCTCAAACGTAAGCCGCCCGATCTCCGCGCCATAGCGATGCAGAAAGGCGAGCATCAGGCCGCGCCTTCCGTGGAGTTCCCACCGCGCGGCTGCGTGGCGCGCACATAGGCCTGCACCGCGGAGATCTCCGCGGTCATCACCTCGTCCGCTGCGACATTGGCGACGACCTTTCCGCCGTCCATCAGCACCACGCGATCAGCGAGGAACAGCGCCTCGGGCAGATCGTGCGTCACGATCAGCGTTGTGATCTCGCTGCCGTGCAGCAGATCGTGCAGGGTCGTCTGCATCTCCGCGCGGGTCAGCGGATCGAGCGCCCCAAAGGGCTCATCCATGAGCAGAATCGCGGGTTCATTCAGCAGTGCCCGCGCCACACCGACGCGCTGCCGCTGGCCGCCGCTGAGCTGCCACGGCAAACGCCCGAGCAGATCCGGCTCCAGGCCCACACGCTGCAGCGCTTCGGCCGCACGTGCTTTTCTTTCCTCGCGTTTGCCCTCATCGGCCAGTTCGAGCGGCATCGAAACGTTGCGTTCGATGCTCATGTGCGGAAACAGCCCGCTCTCCTGGATGACATAGCCGATGCCGTGCCGCAACGCCAGGGGGTCGCTCGACGTCACATCCTCCCCGTTCACCACCACGCGGCCGGAGGTGGGCCGCACCAGCCCATTCACCGTGCGCAGCAGCGTCGTCTTCCCCGAGCCGCTGCGGCCCAGCAGCGCGGTCGTTGTTCCCGGCGTGCAGCGGAAGGATATATGCCGCAAGAGTTCACGGCCCCCGGCGACCGTAAAGCTCACATCCGCGAACTCCACGCCGCCGGTGGCCATGCTTCACTCCGAAGAACGAAAAGCAGATCCCTTCGCTAGGCTACGGGATGACAACAAAGAGCTACGGGATGACAACAAAGAGCTGCGGGATGACAGCAAAGAAGCTGGTGTGGTGAATCATTCATTCACTTCATAACATGGTCATCCTGAGCGAAGGCGGGGTCCCCAGCGAGCGTTTTTTGCTCGTTGGGGTGCAAGCGAAGGACTTGCTTTTCATAAATTTAGGGGTCGAAACAAACCCTTCTATCACCGAGAATTTCAGATTCACCCCATGAGGAGCGAAGCCTCGAGGCTCAGCCGTCGACCCCAGCTTCCGCATCGCTCTCCGCGCCACCTTGTTCGCCCTGCTCCTCCCCTGCACTGGGCGGCGGAGCCACAGCCGTCGGGTTCGTCGCCCCCTTCACCCGCACCACGGTGATCTTGTCGAAGCCCTCTTTGAACGCCGGCGGCCGCAGCCGCTCTGCCAGCTTGTGCATGACCTCGTCGGTCACCTGGCGGTCGCGCTTGGAGTTGCGCTCCAGGCACACGCTCAGCGGCACATCGAAAAACACCGCCTGCACCTCGTAGCCGAAGCTCTTGGCCATCTTGATCCACTGGCGGCGCTCGTGCGGGCTCAGGTTGGTGGCGTCGACGTAGTTCCATGGCATCTTGGCGATCAGCCGCGCCCGCAGCAGGCTGCGCAGCGTGCTGAAGACCAGCCCCTGATAGCGCTGCTCCGTGATGTCGTCGAAAAGAATATTGCGCAGCATGTCGCTGGAAAGCGGCTGCACCCCGCGGCGCTTGTACCAGGTGGTCTTGCCGGAACCGGGAAGGCCGATGGTCAAGATCACGTAGCCCCGCGGCGAGCGCACCGGCACGGTCGCCGGCTCTACCGGCGGCGTTCCCGTCTCGGGCTGCGTCTCCATCACCAGCTGCGGCTGCTCGGAGACGGGCTCCGGCCTCGCAGCCTGCGCGGTCTCCGGCTCACTGGGCGACGCCTGGGGATGAAACTCCTGCGCTGCATCCAGAGTCTCCGGTTCAGGAGCCTCCGCAGGCGCATCCTGAGCGGCTTTGGCTTGGTTTCCCGACTCCGGATACGACGGGCGTAGAGGCGCCGGCTGGTCGGTGGGCAGCTCCTGCCCGATCTTACCCGTGGACTCCGATTCGTTCGGAGCACGTCTGCTACGTCTTCTCATGAAGGTCTCGCGCACCCATTCGCGCATATTCAGGGTTGTATCACAGCGGCTTTGTGCTGCGAAATTTGTGCAAAAAATGGGCGTACGGAGCAACCTTCCGCGCCCATGCATCCTGTCCGCCGCCGGTTTTGCCCACGCTCAACGCCTCTGATAGCCTCAAAGCAATCGTCACAACTTCGCATTCATGGCATGGCGAAGGCCCTCAGACCGGTCGAGGAGAGGAAGTAAAGGCACATGGCAGTAAAGGTGGGCATCAACGGCTTCGGTCGCATTGGACGCAACGTATTTCGCACCGCGCTCGGCAACCCCGATATCGAATTCGTCGCCGTCAATGACCTGACGACGCCTGACACGCTGGCGCACCTGCTCCAGTTCGACTCCATCCTCGGCAATCTCAAGAACGAGATCTCCGCCGGCGAGGACTCCATCACCGTCGACGGAAAGACCATCAAAGTCTTCGCCGAGCGCGACCCCGCCAAGCTCGACTGGGCCAGTGTGGGCGCACAGATCGTCATCGAATCCACCGGCTTTTTCACGGACGGGACCAAGGCCAAGGCGCACCTCGGCTCCGGCAATTCGACGGTCAAGAAGGTCATCATCTCCGCTCCGGCCACCAACGAAGACCTCACCGTGGTGCTCGGCGTGAACGACTCGAAGTACGATCCCGCCAAGCACAACATCATCTCCAACGCCAGCTGCACCACCAACTGCCTCGCCCCCGTCGTTAAGGTGCTGCATGAGACCTTCGGCATCGCCAGCGGCATCATGACCACCGTGCACAGCTACACCAACGACCAGGTGGTGCTCGACGCCCCGCACAAGGACCTGCGCCGCGGCCGCGCCGCCGCACTGAGCATGATTCCCAGCTCCACCGGCGCGGCCAAGGCGTTGAAGCTCGTAATCCCGGAGATGGCTGGCCGGCTCGACGGCTTCGCCATCCGCGTTCCAACGCCCAACGTCTCCGTCGTCGATCTCACCTTTGTCTCGGAAAAGCCGATCGATGCCGCCAGCATCAACGCAGCCTTGAAAGCTGCCAGCGAAGGCTCGCTCAAGGGCATCCTCGGCTACACCGAGCAGGAGCTGGTCTCCTCCGACTTCCGCGGCAACCCGCTTTCGAGCATCGTCGATTCCAAACTGACCAAAGCCGTCAAAAACTCCGGCAAGGTGATCAGCTGGTACGACAACGAGTGGGGCTATTCTAGCCGCGTGAAGGATCTGATCCTGTTCCTGGCGGACAAAGGCCTGTGAGGGTACCGGATCTCGCAGACGGTGTTGCCACGGGTCTAATCTCCTGTGCTTCCGCAACAGATTCAGTCCTGCTTGGTATAATTCAGGTGAACCAGGTAGCCAGATGGAGATGACCGCCCGCAAATTCGATTCCTTAGAAGCCATGAAGGATGAGGAATACCGCTATTGGGCCTCCCGGCCTGCCAGCGAAAGCTTCGCTATCGGACATCAAATGAGCGTCGAGGGATACCGTGCCTATGGCTATTCCACCGATGGACGAGAACTTAAAACAGTTGCTCGTCGCTTTGAACGTTAACAACGCTAAATATGTGATTATCGGTGGCTATGCCGTCTTCGTGCATGCACAGCCTCGAATGACCAAGGACATGGATGTATTCATCGAATCCAGCCCTGAGAATGCCTTGGCGGTTTTCAAGGCGTTGGCCGAGTTCGGCGCTCCTCTTGCGGAATTCACGGTAGAAGACTTTGCCACACCCAATATGGCTGCGCGTTTCGGAAATCCCCCTATCTGCTTCGACATTCTTCAGCAGATCAGCGGAATTACCTTCGCGGAGGTCTACGCTCACAGTGAAATGCTGCTGATCGATGGGGAGATTTCAGCACGTTACATATCTGCGAATGACCTCATTCAAAACAAGCTGGCGTCGGGGCGACCGCAGGATTTGGCTGATGTCGAGGCCATCCGGCAGGCCCGTAGGGCAGCAGGCCTCTGAATCCCGTTTGCGGCCCGGCGCTTCGGTCGAGATGAAAACCTGATACCTGAACACAATTTTCCATAGCGGAATTGGGGTAATCAGCTGACGCATATCTTCAGTGTAGCTTTGGGGTTCAGCCCACAGAAAAGCAACCGCATACAGAGCCCTTCAGGGCTGGTTCCGCAGAAAAGCAGCACCTAAAGCTCGCGTCGGTAACCACCTGCCGGTTACGTTACCAAAGCATATATAAACGAAATTGGATCGCACAAAAGCACTAGCGCCATGCTACGTTTGTGGCATTCCTGCTGGTGCTTTCTTCTGTCGTCGGATTTTTGTTCATTCCATTTCGTTGTGTGAGGTTTTCCCCTTGAAGGCTATTACGTGTGCCGCTGCCGTAACTCTGCTTGCCGTGTTTGCTTATGCTCCCGACTCAAGCGCTACCTTGCTGCGCGGATCGACCGTGTACGGCACGCTGAACATCGACGGCAGTCCCGTCAACGAGTTCGGCAGCAACCCGGCGAAGGTTGGCCCGGGTATCGAGTTCAACTACACCGACGAAACATTCCAGTTTTCCTCCGGGGTGTGCGAGTACACGGCGAATCTCAGCAATGCAAAGATCGCGATCGGTGACGTCTGCACCGGACCGATCACCGAGATTGCCGCTGTCACGCCGGATCTGACGAAGAACGGTCATGCGCCCTTTGTCCTCACGTTGACCGATACAGCGTTCGCGAACGACCCCATCAGCGCCATCAACAACGGCCTCGGGCTCGACTTCAGCCTCCTGGGCGACACGCTGACGTTCGACTTCGCTGGGGGAAACACCGTCTCCAATCGCAGCACCTTTGCCGTGACGCCGGAGCCGGCGAGCTGGCAGCTGCTCGCTCTGGGTCTCGCAGGCGTGTTGTGCTTCGGGCGTTTCGCGCGGTCACGATCCCTTGAAGCGGTATCCGGCACCGCCACGTTTTAACCTCCCACAGCTGATTCCTGAAGGCCCCGTTGCGCTCGTGCTCTGGTGCGAGTTCAACGGGGCCTCTACGTTTCGGCCTCCGAATAGAATTCCGCTATTGAACACAACGCTGCGATATGCTCGTAGCCGATGACCAAGCTTTCGATCCGCGACCTCGACCTCGAGCATAAGCGCGTCTTCATCCGTGTGGACTTCAATGTCCCGCTGCAGGATGGCGCGATCACCGACGACACGCGCCTGCGCGAGACGATCCCCACCATCGAGTACGCCTTACG
This sequence comes from Granulicella sp., assembly GCA_965277565.1. Classification (GTDB taxonomy): domain Bacteria; phylum Acidobacteriota; class Terriglobia; order Terriglobales; family Acidobacteriaceae; genus Granulicella. Next base: position 91,112 of record OZ255838.1, on the reverse strand, counting down.
GCATAAGGCGAAGGTGATCCTGGCCGCCCACCTCGGTCGTCCTAAGGGCAAGCCTGTCGAGTCGCTGAGCCTGCGGCCAGTGGTGACCCGCCTGCGCGAACTGCTCGACCACGTGCTCGGGCCGCAGGAAAATGTCGCATTCGCACCCGATTGCGTCGGCGAGATCGCTGAGGAACTGGCGAACAATCTCGAATCCGGGCAGACCCTGCTGCTGGAGAACCTTCGCTTTCATCCGGAAGAGGAGGAAAACGATCAGCACTTCGCGGAGCAGCTCGCGGATCTTTGTGACGTGTACGTGAACGATGCCTTTGGCGCCGCACACCGCGCCCACGCCTCCACCGAGGGCATCGCGCGCCTAGTGCGTGAACGCGGCGGCCAGGCGGCAGCGGGCCTGCTCATGCAGAAGGAGCTGGACTATCTCGGAAAGGCGGTCACCGAGCCCGCGCGTCCGTTTGTGGCCATCATCGGCGGCGCCAAGGTCTCGGACAAGATCGAAGTCATCAATGCGCTGCTGGAAAAGGTCGATGCCCTGCTGATCGGCGGCGCGATGGCCTACACGTTTCTCAACGCGAAGGGCCAGACCACGGGCAAATCGCTCGTCGAAGCCGAGAAGATCGGCGTCGCCAAAGCAGCCTTGGACAAGGCCGCCGATCGCGGCGTCCGTTTTCTGCTGCCGGTGGATCACGTACTGGCCGACAAGTTCGCAGCCGACGCGGCGACGGAGATCTTCTCCGGTAATGGTCCCTTTCCGGCGAAGATGATGGCGCTCGACATCGGCCCGGAGACCGAAAAGCTCTTCGCCGGCGAGATCGCGAATGCGGCCACGATCATCTGGAACGGTCCCATGGGCGTCGCCGAACTCGCCCCCTTCGCGCATGGAACCAATGCGATCGCGAAGGCGCTGGCGGCCAATGAAAACGCGATCACGGTCGTGGGCGGTGGCGATTCTGTCGCGGCCATCCAGAGCTCCGGCTATGCCGACAGGGTAACGCACATCTCCACCGGCGGCGGCGCCAGCCTCGAGTTCCTCGAAGGCAAGGCGTTGCCGGGCGTCGAAGCCCTTTCCGATAAGCAGCCGCGCTGAAGTCTGACGATTTTGTGCATAAGGCTCTTGCCAGAGTCGCGCGCGGCCCCGTACATTCCTCTGACTGCCGCAACAATTCCTCTCTTACCCCGGAGCCGACCACCTATGCGCAAGCCGATGATCGCCGGCAACTGGAAGATGTACAAGACGCCGCGCGAGTCGCTGGCCTTTCTCGACGCCTTTTTTCCGCTCGTCGAGGGTCACGAGCGCGACGAGATCGTCATCCTGCCGACGATGAGTTCGCTTGCCTTTGTGGTCGACGCCACGCAGGGCAGCAACGTCCGTGCCGGCGCGCAGAACATGCACTGGCTCAACGAAGGCCCCTATACCGGGCAGACCTCGCCGACGATGCTCGTGTCCATCGGCTGCCGCCACGTCATGCTCGGCCACTCCGAGCAGCGGCTTTACTTCAACGAGAGCTATGAGCGCGTGAACCTGAAGCTGAAGGCCGCCATCAACCACGGCATCACGCCGATCGTGTGTGTCGGCGAGCTGCTGGCGGAACGCGAAGACGAGAAGACCGAAGAGGTTCTGCGGGAGCAGATCCGCGCCGCGCTGCGCAACATCTCGCCCAGCGAGGCCCGGCGGCTGGTGGTGGCGTACGAGCCCATCTGGGCGATCGGCACCGGCTCCACGGCCTCGCCGGAGGTCGCCGCCTCGGCTCACCACCAGATCCGCACGGAGCTGGCGCACTGCTGCGGCGAGGCCACGGCGCAAAACACACGCATCCTGTACGGCGGTTCAGTGAAGCCGGAGAACATCGCGGCACTGATGGCGCAGGAGGAGATCGACGGCGTTCTGGTGGGCGGCGCCAGCCTGGTGCCGACGACCTTCGCCGGGATCGTGCATTACAACGCGGCCACGCCAAACATGAACGCGCCAAACATGAAGTAGCGAAGCGGCTGTAGCAGCATCGACCATCCAACCAACTCGCCAACCGTTCTAGCGCACAACCCCCGCCTGGTCCAGCGGCCAGTACACCAGCGCGGCCCGCCCATAAATGAGGTCGCGCGGCACGGGGCCGAAGTCGCGGCTATCGCTTGAGATGGAGCGATGATCCCCCATCACGAAGAACTCCCCCCACGGAATCACACGTTCGGGCAGGGAGCGATCGTCCTCATATTTTTCGGGGACATAGGGCTCGCTGAGTACCCTTCCGTTGACGGCTACGGAACCGTGATCGATCGAGAGCCGGTCACCCGGCAAAGCAATCACCCGCTTGATATAGCTCTTGGAGTGGTCGTGCGGGTAGTAGAAGACGACCACATCGCCATGATGGATCGCTTCGAAGCGATAGGCGAACTTATTGATGAACAGGCGGTCCTGATCCTCCAGCCGGGGGAGCATGCTCGTCCCCTCCACCCGCACCGGTTGATAGAGAAACAGGATGATGAACAGCGATACAAGCAGGGAGACGACGAGATCGCGCGACCAGCCGCGCAGGCCGCCGCCCAGCCCGCCGCCCCCGGAGGGTGGGCGTCGAGCGTTAGGATCCAGATTTTCTTCGTTCCGAATGTTGTGCAAAAGAGAGGAGACCGGGAGGAGAAGACACTCCCCATGAAAAGTTTAGACGCTGATCCCCCGAATAGGGTACCCTTGGGCAGTTTGCGTCATTCTGGCGAAACGGGCTTACGGTAAACTAGAACCTACGGTATTCTATGGCGACTCTGACCCAAGCACCCCCCTCCGGCTTCGAAAAGTCTTCTGCACGTTCAGCCGACCTGCAGAGCCTCACTACGGAAAGGCTGAACGACGCGTCGGCCGGGCTGGATACAAAGTCTGCCCTCGACATCGCGCGCATCATCAATCAGGACGACATCAAGATTGCCGGGGCCGTGAAGAAGGCGCTCCCGGAGATTGCTCTGGTCATCGACATGGTGGCGCGTTCGCTGCGCGACGGCGGGCGGCTGATCTACGTCGGCGCCGGTTCCTCGGGGCGCATTGCCGCACTGGATTCCTCGGAGTGCCCTGCCACCTTCTCCACCGACCCGCAGCAGGTGCAGTACTTGATGGCCGGCGGTCCCAAGGCCCTGGCCAGCGCCTCGGACGTAAACGAGGACTCCCCCGAGATCGGGCAGCGTGACGTGGCCAAGCGCCGCCCCACCCGCAAGGACGTCATCATCGGGGTCTCCGCCTCCGGGCGCACCCCGTATGTCGTCGGTGCGGTCGAATATGCGCGGGCCCGCGGCGCCAAAACCGCCGCCATCACCTGCAATCCCAACTCCGATCTGGCGCAGGTCGCGGACATCACGGTCTGCGCCGAGGTCGGCCCCGAGGTCATCTCCGGCTCAACGCGCATGAAGGCCTCCAGCGCGCAGAAGATGATTCTGAACACCATCACCACCGGCGCCATGACCCGGCTCGGCTATGTGTACGACAACCTGATGGTGAACGTGCACATGAAGAATGCCAAGCTGGTCGAGCGCGGCATCCGGGTGCTGATGAAGGTCTGCGAGATCGACCGCGAAACGGCCATCCGCACCATCAAGTCCGCCGGCAAGAGCATCCCCATCGCGGTGGTCATGCTGAAGGCGCAGGTGGACAAGATGGAGGCCGTGCGCCGGCTGCAGAAATCCGAAGGCAATGTACGGCTCGCGATTGAGGACTCCCGCCTGGAGCTTTAAACCCCCGCGTTTCACAAGGGGGCGCGCAACATCTTGGGGACAGCCTGTGTCCTATAAGACAGGCTGCAATCATGAACGCCGCAGACCTCCCCAGGAATCGCTTCCCAGGAACCCCTCCCCAAACACGGAGCCGCACATGAAGCACCTTCTCGTTACATCCTCCCTCGCCCTTTCCCTCAGCTTTGGCGCCGCCTTCGCGCAGCAGACACCGGACAATCCGCAAGCCACACCGCAGCAGTCTGCTCCCGCAGAGCAGGGTGCCCATCACCGCGCGCCCAACCCGCAGAAGGAAGCCCGCCGGCTCAGCAAAAAACTGAACCTGACCCCGGACCAGACGGCCAAACTCGAGCCGATCCTCGCCACCCGCGATCAGCAGATGCAAGCCCTTCGGCAGAACGCGCAGTTGTCTCCACAGGATCGCCACCAGCAGATGCAGACCATTCAGCAGCAGACAGAGCAGCAGCTCGGCGGCGTGCTGACGCCGGACCAGATCACGCAGATGAAGGCCATGCATCATGGACATCATGGCCAGGACGCCGCCGCACCGCAGGCTCCGTCAGCGTAGACCATCCTCATCAGGCAATCACCGGGCCGGAGCTCCCCTGTTCCGGCCCCTTCTTTTGGCAATACCACCCGGCAGCCGGGCGAGCACCTAGCTCGGTACCCACGTTCTTCTCCACCCTTTCGTACAATGGTTGGATGGATAAGTTTGTGGTGCGCGGCGGCAACCCCCTGCTGGGCACGGTGAAGGTCTCCGGCGCAAAAAACTCCGCGCTTCCCTGCATGGCGGCGGCCATCCTCACCGACGGCGAGGTCGTTTTAGAAAACATTCCGCAGGTCCGCGACATCGAGACCGAGCGCCGTCTGCTGGAGTCGATGGGCGCCGAGGTCGAACTCGGCTACGGCCGCGCGCAGCATCGCACCTCCATCCAGTGCGCCGTGCTGTCCGACCCCGTGGCCAAGTACGAGATCGTCAAGACCATGCGCGCCAGCTCGCTGGTGCTGGGGCCGCTCATCGCGCGCACCGGCATCGCCCGCGTGGCCATGCCCGGCGGCTGCGCCATCGGGGGCCGCCCCATCGATTTGCACATCAAGGGCCTCGAAGCCATGGGCGCCACTATCACGCAGGAACACGGCTATCTTGAGGCGCGCACGGACCGCCTCAGGGGTGCGCACATCGTCTTCGACAAGATCACCGTCACCGGCACCGAAGACCTGCTCATGGCGGCCACACTCGCCGAAGGCGAAACCCTCTTCGAGAACTGTGCCCGCGAGCCGGAGGTGACCGATCTCGCCGCCCTGCTGAACGCCATGGGCGCGAAGATCGAAGGCGCAGGCACCTCCACCATTCGGGTGCAGGGCGTGGGCAAGTTGAGCGGCGCCCGGCATCGCATCAACCCCGACCGTATCGAGGCGGGCACCTTCCTCATCGCGGGCGCGATCACCGGCGGCGATCTCAACGTCGATTGCTGCAACCCCCATCACTTGAGTGCGCTGTTGAGCAAGCTGGAGCAGTGCGGGGTGCGGCTGGAGGTTGGCACCGACAACGTCCGCGTCCACTCCGGGGGCAAGCTGCTCGCCGCCGACATGAGCACGGAAGAGTACCCCGGCTTCCCTACCGACATGCAGGCCCAGCTGATGGCCCTGATGACGCAGGCCGAAGGCGTCTCCACTATCACGGAAAACATCTTCGAAAACCGCTTCATGCACGTGGGCGAGCTCAACCGCATGGGCGCGCACATCGCCGTGAACGGCCGCACGGCGACGGTCCGCGGCGGCACAAAGCTGCAATCCGCCGCGGTAATGTGTTCGGATCTCCGCGCCTCGGCCGCCCTTGTGCTCGCCGCGCTGGTAGCCGATGGCGAAAGCATTCTCGACCGCGTGTACCACATCGACCGCGGCTATGAACACATTGAAGAGAAGCTGCGCGGCGTCGGCGCACAGATCCGCCGCATGGGCGATGTTTTTGGGAAAAAGTAGCCCAGAAACATCGCTCAGCGCATACTGATTGCAAGCGAGGCGACCATGGCGACCACATCCACCCTGCTTTCGATAGACGAGTACCTGCATACCAGCTATAAACCCGATGTGGACTTCGTAGACGGGGAAATTGAGAAGCGAAACTTGGGCGAGTTCGATCACGCAAGGCTGCAAACATTGATAGCCAGTTTCTTCGTAGGCAAGGAGAAGCTCTGGGGGATTCAAGGGGTCGTGGAGCAACGTATCCGCGTCAGCGCAAACCGTGTGCGCATCTGCGATCTCGCTCTTCTGCGTGCCAATGCTCCAAGGGAAAGAGTGACGCAGACACCGCCTCTGATCTGTGTGGAAGTTCTTTCCCGCAAGGATCGGCTGTCCCGAGTACAGCGTGTTCTCGCCGACTATCTCGCCATGGGTGTACCGAACATCTGGCTCATCGACCCGATTCGCCGTTCCGCGCACACCTTCGACAACGCCGGTCTGCACCATGCGGATAGCACCCGCCTCGCTGTGCCCGACACCGAGATCAGACTCGATCTTACCGAGGCCTTTGCGGCTCTCGATTAGCTTCCCCCGTCGCGACCGAGTGCGTACACGCCTATAATCGGCACATGCGGTTGTTCGCGAAGCTCTCCGCAGCTTTCCTCCTTTTTGCGGGACTCTTCCCTTCCGCTCACGCTCAAACCGCGCAGGACCCTCCGGCCGCCGGCGGTCGGGTTGTGCTGGTGCTGCCCTTTGAAAATCGCTCCGGAAACCCCTCTCTCAACTGGATTGGCGATTCCTTTCCGGACACGCTCGACCGCCGTCTCAACTCCGCCGATTTCCTGACCATCTCGCGCGATGATCGAGCCTTTGCCTACGAGCACCTTGGCCTTCCGGAAGGGTTCAAGCCTTCCCGCGCGACCTCCATCCGCATCGCGCAACAGCTCGACGCCAACTACGTCATCGTGGGCAGCTTCACTGTCGCCGGCAATCGCATCAACGTACAGGCGCAGGTGCTCTCCGTCGATCAACTCCGCCTCTCGGGGCCGGTTGGGGATGGAGCCGATCTAGGCAAGCTCTTCGACGCCGAAAACGCGATTGCCTGGAAGGTCGCACGCGCCATAGACCCGAAGTTTTCCGTAGCCGAAAACACCTTTTTGGCGACTTCGGGTGCGGTTCCGCTTCCCGCCTTTGAGGATTACATCCGGGGTACGACCGCATCGGTTCCCGCCGAACGGCTGCAGCGCTTGAAGGAGGCCGTCACCTTCAGCCCGGACTACAACTCAGCCCTGCTGGCGCTCGGCAAGGAGCAGTACAAGGCGCGCGACTTCGACGCCGCGGCCGCCACCCTCAGCAAGGTGCCTCCGGCCAGCCCGCTCGCGCTCGAAGCCAACTTCTATCTCGGGCTTTCGCGCTTCAACTCGGCAAACTACGCCGCGGCGGAAACGGCCTTCGCCTTTGTTGCACAACACCTGCCCCTGCCCGAGGTGTTGAATAACCAGGCCGTCACCCAGAGCCGGCAGAACAAGGATGCCGTGGCGCTGTTTCAGCGCGCCTCCAACGCCGATCCCTCCGACGCGGACTACCGCTACAATCTCGCGATCGCCCTGTTTCGGCGCGGCGATACCGCCGGCGCCACCCGCGAGGCGGAGGCTGCACTGAAGCTGAAGCCCAACGACAACGAGGTCCTGCAGCTCAGGGCACAGCTCCGCGCGGCAGCCCCCGGAACCCGGCTGTCGCCGGACACCACCGCCGGCTTCAGCCCTGTGGAGCGCATTCGCCGCAACTACTCGGAGACCAGCTACCGGCAGGCCGCCTTCCAGCTCGAGCAGATCCGCACCGCGCGCCTGGCCACGCTGTCGCCGCAGGGACGCGCGGCGGAGTACAGCAATCTCGGTCGCGACGAACTCGCGCAGGGGCTGCTGCCTGAAGCCGAAGCCCGCTTTCAGTCCGCGCTTGCGGCGGATCCCAACAGCGCCGCCGCCCACGCCGGCATGGCGCAGGTACGGGAGCAGAGTGGCAACGCCACCGAGGCTCACAACGAGGCGATGACCTCGTTGCGCCTGCATCCCAACGCCGCGGCGCTGCTGGTGCTGGCTCGGCTCGACATCGCAAAAAGCTCGCTGGGCATAGCCGCCGATGAGGTCTCGCAGGCACTCGCGCTTGAACCCGCAAACGGCGCCGCCCAATCTCTGAAGCAGACGCTGCAGAGCCGAGGCCAGGCCGTTCGTTAATCCAGAGTCCAGCGGCTTCCATCTGTACAACATTCTCCAATTCTTTTTCTGTCTCTGCTTCTTTCTGTCATTCCCGAAGGGAATCTGCTTTGCCTTTGCCTTTCCTTGTTGTCATTCCCGAAGGGAACCTGCTGTTCCCCATCCCCTCATGACGAACGTGGCTTTCCTTCTAAGCGCACCTGCCCTGTCGATAACGCCCGACCATGCCGTCATCCTGGCGTCCGTGGGCATATGTCTGATCTTCGTGGAGTTCAATCGCCCGGGCAGAATCCTGCCCGGGGCTGCCGGCCTGCTTCTGGTCCTTTTCGCGGTAGCCGCCTTGTTGCGCACCGGCGTGCAGCCCTGGGCAGCGGCGTTGCTGCTTTGCTCCGCCATCGTTTTTCTCATCAATTTCTGGCGAGCACTGCCAATCTGGTCGCTGGTTCTCGTAACGTTGCTTACGATGGGCGCCTTGCGCTTTCTCGTCCCCTCCGGCCACGGTAGCGGAGTGCAAACCCCGGTTGCCGTCCTCTGCGGCGGTTTGCTGGGGAGCATAAGCGCCGTGCTTACCCGCGTCGCCTACCGCGCGCGGCGCTCGAAAGCATTAGACTAGAGGCTAAGATTGTGCCCGGAGTCAGCTTCCCTTTGATTTGCATGATTTGCATGATTTGCACACGCAGGATTCGCCTGTCCCGGCTAGTCCTTACCTCGTCTTTTCTTCTCCTCGCCGCTCTTCTCGTCGCTGCGGGCGCATCCGCGCAGACAAAGCTGGACCGCCAGCTGTCCTACGTCGATATCGGTGTGCAGGCCATCGGCCAGTTCACCAGCGCAACCTCAGGGACGATCACGATTCCCGCAACGGATATGGGAGCCGCGGTCTCCCAAAGCGCCTCTACCACCGTGGGTGCGCTGGTGACGATTCGCTACAGCCCCAAGCCTTACCTGGGTGCGGAGTTCAACGGCAGCTACGCGCGTTACACCGAAAATTACAACGTCCCGCCGTTTCAGATTCAGACCCAGGCGAATGAATTTACCCTGGGCTATCTCGTGATTCCGCCGTACACCGTCTTCGGCTTGAAACCCTACGCCTCAGCGGGCGTGGGCGGCGTACGGTTTGCACCCACGGCGGGCGGCGGACAGGAGACCTACACGCAGGGGCGCGCGGGGTATTACTACAGCCTTGGCGTGCAGAAAGACGTCTATGAAGACCGCTTCGGGGTCCGTGTAGGATTCCGGCAGCTCTTCTACACAGCTCCCGACTTCAGCCAGAACTACCTCGCCATCAACAAGCACGTCTCCACCTCAGAACCGACGATCGGCTTCTATCTTCGCTTCTAGCTTTGCGTTGAACGGAATCTTAAGGCTTGTGACCCTGCCATGAATGAACATCTCGACGATGACGACCCGGTACTCTCGCGCGGCGAACGCGAGTTGACGCTCAGCACAGGGTCGATTCTCGGCATCTTCTTTGGGCTTGTGCTGCTGTGCGGCGTTTGCTTCGGCGTGGGCTACAACATGGGCCGCAAATCGCTGCCCACGCCCCTGGCATTAAACGACATTCCGTCCGACACAGCCGCAAGCGATGCCGGCGGCGCGGCCAAGCCCTCCCCCGGTTCACCGCTCAACGACATGCCCGCCGCGCAGCCGGCTCCCGCCGCCGTTGCCCCCGCGCCGGTAGAAAAGCCGAAACCCGCGCCGATCGTCCGTAAGCCGCCGCCCGTGGAAGCCGACGCCGACACACCAGCCGCGAGCACACCCGCTCCGAGTCGCACCGCGGAAAGCACATCTTCTCCCACGGTAAAGACAGTCTCCCCCTCAGCCCTGCTGCCGGGCACAGGCAGCGCATCACCCGGCACCGGCAGCATCATGGTGCAGGTAGCCGCCGTCTCCCATCCCGAAGACGCGGAGCTGCTGGTGGGCGCATTGCGTGCACGAGGATACGCTGTGACCGCACGTCCGGGTGCCAGCGACGGCTTCATCCATGTGCAGGTAGGACCCTTCAGCAGCAAACCCGCGGCAGAAGCCATGCGGCAACGTCTGCTCGCCGACGGCTACAACGCCATCCTCAAGTAGCGGATTGCGTTCAGCTACAAATCCCGCTTCTTTCGTCATTCCCGGAGGGAATCGGCTATTCCTCTGTAGTCGCAGTCCAGCCGGGTGATCAGCTACAGCTGCCCCAGAGCGCGTTCCATATCCTCACGGATCGCGGCAGCTAAATCGTCGCGGGAGGCATAGTCCCCCGGCAGACGCGGCGGCAGAAACTGCACAATCGCCTCGCGGGGCGTGATGCGCAGGCTCCCCTTCGTCATCATGGCCGCCGTCCCGTGAATGACCACCGGAACAATGGGCGCGCCCGTCTCTGCAGCGAGAAAAAAAGCTCCCTTGCGAAAGGGGAGCAGGCGGCCATCGGCGGAACGTGTTCCCTCGGGAAACACCATCAGGTGCAGGCCGCTGTGCAACGCCGCCGCGGCCGCCGCGACGCTCTTCACGGCATCCTCGCGGGAGTGGCCGCGCGCTACGGGAACGAATTTGCCCATGCGCATCGCCATCCCCAGCAAGGGAATTTTCATCAACGATTTCTTCAGCATCACGCTGGTCCTACCGGGTATGCTCGGCAGCAGAATCGGTGGGTCAAGGTTCGACACGTGATTGCTCATCACGATGCACGGCTGCCCCGGAAAATTCTCCAACCCAACCACGCGAACGCGAATCCCGGCCGCGCGTACCCCCAGGCGCAGCACCGCCATGCCCCACGCATACATCGTGCGGAAGTCGCCGCGCAGTGCCGACCAGGGCACGCCGATCAGCCCTGCGGGAACACCGATCAACAGAAAAACCGCAAACATGCGAAGCGCAGCCCACATGGTCAGCTCACCTGCATGGCGGGTTGCGGTGCACGCGCGGCAATGGCCGCCGGCAGCTTGTCGTAGATGCCCCCGAAGCCGCCGTTGGAGAGGATCGCCACAACATCACCTTCGCACAGACGCGGCGCCAACGCCCGCACAATCTCATCGGCATCCACGCACAGCATCGCAGGCACCCCATGCCCCTTCAACGCGTTGATTACATGCTCGGCTTCAAGCCGCTCCGCCTGCGGAATCGCCTCGCTCTTGAAGACATTGGCTAGGATCACCTCATCCGCAAGCGCCAGGCTCTCCACCAACTCGCGTTCGAACACGTTGCGGCGCAGCGTATTGGAACGCGGCTCCAGCACCGCGATTAATCGCTGCCCACGGTAGGCCCCACGCAGCGCACGCAGTGTCTCGCGGATAGCCGTCGGATGATGCGCGAAATCATCAATGACGGTGATGCCGGCCACCTCGGCCCGCACCTCAAGCCGCCGCTTCACGCTTTGAAATGTTCGCAATGCCTGTGCAATCGCCTCGGCAGAGACGCCCTGCCCCGCAGCCAGGGCGGCGGCGGCTGTCGCGTTCAGCGCGTTGTGTTCGCCCGCCATCGGCAGCTCCAGCGCGGCAAAGAAAACACCATCGCGCAGCAACTGCCACCGTGTACGTGAGCCCTCCTGCGAGAGATTCGTCATGCGCCAGCAGGAGTTTTCCCCGAACCCATAGCGCTCCACCGCGCAGAACGCCTTCGCACAGCACTCCGTCACCGCCCCGCTGCCGTCAAACGCCACCAGGCGACCACGCCTTGGCAGCAGATTCACGAGCCGCTTGAAGCTCGTCTTCACAGCCTCCAAATCTGTGTAAATATCGGCATGGTCGAACTCTACGTGCGTCAGAATGGCGGCATCGGGAAAGTAGTGGAGAAACTTCGGTCCCTTATCGAAGAACGCCGTATCGTACTCATCGCCTTCCAGGATAAAAGCCCGCGATCCCGGTTGCACCTGAAAGCTGCTGCCGAAATTTTCCGCGACGCCCCCGATTAGAAACGACGGTGTCCATTGCGAAATATCGTCGCTGCTCCCAGAGGATTCCATCCGCGCGGCCGTCGCATAGATCCACGCCAACATGCTCGTCGTCGTGGTTTTGCCATGCGTTCCGCACACCACCAGTCGCTCGCGGCCCATCAAAAATTCATCGTGGATCAGCTGCGCCATGGAGGTCATCGGAATGCGTTCGTCCAACACGCGTTCCAATTCCACGTTGCCACGCGAGATCGCATTGCCGACCACAACCAGGTCGGGTGTCTCGTCAAGATTCTCTTCGCGGTACGGCTCCATCACCGCAATGCCCATCGCGGCAAGCTGATCGCTCATCGGCGGATACGCCGCGGTATCAGAGCCAGTAATGCGATGTCCACGGCTTTGCAGCATGCCGGCAAGCGATGCCATGGCCGTACCGCAGATGCCGATCAGATGGATGTGCTTGGCCATTTTTCCTCCTCCAGCCCGCGGCCGGCATAATCCTCCGCAGAAATTGTAAGTATCGCCTCGTCGTTGCATGCAAGCGAAGCCATCGCACCGAAGACAAGCGAGCGATTTCCCGGGCTCACATGCCCGCAGCGGAGCCCGATCGCAACCGGGCCTTTAAAATCGCCGAGCGCATGCAGACATGCAGCCTCTAGCAATTTCATCTCGTCCGCCGCGACATTCGCGCTCATATCGCCGAACACAATGCCACGCACCTGATCCAGTACTCCCGCAAAACGCAGGTGCTGCAGCATGCGATCCCACTGGTAGGGCTTCACCCCGATATCCTCCACGAACAGCACGCAAGGCTCTTCGATGCGCATAGCCCACGGCGTTCCCAGGCCAGCCTCAAGCATCGCCAGGCAGCCACCCAGCAGGCGGCCCGCTGCGTTCCCCTCGCGCAACACACGCGTACCGTCAGCACTGCAAAGAGAGTAGCTCCGCTGCTGCATCGCAGCGTTCCACGAAGGCACATCCACACCACTTTCGACCGCCCAGTCCGCGGCCACCATCGGCGCATAGAAACTCTGCAGATCGCACTCATTCCAAAACCACGTGTGCAGCGAGGTGTGGTCCGAATAACCCACAAAAATCTTGGGATTGGCGCGAATCAAGGGACGATCCAGCAGTGGCAGCAGCTCTGCAGAACCCCACCCACCGCGCGTGCAAAAAATGCCATCGATCGTCTCGTCCGCAAACGCCGCATGCAGATCGCCTACGCGCTCAGCCGCAGTGCCCGCGTAGTACAAAGGTCCGCGAGACAGCGCATGGGGCATGATCACGGGGTTATAGCCAAACGCCCGCAGCGCTGCGACGCCTGAATGCACCTTGTCCGCATTCGCCGCCGATGCCGGCGAAACAACCGCCACGCGGCTTCCGGGCTTCAGTCGGGGACGCACAGAACTCAAAGCCAAACCTCACCCGTGCACACAATCTCGGCCGGCCCGGTCAGCAGCATCTCGCTGTGATCGTCCGGCCAGCGCACGTTCTGGGTTCCACCCAGAGCTTCGGCTTTTAACTCACGTGCAGTATTGTGCAAAATCATCGCCGCCGCCGCCGAGGCGCACGTTCCCGTGCCCGATGAGGTCGTGGGCCCGCAGCCTCGCTCGAAGATGCGGAAGGCGATCTCACCCCCTCCCAGCACACGCACAAACTCCACGTTCGTCCCATGCCGAAACACCGGATCCACGCTGATGCGCGCGCCCAGCGTTTCCCAGCTAAGACCGTGGCTGCCAAAGTCCTCACGCTCGGGAAACAGCACGAAATGTGGGTTGCCGACGTTCACCATGGCACCTTCAATGTCGCCGTTCACACCGTCGACGCGGATCGCCCGGCGCATCACCCGCGGCACGCCCATGCCAGTCTCGATCCACCACGCACCGCCCTCCCGTCGCACCACGCGGCACCGCCTCGGGCCTCCATGGGTGCCTAACTCCACTTCCTGCATACCTTCGTGAGCGGCCAGCCATGCGGCTACGCACCGGGTTCCATTGCCGCTGAGCTCCGCCTCACTTCCATCGGCATTGAACAGCCGCAGGAACAGACTGCCATCGCCCCGACGGTCTAGAAACTCAATGCCGTCCGCACCCACGCCCGTGTTGCGCGCGCACAGCTTGCGCGCAAACTCCGCATGGCGACGCTCGACGAAGATCTCCTCGATGAGCAGAAAATCGTTGCCACAGGCATGCGCTTTAACGAACGGAATTCTTTGCGGCACAGACACTCCTCCCACTCAGCATAAAGCGCTCCGGCCGACGCCAGTCCCGCACAGCCCACAAAAGAAACTCCGCACCATGCGAGGTGCGAGCCGGTTCAGCGTGTGAACGCAGCTTGACTCCCGGCCCCTCAGTGCGTGGCCGGTGCCTTGTACAACAGGGATTGGTACACCCGCGCCGTAGGTTGGCCGACCGTACGGACCACCTCAATCTCGCCCAGCCCCTCGGGGTGTGCTGCGATAGCCTTCGCGACGGGATCTCCGTCCAGCGCAATGGCATACGCCGCCTTGTGCGCCGGATCCGCCAGCGCCGCGCGCCAGGAGATCTCGTCATTTTCGCTCAGAACGGTGCGCAGATCGCGGCCTGCATCCTGCACCGCCCCCACATGCGCCGAGATGGACATCAGCACCGGTTGGTCCACAGGCATCGTCTCGAGCACGTTGGCGAGCGAGTGCTCGAACGGCACGCGCGTCCGCGCATTCACGATGCCCTCCTTCAGCACAAGCGGAGTGTAATGCATCATCGCCGTGCAGTTCAGCACACACAGCACCATCGCCGCGGGCTGCCAGAAGCGCACAGCAAACCTCCGCCAGTTCGCCGTTCCTTCCCGCAGCCACAACTCCAGATGCTCCGCTGCCAGCGCGCCATAGATGCACAATGCCGGCAGCAACTCCATGCCATAGCGCGCGTTGTAAAAAGCATGAGGCCAAAGCTGCGGAATAAAGATCGGCACCGACCCATACGCTACCGAGTAGATGTAAAACGGCAGCGGCAACCAGAGCAGCAGCGCAACGCTCTCCGCTCGATTGCGCGCGCCCGCCCCCGGGTGCCCCACCTTCGCGACCGTCGTTGTGTCGCTAAGGTGGGACGCGCGCCACGAAAGCCAGACCCCATACAACGCCGCAATCATCAACAGCCAGCCAGTCTCCCACGCCGCCGCGTCGATCTGCGCCGTACGCATGTAGAACAGCGTCGCCCACCCAGGGTTCAGCCAGCCGCGATAGTGCTGGCCCGGCGGCGCCGTGCGGCGTTCAATCTGCTTGGCCGAGTACGGCCCGCGCATGAAGTCGAGCCAGTCGCCATCGAAATGCGCGTTGTACCAGAACCACAGCAGCGGGCCGATAAGGCAGAGTGCAGTAAAGATCGTGAACATCGGCAGGAGCTTACGCCGCAAGTCAATTTCAGCGCGCCAAAGCTGCCACGCGATGTAGCACCACTCCGCCGCACCCACAATCCAGCCGTCATATCGTGTGAACACCATCAGCAACACGAGCAGACCCGTAAGCAGCAGCTTGGGTCGCACCCCGGCTGTGTTCCCTGCACGCATCGCGGCCACAGCCTCCACCGTGGCTTCAACAGACCACACAAACAGCGCGAGAAACAGCGCCTCGGTCATCGCTGTGGTCGCGAGATACAGCAGGTTAGGGTTCAGCGCGTAGAAGAGCGTCGCCACCAGCGCCCAGCGCAGCCGCATCATGCGCCGCGACAACCGCCATATCCCGACCACGCTCGCCGCGAAGCTGATCATCGACATCGGCGCGGCTGCCAGCCCCGACTGCCACATCGCCATATTGCCGATGAACGGCAGCATGAGAATGTGCGGCAAAGGCAGCCACGCTCCGCCCAGCTGCGAAAGCCCCGGATAGTGCGAATCCAGAATGCGGCGCGCGTTGCCGAGATGCGCCACGGCATCGCCATAGAGCAGCGTATAGCCGTTCCGATAGCAGACACTCAGCGCGATCAGCGCCAAAATCACGCTGGCCACAAACACCGGCATGCCTTCGCCGCGCACCAGCGGACGTATCGCTTCGGGGTCGCCCTCAACCCAGAACGCACTGCGTTCGCGCCCACGCGCAGCGGGGACGGAAGGCTTACCCGAGATGGTTCGTAGCTTCCGCATTTTCAGCTGAGTGGATCGCACAACACTTCCCTGCCGCTGCTTTTCTTTCTGTCATCCCCGAAGGGGATCTGCTGTTGCCCTTGCTTTTCTGGTTGTCATCCCCGAAGGGGATCTGCTGTTTGTTTGTCTCGCTTTCGCCACGAGACGCACCTCATATCACAGATGCGAGAGTTCACGTAGATGCTCGAAACGGGCATCGATCTCCGCGAGTGTTGTCGCCTGCAGGCGCTCGGTCCCAAACCGCTCCACCGCAAACGAGCCCATCACGCTACCGTAAAACATGGCACCCCGGAACACCTCTGGAGTAAGCCCCGGTTGCGATGCGACATAGCCGTAAAAGCCGCCCGCAAACGAATCCCCCGCACCCGTTGGATCGACGATCTCACCCAGCGGGAGCGCAGGCGCACGGAACGGCCGCCGCTGCACGCCATCGCCAAAGCTGCGCGGCGAAAAGTATGCTGTAGAACCGTATTCGCCGTGCTTGACGACCAGCGTCTTCGGCCCCAGCTGCAGCACGCGCTCTGCGGCCCGCAAACCGTTGGTTTCGCCGCTCAGCATCCGCGCTTCGGCGTCGTTGATCAGCAGCACATCGAGTTCGCGCAGCACCGCCAGCAGGTTCTCGCGATGCGCACTGATCCAGTAGTTCATCGTGTCGCCGGCCACCATCTTCACGCGCGGCATCTGCGCACGCACTCGCGATTGCAGCAGGGGATCGATGTTGGCCAGAAACAAAAACTCGGAGTCCTCATACCCCACCGGAATCTTCGGTGAAAACTCCGCAAACACATTCAGGTCAGTGGAAAGAGTATCCGCTGCGTTGAGATCCTTGAGATAGCTGCCGGTCCAATGAAAGCTCAGTCCAGGCGCCCGTTCAATCCCGCTCGTATCAATGCCCTTGTCCGTCAACACACGTTCGTGTTCCGGTAGAAAATCCTCGCCCACAACCCCGATCACACGCGTCGGCGTAAAGAAACTCGAAGCAAGGGCAAAGTGCGTCGCCGCGCCACCCAGCACACGCCCGCGCTTGCCACTGGGCGTTTCAAGCGAATCAAACGCCACCGAACCTACAACAAGAATCGACACCCTATTTCCGTCTCCTCAACCATAAATTTGTCATCCCGTAGCGCAGCGAAGGGATCTGCTTTCTGTTTGTCATCCCCGAAGGGGATCTGCGTTTCGCTCGGCGTGCCTACCAATATTTCCCAAACAGCACATCCAGCCTGCGCTTGGTAGCCTCAGGAATCACCGCACGATCCGTCATAATCGCGTACTTCGCCGCACTCTGTGCAGGCGCATCGCTCAGATCCATCGGCATCAACCGCACAGCCGCTTTCACCACCCGCTGCGCATTGCCGGAGTTCTGGTGCATCACCGCGATCACCTGCTCGACAGTGACATCATCGTGCCCCTCATACCAGCAGTCGTAGTCCGTTACCATCGCCAGCGTGGCATAGCTGATCTCGGCCTCACGCGCCAGCTTGGCCTCCTGCAGGTTCGTCATCCCGATGATATCCGCGCCCCAGCTGCGATACAGCTTCGACTCCGCGCGCGTGGAAAACTGCGGCCCTTCCATGCACACATACGTTCCGCCACGCTTGCCCACCACACCGGCCTCTTCACACGCCTTCGCAAATACCTCGGCAACCACCGGGCAAACGGGGTCGCCAAACGCCACATGCCCAACCACACCGTCGCCGAAGAACGTGGCCTTGCGATCAAACGTTCTATCGATGAACTGATCGGGAATCACAAAGTCGGTAGGCTTGTGCTCTTCTTTAAGGCTGCCCACAGCACTCACGCTCAAAATGCTCGTGACACCCAGTGCCTTCATCGCAAAAATATTCGCGCGGAAATTCAACTCGCTTGGCAGGATGCGATGCCCTTTGCCATGCCGCGCGAGAAACGCCACATCACGATTCTCCAGCTTGCCCAGCACAAACGCCTCGCTGGGCTCGCCGAACGGTGTCTCCACGCGCTCTTCGCGCACGTCCGTCAGCCCGGCCATGTTGTACAGCCCGCTGCCGCCGATAATACCAATCTCTGCCTTCGCCAACCTGTCTCCTGGATACAACTGCCTCGGGAAGTATATCCTTCGGTCTGCTGACATATATACAATAGCTATATGGACGTCTTCTCTACCCTCGACGGGCAGCTCTTTGTCTGGGACAGCGAGAAGGCCGCACAGAACATCGCCAGGCACGGCGTCCACTTTGAGCGGGCCCGAGAGGCTCTGCTTGATCCGCTGGCCCGATATGAAGACGCCAGCCCGGATCAGGAAGCACGGCAGGCCTGCATCGGCCTGACGGCCGGCTACGAGCTGCTCTATGTCGTCCATGTAGTGCGAGAAGGCAACATTCTCCGCCTGATCTCCGCGCGTTTCGCGGAACCGGTGGAAAGGAGACGGTATGAAAATGAGTGAACGTATTCAGCGCAACATGCAACCGAACAAGCCCATGACCCTGATCTCCCTGCGCCTGCCCACACACGTCATCGACGACCTCAAGGAGATCGCGCCCACACTCGGCTTCGGCGGCTACCAGGCGCTCATTCGCGCTTATATCTCCAACGGTCTACGCCAGCATCTCGCCCAACGGGAGGCCGAGCGCGCCGCTCAGCAAGCGGGAAACACCGCCGTCGAAGAACTCAGCCGCAGACTGCTCGCCCACGGCGTGCCCGAGCAAGCGATTCAGGAAGCCGTCGCGGAAATGCGAAGCTCCGGTTAGTGTCCATAGCACCTGAACCTGTAACGGCCTGATCTCGATGGGAGCTAAGCACGCTCAGCGCCCAAAGTGATACGACACGCCATACGTGACGTTATCCACGCCGGGATTGGTCTGCGCGGTATCTCGATTGGAGATGTGACGTACCCGCGTCTCGATCGAGAGGGATCGTCGCCTCGAACGATATACCTCCACACCCGCCCCGGCATCGACTACGAAGTTAAACGCCTCAGCGGTGCTGACGGGCACCGGCCTGCTCGTATACATGTAGCCGAGCGTGCCGATCAGATAGGGCTGCACCCGATGCCGGATCGCCAGTCCGTATTTCACCCCAAAAGGCGACATCGACTGACCAAAGGTCCACTGTCTTCCGCAGGTCGCGACCGTGGTAATCGTTTCAGAAGGATAAGGCTGGGGCTCCGGGTAGGTCATTGAACTCGTGAAAGGCCTGCAAACACCCGCCGTGGCAGCGCTTCCGGTGAACGTCTGCATATTCGCGCCGCTGTATACCACGGTGCTGAGCTGGACCGGATCGCTTTCAAAGATCACCGGCCTCACCTCGACGCGATACCCCAGCTCCGTTCCCCAGAACCGCACTATCCGTCGCGTGTACGCCCCACCCAACGTGACCAGCTCACGCTGCCGCGCCCGGCCCGCGATGATATGGCTGGAGGTGTTCGAGTAGTCCGCCAGCACGGTCCAGGTGTTCTTGCGATCAAAGGCACTGCTCTCCGCTATTCGTTCCTGAGCAAAACACATGGACGGGCATAACCAACAAAACAGCACGAGCACACGAGCGAGCATTCTTTCCCTTACCGGTCAGCGGATGGTTGCATCGTGCATTATCGCAGGCCCAGATCATCACAGATCCTTTTCACCTTGGACTTCACGTCTTCAGGCATCGTCAACATCTGCGGCCATGGCCTCGTAAACCCTTCGGCAGCCCACTTCCGCGTCGCATCGACACCCATCTTCGACCCAAAATTCGGCAGCCGCGAAGCATGGTCCAACGAATCCACCGGTCCCAGCGTGAACTGAATATCCCGTTCCGGGTCGATGTTATTCGCCGTGCGCAGCGTCACCTCGCCAAGGTCCTGCACATCGCAGTCCTCGTCTACCACGATGATGCACTTGGTAAACATCGCCTGCCCCAGTGCCCAGATGCCGTTCATCACCTTGCGCGCGTGGCCCGCGTAGCTCTTGCGGATGCTCACGATCATCAGGTTGTGAAATACACCTTCGGCAGGCAGGTTGATATCCACAATCTCCGGCAGCGTGAGCCGCATCAGCGGCAGAAAGATACGCTCCACGGCCTTGCCCATCCAGGCATCCTCCATCGGCGGCTTACCGACAATCGTGGCGGCATAGATGGGGTCTTTGCGGTGCGTGATGCAGGTGATGTGAAACACCGGGTAGTCGTCCGGCATGGTGTAAAAGCCGGTGTGATCGCCGAAGGGCCCTTCGCTGCGCAATTCGCCTAACTCCACATAGCCTTCCAGCACAATCTCCGCATGTGCGGGCACCTCCAGGTCCACCGTCTCGCAGCGCACCAGCTCCACCGCTTTGCGGCGCAGAAAGCCCGCGATCAGATACTCCTCAATCTCGGGCGGGGCAGGAACGATTGCAGAAAAGGTCGTCGCCGGATCGGTGCCGATCGCCACGGCAACCTCCATGCGCTCGCCACGCACCTTCGTCAGCACCGTCTGCGGCACGCTGGAGGTATCCGCCGCGGCCACGGTGCCACCCGCGGTCAACGCCATCACATCGACTGCGCCCGCCGTGTCCTGCGCAGCCGCACGCAGGCGATCCCGCAGCTGTTCAGCCGCGTTTTTCTGCCGTTGCCAGTGCATGCCCGTGGTCTTCGCGTCGTACACCTGCATGCGATACATGCCCACATTGCGCTTGCCGGGCAGGCCGTTTGAACTGCGGGGATCGCGCGTAACCACACAGGGCAGCGTGATGAAGCGGCCACCATCACCGGGCCAGGTCTGCAGCACCGGAAACTTCAGGACATCGATGTCATCGCCCTTGAGAATCACGTCCTTGCACGGCGCGCGCTTCGCCTCTATGCGCCTCGGAAAGAAAGACCCAACCTCGGCCAGCATGGGCAGCAGCTTGAGCTTATCGAGCAAACCCGTTGGCGGAACCGGATGCAGGAGCGCCTCGATGCGCCCGGCGATCTCGTCCAGCGAATCGACCTCCAGCGCCAGCTTCATGCGGCGTTCGCTGCCGAACTGATTCATCAGCACGCGCGCGCCTTTGTACCCCGTCACGTTTTCAAACAGCAGCGCCGGTCCACCCGCGTACTTCGTCCCTCGGCCACTTTTGGCAGCGCGATCGGCAATCTCCGCCATCTCCAGAATGGGTGAGACCGGAGCCTTTACCCGCTTCACTTCCCCTGCGCGCTCCAGCGCACGCAGCCAATCGCGTAATCCGTCGTAAGCCAAACCAGGTTCTCCAGGCAGCAACGCTGCAGCAGTTCCATCATCGCCGCCATTGGGTCCGCGACGCTACTGCCCCGTACTGAATCGCTTCGACAAGACGGACAAACGAGCAGGTGGCACTCGCTAAAAACTCGCACTTAAGAACTGAAAACTCGGAACCCTCAGACCTCGTTGCCTCGGTCCTCGCGACTCAACAGGATCTGCCGGCCTGCATATATGACTCTGTGACGCAGGCCGTCAAGCCGCCACCTGCACCGGCTCCAGCGCATAGCCGGCATCGCGCCAGCCCTGCAGACCGCCCCGCAGCGGCCGTACCCGCCGTATGCCGAGCCTGCGCAACTCCAGCGCCACCTTCGCGCTGGTCTCCTCGCTTGGGCAGGTGCAGTACAGAACCACATCGCGATCACGCGGAATCATGCCGTGCCGCGCCTTCAGCTCATCCGGTCCAATGCGCAGCGCGTAGGGGAGGACCAGCGGGTCCGATAACACATCCAGCGGATGCCGCAGATCCACGATAAAGGGCGGCTGCAACCCTTCCCGCTCCGCATCCTGGATCATCGCCATTAACTGCGCGGGCTCCAGGCGGAGTCCGCGCAGTTCGCGCAAAAACTTGAGCCGCCGAACGTAGCGGACCACCAGCACGCCCATCACCATCAGCAGCACCAGACCCACGGCAAAATGCGCGAGCACCGCGAAGATATGGCTGCTGCGCTCCGCAAGATCGCCAAGAAAGCGACCGCCAAACAGCCACGCGCTGGCCCAGGCGAGGGCGCCGGCCATGTCAAACAGGAGGAACGCGCCGTAGCTCATGCCCGCCTGCCCGGCCATCGGGGCGGCCATGGTGCTCAGCCCGGGAACAAACTTTGCAAACAGCAAGGTAATCCCGCCGCGACGGCTGAGGCTGCCCTGGGTGCGCGTCACGCAACTCGCGGCTTCGAGCGACATGCGGCAAAGCAGGTTCACGATGCGGGTCCCGTAGCGGCGGCCAAGAAAGTACCAGGTGGAATCGGAGAGAAGGCAGGCCAGCAGGATCAGCGGCAGCACAAAGGCGACGTGCAGGCGATGCGCGGCGCTCATGGTGCCGGCAGCCAGCAACACAGGCACACTGGGCACCGGCAGCCCCGCCTGCTCGATCAGCACCCAGCCGAAGAGGATCGCATACGCATGGTGCGTGAAGACTCGCAGCAGAAACTCCATGCCTTTCTCCTCCTCAGGGACCGTTACCCGATAGATGTACCACCCACCAAGTTGGTGCGGATTTCTGCATAAAAATCAGGGCGGCTCCGAAGAGCCGCCCGTGAAAGGTATCGGTTGCAGGCCTCCGTCACTTGACATGCACGTCCGGCTCGACCGACATGCCGGCACGCAGCGCCTCATCCTTGTTCTCCTGCGCCAGGTTCGTGAAATCGATGCGCACAGGAATGCGCTGCACTACCTTCACATAGTTTCCGGTAGCGTTTTCCGGCGGAAACAGGCTCAACCGCGATCCCGTCGCGCCCCCGACCTGCGTGATGCGGCCGGTGAAGTGCCGGCCGCCCAGAGCGTCTACCTTGATGTCGACGTCTTGGCCTTCGCGCATGCCCCGGAGCTGCGTCTCTTTGAAGTTCGCTGTCACCCAGAGATCCCTGAGCGGGACCACCGTGAGCAGCGACTGCCCCACGCTCAGATTGTCCCCCACAGCTACGTTCTTCCGGCTGACAATGCCATCGATCGGCGCGATGATCTTGGCATAGCCCAGGTTCAGCTTCGCCTGGTCCACCCGTGCCTGCGCCTGCTTGATCGATGCCTCCGCGGCGGTGGCGCGCGCCTGCTGCACCGCCACCTGCTTGGGTGCATTCTGCTGGTTCTGCGCCTGCTGCGACCGTGCCGAGGCCAGCCGCTGCTCCGCGGACAACACCTGTTGCTGCGAACCCGCCTCGTCGCGCTGCGCCTCATCCACCTGTGCCTGCATTGCGGTCGCCGTCGCCACGGCAGCATCATACTGCTGCTTGGAGATGACGTCCCGCGCCACCAGGGGGGTGTAGCGGTCCACATCGGTCTGCGCCTTCAGGGCGTTGGCCTGCGCCTGCAGAATGCGCGCCTGCATCGCCTGCGCATTGGACTGCGCCTGCTGCACGCTGGCCGTGTTGCTCTGCACATCCTGGCCAGCGGTCGTGACCGACGTACGCACGCTGACACTGGTGATCGGCACGTTGGCGGTTGCCTGCGTATACTCCGCCCGGGCGTTGGCGAGATTCGCCTCCGCCTGTTCCAAAGCGACCTGGTAATCGCTTGGATCCACATCCGCGATCGGCTGCCCGGCCTTGACCAGCTGCTCCTCATTCACATAAACCTTCGTCACCTGACCGGCCACACGCGCGCTCACCTGGTAGAGGTTGCCATCCACCTGCGCGTCATCGGTGTTCTCGGTGAAGGTGGAACGCCAGTAAAGGATGCCCGCGACGAGGATCAGCAAGATCACCACGACGGCGATGATGATATTGCGGCGCGTTTTTTTGGCCGGCGACTCGGCCTTGGCCTTGTCGTCCTTGCCCCCGCCGTTCGCTCCACCGTTGCTTGGCCCCTGGCCCGCGCCCGCGTTGCCGCCATCCTGAGGCTTGATCTGGACGGTACCGGAGATCTGCGCGGTCTGCGTGCCTCCTCCCTCGCCCTGCCCGCTGCCCTGCATTCCCTGCCCCTGGTTCTGATCGGCCACCGTTACTTTCCTCCGAGATATTGCTTGTAGTTGGTCGTTGCCACGCCCAGCGCCCTTGCCAGCTCCAGCTTGGCAACATTGTGCTGGTACAACGCCGCGATGTACTGATCGTTTGCCTGCTGATCCGTGGCCAGCGCCTGCGAGACTGGCAGGTTATCGGCGATGCCGCTATGGAAGCGCTCCTGCGCCTCGCGCAAAGCCTCGTCGGACAGATCGACGTTGCTGCGCGCTGCCCCCACCAGCTTGGCCGCGGATTCGATGTCCAGAATGGCATCGCGGATATCCGCGTTTACTTGCTGTACATCGTTGGCCAGCTGCGCTTCGACCTGATCACGCTGCGCCCCGGCCGTCTCTTCGTCGCCATGCGTCTTGGCCAGCTGCAGAATGGGCGCGGTAATCTGTCCCGTCGCCGTGTAGGTGCCGTGCGAGTGTCCAACGGTCTCGCCCAGATCGCCGAAGTCGCCGCTGGCGTTCAGGGACGGTATCTGCTGATCGAATGCAGCCTTCTGGCTGGCCTTCGCGGCCTGCACATGCTCGGCATCGGCGGCCAGATCCTTGCGCTGCTTCAGGGCCTGCTGAAACGCAACCTCAGCCTCGGGCGTATCCAGCGAGGCATACGGCGCCGTATCGACCAGCGTAAACTTCTGGTCGAGCGGCAGACCGATCGTCCGGGCCAGCGCAATCTTGTCCTTTTCAAACTGATTGTGGGTCGAGATCAGATTTTGCTGCTGATTCTGGTAGTCCACCTGCGCGCGCAGCACATCCAGCCGCGGACTCGTGCCGGCCTCATGCGCCGCCGTGGCCTGATCGAGCGACAGCTTCGAGCTCGCCAGCTGCGCCTCGACCGCCGTGATGCGGGCCGCGTCCGCCGTGCACAGCAGATACGCGTTGCCGACCGTGAGCACCACCAGATCGCGGGCATCGTCGGCGCTCAGCTTGGCGGCCTGAAAGTTGTGCTTGGTCGCGATGTAGTTCTGTATCGACTGCAGATTCACCAGATTCTGCGTCAGGTACGCCCGAAAATCCTCCGTCTGAAACGGTCCCACGATCGGGCTGATCCCCGGAATCTTCAGGCCGTAAGCGGCCAGGTTGACCTGCTGCACCGTGATGGACGCGGCGCCCGTCACGGTGGGCAACAGGTTCTGCAGCTCGCGCAGCCGCTCGCCGTTGGCGGATGTGATGTCCGTCGTCTGCAGCACCAACCCAAGATTGGTGCGCAGTCCACGCCGGATCGCCTCGTCCAACGTGAGCGACAGCACGCCCGCGGTCGCCTTTCCCTCCACCACCGAGCCGCGATAGTTCTGGCCCGTGGCGTTGTTCGGGGTGACGCTGGGGCCCGGCTGCGAAAGCTGCTGCTGCACCTGCGTCACGGCCCCCAGATTGCCCGAAGAGCTCGCACCCGAGGCGCTGTTGCCCGTCGTTCCGTTGCTGGCACCGGTGGTCTGCGCCCGCGGCGAGGGCCCGGCCAGCAATGCCAGGGCACACAGCCCCAAACTCAGGGACGGCACTTTTCCCATTTGATCCATACTCCCCATGCTATCGAACGCTCGCGCGCGCAGACGACCTCGCGCCGGAACATCGGCTTAACCTTTTCCGTTTTTCGATGCGCTCCATCGCACTTTGTATGCAAAATGTCGTCGCCCCGGCCCCAAAAGGGCCATGGGCCAGACCTACGCCCAAGCCCTGCGTGCAAGCCCACATGCAAGACCCGGTGAGACAAACGCCTGCGCAGGTCTTTAAACTCTTCCCTGGCGAAGGCGCCCAAGGATGGAAGATGTTTCTCGGCATTGACGTAGGCACGGGCGGCACCCGGGCGGTTCTCATCGACCGCTCCGGGCGCGTACTCGGCTCCCATGCGGCGCCCCACGCGGAGATTCACTCCGAGCACATCGGCTGGGCCGAGCAAAACCCCGAAGATTGGTGGCGCGCCGCGCAGCAGGCCATTCGGGGCGCCTTGGCCGACGCAAAAGCCACCGGCCACGGCACGGAGGTCGAAGCCGTCGGCCTCACCGGCCAGATGCACGGCTGCGTCATGCTCGACGCCGAAGGCCGCGTTCCGCGCCCCTCCCTCATCTGGTGCGACCAACGAACGGAGCCCCAGTGCGATTGGCTGATCAATAAAATCGGCTACGAGAAGCTGATTCAACTCGTAGCCAATCCCGCTCTGCCCAACTTCACCCTGACCAAACTGCTGTGGGTGCGCGAACACCAGCCGGAGATCTTCGCCCGAATCGCCCATGTCCTTTGCCCCAAAGATTACGTCCGCTTCCGCCTGACGGGCGAATACGCCATCGACATGCAGGAGGCCTCCGGCACGCTGCTGCTCGACGTCGTGCACCGCCGCTGGTCCGGCGAGGTCGCCGAGGCCGCGGGAATCCCCATGAGCTGGCTCCCCAGGCTCTACGAAAGCCCCGAGATCTGCGCCCGCATCTCTGCCTCCGGCGCTGCCGCCTCCGGCCTCGCAGAAAATACCCCCGTAGCCGCCGGCGCGGGCGATCAGGGTGCCGGCGCGGTCGGCATGGGCATCCTCACCCCGGGCTCCGTCTCCGCCACCATCGGCACCTCCGGCGTCGTCTTCGCCGCTACCGCCAGCCCGACGCTCGATCCCAAGGGCCGCCTGCACACCTTCTGCCACGCCGCGCCAAACCTCTGGCACGTCATGGGCGTCACCAACGGCGCGGGCTTGAGCCTCCGCTACCTCCGCGACACCTTCATGCCACTCAACAGCTACGACGACCTGACGACCCTCGCCTCCGCCGTCCCGCCCGCCTCCGACGGCCTGCTCTGGGCCCCGTACCTCTTCGGCGAGCGCACCCCGCACCTCGACCCCAAAGCCCGTGCCGCCTTTGTCGGCATCAACGCCTCCACTACCCGCGCCCACTACATCCGCGCGGTGCAGGAAGGCGTCGCCTTTTCGCTCCAGGACACCTTCACCCTCTTTGCCGAGCTCGGCATCCCGGTCGAAACGATCCGTCTGGGCGGCGGCGGCGCTCGCGGTCCGCTGTGGCGGCAGATCCAGGCCGACGTCTACAACCACCCCGTGGAACTCCTCGAAGCGGAAGAGGGTGGAGCCTTTGGCGCCGCACTTCTCGCCGGCACAGGCATCGGCGCCTGGGCATCCGTCGAAGACGCCTGCAACTCCACCATCCGGGCCGCAGAGACGATTCAGCCCCAAAACGCCACCGTCATGGCAGAGGCCTACAGCCGCTTCCGCAAACTCTACCCAGCCCTGAAACAGGTCACCGGCTGACCTCAAACCTCGACACCTCAAACCTCGCCCCCGAACAGATCCCCGTTCCGGATCAAACTCGAAACCCTCCCGCTCGAAACGCAAGACTGAACAAAACCCAGAGCTGACAAACCCTCCCCGGAGTTGCATTTGAACCAGGAATCCATTCGCGTCGCCGTACTCGGCTATGGTCTAGCCGGACGAGTCTTCCATTGCCCCTTCGTCAGCGCCGTTCCCGGCCTGGAACTCGCCGCCATCGTCCAAAGAACGGGAGACACCGCCCAGGAGATCTACCCCATGGCGAAGATCCTCCGCTCCGCCGAGGACGCCTTCGCCGACCCCTCCATAGATCTCATCATCGTCGGCACCCCCAACGACACCCATGAGAGCCTCGCCCTGGCCGCCCTCCACGCCGGCAAGCACGTCGTCGTCGATAAACCCATGGCGCCCACCAGTGAGTCCATCCGCGGCCTCATGGCAGCCGCCGACGCCGCGGGCAAACTGCTGATTCCCTTCCAGAACCGCCGCTGGGATGGCGATTTCCTCACCCTCAAACAGGTGCTCGACAGCGGCAAACTGGGCCGGGTCGCCAAGGTCATCTCCCACTGGGACCGCTTCCGCCCCAGCCCCCGCGCGGGCACCTGGAAGGAGGCCGCCGGCGACGCCCACGGCCTGCTTCAGGACCTCGGCCCGCATCTGCTCGACCAGGCCATGGCGCTCTTCGGCCCCCCGCAGCGGCTGACCGCGAGCGTACGCCGCGACCGCGACCGCTCCGCCATCGAGGACGCCTTCGACATCGTCCTCGAGTACGACCGCCCCGCTAGCCCCGTAGGCCACCCAGCCCACACGCTGCTCTTCGAGTGCCACTCCTCCATGATCGCCGCCGATGCCGCCCCCCGCTTCCGCGTCCACGGCACATCCGGCAGCTTCACCAAGTCCGGCCTTGACCCGCAGGAGGCCCACCTCGTCGCCGACGGCCGCCATCCGCCCACCCTCGGCTCCTCCATCCCCTGGCTCACCGAACCCGAAGCCGACTGGGGCACGCTGACCATTGCCGCCGATCCCCTCGACAAGCCCGCCGAACTAACCCGTTCCCCCGTCACCCCGGTAAACGGCGACTACCGCCTCTTTTACGCGGACGTTCGCGACGCGGTCCGCGGCACGGCCAAACCGGCGGTCACCGCGGCCGACGCCTGGCGCGTCGCCCGCCTGATCGAACTCGCCCGCGAAAGCGGCCGCGAGCGCCGCACCGTAACCGTCGACCTCACACTGTAAGGCACAGTCCCTTAGCCGACATACGTCTCGATTGTCATCCTGAGCAAAGCGAAGGACCCGCTTCTCGCCTTTGCCTTTCTTTCTGTCCTTCCCGAAGGGAACCTGCTGTTCACCCGGCCGCCCACGATCGTGGGCAGGCGGCGCTCCACCAAAGCGGGTAAACTTACAATGTATGCCGCAACCGAATCAGCGCAGCGTCCAGCTCAAATTCATCGTCGCCGCGCTCATCGTCGTCGGCACGGTCGCCTGGCTCGCCATCTCCGGCGCCCGGCAATCCAAGAGCTACTACGTCACCATCAACGAGCTGCAGGCCATGGGCAACAAGGCCTACACACGCAACCTGCGCGTCGCCGGCAACGTGCAGCCCGGCTCCATCTCGCGCTCCGGCCCCGACGCCAACTTCACCCTGGTCGAACTCGGCAAAACCCTGCGCGTCACCTACCAGGGCGCCGAGCCCCCACCCGACACCTTCAAGGACGACGCCCAGGCCCTCGCCATCGGCACCTTCGGCCGCGACGGCGTCTTCCACGCCACCCAGCTCCAGGCCAAGTGCGCCAGCAAATACGCCCCCGCCAAACCCGGCCAAAAGCCCACCGGCAACACAGCCCCGATAAACGCCACGGCATCCCTCGTCCGCTAGCGGCCCGTACTTCCATCCCCATAAGTTCGCTGCAGCGGCTCTGCTTCATTGAAGGAGGCGAGATTTTCCCTGTGACTTACCTCAGGGAATGGCAACATCGGCGCGTAGCTTCTGACAACGGCGTTTGAACGAAGCCGCTTGCGCGGCGGCTGCTGCATGGGTGGCATGGAAGATCGGCGAGCGTAGGGTTTCGGTCACAAGGAGGATTCCCTGTGACCCGTCTTCGTCAGCGGATGCTGGATGAGCTCCAGCGCCGCAACTACTCTCCGCACACTGTTCGCTCCTACATGCACGCCGTGGAGGCATTCGCTTCGTACTTCCATCGTTCTCCGGACCAGCTTGGTCCGGAGAACATTCGCACGTATCAGCTTCATCTGTTTCGTGACTGCAAGCTGTCGGCACGGACCATCCAAGGCCAGACGGCGGCGCTGCGGTTCCTATTCGTCAAGACACTGGGCCGTGCGTATACGGCCGAGCAGGTGCCGTTTCCGAAGTGTCAGAAGCGTCTACCTGCCGTGCTTAGTCAGGCGGAAGTGGCGCGGCTGATCGAGTGCTGCGGCAGCCTGATGCAGCGGACCATGTTGATGACGCTGTATGCGACCGGGCTGCGCCGCGCGGAGCTGTGCCGGTTGAAGGTCGCCGACGTCGACAGCCAGCGCATGGTGCTTCATGTGCAGCAGGGCAAGGGCGGCCGTGATCGGGACGTGCCTCTGAGCCCGAAGCTGCTCGGTGTTCTGCGCGAGTACTGGCGCTGGATGAAGCCAAAGACCTATCTGTTCCCGGGCATGGAGAACAACTGGCGAGCCGATGTGCCGGTCACGGAGAAGGTGGTTTGGATCGCGGTCACGAACGCGGCGAAGGCCGCCGGCATCACCAAGCACGTCTCCCCGCATACGCTGCGACATAGCTTCGCAACGCACCTGCTCGAAGCCGGTGCCGATCTGCGCACGATCCAGATGCTGCTCGGGCATGCGAAGCTATCCGACACGACGGTCTACCTGCACCTCTCCCAGCGTCATCTGCAAGCGGTCGCCAGTCCACTGGAAGCGATCGAAATTGCGGGAGCGGTGAAGCACTCCAGGAGGCGCGCGAAGCGATGAGCCGGCCCACCCTCGAGGTGGCCGACATCCTTCGTGCAGCGGGCAGCAGCTTCATCGAACGCCATGGATCGCATCTCGCTCTCCAGCACCGCAAGGTGATGGACGCGATCGTTCGCTGCCGCACGGCGGCGCTCGGCGGCCATCGCGATCTGTGTCTCGGCTGCGGACATCAGGCCACCTCGTACAACTCGTGCCGCAACCGGCACTGTCCCAAGTGCCAGGGGAACGCTCGCGCCCGGTGGCTGGCGGCGCGCTCCGCAGAACTGTTGCCGGTGCCCTACTTCCATGTCGTCTTCACCCTGCCGCATGAGCTCTCCGCGCTCGTGCTTCAGAACAAGCGGCTGCTATACGATCTGCTCTTCCGCGCCAGCGCGGCTACGCTGCTCGAAGTGGCCCGCAACCCAAGACATCTCGGAGCCGACATCGGCATGCTCAGCGTGCTGCATACCTGGGGGCAGAACCTCCAGCATCATCCGCACGTTCACTGCGTCGTGCCGGGCGGCGGTCTCTCGCTCGATGGATCCAGCTGGGTCGCGGGATCACCGCGCTTCCTGCTGCCGGTCCATATCCTTAGCCGCGTCTTCCGCGGCAAGTTCATCGCCGGTCTCAAGCTGCTACTGTCTCAGAACAAGCTCCAGTTCCACGGCTCACTTCTTGAGCTTCGAGACCCGGAGCGCTTGCGCCGCTTCCTGCGACAGCTCTATACCAACAACTGGGTCGTCTACGCCAAGCCGCCCTTCGGCGGTGCGGAACACGTCCTTCACTACCTGTCCCGCTACACGCATCGCGTCGCCATCTCCAACCATCGGCTCGTCGCCCTTAAGCAAGGACAGGTCTCCTTCCGTTGGAAGGACTATGCCCATGGCGGCAAGCAGAAGGTGATGACCCTCTCCAGCGACGAGTTCCTGCGCCGCTTCCTGCTTCACGTGCTCCCCAAGGGCTTGGTCCGCATCCGCCACTTCGGCCTCTTCGCCAACCGCAGACGCGCCGCTTCGCTTGCACGCTGCCGGGTGCTGCTGAACGTCGCCAAGCCAACAGACCCTCAGGCCGACAGCAGCCAGCTTCGTTGCCCGCTGTGTTCCGGCCCGATGCTGGTCACGGAACGCACGTCCGGCTTACAGATCCTCTCGCGCATCTGCGCCGAATCAACTCCCGCAACCAAGTACATCGACAGCTCATGACCGTCATGACCAGTCTGCAACAGAACGGCCTCTACTTCAGCGGTCTTCACAGGCCGAACGCGAAGTCGTGCCTGGTCCAGCGCGCCGAGCGCGATTCCACGGCTGTCAAAGCTCTTTTAGCCAAGTCGAATACTGGCTGTTCGAGGTCCATCCCCGTCCCGCTGCTCTCTGACACCCACATCCATCCGCTTCCTCAAGGGCTCGCACCGATCCAAATCCCATAGCCCTGCGGTTGCCACTCCAGCGGCTTCCTTCAAACCGCCCTATCAAAACTGCCCCGGAAGAACATCTCAGGGCGTCCCCGCGGGTCTGCAGCCGGGGCAGCCCTGATAGGGTCCTATCGTTTATGAGGACTCGTATCCGCGCTTTGGCACTAATTCGCTTGATGATCGCATTTGCCTGTTTAAAAACCCTACTCATCGAAGTTGATGATCATGAAATTGCGGGAATCGGGATTGGCGGCTAAGTCGGGCGCAGGTAGCGCCTGTGCGATCCTGGTTCAACCATTCCTATCCACGATCCAGCGTCGACGAAGCAAGACATAGAATCGAGGCAAAGACATGGCTGCCTCTAGGTTCTCTCTGAACTCCGCTCGTGTGCTCTTCTGCCTTATCGTGTCCGT
The DNA here is from genome assembly GCA_965277565.1 of Granulicella sp. Lineage (GTDB taxonomy): Bacteria > Acidobacteriota > Terriglobia > Terriglobales > Acidobacteriaceae > Granulicella. The sequence continues at coordinate 59,339 of OZ255838.1, read as the reverse complement.
CACTCAATGCTGTTGCGCGCAGGGATGGACAAAAGACCCCACGACATGGTGGCCCGATCCATCAACTGGCCTCATGTGGACCGGTCAAGCACACGGAAGCCCGCACCCAGATCCCAAGCTCCAATCGGGAACGAGTGTGTTGGGTCGGAATGGGCTCAACTGGGCGCAGGCGAATGATTATTGCAACGCTCTCAGAATGGGGGCTCTGACAGGCTGGCGTACGCCATCTCTGGATGAGTTCAAGGCTATTACCGAAGTGAGGAATACCACGGTTACGTCTGACCGATACTATGGGGAACCTAGAGACCTGGCGGCGATGGACGATCTAAGTGCCTTGGGCCAATAGGAGATTCTCTACTTCAAAGGCAGGGTCAACACCTTTGGGGATATGATGATTTGGACCTCAACCCTCTCTCAGACAGATCCAAAATCAGCTTGGTTAGTTGAAATCGGTTTGCCTTGGCAGGCTCAGAAGAATAGCGCAGGAAGTCCCCGAATCTACACTGCTGACATGTCGCATACATTCATGGGGGGCTATTTGTGTCCGTCCCATGGAACCAGACATTCTCCAGACCGCCAAGGCAGCTGCTGTGAATCACCCTGTGCCAGACATCCAAACGCTTCAGAAATTTATCCCCCTCAACAATGCTCGTCTGGCCTATCAGGTCGGGAATTATCAGGAGAGCATTGCGCAGGCACAGGTTGCGCTCTCTCTGAAAGCAGATCCTGCGAGGGCCAACTGGGGTATTGGCATTTCCTATGGCCGACTCGGACAGTGGGACCAGGCCATCGCCAGTCTTCAATCCGCTCTGGCAATCGACAAGAACTTCGCAGACGCAGAGACCGCCTTAAAGTGGGTCAAGGACGGACTTAAGGTAGCGAAGAAGGGGAAGCTTCCCAAAGAACCAACCCCACATGGAATTGAGGTAGTGGTCTGTTATGAAGATTCGTTTCCGAGCGCTTCCCATCCTATTGTGCCTCACCGTTGGGCCGACACATCTCTGTTCAGCGGCTTCGTCCAAAACGCCCACGACATGGTGGCCAGACCCATCCACCGGCCTCATGTGGACCGGCCAATCCTCTTCCGGCCTGCGAGCGGCTATGAGCTGGGACGAAGCCGGCGCTTATTGTTCCTCTCTCACTCTCGGAGGCTTCTCCGGTTGGCGGCTGCCCACGCTAGATGAGATGAGGAGCGAAGAATACCTCTATCCCTTTACCGAGACCGATAAAGACGGCTTCAAGCAAACCGTAGATTTTCTCGGCTTTAAAGGCAACGTACAAACCGCCCAGGCAACGCGGATCTGGACATCCTCCGCGGCGGGGAGTCAACAGTACTTCTCAGTTTTCATGGGTCCTCCGGATGTGTTCGGAATCTTGTTCAAGGGTCAGGTCAAAGCAGCCTTGAATCCGGATCGAAGCGAAGCCCACGAACGCGTCTCCAAGGTATCGGATCATAACGCCGCCCTCTGCGTTCGGAAGATCGATGCGGATATCCTTCAGCTCGCGCAGGACGCCCGGGTCAGCCACCCAGTCCCGGATCTCTTGACGGTCAAGGCCAATGTTCCGCTGAATATCGCGCGACTGTCTTTTCAGGCCGGACGCTACGGGGACGCAATCGTTCAGTCGCAAGCTGCCCTTGCGATCAAGCCGGACCTGGCCGATGCCTACTGGAGCATCGGCATTTCCAACGGCATGTTAGGTCAATGGGACCAGGCCATCTCCAACCTCGAATCCGCGCTCAAGATCGACAAAGGCTATGGTGACGCCAAAGATAGTTTGCAATGGGCCAAGGACGGCCAAAAGGCCGCGAAGCATGGCAAGACTTCCACAGATAAATCACCGATGTGGATGTGAATCTAGGAGCCGCCGAGGTTCGAGCGACCGGTGCGTTGGCCGGCGTGATTCGTGTGAAATGAGCTGTCGAATGACGATGCATTCCTGACTCCTCAGGTGGCGGCTTAGCGTTTCAGTCAGCAGCTAGGAATGACCCTTCTGCATGCTTCCATAAAACGGCGTTATAGCTAAGTTCGTTACTTCGGGTCGGAGTTAGTAAATTCGCTGATTTGCCGCCCTGAAACGTCGGCTTCAATCCGTGCCGGGTCGAATCAGGCCCGGAGCCGGAGTGTCAATACCACAGGGGCAAGTCTCGAGGGGACGGGCTTCTGTACATTTGCCCACGGCACGGTCCGGATTGGTAACGATAAGTCGGCTTGTCGGAAGTGATCCAAAGAAAAATTAACCTGAAACAAGGGATCGCGCGCGGGTAGACAAAATGACCCACTCCCGCAACATGGTTGTGCTTGACAGAGATGAATCGCTCCACGTATCCGTCAGTGTGCGGGTGCAGTCTGCGCACCAGACGCAAACCAAGACAGAAACCTGGACTCTGACAACCCTATGGCTCTGCTGCACGATGATCGCCTCTTCCCCGCCGACCCCGACACCCGGGCCATCGCTCGTCGCCTTTACGCCACGGTGCGTGATCTGCCGATCATCAGTCCCCATGGCCATACAAACGCCGGTTGGTTCGCCAGCGACGAGAATTTTCCTGACCCGGCCAAGCTCTTCATCCAACCCGATCACTACGTTCACCGGATGCTCTACAGCCAAGGCGTCCGTCTGCAGGATCTCGAGATCGGTGTCGAGCAGATCCGCGATCCGCGCCGCGTCTGGCGCATCTTCGCCGAACATTATTACCTGTTCCGCGGAACACCCACGCGCCTTTGGCTCGACTTCGCCTTCCAGGAGCTCTTCGGCCTGACCGAGCGTCTCGGCCCAGCCAACGCCGATCTGTACTTCGACACCATCTCCGCCAAGCTGCAGACCCCCGAGTTTCGGCCGCGGGCGCTCTTCGACCGCTTCAACCTCGAAGTCCTAGCCACCACCGACTCGCCCCTGGACTCGCTCGCCGATCACATCGCGATCCGCGACTCCGGCTGGCCGGGACGCGTCTTGCCGGCCTTTCGTCCAGACTCGGTGGTCGACCCCAACTTCAACGGCTTTGCCGATAACATTCGCAAGCTCGGCGAGATCACCAGCGAAGATACATCCACCTGGCAGGGCTATCTGGAGGCGCTCCGCCAGTCGCGGCAGCGTTTCCGCGCGCTCGGCTGCACCTCTACGGATCACGGCCATCCCACCGCCCGCACCGCCGATCTTTCGCCGCGTGACAGCGAAACGCTCTTCACCCGGGTATTCAGTGGCGCGGGAACCGCGGAGGATCACGAGCTCTTCCGCGCGCAGATGCTCACCGAGATGGCGCGCATGAGCGTCGCCGACGGCCTGGTGATGCAGATCCACCCGGGCAGCGTCCGCAACCACAACCGGCAGCTCTTCGAGGAGTTCGGCCGCGACATGGGCGCCGATATCCCCTCCGCCACGGAGTATGTCGAGGCGCTTCGCCCGCTGCTCAACCGCTTCGGCAACGAGCCCGGCCTCACCCTCATCCTTTTCACCCTCGACGAATCGACCTTCAGCCGCGAACTCGCGCCGCTGGCCGGCCATTATCCGTGCCTGCGGCTCGGTCCACCCTGGTGGTTCCATGACAGCCCCGAAGGCATGATGCGCTTCCGCGAAACGGCTACCGAAACCGCGGGTTTCTACAATACCGTCGGATTCAACGACGATACGCGGGCCTTTCTCTCCATTCCCGCCCGGCACGATGTAGCCCGGAGGGTGGACTGCGCCTTCCTCGCGCGCCTCGTCGCGGAACACCGGCTCGACGAGGACGAGGCCTTTCAGTTGGCCCAGGACCTCACCTGCAACCTCGTCCGGAAGACCTACAAGCTATAGTTCCAAAATGGGCCATAAGAACCGATTTTCCACGACTTTTGTGCTGCATGGGGGCGAAGAATCGGTGAAGTTCGCGGTATAACCGAAGGGATGGCTTCCGCCCTCGATACCGCCGCACTGCTCGCCCTGCTGGACAGGCGAGAGTTGGTCGTCGTTCCCAACGCGGCTGCCGCGAGCTCCCTGCGTGGGCAGTTCGACGCGGGGCAGCGCGCCCGTGGCTTGCGCGCCTGGGAACCGGCAACCGCTCTGGCCTGGAACGAGTGGGTTGAGTCGCTCTGGAGCACGCTGGTGCTCAACGGGATTGACGACCGCGTGCTGCTGAACCGTCTTCAAGAGGAGCGGACCTGGGCGGAGATCATCGCCCATTCCCGCGAGGGTGTGTCCTTATCAGCAGCCGCGTCCCGTGAACTCGGTCGCCTGTCCCGCTCGGCCCTGCAGCTTGCAGCGACGCACAAACTTCTCGACCGCCTGTCCCGCTCAGCCGACAGCCACGATGCCAAGGCCTTCGCCGCCTGGGAACAAACCTTTGCCGAGCATTGCCAAGCGGCACGATTGCTGTCTCGTGCCCTGCTCGAAAGCGCCCTCACCGAGCACCTTTGCCGTAACAACATCGTGCCCCCAACCACCCTGCATCTGTTGGGTTTCGATTCGATCAGCCCGGCCCAGGCCACTTTGCTGGATGCCATGCGCCCCGATTGCGAGATCGCGGCGCATGCACTGCGGGCAACACCCCGTTCCACAGAGCTGCGCGCCTCGATCACTCTCTCCGATTCGCGTGAGGAGCTTCTCTGGGCGGTCCACTGGGTGCGCCAGCTGTTCGAGAAGAGTTCCGGATCTCCCCTCAAAGCTGCCCTGGTCCTGCCCAACCCCCCAGCCGAACGCTCTGAACTCGAGCCGCTTTTGCGGGAGATTCTGGCTCCGGAGTTGGAGCCCATCGGCGCCGAGATCTCCTCAACGCCATGGCACTTCCGCACCGGACAAACTTTGGCCGAGTCGCCCGTCATTAAAGACGCTCTTCTGCTCCTGCGCTGGCTCCGCGAAGACCTTCCGCTCGAATCCGTAGGGACATTGCTGCTGTCCCCGTTTTTCCGCCACAGCGACAGCTACGAATCTCGGGCGCGCTTCGAGATGCACGGGCTTCGCCGCGCTCCGCTGCTGCGGCCCGAAATGGGTCTCCCCGAACTGCTCCAGTTGGCCCGTCGCGGCGGACAGGCCAGCCGAACTCCGGCCAGCTTTCAGGAGTTCGAGGCGGTCCATCGCCTCGCGGGAGATCGCAGCCTGCTGAAAGGCACCGGCTCCCACGGAGACTGGACTGAGCTCATCCGCAGACTGCTCCGTGCCGCGGGCTGGCCCGGTCCCCGCACCCAAACTGCGGCTGAATTCACCGTCACCGAAGCTTGGGAGAGCCTGCTCGACCTGCTGGCGACGCTGGATTTCAGCGGTGGCCGCCTCACCTTCGGTGAGCTCTTCCAGCTTCTCGAGCAAGAAGCCGGCACTCTGCCCGCACCTACTCCGACAAGCGGCGCTCCCCTGCAGATCATGCGGCTTGAGGAGACGGAAGGCTGCTGTTTCGACGCCGCACTTGTGCTCCGCGCCACCGACGAACACCTGCCCCGGCCCGAACGCCCCCATCCGCTCCTGGGCTGGGGGTTGCAGCAATCGTCCGGTCTGCCCGGAACGGATTCCGCGCTCGCGCATAGCCGCAGCCGCGATGCTCTCCGAAGCTTGGAGGAGCGGTGTGGCGACGTTCTGCTCCTCTCCGCCAAAGCTGATGAAAACGGAGCACTAAGACTGACACCGCTCGCCACCGAACTGCAATTTCTCGCGGCAGACCCGTCTTCTCTTCTGCCACCGACAACCGAAGAGCCACCGCTCACCCTTGCCAGCGTCCCGGACAACGCACAGCTGCCGCCGCTTCCTTCTCCTCATGTCCATGGCGGCGCTCGCGTCCTGGAACTCCAGGCGGCCTGCGGCTTTCGCGCCTTCGCCAGCCTGCGCCTGGGGGCCGCTCTGCCGGAAAGTCGGATCCTTGGGCTGGACGCTCGGCAGGCCGGCACAGCGCTTCATCGCACCATGGAGTTTTTCTGGACGGAGGTACGAACTCAGGCAGCGCTCAAGGGAATGTCATCAGACGAACGGCGCACGACGGTCGAGCGTTGCGTCTCGCGCGCCCTGCACGGGCACCATGCCTTGGCCGGTGAGGAAGACACATGGGCAGCGGCCTACCTGGAAGTCTTCGGGGCTCGCCTGTGCAACCTCGTGGAGCAGTGGTTGCAGCACGAACTTTTACGTGGCGACTTTGTTGTGCTTCCTCCGGAGCAGGGCCAAACTGTCCTGGTCGGCCCACTCGAACTCGACGTTCGCCCTGACCGCATCGACAGCGTCGGCGACGGTTTCGTACTCGTCGACTACAAAACTTCCTTCGCGCTGAGCACAAAGGATTGGCTGGGCGAACGTCCTGCCGCTCCACAACTTCCCCTCTATGCCCTGCTCGGCGAGGCCGAAGAGGTCCGCGGCCTCGCCTTTGCCCGCCTTCGACCGGGAAAAGACATGGCGTGGCTGAGCCTGCAGGATCAAGAAAGTCTCTTCCCCGGCAAGCGCGGCAGCGCTGTCCATGACCTTGTCGAACGGGTTGAGCTTTGGCGGAAGGAGTTGGGTCGGCTGGCCGGCGATTTTGCCGCGGGAAAGACGGATAACGACCCCAAAACCTACCCGCAAACCTGTAAATTCTGTGATCATCGGCCCCTTTGCCGGCTCGATGCTTCCACGCTGCTCGACCAGAACGAATCCCCGGGCGGCCAAGATCCAAAGGAGCAGAATGGCTGAGCTCCTCCAATTTCCGCCGCCTATCCTTCCGGTCGGGCCGCCATCGGGCCCCGAAGACACCCTGAACCTGCCGGACGCCGAGGCGCGAAGGGCAGCGCTCGACATCCGGAGTTCCTGGATCGTTGAGGCCCCGGCCGGCTCCGGCAAAACCGGGCTTCTGATCCAGCGTCTTTTGAAGTTGCTGGCATTCAGCGACATCCAGCGACCGGGTGAGGTGCTCGCCATCACCTTCACGCGCAAGGCCGCCGCCGAGTTGCGCAACCGCGTCCTCGAACAGCTTGCGGACGCCCGAAGCGCTAAGCCGCTGAAGCCTGACGCTGGCGAATACGAGCGCATCACCCGCGAATTTGCCGAGCATGTGCTTCTGAAAGACCAGGCCCTCGGATGGCATCTCCTGGACACGCCGCAAGGCCTCAACATCCGCACCATCGATTCCTTCTGCTCGGAGCTGGCGGCCAGCCTTCCGCTGCTCTCCGGCGGCATGGGGGCGCGGCAGGCAGTCGACGATGCACGCCCGCTGTATGAAAAGGCCGCGGAGCGTGCCCTTCGCGAGTTGGGCGGTCCGGATGTCCCCCTGGACGGTGCGCTCCGCTGCATTCTTCTCCATCGGGACGGTCAGATCGGCGACACGCTGCACCTGATCGCCGGCATGCTCGGCGACCGCGAGCAATGGGGCGAACTGGTCCCGCTCGACACAGAAAGGCTGAACGAAGAGACCCTGGACGGCCCCATCCGAAATCGGCTGGAAGCCACCCTGGAGCGGGTGATCTGCGGAGGTCTCACCCAGGCTGCCGGTAGGATCCCTGCAGATCTCTTCGCCGAGCTAGCCCGCTTCGCAGCGCGGCTCAGCACCGAACCCGGCTATAACGGCGCGCCCTCCCCAATTGGCCTCTGTGCCCATTGCCCTCAACCACCCGGTTCTACCGCCGTCGACCACGAACACTGGCTCGCACTGATTGGCCTTCTGCTTACCAAGGAAGGCTCCTGGCGCGGCGGTAAGAGTTTCCCCAAGAACTCGATCGGCTTCGAAATACCGAAGTCGGACAAGCCTTGGCTCGAGGATCTCATCGCGCAGCTGCGGGCCGAAGACGAACGGCGGCCAGGCCTGCGCGATGCTCTGTGCGCTATCCGCTGCCTGCCCCCGGCGCGCTACCCCGATGACCAGTGGCGCGTAGCCAAGGCGCTGTTTCATGTGCTGCGGCGCGCGTTGGCAGAGCTGGGCGTGCTCTTCGCCGAGCGTGGCGTTTGCGACTTCACCGAAATCGCTCTTGCCGCACGCCGGCTCCTTCAATCCGATCCCGACCTGCTTGCCACCCCGGGCGCACAGCTCGCGCACCTGCTCGTGGACGAGATGCAGGACACCTCGGCCGGGCAATATGAGCTGCTACAGCTGCTCACGCGCAGCTGGGACGGGGGCACACAGACGATCTTCCTCGTCGGCGATCCCAAACAGTCCATCTATCTCTTCCGCCAGGCTCGCGTGGCACGCTTTCTGCGTACCCAGGCCTCCGGCCAGTTGGGGGAAGTTCCGCTCCGTGCCCTTCGCCTGACCGCGAACTTCCGTTCCCAGGCTGCTCTGGTCGACCAGTTCAATGAGGTCTTCGGACAGATTCTGCCCCCTCCGGAAGAGATCATGCCGGGATCCTTCGAAAGCGTAGAAGTGCCATTTGTGGCGGCGGTGGCCGCCCGTGCGCCTGGGCATCGGGCCGCCCTGCACTGGCACGCTCGCCTCGCAGCGGACGCGGAGCCTGATCCGGTCGAGCAGGCCGATCCCGGTGAGGAGTCCGCCGATCCAACGGCAGGCGACGAAGCGCTCGTCCTGCGCTCCACGATCGAGGATTTCCGGGCGCGCTGGTCAGCCGAGGGGCATGCAAAACCAGCTAGAATTGCGGTCCTCGCGCGTGGCCGCGCCCATCTGGCGCCCGTCATCGCGGAGTTCCAGCGCGACCGCGGAGAGGGTCCACTGCCGTTCCACGCGGTGGAGATCGAGCTGCTCAATGAGCGGCCGGAGGTGTTGGATCTGCTGGCAGTCACCCGGGCGCTGCTGCATCCAGGCGACCGCGTAGCCTGGCTTGCCGTCCTGCGCTCCCCCATTTGCGGCTTGGCTCTCCCCGACCTCCTCCTCCTGGCGGGCGAGGGTTCAGAGGCCGATCCGGACGCCACGGTTGGTTACCTGGTCACGTCTCGAGGCCACCTGCTCAGTCCCGACGGTCAAATCCTGCTCGCACGAGCTTGGCCCGTTCTGGCGGAGGCGCAGGTCTCGCTCGGACGCACGGCATTCAGCACGCAGGTGGAGCGCACCTCGCGCTCGCTCGGCGCAGATGCACCGCTGCGAGCGGATCAGCGGACCAACACCCGTCGCTTTCTCGAGCTGCTGCGGAAGCTTGAAGCGGGCCCGGAGCCGCTCAGCCTCCCCCTGCTGCAACGGGGGCTGGGCAAGCTCTATGCCGAGCCGTTCGCCGCGCCGGAGGCCGTCGAGCTCATGACGATTCACAAGGCGAAGGGGCTCGAATGGGACCTGGTGCTGGTGCCTGCGCTGGAGAGGGGCCCGGGCAATAGCCGCCATGAATTACTCAAGTGGCTGGAACTCGATGGAGGGAACGGCGGCGAATCCGAGGTCATTCTTGCTCCCATTCAGGGCAAAGGAGAGGCATCTTCCGCGCTCTCCAACTGGCTCGCCCAGCTGCAAACAGCGCGTGAAACGGCGGAGGCCAAGCGCCTGTTCTATGTCGCCTGCACGCGCGCTCGGGAGGAACTGCACCTCTTCGCCGCCTGCAGCCTGAAGAGGGATGGCGCCCTCGCAAAGCCTCGGAGCAACAGCCTCTTGCGAGCCAGTTGGGTGGCTGCGGAGCCCGTCCTCTCCGCTCAGCTTGCGTCGCAACGGCTCGCGCCAGCTCCCTTCGAAGTCATTTCAGGCCTCGGGCCTTCTCTCTGGCCTGTGACTCCGTCCGGGTCGCAAGGCCTGGCGCTTGCGGCCAACGCTGAAGACGAAGAAGCTCAGGAACACGGGCCGCCGAAGTCTCCCCAGCTCTCCCGCCTTCCGCTGAACTTTCAGCCCCTACACCGTTTTCACAACGACGGTCGGCGCTTGCCCTACCCAGCCGCCGATCTCCTGCGGCACCAAGCTCCCTTCCGGCGACCGGAGGGCTCATTTGCCGCCAGGTCCTTTGGAAACGTCACGCATCGCTTTCTCGATCTCACGGCGCAACGCTTGGCTGCGGGTGGTTCAGCGGATGCCCTTTTAACGGAGTTGCCGGATTGGCACGGCCGTCTCACCACGGCGTTTCGGGCCGAAGGGCTTTCGCCTGGACTCAGCGGGCGCGAAGCCGACCGGGCCCTCGGAGCCTTAGTGTCCACGCTGCGCGACCCGGTAGGTCGCTGGGTCCTTGCCCCGCACCCCGGCGCTCGCACCGAACGGTCTCTACAGCTTGGCGACCCCGATACCCCGGACATCACCAGTCGCAATCTTCGCGCCGACCGCATCTTTTTTGCCGGCGCCGAACCGCTTTCCCAGACCGGGGATTCACACCTGTGGATCGTCGACTTCAAGACCGCGGAAGCCGGAGGACGTCAGGAAAATCTCTTCTTTACGGAGGAAAAAGCGAAATATCAGCCGCAGATGGAGGCGTATGCCCGAGCCTGCCTGGCAGCAGACACGGGTCGGCGACCCATTGTTCTAGCACTCTTCTACCCCCTCATCCCCCATTTGGTGTACTGGCCCTATGAGCCTTTTACTGCATCGGAACAGGGGAAGCATGGATACTGAAAGTGCTTCTGAAGGTAACGGGTCTCGCTTCCCTGCGATGGTATGCTCAGGGGCAGCAAGCCGGTCACGGAGAGGAGTACGGCATGCCTGGTCGGGGTCATCTGGTGCTCTGCGTCGACGACGAACACGTCGGGTTGCAGGTGCGGCGTCTGCTGCTTGAGCGCTCCGGCTACACGGTGATCACCGCGTCCGATGGGATTGCGGGACTGAACCTCTTCCGGGAGGAGCCGGTCGAGGCTGTCGTTCTGGACTATGCCATGCCCGGCATGCACGGCGGCGAGGTTGCGGCCAAAATGCGTGCTGAAAAACCCCAGGTACCCATCGTTCTCCTGTCTGCCTATGTGGGGCTCCCCGCCGACGTCACGGGCGTAGTGGACGTCTATATGACCAAAGGCGAGGGTGCCCCGGCCTTGCTGGACAAGCTAAATAGCCTCTTCGCCTGTTAGCCTCGCACGCCCGTGAACCTGAATCAGCTCAATCGCGTTCTGCTGCAGACACTCTTCGTTCCCGTGGTGGCCATCGGTCTGGTGGCGGGGGCGCTGGCGTGGCAGGTGCTCGACGCCCAACGCGCGGTGCAGCGCATGCAGGTGGCCGACGAAAATATCGCCACAGCAACGCTGATGACGGCGCTTGTGGTCGACGAAGACACGGGCCTCCGGGCGTACCAGACCACCAATAATGAGATCTTTCTTCAGCCGTATGAGTTCGCCCGCAAGCCCCTGCAAACAAGCACGGACAAGCTGCGCGAGGGCCTGGGCAGTCAGGGTGCGGATCTCGCGCCCCTGGATAACTTTCGCAGGGTCCACGCCCGCTGGGTGCGCACCATCGCGGAACCCATCATCGCCACCATCGAGGCGGGCCAGGACACACGCGATCCCGGTCTGAATCTGCGCGCCAAGGCGCAGATGGACTCCATGCGCCAGCTACTCAGAGGCCTCGTCGCAGACCAACAACGCCGCCGGGGAGCCGCCGTGCAGCATTGGGAGTCGGAACTCCGTCACACGGTGGAGGCCCTGATCGGCTGCGGTATCATCGTCGGCCTGCTCATCGGCATCTTTGCGCGAAACCAGCTGCACCTCGTCAGCGAGGCCTTTGAAGCTACGCTGGCCGCCCTGCGGCGTCACGCGCAGGCCACGCATGATTCAGAACAACGGCTTCGCGCCATCCTGGTCTCGCTCGGTGAGGCCGTCGTGGTCTGCGATCTCGAAGGAAACGTCGAGCTGATGAACCCCGCGGCCGAACAGCTCAGCGGCTGGAGTCAGGTCGAAGCGTTCGCAAAGCCATTTGACCTTGTGTTTCCGCTGCGCTCCAGCGAAACACGCAGCGAACCGGAGTCGCCTGCGGGCGCGGTACGCCGTCATCGGCGCACCGTAAGCTCGGTCGAGCCCCTGCATCTCGCCCGGCGTGACGAGTCTGAGGTGACCGTCGACCAAAGCGGCGCCCCCATCTACGAACGCAACGGCCGGCCCTCCGGTGCCGTGCTTGTGCTGCGCGATGTCACGCAGCAGCGCCGCACCCAGGCCGCCCTCATCGCCTCGGAGAAGCTCGCAGTCACAGGCCGCCTGGCCGCCACCATCGCCCACGAGATCCACAATCCGCTCGATTCGGTCGCCAACCTGCTTTACCTGATCAAGACCGGAGCCTCCGCCGAGGAAAACGAGGTCTTCCTCGACACTGCCCGTGCCGAGCTCGACCGCGCCACCCAGATCAGCCGCTCCCTGCTGGGCATGTATCGTGAGTCGCGCACGGCGGTGTCGCTGGACGTCTCCAGCCTGCTTGAGAGCGTGCTTCTGCTCCTGAAACACCGGTTCGCGCAGGGCCGCCTGCATGTAGAGACGCAGCTGCTCTCGCCGGCCATGGTCACAGGTTTTCCCGTGGAGCTGCGCCAGGTTTTCACCAACCTGCTCGCCAATGCGGCCGAGGCCTCACCCACCGGCGGCAGGATCAAGGTCACGGTTGTGGAGAGCTTCGCGGCCTCCGCGGACGATGCCGCAGTTGCCGCTCGGCCGGGCGTTCTAGTCGCGATTGAAGACGAAGGTGTCGGGATCTCCGACGAGATCCGCGATCAGCTTTTCCAGCCGTTCTTCAGCACCAAGGGCGAGGCCGGCACCGGCCTGGGACTGTGGGTCAGCAAGGGCATCGTGCAGAAGCACGATGGTTCGATCCAGCTCGACTCGTCGACTGGCCCCCAGGATCATGGAACCCGCATCAGCGTCTTTCTGCCCCACGGCTCACCGACGCCCGAACAGGTTGGCCTTTCTGCCCCAGCCGTTGCCGAGACGCACCAGAACGACGCCGATCGCGCCTGGACGCAGACGGTGCGTTGACGCGGGTTGCATCCGGTTGCGTAGCGCTTCATCTTTGATTTGTCATTCTGACCCTGAGCTTGTCGATGGGGAAGGACCCGCTTTTCCGTCGCGACACCACAGCCAAACAGCAGGCCCTTCGCTACGCTCAGGATGACAATTTTTTCGGTATGCCTGGAGTAATTTGCCGTAAGCCGTGCCTTAGAGCATGATTCGTGCAGGTGTACCCAAGAAGGGTCGTTCTTGGGAGGGAGCCGTGGGCTGAAGCCCACGGAACAGGAGCGCAGTCCAAGTGCCCTTCAGGGCTGGGCTCTGCTTCCGTTTCCAAACGGCCCAGGGCTAAAGCCCTGTTTTCCTGCAGCGCTGGATTCAGCGGCCTGAAGGCCGCTGCTCCCTCCCAAAAAACTGGGTATATCTATGATGGTCATGCCTTAGGCGGCCACGTGCTCCAGCAGACTCGTCAGCACCTCGGCCGCGCGCCTGCAGTCTGCCTGGCTCACGTCGAAGTGCGTCACCAGGCGAACCGCATGTGGCCCCACGGCGCTTGCCAGGATGCCCTGCTCTCTAAGCGCATGCACCAGAGCCGCGGCATCGCCGTCCTCCTTCAGACGAAAGATGACAATGTTGGTCTCCACCGCGCCCGGATCGATCTCCGCCGCCTCACAGTCGGCGACGGCTTCGGCCAGCAGTTTGGCATTGGCGTGATCTTCACCCAGCCGCGCCGGCATCTCCTCAAGCGCAATCAACCCTGCCGCAGCCAGCACTCCTGCCTGCCGCATGCCGCCACCCAGTGCTTTGCGGACGGATCGCGCCTCCGCAATCAGCTCCCGCGAGCCCACCAGCATCGATCCCACCGGCGCGCCTAACCCTTTGCTCAGGCAGAACATGACCGTGTCGAAGCCGCGCGTCAGCTCCGCCACACTCACCCCGGCGGCGGTGGCCGCGTTGAACACGCGCGCGCCATCCAGATGCACCGGCAGCCCCGCCTTCGCCGCACCCGCCCAGACCTCCTCGAGCACCGGCAGCGGCGTCACCGTTCCGCCCGCCATGTTGTGCGAGTTCTCAATCCATACCAGCCCCGTCGGCGCGCGGTAGTAAATCTTCGGCGCAATTGCCTTCTGAATATCCGCCCAGCGCAGAATCCCGCAGTCGCCTGCGACCGTGCGCGGAACGCAGCCGGAGAACGCCGCCACCATCGCCATCTCCCAATCCAGCAGGTGCGCCCGCGCCTCGCAGATCACCTCCTGCCCGGGACGCGTGTGCAGCCGCACCGCAATCTGATTGCCCATGGTGCCCGTGGGAACGAAAATGGCCGCCTCGCGCGCAAACACCTCCGCCGCGCGCGCCTCCAGCCGATTGACAGTGGGGTCCTCGCCATAGACGTCGTCGCCCACCTCAGCCTCGGCCATCGCGCGCCGCATGGCCGCCGTGGGCCGGGTTACGGTATCGCTGCGCAGATCGATGAAATGCTCATTCACCATCACTTCTCCTCAAAACCACTCAAAACTGAATGACTCGAATCTCAAAACTGAACAAAACGGTCGAGACTCACCCTGAAGACCTCAAGCCTCAATCCTCTTCAAAACCCGCCGCCTCTATCCAAAGCAGATCGAGCCCCAGGCAGATCAAGCCGCAACCCCAGACAACAACTCGCCAAAGACCTCACTGGAGATCAGCCGTCCGCGCTTCGTTAGCCACCACCGCTCGTCGTCGTGGCTCATCAGCCCTTCGCCTACCATGACATTCGCTATTTGGACGAACTCTCGTGTCCACGCGGATGGGAACCCTGTAAGCAATCTGCGCTCCAAACCGTCTATAAGCCGCAGCCCCAAAAACACCGTTTCTTCGAACACCGCGCGCTCGCTCACCCAGTCCGCTGACCGTTCCTGCCCCGCGCGCATGTATTTTCGCAGTTCCTTGGGATTTGCCCACCGCACGGTTTTTCCGTCACCGCCCACCAGCATCGAATGCGCATCCAAGCCGAAACCCAGGTACGGATCCCTGATCCAATACTTTAAATTGTGCCGCGATCTGCAACCATAAACAGCAAAATTTGAGATCTCATATTGTTGGAATCCAGACGTTGGCAGCCGCTCACACGCCCGCTCATACAGAGCCGCGCTCAGATCATCGCTCGGCACCGCCGGCGCATGCAGCCGTGCGCCGCCGCCCAGCACCTCGCGCCCCAGCCGCGACTCCTCATCGACCTCCAGCATGTACACGCTGAGGTGCTCGAGCCCGCTCTCCACGGCGACGTCCAGCGAGCACTCCCAGCTCGCCTCCGTCTGATACGGCAGTCCAGCGATCAGGTCCGCGCCTATATTTTTCAATCCAGCCGCGCGCAATCGCCGAAACTCCGCCCGGCAGCTCGCCTCCGTGTGCGACCGCCCGACCGCCTGCGCCTCGCGATCCACAAAGCTTTGCACACCCAGGCTCGCGCGGTTCACACCCAGTCGCAAAGCCGTTTCGAGCAGCGCATCCCCGATCTGCCCCGGCGCCGCCTCCATGGTGGTCTCGGCCGCGTCCTCGATCCGGAACTCGCTTCGCAGCGCGTTGAAGATCGCCTCCAGCTGCGCAGGCTCCAACAGACTCGGCGTCCCTCCGCCGAAGTACACGGTGTCCACGGCCTCACCCAGCGCAATCCCCCACCTCGCGGCCGAGCGCCGGGCGTTCCGGATCTCCGCGCAAAGCAGCGCCAGATATTGCTCAATCGCCTCGGCCGAGCTCACCCCGGACGCAAAGTTGCAAAAACTGCACTTAGCCCGGCAAAACGGCACCGAAATGTACACGCCCAGCTTCTTCGGAATCCCGCTCACATTCTCATTCTTTCATGCACGGGAGCCCTGTTGCCCGGCACTGTAACCGTCAGCCTCTACAATCGAAGCTATGCCGGACGGGGACAACAACAAGGCCGATCGCACAGCCAACAACGGCAGCACTCCCACAAATGGGGTCTCGGCCCGCGCCGCCGCCGCAAGTTCTGCCGGCACAGCGGATAGGCAGCAGGCCAAGCCGGAACAGCCCACCCGCCCCGGCATCGAGGACGACGTTGTCGGCAAGGCCTACGACAGCCGCATCATGCGCCGCCTGCTCCGCTATCTCTCGCCGTACAAGCTGCAGGCGGCGATCTCCGCCGTGGCCATCGTGATCAAGTCCGGCTCCGACGTCTTCGGCCCCTATCTCGTGAAGGTCGCCGTCGACACGTACTTCGCACCCACGGCCGGCAAGCACTCCTGGCTCTCGCGGCACCTCAGCCCCGACCCCACCACCGGCGTCACGCAGATCGGCCTGCTCTACCTCGGCGCCCTGGTGCTGAGCTTCCTGCTCGAGTTCGTGCAGACCTACCTCATGCAATGGACCGGTCAGAAGATCATGTTCGACCTCCGGTCGCAGATCTTCCGCCACCTGCAGCGCATGCACGTCGCCTTCTTCGACCGCAACCCCGTGGGCCGCCTCGTCACCCGCCTCACCTCCGACGTCGACGCGCTCAATGAGATGTTCACCTCCGGCGTGCTCGCCATCTTTGAGGACATCTTCGCGCTCGCCTACATCATCGCCATCATGCTCTCCATGAGCTGGCCTCTGGCGCTGCTCACCCTCGCCGTTCTGCCACTGATCGTCTACGCGACCCAGCTTTTTCGCGTCCATGTGCGTGACTCGTACCGCCGCCAGCGCGCCGCTACGGCCCGCATCAACGCGTTCACGCAGGAGTACGTCTCCGGCATGAGCGTCGTGCAGCTCTTCAACCGCGAAACCCGCGCCTACAACGACTACCGCGCCATCAACGACGAAAACAAGCTCGCCTGGACCGACGCGATCTTCGCCTACGCGCTCTACTACCCCGTCGTCGAGCTCCTCAGCTCCACCGCCATCGCGCTCGTCCTGTGGTTTGGCGGGAAAGCCGTCCTCCAGTCCGAAAATGTCCACTGGCTCTCCGCTCACCATTGGATCCCACGCGGTCCCGTGCCCTTTGCCGGCGACTTTCATCCCCATTTCAGCCTCTTCGGGACGGTCTCCCTCGGCGTGCTGATTGCCTTTATCCAGTATGCGCAGCGCTTCTTCCGCCCCATCCAGGATCTCTCTGACAAATACAACATCCTGCAAGCCGCCATGGCCGCCGCCGAACGCGTCTTCCGCCTCATCGACACCCAACCCGAGCTGCAGCAACCCGCCCTCCCCACACCCGGCGAAAAGAACACCTCCAACACCGGCCGCATCGAGTTCCGCAACGTCTGGTTCACCTACGCCCAGCTCACCTCTGAACAAATTGCCGCCTTCTCGAATTTGGGTGCCCCATCTTCGCGCCCAGCCCCACCGGGCGCTAAGGTGGATGTGCCCGACCACGCCTCTCTCGACAGTATCGAGTGGATCCTCCGCGATGTCAGCTTCACCGTAGAACCGGGTTCCACCGCCGCCATCGTCGGCCACACCGGCGCCGGCAAGACCACCCTCACCGCCCTGATGATGCGTTTCTACGACGTCCAACGAGGCCAAGTCCTCATCGACGGCGTAGATGTTCGCGACCAGGACCTCACCACCCTCCGCCGCCGCTTCGGCGTCGTTCTTCAGGACCCCTTCCTCTTTTCGGGCACAGTGGCACAAAACATCCGGCTTGGCTCATCCTGGATCACCGATGATGAGGTCGCCAACGCCGCAGAAGAAGTAAATGTAGGCGAGTTCATTCGCACACTGCCCGCAGGCTTCGCCGAACCCGTTATCGAGCGCGGCGCTACGCTCTCCACCGGCCAAAAGCAGCTCATCAGCTTCGCCCGCGCGTTGGCGCACAAGCCCGGCATCCTCATCCTCGACGAGGCCACCAGCTCCGTCGACACCGACACCGAGCTCCGCGTCCGCGCCGCCCTGGAGCGCATGATCACCGGCCGGACCAGCGTCCTCATCGCGCATCGGCTCAGCACCGTGCAGCGCGCCGACCTCATCCTCGTCATGCACAAGGGCAAGCTGCGCGAGCAAGGCACGCACCAGGAGCTGCTGGCGCTGCACGGCCTTTACTGGCGGCTGTATCGGCTGCAGTACAAGGACCAGGAGCTCGGCACACCGCTGGCCCAAACCGCCACGGCGTAGCTCCACAATCGTCGCCGTCGCAATCAGCCCCAAGCCATGTCAAAATGAGGCCATGGACCGCGCCGCCGTTCTCAGCATCCTCCGTAAACATAGAGCCGATTTCGAAGCCAGCGGCGTTGCCCACCTTCGTCTCTTCGGCTCCGTCGCCCGCGATCAAGCCACCGCGGCGTCCGATGTAGACGTGCTCGTGGACTTCCACCCCAACAAGCTCATCACGCTCATTTCGCTGGGTCACGTGCATACCCAGCTCGCCCAAGTTCTGGATACGGAGATCGATTTGGTTCCTATGAAATACCTAAGAGAGCCGCTGCGTTCCTCGGCGCTGAGGGAGGCGGTTCTTGCCTTTTAGCGATAAACGCAAGTATCTCCAAGACATTCTCACCAGCATTGAATACGTTCTCCGCTTTACGGCTGACCTTCCCTTTGCCAGTTACTGCTCTAATCGACTGATCAAGTCCGCTGTGGAACGCGAACTATTAATCATCACAGAGGCGACCACGCGTCTGGGCAAAGTTCCCGAGGAGTTATACCCAGAACTTGACTGGTCGGGAATCAGAGGTATGGGCAATATGCTCCGCCACGCGTACGACCAAATCAATGATGAAATTATCTGGGACACGATCCATCACGATCTCCCTTCTTTGCGGAAGGCTGCGTTCTTCCTCCTTGATCGCCTTTAAGGATCGCCTCTAAGTTTTCGTCGCCCTGAGCGAATCGGGATTCCCTCGCCAGCTTGCTCGCGGGGTGGAACCGAAAAACCTGCTTTCTGTTAGGCAGCGAAGCCATCGTACGACCATTTTTACGCCGCCTTCGCCAGCTTCTCCGCCGGCGAAACCGCCTCATTCTCAATCTCCTCCAGGCTCTTGCCCTTGGTCTCCGGCAGCATGGTGATCGTCACGATCAGCCCCAACACGCTGACGATCGCCGCCGCCGACTCCGCTCCCAGCAGTCCTTTCCAGTGCAAAAGGAAGGGAAACACAAACACGCCGGCAAAGCCGCCCAGCTTGCCCATGGCTGCCGCAATGCCGTGCCCGGTCGTGCGGACTTTTACCGGAAAGATCTCTGATGGGTACACAAAGGTCGTCGCATTGGGGCCGAACTCGGTGAAGAAGAAGCTGAAGCCGTAGATGATGAGGAACGGAACCGCCATCTTCTGCAGATTCGGGATGAACGCCAGCAGCGCGAAGCTCAGCGCCATCATGGCGAAGCCGAGCGCTTGAATCGTCTTCCGCCCCAGCTTATCCATCGTCAAGGCGGAGATAGCGTAACCGGGCGCTGCAAAAACCGCAAAGACCCCGAGCTGCGTCAGCGTCTTTTGCAGCAGGGTGTGATCGCTGTTCAGCGCCGAAAGCACCAGCGGGCTGGAGACGGTATTGCCGTAATAGGCCGCATCCATGAAGAACCAGGCCGCGCTGGCCCCGATCAGCCGCATCATCAGCCGGTTGTCGCTCACGAAGCGGTGGTACCCATCCCAGAACGAGACCGAATGCTTGCCCTTATCGAAGTGCTGCGCGTTGACCAGGCGGCCCTGATCGTCCTCTTCCTTGGCGGCTGCGGCGAGAAAGCGCGGCGTCTCTTTCAAGTGGCGGCGCGACCAATAGACCGCGATGGCCGGTATACCTCCAAAGGCGACCAGAATGCGCCAGATAAGGTCATGCGACATGTGCGTGGTCAGCATCGCCGACGCAAATAGCGGGCCTACGATCAGCCCCGCCGCCTGCATGGCAAAGACCAGGGTCACCAGCATGCCGCGCGAGGCCTTGCCGGCATACTCGCTCATGATCGTGGCCGAGACCGGATAGTCGCCGCCGATGCCGATGCCCAGAATGAAGCGCAGGCCGATCAGCCACCACACATTGGGCGCGAAGGCGCAACCGAAGGCGCCCGCCGCCAGCACCAGCACCTCGACGCCGTAGATCCGCTTGCGTCCCAGCATGTCGGCCACGCGCCCGAACAGCAGCGCGCCGAAGGCCGAGGCCAGCAGCGCGGTCGAATCGACCAGGCTCTCCTCGATCTTGCCCGTATGCCAGATCGGCTTCACCAGCGACATGACGATGCCGATGATGAACAGATCGTAGGCGTCGGTGAAGAAACCCATGCCGGAGATGAACATGATCTTCCAGTGCTCTTTGGAGATCCCGGCGTTGTCCAGATCGGTGAAGTCCCGCGTAGCAGCTCCCGGCATTCATGCACCTCAGCTTTCATCCAAGAAGGACGCCGGCGAAGATCAAAGCTGTGTCAATTTCTCTCAAAATAGTGCAAGCGCATCGAATCCTGGGTGCCCCGTCCTCTCGCGGCCTCATCGCGATCGGGCGGGTGCTCTGCTTCACGGCGTCGGCGAGGTCAGCTGTTCAACCGTTTTTCCGCCGCTTCGCAAAGCTTCGCGAGGCGCTTTTCCTGCGACTCGGGTGTGCGGTAGTAGAAAACCGCGAACAGCTCTCCCCGGCGCTGCGCTGCGGTCATGCGCTCCCACCCGGCACGCGCCCTGGGCCGGCCGCGAAACGCCCGCGCAATGATCGGCGGCAGCTCCACCTCCGCCTCCATCGTGCTCAGCAGGCGTTCCGCCATCTGTTCCGCCCGCCGCCGCCGCGCGTCGTCGCTCTTCACCCCGGCAACCCACTTGCCGATCTCCCGCCGGGTGTATTCGGTCATCGCCTCGTACCACCCACCGCAGCCCCTCGGCCTCGTCCAGCAACGCATCGAGCTCGTCCGGCAGCTCCGCCGGGCGCTCCTCAAGGTCCGGCTCCAGTCGAAACTCCGCCTCATTGCCGAGCACCGCACCGGATCCCTGCTGCATCGGCTTATTCACGAGGATGACGAAGCCGCCCTGCGTTCCGGGAAACGCTGCGGGAACAGCGAACTCCGAAAGGCCACGCTGCCCTTGGGCCCGGCGATCTCACCACGGATCCGCAGTCGCACCATCCGCGGCCAGACCGCCGACGGCTCGAACGGCACCCGCACCACAGTCCAGCCCAAAGCCCGGTCGCCACGCTCCAGCACCGCGCGGAATGTACAGATGGCGTTCATCCATGGCCTCCTACCAGAAGCTATCTTCATCTGTGACATTCATTGATTTGAAACACAAAGTAGGAAACGCATGGCTACGATGTCAGCATGAAATCACCCATCCGACTCGCGCTCATCGCCGCATTACTGATTGAAGCGTTGAATCTCCGCTTTGTGGTCGTTCCGATCGACGTTGGGCTTCCGGAAGATGCGACTTTATGGGAAAGGATACTGGCCGATCAATGGGTTTACCTGCACTATGCGGGCCTGCTTATGATTACCTCGATGGATAGGCTAAGCCTTCAGCGATACGCCTATCCCATTCTCTATGTAACCGGCTATCTCGAAACGGCCTTATTGCTCGTATTCGGCATCCTGATCTTTCGTTTGTGGCGTCATCTTCTCCGAAGACACGTCAAAGAGTCAGCCCAGTCTTCTTGAATGACGCAATCTAAGCTGAGTCTGTACCTCGACCACGACGATAAACTGAGCCTATCGGCGAGAAATCCAATCCGCGCATCTTCCTCTCCGCCGGGGAGGCCTCCGGCGATGCCTACGGTGCCCAGCTCATCGCCGCCCTGCATGAACACCTTCCCGCCGCCACCTTCACCGGACTCGGCGGCCGCGCCATGGAAGCCGCCGGGCAGCAGCGCGTCGTCCGCGCCGAAGATGTTGCCGTCATGGGCGTAACCGAGATCCTCCGCCACGTCCCCAAGATCTATGCGAAATACAGAAAACTCGTCCGCTCCATACGCCGGCAGCGGCCCGATGTCGCCGTCCTGATCGACTTTCCGGACGTGAACTTCCGGCTCGCCAAGCACCTCCATCGCGCCGGTGTTCCGGTCGTCTGGTTCGTGAGTCCGCAGCTTTGGGCATGGAAGCACAACCGCCTCCGCTGGGTGCAGCAGCGCATCGACCGCATGCTCGTCATCTTTCCCTTCGAGGAGCGCTTCTACCGCGAGCGCGATGTGGATGCCGAGTTCGTCGGCCATCCGCTGGCCGAACTGCCGTTACCCGACAGCTCCCGCGAGGTCTACGCCGCACAAAATGGCCTTGATCCCGCCAAGACCTGGATCGCCTTGCTCCCCGGCAGCCGCTGGAAGGAGATCCACGCCAACCTGCCCGCGCTGCACGAGCTGGCCATGAGCGATCTGATCGCGACCGCCTCCGCGCGCACCACCTTCGACGGCTTCGGCCTGCAAACACCCGCCGACCCCGCCGCGTACACCCGCTATGAGTTCCTTCTGCCGGTCGCCTCGACCCTCCGCGAGCCCGACCTCCTCGCCTATATCGAGGAGCTCAACCGCGACCACCTCCGCTACTGGGGTCCGGAGGCCCGCAGCCTGCGCCTGACGCTCGTCCCCGACGCCCGCGAAGCGCTCCATCACGCCCGCGCTTCCGTTGTCGCCAGCGGGACGGCGACGGTGCAGGCTGCGGTCATCGGCAACCCCTTTGTGGTCGTCTACCGCGTCTCGCCGCTCACCTTCGCGATCGCCCGCAAGCTGGTCGACTACCCCGCTGAGTTCCCACGGATGCACGACCCCGGCGGCAACCTTCCGGTCGCCATGGTCAATCTGATCGCCGGCAAACGGGTCGTCCCCGAACTGCTGCAGAGCAGCTTCACGGCCGAGAACGTCGCCGCCGAACTCGCCAAGCTGCTGCCCGACGGCCCCGACCGCGACCGCCAGATCGCCGCCCTCGCCGAGATCAGGCGCCGCCTGCTCGCGACGGAGGCTCCGGGACAGACCGCCATCGATCGCGTCGCTAGAGCCGTGCTCGAGTTGCTCGGACAAGCCTGACAAAGCCCCCTGGTCTTGCTTTTGTTCCTGGTCTT
The DNA here is from genome assembly GCA_965277565.1 of Granulicella sp. GTDB lineage: Bacteria > Acidobacteriota > Terriglobia > Terriglobales > Acidobacteriaceae > Granulicella. Next base: position 36,727 of record OZ255838.1, on the reverse strand, counting down.
GCTTTTGTTCCTGCGCTTGCTTTTGTTCCTGCGCTTGTTTTTGTTCCTGCTCTTGCCTTTCTTGCTGTCATTCCCGAAGGGAACCTGCGGTTCGCTTACGCAGCCAACACATCATCGCCGCGTACACAAATCCGATCCAACCCAATACACGTCTAAAATAAGTAAGCCATCTATGCCCGCGGACGGCCAGCGATGGCGCGCGGCCAGACGGCCTTCAAGGGTCCTCATTCGATGCGCTCTCGTCTTCTCACCCTCTGCGTCATCCTTCTTTCCGCCACCACCGCCGCCTTCGCCGCGACGCCCGGCCGCCCACAGATCGACGTTACCGGCTATGTGATCCATGCGGACCTCGATCCCGCAACCGGCAAGCTAAGCGCGACCGCCGCCGTCACCTTTACGGCGCTCGAGGACATGAACATGGTCAGCTTCGGCCTGAACAACGGCCTCCTTGTGACCAAGCTCACCGACGGCAGCAACGCCAACATCCCGTTCGAGCGCAACACCACCGACTCCACGCTGCGCATCAGCCCGGCAGCCGCCGTGCCCAAGGGCTCAACCGCTACCTGGACCTTCACCTACGCAGGCGCGCCCACAGCCGACACCAGCCCCGTCGAGGGCATCGACTTCGCCCAGGTGACCGACCCGGTCAGCGTTCTGCTCTATCCCGGCCGCTGGTTTCCGATGAATGGGCTCTTCACCGACCGCTTTACCGCCGAGGTGCACGTCACGGTCCCCACAGGCGAGCGCGCCATCGGCAGCGGCTATACCGGCCAGCACAAGATCGCCGGCGACCGCACCCAGTTTGACTTCAACTGGACCAAGCCCGGCTTTCCCGGAACGGTCATCGCGGGTAAATTCCTGCAGCCGACCAGTGCGCCCGATGCTCCCAACGTCAAGGTCTACGTAACCGACGCCAACAAGGCCAAGGCGCAGGACATGGCTGCCACGACCGCGCGCGAGTTCGAGTACATGACCAACGAGTTCGGCGGCGCCGAGTCCCCCACGATCAACGTCGTGGAGCTGCCCAACACCTCCGTCTCCGCCGCCTGGGCTCCGGAGATGGTCGCCATCCGCCCGGACCGCTCCAGCACCCGCCTGCTCGCCAATACCGTCGCCCATCAGTGGTGGGGCTCCGAGGTGTCGCCCGAGACACTGAACGACGCCTGGATCACCAACGGTATGAGCCGCTACGCCGAGTTGTTGTACATCGAGGATGCCAACGGCAAGCAGGCGCTGCAAACCGCCATCACCGACACCGAAGCCGGCGCGCTGGCCTACGACACCGAGCCCCTCACCACGCTTGGCCGCCTCGACCCCTTCTCCCCGCAGTTTCAGTCCGAAACGCTGGAGAAGGGCGCCATGGTCTTCCACATGCTTCGCTGGGAGATGGGCGACGACACCTTTACCAAATTTCTGCGCGCGATACTCTCGCAAAACATCGATAAGGGCATCCGCACCACCGATGTGCAGACAATCGCGCAGGCGCAGTCCAACCTGCAGCTGACCGCCTTCTTTTCGCAATGGCTGGACGGCACCGGCGCGCCTGAGTTCGGCGACAACTACAGCGTATTCCGGCTTGGCAGCAACAAGGGATTCCGCACCACCGGCGCGCTCACCCAAGATCTAGACCTCTTTCGCATGCCCGTCGAGCTGCGCGTGGAGACCGAAGGCAAGACCGAAGACCGCCGCGTCGATCTCTCCGGCACCGAGTCGCCGTACACCATCGAGACCTTCGGCCGTCCGCGCCGCATCGTCGTCGATCCGGACAACTGGCTGCTGAAGTCCACGCCCGATCTCGCGGTACGCGTCGCCGTGCTGCGCGGGCAGCAGGATGTCGCGCAGGGCGACCTGCTCGGCGCCGTGACGGAGTACCAGAAGGCGCTCGACTCCAACCGCGGATCGTCGCTCGCCAACTACCGCCTTGCCGAGGTCTTCATGATGCAGAAAAATTATCAGTCCGCGGCGAACAGTTTTCGCGATGCGCTGCGCGGGGATGACGATCCCAAGTGGACCGAGGTCTGGTGCCACATCAATCTGGGCAAGATCTTCGACATCACCGGCCAGCGGGAGCGCGCCGTGAACGAGTATCGTCAGGCCGTGCAGACCAACGACAATACCCAGGGCGCGATCAACGAGGCTCGTGCGCTGATGCAGAAGCCGTACCACGCTCCCGAAGTCGGCGAGTAAAGCAGTTCTCCTGAAGATGCATAGCGAAGGAAAGATGTTCGCGCCAGTTTTCCTTGAGAAACTGGCATTCGAGGACGCTTCCAACGGCACAGTTTCAGGAGAACTGCTTTACTCGCCCGCGGCGCCGTCGCGCTTTGCCCGGCGGCGGGCGGCGAATTTGGAGCCACCCACGCCGAAGAGCCCTGCCAGCGCCATGCCGCCGATGATCACCAGCACAACGACCGTGACCACAATGGTCACGCCCGCCGCCAAAGCGGCAACTGCTGCCGCGAGGCAGGCCTTGATCACCGCGAAGATGGTGTGAATGAGAACCAAAGGCTAGGGCGAATTGTGCGCAGGTAAAGTAATGCTGCTTTGTGTTTGTCATCCCGCAGCGGAGCGGAGGCATCTGCTTTTCGTCGTCCCTCTATACCTACGGGTAATCCGCCATAAACAAGAACAGCTGAGAATGCAGTTTGAGATGCTGGAATACCGGCTGATGCCGTCAGTGTAGCTGATCGTCTTCTACTACATCCACCTTGCTGCCGAGCGCCTCAAGCCACTGTCGAACAGCATCGATTGTCCCCTCGCTCGTGGAACGGCCACGGACAACGGCTAGAGGATCCGCTGCAAGCTCCGCACCCGTGGCGCGAATCGCGATGCATCGTTCGGCTCGATACGTGCAAGCGGCCAGGTCACTGATGCTCAGCGCATGGGTTGGCGTGCACAGAATGGTCTTCGGCGGAGCCATCCGGTCGATCATGCTGAAGATTTCGAGCTTTGATTCCAGCTCGTCGGGCACGAAATCGATCGCCACATCGGCCTCGCGCACGGCGTCTTCCACGGTCAGCGCGAAGGAAAGCCGGTGCGCAATTTCCTTGCCGGAAAGCGCCGTGAGCGCTGCCTCCGCCTGGCGCAGCTTCGCCGGCATCACGTCCTCCAGCACGGTTTGGAAGCCCGCCTGCGCACAGCGCAAAGCAAAGGCTCTGCCCTGCTCACCGGCGCCGATGATGGCAACGACCCGGATCACGATACGGGCCGTGGATGCATCACTCGTCGCGATCGGTTCTGGGAGACCTGGGGCACAATCATGCCTGGGCTACTTGCTCTCGAGCGCCGTAACCACAGACTCATAGCTCGGTTCCGATTGCTTGATGTGTTCGACAACACGGGCGCGCTCGTCCGGAGTCAGGACCGCCATCACGGACAGGATGCGCCGCAGAGTGGTCGAGATATCGTCGACGTAGTTCATGGTGCGAATTGCTTCTCCGGACAGGGGCACAGCATTCTCCTCAATGTGTCTCTTAGTGTACCCGTTCGCATGGCGCCGAGGTTTGCGTCGATGATGCTGAAGCGCCACAACGCCCTCCTCGACGCGGCCTGCAAGAGCGGCTCCGTAGCCACACTCAGGCCGGGGAGGACTCCAGCGAGCGACCGCGGGTCTCTGGGAAGACGACGAGCACCACCATGAACTGCAGAACACAAACACAGCAAAAGATCAGAAAGGGTGCTGTCGTCGAGCGCGCGGCCACGGTGGGAAACACGCCGGCGACAACCGCGGTCAGCAACCATAGCCAGAAGCTCGCGAGGCTCTGCCCGCTCTCGCGCACAGCGTTCGGAAAGATTTCGCTCAGGTATACCCAAACCACCGCGCCCTGCGACGCCGCAAAAGAGGCGATAAACAGCAGAAGAAAGGGGAGTAGATAAGCGTGGTGTCGGCCGGAGTAGAAGATCGCCGAGATGCCCGCGAGAGCAAACGCCATCCCCACCGAGCCGGCCAGCAGCAACGGCTTGCGCCCGAGCCGGTCAATCAGTGCCATACCGACCACCGTAAACATCAGGTTCGTAAGGCCCAAGGCAACGGCCTGCTCTCCGGCGGAGGCCGATCCGAAGCCCGCCTGCGCGAAGATGTCGTTGGCGTAGTACAGGACCGCGTTGATGCCGGAGAATTGATTGAACAGCCCGAGCGCAAGGGCGATCAGCAGGGGGCGCCGGTACTCGCGCCGGAAGACCGATCGCTCAGCGTGCCCGGGAACCTCTCCAAGACTGTGCTGAATCCGCTGTACTTCCACGTCCGGCTCCGAAAAACCCAGAGTAACCAGCGAACGCCGCGCCTCCGGCAGCCGCCGATGCTTCACCAGCCAATGGGGACTCCTTGGAATAAAGAATAGGGCGATCCAAAAACACAGGGAAGGAATTGCCGCCACTCCCAATTCGACCCGCCACACGGGGATGTATAGGTGCAGCGAGCCGATCACAGAGTTAGAGGCGTAGGCCACAAGGATGCCCGTGACGATACTGAGCTGAAAGCAGCCGACCAGCTTGCCGCGGATGGAGGGCGGAGAGGTTTCGGCGATATACATCGGAGCGAAGACCGAGCACCCTCCGATCGCCAGACCGCCGATGAAACGAAAGACCAGAAATGCGTACCAGCTCCACGCCAGAGCGCAGCCCACGGCGGAGAAGAGATACAGCAGACCCGCCAGTCGCAGGCTGTCGCGCCCTCCCCAGCGATTCGCGGGAAAGAAAGCCAGCAGACCTCCGGCCACTGTTCCCCACAACGCACAGGAAACGGTCACCCCCAACGTGACAGCCGTCAGATCGAAGTGGGAGGTAAGCGCGCGCGTGGTGCCGGCGATTACCGCCGTATCGAAGCCAAACAGCAAGCCACCTAGAGCGGCAACTGCCGTGGAGAATAGCAGGGCGAAGCTTATCTGCGGATTTCGCCTGTTGCCCATACTTGTTGATCGAGGAGAATGCATCGGACCGCGCCCTGATCGAAAAATCGAACTGATGATCGAAATAAGACTATTCGATCATTGCGTTTGACTTTACCATCCATCTTCTCGATGATGGGTCTCGCAGCCATCCAACGTTGGGAGCGAGGCTGCTGCGAGGTGAATTGTGGCCGTTTTGTCTGTCGATCTCGGGGGTTCGCATCTGGCGATCGCCGTGGTCCGGGACGGCGCAGTGCTTGCCGGGGAGCGGAGAGTGACAGAAGCACGCTCGCTGTCCATGGAAATGAGCACCCTCACTGCTATGGCGCGCCGCTGCCTCGCGGCGAGTGGGACTCCTGTGTCCGAGCTTGCCGGTGTGGCCGTTGGGTTCTGCGGCGTGGTGGACGGGAACAGCGGCGAGATCCTTTCCACGCTGAACAAATACAGCGATGCCCCAGACCTCGACTTGCACGGCTGGGCTAAGCGCGAGTTTGGGCTTCCGCTGCGGATGGAAAACGACGCCTGCCTGGCGCTGCTCGGCGAAACCGCGTGGGGGGCGGCGCAGGGGGAGCGTGATGTCGTGATGGTGACGCTCGGCACGGGCATCGGCGGTGCAGCCATGGTCGACGGACAACTCTTGCGCAGCCGAAACGGCCAAGCTGGCTGTATGGGTGGGCATCTGCCGGTCAATTTCGCCGGAAGGCAGTGCAGCTGCGGCGCCATGGGCTGCGCGGAGACGGAGGCCTCCACGGCAGCGCTGCCCGAGCTGCTGCGCCGCTCTCCCGACCTTTCCAAGAGCGTTCTGGCGCACCAGGCCGCCCCGGACTTCAAGGCAGTCTATCGCGCCGCGGATGCGGGCGATGCGGTCGCACAATCCACCCTCGATCACTGCGTGCATATCTGGTCCGTCCTGACAGTCGGCCTCGTGCATGCCTATGGACCGGAGCTCGTTCTCTTCGGAGGGGGGGTGCTGGAACGCGGCGCATCGCTTCTGGATCCGATACGCATCTACGTCGAACGCCATGTCTGGCGCACCAGCCGGGGTCTGCCTCGCATCGAACGCGCTCAGCTCGGGCAAGATGCTGCCCTGATCGGCGGCGCCACGCTGTTTCAAGACGCAGAACAGAGGACCGCCTCTTTCCATACACGGCAAACGGCACATGCCTAGCTACGAAACACACCCAGTGGTTCGCATCGCGGAAGACTCCTCGCCATGCCGCCAGGGCTGGGCGGAGGTGATCGAGGCGCTGCGGCACCCTCCGAATGCCGTGATCGCAGTTGAGGTGTACCCCGGCATCGATGTGCAGCGGATCACGGCGGAACTCACAGCCGGTTTGCACCCCGCACTCATCGTGCGGAGCGAAGATGCTTTTCTCGATCCAGATGCCTTGCGGGCGCAGTTTGCGGAGACGCTGCGTGATGATCCCGTGTTCAACTTCATGTTTCCATGGAAGATCGACGCTTACTTCGACAAAACCAAACTCCAGACCCAGCGTGACCAGATCGCAGCCGCACAGGGAGCCACACTGGTGGTCGGTACCGGCGCCAGCTGCGTCGTGCCGCAACCTGACCTGCTGCTTTCGGCGAATCTCGGTCGCTGGGAGATCCAGACGCGTCAACGCGCGCACCTCACCGGCAATCTCGGCTTCGATAACGCGCAGGCCAGCCCCGGCGAACTCTACAAGACGGCGTTCTTTCTGGACTGGCGCGTGGCGGACCGGTGCCGGCACGGGATTTATCCCGCCGTGGATTTCTTCCTCGACATGACTGAGGAAGAACAACCCAGGATGTTGCAGGGCGATGCGTTGCGTGCTGCGGTTCGCTCCACGGTGCGGCAACCCTTTCGGGTGGTGCCGTTTTTTGACCCCGGGCCGTGGGGCGGCCAATGGATGCGCAAGCAGTTCAATCTTCCCGCCGGTCCACAAAATTATGCCTGGGGATTTGACTGCGTTCCCGAAGAGAACAGCGTTTTGCTGGGCTTTGGGGAGCGCCGGTTTCGACTTCCCGCGATCGTGCTTGTTCATGAGGAGCCGCAAGCTCTGCTGGGAGCCGATGTCTTTGCGCGGTTCGGCGCCGAGTTCCCCATCCGCTTCGACTTTCTTGATACCGTTGGCGGCGGCAATCTATCGCTTCAGGTGCACCCCACGGAAAGCTATATCCGCGAGCACTTCGGGATGCCCTACACGCAGGATGAGAGCTACTACATGCTCCACTGCGAACCCGGCTCGTCCATGTTCCTCGGACTCAAGCATAGCGCGGAGCGCGAAGCGATGAGTGCGGCCCTGCAGAAAGCCGACGAAGGCGGCGCGGCCTTTCCCGCCGGCCACTTCGTCGCCCGCTGGCCCACAAAGAAGCACGATCATTTTTCCATCCCGGCCGGCACAGTGCACTGCTCCGGCGAGGGCAATGTGGTGCTGGAGATAAGCGCCACGCCGTATATCTTCACCTTTAAGCTCTGGGATTGGGAGCGTACCGGCCTGGATGGACAGCCCCGGCCGATCCACCTCAGCCATGGCTTGGCCAACATCCGCTGGGACCGCACGGCGGAGTGGGTCCGCCGCGAGCTGGTCGACCAGACCGCGCTCATCGGCCAGGGACACGGCTGGCGAGAGGAGCGCACCGGTCTGCACGCGACGCAGTTTCTGGAGACACGTCGGCATTGGTTTACCGTGCCGATTCAGCATCGCACCGGGGGCAACCTCAACGTGCTAAACCTGGTGGAAGGCGCCGAAGTGGTCGTAAGCAGCCCAATCGGCAGCTTCGAGCCGCTGGAAATTCACTATGCCGAGACCTTCATCGTGCCTGCCTGCATCGGCGACTACACGATTACGCCAAGGAATACCAGCACCGAAGCGGCCACGGTCAAAGCGTTTGTACGACCGATCCGGTCATAGCTGCTGCTATCAAGTTCACGTACTGCTAAAGCGGTTTACCTATAGCTATGCAGTGTCCTCTCGACCGGAGGCGCAGCCGGAGCGGACGATAAACTGTCCCGCTCCAGTCGAGATGACGCCGTACACCTATGGAGAATTTGCTCTAAACGAGGATCACCTCGATGCCCATCGCCTGAAACGGTGCGATAGCCTCCTCCGTTGCCCCTGTATCGGTGATCAAAGTGCTGATCTCCTTCACGGGGCAAAGCATCCACTTGCTTTGCAGACCCAGTTTGGTATGGTCGGTGACCACAACCTTGCGTTTGGCGTGCTGCGCCATCAAGCGCAGGTACTCGGCCTCCTGCGGGTTCTCGCAGGAAAGACCGAAGTCGACACTGATGCCGTCTACACCTAAAAACATCAGGTCGGCATAAACCATCTGCGCCGCCATGTTCGCGATCGGTCCAACGAGCGTGAACCAGTTGCCGCGCAACATGCCTCCGGTGACGATCACGTCGATGTTCTTGCAGGCGCTCAACTCCATCGCGACGTTCACCGTGTTGGTGATGACGGTGATGTTCTGCATGGAGATGAAGGTTCGCACCACCTCCGTTGTGGTCGTGCCACCGCTCAGAGCGACTGTATCTCCCGGACTGACGAGCCGCGCGGCCGCGCCGGCGATGCGCCGTTTCTCGTCAGCAAAGCTCCCGACCTTGTCCTGAAAAGAGGAGTCGTGCCGGAAGGGCTCATAAAACAGGGGCCCCATGGGAACGGCTCCGCCCCGCGTGCGGCGCAGAAGCCGGCGGCCCTCGAGATCACGCAAATCGCGCCGAACGGTCGCGACGGAGGTCTGCAATTCGCTGCAGAGGCTCTCAATCGTCACCGCCCCGGAGGACTGCAACATCTGCAGGATCGATTCCTGCCGCGCCTGCGATCCACTTGCGTCCGTCTTCATGTGATTCAGAATATCCGACCGGAGCCGGTCGCTTAAATGAGAGCAAAATCACATTAAGTGAGCGATGATCCCTTAACCGATCACTTACTTGAGTTTTAGATTGACATTGCATCAATTTGAAGCGTACCGTTTTCGATCACAGCAGAAGATCGCAATTCTCAACCACGCTCTTGGGGGCATCAGGTCATGCGGCGACGCACGTTTTTGCGGATGGCGGCTCTTTCAGGGCTTCTGGCCGGCAGGCCCGCGCGTATGAACGCGTTCCAGGGTGAGGCACATCCAGCCGCAGACATCCACACGGTTCTGTTGGTGACCAAATGCCATCTGGATGTAGGTTTCACCCAAACTCAGGCACAAGTGATGCGGAAGTACTTCGACGTGTACTTCCCGGCGGCCATCAAGATCGCCTCGGAGATGCGGCAGGCCGGAGGCGACCGCTACATCTGGACCACCGGTTCGTGGCTGGTCTACGAATACCTGGAACAGGCCCCGCCGACAGGGCGCCGCATGATGGAAACCGCCATTGCAGCAGGAGACATCTGCTGGCACGCACTGCCCTTCAGTTGGCAGACGGAGATGATCTCCCGTTCCATGATTGAAGGCGCGCTCGGCTTTTCGGCGGCACTGGATCGTCGCTTCGGCCACCGAACAATCGCCGCAAAGATGACGGATGTGCCCGGCCACTCCCGGGGCATCATCGCTCCGCTGGCAACCGGCGGCATTCGACTGCTGGACATCGGGGTCAACGCCGCCAGTACGCCTCCGGATGTCCCGGATCTGTTTTTGTGGAAGGATCCGGCCGGCAACGCGCTGGCCATGATGTATCACCGGCACGATTATGGCGGCCTGGTGGTGATCCCGGGAGCAGGCGTGGCGGTGGATGTGGAGGTCCGGGGCGACAACAGCGGACCTCACACGCCCGCGGAGATTGCGGCAATCTACGCCCGGCTGCGTGCACAGTTTCCGGGAGCAGACGTCCGCGCCTCCAACCTGAACGAGGTGGCGGCGGCAGTGGATCGGGTGCGTGACCGACTGCCTGTCGTCACGGCTGAGATCGGCGATACGTGGATCTATGGCTGCGCGAGCGATCCGGTCAAGGTGGCGCGCTACCGTGAGCTCGCCAGGATGCGCGAGGGCTGGATTGCGCAAGGCCGCTTTGCCGCGGCTGATGAGACCGACCGCAACCTCCTTCGCCGGCTTCTGCTGGCGGCGGAACACACCTGGGGCACTGACACCAAGTCCTATCTCGACGACACCCATTACCGTCCGCGCGACCTGGAACAGGTGCTCGACCAGCCGGGCTACGTGGTGATGGAGAAAAGCTGGGCAGAGAAACGCGCCGACATCGACGACGGCATGGCATCACTGCCAAGCCCTTTACAGACTCTAGCGAGGGCGCAGCTGGAAGCCTTGCAAGCGCTTCCCCCCTCGCTCGCGGGCATGACGCCGCATGATCCTTCCAAAGTCATCTCGACCCGGCACTTCGACCTGGCGTTCGATCCCGCAACCGGCGCCATCGTGAGGCTCCGCCAGCACAGCACCGGACGGGACTGGGCCATGCCCGCCCACCCACTCGCGCTGTTCACCTACCAGACGCTGTCGTCGGAAAACTACGACGACTTTCTGAAGCGCTATATCACCATTCAGGCGGATTGGGCGCCCCGCGACTTTGGCAAACCGGAGATGGCCAGAACCGGCGCTGTAGCGCGAGCGTGGCATCCCCGCGTGCTGGCGTGCCATTCCGCCCGAGAAGCCTCCGGAGACCGGGTGTGCCTTCAGCTTGCCGTCGACGATCCCCAAGCGTTCGCAACCGGCAATGTGGCATGGCCGACGCAGATCTTCCTTGAGCTATCCCTTCCCTTCACCGAGCCCCGGGTGGAGATGCGCTTGACGTCTCTGGGCAAGACTGCAAACCGCCTGCCGGAGGCCATGTGGCTGACTTTCTCGCCTCCCGGCGTTCCCGCCGACGGCTGGAGCCTGGAAAAGGTCAATGAAACGGTGATGCCGCTCGACGTGGTGCGCGGCGGAGGCCGTGCCATGCATGCCGTGGGGGACACCGTTCGCTGCGCAGGCGGCACGGGCCAGGCACTCACCGTACGCACGCTGGATGCTCCCGTGGTCGCCGTCGGCAGGCGCACGCCTCTGAACTTCACGCTCGATCAGCCGGATCTCTCTGACGGCATCCACTTCAGCCTTTTCAACAACGCCTGGGGCACGAACTACCCACAGTGGTGCGGGGGCGACTGGATGTACCGCTTTCAACTGCAACTCGCGTAAGCAAACCACCTATCACCACCACTGCAGCACCTTTAGGAGAGCCCATCATGATAACCCGCAAGCCAGCTTACAAATCCATAAGTGCCGTTCGGTTCGCTGATGTCGTCTGGAGGCAATGCGTAACGGCAAATACCATACACACACAGAAGAAGGCGAAGGTCTTGCGGGCGGTCACGATCGCCTGGATAATCGTGCTGATAGCGTTCACCACTCCGCTCCTTGCGCAGATCACAGCAGGCCGCATCGGGGGAACGGTGAGGGATACCACCGGCGCAGCCGTTCCGGGGGCAACCGTCTCTATCACCAACAACGCAACAGGCATACTGCAGACGGCTAAGTCGGGCAGCAGTGGAGACTACCTCTTTGAGGCGGTTTACCCCGGGGTCTACACGCTAAAGACGCAAGTGCCGGGATTCCAGCAGTTCACTGCCAACGGGATCAACGTCAACACCCAGAACAACACAATCATCGACGTAAAGCTCGCGGTGGGAAAGTTGGATCAGAACGTTACAGTCACCGCGGCCGCGCCACTGCTGCAAACTCAGGATGCATCGATTGGCCAGACGGTCAGCGGACAGCAGGTAAACGACATGCCCCTGCAGGTTCGTGACTGGACGACGCTTGGGCTGCTGTCAGCCGGTACCACCACCACCGGAACCTCCGCTAATCCGCAGTTCAATGTGATGGGGCAGAACTCGACGCAGAATGACTTTCGCCTCGATGGGATCGACGACAATGTAGAAGTTTATGGCGGCGGAACGATCGAGGGGGTTGGGGCAACCTCGGGTAGCCCCAACGAATATACCGCGGTTGTGCCGCCACCAGATGCAATCCAGGAATTCAAGCTGCAGACCGGTGACTTCAGCGCAGAATTCGGCCACTCCACAGGTGGAATCGTCAATGCGTCCATCAAATCAGGCGCGAACAGGGTCTCGGGAGACCTCTGGGAGTACGTGCGGAACACGGTCTTCAACGCCAACGACTACTTCACCAAGCAGCAGGGTATCCCCAGGCCCGCGTATCACCAGAACCAGTTCGGCGGAACCGTTGGCGGCCCGGTCTTCATTCCCAAGATCTACAACGGCAGGAACAAGACCTTCTTCTTCTTCGACTACCAGGGAACCAGGATCGACACACCATCTTCTTATCAAGAGTATGTACCGACAGCGAACATCCGCAACAGTAACTTCACCAATTTCCAGGATTACTTTCTCGCCGAAGCCGGACCAGCCAAGACCGACGCGCTGGGACGCAAATTCCCCCATGCGACCTTCTTCGATCCAGCAACAACGCGCCAGGTCGCGGCCGGCGCCATCGATCCAGTTTCGGGTCTGGCAAACACAACGGGCAGCGCAGCCTATGTTCGCGATCCGTTTTACACGGGCGGCAGTATTTTCCAAAAGACCGACTTCACCGGGAATGAGCAATACCTCAATCAGCTTCCCGCATCCCGCATCGATCCGAATGCGCAGAAGTTAATGGCTCTGTATCCCGCCCCGACGACCCCTCAAATTGCTTTCCCCAACTATTACAGTTACCCCGCGACCACCAACACCATCAACCAATACGACGTCCGCATCGACGAACACATCAGTGACAAGGATTTCATGTTCGGTGTCTTCGATCGCAGCAACCAAAACATCTATGTGCCGCCGCCTTTTCCCGGAATTGCGGACGGACAAGACTTTGGAGACGGTCCCAATGAGGGCCCCAGGTATGCCATCGCGCTGAGCTACACGCATGTATTTACGCCGTCGCTCAGCAACGAAGCCCACGCAGGATGGACCCAGACTATGGAACATTTAGCAGGTCCCAATGGCAGTACGCTGGGGCTGCCCGCACAATTTGGGATAGCCGGTGTGCCGCAGTCTCCCGGAAACGGCGGTCTTCCGCCGATTGGCATCAGCTCTCTCACCGGCCTGGGAGAGGCGGCCTACATGCCCACGTTGGAGACCACCAGGACATTGGAGATCATGGACAATGTGACCAAGGTTTATAGCACGCATAGCTTCAGAACAGGTTTCCAAATCGATGACTTTCACTCTCCGATCATCCAGCCTCCCTATGGGAAGGGAAGTTTCACGTTCAACGGCGCATTCTCCGATATCCCCAACCAGAGCACAGGTGTGGCCGGCCCCGCCGATCTGCTGCTGATCCCAACGGCGGCAACCGTTCCCAATGGCGTCAATAACGTGGGCGGCATCAGCGGTTATAGCCTGTCTAACTACAGTGAGGTGAGCGATCAGCGTTTTTACATGGGAGCGTATTTTCAGGACGACTGGAGAGCAACACCGAACCTAACTCTGAACCTGGGTCTGCGCTGGGACCATTACACCCCCTATCAGGAGATTCACGGCAGGCAGGCCAACTTCATCGAAACAGGAGGAGGCGCGGGCACCTCGGGCACCTACTATATCGCCCCGGGAGGATGCAGCGTGCCCAGGTCGTCGACCTTCGACGCGCTGATGGCCTCCTACAACATCAACATCGCCTGCACATCGAATAATGCGACCGGGAACGCGCAGAGCCTCAACTTCGCTCCTCGCGTCGGCTTTGCCTACCGCATCGATCCGAAATGGGTCGTGCGCGGTGGTTTTGGCATCACCTATGGAGCGCTCGACAATATCGGGTTCGGGCCGGTCATAGGCAACAACTATCCCTTCGCCTATACGGTCAGCTACAGCGCCCCCACCTCGCAAACACCTCTGACTGTCCCGGGAGGCCAGACCGCCGTGCTGGAAAATGCTCTGGCAGCGCAGAATCTGGAGACTCCCACCGTTGTGAATGGCGCGGGGTTACAGCTGCAGGGCCGGCAATATAACTTCCAGACGCCCTATCAGGAGACGGCTAACTTTACGCTCCAGAACCAGTTCACAAACCATGATTCGGCGTCCATAGGATATGTGGGCACATTTGGAAGGCATCTGGACAGCCAAGGCACGCAGAACGCGCCGTCCGCCATCATGCCGCCGGGAGTGAACGAGTACGATACCTCCGTCCTGGGGCACATTCCCTTCCCTAACTTTGCCGCGAATACGGCATTTATGACCACGAACGGGGTCAGCTCGTATAACTCCATGCAGATCGTCTACGAACATCAATTGAGCAGCGGCCTGACCTTGTTAGCCAATTACACATGGTCCAAGTGCATGACCGACGAACGCGCCGCCCAGGCCCAGGGCGAACCGGGCTACAGGGCCGAATGGCTTCCCGGCTTCGGCAAGCAAGCCGACTATACCCTCTGCGCCGCCGATGTGGCCCAGGTGGTGCACGCGTCCGGAACCTACAACCTTCCCATTGGCAGGCAGCGGCAGTTTTTGAGCAAAGATAACCGTCTTCTGGACGCCGCTGTGGGTGGATGGATCGTTAACTTTGTCTACTCTCACCAGACCGGCGGCCCTTTTACGATTGGCTGTCCCGTCGCAACAACGTCGGATTTTGGCTGCTTCGCCAACGTTGTACCGGGCGCCGATATCTACGCCGGCGCGCACAATGTTCACCACTGGCTCAATCCAAATGCTTTTGCGAATCCGCCGCTGGCAACCGCGCTTGGTCAGGCAAGTTTCGCTCCTCTGGGCGGCTCTCCGAATCAGGCACGGGCGCCCAGCTTCCAGGACCTCGACATGTCGCTCTTCAAGCAGTTCGCCGTGGAAGGCGATGTTCACTTCGAGTTCCGGGCCGAGGTCTTCAACCTGCCGAACTCGACCAGCTTCGCAGCTCCGGGCAGTGGCAATCTGAACTTTCAGAACACCACCAACTTCGGCGAAATCACCTACGATCGCAATAACGCGCGTATTCTGCAGCTCGCTCTGAAGCTGTACTTCTAGCAACCGGAGCCCAGCTTTGCCGGAAATGTGTGCGCTGGATCTCTCGGCGCACACGGGCAACCATCACCGGAAGGAGATTCACAAAGCATGATGCGCATCCTGCACGCGAGCGGAACGGCACTTGTTTTAGCGGTTCTTGCAGCTCCTCCATCGGTCGCCTTGGGCGCTGACAAGCCGCTCGCGCAAGGTACTGGTCAGGCCGCGCGGCATAGCCTGACCGCGGGACCTGCCAGCCAATTTCTTCTTGACGGACAGGTCTTTCAGATCCGTGCGGGATCCATGCACTACCCTCGGGTTCCGCGCGCGTATTGGCGCGACCGCATGCGCAAGATGAAGGCCATGGGTCTGAACACCCTGACGACGTACGTCTTCTGGAACGTCCATGAAACTGCCCCCGGCGTGTATGACTTTACCGGTCAGAACGACCTGGCGGAGTACCTGAAAGAAGCGCAGGAAGAGGGCCTGTACGTCATCCTTCGCCCCGGACCGTATGTATGCGCGGAGTGGGAGTTCGGAGGCTTCCCTGCCTGGCTGCTCAAAGAGCCTGGCATGCAGGTACGCAGCCGAAATCCGCAGTTCATGGCGGCGGTCAGCCGTTGGTTTCACCAGCTAGGCACGATCGTGCATCCGATGATGCTTTCGCAGGGCGGCCCCATCCTTGCGGTTCAAGTAGAAAACGAGTACGGCGCCTTCGGCGACGATCACGCTTACATGGAGAGCATCGAATCGCTGCTGAAGAGCAGCGGCATGGGAGACGGCTATCTTTACACCGCGGATGGGCCGGCCTATCTGAAGAACGGCTCCATCTCGGGGCTTCCTGCCGTAGTGAACTTCGGTCCCGGCGACGCGCAGACCGCGTTCGCTGCCTTGAAAGCGGAACGCCCATCGGGTCCCATGATGAGCGGTGAATACTGGGACGGCTGGTTCGATCATTGGGGACAGGCGCACCAGACCCGACCGGCCGCGCAGCAGGAGGGGGACCTCGCCTGGATGCTGCAACACGGTTACAGCTTCAATTTGTACATGGCCGAGGGCGGCACGAGCTTCGGCTGGATGAATGGCGCTAACAGCGACGGAAAGAACTACGAGCCCGATACGACCAGCTACGACTACGACGTAGCCATCGACGAGCGCGGCGGACTGCGGCCAAAGTTCTTCGCCTTCCGCGGCCTGATCGCGAAGGCAACCGGGGAACAACCGCCGGTGGCTCCGACCTCTACCGAAGCAAGGAGCTATTCGGTTCTTTCCGCCGTTGAAAGCGCTTCGCTGTGGGAGAACCTTCCGCAACCCGTGCGCTCGGCGAAGCCTCTTTGCATGGAAGATCTCAATCAGGCCTACGGCTATATCTTATATACGTCGGAGCTGCACGGAACCTCTCAAGGGGAACTGACGCTGGATGCGCTGCACGACTATGCCGTGGTCTTCCTCAACCACCAACGTATCGGCGTGGTCGATCGCCGTCTTGGGCAAAACAGTTTAATGCTGCCGGCGGTCTCCAGCACACAGGAGCTGCAGATCCTGGTAGAAAACACCGGTCGGGTGAACTATACGGTTGCGATGGGCGGCGAGCGCAAAGGCATCACCTCCCGCGTAACACTTCAGGGCAAAGAGCTCACGGGCTGGAACATCTACTCGCTGCCTATGCGCGACGTGGCGGGTTTGCGTTATCAGAAGAAGCCGTGCACGGGGCCGTGCTTCTTCCGAACGCAGCTTATGGGCACAGCAGGCGACGGCACCCTGCCCGACACCTATCTCAACACCATCAGCATCCACCAGGGCATGGTCTGGGCAAATAATCGTACGCTCGGCAGAGCGTGGGACATCGGCCCTGAGGCCTCGCTGTATCTGCCCGGACCGTGGCTGCACACCGGCTCCAACGATCTCGTCTTCTTCGACGCACTGGCAAACGGCTACGATCAGCTGGGCTCGGTGGATCACCCGATCTACATTGATCCTCCGGCCTCCGGGGTGAACACGGCGCATGGGAACTAGACGTGGGAGACCACTCATGAAGCGGCGTCTCTGGACCGTTCTCACGCTCCTGGGTTGTGCGATTGCCAGTCCGGCTGAGGTCAGACTCTCGTCCCTCTTTTCCGATCACATCGTGCTACAGCGCGACCAGCACGTATGGGGTTGGACCGATGCTGGAGAGCGGGGCACGGTATCCTTTCGCGGTCAGAGCGCCTCGTTCCAGGTATGGTGATCGCCTCGACGCATCGCTCCGGCCGTAGGAAGCAGGATCTGCTGCGAAGCCGCTACTTGCGAGCCATCGCTCTCGTCTGTGTTCTTCTTGTCCAGCAAACAGCGGCCCCACAGTCGTCAAAGGCAGGGGCAGCGAAAGCATGTGGCTCACTCGCCGTGCCCCGCTTCACCGACATTACGGAAAAAGCAGGCATTCGCTTTCAGCACGCCTCCGACTCCATGAAGCGCTACATTCCCGAGTCGATGAGCGGTGGCGTGCTGCTGCTGGACTTCGACGGTGATGGCTGGATGGATATCTACTTCACCAACACCCCCACCCTGGCCATGATGCAACGGGGCGAACGGGCGCGCAGCGCACTCTACCGCAACAATCACGACGGCACCTTTACCGATGTCACGGAGAAGGCCGGCATCGAATACCCATGCGCGGCCATGGGCGGAGCCGTTGGCGACTTCAACAACGATGGCTGGCCCGACCTCTACATCACCTGCCTCACCGGCGGCGTACTCTATCGCAATAACGGGGACGGCACTTTCACCGATGTCACCGCTAAGTCCGGCGTGAGCACCGGGCGCTGGTCCACCGGCGCAGCCTTCGCCGACTATGACGGCGATGGTCTGCTGGATCTTGCTGTGGCCAGCTATGTGACGCTCGATCTCGCACATCTGCCCGAGCCCGGCAGCGCAACAACATGCAGCTATCGCAGCGTTGCCGTGCAGTGCGGTCCGCACGGGTTGAAGGGCGCCAGAGACTCTCTGTTCCACAACCGGGGGAGCGAGCACTTTGACGATGCTTCCGTGGCCATGGGCATCACCGGCCAGGCGACATACTACGGCCTCGGCTTGCTTTGGGCCGACTTCGACGGAAGCGGGAGGCCCAGTCTCTTCATTGCGGATGACTCCACACCCAACCTTCTGTATCGCAACAGGGGCCATGGCGCGTTCACCGAAACCGCTCTCGAAGCCGGCGTTGCTTTCGACCGGGACGGGAAGGAGCAGGCGAACATGGGTGTTACGGCCGGAGACTATCTCCACACGGGCCGTCAGTCCTTGCGCACCACAACCTTTTCCGACGAGGTCAAGCCTCTGTATCGCAATGACGGCGACTGGGCCTTCAGCGAGGTTGCGTCCACATCGGGGCTGAACGGAGCCTCTGAGCCGCTACTCGGCTGGGGAACGGCCTTTGCAGACTTCAACAACGATGGCTGGCTGGACCTGCTCACCGTCTATGGCCATGTGTACCCCCAGGTAGACGCCATCCCGAGTTCTGCCGGGTACCGCGAACCGAAGATCCTCTCGATGAATCAAGGGGATGGCGCCTTTTGCGATGGCAGCCAGCAGGCCGGCCCTGCCATCACCGGCCGCTCGGCAGCACGCGGCCTCGCCGTCGGAGATCTCTTCAACGATGGCGCTGTGGATGCCGTCATCGAAAATATCGATGGCACACCCAGCGTTCTGCGCAACGAGGGCGTTCGAGGCACCCACTGGATCGAGTTCGAACTCGCCGGCACGCAGTCAAACCGTTCGGCGATCGGAGCGGAGATAACAGTGCACACCGGCTCGGCCACGCAGACCGCCGAGATACGCAGCGGAGGCAGCTATCTTTCGCAAAATGATCTGCGTGCGCACTTCGGACTGGGCAACGCAACAGCCGTCGACGAGGTAGAGATTCGCTGGCCCTCAGGCCACCACGAGATGGTCGCTCATCTCGCCACGGACCGGATCTACGCTGTGCTGGAGGGACACGGCATGGTCGACCGGAGCCGTCTCTATCCCCATGCGGGCGATAAGCCGCTTAACGCTACTTCGCCGTGAGTTGTTTCGTGTGCAGCGCTTGATACCGCTTGATCTCCTCGCGGAAGCGTTGCTGGTCTCCGGCCTCGCGATATGCGAATGCAAGCCGATAATGGGTTTGCGCCTGGTCCGGGGCGAGAGCGATGGCCTGCTGCAGCGCCGCAATCTCCTGCGGAAAGTCTTTCTGCTCGTCATACACCGCGGCGAGCGCCACATAGGTCTTCGGCAGATGCGGGTCAAGGCCTACGACCTGCTGCAGGCCGGCAACAAACTCGGACGTCGCGGGAGCCTGCTCGCCCGACCAGCGTCCCGAACCAGCCATCGTGAGGTCGAAAAGAATCAACCCGTTGGAAGGGTACCGTAGATGCAACTCAGTCAGATACTGCATCGCTGTGGGTAGCAGCGCGGGCGGAATTCTTTCGGTGTCCGACAGCACCTCCATGGGGTGCTCGTCCTTGGGATCGAGCGCCGCAGCCTTGCACAAAGCCTCGGCCCCCTCCTGCGTGCGGTCCTGCGCGTACAGCGCAAGGCCAAGCCCAACGTGCAGCTTCACTGAGTTTGGGAACTGCTTGATGCCAAACGCGAGCACTGTACCCGCGGCTCCGAAATCAACCTTCATCAACGAGGCGCCGAAATCGAACAGGTTCTGCTCACTGGGCTCCATCTTTGCCGCAATCTGGTATTCCGCCGCAGCTGTCTTCGGATTACCCGTCGCGGCATAAATAGCTCCCAGCAGATTGTGCAATTCTGGCGTGTTTTGCTGCACAAGAAGTCCCTTCACGAGAGCCTCTGCGGCCGCAAACTCGCCCGCCTCGAATTCTGCGCCGGCGAGATCTCGCCCAGCTTCCAGGTCCTCCGGGCAAAGCTCATAGCTGCGCTTCAGCAGAGCCAAGGCCAGTGGCAACTCCCCTTTTTGGAGCAGCGCGAGTCCCTGCTGGCGCTGGCTCTCAATCTCAACCTGAGATGCGACACAGGTCCTTGTAGGCGGCTCGCTTCGGCCAGCGGAAGCGGGAAGCTGAAAGGCTATGCCGACGACCATGTACGTGATTACACTTGCAACCATATGGCTCACTTTATCGTGCATGTGCAGCGATATTTCGCCGCGACCGAGGCATATGTGCCGAATCCCATGGGGACAATCCTCACCTGTCAAATGCAGCCGTTGAGTGAGTGCGATGGCCGCGGCGGTGCAGGCCCGGCTGAACGGGCGGGACAGGAGCAGGCGAAGGACTCCGTCCGGAATCGAGGAATGCGTGAACACTAAGAACGTTGTTGCGTTACTGCTGCTGAGTGGGTTTCCGGCTGCTTTCTCGAAGCCGCAGGCAGCATCCTCTTCAAACCATGCTCAGCCCCAATCCAGGGCGGGTATATCCAGCGCGCCCTTGCCGGTCGACCCGATGCTGGAAATCCGCACGGTCAACCTCTGGCCCAACGGCGCACCAGGGGCGCTGGGGAAGACGTCTGTGGATACGCCGGCGCTGGACGTGTTTGCACCTCGGCCGGAGGACCGCAATGGCACAGGAGTCATCATTGCGCCGGGGGGAGCCTATCTCGAGTTGTCCTCGGCTAAGGAGGGTCGTGATCCTGCGGCCTGGTTCTCGGCAAGGGGCGTCACCGCCTTCGTTCTGCGATATCGGCTGGGAGCGAAGTATGTTTACCCCGTACCGCTCGAAGACGCCATGCGGGCTATGCGAGTGGTGCGCGCCCACGCGGCCGCATATGGCCTTGATCCTAAACGCATCGGCATGATGGGTTTTTCCGCCGGGGGTCATCTCGCGGCTCTGACGGGCGTTCTGGGAGGTGCCGGTGATCCTGCGGCACCGGACCCCGTGGACCGCGTCTCTAGTCGGCCAGATTTCCTTGTGTTGGCCTATCCCTGGCTGAACGCAATGCTGCCCAATACGACAGGCCGCATCACCTACTGCTCGGTTCTGCCCTCCGTTCCGAAGGACCGTTGCGCCTCGTTCGAGCGGCCCTACACACCCCTTTATCACGTGAACCGCCTGACACCGCCGACGTTTCTCTACATCACCTCAAATGACAACGTCGTCGATGTGGACGCTGCGGTAACTTTCAATAAAGCGCTGCTGGACGCCGGCATACCCGAGGAGTTCCATAGCTTCGCTCACGGCCCTCACGGCAGTGGATTAGGCAATGGAGATTCGGCATTGGATCTTTGGCCCGTTCTGCTTGAGGCGTGGCTTCGGGGGCAGGGACTGCTGACGCGGCCAATGGCGCCCTGAGCTTTAACGAATCGCTTTGCTTAGAACTCAAGGAGAACAACGCATACGATGTACTGGGCAGGGTCACTTCAAAAAGAAGACATCCATCTAAACCCCGGACTGTTGCGGATCACCGATGATCTGACCTATGGTCGGACTTTGAATCCAGAATGAGGTTTGCATGCCTGGTTGGTACAGGAAGCGAATCGCGGCTTCCCAGTAGCCGTATGTATGAAGGAAACTCCCTTGGCTGGAGATGGCGCCGCCATAGTGCGTCATCTTTCCTCGCGCATTCGGGGCGGTATAAATCCGGATGCGCGCAAAGCCTTCGCCAACCGATACCGCGTTGCGATCGACATCGCATAAATCGCGCATGCCCAGCTCTCTGTAGGACCAAATGCTGGTATCCAGCGATGTTTCATTAAACTCCTCATCGAATATCGGAGCGGAGGCGAAGCCTACCGGCACTTGCGCCTGGAGATTATGAGGAGCGGTCCCGAGCCCATAGAGAATGTTCAGCGAAAACACTAACCGACAAAGTGTTTTATTCCCAATCATCATGCCCCTAAATGAATCAGCTTGCCTCAAGGGCATCGGAAACTGCTCTTGAACGGCGCCCCCAGCACTTACACGAGCGGAGACGCCGGTCCGAGGTTTAGTTGCTGGCAGTTGTTGGCGCGCGATCCACTGCGCCGCCATCGAAGTATGTCCTGACACTCAGAAGGTAAACGCGCGGTGATCTGTATCTGCTGTGCCGTGCTCCAATAGTTGGCTTGGAACCACTGGACGCCATTGCTGTTCGCAGGATTCGAATTGCCTTGATTGTCAACGCGTTGAAAGCGTAGGCATTGATTCGCAGCTCCTTGGCCTCGGTAATGCGAAAGACCTTGAAGACCGAAATATTGCTCAGCGCGTCGCACCTTCGTCCACGCGAAGATGTGCCTGGTCGGTCGGTCCTCCGGCGCCGGGGCCTTCTATCTTCTTCTGCTTGCCGTCCCGGTCGGTCATCTCGGTAATTGCCGCCAGCTTCATCGCAAAATCCGGGTGAAGAGCGTCAGCGCCATAGCGCCATGTCCAGTTCCCTTCGGCGGCTGCAGGTTTGTTCATGCGCGCCTCGCTGCCCAGGTGCAGCACGTCCTGCATCGGGAAGATACATGTGTTCGCGACCGACGCCGCGGCCAGCTTCATCATCGTCCACACGATATCGCCATCGTGTTCAATGGGCCGCGTATAGATCTGCACGTTATCGCGCTCCTCCGGGATCGTGTCCTCGCGCCACCAGCCCAGCGTGGTGTTGTTGTCATGTGTCCCTGTGTAGACAACCGTGTTGGCCACATACCGGTGCGGCAGATACAGATGGCCGCCGCGCTCGGCAAAGCCAAACTGCAGAATGCGCATCCCGGGCATGCAGAAGAACTCGCGCAGCTCGTCGACCTCGGGCGTGATCACACCGAGATCCTCCGCGATGAAGGGCAGATCTCCGAAGATCTCCTTCAATCGGTTGAACAGCGCATGTCCCGGCGCCTTCACCCAATGGCCATTGACAGCGGTCTCTTCATCGGCGCCGATGGACCAGTACGCCTCGAAGCCGCGGAAGTGATCCAGCCGGACAGTATCGTAAAGCGCGAGGGAGCGCCGGACGCGCGCGACCCACCAGTCGAAGCCACGCTCTTCCAACAAACTCCAGCGGTACAGCGGATTTCCCCAACGCTGTCCGGTTTCGGAGAAGTAATCCGGCGGCACACCCGAGACGCGAACCGGCTTACGCCCCTCGTCCAGTTCGAAGATCTCCGGATGCGTCCACACGTCGGCGCTGTCAAAGGAGACAAAGATCGCGACATCGCCCAGAATGCGGACCTTCCGCTCCGCGCAGTAGGCGCGCAAAGCCGCCCACTGCTCCTGAAAGAAGAACTGCACTACCTGTTCCACCGCCAGGTCGCGGCCGCTCTCATTCATCAGCGTCGACATCGCCTCCGGATGCCTGAAGGCGAACTCCGTAGGCCAATCGATCCAGCTCTTGTAGCCGAAGCGGCGGCGAAGCACGGCGAACAGAGCCCAATCGGTAAGCCAGGAGATGTTGTCCTGAGCGAACCGCTGAAAACGCATCCGGTCTTCCGTGCCGGCGTTGTCGAGGAAGTTAGCCGCCGCCTCTTCGATGAGCGGATGCTTCTGCTCAAAGGCTGCAGAAAAGTCGCAGCAGCCGTTATGACCGGGTAGCCCCTCAATGCGCTCGGCAGCGAGCCAACCCTGTTCGACGAGCTTCTCCAGACTAATCAGGAGCGAGTTCCCGGCAAAGGCGGACAGCGCGGAATAGGGTGAGCTGCCATAGCCTGTCGGACTAAGCGGCAAGACCTGCCAAAGACGCTGCTTGGCCGTCACCAGGAAGTCTACAAATGCATAGGCCGCCGGCCCAAAGTCACCCACCCCGCCGTACGAAGGCAGCGAGGTTACATGCAACAACACGCCCGAAAGGCGCTCGACAGTCATCTGGTCTCCCGGGAGGCGAAGATGCGCCAGCCTTCCAGCTAGGACGTGTTGCAGCCAAAAGAAGATGCCGAACCTTGAGGTCCGGCATCTTCGGCGCTACTGAAATTAGATTCTGTCTGATGTATCGACGGAGGTCTCCCGGTGCAGCAGCAGGCTTCAGCCCTTGGTTCAGCTATGGTCCAGTCCTAAAGGGCTTCGTTTCTCCTATTGTTTCCCGTGGGCTGAAGCCCACGGCTACACCGATGACCTTCGTCAGACACTACCTACTTCATATCCGTCGACTAGCTGCCCAGCGGGAGCCCCGTCTGTTTTCGGCTGTAGATAATCGCCCCGGCACGCTCATATCGATCCATCAGAGTTCCCGCAAACACATTGAAGACCTCATTGCGTTGGGCATCGACCAGCTTGTCTCGCGTGGTGGCGAGGTGCTGCGTGATGTCCTCCGGTGTCGGCTGCTGCTTGTCGATCACCTGCGCCACAGCACCGTTCGGTCCTTCATTGATTGGACCCGAGATGCCGCCCTTCGGCAGCGTGAAGATCTGCGCTGCGTCGCCGCTCAACGAGCCGAGATCCTGCACTTGGCCATCGTGGCCGACGAGATCGCTCGTCTTCACCGGCACGTTCATCTCTGCGGCTGCCTTATGCAGATCGTTGAGCTGCTTCGCGCGATCGTCGAGTTTTTTCAGTTGCGCGTTCAGCAGCGCCGGAGCCTGCTGCTCGCGATAGTCCTCAAGCACATGGCTCTTCCAATCGGCGAAGCTGGGTGCATGGGCTGCCTGCACACCGGCCACCTGGAAGATCGCATACCCTTCACCCGTCGAAGCCGCTTGAGGAACGGCTCCCTTGGCTGCGGCAAAGGCTGAGGAAAGCAGACTGGCAGAATCGGGCAGGCTGGGGATCGAGCCATCCCGGCCCACAAAATTCGTGGTCACCATCTGCAGGTTATGCGCCTTGGCCGTCCCATCCATGCCCTTGCTTTTGGCCTCGGCCGCCAGCTGATTCGCGAACGCACTCTGCGCCGCTGCAAAGCGCTGCGCGGAGAGCTTGCCGGAGATCTCGTCCTTCACCTCGGCCAATGTCTTCGTGTGCGCAGCCTGCTTTTGTTCGGTCTGGATGATGTGATAACCGAACTGGGAGCGAACGATGTCCGAGGTCTGCCCTGGATTCAACGCCATCGCCGCCTTCGCGTACGCCGGATCGAGGTTGCTCGTCGGGATCATCGGCAACTCACCACCTTGGGCCTTGCTGCCCGGATCGTCCGAGTTCGCCTTCGCCAGATCGGCGAAGTTCGCGCCGCCCTTGATCTTTGCCAGTAGGTCCTGCGCCTTGGCCTTCGCGGCCGCATCGGTCTTGGCATCCGCGCCCTTGGGGACCGTCAGCAGGATGTGCCGCGTCTTGACCTCTTCGGGAACCTGGTAGTCCGCCGCGTGCGCGTTGTAGTACGCCTGCACCTCGGCATCTGTCACCTTGGGTGCGCCGCCGGGCAGATTGGCGTTCTCCACGGAGAAGAACTCGATCTTGCGTGTCTCCGGAATCGCCGTTGCATAGCGCGCAGTGTTCGACTTGAAGAACTGCTCCAACTCGCCGTCGCTGGGATTGATGTTCTTCTTCAGATCCGAGGCCGAAAGCACGGCGTAGTCAAACTTCACCTTTTCGCCCTGCTTCAAGTACGCCTCGCGGGCCGCGGCTTCGGAGACAGTAACGCCGCCGGTCACCAGCGCTTCGAGCCGCTGCAGCTCCAGATCCTGCTTCACCTCGGTCTCGAACTGCACAACCGAGATTCCGAAGAACTGCTGAACAAAGTTCTCGTATTTTTCCGTACCGATGAACTGACCGCCGGGAAAGAGATATTGGCTCATCGGTCCGGACTGCAGCTCACGACGCAGATCCTCATTGCTCACCTGCAGCCCCAGCCGATCGGCTTCACGCACCAGCACCACGCGTTCCACCTGCTGCTGCCCCGCCCGGGTCAAAACCAACGGCAGATACTGCTCCGGAAGCTGGTTCTGGCGCAGCATCCCGCGCGCCGTGTTTTCCACCTCGGCGTTGGTGATCGTGGTGCTGTCGCCCGAAACGCGGCTGAACCAGTTGGGCCCGCGTACGGTAGCGTAATTGGGGCTGTTAGTGGCCGTGCCGCTGTCGAAGATGCCGGGCACCAGCGTTACCACCATGGCCAGAATCGCGCCACCGATAATGACGCCGAAGATGACCTTAGTCGCGCGATTGTCCTGCTGAAACAGACGAATCATTGAGGGAGTGAACCTTCTTCCTGCACGGGCCGGCTGATGAGCCCGAGATCAACTGTGCATCGCTGGCGGCGGGTGGATAAATATACGACCCGTAAAGCACGCAAACGTTCGCAATTCGAGTATAAATCAGCGCCTCCGCCATTCTGGACCGGCTATAGGAATCGTTCACCCTGGCACCTCGACGGATCTCCCGCGCAACATGGCTGAAAGAAAAAAGGGGCCACGAAGCGCCCCCTTTCTTGTTGGATACTCTCGAATTGGCTTAGCAGTTTGTAAGAGATGGTTAGTAAGGATATGGATACGCTGGCGGCGGCGGTGGATACCCATAGGGATAACGCCGTTGCACCACCGGACGGGCTCCGGACCCCGGCCCCGCTGCATAGGCGAGCCGCTGCATCTCCTGCTCGGACACCGTGCGCACTGCAGCCGGTTGTGCCACATGGAAGCTGAGCACCGCCTCGGGCGGAATGATGATGCGTCCGCCCGGGGATGCCGCCGACCCGGCCACACCCGCACCCGCGCCGACCCCCGCGCCGATGGCTGCTCCCGCTCCGCCTCCGGCAACGCCGCCGACGATGGCCCCGAGCACACCCAGCCCAAGGGCGCTATTCACGGTCCGCACGCTTTTGTCCCCGCCTTCGCGCTGCCACACATCAGAAACAACCGGGTAGTTGACCCCGCCCAGCGTGACGCTGTCGATCTGCAAGGAAAGCTCGCCCTGGCCCTTGAAGGTACCGGCTTTCTTGGCATCCACCACGACTCCCTGCACCGTGGCGCCACGCGGAATCGCTATCTGACCACCCGCCGCAACGTCGCTGAGCACGGTTCCGTCAAAAGGCGTACCCACAGCGATGTGGTTCGAATCGAGACCGCGGTTGATGCGAACCCGCAGCAGCGCTCCACTGGGCACAGACACTTCAACCCCGGCCTGCTGCGCGCCCTGCGGTGCATATCCCCCCTGCGGCGGATATCCCGGCTGCTGATTCGCATACCCCTGGCCTTGTGGGTAGCCTTGTGGGTATGGCTGCTGCCCCCCCTGTTGGGGGTACCCCTGTTGGCCATAGCCTGACTGCCCCCCGTTCGGCTGCCCGTAACCGGGCTGGCCTGCATAGGGCTGCTGACCATAGCCGGACTGAGAGGCTCCCGGCTGGCCATAACCTCCCTGTGAGCCATCACCCTGCTGGCCGGAGCCCGGTTGTGTGCCGTTGGCCCCCTGCTGCCCATAAGCCTCCTGCCCATTCACATAGCCCGGAGGCGCGGAGTTAGTTGCCCCCGAAGCGCCGCCAGCAGCGCCGCCCTGGTACGGGGAGGCGGGTTGCGCAGGCGCCGGCGGGGCATAGGTGCCGTCCGACTGAAGCACAGGCTGCTGACTTACGTCTTGAGCTCCTTGCGCCTCATCCGCTCCCTGCGCAGCATTCGCTTCCTGCGCAGCGGCGGACGTCGCACCCAGCGTGAGTTCATCGACAACCTTCTGCACGCCGGGCGCTCGCGCCACGAGATTCTCAGCGCGCGTACGCATCGCTTCATCCTGCACATTGCCGGTAAGCGTCACCGTTCCGTACACAGTGGAGGACTGAATGTTCTGCGTAGAAAGCTCCGGTGCGGCTGCCAGCGCTTTCAGCACGTTGGCTTCCACCTGTGCATCCGGCGTACCCATGGGTTTACCACCGTTCTGCCCCAGGGTACTCACCGGCGGCAACAACGCAAAAGCCAAGCCGCCCACGAGCCCTGCTCTCCCGCCTGCCCAACTTCCCTTCTGTCTTGCCATCGCCAAAGCTCCTCGTCAGACCCACGTCGCGCAGCCCCCGGAACGGGAGTCATGGCAATCGACCCTCTGACATCTACAAAGACGCGTTTTCCGCACGAAAGTTCCGGTCATTTGTGAAGTGGATCCACAGGCCGCCGCCTCATGCGGATTCCGTTTCGCAAACCTGCCGATCTCTCACTCAAGTATCGGCAGCCCCGCAAAAAACATGAGATCCGCACCGGTCAGAAACCGATCCAGCCCACTCTCGCTCACATCTCCGCAGCCCGGCGATAGGGCCAGCGCTCCATATCTTCGCTATCCTCGCTCTGATGAAGATGCACCCTCGATCCCCAGCCATTGACGCGACAACATCCTATTCATATACTCAGAAGTGCGGGGTGGAGCAGCCCGGTAGCTCGTTGGGCTCATAACCCAAAGGTCGTAGGTTCAAATCCTACCCCCGCAACCACACGAATTTGCCGTGACGCTGTATCTCCGGCAAACTTCTCCTGATCGCTTCCCAACAGATTCCACTTGCCTTCTGCCACATAATGTGGCTTCCGATCTCCATTCCCAGCTTGCGGAACCATCCGAATCTCCGAAACGTGCTTCATCAATTCTTTCCGAGCGGGCACAGGATCGCCGGACAACAGGGTCCGGAGGTCTCCCAGCCTATGCGTCACGAAGCTACGAATACCCGACAAATGGGCGTCAACGGAATTGTCTCCTCCCGCCAGGAGTTGATCGGTGATGTCCCGGAGTTGCTGTTCGCGCTCGTGGATTGCCTCGACAAGGAACGCCGAAGGGCCTGTCTCCGCCGCAGTAGCCGCCAGCCGCCTCAATTCTCCTTCGAGCTTCTGTTTCCGCTCACGCATTTGAGCCAACTGGTTCGATAGATTGGCAAACGCATTCTTGACGTGGTTTCCGAACTCGTCCAGAACGTACTCGATTGCCTCGCGCTTCAGGACCTGATTCTGCAATTCATCCAGCAGCCGTACTTCGAGCCAGTCCCGCCGCACCGTGACAGCATTCGAACAGGTTCCACGATTGAAGTGCTGCGAGCAGCCGTACTTCGGATACTGGCCGTAAGAACCGTATCCGCTCACGATGATCAGGTTGGCGCCGCACACGCTGCACTTCAGGAGTCCGCTGAGAAGATATGGGCTGGTGGCCGACCGAGGCATCAGGATTCCCCCACTCTTCGCTCCTCCATAGGTGGCCATCAGCGTTTTTTGCCGCTCCTGCACACGCTCCCACAATTCGTCACTGACGATCCGAAGCTCAGGATGAGAGACGATGCGCCAATCGCTCTCGGGTCTTGGACGGCGCACCCGCTTGTTGGTGCCGGGAGTTTTCACGAAGCGAGAACTGTTCCAGATCACCTTGCCCCGATACAAGTCCCGTCTGAGCATCTCGCGAATGCAGGTAAAACACCAAGACCCATATCGTTTGTCTGCCCTCGGTCTCGGCGGAGGAACATATTCACGGTTCAAAGTCTTCGTAATCGTCTTGAGCGACTGGCCTTCTGCCGACATCTCGAAAATCCGACGAACAACCGTCGCTTCATCCTCGTTGATGACCAATTGCTTTCCGGTTGTGCCGTTCACAGGAACGGAATCATAGCCGAAGCAGCGTCCACCCGTATGTTGCCCCCGCAGCATCAGGCCTTCAAGTCCCCGGTGGGTCTTCTTGGCAAGTTCCTTCACGTACAGGCTGTCCACCATGCCGTGGACGGTCACCAGCACGTGAGCCTGTTCGTTGTCGGAGTCGATCCCCTGACTGACGGCGATCAACCGGATGCCGGCAAAGTTCAGCCGTTCAAAGAAGGTCAACGCATCCTTCGTATTCCGCGCCAAACGGCTGCTGTCATCAAGCAGGATGATGTCAAAGGGTCGTGTAGAAGAGAGAGCCGCCGACAATAAGCGCCCCAGCCCAGGCCGGTCCGCCCCGACACCGCTCAACGCTTCATCAGTGTAGACATGCTCTTCGAGAAAAGTGAATCCGTGAGAATGTGCATATTCACGACAGATACGGAGTTGATCCTCAATCGAGCGAGGACTCTGAAGGTCGCTGGAATAACGTGCGTAGGCGGCGCAGCGTAGGGTCATGGTTTCCCCGTCCTAGCTGGAAGGTAACTCTGAACCACCAACCGTCGCAAGTCGATTGCGTCGCTCTATTTCGGCTACATATTCCCGCACCAACGCAGGAATGACGACATTGTCCAGCCACGATTTAAGGGCTGGATCGAGTTGCTTCCCGAAGCTCGCGGACCGAGCGGAACCGCGCCTCGGCTCCGGCGCAACCCGGCTTCCGCTCTTGATGGTCTTCGCCTCCACGCAGCTCCTTTAAGTGCTCTCGCCAGAAAGAAGCCTAGAGCGCTCCGGTGCCGCAAGAAGTGGAAAAACTTTCCACGCGGTGTCCTGGATGGACACCCTTTGAGACCGTGCTGCGCCGAGTAGGGAGGAGATTATGAGTGGGACAACACTAAAATGAGACGAGGAGACACGGCGTGAGTGACCAATTGGCCAAGGCATCTCAGGAGAACGACTTTCGGCCATTGCTGCATAGCCTGCGCGGACTTATTCAGCAGGCACGTCAACAGATATTGCGAACGGCGGATGTGGTTCAGGTCCAGACCTGTTGGGAGATTGGCCGACATATTGTCGAATTTGAGCAGGGCGGAGCTGGGCGGGCGGAGTACGGCAAACGGCTTCTCCCAACACTGGCTGAAACGCTGACAGCAGAGTTCGGCAAGGGATTTGACACGACCAACCTAAGGCATATGCGAGGCTTTTTCGTCGCATTTCCGATTCGCGACGCAGTGCGTCGCGAATTGAGCTGGACCCACTACCGCACACTCCTGCGGGTAGAAAATGATGAAGCCCGCAGATGGTACATGAATGAGACCGCCAACCAGGGCTGGACAACCCGCGCCTTGGAGCGGCAGATTGGCACCTTGTATTACGAGCGGTTGCTTGCGAGTTCGGATCGCGGAGCCGTAGAAGAAGAGGCGACCACTAATCTGGCGTCCTTGCTACAGAGTCCGCGCGAGTTCGTGCGTGACCCGGTCATGCTGGAGTTCTTGGGTCTACCCGGTACCGGCAAGCTGCTCGAAGCTGATCTGGAACAGGCACTGCTGGACAATCTGCAGGCATTCCTGCTCGAACTCGGGAAAGGCTTCGCTTTCGTCGCGCGGCAACTTCGGATCGCTACCGAGTCGAAGGACTTTTACATCGACATGATCTTTTACAACTATTTGCTCAAGTGCTTTGTCCTATTCGACCTGAAATCAGGCGAATTGTCCCATCAGGACATCGGCCAGATGGATATGTACGTTCGGATGGTGGACGATCTCAAGCGGGCGCCGGATGACAACCCCACGGTGGGAATCATTCTCTGCACGCATAAAGACGCATCCGTGGTGCGCTATTCGGTGTTGCACGAAAATGAGCACTTGTTTGCCAGCAAGTACAAGCTGGTATTGCCCTCGGAGGAAGAGCTGCGAGCGGAACTCGACCGGGAGCGCGCTTCTTTCGAGGAGCAGCGCGAGCACCACATCTCGAAAATCTGAGAGTTTAGTTCGCCGCAAGCGAAGAGGGCGGTCCGTTCCTGCTTAGTGGAAATCATGTGAGTGAACCTCCAAGGTTTGATCCAAGAGAGGACGGAAATTCATAGCTTTCACATGGATTACGCCGTCCTGGTTCTGCAAGAGACCCTCTACCACAAGGAACTTGCTACGGCTCACGACCACTCGTTCACGCTCATATAAATCGGGCGTCACAATGACGTTGGCGATTCCGGTTTCGTCTTCCATCGATAGGAAGATAAAACCTTTGGCCGTGCCGGGACGCTGCCGTGCAATCACGCAACCAGCGATCCGCACAATCTCTCCATCGTTGCGGTGACGTAGCTCGTCTGCCGAAAGGACCTTCTGCCTCCGCAAGTCTTCCCGCCGATAAGCCATCGGATGTTTGCCGACTGTCAAACCTGTGCCAGCGTAGTCGGCAATCAGCCGTTCTTCGGTACTCATCTGTTGGAGGGGCAAGCTCCCGGCATCTTCCCGCAACAGTTCGCTTCTCTGGCGGAGTAGAGGACCTTCCAGCTTGCCTGCGCGCTCCACTTGCCATAGACCATCACGCCGATGCTCAATGCCATCGAGATTGTTCAGAGCACCGACACGCGCCAGCAAAGTCATTTCTTTCCGGTTCAGGCATGGCACACGTGAAACGAGGTCCTCCGCCGACCGGAACAGGCCAGACTTCTCGCGCGAACTGGCTACAGCGCTAGCAGACTGCCTCCGCAGCCCTTTCGCGTACCCGAGTCCAAGCCGAAGAGAGAGGCTGTTATCGATCTCATGTTCGATTGTGCAAGCCCACTCCGAAACCTGCACGTCCATCGCTTTTATCCGCAGGCCATGACGTTGCGCGTCCTTTACCAGTACAGCCGGAGAGTAGAACCCCATCGGCTGATTATTTAAGATCGCGCAGGTGAAGGCGGCGAGGTACTTTACCTTGAAGTAGGCCGACGCATACGCAATCAGCGCGAAACTCGCAGCGTGCGATTCAGGAAATCCATACAAGGCAAAAGAGCTGATGTTCTGGATGATGTTCTCCTGGGTCGCCTTGTCCAGACCGTTTACTGTCATGCCCTCACGCAGCTTTCCTTCAAGATTCTTCATTCGTTCCCACGAGCGGCGCATCCCTACCGCGCGGCGCAACTCCTCCGCCTCCGCGCCAGTAAAGTTTGCCACCGTCATCGCCATCCGAAGCAGTTGCTCTTGAAATAGCGGCACTCCCAGTGTTCGCTTAAGCACCGGCTTCAACAAGGGATGCGGATATGTGATGGCTTCCTTCTTTTGACGGCGGCGCATATACGGGTGCATCATTTTGCCTACAATTGGACCAGGCCGGATGATGGCGACCTGGACGACGATGTCATAAAACTTTTCTGGATGGTTTCTCGGCAGGGAGGCCATTTGTGCCCGGCTCTCTACCTGAAACATGCCAACCGTATCGGCACGCTGCAACGTTCGATAGACCTCGACGTCTTCGGGCAACTGCGCCAGATCGACACGATCGCCGTGATGCTCAGGGATCAACTCCAGACAATCCTTGAGCACGGCCATCATGCCCAGGCCGAGCAAGTCCACCTTGATGATGCCTAGATCGGCGCAGTCTTCCTTGTCCCACTGCACGACTGTTCGGCCTGGCATGGATGCGCGTTCCAGCGGGACGACAGAGTTCAAATGGCCTTGACAGATCACCATGCCGCCCGAATGTTGCCCCAGATGGCGAGGCAGGTCTTGAATCCTCATGCACAGCTCAAGGTACTTGGCGATGCGCGGATGGCGAATGTCAAAGCCAGCATTCTGAAAGGAGTGCGCCATCGTATCAGTCTTGCCGCGCCACTCCCAATGACTGACCAGACTCGACAGCCGGCCCAAAGACTCCTGATCGAAGCCGAGAGCTTTGCCCACCTCACGCGCCGCCGATTTGCCCCTGTATGTGATGACGTTGGCTGTCATCGCAGCCCCCAGCTCTCCGTACCGCTGGTAGACGTATTGGATCGCCTGCTCGCGTTTCTCTTCGGAGGGCAGATCGAGATCGATGTCCGGCCATTCGCCACGGCTCTCGCTCAGGAAGCGCTCAAACAGCATTTCCATACCGACTGGGTCGATGGCCGTGATTTCGAGTGCGTAGCAGACAGCCGAGTTCGCCGCGCTGCCCCGGCCTTGAATCAGGATGCCATTGCGTTTGCAGAACTGCACTATGTCCCACACGATCAGGAAGTAACCGGCAAAGCCCAGCTTGGCTATCAAGGCCAACTCGTGTTCGACCTGCTTAGTTGCTCGTGCGAGCAGTCCCGCATCGCGCTTCGGCCCGTAACGCCGCTGTACGCCCTCCTCAGTGCGTTTCCGCAGAAAGCTATCCATCGTCTGGCCATCCGGCACTGGATAACGCGGGAACTCGTATCCGAGATCGCCCAACTCAAATTTAAGCCGGGAAGACAATTCCACCGTGTTCTCCGTTGCGCCGCTTACATCGCGGAAGAGAGTCGTCATCTCCGTTGCCGGACGAAGGTGCCGTTGGCAGTTGACGGCCAGAAGCCGACCTGCCAGGTCGAGTTCGGTGTGATGCCGGACCGCCGTAAACAAGTCCAGAACCTCGCGATCATAGGCGGTGGCATAGCGGACACCATTGGTCGCCAGGATCGGGAGTTTCAATGAGCGTGCGATGCGAAGTGCGGCTTGATTCCGCCACTCTTCCTCGCGCTCCTGATGACGTTGCAATTCAACGTAGACATTCTGGGGACCGAAGATGCACATCAGCCGCTCGACGCTTTCGCGGCCTGCTTCTTCGCCTCCACGCATCAAGGCCGCTGCCAAGGGGCCTTCATCATCACCCGTCAAGCACACCAAGCCCGCCGCATATTGTTGCAAATCACCGACGGTCGCTGCCCCTTCTCGCTTCGTCGTTTCACGCATCTTGAAATGCGTCACGAGCTGGCACAAATTCTGATAACCCTCCCTTGACTCGCACAGCAATGGCAACCGAGCAGACTCGGTTCCATGCTGATGAGGCAGCCATACCGGAGGCGTTAAACGCGGGCCAAGGCTCGACACAGCAACTTCCGCTCCCACGTAAGCGCGAACACTGTTCCGTTTGGCGCTAGTATGGAAGCGCGCGGAGCCGTACACGCCGTTGCGATCCAACAAGGCCATCGCCGGCATTTCTAACGCCACTGCCCGTTCGATCAATGCCTCCGGATGCGATGCTCCTTCCAGGAAGCTGAAGGCACTTGCTGCGTGCAGCTCGACATATCGGTCAGTCATACAGGGCAGCCATCTGCCATTGATTTCGCACTAAGTCACGCATCATGCAGCAGCAGAGCATGCCGCCGTCGTCTGAACTGGCCACCAAATCCCATTGCTCCAAACCCCACAATGTTCGGCTCCACCAATCCCCGCCGACGAGCCACGGCCCATACGCCCGCTCAACCGTATACCGCCGATCACGATAAAAGAACAGCGCCGGTTGCGAGTTCCGCACAGACACCGAAACCATCTCTGGCGGACGAAGCTGCCGCATGGAAGTTCGCTGCTTCGGAAGAATCATTGCAGCAGAATCGCCAGCCGTGACAGTGAACGGCTCGATGCGAAACGCCTCCGGCGCATGGCTGTCCTGTAACACGGCGCGGCCAACGCAATCCTCACCAACTACGGAGCGAATGCGTGCCAAGGTCACGTCCAGACGTGCCGCTTCCGGGAGCTGCGGAGAAAAGAGGCCCAGTTGCACCTTGCTGGTGCTGCCCGGCTCCGCAGCTAACGCGATCGCGAGAATCGCCGCTTTTGGCGGATGCGCTTCGAGGTCAAGGTGGAGCAGCTTAATCCAGAGCTGCTTCTCACTCGTCGGGAGTGCGGGGCGCACGGTTCGGATATGTGTGCCTCCGTCGTCGAGCACTAACGTGACGGTAACCGCGGCCAGCGCCAAGATACGCGCTTTCGCACGCACGATGAGCTGTTCCAGCATGACGCCCACTCCGAAGAGCAGCGGTTCCAGCAGGTCCACCGGAGCATCGAGTTCCATCCGCTCTTCGAGCGTGAAAGGCAACGCAATGGGCTCGAACACATGCGGCAGCTCGCCACGTGCCGCCTGGCGAAGCCGCTTGCCGTCCTGTCCCATGCGGGCGATCAGATCATTTTCCGGCAGAGCGGCCAGCATCCCCAGAGTGTGAATGCCCCAAAGTGCAAACGTCTCTGCCTGGGTTTCCGTCAATGCAAGGACTGACATTGGTAAAGAAGCCAGTGCGATTGCTTCTTCGCCAAGCGGAACACACCGTGTTGAGGTGCTCGGCGAGAGGGCCTTCGCAAGGCAGATCGCTGCGTGGAAGTTGCTGCTGACCGCGACGTGGGCCTGGAGACCAAGCGCTCTCGTCTGCTGTAAGAGCTTTCGCACCAATGTTTCCGTTGGCCCAAACAAGATCTCAGTCCCCGCAATGTCGATGCCACAGATAAAGATAGTGTCTTCGCTCCGGTCCTCGACTCGGGGGGAGAAGGCACCCGCGCATTCGAGCAGAATCGCCCGCGCTGTCTGTTCCGTCTTCGAGGAGCGCGACAGGATGACCGATGCAGGAAAGATATCGACTTCGACGCGAGTCATGCCACACGTCATCTGCAATAAGCGTGCCTTCGTATTGAGCGAACACACCGACTGCGCCTGGGTTTCCCCTTCCATCACGACGCAGGGTTTGCTGTGCAATTCTGGTCGTAGCCGAAGCAGCGCTTGCGCAGGAAACTCTCTGACGTAGAGGCAGGCATACAGTTCGGAGGCTCTAGTCATCGGCCAACAGTCCAAGCTGTCCGGCTGTGCCACGTCGCCGCATTTACTCGCTGCGGGGGCTTCCGCAGCGGGACGATGTTGCTGGGAGTTTCCGAAAAGCGTCTGCGTGCGACTTCAACACGATGCTCAATCCCAGTGAACACTGTCTCTTCGTCGCTAAGCGCATTTCCAGGCGCGAAGCGCAGCAGCAGTTCCGCACTGCTCTTAGCGCAGGCAAACTGCGTCAAGAGCACGATACTTGATTGCGTTCGTTCCGCTGCGGCGCGGTAGCGGTACCAGGTAGACAAAGGCACACGCGACACCACCTCCGCCGGCAAGCTGCCCATATCGAGCACGATCGCGCTGAAGCCGCCACCCTGCAGGAGCAGATCGGTCGCACGCAATGCCTGCTCGATGCGCGACCACGGCTTGCCTGGCCGCGCCGGTTGGACCAGCTTCTTCGCAGAATGTTCATAACCCGGCTCGAATACTTCCACTCGTTGCCGCGCACGTCTTTGCGGTTCTGCGCAACGCGGAGTGGGTGTTTCCGGTTGCAGTAATCCCGCCACCGCTTGCGAAAGTCCCTTAGCCTCGTTGCGCGGATGTGGCCCAAATCCTCCACCATGCAGCCCCTTCTTCGAGGCGGGCGAGACGAGATATTTATCCGGCAGCGCGAAGCTGCGACTCACTGGCTTAGAGTTGTCAGGCAAGACGCCGCAACGGACCCACAACAATCGCGCAAGATCGACCCCCGCCGCGGCTGCAGAAACGGGATCGAAAGCGTTCGAGACATCAATCCACGCGCATACCTTTACTGCCTGCGTCACACGCGCCAGAAACGAGAGCGCCAGAGAGGTGCGGCCCGAACACTCGGGGCCAACCAACTCGCTCAC